>NZ_CP170570.1:0-4800000 GCF_042751225.1 Nonomuraea fastidiosa
AAGGATTGTCCAGGCGGTGACCTACTCTCCCACACCCTCCCGAGTGCAGTACCATCGGCGCTGAGAAGCTTAACTTCCGGGTTCGGAATGTAACCGGGTGTTTCCTTCCCGCCATAACCGCCGT
The DNA here is from genome assembly GCF_042751225.1 of Nonomuraea fastidiosa. NCBI lineage: Bacteria > Bacillati > Actinomycetota > Actinomycetes > Streptosporangiales > Streptosporangiaceae > Nonomuraea > Nonomuraea fastidiosa. The sequence continues at coordinate 125 of NZ_CP170570.1, forward strand.
AACCCCACGAAACAGCACACCATTTGCTGTCTCAGAATTGCCTAGTGAACGCGAGCAAAAGCTTTGTGGTCAAGTCCTCGGCCTATTAGTACCGGTCAGCTCCACACGTTACCGCGCTTCCACCTCCGGCCTATCAACCCGGTCATCACCCGGGAGCCTTACCCCACAACGTGGGTGGGAGACCTCATCTCAAGGCGAGCTTCCCGCTTAGATGCCTTCAGCGGTTATCCCTTCCGAACGTAGCCAACCAGCCGTGCACCTGGCGGTACAACTGGCACACCAGAGGTTCGTCCGTCCCGGTCCTCTCGTACTAGGGACAGCCCCTTTCAAGTCTCCTACGCGCGCAGCGGATAGGGACCGAACTGTCTCGCGACGTTCTAAACCCAGCTCGCGTACCGCTTTAATGGGCGAACAGCCCAACCCTTGGGACCTACTCCAGCCCCAGGATGCGACGAGCCGACATCGAGGTGCCAAACCATCCCGTCGATATGGACTCTTGGGGAAGATCAGCCTGTTATCCCCGGGGTACCTTTTAGCCGTTGAGCGACACCGCTTCCACACGCCGATGCCGGATCACTAGTCCCAGCTTTCGCTCCTGCTCGACCCGTCAGTCTCACAGTCAAGCTCCCTTGTGCACTTACACTCAACACCTGATTGCCAACCAGGCTGAGGGAACCTTTGGGCGCCTCCGTTACCCTTTAGGAGGCAACCGCCCCAGTTAAACTACCCACCAGACACTGTCCCCGATCCGGATCACGGACCAGAGTTAGACGTTCAAAACGACCAGAGTGGTATTTCACCAACGACTCCACCCGAACTAGCGTCCGAGCTTCCCAGTCTCCCACCTATCCTACACAAGACGCTCCAAACGCCAATGTCAAGCTGTAGTGAAGGTCCCGGGGTCTTTCCGTCCTGCTGCGCGTAACGAGCATCTTTACTCGTAGTGCAATTTCGCCGGGTCTGCGGTTGAGACAGCGGGGAAGTCGTTACGCCATTCGTGCAGGTCGGAACTTACCCGACAAGGAATTTCGCTACCTTAGGATGGTTATAGTTACCACCGCCGTTTACCGGCGCTTAAGTTCTCACCTTCGCCAACTTACGTCAGCTAAGCGGTCCCCTTAACGTTCCGGCACCGGGCAGGCGTCAGTCCGTATACATCGTCTTACGACTTCGCACGGACCTGTGTTTTTAGTAAACAGTCGCTTCCCCCTGGCCACTGCGACCCCCACCAGCTCCAGCAGCAAGTGCCATCACCAGCAGAGGTCCCCCTTCTCCCGAAGTTACGGGGGCAATTTGCCGAGTTCCTTAACCACAGTTCACCCGATCGCCTTAGTATTCTCTACCTGACCACCTGAGTCGGTTTAGGGTACGGGCCGCCACAACACTCACTAGAGGCTTTTCTCGGCAGCATAGGATCATCCACTTCACCACAATCGGCTCGGCATCACATCTCAGGCAAAAGGAACGCGGATTTGCCTACGTTCCGCCCTACATGCTTACCCCAGGACAACCATCGCCTGGGCTGGACTACCTTCCTGCGTCACCCCATCGTTTACCTACTACCCAATCAGGCCGAGCGTTCAGCCTCACCCCAATCCCGAAGGACCGAGGGACTTAAGGACTCTTAGTATCAAGGGGTTCAGTATGGGCGCGTTGAAGCGGGTACGGGAATATCAACCCGTTGTCCATCGACTACGCCTGTCGGCCTCGCCTTAGGTCCCGACTTACCCTGGGCGGATTAACCTGGCCCAGGAACCCTTGGTCATCCGGCGCGAGGGTTTCTCACCCTCGATTCGCTACTCATGCCTGCATTCTCACTCGCACAGCCTCCACAACTAGATCACTCTGCTGCTTCACCGGCTGCACGACGCTCCCCTACCCACCAACAGAACCCGAAGATCCTGTCAGTGCCACGACTTCGGCGGTGTGCTTGAGCCCCGCTACATTGTCGGCGCAGAATCACTTGACCAGTGAGCTATTACGCACTCTTTCAAGGATGGCTGCTTCTAAGCCAACCTCCTGGTTGTCTCTGCGACTCCACATCCTTTCCCACTTAGCACACGCTTAGGGGCCTTAGTCGGTGATCTGGGCTGTTTCCCTCTCGACTACGAACCTTATCGCCCGCAGTCTCACTGCCACGCTCTCACTTACCGGCATTCGGAGTTTGGCTGACGTCAGTAACCTTGTCGGGCCCATCGGCCATCCAGTGCTCTACCTCCGGCAAGAAACACGCAACGCTGCACCTAAATGCATTTCGGGGAGAACCAGCTATCACGGAGTTTGATTGGCCTTTCACCCCTACACACAGATCATCCCCCAGGTTTTCAACCCTGGTGGGTTCGGTCCTCCACCCAGTCTTACCTGAGCTTCAACCTGCCCATGCGTAGATCACCCCGCTTCGGGTCTACAGCATGCGACTCAAACGCCCTCTTCAGACTCGCTTTCGCTACGGCTCCCCCACACGGGTTAACCTCGCCACACACCATAACTCGCAGGCTCATTCTTCAAAAGGCACGCAGTCACATCACAGCTGAGCAAGCCCAGCTAAGCTCCTACGGCTTGTAGGCACACGGTTTCAGGTACTCTTTCACAACCCCTCACCGGGGCACTTTTCACCTTTCCCTCACGGTACTCGTGCACTATCGGTCACCAGGGAGTATTTAGGCTTACCAGGTGGTCCTGGCAGATTCACACAGGATTCCTCGAGCCCCGTGCTACTTGGGATCCCCTCCAACAGTCCATCCAATTTCGCCTACCCGGCTCTCACGGTCTACGGCGCCCCTTCCCAGAGGCTTCGACTATCAGACGGATTTATCACTGCTCGTGGCTCCGGCAGAAGCCACCGGAAGGTCCCACAACCCCGAACATGCAACGCCTGCCGGCTATCACACACGCCCGGTTTAGCCTCATCCGCTTTCGCTCACCACTACTCACGGAATCACTATTGTTTTCTCTTCCTACGGGTACTGAGATGTTTCACTTCCCCGCGTTACCACCAACCGCCCTATACATTCAGGCGGAGGCAACACCACATGACTGGTGCTAGGTTTCCCCATTCGGACATCCCCGGATCAACGTCTGGTTGGCGACTCCCCGAGGCTTATCGCAGCCTCCCACGTCCTTCATCGGCTCCTGATGCCAAGGCATCCACCGTGTGCCCTAAAAAACTTGGCCACAAAGATGCTCGCGTCCACTATGCAAATCTCAAACAACAAACAGCGATCCACATCCAAGCCCGATAATCACCGGACTCTTCAATGGCCCTGTCTCCAAGGAACCGGTCGCCCGTTTCCTCAGGACCCAACAGTGTGCCCGATACCCCACGACCCCTGAACCTGCCCTTCCCACTCCCAGCCATCCCCACGAAGGAGAAGACCAGACGGTACTAACCAGGCAGCGACCGCGCTGCACCGAATAACCAGTGCTCCACTAGTGAGCTGTCACCACCCCACCAGACACTCGCCGGTGAAGAGTGAAGATGCTCCTTAGAAAGGAGGTGATCCAGCCGCACCTTCCGGTACGGCTACCTTGTTACGACTTCGTCCCAATCGCCAGCCCCACCTTCGACCGCTCCCCCCACAAGGGTTGGGCCACGGGCTTCGGGTGTTGCCGACTTTCGTGACGTGACGGGCGGTGTGTACAAGGCCCGGGAACGTATTCACCGCAGCATTGCTGATCTGCGATTACTAGCGACTCCGACTTCATGGGGTCGAGTTGCAGACCCCAATCCGAACTGAGACCGGCTTTTAGGGATTCGCTCCACCTCACGGTATCGCAGCCCTCTGTACCGGCCATTGTAGCATGTTTGCAGCCCAAGACATAAGGGGCATGATGACTTGACGTCATCCCCACCTTCCTCCGAGTTGACCCCGGCAGTCCCCCATGAGTCCCCAACCCTCCGAAGAGGTTGCTGGCAACATGGAGCAAGGGTTGCGCTCGTTGCGGGACTTAACCCAACATCTCACGACACGAGCTGACGACAGCCATGCACCACCTGTCACCCAGCCCAAAAGGGAAGATCTATCTCTAGACCGGTCCGGGTGATGTCAAACCTTGGTAAGGTTCTTCGCGTTGCGTCGAATTAAGCAACATGCTCCGCCGCTTGTGCGGGCCCCCGTCAATTCCTTTGAGTTTTAGCCTTGCGGCCGTACTCCCCAGGCGGGGCGCTTAATGCGTTAGCTCCGGCACGGAGATCGTGGAAGACCCCCACACCTAGCGCCCAACGTTTACAGCGTGGACTACCAGGGTATCTAATCCTGTTCGCTCCCCACGCTTTCGCTCCTCAGCGTCAGGTAAGGCCCAGCAAGCCGCCTTCGCCACCGGTGTTCCTCCTGATATCTGCGCATTTCACCGCTACACCAGGAATTCCACTTGCCCCTACCTACCTCTAGCCGGCCCGTATCCACCGCAGACCCGCAGTTAAGCTGCGGGCTTTCACGGCAGACGCGACCAGCCACCTACGAGCTCTTTACGCCCAATAATTCCGGACAACGCTTGCGCCCTACGTATTACCGCGGCTGCTGGCACGTAGTTCAGCCGGCGCTTCTTCTGCAGGTACACGTCAACTTCGTCCCTGCTGAAAGAGGTTTACAACCCGAAGGCCGTCATCCCCCACGCGGCGTCGCTGCGTCAGGCTTCCGCCCATTGCGCAATATTCCCCACTGCTGCCTCCCGTAGGAGTCTGGGCCGTGTCTCAGTCCCAGTGTGGCCGGTCGCCCTCTCAGGCCGGCTACCCGTCGTCGCCTTGGTAGGCCACTACCCCACCAACAAGCTGATAGGCCGCGAGCCCATCCCCAACCGAAAAAAACTTTCCACCACCAGACCATGCGGCCGGAGGTCGTATCCGGTATTAGACCCAGTTTCCCAGGCTTATCCCAGAGTCAGGGGCAGGTTGCTCACGTGTTACTCACCCGTTCGCCGCTCGAGTACCCCCGAAGGGGCCTTTCCGCTCGACTTGCATGTGTTAAGCACGCCGCCAGCGTTCGTCCTGAGCCAGGATCAAACTCTCCAAACAATGTCTGGAAAACAATCCCAGCCGACATCAACAACATTGATGCCAACTAAAAGGAATCCACGTCATGGAAACATGACGGGGTAATGCATCATGCACTGGCTTTTAACACACTGTTGAGTTCTCAAGAAACGGACGCGTACACCCGGCTGAGACCCACTTTCGGTGGGCCTCGCGCCGTGAGGCGCTATCTCGTTCACCGCAATCTTACCAGTTCGCCTCGCCTCGTGTCAACTCTCGCGACTTGACGAGAAGCGAATCGGACTTCCAAGATTGTCTGCCCCGATCTGAGGCAACCCCCGCAACGTACCGTGTCACTGTGGTCATGTCGAATCAACCGCATTTTCGGTGATGTCGACACACCCCAGGACAACCCGTGCGAGAACACGCCGAAGCAGCCTCGCCGAGTGGCTCGTTACTTCAAGGGGTTTGCCCTGGGGCCCGTCCGCCTGTCCGGCGTCCGGCTCACTCCCGGGGCGAAGTGAAAGATTAGGTGCCGATCCACGACTCGTCAAATCGCCCCGCCCTACGCGACGAAACCCGCCCCAACGCGGTGACGCCCACCCCAACGCCGCTGCCTCCACCCCGACACGGCCATGCCCGACCCAACGCGACAACCGCCGGTCTATCGCGACAAGGGCGACCTACGCGGTAAGAAACAGCCGTGAGCGTTCCGGGTCACGCATCAGCCCAAGCCATCGGCTAGAGCACCCCAGGTCAAGCCCGAGGCCAAGAAGCAGAGTGAGGCAGGTGCGGCGTGCCAGATCCCTGCGGAGCGGCATGCCCCCGCCGTCACAGGGCGACGGTCTTGGCAAGTTCGCGCACCTGCTCGACCGACCGGAAGACCTCGGCCGTCATGCCCGCCTCCCGCGCCGCCACCACGTTCTCCTCGCGATCGTCGATGAACAGCACCTCCCCCGGCGCCACGCCCATCCGCTCCGCGCAGATCTCGTACGCACGCCGATCCGGCTTCGCCACCCCCTCCCGGCACGAGAACGTCAGCGCGGCGAAGCGGCTGAGCAAGGAGCCGTGGCGCGACTCCCAGACGGGCACCAGGTCCGCGATGATGTTCGACAGCAAGCCGAGGCGGTGTCCCTGGTCGGCGAGTTCGTAGATCAGGCCGGCCATGGCGGTGTCGACGCGCGACCAGCTGTCGAGGTCGGCGGCGATCAGCGCGGGGACATCGGCGAAGCGCACCCCGAGCCGGTCGGCCACGGCGTTCCAGTAGGCGGTGCTGTCCTGGCCGGCGTCGTACGCCGGGCGGCAGGCCCAGTACGCCTCCCAGAACGGCTCTGCCTCGGCCCCGGCCAGCTCGACGATCCGCTGCCGCGCCTCATCCGCCTGGTTGAGGGCGATCACCCCATAGAGGTCGAAAACGATCACGTTTGCCATGTCCCCGACCATAACCGCACGTATCCTGCCTCGGGTGAACTCTGTCGCCACCCGTGTCGCTCCAGCACGTCCGGCCACGCGCCGGCGCGCGTTCGCTCCTTGGTGGATGGGGTTGCTCGGCGCGATCGCCGCGTTCTCGGGCACCGGCGCGAGCACCCTGAACGGCGACGAGCTGGCCACCATCAGCGCCGCCGAACGGTCGCTCGCCGGACTGTTCGAGCTGGCCCGCCACATCGACGGACACTTCCTGCCCTACTACCTGTTCATGCACTTCTGGGTGAAGGCGGGTACGGCCGAGCTGTGGCTCCGCCTGCCGTCGGCGCTGGCCATCGGGGTGGCGGCGTGGCTGCTGGCGGACCTGGGCCGGCGGGTGCACAGCACGCGAGCCGGAGTGGTGGCGGCGGGGGTGTTCGCGATCCTGCCGTCGGTGTCCTACTACGGGGCTTTCGCCAGGTCGTACGCGTTCGCCGCGGCGGCGGTGGTGCTCGCCTTCTGGACGCTGCACCGGGCGCTGGAGCTGCCGAGCGGGCGCAGGTGGGCGGCGTACGGTGCGGCGGTGGCGTTCGTGTGCTGCACGCACCTGTTCGCGGTGCTGGTGCTCCCCGCCCAGATCTTCCTGATACGGCGGGACGTGCTGCCCAAGATGGCGGCCGCGCTCGCCGTCGGATGCGTCCCCGCGGCGGTGCTGGGGCTGATCGGGTTCGGTGAGCGGCACGCCATCAGCTGGATCCCGCAGCGCGGCCCCGAGGTGTGGCTGAAGTTCCCGAAGATGGCGGCGGGCTCGGAGCCGCTGGGCATCGCGTTGTTCGCGATCGCCCTGGCGGGCGCCGTGCTGCTGTGGCGGGCGGCGGGCGAGCGGAGCTGGGCGGCGGCCCTGGCGGGATGGCTGGTGTTTCCGCCCGTGCTGCTGCTCGCGGTCTCCTGGCTCGTCACTCCCGTGTACGTGGACCGCTACCTCTTCGTGACCGCCCCCGCGCTCGCGCTGCTCGTGGGCATGGCGGTCGCCTGCCTGCCGCGCTTGCAGGTGGTGGCCGGAGTGCTGGTCGTGGTGGTGGGCTGCCTGGTCGCCCTGCCCGAGCACGTGGACGTGCGCGAGGAGAACGGCCGCATGGAGAACATCCCGTGGGCGCTGCGGGTGATCAAGGCGAAGCCGGACGACGCCATCGTCTACGGGCAGAGCCAGCTGCGTACCGGCTTCGACTACTACGCCGACTCCCTCATGCCGGTCGACGTCCTGCGCACGGAGGACGCGCCGGCCGCCACCGGGTTCGGCTACCGGGAACGGCGGGATGTCGCGGCGGCGCTGGCCGGGCGCGAGCGCGTGTGGGTGGTCTGGCGCGGCACCAAGCAGACGGGCCTCAAGGGCGACGGGCTCCCCCGGGTCGAGCAGGTACGCGAAGCCGGGTTCGAGCTGGAGCTGGCCAAGCACTCCGGCGATCTGCCGGGGCTGACGGTCGCGCTGTTCACCCGCCCCGAGGAACCGCAGCGGCCGGCGACGCCGCGCGTCACCCGGCGAACCTCCACGCAAGAGGGCGCCCAGCGGCGCAGGGCCGGCACGCCGGATCCGGCTGCGACCGCTCCCGGCCGGCGGGACACGCGCCGGGACGCGCCCGGCACCCAGCGGTAGCGCGGGCATGCGTAAGGGCGGGCGACTGCCGCACAGTGCCCGCCCTCGACAGGCAGGCACTGCCGCTTCAGCAGGCGGCGCCCGCCCTCAGGGAGACCTCAGCCGACGACCTCGACGCCGCCGATCGACTTCTTGCCGCGCCGCAGCACCATGTACCGCCCGGCGAGCAGGTCCTCGGGGCCGGGCACGTACGCCTCGTCGGTGATCTTCCGGTTGTTGAGGTAGGCGCCGCCCTCCTTGATGACACGGCGGGCCGCGGACTTGGACTCCACGATGCCGCTCTGCGCGAGCAGATCGACGTACGGCACCCCGAGCGCCGGGATGTCGGCCTTGGGCACCTCGGCCAGCGCGGCGCCGAGCGTGGAGGCCGGCAGCTCTTCGAGCGCGCCCTGACCGAACAGCGCCTTGGAGGCGGCGACCACGGCGTCCAGCTCCTCCTTGCCGTGCAGCAGCTCGGTGAGGTCGGCGGCGAGCACGCGCTGGGCCTCACGGGCGAAGGGCCGCTCGGCGACGGCCTTCTCCAGCTCCTCGATCTCCTCGCGGCTGCGGAACGTGAACACCTTCAGGTAGTGGATCACGTCGCGGTCGTCGGAGTTGAGGAAGTACTGGTAGAAGGCGTACGGGGAGGTCATCTCCGGGTCGAGCCAGAGGGCGCCGCCGGCGGTCTTGCCGAACTTGGTGCCGTCGGCCTTGGTGATCAGCGGCAGCGTCATGACGTGGACGTGGCCGCCCTCGACGCGCCGGATGAGGTCGGCGCCGGCGGTGATGTTGCCCCACTGGTCGCTGCCGCCGATCTGCAGCGTGCAGTTGTAGCGGCGGTAGAGCTCGAGGAAGTCGTACGACTGCAGGATCTGGTAGCTGAACTCGGTGTAGCTGAGGCCCTCACCGGCCAGCCGCGCCGAGACGGACTCCCTGGCGAGCATGCGGTTGACCGGGAAGTGCTTGCCGATGTCGCGCAGGAACTCGATGGCGCTCAGCTTGCCGGTCCAGTCGAGGTTGCTGACCAGGAGCGCGGCGTTGGGCTGGGCGTCGAAGTCGAGGAAGCGCCCGACCTGGCCGCGCAGCCGCTCGACCCAGCCGGCCACGACGTCGAGGTCGTTGAGCGAGCGCTCGGTGTTGCGCCCGCTGGGGTCGCCGATGAGGCCGGTGGCCCCGCCGACCAGGCCGATCGGGCGGTGGCCCGCCTGCTGGAAGCGGCGCAGCGTCAGCAGCGGCACGAAATGACCGACATGCAGGGACGGCGCGGTCGGGTCGAAACCGCAATAAAGCGTGATCGGTCCCTTGGCCATGGACGCACGCAGCGCGTCGAGGTCGGTGGACTGGGCGATCAGGCCTCGCCACGCGAGGTCGTCAAGGAAGTCGGTCACGGTGATCTGGCTTTCCTGTCGGATGTCGGTGCCTTTAGCCTGCCCGATCAGGCCGGATGCGCGCCACTTGGATACGCTGGGTGCCCATGTGGAGGGTCCGTCGCGAGCTGGCCGTTTTCAAGATCTTAGGGGCTCTGACGTGTGCCGGGCTCGGGGTCTACTGGTGGTCGGCCGGCGATGTCCGCGGCGTGATCCTCGCCGTTCCCGCGACGGTTCTGCTGGGGGCGATGGGGCTGCGCGACGTGCTGGTGCCGGTGCGGCTGGCGGCCGACGAGAGCGGCATCACGGTGGTGCACGGGTTCGCGGGGCGGCGGCACGTGCCGTGGGAGTCGATCGAGGAGATCAAGGTGGACGTGCGCAGGCGGTGGGGGCTGCGCAGCGAGATGCTGGAGATCGACACCGGCGACTACCTGCACATCTTCAGCGCTCATGAGCTGGGTGCCTCTCCGACGGAGGTGGCCGCGGCCCTGCGGCGCCGGGGCACGTGAGCCCGGTACGGGGAGACGGTCGGATCGCCGTCGATCCAGAACCGCCACGGCGTCTCCTTGGCCGTCGACACGCCGGTGCGCGGGCCTGACCTGATCGTCGCGGGATCGGCGGGACGGCCTTCCAGCACGGCGGCCGACTGCCGGGGACGGCCGGCGGGCGAGCCTTCGAGCACGGCGTCGATGCCGTTGTGCTCGCGCAGCAGGCCGAGCGCGACGGCCAGCCTGGCGGGCCCGCGCGCCAGGTCGCGGTCGGGGACCGGACGGCCGCCCGAGCGGCGGGCGCGCGCCTCGGCCACGCCCTCCACCACCTCGCCCGCGCGCAGCAGCACCGCCGAGCCGAAGCCCTCGGGCAGGCAGACGAGGTTGGCGCAGAAGTGCATGCCGTAGGTGAAGTACACGTACAGGTGGCCCGGCGGGCCGAACATGACGGCGTTGCGCGGGGTCTTGCCGCGGTAGGTGTGGGCCGCGGGGTCCTCGCCGGGGCCGCCGTACGCCTCGACCTCGGTCAGGCGTACGGCGACGGAACCGTGCACGAGCACGCGCCCGAGCAGGTCGGGCGCGACCTCGTGGGACGGCCGGTCGAAGAAGCTCCGCGGCAGCGGTGCGGAGCTCAGCCGCCCGCCGCCCATGCCGCCTGCGCGTCGACGACTTCGCGGAGTGCGATGAGCTGGTCGCGTACGCGGTCGGGCGCGGTGCCGCCGTACGCCTTGCGGGCCGCGAGCGCGCCGGGCACGCTCAGCACGTCGCGGACGTCGGGCGTCAGGTGCGGCGAGACCTTGGCCAGCTCGTCGTCGGTCAGCTCGCCGAGGTCCTTGTCGTTGACCTGGCACCAGACGACGAGGTGGCCGACCGCCTCGTGCGCCTCGCGGAACGGCACACCGCGCCGCACCAGCAGCTCGGCGAGGTCGGTGGCCAGGGCGTAGCCGTCGGGGGCGGAGGCCTCCAGGCGGGCGGTGTTGACGCGCATGGTGGCGACCAGGCCGGCCATCGCGGGCAGCACCAGCAGCAGGGTGTCGACGGCGTCGAAGACCGGCTCCTTGTCCTCCTGCAGGTCGCGGTTGTAGGTCAGCGGCAGGCCCTTAAGCGTGGTGAGCAGCGACATCAGGTTGCCGATGAGGCGGCCCGACTTGCCGCGGGCCAGCTCGGCCACGTCGGGGTTCTTCTTCTGCGGCATGATCGACGAGCCGGTGGAGTAGGCGTCGTCCATCTCGATCCAGCGGAACTCCTGCGAGGCCCACAGGACGATCTCCTCGCCGAGCCGCGACAGATGCACGCCGATCATGGCCGCGTCGAACAGGAACTCGGCGGCGAAGTCGCGGTCGGCGACGGCGTCCATCGAGTTGGGCGCGGCGGCGGCGAAGCCCAGCTCGTCGGCCACGGCCTGCGGGTCGAGCGGCAGCGACGAGCCGGCCAGGGCGCCGGAGCCGAGCGGGGAGATCGCGGCGCGCTTGTCCCAGTCGGTGAGCCGGTCGACGTCGCGGGCGAACGCCTGCACGTGGGCGAGCAGCTGGTGGCCGAACGAGACCGGCTGCGCGTGCTGCAGGTGCGTCATGCCGGGCGCGGCGGTATCGGCGTGCTGCTCGGCCTGCGCCATGAGCGCGGTCTCCAGCTCGACCAGGCGGGAGACGATCGTGCGGGCGTGGTCGCGGAGGTAGAGCCGCAGGTCGGTGGCGATCTGGTCGTTGCGCGAGCGGCCGGCGCGCAGCTTGCCGCCGAGCGAGCCGAGCCGTTCGAGCAGGCCGCGCTCGAGCGCGGTGTGCACGTCCTCGTCGGCGACCGTCGGGCGGAACTCGCCGGACTTGCACGCCTGCTCGAGGTCGTCGAGCGCGCCGATCATGCGCTCGAGCTCCTCGTCGGTCAGCAGGTTCGCCCGGTGCAGCACGCGGGCGTGCGCCCTGGACGCCGCCAGGTCGTACGGCACCAGCCGCCAGTCGAAGTGGACGCTCACCGACAGCCGGGCCAGCGCGTCGGACGGGCCGCTCTCGAAGCGTCCGCCCCACAGCCGCATCGGCTTGCCTTCACTCACCGTTATGTCCTCCATATACGTTTTGGGCTGGCCGCGCCCGCGTCGGTGCTCGCCGGCATCGTGCCTCGCGCTCCCCCTAGCTCCTGCGCGACATTAGTGCACGTCGGCCCCTCGTGGTGTCCCGGGCAGCCGTGATCTTAGCCGGGGAGCGGGCCTGAGCAGGTACGGCGCGGTCTAGGCGCGCCGGTCGGCGATCTTGAGCAGGGCGTCGGCGACGGCCTGCCCGCCGGTGGGGTCGCGGCTGATGACGAGGATGGTGTCGTCGCCCGCCACCGTGCCGAGGATGGACTCCCAGTCGGCGTGGTCGATGGCGGAGGCGAGGAACTGCGCCGCCCCCGGCGGCGTGCGCACGATGACCAGGTTGGCCGACGCCTCGGCCTCGACCAGCAGCTCTTCGGCGATGCGGCGCAGCCGGGCGGCCGGGGTCTCGCCGGTGCCGGTGCGGGTGAGCGGGATGCGGCCGCCGCCCTCGCCGGGCAGCGCGTAGACGAGCGAGCCGTCGTCGGCGCGCAGCTTGAGCGCGCCGAGCTCGTCGAGGTCGCGCGAGAGCGTGGCCTGGGTGACCTCGACACCGCTCTCGGCCAGCAGCTTGGCCAGCTCGGGCTGGGAGCGTACGGCCTTGCGCTGCAGCAGCTCGGTGATCTTGGCCTGCCGGGCCGCCTTGGTCATCGGGATCATCGCTGGGACACCAGCCAGTGGAGCAGCGCCTTCTGGGCGTGCAGGCGGTTCTCCGCCTGGTCCCACACGACGCTGCGCGGGCCTTCGAGGACGTCTTCGGTGATCTCGTACCCGCGGTAGGCGGGCAGGCAGTGCAGCACGATCGCGTCGGGCGCCGCGTGTTCGAGCAGCTCGGCGTTCACCTGGTACGGCGAGAGCGCGGCGACGCGCTGCTCCTTGCCGTCCTGCCCCATCGACACCCACGTGTCGGTGGCGACGACGTGGGCGCCCTGGACCGCGGCCTCGGGGTCGGACAGCGCGACGACCGAGCCGCCGGTCTGGGCGGCGATGGCGGCGGCCTTGTCGAGGATGACCCCGTCGGGCTGGTAGCCGGCGGGCGCGGCGATGCGGACGTGCATGCCGGCCGTGGCGCCGCCCAGCAGGTAGGAGTGGGCCATGTTGTTGGCGCCGTCGCCGAGGTAGGTGAACGTGACGCCGGCGGTGCGGCCCAGCCGCTCCCTGACGGTCTGCAGGTCGGCGAGGATCTGGCAGGGGTGGAAGTCGTCGGTGAGCGCGTTGACCACGGGCACCCGGGAGTGGGCGGCCATCTCCTCGATGAGCTCCTGGCCGGTGGTGCGCCAGACGATGGCGGCCACCTGGCGTTCGAGCACGCGGGCGATGTCGGCGGTGGGCTCGCCGCGGCCCATGAGCACCGAGACGTTGTCGACGACCAGCGGCAGGCCGCCCAGCTCGCCGATGCCGGTGTGGAAGGAGACGCGGGTGCGCGCCGACGGCTTGTCGAAGAGCACGGCGACGGTCTGCGGGCCCTCGAAGGGGCGGTAGCCGAAGCGGTCCTTCTTCATGGCGGCGGCGAGGTCGAGCACCTCGGCCTGCTCGGCGGGGCTGAGGTCGTCGTCGCGCAGGAAGTGCCTGGTCACTTGGCCGCCTCCGCGAGGATCGCGGGGAACGCGGCCACGAACGCGTCGACCTCGTCGGCGGTCACCACGAGGGGCGGCGCGATGCGCACGGCGTCCGGCTGCAGGGCGTTGACCAGGAAGCCGGCGTCGGCGGCGGCCTGCTGCACCTGGGCGGAGCGCGGCTCGGCGAGCACGGCGGCCAGCCACAGGCCGCGGCCGCGCACGCCCTTGAGCAGCGGGTGCGCGACGGACTCAAGGCCGGTGCGCAGCCGGGCGGCGACGGACTTGACGTGGTCGAGGTCGAGGTTGTCGAGCACGGCCAGCGCGGCGGCGCACGAGACCGGGTTGCCGCCGAACGTCGAGCCGTGGTCGCCCTTCTCGAACAGCCTGCCGACGTCGCCGAAGCCGATGCAGGCGCCGATCGGCAGCCCGCCGCCGAGGCCCTTGGCGAGCGTGAGGATGTCGGGGGTGACGCCTTCCGCCTGGTGGGCGAACCAGTGGCCGGTGCGGCCGATGGCCGACTGGATCTCGTCGGCCACCAGCAGCGCGCCGGTGGAGTCGCAGATCTCGCGGGCGGCCTCGAAGTAGCCCTCGGGCGGCGGCACCACGCCGGCCTCGCCCTGGGTGGGCTCGAGGAAGACGGCGATGCAGTCGCCGGTGACGGCCTCCTTGAGCGCGGCGGCGTCGCCGTACGGGACGAACCGCACGTCCACCGGGAACGGCCCGAACTGGTCGCGGATGGACCGCTTGCCGGTCAGCGACAGGGCGCCGATGGTGCGGCCGTGGAAGCCGTTCTCGGCGGCCACGAAGTAGGAGCGGCCCTCGCGGCGGCCGTACTTGAGCGCCAGCTTGTAGGCGGCCTCGTTGGCCTCGGTGCCGGAGTTGGCGAAGAAGACGCGGCCGGGCGCGTTGAGCAGGTCGAGCAGCTTCTCGGCCAGCAGCACCTCGGGCTCGTGCAGGAACAGGTTGGACGTGTGCGCGATCGTGGCGACCTGCCGGGAGACCGCCTCGACCAGCGCGGGGTGCGCGTGGCCGAGCGAGCTGGTGGCGATCCCGGCGATGAAGTCGAGGTATCGCCTGCCGTCGACGTCCCAGACGCGGGTGCCCTCGCCGCGGGCCAGCGCGATCGGCGGGACGCCGTAGTTGGGCATGAAGGCGTTGCCGAAGCGCTCGTGCAGGTTCATGACGGGATCACCATCGTTCCGATTCCTTCATTGGTGAAGATCTCCAGCAGCAGCGAGTGGGGCACCCGGCCGTCGAGCACGTGGGCCTGCGGGACCCCGCCTTGCACGGCCGTCAGGCACGCCTCCATCTTGGGCACCATACCGCTGGACAATGTGGGCATCATCGCCGCCAGCTCGTCGGCGGTGAGCTGGTCGATGACGTCGGTGTCGTCGGGCCAGTTCGCGTACAGGCCCTCGACGTCGGTCAGCACGATCAGCTTCTGCGCCTTGAGCGCCACGGCCAGCGCGGCGGCCGCGGTGTCGGCATTGACGTTGTAGATCTGTCCGTCGTCACCCCTGGCCACGCTGGAGACGACGGGGATGCGGCCGTCGTCGAGCAGTGCGCGCACGGCGCCCGGCTCGACCTTGATGATCTCGCCGACCTGGCCGATGTCGACGGGCTCGCCGTCCACGATCGCGTGCTTGCGCACGGCGGTGAACAGGTGGGCGTCCTCGCCCGACATGCCGACGGCGAACGGGCCGTGGTGGTTGATCAGGCCGACGATCTCGGGGTTGACCTGGCCGGTGAGCACCATCCTGACGACCTGCATGGCCTCGGGCGTGGTGACCCGGAGCCCGGCGGTGAAGGTGGACTCGATGCCGAGCCGGTCGAGCGCGCTGCTGATCTGCGGTCCGCCGCCGTGCACCACGACCGGGCGCAGGCCGGCGTGGTGGAGGAAGACGACGTCCTCGGCGAAGCGGTGCTTGAGCGACTCGTCGGTCATGGCGTTGCCGCCGTACTTGACGACGACGACGGCGCCGTGGAAGCGGGTGAGCCAGGGCAGCGCCTCGATCAGCGCCTGGGCCTTGCTCTGTGCGGTGGTCAGCCTCATGAGGAGTACGCCGAGTTCTCGTGGACGTAGTCGGCGGTCAGGTCGGTGGTGTGCACGGTCGCGGTGTGCGGGCCCGCCGACAGGTCGATGGTGATGGTGACGTCGCGGGGGCGCATGTCGACCTTGGAGCGGTCGTCGCCGACGGCGCCGCCCCGGCAGATCCAGATGCCGTTGATGGCGACGTTGAGCCGGTCGGGCTCGAACTCGGCGTCGGTGGTGCCGACGGCGGCGAGCACGCGGCCCCAGTTGGGGTCCTCGCCGTGGATGGCGCACTTGAGCAGGTTGGAACGGGCGACCGCGCGGCCCACCTTGACCGCGTCGTCCTCGGAGGCGGCGCCGACCACCTCGATGGCGATGGCCTTGGTCGCGCCCTCGGCGTCGACGAGGAGCTGCCTGGCCAGGTCGGCGCAGACCTCGGTGACCCGCTCCTCGAACTCGGCGAGGTCGGGCCGCACGCCGGCGGCGCCGCTGGCGAGCAGCAGCACGGTGTCGTTGGTCGACATGCAGCCGTCGGTGTCGAGCCGGTCGAAGGTCTTGGACGTGGCCGCGCGCAGCACGGTGTCGAGCTCTTCTGCGCTGACCTCGGCGTCGGTGGTGATGACGCAGAGCATGGTGGCCAGGGCGGGGGCGAGCATGCCGGCTCCTTGGCCATGCCGCCGACCATGTAGCCGGTGCCGCGCTTGAAGGAGATCTTGGAGACGGTGTCGGTGGTGCGGATGGCGTCGGCGGCGGCCAGGCCACCGTCGCGGGAGAGCTGTCCTGCCGCGGTCTCGACGCCGGACAGCAGCGCGTCCATCGGCAGCCGCTCGCCGATGAGGCCGGTGGAGCAGACGGCGACCTCGCCGGCGGAGTCTTCGAGCACCTCGGCCACCTTCTCGGCGGTGGCGTGGGCGTCCTGGAAGCCCTCGGGCCCTGTGCAGGCGTTGGCGCCGCCGGAGTTGAGCACGACGGCGCGCAGCCGGCCGCCGGACAGGACCTGCTGCGACCACAGCACCGGGGCGGCCTTCACGCGGTTGGCGGTGAAGACGCCCGCGGCGGCGCGGCTCGGCCCGTCGTTGACGACGAGTGCCAGGTCACGGGCGCCGCCGGGCTTGATGCCCGCGGCGACACCGGCCGCCCTGAACCCCAGTGGAGCGGTGACGCTCATGCCGCCTCCTTCGCCGCCGGCATGGATGCCGGGCACCCGTGCTTGCTGATCTCTACGCTGCGCTCTCTCACGGAGCAACTCCTGTCGTGGGGAGGCCGAGCTCTTCCGGCAGGCCGAGGGCGAGGTTGACGCTCTGGATCGCGCCTCCGGCCGTGCCCTTGGTGAGGTTGTCGATGGCGATGACGGCGACCACGCGGCCCGCGCGCTCGTCGAGCGTCACCTGTAGTGCGGCGGTGTTGGCGCCGTAGGTCATGGAGGTGGCCGGCCAGACGCCCTCGGGCAGCAGGCGGACGAACGGCTCGTCCTTGAGCGCCGTCTCGTACGCCGAGCGCAGCGCCTCCTTGGTGAGGCCGGGCGTGGCCGGGGCGGTGCAGGTGGCCAGGATGCCGCGGCTCATGGGCGCGAGCGTCGGGGTGAACGAGACGCGGACCGGCTGCCCGGCGACGGCCGACAGGCCCTGCTCCATCTCGGGGGTGTGGCGGTGGACGCCGCCCACGCCGTACGCGCTGACCGAGCCCATGACCTCGCTGCCGAGCAGGTGGGGCTTGAGCGACTTGCCGGCGCTGCTGGTGCCGCTGGCGGCGACCACGACGACCTCGGGCCCGGCCAGGCCCGCGGCGTAGGCGGGGAACAGCGCGAGCAGCACGGAGGTCGGGTAGCAGCCGGGCACCGCGATGCGGGTGGCGCCCTTGAGCACCTCGCGCTGGCCGGGCAGCTCGGGCAGGCCGTAGGGCCAGGTACCGGCGTGCTCGCCGCCGTAGAACTCCTGCCAGGCGGCGGGGTCGGCGAGCCGGTGGTCGGCACCGCAGTCGACCACGATCGTCTCGTCGCCGAGCTGCGCGGCGACGGCGGCGGAGTGGCCGTGCGGCAGGGCGAGGAAGACCACGTCGTGCCCGGCGAGCGCCTCGGGAGTGGTCTCGTCGATGACGCGGCCGGCGAGCGGGGCGAGGTGGGGCTGGTGCGCGCCGAGCCTGGTGCCGGCGCTGGAGGCGGCGGTGAGCGCGCCGATCTCGAACTCGGGATGAGCGAGGAGGAGGCGGAGCAGCTCCCCTCCCGCGTAGCCGCTGGCTCCCGCGACCGCTGCCCTCATGCGACACCCTCCCGCTGCATGATTATGCATCATAGCTTATGACTTTGCTTGTGAAGATGATGCACTCTAGAGGATGAACATGCAAGCCAGGCCAGGGCTGATGACCGCATCGTGAGACTTGCCGACTGCGGACACGTGCCGGAAACATGCGGGCGCGTTGCAAGTCATGCACCAGTTCTTGTCCGTTTTCCGGTCCGCCACACGTAAAAAGCCCCGAGCCGTATGGCTCGGGGCCATGAGTGAGCGTGCGCTCAGCGCAGGAAGGCCGCGGCGACGCCCGCGTCCACCGGGATGTGCAGGCCGGTCGTGTGGGTCAGCTCGCCGCCGGTGAGCGCGAAGACGGCCGCCGCCACGTGCTCGGGCAGCACCTCGCGCTTGAGCAGCGTGCGCTGGGCGTAGAACTCGCCCAGCTTCTCCTCCGCCACGCCGTACACCTTCGCCCGGTTGGCGCCCCAGCCGGAGGCGAAGATGCCGGAGCCGCGTACGACGCCGTCGGGGTTGACGCCGTTGACCCGGATGCCGTGAGCGCCCAGCTCGGCGGCCAGCAGCCGCACCTGGTGCGCCTGGTCGGCCTTGGCGGCGCCGTAGGCGACGTTGTTCGGCCCGGCGAAGACGGAGTTCTTGGAGGAGATGTAGACGATGTCGCCGCCCATGCCCTGGCCGATCATGACCTTGGCGGTCTCCCTGGAGACCAGGAACGAGCCGCGCGCCATCACATCGTGCTGCAGGTCCCAGTCCTCGACCGTGGTCTCCAGCAGCGAGCGCGACAGCGACAGTCCCGCGTTGTTGACCACCAGGTCGATGCCGCCGAAGGCGAGCACGCCCGCGCGCACGGCGGCGGCGATCTGCTCCTCGGAGGTGACGTCCACGCCGATCGCCACGGCCACGTCGGACGGCCGGTGCGCCTGCGCGCCGATCTCGGCGGCCACCTTCTCGGCGGCGGCGAGGTCGCGGTCGGCCACGATCACGCACGCGCCCTCGGCGGCCAGCCGGCGCGCGGTGGCCGCGCCGATGCCGGAGCCGCCGCCGGTGACCAGCGCGATCCTGGTGGCCAGCGGCTTGGGCTTGGGCATGCGGCGGAGCTTGGCCTCCTCCAGCTCCCAGTACTCGATGCGGAACTTCTCCGACTCGGGGATGGGCGCGTAGGTGGAGACGGACTCGGCGCCGCGCATGACGTTGATGGCGTTGACGTAGAACTCGCCGGCCACCCGCGCGGTCTGCTTGTCCTTGCCGAAGGAGAACATGCCGACGCCCGGCACCAGCACGATCGCCGGGTCGGCGCCGCGCATGGGCGGCGAGTCCGGCTGTGCGTGCCGCTCGTAGTAGGCGGTGTAGTCGGCGCGGTAGGCGGCGTGCAGCTCGCGCAGCCGCTCGGCGGCCTGCTCCAGCGGCGCGTCCGGCGGCAGGTCGAGCACCAGCGGCGCGACCTTCGTCCGCAGGAAGTGGTCGGGGCAGGACGTGCCCAGCGCCGCGAGCCTCGGGTGCTCGGCCCGCGAGACGAAGTCCAGCACCTCGGGCGTGTCGGTGTAGTGGCCGACCACGCGCGCGTCGGTGGAGGCCAGGCCGCGCACGATCGGGAACAGCGCGGCGGCCCGCGCGTGCCGCTCGGCCTCGGGCAGCGTCTCGTAGACGACCGGGCCGAACGGGTCGGGGCGGCCGTGCTCGGCCAGGTACGCCTCCGCGGTGCGGATGATCTCCAGCGAGCGCTCCTCGCACTCCTGGGACGTCGAGCCCCACGCGGTGATGCCGTGGCCGCCCAGGATGCAGCCGATGGCCTGCGGGTTGGCGTCCTTGATGGCGGCGATGTCCAGGCCGAGCTGGAAGCCGGGCCGGCGCCACGGCACCCACACGACGCGGTCGCCGAAGATGCGCCTGGTCAGCTCCTCGCCGTCGGCGGCGGTGGCCAGCGCGATACCGGCGTCGGGGTGCAGGTGGTCGACGTGGGCGGCGTCCACCAGGCCGTGCATGGCGGTGTCGATCGACGGGGCGGCGCCGCCCCTGCCGTGCAGGCAGTAGTCGAAGGCCGCGACCATCTCGTCCTCGCGCTCGACGCCCGGATAGACGTCCTTGAGCGCGCGCAGCCGGTCGAGGCGGAGCACGGCCAGGCCCGACTCCTTGAGCGTGCCGAGGTCGCCGCCGGAGCCCTTGACCCACAGCAGCTCGACGTCGGAGCCGGTCACCGGGTCGGTCGCGGTGCCCTTGGCGGAGGTGTTGCCGCCTGCGTAGTTGGTGTTGCGCGGGTCCGCGCCCAGGCGGTGGGAGCGGTCGAGCAGCTCGTTGATGACGTTCGACATGTCGGTTCAGGCCCCCCGCCGGCCTGCTGCCCGCCGACGCGCTCGGCGGCGATCTTCTCGAAGTATCCGGACGCGGCGTAGGCGGCCATCGGGTCGGGCGCGAGGCCCATCTCCTCGCGCAGCTCGGCGAGCAGCGGCCGCACGTCGGTGTTGTAGGCGTCCATGAGGACGGCGTTGGCGCCCAGCACGTCGCCCGCGTTCTGCGCGGCGGCCAGCGCGTCGCGGTCCACCAGCAGCGCCTTGGCGGTGGCCTCCTGGACGTTCATGACCGAGCGGATCTGGCCGGCGATCTTGGGCTCGATGTTGTGGCACTGGTCGAGCATGAACGCGACGTTCGCCTCGGGGTCGAGGCCGCCGCCGCGCACCACCTCGAACATGATGCGGAAGAGCTGGAACGGGTCCGCGGCGCCGACCATGAGGTCGTCGTCTGCGTAGAAGCGGGAGTTGAAGTCGAAGCCGCCGAGCTTGCCCTCGCGCAGCAGGAACGCCACGATGAACTCGATGTTGGTGCCCGGCGCGTGGTGACCGGTGTCCACGACGACCTGGGCCTTGGGGCCGAGCTTGACGCAGTGGGCGTACGCGGTGCCCCAGTCCGGCACGTCGGTGGCGTAGAAGGCGGGCTCGAACAGCTTGTACTCCAGCAGGAAGCGCTGGCCGTCGCCGAGCCGGTCGTAGACCTCGGCGAGCGCCTCGGCCAGGCGGTCCTGGCGGGCCCGCAGGTCGTCCTGGCCCGGGTAGTTGATGCCGTCGGAGAACCACAGCTTGAGCGTGTCGGAGCCGGTGGCGTCCATGATGTCCACGCATTCGAGCAGGTGGTCGGTGGCCTTGCGGCGGACGCGCGGGTCGGGGTTGGTGACGCTGCCCAGCATGTAGTCGTCGTCCTGGAAGACGTTGGAGTTGATGGCTCCGATGCCGACGCCCAGGTCGCGGGCGTGCCGGGCGAGGTCGGCGTAGTCGTCCACCTTGTCCCACGGGATGTGCAGCGCGACCGTGGGCGCGACGCCGGTGTGGGCGTGCACCTGGGCGGCGTCGGCGAGCTTCTCGTACGGGTCGCGCGGCACGCCCTTCTGCGCGAACACCTTGAAGCGGGTGCCGCTGTTGCCGTAGGCCCAGGACGGCGTCTCGATGTGCTGCGCCCGCAGTGCGGCCTTGATGTCAGTCATTACTCCCCGATCAGTCCAGGTGGAACACTTCGGTCAGCGGCGTCATGCCCTCGTCGGGCAGGCCGTCGAGGTCCTCGAAGAACGGCGCCATCTCCGCCTGCCAGCGGGCGTTGACCTCGGTCTCGGCCATCGCCTTCTTGGCGGCCTCGAAGTCCTCGGTCTCCAGGTAGCCGACGAGCAGGCCGTCGTCCCTGAGGAAGAGCGAGTAGTTGTGCCAGCCGGTACGTGACAGCGCCTCGCGCATCTCCGGCCAGACGTCGCGGTGGCGTTCGCGATACTCCGCCAGCCGATCCTGGCGGACTTTCAGCAGGAAGCACACGCGTTGCACTGACACTCCCTTCAAAACGTTTTAATGTTCTGGGCAGGAAACTATGATTCCCGCTGGCCGCTGTCAATGCGCGGCCGGGGCCCCGGCCCTGCGTCGCGGGGCCGGGACCGGGCTCTGACACGTTTCAAACCTCGCGCGTTTCCCCGGCGCCGTCTCAGCAGGGCCCGCCCCCGCACGGGCGCGGGCCGCACGGGCGCGGGCCGGCAGCGCGGGATCCGGCGGCACCCATCTCGGGCGGGGCCCGGTTCGGCAGCGCGCGGCTCAGCCGGGGACGACCACGGCGTCTCCCGCCGCGACCGTGACGGTACGGCCGTCGCGGGTGGTGACCGCGGCGTCCTCGCCGGTGTGGTTGATCGCGAACAGGAAGGAGCCGCCGTCTGCGCGCGTGCGGCGCACCACCTCGACGCCGGGCACGGTATCGGCGGCGGGCTCGACCCCGGCCTCCCTGCACACGGTGCCGATGACCTCGGCCAGCGCGGCGTCGTCGAGCAGGGTGGTCAGGTAGTGGGCGACGCCGTCGCCGAACTCGTTGCGGGTCCAGGCGGGCTCGCCGCTGGCGTACGTGTCGAGCACCTTCGCCGTCGTGACCCGCGCCGCCTCGCTCCAGAGCCGGCCCGTCGCGCCCGATGCCAGCCTGATCGGCTCGGCGAGCGGGAAGAACTCCTCGACGGTCACGCCCAGCAGGTCGCGCCAGGCGCCCGGGTAGCCGCCGAGCCGCACCCTGTCGCATTCGTCCACGATCCCGCTGTACGGCCCGACGAGCACGACGCCGCCCCGGCGCGCGAACTCCTCCAGGTTGGCCGCGCCCGCGTCGCTCACCAGGTAGAGCTGCGGCACCAGCACCAGCCGGTAGCCGGTGAGGTCGCCTTCGGGGTGCGCCAGGTCGCAGGTGACGCCGGCCCGCCACAGCGCCGCGTGCCAGCGCTTGGCCTCCTCCACCGGGTCGAGCTCGGAGCTGGGCTGGGCGGGGTGGTCCTGGGCCCACACGCTGGAGTGGTCGATGAGCAGCGCCACGTCGGCCTCGACCCGGCTGCCCGCGACGCCGGCGAGCCCGGCCAGCTCCGCGCCGAGCGCCTTCACCTCGCGGAAGATCTTGGTGTCGGTGCCGGCGTGCGGCAGCATCGCCGAGTGCCACTTCTCCGCGCCCGCCCTGGACTGGCGCCACTGGAAGAACATGATGCCGTCGGCGCCCCTGGCCAGGTGGGCGAGGGAGTTGCGGCGCAGCTCGCCGGGGGCCTTGGCGAGGTTGCGCGGCTGCTGCCAGTTGACGGCGCTGGTGGAGTGCTCCATGAGCAGCCAGGGCCGGCCGCCGTTGAGCGAGCGCGCGTAGTCGGCGGCGAAGGCCAGGTCGATGTGCGGTTCGGCGCGGGCCCCGATGAGGTAGTGGTCGGTGGAGACGATGTCCAGCTCGGCGGCGAAGGCCCAGCAGTCCATGTCCCAGTGGGCGCCGGCCATGAGGTTGGTGGTGGCGGGCACGCCGGGGGTGATCTGCTTGAGCAGCTCGCGTTCCGCCAGGTAGAGCTCGACGAGGGCGTCGGAGCTGAACCTGCGGAAGTCGAGGAGCTGGCCCGGGTTGGCGAAGCTGGGCGTGGCGCGCGGCGGCAGGATCTGCGCCCAGTCGCTGTAGTGCTGGGACCAGAACGCGGTGCCCCAGGCGTCGTTCAGCGCGTCGAGCGAGGAGTAGCGCGAGCGCAGCCAGGCGCGGAAGGCCGCGGCGGAGGCGTCGCAGTAGCAGCGGGCGTTGTGGCAGCCGTACTCGTTGTGCACGTGCCACAGGGCGAGCGCCGGGTGGTCACGGTAGCGGACGGCGACCTGTTCGGCGATGCGCAGCGCCTTCTCCTTGTAGATCGGCGAGCTGGGGCAGAACGCCTGCCTGCTGCCGTGGTACAGCCGCCGGCCGTCGGCGTCCACGGGCAGCGCCTCGGGGTAGGCGTCGGCGAACCAGGGCGGCGGCGAGGCGGTGGGCGTGGCCAGGTTGGCCCGGATGCCGTTGGCCGCCAGCAGGTCCATGGCCCGGTCGAGCCAGCCGAACTCGAAGACGCCCTCGACGGGTTCGAGCAGCGACCAGGAGAAGATGCCGAGGCTGACCCTGTTGACTCCGGCCTCGCGCATCAGCGCGACGTCCTGCTCCCAGGTCTCCTCGGGCCACTGCTCGGGGTTCCAGTCGCCGCCGTACGCGATGACATCCGGCATGAAGCCTGCCTTTCATGGATCGTTTACTGGGGGATTAAAACGTTTCCACACGTCGGCACACAAGTCCTGACAGCCGCCCGCCACCGGTCTCCGCTGCTCAGGCGGGGGTTCGGGCGGCGCGGGGCGACCCTGAGCGGTCACTCAGGCACGCCGAGCCACGCTGCGGAGCGTCTGCAGTTGAACGTTTTTCATCTCACTGCCCAATGGGCGGCGTTCTGCGAAGGGGAACCGGGCTCCTACCGGTGGTGTGACTGGCCAAGCGTCCGTTTGTACGTTTTAATTGGTCTTCATGGCCATGGTCAGCATCAAGGACGTCGCCGCGCTCGCCGGCGTCTCCCCGGGCACGGTCTCCAACGTACTGAACCGGCCGGGCAAAGTCGCGCCGGCCACGCGCGAGCGGGTCGAGGCCGCCATCAGCGAGCTGGGGTTCGTCCGGCACGGCTCGGCCTCCACGCTGCGCGCCGGGCACAGCAGGACGATCGGCCTGAGCGTGATCGACATCGGCAACCCGTTCTTCACCGAGGTCGCCGCCGGTGTCGAGGACGTGGCCAGCGAGCTCGGCTACGCGGTGATCCTCGGCAACTCGGCGGGCTCCACCGACAAGGAGGACCGCAACCTGCGCGTGCTGGCCGAGCAACGCGTGCGCGGCGTGCTCATCACGCCGTCGGGCGAGGACCCGGCCAGGCTCGACCGGCTGCGCGAGCACGGCATCAGCGTGGTGCTGGTCGACCATCCCGCCCACCGCCCCGACCAGTGCGCGGTGGCCGTGGACGACGTCGCGGGCGGCCGCGCGGCCGTGGCCCACCTGCTGGGCAAGGGCGCGCGGAGCCTGGCGTACGTGACCGGGCCGCTGACCATCCGGCAGTGCGTCGAGCGCCGCGAGGGCGCCAAGATGGCCATGACCGCCGCCGGGCTCGACCCCGCCGGCCTGCGGGTGGTCGAGGCCGCCACGATGACCGCCAAGGCGGGCGAGAAGGCGGCGGGTGAGCTGGTCGCGGACGGGCTGCCCGAGGCGATCTTCTGCGCCAACGACCTGCTCGCGCTCGGCGTGCTGCGCGCGCTGCTGCGCTCGGGGGTGCGGGTGCCCGAGGACGTCGTGCTGATGGGCTACGACGACATCGACTTCGCCGCCGCCTCGACGGTGTCGCTCACCTCGATGCGGCAGCCGACGTACCAGCTCGGGCGCATCGCCACCGAGCTGCTGCTGGACGAGTGCGACAACCCCGACACGCACGCGCACCAGCACATCATGTTCCAGCCGGAGCTCGTCGCCAGGGAGTCCACCCAATGAGCCGCACGCCAGGGACGCCAGGGACGCCAGGAACGCCGAGAACGCCGAGGACCGCATGACCAGCAGCACCAGTCATCGATTCGCCGCCGTGGACCTGGGCGCCTCCAGCGGGCGGGTGATGCTCGCCGATCTGTCCGACGGCCTGACGCTGACCGAGGCGCACCGTTTCCCCAACGGCCCCGTACGCGTGGCCGGCCGCCTCTACTGGGACGTGCTCGGCCTGTACCGGGAGATCCTGGCCGGGCTGCGCGAGGCGGGCCCGGTCTCCTCGATCGGCATCGACTCCTGGGCCGTCGACTACGCGCTGCTCGACGAGTCCGGCCGGATGCTGGGCAACCCGGTGCACTACCGCGACGACCGCACCGCCGGCGTGCCCGAGCGGGTGGCCGCCGAGGTCGGCGCGGAGGCGCTCTACGACGTCAACGGCCTGCAGGTGCTGCCGTTCAACACCCTCTACCAGCTCCTGGCCGACCGGCTCGACGGCGCCGCCACGATGCTGCTGATCCCCGACCTGATCGGCTACTGGCTGACCGGCGAGATCGGCGCCGAGGTGACCAACGCCTCCACCACGGGCCTGCTCGACGTGCGCACGAGGTCGTGGGCGTTACCGCTGGTCAAGCAGCTCGGCCTGCCCTCGGGGATCCTGCCGCCGCTGCGGCAGCCGGGCGACGAGGCGGGCGGGCTGCGGCCCGACGTGGCCGCCGAGATCGGCTGGTCGGCCCCCGTCATGGCGGTCGGCTCGCACGACACCGCCTCCGCCGTGGCCGCCGTGCCCGCCACCGGCCCCGCGTTCGCCTACATCTCCTGCGGCACGTGGTCGCTGGCCGGGGTCGAGCTGCCGGAGCCCGTGCTCACCCCCGAGAGCCGGGCCGCGAACTTCACCAACGAGGCCGGCATCGACGGCACCGTACGCTACCTGCGCAACGTCATGGGCCTGTGGCTGCTACAGGAGTGCCTGCGCGCCTGGCCGGGCGCCGACCTGGGCGAGCTGCTGGCCGCCGCGGCGAAGGAGCCGGCGTTCGCCGCCGTCGTCAACCCCGACGAGCCGGTCTTCCTGCCGCCGGGCGACATGCCGGGCAGGATCGCCGCCGAGTGCCGCCGCACCGGGCAGCGCCCGCCCGCCTCCCCCGCCGGGTACGTGCGGTGCGTGCTGGAGAGCCTGGCGATCGGCCACCGGCGGGCGGTGCGGCAGGCGATGGAGCTGTCCGGCCGCGACGTCGAGGTGGTGCACCTGGTCGGCGGCGGGTCGCGTAACGAGCTGCTGTGCCAGTTCACCGCCGACGCCTGCGGGCTGCCGGTGGTGGCCGGGCCGGCGGAGGCGACCACGTTCGGCAACGTGCTGGTGCAGGCGCGCTCGGCCGGGCTGGTCTCCGGCCTCGGCGAGATGCGGGCGCTGGTCGCCGAGACCCAGCCGCTGCGCCGCTACGAGCCCTCCGGCGACCTGCGCGCCTGGGACGAGGCGGCCTCCCGGCTGTTCTGACCTGTTTCTACCAGGAGCCGGGAGATCGTCCCGGCCGTTGTGACCTGCCGGTTTTCCCCCGCTCGTCCCGGGCAGGACTCGGGCCGGGGACATCGGGGGGATGCCATGGATCTCGCGTGGCCGCTGCTGCGGCAGCTCACGGGGGCGGACCGCACGGCACGGGGGCCGGCGGCCAAGTCGGCGAGGACGGAGACGCTGAAGGCCCGCACGGCGACGGCGGACCGGGTGGTCAAGTCGGTCTGCCCGTACTGCGCGGTGGGCTGCGGCCAGAACGTCTACGTCCGGGATGAGAAGGTCATCCAGATCGAGGGCGACCCCGACTCCCCCATCAGCCTGGGCCGGCTGTGCCCGAAGGGCGCGGCCAGCCTGCAGCTCACCACCGGGCCCGGCCGCATGCACAAGGCGCTCTACCGGCCGCCGGGCGGGGCGGACTGGCAGGAGATCGACCTGGCCACGGCCATGGACATGATCGCCGACCGGATCATCGCGACCCGCCGCGCGACCTGGGAGCAGGAGAAGGACGGCCGGCGGACCTCGCGCACCATGGGCATCGCCAGCCTGGGCGGCGCGACCCTCGACAACGAGGAGAACTACCTCATCAAGAAGCTGCTGACGGCGCTCGGCGTGGTGCAGATCGAGAACCAGGCGCGCGTCTGCCACAGCTCGACCGTGGTGGGGCTCGGCACGTCGTTCGGGCGCGGCGGTGCCACCACGTTCATGCAGGACCTGCAGCACGCCGACTGCATCGTCATCCAGGGCTCGAACTTCGCCGAGTGCCACCCGGTGGGCTTTCAGTGGGTGATGGAGGCCAAGGCGCGCGGCGCGGTCGTCATCCACGTCGATCCGCGCTTCACCAGGACGAGCGCGCTGGCCGACCTGCACGTGCCCATCAGAGCGGGCTCCGACGTGGCGTTCCTCGGCGCGATCATCAACCACGTCCTGGAGAACGAGCTGTACTTCCACGAGTACGTGCTCAACTACACCAACGCGGCGACCATCCTGCGCGAGGACTTCCGCGACGCCGAGGACCTCGACGGCCTGTTCTCCGGCTTCGCCGAGGAGAGCCGCACCTACGACACCGACTCCTGGCAGTACGAGGGCATGTCCACGGTCGCCGCGTCGGGCGACAGGGACGAGGACTTCGACCGGCGCGAGGGCCGCACCCCGCCGGGCCGCCCCGAGGTGCAGGGCAGCGCCGGGATGCCGCTCGACGGCGTGCCCGAGCGCGACGAGACGCTGCGCCACCCGCGCTGCGTGCTGCAGGTGCTGCGCCGCCACTTCGCCCGCTACACGCCGGAGATGGTCGAGCGGGTGTGCGGGGTGCCGCGCCACCTGTTCGAGCAGGTGTGCCGGCATCTGACGGAGAACTCGGGGCCGGACAAGACCTCGGAGTTCGTCTACGCGGTCGGCTGGACGCAGCACAGCGACGGCTCGCAGTTCATCAGGACGGCGAGCATCCTGCAGCTGCTGCTCGGCAACATCGGCCGGCCGGGCGGGGGTATCCAGGCGCTGCGCGGGCACGCCAGCATCCAGGGGTCGAGCGACATCCCGACGCTGTTCAACCTGCTGCCGGGCTACATCCCGATGCCGCACGCGCACGAGAACGAGCGGCTGCGCGACTTCCTGCTGGCCGACGCCCCGCATAAGGGCTTCTGGGCCAACATGCCCGCCTACCTCATCAGCCTGCTCAAGGCGTGGTGGGGCAACTCGGCGCAGCCGGACAACGACTTCCGCTTCGGCTGGCTGCCCCGGCTGACCGGCTCGCACAGCACGTACGACACCGTGCTCGCGCAGCTCGAGGGCACCTGCAAGGGCTACATCCTGCTTGGCGAGAACCCGGCGGTCGGCTCGGCCAACGCGAAGATGCAGCGGCTCGGCATGGCCAACCTCGACTGGCTGGTGGTGCGCGACTTCAGCCTGATCGAGAGCGCCACCTGGTGGAAGGACGGCCCGGAGATCGAGACGGGCGAGCTGAAGACCGAGGACATCCGCACCGAGGTGTTCTTCCTGCCGGCGGCGAGCCACACCGAGAAGAACGGCAGCTTCACCAACACCAACCGGCTGCTGCAGTGGCATCACCAGGCGGTCGAGCCGCAGGGCGACGCCCGCAGCGACCTGTGGTTCATGTACCACCTCGGCCGCATCATCAGGGAGAAGCTGGCCGGTTCGACCGACCCGATGGACGCGCCCGTGCTCGACCTCACCTGGGACTACCCGACCGAGGGCGAGACGGAGGAGCCGTCGGCCGAGGCCGTGCTGGCCGAGATCAACGGCTGGGACGAGCGCGGCCGGCCGCTGCCCGGCTATCACGCGCTCAAGGACGACGGCTCCACCGCCTGCGGCTGCTGGATCTACTGCGGCGTGTACGCCGACGGCGTCAACCAGGCGGCCCGGCGCAAGCCGGCGTCCGAGCAGAACTGGATCTCCGCCGAGTGGGCGTGGGCCTGGCCCGCCAACCGGCGCATCCTCTACAACCGCGCCTCGGCCAAGCCCGACGGCACCCCGTGGAGCGAGCGCAAGCGGCTGGTGTGGTGGGACGCCGAGGCGCAGCGCTGGACC
This sequence comes from Nonomuraea fastidiosa, assembly GCF_042751225.1. Taxonomy (NCBI): domain Bacteria; kingdom Bacillati; phylum Actinomycetota; class Actinomycetes; order Streptosporangiales; family Streptosporangiaceae; genus Nonomuraea; species Nonomuraea fastidiosa. Next base: position 29,211 of record NZ_CP170570.1, read on the forward strand.
GGATACGACGTGCCGGACTTCGAGGCGGACAAGAGCCCCGGCTACCGGCCGCCGCCCGGCGCGCAGGGTGTGGAGGCGCTGTCGGGCATCGACCCGTTCATCATGCAGGCCGACGGCAAGGGCTGGCTGTTCGCGCCGAACGGGGTGGTGGACGGGCCGCTGCCCACCCACTACGAGCCGCAGGACTCGCCGGTCGCCAACCCGCTGTACGGCCGGCAGCGCAGCCCGGTGCGCAAGGTCTATCCGCACGAGCACAACCGCTACCAGCCGAGCGGGGACGAGCCGGGGTCGTCGGTCTACCCGTACGTGGTGACGACGTACCGGCTGACCGAGCACTTCACGGCGGGGGGCATGAGCCGGTTCACGCCGTACCTGTCGGAGCTGCAGCCGGAGATGTTCTGCGAGGTCTCCCCCGCGCTGGCCGCCGAGCGCGGCCTGGTGCACGGCGACTGGGCGACGATCATCACGGCGCGCAACGCCATCGAGGCCCGGGTGCTGGTCACCGACCGCATCCCGTCGCTGCGCCTGAACGGGCGGGTGCTGCACCAGATCGGGCTGCCGTTCCACTTCGGGCCCAACGGTCTCGTCACCGGCGACGCGGCCAACGAGCTGTCGTCGATCTCGCTCGACCCCAACTCCCACATCCAGGAGGTCAAGGCGCTGTCGGCGGACATCCGCCCGGGGCGGCGGCCACGGGGGCCCGCGCTGCCCGAGCTGGTCAGGTCGTACCAGCGGCGGGCCGGGATCGACGCCCGTACCGGAACGGAGGTGTGAGGCGGTGGCCTTCGACCTGAGGGAGCAGCTCGACGGGCGGCGCGTCGGCTTCTTCACCGACACCAGCATCTGCATCGGCTGCAAGGCGTGCGAGGTGGCCTGCAAGGAGTGGAACGCCGTGCCGGACGACGGCATGGAGTTCACCGGCATGTCCTACGACAACACGGCAGGGCTGGGCGCCGACACCTGGCGGCACGTGGCGTTCGTCGAGCAGCGGCGGCCGCTCGGCCACCAGGAGCCGGGCGTCGGCGACATGGACTTCCGCTGGCTGATGGCCTCCGACGTGTGCAAGCACTGCACGCACGCGGCCTGCCTGGACGTGTGCCCGACGGGGTCGCTGTTCCGCACCGAGTTCGGCACGGTGGTGGTGCAGGAGGACGTCTGCAACGGCTGCGGCTACTGCGTGCCTGCCTGCCCGTTCGGGGTGATCGGCAAGCGCGAGAGCAGCGGCACGGCGGCCAAGTGCACGATGTGCTACGACCGGCTCGGAGCCGGGCAGGAGCCGGCCTGCGCCAAGACCTGCCCGACGGACTCGATCCAGTTCGGCGACCTCGACGAGCTGCGCGAGCGCGCCGAGCGGCGGCTGGCGCAGCTTCATGAGGCGGGCACCACCTCCGCCCGCCTGTACGGCCACGACACAGGCGACGGCGTGGGCGGCACGGGCGCGTTCTTCCTGCTGCTCGACGAGCCCGAGGTGTACGGCCTGCCGCCCGACCCGGTGGTGACGACCAGGGACCTGCCGGCGATGTGGCGGCACGTGGGCGTGGCGGCGCTCGGCCTGCTGGCGGGCGTGGCGGCGCTGACGTGGAAGGGGCGGCGCAGGTGACGGCGGACCTTCCGGCGGGACTCTTCGCGAGGCGAGCGGACGCGACGGGAGCGGCGCAGGTGACGGCGGATCTTTTCGACGAAGAGCGGATGCGACGGGGGCGGCGCGGATGAGCCAGACAGACGTGCGGATGGACGGCTCGGCGGAGCTGCGCAGTGAACGGGAGGCCACGCCGGGCTCGGCGGGCCGCAGGCGCGAACGGCTGCTGGTGCCGAAGGCGGAGTTCGACTCCTATTACGGGCGGCCGGTGCTGAAGGAGCCGACCTGGCAGGCCCCCGACATCGCCGGTTACCTGTTCCTCGGCGGCCTGGCGGGCGCGTCGTCCACGCTGGCCGCGGCCGCCGAGCTGACCGGCAGGCCGGGCCTGGCCAGGGCGGGCAAGGTGGGGGCGCTGTGCGCGCTGGGCGGCTCGCTGTACGCGCTCATCCACGACCTGGGCAGGCCCGAGCGGTTCGTCAACATGCTGCGGGTGTTCAAGGTGACCTCGCCGATGAGCGTCGGCACCTGGATACTCACCGCGTACGGCCCGCAGGCCGGGCTCGCGGCGGCCTGCGACGTCACCGGCGTCGCGCCGGGCGCGGGCAGGGCGGCCACCGTCGGCGCGGGGCTGGTGGGGCCGGCGGTGGCGACGTACACGGCGGCGCTGATCTGCGACACGGCGGTGCCGGCCTGGCACGAGGGCCACCGGGAGATGCCGTTCCTGTTCGCCGGGTCGGCGACGGCGGCGGCGGGCGGGCTCGGCCTGCTGGCCGCGCCGCTGGAGGAGGCGGCGCCGGCCCGGCGGGTGGCGCTGCTGGGCGCGGCGGTGGAGTGCGTGGCCGCCCTGCGGATGGAGCGCCGTCTCGGCCCGCTGGCCGAGCCGCTCAAGCGCAGCAGGCTGCTGCGCCTGGGCGAGGCGCTGTCGCTGGCGGGCGCGGTGGCGGGGGCGACCGTGGGCAGGCGCAGCAGGGTCGCGGCGATGGCGGCGGGCGCGGCGCTGCTGGCCGGGTCGGCGTGCACCCGGTTCGGGATCTTCCAGGCGGGGATGGAGTCGGCTCGCGATCCCCGCTACACCGTCCAGCCGCAGCGCAGGCGGCTGGCCAAGGCGAAAGCGGAGCGTGACCTCAGATGAAGCGGAAAGTCGCGGAGTATCTGCCGTTCTTCGGCATCGTGCTCGTCGTCTGCACGGCCTCGTGGCTGGCGGGCCGGACCCCGCCGCAGGCCGTCCTGTGGGGCAAGGCCACGGTACGGCGCTGAGCCTGGCCTTACGATCAGCAGATGACCGAAAAGACCGAGACGACGCCCGCCTGGCTCGCACCCGAGGAACTGGAGTCGGTGCGGGGCAGGATGCCGATCCTCTACATCGACGCCGTGCCGGTGCGCGTCGATGACACCGGTGTGGTCACCCACGTCGGCCTGCTGCTGCGCATCCTGTCGGACGGCACGGTCAGCCGGGCGCTGGTCTCCGGCCGGGTGCTGCACCACGAGCGGATCCGCGACGCCCTCATGCGTCACCTGGAGAAGGATCTGGGTCCCGTGGCGCTCCCGCGCATCCCGGCCTCGCCGCAGCCGTTCACGGTGGCCGAGTACTTCCCGACGCCCGGCGTCACCCCCTACCACGACCCGCGCCAGCATGCGGTCTCGCTGGCCTACATCGTGCCGGTGGCCGGTGACTGCAGGCCCCGGCAGGACGCGCTCGACCTGGTGTGGTTCACACCGGAGGAGGCGGCCTCGCCGATGGTGCAGCAGGAGATGGCGAACGGTCAGGGCGTGCTGCTCAAGCAGGCGCTGGCCCACGTGGGCCGGCTGGTCTGAGACCTGTCTGGCTCCGCCGGGGACGTCAAGGGCGCTCCGCCCCGGCCTTGACCCAGCGGTAGAGCGGGTCGCCGGGGCAGGAGGTGCTGTAGCCGTCGCGGTGCCCCTTGACCTCGGGCCGGCGTCGCCGTGCTCGCGCAGGTATTCGATGGCGTCCACCAGGGCGTGCAGCAGGTCGTCGTTGGGCTCGGTCAGCCCGGAGCTGCCGACCAGCGCGAGCACCGCGTAGTGGCCGGAGTTGAGCCCCGCGCCGTTGGCGGCCGGCAGGGCGTGCGGGCCGCGCCCGGCGAAGGTGTGCCGGTGGGGGCAGCACACCATGTTGTAGCCGAGGTCGATGTAGCGCTCGCCGCGTCCGCCCGACATGTGCATGCGCTGGATGTCGCGGACGATGCCGGCGCAGCGGTCGTGGTTCGCGGGCTCGGCGAGGTCGGCGGGCACCGCGCCGCCGGTGTAGTGGATCTTCACGCCTTTGGTCGCCCGCAGGCGGGTGTAGGGGCTGGTCGGCTTCTTGGCGCCCCATTCGGCTCTGGTGACCAGGTTCATACGTTCCTCTTCTCGCAGGAGTGTCCTGGTCACCAGAATGTCAACTATCTGTAGTTGTGTCATCACTCTTCGTCATCAGAGTGTGCTGCCGTCCAGGTGAGGTGTCCCTGGAGGTCAGCCGGTGGTGAGCGCCCGGTGGGCGCGCCGGAAGACCTGCTTCCTGCCGCCCGCCCTGAAGTCGGCGCGCGCGGTGATCCCGCCGGATGCCGGGACCGTGAAGCCCACCGAGATCGACATGCCGGGGGCCAGCGACGCCACCTTGCGCGACCGCGCGCCCCGCTCGCCGTCGAGGCTGAGCCGCACGTCGCGCCAGGGCTCGGCGGAGCCGTTGTGCAAGGTCACCACGATCTCGCCGGCCCGCACCTGCGTGCGCAGCCCGTACGGCAGGCGCGGGTCGGGGCCGATCGACCGGTCGAGCCTGGCCAGCAGTTGTTTCGCCAGGTCGGGGCGGGCGGCGGCCAGATTCCTGCGTTCGTACGGATCGGTGCGCAGGTCGTACAGCTCGATCCTGCCGTGCGGTCCGGCCCCGGCGATGTGCGGGTCGAACCTGATCGCCTTCCACCGGCCCTTGCGGATGGCCTGCATCTTGCGCGGCCGGTTCCACACCAGGTGGTCGTGCTCGGGCGCGCTGCCGCCGGTGAGCAGGCCGCGGAAGGACAGGCCGTCGATGCGGGCGGGCACCGGCACCTCGGCGAGGTCGGCCAGGGTGGGCAGCACGTCCCAGAACGCGACCGGCCGCCTGACCACGCGGTGCCGCAGGCCGGGCGACCAGGCGATCATGGGGACGCGGATGCCGCCCTCGTACAGGTCGCGCTTGTCGCCGCGGTAGGGGCCGTTGCTGTTGAACAGCTCCGGCGTCACGCCCTTCTCGTGGTGAGGGCCGTTGTCGCTGGTGAACAGCACCAGCGTGCGCTCGGCCACGCCCGCGTCGCGCAGCGCCCTGATGAGCGCGGCGACGTCGGTGTCGAGCCTGGTCACCTGCGCGGCGTGCCGGCGGTTGGGGCCGCTCCACGGGCGCTTCTCGTACGGTCCCGCATCGCCGGGGACGGCGCTCGGGGCGTGCGGCAGGTTGGTGGGGAAGTACAACAGGAACGGCCTGTCGCCGCTGTCCTTGATGAACTCGACGGCGCGTTCGCGGAACAGGTGCGGCGCGTACGAGCCGCCGTTCAGCCGCACCTTCTCGCGGTTGTGCCACAGGTACTTGGGGAAGTACTGGTGGGCGTGCTTGTGCCCGATGTAGCCGTAGAACTCGTCGAAGCCGCGCGCGTTCGGGTGGGAGACGTGGTCGGGGTCCTCGGGTCCGAAGCCCCACTTGCCGATGCACGCCGTACGGTAGCCCGACATCCGCAGCAGCTCGGCGAAGGTGAGGTCGTCCGCGGTCAGCGAGCGCTGCGGGCCGCCCGCGGGGTTCTCGCGTACGGTGCCGTGCCCGGCGTGCAGCCCGGTGAGCAGCGCGCAGCGGGACGGCGCGCACAGCGGCGCCCCCGAATAGGCGCTGGTGAACTGCACGCCCTCGGCGGCCAGGCGGTCGAGGGTGGGGGTGCGGATGGCGCGCTGGCCGTTGCTGCCGATCTCCCCCCATCCCAGGTCGTCGGCCAGGATGAGCACGATGTTCGGCCGCTCGGGCAGCCGGCCGCGCGCGGCGGCGGTGTCGGCGGTCGCGAGCGTGGCGGCGCTCGCCGGGGCGGCCGCCGAGGTGGCCGCGGGCATGGCGAGGCCGGCGAGAGTACCGGCGAATAAGGCTCGGCGCGAAGGCCCGTTGATCACGAAGGGCAAGATATCGGAGGTCACGGCGAATGGTGGGCGAAAGACCGGCGGACTCTCTCCGGCGCGCAGAAAAGGTGACCCCTACGCGCGGCAGATGCCGTGCAGCTCCCCGGAGGTCCAGGAACGCGCACAGTGCCGCCGGGATGACGGCGCGCTCTCGCAGCGGGACGGGGGCTCAGTCGCGCGTGACGCGCCGGTCGTGCACCACCGCGTACGTGTTGCGCAGCGCCTCCATCGACTCGTCGTAGGAGGCCTGCGCGACACCGGTGAACAGGCAGTCCACCACCATGAGCTGGGCGATGCGGCTGCCCAGCGCGCCGGAGCGGAACCTGGTCTCCCGTGCGGCGGTCGTGAGCGTCACGTCGGCCGCGCGGGCCAGCGGCGACTCGCGGAAGTTGGTGAGCGCGATCGTGGCGGCCCCCGCCTTGCCGGCGATGGCGAGGAACTCGACGGTGTCCACGGTGGCGCCGGTGTGGGAGACCGCGAGCGCCACGCAGCCGGGGCCGAGGGTGGCGGCGGAGGTCCACGCCGAGTGCGAGTCGGGCCAGTTGATGGCGGTGCGCCCGATGCGTGAGAGCTTCTGCTGCAGGTCGAGCCCGACGAGCGCGCTCGCGCCGACGCCGAAGGTGTCGATCCTGCGGGCGCCGAGCAATAGCTCCACGGCTCGGCCGAGGGCGTCCATGTCGAGGAAGCGCGCGGTGTCGGCGATGGACAGCGTCTCGTTCATCGCGACCTTGGTGACGATGCCGGCCAGGCTGTCGTTCCTGTCGATGTCGCCGGAGACCTCGGACAGGCTCGCGGTGGCCAGCTCCTCCCTGGCGACGGCCCGGGTGAGGTCGATCCTGAAGTCCCGGTAGTGGGCGTAGCCCATGCGGCGGTAGAAGCGGACGACGGAGGTCGTGGAGGTCTGGCAGCGGGCGGCCAGCTCGGCGATCGACAGGTTGGCCGCGGCGGCGGGGGCTTCGGTGAACTCCTCGGCGATGCGGCGCTCCGAAGGACGCAGGGCGGGCATGGCCGCGCGGATCCGGATCAGCAGCGTCTCGGCGTCCTCGCCCGTCATCACTCATCCCCGTCGACGGAAAATAAATACCCTGATGGTAGGGTCTGTGTAATTTTATGACCTACTGCACCAAGGAGAGCACATGCCCCGTGGCGCCTTCTCCGCGGTCGGCGTCGCCGCTGCGCTGTCCGTCGCGTTGACCGCCTGCTCGTCCTCCGGAGGTACCCCCGCCGCCGCGCCGGGGAACGCCCAGGGCGGCGGTTCGCTCGTCGTCGGCGTCACCTCCGACCCCGACACGCTCTTCCCCTGGAAGGCCACCCAGTTCACGGCCGTCAACGTGCTGCAGAACCTGTACGGCACGCTCACCGAGTTCGACAAGGACCTCAACGTCGTCCCCGGCCTCGCCGAGTCGTGGGAGACGAGCAAGGACGGCAAGACGCTGACCTTCAAGCTGCGCCAGGGCGTGACGTTCGCCGACGGCAGCGCGTTCGGCTCCGAGGACGTCAAGGCATCTCTCGAGAAGATCATGGACGAGAAGACGGCGGCGGTGGCCCGCGCCTCGCTGTCGTCGGTCGAGTCGGTGAAGGCGCCCGACGAGAACACCGTGGTGCTGGAGCTGAAGAGCCCCGACGCCGCGCTGCCGGCCAACCTGGCGACCGTCAACATGGCCATGCTCTCCTCCGACGACACCGAGGAGAAGCTCACCACCACCCCCAACGGCACCGGCCCGTTCACGCTCGGCAAGCGGGTGCCCAGCCAGTCGATCACGCTCACCAGGAACGACAAGTACTGGGGCCCGGAGAAGCCGAAGGTGGGCTCGGTGGAGTTCCGGGTCATCCCCGACGAGTCGTCCATCGTCTCGGCCATGCAGTCGGGCAACGTGCAGCTCGCGGTCTTCAACGACCCGCTGGTCGCGCAGACCGCCGAGGGCGGCGGCACGATCACCGTGACCAAGACGCCGCAGCTCAACTACCACGTCCTGCAGCTCAACGCGCGGCGCGGCGACCTGAAGGACGTCAACGTGCGCCTGGCCATCCAGTGCGCGATCGACCGCAAGCAGGTGCTCGACACCGCCGCGCTCGGCGAGGGCGAGGTGACCGGCCCGATGACCGCGCCCGCGTTCAAGTCGGACCCGGACAAGCGCCCCTGCCCCACCCGCGACCTGGCCAAGGCCGCCGACTACCTCGCCAAGGCCGGCAAGTCCGGCGGCGTGACGGTCAAGACGATCGTCTCCCAGGGCGAGTACGCCACCTCCGTCAACGAGGCGCAGAACCTCAAGGCCCAGCTCGCCGAGGCCAAGATCAACCTGGACCTGGAGGTGCTGGAGTCCGGCGCGTACGTGGACCGCTGGGTCGCCGCCGACTTCGACGCGGCGGTGGCGCTGAACGGCGGCCGCCCCGACCCCGACGGCTCCTACGGCCGCTACTTCACCAGCGACGGCAACCTCAACAAGGTCGCCGGCTACAGCTCGCCCACGCTGGACAAGCTGTTCGCGCAGGGCAAGGCCACCACCGACCAGGCCGAGCGCAAGGCCATCTACGACCAGGTCGCCGCCGAGCTCGAGGACAACGCGGCCTGGATCTGGTTGTTCGCCGGCTACACCTACACCGCGACCACGTCGAACGTGCAGGGCTTCGTGCCGATGGCCAGCGGCTCCCTGCAGTACCTGCGGACGACGTCCGTCGGCTGAGGCGCCACCGATGAGGTTCGTACGCAACCGGGCGCTGCGCCGCGTCGCGGAGACCGTCGGCATCCTGTTCGGGGTGGCCGTGGTGGTCTTCGTGATGCTCAGGGCGCTGCCCGGCGACCAGATCACCGCCGGGCTCGGCACGGAGGCCGCCGCGCTCACCCCGGCGCAGCGGCAGGCCCTGGAGCAGTACTACGGGCTGGACCAGCCGCTGGTCACGCAGTTCTTCTCGTGGCTCGGCAACATGTTCACCGGCAACTTCGGCTACTCGGCCCGCTCCCAGCAGAGCGTGCTGGAGCTGACCCTGCACGCGCTGCCGGTGACGTTCGAGCTGGCCGTGCTGTCGATCCTGCTGGCGCTGCTGATCGGGGTGCCGCTGGGCATGCTGGCCGCCTCGCGGACGAACTCGCTGCGCGACGCCGCCGGCCAGGTGGTGAGCCTGGCCGGGCTGTCGATCCCGGCGTTCCTGCTGGCCACCACGCTGCTGTCGGTGTTCGCCGCGTCGTTCGGGTTCAACCCCAACGGGCAGGGCTTCGCCACCTTCACCGAGGATCCGCTGCTCAACCTGCAGCAGATGTTCCTGCCCGCGCTCGTGCTGGGCTTCGGCATCGCGGCGCCGATCCTGCGCACCACCCGTACGGCGGTGCTGGAGGTGCGCTCGGACGACTTCGTGCGCACCGCCCGCGCCAAGGGCGTGCCCGAGCGGCGGCTACAGGTCAGGCACGTGCTGGGCAACGCGCTCGTCCCCATCGTCACCATGACCGGCCTGCAGTTCGGCTACCTGCTCGGCGGCGCGGTCGTGGTGGAGCAGATCTTCTCCGTGCCGGGCATCGGGCGGCAGGTGCTGCTCGGCATCCAGCAGAAGGAGTACGCGGTCGTGCAGAGCACCGTACTGGTGATCGCGCTGGCGTTCGTGCTGGTCAACCTGCTGACCGACCTGCTCTACCGGGTGATCGACCCGCGGGTGAGGGCGTCATGAGGCGCAGTCCCGCCGCCGTCGCGGGCATCGTGATCCTGGCGCTGCTCGCCGTCGTGGCCGTGCTGTCGTACCTGGACCTGCTGCCCTACGACCCGATCGCGCAGAACCCGCCGTCGCGCTTCCTGGGGCCGTCGGGCGAGCACCTGTTCGGCACCGACCAGTTCGGGCGCGACGTGTTCTCCCGGGTGGCCGCCGGCGTCGGCAACTCGGCGCTGATCGCGGTCGTCGCGGTGGCGTTCGCGACCGTGGTGGGCACGCTGGGCGGGCTGGTGTCGGGCTTCTACCGGGGCTGGGCCGACGGCGCGATCGGCGGGGTGACGAACGTGCTGTTCGCGTTCCCGCCGCTGCTGCTCGCGCTGTCGCTGGCGTCGGTGCTGGACCGCAACTGGTTCACCATCGCCGTGGCCATCGCGATCGTCTACGTGCCGATCTTCATCCGGGTGACGCGCGGGCCCGTGCTCTCGCTCAGGGAGATCGAGTACGTCAAGGCGGCCGTCTCGACCGGCCAGAGCCGCTGGCAGATCATGCTGCGCCACGTGCTGCCGAACATCACCTCGATCATCGTCGTCCAGGTGGCGCTCTCGCTGTCGTGGGCGGTGCTGACCGAGGCGTCGCTGAGCTTCCTGGGGCTCGGCACCCCGCCCCCCGCGCCGTCGCTCGGTTCGATGATCTTCGAGGCGCGCAGCCTGGTGTTCATCGCCCCGTGGACGCTGATCGCCCCAGGCGCGGTCGTCGTGCTGCTCGTGGTCGGGCTCAACCTGCTCGGCGACGGCCTGCGCGACACTCTCGACCCCAGAAACCGCGGACACCGAGGAACCTGAGGAAAGCGGTGAATCTCTCCGAACTGACGACCGAGTCGGCCGACCCGCGCTTCGCCGGCATCGACACCATGAGCGTGGGCGAGCTGGCGGCCACCATGAACGCGGCGGACGCCACCGTGCCCGGCGCGGTGCAGACGGCGCTGCCCAGCATCACCGCCGCCATCGAGGCCGCCGCCGCCCGCATGGAGACCGGCGGGCGGCTGGTCTACGTGGGCGCGGGCACCCCGGGCAGGCTGGGCGTGCTGGACGCCTCCGAGTGCCCGCCGACGTTCTCCACCCCGCCCGGACAGGTCTTCGCGATCATCGCGGGCGGTGCGAGCGCGATCGTCTCGCCCTGCGAGGGCGCCGAGGACGACGAGGAGGCCGGCGCCGCCGCCATCGACGCGGCGGACATCGGCCCGCTGGACACCGTGGTGGGGATCGCCTCCAGCGGGCGCACCCCGTACGTGCTGGCCGCCGTGCGGCGGGCCCGCGAGCTGGGCGCGCTGACCGTCGGGCTGTCGTGCAACGCGGGCACCCCGCTGAGCGCGGCGGCCGAGCACGCGATCGAGGTGCTGGTCGGGCCCGAGGTGATCAGCGGCTCGACCCGGCTCAAGGCGGGCACCGCGCAGAAGCTCGTGCTCAACATGTTCTCGACGATCGTGATGGTGCGGCTCGGCAAGACGTACGGCAACCTGATGGTCGATGTGAAGGCCAGCAACGGCAAGCTGCGCGAGCGCGCCGTGCGCATGGTCCGCGCGATCACCGGGGCCGGCCGGGAGGAGGCGCTGGCCGCGCTGGACGCCAACGGCTTCAACGTCAAGCAGGCGGTGGTGGCCTCGCGCTTCGGCCTGTCGCCGCAGGACGCCGCGGCCCGGCTGGCCGCGGCGGGCGGGCGGCTGCGGGTCGCGCTGGGAGAGACCGCATGAAGGTCCTCGGGATGATCTCCGGCACCTCGCACGACGGCATCGACGTGGCGGTGGTGGACTTCGAGCTCGTCGGGAGTGTGCTCGAAGGCCGCCTCGGCCACACCGCCAGCACGCCGTACCCCGACGAGCTGCGGGCGCGGCTGATCGCGGCGCTGCCGCCCGCGCCGGCCACGCTGGCCGAGGTGTGCGAGCTGGACACGCTCATCGGGCAGAGCTTCGCCGAGGCCGCCGCGCGGGCGATCGAGGCGGGCGGGCCCGTCGACCTGATCGTCTCGCACGGCCAGACCGTCTACCACTGGGTGGAGGGCGCGCACGCGCGCGGCACGTTGCAGATCGGCCAGCCCGCCTGGATCGCCGAGCGCACCGGCACGCCCGTGCTGTCGGACGTGCGCATCAGGGACATCACCGCAGGCGGGCACGGCGCGCCGCTGGTGTCGGTGCTGGACGGGCTGCTGCTCGGCGCGCACGAGGGCGGCGCGGCGGCGCTCAACCTGGGCGGCATCGCCAACATGACCGTGGTGCGCGGCGGTCCTGGACAGGACCTGTACGCCTACGACATCGGCCCGGCCAACGCCCTGATCGACGCCGTGGTGACGAGCCGGGGCCTGCACCCGCGCGGCTTCGACGAGGACGGCCGCATCGCCGCCTCCGGGCGGGTGCACGAGGGGCTGCTGGCGGTGCTGCTGGACGAGCCGTACTACCGGCTGGAGCCGCCCAAGAGCACCGGCAAGGAGCTGTTCCACCTCGGCTACGTCGAACAGGCCCTGGCCAGGACCGCCGCGCCGGTCGGCGACGCCGACCTGGTGGCCACGCTGACCGAGCTGACCGTGCGGACCGTCGCCCGCGACGCGCGCGCGTCCGGGGTGGGCGCGCTGGTCGTCTCCGGCGGCGGCGCCCGCAACCCCGTGATCATGGAGGGGCTGCGCGCCGCGCTGCCCGGCGTGCGGGTGGCGCGCTCCGACGAGTACGGCGCGCCCTCCGACGACAAGGAGGCCATCGCGTTCGCGCTGATCGGCTGGCTGACCGCGCACGGCCTGCCGGGCACCGTCCCGGGCGGCACGGGCGCGTCGGCCGCCCGCGTCCTCGGCACGCTCACCCCCGGTGCGGGGCCGCTGGTGCTGCCCGCGCCGCTCGCGCAGGGGCCGCGCTCGCTGGTGCTCACCCGATGACCGCGACGACCGCCCCACGCCCCGGAGAGCCCGCGCCGGAGCCGCCGCCCGGCCTGGTCATGGCGGCCCGTACGCCGTGGTTCGAGCTGACCGAGGTCACCGGCCACCGCACCGTGCAGGCCACCGGGAACGGCCTTGAGTGCCTGGCGCGGATGACGCTGGAGACCTACCACGACCTGGCCTCGGTGACCAAGGTCATGGCCACCACCACGATGCTCATCCGGCTGGTCTCCGACCGGCTGGTGGACCTGGACGCGCCGCTCAGCGCGTACCTGCCGCGCTCCTACGAGGCGATCACGGTGCGCGAGCTGCTGCTGCACCGGGGCGGCCTGTGGGAGTGGTGGCCGCTGTACATCAAGCCGGACATGCCGCCGCCGCGCTACCGTCCCGGCCGCGCCCGCCACTACTCCGACCTGGGCTTCATCCTGCTCGGCAGGATCGTCGGCGCGGTCACCGGGCTGCGTCTCGACCGGGCGCTGGCCGAGCTGGTCACCCGGCCGCTCGGCCTGACCTCCACCACCTACGCCCGCCCGGCCGGGGCCGAGGTCGCCATGAGCGCGCTGGACGACCGGGTCGAGATGACCATGCTGGACACCGGCCGCCCGTATCCGGTGCCCTACCGCAGCGCCGACTTCGCCGGCTGGCGCACCGGTCCGGTGCTGGGCGAGGTGGCCGACGGCAACGCCTTCCACGCCTTCGAGGGCGTGTCGGGGCACGCGGGCCTGTTCTCGACGGTGCCCGACCTGCTCAAGTTCGCCACCGCCATGGCCAGGTACGAGGAGTACGACCACCTGTGGCGGCCCGAGGTCGTCCGGGAGTTCTTCACCCCCGGCCCGGACCCCGAGCAGGCGCTGGGCTTTCGCAGGTACGCGCTCGACCTGCCCGGCGAGACGGTCACCGTGCTCGGCCACCCCGGCTACGTCGGCTGCGCGGTCGGTTTCGTGCCCGGCCGCGACATCGTGCTGGCCCTGGCGAGCAACCGCCTGCTCGTCGAGGGCGCCCCCACCCCCACGGACGCCCTCTGGGCAGGCCTGCTGCAGGCCGTCGAAGACCGATCGAGGACCGCATGACGACCCCGCTCCTGGAAATCGACGACCTCTCCGTCGCCTTCCGCACCCGTAAGCAGGACGTGACCGTCGTCAGGAACGTCTCCATGCGCATCATGCCGGGCCAGACCGTCGCCGTGGTGGGCGAGTCCGGCTCGGGCAAGTCCACCACGGCGGCGGCGGTCAACCGGCTGCTGCCCGACAATGGCCGCATCACCGGCGGCCGGGTCGTCTTCGACGGCCGCGACCTGGTCAAGGCGACGGCGCGGGAGATGACCGCGATCCGCGGCGCGGGCATCGGCCTGGTCCCGCAGGACCCGATGTCGAACCTGAACCCGCTGATGCGCATCGGCGACCAGATCGCCGAGGCGCTGGAGGTGCACGGCCTGGCGAGCGGCAAGGCGGCGCGCGAGCGGGTGGTCGAGCTGCTCGACATGGTGGGCATCCAGGAGCCGCGCCGGCGCGCCCGGCAGTACCCGCACGAGTTCTCCGGCGGCATGCGGCAGCGGGCGCTGATCGCGATGGGGCTGGCCTGCCGGCCCAAGCTGCTCATCGCCGACGAGCCGACCTCCGCCCTGGACGTGACCGTGCAGCGGCGCATTCTCGACCAGCTCGAGCAGCTCACCGCCGAGATGGGCACGGCCGTCTTCCTCATCACGCACGACCTGGCGCTCGCGGCGGAGCGTGCCGACGAGGTGGCGGTCATGTACAAGGGCGAGATCGTGGAGACCGGCCCGGCGGCGGGCATCCTGAGCGACCCCGGGCACGAGTACACCCGCAGGCTGCTCGGCGCGGTGCCGAGCCTGTCGTCGGCGCGGGTGTCCGAGCCGCCCCGCGACGCGCCCGACCTGGTCGTGGTGGAGGGGCTGCGCAAGGTGTTCCCCGGCAGGGACGGCGACCCGGACTTCACGGCGGTGGACGGCGTGTCGTTCTCGATCCCGCGCGGGCAGACGGTCTCGATCGTGGGCGAGTCCGGCTCGGGCAAGTCCACGACCGCGAACCTGCTGCTCGGCCTGGACGAGCCCACCGCGGGCAGCATCCGCTTCGACGGTACCGACCTGGCCGGGCTGGGGCGGCGCGAGCTGTTCGCCTTCCGCAGGCGGGTGCAGCCGGTCTTCCAGAACCCGTACGCCTCGCTCGACCCCCGCTACACCGTGGAGAAGTCGATCACCGAGCCGCTGCGCGTGCACCGCGTCGGCACCCCGGCCGAGCGGAAGAAGCGGGCCGCCGAGCTGCTGGAGCGGGTGTCGCTGCCCGCCTCGATGGCCGGGCGGCTGCCGCACGAGCTGTCCGGCGGGCAGCGCCAGCGGGTGGCCATCGCCCGCGCCCTGGCGCTCTCGCCCGAGCTGGTGGTGCTCGACGAGGCGGTCTCGGCGCTGGACGTGCTGGTGCAGGCGCAGATCCTGGAGCTGCTCGCCGAGCTGCAGCGGGAGCTGGGGCTGAGCTACCTGTTCATCAGCCACGACCTGGCCGTGGTGCGGATGATCTCCCACCGGGTGCACGTCATGCGCGGCGGGCGCATCGTGGAGAGCGGCACGGCGGCGGAGATCTTCGACAGTCCCGCCGACGGCTACACGCGGGAGCTGCTCGCCGCCATCCCCGGCACCCGGTAAGTTGGAATTTCAGACTTACTTGAAGGACGCGGCAGGAGGCGGGTGTGATGCCCAGGGAATGCTCGATCGCCAACGCGCTCGAGATCGTCGGCGAGCGGTGGAGCCTGCTCGCGCTGCGGGAGATCTTCCTCGGTGTGCGGCGCTTCGACCAGATCGCCCGCAACACCGGCGCCAGCCGCGACATCCTCACCGCCCGGCTGCGCAAGCTGGAAGAGTACGGCCTGCTCGAACGCCGCCCCTACGAGACGCGCCCGCCGCGCTACGAGTACGTGCTCACCGAGTCCGGCAGGGCGCTGAACGAGGTGCTGCTGACGCTGATGTCGTGGGGCGACCGCTACGTCACCCGTGGCGAGCCGCCCACGGTCTGGGGCCACGCCTGCGGCGCGGAGCTGGAGCCGGTGATGGTGTGCGCGAGCTGCCGGGAGCCGGTGCGGATCGAGGACATGGCGGCGCTGCGCGTGAGCGAGCCACAGTAGTCCCGTGAAGATCCTTTTAGTTCAGCCGCCGCACTGGTCCCCGGACGGCCACGCCAACTTCGACGCCGTCGAGGCGCTGCTCGGCGGTTTCTCCGGTGACGTGGTGCTGCTGCCCGAGCTGGCCGGCTCCAGCCTGCCCCGCGCCGACTACCTGGCCAGGGTGCGCGAGCTGGCCGTCGGGTCCGGCATGGCCGTGGTCGGCGGCTCGCACTACGACGGGCCCGTCAACCGGGGCGCGGTCTTCGACGCGGGCGGCACGCTGCTGCTGGAGTACGACAAGGTGCACCCGTACGGGCTGGAGCTGCGCTCCGGCATCAGGCCGGGCCGCCCGAGCGCCGGCTTCGAGCTGGCCGGCCGCCGCCTGCACGTGCTGCTCTGCGCCGACCTGTGGTACTCGGCCAGCCTGGCGGGGCGCGACGGCCTCGACGCCGTGCTGGTGCCGGCCTTCTCCGTGACCCGCTGGGACGGCCCCGCCCCGGCCAGGACGCTGTGGCAGCACATGAGCGTGGCGCGGGCGTACGAGTTCATGACGTACGTGGCGGTCAGCGACTGGCACCACGAGACCACCTACCACGGGCATCCCTGCGCGGGCGTCACCGGCCTGGCCAACCCGTGCCCGCAGACGCACGACGGCTTCTTCACCGGCCCGCCGGACGAGCCGGTCTCGGTGCACGAGCTGGACTTCGGCCGCCTGGACGCCTTCCGCTCCGACCGCGCCGACCGCGGCTTCCGGGCATGACGGACGGGGGAGCGCCGGTGCGGCGCTCCCCCGTCGCACGCGCGCGGGCCCAGCAGTGGCGGGGGCGGTCCGGGAGGGCCGCCCTTCCCTCCCCTCGTCTCACGCGCGCGGGCCTAGCGCAGGGCGTAGGCGCGGATCACCTCCTGCGTCACGCTGTTGCCCCGCACGTCGGACGCGCGCAGCCGCAGGGAGACGAACCCGGACGGCGAGCGGCCGAGCGTCGTCTCGTAGCGGCGATCGCCCTTGGCGCGCAGCCGGGCCTGCGTCCAGGTGCGGCCGTCGTCGTACGACACCTCGAGGGAGACGTCCTTGACGGCGTTCTGCTCGGCGCCCTCCTGGTTGCGCAGGGTGAGGGCGAGCTTGCGCGACCCTGCCCGGTTCTTCAGGTCCACAGGCGCGTCGAAGCTCGCGAGCAGCAGCGGCACGATCGTGGTGCCGTCGGTGTGCTCGGAGGTGAACGTCCACTCGCCGCGCGCGCGGACGGCGAGCTTCGCCCAGACGGCCTCGTTGGCGACGTCGTAGGTGATCCGGTACGTCGCCTTCTCCGGCGGCAGATCGCCCGACCCCGACGGCAGGTAGTTGGTCTGCCACAGCAGCGTGTCTCCCTGGTAGAGCCGGAAGTCGGTCTTCAGGCCGTGCTCGAACTGGCTGGTGTACGCCTCGCCGAAGTTGCCCTGGGCGTCCACGAAGCCCTGCGGGGTCAGGCGGAGCCTGTCGCCCTCCCTGCGTGTCGGGTTACGCGGGTTGAAGCCGGGCATCATCGGCTGCTTGAACACGGTGTGGCTCACCCGCTCGCCCGCCTTGTAGGGCCGGAACTCCGGCGAGGCCACGGCCACGTGCGGCGTGTCGGGGTGCGGGAATGTGTTGCTGTACGGCCGCTCCGGCGTGATCGCCGACGTGTTCCACCGCACCTCGGGGTCCGGGGTGACGTAGTCGGTGCGAACGCGCGGCGTCTTGGCCATGGGGTGGTTCGCCGAGTAGGACACGGTGTCCCACGGCTCGAAGACGAAGCGGGCCTCGTTGATGATCACATCGTCGGCGAGCTGGCTGTGGTAAGCGGTCTCGATCCTGGCCAGCGACTTGGCCCGCACCTTGTACGTCAGCCGGTCCGGCACCTTGCCCTTCTCGCGCAGGTACAGGTCGTAGACGTACGGGCTGGCCACGACGCCCTTGGCGACGACCGGCACGGGCAGCAGGCGCGCCCGCTCGACGAGCTTCAGCCCCTCCTCATGGGTGAGCCGCACTGTCGGGACGTTCAGCTTGACGCCGCTGCCGCCGGTGGTGGCGTCCGGTCCCGGCTTGTCGCTGTAGACGGCCACCATGGCCGCGCCGGCCGCGGCGGCGGCGTTGGCCTGCGTGGCGACCGGCACGCCGTCGGTGCGGCGGATGACGGCGAGCCTGCCGCGCAGGTTGCGGGCCTTGATCTCGGCGGGGGTGCCGCGCCCCGCGTCCACGGCGAGGAGCACGCGGGTGCCGTCGAGGCGCGGGTACTCGGTGGCGAGGTCGCTGAACTGGACGGGGTCGACGTACTGGGGGTCGAGCTTCAGTCCCGGCGTGGAGAAGGTGATCTCGGGCGCGGTGAGCCGCCAGCGGGTGGCGACGACGAACGTGCCCTTGGTGACCTTCCTGGTCGGCTGGACGAACAGGCGCTCCTCGACCTGCCCGCCGGGCAGGATCGTGGTGCCGCCGCGCAGCGCCGTGCCCTGCTCGCCCGCCCGGTACCACATGAGGGCCGCGGCGGCGCCGGGGTTGCGCTTGGTCTCGTGGTCGGGGGTCTCGACCTTGACCTCGACGGCCTTGCGGGCGTCCAGGACGACCTCGGTGTCCTTGGTGATCTTCATTTCTGGGTCGCCGAGCAGGCTCTCGTGGAGCGGCGTGCCGGTGCCGGTGCTGTCCTGCGCGGCGGGCATGGTGAAGATGTGGCCGAGCACCGAGTAGGTGCCGGGCTTGACCAGCAGGCAGGTGCCGGAGCCGTACTTGGCGTCGGTGCAGGGCTCGGAGGGGTCGCCGGGCAGCACGCGGCCGACCAGCGTGCCCTCGTCCAGGTTGAGCACGGTGAAGCCGCCGCGGCCCGGCCTGCCGTCCCTGGCGATGCCGCGTACCCGCAGCTCGACGCGCTCCTCCTCGACGCTGCCCGTCAGCAGCGTGCGGGCGCCGCCCGCGACGAGCTCCTGGCGCAGCACGCGGGGACGGTCCGCCTTGAGCGTGACCTTGGCCTCGGCGGTGCCGCCCGCGGGGACGGCGAGCCTGGCCGGTTCGACGGTGAACGCGTCACCGGCGCTCAGGTCGAGCTCGGCGGGCTGGTCGCCGAGGTTGCGGTAGCCGATAGTGAGCGTCTTCTCCTCGCCCTGGGCGAGGCGGCCGAAGTCGAGCGCGCCCGTCGAGGCGACGACCGTGCCGGCGAGCGCGGCGGCCACGTCGATGCGGCCCGCGCCCTGGGCGTCCACGGGGATGTCCTCGCCCGGCTTGGCGGTGGCCATGAGCAGCGCCTTCAGCTCGCCGCCGGTGAGGTTCGGGCGGGCCTGGCGCAGCAGCGCCGCCGCGCCCGCGACGTGCGGGGTGGCCATGGAGGTGCCGGACATCGCGACGAGCCCGCCGCCCGCCTTGGCGGCGGTGATGTCCACGCCGGGCGCGGTCACGTCGGGCTTGACCGCCTGGGTCGCGTTGATCGGGCCCCGGCTGGAGAAGGGGGCGAGCGCGTCCTGCTTGTCCACCGCGCCGACGGTCAGCGCCTCGGGGGCGTCGCCGGGCGAGCCGACGCAGGACTCGCAGCCGTCGTTGCCCGCCGCGACGACGAACAGCGTGCCGTGCTCCCTGGTCAGCGTGGCGAGGGCGTCGCTGATCGGGCCGCCGGGCTCGGGGCTGCTCAGGCTCATGTTGACGATCTGGGCGTGCTGCTCGGCGGCCGCCCACTCCATGCCGTCGATGACCCACGACCGGCCCTGGCCGGAGGCGTCCAGGACGCGGCCGTCCACCAGCCGGGCGCCGGGCGCGACGCCCTTGCCGCCCTCGGCGCCGGCTCCGGCGATCGTGTCCGCGACGTGGGTGCCGTGGCCGTGGGGGTCGCCGGTTGCGTCCTGGCCGGTGAAGTCCTGCCGGGCGGCCACCTTGCCGGCGAGGTCGGGGTGGGTGGCGTCCACGCCGGTGTCGAGGACGGCGACGGTGGTGCCGCTGCCGTCGTACCCGGCGGCCCACGCGGCGGGTGCGGCGATCTGCGGCACGCTGTCGGTCAGCGCGGGCTCGACCTTGCGGTCGAGCCAGATCTTCTCCACGCCGGCCAGCGCTCCGGCGGCGCGCGCCTGCGGGGAGGCCGACGCCAGCGCGGCGAGCTGCGCGCCGAACGCGGCCGCGCCCGACTCGGCCACCGTCACGCCGGCGCCGCCGATGCTCTCCAGGGTGCGCCGCTGCTCGACGGCGGGCAGGGCGGTCAGCGCCGCCTTGGGCGCGTTCTCCGCGAAGGTGAGGATGAGCGGGATGGCGTCGCCGACGTCCTGCTCGGCCAGCGTCGTCACGTCGAACAGCGCCGGGTCGAGCCGCTGCGGCACCAGCGCGGCGACGTCGTCGGGGATGACCGTGACGGCGCGCCCGGTCTGCATCACCTGGAACGTCGGCACGGAGCCGTCGGCGCGCGGCGCGGGCGTGACGGTGACCGCGTGGTGGCCGCCGTCCACGGCGCGCACCCGCACCCGGTCTCCGGTGATCAGGGTGATCTCGTCGCTGTCCGCCGCGGCCGTGAAGGCGGCGGCCGGGGCGTCCTCGGCGTACGCACCGGGAGCCGCGAGCAGCGCGGCCGCCAGGGCCGTGGGGACGGCGAGCGCCGTGCCCCGCTTCAGGCCCCTTCTCAGGTGCTGCCTGAGCAGGCTTAAGCCACGCGGCATGGGACGACCTCCAGAGAATCGGTAAGCACGAATACCGATTTCCTAGCCGTCCAGAACGGCGGTGTCCATGAGATCGCCGTGGCCACATCCCGACTTGTCGTGTTCCCGCCAGCTAGCCCTTCGTCGCGCCGCCGAGGTTGAACGACCCCGCCAGGTACTTGTTGACCGCCACGTACAGCACCACCGCGGGCGCCGTGTAGAGGATGGAGAACGCGGCGAGCTGGCCGTAGGCGACCTGCCCGTACTGGGAGAAGAACGTGTAGATCGTCACCGCGGCCGGCTGCTTCTCCGGCGCGTCGAGCAGCACGAACGGGGCGAAGAAGTTGCCCCACTGACCCACGAACACGAAGATCGCCACCACCGCGATGCCGGGCGCCATCAGCGGCCCCACGACGGCGCGCAGCGACTGCACCCATCCGGCGCCGTCCACCCAGGCGGCCTCCTCCAGGCTGACCGGCACGCCGTCCATGAAGTTCTTCATCATCCAGATGGAGAACGGCAGCGAGCTCGCGGTCAGGAACAGCACCATCGCCGGCACCGAGCCGTACAGGTTGAACCTGAAGAACATCGCGTAGACCGGCACCAGGATGGCCGTCATCGGCAGGCCCGTGGTGAACAGCAGCGTCAGCATGAAGTGCCGCCGGTAGCGCAGCTGGTAGCGCGAGAGCGGGTAGGCCGCAAGGCCCGCCACGATCACCGTCAGCAGCGCCGTCGAACCCGAGATGATCACCGAGTTGATCAGCGGGAGCACGATCGTCTCCCACGTCAGCACGGCCTTGAAGTTGTCCAGGGAGAACTCGAACGTCGGTGCGGCCGACAGCGTGGCCTCCGGCTGCACCGAGGCGATGAGCACCCACAGGAACGGCCCCAGGAACGCCAGCGCGATCACCAGCAGGGCGAGGTTGGCCGCGCCGCGCGCGGCGAGTCTGGTCATGCGTCCTCCACCTTGATCAGGCGCAGGTAGATCAGCGAGAACAGCGCCCCGATGACCAGCAGGACCAGCGCGATCGCCGAGCCGTAGCCGATCTCGAAGTAGCGGAACGCCTGCTCGTACATGTAGAGCGGGGTGGTCTGGCTGGCCGTGCCGGGGCCGCCGCCGGTCAGCGCGTAGATGAGCCCGAAGCTGGCCAGCGTCTGCAGCGTGATCAGCATGAGGTTCGACATGATCGAGCGGCGGATCAGCGGGAGCGTGATGTGCAGCAGCCGCTTGCCGGGCCCCGCGCCGTCCACCGCCGCCGCCTCGACCAGGTCCTTCGGCACCTCCGACAGCGCCGCCGAGTAGACCAGCATCGAGAACGCGGTGCCGCGCCAGACGTTGGCCAGGATCACCGCGAACATCGGCGCGGTGTAGAGCCACTCCTGCTCGATGCCGAGCACGGTGTTGAGCGTGCCCTCCTCGGCCAGGAACGAGAACCAGCAGGCCGCCGCCACGATCTCGGGCATCACCCAGGCCGCGATGACCACGCCGTTGACGACGCTGCGCGTCACCCGCCCGCGCCCGCGCATGAGCAGCGCGATGATCAGGCCCAGCGTGTTCTGGCCGATGACGGCCGAGCCGATCACGAAGACGAACGTGAGCAGGAACGAGTTGATGAAGTTCGGGTCATCGAAGAGCCTGGCGAAGTTGTCGAACCCGACGAACTGCGAGTTCACCGAGGCCGAGCCGGTCAGGGTCTCGTTGGTGAAGGCGATGTAGACGCTCCACAGAATGGGCCCCGCCATGAAGAGCGCCAGCAGGATCAGCGCCGGCCCGAGGGGCAGCAGCCAGCGCAGGACCCGCCGCCGTGACGGGCCGCCCGGAGGCGTGCCCGTCACGGCGGGCGATGGCGCCGTGGCGACCGTCATTTGGCGACGACCTTGTCGGGGCCTCCGACCGCGCCGGGCAGCGCCTTGGCGTAGGCCGCGGTGGCCTCCTCAGGCGTCTGCTTGCCCGTGGTGACCGCCTCCATGGCCTCCTGGATCTGCGCGGAGACCTTCGGGTACGCCTCGTACGCCGGCCGGTAGTGCGTCACCTCGGCCAGGTCGGTGAAGAACTTGACCGACGGGTTGTCGGCGGTGTACTTCGGGTCGGCCGCGACGTCCTTGCGGACCGCCAGGTCACCGGTGCTCACGGAGTACGTCATCGCGTTCTCCTTGTTCATGGCCACGGTGATGAAGTCGAACGCCTCCTGCTTGAGCTTGGTGTAGGAGCTCATCGCCATGACCCAGCCGCCCGACATGCTGACCCGGCCGGGCTCCTCGCCGTTCTGCGTCGGCATGGCGGTCCAGCCGACCTTGTCCTTCCATTCGGGCCAGGGCTTGGTGCTGGTCTCCTTCCAGGCCGCCGGGGTCCATGCGCCGTCGAGCGAGATGCCGATCTTGCCGGCCGGGAACCACTCGTTGTTGACCTTGTCGGCGAGCTTGGCGTTGTGCGCGTCGGCCTGCTTGGGGCCGAGCTCCTCGCGGTAGATGGTGTTGATGAAGGTCAGGGCGTCGGTGAAGTTCTTGCCGCCGGCGATCCACTTCTGCGAGGCGTCGTCGTACAGCGTGCCGCCGGGGGTGCCGTACAGGAGCATCTCGAAGCCCTGCATGGTGGCCGCCTCGCCGTGGACCTTCGTGGAGTACATGCTGAACGGGACGGCGTCCGGCACCTTCTGCTTGATCGTGCGGGCCGCGTTGAGCACGTCGTCCCAGGTCTTCGGCTCCCACGGCACGGGCAGGCCGGCCTTGGCGAAGACGTCCTTGTGGTACCACAGGCCGCGCGTGTCGGTGCTGATCGGCACGCCGTAGATCTTGCCGTCGGCGCCCTTGGCGGCCTGCTTGACCGAGTCGGGGAACTGCGTCTCCCAGTCGGGCCACTTGGTCAGGAATTCATCCAGCGGGGCCAGCTTGCCCGCGGCGACGTCGGCGTTCACCTGGAAGGTGTCGTGGTAGTAGATGTCGGGCGCGGAGTCCGCCGAGCGGTTCAGCAGCGCCAGCTTGGTGTAGTAGGCCTCGTTGTTGCCCTGCACCGGGGTCAGCTTGATGGTGACGCCGGGGTGTGACGATTCGTACTGCTTCTTGGCGTCGTTGAGCATCTTCTCCAGGTGCGGCCACGTCGGCTCGACCTTGTAGAGGACCTCGAGTTCCTTGCTTGATGAGGACTCCTCGGCGGCGCCACCGCCGCAGCCGGCTGCTGTCAGCGCTGTCAACAGCAGGAGGGATCCGGCCAGCCTACGTGTCATCTCGGCCTCCCCTAGTTTCCTGTGGGTTGCGGAGAACGTAAATCTTTTTGATTTACTAAGTCAACACTCTGTGGTGATATTACTCACATGCAGCAGGGCACCAACCTGCCCAAGGTCGGCAGCTACAACCGGGCCGTGGTGCTGGAGGCCATCCAGGCCTCCGACGGGATCAGCCGCGTCCAGGTCGCTTCTGTGACGGGGCTGACGGCGCAGACGGTGTCGGTGATCGTACGCAGGCTGCTGGAGGAGGGCCTGGTCGTCGAGGACGGCTCCGCGCCGTCGCGTGGGGAAAACCGGCCACGATCCTGCGGGTCGACGCCCGCGCCGGCTACGCGGTCGGCGTGCACTTCGATCCCAAGGCGCTGTCGTGCGTGCTGGCCGACCTCGCGGGCCGGCCCGTCGCCCGGCTTCACCTGCCGGTGCGCCCGCAGGCCAGGCCGGACGCTGTGGTCAGGCAGATGGCCAGGGCCGCGCGCCGCATCCTGCGCGAGGCCGGGGTGCCGGACGGCAAGGTGCTCGGGGTGGGTCTCGCCTGCCCCGGGCCGCTCGACGCCGACGGCGTGATGGTGAGCCCGCCCCGGCTGCCCGCCTGGGCCGGCACGCCGATCAAGGAGTTACTGGAGGAGTACACCCGCTTCCCGGTGACCGTGGACAACGACGCCACGGCGGCGGCGATCGGCGAGCGGTGGGCGGGCATCGCGCGCTCGGCGCCCAGCTTCGCCTACCTCTACCTCGGCACCGGCGTCGGCGGCGGGCTCTTCCTCGACAACCAGGTCTATCGCGGCAGGTCGCTCAACGCCGCCGAGTTCGGCCACATCACGGTCGAGCCCGACGGGCCCGAGTGCTACTGCGGCAACCGGGGCTGCGTGGAGGCGGTGTGCTGCCCGAGCGCGATCGAGGCGGCCGCGGGCGGCATCGACCACGCGGCCGTGTGCGCGGCGGCGGCGCGCGGCGAGCCGGAGGCGCGCGCGGTGATCGAGCGCGTGGCCGAGCGGCTGGCGGTGGCCGCCGTCAGCGTGGTGAACATGCTGGACATCGACCTGCTCGTGCTCGGCGGCCCCGCGCTCAGGGAGGTGGGCGGCATCTACCGCGAGGCGATCGCGGGGGCGGTGGCGGAGCGGTCGATGGCCAGGCGGCTGCACGCCGTGCGCGTGGAGACCTCACCGATCGCGGCCGACGCCGCCGCGATCGGTGCGGCCTCCCTGGTCTTCCACGCCACCTACGCGCCCCGGCTGGGCACGCTGCTCAGCGGCTGACGGCCGGTCAGGCGGCCCGCTTCATGCGCAGCGTGACCAGCTCGAACGGGCGCAGCGACACGGGGATGGCCGCGCCGGGCCGCTCGGGCTCGCCGGTCGGCCGTTCGAGCAGGTCGGTGGTGACGACCTCGGCGACCGGGAAGTTCGGCCGCAGGGTGGCGCGGGCCCGGCCGCCGCGCGACTCGTGGAAGCGGACCACCACGTCGCCGCTGCCGTCGTCGGCCAGCTTCACCGCGGTCACCACCACGGCGTCGTCGTCCACCGTGACCAGCGGCTCGACCGGGGCCGATCCGGGCACCCGGCGCTCCGGCTGGTTGATGAAGTGGCCCTCGCGCACCGCGTCGCCGATCGACGCGCCCGGCACCAGCGCGTGGCGGAAGCGGTGCGCGCCCTGGTCGGTCTCCGGGTCGGGGAAGCGCGGCGCGCGCAGCAGCGAGACGCGCAGCGTGGTCGTGGTGCCGTGCTCGTCCACGTCGCGGGTGACGTCGTGGCCGTAGGTGGAGTCGGTCACCATGGCCACGCCCCAGCCGGGCTCCTCCAGGTGCACGAAGCGGTGGTTGCACGCTTCGAACTTGGCGGCCTCCCAGCTGGTGTTGGTGTGGGTGGGGCGGAAGGTGTGGCCGTACTGGCTCTCGGCGGCGTACCGGTCGGCGCGCACGTCGAGGGGGAAGGCCAGCTTGAGGAACTTCTCGGTCTCGTGCCAGTCGACCTCGGTGTCGATCTCCAGCCGGCCCTCGGCGAGCGTGAGCCGCTGGACGAGCGTCGACTTGCCGAACGAGCGCTCGACCACCACCGTGGCCCCGTCGAGGCGCACGTCGTCGGCCTCGGTCAGGTCGGTCACCGTGTTGCGGTAGAACTCGTCCACATCCCAGGCGTCCCACTTGTTCGGGAAGTCCTGGTGGAGCTGCGGCAGGCAGGCCGCCCGCCCCGGCGGCACCGTCTCACGCCCGGCCCGCAGGTCGTAGGCGGAGACGACAAGGCCGCGCCCGTCGATCTCGACCCTGAGCCGCCCGTCCTCCAGCACGAACCCGCCGCCCTCGCGGGGGCCCGCCTGCACGGGGTCGACCGGGGCCTCGGGGGCGGCGCCGCCCGCGGGCACGCCGTGGCGGGCGTGCGGGGCGCCGTTGAAGACCAGCGTGCCGCCGGTGGGCTCGCCGGCCAGCGCGCGCTGCGCGGTGTCGATGATCCCGTTCAGCTCCTCGATCACCAGCTCGTACGTCCTGCGCGCCTCCCGGTGCACCCACGCGATCGACGAGCCGGGCAGGATGTCGTGGAACTGGTGCAGCAGCACCGTCTTCCACAGCCGGTCGAGCGCCTCGTACGGATACTCGGCCCCGGTCCGCACGGCCGCCGTCGCCGCCCACAGCTCGGCCTCGCGCAGCAGCGCCTCGCTGCGCCGGTTGCCCTGCTTGGTCTTGGCCTGGCTGGTCAGCGTGGCGCGGTGCAGCTCCAGGTACAGCTCGCCCACCCAGACCGGCGGGTTGGGGTATTCGGCCTCGGCCTTGGCGAAGAACTCAGCGGGCGTCTCCCATGTGACGGTGGGCGAGCCCTCCAGGTCGCGCAGGCGGGCGGCGCGCGCGACCATCTCGCGGGTGGTGCCGCCGCCGCCGTCGCCGTGCCCGGTCGGGGCCAGCGAGTGCCTGGCCACGCCCTTGTCCTTGAAGTTGCGGGCCGCGTGCGCCAGCTCGCCGCCGCGCAGCGAGGCGTTGTAGGTGTCGATGGGCGGAAAGTGGGTGAAGATCCGGGTGCCGTCGATGCCCTCCCACAGGAACGTGTGGTGCGGGAACGTGTTGGTCTGGCTCCACGAGATCTTCTGGGTGAGCAGCCGCTTCGACCCGGCCGCCTTGATGATCTGCGGCAGCCCGGCGGCGAACCCGAAGGTGTCGGGCAGCCACACCTCCTCGTTGTCCACCCCGAACTCGTCGATGAAGAAGCGCTTGCCGTGCACGAACTGCCGGGCCATCGCCTCGGAGCCGGGCATGTTGGTGTCGGACTCCACCCACATGCCGCCAGCGGGCACGAACCTGCCGGTCGCCACCGCCTTGACGACCTTGGCCCACACCTCGGGCCGGTGCTCCTTGAGCCAGGCCCACTGCTGGGCCTGCGACATCGCGAAGACGAAGTCCGGCTCCTCCTCCAGCAGCGCGGTCATGTTGGACGCGGTGCGCGCCACCTTGCGCACGGTCTCGCGCAGCGGCCAGAGCCAGGCCGAGTCGATGTGGGCGTGCCCGACGGCGCTGATGCGGTGCGCCGACGGCACGGCGGGTGAGGACAGCACGTCGGTCAGCTCGGCCCTGGCCGCGGCGGCGGTGCCGTTCACGTCCTGCAGATCGAGTGCGTCCAGCGCGCGTTCGATGGCGCGCAGGATCTCCCAGCGGCGGCCGCTGTCCACCGGCAGCTCGTGCATGAGCTCGCCGAGCACCTCAAGGTCGATGACCAGCTCCCACACCGTCTTGTCGAAGACGGCGAGGTCCATGCGGGCCAGCCGGTAGAGCGGCTCGGTGCCGGCGGTCTCCTTGTCGCCGAGCAGCGTCGGCTTGAAGGGCTGGTAGTCGAGGATGATCGGGTTGGAGGCGGCCTCGATGTGCAGGCACACCTCCTCGCCGCCCTGGGCGGGGTTCGCGATGCGGACCCACTGCGTACGCGGGTTGAGGCTCTTCACCGGGGTGCCGTCGGGCCGGTAGACCAGCCCCTCGCATTGGAAGCCCGTCTTGTCGGGGTTGAAGCCGAGGTCGAGCACCGCTTCGACGATCTTGCCGGTCCACTCCATCGGCACGGTGCCGGTCACGGTGAACCAGCTCGTGCCCCACGGCGGGCCCCAGGGCGTACCGACCGCGATCGGCTCGCGCGGCGCGGCCAGGCCCTCGGCCACCGGCACGGGCTCGCCCGGCGCGTGCCACACGCCCACCTCCAGCGGCACCGACTCGGGGTAGATCGCGGGGCGGATCCGCTCGGTCAGTACGCGCTTCAAGCGGGCTTCGACCAGCGTGCGGTCGTCATGCATCAGGCAGGCTCCTCAGCAGATGGGGACGTAAGCCACCGGTACGCCGCCGGTAACGCGGGTACCAGCAGCACGTTATGCATCCCCATCATTTCCGGCAAAGCCACCCCCTCTTCACCAAAAGGGAGGAATCCCCTGGGGCGGTCACCGCTTGCCGGGCGGGCAGTCGGGCAGGCCCCAGGGGATCCCCGATCAGGCGCAGGTGTAGCCGGAAGGCGTCTGCGTGTCGCCGTTCGGGCGGTTGACCTGGAATCCGAAGGTGGTGCTCGCGTTCGGGGCGAGGTTGCCGTTGTAGGCGGCGTTCGTGGCGGTCACGGTCTGGCCGCTGACGGTCAGGGTGGCGTTCCACGACCCGGCCAGGGTGTGCCCGGCGGGCAGGGTGAAGGTGACCGTCCAGCCGTCTATGGCCGTGGTGCCGGTGTTGGTGACGGTCACCGGCTGCACGACGTAGCCGTTCTGCCACTCGGTCTGCACGGTGCCGGTGGCGGTGCAGCCACCGCCGCCGCTCGGACCTTCCTCGGTCGTGAACGTGGCGGTCGGCGAGTTGCCCGACAGGTTGCCCGCGCCGTCACGTGCCCGCACGTACACCTGGTACTCCGTGTCCGGCGTCAGCCCCGTCAGGGTGATCGAGTTGGTCGAGGTCTGCCCGAGCAGCGTGTCCGTCGAACCCTGCTCGCGGTAGACGTTGTAGCCGGCCAGGCCGCTGCCGCCGCTGTCGGTCGAGGCGCTCCACGACAGCGTGGCCGAGTTGGAGGTGATGTTGCTCGCCGTCGGCGTGCCCGGCGTGGTCGGCGGCGTCGTGTCGTCCGTGCCGGAGCCGCTCGCCAGCGTGTCGTGCACGGCGTCGTAGGAGCTCTTCTTCTGGTAGTTCTCGTCGTAGATCAGCGCCGCGCCCTCACCGCCGAAGGTGTCGGGCACCCACGAGTGCTTGTCGGTGAAGCCCCAGATCGTCACGCCGGCGCAGGCCTCGACCGCCAGGCAGGCGTTGACCACGTTGCGGTAGTAGGTGGCCTGGGTGGCGTCCTTGGAGGAGTCGCGCGGCATCTGCATGCGCACGTCCAGCTCGGTGATGCGCACCTGCACGCCGAGGTCGGCGAAGCGCTGCAGATTCTGCTGCAGGTCGTTCGGGAAGCCGTACTGGATGGCCAGGTGGCTCTGGAAGCCCACACAGTCGACCGGCACGCCCTGCTGGCGCAGCGAGCGGACCAGGTTGTACATCGCGGTGCTCTTGGCGTTGATGCCCTCGACGTTGTAGTCGTTGATGCACAGCCGGGCGTCGGGGTCGGCGGCGCGCGCGGCCCTGAAGGCGTCGGCGATGTAGCTCTGGCCGAGCGTGTTGTACCAGAACGACGTGCGGAAGTTGCCGTTCTCTTCGAAGACCTCGTTGACCACGTCCCACGAGACCACGGCCGGGTTGTCGGCGTAGCGGCCGACGACCGTCGAGATGTGGCGCTCGATCGCCTCACGCATGGCGCTGGCGCTCAGGCCCTGCACCCAGCCGGGGGTCTGCTGGTGCCAGATGAGCGTGTGGCCGTGCACCTGCTGGTCGTTCTGGACGGCGAAGTCGACGATGGCGTCGGCGCCGGAGAAGTTGAACTGGCCCGGGTTGGGTTCGGTGGAGTCCCACTTCATGGCGTTCTCGGCGGTCACCTGGTTGAACTCGGTGGCCGCGATGTTGCGGTAGGCGGTCTCGTTCGACAAGGGGCCGGTGGCGAGCGCCGCGCCGATGAACTTGCCTTTGGCGGCCGCGTGCGTACGCAGGGGCGCCGACGCCTCCGCCGAGACGGCGGGAAGGAGGAAGGTTGCGAGTAACCCCACTAACGTGAGGGCTCTGAGGAGCGAGGACGAATGCACGGACATCTACCTCCGGAGGCAGGCACTCGATTCCGAAAGTTTCGGCCCCGTGGGGACCGCTGAGCAGACGGTATTGACATGCTCGTCAGCCGGTCAATAAGGCGGTTGAGCCGGAGCTGAATGAGCAGTTGGCGGGCAGAAATTATCGGCCATGCAATGAAACTTTCATTGCCAAAGGACCGGCCATTCGCCGTCTAGCGCGACGTACCGGCCGGTCGGTACTGTGAGGACCGGAACAATCGTCCACTGCGGGAGTACTGCGGATGTCTCTTTCGCATGACCAGGTCCAGGCGCAGCTCACCGGCCCCGGCCAGCTCTTCGAGATGGAGGAGATCGACGGCACCGGCGTACGCACGTGGAAGCACGCCCCGCCGGACTTCCGGGCGCTGCTGGAGATGAGCAGGAACCACGGCGACCAGGTCTTCCTCGTGTACGAGGACGAGCACATCACGTTCGAAGAGCACTTCCGCCGCGCCGCCGCCCTCGCCCGCCGCCTCGTGGACGACTACGGCGTGACCAAGGGCGACCGGGTGGCGGTGGCCATGCGCAACTACCCGGAATGGGTGATCTCCTTCTCCGCCGTGCTGGCGACCGGAGCCATCGCGGTGCCGCTCAACGCCTGGTGGACGGAGTCCGAGCTGGCCTACGGGGTACGCGACTCCGGCGCCAAGGTGCTGATCGCCGACGGCGAGCGCGCGCCCAGGCTGGCCTCGACGGGCGTACCGATGATCGTCACCAGGGGCGAGCCGCCGGCCGGTGCGCGCGCGTTCGCCGACGTGCTGGGCGAGGTGCCGGCCGACGCCGCGCTCCCCCAGGTCGAGCTGGCCCCCGACGACCCCGCGACGATCTTCTACACCTCCGGCACCACCGGCAGCCCCAAGGGCGCGCTGGGCAGCCACCGCAACATCGGCCAGGCCCCCATGACGGTCGCCTACGGCCTCATGCGCGCCGTCGCCCTGTCCGGCAAGGACGTCTCCCAGGCCGCGAGCACCCGCAGGATCACCCTGCTCACCGTGCCGCTCTTCCACGTCACCGGCTGCTTTTCGGCGATGACGACCGCCATGTTCAGCGGCGGCGGGCTGGTGCTGATGTACAAGTGGGACCCCGAGCAGGCGCTGCGGCTCATCGAGCGCGAGCGCGTCACCACCATGATCGGCGTGCCCACCAACGCCTGGCAGCTC
Organism: Nonomuraea fastidiosa; assembly: GCF_042751225.1. Classification (NCBI taxonomy): domain Bacteria; kingdom Bacillati; phylum Actinomycetota; class Actinomycetes; order Streptosporangiales; family Streptosporangiaceae; genus Nonomuraea; species Nonomuraea fastidiosa. The sequence continues at coordinate 59,726 of NZ_CP170570.1, forward strand.
ATGTCCCACCCCGACTTCGGCAAGTACGACCTGTCCTCGCTGGTCAACCTGGGCTACGGCGGCGCGCCCGCACCGCCCAAGCTGCTGGAGCGCATCACCACGAACCTGCCCGACCGCGCACCCTCCAACGGCTACGGCATGACCGAGACCAGCGCCCTCGCCATCGGCAACGGCGGCGCCGACTACCGCGCCAAGCCCGACAGCATCGGCCTGCCCTCGCCCGTGGTGGACGTGCGCGTGGTCGATCCCGCGGGCGTGGAGCTGCCGCCCGGGGAGGTCGGCGAGCTGTGCGTACGCGGCCCCAACGTCATCCTCGGCTACTGGAACAAGCCGGAGGCGACCGCGCAGACGTTCGTGGACGGCTGGCTGCACACCGGCGACCTGGCCAGGATCGACGAGGACGGCTTCGTCTACATCGTGGACCGGGCTAAGGACATGGTGATCAGGGGCGGCGAGAACGTCTACTGCGCCGAGGTCGAGGCCGCCCTGTTCGAGCATCCGGCGGTGGACGACGCGGCCGTGATCGGCGTGCCGCACGACGAGCTCGGCGAGGAGGTCGGCGCGGTGCTCCGCCTGACGCCCGGCGCCTCCGTCACGCCCGGCGAGCTGCGCGAGTTCCTGTCCTCCAGGATCGCCAAGTTCAAGATCCCCGTGCACTACTGGTTCCGCGACACCGAGCTGCCCCGCAACCCCGGCGGCAAGATCCTCAAGACCCACCTGCGCCGCGAGGTCCTCGGCCTGTGACGTCTGGTGCCGGCGGCTCCCCTCGCGGGGGCCGCCGGGCGCTGTGACGGGCCTCACAACGTGTGCTTCTCCCCTGGTCGGACGGCCTGTCCCCGCTCCCGCTTACCTGGCGGGTAATCGCGGCGGCTACCCGCGTCCTGGCATCGTCCTCGGTGTCAGCACGAACGAGGTCACCGCCGAAGGAGCCGCCATGACCGCCCTTCCGATCACCACCGGCCGTACGAAGTTCCTGCGCCTCGCACTGGCCGCCGACGCCGCCGTCACGGGCGTCAACGGGCTGGCCTACCTCGCCTTCGCCGCCCCCATCGGTGCCCTGCTCGGCCTGGACGCGGCGCTGTTGCGCGGTATCGGCGCCTTCCTGCTGGTCTACGCCGCGGCCGTCGCCGTCCTGGCCACCCGCCGCGCCATCAGCCCGGCCGGCGCCAAGGCGGTGATCGCCGTGAACGTGGCCTGGACCCTGGGCAGCGTCGCCGCCGTCGTCACCGGCGCGGCCGGCCTCACCACGATCGGCGCGTTCTGGGCGATCGCCCAGGCCCTGGTGGTGGCCGCGTTCGCCGAACTGCAGATCACCGGCCTGCGCAAGAGCCGCTGAGATCACCCGGACAAGGAGAGACCCGTCATGAGCACCCTCATCGACCGCTATGTCGCCTGCTGGAACGAAACCGACCCCGAGGCCCGCGCCAAGGCCGTGGCCGAGCTGTGGACCGAGGACGGCACCTACACCGACCCGCTCGCCGACGTCTCCGGCCACGCCGGGATCGCCAGGGTGATCGAGGCCGCGCAGGGCATGTTCCCCGGGCTCGTCTTCACCCCCGGCGACCTGTACGACAGCCACCACCACATCGCCCGCTTCACCTGGCACCTCGGCCCCGAGGGCGGGGAGCCGGTCGCCGTCGGGTTCGACGTGGTGGAGCTGGCCGAGGACGGCCGCATCCGCAAGGTCCTGGGCTTCCTGGACAAGGTCCCGTCCTGACACGACCTGGCAACGGCCGGCGGGCCCCAGGGACGCACTCCCGGAGCCCGCCGGCTTAATCATTTGCCCAGGCCACGCGCGATAACGGACAATTTCCACTCGTGCCATCAGCATTGAAGCGCCTGCTCCGCCACCTCGCGCTGGACGTGAGCCCGCTGCGCGACTCCCGCGACTACCGGCTGCTCTTCGGGTCCGGCGTCATCACCATGTTCGGGACGATGATCTCGATGGTCGCGGTGCCGTACCAGATGAAGCAGCTCACCGACTCCTACGTCGCGGTCGGCCTGGTGAGCCTGGCGGAGTTCGTGCCGATGGTGGTGTGCGGGCTGTGGGGCGGCGCCATCGCCGACGCCCTCGACCGCCGCAAGATCATCGTGATGAGCGAGCTGGGCCTGCTGGTCACCTCGGCCGCTCTCATGATCAACTCCATGCTGCCCAGTCCGCAGATCTGGGTCCTGTACGTCATCGGCGCCGTCTCCACCGGCATCGGCTGCCTCCAGCGTCCGAGCCTGGAGGCGGTGATCCAGCAGGTCGTCAAGCACGATCAGCAGGCCGCCGCGGCCGTCCTGTCGAGCCTGCGCTGGAACTTCGGCGCCATCGTCGCCCCCGCGCTGGGCGGCCTGATGATCACGGCCTGGGGCGTGGCCTCCGCCTACGTCCTCGACACGCTGTCCTTCCTGCTGTCGATGCTGCTGCTGTGGCGGGTCAGCTCGCTGCCCCCGGCCGCCGACGCCGCGCCCGCGTCGCTGAAGTCGCTGGTCGAGGGCATGCGGTACGCGGTGAGCCGCAGCGACCTCGTCGGCACGTACCTGGTGGACATGGCCGCCATGATCTTCGCGATGGCGACGGCGCTGTTCCCGTTCATCGCCGAAGAGCTGAAGGCGCCCCAGGCGCTCGGCCTGCTCTACTCCGCCTCCGCGATCGGCGCGTTGATCGCCTCGCTCACCGGCCGCTGGACGGCCCGCGTACGGCGGCACGGCCTCGGCGTGATCGTGGCCGCCGCGCTCTGGGGCGTCGCCGTGGCGCTGACCGCGCTGGCCCCGAACATCTGGATGATCGTCGTCTTCATCGCCTGCGCGGGCGCCGCCGACATGATCAGCGGCATCTTCCGCATGACGATGTGGAACCAGACCATCCCGCCGGAGCTGCGCGGCCGCCTGGCGGGCATCGAGCTGCTCTCGTACGCCAGCGGCCCCATGCTGGGCAACGCGCGGGCCGGCATGATGGCCCAGCTCGGCGGCACCCGCTTCTCCCTGGGCGCGGGCGGCGTGCTGTGCGTCGCCGCCGTGCTCGGCCTGGCCGCCGCCCTGCCCGGATTCCGCCGCTACGACGCCACGACCGACGAGCACGCCCTGGCGGAGAAGGCCCGCCGCGAAGCCTCCGCAACCGCCGACGCCCCCGCCTGACCTCGCCGGGGGCGCAGGCACTGCCTCCGCGTTCCACCGGAGCGGCCGAGGCGGGCCGATGGGGGTCGCCTCAGCCCGCCTCGCGCCACCCGTCGTACCGCTCGACCAGCTCGTCCACCTTCGCCAGCGCCGCCTCGTCCAGTCCCTCGGCCACGACCACCCACTGCGCGTCCTCGGCGTCGTCCTCCCCCGCCAGGGTCTCCCGCACCACCCGCGGCACCCCCAGCTCGGGAAACCACTCCCCCAGCGTCTCGGCCACCTCCTCGGCGTCCTCACGCTCGGCGAACACCAGCAGCTCCGCCATCTCCGTTCCTCTCGGGCTCCTCGACCGTGTCACGCTTTTCACCTGGCTCGATCACACTAGGTTGGTAGCGTTGGACCATGACTGCCGAAGCGGTGATCGCTGTGATGACGCCTTCCTCGCTCCCCGACTGGGTCTTTCCGCCACCGCAAGGCTTCTCCGCAGAAGATCTCGATCACATTCCGGAATTGCCCGCGCACACAGAGTTGATTGATGGAAGCTTGGTCTTCGTGAGCCCCCAGACCTCCTTCCACATGCGGGCCGTGTCGCTCCTCGAGGCCGAGCTGCGTGGGGCCGCGCCCGCCGGCGTTCGGGTCCGCCGCGAGATGAGCGTGGTCCTCGCCAAGGACCAGCGGCCCGAGCCGGACCTCTGCGTCGTCACGGAGGAGGCAGTGCGGGGCGGTGCGGAAACCTACTACGACGCGAAGGACGTCGTGCTCGCCGTCGAGGTGGTCTCCCCCGAGTCCGTCACGCGTGACCGCGAGCGCAAGCCACAGCTCTACGCGCAGGCCGGCATCCCGCACTTCTGGCGGGTGGAGGAGGACTCCGGCAAGCCGATCGTGTACGTCTACGAGCTCGACCCGGCGCTGCGTTCCTACGCCCGCATGGGCGTGCACCGCGACCGGCTGAAGGTGACCGCTCCCTTCGACCTCGACGCCGACCTCGCCGCGATCGACCGCATCTGAGCGCACGCACCGGGGCCGGAGCGGCGAAGCTCCGGCCCCGGGCGAACGGCTCAGCCGCGGAGCTGGGCGCCCACGCGGTCGGCGGCCATGGCCACCGCCGCGTCCCTTGCCGCCGTGGTCTCCTCCACGGTCAGCGTACGGTCGGGCGCGCGGAACCGCATCGAGTAGGCGAGCGACTTGTTGCCCTCGCCCACCTGCTCGCCCTCGTACACGTCGAACAGCCGGATCGACTCCAGCAGCTCGCCCGCGCCGTCGCGCAGCGCCGCCTCGACGTCGGCGACCGGCGTGAAGTCGGGCACGATCAGCGCGACGTCCTGGGTGGCGACCGGGTAGGCCGACACGGCGGGCGTCTGGACCGGACCCGGCATGGCGGCCTCGAGCCGGGACAGCTCGAGCTCCATCGCCGAGGTGCGGGGCGGCAGCCCGTACGCCTCGATGACCCGCGGGTGCAGCTCACCGGCGTGCCCCACCAGCGTGTCGCCCATGTAGAGCGCGGCGCACCGGCCCGGGTGCCAGGGCTCGTGCTGGTCGGCGCTGATGGACAGCTCGAGCCGTGCCTCCTCGGCGACCAGCCGGGCCGCCTGGACGGCGTCGGCCCACGAGGCCGCGCGCCCGCGCCCCCACCAGCCGGACCGCTCGAACTCGCCGGCCAGCACCACCGCGACCCGCAGCGGCTGGTCGGGCAGCGCCGACTCGATGGTGGCCAGCTCGTCAGCGGTGGGCCGCCGCTCGACGCCGAGCACCGGGGCGACCTCGGGCGCGCCCTCGCGGGGCCGGTAGACGGCGCCCGACTCGAACAGCGCGACGTCGGTGAAGCCGCGGCCGACGTTGCGTACGAGGGTCTTCAGCAGGCCCGGCAGCAGCGTCGTCCGCATCAGCGGCTCGTCCTCCGACAGCGGGTTGGCCAGCCGGACGGCGCGGCGGCGCGCGTCTTCGGCGGGCAGCTGCATGCGGTCGAAGTCGTCGGGGCTGACGAACGGGTAGCTGAGCACCTCGACGTAACCCGCCTCGGCGAGCGTCCTGCCGACCCGCCTGCGCAGCCGCTGGCCCTCGGTGAGCCCAGCGCCGGCCGGGGCGGAGGGCAGCACCGACGGGAGGTTCTCGTAGCCCTCCAGCCGGATGACCTCTTCGGCCAGGTCGTTGGGGTCGGTGAGGTCGGGCCGCCAGGACGGCGGGGTCACCGTGATCATGTCGTCGCCGGTGATGGCCAGCTTGGCCGCCAGCTCCCCACCGGTGACCACGCCGGTCGGGTCGACGCCGCCCTGCCGCACGGCCGGATCGGCGCCGTCGGTGACGACGCAGCCGACCTGCCGCAGGCGCTCGACCACGGTCTCCTTGGAGTAGGTCACTCCGGCCACCCGGCCCGGATAGCCGGCCGGGATCGCGATGCGGGCGGGCGTCACCTCGACGTCGGCGTGGGTGACGCCGGGCTGCACGGTGGCGCCGCCCAGCTCGGCCAGCATCTGCACGGCCCGCCACGAGGCGACGAGCGGCAGCTCGCGGTCGACGCCGCGCTCGAACCGCTTGGACGCCTCGGAGACCAGCCCGTGCCGCCGCGAGGCGCGGGAGATGCCGGTGGCGGAGAAGTGGGCGGCCTCGATGACGATGTCGGTCGAGGTGTCGGAGATCTCGGTCTCCAGGCCGCCCATGGTGCCGGCGATGGAGATCGGCCCCGACTGGTCGGTGATGAGGATGTCGTCGGGGTCGAGCTCGCGCACCACGTGGTCGAGCGTCTCGAGGCGCTCGCCCGCGACGGCCCTGCGCACCACGATCTCGCCGTTGAGCTTGCCGCGGTCGAACGCGTGCAGCGGCTGGCCGAGCTCCAGCATCAGGTAGTTGGTGATGTCGACGGCCAGCGAGACCGGGCGCATGCCGACGCGGTGAAGGCGTACGCGCATCCACAGCGGGCTCTTGGCCTGCGGGTCGAAGCCGCGCACCTCGCGCAGCACGAACCGGTCGCAGGCGGTCGGGTCGGCGATGGACGCCGGCCACGACGGCTCGGTCTCGGCGGGCGGCTCGACGTCGGCGGGGTCGCGGAAGGCCACCCCGAACGCCGTGGCGACCTCGCGCGCCACGCCGCGGATCGACAGCGCGTAGCCGATGTCGGGGGTGATCTCCAGCTCGATGACGTCGTCGCGCAGCCCGAGCAGCTCGACCACGTCGGTGCCGATGGGCGTGTCGGCCGGCAGCACCATGATGCCGCTGTGGTCGTCGCCCAGGCCGAGCTCGCGCTCGGAGCAGATCATGCCCTCGGACATGCGCCCGTACGTCTTGCGCGCCCCGACCTCGAACCCGCCGGGCAGCACGCCGCCGGGCAGCACGACCGGCACCCGGTCGCCGGCGGCGAAGTTGGTGGCGCCGCAGATGATCATGCGCGGCGTCGCCTCGCCGACCTCGACCTTGCAGTGCCTGATCGGCTTCTTGAAGCCGGTCAGCTCCTCGATCTCCAGCACCTCGCCGACGACGACGTTCTTGACGTCGTGGCCGTGCGAGGTGATCGACTCGAGCTTGAGCCCGGCGGCCGTGAGCTTGTCGGCCACCTCGTGGGCGGTGACCGCCGGGAGATCGACATACTCCCGCAGCCAGGAAAGCGGGACCTTCATCAGATCTCCATTCCGAACGGGAGCGTGAAGCGCACGTCTCCCTCGACCATGTCACGCATGTCCTCGGCGTTGTGGCGGAACATCAGCGTCCGCTCGATGCCCATGCCGAAGGCGAACCCGGAGTACCGGGACGGATCGACGCCGCAGGCGACGAGCACGCGCGGGTTGACCATGCCGCAGCCGCCCCACTCGATCCAGCCCTCCGACTTGCAGGTGCGGCAGGGCGGGTTGCCGGGCACCGCGGAGGCGCCCCGGCAGACGAAGCACTTGAGGTCCATCTCGGCGGACGGCTCGGTGAACGGGAAGTAGTTGGGCCGGAACCGCGTCGTGATGCCCTTGCCGAACATCACCTCGGCGAACCGGTCGAGCGTGCCCTTGAGATGGGCCATCGTCAGGCCCTCGTCGACGGCCAGGCCCTCGGTCTGGTGGAAGACCGGGGTGTGGGTGGCGTCGAGCTCGTCGGTGCGGAACGTCTTGCCCGGCGAGATCACGTAGACCGGCAGCTCGCGCTGGAGCAGCGCCCGGATCTGCACGGGCGAGGTCTGCGTGCGCAGCACCATGCCGGAGTCGGTGGAGCCGACGAAGAACGTGTCGTGGTCGGAGCGCGCCGGGTGGTCCTTGGCGATGTTGAGCGCGTCGAAGTTGAACCACTCGCCTTCGAGCTCCGGTCCCTCGGCCACTTCGTAGCCCATGGAGACGAACGCGTCGGCGATGCGTTCCTGAAGCGTGGTGAGCGGGTGACGGGCGCCGCGCGGCCGACGGTCCCACGGCAGGGTGACGTCGACGGTCTCCTCGATGAGGACGCGGGCGTCGCGCTCGGCCTCCAGCTCGGCCTGGCGGGCGGCGAGCGCTTCGTTGATGGCCTTACGGGCGGCACCGACGCGCCTGGCCTCGGCGCGGGCGGCCGGCGGCAGTGCGCCGATCTCGCGGTTGGCCAGGGCGATGGGCGAGCGGTCACCCGCGTGCGCCAGCCTGGCCTGCTTGAGTTCGTCGAGGTCGCCGGCCGCCTTGATCGCCGCGATGGCGTCGGCCTCCATCCGGGACACCTCGTCGGCGTGCAACGGTGTCACCTCGACGGGATCGTAGTCAGACAAGAGTGAGCTCCGTATCCAGGGCTTGAGCGGAAGAGAGTCTAGTGGGGCCTGCCCACCGGGCCCGAACGCGACGACTAGACGCCGGCGAAGTCGGGCGTGCCGGTGGGCAAGGTAAATCGGAACTCAGCTCCGCCCTCGGGCGCGCGCTGCACCGTGATCGTGCCGCCGTGCGCCTCGACCAGGCCCTTGACGATGAACAGGCCGAGACCCGTGCCGCCCCGGCGGCGGCTGTTGCCGCCCCGCCAGAACTGCCTGAAGACGCGCGGAGCCAGCTCGGGCTCGATGCCCTCGCCCTCATCGCGCACCGACACGGCCACTCCCCATTCGATGGACTCGATCTCGATTGTCACAGTGCCGCGCCCGTGGCGCAGCGCATTTTCCACCAGGTTACCCAGAATCTGGTCGATCTTGTCCTGGTCGAGCCACATCTCGGGCAGGTCGTCGCCGACGATCAGCCGGAAGCGGTCCTCCGGCTCGCCGGCCGCGACCCGGCCCGCGATGAGGCGGCGCGCCCTGGCGGGCAGGTCGACGACCTGGCGGCGTACTTCGAGCCGCCCCGACTCGATGCGGGAGACGTCGAGCAGCTCGGTGATGAGCCGGGTGACGCGGTCGGCGTCGTTGTTGACCGTCTCCAGCATGACGAGCTTCTGCTCTTCGGTGAAGCGGCTCCACTTCGCGAGCAGCGTGGCCGTGAAGCCCTTGACGCTGGTCAGCGGCGAGCGCAGCTCGTGGGCGACGGTCGAGACCAGGTCGGCGCGGCTGCGCTCGAGCCGGGCGCGCGCGCCGCCGTCGCGCAGGGTGATCGTGACGCGCTCGACCTCGCCGCCGCGCTCGGGCTCGCGGACCAGCCGGGCCGCGACGTAGAGCTCCTGCCGGCCGGGCAGGTGCAGCGGCCGCTCGGGCACCCTGATCCGGGTGCGCAGCCCGCCCTCGGGGTCGAGGGCCTTCCAGCAGTCGCGCCCGTCGTGGTCGCGGAACGGGAAGACGTCGTTCATGTGCCGGCCGACGGCGCGCTCTGCCGGGATGCCGGTGAGCCGCGTGGCCGCCCGGTTGACGGCCAGCACGCGCCCGTATCGGTCGGTCACGATAAGGCCGTCGGGGAGATCGTCGATGGCTATCGTGCACGCGGCCGCGACTACTCGCCCGTCGGTGTCTGCGCCGTGCACGCCTCGCCTCCTCCGCCTACAACGCCGACAATAGCGGGTTTCCGGTCGCCTAGGGCACCCGCTGCGCCCTGGCCGAGGAGTAAAGGCACACCGCCGCGGCGGTGGCCAGGTTCAGGCTTTCCGCCTGTCCGTAGATGGGCACCCTGACCACATCGTCCGCCTCGGTGAGTATCTCCTCAGGCAACCCCCAGGCCTCGTTGCCGAAGATCCACGCGGTCGGTCCCGAGAGATCGACATCGTCGAGCGTGTGCTTGCCCGCGCCGTCGGCCGCCAGCACGCGCAAGCCCCGCTCCCTGAGTTGACGCACGGCGGGCCTGACCGGTGCACCGATCGTGACAGGTAGATGAAAGAGGCTTCCGACGCTGGCGCGCACGCACTTGCCGTTGTACGGGTCCACCGACGCGTCGGTGAACACCACCGCGTCCGCCCCCGCCGCGTCCGCCGCCCGCATGACGGTCCCCGCGTTGCCCGGGTCGCGCACGTGCGCGAGCAGCGCCACCAGCCGCGGCTCGCCCGCCAGCGCCTCGTCCAGCGGCACGTGGACGAGCCGGCAGACGGCCACCAGCCCCTGCGGGGTGACGGTCTGCGACAGCTCGGACATGACCTCGCCGCTGGCCCGGTGCACGGGGATGCCCTTGAGCGTGGCCTCGGTGATCAGCTCGGGGTGGCGCAGCTCGGCCTCGGCGGTGCTGAACAGCTCCAGCGTGACCCCGTCGAGCTTGAGCGCCTCGCGCACCGCCTGCGGCCCTTCGGCCAGGAACTTCCTGTCCTGCTCGCGGAAGGCGCGCTTGGTGAGCCGCCGGGCGGCCTTCACCCGCGGCGATCTCACGTTGGTCAGCTCGGACCCGGCCATCGTCTCCCCCAAGTCGTACGGACGCTGCAGCCCGCTGGTTCAACCGCAGTGCGTGCAGACAGCAACAAAGGGCCCACCGTCATCGGTGGGCCCCTCGGTCAGGTCAAGCGCTTCAGCCCGCGGCCGGAGCGTTCACGTTCGCCGGGAGCGCCTTCTTGGCGGCCTCGACGAGCGTGGCGAAGGTCTGGCTGTCGTTGACCGCGAGGTCGGCGAGGATCTTGCGGTCGACCTCGATGTTGGCCAGACGCAGGCCCTGGATCAGACGGTTGTAGGTGATGCCGTTCTGCCGGGCGGCGGCGTTGATGCGCTGGATCCACAGACGACGGAACGCGCCCTTACGGTCCTTACGGTCCCGGTAGGCGTACGTCATCGAGTGGAGCATCTGCTCCTTGGCCTTGCGGTAAAGGCGAGACCGCTGGCCACGGTAACCGGTCGCCCTTTCGAGAACGACCTTGCGCTTCTTCTTGGCGTTGAGCGCCCGCTTCACGCGTGCCATGTTTCTTCTCCCCGGGGGTTCGCGCTACTTGGCGAGCAGCTTCTTGATCTTCTTGGTGTCGGCGTCGGAAAGGACGACCTCGTTCTTGAGACGGCGCGTCAGCGTGGACGACTTCCACTCGTTGTAGTGCGCGCGGTTGGCACGGCGACGCTTGATCTTGCCGGAACCGGTGAGCCGGAACCGCTTCTTCGCACCGCTGTGCGTCTTCATCTTCGGCATGATCGCCGTCTCTCCTCGTTTCGGTCGTGCCGGTGGCCGGGCCGGTGCTTTCCGACCCGGTCGCGGCGTCTTGGTCTACCGGTGGCTGGCTGGGGTGTTTGTAAGGCTAACCCCAACCGAAGGTCACGCTTCCCGTGTGGAAGAGCCCTCGTTGCCACGTTGCGCCTTGGCGGCGGCCTTTTCGGCCTTAGCCTCGGCCTTCTTCTTGTGCGGACCGATCACCATGATCATGTTACGGCCGTCCTGCTTGGCGTGGGATTCCACGAAGCCGAGGTCCTGGACGTCTTCCGCGAGCCGCTGCAGCAGCCGGAAGCCGAGCTCAGGCCGGGACTGCTCACGCCCGCGGAACATGATCGTGACTTTGACCTTGTCTCCCGCCTTGAGGAACCGCACCACGTGACCCTTCTTGGTCTCGTAGTCATGCGGGTCGATCTTCGGCCGGAGCTTGATCTCCTTGATGATCGTGTGCGCCTGATTCTTGCGCGCCTCGCGCGCCTTCATCGCGGACTCGTACTTGAACTTGCCGTAGTCCATGAGCTTGCACACGGGCGGTCGAGCCGTGGCCGCGACCTCGACGAGGTCGAGGTCGGCCTCCTGGGCGAGCTTCAGCGCGTCGTGAATGGAGACGATGCCGACCTGCTCGCCGTTCGGGCCCACGAGGCGAACCTCGGGAACTCGGATACGCTCGTTGATGCGGGGCTCAGTGCTGATGGGGCCTCCTAGGTTTGCGATCCCTACGTGCTCGTCGTTACGGAGCTTTTCACGAAAACGCGAAAAGCCCCGCACGTCGCGCATGCGGGGCCACTGAGCTCTTCGGCTTTCGTGGCCTCGAGCTCCCCGGAGAAGTCCGGCGTGATCCTGGACCCGGCCACCTCGCGGCGACTCAGGTGGGAGGGAGACCTCCGCTTGCGCGTCCAGCAAGGCATGCCGGACCGATCAGAGAGCTACACTACCACAACGCCGGAGCGTTCTCGAATCATCCCGCCGGGCCGTCCGCATGCGCGGCGGCCTCCTGGCGGCGGCGCAGCTCGGCCTCTCCCGCGGCACGCATGGCCTCGACCGGCACATCGGTCATCCCGGTCATCAGCTCCACCTGCCGCACCGCCTGGTGCAGCAGCATCTCGAAGCCTCCGATCACGATGCCGCCCGCGTCGCGCACGGCCGTCGCCGCGGCGGTGGGCCAGGGCGCGTACACCACGTCGAACAGGGCCGGCACGCGCGCCAGCCGGCTCGCGTAGGCGTCGGCCGCGCCGCTCGGCAGCGTGGAGATCACCAGATCGACCTCGATGCACGCGTCGAGCTTGGCGAACGTCTCCACCGCCAGCGCCACGCCGAGCCGCTCGGCCACTGCGGCGGTCTCCCCCGCCCTCGCGGGATCGCGGACGAGCAGCGTCGCGGAGTAGAGCCCCAGGCCGCGCAGCGCCGCCAGCGCGGAGGCCGCCGTCGCGCCGCCGCCCAGCACGGTCGCCGAGCGCGGCGCGGGCACCCCGGCCTCGGCCAGCGCCCGCTCGATGCCGTAGACGTCGGTGTTGTCGCCGTGGCGCCGCCCGTCGCGGAAGACCACCGTGTTGGCCCCGCCGACCTCGACGGCCAGGTCGGAGACCGTGTCGAGCAGGGGCAGCACGGCCCGCTTGAGCGGCATCGTGAGCGACAGCCCCGCCCAGGCTCGGTCGTCGCCGCCGCCCTGCCCGCGTACGGGGGTCAGCTCGGCCAGCAGGCCCGGCAGTCGTTCCTCGTCACACTCGAACGCCTCGTAGCTCCACCCGTCGAGCCCCATCGCCCGGTAGGCGGCCCGGTGCAGGTGGGGCGAGAGCGAATGGCCGATGGGCGACCCCATCACGGCAGCTCGCATCACGCACGTCCTTTCCAACCAGGCAGCACCCTACCGCCGTCCGGCGGCCACCCGGAGGCACCACGTCGCCCTGCCCTGGAGCACCCGTGCCGAGCCGCCCCGGACCGCCGCTTCAGGTACCGCCCGCACAGCTCGTCGGACCGCGTCGCATCGTGCCGAGCCGCCCCGGACCGCACATCCGGCCACCGCCCGCACAGCTCGTCGGACCGCGCCGGATCATGCCGAGCCGCACCTGGCCGCGGATCCAGGCACCGCCCGCGAGACGTCCGGCACACCCCGACCGCTCGCGCCGCCTTCTAGCGCGCGCCCGCAGGAGGGCCGCTTCGGGCATCCGCGCGCCGCGTGGAGTGCGCGAGCGACGGGAGGCCGCCCCGGGCCGCACCGACGCGTCCCGTGAAACACGCGAGCGCCAAGAGAGCCGCCTCCAAGCACGCCGGCGCGTCCCGTGAAACGCACGAGTGCCGGAAGGCCCGTCTCCGGGCGCCTGCCCGCGCGTCCCGTGGGGTGCGCGGGCGGGTGCCCGGAGGTGAACGACCCGGCCTTCGGCCGTCCGTAAGTGAACGGCCGGGTCAGCCGCCGCAGCCGCCGTTCGCCCTGCACTTGGCGACCAGCGCCTGGTGCTCGGTCTCGGTCTCGGCGAACTCGGTGACCTGGCTCTTGGGGTCGGTGGCCACGAAGAACAGCCACTGCCCCTTGGCCGGGTTGAGCGCCGCCTCGATGGCGTGGTCGCCGGGGTTGGAGATGGGCCCTGGCGGCAGCCCCAGGTACTCGTAGGTGTTGTACCGGGACTTGGTCTTCAGGTCGGCGCCGGTGGCGTACGTGCCGAACTTGTTCAGCGCGTACATGACCGTGCTGTCCATCGACAGCTTCATCGGCGGGTTGCGCGAGAGCCGGTTGTAGATCACGCGGGCGATCTTCGGCATGTCCTCCTGGCGGCCCGCCTCGGCCTGCACGATGCTCGCGATCGTGATGATCTCGTGCGGCGTGTAGCCCAGCTCCTTGGCGCCCGCTTCGAGGTCGAGCTTCTCTGCCGTCTGGTTGAACCTCTTCACCATGGCCGCGAGGATCTGCTTAGCCGTCGACTTGGGCTGGAACTCGTACGTCGCCGGGAAGGCGTAGCCCTCCAGCTTGCCCTTGGCGTACTTCGGCAGGTCGAGGCTCTCGGTGTCCTTGGCCGCGGCTTTGAAGTCCTTGAGCGGCCTGCCGGTCTTCTCGGCGAGCTGGGTGAGCGTCTGCGACAGCCGCAGGCCCTCGGCGATGGTGAAGGTGTCGCGCAGCCGCTTGTCGTGGTCGAGCAGCTTGACGGCCTCGGCGGCGGCCATCTTCTTGCGCATCTTGTACTCGCCCGGCTGGAGCGAGCCGCTCTTGTTCGCGTTCGCGATCGCGTTGGTGAACGCTCTCGCGCTGGCCACGACGCCCTTGCGCTCCAGCTCCTGCGCGACCTCGGAGGCGCTCTGGCCGTCCTTGATCTCGATGATCACCTCGCCGGTGCCGGCTCCGGTGTAGTCATCGGGTACGAGAGCGTCGTTGATCCAGCGGTAGCCGTAGTAGCCACCGCCGCCGATGATGCCGGCCAGCACGATGAAGGCCAGCAGCGGCGCGAGGAAGCCACCGCGGTTGCGGCGCCTGCGACGGCGGCGACCGCGTCTGCCGCCCCGGGAACGGCGCCGAGGCGAGCCTTCGTCGTCCTCGGGGCCGAGCAGAGTGTTGAGATCGAGATCGTTCATAGATGCGCTGGCCAATCTCCCGGCACTGCCCGCCAGGCGTCAAGCGGATCTGCCCAACCGGCTGGTATCACCGAGCGAAACGGGGGTAGCCGCCGGACGCACCAGGACGACCGACGGGGATCACTCTGGGTAGCCATGCTAGGGGACGGAAAGAGGACGCATGCCCCATATGGGGACATTTGCGCCGGGACAGTGCGGGTCCCATCGAACATCAGCTCGTCCCGAGGTTCTTGTTCAACTCTTCCCGGTATCTCACGAACTCGCTCTCTTTGTTGGTGAATTTGGTGATTCTATGCGCGGGATCCGTGGTAACAAACCAGTGCCAATCGCCTTCAGCCGGGTTCAGAGCGGCCATCAGTGCCTTCTCGCCGGGGTTGGCGATGGGCCCTGGGGGCAGCCCCTTATGCCGGTAGGTGTTGTAGGGAGAGTCCACCTTGGTGTCACTCTCCGTCACTCTCAGTGTCCTCCGGTTCTGCGCGTACAGCACCGTGCTGTCGATCTCCAGCGGAGTGCCTTTCGCCAGCCGGTTGTAGATCACCCTAGCGATCTTCGGATAGTCCTCGTCCGTGCCGCCCTCTGCCTGGATCATGCTGGCGACCGTGACGACCTCAAGCGGTGTCAGGTTCACCCGCTTCGCGCCCTCTTCGAGGCCCACGTGGCGGGCCGCGGCGGCGAACCGCTCGACCATCGCCGCCAGCACGTCCACGGCGGTGTCACCGGGCTCGATCTCGTACGTGGCGGGGAACAGGAAGCCCTCCAGTCCCGGGGCGTACTTGGGCAGGCCGACGAGGGCTTTGTCCACCTTGCGCAGCTCCTCGATGGGCAGCCCGGCCAGCTTGGACAGCCGGCTGAACACCTCCTGGACCCGCAGCCCCTCGGGCACGGTCACCCGCCGCACCACCCGCGATCCGGGCTTGAGCAGCAGGTCGAGCGCGGCCACCGCGGCCATGCCCCTGCGCAGGCGGTAGTGGCCGGGCCGCAGCCGGTCGGTCACCGCGCGCTCCTCCGCCGCCCGTACGAACGACTGCGCGCTCGCCACCACCCCGGCCTCGGCCAGCGCCGAGCCGATCGTGTACGCGCTCGACCCCGGCGTGATCCGCACCGTCACCGAACCGCTGCCCGGCCCTTCGAAATCGGCGGGACTGAGGTACGGCTTCACCACCGTGATCGCGCCCAGCCCGAGCGCCAGCACGCCCGCAAGCAGCCCGGCCGACAGCAACCCGGCCTTCCGCAACGCCTTCTTCCGCCGCCCAGGCTCCTCCTCACCGCCGGCTGCGGAACGGCCCTCGTCCGCACCTCCAGTACCGCTTCCGGGCGGCTTTTCGTCTCCGGCTCCGGTTAGGGCCTCAGCTCCCGCCTCGGTCGCGCCCTCGGCCTCCTCGCCCTCAGCCGTGGCCTCGGAAGCGTGATGAGCCACGGAGGCACGCTCCGCCCCGGAAGGGGCTTGACCCGCCGTAGCGGGCTCTGCCCCGGAAGCGCCTTGACCCGCCGTAGCGGGTTCTGCCCCGGAAGCGCCTTGACCCGCCGTAGCGGGCTCTGCCTCGGAAGCGGCTTGAGCCGCGGAGCCGGGCTCTCCCTCGGAAGCCTCCCGCGCCTCGGCACCTGCCCGCTCCCCTGCTGAAGCGGGCGGCCCACCAGGCGCGGCCGTCCCACCGGAGGCGGCACGAGCCGCCGAAGCGGACTCCGGCCCGAAGGCGGACTGAGCCGCGGAGCCGCGCGCGGCCTCGGCAGCAGCCTGGGCCTGCGCGGGCTTCTGGGCCTGCGCGGGCCTCTGGAACTCCGACTCGGCCCGCGACGTGGGCTCCAGCCCTTCAGCAGCCGCGTCCGAGCCGGCCTCGGCCGGTCCTTCAGCCTCAGTCCGTGTTCCGGGTGTCGGCGGGTGGCCGGAGGAGGAGCGGTCGGAGCTTTCGGGCTCGTCCTCCTCCGGCAGGAACGGGATCACGTCGCCGAGGTCGTCCTCGTCGCCCGGTGTCCTGGTCATGCGACCACCTCACCGGCCGCGCAGGACGCCGGATGCGCGCCCCGGACAGGACGACCGCACCGGGCAGGACCGCACCGGGCAGGGCGACCGCACAGGCCGGGAGGACCGCCCAGAGGGAAGCCGGTCACAGCGGTCCGAAGTGAGGGCCGCCGGCGCTGTGGTGCGAAGGCCGGCGCGCTCATTGGGCAGGTCCGTCGGCCGCGCGTGGCGGTTCGACGGGCCTGCCTGGTGGTCTTTCTGTGGCGCGCTCGGAGTCGAGCGCGTCCTGCAACAGCACGACGGCCGCCGCCTGGTCGACGACGCCGCGCTGCTTCTTGGCCCGCACGCCGCTGGCCCGCAGGCCGTGCTGCGCGGTGACCGTGGTCAGCCGCTCGTCGAACAGGCGGACGGGCGTGGGCGCCAGCCGCGCGGCGAGCTTGGCGGCGAACTCGCGCGCCAGCCCGGCGGCCTGGCCCTCGCGCCCGGACAGCGAGGTGGGCAACCCGACCACGACCTCGATCGCCTCGTGCTCGGCGACGATGGCGGCGATGCGGTCGAGGTCGCCCTTGCCCCGCTTGACAGTCTCGACCGGCGTGGCCAGCAGCCCTGACGGGTCGCTGCGGGCCACGCCGATGCGCACCGAACCGACGTCGACGCCGATTCGTGAACCGAACCTCATGTCAGCCGAGCTGCCCCGAGATCGCCTCGTCAACCAGGCGCAGCGCGTCGTCGATCGCCTCCGGCCGCGAGCCACCGCCCTGTGCGACATCGTCCTTGCCGCCACCGCCACCCCCAAGAGCCTTGGCGGCGACGCCGACCAGCTGTCCGGCCTTGAGCCCCCGCTCGCGCCCCGCCTCGTTCACCGCGGCAACCACCACGGGCCGGTCGGAGGGGACGCCGACGATCACGATGACCGCCGGCCGGTCGGCCGGGAACCTGCCTCGTACATCAAGCGCGAGCTTACGCAGGTCATCGGCGCCGGTGCCATCAGGCGCGCGGTGTGTCACGACGGAGACGCCCCGCAGGTCGCGGGCCTGCGACACCAGGTCGCCCGCCACCTGGAGCACCTGGGCGGAGCGGAGCCGCTCCAGCTCCTTCTCGGCGGTGCGCAGCCGGGTGACGATGCCCTCGATGCGCTCGGGCAGCTCCTCGCGGCGCGCCTTGAGCTGCTCGCTGAGCTGGTTGACCAGCACGCTCTCGCGGGCGAGGAAGCGGAAGGCGTCGAGGCCGACGAGCGCTTCGACGCGGCGCACGCCCGCGCCGACCGACTGCTCGCCCAGCACCTTGACCAGGCCGAGCTGGCCGGAGCTGTGGACGTGGGTGCCGCCGCACAGCTCGCGGGAGTAGTCGCCGATCTCGACCACGCGGACCTCGTCGCCGTACTTCTCGCCGAACATGGCGAGCGCGCCCATCGCCCGCGCCTCGGCCTGGGAGGTGTAGAAGGCGTTGACCTTGAGGTCGTTGATGAGCACGGCGTTGACCTCGTCCTCGACGTCGCGCAGCACGCTCGGCGGCACCGCGCCCGCCGCGGTGAAGTCGAACCGGAAGCGGCCCGGGGAGTTCTCGGAACCGGCCTGCGCCGCCGTCTCGCCGAGCGCGTTCCTGAAGCCGCGGTGGACGAGGTGGGTGGCGCTGTGGCTGCGCGAGATCGCGCGGCGGCGCTCGATGTCGATCTCCGCCTGCGCCTCGTCGCCGACCCGCAGCTCGCCGCTGCGGACCTTGCCGCGGTGGACGATGAGGCCCTTGAGCGGCGACTGCACGTCGACGACCTCGACCTCGGCCCCGCTGGTGCGGATGACGCCCTGGTCGGCGAGCTGGCCACCGCCCTCGGCGTAGAACGGGGTGCGCTGCAGCACGACCTCGACCGTGCTGCCGGCGCCCGCCGCGGGGACCGGCGCGCCGTCGACGAGGATGCCGACGATCTGGGTGTCGGTCTCGGTCTCGTCGTAGCCGAGGAACTCGACCTTGCCCGCGGACTCCAGCAGCTGGCCGAACACCGAGATGTCGGCGTTGCCGGTCTTCTTCGCCGCCGCGTCGGCCTTGGCCGCCGCCCGCTGCTCCTTCATGAGCCGGCGGAAGCCCTCTTCGTCGACCTTGAGGCCGTGCTCGGCCGCCATCTCCAGCGTCAGGTCGATCGGGAAGCCGTAGGTGTCGTGGAGCTTGAACGCCTGGTCACCGGAGATCGTGGTGCCCTTCTTGCGCTTGGTCTCCTCCACGGCCACGTCGAAGATCGCGGTGCCGGTGCGCAGCGTGCCGAGGAACGACGCCTCCTCGGCGTCGATGACCGCGTGGATTTGCGGCGCGTCGGCCTTGAGCTCGGGGTACTGCTCGCCCATCACGTTGATCGCGACGTCGGTCAGCTCGTGCATGTAGCGCTCGTCGCCGGAGCCGAGCAGGCGCAGGTTGCGGATCGAGCGGCGCAGGATGCGGCGCAGGACGTAGCCGCGGCCCTCGTTGCCCGGCAGCACGCCGTCGGCGACCAGCATGGTGCCGGTGCGGACGTGGTCGGCGACGACCCGCAGGCTGACGTCGGCGCGCGCGTCGCGGCCGTAGCGGGTCTTGGTGAGCTCGGCCGCCTTGTCGAGGATCTTGTACGTGGTGTCGATCTCGTAGATGTTGTCGACGCCCTGCAGGATCGCCGCCATGCGCTCGAGGCCCATGCCGGTGTCGATGTTCTTGCTGGGCAGCTCGCCGGAGATGTCGAAGTCGGTCTTGGACCGCACCGCGCTCAGCTGGTACTGCATGAACACGAGGTTCCAGACCTCGAGGTAGCGGTCCTCGTCGGCGACCGGGCCGCCCTCCTTGCCGTATTCGGGGCCGCGGTCGTAGTAGATCTCCGAGCAGGGGCCGCCGGGGCCGGGCACGCCCATGTGCCAGTAGTTGTCCTCCAGGCCGCGGCGCTGGATGCGGTGCTCGGGCAGGCCGACCTTGTTGCGCCAGATGTCGAACGCCTCGTCGTCCTCGACGTAGACCGTCGCCCACAGCCTGTCCTCGGGGAAGCCGAAGCCGCCGTCGGACTCGGACCTGGTGAGCAGCTCCCACGCGAACGGGATCACCTCGGCCTTGAAGTAGTCGCCGAAGGAGAAGTTGCCCAGCATCTGGAAGAACGTCGCGTGCCGGGTGGTCTTGCCGACCTCGTCGATGTCGGGCGTGCGGACGCACTTCTGGACGGTGGCCAGCCGTGACCCCGGAGGCCTGCGCTGCCCCAGGAAGTACGGCTTGAACGGCACCATACCCGCGTTGACCAGGAGAAGCGTCGGGTCCTCAGCGATCAGGCTGGCCGAGGGCACTATGGTGTGCCCACGCTCCTCGAAGAAGCGCAGGAAGCGGCGCGCGATCTCTGCCGACTCCATGGTGGCCATCCTTTGCTGTAGTCGATCTTGTGTTGTAGGTGGTCGATGAGCCCGTGAACGGCCGGTGTGACCGCCGGTCCACCGGCTCGGGGCCGCACTCCGGGCCGTCCACTGTAGCCGCCGGCCGAGGCCGTCAGGCGACGTCTTCAGCCTTGTCGAGGCCGAAGCGGGCGCGCAACTCGGTTTCGCGCGCCGCGGCCTCGCCGAGTGCGTCAGAAGTAAAGTCTCTCACTCGCCGGAGCATGCCCGCGGCGTTGTCGGCCGTCCGGCGGGCGATGTGGTCGGGCTGCAGGGCCTGCAGCCGGCGCATCACCCAGAAGGCGAGGAACGCGCCGAGCGAGATGTAGAACATCCGGCGGATCATCGGGCCCGCCCCTGCGCGTGCTCGGCGACCCTCTGCCCATTCGCCTGCGCCTGGGGCCGCTGCTGAGTCCGTACGGGGCGGCGCGGCCTGCGCGCCTCGATGGCCCTGCGCACGCCGTAGGTCAGCGAGGACACCTTGATGAGCGGCCCGGTGAAGATGGTCTGCGTGACCGCGCTCAGCTTGGCGGCGTGGCCGCTGACCTGCTTGACGTCCTTGGCGATGGCCTCGACGGCGACGAGCTGCCTGTTGGTCTCGTTGACCGTCACGCTCACGTCGTCGAGCAGCGGCGCCAGGCGCTTGTTCAGGTCGGAGACCGCCTTGGTGGTCTCGGTGAGCAGCCTGGCGAGCTTGACGAGCACCATGGCCATGACGCACACCAGGACCACCCAGCCCGTGGCGGCGATCAGCCCGGCGACCTCTCCAGCGGTAAGCATCCGCGCATCTCCCTCGTACGCTGGGCCGGAACGTCAAGACCCTATCGCGTTCGGGTGACAACGTTAGTGCGGAAAGCTCCCCCGTTCAGGCAGCCACGTCGGCTTCCGGCGTCCGCGCCGCCGCTCTCATGAGGGCGCGTGCGGCTCTGATCTCGGGCGCCACCAGTCGTTGCGGCATGGCCGAGGCCGCCGCGCGCAGCGCCTTGAGCGCGGTGGCCGCCGCGTAGCGGGCCGCCGCGTCGCCGGGGCAGCCGTACATCCGCCTGGCCCATCCCGGCAGCGTCGCGAACGCGAGCGCGCCCACGGCGGGCAGCGAGCCGGGGCCGAGCGGCGGCGCGAGCAGCGCGGGAGGCCGCAGCGACGGCCGGAGGTTGACGAGGAGGCGCAGGACGGCGCGGGCCTCGCCGGTGACCGACAGCCCCGGGCGCATCCGCGCGATGTGGTCGTCCAGCTCGGCGGCGCTGCCCGGCACGTCGTCGAGGCCCATGAGGCGGGCGGCGCGGCGCTGCTCGGCCACGTACGCGTCCCGCTCCCCCGGCGTCAGCGGCACCCCGGACAGCCGGGCGATCTCCAGGTGGGAGGCCACCTCGGCGCAGTGGGACCAGCGCAGGCACTCGGGCTCGTCGAGCCGGAACAGCGTGCCGGTGCCGGTGTCGAGGCCGACGAGCCTGGCGTGCACCTCGCGGGCCTGCCCGCAGGCGTGCTCGGCCTGCTCGCGGGTGCCGAAGGCGCGCAGCGCGATGAAGCCGAGCCGGCGCTTCAGCCAGGCCCCTGCCGACTCCTGGTCGTCGAGCAGGAAGTTCTGCACGATGCCGCGGATCGTACGGGGGTGCAGGGCCTGGAGCTGGACGGCGCGGACGACGGCCGGCCAGGCCGGCGCCTCGGTGTGGATGCGCCAGGTGATCGATCGGGGGCCGAAAAGGCCGCCGCCGGGGGTAACGGTCGCCTTCACAACGATCGTGATTCCCGGTGATCACCGATTTAGTACGGCTTTGGATGATTCGATGGCGCAAGTGACCGGATGCGGTCACGACCCCCGCAGGAAGTCGCGGATCTTCGCCCACCGCTCGGCCACCGGCGCCTCGGCCCCGTGGCGGGTCGGCTGGTAGTAGCGCCGCCCGCGCACCTGCTCGGGCGCGTAGTCCTGGCGCACCAGCCCGTGCTCGAAGTCGTGGGGGTATTTGTAGCCCTCGCCGTGGCCCAGCTTGCCCGCCCCGGGGTAGTGGGCGTCGCGCAGGTGGTTCGGCACCTGGCCGATGAGCCCGCGGCGTACGTCGCCGATCGCGGCTCCGATGGCCTTGACGACGGCGTTGGACTTGGGCGCGGTGGCGCAGTGGATGACCGCGTGCGCGAGGTTGATCTGCGCCTCCGGCAGCCCGATGAGCTGCACCGCCTGGGCGGCGGCCACCGCGGTCTGCAGGCAGGTGGGGTCGGCCAGGCCGACGTCCTCTGAGGCGAAGATGACGATGCGGCGGGCGATGAAGCGCGGGTCCTCGCCGGCCTCGATCATGCGGGCGAGGTAGTGGAGCGCCGCGTCGGCGTCGGAGCCGCGCATCGACTTGATGAACGCGCTGATGACGTCGTAGTGCTGGTCGCCCTGCCGGTCGTAGCGTACGGCGGCCTTGTCGACGGCCTTCTCCACCACCTCGACCGTGATGTCGTCGGCCAGCAGCGCCGCCGCCTCCAGGTAGGTGAGCGAGCGCCGCGCGTCGCCGCCGGCGAGGCGGACGAGGTGGTCGAGCGCCTCGGGCGCGAGCGTGTTGCGCCCGCCGAGCCCGCGCGGGTCGGACACGGCCCGCCGCAGCACCGCGCGTACGTCATCGTCGGACAGCGATTCCAGCGTGAGCAGCAGCGAGCGCGACAGCAGCGGCGAGATGACCGAGAAGAACGGGTTTTCGGTGGTGGCGCCGATGAAGGTGACCCAGCGGTTCTCCACGGCGGGCAGCAGCGCGTCCTGCTGGGCCTTGTTGAAGCGGTGGACCTCGTCGACGAAGAGCACGGTCTGGCGGCCGGTCATGCCGAGCTCGCGCCGCGCGGCGTCGATGGCGGCGCGGACCTCCTTGACCCCGGCGGAGACGGCCGAGATCTCGACGAAGCGGCGCTTGGTGACGTTGGAGACGACGTAGGCGAGCGTGGTCTTGCCGGTGCCGGGCGGCCCCCACAGGAACAGCGACATGGGGGCCTCGCTCTCGACCAGGCGCCGCAGCGGGGTGCCGGGTCCGAGCAGATGCCGCTGGCCGATGACCTCGTCGAGCGTGCGGGGGCGCATGCGCACGGCGAGCGGCTGCGGAGTGGCCTCCTCGGCAGCCGAATCGAACAGGCTATCCACAACGCGAGATTACACGCTGCGGCACGCCCGCCATGACCGGACGGCCCTGCCCCCGGAGTCTCCGGCCCGGAAGACGCGGCAGCCCGCCACGGCCGGCGCGACCGTCGGCACCGCCAGGACGACCGTGACGGGCCGGCCGTAGCGGTGGCCGGGCAGGGCGCCGCGGGCGGGGCGGGTGGCTCCTTGGTCTACCTTTCACCTACGACCGGCTTGGCCTTATGGTTCGAGGTCCCAAAGGTCGCTTGCTTCGGCTTTCGTCACTTACGTCCGCCACATATCGAAGGCCGGTAGCATTCGCGAAGTTGTTTGGTCATACCTTGGCAAAGACGAGAGGACATAGCGGTGAGCGGCGACGACCGCCAGAGCGAAGAGGACCGCCAGAGAGAGCTGGCGCGGGAGCACAAGGAACGGCAGGCGAAGCGCGCTGCCGAGCAGACCGCCAAGGCGAGGCGGAACACCCTCATCGGCGCGGCCGTGGCCGTCGTCGTGGTCGCGGGCGGCATCTTCGCGGCGACCACCTTGGTCAACAACGATCCGGGTGAGGCGACGGCGCAGAGCGACCCCTCCGCCAGCACCGGGGTGCTGCCCGAGCCGACTCCGACGCCGACCAGGACCGGCCCGGTGACGTGCGAGTACAAGCGCGACAACTCGGTGCCCCACAAGTTCGTGGGCCTGCCGCCGAAGAGGCCGAGCAAGAGAGTCCTGAAGTTCCAGCAGATGACGATCCAGCTGAACCGCGGCAAGGTCGTCGTGGACCTGATGACGGACGCGGCTCCGTGCGCGATCAACTCGCTGCACTTCCTGTCGCAGAAGAAGTTCTACAACAACATGAAGTGCCACCGCCTGGTCACGCCCGACGTCTCCGGCGTGCACATGCTGCAGTGCGGTGACCCGCAGGCCAAGGCCGACGGCAAGAACCCGACGGACGGCCAGGGCACCGCGGGCTACATCTACGCCGACGAGAACATCGACATCCCGGTCGGCAAGGGCGTGGTCTTCATGACGCAGCCGGGCGACGCGGCCGGGCTGAACAACAGCCAGTTCGCCATCTCGCTGTCCGACGAGAACATCCAGATCGGCGCCGGCTACTCGGTCGTCGGCATGGTCAGCGAGGGCATGGAGATGCTGCAGGGCCTGGCCAAGGACGGCTCCGACCTCATCGTCAACGAGGCCGACATCACCGGCGACGGCGGCACCACCGCGCCGCGCGACCCGGTCATCATCAAGCGCATCACCTTCTCCTGAGCCGCGGGCCGGCGCGGCCCTCCGGCTCCGCGCCGGCACGGCCCTGTCGGAACCTGCGCCGGCACGGCCCTGTCGGAACCTGCGCCGGCACGGCGACGGCCCGGGTGCCCCGCGCGGGGCACCCGGGCCGTCGTCCGTTCTGCAGGCCGGGCGCCCCTCACGAGGGACGCCCTGGCCGCCGAGCCCGCCGGTTACGGCTTGGGCGTGGCGTCCACGCCCGCCTCCTTGCGCTGCTCCGCCGTGATCGGCGTGGGCGCGCCGGTCAGCGGGTCGAAGCCGGAGGCCGTCTTCGGGAACGCGATGACGTCGCGGATCGACTCGCCGCCCGCCAGCAGCATGCAGATGCGGTCCCAGCCGTAGGCGATGCCGCCGTGCGGGGGCGGGCCGTACTTGAACGCCTCCAGCAGAAAGCCGAACTTGGTCTCCGCCTCCTCCTTGGAGATGCCGAGGACGTCGAAGACGCGCTGCTGCATCTCGGCCCGGTGGATACGGATCGAGCCGCCGCCGATCTCCATGCCGTTGCAGACCATGTCGTAGGCGTAGGCGAGCGCCTCGCCCGGGTGGTCCTGGAAGTTGTCGGCCCACTCCGGCTTCGGCCCGGTGAACGGGTGGTGCACGGCCGTCCAGCCGCCCTCGCCGTCCTCCTCGAACATGGGCGCGTCGACGACCCACAGGAACGACCACTGGGACTCGTCGATCAGGTTGCAGCGCCTGCCGATCTCCAGGCGGGCCGCGCCGAGCAGCTCGCGGGAGGCGTTCTTGGCGCCGGCGGCGAAGAAGATGCAGTCGCCCGGCTGCGCGCCGACCTTGGCGGCGAGGCCGGACAGCTCCTGCTCGGAGAGGTTCTTCGCGACCGGGCCGCCGAGCGTGCCGTCCTCCTGGACGAGCACGTAGGCCAGGCCCTTGGCGCCGCGCGAGCGGGCCCACTCCTGCCAGCCGTCGAGCTCCTTGCGGGTCTGGGAGGCCCCGCCGGGCATGACGACGGCGCCGACGTAGTCGGCCTGGAAGACGCGGAAGGAGGTGCCCGCGAAGTAGTCGGTCATCTCGACGAGCTCCTGGCCGAAGCGCAGGTCGGGCTTGTCGGAGCCGAAGCGGGCCATCGCGTCGGCGTACGTCATGCGCGGCAGCGGGTTGGGCAGCTCGTAGCCGACGATCTCCTTCCACAGCCGGCCGATCAGCTTCTCGCCGACCGCGATGACGTCCTCCTGGTCGACGAAGGACATCTCGATGTCGATCTGGGTGAACTCCGGCTGCCGGTCGGCCCGCAGGTCCTCGTCGCGGTAGCACTTGGCGAGCTGGTAGTAGCGCTCGAGGCCGGCCACCTGGAGGAGCTGCTTGAACAGCTGGGGCGACTGCGGCAGGGCGTACCAGTTGCCCGGCTGCAGGCGCACCGGCACCAGGAAGTCGCGCGCGCCCTCGGGCGTGGAGCGGGTCAGGGTGGGCGTCTCGACGTAGACGAACCCGAGCTCGTGCATCACCTCGTTGGCGAGGTAGGTCGCCTTGGAGCGGATGCGCATCGCGTCGGCCACCTGCTGGCGGCGGATGTCGAGGTAGCGGTACTTCAGCCGCGCCTCCTCCGACACGCCCACGTTGCCCTCGATCGGGAACGGCAGCGGCGCCGACTCGCTCAGCACCTCGACCTTGTCGGCCACGACCTCGATGGCGCCGGTGGGCAGCTCGGGGTTCTCGTTGCCCTCGGGCCGCTTCCTGACCTCGCCGACGACCTGCACGCAGTATTCGGCGCGCAGGTCGTGGGCGTGGTCCTCCTCGCGGAAGACCACCTGCGCCGAGCCGGAGGCGTCGCGCAGATCGATGAAGACGACACCGCCGTGGTCACGGCGGCGCGCCACCCATCCTGCGAGCGTCACCTTCTGCCCGGCGTGCTCCTCGCGGAGCGACCCGGCGGTATGCGTGCGGATCACTGCACTTTCCCTTCATACGGATGAGTGAGGGGAGGCAGCGGCCCTGGCTCGCCGGTCACTGCACCTTCCCCTTCAAGACGTCGACGACCTTGGCCAGCGGCACCTCGGTCTGCTCGGCGGTGGCCAGGTCCTTCACTTGCACGGCCTCGGCGGCCAGGTCACGCTCGCCCAGGATCAGCGCGAACGCGGCGCCGGAGCGGCAGGCGCCCTTCATCGCGCCCTTGAGTCCCTTGCCGCCGAAGGCCATGTCGGCGCTGAGGCCCGCCGCGCGCAGCTCGTCGATGAGCAGGAACATGCGGCGCCGGGCGTCGTCACCCAGCGGGACACCGTACACCTGCACGCGCTCGTGTGCCGCGTCGTCGCCGAGCAGTCCCTCGGCCTCCATGGCGAGGAACGTGCGATCGACGCCGAGCGCCCAGCCGACGCTGGGCAGCGGCGGCCCGCCGAGCATCTCGCTGAGCCCGTCGTAGCGGCCGCCGCCGCCGACGGCCGACTGCGAGCCGAGCCCGCCGTGCACGAACTCGAACGTGGTGCGCGTGTAGTAGTCGAGGCCCCGCACCAGCTTGGGGTCGTCCTCGAAGGCGACGCCGGCCTCGCGCAGCAGGGAGCGCACCTCGTCGTGGTACGCCTTGCACGCCTCGCACAGGTGGTCGACCACCAGCGGGGCATCGGAGAGCTGGGCCTGCACCTCGGGGCGCTTGTCGTCCAGCACGCGCAGCGGGTTGATCTCGATGCGCGCCCGCGTGTCCTCGTCGAGGTCGAGCCCGCGCAGGAAGTCCTGGAGCGCGGCGCGGTAGGCGGGCCGGCAGTTCTTGTCGCCGAGCGTGTTGAGCAGCAACCGGACGTTCTTCAGCCCGAGCGAGGCGAAGCCGCGGGTGGCGAGGACGATCAGCTCGGCGTCGAGCGCGGGGTCCTCGGCGCCCAGCGCCTCGGCGCCGACCTGCCAGAAGTGGCGGTAGCGGCCCTTCTGGGCGCGCTCGTAGCGGAACTGGCTGCCGGAGTACCACAGCTTCACCGGCAGCTGCCCCGCGTGCAGGTTGTGCTGGAGCACCGCGCGGACGACCGAGGCGGTGCCCTCAGGGCGCAGCGTCAGCGAGCGGCCCGCCTTGTCGGGGAAGGTGTACATCTCCTTGGTGACGATGTCCGTGGACTCGCCTACGCCCCTGGCGAACAGCTGGGTGTCCTCGAAGACCGGCGTCTCGATGTAGCCGTAGCCGGCGAGTCGCAGCGGCGCGGCCAGCGCCTCGCGTACGGCGAGAACCCGCTCGGAGCGGGGTGGCAACCAGTCGAACGTGCCTTTCGGTGCTTGGAAGCTCATCAGATCCCTCGTGTGGGACCGGCGTGCGGCGCTGCTTCCTTCAGGTATGGGTTGGTCGCGCGCTCGCGGCCGATCGTGGTTTGTGGTCCGTGGCCCGGCAGAACGACCGTATCGTCAGGCAGCGGCAGGCACTTGGTAGCCAGGCTGCGCAGAATCGTGGCGTAGTCGCCGCCGGGAAGATCGGTGCGGCCGATGGAGCCGGCGAACAACAGGTCGCCCGAGAACATGATCTGGTCACCGGGCAGCCGGAAGCTCACCGACCCCCTGGTATGGCCCGGCGTGTGGTCGACCACGAGCTCGAGCCCCGCGAGCCGCAGCACGGCGCCGTCGGACAGCTCGCGCACGTCGTCGGGCTCGCTCAGCGTGATGCCCCCGAACAGGTTCGCGCTGGTCTGCGACCAGCCGGCGGCCGGGTCGCTCAGCAGGTGGCGGTCGTCGGGGTGGATCCACGCGGGTACGTCGCGCGCGCCGCAGACGGGGGCCACCGACCAGACGTGGTCGAGGTGGCCGTGGGTGAGCAGGACCGCGACGGGCTTGAGCCGGTGCTCGCGCAGCAGCTCCTCGACCCCCTCCGTGGCGTCCTGACCTGGGTCGACGATGACGCACTCCTCACCGGCCGCGGGCGCGACTACGTAACAATTGGTCTGGAAGGCCCCTGCGGGGAAGCCGGCGATGAGCATCTGCCTCAGGTGATCTCGTCGAAAAGCCAATGGGAATGTAACCGAAGGGTACCGGTGCGGGTCGCCGGGCTGCGAATCATCACCCGTTGGCCGATACGATTCGCCCACCTCAGTTGATTGACTACGGGAGGCAAAGCGGTGGCCACGGGCAAGGACCGGCAGAGGCAACTGGCACGCGAGCACTACGAGCGGCAGATGCAGCGCCGCCGGGAGCGTGAGCAGAAGGCCAAGCGCACCGCGATCATCGGCTCCACGGTGGGCGTGGTGGTCGTGGTCGGCGGCATCGTGGCCGCGGTCGCGTTGCTCGGGGGCAACGACCCTGGCACTGAGGCGGCCGCCTCGCCCTCCGCGTCCGCCGGGCAGACGGCCCAGGCGTCGGAGAGCACGGGGCCGAAGCCTTACGACGCGGCCACGGGCACGTGTGACTACGTCAAGGACACTTCCGGGAAGGTCAAGGACGTCGGCATGCCGCCGACGAAGGTGAAGACCGAGCCGGCCACGAAGAAGATGACGATCTCCACAAATTTGGGGGACATCGTGGTCGAGCTGAACAATGCCAAGGCTCCGTGCACGACCAACTCGCTGGAGTTCCTGGCGAAGAAGAAGTACTACAACGGCAGCAAGTGCCACCGGCTCGGCAACGATCAGTTCCCCATGTTGCAGTGCGGTGACCCGACCGCCAAGGCCGACGGCAAGAGCCAGGACGGATCCGGTGGTCCCGGTTACCGCATGGCCGAGGAGAACCTCGAAGGAGCCCAGTACAAGCGCGGTGTGATGGCGATGGCCAAAACCTCCGCGCCGGGCACCACGGGCAGCCAGTTCTTCCTCGTTTACGGCGACATCGGACTCACCCCGGATTACACACCTGTGGGTACGATCACCAAGGGTCTGGACATCCTGGACAAGGTGAACAAAGCAGGCGTGATCAACGACTCGGGAGACGGGACGGGAGCACCTAAGCAAACCGTCGAAATCAAAGACGTGACAATCGCCGGCAAGAGCTGACGTAATACAAACTAGGGACGAAGTAGTCCCGAAGGGTCTGATGGATAGTGCGGGAGGACACGGTGAGCACCGACCCGTGGGGCCGGGTAGACGACGACGGCACCGTCTACGTGCGTACGGCTGAGGGAGAACGG
Source organism: Nonomuraea fastidiosa (assembly GCF_042751225.1). NCBI lineage: Bacteria > Bacillati > Actinomycetota > Actinomycetes > Streptosporangiales > Streptosporangiaceae > Nonomuraea > Nonomuraea fastidiosa. Next base: position 88,590 of record NZ_CP170570.1, read on the forward strand.
GCCGTCGGCTCCTGGCAGGCCGGTGAACCCGAAGAGGCACTGGCCTACTTCCATCGCAAGTACGACGAGCTGGCCGGCCAGGTCCAGCTCCTCGAACAGCGCGTCAGGGGCACCGACCTCGCTCCGGCCCAGGCCGAGGCCAGCATCGCCAAGCTGCGCGAGGCCGTGGCCGACGCCCACGCCGTCGGCGACCTCGATGCCCTGACGGCCAGGCTCGACGGGTTGAGCGAGCTGGTGGTCCAGCGCCGCGAGGAGATCAAGGCGGCCCGCGAGCGCGCGCGGGCCGAGGCCAGGGCGGTCAAGGAGCGCATCGTCGCCGAGGCCGAGCGCATCGCCGAGGAGACCACCCACTGGAAGTCGGGTGGCGAACGGCTGCGCCAGCTCGTCGAGGAGTGGAAGGCCGCCGACCGCATCGACCGGGCCACCGAGGCCGTGCTGTGGAAGCGGCTGTCGGCGGCGCGCACGGCGTTCGCCAAGCGGCGCAAGGCGTACTTCGCGGGGCTCGACGAGCAGCGCGAGCAGGTGCGCGCCGCCAAGGAGCGCATCGTCGCCGAGGCCGAGGCGCTGGCCGACTCCACCGACTGGGGTCCCACGGCGGCCATCTACCGCGACCTGATGCAGCAGTGGAAGAGCGCGGGGCGTGCCTCGCGCGAGGCCGAGGACGAGCTGTGGGCGCGCTTCAAGGCCGCCCAGGACCAGTTCTTCCAGGCCCGCTCCGCGGTGTTCGCCGAGCGCGACGCCTCCCTGGCCGCCAACGCGGTGGTCAAGGAGCAGCTGCTCGCCGAGGCCGAGAAGATCCTCCCGGTCACCGACGTCCGCGCGGCCAGGACCGCCCTGCGCAGCATCCTGGAGCGCTGGGAGGCCGCCGGCCCCGTGCCGCGCGACCAGCGCGACCGGCTCGAGGGCGGCCTGCGCCGGGTGGACGAGGCCGTGCGCAAGGCCGAGGAAGCGGAGTGGAAGCGCTCCAACCCCGAGGCCAGGGCGCGCGCGCAGAGCGCCGTCGACCAGCTGCGCACCTCCATCGAGCAGCTGGAGAAGCGCCTGGACAAGGCGCAGGCGGCGGGCCGGGTCAAGGACATCAAGGAGACCGAGGAGGCCCTGACCGCACGCCGCTCCTGGCTGGCCGAGGCGGAGCGCACGCTGGCCGAGTTCAGCTGATCCCGGCGCGGAGCCCTGGCGGGGCCGGCTGAACTCGATCTCGCCGAGCCCGGCACGGAGCCCTGGCGGGGCCGGCTGAACTCGATCTGGCCGAGCCCGGCACGAGGCCCTGGCGAGGGCCTCATCGCCGATCTCGCCGAGCCTTGGAGAGGCCTCATCGCGGGCCTTCATGCGGGCCGCCGTCGCCGAATCGGGCGGCGTGCGACGGGGCCCGCGATCTAGGCTGTGCGGCATGGATCCCGTGACCGCCGCGCGCGCCTTCGTCGAGGAGACGTTCCCCGGCGCCCTGTACGCCTTCGTCGGCGGCAGCGTGCTCACCGAGCGCCGCACCAGCACCTCCGATCTGGACATCATCGTGGTGCTCGACGGCCTCGACCGTCCCTATCGCGAGAGCCTGCGCTGGCGTGAATGGCCGATCGAGCTGTTCGTGCACAGCGAGACCAGCCTGACGGCCTACATCGAGCGGGACTTCGCGGTGCGCAAGCCGACGCTCGCCCGCATCTGCTCCGAGGGCGCGGTGCTGACCGACAGGACCGGCGGCCGGGCCAGCGACCTGCAGGCGGAGCTGGGCGAGCGGGTCTCGGCCGGCCCCGGCGGGCAGCGTGCCGACCAGTCGGAGCGGGCCCGCTACGTGCTGTCGGACCTGCTCGACGACCTCGCGGGCGCCACCGATCCCGGCGAGCGTGCGTTCATCTCCTGGGAGCTCGTGCAGGCCACCGCGGTCACGGCGCTCGGGCTGGCGGGCAGGTGGCAGGGCACCGGCAAGTGGCTGCTGCGCGAGCTGCGCGCCCACGACCCTGAGCTGGCCGACGAGCTGCTGAAGGTGCACGACGACCCGGAGAAGCTGACCGCGGTCGCCTCAGGCGTGCTCGAACGGGCCGGAGGGCGCCTCTGGGAGGGTTACCGGGCCCAGGGTGACCCGTTCCACCAGACCCTGCGTCACGTGCCCGCAGGAGAGCTCTCGGGCGAGACGGCGCAGAGCGCGGGCATGCGCAGGCTCGCCGCCGTCAGCGGCGCCACCACCGGCTCGTCGCGGCTGTGGATGGGGCAGACGCACGTCCCGCCCGCCACCCGTTCCTCCGACCACCACCACGGGGCCTCCGAGACCGGCATCTACGTCGTCTCCGGCACGCCGTCGTTCGTGTTCCTTGAGGACGGCAGGGAGCGGCGCATCGACGCGCGGCCCGGCGACTACGTGTTCGTGCCGCCGTACGTTCCGCACCGCGAGGAGAACCCCGACCCCGCGCAGGAGGCGGTGGTGGTGATCGCGCGCAGCACGCAGGAGGCGATCGTGGTCAACCTGCCCGGCCTGCACGCCCGCTGACCCCCGTACGCGCACCCTGGACGGCCGGCCCCGGCGGAAGGCGGCGCGCTCGCCGGCGAAGGCCACGCGCCCGGCCGGCCGCCGCGCGCCTCGGCACGCCGCCCGGCGAGGCCGTCAGTTGCCGGCGCCGCTCACCCGGTAGACGTCGAAGACGCCCTGGATGCTGCGCACCGCCTTGAGCACGTGGCCCAGGTGCTTGGGGTCGCCCATCTCGAAGGTGAACTTGCTGATCGCCACCCGGTCGCGCGAGGTCGTGACCGAGGCGCTGAGGATGTTGACGTGCTGGTCGGACAGCGTGCGGGTGACGTCGGACAGCAGCCGGGGCCGGTCGAGCGCCTCGACCTGGATGGCCACCAGGAACACGCTGTCGTCGCTCGGCGACCAGCTCACCTCGACCAGCCGGTCGGGCTGCGCCCGCAGCTGCTGGACGTTGGTGCAGTCGCTGCGGTGGACCGACACGCCGTGGCCGCGGGTGACGAAGCCGACGATCTCGTCGCCGGGCACGGGCGTGCAGCACTTCGACAGGCGTACCCAGACGTCGGCGTCGCCCGCCACCACCACGCCGGCGCCGCCACCGCCGCGCGGGCGGCCGCGCAGCCGGGTGGGCAGCGAGGTCTCGGCGATGTCCTCTTCGGCGCTGTCGACGCCGCCGATCGAGGCCACCAGCTTCTGCACCACGGCCTGGGCCGCGATGTGGCCCTCCCCCACCGCCGCATACAGCGCGGAGACGTCGGGGTAGCGCAGGTCGCGGGCCAGCGCCAGCAGCGCCTCGCCGGACATCAGCCTTTGCAGCGGCAGGCCCTGCTTGCGCATGGCCCGGCCGATGGCCTCCTTGCCCGCCTCGATCGCGGTCTCGCGGCGCTCCTTCGAGAACCACTGCCGGATCTTGTTACGGGCCCGGCCCGACTTGACGAACTTCAGCCAGTCGCGCGACGGCCCCGCATCCGGCGACTTGGAGGTGAAGATCTCGACGGTGTCGCCGTTGCCGAGCCGCGACTCCAGCGGCACCAGCCGCCCGTTGACACGGGCGCCGATGCAGCGGTGGCCCACCTCGGTGTGCACCGCGTAGGCGAAGTCGACCGGCGTGGCGCCCTCGGGCAGCGCGATGACCTGGCCCTTGGGGGTGAAGACGTAGACCTCGGAGACCGACAGGTCGAAGCGCAGCGACTCCAGGAACTCGCCCGGGTCGGAGGTCTCCTTCTGCCAGTCGAGGAGCTGGCGCAGCCAGGCCATGTCGCTGCCCGGCTTGACCTTGCCCGTGGGCCCGGAGCCGACCTCCTCCTTGTACTTCCAGTGCGCGGCCACGCCGTACTCGGCCCTGTGGTGCATCGCGTGGGTGCGGATCTGCAGCTCCACCGGCTTGCCCTCGGGACCGATCACCGTGGTGTGCAGCGACTGGTACATGTTGAACTTGGGCATCGCGATGTAGTCCTTGAACCGGCCTGGCACCGGGTTCCACCGGGCGTGGATGGTGCCGAGCGCGGCATAGCAGTCGCGTACGGAGTCGACCAGCACGCGGATGCCCACAAGGTCGTAGATGTCGTCGAAGGCGACATCGCGGGCGATCATCTTCTGGTAGACCGAGTAGTAGTGCTTCGGCCGGCCCTTGACGACCGCGCGGATCTTCGCCTCGCGCAAGTCGCCGGAGACCTTCTCGATGACCTCCTGCAAGAACAGGTCGCGGCGCGGCGCCCGCTCCGACACCATGCGCGCGATCTCGTCGTAGCGCTTGGGGTAGAGCATGGCGAAGGCCAGGTCTTCGAGCTCCCACTTGATCGTGTTCATGCCCAGGCGGTGGGCGAGCGGGGCGAAGATCTCCAGCGTCTCGCGCGACTTCTGGTGGCGCTTGTGCTCGGGGAGGTAGCGCATCGTGCGCATGTTGTGCAGCCGGTCGGCCAGCTTGATGATCAGTACGCGGATGTCGCGCGACATCGCCACGACCATCTTGCGCACGGTCTCGGCCTGCGCGGCGTCGCCGAACTTGACCTTGTCGAGCTTGGTGACACCGTCGACCAGGGACGCGATCGTGTCGCCGAAGTCGCCCCGCAGCTCGTCGAGTGAGTAGGCGGTGTCCTCGACGGTGTCGTGCAGCAGCGCCGCGCACAGCGTCTCGTCGTCGGTGCCGAGCTCGGCCAGGATCGTCGCGACGGCCAGCGGGTGGGTGATGTAGGGGTCACCCGACTTCCGCTTCTGGTCGCGATGGTGATAGGCGGCCACGTCGTAAGCACGCTCGATCAACCGCAGGTCCGCCTTGGGGTGCGTAGCGCGGACCGTACGGAACAGCGGCTCCAGCACCGGGTTCATCGCCCCACCCCCAAATCGCCTGCGGCGCACCGACGGCACACCGGGCGTCTCCGCGTTGCCGGAGTCGGTTACGTCGGGCGCGACCACATCACGGGGCACACAGACTCCTCACGCAGTGGCTCCTCACGTTCGAGTCCAGATCCCCCCAGTGTATCCAGGCAGCGAACCTGGGCCTGCGCGGGCGGGCTCAGACGGTCACAAGGGAGTGCAACCGCTCTCCCTGGAGGCGTTCGCGTCCCTTGAGGAAGGCCAGCTCCATCAGCACGGCGATGCCGACGACGTCGGCTCCGGCCCTCCTCACCAGCTCCACGGTGGCCTTCGCGGTGCCGCCCGTGGCCAGCACGTCGTCGACCACGAGCACCCGGTCGCCGGGCGCGAACGCGTCGCGGTGCACCTCGATGACCGCGGAGCCGTACTCCAGATCGTAGGACTCCTCGAGCGTGGCGGCGGGCAGTTTCCCCTTCTTGCGCACCGGCACGAACCCGGCGCCCGCCCGGTAGGCCACCGGAGCGGCGAGGATGAAGCCGCGCGCCTCGATGCCCACGATCTTGTCCACCTGGTGCAGCCCGGCGAGCTCGTCCACCACGGCCGCCATCGCCACCGGGTCGGCGAGCAGCGGGGTGATGTCCTTGAACAGGACCCCCGGCTTGGGGTAGTCCGGCACGTCCCTGATCCGGTCCAGGATCATCGTGCGCAGCTCCGTCATGGTCGTCCTTTCTCACCGGGCCGTGTGCCGCGCTCCATGATGGTGCATATCGGGCCATGACACGTACCCGGAGCGCTCAGAAGCCCGCCTGACCCGCGGCCGGACGAACGGAAGCGCCCCCGCCCCTGCAAGGGGCGAGGGCGCTCGTGAGCCCGTCGTGCCGGACGGCTAGCTCTTGGCTACGGCCGCGCTTTTGTGGCCCTTCTTGCCGCCTCCGGTGGAGGCCAGGCGCTTGGCGATGGCCTGGTACTTCGGCTCGCGCTCCTTCAGCGTCACCAGCAGCGGCGTGGCGACGCACAGCGAGGAGTACGTACCGACGATCATGCCGACGAACAGGGCGAGCGACAGGTCCTTCAGCGTGCCCGCGCCGAGCAGCGTGGTGCCGATGAACAGGATCGCCGCCACCGGCAGGATCGCGACCAGCGAGGTGTTGAGCGACCGGATCAGCGTGTGGTTGAGCGCGTCGTTGGCCGCCATCGAGTACGTCTGCTTCGAGGTGTGGCCCAGCTTGGCCGTGACCTCCTTGATCATGTCGAACACCACGACCGCGTCGTAGAGCGAGTAACCGAGGATGGTCAGGAAGCCCAGCAGAGTGGCCGGGGTGACCTCGAAGCCCGACCAGGCGTAGATGCCGGCCGTGATGACGAGGTCGTGGAAGAGCGCGACGATCGCGGCGAAGGCCATCTTCGGCTCGAACGCCATCGACAGGTACAAGATGATCGCCAGCATGAACACGGCCAGGCCGATCCACGCCTTCTGCGACACCTCACCGCCCCAGGACGGGCCGATGGCCTGGATGCTGACCTGATCGGTCGGGACGTTGAAGTCCTTCGCGATCGCGCTCTGCACCTGCGAGCGCGTGCTCTCCTCCAGGCTTTCGGTGGTCGCCCGCCAGCCGTTCTCACCGGCCTGCTGGACGATCACCTGGTGCGCGCCCTGGTCCTGGACGGTGGCGCGCACCTGCTCGACGGTGGCGTGCTGGGCCTTGAACGAGAAGATCGTCCCGCCCTTGAACTCCACGCCCAGGTTGAGGCCGTGGAGGATGAGACCGGCCAGCGACACCGCGAGCAGCAGGCCGGACAGGCTGTACCACAGGCGCCACTTGCCGACGAAGTCGACGTCGATCTCGCCGCGATAGAGGCGACGTCCCAGTCCCATGTCAGGCCTCCTGCGGAGTGGTCTTGTGGCCGGTGGAAGGCACCTCGCTCATGCGCTCGGAGTCGAGCCCCGACAGCGGGTGGCCCTTGGCGAAGAACTTCAGCCGCGCCAGCAGGGCGATGAACGGCTTGGTGAACAGGAACACCACCAGGATGTCGATCAGCGTGGTCAGGCCCATCGCGAACGCGAAGCCGGCCACACCGCCCACCGCCAGGAAGTACAGCACGATCGCGGCGATGAACATGACGGCGTCGGCGATCAGGATCGTGCGGCGGGCGCGGACCCAGGCCACCTCGACGGCCGCCCGCAGCGAGCGCCGGCCCTCCTTCATCTCGTCACGGATGCGCTCGAAGTAGACGATGAAGGAGTCGGCGGTGATACCGATGGAGACCACCAGACCGATGATGTGCGGCAGGGAGAGCCGGAAGTTCGCGTTGTGGCCGAGCACGACCACCGCCGTGTACGTCAGGATCGTCGCCACCACGAGGCTCAGCACCGCCACGATGCCCAGGCCCCGGTAGTAGAGCATGCTGTAGATGACCACCAGCACCAGGCCGATGAGGCCGGCGATGAGACCGCCCTCGAGCTGGTCCTGGCCGAGCGTCGAGGAGACGGTGTCGACGGAGCTGCGGTTGAACTTCAGCGGCAGCGCGCCGTACTTGAGCTGGTCGGCCAGGGTGGTGGCGCTGGCCTGGTCGAAGCCGCCGGTGATCTCCGCACGGCCGCCCGGGATCGGGCTGATGATGTTGGGGGCGGTGATGACCACGCCGTCGAGCACGACCGCGACCTTGTTGCGCGGCTCGGGCGAGTTGTAGGCGGCGGTGGTGAGCTTGCTCCACTCGCCGGCGCCCTTGCTCTTGAAGTCGAGCTGGACGACCCACTCGGTGGTGCCCTGGCGGACGCCCGCGGAGGCGGTGTCGATGTCGGTGCCGACGACCTTGGCGACGTCGAGGACGTACTTGAAGCTGCCGTCGCTCTCACACGCGGCGTACTGCTTGTTGGGGTCGTCCTGGACGCCCTGGCCGCGGTTGGCCGGGTCGGCGCAGTCGAGCTTGTTGAACTGCTCGAGCACCTGCGGGTCGATGCCCGTGGTGTCGATGTTCGGGTTCGTGATGGCCGGCGTGCTCGCGGTCGGGGAGGCCGACGGCGTGGCCTTGGCGTTCTGGCCCCTGGTGTTCTGCGCCCTGGTGTTCTGCGCCTTGGCGTCGCCGTTGTCCTGCTCGCCGGGGTCCTGTTGCCGGGCTTGGTCATCGCCTTGGGCCGACTGTCCGTCCTTTTGCCCGTCACCGGACTCCGTGGATCCCCGTGGCGCACCCGCCGACGGGGCCGTCGTGGGGGACAGCAGTGCGGACGAAAGCGCCTTGCCGGTCGGGGACGCGCTCGGGGTGGCGGCCGACTGCGACGGCCTGGCGGACTGCTTGCCGCTCGGCTGAGCCGAGGGGCTGCCGGACGGGCTGGGCGTCGGCGGGTTCGTGGCCAGGTCGGCGGGCGGCTGCGTGGCCTCCATGGCCAGCACCTGGCGGAAGCGCAGCTCCGCGGTCGTCGCGACCAGTTTGATGGCCTCGTCCTGGCCCACGCCCGGGATGGAGATGATGATGTTGTCGCCGGACTTGGCGACCTCGGCGTCGGAGATGCCTGTGCCGTTGACCCGGTCGCGGATGATGTTGACCGCCCGGTCGAGGATCTCATCGGGCGGCGCCGCGTTGTTCTGGGTCACCGGGGACAAGGTCACCGTCGTGCCGCCCGCTAGGTCGAGCCCCAGCTTGGGCGTGTACGCCTTCTGCAGGAACATCGTCCCGCCCAGGGCGAGGATGAGTGCCAGCAGCACGAGGAGCGTTCGCCCCGGTCGGCTGTGGCGGCTGGTCGGTCGGGCCACTGGTCGTCAGTTCTTTCAGATAGAGGTTTAGGCAGAGCTTAGTCAGGACTTCTTGGTGCTGGAGTCCTGGTCACCGTTGGGCTCCGCGGTGCCGTCGGACTCCTTCTTGCCTTCCTCGCCGAGCTCGGCCTGGTCAGCGGCCTGCTCGTCCGCCGGGGCGTCACCGGGGGCGACGACACGGCCGATGGCGGCCTTCACCCAACGGGTCTCGACACCCGGCGCGACTTCGAGGATGACGTCCTCATTGTCTATCGCGGTGACGGTCCCGAACAGTCCGGTCGTGGTCATGACGCGGGTGCCGGGCGTCAAGGAGTTCTGCATCTGGATCGCCTCTTGCTGGCGCTTGCGCTGAGGGCGGATCAGCAGGAAGTAGAACACCACCACCAGAAGAATCAGCGGCAGGATGCTTCCGAGTTGTTCCATAAGGGGCGACCTTCCATAGTCGTACAAGGAGTTGACACCGGCCCCGCGCCGGAAATTCCGTGCGTTGCGTCGGGCCGCGCCGCTCAGCCCGTCAGCCTACACAGCCAGCCAAGCCACGGAGTGTAGGCGCTTGTTGATAAAGGCGGCAACGAAGCAGCGTTTCGGCACGCGGGGAAGTTCCCATATTGAAACGGTTGCAACCGATTCGTGATCAGTCGAAAAGCGACGCTCCGAACGCATCGGGCGGAGGCTCCATCCCCAGGTGGACCCACGCCGCCGCGGTCGCCACCCGTCCGCGCGGGGTCCTCGCCAGCAGACCCTGGCGTACGAGGAACGGCTCGGCCACCACCTCGACCGTCTCCGGCTCCTCCCCCACCGCCACCGCCAGCGTGGACAGCCCCACCGGTCCGCCGCCGAACTTGCGCAGCAGCACGCCAAGCACCGCCCGGTCGAGCCGGTCGAGGCCCTCGCCGTCCACCTCGTAGAGGTTGAGCGCCGCCGAGGCCACGTCGCGGTCGATGACGCCGTTCGCCCGTACGTCGGCGAAGTCGCGCACCCGGCGCAGCAGCCGGTTGGCGATGCGCGGCGTGCCCCGCGAGCGGCGGGCGATCTCGTGCGCGCCCTCGTCCGGCAGCGTGACGCCGAGCAGCTTGGCCGACCGGTGCAGCACCTGCTCCAGCTCGGCGACCTCGTAGAAGTCCATGTGGGCGGTGAAGCCGAACCTGTCGCGCAGCGGCGCCGGCAGCAGCCCCGCCCTCGTCGTGGCGCCCACCAGCGTGAACGGCGCGATCTCCAGCGGGATCGCGGTCGCCCCCGGCCCCTTGCCGACGACGATGTCCACCCGGAAGTCCTCCATCGCCATGTAGAGCATCTCTTCGGCGGGCCTGGCCATCCGGTGGATCTCGTCGATGAACAGCACCTCGCCCTCGGTCAGCGTGGACAGGATCGCCGCCAGGTCGCCCGCCCGCTCCAGCGCCGGGCCCGAGGTGATGCGCAGCGGGGCGTTCAGCTCGGCCGCGATGATCATGGCCAGCGTGGTCTTGCCCAGGCCGGGCGAGCCGCTCATCAGCACGTGATCCGGCGGACGCCGCCTGCGCAGCGCGCTCTCCAGCACCAGCGACAGCTGCTCGCGTACGCGGCTCTGGCCGATGAACTCGCTGAGGCGCTTGGGTCTGAGCGCGGCCTCGATCTGCAGCTCGTCGCCACCGGCGGCGGGCGAGAGGATCTCATCCCGCTCGTACCCCATGCCTGCGCCTCCTCTCTTCCATCGGCTTCACGGTCATGTGTGCAGTCGGCCCTGCGCTTGGTCGCCGCGCCGACTCGACGGCCAGTCGCCGCCGCGGCTCTTTCCCGGGCTCTCGCGACTTCCCGGCCTTGTGCGGCCGCTGGATTGGCGGCCCCTTCACCACCGACCGGACGTCTCCGCGATCGCCTCGGACCGCCACGATCTCACGTATCACCGACAACCGCTCCCTCGTGCCCCGCAACCACCCGGTACGGGCAGTGCGCGGAGCGGGCGTTACGGACGCCGAGCACGCAGCAGACGGCGCGAGCGCCGAGCGGACCGTAAGGGCTGTGGGCGCTGCGGACGCCGTTCCCGCGGTACGTGCTTCGGGCTGCACGCGGGCCACGGGCGCCGCAGGCCCCGCGCGGGTCTCGAGGGCCGGGCGGGGCGCAGCGGCCGTCGGCGCTGCGAAGGCCGGACGCGCGCTCCGCACCGTACGAATCGGCGGACGGCAGAGGGCGGTCGGGTGGGTCATCGGACGCTCAGGGAGCGGAGGGCTGCCTTCAGGAGGGCGGCGATCTGGGGCTGGCGGCCGGCGGCGATGTCGGCCTCCGCCTCCGGCTCGATGGCGGCGATGGCCTCGTCGGCGTCCTTGCTGGAGTAGCCGAGCCCCACCAGACCCGAGTGGACCTGCTCGCGCCACACCGCCGCGCGGCGGTCGCCGTTGAGCGCGGCGTTGACCGTCTCCTCCGGGGTGCCGAGGCGGTCTTTGAGCTCCAGCACGATGCGCTGGGCGCCCTTCTGCCCGATGCCCGGCACCTGGGTGAGCGCCTTGAGGTCGGCGCTGGCGACGGCCATCCGGAGCGCGTTGGGGCTGTGCACGGCGAGCATCGCCAGCGCCAGCTTGGGACCGACGCCGCTGGCCGTCTGGAGCAGCTCGAAGACGGCCCGCTCGTCGTCGGTGGCGAAGCCGTACAGGGTGAGCGACTCCTCGCGCACCACGAGCGACGTGGCCAGCCGGGCCTCCTCGCCCACCCGGAGTGTGGCGAGCGTGCTCGGGGTGCAGTGGGTGAGGATGCCGACGCCGCCGACCTCGATCACGGCCCCGTCGGGGGCGATCGCCGTCACCTTGCCCGTCACCGACGCGATCACGCTCGGCCTCCCGTCTCCGTCACCACTGTCAGCACCGTCACTGTCAGCACCGTCACTATCAGCACTGCCACTGTCAGCACCGCCACTGTCAGCACTGCCACTGTCAGCACTGCCACTGTCAGCACTGTCACGCCTGGTCCCCTGTCATAGCGCAGATACGCCCTCTCCCCCGCCCCCGCCACGCCGATCGCGACCCGCAGGCCTCGATACGGCTCGTTGCACAACCGGCTCGCGGACCTAACCCGATTCGTCGCGCAGCCCGCTCGCTCGCGGTCTCATGGACGCTTGCGACCGGCCGGAGGGCGTGGCCTCTCGGAGCGGATGCGGCTGCCTCGCAGAGGGCGGTGGTCCGCCGGGCCCGGCCTGTCGTCATCGGCGGGGGTTTCTGGCCTTGGCCAGGGCGTCGGCGAGGCGGTGCTGGGCGCCGCCGCGCCAGACGTGGCAGATGGCCAGCGCGAGGGCGTCGGCGGCGTCGGCGGGCCTGGGCATCTCGGTGAGCCGCAGCAGGCGGGTGACCATGGCGCCGATCTGCTTTTTGTCGGCCGTGCCGCTGCCGGTGATGGCGGCCTTGACCTCGGACGGCGTGTGCAGCGCCACCGGGAGGCCGCGCCGGGCCGCGCACAGGACGGCGATGCCGGCGGCCTGCGCGGTGCCCATCACCGTGCGTACGTTGTGCTGGCTGAAGACGCGTTCGACGGCCACCGCGTCGGGGCGTACGTCGTCGAGCCACTGCTCGATGCCGGCCTCGATGCCGACCAGCCGCGCCCCCAGCTCCTCGTCGGCGCCCGTGCGGACCACACCCACGGCCACGAGCGTCAGCGGCGCTCCCGGGCGCCCTTCGACCGCGCCCAGGCCGCACCGGGTCAGCCCCGGATCGACGCCCATCACCCGCACCGGCATGCCCTCCCGAGACCGCGCCGCCGAACACCTGTTCGGCACGAGACTTTACCGTGACCGGAGAGGGCGCGCACCGGGAAGCGAGAGTCAGAAGTAGTCCAGCATGTACGGCTTGGCGGCGAAGGCCGCGTCGAGCGCCTCGTCATATCGGTCATCTCCGGACATGAGACCGCTGAGCCGCAGCGTCGAGGAGGGGACACCGGCGTACAACGCGGACAGGCCGTTCACTGAGAGCGTGACGCCGGGCTCGTCGCACGGAGTGGCGGTGCCCGTTCCGCCGGAGATGTCCAGCCGCCAGGTGCCTCCGCCGCGCACCGGGTCGTCCACGGTCACCACGGCCTGGCAGCTCGCGTGCGCCGGATAGCCCCTGCGCTCGACGGCGGCGGCCACGTCGAGCACCCTGAACATCCACCGCACCTGCGTGACCCGCTCCTTCGAACGCTCGCGCAGCATCCACAGCACCGGGTCGTCGGGCGCCACGGCGGCGACGACCTCGCGGGCCACCGAGGAGGCGCTGCCGATCAGCCCCCACAGCGCGCGCAGGGTGCCGGACGAGCCGGCGACGACGTTCTCGACCTCCATGTCGTCGCCCTTCCAGCGGTAGATGGCGTAGCCGTCGTCGGCCAGGTAGAGGAAGTCGTCCTCGTTGGCGAGCCACAGGTTCCAGGTGTCCTCGCCGTAGGAGACGGGGCCGCTGGCGCGGGTCGCGCCGTGGACGCGGTGCAGCACCGAGATCAGCTCGGCGGCGTCGCCCGGCCCCATCCTGCGCAGCTTGACGTGGCCGGACGGGCGGATCTCGCGCAGCGCCTCGGCGGGCAGGCGGATGAGGTGCCGCGCGCCCGCGTGTTCGTACCCGAGCTTGCGGTAGATGGCGGTGGTGGCCGGGTAGAGCGCGGAGACCGCGTCGCCCAGCGCGGCGGCGCGCTCGATGACGGCTCGCATGATGCCGGTGCCGACGCCGCGACCACGGTCCTCGGGGGCGACGGTGACGCCCGCGACGGCGGCCATCGGCTGGGGCCTGCCGTGCCACCACTGGGTGAAGCGGCGCAGCCTGGCCGAGGCGGCGAGCCGGTCGCCGTCGAACATCCCCAGGTAGCGCCGCTCGGCCAGGGCGGGCAGCACGGATTTGCGCCACTTCTCCTTGCCGCTCTCGCTCACCGGACCGAACGCCCGGCGGCGCAGGTCGATGACGTCGTCGAGGTCGTCGGGCGTTATGTCGCGTATTTCCACAATCAGCAACCTACGGAACGGCCTTGCGTACGCGCGAACCGGCCGTCGTGACGGTGAGCCTGTCGAGGTAGAGGAGCTGGGCGGCCACCAGGGCGGCCAGCGCGACGGCCACCACGAGCAGCGGCGTCGCGCCCCCGATGTCGACCGCCACCCGGGCGTGGGTCCCCGCCTCGATCATCTGGGCGACCGGGGCGGTGTGCAGCTCAGGCTTCTGGACGACGAGCAGCGGCCAGAGCACATCGTGGGCGTTCACCAGCGTGACGGCGCCGGTCAGGATGCCCGCCATGGGCAGCGAGGGCAGGAACACGCCGGAGAAGAAGTCGCGGTCGGTGCGTTCCGCGAGGCCCTTGCACAGCAGGGTCAGCACGAGCAGCGCGGGGACGCTCACCAGCAGCGGCGGTATCAGGGCCGCGAAGGTGTCGATGAGGCCGAGGCTGCGGGCGTTGTGCCAGTTGGCGACGCTGAGCGGGCCCGAGCCGACGAACAGCCAGGGCGCGAAGATCAGCAGCAGCCACTCGCTGGCCCGGCCGAGCGGGCGCAGACCGCCGATGCCGAGCGCCGCGAGGTACGCCACGCCCACCGAGACCAGGGCGCCGACGAGGGCCGGGAGCCAGGTGTTGATCTGCGTTCGCAAGGTGCCGGCCTCGCCCGCCCTGGAGGCGAGCGCGCCGTCCATCCACGGCCAGGTGAGCAGGAACGCGGCCACCGCGGCCGCCGCTAACGCGGCGATCCCGATCGCCATGCCCGCCGGCGCCGGACTCGTTCGCTTCTGTCCGGCCTCCACGACCTGCTCGCCGGGCGAGGCGGCCTGTCCCTGTCCGGTCCACGCGGCCTGTCCCTGTCCGGTCCACGCGGCCTGTTCCCGTCCTGCCCGCGCGGGCTGACCGCCGCCCTGCAGGTAGGGGGACGGCTGCCCGTCCGGGGGGCCGTACGCGCCCGCCCCGCCATCATGACCGGCGGCCGGTTGATGTCCGTAGCCGGCCGCCGCGCCCACTGCCATGGGAACGGCCGTGCCCTTCGCGCCGAGGAGCCGGCCGGTGCGTCCTTGCGCGTCAGCGTGATGCGCAGGCCGGAGGCGACCGCGATCACCGTGGCGGCGATGCCCAGCACGCCCAGGACGGCCCCCGTGAGCGTCGCCACGGCCGCACCGAGGCCGAACTGGGCCTCCCTGAAGGCGTAGTCGTACTGGAGCCCTGCGAGCGTCTGTGTGGCGCGCTGAGCGCCGGTGAGCACCTGCCCCAGGGCGAACGTCTGCAGCCCGGCCGCGACGACGGCCAACGCGACGAGGACGCCCACCACGACCGCCGCCGCTCTCGGGGTGCCGCCGCGCAGCGCGGGCAGGAACGCGATCACGGCCAGCGCGCACACGAGCCCGAACGTGGCGGCGGCCACGATGAGCCGGAGCGCTCCAGGCGCGGTGGCGGGGTCGCGCAGCTCCTGAGCCAGGGCGACCAGGCCGGACGACTCGGGCAGCAGCCCGCGCAGCCAGGACGTGGCCACGGCCACCGGCGAGAACGTGACCACCGCCAGCGACAGCAGCACCCGCCCGGCGCGCCGCACCCACGTGCCCGCCCGGTCGAGTGCCAGGGCCAGCAGCGGGCCCACCACCAGCGCCACCAGCAGCGGGAAGCCGATCAGGGACACCGTGAGCCCCAGCGCCCGCCAGGAGGCGTCGTCGCCGAACAGCTTGGCGTAGTTGGCGGTCCCCGCGTACGAGATCTCGCGGAGCACGCCGCCGCTCTGGAAGCTGAGCCAGATCGTCTGCGCGGTCGGCAGCACGAGCGTGATGAGGGTGCCGACCAGAGCCGGTAAGACGAGCAGCAAGCCGAGCGCCCTGGCGCCGGTCCGAGGGGGAATGGGGGAACTCACGTCGCCCGACCCTACGCGGCCGGGCCTCTCCCGCGCACGCGACACATGCGGCAACGACCATCGGCCGTCAGCGAAAACAACGCGGCGCGCCGTCCGTCCGCGTACGGAACGCGGCCCGCTCCTTCCGGGCGTCCCGACCGGAATGCGCACGCCTCTGCAGGCGGCCCACCTCTTCGAGGGCGTCCCGACCGGAACGCGGCCCGCTGCCGCCGTACGGAACAGGGCCCGGCGGAAACACCACCGGGCCCTGTCGCGACGATCAGTCGAGGGCGGCGAGCACCTCGTCGGAGACGTCGAAGTTGGCGAAGACGTTCTGCACGTCGTCGCTGTCCTCCAGCGCCTCGATGAGGCGGAAGACCTTCTTGGCCCCCTCCTCGTCGAGCGGCACGGTCATCGAGGGCACGAAGCTGGACTCGGCCGAGTCGTAGTCGATGCCGGCGTCCTGGAGGGCCTTGCGCACCGGCACGAGGTCGCCGGCCTCGCAGATCACCTCGAAGCTCTCGCCGAGGTCGTTGACCTCCTCGGCGCCCGCGTCGAGGACGGCCATGAGCACGGTGTCCTCGTCGAGCCCGTCGGTCTTGGGGACGATGACGACGCCCTTGCGGTTGAACATGTAGGAGACGGACCCGGGGTCGGCAAGGGAGCCGCCGTTGCGGGTGAGCGCGACCCGGACCTCGGACGCGGCGCGGTTGCGGTTGTCGGTGAGGCACTCGATGAGCACCGCGACGCCGCCGGGCGCGTAACCCTCGTACATGATCGTCTGGTAGTCGGCGCCGCCGGCTTCGAGACCGCCGCCGCGCTTGCGCGCCCGCTCGATGTTGTCGTTGGGCACGGAGTTCTTCTTCGCCTTGAAGATGGCGTCGAAGAGGGTGGGGTTGGCGTCCGGGTCAGGGCCACCGGTCCGTGCCGCCACCTCGATGTTCTTGATGAGCTTGGCGAACAGCTTGCCGCGCTTGGCGTCGAGTGCGGCCTTCTTGTGCTTCGTCGTCGCCCATTTTGAGTGGCCGGACATTTACCTAGAGCTCCCTCACCATGTCTACGAAGTAACGGTGCACGCGTACGTCCCCGGTGAGCTCGGGGTGGAACGACGTAGCGAGCAACGGACCTTGACGGACCGCGACGATCCTATCCCCAGGCTCGCACCTGCCCAGCACTTCGACGTCCGAGCCGACGGATTCGACCCAGGGAGCGCGGATGAACACCGCGTGCACCTGCTGTCCGGCGAAGTCGAGGTCGGATTCGAAGGAGTCGACCTGGCGGCCGAACGCGTTGCGCCTGACCACCATGTCGATGCCGCCGATGGTCTGCTGACCTGCGACGCCGTCCTCGATGCGGTCGGCCAGCATGATCATGCCGGCGCACGAGCCGTAGGCGGGCATGCCTTCCTTGACGCGGACGCGCAGCGGTTGCAGCAGGTCGAAGCTCTCGGCGAGCTTCCACATGGTGGTCGACTCGCCGCCGGGGATGACCAGGGCGTCGACCGCGTCCAGCTCGGCGGGGCGGCGTACGGCGACGGCCGTCGCGCCGGCCTCCTGAAGCATGCGCTGATGCTCGCGCACGTCTCCCTGGAGGGCGAGCACACCGATCGTGGGCACGGGCGATCCTTTCATCCGGGCACGGGTTTCCGACAATTCAACACCAGAACGGCCCGCCGTCTTCCGACGGGGGCCGTTCGAGAGGCGTTGCGCGGGGTCAGGCCGTAGTGGCCATGACGGCGTCACGGGAGGTCAGGCCGTAATGGCCGCGGCGGCGGCGCCCGGGGTCAGGACGTGGCGACCGGGGCGGCGTCGCGCACGCCGAGATCGGCGTCGACCTCGATCAGCGAGCGCAGGTGGTGGCGGCGCAGGTAGAGGACGGCCATGCCGATGAGACAGCAGGCGGCGCCCAGCGCGTACGGCACCGCGACCCCCACGTCCTCGCCGAGCTTGGTGGCGATGAACGGGGCCAGCGCGCCGCCCATCCAGCGCACGAAGTTGTATCCGGCGGAGGCGACGGGCCTGGGCGCGTCGGAGACCTCCATGGCCGACTCGGTGAAGACCGTGTTGTTGAGCCCGATGGGGACGCCGGTCAGGACGGTGAAGGCGATGACCCCGGCCTGCCAGGAGCCCTCGTACGCGGACAGGCCGATGCCGAGCTGGAAGACGGCGAGCAGGGCGAGCGACAGGTGCAGCACCTTCACCGAGCCGAGCCTGCGCTGCAGCGGCGGCGCGCCGAACACCGAGGCGAGCGCGACGCAGACGCCCCAGCCGAAGAAGACCGCGCCGATGCCGTACGGCGACATGCCGAGGATGAACGGCGTGAAGGCGAGCACGGTGAAGAACGCGAAGTTGTAGAACAGCGCGGTGAAGGCCGTGGTGGACAGCCCGCCGTGGGCGAGCGCGCGGATCGGGGCGCTGAGCCGGGTCTTCTCCCGCGGCCGTGGCGTGGCCTTGAGCAGGGTGAGGATGAGGACGAGGCCGGCGGCCATGAGCGTGGCCGTGCCGAAGAACGGGGCCCGCCAGTTCCAGTCGCCGAGCAGGGCGCCCACCAGAGGTCCTGCGGAGATGCCGAGGCCGAGCGCGGCCTCGTACAGGATGATGGCCGACTCCGCGCCGCCGCTGGCGGCGCCGACGATGACGGCGAGCGCGGTGGCCACGAAGAGAGCGTTGCCGAGGCCCCAGCCGGCGCGGAAGCCGACCAGCTCGGCGACGCTGGTGGAGGTGCCCGCGAGCGCGGCGAACACCACGACGAGCGCGAGCCCGGCGAGCAGGGTGCGCTTGCCGCCGATGCGGCTGGAGACCCAGCCGGTGACGAGCATGGCCACGGCGGTGACCAGGAAGTAGCTGGTGAACAGCAGGGAGACCTGGCTCGGGGTGGCGTTCAGCCCCTGGGCGATGGACGGGAGGATGGGATCGACGAGCCCGATCCCCATGAAGGCCACGACCGCGGCGAACGCGGTGGCCCAGACGGACATGGGCTGGCGAAGGATGCCGCCGCCGGTTTGCATACTGCTCCTTGGCTGCTTACGAGCGGCCGAGCCTGCCCAGGACGGGCAGCGCGGCCGCGAGTGCGGAACGCTCGTCGTCGGTGAGCGCCTCCAGTTCACGGGTCAGGCGGGCGATCCTGGCCTGGCGTCCGGCGTGCAGCCGTTCGCGGCCTTCGGTGGTCAGCTCGACCGTCCTGACGCGGGCGTCGTCCGGGTCGGTGCCGCGGGCGACGAGACCGGCGTCTTCGAGCCGGTTGATCTGCACGGTCATGGTCGGCAGCTGGACGCCGTGCTCTTCGGCCAGCGCGGTCATGCGCCTGGGGCCGCGTTCGAGCGAGGCGAGCACGCCGAGCTGCTGGCTGGTGACCGGCTGTCCCGCGACGGTGCGCCGGAGCAGGAGCACCAGGTCGCGGAGCACGGCTGAGACCTGTTCTGCCAGGTGAGAGGGATCGTCCTGCATGGACGGTGAACAAACTTAGCCTGGCTAATATTCCGGACGAAAGCGGCCCGGCCCCTGGTCGGGGGCCGGGCCGCGAGGGTGCACCGAGCCGGGGAAGGCGGCCCGGCATCGGGGGTGGTGTTAGGGGCGCTCGGTCTCCAGGCGGACGGTGTCCTCGATCGTGGGCGGCTGGATCCGCAGCGCCGGGTCGAGCGGCCGCAGGTACGTCTGCTGCACCCCCGGCACCCGGTCCTCGATGACGAACGTGGCGCGGGTGTAGACCTCGGCGCCCGGCGTCTGGACGCGCGGCACGACCTTGAAGTCCGCCGTGAGCAGGTCGCGCTCGATCTTGGTGAGCACGTAGCCGCGCTGGTTGTTGTAGAACTTCAGGTGCGGGTTGATCTTCAGGAACGGGTGCGCCGCGGGGTCGGAGTCGGCGCCGTCGCCGCCCGAGGTGATCGACGTGGTCACCAGCTCCGAGCCCACGCTGGGCCCGGTCGGGTCGTCGTAGTCGAGCTTGAGGTCGCCGGCCCAGTGGGCGTGCACGTCGCCGGTGAGCACGACGGGGTTGCGCACCTTCGCGTCGATCCAGCCCTGGGTGATGCGCTGCCGGGAGGCGACGTAGCCGTCCCAGGCGTCCTGCGAGGTGACCTTGGCGGGCCCCTCGTTGTTGTCGCGCTGGCCGAAGAAGACCTGCTGGCCGATGATGTCCCACTGCGCCCGCGACGTGTGGAAGCCCTCGATCAGCCACTCCTCCTGCTCCTGGCCGGTGATGGAGCGCGCGGGATCGACCGAGTCGGGGCACTCCTTGTAGCCGTCGCCGCAGCCCTGGTCGTCGCGGTACTGGCGGGTGTCGAGCATGTGGAAGGTGGCCATCCTGCCCCAGCGGATGCGCCGGTAGAGCTGCATGTCCACGCCGCGCGGGATGGAGGTGCGGCGCAGCGGCATGTTCTCGTAGTACGCGCGGAAGGCGGCCGCGCGCCTTTGCATGAAGTCCGGCTGGGGGATCTCGGGCTTCTCCGGCACCTCGCCGGCCCAGTTGTTGTCCAGCTCGTGGTCGTCCCACACGACCAGCCAAGGCGCGGCGGCGTGCGCGGCCTGCAGGTCGGGGTCGGTCTTGTACTGGGCGTGGCGCTGGCGGTAGTTGGCCAGGGTCTCGGTCTCGGGGCCCTCGTGGTGGCGGACGTTGCCGCCGGGGATCGTGTAGGAGTTCTTGGTGTACTCGTACTGGTAGTCGCCGAGGTGCAGCACCAGGTCGGGGTGCTCTTCGGCGAGGCGGCGGTACGCGGTGAAGTAACCGTGCTCGTACTGGGCGCAGGAGACGAAGGCCATGGCCAGGGCGCCGCCGTACGACAGGGGGTGCGGGGCGGTGCGGGCGCGGCCGAGCGGCGAGACGTACGGCCCGACGCGGAAGCGGTACCAGTACTCGCGGCCGGAGCTCAGCCCCTGCACCTCGACGTGCACGCTGTGGCCCCATTCCGGGGCGGCGACGGCCACGCCGGAGCGCACGACGCGGCGGGCCCGCTCGTCGGCGTAGATCTGCCACTGCACGGTGAAGGGCCGCTGCGGCATGCCGCCGAGGCCGTCCTCGGCGAGCGGCTCCTGGGCGAGCCTGGTCCACAGCACGAAGCCCTCGTGGTCGGGGTCGCCGCACGCGACGCCGAGGGTGAAGGGATCGGTGCGCAGCCCGCGCGAGGCCAGGCTCTGAGCGGTCTCGGCGGCCGGGCCGGGGCCGGCGTGCGCGGCGGCGGGGGTGACGCCGGGGATGGCCGAGGCGGCGCCCGCCGCTAACCCCGTGACGAGGAAGTGCCTGCGGTTCAGCTTGGACACTGGGGGCTCCTTGACGATCAAGGGTGAGGACCCCCGTAGCTTGACCGAGCAGCGTGACCGTTCGGTGAACACGGATCAACAGAAAAGGCGACATCCTTCGCGGATGCCGCCTTTCCGAGATCTTCGTCGCCGCGCGTGCCGGTCACCCGGAGGTGATCGTCTCACGCCCGCGGGTCACGCCTGCGGCGCCCCGCCGAGGGGTCTACCAGCCGCGCTCGGCCAGGCGGTGCGGCTGCGGGATCTCGTCGACGTTGATGCCGACCATGGCCTCGCCCAGGCCGCGCGAGACCTTGGCGATGACGTCGGGGTCGTCGTAGAAGGTGGTGGCCTTGACGATGGCCGACGCCCGCTTGGCCGGGTCGCCCGACTTGAAGATGCCGGAGCCCACGAACACGCCCTCGGCGCCGAGCTGCATCATCATCGCGGCGTCGGCCGGGGTGGCGATGCCGCCCGCGGTGAACAGCACGACCGGCAGCTTGCCGGTCTTGGCGACCTCGGCGACCAGCTCGTACGGGGCCTGCAGCTCCTTGGCCGCGACGTACAGCTCGTCCTCGGGCAGCGAGGTGAGCCGCTTGATCTCGGCGCGGATCGTGCGCATGTGGGTGACGGCGTTGGAGACGTCGCCCGTGCCGGCCTCGCCCTTGGAGCGGATCATGGCCGCACCCTCGGTGATGCGGCGCAGGGCCTCGCCCAGGTTGGTGGCGCCGCACACGAACGGCACGGTGAACTGCCACTTGTCGATGTGGTTGGCGTAGTCGGCCGGGGTCAGCACCTCGGACTCGTCGATGTAGTCGACGCCCAGCGACTGCAGGACCTGGGCCTCGACGAAGTGGCCGATGCGGGCCTTGGCCATGACGGGGATCGACACGGCGTTGATGATGCCCTCGATCATGTCGGGGTCGCTCATCCTCGACACGCCGCCCTGCGCGCGGATGTCGGCGGGCACGCGCTCGAGGGCCATGACGGCCACCGCGCCGGCGTCTTCAGCGATTTTGGCCTGCTCGGGGGTGACGACGTCCATGATGACGCCGCCCTTGAGCATCTCGGCCATGCCGCGCTTGACGCGCGCGGTTCCGGTGACGGGGGTGCTTTCTGGCGTGCTGCTGGACACGGTCATCCTCACGGGCTCTCAACGGCGATTCTGTAAGTTATCAACCCCATCGTAGGTCCTGAACGACCCCTCCCCCGACATGCCAAGATGTCAGGATTTATCGCCGTACATCTACAGAGTGGTGCGGACGTGGGGCTAGGGGATGACGGGCTTGCGGCTGGCGAGAGCCACCCAGACCTGGCCGGGGGCGAAGTTCATCGGCTCGCCGCTCTCCGTGGTGAACGTCGTGCCACTGTCCTCTGATTCCCGCTCCCACCTGGCCTTGTACGCCTTGCCGTCGCGCAGCACGATCGCCGAGCCCTTGCCCGTGGTGTGCACGAGCGGCGTGTAGCTCTGGTTCTTGTCGTGGAACTGCGAGCGCTCGGTCTTGGTGTACTGCACGACGATGGTGGGCGCGCTGAGCTGGCCGCCCTCGGCCGCCATGTCCTTCTTGCCGTCCTGCCAGATCAGCCACTCCTGCTTGGCCTCGGACCAGGTGAAGGTGAAGCGCGCGGCGGGCCACCTGACCGTGTACGACTTGCGCGGCACACCGCCCTCGGCGGGCGGGTCGCCGAAGGTGAAGCCGATGTCCTTGGCCTTGCTCGCCTTGGGCGCCGCGGCCAGCAGCTTCTTGGTGTGGGCGAACAGGTTGTACGGGGCGAAGCGGCCCGGCTGGCGGTAGTAGGCGCCGGGGTTGCGCGTGTCGCCCACGTCGTACAGCGAGGCCTCGGCGATGAGCGGCAGCATCTTGGTCTGCGCGCCCGAGTAGGAGAAGGCCGGCTTGCCGAACTGCGGGGTGATGTGCAGGTCGGAGATGCGCGCGCTGCGCACCGGGCCCACCTTGGCCGGCAGCTTGGAGGAGAAGATCGCCATGAGCCGGGTCAGCCCGGCCTCGACCTGCTCGATGTAGACGATGTCGGCGCTCTTGAGCCCGAGCTGCGGCTTGCCCGCCGCGGTGTTCTCGATCTTGACGGCGAGCACCGGCTTGAGCGTGTCGTACGGCTTGCCGGTGAACGGATGCGCCTTGACCTCTTCCTCTTCCTGAGGCGTCTCGCTCGGCGCGTCCGTGGCCGCCTGCGGCGCGGAACCCGCGGCCGGCTCCTCGGACGAGCAGGCCGCGACAGGCAGCAACACGGCCGCTCCGGCCAGCCAGAGGGTGATCAACCGGGGTAGCCGCACGTGTACATCTCCTCGCTTCAGCCCAAAATCGGGATGAAGCTTACTGGCTTCCCCAAATTAGGTCATTCGGTTGCCATAGCTGCCGGCGGATTGTCATCAATCTCGAAGAATTGGGGGTATTCGGTGTGCCCGGCCAGCCGGAGCGTCCTGGCCAGCCAGCGGCGCTGGGCGGCCCGCGTGACCGCCACGTGGTTGTTGTAGAACCGGCGCGAGTAGACGACCTTGGCCACCGCCGCGTCCAGCTCCTCCAGCAGCGCCCGGCCGCCCGGCGACTCCGACAGCTTCTCCCTGAAGCGCTCCTGGTCCACCACCGCGCGCAGCGTCCGCGACAGGTCGCTCTCGGCGTGCTCGCGCTCCTCGGGGCCCGCGGAGCGCGCCTCGTGCGCCGCCGCGGCCAGCACCAGCGACGTGGCGGGGTCGAGCAGGCGGGAGCCCGCCAGCTCCAGCACCACCGCCCTGCGCCGCATGAGAGCGGCGTCCAGCGCCTGCTGGGCCAGCTCCAGGCGCAGGTGCAGGCGGTCGAGCCGGCCTGCCCGCCAGGAGATGTACACCGCCGTGAGCACCACCACGATGCCCACGATCAGCACGATCATGGTGGTCGTCACAGGTCCTCCTCGGCGAACCGGGGCGGCGCGGCGGCCGTGTGCGCCGCGCTCGCGACGCGTCTCACAGGTCCTCCTCCACGCGGCCGGCGCCGCTCATGGTGACGGTCTCGTAGACGCGTACGACGTCGCGCGCCACCGTCGACCAGTCGTACTTGCGCACCGCCACCAGCGCCTCGGCCGCCAGCTTGGCCCGCCGCGCGGGCGCGTCGAGCAGCGCGGCGGCCTCGCGCGCCAGCGAGGCCGGGTCGCCGTTGGTGAACAGCGCGCCCGCCTGGCCCTCGCCCAGCACCTTGCGGAACGCCGGGATGTCGCTGGCCAGCACGGTCGCCCCCGACGCCATGGCCTCGGCCAGCACGATGCCGAAGCTCTCGCCGCGGGTGTTGGGCGCGCAGAACACGTCGACCGAGTGGTAGGCGCGGATCTTGTCGGTCTCGCTCACCATGCCCAGCACGGTCACCCGGTCCCTGAACCGCTTCGGCACCCGTTCGTAGACGTCCTTCTCATCGCCCGGCCCTGCGATGAGCAGCTTCACGTCGGGCCGCCGCTCGGCCAGGATGGCGAACGCGTCGAGCAGGATCGGCAGGCCCTTGCGCTCTTCGTCCATGCGGCCGAGGAAGCCGATCGTGGCGCCGTCGGGGCCCCAGCCGTCGAGCGGCTCGGCGTCGGTGTAGCGGGAGACGGTGACGCCGTTGGGGATGAGCACGGTGTCGCCGCCGAACTGCTCGACCAGGCTCTTGCGCGCCGCGTCGGAGACCGCGATGCGGCCGCTCAGCTTCTCCAGCGCGCTGCGCAGCAGCGGCTCGGCCACCGCGATCGCGCGCGAGCGGTTGAACGAGGCATGGAAGGTGGCCACGATCGGCCCCTTGGCCGCCCAGCAGGCCAGCACGCCCAGGCTGGGGATCAGCGGCTCGTGGATGTGCAGCACGTCGAACTCGCCCGTACGCACCCAGCGCCGCACCCGCGCGGCCGACAGGAAGCCGAACGACATCCTGGCCACCGACCCGTTGTACGGCACGGGCACGGCCCGCCCCGCGCCGGTCACGTAGGGGGGCAGCTCGTCGTCGTCGGCCGCCGGGGCGATCACGGATACCTCGTGCCCCTGCGCCATCAGCGCCTGCGCCAGGTCGTCGATGTGCTGTTTGACCCCGCCCGGCATGTCCCACGAGTAGGGGCAGACGATGCCGACTTTCATCGGGGATCCAGGTCGTCCAGCCAGAGCCGCTGCATCATGTGCCAGTCCTCCGGATGCTCGGAGATGCCCTTCTCGAACACGTCGGCGAGGCCCTGCGCCAGCACCGCGACCTTCTCCTGCCGGGTGCCCTCGGCGGGCACCGGCAGCTCCTCGTGGATGTGGATGCCCCAGTCGTCGCCCACGAAGTAGACGGTGGCGGGCAGCAGCGCGGCCCCGGTCTGCACGGCCAGCAGCGCGGGCCCCGCGGGAATCTTGGTGGCCGCGCCGAAGAAGCGCACCTCCACGCCGTTCTTGGTGAGGTCGCGCTCGGCGGGCAGGCAGACCACGCCGCCCTTGCGCAGCCGCGATGCGAGGATGCCGAAGTTGTGGCCGTCGCCGCCGGTCAGCGGCAGCACCTCCATGCCGAGCCCCTCGCGGAAGGCGACGTAGCGGCGGAACAGCGACTCCGGCCGCAGCCGCTCGGCGACGGTGGTGAACGGGTGGCCCACGCTCACCAGCCAGGCGCCCGCCTGGTCCCAGTTGCCCATGTGCGGCAGCGCCAGCACCACGCCGCGCCCGGCCGCGACGTTGTCGTGGATGTGCTCGGCGCCGATGACGTGGGTGCGCCGCACCAGCTCGGCGCGGTCCATCCTGGGCAGGCGGAAGATCTCGTGGAAGTAGCGGAAGTACGAGCGGATGCCCGCCTTGGTGAGCTCGCGCAGCTCGCGGCCGCCCGGCTCAAGGCCGGTCACCCGCGCGAGGTTCGACTCCAGGCGGCGCACCGACTTGCCGCGCCTGGCGTGGACCCGGTCGGCCAGGAACCGGAAGACCGCGGCCGTCGGGCGCTCGGGCAGCAGCGGCACGAGTGTCCAGCCGGCCGCGAACCCGGCGGCCACGATGCGGTCGCCGAACGATGCCTTGTCGCTCATCTCTCCCTCGTCTGCCCAGTCTGCTGTCTGGTCTGCTGGTGCACGGCCATCACGCGCTGGCCCACGGTGATCAGGCTGGCGACCGCGAGCAGCCACATGCCGGCCGGCAGGACGTACGGGACGCCGAGCCCTTCGAGGAACGCCGCGACCAGCGCCACCACCAGCCGCTCCGGCCGCTCGGCCAGCCCGACGTCGGCCGTCAGGCCGAGCCCTTCCGCCCTGGCCTTGGCGTAGGAGACCAGGGCGCCCAGGATCAGGCAGGCGAGCGTCACCGAGGCCGTCAGAGTGTCGTCGCGCTCGAAGAAATACAGGATCAGGCCGGCGAAGATGGCGGCGTCGGCGACCCTGTCGAAGGTCGAGTCGAGGAAGGCGCCCCAGGTGCTGCCCCCCTTTCCGCCGAGCCGGGCGACCACGCCGTCGAGCAGGTCGAACAGCACGAAGACGGTGATCACGAGCGCCCCCCAGGCGAGCTGGCCAAGGGGGAAGAAGAGCAGGGCGGACACGACCGTGCCGAGGGTGCCGACCGCCGTGACGGCGTTCGGGCCTATCCCGCGGCCGGCGAGGGCCCTGCCCAGCGGGGTGAGTATCCGGGTCACGGCCGGGCGCAGGAGTTTGAGCATCGCGGTCCGATCGTAGGCCATGCGGGGGCTGACAACTTTCTTTGCCCCGGACCCCTTGTGATATCCGCCACACGGGTATTTGGTGAACACACCGCGTCCATGCGGTTTCCGGCACCCTCCGCGCGGGCGCGGCGTTGGCAGACGGACCAACGCGAAGGGAGCGACGCCGCCTGGGCCGAGGAGCGACGGGAGCGAGCTACCGGACGCGGCTGGACGGCGTCCCCCCATCGACCGAGCCGTCTCACGAGGTGAGACGAAAGATTAGCGGGAGGCGATGTGGCGGAAAGGCACTCTGGCGGCGCCGCAGGAGCCGCGGGCAGGGCACCCGCGGCCGACAGGGCGGATGCGATTCGCAATGTCGTGCTGGTCGGCCACTCAGGAGCAGGCAAGACGACCCTCGTCGAGCAGTTGCTGGCCGCGACGGGCACCATCCAGCGCCCGGGACGCGTCGAGGACGGCAACACGGTCACCGACTTCGACGAGGTCGAGGTCAAACAGCAAAGATCCGTCAACCTCGCCGTCGCACCCCTGGTGCACAACGGCATCAAGATCAACCTTCTCGACACTCCCGGATACGCCGACTTCGTGGGCGACCTGCGCGCCGGGCTGCGCGCGGCCGACGCGGCGCTGTTCGTGGTCTCGGCCTGCGACGGCGTGGACGGGCTCACCCAGATGCTCTGGGAGGAGTGCGCCCAGGTGGGCATGCCGCGCGCGGTCGTCATCACCAAGCTCGACCACCAGCGCGCGAACTTCGACGAGGTGCTCGCCACCTGCCAGGACAAGTTCGGCGACGGCGTGGCGCCCCTCTACCTCCCCGTCGTCACCAACGGCCACGTCAACGGCCTGATCGGGTTGCTGACGCAGAAGTTCTACAACTACGCGACCGGCGAGCGCACCGAGAAGGAGCCGGGCGCCGAGTACGAGGCGCAGATCGAGGAGTACCGCGGCGCCCTGATCGAGGGCATCATCCAGGAGAGCGAAGACGAGTCGCTCATGGAGCGCTACCTCGAGGGCGAGCCGGTCGACACCGGCGTCCTCATCGAGGACCTGGAGAAGGCCGTCGCGCGCGGCAGCTTCTACCCGGTGCTGTGCAGCGGGCTGGGCGTGGGCGCCCAGGAGATCCTGGAGCTGATGACGCAGGGCTTCCCCTCCCCGCTCGAACACCCGCTGCCGGAGATCACCGACCTGTCGGGCAAGCCGGTGCAGGGCATCGCGTGCGACCCGGACGGGCCGCTCGTGGCCGAGGTCGTCAAGACCACCAGCGACCCGTACGTGGGCCGCATCAGCCTCGTACGCGTCTTCTCCGGCACGCTGCGCCCCGACATGAGCGTGCACGTCTCCGGCCACGGCCTGGCCGACCGCGGGCACGAGGACCACGACGTGGACGAGCGCATCGGCACCCTGAGCTGCCCGCTGGGCAAGCAGCAGCGCACCGCGCCCAAGGCGATCGCGGGCGACATCGTGGCGGTGGCGAAGCTGTCGCGCGCCGAGACCGGCGACACCCTCTCCGACGTGGACCGCCCGCTGCTGATGACGGCGTGGAGCATGCCCGAGCCGCTGCTGCCGGTGGCGATCAAGGCCAAGTCGAAGGCCGACGAGGACAAGCTGTCGCAGGCCCTGGGCAGGCTGGTGGCCGAGGACCCGACGCTGCGGCTGGAGAACAACGCAGAGACCCGCCAGCTCGTGCTGTGGTGCATGGGCGAGGCCCACACCGACGTGCTGCTCGACCGGCTGGCCAAGCGGCACGGCGTCGAGGTCGAGCGGGTCGAGCTGCGGGTGCCGCTGCGCGAGACGTTCGGCGGCAAGTGCCAGGCGATGGGCCGCAACGTCAAGCAGACCGGCGGACACGGCCAGTATGCCATCTGCCACCTGGAGGTCGAGCCGCTGCCGTCGGGCTCGGGCTTCGAGTTCGTCGACAAGATCGTGGGCGGCGTGGTGCCGCGGCAGTTCATCCCGTCGGTGGAGAAGGGCGTGCGCACCCAGATGGAGCGGGGCGTCGTGGCCGGCTACCCGATGGTGGACCTGCGCGTCACCCTGTACGACGGCAAGGCCCACTCGGTCGACTCCTCCGACATGGCCTTCCAGATCGCGGGCCAGCTCGCGCTGAAGGAGGCGGCGTCCAAGGTGCCGACGCTGCTGCTCGAACCGGTGGACGAGATCTCGGTGCTGGTGGCCGACGACTACGTGGGCGCGGTGATGTCCGACCTGTCCTCGCGGCGCGGGCGCGTGCTCGGCACCGAGCCGGTGGGCAAGGGCCGCACGCTGGTCAAGGCGGAGGTGCCGCAGCTGGAGATCACGCGCTACGCCATCGATCTGAGATCCATGTCACACGGGACGGGGACGTTCACGCGGACGTTCCTGCGCTACGAGCCGCTGCCGCCGAACCTCGCGAGCAAGGTGACCGCCGCGGATTGACCGGCGGGCACGGCGATCGCGACCGGACATGACGCGCCGGGAGGGCATGCCACCTGGGCATTTGTCCCTCCCGGCACAGCTCGCGGCAATTGTCACAGACACGTCACGGTATGATTGCGGTTTTCGTCGCGAGCATGCCTGAGAAGCTGCCACACTGGGTGGCACTATGCGAACTGCACGCCCACTTCTCGCCGCCACCGCTCTCGCGATCGCGACCACGTCGGCCGCCTACGTCTGGGGCCCCGACGCCAAGCCGGGCAAGGCGGCGAGCGCGAAGAAGCCGGCCGCCGCCGCGCCCGCCGCGGCCTGCAAGCCCGACGCCCGCTATCCCAAGCGTGAGCTGCGCGGAGTGTGGATCGCCACGACGACCAACCTCGACTGGCCGTCGAAGGCGGGCCTGAGCAAGGCCAAGCAGCAGGCCGAATACGTGAAGATCCTGGACAGCGCCGCCAAGCGCAACCTCAACGCGGTCTTCGTCCAGGTGCGGCCGGCCTCCGACGCGCTCTACAAGTCCTCGCTGGAGCCCTGGTCGCGGTATCTGACCGGCACGGCGGGCAAGGACCCGGGCTGGGACCCGCTGCCGTTCCTCATCGACGAGGCGCACAAGCGCGGCATGGAGTTCCACGCCTGGTTCAACCCCTACCGCGCCTCCTACAGCGACGACATCGCCAAGCTGCCCGCGGGGCACCCGGCGAAGAAGCACCCGGGCTGGACGGTCAAGTACGGCGGCCGCCTCTACTACAACCCGGGCCTGCCCGCCGTGCGCGACCACGTGACCAAGGTCATCACCGACGTGGTCGGCCGCTACGACGTCGACGGCGTGCACTTCGACGACTACTTCTACCCGTACCCGGAGGCCGGGGCGACGTTCGACGACGCCGCGGCCTTCAAGAAGTACGGCAAGGGCCAAAAGCTCGCCGACTGGCGCAGGTCCAACGTCAACAAGCTGGTCGAGCAGGTCGACCAGGCCGTGCACCGCACGAAGAACCACGTCAAGTTCGGCATCAGCCCGTTCGGGATCTGGCGTAACACCTCCAACGACCCGCGCGGGTCCAAGACGTCGGGCATGTCCGCCTACGACTCGATCTACGCCGACGCCCGCGCCTGGATCAAGGCCGGCACCGTCGACTACGTCCTGCCGCAGCTCTACTGGCCGCGCGGCCACAAGGCGGCCGACTACCGCACGCTGGTGCGCTGGTGGTCCGACGCGGTCAAGGGCAGCGACGTGCAGCTCTACATCGGCCAGGGCCTCTACCGCGTCGGCAGCAAGGACGACAGGGCCTGGACCAAGCCCGGCGAGCTGGCCGCGCAGATCGGCCTCAACCGCGACAGCAAGGAGATCGACGGCGCCGTCTACTTCAGCGCCAAGCAGCTGCTGACCAACCCGCTCGGCGCGATGGACCGGCTCGCCAAGACCTACTACGGCCGTCCGGCGCTGCTGCCGCTGATGGAGGAGCGCGGCGGCAAGGCTCCGGCCATGCCGGCGGGCGCCAAGGCCGACGGCACGCGCCTGTCGTGGAAGCCGTCCGACGGCGCCCGTTCGTACGCGATCTACCAGGTGCCGAAGTCCGGCAAGGACTGCCGCACCACCGACGCGCGCAACCTGGTGGCCGTGGTGAGCGACCCGTCCTACACGGTGAAGTCGCCGGGCACCTACCTCGTCACCGCGCTCGACCGGCTGCACAACGAGAGCAAGGCGGTCAAGGTGAAGGCGGACGCGCCCTGACGCCCGCCGCCTGACCTGAACGCGCAGGGGCCGGTCTCCGTCCGAGGAGACCGGCCCTCCGCCGTTCCGGGGCCGCGATCGGGGCGAGTCGGCCTCGCACGGGTCTGACGCATGAGAGGGTGGTCGCGTCCTGTGGCGGGCCGGGCTGGGGCTCCGGCGCCGCCGCGCCGCGCGAGGGCAGCGAGCACGGGAGGTCGTCGGCGTGAGGCGCGTGTTGGTCGTGCTGGCCGTAGTGGTCGCTCACGCGCTGGTGGGTCTGGCGGCTCCCGCCGCCGCCTCCGGCCGGGCGTCCGTGAGGGACGCGGCGGAACCGGCCGGGCGGGTGGCGCTCATCGGGGTGCCGGGGTTGCACTGGGACGACCTCACCCCGGGCGACACGCCCAACCTGTGGGAGCTGGCCGGGCAGAGCGCGATCGGCTCGCTGTCGGTCCGTACGGTCGGCAGCGTCACCTGCCCGTACGACGGCTGGCTGACGGTGTCGGCGGGCACCAGGTCGGCCGTCGGCTACGCGTGCGGCGCTCCCCCCGTCCCCCGGCAGGCCGGCGAGGGCGCCGTCATCCCCCACTACCGCTACCTCATCGACGTGGCCGGGCAGCAGGAGGCGGGCACGCTCGGCGAGACGCTCAAGGCGGCCGGCCGCTGCTCGATCGCGATCGGTCCCGGCGCGGCGCTGGCGCTGGCCGACCGGCAGGGCGCGGTGGCCCGCTACCACGACTCGCCGCTGCGCGTCAGGAGCACGGACCTGGCCCGCTGCCCGCTGGTCGCCATGGACGTCGACGACCTCATCGAGCCCTACCTGGCCCGGGCGGGCGGCCGCCTGCCCCGGGTGCCCGACGAGCTGCCCGCCGCCGAGCGCCGCGACGCGCTGCGGCTGGCCGACGCCAAGGCGGGAGCGCTGCTGTCGGTGCTGCCTCCGGACACGACGGTGCTGCTCGCCGGGCTGTCCGACCACGGCTCCGTACCGCACCTGAGGGTGGCCGCCATGCGCGCGCCGGACGCGCAGGGGCGGCTGCTGGGCGCGGCCTCCACCCACCGCGAGGACATCTCGATCATCACCGACTTCACCGCCACCGTGCTGAGCGAGCTGGGCGTGCCGGTGCCGGCCACGGTCGTGGGCACGCCGCTGAAGGCCGGCTCCGCCGGGGCCTCGATCGCGGAGCTGCGCAGGGACGACGCCACCGCGCAGGCGATCAGGTCGGTGAAGGGCGGCTACTTCACCGTGATGGCGGTGCTGCAGGTGTCGTTCTACCTGGTGGCGTTCCTGCTGCTGCGCCGCCGCAAGGGTTTGTCTCCGGTACGCGTGGCCGCCGTCGCGCTGGCCGCCCTGCCCGTCTCCAGCTACCTGGTCAACCTGCTGCCGTGGTCCGGCCTGCCGCAGCTCGTCGGCGGCGTGCTGGCGTGGACGGCCGCGGTGACCTTGCTGGCGTTCGCCGGGCCGTGGCGGCGCCGTCCGCTCGGCCCGCTGGCGGTCGTGGCCGGGGTCACCGCGCTCACCCTCGCCGGTGACCTGCTGACCGGCACCACGCTGCAGCTCAACAGCGTCATGGGGTACGGCGCCGACGTCGGAGCCCGCTACTACGGGCTGGGCAACATCCCGTTCGCACTGCTCGCGACCGGCACGCTGCTGGCCGCCACGGTGATCGCCCACCGGTGGCCGGGCCGCGTCGGCGTCGGCGCGATCGTCGCGCTGGGCGCGTTCGCGATGGTGCTGGGCGGCTCCGGGCTGGGCAGCGACTTCGGCGGCGTCATCGCGTTCGTGCCCGGCATCGCGGTGACCGCCCTCATCCTGTCGGGACGCCGGGTCTCGCTGGTGAAGCTCGGGGCGTTCTGCGCGGCCGGCGGCGTGATCGTGATGGGCTTCGCCTGGCTCAACTACCTGCGCCCGCCGAGCGAGCAGTCGCACCTCGGCAGGTTCGTGGGGCAGGTGCTGACCGGGGAGGCGTTCGACGTCATCTGGCGCAAGCTGCACGCCATGCTGGCCACCCTGCTCAGCCCCAACCTCATGCCCATCGTGATCGCCGCCGCGGCGTTCCTCGTCTACGCGATCCTGCGGCCCGAGCAGGCGTCGGCGGGGGTCGTGCCGGCCGCGTTCGAGCACTCCCCCGCGCTGCGCGCCGGCCTGATCGGCACGCTCGTCAGCGGCGTCATCGGCATGCTCGTCAACGACTCGGGCGCGGCCGTGCTGTCGATGGCGCTCGCGCTGGCCGTGCCGCTGCTGCTGGCCACCGGCATCGGCGCGCTGCCCAGGCCGCGGCGCGCGTCAGTCCCAGGCGTCGGCGAGCAGCTGGCGGGTGTCGCGAAGTAGCTGCGGCAGCACCTTCGTCCGCGCCACGACCGGCATGAAGTTCGTGTCGCCGCCCCACCTCGGCACCACGTGCTGGTGCAGGTGCGCCGCGATGCCCGCGCCCGCGACCTGGCCCAAATTCATGCCGACGTTGAAGCCCTGCGCGCCGCTCGCCTTGCGCAGCGCCCGCAGCGCCCGCTGGGTGAACTCGCCCAGCTCCGCCACCTCCGCCGCGTCCAGCTTGTCGTAGCCGGACACGTGCCGGTACGGCACCACCATCAGGTGGCCCGAGTTGTACGGATAAAGGTTGAGCACGGCGTACACCAGCTGCCCGCGCTTGACGATCAGGCCGTCCTCGTCGCTCATCTTCGGAATGGCGTCGAACGGGCACCCGTCGTCGGGACCGGTGCCTGTCGGCTTGTTCTCACCCTTGATGTAGGCCATCCGATGCGGGGTCCACAGCCGCTCGAAGTTGTCGGGGGTCCCGGCTCCTGCCTGATCGTGCATATCTAGCAGCATAGGACCCCGGACAAACCGGGGCCTCTTCCGGCGCAATCCTGATCGCCCCCGACAGGAGGACGCCATGCGTGAAGCCCTGGCCGAACAGTCCGTCCCGCCCGCCGACGCCTCCGAAGAACCCGCCGACGGCACCTCGCCGGAGGACTCCGCTGAGGACTCCTCTGGGGCCGCGCCGTCCTCCATCGAGGCCCCCACCGAGGGTGCCGCCGTCAAGGGGCGGATCAAGGTCGCCGACGAGGTCGTGGAGAAGGTGGCCGCGCCGGCCGCCCTGGAGGTGCCGGGCGTCGCCGACCTGGGCGGCGACCTCGTGCGGGCCTTCGAGTCCGTACGCGACCGCATCGGGCTCGGCTCCCGCCGCGCGGACTCGTCGGCGTCCTGAGTCCTGAGCACGGCCGCGTCCCTGGGACGACCGCGTCCCTGAGAACGGCCGCTTCAGCGCTCTGAGAAGCCCTCAGACCGCTCCTCGAGTCCGGCGGCGTGTCCGGGAACCCCGGTGCGCCGTCCGGCGAAACGCCGGTACGCCGTCCCGGGAAACGCCGGTACGCCGTCCGGCGAAACGCCAGTGCGCCGTCCCGGGAAACGCCGGTGCGCCGTGCCGTCCCGGGCTGTCAGGATGGCAGGCATGACCGAGCAGCTTGAGCCCATGCCCGACGACTGGCAGCGCGCGCTGGCCATCGTGGCCCACCCCGACGACCTGGAGTACGGCTGCGGGGCGGCGGTCGCCGTGTGGACCGATGCCGGGCGTGAGGTCACGTACCTGATGGTGACCAGAGGTGAGGCGGGCATCGACACGCTCTCCCCCGCCGAGGCCGGACCCGTGCGGGAGCGCGAGGAGCTGGCGAGCGCGGCGGTCGTCGGCGTGACGGCCGTGGAGTTCCTCGACCACACCGACGGAGTGATCGAGTACGGCACCGCGCTCCGCCGCGATCTCGCCGCCGCCATCCGCCGCCACCGGCCGGAACTCGTGATCACGCTGAACTTCGACGACACCTGGGGCGGCGCGCACTGGAACACGCCCGACCACCGCGCGGTCGGCCGGGCCACCATGGACGCCGTCGGCGACGCCGGCAACCGCTGGATCTTCCCCGATGCCGGCCCCGGCCCCTGGAACGGCGTGCGCTGGGTCGCCGTGGCGGGCTCCAATGCGCCGACGCACGCCGTGGACGTCACCGACGGCCTGGAACGCGGTGTGCGCTCCCTCATGGAGCACCGCGCGTACATCGAGGCGCTGCAGCCCGGCGCGGACCCGGAGGTGTACGCCCGCGAGCTCATCGAGGGCTTCGCCCGCGAGGAGGCCAAGCGCTTCAACGGCCGCCCGGCCGTCTCCTTCCGCCTCTACCCCCGCTGACCCCCACCCCGTTCACCCGCAGCGCCCGCCGACCCGCGCGCGCCCCTCGGCGCCCGGCACCCCACGCGCGCCCTCGGGCGACCCACGCACGACCTCAGCGCCCCGCAGCCCACGCACCCTCGGGACCCCGTCGACCCACGCGGCGCCCTCGGCACCCCGTCGACCCACGCGCGCCTTCGACGCCCCGCCTGCTGCATAGGCGCGCCGAGTTCTCCTCTCCCCTCCCGGCCCACCGCCCCACGGGGGTCGCGAGGGGAGAGGGGGAGACGCGAAAGGCCCGGCCACGTCCGAAGCGTGGCCGGGCCTTTCGAAGCGCGTACCGCCGCCCGAGGAGGCGTGGACGCCGCTCGGAAGCAGGCGCGTGCCGCCGCCGCCCCGCAACGCGAGCACGCCACGCAGAAAGCGGACGCGTGCCGCCGCCTCGGAACGGGAGCGCCCCGCTCGGGACGCGGGTGCGTGCCGCCGTCTCAGAAGACGAGCGCACCGCCCGGGAGGCAGGCGCGTACCGCCGCACTGGCAGCCAGCGTGCCGCCCGGGGAGCGGGCGCGTGCTGGGCATCCGGGAAGGCCCCGGCGACGGGGCCGGGTGGGTCAGACCTGGACGCGGCGTTCGACGGCGCTGACGATCTCGGCGATCGCGTCGTCGATCGGCACGCCGTTCTTCTGCTCACCGCTGCGGTAGCGGAACGACACGGCGCCGTTGGCGATGTCCTCGTCACCGGCGAGCAGCATGAACGGCACCTTGGCCTTCTGCGCGTTGCGGATCTTCTTCTGCATGCGGTCGTCAGAGGCGTCGACCTCGACCCGGATGCCGCTCTCCCGCAGCCGCTTGGCGACGTCCTGCAGGTAGGGCACGTGGGCGTCGGCGATCGGGATGCCGACGACCTGCACCGGGGCGAGCCAGGGCGGGAAGGCGCCGGCGTAGTGCTCGGTGAGCACGCCCAGGAAGCGCTCGACGGAGCCGAACAGCGCCCGGTGGATCATCACCGGGGTCTGCCGGGAGCCGTCGGCGGCCTGGTATTCGAGGCCGAACCGCTTCGGCTGGTTGAGGTCGAGCTGGATGGTCGACAGCTGCCAGGTGCGGCCGATCGCGTCCTTGGCCTGGACGGAGATCTTGGGGCCGTAGAAGGCCGCGCCGCCCGGGTCGTCCTTGAGCGTGAGGCCGGACTCGGTGGCCACCTGGCGCAGCGCCTCGGTGGCCTCCTCCCACTCGGCCGGGTCGCCGATGAACTTCTCGGAGTCGTCGCGGGTGGACAGCTCGAGGTAGAAGTCGTTGAGGCCGAAGTCGCGCAGCACGCTGAGCACGAACCGGAGCAGCGACTTGATCTCGTCGGCCATCTGCTCGCGGGTGGTGTAGATGTGCGCGTCGTCCTGCGTCATGCCGCGCACCCTGGTCAGGCCGTGGACCACGCCGGACTTCTCATAGCGGTAGACCGAGCCGAACTCGCACAGCCGCAGCGGCAGCTCCCGGTAGGAACGCCCGCGCGCCCTGAAGATCAGGTTGTGCATCGGGCAGTTCATCGGCTTGACGCGGTATTCGGTGCCCTCGAGCTCGAACGCCGGGAACATGTCGTCGGCGTACCACGGCAGGTGGCCGGAGGTCTCGAACAGCGACGACTTGGTGATGTGGGGCGTGTTGACGAACTCGTAGCCCGCCTCGGCCTGCCGCCTGCGCATGTAGTCTTCCATCTCCTTGCGGATGATCCCGCCCTTGGGATGGAAGATCGGCAGGCCGCTGCCCAGCTCGGGTGGGAAGCTGAACAGGTCGAGCTCGGCGCCCAGCTTGCGGTGGTCGCGCTTTTCGGCCTCTTCGAGCAGCTTGAGGTATTCGTCCTGCTTGTCGCGGGACTCCCAGGCGGTGCCGTAGATGCGCTGGAGCTGCGGGTTCTTCTCGCTGCCCCGCCAGTAGGCGCCGCCGGAGCGCATGAGCTTGAACGCCGGGATGGACCGGGTGGAGGGCACGTGGGGCCCGCGGCACAGGTCCTTCCAGCGCAGCTCGCCGGTCTTGGGGTCGAGGTTGTCGTAGATGGTGAGCTGCCCGGCGCCCACCTCGACGGACTCCTCCTGGTCGGCGCCGCCCTTGAGCCCGATCAGTTCCAGCTTGTACGGCTCCGCCGCCAGCTCGGCCCGCGCCTCGTCGTCGGAGACGGGCCGGCGGGAGAACAGCTGGCCCTGCTTGACGATCTCGCGCATGCGCTTCTCGATGCGCTTGAGGTCGTCGGGGTTGAACGCCCGGTCGACGTCGAAGTCGTAGTAGAAGCCGTTTTCGACGGGCGGCCCGATGCCCAGCTTGGCCTCGGGGAACAGCTCCTGCACCGCCTGCGCCATGACGTGGGCGGTGGAGTGGCGGACGATGGCCCGGCCCTCTTCGCTGGAGATGTCGATCGGCTCGACCACGTCGCCGTCGGACAGCGGGTGGGTCAGGTCGCGGGCCTCGCCGTTGACCTTGGCGGCGATGACGGTACGGCCGTCGGCCTCGAGCGCCTCACCGGCCGTCGTGCCCGCCGCCACCACACGCTCGGCTCCGGCGAGGGTGATGCGTAGCTCGGCTGACACGGTGTCTCCTCATGGATCGCGCTCGATGCCCGGCACCGAGGCAGGGTTCGGTGGATGGACACCGATGCTATCGCGGGTGAAACCCCAGCTTTGTCAGCTCCTGCCGCGATCCGTGGAAGACGTTGCGATCGACGGGGCTGTTGGCGTACTGGTGGATGGTCCAGTCGCGCCATGGCCTGGGCACCGGCGGACGGCCGCGCGGGCTCTCCGGGCTGGCGATCCACAGCGGATATTCGCCCAGGCCCGCGCAGTGACCGCCGCGCGCGAACGCGTTGAAGGTGTAGATGAACGGCCGCACGCCGCCGTGCCGTTCGACGTAATGGCACCAGCGGCGCGCGAAGCGGGCCACCCGCTCGGGCCGCGCGCCGTCGTTGGTCTCCAGGTCGAGCGCGACCAGGTCGCCGCGGCGCAGCCCGCCCGCCGAGGCGATCACCCGCAGGAAGTGGCGCGCCTGCTCGATGGGGTCGCCTTTGGGCCGGGCGAAGTGGTACGCCCCGCAGACGATCCAGCTCTCCCGCATGCCGTTCCAGTTGCGGGCGAACCATTTGTCGGTGAAGTCGCCGCCCTCGCTCGCCTTGGCGAAGGCGAAGGCGACTCCGGCCTCGGCATGTCCGGCCCAGTCGACGGTGCCCTGCCAGTTGGACACATCGATGCCATGTAGCACGTGCTTCACCTTGTCGGATCTTATGGGGACGTCCTGCGCTCAGCCCTTCGCCGCGCCGGTCAGCAGGTCGAGCGTGCGCCGCCAGCGGCGAACGGCGCGCCGACGAAGTCGGTCACCCCGGCCTGCCTGAGCGTTTCGAGCCTGGCGAGCACGGTCTCCTCGTCGCCGACGACGGCGACGTCGCCGGGCCCCGCCGCGCCCTCCCTGTCGAGCATCGCACGGTAGCTCGGCAGCGTCCCGTACATGGAGAAGATCTCGTTGGCGCGGGCGACGGCGCCTTCCGGGTCGTCGGTGACGCAGATGGGCAGCGAGCAGACGATGCGCGGCGCCTCGCGGCCGGCCTCGGCGGCGGCCGCCTTGATGGTGGGCGCGATGTGCTCGGCGATCGTCTTCGGCCCCGTCATCCAGAGCACGGTGCCGGCGGCGAGCGTGCCCGCGAGCTTGAGCATGCGGGGGCCGAGCGCGGCCACGAGCACGGGCAGGCCCGCTCCGGGCGTGGTCAGCCGCAGGCCGGCCTGGAGGGTCTCGCCCCGGTACGACACCTTCTCGCCGCGCGTGAGCGGCACCAGGATCTCCAGGTACTCCTTCATGTGCCGGCCGGGACGTTCGAAGCTGTAGCCGTAGACGTCCTCGATGACGACCTTGTGCGACAGGCCGACGCCGAGCGTGAACCGGCCGCCGAGCGCGGCGTTGGCGGTCATCGCCTGCTGGGCGAGCGCGGCGGGGTGACGCGGGTAGGTCGGCACGACGGCGGTGCCGAGCTCGATGGGCGGCGCCTGCACGCCCGCGGCGGTCAGCGCGGCGATGGCGTCGAGCCCGAAGATGTTGGACATCCAGGCCGAGGAGAAGCCGCGATCGGCGGCGTCGGCTATCTGGTCGCGCAGGCCGGTGATGGGGTCGCCGTCCTTGGCGTTCTCGGAGAGCAGGATGCCGTATCGCATGAAACAGAACTCCGTTCTAGTGGCTGAGGCGAATGTATCCCCCACGCCGCCGCGCGGTCACCCGCCGGGCCGGTCCGCGTTTGTAAAGTGACCTACATGACCCACGAACGCGCAGGACAGCCCGCCAGGCCCTCCGATCTGGTCGACGTCGCCAGGCTGGTGACGTCCTACTACGCGCTGCATCCCGACGCCGGTGAGGCCGGGCAGCGGGTCGCGTTCGGCACGTCGGGGCATCGCGGCTCGTCGCTGAAGGCCGCGTTCAACGAGGACCACATCCTGGCCACCAGCCAGGCGATCTGCGAATACCGCCGCGACCAGGGCACCGACGGTCCGCTGTTCCTGGGCATCGACACCCATGCGCTGTCGGAGCCCGCGCGGGTCTCGGCGCTGGAGGTGTTCGCGGCCAACGGCGTGGACGTGCTGATCGACTCGCGCGACGGCTACACGCCGACGCCCGCCGTCTCCCACGCCATCCTGCGCCACAACCGCGGCCGCACCACCGGCCTGGCCGACGGCGTGGTGGTGACGCCGTCGCACAACCCGCCGTCCGACGGCGGCTTCAAGTACAACCCGCCGCACGGCGGCCCCGCCGGCACCGAGGCCACCGGCTGGATCCAGGACCGCGCCAACCGGCTGCTGCAGGACGGTCTCAAGGGCGTGCGCCGGGTCCCCTACACGACGGCCCTGGAGCGGGCCGGCCGCTACGACTTCCTCGGCACGTACGTCGACGACCTGCCCTCCGTCGTCGACCTCGACGCGATCAGGTCGGCCGGGGTGCGCATCGGGGCCGACCCCCTCGGCGGCGCGAGCGTGGCCTACTGGGGTGAGATCGCCGAGCGGCACGGGCTGGCGCTCACCGTGGTCAACCCGGAGGTCGATCCGACCTGGCGGTTCATGACGCTCGACTGGGACGGCAAGATCCGCATGGACTGCTCGTCGCCGTACGCGATGGCCTCACTCATCGCCGGGCGCGACGAATACGACATCGCCACCGGCAACGACGCCGACGCCGACCGGCACGGCATCGTCACCCCCGACGGCGGCCTGATGAACCCCAACCACTACCTCGCCGTCGCCATCTCCTACCTCTACGCCCACCGCGACGGCTGGCCCGCCGGCGCCGGGGTGGGCAAGACCATGGTCAGCAGCGGCATCATCGACCGCGTCGCGCAGTCGCTGGGCCGGCGGCTGTACGAGGTGCCGGTCGGCTTCAAGTGGTTCGTGCCCGGCCTGCTCGACGGGTCGCTCGGGTTCGGCGGCGAGGAGAGCGCGGGCGCGTCGTTCCTGCGCCGCGACGGCTCGGTGTGGTCCACCGACAAGGACGGCATCATCCTCGCCCTGCTGGCCTCGGAGATCCTGGCCGTCACCGGCGAGTCGCCGAGCGCCTGCTACCGCAAGCTGACCGAGCGGTTCGGCGAGCCCGCGTACGCCCGCGTCGACGCGCCCGCCACCCGCGAGGAGAAGGCCGTGCTCGGCAAGCTGTCGGCCGCGCAGGTGACGGCCACGTCGCTGGCCGGCGAGCCGATCACGGCCGTGCAGACGACCGCGCCGGGCAACGACGCGCCGCTCGGCGGGGTGAAGGTCTCCACGGAGAACGCCTGGTTCGCGGCCCGCCCGTCCGGCACCGAGGACGTCTACAAGATCTACGCCGAGTCCTTCAAGGGGCCCGACCACCTGGCCAAGGTGCAGGAGGAGGCCCGCTCGCTCGTCACCGCCGCCCTGAGCTGACCGGCCCTACCCCCGATCCGGGGGCGCGGGGCCCGGGGCGGGGCCCCGGGGGCCGGGAGCGGGCTGGGGCCCGCGCCGGGGTCCGAGCCCGGGGCCTGCCACCCAGACGCCCGCCAGTCAGACGCCCGTTGCCGGACGCCCGCCACCCGAGACCCGCCGCCCGGACGCCCGCCACCCGAAACCCGCCACCCGAGACCCGCCGCCCGAGACCCGCCATCCGAGACCCGCCATCCGAGACCCGCCATCCGAGGCCCGCCGCCCGGACGCCCGCCGGTCGTGAACCGGCGGGCCGGAGACCCGCGGGCCTTCCGCGAAGCCTGGGGCCGGGTCAGTAGCCGAGGTGGCGGCCGCCGTCGCCGACCAGCACCTCGCCGACCAGCACCTCGCCCGTCAGCATGTCCGGCTCCAGCAGCGCCCGTCACCATGCCCGGTTCCAGCAGCGCCGTGACCATCTGGGCGATGTGCTCGGGCCGGGCGGTGCGCCGCAGCGGCGCCTTCAGTTCCTGCGTGGCCGCCATCTCGAAGAACGCCTGCTCCCCCACCCGGTCGATGTGCCAGCGAGTGGCGACGATGCCGGGCGCGACGGCGTTCACCCGCACCTTGGGGCCGAGCGCTATCGCCGGGTCGCGGGTGCGGTGGATGAGCGCCGCCTTGCCGGCCCCGTACGCGATGGACGAGCCGGTGGCCTGCAGGCCGGCGATGGTGGCCTGGCTCGGTTCGGCAGGACTGCGTTCCGTGTGCGCGCTTGTGCCCCATCGGCCGGGCGATCAAAGGACCGGCCGGAAAGGGCTCACCGCTGGAGCTCCAGGGCCGTTGCGGTGGTCATCTCCGTACGTCCGAGGTCGGCCTTGCGGCCCGCGGCGACGCCGTCGCGGTAGCCGGTGCCGCTGGTCCTCGGCACGCTCATGCGGATGCGGGGGTAGCGGGCCGCGACCGCCCGATCGACCTCGGCCCTGCGGTCGGCCAGCACGAGCGCCGTGCCGGTGCCGGCCGAGGCGGCCTCGGACTCGGCCTCGGCCTCGGCCGCGCACAGCAGCCGGTAGACCTCGTCGGTGAAGCCGAGCAGCCACGAACGCCGGTAGGCGCGTACGGCGGCGCCGGGCGGCGGCACGGCCTTCGCCAGCCCGGAGGCCATCTGCAGCAGCAGCGAGGTGGCCAGCAGGTCGGCCCGCTCCAGGTCGGCGGCGAAGCCGAAGACGTGGACCCGCTGGCCGCCGTCGCCGCGCCCGATGAGCAGCGGCCGGCACCGCACGGCCTGCGCCACCAGGCTCACCAGCCGGGCCTTCTCCCTCGCCCACGGGGGCGGCAGGGTGACGATGCGGTCGCCGGGGGTCTGGCGGGTGCCGGCGGGCGGCAGCGAGTCGATGCCGTACTTGGCCATCAGCGCCGACGCGGCGGCCATGAACGTGGCCCGCTCGTGCTCGTTGTCGGTGCGTTCCGCCTTGGCCAGCAGTTTTCTGACGCGGTCGAGCGTGCGCTCCCGCAAGCGAGCCCCCTC
The DNA here is from genome assembly GCF_042751225.1 of Nonomuraea fastidiosa. Classification (NCBI taxonomy): domain Bacteria; kingdom Bacillati; phylum Actinomycetota; class Actinomycetes; order Streptosporangiales; family Streptosporangiaceae; genus Nonomuraea; species Nonomuraea fastidiosa. The sequence continues at coordinate 130,418 of NZ_CP170570.1, forward strand.
TCGTGCCCGGTCACCTGCGGGCACGATGCTAGCCGCGAACGGCGGCTAGGACTTGGTGGTCAGGACCCGCCCGTCGTCGTTGATCGCGGGGAAGGCGCCGGTGTCGACGATGCCGTGCTGCTGGTAGAGCGCCTCGATGAGGGCGTGCGCCCGCGGCTCCAGCTTCCACAGGGCGCGGAACTCGCGCGCGGTGGCCAGCGGGATGCCGATCTCCTGGGCGATGTCGATCGTGCGGGGCACGATGCCCTTGGCGATCTGCCGGTCCCAGTACTCGCGGGCGGCCCGCATGCGGGCGGCGCGCTCGGCGGCACTGAGCACCTGCGGGGTGGTGTCGAGCACGGTGACCTCCTCGTCCTCCTCGCGCACCAGCTCGGCGATGGCGGGCGGAAGCTCGGGGCGGGCGGGCACCGGCTGCTGCTCGGCGTCGCGCTCCCAGGGCACGCGGGGGTCGGCGTCGATGAGCGCGGAGGTGTTGTAGAGCGCGGCGATCTGGGCCAGCAGGGCCTCCTGCCGCTGCGGGTCCACGGCCAGGCCGGTGTGCTCGACGGCCTGGTCCATCGCCTTGTCGAGCTTGGCGAGCGCGGCGCGGATCTTGCGCTCGGACGCGCCGCCCTCGCGCAGCGCCTTGGCCTTCTTGGCGGCCAGCGCGACCCTGGTCAGCCTGCGGTGCGCGTCGACCTCGCTGGCGGTGCGGTCGCTGACCTCGGCCAGACCCAGCCTGACCAGCATCCGCTCGGGGGTGATGCGCCAGTTGATGCGGCCGGTGCCGCGGATGCGGTGGCGCTCGATGGCCATGCCGCGCTCCCACAGCCACGCGGCGACCAGCGGGGCGGCCAGGCGGAAGACGGCCTCGGGCAGGCTGCGCGCGTCCATGCTGGACAGCACGGCGGTCAGGCAGGTCAGGGCCCACACGGCGATGCCGTCGATGCCGGCGGAGTAGTTCTCGCGCATGTTGCGGCGGGCGCGTACGGCGCTGGTGATGATCGCGACCTCGATGAACGCGAACAGCAGTAACCGCAGGGGACCGTCGAGCCCCAGGACGTCACCGGAGAAGCGCCACATGCCCTGGGCGGACACGCCGGTGGCGATGGAGGCCGCCACGATGGTCAGCACGTCCTCGACGGGGCGCGGGGCGACGTACCTGGCCCACAGCCAGGAGACGACGCGCCAGACCAGCCTGAGCGCGAGGAACGCGAGGCCCAGTCCGGCCAGGCCAAGCAGCGCGTAGATGGCGGTGGCGAGCGAGTTCTCGGTGATGAAGGCTGTTATTTCATCAAATGTCGGCATCTGTCACTATCCGTGAGGGCTCAAACTCCGGCTCTATGCGACGAGATCATTGCAGAATGTCGCTATCTTGTACGCCAAACGCCGTCTGCTGCCCCAGTTTGCCCAGGTTTCACGGCAGTTCTGTGACCTTGACGCAACGTGCACGACCGCGACCGACCGCCCCGCTGGCCCGCTTCCCCGGGGATGAGGAGACACACGCAAGGGCGGGCGAGCGCTCAGGGGTGGGGCACGTTCAGAGGCGGCCGGGAGCCCCAAGGGTGGCAGCGGCGGGGTCGGTCAACGCACAATGAGAGCCGGGAAGTGGCAGCTCAGCCAGGTGACCCCGCCGAGGTCACCGGTCAGTCGGAGGGATAAATTCCTCCTTTCGGAGGGCGAACATCCACCCACATGGATGGGAGCATCGATGGAGGGATTTATCCCGACTTGGTGTGATGCATCCCAGCAGGACGGATATCGATGTCAGAGACAGAAGAGTTCCCGCTCGTCCAGTTCATGCGTGACGGGTTCGACCCGGTGGGCGAGCTCGCTCGCATCAGGAACGAGCACCCGGTCTACCCGATGGAGATCCCCGGAGGGCAGACCGTCTACCTCGTCACCCGCTGGGAGGACGTCCGCGCGGTGCTCGGCGACCACGAGCGCTTCAGCAACGACTTCGCCGGCGTGATCGGGCTCGGCTCCAACCAGGAGGATCCGGGCGGCCTGGGCTTCCGCGACCCGCCCGAGCACACGCGGCTGCGCAAGTTCCTCACGCCCGAGTTCACCATGCGCCGCCTGCGCCGCCTCGAGCCGCGCATCGAGGCCATGGTCCAGGAGTACCTCGACCGGGTGGAGGCCAAGGGCGCCGAGGGCATGCCGGTGGACCTCATGGAGGAGTTCTGCCTGCCGATCCCGTCACTGGTGGTGTGCGAGCTGCTCGGCGTCCCGTACGAGGAGCGCGCCGACTTCGTCAAGATCAGCAAGGACCGGTTCGACTTCACCAGCGGCCCCGAGGCGTCGCTGCAGGCGATCAACGACGCGATGACGTACCTCGTCGACCTGGTCGCCCGCGAGCGGCAGAACCCCGGCGATGGCCTGCTCGGGCAGCTGCTGCGCGACCACGGCGACGAGCTGGACGACCGCACGCTCGCCAGCATGGCCGACGGCCTGCTCACCGGCGGCCACGACACCAGTACCAGCATGCTCGCGCTCGGCACCCTGTGGCTGCTGCAGAACCCGGAGCAGGCCGCGAAGGTGCGCGAGGTGGACGGCTACATCGTCGACGTGGTCGAGGAGCTCCTGCGCTACATGACGGTCGTGCAGGTCGCCTTCCCGCGCTTCGCCCGCGACGACATGGAGCTGCACGGGGTGCCGATCAAGAAGGGCGAGATGGTGCTATGCTCGCTCAGCGGCGCCAACCGCGACCCCGCGCTCGGCGAGAACATGGACGAGGTGCGCCCTGGCCGCGAGACCGCGGGCTCCCACATGGCCTTCGGTCACGGCATCCACCGCTGCATCGGCGCGCCGCTGGCCCAGATGGAGATGCGCATCGCCTTCCCCGCGCTGCTGCGCCGCTTCCCCACCCTGCGCGTGGCGGGCGAGGTGCCGTTCAGGGAGCTCGCCATCGTCTACGGCGTCAAGGAGCTGCCCGTCGCCTGGTAGGGCGGTCACGTTCGCCATGTGGGCGAGCACGTCATCGACCTGACCGTGATCGGCGCCGTCGTCTTCGACAGCGACGGCGTGGTCACCGTCACCGCTCGGGTGCACGCGGCCGCCTGGGAACACGTCTTCGACGCGTTCCTGGCGCGGCCGCCCGGCGCCGTCCGGCATCCGCGACGACTACCTGCGGCACGTGGACGGCCGCCCGCGGCTCGACGGCATCCGGACCTTCCCGGCCGCGCGCGGGATCACCGCCCGCCCGAGGGCTCGCCCGACGACGAGCCGTGCGCTCCGACCGTGCACGGGCTCGGCCTGGCCGAGGACCGCTCCTCCCTGGAGCAGGTCGACACGGACGGGGTCGCCGCCCTGCAGGCGGCACGCCGGGGGCGGCGGTCGCGCCCGCCCTGGCGGGCGGGGTCGCCGTGGTGGGCGGGGTCGTGTGGTGGGCGAGCTGAGCGAGCAGGAGGTGCGCGGGCGGGGCGAGCTGGAGGTGCGCGGGCGGGTCCTACCCTTGAGAAGGTGACCGTACTGATCGATCCGCCCAACTGGCCGGGACCGCGCGGCTTGATGTGGTCGCACCTCGTCAGCGACAGCTCGCTGGAGGAGCTGCACGAGTTCGCGCAGCGGCTGGGGGTGCCGGCGCGGGCGTTCGACCGCGACCACTACGACGTGCCGGAGACCGTGCACGCGCGGGCGGTGGCGCTCGGGGCGGAGGCGGTCAGCTCGCGTGAGCTGTTACGGCGTCTCGTCGCGGCCGGGCTGCGCCGGCGCAAGCGCCGCTAGCTCGGCGGTCATGTTGGCCCTCGCGCGTTCCTCCCACAGCTTCCTCCCCCGCGCCGTGCGGAACAGCACGGGCGTGCCGAGCAGCCGGCGCAGCACCTCGGCGCGGCCGGCGGCGAAGAGGTCGTCGGGTACGTGGACGTACTCCTGGCGGACGGCGCGGGCGTAGTCGTCGTAGCCGGGTCCGGCGAGCACCGCCAGGTCGGCGTCGCAGAGCACGGCGCCGTCGCGGTCGCCGGGCGCGAGCGCGTCGTGCGCCGCCGTGAGCCGTACCAGCCTGGCCGTCTCCGCCACCCGGCTCCCTGGCACGCCGCAGCGGGGCAGCCTCGACTGCGCGAGCTGGGCGCTGCGCTCCTCGTCCCATCCCGGTCTGCCGTCGTAGACGGCGTCGTGGAACCAGGCGGCCAGGCGCACCGCCGTCTCGTCGTCGGCCTCTCCGTGCAGCAGGTCGATGGCGGACAGGACGGCGGCCAGGTGAGCGCGGTCGTGGTAACGGCGGTGCGGCTCGGACCAGCGGGCCAGCAGCTCGGCGTGCACGGCCCGCGAGGCGCGCGACTCCCCCGCGAGCGCCGCCCACCGCTCGAAGGCCGTCGCCGGATCTCCTGCAGCGCGGTCGATCATGCTGACACCGTAGTGGTAGCGTGCCTGCATCGGTACGACAGGCGGTGACGCTCGGCGCCTGCCCCGGTGGCGGGAGCTGCGAGCCGTCATGCCGGAACGCCCCCGGTGGTCGCGCGCCGCCCGGGTGGCGGCCGCCGCCGACGTCTGGGATCTGCGGCGGCTGGCGGCGAAGCGGGCCCCGCGCATGGTGTTCGACTACGTCGACGGCGCGGCCGAAGGCGAGGTGTCGCTGGCCAGGTCGGTGGCGGCGTTCCGGCGGGTGGAGTTCGCGCCCAGGGTGCTGCGCGACGTGTCGGAGGCGCCGACGGCGGTGGAGATCCTGGGCAGGCGTATCTCGATGCCGGTCGTGCTCGGGCCGACCGGGTTCACCCGCATGATGCACCGGGCAGGTGAGCGGGCGGTGGCGCGGGCGGCGCAGCGCGCGGGCGTGCCGTACACGCTGTCCACGATGGGCACCACCGCCCCGGCCGGTGTGGCCGCGGCCGCCCCGGCGGGCTGGAACTGGTTCCAGCTGTACGTGGTCCGCGACCGCGCCCGCAACCTGGAGACGCTGTCCATGGCGTCGGAGGCCGGCATGGACGTGCTGGTGGTGACCGTGGACGTGCCGGTGGCGGGGGCGCGGCTGCGCGACGTGCGCCACGGGCTGACGGTGCCGCCCACGCTGCGCTGGCGCGGCGCGCTGGAGGCGGTGCGGCATCCGGCGTGGTGGCTCGACTTCCTGACCAGCGAGCCGCTGAGGTTCGCCACGGTGGACGGCGCGCCGGAGGACCTGGCGGGGCTGACGAACCTCATGTTCGACCCGTCGGTGACGTTCGCCGACCTGGAGTGGATCAGGTCGGCGTGGCCGGGGCGGCTGCTGGTGAAGGGCGTGCAGCGGGCCGACGACGCCAAGGAGCTGGCCGCGCTGGGCGTGGACGGCGTCGTGGTGTCCAACCACGGCGGGCGGCAGCTCGACCGGGCGGCCACTCCCCTTGAGCTGCTGCCCTCCGTCGTGGAGGCCGTGGACGGGCGCAGCGAGGTCTTCCTCGACGGCGGCGTCCGCAGCGGGGCCGACGTGGCGGCGGCGGTCGCGCTGGGCGCCCGCGCCTGCTTCATCGGCAGGGCCTACCTGTACGGGCTGATGGCCGGCGGCGAGGCGGGCGTGGACCGGGTGCTCGAGCTGCTGCGGGCCGGGCTCGTACGGACGCTGCAACTGCTCGGCGCGGGCGGCGTGGACGGGCTGGGCCCCGACCTGGTCAGGCTCAGAGACCGCTAGCTCTCGGTCCCCCGGTCCGGCTCGGAGACCGCTGCCTCCGGCCCCCGGTCCGGCTCGGAAACCGCCGGCCCCACCGCCGGGTCAGGCTAAGAAGGCACTGCCATCGGTACGCCGGGCGCACCCTGTCATACCTCCCTGCGAAATGCGGGTATTTCGCCGCCGCCGTCGTCGCTCTGCTCCTCACACGGGGACCCGTCCCGCGGAGAGGAGCGCGTAATGGCGACCGGAGAATTCCAGGTGATGAAAGTGCCGCCCGAGCAGCTTGCCGGCATTCTTCACGGCCAGGTGGTCGATCCCGGGGCGCAACCCACGAACGTCGTCCATCGTGACGAGGGCTGGACCGTGGATGTGAGCTGGGAGGTCACCGGTGAGCTTGTCGACTGGCTGACGGGCCGCTGGCGCTTGGAGATCATCGCCGACCGGATGGGCGGCGGCGAGTCGCGGCACCCCGCGCCGCCTGTCGAGATGACGTTCACCCCGGGCTCCGGGCGATATACGGCCTCGATCCCGATGCGGGGCAGCTCGCCCCCGGAACCTATGACCTCGTGGTCAACCTCACCACCACCACGGCCGCCGGCACGGCGGGGGCGCTCGGCGGCTTCGTGGTGCTCAGCAGGATCACCGTCAAGGAGTGAGCGGCCCGCCCCGGGCGACGCGCCCGGGGCGGCCAGGACGGCAGGCTCAGGGCCGGCGCGCGCACAGGGGCGATGCGGCGCGGACAGGACGACCCGGGCAACACGCACGGAGCGGGCGGAGCACCACGAACGGCATGGCCTCTGACAAGCACGGCGGTCAGATTGCAAGTCCTCCGCAACCGATCGCTTCTACGCTCCGGCCCTGGCGGCCTCGGGGGCGAAGCAGGCCGCCGGCTGTCACTGACGTCCTGTATCTGACGCCGCCGGGGAAGACTCTGTACCCGATGAGCACGCCCCGGGGGCGACGGGATCGGCATAACGGGAGACTTGATGTCCGACACTCCGATGACCGCCGATGACGTGCTGCGCATCGCGGCGTACAAGGACCGGAGCGCGGCGCTCGAAGCGATGGTCATCGCCTACAGCTACCATCGCGTGGCCTCCGACCTCGCGGTGCGCCTCGGCCGCGCGGCCAACAACTGGTACTGCTACGCCACCTGGACCTCCAAGGCCATCGGCAGGAGCCTCGACCTCGGCCCCGGCTCGCCGTTCATCGAGGACTTCGGCCGCCGCCTGCGCGTACCGCAGCGTTTCCGCCGGCTGTTCAGGGCCGCGCTGCTGACGCTGCTCGGGCCGAGCTACCAGCTCGGGCTGTCGCTGGCCAACCGGGCGATCTTCCTGGAGACGGCGAGCCTGGCGGTCAACCTGTGGAACGACACGCCCGACCGCTACCTCAGGGTCAGCCCGGAGTCGGATCTGACGCCTCAGCCGCCGGAGTTCCTCACCGGCCTGCTGTCGCCGGCCGACCCGCGCTACCTGAAGGACGCGGCGCAGCTCATGGTGCAGGCCGCGCGGACCGAGGACGCCGAGGAGCGGGCCGAGCTGCTGCTGGGTGCCAACATCGCGCTGTCGGCGTACGAGCAGGCGCGCGCCCAGGCGGCGCTTGAGCTGGTGCTGTACCGCCCGGTGCGCTGGCTGACGAGGGTGTCGTGGCGCTCGCTGCGCTCCCTGATCACCCGCCGCCCGTTCCCCCGCCTGCGCCTGTACGCCGCCGCGCACGAAGACCAGCCCTGGCCGACCCGCGTCCTGGAGAGCCTGTGGTCCTCGCTCTACACCCGCCACCTGTTCGCCGTGGCCACCCCGCTCAGCGACATCAAGGTCGGCAAGCCGCTGACCCCGCCGCCCGGCGTGAGCCTGGACGAGGTGTGGGTGCCGATCCAGAACGAGAAGGTGCGCAAGCTGGCCGAGGAGTTCATCACCGAGGACCGCGACGCGTCGCTCGCCGGGGTGCGCGACTGGGTGTCCTACCGCGACAGGATGCGCTTCATCGTCAGCTACTTCCGCGTCTACCACAAGGTGGACGCCCTCTTCCGGGTGCCGTTCGACCCGGAGGTGGCGGACGGGCTGGCCGAGGAGATGCGCAAGGGGCTGGTGCCCCAGGCGATCAGCCAGATGTTCGCCGACCGTCCCGGGCTGCGTCCGCGCAGGCTCTACCGGTACCCGTCGGAGACCGACCCCGACGTGTACGAGATGGCGCACTTCGACTTCGAGCCGTTCCTGGAGGCGATTCCGCTCGACCCGCCGGGCGAGCGCGGCGACTGGCTCAGTCGAGGAAGTCGCGCGTGATCTCGCGGGCCTGCAGCAGGCCGCGCAGCTTCGCGAAACAGCGGGCTCGGGTGGGCCCGATGCTCCCGACCGGCCTGCCCAGCCTGCGCGCCACGTCCACGTAGTGGGGCTCGGAGGTCTCCGTGAGCGCTCTGAACAGCGTCCGCTGGGCGGCGGGCAGCTCCTCGACCAGCTCTTCGAGAGTGCCGGCCAGCCAGATCCTGGCGAGTTCCCTGTCGACGTCGTCGGTGCTGCCCAGCGAGTCGAGGTCAGGGGTGCAGATCTCCTTGGTACGGCGGGTGAGCTTGAGGCATTCGCGGAAGGCGATCGTGGCGAGCCAGCCCGCCATGCGCTGGCCGTCCTCGACGCTCTTGAGGTTCTGCCAGGCGAGCAGCCAGGTCGTCTGGAGCACGTCCTGGGCGTCCTCGTGGCTGAGCCTGAACTTGCGGATGCGGGCCTTGAGCATGGGGCTGAACTCCGCGACCAGCCGCTCCCACGCCTCGGCGTCGCCCTCCTGGGCGGCCGCCACCAGCGCGCCCGTGTCGAATCTGCCGTCGGGGCAGGCGCCGGCGACGGGGCGGGTGTCGAGTCGTTCCATGGTGTCCACGTGCATGTCGTTCTCCCTGCCGGCCCGGACAGTAGGGGGGTCGGCTCCGGCCGGCTCACCCACCGTGCGCCGGATGATCAGGAATGGCTGTTCCGGACGTGACAACCTGGGTGTGTCGCTGGTCACATTTCAAAGATCGCTTTCCGCATGCTGCCCGGCGGCCGGATGCGGCCTAGAGTTCTTGCATGAGCGGGCGCAGCGGCCTTCCCCACGACGTCGAGCCGGTCGTCGCCGTGCTGGCGGAGATCCCGTTGTTCCAGGTGCTCGGCGAAAGCGGCATCCGCGACACCGCGCGGGCGGGCCTGACCCGCCGCTACCGGTCGGGCCAGATCATCTTCCATCAGGGCGACCCGGGAGAGTCGCTCTACGTGCTGCTGGACGGTCTGGTGAAGGTGGTGTTCACCACCGAGCACGGCGACGAGATCGTCCTCAACATGCTGGGCCGCGGCGACACGTTCGGCGAAATGGCGCTGCTGGACGACTCGCCGCGCTCGGCCTCCATCGTGACCGCGCGGCCGTCCTGGGTGTTCGCACTGCCCAGGGCGCGGCTGCTAGAGCTCATGCGCGAGCATCCGGGGCTCGCCGACGAGTTCCTGCGGATGCTCGGCCGCATGGTGCGCAGGCTCACCGACCAGGCCGCCGACCTCGCCTTCCTCGACCTCGGCGGGCGGCTGGCCAAGCTGCTGCTGCAGCTGGCCGAGAAGCACGGCCAGCCGGGCGAGGTGGTGGACCTGCCCGGATTGACCCAGTCCGACCTCGCCGCGCTGATCGGCGCCTCGCGCCCGGCCGTCAACCGGGCGTTGCAGTCGCTCGTGGCGCGCAACCTCATCGCCGTCGAGGGCCGGACGATCAGGCTGCTGGACGTCGCCGCCCTGCGGAGAAGGGGCGGCCTCTGACCGAATCTGGAGTACGGGGCATATGAACGATCTCGACGAGCGCTGGCCGCAGGAGCGGTTCCGGCGGCTGCGGCAGTCGGCCGATCCCGACGTCGACAAGGTGGTCGCCGAGTACCTGCAGGCGCAGCCCCCGGGCCGGGACGCGCTGGAGCTGGTCAAGGCGGTGGTCGCGGAGCTGGGGGCGGCCAAGCGGGCGGCGCGCGACCCCGAGGCGGAGCCGCCGGCCACGAAGATCTTCGACGCGCTCGACTTCGCCAAGGAGCTGCCGGAGTGGGGGAACGACCGGGAGCTGCTGGCCAGAGGGCAGGCCGTCTTCGCCGACTACGGGCTGTATCAGTCGGCGGCGCTGTTCTTCGCCTGCCTGCCCATGGCGTACGCGGAGGTGTCCAGCGCCAAGGTGCTGGCCGGCGTCTCGAACCTCGCCACGCACGCCATGACCCGCAGGGTGGCCGAGACCGGGCAGATGCTGGTGGACGTGATGGGGCTGAAGACGTCCGACAGCCTCCAGCCCGGCGGCCCCGGGCACACAACGGCGATCGGGCTGCGCATCCTGCACTCGTTCGTCCGCGCCCTGGTCGACGAGCGGTACGGCGACACGTGGGACACCGAGCGGTTCGGGCCGCCGGTCAACCAGGAGCTGCTGCTCGCCACGCTCTTCGACTTCTCCGTGGTGACCTGGGAGGCCATGGAGACCATGGGCGTGGTGCTGACCGACGAGGAGCGCGCCGCCAACCTCTACACCTGGAGCGTCTTCGGCCACCTCATGGGCATCGAGGTCTGCCGCGAAGGGCCGCTCACGCTCGACGACGTCGAGCCGGTCAGCGCGCGCCTGGGCCGCCTGCTGGAGGCCAGCGACGAGGGCCGGCTGCTGATGTCGGTGATGCTGCGGGAGATGGAGGCGTTCATGCCGCTGGGCTGGCGCAAGATGCCGCGCAGCCTGGTCCACTGGATCTTCAGGGACGCCCCGTACGGCGCGCACCGGGTGCCCGAGCTGCTGGCGGTGCCCGCGCCCGCCTGGTGGTTCACCGCGCTGTTCGCCGCCGCGCGCGCCGCGCACCGCGCCTCGTGGCTGGCCGGGCCGGTGGACGGTGTGATTCGCTGGCTGGTACGGAAGGCCGGGCGGCACATCGTGGTCGCCATGATCGACCGCCACTCCGACGGGCAGGCGGCGTTCAGGATCCCGGATGAGCTGGCCCGCGCCTGGCGGATCAGGCAGTCGCGCGCCGCGGTGAAGGCCCGCGCGATGCGCAGGAACGTACGCACGAGGCTACGAGCGCCCGCCCGCGGGCGGAAAGGGCCGCACAGTGACAGCCCCACATGAGCCGGGCACGCTCACCACGGCGACCATCCTGTTCACCGACGTGGTGAGCTCCACCGCACTGCGCATCAGGCTCGGCGAGGAGCGCGCCAACGTCGTCTTCCGCCGCCTGTACGAGCTGCTGCGCTCGGTCGTGACGGCGAGCGGCTCGTCGTTCACCAAGAGCCTGGGCGACGGGCTCATGGCGGTGTTCGACTCGGCCACGGCCGGACTGGACGCGATCATCGCGGTGCAGCAGGCGGTGGCCGACGAGAACGAGCGGGCGATGGAGAAGATCTCCATCAGGGCGGCGCTGGCCGCGGGCGACGTGTGCTGGGGGCACGACGATGTGAGCGGGCTGCCGACGGTGGAGGCGGCCCGCCTGGTCGCGGTGGCCGAAGGCGGCCAGGTGCTCTGCACGGACCTGGTGCGGCGGCTGGCACAGGGGCGCAGCCGGCACGAGTTCAAGGACCTCGGGCGGCTGCCCGGCAAGGGCCTGCGCGAGCCGCTGCACACCTACGAGCTGCACTGGCAGAGCGCCGACCACCATCTCGGCGGCGGGCTCGCGCCGTGGCTGGAGTACGGCGACGCGCTGCCGTTCGTGGGCCGCGAGCAGGAGCTGCGGGCGCTGGACGGCGAGCTGGCGGCGGCCGAGTTCGGCGGCAAGCTGGTGATCCTGGAGGGCGAGCCCGGCGTGGGCAAGACCCGCCTGGCCTCCGAGGTGGCGCGGCGGGCGCTCAAGCGGCAGTTCACGGTGCTGGCCGGGCGGTGCACCGATCCGGCGCGCAAGGCGTACGAGCCGATCGCGGGCGCCGTGGAGCGGCTGGCCCGCACCTCGCCCGCGCTGCTGCTGCGGGCCGGCATCGACCAGCAGTGCGGCCAGCTCGTACGCCTCGCGCCGTCGCTGGCCGCGCCGCCGCTGTCGCTGCAGGTGCCGCCGGCCACCGAGCCCGTCTCCGAGCGCTACCAGCTCATGGCCGCGGCCCGCACGCTGATCGAGCGCCTGGCCACCGTGCGCCCGGTGCTGCTGATCGTCGACGACCTGCAGTGGGCCACACTGGAGTCGCTGCAGATGCTCAGCGCCCTGATGTGGGACTCCGACGCGCTGCCGCTGCTCGTCCTCGCCATGTCCCGCCCGGTGCCGGTCGACTCCGCGCCCTCCCAGACGCTGCCCGAGCTGCACAAGCTCACCGCCGACGCGCGGGTGATCCCGGTGCCGGCGTTCGGGGTCGACGAGGTGAGCGACGCGCTCACGCAGTCACGGGCGCGCGCCGACGCCGAGCGGCTGCACCGCATCACCGGCGGGAACGCGTTCCTGCTCAGCGAGGTGATCAGGGAGCTGGCCGCGGGCAAGGACCTCGACGCGCTGGCCGTGCCCGATTCCGTCACCCGGATGGTGACGGCCCGCCTGGCGCAGCTCCACCCCGACGCCCGCGACCTGGTGAGCCTGCTCGCGGTGGGCGAGCGCATGGACTCGGCCGAGCTGCGCGGCGGTCTCGGCCTGGACGAGCCGCGTTTCGTCGCCGCCGTCGAGGAGGCCATGGGCACGGGCCTGGTGACCATGCTGGACAACGGGTCCTGCCAGTTCTCCCACGAGCTGACCAGGACCGCCCTGTACACCACGTTCTCGGCCCCGCGTGCCGCGCTGCTGCACGGGCGGGTGGCCGACGCGCTGCTCGCCACCGATCCCGACGCGATGCGGACCAGGCCGTACGTGGTGGCCGCCCATCTGCTGGCCGCCGCCGAGCAGGGCCGCGACCCGGCCCGGGTGAGCGCGGCGGCCGACGCGGCCGTGCACGCCGCCCAGCACGCGCTGGCCGGGCTGGCGCACCGCGAGGCGGTCACCTGGTACCAGCGGGCGCTCGGCCTGCTCGCCGACTCCCCCGGCGCCACCCGGGAACGCCGCGCCGAGCTGCTGGTCGAGTGCGGCAGGGCGATGTGGCTGGCCGGGCACCCCGACGCCCGCCGCACCCTGCTGGACGCCGCCGACCTGGCCAGGGAGTGCGAGCGCAACGACCTCATCGTCACCGCGGCGCTCGGCGGCGACCGGGGCAGCAGCATCTCGGCGGCCCCCGACCTGGAGCGCATCGCGCTGCTCACCGAGGCGCGCAAGGTCGTCGACTCCACCGACGTCAGCACCAGGGCGCTGCTGGCCGCGCAGCTCGCCTCCGAGCTGATCTGGGCGCCCGACGGCGAGCGCCGCTTCGCGCTCAGCGACGAGGCGGTGGCGCTGGCCCGCAAGTCGGGCGACCCGCGCACGCTGGCCAGCGTGCTCGGCATGCGCAGCCTCACCATCATCCCCGCCGACCCGCTGCATCAGCGCCACCGCGACGGCGACGAGATGCTGGAGGCGGCCCGCCGCACCGGCGACGACCTGGCGCTGTTCCACGCGTACGTGCAGCGCACCCCTCCCGTGCTCGACAGCGGCGACGTGGAGCGGGCGGCGGCGCTGCTCGACCAGGCCGACGAGCTGGCACACCGCCTGGGCCAGCCGCACCTCACCTGGCTGATCGGCTACTCCAAGGCCGGGCTGACCCTCATGCAGGGCGACCTGGCGCAGGCCGAGGCCGAGGCGGAGGCGGCGCTGCGGCTCGGCTCGGAGATCGGCCGCCGTCTTGAGGCGGTGGCCATCTTCTCCGAGCAGATCGCGGAGATCCGGCGGCTCCAGGGGCGGCTGTGGGAGCTGCGCGACCGGCTGCGCAGGGCCGGGCAGGGCCCCCGCGTGGACCCGGTGCACGCGGTGCTGCGCTACCTGTGCGAGCTGGACGACGAGGAGGCCGGGCCGCTGCTCGACCGCATACTCGCGGGCGGCGGCGAGACCCCGCCGCGCAACATGGCCCACCGGCCCGCGCTGGACAACCTCGCCGTGGCCGCCGCCCGGCTGGGCCGCGCCGAGCTGGCGGAGCGGCTGTACGACCGGCTCGCCGGCGGTGGTGAGACGTTCGGGCACGGCACGGTCGCCCACCACTGCGGGCACCACTACCTCGCGCACCTGTGCGTGGCGATGGGCGACAAGGAGCGGGCCGCCGGGCACTTCGAGGCGGCGGCCGAGGTGCACGAGCGGCGAGGGGTGCCGCTGATGCTGGCCGAGTCGCTGCTCGACTGGGCCGACCTGCTCGACACGGGTGAGGTGGACGGGCCGAAGGCGGCGGACCTGCGCGGCTGGTGCCGCACGCTGCTCGCCGGGCGGGGCGCGCTCCTGCTGGAGCGGCGCGCCCGCGTCTGATCGCCGCGCCCGGCGAACCCTAGGCAACGGCCTGGCAGGCGGCCCGGCGCGCGGGGTGCGGCCGGCATGGTCAGGGTGCGGCCGGCATGGTCAGGGTGCGGCCGGCATGGTCAGGGTGTGGCCGGCTTCGGCGGCCTCGCGGACGCTCCTGGCCAGCGTCTCCTCCAGCGCCTCCGCCTGGGCCTCCAAGGCGGCCGGCCCTTCGGCGTCGTCGGTGCGCGCCAGCAGCGCGCGGTACTTGTGGTTGGCCGCCAGCGCGTCGCGGGCCCGCAGCGCGGCGTCGGCCTCGGCGACCCGGCGGGCGTAGCGCTCCAGCCGTTCCACCCGGGCCTTCACGGCCGCCGCCGAGCGGCGCAGCGCCTCCTGCTGCGGTTCGAGCACGGCCCGCAGCTCGGGCGTCACGACGCCGCTCATGGCCCGTTCCTGCTCCTGCCACAGCCGCGTCTGGGCGCGCAGCAGCAGCGCGATCTCCCAGATCTGCCGGGGCAGCAGCATCTCGTTGGCCGGCCCGTCGAGCAGCCGCAGGCGCATGGCCCGCGAGGCGTAGACGGAGGTGACCGCCCGCCGAGCGCGTTCGAGCAGGGCGCGGGCGGGCGGTGACAGCTCGGAGACGATCACGTACCGGACCGTGAACGGGTCCTCGTGCGGGTCCGGGTACCGGTCCTTCTGCCGGTCCCGCACGCGACGTACGCGCGGGATGAGCGCGTCGATGACGGCCAGCCGTTGCTGCTCGGTCAGGTCGGGGTCGGCGATGAAGTCGACCGTGCGGCGGACGTGCTCGCGCTCCCCGGCCAGCCGCCGCCGTTCGGCCGCCGCCGTGTTCCTTCGGCTGAGCACGTCGTGCGCCACGATGAACACGGCCAGGCCCATCGGGATGAGCAGCACCGTGTACAGCAGGCCCACCTCGCCGAACACGCCGTGCAGGAGGAAGGCGGAGAGCACGATCGCCACGCAGATCGCCAGTGACGACCACGCGTAGCCGCGGCGAGTGGCCACACCGACCCCCTCACGACCGGGTCCCGAGGTGTCCTGAAACCTCAAGATAACCCTGAAATGCCGACAGATCACGAGATCCCCGGCATATGGGCATCAGCGCAGGTATGAGGCTCCGTTGAGGTCCAGGACTGCCCCGCTGGCCCACTCGGCCTCCGGCGAGGCCAGGTACACGATGGCCGCGGCGATCTCCTCGGGGCGCGCCACCCGGTTGAACGGGCTCTGCGCCTTGATCGCGTCGCCGCGCGGGGGCTTGAGGTGCTCGTTGGTCATGTCGGTCTCGACGAACCCGGGGGCGACTGTGGCCACCGCGATGCCGCGCGGGGCCAGGGCGACGGCCAGCGACTGGCCGAGGGCGTTCAGACCGGCCTTGCTCGCGCCGTACGCCGGGCTGTCGGGCTCGCCGCGGAAGGCGCCGCGCGAGGAGACGTTGACGATCCTGCCGCCCTCGCCCATGTGCCGCAGCGCGCACCAGGCGGCGTTGGCCGCGCCGATCAGGTTGACGCCGAGGGTGCGCCGCCAGGCGTCCTGCCACTCCTCGTACGACAGCTCGATGATCGGGTGGTGCAGGAACACGCCCGCGTTGTTGACCAGGACGTCGATCCGGCCGCCCAGCTCGCCGGCCGCCGCGTCCACCATGGTCCTGACCGCCTCGGGGTCGGCCAGGTCCGCCTGGACCACCACGTGCCCGTCGCCCGGCAGCGATTCGAGGAGGCTCTGGGCCGCCTCGGCGGAGTCGCGGTGGTGGATCGCGACCCGGTCGCCACGTTCTGCGAAGGCCGCCGCGACGGCCCGTCCGATGCCTCGCGACGCCCCTGTGACAAGTACTCCACGTCTGCTCATCCCCCGCACGATATGGGACGCTCGGCAGCGGCCGTCCGGCGGCCTAGGATGGACAGCGCCCCCGGAAACCGATCAAGGACAACCGGATGGCCGGGTGGAACGTCCCATCTCTCCCGTCGCCTACCAGGAGTCACCCGTGGGATACCCGCCCCCGCCGTACTGGCAGCCGCCGCGTTACGGCCCTCCGCCGCCGTACTGGCAGCCGCACCACGGGCCGCCCACGGCTCCGCGCAACGAGAACCTTCCGCTGATCGTGCTGCTCGTGGTCGGGCTTCCGCTGCTGCTCGCCGGCGGCGGCGCGTCCTTGGCCATCGTGCTGACGGAGGACGGCGGCCCGGACACGCGCGGGTCGGCCACCATGGTCATGCCGTCCAGGGAGCCGCTGGCCGGCACCCAGGAGCCCGGCCCTGCCCAGTCCTTCCACGACCCCGCGCAGGCCCAGCCCACGGACCCGGCCGCTCAGCCTCAGCAGACGGTGCAGGGGCAGGGCACCGCGGGCCTGGGCGGCTCCATCGCGCTCCAGGCCACCGACCCCGGCCTCAAGGTCACCGTGACCGTCGGCCGCGTCATCGACCCGGCCACGCCCGCCAACGACTTTCTCAAGCCCGCGGCGGGCAAGAAGCTCATCGCGGTGGAGCTCACCCTCGCCAACACCGGCCAGACCGACTACAGCGACTCGCCGCTGACGAGTGTCTGGCTCATCGACCACGAGAGCCGTCAGTACACGCCCAGCTTCAAGCAGATCAGCGAGGGCCAGGACTTCGGCGGCACGGTGTCGATCAGCGGCGGCGACTCGCGCAAGGGCGTGGTGGTGTTCGAGGTGCCGCAGACGGCGCGGGCGGCCAAGCTGCAGTACGCGATCAGGGGCGGCCTGGGCTCGCAAAGAGCCGAGTGGACCCTCGCCTGACGCCCGCCCCGCGCTAGCCGAGTGGACCCTCGCCCGACGCCCGCCCCGCGCTCAACCGCCTGACACGCACACGGCCCGTCCCAGACGGGGATCGTCGGCGGAGTCCCGCAGGAAGGCCGCGCGGCCCCGGCCCTGGGGGCCACGCCTGCTGCCGCGCCGGGGTCGCGGCGCGCGGCCTCGGCCGCGCCGAGCTGCGGGCCGCGCACCCTCACGCATCGAACCCCGCACGCCGGGGCGGGCCGGAGAAGGAACGGGCGGACGATGCTCTGAGCATTCTCTGAGATTTCCTTGCCAAAAATGTCGATCGTCCTGTCAAGCACTTTGTCTGACGGAGGCGGCAATGGCGGACAAATCCCTGGACTACCTGGTGATCGGCGCCGGCCCCGCGGGCCTGCAGCTCGGTCACTTCCTGCAGCAAGCCGGCCGCGACTACCTGATCCTGGAGGCGGGGGCGGAGCCCGGACAGTTCTTCCGCACGTTCCCGCGCCACCGCACGCTCATCTCGATCAACAAGAAGCACACCGGCTGGGACGATCCCGAGCTCAATCTGCGGATGGATTGGAACTCCCTGCTGTCGGACGATCCGGAGCTGCTGTTCACCCGCTACAGCGACCGATATTTCCCGCATGCCGATGACATGGTCCGCTATCTCGGCGATTTCGCGCGGGCGCGCGATCTGCGCATCGCGTACGGCACCCGCGTGGCCAGGGTGGAACGCCCGGGACCGTTCGTGGTGACGGCCGAGGACGGCCGTACGTTCGAGGCGCGGCACGTCATCGTGGCCACCGGGGTGAGCAAGCCCAACATCCCGCCCATCCCGGGCGTCGAGACCGCCGACCTGTACGGCACCGCCTCCCTCGACCCCGCCGACTACACCGACCAGCGGGTGCTCATCGTCGGCAAGGGCAACTCCGCGTTCGAGACCGCCGACAACCTGATGGAGACGGCCGCGGTCATCCACATCGCCGGCCCCCGTTCGCTGCGCCTGGCCTGGCGCACCCACTACGTGGGCCACCTGCGCGCGATCAACAACGGCATGCTGGACACCTACCAGCTCAAGTCCCAGAACGCCGTGCTCGACGGGCACATCAGGAACATCCAGCGGCAACCCGACGGCACCTACCTGGTGACCGTCGCCTTCGTCCGGGTCAACGAGGTCACCAAGGACATCCCGTACGACAAGGTCATCCTGTGCACCGGGTTCCGCTTCGACTCCTCGATCTTCGCAGGCGACTGCCTGCCCATGCCGGCGGCGAACGGCAGGTTCCCTGAGCTGACGCCCGCGTACGAGTCGGTGAACGTGCCCGGCCTGTACTTCGCGGGCACCCTCACCCAGTCGCGCGACTTCAAGCGCGGCACCAGCGGCTTCATCCACGGCTTCCGCTACGGCGCGCGGGCGCTGCACCGCGTGCTGGAGCAGCGCTACCACGGGGTGCCGTGGCCGAGCCGGGAGCTGCCCGCCGACCCGGCGGCGATGGCCGACGCGGTGATCGCCAGGATCAACCGCACCTCGGCCCTGTGGCAGCAGTTCGGCCTGCTGGCCGACGTGATCACGGTGGACGGCGGCACCGCGCGCTACTTCGAGGAGGTGCCGTACGACCTCCAGGAGGACCCGATCGGCGCGCACGGCCATTTCTCGATCACCCTGGAGTACGGCCCCGACCACGACAAGGTGGACCCGTTCGACATCGAGGTGAGCCGGCCGAGCCAGGGTGACGCGGCCCGCGCGCACGAGGGCCATTACCTGCATCCGGTCGTCCGCCATCACCTCCCCGGCGAGCCCGTCGCCGTGCACCACGTGACGGAGAACCTGGAGAACGAGTGGGACTCCCCCGAGGTGCACGTCGAGCCGCTGCGGGCCTTCTTCGCCCGGCGCGCGGCCGCGGTCCCGGCGTGATGCGCACGACGATGGCCACCCCCGTCGACGACCGGGCCCCCGCCCCGCACCCGGAACCCGCCGCACGCCCTGAACCCACCGCACATCTGGAACCCGCCGCACGCCCAGAACCCGTCCCACGCCCTGAACCCGCCGCACACCGGGAACCCACCGCACACCAGGAACCCGCTCCACGCCCGGAACCCACCGCACACCGAGAGCCCGGTCCGCTCGGTCCGCATGGCCCGTCGGAGCACCGGACGGCCACCGAGGCGCACCCGGCGGCCACCGAGGCGCGCGGCCCCATGAGCGGCTGGCGGCTGTGCGACTACGAGGCCGCCGCCCGCGAGCGCCTCGCCCCCGCCCACTACGACTACTTCGCCGGCGGCGCGGGCGAGGAGATCACGCTGCGCGCGAACGTGGCCGCCTTCGACCGGCTCGCGCTGGTGCCGAGGGTCCTGCGCGGCGCGGGCCGCCCGGAGACCGGTGTGACCCTGCTGGGCTGCCGCGCGTCGATGCCGGTGCTCATCGCCCCGACGGCGTTCCACCGCCTCGCCGACCCGCAGGGCGAGCGGGCCACCGCGCGGGCCGCGGCCGCCGCGGAGACCATCATGATCGTGAGCATGGCCGCCACGGTCGCCGTCGAGGAGGTGGGCGCCGCCGCGCCGGGGGCGACGCTGTGGTTCCAGCTCTACGTGCAGCCCGACCTGGCCTTCACCGAGCGCATCGTGCGCCGCGCCGAGTCGGCGGGCTGCCGGGCGCTGGTGGTCACGGCGGACTCGCCGGTCATGGGCGTGCGCCGGCGCGACATCCGCAACCGCTTCCTCGACCTGCCCGCGCACTTGCACTGCGAGAACCTGCGCGACGGCCCCGGCGGCCCGGTGCGGCCGATCGCGATGTGGCCGGAGCTGTCGTGGGAGCACCTGGCCGTCCTGCGCCGCATGACAGACCTGCCGATCGTGGTCAAGGGCGTCACGCACCCGGCCGACGCCCGTCTCGCGATCGAGCACGGCGCGGCCGCGATCATGGTGTCCAACCACGGCGGCCGGCAGCTCGACGGCGTGCCCACGGCGATCGACCTGCTGCCGGAGATCGTGGCCGAGGTCGCGGGCCCGGACGGGAGCACGGTACCGGTACTCGTGGACGGCGGGGTGCGGCGCGGCACCGACGTGGTCAAGGCGCTGGCGCTGGGGGCCGCCGCCGTCGCGGTCGGCAGGCCGGTGCTGTGGGGCCTGGCCGCGGGCGGCGAGCCGGGCGTGGCCGGCGTGCTCGGCCTGTTGCGGGCGGAGGTCGAGCAGGCCATGACGCTGTGCGGCTGCGCCGGCGTCGGCGACCTGACCCCCGACATGGTGCGGAGCGTGGTGCCGCCATGCTGACCGTCGCCGTGCCGATCGCCGTGCCGATCGCCGTGCCGATCGCCGTGGCGCTCGCGGTGGTGGCTGTGCTGGTGAGCCTGCCGTACTGGCTGCCGCGCCGGGTGGTGGCGCTGCGGGAGCGGGTGTTCGCCAGGATCAACGGCGACGAGGGCATCCCGGTGCCGGGCGGCCTGGCCGGTGTGGACCGCTTCCGCGAGCTGTACTCCCATCCGGCCGCGAACGGGCGCAGCAGGGGCGCGGCCCTGTCCGACCTGTTCTGGTACTGGCTGTCCCCCGGCCCTGAGATGCACCAGGAGCACCTGGAGCCGGGCGAGCGGTACGACGCCGTGGCCCGCACCACCCGTTCCCTGCTCGCGGTGCCCAAGGCCGAGGCCGAGGAGCTGGCCCGCCGCTGCGCGGCCCGCCGTCTCGAGGGCGTGCGGGGGATGGTCAGGCTGCGGGATCTGATGATGCCGCTGTGGGCGGAGTTCGCGTACGAGCTGGTCTTCGCCGAACCCTGCCCGCGCGAGGCCCGCGACCTGATCGCGGCCAACGCCGACGACGTCGTCACCTCGCTCAAGTGCACGGGCCTGCGGCACATGGACCGCCGTGACCGCCTGACCCGCTACCTGCTGCCCCGCCTGGACAAGGTCAGGGTGCCGTTGCCTGACGGGCTGACGCCGCTGGAGCAGGCGTACTACCTGCAGGGCGCGTTCTTCAACACCGCCGTCGTGCAGCTCTCCGAGGGCATGGCGCACCTGCTGCTCGTCCTCGCCCGGCATCCGGAGGAGCAGGAGCGCGCGCGGACGTCCGACGACCGCCACTTCGACCGGGTGATCAACGAGACGCTGCGGCTGTATCCGCTGTTCGGCATCGCCCACCGGATCACCAGCGGGGACATCGCGCTGGACGAGCACACCACGATCCCGGCCGGCTCGGTGCTCTGCTTCAACTATCCGGAGTTCCACCGGGCGGGGTTCGCCGATCCGGATCGCTTCGATCCCGGCCGGTTCGACCGGCCCGCCAAGGAGCTCAACCACATCCCCTTCGGCGTCGCGGCCAACCGCCCCTGCCCGGCCTGGCGGCTGGCGCCGATCGTCATGCGCGTGGTGGCGCGGGAGGTCCTGGACCGCTACGTGCTGGACTCGTCCGTCTCCCACACCAGGTCCCTGCCCAGCCGCGGGCCCTGCCTGCTCACCCCGCGCGGCGCCCCGCACCGGCCCCGTCTCGCGCTCGCCTACATGCGGGTGCGCGACCGCTGGGAGGACGTCTGGCGCAGCCTCGTGCAGCTCGTGCTCGGCACGTACATGGTCTGGGACGCGCACCGGCTGCGGCTGTGCGAGCGCCACTTCGCCGAGGCCGCCGCCCGTGACCCGGCCGAGGAACGCCACCCGGCCGAGGAAGGCGACCCGGCCGAGACGGAGGCCCCGACGGCCGCCGAAGCCCCTGACCGCACCACCGACGCCCCCGACCGCGCCACCGACGCTCCTGACCGCACCACCGACGCTCCTGACGCTTCCGACGCCTTCGATGCGGAGAACCGGTATGCACACCATGGTCGTCACCCTGGCTCACGCCGCACCCGCTGACCCCAACCTCGCCCTGGTGCTCAAAGTCCTGCCCGCGCTCGTCGTCATCCTCGTCACGGCGGCGATCTGCGGCCGGCTTGCCCAGCTCGTGATGCAGCCGCGCGTGCTCGGCGAGATGGTCGCCGGCGTGCTGCTCGGCCCCACGCTGTTCGGCTGGCTGTTCCCCGAGGCGCAGGCGGCCCTCTTCCCGCCCGACGTCCGGCCGGTCCTGTACGTGCTGAGCACCATCGGCCTGACCCTCTACATGTTCCTGGTCGGGGCCGGCCTCGACCACAGCGCCGGCACGCCCGGCGAGGCCCGCAAGGCGTCGGTGCTCGCCGCGTCGGGCGTCCTGCCGTCGCTGCTGCTCGGCGCGGGCGCCGGTCTCGTCCTGTACGACCTGCTGTCCCGCCCCGAGGTGCCGCCGATGCAGTTCGCCCTGTTCGTCGGGGGCGCGCTCTCGCTGACCGCCTTCCCCATGCTGGCCAGGATCCTGTACGAGCGCGGCCTGGAGAACTCGCCGCTCGGCCGGCTCTCCCTGCTCGGCGCCTCCATCGACGACGCGCTCGCCTGGTGCCTGCTGGCCGTGCTGACGGCCATGCACCTGGGCGACGGCGTGACGGGCGCGCTGCCCACCATCGCGCTGACCGCGGTGTTCGCGATCGTGATGCTGAAGGTCGTGGCCCCGCTGCTGCGGCCGCTGGGCGAGAGCGTCGCACGCACGGGGCGGCTCGGCCCGACCGGCATGTACGTCGTCATCCTCGTCCCGCTGGCCGCCGGCTGGATCACGGACTGGATCGGCGTCTACTCCGTCTTCGGCGGCTTCTTCGCGGGCCTGGCGATGCCCAGGAACGCCGCCTTCCGCCAGGTGCTGCACGGCCGCATGATGGACGTCGTCTCGACCCTGCTGCTGCCGGTCTTCTTCACGTTCTCCGGCCTGAACACCCAGCTCGGCGGCATCGCCGGCGGCTCGATGGTGCTGGCGTTCCTGCTGATCTTGGCGGCCGGGTTCGCCGGCAAGTACTTCGGGTGCTCGCTGGCGATGCGAGGGCTCGGGTTCTCGTGGCGGGAGTCGTACGCGGTGGGCGGGCTGATGAACGCCCGCGGCCTGATGATCCTCATCTTCATCAACATCGGGCTCGCGCAGGAGATGATCACCACGGAGCTGTTCTCGATGCTGGTGCTCGTGGCCGTGCTCACCACCGCGGGCGCGATGCCGCTGTACAAGCTCGCGCTGCCCGAGCGCCTGGAGCTCAGCACCAGGAAGACCGGCGCGCCCGCGCCGCAGCCCGTGGAGTTGCAGTCCAATTCCTCATGATCGCCCAGGTCGGCCGCTGCAGACACGACTTCTGGGACTCCGGAGGCGAAGTGGACCTGGTTTTTCCGCCACAGTGGTGTAACCGTGGTGCCGTGGCTGGGACTACAGGCACGGCCGGCTCGCCCTCCCGCCGGCTGCTGCTCGTCGAGGACGACCGCGAATTAGGGCAGATGCTGGTCGACCTGTTCACCGAGCAGGGCTACACGGTCGATCTGGCGCCGGAAGGGCAGCGAGGGCTGCATCTGGGGCTGAGCCGCCCGTACGACGTGCTCATCGTCGACCGCGGGCTGCCCTCGATGGACGGGATCGACCTGCTGCGCCGGCTGCGGCGGCAGGCGATCACCACTCCGGTGCTGCTGCTGACCGCGTTCGGCTCGGTCTCCGACCGGGTCACCGGGCTCGACGCCGGCGCGGAGGACTACCTGGTCAAACCATTCGACATCGACGAGCTGCTGGCCAGGGTGCGGGCGCTGCACCGCCGCAATCTCGACATGGCCACGCTGCTGCCGCTGGGCGACGGCTGGCTGGACGCCGAGGCGCACATCGTCCGGCTGCCCAGCGGCGAGCAGGTGACGCTGTCGGGGCAGGAGTGCAGGCTGCTCAGCGCGCTGGCCGCGCGCCCGCGGCAGGTGCACACCCGCAGGGCGCTGCGCCAGCAGGTCTTCGACGGGGCGAAGAAGGAGTCGATCGTGGACACCTACGTGTACTACCTGCGCAGCAAACTGGGACAAGGTGTGGTGAGCACCGTACGGGGCGTGGGCTACCGCCTGGGCTCGCTGTGAGCGTCATCGCGCCGCTGCGCCGCCCGGCGGACCCCGGCAGGCCGCCCGGCCCCGATCCCGATCCCGACCGCCGCCTGCTGGCCCGCGCCAGGCGGCGCATCACCTTCCAGGTGGCGGGCGCGTTCTCGGTGGTGCTCGCGCTGGTCGGCGTGCTGGTGTGGTGCGCGATGGTGCACAGCCAGGGCACCGCCGCCCTGCGCGACCTGACCGTCACCGCCGCCCGCTCGCCGGTCGCGTACCCGCCGCCCTGCGTCTGGCTGTACGAGCTGCGCGCCGACGGCACGATCGCCGCCTCGCCCGGCGCGCCCGCCGAGCTGCCCGTCCGCAGCTCGCTCAACCACGTCGCGGGCGGCGGCGAGAGCAAGGAGACCGTCGAGGTCACGGTGGCCGGGCAGGAGTACCTCGTGCACACCCGCCGCCGCGGCGACACCGTCGTGCAGGCCGCGCTCGACCTGCGCTACCAAGTGTCGGAGCGGCAGCGGCTGCTGCACACGCTGATCGGGGCCGAGGTGGCCGGGCTGCTGGCCGCGCTGGTCGTCGGCCACGTCGTGTCCCGGCGGGCCATCGCGCCGCTGGGCGAGGCACTGGCCAGGCAGCGGCGCTTCGCCGCCGACGTCAGCCACGAGCTGCGCACCCCGCTGACCCGGCTGAACACCCGCGCCCAGCTCCTGTCGCGGCGGCTGCGCGGCGGCACCGACCCGATCCTGCTCATCGACGAGGTCGATCACCTCGTGACCGGCACCAGGCAGCTCGGCGAGGTGGTGGAGGACCTGCTGCGCTCGGCCCAGTTCCAGCAGTTGCGGCGGCCGTTCGGGCCGGTGGACCTCGCCGTGCTGGCCGCCGAGGCGGTCGCGGCGGAGAGCCCCAGGGCCGCCGCCCGCGGAGTGGACCTGCAGGTCCGCTGCGACGGTCCCGGCGACCACGTCGTACGCGGGGTCGAGTCGGCCCTGCGCCGGGTCGTCTCGGCGCTGCTGGACAACGCGCTCGGCCACACCGGGCCCGGCGGGCACATCCGCGTGCGGCTGTCCGGCGAGCCCGGCGTCGTGCTGCTCACCGTCGAGGACGACGGCGTGGGCCTGGACCCCGGGGACGCCGAGCGGCTGTTCGGCCGGTTCGAGGGGACCGGGTTCGGGCTCGGGCTGGCGCTGGTGCGCGAGGTGGTCGAGGGCCACCACGGCACGATCACCGCGGACGGGCGGCCCGGTGAGGGCGCGACCTTCACCGTACGCCTGCCCGCCCACGCGCCGGGACCCGCCGTCGAGCCCCGCCCGGAACCGGCCTGGAAGCCGTGAGAGCGCCGCAGAGCCGGGCGGGGACGTCCCCGCCCGGCTCTTGTTCACATACGGCCTGACGATCGCGCGTGAGGGCTCAGGAGGCGTTCCCCTGGACGGCCTTGAGCACGGCGTCCGCGATCGAGCGGGGGTCGACGCCGAAGTGCTCGCGCACGGACTCGCGGGTGCCCGACAGGCCGAAGCCGTCGGTGCCGAGCGAGGTCCACGGCTGGCGTACCCAGGGGGCGATCTGGTCGGGCACCGCCCGCATCCAGTCGCTGACCGCGATCACCGGCCCGTTCGCCCCGGCGAGCGCCTCCTGGACGTACGGCACGCCCGTCGCCGTCATCGCGTCCCTGCGCAGCTCGCTCCACGAGGTGACCGACCAGACGTCCACGCCGATGCCGTACTCCTCGCGCAGCAGGTCCTGCGCCGCCAGCACCCAGTGGATCGCGGTGCCGCTGGCCAGCAGGTGGGCCTGCCCGCCGCCCTCGCGGAAGCGGTACATGCCCTTGATGATGCCCTCCTCGACGCCCTCCGGCATGGCGGGCTGCGGCTTGGGCTCGTTGTAGACGGTCAGGTAGTAGAACACGTCCTCGCCCTGCTCGCCGTACATGCGCCGGAGCCCTTCGCGGACGATCACGCCGATCTCGTACGCGAACGCCGGGTCGTACGCCAGGCAGGCCGGGTTGGCCGAGGCGAGCAGCTGGGAGTGCCCGTCGGCGTGCTGCAGGCCCTCGCCCGTCATGGTGGTGCGGCCCGCCGTGGCGCCGATGAGGAAGCCCCGGCCGAGCTGGTCGGCCAGCGCCCACATCTGGTCGCCGGTCCGCTGCCAGCCGAACATCGAGTAGAAGATGTAGAGCGGGATCATCGGCTCGCCGTGGGTGGCGTAGCTGGTGGCCGCGGCGGTGAACGACGCCATCGAGCCGGCCTCGGTGATGCCCTCGAGGAGGATCTGCCCCTCCGTGGACTCGGTGTAGGCGAGCAGCAGGTCGCGGTCCACCGCGTCGTAGCGCTGGCCGAGCGGCGAGTAGATCTTCGCTGAGGGGAAGAGCGACTCCATGCCGAACGTACGCGCCTCGTCGGGCACGATCGGCACCCAGCGGCGGCCCGTCTCCGGCTCCCGCATCAGGTCCTTCAGCAGCCGCACGAGCGCCATCGTGGTCGCGACCGGCTGCTGCGAGCCCTTGGCCAGCTTGGCGAAGTTGCGGTCGGCGGGGACGGGCAGCGGGTGGTACGACACCTTCCGCGCCGGCACCGGGCCGCCGAGCGCGCGGCGCCGCTCGAGCACGTACTGGACCTCGGGCGAGTCGGGGCCGGGGTGCGCGTAGGGGGGCAGCTCGCCGGAGAGCGCCTCGTCGCTGATCGGCAGGCCCAGGCGGTCGCGCAGGGCGCGGAACTCGTCCTGGGAGAGCTTCTTCATCTGGTGGTTGGCGTTGCGCGCCTCGACGCCCGCGCCGAGCGTCCAGCCCTTGACCGTCTGGACCAGGATCACCGTGGGGGCGCCCTTGTGGTCGACGGCGCGGCGGTAGGCGGCGTACACCTTGCGCGGCTCGTGACCCGCCCGCGAGCCGCCCACGATGCGGCGCAGCTCCTCGTCCGAGACCGGCGCCTTCAGGCCGTGGAACAGCTTCTCGCGGATGTACTCGCCGGAGGAGGCGGCGAACGTCTGGAACTGCCCGTCGGGCACCTCCGCCAGCCGCGCCACCAGCTCGTCGTCCTGCAGCAGCAGGTCCCAGTCGCGGCCCCACAGCGCCTTGACGACGTTCCAGCCCGCGCCGCGGAAGACGCCCTCCAGCTCCTGCACGATGCGGGTGTTGCTGCGTACGGGGCCGTCGAGCCGCTGCAGGTTGCAGTTGATCACGAAGGTGAGGTTGTCGAGACCCTCGCGCGCGGCCAGCGTCAGCGCCGCCGTGGCCTCCGGCTCGTCCATCTCACCGTCACCGAGGAACGCCCATACGTGAGAGGCCGAGGTGTCCTTGATGCCACGGTTGTGCAGATAGCGGTTGAACCGTGCCTGATAGACCGCGTTGAGCGGCCCCAGGCCCATCGACACGGTCGGGAACTGCCAGAACCCCGGCATCGCCCGCGGGTGCGGGTAGGACGGCAGGCCGCCCTCCGGCTCGCGCCTGAACAGGTCGAGCTGCTGCTCGCTCAGGCGGCCCTCCAGGAACGCGCGGGCGTAGATGCCCGGCGAGGCGTGCCCCTGGAAGTACACCTGGTCGTGCTCGCCATGGAAGAAGTGGTTGAAACCGACCTCGTAGAGCCAGGCGGCAGAGGCGTAGGTGGACAGGTGGCCGCCGAGCCCCAGCTTGCTGCCCCTGGTGATCATCGCGGCGGCGTTCCAGCGGTCGTATGCCGCGATGCGCTCTTCCAGCTCTAGATCGCCCGGGTACTCGGGCTCGTCCTCGGTCGGCACCGTGTTGACGTAGCGGCTGCTCGTGGCCAGCCGCCGCAGCAGGAACTCGGCCCGGTCGGGGCCGGCCTCCCGGCGGACGGCTTCCAGCGACTCAAGCCATTCCGCCGTCTCTTGGGGGTCCCAGTCTGTCTCCATACATCCATCCTATGATCGATCATCCGATGTGCGAAGGCGGCTAGGATCGTGGCGTGAAACCGGTGGTGAGGGTCCCGTTGCGCGAACAGATCCGCACCTCGATCGTTGAGGGGCTGATCAACGGCCGATGGGCGCCCGGCGATCGCATCGTCGAGCGCCGGCTGGCTGCTGAGCTCGGCGTGAGCCAGGCCCCGGTACGCGAGGCGCTCCGCGAGCTGGAGACACTGCGGCTGATCGAAACCTCCCCTAACAAGGGCGCGCAGGTGCGCGGCTTCACCGAGGCCGACCTGCGGGAGGTCTACCAGGTGCGAGCCGGCCTTGAGGAGACGGCCGTCCGTCTTGGCCGCCCCTCCCCCGACGCGCTCCGAGACAACCTACGCCACCTGCGCCGGGCCATCGCCACCGGCTCCCGTACTGACCAGGTCCGCCACGGCGTGGCCTTCCACCGCGAGATCGTGGCGGCGGCGGGAAACGAGGTATTGCTGTCGGTGTGGGAATCGCTGGGGGTCGAGGTCTGGACCCACCTGTCGATCCGCCTGCTGGGGCTGCGGCCGTACGACAACGCGTGCGACCACGAGCCGCTCGTGGAGGCGATCGAACGCGACGACCCCGCCCTTCCCGCCCTCCTTCGCGACCACGTCCTGGCGTACGTCCCCTGACGAGACGATTTCGCGATTTCGCGTTCCCCGACCACCTGCGCGCGGTTTCGCGGAGAAAGGCGGACGCCGAAGATCCAAACAAGATCGCACATTTTCACGATGCCGCGGAAACGAAGACGATCACCGCTGTCTTGACGTCTTCGCCACGATCAACCTGGCTCTCAGTGGGACTTTTCGACAGGCCGAATTCGAGTGAGTGAGCGACGGCATCCGGCCGCATGCGAACTCGCCCGGCTCAACGTCGCCCAGGAGAAGCAGTACGGCCCTCGGACAATGTGACAGCGCCGAGGTCATGACACTGCCGGACGCTTCGCTCCCCGGTTTGTCCCAGGCCGCCGGCCAGGCTTCTTCACTCGACGGTCAGCGCCGCCATCTGGCGGCGTCGCGCATCCGCCTCGGCCTCTGCTCGTCGCGGCGACCGGAGGCGCTGTGACCCTACGAGCAGGCGCTTCCGCCTTCGACCTGCCGCAGCCGCCACGGCCGTCGCCCACGTGGGCACCGCCCTGATCGAGATCTGGCCGCTCATGGAGAAACTGGACCGCACCTGGTACGACGGCGCGCATTGACCGAATTCACCAGCACGATGGCCTGGCGATATGCCGTCGGAGCCGCGCCGTTCGGCAAGGACGGCGCGAAACCCGCACGGATTCCCTGTACATCGAGCGACTGACGCAGCTGCTGCACGACGCGCCGCGCACCGGAATAGCGCCGAGCACCGCCCCCGCCATCAGCCCGGCGACGCGCGGGTTACGCAACTTCGCGCTGGACCACCGCAAGGCGGTCTCCATCCAAAGAACGCATCATCGACCGGCAATTGTGGTACACCCGCAAAGCGGAGTGGAATCGGAAACGCGGCCTCGCCTGGAGCATCACCCTGATCATCATCGAAATCCTCGGCGTCCTCACCGCGATGCTGCGCGTTTTCGGCGTCATCTCGATCGACCTGGCCGGAATCGTCGCCGCGATGATCGGCGTCGGCGTCGCCTGGCTCGCGATCAAGCGACACGACAACCTCGGCCGCGCGTACGCACTGGCGGCCAACGAACTCTCCATCGTCCGCTCCCGCCTGGAGGCCGTCCAGACCGAGGAGGCGTGGGCCGCCGAAGCCCGGGACGCCGAAGAAGCGATCAGCCTCGAGCACACGACGTGGTGCGTCTCCCGCTCCACCCTCGCCGGCCCCCACCCGCCCGGCTGACAGGTAGTCCGCATCGACCCCGCCCCGGAGGCGCACGTGTTGGGAATGGGATGGATCGAACTCTCGCTCATCGCCGCAGTCGTTCTGGCCGTGGCGCTGATCGCGCGGCTCTTTTCTGGATACTCCGGCGCAAGTGAGCGTCTCTGGATACTCCGACGCAAGTGAGCGCCGCAATCGCACGCCCGTTCCGGTGCTCTTCCATCGCTTTCCGAGCAAGCGGTTGCGCAGCGACGCGTATCGCACCCGCCCTCCAGCGCCCCCTCCGACCAGCGCCTCCCAGCGCCCACGAGTCCTTCCCAACGCCCCCGGCAAGGCCCTTCTGGCACTCAGGGCACTCAGGAGGGGACCGGTTCCCGAGGGGCCTGCCGGTGGTCTCTAGAGTGTGCCGCCGCGATCTCTCAAGCCATGTGGCGCAGGCGCTCGCGCCAGGGATGTGCGTCGTGCCCGACCTCTAGCGCCGCCTCCAGCCAGCACCGTTGGCCTTGCGTCAACCGGGGGAGAATCGCCTCGAAGTCCACCTCGTCCTTTCGCCGCGTGCCCTTGGCCTTGTAGAGCAACTGCACCTCAGGGGCGACCAGACGAAGACCGTCCGCCTCGACGGTCAGCTCCGCCAGCGGGCGGCGGATCCGACGGTCGCGCCGGTAGATCCACTCCTGACCATCGACGTCCTCCAGCAGGAGTTCGAACCGCCACGGTCCGCCGGGGCGCTCGCGCACCCAGACGTTGTGCGCCTGCCCGGGCAGCACCTCGTCCAGTGCCCACGGCCGCAGTCCGTCGGTGAGGCCCGGGACGTGGAAGTCCCAGCCGTCCAGCAGCCGCCGCACCTCGAGCTGATCCCGGCGCAGCAGCACGATGTCCACGTCCTCATGCTCGCGATAGGCGTGGCCGACAGCCAGCTGGATCGCATACCCACCGCCCACCCACCACGGCGCCGCCAGCCCCCGCATCAGGGCGACGACCTCGCCCAGCGGCGCAGCCTCCCAGCGCCCCCACGAGTCCTCAAGCTCCATCACCCGGGTTCCTCTCCCATCAGCGTGGTGGTGGGCGTCGCCATGGGTACGCATCAGGTGATCATCCTCACCGCCGCCCCTGGAGCACTCGCCACTCGCGCCTGTTCAGTACCGGATGGCTTCGACCTAACCGCGTGATGGGCCAAGCCTCACCGCGGGCGTCCGAACCGAGGAAGCCTGAGCGCTGCGCTGGGAGCGTAAGCCGAGGATCATCGAGGAGGCCCAAAGGATCAACACCATGCTCAGCGCAAGCCGTCTCCGACAGGGAGCCGGAGTGGGATGGCGCCCCGATCGGCTCCCCAGCGCCCCCAGATACGAGGAACGGGGCCTCGGATCAGCTCCGAAACCCCGTCTACCCGCGTCTTTGTGGTGGGCGATACTGGGATCGAACCAGTGACCTCTTCGGTGTGAAGCAAATCGAACACCGCATGCGATGGGGGGATGTACGCTCTCTGACCTGCCGAAAGAGTGCGTCTGCGTCTGTCAACGTTCGTGATCGACCACAGCGATTGTCACTCAGCCTGTCACTCAGCCCAGTTCTGACTGGACAGGTGCACGATGGCATCACCTCTCTTCGACAGCCGGAGCCAGCTGCATGCACTGCACAGCACCCTCGGGCAAGTCATAGCGATGCCGCCGCTCCCGCCAGCATCGGCCTGAAATGTCACACTCGGTCACTACGATCAACCATTGACCAGGGGCACAGTGAGCTTCGGAGGGCGGCAGTGCAAGGTAGAAACTATTCATTCCACATCGAAATCAACGGTCATCGTTATGACAATTCGACGCTGACATCCTTAACCTCTGGCCGAGTTGAATACTGGCAGATCGACATACCGTCGGTTCTCTGGATTCTCGAGCGCATTGCAGCCGGAGATATAGACGCGAGGGTGGCACGAAAATACCTTCTCGATGCGACGACGCGAGAAAGTGGCTGCTGCGAATCTTGCGACCGAGCAATGTCGCATTACGACGAAGCCCGCGAAATATATCACAGCATCGCCCGAGAGTGGACAGAAAGTCACGAACGGCTTGATCCAGACGACTTTCCATATATCCTCAATAAGGGAAAGATTCATACACTTACTTGTCGACACCCGCCCAAGGCTTCCCTTCGACCGTTCCCCGAAGACCTACACACCTTCGGCATAATGTTCGAATATCACAACGAAAATCTGGAAGCCTTCTTCGAGGACTTGATTCAGCAGTCCTCTCGCAACCCACGACGAGTCGGCCTCGACTACGTACGCGAAATAATGATCTGGCGCGGAACTGCTGCTGCTCAAGCCAAGATGTGCGGATCATGCAAGCCACCGCTCCCCGATCTCGATCCTTCCTCAGCCACTCTGCAACCAGCCTGCTGGTCATGGGAAGCCGATGAGACATTTCTGAAGCAACTGAGAATTCAAGCTGCTCAGCACCCACAGAGTACCTCCAGCGTCTTGCCGGAACATGCGGAAGCCTTCAGGATGCTGGAGCTATGGCACAACGGCAGGTGCGGGGTCTGCGGCCAGGGGCCATCGAACGGCACCCTTGTACGAGATCACGATCACAAAACTGGCTGGATTCGCGGCCTCCTATGTGATCGATGCAATAGACTAGAAGGCACCTCCACAAGCTTACTTTTCGAGAATTATCGCCAGCAGCCCCCTAGTCAGATTCTGGATATCAAAGTTCTTTATTTGCCTTCGACGTTTCGCTCGGCGGCAATTATAGAGACCATAGACGAATAGGCGCCGATGCTGACCCTAGTTGCATGCGCTGAAACACCGGGGGCATCACTCGAGCTGGTGTTTGTGAACGGGGGACACCACCATCAGCACTGCCCCCGTCCGTCCACGCCCTGGTCCCGTTGATACCGCATTTCGAGAGTGGCACGGGGACAGAGGGACAACGGGGACACTGATCTATGACTTGGAGCCTGCCAAGGAACTTCTGATCACCTCGGCACCAGGAGCGCCTCTTGCAGCGAGGTCATGGGCGGTGCGGTGAAGTTCGGTCACGGCGTAGGCGTTGACTTCCTTGGCGTCCGGGGCGACGGCCAGGGCGGTGGCGATGGCGGCTTCGGCGTCGCCTTGCATGAGGTGGGCGCGGGCGAGGCAGGCTCCGTACCAGGCGCGGTCGCGGCGGTAGTGCTCGGGCAGGGTGGACAGGCCGCGTTCGAGGTAGTCGGCGGCGCGGCGGCCGTCGCCCAGTTCGAGTTCGGCCATGCCGCGTTGCATGAGGAACCAGCCCTCGTCGTAGAAGTACATCCAGGGTGGTTCGTCTTCGGGGTGTTCGGCGGCGGTGCGGATGAGTTCTTCGGCTTCGGCGAGGCGGGTGCGGGCAAGGTTCGCCTCGCCCATCTGGGCGTGGCCTCGGCCGGCCATCTGAGCGGCCATGCCCTGGACGCCGGGGGTGGTGCGGCCGTCGTGCCAGCGGGAGGCTTCGGCCAGGCGGACGCAGCGGGGTGCGTCGCCGAGGCTCCAGGCTTGGTGGGCGCGCATGTTGAGGGTGGTGGCGGCCAGGGCGGCGTCGCCGGCATCCAGAGCCCAGGCGTGGGAGCGGTCGTACCAGGCCAAAGCGGCGGCGTGGCGGTGGGAGTCGTGGCACATCCAGGCGATGAACTGGGCGTACTGCGCCAGCACGGCCACGGCCCGGTCGGCGAGCGGCCCTCGGACTCCCCGGGCGAGGTCGGCCACGGTGGACAGCTGGGCGTGGATGAGCGGGAGGAGGGGGCGGCTGCCGATGGTGTCTTCGACGCGGCGGTGTTCGGCCAGGCAGTGTTCCAGCCATTGCACGGTGGCCGCGTCCACGCGGGAGGGTTGATCGATGGCGCGGGTGATGCGCTCGTACAGGTCGGCGTCGGGGGCCAGGGTGGGCAGGGCGATGGCGGGGACGGGCTTGGTGACGGTGCCGAAGAGCTGGTCTTCGGTGAGGCCGAACGCCTTGCAGTAGAGCTGGGTGTAGAAGGCGTCGGGGCGGTGTTCGCCGGTCTCGTGGCCCCGGATGCGGCGGATGAGGTTGGGCAGCTCGGTCAGCGGCTTGTCGGAGGCTTTGATCAGCTCGCGGGCCAGGTCGCGCTGGGACCAGCCGCGGGCGTTGCGGGCGGCGAGCAGACGGGCGGCCCAGGCGGGGGTCTTGGTGGTGCCGGTCATCTGGTGCTCCTGCGGGGACGGGAGGACACGAGGGGCGGACAACACGGTCGCCTCTGGGTGTCCTCTACAGGGGTGGTACCGCTGGTGGCTGTCATGTAGTCGTGCGTTTCGACAGCGATGGCTTCTACTCGTGGACGGCCGCTGACGACGAGGGCCGGGGATCGTGCGGCATCACCGGTGAACTGGAACGTGCCGCGACGCTCCTGCGCGAGGCCCTGGAGTCGCTGGCGCCCGGCGCCACCGGCGCGGTCCAGCACGTACGCCTCGATCGCTACGCATCCGACCCCGCCTACATCTACGGCGCGACCCTGCTGCGCCTCCCCTCGGAGAAAACCCCCGCGTGCGACTGACGCCGGCCACGCCACACCAGCACGCACCACCGGGGGCGGCGCGCACATGCGTCGCCCTCGCCGTCTGAGCCACCGGAAGCACGCCGCATGTACCACTGGGAACCGCACATCCCGTGCAGCAACCGGCCGGTCCGTGTGACCGAGACCTCGTGCTGCGGCGAGTACGAATGGTGCTGCGAGGCCGGCCAGTTCTTCGTCCTCCGCCACACCGACGACAACGGCTACGAGGAGACCGGCCGAGGCCGCTACCTCCAAGCCCGCCAGGTGTGGAACAGCCTGGTGAAGGCCCACCAGCACGAACGAGCGTCATGACACCGTCCCCTCAGGTCACGGAGCGCTGCTCCTGCACGATGTTCGGCACCGACACGGGCACCGCCCGCCGCTGGAAGCACGCCCCCGAGTCCCGCCCGTCGACCACGACGGTCCGTACGTGCTCGAACCCGCGCTCCCGGTAGTAGCGCTGTAGGCCATGGTTGGTGCGCCAGACGTCCAGCCGCAGCCAGGGGAGCCCGCGCTGCGAGGCCTGGTCCACCGACCAGTCCACGATGTCCGCACCCAGCCCTCGGCCGGCCTGGCTCCGAGCGACGAGCAGCTTGTACATGTACAGGGCCGGCCCATCGGCTTCGGGGTCCCAGAAGTCCAGGTCCGGCCGCTTGTTTAAGGTGACGGTCGCCACCACCTGGCCCCCGGTCTCGAACACCCACGTCTCCCGGTTGGCGATGTTGCGGCGGATCTTCTCCCGCCCGATCTCGTCCCACTTCGCCGTCCACTGCTGGATGCCGCGCTCGGCCAGCCACCGTTCGGACTCGGTCCGCAGGCCGATGACGCGCTCGGTGTCGCTCTCGACGGCGAGCCGGGCGACGAGGACGGGACGGTCAGTCATCGCGGGCCTCCACGTGGTAGATGTACTTCGACCCGTTCCCCGGCCTGATCTGGTGCAGCACCAGCACCGGCTTGCCTGACGTGGTCAGCGTCGTACGCACGACTTCGAGCACCGCCATGACCCCGGCCAGTTGCAGCCGTTCCGTCTCCTGCCGGGAGGCGATGCGGGGGGTCAGCTCGTCGATGTGGTCGCGCATCGGACACCCGAGTTCGGCCAGGACCTGCGCGGTGTTCACGCTGTCCGGCTCCATGATCTTGGTGTCCTTGACGAGGTTGTACGCGTAGTAGGAGTCCGCCAGCGACTCCGGCTCGTTGGCGGGCTGGTCCGGCCCAGGGCCGATGTAGCGGACGCGGCTGCGTACGACGACACGCTCGCTCTCGGGGATGTCGAGCCGCTTGGCGATGGGTGTTCCGGCGACCAGGTGGCTGCCCGGCAGGATGCTGACGCTGATGGTCTGCCGGTGTGAGTCGCCGGCGGCCTCGACGTCGGCCGTCCAGCCGTCGGTCTTGACGGTAGCCAGCCGCTTCGGGTCCTGCCAGGTCGTCATGTGCCAGGTCATGCACAGCGACTCGCGGACGTAGAAGCCCTTCTTCGGCACGGCCACGACCAGGCCCTCGTTGATCAG
Organism: Nonomuraea fastidiosa; assembly: GCF_042751225.1. Classification (NCBI taxonomy): domain Bacteria; kingdom Bacillati; phylum Actinomycetota; class Actinomycetes; order Streptosporangiales; family Streptosporangiaceae; genus Nonomuraea; species Nonomuraea fastidiosa. The sequence continues at coordinate 165,588 of NZ_CP170570.1, forward strand.
CGCCTGGTAGGCGTGTCGCACGCTCAGCGACGACACCTGCTCCTGCTCCATGAGTTCCGACGTGCTGGGCAGCCGGTCCCCTTCGGCATATTCGCCGCTGAGGATGGCCTGGCGCAGGTCGTCGGCGATCCGCGCCGACACGTCCCCGCGCAGCGCGTCGCGCCGCCTCTGGCTGGGCATGTTCGAGCCCCTCTCATTCGCCTTGTTCAAACAAGTATGCCAGTGGTCGTTGACCACGCTTGTTCGCCTTGTTTAAATAAGCAGCACCACGGGGATGATCAGCCCGTCTGACCAGCCCGAACAACGAAGAAGCCGGGATGCGGTCCCTAGTCGCCAAACCAGTCCCGCACCCCGGCGCCCCTTCAAGAGAGGTGTTCTCATCATGACCTACGGGTCCGAATCCATGCGGGTCGTCACCGCCGACCTCGCCGAGTCCACGCGATGGACGTGCCTCATGTGCGACGGCGTGGAGGAGTCCGCGCCGGACGCCGAGCCGCCGTCGCCGCCGATCTGCCCCGCCTGCATCCGCCTGGCCCTCGTCCAGGCCCTGCGCGCGCTGGGGGTGGAGCTGTGAACGACCACCACGACGAGTACGACGCCGCCGACCTGCTGGACGACCTCATCAACGCCGAACCGGCGTGCGACTCCACGATGGCCGTCCTCTTCACCGGCTCCGACGACGAGACCGACGAGGAGCGATGGACGCGGGAGGCGACCGCCAAGGCCGTCTGCCAGACGCGCTGCCCGGCCCGCGCCGCCTGCCTGTCGTACGCGCTGGCGCTCGAACCTGAGGAGGGCGTCTGGGCGGGCTACACCGCAGAAGAGCTGCGGGAAGTACGTCCGCTCCTCAGCTTCGTCGCCGGCCACCGCGCCGATGAGGTGGCGTGATGGCCGCCCGCTTCCAGTGCCGCGAGTGCGGCAGGCGTTCCGGCGACCCGTTCGGCTGCCGCTGCGGCGGCGGCCGTCCGGCCCAGCGCTGCGTCATCCACGGCGCGCGCTGCCGCCCCTCCTGCCGACTCTGCCGTGTCCTCTTCCGATCCGATCACTGACCGGAGATCGCTCGTGACCCACGACTCGAACGTCACCACCGACCAGCACCACTGGAGCCATTCATGATCACCGTCATCTCCTACCTCGCCGTCTTCCTCATAGGGGGCCTCTTCAACGAGCTGGTGCGCGCGGGCCAGGAGCGCTACCGGCTCTGGCAGGTCTCCCGCGCCGCCATCCGCCATGGCGACTCCCTGGAGACCGTCGCCCGAGGCTGGGCCGCCTCACCGCGCAACTGGTGCAGCCGGCCCGGTTGCCCGCGCTGCTGGGGACGGCGGTGGGGCCGTTGAACTCGAACGGAGCCACGACCGTGAACGACCATCCCGGCACTCGCCCGCTGTCGGATGGAGAACGGACCCTGATCGAGGTCACCGCCGCCGCTGTCGGCGCGCTGGGCCTGATCGGGTTCGTGATCTCCTTCGCCACCGTCATGGACGCGGCCAAGCCCACGTTCGGACCGCTCGCCTTCCTGCTGCCCCTCGGGGTGGATCTCGGCATCGCCGTGTTCTCCGCGCTGGACATCGTCCTCGCCCGGATGGACATGCGGGTGCGCTGGATGCGATACATCCCATGGACGCTCACGGCCGCCACGGTCTACCTGAACGTCGCCTCCTACATCACGGGGCCCGACTGGTTCGCCGTGGTCGCGCACGCGATCCTGCCCGGCCTGTGGGTGGTGGCCGTGGAGGTCGGCACGCACGCCGTACGCAAGCGCGCCGACCTGGCCAGTCCATCCCGCCGGCTCGACAGCATCCGACTCTCGCGCTGGCTGCTGTCCCCAGCACCGACGTTCGCCTTGTGGCGGCGGATGGTGCTCTGGGAGGTGCGCTCGTACCCCGAGGCCCTGCGCCGCGAGCGTGAGCGCATCCTGGCCAGGACCGACCTGCAGGACCGGTACGGCCGCCTCTGGCGGTTCAAGGCCACGCGCCGCGAGCGCGCCCTGTACAAGCTCGGCGAGCTGGCACCGGCCCACGCCGAGACGGTACGGCTCGCACCGGCCGCCCGCCCGGCCCTGACCGCCGTGTCCACTCGCAGGCCGAAGCGGCGAAAGGCGCAGCGTCCTGCCCCGGTGGAGGTGGACGACCTCATGCCGCTGGGCCGGGAGATCGCCGCCGACCACGAGGCACGCGGCATACCGCTCACCCGGGACCGCCTCAGGGACGCCGTCCGCCGTACCGGACGATCCATCTCCACCGACCGGGCCGGAGCGCTGCTCGCCCGCCTGCGGACGGAGCCCGGTCCGACCGAACAGGAGGCCGCTTGACGACCGCCTCGACCGCCCGCACGGACCCGGCACGGTCCGACCGCACATCGTCCCAGCTCACACCAGTACGGGACGCGGCCTCATCCGCCAAGACTCCGGCCGCGCCCCGCAACCCCGCCGGCAGTTACGCACACGAGGTTCACACATCATGACGCACCACCCTCACGAGCACGAACACGACCCAGCGGAGGAGGACGGACCGCCCGCCGGCGGCGGGGAGGTCGTCCCGCTGGACGCGGCGCGCCGCCGCTCCCGCCGCGCGGACGATGAGGACGAGTTCTTCGACCGCGAGACGGTCGCGATCGAGGGGACGGTCCTCGGACCGCCGGTCGATCCGCCGGACGACGAGGTGCCTCGCCGCTCCCGCCACGAGCGGCGTCGCGCCCCGATCATCCCGGACACCCTGCGCTCCTGGAACAGCATGCGCACGGCGCTGGTCTGGGCGTCGAAGGACGCCGGGTACGTCGCCGGCTACCACGCGATCCGCGCTCCGAAGTACGCCGCCAAGGCCCTGCTGTACGCCCCGGTCGGGTTCTTCCGCGCCACCGGCAAGCTGCTGCACTGGGCCACGGCCGAAGAGGGCAACTGGGCGCTGCGGCAGTACGCCGCCGACCACAACGACCCGGAGATGTGGCTGAAGCTGGATCGACAGCGTCAGCGCCAGTCCCGGTGGCGCTGGTCGGTCGTGACCGCCCTGACCGTCATCGTGATGATCGGTCTGCTGGTCTTCCTGCTGGCCGACATCCCGGCGTGGGGCCGCGTGCTGGCGGTGGCCGCGCTCGTGCCGCTGCTGGCCCGCGCAGGCCGGCCTTCGGACCGGCCGATCACCGATCGCGTCTCGGAGGGGCCGCGCTATCGCAAGCTGACGGCCGAGCTGGTGCGCCGCGCGCTGCTGTCGTGCGGCATCGCCGGCATCAACCAGGCCGTCAGCAAGGACCCGAACGCCATCAGCTTCCCGCAGGAGATCCACCGGGACGGCCCCGGCCACCTGGCCGTGGTGGACCTGCCGTTCGGCGTCGAGGCCGCCGACGTAGTGGCCCGGCGCGGACGGCTGGCCTCCGGCATGCGGCTGCCGCTGGACCAGGTCTGGCCCGAGCCCGGCGACGGCCATCCAGGACGGCTGGCGCTGTGGGTCGGCTACGAGCCCGCCTCCCAGATGAAGCAGCCCGCCTGGCCGCTGCTCAAGGACGGCACGGTGGACGTGTTCAAGCCGTTCCCGTTCGCCACCACGCCCCGCATGGACACGGTCAACGCCGCCCTGATGTTCCGCAACTGGCTCGTGGGCGGGCAGCCCGGCTCGGGCAAGACCTTCGCCCTGCGCCTGGCCGTACTCGCCGCCAGCCTGGACCCGCGTGCGGAGCTGCGTATCTACGAGCTGAAGGGAGTGGGGGACTTCAAGGTTCTGGAGCCGGTCTGCACCGAGTACGGCAACGGCTTCGACGACGAGACGATCGCCCGCTGCGCCGGGATGATCCGCTGGCTGTACAAGGAGTGCGAGCGCCGCTCCAAGCGCATCGCGCACTACGCCCAGCTCGGCAAGGCCCCGGAGAACAAGGTCACCCCGGAGCTGGCCTCGCTGAAGGACTCGGGCCTGCACCCGCTGATCGTCGCCATCGACGAGATCCAGGAGCTGTTCCTGCACCCGCAGTACGGCAGGGAGGCCGGGGAGGTCCTGGAGAAGGTCATCAAGCTGGGCCGCGCCCTGGGCGTGATCCTGCTGATCGGCACGCAGATCCCGGACAAGGACAGCCTGCCGACCGGCATCACCCGCAACGTCAACACCCGCTACTGCATGAGCGTGGCCGATCAGGTCGCCAACGACATGATCCTCGGCACCTCGATGTACAAGAACGGCTACCGCGCCACCATCTTCGAGCCGGTCAAGGACGCCGGATGGGGCATCCTGTCCGGCCTGGGCAAGCCCGCCGCCCGCCGCTCGTTCGAGGTGGACACCGACAAGGCCAAGCAGGTCGTGGCCCGCGCCATGCGGCTACGCGGCCTGGCCGGCACCCTGCCGGAGGAAGGCACCCAGACCCGCACCGACGCACCTACGTTCGACCTGCTGTCCGACCTCGCCGAGATCTGGCCGGCAGGTGAGACGGCCGCCTGGAACGAGGCCCTGTGCAGCCGCCTGGCCGAACTCCGGCCCGACTTCTACACCGGCTGGGCCTCCGAACAGCTCACCTCGGCGCTCAAGCCGCACGGCGTACCCGTCCAGGCCATCGGCCGCCGCATCGACGGAAAGCCCGTCACCCGGCGCGGCATCCGCCTGGACGACCTCACCGACGCCATCGCGGAGCGCAACCGCCGAACCGGCACCGAATGAGCCCAGCCGGGGCTGCTAGCGATAGCGGCCAGCCCTGCTATCGCTAGCACCCCCGCTAGCAACCAGAACACCGCCTGGCCAGGGCGTTAGCACGCTAGCGCCCTCGGCCGACGACACCCGAAAACGGCCCGGGAGGCCACTCATGGACCCTGTCGTGCCCATCGCTAGCACGTTGATCGTCATCAGCCTGTTCATCGCCGTCCGTTACGCCGCCGAGTGCTACATCCGGCCCTTCCGCCCCTGCCGCGCCTGCCAGGGCAAGGGCCGCAAGCCCAACCGCATCGGACGCGGCACCCACGACTGCCGGCACTGCCGCGCCACGGGCCTGCGCCTGCGGCTCGGCCGCCACATCTGGAACCACGCCCGCGCCCTGCACCGCGACAAAACCCGCTGACTGGAGCCGCCTATGACCATGACGAACCTCACCCGCTACGCCCTCGCGGCCGCCGCCCGAGGCTGGCACGTCTTCCCGCTCGCGCCGAACGGCAAGACCCCGCCCCGCGGCTTCACCGCCTGGCAACACCGCACCACCACCGACCCGGACACCATCCGCCGCATCTGGCAGCGCCCGTACAACATCGGCATCGCCACAGGCCCGTCCGGCCTGGTCGTCATCGACCTGGACCGGCCCAAGCCCGGCGAGCAACCACCTCCGCCGTGGAACCGCCCCGGGATCCGGGACGGCGCCGACGTCCTCGCCGCGCTCTGCGACGAGGCCGGGCAGCCGCTCCCGCTGGAGACCTTCCAGGTCCGTACCCGGCGCGGCGGCCTGCACCTGTACTTCACCGCACCCGAGGGAGTCACCCTGACCAACACCCAAGGCGGCACCGGCGGCCTCGGCTGGCTGATCGACACCCGCGCCAACGGCGGGTACGTCGTCGGCCCCGGCAGCCACGTCACCGACGAACACGGCAGCGGCACCTACGAGGTCCTGCACCAGATCCCGCCCGCGCCGCTCCCGTCCTGGCTGGCCGAACGCCTGCGCCCGGCCCCGCTGCCACCCCAGAAGCCCATCACCGTGCCCCTCGCCACCGACCGCCACGGCGCGTACATCCGCGCCGCCGTCCTCGGCGAGCTGCGGCGCGTGACCGACTCGCCGCCGCACGGCCACAACAACGCGCTCTACCTGGCATCCGTCGCGCTCGGCCAGCTCGTCGCCGGAGGCGAGCTAGACGCCGCCGCCGTCACTTCGTGGCTTACGGAGGCAGCCACGCAGGTCGGCCAGCCCTGGCGCGAGGCCCAGCGCACCATCGCCTCCGGCCTGCGCGCCGGAGCCCGCCGGCCCCGGACGGTGGCCGCATGACCAACGACCGCAGCACCCACCTGCGCCTGGTCCACGGTGATGCCGTCAACGCGCCGGGCCGACCTGTGCCGTTCCGCACGTCCTGGACCGCCGACGAACTCATGGCCATGACCTTCCCGGAGCCCCGCTGGGCCGTCCCCGGCATCATCGCCGAAGGGCTCAGCCTCCTGGCAGGCCCGCCGAAGGTCGGCAAGTCCTGGCTCAGCCTCGGCCTGGGCATCGCCGTCGCCAGCGGCGCCAAGGCCCTGGAGTCCATCGAGGTGGAGCCCGGCCCGGTCCTCTACCTCGCCCTGGAGGACACCGCCCGCCGTCTCCAGAACCGCATGGGCAAGATCCTGAGCGGCCGTCCCGCGCCGAAGGACCTGACCCTGGCCACCACATGCCCGACCATGCCTGCGGGCGGGGAGGAGGCCATCGCCCGCTGGCTGGAGCGCAACGACAACGCCCGCCTGGTCGTCATCGACGTCTTCGCCAAGATCCGGGGCACCGCACCGCCCGGCCTGTCCGCGTACGACGCCGACTACGCCGCCATGGGCCGCGCCAAGCGCCTGGCCGACACCTACGGCGTGGCCGTCGTCCTGATCCACCACGTCCGCAAGATGGCCTCAGAAGACTTCCTGAGCGAAGTCTCCGGCACCAACGGCCTGGCCGGGGCAGCGGACGCCACCCTCGTCCTCAAACGCGCCAGAGGCACCGCTGACGGCGTCCTGCACGTCACCGGACGCGACGTCGAAGAGGCCGAGTACGCCATGGCCTTCCAGCCCGCCACCGGCACCTGGCACCTGCTGGACGGCCCACCGGAAGACCACGCCCTGTCCGACACCAGGGCCACCATCATCCGCCACGTCCGCCGGCACCCCGGCAGCACGCCCAAGGCCATCGCCGAGGCCACCGGCCTGTCGTACGAGAACGTCCGCAAGACCTGCCAGCGAATGAACGCCGACGGCCAGCTCTGCGTGAACGCCACCGGCCACTACCGCCTACCCGGCACGCGTGGGGACGTCCCGGCCGTCCCGAACGTCCCAGCGCAGCCCACGACCAGCACCAACGCCCACACCCAGGAGGGACAACCGACCCTCCTGCCCGTCACCACTGTCCCCGCCGACCAGGAGCACCACCTTTGACCACCTCAGCGCCGGACAGTGTCCGGCTCACCGACACCCAGCTCTACCGCGTCACCGACGTCATGTCCCTGCTCCGCATGAGCCGCACCGTCATCTACGAGCAGATCCGCACCGGCCGGCTCCGCTCCGTCAAGCAAGGCCGCGCCCGCCTCATCACCGCCCAAGCCATCCGCGACTACATCGCACTCCTGGAGAAGGAAGCAGAGGAGGCAGCCTGATGCCCAAGCGACGCAGCAGAGGAGACGGCGGCCTCCACTGGGACGCCAAACGCCAACGCTGGATCGCCACCGCCAGCCTGGGCTACGCACCCAACGGCAAGCGCATCGTGAAGCGAGGCAGCGGCAAGACCAAGACCGAGGCCAAGGAGAAGCTGAAGCAGGTCCTCCGAGACGACGAGGACGGCCTGGCCATCGCCCCGGCCGACTACACCGTGGAACGCGCGATCAACGACTGGCTTGCCCACGGCCTGAACGGTCGCGATCCGGCCACCGTGAAGACCTGCACAATCCTGTGCAGGAACCACATCATCCCTGCTCTAGGAGCCCGGAAGCTGCGCGACCTGAGCGCGGAAGACGTGGACAAGTGGCTCGCGGCGAAGGCGAAGACGCTCAGCACTCGGACCCTGCAGAGTCTGTACAGCTGCTTGAACCGCGCGATCAAACGAGCGATGGCGCGGGACAAGGTCAAGCGAAACGTCGTAGCCCTATGTTCGGTGCCTAAGGGTAAATCCGGTCGCCCGTCCAAAGCTCTGACATTCGCCCAGGCGGAGGCCGTTCTCAAAGCGGCTGAATGCTCCCGCATGTACGCCTACATCGTGCTCTCGCTGCTCACGGGTGCCCGTACGGAGGAACTGCGGGCGCTGACGTGGGATCACGTGGACCTGGACGGCGCTCCGGACGCCGACCCGCCCGTCCCTCCGCACGTCGCCGTCTGGCGCTCCGTACGTGCCGGAGGCGACACCAAGACCCGCAAGTCCCGCCGTACTCTTGCCCTTCCGAAGCGCTGCGTGGAGCTGCTGCGCCGGCACCGTGAAACTCAGCAGCGGGAGCAAGGCGACGCATGGTCGGAGAACGGGCTGGTGTTCGCAACGGCCACGGGTAAGCCGCTGGACGCCGCCAACGTCCGCCGCGACTTCCGCAACGCCATCAAGGACGCGGAAGGCGTGGACCCGAAGGAGTGGACACCCCGCGAACTCCGCCACAGCTTCGTCTCACTGCTCTCTGACAACGGCGTTCCGCTGGAGGAGATCTCCAGGCTTGTCGGCCATCGCAGCACGGCCGTGACCGAGACCGTCTACCGCAAACAGATCCGCCCTGTTCTCCAGAGTGGTGCGGTGGCGATGGACCGGATATTTCGAGAAGAGTAGGCCTCTGTATGGCGGTCTGGCCCGCTATGGCCGGCCGCCATCGTTGCTCGTGATCCCTAGCCAGGGGACGTGCTGCCCATTACACCAGCAACCGCCAGGGAGACCCGAAGACGCGTACCGCTTGCGCTTCAGAACCTCAGAGACCATCCGCTTACCTCTCTTCCAAAGATCGCGGAACTCTGGAGCGACGAGAAGACAAGCAGCGACGGCCCCGCCTGTGAAAGCCCCGGACTCGAACCGAGACCCTCCCCAACTAGGGATCACGAACACGGCCATCCGAGGCTGCTCCGACAGAGCAAGATCCGGAGGCGTAGTCACTCAGATAGTCACGCAGAAAGCAAGAGAGGCCGCTTCCCAAGCGGGAAGTGGCCTCTGAGCTGGTGGGCGATACTGGGATCGAACCAGTGACCTCTTCGGTGTGAACGAAGCGCTCTCCCGCTGAGCTAATCGCCCGCCCTGCCGGTCCCTCGCGGTTCCGACGGGGAAAACCATACCGCACTCCGGCACCTACAGCGAACCAATAGCCCCCCGGGGCCCGGCCCGGGGAGGCCGAGCCAGAGGGATTCGGGTGAAACGCGGCGGTTGCCCACCGGCGGGGCGGGCGTGTGGCATACCATCGTCCTGTCCGGGAAGCATCGGCCACGATCTTGGGTCAGGATCTTGGTCCTGGGACGTTCATGGACGGTGCGTCCGGGGCAGGCTCCACAGCACGCAAAACCCTTGTAAATACGACCCGATTGATGCCGTTTAGCCTGGTAGATGCCTAAATGTCCAGCTGTGATGTGCGTTACAGAAGGCCCCTGAGGCGGAATCTTTCCTACGGGTTTCTTCGTTCCGCGTCATAGCTCAGGACGAAGTCCGTCAGAGCAGTGAAAGCCCCGAAGAGGGGACCTACGACGAAAAGGTTTGGCTGACGATGAACAGCACCACCGTCTCCGCCGAGCTTGGCCTTCGGCTTGTGGTCCCCGACCGTACGACCGTCCCCCTGCTCGCCGGGCTGAGCTATACAGCCGACGACCCGTACGCCATCCGCATGGCCTTCCACGTAGGGAACGACGAACCGGTCGAGTGGATCTTCGCCCGCGAGTTGCTGACCGTGGGCATCGTGCGGCGTGTCGGCGACGGCGACGTGCAGGTGTGGCCGGCGCGCGCCGACGGCGAGCGTACCCTGCACATCAGCCTGACGTCCCCCTTCGGGCAGGCGTTGTTCGAGGTGCCGCTGGCCCCGCTCACCGAGTTCCTGCACCGGACGTACGAGAAGGTGCCGGCCGGGCGGGAGACCGACTACATGGACCTGGACGCCGAGCTGACCAACATGCTCTGGCCGTCCTGACCCCGCATACCGAAGACCTGAGACGTCCGGCGCTCTCCCCCGGGAGCGCCGGACGTCGCTCGTGCATGAGGTCGATCAGGCCGGCAGCGACTCCAGCAGGCGCCGCATCCGCGCGATCTCGATGCTCTGGCCCGAGTACACGTCCTTGGCCATCATCCGCATGCGCTGGTCGCGGCCGTCGGCGAGCTGCTCGCCCGCCATCTTGACCGCGCCCTCGTGGTGCCGGGTCATGAGCTGCAGGAACAAGCGGTCGAAGGCGCCGCCCCTGGCCGCCCGCAGTGCGTTGAGCTGTTCCTGGGTGGCCATCCCGTACGCGGCCCCCTGCGCGTGGTCGTGACCGGCGGGGGCCTGGCGGCCGAGTCCGGCGAGCCAGTTCGTCATGGCCCTGATCTCCGGCGTCTGCGCGGCGGTGATCTGGCGGGCCAGCGCGCGGATGCTCTCGGTCGTCGTACGCTCCTCGACCAGCGCGGTCATCTCCAGCGCCTGCCGGTGATGCGGGATCATGCCCTCGGCGAAGCGCACGTCGGCGGCGACCACCCCGGACGGCGTGCGCCCCACCCGCTCCCCCGGCCTCGCGGTACGCGCGGGCTCCCCCGGGCGGCCCGGCACGATCACCGGCGCCTCCGTGCCCACGGGTGACGGCCCCGCCGGAGCGGCGGGCGATTGCAAGCAGCCTGCAAGGGCGAATGCCACCATAAGCGTGACGATTACCGCACGCGTCCCCAAACCTGCTGACATAGCTTCCATAGTGAGCTACGAGACAAAGGGGATGCGCGTTGATCTTCGCCGAATCGCGCGAGACCAAAGTGCGCTTAATCAAGGGGGGTAAGGCCGAAGTGCGTGACGCCACGCGCAGTGACGCCACAGCAAGTAAGGCCGAGGTCATAGCGGGTGCCACGACCGGGGCGCACAGGTCCGCGAGCGGCGAATCGACCGCGCCCAGGCGCGAACGCCGGCCCGCAGACCACGGGCCGCCCGGCCGCGCGGCCGGCGGCCGCGGGGCGACCGCGTCCGAGCCCGCATCGCGCGGCGGGGCGTCTCGTAGGCGGGCGCTGCGGCGCGGCACCCTGCGGGCCACGCTGCTGAGCGTCGTCCTGGCGCTGGTCGCCGCCTGCGGCGCGGCGCCCGCCGAGGAGCGCGGCGCCTCCGAGCCCGCCTCGCCGGGCACGCAGCAGAACAACCCGCCCAGGACGCAGCAGAGAGGCGGGAACGGCCCGCAGACGAGCCCCAATGTCCGGCATGTCGCCAACATCCCGCGGACCGCCCCGCTGAACGGCGACGAGGACTTCAACACCGACCTGGCCTTCCAGGGCGACTACGCGTACGTGGGCAACTTCGGCGGCTTCTCGATCGTCGACATCAGCCGGCCGAGCAGCCCCGGGTGGTCAGCCAGGTCTCCTGCCCGGCCCAGCAGAACGACGTGACGATCCACGGCGATCTGCTGGTGCTGTCGATCGACGAGCCGCGCAGCGGCCCCGAGTGCGACGCGGCCGACAGCCCACGCGCGTGGGAGGGCCTGCGGCTCTTCGACGTCAGCGACAAGAAGAGCCCGCGCTTCATCGGCGCCGTCCAGACCGAGTGCGGCTCGCACACCCACACGATGATCCCGGCGGGCGAGACGCTCTACGTGTACGTCTCCTCCCCCGGCCCCGAGCCGGACTCGCCGACCTGCCCGGCCCCGCACGAGCTGCTGCAGATCGTGGAGATCCCGCTGGGCGCGCCGGAGACGGCCAGGGTGGTGGCCAAGCCGGACCTGTTCCCCGACCGCGCGAACAGCGACTACGACTCCGGCTGCCACGACATCACCGCCTACCCGGAGAAGAACGTGGCGGCGGCGGCCTGCTTCGGCGACGGCGTGCTGCTCGACATCAGCGACCCGGTGAATCCGCGCGTGACGCAGCGGCTCACCGACACCGAGAACTTCCAGATCTGGCACTCGGCGACGTTCAACAACGACGGGACGAAGGTCGTCTTCAGCGACGAGCTGGGCGGCGGCAACCAGGCCACCTGCGACCGCAACACGCCGCCGACCAAGGGCGCGAACGCGGTGTACGACCTGGTGAACGGCCGGCTGGAGCGGCGCGGCTACTTCAAGATCGCTCGCGAGCAGCAGCCCAGCGAGAACTGCGTCGCGCACAACGGCTCGCTCATCCCGGTGCCCGGCAAGGACGTCATGGTGCAGTCGTGGTACCAGGGCGGGGTGTCGATCTGGGACTTCACCGACTCGTCCGCCCCGAAGGAGATCGGCTTCTTCGACCGCGGCCCCTACCCGGGTGAGGGCATCGCGGGCTCGTGGTCGGCGTACTACTACAACGGCTACATCTACTCCAGCGACATCCGGGCGGGCCTGGACGTGCTGAAGATCGACGACCCGCTCACCGACCCGGCCGCGAAGGTCCATATGGACGACTTCAACGTCCAGACGCAGAAGTCGTACTGAGGCGGTCTAGGGCGGCCAGCAGGGCGAGGAGCGCTTGGCGGCGCGGGCGATGGCGGCGCCGTCCAGCGTGACGGCCGTGGGCTCGATGCGGGCCCACGGCCACTCCAGGGTGAGCAGCAGCTCCTCGGCGGGCGGCACGGGATGCAGCCACAGCGGCATGTGGTAGAGCGTGTGAGCGGCGTCGCCGCGTACGCCGCCGGGGAACCAGGACAGGTTCGGCGGCGCGCAGTCGCGGTCATGGTCGGAGTGGACCTCGACGCCGCCCGGGTAGCGCAGCACGATGTGCATCGACGTGCTCCCCTCGCCGGAGAACGCCGAATCGAGCTGGAGCGCGAGCCCTGGAGGCGCGGTGGCGTTGCGGGCCACGACGTCGAGGTTCAGCAGGCAGCCGACGTCGTAGACCTGGATCATCGGTAGCAGCACGGCGAGCGCGGGCGTGCGGGCGAGCACCCGCTCCACGGTGACGATCGCGCCCATTTTCGCAATCGGCGGCACGCAGGCGCCGCCATCCCCACTCATAGCGAACCCTCATCGCTTCGGGCGTCATCTGCAACGAAAGCGTAACGCCGTGCGAGCGCGCCGCCGAGCGGTCATGCGAAAACGGTGCGTATTCGGGAATATCCGAAAGCCCCCGATGTCCGACAGCCCGTGCTAAGGCCCGATCGGGCCCCGCCGCCGATCGCGGCAGGGGCCGTCGAAAGGCAGGGCCCTACGTCACGGGTCGAGGTCGGCGGCCGAGCGCTCGGCGAAGATCCGCATCGCCTTGGTGGTGATCGGGCCGGGGGCGACCGGCAGCTCGGTGTCGTCGACGAGCCTGATCGGCTGCACGTCGCGCGTGGTGGAGGTGAGGAACGCCTCGTCGGCCTCGTACAGGGCCTGGAGGGGGACGTCGGCTTCCTCGGCGCCGCACCATTCGAGCACCAGCGCACGCGTGACGCCGGCCAGGCAGCCGGAGGCGAGCGTGGGGGTGATGAGGCGGCCGTCGCGGACGATGAACACGTTGGAGCCGGTGCCCTCGCACAGGTTCCCCGCCAGGTTGCCGAAGATCGCCTCGCCGCCGCCGCGCTGCTTGGCGTACGCCAGGGCCTTGGCGTTGTCGCCGTACGAGGTGCTCTTGACGCCGGCCAGGGCGCCGCGCTCGTTGCGCGGCCAGGGGACGACGGTGACGTTGGCGGTGGCGGGGAACGGCTTCTGCTCGTCCACGATGACGACGGTGGTGGTGCCCTGATCACCGCGGTCGGAGCCGAGCGGGCCGGGGCCGCTGGTGTAGGTGACGCGGATGCGGCCGAGCTCCCAGGCGGGCGCGGCGTCGAGCAGCTTGCCGATGCCGGCGGCGATGGCCTCGACGTCGGGCTCGGGCAGGTCCATGCGCTGGGCGGAGAGCGTGAGCCGATCGAGGTGGCGGGTGAGCGCGAACGACTTGCCGTTGACGATCTTGATGGTCTCGAAGACGCCGTCGCCGACCATGAGGCCGTGGTCGAACACCGAGACGGTGGCCTGAGCGGGGTCGATCAGCTCCCCGTTGACCCAGACAGGGACGTTCATGCAGATTCCTCCTGTGATGCCAGCGCGATCAGCCTGGCTGCTTTGAGCTCGGTCTCGAGCCATTCGCGCCCGGGGTCGCTGCCCCAGGTGATGCCCGCTCCCGTGCCGAACCGGATCTCGCCGGACGAGATCCAGAATGTTCTGATGCCTACGGCCAGCGCCGCCCTGCCACGGTCGGCGTCGACCCAGCCCACGGCCCCACAGTACGGGCCTCGCGGCGCTGGTTCGAGCTCATTGATGATGCGCACGGCGGACGACTTAGGCGCGCCCGTGACGGATCCGGGCGGGAACGTCGCCGCGAACAGCTCAGGCCAGCCCGCTCCCGCCTGGAGGCGGGCGCGCACCGTGGAGACGAGGTGGACGAGACCCGGGTGCTCCTCGACCGCGCAGAGCGCGGGCACCTCGACCGAGCCGACCTCGGCGACCCTGCCGAGGTCGTTGCGGACGAGGTCGACGATCATGACGTTCTCCGCGTAGTCCTTGTCGAGCAGGTCGTCGGCGGTGACGCCGGTGCCCTTGATCGGGCGGGACTCCACGACGTCGCCGTCGCGCGACAGGTACAGCTCGGGCGAGGCGGTGACCACGCTCAGACCGGGCAGGCTGATCACGCCCGCGTACGGAGCCGGGTTGCCCGCGGCGAGCCTGGCCGCCAGCGCGAGCGGGTCGGCGTCGTGCGCGATGGGCGCGCTCAGGACGCGGCAGAGGTTGGCCTGGTAGACCTCGCCCTGCTCGATGAGGGCGCGGATGGTCTGGACGCCCCGCTCGTAGGCGGCGCGGTCGAGCGAGCTGCGCCACTGGTCCGGGCGTGGACCGTGCCAGGGCCTGGTGGGAGCGGGCAGGGGCGCGGGGCGTACGTGGTCGAAGCGGGCGCACGTCACCTTGCCCTCGTAATCGACGACAACGGCCCACCAGCCCTCGCCGTCGAGTGCGGCGAGGTCGGAGGTCACGTCACGCAGTCCGGTGGCGAGGACGTGCCCTAAGTGGGCGTAGTCGTGGTGCACATCTCCCATTCTCCCAGCATTTCCACCAGTTCCAGCGCCGCGGGCAGTGGCGTATCGGGCAGGGCCGCGTAGACCCGGCGTGCGGGCTCCGTACCCCTGAGGGGTTTCAGCACCAGCCCGGCCGGTACGGCCTCCGCCGCCAGCTCCGGCACCAGCGTCACCCCGAGCCCGGCCAGGACGAACCCGAACTTGCCCGTCCATTCGGCCACCCGCAGCCCGCCGCGCGGCGTGAACCCGGCCGCCGCGCAGGCTCTGAGCAGCAGCGTCGGCTGGCCGCGCGGCGCGGCCTCGATCCAGGTCTCGCCGGCCAGGTCGCGCAGGTCCACGTCCGGCTCGGCGGCCAGGCGGTGCCCGGCGGGCAGGGCCACGAGCAGCCGGTCCTCCAGCAGCGGGACGACGCGCGTCTCCTCGGCCGGCAGCCCCGCCGGGTAGTCGCTGATGACGGCAACGTCGAGCGCTCCGGCGTGCAGCCGTTCGACCAGGGGCGCGCTGAGCCCTTCGATGAGGCGCAGCTCGACGCCCGGCCGCCGCTCGGCGAACCGCTTGAGCGCGCGCGGCACGAGCGCGACGTTGGCCGTGGCGAACGAGCCGACCCGCAGCTGCCCGCCCGCGCCCCGGTGGATGGCGGCCAGCTCCTCTCCGGCGCGGGCGAGCCGGTCGAGCACGGCGACGGCGTGCCGGTGCAGGGCCGCTCCCGCGGGGGTGAGGCGGACGCCGCGCGGCAGGCGTTCGAACAGCGGCCCGCCCGCGGCGCGCTCCAGGGCGGCGATGCGGCGCGAGAGCGCCGACTGGGTGTAGCCGAGCAGCTCGGCGGCGGCGGTGATGGAACCGCTGCGCACCACCTCGTCGAACAGCCGCAACGTGCCGGTGTCAAAGGCATTCGGCTCATGCATGGCAGCCATGCAATCAAGTTGTTGGTGGAATACCAAGCCGTCGGTTTGACTCGCGATTGTGATTGCTTTTCTCGGACAGGGACGCATGGGCGTCCCCATGGCCCGGCGGCTCGTGGAGGCCGGGCACAAGGTGACGACGTGGCGGCGCGCGGACGGTGTCCCGGTGGCCGCCGCTGTGGAGCAGGCTGAGCTGGTGATCACCATGCTCAGCGACCCGGCCGCGGTGCGCGAGGTGCTGACGGCGGCGCTGCCCGGGCTGCGGCCGGGCGCGACGGTGGTGGAGATGTCCACGATCGGGCCCGAGGCGGTGCGCGAGCTGCGCGCGCTGCTGCCGCCGACGGTGGGCCTGGTGGACGCGCCGGTGCTGGGCAGCGTGGGCCCGGCGGCCGACGGGACGCTGACGGTGCTGGCCGGCGGCGACGTGTCGGGCTGCCGCGAGGTGCTGTCGGTGTTCGGGAAGGTGCGCGAGCTCGGCCCGCTCGGGTCGGGAGCGGCCATGAAGCTCGCCGTCATGAGCGCGCTCGTGCCCGCCCAGGTGCTGCTCGCCGAGACGTTCGCGTACGCGCGGGCGCACGGCGTGGACCGCGACGCCCTGGCGAACGTGCTGGGGGCGACCCCGCTGGGCGCGCTGGCCGAGCGGCTGCGCACCCCGGCGCAGGAGACCCGGTACGCGCTCGCGCACGCGGCCAAGGACCTGGGCTTGGCCGCCTGGCCCGAGGCCACGCTGGCGACCGCCGCCCGCGCCCGGCTGCAGGAGGCGCAGGCGGCCGGGCTCGGCGGGCACGACCTGACGGCCATCGCGACCCATCTCACGGGGCCTGCCGGCGAAGCGGCGGCCCTCTCAGCGAGCGGACCCGCGAGCGGCTCGGCGGGCGTTCCCGCGAGCCCACCGGATGGCGAACCGGCGAGCGGCCACGCCGCGCGCCGGACGGTGCCGATCAACCCGCCGACGGTCCCGCAGACGAACGGCGCCTACTCCCACGCCGTCCGCGTCGGCGACATGCTCTACATCTCCGGCCAGGCCGCCTTCGACGAGCGCGGCGAGGTGGTCGGCGAGACCATGGCGGAGCAGGCCGAGCACGTCTTCCAGGTCATCTCGCGGATCCTGGCCGACCAGGGCGCGAGGTGGGAGGACGTCGCGTTCATCCGCTCGTACCTGACGGACTTCTCGGACCTGCCCGCCTACCGCGACGTGCGCCGCCGCTACATCACCGGCACTCCCCCGGCCAGCACGACCGTGGAGGTGTCGAAGCTGTTCATGCCGGGGCTGCGCCTGGAGGTGGACCTGATCGTGGCCCTGCCGCACCGATAGCGGTCAGTCCAGCGGGCCGGTGACCGACTCGGCGGCGGCGACCACGCCGCCCTCGGCGACCAGCCGGACCGCGGCCTCGATCTCGGGGGCCAGGAACCGGTCGGGGCCGGGCGCGGGCACGGTCTCGCGCAGCGCCCGCACCACGGCGGCGGTGGCGGGCGCGGGCTCCAGCGGGGCGCGCAGGTCGATCGCGCGGGCGGCGGTCAGCACCTCGACGGCCAGCACCCTGGTGAGGCCGTCCACCGCCTTACGCAGCTTGCGCGCCGCCGACCAGCCCATGGACACGTGGTCCTCCTGCATGGCCGAGCTGGGGATGGAGTCGACGCTGGCGGGCACGGCCAGCCGCTTCAGCTCGGAGACCAGGGCGGCCTGGGTGTACTGGGCGATCATGTGTCCTGAGTCGACGCCGGGGTCGTCGGCGAGGAACGCGGGCAGGCCGTGGTTGCGGGCCACGTCGAGGAACCGGTCGGTACGCCGCTCCGACATCGAGGCCAGGTCGGCGGCCACGATCGCGAGGAAGTCCAGCACGTACGCGAGCGGCGCCCCGTGGAAGTTGCCGTTGGACTCCACCCGGCCGTCGGCCAGCACGGCCGGGTTGTCCACGGCGCTGGCCAGCTCCCGCTGGGCGACGGTGGCGGCGTGCGCGATCGTGTCGCGGGCCGCGCCGGCCACCTGCGGGGCGCAGCGCAGCGAGTACGCGTCCTGCACGCGGGTGCAGGCGGCCGGGTCGCGGTGGCTGGCCATGATGCCGGAGTCGCGCAGCACCTTGACCATGTTGGCGGCCGAGAGCGCCTGGCCGGGGTGCGGGCGCAGCGCCTGCAGCTCGGGGGCGAAGACGCGGTCGGTGCCGAGCAGCGCCTCGACGCTCATCGCGGCGCTCACGTCGGCGGTCTTGACGAGCCTGGTGAGGTCGTCGATGGCGAGGATGAGCATGCCGAGCATGCCGTCCGTGCCGTTGATCAGCGCCAGGCCCTCCTTGGCGGCCAGCTCGACCGGCTCGATCCTGGCCTGCTTGAGCGCCTCGGCGGCGGGCTGCACCGCGCCGGATGCGTCCCTGACGACGCCCTCGCCCATGAGCGTCAGCGCCACGTGGGCCAGCGGGGCGAGGTCGCCGGAGCAGCCGAGGCTGCCGTACTCGTGCACGATCGGCGTGATGCCTGAGCTGATGAGTGCGGCCAGCGTCTTGGCGGTGGTCGGCCTGATGCCGGTGTGGCCGGTGGCCAGGGTGTGCAGGCGCAGCAGCATGAGGGCGCGCACCACCTCGGTCTCCACCTCGGGGCCGCTGCCTGCGGCGTGCGAGCGTACGAGGGAGCGCTGGAGCTGGGCGCGCAGCGCCGGGTCGATGTGCCGGGTGGCGAGCGCGCCGAACCCGGTGGAGATGCCGTAGTGGGGGACGGGGCTCTCCGCCAGCTCGTCCACCCGCTGCCGGGCGGCGGCGATGGCGGCGACGGCGTCGTCGCTGAGGCGTACGGGGGCGCCGTGGCGGGCCACCTTGATGACGTCGTCGAAGGTCAGCGGTTCTGGGCCGACGGTCACGACTTCGTTGTCGCGCATGGTGCGTCTCTCTCGCTTAGGTAACCGGCGTACCCGATGTTAGCTCCTTACTTCCGAAGAGTTCCGCGAGCCCCTCCCGTCCCGCGTCGGTCACGATCACGGCCCTCGGGACGCTGCCCCTGCGCAGCCAGCCGCGCTCGAACAGCGCCTCGGTGACGGCCGCGCCGAGCGCGCCGCCCAGGTGCGCCCTGCGCTCGGTCCAGTCCAGGCATTCGGGCGCGAACAGCCGCCGCGACCTGCGCGCGCGTGCCACGTCCACGCCGAGCCGGGACATCAGCGACTCCCCGGAACCGGTGAGGCCGTGGCCGTCGAAGTGGCCACCGCGCTTGAGCCCGTCGAGCAGGCCCACCCCGGCGCGTCCGGCGAGGTGGTCGTAGCAGGTGCGGGCCTCCGCCAGCAGCCTCGCCTGGCGCGACTGGCGCAGCGAGCGCACCGGCGGGCGGGTGCCGACCCTGGCCAGCGCTTCGAGCACCTCGGCGATCTCGTGACCGGCCAGGCGGTAGTAGCGGTGGCGGCCCTGGCGTACGACGTCGACCAGCCCGCCGTCCAGCAGCCTGGCCAGGTGGGCGCTCGCGGTGGCGGCGCTGACCCCGGCCATCCTGGCCAGCTCGCCCGCCGCCAGCGCGCGGCCGCCGAGCAGCGCGGTCAGGATCGCGGCCCGCGCGGGTTCGGCGATGAGCGCGGCGACGGGTGCGATGTCGGCGTCAGCGGCGATGTACTCCATGTCCGCGACGCTAGTACGCCGACATTTCGTCGCACGTCGAAGGGTCAGCGCTTGCCCAGCGCCTTGCGGATCATGTCGCGGGCCCGGTCCATGACCGCCATCGGCGTGCCGAGCAGCATGTTCCTCGTCATCGACTCGGTGCCGGGATGCGGACGCGTGGGCGCCATCGACTCGGCCGCGCGCACCGCCGCCGCCATCGTGCGCCGCTCGGCCACCGACGTCTTGGCGCGCAGCTTGGTGAACTCGTAGCGCTCCTCGCTGCGGGCGTGCGCCGTGACCGCGGTGCGCAGCTCCGCCAGCCCCTCCCAGAACCCCGGGTCGTCCACGCCCGCCTTGTGCAGGTCGAGCAGCAGCCGCTTGGCCCTGTTCTCCTCGGCCAGCCGGTCGGCCACCACGCCCTGGCCGTTGTCGAGCTTCCTGCGCGCGTACGGGTGGACGATCTCCTCCTCGGCGGTCTCGTGCACCGACAGCAGGCGCATCAGCCGCTCGAACGCCTCCCCGATCTTGTCGGGAGGCGCCTGCTCCACCTCGTCGAACAGGTCCCTGATCCGCCCGTGCTGGGCCATCAGGAGATCGATGACATCGTGTTCAACCACGCGTTCAGCCACATCGAGCGGCCTACCCCGCCCCCGCGCAGGCACGCGCCGCCTTACCGAACGCGGGCGTTTCGCGCACCGAACGCGGAGGTTGCCGGGCACCGGCGCGGGTACGCGCTGCGACATGGCCTTCGACCCACTCCAGGAGCGGGGTATCCCGCTGGACGAGCAACTGCGCAACTGGCGGGAGCTGAACGTCACACCGATCGACCCGGACGCCGCGGATCCGTACACCCGCTGCCGGATCATCACGATGAACGGCATCGAGGTCGAGGCCGTCATGTTCAGCCATCACGCGGCCAGGCACTGCTCGGACCCGGACGTCAAGCGGCGGCTCGCGCAGGTCCGCTACATCGAGTCCCAGCAGCAGAAGGCCGTGAACTGGCTGCTGCCCGGCTCGTCGTCGGTGCTGGAGACGACGATCGCCTACGAGCAGGTCGCGGTCGATCTGACGGCGTGGGTGGCGCGGATGGAGCCCGACCCCTACCTCAAGCAGGCGTACCAGTTCGGCGTGCTGGAGGACTTCGACCACCTCTACCGGTACGCCAACCTGTACGAGATGATCGAGCACCGCAAGGCGGACAAGATCGTCGACCGGCTCACCGAGGTCATGCCGGGGCGGCCGACGTACCTGCACCATCGCGACCCCGTCGACAACGTGCGCCGGCCTTACGAGCGCTCCCGCACCGAGCCGCTGTCGCGGCTGCACGCGCTGACGATCACGGCGGCCGAGCAGCAGACGATGAACTTCTACATGAACGTCGGCCCCCTCCACATGGAGCCGATCGCGCGGCAGCTCTACCAGGAGATCGGCATGGTGGAGGAGGAGCACGTCACCCACTACGAGTCGCTGGTCGATCCGGGCGAGAGCTGGTGGGAGATGCTGCTCAACCACGAGTTCAACGAGTGCTACCTGTACCACTCGTTCATGGAGACCGAGACCGACCCCAGGGTGCGCGCGATCTGGGAGCTGCATCTCGGCATGGAGCTGGAGCACCTGCGGCTGGCCGGCGAGCTGTTCAAGCGGTTCGACGGGCGCGACCCCGAGCAGGTGCTCGCGCCCGCGCTGCCGCCGCCCGTGACGTTCGAGTCGAACAAGGGCTACATCCGCGACCTGCTCACGACCCAGGTGGACGTCACCACCCTGGGCACCGGCTACGTACGCGAGGCGCACGAGCGGTTCACCCGGATGCAGCAGGCCGTCA
The DNA here is from genome assembly GCF_042751225.1 of Nonomuraea fastidiosa. Taxonomy (NCBI): domain Bacteria; kingdom Bacillati; phylum Actinomycetota; class Actinomycetes; order Streptosporangiales; family Streptosporangiaceae; genus Nonomuraea; species Nonomuraea fastidiosa. The sequence goes on from NZ_CP170570.1 coordinate 186,621, forward strand.
TGGGCGGCGAGGAGCCGCCGTCGGAGCGGGTGATCGAGGACAACCGGGCCATCTCCGGGCGGGAGTACCGGCTGGAGACGGAGGGTCCGCACCCGGTCGGCGTACGGCTCACGCCCTAGCCGTGACCTGCTCGCAGGATTTCAGTTTGGGGACTCGGCCGGAATTCGCTAGAGTTCTCTTCGTCACCCGGCAGCGACCGGGGCGACACGCGGAAGTGGCTCAGGGGTAGAGCATCACCTTGCCAAGGTGAGGGTCGCGGGTTCGAATCCCGTCTTCCGCTCGGAGCTTCCGGCTCGGTGGCGTGGCCGAGAGGCGAGGCAGCGGCCTGCAAAGCCGTCCACACGGGTTCAAATCCCGTCGCCACCTCAGTATCAAAGGACGATTAGCTCAGCGGGAGAGCGCTTCCCTGACACGGAAGAGGTCACTGGTTCAATCCCAGTATCGTCCACTCTCTCGGCCCCAGCCCTCACCGGCTGGGGCTTCGTCTTTTCCACCCGAGCGCGGTCCGCGCGCAGATGAGACGATCGCCCTGCGGACGCGCAGGAGATCGCCGGCCGAGGCGCACTTCCCCGGACGGGCGGCGCAGCGTGGAGCCGGTGGAGGAGCAGTGCCGGCGCACGGTCACCAGAACCGCACCGGCCCACAGCGGTAGCCCCGGCGTGGCCTCTTCGCCGGACGGGTGTGCCGCCTGGGGTAGGCGTCCGATTTTCAGATAGCGCACATGCTTGAGGGATGACCGAAGAACCCAGCGATCTGATCCGCAGCGTCTCCCGCGCCCTTCGCGTCCTGGAGGAGGTCTCGCGCGCCGACCGGCCGCTGTCCGTCAAGGTCATCGCACGCCGGTGCGGGCTGACCCTGTCGACCTCCTATCACCTCGTCCGCACCTTGTGCTACGAGGGTTACCTCCATCGATGCCCCGACGGCGACTACCTGCCGGGTTCCAAGGTCGCCGAGCGGTTCCACGAGATGATCGACGCCTTCGACCGCCCGCCCCGCGCCTCGGTGGTGCTGCGTCACCTGGCGGCCGTGACGGGGCACACGGCGTACCTGGCGCAGCTCGTGGGCGGGCGGCTGGTCGTGCTCGACGTGGCCGAGGGGCCGCGCTCGCCGTGGCTTGAGGACCTGCGGGCCGGATTGGAGGCCGCGCCGCACGCCACCGCGCTCGGCAAGGCGCTGCTGCTCGCGCTGCCGCCGCGGGTGCGGCGCGAGGTCCTGACCGAGTACGGCCTGCCGCGCTTCACCTCGGCGACCCCCACCAGCGTTGAGGACGTCGAGGCGGAGCTGGCCGGCTTATGCCCCGGCGAGGTGGTGGAGGAGCACGGGCAGTTCAGGGACGAGGTGGCCTGCGCGGGCGCGGTGGTGCCCGGCACGTCGTGGGCCGTCGGCATCTCGGCCCGCGGGCTGAGCGTCCCCGCGCGCGCCCGCGCCCGCCTCGCCGAGGCCGCCCGCGACCTCGCGTGATCGCCCGCCTGAGGGTAGGACAGCGGCATGAGGGTGATCCTGTTCGGGGCGACCGGCATGATCGGGCAGGGCGTGCTCAGGGAGTGCCTGGCCGACGAGCGGGTCACGGCCGTGCTCGCGGTCGGCCGCCGCCCCACGGGCGTTCCTCACCCGAAGCTGCGCGAGATCCGGCACGCCGGCCTCACCGACCTGGGCCCGATCGAGGACGAGCTGCGCGGCCACGACGCCTGCTTCTACTGCCTCGGGGTGTCCTCGGCCGGCATGCGCGAGCCCGACTACCGCAGGGTCACCTACGACTTCGCGCTGGCGGCCGGACGGACGCTGGCCCGGCTCAACCCGGGATCGGCCTTCGTGTACGTCTCGGGCGCGGGCACCGACGCCGGCGCGCGGGCCATGTGGGCCCGGGTGAAGGGCGAGACCGAGAACGCGCTGCTGGAGCTGCCGCTGGCGGCGTACGTGTTCCGGCCCGGCTACATCCAGCCGCTGCACGGCGTGACCCCGCAGACGCCGCTGTACCGGGTGGCGTACATGGTGACCAGGCCGCTCTGGCCGCTCCTGCGGAAGCTGTTCGCCGAGGAGGTGACCACGACGGAACGCATCGGGCAGGCGATGATCGCGGTGGCCGAGCATGGCGCGGCCAAGCGGATCCTCGGCCCCGCCGACATCAACGCCCTCTGACCCGCCGCTCCACACGGTCGTCAACGCCCTCTGACCGGCCCTCTTCCGCATGAGTCGTTTACGAGGGATGCCCGATGATGGAATATCGCGGCGTGCTCCCGCGCTACGGTAGCCGTCAAATATTCAACAGTCATGGATGGTGACCAACGTGCAGTTCGGCATCTTCAGCGTGGGTGACGTGACCACCGATCCCACCACCGGCAGGACCCCGACGGAGCACGAGCGCATCAAGGCGATGGTGGCGATCGCCCTCAAGGCGGAAGAGGTGGGCCTCGACGTGTTCGCGACCGGCGAGCACCACAACCCGCCCTTCGTCCCGTCCTCCCCCACCACCCTGCTCGGCTACATCGCGGCCAGGACCGAACGCCTGCTGCTCTCCACCGCCACCACGTTGATCACCACCAACGACCCCGTGAAGATCGCCGAAGACTACGCGATGCTGCAGCACCTCGCCGACGGGCGGGTGGACCTCATGCTGGGCCGCGGCAACACCGGGCCGGTCTACCCGTGGTTCGGCCAGGACATCCGGCAGGGCATCCCGCTCGCCGTGGAGAACTACGCGCTGCTGCACCGGCTGTGGCGCGAGGACGTGGTCGACTGGGAGGGCCGCTTCCGTACGCCGCTGCAGGGCTTCACCAGCACCCCGCGCCCGCTCGACGGCGTGCCGCCGTTCGTCTGGCACGGCTCGATCCGCAGCCCCGAGATCGCCGAGCAGGCCGCCTACTACGGCGACGGCTTCTTCGCCAACAACATCTTCTGGCCGAAGGAGCACTTCATGCGCCTGATCAACCTCTACCGGGAGCGCTACGCCCACTATGGCCACGGCACGCCGGAGCAGGCCATCGTGGGGCTCGGCGGCCAGGTGTTCATGCGCAAGAACTCCCAGGACGCGGTACGCGAGTTCCGCCCGTACTTCGACGTCGCCCCCGTCTACGGCCACGGGCCCTCGCTGGAGGAGTTCATGGCCGAGACCCCGCTCACCGTGGGCAGCCCGCAGCAGGTCATCGACAGGACGCTGGAGTTCAGGGAGTTCTTCGGCGACTACCAGCGCCAGCTCTTCCTCATGGACCACGCGGGGCTGCCGCTGAAGACCGTGCTGGAGCAGCTCGACATCCTCGGCGAGGAGGTCGTGCCGGTGCTGCGCAAGGAGTTCGCCAAGGACCGCCCTGCCGGGGTGCCCGACGCGCCCACGCACGCCTCGCTGGTGGCGGCGAAGAACGCCTCGGCCGCCGTCGGCGCCTGACCCCCCGCATCCTCCGGAAAGGAGACGACCCTCATGAAGCTTGCCGTCGTCACGGCGGGACTGACCCAGCCGTCCTCCACCCGCCTGCTCGGCGACCGCCTGGGCGAGGCGGTGGCGCGGCGGGCCGGCGCCGGTGAGGCGGCCGAGGTCCGCAACGTGGAGCTGCGCGACCTGGCCGTGGACATCGCCAACGCGTTCGTCACCGGCTTCCCCGGCGCCAGGCTGCGCGCCGCCCTGGAGACCGTGACGGAGGCGGACGGGCTCGTCGCGGTCACGCCGATCTTCAGCGGCTCCTACAGCGGGCTGTTCAAGAGCTTCTTCGACGTGATCGACAACACCGCGCTGACCGGCAAGCCGGTGCTCGTCGCGGCCACCGGCGGCACCGCCAGGCACTCGCTGGCGCTCGATCACGCGCTGCGGCCGCTGTTTGCGTACCTGCGGGCCGTGGTGGTGCCGACCGCCGTGTACGCGGCTCCTGAGGACTGGGGCGGCGGCAAGGACGCGTTCACCGACGGGCTGAGCGAGCGCATCGAGCGCGCCGCCGACGAGCTGGCCGCGCTGCTGGCGAACCGCGCGCCCCGCCTGCCCGGCAAGGCGGGTGAGCCAGATGAGGTCGTGCCGTTCGAGGAGCAGCTCGCCGCCCTGCGCCCGGACGGCCGGAGCTCCGCGGCGGGCAACGGTCACCGCGAGTGACCGGCGGCGGAGAGCTCCCCGGGACGCGATCGCGCGTCCCGGGGAGGACGCTCAGCGCTTGACCGAGACGACGTCGTACGTCGTGTCGGGGCCGGGGGTGGTGGTGAAGCGGGCGTTGGGCAGGTAGAGCAGGTGGCCGCGGGCGGCGACCGTGGTCGGCACGTCGAACTTCGGATGCGTGATCCGCGTGACGAGCTTTCCGGAGCCGCCGTCGGGCGCCAGCTTGATCACGGCGATCGAGTTGTCGCGGTTCTGCACGGCGTACAGGGTGCGGCCGGACAGCAGCAGGCCGTCGCCGTTGACCAGGCTCACATCGCCGAGCCGGACCTCCGTGGTGGCCCCGGACTTCGGGTTCACCTCGAACAGCTTGCCGGTGTTCGACTGGACGATCAGCAGCGAGCGGCCGTCGGGGCTGCGCACGATGCCGTTGGCGTTGATGCCGTCGCCGTACTGGATGGCACCGCTGAGCGGGATCTTCACCGCCTCCTCCGGCAGCCTGCAGCCCCTGCCGAGGTCCAGCTTGTACAGGACGGGGTTGCTGGAGTCGGTGAAGTAGACGGCGCCGCCGGCGATGATCACGTCGTTGACGAACGACGTGCCGGTGGCGAGCCGGTACGACTTGAGCACCTTCCCGGTGCGCAGATCGACCACCCGGGCGTCGCCGCCGCTGCCGCCGGCCACGAACAGCCGCCCGCGCCCGTCGGTCTCCAGGCCGAGCGACGGCGTGCCGGGCCCCTTGGTGATCACCTTGCCCCTGCCGGTGCGCAGGTCGGCCCGGTAGATGTCGCCGGTGGCGCGCGAGCCGAAGTAGGCGTGGCCGCCGGCGATCGCGATGCCCTCCGGCTGGAAGCCGTTGGGGAGGGGGAAGGTGCCGGGTCGCGTCGCCGCCTGCGCGGGCCCGCCGTGCAGCGTGGCGCCGAGCAGGGCCGCGGTGAACGCGCTGAGTGCGGTCTTGGGGATCGCGGATCTCATGCGCCCACGATGCACGCGCCACCTGCCGCGGCAAAGACCCGTGAACGGCTTCTCACGGAGTTTTCAGAATGTTCTCACCTGCCCGGCTTTTGAGAAGTCTGCGGCGTGGGTCCTGCGGCGGGCGATCGCGGCGAGTAGGTTGGGACGGAGCCAACCAAACGGGGTAGATCATGACAAACGGTGCCCGTCACGCCCTGGGAGTGCTCGCCGGGCTGCTCCTGCCGCCGCTGCTCGCCGCCGGCCTCTGGTACGGCGTGGGCGAGCTGTCACTCACCGCCCAGCGGGACTTCCGGCTCTCCTGGACCGGGATCGTGGTGCTGGCCGCCTCGGGGATCCTCCTGGCCTTGCTGCTCGGCTCGCGCCTGTCGCCCGTCGCCTCGCTGCTCGGCGGGCTCGCCTTCACCGGGCTGGGCGCGCTGCCGTTCGCCGAGATGGCCACGGGCGTGCGGCTGCTGCCCGACGGTCTGCTGCCATCCTCCCTGCGGAGCGGCTTCATGACGGTGACCTACTCGGGGCTGCTGTTCCTGCTCGGGGTGGCGCTGCTGGCCGTCTCCACGTTCCCGTCGCGGTGGCGGGGCCGCCCTCAGGAAGCGGACGCCTACGACGGGCAGTGGCAGTCGGCGCCGTCGCCCTACCTGCCGCCGTCCACCGGCCTGCCCGAGGACGCCACGCGGCCGATGTACCGCGAGTAGGCAGCGCCCCGCCTGGTTGAATGGCCGTCATGCGCGACATGACGATCGACGGCTTCCTCACCGAACTGGCCGGCCGGGTCCCCGCGCCCGGCGGCGGCGCCACGGCGGCCCTGCACGCCGCCCAGGCCGCCGCGCTGCTCGGCATGGTGGCCCGCTACACCACGGGCGAGAAGTACGCCGGCCACGCCGAGACCGTCACCGCCGTGATCGCCGAGACCGACACGCTGCGGGCGCGGGCGCTGAAGCTGGCCGAGGAGGACGCGGCCGCCTTCACCGCCGTCACCGACGCCTACCGGCTGCCCAAGGGAGAGGAGCGCAGCGCCACCATCGCCAGGGCGCTGGCCGGCGCGGCCGAGCCGCCCGCCCGGGTCATCGAGGCCGCCGCGCGGGTGGTCGAGCTGTGCGAGGTGCTGCTGCCGATCTGCAACCGCAACGTGCTCAGCGATGTGGCCGCCGCCGCCGAGGCCGCCCGCGCCGCGCTCACCACGGGCCGGGTCAACGTCGAGATCAACCTCGGCGGCATCAAGGACGAGCAAGTACGCGAGAAGCTGAACATCCGCCTGTCCGGTGTCGACGCCGCCGTCGCCAAGGCAGACTGGGTGACCGCCGAGGTACGCGAGCAGATCAAGCCGTGACGGCAGCGGCGCGCGAGAGCAAGGGGCGAGACGACCGTTGAAGACGCTGACCGGCAAGGACCTGGCGGCCGCCATCAGAGCCCAGGCGCAGGCCGAGGCCGCCGCCGGCCCGCAGCCGCGGCTGGCCATGGTGGTGGCGACCGCCGACGAGGCGAGCCTGTGGTACGTCCGCTCCATCGCCAAGGCGGCGGCCGGCGTCGGCATCGCCTGCGACGTCGTCGATCTCGGCCCCGAGGCGGCCGCCGACCAGATCGGCGAGACGCTGGCCAGGCTCTCCGCCGCCCCCGACGTCCACGGCGTGATGCTGCAGACCCCGCTGCCCGCCGGCGCGTCGGCGCAGGAGCTGGCCGCCGCCATCGACCCGCGCAAAGACGTCGACGGCGCCAACCCGCTCTCGCTCGGCAGACTCGCCGCCGGGCTGCCCGCGTTCCCGCCCGCCACGGCCGCCGCCGTGCTGGCGCTGCTCGACCACTACGAGGTGCCGCTCGAGGGGCGCCGCGCCGTCGTGGTCGGCCGCTCGACCGTGGTCGGCAAGCCGGTCGCCCACCTGCTGCTCGACCGGCACGCCACGGTCACCGTCGCCCACTCGCGCACCCGTGACCTCGCCGCCGTCACCTCGCAGGCCGACGTGCTGGTCGCCGCCGCCGGCCGGGCCGGGCTGATCGGCCGCGGCCACGTGGCTGCGGGCGCGGTGGTGATCGATGTGGGCACCAACCCCACCGAGGAGGGCGGGCTCACCGGAGACGTCGACGCCGCCGCGGTCGCCGACGTGGCCGGTGCGCTCACCCCGGTGCCCGGAGGCGTCGGGCCGGTGACCACCGCGCTGCTGCTGCGCCACACCGCCAGGGCGGCCAACCTGCCGTGACCGTGCCCCTGTGTGATCGTGCCTGATCCGACCCGTGTTTGATTCGACCGTGCCCGTACGGCGGGGTCAGCGCTGACCCGTCCCCGCCGCTGTTTTCACCCCTTTGTGTTTGGAGGCCGGCGTTGCCTGACGTCCTCATCATCCAGAACAGCAGGAGCGGCGGCCCCGGCCGCCTGGGCGACTGGCTGGCCGAGTCAGGGCTGCGGCTCGACGTGGTGCCCGCCCACGAGGGCGCCGCGCTCCCCCAGCGGCTGGAGCACGACGCCCTGATCATGCTCGGCGGCGGCTACCTGCCGGGCGACGACCACCGCGCGCCCTGGCTGGCGGACGCCCGCCGGCTCATGGGGCAGGCGCTGGCCGACGAGGTGCCGCTGTTCGGCATCTGCCTGGGCGGTCAGATGCTGGCCGAGGTGGCGGGCGGCGAGGTGACCGGCGACACCGGCCTGCCCGAGAACGGCAGCCTGCCCGTCACCATCCGCGCCGAGGCGGCCGAAGATCCGCTCTTTCACGGCCTGCCGCCCGTCGTGCCCGCCATCGAGCACCACAAGGACGCCGTGACCCGGCTGCCCGACGGCGCCGTCCATCTCGCCGAGACCGAGCGCTGCCCGTATCAGGCGTTCCGGGTGGGCGAGCGGGCGTGGGGCGTGCAGTTCCATCCGGAGGTGCTGCCCGAGCGCGTACGCCAGTGGCGGGCCGACGGGTTCGACCCCGAGGAGGTCTACGCGCAGGCCGTGGCCGACGAGCCGGTGTCCACGCCGGTCTGGCGGCGGGTGGCCGGACGCTTCGCCGCCCTGACCGCCGGCGCCGCGTCCTCCCCCGCCTCCGCCGGGCGGGCGTGACCCGCGGCCGGGCCAAGAGCTTCGCGCAGGCGTTGCTCAAGGAGCAGCCGCACCGGCCGCCTCCCGGTCAGGCGAGCGCGGCGGTGATGGCGCTCGCGGTGGCCCGCCAGATCGGGCTCTCGGGGTTGATCACGTCGAAGTGGTGGCCGGGCAGTTCCAGGTACGTCACGTCGTCGCCCGCCGCCCTGGCCGCCACCGCGTAGCGGCGGGAGAAGTCGACCAGGTCGAGATCGTCCTCCGCGCCCTGGACGACGAGCTGCGGCACGCCCAGGGGGACGCGCAGCAGCGGGGACGACGCGGCGTACCGGCCGGTGCCCGGCTCGTGCGACGGGTGGCCGAGGGCATGGGCGACGGCTCCGGCGCTGAGCCAGCGGCGGTCGCCCGCCTCGAGGTCGAGCACGCCCGCCAGCGACACCGCCAGGGCCACGCCCGCTCCGTCCGCCGCCGCCCGCAGCGCGAGCTGGCCTCCCGCCGAGTGCCCCGCCACGGCCACCCTGCTCAGGTCCATCTCCCCTCTCGCCGTGGTGTGGAGGGTGGACAGGGCGGTGGCGACGTCCTCGGTGGTGGCGTCCCAGCCGTGCAGGTCTGGGCGGCGGTACTCGACGTTCCAGACCGCGAAGCCGCGCTGGAGCAGGTCCGCGCAGAGCGGCTCCATGAGGTCGGCCGCCCAGATCGACCGCCAGTAACCGCCGTGAATCAACGTCACCACAGGGGGACCGGCCGCGCCTGGCGCGGGGTCCGGTAGGCAGTGGTGGCCGGACGCCGGCTTCACCGACCGGACCCCGGCACTCGGCCGGTCACCGGCATCTGACGCGGGGGCCGCCGGCCGGGTGCCGTGGGCCGATGGCTGCGGGAGGTAGAGGTCCGCCCACTGGTCGGGGGCGGGGCCGTAGGGGACGCGCAGGATGCCGGGGTGGCGCATGCGGTGCACGGCGTGGCGGATGCCCCACGCCAGCCCCTGGACGCCGCGCCCCTGAATGCGCCGGACGTGCGCCGGGGCGGTGTCCGTGCGTTCGATGTCCACCCACACCGTCACCGGCGGCTCGGGCACCCGGCCGGCGAGGGCGCGGTCGCCAGGGCCGGGCAGCACCACCGCGGTCTCGCGCTCCGCCAGCAGCGACCGCAGGTGGGCGGTGTCGCGGGCGTGGACGACGGCGCCCGTCACCTCCTGGGCGGCGAACTCGCGTTCGGCGATCTCGTCGAGCAGCCGCGCGTCGGCCTGGCACGCCACGGCCGACCACCACCAGGACCTCGCTCATGATCCCCGACCCTACAGAGGGCGGGCGACGGGATAGCTTAGGCGGGTGCGTGTGAAGCGGCTTCATCCGTGGCCGGCCGGCATCGCCGAGGCCGAGGCCATCCAGGACCGGCTGAGGTCCAGGGTCGAGCTGACCGGGCCGGACACGTTCACGCTGGTCGCGGGGCTCGACGTGCACTACAGGGGCGGCGACGCGCTGACGGCCGCCGTGGTCGTGCTGGACGCCGCCACGCTGGAGCCGGTCGAGCAGGTGGTGGCGCACGGGGAGGCGGCGTTTCCGTACGTGCCGGGCCTGTTCGCCTTCCGCGAGCTGCCCGCGCTCGTGACCGCGCTGGAACGGCTCACGACCACGCCCGACCTGCTGGTCTGCGACGGGTACGGACTCGCGCACCCGCGCGGCTTCGGCCTGGCGTGCCACCTGGGCGTGCTGACCGGGCTGCCGTCGCTCGGCGTGGGCAAGACGCCGTTCGTGGGCACGCACGAGCCGCCCGGGGAGGAGCGCGGCTCCTGGACGCCGATCGTGCACGAGGGCGCCGTGGTGGGGCGCGCCCTGCGTACGCGGCGGGGCGTCAAGCCGGTGTACGTGTCGCAGGGCCACCGCATCTCGCTGGACGTCGCCACCGAGCAGGTGCTCCACCTGGCCGCCCGCTACCGCCTGCCCGAACCGATCCGCCACGCCGACCACCTGGCCCGCCACCCCTGACGCCCCCGCCCACCGGTATCTGGCCAACCCCCTGACGCCCCGCCCATCGCTCCCTGGCCGACCCCGTGACGCCCCCGTCGGCCGTGACCCGCCCGGCTCGGCCAGGTGCGCCCGTACGGCCACCCGGGCCCGGTCCCCGTGCGGTCCGGGCGGCCGCGTCCCGGAAGGGTCAGCGGCGCCAGGACCAGACCACGAGCCAGATGCTGAGGCCGAACAGCGTCATTGCGAGCGGCACGTGCAGCGCCATCGCCCCGGAGCCGCCCGCCGCCGACTGGACGAACCCGAGCAGCAGCACCGCCGCGCTCGCCACCGCCGGCCACCCGGCGCCCCGCCCAGGCCGCCACAGCAGCACGCCCGCGACGAGCAGGGCCAGCCCCAGCAGGTGCACCGCGAACGACCCCAGGCCGTGCAGGTCCCCCGCTCCCCCGCTCATGAGCTGCCCGGCCGTCACCGCCTGGAGCAGCACGACGAGCGCGTTGAGCGCGGCGACGACCTTGAACGTGGTTGCGTACCCGCTCTTCTGTGCGACCTCGGTGACCACTCGACTTCTCCTTCTGACCGACCGCTGAACGAAGAACTTCAGCATCTCGGCGGGCGGCGCTGCGGGCATCCGCCGTACGTCGCGATCGCCTCTACACCACCGGTCGTACGCGCGGTCAGCCCCGGCCGTGCGCGCCCGACGCGGCCAGCGGCGGGAGTATCGCCTGGGCGTCGGCGCCGCCGAACCACAGGCCGATCACGAAAGCCGCCGTCGCCTCCAGCAGCATCGCCCGGTCGAGGCCGCCGCCGTCCACGGGGGTGCAGCCGAGGTCGGCGACCAGCGTGCGGGCGGCCGCCAGCGCCTCCTCGTCGTCGCCGCACAGCGGCACCGCAAGCGGCCGGCCGTCGAACACCGGCGGAGTCATCCGCCACACGTCCACGTGGCACAGGTTGAACGCCTTCACCACGTGCCCGCCGGTGACGTCGGCGATCAGCCTGGCGATCGGGCGGGTGGGGTCGTAGGCGTAGATGTCGGCGGTGTTGACGACGTCGATGAGCGGCTTGCCGCGCAGGGCCGTACCGGTGGCTCTGAGCGTGTCCAGCAGACCCGCCTCCCTGACCGCCACCATGACGACCTCGCCGAACGCGGCCGCCTCCCCGAACGACCCCGCCTCCACGCGCCCGGCTCCGGTCGCGAGGCTGTCGGGCGAGCCGCCCCGACGAGCGGGGGTGGTTGCGGCGATCCCGCGCTCGGCGGAAGCGACCGCCCCTTCAGCGGCGACGGCGCTCTCGGCGGCCGTCCGGTCGGCGGCGGCGGTCATGGTGGCGGCTCGTTCGGCGGTGCGTGCCGCGTCGCGGCCGCTGATCATCACCGCGTGCCCGGCACGTGCCCACTGCGTGCCCAGAGCGTCCGCCATGCCGCCCGCGCCCAGGATCCCGATCCTCATATGTCATGCCCTCCTGCCATGAGTCCCCGATGTGGGGCTTTACCGTTGAGGAGGACAGTAGGAAGCACGTTGCGCACCATTCGGTGCCTATCGGAGGCCCCCGTTGTTCCTCGCCGACTGCCAGGCCAGGCTGGCCTTCGACCTGCTGGGCAACACGTGGAACGCGGTCGTGCTGTGGGCGCTGCGGCACGGCCCGCGCCGGCCGGGGCAGTTGCGCGAGGAGATCGGCGGCATCAGGACCAAGGTGCTGACCGAGACGCTGCGCCGCCTGGAGTACAACGGCCTGGTGGCCCGCCACGCCTACGCAGAGGCCCCGCCCAGGGTCGAGTACGAGCTCACGCCGCTCGGCCGCTCCCTGCTGCCGCCGATCGAGGCGTTCGGCGAATGGGCGTTCGACCACGCCGACGAGGTGATGGCGGCGCAGGAGCGGATGGATGCCATGCGTTCTCGTGACGCGCCATAGACTCAGCGTTACCAATTGACTACTCTAAGTAGTCAGTTGGAGGATGTTCCACACCGTTACCCAGGAGGTTTCATGCGATTCGCTTTGCGCAGGGCAGCCGTCGCCGTGGCCGCCGCCGGCGGCTTCATGCTGGCGACCGCGCCCGCGTCGCACGCCGTCATCGACCCGGCCGTGGTGCTCGATTGCCTCACCGCTGCCACCGACGTCGGCGGGCTGCTCGACCCGGCCGCCCTGACGACCGAGCTCCCCCTCACGGGCTGCCTGGCGCCCTGACGCGACGCCGGCCAGGGACCACCCCTCGACACCGGCACTGACGGCACCGCACACCGTCCGGTCCCAGCCATCGAAGCGCAGCAGCAAGGAGTTCCGTTGAAGGTACGAGTCCTGACGGCCGCCACCGCCCTGGTGCTGGCGTCCGGTGTGCCCCCGATCCTCGTCGACACGCTCGGCGCGCTGGATCCCCCGCTCATTGAGATGCAGACCTTCATCCAGCACATCAACGTCCTGACGTCGTAGTGCGTCTCGCGCAAGTGCCCGTGGCCGGCGCCAAGGCCGGGGCCCACTCACCGGTCCGGCACGTCGGCTATGTGATGTTCCTCAGCCGATGGATCCAGGTGCCGCTCTACCTGGGGCTGATCGTGGCCCAGGTCGTCTACGTATGGCGCTTCATGGCGGAGCTGGTCCACCTGGTCCACCTGGGCTTCGGCGGCACGCCGCCGGAGACCACCGTGATGCTGATCGTCCTCGGTCTCGTGGACGTCGTGATGATCTCCAACCTGCTCATCATGGTCATCATCGGCGGCTACGAGACGTTCGTCTCCCGGTTGCGCATCGAGGGACACCCCGACCAGCCCCAGTGGCTCTCGCATGTGAACGCCAACGTGCTCAAGGTCAAGCTGGCCATGGCGATCATCGGCATCTCCTCGATCCACCTCCTGCAGATCTTCATCAACGCGGCCCGTCCGACCATCACCGACAGGGAGCTGATATGGAAAACGCTGATCCACCTGACCTTCGTCGTCTCGGCGCTCGCACTCGCCTGGATCGACCGCATCATGGCGGGTGGGCGTCCCCTTCAGGGCACCGGCAGCAGCGAGCAGCAGCCGGGGCAGGCATCGCAGGAGCGCAGGGCCGCCGCCTAACCCGGCGGCGCGGCACATGGCGCTGCCCGGAGAGGCGGTGGCCGTGGCAATGAGACTTCCCGGGCCGTCCCGCCTCGGCGCGCGCACCATCGTGACGCGCTCCGCCCGCCTCGGTGCCGCGGTCCTCAGGACGCGGGCCTCGGCGGCGCGGGTCCCCGGGCTGGTGGGCACGGGCGTGGCGATGGCGCTGCTCGGCGGCGCCCCCGCGTACGCGCTGCCGCAACCGGTGCAGCCGCCCGCGACCACCGTGCTTCCGCAGCCGGCCGGGCCGTCCGTGAACGCCGCGGCGCCGCAACCCGCCGCGCAGCCCGCGCCGCCCGCACAATCGCAACCCCCCGCGCAACCCGCGCCGGCCGCGCAGCCGCAACCCCCCGCGCAACCCGCGACCGCGGCGGAACCGGCACCCACCGCAGAGCCGCCCGCCGCAGAGCCGCCCGCCGCAGAGCCGCCTGAGCCCGCAGAGCCGGCCGCAGCCCGCCGAGCCCGCGCCGGCATCCGGCGCGACCCCGCTGATCGGCGACATCACCGTCTTCAATGACGAGATCGTCGAGCCGGTGTCGTTCCCGGTGACCACCTGTGGCGGGCTGGTGCCGGTGCTCAGCAAGTCCTCCGGGACCTGTCCCGGCGCGTCGCGGGTGTCCGACGACGACGCGTGACGCCGTGCGTGCCCGCCATCCGCGCGGGCGGGCACGCCGCATCCCCGGCCCCACGCGCCGGCGAACACGCCGCATCCACCGCCTCCACACGAACGGGCACGCCGCACCCCCCGGCCTGACAGGCGTACCGGCAGCGCACGCGGCCGGGGCAGCCGGTTCAGGGCAGAAGTGCCTCCAGTACGGCGGCGACACCGTCCTCATCGTTGGAGAGCGTGCGGCGAGGCGCCGCCGCCAGCACGAGCGGGTGCGCGTTGGCCATCGCGTAGCCCATGCCCGCGTACAGCAGCACCGCCAGGTCGTTGGGCATGTCGCCGAACGCCACGACCTCCCCCGCGCCGATCCCCCGCTCCCGGCAGAACCGGTCGAGCGTGGACGCCTTGTTCACCCCGGCGGCGCTGATCTCCAGCAGCCCCTCGGTTCCCGAGTACGTGACCTCCGCCAGATCCCCGACCTCGTCGGCGACGGCCTGGTACATCTCGTCCGCCGTGTGCGCGGGCGACATGGCGAGCAGCTTGACGATGGGCTGATCGGCGTCGAAGACCGAGGCGACCTCCCGATAGGCGGCGATGTCCTGGGCGACCCGCCGCGTGTAGGCGGCCTCGGCCAGCACGTTCGTGCCCGTCTCCACCGCCAGGCCGGCGCTGGGCAGCGCCCTGGCCAGGGCCTCGGCGACCTTGCGGGCCGTCTCGGGGGCGAGCGGGCTGCTGCCGACCACCTCGTCGGCGGCCAGGTCGTAGACGAGGGCGCCGTTGCTGCAGATGGCGGTGCCGTTCACACCCGCCTGCCGGGCGACCTCCCTGACGCCGCGCGGCGCCCGCGCGGTGACGAAGACGATCTCGGCGCCGGCGGCGCGGGCCGCCTGTAACGCCTTCCTGGTACGCGGGCTGACGGTGCCGTCGGAAGCGAGGAGCGTGCCGTCGAGGTCGGTGGCGACAATGCGCGGAAAGGGTGCGGAGGTCACAAACGTGATTTACCAAACTTGGCTTCCTAGATCACCCCGATCGCGGCCTGTTAGGGTACGCGCGTGTCATCCGCCACTCCCTCACCGCGGCCCTCGGCGGCGCGCCCCGACGACCGGCTCGCCTCGGCGTTCCGGTTCGCCGTCGAGCTGCTGGCGTGGGTCGCCACGCCGTGGGCGCTCGCCGCGTACTCGGTGCCGCTGGCGGTGCTCTCCGTGGTGGTGCTGATCGGGCTGCCCACGGTCTTCTCCACGCCAGGCGACAAGCGGCACGTGGTGGTCGCGGTGCCGGGCTGGGTGACGATCGCGCTGGTCGTGCTGCACATCGTGGCGGCCGTGGTGGCGGCGTGGACGGTCTGGCACGCCGTGGTGGCCGGGGTGGTCACCGTGCTCGGCGTGGTGACGGTGGTGCTGGAACTGCCGCGCTGGCGCTGGCTGCTCTCCCGCTGACCGCCCGTCCGAGGTCAGAGCGCGCCCTCCCAGGACAGCAGCCCCTCCTTGGCCTCGGGCGAGTCCGCCAGCGCCGCCCGTACCGTGGTCATCGCCCGCTCGACCGCCTCCAGCGAGTCCAGCCCGCTCACCTTGCGCTCGTGCTCCCACCCTTCGAGCCCGTCGATCCGGTACGGGCACGACCACTCGCCGGTGGGCTCCTCGTAGGGCAGGCCGATCGTCACCACGACCTCACGCGGCGGCTCGGTACGCAGCACCAGCACCCGTTGGGCGATCTCGTACATGTCTGTCGAACTACCCTCCGGGATGCGGCAGAAAGACTCGTGCGCCGCGGTGGTTAGGCAGCGGCCGGCTCCGTGCCTTAGGGTCGCCGGAGAGCCATCCGCGCCCGCGCCGTCCAGGGCCGCCGCCGACGCGGCCGTGAGGAAGTCGCAACATGAACGAGTCGTTCGGGACCCGCCTTCGAGCCAGGCTCGACGCCTACGGGCCACTGTGCGTGGGCATCGATCCCAGCCCCGCACTGCTGCACGCCTGGGGGCTCGACGACGCCCCGGCCGATCTTGAGCGGTTCAGCCGCACGGTGGTCGAGTCGGTCGCCGACGTGGCCGCCGTGGTCAAGCCGCAGTCGGCCTTCTTCGAGCGCTGGGGCAGCCGCGGCATCGCCGTTCTCGAGCGCACCATCGCCGACCTGCGCGCGGCGGGCATGCTGGTGCTGCTCGACGCCAAGCGCGGCGACATCGGCAGCACCATGGCCGCGTACGCGGAGGCGTACCTCGACCGGGGCAGCCCGCTGGCGGCCGACGCGGTGACGCTGAGCCCGTACCAGGGGTTCGGGTCGCTGGAGGGCGCGATCACGTCGGCGGTCGCCAACGACGCGGGCGTGTTCGTGGTGACCCGCACCTCCAACCCCGAGTCGGCCGGCTTCCAGCGGCCGGTGGCCGGGCAGGTGATCGAGGGCGCGGCCAAGGCGAACGCGGGCCACTCGCCGTTCGGGCCGGTCGGCCTGGTGATCGGGGCGACGCTCGGGCGGCTCGACCACCCGCTCGACGACCTCAACGGCCCCATCCTGGCCCCCGGCGTGGGCGCGCAGGGGGCGACGCCGGCCGACGTGGCACGGCTGTTCGGGCCGGTGCGCCACGCCGTCGTGCCGTCCGTCTCCCGTGCCGTGCTCGCCGACCCGGCGCGGCTGCGCGAGCGCGTGCTGCGCTACCGCGACGAATGCGCCGCCGCCCTGTCTCCCCAGACCGCCGCCCAGCCCTGACCCGCCTCAGACGCTCAGCCCTGACTCACCTCAGCGACGGCTGCTCAGCCCTGAGCGTCGCCCTGAGACCGTCGCTCAGCCCTGCGCGGACGCCTCAACAGCCGCTGGGCCCTGCGCGGGCGCCTCAACAGCCGCCGGGCCCTGCGCGGCGACGCTCCCAGCGCTCCTGGCCCGCGTGACCGCGGCCAGGACGGCCTGCACCGACGCCGTCAGCACCGAGGTGTCCTGGGCCGCGCCCCAGCGAGTGACGCCGCCCGCGCGCACCTCCACGTACGCGATGGCCCTGCCGCCCCTGCCGGGGTCGAGCGCGTGCTCGGCGTAGTGCAGGATGTCCACCTCGGTGCCGTCGGCGGCGAGCGCGGACGTCAGCGCGGCGAGCGGGCCGTTGCCGGTGCCGTGCAGGCGACGCCCGTCGGGCAGCGTCCCCTCGAACTCGTGCACGCCCGGCCCGGTCTCCACCGCCTTCCACTCCACCGGCGCGGCGCTCTCGCCCGGCGCGATGTAGGTGGCGTGGAACAGCTCCCACAGCTCCTCGGCGGTGATCTCCTCGCCGCTGCCGTCGGTGGCCCGCTGCACGACCGAGGAGAAGTCGATCTGCAGGCGGCGCGGCAGCTCCAGGCCGTAGCGGGTGTGCAGCAGGTACGCGATGCCGCCCTTGCCCGACTGGCTGTTGACGCGGATGACCGCCTGGTAGTCGCGGCCCACGTCGGCGGGGTCGATCGGCAGGTACGGCACGTCCCACGGCGCCTGCTCCGGCGGCACGCCCAGCTCGGCGGCGCGTTCGGCGTGGTGGGCCAGGCCCTTCTTGATGGCGTCCTGGTGGGTGCCGGAGAAGGCGGTGTAGACGAGGTCGCCCGCGTACGGGTGGCGGTCGGGCACCGGCAGCCGGTTGCAATGCTCGACCACCCTGCGGACCTCGTCGATGTCCGACAGGTCCACCATCGGGTCGACGCCCTGGGAGTGCAGGTTGAGCGCCAGCGTGACCAGGTCCACGTTGCCGGTGCGCTCGCCGTTGCCGAACAGGCAGCCCTCCACCCGCTGCGCCCCGGCGAGCACGGCCAGCTCGGCGCAGGCCACGCCGGTGCCGCGGTCGTTGTGCGGGTGGACCGACAGGATCACCGCGTCCCTGCGGTCGAGGTGGCGGTGCATGTACTCGATCTGGTCGGCGTACACGTTGGGTGTGGCGATCTCGACCGTGGCCGGCAGGTTGTGGATCACGGGGCGGTCGGGCGAGGCGTCCCACAGGGCGGTCAGGCTGTTGCAGACCTCCAGCACGTAGTCCGGTTCGGTGAGGTTGAACACCTCCGGCGAGAACTGGAAGCGGATGTCGCGGTCGCCGGCCAGGCGGGCGACGTGCTCGGCGGCGTCCCTGATCATGGCGTGCAGCTCGGCCCTGTCGTGGCCGAGCACGATCTCGCGCCAGGTGGGTGCGGTGGCCGTGTAGAGGTGGACGACCACGCGGGACATGCCCTCGATGGCGGCGAACGTGCGCTCGATCAGATCGCGCCGCGCCGCCGTGAACACCACCACGCTCACGTCGTCCGGCACGACGCCCGGCGTGGCGAGGTGGCGGACGAAGTCGAAGTCCATCTGGCTGGCCGAGGGGTAGCCGACCTCGATCTCCTTGTAGCCCATGCGGACGAGCAGGTCGAACATGCGGCGCTTGCGTGCCGGGTCCATCGGCTCGGCCAGCGCCTGGTTGCCGTCGCGCAGGTCCACCGGCACCCACAGGGGCGCCTCGGTGATGCGGCGCGCGGGCCAGGTGCGATCGGTCAGCGGCACCTCGACGCGCTCGTGGGCGGGGCGGTAGCGGTGGTATGGCATCGCGCTCGGACGCTGCCGGTTCCAGTCGTACATCATGTGTTCCTTCACGGTCGCTTCCTCGAGGACCGGCGGGCACCCTGACCACCGCGGCGGGGTGCCGGTCCGGTCAAGCCCCGCCGCGGCGGCCGAGAAGCAGCAGACCGTACGACGTCATGCCGGGTAGACTAACCACACCACAGGTCCTCAGACAACCTGAGAGGTTGGCGCCCATGCCGCTCGGCTCGATCCGCCCCAGCCCGCTCGTCGAGCAGGCCACCGAGCATCTGCGCGAGCAGATCACCCAGGGAGAGTGGCCGGTCGGCACCCGGCTGCCAGGGGAGAACGCGCTGGCCAAGACGCTCGGAGTGGGCCGCTCGACGGTGCGCGAGGCGCTGCGGGCGCTCGCCGGCGCGGGCCTGGTGCAGGCGCGGCAGGGCTCCGGCGTGTACGTGATCGCCGCCGAGCCGGCCGAGGACTGGCCGGCCCGGCTGCGGCGGGCCGCGATCACCGACGTGTACGAGGTCCGCGCCATCGTCGAGACCCAGGCGGCGCGGCTGGCGGCGCAGCGGCGTACCGAGGAGGACGTGGCGGCGCTGGAGGCGGCGCTGGCCGCCCGCGTCCGGGCGTCGGAGGGCGACGACGCGGCCTTCGTCGCGGCCGACATCGACCTGCACGCGGCGGTCGTGGCGGCGGCGCGCAACCCGGTCCTGTCGGACCTGTTCGCCGAGTTCGCGCCCGTACTGAAAGAGGGGCTGATCGACCTGGTCGAGATGCTGTCACTGCGCGAGCGCGACCCCAACACGGGTCACGGCACGCACGCGGCGCTGGTGGCCGCGATCAGGGACGGCGACGCGGACGCGGCGGGCACGATCCTGCAGAACGAGCTCGACCAGACCCTCGCCCGCCTCCACAGCCGCCGCCTCTGATCGATCGCCCGCTCCCGCCCCGGCCGAGCGGGCGGTCGCGTGCTGCCTCCGGCCGGGCGTGCGAAGGGCGGAGGGCCGCATGCGGCCTCCGGCCGGGCGTGCGGAGATCGGGCGGTCGCGTGCTGCCTGCGGCCGGGCGTGCGAAGGGCGGGTGACGCGGCTTCCCAGGGGGCCGCATCCCCAGGGGCCGCGTCCTTCGCCGTGCCGGAGCGGGCGCGCCCGCCGCGCGTACCGGTTCTGGTGCTGTCAGATGAGGGCCGCCTCGATGTCGCGGCGGGCCGGCATCGAGGTGCTCGCGCCCTCCCGCTGCACCGACAGCGCCGCCGCCACCGTCGCGAACTCCAGCGCGCGTGGCACCGGCATCCCCTCGGACCTGGCGACGGCGAGCGCGCCGACGAAGGTGTCACCCGCGGCGGTGGTGTCCACGGCGTTCACCTTCCTGGCGGGCACCCGGTGCCGCTCCCCCGAGCGCGAGCCGTAGAGGGCGCCCTCGGAGCCGAGCGTGATCACCGCCTCGGGCACCAGCTCAAGCAGCGCGTCGAGGGCCTCGCCGGGGCCGGTGACGCCGGTGATGGCGGCCGCCTCGTGCTCGTTGGGGACGATCGTGGTGACGGCCTCGAGCAGCTCGTCCGGCAGCGGCTGGGCGGGCGCCGGGGTGAGGTAGACGGGGACGGCGGACACCCGGGCCGCCTGGGCGGCGCCGACCACGGCTTCCATGGGGAGCTCGAGCTGGAGCAGCAGCGCCTGGGATCCGGCGATGGCGGCCAGGTCGCTCCCCGACGGCCCGGTGATCGTGCCGTTCGCGCCGGGGACGACGATGATCGAGTTGCCGCCGGAGTCGTCCACCACGATGTGCGCGATGCCGCTGGGCCCCGGCACCTGGCGCAGCCCGCGCACGTCGACCCCCGCATCGGCGAGCGTGGCGCGCATCTCGGCCCCGAAGGCGTCGTCGCCCACCGCGCCGAGGAACGCCACCTCACCGCCCGCCCGCGAAACGGCGATCGCCTGGTTGGCGCCCTTGCCGCCGGGCACGGTGCGGAAGCTGTGGCCGGTGACGGTCTCGCCACGCTTGGGGGCCCGGGAGACGTACGCGACGAGGTCCATGTTGGCGCTGCCGAATACCGAGATCATGGCTTCATCATCTCCTGTGTACGCGCGGCCAGCTCGGCGAGACTGACCCCGTCGAACCCGGTCAGGCTGCTGGCCAGGCTGTCGCGGATGCGCCAGCGCTCGGGCACGCCGCCGTTCAGCGCCCCCGCCACCGACCCCGCGGTGGCTCCCGCCGAGTCGGTGTCCCAGCCGCCGGCGACGGCGCCCGCGATGGTGGCGGTGAAGTCGCCGCGCGCGTGCACGAGGGTGGCGGCGATGAGCGCGGCGTTGTTGACGGTGTGCACCCAGTGCAGGTGGCCGTGGCGCTCGTGCAGGCGGTCGATGACGCGTTCGAAGTCGCTCTCGCGCTCGGCGTCGGCGACGGCGAGCGTGACGGCCTCGTGCAGCCGCGACCCGGCGGGGACCACGGACAGCCCGGCCCGCACGACCTCCTCGGCCGACGTGGCGACCAGGGAGGCGGCGCACATCGCGGCGGTGAACATGGCGCCGTAGACGCCGTTGGCGGTGTGGGTGAGGCGGGCGTCGCGCCAGGCGTACTCGGCGGCGGTGGCCGGGTCTCCGGGGTTGACCCAGCCGTACACGTCGGCCCTGATGAGCGCGCCGATCCACTCCCTGAACGGGTTGCGCCTGGTGGCGGTCTCCGGCGGCTCGACGCCGTCGAGGAGGTTGCGGTAGGCGACCCGCTCGGCGGTGAACGTGCGCCCTGCGGGCAGCTCGTCCAGCCAGAGCTTGGCCACGTCGTCGGTGGTGAAGCCGCGGCCGTGGCGTTCCAGCACCGACAGGGCGAGCAGCGGGTAGTTGAGGTCGTCGTCCTCGGGGATGCCGTCGATGTTCTCGGCGAGGGAGTTGACGGCGCTGCGGCGGTTCCACGGCCAGCGGCGGGCGACGTCCTCCGGCAGGCCCTTGCCGGTGAACCAGCCGGTGATGGGCCAGTTGCCGGTGGACTCGGCGATCTCCCTGATGCCTTCGCGCGGGATCTTCTCGACGGGCTTGCCGAGCACGCAGCCGGCGGCCCGGCCGAGCCAGGCGCCCAGCACGCGGTCCGGGTCCACCTCGGCGCTCCCCTGCCGGGGCGCGGGCCAGTCGGGGCAGGCGGCGACGATGGCGTCCCAGTCGGACGGCTCGCCGGGCGGCGCGGGCAGCGCGGCCAGCTCGTCCAGCAGCTCCTCGGCCAGGCCGCGCAGGCGGGCGGCGCCCGGCTCGGACGCTCCGGCGCGCGGCGGCGCGTCGTGGCCTCCGGCGGCGTGCCAGCGCGCGGCGATGTCGCGGGCGTCGCGGCCGTCCTCGGCGGCCTGGCGCAGCTCGTGCCCGATCAGGTCCTCGGGCTGGACCCAGGTGAGGCGGATCATGCGCGATCGAGCTCCGCGAAGGCGGCCTCGTGGGCGCGGCGGCGGGCCACATCGGCGGCGTGCAGGCGGCGCGCGACCTCGGCGATCGCCTTGCCGGGCGCCACCAGGTCGGTACGGCTGGCCGCACCGACCTGCTCGACCCACTCGGCCGGCACGCTGGACAGCCCGCCGAGCGCGCCCGCGATGGCCCCGCCCATGGAGGCGATGGAGTCGGCGTCGCGGCCGTAGTTGACGCCGCCGAGCACGGTGTCGCGGTAGTCGCCCTTGGCGATCACCAGGAAGGCGAGGGCCAGCGGCAGCTCTTCGATGCTGTGCACCCGGCTCGGCCGCCGCGCGCCGAGCCCCTGGTCGCGGTAGGTGTCGGCGACCGTGTCGAACGGCCGGATGGCCGCGCGCAGCGCCTCGAACGAGCCCTCCCAGTGGCCGAGGCCGGAGGCGGTCTCGCAGACGGCCTCGATGGCGGCCCTGGTGCCGTCCTTCGCCAGGCGCAGGCAGGTGCCGACCACGGAGTCGGCGGTGGCGCCAGGACGCATGGCCTCGGCGACGGCGGCGGCCATCACGCCGGCGGCCTCGCGGCCGTAGCTGGACTGGTGCGCGCCGGTCAGGTCGATGGCCTCGGCGTAGGCGGCGTCGGGGTCGGCGGCGTTGACGATGCCGACGGGGGCGACGTACATGGCGGCACCGCAGTTGACGATGTTGCCGACGCCGGCCTCGCGCGGGTCGGCGTGCCCGTAGTGCAGGCGGGCCACGATCCACTTCTCGGCCAGGAAGATCCGCTGCAGCGGCAGCGCCTCGTCCTCCAGCTCGGGGATCCAGCGCTTTTCGCCGATCAGCTCGGGCACGAGGTACTCGGCCACCGCGTACGCGTCCAGGTGCCGCCCGGCCTTCTCGTACACACGGATCAGCGCGTGCGTCATGAGGGTGTCGTCGGTGATGTGGCCGTCGCCCTTGTGGTACGGGGCGATGGGGCGGGCGTTGCGCCAGTCGGCGTTGAACGGCGGCACGATGCCCTCGACGCGGCCCCCGTAACGTTCCACGATCTGTTCGGCGGTCCAGCCCTCGGTGGCGCCGCCCAGCGCGTCACCGACCGCCGCCCCCGCCACGCAGCCAGTCGCCCTGTCCTCAAGCGGCGTCATGCGATTCCCTCCGAAAGTGTGTCCGCTAGTTCGATCAGATCCCGGCCCGCCAGGTCCGGCAGGCAGCAGCCGGTGAGCGTGCGGGCCGAGGCGATCCACCCCTCCGGGATCGCCTCCAGCCCGCCGCAGGCTCCGGTGAGCGCTCCGGTGAGCGCGGGCGCCGAGTCGGCGAGCGCGGCCAGGCAGGCCGCCGCCGGTACGGCGCGGGTGAGGTCGCCGCCCGCCGCCTCGGCCAGCGCCAGCGCGGCCGGCACGGTCTGCGCGGCGCCGACGCCGTAGCTGTAGACGTGGTCGAGCAGGGCGGCGTCCAGTGCGGGGACGGCGGCGAACGCGTCGCCCGCCTTGCGCGCGGCGGCCAGCGCGAGCCGGGCGTTGTGCCCGATCGCGGTGTCCTCGGGCAGCTCGGCCAGCGCCGCCTCGACCGCCCGTCCCACCTGGCCCGAGTCGACGGCCTCGGCCACGGCGGCGGCCATCGCGCGGGCGGCGAGCACGCCGTCGTAGGCGTTCGTCACCTGGGCGTCGGGCGTGGGGTCGCGGCGCAGCACCCCGTACGCGACCGCCCTGACGGCGGCGGCGTCGTCGAAGTGGTGCGGGTTGTCGTGCCCGGACGCGGGCGGCGCGATCCCCTTGGCCAGGTTGTCCAGCGCCGTCGCGACGGAGATGCGGGCCCTGATGCTCTCCGGGCCGGTGCCGGGACGTAGCGGCACCAGCTCCGCGTACGCCTCCGCGCGGGGCCGGTCGATGGTCAGCACCGTCCAGGCCAGCCACTCGGCGTCGTCCGACGGGCCGAGGCGCAGCGGCGCGACCGGCTGGTTGAGCGCGAACGGCACCGGCAGCGTGGTGACGCGGTGCTCCTCGGCGAACGCGTCCAGCTCGCGGTGCAGGCGGCGGCTCCAGGGCGCGTGCAGGGCCGCGCGGTGCCGGGTCGCGGGCCAGCCCGCGGCGTCACCGGCGGCGAGCCCGGCGAAGGCTCCCCTGATTCTGTCCCCCGACATATCGATCTACAGTCCTTCCGCCGGCGCGTCGGCTCCGGCCGTTTTGCCGGCTTCGGCGGGCTTTCCGGCTTCGGCGGGAGCGCCGGCCTGTCCGCCGCCCTCCGCCAGCCGGTCGGCCAGCTCGTCGGCGACGTCCAGTACGTGCCGTCCGGCCACCACGGGCAGGCATTTGCCGGTCACGGGCCCGATCCTGGCGGCCCAGCGGGACGGCACGCCGCTCTCTCCCTGGGAGGCTCCGGCCAGCGCGCCGGCGATGGCGCCGATGGTGTCGGCGTCCCTGCCGAGGCCGACACCGTACGTGACGGCCGCCTCGACCTCGCCGTCCCCGGCGAGGAACGCGGCCATGGCCAGCGCCACGGCCTCGGGCGCGACGTCGGTCCAGGGGTAGTGCTTGACGACGACGGCCTCGTGCAGCGCGGCGGGGTCTCCGGCCTTGAGCGCTTCGCGCGCTCTGCTGATGTTGCGCGCGGTCCACGAGTCGGCCGGGACGACCGACAGCGCCGCGTCCACGACCTCCTGCGGTGCGGCGCCGCCCATGGCGGCGGCCACGGCTCCGGCGACCGCACGGCCGCCGGTGATGCCCTCACCCGACGCGCTGACCAGGCCGTCCTGCTCCACCAGCCGGGCCGCCTCGGCCGGGTCGCCCGGGCAGAAGATCCCGTACGGGGCCGCGCGCATGGCCAGCCCGTCGGACCAGCCGTGGTTGTGCACCAGCCCGGTCAGCGGCGGTTCCAGCCCGCGGCGAAGCGCTTCGACGGTGCCCAGCTCGGAGAAGCCGGCTCCGCGCATGGGGCCCGTCACGCTGGGGATCACCTCGGCCCGGTAGGCCGCCGCCACGTCGGCCGCGGTGAGCGTGTGGCCGTGGCGGACCAGCAGGGAGGCCGCGTAGATGGCGTACTCGGTGTCGTCGGTGCCGCCGCCCTCGATCTCGGTGAGCCGTCCCCACCTGCGGCGGATCTCCTCCGGGGTCAGGTTCTCGGCAGGGGCGCCGAGGGCGTCGCCGGCCGCCAGGCCGAGCAGGCACCCCCGGGCCCTGTCGCGTGGTGACGTCACCGGTAGTACCGCTCCAGCACCTTGTTGCCGTCCTCGACCAGCCGCTTGGCCGCCTCGTCGATGGTGATCTTATTGGCGAAGTACTCCTGCAGCGCCGGGGTGGCCACCTTGGTCTTCCACTCGTCGAAGCCGTTCACCTTGAGGAACGGCGCCACGACGAGGTTCTTGGCCGAGGCGGTCGCCACGTCCCAGCCGTTCTCCTTCGTGGTGATGGCCGGGTCGGAGGCGGCCTTCTGTGAGGTCGGCAGCAGCCAGTCGCCCTTGGCGAGCTTGGCCTGGTTCTCGGCGTTGAGGAAGTACGCGATGAACTGCATCGCCTCGTCGGGGTGCTTGCTGTCCTGCGCGATCGACAGCGTCTGCGATACCGCGCCCTGCTCGGCGGTGGTGCCCTTGGGGGCGGGCAGCGTGACCCACTCGAAGCCGTCGGGAGCCTGCTCGGCCACCTGCTGGCGCAGGTAGACGCCGGTCGGCAGCATCGCGAACTTGCCCTGGTAGAAGGCGGGCAGCGGGTCGGCGGTGCCCTGGCCGAGCGCGGCCGGGTCGGCCGACTTGTCCTTGTAGAGCTGGTCGTGGATGCGCTGGAGCACCTCGCGCTCCTCGGGGCCGACCTTGACGGTGGTCTTGCCGTCGGTGGTCTGGAAGAACGTGCCGCCGAAGTTGAGCGCCAGGTTGAGCGTCTTGTTGACCGGCGACTTCATCGGCCAGGCGACGCCGTACGTGCCGCCCTTGGTCATCTTCTTGGCCGCCTCGGAGAACTCGTCCCACGACCACGGGTCGTCCGGGGTGGGGATGCGGACCTTGGCGGCGTCGAGCAGCTTCTTGTTGGCGATGATGACCTGCGACTCCTGCAGGAACGGCACGCCGTAGACGCCCTGGCCGCCCTGCCCGTCGTCGAAGGTGACGGTGTCCCAGGCCGTCTGCGGGATGTCGTTCTTCAGCTCGGCGGGCAGCTTGTCCTTCAGGTCCAGCAGGTAGCCGTCGGAGGCGAAGCCGGCCAGCGCGGGCGAGTCGTTGTGGATGACGTCGGGGGCGGTGCCGCCGGAGAACTGGGTGACGAGCTGGTCGTTGACGTTGTCCCAGCTGCCCTGGACGTAGGTCACCTGGATGTCCGGGTGAGCCTTGTTCCACTCCTCCACGATCTGCTTGTTGGCGGCCACCGACTCCTTCTGCCACGCCAGGCTGAGGAAATCGATCTTGACCGGCTCGCCGGGGGCGGACGACTCGCCGCCTCCCCCGCCGCACGCGGCGGCCAGCGTGAGGACCGCCGCCACCGCCAGAGCGGACTTGATACGCATGTGAGCCTCCTAGCCCTTGACGGCGCCGGCCATCAGGCCGGACTTCAGGCGCCGCTGGATGATTGCGAAGAAGATCAGGCTCGGGATCGTCGCCATGAGCGACGCCGCGGCCAGCGGGCCGAGCCTGGCCACCCCCTCCGGGCCGGTGAACCTCACCAGCGTCAGCGGGAGCGTCATGACGTCGGGGTCCTGGAGGATCACGAGCGCGAACATGAATTCGTTCCAGGACGAGATGAACGAGAACAGCAACGTCGCCACCACGCCGGGCGCGAGCAGCGGGGCCACCACGGTGGCGATGGCCCGCACCCGGGACGCGCCGTCCACCGCCGCGGCCTCCTCCAGCTCGGGCGGCACGGCGCGCACGTACCCCTGGAGCATCCACAGCGCGAACGGCAGCGTGAACGTGACGTGCACGAGCACCAGGCCGGGCAGCGTGTTCACCAGCTCCAGATCCCGCAGGATCATGAAGAGCGGAATGATGATCAGGATGAACGGGAACACCTGGCTGACCAGCACCCACCCGATCGCGATCTTGTTGACCAGGCCGCGGTAGCGGGCCATCGCGTAGGAGGCGGGCAGCGAGATCAGCACCGTGATCACGCTGGCGAACAGCGCCACCAGCAGGCTGCGCAGCGCCGCGCCCACCAGGTCCTGCTCGCCGAACGCGGCGCTGAAGTTGGCCAGCGTGGGCTCGCGCGGGATCCACGTGGGCTCCGTCAGCGCCATCTCCTGCGGCGTCTTCAGCGACGTGGACAGCAGCCACAGCAGCGGGAACGCCAGAAAGACGACGTACGCGAGCAGAGCGGCGTACTGGGCGACGCGCTTCACCTGGCCTCCCTCATCTGGCGCCACAGGTACAGGCCGAGCACCGCGAGCACGACGATGGCCATGGCCAGGCCGAGCATCGAGGCGTAACCGGCCATGCGGTACCTGAACGCCTCCTCGTAGGCGAACAACATCGGCAGCCGGGTGCGCCCGCCCGGCCCGCCCTGCGTGAGCACGTAGACCAGGCCGAACTGGTTGATGTTCCACACGAAGTCGAGCGAGGTGATCGCCACGATCACCGGGCGGAGCTGTGGGAGCGTGATGTTCCAGAAGCGCCGCCAGGTGCCCGCGCCGTCCATCGCGCCCGCCTCGTACAGCTCCTTGGGCACGTTCTGCAGGCCCGCGAGCAGCACGACCGTCGTCTGCGGCATGCCCGCCCAGACCCCGACCACGATGATCGCCGGCAGTGCCAGCGAGAAGTCGGCCAGCCAGTTGATGTGGGTGCCGAGCAGGTCGTTCAGGATGCCCGCGTCGGGGTGGTAGACGAGCTTCCACATCAGGCCGACCACGACCGGCGGCATCGCCCACGGCACCACCGACAGCACCCTGGCCACGGCCCGGCCCCTGAGCTTCTCGTTGAGCAGCAGCGCCAGGCCGAGCGCGGCAAGGAACTGCAACACCGTCACCGAGACCGACCAGATCGCGCCGATCTGGAACGACGCCCAGAACTCGTCGTCGGTCAGCAGCCTGGTGAAGTTCTCCAGGCCCACGAATGCGGTCTGGTGGTTACGGGTGTTGCGGGCGTCGGTGAACGCCAGGCCGATGCCGTACAGCAGCGGGCCCACGCTGAACAGCACCACCGGCACCATCGCCGGCAGCATCAGCAGCCACATCTCGCGCCGCTGCCGCGAGGCCGCGCGGTGCCGGGCTCCCGGCCTGCGCGGCGGCGCGGGTCGCGCCACGGTCGCCGTCACGCGCCGTCCTCCTTCCTCAGCGAGTGCTCGTAGCCGGGGCCGGCCGTCGAGGCGCGGATCGCCAGCCTGGGCGGAACGGTGACCCGCTTGGGCTCCCCGTCGTCGCCCTTGAGACGTTCGAGCAGCAGCTCGGCGGCCGCCTTGCCGCGCTCGGCCGAGCCGAGCGAGACGCTGGTCAGCGACGGCCACGACGCCGCCGCGAGGTCGGTGTCGTCCATGCCGACCACCGCCACGTCCTCCGGCACCCGCCGGCCCTGCTCGCGCAGCACGTCGAGCGCGCCGAGCGCGATCAGGTCGTTGGCGCACATCAGCGCGTCCACCTCGGGGGCGCGCGCGAGCAGCTCGGCCACCGCGCGCCGGCCCTCGGCGCGGTAGAAGTCGCCGATCTGCACCAGGTTCTCGTCGTAGGGCAGCCCCAGGTCCGCCAGCGCCTCCCGGTACGCGGCGCCGCGCGCGGCGCCCGGCACGGTGTCGAGCGGGCCGTTCACCATGGCGATGCGGCGGCGGCCGAGCGCGTACAGGTGGTCAATCGCCAGGCGGACGCCCGTGCGGGAGTCGGCGCGCACGTTGTCCACCCGCGTGCCGTCGGGCACCGAGCCGATGATCACGACGGGGGCCCTGGCCGCGGCCAGCATCTCCAGGTGGGCGTCGGTGACGCGCAGGGGGCTCATGATGAGGCCGTCCACGTACCGCTCGCCGAGGCTGTGCAGCACGTCGATCTCGTCGGCCACGACGGCGTCGGTCGAGTGCAGCACGAGCCGGTAGCCGGCCGCCTTCAGCACCGGCTGGATCTCCCGCAGCATCGCCAGGTACGCCGGGTTGCCGACGTCGGCCATCGCGAACGCGATCTGGTTGGTGCGGCGCGACTTGAGCGACCTGGCCACGGCGTTGCGCACGTAGCCGAGCTCGTCCGCGGCCGCCATGACCTTGCGCACCGTCTCCTGCCTGGTCGGCAGGCCGTTGAGGACCCGCGAGACGGAGGCGATCGAGACACCGGCGCGCTCGGCGATCGTGGTGATCGTGGGTCCGTCGGCCAAGGCTGTCCTTCCCTCGTGGTGTAAACGTTTACAGATGATCTGCTGTAAACGTTTACGGCGTGGGGGACATGAAACCTGCATGTAACTTGCAGGTCAAGTCACGATCGCATAACACCAGGTCAGCGGCGCTTTGAGCAAACCGATCACCACGGGACCGGGAACCGGGTCGGCCCCAATGGACCGCCCCGGCCCTTCGCGTGGGCTCCCCCGGCGCACGCCGACGGGCGCTTTTCCGTGAAGGTTCACCCGAGGCGGCCCCGCGCACGGACCGGCCTTCTGGGATCGGTCTTGCGCGCGCCTCCCGGAGGCGCATCCGCGCCCGTGTCCAGCACCTGCGGGCGTTGTTGACGACCGCCGTCGCGCAGCGCTGGGCGCTGCAGGCGCATCCGCGCCCGAGTGCAGCATGTGCGGGCGTTGCCTGCAGCGGGCCGGCACGCGCAGGTCGGCTCCCCCTCCGGACCCCGAGGGGACGGACCCGCTTGAAGCCGGCCCAGCGCCCGGCGCCTGAGCACGGCACCGCACGCCAACCTCCCTGCTTAGGTCACCGCCGGGAGCGAGTGCGTGCGCGCGGACCCTGGAACGCGCCTCAGGCACGGGCAGCGGCCCGGTCGGCTCAGTCGCGGACGGCGGCCCGGTCTGGGGCCGGATCCGGGGCCGAGTTCGGGGTCGGCTCCTTTCCCGGAGTCGAGGGCTCGGACGGGGCGGCGCTGGACAAGGCGAGGAGGGCGCGGATGGCCGGGGAGCCGGCCGCCGTGACCACGGCCGCAAGCACGGCCGGGATGATGAGCGCCACCGGCAGGGACGCCGCCTCCGCAACGAAGCCGAGCACGGCGGGCCCGAGCAGCAGGCCGCTGTAGCCGAAGGCGGTCACCATCGCCAGCGCCCGCCCGACCCGGCCGCCTGCCGCGCCCACGGCGCTGAACAGCACCGGCACCACCGTCGCCAGCCCCACACCGGCCAGCGCCCAGCCGGTCCACGCGCACACCACCCGCAGCGGGTCGCCCAAGATCGGAGACACGAGCACCAGGGCGTACCCGGCGGTCGCGAGGACGCCCGCGAGCCGGATGGTCAGCACGGAGCCGAGCCGTCCCCTGATCGGGTCGCCGAGCAGCCGGAAGGTCGTCATGGCGATCGAGAAGATCGTGTACGCGAGCGGCGCCAGCGCCGGGTCCGCCTCCAGCACCATCCTGGCGTGCAGCGCTGCCCAGTCGATGGCCGCACCCTCGCTCAGGTGCCCGGCGAACGCGGCCAGGCCGAGCAGCGCGATCAGCCCCCACTTGAGCCCGCCATCACCCCCGCTCCGGCCCGGCTTCCCAGCCCCTTGGCCAGGCTTGACGCCGGTCCCGGCAGGTTTCCCGGCGCCATCGCCCGCCCCTGGGGCACCCCCGCCGGCTTCTCAGCCTCCTGACCCAGCCCCGCGGTGGTCCCGGCCGATTCACCGACGCCCTCGCCCAGCCCTGCGGTGGTTCCGGCCAACTGACCAGCGCCCTCGCCCAACCCTGCGGCGCTCCCCGCCGATTCGCCGGGGACCTCGCCCGGAGCGCTCAGCCCGCCCGAGCCAGCAGAACCCTCGCCCGGCCCTGCGGCGGCTCCGGTCACTCCCCCGCCCGCGTCAACGGCCGCCTCTCCAGCGGGACCGGGGCGGGTGTAGGCGTCGGGGAGGAGGAGGCGGGCGGCCGGGAGGTACAGGAACGGCACCACGATCGCCGCCACCACCAGCAGCCCCTGAGCGTCCAGCCCGCCCTGGAGGACGAGCGAGGTGAGCCCGCCGCCGGCCGCGCCGCCGAGGCTCCAGGTGCCGTGGAAGGCGGAGATGATCGGCCGCCCGTAGCACCGCTCGACCTCGACGGAGTGGGCGTTCATGGCGATCTCCAGGACTCCCAGCCCCATCCCGAACACCACCGCGAGCACCATCAGCACCCAGGGCGACGGCGCCAGCGCGGGCCCGAGCAGGGCCACCCCGGACAGCGGCCCGGCGATCCAGCACAGCCGCCTGCTTCCCCACCGGTCCACCAGCCGCCCGGCGAGCAGCATCGACGCCAGAGCGCCACCGGAGATCAGCAGCAGGACCCGGCCGAGCAGGGCGGGCCCCAGATCGAGCCGGTCGTTGAGCGAGGGCAGCCCGGCGGCCCACACGCCCATGACAAGACCGGCGAGAAAGAAGAATCCGAAAACTCCGACACGAGCCCGTCTGGCGACTATGGCGCTTTTGTTCACGGCTAGAGCATAAACTGTGGATCGTGAACGGTGCTACGACGAGTGGCGAGCTTCGCGCGCACAACCGGGTCAGGCTGCTGCGCGCCGTGCACGACTGCGGAGCCACCCGCACCCGCTCCCAGCTCACCCGTGACCTGCGCCTGGCCAGGGGCACGGCCTCGGTCCTGGTGGCCGGCCTGGCCGAGGAGGCGCTGCTGCACGAGGAGCCCGCACCCGAGCACGGGCGCGGGCGGCCGACGCAGGTGCCGGGGCCGCATCCGTACGGGCCGGTCGCGCTGGCCGTGGACGTGCGCGAGGACGCCTGGGAGCTGGCGGAGTGCGAGCTGGGCGGCCGGATCACGGTGCTGGAGGTACGCCCGCACGACGGCACGCCGGAGGGCGTGCTCCGCCCGCTGGGCGAGGCCCTGGCCGCGCACCGCGAACGGCTCGGCAACCGATTCATCGGCGCCGGTGTCGCCCTGGCGGGTCCGGTACGCCACGGCGGCCTGGTGGACATCGCCCACCTGGGCTGGAACGCGGTGGACGTCCCCGCCCTCCTGGCCGCCGGCGCTCGCCGGGAGGGCGCGGCCGGGGCACCCGGAGAGCCGTCCGGGGCCGAGGTGGATGACGTCCCGCGAGGGGGCGAGGCCGGGACTGGACGGATTGCGTCCGGGATGCCGGGGATGCCGGTCGTCGGGAACGACACCGCGTTCGCGGCACTCGCCGAGGCGCGGCGGGGGCGGCTGCGTGACGTGCGCGTGGGCCTGCACCTGCACGTGGACTTCGACCTGGGCGGCGTCCTGGTGGTGGACGGGCGGCCGGTCGCCGGGGCGGGCGGCGCGGGCGCGGAGTTCGGCCACATGACGCTCACCGGCAGCGAGCGGCTGTGCGCGTGCGGGGCGCTCGGCTGCTGGGGCGCGGACGTGGGCGCGAACGCACTGCTGCGGCACGCGGGCCTGGCCCACGGAGGCGGGCGGGGCCGGGAGGAGGCCGAGCACGTGCTGGCCACCGACGCGGCGGCGGTCGAGGAGACCGCGCGGACGCTGGGGCGCGGCATCGCGAGCCTGGTGAACGCGCACGATCCCGAGGTGGTCACGCTGTCGGGGCACGGCCCTGAGCTGTACGAACGGGCCGGAGCGGCGCTCCTGGAGGCGTGCGAGCCGTACCTGATGGCGATCCGCCGCGAGCGGCCGCCGCGGATCGAGGCGTCGGCGCTCGGGTGGCGTGGAGCGCTTCTGGGTGCTATGGAGTCCGTGTTCGACGCGTTCCTGACCGTCGAAGGGCTGGAGATGTGGCGCGAAAACCACCCTGACCAGGCCCGCGACACGCCCGAACGGCAAAGTGTGACGCATTCCACCCCGGGCGGGGCCGGCCGTCATAACACGCTCGCGGAAGGCCCCGTACGCGATCTTGGCAGGCCAGGCGTCCGCGACCGGAGCGGAGGGGTCAGGAGGAGCGGGACGATCATGATCTGGGGGCGGGCGCCCGTCGCTCCCGTACGCGCACCGCACAGGACCGAGGCGACCCCCGAGCAGGGGTTCCGCACTCGACGGCGATCTTCGCCGGGGCCTCCTGCGCGACGGCGCACCGCGCGTCCGCCCAGCTCATGACGGGTCCCGGACGCCTCGGACCGATGCCCGCACCCGGCTCCTTCCACTCCTGCGAGAGCCGCCGCGACCGTCACCCTCCGCAGGGGTGACGGCGGGCCCGAGCGGCGCCGGATTCGCCCGAGCGAAGGGGGCATTCCGCCCTTTTAGGGCTACGGTGTGACAGAACGCGTGGTCGGCGGCATAGGGGTCAGCGGGGGCACCGTCGCGCCGGGCGCGAGGTGTGCGGAGGCCGCCGCATCGGGGTGACAGGCACGTTGACAGGGCGCTTTCCGCAACACGAACCGCTGGTATCCGCCATGATTAGCCACTGCACCACGGGTTACAGGACCCGAACGTAAAACTCCCCGAGGAGAGAACTGAGATGGCACTTCCCACTCTCACCCCCGAGCAGCGTCAAGCCGCTCTGGCCAAGGCCGCCGAGGCCCGTGCCGCCCGCACGGCCCTGCTGGCCAAGGTCAAGGCGGGCGAGCTGACGTTCGCCCAGCTGCTGGAGCGCGACGACGACATCGCGAAGAAGATCAAGGTGTCGCAGGCGCTGCGCGCCGTCAAGGGCGTGGGGCCGGCCAAGGCCAACGCGCTGATGGAGGAGGCGGGCGTCGACGAGAAGCGCCGCCTCGGCGGCCTGGGCGCCCAGCAGCGCAAGAAGCTGGTCGAAGCGCTCGGCTGATGCCGGGCGGCCAGGTCCGCGCGCGTGAGGCCGCGCGGACCGGCCGGCGACCCTGGCAGCCCAGGAGAACCCGGCGAGCGGAGCCGCCCCGCTCGGCCGGCGGGCCGCCCCTCAGGGAGCCCTCCCCCGGCTCCCGCCCAAGGGGCCACCCCCACCCCGCCGCCCAGGGCCACTCCTGCAAACGCCTCATCGCCCTCCGACGCCCCCGCCCAGCTGTCTGTCTCGGCGGCCCACCGCCTCCAAGGGCCCATCTCCGCACCCGGCAGCCCCCCGGCCTCCCAAGGGCGCGTCCCCACCTCCGCCACCCCACCGAGCACCAAGGGCACGTCCCCACCTCCGCCACCCCACCGAGCACCAAGGGCACGTCCCCACCTCCGCCACCCCACCGAGCACCAAGGGCACGTCCCCACCTCCGCCACCCCACCGAGCACCAAGGGCACGTCCCCACCTCCGCCACCCCACCGAGCACCAAGGGCACGTCCCCACCTCCGCCACCCCACCGAGCACCAAGGGCACGTCCCCACCTCCGCCACCCCACCGAGCACCAAGGGCACGTCCCCACCTCCGCCGGCCCACCGGCTGCCCAAGGGCGCGTTTCCGCCCGAGCAGCCCACGCCAAGGGCTCGCCCCGCTTCCGGCGCCCCGCCCCTCCGTCGCCGTCCTCCGGCTCGCCTGAGAGCCTCTTTCACGGCCTCTCGGCCGCCAAGGGCGCGCGAACCCTTCCGATGAGCGGTCCTGGCCGCGTCACGGCGGCAGAGCGAGTCTCACGGCCGGTCCGGCGAAGGCCGCGGCACACCCCGAGTCCGGCGGCAGGCGCATCCGCATCGGCGCCGGCCGCGACCAGCGCATCGGGCTGAGGCTCGGCCGGCGCTCGTCGTCAGTGGTGATCGGCGCATCGGCCAGGACGGAGCCGGTACGGCAGGTGAGGGCGCGGCCGGCGCACCGCGGTCAAGGGCGCCCGTGTCAGGCCGGGGCGACCGCGCGAAACCGGCCGAGGCAGGCGGCAGGTCAGGAGCGCAGGTACATCAGCACGGCGAGGACGCGGCGGTGCTGGTCGGTGTCCTCGGCGTACAGGCCGAGCTTGCTGAAGATGCTCCTGATGTGCTTCTCCACGGCGCCGTCGCTGATGACGAGCTGCCGCCCGATGGCCGGGTTGGAGCGGCCCTCGGCCATGAGTCCGAGTACCTCGCGCTCGCGCGGCGTGAGCTGCGCCAGCGGGTCGTCCTTGCGCCTTCGTACCATCAATTGGGACACCACCTGGGGATCGAAGACCGTGCCGCCCGCGGCCACCCGCCGCAGGCCCTCCAGGAACTCGTCGACGTCGACGACGCGGTCCTTCAGCAGGTAGCCCACCGCGCCCCTGGCGTCGGCCAGCAGGTCGTCGGCGTAGGAGACCTCGACGTACTGCGACAGGATGAGCACCGGCGCGCCGGGCACCCGCCGCCTGGCCTCGACGGCGGCCCGCAGGCCCTCGTCGGTGAACGACGGCGGCATGCGCACGTCGACCACCGACACGTCGGGCTTGTGCTCGGTGACGGCTTCGACGAGGGCGTCTCCGTCCCCGACCGCCGCCACCACCTCGCAGCCGAACTCCTCGAGCAACCTGACCAGGCCCTCCCTGATCAACACCGCGTCATCGGCCACGACTACCCGCACGGCACCTCCGCCACGATCACCGTGGGCCCGCCTTCAGGCGACTGGACGGTCAGCTCGCCGTCCACGGCGCGCAGCCGGTCGGCCAGCCCCGCGAGCCCGTGTCCCTTGGCGACGTGTGCGCCGCCGACCCCATCATCCCCGATCGTGAGCATGAGGGCGTCGCCGAGACGGACGAGCTGGACGGTGCAGACGGTGGCGCGGCTGTGTTTGGCCACGTTGGTGAGCGCTTCGGCGCAGACGAAGTAGATGGCGTTCTCGATGGCGGCGGAGTAGCGCTCGACGGTCTGTACGTCGAGATCGACGGGAACCGTGCAGCGGCCGGCGAGCGCGGCCAGGGCGGGCGCGAGGCCGCGGTCGGACAGAATGGGCGGGGCGATGCCGCGCGAGAGCGCACGCAGCTCGTCGAGGGTCTCGCGGGTGGCGTCGATGGCCGACTTGAGCGTGGCCTGGGCCGCCTCGGGGTCCTTGGCGAGCTGCCGCTGCGCCCTCGACAGCTCCATGGCGAGTGAGACCAGCCGCTGCTGCGGCCCGTCGTGGATGTCGCGCTCCAGCTTGCGCAGCGCGTTGGCCTCGGCGGAGACGGCGGCGGCGCGGCCTTCGGCGAGGTCGTCGATGCGCTCCTGCAGCTCGGCCACGCCGGTCAGCAGCGCCCGCCCGAGCCCGGCGCGCAGCAGCGCGGCGCCCCGGATGACGAACGGCTTCAGCAGCAGGAAGAACAGGCCGACGACGACGTAGAAGGCGGCGTTGACGAGGTAGCCGTCGCCGAGTCCGAGCAGCTCGGGCAGCTCGATGTTGCCGGGGATGCGCATGGTGATGATGCCGTACAGCGGCCAGGCGAGGCAGGCAAGGGGGACGATCCAGAACACCACCGTCACCACGAACGAGATGACCGCGAACGGCAGGTTGATGATGCCGTGCAGCAGGTCGAGCCAGGACTGGCCGCTCGTCAGGGGGTTGACCATGCGGCGGAAGCGGCCGGCCCCGGGCGGCGCGGGCTTGTAGCGCGGCCGTACGGGCGGCCGCTGCAGCACGTCGGCGAGCCATCCCCGCTCGGCGTCGGCGAACCCGCGCGCGATCAGCAGCGTCCCGGCCAGTAGCGGCAGCCCGATCCAGATGACCGCCGTGCCGACGCCTGCGGCCAGGCCGGTCACCATGAGCACGAAGCCTATGAGCGTGGTCGGGAAGCCGACCAGCGTGTATCGGGTGTCAAGGAGGACACGCCTCGTCAGGGAGCGCATGGCCACCACGGTAGGCGGCGGAACCCGGCGGATCGAGTGGGTGCACCGGTGTCCGGTGGTAGGGCTTGCCCTACCCCTGGTGGTGGTGGCGTGCCGACCGAAGGAGTGCGGCTCGCGTCAATGTGCGCGGGGCCGCGCGGCGGGAGCCTGGAGTGCGTCCGCTCTCCCCCGTGCGAATCGAGGCTCCCGTCATGACCGTGCTGCTGGACCGGCCCCCTGTCCAGGCGGCGCCGCCCGCGTCCCGGCCGGCGCCCGCGCGGCCCGCGCGTTCGCGCCGCGACCCGTTCATCGACCTGCTGCGCGTGGCCGGCATGGCGCTGATCGTCTTCCAGCACTGGACGATCCCGGTGCTCGACTACGAGGACGGCCGGCTGACGACCGGCAACGCGCTGGCCACGCCCGGCGTGTGGGTGGTCACCTGGCTGAGCCAGGTGATGCCGCTGGTGTTCTTCGCGGGCGGCGCGGCGAACGCGATCAGCTTCGCCCGCTCGGAGCAGGCCGGGGCGCAGGCGCCCGCGTGGCTGGCGGTACGGCTGCGGCGGCTGGCCTGGCCGCTGCTGCCGCTGGCGGCGGTGTGGATCCCGCTGCCGCAGCTGCTGCTCACGCTGGGCGTGCCCGCCCAGCCGCTGGAGGTGGGCGCGCGGCTGACCGGGCAGCTGCTGTGGTTCCTCGCGGTGTACCTGATCGCGGTGGTCGCCACCCCGTACGCGCTGCGGCTGCACGCCCGGCACGGCTGGCGGGTGCCGGCGGCGCTGGCGCTGGGCGCGGTGGTGACGGACGTGGCGCGCTTCTCGACCGGGTTCGATCCGGTGGGCTACCTGAACGTGGTGTTCGTCTGGCTTGCGGTGCACCAGCTCGGCTTCTTCTACGCCGAGGGCAGGCTGCGCGGCGCCGGGCTGCTGGCGGCGGGCGGGTTCGGCGCGGCGGCGCTGCTGGTGGCGTACGGGCCGTACCCGGGCAGCATGATCGGCCTGCCGGGCGCCGAGGTGTCGAACATGGCGCCGCCCACGCTGGCCATGCTGGCGGTGGGCCTGGGCCAGATCGGGCTGGCCGTGCTGCTGCGTCCGGCGCTGGTGCGGCTGCCGCTCGGCCGCCTGCTGGACTGGGCGGGGCCGCGCGTCATGACGGTGTACCTGTGGCACATGCCGGCCCTGTTCGCGGTGACCGGGGTGGTCGTGGTGCTGCTGGGCGTGGACACGCCGCGGCCGGGCAGCGTGCTGTGGTTCGCCGGGTGGCCGGTC
The DNA here is from genome assembly GCF_042751225.1 of Nonomuraea fastidiosa. NCBI lineage: Bacteria > Bacillati > Actinomycetota > Actinomycetes > Streptosporangiales > Streptosporangiaceae > Nonomuraea > Nonomuraea fastidiosa. The sequence goes on from NZ_CP170570.1 coordinate 224,068, forward strand.
TGGTTCGGGCTGCTGTGCCTGGTGATGTGGCCGCTGGTGAAGTGGTTCGCCAGGTTCGAGGCGCCGCCCGCGCTGCCGTACGGCAAGACCGGGACGCGCGGCATGCTGGCCGCGTCGGCGCTGGTCGGTGCCGGGGTGCTGACGCTGACCGTGGGCGGTTTCGCGCCCGGCGCGGGGCCGTTCCTGGCGGTCCTGGCGCTGCTCGGCGGCCTGCTGATGACCGTGCCCCGGCTGGAGTCCTGAGGCGGCGGCGCGGGCCCGGTGATGAGCCGGAAATACGGATGTCATACGCCGATCACGAGAATCGGGACATGACGCTGATTCGCCCGCTCGGCGAGACGGACCTGCAGGCCGTCGCCGACATCTACGCCCACTACGTGACGACCAGCGCGGTGACCTTCGACGAGACGCCGCCGGGGCTCGGCGACTGGCGGGCCAAGGCCGCCGCCATCTCGGAGGCGGGCCTGCCGTTCCTGGTGGCGGAGGTGGACGGGAAGGTGGCCGGGTACGCCTACCTCTCCCAGTACCGCCCCAAGCCCGCCTACCGCCACACGCTGGAGGACAGCATCTACCTCGCGCCCGAGCACACCGGCAGGGGCCTGGGCGGGCGGCTGCTCGGCGAGCTGATCGGGCGGGCGCGCGAGACGCAGGCCAGGCAGCTCGTCGCGGTGATCGCGGACACCGGCGACCCGTCGTCGGCGCGGCTGCACGAGAGGCTCGGCTTCCGCGCGGCGGGCCGGCTGAAGGCGGTGGGTTTCAAGCTCGGCCGCTGGATCGACACCGCGCTTTTCCAGCTCGACCTGCGCGCTTCCTGACTCGGGTGGCCTCCGGCGGTTCGAGCACCGGGTGAACTTCGGCAGGATAGGGGTGTGAGCCTTCTCGTTGACCGCCTGCCCGAAGACATCGACGCCGATCCCGACGAGATCTTCGACGCGTTCGTCGCGTGGAACGCCGAGCGGGGGCTCACCCTCTATCCCGCTCAGGAAGAGGCCCTCATCGAGGTCGTCTCCGGCAACAACCTGATCCTGGCCACGCCGACCGGGTCGGGCAAGTCGCTGGTGGCGGCCGGCGCCCACTTCACGGCGCTGACCCGCGACCAGCGCACGTTCTACACGGCCCCCATCAAGGCGCTGGTGTCGGAGAAGTTCTTCGACCTGTGCGCGATCTTCGGCACCGAGAACGTCGGCATGATGACCGGCGACGCGAGCGTCAACCCGGGCGCGCCGATCATCTGCTGCACGGCCGAGATCCTCGCGAACGTGGCGCTGCGCGACGGCGCCGAGGCCGACATCGGCCAGGTCGTGATGGACGAGTTCCACTTCTACGCCGAGCCCGACCGCGGCTGGGCCTGGCAGGTGCCGCTGCTGGAGCTGCCGAAGGTGCAGTTCATCCTGATGTCGGCCACGCTCGGCGACGTCACGATGTTCAAGGAGGACCTGACCCGCCGCACCGGGCGGGAGACCGCGGTGGTCAAGCACGCCGAGCGGCCGGTGCCGCTGGTCTACTCGTACCGGATGACGCCGCTGCACGAGACGATCGAGGAGATGCTCGAGGGCGGCCAGGCGCCGATCTACGTCGTGCACTTCACGCAGGCCGCGGCGATGGAGCGCGCCCAGGCGCTGATGTCGATCAACATGGCGACCCGCGAGGAGAAGGACGCGATCGCCGAGATGATCGGCGGGTTCCGCTTCACCACGCGGTTCGGCCGGGCGCTGTCGCGGCTGGTGCGCCACGGCATCGGCGTCCACCACGCCGGCATGCTGCCGAAGTACCGCAGGCTGGTGGAGCGGCTGGCCCAGGCGGGGCTGCTCAAGGTCATCTGCGGCACCGACACCCTCGGCGTCGGCGTCAACGTGCCGATCCGCACGGTGCTGTTCACGGCCCTGTCGAAGTTCGACGGCAACAAGGTGCGCAGGCTGCGCGCCCGCGAGTTCCACCAGATCGCCGGCCGGGCCGGGCGCGCGGGCTTCGACACCATCGGCTACGTCGCCTGCCAGGCTCCCGAGCACGAGATCGAGAACGCCAGGGCGCTCGCCAAGATCGGCGACGACCCCAAGCGGCGGCGCGGCTATGCCCGCAAGAAGCCGCCGGAGGGGTTCGTGGGCTGGAGCGAGGAGACGTTCGTCAAGCTCCAGGAGGCCGAGCCGGAGCCGCTCACCTCGCGGTTCAAGGTGAGCAACGCGATGCTGCTCGCGGTGATCAACCGTCCTGGCGACTGCTTCCAGGCGATGAAGCACCTGCTGACCGACAACCACGAAGACCGCAAATGGCAGCGGCGGCACATCAGCCAGGCCATCGCGATCTACCGGTCGCTGCTCGCCGGCGGCATCGTCGAGCAGTTCCCCGAGCCCGACGAGCAGGGGCGGCGGGCCAGGCTGACGATCGAGCTGCAGGAGGACTTCGCGCTCAACCAGGCGCTGTCGACGTTCGCGCTGGCGGCGTTCGACCTGCTCGACCGCGAGTCGCCGTCGTACGCGCTGGACATGGTCTCGATCGTCGAGTCCATCCTCGACGACCCGCGCCAGATCCTGTCGGCCCAGCTGAAGAAGGCCAGGGCCGAGGCCGTGGCGCAGATGAAGGCCGACGGCATCGAGTACGAAGAGCGCATGGAGCGGCTGGCCGAGGTCATGTACCCGATGCCGCTCGAAGACCTGCTGCTCGGCGCGTACGAGACCTACCGGCGCGGGCACCCGTGGGTGGCCGACTACACGGTCAGCCCGAAATCGGTGGTGCGCGACATGTACGAGCGGGCGATGACGTTCAGCGAGTACATCCAGTTCTACGAGCTGGCCCGCTCCGAGGGCACGGTGCTGCGCTACCTGGCCGACGCCTACCGCACGCTGTCGCGTACGGTGCCCGAGCACCTGAAGACCGACGACCTGGTCGACCTCATCGAGTGGCTGGGCGAGATGGTGCGGCAGGTCGACTCGTCGCTGATCGACGAGTGGGAGAAGCTGACCAACCCGGCGGCGGCGCTGGAGGAGGAGCAGCAGCTGGAGACCAAGGTGCGGCCGGTCACCGGCAACCCGCGGGCCTTCAGGGTGCTGGTGCGCAACGCGATGTTCCGGCTGGTCGAGCTGTGCGCCCTGGAGAAGGAGGAGGAGCTGGAGGAGCTGGCTCCCGACGTCGACTGGGGTGCGGCGCTCGACGCGTACTACGACGAGCACGAGGAGATCCTCACCGACGCCGACGCGCGCGGCCCCGCGCTGCTGCGCATCGAGGAGGAGGACGGCGTCTGGAAGGTGCGCCAGACGATCAGGGACCCCGAGGGTCACGGCGACTGGGGCATCGACGCCGAGGTGGATCTGGCCGCCTCCGACGAGGAGGGCCGGGCGGTCCTGCACGTGCAGGGTCTCAACCGGCTGTAACGCCGCCGGGGTCACCCGATGGGAGGCGGAGAAAGAACAAGCCGTGTGCCGGAACGGACTGGCAACGGGCGTCCCGGCACCGGCCTGTCACCTTCAGTGTCGGCCGGAAAACGTCGGAGATTCGTCATGGTCGTGTCGCAAGATCGTGACATTCCCGGTATCCAGCGGCCCGTGGCCGTGCGGACACGCCTGGCGCCTGGGCGATAACGCGTGGCGGTGCGGGCGGGCCGTTCACCACAATGAGGGAGGTGAACGACGAAGAGATCCGCCGCGTCCTGGGGCTGCTCTACCAGAACGACACCCTGACCGCCTTCGCCTCCCTGGTGCTCGGCCTGCCCGAGTGCCGGTCGCCCGAGGCGCTGCGCAAGCTGGCCGCCGGCGGGCTGGCCGCGTGCGACGAGAGCGGCAAGTGGCGCGCCACCCCCGAACGCTTCCGCGAGCTGCTGCGCTCGCACGCCGAGCCGGCCGAGCGGCTCAGCGAGGAGGAGCGGGTGCTGCGCACGTTCCTGGTGGACGGGCGGCTGACGACGCTGGCGATGCGGCGCGACAAGCGGCTCATCGTGCTGCGCTACGTCTCGCGCGTCTTCGAGCCGGGCGTGCGCTACCCCGAGAAGGACGTCGACGTCGCCCTGCGGGCCTTCCACGACGACTACGCGGCGCTGCGCCGCTATCTGGTGGACGAGGGGCTGCTGTCCCGCGAGGGCAACGTCTACTGGCGCAGCGGCGGCCCCGTGGACGTCTGACGGGTTCTCACGTCCTCAGGGCCGCCGCAGGGCGCTCGGCAGCCGGCGTGCCTCCCAAGACGCACGACCACGCCGCCTGCTGCCGTCAGCTCAGCGCGCGCAGCCTGCTCGTCCAGGCGTCCAGCTTGGCCTGCCACCGTTCGGGCGACTCGGGCCTGCCGGGCACGCCCGGCCGGGTCTGCCAGGGCAGCGGACCCTCGGCCCGCCGGTACTCCACGCCGATCGCGTCGAGCCTGCGCAGGTGCTCCTCAAGACGGCGCAGGAAGCCGGGCAGATCGCGATCCTCGGAGCTCCACACGGTCTCGGCGAAGGCGGCGAGCCGGGGGAAGGCCATGTAGTCGATCCGGCGGCCCGAGTCGATCAGCTCGGTCCAGACGCCGCACTGGGCGCCCAGCACGTGCCGGGCGGCCGGTTCGCCGCGCAGCTCGGCCGGGATCGGCTCGAAGGCGTAGACGTCCTCGAGCGTCAGCACCGTCCCGAACGGCACCGGCTCGTCCTCCCCCGGCCCCTGCCGGTAGTCGAAGTAGACGGAGGTGTTGGGGCAGTTGACGACGTCGTGGCCGCGCCGGGCCGCCGCCACCGCGCCCAGCTCGCCGCGCCAGGACGCGATGATCGCGCCGGGCGGCGGGCCGCCCTCCAGCACCTCGTCCCAGCCGACCATGCGCCGGCCGCGCTCGGCGAGGAAGTCGCCGAACTGCCGCATGAACCAGCCCTGTAGCTCCTCCTCGTCGCGCAGCCCCAGCTCGGCGATGCGGCGCTGGGCGGCCGGGCTCTCCTTCCACTGGTCCTTGGGGCATTCGTCGCCGCCGAGCACGACGTACGGGCTGGGGAAGATCTCCAGGACCTCCTCCAGCACGTTCTGGAAGAACGCGATCGTGGAGTCCTCGACGTTCAGCACGTTCCTGCCGACGCCCCAGGTGGTGCGCACCTCCAGCGGCGTGTCGAGGTTGCCGAGCTCCGGGTAGGCGGCGATGGCGGCCTGGGTGTGGCCGGGCAGGTCGATCTCGGGGACGACGGTGATCTGCCGCCGGGCGGCGTAGGCCACGACCTCCCTGAGGTCGTCCTGGGTGTAGTAGCCGCCGTGGGGGCGGCCGTCCATGGCGCCGTTCCAGCCGGTCTGGCTCTCCTTGCGCCACGCGCCGACCTCGGTGAGCCGGGGGTAGCGGCGGATCTCGACCCGCCAGCCCTGGTCGTCGGTGAGGTGCAGGTGCAGCACGTTGAGCTTGTGCAGCGCCATCAGGTCGATGAAGCGCAGCACCTCGTGCTTGGTGAGGAAGTGGCGGGCGACGTCGAGCACGCAGCCGCGCCAGGCGAAGCGCGGCGCGTCCTCGACGTACGTGCCCGGCACGGCGAGCGGCCCGCCGGGCGCCTTGCGGTACGCGGCGGCGGGCAGCAGCTGCCGGAGCGTCTGCGCGCCGTAGAAGGCGCCGGCGGGACCGCCCGCGACGATCTCGACGCGCTCCCCGACGCTCAGCCGGTACGCCTCCGGCGGCAGCTCGCCGAGCACCAGCCTGATCGCCCCCGACTCCGTGCCCGGACCCGGTAGCAGCTCGCCCCCGGTGACGGGGGCCAGCTCCCCGCGCAGCCAGGCCGCCACCTCGCTCAGCGCGGGATCGGCCGCGAGCGAGGTCCCGGCGTCGAGGACGAACGTCCCCGGCCTGGACTCCTGCATGACGGGCTTCGGAACGATCATGAACGTGCGGCTCCTTACGTGCAGGTGATGGTGGCGTCGGCGAAGTCGACGTGGTCGTAGTAGGCGTTGTCGCCGCCGTTGGTCGCGACCAGCCGGACGAATCGGGCGCCCTCGATGTTCGCGGTGACCTTGCGGGCCGGCATCGATCCGGTGATCAGGCCGGAGTAGGCGACGCGGCCGCCGTCCGCCCAGACCTCGAACCCGGCCGAGCCGTTCGCGCCCACCTCGTCGTCGATGCCGGCGAAGAACTGGACGGTCGTGCACCGGCCGCCGGTGTAGTACTCGATGTCGGCGGGCGCGTGCGCGCCGAGGCCCTTGGCGTAGCGGACGCCCTCGATGGTGATGGGCCTGCCGTCGCCTCCGGCCTGGTCGCCGTTGCTGGTGTCCTTCTCGACGGGGCCGAAGTGGTTCTTGACGGCCGTCCATTCGAGGTCGCTCACGTACGTCGTGCCGGGCCCCGGCCCCTTGGCGACCATGATGACGGCGGTGGCGGTGCGCTCGCCCTGCCGGAACTCGATCTCGTAGCTGCCCGGCGGGGCGGTCGCCGTGACGTTCCACCTGACCGTGAACGTCTTGCCCGGCTTCAGCAGGCCGGTCCTGGCCGGGGTGCCGGCCTCGATCGTCCAGCCCTGGGGCGCCTTCGCGGTCACCTCGATGTCGCGCAGCGCGGCGGTGGCGCCGGTGTTGGTGACGCGGGTGACGATCTCGCCGGGCACCCCGGGCTCCAGCACGGACGGCCGGTCGTCGCCGGGGAACTTCTGCGGGTCGGCCTCGAAGGTGACCAGCGGCGGCGCCTGCTCGTCCGCGTCGGTCGCGGCGACCCGGTAGAGCCGGGCGGCGTGCGCGGGCACCTGGGCGGCCAGCTCGCCGGTGGTGGAGGAGACCTCGCCGGTCCACAGCTCCTCCACGCGGTAGCGGCCGCTGCCGAGCCTGGCCGAGATGACGGCCGCCCGGTCGCTCTCGTTGAACAGCGCGATCGCCCGGTCGCCGTTCGCGAGGGGCTTGGCGAGCACGTGGTACCAGCCGTCGGTTTTGACGAACGTGCCGTGGACGCCGAGCGGGTCCTGGTTCACGGCGATGACCTTGGGGTTGGCGACGATCGACGCGGGCGCCTGCTGCGGGGGCGTCTGGAGGATCAGCGGGGCGGCGGCCATGGCCCACAGCGTCATCTGGGTGCGGTGCTCGGTCTCGGTCATGCCGGTGCGGCAGGCCTGGACGAGGTCGGGGTCCGCCCAGCTTCCCGGGCCCGCGTACTCGGCTCTGAGCTGGTTGAACTCCCAGATGGCGACCATGTCGGGGTAGGTGCCGTTGATGGGCTTGTTGTAGACGTTGGTGCGCCAGGTGGTGGCGCCCGCGTCCTTGCCCCACAGCCACGGGACGGTGCTGCCGTCCTCGTTGTTCATGGCGAACACGATGTCCTGGCCGAGCGCCTGCCGCATGGGCCGGTAGAGCGCCTCGGCGATCTGCTGGACGTTCTTGCCGGGGAAGTCGGCGGTGGGGATGTTGCACCAGTCGTACTTGACGTAGTCCACGCCCCAGGCCTTGATCTGGGCGGCGTCGGCGGCCTCGTTGCGGTACGAGCCGGGCCCGCCGCCCGAGCACGCCGTGGTGCCGGCGGAGAGGCTGAGCCCGAGCTTCAGCCCCTTGGAGTGGAGGTAGGAGGCGAGGCCGGCGATGCCGCCGGGGAAGCGGGTGGCGTCGGGGGCCAGCTTGCCGCCGCTGCGCTGGGCGGCCAGCCAGCAGTCGTCGATGATGACGTAGCGGTAGCCGAGCGGGGCGAGGCTCGCCATGGCGTCGGCGGCCTGGCGTACGGACTGCTCGGAGACCGAGCAGCCGAGCGAGCGGGTGCTCCACCCCATGGGCGGCGCTGTCAGCGGTGCGGTGGCGGTCGCCGCGGCCTCCGGCGGGGATAACAGGGCGGCCGTCAGAGGCAGGGCGAGAAGGGCCGCCCCGACCCTTGTGAAAGCGGTCTTGAGCATGCGCATGGTGCTCCTGGTCAGGCGGGGTTGAGGGTGGGATCGCCCGGCTCGATGACGAAGGAGCCGGAGGTGTAGGCCGGGGCGTACGGCTCGGTGACGCGCGCCAGCGAGCGGAAGTCGACCTTCATCTCGCTCTCGGTGATCCGGGTCCGTACGTAACCGCGCCGGCCGTTGAAGAACTTGACGTGCGGGTTCTCCTGCAGCAGGACGGTTGTGTCGGGGTATTCGTCCAGGCCGTCGCCCGCGCTCGTCACCGAGGTGGTGACCAGCTCGACGGCCACCGACTTGGACTCGGGGTCCTGGTAGTCGCGCTTGACCTCGCCGGCCCAGTGGGAGTGCACGTCTCCGGTGAGCACGACCGCGTTGCGCTTGTAGGTGTCGATGGCGGCGGTCAGCCGGTTGCGGGAGGCGACGTAGCCGTCCCAGCCCTCGTTGGAGTAGCCCTTGCCCTCGCCGTTCGTCCAGTCCATCTCCATGAAGAAGACCTGCTGGCCGAGCAGGTCCCAGGTGGCGGCCGAGTCCTTCAGCTCCTTGTCCAGCCAGGACTCCTGCTCGCTGCCGAGGATGGTCCTGTTGGGCTCGAAGCGCTCCATGCAGTCGGGGCCGACCGTGCCGCTCTTGCCGGTGCAGGCGTACAGGTCGCGGTACTGGCGGGTGTCGAGCAGGTGCAGGTTGGCGACCGCGCCCCAGCGGATGCTGCGGTACAGGTGCAGGTACGCCCCGTCGGGCTTCTGGGCGCGGCGCAGCGGCATGTTCTCGTAGTACGCCTGGAACGCGGCCGCCCGGCGCTCGAGGAACGGCGGGTCGGGCTGCTCGGGCACGTCGCCGGCCCAGGCGTTCTCGATGTCGTGGTCGTCCCACACCACGACCCAGGGGGCGATGGCGTGCGCCATCTGCGTCTCCGGGTCGGCCTTGTGCTGGGCGTGGCGCAGCCGGTAGCCGGCCAGGTCGAGGCATTCGCCGCCGGCCTGGTCGCGTACGGGGTACTTGTAGTCGCCGTACTCGTAGATGTAGTCGCCGAGGAAGGCGATGAGGTCGGGCTCGTCCTCGGCCATGCGCCGGTAGGGGGTGAACCAGCCGGCCTGGTAGTCGGCGCAGGAGGTGAACGACAGGTTCAGCGCCCTCGTCCTGGTGCCGGGCGCGGGGGCGGTGAGCGTACGGCCGACGGGGCTCAGCTCGTTCGCCGCCTTGAACCGGTAGAAGTACTCCGCGCCGGGCCTGAGCCCTTCCAGCTCCACGTGCACGCTGTGGGCGGACTCGGGCAGGGCCGTCTCGGCGCCGCTTCTCACGATCTTGCGGAAGTTCTCGTCCTCGGCGAGCTGCCATTCGACGGTCACCGGCCGGTCGGGCATGCCGCCGCGGCCGTCGAGCGCGATCGGGTTCATCGCCAGGCGGGTCCACAGGACCACGCCGTCGGGGGTGGGCTCGCCGGAGGCGACGCCGAGCTGGAAGGGGTCGGAGATGGGGGCGCGGCGGGCGGCACGCGCGGGGGTGACCCCCAGCGCGGCGGACATGCCCAGGCTGACGCCCCCGGCGAAAAGAGCACGCCGGGTGATCATGGGGGTCCTCACTTGACGGTGGCGTTGCCTTCGGCGACAGCCTGGTCGGCCGCCTGTTGCGGAGAGAGTTTTCCGAGATACATCTCGTTGAAGATCTGGTTGAGCTTCGTCTCGAACCCGGTGAAGCCGGTCGTGATCGGCAGGGGGAAGGTCGTGCCCTTCGCCTCCTCGGCGAACGGCGTGACGTCGATGCCCTTGGCCTTCCAGAAGTCCACGTAGCCCCGCTCCAGGCCGGTGAGCGCGGGGAAGACGTAGCCCTCGTCGGCCATCATCTTCTGGGGCTCCTGGGTGCCGAGCCAGGTGGCCAGCCGCATCGCCTCTTCGGGGTGCTTGCTCTTGGCGTAGACGGCCTCGGCCAGGCCGTTGAGGTTGACCGCGCGGCCCTGCGGCCCTTTGGGCATGGGCGCGACGCCCACCTCGAACGTCGACTCCGGGGCCACGAACGGCAGCAGCGCGTTGTTGGCGGGGAACATCGCGATCTTGCCCGCCTTGAACATGTCGGTGACCTTGCCGGTGGGCGGGTTGGTCTGGGTGGCGGGCGGCGACACGTGGTGCTTGTTGACCAGGTCCACGCCGAACTGCAGGGCCTGCACGGAGGCGGCGTCGTTGAAGACGTACGTGCCGAACGGCTTGTCGACGAGCTTGCCGCCGTTGGAGGCGATCCAGTTCATCCACTGCGTCTGGTAGTGGTTCCAGGACGCGAAGCCGTACGTCTCGACCTTGTCCGGGTCGAACCCGGCGTCGCCGGGGTGCTTGCCCGCCTCGTCCACGGTCAGCTTGCGCGCCGTCTCCAGCAGGGTCCCGGAGCCGTCGGCGGCCCAGGTGAGCTTGTCCGGCATCTCCACGCCGGCCTTCTTGAACAGGTCCTTGTTGTAGAGCAGGCCGACGATGCCCCAGTCCTTCGGGACGCCGTACATCTTGCCCTCGTACTCGAAGGAGGCGGCGACCGTCGGGTGGTACTTGGCGGTGTCCACCTTGACGGGGGCCAGCACGCCCTTGGTGACGTACTCGGGGAACTGGGTGGGGGTCATCCAGAACACGTCGGGCGCGGTGCCGGCGACCGCGTCGGCGGTGAGCTTCGTCCAGTACTGGTCGTACGGCAGCAGCTCGATCCGCACGTCGATGTCCGGGTTGGCCTTCTCGAAGGCCGCCATCACCTTCTCGTAGCCCACCTTCTGCTGGTCGTCCCAGAGCCGGTAGGTCAAGGTGACCTTCTCGCCGCCGCCGTCGCCGCCGCCGTCTCCCCCGCCCGTTCCGCATGCGGACAGGGCGAGCACGGAGGCGAGTGTGGTGGCGAGCCCTTTGACGAGCACATTGGCGAGCAACGCGCAGCGAATCGGGGGGTTCTTCAGCATTCGCTGACCTCTTCTTGCGGTCTGCGCCTGCCGGAGCAGGCTCACTTGAGGCCGGTGAGGACCACCGACCTGACGATGTACTTCTGGAAGAAGATGAAGATCACGACCATGGGGGCCAGCGCGATGAGGCTGCCGGCCATCATGAGGTGGTAGTCGACGCCGATGCCGTCCTTGAGCGTGGCGATCGCGACGGTGATCACCTTGGTCTCGTCGCCGCTCGTGATGATCAGCGGCCACAGGAAGCTGTTCCAGGACGAGATGATCGTGATGATGGCGAGGGTGCCGACAGCGCCAGGCACAGCGGCAGCAGGACGCGCAGCAGGATCGTCAGCGGCCCGGCGCCGTCGATCCTGGCCGCCTCCTCCAGGCCGGCGGGCAGCGTCTTGAAGAACTGCCGCATCAGGAAGATGCCGTACGGGGTGCCGAGCACGTACGGGATGAGCAGGCCGTACCAGGTGTTGACGAGGTCGAGCTCCCGCATGATGAGGAACAGCGGGATCATGGTCACCGCGCTCGGCACCATCATCGTGGCCACGAACAGCCAGAACAGCACGTCCCTGCCGCGGAAGCGGAGCCTGGCGAACGCGTACGCGGCGAACGTGGTGAACACGAGCTGCCCGGCGGTCAGCACCGCCGTCATGATCGCGGTGTTGAGTATGAAGCGCGGGAAGTCGCCGGACAGCATGGTGGCCAGGTTGTCCGTGGTCGGCGGCAGGCCGGGCAGCCACGGCGCGGTGGAGCTGAGCTGCGCCTGCGTCTTGAACGCGGTGAGCAGCACCAGCAGGTACGGGAAGACGGAGATGAACGCGCCCGCGACCAGCACGGCATAGAGCAGGGCGCGCCGGATCCTGGCGGTGATGGGAGTCATGACGGCCTCAGCTCAGGTCGTAGGTGGTGCGCTTGCCGAAGAACCTGACCTGCGCCACCGTGACCAGGAAGATGATCACGAAGAGCAGCGTGGACAGCGTGGCGGCGTAACCGAAGTCGAACTGCTTGAACGCGGTCTCGAAGATGCGGAAGTTGAGCACCTCGGTGCTGCGGCTCGGGCCGCCCGCGGTCATCGCGTAGACGGTGTCGAACACCTGGAACGCGCCGATCATGTTCGTCACCATGACGAAGAACATCGTGGGGTTGAGCAGCGGCAGCGTCACCCGCCAGAACCGCTGGGCCGAGGTGGCGCCGTCGATGGCGGCGGCGTCGTGCAGCTCCTTGGGGATGCCCTGCAGCCCGGCCAGGAAGAACAGCATGTTGTAGCCCGTGTACTGCCAGACGCTGACCAGGGCGACGGCGGGCAGCGCCCAGGCCGGGTCGGACAGCCAGTCGGGCCCGGTGATGCCGATCATCGCGAGCGCGCTGTTGATCGCGCCGTCGCGGGGGTCGAAGATCCAGCTCCAGATGAGGGCGAGCACGATCGGCGTGGCCATCCAGGGCACGACGAACAGCGCGCGATAGAACCGCATTCCCGTGATCTTGCGGTCGAGCAGCAGCGCGAGCGCCAGGGCGAGCACGGTCTGCAGCGGGATGCTGAGCAGCACGTAGCCGACGGTGACGCCGAGCGAGTGCCAGGTCTCGCCGTCGCCGATCAGCCTGCGGTAGTTGTCCAGACCGGCGAACTCGGGCGCCGACAGCAGCTCCCAGTCGAACAGGCTGAGCACGATGACGATGACCATGGGCAGCAGCAGGAACGCCACCACCCCGAACAGGCTCGGCCCGATGAACAGGTACGGGTGCCAGCGGCCCCGCCTGCGGGGCGGCCGTTCGGCTCGGCGGGCCAGGCCGGCGGCACCGGCGACACGGCGCTGCGCGGTGCCGCTGGTCATGACGGGTCCGTCGCCGTCGGGACCATGAGCCGCCTGGTCGTCTCCAGGCCCCACTCGTCGAGCGCCGCGATCGGGTCGCTGGATCCGCGCAGCCCGCCCGTGGCCTCGATGTGGGCCGCCCACTCCTCCCTGGCCTCGACCTCGGGCCGCAGGATGATGCAGTCGGGGTCGTTCACCCACCAGCGTGCGTGCAGGAACTCGCGGGCCGCGCCGGTGAGCCGGGCGCCGAGCTGGGAGGGCTGGCTGATGTCGCCGGACTTGGGCAGCAGCGTGGGGGCCATGTCGGGGCTGACCCGCATGATGTCGACCAGCCCGATGCTGGGCAGCATGGGCGCGCCGCAGCCGTGCAGCGTGGTGTCGGGTCCCGCGCCCTTGCGGATGAGCTCCAGGCCCAGCCGGTACGCCGCGATCGGGTCGATGTCCTCGTGCCGCCGCCCGGTCAGCGCCCCGGCGTAGATGTAGTCGAGCTTGAAGTGGCTGATGCCCATCCCGGCCAGCGTGCGGAAGACGTTCACCAGGTGCTCGGCGGCCTCGGGGTGGGTGACGTCGAGGACGGCCAGCTCCTGGTTCCACATGTGGCCGGCGTACGCGCCGCCCACCAGCCAGTCGGGGTGCTCGCGGTGGATGCGGCTGCGGTGGCCGACGAGGAACGGCGCGGTCCAGATCCCGGTCCGCAGGCCGGCCTCGGTGACGGCGTCCACGGCCCGCCGGAGCGAGCCGAACCCGGGCCTGCCCTCCAGCCAGTCGCCGATCTCGGCCTCGTAGCCGTCGTCGATGAGGATCATCTCGGCGCCGACCCCCTCGTGCTCGCAGAGCATGAGGTTGTCGATGACGTCGGTGTCGGTGACCTTGTCCCAGTAGCCGTACCAGGTGCACCACATGGGCGGGACGGCGGGGAAACGCTCCGGCGCGTGGCCGCGCGCCATCTCGTCGGCCCAGGCACGTAACGCCCGGTCGAGGCCGCCCTCGTAGCGGTGGTGGCGTACCGGGCCGTCGGCGGAGACGACCAGCCGGCCGCCCTCCTCGCGGACCCTGATGGAGGGCACCTGCTCGGGGCCGGGCGCCGACCACAGCTCGACCACCCCGCTCTCGCCGCCGTCCGGCTCGATGGCGAGCAGCCCCTCGCCCTGGAAGACGCCGTCGGGGACGGGGGTCTCCGGCCGGTAGGCGAGGATCTGGATCGTCTCGGTGGCCGCCCGGGGCGGCGCGTCGGTCCAGCGGTACCGGCCCGTGGGGCTCCAGGACTGCCAGCCGTGCTCGAAGATCCGAGCGTCTTGAGGGCGGCACCTGACGTCGCCGACGTCCGCGAACGGCATGGGGCTCTCACTTCCTCAGCAACTTACGAAGGAGCACTTCATTAGTAGCACCGGCTCTCACAGAGGGTCAATGCTCCGATTCCTGCACCATGGGAGGCCGCCGAATTACACGGGTGCTGACGAGCTGGCATAATGGCGCCTTACAGAGGACACCTACATTAAGGACGGTTGATGGCGGACCTACGCGGCGGCGACCTGTCCCGGCTGCGGCAGCTCAACACCCTGACCGCCATCAGGGCGCTGCGCGGCGCCGGGCCGCTCACCCTGTCGGCGCTGGCCGAGCGCACCGGCCTGTCCCGGCCGTCGATGAAGGAGGTCACCGACGAGCTGATGGCGCTCGGCTGGGTCGAGGAGGTGCCACCGAGCCCCGGCACGATGGGCCGTCCTGCCCGCCGCTACCGGTTCCGCGCCGACAGCGGCTACCTCGTGGGCGTGGACATCGGGGGTCACAACATCCGCGCCGCCGTGTCCGACCTCGACGGGCGGATACTCGCCGAGACCCGGCGCCCGGTCGCGCCCGACGCGCCGCTCGATGAAAGGCTGTCCGCGATCGAGCAGGCCGTCTCCGGGTGCCTGACGCTCAGCCATACGGCGATCTCCGACGTGTGGACGATCTCGGCGGGCACGATCGGCGTCATCGACGTCGAGGGCCACGTCGTCTACTCCGCCGCCGTGCCCGCATGGCGCGATCTCGACCTGGCGGGCAAGCTGCGCGAGATGTTCCCCTGCCAGGTGCTCATCGAGAACGACAGCCGCCTGGCCGCCATGGCCGAGACCAGGCGCGGCGTGGCCAAGGGGGCGAAGGACGTGGTGTTCCTGCACGTCGGCAGGCGCATGGGCGCCGGGCTCATCATCGGCGGCAAGGTGCACCGCGGCTTCGGCGCGGCGGCCGGCGAGATCTCCATGCTGGAGGAGGCGCGCTGGTTCGACGCTCCCGAGCACCTGCAGCGGTGCGCGTCCGTGCCGCCCGGCACGCCGCCGGAGGACGCGGCCGGCCACACGCTGGCCGCCGCCCGTGACGGCGACCCGGTCGCGATCGAGGCCGTCGAGCGTTACGTCGACGACCTCGCCGTGGGCACCGCCGCCATGGTCCTCATCCTCGACCCGCAGATGGTGGTGCTCGGCGGCGGCTTCTCCCGCTCGGCCGACGTGCTGCTCGACCGGCTGCGCGACCGCCTGGAGCGGCGCTGCATGCGGCTGCCCGAGGTGCGCGCGTCGGCGCTCGGCGACGAGTGCGTGGTGGCGGGCGCGATCGACTACGCCGTCGAGCACCTGGACGAGCAGCTCTTCACGCCCGACGCGGGCCCGCTCCCGGTCACCCGCTGACTCCGGTCACGCGCTGAACGGCACGGGGGCCCGTTCAGCCGCATCGGGCAGCCTCAGGACGGGGCCGGCCGGACCGGAGCAGCGGGGCCGGGTCAGTTCGGCTTCGGCCTGGCCGGATCAGCCGCCGGAGATATCGGACTCGGCGTCGCCTTCGGGGATCGGGCAGTCCCACGGGTCGTCGAGCCATCCGTCCGGCAGGTGCACCTTCGGCCGCTCCCCCGACTTGCCGCGCGGCGTGTCGGTGTTGGGCGGCCACGGCTGGTCGCGCTCCAGCTTCGCCAGGCTCTCGCGCAGCGCGTCGAGCGACTGGGCGGTGGCGAGCTCGCGCCGCAGCTCGCTGCCGACCGTGAAGCCCTTCAAGTACCAGCCGATGTGCTTGCGGAAGTCGGCGATCGCGTAGCGCTCGGTCTCGAAGCTCTCCACCAGCCCCTGGGCGTGGCGGGCCATCACGTCGGCGACCTCGCCCAGCGTCGGGCGGGCCCGCTCGGCGCTGCCGTTGAACGCGTTCTCCAGGTCCTTGAACAGCCACGGCCGCCCGAGGCAGCCGCGCCCGACCACGACGCCGTCGCAGCCGGTGCGCGCCACCATCGCGAGCGCGTCGTCGGCGCACCAGATGTCGCCGTTGCCCAGCACGGGGATCTCCGGCACGGCCTCCTTCAGCCGGGCGATGGCCTCCCAGTCGGCGACGCCGCCGTAGTGCTGCTTGGCCGTGCGGGCGTGCAGCGCGATCGCCGCGACCCCCTCGTCGGCGGCGATCCGTCCGGCGTCGAGGTAGGTCAGGTGGTCGTCGTCGATGCCCTTGCGCATCTTCATCGTCACGGGCAGCGGCCCGGCGTTGGAGACGGCCTCGCGCAGGATGCGCCGCAGCAGGTTCCGCTTGTACGGCAGCGCCGCCCCGCCCCCGCGCCGGGTCACCTTGGGCACCGGGCAGCCGAAGTTGAGATCGATGTGGTCGGCGAGGTCCTCGTCCACGATCATCCGGACCGCCTTGCCGACGACGACGGGATCGACGCCGTAGAGCTGGATGCTCCTCGGCCGCTCCGACTCGGCGAACCTGATCATCCGCATCGTCTTCGGATGGCGCTCGACCAGGGCCCGCGTGGTGATCATCTCGCAGACGAAAAGCCCCGCGCCCTGCTCCCGGCAGAGCACCCGGAACGGCGCGTTCGTGATGCCCGCCATCGGCGCCAGCACCACCGGGGGCCACACCCCGATCGGCCCAATCTTCACCCCGTCAGTTGTAGCGCAGGTCAGGCCGTAACCGGTATTCCGCCCGATAGTCTGTGATCAGCATCGTCGGTTGAGGGGGATGGATGCTTCTTCGCGTACGCCTCACGCTGCCCGACAGGCCGGGCTCGCTGGCGCAGGTGACCAAGGCCCTGGGCGCCGCCGGGGCCGACATCACGCAGGTGACCGTGCTCGACAGGGGCGACGGCCGGGCGGTCGACGACATCACGATCTTCAGCCCCGAGAGCACGTCCAGGCAAGATCTGGCCAAATCCCTGGAGAGCATCGACGGCGTGAGCGTCGACGGCATCTGGCCCACACGCGAGGCGCCGGGCACCTACCCCGAGCTGGAGATACTCAAATACATCACCACCGCGGGCGACCGCGCGCTGACCACGCTGATCGACTCGCTGCCGGTGCTGTTCAGCGCCGACTGGGCGGCCACCGCCGCCGAGGGCCGCATCGTGTACGCGAGCTGGCGCGCGCCCGAAGACTTCACCCTCCCCGCCGACGTGCAGGCCCGGCCGACGGCGCTGACCATCGAGGGCGGCCCCCACCTGATCCACGCGCCGCTGCCGCCGCTGGCGCTCTCCCTGCTGCTCGGCCGCAGCGAGGGCCCGGCCTTCCACCGCATCGAGGTCCACCGGCTCACGCGGATCCTGGAGATCTTCCTGAGCCTCCCGGCGACCGAGCGAAGCGTGGCCCGCCAGCTCCGCAAGTAAGCATCCGGTCCGAAAACGCGCTATTGTTAACCACGCAACAGCGCGGAAGTGGCTCAGGGGTAGAGCATCACCTTGCCAAGGTGAGGGTCGCGGGTTCGAATCCCGTCTTCCGCTCGGAGAGGGGTTTGACCTCGGTGGCGTGGCCGAGAGGCGAGGCAGCGGCCTGCAAAGCCGTCCACACGGGTTCAAATCCCGTCGCCACCTCGATGGACGATTAGCTCAGCGGGAGAGCGCTTCCCTGACACGGAAGAGGTCACTGGTTCAATCCCAGTATCGTCCACCACGTGACGAAGCCCCCGGCCGTCTGGCCGGGGGCTTTCGCGTGTGTGCGCCTCACTGTCCGCAAGGCACCTTCCCGAGCGCACCTCACCACCACGTCGAACGGGTCCGCGCGCGAGGCGCCCCTGACGGAAAGCCGTGCGCGGGGCTTCCGCGGGCGCGCTCGCCACCGCCTGACGGGGCGCTGTGCGCAAGGCGCCCGACGGGGCCGTGCACGAGACCTCCGCGGGAGCGCGCTCACGACCCCCAAGGCCGCACACCCCGACCACCCGCAAGGTCTCCGCGGGCGCGCATCACGGCGTGGCGAGGCGTCCGGCGGTCGAAGGTCACCTACCGACGCGGGCCCGCGTGCGAGGTCACTGGCCGACGCGGGCCCGCGGGCGAGGTCACTGGCCGGCGAGGCCGGTGTGCGCGACGCCGCGGATGATCTGCCGCTGGAACAGCACGAACACGACCAGGAGCGGCAGCCCGGCCAGCACCACCGAGGCCATGATCTGCGCGTACCGCAGGCCGAAGGTGCCCTGCACGACGTTCGCCAGGCCCACCGGCAGCGTCATCGTGTTCGGGTCGGTGGAGACCAGGAACGGCCAGAGGAAGTTGTTCCAGGTGTTGATGAACGTGAAGATCGACACCGCCGCCAGCACCGGCCGCGACAGCGGCAGCACGATCGTGAAGAACACCCGCCACCGCCCGGCACCGTCCACGAACGCCGCCTGCTCGAGCTCCTCCGGCACGTCCTGGAAGAACTTCACCAGGATGTAGACGATCAGCGGCGCGGCCACCTGCGGCAGGATGATCGCCCACCAGGTGTCCACCAGGCCGAAGGCGACCATCTCGGCGAACAGCGGCGCGATGAGCACCTGCGGCGGCACCATGATGCCGGCCAGGATGATCCCGAGCAGCACCCGCTGCCCCTTGAACTGCGTGCGCGCGAACCCGTAGGCCGCCATCGCCGAGAACAGCACGGTCATGAACGTCACCACCACCGCGGTGACCGTCGAGTTGACCGCCCACTTGACGATGCCGCCGGTGCCGAGCACCAGCTCGTACGACTCGAACGTGATCCTGCTGCCGAACCACTCCAGCGGCAGCTTCGTGGTCTCCGACTCCGGTTTGAGCGACGTGGCCACCGCCCAGGCGATCGGGGCGAGCCACAGGACCGCCAGCACCAGCGCGGCGACCAGCAGGACGAACTGGCTGAAGCTGAACCGCCTGGTCACGACGCGGCCTCCTCGCGCTTGCGGAACAGCCGGAGCTGCACCAGGGAGACGATGACGATGATCACGAACAGGATGTACGACACGGCCGAGGCGTAGCCCGTGCGGTAGCCGGTGAAGCCGATGTCGTAGGCGTACTCGATGATGGAGCGGGTGGCGTCCTCGGGGCCGCCGCCGGTCATCAGGTAGATCTGGTCGAAGACCTTCAGCGAGGCCACCAGCTGCAGCACCACGATGAGCGCCGTGGTGCGGCGCAGCAGCGGCAGGGTGATCGAGCGCAGCTTGTCCCAGGCGTCGGCGCCGTCGATCGAGGCGGCCTCGTACAGGTGCTGCGGGATCGACTGCAGCGCGGCGAGATAGAGCAGGAAGTTGAAGCCGACCGTCCACCACACGGTGGTCAGCACCACCGACCACATGGCCATCGACGGATCGCCCAGCCAGACGATGTCGATGCCGAGCGTGCCGTTGATGAGGCCGTACTCGGGCGGGTAGATCATCTGCAGCCACAGGATCGACACCACGGCCGACGGCAGCAGGAACGGCCCGAAGAACGACAGCCGCCACAGCCACTGCATGAAGCGCAGGTGGTGCACCAGCAGCGCGAGCGCCAGGCCGAGCAGCACCAGCGGGATCGTGCTGAGCACGGTGAAGACCAGCGTGTTCCACAGCGAGCGCCACATGCGCGGGTCGGCGAACGCCTCGGCGTAGTTGGCGAAGCCGATGAAGTGGTCGTTGGTGCCGGCGACGTTGACGCTGGACATGCTCATCTTGAAGCCGAGCAGCGTCGGCCAGATGAGGAAGATCGTGTAGATGAGCAGGAACGGGGCCACGAACAGCAGGCCGTGCTCCGTCCAGCCGCGCCGGACCTTCGATTTCACGGCGGCGACGGCGCTCGCGGGAGGCGCGACGGTGGCGGTCATGAGCGCTCCTCGGCGGGGAAGGGGTTCGGGGCCGTCATCAGCCGGTCGAGCGCCGCCTTGGCGGCGGCCAGGCCGTCCTCGGGGCTGCGTTCGCCGCTGAGGACGGGCGAGAACGCGCCGCCGAACTCGATCCACAGGCGCGAGGCCGACCCGGTGAACCACACCTGCGGGTCCAGCGCGACCTCCGTGATGACCGAGCGGTACTCCGACTGCGGGTGCAGCGCCAGGTAGTCGGGCTCTTCGAGCGCGGGCAGGTAGGCGGGCACGTGCCCGGCGACCGCCCAGTCGGCGCTGTTCTTGACCAGGTAGGCGATGAAGCGGTAGGTGGCCCGCTCGATCTCGGGGTCCCGGCTGCGCTGGTGGGGCAGGACGAACGCGTGGCAGTCGGCCTGCGCCGCGCCGGTGCCGAAGACGTTGGGGAAGCGGGTCATGCTGAACGGCGTGCCGCGCTCCTTCAGGCCGGTGGTCTCCCAGTCGCCGTTCCACAGGAACGCCGCCTCGCCGTTGGTGAACTTGGCGACGGAGGCGCCGTAGTCGGTGCGCGGGTCGCACAGCCCTTCCGTGCCGAGCCGCTGCATCAGCCGCAGCGCGTCCAGGGCCTTGGCGTCGTCGATGGCGATCGCGGTGTTGTCGGGCGTCAGCAGCGCGCCGCCGCTTTGCGAGTAGAGCGTCCACCACACTCGCCAGGGGCCCACCGTGCCCAGGCCGAGCGCGTCCATGGTGAGCGGCGGCTTGCCGCCCATCGCCTCCTTGGCCTTGGTCAGCGCGGCGATCAGCTCGTCCACGCCCGTGGTGGGCCGCAGCTTGCCGTCCTCGCCGAGCAGCCCGGCCTTCTCGCAGATGTCGGTGTTGTAGTAGAGCACCATCGGGTGGGCGTCGAGCGGGATGGCGTACAGCACGCCGTCGAGGTGCGCCCGCTGCCAGATGGGCGGGCTGAAGTCGGCGGCCTTGAGGCCGACCTCCGCCAGCAGGTCCAGGTTGATCGGGTCCAGGATGCGCCCGGCGCCGATGCCGGCCAGCCGGGAAAGGTGGAACGTGGCCAGGTCGGGCGAGCGCCCGCCGGCCCCGGCCATGGCGATCTTCGTGTAGTAGGGCTCGCCCCACTGGAGCACGTTCTCCTCGACGAAGATGTCCGGGTGCTCCTTGCCGAACGCCCGGACCATCCCGTTCATCGTGATGCCGTCGCTGGCGCCGAGGAAGTGCCAGTACCGGATGCGGGTCTGGGAGGAGCCGAACCCCACGGGGAGCGCGCATCCCGACGCTGCGGCGGCGACGAGGGCGAGGCCGCCGCCTAGAAGGTGCCGGCGGTTGATGTCAGGGGGACCGTGCACTGGATGGGCCTCTTCCTTGCACCGGGTTGTTTCGCTGACAGTGCTGACAGTTCTGGCGACGAAAGAAGGATTCAGGGCAGCCGAGCGGCGCCTCCGCGCGGAGGCGGACATGGCGGGCCGTCCGGGTCGCGGAAGGCCGCCGCGCGTGCCCCGCGTTTCAGCGGGGTTACCCGAGTGTTAGCGGTAACAAGAAACCTGTCAAGACCCAGCGGGCAACCGCTTTCCCGCTCTTGACCTGGGACGTTGATAACGCTAACAATCGGGAAACGCGTAACGTCACGGAAATATCAGGGAGTCGCCTCCGTGCACCAGGCCACCATCACTCTCGACCCGGCTTTCAAGGTCGCCCCCGTACGCCGCCGCACGTTCGGCGCGTTCGTGGAGCACCTCGGGCGGTGCGTCTACACCGGCATATACGAGCCGGACCATCCGCTGGCCGACGACGACGGCTTCCGGCGTGACGTGCTCGAGCTGACCAGGGAGCTGGGCGTGTCCACCGTCCGCTACCCGGGCGGCAACTTCGTCTCCGGCTACCGCTGGGAGGACGGCATCGGCCCTAAGGAACAGCGGCCCCGCCGGCTCGACCTGGCCTGGCACAGCACGGAGACCAACGAGGTCGGCGTGGACGAGTTCGTCCGCTGGTGCCGCAAGGCCGGCGTGGAGCCCATGATGGCGCTCAACCTCGGCACGCGCGGCATCGCCGAGGCGCTCGACCTGCTCGAATACTGCAACCACCCGTCCGGCACGGCCCTGTCGGACCTGCGCGTCGCCAACGGCGCCAAGGAGCCGCACGGCATCAGGATGTGGTGCCTGGGCAACGAGATGGACGGCCCCTGGCAGACCGGGCACAAGACCGCCCGCGAGTACGGCCGGCTGGCCGCCGAGACCGCCCGCGCGATGCGCATGGTGGACCCGTCGCTGGAGCTGGTGGCGTGCGGCTCGTCCAGCTCCAGCATGCCCACGTTCGGCGCCTGGGAGGCGGAGGTGCTGGAGGAGGCGTACGAGCTGGTCGACTTCATCTCCTGCCACGCCTACTACGAAGAGCGCGACGGCGACCTCGGCAGCTTCCTGGCCAGCGACACCGACATGCAGTACTTCATCTCGTCGGTCGTGGCCACCGCCGACCACGTCGGGGCGCGGCTGAAGTCGCGCAAGCGGATCAACATCTCCTTCGACGAGTGGAACGTCTGGTACCAGTCGCGCTTCAAGGACGCCGGCACCCCCGAGGACTGGCCGGTCGCCCCGCGGCTGCTGGAGGACCACTACCACCTGGCCGACGCGGTGACGTTCGGCGGGCTGCTGATCACGCTGCTGCGCAACAGCGACCGGGTGACGGCCGCGTCGCTGGCCCAGCTCGTCAACGTGATCGCGCCCATCATGACCGAGCCGGGCGGGCGGGCCTGGCGGCAGACGACGTTCCACCCGTTCGCGCAGACCTCCCGGTACGCCACGGGCGACGTGCTCCGGGTGGAGCCGGTCTCCCCCGTCTACGAGACGAAGGCGTACGGCGAGGTGCCGCTGGTGCACGCGGTGGCCACGCACGGCGAGGACGGCACGACGCTGTTCGCCGTCAACCGGTCGATGGACGGGCCGCTGTCGCTGGAGATCGACGCGCGGGCGCTGGGCGCGGTGCGGGTGGCCGAGGCGACCACGATGACCGACCCCGACGTCTACGCCCGCAACACCGCCGACGAGCCCGACCGGGTGGCGCCCAGGCCGAACCCGGACGTCGAGCAGGAACCGCTGCGCGTGCTGCTGCCGCCGGTCTCCTGGAACGTCATCCGCCTGACGACCTCCTGAGCCATCCGCCTGACGACCTCGTGGAGCCATCCGCCTGATGCCCGCCTGAGCCGCTTGGCTCTGGGCGGGCGCCGGCTCGGCCGGGCGTTCCCCAGCCCCGGACAGGCGGGTGCCGGGCTCAGGCGCGGGCGGTGCTGTCGCGGACGACGAGCTCCGGCTCGACCAGGCGGCGGCTCTCGGGCTCCGCGCCCGCCATGCGGTCGAGCAGCATGTGGAAGGCGTGCCGGCCGACCTCGCGGAAGTCCTGGCGGACGGTGGTCAGCGGCGGCCAGAAGTACGCGGCCTCGGGGATGTCGTCGAAGCCCGCCACGCTGACGTCCTCGGGCACCCGCTTGCCCGCCTCGCGCAGCGCGCGCAGCACGCCGAGCGCCATCTGGTCGTTGGCCACGAACACGGCCGTGAGGTCGGGCTCCTCGGCCAGGCGGCGGCCGAGCTGGTAGCCGGAGCGCGCGCTCCAGTCGCCGCGCAGCACGCCGGGCACCGGGCGTCCCGCGGACTCCAGCACGCCGCGCCAGCCGTCGATGCGGCCGTTGGCGTCGAGCCAGTCGGCCGGGCCCGCGACGTGCCACACGGTGTGGTGCCCGAGGTCGAGCAGGTGGCGGGTGACGCGGGCGGCTCCGGCGACCTGGTCGACCTTCGCCACCGGGACGGGGATGTCGTCGGCGGCGTCGACCGCGACGACGGGCATCTCGGGAGGCAGGTGTCGCAGCCCGTTGACGGCCGACTCGTGCGGCGCGACGATGATCACGCCGTCGACCCCCTGGGTGCGCAGCCGCTGCAGGCCCTCCTCCATGGAGGTGCGGTTGAGCGAGCTGAGGCTGGCGATGCTGACGTTGTAGCCGGCGTTCCTGGCGGCCTGCTCGATGCAGTAGAGCGTCGTGGCCGGGCCGTAGAGCGTGGTGTCGATGCTGACCACGCCGAGCACACCTGAGCGCCCGGTGACGAGCTGGCGGGCCGCCTGGTTGGGGCGGTAGTCCAGCTCGCGCACGGCGGCCAGGACCCGGGCCCTGGTCTCGGCGCGGACGCGATCGGGTGTGTTGAGCACCCGCGAGACGGTCATGGTGGAGACACCGGCCAGCACGGCGACGTCCATGAGCACCGCAGGCCGGCCGGGCTTGCTTTTCACCGCGGCTCACCCCCTTAGCGGTAACGCTAACAGGCCGGGCGGGCGAGCGCGCGATCTCAGCGGTCGCGTCAAGGGTGTCGTCAGGGCGCTTGATCGGTGGCCGGCCGGACGTTCTCAGCTAACTGCCAGGAACGGACAGTAATCTTCTTCCGCATGAACGTGCCGAGGAAGATGGACAACGCGCTGGTCACGGCCCTGACACGAGGCGCGCCCCGGCGTCCGGGCCCTGCCCCCGCCGGGAGGTGCGGCCGGTGAGGATCCGCTACCTCATGCTCGACGCGTACGGGGTGGGCGGCACGGTCAAGACCGTGGTCAACCAGGCGAACGCGATGGCCGCCGCCGGGCACGACGTCGAGCTGGTCAGCCTGGTACGCCGCCGCGACCGCCTGCACTTCGCCGTCGATCCCCGCATCACCGTCACCACTCTGGTCGATCAGCGCGCCGGCCTGCGGCCCGACTCGCTGGCCCGCAGGGCGTGGCGGCGGGTGCGCGGCAAGGTCGTGCCGCGCGGCGAGTTCGCGGCCGGGTACTTCACCGAGCGGGTGGAGTGGGCCGCGATGGAGTACTGCTCGGGGCTGCGGGACGGCGTCCTGGTCACCAGCCGGCCCGCGCTCAGCCTGGTCGCCGCCCGCCGCGCCCGCAAGCCGGTGATCAAGGTGGCGCAGGAGCACATGAACCTGTCGGCGTACCCCGAGACGATCCGCAAGGAGATCGCCCGCCACTACGGCGCGCTCGACGCGGTCACGGTGCTGACGCGGGCCAACATGCAGGACTACCAGCGCCTGCTGCCGGGCACCCCGATCGTGCGCATCCCCAACGCCGTCGCGAGGGCCGACCGCAAGCGGTCCCGGCACACCGAGCCGGTCGTGATCGCGTCCGGGCGGCTGGTGCCGCAGAAGGGGTTCGATCTGCTGATCAAGGCGTTCGCGCGGGTGGTGGCCGAGCATCCGCAGTGGCGGCTGCGCATCTTCGGCGCCGGACCACGCCAAGGAGAGCTGGCGGGCCTCATCGAGCAGTACGGGCTCGGCGAGCACGTGTCGCTGCCCGGCCACACCGCGCGCATGCACCAGGAGCTGGCCGGGGCGTCCCTGTACGCGCTCAGCTCCCGGTACGAGGGCCTGCCCATGACGATGATCGAGGCGATGACGCATGCGCTGCCGGTCGTCGCGTTCGACTGCCCGACCGGGCCCGGCGACGTGCTGACCGACGGGGTGGACGGCCTGCTGGTGCCGCCGGAGGACGTGGACGCGTTCGCCGCCGCGCTGAACCGGCTGATCGGCGACCGCGAGCTGCGGGTGCGCATGGGCAAGGAGGCGCAGGAGACCTCGCGGGCGTACGCGGCCGAGCACGTGATGCCGCTGTGGGAGGACCTGTTCTCGGAGCTGGCGGCGGGCGAACGGATCTCGGACACGTTCTGGCCGAGCCGCTGAGCGGAGTGGCCTGAACGGCCCGGCGGCTCCCCTCGCAGCCCGGCCCGACCCGCTGACCTGGCTCCCCTCGCAGCCCGGCCCGACCCGCTCACCGGCTCCCCTCACAGCCCGGCCCGACCCGCTCACCGGCCTCCCGGTGGCCTCTTATGGCCCGCTGAGCGGCTACCCCACGGCTTTCCCCGAAAAGATTTACCTTCCCTTTTCCCCGGAAATATCGGGGTTTCCGGATGAGTCTGCACAAAATCTGCCTCATTTCGGCAAAAGCAGGCCCAAGAGGGCGGCACTCTGTCCGCATGCGTGACCGGAAAGTTTTTCTGACCGCCATGGCAGGCGCACTTGCCCTGGTCACGGGGCTCACGGCGCCCGCCGAGGCCACCACCGCGACCTCCAATGCGGCCGTCACCGAGGCCTCCTCCAACCTGGCTCCCGCCCTCAACCCGGACGCCCCCGCCGTTTACGGCAGGGCCGCGTACCTGATGGACGCGAGCTCCGGCGACGTGCTGCTCGACAAGGCCGGCGACAAGCGCATGCCGATCGCCAGCCTCACCAAGACCATGACCGCCTACGTCGTGCTGAAGACCGCCAAGCCCACCGACGTGGTGCGGATCACGGCCGCGGACGTCGAGTACGCGGAGGACGGCGGCGGCACCACCGCCGGCCTGCGGCCCGGCGACCGCCTCACGGTCGGCGAGCTGCTGTACGGCCTGATGCTGCCCTCGGGGGCCGACGCCGCACACGCGCTGGCCCGCACGTACGGACCCGGCGTCAAGGGCTTCGTCGCCAAGATGAACGCCACCGCCCGCGAGCTGGGCTTGAAGGACACCGAGTACGTCAACGCCGACGGCCTGCCCACCCCCAGGGGCGACGGCTACTCCACGGCCAGGGACCAGGCCGTGCTGGCCGCCGCCGCGCTGAAGGTGCCGCTCATCCGCAAGGTCGCCGGGACCCGCCGGCACTACGTCGACGCCAATGACGAGCACCGCTCGTACCTGTGGCGCAACACCAACCGCCTGATCGGCGACACCGACGCGATCGGCCTGAAGACGGGCTTCACCCGGGCGGCGGGCTACTGCCTGGCGTTCGCGACCGAGCGCGACGGCCGCCTGCTGGTGGGCGTGCTGCTCGACGAGTCGAGCTCCAGCCGCCGCTTCAGCACCGCCGAGAACCTGCTCGACTGGGGCGCCGCCCAGCGACGCGCCTGACCCCGGCACTCACGTACCCGCCGAGGAACACCGCACCCCCCGACCGCCCAAGGACCGACGTGCGGGACCGACGGACTCGCGGGAGCCTGCAACAGCCCATCCCGAAGGACCGCAGCCCGCATAGACCTGAAGGGGTCAGCGGACGCCTCGGGGGCGGAACTGGATGCTGATGCGGGGCCCGGCAGGCCGGTTGGTCTTGGGGATGGCGTGCTCCCACGTCCGCTGGCAGCTTCCGCCCATCACGATGAGGTCGCCGTGGCCGAGGTCGTGGCGGATGGAGGGCCCGCCCCCGCGCGGGCGGAGCATGAGCGAGCGCGGGTCGCCGACCGAGAGGATCGCGACCATGGTGTCCTCGGTGCTGCCCCGGCCGATCGTGTCGCCGTGCCAGGCCACGCTGTCGCGGCCGTCGCGGTAGAAGCAGAGCCCGGCGGTGCGGAACGGCTCGCCCAGCTCCTCGCCGTAGTAGGCGTCGAGCGCGCGACGGGCGTCGTCGAGCACCGGGTCGGGCAGCGTCTCGCCCTCGCCGTAGAACGCGAGCAGGCGCGGCACGTCGACGACGCGGTCGTACATGCGCCGCCGCTCGGCCTGCCAGGGCACCTGCTCGGCCAGCCGCTCGAACAGCGTGTCGGCGCCGCTCAGCCAGCCCGGCCGCAGGTCGATCCAGGCGCCGTGGCCGAGGTGAGTGCGGCGGACGGCGCCCGCCAGCGGCCCGAGCCCGAGCTCCTCGCCGAAGGAGAGCAAAGATGCTTGGAACGCGGCTGTCATGAAGCCGAGTCTACGTCACTCTTCAAACATCCTTTCGAGTAGGGCGGCGGAGCGGCCGCGCCGGTCACAGGGGGCGGCGGCCGGCGAAGCCGAGCTCCGTACGGTGGTACCAGCCGAGCTGCCGCTCCCCTTCGATCCAGCACAGCCGTACGGACACGCCGTCGAGCACGGCCGGGAAGTCGATGAGCACGGGCGCGATGCCCTTGACCTCGATGCCCTGCCGGCTCCACTCGGTGATGATCTCGTCGATGCGCGCCTGGAGCCCTTTGAGCTCGGGCAGGCCGCCCAGCTCGGACCGGCCGCCGGAGCGGCGGGCGAAGTCGATCTCGGCCATGTCGGCGCGGGCGGCGATCACTTCGGCGGCGTCCTTCATGACGCCGGGGAGCAGCAGGCGGGCCTCGTCCACGGTGAAGAGCCGGTCCATGGCCGACAACGTTACCGAGTGGGCTCGTAGGCGTGGATCAGCAGGCGTTCCGCATGGTCGAGGTAGTCGTCGAGATAGGCGGCGGCCTCGTCGGGCTTGCCCGACTCGATGAGCCCGAGCAGCGCGTGGTTGCGCTCGATGAACGGCTCGTGGAAGGCGCGCGGGTTCTCCATGACGTGGAAGACGAGCCGCAGCTCGGCGAAGAGCTGGCGCATCGCCTCGTCGATCCTGGGGCTCTCGTTGAGCGAGACCAGCGCCTGGTGGAAGCGGATGTTGGCGGTGCCGACGCCCTGCCAGTCGTCCTCCGCGGCGGCGCGCTCGGCGTCCTGCAAAGCCTCCTTGATCAGGGCCAGCGCGTGGTCGGACGGCGGGCGGCGCACGGCGGCGCCTTCGAGCACGCGGCGCACGCGATAGAGGTCGGAGACGTCCTCGGCGGACGGCAGGCGGACGAACACGCCCCTGTTGAGCCGGTGCTCCAGCAGCCGCTCGTGGCCGAGCAGCCGGAACGCCTCGCGCAGCGTGTTGCGCGAGACGCCGAGCGCCTCGGAGATCGACTCCTCCGACAGCCGCTGGCCGGGCTGGAAGAAGCCCTCGCTGATGCGGTCACGCAGGATGTCGGCCACCCGCTCGGCCGTGCTGCTGCGTCCCAGGCGGGGCCGGTCCTGAGAGAGATCAGCGACCACGTTATCCACATTCAACAGATAATCATGGAGCAAACCTCTTGTCGAATTGTTGAACGATCCTTACGTTGAAGACTATCCCCCAATCGATTCAAGGAGCGATCCGATGTCAGGCTCCACGCAACAGACCCGGCGGGTGATCCTCGCCAGCCTGATCGGCACGTCGCTGGAGTGGTACGACTTCTTCCTGTACACCACCGCGGCGACCCTGGTCTTCCCCAAGCTGTTCTTCCCGTCGCTCGATCCGTTCACGGCGGTCCTGGCCTCGCTGACCACCAACGCGGTCGCGTTCGTCGCCAGGCCGCTCGGCGGGGTGGTGTTCGGCCACTTCGGCGACCGGGTCGGCCGCAAGACCGTGCTGGTGGTGACGCTCCTGATGATGGGCGTCTCGACGTTCCTCATCGGCGTGCTGCCCGGCTACGCCGCCGTCGGCGTGCTGGCGCCGATCCTGCTCGCGCTGCTGCGGTTCGTGCAGGGGCTGGGTCTCGGCGGCGAGTGGGGCGGCGCGGTCATCATGTCGCTGGAGCACGGCGACGGCCGCCGTCGGGGCTTCAACGCGAGCTGGCCGCAGGTCGGCGTGCCCGCCGGTTACGTGCTGGCCACCGGCCTGCTGACGATCATGTCGTTCACGATGTCGGACGCGGCGTTCCTGTCGTGGGGGTGGCGGGTGCCGTTCCTGCTGTCGGGCGCGCTGGTCTTCGTCGGCATGTGGGTCCGGCTGAAGATCACCGAGTCGCCGCTCTTCGCCGAGGTCGAGCAGCGGGGCGCGAAGGCCAAGATGCCGCTGCTCGAGGTGCTGCGGACGCACCCGAGGGCGCTGCTGTCGGCCTTCACCGCGCGTATCGGGGTGGACGTCGCGTTCTACACGTTCACCGCGTACATCATCGTCTACATCACCGGGACGCTGGAGCTGCCGCGCTCGTACGCGCTGAACGCCGTGCTCATCGGCTCGGCCCTGCAGCTCGTGCTGATCCCGCTGGCGGGCGCCCTGTCCGACCGGTACGGCCGCCGCCCGGTCTACCTGGCCGGCGTGGTCGGCGCGGCGGTGTGGGTGTTCGCCTTCTTCCCGCTGCTCGACACCGGCTCGTTCCCGCTGATCGCGCTGGCCGCCGTGGTGGCGCTGGTGACCCACGCCGCGATGTACGGCCCGCAGGCCGCGTTCATCGCCGAGCTGTTCAGCACGCGGCTGCGCTACAGCGGCGCCTCCATGGGCTACCAGGTGGCGGGCGTCGTCGGCGGCGCGCTCGCCCCGATCATCGCCCTGCAGCTGTACGAGTCGTTCCAGTCCACGATCGCGGTCTCCGCGTACGTGGTCGTCGCCCTGGCCGTGACCGCCGTGGGCCTGGCCATCGCTCCCGAGACCCGCGACCTCGACCTGGTCGCCGTGCCCGAGGACGAGGGCGCCCCTAAGGCCCGGCCGGTGGGGCCGTTCGCCTGACGGCCGGCCGGGGCACGTACCAGACACGAAACACCACGAAGCACGACGAGCAGCACCACGGAGCACCATCGCAGGAAATGCCGCGGAAGCAGCGGGCGGCGGCTGCCGACGCCGCCCGCGGGAAGGGGCCCCATGAGAACCGCCTTAGCCGTCATCACAGCACTCATCGTGTTCCCGCTGCTCGTCGGGAGCGTGCTGGGCTTGAGGAGCACGGACGGCGGCGAGGTGGCCGTCGTCCGCGACGGAGGCCCGCTCGATGACAACCGGGTCCGCCAGGTCATCGACCCCGGGTCGGGGCTGACCTGGACCGGCCTGTGGTCCTCCGTCCACTCCTATCCGGCCCAGCAGCGCTTCTACACGATCACCGCGGACGCCAAGCGGGCCACGGCGCTGGGCGTGGACGTGGTGACGGTGCCGAGCAGCGACGGCGTGAACCTCGGCATCGAGGGCACCTTCTACTTCACGCTCAACCTCGACCACGAGACGCTGAAAACGTTCGACGACAAGTACGGCACCCGCACCTACCGTGCCCAGAACGACCAATCGCTCCACGCGTGGGACGGCGACGCGGGCTGGTCCGCCTTCTTCGGCCAGGCCGTCCGCCCCGTGATCGACAACGCGCTGCGCAGCCAGATCGGCTCCCTGCGCTGCGCCGAGCTGGTGCCCTCCTGCGGGCTGCTGGAGAACGCCACGCTCAAGCCGCAGGACGGCAACACCGCCATCGTGCGGGTGCAGGACGCGGTCAACGCCTCCCTGGCCCGCGACCTGCCCGCCACGCTCGGCGGCGAGTTCTTCACCGACATGCGCTTCACGCTGGCGCATGTGACGCTGCCCGGCGAGGTGCAGCAGGCGGTGAACGAGTCGCTCGCGGCCATGGTGGCCGTCTCCGAGGCGGAGGCGAAGGTGGCCCAGGCCGAAGCGGAGGCCAAGGCGAACAAGGCGCGCCAGGACGGCTACGACAAGTGCCCCTCCTGCGCCGAGATCGAGAAGCTGAAGGCGCTGCCGCAGGGCATCACCGTCTACGCCCCCGGCAACCCGCAGTCGGTCGTCATACCGTCCCGCTGAGTGCTCTGCGGACCAGGATCGGGCCCATGTCAACGGGGTTGTGACCGTATCGCCATCGATTCACCGAACAACCGTTTCGGAATGCGCATAAACTGCCCGCCTGTGAGCCTGCCTGTACGAGAACGTTCCCGCCGGCCGGGCGGTGGTCGTCACCGCCGTCCCGTGCCTACGTCCTTGCCGCCCGACGCCCCCGTGCTCGTGCTCGCCACCCCGGGCCCGACGGAAGGCGTGGCCGAGGAGATCGCGGCCGTGGTACGCGTCGACAACCCCCAGATCGAGGTGCTCCTGACGAGCGTGAGCGACCTGGCAGACTCCCTGCCCTCCGGCCGCGACGCCGTCGTCGTACCGCTGCTCACCTGGGATGATCCGGTCGTACTCGCGGAGATCGGCAAGGCCGTCGCCGCCGCCGGATCCAGCGCCGCCGTCACCCCCGCGCTCGGCCCGCACCCGCTGCTCGCCGAGGCTCTGCACATCCGGCTCGCCGAGCGCGGCCTGGCCAGAGCCGACCGGGTGCGCCTGCTCAACGTCTCCAGCCCCGTCGACGCCGTGATCCTCGGCACCGTGGGCGGAGAACGCGCCGTGCACGCCGTGCAGGCGACCGCGGTGCTGCTCGCGTCCAGGCTCACGCTGCCGGTGGTCGCCGCGGCGCTGGACGCCGAGCCCGGTGTGCCGGTCGCGGCCCAGCGGCTGCGCGCCGCGGGCGCGGAGCGGCTGGCCATCGCGCCCTGCATGATCGGCCACGAGGCGCCGCGCTCGCTGGTCGAGCAGGCCGCGGCGGCGGTCAACGCCGGTCACGCCGAGCCGCTGGGCTCGCACAGCGCCGTCGCAGAACTTGTCGCAAGGGCTTACGGTAGTCAACTCGCCTCTTGACAAGGGCTTGTGAAGATCACGGGACTCGCGTTACCGTCGGCGCATGCGCCGCGTGGTCTGCGAAGGCGAACGCGTCTGCCTCCGTGAGGTCACGGAGGCGGACGTCGCCGCTCTCCACGGCGTCTACGGCGACCCCGCGGCCACCCAGCACATGCCCTTCGGGCCGCTCGCCCTCCAGGAGGTGGCCGGCCTCGTCGACGAGGCCGTGAAGGCCGCCGCGGCCGAGCCGCGCCTGCTCTATCTGCTCGCCGTGCTCGACGCCCGGCACCGCGACGTGGTCGGGGTCGCGCGGCTGCGCATCGAGGCCGAGCTGCCGCACAGCGCCGAGATCGGGTTCGGCCTCCATCCCGGGCAGTGGGGGCGCGGCATCGGCACCGACCTCGTGCGCCTGCTGCTGTCGTTCGGGTTCGGGCGGCTCGGCCTGCACCGTATCTGGGGCGCCCGCTCCCCCGCCAACCTGCCCGCCCAGCTCGCCATGCTCACCGCCGGCATGGTCGAGGAGGGCCGCATCCGCCACCACCTGCACACGCCGCAGGGCTGGCGCGACTCCATCGTGCACTCCGCGCTCGAAGACGAGTGGGTCGAGCGCTGATCCTCATTCCCCGCGTTCCACCGCCGCCGGGTCAAGCCCGCGCGGAGTTGCGGGCGCTGGGATTGTCGGTCGGGCATCCTACGATGAGGCACCTCACGGAGGGATAGTCACATGCTCGACTCGCTGATCGTGCCCCTGTTCGTCACCACGGACCTGCCGCCCGGGGCGGACCTGGCCGAGTTCGGCGAGCTGCTCGCCGAGACCGCGCGCACGCTCGGCGACGGCTATCCCGCGTTCCTGGCGGGCAACGTGTTCTGGCTCGACCGTCCCGTGCTGCCGGGGCAGCGGCCGCCGGCCGAGACCGAGCCGCGCTTCGCCGGCATGCTCGGCTACCTCGCGGCCTCCGGCGCCGGGCAGGAATCGCGCGAGGTGGTGTCCGACGTGCGGCGGGCGATCGGGGCCGCCGTCACCGCGCGGTACGGCGACGTGGGCGTGCCGCCCGCCGTGTTCGCGATCCGCGACCAGGACGTGCGCGAGCGCACCCCGGAGACCGCGATCTACGTCGACACCCGCGACGGGGCGGTCGAGCTGGCCAGCGCCACCCGGTCCTACCTCTAGCCCGGGTCGCCTCGTGCCGGGGCGCGGGGCTTCGATCACCTCACGGCAGGTCATGTGGTCTCGGTCACGCACGGCGTGGCTCGGTCACCTCGCGCCCGGCCACGTGGCTTCGGTCACCTTGGGCCGGTCAGGCGGATGGGCGGGCCGTCCGGCGGGCCGATGAGCACGTACGACGCCCACAGGTCGGGCTCGGCGGGGCCGTAGAGCTCGCGCAGCCCCAGCACGGCGGCGCGCAGTGCCTCGGCAGGGTCGTCGCCGGTGCGCACCCGTGAGAGCAGGTCGCGCACGAGGGCGGCGGTGATCTCCGGGGCGACCGGCCACAGCGTGAGCAGCACCCGGCGCGCCCCCGCGCGCAGGAAGGCGTGCGCCAGCGCGGCCACGGCCGTTGCCGTGCCGGTCATGACCGTCGCGGTGTGCGGGGTGAGCATGACGAGGTCCGCCGCCACGTTCATGGTCATCAGGTGGCGGGCGGTGAGCAGGCCGTCGGCCAGCCGGACGCCCGAGCCGAACGGGTCCCGCTCGTCCAGCACCACCGGGGTGGCCAGGTGCAGCACGGGCCGGACGCCGGGCAGGCGGGCCGAGACGGCGTCCCTGCCGGTGACGGGGAGCGTGCCGAGCAGCGCCCCCGACTCCTCCACCGCCGGGCGCTCGCCGCCGTCCGTGCTGAAGCCGACCACCAGGGGCGCGCCGCGCCGCGCCGGTGCCCCCCCGCCGTCCGCGCTCGTGACGGTGTCGTAGGTGACGGGGCAGCGCTCGATGAGCGGGCGACCGCCCGAGAGTGCGAGCGCGTGCAGCGGGACGCCGTGCCAGCCCGCGCCGGGCAGCAGGTGCAGCCTGGCGAGGTCGCCGGCCTGGCCGTCCAGGGCGGGCAGGGCGTCGGCCAGCAGGCCGTCTCCGAGGCGGCGCCAGGCGTCGGCGCGGCGGCGGCGGGCCTCGATGTCCAGGAGGCCGGGTCTGGGGGCGTACGTGGCGTGCAGGAAGTCGTCGAGCAGCTCCCGGCCGACGTCTGTGGTGAAGGCGCGCGGCTCCGGCCAGCCCGTACGGTGGGCCAGCACGGTGGTGGTGCCGGCGGCCTGGTCCAGGTGGAAGGCGAGCATCCCCACCGGCCCTTCGGCCCCGTGTTTCAGCGGGCCGGTCACGTGCTTCTGGGGGCTTCGGGCGTGGCGGCGTAAGGCGACGTGGTGGGGTGCCGAGGGCCGCATGCGCTGCCAGACGCCTTCGAGGCCGGCCAGGGCCGTGCGGGCACGCTGGACGAGGCGGGCGGCCCTGTCCGGGTCGCGGGTGCGGGCGGCGGCCGACGTGAGCGTGCTCACGGCGGTCAGAGCCTCGTCTTCGGCTTGCAGGAGGTCGGCGGGGACGCCGGGGGGTGGCGGCCAGGGGCGGTCGCCGAGCTGCGCGGCCAGGACGGCGAGCCTGGCCTGTTCGGCGTACGTCCACGCCGCGGCTCCCCGTCCCAGGCTGACGGCCAGGCGCAGCGCGCGGTCGCGTGCGGGGGCGTGGCCGAGCGCGCAGGCGCGTTCTGCGTCGTCCAGCGCCGCGGGGAGGTCGCCCCGGTGCTCGGCGGCGACGGAGCTCAGGTGGTGCGCCTCGCGGAGCTCCAGGTCGTGGCCCAGGCCGGCCAGCACGTCGATGGCCGTACGGAGGCGGTGGCGGGCCCGGTCGTGCGCACCTTCGGCCAGGTCGAGCGCCGCCAGGTGCCGCTGCGCGACCGCCTCTCCCGCCCGGTACCCGGCCTCCCGCGCCAGCTCCGCCGCCTCCTCCAGCCACCTGCGGGCTTCGGTGGTGCCCAGGCGGGCGAGCGCGATCAGCGCGAGCACGGTGCCGCGGGCATCGTTGTGGGCGCGTGCGAGGTCGAGCGCACGCTCGGCGAGTGGACGGGCTCCCGCCGGGTCGCCGCGAAGCTCGTGTACGAGTGCCAGGTCGGCGTACGCGGTGGCGAGGCCGCCGTGGCGGGCCAGCTCCTCGCCGAGCGCGATGGCCTCGCGGTAGCGGGCGGTGGCCGCGTCCAGTTCGCCGAGCCTGAGATGGAGGGCGGCGCGACCGGCCAGGAGGGGGATGCGGAGCGGCCGCCACACGGCGGGCGCGGTCAGGGCCAGCCCCTCCTCGTACGCCTGCGCGGCCTCCGACCACCGTGCCGCGTCACTGCACGCATCGCCCAGCAGCGCGAGAGACCCGGCAAGCTGAATCGGCGAGGCCTCGCGAGCTCGCTCGGCCGCCGCGCCGAGGTGCGTGATCGCCTCCTCCACCCGGCCCAGCTCCAGAGCCGCCGCCCCCAGGTTCCGCAGGTGCTCGCTGACCCGTTCGTCGCCCAACTCGCACCCTTGGGCGGCGTACGCGTAGGCGGCCGGCAGGTCCCCGAGAGCCCGGCAGTAGAACGAGAGCCTGGCCAGCAAGTACGACCGCTCCCCCGCCGCAGTGAGCGCGCTCAACGCGGCTCCGTCGCCCGCAGAGGCACCCGGCGCGGCTGTGACGCCCGCAGAGGCATTCGGCGCGGCTGCGTCGCACTCAAAGGCACCCGGCACAGCTGTGACACTCTCAGAAGCACCCGGCACAGCTGTGACGCCCTCAAAGGCACTCAGCACGGCTGTGTCGCCCCCGGAAGCACCCGGCGAAGCGGCGCCGCCGGCAGGCGCGCCCAGGGTGGAGGCGAGGGCTTGGGTGGCGAGGTCGCGGGCCTGGGCGAAGTCGCCGGCTGCTTCCGCTTCCGCCAGCCGGAGCCAGAGCTCCAGCCGGGCGACCGCGTCACCCCAGCGCCCGCCCGCACGCAGGGACGCGAGGGCGGCCCGGCCGCTGGTGAGGTCGCCGAGCGTCAAGTGGAGAGCGGCCAGGCGGGACAGGGCCGCGGCGTCGAGGTCGGTGTGCATGACGGCGATCAGCTCGAACGGCGCCTCCTCCACGGCCCCACCCGCAGAGCCGCCCGAAGCCCCACCCGCGTAACCGCCCGCAAGGCCGCCCGCGGCGCTGCTGACGGCGCCGCTGCTGACGGCGCCGCTGCTGACGGAGCCGCTGCTGACGGCGCCGCTGGTGACGGAGCCGCTCATCCAGCCGCCCGCAGCATCACCCACCGAGCCGCTCCCGGCACCGCCGCCGCTCGCCGTGCTGCCCGCTGGACCGCTCGTCGGCGCGCCTGCGTGGCGGTCGCCGGGGACAGCCGTCAAGCCGCGGGTGAAACCGCCTCGTTGCCCGCCGGCTCGGCCGCTCCCGGGAACACCGGCGGGCCCGCCCAACGGCCCGCCGACCCGACCGGCCCCGGAAACACCGGCAGGCCCGCCCAGGAGCCTGCCGGTCCGGCCGGCTCCGGGAGCGTCGGCGGCGGCTCCATCCGGCGAGGAGCCGGCAGAGCCCGGCCCTTGCGCACCGAAGGGGAGGCTCGCCGGACGCTCCGCGGAGTCGGCCATCGGGGCGCGGCCGGACTCGGAGCCTGGGCCGGCGCCTTCCTCGACCCGGGCTTCGCTTGCAGCGGCAGCCGCCTGTGCGCCCACCGATCGGTCCTGAGGTGCCGCCGTCCGATCGCTCACCGCCGTCTTCAAAGAAAGCTCCTCGCCGGGCAGCGGTGTGGTGGGGGCGGGCTGGAGGGTGGTGAGAGCGGTTTCGAGGATGTGGCGGGCACGGCGGAGCTCGCCGCGGGCCTCCAGCGCGAAACCCAGCTTGACGGCGGTGAGGGCGGCGAGCCAAGGCCGGCCGGCGTCGCGGAAGGCGGACAGCGCCGCCTCGAGGTCCGGCACCTGGGCGTCGAGCTCACCGGCGAGCCCGTGCAGCGCGGCCAGCCGGTCCCGTACGACGCCCTCGGCCACCCGGTCGTCACCCGCGAGCGGGAGGGCCGCGCGGAGCCGTTCCCGGGCCTGCTGGAGATCGCCCAGCTCGACGTCCGCGGCCGCGCGCCCGAGGGTGGCGATGAGCAGCGCGTACCGATCCGAGCCCGCCGCTTCGAGGGCGCGGTCGAGGTCGATCAGGGCGTCGTCCGGCGACCCGAGCGCGGTCAGGCAGGCGGCCCGCATGGTCAGCGCGATGGATTCCTTGACCGGGTCGTCCAGCTGCGCGAACGTCTCGGCCGCCGCCCCGAACGCCTCCATCGCCTGCCCGGCCTCGCCCTCCCCGTACGCCAGGACGCCCAAGTTGTAGCGCACGGACGCGGCCCCGTCGGGGTTGCCGAGCGCGTCGTACTCGCGTCCGGCCAGCTCGAAGGCGACCCGGGCACCGGCGGCGTCGCCCCGGGCGCGGCGGCGCTGGGCGATGCGGTACCACTCGTCGGCGGGCTCGCGCCGCAGCCCGTGCCGACGTACGACCTCGACGAGCCGGGTCTCGCAGGCGGCGGCCTGCCCGGGGTGTCCGCGTCCGGCGAGCAGGACGGCGTGCGCGTCGAGCACCCGGCACGCCTCCTCCCAGGCCCCTGCGGCCTCCAGCTCGATGGCGCAGGCGGTGATGCGTTCGCCTGAGGCGGTGAGGTCGCCCTGGTCGAGCGCCGCGCGGGCGGCGATGACGAGGGCGAGCGCGGCGGGCACGGGTTCGTCGAGGTGGTGGTGCAGGTCGCGGGCACGCGCTGCGCAGGCGACGGCGGCGTCCGGGTCTCCGGCGGCGAGCTGCGCCTGCGCGGCGTGCCGCTGGTGAACGGCCTCGTCGGCGGGCAGCCCGGCCTGCTCGCACAGGGCGGCGGCCCGCAGATGGAGCTCGGCCGCGCGGGCGGGGTCGCCGGAGGCGAGGTGCAGCAGACCCATGCCGGTGAGCTCGCGCGCCTCCGCGCTGGGGTCGCCGAGGTCGTGGTGTGCGGCGGCCGCCCGCTCGTACGCCGCCAACGCCCGCTCCGGCGCGGCCGGTGCGGAGAGCCGTGCCAGCCGGGTCAGCGCGTCGGCGGCGCGCGAACGTTCACCCGCCGCCTCGAACGCCTGCGCCGCCCGCTCAAGTACGCGCCCTGCGACGCCCGTCCGCCCAGCCTCGATCAGCCGCGACGCGGCCTCGGAGAGGAACTCGCCGCGCTCGGCCGCGCTCGCCGCCCGCCGCTCGGCCACCTGGAGCAGCGTGAGCGCCCGATCCTCGCTCGGCGTGCGCAGCGCCAGCTCGGTCGCGGCGGCCGCAAGCTGCTCGTCCACCTCGGCCGCCCGGTCCACCACGCTCTTCAGCACGGCGTCGAGGGTGTTCTCGTTGTCGTCGGCGTCGTCGGCGTCCTCAAGGGCCGAGCCGGGTGTGCTCTCCGGCGCGGGCCTTCCTGCGGCATCCCGGGCGGTGCCCGGCGCGGTGGCTCCACCGGCGGGCCCGGCGGTGTCCTGGGCGGCATCGCCGCCGGTGGCCTCAGCGGTGTCCCTGGGCGCGTCCGATGCAGGGGCCGGGGCGAGGTGCTCGGCCTCCAGCGACAGCGCTTCTGTGAGGTCGCGGGGGTCGCCGTACGCGGTGTAGCGCGCCAGCAGCGCCTCCTCCAGCGCGCGCCGTGCTCCGGCCTGGCCGCGCGCGTCCTTCGCGGCCAGTTCCACGGCCCGCCGGGCGGCCTGTACGGCCTCGCGCAGGTCGGCGGCGCGCCGGTCGCCGTCGGCTCGGGCGGCACGCCAGCGCAGCACCTCCGACATCAGCCCGTACGCCTCGACCCGCCCGGCGAGCCGTTCCTCGGCTGCGAGCGCCTCGCGTAACGCCGCGATGGCCTCGTCGGCGTCACCGGCCGACGGCAACGAGCCATCGGAAGGAGCCGGCCCACTCGAAGAGGACGGCCCGCCCGAAGAGGACGGCGCACCCGAAGAGTCCGCCCCGCCGGAGGAAGCGAATCCCCTCGAAGACGCGACCCCACCCGAAGGCGCGGGCCCGTCGCAAGCGCCGGAAGACAAGGGCTCGCCAGGCCGAGCGGGCCCAGCGGACGAGGACGTGAGGCGTAGCGTCAGGGCCTGGCCGAGCAGCAGCAGCACGTCGGGCCTGGCGGGGTCGTGTTCGCCGTGGGCGGCCAGGGCGGCGCGGGCGGCGGCGATGGGCTCGGCGGGGTCGCCGCCGGTCGCGGCGGCCAGCCTGAGCAGGGCGCCGGCGAGCGAGGCGAGCAGCGCGGCCCTGGCGGGATGCCCGTCGGGGACCTGGCCGACGGCCTCGCGCCTGGCCTCGACGGCGGACTCCAGGTCGGCGGGGTCGCCGGTGACGTCGTAGCGGCGCATCCGGCGGTCGCCGAGCAGGCGGAGCCGGACGAGCGGGTCGGGCAGCTCGCGCACGTCCTCGTCGGGGGTGACGCGCAGCGCGTCGAGCATCTCCATGCCGGCTTCGAGCGAGCGTTCGTCGCCGGTGACGACGTACCACTCGATCAGGCCCGACGCGTACGGCGCCAGCACCCCCGGATGGGCCCACCGCTCGTGCCAGAAGTCCAGCGCGCACTGCCCGACCCGGATGAACGCGAGCAGGTCGTCGTCGGCGCAGGAGGCGACCGAGCGCGCCCGCATCAGCTCGACCAGCTCAAGGAGCGCTCGCGACCGGTCGGGGTCGCCAGGGCCGGACTCGGCCGCCGCCAGGTACGCGCGGGCCAGCTCGTCGTCGCCGGGCGCGGCGAGGGCGAGCGCGGCGGCCAGGTCGCGGGTGTAGGCGGGCTCGCCGAGCGCGGCCCGCAGCAGCACGTGGACGGCGTCGTCGATGACCTCGCGCTCGCCGGTGGCCTCGTACAGGCGCAGCAGCCCGGCGCCGAGCGGCCCCAGCGCGCCGGGCGCCCACGACGGGTCGGACGATCGTACGGACTCCTGCAGCAGGAACTCGCCGAGCCGCTCGGACACCTCCGCGATCGGATCGGCCATCGCGCGGCGGACCAGCGCGTGGATGAGCAGCCCGACATGCCGGTACGCGCCGGGGTCGACGTGCCGGCACACCTCTTCGACCAGCCCCGCCCAGGTGCCCGCCGACTCGCCGGGCGGGAGGTTCGTGCCACGGAGCTTCTCCTGCAGCCTGCCGGGGTCCGCGACGGCGACGGCGGCGAAGAACGCGCCCGCCACGGCGGCGTCGCGGGTGGTGCGCGGGTCGAGCCGGTAGCGGGCCAGGTGCAGCATGCCGATGAGCCGCCAGGTGGCCGCGTCGGACCGGTCTCCCGCGCAGGCCAGCATCGCCTGCTCGGCCTCGGACAGCGCCTCGGGATCCCAGATCAGCTCGGGATCCGCGGCCTGCTCGAACCGCTCGATGCGGGCTGCCAGCGCCCCGGCCGGATCGGTCATGGGCAAAGACTCTCATCGACGTGCCGCCGCGTACAGCCGGACGGGCCGGACGGGCCGGACGGGCGATGGCGCTGTGAGGCGGCGCGCGTGATGGGTAGAGGCGTCGCATGCTCTACGGCAAGGAACACGTGCGGCGGTACCAGGAGACGGATGGTGCCGAGGGCCACGACTGGAACAACACCACCGTCCTCCTGCTGACCACGAAGGGCCGCAAGTCCGGCAAGCTCGTCACCACTCCGCTCATCTACCAGCGCTTCGGCGACGACTACCTGGTCGTGGCGTCGAAAGGCGGCGCTCCCGACCATCCGCTGTGGTACAAGAACCTGCTCGCGGAGCCCGAGGTGGAGGTGCAGGTCAAGGCCGACAGGTTCCGCGCCCGCGCGCGTACGGCCGAGCCCTCGGAGAAGCCCGAGATGTGGCGGACGATGGTCAGGACGTGGCCCGACTACGACGAGTACCAGCAGAAGACGGACCGGGAGATTCCGGTCGTCGTGCTCGAACGCGTCAACTGACGCTCCCACGCCCGGCCAGGGGGTCTCGCCACGGCGAGGCCCCCTCGACACGCCGCCGCCAGGACACGAACCGCCCTCGGCACGCCGGCAAGGCACCATGCCGCCGGGACACGAGCGCCCCTCCGCGCGCCGCCAAGGCGCCACGAGCGGCCCCTCGGCGCGTCGTCAGGACACCAGTGACTCGTAGAGCTCCACGGTGCGGTGGGCGATGCGTTCCCAGGAGAAGTGCTCGATGGCGCGCACCCGGCCCGCCGCGCCCATCGCGCGCGCCCGCTCCGGGTCGCCGAGCAGGGCGTTGACCCGCTCGGCGAGGTCGGCGGCGAACCGCTCGGGATCGTGCGGCGTGCCGTCGGCCGCCTGGTCGATCGGCACCAGCAGGCCGGTCTCACCGTCGGCGACCACCTCGGGGATGCCGCCGGTGGCGGTCGCCACGACGGCCGTCTCGCAGGCCATGGCCTCCAGGTTGACGATGCCCATGGGCTCGTAGACCGACGGGCACACGAAGACGGTGGCGTGCGTCAGGAGCTGGATGACCTCCGGCTTGGGCAGCATCTCCTGGATCCAGAACACGCCGTCGCGGCCGAGCCCGCGGACCAGCTCGGTCACCTCGGCGGCGATCTCCGGCGTGTCGGGAGCGCCCGCGCAGAGCACGAGCTGCGCCGCCGGGTCGAAGGAGCGGGCCGCGTGCAGCAGGTGGACC
Source organism: Nonomuraea fastidiosa (assembly GCF_042751225.1). Taxonomy (NCBI): domain Bacteria; kingdom Bacillati; phylum Actinomycetota; class Actinomycetes; order Streptosporangiales; family Streptosporangiaceae; genus Nonomuraea; species Nonomuraea fastidiosa. The sequence goes on from NZ_CP170570.1 coordinate 265,245, forward strand.
AGGCCCTTCTGGCGGGTGATGCGGCCGACGAAGACGACGTACGGCCTGCGTGGATCGACGCCGTGCTTCTCCAGCACGTCGGTGCCGTGGTCGGGGGCGTACTGGACGGTGTCGATGCCGTTGTGGATCACGCTGACCCGCTCCGGCGGGATCTCGGGGTAGGCGGCGAGGACGTCGCGCCGCATGCCCTCGGAGACGGCGATGACCGCGTCGGCGGCGGTCAGCGCGGTGCGCTCGGCCCACGACGAGATCGCGTAGCCGCCGCCGAGCTGCTCGGCCTTCCACGGCCGCAGCGGCTCCAGGCTGTGGGTGGTGACGACGTGCGGCATGCCGTGCAGCAGCTTCGCGACATGCCCGGCGAAGTTGGCGTACCACGTGTGCGAGTGGACGATCGACGCGCCTTCGCACGCGGCCGCCATCTCCAGGTCCACGCCCAGCACCTGCAGGGCCGCGTTCGCGCCCGCCAGGCCGTCGGGGACGCGGTAGGCGGAGACGCCGGGCTCGACGCGGGGCGCGCCGAAGCAGCGCACGCGTACGTCGGCCAGCTTCCGCAGCTCTCTGGCCAGGTATTCCATGTGCACCCCGGCCCCGCCGTACACCTCCGGCGGATATTCCCGGCTGAGCAGATCAACGCGCATGAGACGACACTACGGGCTGGTTGAGCACAGCGAACACAGCGACAAACCAAAGCTCGGCAACTCCGGTTCGTACATTGCATCGCAAATACCGACACACGGGAGGATCTCGCTGCGGGTTTCGTCGATAGATCGGCCATTTGAGGGTAGCGTCCTGGGCATGAGGTCCCGGAGGGTGCTTGCGGTTGTGCTGGCAGGTGGAGAGGGCAAGAGGCTCATGCCTCTCACGGCGGATCGGGCGAAACCGGCGGTGCCGTTCGGGGGCATGTACCGGCTCATCGATTTCGTGCTGTCCAACCTCGCGAACGGCGGGTTCCTGAAGATCGTCGTGCTGACGCAGTACAAGAACCACAGCCTCGACCGGCACATCTCGCGTACGTGGAGGCTGTCGGCGATGCTGGGCAACTACGTCACGCCGGTGCCGGCGCAGCAGCGGCTCGGGCCGAGGTGGTTCTCCGGCTCCGCCGACGCGTTGTTCCAGAACCTGAACCTGATCTACGACGAGGAGCCCGAGCACGTCATCGTGTTCGGCGCCGACCACATCTACCGGATGGACCCCCGGCAGATGGTCGAGCAGCACGAGGAGTCGGGTGCGGACGTGACGGTGGCCGCGATCAGGCAGCCGCTGTCGCTGGCCGACCAGTTCGGCGTGATCGAGACCGATCCCGAGGGGCGCCGCATCGTGGCGTTCAGGGAGAAGCCGAAGGACGCTGTGGGGCTGGCCGACTCCCCCGACGAGGTGTTCGCGTCGATGGGCAACTACGTGTTCAAGACGCAGGCGATGATCGACGCGCTGCGTGAGGACGCGCTCGACCCCTCCAGCAAGCACGACCTCGGCGGAAACATCATCCCGATGCTGGTGAAGTCGGGCGGCGCGGACGTCTACGACTTCGCCCACAACATCGTGCCCGGCTCGACCGAGCGCGACCGCGGCTACTGGCGCGACGTCGGAACGCTGGACGCCTACTACGAGGCCCACATGGACCTCATCTCGGCGCATCCGGTGTTCAACCTGTACAACGACAAGTGGCCGATCTTCACCGGGCACGACCCGCTGCCGCCCGCCAAGTTCGTGCACAACGACGGCGACCGGGTGGGGCGGGCGATCGACTCGCTGGTCTCGCCCGGCGTGATCGTCTCCGGCGGCACGGCGATCAGGTCCATCCTGTCGCCGAAGGTGGTGCTCCACTCGCACTCGCTGGTGGAGGACTCCGTGCTGATGGAGAACGTCAAGGTCGGGCGCGGCGCGGTCGTCCGCAAGGCGATCATCGACAAGAACGTCGTCATTCCCGACGGCGCGCGGATCGGCTTCGACCCGGAGTACGACCGCAGCCGCTTCGCGCTGACCCGGGGCGGGGTCGTGGTGATCGGCAAGAACGAGATCGTCGACCGCTGACGCAGCGTGGTGCGCCTCGGGTTCCCTCCGAGGCGCACCGCCCCTCGGTGTGTACGGGTGCACGGGCATGCCTTGAGACCCCGCCGTGAGCGCGGCGGGTGGGGTGGCGCATGCGAAGGCGACGGCCGCGGGAGGGTGACGCGGAAGGCCGCCGAGGCGGCCGGAGAACGTTCGGTGTGAGGGGGGCGGGCCTCCTGGGAGGCCGGCGCGGGGCCGCTGGGCGCGGCTCAGAGGGTGATACAGGGGGTGGAGGGGTGCCCGGGGCGCCGCGAGAGCGCCCCGGGGCGGCGGCCGAGCCTACGAGCCGGCGCGGCCGATGGCGTCACTACACGCCGTACCAGGGGCCCGGCCAGTTGTAGCCGTTCCAGTTGCCGTAGCGGGCGGCGCCGTAGCCGTTGTCGAAGCCGCGGTGGCCCCAGAAGCTCCAGTGCGGACGCTCGTCGGCCTGGTCGAGGTCCTCGTCCTCGACCGCCTCGTCGTCGCCGAGATCCTCGTCGAACTCGTCGCCGAGGTCGTCGGAGCCGCGGTCGAAGCGGTCGTGGTGGACCCGCTTGCGGTGGCAGGCCTTGGCCTTGCGCTTGCCCGCGTACACGCCCCACGGGTCGATGCGCAGCGTGTGCGTACGGTCACTGATGCCGAGGTCGCAGCGCTCGATCGCCTGGGCCGGCGTGGCCATCGCGCAGAGCGCGGCGGCGGTGGCGAGCGCACCGCCTGCCGCTATGAGCTTACCTTTCATGATCCCCCCTGTAGTCACTCTGTGACATCGACCACTACTCTACGTAATCGTTCCGAGGGGTGAGGAACCGCCACGCCTGAACCGTCTCGTCACCTTGGCGGGGACTGCGGCGAAGTCGCCGGATCACCGCGTACAGCGGGCAATTGGGCCTTGTTGCGGTGGCCGTCCGGGATCACGCTGAACGGCAGGAGGCAGTGAGATGTCGCACCCACTCGGAGTCAGCCGTCCGGACCTGGAAGTCGCCGACCTGCCCGCGCCGGAGGAGGTCTTCAAGGTCTCCAAGATCGGCTTCAAGGAGATTCTCAAGTACGCCGTGGGGCCGAGCCTGATCGCCCTCGGCATCTCGATCGGCAGCGGAGAGTGGCTGCTCGGCCCGCTCAGCGTGGGCCAGTACGGATTCGTCGGCGTCGGCTGGGTCATCGTGGTGTCGGCGCTGCTGCAGACGTTCTACAACGTCGAGTGCTCGCGCTACGTCATCGCGACCGGCGAGACGCCGGTGGTCGGCTGGGGGCGGGTGCCGCCGGGCTGGCCGCTGTGGGTGCCGCTGTCGGTGCTCATCGTGATCTTCTCGTTCATCGCCGGCGGCTGGGCCGCGTCGGCGGGCCAGGGCGTGTACGCGCTGGTGCACGGCGTCCCTCCGGCGGCCGACGCGACCGAGCCGCGCCTGTGGGCGATCGCCCTGCTCGTGCTGGTCTTCCTCATCACCGCGGCGGCCCGCAAGATCAGCCGGGCCCTGGAGCTGGCGAACTGGGTGATGATCGGCGGCATTCTGATCGCCCTGCTGGCCGTGGACCTGCTGGTGGTGCCGTGGAGCCAGTGGTGGGAGGGCATCCGCGGCTTCCTGACGCCATCGGCGCCGCCGGCCGGGATCACCGCCACCCAGCTCGGCGCGCTCGCCGGGTTCACGGCGCTGGCCTCGGGCCTGAACTGGTACGTCATGGGCCACTACCGCGACAAGGGCTACGGCATGGGCCACCGGGTCGGCTACATCTCCGGCCTGCGCGGCGACCGCACGACGGTACTGGCCAGCGGCATCACGTTCCCCGACGACGAGAAGAACCGCGGCCTATGGAAGCGCTGGTACCGGCTGCTCATGGTGGACATGTGGGGCGTGTTCTTCGTCGGGGCGATCCTCGGCATGCTGCTGCCCACCCTGCTCATGGCCCAGGCGGTGACGCTGGCGGGCGAGCGGCCGACCCGCGCGAACGTGCCGACGTTCGTGGCCTCGGCGCTGGGCGGCGAGTACGGCCGGGTGGTCTTCTACATCGCGCTGGTCGTCGGGGTGATGGTGCTGTTCTCGACGCAGCTCGGCATCTTCGAGGCGATGGTCCGGGTCACCACGGACGCGGCCAACGCCACCAGCCCGCGCCTGCGCCGGCTGATCGAGGGCGACCCGCGCCGCTTCTACTACCCGTTCATGCTCCTGCTGCTGGTCGTCATCTCGATCATCATCTTCCAGTCGCTGCCCGTGGGGCTGGTGGAGTGGTCGGCGAACATGTCGAACCTGGGGGCGCTGCTCTATCCGTTCCTGCTGATGTACCTCAACAGCAGGCTGCCGCGCCCGGCCAGGCCGCGGCCGTGGCACTACGTGATCCTGGTGCTCAACGTGCTGTTCTTCGGGTTCTTCTTCGTCAACTTCATCGCCGACTTCGTCGGGGATCCGCTGGTGACGTTCTAGGCCGAAAAGGGCTACCGCGACGATGCTTTGAACATAGCCGAAATGACGATCCGGAGCCGGTCGGGCGGTGTTAGCTGAGCGCGTCCCGATTCAGCAACGGAGGTAACACACGATGGCCTTGCCGTTCGGCCGTATGACCCGTTCCGCCGGCCTCGCGCTGGCGGTGGCGCTGGGCGCCACGCTCTCCGCCGGCCTCTCCCCCGCCCAGGCCGCCACCGCCAGGACGACGGTCGCCGCGGAGCACGTCAAGGTCTACGAGCTGGTGACGAAGGACGGCGGGTTCTTCTACACCAGCAGCGAGTCGGAGAAGAACACCGCGATCACCAAGCACGGCTGGTCGACCACCCAGACGCCGCTGTACTACATCTCGCGCAGCCCCTTCCCCGGCGGCAAGCCGCTGTTCCGGCTGCGCTGGGAGAAGAAGGCAAGCTACCTGGTCACGGCGTCGGTCGACGAGCGGGAGCGCCTGGTCTCGTCGGGCAAGTTCCGCTATGACGGCATTTTGGGCTACGCTCCCGGGTCGGCCCGCGCCGGCGGTGACGTGAAGGTGTTCCGCCTGTCCAACAACGGCAGGTGGCGGCTCGCGATCGCCGCGCACACCGAGAAGATCCTGGCCAACGAGCCGGGCTGGAAGCTCGACGGGCCGCTGCTGTACCAGTTCAGCCGCTGAGCGACGACAGCACGGGGGGCGCGCCGGATTGCTGCGGACCGGCGCGCCCCTTCCGTTTCGTCCCCTGTGTCAGCGGCGGTGGTAGAGCTCGAGCAGCTCCTCCGCGCGGCGGGTGCGGCCCACCCAGACCTCACGGCCGCGCCGCTCTTTGGTGATCAGCCGGGCGTCCCGCAGCCGGTCGCAGTGGTACGTGATGCTGCTCGGTGTGATCTTCATGTCGGCCGCGAGCATGCTCATCGTCATCGGCCGGCCGATCGCGCAGAGCAGGTCGGCCCGCACGGGGCCCATCAGCGCCGACAACTCGTCGTGCGCCGGGGCGGCGGGCCTGCTCCACAGCGTCTGCGCGCCGGGCACCGGGTAGGCGATCCAGACGGCGTCGGAGCCGTCGAGACCGGCGATGACCGCGTCCTTGCCGGCCAGCATCGGCACCAGGACGATCCTCCTGCCCCCGAGGTCGTGGCGGCCGCCGTCCAGGCCGTTGATGCGCAGCCCGCGCTCGGTGCAGGCGATGCGGTCGCTGAGCGCGCCGAGCACCAGCTCGGGGCCGCCGCGCACGGTGGCCACGCCGACCCGGGCGATCTCGCGGTCCAGCAGGGCGCGGGCGCGCTTCCAGAGGGGTTCGGCGATGCTCCAGACGTCGGCGACGGCGCCGGCGTAGCCGTGCAGCCACTGGCGGGGGCGTTCCGCGGCCGAGCGCCACTGGACGGGCAGCGGTCCCGTGCCGAACGCCTGCTCCAGGTCGCGGACCAGCCGGTCGGGGGGCATGTCGCGCAGGGCGGCGAGCTGGTCGTGCATGGAGGCGTCGCCCTCGCTGGGAAGGCGGGGCACGAGGCAGTCGGGTCCCGCGGCGGCGCCGGGGGCGGCGAGGGGGCGTACGGCCTGGTGACCGAGCCGGGAGACGCGCGCGCCGATGGCCTTGCGCCACAGATCCGGCAGGCCGCGGCGGCGGCCCGCGAGCGCGTCGGCCAGCCAGGCCAGCGCCGTGACGTGCGGGGAGATCGAGAGGGACAGCTGAGGCGTGGCGGTGATGTGCAGCTCGCTCCACACGGTCGTGCTGTTTACGTCGGCTCCTTGAAGATCGGCTCTACGGACAGTGAGCCAACCTATTCAGGGCGCTTTCTTCGCACTTTCAGCCCGATTGCACGGTTATTAACGCTTCGCACCCCGGCTGACCTGCGTCTCCCCCGGAGAACAAGAACCGCCCCCGGCGGCGCGGCTCCGGGGGCGGTGACGGGCGAGGCGGTGACGGCTACCAGTCGCCGCCCTCGTCGTCACCCTCGAAGAACTCCTCCACGACCTCCTCGACGACCTCGCCGGCGACGAGCCCGCCGACCACGCCGGCGGCGCCCGCCGCGGCCACCATGCCGAGGCCGGGACCGCCGTGGTGACCGTGGTGCCCGTGGTGACCGTGGTGGTCGTGGTGCCCATGGTGATGGGGGTCGTAGTGGGCGTCGTGGTGGCCGTAGGGGGCGGCGTGGCCGTACTGGGCGAGGGAGTCGAGCCAGCGGCTCAGCTCGCCCGGCCAGTCGGTGCGCAGCGCGTCGTCGTGGCTGATGGTGAAGCGGCCGATGGCGTCACTGGAGGAGAAGCGTCCGGTGCGCTTGTCGGCCTCCAGCACCACCTCAAGGCCCGCCGGATCGGCGACGAAGGTCACCTCGACCTCGCCCACCAGGCCCGCGTAGTTGCCGCCGGGAAGGAACTCGATCTCCTGGAAGAACGGCAGCTCCTGGTGCACGCCGTAGAGCTGCCCCGCCTCCAGGTCGGCCGACTTGAACGCGAAGCCGAGCTGCAGGAACGCCTCCAGGATGCGCAGCTGCGAGGGCAGCGGCTCGATGGCCACCGGGTCGAGGTCGCCCTTGTCGACGGCCTTGGCGATGGCCAGCTCGGTGCGCACGCCCACGGCCATGCCGCGCAGCGGCTGCCCGCCGATCTCGCTGATCGGGGCCTCCCACGGCACCGGCATCTGGAAGGGGATGACCCGGTCCTCGCCCTTGCGCAGCGTGAAGGGGCCGGAGACCTGAGCGCGGGAGAACTCGCCGAGCCCGGCCGCCTCCCCGTCGCCGTGCTCGATCTCGACCTGGGCGACCAGGCCGAGGGTGACGTGCTCGATCTCGGCGTCGAACTCGCCGCCCTTGAGCCGTACCTCACCTTCCAGCGTGCCGCCCGGCTGGGTCCGCGGCGTGGACAGGACGGTGTCCACCGAGGGCGCGCCGACGCCGAACGCTCCCAGCATCCTCTTGAAGACCACGGCTCTAGTTCTCCCTGTTTCGAAGATCGACTTGTGTGCCGCTGGCGTCAACGATCAGCTCGCCGCCCAAGTTCCGGGGCTCGCGCATCCATACCGATCCGGTCTGACCTGCACGTTCATAGTCCGCGCCGTGGTCAGATCGGAAGTTACGGCTGGTCAGCGGCCGGTCCATTTGATCTCGTACGCCTTGAGCCGGTACTCCTTGCCGTCCACGGTCGTCGTGACGGGCCCGTCGCTGGTGTTGACCAGCAGGAGCTGCTCCGGCTGCGCGAGCACCCGCACGGCCGGGTCGGACGAGGTCACGGGGTCGAGCGGCACACCGGCGGGGAACCACCGGGTGAAGTTCGCGACCAGCTTCCCCGTCGGGGTCTGGGCGCCGGTGCGCGGGTCCCACATGCAGCCCACGCACTCGCCCTCCTTGGCCTGCGGGTTCCAGTAGAGGGCGGTGGCCGCGCCGCCGCGGGCCAGCTCCATCATGGAGACGGCCTGGACGGCGAGCCGCATGGGCTCCTTCCAGCGGGTGCCGTCCTCGGGCACGAAGTACCACTCCGACCACCAGATCGGCATGTCGCCGGTCTTCTTCCGCAGCCAGGCGGTGACGTCGGCGAACTTCGACAGCGCGCCGAACTCGTCGGGCAGCAGCTCGTGGGCGTCGGTGGGCGAGGCGCCGTCGACCACGATGAAGTCGGCGCCCTTCTTGTGCTCGAACCAGTAGTCGAAGGCGTCGATCACGTGCTGGTTGACCACGCCCCAGTCGCCGCGCAGCTCGGAGTCGCCCCTGCGGTTGCTGTCGAACCCGATGTACGGGCCGCCGATCTGAGCGTCGGGCCGCACCTTCTTCACCGCGTCGTAGACCTTGTTGTAAAGCTGCGTGTAGCCCTTGTAGTCGGCGGGCTTGGAGTGGTCCTTCCAGAAGCCCTTGAGCTCGTTCCAGACGAGGAAGTACTTGACGTCGCTGTAGCGCTCGGCGACGGCGGCGGCCAGCTCGGCGAAGTCGTCGAAGTGCTCGGGGTAGGGGGCGTCCTCCAGGTGCTCGGCCCAGGCCGACTCCTCGGTGGGCCCCTTCGGGCCGCCCTTCATCCAGTCGGGCGCGCAGCAGAGCGTGATGATCGGCGTGGCGCCCGACTGCTTCATGAGGTTGAGCCGGCTGTCGAGGTCCTCCCAGTAGAACTCGCCGGGGTACGGCTCGGGGTTGACCGCGCCGAAGCCCATGATGTGCTGGTTCTGCAGCATCGGCGTACGGCCCAGCCAGCCGGCCACCACCTGCTCGAAGCGCCTGGTGACGTTGTTGGCGCTGACGCCGGTGTGCGTCAGGCCCCAGCGCGGCCAGTCGTCCGGCACGGGCGGCGGCTTGACGGCGTCGCCTTCAGGAGCGGCGCTCTGGGTCTGGGGCGCGGCGGAGGTCTGCTGCGGCGGCGGCGCGCCCGCCTCGCCGGTGCCCTGGGTGCCGCAGCTCGCGACCACGACGGCCAAGGCCGTGACGCCCGCGGCGACCGCCGCCCTCCTCGCGCTCCTTCCCCACCCGCGCCAGAACGATCCGCCGTTGTCCGATGCCACCCGTTACTCACCTGACTCATGAACCGTGTGCATTCCGCAGGTAGCGTTCCATGAGTGGGCGGAGGGTCACGGGCGGGGGGCGGATTTCTCAGATGATTCTCAGATAATCGTTATCGATCCGCAGAGGTCCCGCAGAGCTGCACGGACGCGGTCAACGCGGTCAAGCGCGTCATCCGTACCTCACAGGAACTCCGTACCTCACAGGAACAGGGTCTCGGGGACGGCGGCGGCCAGCGCCCGATAGCCGGCCGGGCCGAGGTGCAGGTGATCGCCCTCGTCGTACGCGGCCCCGAGCCGGTGCGGCGCGGCCGGGTCGCGGACCGCCGCGTCGAAGTCGATCACCGCGTCGAAGCGGTCCGCCGTCCTGATCCAGTCGTTGATTCGCCGCCGCGCCGCCTCCCGGTGCCCGTCGGGGTCGTCGTAGGGGTCGTGGCCGCCGAACGGCGTCAGCGTGGCCCCGTACACCAGCAGGTCCCTGGCCCTGGCCCGGACGACGATCTGCTCGTACGCGGCGATCAGCGCGTCGGCGACCTCCTGCTGCGCCTCGCGGGTCGCGGGTGCGGTGCCCAGGTCGTTGACGCCCTCGAAGACGACCAGCCAGCGGACGCCGCTCTGCGCGAGCACGTCGCGGTCGAGCCTGGCCAGGGCGCTCGGTCCGAGCCCGTCGTTGAGCACCCGGTTGCCGCCCGCACCCTGGTTGGCGATCGCGATGCCGGGCAGCCGGTCGAACAGCAGGTCGGGCCAGCGGTCGTTGCCGTTGGTCGTGGAGCCCCTGCCGTCGGTCAGCGAGTCGCCGAGCAGGACGAGCGTCCCGAGGCTCTCCGGCGCCCACACCTCGACGGCGCTGATCAGGTACCAGTGGTCGACGGGGGTGGCGCCGGGCAGGTCCTCCGCCGTCACGTGGTCGCCGCCGATCAGGTACGAGGTGGTGCGCGAGCCCGGGTGCGAGGTCAGCTCATCCGACGCCAGCCCTTCGGCCAGGTGGACGCTCACCGTCAGCACCGACCCGGGCGCGAGATCGAGCTCCACCGGGTCCGACACCACGTGCGCGCCCACCGGCACGACCGCCGAGGCCCGCCCGCCGAACGTCACGGGCCTGGACGTGCCGGGCAGGATCGCGCTGGTGCCCGCCGCGCCGCCGCGCGGCAGCGCCACGGAGACGCGGGTGAGCGGCAGGGGCGCGCCGCCGAAGGCGTTCGACAGCCGCAGCCGTATCCGCCGCCCGCCGGCCGACACCCTGACCGTCTGCCGCAGCGTCGTGTCGGGCAGGCTCAGGCCCTCCTTGGCGTACGGGGGCGGCGGCATGTTGTCCGGCTCGGTGAGCTGGGGCATGGCCGTCCAGGTGGTCACCCAGTGCCGGGCGGGACGGATCGGCGCCTGGTCCATGCGAACGGCCTCCCATCGACACGCCAGATTTTCGGCACTTTATCGAACCTTTCAGCGTCCCGCCGGGGTCGGGTGGGGTTTTACCGGCTCTTGCCGGTTACGTCGTAGGAATGGCTGCTTCGTACGCCTAGGGTCGCGTTCATGGACTCTCCTGATGGCGAGCGCCGGGAGCTGATCCTGCGGACGGCGACCCGCCTGTTCGCCGGGCTCGGCTACGACGTCACCTCGATGGCGCAGATCGCCGAGGCGGCGGGACTGGACCCGGCGCAGGTCGCGGCCCACTTCCCTGCCAAGCGGGAGCTGTACGTGGAGGTCATGCAACGGGCCCGCGAGATCCTGGCGGGGCCGCTCCAGGCGAGGGCCGACGCGGTGGGGGCGGCGCCGCCCGAGCACAAGGCCGAGGCGCTGCGCGCGCTCATCGACGCCTACATCGACGGGTGCGTGAACCATCCCGAGGTGGCGGCGCTGTGGGCGCACCGCTGGCTGTCCGACGCCAGCGACGTGGTCGATCTGGAGCTCAAGGGGGCGCAGCCGCTGACCCAGCACATCGTGGACTCCATCGCCACGGTGGCCGGGCCCGCCGGGGCCGACGCGTTGCACACGACGTACACGATGATCTGGTGCATCCACGGCTTCGCGCTGAGCGGCGTGCTCGACGGTACGGGAACGCGGCGCGGCGTCGAGGACCACGAGCAGCTGCGGCGCTTCCGCGCGCACCTGCACCAGCTTCTGCAGCGGGGGCTCCGCCTCCCCGAACCCGTGTCCTGACCTGCGGTGGCGCGCTCAGGTATGCCCCTGGTCCCGTTGTGGGCGACGGCAAGGAAATGAGCGGAACGTAACCGATTATTTCCTCTGGTGGGCGTATTCTTCACGTATGCGAGGTTTCTTCTGGTGGCCGTGTTCACGTGCTGTGAGCGAGGCGTGCTGAGAAGGTGCTCGGCAGGCATGGTCAGGCCCGCGGCGCGGCGAACGGTTCGTCCCGCCTCGACGGGCTGCTGATCGAGGCCGTCACCGGGACCGGCGCCCACATCGGCGCCGCGTACCTGCTGGACGAGGCCGGCGACGTGCTCCAGATGGCCGCCGCCACCGGGATGCCCGCGCCGATCGCCCGCTCCTGGGCGCGGATACGCACCGGCGACCCCATGCCCATCGCCGTCGCCGTCCGTGAGGAGCGGCTGGTCTGGATCACCGGGCGCGAGCAGCTCGCCAGGGAGTTCCCCGAAGCCGCGCTGACCCTGCCCTACCACTACGCCGTCGCCCTGTCCCCCATGCGCGCCAACGGCCGGATCTGCGGCGGGGTCATGCTGCTGTGGCCCGCGGGGCGCACCCGCGAGCTGACCGGACGCCAGCGCGAGGTCATCCAGCGGGCCTGCGACGAGATCGGCCTGCTGATCCACCGGGCGCACCGGGCGGGCCTGCCCATCACCGCGGGCCCCCGGCCCCGCGTGCTGCCCCCACCGCCGTCCGACGAGGCCGACCCGCGGCTCGTCGCCCTCGACTGCCTCAACCGGCTGCCGGAAGGCCACTGCGCGCTGAACACCGACGGCCACGTGACCCTGCTCAGCGCCCCCGCCGCCGACCTGCTCGGCCGCTCTCCCGCCGACGTGGTCGGCGCGCGGCTGTGGGACGCGCTGCCGTGGCTGCGCGACCCCGCGTTCCAGGACGGCTACCGCGCCGCCGTGGTCGCCCGCGAGGTCACCCACGTCACCACCCGCGACCCCGTCGGGCGCGCACTGTCGTTCCAGATGTTCCCCGGCCCCTCCGGCGTCACGCTGCGCATCACGCCCGCCATGGACGTGCGCCGCCCGCCCGGCGCGCGCCGGCCGCGCGTCATCGCCGTGCACGAGATGCTGCAGCTCGCCACCGCGCTGGCCAGGGCGGTGACCGCCCAAGAGGTGATCGACCTGGTCGCCGACCACGTCATGCCCGTCTACGACGTGCAGGCGCTGGCCATCCTCACCAGCGCGGGCGGAAGGAAGCGGGTGGCCGCATCGCGCGGCTTCAGCAGGAAGGCCGTCAAGACGTTCAACGACCGCCCGGCCGTCAAGCCCGTGCCTCCGGGCGGGCAACGGCCGGAGTTCTTCTCGACGTGGGAGGAGCTGCGCGCGGCCTATCCCGGCTCGCTGCGCTTCGACGACATGTCCGCGTGGGCGTTCCTGCCGCTGATCACCTCGGGGCGGCCCATGGGCTCCTGCGTCCTCGCCTACGACCGCCCGCATCGGTTCGGCAGCGACGAGCGGGCCACGCTGACCGCACTGGCCGGGCTGATCGCGCAGGCGTTCGAGCGGGCCCGCCTCTACGACGCCAACCACGAGCTCGCCCAGTGCCTCCAGGAACAGCTGCTGCCGCACGCCCTCCCCCGCATCCGTGGCCTCGACGTCGCCGCCCGGTACGTGCCCGCCACCCCCGGCATGGACATCGGCGGCGACTTCTACGACCTGATCAAGCTCGGCGACGACACGGCCGCGGCCGTCATCGGCGACGTGCAGGGCCACGACGTGACCGCCGCCGCCCTCATGGGGCAGGTGCGCACCGCCATGCGCGCCCACGCCACCGCGGGCGCCGACCCCGGCGAGGTGCTCGCGCACACCAACCGGCTGCTCACCGAGGTGAGCCCCGACCGCTTCACGAGCTGCCTGTACGTCTGCATCGATCTGTCGGACCAGACCGCGCACCTGGCCAGCGCCGGGCACCCGCCGCCGGTGCTCGGCCGGCCGGGCGGCCCCGGCAGCGTCGTCGAGACCGTGCCGGGCCCGCTGCTCGGCGTGGACCCCGGCGCCACGTACACCGCCACCGAGATCCCCATGCCGCCCGGCTCCGTGCTGGCCCTCTACACCGACGGCCTCATCGAGGAGCCGGGGCTCGACCTGGGCGACTGCATCACCGCCCTGGCCGCCCGGTTCCGCCCTGAGCCCGGCAGGCCCCTGCACCACCTGGCCGACAGGCTGACCGGCGCGGACGTGATCGAACAGCGCCTCGACGACATCGCCGTACTGCTCCTGCGCAACGCCGGCGGGTCGTAGCCGGCGCGGCCCGCCGGACGACTCGTCCCCTCAGGCGCGCAGCCGAAGGACGGCCTTCTCCTCGGACACCGAGATCACCTTGACCTTGATGTCGTTGATCGGGCCTCTCGAGTACTTGTCGAACCAGCTCTCCACCATCACGCCCCCGCCGAAGCCCCGTACGTGGACCTCAGTGGAGGAGAAGGAGATGGACAGGCGCGTCATGCCGAGCTTGGGGGTGAACGCGGAACGAGACGGGCTTGGTGATGGTGAGCTTGCACGTGCCGTCGTAGCAGGCCCGCAGGTTCGGCTTCTTGCTCTTCTTCTTCGGCTTCGCCGCCGTGCTCCCGGCGGCGTGCGTCGCGGCGGCCTGCGCGGCGGCGGTGTGTGCCGCGGCGGTGGTACCGGCGGCGGGGGCGAACGCGACGGACGCGGCCACCGCCAGAGCAGCGGTGATCGTGGCATGCGGGACCGGTCCCGGACGCGCCGGTCAGCGGGTGTCGCGGCGCAGGGGGTGGTCGGCGGGGACCTCGACGAGCACGATGCGGTGGCCGTCGGGGTCTTCGATCCAGAGCTCGACCAGGCCCCAGGGCTCCTTGCGCGCCTCGCGCAGCACGGTGACGCCCGCCTGCCTGAGCCGCCGCTCCTCCCGGGCGACGTCGCGTACCTGCAGCCAGAGGGCGAACGGCGAGCCGTCGGTCGTGCCCCGCGCGGTGCCCGAGAGCTCCAGGAAGCCCTGGCCGAGGAAGAACACGGTGCCGGGCTGCTCGGGCGGACCGAACTCGCGGTAGACGGCCAGGCCGAGGGTCTCGGCGTAGAAGCGGCGGCTGCGCTCGGGGTCGCGGGGACGCAGCAGTACGCGGCTGCTCAGCACCTCCATTCCCGACCTGTTCCCCGCACCGGGCCGGGAATGCCGGTGGAGGCCGGGGAGGCCGGGGAGGCCGCACGTTCGCGGCCCGGCCTCCCCAACGCCGCCGGACGCCCGGCTCTCCCGGCGCGCCGCCAGACGCCCGGCCCTCCTGACGCGCCGCCAGACGTGCGGCCTGCGCCACGCCATGACGCGCCCCGGCTTCCCCGGCGCGTCGTCAGACGACGGCGCCCGTGCCCTGGCGTTCGCGCTTGGGCTTGGGTGCGGGCGGCGCGGGCGGCGGCTTGCGGTCGAAGCGCGACAGCAGGATCGCCACGGGCCCGGCCACGAAGCCGGACGACAGCGTGCCCGCCACGATGCCCGCGACCAGCGCGATCGCGAAGTCCCGCAGCGAGTCGCCGCCGAACACCATGAGCGCGACCAGGATGAACAGCGCGCCGAGACCGGTGTTGACGGTACGCGGCAGCGTCTGCAGGATCGCGCCGTTCACCGCCGCGGCGAACGGCTCCTTGGGCCGGGCCGCCCACAGCTCCCTGACCCGGTCGAACACCACCACCTTGTCGTTGACCGAGTAACCCACGATGGTGAGCATCGCGGCCAGGAACACGCCGTCGATCTGCTTGCCGAGCCAGGCGAACATGCCGACCACCAGGACGACGTCCACGACCAGGGCGGTCACCGCCGCCGCGCCGAACGTCCAGCGGAAGCGGAAGGCGAGGTAGGCGAGCTGCATGGCCACGGCCACGCCGAGCGCGATGAGCGCGTTGCGCCGCAGCTCCTCGCCCAGGCTGGGGCCGATGAACTCCTCGCGCCGCTTGGTGACCTCTCCGGCGTCGGTCTTCTTCAGCTCCTGCTCGATCCTGGCGGTCTCCTCCAGGCCGAGCCGCGCGGCGCGTACGGTGACGCCGTCGTCGCCGGTCTGCACCACGGCGGACGGGAATCCGGCCCGCGCGACGGCCTGCCCCGCCGCCTCGGCGGAGATCGGCTTGGAGGTGCCGAACTCGACGAGCCGCCCGCCGGTGAACTCGACGCCGAAGTTCAGCCCCTGTACGGCGAGCCCGGCGACGGCCGCCGCCGCGAGGACGCCCGCGATCGCGAGCCACAGCCTGCGTCCCCGCATGACCTGCGGGTTCCGCCGGTTGAGCCAGGTTCTGACGGCGCCCGGGGAGCCGAGGCCGGAGATGCGCGGCCCCGCGCGGTTCATGACGGCCTCGGTGAGCACGCGGGTGATGACCATGGCCGACACGAGCGAGGCGATCACGCCGACGCCCAGCGTGACGCCGAACCCCTTGACCGGCCCCGAGGCGAGCCAGAACAGCAGCCCGGCCGCGATCAGGGTGGTGATGTTGGAGTCGGCGATGGCGCTCCAGGCGTTCTTGAAGCCGCGGAGGAGTGCCGCGCGCAGCCCCCGCTTGGGCGCCTGCTGGTACTCCTCCCTGGCCCGTTCGAAGACGAGCACGTTCGCGTCGATGGCCATGCCGATGGCCAGCACGAACCCGGCCAGGCCCGGCAGCGTGAAGGTGGCGCCCATCGCGACGAGCGCCGCGTACGAGATGAGCCCGTAGCACAGCAGGGCGATCGTGGACAGCAGCCCCGACAGGCGGTAGACGGCCACGATGAACACGGCGGTCAGCAGCAGCCCGGTCACCGCGGCCTCGGCGCTGGCCTTGATGGCGGCCTCGCCGAGGGTCGGGCCGACCGTACGCTGCTCGACCAGGTCGAGCGGGACGGGCAGCGCGCCGCCCTTGATCAGCACGGCCAGGTCGCGCGCCTCCTCGTGGGTGAACGACCCGGTGATCTCGGTGCCGCCGCCGGTGATGCCGACTCCACAGGCGATGGACGGGTCCACCGACGGCGAGGAGATCACCTCGTTGTCGAGCAGGATGGCGACCCGGCGCCGGGGATCGCCGTACGCCTGGCAGGCGGCCTCCCCGGTGAGCTTGGCCCACGCCTCGCCGTCGCGGAAGTCGATGCTGACCCACCAGCCGGGGCCGCGCTGGGGGTCGCTGCGCTCGACGGCGTCGGTGACCCCGTCGCCGGTGATGACGGCGGGGCCGATCTTGAGCGGCGCGCCGCTCTCGTCCCGTACGGCCGACTTGTCGCCTTCCTCCGCGGTGCCGAGCACGGCGTGGAAGGAGAGCTGCGCGGTACGCCCGATGACCTCGGCTGCCTGCCGGGGGTCGAGCACGCCGGGCAGCTCGACGATGATCCGCCGCTCGCCGGAGCGGACCAGGGTGGGATCGACCACGCCGAGCGCGTCGGCGCGCTGGCGCAGCACGTTGATCGCCCGGTCGGTGGCGGCGGCGTCCGCCTTGACCTTGGGCGAGTCCTTCGTCTCGAAGACGAGCTGGGTGCCCCCGCGCAGGTCGAGACCCAGGCGAGGACTGTTGGTGAAGCTGATGATCACTGAGATCACGATGACGGCACAGGCCGCCAGCGCACGCCAGAGCGGCGCACGTTTCATGGGAGCCTCCACAGGCTTGGCCCGCCGCCCGCGCATGCCGTCACGCGGACATGCCGCGCGCCCTCGCCGTACTCGGGGAGGGTCGCGGGCGCGCCGGGGCGGCGTGCGGCGGCGGGTCGTTCCGGAAAAGGGACGCTGTCAGTGCCGTGTGGAGGGCGGAGCGCGGGGCGGCGTGGCAGGCGGCCGGCAGCCCGCGGGAGCGCCGCAGGAGGCGCGCGGGACGACGACGGCCCACGGATGCCGGAAGTCGGCCTGCGCGGGCGGTGGCACGTCGGCCACACCGGGCACGCCGCCTGCGATGCCGGGCGGCGACCAGGCGCGTACGGCCGGCGGCGGGTGCGGCACGTGCCGGAGCGCGGCGTGCCGCTGCTCGGCCGGCCAGGAGGCGGCGTGGACCGTGGGAACGTCGCGCTTGAGGCCGTCGATCCCCTGGACGGCCGCGTGCGCGGCGGCGGCCTGCAAAGGGGCCTGCGCGTGCGCGGCGGCGGCCTGCTGGGCGGCCTGCGCGTGCGCGGTGGCCGGCAGGAACCAGGACAGGAGCAGCAGCAGAACGGCCGGCAGCCGGTTGCGCATGTCGCTCCCCTCCCTTCGCGCCTCACCCTAGCCCTCGGAAGCCGGAACGCGGGCATGCCGCGCGGGCCCCGTCGACACCGAGGTGCGGGCGCGCCGCCCGGAGCCCGTCGACACCGAGGTGCGGGCGTGCCACGCGGAGCCCGTCACCGGAGTCAACGGGCCGGGCGTCGCCGCATCGGCCGGCCGGGAAGCGCGGCTGTCAGCCGGCCGGGCGTTCGGCCAGGAAGACGAACTCGCGGCCCGGCCGGTCGGGCGCGTCCCTGACCTCCTTGACCGCGTAGCCGTGTGCGGCCAGGTCGGCGCTCACCTCGTCGCACTCCCGGAAGCGCAGCGTGGACTCGGAGGTCAGCACCTGACCGTCGGAGGCGAACACGTACGTGCCGCGGAAGGTCACCAGCGGCCCGCTGACGTCGAGCAGGTCGACCCAGTGCTCGACCACGCCCACACCCGGGATGTCGGCCCGCAGGTAGGTCTGCTCCCTGTTCCACTCCAGCCAGGCCCGCCTGGCCGGGTCACGGGTCTCGAACACCAGGTGTCCCCCCGGCCGCAGTGCCGCGTGCACGGCGTCGAGTGTGGCCGCCCAGTCATCCGGACCGACGATCGCCTGGGCCACGTTCCCGGTCATGGTGGCGAGGTCGGCCTCCAGCGTGCGCGGCACGGCCGTCGCGTCGCCGTGGATCCAGCGCACCCGCTCGGCGCCCGGCTTGGCGCGCGCCACGTCGAGCGAGGCCGCCGCCGGATCGACGCCCGTCACCTCAAGCCCGCGCCCGGCCAGCAGCAGCGCGAACGTGCCCGTGCCGCATCCGACGTCGAGTACGTGCCGCGCGCCCAGCTCGGCGGCGATGGCGGCGTAGACGTCGAGGTCGCCCCGGTCGGGGTCGAGGGGGTCGTAGACGGCGGCGAGGCGGGGGTGTTCGAAGTGCGCGTCAGCCATGCGGCCACCCTATGCCGCCCGATGATGTGCTGTTTGGCGCTAGTTGATACGTTGGTGGCAGGTGTGCCGGGAAGTCTGGTCGGCGATGGTCGTCGTCGTTCCCTGAGGAGGCTTCACCGCATGCCGAGCACGTTCTCCCCGGAGATCCGCCCGTGACGGTTCTCGCGTGGGCCGCCGTCGCGGTGTTCTTGGTCGCGTACGCCCTCATCGCCAGCGAGAAGGTGCACCGCGTGGCGGCGGCGCTCGGCGGTGCCGGGATCATGCTGCTGATCCACGCCACCGACGCGAGCGCGGCGTTCTTCTCCGAAGAGACCGGCATCGACTGGAACGTCATCTTCCTGCTGCTCGGCATGATGGTGATCGTCGGCGTGCTGAAACAGACCGGGGTCTTCGAATACCTCGCGATCTGGGCGGCCAAGCGGGCCAAGGGGCGGCCGTACCGGCTGATGGTGCTGCTCGTGGTCATCACCGCGCTGGCCTCGGCGCTGCTCGACAACGTGACGACCGTGCTGCTGATCGCGCCGGTGACGTTCCTGGTGTGCGAGCGGCTGGCGCTGCCGGCGGCGCCGTTCCTGATCGCGGAGGCGATGGCCTCCAACATCGGCGGCGCGGCCACGCTGGTCGGCGACCCGCCGAACATCATCATCGCCAGCCGGGGCGGTCTCAGCTTCAACGACTTCCTCGTCCACATGGCGCCGATGGTGGTCGTCCTGATGATCGTCTTCATCGGGTTGTGCCGGGTGCTGTTCCGCAAGGCGTTCACCTACGACCCGGAGCGCGCGGCCGAGGTCATGGCGCTCGACGAGCGCGAGGCCATCGCCGACCGGCGGCTGCTGTGGCAGTCGCTGACCGTGCTCGCGCTGGTCATGGCGGCGTTCGTGCTGCATCCGGTGCTGCACTACGAGCCGTCCGTGGTGGCGATCCTGGGCGCGGGCGTGCTGGTCGCGGCCACCAAGGTCACCACGTCGGACGCGATCCGCGAGGTCGAGTGGCCGACGCTGGTGTTCTTCGCCGGGCTGTTCATCATGGTCGGCGCGCTGGTGCACACCGGCGTGATCGAGCAGGTGTCGCGGGCGGCGGCCGACGCCACCCAGGGCCGGCTGGGGCTGACCACGATGGTGCTGCTCGGCGCGTCCGGCCTGCTGTCGGCGATCGTGGACAACATCCCGTACGTCGCCACCATGAGCCCCATCGTGGCCGACCTCGTCCAGGCCGTGGGCGGCAACGAGCACGCGCAGGTGCTGTGGTGGGCGCTCGCGTTCGGTGCCGACCTGGGCGGCAACGCCACGGCCGTGGGGGCGGCGGCCAACGTGGTGGTGCTCGGCATCGCCGCGCGCAACGGCACCCCGATCAGCTTCTGGCAGTTCACCCGGTACGGGCTGATCGTCACCGTGGTCACGATCGGGCTGTGCGCGCCGTACCTGTGGCTGCGCTACCTGGTCTGAGGGGGCACGATCGGTTCCGTGCGGAACCAGACGGCCTCGAGCGCCAGCTCGTCGCCGCCGGTCACGGTCACGCGGTCGCTCGCGCAGCGGGGGCAGGCGTACGCCTCCTCGTCCCGGTCGTCCCCTGCGTCACCTGTCCAGGTGCGCGGTGGCGGCGCTCCGGCGGCTCCCCGCGCCGCCGTCTGAGCGTGCGCGGGCGTCCTGAGCGGCGGGTCGAGCGTCTCCGTACGCCGCCCGCACGCCTCGCACTCGACCGTCACCGGCGAGAGCACCAGGTGGACCGCCGCGTCCTGAGCGGCCGTGCCGCGCGCCGCCTCGCTGAAGGCCCGCCTGAACGCCTCCGCGTCCACCGCGTGCCTGGCCCCGATGCGCACGCGGACCGCCTCCACCCGCCGCCCGGCCGCCTGGTCGTCGATCACCTCGGCGAACTCGGCGCAGAGCTCGCTCTCGTTCCCCCGCAACCCCGGCATCCGTCCCCCTCCTGTCATGCCGGCCCTGCCCGGGCGGCCGGTAACGCACATACCGCACGCCTGACCTGCACAAACGTCCGCCGGCCGCAGTCAGAAGTCAGCTCCTATGGCCACGCAACACCACAAACGGTGACCATTGTGTAGCGGAAAGTGTCGCAACCTCGCCTTGAAGGAGAACGTGCCACCGGGCGGACACTCAAAGCGAACGCTGATCGCCGGAGTCCGCCCGGGGGTGCTTCCTCTTGCGCGAAGAGTTCGAATCCCGCGTTTCCTGGCCGTTCGAGTGCCTGCGCTGCCTGCACGTCTGGGAGGAGCCGTACGTGGTCCGGCATCTCGCCGACGGCCACGGCGGCACCGTCGAGGTCTGGTCGAAGCACGGGCTTCCCGTGCAGCCGCCCTGGTCGGGGCCGTGCTGCCCGGCGTGCGGGTCGTCCCGGCTGACCTCGTTCCCGCCCGGTTACCTCGACCGCCATCCCGAGCTGGCGGCGGCCGACCCGCTGCCGCCCGCCAGGGTGCCCTCCTTGCCCGTCGAACCGGTCACCCGGCCCGCCGCGCGCGTGCCGCTGCCGCGCCGCTTATTGATCGCGACCGGAGTGCCGGTGCTGGCCTTCGTCGGTTACGAGGTGTACCGGTATCTGCTGCTTCCCGCCATGACGCACCACTGACTCAGCCGTCCGGCAGGCGGCGCAGGCCGCGTACGGGCGAGAACAGCCCGATGCCGGTGCCCGCCAGCATCAGGCACGACGTCACGACCAGCGTCGCCTTCAGCCCGAGCAGCGCGCCCGCCGCGCCGCCCGCCAGCGCGCCCAGCGACTGACCGCCGTAGGCGAGGAAACGCCAGGTGGCGTTCGCGCGGGAGAGCAGCCCGGCGGGGATCAGGATCTGGCGGAAGGTCTGCTGGTTGACGCCGTACAGGGAGGGTCCCGCGCCTTTCAGCACCTGCGCGAGCAGCAGGACGGCGAACGCGCCCACGGTGGCGGCGAGGAACACGGCCCGCATGACCGGGTGCCCGAACACCGCCCGCAGCCCCTCGCCGATCTCCTTCGCCGGCCGCGCGCCGGGCAGGCGGCCGCGTTCGGGGGTGCGCCGTTCCGCTTCAGGCAGCCGGCCGTCCGTGCGGATGCGCGACTTGACCAGCGCGGAGACGGCGAACGAGGCGGCGTCCACGGCGATGGCGACGGGGGCGGTGAGCGCCGAGACGAGCAGGCCGCCCACGGCCGACCCGGTGGTGCCGACGGTGGCGTTGCTCAGCATGAGCGTGCTGTTGGCGGCCGGCAGGCGGTCCCGGGGCACGAGCTTCGGGGTGAAGGACTGGGCGGCCACCGACTCGAACAGGCCGGCGACCCCGGCGAGCGTGACGACCACGTACAGGTGCCACATCCGCAGCGCCCCGAGCACGGCCAGCAGGGGCGGCGCGCCGAGCAGCACCACCCTGACCGCGTCGGCCAGGACCACCACCCGGCGGTACGGTAAGCGGTCGACCCAGACGCCGGCGGGCAGGCCCAGCACCAGGTGCGGCACCAGGGCGAGCGTGCCCAGCACGCCCATCTCGCCGGCCGACGCGCCCAAATGGACGACCGCCGTCAGCGGCAGCGCCACCGTGGTCACGCTCGATCCGAGCAGGGAGACCGTGTTCCCGGCGAACAGGCGCAGGAAGTCCGGACATTCGGCCAGCACCGGCCGCTCACCCGCGCCACCCACCGGCCGCTCGCTCGCGCCGCCCGGCCTCTCGGCCTCCGACGCGTCTCCGCCTGGAAGCATGCGGCACGCTAACCCGGCCCGGCGGGACCGGCAACTCCGTCGTGGCGGCCGGGGCGGCTCAGGGCAGGGTGAGCGCGTCGAAGTCGATGTGGAGGTCGGCGAGGTCGCGGGTGGCGCGGATCGCGGCGGCGTTGGGCTCGTCGACCGAGGCGACCCACCGGGCCGCCTCCTCCGGTGTCTTGCCGAACCGGACGTGCCGCCTGGTCAGCCGGTCGAGGCGGACACGGTCGTCGAGGTCGACGTACCAGACCTCGGTCATGGCGGCCCGCACGGCCGGCCAGGGGTCGGTGCGGGAGAGCAGGTAGTTGCCCTCGCTGACGACGACGCGGGTCTCGGGCAGGACGGGGATGGCGCCGGCGATGGGCTGCTCGATCTCGCGGTCGAAGGACGGCGCGTAGACGATCGAGCCGGTCTCGGTGCGTACGCGCCGCAGCAGCGCCAGGTAGCCGTGGGCGTCGAAGGTGTCGATGGCGCCCTTGCGGGAGCGCCGCCCGAGGCGTTCAAGCTCGACGTCGGCGAGGTGGTAGCCGTCCATGGGCACGTGGACGGCGGGCAGCCCGGCCCCGGTGAGCGCACCTGCCAGCCACGAGGCCAGCGTCGACTTGCCCGCGCCCGGGCAGCCGGCGATGCCGACGAGCACCCGATCCTCGCCCTCGCACAGCCCGCGTACCCGCTCGGCCAGCTCCGCGCCCATCGGCCACGCACCCCCGTTCACCCACCTGGCCCCCTCATTATCGAGGGGGCTCGCGCGGCAGGCGATCGGCTACCAGGTGACGGGCAGCTCGTAGACGCCGTAGACCTGGCCGTCGTGCTTGAACGGGATCTCCTCGATCGGCACGGCCGCCTTGAGCGTGGGGATGCGCCGGTAGAGGGTGCCGTACACGACCTGCAGCTCGACCCTGGCCAGGGACTGGCCGAGGCACTGGTGCACGCCGAAGCCGAAGGCGACGTGCCGGTGGGCGTCGCGCCGCACGTCGAGCCGGTCGGGGTCGGGGAACACCTCGGGGTCGCGGTTGCCGATGTCGTTGGGGATGATGATGCCCTCGCCGGCGCGGATGACCTGCCCGCCGATCTCGATGTCCTCCACGGCCACGCGGCGGCGCCCGCTGTGGGTGATGTTGAGGTAGCGCAGCAGCTCCTCGACGGCGCTCGCGACCAGCTTGGGGTCGTCGGTCTCGCGCAGCAGGGCGAGCTGGCCGGGGTGCTGGAGCAGGGCCAGCGTGCCGAGAGCGATCATGTTCGCGGTCGTCTCGTGGCCCGCGATGAGCAGCAGCACGCCCATCTGGGCGGCCTCCTCGCGGGTCAGCTCGCCGTCCTCGACCCGGGCGGCCACCTTCGACAGCAGGTCGTCGGCCGGGTCGTCGAGCTTCTGCGCCACCAGGCCGTCCAGGTACTCGTGCAGGCGGCCGAAGGCGACCGCGCGATCCTCGGGCGTCACGGTGCGCTTGATGATCGTCTTGCTGTTGTGCTGGAAGAAGTCGTGGTCGGCGTACGGCACTCCGAGCAGCTCGCAGATGACCAGCGACGGCACCGGCAGCGCGAACGCCTCCACCAGGTCCACCGGCTTCGGCCCGGCGAGCATCTGGTCGATGAGGTCGTCCACGATGCGCTGGATGGCCGGGCGCA
Source organism: Nonomuraea fastidiosa (assembly GCF_042751225.1). Taxonomy (NCBI): domain Bacteria; kingdom Bacillati; phylum Actinomycetota; class Actinomycetes; order Streptosporangiales; family Streptosporangiaceae; genus Nonomuraea; species Nonomuraea fastidiosa. The sequence goes on from NZ_CP170570.1 coordinate 288,694, forward strand.
TGGTCTCCACCCGGCGTACCGTGAACGCCGCCTGCACCATGCGGCGCAGCCTGGCGTGCTCGGGGTCGTCCTTGAGGATGAAGCTGAGCCCGCCGCCGCCGAAGGCGCGCGTGTGGATCGGGTAGCCGGGCTTGGTGACGTCGGCGCTCACCTTCGGGCTGCTCAGCACCTCCTTCTGCGCGGCGTGCCGGGTCACGAACCACGGGGTGCTGCCGTTCCACAGCCGCACTTTCGCCAGCGTCCCGTTCTGCTGCAGCGCCCGCAGCTCGGGCGGCGGGTCGAAGGGGCACTTCGCGGCTCTGACGCCGGGGAACTGCGGGATCTCGGTCTCGCCTGCGGTTTCTCGCACGGTGTCGGTCATGCGTCCTCGCTCACGTCGATGGCGCCCGCCGGGCAGACGGCCGCGGCCTCACGTACGGCGGCGTGCAGCGACTCGGGCGGCTCCGCGTCGAGCAGCAGCACGATGCCGTCGTCCTCCCCCTGGTCGAACACGTCGGGCGCGAGCAGCACGCACTGTCCCGCGCCGCAGCACTTGTCCCGGTCCACGGTGACCTTCATGAGGTACTTCCTTCCTTGGCTTCCTTGGTGACCGGGGCGGACCAGATCGCGGCGATCGCGTCGATCAGGCCCGTCCCGGCGTCGTGCCAGGTGGTTCGTGGGGTGGGCAGGCCCTCGGCGAGCGCGCGCTCCCGCTGGGCGCACATGTGGACGAGGAGCTGGCTCGCCATCTCGTGGCGTTCCGCGCGTACGTCGGCGGGCAGCTCGGGCAGGCAGCCCCGCAGGCCCTCCAGGATGCGCGTCAAGGCGGGCGAGGTCAGCGCCTCCTCTCGTGCGATCTGACGGAGCGCGGGGTCGGTCATGAGCTGGGCGGCGAAGCGGGCGTACCAGGTGGGGTTGCCGAGGGCGTCCAGGTGCCCGGTGATCGCGCGGACCAGGCAGCTCACCCAGTCCCTGACCTCGGTCGAGCCCTCCACCTCCGCGAGCATGCGGCGGCGCTGCTCCTCGATCCGGCCGGAGTGCTTGCGCAGGATCGCGCGTACGAGGTCGGCCTTGGAGCCGAAGTGGTAGCCGACGGCGGCGTTGTTGCCCTGGCCCGCGGCCTCGCTGACCTGGCGGTTGGAGACCGCGTACACGCCGCGTTCGGCGAAGAGCCGCTCGGCGGCGGTGAGTATCTGCTCGCGGGTGGCGTTGACGCGCTCGGCGCGGGCCGTCCTGGTGGCCACGGTCACCTCTCACATGAGGATTGACACACCCTGACCCGGTCTTGTCAGATTCGGGCAGATTCAGAAAATCAAGCCGGTGAACGTAAGTCAAGCAACTGCTTTAAGTTTTGCCGCGCCGCGGCACGGGCTTGACGCCGGCACCGGAGATCGCCGCGCCGGACGGGCCGGTCACCCTCGGCTGCGACTGGGCCACAAAACGCAATAAACCACCCCTGACCAGGCATGACACGCCTCAGTCACGCCATTTCATGGGGCAGGCTTTGAATGATCATGCATTGGTGTGTATATACTTCTACTCGTGTCCAAGATGCTCACCTCCCTCCCAGTAGGCGAACGGGTCGGGATCGCCTTCTCCGGCGGCCTCGACACCTCCGTGGCGGTCGCGTGGATGCGCGAGAAGGGTGCGGTGCCCTGCACCTACACCGCCGACATCGGCCAGTACGACGAGCCCGACATCGCCTCGGTGCCCGGGCGCGCGACGGCGTACGGCGCCGAGGTCGCCCGCCTGGTCGACTGCCGGGAGGCCCTCGTGGAGGAGGGCCTGGCCGCGCTGGCCTGCGGGGCGTTCCACATCCGGTCCGGTGGCCGCACGTACTTCAACACCACCCCGCTCGGCCGCGCCGTCACGGGCACGCTGCTGGTGCGCGCCATGCTCGACGACGGCGTGCAGATCTGGGGCGACGGCTCCACGTTCAAGGGCAACGACATCGAGCGGTTCTACCGCTACGGCCTGCTCGCCAACCCGTCGCTGCGCATCTACAAGCCGTGGCTCGACCCCGAGTTCGTCAGCGAGCTGGGCGGGCGCAAGGAGATGTCGGAGTGGCTGCTCGCCCGCGACCTGCCGTACCGCGCCAGCACCGAGAAGGCGTACTCCACGGACGCCAACATCTGGGGCGCCACCCACGAGGCCAAGGCGCTTGAGCACCTCGACGCCGGCATCGAGATCGTCGAGCCCATCATGGGCGTGCGCTTCTGGGACCCGGAGGTCGAGATCCCGACCGAGGACGTCACCATCGCCTTCGAGCGCGGGCGCCCGGTCAGCATCAACGGTAAGGAGTTCCCCTCCGCCGTCGACCTGGTGCTCGAGGCCAACGCCATCGGCGGCCGGCACGGGCTCGGCATGTCCGACCAGATCGAAAACCGCGTCATCGAGGCCAAGAGCCGCGGCATCTACGAGGCTCCCGGCATGGCGCTGCTGCACGCGGCGTACGAGCGGCTGGTCAACGCGATCCACAACGAGGACACCGTGGCCGCGTACCACACCGAGGGCCGCAAGCTCGGCCGGCTGCTCTACGAGGGCCGCTGGCTCGACCCGCAGGCGCTGATGCTGCGCGAGTCCCTGCAACGCTGGGTCGGCATGGCCATCACCGGCGAGGTCACGCTGCGCCTGCGGCGCGGCGAGGACTACTCGATCATCGACACCTCCGGCCCGGCGTTCAGCTACCACCCGGACAAGCTGTCGATGGAGCGCGTCGAGGACGCCGCGTTCGGCCCGCTCGACCGCATCGGCCAGCTCACCATGCGCAACCTCGACATCGCCGACTCGCGCGCCAAGCTGGAGCAGTACGCGGGGCTCGGCATGGTGGGCAGCCCCCACCAGGCGCTTCTCGGCACCACGCAGACGGCCGCCAGCGGCCTCATCGGCTCCCTGACGGAGGGCGGCGCCGAGGCGATCGCCGCGCGCGGCGACGCGATCTCCCGCTCGGAGGTCCCGGAGGACGACGAGATGCTCGACCACGCCGCCATGGAGTCCGGCACCGACTGACTCCGGCCGGGCTCGCCCTGAGCCCGGCCCGGACCTTCACTCGAGATCCGGACACCGATCAGCGCCGCTGACGTCGATCAGCGGCCCAGCCCGATCGACCTCCGCTCGGGCTCGGTCACCGACCACCGGCCGGGTTCCCACGGGAGCCCGGCCGTCCCGCGTCCGGCTGCGCGCGCTGGTGAGCCCAGCCGGCAGCGGCTTCGTGCTCCCGACGGCCGGTCCGACCGCTCCAAGCGACAGAGCCGGCACGGCCCGCCGCACATGCCGCCCGGCAAGCCCACCGCCGCAGCCGATGACGGCGACACGCAACCTTCCTCAAGCCGCCCACTGACCCGAACGACCAGGCGAGGCGATTCATCGCAACCCACCTGTCCGACCGCGCGCGGGTCGAACTGGTCACCGAGGGGATCCGTTCGGCGGCCGGCTGAGCGGGACCACCGAGCGGGACAGGCTGGCGTCCACCCCCTTCGCCCCGAATTTCACATCCACCACAGTCACCCCCGGTGCAGACATTTGGCGCAGCCGACCCTGAGCTAAACCATCCCTCCACAATCAGCCCCCTCCGGCGGCGCAGCGCAGCTAACCTGGCTTGGCCTTGAAGGACCCCGGCGCGGCGGGCTCGGCTCGGCTTATCAGAGGGGCCGGCGACCGGCCGTCCGGGGGGCGATATCCGCGTCCGCCCTGTTCACAGGGCTATCACTCGCGGGAGCGCCGACATTCGGGGCATCGCGCCGCACTCAGTGCTTCTTGCCACGATGATTCTGGTCACAAACATTTCCCAAGATAACGGGTCTATCGGGTTGTCATTGACTGGAATTGTTGGAACATATGGTTCGAGTCCTGAGTGAGGTCCAAAGATCGCTTACCGCGAAAAAGGGTCAGCGGCGAGGGGAAAGGGGCAACGCTCATGCACCAGCGTGCCGTCCGTAATTTGGCGAAGTTGGAGACCACGCAGGCCAGGATCACGCGTATCTTCGACGCTGCCGCCGGCGGGAAGAACAACTTCCAGGCCGACAAGGACGCGGTGCGCCATTTCGATCAAGCGGCCCCCGCCCTGACGAACGCCGCCCGTGCGGTGCTGGAATTCTGCTCGCGGGTGATCCGCTATCTGGCGGTCCAGGAAGAAGTGGATCAATTCGTGATCGTCGGCAGTGGAATTCCGAGCGGCCTGTCCGCCGGTCAGGGGCTGCATGACATGGCGAAACACGCCGCTTGCCCGTACCCCAGAGTGCTGTACGTCGAGAACAACCCGATGGTGGTGACCCTGGCCCAGGCCACCATCGAGCCGTTCACGGATTTGGTGCGAGTAGTGGAGGGAGACGTACGGGAGATCGACGAGATCCTGAGCGATCACGTCGTCACGACCTTCATCGACTGGGAACGACCGGTGGCGGTGCTCCTGTTGTCGGCCTACAGCCTCCACGATGAGGAGTATGCCCACTATGTCATCAAGCGACTCCGTCACTCGGCTCCCGCCGGTAGTTTTCTGGCTCTACTGCACACCACGTTCGACGGCGTCCCACAAGAGCTGCTGCCCGCCATCAGCGACACGCTCGCGATGACCTTGCCGCACCTGGCGGTCCGGTCACGGGAAGAGGTGGCGGCTCTTTTAGAGGGGCTCGATCTGGTGGCGCCCGGCCTGGTCTGGGTGCCGGAGTGGCGGCCTTTGGGCAACGATCTCGCCTGCCAAGAGGATCCCAGCAAGTCCGGCAACTACGGCGCCGTCGCCCGCATCCCCTGATACGCCGCAAGTCTCGTTTGGCAAACTTTTCCGGCGCGCATTCCCAAGAGTGAGGCCGAACGTTTATCGTGGGTTTGGGAGCGCTCCCAAGACCCGAGAGATGTGATGCGTATGGCCCTCCGACAAGGGTCCTTGTCGGCGCCACCGGTGCACACGGTGGAGTACCTTCTGCCCTCCGTCCCGTCGGGCGTCAGCAGGGCGCGGGAGCTGATCAGGACCGATCTGACCGACTGGGGACTCGCGCACGTCGTCGATGACTGCCTGCTCATCGTGAGCGAGCTGGTCACCAACGCCGTACGCTACGGGGGTTCCGCCTACGCCCTGCGCCTGGAGAAGCGCGAGGGCCAGGTGTACGGGGAGGTCTTCGACCCCGGCGAGGGCATGCCGCGCCTGCGGCCGGCGGACATGGACGCGATCTCGGGGCGGGGGTTGCAGATCGTCGGCGCGATAGCCGACGACTGGGGCGTGACGGCCACCGACAACGGCAAGGTGGTGTGGTTCGCGGTCACCCCGTGACCAGACGCACCCCGTGACCAGACGCACCCCGTGGCCAGACGCACCCAGTGACCGACCGGGCCATCTGCCCGGCTGGGCGCCGCGCCCGACCGGACGCCTTGATCGACAGGCCGCCCTGACCTACAGCCGCCTGACGGCAGGACATCCCGACCAACCTGACCGGCAGGACATCCCGACCGATCGGCCCCCCTTGACCGGCCGGACGCACCGGCCTCTGACCGCCCAGCGGCCTTGACCTTCCACCGGCCACAGGCCCTGCCCCTTGACGAACCAGAGGCCCTGACCAGGCGAAACCGCGCCTGTGTGACGAGCGGGTAAGCTGCAGGAGACCCCTTTCCATCCTTCAGGCAATCCCCAGGTAAGACAGGTAGCCTCGCTCGGCATGAAGTGGCAGCGCACTATCAACGGAGCGCTGGCCAGGTACACAGGATTCCAGCTCAACCGAGTAGGGAAAGCGGGACAAAAGCCGTCGAAACCCGCTCCGCAGAAGCGGCCGCAGACGCCGTTCCGGCCACCCGCGGATCCGGAGACCGATCGCCTCGTCAAGCAGCCGGTGTTCATCATCTCGCCGGTACGGTCGGGCTCGACGCTGCTGCGGGCGATGCTCAACGCACACCCCGACCTGCACGCCCCTCATGAGCTGCACGTGCGCCGGTTGCGCGTGGAATTCGATACCTCGCTGGCGGAAAAGGCCATGGAAGCCCTCGGGCACAACAAGGCCGACCTCGAACATCTGCTGTGGGACCGCGTGCTCCACCGCGAGCTGGTACGCAGCGGCAAGCGGTTCATCGTGGAGAAGACCCCGGCCAACGCGTTCGCGTACGAGCGGCTCGCGGCCTGCTGGCCGGACGCGCGGTTCGTGTTCCTGCTGCGCCATCCCGCCTCCATCGCGGCCTCCTGGTACGAGGCCAGCCCCGGCAAGCGCACCCGCGAGGAGGCCGCGGCCGACGCCCTGCGTTACATGAAGGCCGTGCAGCGGGCCCGCAAGGCCCTGCCGGGCCTGACCGTGCGCTACGAGGAGCTGACCGCGGAGCCGGAGAAGGTCGGGCGCGAGATCTGCGACTTCCTGTCGGTGCCCTGGTCACCGCAGATCCTCACGTACGGCAAGCCCGAGGTGGTCGTCAAGGGCCTTGGCGACTGGAAGGACAAGATCCAGTCAGGCACCGTGCAACGAGGGCGCGAGCTGCCCTCCCCCGATGAGATCCCGGACGTACTCAAGGACATGTGCCGGACCTGGGAGTACCTCTCGTGAAGATCCGCTACATGCTGCTGCACGCGTACGGCATGGGCGGCACCATCCGTACCGTCTTCAACCAGGCGGGCGCGATGGCCGAGGCGGGCCACGACGTGGAGATCATCAGCGTGGTCCGCCGCCGTGACGAGCCGCAGTTCGCCCTCGACCCGCGGGTGCGGCTGGCCACGCTGGTCGACCAGCGCGACGGCATCGCGACCGACTCGCTGGTGCGCAAGGTGTGGCGGCGCGCCAGGGGCAAGATCGTCCCGTACGGCGAGTTCGCCGCCGAATACTTCACCGAACGCGTGGAGGGCGCGGCCATCGACTACGTCTCCGGCCTGCGCGACGGCATCCTCGTCACCACCCGCCCCGCGCTCAACCTGATCTCCGCCCGCCGCGCCACGGGCGGCGTGATCAGGGTCGCGCAGGAGCACATGAACCTCGCCTCCTACCACGAGGCGGTGCGCGAGCACATCGGCCGCTACTACGGCCGTTTCGACGCCATCGCCGTCCTCACCGAGACCAGCCGCCGCGAATATCGCGAGCTGGTGCCCGGCACGCCGGTGGTCCGCATCCCCAACGCCGTCAGCATGGACCGTCGCAAGCACTCCGACCAGAGCAACCCCGTCGTGATCGCGGTGGGGCGGCTGGTGCCGCAGAAGGGCTTCGACATGCTCATCCCGGCGTTCGCCGCCGCGGCGGCCGAGCATCCGGGGTGGAAGCTGCGCATCTTCGGAACGGGGCCGTCGAAGGAGCGGCTGCAGGAGCGCATCGACGAGACCGGCATGCGCGACCGCATCAAGCTCATGGGGCGTAGCAACCGCATTCACGAAGAGCTGGCGAAGGCGTCGATTTACGCGCTCAGCTCGCGTATCGAGGGACTGCCCATGGCCATGATCGAGGCCATGGGCCACGCCCTGCCGATCGTCGCCTTCGACTGCCCCACCGGTCCTGCCGACGTGCTCACCCCGGGCAAGGACGGCATCCTGGTGCCGCCCAGAGACGTCGACGCGCTCGCCCGCTCGCTCAGCCAGGTGATGGGCGACCGCGACCTGCGCCTCCGCCTGGGCACTGCCGCCGCGGAGACCGCCCACGGCTACACGCCCGAGGTCGTGATGCCGCTCTGGGAGAAGCTCTTCGCCGCCTTGGAGGCGGGCCGGCCGCTCGACGACACCGCCTGGGCGACCCGCTGACGTCCGGCGCTCGGTCCTGCCTCCCGGTGCGCTTCCCCACCGGCAGAGCGCCAAGCCCAGCGTGCCGACGCGCTCCCGTCCGCTGGGAGCGCGCGCCGGAGCGTGACGCACCCGGCCCAGCGAACCGCCACGCCCCGGCCACCGGCAGCGCGGGTTGGCGCGTGACCGTGTGGTCGCCGCCTGGGCCGGGCGTTGATCTGCCGCCGGCCTGCCCGACGATACCCCGCTTGCCCGACAACATCCTGTCTGACCGGTGATGTCCCGCCTGCCAGGCGATGTCCGAAACTCAGTCCGGCCTGGGTGTCGGCGTTCGGGCGGGCGGGCGTGACTTCGGGCCGCTCCGGATCGCTCCTCCACAAGCCGATCGCGCTCGGTTCAACTGGACGTCAACGTCTCCGACCACGGGAGCGCCATGAGAAGTCTCCTGCTCGTCTTAACCCTGGCCCTCACCCTCACCTCCCTCACGACACCGGCGGCGGCCCACCCCCGTCCGCCCGCCGTCATCTTCGACACCGACATGGACTTCGACGACGCGGCCACGCTCGCGTACCTCTCCCAGGAGCACCGGGCGGGCCGCATCGAGCTGCGCGCGATCACGGTCACGAGCGCCGGCGCGGGGCTGCCGGGCCGGGCGATCAGGCACGCCAGGTGCCTGGCCGACCGCCTGGGCCTGCGCGGGGTGGCGATCGCCGACGACTCCCGTACCGGCCCTCACTCCTTCCCCGCCGATCTCCGCGAGCTGTTCGACCGGGTGCTGACGGCCGCGACGCCGGGCTGCCGCCGGTGACGAGAGCCCGTCGCGCACCCGCGCGCCCGAGCTGATCAGGCAGCTCGTCAGAGAGGACCCCGGGATCCAGGTGATCGCCACGGGGCCGCTGACCAACCTGGCCGCCGCGCTGCCGCACTCCCCCGCCCGGCTCACCTCGATGGGCGGTGCGGTGCACGTGCCGGGCAACCTGTGCTGCGGCACACCGCCGGAGTTCGACGGCACGCAGGAGTTCAACTACTGGCTCGACCCGGGAGCGGCGCGGTCGGTGGTCACGCGCGGCACGGGCGTGTTCAGGATGGTGTCGCTGGACGCCGCCAACGAGGTGCTCATCACGGACGCGTTCCTCGACCGGCTCGCCGCCGACCACGGCACGCCGGCCGCGGACACCGTACTGGAGATCGTCACGCATCCCGCGGTGCGGCCGCTGATCGCCGACCGGCTGCTCTACTGGTGGGACCCGCTGGCCGCGATGAGCGCCGTACGCCCCGGGCACGTCGGATTCGCGCGGGGCAGGATCGACGTCGTGACGGACGGCCCCTCGGCCGGCCGGACGGTGCTCTCCCCCACCGGACGCCTGATCCAGTACGCCACGACGGCCGGCACCGCCGCCTTCGAGCAGCGTTTCCTCGACGTGCTGAACGGCCGCTGAGAAGCGCAGGGACAAGATCGATCGCCCGCCGTCCCTCGATGACGATGCGTCGATGGACGGCGAGATCGACCGGCGTGGAGGAAAGTCTTAGTGTCCACGCCTCTTCGACAGCGGTCGTTCCGTCTCTTCTTCATCCCACGCGCCGCCTCCTTGATGGGCGGCTCAATGGCTCCGGTCACGCAAGGGCGGCGGATCTTCCGCCGCACCACCTGGCTATGGGTCATCGTGTGCACGTCGTGCGTGTCGAACTGCATCTCCGCCGGTGTCTGGGGGTGATCGGCCCCAGCATCGCCGCCGGCACGTTCGGCGCGGTCACCGGGGGAACGGCGCTCAGCGCGCGAGCCGCCGGAGTGCTCGCCATGAGCATCGCCATGTACCGGTTGACGGTTCGGGCGCCTCTCGTCTTCGGGCGGATCGCGTTCGCACTGACGTGCCCGCCCCTTATCGCCATCGGATTTCACGCTCGCATTCCCCTGCTCATTCTCAGCGCGGCAATAGGAGGATTGGGATCCGGAGCCCTCGCCGTCGCCTGGGAGACGGCTCTCCAGCATGGAGTACCGGAAAGGGCGCTTTCCCGTGTGGCCTCCCACGACGATCTCGGCTCGTTCGCGGCCTTACCACTCGGCCAGATAGCGGCGGGACCGGCGGCCGGCTCACTGGGCGCGGCCGGCGTGTCGATCATCGGAGGGTTCGTGAACCCGCTCATGTCCCTGCTCCCCTTGGCGTCCACGTCGATCAGGTCATTCAGGACGTGATCTCGGTGGTTGCCACCCCGTCACGGCATCGCGGCGGGGCACGGAACGCGGTCTGCCTGGCGGTCCGCAAGCCCTGAGTTTTCGCACCAAATGAAAAACCCCGTTTCACGAAAAATCGGGAAATGGGGCTGTGCTGACTAACACCATCATGTCGGGAAATGATTGTCGTTATTCCTGCGCACACGTACGCTGTCCCTGACCTTTCGGAGAAAGGACATCTGGTGCGCAAGGCCCTGATCCCGTTACTTCTCACCGTCCTGGTGGTTTTCTCGGCCCAGCAACTTCTGACCCCCGTCCTCGCCCCGCTCTCCCGCGAGCTGCACCTGACCGAGACCCAGCTCGGCCTCGTCGTCACCGCCGCCGCCACGGCGCTGACCGTCGCCAGCCCGCTGTGGGGGCTCGCGCTGCGGCGGCTCGGATTACGCCTGGTGCTGCTGTGCGGGCTCGGCCTGGCGACGGCGGGCATGACCGGGTTCGGGGTCGTCGCCGCCCTGGGGCTCGACGGCCGCCTGTCGTCCCCGCTGCTGTTCGGCCTGCTGCTGGTCACCCGCAGCCTCGTCTTCGGCGCGGGGCTGGCCGCGCTGCCGGTGGCCACGCTCGCCGTCGCCGCCGCGAGCACCAGCACTCAGGATGAGCGCACCCGCGCCACGGGCCTGATCGGCGCGGCTCAGGGGCTCTCGCTGGTGCTCGGACCGGCTGGGGGCGGCGCGCTTGCCGTGGTCTCGCTCATGCTGCCGGTCTATCTGGCGCCCGTGGTGTGCCTGCTGCTCACGGTGTGGGTGCTGGCCACCGTACGGCCGCCGGCGGCGGCGCAGGACCCGCCGCCCGAGCGGCCCCCGGCGAAGCTGCGTCCCTGGAACGCGCGCATGTGGCCGTTGCTCGCGATCGGCTTCTGCCTCTACCTCTCGCTCGGCCTGGTGCAGGTGATCGTCGGCTTCCTGGTATCCGACCGCCTGCACCTCGGACCGCAGGAGACGGCCGGGGCGGTGGGCGTCACGCTGGTCGCGGCCGGGCTGATCCTCGTCGCCGTGCAGGGCGCGCTCATCCCGGTGCTGCGCTGGCCGGTGCTGCGGCTGATGCGGGTGGGCGCCCCGATCACGGCCGTGGCCTTCGCGCTGCTCGCCGCGGCGAACACGCTCTGGCTGATCGTCGCCTCGTTCGTGGTGCTGGGGCTGGGGCTCGGCCTGGCGGCGCCCGGCTTCACCGCCGCGCCGACCCTGGTGGCCGAGCCGGGACAGCACGCCTCGGTGGCGGGGCTGATCAACGCGACGATCGGCGCCACGTTCATCGTCGGCCCGCTGCTCGGCACCGCGCTGTACGAGGTCGCCTCCGTGCTGCCGATCCTGACCGCGTTCGCCGCCGCGCTGACCGCGCTCGCGCTGTCGTGGCTCTCCCCCGCGGTCCGCCAGGCGGTGCCGGTGACCCCGTGATGACGTCAGAAGAGCACCCGTGATGACGGCTGAGAGCGGGCGGGGCAGCCCGCGCCGTCCGCCAGCCGGTACGCCGTCTCCTCGACCAGCGCGATCCGCTCGTCCGGCGGCCCGGCGGGCACGTCGATGAGGTGGTAGCCGAACGCCCGGTAGGTCTCCTCGTGGAGGCGTTCGAACTCCAGGGACTCCTCGAAGCTGATCCTGCGGGCGTCGGTCGGCTCGCAGAAGCCGAGGTTACGGACGAAGAACACGTGCCGGTCGTAGACCCGCTCGCGGGTGATCCGCTCGATCTCGGCGGTGAGCGCGGGCGGCACGGGGTGGCCGGCGTACGTGCTGAGCGCGTGGGTGCACACCGGCGAGCGGTCGAAGAACCGCACCCCGCCCCCGGCCTGCTCCTGCCTGCGCCGCTGCAGCTCGGCGACCTTGCCGATGAACGAGGGGCGGGTCCACGGCTCGGCATCGCCGCGCGCCTGCTCGGCGGCGATGACCGCGGTGGCCGCCTCCTCGACGGTGGCGTGGCCACGCGCGGCCAGGCCGTGCAGGATCGTGGTCTTTCCCGCGCCGGGGGTGCCGGTGAGGATGAAACGCGTCATAGGCGTGGTGATCGCGGGGGTGGGCGGCGCACCCACCGGCGCACCCACCGGCGTGCCCGATGGCGTGCCCACCCCCGGGGGCTCGATCAGACCTCGTCCACGCTGCTCGGCTCACGCCGGGACAGATCGATACCGAGCTCTTCCGCCGCGCGGAAGACGTCCTCGTCGGCGTCGCGCATCTCGATGGACATGCCGTCGCTGGAGAGCACCTCGACATTCAGGCACAGCGACTGCATCTCCTTGATGAGGACCTTGAAGGACTCGGGGATGCCCGGCTCGGGGATGTTCTCGCCCTTGACGATGGCCTCGTAGACCTTGACTCGGCCGAGAACGTCGTCGGACTTGATGGTCAGCAGCTCCTGCAGAGCGTACGCGGCGCCGTAGGCCTCAAGGGCCCAGACCTCCATCTCTCCGAACCGCTGGCCGCCGAACTGGGCCTTACCGCCCAGCGGCTGCTGCGTGATCATCGAGTAGGGGCCGGTGGACCGCGCGTGGATCTTGTCGTCCACCAGGTGCAGCAGCTTCAGGATGTAGATGTAGCCCACCGCGATCGGGTAGGGGAACGGCTCGCCGGAACGCCCGTCGAACAGCTGCGCCTTACCCGTCGGCTGCACGAGCCTGTCGCCGTCGCGGTTGACGAGCGTGTTGCCGAGCAGGCCCACGATCTCGTCCTCGCCCGCGCCGTCGAAGACCGGGGTGGCGATCTTCGTCCACGGCTCGGCCTTCTCGTGGCCGTTCTGCTTGAGATGGGCGGTCCACTCCTCCTCGATGCCGGAGATGTCCCAGCCGCGTGCGGCCACCCAGCCGAGGTGTGTCTCCAGGACCTGACCGACGTTCATTCGGCCGGGAACGCCCAGCGGGTTGAGGATGATGTCGACCGGGGTGCCGTCCTCCAGGAACGGCATGTCCTCGATCGGCAGGATCTTGGCGATGACGCCCTTGTTGCCGTGGCGGCCGGCCAGCTTGTCACCGTCGGTGATCTTGCGCTTCTGGGCGACGTAGACGCGCACCAGCTCGTTGACGCCCGGCGGCAGCTCGTCGCCGTCCTCGCGGGAGAACAGCCGCACGCCGATGACCTTGCCCTGCTCGCCGTGCGGCACCTTCAGGGAGGTGTCGCGCACCTCGCGGGCCTTCTCACCGAAGATCGCGCGCAGCAGCCGCTCCTCCGGGGTCAGCTCGGTCTCACCCTTCGGGGTGACCTTGCCGACCAGGATGTCACCCTGGACGACCTCCGCACCGATGCGGACGATGCCGCGCTCGTCGAGGTCGGCGAGCGCCTCTTCCGACACGTTGGGGATGTCGCGGGTGATCTCCTCAGGGCCGAGCTTGGTGTCGCGGGCGTCGACCTCGAACTCCTCGATGTGGATCGAGGAGAGCACGTCGTCCTGCACCAGCCGCTGGGACAGGATGATCGCGTCCTCGTAGTTGTGGCCCTCCCACGGCATGAACGCCACCAGGAGGTTCTTGCCCAGCGCCATCTCGCCCTGGTCGGTGCAGGGACCGTCGGCGATCACCTGACCGGCCTCGACCCGGTCGCCCTCGGACACGATCGGCTTCTGGTTGAAGCTCGTGCCCTGGTTGGAGTGCTTGAACTTGGCGATCCGGTACGTGGTGCGGGTGCCGTCGTCGTTGTGCGTGGTGACGTAGTCGGCGCACACCTCCTCGACCACGCCCGCCTGCTCGGCGAGGATCACGTCACCGGTGTCGGTCGCGGCACGGTATTCCATGCCGGTGCCGACCAGCGGCGCCTCGGCCTTGATCAGCGGCACGGCCTGACGCTGCATGTTGGCGCCCATCAGGGCCCGGTTGGCGTCGTCGTGCTCGAGGAACGGGATCATCGCGGTGGCCACCGACACCATCTGGCGCGGCGAGACGTCGATGTAGTCGACCTCTTCCTGCCTGGCCAGCTCGAACTCGCCGCCCCTGCGCCGCACCGACACCATCCGCTCGGCGAACGACCCGTCGGGGTTGAGCGCCGTGTTGGCCTGCGCGATGACGAAACGGTCCTCTTCGTCGGCGGTGAGGTAGTCGATCTGGTCGGTCACCTTGCCGTCGACGACCTTGCGGTACGGCGTCTCGATGAAGCCGAACGGGTTGATCCTGGCGTAGCAGGCGAGGTAGCCGATGAGACCGATGTTGGGGCCTTCAGGGGTCTCGATCGGGCACATCCGGCCGTAGTGGGACGGGTGCACGTCACGGACCTCGAAGCCGGCCCGCTCACGCGACAGACCACCGGGGCCGAGCGCCGACAGGCGGCGGCGGTGGGTCAGCCCGGACAGCGGGTTGATCTGGTCCATGAAGCCCGACAGCTGCGAGGTGCCGAAGAACTCCTTCAGCGCCGCCACCAGCGGGCGGATGTTGATCAGCGTCTGCGGCGTGATCGCCTCGATGTCCTGCGTGGTCATGCGCTCGCGCACGACCCGCTCCATGCGGGCGAGACCCAGGCGGACCTGGTTCTGGATCAGCTCGCCGACGCTGCGCAGGCGGCGGTTGCCGAAGTGGTCGATGTCGTCGATCTCGACCACCACGTCACCGCGGGCACCCGGCATCGACTCCTCACCCGCGTGCAGGTGGAGCAGGTAGTCGATCATCGCGGCGATGTCGTCTTCGGTCAGCGTGCCGACCGTGATGTCGGCGTCGACGCCGAGCTTCCTGTTGACCTTGTAGCGGCCGACCTTGGCCAGGTCGTAGCGCTTGGGGTTGAAGTACAGGTTTTCGAGCAGGGCCTGGGCCGACTCCTTGGTCGGCGGCTCGCCAGGCCGCAGCTTGCGGTAGATGTCGAGCAGCGCGTCGTCCTGGCCGATCGTGTGGTCCTTCTCCAGCGTGGCCCGCATGGCCTCGAACCGGCCGAAGCGCTCGAGGATCTGCTCACTGGTCCAGCCGAGCGCCTTGAGCAGCACGGTGACGGGCTGCTTGCGCTTGCGGTCGACGCGGACGCTCACACTGTCGCGCTTGTCGATCTCGAACTCCAGCCAGGCGCCCCGCGAGGGGATGACCCGGCAGCCGAACAGGTCCTTGTCGGAGGTCTTGTCGACGGTGCGCTCGAAGTAGACACCCGGCGAGCGGACGAGCTGCGACGACACCACGCGCTCGGTGCCGTTGATGATGAAGGTGCCCTTCGGGGTCATGAGCGGGAAGTCGCCCATGAACACCGTCTGGCTCTTGATCTCACCGGTGGTGTTGTTGATGAACTCCGCCGTGACGAACATCGGGGCGGAGAAGGTCATGTCCTTCTCCTTGCACTCGTCAACGGAGTGCTTGGGCGGCTCGAACCGGTGGTCGCGGAACGACAGGGACATGGTCCCCGAGAAGTCCTCGATGGGACTGATCTCGTCGAAGATCTCCTGCAGGCCCGACTGGAGCGGTACGTCGGACCGCCCGGCCTGGCGGGCCGCCTCGACGCGGGCGCGCCATCGGTCGTTGCCGACCAGCCAGTCGAACGACTCGGTCTGCAGCGCGAGGAGGTGCGGGACTTCGAGAGGCTCGTGAATACGGGCGAACGAGACGCGACGGGGCCCGGTGAACGCGGCGGAGGCGGTGCGCGAGACTGCCAACAGAGGTCCTTCCGGATGGCACGGATGGGGCAGAGCTCCACGCATGCCAAACGACCCGTCGATCACTAAGGCGAAAGCGGGACGTCACGGCAGCGTGAGGGCAGTAGATTAACGCAGATGAGAAACGAATGTCCACCACTAAGGGGAAGTCAACCCTCCGTGCCGCTTTCACTATGTCACGACGGGGACGGCCCGTCAACAGACCCCGGCGTTCGTGTCATGTCCCCCTCGGCCCGTTTTCTGCCTGGCGGGCCGAGGGGGACCAGGGCTTATGCGCAGGTGTAGCCGGACGGCAGGCTCGTGTCGCCGCTCGGGCGGTCGGCCTGGAATCCGACGCTGCCGTTGGAGGCGCCGGGCGCCAGGGTGCCGTTGTGCGCGACGTTCCTGATGGTCACCGTCTGGCCGCTGACGGTCGCGGTGCCGTTCCAGGAGCCGGCGAGCCGGTGGCCTGCGGGCAGGGTGAAGGTGACGGTCCAGCCGTTCATGGTCGCGGTGCCGGTGTTGGTGATGGTGAGCGGCTGGATGACGTACCCGGTGCTCCACTGCGTCTGCACGGTCGGCACCGCCGTGCACCCGCCTTCCGGCGAGCCCGAGCCCTCCTGGGTGGTGACCTGCACGGTGTTGGAGACCTGCGAGGCGTTGCCGGCGGCGTCGCGCGCCCTGACCTGGTAGCGGTAGGTGGTCGCGGGGGTCAGGCCGGTGTCGGCGTACGAGGTCGTGGCGGACGTGCCGATCTGGGTGAACGTGCCGCCGCTCGCGCCCGGCGCGCGCAGGATGTCGTAGCCGGCCACGCCGGTGTCGTCGGTGGCGGCCGTCCAGGTGAGGGTGGTGCCGGTGGCGGTGGTGTCCGCCGCCGCCAGGCCGGTCGGCGCGGTGGGCGGCGTGGTGTCGTCATCGCCGCCGCCGTCGCCGAGGGTGGGCGTCTGCCAGTCGCGCCACTCGGCCAGGTTGCCGCTCTTGTTGGCGGCGATCCGCATCGAGCCGGTGTAGCTGCCGGTGCCGAGCAGGAACTTCTGGATGTTCTGCTGCAGCGGCGTGCGCCACTCCGATCGGCTCGCGCAGTGGGTGCCGTCCTGCACGGCCGACCAGTACGTGATGTTGCCCTCCGCCCCGAGCGCCTTGTAGATTTCGGCGCCGCCCAGCGCGGCCACGCTCGCGGACCTGGCGGCGAGCCAGTCGATGTGCGGGTTGTCCATGATGAACAGCCCGCGCGGCGCGATCATCCCGATGACCGCGTGGGTGTCCACGGGCAGCCGGGCCGGGCTGCCGGTGAACGAGCCGAACGCGTCGCCGAGCCAGGGCTGCTCGGAGTAGGCGCTGCTCAGCGGCTGGGCGCCGCTCTCACCGGGGATGGCGCGGAAGGCGGCCACGCCGCCGCTGCCCGACTCGATCGGCATGGTCAGCGCGATGCGCTGGTCGAACGCGCCGACGACGAACGCGCCCTTGCCGTAGCGCGAGCAGCCGGTGACGCCGGTCGCGTCCGCCCGCAGGATGCCGCCGCCCGACTGTTCGAGCACGTCGATGATCCGGCTGACGCCCCAGGCCCAGGCGGCGAGTATGCCGGTGGAGCTGTTGGCGCCGTAGATGGTGTAGAAGGCGCCCTGCTTGTTGTCGCGCGGCGTGCCCTCCCTGCCGACGGCGAGGGGGTCGTAGCTGATGACGGCCGCGCCCGCCGCCTTGATCGCGGCGGTGTCGGCGCCGAACCCGCCGAGCACGACGACGGCCGGGAAGGGGCCGTTGCCGCTCGGCAGATCGACGCCCGCGGAGAAGGAGGCGCTCCTGCCGTTGTGGGAGACATTGACGATGATGCCGGTAGGCGACACCGTGCCCGTGACGCTGGACGGCTTGGGCGGCTTCTCCCCGTAGACGAACTTCTCCGCCAGCCTCTTGATCTCCTCCCGGCGGCAGCGCCAGTCGGACTTGCCGGTGATGCGGGTGCCGTCCAGCTTGGTGAACGGGTCGGGCAGCCGGGAGACGGTGGGCAGCGAGCCCTCGTCGGGCAGGCCGGGGACCTGGCAGTCGGCGCCCTCGTTCTCGACTCCCGAGGCCGCGTGCGCCTCGGCCGGGATCGTCGCCACCGCTCCCGCGGCCGCGAGCATGGCCGCCAGCGCCGACGCGACCATCCTTAACCTGATCTTGGAGCGGGCCAAGCCGGTGATCACTAGAGGGCTCCCTTCCGGGTGGGGTAGTTGGCGATCAGTGTGCGAACGCCTCCGAAAGGTGTCAATCATCGGCCGAAATGTTTCGGGTCTTCTCAGACGCCTCATCGCCCTGAACTGGTAGAACGAGCCGTTGGACGCCGAAATTATCGGAAATTAGGTGAAATTAAGGCTTAAGAGCCGCCCCCACGGAGGCCCAGTGCGGCGCTCTCGGTAGGGGACGATTCGCCCCAGGCGGGGCCGAGCAGGCGGGGCCGAGCAGGCGAGAAACGCTGCCAGAACTCCTCGGCCGGGCGACCGCTGCCATCCCCTGCTCAGCCTTGCCCGATCCCTCGTGTCGGCTCTGCCTGCTCGGCCCCAGTGACCGAGCACGCGCTGGGGCCGGGTCCGCACCCGCAGGCTGGGACGGCAGCGCCGCACCGACAGGCGGGACAGCCGGACCGCACCGGCAGGCCGGGCAGGCGGGGCGCATCAGCGGGCGGGGCAGGCGGGGCGCATCGGCGGGCGGGGCAGGCGGGCCGCGCTCCACGGCGGAGCCCTACCGGCCGGACTGTGCCATGGCGGGCGGCTCGTCCGGGTCCTCCGGGCCGGACCACTCGTCCGGATCCTCGGCGCCGGACCCCTCCCCCGAGCGGGACCCCTCCCCCGAGCGGGACCCCTCCCCCGAGCGGGACCCCTCCCCCGAGCGGGACCCCTCCCCCGAGCGGGACTCCTCCTCCGGGGAGGGCCGCTCCTCCTGGCAGGTCGGCTTCTCCGGATCGGCCAGCGGGAGGCGGAGCACGAAGCGCGCGCCCTTCGGCGAGTCCTCGACGCGCAGCGAGCCGTCGTGAGCGCAGGCGATCTCGCGGGAGATCGCCAGGCCGAGCCCGCTCCCGCCGGGGTCGCGCAGGCGCCCGTCCTCCAGGCGGACGAAGCGTTCGAAGATGCGTTCGCGGTTGGCGGGGTCGACGCCGGGGCCGTCGTCGGTGACCGCAAGCACGGCCTCGCCGTCCTGCGCGGTCAGCGTGACCTCGACGCCCGAGCCGGCGTGCCGCTGGGCATTGGCCATGAGGTTGTTCAGCACCCTGGCGAGCTGCACGCGCGAGCCGAGTACGACGACGCCCTCGGGCGCGTCCACCGCGATGGGCACGCGGCGCGGCAGCGCGGCGATCTCGGCGCGGGCCAGCTCGCCGAGATCGACGGGTTCGGGCGGCACGGGCTCGCCGACCTGAAGGCGGGCCAGCGCCAGCAGGTCGTCCACGATGGCCGCGAGCCGGTCGGTGCTGGTGAGGGCGTCGCGGATGGTCTCGCGCGGGTCGATGTCGTCGGGGTAGCTGACCGCCTCTTCAAGCAGCGCGCGCAGCCCGGCGATGGGGGTGCGCAGCTCGTGCGAGGTGGTGGAGGCGAAGCGGCGCTGCTGCTCCACCGCGTCCTCCAGGCGGGCGAGCGTCTGGTTGGCGGTGGTGGCGAGCTCGGCGATCTCGTCGTCGCCGTCCGGTACGGGGACGCGCTTGCTCAGGTCGCTCACGGTGATCTCGGACATGCGCGACCTGATCGCGGCGACCGGCCGCAGCGTGCGCCCGACCACGGTCCAGGTCCGGTACGCCGTGATGCCCGTGAACAAGACGATCACGCCGCCGATGAGCAGCTCCAGGCGGTGCCCGACGAGCAGCCCGGGCTCGTGCGCGGCCGCGTAGACGACGCACGACTCCTCGTCGGGGCTCAGCCGGACGGCCATCAGGGCCAGGCAGCCGGTGCCCTCGTCGCATTCGACGTAGCGCTGGAACCGGTCGTTGGGCGGCGGCCGCCGCAGGCTGAGCGGGACGGTCGGCGAGGCGCGCCGGCCGGCGGCCTTCACCTGGTGGTTCGCGCCGACGATCTGGATGAGCTCGATCGGCTCGTACGAGGGAACGGGGCGATCCAGGGCGCCATGGTGCGCGGCCGCGCTCCACTGGCTGGCCGCCCGCTCCATCTTCTCGAACACGGCGGTCTCCAGGTGGTGGCGCACGGCCAGATCCAGCGCCACCCCGAGCGCGGAGTACACGACGAAGGAGAACACGGCGGCGATCACCGTGTACCTGGTTCGGATGGAGCCCTTCCATGACCTCGGCATGACCCCAGTGTCCAAATTATGACGTTTGTTATGCAATACGCCTTTTGTCGGGTTTATACGCTAGGCGCATGGACGTGCAGCTTCGACACCTCCGCGCCTTCGTGGCGGTGGTCGACGCGGGCACTTTCACCGACGCGGCGATCCTCCTCGGCTGCTCGCAGGCGGCCGTCTCCCGTTCCGTCGCCGCTCTGGAGAGCACGCTCGGCACCCGGCTGCTCGAACGCTCGAACAACAGCGTCAAGCTCACGCAGTCCGGCGCCCGGCTCGTCACCCGCGCGCGGCGGGTGCTCGACGAGGTCGCCCGGCTCGAACGAATCGCCCAGGAGGCGTACTCGGAGCTGCGGCTCGGCTATGCCTTCGGCGCCCTGGGCAAGCACACCCGCCACCTGATGAAGGCGTGGGCCGCCGCCTACCCGTGGCTGCCGCTGGTGTTCGTGCACTCCAACACGGCCACGGCGGGCCTCGCCGAAGGCGTCGCCGACGTCTCCGTCCTCCGCCGCCCCCTCGTCGACGACCGGTTCGAGGTGGCCTTGGTGGGTTGCGAGGCCCGCTACGCCGCCATGGACACCGACCACCCGCTCGCCAGGCGCCGCTCCGTACGGCTCGACCAGCTCGCCCGCTACACCGTCGCGCTGGATCCGCGCACCGGCACCGCCACGCCCGAGCTATGGCCGCCGGACGCGCGCCCGGCCATCAGAACCGTGCAGGGAGTCGACGAGTGGCTCACGGTCATCGCCTGCGGCCAGGCCGTCGGCGTGACCGCGGAGTCCACCGCCAACCAGAACCCGCGCCCCGGGGTCGCCTACCGCCACGTCACCGACGCGCCGCACGTCCAGGTACTGCTGGCCTGGTGGAAGGACGACCCGCCGCCGTACCTCGCCGCGCTGCTCGCGATGATCCGCAGCTTGTACGGCTCCGTGCCGCCCGGTGACGGCCTGCCGCGAGAGCCCGTGGACAGGGCCGTCGCGGCCACGGGCCGGCGCCGATAGCGGACCTGGCGGAAGGGAGACCGGATGATCTCTGCGGTCGTCATGCCGGGGCCTCGGGCGCCGCTGGAGCCGCGCTCGTACGAGCGTCCCGACCTGGAGCCCGGCGCGGTGCTGCTGAGGACGCTCGGCAGCGAGGTGTGCGGCACCGACGTGCACCTGTGGGAGGGGCGGCTGGCCGGCGTGCCGTACCCGATCATTCCCGGGCACATCAGCGTGGGGAAGGTGGCCGAGCTGGGCCCGGGGCCGCCGGCGCACGATATCTGGGGCGAGGAGCTGGAGATCGGCCAGACCGTCACCTTCCACGACGTGCACGGCACCTGCGGCCGCTGCTGGTTCTGCACGGTCGCACACGCCACCACCCGCTGCCCGGAGCGGAAGGTGTACGGGGTGACGATGCCCGCCGACGAGGGGCTGTTCGGCGGCTGGGCCGAGTACATCCATCTCAAGCCCGGCGTGCACGTGGTGGCCCTGCCGCCCGACCTGGACTGGCGGTCGTTCCTGGCGGGCG
Source organism: Nonomuraea fastidiosa (assembly GCF_042751225.1). NCBI lineage: Bacteria > Bacillati > Actinomycetota > Actinomycetes > Streptosporangiales > Streptosporangiaceae > Nonomuraea > Nonomuraea fastidiosa. The sequence continues at coordinate 309,864 of NZ_CP170570.1, forward strand.
GCTGCGGCCTGCCGACCGCGCTGCACGCGGCCACGCTCGGCGAGATCGCGTACGGCGACACCGTCGTCGTCCAGGGCATCGGCCCCGTCGGACTGTGCGCGGTGGCGCTGGCCCAGCTCCGCGGCGCCGGACAGGTGATCGCGATCGGCGGCTCGCGGGTGCGGCTGGACGCGGCCGCGCGGCTCGGCGCCGACCTCGTGCTCGACATCGCCGCCATGACCGCCGACGAGCGCCTGGAGACGATCATGGACGTGACCGGCGGCCGGGGCGCGGACGTCACCATCGAGGCCACCGGGGTGCCGTCGGCGGTGCCGCAGGGCATGCGCCTGACCCGGGATGCCGGCCGGTACGTCGTCGCCGGCCAGTACACCGACACCGGCGAGGCCACGTTCAACCCGCACCGCGACCTCAACCGCCGCCACCTGGAGCTGCGCGGCTGCTGGGGCAGCGACGCCGGGCACCTGTGGCGCGGCGTGCAGGTGCTGGCCCGCTACCAGCGGCTGTTCCCGTGGTCGAGCCTGGTCAGCGGCGAGTACGCCCTGCGCGACGCGCAGCGCGCCCTGGAGGACGTGGCGGCTCAGCGGGTGGTCAAAGCGCTGATCGTGCCGTGAGCGCACGGGCGTACAGTGGCCGGCGTGAACATCTGCGTCTTCTGCTCCGCCGCCGACCTCGACGACCGCTACACCGTGCCCGCCCGCGAGTTGGCGAAGCTGATCGGCGAGGGCGGCCACACATTGGTGTGGGGCGGCTCCGACTCGGGACTGATGAAGGTGATGGCCGACGGCGTGCAGGAGGCGGGCGGGCGGCTGGTGGGCATCTCGGTCGAGTTCCTCGCCCACCTGGCCCGTCCCGGCGCCGACGAGATGGTGATCACTCGTGACCTGGCCGAGCGCAAGGCGCGGTTGCTGGCCCGTGCCGACGCGTTCGTCGTCATGGTGGGCGGCAGCGGCACGCTCGACGAGGCCACCGAGATCCTTGAGCTGAAGAAGCACGGCATGCACGCCAAGCCCGTCGTGCTGCTCAACACGGCCGGCTTCTACGACGGGCTCAAGCAGCAGTTCGAGCGCATGGAGGCCGAGGGCTTCCTCCCCGTCCCCGTCACCGAGCTGGTGTTCTTCGCCGAGGACGCCGTCGGCGCCCTCGCCTATCTGGAGGAGCGGGCCGGCCTGCGGAGCTGACGTACGGGCTACTTCAGCTCGTGCTCCAAAAGGCCCATCATCAGGTAGTCGTAGCGCTTGCCGCGGGCGCGGAACGCCTCGCGGCGGCGTCCCTCCTCCACGAAGCCCACCTTCTTGTACGCCTGCACCGCCCGCACGTTGTCGGCCACCACCCACAGCATCAGGCGGTGCAGGCCCATCTCCTCGAACGCGTAGCGGCTTATCACGCGGACGGCGTCGGTGCCGTAGCCGCCGCCCCGGTAGCCGGGGTCGCCGATGGCGACGCTCTGCAGCACGGCCTCGCCGCGCACGAAGTCGGTGTCGCCGAGCGCGACGTAGCCGATGAACTTCTGCCCTTCCAGGGTCTCGATGCCGAGCTGCATCTGCTCGAACGTGTTGCGCGGCCGGTTCTGGCCCTTCTCCATGTTCTGGGCCAGCGAGATGGGCGGGCCGGCGTCCATCCACCGGCCGACCTCGGGATCGTGGTACCAGCGCCACATGGCCTCGCTGTCGGCGGGCTCCAGGGCCCGCAGCCGGACGAGCGCACCGGTGAGCATCGCGACATCCCCCTCATCGTCGGAGAACGCCAGGTCTACCAACCGGCCATGACGAGGGACAACGCATTTTCCCTCCAGCCCCCGGATAAGCGGAAGGGCATCGTCCGGTAAGCTGATTAAGCGGAATAACATCGTCCGCTAAGCCCGCGCATGCGCGCGATGAAGGAAGGCGAGACCCGTGAAAGCAGTGGTCATCCAGGAGTTCGGCCCGCCCGAGGGCATGGAGGTCGTCGAGCTGCCCGCCCCGGTCCCCGGCGAGGGGCAGGCGCTCGTCGCGGTCGAGGCCACCGGCGTCGCGGGCGCCGACGTGCTGATCCGCAGCGGCGCGCTCGCCGCGTACGGCTTCAAGCCCGGCCACATCCCCGGCGGCGAGATCGCCGGAACGGTGACGGCGGTCGGCCCGGGGGCGGATCCGGCGTGGGTGGGGCGGCGCGTGTGGGCGGCCACCGGAGTGGGCGGCGGCTATGCCGAGCAGGTCGCCGTGCCGGTCACGGCCCTGCACCACCTGCCCGGTGGGCTGGACGCCGTGGACGCCGTGGCGCTCGGCGGCGCGGGCGTGGTGGCGCACTTCGGCCTGCGGCACGCCCGGTTCGCGCCCGGCGAGTCGGTGCTGGTGCGCGGTGCCGCAGGAAGCCTCGGCATCATGACGGTGCAGCTCGCCGCGCGGCAGGGCGCGAGCGTGGTGGCCGTCACGACCTCATCGCGGGAACGCGGCGAACGCCTGCGCGGGCTCGGCGCGACGCACGTGCTCGACCGCTCAGGCGGCGGCGACCCGGACGCGCCCGGAACGTACGACGTGATCATCGACGTCGTCGCCGGTCCCGGGCTGCCCGCGTTCCTCACCCGGCTCAACCCGAACGGCCGCATGGTGGTGGTCGGCACCGTGGCGGGCCCGCCGCCCGCGGACTTCGGCATGGAGCTGCTCACGGCGTTCCAGCGGTCGCTGTCGTTCGCCACCTTCAGCGCGGCCACGGTGCCCGAGGGCGAGCGGCGCGAGGTGACCGCCCAGCAGCTCGCCGCCGCGAGCCGGGGCGAGCTGGCCGGCGTGGTGCACGGGGTGCTGCCCCTGGAGCGGGCTGTGGAGGCGCACCGCGCGATGGACGCGGGCGAGGTGTTCGGCAGGATCGTGCTCACCGCGGCGGGGAGCTGACCTCACACGCCGCAGGGCAGCTCCACCCGGACGACGGTCGGCCCTCCCGGCGGGCTGGAGACCTTGAACGTGCCGTCGTGCGCCTCGACCCGGCCCCGCATCCCGTCGAGGCCGGAGCCCGCGCGCGCGTCGGCGCCGCCGCGCCCGTCGTCCACGACCTGGAGATACAGCCGGTCGCCGCAGCGGCGCACCTGCACGGCCGCGCGGGCGGCGCCGCTGTGCTTGGCGATGTTGGTCAGCGCCTCGGCGACCACGAAGTAGGCGGTGGCCTCGACCGACGCGGCGGCCCTGACCGGCACGTCGGCGTCGACCCGGCAGGGGACGGGACAGGACGCGGCGAGCCCGGCGAGCGCGTCGGGCAGGCTCCGGTCGGTCAGCACGGGCGGCAGGATCTGCCGTACCACCTGGCGCAGCTCGGCGAGGCCCTGTTCGGCGGCGCTCTGCGCGCGTTCGAGCGGCTCCCTGGCGGTCGCGGGGTCGCGTTCGAGCGCCCGCAGCGCCGCCCCGAGCAGCACGTTGACCGTGACCAGCCGGTTCTGGGCGCCGTCGTGCAGGGCCCGCTCGATCCTGCGCAGCTCGGCGGCGTGCGCGTCGAGCGCGGCGGCGCGGGTGGCGGTGAGGTGCGCCACCCGCAGGGCCAGGTCGGCGTCAGGGTCGGGGGCGAGCAGCCGCCTGCCCGGCCATGCCTGCAGGCGGGCGAGGAGCGGCGAGACGGCGACGGTGACCGCGAGGTGGCCGGGTGTGAAGAGGATCACGGCGAGCGCGCTGGGCAGGTCGTCGACGATCCACAGCCCCAGTGCGGCGGTCGCCGCCTCGTCGGACGGCACCAGCCACCACCAGGCCCAGAAGGTCGCGTCCTGCACGGCGTGGATGGGGAAGGTGAGCCCGAGCAGGCCGACGAGCAGCCCGAAGGTGCCGTGCACGACCATCCAGGCCGCCTCGCGCCGCACCGTGGGGTCGCTCAGCGCGGGCTTCAGCCGGTCGAGCGGCGGCCCCGGCTCGACGAGGTCGGGCCCCCACTCGGACAGGCGGCGGCGCTCGCGGTCGGCCGCCTGGCGCAGGCCGCGCAGCGCCAGGGGCGCCAGCTTGCCGCCGAGGCCGATCAGGCAGCCGAGCAGCATGATGAGCACCAGCAGCGCGGTGAGCAGCGCGAGCACGGCGGTGCCGAACCCGGTGGCGAGCCGCTCAAGCGCGTCGATGGTGAGCCGGCCCCGGGCGAACGCGGCGCGCCGCAGCTTCAGCCGCCGATGTCCCCCGGTCGTGGCCGGCATGTGCTCCTCCTCACCGGATGCACGAGATCATCGTCGAACCGGGAGCAGCCTACACGGATCAGTGCGTTTCGGTCACGGCGCGTGTCAAGAAACGGTACCCCTGGCTATACCTGCATTGGGGCGTACGCGGGAACGACGCGAGGGGGTTCCGGCTGATGTGCTTGTCCTGTCCGTCAAGCAGACCTCCAAGGAATACCTACACATGGCTGTCGACAGCACCCCCGCCACCCAGGCTTCGCCGAGCCAGGGCGGGCTCGCAGGTTTCATCCGCCGCCGCCCGCTCATCAGCTTCTTCGTCCTGGCCAACCTGCTGAGCTGGGTGGCATGGACGCCGTACGCGCTCTCGAACCAGGGCCTCGGCATCTGGGACTTCGACTTCCCCGCCCTGCTCGGCACGACCCAGTTCCTCGGCGTGCTGCCGGGCGCCTACCTCGGCCCGATCTTCTCCGCCTACCTCGTGACGCGGATCACCGAGGGTAAGGAGGGGATCCGCCGCTGGGTCGGGCGCATGACCAAGTGGCGGGTGCGCTGGTTCTGGTACGTGATCACCGCCGTGGGCGTGCCGGTCACCCTCGTCATCACCTCGCTGGCACTCTCCGACGGCGCCGTGAAGATGCCGCCCGCGGCGGTGCTGGCCGCCTACATCCCCGGCCTGCTGATCCAGATGGTCACCACGGGCCTGGCCGAGGAGCCCGGCTGGCGTGACTTCGCGCTGGCCCGCATGCAGCGCAAGTACGGCCCGTTCGGCGCCACCATGATCCTCGGCCCGCTGTGGGGCATCTGGCACCTGCCGCTCTTCCTCACCGAGTGGGGCGGCTACCCCAACGTCACGCTGGAGCACGTCCTGGTGTTCATCGGCTTCGCCTGGTCGTTCAGCTTCGTGATCACCTGGGTGTTCAACCGCACCGGCCAGAGCCTGCCGCTGATCATCGTGCTGCACGTCAGCGTCAACAACTTCATGTCGATCGCCTTCTCGGACATGTTCCCGACGATCACCGACCCCGACACCGCCGGCATGGTCACCCTGCTCGCCGGCCTCGGCGGCGCCCTGGTGGTCCTGCTCCTCACCCGCGGCCGCCTCGGCTACAAGCCCGAGGAGGACCCGAGCGCCGCCCCCGCGCTCCAGGCCGTGAACGAGAACTGAACCAGCACTGAACGCGCGTAGCCGGGCGGGCGCGGAGGCCGTATGGGCTTCCGCGCCCGCCCGGCTACGCTGCGATCATGACGACCCACGAGCGGGAGATCACCGAGGCCGTCGACCTGTGCCTGCCGGACGGGCGGCTGAACCCCCGGGCGGTCGGCTGGACGCGCCGCCCGCTGCACCGGGCCAACCTGCGCGGCTGGGGCCGCACCAAGCGCTGGGAGTACTGGGGCGTGGTCACGCCGTCCCACGTGATCGGCCTGGTGGTGTCCTCGCTCGACTACGCCGGCGTGCACGGCCTGTACGTGCTGGACCGCGCGACCGGCGACGAGCACGTCAAGGACGCGGTGGTGCCGCTGGCGCGCGGGAGCGTGCTGCCGGAGCGCAGCGGCGAGGGCACCGCGTCGGCCCGCGCCCCGGGGCTGGCCGTCGATCTGGTGCAGCGGCCGGACGGCGCCTCGATCCGGGCCGTGACCGCGCAGGCCGAGGTCGAGCTCGATATTCCGCTGCCCGAAGACCACGAGTCGCTGGGCGTGGTGGTGCCGTGGGGGCCGCGGCGCTTTCAGTACACGGTCAAGGACGTCGGCCGTCCCGTACGCGGCCGGCTCAGGCTCGGCGCGGCCACGTACGAGATCGGCGGCCCTGATGCGTTCGCCGTGCTGGACCACGGGCGGGGGCGCTGGCCGTACCGGGCGGTGTGGAACTGGGCGGCGGGCAGCGCGCCCGGCCGGGCGATCCAGCTCGGCGGCAAGTGGACCGACGGCACCGGGATGACGGAGAACGCGCTGTTCCTCGACGGCCGGCTGCACAAGATCGGCGAGGAGCTCGCCTGGCAGTACGACCGCGGCGACTGGATGAAGCCGTGGCGGATCACCGGCGAGCGGGTGCAGGCGGTCTTCACGCCGTTCCACGAGCGCGTCGCCCGCACGGAGCTGGGCGTCGTGGGCTCCGAGACGCACCAGTGCTTCGGTCACTTCGGCGGGCGGGCGCGGGCCGACGACGGCACGTGGGTCGAGCTCGACGGCCTGACCGGCTGGGCGGAGGAGGCCCGCCAGCGCTGGTGACGGTCAGGCGCCGGGGTTGCGGCGGGCGATGGCGCCGTTGAGCGCGGCGGCGAACACCGTCCAGCCCGCGTACGGCGTCAGCAGCAGCGCGGCCTTCCTGTCGGCCGCCCAGGTCCTGCGGATGAGCAGCGCGTTGGAGGCGTTGAGCAGGAGGATCTCGGCGAGCGCCAGCCTTGGGGTGCGGGTGCGGAAGAACAGCGCGGGCCAGGCCGCGTTGAGCGCCAGATTGGCGGCGAGCGCGCGGGTGAACGCCTGTTTCCGCTCGGCGTCCGCGCGGGAGGCGGCGCGGGCGCCCGCGTACGCGATGAGCCCGTACAAGGGGGTCCAGACCAGCGGGAACGCCTGCGGGGGCGGCTGCCAGGACGGTTTCTTCAGCCGCTGGTACCAGGTGGAGCGGGGGTCGGTGCCGAGCGAGCCGGCGACGGCGGTGGCGGTGACCGCGAGCGCGGTCTTCAGCAGGACTTTGCCTTTCATGACCGTCCACTGCCCCGGCATCGGCGATCGACGCGCGGACGGAGGTTTCGGGCCCCGGGCCCGGCCGGCGTGAACCGGCCCGGGGCGAGGGCGGGGTCCGGCCGGGGGGCGCCATTCCCGACGGCCAGGCCGTGGCCCGGCGGCCCTTTCCTTTCAGGGCCGCGAGTCCGGACGTGAGGAGCTGATCAGGCCGCCCCGCGCCCGGCGCGTACATGACAGCAAAGCCGCCTCGGAGGGGGCGAGGCGGCTTTCCCGATTGCGTTCAGAAGAACGCTCAGACAAGCCGTCGCCGCAGCTCAAGGAGGATGGCGGACGGCCTGCCGAGGCACGTGTCGCGCATTTCTCCCGCCTTTCTCCCGTCGCTGGACGCCTTCCACGATAGGCGGGCGATCAACGCCGCGGCCACCGATTTATTCGCCGGCGTCCCGTACGACGCTGTTTCCAGCGTTGTTTCCGAGGCTGTTTCCGGATGCATTGCCGACGCCGAGGCGGCTCTCCGGGGTTTCCACGCGGAAGCGCGGGAGCGAGTCGGGGTAGTTCTCCCTGATGTAGTTGACGAGGAATTCGCGCACGTCGCACTTGAGGTCCCACGCCGACGGCGAGTCGGCGGCGCTCATCAGGGCCCGCAGCTCGACCAGGCCGTTCTCGTGCACGTCGGTGACCTGGAGCGTCCAGTCCTTCTGGTCCCACAGGGCGTTCGTCTGCAGGAACTCATAGAGGGCGTCGCGCAGCTTGGGCACCGGCACCGACCAGTCCACCCGCAGGTACACCACGGCGAGCACGCGGCTGCCGTGCCGGGTCCAGTTCTCGAACGGGTTCTGCGTGAAGTACGACACCGGCAGCACCAGGCGGCGCTCGTCCCAGAGCCTGAGCACGACGTAGGTGAGCGTCAGCTCCTCGATGCGCCCCCACTCCTTCTCCACCACGACCACGTCGTCGATCCTGATCGCGTCGCTGAAGGCGAGCTGCAGCCCGGCCACCACGTTGCCGAGCGTGGGCTGGGCGGCGATGCCGACGATGGCGCCGGCGATGCCCGCCGAGGCGAGCAGACCGGCGCCGAGCGCCCGCACCTGCGGGAAGGAGAAGAGCATCGCGCCGATCGCGATGACGATGATGGCGGCGGCGGCGATGCGGCGGACCAGCGCGATCTGCGTCATGATGCGCCGGGCCCGCCGGTTGCGCTCACCCTCGACCCGGACGAGCCGTTCGAGCACGACGTCGGTCAGCGCGTACGTGGCCTGCACGATGAGCCAGGTGACGGCGGCGATGGTGACCAGGCCGAGCACCTGCTGGACGGTCCTGGCCAGGGCCCGCTCGCCCGGCGTGTCGCCGAACATGCCGGGCCCGAAGACCAGGTTGAACGCGACGACGGCGGCGGTCAGGAAGGCGGGCCACGTGCAGTGCTCCAGGAGGTGACGGGCCGGGTCCCATTTGCGGCTGGCCCTGCGAAGCAGCCGCCTGGCCACCTCCACCAGGAGGATCGAGCCGATCACCGAGATCCCGAGGATCGGCCAGTCCGCTGGAGAGTGCACGTTACCTGCCCCCTATGTCTTAGAACGTCTCGTCAAAGCTCACATTGCCCTCTACTGCCACTTGGTACGCCGAGACACGCCGTTCGAAGAAGTTGGCGAGTTCCTGGACGTCCTGCAATTCCATGAAGGCGAACGGATTGGCAGAACCGTACCTCTTGGGCAGACCCAGACGAACCAGTCGCTGGTCGGCCACGTATTCGAGGTAAAGGCGCATCTGCTCGACGCCCATGCCCGGCATGCCGTCGCCGCACAGGTCCTCGGCGAAGGCCAGCTCGGCGGCCACGGCCTCCTCCAGCATCTCCGTGACCTGCTTGCCCAGCTCGTCGTCGAACAGCTCGGGCTCCTCGGCCCGTACGGTGTCCACGACGCTGAAGGCGAACTCCATGTGCATGGACTCGTCCCTGAACACCCAGTTCGTCCCCGTGGCCAGGCCGCCGAGCAGCCCGCGCGAGCGGAACCAGTAGACGTAGGCGAAGGCGCCGTAGAAGAACAGGCCCTCGATGCAGGCGGCGAAGCAGATGAGGTTGAGCAGGAACTGGCGGCGCTGCGCGGCCGTCTCCAGCCGGTCCAGCCCCTGGATGGAGTCGATCCACTTGAAGCAGAACTCGGCCTTGTCGCGGATCGACGGGATGTGCTCGATCGCGGCGAACGCCTTGGCCCGCTCGTCCGGGTCCGGCAGGTACGTGTCGAGCAGCGTCAGGTAGAACTGCACGTGCACCGCCTCCTCGAAGAGCTGCCTGCTCAGGTACAGGCGCGCCTCGGGGGCGTTGACGTGCTGGTAGAGGTTGAGCACGAGGTTGTTGGCCACGATCGAGTCGCCGGTGGCGAAGAAGGCGACCAGCCGGTTGATCAGGTGCCGCTCCTGCGGCGTCATCTTCGCCAGGTCGGCGAGGTCGGAGTGCAGGTCCACCTCCTCGACCGTCCAGGTGTTGCGGATGGCGGCGCGGAAGCGCTCGTAGAAGGCGGGGTAGCGCATGGGCCGCAGGGTGAGGTCCATGCCGGGGTCGAGCAGCATCGTCGGGGCTCCTTACTGGCAGGCTTCGCAGGTCTCGGGGTTCTCAAGAGAGCAGGCCACCGCCTGCGCCGGGGGCGCGGCGACCGTGGTCTGCGCGATGCGCGTCGCGGGCCGCGAGCGCAGGTAGTAGGTGGTCTTCAGGCCCTTCTTCCAGGCGTAGGCGTACATCGACGAGAGCTTGCCGATGGTCGGGCTCGCCATGAACAGGTTGAGCGACTGCGACTGGTCGATGTACGGCTGCCGCGCGGCGGCCAGGTCGATGAGCGCCTTCTGCGGCAGCTCCCAGGCCGTGCGGTAGAGCTGCTTGAGGTCGCCGGGCACGCCAGGCACCTGCTGCACCGAGCCGTCGGCCCGCTTGATGTCGTCGCGCACCTGGTCGGTCCACAGCCCGCGCGCCTTCAGATCGGCCACCAGGTAGCGGTTGACCTGGAGGAACTCGCCCGACAGGGTCTCGCGCTTGAACACGTTGGACACCTGCGGCTCGATGCACTCGTAGCAGCCGGCGATCGAGGCGATGGTGGCGGTGGGGGCGATCGCGACCAGCAGCGAGTTGCGCAGGCCGGTCTCGGCGATCTTCGCGCGCAGCGCGTCCCAGCGCGGGCCGGTGGCCGCGCCGTAGTGGTCGGGGTGCAGCACTCCCCCGGCCGCCCTGGTCTCGTCGTACGAGGGGTGCCGGCCGCGCTCGGCCGCGAGGTCGGCCGAGGTGTCGTACGCGGCCAGCGCGATCTCCTCGGCGATCCTGGTGGACAGCTCGAGAGCCTGCGGCGAGTCGAACGGCAGCCGCAGCGTGAAGAACACGTCGGCGAGGCCCATCACGCCGAGCCCGATCGGCCGCCACCGCTTGTTGGCCGCCTCGGCCTGCGGCGTCGGGTAGAAGCCGAGGTCGATGGTGCGGTCGAGGACGCGTACGGCGGTGCGCACGGTGCGGCGCAGCCGCTGCCAGTCCATGTCACCGCCGTTCAGGTGGGCGGCCAGGTTGACCGAGCCGAGGTTGCACACCGCCGTCTCGGCGTCGCTGGTGACCTCCAGGATCTCGGTGCACAGGTTGGACAGGTGGATGACGTTCTCCGGGCGGGCCGTCTGGTTGGAGGTGCGGTTGGCGGCGTCCTTGAACGTCATCCAGCCGTTGCCGGTCTGGGCGAGGGTGCGCATCATGCGGCCGTACAGGGTGCGAGCGGGAATCTGCCGGACATATCGCCCGGCGGCCTCGTAAGCGCGATATCTCGCGTCGAACTCCTCCCCGTACAGGTCGGTGAGATCCGGCACCTCCTTCGGGTCGAACAGCGACCACATCTCGTCGGCCTCGACCCGGCGCATGAACTCGTCGGGCACCCAGTTGGCGAGGTTGAGGTTGTGGGTGCGGCGGGCGTCCTCGCCGGTGTTGTCGCGCAGCTCCAGGAACTCCTCGATGTCGGCGTGCCAGGTCTCCAGATAGACGCAGGCCGCGCCCTTGCGCCGGCCACCCTGGTTGACCGCCGCCACCGAGGCGTCGAGCGTGCGCAGCCACGGCACGATGCCGTTGGAGTGACCGTTGGTGCCCCTGATCAGCGAGCCGCGCGAGCGCACCCGGGTCCACGAGATGCCGATGCCGCCCGCGTACTTCGACAGCCTGGCCACCTGGCCGTACCGCTCGTAGATGGCCTCCAGCTCGTCGCGCGGCGAGTCGAGCAGGAAGCACGACGACAGCTGCGGGCGGCGCGCGCCGGAGTTGAACAGCGTGGGCGAGCTGGGCAGGTAGGACAGCGTGGACATCAGCGCGTACAGCTCGGCCGCCTCCGCGACGGTGCCGGAGAGCCCGCAGGCCACGCGCATGAAGAAGTGCTGGGGCCGCTCGAGCACCGCCCGCGTCTCGGGGTGGCGCAGCAGGTAGCGGTCGTAGACCGTACGGAGCCCGAAGTACTCGAAACGGGCGTCCGCCGCGTCCGAGACCAGCGCGTCCAGCTCGGCCGCGTGCGCGGCGACGAACTCGGCGAGGCGGTCCTGGATCAGCCCGGCCGCGTGCGTGGCGGCGATGGATTCGGAGAACGTCCGCACGCCCTGCCCGGCCGCCTCGTCGGCGATCTCCTCGGCCAGCAGCCCGGCGGCGACCCGGGAGTTGGCCGGATCGGCGATCACCCGGGCGGCGGCCTCCTCGATGGCCAGCCGGCGGTCAACCTCAACGATCTGGGTCACGTGCTCTCTCTCCTCGCGAGCCTCCCCTCGAAAGGCAGGCGAGAGCACGGCGGAGCGCGGCGCGGCGCGCCGATCCCGCGTGTGCCCGGCCCGCCCTCGAGGCCATGAACACTGCGCGCACGGGCGCACGGCCCGGCGCATCGCTGGCAGGTCTTCGGGCTCGCGGGCACGCTCCAGCTCCGTGGAGCACCTACTGGCCGTCGCTTCCCGGATCTCTCCAGTGCTGATGACGGCGGTCGTTCCCGCTCACCGCTGCGGGGCAGCCCCGGAATCTCACCGGGTTCCCTTTTGCTCCGCCTCCGATGAGGCGAACCAGCGACGAGCGAGATCCTACATCTAGTGGCCGTTCCCGCAACTACCCCAGCATGTTGTGGCTTTGGTCGTGTCGACCATGCCGAGGTCCCGCAGCACGGCGCGGGTGCGGGCCAGCTCGGTGTGCAGCCAGCGGGCGAAGTCGTCGCCGGCCAGCGGGATCGGCAGCCAGCCCGCGGCCCGGCAGGCGGCCTCCCACGCGGAGGAGCCGAGCACCTCGTCGCACATGTGCACGGCGGCCTCGCGGCCCTCCTCCGCCATGCCTTCCGGGCCGAACGCGCCCACCCAGTCGGAGAAGTCGACCCGCACGCCGCACTCCAGCAGGGTCGGCGCGTCCAGCTCGGGCAGACGGGCGGCCGACGAGACCGCAAGCGGCCTGATCCGCCTGCGCTCGATCCCGGCCCGCCAGGTGGACAGCGGACCCGCGGCGGCCACGGCCCTGCCGGACAGCAGCGCGGCCATGACCTCGCCACCGCTGGGGTAGCCGGTGTAGTCGACCTGCCGGGTGTCGGCGCCGAGCGCCCGCGCGATGAGACCGAACAGCAGGTGGTCGGGCTCGCCCGGCGAGCCGCCGGCCAGCCGGGTGCGCCCGGGGTCGGCCAGCATCCGCGCGCCGAAGTCGCCGAAGTCCTTCAGCGGCGAGCCGTCGGGGACGACCACGACCAGGGCCTCGCCGCTGAGCCTGGCGAGCGGGGTGGCGGTCTCGAGAATGCTCTGGCTGTTGTTGAGTTCGGCGGCGGCCGCCGCGGGCAGGCCGCTCAGTGCCAGGTCGAAGCCGCCGCCCGGCTGGTAGCCCACGGCCTGCGCCGCCCCGGCGAACGCCTGGCCGACCCGTTCCCAGCGCCGTCCGTCCGGCTTGAGCGTGAACCCGGCGACCGGCACGGCTCCCCCGGCCCGCTCGGTCCCGCAGCCGGCGACGGCGGCGGCCATGCCGAGGCCGCAGGCCAGAAAGCGCCGGCGGCGCATGTGCTTCTCCCCCGAAACCCCCATTACTCCAGGTTATTAACCCATTACGGCAGGCTATACACCGGGGTCACGGTCGTTATTCAAAATCGCTATAGTTCACGATTTTTCTTGATTTTTGGGCTTATTAGGCTTTACGGGCAACTCCGGCCATGAGGGACGACGGCAGCGACCAGTCCCCCACCAGCTTGGGCCGGTCCGGCCGCCAGTCCGTGGCCTGCACCAGGCCGGGCGGCTCCAGCGGGAAGTCGCCGAAGAACTCCCTGATCCGCGCGGGCGAGCGATCGGTCCCGCTGCCGGGGCGGGTGTACGACGGCTCGTCATCGTCGGCGCGGCCCGTCGTGGCGTGGGAGATCACCAGGTGGCTGCCCGGCGCCAGCCGCTCGCGCAGCGCCGCCACAGCCCCCTGCGGATCGTCGGAGTCGGGGATGAAGTGCAGGATCGACACCAGCAGCACCCCGACGGGACGGTCGAAGTCGAGGAACTCCCCCGCCTTGTCCAGCACGTCGCCGGGATCGAGCAGGTTCGCCTGAACGAAACGGGCCCTGCCCGGCGAGCGCCTGAGCAGGACCGCGGCGTGCGCCCGCACCACGGGGTCGCAGTCGACGTAGACCACCTTGGCCTCCGGCGCCACCTCGTGCGCGCTGCCCTGCGTGGGCAGCCCGCTGCCGAGGTCGAGGAACTGGTCGACCCCGGCGCGGGCGACGTAGCGTACGGCACGCTGAAGGAAGGCCCGGTTCGCGCGGGCCAGCGGGACCGCCTCCGGGATCAGCTCGGCGAGCTGATCGAGGGCCTGGCGATCGACCGCGAAGTTGTCCTTCCCGCCGAGCATGTAGTCATACATGCGTGCGGGATGGGGCCTGCGATGGTCGAACTGCCGCACACTTTGAATTTATGACGTCCGCGGCGATTTAACGATAGGCTGGGCCATTTTGGATTAGCTACTCCACCGTAACGCTCTTGGCAAGATTACGTGGCTTGTCGACGTCGCGGCCGAGTGCCACCGCGGCGTAGTAGGCGAAGAGCTGCAGCGGAATGGTCAGCAGGATCGGGTCCAGCTCGATCTCGTTCTTCGGGATGACGATGACGTCGTCGGCCAGCTTGGGGTCGGGCTCGCGGTGGCCCACCATGAGCACCTGGCCGCCGCGGGCGCGGATCTCGCCGAGCGTGGTGAGGTTCTTGTCGAGCAGCTCGTCGTCTGGGACGATCGCGACCGTCGGCATGTCCGGGCCGATGAGCGCGAGCGGCCCGTGCTTGAGCTCGCTCGCCGGATACGCCTCGGCGTGCACGTACGAGATCTCCTTGAGCTTCTGCGCGCCCTCGCGCGCCACCGGGTAGCCGCGCACGCGCCCGACGAACATCATGCTCGGGTGCGGGGCGTACTTCTTGGCCAGCGCGGCGATGTGGTCGCTCTGCCCGAGTATCTGCTCGATCTGGCCGGGCAGGCGGCGCAGGCCCTCGACGATGCGCCGGCCGTCGGCGGGCGACAGGTCGCGCACCCGGCCGAGGTGCAGCGCGAGCAGCGCGAACGCCAGGCAGGTCGAGGTGAACGCCTTGGTCGAGGCCACCGAGACCTCGGGGCCCGCGTGCAGGTAGATGCCGCCGTCCACCTCGCGCGCGATGGCGCTGCCGACGGCGTTGACGATGCCGATGACCCGGCCGCCCTTGCGCTTGAGCTCCTGCACGGCGGCCAGCGTGTCGTAGGTCTCGCCCGACTGGCTGATCGCGACGTAGAGGGTGTCGGGGTCCACGACGGGGTTGCGGTAGCGGAACTCGCTGGCCGGCTCGGCGTCGGACGGGATGCGTGCCAGCTCCTCGATGAGCTGCGCCCCGATCTGCCCCGAGTAGTACGCCGACCCGCACCCGATGATCTTCACGCGGCGGAAGCCGCGGGTCTCGCGGGCGTCCATGTTGAGCCCGCCCAGGTGGGCCACGTGGAAGCGCTCGTCCAGCCGCCCGCTCATCGTCCTGGTGATGGTCTCGGGCTGTTCGGAGATCTCCTTGAGCAGGTAGTGCTCGTAGCCGCCGGTGTCGTAGTGCCCCGCGTCCCAGTCGACGGTCAGCGGCTCCTTGGCCGTCTCGCGGGCGTCGCTGGAGAAGGTGTGGAAGCCGTCGGCCTTGATCACCGCCAGCTCGCCGTCCTCCAGGTGCACGACCTGGCGGGTGTAGCGGACCAGCGCGGCCACGTCGGAGGCGGCGAACATCTCCTTCTCGCCGATGCCCAGCACGATCGGGCTGCCGTTGCGGGCCACGACCACCTCGCCGGGCCGCTCGGCGTCGATCACCGCGATGCCGTAGGTGCCGACGACGCTCTTGAGCGTCTTCCTGACGGCCTCCTCCAGCGTCTCGTTCTCGTCGACGGCGTGGGCGATCAGGTGGGCGAGCACCTCGGTGTCGGTCTCGGACGCGAACACCACGCCGTCGGCCTCCAGCTTGGCGCGCAGCTCGGCGGCGTTCTCGATGATGCCGTTGTGCACGACCGCGATGCGCTCGTCGGCCGACAGGTGGGGGTGCGCGTTGACGTCACTCGGCACGCCGTGGGTGGCCCACCGCGTGTGCCCGATGCCGAGGCCGCCCTTGAATCGCGCCGGCACCACCTTGGCCAGGTCGGCGACCCGGCCCTTGACCTTGCGTACCTTCAGCCCCTTGTTGGACACCACGATTCCGGCCGAGTCGTAGCCCCGGTATTCCAGCCGCTGCAGCCCCTCCAGCAAGATGGGCGCGGCGTCCTTGGGGCCGACATAGGCCACGATTCCGCACATCGAGGTCTCCTTCTCATCCGTAGACGATCCTGCGGAGCTGCCTGAGGGACAGCTCCGGAGCCGCGACCCTGCGGCTCCGTAACTCCGAGGCGATCCGGGGGAAGATCTCGTCGTTGGTCAGGCCGCGCGCCTTCAGCTCGCCGTGCCGGCGCCTGACGAACTCCTCCGTGGACTCGGAGAAGTAGGCCAGCACGTCGGCGATCACGCGGGCGGCCTCGCCGGGGCCGAGCGGGCTCGTCCGCGTGAGGTGCGCGATGAGATCTTCGTACGGATGCCGTGCCGTGGACACAGACGAGGACCATACGGCTCTGGAACGAGACACGCCAACATCCTGCCCGATATCGGGCAGGAAATGCGCCGAGCGGTGTCGGCCGATCACTCTCACATGATCAAGATGCCACGTTCGCCGCGAGATCAGGCTGATCACATGCGTATCAACCGACCCGTCTGACACATCCCTTTCTGGGAATGGTTACGCTGAGTAGTCATATCGTGACGTTCCTGGGGAGATGTACATGCAGCTCTGGCTCGCCGCCGGCCTGGTCGCCGGCGTCCTCACCGTCCGGCCGGCCTCCCCCTCACGACCTCGCCGGCCACCACCTCCGCACCCGCAGCCGCGGCGGCGACGGGCCGCCAGGCGGACTTCGCCGCCGCAGCCCGGGAGTACGGGGTGCCGGAGAGCGTGCTGCTCGCGGTGTCGTACCTGGAGTCGCGGTGGGACGCCAACGGCGGGCGGCCCAGCACCGCCGGCGGTTACGGCCCGATGCACCTGGTGGACGCCTTCCCTGCCGGCGCCGCCGGTCATGAGCACCTCGGCGACGGGCACGCCGACCCGCGCGGCGACGAGAGCAGGCCGATGTCCCCCAAGGTCGACGCCATCACCCACGCGGCGATGCGCACCGCCGCCGCCCGGCAGCCCACCACGCTGCCGGAGGCGGCCAAGCTCGCCGGGCTGCCCGAGGAACTGCTGCGCCGCGACCCGGCCGCCAACATCCGCGCAGGCGCCGCCCTGCTCGCCTCCTACCAGGACCGCCCCAGCACCGACCCGGCCGACTGGCACGCCGCGGTCGCCAAGTACGCCGGGGCCGGCGATCCGAAGTCGGCCAGGGCGTTCGCCGACGAGGTGTTCGCGGTGATGCGGGAGGGCGCGCGGCGGCGTACCGACGACGGGCACCTGGTGGAGCTCGACCCCATCCCCGACCTGCAGCCCGACACCATCTGGGACCCCGCCGCGTTCCCCGAGCTCGCCGACCCGGGCGACTTCGTCTCCGGCGATGGCCTCCCCGAGCTCGACGAGGAGGACGAGCCCGGCACGCCCAAAGGGCACACGGCGGGCGGCAAGGCCGAATGCCCCGCCTCGCTGCACTGCGAGTGGATGCCCGCCGCGCACAGGCGCTTCGGCAAGAAGAAGAACCGCGACTACGGCAACCACGACCGCCTGTCGCGCAAGCGCTCGGTCGACTACATCGTCATCCACGACACCGAGGGCGGCTACCAGGGCATCCCCTCCCTCATCCGCAACCCCAAGTACGTGAGCTGGCACTACACGATCCGCTCCCGCGACGGGCACGTGGCCCAGCACGTCGCCACCAACGACATCGCCTGGCACGCCGGCAACTGGGACGTCAACACCCGCTCCATCGGCATCGAGCACGAGGGCTACCTGGCCAAGGGCGGCACCTGGTACACCGAGGCGATGTACCGGTCGTCGGCCCGCCTGGTGCGCTACCTCGCCGCCAAATACCGCATCCCGCTCGACCGCGCCCACATCCTCGGCCACGACAACGTGCCGGGGACGACGCCCGCGACCGTGGCGGGCATGCACGAGGACCCCGGCCCGTACTGGGACTGGGCGCACTACTTCGAGCTGATGAAGAAGCCGTTCAAGGCGGCCAAGAACGGCAACTCGATCATCATCAGGCCCGACTACGACAGCAACCGGCCGCGCTTCACCGGCTGCGAGGCCACCAAGCCCGACAAGGCGTGCCCGTCGCACGGCGCCTCCACCGTCTGGCTGCACAAGTCACCCAGCCACAGCGCGCCGCTGGTGAACGACATCGGCAAGCATCCGGGCAAACCGAGCACGTACAGCGTGTACGACCACAGCGCCCGCGCCTCCACCGGCCAGCGCTACGCCGTCGCCGAACGCAAGGGCGACTGGACGGCCATCTGGTACCTGGGGCAGAAGGCGTGGTTCCACAACCCGGCCGCCAAGCCGACCGCGATCCCCGCCAAGGGCCCGCTCGTCACGCCCATCTCGGGGGCGGTCAAGGTGTACGGCCGCGCCTACCCCGAGAGGTCGGCCTACACCAAGGCGTCGCCGCAGCCGCTGACGCCGCTCAAGTACAAGATCCCGCCGGGGCAGACGTACACGGTGGGCGACACGATCACCGGCACCCACTACTCCGCCAACGCCTTCCGGCCTTCCAAGCACGTCACCACCACCGGCAAGACCCGCTACCACCAGATCCAGCTCGGGCACCGGGTGATGTTCGTGATGGCATCGGACGTACGGCTGGTGGATCCGAAGGCCTGACGCCGGCGCCTCACCGTCACGAACGGGCGATCGGCCGGCCACGAAGCGGCGATCCACCGCCGCGAATCGGCGATCGATCGCCGAGAATCGGTTTTCGACGGCCCGCGATGCGCACGGGCACTCCGTGGAGACGATATGGTTTTCCCGTGAGCCCGGCGCATCGCCGCCGGAGCAGACACGCGGAAGTGGCTCAGGGGTAGAGCATCACCTTGCCAAGGTGAGGGTCGCGGGTTCGAATCCCGTCTTCCGCTCGGAGCGTGACTCCTGGTGGAGTGGCCGAGAGGCGAGGCAGCGGCCTGCAAAGCCGTCTACACGGGTTCAAATCCCGTCTCCACCTCGGCCGGTCTTCGGAGCCTTCGGGATCCGGTAAAATAAAGACCAACGCCTCGCGGAAGTGGCTCAGGGGTAGAGCATCACCTTGCCAAGGTGAGGGTCGCGGGTTCGAATCCCGTCTTCCGCTCTGAGTGACAACTCAATATGGACGATTAGCTCAGCGGGAGAGCGCTTCCCTGACACGGAAGAGGTCACTGGTTCAATCCCAGTATCGTCCACACGTCCCGCACCGAGGCCCCAGGCGATGTTCCTGGGGCTTTTCGCTGTCGTAAGGGGCGGTGCCCGGTGGGTGGAGCCGCCGAGCCCATGCCACCGCACGACACGCACGAGTCGCTGCCGTTCTCACCCGCACCGGCCGAAGGCCATGCCTGCCGTCCAGACGCGGCGCGCCGCCCGCGCTGCCCTGCCTGCTTTCCGGGCCGCCCGCACTTGCCCCGCCTGCTTTCTGGGCCGCCCGCACTTGCCCGCTTGCCTTCTGGGCCGCCCGCACTTGCCCGCTTGCCTTCTGGGCCGCCCGCACTTGCCCGCTTGCCTTCTGGGCCGCCCGCACTTGCCCGCCTGCCTTCTGGGCCGTCTCCTCCGGCAGTCCTGTGCAGGCGCTCGAGCAGCGGGCGATCGGTCTGCGGCGTGCCGCCGTCCGGCCGCCCGGACGTACGACGAGGAATCGGCCACCCGGCGGCGGTCTACGGCGGACACCGCGCACCGGCCACCTGGCCGCGCAGCGAAATCGCTCGCCTTACCGGCGGACATTCCGCTGTAATCCACCTCATGCAGATCACCTCGGAGACCGTCACCGACGGCATCCGCGAGCAGCTTTTCACCATCGGAGACGTCCCCGGGGTGCTCTGGACGCCCGCCGAGGGATCCGGTCCTCGGCCGCTGGTCCTCATCGGGCACGGCGGCGGTTCGCACAAGAAGGGCTGGGAGGTCGTCTCCCGGGCCTTCCCGTACGTCACCGCCTGCGGCTTCGCGGTCGCCGCCATCGACGCTCCCGGCACCGGGGACAGGCCCGAGCACCCGGAGATCCGGCGGCTCGTCGCGGAGATCCAGGAACGCGAGGCCGCAGGCGAGCCCTTCGGCCCGGCCTGGCCCGAGCTCAACGAGGTCGTGGCGGCCGAGCTGATCCCCGACTGGCAGACCACCCTGGACGCACTCCAGCAGCTCGGCTCCGTCGGCGACGACCGGCCCATCGGCTACTACGGGCTTTCACAGGGCGGCGAGATGGGCATCCGCCTCGTCGCGGCCGAGCCCCGGATCACGGCGGCCGTGCTCGGCCTCGTCGGCAGCGAATGGCTCATCGGCACCGCGGCGAAGATCACGGTTCCGGTGGAGTTCCTGCTGCAGTGGGACGACGAGAGCAATCCGCGGGACGCGGTGATGCGCCTGTACGACGCGCTCGGCTCCGCCGAGAAGACCCTGCACGCCAACCCCGGCGGCCACTTCCGCGTCCCGCCGTTCGAGATCGACAGCTCGATCCGCTTCTTCGCCCGGCACCTGGGAGGCCCAGCGACCTAGATGGCGATCACCGTCTCCACGCCTCGCGCCGCGAACGGCTCCAGGAGGTCGTCCGTGGCGGATGCGTCCGTGACAAGCGTCCAGCGGTCCGGCATGCGGGCCCAGGCGTGGAACGGGCGGCGGCCCAGCTTCGCGGCGTGGACCAGGACGTAGACGTGCTGGGAGCGGGCCATCATCAGCTCCTTGAGCCGGGTCTGCTGGAGGCTCGCCTCGCAGATGCCGTCCTCGGCCGTCACCCCGTCCGCGCCCAGGAACGCCCGGTCGAACGTCATCCGGCTCAGCGCCGCCTCCGCGAGCGGGCCCACGAAGCCCTGGCTGACGTGCCGCAATGTACCGCCGAGGCATTCGACGTGCACGCCGGTCGCGCCCACCAGCTCCTGCAGTGCGGTCAGGCCCGTGGTCGCCACCGTCAGGTCGGCGGCGTTGCGCAGCTCGTGGGCCAGGGCCCCGGTGGTCGAGCCCGAGTCGAGCAGGATCGTCTCGCCCGGGCGGACCTGCGCCGCCGCCCAGCTCGCGATGGCCCGCTTGGCCTCGAACGCCTCCCCGATGCGCTGCCGCAGCGACGCCTCCGGGTGGGTCACCACCGCCATCGCGCCGCCGTACGTGCGGGCCAGGAGCCCGGCCGCCTTGAGGTGGGCCAGGTCGCGGCGGATGGTGGACTGCGTGACGCCCAGCCGGGCCGCCAGCTCCTCGACGCTGGCCAGGCCGGTTTCGGTGGCCAGGCGTACGATCTCGTCTCGCCGCGCGTCCGCTCCCCGTCCTTTCGGCCCTCGTCCCTTCACCTCCTGCCTCTTCGCCACCGGCCCCTTCGCTACCTGCCTTCCCGGCTTCTGCCCCTTGGGCTCCGGCGCCGCTGGCCCTCGCCCCTTGGGCCCTTGCGCTGTGAGCCCCTGCATCTCGGCCCCCTGTGTTTGAGGCTCCTGATCCTTGGGCCCCTGTCCCTTGGGCTCTTGATCCTTGGGCCCCTGCACACTGAGCCCCTGCGCCTTGGGCCCCTGCGCCGTGAGCCCCTGCGTCTTAGGTTTTCGCGCCATGGGCGTTTGCGCCCTTGCAGGCTGCTCCCCCGCGCTCTGGCCCGTCGCGGTCCGCGTCCTCTCAGCACGATCCTTCGCAGGTTGCTCCCCGGCGGCTCGATCCCCCGTGGTCCGCCCGTTCAGCCCCTTCTGCGCTCCCCCGGCGGCGTCCCCGACCAGCGTCGGGCGGGGGTGTGGTGATGGGGCCGTCATGACGTCTGCGCCTGGGAGAGTTCGGCGGCCTGGCGGAGGGCTTCGATCATGCTGCCGGGGTCCGCGAGGCCCTTGCCCGCGATGTCGAACGCGGTCCCATGGTCCACGGAGGTCCTGATCACGGGCAGGCCGACGGTGATGTTGACGCCCGCCTCCAGGCCGAGAATCTTGACGGGGCCGTGTCCCTGGTCGTGGTACATGGCCACGATGAGGTCGTAGTCGCCGCGTCCGGCCAGGAAGAAGGCGGTGTCGGCGGGGAGCGGCCCGTGCACGTCCATGCCCTCGGCCCGCAGACGTTCGACGGCGGGCACGATCTTCTCCTCCTCCTCGCCGTACCCGAACAGGCCGTTCTCGCCCGCGTGCGGGTTGATGCCGCACACGCCGATCTTGGGACGCTCCAGGCCGGTGCCGCGCATGGCCGCCTCGCCGCGCCGGATCGTCCGTTCGACCAGGCCGGGCTCGATGCGCGCGACCGCGTCGATGAGGCCGATGTGGGTGGTGACGTGGATGACCTTGACCTTGGCGGTCGAGAGCATCATCGACACCTCTTCTGTGCCGGTCAGGTGGGCGAGCAGCTCGGTGTGGCCGGGGTAGATGTGTCCGGCGGCGTGCAGGGCCTCCTTGTTGAGCGGGGCCGTGCAGATCGCCTGCACCTGGCCGGACATCGCCAGCTCCGCGGCCAGCCGTACGTACTCGTAGGCCGCGTTGCCCGCGACCGCCGACACCTCGCCCCACGGCAGGTCGGCCGGGAGGAGGCCGGGGTCGATGACGTTGATGCGGCCAGGCTCGAACACCGCGTCCGCCACCCCGTCCACCGTCTCCACCCTGGCGGTCACGCCGAGGATGCCGGCGGCCTGGCGCAGGCGTCCGGCGTCGCCGATGACGAGCGGGCGGCAGAACGCGGCCGGTTCGGGGGCGTTCAGCGCGCCGACGATGACTTCGGGACCGACGCCGGAGCCGTCCCCCATGGTGAGGGCGATCAGAGGTGTGCTCATGTGTGCCTTTCGAAGTGGTGTGGCGCGAGGTGGGCGGTCATGCGCAGCAGGCTGTCGCGGCCGCCGAAGCCGCCCGGCCTGGTGATGACCGCGTGGCCCTGGGGCGTGTGGCAGTGGACGGCGCCGTGGTGCACCTGTCCGACCGGGGTCAGCTCGCGGACGCCGAGCGCGTCGAGGACTCTTCTGGCCGTCCCGCCGCCGGTCATGACGAGGTTCGCGGGCCGGTCGCCGAGGGCGTCCTGAACGATCTCCTCCAAGGCGTCGGGCAGGGGGCCCGAGGTGGTGAGCACCGTGGGCCCCGTGTCCAGGGCTCGGCGTAAGCGTGGCGCTGTGATGTCCGGTGGCTCGGCCGGGTCCAGGGCGACCTGCTGAACGCCGTACCGGATCAACAGCTCGACCTGGTCGGACACGCCGGGGTGTGCGGTCCCGACGATGACCAGCAGGGGCGCGCCGGGAGGCGGCCCCTCGGGCGGCGGCGGGTGGCCCTCGCCGTCCGATCCCCCGTCGCGGGCGCGGGCCAGGGCGGTGGCGAGGCCGCCGGCTCCCACCAGGCGGGTACGCGGGTCGGCGGCGAACGCGGCGGCCACCACCGCGTCGAGGTCGGCGTCCGTCTCCGCGTCGCAGATCGCCACCCGGCCCGCCGCGCCGAACGCCCGCGCGAGCGCCTCCGTCAGGGTGGGGTGACCGGCGCGGACGGTGGCGAGGGGTATGTGCGTGAAGGGGTGGCCGTCGAGCGCTTCGGCGACCGTCCTGGGTGCGGGCCTGGGCTCGATGTGCCATGTGCGCGTTTCGCGCAGCGGGACGCCTTGGACGTACGGCACTCCGTCCACGACCGTGCGGCCGGCTGACGGCAGTGCGGGGGCCATGACCACGGGCGCGTCGAGGGAGGCGGCGGCGACGGTGGCGGCGACGTTCCCGCGCAGCAGCGAGTCGATCTTGATGAGGACGGTACGGCCGTCCGCGTCCGCGAGTGCCGCCCGTACCAGGGCTTTCGCGTCGGGGTGATAGCGGGTGCCGAGGTCGCCGACCAGCACCGGCGGCGCGGACGTGAACGGCGGCCCGGACAGCGCGATCAGCGCGGCGCCGGCGGCGGGCATGAGCACAGCGGCCGTCTCCGCCGCCCCGGTCAGATCGTCGGCCAGCACCAGCACCGCATCCGCTTGTGCGCGAATCACGCAACCAGCATTGCACGAAACGCGCAAATCATGCCACAGTGGCGGAAGGGCGGCGTGCTCGGAAGCCGGTTGGACGCCGATCGGGCTCGCCGTGCACGTGGGTCATCCGCTGCCGGGACCGATGTCCGGCCTGCCACGCATGCGGGTTCCGGCGTCCGGGGCGTCCTTCGCGCGGGCTCCGGACGGCGGGATCCTGGCACGGTGGCGGCGAGCAGCCTGAAGCCGCCCGTACGTGGCCCGCACGCGACGAGTCAGGAGATGCCGTGACCGCAGCCGAGTTCGCCAGGAAGATCCGCAACCGGGAACGATGCGTCGGCTACTGGGTGGTCCTGGACGCGCCCGTCGCCACCGAGCGGCTGGCCCGCCTCGGCTACGACTACGTGGCACTCGACGGCCAGCACGGCTTCATCGGCACCGATGGCCTGCTCGCCAACCTCATGGCGATCGACGCGGGCGGCCGGTCCGCCGGGCTCGTACGCGTGGAGTCCGGCGACCCCGCGATGATCGGCAGAGCGCTGGACTTCGGGGCGGCCGGTGTGATCGTGCCGCTGGTGGACACCGCCGACGACGCCGCCCGGGCGGTCTCCGCCGCGCGTTACCCGGCCGCGGGACGCCGCTCGTACGGGCCTATGCGCTCGATGCTGCGCATCGGGCCGACGCCTGCGGAGGCGGACGAGAGCGTGCTGGTCCTCGCCATGATCGAGACGCCGGACGGGCTGGCGAACATCGAGCGGATCTGCGCCACGCCGGGCCTGGACGGCGTGTACGTCGGCCCGTCCGACCTGTGCCTCGCCGTGGGCGGCCGGTTCCCGAACGACCCCGAGGTCGCCGATGTCTTCGAGGCGGCGCTCGAACGCATCCGTACGGCGGCGGCCGACGCCGGCATCGCGGCCGGCATCCACAACCCGAGCGGCGAGCAGGCGGCACGGCGGCTGGCGGAGGGCTTCACCTTCGCCACCGTCGCCTCCGACCTCCTCCACCTGGAACAGGCCGCCGCCGCCCACCTGAAGACCGCCACCTCCGGCTGACCTGCCCCTCCCCTCCTTTCCGCGCCAGCGCCCTTTCCCCTCTAGCGCCCTTTTCGCACCAGAACCCGGCCGTACCGAGAACCGCCGCGCCTCCGCCATTCCGCGCTCCGAGTCGCGGCGCCCCTCAGCCGTCGCGCCCTCCGCCGCCAGGAGCGGCCTGCCACCGCGCCCCCTCCGCCGACGGGAGGTGATCCACCGCCCGCACACCCTCCGCCACCAGGAGCGGTCCACCGTCGCACACCCTCCGCCGCCAGGAGCGGTCCGCCGCCGCGCACCTGAAACGCGCCGTGCACGGCTCGCGCCATCCGGAGGCGAGCCACTGCACCTCCCCTGCCTGTGGAAGGAGGAGGTGCAGTGACGGCCCTTGACGTGAACGCGCGGATTCGCGTCAGGCGGAGGCTGTGCCACGCAGTGGAGAACTCGCTCCTGTGCTGTGCGAGGAAGGTGATGGACGGCGCTCGGCGTGGATACTCGGAAGCTGGGCGGCAGGTAGACCGGTGGCCCGGCAGGGCGGTAACTCGGCAGGGCCGGCAGCCCGGCGGCCGGTAGCCCGGCAAGGCCGGTAACCCAGCACGGCCAGCAGCCCAGCACGGCCGGTAACCCAGCACGGCCAGCAGCCCAGCACGGCCGGTAACCCAGCAAGGCTTGTGGCCCGGGAGAGCCGGTGGGCCGACCAGGGGCGGTGGCGGACCAAGGCCGAAACCAGCGCCCAGCCGGGGACCGAGACCAGCAGCCAGCCGAGGCCGAGATCAGCGGCCTGCCGAGGGCCGAGACCGATAGCCTGCCGGGGGCCGAGACCAGCGGCCAGCCGAGGGCCGAGACCGATAGCCTGCCGGGGGCCGAGACCAGCGGCCAGCCGAGGGCCGAGACCGATAGCCTGCCGGGGGCCGTGGTTTCGGGTGCGGGGACCGAAGCCGGCCTGTCATCGGCCCGAAGCGCGCCGCCCTTTCTCGCACGTTCCGAACCGTCTCATCCCCCGGTCCGTCTCACGCGTCCCGCATCGTCTCACGGGTCTCCCACCGTCTCACGCGTCCCGCGCCTTCCCACGACCACCGCACCCGCAGCACTCGTGCCATATGGGAAGTTTTGACCATAAAGCGAACTAAATGGCGGCGCTCCGTGTATAGGCGGTTTCTGTCCGGGTAGCGCCGAGGCATTGGCTCCTCGGAGGAGGAAACCGTGGACATCAACCTCGGCCAAGGCATATCGGACGCCTGGCGGTCAATAGCGACGTTCGTTCCCAAGCTGGTCGCGTTCCTGGTGATTCTCATCATCGGGTGGATCGTGGCCAAGGCTCTGGAGAAGGTCGTCGACAAGGTACTCGATCGGGTCGGTTTCGACCGGGTGGTCGAGCGCGGCGGGATGCGGCGCTGGTTTGAGCGCAGCAAGTACGACCCGAGCAGCCTGATCGCAAGGATCGTCTTCTACGCGATCCTGCTGATCACCCTGCAGATAGGCTTCAACGTCTTCGGGCCCAACCCGGTCTCGTCGTTGCTGGCGGCAGTGGTGAGCTGGCTGCCTCTCGCCATCGTGGCCATCGTGATCATCGTGGTGACGGGCGCCATCGCCAAGGCCGTCAGGGACATCCTGTCCGGCGCGCTCGGCGGCCTGTCGTACGGACGGTGGATTGCGACCGCGGCGGCGGTGTTCATCTGGGCGCTCGGCATCATCGCGGCGCTCAACCAGATCGGCGTCGCCACGGCCGTCACCACGCCGGTGCTGATCACCGTGCTGGCCACCATCGGCGCGATCGCGGCCATCGGCGTCGGTGGTGGGCTCGTCCGGCCGATGCAGCAGCGCTGGGAGCGCTGGCTGGGCCGCATCGAGGCGGAGGCTCCGCAGGCCAGGGCGCACGCGGAGGCGTACCAGCGCGGGCGGGAGGACGCTCGCGCGATGAGCGGCGAGGAGACCGAGCCGATGCGCACCACGCCGCGCGGCGGCGGCGCCACCCGCTCGGACATGCCGCCCGGCTGACCCGGCGCACGCCGGCGCTCCAGCGCCCTCGGCGTCTCCGGTGCCCTCGGCGTCTCCGGCGCTTCCGGCGCCTCAGGGCGTCTTCGCGCAGCCTCGCCGGCGGCGCCACCGGCACGAGCCCCGGGCGATCCGCTTGGGGCACGTGCCGCGCCGGGGATCAGGCCGGGTGGCCGTCCTCCAGGAGGCCCAGCTCGCGGGTCAGCCAGCACACCGCGGTCAGCCGCAGGGACGCCGCGTCGGGCTCGCCGGTGTAGGTCCAGCCGCGGTGGCGAAGCTCGTCGAGGAAGCCGAGCAGGTAGTCGCCCAGCGTCTCCCGGTCGAGCGGGATGGCGTCGCGCAGTGCCGCGGCGTGCTGGTCGATCGCGGCGACCAGTCCGGGGTCACTGCCCATGCGGGCGAGCTGGGCTTCGCCCAGGGTGTCCATCAGCCAGCGCAGGGGCGAAACCGCCCATCCATCCTCGAAGACCACCCGCACACTTTAAAGCATTGTTCAAGGTCAGCCCCCTGAAGGGCCAGCTGGTCGCCGCTGCCGGCGAGCGTCACAGTGGCGGCCTCCAAGGGAGGGACGGAAGGAGGTCAGCCCCCTGAAGGGCCAGCTGGTCGCCGCCGTCGGCGAGCGTCACAGTGGCGGCCTCCAAGAGTGGGACGGAAGGAGGTCAGCCCCCTGAAGGGCCGGCGCGACGCTGTGCGGGTCGCTCTCCGGAGGCGTCGTGACGGGGGTCTTCGGGGATAGGACGAAGCGGTCAGCCCGCCCGAGGTGACCGCCTCCTAGAACGGCAGCCCGACGTAGTTCTCGGCGAGCGTCGTCGCGGCGGCCTCCGACGAGGTGACGTAGTCCAGGTACGACAGCTGCAGCCGCCGTGCGTACGCGTCGTCCTCGTCGAAGGTGTGCAGCAGCGTCGTCATCCAGTACGAGAAGTGCTGCGCCCGCCACACCCGCTTGAGGCAGGTCTGCGAGTACGCGTCGAGCAGCTCGGTCGTGCCGTCCTTGAAGTACGCGGTGAGCGCCTCGGTGAGCACCCGCACGTCGGCCACGGCCAGGTTGAGCCCCTTGGCGCCGGTGGGCGGGACGATGTGGGCGGCGTCGCCGGCCAGGTAGAGGCGGCCGTACTGCATGGGCTCGGCCACGAAGGAGCGCATGGGCGTGACGCCGCGTTCCAGGATCTCGCCGGTGGCCAGCTCGAAGCCGGGCACGGTCTCCAGGCGGGCCTTCAGCTCGCCCCAGATGCGCTCGTCCGGCCAGTCGTCGAGCCGCGCGTCCGGCGGCACCTGGAGGTAGAAGCGGCTGATGGCGGGCGTACGCATGCTGTGCAGGGCGAAGCCGCGCTCGTTCCTGGCGTAGATGAGCTCCTCGGAGGAGGGCGCGACGCGGGCGAGGATGCCGAGCCAGGCGAAGGGGTAGTTACGCTCGTAGATCGTCAGCACGCCTTCGGGGATGGACGGCCTGGACACGCCGTGGAAGCCGTCACAGCCGGCGATGATGTCGCAGTCGAGCCGCTCGCCCCCGAAGGTCAGGTACGGCCGCTCCGAATCCACGTCGTGCACCGCGACGTCCTCGACCTCGAAGCGCAGGTCACCGCCGGCGGCGAGGCGGGCGGCGATGAGGTCCTTGACGACCTCCTGCTGCCCGTAGACGGTGATGGACCTGCCGGGCACCAGCTTCTCGAAGGCGATGCGGTGGCCCGCGCCGCCGTACCTCAGCTCGATGCCGTGGTGCGGCAGGCCCTCGCGCAGCATCCGCTCGCCGACGCCGGCCTCGACCAGCGTGTCCACCGTGCCCTGTTCGAGCACGCCGGCCCGCACCCGGCGCTCGACGTACTCGCGGCTGCGCTTCTCCAGCACCACGGAGGAGATGCCGCGCAGGTGAAGCAGATGAGACAGCAGCAGTCCAGCAGGACCTGCACCGATGATCCCGACCTGAGTTCGCATGAGGGAAAGCATGGTGGTTCGAGGTGATCTATCCGAGAGGCCCCTTCCACTGAGCGGAAACGCGGTGCAGGATCGTGAACATGTCAGGCGGTTCCCGCGAGGCTGGGCGCTCGGTGACGTCCAAGGTCCTGGCCATACTCGGCGCGTTCGACGCGGCGCATCCCCAGCTCACGCTGACCGAGCTGGCCCGGCGCAGCGGGCTGCCGCTGAGCACCGCGCACCGGCTGGTCGGCGAGCTGGAGGCGTGGCGGGCGCTGGGGCGCGGGCCGGACGGCCGGCTGCGGGTGGGGCCGCGGCTGTGGGAGCTGGGCCAGCTCGCGCCGAACCGGCTGCAGGAGCTGGCGCATCCGTGGCTGCAGGAGCTGTTCGCCTCGACGGGCGAGAACGTGCACCTCGCAGTCAGGGACGGCCTCGAGGTCCTGTACGTGGACAAGGTGTACGGCAGGCGGGCGGTGCCCATCGTGTCGCGGATCGGCGGCCGGCTGCCGATGCACCCGACGGGCGTGGGCAAGGCGCTGCTGGCGTACGAACCCGACTGGTTCGTCAAGTCCTACCTGGCGCGCAAGCTCGAACGCCCCACCCCGCACACGATCATCGAGCCCGGCCGGCTGGCCAGGGAGCTGACGGCGGTGCGGGCCCAGGGGTACGCGCTGACGTACGAGGAGATGACGCTCGGCTCCTGCTCGGCGGCGACCCCGGTGCTGGTGGACGGGCGCGCGGTGGCGGCGCTCGGCATCGTGCTGTCCTCGCGGCGGGCCCGCGAGCTGCCCCGGTTGGTGGAGCCGCTGCGGGCCGCCGCCGCCGGGATCGCCCGTGCGCTGTCATGAGACGGGTTCAGAGCTTCTGGATGCGGTCCCTGAACAGGGTGGTCGCGATGGCCGACCGGTGCGGCTGCCCCTTGAGGAACGCCTGCGCGAAGCTCTTGGCCTGGTCGTAGGAGACCTTGCCGGGCATGGGCGGCTCGTTCGGGTTGACGTCCACGTCCACCAGGGCCGGGCCGTCGTGCGCGAGCGCCTGGCCGACGGCGTGGGCGACGTCCTCCGATTTGGACACCTTCGCGCCGAACCCGCCGCACGACCTGGCCCAGGCCGAGAAGTCCGCCTCGGGCTCGGCGTAGCGCACGCCGTGCTCGGGGAAGCCGAGCACCATCTGCTCCCACAGGATCTGGCCGAGCGCGTTGTTGTTGTTGATGATCACCTTGACCGGCAGCCGCTGCTGCACGGCGGTGAGGAACTCGGCCATCAGCATGGAGAAGCCGCCGTCGCCGACGTAGGCGATGACCTGCCGGCCGGGGAAGGCGTGCTGCATGGCGATGGCGTACGGCAGGCCGTTCGCCATCGAGGCGAGCGTGCCCGACAGGTAGAACTCGCGCTCGCCGCGGATCGTCCAGTGGCGCGCCGCCCAGGTGGCGACGGTGCCGCTGTCGCAGGTCAGGATCGCGTCGTCGGTGGCCAGCTGGTCCAGGATGGACATGACGTACTGCGGGGCGATGGGCTCGCGGTCGGGGTTCTCCAGCGCCTCCATGTCGGCGCGCCACTTCGCCATCATCTTCTGGTACTTCGCCAGGTGGCCGCGGTCCTTGCGGGCCAGCAGCGGCAGCAGCGCCCGCAGCCCCTCCTTGGCGTCGCACACGACCGGCACGTCGGTCGCGATGCGCGCGCCCGCCCTGGTCGGGTCGGCCTCGAACTGCACCACCCGGGCGTCGCGCGTCTCGGGCAGGAACTTCGAGTACGGGAAGTTCGTGCCGACCATGAACAGCACGTCGGCGTCGTCCATCAGCTCCTCGCTCGGCCGGGTGCCGAGCAGTCCGAGCCCGCCCGTCGTGTACGGCGAGTCGTCCGGCACGACCGCCTTGCCGGGCAGCGTCTTGACGATCGGCGCGCCCAGCGCCTCGGCCACCTCCAGCACCTCCTGGCGGGCGTGCAGCGCGCCCTGCCCGACCAGCATGGCGGGGCGTTCCGCCCGGTTGAGCACCTCGGCCGCCCACTCCAGGTCCTCTTTCCTGGGCAGGCCGGACGGCTGGAGGTAGACGGGCGCGGTCTCGGGTGCGCGGGCGGGTGCGACGTTCCGGTACGGGTCCCAGCCCTCCTCCGCCACCTGGATGTCGTTGGGCAGCGCCAGGTGGGCGACGCCGCGCCGCGCGTAGGCGGTCCTGACGGCGAGGTCGACCAGCGACGGGAGCTGCACCGGGTTGGTGATCATCATGTTGTACTCGGCCACGTCGGCGAACAGCTTGTCCAGGTGGACCTCCTGCTGGTAGCCGGTGCCGAGCACGGAGGTCTCCTGCATGCCGGTGATGGCCAGCACGGGGTGGTGGTCGAGCTTGGCGTCGTACAGGCCGTTGAGCAGGTGGATGGCGCCGGGGCCCGAGGTGGCCAGGCAGACGCCGATGCGGCCGGTGGCCTTGGCGTAGCCGGTGGCCATGAAGGCGGCGGCCTCCTCGTGGTGGACGAGGACGAAACGGATCCGGTCACGGTGGCGGCGCAGGGCCTCCATGACGCCGTTGATGCCGTCACCCGGAAGCCCGAAGACGGTGTCGACTCCCCATGCGGCGAGGCGTTCGACCAGCGATTCCGATGCGATACGAGCCATGGGACGCGCCCTACCCCGCCCGGAGGACGACATACGCACTGATCTACGGACATTTCTCCATGTGGGCGGGTAGGGGGCCGTCATGCGCATACTGGTCACGGGAGCCACCGGCACACTCGGCGGGGCGCTGGTACCCGCCCTGCTCAAGGCGGGGCACGAGGTGCGCGCGCTGAGCCGGGCCAAGCGGGAGGATCGCGGCAGCGTCGAGTGGATCTGGGGCGATCTGATCTCCGGCAACGGGGTCGAGGAGGCCGTCGAGGGGGTGGACGCGATCGCCCACCTCGCCACCAGCGGCCGCAAGGGGCGCGGCGCGGTGGACGTGCCCGGCACCAGGGCGCTGCTGATCCTGGCGCGCGCGGCGGGGGTGCCGCACGTGCTGTTCACCTCGATGGTCGGCGCCGACAAGGCCGCGTACGGGCACCTCCGGCACAAGCTGGAGGCCGAGCGGCTGGTCATGGAGAGCGGCCTGGGCTGGACGATCCTCCGCACGACCCCGTTCCACCAGTGGCTGCACCGCAGGCTGAGCGACCTGTCGTCGCTGCCGGTGCTGCCCGTGGACCGCTCGCTGCCCTGGCAGCCGGTGCACACCGGCGAGGTCGCCACGCGGGCCGCCGCACTGCTCAGCGCCTCGCCGGCCGAGCGGGAGATCGAGTTCGGCGGGCCGCAGGTGATCGACACCGAGGAGCTGGTCACGGTGTGGCTGCGGTCCTCGGGACTGCGCCGGCCGTGCGTTCCCGTACGGTATCCGGGCCGTCTGTACGCCGCCCAGCGAGCAGGCGCGCTGCTCACGGATGCCGAGCCCAAGGGCGAGATCGGCTGGCGCGACTACCTGCTCCCGCCCGAACCGATGCTGTCCGACGACTTCGCCACCGAGCACACCGCCTCGCCCACGAGCCCGGCGAACCAGCCTGAGCATGACCCCGACCTGCGCGTTTACGGGGGCGACGAGGGTTACGAGCGTCAGACACGCAGCTAGTGGTTTGTCCTGTTTCATTACACTTCGCCGACTTGTTGGTCTGGCGAGTGGTACTGGACAATGTGTCCGGTGATGAGAGGCATCCCGCTGACCAGAGACTTCGCCAACGGCGGCGTCTCCTTCTGGTACCGGCAGATCGGCCTGCCCGCACGGCGGCCCGCGCTGCCCGGCCCCCGTGACTACGACGTCGCCATCGTCGGCGGCGGCTACACCGGCCTGTGGACCGCGTACTACCTCAAGAAGGCCGACCCCGGCCTGCGCATCGCGATCCTGGAGAAGGAGTTCGCCGGGTTCGGCGCATCCGGGCGCAACGGCGGATGGCTGTCGGCCGAGTTCGCCGGCTCCCGCAAGCGCCACGCCAAGGCGCGCGGCAAGCAGGCCATGATCGATCTGCAGCGGGCCATGTTCGCCTCCGTGGACGAGGTCATCGACGTCACCCGCGCCGAAGGCATCGACGCCGACGTGCACAAGGGCGGGCTGATCCACGTCGCCACCAACCCGGCGCAGCGGCGGCGGCTGCGCGCCGAGGTCGCCGACCTGCGCCGCTGGGGCTACGGCGAGGCCGACATGCGCATCATGGAACGTGCCGAGCAGCGCGAGCGCGTCCAGGTGGCGGGGGCGATCGAGGCCGCGTACTCGCCGCACTGCGCCCGCATCCAGCCCGCCAAGCTCGCCGTCGGGCTCGCCGCCGTCGTGGCCGGGCTCGGCGTGGACATCTACGAGGACACCACCGTCACCGAGATCCGCCCCAGGAACGGCGGCGGCAAGGCGACCGCGCTCACCACCCGGGGCGACGTCACCGCCGAGTACGTCATCCGCGCCACCGAGGGCTTCACCGCCAGCCTCCACGGCCAGCACCGCCAGTGGCTGCCGATGAACAGCTCGATGATCGTCACCGATCCGCTGCCGCCCGACGTGTGGAAGCACATCGGCTGGCAGGGCAGCGAACTGCTGGAGGACGAGGCCCACGCCTACGTCTACGCCCAGCGCACCGCCGACGACCGGATCGCGATCGGCGGGCGGGGCGTGCCGTACCGGTTCGGCTCGCGTACCGACCGGCGCGGCGTCACCCAATCGCAGACCGTCGCGCTGCTGTGGCGGATGCTGGTCAAGCTCTTCCCCGCCGCCGTGGACGTGCCGGTGGCGCACGCCTGGTGCGGAGTGCTCGGCGTGCCCCGCGACTGGTGCTCGACCGTGCACCTCGACCACGCCAGCGGGCTCGGCTGGGCCTGCGGCTACGTCGGCAGCGGCGTCACCACCACCAACCTGGCCGGGCGTACCCTGCGCGACCTGGTGCTGCGCCGCGACACGCCGCTGACGCGGCTGCCGTGGGTGGGCCGCCAGGTGCGGCAGTGGGAGCCCGAGCCGCTGCGCTGGATCGGCGTGCAGCTCATCTACGCGCTGTTCCGGGCCGCCGACCGGCACGAGAACGAGCGCGGCACCCGGACCTCGCCCTACGCCCACCTGGCGAACTTCATCGCCGGCCGCTGAACGCGCGGGCACGACCCGGGTCCGCCGGTCGGCCGGAGGCCGCCGGTCCGCCTGGCCTGGAAGCCTCCGAAGCCGCAGACACCCGCAGGCCGACCGGAGGCCGGCTTGCCGGCCTCCGGACCCGCTCCGGTCAGTCCGAGGCGCCGCGCCAGGGGTCGTAGTCGACCTCGAGCGGCTCCTGCGGGGGCCGCTCGCCTTCGGGCACGTGCTGCAGGTTGACCCGGATGCGGTACCAGACGCTGCTGCGCCCCCGCATGCCGTCCACCAGCACATCGGCGGGCTCCAGGTGGGCCGCGGCCTTCGGATGGCGGGCCTTCCACCGTTCGAACCCGGCCATCGCCTCGTCCTTGTGCTCGGCCCTGGCGATCTCGATCAGCGGCTTGGTCTGCCGCCTGCGCCCGGTGCCCTTGGGCGGCTTGGGCGGCGGGCCCAGCTCCTCGGCCAGCGCGAGCAGGCCGTCGAGTGAGCCGGGGTGAAGGTCCATGTCCTCCCAGGGGTCGCCGCGCTCGGCCAGCCGCGCCGGCACGGTGTCGATCGTGTACGCCTCAGGACGGCAGCCCGGCACCTCGTCCCACGTCAGCGGCGTGGAGACCCGGGCGTCCTCGACCGCCCGCACCGAGTAGGCGGAGGCCACCGTGCGGTCGTAGGCGTTCTGGTTGAAATCGACGAACACCCCGTGGCGCTCCTCCTTCCACCACCGGCTGGTCGCCAGGCCGGGCGCGCGCCGCTCCACCTCGCGGGCCACCGTCTCGGCCGCCTTGCGCACCTGCGAGAACGGCCACCGCCGCTCGATGCGGGCGTACACGTGGAAGCCTCGCGAACCCGACGTCTTGGGCCAGGCCACCAGCCCGTGGTCGGCCAGCACCTCCCGCGCCACCTGCGCCGTGGCCAGCACGTCGGCCCACGCGACGCCCGGCACGGGGTCGAGGTCGATGCGCAGCTCGTCGGGCCTGGACAGGTCGTCGGAGCGTACGGGATGGGGGTTGAGATCGACGCAGCCCAGGTTGACCACCCACAGGAGCTGCGCGAGGTCGGTGCAGACCACCTCCTCGGCGCTCAGCCCCGAGCGGTACTTCAGCTCCGCCACCTCGATCCAGTCGGGCCGCTTGGCCGGGGCCCGCTTCTGGAAGAACGCCTCCTGCTCGATGCCGTGCACGAAGCGCTTGAGCACCATCGGCCGCCCGTGGACGCCCCGCAGCGCCGCCTCGCCCACCGCCTGGTAGTAGCGGACCAGGTCGAGCTTGGTGTGCCCGGTCCGCGGAAAGACCACCTTGTCGGGGTTGGTGATGCGGACCGCACGCCCGGCGACCTCGATGTCAGGCATACGGTCACCATACGCGCGCCCACCGACAACCCCCGGGAAGGCGACACGGGCTCCTAAGCGGGGAAGGCGCCGTGGCGGCCGGCGCCCGCCGCGAAGCGGGCCGCGCCTTCGGAGGCGTCCGGCAGCGACATCAGGCCGTGGCGCAGCTCGTTCCGCATCGCCTCCTCCTCCGTCAGCCCCTCCTGCTCCAGCACCGACATCCGGTCGCCGCGCAGGCACGCCTGCGGGAACCGGGCGATCTCCGCGGCCAGCTCCTCGGCGTGGCGCCGCGCGGTGCCGGTGGGGACGAGCCGGTTCGCCAGCCCGATCTCGTACGCCTCCCGCCCGCCGACCGGCCGTCCGGTGAGGATCATGTCCATGGCTCTCGAGGTGCCGATGAGCCGCGGCAGCCGTACGGTGCCGCCGTCGATGAGCGGCACGCCCCACCGGCGGCAGAACACCCCGAACACCGCGTCCTCCTCGGCGACCCGCAGGTCGCACCAGAGCGCGAGCTCCAGCCCGCCCGCGACGGCGTGCCCGGCGACGGCCGCGATGACCGGCTTGCCGAGCCGCATCCTGGTCGGCCCCATCGGCCCGTCGCCCTGCTCGGCGACGCGGTTGTCGAGCGCCTTGAGGTCGGCTCCCGCGCAGAACGTGCCGCCCTCGCCCCACAGCACCGCCACGCTGGCGTCACTGGCCTCGAACTCGCGGAACGCGTCGGCCAGCGCGTCGGCGGTCTTGCGATCGACGGCGTTGCGCGCCTCCGGCCTGCTGATCACCACGGTGGTCACCGGCCCCTGGCGCTCCACGCGTACGGTCATGTGACCCTCCTCGGGGATACGTGCCTCGGAGAACGTGCCGAGCGTACGCCCTCACCCCTCTCCCGCCCAGCGCCCACTTCGAAGCGATTTTTCAGCCGAAAGCCGTAAATAGCCTCCAGACTTCCGTTTGGTTTAGAAGAAAGAGCCTGCGAGATAACGCGAAAGGCCATCACTTTGCCGTTCCTTGGTGCAATGATGTGCGCCATGC
The DNA here is from genome assembly GCF_042751225.1 of Nonomuraea fastidiosa. Taxonomy (NCBI): domain Bacteria; kingdom Bacillati; phylum Actinomycetota; class Actinomycetes; order Streptosporangiales; family Streptosporangiaceae; genus Nonomuraea; species Nonomuraea fastidiosa. The sequence goes on from NZ_CP170570.1 coordinate 345,536, forward strand.
CGTCAGCGAACCATGACGCTCTCGTCAAATTGATGACCGAACGGCCGTCCCTGGCAGTGGAGTTGCTGAGCAACCTCAAGGGCGTGCGCTTGCCGGAGACTCCACTCGTCCGCGTAGAGAATCCATCCTTCAGCACTCGTCGCTCTGAGGACATAACGGCCGATCTGGTGCTCATCATGGGCGGGCCCGAACACGCCTTTCACGCCGTCATCGTGGAGGCCCAATTCGATCGCTCTAAAGAGCCCAGGCAGCTGGCCCGCTACGCCGCCGCGCTGTGGCTCATGCAGCGATGCGACGTCACGGTCCTCGTCATCTGCCCGAATCGGAAAGATGCGGCATATTACGCTACTCCTATCGAATCCGGCCTCACCGGCTATCGTCTGCAGGCCCAGGTTCTCGGACCTGACGACATACCGCCCATAATCGACCCAAAACTGGCAGCTGAGCACCTCGAACTCGCGGCCCTGTCTGTCATGATGCACGGCCGAAACCGCAAGGTCGTGGAGACATTCACCGCAGCCATCCGCGACAGCAAAGACGAGGACAGGCCGAAGTACTATGAGTACGCCTACAACATGTCCGCGCCTGAGACTCGGCAACTCATGGAGGAGATTCTCATGTCATCCACTTATTGGCCGGTCTACAGCCCCTTCGCGAAAGAGCACTTCGGACGCGGAAAAGCGGAGGGCAAGGCCGAGGGGAAGGCCGAAGGGAAGGCCGAGGGCCTGGCGAAGGGCATTCTGACCACTCTGGCCTTCCGAGGGCTGGAAGTCACAGACGACGTCCGCGCCCGCATCTCCTCCTGCACGGACCTGGCCCAGCTCGAAGCCTGGCTGAACCGTTCCTACACCACCCCCACCGTCGAAGCGCTGTTCGGCGAAGACGGCGAGACGGCGGGCTCAGAGGGTGACCGAGCCTGCTAGGAGGGTGTCGAAGGGGTCGGTGGCGGGGCGGTCGAGGCCGCGGAGTGGGCCGGGGTCGGTGAGGTGGGTTTCGGCGTAGAGGCGGGCGACGAGGGCCTTGCGGTCGTCGTCGATGCCCCACGTCGCCTGGTTCTCCAGCAGCGCGGCGGCGTACACGTCGGCCATGAACTGCGCCAGCGGGTAGAGGCGGGCCTCGGCGGTGGCGCGGTCGAGCCCCGACCAGACCTCGATGGCCTTGGCGAGGTCCTCCACACGCGCCTGGACGAGGTCTGAGGTGGCGAGCGTGCGCAGGTGGGCGAGGAAGGGCAGGTGGGCCTGCTCCTTCTCCATGGCGCGCCGTACGTCGAGGCAGAGGATGTTGTCGCCGCCCTCCCAGATGGGGTTGACCTGGGCGTCGCGCAGGAGCCTGGCGACGGGCCACTGTTCGATGTAGCCGTTGCCGCCGTGCACCTCGATCGCGTCACTGGCGGCGGTGACGCCGAGGCGGGAGGCGCGCAGCTTGATGAGGGCGGGCGCGAGCCGCAGCCGGGGCCCCACGTGCCCGTCGAAGACCATGGCCTGCGCGGCCTCGACCTCGACGATCAGCTTGCTGAGCTTGCGGCGCATCAGCGGCTGCTCGATGAGGGGCCTGCCGAACGCCTCGCGGGCGGAGGCGTAGCAGACCGACTCGACGAGCGCGCGCCTGGCCACGCCGACGCCCATCATGGCGACGCCGAGCCGCGAGGTGTTGGTGAGCTTCATCATGGTGCCGAGCCCGGAGCCGCCGCCCGCGGGGTCGGCGAGCAGGAAGGCCTCGGCGCCGGTGAGCTCGACCTCGGCGGACGCCACCGATCTGGTGCCGAGCTTGTCCTTGAGCCGCCGGATGCGTACGCCGTTGCGGCTGCCGTCCCGCCGCTCCCACAGCACCAGGAACGGCGCGACCGCCCCCTCGGGCAGCCGGGCGAGCACGACGAAGGCCGAGCCGCCCGCGTTGGAGGCGAACCACTTGAGGCCGTCCAGCAGCCACGCGTCGCCGGCGGGCGTGGCGGTGGTCTCCAGCGCGGCGAGGTCGGAGCCGCCGGTCCGCTCGGTGAACATCTGGGCGGCCTCGCCGGAGTAGTAGCCGTTGGCGAAGATCTCCCTGACCCGGTCGCGTACGTCCGGGGGCGCGTGCTTCTCGGCGAGCGAGACCACCATGTCGCCGCCAGTGCCGAGCGCGCAGCCCATGCCGATGTCGGCCTGGTCGAGCAGGTACGTCCAGGCGGCGGCCAGCGCGGCCGGGTCGGCCCCGTTCGCACGGGCCTGTTCGGCGAAGGCGGGCGAGGTGAAGTTGTCGGCCATGAGCGCGTCGCGGGCGGCGTGGAAGGACGGCGGCATGACGACCTCGCTGACGTCCCTGCCCCACTTGTCGTACTTCTCCAGCCGCGGCGGGTTGCGGTCGGTCTCCTCGGCGCAGCGCGCGATGAGGCCGCCCATCAGCTCGCCGAGCCGGTCGAGGTGCGGCTCGGCCCAGGCGTAGCCGTCGCCGAGCAGGCGGCGCATGAGCAGGCGGAGCGTGGGGTCGCAGCGCCACCAGTTGCGGCCCTGCGCGCCCTGGTAGCGCTCGGTGGCGTAGCGGTCGCTGTGGTCGTACGGCTCGACGAGATACCGGCTCATATTCGCGGATGTTACATATACTCGACACGCGATGGAAGAGCGTAATCGAACGCTGAGCGCCCGATCGGCGGTGCTGAGCGCGCTGCTGGGCAGCCACCCGCCCCGCCTGCCCGCCCGGGACCTGGTGCGCATCGGGGCGCTGTTCGGCATCGCCGAGGGCACGGTGCGAGTGGCGCTGTCGCGCATGGTCGCGGCGGGCGACCTGGTGCAGTCAGGCGGCATGTACGCGCTGTCGCAGCGCCTGGTCGAGCGCCAGGCCAGGCAGGATGAGAGCCGCGACCCCCATGTCAAGCCGTGGGACGGCACGTGGGAGGTGGTCGTGGTGACCGCCGAGCGGCGCGCGCCCGCGGACCGGGCCGCGTTCCGGCACACCATGACCGCGCTGCGCCTGGCGGAGCTGCGCGAGGGCACCTGGATGCGCCCGGCGAACCTGGTGCGGGTCTGGCCGGAGATCGTCACCGCGCAGTGCACGCTCATCGACGGCCGCCCGCACGACGATCCCACTCCCCTGCTGTGGGACCTGAACGGCTGGGCGGCGGAGGCGGTGCGGCTCGAACGCGCGCTGGACCGGGTGCTGGAGACCGGTCTCGGCGGGGCGCGCGAGACGGGCGGGCTGGCCGAGGGCTTCCTCGTCTCGGCCGCGGTGCTGCGCCACCTGCTCGCCGACCCGCTGCTGCCCGGTGAGCTGCTGCCGGACGGCTGGCCCGGGGCCCGGCTGCGGGAACGCTACGACGACTTCGACCGCCGCTACCGGGAGGTGCTGCAGGAGCACCTGCGCAGCTAGGTAACGGTCACAGCGGCACGGCGAAGATCGTGCGCTTGTTGCGGAACTCGGTGACGCTCCACAGCCTGCCGTCCTGCACGGTCAGGTCCTCGGGGCCGATGGGGAACGGCCGGGTGGTCAGTGTGTCGCCGTCGAAGACCCGGAGCCTGCCGTTGGTGGTGGCGTTGACGGCCTGGCTGAGGTACCACTTGCCGTCGTACGACACCGCGCCCTGGATCTTCTCCTGCCCCGTGATGTAGGCGTCCTCGGGCGCCCCGCCCTCCATGTCGAGCGGCCAGCGCGCCACCCACCCGTTACCGTCGCCCTCGCGGTACTCGCCGGTGATGAGCCTGGGCGTGTCGCCGCTGCGGTCGATGGCGACGTACGAAAAGCGTGGCCCGGCCTGGGTGACCCGCCAGAAGTCGGTCTGGGGGACGATGTAGCGGTAGCCGAAGGCGTGCAGCTTGCCGCCGTGCCGGCCGATCCTGTCGGGGTCGCCGAGGTCCTTCTGCGCGGTGCGCAGGTCGAGGATGTGGCGGAGGTCGAAGACGCGCAGGCCGCGCACGGTGTCGGCGACGTAGAGCAGGTCGCCGTGGCAGGCGATGCCGCCGGCGTGGATGTTGATCGGCCCGTACGACCCGTCGGGCTTGGCCAGCACCAGCAGCGCGTGCTGGTATTTCAGCGTCTGGGGGCTGAAGAACGAGACCCTGATGCCGCGCTCGCCCGCCGTCGGCTTGAAATACCAGCTGATCATGAACGCCGGGACGCCGATGCCGCCGGAGTCGTCGCTGCCGGTCAGGCCCTGGGGGTACCAGTCGGGGGTGTTCTGGTCGCCGTTGTCGAAGGCGTACCAGATCGGCGGCCGGGGATTCATCGATCCCATCGCGGCGGCCGCGCCCTTGTTCGTGCCTCTCCTGTTGGCGTTGGCGAGCACCGCCTCCACGGCGGTGCTGCCGATTTCGCCAGCGAGTTTGTCCGCTCCCTCCGCCAGATCGCCCGTCGCCCGATTCAGCGCAAAACGTGCTGTATCGGTGGATACCATCCCCGATGCCGCCATATTGTCCTCACCTTTTCCGTCTCTTGACCAGTTTGACGGACGGGCGAGAAATATGGTTTGCACTTACTTCCACAAATGCACGGGCAGCCCGGAAAGCGCGAGTTCACGGTAACGCCGCACCATGCGCCCCCGGTCGCCGCCGAAACGCGCCAGCGCCTCGCGCTGCCACACAGAACCGGTGCGCCGCAGCCTGGTCCGCTGCGCGACGACGTCCAGCGCCCGGTCCGCGTCCGACGCCGTCACCCCGGCCTTGAGCAGGCCGTCCCGCGCCTCGGGCAGCAGCGAGAGCACCAGCTCGGCGGCCTCGTACTCGCCGTCCCTGCCGGGCCACGACAGCTTGGCGTCGAGGCCGTCCATGGCCGCGCGGTAGAAGTTCTGGTACGCCTGCGCGAAGCGGTAGCCGGTCAGGTCCCGCTCGGCCTGCGACAGCGTCAGCCCCAGCAGGAACGCCGTGTTGGCGGCCATGTCCGCGCAGGACGGCCCCGCGGGCAGGGCGCGCAGCTCGATCCGCAGGTGACCGCCGTCCGCGGGGTCGTAGACGGGGCGGTTCCACTGCCAGATCGTGCCCTGGTGCAGCCGCAGCTCCGGCACCTCGTGCTCCGGCGCGCCCTCGGTGATGTCGGGCACGATGGGGTCGTAGTCCCGTACGTACCGCTCGAACAGCTCGTGCGCGCCCTCGCGCACCCAGTCGGAGCCGAACGTCACCCGCCCGTCCCTGCGCTCCGGCCGCTGCACGTCGCGGTCGTCGGCCGCCTCCTCCATGAGCGCGATCCGCGTCTCCTCCCACAGCTCGCGCCCCAGGAAGAACGGCGAGTTGCCGCACGCGGCCAGCACCGGGCCGATCGCGAGCTGCGCGGCGTTGAACAGCCGGGCGAAGCTCTCCGGCGGGGTGCGGATGTGCACCTGCCAGGAGGTGTTGGCGCTCTCCAGGATCACGTCCTCGACGGAGAGCTCCAGGTTGCCGATCTTCACCAGGAACGGTTCGAGCCGCAGCCGCCGCAGGCCCCTGCTCATGGCGCGGTAGCGGTTCTGGTCGCTCATCGCGCCCAGCGTGAAGTGCCCGGCGTCGAGCGTCGGCAGGATGCCGATGGGCAGCGCGCCGCCGCCCGCCACCGCGCCGTCGATCTTGGTGATGGCCTCCTGGACCTCCGCGCCCAAGGTCTCGAACGGCCGCCCCGCCAGCGGGATGGGGGTGAGGTTGACCTCTATGTTGTAGCGGCCCAGCTCGAGCACCACGCGGGGGTCGCCCAGGGCGTCGCGCACCTGGTCGTTGCGCTGCAGCGGCATGCCTTCGTCGTCGATGAGGAACAGCTCCAGCTCGGCCCCGATCGTCACGGGACCCTCGCCGAAGCCGGGGGTGGTGAGCAGCTCGCGCAAGACCGAGAGCTGCTGCTGGATGCGCTCGCCGAAGCGGGCGAACTCCGCCTCGGTGAATCGCTCCTTTTCGAGATCCTTACCCATCACCCTCTTCTGTCCAAGAGTTGGTCGTTAACACGTGTTCCGGCGGAGGTTCAGGTCACATGCCGCTCCCGGGGATTGCGCGACCTGCGGCGACGCGCTCTAAGCTCGGGGGATGCGCGCGGTTGCCTTTGACATCTTCGGTGGTGAGCTCGACGTTCGTGAGCTGCCCGACCCTTCCCCCGCCCCGCACGGCGCGGTGATCAGAGTCGAGGCGACGGGGTTGTGCCGGTCCGACTGGCACGGCTGGCAGGGGCACGACCCCGACATCAAGGTCCTGCCTCACGTGCCGGGCCACGAGCTGGCGGGCGTGGTCGAGGCGGTCGGCTCCGACGTACGGGGCTGGCGGCCGGGGGCGCGGGTCACGGTGCCGTTCATCTGCGCCTGCGGCTCCTGCCCCTCCTGCGCTACCGGCGATCAGCAGGTCTGCGAGCGGCAGACCCAGCCCGGCTTCACGCACTGGGGCTCGTTCGCCGAGTACGTCGCCATCGACCACGCCGACGTCAACCTCATCGCCGTTCCCGAGGACATGGCCTTCGCCACGGCGGCCGGGCTCGGCTGCAGGTTCGCCACCGCGTTCCGCGCCGTGGTCCAGGTCGGCGAGGTGCGTCCGGGCGAGTGGGTGGCCGTGCACGGCTGCGGCGGCGTCGGCCTGTCGGCCATCATGATCGCCACGGCGGCCGGGGCCAGGGTCGTCGCGGTCGACATCAGCACCGACGCGCTGCACCTGGCCGAGCTGGCCGGCGCCACCCACTTCGTCAACGGCTCGGCCGGCGACGCGGCCGCCCAGGTCAGGGAGCTGACCAGAGGCGGTGCGCACGTCTCGCTCGACGCGCTGGGCAGCCCGCAGACGTGCGCGGCCTCCGTCGAGAGCCTGCGCCGCAGGGGCCGCCACGTCCAGGTCGGCCTGCTGCCAGGCGGGCCGACGCCGGTGCCGATGGCCCGCGTGATCGGCCACGAGCTGCGGCTGCTCGGCAGCCATGGCATGGCGGCGCACGCGTACCCGCCGATGCTGGAGATGATCAGGGCCGGGATCCTGCACCCCGACCAGCTCGTCACCCGCACGATCGGGCTCGCCGACGCGGGCAAGGCGCTGGCGTCGATGGGCTCGGTGCCGGGCGTCACCATGATCACCCCTCGCTCCGCACCCTGACCATCCGCTCCGCACCCTGACCATCCGCCCGGACCTCGGGACCCCCGCCCGGCCATCTCGCCGGACCTCCCGCCCGGGGCGCCCGACCGGCCGGGCGCCCCGCTCGCCGGCCCTCGTGATCGGCCGTACACCCCTCACCGGATGAGCGGGAGGCCGGGACGTAGGGTGAGGTTCATGGATTATGTGCGTCTTGGTAATACGGGTCTGAAGGTCTCCCGGGTGTGCCTCGGCATGATGAGCTACGGCGACCCCGCCAAGCTGGAGTGGTCGTTGCCGTACGACCAGGCCGAGCCGCTCATCCGCAGGGCCGCGGACGGAGGCGTCACGTTCTTCGACACCGCCGATGTCTACAGCACCGGCGAGAGCGAGGTCGTGACCGGCAAGGCGCTGCGCGCGATCTTCCCCAGGCGGGAGGACTACGTGCTGGCGACCAAGGTGTGCTTGCCGATGGGCGACGGCCCCAACGACCGCGGCTTGTCACGCAAGCACATCCTCGACAGCATCGACGCCTCGCTGCGCCGCCTCGGCACCGACTACGTGGACCTGTACCAGATCCACCGCTGGGACGACGAGACGCCGATCGAGGAGACGATGGAGGCGCTGAACGACGTGGTCAGGGCCGGTAAGGCCCGCTACATCGGCGCTTCCAGCATGTACGCCTGGCAGTTCGCCAAGGCCCAGCACGTGGCCGAGGTGAACGACTGGACGAAGTTCGTCTCGATGCAGAACCACTACAACCTCCTCTACCGCGAGGAGGAGCGGGAGATGCTGCCGCTCTGCGCCGACCAGGGCGTGGGCGTGATCCCATGGAGCCCGCTGGCGCGCGGCGTGCTGGCCAGGGCCGGTTCGTCCGCCTCGACCGCGCGGGCCGGATCCGACCAGCGCATCGCGTACCTGTACGACCCCGAGAACGACAAGCTGATCCTCGACCGGGTCGCGCAGCTCGCGGCCGACCGGGGTGTGCCCGCCGCGCAGCTCGCGCTGGCGTGGGTGCTGCGCCGTCCCGAGATCACCGCGCCCATCGTGGGGGCCACGAAGGAGGGTCACGTGGACGACGCGCTCGCCGCCGTGTCGGTGACGCTGACGGACGACGAGGTGCGGTTCCTGGAGGAGGCGTACCGGCCGCGCGAGGTGCGGCTCTAGGAGGCGTCGCCTTCGGGGCGGTGGCCGGCCTTGGCCTGCCGGACCAGCTCGTACACGCGTGACCGCGGCTCGGCGGAGCGCGGCAGGGATCGGGTGGTGAGCTGGTCACGGCGGTCCGGCGGGCCGGACGCGGCGAGCGCCTCGTCGCGCACGTCGAGCATGGGCGTCACGTCCGCCCGCGGGGCGGTGGTCATCTCAGCCTTTCCGCTGGGTGGCCCGCCGGCCGGTGTACCAGCGCAGCAGCCGGGCCCCCGCGGCCCTGAACCCCGGTAGTCCGGAGAAGATCGCGCCGATCGATTGTTGACAATCTCCCATGATCCCCTTGCGCTAGGAGAGCGTTGGACATCGCGGACGCTCTGTCCGGCCATGTTATTGACAATTTCGTCGGCAAATCGGGCTGCGCGGAATTGTCGGAGCGAGGCCCTAAGGTGGGGGCATGCGGGCAAACGAGGAGGCTGCGGCGGCGCTGCAGGAATACGCCGAGCTGTTCGCGCTCACCGGCGGCGACGCCTTCAGGGTGCGCAGCTACCAGAAGGCGGCGAAGGCCATCGCGGGGTTCCCCGAGGACATCTCGGTCGTCGACGTGCGCTCGGTCCCGGGGGTCGGCGAGGCGATCGCGAAGAAGATGGAGGAGTTCCTGCAGCGCGGGAGCTTCCGCCAGCTCGACGACCTGCGCGGGCGTGTCCCCGAGGGCGTGCGGCGGCTGACCAGGGTCCCCTCGCTCGGGCCCAAGACCGCCATCATGCTGTACGAGGACTTCGGCATCGACTCCACCGAGGCGCTCAGCGAGGCCATCACCTCGGGCCGGCTCGACGGCGTCAAGGGCCTCGGCCCCAAGACCCTGGCCAACCTCCTCAAGGGCATCCAGCAGCTCGAGCAGTCGGGCCGCCGGGTCCACATCGGCATCGCGATGGCGCTGGCCGAGCAGGTGATGGAGTCGCTGAAGGCCGAGCGCATCGCGTACGCGGGGTCGCTGCGGCGCATGAAGGACACCATCGGCGACATCGACATCCTCGCCGTGGCGCCCGAGTCGATCATGAGCGACTTCCGCGCCCAGCCCTACGTCGCCGAGGTCATCGCCGCCGGCGACAAGAAGACGTCCGTACGCACCACCTCCGGCATCCAGGTCGACCTGCGGGTGGTGCCGGCCGGGTCGTGGGGCGCGGCCATGCAGTACTTCACCGGCTCCAAGGAGCACAACGTCGCCATCAGGGAGCTGGCGGTCAAGAAGGGCTGGAAGCTATCCGAGTACGGGCTGTTCGAGGGCGACCGGGTGATCGCCGCCGAGTCCGAGGAGGACATCTACCACGCGCTGGGCATGCAGTACGTACCGCCGCCACTGCGCGAGGACGGCGGCGAGGTCAAGGCGGCGCTGGCCGGCGAGCTGCCGGTGCTGGTGGAGCTGGGCGACCTCAAGGGCGACCTGCACACCCACACCGACCTCACCGACGGCATCGCGACGCTCGAGGACATGGTGGCCGCCGCCGCTGCCCGCGGCTACTCCTACTACGCGGTCACCGACCACGCCCCCGACCTGGCGATGCAGCGCATGACCCTGGACAAGGCGCTGGAGCAGCGCGGGCGGGTGGCCGAGCTGCAGGCGAAATACCCGAAGATGCGGCTGCTGCACGGCACCGAGCTCAACATCGCGCCCGACGGCTCGGTCGACTGGCCCGAGGAGATCCTGCGGGAGTTCGACGTGTGCGTGGCCTCGGTCCACTCCCACTTCACGATGTCGCGCGACGAGATGACCCGCCGCTTCATCGCGGCCTGTGAGAATCCGTACGTCGACATCATCGGCCACCCCACCACCCGCAAGATCGGCAAGCGGCCGCCGGTCGACGCCGACTGGGACGCCGTCTTCCGCGCCGCCGCCCGCACCGGCACCGCCATGGAGATCGACTCCTACCCCGACCGCTCCGACCTGCCGTCCGACCTGGTACGGCTGGCCCGGCACCACGGGGTCAAGTTCTCGATCGACAGCGACTCCCACGCGATCCCGCACCTCGCGCACCAGCGCTACGGGGTGGGCATCGCGCAGCGGGCCTGGCTGACAACGGACGACGTCATCAACACCTGGCCCCTCGACCGGCTGCTCGCCTTCCTGGGCAGGTAGGTTTCCCCGGTTCGCTTGCTTGGGCAGGCGGGTCTGCCCCGAGTCATCACCCGGAGCCGTGACGCCGGCCCCCACCTCCAGGACCTGCCACGACACCCGAGGAGCCCAACCGCCTGACCCACCGCCTGACCCCACCGCCTGACCCGAGCGGACGGCCTGCCGGGCGCCAGGCGAGCGAGGCGGGAGCCGGGCGGGGCGCAGCCGCGCGAGGCGGGAGCCGGGCGGGGCGCAGCCGCGCGAGGCGCAGCCGCACGAGGCGCAGCCGCACGAGGCGCAGCCGCACGAGGCGCAGCCGGACGACGGTGTTCCCTGGGTCGGTCACCAGATGCGCGGGCCTACATGGCAGGCCAGCGGAAGCACGACACGTGCGCGAGGTTTTCCCCGCCCGCGAAGCACGTCCACGCGACCTACGTGCCAACGCCACTCACCGCCCCGAGCGCCCGATGCGACTCAAAAGGCGAACCCAAGGATCAGAAACCCGAGCGCAGGATCCTGTCGTCGGTGCGGCTCGCCCGCCTCCAGTCCCACCGCGAACGACCCACCACGCCGTCACCTCAGGACCGACCCACCACACCATCGCCTCAGGACCGACCCACCACGCGGTCGCCTCGGGACCGGCTTTCCACGTGGTCGCCTCTGGAACCACCGTCCAGCCGCCACAACCTGCCTGCCGTCCATCGCGCGGAGACGATCGAGCCGCGTGAGGCCGTCAGCGCCTTTGCGGGCTTCCTCCGTGGGTGGGCGGTGGCAATCACGCTGTTCGCGAAGCCCCCCGCGCCTTGATCGGCTTGCGGTGGGTTGCACCGGCGGAAGGCGAAGCCCGCCGGTGGGGCGGGTGCTCACCGTGGAGACTCAGGCGCATCAGGAGTGCTCAGGCCGGTGAGGCGGGTGAGGGCGGTGAAGCCGTCCGGGGTGCCGGGCCAGTGGCGGCGTACCGTGTCGAGGCCGGCTCGCCGCACCACCGACCGCAGGACGGCCGCCACGACGATGGCGTCGTCGGCGTACCCGATGACGGGGATGAAGTCCGGTATCAGGTCGATCGGCACCGCCAGGTAGGCGACCAGCAGCCAGAGCCGCACCCGTACGCCACGGGGCAGGTCCCGGTCGGCGGCGAGGCGGCGAACGAGTCGCAGCATGTCGGGCAGCAGCCGCAGCGACTCCCGGAGCAGGCCGCCGCGCGGCCGGACGGCGGCGAGCACGACCACCAGCGCCACCCAGCAGGCCACGACCGCGACCGCCACCCCGATCAGCAGATCCCACCACCACGTATCGGTCAACCGCTCGACACCTTTCCCACCGCCGACAAGACCACGACCACGGTGCAGCCAGAATCCGAAGACGGCAACCCGCCGAGAGCCGGAGCCGGAGCCGGCCGACAGGAACCGCCGGCAACCGTAAGTCACCACGAGTCGGGGCCCGGCTGGGAGCGCTTCTGTGTGTCGTGCTCATTGGGCGCGGCGCATTGTCCTGCCATCCCATCGCGACGTGACGCCCTGCCGGGCAACGGCCGAAGCCCCCGTGGGAGGTTCACGCGGGCGCGCCGACGCTCGGCGAACGGCTGGCCAAGGCGCCCAGACCAATGGCACGACGCCCATCACCACCGGACCACCGGACCACCGGCGGCCAGGCGGCGAGAACCGACCGAAGCCGCAGGCGCGGCGGAGAGAGATGGGTGGCGCGGACAAGCTCCGGCAAGTGGCATGAGGCACTACCCGGTACGAGGCGGTGGCCACGGAGCGGGGCGACAAGCCCGACACAGGACAGCGGCCCCGGTGCAGGGTGACAAGCCCAAACGGGCGGCGGCGCAAAGCGGAACGACAGGCCCGCCACGAGACGGCGACCCCAGAGGCGAGACGGCGAGCCCCGAACGGGCGACAACCCCAGAACGAGCGGCCCACCTGGTGCAGGGCGGTGGGCTCGGTGCAGGGCGGTGGGCTCGGTGCAGGGCGGTGGGCTCGGTGCAGGGCGGTGGGCTCGGTGCGGGGCTTGGGACGGGCGAGGGCGCAGACGGGGCGTTAGGCGGGATCGCGGCAGTCGCGCGTAACCACCACACCGCTCCCCCTGACATCGTCACCGCACCCCGATCGCCAGCACACCCACGCCCCTCGCACGCCAATGCCGTGCGCCCCGGCATGTCCCCACTCACCCGCGAGTGCCCGTGTGCGGTGAGGTCGGGGCAGGGGTGAGGGCGCAGCCGGGGCGTTGGTCATACGGCGTGGCCGGGGCCGTTGGGCGGGGGCGTTGGGCGGGGCGCGACGAGGGTCGTTGGGGTGGGGTGGGTGGCGGGTAGGTGAGCGGGCGGGGAACGTTCCTGTACAGGCTGGGCAGATTTCGGCAAGGAAGGGCGCGCGGAGTCAGCCGCAGGAGATTAGATGGTTTCCAGGTAGGAAATAGTCACAACGAGGTGATGCTCCATGAGGCAAGCCACGGCATCGATCGTCAAGCCGCTGCCCGACCACCTGTTCCGGGTGCATGGCAACAGCGCCGAGATGAGGTGGGAGTCCATGGCGGGCCTCGGCTATCACACGCCGAACGACCGGTTCTTCGTCAGGAACCACACCTCGACGCCCCTCATCGACGTCACCACCTGGCAGCTGCGCGTCCACGGCCCCGGGGTCCGGCGGCCGCACGCGTTCACGTACGACGAGCTGCGCGCGATGCCGTCCCGCACGTACGACGTGGCGCTGGAGTGCGCCGGCAACGGGCGGCGCTTCTACCGGACGCAGCAGCACGACGGCGCTCCGGGCACGCAGTGGGGTCTGGGCGGGATCGGGGTGGCGCGCTGGCGCGGGGTGCCGCTGAAACACCTGCTCAAGGAGGTGGGCGTGCTGCCGGAGGCGGTGGACGTGCTGGCGACGGGGCTGGACGAGCCGTTCGAGGAGTACGGCCACGTGCGCCGGCCACTGCCGATCGCCAAGGCGATGGACGACGTGCTCGTGGCCTACGAAATGAACGGCGTGCCGCTTCCTCCGGACCATGGATTTCCGGCGCGGCTGGTGGTGCCGGGATGGGTGGGAATCGCGTCGATCAAATGGCTCGGGGAGCTCGAAGTCGCCACAGAGAAGATCTTCACGCCGTGGAACACCGTTTTCTACGCGGACGTCACCACGCAGCCGATCAAGAGCGCGTTCGAGCTGCCGTGGAATGCGAGGGTGCCGCTGCCGGACGTCCGGATCCTGCGCGGGCGGTCGTGGTCGGGGCGGGGCAGGATCGTCAGGGTGGAGGTGAGCGACGACGGCGGGCTCACCTGGCGCGAGGCCGAGCACCACGGCCACCACCTGGCGAAAGCCTGGCTGCCGTGGCACATCGAGTGGACGCCGCGGCGCACCGGCACGAGGCTGCTGATGGCCCGCGCGACCGACGAGACCGGCGCCACGCAGCCGCTCACGTGCACCAAACACCCGATGGGATATCACTTCGACGCCGTCGTACGACACCCCGTGCACGTCGTCTTCGGCTGACGAAAAAGTCATCCATCGCCCGCCTTGGGCAATTTTCATCTGACAAAGCGGCTGAATTCATCTGGCGGACTCCCCGGGAAACCTTCCGGAAATCCCGTCATGTGATGCTGCCGGCATCACCGGGAAAAGGAGAGCCGATGCGTCAGCTGACCGCACTCGACGCCCAATTCCTCCACCTGGAGTCGGCGACCACCGCCGCGCACGTGGCCGGACTGGCGGTGCTCGACCCGGCGGACGGCATGGTCCGCAGAGACGCGCTGGCGGAGCTGCTGCGCGCCCGCCTGCACCTGTCCCCCGCGCTCAGCATGCGCCTGGCGGAGGTGCCGCTGGGGCTCGATCATCCGTACTGGGTCGCCGATCCCGATCTCGACATCGACCGCCATCTCTTCGAGCTGACCCTGCCGGCGCCGGGCGACGACCGGCAGCTCGCGGCGGCGGTCGCGGAGATCCACGCCCGCAGGCTCGACAGGACGCGGCCGCTGTGGGAGATGCACCTGATCAAGGGCCTGCGCGGGGGCCGGGTCGCCGTCTACACGAAGGTGCATCACGCGGCCATCGACGGGGTTTCGGGGGCGGAGACCCTGGCGGCGCTGCTCGATCTCAGCCCCGACGGCCACCTGACCTCGGCAAAGACGCGACCGGCCGCGCCAGCGGCGCCCCAGAAGGCGGGGCTCGCGGGGATGCTGGTCGGAGCGGCGGTGCACGGCGCCGCCCAGCCGCTGCGCGCCGCCCGTTCGATGATCAGGGCGGCGGCGGATCTGGACGCCATCCCGTTGGCCGCCGCGCTCCCGGGCGCGAAGCTGATCGCCAAGGCGGCCAGGGCGGTCAGCGGCGACCGGCAGCACCGGCCCGAGCTGCCGCGCCTGGCGGTGCCGCGCACACCGTTCAACGGCCCGATCAGCGCCCGCCGCCACCTGTCGTTCGGCTCACTGCCGCTCAAGGACATCAAGAAGATCGCCAAGGCGCACGGCATGAGCGTCAACGACGTGGTGATGACGCTGTGCGCGTCCGCGCTGCGCTCGTGGCTTGTGGAGCGGGATGCGCTGCCCGACGCGCCGCTGGTCGTGGCCGTGCCCGTCGCGGTGCGCCGTAAGGGAGCCGAGGACCTGATCGGCAACCAGATCTCGGCCATGATGGCCCCGGTGCCGACGAACGTACCGGACCCGCTGGAGCGGCTGCGGGTCATGGGCGCGGTGATGAGCCGGGCCAAGCGCCGGTTCGCACTCGCTCCCGCGACGTGGCCGAGCGAGCTGTGCTCGCTGCTGCCCGCCCCGGTCACGAGCCTGGCCACGCCGGCCGTGTTCCGCCTGGCCGGCATGGCCTTCCCGCCGGTCAACCTGATCGTCAGCAACGTGCCGGGGCCGCAGTTCCCGCTCTACCTGTGCGGCGGGCGGGTGCTGTCGTACTACCCGCTGTCGGTGCTGAGCGACGTCAGCGGCGGCCTCACCATCACGTGCTTCTCGTACGACGGCATGCTCGACTTCGGCATCGTGGCCTGCCCCGAGCGCGTGGACGACGTGTGGAGCCTGCTCGCCCACCTGCGCACGGCGCTCGACGAGCTGTCAGACGAGCGAGTGGGCGATGAGTTCCGCGACGGCGTCGGGGTCGATCTGGTGGCCGGTTAGCTGGCACAGGTTCTCCTGGTACAGCAGGGCGGCGGCGAACATGGCCGCCGCCACCTCCAGCCTGGCCGCGTCGCCGCGCGCCCCGGGCATGGCGAGCTCGAGCGCGAACCTGGCCCGCCTGACGAGCTCGCCGTTGAGCCGGGTGAGCCGCTCCTTGACCGAGCCGTGGGTGTCGGCCTCGCGGAACAAGATGCGCCGCATCGACGGCGAGGCGCGCAGCGGCAGGGCGCGGGCGAGCCGGGCGAGCGTGCCGGCCAGGTCGCCGGGCACGGCCTCGACCTCGCGGCCCTCCTCGATGACGGCGCGTTCGTTCACGAGAGCGACCAGCATGTCGATCTTCTGCGGAAAGTACTGAGCAATCAGCCGCTTGGGCACTTTCGCGAATTTCGCTATGACCGCGGTCGTGGTGGCCTCGTACCCGCGGCCCGCGAACAGCTCCTCCGCCGCGTCCAGGATGCGCGTGCGGACGTCACCGATCACCACAGCTCAGCACATTAATGCGGGGTGCGAGTGACACGCCATGCCGTCGGGGCGAGAGGGGTGTCGCACGTGTCACCCCGGACGCACCTCGCGAGACCGCCGTGTAGCATTTGAGACGAAACTGTCTCGTTAGCTACGCAGGTGTCTGCCATGGCCGTGCGCCGCGACCAGATCATGAAGGCCGCGATCCATCACCTCAACGAGAACCCGCTCGCCTCCATGACGCAGCTCGCCGAGGCGGCCGGCGTCAGCAGGGCGACCTTGCACCGCCACTTCAGCAGCCGCGAAGAGCTGATGCTCGCGCTCGCGCACCGCGCCCACGACCGGCGGGAACGTCTCCAGGAGCAGTGCGGGCTGGCCGCCGCGACCGCGTCGCAAAATCCGAAGGCGCTGGCCGAGGCGCTGGACGCGCTGATCGTCGGCATGATCGAGATCGCCGACGAGTACGGCTTCGGCCTGACCGACTACACGCTCATGATCGAGCCCGAACTGCGCCGCCGCGCCGAGGAGCTGGAGGCGCGCGAGCTGGAGTTCTACGCCGCCGCCCAGCGCGCCGGGGTGCTCCGCGCCGACCTGCCCGTGCGGTGGGTGAGCAACACCGTGTACGGGCTGATGGCGACCGTACGCGAGAGCCTGCGCCACGGTGACGTGGCCCGCCGGGACCTGCCCCGGCTGCTGCGGGCCACGTTCCTGGAGGGCGCCGGGCCCGAGAGAGGCGGATCATGACGGCGGTCACCACCTCGCGGCGCCGGCCGTTCAGGCGCGGGCGGCCCTCACCGAGTCTCTGGTGCTGACGAGTGCGGCCGGGGCGGCGCCGATGCCGGCCGGCAGGCTGGTGGTGCGGCTGCTGACCCCGCGCCGTCTGAACGTGGCCGCCGCCGAGCACCGACGGCCTACGCCCGGAGACCGGCTCAGGGCTGGGGGTCGGGGCCGGCGACCTGGTCGGCCACGCGGCCGATGCGGGCCAGCCGGGCGAGCGCCGGGCGCGAGAGCACCTCGCCGATGTCGTGCAGGGCGATGATCAGCTCTTCGACTCCGTCGAGCGGCATGTCGGGCTCCCTGTTCAGCAGGATGCCCCGGTAGTCCTCGGGGGAGACGGCACCGCCGGGCAGCTCGATGCGGTCGTTCTCGGCGCGGAACAGCACCGGGACCGAGGTGTCGAGGGCGAGCGCGAGCGCGGTCAGCTCGGCTGCGGTGAAGGCGCGCTGGCCGCGCTCGGCCTGGTGGACGGCCTGGCGGCTCCAGGGCCTGTCGAGGTAGCGGCCGAGCGCCTCGCCCAGCTCGGTCAGTGACATCCCGCGCTCCGCCCGCAGGCGTGCGATCTGTCGGCCGATGGCCTCTTCGACCCGCAATGCGATCACCCCTTCGGAGTGTCATTGTGCACGATGACACCGAAAGTCAAGCGTTGACGACAAGGCGATCGTGGCAGTACCGTCAATGTACAGATTTCCCCGTCAATGTTGCCGATGACAGGCCGCGGATACGGCCGATGGTGAGGCGCGACATGCAAGACATCAGCATCGAGGTGGTCGGACCGGTCGGCGACTGCGCCGTGCTCAAGATCGCCGGTGAGGTCGACGTGTTCACCGCTCCGAAGCTGCGCGAGCAGGTGATCGGCCTTGCGAGCCAGGGCGTCGTCCACCTCATCGCCGACCTGAGCACGGTCGAGTTCCTCGACTCGACCGGCCTCGGCGTCCTGGTCGGCGGGCTCAAGCGGCTCCGCACGCAGGAGGGCTCGCTGGCGCTGGTGATGACCACCGAGCGGATCTCCAAGATCTTCCGCATCACCGGGCTCACCGCCGTCTTCGCCTCCCACTCCTCCGTCGGCGAGGCGATCACCGCCGACCCCCACTGGAAGCAGGTCGTCGAGGAGGCGGCCGGCAGCGTCGAGGACTGGTGCAAGCAGCACGGCCTGTCCTGACCCCGGCCTGACCTGCGGTCCGGCGTCGACGTGCGCGAAATGCGCCGCCGCATCGGGCTGGTCGCCTCCAGCCGGCGGCTCGTCGACGAGGAGCTGATGGGGTAGCCCGGTCGCATGGCCTGTGCCTGGTCCGCGATCCGGCCTCAGCCCCAGTGCGGCCCGGCCGTGGCCCGGCCGCAGCATGATCAAGATCCCAAGGCGTCGTGCCCGTCAGGGGCGCGACGCCTCGTCCAGCAGGGCGAGCTCTTCGGCGGTCAGCGTGGTGCCGGCCGCCGCGAGGAGGGGCCCGAGCTGCTCGACGTTGCGGGCGCTCGCGATGGGCGCGGTCACCGTCGGCTGGGCGGCCAGCCAGGCGAGCGCGATCGTCGCGGGCGCCGCGCCGCGCTCCTCCGCCACCCTGTTCAGCGCCTCCAGCACCTTGGGGCCGCGCTCGGTGTTCAGGTACTCGCCCGCCTTCGACGCCCGGGGGCTGTCCACGGTGGCGCCCGGCTTGTACTTGCCGCTCAGGAAGCCTCCAGCGAGCCCGGAGTACGGGGTGCTCGACAGCCCCTCGCGCGCCACCAGGTCGCGCAGCTCGCCCTCGTAGCCGCGCTCGACCAGGTTGTACGGCTGCTGCAACGCGACGTACCTGGCCAGGCCCTCCTTATCGGCGGTCGCGAGCGCCTCGGCCAGCCGGGGCGCGGTGTAGTTGGACGCGCCGATGTAGCGGACCTTGCCCTCGCGGATCAGCGCGTCGAACCCGGCCAGCGTCTCGGCCAGCGGCGTGTCAGGGTCGTCGAAGTGCGCCCAGTAGAGGTCGATGTAGTCCGTACGCAGCCGCCGCAGCGAGTCCTCGGCGGCCGCCTTGATGTTGTCGGCCTTGAGCCCGCTGCGTCCCTCCAGCGAGCCGACCTTGGTGGCCAGCACGATGGACTCACGGTTGCCGCGCGCGGCCAGCCACTCGCCGATGATGGTCTCGGACGTGGGCTCTTCGGTGGCCCAGTACGGGTACACGTCGGCGGTGTCGAGGAAATTGCCGCCGCCTTCGACGTAGGCGTCCAGGACCGCGAACGAGGTCTCCTTGTCGGCCGTCCAGCCGAAGACATTGGTGCCGAGCGAAATCGGAAATACGGACAGGTCGGAATTGCCAATAGTTCTCATCCCGCCATTATCCGCAGCCCGATTCCGGCGGCCTGGCGCGGCCCCGCCCTTGGGCCCTCATGAGAGGCGAGCGCGCGGCACGCGGTGGTCTGACGCGTGGCTCCTCGGCCAGGCGCTCATGCGCCCGGGACTCAGGCGACCCGGGCCTCCGCCCTTTACCACGCCGACCAGGACCGATGCCGGCTCGACCGGCGCTCACACGCCCGAGGCTCAGGCGACCCGACCTCCGCCCTGCCCGGTGCTCACCGGTGCTTCTGCGATCCGGGTGATCAGGCGGACCGGTGAACCAGGCTGCCGCACAGGGCGCGCAGGTCGGTGGCGTGCGGCAGGCACTCGTCGAGTACGCCGAGCGCCGAGGCCACGTACCGCTCAGCGAGGCTCTCGGCACCGGCGCGGCCGCCGGCCTCCTCCACCAGTCGGGCGGCGTGCCGTACCGACTCCTCTCCTTCGACGCCCGCCGCGAGCAGGTCGGACAGCTCGCGCGCGGCCGGTCCGTCGCCGGCCAGCGCGGCGAGCACCGGCAGAGTCTTCTTCTCCCGCCGCAGGTCGCTGTGGACGGGCTTGCCGGTCATACGGGGGTCGCCCCAGATGCCGAGGATGTCGTCGGCGATCTGGAAGGCGACGCCGAGGTCGCGTCCCATCTGCCACATGCGCCCCGCCAGCTCGGGCGCACCGCCCAGGGCCACGCCGGCCGCGGCGGCGGCGCCCAGCAGGCCGCCGGTCTTGCCCGCCGCCATCGCGGCGTACTCGTCCACGGTGACCTCGCCGGGCCCGCGCCAGGGGCGGTCCTCGAAGGCCATGTCGGCGGTCTGCCCCTGCACCAGCTCCATCAAAGCGGCGGACAGGTAGGGCATCGCCTCGGGACGCCCGGCGAGCTGGCCGACGGCCAGCGCCAGCAGCGCGTCGCCGGTCAGCAGCGCCGGCCCCACACCGTACGCCTTCCACAGCGCGGCCCGATGCCTGCGCAGCTCGTCGCGGTCGATGATGTCGTCGTGGGCCAGGGAGAAGGCGTGCACCAGCTCGACCGCCACGGCGCCGGGCAGCGCGGACTCGGCGGTGCCGCCGACCGCTTCGGCGCTGAGCATGACGAGAGCCGGCCTGACGCCCTTGCCGACACCGCCCTCAAGCGGGCGGCCGTCCACGTCGGACCAGCCGAGCGTGAACGCGGCCATCTTGGCACCCCAGGGATGCAGCGCCGCGACGGCCTCACGCAGGGCGGGTTCGAGCAGGCGACGGAAGCGTGCCAAGGGGTCGGCGCCCTGCGGCAGAACGGCCGGGCGGCTGACGCTCATCGGGGGCCCCTACCTCCGGTTGATCTTGAAACTCCATGCAGAAGCATGTGATACTCCACGTGGTTTTGATATCTGTCATGACATGCCCGTCATGTGAGACAGGTGCCAGCAGAGCCGACGCGCGTCCCGAGCACCGCTTGCGAGCGACCTCCGGGTTCCGCACACCATCGCACCCGGGAGAAGTGACTGGTCGAGGACGGCGGAGATGGAGCCGGAAACCGTACCACGAATGGAACCGACCACCATCATTCCTCCGTGAATCAACAGAAGGGCGACATCTCTCTTTTCCGCCCAAGCTTGATCATACACGCACTTTCGTACAATAATCACTCATTGAGTGAGATTTCCTCACATAGAACACTTCTAGCTACATAACGCTCTCTGATCGGGGTATCGCCGCCATGCCGCACCCCACGGAAACCTCCGTGTCCACTCCCCACGTCGTCCCCTTCCACCGGGCACTACCCCGCCTGGTGAAGGACCCGGTGACGGAACTGGCCAACATGGGAACAGAGGCCGCGGGCCGGATCGTCCGCGTCAATCTGGGTCCATTCCGGCCGTATCTGGTCTCACACCCGGATCACGTGGAGCAGGTACTCAAGACCCACTGGACCAATTTCGTCCGTGAAGGCATGTTCTGGCGGCCGCTCCGCCGCGTGACCGGCCAGAGCATCCTCGGTGAAGGCGAGGCGTGGGCTTCCACCAGGAAGATCCTCGCGCCGCTGTTCACCTCGCGCTACATCGCCTCGCTGGCCGACGACATGGCCGACATCATCGCCGAGTGCATGCTCGAGATGGACAAGTTCGCCGAGACCGGACGTCTCATCGACGGCGGGCACCAGATGACCACGATCGTCAACCAGGCGGTCATCAAGGTGCTGTTCGGCGGGCGGATCTCGCGTGACACCGCCGAGCGGCTGGCGCCGGAGTTCGCCACCTGCGCCACCTCGATCGGGTTCCGGTTACTCTTCCCGTTCGCGCCGTACTCCATCAAGGTGCCGGGCGACCGCGCGTTCCTGCGCTCGGCCCAGAAGATCGACGAGATCGTCTACCCGCTCATCGAGCAGGCCAAGCGCGAGGACACCTCCAGCAAGGAGGTCGTCTCCAAGCTGCTGTCGGCCCGCCTGGAGAAGGAGGGCCGCGCCGACCTCAAGCAGGTGCGCGACGACCTGGTCAGCATCTACGGCGCCGCCTCGGAGACCACCGCCATGTCGCTGACCTGGCTGTGGTCGGTGCTGCACGACCACCCCGAGGTCAACGCCCGGCTGCGGCAGGAGATCGACGACGTGGTGGACGGCGGGCCGGTGCGCGCCGAGCACGTCGGCCAGCTGCCGTACTTGCGGATGGTGCTCCAGGAGCTGCTGCGCGTCTACCCGTCGGCGTGGATCATCCCGCGGCAGGCGGTCAACGACATCGAGATCGGCGGCATGCGCATCAAGGCCGGCTCGCAGGTGCTGGTCAGCCCGTACACGACGCACCGGCTGAAGGAGTTCTGGGACCGGCCGGACGAGTTCGACCCCGACCGCTGGGCCGACGAGAAGGCCGCGATCAAGCACCGCTACTCCTTCATCCCGTTCGGCGCGGGCCCGCACGTGTGCCTCGGCCAGCACCTGTTCTACGTCGAGGCCCCGCTGGTGATCGCCAACGTGCTGAGCAGGTACCGGCCTGAGCTGACCAACCCGCAGCGGCTCACCCCGCTGCCGGGCGCGTCCGTACGGCCGAAGGAGAAGCTGTGGCTGCGCCTGCACCCCAACGAACGGCGGCGCGCGGCGTGAAGAACGGGACCAACGTGAGCCTCGCCACCGCCACCGACCCGGCCGACCTGACCGCGACCGCGAACGAGCTCCTCGCCAGCCTCATGCTCCGGCCCTGGGGCCAGGTGTCGCCCTCGGTGTACGAGACCGGCCGCCTCGTCTCCCTCGCCCCCTGGCTGACCGGCCACGGCGAGCGGATCGGCTACCTCGTCCGCACCCAGCGCCCCGACGGCTCCTGGGGCGCACCCGACGGCTACGGCCTGGTGCCGACGCTCAGCGCGACCGAGGGCATCCTGGCCGCGTTGACGCGGAGCGACCCCGGCATCGGGCGCGACCGCCTGCTGGAGACGGCCGAGCGCGGCCTGAAGGTGCTCGGCGGCTGGCTGAAGGAGCGGCTCGACCTGCCCGACATGCCGGCGATCGAGCACATCGTGCCGTCGCTGGTGTCGCTCATCAACCAGCACCTCGCCGAGCTGGGCGCGGGTCACGAGCCGCTGCCGCTGCCCGAGGGCATGACCTACGACACGCTCCGGCTCGTCAGGGAGTGGATCAAGTCGGGCGCCGAGGTGCCGGAGAAGCTGCTGCACGCGCTGGAGATCGCCGGCGCGGAGGCGGCGGGCGCGCCCGGCATCCGCCCGACGCCGATCGGCACGATCGGCGCCTCCCCCGCCGCCACCGCGGCGTGGCTGGGCCGCCCCGAGGCCGGCGAGGGGGAGCCCGGACGGCGAGCCCGCCAGGCAGCACCTGGAGGCGGTGGTCCGGCTGCACGGCGGCCCGGTGCCGGTGGGCCTGCCCATCACCGTGTTCGAGCGGAGCTGGGTGCTGAGCTGGCTGGTACGCGCCGGGGTGCCCGTCGAGGTGCCGCCGGAGATGCTGGCCGACATCAGGGCGGCCATCGGGCCCGAGGGCACGCCCGCCGGATACGGCCTGCCGGCCGACGCCGACACCACCTCCGTGGCGCTGTACACGCTGTCGCTGGCGGGGGCGCCGTACGAGCCGGACTGCCTGTGGCGCTTCCGGTCGGGCACCCATTTCGCGACCTGGCCCGGCGAGCAGGGCACCTCTGTGAGCGTTAACGCGCACGTGCTGGACGCCTTCGGCCAGTACGTCGCCCGCCGCCCCGACGCCGCGCCCCGCTACGCCGAGACGATCGCCGACCTGTCGGCGTGGATCGGCGAGCGCCAGCAGCCCGACGGGAGCTGGACCGACCGCTGGCACGCCTCGCCCTACTACGCCACGGTGAGCTGCGCGCTGTCGCTGGACGAGTTCGGCGGCCCCGGCGCGGCTCCGGCGGTGCGGGCGGCGGCCGAGTGGGTGCTGTCCACCCAGCGGCCCGACGGATCGTGGGGGCGCTGGGAGGGCACCGCTGAGGAGACCGCGTACGCCATGCAGGTGCTGCTGCTGACCGAGGGACGGGACGATCCGCGCCGGATCGAGGCCGCCGACCGGGGGCTCGCCTACCTGGCGGGCTCGACGGGCGGCGAGCACCCGCCGCTCTGGCACGACAAGGACCTCTACGCGCCGTTCGCCATCACCCGCGCCGCCGTCATCGCCTCGTCGTATCTGGCGGCGCGGGCGACCGTGACGTCTTGAGCGACGCCCGTGTTTCTAAGACTGCGACTCGGAGCGGGCGTCCGCGGCCAGCTCGGCCACGGTGTAGGCGTGCGTGTCCCTGGCCATGTACCAGGCGCCGTTGAAGGCGACGCTCCTGCGCTGTCCCTCGACGACGCCGGCCAGTTCGGCGGGCAGCCGCCGCAGCTCGGCGTCGAAGGCTGCGTTGAGCTCGGCGATGTGCGCGCGCACCCGCTCGACGGCGTCCTCCGTGCTCGTCCCGGCGCGCTCCAGGATGAGCACGGAGTTCGGCTTGCCCTCGCGCCGCTCGCGCTCGAACGTGCGCAGGTCGTTGGCCAGGCGCATGCACTCGGCGCCGAGCGCGGTGGCCGGCTCGACCACGGCCCAGTGCTCGGTGCGGGCCGGCTCGGGGCCGCAGACGCCCAGGGCCGCCGCCCACCAGGTGCGGTAGAGGATGGTCAGTCCGCCGTTGTCGAGGTAGCGGTCGTAGCCGGGCCAGGGCTCGCCGCCCATGGCCCAGCGGCGTTCCAGCGCCATGGCGCGGCCGGCGAGGTCGAGCTGGCCGAGCAGCGACGGCACGTGCGCTTCGGCTCCCGGGTGGGCGCGGAAGCGCCCGCACCAGGCCCGCCACGCGCTCAGCGCCTCTCCCATGGGACCGGAGTCCTCGGACTCGCCGGGCTCGTCGCCGGACAGCACGCCGCGGATGCGGGCGAAGAACGCGTCCACGTCGGCGTCGGTCCAATCGCCCGCGATGCTGTCGGCGATGTCGTCCATGCCGAACAGGACGGCGGTGAGCGCGCCGAGGTCGGCGATCTGGTCGCGGCGCGCCGCGGGGAACGTGGCGGCGGCCGACAGGCAGCTGAAGGCGAGCCGGCTGGAGGCGCTGTCGCCGTCGGCGAAGAGTGTGGTGTGGGGGCGCAGCAGCCGGTCGGCCTCGGGCACGGCGTCGAGCGCCGCCGTGAGGACGGCCGCGCGGTCCTGCTCGGGGACCCCGGCGAGCTGATGGGAGGCTTTGAGCAGGCGGTCTGCTAGGTCATTACGAATGTCGAAGTATGCGGAGCTGGCGTCTTGCACCCGCGCAGGATATCCATTTTATCCGATTTCTGACTAAATCTGTCAAAAATCGGATATTTGTGTGCAAAGCGATTGGTGTTGCTTGAGGGGCACTTTGTCCTGCGCTACAGTCTCGTGATCGACACCGTCCGTTGCCACCGCCGTGCGTGCAGGTGGCCAGCACTCAGTATCACTTTCTCAGGGTGGGTAAAATGGGCTCCCGCAATACGAGACTGCGGACCAAAGTCACGGCTCTGCTACTCTCCCTGGCGGCGCTGTGGGTCTTCGCGGCATGGGTAACTCTACGCGAAGGCGTCAACCTCCTGTGGGTCACCCAGGTCAATGACAGCGTGGTCGACCCCAGTGAGCCTCTGCTGGTAGAGCTGCAGAAGGAGCGCCGGATCTCGGCCGTTCACCTGAGCGACCCCACCTCCCGCTCTCGTAAGGAGATGGAGGCCCAGCGCAAGCGTTCCGACAGCACGCTCGCCTCCTTCAGGGAGGCCGCCACGGGCACGCTGGTCGACTGGGCCACCGACGAGGAAGGCTCGGAGCGGCTCAACGAGGTCTTCCGCCGCCTCGACATGATCAAGCAGACTCGCCAGGCCGTCGACGCCGGCCGGCTCAACCGCGTGTCGGCCACCGACGCCTACAGCGAGATCATCGACTCGATCTTCAACCTGTACGGCGCGCTGGCCACCCTCGACGACAAGGCGCTGGCAAGCGACATCCGCAACCTGCTGGCGCTGAGCCGGGCCCGGGACATCATCACCAAGGAGGACGCGCTGCTGTCCGGCGCGCTCGTCAGCGGGCGCCTGTCGGCCTCCGAGCACGCGCAGTTCGTCGCCACCACCGGCGCCTGGAAGATCGTCGCCGACCAGGCGGGCTCCGAGCTGTCCGACTTCAACCAGTCCGAGTACGAGAAGGTCATCAACGGCCAGTCGTTCAACCGGCTGCGCAACCTGGAGACCCTCGTCGCCGAGCAGGGACCGGAGAACGGCGGCGTGCCGTTCACCTCCTCGACCTGGCGCCAGGCCACCGACACCGCGCTCAACGACCTCAACACGATGGTCCTCGCCGCGGGTGACCGCGTCGTCGAGCGGGCGATCCCCGTCGCCGTCAACGTCATCGTCCGGCTGGTCCTCGCCGGTGGTCTCGGCCTGATCGCGGTCATCGCGTCCATCGTCCTGTCGATCACCACCGCACGTGCCCTCATCGCCCAGCTGCAGAAGCTGCGCGACGCCGCGCACGAGCTGTCCGACCACCGTCTGCCCAGCATCGTGGAGCGCATCGGCCACGGCGAGAAGGTCGACGTCGCCAAGGAGGCCCCCGCGCTCGACTTCGGTGACGACGAGATCGGCCAGGTGGGCCAGGCGTTCAACACCATGCAGCGCACCGCCATCGCCGTCGCCGCCGAGCAGGCCGAGCTGCGCCGCAGCATCCGCGACATTCTGCTCAGCCTGGCCCGCAGGACGCAGGGCCTGGTGCACCGCCAGCTCACCGTGCTCGACGTCATGGAGCGCCGGGAGACCGACCCGGAGGAGCTCAAGGAGCTGTTCCGGCTCGACCACCTGGCCATCCGGATGCGGCGCAACGCCGAGAACCTCATCGTTCTGTCCGGCTCCTCCCCCGCCCGTACGTGGCGGCGCTCGGTCCCCATGGTGGACGTCGTCCGCGGCGCCCTGGCCGAGGTCGAGGACTACACCCGCGTCTCGCTCATGCCCATGGGCGACGTGGTGCTCGCCGGCCGGGCCGTCGGTGACGTGATCCACCTGCTCGCCGAGCTGATCGAGAACGCCGTGTCGTTCTCCCCGCCGTACACCAACGTGCAGGTCAGCGGCCAGCTCGTGGCCAACGGCTACGTGATCGAGATCGAGGACCGCGGTCTCGGCATGAAGCCCGAGGACCTGGAGGCGGCCAACAAGCGCATCGCCGACCCGCCCGAGTTCCGCATCTCCGGCACCGCCCAGCTGGGCCTCTACGTGGTCAGCCAGCTCGCCAAGCGCCACGACATCCAGGTGAAGCTCAAGGCGTCCCCGTACGGCGGCACGACCGTCGTGGTGCTGCTGCCGCAGGAGCTCGTCCAGCTCGACCCGTCACCCGACAGCACGGACGGCGGGCGCGAGCGGCTGCCGCGCCGCACCCCCGGCAGGGAGCGCGGCAGGGAGGCGGGCGTCGCCACGGCGACCAGGCCGCTGGCGGAGAACGTCCGCACGCTCAGCTCGGCGCGCTCGGCCACCCCGCTCGCGGCGCCGACGCCCGTACGCGAGGTCAAGGAGACCCGGCAGGCCCCCGAGCCCGCGAGCAGGCCCGAGCCGGTCTCCCGGCCGAGGCCCGAGCCCGTGACCAGGCCGGCTACCGAAACCGAGCCCGTTCAGGAGGACACTTCTGAGCGAGAACCACAGAAAGAAACGCCGGCCACGGAGCAGAAACCTGTGACCGAGTTCACACCGTCGGGGCTGCCCTTCCGGGTACCCCAGGCCAACCTGGCACCAGCGCTGCGTGAAGAAGCGCCCACGCAGCCCGATTTCGAGGAGGACGATGACGAGCGCTCGCCGGAGGAGATCCGCGCGATGATGGGATCCCTGCAGTCAGGCACCCGTCTCGGCCGCTCCGAGGCGGCCAAGATGCTGGATGAGCAGACGGGAGGTACGGAATGAGCCCCACCACGTCGGGCACCGACCTCAACTGGCTGATGGACGACCTGATCGGCCGCGTCAAGGACGCGGAGCACGCCATCGTGCTGTCGTCCGACGGTCTGCTCATGGCGTCGTCGGCCGGGTTGCAGCGGACCGACGGCGAGCATCTGTCCGCCGTCGCATCCGGGCTTCAGAGCCTGGCCAAGGGCGTGTCCGACCACATCTCCGGCGGCAGGGTCCGGCAGACGGTCGTCGAGTGGAAGAGCCAGTTCCTCATCGTGACCACCGCCGGCGAGCGTGCCTGCCTCGCCGTCCTGTGCAACCAGAACGCCGACATCGGCCTGGTGGCGTACGAGATGGCGATGATGGTCGCCAGGGTCGGCCAGTACCTCACCTCCGGCGCCCGTAACGCCGAGGCGATCGCCGGGAGCGACGGGTGAGAGGGCCGGACGACGAGCCCACGGACGAGCACTGGGTGGATCCGGAGATCATCCGCCCGTACGTGGTGACTCGTGGCCGTACGCAGCCTGCCCACGGCAGGTTCGACCTGATCTCCATGGCCTTGGCGGTCGGCCCGCCGCCGGGCCCCGACGCCGGGCTGGACCCCGAGCACCTGCGCATCCTGCAGCTGTGCCGTGAACCCAAGTCCGTCGCCGAGATAGCCGCGTACCTGGATCTGCCCGCCGGCACGATCCGGGTGCTGCTCGGTGACCTGTTCGACCGCGAACTCGTCTCTGCCCAGGAACCGCAATCCGAGGTGGACATGCACGACATAAAGATGTACAGGGCGGTGCTCGATGGCCTTCGCTCGCTCTGAGCGTCCGCGCCTTCCGACGGCGATCAAGATCCTGATCGCGGGCGGTTTCGGCGCGGGCAAGACCACGATGGTGGGCGCGGTCTCCGAGACCAGGCCGCTGCGTACCGAGGAGGTGCTGACCGATCGCAGCATCGGGGTCGACGACCTCACCTCGGTGGAGGCCAAGCGCACCACCACGGTGGCGATGGACTTCGGCCGTATCACACTCAACAACGACTATGTCCTGTACCTGTTCGGCACGCCCGGCCAGGAGCGGTTCTGGTTCGTGTGGGACGAGCTGGCGGAGGGGGCGCTGGGCGCGGTCATCCTGGCCGACACCCGGCGGCTGGCCGACTGCTTCCCCTCGGTCGACTACTTCGAGCGGCGGGGCACGCCGTTCGTGGTGGCGGTCAACTGCTTCGAGGGCGCGCCGACGTTCGAGCTGGACGAGGTACGCCTCGCGCTCCAGCTCGGGCCGGACATCCCGATCGTCATGTGCGACGCCCGCAAGCGCGACTCCAGCCGTGAGGTGCTGATCACGCTGGTCAAGCATTCGGCACGGCTGCGCGCAGAACCGGTCGGCAGCTGACCCCTCCCTGCTCCGGCCGTGCGGTCAGGCCCGCCTGTGAAGGCGGGCCTTTCTGCGTTCCAAGGCCGGTCAGCGTTCAGGGCCTGTCAGTGTTCAGGGCCGGTCTGCGTTCCAGGGCCTGTCCGGCTGTCGGGAGGCGGGCTCTGTCAGGGGGCGGGCTCTGTCAGGGGGCGGGCTCGACGTGTTCGCTCAGGTACGTCTCCAGCTCGGCCGCGCCCTTGATCATCGCCCGGCCGCGCGCCGACAGGCGGCCCCGCCACTCGCGCAGGGCGCTCTGCAGCGGCTCCTGGCCGCCCGCCGCGCGCACCTGGGCGAGCAGCGGGGCGATCTGCTCCAGCAGGTAGCCGCCGCGCCTGAGCTGGTGGACGAGCTGGGCGTCGCGGACGTCGGCACCGGTGTAGACGCGGTAGCCCGTACGCGGGTCGCGGCGCGGCTGCACGAGCCCGGCCCGTTCCCACTTGCGCAGGGTGGCGGGCCGGATGCCCAGCCTTCTGGCCAGCGGGCCGATGAACGTCACCCCCGGCTCGACCGGTCTGGCGGGGGCCAGCGCGCGCAGCGCCTCCTCCACCGCCTGGAGGGTGCGGCGGTCCTCCAGAAGCTGGGCGTGGCTCTCGTCGATCAGCTTGAGCGCCGCGTCCGTCTCGCCCCGGTTGATCGCCTGCATGATCGCCGTGGCCGTGCGGTGGCCGTGGGCGGGGATCAGCGCCACGAACGCCCGCAGCGCCTGGGCGTGGCGAGGGGTGTAGGCGCGGTAGCCGCTCTCCGTGCGGGCGGCGGGCGGCAGGATGCCGGCCTGCTCGTAGTTGCGCACCGCCTGGGTGGACAGGCCGTGCGGGCGGGCCAGGTCCACCGGCCGCAGTCGGCCACCGGGCATCGACGCACCTCGCCGGATTTGAGGGTGCACGCGCGGATGTGCGCGGACACCGGGGTCGAAGGTTCAACCAGCGTCCAATCCTAGCGGCGAGCCGACGGAAGATCGAACCGGTGCAATGTCACGTGGGCTCTGCTCGGTAGGCGTCTCCCGGTTTGGCAGCGAGCACCTGTTCGCAGGCCAGCAGCAGCACCCCCGCGCTCCACGCGTGCGACAGCGTCAGGTACATGCCCTTCGGCTGGAAGCAGTCCGTCTGGTAGTACCGTTCGGTGATCATGCCACGGTAGGCGTTGATGTCGCCGTCGGCCGCCGGGAGGAGCTGGCGGAAGCAGTCGAGCGTCTCCTGCGCCCGCTCGGCGTAGTACGGATCCCCCAGCGCCTCCGACAGCTCGGCCAGCTCCGCCGTGCACACCAGCCCGTACGCGTGCAGGTGCTGGTTGGACGGCGACGCCTGATCCGCGCCCCGGGTGGCGAAGCCGTACGCGCCGAGCGGGGTGCGCGGGCCGAAGCGCACGTTGTAGGTGTAGCGGAAAGTGAGCATCCAGTCGGCGGCCCGGCGGGCCAGGTCGAGCCAGCGGGCCGCGCCGGTACGGCGGTGCAGCGCCATGTACGCCATGACCGCCGCGTACCCGTCCTCGGAGGTGGGTGCGAGGTCCACGTCCTCGGGCGCGCCGTAGATGAACTCGTCCTCGACGAACCTGGCGTAGTACTCCCCCGCCCGCTCGGCCGCCCGCAGATCGCCGGGCTCGCCGGACTCGGCGAGGGCGGCCACCCAGGTCAGGCCGGACGCGCCCGACCAGGACAGCACCTCGCCGGTCTCGGCGTGGTGCAGGGTGCCGAGGTTGCCGTCGGGGCGCTGGCGGGCGACCATGACGTCCAGGTTGGAGCGGGCGGCGGCGGCCCACTCGGGGTTCGGCCGCAGGCGCAGCGCGCGCAGCAGGAACAGGGTGGCCTCTCCGAGCGTGCGCGCGTGCAGGGCGCCCTTGACCGGGCTCCAGCTCTGCGACCAGCCGCTCATGCGGTACCAGGTGCCCCAGAAGGTGCCGGACGGCGACAGGTTCGCGCAGATGAAGCCGATGACCCGTTCCGCGGCGGCGACGTGCTCGGGCCGCCCGGTGCGCAGGCCGTGTTCCAGGAGCGCCGCCGCCCAGGGGATGCCGCTCACCCAGCCGACGTGCATGGCCTGCCGGTCCACCGGCCGCCCGTCGCCGCCGCTGACCTCCCTGTCGAAGCCGACCGTCTCCAGCAGCACGCCGGGGTCGGGGTCGTAGTGCCAGCGGTACAGGCCCTCGGCGGCGATGTCGGCGGCGGTGGTCACGTCCTCCCACGGCTCGATCGGGGCCGCCGGCAGCCGCAGCTCACGGTCCTCGCGCAGCAGCGGCGCGTACGCGTGCCGGTCGGCGGGCAGCGGCGCGGTGGCGAGCGTCAGCGACCGCGACTCGCCCGGCCGCCAGACGTGAGTGGCGGCCTGGGCGGGCAGCGGGTCCGCCGAGCCGTAGTAGGTGATCGGATGCTCCCGGTACGGGAACAGCAGCGCGACGGTCGCCCGCCCCTCCGCGTACGAGAGCTCAAGACCGGTGATGCCGAGCGGCGAGACCTCGTCGGCGATCAGCGCGGCGCCCCCGTCGTCGCCCCACACCAGGACGGCGGGGGTGGCGGCGCGGTCGGCGCGGAACCCCCACGAGGCGGAGACCATCTCGCCGGGACGGTCGGCGCCGGGCTCGAAGCGGGGGAAGACGCGGTGGCAGCCGGCCGGGCGGTTCTCGCCGTAGAACAGGCCGGGGATCAGCCACCACGGGGCGGCGGCCGAGGCCACCGACCTGCTGACGCGTACGGTGGCCGCGGCCGGCTCGGCGCCGTCGTAGCGTATGTCGAGCCGCAGCGCGCGGCGGCCGGTCGGCAGCGGCTCGCCCCAGCTCCAGTCCACCGCGAACGGCCCCGTGCCGAGCACCTCGACCCGCAGCTCGCCACCGCCGGGCACGGCGATCACCACGGGCGCGGCCCCCTCGGCCTCCGGAGCGGCGACCGCCGAAAGGCCGCCGGCCGCCGCGGAGGCGTCGCCGGGCGGGTGCGGGTCCTGCTCTCCCCCTGCTCCGGCGGGGCCGGGGTCGTCCGTCACCACGGCTCCACCGTGAACGCGCCCTTGCGGACCTCCATCTCCACCAGGTCCGTCTCCACCGCCGAGAGCGGGTCGTCCAGCGGGATGCGGAACGTGCGGATCTGGCAGGGGCCGAAGTCGGCGGTGAGCCGGATGCCGGCGACGGGGATGTTCAGCGTCGCCGTCCCGGGCCTGCCGGTGGTCTCGACGGCCCTGACCACGAGATCGCGAGGCGTGTCCTCGTGCAGCTTCACGGCGGTCACCATCACCTGGCCGCCGCCGTCGTCGAGGTAGCCGCGCGAGCTGGGCAGCGGCCCGTCGTGGAAGCTCTCCAGCATCGCCCGTACCGGGGAGCCGAGCAGCGCGGCGCGGCGGGTGAGCCCGGCCTCGCGCCAGTCGCCCGCGTGCGGCACCAGCAGGTACGAGAACCGCTGCACGCCCTGGTCCTGGTACGAGTAGAAGCCGTCGGGGTCGAGCAGCCTGGGGTCGTGCCAGGAGTAGACGGGGCTGCGCACGGCGGTGATGCCGATGCTGTGGCTGCGGCCGGGCCCGGGAGGCGCGACGTCGTAGCCGTGCTTGGCGTTGTTGACCACGGCCAGGCCCGCGCGGGTGCCGCCGATCGAGCCCGACAGGTCCACCCACGACTGCGCCGGTTCCTCTGCTCCGTCGATGGGCCTGGTGAGGTGCGCGAACGGGATCTCGTACGTCGCCACCGGGCTCTCGAGCCCGACCGGGAAGCGCAGCTTCATCAGGTGCGCCTGCTCGCGCCAGTCGAGCGTGACCCGCACCTCCACGGCGTCGTCGTCACCCGCGCCGAGGATGAACTCCTCGGCCATGGTGGAGCGGCCCCACTCGCGCTCGACGCGGATGCGGGCGCGCAGCGGCCCGCTCTCGCGCAGCACGATGTCGGTGACGGCCATGGGCTGACCCGGCCAGTCGTAGGAGACGACGCGGTGGCCCCAGGTGTCGGTGGGGTCCTCGCACACCTGCGTGTGCTCGCCGGACGCGCCGGCCACCAGGTCCACGCCGGTGCGCTTGTCGACCAGGCTGGACAGCCAGCCGGTGACCGGGTCGAGCTCCAGGCGCAGCACGTCGTTCTCAAGGTGGTGCCGGGACGCCGACAGCGTGCCGGCCGGGTTCATGCCGGGGCCCTGGCGCAGCCGGTAGAGGCGGTAGCCCAGCGGCGGCAGCTCGGCCTTGAACACCGTCGCGCCGCGGCCCTTGTCGTCGGTGGTGGCGACCGACTGGATGCGCTGGCACGGCACGTCCGCGCCGTCGGCGTCCACCACGTGCACGCCGTTGGGGGCGACGCTGTATTGCAGCTCGACGCGGGTGGAGACCGGCCACGGGTGCGGGTTGAACACGATCACCGGCTGGGTGCCGGGCTCCTCGGGCACGTGCACGTCGCGGGCGATCACGTTGTGCGCCCTGGTGATGATGCGCTTGGAGATCGCGACGGCCTCGCCGAGCTGGTCGCGGGCGTCGTCGTACGCGGGCTCGATGGCCGAGCCGGGCAGCACGTCGTGGAACTGGTTGAACAGCACCTGCTTCCAGGCCCGCTCCAGGTCGGCGCGGGCGTCGTGACCGGCGATGGCCGCCCACCGCTCGGCCGACAGCACCGCCGCCTGGGCGCGGCGCTGCCACAGCTTGATGCCGGAGTGCGACGAGTAGCAGCCGGCCGCGTGGTGCTGCAGGTCGTCGCGCCAGACCGGCAGCTCGGCCAGGCCCTCCTCGCCCAGCCGTTTGATCATCTCGTCGAAGTAGCGGCGCGGCGACGACAGGATCATCTCGCCGAACGAGCCCATCCGGTCGTAGCGGTGGATCGACTCGATGTTCGCCTTGGTGGGGCCGCCGCCGTGGTTGCCCACCCCGTAGAAGATCATCAGGTCGCCGAGCGAGCGGTCGAGCTGGGCGAGCGCCTTCTCGGTCTGGCCGGCGACGTCGCCGGGCGGGCTGCAGTACTCGAACGGGATGCGGTAGGCCAGCACGCGGCTGCCGTCCGGGGCCTCCCACCAGAACATGGTGCCGGGCAGCTCGCTCTCGTGCGGTCCAGGACGGAGGAAGGTGTAGGAGTCCATGCCCTGGCCGCGCAGGATGGCGGGCAGCATGGCGTTGTGGCCGAACGGGTCGACGTTCATGCCGACCGTGGCGGTGACGCCGAACTTCTCCTTGAGGTAGCGCTGGCCGTACAGGCCCTGGCGGACGAACGACTCGCCGGACGGCATGTTGCAGTCGGGCTCCACCCACCAGCCGCCGGTCATCACCCAGCGGCCCTCCGCCACCTTCTCCTGGATCCTGGCGAACAGCTCGGGGTCGGACTCCTCCACCCACGAGAGCAGCACGACCTGGTCGCAGGTGAAGACGAAGTCGGGGTACTCGTCCATGCGGTGGATCGCCGACCAGAACGTGGCCCGCGCCTCCTGGTAGCCCTCCTGCCACGGCCACAGCCACACCGGGTCGAGGTGGGCGTTGCCGATCATGTGGAGGGTGCGCTGGGGGGTGGCCGCCGGGCGCTGCGCGCGGGACAGCCCGGAGGGCTGGCTGCCGGAGGGCGCGTTCGACATGGGAGCCCGCGACCTGGAACGACGCCTGGTCATGCGGCCGCCCACGCGTCGATCTTGTCGCTGATCATGTGCAGCATCAGTGTGTGGATCTCCTGGATGCGCGGGGTCTCGGTGCTGGGGGCTAGGAGGAGGTGGTCGGCGTACGCGGCGGCCTTGCCACCGTCGTTGCCGCCGAAGAGTACCGTCACCGCTCCATTGCTCTGCGCGGCCTGCAGCGCGCCGACCACGTTCGGGGAGTTTCCGCTGGTCGTGAAGGCGGCGACCACATCGCCTGGCTTGGCGAGCGCCTGCACCTGCCGGGCGAAGACGTCCTCGTAGACGTAGTCGTTGGCGATGCAGGTCATGACGGTGGCGTCGGTGGTGAGCGTCACGGCGGGCAGCGGGCGGCGGTCGCGCCGGTAGTGGCCGATCAGCTCGCCGGTGAAGTGCTGGGCGTCGGCCGCGCTGCCGCCGTTGCCCATCGTGTAGAGGGTGCCGCCCCTGGTGAAGGTCTCGATGAGCAGGTCCGCGGCGGCCTCGACGGCGGGCAGCAGCGCCGCCATGCCGCGCGCGGCGGCGAGGTGGCCTTCTACGTGCTGCGCCAGCAGCTCGGGCGTGGAAGAAACGTCGGACATGGGTCTTTCCTGTGGAGAGGTCGGTGGGTCTTCGGCTCCGCTGCGGACGGAACTTCGCGCCTCGAGGGCCTTACGCTGAGCGGTTCATCAGGGCTGGGGCCTTGCCGAGGGCCTTCTGGGGGTCAGCGGCCTTCTGGGGGTCAGCGGGGGGCGCCCGCGACGAGATCGTGCGCGACGGCACCGGCCCCGACCACGCACACTCCCGCGCCGAGCTTGGCCAGCTCGATCCGGGCGCTGCGGGCGGCCGGCGGCATGGCGTCCCTGGCGACCGCCGCCGCGACGGGGTCGAGCAGCCGGGCCCCCGAACGGGTGACGCCACCGCCGAGCACGACCAGCTCCGGCTCGAACGCGTTCACCAGGTCGGTGAGCGCGCTGCCCAGCGCCCATGTGGTCTCGTCCCAGATCTCGACGGCGAGCGGGTCGCCGGCCTCGGCGGCGCGGGAGACGTCCTCGGCGGTCGGGTTCTCGATGGCGGACAGGGACGAGGGACGGCCGGCGGCCAGCGCCTCCCTGGCGCGCTCGGCGATGGAGGTGCCGGATGCGTACGCCTCCAGGCAGCCGTGCCGCCCGCACGAGCAGCGGCGCCCGCCCGGCCGCACCATGACATGCCCCAGCTCGCCGCCGTTGCCGGCCGCGCCGCGGTGCAGGCGGCCGCCGATGACCGAGCCGCCGCCCACGCCCGTGGAGATCGTCAGGTAGAGCATGGTGCTGGTGCCGCGCCCCGCGCCGTACCGGAATTCGCCCAGCGCCGCGGCCGTGGCATCGTTCTCAAGGGCTGAGGGGACGCCGTACGCCTCCGTGGCCAGCGCGCCGATCGGGACGTCGATCCACCCCGGCAGGTGCGGCGGGCACTCCAGCACGCCGGTCGCCGTGTTCAGCGGCCCGCCGCAGGAGATGCCGACGGCGGCGATCTCGGGCATGCCGGCCTCCGCGATCGCCTTCCTGCCCAGGTCGAACAGCCTGGCCAGGACGCGCTGCGGGCCCTCCTCCCTGCGGGTGGGGGCGAGCTGCCAGCCGTGGATCAGGCCATCGCCTGTGACCACGCCCGCGGCGAGTTTGGTGCCGCCGATGTCCAGCGACAGAACTGGGGGAAGATCGTGCTCCATTGGGCCTCCGACGGGAACGACTGACGCACATGCCTATGACATCGTTCCCACATTGGATCCTAGGGCGAGTTTTCCCCGCGGGTCAACGCACGGCGGCCGTGAAATGTCAGATCGCAGACATGTGTGTCCACTTCTTGAGACATGCAGAGCGCCGGGGGCCTGTCACGCGGCTGGGCAGCGGCCGTCGCCGACGTGCCGGCGATCCGCCGATCGCCCACGAACCCGCACCGCGACCCGCACCGCGACCCACACCGCGCGCCGGCCACCCGCCGGACGACCGAAGCGCCCAGCCGTAGGGCACGCATGTGCCGCTCACCTCGGGGTCACAGGGCAAGAGGGCTCGATGCGACCGCACCCGCACCGCCCGGCAGTGAGCCGCCCAGGCGACGGGCGCCGCTCCGTACCGGCCGCACGCTGGGGTCGCGAAGGCGCCGACCGCGACGCAGCCGAGGACGAGGCGCGTGGCGACCATGCGCCAGGTCACGGTCACCGCCCGGAGCCTCGCGGGCGCGATCGTGAAGGTCGCCGGCCCGGCGATCGTCCCTGGACCGCACGCAGCCACCCCTGGACCGCACGCAGCCGCCCGTGGACAACATGCAGCCACCCCTGGACACCACGCATCCGCCCCTGGACGGCACGAAGCGCCCGTGGACGGCACGAAGCGCCCGTGGGGTCGGCTGGCGACCGCGTCGCCTGGCACCGGGCGACGGACGCGCCCCGAATCGCCTGCCACCGGGCGACGGACGCGTCCCGTAGCGCCGAAGCGCCGGGCCCGAAGGGCTCCAGCGCACGCGCCGTCCGTCGTGGCTCGCGCCTCAGCCACGGGCATCGCGCCGCCTTCAGTGCGCACCAGAGCCCCCCGTCACGCCGCTTCGGCTGCGTCCGTGGATCGCAGGGCACGACGCGGCGGCACCGCGCCAGATGCGCCGAAGCGCTGGGCTCGACGCGGGCGGATCGCAGGCACCGCACCGTGACGGTCGCCCCCGGCGCCGCAGGCACCACCCCGCACGATCGCTCCCCACACCACAGGCACCGCCGCGCCGCGACTCGCACCGCACGCCAGAGCGCCAAACGCGGCGGGGGCAGATCGGCAGGCACCACCCCGCAACGATCGCTCCCCACACCACAGGCGCCGCCGCGTCGCAACTCGCACCGCACGCCAAGGCGCCAAACGCGGCGGGGGCGGATCGCCGGTCCCGCGCGGTGCCGATCGGGCTGGTTGTGCGAGGTGCGTGGTGCGCGGCCCTCTCCCGAGGCGCGGGGCGCGAAAAGCACCCTGGGGCGCAGGAAGCCACCTTCCGGGACGCGAAAGGCGCTTCGGGACGTGGGAAGCACCCCTCGCGGACGTGGAAAGCACCCCCGGAGCGCAGGCAGCACCCCCGAGCGCAGGCAGCACCCCCAGGACACGAAAAAGCGCACCGCGGGACGCGAGAACCACCCCTCGCAGAGGCGGACAAGACCCTGGAGCGCGGGAAACACGCCCTGGGCGCGGGGCGGTCCCAACGCTCGGCAAAGACGAGGCGCTCAGAGGGCGGGTGGTGGGGCGGTTGATTCGCGTTCGATGAGGCGGACGTTGAGTACGGTCGTGACCGAGTCGGCGTCGGGCATCTCGATGCGCTCGTGGAGCCGGCGGACGGCGGTGGCGCCCAGGTTGAAGGTGTCCTGGGAGACGGCGGTGACCTGGGGCGAGACCATGCTCATCCAGGGGGCGTCGTCGAAGGCGACCAGGCTGATGTCCCGTGGTACGGCCAGGCCGCGCTCGCCGATGGCCCGCCAGACGCCTTCGGCGAGGACGTTGTTGGCGGCGAAGACGGCGGTGGGCCGGTCGGGGCCGCTCAGCATGTCGAGGGCGCGGCGGCGGGAGTCGGCGACGTCCCAGCCGGAGGAGACGACGAGGTCGGGGTCGACGGTGATGCCGCCGGCCGTCAGCGCCTCAAGGTAGCCCTGGTAGCGCTCGTAGCCGGTGGTCCAGTCGGTCTCGTCGATGAACAGCGCGATGCGGCGGTGGCCGAGCCCGACGAGGTGGGCGGTGGCGGTACGGGCGCCGACGCGGTTGCCGACCACGACGCCGTCGGTGGAGCCGGCGGCGAACTGGCGGTCGACCTCGACCACGGGGATGCCGTGTGAGGACAGGTAGGTGGAGACGGCGGAGGAGTTGGGGGTGACGATCACGCCGGCGACTCTGAGCGCGACCAGCGCCTCGGCGGCCTCGGTCTCGGTCTCGCCGGACAGGCTCGTGTCGGCGAGCACCATGGTGTAGCCGCGCTCGCGGGCCGCGGCGCTGGCCCCTGCGGCGAGCTCGGCGTAGAACGGGTTGCGCAGGTCGCTCACCAGCACCCCGACAGAGCGGCTGACCTGCTGCTTGAGCGTGCGGGCCATGACGTCGGGCACGTAGCCGAGCTCTTCGGCGGCGCGCAGCACGCGCTCGCGCACGTCGCTGGCCGCATAGCCGCGCCCGGTGAGGGCCCGGGAGACGGTGGAGCGGGAGACGCCGGCGGCCTCGGCGACATCCTTGATCGTGGGACGGCGGGAACGGCCTGCGGGGGTGCGGCGCCGTTCTACGGTCATCGGTTCCCTTCCGTGACCACGTCGACCAGCGCCTCGGCGTGCTGCCCGAGTCGCAGGTCGCCGATGGTCAGATCGACTGCCAGGCGTACGCGGCGGCGCGGCTCCGCGGGCGCGCCGAGCCGCAGATGCACCTGCTCCATACCCCCTCCGGGCAGCCTAAGCGCCAAAGATCCCGGCTCGCGCCGCCAGCCGGGCGGCACCACCGGCTCGATGGTGGCCACCGCCTTGTCCGGCCACGGGTTGCGCACGGTGGCGGTCAACGTGATCTCGCCGCCCGCGGGGACGCTCGTATAGTACGGCGTCAGCCGGCACAGCACCCCGTCGGCACCGAGATCGAACCGGTCGGAGGGCAGCAGCTCGCGGTGGAGCGCGATCAGCTCCTCACCGCGTTCGGTGAGCATGCGCAGGTAGTCGTCGTCCACCCAGCGGGGCCGCCAGTGGCCGCTGACCATGAGGTCGGGGCGGAGCCGGTTGTAGAGCGCGGCGCTCTTGCGGTAGTCCTCGATCTGGAAGCGGTTCTTGTACTGGAAGTTCAGTATCTCCTGGCGCTCGCCGGGGACGCCGAGGCCGTCCTGCTGGTCGCCGGTGACCAGCACCCGGTGGCCGTCCACCTCGAACGCGTACGCCGCCGCGTACATGGTGTGCCCCGGCAGGTCGTACACCGTGATCTCGTACTCCCGCCAGCGCACGGTCTCCCCCAGACCGAGCACCCGGTCCGACGGGATGGGGTCGAACCACGTGCAGGGCAGGTCGTGGTGGAGCGGCGTGGCCAGGATGGGCGCGATGTGGGACGGCGTCCAGATCTCGGTGCCCTCGACGTCGCGCAGCAGCGGCATGCCGGCGACGTGGTCGTCGTGGTAGTGGGTCGGCACGGCCACCTCGACGGCGGTGACGCCGTAGTGCTCGCGCAGTGCGGGCAGGGAGGCCAGCCAGGGCCGCCGGGCCTCGCGGGCGGTGCTCTTGACCAGGCCGGTGCACATGTCGTAGCCGAAGTCGAAGACCATGGCGGCGCCCGACTCCGACAGCAGCACGTAGCTGTAGGACTGGCTGGACCTGTTCATCAGCAGGTGGGGCGTGATCTCGATGAACGGGTTGGTGAGCAGGCCGCGCAGGTCCCACGGGCGGGGGCGGCGGAAGTCGACGTAGCGCTGCATGGCGGCCGAGAGCCGGGACAGCGCGTCGGCGGGCTCGGTCATCGGGTCGCCGTGGGAGGGCAGCAGCAGGTCAAGGTCTTCGCGCTGGAGCAGCTCGGCGCTGATGACCACCATGGCGGGGCCCTCGTTCTCGGTGTACGACCACTGGGTGGCGGCCAGCGACCACACCTTGCCGGGCGCGTAGATCAGGTCGCCGGTGAAGGCGATCCTGCCGACCACGTAGGTGACCGAGCCGGGCGTGTGGCCGGGGGTGGGCAGCACGCGTACGTCCATGCCGCCGTACCGGGCCGTGCGGTACTCGGGCACCACGCTGGTGATCTCGACCGGCTCCAGCAGCGAGAAGCGGTCGTCGCGCAGGTCGTAGTCGTTGTAGATCTGGCGGCCTGACCACAGCTCGTCGACCTTGTCGAACAGGTCGCGCTCGACCGGCGGCACGTGGATCGCGACGCCCGCGGCCGCCGCGCGGTGCAGCCCCTGCACCTGGTCGCGGTGGTGGTGGGTGACCAGCACGTCGGTGATGCGGTCGAGGCCGAGCTCGTCGAGCAGGTCGAGCACCCGGCCGGAGCCGAAGTCGACGGCGATGCCGGTGCGCTGCCCGTCGGGGCGGTCGGGGGCCTTGATGACGTAGACGTTGCAGGTGTCCTCGACGCGGAGCACCCCGGGCGCGACTTCGGTGACTTCCTTACCCACGGGCCAGGAGTCTATCCGGTATCGTTCCCACAATGGATGCCCTGGAGTGGATTGTCCCCCGTCCGAAGAAGGCCACCATCGGCACCGATCACGTCGTTTTGAGCGGGTGCCGGATCACGGGCGATCCCGCCGCGGCCAGCGCCGTCGCCGTACTCACCGAAACTCTGGGCACCGGCGAAGCCGTGCCCGTCGAGGTGCGGGTGGACGCCGAGCTGCCGCCCGAAGGCTACGCGCTCAGCGCGGGACCGGGCGGCGTGCTGATCAGCGGCGCCGACCCCGCGGGGGCGTTCTACGGCGCGCAGACCCTGCTCGCGCTGCTCGCCGCGCCCTGCGCCGCGCACGCGGCCTGCGTGCCGGAGATCGACGTGCGCGACTGGCCGGACCTGCCGCTCCGGGGCACGATCGAGGGTTTCTACGGCACGCCGTGGAGCCACGAGGAGCGCATGGAGCACCTGCGCTTCTCGGCCAGGCACAAGCTCAACACGTACGTGTACGCGCCCAAGGACGACCCGTACCACCGCGAGCGGTGGCGTGAGCCGTACCCGGAGGAAGAGCTGGCCAGGCTCGGCGAGCTGGTCGCGGAGGCGCGCAGGCGGCACGTGAGGTTCGTCTTCGCGCTCAGCCCCGGCCTGTCGATGGTCTACAGCGACCCGGCCGAGCGGGCGGCGCTGCGGGCCAAGGCCGAGCAGGTGTGGGAGATCGGCGTACGGGAGTACGCGCTGCTGTTCGACGACATCCCGCCCGAGCTGAGCCACGAGCCCGACAAGGCGGCGTACGGCACGGCGGAGGGCGCGAGCGCGAGCGCCCACGCGGCGGTCTGCCGCGACTTCGCGGACAACTTCCTCGCCCCGCGCGGCGCGGACCGGCCGCTGACCATGGTGCCCACCGACTACGCGGGCACCGCTCGCTCGGCCTACCGCGATCGGCTGGCCGCCGAGCTGCCCGCCGACGTGCTGGTCTGGTGGACCGGGTCCGACATCGTCGTGGGCGCGATCACCGCCGGCGAGACGCGGGCGGCGGCCGACTCCTACGGGCACCGGGTGGCGCTCTGGGACAACTTCCCGGTCAACGACTTCGACTTCTCCCGGGTCTTCCTCGGGCCGCTGACCGGCCGGGCGACGGACCTGGACGGCGCGCCGCTGGAGGGCATCACGGCCAACCCCATGGTGCAGGCGGCGGCCTCGCGCATCGCGCTGACGACGGTGGCCGACTACGCCTGGCACCTGGCGGCGTACGAGCCGGGCAGCGCGCACGAGCGTGCGGTGCGGCTGGTGCCGGGCGCGGCCGAGCTGCTGCCGCTGGTGCGGGCCTGCTCGGCCTGGCCGCCCGGCGCGGACCAGAGCC
This sequence comes from Nonomuraea fastidiosa, assembly GCF_042751225.1. Lineage (NCBI taxonomy): Bacteria > Bacillati > Actinomycetota > Actinomycetes > Streptosporangiales > Streptosporangiaceae > Nonomuraea > Nonomuraea fastidiosa. The sequence goes on from NZ_CP170570.1 coordinate 387,112, forward strand.
CCGAGCTGACCGCCCTGTGCGCGTCCGTGCTGGAGGGCGGGCCGGACGAGCGGCTGCGGGCCGAGCTGGACCGGCTCGCGGGCCTGCCGACGGACGTGCCGGGGGCGCTGGCGCGGGAGCTGGAGCGCTGGGTGGCGGCCGCCCGCGACATGGCCGCGGCCGGCCTGGCCGCGCTCGACCTGCTGCACGGGGGCCGCACGCCCGAGCAGGTGGCGCAGGCGCTGGCCCGTGCCGAGGAGCACGAGGCGAACGTGCTGCGCCGCGTCATCCCGCCGTTCATCCGCCAGGTCCTCGACCGCGCGGGCGCCTGACGCACGTGCGCCCGCCCCGGGGCGGGATCCCGGGGCGGGCGCTCACGTACACCGGTCAGAGCGAGAGGACCTGGCCGGCCGCCACCAGCTCCTCCTGGAGCGCGGCCACGTCCACGTCCTGCACCGCCTTGCCGCTCCCGGCGGCCTGGGCGGCGGCGAGCCCGGCCGCGTGGCCGAGCATCTGGTACTGGACCTCCATCCGGATGGAGGAGAACGCCACGTGCGAGGCCGACACGCAGACGGGCACGAGCAGGTTCGCGCACTCCTCCCTGCGCGGCACCAGCGCCCGGTAGGGGATCTGGTACGGCGCCACGCCGACCGACAGGTATCCCTCGGTCACCACCATGGGGATGGGGTCGGGGTGCTCGTACACCCAGCGCCAGGTGCGCTGCACCTCGCGGATGTCGAGGTGGTAGGAGCCCATGGCGACCGCGTCGGCGTGCCGCCGCCCCTCGACGAGGTCGTGCTCGGTGAGGTGGACCTCGCCCAGCATGCGCCGCGCCTCGCGGACGTAGAGCTGGTGCGGCAGGTGGCCGGTGTCGGCGAACTCGTCGGGCGGCAGCCCCCAGCGGCTCAGCTCCGCGCGTACCGAGGCGGGCACCTCGGGGTCGTGGGAGAGGAAGTACAGCAGGTCCTGGGCGTGGTGGAGGTGGTGCAGGCGGATGCGCTCGCGCTCCTCGGGCCCGGCGTCGGGGTAGGCCCAGGCGGAGCGGTCGAGCACGCTCAGCGAGAACGGGCCGAGGGAGTTGCCGTCGCACTTGCCGTTCGGCAGGTTCGGCTCCAGGCCGACGAGGCGGCCCGCGCGGGGCTCGTAGCCCTGCTCGCGCCAGTGGCGGAAGAGCCTGCGGCCCAGCTCCCAGTGGTCGTCGTCGTAGCCGGGCCGGCGCTCGAACGGGATGCGGCCGGGCGCGGTGGTCATGCAGACGCGGTAGCCGTACGACATGACGCCGCCGTCCCCCTCCCCCACCTCGGCCATGGGGCCGTCGGCGACCTGCGGGAGCAGCGTGCCGTCGTCCCTGAACGGCGAGATGTACGGCGGGAAGTTGTGCATGCCGGGCATCACCTCGCGCCGCCCGGCGAACCGCTCGCCGTGCAGGGAGCGGTCCTCGCGGCCGACGCGGTAGCCCACCCCGGCGGCGGCCATCAGGTCGCCCTCGTAGCTCGCGTCCACGAAGACGCCGCCCGCGTAGTCGCCCTGCCGGGTGACGGCGGAGAAGATGCGGTCGCCCGAGGTGACGACGGTGCGCAGCGGCGCGTCGAAGACGACCTCGACCCCGGCCCGCTCCAGCCAGGACGAAAAGATCCGCTCGGCGACGTGCGGCTCGGGGCCCGCGTAGTGGCCGGGCGCGACCCCGTACGCGTCGGCGACGGCCTGCCGGAACTCGGCCGCCATGCCGCCGAGCACGCGGACGTCGCCGATGTCGGTGTAGCCGAGCCCGCCCGAGGTCATGCCGCCGACGTGCCTGCCGGGTTCGAGCAGCACGGTGTCCAGGCCGCGCCGGGCGGCGGCCACGGCGGCGCACACCCCGCCCGACGTGGCGCCGTAGACGACGACCTCCGCCTGCCTCACCGCCGCCACCATCGCGCGACCTGGCGCAGGTCGTCGCCGGTGATCGGCTCGCGGCTGTTGTCGATGGACTCGACGTAGTAGAGCGCGGGCACGCCCAGCTCGGGCTGCGCCTGCGCGTACGCGAGCCAGTCGGCCTTGGTCGGCATCGGCCACTGGTCGGTGTCGATGAGGTGGCCGGGCATGGCGTGCGCGGCGACGGCGTGGCGGTAGCGGAGCTGGTCGACGGCGGGCACCGGGTCGCCGGCGGCGTCCAGCTCCAGCACGTCGTTGAGCCTGATCATGTCGCTGACGTCGCCGAAGGCGGGGTGCGGGGTGTGGGTGACCATGAGGGCGTCGGGTTTGACCTGCTTGGCGGCGTCGTACATGGTGGCGAGCAGCTCGTGAAGCAGGGCGAGGCCCCAGGTGGAGCCGTACGTCTTCAGGTGGGAGCCGCTGGGCGACCACTGCGTGAAGTCGATCTTGAATCCGTCGGCGTCGAGGTCGCCGAGGAGCCGCTGCATGATGGCGCGGACCCGCCGCCGGTAGGCGGGGTTCGTCGGGTCGGCGGCCACGGCCCTGCCCGCGGCGTCGGTGATGCACTCCTCGACCGGCAGGCCGTCGGCCGACCAGGCCCGCCACCACAGCAGCACCCGCTGGCCGCGGGCGTGCCTGGCGGCGATCCACTCGCGCAAGTCCGGCCACTTGGTCTCGTCGGGCTCCAGGTTGCCGTAGGTGAGCTGCCAGCGGTCGTCGATGACGATCGTGCCCGGCACCAGGCCGTGCTCCTCCAGCCTGGCCAGCCACTCGTCGTACAGGTCGCGGCGGGAGAGCGTGACCGGCGAGACGCCGTCGGCCCTGGCGCACTGGGCGCCCCAGCCGCAGAAGATCGGCTCGCTCCACCACGCGGCCCGCTCCCCCTTCGGCCCCTGCGGGGCCAGGCCGTGCTCGATCAGGTCGGCCCGGTGGTGGCCGATCGCCTCCCATGGCGAGGCGGCGAGGCGGAGCACGACGGCGGGCGAGGTCCAGGAGCCGTGCACCTCGGTGTGGCACTCGTAGTCGAAGCGCAGCAGCGCGCCGCCGTCCACCGGCTCGTACGCGACCTCGGTGAAGGTCAGATCGGCGATCCCGGCGCGTACGGAGGCGCCCAGCCACGGCCCGTCCGGCACCGCCGTCGCCCCGGACGGCGCGTCCTTGCAGAAGGCCAGCACCAGCGGCGGCGGCGAGAAGACGGCGTGCAGCCGGCCTGGTGAGGCGTCGCCGACGACGGTCAGCGCGACCGGCGCGGACACCGGCCGCACCACGCTCACCGGGTGCGCCGGCGTGGGGCTGAACACGCCGCGCGCGTGCACCCCGGAACGGAACACGCCGGACGCGCGCGTGTTGAGCACGGCCCGGCCGCCGAGCAGCGTCACGTCGCTGAGCACGCCGTCGCCCTCGACCCGCACCTCGACCGCGACCGTCTCGGGCGTGCAGGTGAGCCTGACCGTCTTGCTCTGCCACTCGGTGGTGCGCTGGGGGAAGTCGAACACGGCCGCGCCGTCGCGCTCGGCGAGCACGGGCGGCAGCGTCTCGTACGTCTCGTCGCGCCCGCCCCTGGTGCTGACCGAGGACAGCAGGTTGAGCGACATCCACCCTTCGAGCTCGGCGCTGGGGTCGGTACGGGAGACGGTCAGCCGGTAATGGCCGCTGTCGAGGTGGTAGGCGGTGTCGGTGGTGGTGATCCGCATGGGCAGGCTCATCCCTTGCTTCCCGTCGTGGCGATGCCCCTGATGAAGTGCTTCTGGCCCAGGAAGAACAGGATGATCATCGGGATGGTGGTGATGACGCTGGCCGTCATGACGATCTCCCAGTGCCACTCGCCGCCGAAGCCGAACTGGTCGAGCAGCGCCTTCAGCCCGCGCGGCACGGTGAAGGTGCTGGAGTCGCGCAGGTAGATGAGCGGCCGCATGAGGTCGGTCCAGGCGGCCTGGAACTCGAACAGCAGGGTCACGACGACCGCGGGCTTGCACAGGGGCAGGGCGATGCGGGTGAAGATCTTCCAGTTGTTCGCCCCGTCGATCTTGGCGGCCTCGAACGGCTCGCGCGGCAGGCCCATGAAGAACTGCCGCAGCAGGAAGATGTAGAAGGCGCTGCCGAACAGGTTCTGCGCCCACAGCGGGGTGAGCGTGCCGACCGCGCCGAGCGAGTTCCAGATGAGGAACACCGGGATCATGGTGACCGCGCCGGGCAGCATCATCGTCGCCAGCACGATGCCGAACAGGAAGTTCCTGCCCGGGAAGCGGAAGTAGGCGAACCCCCAGGCCACCATCGCGCTGGTGATCGTCACCGCGACCGCCGCGAGCACCGTCACCAGCAGCGTGTTGGCCATCCACAGGCCGAGCGGGGCCTCGTGCCACACCCGGATGTAGTTCTCCAGCGTGAACGTCTCGGGGATGATCCGGTTGTCGAAGACCTCGCTGCGCGGCTTGAAGGAGGCGCTGAGCAGCCAGATGAACGGGTAGATGAACGCGATCGTGAACGCGCCAAGCGCGACCCAGGTCGCGATCTTCGCGGCGCGCCTCATGGGTTACCCCCTTCGTAGTGGACGAAGCGCCTGGTCACCACGATCTGCACGGCGGTGATCGCCATGATCACGATGAACAGCAGCCAGGCGAGCGCGGAGGCGTACCCCATGTGCAGGAACTCGAAGGCCTGCTGGAACAGGTAGATCGCGTAGAACAGCGCCGCGTCGTTGCTGTAGGTGGTGTTGCCCGCGCCGAAGAAGGCGGTGTACGCCTCGGTGAACGACTGCAGGGCGTTGATGGTGTCCACGATGAACAGGAAGAACAGCGTGGGGCTGATCATCGGCACGGTGATGCGGAACAGGCGCTTCCACCAGCCCGCGCCGTCCACGAGGGCGGAGTCGTACAGCTCCTGCGGGACGCCGCGCAAGGCGGCGAGGATGATGACCACGGAGGAGCCGACCGTCCACAGGTTCATCAGCACCAGGCCCGGCTTGACCCAGTCGGGGTCGGTGGTCCAGGCGGGGCCGTCGATGCCGAAGAGGCCGAGGAAGGCGTTGATCAGGCCGTTCTGGCCGTTGAACAGCAGCAGCAGGAGGATGCCGATCGCGACCGGCGGCGTCATCTTCGGCAGGAAGAAGGCCGTGCGGAAGAAACCGGTGGCCTTGCTGGCGCTGTTGAGCAGCAGCGCCAGCCCGAGTGCGACCACGAGGTGGGTCGGCACCGACAGCACGGAGAACACGAACGTGTTCCACAGCGCCAGGCCGACCTTCGGATCTTCGAAGAGCTGCACGTAGTTGTCGAAGCCGACGTAGTTCGGGTCGTTGATGACGTCGTAGTCGGTCAGCGACAGATATGCGCTGTTGATGACGGGCCATGCGGTGAAGACCAGGAACCCGACGATCCAGGGGCTGATGAACAGCAGCGCCGCCCTGGTCTCCATGAACCGCATGGTCCGCCGTCGCGGTGCTCGGACGTGGGAAGGGGACATCTCAGTTCGTACGCTTCGTCCAGCCGGCCCACGCCTTGTCCAGCGCCTCCTGCGCCTCCTGCTGAGCCTTGTCGAGGGCCGCCTTCGGCTCGTCCTGGCCGTTGAGCACCCGGTTCACCGCGTTCTGCCAGGCGTCCTTGAACTCCTTGTCGGCCGGGTTGGCGGGGAGGCTGAAGGTGTGCTTGTTGGCCTCGTAGAACGCCTTGACGCCGGCGTCCCAGACCTCGCCGCCGGAGGTGAGCATCTTCTCGATCTCGGCGTCGGCCTTGACGTTGCCGGTGAGGATGCCGGTGAACGGCTTGTCCTCGGCCTTGCGCTTCTCGACGCGGGCCTGGGCGGCGGCCTTCCAGGTGTCGACCAGCGTCATGGTCTTGGCGAAGCGGCAGGCGGCGCCGGGGTTCTTTGCGCCCTTGGGGATGGCCCACGCCGAGCCGGAGGAGTAGGCGAGCGGCTTGCCCTCGGGGGTGCGGAAGGTGTCGAAGGCCATCGGCGCCTTGGGCGAGACGTCGTTGAGTACGTTGACGTACCACTGCTCCATCGGCATCGCGCCGAGCGCGTTGGTGGCGTACTGGTTGCCCTTGCCGAAGAAGTCCGCCGAGTCGCGCACGGCCTTGACCTTGGCGAAGCCGCCCTGCGCGTCGTAGATGGAGACGGCGAACTCCAGCGCCTTGACCACCTCGGGGCTGTTGAGCTGGGCGGTCTTGCCGTCGGCCGAAAGCAGGTCGGCGCCGAGCGACTTGGCCCACAGGGGCAGGAACTCGGGCAGCTTGCTGTCGAAGCCGATCACCTTGAGCTTGCCGCCCGACGTCTTGGTCAGCTTCTTCGTCGCGGCGGTGATCTTGTCCCAGTCGGAGCCGTTGACGTCGTCGATGGTCAGTCCGGCCTGCTTGAGCAGATCGGCGTTGGCCATCGTGATCTGGACCTGGTTGAACTCGGGGATGCCGTAGACCTCGCCGCCGAACGTCACCTGGGCGAGAGCATCCTGGTTGTACATCGAGGTGTCGATCTGCTCGCCCTGGACACAGGCGGTCAGGGGAACGATCGCACCTCGTGAGGCGAAAGTGCCGATCTGGTCGCGGTTGGCGTAGATGATGTCTGGCGGGTCGCCGGCCGCGACGGACGACAGGAACTGCTGGATGTCCAGGTCACCCTCGATGAGCTTCACGTCGGCGCCGCCGAGCGCCTTCTTGGCCAGATCGACACGGGTGCTGCCGATCTCGTCGGTCGCGCCGAAGCCCATGACCGAGATCGTGCCCTGGTAGGAGGCAGTGGGGTTGAACTGGCCGGCCGACGGGGTCGGGGCGGCCGCTCCGCCGGTGCCCTTCGCACAGGACGTCAGCGCGAGCGCCAGCGACACGGACAGGACGGACCAGCGGACAAGTGGGGTTCTCATGGGGGTTTCGCCTCCACACTGATCAAGCGGGGCATCAGGCATGCTGATGACGGCCACGTGGCGCCAGGCCAGTGTGGCAACGTTCACACATCTGAGAACGTACCCATACCGCTGAAATCCCGTCAACCACTCCATGCACTGCGTTTCGGTGACGTTAACTACTCCCAGGGTGTGGAACGCGCCACTCAGACGCCCACAACCCCTGCCACGCCGGGGATTCCGCGCACGCGAGAGGGCCCGGCCGGAGAACCGTCGGCCGGGCCCTCGGGTGCAGGCGCCCTGGGGCAGGGACGGGCGCCCCTTCTCGGAGGAGGCGGTTGCCGGTGTCAGCCCCCGATCATCAGTGCTGGCTCGCCTTCTCGGCGCCGACGCCGGTCAGCGAGCGGACCTCGATCTCGGCGTACTTGGCGGCGTTGTACTCCTTGCTGAGGACGGTGCCGATCCAGCCGCACAGGAAGCCCAGCGGGATCGAGATGATGCCGGGGTTGCTCAGCGGGAACCAGGCGAAGTCCGCATCCGGCAGCAGCGCCGTCTTGGTGCCGGAGACCACCGGCGAGAAGATCACCAGCAGCAGGGCGGAGACGAGACCGCCGTAGATGGCCGAGACCGCGCCCGCGGTGTTGAACCTCTTCCAGAACAGGCTGTAGAGGATCGCGGGCAGGTTGCCCGAAGCCGCCACCGCGAACGCCAGCGCCACCAGGAAGGCCACGTTCTGGCCCTGGGCGAGGATGCCGAGGCCGATCGCGATCGCGCCGATGATCAGGGCGGAGACGCGGGCCACCACGACCTCCTGCCGCTCGGTCACCTGGCCGCGCTTGAAGACGTGCGCGTACAGGTCGTGGGCGAAGCTGGAGGAGGAGGCGAGCGTCAGGCCGGCCACCACGGCGAGGATCGTCGCGAAGGCGACGGCGCCGATCAGCGCCAGCAGGATCGTGCCGCCGACGGTGCCGAAGATCTCCTCACCGATGCGTTGTGCCAGCATGGGCGCCGCCGTATTGCCCGCCGCGTCGCCCGCCGCGATGTCCTCCTTGCCGACCAGGGCCGCCGCGCCGAAGCCGAGGACCAGGGTGAGCAGGTAGAAGACGCCGATGATGGCGATGCCCCAGAGCACCGACTTGCGGGCGTCCCTGGCGGTGGGCACGGTGTAGAAGCGGATGAGGATGTGCGGCAGGCCCGCCGTGCCGAGCACGAGCGCGAGGCCCAGGCTGATGAGGTCGATCTTGCCGGCCAGGCCCTGCGCCTCGGTGCCGTACTTCAGGCCGGGGATCAGGAAGCTCTCCGGGTTGCCCTCCGGGCCGCTGGTGGCGGCGGCCTGGCCGAGCAGCGCCGAGAGGTTGAAGCCGAACTTGCCGAGCACCAGCAGCGTCACCAGCGCGGCGCCGCCCATGAGCAGCACGGCCTTGACGATCTGCACCCAGGTGGTGCCCTTCATGCCGCCGAAGACGACGTACACGATCATCAGGGCGCCGACGCCGACGATCGTCCACGCCTTGCCCGCCTCGCCGGTGATGCCGAGCAGCAGGCCGACCAGCGCGCCCGCGCCGACCATCTGGGCCAGCAGGTAGAAGATGCTGACGACGATGGTCGAGACGCCCGCCGCCGTGCGGACCGGCCTGGGGCTCATCCTGAAGGCCAGGACGTCGGCCATGGTGAACTTGCCGGAGTTCCGCATCAGCTCGGCCACCAGCAGCAGCGCCACCAGCCAGGCGACGAGGAAGCCGATCGAGTAGAGGAAGCCGTCGTAGCCGGACAGGGCGATGATGCCGGCGATGCCGAGGAACGAGGCGGCCGACATGTAGTCGCCGCCGATCGCCAGGCCGTTCTGCACGCCGCTGAACGACCGGCCGCCCGCGTAGTAGTCGGCGGCCGTCTTGGTCTGGCGGCTCGCCCAGACCGTGATCGCCAGGGTGGCGGCCACGAAGGTGAGGAAGAGGATCATCCCCAGAGTCGTCGAGCTCACTTGGACTTCGCCTCCACCTCGTGACGCAGCTTGTCGGCGATCGGGTCGAGCTTCTTCTCCGCGTGCCTGGAGTAGGCCCAGGCGATGAGGAAGGTCGAGACGAACTGGAGCAACCCGAAGATCAGCCCGACATTGATCTCTCCGAGCACCTTGATGCCCATGAAGCCGCGCGCCCAGCCCGACAGCACCACATACAGCAGGTACCAGACGAGGAACGCCACGGTCATGGGGAACGTCCAGCGGCGGAAGCGCCGCTTCAGGTCCTGGAACTCACTGCTCTCCTGCACTTGTTCATAGACCGATGCGTCATGTTCTTGTGTCGTCACGAGACCTCCACTGTGATGCGGATCACGCCCAACGTAAGAGCGCAACCTACCCGTCGTGGAGGGCCGCCGGTGGGTTGTTCGGCGAGCCGCTGGCTCACCGCGCTTAGTTGGGGGTGGCTTGCGGTGAAAGGTCTTTCTCGCGCGATGAGCGGTCGATAGAACCGTTCATCGCCCTATCTCACCCTCTTCCTCACCCTCCTCGCCGTCACCCCTTCACCGCGCCTGCCGTCAGCCCCTCGACGATGTAGCGGCGGACGGCGGCGAACAGCACGAGCGTCGGCAGCACCGAGACGACGGTGGCCGCCGCCATCGAGCCCCAGTCGATGTCGTACTGGGTGATGAAGGAGTTCATGGCGACCGGGATCGTCTTGGCGTCCTCGCTGTCGATGAACGTGATCGCCAGGAACAGCTCGTTCCAGCACTGCACGAACGCGAAGATGAAGGTCGCCGCGATGCCCGGCAGCATGACCGGGATCACCACCCGCACCATCGCGGCGAGCCGGGAGGCGCCGTCCACCTGCGCGGCCTCCTCCAGCGCCACCGGCACCCGCTCGTAGAAGCCGCGCATGATGATCGTCGAGAACGGCACCAGCATGGCGACGTACACCAGCATCAGCCCGGCCAGCCTGTTGAGCAGGTCGAGGTCGGACATCAGCAGGTAGAGCGGCCCCAGCGCGATGAACAGCGGGATCATCTGGGTGACCAGGAACGCCAGCATCAGCGCGCCGCGCCCGGGGAAGGCGAAGCGCGCCAGCGTGTAGCCGCCGAGCACCCCGATCGCCGTCACCACCCCGGCCGAGACCAGCGACACGAGCAGCGAGTTGAGCAGGTAGGTGCCGAAGTCGGCGAATGAGAACAGCTCCTCGTAGTGCTCGAAGGTCACCTTCGACGGCCAGTAGCGCAGCGGGACCGTGAAGATCTCCGGCTGCGGCTTGAGCGAGGTGACGACGATCCAGTACAGCGGGAAGACCGTGATCAGCAGCCAGGCCGCCAGGACGACGGCCTTGGCGGCGGTGGCCAGGCGCCGCAGCGGCGCGCGCGATGTCTCGGCCGTCATCGTGCCTTCTCGAATCTCGTGGCGTTGAGGTAGAAGACGCTGAAGGCCAGCAGCAGCCCCAGCACGAGCAGGCCGACCGCGCCCGCCCTGCCGTAGTCGCCGCCGATGACCTGCTGGATGAGGAACGTGGTGACGATGTCCGTGCTGCCGGCCGGGCCGCCGCCGGTCATCGCGTAGATCAGGTCGGGGAAGTTGAGTATCCAGATGATCCGCAGCAGCACGATCAGCGCCAGGGTGGGCCTGATGTGGGGCAGCGTCACGTGCCAGAACCGCCGCCACCGTGAGGCGCCGTCCACGGCCGCCGCCTCGTACAGCTCGCCGGGCACCGACTGCAGCGCGGCCATGATCATGATGGCGAAGAACGTGACGCCGTACCAGATGTTGGCCACGATCACCGACGTCATCGCCCAGCCCGGCGTGGCCAGGAAGCCGATGCGCTCGTCGATGATCCCCGCCTTGAGCAGCAGGTCGTTGATCACGCCGAACTGGCCGTTGAACAGCCACCGCCACAGCAGCCCGATGAGGAACCCCGACATCGCCCACGGGAAGAACACCCACGCCTGGTACAGCCCGCGTCCCCGGAAGTGCCTGCGCAGCAGCAGCGCCAGCCCGAAGCCGAGGAAGAACTGGAAGAACAGCGAGACCGCCACCCAGGTGCCGGTGTTGCGCAGCGCCGTCCAGAAGCGCTCCTCCGCCAGCACCGCGCGGAAGTTCTCCAGGCCGGTGAACGGGGTCGAGGTCAGGTCGAACAGGGAGTAGCGCTGGAACGCGATGACCGCGCCGCGGATCATCGGGTAGTAGGTGAACAGCGCGACGAAGACCACGCCCGGCAGCAGGCACAGCGCGATGAAGCGGGCGCGCCGGACGGTGAACGTCCTCAAGAGACCTTCTTGGCCTGGTCGGTCCAGAACGCGTCCCACGCCTTCAGGACCTCGGCCGTGCTCTTCTTGCCGGTGATCAGGGCCTGGACGTCACGGTCGGAGTCCACGAGGAACCGGCTCCAGCCCGGGTAGTCCACCGGCCTGATCGTGATCACTTGTTTCGGGTCCTGCTGCGCCTCCAGGTACGCCTTCCACGCGCCTTGCGAGAACTGCGGGTCGTTCTGGGCCTGCTTCGAGATCGGGATGAGCGAGTTGCCCTTGGCGAAGGCGATGCTCTGCTCGGCCTCCGACAGGTACTGCACCAGCTTGACCGCCTCCTCCGGGTGCTCGCTGAAGGAGGTGACGCCCCAGCCGGCGTAGCCGACGGGCTGGAAGGCGTACCCGGTGGGGCCCTTGGGGATGGGGGCGGTGGCCCAGTTGGTCAGGCCGCTCTCCTCGACCGTCTTGATGACCTCCGGGTCCTGGATGAGCATGCCGGTGACGCCCGAGGTGAAGCCCTGCACCATCTCGGGGAAGCCCCAGGCCACGGAGTCGGGCGGCGACGCCTCCCGGTAGATCTTGACGAACAGGTCGAGCGCCTGCGCCGCCTCCGGCGTCGAGAAGATCGTCCGCTTGTCCTTGAGGAAGAACGACTTCTCGGGGTCGAGCGCCTCGCCGTTGTACGCGCTGATCATCATGACCGCGTAGTCGGCGCCGCCCTTGCCGCCGCGGAAGGAGTAGCCGTACCGGTCGCCGGTGGTCTGCTTCCTGGCCTCCTCGTACAGCTCCTGCCAGGTGGCGGGCGGGCGGGTCATGCCGCGGTCGGTGCGGTAGAACAGCGTGCGCTGGTAGAAGCCGTACGGGATGAGGTACGCCTTGCCGCCCACCTCGACCGCCTTCTTCCTGGCCAGCTCGGTCAGGTCGGACCAGCCCTCCCACTCGGTCGTCGGCAGTTCGGCCAGCCAGCCGTTGTTGGAGAAGGACTTGGCCGTGTGGTCGCGCACCTCCAGCACGTCCAGGTCCTTCTTGGTCTGCAGGATCTGGGTGATCTTCTGGTCGGCGCTGTCGAGGGGCGGGGAGACCAGCTCGACGGTGACACCGGGATTCTCCTGCTCGAAGCCCTCGATGAGGGACTTGATGAGCTTCGTACGTTGGGGACTGGTCAGACTCTCGATCATCCGCAGCCGCACGCCTCCCTCGGCTCCCCCGGACTGGGATCCGGAGGAGCCACATCCCGCGAGGACGAGTGTGACGGCGGCTGCGGCGGCTAGGAGGGGACTTCTCATGACGAGCCTCCCGCGAGGGACAGACAGCGCTGTCAATCACATGCTGTCCTTCACGTTAGGCGGACACGCCCTCCAGCGCCAGACCGAGATCCTTGATGAGGGTGTCGGCCGGTTCGAGGCCGACGGAGAGGCGGACGAGGCCGACGGGGATGCCCATGGTCCGGCGGACGCTCTCCTCGGTGGTCAGCGCGGGCGCGTTCACCAGGCTCTCGAACCCGCCCCAGGACACCCCGATCCGGAAGTGCCGCAGCTTGTCGAGGAAGGCTCCGACCTCCGCGCGCGACTCCGTGTTCAGCACGAGGCTGAACACGCTGGAGAAGCCCGACATCTGCCGCAGCGCGATCGCGTGCCCGGGATGCGACGGCAGGCCGGGATGGTTCACCTCACGCACCGCGGGATGGCCTTCCAGGAACGACGCCACCGCGAGCCCGCGCTCCTGGTGCGCCGCCATCCGCACCGGCAGCGTGCGCAGCCCCTTGATCACCTTGGCCGCGTCGTGCGGCGACATCGCGGCGCCGTAGAGCTGGTACTCCTGCAGCGCCAGCGGCCTGATCAGCCGGGACGGCCCCACCACGACGCCGCCCACGAGGTCGCTGTGCCCGCCGATGTACTTCGACAGCGAGTGCACGACGAGGTCCACGCCCATCGTGAGCGGCTTCTGGAACAGCGGGGTGGACCAGGTGTTGTCCATCACGGTCACCAGCCCGCGCTCGCGCGCCCACGCCGTGACCTCCGCGATGTCCACGACGCGGTAGGCCATGTAGGACGGCGACTCGAAGTACAGTAGGCGGGTGCTGGCTCTGATAGCGCTATCACCCGCCCCGAGGTCGTCGACGTGCGTATGCGACACCCCGAACTTCTCGAGATAGCGCAGAAACTGGGTGGTGGGCCCATAGACCGCGCCGAGCACCAGCACGTGATCGCCCGCCGACACCAGCGAGGAGATGGTCGCCGAGATCGCGCCCATGCCGGAGCCGAAGCACTTCGCGCGCTCTCCCCGCTCCAGCGCCGCCAGCTTACGCTGGGCGAGATCCACCGTCGGGTTGGTCCCCCGCCAGTAGACGTAGCGCTCGTCCTCGTTCCTGACGGCCTCGCCGAGCTCTTCGGCCGTCTCGAACGTGAACAGGGAGTTCTCGAAGACCGGCGGGTTGACCGCGCCCAGCACCCAAGGCTCGTCCTCACCCAACCGGCTACAGATCCATTCGTCATCCATGGGGGCACACTATGACAGCGCGCGAGCAGGGCGACCTGGTGGCTCCGGCCGGCGAGGCTCGCGCGGCGGTCACCCGCAAGCCCACCATGGCCGACGTCGCCAGGCACGCGGGCGTGAGCCTCAAGACCGTCTCCCGGGTCGTCAACCAGGAGCCGCACGTGCGGGCCTCGCTGCAGCAGCGGGTGCAGGCGGCGATCGACGCGCTCGGCTACCGCCGCAACGAGGCCGCCGCCCGGCTCGCCAGGGGCGCGTCCATGCTGACGCTCGGGCTCGTCATGGAGAACATCTCCAACGAGTTCTACGGCCGCCTGGCCGCCGCCGTGGAGGCCGCTGCGGCCGAGCACGAGGCGCTCGTCGTGTTCGGCTCGTACGAGGAGAGCGCCGACAAGGAGCGCATGCTCATCGAGTCGATGTACGCCCGGGGCGTCGACTCGCTCATCGTCGTGCCCTCCCCCGCCGACCACGGCTGGCTGGCCCGGCACCCCGGTCTCACCACGGTGTTCGTCGACCGGGTGCCGCCCGGCCTGGTCACCGCCGACGCGGTGCTGCTCGACGACGTGCGCGGCGGCCAGGTCGCCACCGAGCACCTGCTGGCCCACGGGCACCGCAGGATCGCGCTGATCTCCGACGACGAGGGCATCAGCTCCGTGCGCGACCGGGCGGCCGGCTACCGTGCGGCGCTGGCCGCCGCCGCGATCCCCGCCGACGAGCGGCTGGTCGTGCACGCGGTGTACGACCCGGCCCGCGTGGCGGGCGAGGTGGGCAGGCTGCTCGACCTCGACGAACCGCCCACGGCCTTCTTCGCCACCAACAACCGCGCCGCGATCGGCATCCTGCAGGCGCTGCGCGAGCGTCCCGAGCGGCCCGCGTACGTCGGGTTCGACGATTTCGCGCTGGCCGGCGTGTTCAACCCGGGCGTCACCGTCGTGCGTTACGACACCGCGCGGCTGGCCAGGGCCGCCGTGGACCTGCTGCTGAACCCGTCACGCACGGCGCGCAGGGTGAAGGTGCCCGTCGAGCTGGTGGCCCGCGGCTCCGGCGAGCTGCCGCCGCGCTGAGTCCAAAAGCTGGTCACGTCTCCACAAGACCGCGAACGCCGCCCGGCTGAGCGGGTAGCTCACACGGGATGACGGCTCAAGGGAGCGGACCGGCGTCCGACGGCGCCGAGGCGGCCAGGGTGAACACCGACCCGGACGTCTACCTCGACGTGCCCGAGGTCAAGGTGGACGAGATCACGCTCGACGTGCAGGACCTGCGGGCCAGGGTGTCGCTCCAGGCCGAGGTGCTCGACCTGCTCAAGCTGAACGTCGGCGCGGACGTCTTCCTCGGCAGCGTCAACCTCACGATCAAGGGGGTGGAGGCGCAGGCGCTGCTGAAGGTCCGGCTGGACAACGTGGCCCGCATCATCGATCGGGTGCTGCAGACCATCGACACCAACCCGCAGCTCCTCGAACACCTCACCAGGGGCGTCGGGCGCGCGGTCGAGGACCTCGGCACCGGCGCAGGCCACGCGGTCCGCGACGTCGGTGCGGGCGCGGGCGGCGCGGTCCGCGACGTGGGCGCGGGCGCGGCCGGTGCCGTGCGCGATCTCGGTGCGGGCGCGGGCGGCGCCGTACGGGACGTGGGCGCCGGTGCGGGCCACGCGGTGCGCGACGTGGGCGCCGGTGCCGGAGGCGCCGTACGAGACGTCGGGGCGGGCGCGGGCGGCGCCGTCCGTGACGTGGGCACGGGAGCCGGAGGGGCCGTGCGCGAGGTCGGCACCGGGGCCGGCGGCGCGGTCGGCGACGTGGGAACCGGCGCCGGAGGCGCCGTACGCGAGGTGGGCGCGAGCGCCGGCGACACCGTACGCGACGCGACGGGCGTCGTACGCGAGGTCGCACCACCCGCGATCCCTGGCAACGAGGAGGAGAGGCAGGATGCCGAAGCCGCAACACCCGACGAACCCCGACGTGGAGATCAGCGCGAAGGCGAAGGCGAAGGAGCTGCGCCACCACCGCAAACCCAAGGTGGTGGTCCGCGCGATGGTCGAGCCGGATGGCGAGTGCTTTTTGGGTAGCGACCGGACGAACCTGCCCGACGAGGTCGAGCCCGGCGTCACGTACCGCGACGTCAGCATCGACTTCCGCGTGGCCGCCGCGCTCACCGACCCGCAGGACGGAGAGAAGCGGCGGGGCTAGGACGAGCGGGGCCGCCAGTCGCCGCGGTCGAGGTCGAGGTTCTCCGGCGTGTGCAGCCGTACCATCGTCCGCGCCACCCCGGCGGGCACGCGGTGCGGCGTGAGGAACGACACCGCGATCATCACGGTGAACGCGATGGGCACCGTCCAGGCCGCCGGCTGGGCGAGCAGCGCGCCCGCCAGACCGCTCTGCGGCCCGCCGACGATGGTGATGAGGACCGCGCCGCAGGCCAGCCCGCCGCCCACGAGCAACCCGGCGAGCGCACCGATCGTGGACAGCCTCCGCCACCAGATGCCGAGCACGAGCAGCGGGCAGAACGACGAGGCGGCCACCGCGAAGGCCAGCCCCACCACGTCCGCCACCGGCAGCGCCCGCGCCCACAGCGCCAGGGCCAGCGGCACCGCGACCGCCATCAGCGTGGCCTCCCTGAACGAGCGCACGCCGCCCTTGAGCAGGTCCTGGGCGATGACGCCCGCCACGGACACGGTCAGCCCCGACGAGGTGGACAGGAAGGCGGCGAACGCCCCCGCGGTGACCAGCGCGGTCAGCAGGTCGCCGAGCGTGCCGCCGATCATCCGGCTGGGCAGGGTGAGCACGACCGTGTCGGTGCGCACGAGGTCGGGCGCGTACAGGCGGCCGAGCCAGCCGTACACGGCGGGCAGCAGGTAGAACGCGCCGAGCAGGGAGAGCACGACCAGCGTCGTGCGGCGGGCGGCCCGGCCGTCGGGGTTGGTGTAGAAGCGCACGAGCACGTGCGGCAGCCCCATGGTGCCCAGGAAGGTCGCGAGGATCAGCGAGTACGTCGAGTACAGCCCGTACTCCTTGCCGCCGACGAGCGGCACCTGCCAGGTGGCCTGGTCGGCGGGGCTGAGCCCGGGAGCGCCGTCGCCGTGCCAGGCGATCAGCAGGAACACCAGCGGCACGGCCAGCGCGGTCAGCTTGAGCCAGTACTGGAACGCCTGCACGAACGTGATCGACCGCATGCCGCCCGACAGCACGTTGACCGCGACGACCACGGCGACGAGCAGGCCGCCCACCCAGACGGGCGCGCCGGTGATCGTGCGCAGCACCAGCCCGGCGCTCTGGAACTGCGGCATGAGGTAGAGCCAGCCGATGAGCACGACGAGCACGCTCGCGGTGCGGCGCACGGTCATCGACTCAAGGCGCGCCTCGGCGAAGTCGGGCAGCGTGTACGCCCCCGACCGCCGCAGCGGCGCGGACACCAGCACGAGCAGCACAAGGTAGCCGCCGGTCCAGCCGACCGGCAGCCACAGCATGTCCACGCCGAAGGACAGGATCAGCCCGGCGACGCCCAGGAAGGAGGCCGCCGACAGGTACTCGCCGCCGATGGCGGAGGCGTTCCACAGGGGGCTGACCGTGCGGGACGCGACGTAGAAGTCGGACGTCGTACGGGAGAACCTGATCCCGAAGGCTCCGATGAGCACGGCCGCCACCATGACGACCAGCACCGCTGTCAGGCTCATGCGATCCGCCCGCCCGCCCGCGCCTTCACCGGCGTTCGACCAGTTCGGCGAAGTGGCGTTCGTTGCGCTCCGCCTGGCGGACGTAGAGCCAGGCACCGGTGACGAAGGCCGGGTAGATCAGCCCGGCGAGCACCGCCCACGGGAGCGGCACCCCCAGCAGGTGCACCTCGCGCAGCTCGGGGATGAGCAGGAACAGCAGCGGCAGCCCGCCGACGACGCAGGCGAGCACCGTGCAGACGAACATGGCCAGCCGGAACTGGGTGCGCAGCAGCGAGTGCATGTAGACCTCGCCGAGCCGGGTCTGCTCGTCGATCTCGCGGGTGGCGGGGTAGCGCGGGCGGCGGGCGGCGGCCGTACGGGGGCTGGTGACGGCGACGCGGCGCGGCACGTCGGCGCCCCTGCGGCCGTCCGGCGCGCGCCGGGAGCCGTCGGCGGAGCGGCGCGTCCCGTCGGTGCGGGGCAGCGGCGAGCGCCGGCCCTGACGCGGCTCGGGGCTCATTCGTGCCTGCCTTTCCTGGCCCGCCGCACGAGCAGGTCGCGCAGCTCCCGGGTGTGCCGGCGGCTGACCGGCAGCTCGGTGTCCCCGACGCGTACGGTGCACTTGCCCGAGTCGATGTGCAGCTCCTTGATGTGCTTGACGGCGACCAGGTGGCTGCGGTGCACGCGGACGAACCCGGCCGACGACCAGCGCTCCTCCAGCGTGGCGAGCGGGATGCGCACCAGGTGGCTGCCCAAGGCGGTGTGCAGGCGGGCGTAGTCGCCGTGCGCCTCCACGTAGATGACGTCGGCGCTGGAGACGAACCGGGTCACCCCGCCCAGCTCGACCGGGATCGTGTCGCTCTCGCCGCCCTCTGCGGGCACGTCGGCCGAGACCGCCACCCGCCTGATCGCCTCGGCCAGCCGCTCGGGCCGCACCGGTTTGAGCAGATAATCCTCCGCTTTGATCTCGAACGCGTCCACCGCGTGCTCCTCGTACGCGGTCACGAACACCACCCTGGGCGGGTTGGCGAACTGCGACAGCAGCCGTCCGAGCACCACGCCGTCGAGGCCGCGCATCCTGATGTCGAGGAACACGGCGTCGATCGGTCTTCCTTCGGCGATGGCACGGTCGAGCAGGCGCAGCGCGGCCGCGCCGTCCCTCGCGGTGACCACCTCCCCGATCCTGGGGTCTGCGCGCAGCAGATACGACAGGTCTTCCAGAGCGGGCAGCTCGTCGTCGACCGCGAGTACCCGGAGTTGTGCCATAGACAGTGATGAAACCGACATCGAAGATCGAGGTCAACGGGCGGAGACACCTGGGTGATATTTCGGCAATCGGATGTTGACTTTGGTGCCGGCGCCCTTGGCGGTCTCGACCACGAGCCCGTACTCGTCGCCGTAGACCTGTCGCAGCCGCTCGTCCACGTTGGCCAGCCCGACGCCGCCCGCCGGGGCGATCTCACCCGCGAGGATGCGGCGCAGCCGCTCGGGGTCCATGCCGAGCCCGTCGTCCTCGACGCTGATGCGGCACTCCGCTCCCGCGTCCTCGGCGATGATCGTGATGCGGCCGACGCCGTTCTTGCTCTCAAGACCGTGGCGTACGGCGTTCTCGACCAGCGGCTGCAGGCACAGGAACGGCACCGCGACCGGCAGCACCTCCGGCGCGATGCGCAGCGTCACCTGAAGCTGGTCGCCGAACCTGGCCCGCTCCAGGATCAGGTAGCGGTCGATCGAGCGCAGCTCCTCGGCCAGCGTGGTGAACTCGCCGTGCCGCCGGAAGGAATAGCGGGTGAAGTCGGCGAACTCCAGCAGCAGCTCCCTGGCCCGCTCGGGGTCGGTGCGCACGAACGAGGCGATCGTGGTGAGCGAGTTGTAGATGAAGTGGGGCGAGATCTGCGCGCGCAGCGCCCGCACCTCGGCCTCCATGAGCAGCGTGCGCGAGCGGTCCAGCTCGGCCAGCTCAAGCTGCGAGTCCACCCAGCCGGCCACCTCCTGGGCGGCTCTGACCAGCCCGGCCGAGGCGTTCTGCCCGTAGGCGGCGAGCGTGCCCACCACCCGGTCGTCGGTGGTCAGCGGCACCACCACGGCGTGCCTGATGGGGCATTCGAGCAGGTCGCAGTCGATGGTGAGCACCTGGGTGCGGCCGTCTTTGAGCGTGGCCGCCGCGTGCTCGAACGCCTGGCCGGCGTGGTGGTCGTCGCCCTCGCCGTCGTAGACGAGCAGGCGTTCGCCGTCGGTGATGGCCAGGGCGGCCGAGCCGAGCAGCTTGCGCAGGTGGCGGGAGGCGCGCTCGGCGCCGTCGGCGGTCAGCCCGGCCCGCAGCGGCGGCCCCGCCATGGAGGCGGTGTGCAGGGTCTCGAACGTCGCCCGCTCGGCCGGGCTGGTGCCCAGCTCCCTGCGCCCGCGCATGACCCGCCACAGCACGACGCCGGGCACGCCGACGAGCACCGCGACGACGGCCGAGCCGACGAGGTACTCCACGCGGCCTGAGCCTAGCTCACAGCGGCCGCGCAGCCGAGTGCGCGCGAGCCCCCGGCCGCGCTTTCCGCACGCCCCGCTCGCGTCTTCGACGCACCCCCGGCGCTTTCGGCGCGGTCCCCTCAGCGCTACGGGCGCGGATCCCTCGGCGCTTCCAGCGCAGTCCCCTCAGCACTGCGGGCGCGGTCTCACGGCGCTTTCAGCGCAGTCCCCTGAGCGCTCGCGGACGCGGTCCCTCGGCGCTTTCAGCGCAGGGGTGTTTCCGGAGGGGGCTCAGAGGGCTTTGGCGATGCGGGCGGCGTAGGAGGCGGCCTCGTCGGCGGACTCGTACGTGGTGCGCGGCCAGAAGAAGCCGCGCAGCCCGTCCTTCCTGTGGCGCGGCACCACGTGCACGTGCAGGTGGGGGACGCTCTGGCTGATCCGGTTGTTCATCGCCACGAACGTGCCACCGGCCTCCAGGCCCTCCTCGACAGCCCGCGCCACGGCCTTGACCCGCTCGAAGAACGGCCCGACGTCATCGAGGTCGGTGAGCGTCTCGACGTGGACGCGCGGCACCACCAGCACGTGTCCCTTGAAGACCGGCCGGATGTCGAGGAAGGCCAGCGCCACGTCGTCGGAGCTCACCATGTGGGCGCTTCGCTCACCGGCGATGATCTCGCAGAACAGGTCAGTGCTCACGCGCCGACCCTACCGCTCCACCTACCGCTCACCCGTGCCTGCGCCCTGGCCGCCTCTCGCGCGGCGTGCGAAGGCCGTCCAGCTCGTCATGTTGGGCTCCGACCAGCGCTCCGGCGCGTGCAGGAAGTGCTCGCCGATCCGCTCGCGCAGCCGTACGGGGACCTCCGGCACCTTCGCGCCCCGGCAGTGGTAGACGAGCCCGCCACCGCGCTGCCCCATCGCCATCCACGGCAGCCACGGCGAGACCCGGCACCACGAGAACACGCACGGCACGTCCGGCACGCCCGAGTCCAGGTCGGCCGCCGCGACGAAGAACTGGAACAGCTCCAGCGCCCGGTAGGTGTCGCTCGCCGAGTTCTCCGGATATTCGGCCACCTTGAGCGGCGATGGGTAGGCGAGCCGGACGTCCACGTTGTAGACGACCTGCCCGCCGAGCCGCGTCTCCGGCACCGGGTGGCCGCCGAGGCGCTGGTTGACCGGGTCGTTGAAGACGTGCTGGACCTCGACGTCGCGCCCGGTGAGCGGGTTGTGCCAGGTGTCGAGGACCCGCCGGTCGCGGGGGTCGAGGTAGAGCGCCGCCTCACGGGCGAGCAGCCGCCACCCGTCGCCGGTCTCGACGGCTCTGGCGACGTTCACGCCCTCGAAGCCGAACAGGTGGTGCGGGCCGTCGTCGTCCTGCCAGCCGTAGACGTCGCCGGTCCAGTACGAGATCGTCTCCGCGCCGTCGGAGGACGCGCGGACCCGGATGAAGTCCATGCCGCGCAGCCTACGGGCGGCTCGGCTAGCGGGGAATGCCGGTGGACGGCCGCTCGCGCACGGTCACCGTGAAGACCGCCTCGCCTGACTGCTGCCTGCTCTCCTCGGTGGCGGGCGTCCTGTCCTGCCCGCAGCGCCAGCAGTCGCGCAGCCTGATCTCGGTCGTGCCGGGGTGCTTGCCGTTGAAGACGAAGTACGCGGTGCCGCTCGATCCGGGCTCGTCGCCCTCGCTCTCGTGCTCCTCGCTGATGAACGAGGCCACCTTCGTGTCGGGCAGCTCCACCAGGTCCCAGTCGTCGCCCACCGAGCGGTTCTCCGGCACGGCCAGCGAGAACCGCTGCCCCGGCGTCACCTCCACCTGGACGCTCGTGCCCTTGCCGCCCTTGGCGACCTTCCCGTAGTCGGTCACCCACTCCCCGGCGCCGCACCCGGACACGGCGAGCAGCGGGACGAGCAGGGCGGCGGCCACCGTTCCACGCATCACCCTGGAAGGCTACCCGCCGGGACCCTGCGTCCCGCCGCAGGCCCTGCGGCTTCTGCCGCCTTTATGGAAGCCTGATGACGATCCGGATCCGGTCCCGGTGCCGCCCGACCTCGACCAGGCGACGCCGGGCCATGGGCCGCCTCGTCCTCGTCAGGAACGACATCGACCGGCCGCGCGCCGTCCGGCTCGGCTTCACCCGGCGCGCCACGGACTCGCTCAGCGCCGTCCGGGCCGGCATCACCCGGCGCGCCACCGACTCGCTCAGCGCCGTACGCTCCGACAGCGACCGGCCCGGCATCGACCGGGTCGCCATCGCCTGGCGCAGCGCGCTCCGGTAGGGCTCGATCCCGCGCTCCATCGACCGGCGCGGCTCCGTCCGGCGCAGGAGTGTCCGGCCCATGAGGGACCGGCTCGGGAGCGTCCGGCCCATGAGGGACCGACGCGTGAAAGTCCGGCTCGCGAGGGTCCCGCGCGGCGGCGTCCGGCTCGGCAGGGCCCGGCCGAGTACGGCCTGGCCGAACGGGGTCCTGCGCGGCGGCATCCGACCGGTCATGGACAGGTGGAACACCGTCCGGCCCAGAGTCGTCCGGCGCGCGGGCATCGACCGCTGCCGCATCATCTGGCGCAGCGCGAACACGCTGGCCGCGCCCGCCGCCACCATCACCACCAGCAGCGCGGGCCGCCTCCTGGCACCGGCCGCCGCGTCCTTGACGTGCTCGGGCACCCCTTCACGGGCCTTGATCGCCACGTCGGCCATGTGCGACGCCCTTCCCTTGACGACTCCAGCAGCGCCCGCGGCGCGTTCCCTAGCGACCTCGGCGGCATGCTCGGCGCGTTCCCTCGCGACCTCGGCGGCATGCTCGGCACGCTCCCTGGCCACCTCTCTCGCATGCCCTGCCCGGTTCCTGGCGCGGGCCCTGGCTCTGCCGGCCGCGTGCCCGGCCCAGTTTTTGACGTTGGCCTTGGCCATCAGCGCCCCGACCGTCGCGCCCAGCTCCCGCCGGGTCTCCTCGATCTCACGGCGCAGGTCGTCCTCCGTCATCGGAGGCGAACGCCGCCCGGACGCCTCGCGTTCAGTTGTCCTTCCGTGGCCGTCCCCGCGTACCGGGACCGCCTCACCCTGGGTGCTCATCCGGCTGGACGTACGCCGCTCCCTCCCGCCGCGGGATCCCCGCAGCGACTTCTCCTCGGTGCGCGAGTGCTCGGCGGCGTCCTCGCGCTCGTCCCGCACGGGGGACTCAGGAATGAACGTCTCGTGGCCCTCGCGTGCCAGCTCGGCCTCGTGCGCGTTCTCGGCGGCCCCGGGCCGGGTCTGGGGGACGTTCATGGACTCGCGGTCGGTCGGCTCGCCCACGGTCGCTCTGCGGGCGCCGACGTAACCGGCATGGTGATCGCTGAATCCGGGGTCGGTCTCGCTCATCGCCGTGCACTCTCCTTGACCATGTCGATGTCGGCCTTGACGCTGGCGATGGTCTGCCTGGGGACGGGCGGCTGAGCCCGCTTGACCTCCTTCTTGCCCGCGAGCCCGAGCACCGCCGCGACGATGAACAGCGCCACCGCCACGATGGCGGCGGCGGCCCAGCCGGGCAGTACGAGAGCGAGCAGCATGATGACGGCGGCCACAAGGGCGCCACCGCCGAAGAACGCGGTGATCCCCGCCGCGCCGAACATCCCGGCGCCGAGACCCGCTCGCTTGCCTTTGGCGGTCAGCTCCATCTTGGCGAGGCGGAGCTCATCCCTCACGAGCCTGGAGACCTGCTCGGAGAGGTCGGTGACCAGCTTGTGGGTGTCGTTCACGACGTTCGCCTCCTCCGCTGAGGAAGGCGACTACCCAGACAGGTGGTCTTCTATCGCGGATCTATCGCTTGGTGGCGGCCTTGAGCAGGAAGCCCAGAACGGACACCACCGGATCCTTGCCCGGCCCGTCGGCCTTGTCGGCCTTGCACCAGTTGTCGGGCTGCTTCGGCCTGCTCCACGGGGAGGGCAGCTCGCACGAGGGAGCCTGCGGCTTGGGCCGCTCACACCACGATCCGGGAGTGTTCATATCTTCAGCCTACTCCCCTGCGTTCGCCGCGTTCCTGGAAAATCCACCGCCTCGGTGCCGGCTGCTCGCGGCGATGAAGTGGGTCAGCGGGGCGACGCTCCGGTACGGGTCGGTCCTGCCCGCCCGCTCCTCGGCCGCCAGCAGGCCGTCGAGGTCGTCGGGCACGGGGGCCGTGTCGGGTGCGGTGTCGGTGAACACGCGTACGCCGTACCACTGCCGTACCTCCAGCCCCACATCGGCGAGCCGCCGGGTCAGCTCCTCCCGCCGGTCGGCCCTGGCCGCGACGCCGAGCCGGTTGACGTAGCCGGTCTCCTCGAACGCGCGCAGCGCCTCCGGCCAGTCGCCCAGCAGGCCCGGCCGCATGGCCAGCGCGTCGCCGTTGCGTACGAGCAGCGACAGCAGCCCGCCCGGCGCGAGCAGGCGGGCCAGGGAGGCGAGCAGCGGGTCCGGGTCGTCCAGGTACATCAGCACGCCGTGGCAGAGCACCACATCGAAGCTCCCCGGCTCGAACAGCGCGTCCAGCCGCTCCGCCCGGTCGTGCACGGTCCTGACGTGCATGCCCGGCTGGATCCCCGCCTCCAGGACGCCGAGCAGCTCGCCCGACGCGTCGAGCGCCGTCACGAGATGGCCCCGTGCGGCCAGCCTCAGCGCCTGCGTCCCCTGGCCCGCGCCAACGTCGAGCACCCGGCAGGGTCGTCCGGGCAGGTGCACAGCCAGCTGACGGGTGACGAGCTCCTGGCGTACGACGTCCCGCAACGAGCCCAGCCGCTCACGCCACGCGCCCTCCGCCCCGGCGAACCCCATCCCCGCACTCCTCGTCTTCATCACCACACCCCCTCCTATGCCCCCACTCCAGACGAACTGCCCCTTTTCCGCCCATCCCGGCTTGCCGACACCGATCCGCCGCCACGCGGCCGGCGTCAGCCGACCGGCCCGGAGACGGGGTGACGGCCGACCGATGTCCTCACAGGGGGTGAGGTGGCGGCGGCCCGGCGACGGTAGGCGGCGTCGCGCCGGGCGACGACGTCACGCCAGGGACGACGTCACGCCAGAGGACGTCGTGCCCGGGGACGGCGTGCCCGGGGATGGCGTCCCGCCAGAGGACGTCGCGCCAGGGGACGGCGTCGCGCCGGCCAACTCGGCTGGGCGGCCGCACGTCACTTCGGCCTGCTCGGCTGGGCGGCGCCGGCCCGGCGACCGGCCGATGCCGACACACAGGCGGCGGTAGGCAGTGGTGGCCGACAGTGACGCGCCGACACCGGTACCGACGCAAACAGCCGTCAGATGCCCTCGGCGCGGACGACACCCAGCTCCGATGTGAACGGACCGGCCGGCTCCGGCGCGAGCGCTCATGAGACGGCGCCGCCCCACAGCGGGCCGATGCCGACACGCGGCGGCGGTGGAATGGTGGCGGCCCGGTGGTGGGGCGGCGGCAGCTCGGCGGTAGGCGAAGGCCAGCACACGGGCAGTAGCAGCTCAACGGTGAGCGAAGGCCGGCACACGCACGGCGGCAGCTCAGCGGCGAGCGAAGGCCGGCACGCGGGCGGTGGCGGCTCGGCGGTGAGCAGGGGCGAGTCGGGGTGGGTGGGCGTGATTGTGGCTTGGGCTTGGCATGTGGGGAGGTAGCCTGCCGAGGTGCTGGTACACGGGGTCTGGGCGGGTGACGGGCTCGCGTTCTGGGCGGAGAGCGCCGACACGGCCGGTGCCTCGCCTTCGCGTACCACCGCCGCTCCTCGTCCCCATCCGCACGCTGTCCCGGCCTCCGCGCTCGCCGCGTCTCTCCGCGACGCGGCCGGGCAGGACGGCGCGCCGAGCGACGTGCGCGAGCTGACCCTGTTGTTGCCGGGATCGGCCAAGGAGCCGCTGCCGTCGCCGGAGACCGGGCGGCTGGTGGAGGTCTCACGGCCCAGGTTGCGGCCCTGGCTCGTGCCCGTCGTCGTCCCCGCTCCCGCCGACGCCCTTCGGGTGCTGGAGGTGCGGACGGAGACCGCCACCCTGCGCCACTGGGCCGCCGTCGCCGGCTTCGCCCGCGACCTCGTACGCAGGGGACGCGTCATCCCGCAGCTGGTCCGCACCGCTCCCCCTGACATCCCGGCCTCGCAGCAGGCCGGCCGGGACATGCCGTGTGGCGGCCGGTGCTCACCGGGGCCGACGCCGCGTACTTTCGTGAGCTGGCTCTGGCCATGCCGCCCGCGTGCCGCACCTCCGATGCCGAGCGGCCGTCGGCGCAGGTGCAGGCCGAGGCGCTGGAGGCGTTCACCGACGCGATCGTCCGCCGTGCGCTCACCGCTCCCCTCCGCAGCAGCGGGCGAGACACCCCGTCCGATCGCTGGCTGGCCGCGCTGACCGGGCCCGACCCGGCCTGTCCTGACGTTCCTGAGCTGCGGGCCGAGCTGGAGCGCTGGTACGCGGCCGTCACGGCGGCCGAGGGCGCCACCCGCGTGTGTTTCCGCCTCCTCGAGCCCACAGCCGAGCCCAGCGCCGAGCCACACGACCAGTGGCGGGTGGAGCTGGCCTTGCAGGCGGCCGACGACCCCAGCCTCTACGTCCCGGCCGCCACCGTCTGGGGCGGCGTGACGGGGCTGCCCGGGCACCCCGAACGCGACCTGCTGGCCGGGCTCGGGCGGGCGGTGCGGCTCTATCCGGAGCTGGAGCGGGCGCTGCGGGTGCCGGAGCCGAGCGAGCTGACGCTGGACACGGCGGGTGCGTTCGCCTTCCTGCGGCAGGCGGCGCCGCTGTTGCAGGCGGCCGGGTTCGGGGTGCAGCTGCCGCGCTGGGCGGGCCGTACGCGGCTGGGCCTGAAGATGACGACCAGGACGAAGAAGCAGTCGGCGGCGACCAGCCAAGGGTTCGGGATGGCGGACCTGGTGGACTTCCGGGTGGACCTGGCGGTCGGCGGTCAGACGATCAGCGAGGAGGAGCTGGCCGAGCTGGCCAGGCTGAAGGTGCCGCTGGTGCGGATGCGCGGCCAGTGGGTGGAGCTGGACGACCGGCAGCTCAAGGCTGCGCTGCGGGCGCTGGAGGGCAGCCGTACGGGCGAGGCGAGCGCCGCCGACCTGCTGCGCAGGATCGTGCAGGGCGACGACGAGGAGCTGCCGCTGCTCGAGGTGGACGCCGACGGGGTGCTCGGCGATCTGCTGTCGGGGCAGGCGGAGCGGCGGCTGGCACCGCTTGCCACGCCGGCGGGCCTGGACGCGACGCTGCGGCCGTACCAGGAGCGCGGGCTCGCCTGGCTGAACTTCCTGTCGGAGCTGGGGCTCGGCGGGGTGCTGGCCGACGACATGGGGCTGGGCAAGACGATCACCACGCTGGCGCTGCTGGTCCACGAACGCGCCGCCGCCGCAGGACCGGACGTGGAGCCGACGCTGCTCGTCTGCCCGATGTCGCTGATCGGCAACTGGCAGCGGGAGGCGGCCAGGTTCGCGCCGGCCCTGCGCGTGTACGTGCACCACGGCAGCGCCCGCGACGCCGCCGGGATCGGCCGGGCCGACCTGGTGATCACCACGTACGGCACCGCCTACCGCGACCTGGCGACGCTGAAGGAGCATCGGTGGCGGCGGGTGGTGTGCGACGAGGCCCAGGCGATCAAGAACAGCGGCACGCTGCAGGCCAGGGCCGTCCGTTCGATCCCGGCGGCGTCCAGGATCGCGCTGACGGGCACGCCGGTGGAGAACCACCTGGCGGAGCTCTGGTCGATCATGGAGTTCGCGAACCCGGGCCTGCTGGGGCCGCGCGCCCGGTTCAGGACGCGGTTCCAGGAGCCGATCGAGGCCCGCCAGGACGAGCAGGCGGCGCGGGCGCTCAGGAGGGCGACGGGGCCGTTCATCCTGCGCCGGCTGAAGACCGACAAGTCGATCATCACGGACCTGCCGGAGAAGCTGGAGGTCAAGGAGTGGTGCGCGCTCACCACCGAGCAGGCCACGCTCTACCAGGCGGTCGTGGACGACATGCTGGGCAAGATCGACGACAGTGAGGGCATCGAGCGGCGCGGCCTGGTGCTGTCGGCGATGGCGAAGCTGAAGCAGGTCTGCAACCATCCGGCGCATCTGCTCAAGGACGGCTCCCACCTGTCCGGCAGATCCGGAAAACTCACCCGGTTGGAACAGTTGTCAGAAGAAATTCTGGAAGAGGGGGAAAAGGCGCTGCTGTTCACCCAGTACGCCGAGTTCGGCACCCTCCTCCAGCCCTACCTCGCCCAGCGCCTCGGCCGCCCGGTGCTGTTCCTGCACGGCGGCCTGCCGAAGAAGACCCGCGACCGCATGGTGGACAGGTTCCAGAACGACCCGGAGCCCGCGCTGTTCGTGCTGTCGCTCAAGGCCGCCGGCGTCGGGCTCAACCTGACGGCCGCGAGCCACGTCATCCACGTGGACCGCTGGTGGAACCCGGCGGTCGAGGATCAGGCGACCGACCGCGCGTTCCGCATCGGCCAGCGCAAGAACGTCCAGGTGCGCAAGCTCATCTGCGCGGGCACCCTGGAGGAGCGCGTGGACGAGATGATCGAGCGCAAGAAGGCGCTGGCCGAGCGGGTGGTCGGCACCGGCGAGGACTGGCTGACCGACCTGTCCACGGAGGAGCTGCGCGAGGTGTTCCGGCTCAGCGCCGAGGGGGTGGGCTGAGGCCATGGCGGGCCCCATGGACGGACGCCGTCACCGGCGCGACTGGTACGACAGCGCAGGCCCGATCGCGGTCGAGGGCGGCATCAAGGCCCGCTCCCGGCGCGGCAGCATCGGCTCCACCTGGTGGTCGCGCCGCTTCATCGACATCCTGGAGCGCATCTGCGACAAGGGCAGGCTCTCGCGCGGCCGGTCCTACGCCCGCAAGGGCCAGGTGCTCGCGATCGACCTGGCGGCGGGCGAGGTGCGGGCGTCGGTGCAGGGCTCGCGGCCCCGGCCGTACGAGGTCGTGATCAGGATCGAGGCGTACGACGAGGAGCGCTGGAGCGCCATCGAGGAGGGCATCGCCGCCCAGGCCGTGCACCGGGCGCGGCTGCTGGCCGGTGAGATGCCGCCGGAGATCGAGGAGCTGTTCGCCTCGATGGGCATCGACCTGTTCCCGCGCGATCTCGACATGGAGTGCTCGTGCCCCGACTGGGGGTTCCCGTGCAAGCACCTGTCGGCGGTGCTCTACCTGCTGGCCGAGTCGTTCGACGACGATCCGTTCCTGGTGCTGGCCTGGCGGGGGCGGACGCGCGAGCGGCTGCTGGGCTCGCTGGCGGCCGAGCCGGCGGCGGGCGGGGTGCCCGAGGTGGCGGACGTGCCGTTCGCCGAGCGGCTCGCCGACTTCTACGCCCCGGGTGCCACGGCGCACCGGCCGGAACGCCGCCCGGTGACGGTCACGCCCGACCTGCTGGCGCGGCTCTTCCCGCCGCCCGCCGAGGTGGCGGGCCCGCTCATGGAGGCGTACCGGAGGCTGGGGAACGCAGAGCCCTCGTGACGGAACGCGATCTCTCGTTTACCGTGGGTACATCGGTCAGTCACGTGGAAAGGGCGAAGGCTATGGGTTTCTCCTGGGCGTGAGCCGCTGACTCAGCGGTCCTCGAATTCCGCCGGCACCATCACGCGCACTCCGTTCGGGACCACGCGCAGCCTGATCGGGGTGCGCAGCCGCACCTCGCCGTCGACGTCGGCCGCCATCGGCGGATCGGTCTCCAGCAGCATCTCCCTGCCGATGACGAAAGGACCGCCCGCCAGGCTGCGCCAGCGGCCGGTGGTCGCCCTGATCAGGGTCTCGCCCAGCAGCCGCAGCTTCTTGCCCGAGCCGAGCTGGTACGCCACCAGCATGCCGTTGTCGATGCTGATGTCCTTGGCCACCTGCCAGCCGCCGTGGAAGCGGCCGTTGGCGATGTTGAGCTGGTGGGTCAGCAGCTCGTGACGCTGCCCCTCGACCGTGATGTACGCGCGGAACGGCCGGTGCCCCGGCAGGATGGTCAGCGCGGTGAGCGGGTAGGCGGGCCTGCCGAGTATGCGCTTGAGCCACGGCTTGACCTTGCCGGCCACCTCGACCGACACCCCGAAGCTGGCGAGGTTGGCGAACGGCCGGTCGTCGGCCAGGCCGAGGTCGATGTCGGCGACCTTGCCGGTCTCGAACACCTTGATCGCGCCGGCGAGGTCGAGCGGCAGGCCGAGGCTGCGCGCGAAGTTGTTGGTGGTGCCGAGCGGCAGCACGCCGAGCGCCACGTCGCGGTGGGCGACGTGGCGCACGGCGGATGACAGGGTGCCGTCGCCGCCGCCGACGATCAGCAGGTCGGGCTCGGTGGCGAGGGCGGTGTCGAGGAGTTCGCGCAGCCGCTTGGGGTTGTAGACCGACAGCTCCGCCAGCGGCTCGAACCCGAGGTTGTGGATCTGCTCGATCACCTCGAAGTAGTGGCGTCGGCCACGGCGCGAGCGGGTGTTCACCACCACCGCCACCCGGCGATCCCTGCGGATAGCCGCGGTGTGCTCGTCTTTGCTGCGCAATTCGGCCATGGTCATCAATGGTAGGGGGCCGCCGGACGCCCGGCGGCCCCCATGGATCACTTCTTCGGCGGGACCACGCGGACGATCGCGCCGAGGTTGCCCGGCAGCGGGCTCACCAGGTTGAACTGCACGCCGAGCGCCTTGCCCTCGTCACCGGGGTTGCCGGTGCCGAGCGTCGAGCCGGCGACCACCTGGCCGTACAGCTCGGTGGCCGGGGTGCCGTCCTGGTGCACGACGCGCGTGCTGTAGGGCTGGTCGTTCTTCGACGGCACGACCACCGAGGCGTCGGCGTCCCGGTAGTACAGGCCGCCGTCGATCACCTCGATGCCCGGGTACCAGGTCTTGGCGTCGGTGAAGTTCTTCACCGGCTTCTGCGCCTTGAAGTCCGTGCAGTACGCGCTGCCCGGCTCGTCCGGAGCCTCCACGCACTCCTTGAACGGGTACGTCTTGACGAACCCGAACGCGGCGTTGGAGGTCTGGACGCGGCCCTGCAGGTTCTTGTTGAGCGACGGGTCCAGCTCGGCCGCCTTGCCGGTGCGCCGCAGCGGCTCGTAGTGGGAGTCCACGATCAGCAGGCTGCCCTTGGGGCCGATGCTCGGCGGCTGCTGCAGGCTGCTGACGAGGTTGTTATTCGGGTACGTCGAGTCGCGGTACCAGACGACCAGGCCGGGGGCGTTGTACTTCACCTTCTGCACCTTCCATGCCCCTTCGCGGAGGTAGTCGGTGTCGTAGGTGTAGGCGAGGCCCTTGTCGAAGCCGTCGAAGTTCCGCCACTCGGCGAGGTAGAAGCGGGAGATCTCGCGCTCGCCGTTGTTGCGGACCCAGCCGCCGCCGCTGGTGTTGGTCCAGGTGCCGCCGATGGGCTTCCAGCCGGTGTCGCTCTCGACGTCGTCGCTCCAGACGGTGGTGCCGTCGCTGACGAGCTCGAAGTCGTCGGCGTGCCAGCCGCGCTCCTGGTAGGCGGCGTCGCTGTTGAACGTCAGCCGGAACTTGACCGTCTGACCGGCGTACGGCGTCAGGTCCACGTAGTCGTGCCGCCAGACCCCGCCGGTGCCGCCGGTGACGCCGTGCTTCTTGTTGCCGAACGTGACGAGGTTGCCGTGCGGGTCGGGGTAGTCGTCAGGCGTGGTGACCTCGTTGCCCGCCTCGTCGAACATCTTGAGCTGGGTCCAGGTCTGGCCGCCGTCGGTGGAGACCTCCACGAAGCCGAAGTCCCAGTCGGACTCGATCTCGTAGTTGTTCCACATCCACAGCTTGACGTCGGAGCCGGCGGGGACCTCAAGGTCGCGGTTCAGCGTGAGGTTGGCCCAGTCCTGCTCGGGGCCGCTCCACCAGGCGTTCGATCCGCTGTGCGGCTCGACCATCTTCAGCGGGGCGGAGGTCAGGTTGACCCGGACGCCGTCCTCGGTGAGCTTGGGCGTGCGCGACGACTGGCCGACGGTGACGAGCCTGGCCTTGTCGCCCGGGTCGAACACCTTCGGGTTGGCCCAGCCGAGCACCCACTTGCCCCACAGGCTCATGTGGCTGGGCATCGACTGGTAGATGGGGCCGGCGTGGGAGCCGCTGGACATCAGGTCCCAGAAGTCCACGGCGGAGCTGGCCGCGCCGGTGGTGTCGTACAGGTCGGGCAGGCCGAGGTCGTGGCCGTACTCGTGGGCGAAGACGCCGACGCCGGCGTCCTCGGGCTGCACGATGTAGTTGGCGATCTTCTTGTCGCTGCCCGGGATCTGGTGGCCGCCGGCGACCGCGCTGGAGTGCGCCCAGATCGCGTACGTGCCCTCGGCGCCGCCGTCGGAGCTCTTGTCCTTGCCGGCGTGCACCAGCACCAGGTGGTCGATCACACCGTCGGGCTCGGCGAAGTTCCCGTCGCCGTCGGCGTCGGAGACGTCCTCGACGTCGTAGTCCTCCCACGGGAAGTCGGGCTGCGCGGCGGCCAGGGCGTTGACCGCGTCGATGGGCAGCTGCTGCGCGCCGAGCGGGTTGTCCGGGTGGCCGGACATGTCCTGCGGCGCGCCGCCGCAGGCCGCGGCGCCGTACCAGGCCTCGGAGTGCGGGACCTTGATCCAGCCGACGGCGGAGCCGGTGACGGAGTAGGCGCCCTTGGACATCTCCTCGTACATCTTCTTCAGCGTGTGGCCGGAGATGTCGATGCCGGGCTTGCCGTCGCGGGGGTCCTTCAGGTCCTTGCGCACGCGCTCGGTGATGCCCTTGTCGGTGTAGAGCATCTTGTTGTAGTGCTCGGGGCTGAAGTCCTTGACCCAGAACGTGTTGTTGTCCTTGTACGGCAGCTTCGCCGGGTCGGGGATGTTGTTGTGCAGCGGGCCGTTCAGCAGGGTGCCGGGCGGCTCGACCACGCAGTCGTCGGGGGCGCTGTCCACCGTGCGCAGGCGGTTGAAGCCGGAGAAGTCGTCGTTGGCCTGGTCGTCGAACTCGACGAGGATGGTCAGGAGCTTGGCCGTGCGGGCCTGCTTCGACTTCTTGAAGATCCATTCAGCCGGGTTGCGGCCGGTTCTGATGGCTTCGCGCTCGCGGGCGGCGAGCACGCGGCCGGCGGCCGGGTTGCCGCTGCTGAATTTCCGGTCGAATTTCTCGGCCGGGGTCAGCGAGCGGGCCTTCTGGTTGCCGAGTGACGGCTCCTTGACGTCCTTCTGGACCTGCGGGGGTGCGTAGTTGATGTAGTAGTCCGCGGCCGTGGGCTCGTATGTGGCGACGGAGGTCGCCTGAGCCGGGGGCACGGCAAGGGCGGCGCTCAAGAGGGCGACCGCCGGGACTGTTGCTAACAGGCGCTTTGTGCTGGGCACCAGGAACCCTCTCTGCCCGGGTTCGCCGGGCGCATGGCCATGGGGTATGCAATGCCGGACGCTAGAGCCTGCGTCAACGGATCGTAAAGTGCGTTGTTGAAACGTGATCAAAACACGACAATCACACCATCAGACGCACAGCACCCATCAGGGCACCGTGCACGCATGGCGCGTCTCAGCCGGGCGCGTCGGTGCGCGGCGGCACCTGCGGGGTCTCGTCGCCTGCGACCTCGCCGGAGGCCGACCCGGTCG
Source organism: Nonomuraea fastidiosa (assembly GCF_042751225.1). NCBI lineage: Bacteria > Bacillati > Actinomycetota > Actinomycetes > Streptosporangiales > Streptosporangiaceae > Nonomuraea > Nonomuraea fastidiosa. The sequence goes on from NZ_CP170570.1 coordinate 420,147, forward strand.
TCACCTCGTGCGGGTAGTGCAGGTCGAAGGCGGGCCGCTCGGAGCGGATGGGCGGCATGCGGGTGAAGTTGTGACGCGGCGGCGGGCAGCTCGTGGCCCATTCCAGGGAGTTGCCGTAGCCCCACGGGTCGTCGACGGTGACTCTGGGCGCGCGCCTGGCCGTCTTCCAGACGTTGTAGAGGAACGGCAGCGTCGAGGCGCCGAGCAGGAACGCGCCGACGGACGAGATCTGGTTGAGCAGCGTGAAGCCGTCGGCCGCGCTGTAGTCGGCGTAGCGGCGCGGGAAGCCGAGCTGCCCGATCAGGTGCTGGACGAGGAACGTGGTGTGGAAGCCGATGAACAGCGTCCAGAAGTGCAGCTTGCCGAGCCGGTCGTCGAGCATCCTGCCGGTCATCTTCGGCCACCAGAAGTAGAACCCGGAGAACATGGCGAACACCACGGTGCCGAAGACGACGTAGTGGAAGTGGGCGACGACGAAGTACGTGTCGGTGATGTGGAAGTCGAGCGGCGGCGAGGCCAGGATGACACCGGTGAGCCCGCCGAGCAGGAACGTCACCAGGAAGCCCACGGCGAAGAGCATCGGCGACTCGAACGTCAGATGGCCCCGCCACATCGTGCCGATCCAGTTGAAGAACTTCACCCCGGTCGGCACCGCGATGAGGAACGTCATGAACGAGAAGAACGGCAGCAGCACCTGCCCGGTGCCGAACATGTGGTGCGCCCACACCGTCATCGACAGCCCGGCGATCGCGATCGTGGCGCCCACCAGGCCCAGGTAGCCGAAGATCGGCTTACGGCTGAAGACCGGGATGACCTCGGTGATGATGCCGAAGAACGGCAGCGCGATGATGTACACCTCGGGGTGGCCGAAGAACCAGAACAGGTGCTGCCACAGCAGCGGCCCGCCGTTGTCGGCCAGGAAGACCTGCGTGCCGAGCTTGCGGTCCGCTTCGAGCACCAGCAGCGCGGCGGCCAGCACGGGGAACGCCATCAGCACGAGCATGCTGGTCAGCAGCACGTTCCAGGTGAACAGCGGCATGCGGAACATCGTCATGCCGGGCGCGCGCATGCCGATGATCGTGGTGATGAAGTTGACCGCGCCGAGGATCGTGCCCAGGCCGGACAGCGCCAGCCCCATGATCCACAGATCACCGCCGGCCTGCGGCGAGAACGTCGAGGTCGCCAGCGGCGTGTACGCGAACCACCCGAAGTCCGCCGCGCCCCCGGGCGTGACGAACCCGGCCAGCACCATCAGCCCGCCGAACAGGAACAGCCAGTACGCCACCGCGTTCAGCCGGGGGAAGGCCACGTCGGGCGCGCCGATCTGCAGCGGCATGACCACGTTCGCGAACCCCGCGAACAGCGGGGTGGCGAACAGCAGCAGCATGATCGTGCCATGGATGGTGAAGAGCTGGTTGTACTGGTGCTGGTTGACCAGCTGCATGCCGGGCGCGGCCAGCTCCGCCCTGATGATCAGGGCCATGACGCCCCCGACCAGGAAGAACCCGAACGACGTGATCAGGTACAGGTACCCGATGACCTTGTGGTCGGTCGTCGACAGCCACGAGGCGATCACCGTCCCGGTGCGACGGCGCCGTACCTGCTCGATCGAGGTCTCCCGAACGGTCGTCACGGCTGCTCCCTCCGACGCGGAGTTGTGCCTGCCCCGATCTACCCATTGCACGCCAACGACCGCCGCTCGTGAAGGCGTTCTTTGGGTTTGCTCGCCGAAAGCTTTGCGCCCGCGCCCCTGCCCGCCGGAACGTGCGTGACAGGCGGGGCCCGCGCGCTGTCCACATGACGGAAGCCCGCCGGATCAGCGGGCGGCATCTTCTATCCTGCGTAAGCCAACCAGAATCGGAGGAGATGCTCGTGACCGCCCAGCGTGACTACGCCGACCTCGTCCAGCGAGGACTCTCGCTCGACCTCACCAGGGGCAAGCCGTCGCCGCGCCAGCTCGACCTCTCCAACGATCTGCTGAAACTGCCCACCTCCTACCGGGCGGCCGACGGCACCGACGGGCGCAACTACGGCAACCTCCAGGGCCTGGCCGAGCTGCGCGAGCTGTTCTCGCCGCTGCTGCAGGTCCCGGCCGGGCAGCTCGTCGTCGGCGGCAACGCGAGCCTCGCGCTGATGCACGACACGGTCGTGCACGCGCTGCTCAGCAAGGTCCCCGGCGCCGCCCGCCGGTGGATCGAGGAGCCGAAGGTCACGTTCCTGTGCCCGGTGCCCGGCTACGACCGGCACTTCACGATCTGCGAGCGGCTCGGCATCACCATGGTCGCGGTGCCGATGAACGCCGAGGGCCCCGACATGGACGTCGTCGAGCGGCTGGTCGCCACCGACGCCAGCGTCAAGGGCATGTGGTGCGTGCCGAAGTACAGCAACCCGTCCGGCATCACCTACAGCGACGAGACCGTGCGCAGGCTCGCCGCCATGCCGGCCGCCGCGCCCGACTTCCGCATCTTCTGGGACAACGCCTACGCCGTCCACCACCTCACCGACACCCCCGACGAGCTGGCCGACATCCTCACGCTGGCCGCCGAGCACGGCAACCCCGACCGCGTGTTCGTCTACGCCTCCACCTCGAAGGTGACGCTCGCGGGCTCCGGCGTGTCGTTCTTCGGCTCCTCGCCGGCCAACGTCGAGTGGTTCCTGCACAACACCTCGAAGCAGTCCATCGGCCCCGACAAGATCAACCAGCTCCGCCACGTCGAGTTCCTGCGCGACCCGGCCGGGGTCGAGGCCCACATGCGCAAGCACGCCGCGCTGATCGGGCCGAAGTTCGAGCTGGTCGACAAGATCCTCACCGAGCGGCTGAGCGGCCTGGCCACCTGGACCAGCCCCAAGGGCGGCTACTTCATCAGCCTGGAGGTGCCGCACGCGGCAGAGGTGGTGGCCAAGGCCAAGGCGGCCGGCATCGCGCTCACCCCGGCGGGCGCGACGCACCCGTACGGCAAGGACCCCGAGGACCGCACGATCAGGATCGCGCCCACCTACCCCGAGCTGGACGAGCTGGAGCAGGCCATCGAGGGCCTGGCCGTGTGCGTCCGCCTGGTGGCCGAAGAGCGCGGCTGATACGGCCGGCCCGTCTCACCTCCCGGCGCCCGTCAGCGGGCGCCGGGCCTGAAGCCGAAGATGTACTCGCGCGTCTCGCTCGGATGGAACGGGACGCCGACCCCCGGCTCGAAGGCGACGTTGTCGCGGGCGCAGTAGTAGAGGCTCTCCCACACGGCCAGGGCCTTCTCCCTGGCCGGGGCCTCCACGCGGTCGCGTTTGCGCGCGCCGTACGAGCCGAGCACGTTCAGCAGCCCGAACCCCCAGAACAGGCCGGTCAGGCAGAACGGCGCGAGCAGCACCTCGCTCCAGGACGGGTCCTGCCCCATCGCGATGATCAGCGACATGACCAGGTGTATCAGGGCCGCGAGCAGCAGCAGCACGTAGCCCTGGTTCCTGGTCCACGGCGTGTAGTGGCGGCTGGGAAACGACAGCCAGACCGCGAGCTGGGTGCGGCTCATCACGTGTCTGGACGCGCCGAGCGCCGCCGCCGTCGGCAGGTCGGCGACCTCGCGCGCACCCGGTAGGCGCACCCGGCCGATCTTGTACGTCGTCCCGGCGGCGACCGCTCCGGGGACCGCGACGACCTGGTCGTCCTTGGAGCAGACCGGGCACTCGACATTCACCCGGGCAGTCTGGCGTTAAGGAACGCACTGCGCAAACCATAGGCTGCAGGGTGTGAGACCGATTGATGCCTTGGTGAGCGCCCTGCCCGAAGCGCGTGTCGTGACCGACCCCGATGTGATCGACTCTTACGCCCGTGACCGCACGTTCCTCGCCCCCGGCAAGCCGCTCGGCGTCGTGCTGGCCACCTCGCGCGACGACGTGGTGACGACCCTGAAGTGGGCGAGCGAGCACCGGGTGCCGGTGGTGCCGCGCGGCGGCGGCACGGGACTCGCGGGCGCGTCCGTCGCCGGTGACGGCTCGATCATCCTGTCGCTGGCCAAGATGACCGCGATCAAGGAGCTGTCGCCCGCCGACGAGATCGCGGTGGTCGAGCCCGGCGTCATCACCGCCGACCTCGACAAGGCCGCCAGGGAGCACGGCCTCATGTACGCGCCGGACCCGTCGTCGTACGAGATCTCCACCATCGGCGGGAACCTGGCCACCAACGCCGGCGGCCTGCGCTGCGTCAAGTACGGCGTGACCAGGGACTCCGCGCTCGGCCTCGAGGTGGTGCTGGCCGACGGGCGGGTGCTGAACACCGGACGGCGCACGATGAAGGGCGTCACCGGCTACGACCTCACCGGCCTGTTCGTCGGCTCGGAGGGCACACTCGGCGTGATCACCGCCGCCACCGTGCGGCTGCGCCGCGCGCCCGCCGCGCCGCCCGCGACGTTCGCCGCCGAGTTCGGCTCGCTGCGCGACGCGGGCGCCGCGGTCTCGGCGATCATGGCGGCCGGCTGCCAGCCGTCGCTCATGGAGCTGCTCGACCGGGCCACGCTCAAGGCCATCGACGACTGGCGCAACATCGGCCTGGAGGCCACGACGCAGGCCATGCTCATCGGGCAGTCCGACGCGCCCGACGGTCAGGCGGTGGTCGAGCGCATGCAGCGCATCTGCACCGAGAACGGCGCCACGTTCGTGGCCGTGTCCTCCAGCCCGGCCGAGGCCGACGAGCTGGTGGGGCTGCGCCGGCTGGCGTACGGGGCCAAGGAGCGGCTGGGCGCCTGCCTGGTCGAGGACGTGTGCGTGCCGCGTTCCGTACTGCCCGACATGATCACCGCGATCGAGGAGGCGGCGGCGCGCCACGACGTGATGATCGCGACCGTCGCGCACGCGGGCGACGGCAACCTGCACCCGGTCTTCATCTTCGAGCACGGCATGCTCGAACCGCCGCCTGAGGTGTGGGCGGCGGCGGACGAGGTGTTCCGGCGCGCGCTGGAGTTCGGCGGCACGCTCACCGGCGAGCACGGCGTGGGCCTGCTCAAGCGGCGCTGGCTGGAGCTGGAGTCCGGGCCGGTGGCGGCCGAGCTCCAGCGGGGTATCAAGGCCCTCTTCGACCCGCTGGGCATCCTCAACCCCGGCAAGGCGATCTGATCTTCGGTTGACCAAGCCGTGACCTTGGGGTTCGCGGTGTACACGACCTGCGCAGGAACGCTGACTTTGCGCGTCAAAACCCGAAACTTCTGACACGTACGGCAGACGCCTCAAGCGTCGCGCTGGTAGCGTTTTGCCTCATCTATTGGGTTGTTATGGGGGTCCGACGTGAATCAGTTCCAGCCGTTGGCGGCGGACGATCCGCGGCGGCTGGGGGCGTTTGACATCGTCGCCCGGCTCGGCGAGGGCGGCCAGGGGGTTGTGTATCTCGGCAAGAGCGACTCCGGGGAACAGGTCGCCGTCAAGCTGCTGCACAACGCCCTCGTAGCCGACGCCGACGCCAGGACCAGGTTCCTGCGCGAGGTGGCCGTCGCTCAGCGGGTGGCGCGGTTCTGCACCGCGCCGGTCCTGCACGCCGACCTCGACGGCAGCCGGCCGTACATCGTCAGCGAGTACGTGCCGGGGCCGTCGCTGCGTGAGCTGGTCATCAACGAGGGGCCGCGACGGGGGGCGGCGCTCGAACGCCTGGCCATCAGTACCGCGACCGCCCTGGCCGCCATCCACAGGGCCGGGATTCTGCACCGCGACTTCAAGCCCGCGAACGTGCTCATGGGGCCCGAGGGCCCCGTCGTGATCGACTTCGGCATCGCCCGCGCGCTCGACTCGCCGGGCGCCACCGCCACCGGCATGGCGATGGGCACGCCGTCGTACCTGGCGCCCGAGCAGCTCACCGGCGCGCCCGTGTCGGAGGCGGCCGACGTGTTCGCCTGGGGCGTCACCATGGTGTTCGCCGCCACCGGCAAGCCCGCCTTCGGCGCCGACTCCATCCCCGTCGTCATGCACCGGATCCTCAACGAGGAGCCGGAGCTGGGGTCGCTGGACGGCGTGCTGGGCGAGCTGGTGGCCGCCTGCCTGTCCAAGGACCCGGCCCAGCGGCCCACCGCGGACGAGCTGATCGTCCGCCTCACCGGGCAGCCCGCGCCCAGGGCGGCCATCGAGCCGGTCACCGGCGCCACCCCGGCCGCCGACCCCGCCGGGAACGCGCAGCCGGCCCTCCCGGCCGGTGGCGGGCAGCCCGGCCTTGAGGGCGGCGCCCAGGCGGGCGGTGACGGCTCCGGGCAGGATCAGTACCCCGGTCCCTGGACCGGTCCGTACGTCGTGGGCGGCCCTCAGGGCGCGGCTCCGCCCCAGACCGGCGACTACGGCCAGCCGGCCGCCGGTGCCCAGCCCGGCCCCGGCGCGCAGAACCCGGGCATCACCGGGCCCAGCGGCCTGACCGGCCCGGCCGGTCTCACCGGGCCTGGCGCTCCCGTGCCGGGCGGCGCAGGCCAGACCGGCGCCCCCGTGCCGGGCGGCGCAGGCCAGACCGGCGCCCCCGTGCCGGGCGGCGCGGGACAGACCGCCGTCGCCGGTCCGGGTGGTGCAGGGCAGACCGTCGTCGCCGGACCGGGCGGCGTCCCCGGTCAGAGCGGCGTGCCGGGTCAGGGCGGCGTGCCCGGCGCTCCTCACGCGGGCATGCCCCAGACCACCGGTCCCCTGCCGCCCGGCGTCCCCGCCGGCGGACCCGGCGGACCGGCGCAGGGCGGCGTACCCGGGCAGGCCGCAGGCGCTCAGGGCGGCCCGCAGGGCGTTCCCGGGCAGGGCGTTCCTGGGCAGGGCGGGCCGCAGGGCGCGCCCGGTCAGGGGCCTGGCGCGATGCCGTTCGGACCTCAGCAGCCGGGCGGTCTCCAGCCGGGTGTTCCCGGCCCCATGGGTGCGGGACCGCACCCTCAGGGCCCGCATGCCTTCAACCAGGGCTCTCCCGGACAGGGCGGCCCAGGCCAGGGCGTTCCTGCGCAAGGCAGCCCCGGACAGGGCGTTCCTGGGCAGGTCGCTTCCGGACAGGGCGTTCCCGCGCAGGGCGGTCCTGGGCAGGCCGGGCCTGGCGGCATGCCGCACGGCGCCGGCGCTCCCGGCGGCCCGTTCCAGGGCGGCCCGGCCGGTCCCGGCGGCCCCGGAGGTCCTGGAGGCCCCGGTCAGCACGGCGCGCCCGGTCAACGACCCGGCGCGAACAAGGCGGGCAACGGGGGGCAGTCCGGGCAGCGGCGTACGCTCACGCTCGCGCTCTCCGGCGCCGCCGCCGCGGCCCTGCTGGTCGTCGTGGGCGCGGTCGTCGTACAGGCGAACTCCGCCAAGGAGGTCCCTGTCGTGGTCGTCGGGCAGTCCTCCACCAGCCCGGACGGAGGCTCCGGCCAGGGCGAGGCGCCCACCTCGGACGACTCGCCGACGCCGGCGCCGCCGAGCACCCCCGGCCCGGTGCCGACGCTGGACATCGGGCCGGAGAAGACCGAGAAGCCGAAGCCGACGCGGAAGCCGATCGCGCAGGTCCCGACGGTGACGATGACGGTGCCGCCGCCCACGCTGACGCGCAGGCCGACGGTCGCTCCGTCCAAGAGCCCGAAGCCCACCGCGTCCCGCAACAAGAAGCAGGTCGGCCCGAGCAGGGAGCTGAAGCAGAACACGGCCCAGCCCGGGGCGCTGTGCGGCGCCGGGTTCCAGATCATCGACTCGCAGGCGCTGGCCAACCACGCCACGATCTACCTGCTCTACAACGCGGGCTCCGGGATGAACTGCGTGGTCACGATCTCCCGCCTGGTCCACCCGACCAAGGTGAACATGAGCGCCATCCTCCAGGTCAAGGGCGGCGCCAGCGCGAACGACCCCGGCAAGTTCAGCTCCCACGCGGGCCCGGTGAAGCTGCCGGCCAAGAAGAAGTGCGTGATCTGGGGCGGCGCCTGGAACTCCTACGTCTGGAAGTCGGACTGGAGCCACTGCAGCTGACCCCGGCACCCCGCCGGTCGCCGGATCGGCGGGGTGTGACGGAGCGCGGGCCTGCGTTAGCGTGGGCATGATCGTCGGCTCCGTACGAGGAGGGCGCCCGTGATCGTCAGCAGGCTCGACACCGGCTCGGCCGGCTACCGCGCCCGCAGGGAGGCGATGCTCGCCAAGCTGGCCGAGCTGGCCGCCGAGCAGGCCAAGGCGGTGGCCGGAGGCGGTGCGCGCTACGTCGAGCGGCACCGCGCCCGCGGCAAGCTGACCGCGCGGGAGCGGGTGGAGCTGCTGATCGACCCCGACTCGCCGTTCCTGGAGCTGTCGCCGCTCGCGGGGTGGGGCACCGAATTCCCGGTGGGGGCGAGCCTGGTGTCGGGCATCGGCGTCATCGAGGGCGTCGAGTGCGTGATCACGGCGAACGACCCGACCGTGCGCGGCGGGGCGTCGAACCCGTGGACGCTGCGCAAGACCCTGCGCGCCGCCGACATCGCGCTGCGCAACCGCCTGCCGTACGTGAACCTGGTGGAGAGCGGCGGCGCGGACCTGCCGTCGCAGAAGGACATCTTCATCCCCGGCGGCCAGGTCTTCCGCGACCTGACGCGGCTGTCGGCCGCGGGGGTGCCGACGGTGGCGCTGGTGTTCGGCAACTCGACGGCGGGCGGCGCGTACGTGCCGGGCATGAGCGACCACGTCGTGATGGTGCGGGAGCGGGCGAAGGTGTTCCTGGGCGGCCCGCCGCTGGTGAAGATGGCGACCGGCGAGGAGTCCGACGACGAGTCGCTGGGCGGCGCGGAGATGCACGCCAGGGTCAGCGGCCTGGCCGACCACCTGGCGCAGGACGAGTACGACGCCTTACGCATCGGCCGCCGCATCATCGCCTCGCTGGGCTGGCGCAAGCTGGGCCGCGAGCCCGACCCCGGCGTGCGCGAGCCGGCGTATCCGGCGGATGAGCTGCTGGGCATCGTGCCCGAGGATCTGAAGGTGCCGTTCGACCCGCGCGAGGTGATCGCCCGGGTGGTGGACGGCAGCGAGTTCGACGAGTTCAAGCCCCTGTACGGTGCCTCGCTGGTGACGGGCTGGGCGAGCATCCACGGCTACCGGATAGGTGTGCTGGCCAATGCGCGCGGGGTGCTGTTCAGCGAGGAGTCGCAGAAGGCGGCCCAGTTCATCCAGCTCGCGAACCAGACCCGCACCCCGCTGCTGTTCCTGCAGAACACGACCGGCTACATGGTCGGCAAGGACTACGAGCAGGGCGGCATCATCAAGCACGGCGCGATGATGATCAACGCGGTGTCGAACTCGACGGTGCCGCATCTGACCGTGGTCATGGGCGCGTCGTACGGGGCGGGCAACTACGGCATGTGCGGGCGCGCGTACGAGCCCCGCTTCCTGTTCAGCTGGCCGAGCGCGAAGTCCGCGGTGATGGGTCCCGCGCAGCTCGCCGGGGTGCTGTCCATCGTGGGCCGGCAGTCGGCGCTGGCCAAGGGGAAGCCGTACGACGAGGAGGCGGACGCGGCCATGCGGGCCATGGTGGAGCAGCAGATCGAGGCGGAGTCCGCGGCGTTCTTCTTATCGGGCCGCCTGTACGACGACGGGGTGATCGACCCGCGCGACACGCGGACGGTGCTGGGCATGTGCCTGTCGGCGATCAACAGCGCGCCGGTGCCGGAGCCTGCGGGTTACGGGGTGTTCCGGCCGTGATCACCCGCCTGCTGGTCGCGAACCGGGGCGAGATCGCCCGGCGCGTCTTCCGTACCTGCCGGTCGCTCGGCATCTCCACGGTCGCCGTCTTCTCCGACGCCGACGCCGGCGCGCCGCACGTGGCCGAGGCCGATCTGGCGGTACGCCTGCCCGGTGTGCCGGCCGCCGAGACGTACCTGGACATCGAGCGGATCCTCGCGGCCTGCAAGGCGAGCGGGGCCGACGCGGTGCATCCCGGCTACGGGTTCCTGTCGGAGAACGCCGATTTCGCGCGGGCCGTGCTGGACGCGGGCCTGGTGTGGGTCGGGCCGCCGCCCGAGGCGATCGCCGCCATGGGCGTCAAGATCGGGGCGAAGCGGCTGATGGAAGAGGCCGGGGTGCCGGTGCTGCCCTCGCTCGATCTGGCCGCGCCCGGGGAGTTCCCGCTGCTGGTGAAGGCGTCCGCGGGTGGCGGCGGGCGCGGGATGCGGGTGGTGCGCGAACCCGGCGAGCTGGCCGAGGCGGTGGAGTCGGCGCGGCGCGAGTCGGCGGCGGCGTTCGGCGACGGCACGGTCTTCGCCGAGCCCCTGCTCGAACACGCCAGGCACGTCGAGGTGCAGGTGCTGGCCGACCGCCACGGCGGCGTGTGGACGCTGGGTGAGCGCGAGTGCAGCGTGCAGCGGCGGCACCAGAAGGTGATCGAGGAGTGCCCCTCCCCCGGCGTCACGGCCGCGCTGCGCGAGGTGCTGTACGACGCCGCCGCCAGGGCCGTACGCAAGATCGGCTATGTCGGCGCGGGCACGGTCGAGTTCCTGGTCAAGGGCGACCGGGTGGCGTTCCTGGAGATGAACACCCGGCTGCAGGTCGAGCATCCGGTGACCGAGCTGGTGTACGGCGTCGATCTCGTCCGGCTGCAGATCGAGGTGGCCGAGGGCGCGGCCTTGCCGCCGTCGCCGCCCGAGCCGTCGGGGTGGGCGGTGGAGGCCCGCCTGTACGCCGAGGACTCCTCCTTCGTGCCGCAGAGCGGGACGCTGTGGCGGTTCGAGGTGCCGGGCGAGGTGCGGGTGGACGCGGGCGTGGAGTCGGGGTCCGTGGTGCCGCCGCACTACGACGCGATGCTGGCCAAGGTGGTCGCGCACGGGGCGACGCGGGCCGATGCGGTGCGGAAGCTGGCCGGGGCGCTGCGGCGGGCGAGGCTGCACGGCGTACCGACGAACCGCGATTTGTTACTCGAAGTCCTGAAAAATCGGGACTTTGCGGCTGGTGACACGCACACCGGTCTCCTCGACGGGCCCCTCACCGCCGCCTCCGGCGCCTTCGAGCCCGCCGGCGCCTCCGGCGCCTCCGGCGCTCCCGCCGCCCCCGGCTCCTCTGCGCCGGGCGGCGACCTCGTGCCGCTGGCCGCCGCGCTCGCCATGGCCGCCTCCAACCGGCGGCGGGCCCGCGTCCTCGCCGGGCTGCCGTCCGGCTGGCGCAACGTCCGCTCCCAGCCCCGACGCGTCACCTTCGAGGAGACCGGGCCCGTCGTGTACGACCCGATGCCTCCCGGCGTGCACGTGGTCAGCGCCGCGCCCGATGAGGTGGTGCTGGAGCGCGACGGCGTGCGGCGCGCCTACGAGGTGGCCAGGTACGACGAGGACGGCCCGCTCTACGTCGACCACGCCGAGGGTGCGGCGCGGCTCACCCCGCTCCCCCGCCTGCCCGAACCCGCCGAGCACACCGCCCCTGGATCGCTCCTCGCCCCCATGCCCGGTAGCGTGCTGCGCGTCGAGGTGGCGCCCGGCGACCGGGTGACCAGGGGACAGACGGTCCTCGTCCTCGAAGCGATGAAGATGGAGCACCGGATCACCGCACCGGCCGACGGGGTGGTGTCCGGCGTGCACGTGGAGAAGGGCCGGCAGGTCGACGCGGGCGCCGTGCTGGCGATCATCCAGGAGGAGGACACATGACGGGCCTGGTGCACAGGGACCTCGCCGCGGGCGTCGCGACGATCACGCTCGACTCGCCGCGCAACCGCAACGCGCTGTCCGTGGCCCTGCTCGGCGAGCTGTCGGAGCATCTGCGATGGGCGCTGGACGAGCCTGCCGCCCGGGTGATCGTGCTGACCGGCACGGGGCCGGTGTTCTGCTCGGGTGCCGACCTCAAGGAACAGGGCCGCGATGACGGGAACGCGCCGGTCACGGCGTCGTTCCCGGACATTCTTGAGCTGATCTGGGAGAGCCCCAAGCCCGTCGTCTGCCGGCTCAACGGCACCGCCAGGGCGGGCGGCATCGGGCTGGTCGCCGCCTGCGACTTCGCGATCGCGCCGCTGACGGCCTCGTTCGCGTTCAGCGAGGTACGTCTCGGGGTCGCGCCCGCCATGATCGCCGTGCCGGTGCTCAGAAGGCTGTCGGCCCGGGCGGCGGCCGAGTACTTCCTGACCGGCGAGGTGTTCGACGCGGCGCGGGCCGTCGAGATCGGGTTGCTGTCGCGGGCCGTCCCCGAGGAGGAGCTGGACGCGACCGTCGCCTACTACACCGAGATGCTGATCAAGGGCGGGCCCGAGGCGCTCGCCATCACCAAGCGGCTGGTCAGGGAGGTGCCGGGGATGTCGTTCCAGGAAGGGCTGCGGCGCATGGCCGAGCTGTCGGCCGAGCGCTTCACCTCCGAGGAGGGGCAGGAGGGCATCGCCGCGTTCAAGGCCAAGCGCCCGCCCGCCTGGGTGGTGTGAACCCCATGGTGCTGCGCGTCGCCAACTGCAGCGGCTTCTACGGCGACCGGCTGTCGGCCGCCCGCGAGATGGTCGAAGGCGGCCCCATCGACGTGCTGACCGGCGACTGGCTGGCCGAGCTGACCATGTTCATCCTGGCCGGCAACCGGCTCAAGGGCCGTCCCGGTTACGCGCCGACGTTCCTGCGGCAGCTCGAAGACGTGCTCGGACCCTGCCTCGACCGCGGCATCAAGATCGTCTCGAACGCGGGCGGCCTCGATCCCGCCGGCTGTGCCGAGGCCGTGCACGAGCTGGCCGCCCGCCTCGGCCTGCGCCCGTCCATCGCGTACGTCACCGGCGACGACCTCACCGGCCTGCCCCTCGACCTCGTCAACGCCGACACCGGCGAGCGCCTCGACGCCACCCCGCTCACCGCCAACGCCTACCTCGGCGGCCGCCCGATCGCCGCCGCGCTCTCCGCGGGCGCCGACGTCGTGGTGACCGGGCGGGTGACCGACGCGGCGCTCGTGACCGGCCCCGGCATCTGGCGGTACGGCTGGGGACCCGGCGACCTCGACGCGCTCGCCGGGTCGGTGGTGGCCGGGCACGTCATCGAGTGCGGCTGCCAGGCGACCGGCGGCAACTACGCGTTCTTCCAGGACGTTCCCGACCTGGCGCATTGCGGCTTTCCGCTCGCCGAACTGCACGCCGACGGCTCCTGCGTCATCACCAAGCACCCGGGCACCGGCGGGCTCGTCTCCGTCGGCACCGTCACCGCGCAGCTCGTCTACGAACTCGGCGGCCCCCGCTACCTCGGCCCCGACGTGGTCGCCCGCTTCGACACCATCACGCTCACCGGCGACGGGCCCGACCGGGTGCGCATCTCCGGCGTGCGCGGCGAACCGCCGCCCGCGACGCTCAAGGCGTCGGTCAACTCCCTGGGCGGCTACCGCAACACGATGACCCTCGTCCTGACCGGCCTCGACCTGCCCGCCAAGGCCCGCATGGCCGAGGAGGCCCTGTGGGCCCGCATCCCCCGCGAGACCTTCGACGAGGTCACGGTCACCCTCACCGGCTTAGGTCCCCACCCGGACGCCTCCACCGGCCTCAGCCCCCGTCCGGACATCCCGCTCGGCGCTCTGCCGGGCAGCGCGGCCGCCCCTGCGGCGGCAGGCCCCCTCACGGGCCCTGCCCCCACCCGAACCTCCCGCTGGACGCTGAGTCCACCCCCGCGGCCGCAGACCGCACCCCGGCCGGAAGCGGGGTGACGACGGCTGCCGGCCGCGCGGCCGGCAGCGGCGTAGCGGCGGAGGGCGGCGTGGGGGCGGCGGGCGGCGTGGGGGCGGAGAGCGGCGTTGGGGCGGCGGGCGGCGTTGGGGCGGCGGTGAGCGGGACGGCGCTGCTCCGCATCACCGTGAAGTCCGCCGACCGCCGCACGGCGGGCCGCGCCTTCTCCTCCGCCGTCGTCGAGACCGGCCTCGCCAGTTACCCCGGCTTCTACGCCCTCACCCCGCCGGGCGACGCCTCCCCGTACGGCGTGCACTGGCCCGTCCTCGTCCCGGCCGGCCAGGTCCGCCCCCGCGTGTTCGTGGACGGCGAGGAGATCCCCTTCGAGCAGCCGCCCCCGCCCACCGGACCGCCGCCCGTCATCGAGGCCCCCAGCCACCACCCGGCAAAGGGCGAAGCGGTGTTCTCCGAGCAGACGGTGCGGATCCCGCTGGGGCGGATCGCCGGTGCCCGTTCAGGCGACAAGGGCGGGAACGCGAACCTCGGGGTGTGGACCGACAGCCGGGCCCGCTACGACTGGCTGGCCGCGTACCTCACCCCGGAGACCCTGAAGGACCTCCTGCCCGGGCTGCGGCCGTACCGGGTGGACCGGCACGACCTGCCCAACCTCAAGGCCGTCAACTTCGTGATCCACGGCCTGCTGGGCCAAGGTGTCGCGGCGAGCACCCGCCTGGACCCGCAGGCCAAGGCCCTGGGCGAGGAGCTGCGAGCCCGCACCGTCGAGGTCCCGGCCGAACTGTCCCCCTGACCCCGTACACCCACCGCCCTCCGAACCGGCCGCCCGCCGATCGGCCCTGTCGCCGGCAGACCCGCTCCGCCGGCCGAGCCCTCACCACCAGCGGGGCCCGACGTCATCGGCCGCCGCACCCTCGCACATCCCCTCATATGAACCGGCAAAGCGGGGTTGACCGGGCGCGATCCGCTCTCGTAGGGTCGTGCGCCAGAATCTCGTTCGGTCGAGGGGCGGCTCATGACCTCCACCCACATCGACGTAGGCACGATCGACTTCGACGCCCTGGGCGTGTGGATGAACGCCCAGGGCCTGCCCGAGGGCCCCATCACGGACGTGACGCCGGTTCCCGGCGGCACGCAGAACGTCATGGTCCGCTTCAACCGCGGCGGCCGCTCGTACGTCCTGCGCCGCCCGCCCGTGCACGCCCGCAGCAAGAGCAACGAGGTGCTGCGGCGCGAGGCGCGGGTGCTGAGGGCGTTGCGCGGCACGCAGGTCCCGGCGCCGGCGCTGGTGGCCGCGCAGACCCTGTGCGACCCGGTGTATTACCTGATGGAGCCGGTGGACGGGTTCAACCCCTCGACGGGGCTGCCGGAGCCGCACGCCTCCGACCCGGCGATCAGGCACCGCATGGGCCTGGAGGCCGCGGCGGCGCTGGCGGAGCTGGGGCGGGTCGATCCTGCGGTGCTGCCGGGGTTCGGGCGGCCGGACGGCTTCCTGGAGCGGCAGGTGCCACGCTGGCTGAAGGAGCTCGACTCGTACGGAGAGCTGGACGGCTATCCGGGCCCCGACATCCCGGGCTTGCACGAGACCGCCGGCTGGCTGACGAGCCACCTGCCGCACGCGTTCACGCCGGGCATCATGCACGGCGACTACCACTTCGCGAACCTGATGTTCGCCTGGGACGGCCCGCGCGTGGCGGCGATCGTGGACTGGGAGATGTGCACGATCGGCGACCCGCTGCTCGACCTGGGCTGGCTGCTCGCGACCTGGCCGACGAGCGCCGGTCACGTGCCCGGCCTGCCCGCGCCGCAGGAGATCGTCGCCTACTACGCCGAGCTGTCGGATCGGGACATGTCGGCGATCGAGTGGTACGCGGTGATGGCCTGCTTCAAGCTGGGCATCGTGCTGGAGGGCACGCACGCGCGGGCGTGCGCCGGCAAGGCGCCCAAGGACATCGGCGACCTGTTGCACGCGACGACGCTGGGCCTGTTCGAGCGGGCGCGGGAGTTCATGGACGGCGGGCTCACCTGACACCCAGATTGCGCCGCTAAATCACCATAAATCACCATAAATGGCACGCCGCTCCACCAGTCATATATCACGATTTCCGGAAAAATGATCACACGCCATCCCCCGACCCGTACAATTGCGCGCAATTGCATCAGCCATCGGGGAAGGATCGTCATGCGCTTGCGGTTCCTCGGCTCCACCTCGGAGGCCGGCGCCTGCCCCACCCTGTACGAGACCGATCGCGGCACCATCGTCGTGCAAGGTCTGCGCGTCACCGACGCGGAGGCGCTCGCCGACCTCCGTGACGTCCTGGACGGCGAGGCCGCGGTCGAGGTCCCCCGCGAGCTCCTCACCGACATCGCCAGAAGGGTCCTGCCGGAAGCCGCCGAGGACCGGAGATAGGACGGTAACCGCTTTCCCGACCAGCGGCGGAACACCCACGGAAACCGCTTGATCACATTTGCGGCGGAGGCTGGCATGATCGGCGCGACCGGGGCTAGCCTTCTGCGGCGTGACGTCCTTTCAGCAGGCGCGCATCGACCTCGGCAGCCAATTACGCCAATTGCGTGAGGCGGCCCACCTGTCGGGCAAGGAGCTGGCCGAGCGCTTGCGCTGGCAGCCCTCCAAAGTCTCCCGCCTGGAGAACGCCCGCCAGACGGCCACCGAGGACGACGTGGTCGTGTGGGCGCAGGCGGTCAACGCCTCACCCGACACCACCGACAGGCTCATCCGCCAGTCGCTCGCCCTGCTCGAACGCCACGACGACTGGAAGCAGCGCCACCGCAGCGGCCTGGCCGCGCTCCAGGAGGACGTCCGCGACCTCGAAGCCCGCACCAAGCTCTTCCGCGTCTTCGAACCCGGCATCATCGTGGGCCTGCTCCAGACCTCCGAGTACGCCCGGCACGTCTTCCGCAAGGTCAAGCGCCTCTACAGCGCCGCCGACCAGATCGACGCGGCGGTCCGGGTGCGCATGCAGCGCCAGGAGATCCTGTACGACCGCACGCGCACGTTCAGGTTCGTCGTCACCGAGGCCGCGCTGCGCACGGCCCTGGCCCCGCCGGACGTGATGCGCGGCCAGCTCGACCGCCTGCTCGCGGTCAGCACGCTGCCCAACGTGGAGTTCGGCGTCATCCCGTTCGACGCCGAGCTGCCGTCCAGTCCCATCAACGGCTTCTGGATCTACAACGAGTCGATGGTGGCGGTCGCCACGATGACGAAGGACCTCATGCTGCGCGACCCCGACGACATCGGCTTTTACGTGCGGGCCTTCGACGATTACGTCAAGGTCGCGGAGTTCGACGAGGCCGGGCGGGAGGTCATCATCTCCGTTCTTCACGATTACCGGAAACAAAGTCCACATTAACCACAGCAATTGCTTGCCTCCCGCACCAAGATCGTGCAATTCTGTCGCGAGACGTTGCGGAGGTGACGCATGATGCTTGATACCGCGCTCAGCCTTGAGCGCTTCGCCTGGCACGCGGGTCGTCACGCGGACCTGTCGGTCCAGAGCATCGCGCTGGCCTGCGACCCGGCGTACGTATCGGTCCGCAACCGGTTCTCCTCCACCCTCGCCGAGACCGTGACCTGCTCCGACGAGGGCGCGTTCATCACCTCCTGGGGCTACCGCCTCGGCACCACCGACGACGTCGAGTCGGCCGCCGCCCGTCTCGCCTTCCTGCTCGCCGCGCTCCCCGCCTGACCCGGCCTCAGCAGCCGCCCTTGTAGACACCTTCTGCGCCTCGGGCCGGTCGGCGTTCTCCGCCGTGACGATCGCCCACGCCACCGCCCACGCCACCGCCCGCGCGGGCCGGAACGCGGAGCCCCGGTTTCAGGACTCGGACTGGCGGACCGGGCTGCCCGGCAGGTCCATGGTGGCGATCGCGCCGCCGCCGGGGGCGTTGTCCAGGCGTACGGTGCCGCCCACCTCGTCCACGGCCTGCTTGACGATCGCGAGGCCCAGGCCGGAGCCCGGCAGGCTGCGCGCGGACGGCGAGCGCCAGAACCGTTCGAAGACGTGCGGCAGCTCCTCCTCAGGCAGGCCGGGGCCGTGGTCGCGGACGGTCAGCCGGCCGTCGCGCAGCCGCACCTCGATCTGGCCGCCCGGGCTGAACTTGGCCGCGTTGTCCATGAGGTTGAGCACGGCACGTTCCAGGGAGGAGGCGTTGCCCACGAGGTACCAGGGGCTCAGGTCCGTGCGCACGTCGGCGCCGCGCAGCCTGGCCCGCTCGACCGCCGCGGTCACCACCTCGTGCAGCGCCAGCTCGGCGTGCGGCTCGTGGTCGTTGTCGCCCCTGGCGAGCTGGAGCAGGTCGGCGACCAGCGTGGACAGCTCCGCGAACTGCGCCTTGATGTTGACCAGCAGCCGCTCCTTGGCGGCCGGGTCGAGGCTGCGTCCGGTCTGCTCGCTGCGCAGCAGCAGGTCGATGTTCGTGCGCAGGGTGGTGAGCGGCGTGCGCAGCTCGTGTCCCGCGTCGGCGACGAGTTGTTTCTGCCGCTCTCTCGACCCGGCCAGCGCCGCGGTCATGGCGTTGAACGACGACGACAGGCGGGCGATCTCGTCGTTGCCGGTGACGGGGATGCGGGTGCCGAGGTCCTCGGTCTGCGCGATGTGCTCGACGGCCTTGGTCAGCTCGCCCACTGGGCGCAGCGCGGCCCGCGAGATGACGAGCCCGGCCCAGGCCGCGCCGATGACGCCGAGCGCGGTGATGCCGGCGAGCATGAGGGCAGAGCGCCGCAGCGTGTTACTGATCAGCCACATCGGCCTGGCCTCCATCACGGCCACGCCGTTTTCGAAGTTGAGCGCCACCACGCGGACCGGGGTGCCGTCGCTGGTGTAGCCGTCGCGGTAGACCGGCTCGCACGGCTCGAACGCCTCGGAGTCCTTCTCGTACACCGGCACGATGGGCGGCCCGATCGAGCAGGTGCTGCCGTCGGAGCGCAGCAGCGTCGCCATGCCGTCGAACATGCCCTGCGTGCCCTCGGGCGTGCAGTGGTGCTTGAGGTAGTCGCGGTCGCTGTCCTTCAGCGACTCCACGATGCTCATGTCGAGGTTGCTGCGCAGCCGCGTCTGCACGATGTAGTAGGACAGGCCGGCGCACGCCGCGATCGCCACCGCCACGGCCACCGTGACGAGCAGCGTCAGCCGCGTGCGCAGGCTGCCCCGCCGGGACAGCGCGACGAGGCGGGCACGCAGCCCGCCTGCTGCTGCCTTGCTCGCGTTCCCGCTCATGGGGAGTTCCGCAGGACGTACCCCACCCCGCGCACGGTGTGGATCACGCGCGGCTCGCCACCGGCCTCGGTCTTGCGCCGCAGGTACATGACGTAGACGTCGAGCGAGTTGGACGTCGGCTCGAAGTCGAAGCCCCACACCTCGCTGAGTATCTGGTCGCGGGTCAGCACCTGGCGGGGATGGGACAGGAACAGCTCCATGAGCAGATATTCGGTGCGGGTCAGGTCGAGCCTGCGCTCGCCCCTGGTGACCTCTCTGGTCGCCGGGTCCATGCGCAGGTCGCCGTAGGCGAGCACGTCGCCCTCGGGGGCGCTCGCGCTCAGCGCGCCGCGCCGCAGCAGCGCGCGCACCCGGGCCAGCAGCTCGTCCAGCTCGAACGGCTTGACCAGGTAGTCGTCGGCCCCGGCGTCGAGCCCCGACACCCGGTCACCGACGGCGTCGCGGGCGGTGAGCATGAGGATGGGCACGTGGTTGCCGGAGGACCGGAGCCTGCGGCAGGCGGTGAGCCCGTCGAGCCGCGGCATCATCACGTCGAGCAGCACCGCGTCGTACGTCTCCGCCGCCAGCGCGTCGAGCGCCTGCTGGCCGTCGTCGGCGGTGAAGACCTTGTAACCCTCGAACTCCAGGCTCGACTGCAGCGCCTCGCGCAGCGCGGGCTCGTCATCGACCACCAAAAGACGTGCGGGCTCACTCATACTTACCAAAGGTAAGACGTCATCATGAGAAGCGGATGAACGATCTCACCTTCGTTGACTGAGGATCACCACGCGACGGGCATTCGCGTGAGGCCGAAGACGCCGTTGCCGTACTTCGGCTCCAGCTCCTCCTCGGGCACGATGACGCGCAGATCGGGCAGGCGGTCGAACAGCGTGCGCAGCGCGATCTCCAGCTCGGCCCGCGCGAGGTTCTGGCCCAGACACTGGTGCACGCCGTAGCCGAAGGCCACGTGGTGGCGGGCGCCGCGTTCGATGTCGAACTCGTCAGGACGCTCGAACGCCCGCTCGTCCCGGTTGGCCGAGGCGCCCAGCACGTACACGCCCTCGCCCTTCCTGATGAGCCGCCCGCCGAGCTCCTGGTCCTCGACGGCGACCCGGTCGAACGCCACGAAGTCGGCGATGGAGTGGTAGCGCAGCAGCTCCTCCACGGCGGCCGGCCAGGCGTCCGGGTTCGCTCGCAGGGCGGCGAGCTGATCGGGGTGGCGGAGCAGGGTGTAGGCGGACAGCGGGATCATGTTCGCCGTCGTCTCGTGGCCGGCGACCAGCAGCAGGAAGGCGGCGCCGGTCATCTCCTCGTGGGTGAGCCTGCCGCTGGTGGCCAGCCGGCCGAGCAGGTCGTCCTTGGGGGCGGCCTCGACCCGGGCGATGAGGTCGTCGAGGTAGGACCTGATCTCGAACGACGCGGCGCGCCTGGTGCCCTCGTCGGCGGAGGCGTCCACTATCGTCCGGGTGCGGGACTGGAAGAAGTCGTGGTCGGCGTACGGGACGCCGAGGAGCCGGCAGATGACCAGCGAGGGCAGCGCCAGCCCGTACGCCTCCACCAGCTCGGCCTCGTCGCCCTTGGCCACCATGTCGTCGATCAGCTCGTCGGCGATCCGCTGGATGTCCGGGCGCATCTCCCTGACCCTGCGGACCGTGAACTCGGGGATGAGCAGGCGGCGGTAGCGGGTGTGCTCGGGCGGGTCGTAGTCGATGAAGAAGCCGACGCCGAACTCCCGGGCGGCGGCGATCTCCTCGGGCGTCATGTTCGCGGTGTCGAGGGCGTTCGGATGGCCGGGCGTCCTGGGGTCGGTGCTGAAGCCGGACCCGGAGAGCACCTGCTGGGCCTCGGCGTGCCGGGTGACGAGCCACACCTCGCCACGGCCGGTCTCGGCTTTGACGAGGGGGGCCTGGTCGCGCCAGCCCTTGTACGCGGGCGGCGGAGCGAACGGGCACGTGCGCTGGACAGGGAAGGTTTCCGCCATAGTCTGCTCCGTACATAGCCGGGCCACATTGCTTACTTACGCGAAAGTAAACAACGTGGCGGCCGGCCGTCAACAGAGGGAGCGAGATGGCAGGACGGCGAACGGACACACGAGAGCGGATCCAGCAGGTCGCGTTGGAGCTGTTCGCCGAGCGGGGATACGACAAGACCTCGTTGCAGGAGGTGGCGGAGCGGCTGCAGATCACCAGGCCGGCGCTGTACTACCACTTCCGTACGAAGGAGGAGATCCTCGCCGGGGTGATCGAACGGCTGGTGGAGTCGATCGAAGAGCTGGTGGCCTGGGGCCGGGAGCAACCGGCCACCACCGAGGCGCGGCAGGAGATCCTGCGGCGCATCTCCGGGCTGCTGTCGGACCAGTGGCGGCCGCTGTTCAGATTCGCCCAGGTGAACCAGGGCGCGTTGGAGCACCACCCGGGCGGTGATCGCCTGCGGGAGGGCGTGTTCTCCATGGTCTCGCTGCTGTGCGCACCGGACGAGAGCATGGAGCGGCAGTTCGAGGCCAGGCTGGCGGTCATCGCGGTGATCCTCGCCAACGTGCCCGTCCTGTTCGGCCCGGAGGCGGACCTGTCGCGGATGAACGAGGTGGCGCTGCGCGTCGCCTCCAAGCTCATCGCCGACGAGCCGGCGGCCCCGGCCACGCCGGAGCCGCCGGGCGGCTGACGGCCGCCGTCAGCGCGTGAGCAGGGCCCGTCAGCGCGTGAGCAGGGCCATGGCGGCGTTGTGGCCGCCGATGCCGCTGACGCCGCCGCCCCTGCGCGCGGCGGCGCCGCACAGCAGGATGCGCTCGTGCTCGGTCTCGACGCCCCAGCCGCCGTGGCCGTCGGCGTCGCCGTCCGCGTACGGCCAGCTCAGGTCGGTGTGGAAGATGTGGCCGCCGGGCAGGCCCGCGTCGGTCTCCAGGTCCACGGGCGTCTTGACCTCGACGCACGGGGTGCCGTCGGGGGCGGTGAGCAGGCAGTCCTCGATGGGCTCGGCGAGCACGGAGTTGATCGAGGCGAACGTGGCCTCCAGCGCCAGCTTGCGCGCCTTCTCCGGATCCTTCCGGAACAGCCGGGCGGGCATGTGCAGGCCGAACAGCGTCATCGTCTCCGCCCGTCCCCGCAGCTCGGGGCCGATGATCGACGGGTCGGTCAGCGAGTGGCAGTAGACCTCGGCGGGCGGCAGCTCGGGGATCTCGCCCCTGGCCGCCTGCTCGTACGCCCGCGCGAGCTGGTCGCGCCCCTCGTTGATGTGGAACGTACCGCTGAAGGCCGCCCGCGGATCCACCTCGGGATCCTTCAGCCGGGGCAGCCGCGACAGCACCATGTTGACCTTGAGCTGCGCGCCCTCGGGCACGGTCGCGGGCCGTCCCATCACCCGGTCGAGCACCGCGGGCGGCAGGTTGACCAGCACGTGCCCGCCCCGCACGGTGTGCTCGGCCCCGCCTTCGGTGAACGTCACCTCGCCGTCCGGGTCGATGCCGATGATCTCCACGCCCGTCCTGATCTCGGCGCCCGCCCGCCTGGCCGCCGCCTCCAGCGCGCCGGAGACCGCGCCCATGCCGCCGACGGGGACGTTCCAGTCGCCGGTGCCGTCGCCGATCACGTGGTAGAGGAAGCAGCGGTTGGCGAGCAGGTCGGTATCGGGGTTCGCGAACGTGCCGATGAGCGCGTCGGTGAGCACGACACCGCGTACGGTGTCGTCGGCGAACCGCTCGGCCACGCTCTGCCCGATCGGCCGGCCGAACAGCTCGCCCCACGCCTCGGGCCCGACCATCCGCTCGATCTCGGCCTGCGGCCGCAGCGGCTCCAGCAGGGTGGGGGCCAGCACCCGCGCGGTCTCGGCGACCATGCCGTAGAAGCGCCGCCACGCCTCGTGGTCGGCCTCTCCGCCCGTCACGTTTCTGAACGAGGCCGCCGTGCGCAGGTCGTCCTCGTTGTCCACCAGCAGGCCGGTCTCGCCCACGGGCGTGTAGGAGGCGTAGCGCCGGCGGCGCAGCTCCAGCTCGAGCCCGAGATCCTGGACGATCTTCGAGGGCAGCAGGCTCACGAGGTAGGAGTAACGCGACAGCCGCACGTCCACGCCGGGGAACGCCTGCGCCGAGATCGCCAGGCCGCCGACGTGCTCGTGCCGCTCCAGCACCAGCACCCGCCGCCCCGCCTGCGCCAGGTACGCCGCCGCCACCAGTCCGTTGTGCCCGCCTCCGGCCACGACCACGTCATACGCACTCATCCTGGCACCATACGACCCGTTCGCCCTCTGGCGCCACGTGCGAGTCCGCGTCCTTGGCGGCGTCCTTGGCAGCGTCCTTGGCGGCGTCCTTGGCGGGCTCCCGCCGGCCGTGTGATCCTCAGGTGGACGGCCGGGCCAAGGGGTCGTACGCTGCTCGGTTCGGAGCAAACCTCATCAGAGTCACCGTTTTTCACCCGCTGGGCCACACATCCAAGGAGCACGAGCCTCACCATGCGCAGCACCACCGACGCAGTCCTGCAGCCGTCCGACGAGGTCGCCGAGGCCCTGGCGAGCGGCGCGCCGGTCGTGGCACTGGAGTCCACGATCATCTCCCACGGGCTGCCGCAGCCGCGCAACCTGGAGGTGGCGCGCGAGCTGGAGGCGATCGTCCGCGACGGGGGCGCCGTGCCCGCCACGATCGCCGTCCTCGACGGGGTGCCCCGCATCGGCCTGAACGAGGTGGAGCTGGAGCGCATCGCCACCGAGTCCGGCCTGCGCAAGCTGGGCCAGCGCGACCTGCCCTTGGCGGCGGCGCTGAAGGCGAGCGGCGCGACCACCGTGTCGGCCACATCGTTCCTGGCCGCCCGCGCCGGCATCCGCGTCTTCGCCACCGGCGGCCTGGGCGGCGTGCACCGCCAGTGGACCGAGGACCAGGACGAGTCCGCCGACCTCGACACGCTCGCCCGCACCCGCATCACGGTCGTGTGCGCGGGCGTGAAGTCCATCCTCGACGTGCCGGCCACGCTACAGCGGCTGGAGACGCGCGGGGTGAGCGTGGCCGGGTTCCGCACCGACACCTTCCCCGGCTTCTACCTCCACTCCTCCGGCCAGCCGGTCGAGTGGCGCATCGAGTCGGCCGAGGAGGCGGCGGCCGTCATGCGCGGCCAGGACGCCCTCGGCGGCCCCGAGACGGCCCTCATCGTCGCCAACCCGGTGCCGAAGGAGCAGCAGCTCGACCCCGAGCTGCACGACCGGGTGCTCGCCGAGGCGCTGGCCGCCGCCGAGCGCGAGGGCGTCAAGGGCCAGGCGATCACCCCGTTCCTGCTCGGCTACCTGGTGGACGGCACCAAGGGCGCCTCTCTCGAGGCCAACCTCGCCGCCGTGCGCGGCAACGCCGCGCTGGCCGCCCGCATCGCCGTGGCCTGGGCACGGTCGTGACCGGTGGCGCCCTCCTGATCGTCGGTGACGTCGTCACCGACGTGGTGGCCAGGCACGGCTCGCCCGTCCTGGCCGGCGCCGACATGGCGGCCGACATCGTGCTGCGTCCGGGCGGCTCCGGCGCCAACACCGCCGCCTGGGCCGCCTGCCTGGGAGCCGAGGTGCACCTGCTGGCCAGGCTCGGCTACGACAGCAGCGAGTGGCACG
Source organism: Nonomuraea fastidiosa (assembly GCF_042751225.1). Taxonomy (NCBI): domain Bacteria; kingdom Bacillati; phylum Actinomycetota; class Actinomycetes; order Streptosporangiales; family Streptosporangiaceae; genus Nonomuraea; species Nonomuraea fastidiosa. The sequence goes on from NZ_CP170570.1 coordinate 444,459, forward strand.
CCACCGAACTGATCAGGACGGGCGTCCGGCCCCACTTCTCCGTCGATCCCGACCACCCCACGGCCGTGGTGATCGCCATGGTGGACAGCAGCGGCGAGCGCTCGATGCTCACCAACCGCGGCGCAGGCGGCCTGATCTCCGAGGCCGACTGGGATCCGGCCCTGCTCGACGGCGTCGGCCGTCTGCACCTGTCCGGGTACGTCCTGTTCGCCGAGCCGGGCCTGCGCCTGGCCGCCCGCGCGATGGCCGACGCCGCCGCCGCGGGCGTCTTGATCAGCGTCGATCCCGCCTCATCCGGGCCGCTGCGGGACTTCGGCGCTGAACGTTTCATCCGCCAGACGGCCGCGGCCGATCTCGTCCTGCCCAACCTCGACGAGGCGCTTGTGCTCACCGGGGCGACATCGGCCGAGCGTGCCGCCGTACTCTTGAGTGAGAGATATGGCACAGCGGTCGTGAAGCTCGGCGCCGACGGAGCTCTGGCCGCGAAAGACGGTGAGGTGGTGGCGACGGCCAAAGGCCGGCCCGCTGACGTCGTCGACTCCACGGGAGCCGGTGACGCGTTCGCCGCGGGATACATCGCCACGACACTGCGCGGCGCGGGACCGCAGGCGGCTCTGGAGGCGGGATGCCGTGCCGGTGCCGCATGTGTGGCCCAGGTGGGCGGCCGTCCACGGTACGGTTTGGATCTGAACCGTCTTTACCCTATTCACACTGATTGATAGCTTGCCGCGTAGGCTGCACCATTAGCCACATGCGTCACGGGCAGCACACGCGGCTCACTGGGGAGGATAAGGTCCGCCGATGGAAGTCGAGTCATCGATCTGCCTGAGCGACCTGGTCCCTGCGCTGCGTTGGAGCCGTCCCCAGCAGGTGGCCGAGGCGTTGGGCGACCCCCGTCTGCCCGCGGGGTGGTGGCATTCCGTGCCGCTGCCCAAAGCCCTCGGCATGACCGGGCTCGACTGGATCTGCGAACGCCTCGCCCGGCTCGCCGCGTCCCGCTGGGACCACCTGCCTCTGTCCGACCTGCTGCCCGCGCTGACGGTGCACCACATCGACCCCGCGCTGCCCGGCTGGCCCGACGCCACCCGTACGGCGATCACCGGCCTCGGCGGCTGGCAGCGGCTGCGCCGCCTGTCTCCGAGCGATCTCGGCACGCCGTCGGCCACGCCCGAGGTGGTCATCGGCTCGGTCTTCCGCGAGATCCTCGGCCGCATCCCGGCCCAGGCCGCCGACGCGCCCGCCGCCGCTTCCCCCACGCCCGCCGCATCCGGGCATCCCGAGGTCACCCGGCCGCTCCAGCGCGGCCAGGGCGTCCCGTCGGGCGCGTTCCCCGCGCAGGATGCGCCTTCCGGTCCCGTGCCCGCGCAGGATGCGACTTCCGGTCCCGTGCCCGCGCCGGGCGATCCCGCCGCGCAGCAGCCGGCGGCGCAGACCGGTCCGTACGCGGCCCAGGGCGATTCCGTCGGCGGGCCCGCGACGGGTGACGGCTCGGGGTCCGGCACGCAGAGCGGCCCGCTGCCCCAGCGCCCCGCCGCGTCACTCTCCGGCGACCAGCAGCGTCCTGGGGCCTTGCCGCCCGAGGGCGCGCCCGGCTCCCGCCAGACCGGCGGCTTCCCCGCGACCTCCGACGGCGCGCCCGGTCCCCGGCAGACGGGCTCTTTCCCGGCGGTCTCCGACCCGGCCGGTTCGCGGCAGACCGGCTCCTTCCCCGCCGCCGCCTCCGCCGACGGCCCGTCCGGGGCGGACCCGCGCACGAGCGGCGCTTTCCCCGCCGCTGGGGGAGACGCGCGCACGAGCGGGACGTTCCCCGCCGCGGGCGGCGACGCCCGTACGAGCGGCTCGTTCCCCGTTCCGCCCGGCTCGCGGACGACCGGTTCGTTCCCGGCGGCGTCCGACCCCCGGCAGACCGGCTCCTTCCCCGGTGTGCCCGGCGACGGGCAGCGCCGTCCCGAGGGCGCACCCGGCCCCCGCCAGACGGGCTCGTTCCCCGCGGTCTCCGACGGCGCGCCCGGCTCGCGCCAGACCGGCGGCTTCCCCGCGGTCTCCGACGGCGCGCCCGGCTCGCGCCAGACCGGCGGCTTCCCCGCTGTCTCCGACGGCGCGCCCGGCTCGCGCCAGACGGGCTCCTTCCCCTCGGTCGCCGGGAACGGGGCTCCGGGTGCGGGGCAGGGCGGCGGCTCCGGCCTGCCGCAGCGTCCCGTGCCAGGCCAGCAGGAACGCCTCCCGCAGCGCCCCACCCGCCAGGACACCGGCGCTCCTGGCGGCGCGGCGGCATCCGCGGGCGGCCCGCACACGGGCTCGCTCCCCGCGGTCCCCGGCACCGGCGGCCCCGCCAAGCGCACGCCCGCCTACGCGGGCTCCGGCCCCGCACCCACCGACCCCGACCACGCCATGGTCAGGGTCGTGGACAACCTGTTCCGCAACCTCGACAAGCTGGAACTGGCCGTCGCCCAGCACCGGCTGTTCGCCGAGGACCCGGTGAGCCTGCGTACGCTCGCCCACAAGCTGCTCGTCGAGCGTGAGGCGCTCTCGCAGGCCCAGCGCACCGCCGAGGAGCGCGTCCTGCAGTGGCTGCGCTCCTCCGAGTCCGCGCCGGTCACCGGCCACATGTTCCGGCTGACGGAGTGGCTGGGCGCGGCGGCCACAGAAGAGCAGCTCATCGGCGCCGACCCGGCCCACCCGGTGGTCGTCCCGTCCCTGCGCACGCCGCTGTGGCGGGTGCTGGTGACGCTCATGCCCGACCGGCGGCTGCAGGACGGCTGGCTGGTCGTCGGCGACCTCCAGGGCCTTCAGCAGCGTACGCGGCAGCTCCTCGCCTCCGCCCCGCCCGACGCGGATCCCGTCGAGCTGCTGAGCGAACTCGGCATCCGCGCCCACTCCGCCAAGGCGTGGCTCGACGCGCTGCCTCCGGAGACCGAGACCCGCGAGTCCTCATCGGCCCCGGCCCCCGCCCCGGCGCAGCCGCTCCCCCGCCGTACCCCGGGTGCCAACGGCCACCACCACCGTGGCGGCCAGCCCATCCCGCCCGCGGCCGGCTCCATCGACCCGTCCGCCGCGCTCGCCACCCTGTCGGCACTGTCGGGCGGCCGCTCGCCCGTGCTCTCCGGCGCCCTGGCCGGCACGCCGCCCACGCCTCCTCCGCCGCCGCCCAGCCCGTCGGCCGACCCGCGCCGCTGGCAGCGCATCGAGGTCACCCCCGAGCACCTGCGCGGCGGTCCCGTGCCGGTCCCCGAGAGGTACGCGGCCCAGCTCGGCATGCGCCCCGGCACCCTGCTGTCGGTCACGGGCCCCGGCGACAACGCCATCGTCCTGGTCTGGCAGGGTCAGCAGCCCGTCTTCGACTCGCTCCAGCCGGTGCTCATGCGCCTGAACGCCCGCCCTGGCGACCAGGTCTACGTCACGGTGGACGGCTACCGCCTCGAAGCCCAGCTGACCGCCTGACGCAACCGCGCCCGCGCTGGGACCATCTCGGCCCCGCCAGCCGCGCGCTCAGCGGGCCAAGACACCATCTGCGCCGGCCTGCCCCCGCGAGCGCCCGCAGGGGCTCGCGGGGGCAGGTGAGCGCGCCGTCTCTGATGACCGCACCGTGGCCGCGACGGTCACGGCAGCGAGGCACTTCCGCACCACGCCCGCACCACCGCTCAGAACGAGGTGGTCGCAGCGCCGACGGGCAGCAGCCGGGCCCATGGCGCACGAAGAAACCCTGTGCCCCCTCCGAGCACTGTCAGCAGGTCGAGGGCCGGGGGCGGTGGGCGGTGCCGGCCGCTCAGGAGGCGCAAGAGCGCGTGTCCCAGCCCTCGCGGCACCCACGGCCGGCCCGCGAGGCCGCGGCAACGGGACAGCGGCGACCGCCACCGGACTCGGCAAGCACGATGGCCTCCGCCCGCACCGCCCCCGGCACAGGTACTCAAAAAGGCCGAAACAGCGCGGACCTCAGCAACCGCCACCAGACCCGGCGAGCACGAACACCACCCCCGGGGTCGGCTAGTCGAAAAGGCCGAAGCAGTGGGACAGCAGCGACCGCCACCGGACCCGGCAAGCACCGAACACCACCCCCGGGGTCGGCTAGTCGAAAAGGCCGAGGCGGTGGGCGGTGGCGGCGGCTTCGCCTCGGGTGGCGACGCCGAGCTTGGCCAGGATGTTGGAGACGTGCACGCTGACCGTCTTGACCGAGATGACCAGCTCCTGCGCGATCTCGCGGTTGCTGCGCCCGTTCGTCACCTCACGCAGCACCTCCAGCTCGCGGGCGGTCAGCCCCAGCGGTTGGCGCTCGCCGCCCTCGTCCGGCCCGCCGATCCTGGCGCGCCTGCCGAGCACGTCGAGCTTTTCGAGCAACGGTGTGACGCCCAGATCGCGGGCCAGCGAGCGGGCCCGATCGACATGGGCGGCGACCTTCTGGCGGGCACCGCAGGCGAGCGCCGCCTGACCGGCCGCCAGCCGGCACTGCGCCTCCGCGTACGGCTGCCGCAACGCCGCCCACGCCTCCACCGCCTGCTCCCAGGCCGCGAGCTGCCAGGCGGCCGGCTCGACGTCGTCGTCCAGCGGCTTGTCCGGGCCGGTCAGCGCGGTGAAGGTGAGCCGGTGCGCCTCCTGCAGCCGCCCCCCGACGCCCAGGTCCTGCCCGAGCGCCCGCAGCCTCGGCAGCATCGACAGCGCCTGCCCCACGAGCGCGGCCCCGCTCGCCGCCCCATCGGCAGCGCTCTCGTAGTCGGCGGCGTCCCCGCCCGCGAGGGACGCGGCCGCACCGCCGTCCGGGCCTGCGGCAGCGTAACCGCTCACCAAGGCGGCGGTCCCCAGTCCGGCGATCGCCTCGAGGAAGCGCGGGGTGGGCACCGCCATGCGGATGAGCTCCGCGAACATCGTCAGCACCGGCCAGGCGTAGCGCGGGCTGGTGCGCAGGTTGTGCTCGTCGAGCGCCCGCGCGGCCGCCGTCAGGGCCTCCCCGAGCTGACCGCGGGCGGCGAGCAACTGCAGCTCTCTGCGCAGGTGCGGCAGCACGGACTGCTCGCGGTGGGCGCCGCCGCACAGGACTCTGCGGGCGAGGTCGAGCAGCCGGTCGGCCCGGTCGTAGTCGCCCCGGGCGAGCGCGATGTCGGTGGCGAGGCCCTGCAGGCTGGCGGCGTAAGGCGCGGGCGGCGCGAGGTCGAGAGCGTGCTCGATGACTTGGAGCGCTTCGTCCCACCGCCCGAGCGACACCAGCGGCTCGGCCAGGTTGATCGACAGGAAGGTGCCGGCGGTGCGGGCCATACCGTAGTGCGCGGCCTCCTCGACCCCCTCCCTGGCGACCCTGGCGGCCTCCTCGTGCCGCCCCGCGCCCTCCAGCGTGTCGGACTCGCTGATCGCGCAGCGCATGAGCGCGCTGTAGGCGTCGCCGCGCTTGGCGATGCGCCGGGCCTCGGCGAACGCCTCGAGCTGCGGCTCCATGGCGGAGTAGTCGGCCTGCGCCCAGGTGAGGTCGATGATGGCGTGGGCCTCGATGGTGGCATCGCCCAGGGAGTGCCCGATCTCTCTGGCGAGCTGGGCGGTGGCCGCGCGCTCCTCGATGTTCTCCGGGCCGTGGAGCATGCGGGCCAGCGACTCCAGCACCTTGCCGCGCAGCCGGGGGTGGTCGGCGGGCACGAGCTCGGCGGCCCTGCGCAGGTCGTCGAGGAAACCGGGGCGGCCGAGGTCGTAGCGGGCGTGGCCGCGCTGGCGCAGCAGCGTGACGGCCCTGACGGGGTCGGCCTCGAGCCCGGGATCGCGGGCGAGGTCGTCGAGTGCGGCGCCGGCCAGGGCGATGGCGCGTTCGAACTCGCCGGCCAGGTGGGCGACGATGGCGGTCCGCCTGAGCACGTCGAGCCGGTCGGCGCCGATGCGCTCGGCCGCGTCGGGCACCTGGTCCCACAGCTCCAGCACCCGGGAGAGCATGCGGAGCTGCTCGTCGTACGCGGCGGACTTGCGGGCGGCGGCCGCGGCGTGCCAGGCGCTGACCAGCGCCCACGTGGAGTCGTGGGCCAGGTGCCAGTGGTGTGCCAGCTCGATCGCGCCGCGCGGGGCGGGCAGGATCGACAGGTCGCGCTCCAGCGCCTCGGCGTAGCGGGTGTGCAGGCGGATGCGCTCGCCGGGCAGCAGGTCGTCGTGGAGCGCCTCGCGGATGAGGGCGTGGCGGAAGGCGTAGCCCTCGCCGTCGACGACCAGGACGTTGCCCGCGACGGCCGGCCGCAGCGCGCGGGAGAGCGCGGCGTCGTCGAGCCCCGCGACGGCGCTGAGCAGGGCGTGTTCGATGCGCTGCCCGCCGGCGCTGGCCACCCGCAGCAGCTCCTGCGTCTCGTCGGGCAGCCGCTCGACGGCGGCGAGTAGCAGGTCGCGCAGCGACTCCGGCAGCGACTCGCCCGCCCCGGACTCGCTGAGCAGCGCCTCGGCGAACAGCGGGTTGCCCTCGCTGCGGGCGTAGATGAGATCCATGTCGGACTGGGACGGCTCGCGCTCCAGCATGCCCGCCGCCAGCGCGACGGTCTCCTTGCGGGTGAGCCTGCGCAGCTCGACCCTGCTCACCCACTCGATCCGGCCCAGCTCGGCGAGCAGCGGCCGCAGCGGGTGGGTGCGGTGGAGCTCGTCGGTGCGGTACGTCACCACGAGCAGCACGCGGGCGGCCGTGCGCTGATAGCGGACCAGGAACGTCAGCAGATCGCGGGTGGAGCGGTCGGCCCAGTGGGCGTCTTCGACGATGAGGACGACGGGCCGCTCCTCCGCCAGGCGTTCGAGCAGGCCGAGAACCTCCTCGAACAGCCGCGCCCTGGCCTCGGCGCCCTCTTTGCCCGGCTCGCCGAACTCCGGCAGCAGCCTGGCGAGACCCCGCGTGCTGCCGCCGGGCACCAGCGCGGCGACGGCGTCGCGGCCCAGCTCGCGGACCAGCCGCCGCAGCACGGCGGTGAACGGCGCGAACGGCAGGCCCTCCGTGCCCAGCTCCAGGCAGCCGCCGACGAGCACGAGCGCGTCGTCGGCGTGCCAGCCGATGAACTCATTGATGAGGCGGGTCTTGCCGGCCCCCGCCTCGCCGCCGACGAGCACGGTGGCCGACATGCCGGCGCGCGTCCTGGCCAGAGCGTCGCCGAGCGCGGCGAGCTCGCGGGAGCGCCCGACGAACAGCGGGCTCACGGCGTGGATGCTCACGCCCTCAGCATGCCATCCTGCGGCGACAGAATCGCCCGGGGACGGGGCCTTCCCTGCGGCTTCCCCCGCGAGCGAACACGACCCTCTCGGGGGACGTCACCACGCGGGGCGGCGCACTCCACTGCTCCGAGGCGCCGGGCCGTAGGTCAGCGCAGGACCTTGCGGAAGAACGTGGCCGACGCCTCGTAGCCCAGCGCGTGGTAGAACTCCGGCGCCCGTCGCGTGGCCATCGCGACGTAACCGGCCTCACGCGAGCGGGCCCACTTCTCGAACTCCTCGAGCAGGGACCGGCCGATGCCCTGCCGGCGGGAGCCCGACTCGACCATGGCCTCCTCCACCCAGGCGACCGGCCCGTTGGCGAAGAGCGTGAGGTGGACGAAGCCGAGGAGGTAGCCGCGCACCCGCCCGTTGACGACGGCCGCGAGCAGCAGGGCATCGTCGTTGGCCAGCAGCGCGGGCAGCGCGGCGTCGAAGGCCTCGCGCTCGGGACTGAAGGTCAGGCCGAACTCGCGGGCCAGCGCGAACACCTCGTCCGCGTCCGCTTTCTCCGCTCTCCTGATGAGAAGATCGTCAGCCGTCATGAGCAACGACACTAGATCGTCGGTCGTGGCCGACGCAAACCCTTGCTTGACGTTTCCCCGCTTTTCGTGACGGGATGAAACGGGCGGAGCGGGTCACAGATCGCCAAGTCCGAGTTGTCGGGCAATGAGCATGCGCTGCACTTCACTGGTGCCTTCGCCGATCTCCAGCACCTTGGCGTCGCGGTAGAAACGGGCGACGGGGAACTCGTTCATGAAGCCGTAGCCGCCGAAGATCTGGGTTGCCTCGCGGGCGTTGTCCATGGCGGCATTGGAGGAGACGAGCTTGGCGATCGCCGCCTCCTTCTTGAACGGCTCGCCCGCGAGCATCTTCTCGGCGGCGTGGTAGTAGGCCAGGCGGGCGGTGTGCGCGCGGGCCTCCATGTCGGCGATCTTGAACTGGATGGCCTGGTAGTGGCCGATGGGGTGACCGAACGCCTTGCGCTCCCTGACGTACTTGAGGCACTCGTCCACGCAGCCCTGGGCCAGGCCGACGCCGAGGGCGGCGATGGCGACGCGGCCCTCGTCGAGCGTGCGCAGGAACTGGGCGTAGCCGCGGCCGCGCTCGCCGAGCAGGTTCTCCGCGGGCACGCGGCAGTCGGTGAAGGCCAGCTCGCGGGTGTCGGAGGCGTTCCAGCCGACCTTGGAGTACTTCTTCGAGACCGTGAACCCGGGCGTGCCGCTCGGCACGAGGATGGTGGAGATCTCGCCGTCGCCGGTGAGCGCGGCCACGCCGACGACGCCGGTGATGCCGGTGCCGGAGTTCGTGATGAACGACTTCGTCCCGTTGATCACCCATTGGCCGCCGTCGAGCACGGCCGTGGTGCGCATGCCGCCCGGCACGTCGGAACCGCCGCCCGGCTCGGTCAGCCCGAACGCGCCCAGCATCTCGCCGGAGGCGAGCTTCGGCAGCCACGTACGGCGCTGCTCATCCGTGCCGAACCGGTAGATCGGCATCGCCCCGAGCGAGACCGCCGCCTCAAGGGTGATGGCGACGCTGGAGTCGACCCTGGCCAGCTCCTCCAGCGCCAGGCAGAGGGCGAAGTAGTCGCCGCCCATGCCGCCGTACTCCTCGGGGATGGGCAGGCCGAACAGCCCCATGGCGCCCATCTGGCGCACGATGTCGTACGGGAACTCCTCGCGCTCGTAGAAGTCCCCGATCACGGGCGCGACCACCTCGCGGGCGAACGCCTCGACGGTTTTGCGCAGCTCTTCGTACTCGTCATTGAGCATGATCTCAGCCTTTCGACAGCGCCTGTACGACGCGGGACGGGCTCGGCCGGCCGAGCAGCTCCGCCAGCCAGGTGCTGGTGGCGACGAGCTTGCTCAGGTCGAGCCCCGTCTCGATGCCGAGTCCTCTCAGCATCCAGACGAGGTCTTCTGTGGCGAGGTTGCCGGTGGCGGACTCCGCGTAGGGGCAGCCGCCGATCCCGCCGGTGGAGGCGTCGATGGTGGTGACGCCGCAGTGGAGCGCGGCCAGGGTGTTGGCCAGCGCCTGCCCGTAGGTGTCGTGGAAGTGCACGGCGAGCCGGTCCGGCGAGCGGAAGGCGCGGATCAGCTCGGTGACGTGGCCGGGGGTGCCGACGCCGATGGTGTCGCCCAGGGAGAGCTGGTAGCAGCCGAGCCCGAGCAGCCGTTCGCCGACGGAGACGACCTGCGCGATCGGGGTGGGCCCTTCCCAGGGGTCGCCGAAGCACATGGAGACGTACGCGCGTACCTTGATCCCGTTGTCCAGCGCCCTGGCCACGACCGGTTCGAACATGTCGAACTGGCTCTCCAGGCTGCGGTTGAGGTTCTTGGCGGCGAAGGTCTCGGTGGCGCTGGCGAAGATCGCGATCTCGTCGACGCCGAGCTCCAGCGCCCGGTCCAGGCCGCGCTCGTTCGGCACGAGCACGGGATAGCGCACGCCGGTGCGCCGGTGCAGGCGGCGCAGCAGCTCGTCGGCGTCGGCGAGCTGGGGCACCCACTTGGGGTGCACGAAGCTGGTCGCCTCGATCACCTTGTGTCCCGCGTCGGCCAGCCGGTCGATGAACTCGGCCTTGACCTCGACGGGGATGACGGCGGACTCGTTCTGCAGGCCGTCGCGCGGACCGACCTCGTAGATCGTGACCTGCTGCGGAAGACCTCTCATCGGGTACGGCATCACGCCTCCTCGGCGGTGACCACGGCCAGGACGGCGTCCATGTCCACCGGCTGCCCCGCCTGGACGGTCAGCTCGGAGACCACCCCGTCGCGCGGCGCGGTGACCGTGTGCTCCATCTTCATGGCCTCGACGATGACCAGCGGCTGTCCCTCGCTGACCCGTTCGCCCTGCTGGGCCTTGACCACCAGGACGGTGCCCGGCATGGGGCTCCTGACGACGCCGTCGCCGGCCGCCGCAGCGCCCGGCCGGTCGCCGGGGTCGCCGATGTGGTGGCGGGTGAACGACCAGGACGCGCCGTCGCGGCCGAGCCAGAGCGTGTCGCCGTCGCGTACGCACAGGTAGCGCTCGCTGCGCCCGCCGAGCGTGACGGTGAGCTCGGCGCCGTCGCGGTGAATGCGCGCGGGCACCGCCTCATCGCCCACGCGGACCTCGGCCGTCTCGGCGGGCAGGCCGCGCACCTGTACGGCGTGCACGCCGTCGCGCGACTCCAGCCGCCACGTCGTCCAGGCCGGCTCGCCGATCCGCCAGCCGTCGGCGACCTCCCACGGGTCGTCGCCGCGCGGCAGGTCGTGGAAGACGAGCCCGGCCGCGGCCCGCACCTCTTCGGGCGTCTCCGCCTCAGGCAGCAGCTCGGGCAGGACCCGCTCGACCAGGCCGGTGTCCAGCTCTCCGGCGGCGACGGCCGGGTGCGCGGTCAGCGCGCGCAGGAACGGCACGTTGGTGACGACGCCGAGCACGGCCGTGCGGGCGAGCGCGCGGTCCAGCGCACGGTACGCCGCCGCGCGGCCGGGCGCCCAGGCGATCACCTTGGCCATCATCGGGTCGAACTCGCTGCCGACAACGCCCCCTTCGGCCAGCCCGGAGTCCACCCGCACGACCGTCGTGCCCGCTCGGTCGCGCATGCCGGGCTCGCGGAGTGCGAGCACGCGCCCGCCGGTGGGGAGGAAGCCGCGCGCCGGGTCCTCGGCGTACACCCGGGCCTCCACCGCGTGCCCGTCGAGCCGCACGTCCTCCTGCGCGAACGGCAGCCGCTCCCCCGCCGCCACCCTGAGCTGCAGCTCCACCAGGTCGAGCCCGGTGACCAGCTCGGTGACGGGGTGCTCGACCTGGAGCCGGGTGTTCATCTCCATGAAGTGATAGGCGCCGGTGACGCCGTCCACGATGAACTCGACGGTGCCCGCCCCGACGTAGCCGACGGCGCGGGCGGCCTCGACCGCCGCAGCCCCCATGCTCGCGCGCGTCTCCGGGGTGAGGAACGGCGACGGCGCCTCCTCCACGATCTTCTGGTGGCGGCGCTGCAGGCTGCACTCGCGCTCGCCGAGGTGCACGACGCCGCCGTGGGCGTCGGCCAGCACCTGGATCTCGATGTGGCGGGGGCGCTCGACGTAGCGCTCGATGAGCAGGGTGTCGTCGCCGAACGCGGCCCGCGCCGTACGCCTGGCCGAGGCCAGCGCGTCGGGCAGCTCGGCGGCCGACCGTACGAGGATCATGCCCTTGCCCCCGCCGCCCGCGGACGGCTTGATCAGGGCGGGGAAGTCGCGCCAGTCCTCAAGCCCGGGTTCGGCCGCGCCGGGCACCACCGGCACCCCGGCCGCCGACACGGTGGCCTTGGCGCGGATCTTGTCGCCCATGGCCTCGATCGCCGCGGGGGGCGGCCCGACGAAGACCAGCCCGGACTCGGCGCACCTGCGGGCGAACGCGGCGTTCTCCGCCAGGAACCCGTAGCCGGGGTGCACGGCCTGCGCGCCCGACTCGCGGGCCGCCCCGATGATCGCCTCGACGTCCAGGTAGGACGGCACCTGGAGCGCGACGTCGGCCTCGCGGACGTGCCTGGACCCGGCGTCGGACGGCGTGTGCACCGCCACCGCCGTGATGCCGAGCGCGCGCAGCGTGCGGATGATCCGTACGGCGATCTCGCCCCTGTTGGCGATCAGAACACGGTCGAACAACATGCGTCACATCCGGAAGATGCCGAAGCCGGCGGGTTCGAGCGGCGCGTTGGCCGCCGCGGACAGCGCCAGGCCCAGGACGGTGCGGGTGTCGAGCGGGTCGATCACGCCGTCGTCCCAGAGCCGGGCCGTGGAGTAGTACGGGTTGCCCTGATGCTCGTACTGCGCCCTGATCGCGTCGGGATCGGCGTCGCCGACGGTGGTGAGCACGTTCGCGGCCTGCTCGCCGCCCATGACCGAGATGCGGGCGTTCGGCCACATCCACAGGAACCTGGGCGAGTACGCCCGCCCCGCCATCGCGTAGTTCCCCGCGCCGAACGAGCCCCCGATCACCACCGTGAACTTGGGCACCCGCGTGCACGCCACCGCCGTCACCATCTTCGCGCCGTGCTTGGCGATGCCGCCCGCCTCGTACGCCTTGCCGACCATGAATCCGCTGATGTTCTGCAGGAAGACCAGGGGGATGCCGCGCTGGTCGCACAGCTCGATGAAGTGGGCGCCCTTCAGCGCCGACTCGCTGAACAGGATGCCGTTGTTGGCCAGGATGCCGACCGGATGGCCGTGGATGTGGGCGAAGCCGGTGACGAGGGTGGGGCCGTACTCGGCCTTGAACTCCAGGAACCGCGAGCCGTCGACGATCCGCGCGATCACCTCGTGCACGTCGTACGGCTGCCGGGTGTCGGCCGGGATGATGCCGTACAGGTCGCGCGGGTCGTGGCGGGGCGGCTCGGGCTTGATCGTCTCCCACGGGCGCGGGGCGCGCGGCGGCAGCGTGGCGACGATGTCGCGGACGATGGCGAGGGCGTGGGCGTCGTCCTCGGCCAGGTGGTCGGTGACGCCGCTGACGCGGGCGTGCAGCTCGCCGCCGCCCAGCTCCTCGGCCGTGACCTCCTCGCCGGTCGCCGCCTTCACCAGCGGCGGGCCGCCCAGGAAGATCGTGCCCTGGTTGCGTACGATGACCGCTTCGTCGCTCATCGCGGGCACGTACGCGCCGCCCGCCGTGCACGAGCCGAGCACGGCGGCGATCTGCGGGATGCCGCGCGCCGACATCGTGGCCTGGTTGTAGAAGATGCGGCCGAAGTGCTCGCGGTCGGGGAACACCTCGTCCTGCCTGGGCAGGAACGCCCCGCCGGAGTCGACGAGGTAGACGCACGGCAGGTGGTTGTGCAGGGCCACCTCTTGGGCGCGCAGGTGCTTCTTGACCGTCATGGGGTAGTACGTGCCGCCCTTGACGGTGGCGTCGTTGGCGACGATCACGCATTCGCGGCCCGAGACGCGGCCGACACCGGTGATGATGCCGGCGGCGGGCGCCTGGTCGTCGTACAGGCCGCCGGCCGCGAGCGGCGACAGCTCCAGGAAACGCGAACCCGGGTCGAGCAGGCCGTCCACGCGGTCGCGCGGGAGCAGCTTGCCGCGCTCGACGTGCCGCCGCCGCGCCCGCTCAGGCCCGCCGAGCGCCGCCGTCGCCAGGCGTTCGAGCAGCTCGGCGGCCAGCCGCTCGTTGAGCTCGGCGTTGCGCTTGTACGCCTCGCTGCCCGGCTCGATCGCCGACTTCAGCACCGGCCAGTCGCTGCTCATGGCTCCCCTCCCATGGCTCGGATGTTAGTCACCATTAACCTCATCGTCTAGCATGTGAGACGTGACCACCGCCTCCGCCCCCTCTACCCGCGGCCGCCGCAACAGGCGCGCGGAAATCCTGGAGGCGGCCGCCGAGCTGTTCGCCGCGCGCGGCTTCCACGGCGTCTCGATCGAGGACATCGGCGCCGCCGTCGGCGTCTCGGGCCCCGCCCTCTACCGGCACTTCGACGGCAAGGACGCGCTGCTGTCGGAGATGCTGCTCGACGTCAGCTCGCGGCTGCGCGAGTCGGCCGTCGCGGTCGCCACCTCCTCACCCGACCCCAAGCGGACCCTGGACGAGCTGCTCGACGTGCAGATCACGTTCGCGCTCGAGCAGCCCGCGCTGATCACCGTGCACGACAGGGAGCTGGGCAACGTGCCGGAGCCGCAGCGCAGGCAGATCAGGCGGCTGCAGCGGCTCTACGTCGAGGAGTGGGTGACCGTGCTCGCCGAGCTGCACCCGTCATGCCCGGCCGCCCGGCTGCGCGCCGCGACGCACGCCGTCTTCGGGCTGCTCAACTCGACCCCGCACAGCGCCGGCGAGCTGCCCGCGGGCGAGATGCGGCCGCTGCTGCACGCGATGGCCAGGGCCGCCATCGACGCCGCCGTTAGGGCTCATTAACTTCCCGCCGTCGAGACGAATCGACGGGAAGGACTTTCACATCTCACTGCGCACGATCTTGCACGGAGGGCAGCTTTCCCGATGCGCCGCGCGGCACGTCACAGCCATCCCCCCGAATGCCTTAAGGAGCGCAACCGCATGTTGGATCTCGAAGAGAAGTACCTTGACCTGGAGAGCCGGGCTTTCTGATCACTCGAGAGACCCGAGCCATCAGGGCCGAGATGAAGGCCGGCTGCAACTCGCTCAACGAGCGCCTCGAACAGCTCGATCAGCGCTTCGAGCAGATCGAGATCGGCGAGCGCTTCGAGCAAGCGGGGGGCCAGAGGTAGCCAGCCCAGGCGAAAGGGCGAGGCCCGGGGAGGTGCCCCCCGGGCCTCGCCAGTGCACTCGCAGAGCGCTCAGTGCGTGAAGGTCAGCGCCGTACGCGGACGAAGTCCGTGGCGCTGTCGTCGCCGTTGGTGGCCGCGTCACCGCGGAACACGAACTTCCAGTGGCCGGAGGTCCAGGCCCTGGCCTTGGTGTAGAGGCGGCCGCTGTCGCCGGAGGCGGTGGTCTTGACGTACTGCCACTTCTTGGAGCCGTGCGGCTTGAAGTAGAGCGCCACCTTGCCGGCGTAGCCCTCCCACGAGCCGTCGTCCGAGACCAGCAGCACGCCCCTGAACTTCAGGGTGCCGCCGCGCTTGGCCGGCTGGGGTAGGCGTCGAACTTGATCAGCCGGGTGTCCTTCTTGGGCTCGTTGACCTGGACCCGGTCGGGACGGCTGACGGTGCCGTCGACGCCGCGGGTGCCGCGGTACTCGGCGCGCCACCAGCCGGACTTCTGCGCCGTGGCGGTGGCGGAGAAGCGGCCGCCGCGCCCGGTCACGTCGCTGGTGACGTACTCCCACCGGCGCGAGCCGTCGGCCCGGAAGAAGATGGACACGCGCTGGCCGGACAGGCCGCCGCGGCGCTCGGCGCGCAGGGTGCCGCTGAAGCGGAGCCTGTCGCCCTTGTCCACGGGCTCGGGACGGACGTCGAAGCCGGAGATCCGGCTGGCGAGGGTGGGCCGCCTGACGTCCACGCGGTCGGAGTCGCTGACGGTGCCCCGCGCGGTCGCGGTGGCCGCGAACTCGGCCCGCCACCAGCCGGTGGACCGGGCGCGTACGTTCGCGGAGAACCAGCCGCCGCGCCCGCTGGTCACCTTGGTGACCTCGCGGTAGTCGTCGGAGCCGCGCTCGCGGAAGGTGATGGAGACGCTCTGGCCGGGGTAGGCCTTGCCGTCGGCGAGCAGCCGGCCGGCGACCTTGATGGGCTTGCCCCTGGTGACCCGGCCGGGTTCGGCCTTGAAGCCGGCGATCCGGGTGGTGAGCGCCTTGACGACCTCGAAGGAGCCGGTCTTGGTGGCCTCGCCGTCACCGAAGGCGGTGGCGGTGTACGTCCACTTGCCGGCGGCGCTCGCGCCGAACGACTTGGTGCCGGTCCACTTCAGGCCGCCCCGGATGCGCGACGAGGTGACGGGCACCGCGGCGCCGTTCAGCTTGAGCTCGGCCTTCTCCGCGAACCTCGTGGTGAACGTGAACGTGACGGCGACGTCCTTGTCGAACACCACGATCGGGGCCGCGGGGCGCAGGCCCACGGTGCTGATGCTCGGTACGGGAGCCGCCGCTGCCGCGGTCGGGCCCGCGGCGAGTGCCCCGGCCCCCAGAACGAGGGCGAGGGCGGCTACACGGATGCGTTGCAACATGCGGGTTCCTTTCTGGAGACCCCATTGGTTTCAACGCGGCATTGAGGGTGCCACGCGTGTGCTCCTAGTAGACGTGGCCCCCGCGGTGAAGGTTGTGAATTCTGACAAACAGTTATCTACAGGGGTCAATCGGACCGCTCCACAACATCTCGCCTGCGTCCGGAAGACGTCAGCGCCGATCAAAGACATAATCGGGGGTGTGGCGCGCGACACAGTAGAGACTCATTTCACCCAGGCCGTTGCAATGCTGGAAGCGGGCACTCCGCGAGATCCGGGGCTTCCGATCCGGGACGGCACGTCACTGACCGGTGCGCAGTGCAGGACGCTCTACCGGCGCCAGCTCGACAGCCGGCTGCTCGACATCGCGGCCCGGTGGCTGCGCGAGCGTGATGAGGGCTTCTACACGATCGGCTCGGCCGGTCACGAGGGCAACGCGGCGGTGGCCGCCGCCTTGCGTCCCGGCGACCCTGCGCTGCTCCACTACCGCTCGGGCGCGTTCTACCTCACCCGTTCCGAGCAGGCGGGCAGGCTGCCCGAGCAGGGCATCCGCGACGTGCTGCTGGGACTGACCGCCTCGTCAGAGGAGCCCATCGCGGGCGGGCGGCACAAGGTTTTCGGCCATCCCGACCTGGCCGTCATCCCCCAGACGTCCACGATCGCCAGCCACCTGCCGAGGGCGGTGGGCGTGGCGTTCGCGATCGAGCGGGCGCGGTCGCTGGGCGTGCCGTCCGCCTGGCCGGAGGACGCGATCGCGGTGTGCAGCTTCGGCGACGCCTCGATCAACCACGCGAGCGCGCAGACCGGCTTCAACACCGCCGCCTACGCCACCTACCAGGGGCTGGGCATGCCGCTTTTGTTCGTCTGCGAGGACAACGGCATCGGCATCAGCGTGCGCACGCCCAAGGGCTGGGTGGAGGCCGCGGTGCGGCGGCCGGGCATCGAATACTTCGCCGCCGAC
The DNA here is from genome assembly GCF_042751225.1 of Nonomuraea fastidiosa. Classification (NCBI taxonomy): domain Bacteria; kingdom Bacillati; phylum Actinomycetota; class Actinomycetes; order Streptosporangiales; family Streptosporangiaceae; genus Nonomuraea; species Nonomuraea fastidiosa. The sequence continues at coordinate 461,200 of NZ_CP170570.1, forward strand.
GGGTGCGACCTGGCCGAGGCGTACGACGTGGCCGTGCGCGCCGTCGAGCACGTACGCGAGCGCCGCTCCCCCGCGTTCCTGCACCTGCGGACCGTGCGGCTGATGGGGCACGCCGGGTCCGACGTCGAGTCCGCCTACCGCACCCAGCGCGAGATCAAGGCCGACCTCGCCCGCGACCCGCTGCTGCGCACCGCGGCGATGCTGGTGGAGGCGGGGCTGGAGACGCCGGACGAGCTGCTCAAGCAGTACGAGCTGGCGCGCGAGCACATCCTGCTCATCGCCCAGGAGACCGCCCGCCGCCCGCGGCTCGGCTCGGCCAAGGAGGTCATGGAGCCGATCGCGCCGCGCAAGCCCGAGCTGATCGCCAAGATCAGCCCGATGGCGGCCTCGCCCGCGGTGCGGGAGAAGGCGTTCGCCGGGGCGCTGCCGGAGAACGACAAGCCGCTGACCCTCTCGCAGTCCATCAACCGCACGCTCGCCGACGCGCTGGCCGTCTACCCCGAGCTGACCGTGTTCGGCGAGGACGTCGGCAAGAAGGGCGGCGTCTACGGCGTGACCAGGGGGCTGCAGAAGCGGTTCGGCCCCGGCCGGGTCTTCGACACGCTGCTCGACGAGCAGGCCATCCTGGGCCTCGCGCTCGGGCAGGGCGTGTCGCGGCTGCTGCCCGTACCCGAGATCCAATACCTCGCCTACCTGCACAACGCGCTCGACCAGATCCGCGGCGAGGGCTCGACGCTGTCGTTCTTCTCGCGCGGCGCCTACAGCAACCCGATGGTGGTGCGGGTGGCCGGCTACGCCTACCAGAAGGGGTTCGGCGGCCACTTCCACAACGACAACGCGGTGGCCGCGCTGCGCGACATCCCCGGCCTGGTCATCGCCTCGCCGGCGCGGCCCGACGACGCCTCGGCCATGCTGCGCACGTGCCTGGCGGCGGCCCGTACGGCCGGGTCGGTGTGCGTGTTCCTGGAGCCGATCGCGCTCTACCACACCCGTGACCTGTTCGAGGACGGCGACGGCGGCTGGCTGGCCCCGTACGCGCCGCCCTCGCGCTGGGCCGAGACGCACGTGCCGATCGGCAAGGCCCGCTCCTACGGCGACGGGCGCGACCTGACGATCGTCACGTTCGGCAACGGGGTGCGGATGAGCCTGCGCGCCGCGGTGCGGCTCACCCAGGAGGGGTACGGCTGCCGCGTGCTCGACCTGCGCTGGCTGGCGCCGCTGCCGATCGAGGACCTGCTGCGCTCGGCCGAGCTGACGGGCGCCGTGCTGATCGCCGACGAGACCCGGCACTCCGGCGGCGTCTCCGAGGGCATCGTGGCCGAGCTGCTCGACGCCGGGTTCACCGGGAAGGTCGCGCGGGTGACGTCGGAGGACAGCTTCATCCCGCTCGGCCCGGCGGCCGATCACGTGCTGCTGTCGGAGGAGGAGATCGAGCAGGCGGCGCGCAAGCTACTCGGCTGAGCGGGCCACCGCTCCCCTGATGCAGTACGGCTCCGACCAGGCGACCGTCGAGTTCTCCGAGATCTGGACCGGCACGCCCACCAGGAAGCAGTAGCCGCTGTCCGGGTCGAGGCCGGTGACCTTGGCCGTGGTCGCGCCCTGCCCGAGCGCGGTGACGGTCTGCCTGCCCTGCTCGCCCGGGGAGCGCTGGATGACCACCGGATGGCGGCGGGCGGCTTCTGGCAGCGTCCACTTCAGCTCGATCAGCGCGCCCTGGTCGGCGGTCAGCTTGACCTCGCGGGGCGCGTAGGCCGATACATCCTGCCCGCCCTGCGGGCGTTGCGTGCCCGTGGCCGTCGTCGGAGTGGTGGTGGTCGTGCCGGGCCGGTCCGGCGGCTGGGAGAGGAAGACGGCCAGCGCCGTGCCGCCGACCGCGATCACCGCCACGGCGGCGGCGATCAGGAGGATGGTGCGGGTACGCGCGCTGCTTGCGCCCGGGTTCGGTGCGGGCTGGGAGTGCTGGGGCGGCGGCGCCTGTAACGACGGCGCCCCCTGCACCGGCGGGGACCCCTGCACTGGCGGCGACCCCTGTACTGCCGGTGGCCCTTGCACTGCCGGTGGCCCCTGCATCGGCGACGGTCCCTGCGCCGGCGGCCCTCCCATGGGCGGCTGGGGCGGGGGAAGGTACTGGCCCGTCGCGGGGAACGCCCCGCTCGTGGCCGCAGCGGCTCCGGTCGGCGCCTGGTGCTGCCCTGTCGCCGGGAAAGCCCGGGCACCCGATGAGTGGTGCGGGTTCGTACCGGAGGGTGCGGCGTGCTGCGCGCCTGTACCGGAAGGGGTGACGTACTGCGAGCCCGTGCCTGAAGGGGCGGAGTGCTGCGGGCCCGTCGCGGGGAAGGCGGTGCCGCTCGAGGACGCGGGCGCGGCGGTGCCGGCGCCGATCAGGTCGGTGACCGGCAGGCCGAGCTCCGCCTGCACGGCCTGGAGGTGCCGGGCGAGCTCGCGCGCCGACCCGTACCTGGCCTCCGGCTGCTTGGCCATCGCGCGCAGCACCGGCGCGAGCACCGCGGGCGGCACGTCGGGGCGGTTGATCGGCGGCGGCTCGGCGTTCAGCACTCGGTACATCAGCGGCGCGATCGACGGGTCCGCCGGGTTGTGGAAGGCGGGCTGCCCGGCCAGCAGGTGATAGAGGGTGGAGCCGAGCGAGTAGACGTCGGTGGCGGCCGAGTGGGGGCGTCCGGTGAGCACCTCGGGGGCGGCGTGCAGCGGCGTGAACGCCTGCGAGGTGGCCGAGATCTCCGCCGCGTCGACCACCCTGGCCACGCCGAAGTCGGCGATCGCCGGCTCGCCGTAGCGGGAGATGAGGATGTTCTGCGGCTTGATGTCGCCGTGCAGCACCCCGGCCTCGTGGACGGCCGCCAGCGCCCCGGCCAGCTTGACGCCGGTGCGCAGCACGTCGGGGACCGGCAGCGGCCCCTCCCTGCGGATCCGGTCGCGCAGCGAGCCGTTCTCGAAGAAGTCCATCGCGATGTACGGCTTGCCGGACGCGGTCATGCCGGTGTCGAAGACGGTGACGACGTTGGGGTGGCCGGTGAGGCGGCCGGTGAGCTGCAACTCGCGCTGGAACCTGCGCATGGTCCGCTGGTCGACCCGGTCGACGGACAGCACCTTCAGCGCCACGACCCGGTCGAGGCGCTCCTGGTAGGCGCGGTAAACGACGGCGAATCCGCCCTGGCCCACCTGATCGAGTACCCGGTAGCCGGGTGCGTCCTCGACTGGCAGCACTCCACTCTCCCCCCGTTGCTGTGGAGTTTAGTGGGAAATAGCGGGATCAGAGGGGATTCATGAGGTACGCACCGAACGCCATGGACGCCAGTGCCACCAGCAGGAAGAAGAACACGTAGAAGCCGCCGGGCAGGAACGTCAGCCGGGCGAGCTGGTCGGCGTCGGAGTCTCTGGCCTGCCTGCGGCGCCGCTTCTGCTGCAGCTCGATGATCGGCCGGATGCCGCCGAAGAGCAGGAACCAGGTGGCGACCAGGGCCACGACCTGCTGGACCCCGGCGGGGGCGTACATGATCAGGGCGAAGACGGCGCCGCCGGTGACGAGGAGGATGAGGGCGCCGTACAGGTTGCGGATCAGCAGCAGCATGCAGACTAAGAGCAGCAGCACGCCCCAGATCAGCAGCGTGATGTGGCCCTGCTCGGTGAGCCACGCGGCGCCCAGCCCGAGCAGCGGCGGCGCGATGTAGCCCGCCATCGCGGTCAGCACCATGCCGGGACCGGTGGGCCTGCCCCTGGTCAGCGTCACGCCCGAGGTGTCGGAGTGCAGCCGGATGCCTTCGAGCTTGCGCCGGGTGAGCAGCGCCATGAGGGCGTGGCCGCCCTCATGGGCGATCGTGATCAGGCCGCGGGAGACCTGCCAGGGCATGCGGAAGCCGACGATCACGAGCGCCGCGAGCGCCGAGCCCGCCACCACCCAGGGCTCGGGGTCGGGTTGCGTGGCGATCAGGTGGGCCCAGAACTTGTCCATCGAGGACAAACCCTAATCGCTTCGCCGGGTCCGCGGAGTCCCTGCGGAAGCGGCGGCGCACGCGGAGTGATAATGGCCGCAGCCATTTCCGATCATGAGGAGCCGGCCCATGGAACTCGGACTGCACATTCAGCACTTCACCTGGCCGGGCGGGGCGGAGCGGCTCGAGGAGACGCTGCAGATCTGCCGTCAGATGTGGAGCGGCGGCCAGGAGCCGTACGAGGGGCGGCACTACCGGCTGGAACGCACGCTGAACTCGCCGCAGAGCGTCAGCCGGCCGCACCCCAAGATCATGATCGGCGGTTCCGGCGAGCAGAAGACGCTGCGCCTGGTCGCCAAGTACGCCGACGCCTGCAACATCTTCGGCGGCCCCGACGTCACCCGTAAGCTCGACGTGCTGCGCGGCCACTGCGAGCGCGAGGGCCGCGACTACGACGAGATCGAGAAGACGAGCGTGCTGGCGCTCGGGCCCGACGACGATGCGGGCCGCGTGCTCGACCAGCTCAGGAGCCTGCACGAGCTCGGCTTCACCGCCGTCTACGTGACCGCCCGCGCCGGCGACCAGCTCAAGGCGATCGAGCTGCTGGGCGGCGAGGTGATCCCGCAGATCTCCACCTGGTGAAGCCCCTTCGGGGTGTTTAGGGTGTCGTGCGTGGTATCTGACGCCGAAGTGCCTGGCTGGTGGCGACGGCTGGGGCTGCCCGGCCTGATCGACCTGCACGTGCACTTCCTGCCCGAACGCATGGAACGCCGGGTGTGGCACCACTTCCACCACGGCGGGCCGCTGATGGGCGACGGGTGGCCCATCACGTACGAGTGGCCGGTCGACAAGCGGGTCGAGCGGCTGCGGGAGCTGGGCGTGCGGACGTTCCCCGCGCTGGCGTACGCCCACAAACCCGGCATGGCGTCCGACCTGAACGCCTGGACGCTCGGCTTCGCCCGCCGCACCCCGGGCTGCCTGCCGTCCGCGACCTTCTACCCCGAGCCGGGCGTGGAGGCGTACGCGCGGAAGGCGCTCGACGACGGCGCCCGGATCTTCAAGGTGCACCTGCAGGTGGGCGGGTTCGATCCGCGGGTGCCCGAGCTGGACGGCGTGTGGGGGCTGCTGGCCGAGTCGGGGGTGCCGGTCGTGGTGCACGCGAGCTCGGTGCCCGTGCCCGGTGGACATGTCGGGATCGAGCCCATCGCCGAGGTGCTGCGCCGCCATCCGGCGCTGCGGGTGGTGATCGCGCACCTCGGCATGCCCGAGTACGACCCGTTCTTCGAGCTGGCCGCCCGCTACGAACGGGTCGCGCTGGACACCACGATGGCCTTCACCGACTTCAGCGAGAAGCGCATGCCGTTCCCCGACCGGCTGCGGCCCGCGCTGCGTGATCTCGGCCTGGCGGGGAAGGTGGTGCTGGGCACGGACTTCCCCACGATCCCGTACTCGTACGCGCACCAGCTCGACGCGCTGGCCCGCCTCGATCTGGGCGATGCCTGGTTGCGGGCCGTGTGCTGGGACAACGGTGCCGCCATGATCTGATAGAAGGGTGAACGATCGGCACGTGGCGCTCATCAGCGCTTTCTACGACGCTCTCGGCCGCGCGGACTTCGCGGCCATGGAGCGCTGTTACCACCCCGAAGTCAGTTTCAGCGATCCCATCTTCCAGGAGGTCGAGGGGCGCGACCGGGTGATGAGGATGTGGCGGCTGCAGCTCGGCGTGCGCGACGGGCTGAAGTCCGAATATCGTGACGTGACAGCCGACGACTTCACCGGCACCGCCCACTGGACGGCCCGCTACACCTTCTCCAGCACGGGCCGCCAGGTCGTCAACGAGATCGACGCGCTGTTCAGGTTCGAAGACGACCTGATCGTCCGCCATCGTGACGACTTCGACTTCAAGCGCTGGTCGAAGATGGCGCTGGGCCGGCCGCACGGGCTGGTGTTCGGCTGGACGCCCATGTGGCGTAAGACCATCAGAGACCGTGCGACACAGCAGCTCAACGAGCTGATGAGCTCGTCTTAGTTCTTTCCGGTTGGGAGGTTCGCCCATGGCCAGGGTGAGGGGTCTCAGGCGCGGCGGAGAAACCCGCGAGGAGGCGCCGGAACACTCGATGGACCCGCGCGCCGTGGAGGAGCATCCCTATCGGCCGACCGTGATCGACAACGCCATCTACCGCGACGGCGAGCGGGTCGACAACCCCGGCTCGCTCGCCGACGCCTTCGAACGCCTCAAGCAGATGCCCGACTCCATGGCGTGGATCGGGCTCTACCGGCCCAAGGAGTGGGAGCTGGTCAAGCTCGGCGAGGAGTTCGAGCTGCACGAGCTGGCCCTCGAGGACGCCATCGTCGGCTCCCAGCGGCCCAAGGCCGACCGTTACGGCGACACCCTCTTCGTCGTGCTGCGCGCCGCCCGCTACCTCGACGACGTGGAGGAGGTCGCCTTCGGCGAGCTGCACGTCTTCGTCGGCCCCAACTTCGTGATCACCGTACGCCATGCCGAGGCGCCCGACCTGCAGGGCGTCCGCAAGCGCATGGAGTCGGACCCCGACCTGCTGCGTCAAGGCCCGCAGGCCGTCCTGTACGCGATACTCGACGCCGTCGTGGACGGGTACGCGCCGGTCGTGGCCGGGCTGCAGAAGGACATCGAGGAGATCGAGGTCCAGGTCTTCAGCGGCGACCCGTCGGTGTCGCGGCGCGTCTACGAGCTGTCCGGCGAGGTGATCGAGTTCCAGCGGGCCACCGCGCCGCTGGTCGGCATGATCCACGGGTTCATCGCCGGCGCCCGCAAGTACGGCGTCACCGACGAGCTCCAGAGCTACCTGCGCGACGTCGCCGACCACGCAATCACCGTGACCGAGCGCATCTCGTCCTTCCGCCAGATGCTGCAGAACATCCTCGTCGTCAACTCCACGCTGGTCACCCAGGCGCAGAACGCCGAGATGGCGCGCATGACGGAGGCCAGCATCCAGCAGGGCGAGGAGGTCAAGAAGATCTCCGCCTGGGCGGCCATCCTCTTCGCGCCGACGCTGGTGGGGACCATTTACGGGATGAATTTTGATTTCATGCCGGAAACGCACTGGGTGTTCGGGTATCCGTTCGCGCTCGTGCTCATGGGCGTGGTGTGCCTGGTGCTGTACATCGTCTTCAAGCGGAGAGACTGGCTCTGAGCCGCGCACCTTTCCGGATATTTCATGAAAGAGTCCTGAAGGGTCGGAGAACACCAAACGGGTCCTCCACGGAATGGATCTCCCCGACGGGCTCGGGCCCGGATTCTCGGCGCGGCGGAAGAACGCGCAAGGCAGGAGCATCGCGTTCGTCTACGGGTGGACGCCCGATCACGAGAAGCTACTGTCCGTCAACATCATGGAAGGCGCGCCGGGGCGGGATTCGGTGGCGGATGCGGTCGAATTCTTCCGGCAGTTGAAGCCGTTGCTGCTGGACTCCCCCTCGCCCGATGGCCCGGGGTAGCGGTCAGGCCGCCTGGGGGACCGGCATGGTGGTCAGGAGTTCGGTGAGTGCGGTGGCGGCGGTGATGTCGCGGAGCTCGGCCTCGGGGGTGAGGATGAGGCGGTGTGCCAGCACGGGCACGGCGAGCGCCTTGACGTCCTCGGGCACCACATAGTGCCGTCCCGCGGCGGCGGCCTTGACGCGGGCGGCGCGCAGCAGGGCGAGGCTGCCGCGCGGGCTCGCGCCCAGGCGCAGGTGCGGGCTGGTACGGGTGGCCGCGCACAGCGAGACGATGTAGTCGTAGACGGGGTCGGCCACGTGGATGCGGGAGGCGAAGTCGATCATTCCGGCGACGTCCGACGAGCGCGCCACCACGGGCAGCCGGTCCACCTGCGGCCCGGTGGGCATGCCCTTGAGCACCTCGACCTCCGAGGCGTGGTCGGGGTAGCCGACGGAGATCTTCATCAGGAACCGGTCGAGCTGGGCCTCGGGCAGCGGGTACGTGCCGTCCATGTCGACGGGGTTCTGCGTGGCGACGACGAGGAACGGCCTGGGCACCGGGTGGGGTTCGGCGTCGACGGTGACCCGGCGTTCCTCCATGACCTCCAGGAGCGCGGCCTGCGTCTTCGGCGAGGCGCGGTTGATCTCGTCGGCGAGCACGATGTTGGCGAAGACCGGCCCGTGGTGGAACTCGAACGTCTGCTGCGCCTGGTTGAAGATGGACACGCCGGTGATGTCGCTGGGCAGCAGGTCGGGCGTGAACTGGATGCGCCGCCATTCGGCGTCCACGCTGGCGGCGAGCGAGCGGGCGAGCGTCGTCTTGCCGGTGCCGGGGACGTCCTCGACGAGCAGGTGACCCTCGGCGAACAGGCAGATCAGGGCCAGCTCGATGGCTTCGTGCTTGCCCCTGATGACGCGTTCGATGTTGCTGGCGAGCAGGCGGAAGCGCTGCGCGAACTGGCCGGCGAGCTGGGCGTTCTGCTGCTGGACCTGCGCGCTCTGCTGGGCCTGCGCGTTCTGCGGAAGCTGGGGGCTCTGCTGGAGCTGGGCGTTCTGCTGGAGCTGGGCGGAGGCGTCGTACGGCCCGGTGTGCTGAGGGTGGACGGCCTGCTGCTGGTGCTGGTACGGCGGCACAGCCTGCTCGGCAGCGTCCGGGTAGCGGTAGGCGGCCTGCTCGGCGTGGTCCTGGTAGTGGTACTGGGTCAACTGAGTCCCCTTCTCAGCCGGCGTACTCGGAGAGCGGCCCTCCGGTGGAGGCCACGGCGGTCCTGCCATGCTGCGAGTGGCACAAAGTCCCGCACCCCCGACATGTACGACTGCGCACCGTTGCCCCCGTATTACCGTGCATCACCCTAGCGCCCGCAGATCACTCGCGTGGACGTACCGGCTGGTAGCGATGGGATCGGCGGTGCGGGCGTGCATGGAGTGTCGGTCCGAAGCCGTACCTTAGTGCCCGTGTCCGAACAGCCCCTGACCCTCGACTCCGTGCTGACCGACGAGGCGGTCCTGTCGACCTACCGCCGCATGTTCGCCGCGCTGGCCCGCGACAGCGGGGCGGTGGTCGACGATCCGGCCATGGTCGACATCGCCGAGACGTTGTTCGCGGCGTTCGCCGAGGCGGGCGAGGAGTGGCTGACGCACGAGCAGATGCGCTTCGCCTGCCGGGCCTACCCCACCGACCAGTTCGACAACCGGCTGCGGGTGCTCAAGGGGCTGGGCGCGATCCGCGAGGTGTTCCCCAAGCCCAACCAGCTCCGCTACCGCGCGTCGTTCACGAGCGTGGTGGGGCTGATGTTCATCAGGCGGATGATGGACGACGGCGGCCAGTCGGAGATGCACCGGCTGCTCGCGCTCGAGGACCTCAATGTCGCCGATCCGCGCACCACGATGGAGGAGGCCAGGCAGAGTGCGCTCAACCTGGCGCGGGCGTTCCGGCTGTGGGCGCTGGAGCTGATCACGCTCACCCACGGCACCATCGAGGAGCTGCGCGAGCAGGCGCCCAAGCTGTGGGGCACCGAGGAGATCGCCCAGCGGGCGCAGGGCCTGCACGCCACGATCCTGACCCGCTGGCCGGAGCTCGACCGGGTCTGCACCGACCTGCGCGCGGCCATCTACGCCTACAGCGACGCCTCACGGCGGGCGGCCTGGCTGGCCGACTCGGCGGGCACCACCCGTAATCTCACGCTGCTGCCGACCGAGACGTGGCGCACGTTCGCGCAGACCGCGTCGAAGGAGCGGCTGGCGGCGGTGCTCGACGGGTTCGTGTTCGACGCGCCCGCGCCTTGGCACGATCCCGCGGCGATCGCCCGCGCGGTCGACGAGGCGCCGCGTCCCGCGCCCGCGCAGCCCACTCCCCCGCGTTCCAACCTGCCCGATCCGGGTCCCGAGTCCGAGCTGGACACCTCGCAGGACGCCGCGCTCGAGCGGCTGCGGCAGACGGCGGAGTCGCTGCTCGGCGATGCCGACCGGGTGGCGCTGCGCGACGCGCTGGGCTCCGACTGGGCGGCGGCGCGGCGTGTGCTGGCCGACCTGACCACCGTCGATCTGCGGCCCGAGCTTCCCTACCGCCTGGTCTGGTCCGACGGGCTCGCCATCGATCCCGACCGCGAGCCCACCTGGCTGTCCGAGGGTTACCTGGAGCGCGTCCATGGCTGAACGTCCCGTGCCGGAGCCCGCGGCTCTCGCCCACGCCCGCGCCCGCTCGGGCGGTCCCGTCAAGCTCGGCGCCGCGGAGCCCGCGCCGCCCGGCATGATGCGCCTGACCAGGGCCGACTCCACCGGCGAAGCGCTGCCGGTGTGGCCTGACGGTGTGACGCCGTCGCTGCTCGACGAGCATCAGGTGGCGCCGGTGCCGGTGGAGCGCTCCGGCGAGACGCGGCGGGTGCTGGCGGCGGTGCTCAAGTGCTGCTGGCAGGACCTGTCGGCCTGCCCGTGGCCGGCAGGCCCGCCCGTCGACGTGGTGCTCGACACCTATCGCGAGCTGATCGGCCGTACCGACGACCTGATGCGCAACTGGGCGGTTGGCGCGCTGCGGCGGCTGCACGACTCCGCGTGGGTGGTGCTGGACGACGGCGTGGTGACGCTGGGCCCGCGCTGCGCCCTGTGGCCGCCCGAGTCGCACGCGCAGCTTCAAGAGCTCGTACGCCGGCTGCCCGAGCCCGCGCGTCCCGAGCTGACCGTGGTGCCCGACGACGACCTGGTGGCCGCCGGGCAGAGCGCCGTCGGCGGCGAGGCGGGCGGCAGGGCGGAGCCGGCCATGGCCGAGTTCGACGACCTGCTGAGCGGCTACGACGAGCGGCGCAGGGCCGAGCTGGTGGCGGCGTTCATGGTGGTCGAGCACGCGGCCGAGCCGGTGCAGGAGGTGCGCTTCGCCGCCCTGCGCGACCCGGCGCTGCGCCACACGCTGGCCGAGATGCTGGCCAGGCGCGGCCGTACGCTGATCCAGCACCGCGACCGCTGGATCTCCGGCTACGACGACGCCGTCGCCGCCCGCGTCGCCGCCGATGGCCCGGCCCGGCTGGGGGTGAGCGAGCGCGCGGTGCTGACGCTCATCCTCGTGCACTCGGTCGCCATCCCGCGCGCCGAGGGCCTGCTGCCCGAGGACTCCTGGCTGTCGCCGCACCCCACACCGGCCGACGAGCTGCGCCGCCACACCCAGCTGCCGATCGGCGAGCTGGAGTCGGCGCTGCGCGTGCTGCGGCACGCGGGGCTGATCAGCCAGGTGAAGGCGGGCGAGGAGGCGGGCGGCTACGTGCCGGGGCCGCAGTTCCACCGGCTCACCCCCGCGGCGCGGCGGCGGTTGCAGGAGGAGCTGATCCTGGCAGCCGGGCCCAACACGCCGCTCGCGGCGGCGGTGCTCGCCCGAAGGTCGGCCAAATGAGTCACATGTCAGCGTTGATGAGGGATGGAAGGGTTACGGGGGTTTAGGTGTCGCAAGTGGAGAACGTCGTCGGGGACCGCGTGCTGATCGCCGTGCAGGCGGTCAACATCTCGCGGTTGTCGACCCATCCGGTGCCCACCGTTCCCGGCACGCTGATCGTGGTGGCCGGCGCGGGGCCGAAGGACTCCAACGGCGCGGGCAAGTCGTCGTTCATCGCCTCGATCACGGCGCTGCTTGGCGACGAGCAGTGGCGGTTCGCCTCGGGTGCGAAGGCGGTGTCGGAGCTGCTGTTCAACGCGGAGCTGGCCAGCGGCGCCGGGTCGCGGCAGTGGGCGAGCGCCGACCACGGCTACATCGTGGGGGTCTTCGCGCCGCCCGGGATGAACGGGTTCGCCCCGCCGGCCTCCGGCTCTCGGGAGGCGGCGGCAGGCGTTGCCCCGTCCGATGGCGAGCCGTCCGGCGGTGGCTTGTCCGACGACGGGCCGTCCAAGGGGAGGCCCTCCGATCGCGGGTCGTCCGGCGGCGACCTGTTCGGCGCGGAGCCTTCCGACGGCGAGCTGTTCGACGTGCCCGACACCTCGGGCGGGGCGCTGACCGTGTGGCTGCGGGTCAACCAGGAGGCGCCCCACCTGGAGATCCGCTGGCGGGAGGGGATTCACCTCGCGGCGTCGCCGTCGGAGGCCGAGCGGGTGGCGCGGGCCGACGAGATCTGGGCGTCGCTGCCGCGCTCTGCGGGGCGGCGCGACGTCGTGGCCCGCGACCTCACCAAGGTCCTCTACGGCGACAAGGTCAGGTGCGTGTCGTTCCTGTCCACGTCCGTGCGCAGCAAGGTCGCCACCAACCTGCTCTCCCAGCCGCTCAACGAGATCTCGCCCGAGCGGGTCTTCGAGGCCATCGCCGCGCTGACCGGCCTGGACGCCGAGCTGGAGCAGGAGCGCGAGGCCCGCCGCGACGAACACGCCAAGCGGGTGCGGGCGGCGCAGGCGGCCGACCGGCTGGCCGAGTTCGAGTCGGAGTCGAAGGCGCTGCTGAGCACGTTCGACCGGCGCGACCAGGCGCGCATCCGGCTGGCCGACGCGCAGCGGTGCTGGCGCGGGCGGCAGGCCCGCAGGCTGGCCGACGCCGCCGCCAAGGACGAGGCGCTGGCCGCCGACCTTGAGCGCCACCGCGCGGCCGGCGAGGCGGCGGCCGAGGCCGTCGCCCTGGTCAAGGCGGAGATCGCCACGCTGCGCGAGGACACCCTCGACCGGCAGGTGTCGCAGGCGCGCAAGGAGCTGGCGGCGCTGCAGGCGCGGGCGAGCAAGCTCGACGCCGACCGCGCCGTGACGGAGAACTCCGCCGACGAGCTGCGCGGGCTCATCCCCGCGCTGGAGGAGACCCGCCGCTTCGCCGACGGGCGCGACGTGCCGGCGGCCGAACGCGAGCTCGGCGAGGCGCGGCTGCGGCTCAACGAGGCGCTGAAGGCCCTCGGCGTGGCCGACCAGGAGGTGGCCTCGGCGCAGGCGGCCCTCGATGACGCTGAGGGCGGTCCGGCGGCGGCCCAGCTCAACGCGCTGGCGGCGGCGGGGATCGGCGCGACCGGGCTGCTCGACGCGCTCGACGTGGCCGAGCAGGCGCGCGACGCGGGCGCGTCCGGTGGCCTGCGCGGCTGGCCGCACGAGCACGCCGTGATCGTGGACGCCACTCAGCTCGGCGCGGCCGCCGAAGCCCTGGCCGACCTGCCGGGGTCGGTGCTGGTGAGCGCGGCCGGGGTGAGCGTCGTCGGGGCGTTCGAGGGGGTGGCGACCGGGCGCGAGGCCCGCATCAAGGCCGCCGAGCAGCGGCTCAACCGGGCCAAGGACGTCCAGGAGAGCGCGGCCCAGGCCGTACGCGACGCGGAGGAGACGGTCGCCGAGGCGCAGCGGCGGCTCGAAGGCGCCAGGGCCGGGGTGCGGCTGGCCGAGCTCGAGGTCAAGCTGGGCGAGCGGCGGGCCAAGCTGGCCGAGCTGAACGCCGCCATCGAGGAGCTCGCGCCCAAGGTCGCCGAGGCCGAGCGCCAGGCCGCCGCGCTCGACTTCCGGGCACGTACCCGCGACATGGAGATCGAGCGGCTGGAAGGGCGCAGGCACCGGCACGAGAGCGAGCGCGCGCAGGCCCGCGAGCAGGAGGCCAAGGTCACCGCCGAACGCGAGGCGCTCAAGCTCGACGCGCTCGCCGAAGACTGGGGCGGCACCATCGACAGCGCCCGCGAGTGGCTGGAGGCGCTGCCCGACCAGGAGCGCACGCGCACCGCCGACGAGTGGTGGCGGATCGCCGAACGCCACCTCGACCAGGCGCTGCGCGACACGTTCCCCGACGAGGACGCGGAGCTGCCCGAGGAGCTGCGCTTCCTGCTGAGCGAGCGGGAGGGCAGCACGGCGCGGGAGCAGGCGACGTTCTCGGCGGTCTGCGGGTCGCTGTCGTCCTATCTGCGCGGCCAGGAGGAGTACGAACGCCACCAGCGGCGGCAGATCGAGGCCCAGCTCGTCTCCCGGCAGCGCGACCTGGCGGCGGCGGCCAGGGGCGCGGAGGAGGCCGCCCAGTCCACGGCCGTGCACCGCGCCGCGCTGACCGCCGCGATCAAGGCGCGGCTGGCGCGGGTGGCCGAGGAGTTCGACAAGCTCGACACCTCGTACGGCGGTTACGGCGCCACGCTGGAGTTCCCCGTCCCGCCCGCGCCCGCCGACCCCGAGCAGCGCTGGCAGTGGCGGGTCACGCCCAAGTGGCGGCGGGGCGAGGGGCAGGCGTTCGTGCCGTACAACCGGCGGGCCAACACCGCGCTCATGGACGAGAAGGCCGTCAAGCTGGTGTGCGCGGCGGCCATCGCCTCATCCGGCGGCGGCCACCTGTGCCTGGTGCTCGACGAGCTCGGGCGCAACCTGGGCAAGGAGCACCGGCGGGAGGCGGTGGCGCTGTTCCGGCGGATCGGCGAGACGTACGGGATCACGGTGATCGGGGCGCTGCAGGACGACATGGAGCCGTACGCGATCGACGCGTGCGGGCAGTACATCAAGCTGCGGCGGTCGTCGGACGCCATGCCGTACAACGAGCCGCCGGTCATCGTGGGGCACGACCAGCACGCGGAGCGGGTCCGGGCGCTGGCGGCGTACGTGGAGCGCGGCGCGCCCGCGCTCACGGCGTGAGCCCGCCCGCGAACGGCGGGGCAGGCGCCCGCGGTCACGGCGTGAGCCCGCCCGCGAACGGTGAGGCGCCGGGCGCGGCCGGCTGAGCCCAGCGCGGGCTGCGCGCGGGCGGCGGTGGTGGACGTCCGGGGGCTTCGTGGTCACTTCGGTGGCGGGCCGGTGTAGGAGGCGCGGAGGCGGAGGAGAGAGCCGCGGCGATATTCCTCCATCGCGTGCGCCAGCCAGCCCGCCGCCCTGGCCACCGCGAAGATGGCCTCGCCCGCGCCGCGCGTCATGCCGCTGACGGTGACGAGGGTGGCGAGGGCGAGGTCCACGTTGGGGTGGGGCAGGCGGCGCCGGCGCATCTCCGCCAGCACGGCATCCACCACGTCGATCCGATCCGGCCGGAGAACGGTCTCGCCCGGATCCCCAAGGCGCGCGGGCTCGCCCGGTCCGCCCCGATGCGCGCGCTTGGCCGGTGGGCAGGGTGCGGTGCGGGCGCCGGTTTCCGTGACGGCCTTCCTGATCAGGTCGAGGAGGAGGGTGCCGCGGGCGTCGCCGTTCTTGTAGACGCTGTGGCCGAAGCCGGGGATGCGCTCGCCGCGCCGTACGCGCTCGCCGATGACGCGGGGCGCCTCGCCGGGGTGGGTGATCTCGTCGAGGAGGCGTTCTGCGGCGTACGAGGCCCCGCCGTGCAGCGGTCCGCCCAGCACGCCGAGCCCGGTGAGGACGACGGCGTACGGGTCGGCCTTGGCGGAGGCGGCCACCCGGGCGGCGAGCGTGGAGGCGGCGAGTTCGTGGTCGGCGAGCAGCACCAGCGCGGCCCTGAGCGCGTCGAGCAGGCCGGGCGTGGCGGGGTGCGGGCACAGGCGGGACCAGAGACGTTCGGCGATCGTGTCGCCCTGGGGCTCGCCGAGCGGCGGCAGCGCGTCCACCAGCCCCGCGATGAGGCGGCGGGCGGTGGCGGTGACGGAGTCGGGGTCGAGCTGGTAGCGCAGGGAGTCGGACGCGCCGAGCACCGTGACGATGACCTGGAGGCGGTCGAGCGGCATGAGGTCGCCGGGCAGGCCGCGCTGAGCGGCGACGGCGGCCCGCAACCCGTCCCCGGGCTCGAAGCGCCACGTGCCCGGCGCGCCCCGCAGCCCCGCGTCAGGCTCGAGCCACCTCCCGCCCGGCGCGCCCCGCAGCCCCGCGTCAGGCTCGAGCCGTCGCTCGCCCGGCGTGGCCCGTAGCCCTCCGTCGGGCTGGAGCCGCCGCCCGCCCGGCGCGGCCCGTAGCCATACGCCGGGGTCGCCGGTCCACAGCCACTCGGCGACGGTCTCGAACGCCGCCGTACGCGCGAGCGCGAGCGCGTCCGTGCCCCGGTAGTAGGGCCGGTCCACGCCGAGCGACGTGACGGCGGACTCGATGACGAGCTCCGGCGGCTGGGCGCGCGGCCGGCCGCGGCGGGCGAGGCGTTCGATCTCCTCGGCGGAGAAGAGGCTGCGCCGGCCGTCCTCGCTGTGCCGGCGCTGCACGACGCCGCGGCTCACGTACGCGTACAGCGTGGCGGGCTTGATCCCGAGCCGCTCGGCCGCCGTGGCCGCGTCGATCCACTCCACCCCGGCAGAACCCTCCGTTGACGACACCTCACAGGGTACGGTCGCCGGTCTCCGGCAGGGCGAGCAGGCAGAGCAGGCTCAGGATCGCCATCGCGGAGACGTAACCGCCGACCGCCATGACGCCCAGCCCGCTCGCCTGCATGCTGGTGGCGACCAGCGGCGGCACCGCGCCGCCGAGCACGCCGCCGAGACTGTAGGCGACGGACGAGCCGCTGTAACGGTACTCGGTCCTGAACAGCTCGGGCAGGAACGCCCCCATCGGCCCGAAGACCAGCCCCATGAGCGCGAGCGCGCCCGCGAGGGCCAGCCCGACGAGGAACGTGGAGCGGGTCTCCATCAGCGGGAACATCACCAGCCCCCACACGACGGCGCCGATCGTGCCGGTGATGAGCGTGCGGCGGCGGCCCAGCCGGTCGGACACCATGGCCGAGGCCACCGTGCCGGCCGCCATGAACACCACGCCGACCATCGACAGCGCGAGCATCGTGGTCTTGGAGATCTTGAGGGTGTCGGTGCCGTACGCCAGGCAGTAGGTGGTGGCGGTGTAGAAGAGCGTGTACGCGATGGTCATGGCGCCGGCGCCGAGCAGGACACGCTTCCACTGGTGCTTCATCAGGCCGACGAACGGCACCCTGGCGATGCGGTGCTGGTCCATGGCGGCCTGGAAGACGGGCGTCTCGGAGATCTTGAGCCGGACGTACAGGCCGACGATCACCAGCAGCAGGCTCGCCACGAACGGCAGCCGCCATCCCCAGCTGTCGAACTGCCCGTCGCTCAGCACCTCGCCGAGGATCAGGAACAGCCCGTTGGCGACGATGAACCCGGCCGACGGGCCGAGCTGCGGGAACATCGCGTACAGGCCGCGCTTGCCGGGCGGGGCGTGCTCGGTGGCCAGCAGCGCCGCGCCACCCCACTCGCCGCCGAGCCCGATGCCCTGGGTGAAGCGCAGCAGCACGAGCAGGACGGGCGCGATCACGCCGATGGCGGCGTAACCGGGCAGCAGGCCGATCAGGACCGTGGACAGCCCCATCACCAGCAGCGAGACGACCAGCATGGACTTGCGGCCGATGCGGTCGCCCCAGTGCCCGAACAGGGCGGAGCCGAGCGGGCGGGAGATGAACGCCACGGCGAACGTCGAGAACGAGGCCAGGCTGCCCGCCACCGGGTCCATGTCGGGGAAGAACGCGGTGTTGAGCACCAGGGCGGCGGCGGTGCCGTAGATGTAGAAGTCGTAGAACTCGATGGCGGTGCCGATGAGGCTGGCCGCAGCGATCCTGGACCGGCTGGGGGCGCCGGTCTGAGGGGAAACCTTCATGAGTGTCTCACTATGTGGACGTGCGTCTTGTGAAGCGATACGAGGACGCTATCACCTGCGCAATGTTAGGTTTCACATACGGAACATCCATGTAGAAAGGGGGGCATTTGCCCGTCGAGCTGGTGATCTTCGACTGTGACGGCGTCCTGGTGGACAGCGAGTCCATCTCCGTACGCGTCGGGCTGGCGGCCCTGCGCCGCCTGGGCCGGACGATGACCGAGGCCGAATACATCGAGAAGTTCGTCGGCGCCACCGGCGACTACTGGGAGCAGCAGATCGGGCCCACCCCGCCCGGCTGGCGCGACCGGTTCAGAGCGGAGTACCGCGCGGCGATCCAGAGAGAGCTGCGCGCCGTCGAAGGCATCACCGACGTGCTCGAACGGCTCACCATCCCGTTCTGCGTGGCCTCCAACGCCCGCCATGCCACCATCCGCCGCAACCTGCGGCTGGCCGGGCTGTCCCACCACTTCGACGGGCGCGTCTTCAGCGTCGAGGACGTCGCCGCGGGCAAGCCCGCGCCCGACCTGTTCCTGCACGCCGCCGCCACCATGGGGGCCGAGCCGGACAAGTGCGTGGTGGTGGAGGACAGTCCCATCGGGGTGACGGCGGCGATCAGCGCGGGCATGCGGTGCTTCGCGTACGCCGGCGGCCTCACGCCGATCGCACGCCTGAAGGGGCTGGGCGCGACGCTCTTCCGCCACCCCGCCGAGCTCCCCGGCCTGATCGCGGCCCTCACCTGACAGGCCCCGCCTGACGACAGGCCCCGCCCGCAGACGAGGCCCGGCTCAACCGCGGGCCGGCCGTCACTTCTGGCGGGCGCGGCCGTTGTCGTCCAGGTAGTCGCGCCACGTCCGCTTGGGCGTCCAGCCGAGCATCCGGTACGCCTTCTCGCACGAGATGCCCGACGAGTCGGCCCTGGACAGCGGCCGCAGCTCGATCTTGTCGCCGAAGCTCCGCCGCAGCATGGCCGCGAAGTCGTGCCCGCCCGCGTTGTCAGGCGCGGCGATGTAGAACACCTCGTGCCCCGGCAGGTCGGACTCGACGGCCAGCACGATCGCATCGGCGAGGTCGTACACGTCGGTGTAGCTGCACAGCCCGGCCCCGACCTCGACCTCGCCGCGCACCTCCGGCCCGAGGTTGCGCTCGTAGTTGCCCTCGTGCTGCACCCAGCTCGGCCGCAGCGAGATGCACCTGATGTCCGACCGGCGCACCGCCGCGTCCATGAGCTGCTCGCCGAAGTATTTCGACAGCGCGTACGGGTCCTGCGGCCGGATCGGGTGCTCCTCGTCCACCGGCGCGTAGTCCGGCAGGAACGGCCGCTCGGCGAAGAAGAACCCGGGCACGGTCTCGCTGGAGATGTTCACGAACCGCCGCACGCCCAGCCGTACCGCCGCCTCGATCATGTTGAACGTGGCCATCAGGTTGTTCTGGAACACCACGTGCGGCGCGTTCATGGTGGGGTCGGGGATGGCCGCCGCGTGCACCACGGCGTCGGCCCCGTGCGTCACGGCGAACGCCTGCCCGGCGTCGGTCAGGTCGGCCTGCTTGTAGCGGGGCTCGCCGGGATCGTGGCGTTCCCAGACCGGGCGGGTGAGATCGGTGGCGGTGACCTCGTGCCCCGCCTCCTGCAGGGCCTTGACGGCGGCCCTGCCGACCTTGCCGTGTGCTCCGGTGACGACGACGCGCATGAGCCGCTCCTCGCAAGCTGGACCCCTCGATCTCGCCCACAACCTATACCCGCCCCTGCGGCCGGCCCTGCGGGGGTCAGCCGGTGCCGGCGGCGCGCAGCGTGGAGCCCGTACGGGTCTTGACGACCTTGAGCTGAGCCGTGATCCGGGAACGCAGCTCCGACACGTGGCTGACGATGCCCACGGCGCGGCCGCCGTCGCGCAGCCCGTCGAGGATGTCGAGAACGCCGTCGAGCGTGTCCTCGTCGAGCGTGCCGAACCCCTCGTCCACGAAGAGCGTGCCCAGCTCCGCGCCGCCCGCCTCGGCGGTGACGACGTCGGCCAGCCCGAGCGCCAGGGCCAGCGAGGTGATGAAGCTCTCGCCGCCGGACAGCGTGGCCGGGTCGCGGTCGACGCCGGTCCAGCCGTCCACCACGCGCAGGCCGAGCCCGCCGCCCGCGCGCGTCCGGGAGCCGGCCGTCTTGCCCAGGTCGTGCCTGAGCAGGTAGCGGCCGCCGGACATGTGGTCGAGCCGCTCGTTGGCGGCGGCCACCACCTGCCGCAGCCGCTCGCCGAGCACGAACGACGACAGGCTCATGCTCCACTGGTTGTCGCTGGAGGTGCCGCTGGCCAGCGAGGCCATGCGTTCGGCCAGGCGGTGCCGGTCGGCGGCGGGACGCCAGCGTTCGAGGTGGCCGGCCAGCTCGTCGTGCAGCTCGGCCAGCCGCCGCGCCCTGGCCGCCGCCCTGTCGCGTACGCTCGCCAGCCGCGTGTACGTCTCCTCCAGCGCGTCGCGCTCGGCCTGAACCGCCGCCAGGTCGGGCGCGGGCTCGGCCGCCGCGGCCACCAGCTCGGGGTCTGCCAGCACGCCGCTGACGGCCGCGTGCTGATCGTCGAGTCGCCGCAGCAGCTCGGCCTTGCGCTCGCGCTCCGCCTGGCTCCGGTAGGCGGCCTCCGCGTCGCGCACGTCGCCGAACCCGGCCTCGGCCGCCGCCTCCTCGGCCGCCTGCTTCGCCCTGGCCAGCTCGTCGCGCGCGGACACCGCCGCCTGCGTGGCCTCCAGCGCCTCGCGCAGCAGCTCGGCCTCGTCGCTCAGCCGGGACAGGCGGGCGGTCAGCGTGGCGTCGCCGCCGCGGGCCGCGTCGAGCCGCGCGGTGAGCCGTCCGGCGTCGCCGCTCAGCTCCTCCTGCCTGGTGCGGGCGGCCGCGAGGCGCGCCGCCACCTGGCGGCTCTGCTCCTCCAGCTCATTGCGTTCCTGTCCGAGCCTGGCCACCTCCTGCGCCAGCCGGGGCTCGGCGGCCGCCGACTCCTGCAGCCTGCGCAGCTCTCGCTCGGCCTCCGCCAGCACGGACTCGGCCACCGCGTCGGGGTCGAGGTCGAGCTGGGCGCGCACGCGGGCCCGCTCGGCCTCCCGCTGCGCCCGGTGCGCCCGGTGGGCGGCCAGGGCTTCGGCGATCTCGCGGGCCTGGTCGCGGACGCGTTCGCGGTCGGCCTCGACCCGTTCGAGGGCCTGCGCCAGCGCGGGCTCGCGGTCGGCGATCGCCTGGAGGCGGGCCAGCTCCTGCTCGGCCTGCTGCACCTGCTCCTCGGCGGCGGCCACGTCGAGATCGCCGGTGGCCGCGGCCGCGTCGGCGTGGCGGGACTCCAGCGAGGCCAGGGCCCGCTCGGCGGCCTCGCGTTCGCTCAGCGCGGCGTCGTGGGCGGCCTCGGCCTCGCGCTCGTCATCGGCCGACGGGGCGCTCGGCGCGGGCTTGGCGGGCTGGGGGTGGTGCTCGGAGCCGCAGACCGCGCACG
Organism: Nonomuraea fastidiosa; assembly: GCF_042751225.1. Taxonomy (NCBI): domain Bacteria; kingdom Bacillati; phylum Actinomycetota; class Actinomycetes; order Streptosporangiales; family Streptosporangiaceae; genus Nonomuraea; species Nonomuraea fastidiosa. Next base: position 482,000 of record NZ_CP170570.1, read on the forward strand.
GCTGCCCGTCGGCGAGATCGCGCGCCAGCTCGGCGGCCATGCCGTCGATGCGGGCCTGCCGCAGGTCTAGCCAGCGCTCGCGGGCGGCCTGCGCCTGGTCCACGAGCACCTGGTGCGCGGCCCTCGCCTCCTCCAGCTCGGCGGCGAGCGCCTCCCTGCGGTGCGTCGCCTCCAGCGCCGCCCTGGCCGCCTCCAGCGCCGCCGTCTGCGCGGGGATCGCGGCGGCCTGCGCGCGTACGTCGTCCAGCGCGGCCTCCGCCTCGGCGAGCCTGGCCGGCAGCTCGGCCTCCGCCGCCGCCACCTCGGCCTCCCGCTGCGCCAGGACGTCCAGCTCTTCCGCCAGGGCGGCCAGCTCGCGGTCGATCTCGATGAGGTGCGCGGCCGCGTCGCGCGCGGCCTTCGCCGCGGGGATCCGCGCGGCGTCCGTACGCGCGGCCGCCAGCCCCGCCTCGGCCCGCTCGATCAACGCCGGCAGCTCGGCCAGCCGGGCGCTCACCCGCTCGTCGGCGCGGAGCAGCTCGGCCAGCTCGTCTTCGACGCGCAGCAGGTCGCGCCGCACCACCGAGAGCCTGGCCTCCTCGGTCAGCAGCTCCTGCAGCCGCGCGATCTCGTCCTGCCGCGCCCGCTCCAACGCCGCCAGCTCCCCGGCACTCGGCGCACCCGCATCGATCCGCCCCTGGTCCGACGGGCTCTCCGTGGCAGGAGCCTTCCCGGCGTGCCACTGCGCGGCGGCGCCGGGAGCGGCGGGCCGCTGCGCGGTGGGCGCATCCGCACCGGGTGCGGTGGGCCGCTGCGCGGTGGGGCCGGGAGCGGGGGCGCCCTGCCTGGGCGCGCCGGATGGGTGGCCGAAGCCCGCGGGCGGGGCTGAGGTCAGGAGGGGGCGGGCGCGGGCGATGGCGTCGGCGGCCAGGGCGCGGGCCTTGGCGGCGGCCTCGGCGCGCTGCCGGGCGGCCGTGACGAGCGGGACGACGCGGTCGGCCCTGGCGGCGTCGTCGAGGATCGCTTGCAGGTCGGCGCGCTCGTCGGCCCGCTCGTCGAGGGTGCGGCGCAGGGTGAGCGCCTCGGCGTACCGGCGCTGGCGCTCGGCCAGGGCGGCGGCCTGCTCGAAGCGCGTCCGCGCGGCCCGCAAGGCGGCACCCGCCGCGGCGTGCTCCTCCTCCGCCCGCGTCACGACGGCCCGCGCGGCGTCGAGCAGCGCGCCCGCCCACCGCAACGGCTCCTCCTCAGGCGACGGCGCCTCTCCGCCGGCGTCCACTTGTCCCTGCTCGTCGGAGGCGGCCCGCCCCTGCCGGTCGGAGACTGCTTGCCCCTGCCCGTCAGCGGCAGCCCGCACCTGTCCGTCGGCCGAACCCGCCGTACGGTCGTCCCCCGCCACGACGCCGGCCGCTCCGGCGCGATCGTCCCGTAGGGCGGCCTCACGGTCCCGGCCCGCCGCCGCAACGGCCTCGCCCTCGCGATCCGACGCCGGAGCGGTGCCGGCCGAGGCGTCCTCGCCGCGCGCCGCCGGAGCGGGATCGTCGTCGAAGGCCAGGGTGGCGTGGACGCCGCCCCCGGTAGCCGCGCTCCCCAGCGCGGCCGAGGTGAGCCGGCCGAGGAGGTCGGGACCGGCGGCCTCCTCGACGCGTTTGACGGCGAAATCGACCTCCTGCCGCAGCTCCTGCGCCTCGCGCCAGGCCTGCTTGCGGTGCTCGGCGAGCCAGGACTCGGCCGCGGTGAACACCTTGACGCTGAAGAGGCGTTCGAGCAGCTTGGCGCGCTCGTCGCCGCCGGCGCGCAGGAAGCGGGCGAAGTCGCCCTGCGGCAGCATGGCGACCTGGCAGAACTGGTCGGCGTTCATGCCGAGCAGGCCGCCGATGAGGTCGCCGGCCTCGTCGAGGCGGGTGGTGAGGCCGTGCCAGTCGGAGCCCTGCCACTCCGAGACGACCACCTTGGCCTTCTCCTCGGTGAAGCCCGTGCCGCGCAGCTTGGGCCGCTGCCAGGCCGGGGAGCGCTGGATGCGCAGTAAACGCCCTCTGATGGACACCTCGAGGGTGACCGACGGCCCGGTGCCGGGCGGGGCGTGGTCGCAGCGCAGGCTGCGGGCGCTGTTGCGCTGTCCGGGCACCTGGCCGTAGAGGGCGAAGCAGAGCGCGTCGAGGATGGTGGTCTTGCCCGCCCCTGTGGGGCCGTGGACGAGGAAGAGCCCGGCTTCGGCCAGCGCGTCGAAGTCGACGGTCTCGGTGCCGGGGAAGGACCCGAACGCCGTCAGCGTGAGCCTGTGGGGGCGCATCTACGCCATCGTCTCCTTCACCCTGGACGCCTCGATGGCCTGTCTTAGCAGCTCCTCCTCTTCGGGTGCGGCAGGCTCGCCGCGTACTTCCTTGACGAAGTCGAGCGCGACCTCCGCCTCGGGCCGCCCGGTGACGCGTACGGGCTCGGCGGCGGCGACGGCGCCGACCGGCTCGAACGAGAGGGCGAGCGTGTGGGGGAAGCGGGCGCGCAGGCGGTCCATCGCGGACTTGGGCCGCACGGGGTCGGTGAGGACGATCTGCAGCCAGTGGTCCTCGTAGGCGGCGTAGCGGGGGTCGGTGAGCAGGTCGTCGATGTCGCCGCGCAGCCGGCCGACGGGGCGGGGCACGGGCGCGGGCACGAAGTCGACGTCCTCCACCTTCTCCCCCATCGTGACCAGCCAGGAGCCCTTGACGTGGCCGGCCTCGGAGAAGGAGTAGGCCAGCGGCGAGCCGGAGTAGCGCACGGTCTCGGACATGCGCTGGCGGCCGTGCAGGTGGCCGAGTGCGACGTAGCCGACCCCGTCGAACGCGCTCAGCGGCACGTGGGCGACCCCGCCGACGCTGATGTCGCGCTCGCTGTCGCTGGCCTGCCCGCCGGTGACGAAGCAATGGGAGAGCACCACGGAGGCGCGGTGGCGGGCGGCGTCGGCCCTGATGCGGTCCATGGCGTAGGTGATGGCGGCGGTGTGGCTGCGGTCGGGCAGCTCCCACTGGGCGCGTACGAGCTCCGGCTCCAGGTAGGGAATGCCGTAGAAGGCGACGTCGTCCACCACGACGGGCTCCCACGACCTGTCGGGCGCGGTGCGGACGTGGACGCCCGCCGACTCGAACAGCGCCGAGCCGAACCGCAGCCGCAGCGCCGAGTCGTGGTTGCCGCTGATCAGCACCACGCGCGCGCCGGCGCCGCGCAGCCTGGCGAGCGCGTCGTCGAGCAGGGCGACGGCGTCGACGGGCGGCAGCGCCCTGTCGTAGACGTCGCCGGCCACCGCCACCACGTCGACCCGCTCGGAGCGCACGGTCTCGACCAGGTGATCGATGAACGCGGCCTGCCCGGCGAGCAGGCTCTCGCGGTGGAAGGAGCGCCCGAGATGCCAGTCGGAGGTGTGCAGGATCCGCATGTCGCAGGAAGCTAACAGGTCTCACTGACATATGGGGTCTCTCCAGCCCCACGCGCCGGGAGTACTCTGGAAGATCGGCGGGCAAACCAACGCACATGGGGAGGCCGATGCGCACTGGCCGTGGCACCTTGAGCGTCGCCGCCGGCCTGGTGCTGGTGGCTCTCGCGGCGGTCGGTTACGTCCTTCCGCCCGCGTTCGATCCGCCGCCGCTCAAGGTCGATCCCGCGTTCCAGGCCATCCCGCCGCAGCCCGCCGCCGAGCTGAAGCCCGTCGCGACCGTCCACGAGTTCCGCGAGGAGGAGATCTCGGTCCCCGCGGAGGGCCAGCGCCTGGAGGGCACGCTGCGGGTGCCGATCGCTCCCGGGCGGCATCCGGCGATGGTGTTCGTGTCGGGGTCGGGCAACGGCTCGCGTACGGAGTTCACGCCGCAGGCGGAGTTCCTGTCCAGGGCGGGCGTGGTGACGATCGCGTTCGACAAGCGCACGGTCGGCTACGACTTCCGTCACCGCGACTTCGGGCTGCTGGCGGACGACGCGCTGCGCATGGTCGAGTACCTGCGCACGCGGCCCGAGGTGAACCCGGATCTGGTGGGCGTGTGGGGCGTGTCCGAGGGCGGCTGGGTGGTGCCGATCGCGGCGGCCAAGAGCACGTCGGTGGGCTTCATCGTGCTGGTGTCGTCGCCCAACGTCTCCCCGCTGCGCCAGGTCGCCTGGGCGCTGAACGAGCAGCTGCTGCGGCTGCGCGCCCCCGTCGGCGTACGCGACCTGCTGACCAGGGCGATGGGCGGGGTCGGCTTCGACTTCCTGCGCTACGACGCGATGCCCGCGTTAAGCCAGGTCAAGCAGCCGGTCCTGGCGTTCTACGGCACCACCGACCCCTCGATCCCCTTCGTCGAGTCCACCAAGGCGCTCATCACGGCCCTGGAGAAGGCGGGCAACGACAAGTACACGATCCGCTTCATGGCCAAGGGCGACCATGCCATGCGGGTCAACGGCGGCGACTTCACCGCGGGCTACCTGGAGACCCTGGCCAACTGGATCAAGGGCCTGCCGGGCACGGCCACGCCGGCGGTCCACATGGCGGGCGCGACCCCGGTGCAGCGGTTCGAGGCGAGCGACGTGCCCGCCGCCCCCTGGTACGCGGGCGGCACGATGCTCGGCCTGACGATCTGCCTGGCCGCCGTCGGCTACGTGGCGGGCCCGGTGGCGGCCATGGTCGTACGGCTGCGCCACCGCGACCAGACCCCCGTCGAGACCAACGCCCGCCTGTGGGCGCCGATCAGGCGCCGGCTGACCAGGATGGCGTGGACCGGGCTCGCCCTGCTGGCCTCGGTGGCGGCGTTCATCACGCTGCTGGTGCTGTTCTCGGTCAACCAGGCGGGCGCCTGGCCGGCCGTGCTGGCCGGCTGGCTCGTGGTGCGGCTGCTCGCCGTGCTCATGCTGATCCAGGAGGTCACGGCGGTGGCGGCGTACGTGTCGGCGCTGCGCGAGGGCCTGCAGCCCACCCGCTGGCAGTACGTGTCGGTCGGGGGCGTGCTGGGCGGGACCGGGCTGCTGCTGGTGGCGGCGGCTTACTACGGCCTTTTCTCGTTCCCCTGGTGAACGCCCTGGTGAACGTCCTGGTGAACGTCCTGGTGAGCGTCCTGGTGAACGAAGGCCTCCATCCAGCGGTCCATCTCGGCGAAGACCTGCTTGCGCACGGGCTCGGCGGACAGCACGAGGTCGTGCACGCCGTCCTGGATGCGCACGCACGTCACGTGCGGCCCGACCGAGGTGGACCAGCGGGCGATGTGGCGGGGGTCGAGCACGATGTCGGCCGAGCGGGCCTCGGGGACGAAGTCGCGGACGCGCAGGCCGTTGGCCGAGGCGAGCACCAGCACCGGCACGTCCACCGACAGCCCGGCGTGCAGCCGCCGCTGGGCGCGCCGGATGGCGGCCAGCCACATGGCGTGCACGGAGAACCCGCCGAGCGGCTTCAGCTCCAGGTCGTAGTCCCATTCGCCGCCGTGGCTGCGGTGCAGCGTGCGCCCGTAGACGTCGCTGGACGGCAGCGGCAGCACCCATTTCGTGTACGACAGCGGCGTCTTGAGCAGGTCGGCGGCCAGCCTTAACGGCGTGGGCACGTTGAGGTCGAAGAACGGGCTGTTGAGCACGAGCCCCTGCACCAGGCCGCGGCCGCGCACCCGGTCGGCCCACAGGGCGGCGACCAGCCCGCCGGTGGAGTGGGCGTTGACGGTCAGCTCGTCGTGGTCGCGCCTGATGATGCGCACGGCCTCGTCGATCTCGGCGAAGTACTCGGTGACGCTCCTGATCAGGCCCCTGGTCTGGTGCGGCAGCAGGGAACGGCCGTACTTGCGCAGGTCGAGCGCGTAGAAGTCGATGCCGCGCTGCACGTAGTGTTCGGCGAGGTGGTCCTGGAAGAAGTAGTCGGTGAAGCCGTGGAGGTAGAGCACCGCCCTGCGGGAGGCGGTCTCTGCCCTCCTGGACACCAGCGTCGCCACGACCTCGCCCTCGAAGTCGTCGGGCATGGGCAGCACGGTGATCTCGTACATGCTAGACACCATAGGGATCATCCGGCCATGAGGGCACCCCGGGCGGCAGGTCGCTGCTGACCCGCATGGGGAAGTCGGGCCGCCGCTTCTCCAGGAACGCGGTGACGCCCTCGACCGTGTCGGGCGCGCCACCGAGCTCGGCCATCAGGCGGGAGTCCGCGGCGTGCGCCTCCCAGGGCGAGGACGCCGACAGGCCCGACCACATGAGGCGGCGGATGGCCGCGACGGAGACGGCGGAGGTGTTGTCGGCGATCTCCCTGGCCAGCTCGTACGCGGCGGGCAGCAGCTCGTCGGCCGGGCAGACGCGCGAGACCAGCCGCCCTTCGAGCGCCTCGGCCGCGGAGAAGACGCGGCCGGTGACGGCCCACTCCATGGCCTTGGAGATGCCGACGATCCTGGGCAGGAACCAGCTCGACGCCGCCTCGGTGACGATGCCGCGCCGCGCGAAGACGAACCCGAACCTGGCCGTCTCCGAGGCGAGCCTGACGTCCATCGGCAGCGTCATCGTGACGCCGACGCCGACGGCGGGGCCGTTGATCGCGGCGATGACGGGCTTGAGCGAGCGGGCGATGCGCAGCGCGACCGTGCCGCCGCCGTCGCGCGGCACGCCGTCGACGGTCTCGCCCCATGCGCGGCCCTTGAACGTGCCTCCGCCGCCGCCCAGGTCGGCCCCGGCGCAGAAGGCGCGGCCCGCGCCCGTGACCACCACCGCGCGGACGTCGTCGTCGGCGTCGGCCAGGTCGAAAGCCTCGATCAACTCTCCGCGCATCGTAAAGGTGAAGGCGTTCAGCCGGTCGGGGCGTTTCAATGTCACGGTGGCGATGCGATCGGTCACCCCGTACTCGATCTCAGAGAAGCCCATGCACAGAATGTTATTCGGTTGCTGAAGTTCACCCCCTGATAACGACATTTTTCGTATTAAGTGCATAGGCTGCCGCCTCAATGGAGCCTGGGGCGACCGCGCCACGCGGTTCACCGCGGGTGGAGGTCTCAGCACCTATGGTGGTACGCGGGGAAACGGGGAAGGCGTGGAGCAGGCGAAGAAACCAGTGAGCGCCCCAGTGAGCGCCGCGGGGGTCCTCGGGTGGCTCGTGCTGGCGGCACTGGCACCCGGGGCCGCTCATCTGCGTGCCGCCGGCGCAAGACCGGCCTCGTCCTGATCTCCCTGTACGCCGTCGCGCTGCTCGGCCTGCTGGCGTTCGTGCTCTCCAACGACCTCGGCACGCTGCTCGGCTCGGCCACCCAGGACTCGTGGATCACCGCCGTCATGATCGGCTCGGGCGTGCTGGGCGCGGCCTGGTTCGCGCTGATCGTGCACTCGTTCGTGGTGCTGCGGCCCCACCGGCTCGGTCAGGCGGGGCAAGTGCTCACCGGCACGCTGGCCGGGCTGCTCGCCGTCGTGGTGGTGCTGCCGTTCGCGTACGCCGCGCACTCGGCGAGCACCTACCGGCAGGCGCTCGACGACATCTTCCAGGCCCCGGTCGAGGCCGTCGATGAGCCGACGCCCCCCGCGCCCAAGCCCGAGGACCCGTGGGCGGGGCGCGAGCGGATCAACATCCTGCTGCTGGGCGGGGACGCCGACGACCACCGGGTGGGCGTGCGCACCGACAGCATGCACCTGGCCAGCGTCAACGTGCGGACCGGCAACACCGTGCTGTTCAGCCTGCCGCGCAACCTCGAGGACGTGCGCTTCCGTCCGGGCACGCCGATGGCCCGCCGCTTCCCCCACGGCTTCGACCTGCCGAAGGACCCCAACGGCGGCAGCAGCGACCTGCTCAACAGCGTGTGGGAGTACGCCGACGCCCACCCCGAGCTGTTCGGCGGCAAGCAGCACCAGGGCGCCAAGGTCCTGATGGACACCATCGGCTACACGCTCGGCCTCCGCGTCGACTGGTACGCCCTGGTCAACATGTGGGGCTTCGCCCGGCTCATCGACGCCATCGGCGGCATCACGATCACCGTCGAGCAGGACGTCGTGTTCGGCAAGTACAACGAGGGCCTGGTCAAGGCGGGCACGCGCCGGCTGAAGGGCGCCGACGCCATGTGGTACGCCCGATCCCGTACGTTCAGCGACGACTACACGCGCATGCGCCGCCAGCGCTGCGTGCTCGGCGCACTGCTCGACCAGGCCGACCCGGCGACGCTGCTGACCAGGTTCAACCAGGTCGCGCGGGCCACGAAGGGCCTGATCAGGACCGACATCCCGCGGCCGATGCTGGAGCACCTGGTGCCGCTGGCGCTCAAGGTGAAGAACGCCAAGGTGACGAGCCTGCAGTTCGTCCCGCCGCTGATCAACACCGGCTACCCCGACTGGGAGCTGATCCGGTCGCTGGCCGCGAAGGCGATCCGCGAGTCCGAGCGCGCCGAGCGGCCGGTCGCCGCCACCGCCTCGCCGTCGCCGTCTCCGACCGGCTCCGGGACGGCCGCGCCGGCGAAGACGCCCAACCCGAAGAAGACCGCGAACAAGCGGCCCAAGCAGGACGACGACAACCCAGTGCAGGGCCTCACCCAGGGCTGCGGCGCCCCCTCGAACAAGGGGTAAAGAACGCGCCTGGCCGCTGTGGCGTACCCGCGATGAGGCGGGCCGGTCGTGATCTCCTGGGCGGTGTCGTGATCACACACCGCCTCGGGAGGTTCATCGTGCACCGCCGCAGCCACCTGCTCGCCCTCGCGGCGCTCGCGTTCGCCATCGTCGCCGGCACGCCCACGGGCGCGATCACGGACAGGACGGCCGGCATCCGGGACGCGCTCATCGCGGCCGGCGCCCACTTCTCCGGCATCTCCGAGTACATCACGCGCGTGAACCTGGCCCGCTCGCTGCATTCATGACCCCGCCTGAACGAGGGGCGCGGCGGGACGCGTACGGCCCGCCGGAAGGGGTGGCGTAGTGGTGGGACGAGGACGGCGACCCGATCCCCGCCCCCCTGACACGCCCTACGCGTGGAACGACTCCTTGGTCATCCGCCGCAGGCGCTGCTCGTCGACGTCGTGGCCGAGCCCCGACCGGGTCAGCGGCACCGCGATGACCCCGGCGTTCGCGCCGACGACGGGCGTGACGATCTGGTTCTGGCGGGGCGGCTGCGTCACGTCGCACGGCAGCGTGCACCCCGGCAGGCTGGCCACCGCGACCGTGGCCGCCCTGGCCAGGCCCGCGCCCTGGCCGCCGGTGCACTGGATGTCCCACCCCGCGGCGGCGGCGCGGTCGTGGGCGCGCCTGGCCTCCGACAGCGACGGGAACGCCGACGGGCGCAGCAGCAGCACGCGGGCCGCGCGCAGGGTGAGGAAGTCGTCGAGCTCGGCGGATGAGGAGACCTCGACCGCGACGGAGGCGGCCACCTGGTCCTGGAGCGCGGCGTGGGAGTAGACGTCGGTGACGGCGAAGGGGCGTTCGATGACCTCGAGGCCGTAGGAGTCGAGCGCGACGAGCTGGCCGAGGTCGCTGTAGGCGTTGCCGCAGTCGACGGCCAGGGTCAGCGCCGGGTACGCCTGCCGCACCGCGCGTACGGGCTCGACGTCCCAGCCCGGCCTGACGTCGAGCGTGACGTGCCCGTATCCGGCGCAGATCTGCTGGTTGACCCGGGACACCAGGCTCTCGACCGACGTGTCGGGGCCGAGCCGCACCGTCGCCACGAGGGAGGTGCGGGTGCCGCCGATCGCCTCGGCGAGCGGCACGCCGCGCATCTTGGTCCACAGGTCCCAGCAGGCCATGTCGACGGCGCTGTCGCCGCTCGGCACGGTGTCAGGATGCTCCCAGTCGACGCCGATGAGCAGCGCAGCCAGCGTCTCTTCCAGCCTCGACCAGGCCTTGGCCGGAGGAGCGGTCGCCTCACCCCAGCCGACCATGCCTCCATGGTCGGTGAGCTTGACGAGCAGGGTCTCCGTCTTCCTGCCGAAGGGCAGGACAAGCCGGAAGACCTCAAGCTCCCGCACTCGCGGCATGCATCCCCCTTTTATGACGCGGCTCCCTCCATAGTGCCCGGTGCCGCGGCGTGCACGAAACGCGGGGCGAGCAGAAAGGCCCCGGCGGCGAGGAGGGCGGTGAAGGCGAGGCCGATCAGGTAGCTGCCGCCGGCGGCGGTGAACAGGGCGCCGCTGAGCGCGACGGCCATCACGGTGAACACCGACTCGCCGACGCCCACGGCCGCGCTGTTCGCGCCTTCCTCGCCTTCCTTGGACATCTCCAGCACCAGGACGGACACCGTGGGGTGCAGCACGCCGATACCGAGCCCGGCGATGGCCATGGCGACGTAGGCGACCGCGATCGGCACGGCGTCGATCAGCACGAGCGTGACCATCGCGATGCCGATGGCGATCATGGCGGCGCCGCCCCTGATGGCGACCAGGTTGCCGATCACGCCGCGGCCCTTGATCCAGGAGCCGGTTGACCAGCCGAGCGCACCGATGGTGAGCACGACGCCGGCGCCGGTGGCGCTCATCCCGCGCTCGTTCATGAGCATGAGCGGGATGAACACTTCGGTGGCCGTCAGCGCGCCGAAGGCCAGGCCGCGCAGGACGGGCGCGGTGGGCAGGCCGCGGGCGGCCCGCAGCGAGCCGGGCAGCAGCAGCTTGGGCAGGGCCACGGCCAGCAGCACGAGGCCCGCCGCGAGCAGGGGCAGGCCGGCCGTCTTGAGCGCGCCGCCGTACTGCAGCAGCGCGGCGGCGACGGCGGTCAGCGTGGCCCAGACGAGCTTGCGGCCGAGCGCGGGTGCGGGCTCGGCGTCGTCCTGGGTCTGGCCGTCGCCGTCCGTACGCCCGGCGGAGCCCCGCCACAGCAGCAGCGCCGACGGGATCACGATGAGCGTCACGCCGAGGAAGATCCACCGCCAGTTCGCGTTCTCCACGACGAACCCGGCGATGGCCGGGCCCACCATGGACGGCACGACCCAGGCGGCCGAGAACACGGCGAACACGCGGGGATGCATCTCGGGCGGATAGGCGCGGGCGACCAGCACGTACATCGACACCTGGATGAGCCCGGCGCCGAGGCCCTGCACGAACCGGCCGACCACGAACACCTCCATCGTGGGCGCCAGCCCGGCCAGCAGCAGGCCCGCCACGAAAGCGGCGACCCCGGCCGCGATGGGCTGCATGGGCCCGCGCAGGTCCGCCCACCGCCCACCCAGCACGGTCGCGATCACACTGGCCGCCAGAGTGGCGCTGAAGGCGAGGTTGTACAGCGGCAGGCCGTCGAGGTCGCGCGCCACCACCGGCATCGCGGTGTTGACCGCCATGGCCTCGAACGCCGTCAGCGTCACCAGCGCCACAAGGCCGATGCTCAATGCCCGGTAAGCGGCGGACAGCACCCCGGCAGGGGCCGCCGCGTTCTTCTCCACAGTCGTTGTCATGCGGGCAAACTACGGGCCGGCCCCGTCCGGCACATCGGGCATCGGGCCTAGGCAATTGGGCCTAAGGCATGCCTACGCCCGCTTGCCCGGCATGCGCGCCTCGATGCCGTCGAGTATGAGGTCGAGCCCGTAGCGGAAGCGTTCCTCGCCGCCGGCGTCCACCAGGTCGTCGACGTGCTTGGTGACGTGGGGGAACTGCTCGGGCGGCAGCGCCCGGTAGTAGGTCATGATCTGGCCGACCCACGACTCGAAGTACTCCCGCTTGTCGGTGAAGCCGGCCGCGCGCATGCGGGTGTAGTGCAGCGACGCCTCGTAGGCGTCGCCGACGATGTAGAGGGAGAGCCGGTCAAGCGCGATGGCCGCCTCCCTGGGCGGCATGCCCGCCTCCACGAGCAGGCCGAAGATGAACTCGCCCGCGCGCACGGAGTTCTCGCCCGTGGGGATCGTGGCCAGCGCCGCCCTGGCGACGTCGCCGTGCGCCATGAGCACGCGGTGCACCTCCAGCGCGTACGCCCGCAGCTGCTCCTTCCAGCGGGCCGGATCGCGCTCCGGGAGCCGGATCTCGCCGAGCACCCGGTCGTAGAGCAGCTCCAGCAGCTCCTCCTTGTTGGCGACGTGGGCGTAGAGCGAGGCCGGGCCGGTGTCGAGCTCCTGGGCCACGCGTCTCATGCTGAGCGCGTCGAGCCCCTCGGTGTCGAGGATCCGCAGGCCGGTCTCGATGATCAGATCCTGGCTGAGCTGCCGCTTGGGCTGTGCCGGCTTGCGCGTCTTGCGCCACGGCGGCGCCGGGACGCCCTCCGCTCCTTTGCGATCCACCATGACGAACAGCGTACTTGACACGAACGGCGTTCGCCACTAAAACGATGTTCGTTTACGAACGCTGTTCGTTCGCTGGAACACCGTTATCGAAGGAGACCGCTCATGACCGTGACCGCCGCCTCGGCGCAGGCCGGGGTCCATCCGTACCGATGGCGGTGGATCGCCCTGTTCGTGATCCTCGCCGCCGAGGTCATGGACCTCCTGGACGCGCTCGTCACCACGATCGCCGCACCCACCATCCGGCGGGACCTGGGCGGCTCGGAGAGCCTCGTGCAGTGGCTCGGCGCCGGCTACACCCTCGCCATGGCCGTCGGCCTGATCACCGGCGGGCGCCTCGGCGACCTGTACGGCAAGAAGCGCATGTTCGTGATCGGCGCCTCCGGCTTCACCCTTGCCTCACTGCTGTGCGGGATCGCGGTCAGCCCCGAGATGCTGATCGCCAGCCGCGTGCTGCAGGGCCTGTTCGGCTCGGTGATGATCCCCCAGGGCCTGGGGCTGATCAAGGAGATGTTCCCGCCCCATGAGGTGGGCAAGGCGTTCGCCATGTTCGGGCCCGTCATGACGATCTCGTCCGTGGGCGGTCCCGTGCTGGCCGGCTGGCTGGTGGACGCCGACTTCTTCGGCACCGGCTGGCGCATGATCTTCCTGATCAACCTGCCGCTCGGCCTCACCGCCGTGCTCGCCGCGCTGCGCTACCTGCCGGAATACCGCTCCCCCGCCGCCACCCGCCTCGATCTGCCCGGTGTCGGGCTCGTCTCGCTCGCCGCGTTCCTGCTCGTCTTCCCGCTCATCCAGGGCCGCGAGCTGGGCTGGCCCGCCTGGACGTTCGTGTCGATGGCCGCCTCGATCGCGGTGTTCGCCCTCTTCGGCCGGTACGAGGCCCGCCGCACCGCCTCAGGCCGCGACCCGCTCGTCACGCCCAGCCTGTTCCGCAAGCGCGCCTTCACCGGCGGCCTGGTCGCCGGGCTCGCGTTCTTCTCCGGCATGATCGGCTTCAGCCTCGTCTTCACCCTCTACACGCAGCTCGGGCTCGGCTTCAGCCCGCTCGAGGCCGGTCTCGCCGCGCTGCCGCAGGCGCTCGGCGGCGTCGTCGGCTTCGGCCTGGCCATGTCGGGGCTACAGGAGAAGCTCGGCCGCGGCCTGCTGCAGATCGGCACGCTCGTCATGGCGGCCGGCGCGGCCGTCCTGGCCCTCACCATTCACCTGGCCGGCACGGACGTCTCCACCCTGCAGCTCGCCCCCGGCCTCGCGCTCGCCGGCATCGGCATGGGGCTCGTCATGGCGCCGTTCTTCGACATCGTGCTCGCCGGCGTCGAGCCGCACGAGTCCGGCTCCGCCTCCGGCACGCTGACCGGCATCCAGCAGCTCGGCGGCGCGTTCGGCACCGCGGTGCTCGGCACGCTCTTCTTCCACCTGCTCGCCGACCGGTGGAGCTTCGGCTCGGCCATGCAGCTCACGGTATGGGTCGAGGTGGGGCTGCTGGCGCTCACGTTCGGACTGTCGTACCTGCTGCCCCGCCACGCCCGGCCCCAAGAGCCGGGCGCGTGAGACGGGACGCTCAAGGGGCAGGGGTGTGCTGCTCGGCCCAGCGGGCGATGTCGCGCCGCTCGATCGCCGCCGCCATGAGGCCGGGGAAGGCGTCAGGGGTGCAGGCGAACGCGGGCACCCCCATCGCGGCGAGCGCGGCCGCGTTCTCGTGGTCGTAGAACGGCGCGCCCTCGTCGGACAGCGCGAGCAGCACGATCACCTGGACGCCGGCCCGCGTCATCGCCGCCACCCGGCGCAGCATCTCCTCCCGGACCCCGCCCTCGTACAGGTCGCTGATCAGCACGAAGATCGAGTCTGTGGGGCGGGTGATGAGGCCCTGGCTGTAGGCGACGGCCCGGTTGATGTCGGTGCCGCCGCCGAGCTGCGTACCGAACAGCAGCTCCACCGGATCGTGCAGCCGGTCGGTGAGATCGACCACCGCCGTGTCGAACACCACCAGCGACGTCTTCAGCGCCCGCATCGACGCCAGCGCCGCGCCGAACACGCTCGCGTACACCACCGAGGACGCCATCGACCCGCTCTGGTCGATGCACAGCACCACCTCCCGCTGCACGGACCGCCGGCGGCGGGCGTACCCCACCAGCCGGGAGGGGACGACCGTGTTCTTCTCGGGCAGGTAGTTCTTCAGGTTCGCCCGGATCGTCCGGTCCCAGTCGATGTCGGCCACCCGTTTCGGCCGGTGCGTCCTCGCCGACCTGTCCAGCGCCCCCGACACCGCCACCCGCGTCTTCTGCGTCAGCCTGCGCTCCAGCTCCGCCACCACTGTGCGCACCACCGCCCTGGCCGACTCCCTGGCCTGGTCGGGCATCACCTTGTTGAGCGCCAGCAGCGTGCCCACCAGGTGCACGTCGGGCTCGACGGCCTCCAGCATCTCGGGCTCCAGCAGCAGCCTGGTGAGGTCGAGCCGCTCGATGGCGTCCTTCTGCATGACCTGGACGACCGTGGACGGGAAGTACGTCCGGATGTCGCCCAGCCACCTCGCCACCCGAGGCGCCGACGCGCTCAGGCCGCCCTCCCGCCGGTCCGCCCGCCCGCCGTCGCCGTCCCTGGACGCGCCGCCTTGGTCGTAGAGGGCCGCCAGCGCCGCGTCCATCTGCGCGTCGGCGCCGTCCAGCGCGCACCCGGTGCCGTCGGCCGGGCCCCCGCCCAGCACCAGCCGCCACCGCCGCATCCGCTCATCCCGCTCACCGCTCACTGACGCCCCCTGACTCGGCCGTTGCTGCTGACGATCATCCGCGTGACCTCGCTGCGGGTGCCGTCCCGCCGAGGATCGACAGGACGGTGGCGACGGCGGGGGCGGCGCGGCGCTCGTCCACGTCGTCCCGGCCCGCACCCTCGTCGCGACCCGCCGCACGCAGGCGCTCGCCGACGGCCCTGCGTTCGGGTGCCGCGAACGCGCCGAACGTGCGGCGCAGCAGCGGCAGCACGTCGGTGAACTGCTCGCGGGACAACCCCGTCAGCCACTCGTCGACCAGCCCCAGCAGACGCGGATCGTGCACCAGCAACAACCCGCCGCCCGCCAGGAACCCCTCCACCCAGGCTGCCGCCCGCGCCGGGGCCTGCCCCCGGGACATCGCCCTGGCCATCCGGTCACCGGCGTCGTGCAGCTCACCGGCGTCCAGCAGGATTCGCGCGAGCCGGCCCTCGATCAGCCCGTGCAGGTCCTGGCGATCGCTGATACCGCGCAGCGTCGCCATCCACCGTCCCCGAGCCGTCCCGCTCCCGCGAGCCTCGTCCCGTGCGGCACCGCCCGCCGGAGGAGCCCCGGCGGCACTGACGGCCCGCCCTGCGGGAGTGCCCGCGTCGGGGGCGTCGAGGAGGGCGACCGCCGAATGCACCGCGTCCACATGTTTGAGCAGGTCGGCGGCCGCGTCGTCGTCCAGGCCGGTCACCGCGACCGGCAGGCCGACGCAGATGCGTTCCAGCATCGACCGGACGATCGCCTCCAGCCCCTCCGCCGACGTGCCGCGCACATCGCCGTAACGGTGGGCACGCACCATCGCGGGCAGCGCCGCCATCAGCTTGGTGACGTCGGTGTCGAGTGCCGCCTTGGCCGACAGAGCGCCCAGAACGTCCGGCAGCGCCTCCGGCAGGTCGGCCAGCAGGCACTGCTCCACCAGCCCCGTCAGGTCCGCCAGCGTCGCCGTCCCGGTCGCCGCCAGGTCGCGGGCGCGCTGCGCGGCGGCGGCGACCACGGTGGTGCCCAGGGCGGCGTGTTCGATGAGCGCGAGGTCGTGTTCCGGCCGCCACCGCAGCGTCCACGTCTCCCTGAACGTGCCCTTCCCGCGCGCCTGCCCCGGCGTGCCCCAGCCGACCCCCAGCAGCCGCAGCCGGTGCAGCAGGTTGCTGCGGCCGAGGTCGAGCGGTTTGCGCAGGTCGAGGTCGATCTCCCGGTCGAGCGCCTCGGGCTTGAGCTTCAATTTCCGCTGCCGGTCGCGCAGGTCACGCTGGAGCGGCACCATCGGTACGCCGTCGCAGACGTGCCCGAGCCGGTCGCCGACCACCATGCGCCGCTGAATCAGCTCCACCGCCAGGTCGTCGCCCTCGCATAGCACCGCCCTGGCCGCCTCGGTGACCTCCCCGAGCCCCGCCAGCGGGCGGCCGCGCAGCGTGGCGAGGGCCTCGGCGAGCCGTACCGACTCGATGACGTGCGCCGACGACACCGCCAGCCCCTCGTCGCGCAGCACCTCCGCCGCCTGTGCCAGCCACCGCTCGATCGGGCGGTCCCGGGCCTCGAACAGGTGGTGGTACCAGCCGGGCGAGGTGATCCCCGCGCCGTAGCCGCTCCAGGACGCCAGCCTCCCGTACGTCCACGGCACCCACGTCAGCTCCGCCTTCACCTTCGGCAGGCCGCGCAGGAGCGCGTTGTCGGCGGCGGCGGGCGGGAACGGGGCGGTGAGCGCGGGCACGTGCCAGGCGCCGCAGATCACCGCGATCCGGGTGAAACCCTGCTTGAGCGCCGTACGGATGGTCTTGCGCATGTACGCCTCGCGCCTGGCCTCCCGCTCGTCCGGCCGGTACCCCTCGCGTACGGCGGCCATGGCCTCGGCGATCACCGCGAACGGCGTGTCACCGCCCCGGTGCTCGACCACGCCCCGGTGCTCGACAACGTCCTCCCACCAGCGCTCGGGATCGTCGTACCCGGCCGCCGCGGCCAGCGCCCCGATGGGGTCGATACGCGCTTTGCCGGGGCCTGCTTGGGCCGCTGGCTGCTCGCGAGGGTCCTGCGTGGCCCCGCCGCCCGTATCCCCGGCCTCGCCGCCCGTATCCCCGGCCTCGCCGCCCGGCCTCCCGGCCACGCCGTCACCCGACCCGGCCAGCCCGCCACCCGGCCTCCCGACGTCGCCGTTGCCCGGCCTTCCGGCTAGCTCGCCAGGCGAGGGGCCGGTTATTCCACCGGCCGCTTCCCCGGCCCGCCCGCCGACCACCCCCTCGGCTCGTCCACCTGCCGGAGCCTCGGCTGAGCCGCCTGCTTGCCCCTCGGCGGGACCGCTCGCCAGGGCTTCGGCGGGCTCTTCACCGGGGTCTTCGGCGAGGGAGTGGGCGGCGGGCAGGTCGCAGAAGCGGACCGGGATGCCGGCGGACGTGCCGTACAGGATCGCCTGCCACTCCGGCGAGAACGCGGCGAACGGCCAGAACGCCGCGCGCGACGGCGCCCCTGGCACGTGGGCGAGCAGCGCGACCGGCGGCTCGAGGCCGGGCGCGTGCGCGATCAGCGCGTCGGCTTCGGGCGGGCCTTCGATGAGGATGATGTCGGGACGCAGCCGCTCCAGCTCCCGCCGCACGGCCCGCGCCGACCCGGGGCCGTGATGCCGCACGCCAAGGACGGACACCCGCGGGTCCCCGCCTCCGGATTCCGCGCCACCAAACCCGGTGCCAGGCAGCACCCTGCCATCGGTCGTCACCCTGCCGTCGTCCGCCGATCCCGGTATCACCCCATCGCCATCCGACTCTCCGTCAAGGGCCGTCACACCCTGCGTCGCGCCACCCAGTGCCTCCGCTCCCGGACCTAAGGCACCCGGCGTCCCGCCACCCGCTGCACTCCGGGCATCGCCGTCGAAAGCGCCGCGCCCCAAGCCGGAACCGTCGAACACGGCACCACCGTCGAAAACGCCGCGCCCCAAGCCGGAACCGTCGAACACGGCACCACCGTCGAAAACGCCGCGCCCCAAGCCGGAACCGTCGAACACGGCACCACCGTCGAAAACGCCGCGCCCCGAGCCGGGACTGTCGGACTCGGCACCGCACGAAGTCGAAGCGCCACTGGCCGCAGCGACACCTTCCGCAGTGACACCGAGCGGAGGCGGACCGGCCGGTGAAGCGGCGGGCGACGCACAACCTGCCGGGGCGTCGCCGGGCCCAGGGACGCCGGACCCGGTGCCGGGAGCCGAAGACGAGGGCAGAGGTGAGATGGTCATGACACCTCGCGGCAGGCGCGGTAGAAGTCATGCCAGTCCGTACGCTCGCGTATCACCGTCTCCAGGTACTCCCGCCACACCACCCGATCCGACACCGGCTCCTGCACCACCGCGCCGACGATCCCGGCGGCCACGTCGGACGGGCGCAGCACCCCGTCGCCGAAGTGGGCGGCCAGGGCGATGCCGTTGGTCAGCACGGAGATGGCCTCGGCGGTGGAGAGGGTGCCGCTGGGCGACTTGATCTTGGTGCGGCCGTCCTCGGTCACCCCGTTGCGCAGCTCCCTGAACACGGTCACGACCCGCCGGATCTCCGCCAGCCCTGTGGTCGTCTCGGGCAGCTCGAGCGAGCGGCCGAGCTGGGCGACGCGGCGGGCGACGATGTCGACCTCTTCCTCTGCGGTGGCGGGCACGGGCAGCACGACGGTGTTGAAGCGGCGGCGCAGCGCGCTGGACAGCTCGTTGACGCCCCGGTCGCGGTCGTTGGCGGTGGCGATGACGTTGAAGCCGCGCTGGGCCTGGACCTCGCGGTTGAGCTCCGGGATGGGCAGCGTCTTCTCGGACAGTACGGTGATCAGCGCGTCCTGGACATCGGACGGCATGCGGGTGAGCTCCTCGATCCTGGCCACCCGGCCCTCGGCCATGGCGCGCATCACCGGCGACGGGGTGAGCGCGTCGAGCGACGGGCCTTCGGCCAGCAGCCGCGCGTAGTTCCAGCCGTACCGGATGGCCTCTTCCGCGGTGCCGGCCGTGCCCTGCACGAGCAGCGTCGAGTCGCCGCTGATGGCGGCGGCGAGGTGTTCGGACAGCCAGGTCTTCGCGGTGCCGGGCACGCCGAGCAGCAGCAGCGCGCGGTCGGTCGCGAGGGTGGCGACGGCGACCTCGACGATGCGGCGCGCACCCACGTATTTAGGGGTGATGTGGTCACCGTCGCCCATGATGTACGTGGTCACCGCCCACGGCGACAGCTTCCAGCCCGGTGGCCTTGGACGGTCGTCGTCCTTGGCGAGGAGGGCCAGCTCCTCGGCGTACTGGTCTTCCGCGTGCGGGCGCAGAACGGTCATCGGGTGAGCTCCTTGTACATGTCGGCGCGGAACCGCAGCAGGGAGGCGACCTTCTGGACGGGTTCGGCCGGTGAGAAGTCTTCGGCCAGCTCGTGCAGGGCCGGGTCGATGTGCTCGCCGGCCAGCTTGACGAGCTCGGCGAGGTTCCACGGCTGCGTGGTGTTCACTTTCACGATCTTGCGGAGGACGGCCGTGGCCAGGCCCTCGCCCCAATGGGACGACACCCCGCCGAGCACCATGATGAGCTGGCTGTCGAGGTCGTGCTCTGCGACGAACCTGGCCGCCAGCTCCTGCTGCTCCTCCGGCGGCAGGGCGACCAGCAGGTCGGCGATCGGGTCCCAGCCGAACATCGCCCGCGCCCACTCCGGATCGCGCTGCAAGACCGCCGCGCGCACCCAGGCGCTCTTCACGTCGGCGTCCCAGTCGGGGATCTTCATGGCGAGCAGCCGGGCGGGCCGGTGGCCCCATGCGCTGAGCGGGGCGCGCGCGATGATCTGCTGCAGCCACCAGGCGCGCTCGCCGATGCCGCGGGGCGGCTTCTGGCGGATGCCGTCGCGTTCCATCTCCTTATCGCAGTACGCAGGCGCCTCGACGGCGATGACGTCACCGTCGATCGTGACGCAGGCGCGCAGCCGTTCGGCCATGCGCCGGGACATGCGGGAGGACGGCAGACGGGTCAGCAGGTTGGCGGCGGCCTGGCGCACCTCCCTGCGGCGGTCGTCCAGCGCCTGCTCGAGGAACGGCTCGTCGGCCATGCTCAGCCCCTCGGCCAGCACCTCCACGAACCCGGCCCGGTCGTCGGGCGCCTCCTGCTCCCACGTGCTCTCCAGCAGCGCCCTCGCCTGGCCGGGGTCGGCCGCCCTGAGCGCGCTCAGGTGGGCGCGCCGGTCGGCGGCGCCGCCCAGCTCCCACGTTTCGCCGGTGGGCTCGTCCAGCAGGTAGTCCCACGCCGGGTTGAGCCCGGCCAGCCAGCGGCCCCGCTGCCCGGCCAGCACGCCGAGGTGCACCCGTATCGAACGGTCCCTCCGGCCGCGATCGAGCAGCTCGGGCAGCACGTACGGCGGCACCCTGCGGCCGGTCGCCGCCGCGGCGGCCAGCCACTCGGGCAGCAGGCGCTCGTGCTCGCCGTCGAGGATCCGCCGCAGCCGCTCCGCCGCCCGCCGCCCGATGGCCGCCCGCTCCTCCTCCGGCGCCCGGCCACCGCCCGGCTCCCGCCCTTCGCCGGCTCCGCGTTCTTCGGCGGCTTTCCGTTCTTCGCCGGACGCGCCATCGCTCGGCTTTCCGCCGTCGGGCGTGTGCTCGCCGGGGGTGCTAGCGCCGGCTCGCCGCCGTACGGTCTCCACGGCCGCTGCCTCCAGCAGGTCACCGGTGTACGGGCGGCGGTCGGTGCCCACGAGCGCGGTCGAGGTCAGGTCGTCCCATCCGGTCATGGCGCCCCCGTTCGTTCGTCGTCTCGGCCGGTCACAAGATCACCGTCGTTCCCTCTTCGTCCCAGGTGGTCAGGGGACGCAGCCCGACCGGGGTCCATTCGACGGCCACGGTCAGCGGGTGCCCGCCGGAGACGGCGATGAGCCGCCACGGGTCGATGGAGCGCGGGTGCAGCGGGAGGCCGCCGAGGGTGCGCCGGTCGGGGATCACGTCCTTGAGTACGAGCGGCCAGGACTCGGTCCACGGATCCTCGGCCAGCACTCCGGCGATCTCGTCGAGCGCCTCGGCGACCGTCATCCCCGGCGGCACGGAACCGGCCTCCGCCACCGCCGATCCAGGCGATACCGAATCAGTCCCCGCCACCGCCGATCCGAACGGCACCGAACCAGTCCCCGCCGCCGTGGATGCGGGCGGCACCGAACCGGGCCCCGCGAGTCCTTGCGCCATCGCACGGGCCGCCGTGGCCGGGCGAGGCGCTGCCACGGCGTAACGGGTCGCCACCAGGGCTCGAAGTGGGGCGGCGCCCGGGTAGTACGCCAGGTCGGCGTCGATCGCGGTGCCCGTCACCAGGGACGCGTCCAGCGGCCGGCCCTGGGGAGCGAAGGACAGGATCAGAGCGGCCCGCCCCGTGTGACGGCCGCGCAACCACACCCGGCGGGCCGTCAGCAGGTCCTGCGTCTCGTCACGCCGGCCCAGGACGTGCCACACATCGCGGACCACCGGCCCGGCCAGCACCTCCTCCTTCGTCACCGGGAACCCCACGCGGATGAGCACCGTACGCGCGAGGTCCGGCGGCAGCTCGGCCCTCCGGCGGTAGGCGACGGCGAGCAGGTTGAGCAGGGCGTATTCCTCCAGCAACCGCCCCGGCCAGCCTTCTTCGGCCCGTACGCGGGCCAGCCGCGACACCATGCCGGCCACTCCGGGCGCCTGAGCGTCGATCAGCCGCTTGGCCAGACCCTCCCAGTCGTGCTCGGCCGCCACCGCCAGACCTTGGCGTACCTGGTCGGCCAGCCACCGCTCCAGCTCGGCCAGCCCGGCGGCGACCCGCCCATGACGTACGGACTCCGCCCCCGAGCCACGCGAACCACCTCGCCCGCCTGAGCCCGCCTCACCCCTGCCGCCACCCGGCCCACCGCCGGGGGTCACGCTCGCGGTCTCGCCATCCCCGGCCGACACGGCACTCGTGGAATCAGCGGCGGTGTTCGTCTCGGCGACCTCCCGGGCGGAGGTGCTCACCGCGGATTCTTCCGGCACGGCGGTCCTAAGCGCGGCGACCTCCGGGATCGCGGTCCCCGACCCGCCGGCCTCCGAGACAGCGGTCCGCCCCTCGGCGGCCTCTGAGACAGCGGTCCCAGGCTCGGCGGTATCCGAGACTGCGGTCTGCCCATCAGCGGCCTCTGAGACAGCGGTCTGTCCATCAGCGGCCTCTGAGACAGCGGTCTGCCCATCGGTGGCCTTCGAGGCGGCGGTCTTGCGGCGGGCGGCGCGTTCGGCGCGTGCGTCGAGCCACTCCGTCACCCACTGCGGCGCCGCCTCCTGACCCGGCACCGCCTCCTCCGACCACAGAAGCAGCAGCCCCAGAGCGTGCTTGCACGGGAACTTCCGGCTCGGGCAGCTGCAGCGGTAGGCGGGCTCGCTCAGGTCGACGCACGCCAGGTAGGGCTTGGCGCCGCTGCCCTTGCACTCGCCGTAAACGACCATGCCCGTACGGCCGCGCACCGGCCATTTCCCGGGCGCGGCCACGCCCTGCGCCGCCTTGCGAGACGAGGCATCGGGGGCGAGTGCGAGGACCTGATCACGGCTCCACCGTTCGATCACCTGCCGCAGACTAGCCAGCCGCACCGACAATTCCCGGCCCTGTTTTCCAGCCGTGACCAGCCTCCTCACCACCTCACGAACCCGCCCATATCTCTCCGGTTCGACCACCCCTGCCGGCGCCCCTACAGCCGTGGTCGGCCGACCCAGTCAAGTCGCCGGCTCGATTCGTGGCGCTTGTCGGGGAGGTGACCGACCCACCCTCGGACCCGAGTCCCGGCGCCAGCGGTGGACCGGGCCTCAGAGAAGCCGTCGTGGCCGGCTCCGCCCTGGTGCACCCGGCCGTGATCCGTCGCTTGTACGGGCAGATAGGTCAGGTCTCGTCCTTGATCGAGGTGGTACGTCCTAAACTCGGCGTGTGGAGTTGCGGATCTACCCCGACGGCCCGTCCATCGAGGTGGCGGACGAGGCGGAGGCACTGGCCGGCGATCTGGAAGGCCAGCTCGTCCTCGACGGTCGCTTTCTGCGCAGAGACGTGACCGGCGCCCCCGTCGCCTTCGTCGAGCGGCCGCCCATCGCCGCTGCCCTCGATCTTCTGCCCCACCCCGAGGGCGGCTGGTTCAGGGAGACGTGGCGGTCGCCGGTGACGTTCACGCCGGACGGCTATCCGGGCGAGCGGGCCAGCGCCACCGCCATCTACTTCCTGCTCCACCCGGGCGAGGAGTCCGTGCCGCACGTGGTGCGCTCGACGGAGCTGTGGCTGTGGCATCGGGGTGGGCCGCTGGCGCTGACCATCGGCGACTCCGTGGTCACCTTGGGCCCCGATGTCGAGAACGGCCAGGTGCCGCAGGCGATCGTGCCGGGCGGGGTCTGGCAGTCGGCGCGCCCGGCCGGGGACGAGGCGGTGCTGGTGAGCTGCATCGTCTCCCCAGGCTTCGACTTCGCCGATTTCTCCGCCTGACGCGCCCAGGCGTCTCCACCTGACGCGCACCCAGCTCCTCCACCTGACCGCACCCCAACCGTGTCTCCGCCTGACACGCCCCAAGCGCCTCCGCCTGACGCGCCCAGGCGTCTCCACCTGACGGCAGGCGTTACGGCAGCCCGTCTTCCGCCGGGTTCGGCTCATCCGCTCCGATCAGTACGCCCGTGTCCGCGCCGCCCCGCACAAGCACCTGGCGCCGATCTTCGCGGACAGGTTTAAGGGGATCCGCATGGGAAGGCGGCTGGGTGGAGGTGTTGGTCATGGAGACGAAGGAATGGATTGTACGGATCGCGCTCGACGAGGTCGGCGATGACACCTCGGCACGGGCGACGCTGACCACCACCGGCGGCCAGCGGGTGGAAGGAAGGGGCCACGCACGGAGAAACCCGTCGGACCCGGCCGTGCCGCGGATCGGGGACGAGCTGGCGGTCTCCCGCGCGCTGTCCGACCTGGCCGGACAGCTGGCGGCGATGACGAACCGCGACATCTCCGAGTCGATGGCGGCGGTCCCGACCTCCCGTTCTTGGTAAATCTATTATATCACGAATTCCGCTAATTCTGCATTTATTCGATGAATGCAGAATTAGCGGTTATATTCGCGGCCATGGCAGCCGACGAAGCACGATTCATCAATTCCGGGAACCTGCGTTTGTGGACCGAGCGCTCCGGCGATCCGGCCGATCCGGCGGTGCTGCTCGTCATGGGCACCTCGACCCCGGGCCCCGGCTGGCCGGACGAGCTGGTGGAGGTTCTGGTGTCCGGCGGGCGGCGGGTGATCCGGTTCGACCACCGCGACACGGGCCGCTCCGACTGGGTCGATTTCTCCGCCCACCCGTACGCGCTCGCCGACCTCGCCGGTGACGCCGTGGCCGTGCTCGACGCGTACGGCATCGGCGCCGCCCACATCGCCGGGGCCTCGCTCGGCGGCGCGGTCGCGCAGTGGCTGGGCGTGCACCGGCCGGAACGCGTCACGGCGCTGACCCTCGTCATGAGCACGCCCATGAACGTCGACCAAGGCCCCATCTGGGCACGCGCGCTGGCCGGCCAGGACCCCGACCCCGGCACGCTGCCGCCACCCCACCCGCGCTTCCTCGACCACCTCAAGACGGCGGCGACGACCCCGCGCACCACCCGCGAGGAGAGCATCGCGGCGGGCGTCGAGACGTGGCGGGTGCTGAGCGGCGACGCGCTGCCGTTCGACGAGGACGCGGCGCGGCGCCTGGCCGAGTACGCCCACGACGAGGCGGAGAACCCGGCCGCCGCGGCCAACCACGACCTGGCCGGGCGGGTGCTGAGCGACGACAGGCGCGCACCGCTCTCGCGGATCAAGGCGCCCACGCTGGTCGTGCACGGCACCGAGGATCCGCTGCTCCCGCTCCCCCACGGCGAGGCGCTGGCCGCCGCGATCCCGGGCGCGCGGCTGGAGACGGTCGAGGGGATGGGGCACTCGCTGCTGTCGGAGGGCGTGCCGCGCCGCGTCGCCAAGCTCATCCTGTCGAACGCATGATCGCGTCGCCGAACCGGCCCTCTCGAAGGTGCATCCCGCCGTCGCCTGTCACCCTCGGGGCGTGCGCGGCACCTGACCGCATCGCGGTCCTCGCCTCGGCCGGGAAGTCGCACGCCCACCCCGGCAAGGCGCGCCCGCCCGACCCACCTTGGGTTTTTTGCGGCGAGATGATTGTCTAGCCGAAGGAACTATGAGGAGGGCAGCGGTGAGCCGTCAGATCGTTTCCATCGTGGGTGGCAAGGACGCGGAGTCCGCGTCCACGTACGACTCCATCAACCCCGCCCGCACCGGCGAGATCGTGGCCCGGGTCGGGCTGGCGGACGCCGAGACGTTCGCCGCCGCCTGCCGTACGGCCAAGGAGGCGCAGCGCGAGTGGGCCAAGGTGCCCGCGCCGGTGCGCGGCCGGGTGATCGCCTCGATCGGGCGTCTGGTGGAGGCGAACGCCGAGCGCCTGGCGGCGCTGGTGACCGAGGAGATCGGCAAGCCGTACGGTGAGGCGCTCGGCGAGGTCAGGGAGATCGTCGACACCTGTGACTTCTTCCTCGGCGAGGGCCGCAGGCTGTACGGGCAGACGGTCCCGTCGGAGATGCCGGACAAGAACCTGTTCACCTTCCGCACGCCGGTCGGTGTGGCGGCGGTGGTGACGGCGGGCAACTTCCCCGTGGCGGTCCCGTCGTGGTACCTGGTGCCGGCGCTGCTGTGCGGCAACGCGGTGGTGTGGAAACCCGCCGAGTACGCAGCCGCCTCCGCCCACGCGATGTACCGGCTGTTCGTGGCGGCCGGGCTGCCCGACGGCGTGCTGAACATCGTGTTCGCCGACGGCGCGGAGACGTTCAGGGGCCTGGAGCTGGCCCTTGAGGCGGGCAGCGTGCAGAAGGTGGGCTTCACCGGTTCGAGCGCGGTCGGCAGGAAGATCGGCGAGCTGGCCGGTCGCCACCTGCAGTCGCCCTGCCTGGAGCTGGGCGGCAAGAACCCGATGGTGATCATGCCGGACGCGGATCTCGACCTGGCCGTGGAGGGCGCGCTGTTCTCGGGGTTCGGTACGGCGGGCCAGCGCTGCACGAGCCTCGGCACGGTGATCGTGCACGAGAGCGTCCACGACGCGTTCCTCGAGCGGTTCGTACGCGCGGTGGACGCCGCCCGCATCGGCGATCCGCGCGAGGACGTGCTGGCCGGGCCGCTGCTCGACCAGAAGTTCGCCGACCGCTACGAGGAGTACCTGACCTGGATCGAGCCGCATCACCGCGTGGCGACGGCCGCGAAGGGCCGCATCACGAAGGACAACCCGCGCGGCGACTTCGACGGCGCTGACGGGCTCTACTACCACCCGGTGGTGGTGGACGGCGTGCGGCCGGGTGACCGGCTGTTCATGGAGGAGACGTTCGGCCCGATCGTGGGCGTGACGTCGTTCTCGACGCTGGACGAGGCGATCGAGCTGGCCAACCTGCCCGGGTACGGCCTGTCCAGCTCGATCTACACGACCGACGCCAAGAACGCCTTCCGCTTCCGCGAGGGCATCTCGGCGGGCATGGTCAGCGTCAACAACTCGACCTCGGGCGCGGAGGCGCACCTGCCGTTCGGCGGCAACGGCAAGTCGGGCAACGGCAGCCGCCAGTCCGGCATGTGGGTGCTGGATCAGTTCACCCGCTGGCAGGCGATGAACTGGGACCACTCGGGCCGGCTGCAGAAGGCGCAGATGGACGTCGCGGAGATCGTCCCCGACCTGGACTTCCGCCTGGCCTGAAAACGCGCTGACGGGCCCCCGCTCCCGCGAGGGGCCCGTCAAGCAGGGCAACGCGTCAGATCGCCGGGGTCAGACCTGGCCGGCCTTCTCCAGGGCGGCGCAGCAGGTGCTCACCAGCAGGCGGGTGACCACGTACGGGTCGACGTTGGCGTTGGGGCGGCGGTCCTCGATGTAGCCCTTCTTGTCCACCTCGACCTGCCACGGGATGCGCACCGAGGCGCCGCGGTCGGACACGCCGTAGGAGTACTTGTTCCACGGCGAGGTCTCGTGGTGGCCGGTCAGGCGCAGCTCGATGTCGGCGCCGTACTGGGAGACGTGCTCCATCGGCTTGTCGCCCTCACCGAGCGCCTCGCAGGCGGTGATGATGGCGTCGTAGCTCTCGCGCATGGCCTTGGTGGAGAAGTTGGTGTGCGCGCCGGCGCCGTTCCAGTCGCCGCGGGCGGGCTTGGGGTCGAGGGTGGCCTCGACGCCGAACTCCTCGGCGGTCCGGTAGAGCAGGTAGCGGGCGACCCAGAGGTGGTCGGCGACCTCGATCGGGCCGGCCGGGCCGACCTGGAACTCCCACTGGCCGGGCATGACCTCGGCGTTGATGCCGGAGATCTTCAGGCCGGCGGCGAGGCAGCGGTCGAGGTGCAGCTCGACGATCTCACGGCCGAACACGGCCTCGGCGCCGACACCGCAGTAGTAGTGGCCCTGCGGGGCGGGGAAGCCGCCCTCGGGGAAGCCGAGCGGGCGGCTGCCCTTGAAGAAGGTGTACTCCTGCTCGATGCCGAACCAGGACTCCTGGGCGGCGTACTGCTCGGCGACCGGGCGCAGCAGGGCGCGGGTGTTGCTGGCGTGGGGCGTGCCGTCGATCTCCTCGACCTCGCACAGCACGAGCTTGTTGTCGCCGCCGCGGATGGGGTCGGGGCAGACGAACACGGGCCGGAGCACGCGGTCGGAGGAGTGACCCTCGGCCTGGTTGGTGCTGGACCCGTCGAACCCCCAGACCGGCGGCTCGGCCCCGTCAGCCAGGATCTTCGTCTTCGAGCGCAGCAGAGCCGTCGGCTCGGTGCCGTCGATCCAGATGTACTCAGCCTTATAGCTCACGGCGGTCCTTTCGGGGTTCTTCTCAAGCCACGCCGAGTCTTACGGACAGCCGTTTCCCGGTTTTTGCTCTGATGTGAACGCCGTGTTAATCAGGATTCCGCCTGCATGTTCCCATCGGCCCCGACTGTAACAGTGGTGTTAGGGCCACCCGCGCCGCACCGGGGCCCGTTGGGATAGCGCTCCTTGGGGGTGGCCCGCACCTTGCCCTCGAGCAGCGGCCGCGATCCGGCGTCGAGCAGCGTGAGCCGTACCTCCACCGGTCGCGTGGGCAGCCCGGCGACGCCGGCGAAGCCGTGCGTGTCGCCGGTCGGCACGGCCGTCGCCGCGCACGTGTCGCCAGAGCACGTCTGCCCGCTCGCCCGCGTGCTGGGCAGCAGCTCGGTGCGGGTGCGCCTGCAGGAGCCGTCCCAGCAGACCTCCAGCTCGGCCGCCTGCGCGCGGGCGGCGAGCGCCGCGCGCACCGTGACGCCCACCCCCACCGGGGTGCCGATCGCCGTGCACTCCACCCCGCCGCCGCAGGCGACGCAGGTCAGGAGCAGGGCGGCGGTCAGCGGCGCGCGAGATCGAAGCACACCCTCAAGACGGAGGGCAGCGGGCGGCGGTTCACGGGGGCGTGCGAACATCGTCTCGGGGGGATTTCGACATGCACGATCTGTGGTTCGGCGCGTTCCTGTCGCCGGAGGCCGAGGGGCGCGAGCGGCTGCTACGCCACGTGACGCTGGCCGACCGGCTCGGCCTGGATCTGGTGGGGGTCCAGGACCATCCGTATCAGGAGGGGTTCCTGGACACGTGGACGCTGCTGTCGGTGGTGGCGGCGCGTACGGAGCGGATCCGGCTGGTGCCCGACGTGGTGAACGTGCCGCTGCGGCCGCCCGCCGTGCTGGCGCGCGCTGCCGCCTCGCTCGACCTGCTCAGCGGCGGCCGGGTGGAGCTGGGGCTGGGCGCGGGGGCGTTCTGGGACGCGATCGCCGCGATGGGCGGGCGGCGGCTGTCTCCGGGTGAGTCGATCGAGGCGCTGGCCGAGGCCGTCACCGTGCTGCGGGCGCTGTGGACGCCGGGCGCGCCGGTGACGTTCGAGGGCACGCATCATCGGCTGCGCGGGGCCAAGCCGGGGCCGTTGCCCGCGCACCCGATCGGCATCTGGATCGGTGCGATGAAGCGCAGGATGCTGGAGCTGACCGGGCGGATGGGCGACGGCTGGCTCACCTCGTCCTTCCACAGCCCGCCCGAGGCGGTGGCCAGGCAGGCGAAGGTGCTGGACGCGGCGGCCGAGGACGCGGGGCGCGACCCGGCCGGCATCCGCAAGGTCTACAACGTGGGCGGCGTGTTCTCGCCGCTGCCGGGCCGCGGGTTCCTGGAGGGGCCTGCCGCGTTGTGGGCGGAGCAGCTCACGGAGCTGGTGTTCGAGGTGGGGATGACCGGGTTCGTGCTGGCGCCGGGCGAGGACGCCGAGCGGGACCTGCGGGCGTTCGCCGAAGAGGTGGCGCCGGCCGTGCGCGAGGCCGTGTCCAAGGAAACGGCCAGGGAACGCGGCGCGCCGGGGAGCCGGCCGAGGCGCCCGTCACACTCTCTTCTCCCGCGCCCGCCTGGGCCGCCCTCGACGAGGACGGCCGTCCGCGCATGCCCAAGCGGGACCCGGCCGCGCTCACGCCCGGGCAGCTGCGCATGGGCCGGCATCTCGTGCAGGTGCACAACGGCTACCGGCAGGAGCTGCGGCAGGTCCAGGACGCGGTGGAGCAGGTGGCCGCGGGCCAGGGGGACGCGGGCGCGCTGCGCTCGGCGATCAACCGGCTGAGCGTGCGGCAGAACCACTGGACGCTGGGCACGTTCTGCGCCACCTTCAACCGGCTGCTGACCGTGCACCACACGATCGAGGACGAGTCGATGTTCCCGGCGATCCTGGAGCGCGACTCGACGCTGGCGCCGGTGATCAAGAAGCTGGAGCAGGAGCACGAGGTGATCGCCGAGATGCTCGGCGAGCTCGACGCCGCGTGCGTGGCGCTGCTCGCTGATCCGGCCGCGATCGAGCAGGTGCGGGCCGGGGTGGACCGGCTGGTGCAGGTGCTGTCGTCGCACTTCGCGTACGAGGAGGAGGAGCTGGTCGAGCCGATCGCCCGGCTCGGCATCCGCATCTGAGCCCCGGTCAGGCGCCGGTCAGGCTCTGTCGTGCTCCTCGTGGGCGCGGCGCACCAGGGAGATCAGCCGGTCGTCCACGAGGTCGCGGTGCCTGGCCGGCAGCGCGCGCAACCGGGCCTCCTCGTCCAGCAGCCGCCGGTAGATCTCCTCGCGTACCTCCGGGTCGCGCTCGATGTCCAGGTACTGCTGGGCGTGGCGGCGGACCCTGGACACCGTGTTGCGGGAGCGCCCGCGCGGGCTGAGCAGCGAGGCGATCACGGTGATCGCCAGCACGCCGATGATCACGCAGAGGGACAGCCCGGTGCTGATCTCGACGACCTTCACCGGCTGGCCGTCGTTGATGAACGGCACGTTGTTCTCGTGCAGCGCGTGCAGGATCAGCTTGACGCCGATGAAGCCGAGGATGACGGCCAGGCCGTAGGTCAGGTAGATGAGGCGGTCGAGCAGGCCGTCGATGAGGAAGTAGAGCTGGCGCAGGCCCAGCAGGGAGAACGCGGTGGCGGTGAAGACGATGTAGACGTTCTGGGTGAGGCCGAAGATCGCGGGGATGGAGTCGAGCGCGAAGAGGATGTCGGTGCCGCCGAGGGCGATCATGACGAGCAGCATCGGGGTCATCTCGCGCCGCCCGTTCCGGGTGGTGAACAGCCGGTCGCCGTCGTACTCCTGGCTGGTGCGCACGAGCCTGCGCGCCGTACGCACCA
The DNA here is from genome assembly GCF_042751225.1 of Nonomuraea fastidiosa. Classification (NCBI taxonomy): domain Bacteria; kingdom Bacillati; phylum Actinomycetota; class Actinomycetes; order Streptosporangiales; family Streptosporangiaceae; genus Nonomuraea; species Nonomuraea fastidiosa. The sequence goes on from NZ_CP170570.1 coordinate 512,472, forward strand.
TGAGGTTGTCCGGTGAGTGGCTCTCCTCCCCCTCCGGCTTGAGCAGGTTGCCCGCGGTGATCAGCAGCACGAGGCCGAACACGTAGAAAACCCAGGCGAACAGGTTGATCAGCGCGGCCCCCAGCACGATGAACGCGCTCCGCGCGAGCAGCGAGAAGACGATGCCGAACAGCAGCGCCTTCTGCTGGTCGGCGCGCGGCACCTTGAAACTGCTCATGATGACGAGGAAGACGAACAGGTTGTCCACCGACAGCGCCTTCTCCGTCACGTAACCGGCGAAGTACTCCGCGCCCGGTTCCGAGCCGCCGAACCACCACACGCCCACGCCGAACAGCAGCGCGATGCCGACGTACAGGGCGGACCAGATGGTCGCTTCGCGCAGGGTGGGCACGTGCGCCTTGCGGACGTGGAAGAAGAAGTCGAACGCCAGCAGCGCGACGATCCCCAGGATCGTCAGCCACCACACCGCCGCTGATACGTCCATCGGGCTCCCCCACGGCTGGCCGGGCCGTCGTGGGGGCTGCGACTGCTCGCGTGCGCGTACTCCTCGCAGGGTTGTACCCGATACGGCGGCCATCCCACCATGGGACCCGTACGGTTCAGCGGCAGGAGACAGAGGGGAGCGCCGTGACAGAGCCCGCGTTCGACGCCGAAGGTCTCTTCGGAGACGACTATCTCTACTTCTTCGCCGACCACCTCGACGCCCGCGGCGACGCCAGACCGATCTGGTCTGGCGGCTGCTCGATCTGCGGCCCGGCATGGAGGTGCTGGACCTCGCCTGCGGCCACGGGCGGATCGCCAACAGGCTCGCCGCGCGCGGCTGCCGCGTCACCGGCCTGGACTCCTCGCAGCCCTTCCTGGACCGCGCCCGCACAACGGCCGGCGAGCTCGGCGTCACCGTCGACTACGTCCACGGCGACATGCGGCGGCTGCCGTGGACGGGCCGCTTCGACCGCGTCGTCAGCTGGTTCACCGCGTTCGGCTACTTCGACGACGCCGATGACCGGCGCGTGCTCGCCCAGGCCGCCGCGGCGCTCAAACCAGGCGGCAGGCTCGCGCTCGACCTCAACAACTACGCCGCCGTCGTCCGCACCTACCAGGCGTCAACGGTGGTCGAGCGCGACGGCGACCTGCTCATCGACCGCTACCGGCTCGATCTGCTCACCAGCAGGAACGTGGTCAAGCGGACGGTCGTCCGGGACGGACGGGTGCGGCACGTGCCGTACTCCGTGCGCATGTTCACCTTCCCCGAGCTGCGCGACCGGCTGCTCGACGCCGGGTTCGCGGCCGTGCGGGGCTTCGGCGCGGACGGCGGGCCGCTCACGATGGACAGCCGCCGCATGATCGTGGTCGCCGAGCGCTGACCTCGCTTCGGTGCGGTTTCGTTCACGTACGTCCGGTGCCGTCGTAGCCGAGCAGGCGCATGGCCGTGGCCGGGTCCAGCGTGGCGGCCAGGAATTGGGCGCGTGCGTGCGCCTGGTCGCGTTCGCGTTCTGCGGCGAGCTGCGCCGTACGCATGCGTCTCACGGCCGCGTACGCCAGCCCCGCGCCGACGATCACCGCCACGATCACCACGAACAGCACGAACAGCAGCCCCGCTGACGGGACGCCGGGCTCGGCCACCGCATCACCGCCCGCCCCGACGATGGTGACGCCCGCCCTGCCGCCCGGCTCGGCGACACCGCCGGTGCGAGACAGCGTGCCCGTGACGGCCAGCGCGGTGAGCAGGGAGAGCAGGACGAGGACGAGGGCGCTCGCGACGACGGCCCAGACCCGCCCGGCGGTCCGCCGCCACACCGACGACCCGGCCCCCGCCGCCGCCGGAGCCGTCGCCGGAACCGCCGGCGGGGCCGACGGCTGAGCCGGCTGCCCGGGTGGCCGAGCGGACGGTCGTCCGGGCCGCTGGGCGAACGGCTGCCGGGGCGGCGCCGCGGCGGCCCAGGGCACGAACTGCGGCCGGTCCCCCGGCACGGCGGCCCCGGGCGGCACGGCGGCCTTGGGCGGCAGGGCGGCACCCGGTGGCAGGACGGCCCCGGGCGGCAGGGCGGTGCTGGGCGGCACCGGCGGATCCCTGTCGATCGGGCTGTGCGCCCAGTGCGCCTTGACGGCGTCCCGGTGGTAGTCCTCCAGCGCCTGGTAGAACGCGTCGGAGGCGTACACGGTGCCGTCGATCAGCGGCCCCCGCTCGGCGCGGATGACCGCGACGGCGTCGTCACCGTCGAGCGTCCCGTGCGTCTCCAGCGCGTGCGCCAGGCACAGCACCTCGCGGCGGTGTTCCCGCAGCAGCTCCCCGGTCCGTTCGAGCAGCCGGGCGAGGCCGGCCTCGACACGCTCGCCGACGGCGCCGGGCGCGGGCCTGATTTCCAGCTTCTGGAGCGCGGGCAGGGAGGCGAGGCCGGTGCCCATCCCCCAGCGCGACTCCATCGAAGCCATCAGGTACGTGGCGGCGTACAGGTCCTCGGAAACCCCGCAGGAGCTGTCGCCGCCGAAGAACATGCGCTCACCCGCCAGCGAGGCGAGGGCGACCATGATGTCGGCCTCGTGATCGGACTTCCACCGGGCCTCCTCTGTCCTGACCGGACCGAGGTGGCAGGTGCCCTTCTCGACGGTGGCGACGTCGAGATCACGGTGGGGGCGGGTGACGTACGCGATGACGGCGTGGCACGCCTCGTGCACGGCCAGGGCGTGCCGTTCGGCGCGCTCGACCTCCTCGGCCGCCCCGAACCGCTTGAGCCGTCTGGCCCGCAGCATGTCAGACCAGGTGATGACCTCCCGTCCGGCCCCGATGGCGGCGATGAGCGCCTCGTTGACGAGGTCCTTGATCTCGGCGCCGGTGGCGTACGGGGTGACGGCGGCGAGCCTGTCGATCTGCTCGGCGGTCAGCTGGTGCGCCACCTTGCCGAGGCATCCCTGGAAGATGCGCACGCGCCCGGCCTTGGACGGATGGCCGACCTGGTAGACGCGGTCGATACGGCCGGGCCGCAGCAGCGCCTCGTCGAGCGCGTCGGGCCGCCCGGCGGCCATGATCACGAAGATGCGGTACGCGGGCGGCGGCTCGGGCGGCATGCCGAGCAGCGGACGGACCAGCCGGTTGACGAACCCGCGCGGCCTGGTGAGCCCGGTCAGCTCGGCGGTGAGGGATCGCAGGACGCCGGAGCCGCCGAGCGCGTCCGCCTGGTCGAAGAAGACGACGACGCCGCCATGGCGCGCTGCGAGCCCGCGCAGCCTCCTGAACAGGAACCTGACCTTGAGGACGCCGAGTCCCATGAACGTGTTCGAGTCCACGTACACGTACGGCTTGCCGGTCTCCCCTGCCACCGCCTCGGCCAAGAGCGACTTGCCGGTGCCGGGCGGCCCCCACAGCAGCAGGCCGCCGGGCACGTACCCGCCGCGCCGCTCGATCTCGTCGGGCCGTTCGAGGACGACGATGTCCTCGCGTACGCGCTCGACGACGTGGTCCTGCCCCCACACGTCCCGCAAACGGGTCGTGATGTCGCCGGGAAGATACGTCTCGACGCCGCCCCGAGCAGCGTGTACGAACCCGCGCCGGGCATGCGCGAGCGCGGCCCGTGCCGTCTTCACCAGGGCTTACCTCCGCTTAACGGATCACCGCAGAGGTTGTGCCCGTTTCTCGCGGATTGAGGCCCGATTGCGCGCAGAAATTCTTGACCAAATCTTGGCCGCGCGTTGGCTTTACTTGAGATACGGCATCCGAGGGCCGGGGGCGGGTTCGCAACGCGGAGTTCCAACGTTCATGCAACCTCCCATTGGTTCATCTCGGGAAGTAGCGAAAGATATGAGGATCCCTTCCGACACCCGCGGAGTGCGCAATGACAGAACCCGCCATGGAGACCGTCGACTCCTTCGGCATGACCGCCGAGCGGATCTTCGCCGAGGTCTGGTCACGTCCGGTGCTGTCGGTCAGGGAGCGCCGGCTGCTCCTGCTCGGATTGCTCGTCGGCCAGGGCCTGCATGACCTGCTCGACGTGCAGCTCGACGTCGCCCTGCGCGCCGGAGAGCTGAACGAGGCGGAGCTGCGCGAGGTGGTGATCTTCCTCACCCACTACGCCGGCTGGGCCCGCGGCGCGAAGCTGAACGACCAGGTCGAGTCGCTGATCGAACGCGTCAGGCAGGATCGACGCGATCGAGCGGACCCCGCAGGCTGAGCGCGTAAAGCTCGCCGCCCGCGTCCTCACCGCACAGAACCCGGCGCCGCCCTTCGCGCCGGCCGGCTGCCGGTCGGCCTCCTGCCAGGCGTTCTCGTGCCGAGGTCCTGGCCGTGGTGGGGCGGGCGGCGGCGTGCCGGGAGCCGGGGCGGCCGGCGTGCGTGCCGGCAGGGCACCGGGCAGGAGCGCTGAGGAGCTCACGGCCGCGACGAGGCGCACGGGCCTCATCCTGCCACGAACGTTAGGGTTCAGACATGCCTACCGCACTGATCACCGGCGCCACCTCTGGGATCGGCGCCGCTTTCGCCCGGCGCCTGGCCGCCGACGCGTTTTCGCTCGTCCTCGTGGCCCGGGACGAGCTCCGTCTTGCCCGCACCGCCGACCAGCTGAAGCTGAGATACGGCGTTCCCGTCGAGGTGCTGCCCGCCGACCTGGCCACCGAGGAGGGCCTGGCCAAGGTGGAGTCACGCGTGCGCGAGGGCGTCGATCTCCTGATCAACAACGCCGGTTTCGGCAACGCGGGCCACTTCCCCGACGTTCCCGCCGAGCGCGAGGTGCGCATGCTCAGGGTGCACTGCGAGGCGGTGCTGCGGCTGACGCTTGCGGCCCTGCCCGGCATGCGCGAGCGCGACCGCGGCGCGATCGTGAACGTGGCGTCGGTGGCGGCGTTCTTCACCCGGGGCACCTACAGCGCCTCGAAGGCGTGGGTGGTGAACTTCAGCCAGTCGGCCGCCGCCGAGGTGGGCAACCCGCGCATCAAGATCATGGCGCTGTGCCCCGGTTTCGTCAGGACCGAGTTCCACCAGCGTGCGTCGATGGACACGTCGTCGATCCCGGGTTTCCTGTGGCTCAAGGCGGACGACGTGGTGCGCGCCGCGATGCGGGACCTCGCGCTCGGCAAGCGGGTGTCGATCCCCGACCTGCGTTACAAGACGATCGTGGCGGTCGGGAGGCTCGTACCGCGCAGCGTGCAGGAGAAGGTGTCGCAGCGGATCGGCCGCTGAGGGCCGCCGCGCCGTACACGCGCCGGGGGCTCTGAAGAAGAATGGGCCCCCGCCGCGGGAGGGGGTCGCGGTGGGGGCCCGGACGGTCGCGGGCGTCTAGCCGCGACCGGGAATGGGAGGCCGGTGCCTCAGCGGTTGGCCTCGTGACCGATGGCCAGACCCGAGGACGCGTCGAAGAAGTGCATGTTGTGCGTGTCGACGACCAGGTCGATCTGCTGGCCGGGGCGCACGTGGCTGCGGGCGTTGACGCGGGCGGTCCACAGGGACTTGTCGCCCGACAGCGGCAGCGAGGCGTCGTCGTCGTCACCGGCGTCGGCGGCGGCCACGGTGTCCTTGTGCTCGACCGGCGGGGCGTCGATCAGGAACAGGACGTTGATCTCGGAGCCCAGCTCCTCGGTGACCTCCGCCTTGACGGGCAGCGTGGCCCAGCCGTTGGCGTGGTTGCCGGCGGAGGCGGCGTCCTCGAAGTCGGAGGGACGGATGCCCAGGATGATCTTCTTGCCGATGTACTGGTCGAGGCCCGGCTTGTCGGAGAAGGTCGACTCGGGGATCGGCAGCTTGACGTCGGCGAAGGCCACCGCGGGGCCGTCGTCGGTGCGGACCAGCTCGGCGGTGACGAAGTTCATCGCGGGCGAGCCCATGAAGCCGGCCACGAAGAGGTTGACGGGCTTGTCGAACAGGTTCTGCGGGGTGTCGACCTGCTGGAGGATGCCGTCGCGGAGCACGCAGACGCGGTCGCCGAGGGTCATGGCCTCGACCTGGTCGTGCGTGACGTAGACGGTGGTGACGCCGAGGCGCTCGTGCATCTGGTTGAGCGAGGCGCGCATGGAGACGCGGAGCTTGGCGTCCAGGTTGGACAGCGGCTCGTCCATGAGGAACGCCTGCGGCTCACGCACGATGGCGCGGCCCATGGCGACACGCTGACGCTGACCACCGGAGAGCGCGGCCGGCTTGCGCTTGAGGTAGGTCTCCAGGCCGAGCATCTTGGCGGCCTCGTTGACCCGCTTCTGGATCTCCGGCTTGGGCATCTTGCGGAGCTTGAGGCCGAAGGCGAGGTTCTCCTCGACCGTCATGTGCGGGTACAGCGCGTAGTTCTGGAAGACCATCGCGATGTCGCGGTCCTTCGGCGGGAGGTGGTTGACCACCTTGCCGCCGATGGCGATCTCACCGGCGCTGATGTCCTCCAGGCCGGCGATCATCCGGAGCGCGGTCGACTTACCGCAACCGGACGGGCCGACGAGCACCATGAACTCGCCGTCCTTGATTTCAAGGTTGAGTCCGTTCACGGCCTTGACGCCACCGGCGTAGACCTTGTCGACGTTCGTCAGAACGATGGATGCCATGACATTCCTTCGCGCTCCAGGGCTGCAGCCCGGATGTTGGTCCCGTTTCCCACTTGCGTGGATACGTTTTCAAGCATCTCACCCGAAACGGACATGAGTGTCAAGGGTTACGGCATGACCAGCCTTTGTCGTCTCTAAACCTTTTCCTTTACCGGAAACCATGATGGAATCGTTTCCATGGCGAAGCGGGCGACGATCAAAGATGTGGCGGAGGCGGCCGGCGTGGGCGTCGCCACCGTCTCCCGGGTGCTGTCGGGAGGCTCGGCCAGCCCGCAGACCCGCGAGCGCGTTCTGGCCGTCGCCGCGCAGCTCGACTACCGCCCCAGCGCGCTCGGCCGCAACCTGCGCCAGCGCCGCACCGGCGGCATGGGCCTGCTCGTTCCCGACCTGACCGACACCTTCCACGCGCAGCTCGCCGAGGGCGTGCTCGCCTGCGCCCGCTCGGCCGGTGAGCCGGTGGTGATCGGCTCCACGGGAGGCGACCCCGAGCAGGAGTCGGAGCTGATCGGCATGCTGCTGGAGCAGAGCGTCGACCGGCTCATCGCGGTGCCGTCCGGCGACGAGGAGAGCTGGGCGCCGGCGATCCGCGCCGGCATGACGGTGGTCTTCGCCGACCGGCTGCCTGCCGCACCGCCCGTGGAGGAGGATCCCGCGGTCAGCGCCCTCAACGACCTGCTGCTGCTCGACGGCGCCGCGCCTCCTCCGGCCCGCGCCAAGCCGCTGGACGTGCCGTCCGTGGTGGCCGACGACCGGGGCGGCATCCGTACGGCGGTGCGCTACCTGCGCGGGCTCGGCCACCGGCGCATCGCCTTCATCGGCGGCCCAGGCCACGACCGGCGGGCCGCGGCCTTCAGGGAGGCGGTGGGCGAGCCGCTGGACGAGGAGCTGATCGTGTTCGGCACCGGCAGCCGCGACTCCGCCTACGCCGCCGCCTCCGGGCTGTTCCAGAGCCGCCCCGACCTGACGGCGGTGGTCGCGGGCGGAAACGTGCTCGGCGAGGCGGCCGTGCTCGCGGCCAGGGAGCTGGACCTGCGGGTGCCGAGGGACGTCTCGCTCATCATGTACGACGACGTGCCCTGGGCCGAGCTGTGCTCACCGCCGCTGACCGTCGTCGCCCAGCCGGGACGCGACATGGGCTATCGGGCGGCCGAGCTGGTGCTGCGCTCGGGCGGGCGGCGGCAGCGCTCGGTGGTGCTGCCCACGGAGCTGATCGTCCGGGGTAGCTGCGGCCCCCGCCGCTGAGCCGTTTTCACGCGACGCTGGTACCCGTGCGCTGGGCGGGGCCCGACGCTCAGGAGCCGGGCGGGCGGCTCTCGTTACGCGGCGCCGCCCGTGTAGCGGCGGGGCAGGACCATCACCGGGTTGTCGTCGAGGATCACCTCGGGCGGGCCGAAGCGGGCGGCCACCAGCTTGATCTCCGGCTCGTCCAGCATCAGCAGCCGCCCGTCCTCGACGAACAGCTCGCCGTCCACCACCACGGTCGGCCGGTCCACCTGGCAGTCACAGTGGGCGAAGCCGGGCCCGGACGTCACCGGCACGCCGCCGGTCAGTCCGTCGAGCCCGCAGTAGAAGGCGCCGGCGTGCTTCTCCCGTTCAAACTGGGTGCCGCCGGCCAGCCGCACCTTCGGATTGAGCCCGAACAGCGCGTGCCGCATGTAGAAGCCCTCGGGCGCGTACCTGCGCAGCTGCGCGGCGGCCGCGCCGCCCTCGATCTTGCGGACGAGGTTGCCTTCGAGCGTGATGCGCAGCGGCTCCTCGGGGACGCCGGTGACCGTGGAGTCCTCGACGACGAGCACGCCTTCGGTCTCGGTCGGCCAGAAGTTGACACCCCCGTACGGGAACGGCCGCCAGTCGCCGGGCCGCAGCCCGCCGGGCCCGGGGTCCTCGAACGTGAAGCCGCCGAAGGTCAGGTCGGTGCCCCGCGCGGAGGTCACCCTGATCGACGAGGCCGTGGAGAGCTGCCGCAGCGCCCTGGCCACCAGCGCGTAGAAGACCTCGACGGGCAGCCGGGCGCCGGTCAGCAGCGCGCCGGCCGTCGCGGTCATGTGCAGCGACACGAACCGGGCCGAGCGCGCCCTGATCTGGTCGAAGAACAGCGGCGCCGTGTGGACCTCGCCCCACCAGGTGCCGCTGATCACCACGTCGGCCTCGTGGAAGGCGGCGGTCTCGATCTGCAGCGGCGCCTCGCGGTCCCAGCCGCCCGCGCTGAACGGCGGCACCGACAGGATGCGCACGTCCGCGTCGCGCAGCGCCGCCGCTGCGGCGATGGCCTGCACCACCACCGGGTCCACGGTGTGCTCCATCAGCAGCAGCACCCGGTCACCCGGAGCCACGCGGGCGTACTCGCACAGGTTGCGCACGCCGGGCATGAGCTCGACGATCGCGTACGGCGACACGGCGGGCTCGGCGGCGTAGGTGAAGGGCGATCCCGCGTACGGGTTGCCGGCATACGGATTGATCGTCATCACGCTCCCTGCGGGCCGACCAGCGACAACGGGGTTGATTACCCACCGGCCCGCACGCGTAGCGTCATGACTTCGTAACGCTTGGCGATCAGGCCTTCACAGGAGTTTCTCGATCGCGGCGATGACCGCCGGGTCGTCGGGCGTGGTGCGCGGGCGGAAGCGCGCCACGACCTTGCCCTCGCGGTCCACCAGGAACTTCTCGAAGTTCCACTGCACGTCGCCGGCCTCGCCCTGCTCGTCGGGCGCCTGGGTCAGCTCGGCGTACAGCGGGTGGCGGCCGGGGCCGTTGACGTCGGCCTTCTCCAGCAGCGGGAAGTCCACGCCGTACGTGGCGGCGCAGAACTCCTTGATCTCCTCGGCGGTGCCGGGCTCCTGGCCGGCGAACTGGTTGCAGGGCATGCCGACGACGGTGAAGCCGCGGGGGCCGTAGCGGCGCTGGAGCTCGACGAGGGCGGCGTACTGCGGGGTCAGGCCGCAGCGCGAGGCCACGTTCACGATCAGGGCGGGACCGCCGGAGGTGAGGGCGCCGAGCGTGGTGGGGGCGTCGTCGAGAGTGCGCAGCGGGATGTCACTGAGGCTCATGATCCGACCCTACAGAACGAGTCAGGGCCAGATTTGTGACACAGTCCTCATTTTCCGGACAAATCCCCAGAAGATGGTATATATCGTGATCTTTACTGACGATCTTCGTATACAAGGTCAATTCCCTGTCAAGGGAACCGCTCGGGCACTGTGGCGCGGTCCGTGAAACCCCCTCGAAAGGGAACCCGCATGCCCATGCTTCGCCGTACCGGCGTTCTGGTGCTGGCCGCCACGCTCGTGACGACCGGCGGCGCCTCGGCCGCACAGGCGCAGAGCTCCCAGGCCACCAGCAGCAAGAACAAGTCCATCGCCAAGGCCATGGTGGCCAAGCGCGGCTGGGACACGGCCCAGTTCAGGTGCCTGGTCAGGCTCTGGGCCCGAGAGAGCGGCTGGAACCACCGAGCGGGCAACCGCCACTCCGGCGCCTACGGCATCCCGCAGGCGCTCCCCGGCCACAAGATGGCCTCGTCAGGGCGCGACTGGCGTACCAATCCCCGCACGCAGATCCGCTGGGGACTCGGCTACATCAAGCAGCGTTACAAGACGCCGTGTCGGGCCTGGAGCCACTTCCAGTCCCACCATTGGTACTGAGCCAAACCCCAGGCTCGCTCGCTTTTTCCGTCAAGGCCCGCCCAGCCCGGGAGCGGAGCGTGCAATCCCGCTCCAGCGAGGGGGCCTTTTATCCGCAACGATCACACAAACACCCGCCCTTCGAGTGTCACTGTGAGTGACCGATGGTGACCGTGCGTAATAGGAATCGTGCTAAAGGACACGTCGCGGTGCCCTCCGGGCCGCCCAGCACGATCGGGCGGTAGCAGGATCCCGGAGGGCCGCGCGGACCCTCCGCGCCCGAGCCACGGGCGCGGACCGGCAAGGCGCGCCTCGAGCGCGCCCGTCCGCACGCGGCCCGGCAGCAAGGATCGATTTGGACAGCAAACGCGTGCTCACCGGCACACTCATCTCTGTCAGCGCATTCACCGCCATGGGCGTCACCGAGGCCACGGCCGAGACGCACCCGATCAAAGTGAGGACATGGACCACGTCGGCCCAGCCGAAGATCTCGGCCATCCGGCCGGCCAACAGGAACAAGAAGATCGCCCTGGGACACGTCGTCCAGCGCTCGTGGAACCTCCGCGAGTTCCGCTGCCTCGACAACCTGTGGACCAGGGAGAGCAACTGGAACCACCGGGCACGTAACCGGTCATCCGGCGCGTACGGCATCCCGCAGGCCCTCCCGGCCACGAAGATGCGCATCTCCGGCCGCGACTGGAAGTCGAACCCGGAGACGCAGATCCGGTGGGGCCTTGCCTACATCAAGGGGAGGTACGGCAGGCCTTGCGGCGCCTGGGGACACTTCAGATCGCACAACTGGTACTAGCAGGCTCCGGAGGGCATCCGGCGCCGCTTCACCGGATGCCCTCCTCCGCTCCGCTCTCCCGCCTCCCGGCCCGCTCTTCGACCGCCCTGATCAGCAGGTCGAGCCCGAATCCGAACTCCGCCTCGTGATCGCACTCCCCCAACAGCCCCGCCAGCGACGTCACCTCGGGGAACAGCGCGGGATCCACACCGTCCGCACGGATCGTCCCGGTCTGCGCAGGCGCGAACGTCGGTGTCACCCCGACCTCCCGCAGCAGCGAGCCCACGATGTAGGCGATGAGCATGCGCAGCACGCGTACCGCGCCGGCCCCGTCGAACCCGGCCTCACGCAGCGTCGCGAGCGCCCGCTCCACCGGCAGCCGCCCGGCCGCCGACCGCGACTGCCTGCTGACCACGAGCATCGTGCAGCGCGGACGCCCAGCTCGGCCGCGATCCGCCGCATGGAGACCGCGTCCGCGCCCTCCCGCTCGATCAGCTCGACGGCCGCGGCGACGATCCGTTTCCGGGGCGTACCTGGTCGCCCGTCTGGTGGCCAGAGAGCTGGCGGACATGGCCGAGGAACTGGCGTTCGCCGAGTCGCGCCGCCGCCCGGCCACGCCGGACGACGGGTTCCTGCACGCGCTGCTGTCGTACGCGGCGCTCGCGGGCCGCGCCCCCACGGTGGACTTCCTCGCCCACCGCCTGGCCACCGACCTGCCGCCCGACCGGCGCACGCTGCTATGCCGGCATCTGTGTGAACTGTTCTCGCGGGCGCTGATGACCAGACAGGGCTCGGCGTTCGACGCCTACCAGCCGGTCCGCGCGGAGGTCACCGCCCGCTGCGCCGCCTATGCCGCGAACCTCATGCTGCTCGCCGTCCTGACGGCCGGCGGGCCGCTGACCGGAGCCGAGCTGTTCCAGGAAGACCAGCAGGAGCACGCGAACGAGCGGTGGCGCAGGATGGCCCGCCTGTGGCAGTCCCAGCTCACCAGGGCCGAGTGGGACGCGCTGACCCGCACGGTCAAGGTCCGCCATCAGCTGCGCGACGGGATCAGGACGCTGGAGGTGTCATTCGAGCGGGACGCCGAGATCGATGTCGCGGACCTCGCCTTCTTCACCTGGCCGGGCAGTGGAGCGGTACCGTCTCGCCGCGTACTGTCATCGCAACTCGCCCTGGATGCGGGAGATTGGCGGTGGACGCCCGCGTGCTGCCGGGACCAGACGTGCTTCGCCTCATGCGCATGGCCAACCGCCGCTATTCGAGGTACGCCCCGTTGCTGCGCATCCACGAGGTGCTGCGCGAACGCCCCGATGTGGACGAGCGGGTGAAGGTGCAGGCAGGTCTAGTCGCGGGGCAGGCGGAGGACGAGGCGGGTCTGCGGCCCTTCAATCGTGAGCTCCCCACCGTGTTCCCTGGCGATGTCCCTGGCGATCGGCAGCCCTAGCCCACTCCCCCCGACATCCCGCGACCGCGTCTTGTCGAGGCGGGTGAACCGCTCGAACACCCGCTCTCTCATCTCCTCCGGGATACCAGGCCCATCGTCGACGACCTCGAGCACGGCCTGGTCCCCGCTGCTCCGCACGTGCACCTCCACCTTGGAGTCCCCGTAGCGGTCGGCGTTGGAGAGCAGGTTGATGAGGAGGCGGGCGAGGCGGAGCCGGTTGCCGCGGACGTACACGCCGGGTTCGGCGCGTACGGTGACGGGCAGCCGGGAGGGGCGGCGGGCCACCTCGTCCTCCACGAGGCGGCCGAGGTCGAGGCGTTTCTTCTTGACGGGCGCGCCGGCGTCGAGGCGGGCCATGAGCAGCAGGTCCTCGACGATGTCGGCGAGCCGCCGCGCGTCGTCGAGCGCGGCCCGCCAGTCGGCCTCGCTGCGGTCGTGCAGGCCCTCCTCCAGGCGGACCATGAGCCCGGTGATGGGGGTGCGCAGCTCGTGGGAGGCGTCGGAGACGAAGCGCCGATGCCGGTCGACGGCGTCCTGCAGCCGGTCGAGCGTCTCGTTGACGGTGACGGCGAGCTCGGCCACCTCGTCCTGGGTGTCGGGCACGGCGACGCGGCGGCTGAGGTCCTCGGCGTTGATCCGCTGCAGCCCCCTCCTGATCACCTCGACGGGGGCGAGCACGCGGCCGACGCCGTACCAGGTGCCCCAGGCCATCAGCGCGAGCAGCAGCACGGCCGAGGCGAACAGCACCAGGCGCAGGTACGACGAGTTCAGCAGGAACGGCTCGCGGACGGCCGCGTACGCGACGACCGGACCGTAGACGGTGGCGCGGTTGCTGGTGCCGACCACGATGAGGCAGCCCTCGGGCCGGCATACGCGGGTGTCGACCTGGGAGTCGCCGCCGGTGGGCCGGGCGTTCGTGATCGGCGGCTGGCCGGCCAGCCCGGCGCTGGCGGCGACCACACGGCCGTCGTAGGTGACGACCTGCAGCAGACCGATGCCGTTCAGCGGCTGGATGGGGCCGTCGAAGCGCCGGTTGTCGATGATCGTGGTGACGTGCCGGCTGGCGGTGGCCACCTGCTCCGTCAGGTCGGCCCGCGCCCTGTTCGGCCACGTCACCGAGATCAGGGCCGCTCCGCCCAGCAGGACGACGCCGAACGACACCACGGTCGCCAGCGTCATCTTCGCCCTGATGGAGCGGCGGTTGACCATGTGACCGACTGTGCCACGTGGGCTGCAAACCCCAGGTCAAACGGATGTCGGACGTCCACCGTGGAAGCGGCGGTGCAGCTCGTGCACCTCTTCGGCCAGCTCGGGCACCGGGCCTTCGACGGTCACGCCGGGCGCGACCTCGTTGATCGGCAGCGTGCGTACGGGCGGTGGCGGCACGCCCAGCTCGCCGAGCCAGGCGGAGAGCTGTTCCGAGGACGTGGCGTACACGATGCGGCCGAGCCCGACCCAGGCGTGCGCGGCCGCGCACATCGGGCAGTGCTCCCCTGAGGTGTAGACCGTGGCGGCGGCGCGCTCCTCGGGCGTGAGGTTCTCGGCCGACCAGCGGGCGAGCGCGAACTCGGGATGCCGCGTACGATCGCCCGATGCGACGCGGTTGTGGTCCTCGGCGAGCACCTTGCCGTCGCCGGAGACCAGGACGGAGCCGAACGGCTCGTCGCCCTCCTCCAGCGCCTGGCGGGCCAGCTCGACGCAGCGCCGCAGGTACGGCAGCTCGTTCTGGTCGATCATCGACCCCTCCTTCTCCGACGTTGACCACGGTTAACGGACCGCCGAAAGTGCATGACCTTTCACGTTTTCCCACGTCATGTACAGGAAACCCACCCGAAGGCCACAGAAAATCGGTTGATCCGACGTATTAGATTAGAAGGGATGCCTCCCGACACGCACCAACCTCGCCCTGCCCTGCCGTCCTCCAGATCCTCCCGATCACGCGCCTACTCCCTGTGGCGCATGCGGTCGTATCTACGGCCCTACGTCTTACGTCTGATCACCATCTGGGTGACCGCTCTCGTCGGCATCGCCATGGTGATCATTTTTCCGCTCATCATCGAGAAGGTCATCGACGGGCCCATCGCCCACCGCGACCCCGACGGGCTGCTCCCGCTGGGCCTGCTCGCGGTCGGCGTCGGCGCACTCGAAGCGCTGCTGATCTTCTTCCGGCGCTACATCCAGGTGAAACCGGTGCTCGGCCTGGAGACCGCCATCCGCAACGACCTGTACGCACACCTGCAGCGGCTGCCCATGGCCTTCCACGGCGACTGGCAGTCGGGCCAGCTGTTGTCACGTGCCACAACCGACCTGTCGACCATGCGCCGCTTCCTCGGATTCGGCGCGTTGTTCCTGGTCATGAACGTGCTGCAGGTCGTCACCGTCACGATCCTGCTGCTCAACAAGTACTGGCCGCTCGGCCTGCTGGTGCTGGCCTCGGTCGTGCCGATCGTGTGGACCTCGCAGCGCTTCGAGAAGCGCTACATCAAGATCTCCCGGCAGGTCCAGGACGAACAGGGCGACCTCGCCACGTTCGTCGAGGAGTCGGCGATCGGCATCCGCACGATCAAGGCCTTCGGCCGCCGGCACCACGTCTACGACCGCTACGACGACGCCGCGCTCAAGGTCTACAACTCCTCGATGGACAAGGTCCGCCTGTCGTCGAAGTTCTTCTCCTTCCTGGAGATCGTCCCGAACATCACGCTGGCGCTGGTGCTGCTGCTGGGCGCGCTGGCGGTCGGCTCCGGGGCGCTGACGCTGGGCGCGCTGGTCGCGTTCACGACGCTGATGCTGCAGCTGGTCTGGCCGGTGGCGAGCCTCGGCTACCTCCTGGTCATGGCGCAGGAGGCGATGACCTCCGCCGACCGCGTGATGGAGGTCATGGACACCGTCCCGGCCATCGAGAGCGGCACGAAGAAGCTGGAGAACCCCCGCGGCCACCTGCGCTTCGAGGGCGTGGGCTTCCGTTTCTCCGACTCCGAGCAGCCGGTGCTGCACGACGTCTGGCTGGAGGTGAAGCCCGGTGAGACGGTCGCCATCGTCGGCGCGACGGGCTCGGGCAAGACCACGCTGACCGCGCTGGTCCCCCGCCTGCTCGACCCCACCTCCGGCCGGGTCACGATCGACGGCCAGGACATCCGCGACCTCGACCTGAAGCAGCTCCGCCAGGTGGTGGCCACCGCGTTCGAAGAGCCCACGTTGTTCTCGATGAGCGTGCGCGAGAACCTCATGCTGGGCCGGTCCGACGCCACCGAGGAGGAGCTGGAGCAGGCCATCCGGACCGCGCAGGCGATGTTCGTCTACGACCTGCCGTGGGGCCTCGACACCCGCATCGGCGAGCAGGGCCTGTCGCTGTCCGGCGGTCAGCGACAGCGGCTCGCGCTGGCCAGGGCGGTGCTCAGCAAGCCCCGCATCCTCGTCCTCGACGACACGCTATCCGCGCTCGACGCCGAGACCGAGGCCCTGGTCGAGGAGGCGCTGCGCCATGTGCTGCGCGACGCCACCGGCATCGTGGTGGCGCACCGCGCCTCGACGGTGCTGCTCGCCGACAAGGTCGCGCTGCTGCGCGACGGCACGATCACCCACGTCGGCCAGCACCGCGAGCTGCTGGCGGAGGTGCCCGAATACCGCGAGCTGCTGGCGCAGGACGCCGACTTCGACGACGCGTCGGAAGGAGCGCTGCGATGACCACGACGGCTCCCGAGAAGAACGCCTCCAGCGCCTCCTGGCGCGGCGTCGCCTCCGAGGACCAGGACGAGCTGCCGGAGAAGGTGTCGGTGCTGCTGCGGGCCCGCTCGCGGCGGCTGCTCGGCGACCTGCTCAGGCCGTACCGCAAGAAGATCGCGCTGCTCGTCCTGATCATCGTGGTCTCGAACGCGGCCGGGCTGTCGATCCCGTTCCTGGTCTCGGTCGGCATCGACCGGGGCATCCCGCCGATCACCGGCGGCGAGGCCCCGACAGTGCTACTGACGGTGGTCGCGGTGATCCTGGCCGCCGCGGTCACCCAGGCGCTGACCCGCCGGGCTTTCCTGCGCCTGATGGGCTCGATCGGCCAGAACATCCTGCTGACGCTGCGCAGGAGGGTGTTCGACCACTTCCAGCGGCTGTCGCTGAGCTTCCACGAGCAGTACACCTCGGGCCGGGTGATCTCCCGGCTGACCTCGGACGTCGAGGCCATCGCCGAGCTGGTGCAGTCGGGCTTCGACGCGCTGGTCAAGGCGGTGCTGACGCTGGTCGGCACGGCGGTGCTGCTGCTGGTGCTGGACGTGCACCTGGGTCTGGTGGCGCTGATCCCGCTGCCGCTGCTGCTGTTGTTCACCAAGTGGTTCCAGCGGCAGTCGGCCGTGGTCTACCGGCGCACCCGCGAGACGGTCGCCCTGGTGATCGTGCACTTCGTGGAGTCGATGATCGGCATCCGCGCGGTGCAGGCGTTCCGCAGGGAGCCGCGTAACCAGGACATCTTCGAGCAGCTCAACGAGGACTACCGCGAGGCGAACGCGCGCAGCATGATCCTCGGCGCGACGTTCATGACCGGCATCAAGCTGATCGGCAACATGACGATCGGCGCGGTGCTGCTCTACGGCGGCTACCTCGCCCTGCACGGCGAGGTGGAGGTCGGCGTGCTCGCCGGTTTCATGCTCTATCTGCGGCAGTTCTACGAGCCGATGCAAGAGATCAGCCAGTTCTACAACACGCTGCAGTCGGCCGGCGCGGCGCTGGAGAAGCTGTCCGGCGTGCTGGAGGAGGAGCCCTCCGTGCCCGAGCCGCGCGAGCCCGTCGCGCTGCCGGGCGGCCGGGCCAAGGGCAACGTCCGCTTCGACGGCGTCGAGTTCGCCTACGTCAAGGAGATGCCGATCCTGCCGCGCCTCGACCTGACCATCCCGGCCGGGCAGAGCGTGGCGCTGGTCGGCGCGACCGGCGCGGGCAAGACCACGCTGGCCAAGCTGATCTCCCGCTTCTACGACCCGACCGAGGGCCGCGTGCTGCTCGACGGCGTGGATCTGCGCTCGCTCGACGAGGCCACGCTGCGCCAGGCCGTGGTCATGGTGACACAGGAGAACTTCCTGTTCGAGGGCACGGTCGCCGACAACATCAGGTTCGGCCGCCCCGACGCCACCGACCACCAGGTACGCGAGGCCGCCAGGGCGATCGGCGCCCACGAGTTCATCTCGGCGCTGCCCGACGGCTACGACACCGAGGTGGGCAAGCGCGGCGGCCGCATGTCGGCGGGCCAGCGCCAGCTCGTCGCGTTCGCGCGGGCGTTCCTCGCCGACCCCGCCGTGCTCATCCTCGACGAGGCCACCTCCAGCCTCGACGTGCCGAGCGAGCGGCTGGTGCAGCGGGCGCTGCGGACGATCCTGGCCGAGCGCACCGCGCTGATCATCGCGCACCGGCTGTCCACCGTGGAGATCGCGGACCGGGTGCTGGTGATGGATCGCGGCCGCATCGTCGAGGACGGGCCGCCGGACCAGCTCATCGCCGCCTCAGGCCGGTTCGCCGGGCTGCACCAGGCGTGGCTGGAGAGCCTCAGCTAGGGGGTTCAACGGGCCGGTTCCGGCGCCGATCGCGGCACCGGAGCCGGCCTTCCTCTCCGGAACCGGTTCCTCCGGAGCCGGCCTCCCTCCGGAGCCGGTTCCTCCGGGGCGGTCTTCCCTCGGGCCGGTCTTTCCTCCGGGCCGGTCTTCCTTCGGGACTGGCCGGTGCGGCGCACGCCGTTCCCCGGCGGGAGTCAGTACAGCGGCCGGCGTACCGGGCTGAGCAGCGGCGTCTCGTCGGGGGCTGCGGGCTCCGCCTGTTTGATCAGCTCCGGATGGCGTGTCAGGTAGCCGTCAGGGAACACCTTGGCCTTCTGGCAGCCGCACTTCGGGCAGACGGCGGCCGCCGAGGGCGGCGGTACGGGCAGCCCGTTCCGCAGCCAGATCTCGGCCGCGTTGCCGTGCTGGTCCTCCTGGTGCCTGACGACGTAGTCCTCCTCCCAGACGTGCCAGCAGCGCTGACACTCGAAAGGCACGATCCTCAGTTCTTCTTCCATGAGGTCACCCCCCTTTCGAGTGTCCGCCTCCCTCCTGACCTGCCGCAACCCGGCCTCACCTGACGGTGAACACGAAGATCACGGAGCCTGCGACGACGCTGAGCGTGCCGAGCCAGGCGAAGAGCGCGTCGAGCCCGGAGTCCAGGGGCCGGCCGTGGTGCAGGGCCGCCTGCACGCGCCGGAAGCGCAGCCTGGTCCTGATCAGCAGTACGCCGCCGCAGAGCGCGGCCAGCGCGAACGCGGCGATCGCCGGCACCGGCAGGCCGCTGCGAACGGCGAGGCCGGCCGCGCCCAGCCCGCCGGTGGACAGCGCCACGGCCGTGCGCACCCAGGCCAGCCGGGTGCGCTCGCTCTGCAGGCCCTGGTCCCAGATCTCCTCTTCCGGGGTCATCCCCACGCCGGGCCTCGCCGGTCAGGCCCGCGCCGACAGGATGATCAGGACGAGGGCGACCACGGCCACGGCGGCGACGCCGTAACCGAAGACGGCCGCCAGCGCGGGCGGCGGGAGCGGCGCCTGGTCGCGCAGCGCGCGCTGGATGTTGCGCCAGCGCGGGTAGGCCATGCCGGCCGCCAGTGCGGAGAGGGTGACGAGGACGATGGCCAGCGTCGTACGGATCCACGGCACGAACACGTCGGACGGCACCGCCGCCATGGCCACCCCACCCGCGCTGAGTGCCAGCGCCGTGCTCAGCCAGGTGAGGAATGTGCGTTCATTGGCCAAGGTGAAACGCGGGTCGGGTTCCATGGAAAAAAGGGTATTTCGTCCCCATTTCCCCTAGAGAAGCCGGGATTGTCGGCGTCTCAGCTGCAGGCCTGGGCCACCCGTTTCACGTATTCGGCGCTTTCCGTGGCGACCTTCTGCGCCGCGTCGACCGCGTCGTTGACGTCGTCGATCGTGATGCCGGTCAGCGTCGCGGCGAGGCTGTCGCTCGCCTCCTTGAGCGTCGTGTTGGCCGCGGTGTCGGCCACGTCGCTCAGCTTGGCCGCGGCGTCGTCGATCGCCTTGTCCATGGCCTCGGGGTCGTCGGTCAGCTTGGTGAGCTCGGCGGCCAGCTCAGAGACGATCTTCGGCGCCTCGATGCACGCCTGGGCCTTGTCGATGGTCTCGTTGACGTCGCTACAACCGGCCGCGAACACGCACGAGGCGAAAAGGGCCAGGGGCACGTACCGGCTCTTGAGTGGACGCATACCTTGACCCTACCCAAGCGCTCGGCCACGTGACGTGACCGAGCGCACACCTTGTGGAGACCGTGCATGGGGGACCGGCGACGATCACGACCATCCGGTACACCTCCACCACCCGACCCCTGACCGTCCACCACCCGGCCCCTGACCGTCCACCACCCGGCCCCTGACCGTCCACCACCCGACCCCTGACCGTCCACCACCCGGCCCCCGACTCTCCACCGTCGGACATCTGACCCTCCACCGCCGTACCTCTGACCGTCCACCGTCGGGCCCCGTCCCTCCCACCAGGGCTCTGACCTGCAAGGATATGGAAAGCGATATGAATACTTTCGCGATATCGCTATTAGACATCGTGCTTTCGCGTCTGCTTTGCTCCTGCCCTCTGATCTGATCGAACGACGGCAAGGACATGGCATGCGACAGCTTCGTGCCCGGCGGCTTGCGGCCGCGCTGCAGGCGACTGCTCTGACGATCTCTCTGCTGGCGGGCGGGGCCGCGACCGCGAGCCCGGCCACCGCGGCAGCCGCGGCGGTCACCGCGGAGCCTGCCGGGCAGGCATGGGTCAGCAAGGAGCTGCGGGCGCTGGAGGCGTCCTTCAAGGGGCGCATCGGGGCGTACGCGATCGACACGGCGACGGGGAGGACGGTGGGTTACCGATCGGGTGAGCGGTTCCCGCTGCTGTCGACGTTCAAGGCGTTGGCGTGCGGGGCCACGCTGCACAAGGCGCGCACCTCCGAGCCCGGCCTGATGAACAAGCGGGTGAAGTGGACGGCGGCCGACCTCAAGCCGCACTCGCCGACCACCGAGAAGCATGTCAAGGACGGGCTGACGGTCGCGCAGCTCTGCAAGGCCGCCATCACGCTGAGCGACAACACCGCGGGCAACATGGTGCTCAAGCAGATCGGCGGTCCTGCCGGGCTGACCAAGTACCTGCGTACGCTCAAGGACCCGGTCTCGCGGCTCGACCGCTGGGAGGTCGAGCTGAACGTCTGGACGCCGAAGGAGAAGCGCGACACCACCACCCCCGCGGCCGCCGCCCGCGACCTGCGCAGGCTCGCCGCCGGGAACGCGCTGCACCCGAAGGACCGCGCGCGGCTGAACGGCTGGCTCATCGCGAACGAGACCGGTGACGCGCGCATCCGCGCCGGCCTGCCGAAGAAGTGGACGATCGGCGACAAGACCGGCAGCAATGACGAGATCGGCGCGGGCAACGACATCGCGATCGCCTGGCCGTCCGGCCGGTCCGGCGCGCCGATCATCCTTGCCATCTACACCAACCGCAAGGAGGCCGGGCAGCCGATCGACAACAAGGTGATCGCGCGGACCGCGACGATTCTGGCCCGCGGGCTCGGCAGGCTCTGATGCGCGGACGGGGGACCAAGCTGCTGCGGCTCGCCGCCGCCGCCACGGGGGCGGGCGTGCTGGTGGCCGGGATCGCGATCCCGGCCATCGGGGGCATGGGGGCCGGGTTCGTGGCGGCGGCCGACGAGGTGAACCTCAGGCCGGTCGACCTCGCCGAGCCGCCGCCCGCCGAGGTCACGATCGTGCAGGACGCCAAGGGCAACGAGATCGCCCGCTTCTACGAGGAGTACCGCGAGATCGTCGGCCTCGACGAGATCGCCGAGGTGATGCGGACCGCGATCGTGGCCATCGAGGACTACCGCTTCTACGAGCACGGGGCGATCGACATCGAGGGCACGCTGCGCGCCCTCGCCACCAACCTGCAGACGGGCCGCACCAGCCAGGGCGGGTCGAGCATCACCCAGCAGTACGTCAAGCAGGTGCTGCTCAACTCGGCCGACACCGAGGAGGAGCGGAACGCGGCCGTCGAGGCCAGCTACACGCGCAAGCTCAACGAGCTGCGCTATGCGATGGGGATCGAGCAGAAGTACACCAAGGACCAGATCCTCGAGAAGTATCTGAACATCGCGTACTTCGGCGCGAGCGCGTACGGTGTCGAGGCCGCCGCCAAGCGGTTCTTCGGCGTGCGCGCGGCCGACCTGACGCTGCCGCAGGCCGCCACGCTGGCCGGCGCGGTGCAGGACCCGAACGCCACCGACCCCAACCTCGGCCCGGAGCACCGGAAACGGCTGCTGAACCGCAGGAACGTGGTGCTGAACCGGATGGCGGAGCTGGGGAAGATCACGCCGGAGGAGGCGGCCGAAGCCAAGGCGACCAAGCTCGGGTACAAGGGGACGCGGCTTCCCGGAGGCTGCGAAGGCAGCAAATATCCGTACTTCTGCCTTTATGTACGGCACGAGATTCTCAGCAATCCGGACTTCGGCCGTACCGCGAAGGCCCGGCTGGCCATGCTCAACCGGGGCGGGCTGACCATCAGGACCACGCTCGACCCGAAGATGCAGGCCGCCGCCGAGCGCGCCATCAAGCGCTACGTCCACGCCTCCGACCGGCCCGTCGCCGCCGAGGCCCTGGTCGAGCCGGGCAGCGGTGCGATCAGGGCGATGGCCGCCAGCCGCCGCTACGGCACGGACGCCGCCAAGAACGAGATCTCCTACAACGTGGTCGCCGACGCCGCGCACGGGGGCGGGGTCGGATTCCAGCCCGGCTCGACGATGAAGACGTTCACGCTGATCACCGCCCTGAAGAAGGGCATGAAGCTGGACGACGGGCTCGCCGCGGGCGCCGGTTACCGGGCGCCGGCGTACTCGACGTTCAAGAACTGCGCGGGCCAGAACATCGGCGACCCTTCGCACACCGTCACCAACGACGAAGGCTCGCCCGGCTGGAAGACGCTGCGCACCGGCACCTGGAACTCCGTGAACACCTTCTTCATGGAGCTGGAGCAGCGGGTCGGCCTCTGCGACACCGTCAAGACCGCCAAGTCGCTCGGCATCCGGCGCGCGGACGGCAAGAAGCTGCAGGAGTACGAGACGTTCACGCTCGGCATCAACGAGACCGACCCGGTGACGGTGGCCTCCGCCTACGCGGCGATCGGTGCGCGCGGCAGGTACTGCGCGCCGATGGCCATCACCCACATCACCGACAGGGACGGCAAGACCACCCGCTACCGCCCCAAGTGCCGCCAGGCGCTGGAGCCCGCCATCGCCGACGCCACCGCCGAGGTGCTGTCCGGCGTGTTCACCGACGGGACGATGCGGGGCGTCGGCGGCATCGGGCGGCCCGCCGCCGGCAAGACCGGCACCACCGACGGGTACGCCTCGGCCTGGTTCGCCGGCTTCACCCCCGACCTGGCGGGCGCCGTCAGCCTCGGCGACCCGCGCGGCTCGCAGCAGTACAAGCTGACGGGGGTGACGATCGGCGGCCGCTACTACGGGTCGGTGCAGGGGGCCAGCGTCCCCGGGCCGATCTGGCGCGACACCATGATCCAGGCGTTGCGCAAGGTCCCGCCCACCCCGTTCACCCCGATCATCACCAGCCGCTTCGAGGGCTGCACGACCGGCTGCCGCCCGGAACCGGACCCGAAGGAGAAGAAGGACAAGAAAGGCGAGGGCGAGGAAGGCACCACGCCCGGCCCCTCCCCCACCGCCACCACGTCGGCCGGCCCGGCTCCGAGCTCGGACCCTCAGCGGTGAGCACGCGAATCGCCCGCCGCTGATGCGGGCCCGGCGCAGGCATCCGGCCACAGCCTCGCCGGGCCCCGCGCATGCCCCGCCCTTCGCGTCCGCAGCGCGCGACCGGGCGACCCCGGCGACGACCGAGGCAGGGGCGGCTCGGTCGGCCTCTCGACGGCGATGTGCCGAGCCATGCCCCCGCCCGGCCACCGCGCACCTGCCTCCAGCGCGCGACCGGGCACCCTGGCAACCGTCGCAGGGGCGATGTGGTCAGTCTCGGGCCGGCCGGGTGCTGAGCAGGTGCGGGAGGGTGAAGCCGGGGGAGGCGTAGACGCCGCCCTGGAGCGCTCCGCCCGGATAGGAGGCCGCCTCTGCGGGGAGGCGGTCGAGGTACGTCTCCGCGTCGTCAAGCGGCTGATAGCCCAGACGCTCGTCCAGCTCCCAGAAGCGGCGGGTGTTGGCCGACACCGCGTACGCGGCGAGGAACGACACCTCGGGGCAGGTCACGGCGGCCCAGACGAACCCGGCGCAGTCGCGCGGGCTGAGCCAGGTGGCCAGGTGGCGGGGGTCGGTGGGCTCGGGCTCCAGGCTGCCGATGCGCAGGCACACCACTTCCAGCCCGAACTTGTCGGCGTAGAGCCGCCCCAGGGCCTCGACGGCGACCTTGCTGACGCCGTAGAGCCCGTCGGGCCTGGGCGGCATCGCGGGCGAGACGGTCTGCGCGGCCGGGTAGCAGCCCGTGAGGCGGTTGCTGCTCGCCAGCACGACGCGCCGCACGCCGGTGCGCCGGGCCGCCTCCAGCACGTGGTGGGTGCCCAGCACGTTGCCCTCGAGGAGGTCGGGCAGCGGCGCCTCGTCCGGCACGCCCGCGAGGTGCACCACCGCGTCGGCGCCCTCGACCAGCGGCATCACGTCGTCGGCGCCGCCCAGCTCGGCGCGTACGACCTCTTCGTGCGCCGCCAGCGCGGTCAGCGGCACCCGATCGACCGAGACCAACCGGCGCACCCGGCGCAGCAAGGGCTCGCGCAGCACCGACCCGACCCGCCCGGCAGCGCCGGTGAGCATGACTTTCCCCAGGATCATGCCCGGCATCCTGCCACCGCCCACCGACATTCTCGATCCGCCGGGAACGGCCGAGGAAAGGTCAGAACTCGTCGTGCCCCGTCACCTGGGTGACGGTGAAGATGTGGCGGGTGGCGGCGCAGATCGTCTCCAGGGCGTGGATCGGGACGTCCTCGGTCGAGTAGCTCGTCCGCAGCACCTGGACGACCCACTCCCCCGCCGCCAGGTCCAGCGTCTCCCGCTCGAAGTCCGTCGGCGGCCGGGCGATCAGCGTCTCCTCGGCGTGCCCGAACGCGTGGCCCAGCGACTCCAGCGCCGACTGCAGCGACGGCCGCACGAAACCGGGCTCGGCGATGCGCGTGCCGGCGAAGAGGTCGGCGCGGAAGTAGCTGGTGGCGATGCGTACGGGGACGTCGGAGGCGGTCAGCAGCTTGCGCCGCGCGATGACGCCGGTGCCCGCCGCCACGCGCAGGCCTTCGGCGATGTGCTCGGGGGCGGGCTCCTGGCCCACGTACAGCATGCGGCGGCCGGCCTTGAGCCCCTGCCGCTCGGCCTCGGCCAGGAACAGGGACTTCGACGCGCGTACGGCGGGCTCGGTCGGCAGCGCCCGGCGCACCACGACCGGCGGGATCCCGGTCATCGTCCCCTCTGTGACTCCCATGTCAGCCTCCTCGACGTGCGCAGGCATCCTACGCGTCCCCATGCCCCTGCCCCGCCCCATGGGTGATCGTTTCGCCGGGCATAGGATTTCCCCATGGCGACGTGCGAGCATCTGGCACAGGCGGGCGACCCGCCCGCGAAGACGCCGGACGGGTGCGAGGAGTGCCTGTCCCTCGGCTGGCCGTGGGTGCATCTGCGGCGCTGCCTGGAGTGCGGCCACA
Source organism: Nonomuraea fastidiosa (assembly GCF_042751225.1). Classification (NCBI taxonomy): domain Bacteria; kingdom Bacillati; phylum Actinomycetota; class Actinomycetes; order Streptosporangiales; family Streptosporangiaceae; genus Nonomuraea; species Nonomuraea fastidiosa. The sequence goes on from NZ_CP170570.1 coordinate 537,525, forward strand.
TCGGCTGCTGCGACTCCTCCCCCGGCAAGCACGCCACCGCGCACTTCCACGAGACCGAACATCCGGTCATCCAGTCGTTCCAGCCGGGTGAGACCTGGCGCTGGTGCTTCGTGGACAACGAGCTGGGCTGACCCCACCGGGGCTCCCGCTCGCGGCTTCCCGAAGCATCCGGGGCGTCAGCGGTCGAGCATGGCCTCTTCGAAGTCGAGCTGGGTCATCACCTGGCGCAGCACCTCGTCGTCCAGGCGCCGCTCGTCGCGCAGGCGGACGAAGACCTTGCGCTCGGCCTTCAGCATCTCGCGCCGCATCCGGCGATAGAGCGTGCTCGGCGTCTCGGCGCCGTCTGGCCCGGTGCCGCCGCCGAGGCGTTCCCAGGCGGCCAGCGACCGCCGCCAGGCGTTCTCCCTGAGCTGGTCGATGACCTGTTTCTGGATTTTGTCGGGCTCGTGGCCCAGCTCGGCGACGAGCCGGTCGAGCTCCGCCTGCCCCGCCTCCAGCGCCGCCTGCTGGGCGGCCGCCTCGGCGAGCAGGTCCTCATAGCGCTCCTTCCTGGTCGACACGTGCAGCTTCCTGATCAGCGTGGGGAACGTGGTGCCCTGGATGAGCAGCGTGCCGATCACGGTGGTGAACGTCAGGAACAGCAGCAGCGCCCGGTCGCGCGCGGGCACGCTCTCGGGGATGGCGAACGCGGCCGCCAGCGAGACCACGCCGCGCATGCCCGCCCAGCTGAGCACCACGGCCTGCCGGACATCGGTCCTGGGTGCCGCCCTGATGAGCGGCGCCAGCGCGAACACCCAGGCGAACCTGGCGGCGATCACCGCGGCCAGCACCACCGCCGCGTAGAGCGCCACCTCCCAGGGCCGGTAGCCCGTGATGCCGCGCACGACGGGCACGAGCTGCAGCCCGATCAGCGCGAACACGATCGCTTCGAGGAAGAAGGCGACGACCTTCCAGACGGCGCCGGCCACCAGCCGGGTGCTGAAGCCGCGCAGGTGCATGCGGTGGCCGAGGTAGAGTCCGACGACCACGACGGCGATCACGCCGGAGGCGTGCAGCGACTCGCCGGCGAGGTACGCGCCGAACGGGATGAGCAGCATCACCGTGGTCTCGACCATCGAGTCGCTGAGGCGTTCGAGCACCCAGGCGCACGCCAGCGCCAGCGCCAGGCCGATGGCCACCCCGCCGAGCGCGGCCAGCAGGAACTCGCCGAGGCCCGCCCAGAGGCTGATCGCGCCGCCGGTGGCCGCCCCGATGGCGACCCTGTAGAGGGTGAGCGCGGTGGCGTCGTTGAACAGGCTCTCGCCGACGAGGATGGTCAGCGTCCTGCGCGGCAGCCCGAGCCTGCGGCCGACCGCGACGGCGGCCACCGCGTCGGGCGGCGCGATGATCGCGCCGAGCGCGAACGCCAGCGCGAGCGGCAGGCTCGGCAGCAGCAGGTGGACGAGCAGCCCGGCCACGACCGCGGTGAACAGCACCAGCCCCACCGACAGCAGCGCGACGGGACGCCTGACGTCGCGCAGCCGCTGATAGGAGCTGTTGAGCGCGGCGGAGTAGAGCAGCGGCGGCAGGAAGACGTAGAGCACCAGCTCGGGGTCGAGCGGCACCTCGGGCAGCAGCGGCGAGACCACCAGCCCGGCCGCCACCAGCAGCAGCGGAGCCGGCCAGTTGTGCCGCCGTGCGAGCGCCGCGACCGCGACCGCGCCGCCGGCCAGCAACAGCAGTTGCAGGCCACCGCTCGAACCCACGAGTGCCCCCCGCGTCTGGATGTGATCGCCTCAGCAGGTCGTTCCGCGCTGAAGCGTACCTGGCGGCGGGAGGCCGGGTTTCACCACTCCCTGCGGTCGCTTCTCTCGTGGTAGTCCGGCTGCTGCTCGGGGCGCAGGCGCTCGCCCGTGGAGAACATGGGGTCCACGTACGGGCGGGTCATCTCGGCCTCGGACTGCGGGTACTGCTGCTCCTGCCGGCCGAGCGACAGCAGCGGGTCGACCGGGTTGGCCGCCGGGTTCTGGTAGGAGCCGTAGTCGTCGGCGGCGGGCTGAGGCGCCGGGCGGCGGCGGCCCGCGCCGGGGATGCCGTGCATGGGCGTGCCGAGGCCCGCCACGGTCGGCTGCGGCTGGGCCTGCTGCTGGGGCTGGGCGTAGCCGTCGGAACGCCGGCCACCGTACGGGTCGGACGGGTACGGGTCAGAAGGGTAGGGGTCGGCGGAGTACTGGTCGCGGCGCGGCTGCGACTGCTGGTACGGGTCGGCGGCCTGCGAGGGGAAGCCGAGCGGGTCGGTGTTCACCGGCGACGGTCGGCGCTGCTCGGCGGGCATCTGGTAGCCGCGGTCCTGATCCACGTACTGCGGGCCGGTGAACGGCTCGGCCTGGCGGCCCTGCGGCTGGGCGTAGCGGGGATCGCTGAGCGGGTCGCCGGTGTACTGCGGGCCGCTGAAGGGGTCGCCGGTGTACTTCGGCTGCGGGGCGGTCGAGTCGACGTACTGCGGGCCCGTGAAGGGGGCGCGCTGGTCTTTGAAGGACTCGCGGGGCGCGGTGGTTTCGCCGTAGGCGTCGCGCGCGCCCGAGTCGCCGTACGAGGCGACGAGCTTGTCCTGCGGCGGGTTGCCCCTGGCCACCAGCACGTCGTTCGGCGAGAGCGCCGCCGTCGGGCGGTCGTCGAGCGGCGAGGCCTGCGCGTGCTGCGGCTGCTGCCGCTCCTGCTGTCCGCGTTGCTGGGCGGGCTGCTGCGCGTGCTGCCGGTCCTGCTGGGCCTGCTGGGGCGGGGCCTGCCCGGGCTGGGGCGGCCGGTGGTACTGGCCGGTGCCGGGGATGACCTCGGTGCCCGGGTCGTGCGCGGGCACGGCGGCCTGCTCGCCGGTCGCCTCGGCGTACCCCTCGTCGAGGGTGTCGAGCAGCCGGCCGACATCCTCCATCGGCATGCGGAAGCTCGCAGTGCACATCTCCCCGCGCCACAGGCTGAGGACGAGGGTGCCCTCATGCCACGTGACACGCAGACACCGCTCCTGACCTCGCGCATCGAAGAAGACTTCGCCGAACGACGGCAACGGGACAACTTCCGACATGGCAGACATACTGCTTTAACCAGCCTTTATTCGTCCACTCAACCCCGGAAAACCCTACTTAACCGGCCTTCCCATCTACTCCCAGAACCCCCCTGGTCACGTCCGGTGAAATCCCCCACCTACCAGTTGGCGTTCCGATCGCCCAGTGTGCCACGCAACCCGCCGGGAGTTTTCCGGAACGCCGGGATGCGTCTGGCCGATCACACCGCGTTCGGCGCGGCGGCCCCGGAATGCGGGTAGCGTTTACTGCCGTGCCCGATTCCCATCTCCCGCCAGTGGAAGAACTGCTCAGCATCGCGGTCAGCGCTCTTGGAGGAAGCGAACGCGAAGGCCAGATCACCATGGTGCGGGCCGTGCAACGCGCCATCGACGCCAAGGAGCATCTGGCCGTCCAGGCGGGCACGGGCACGGGAAAGTCGCTGGCCTATCTGGTGCCGTCCATCCGCCACGCGATGGACAGCGACAAACCCGTCGTGGTCTCCACCGCCACCATCGCGCTGCAGCGCCAGCTCGTCGATCGCGACCTGCCCCGCCTGGCTGAGGCGCTCGGCAAGGAGCTGCCGCACGAGCCGACGTACGCGATACTCAAGGGCCGCCGTAACTACCTGTGCCGCTACAAGGCGTCCGCCGGCTGGCCCGAGGAGGACGAGCAGGACCAGCTCTTCGACCCGCGCGAGGTGAGCGCCACCGGGCGCATGGTGCAGCGCATCCAGCAGTGGGCCGAGGAGACCGAGACCGGCGACCGCGACGAGCTGGTGCCGGGCGTGAGCGACCAGGCGTGGCGGCAGTTCTCGGTGAGCGCGCAGGAGTGCCTGGGCGCGAGCCGCTGCCCGAGCGGCGCGGAGTGCTTCGCCGAGCTGGCCAGGGCGCGCGCGGGCGAGGCCGACGTCGTCGTGACCAACCACGCGCTGCTCGCCATCGACGCCATGGGCGAGCTGCCGGTGCTGCCCGAGCACGAGGTCGTGGTGGTCGACGAGGCGCACGAGCTGGTCGACAGGGTGACGTCCGTGGTGACGTCGGAGCTGTCGGAGGCGTCGGTCATGCTCGCCGTACGCCGCGTGGGCCGCCTCATCGACCAGCCCATCGCCGACCAGCTCATGGAGGCGGGCGAAGACCTCAAGGCGCTGCTGGCCGCCGCGCCGCCCGGCCGCATCGACGAGCTGCCGCAGGTGCTGGGGCTGACCCTGCAGGCCATCCGCGACACCGCCTGGCGCTGCATCACCGCCCTGGGGCCGCGCAACGCCGACAAAGACGACCCCGACAAGGCGGGCCAGCGCAAGGCCGCGTTCACCGCGCTCGACGAGGTGCACGACACCGCCGTGCGCATGCTCGACGCCTACGGCCACGCCACCGAGGCCGACCGCGCCGAGGTCGTCTGGCTCGACCCGGGCAGCGACCGCCGCCCGCCCGTGCTGCGGGTGGCGCCGCTCAGCGTCAGCGGCATGCTGCGCGACAAGCTGTTCGGCGAGCGCACGGTCGTGCTCACCTCGGCCACGCTGGCGCTCGGCGGCACGTTCGACGCGCTGGCCGCCCAGTGGGGGCTCGGCGAGGCCGGTAAGGACTGGCAGGGCATCGACGTCGGCTCGCCCTTCGACCATCCGCGCTCGGGCATCCTGTACGTCGCCAAACACCTCCCCCAGCCGGGCCGCGACGGGCTGCCGCAGGCGTACCTCGACGAGATCGCCGAGCTGATCGAGGCGGCCGGCGGGCGCACGCTGGGGCTGTTCTCCTCGATGCGCGCCGCCAAGGCGGCGACCGAGGCGCTGCGCGACCGGCTCGACGTGCCGCTGCTGTGCCAGGGCGACGACTCGACGATGCTGCTGGTCAAGCAGTTCGCGGAGGACGAGCCGACCTGCCTGTTCGGGACGCTGTCGCTGTGGCAGGGCGTCGACGTCCCCGGGCCCTCGCTGCGGCTGGTCATCATCGACCGGGTGCCGTTCCCCCGTCCCGACGACCCGCTGACCTCCGCCAGGCAGCGCCACGTGGCCGCCAAGGGCGGCAACGGGTTCATGGCCGTGGCGGCCAACCACGCCGCGCTGCTGCTGGCGCAGGGCGTCGGGCGGCTGCTGCGGTCGCAGGACGACAAGGGGGTCATCGCGGTGCTCGATCCGCGGCTGGTGACGGCCCGCTACAGCGGGTTCCTGCTGGGCTCGCTGCCGCCGTTCTGGCGCACCACCGACCCGGCCGTTCCGCGCGCCGCGCTCAAGCGCCTCGCCGCCGCCTCCTCCTGACGTCCCCGCCGGCGACGGCGGGGGCGGGCTCCGTCGGTGATGGCATCCACCCCGGCGAACCGCTCAGGGAACCATGGCGGCTGGGACTGCGGGACGGGCGGCTGATCGTCCTGGACGACAGGCCCGAGACCGTCGGGGCCTGGCTGTCCTGGAGGCTGTCCTACAGCGCGCCGCCCGGCCGAGCGATCAGGCCCAGGGGGCGAGCTCGGGGCGCTTCGGCGAGAGGCCGTCGCCGGAGGAGACGCCGCGGATCCGGCGCGACACCCACGGCACCAGGTGCTCCTTGATCCATTGGGCGTCCTCGCGCCGCCGGGTGCGGGGATCGACGGTGCGCGGCGGCCACTCCTTGCGCCAGTCCTCCTCGAACGGCACGCCCAGCACGTCGAGCACGCGGGCGGCCACCAGCCGGTGACCGTCCTCGTTCATGTGCAGCCGGTCGGCGCTCCAGGCCCGCCAGTCGCGTAGCCCCTGCATGGACCACTGGTCGACGAGCTTGCAGCCGTACAGGTCGGCGATGGAGCGCAGGTGCAGGTAGTAGATGGCGAACTTGCCGCGCAGGCGGCGCATGATGGGCGTGTCACGCGGGTCCACCCCGGTGAACAGCAGCACGTCGGCCCCGCCGGAGCGCAGGTCGCGCACGGCACGCGCGAGCGTCTTGGCCATCACGTCGGGGTCGCTGCCCGGCCTGAGCAGGTCGTTGCCTCCGGCGCAGAAGCTGACCAGGTCGGGCGCCATGTCGACGGCCGGCGGCACCTGCTCGGCCACGACCTGGTCGAGGAGCTTGCCGCGGACGGCGAGGTTGGCGTAGCGGAAGGAGGGGTCATCGGCGGCGAGCCGCTCGGCCACCCGGTCGGCCCAGCCACGGTAGTGCCCGTCCGGACCGGGATCGTTCAGTCCTTCTGTGAAGCTGTCGCCGAGCGCGACGAAGGACTTGTAGTGCCTCATGAGGTGGTGATCATCTCCGCGATAGCGTGCAGCGCAAGGACGTATGACTGTAGTCCGAAGCCGGCGATCGTGCCCGTCGCCACCCCGGCCACGACGGAGGTATGGCGAAACTCTTCCCTCGCCGCGGGGTTGGAGATGTGAACCTCGATGAGCGGGGCGGTGCGCTGGGCGATGGCGTCCTTGAGCGCGTAGGAGTAGTGGGTGAACGCGGCGGGGTTGAGCACCACCGGGATGCGGCCGTCGCACGCCTCGTGGATCCAGCCGATCATCTCGGCCTCGTCGTCCGTCTGGCGCACCTCGACGTGGTGGCCGAGCTTGCGGCCGGTGTCGCGGCAGAGGGCGGCGAGGTCCTCCAGAGTCTCGGAGCCGTAGACGTCGGGCTCGCGGACGCCGAGCCGGCCCAGGTTGGGGCCGTTGAGGACGAGGATCATGCGGAGATCTCCTTGTAGGCGGCTTCGAGCAGCTCTTCCGCGGGGTCTTCGAGGCGGCCGGGCCTGGCCAGGTCGTCGAGCACGACGAACCGCTGCTTGGCGCCGCGGTTCTTCTTGTCGAGCCGCATGTGGTCGCGCAGCCGCGGCCAGGCGTCGGCGCGGTGGCTGATCGGCAGGCCCACGGAGGTGAGGATGGAGCGGGTGCGGTCGACGACGTCGGCGCGGCCGGACAGCCTGGACAGCTCGGCGGCGTAGACCATGCCGATGGCGACGGCCTCGCCGTGGCGGATCGTGTAGTGCTCGTCGCGCTCGATGGCGTGGGCGAGCGTGTGGCCGTAGTTGAGGATCTCACGCAACCCGGCCTCGCGCAGGTCGGCGCCCACGACGTCGGCCTTGACCCGGATCTTGCGCTCGATCAGCTCGCGGGTGTGCGGGCCGTCGGGGCGGGTGGCGGCCTCGGGGTCGGACTCGACGAGCCGCAGGATCTCGGGGTCGGCGATGAAGCCGCCCTTGATGATCTCGGCGAGGCCCGCGACGTAGTCGGCCTTGGGCAGCCCGGCCAGCGTGGACAGCTCGCACAGCACGCCGGCGGGCGGCAGGAAGGTGCCGACGAGGTTCTTACCCTCGGCGGTGTCGATGCCGTTCTTGCCGCCGACGGCGGCGTCGACCATGGCGAGCAGCGTGGTGGGCACGAGCACCACCTGGACGCCGCGCAGCCACGTGGCGGCCACGAACCCGGCGAGGTCGGTGGTCGCGCCCCCGCCGACGCCCACCACGGCGTCGGAGCGGGTCACGCCGTGGCGGCCCAGCTCGGACCAGAGCCGCGCGGCCACCTCGACGGTCTTGCACTGCTCGCCGTCGGGCACGGTCAGCTCGGCCACCTCGTAGCCGGCGCCTTCGAGCGCCTCGCGGACCGGCCTGGTGATCTCGGGCAGCGTCTCGGGCGCGATGACGGCGACGGTGCGCACGCCGGGCTTGAGCAGCGTGGTCAGCTCGGCGAGCACGCCGGTGCCGACGACGACGTCGTACGGGCTGTCGCCCCGCACGTGGATCCTGGTGGCGCTCACCCGGGCAGCCCCTTCATGATCTCGTCGGCCAGCTCTTCGGGCTCCCGCTTGTCGGTCACCACGGTCATCTTGGCCAGCCGCTCGTAGATGGGCAGGCGCTCCTCCATCAGCGCCTTGAGCCTGCTGCGCGGGTTGAGCACCAGCAGCGGGCGGGCGCTGGCCAGGCCGACCCGCTGGACCGCGTCGGCCAGCCCGACCTGGAGGTAGACGACGTGGTGTCCCTCAAGCAGGGCCTGCGTCTCCTCGTGCAGCACGGCGCCGCCGCCGAGCGACAGGACGCCGTCGTGCTCGGCCAGCGCGCGGCGCACGGCCTCGTGTTCGAGCTCGCGGAAGCGCTCCTCGCCGTCCTCGACGAAGATGTCGGAGACGGGCTTGCCCGCCACCGCCTCGACGTCGGCGTCGGTGTCGCGGAACCCGACGCCGAGCCGCTCGGCGAGCAGCCGCCCGAGCGTGGTCTTGCCGGATCCCGGAGGCCCGATGAGCACGGCCTTGGCTGTCATTTGATCACCATAGAAGAGAGGTAGCCGGACAGGTTGCGGGCGACTTCCTCGACGGAGTCGCCGCCGAACTTCTCGAGCGCCGCGTCGGCCAGCACCAGCGCGACCATCGCCTCGGCCACGACGCCGGCCGCGGGCACGGCGCACACGTCGGAGCGCTCGTGGTGGGCCTTGGCCGCCTCGCCGGTCTTGACGTCGATCGTGGCCAGCGCCCTCGGCACCGTGGAGATGGGCTTCATGGCGGCGCTGACCCGCAGGATCTCGCCGTTGGTCATGCCGCCTTCGACGCCGCCCGCGCGGTTGGTGATGCGGCGCACGCCGTCTTCGGTGCTGTATTCGATCTCGTCGTGGGCGCGGGAGCCGGGCCTGCGCGCGGTCTCGAAGCCGTCGCCGACCGCGACGCCCTTGATCGCCTGGATGCCCATGAGCGCGCCGGCCAGCCGGGAGTCGAGCCTGCGGTCCCAGTGGGTGTAGCTGCCGAGGCCGGGCGGCAGGCCGTAGGCGAGGACCTCGACGACGCCGCCGAGCGTGTCGCCGTCTTTGTGCGCCTTATCGATGACGGCGACCATGGCGGCGCTGCCCTCGGGGTCGGCGCACCTGACCGGGTCGGCGTCGATCCTGGCGAGGTCGCCGGGGCCGGGCAGCGTCTCGGCCGGGGTGCGGGCGCCGCCGATCTCGGTGACGTGGCTGACGATGTCGACGCCGAGCGCCTGCTTGAGGAAGCGCCGCGCAACCTCGCCGAGCGCGACGCGGGCGGCGGTCTCACGGGCGCTCGCCCGGTCGAGGACGTTGCGGGCGTCGTCGAAGCCGTACTTCTGCATGCCGGCCAGGTCGGCGTGGCCGGGGCGCGGGCGGGACCTGGGGGCGTTGCGCGCCAGGCCCTCGATCTCGGCGGGGTCGACGGGGTCGGCCGCCATGACCTTCTCCCACTTGGGCCACTCGGTGTTGCCGACGCGGATGGCGACGGGGCTGCCCATGGTGCGGCCGTGGCGTACGCCTCCGACGATCGTCACCTTGTCCTGCTCGAACTTCATCCGCGCGCCGCGGCCATAGCCGAGCCTGCGGCGGCGCAGGGCCTCGTCGATGTCGGCCGTGGTCACCTCGACCCCGGCCGGCAGGCCCTCGAGGATCGCGACGAGTTCGGGCCCGTGGGACTCTCCGGCGGTCAACCAGCGCAACATGCGTACAAGTCTTCCACGTGCCACCGAGTGGGATGTCCCTCCGCTCACCCAGCGAGACAGAGTGTCGTGAACGCGCCGAGCAGCATGAAGGGGCCGAAGGGGAACTGGGTGTCCCGGGTGCCGCGCCGGGACAGCAGGAGGAACAGGGCGTACAGGGCGCCGAACACCTGCCCGGCGAGTGCCGCCGCGGCGACCGCGGGCCAGCCCAGCGGGCCGCACGCCATGCCGATGAGCCCGGCGAGCTTGACGTCGCCGAACCCCATCGCCTCCGGCCTGACCAGCCACAGCACGCCGTAGACCGCGATGAGCGCGGCACCGCCGGCCAGCGCGGCCGGCAGCTCTCCCGCCGGAAGGAGCGCGAGCGCCATGATCGGGTACGCCGGCAGCGTGATCGCGTCGGGCAGCGTGTACGTGCGCCAGTCGATGACGGCCAGGGCGGTGCCGATGACGGCGAAGCACGCGTACGCGGGACCGGCCCGCCACGCGATCACGGTCACCAGGGCCGCGGCGGCCAGCTCGATCACCAGGGGGCCCGGTGCCGGCGCGTGGCCGTCGTCGTAGGTGCCGGCCAGCGCCCTGATCCGGGCGCCGCAGATCAGGCCGATCGCCGCCATGAGTGCGAGCACGCCGCAGAACCTAGCCCGCTCCCCGCCCTCCCGCGGCCGATGCGCGCAACGGGTATGGCGCGGCGAGCGGCCCGCCCGGCCGGATCACATCCCGCGCGGTCAGCGGCCCGCCCGCCCGGATCGCATCCCGCGCGGTCAGCGGCCCGCCCGGCTGCTTCGCGCGGATCACGCCCCAGGGCCGCGGGTCAGCGGCTCTTTCTGGAGAACCACCGCCGCTTGGGCTTGGCCGGTGCCGGGCCGGGGGCGACCCTGGCCACGGTGACCCCGCTCAGCTCGCTCACCGTGCCGGACTCGACGGCGGCCAGCGCGGCGAGCACGTCGCCCTCGATCACGAACTGCACGGGACCCGCGACGTCCACCACGACCGCCGCCGCCTGCTCCTGCACGGCGGCCTTGCAGACCTGCAGCGTGGTGGCCTGGATGGGGCGGGCGTCGGGCCGCCAGCGGGTCAGCGACTCCGTGCCGGTGAACGCGAGCACCGCCTGCCTGCCGTCCTTGCCGACGAGCTTGGGCAGCGCCATCTCGCTCTCCTTCTCCTGCCGCAGCCCGTGGGCGCCGACCTCGGTCTCGGTCAGCAGCGCGACCACGGGGACCAGCAGGCGGGCCGTGCTGAGCGCGTTGAGCACCTCGGCGGGGCCGCCGGTGCCCGCGTCGTAGGCGGCCAGTGCGGCGGTCACGGCGGGGGCGGCGGAGCCGTCGTCGTGCGGGTCGAGTGGTTGCGGGATGTTCGGCACAACGTACGAGCCTATCCGGCGCCCGCCCCGCTCCCGCCGGAAGACCGGCCGGGTGCTAGCCCAGGTCGGCGATGGCCGCGACCGGGCCGCCGCCCGACGGCCCCTGGTGCACGGCCGCCACCGACACGAACACCGCGGGATCCCCGGTCACCGAGGCCGCGACACCGCCGACGGCGGCCTTGATCTGCCGATGCCAGTGCACGTCGGAGTCGTCCAGCATGATGTTGCGCCGCCCGCGCACCCGCCCCGACGGGTCGGCCTCGCACTTCATGAAGACGTTCACCAGCCGGCCCTTCAGATCGGACGGGTGGGGGCGTTCGGGCAGCGGGATGCCGGAGTCCCTGATGGCCGCCCAGATGCCGTCGGCGTCGAGCGCGTCCTTCATGACGCTGTGGCCGATGCGGTAGCGCCCGCCGATCCCGCGTACGTTGCCGACCAGCACGATCTGCGCCCGGTCGAGCTCGACGCCGGACGAGCAGGAGGCAACCGAGGAGTACAGCGACAGGTCCTTGTGGATCTGGTCCTCGCGGGGCATCTCGATCTCGCCGAGCGCGACCGCGATGCCGAGCGCGGCGGTGGAGTTGGACAGGTCCATCGAGGGGCCGGTCTCCTCGATGGCGGTGGTCTGCCCGCGGCTCTTGGCGTCGCTGATCGTCGCGAGCGTGAGCAGCGGCGTCTTGGTCTGTACGTAGTGCACGTCGCGCGGGTCGTCGATGCCGGCGATCTTCATGGCCTCGCGTACGCCCGCCGCGACCTTCTCCACCATGGCCGGGCGGCCGATGTCCTCGGGCAGGATGACCTCGCTCATGGCCACGCCGACCGACAGCCGCGGCTCGTCCGTCGCGGGGGCGTCCGCCGTGGTGGCGAAGATGGTCGCGTGGGGGCTGAGCACGCCGTCGGTGCCGCCCGACCACACCAGCGGCACGCTCTCCGGCGCCGGATGCCCGTTTTCGGCCAGCACCTCGCGGAAGGCGCGGTCGGCCAGGATGCGCGTGTAGTCGTTGACGCCGCCGTTGCCCTCGGTCTTGCCGATGACGGCGAGCACGCGTGCGGCCTCGATCACGCCGTCGTCGATGAGGCGTGACAGGCCGGAGGCGTCGGTGACGCTCTCGATCGGCACCTTGCGCACTTCGATCGGTTCCGGCATGCGTTGCCCTCCTCCTGCCCGGTTTCCGCTGACGCTACCGAGCCGGCCAGCGGGGTTCATGGTCAATGTGTGCCCACGTAGACCGGCGGTGATGTCAACCTGCGCTCATCGCCGCCGTCGCCACGTCATCGTCCCCGATCTGCGCGGGCACGGCGGGAGCGACCATCCGATCACCGGACGGCCGCCCATCGAGGAGGACGGTCCCGCGCCGTTCGACTGGCGGATGATGCACGAGACCGAACGCCGGCTCATCGATCCCGACCCCGCCTGGGTGGCCGGGCTGGGCACGATCAAGGCGCCCACGCTGGTGCTGTCCGGCGGCGCGGCGAGCCCGCTCGACGCGGCGGACATCGCCGGGCGCATCCCGGGAGCACGGTTGGTCACGATCGAGGCGGGGCATCTGATCCACGTGGGAGCGCGCGAGGAGTTCCTGCGGGCGGTCGACGCGTTCCTCGACGAGTCCACCATGTGACCCCATCCACAATAAAAGGGGTTATATGGTGCAAACTTGACCTTGATGTCACAAAGATCCGCCATTGTAGATGGGGTGCGTACCAGGCTCAGCGACCTCGTCAAGGAACGGCTGGGCACATTCGCCCTGACGGCGCCCTCCATCGCGCAATGCGCGGTCGGCTCGGGCATCGCCTGGCTCATCGCCATCGAGCTGCTCGGCCACCCCCGGCCCTTCTTCGCCCCGATCTCCGTGCTGATCTGCATCGGCGTCGGGCTCGGGCAGCGGCTGCGGCGGCTGGTGGAGCTGGTCGTCGGGGTGAGCCTCGGCGTCGGCGTGGGCGACCTGCTGGTGTCCTGGATCGGCTCGGGCGCCTGGCAGCTCGCGCTGGTCGTGGCGCTGGCGATGACGGTGGCGGTGCTGCTCAACAGCGGGGCGCTGTTCGTCGCGCAGGCGGGCTCGTCTGCGGTGCTGGTCGCCACGCTGCTGCCGGGCGAGAACGTGGGCGGGCTCGACCGGATGCTCGACGCCCTCACCGGCGGCATCGTCGGCATCGCGGCGGTGGCGCTGATGCCCGCGAGCCCGTTCTCGATCGCGGCCAAACACCTGTCGGGGGTGCTCGACGCGCTGTCCACCGTGATGGAGCGCGCCGCCGAGGCGATCGAGAAGCGCGACGTGGAGCTGGCGGCCGAGGCGCTGGAGGAGGCCCGTACGACGCAGGCCGCCGTCGCCGAGTTCGAGGCCGCGCTGGAGACCAGCAAGGAGATCGCCATGATCTCCCCGCTGCACTGGCACCGGCGCGCCCGGCTGGCGCGGTACGAGACCGCCGCCATGCCGGTCGACCTGGCGCTGCGCAACACCCGGGTGCTGGTCAGGCGGACGCTGGCGTCGCTCGGCGAGGCGAGCCCGCCCCCGGCGGCGCTGGCCGAGGCGATGCGCGAGGTGTCGGAGGCGGCGCTGCTGCTGCAGCTCGAGCTGGGCGCGGGACGTGAGCCCTCGCTGGCCCGCCACGCGCTGCTCGCGGTGGCCGCCAGGGAACGCCCGAAGGGCCTGGGCTTCTCCGCGCACGTCATCATCGCCCAGCTGCGCTCGGTCGTGGTGGACCTGCTGCAGGCGACCGGCATGGAGCACGAGGAGGCCACGGCGGCGCTGACCCCGCTGGACGAGGCGAGCAAGGGCGAGCGCCGCTAGAAGCGCGCGGCCGGACCGCGACGCCCGCTCAGGCCGACAGGCGCTTCAGGCGGGAGACCGCCTCGTCGATGACCTCCTCCTTCTTGCAGAAGGCGAAACGGACGAAGTGGCGGCCGCGCTCGGGGCGGTCGTAGAAGACCTGCGTGGGGATCGCGACCACGCCGGCCAGCTCGGGCAGGCGGCGGGTCAGCTCAAGGCCGTCCTCGAAGCCCAGCGGCCGGATGTCGGTCTGGACGAAGTACGTGCCGGCGGGCCGCAGCACCGAGAACCCGGCCGCCGCCAGCCCCTCCATGAGGCGGTCGCGCTTGTCCTGGAGCCCGGAGGCGAGCGCCTTCACCCACTCCATCTCGTGGCGCAGCCCGTACGCGACCGCGAGCTGCCACGGCGCGCTCGCGGTGAAGGTGAGGAACTGCTTGACCGTCGAGACCGCCGTGACCAGGGCGGGCGGCGCGCAGACCCAGCCGGTCTTCCAGCCGGTGACCGAGAACGTCTTGCCCGCCGAGGAGATCATCACCGTGCGCTCGCGCATGCCGGGCAGCGTCGCGATCGGGATGTGCTCGACGCCGTCGAACGTGAGGTGCTCGTACACCTCGTCGGTGATGGCGATCAGGTCGCGCTCGCGGCACAGCTCGGCGATGACGGTCAGCTCGTCGCGGGTGAAGACGGTGCCGGTGGGATTGTGCGGGGAGTTGACCAGGATCGCGCGGGTGCGCGGCGTGACGGCGGCGCGCAGCTCGCCGGGGTCGAAGGTGAAGCGGCCCTCGACCGGGCGCATGGTGACGGGGACCAGCCTGGCCTGCGCCAGCGCGATGGATGCGGCGTAGGAGTCGTAGTAGGGCTCGAAGACGACCACCTCGTCGCCGGGCTCGCAGAGCGCGAGCACGCTCGCCGCCACCGCCTCCGTGGCGCCCACCGTGACGAGGACCTCGCTCACCGGGTCGTAGGTGAGCCCGTAGTGCGCCGAACGGTGCTCGCTGACCGCCTGCCGCAGCTCCAGCACGCCGGGTCCCGGCGGGTACTGGTTGGCGCCCGCCCCGATCGCCTGCACCGCGCGGTCGAGCATCGCCGCCGGGCCGTCGGTGTCGGGGAAGCCCTGCCCGAGGTTGATCGATCCGGTCTGTACGGCGAGCGCGCTCATCTCAGCGAAAATCGTCGTGCCGAAGGCGCGCATCCTGGCAACAAGTGGTTCGGTCACGGCTCCACACTATTAGTCTCGTGCCGTGTTCATTCGGGTCGTGCTCGCCCTCGCCCTGTCCGCGCCTCCCTCGGCGACACCGGCCCAGGCCGATCCGAGTCCCTGCCCGGTCCCCGTGCCCGCCCGCACGGTCTGCGGCTTCCTCGAGGTGCCCGAGCGCAGGGAGGCCCCCGGGCGCACGATCAAGGTGGCGTACGCGGTGCGCCATTCGCTCGCCCGCGACCGCAAGCCCGACCCGGTGGTGTTCATGGGCGGCGGGCCGGGCGCGCCGTCGATGCGGCACCTGGAGCGGCTGACCCGCGTGTTCCCCGACCGTGACGTGGTGACGGTCGAGCAGCGCGGCGGCGCGTGGTCGCGGCCCGCGCTGGCCTGTCCCGAGACGGCGCAGGCGCTGCTCGGGCGGTTGCGCGAGCCGCCGTCCGACGTGGGCGCCGCCGCCGCGCGCTGCCGCGACCGGCTCGCCGGGCAGGGCGTCGATCTGCGCGGCTACCGTACGGGCGAGATCGTGGCCGACGTGGTCGCGCTGCGCTCCAAGCTCGGCTACGAGACCTGGAACCTGCTCGGCACCGGCTACTCCGCCCGCGTCATGGCGGCCGTGGCCGCCGCCGATCCGGCGGGGACGCGGTCGGTGGTGCTCGGCTCGTACCCGCCGCCTGGCGACGGTGCGGACGACCCGGCCGCCGTCATGGCCGGGCTGGGGGCGCGCGACGCCTTCGAGCGGGCGGTCGCCCGGCTGAACGCCCGCCCGGCGCGGGTGAGCGCGGTGGACCCGCTGCTCGGCAGGGAGTTCACGGCCCGGGTGCGCGGCGACGACCTGGCCGCGCTGCTCGGCGTGGCGCTGCGCGACGCGGGGACGGCCGCGGTGGCGCCCGCGCTGGTGAGCGCCCTGGCCGAGGGCGACGACGCGCTGCTGCGCCCGCTCGTGGAGCGGCTCGGCGACGAGCTCGCGGCGCGCGAGGCCGGACTGTATCACGCCGTACGCTGCCAGGACGGCCGCCCGCCCGCCGCGTCCCGCCTCTTCACCGTCGCCGCCGACAAGGCGGTGTGCGACGCCTGGAACCTCTCCGAAGCCCCCGAGCCCGCCGCGCTGTCCACGGCCACGCTCAAAGCGCCCGTCTACGTCCTGGCCGGCCGCCGCGACCCGGCCGCTTCCCCGGTCACCCTGCTCGGCGCCCGAGTCGACAGGTCTCACTCCGTCCTCGCCGCCGACGACTGCGGCCGGCGCAAGGTAGCCGCGTTCGTGGCCGACCCGGCGGCGCCGCCGTCCGGCCCCTGCCCCGAGGCGCGGCCGGTGGAGCTGCGCGTGACGGCAGCCCCGTACGAGATCGCGAAGACGCCGTGGCTGGCCGTGCCGTTCGCGCTGTTCGCCGCGGCCTGCCTGATCCAGCTCGTCACGGCCGCGCTGAAGGGCCTCGCGCTGCCCGCGTTCGGCGGGCTGTCGGGGCTGGCGTTCGCGGGGCTGACCGGCCAGGCCGTGTGGGAACTGGCCGCAAGCAACGCCAGCGCCCTGACCGTCGGCGTGCCGGCGATCATCGAGTGGTACGCCTGGCTCGCGGTCGTCTCCGTGGTGCTCACTCTGGCGGCGCTTTTGCACAACCGGAGGTGGCCACAGATCACCGCGGCCGCCATCGGCGCGGGATTCCTCGTATGGTGGTTCACCTGGGTCCTGTGACGCGCATCCGTGAGCTCGACGCCCTACGCGGCTTCGCGGTGGGCGGCATCATGCTGGTCAACACCTGGCAGCACACCCACAAGGAGCCGCGCGTCCCGCTCGACTGGACGATCGAGACCCTGTTCCAGAGCCGCTTCTACCCCATCTTCTCGATGCTGTTCGGCATCAGCTTCCTGCTGTTCCTGCGCGGCAACAGCAGGTGGGCGCTGCTGAGCCGGCTGTTCTGGCTGTTGTGCATCGGCAAGGTGCAGCACGCCTTCTACGAGGGCGAGGTGCTGACCGACTACGCCTTCTACGGCGCGCTGGTGCTGCTGCCCGCCTCGTTCCTGCCGGGCGGGCTGCCGGTGCTGCTGCTCGGCGTCATCGTCACCATCTGGGGGCTGATGGTGGGCGGCGGCGTGCTGCTGATCCCCGGGCTGTTCCTGCTCGGCATGGCGCTGTGGCGGCTGCGGCCGCCGCGCGAGCTGCTGCTGCCGGGGTTCGCGGTCACGGCGCTCGCGACCGCGCTGCTGACGGCCGCCGGGCGGGCCACCGGCGACGGCGCCGTCTACAACGTGGCCGCGATCACGGGCGCGGCGGCGTACTCGCTGGGCCTGCTGCTCGTGCTGCGCCCCCGCCTGTCGGCGGTGCTGGAGCCGCTCGGCAAGATGGCGCTGACCAACTACGTCACCGGCACCGCCGTGATCGTGCTCGCCGTGCCGCTGCTCAACGCCGACCCGACCCGCTGGTCCGTGCCCGCCCTTGCGGCGGTGACGCTGGTCGTCCAGGCGCTGTTCAGCCGGTGGTGGCTCGGGCGGTTCCGGTACGGGCCCCTGGAGTGGATCTGGCGCTGCCTCACCTACTTCCGTCCCGTGCCGAACCGGCTAGAGTCAAGCCGTGACGACCATCGCCCTCTGCCAGATCCAGGTGTCCCCTGACCCGTCTGCCAATCTCAAGAGGGCCAGGGAGGCGATCGCCGCCGCCGAAGGCGCCGACCTTGCGATCTTCCCCGAGGCCACGCTCACCCGCTACGGGCGGCGCATCACGAGCCTCGCCGAGCCGCTCGACGGCCCCTTCGTGTCCGGGCTCGCCGAGTCGGCCCGCGCCCACGGCATCGCGGTGATCGCCGGCACGTTCGAGACCGGCGAAGACCGCGTGCGCAACACCGCCGTGGCCATCGACGCCCAGGGCGCGATCGCGGCGGCGTACCGGAAGATCCACCTGTTCGACTCGTTCGGCGCGAAGGAGTCCGACCTGGTCGAGCCGGGCACCGAGCCCGTCGTCGCCGAGCTCGCCGGGCTCAAGGTGGGCCTGATCACCTGCTACGACGTGCGCTTCCCCGAGCTGGCCAGGGCGCTGGTCGACAAGGGCGCCGAGCTGTTCGCGGTGATCGCCGCCTGGGGCTCGGGGCCGCTCAAGGAGGACCACTGGATCACCCTGGTCAGGGCTCGGGCGCTGGAGAACACCATGTGGACCGCCGCCGTCGGCCAGGCGCCCAACCCCGCCGAGTCGTCCGACGGCTACGGCGTGGGCCGCAGCATGCTGGTCGATCCGCTCGGCGTGGTCCGCGCCGACATGGGCACCGGGCCCGGCGTACGCCTCGTCGAGATCGACCACGAGTTCACGACGACCGCCCGCGCCACCCTGCCGTGTCTCGAACATCGCGTTCTGTAGCGGGGAGTGGCCCATCCGGGGGTCAAGCGATCGTAAAGTAGACCCGTGAGTGGAACGCAGATGCAGAAGGTCGTCCCGCCGCGTCTGCTCGTGCCCTACCTGTCGGGCAAGCGCACGGTCATCTCGGGCTACGTCTATCGCGTCCAGGACTGCGTCAGGCTGACCACCCCCGAGGCGCTGTTCTACGGGCTCGATCTGTCCTTCGACGGCTCCGAGCTGTTCGCCGAGGTGCCCGAGCTCTACGTCATGCGCTGGTACGCCCGCGACGTCGACAACTACCAGGTGCCCTACGGGCCCCACATGGGCGGCGACTGGAGCGACGCGCCACCGTTCGCGGGCAACGGGTTCACCACCTCGTCCGAGCACGTCGTGCCGCAGTTCCACACCATCCCCATGCCGATACCGGCAGGGGCGCAGATCGTCCACGTCACCGCCGAGGGCGAGCGGCCCTTCGCCGAGTACGACGGGCTGACCTGGCGGCCCGCCGCATGAGCGTCGAGACCACGCCGATCGCCTCGGGCTTCGTCGCCCGCTTCGGCGAGCACACGCTGCCCGCGGCGCTCGGCCCCGACAGCGACCAGGTGGTGCTGTTCAGCGAGACCGAGCTGGAGGGCTTCGAGCCCGCCTCCGGCTACTGGCGGCGGACGGTGCCGCGCTCCCAGGTGGAGTCGCTGGTGCTCATCCGCACCGTCGGCGCGTTCGGCGGCGAGCCGTGCATCGTGCTCGACGAGGACGACGACGGCCTGCACATCGCCTACACCGGCCACAGCGGGATGAAGGCCGAGGCGCTGGGCTACTGGATGGTCGATCACGGGGCGTACGAGGTCGTCGTGCCCCGCGAAGAGGTCACCTCCATCCGCATCGAACGCATCCCGGTGCCCTAGCGGGCTGCGGCGGGCCGGAGTCGCGGTGCCCTCCGCGCACACCGGCACGCCGGAGGCGCGATGACCGGCGCGGGCCTGCGCGCCGGTCGGAGGCCGGCCGGGCCGGGTGGCGGGTCAGCGGAGGTGGCGGTAGCGGGCGTGGCGGGCGGCCAGCCGCTCCTCCTTGCCCTGCCGCAGCAGGTGCGCGATCTCGTACTCCAGCGCCCGCCCCACCCGCTCGCAGAACTGGCGCGGCTCGTACGCGGCGTCGGGCAGCTCGGGCACGACCCGGTCCACGATGCCGTCGCTGCGCAGGTCGGTGGCGCGGATGCGCTGCGCCTGGGCGATCTCGGGGGCGAAGTCGACCGAGCGGTAGAGGATGGCGGATGCGCCCTCGGGCGGCAGCGGCGACAGCCAGGCGTGCTGGGCGCAGAGCACCCGGTCGGCGGGCAGCAGCGCCAGCGCGGCCCCGCCCGCGCCCTCGCCGAGCAGCAGGCAGACCGTGGGCGCCTCGAGCGTCACCATGTCGGCCAGGCAGCGCGCGATCTCGGCGGCCAGCCCGCCCTCCTCGGCCGCCTTCGACAGGTCGGCCCCCGCGGTGTCGATCACGGTGACGAGCGGCAGGCCCAGCTCGGCCGCGAGGCGCATGCCGCGCCTGGCCACCCGCAGCCCGGCCGGGCCGAGCGGCGCGTTGGTGCGCTGGAAGCGCCGGTCCTGGCCGAGCACCACAGCCGGCGCGGTGCCGAACCTGGCCAGCGCGAGCAGCAGCCCCGGCTCGTTCTCGCCCTCGCCGGTGCCGCTGAGCGGGGTGACGTCGGTGGCGGCGAGCTTGAGCAGCGCGCGTACGCCGGGACGGTCGTCGCGCCGGGACCGGGTGATGGCCTCCCACGCCTCGACCGGCCGCAGGTCCTCCTCGGGCGGCTCGCCCGCGACCACGCCCGAGCCGTCGTCGGCCAGCACGGACAGCGCCCTGATCGCCACCTCCCTGGCCTCCTCCGCCGACACGACGGCGTCCAGCAGGCCCTTGCGGTGGAGGTTCTCGGCGACCTGCACGCCCTCGGGAAAGGGGTAGCCGTGCAGCGACTCGAACACCCGCGGCCCCAGGAACCCGATCAGTGCCCCAGGCTCGGCGGCCGTGACGTGCCCGAGCGACCCCGACGACGCGAACACGCCGCCGGTCGTCGGATGCCGCAGATAGACCACGTACGGCAGACCGGCGGAGCGGTGCGCCTGAATCGCCGCGGTGATCTTCACCATCTGGACGAACGCGAGCGCGCCCTCCTGCATGCGCGTGCCGCCGGAGGCGGGCGCGGCGAGCAGCGGCAGCCGCTCGCGGGTGGCGCGCTCGACGGCGGTGACGAACCGCTCGGCCGCGGCCACCCCGATCGAGCCCGCCATGAACGAGAACTCGCACGCGACGACGGCCACCCTGCGGCCGCCGAGCAGCCCTTCGCCGGTGATCACGGCCTCGTCGTAGCCGGACTTGATGCGGGCCGCGGCCAGCTCGTCGGCGTAGGAGGAGCCTGGCTCGGCCGGATCGGCGGGCGGCACATCCCATGATTTCCACGACCCCCGGTCAAGGACCGTGTCAATCAGCGTGCGCGCGTCCGGTCGGCTCACTATCGCTCCCTAGATGTCTGCCAACGATGCAATGTTGACGCACGAGCGCCCCCGCCGGTGCCACCGATCGTCGCTCATCGTTCGCGCTCCTCGAGCCAGGCGAGCACGGAGGGGCCGTCCTGGCCGAGTGCGGGCGGGGCGGTGTGCGTCATCGGAGGCAGGCCGTCGAAGCGCAGCGGCGGTCCCGGCAGCTCGATGGGGCCGAGCACCGGGTGATCGACCTGGATGACCAGGCCCTGCGAACGTGTCTGCTCCCAGCCGTAGACCTCGTCGAGCGTCCTGATCGCGCCCGCGGGCACGCCGGCCGCGCTCAGCTCGGCCAGCCAGTGGTCGCGGTCGTGGGCGGCCAGCGCCTTCTCCATGTCGGCGATCAGCTCGTCGCGGTGCAGGAACCGGTCGCGGTTGGTGGCGTAGCGCGGCTGCTCGGGGTCGATGCCGAGGAGCGCGGCGACCTTGCGCCACTGGCTGTCGTTGCCCGCGGCGATCTGCAGCATGCCGTCGGCGCAGCGGAACGCGCCGTACGGGGTGATGGAGGCGTGATGGTTGCCGCTCGCCCTGGGCACCTGGCCGCCGACCGTCCACGCGGTGCCGTGGTAGGAGTGAACGCCGGTGACGGCGGCGAGCAGGGACGTGCGCACCACCCGGCCCTTGCCGGTGCGCTCGCGCTCAAAGAGCGCGGAGGCCACGCCGTACGCGCCGTGGATGCCGGCCAGCAGATCGGCGATGGACGCGCCGACGCGGTAGGGCTCATCGGGCGAAGGGCCGGTCAGCGACATCAGGCCGGCCTCGCCCTGGGCGATCTGGTCGTAGCCCGGGCGGCCGGCCTCGGGGCCGTCGTGGCCGAAGCCGGTGATCGACAGGATGACGAGGCGGGGGTTGAGCTCGTGCAGCCGCTCGACGGGGAAGCCGAGGCGGTCGAGCACTCCCGTACGGAAGTTCTCGATCAGGACGTCGCTCTGGCGGACGAGCCGCTTGATGAGCCGCTTGCCCTCATCGGACTTCAGATCGACGGCGATGGACTGCTTGTTGCGGTTGGCTGCCAGGAAGTAGGTGGAGATGTCGTGATCAGGCCCGACGAAGGGCGGCCCCCAGCCGCGTGACTCGTCGCCTCCGTCCGGATGCTCGACCTTGATCACCCGTGCTCCCAGGTCGCCGAGGAGCTGTGCGGCGTGCGGCCCGGCCAGGGCCCTGGACAGATCGAGCACGACGATGCCGCTGAGGGGTCCGAGCACGATCCCAACCTCCCACGCGCGTTATGGGGTGAATGAACATTCTCGCAGGCGTCCGCCCCTCTTCCTCTACCCTGATGGCGATGATCGATCTGGCTTCGCGCATCACCGGTCTGGCTCCGTCCTGCGGTCCCGTACGCCTGGTGGCGGTGGACGGGCCCGCGGGATCGGGCAAGACGACGTTCGCGGGACGGCTCGGGGCCGAGCTCGGCTGCCAGGTGATCCACAGCGACGACTTCCCCGTGCCGTGGGAGGAGGGGCCAGGCGGCTGGTTCCACCTGCTGGAGTCGCAGGTCCTGCGCCCGCTCCAGCACGGCCGGCCGGGCGGTTTCCGCAGGTACGACTGGGTGCGCGGGGCGTACGCCGAACAGGTGGCGGTGCCGCCGGCCCCGGCGCTGGTGATCGAAGGGGTCGGCACGGCGCGGGCCTCGGTGGCCGATCTGCTCGCCTACACCGTGTGGGTGGAGGCCGACGACGCCGAGCGGATGCGGCGGGTGCTGGAGCGCGACGGGCCCGAGCTGGAGCCGCGCTGGCGGGAGTGGTTCGCGGCCGAGCGCGAGTGGTTCGCCGCCGACCGTACGAAGGAGCGCGCCGATCTCGTCATCAGAACGTGATCACGACGCGAGGTGGGTGACGTCGTTGAAGCGGACCAGCTCGCCCGCCCGCCACACCGACACCGACCCGTTCAGCACCGGCGCGAACGCCAGCACCTCCGCGAGCTCCGTGTCGGGCCGCCCGCCGAGCACGTGGCGCAGCCCCAGCACCACGGAGTCGTGCGCGACGATCAGCAGCCGCCGCCCGTCGGCCCGCCCGCCCAGGTCGTCGGCGAGGAAGTCGCGGAGCCTGACCGTGACGTCGGCCAGCGACTCACCGCCCGGCGGGCGGTAGGCGTAGGGGCCTTCGGCCTCGCGCCGCGCCAGTTCGCCGGGGAAGCGCTCGCGCAGCGCGGCCAGGTTGAGCCCGGCGAACTCGCCCGGCTCCTGATCGCGCAGCCGGTCGTCCACGATGACGGGCGGGCGCGCGCCCCACTCCCGCCCGGCGATCTCCCAGGTGTCCAGCGCCCGCCGGTACGGCGAGCAGCACACCAGCTCGGGGGCTTCGTCCTCGGGCAGCGCGGCGAGCATCCCGCCGAGCGCCGCCGCCTGCGTACGGCCCAGCTCGGTCAGCGTCACCTCGTCGTCGCCGCGCTCGTAGACCAGCGGCCGGTCACCCGCGAGCCGGTAGGCGAGGTTGGCCTCGCTCTCGCCGTGACGCACGGCCATGATGCCGGACGGTCGCATGCCGCCATCTTCACACACGCCCCCCGGCCAAGTGAGTGATCATTTAATAGTCGTAGGATCACCATATGACTTCTGTTGCAGTTCTCGGAACGGGCATCATGGGGCTCCCCATGGCCCGCAATCTCGCCAAGGCCGGTCTGAAGGTCACGGTGTGGAACCGCACGCTCGACAAGGCCAGGCCCCTGGAGGCCGACGGCGCCACCGTGGCGGACTCGCCCGCGCGGGCGGTCGAAGGCGCCGATGTGATCGTCACTATGCTGAGCGACGGCGACGCGGTGCACGAGGCGATCACCGCCGCCGCGCCGGGGCTGCGGTCCGGCCAGGTGTGGGCGCAGATGAGCACGGTCGGCGTGGCGGGCGTCGAGCGGCTGGCGGCGCTGGCCGCGCAGCACGGGCTGACGTTCGTCGACGCGCCGGTGCAGGGCACCAAGCAGCCCGCCGAGCAGGGCGCGCTGATCATTCTCGCGGCCGGCCCGAGCCCGCGAGGAAGACGCTGGAGCCGGTGTTCGGCGCGGTCGGCAAGCGTACGTTCTGGCTCGACGAGGACGGCGCGAGCGGCGCGGGCACCCGGCTCAAGCTGGCCACGGTCAGCGTCGCCGTCTCCACGACCGCCGTGGTGGCCGAGGCGCTCGCCCTGGCCAAGGGGCTCGGGATCGACCCCGAGCTGGTCCTCGACGTGATCGGCGGCGGGCCGCTGGACAGCCTGTACTTCCAGGCCAAGTCCAAGGCCATCCTGGCGGGCGACTTCGCGCCGGCGTTCTCGGTGCGCAACGCCGAGAAGGACACCCGGCTGATCACCGAGGCGGGCGAGGCCGCCGGGGTGCGGCTCGACGTGGTGGCCGCCGCCGGTGAGCGGTTCCGCCGCGCCGAGGCGCAGGGCCACGGCGACGAGGACATGGCGGCCACCTACTTCGCCAGCTTCTGAGCCCGCGCCGGGCTGAGCCCGAGTGCCGCCTTCGGCGCCCCGCCGGACGCGAGCGCCGCACGCGAGCGGCGCTTCATGTCCGGCGGCTTGCCGGGAGCGGGGACGATCTCCTCGCCCTCGGCTTGCCGGGAGCGGGGACGATCTCCCCGCCCGGCGGCCTTACTCCTTACTCCTTGCCGAGCACCTTCGCGAGCGCCTCGGCGATGTCGGAGGCCGCTTCCGGAGCCTCCATGAGCATCGGCTGGCGTACCCACACGACGGTCCGCGCGGCCTCCTCGGCAGCCGGGCAGGGCTCGGCTCGGGCGCCCTCGGCGGTGAGCGCGGCCATCGAGCCGAGCGGCGGGTAGCCGGCGTCCAGCGGCACTCCCTCGGCGGCCATGGCGGCGAGCAGGAACTCCCGGTCCACGTCACCGTCCAGGCGCAGCATGAGCAGGTGGCGCGAGTCGCGCGTCGTTCCCTCCGGCTGCGGCACCACGCTCACCCGGGGGACGGCGGCCAGCTCGCGCTCGAACGCGGCGCAGAAGGCGTTCCTGCGCTCGACCTCCTCGTCGAGACGGTCGAGCCAGGGCAGCAGGAGCGCCGCCTGGATCTCGGTGAGCCGCAGGTTCCAGCCGGCGGCGGGGTGACCGTACCAGCGCCCGCCGGGCTCGCGACCGACGTTGCAGATGGACCAGACGCGGTCGTGCACGGCCTGGTCGCGGCAGACGACCAGGCCGCCTTCGCCCGCGGTCATCGCCTTGCTCGCCTGGAAGCTGTAGACGCCAGCATCGCCCAGGCCGCCGACGGGACGGTCGCGGTACGTGGCGCCGTGCGCCTGGGCGGCGTCCTCGACGACCGCGAGCCCGTGGCGGGCGGCCACCTCGTTCAGCGGGTCCATGGCGGCGGGGCTGCCCGCCAGGTGCACCGGCATGATCGCCGCCGTCCGGCCGGTCACGGCGGCCTCCACGGCCCTCGGCGACAGGTGCAGGTCGGCCGGGTCCACGTCGGCGACGACCGGCACGGCTCCGGCCAGCAGCACCGCGGTGGCCGAGGCGACGAACGTGTACGCCGGGACGATCACCTCATCCCCTCTGCCCACGCCGAGGCCGCGCAGCGCGGCGAACAGGCCCAGCGTGCCGTTGCAGGCGGCGACGCCGTACGGGACGCCGCTGCGCCGGGCGAACGCGGCGGCCAGGTCGGCCACCACGGAGCCGTCCTGGGTGGCTCCCCAGAGACCGCTCTCCAGCACCTCGGTGACGAGCGCGCGCTGCGCGGGGTCGATCGGCGGCGGCCAGGAGGGCCAGGGGCGGGTGCGGACAGGGGTGCCGCCGTGGATGGCGAGGGTCACGAGAGGCGTCCCTTCATGGCTGGACGGGCAGGCCGAGCAGGCGGGCCAGGTTGGCGCCGCGGACGAGGGCGCGGTCGGCGCCGGAGAGCGGGGCCAGGGCGACGCGGCCGTAGCCCGTGCGCAGGTCGAGGAAGCAGGCGTCGGAGCCGAACAGCACCCGCTCGGCCCCGGCGATCTCCACCAGCCGGGCGATCCAGCGGCCGGTCATCTTCGAGCCGCACGTCTCCAGGTAGACGTTCGGGTGCCCGGCCACGAGCCGGGCCGCCCGGCCGAACCCGTACGGCCAGAGCCCGGTGTGACCCATGATCAGCGGGACCTGCGGATGCCGGGCGGCGATGGCGGCGAACTGGGCGGGGTCGCTCCACGGCGAGTCGGTCTGGCCGTGCGCGAGGACCGGCAGCCCGAGCCGCCAGACCGGCTCGTACCGGGGATCGTCCAGGCGGCACTGGTGGACGTCGGGATGGAGCTTGACCCCCCACACGCCCTCGTGGGCGAGCGGCGTGCGGTGGTGCGGGTTGTAGACCTGCCAGACCCCGAACCTGCCGGGGAACCGCTCGGCGATCTCCATGGCCAGCTCGTTGCCGCGCACCGCGTCGGGGCCGACGGCGAGCAGATGGCTGATGCCCATCGCATCGACGCCGATCCGGTCCATCGTGGCCACGAGGTGCTCGGCGGTCGGGTGCGGGATGAGGAAGTCGGGCCAGGTTCCGACGTGTCCGTGGGCGTCAAGGATCACAGCAGTGCCTCCAGGCTCCCCGCGGCGATCCGCTCGACGTCCTCGGCGGGCAGGTCGAGGTGGTCGAGCAGGAAGCGCGGCCCGCAGTCGTCGGATACGGGCGCCCCGGTGCCGAACACCAGCCGCCGCGCCCCGAACCGCGCGGCCAGCCACTCGACGCCGCCCTGGGTGTTGACGGTGCCGATCTCGGCCCACACGTTCGGTGCCTCCTCCATCAGCTCGGCCAGCGCGCGCAGCCTGCGGTAGCCGGGGTTGAGCACGAGGATGCGCTGGCCGGGGAGGCGCTCGGCCAGGTGCCGGAGCTGGGCGGGCGATGTCTCGTCGAGGTCGATCGCGACCGGCAGGCCGAGCGCTTCCAGGCAGCGCAGCGTGCGCGGCCCGGTGAGGTCGAAGCGGTGGCGCTCGGGGCAGAGCCTGATCATCGGCACGCCGTCCCAGTCGTGGCGCGTCTCCCCCGGCACCACCACGGGCACCGGGACGAGGCGGAGGTCGCCGATCGCGAGCAGCGCCTCGTTGCCGGCCTGCGGGTCGGAGTAGAGGCTGAGCGTGTGGGTGACGCAGGCGCGGTCGATGCCCAGCCGGTCCATCTCGCCCCGGGGATCGCTCGGCAGGTCGTCGAACGGTACGGGGCCGACGAGCCGGTGGGCATCGAACACAAATTTCGGCACAGACCGAAACCTAGCCGCGTTACGGAGTGATGGTCAAGGCCGGGCAGCGCGGGTCGAGCCTGATCCTGGCCAGATCGCGGCCCACCAGCGCCCACGCCCACCAGGAGCCCGGTTCGAAGTGCAGTTGCGGGTTGGTGTACCACTCGTCGCCGAGCCCGGTGGCGCGGAGTTTCGCCTCGTTCCCCAGCTCGTACGCATTGCCGCCGCCGAAGAACGTGGACACGAACACCCTGCCCCGGTGCACGGTCAGCTCGCCGTACCCGGAGAGCCTGCCCTGGCGCACGACCCTCTTCGTCGCCAGGTCCATGGCGATCCAGGCGCCCGAGTCGCGCTTGTACACGCCGTACAGCAGGCCGTCGTGCGCCTTGATGTCCTGGAACGTGCGGAATCCCGGCACGGGGTCCACCTGCCAGAGCACTCTGCGGGCGCGCAGGTCGAAGGCGGCGACGGACGCCGACGTCGCGACCGGCGGGGTCCCGCCGCCGCCGAGCACATCGCCGCCCAGGTAGACGACGCCACCGCGCGGATCGAGCGAGAGGCTCATCAGGCTCTGGTCCGGGATGACGCCCTTGTAGACGTCGATCCGGCCGGTGCCGGGGTCGATCACGGACAGCGCGCCCTCCAGCGCGGCTCCCAGCGGGGCGCTGGCGACCACGATCTTGTCGGTGACGCGGTCGTACTCGATGTCCCAGGGCCGCTGCTGGCCGTGCCCGAGGGTGCCGAGGCTGCGCACCTCGTCCGTGCGCAGGTCCACGGAGACGATCTGGCCGCTGGGGTAGATGGCGGCGTAGATCTTGTCGCCCCGCCGTACGAGGTCCTTCGGCTCGCCGGGCATGCGGAAGCGGCGCCGCTCACCCGTGCGCAGGTCGCGCACCTCCATGGAGAAGTGACCTCCGACGTAGACCGCGCGGTTGTTCACGAGCAGCATGCTCTGCGGCCGCTCGGGACCGGCGGGCAGGCCGGCCTCGATCAGGTCGGTCAGCGTGGAGCGTCCGGTGCTCAGGTCCAGCGACCACATGCCGCCGCTGCCCGCGAAGCCGAGCAGGGTGTGCTCGTCGGCCAGGTGCAGCCGCCTGGTCTCGTCGGCCGGGGAGGGCGGGTCGGCGACCTTCGCGAACGCGGTGTCGCCGGTGCGGTAGCGGTGCACGGCGCCGTCGGGGCGGGAGGTGGCGTAGACGGTGCCGTCGCCGGCCACGGTCAGCATGTCGATGGTGCCGGAGCCGAGGCTGACGCGGCGCTCGTCCGTGCCGTCCGCGCGCACGTCGATCAGCGTGCCGCCGGCGGCCGCAAGCACGCGGCCGTCGTGCTCGGCGACCGCGCCGATGCCGGCCGGGCCGGTCGCCAGTTCCTTGATGGCGCCGTCGGCCCGGGTGATGCGCACGAGCTTGCCCTTGTCGAGCAGGCCGGCGTACACGTAGGTGTCGTCGGCGGCGACCGCCCGGACGTACCGCTCGCCCTGGGCGAGCACGCCGAAGTCGCGCACCTCGCCGGTGGCGGGCACGTACTCCCTGACGCGGCCGTCGGGGTAGGTGCCGGCGTAGAGGGTGCCGTCGGGCGCGGCGGCGAGGCTCCAGACGAACCCGCCGTTGGCCCCGAACGACCGCAGATGCTCCACCACACCTGTGGCCGGGTCGAAGCTGTACAGGTCGGGCACCGGGTACGTGCCGACGTAGACCTTGCCGCCGGACACCGCCGTGGCCCATGCGCCTTCCGGCTCGCCGGCGGCGGGGCCGTCCGGCAGCGTGACGCTCCTGACCACCTCGCGGGTGGCGAGGTCGATGTCCGCGAGCACGGGCGGCTTGAGCCCCCGGGTGACGACGTAGGCGTGCCCGTCGAGCACGGCCGCGCCCACGATGGCGCCGGTGACCGACGCCGGGCCGAACCGCTCCACCGCCGGCGCGTCGCACGCCGTCGCCGCGCGGGCCGCCGGACCGGTGAGGAGCGTGGGTAACAGCGCCGTCAGGGCGACCAGGAGCGTGCGGAACATCCGAGCACCTCACGTTCATTGCTGAGCGATTTTGGCCCAGACCGTAACCTTATGCACGCTACACGTCAATGGCATCATGTGCGGCATGGCGATTTTGGCCCAGACCGTAACCTTATGCACGCTACACGTCAATGGCATCATGTGCGGCATGGCGATTAAGGATGAG
The DNA here is from genome assembly GCF_042751225.1 of Nonomuraea fastidiosa. NCBI lineage: Bacteria > Bacillati > Actinomycetota > Actinomycetes > Streptosporangiales > Streptosporangiaceae > Nonomuraea > Nonomuraea fastidiosa. Next base: position 566,408 of record NZ_CP170570.1, read on the forward strand.
ACCGGTATGCCGTTCGACGCCGGTCGGCTGCTGGGCGGGCTGGAGGTCTCGCTCGACGTGGACGTGTTGTTCGGGGCGTACCCGGACCGTGACGGGCCACCGGGCACGCCGGGCTCGGTGCTCGCGCTCCTGGAGCAGCACCGCATCAGGTCGGCGGCGGTGGCGAGCCTGCGGGCCGCGCTGTTCGACGTGCGCTCGGGCAACGACGAACTGCTCGCGGAGACGGCTCCCGAGGTCGTGCCCGTGGGCGCGGTGGACCTGCGCGACCCGGTCGGTGCGGCGCGGGAGCTGGAGCGGCTGGCGGCAAAGGGGGTACGTGCCGTGCGGCTGTTCCCTGAGGAGCAGGGCGTCGAGGCGGGTTTTCCCTCGGTCCGGCACGTCGCCCGGCGGGCGGCGCGGCTCGGGCTGGTGGTGCTCACCGGCGGCGACGTCCGGCGGTTCTGGCAGCCGTTCGCCGGGATCGAGGCGCGCGTGGTCTTCCTGGACACGCACTTCTACCACCTGGGCGACTTCCTGGTCGCCGCCGCGGACGAGCCGGGTTTCCACACCTCCACCCGCCTGCTCAACTCCCCCGACGCGCTGGAGCTGGCCGCCGCCGAGCTCGGTGCGGACCGCCTGCTGTTCGGCTCGCGCACCCCGCACTACGAACCCCTCGTGCCCCTCCTGCGCCTGGCCACCAGCGGCCTGAAGCCGGACGAGGCCGCCGCCGTGGCGGGGGGCAACGCGAGGCGGCTGCTCGGAGGCGAATCGTGATCATCGACGTGCACGCCCACTGGGGCCCGTGGTTCTTCACCATGGACGTGGCCGAGGCCAATCTCACCACCATGGACCGCTACGGCATCGACCGGGCGATCGTCTCGGCGACCGAGGCCGTCATCTACGACGCCCAGGCCGGCAACCGCGCACTCGCCGCATACCTGGAGACGCAGGATCGGCTGCTCGGCTACGTCACGGTCAACCCGCGACGGCTGCGCGAGGCGGAGGAGGATCTGGCGGCGTACCTGCCGAGCGGCCGGTTCGCGGGCGTCAAGATCCATACCGACTACACGGGCTCGCCGGTCGGCTCGCGCCGCCTGCGCGACGCGCTGACGCTGGTGGCCGGGACCGGCCGGCCCGCGCTCGTGCACACCTGGGGCACCTCGGTGCTGGAGCTGGCGCAGGTCTGCCTGGACATCCCGGGCCTGCGGGTGATCGCCGGGCACATGGGCGCCGACGGGTTCAGGCACGCCATCGAGGCCGCGAACGCCTGCGACCGCCTCTACCTGGAGCCCTGCTGGTCGCATGCCCCCGCCGGGCGCATCGCCGAGGTGGTGGCGGGCGTGAACCCGGCCCAGCTGCTGTTCGGGACCGACGCCACGCTGATCGACCCGTCGTCGGCGTTCGGGGCGGTCGCCGCGGCGGGGCTCACCGCCGCGGTCGCCGAGCGGATCGCCTGGCGCAACGCCGCCGCTCTCTTTCCAGATCTGGACATTACGGCCTAGCCCGTTATACCGTGCGGCGAAACTTGACCAAGGGAGCCAGCGCATGATCCCCCGCCGCCGTTTCCTCCAGGCGGCCGCCCTGACCACGGCGGCCGCCACCGTCCCCGCCCTGCCCGCCCACGCCGCCGTCCGGGCGGCCGGCCACGAAGCCGCCAACGTCCCCGCCCAGCAGACCGCCCAGGTAACCGCTCGCCGCGAGAAGGAAGGCACCCTCACCGGCCTCGGCCCGGCGAGCGTCGCCAGCCCGCTCGGCAACGGCGAGTTCGTCGGCGGCGTGCTCTATGCGGGCTCGCGCGGCCTGTCGCCCAACGTGGTCGGCGCGTACGACCTCGCGCAGGATTCGGTCACGGCCCATTTCGACATTCCGACGGGTGTCGGCATCTGGGCGATGTGCAAGGTCGGCACGGACGTCTACGTCGGCACCCACGCGAAGTCCGCCCTCTACAAGATCGACACCGTCGCCGGTCAGGTCACCAAGGTCGCCGACTACCCCGACCACTACATCTGGACCATGGCCTCCTCCCCCGACGGCAAGGTCTACCTGGGCACGTCGGAGCCCGGCCGCGTCTGGGAGTACGACCCGGCCACGGGCCAGAGCCGCGACCTGGGCCAGCCCGCTCCCGGCGAGGCGTACGTCCGCAGCATCCAGGCCGACGCCACGCACGTCTACGCCGGGATCGGCACGCACGCCCACCTCATCGCGATCAACCGCACGACCGGCGAGAAGCGCGATCTGTTACCGGCCGCCGTGGCCGACCGTGACTGGGTCTCCAGCATGGACATGTCGGACACCCATCTCGCCTGCGGCCTCAACTCGCTGGGCGAGCTGCTCGTGCTGGAGAAGGCGGCGCCCGAGAACTACAAGGTCGTCAAGGCCACCGCCCCCGGCGAGAAGTACATCGTCTCCGTCCTGATCCACGACGGGCACGTCTACTTCGCCGGCCGCCCCTCCGGCACGTTCTACCGCTACCACCTGGCCACAGAGGAGCTGGAGGTGCTCGGGGTGCCCTACTTCGAGGCCGCCACCCACCGCATCCTGGAACATGGCGGGCGCGTCTACGGCGTCCAGGACAGCGCGGTCTTCGTCTACGACCCGGCCGCCGGCTCGCTCGACTACGTCAATCTCGTGCAGCGCGGCTTCAAAGCCGCCCCCGAGGAGCCGATGTCCGTGCACTCCGACGGCCGGCGGGTCTACGTCGGCGGCAAGGGCGGCGCCGACGTGCACGACCTCGCCACGGGCCAGGTGAGCAGGCTCGCCATAGCGGGCGAGCCGAAGACGCTGCTCACCGTCGGCGAGACCACCTACCTCGGCGTCTACACCCAGGCCGCCCTGTACGCGCACCGCCCCGGCGCCACCGAGGCCGAGCTGATCGCGCGCACCGGCAACCAGCAGGACCGCCCGCGCGACCTGGCCTACGACACAAGGACGGGCCTGGTCATCATGCCCACGCAGCCGGAGCCCGGCCACATGAACGGCGCACTGTCCCTCTACTCGCCCCGCACCGGCTCGTACGAGACGTACCGGCCCGTCGTGGAGCGCCAGACCGTCTACTCGGTCGCCGCCCGGAACGGCGTCGCCTACCTCGGCACCCTCATCCAGGAGGGCCTGGGCCTGCCGCCCGTCACGACCACCGCCCGGCTGGCCGCGTTCGACCTGGTCGAGCGGAAGCTGCTCTGGCAGGTGGAGCCGGTGCCAGGCGCCCGCCAGATCTCCTCGCTGTCCTGCGGCAGGACGAGCCTGTACGGCATGGCCGGCACGGGCGAGGTCTTCGAGTTCGACCTGCGCCGGAGGAAGGTCACCAAGACGATCGAAGTCGGGGCCAAGGGCGGGGAGCTGTTCGTCACCGGGCGGGTCGCGTACTGCACCGACGGCGACAAGATCTACAAGATCGACCTGCGCTCGTTCACCGCGAAGGCGATCGTGGAGGGGCTGGCCGGTGAATGGTTCGGCGGCGAGCCCAAGCTGGCGCTCGACCCCTCACGCCGGGCCCTGTACGCGGTGCGCGGCCGCGATCTCGTCCGGGTCGCCATCGACGGCCGGTGACCGCGCCACCAGCGCGGCCCGCTCCTCCTCCGGCAGGGGCGGGCCGTAGGGGTCGTGCGCGTACGCCTCCGGCACCCGGCCCTCGGCGGCGGCGAGCCAGAGCATGCGCTGCACATAACCCTCCATCGGCTCGGTGAACGTGACCTGCGCCAGGCGGTCAAGCCGCCCCGACGCCGCCTCGAACGCGCGCAGGTCCGCGCCCTGGTACGCCTTCAGGACGGCGGCGCTCACGCCGACGCTCGCCGCCGCGATGCCGACCAGGGCCGCCTGCGCGCCCCAGAGCAGGGAGGGGCCGAACATGCGGTCCTCCCCCGTGATCGCCAGCCGACCGGCCTGCCGGGCGAGCGCGATGGCACGCTGGCAGCCCATCGCGTCCGACAGCAGCGCGGTCTTGAGCCCGGCCACGCCCGGGTGGGCGAGGAGCTCGCGCAGTGTCTCTTCCGGACACGGACGCGTGTAGAGGTCGAAGGCGATCATCGGCAGCCGGGCGGCCCGCCACAGGTCCTCGTGCAGCGCCGCCCGGTCGCCCTCGGACGGGAACACGAGCAGGCCGTCCGCGCCCAGCCGGGCCGCCGCCCGCGCCTGCGCCACCGGATCCTCGTCCCCGCCGCCCACGCCGACGATCACGGGGACGCCGAGCGCGACCGCGCGCTCGACGACGGCGGCGCGCACGTCAGGGGCCAGGTACGGGCCGCGGCCCGTGTGCGCGAGCACGGCCAGCCCATCGGCGCCGTCGGCCACCAGGCCGGCGAGGTAACGCGAGACCACGTCGAGGTCGACCTCGCCGGAGGCGGTCATGGGGGTGGCCGCGGCGGCGATCAGCGCGCCCCGGAGCCGTTCTCGAAGATCTCGTACCGCTATGTCCACCCGGCAGACCCTATGTCAAGATTTCAGGCCGGTCATCGCGATGCTGTTGACCAGGTACCGCTGCAGCAGGAAGAACACCAGCAGGCACGGCAGCACCGACACCGCCGCCGACGCCATGAGCACCGACAACTGCAGCTCCTCCGTCCGCAACGTGGTCAGCCCCACGGTCAGCGTGCGGGTGGCGTCGCTCTGCCCGACGACCAGCGGCCACAGGAAGTCGTTCCAGTGCCACAGGAACACGAACACGCCGAGCGTCGCGAGGATCGGCTTGATCAGCGGCACCACGATCGTCCAGTAGACCCGCCACTCCGAGGCCCCGTCCACCTTGGCGGCGTCGAACAGCTCGTCCGGCAGCCCGAGGATGAACTGCCGCATGAGGAAGACGGCCTGCGAGTTGGCCAGCGTCGGCACGATGAGGCCCCAGAAGGTGTCCACCCCGCTCAAACCGTTGACCAGCACGAACGTCGGGATGAGGGTGGCCTGGAAGGGCACCATCATGGTGGCGAGGAACGTCCAGAACATCGCCTCGCGGCCGGGGAAACGCTTCTTGGCGAACGCGTACCCCGCCATGGACGAGGTGAGCAGGATGATCACCACGGAGACCAGGGCGTAGATCAGCGAGTTGACCGTCCACGTGACGAAGCCCGACGACGACAGTACTCGCGTGATGTTGTCCAGCGTGAGGGAGTCCGGCCACTGAAGCGGCACGGTCGGTGCGCCCGCCGGCGACAGCGCCACGATGAACATCGCCACGAACGGGCCGACGGTCAGCAGTGACAGCAGCGCCAGCAGGGCCACCAGCGGCCACTTCGTGCCGCGGCGCCGCCGCCGGGCCGCCTGGGTCGTGCGCGGTCCCGAGGCGGTACGGGTGGCGGTGATCGTCATGTGTTCCCCCGGTCCAGGAAACGGCGCTGGATCAGCGACACGACCAGCACGATCGCGAACAGCACCATGCCCCACGTGGCGGCGTAGCCGAAGTCGAACGATCGGAAGCCGTGGTCGTAGATGCCGTAGATGAGGGTGTAGGTGGCCCTGACCGGGCCGCCGCCGGTCATCACGTACACGGTGTCGAAGGTCTGAAACGCGCTGATCGTCTCGATCACCACGACGAAGAAGATCGTGGGCTTGAGCAGCGGCAGCGTGATGCTGCGGAAGCGCTGCCACGGGCTCGCGCCGTCCACCGTGGCGGCCTCCAGATAGGAGGACGGGATCGACTTCAGCCCGGCCAGCAGGATCAGCATCGAGTAGCCGAACCCCTTCCACACCGACACCACGGCCAGCGCGGGCAGGACCAGGGCCGTCTGCTCCAGGAACGCGACGGGCCCGAGGTCCAGCTTGGCCAGCAGGCCGTTGATCAGCCCGTCGAACTCGTAGATCCAGCGCCAGATGATGCCCGCCAGCACGAAGCTCGTCACGTACGGCAGGAACAGCATGCCGCGGAAGAACCCGCGCATGAAGACCACCTGGTTGAGCAGCAACGCCGTGCCGAGCGACACCAGCAGGGTGAGCGGCACGTAGATCGCCACGTACACGAGCGTGACCCGCAGGCTCAGCCAGAAGTTCACATCGTCGAGCAGCCGGGCGTAGTTGCCCGCGCCGATGAAGTCCCACTCACCGCCGATGTTCCAGTTCGTCAGGCTCATGCCCGCCGCGCCCAGCGACGGGAAGATCCGGAAGATGAGGAACAGCACGAGCACGGGCAGCACGAACAGCAGTCCGGTGACCGGGTCACGCAGGCGTTGGCGCACCAGGTGACTCCTTTCTGGCGGGTGTCCGGGGGCTCAGCCGCCGCTGGAGAGCAACTGGGTGGCCTCCTTGGCGGCCGCGTCGAGCGCGGTCTTGGCGTCCTCCTTGCCGAGCAGCGCGGCCTGGATGTGCGGGGCGAGCACGCCCATGACCTGGCGGGCCTTGGGGTGGGTGTCGCCGGGGAAGGCGTACTGGAGTGACTTGGCGAACTCCTTGGACGACTCCGACTGCCCCGGCACGGTGACGTCCGTGCGCGCGGGGAAGAAGCCCGACTCCTGCGACAGCCTGGCCGTCACCTCCGGTGAGGCCAGATAGGCGGCGAACTTCTTGGCGCCGTCCTTGTTCTCGGAGTGCTTGGCCAGCACCAGACCGCCGGGGATGCCGAACGCCACCCGCTTCGTTCCTTCGAGCGGCAGGCCGATGCCGACGTTCTCGGCACCGATGGCGGCGGCGAGCTGGTCGGCCTGGCCCGCGGTGGCCGCGTGGTACATGGCGGTCTTGCCGGCCGCCAGCGGGCCGCCCTCGATGTCGTTGCCCTTGCTGGCGGTGTTCTCCGGCAGGCCGCCCACGGCCTTCAGGTCGAGCAGCAGCTGCAGGCTGGCCACGCCCTCAGGACCGTTGAAGGCGACGCTCTTGCCGTCGGCGGAGAACACCGAGCCGCCGTTGGCCCACAGGAACGGGTAGAAGCTCTGATTCAGGCTGACATCGGGCTTGCCCGGGTAGTCCAGGATGGCGACCTTCTTGGCGGCCAGCTTGGGCGCGGCCTCCTTGAGCTCCGCCAGCGTCTCCGGCACCTTCTTCACGCCCGCGTCGGCGAACAGCTTCTTGTTGTAGATGGGCGCGGTGATGGTCTGGTAGATGGGGACGCCGTACAGCTTCCCGTTGACCGTGAGGGCCGACAGCGCGGCCGGCAGATAGGAGGTCTTCGCGGGGGCGACGACGTCGTCCACGGCCTCGATCGTGCCCTGCTGGGCGTACTGGGGGATCTGGTCGGGGCCGAGCACCACCAGGTCGAAGCCCTTCTTCGAGACCAGCGCGGTGGTGACCTTCTCCTGGCGGCCCTCCCAGGGCTGCAGATCGATCTTGACGTCGATCTGTGGATTGGCGGTCTCGAAGTCCTTCTCGACCTTGCCCCAGAAGGCCTGGCTCTTGGCTTGATCCCCGATCACGGGATACATCCACAAGGTCACGGCGCTCTTGTCCGAACCGCTGGATCCGCATCCGGCGACCGCGAGGCTCAACGCGGCCACCACGCCGGCTGCCGCTGCTCTCTTCATCGGCGGCTCCCTTTCGACTAATACCGGTCCTGACCGAAACCTAGTGAGCGCGTCTTGCCGGGGTCAATGCTTGATACATGAACGTAACTACGGTCGAGACCGGAACTTCGCCATTTCCCGGGCGATGAGTTCGACGTGCTCGGAGGTGTAGTTCTCGTTCCAGTCGATGACCAGCAACGTACGCTCCACCATGCGCTCGGCTCGCGGGCAGGGATGGGGCGTGTACCCATCGAGGGGGAACCTGGACGTGCCGTAGATCGCGGCGCCCCACACGGGCGCCCGGTTCAGCGGCTCGGCGAGATCGCCGGCCCGCGCGGGGATCCCGGCCGCCGCGAGGTGCGCGGCCAGCTCCGGCGCGTCACCGTCCGGGCACACGACCGGGAAGAGCCACCAGGCGTGGCCGTCCGGGCGCGGCAGCCGCACTCCCGGGAGGTCCTTCAGCGCCTCCAGCAGTTGCACGGCGGTGCGGCGGCGGGCGGCGACCACCCCGGGCAGCTTGGCGAGCTGAGCTCGCGCAACAGCGGCCTGGAGCTCGGTCATGCGGTAGTTGAGCCCGAAGGAGGCGTGCGACCGGCCGGCCGCGCGGTCCCAGCCCTTGTCCGCGAACAACCGCATCCGCCTGGCCAGCTCGTCGTCGTCGGTGATCGTCACGCCGCCGTCGCCGCAGGTGATGTGCTTCCACTGCTGGAGGCTGAGGCAGCCGATTTGACCCATCGTGCCCGCGAGCCGCCCGCCGGGCAGTTCGGTCAGCCACGCCTGCGCGCAGTCCTCGATGAGCATCAGGCCGTGCTCGTCGGCCAGCGCGCGCAGCTCGCCGACCCTGGCCGGTGCGCCGAACAGGTGAACCGCCATGATCGCCTTCGTCCGCGGCCCGATGAGGCGGGCCACCGCGTCAGGATCGAGATTGCCGTCGCGGGGATCCACGTCGGCGAAGACGGGAACGGCGTTCTGCGCCAATATGGGGGCCACGGTCCCGAAGTCCGTGATCGGCGTCGTGATGATCTCGTCGCCGGGGTCCGGCGCACACGCCACGACAGACAGATGGAGCGCGGCCGTGCCGGAGCTGCAGGTGATCGCGTGGCGGGCGCCGTACAATCGGGCGATCTCGGCCTCCAGGGCGCGCGCCTCGCTCCCCCAGACGGAGTTGAGCATGCCGGAACGGATCACCCGTTCTACGGCGGCCACCTCCTCGTCGCCGAGCGTACGGCCGTTCGCTTCCGCCATGGACGGGAACTTCACCGGGCACCTCACTTGGATATGATTGCGGTCTCGACCGAAATAAGGGCGTGGGGAGGCGTGCGTGGGAATCGTCATTGGGGTCGTCGGCCCGCACGACCTGGTCGATGACGTCGCGGCCGTCTGCGAGGAGCAACCGGGCGTCACCACGCTGCGCCTCGACTACGACCACGAGTCGGAGGCCCCGGCGATCGTCGAGGCGCACGCCGCCTCCGTCGAGGGCTGGCTGTTCACCGGCATCGTGCCCTACATGCTCTCCCGTGACGCCGACGCGCTGACCCGCCCGGCCGCGTTCGTCGACTATTCGGGAGCGACGCTGCTCAGCGCCCTGGTGCGGCTGCAACGCCAGGGCGAGGACGTCACCAGGCTGTCCATCGACACGCTGCCGACGGCCGACGTCAACGCCACCTTCACCGAGGCGGGGCTGCCGACCGCAGAGCTGCGCGTACTGCCGTACCGGCCGGGGATGACGTCCAAGAAGGCGATCGCCTTCCACCGCAAGGGGCCCCCGCACGCGGTGATCACCTGCCTGAGCTCCGTGCACGAGGCCCTGCGCGACGAGCTGCACGTGCTGCGCCTCGTGCCCTCCGTCCATTCGGTACGGGTGGCGCTGCGCCAGCTCATGCTGACCGCCGAGGGGCAGGCGCAGGAGGACGCCCAGATCGCGCTCGGGCTCATCGAGGTGGCCAATGCGGAGGGACTGCTGCGTGAGGCCACCGCCCTCGGCGGCACCCTGGCCGCCTTTCGCGGCGGCACCCACCTGCTGGTGACGACCCGCGGGCCGCTGCACGACGCCACGGGCGGCTTCACGGGGCTGGCCATGCTGGCGCGCCTGGCCGGCCAGAACGACGTCGTCCACGTCGGCTTCGGCCTGGGCCGCAGCGCGGCGGAGGCCGAGAGCCTGGCCCGCCGCGCCCTGGCCAGGGCCCGCCGGATCGGCGATGTGGCCGCCGTGCTGTCGCTGCGGGCCGACACCGACATCGTCCTGGAATCGGCCACCGCCTCTGCCCCGGCCTGGCACGCCCGCCCTGCCGGTCATCGCCCGCCGCGTCGGGCTGTCGGTGTCCACCCTGGAGAAGCTCCTGGAGGCGCGGGCGGCGGTCGGGGACGAGCCGCTGACGACCCGCGAGATCGCCGACCGGCTCGCCGTCCAGCAGCGCACGGCCCGGCGCATGCTGCACCGGCTGGAGCTCGCGGGCCTGGCCGAACGCACGGGCAACCTGACCAGCGGCTCCAGCGGCCGCCCGCTGACCTTGTACCGCCTCACCCTCTGACCCGGCATCCGGCACGGCCGGCGCGGACCTGAAACGTACGCACCGGGCGAGCGCATTCGGACCGTGCGCCCGCCACGCGGGCGCATGCCGGGCGGGTGCGGATCGGGTGGCGGCGTGAGCGGGCATGGAAGCTCAAGACAGCCAGCGGTCGAGACCCGACATGACGAACTCGTCGTCCCGGAGCCACGGATAGGCGTCCCAGATCCGATCGATCTCGGCGAGCTGCCCGGGCGAAAGCTCCTCCTCGGGATCGAGGCACCACCGCCCCTCCAGCAACCCCTGGCGCCGCAGCACCTCGTGGATCCCCGGGATGCACCCGGCGAACCCGTTCGCCGAGTCGAAGATGGCCGCGTTGGCGTCCGTGAGGTGCCCGTCCAGGGTGAGCAACCGGCGTACGGCCGCGTCGTCCCCGCCCCGGGCCAGTTCGGCCTCCTCCAGGAGCTCGACGGCCCGCCGTACCCACACCGCCCACTGCCCGAGCAGCCCGCCGACGAACTCGACGTCCACTTCGCGCCCGTCGACCACGACCCGGTGCGTGGTGATGAGGTCGGCGAGGATGTGGTCGTCGTTGCCGGTGTAGAGGGCCACCTCACCGGCCCGCCCCGCGCGTACGACGCCGTGCAGGACGTCCAGCGTGCGGTAGCGGTCGAAGGGGGCGACCTTGACCCCCACCACGGACTCCACCGAGGCCAGGTTCGTCCAGAAGTCCCGCGACAAGGGGCGTCCGCCTACCGCCGGCTGCAGGTAGAAGCCGATCACCGGCAGCACCTCGCCCACCGCTCTGGCCCGCTCGATGAGCCCCTGCTCGTCCAGCTCGCGGTACGGGCTGAGCAGCACCATGTGATAGCCGAGCGACTTGGCCAGCTCTGCTTCCGCCACCGCCTGAGCGGTGGGGCCCGTCGCACCGGCGACCAGCACGACCTCGCGCTCGTACTCCCCGGCGGTGCGCGCCGCCAGTTCGAGCACCGGTGCGAGCAGGCCGGTGCCGTGGATGGCGAACTGCGTGGTGTGCACGCCCACCGCCAGCCCGCCGGCGCCCGCCTCGATGTAGTAACGGGTCAGGGCCCGCTGGCGGCGTTCGTCCAGCTTCCTGTCCGCGGTGAGCGCGAGCGGGTGCGCCGGGATCACCATGCCGCGCCTGAACAGGTCGCGCACGGACGTCTGCGCCTCTGAAACCGTGCTGAGCACGTGAGGTCCCCCTTCTCCGGAAAATGCTCGCTGGTCAGAAGCGCCCGTCGCGGCGCTCGAACTTGGTGGGCTTGTCCAGCAGCGGCCCGCCCTCCGCCACCCACCGCGCGGTGTGCTCGATGAGCTCGGCGGGCGTGAGCTCGGGATAGCCGAACAGCCGATGGCAGCGCGAGGCGTTCGACAGCAGTGCGGTCGGCGCCTCCTCGCCGGTGAAGACCGGCTCCTTGCCCAGGGCCGCGCCGAGGTCCCGCGCGGCCTGGCGTACCGAGATCGTCTCGGGTCCCGTCACGTTCAGGATGAACGGGGGCGTGCCGGCCAGCGCCAGCGACCGGAGCGTGACCTCGTTCGCGTATCCCTGCCAGACCACGTTCACCTGCCCCGTCGCCAGGTCGATGGGTTCCCCTGCGACGATCTTGCGCGCCAGGTCGACGAGCACGCCGTAGCGCAGCTCGACCGCGTAGTTGAGCCTGATCAGCGACATCGGCGTGCCGTGCAGCTCCGAGAAGTGCGCCAGCACCCGCTCCCGGCCCAGGCAGCTCATGGCGTACTCGCCCACGGGCCCGGCGGGCGAGTCCTCGGTGCACCCGCCGGTGGTGACCGGGACCAGCGGGTAGACGTTGCCGGTGGACAGGGCGACGATCCTGCTGTGCCTGAACCGGTCGGCCACCCGGCCCGGCAGGTACGTGTTGGTGAACCAGGTGGCGTGCTCGCGCCCCTGCGTGCCGAACTTGGACCCCACCAGGAAGACCACGTTGGGGGCTTCGGGCAGGTCGCGCAGCGCCCGCTCGTCGGCCACGTCGGCCGCCACCACCGTCGCGCCGTCCCCGGCCAGCGACTCGGCGAGCCCCGGCTCCGAGAAGCGGGAGACGGCGATGATCCGCCGGCTCCCCTGAGAGGCGTTGAGCGCCAGCCGGACCAGGCTGGGCCCGAGCTTGCCGCCGGCGCCCAGGATCAGGATGTCGCCGTCGAGCCGGCGCAGATCGTCCACGAGCCCGGCGCTCGGCCGCGCCAGCCGCTCCTCGAGTTCCGCTGTCGTGCGCACGCGGGCATCTCCTCCGTCTGTCATTTACGGCCCAGACCGTAACTGTGACAGACTTCGGCTGTCAACGGTTACGCAGGAGAGGTCAGGTGTTCTCGCGCGCGGTGATCAGCACATCGAGGATGGCCCGGGTCTCCGCCCAGGGCACCGGGCTCGGCGCACCGCGCACCATGGACAGGAACGCCTCGATGGTGCCCTCGTATCCGAGCCCCTTGATCGGATCGTCGCCGCCCTCGATCACGATCGAGTCCGAGCCGCCGCGCCGGTGCACGGTGACGGAATAGGACTCCTCATCGGAGACGCCGATGATCTCGACCGTGCCCGTGACGCCGTTCCCCCAGCGCAGCGCCATCACTGCGGTGTCCTCGGAGCGCAAGCCCTCGTAGAACCGCTTGGCACCGGCGGCGCCCACCAGCCGCACGTCCGGCCCCAGAAGGGCGACCAGCAGCTCCACGCCGTGGACGCCCATGGTCACCATGGTCCCGCCGCCCTCGCCGGGGGTGTCCTGCCAGGCGTTGTAGCCGCCCGCCCACAGCCCCACGTCGTGCCGTACGGTGGCCCGCACGGCCAGCACCTCTGCGGGGTCGATGGTGGCTCCCGCGAACGCGGGCGCGAAGCGCAGCACCGAGCTCGACAGCACCCGGTCGTGGATCGCCAGCCGGTCGAGCGCGTCGAGCTGGGCCCGGCTCGCGGCGGCCGGCTTGTTCACGAAACACGGCACGCCGGTCTCCAGCACCCGCGCCAGCGCCTCGGGCAGCACCGGGTTCGGCACGGTGAGCACCACGCCGTCGGGCTCCGTGGCCAGCGCCTCGCCGAGGCCGCCGGCCACCTTGGCTCCCGGGTGCTCGCCGGTGAAGCGCCGCAACCGCTCCTGGTCCGGTTCCCACACCACCAGCTCGGCGTGGCGGGCCAGGGTACGGGCGTCGGTGTACGGGTGGCTGGTGGCCAGCCCGGCGAGAACGATGCGCACGATAAGGCTCCCTACAGCTCGTCGACCTCGGCGTGGGTGCGGCCGCCTGCGAGCTTGGCGTAGCCGGGTCCCCGGTCGAAGAAGCGGTCGGCCGGGGGCCGCAGGCGGGCGCGCAGCTCGGCCGTCGCCTGCTCGTCGATGCGGTCGCCGTCGAGCACCACGCCGTAGTCGCCGAGTGCGCCCGCGATCGACACCTTGCCGTCGCGCACGTCCGCCGCCACCGCGCGCGGGTCGCGATCGTACGGCGAGCCCCAGCCGCCGCCTCCGGTGGTACGGATCCTGATCACCTCGCCGGCCTGTACGGGGTAGTCGTCGACGAGCCCCTCCATCTCCTTGCCGTTGATCTCGACGCGGAACGGCCGCCCGGCGAGCCCGCCGTTGACGCCCCAGCAGGACAGGATCGACCGGTCCGCGATCGACATGTACGAGGCGTTGCGCAGCATCCTGATGTGCTTGTCGTAGCCGAGCCCGCCCCTGAACATGCCGGGACCGCCGGAGTCGCAGGCGAGGCCGAGCCGTTCGACCCGCAGCGGCCAGCGGGCCTCGGCGAACTCGACGGGGATGTTGCGCGAGTCGGGCACGATGTGAATGGTGTCCTCGCCGTCGGCGTACCAGCGTCCGCCGGAGCCGCCGCCGAGCACCTCGCGCATCAGGTACGGCCGGCCCTCGTCGTCCACCCCGTACACGCCGGTGTAGCGGATGGTCTCCTGGTCGGCCGGCATGCGCCCGCCGGTGGCCTTGGCCAGCACGCCGGCGAGCACGCCGAGCAGGCGCAGGATGACGAAGGTGCGGGCGTTGGTGGGGGCGGGGAAGATCGGCGTGAGCAGGGTGCCCTTCTCGGGGAAGACCATCTTGATCAGCGGCACGACGCCCTCGTTGACGTCAAGCTCGGCCATGCGCTCCGGCGTGTCGGCGAGGTTGCGCAGCACGGGGGCGAGCCACTTCTTCAAAAAGACGCCGTCGGCGTAGTCGCCGGCGTGGTTGATGGGGCCCTTGGCCTGGGGCGAGGTGCCGGTGAAGTCGATGGTGAGCGGCGCCTGCGCGGAGTGGTCGACGGTGAGCGTGATGCGCTGGGCGTGCAGGCGCGGCTCGTCCACGCCGTCGTGCTCGGCGTAGTCCTCCCACACGTACGTGCCCTCGGGGATCTTCGACAGCAGTTCCCTGCGGAACGTCTCGGTGGTCTTGTCGATGATCGCGTCGAAGCACTCCTCGACGGCCTGCCTGCCGTAGCGTTCGAACAGCTCGGCGAGCCGCCGCGCGCCCATCAGGCAGGCCGAGCACTCGGCGTCGAGGTCGCCGGCCAGCGAGTCGGGCATGCGGGAGTTGCGGGTCATGATGCGCAGCGCGGCCTCGTTGGGCACGCCCTGGTCGCGCAGCTTGATCGGCGGCACCATCAGGCCCTCCTCGTAGACCGAGCGGGCGTGGGAGGGCATGGAGCCGGGCACCGAGCCGCCGATGTCGTCGTGGTGGCCGAACGCCTGCACGAACGCGACCACCTCGCCCTCGTGGAAGACGGGGACGGTGACGCACAGGTCGGGCAGGTGGCCGATGCCGCCTTCTGACAGGTAGACGTCGTTGTGGAAGTAGACGTCGCCGGGCTTCATCGTCTCGATGGGGAAGTCGCGGACGATGGGCTGGACGAGGGCGCTGTAGGAGCGTCCGGTGAGCTTGCGCAGCCGGACGTCGTGGATGCCGGCGCGGAAGTCGTGGGCGTCGCGGATCATCGGCGAGCGGGCCGTGCGCGCGATGGCGGTCTCGACCTCCTTCTCGACGGAGGCGAGCGTGCCCTCGACGATCTCCACCAGGATCGGATCAGTCACGACTTATCTCCACATTTCCGTATTCGTCGACCTTGGCGGTGAAGCCCGGGTGGATGGGGATCGTGGAGCCGTACTCCTCGATCACCGCCGGTCCGGTGACGGTCGCCCCGGGACCGAGCGCGGCGCGCTGGTGGATCGGGGTGTCGCGGGTCTCGTCGAAGTGCACGGGACGCACCGATGTGGCGCCCTGTCCCGGCCGCTCCAGGCGCGGGATGACCGGGCGGTCGATGGGGCCGGTGCCGGAGACGCGCAGGTTGACCCATTCGACGCCGTGGCGCGGGTCGTCGCGATAGGCGTAGCCGTACAGCTTCTCGTGGGCGTCGTGGAAGCGGGCGACGACCTCGGCGTGCCAGGACTCGTCGATCTCGCCCGCGGGGGCGGGCACCCGCACCTCGTACGCCTGGCCGTAGTAGCGCAGGTCGGCGCTGCGCTGGAAGATCGGCTCGGTGAAGCCCTCGCGGTCGAGCGCCTCGGCGGCCTGCAGCTCCAGGTCGTGGAAGATCTCGACGGCCTTGCCGAGCGAGAGGTCGCGGGTGACGTACGTGCGGACGTAGTCGTTCTTGACGTCCACGGACAGCAGCCCGAACGCCGAGACGTTGCCCGGGTCGCGGGGCACGAGGACCGACGGCAGGCCGAGGATGTCGATCAGCCGGCAGGCCAGCAGCGGCCCCGAGCCGCCGAAGGTCACCAGCGGGAAGTCCCGCACGTCGAGCCCCCGCTTGACGGTGAGCTGGCGGATGGCGTTGCTCTGGTTGAACGCGCTGATCTCCAGGATGCCGGTCGCGGTGCGCTCCGGTGTGAGCCCCAGCTTGGCGGCCAGCGACTCGATGCCGTGCCGTGCGGCGTCGACGTCGAGCGGGATCTCCCCGCCCAGCAGGTGCGGCGGGATGCGGCCGAGGAAGACGTGCGCGTCGGTGACCGTCACCTCGGTGCCGCCCCTGCCGTAGCAGATGGGGCCGGGGTCGGCGCCGGCCGAG
This sequence comes from Nonomuraea fastidiosa, assembly GCF_042751225.1. Classification (NCBI taxonomy): domain Bacteria; kingdom Bacillati; phylum Actinomycetota; class Actinomycetes; order Streptosporangiales; family Streptosporangiaceae; genus Nonomuraea; species Nonomuraea fastidiosa. The sequence goes on from NZ_CP170570.1 coordinate 582,327, forward strand.
CGGGGGCCGACCTTGAGCGTGCCCTCGGGCGAGATCCAGGCGATCGAGCCGCCGCCCGCCCCGACGGTGACGATGTCGATCATCGGGATCTTGCAGGGGTAGCGGCCGATCGTGCCCTCGGTGGTGATGGAGGGCTCGCCGTCGATCACCACGGCCACGTCGGTCGAGGTGCCACCGCCGTCGAGGGTGATCACCGAGTCGTGGCCGGCCGTGCGGGCGAGCAGCGCCGCGCCGAGCGCACCGGCCGCCGGGCCCGACAGGACGGTGGTGATGGGCTGGTTGACGACCTCGCGGGCCGACAGGATGCCGCCGTTGGACTTCATGACGGAGAACGACCTGCCGAGCCTGCTCGACAGGTTGGCCAGGTAGCTGCGCATGGCCGGCTTGACCGCGGCGTCGACGAGCGTGGTCACCGAGCGCTCGTACTCGCGGTATTCGCGCAGCACGTCGCTGGAGAGCGAGACCACCGCGCCGAGGTGCTCGCGGGCCAGCACGTCGCGCATACGCCGCTCGTGCTCGGGGTTGGCGTAGGAGTGCAGGAAGCAGACGCCGATCGCGTTGATCCCCTTGGCCCGGAACCAGCGGGCCACCTCGACGGCCTGCTCCTCGGAGAACGGCCGCACCTCCTCGCCCCGGTGGTCGAGCCGCCCGCCGACGGTCTTGATCAGGTGGACGGGGACGATCCTGGGCGGCTTGACCCAGAAGTAGGAGTTGCCGTAGCCGTCGGGCACGCTCTGCCTGGCGATCTCCAGGATGAACTCGAAGCCCTCCGTCGTGATGAACCCGAGGTTCTCGATGCGGTCTTCGAGGAGCCTGTTGGTGGCCACCGTGGTGCCGTGGACGATCGAGGAGACCTCCAGCGGACCCAGCTTGCCGACGCCGGCGAGGAATCCGTCGGCCGGGTTCGCGGGGGTCGAGGGGGTCTTGGTGGTGAGGATCTCACCGGTCCGCTCGTCCACCGCCACGACGTCGGTGAACGTGCCTCCGGTGTCCACTCCGATACGGACGCTACGCATGGGCTCCTCAGCTCCGGCGCCGGCCGAGCACTTCGTCTATGACTCGGGGCGCGTTCTCCGTGCCGACGTACGCGGCCAGGCGTACGACCATCTCCTGGGTTCTGGCCAGTTCGGCCTCCACCCTGGCCTTACCCGACTGACCTGCCTGAACGCCGAAATAAGCGCCGATGATGGTTCCGATCACCCCCGCCACGCCCGCGAACAGGGGAGCGAACTCGGCGCTGGCGAACACCGCCGCGCCGAAGGCCGCGAGGACCGCGACGATGCCCGCCACGACGACGAGGAAACCATAACGCCAGCGCTTGGCGTCGGCCTGGGCCGGGGTGAGATCGTCCTGCGTCATCATGGCGTCGAGCGAGGCTGGTTTGTCGGTGACCACTGATGTCCTCCTGTAACTCCAGGGGAGAAATGTCCCACGAGGTCATGGAACAAGCCAAGCCACTAAGCTGGCGGCCCGTGACTGATCTGTCTGCCTTGTCCCCCGCACCTGCGGGCGCCAGAGATGCCGTGCTCAAGTTCTACTTCGGGCCGATGGACTGCGGGAAGTCCACGCTGGCGCTGCAGATGAACTACAACCACGCACGGCAGGGCAGGCGGGGTCTGGTGCTGACCAAGCACGACCGCTCGGGCGGGCCCCGGGTGACCAGCAGGATCGGACTCGGCCGGGACGCGATCGAGGTGGAGGACGATCTCGACCTGGTGGCGCTCGTCACCTCGCACGACGAGCGCATCGACTATCTGATCTGCGACGAGGCCTGCTTCTACACCGTCGCGCAGATCGAGCAGCTCGCCGACCTGGTGGACGAGCACGGCGTGGACGTCTACGCGTTCGGGCTGGCCTCGGACTTCCGCTCGGTGATGTTCCCCGCGGCGCAGCGGCTGTTCGAGCTGGCCGACGAGGTGTGCCGGCTGCAGGTCGAGGTGCTGTGCTGGTGCGGGCGTCCTGGGCTGCTCAACGCCCGCGTCGTGGGCGGGGAGATGGTGCGCACGGGCGAGCAGGTCGTGATCGGCGACACCGCCGACGCGCCGGTGCGCTATCAGGTGCTCTGCCGCCGCCACCACCGTGCCGGCCAGCTCGGTGAGGGGTCTGGCTCGGAGTCGGGCTCCGCCGCCTGACGGCGGCTCTCGTACGAGCGGGACGGCACGGGGATCTGGCGGCTTGCCACCGGGCGGTCAGATGGCGCAGGCGCCGTCGGCGCACCCGTCGGCCGGGGCGGCGAGCTGGGTGATCGGGGTCTCCCCCACGCGCTCGGCCACCTCGTCGATGGCGGCGGCGAAGGCGTCTTCGGGCTGCGCGCCCGAGACCGCGTACTTGCCCTCGAAGAGGAAGAGCGGCACTCCGCTGATGCCCAGCGCGTGCGCCCTGGCGAGCTGCTCGCGCACCTCGTCGGCCCCTTCGCCGGTGTCGGTGACGCCGACCTCGGCCGCCAGCTCGGCCAGCACGGCGGCGTCGGCGACGTTGCGGCCCTCGGTGAAGTAGGCGCGGAACAGCCGATCGGCCATCTCCTCGCCGCGGCCCTGCTTGGTGGCGACGCTGATGAGCCGGTGCGCCTCGAACGTGCTGACGCTCATGGCGTCCTCGAAGCGCAGATCCAGGCCCTCTTCCGCGCCCACGCCCTTGACGCGTTCGACCATCTGCTTCGCCTGGGGACCGAACTTGCGCTCCATCATCGGGATCAGCGGCTGGCCCTCGGCCGTCGCGTTCGGGTCGAGCTGGAACGGGCGCATCGTCACCTCGATGGTGCCGCCCTTGGCACGGAACCGCTCGGCGGCCTTGTCGAACCGTGTGTGCCCGATGTAGCACCAGGGGCACGCGACATCTGAAAAGATCTCAACCTTCATGCCGGTGCAAACCGCGCGCGGGCCGCCAAGATTCCTCGCCTATCCGGCGGCCAGTTCCTCCAGCCGGTACGGCAGGTACGCCGAGTCGTCGACCAGCGCCGACGCCCCGCGCCACCAGCCGAACCACTCGCCGCTGCGCCACATCCAGTCGACCCGCTCGATGGCGGCCACCACGTCGCCGACCGTCTCCCACCGGTCGCCGAGCTGCTCGCGGGTGGCGCCATGGCGGACCGCCCAGGCCCGCAGGACGGCGGCGGCGGACTCGGGGACCCCGCGGGCGTACGGGTCGGGGCTCTCGCCCGGCAGGCGGTGCGGCCCGAGCCCGGCCGCGACGCCCCAGCTCCACTGGGCCTCGGCGGGCCGGGAGTAGCGCAGCGAGTGGAAGTCGAGGTTGGAGCCGAGCTCGTCGTCTGCGCGCCGGATGACGACCGCGTCGAGCCGGCCGCCCGCGTCGAAGTGGACGACGAGCCGCTGACCCGGCTTGACGCCGGGCGGCAGCGCGAAGCGGTCCTCGGCCTGCCAGGAGTTGAGATCGACCTGCGCGACCGGCGCGCCCCACAGCTCGTCTGCGGCGTCGTCGGCGATCCAGGCGGCGAGCATCTCCAGCGTGGTGAGATCGGTCCACGGCTCGATGGCCACGGCGGTGCGCACGACCTCGTCGGGCGGCGGCAGCTTCCCGCCGCGCGGCTTCTCCCACCAGGCCACGCCCAGCTCGCGGGTGCCGACGAGCAGCGCCGCGAGCGCGGCGAGCTCGGCGGAGCGCCGGGTGAGCGCGGCGCCGCGGGCGAGCTCGAGCGCGCGCTCGGTGCGCTCGTCGCCGAGCACGGGACGCACGTCGCCGATCAGCCGCTCGGCCGTCGGGTGCTCCTCGCCGAGCAGGCTGCGGACGATCCTCCTGGCCTCCGTACGTGCGTCTTCAGCGCGTGCCTGCCGCATACCAGCCACGCTACGCCGGGAGATCCTTTTCCGCGATAGTCGCGGAGGTCAGCACTGTCAGGCGCGGCGGCGGGTGCCCCGTCCCAGGAGCCAGCCCAGCGTCACCCCGGCCAGCGCCACGCCGGCCCCGGCGCCGAACGCGGCCAGCATCACCCACGGGCGGGTCTGGGTGCGCGGCTCGGCGGGCCGCTCGTAGACGGCGCCGGCGAGCGGCGCGCCGGAGGTGAGCGCACCCGTCCCTTGGGCGCCCGCGCCCGCGAGCGGCGCACCAGCCGCTACCGCTCCGGCCTCCGTGGCTCCGGCTTCCGCAGCAGGGACGGCGGCCGGGACCGGGGCGCGGAGGAGGTCTTCGACGGCGGTGAAGAACTCCTGCGCGGTGCGCTTGGCCACCGAGCCGAGCATGCGCTGACCGACGCCGCCGATCATGCCGCCGATGACCGCTTCGGCGTCGTAGTCCACCCTGGTGCCGCCGTCGGCCTCGCTGAGCCTGACCTGCACGGTGGCGTCCACGGTGCCGGGCGCGCCCTGCCCGCGCGCCTTGAGCGTGAAGCGCTCCGGCGGGACGGGGTCGGACAGCGCCACCTCGCCCTGGTAGACGCCCTTGACGGAGGCGACGCCCGCGTTGACCGTCATCCGGTACGTGTCAGGACCGCACTCCTCAAGCCGCTCGCACCCCGGGATGGTCCGCACCAGCACGGCGGGGTCGCGGAACGCCGCCCACAGCCGGTCCCTGTCCACCCCGATCACGACACTGCCCGCCACGTTCATGTCGCCACTCTAAGCAGCCGGGGCGCCGCGGCTTAACGGCAACACCTGCCAGATGCGGACGGGCCGGTCGATCATGACTGGCAAGATAGGGGCCGATGGTGAAGATGTGGCGGGCGTACAGGAAAGCGGGCGCAATGGGCGCCGTGTGCGTGCTCGCCCTGTCCGCCTGCGGTTCCGGCGGCTCCGGCGGCACGGCCGCGCCTGCCGATCCCGCCGCACCGGAGCGGACGCCGCGGGCGACGGCCTCACCCCGCGCCACCGTTCCGCAGGGGCCTCCGGGCGTCAGGCCGCGCAAGGGCGAGGTACGCCCGATCGCCCGCACCGGCGACCTGCCACCGGTGATCAGCTCCATCCCCACCACGCGCAAGGTGGTCTTCCTGACCATCGACGACGGCTGGGAGCAGGACCCGGGGTTCGTCCGGCAGGTGCGCGACGAGCGCATCCCGATCACGGTCTTCGCCATGCGGGACGCGGTGGAGGCCAAGGGCACGCCCGACCAGGCGGGCGGCACGGCCCGCTACGTCGGCGCCGGCAAGTGGGGATATTTCCGGCAGCTCCGCGACGCGGGCGCGGCCATCGAGAACCACACGCTCACCCACCCCAACCTCCGCCTGCTCGGCCGCGCGGCGCAGCGCCGCGAGATCTGCGGCTCGGCCCAGCTGATCAAAAAGGAGATCGGGACGCGGCCGGCGCTGTTCCGCCCGCCGTTCGGCAACTACAACACCGACACGCTGCGGGCCGCCAAGAGCTGCGGCGTGCGGGCCGTGCTGCTGTGGACGGCGACCGTGCAGCCGGGCGGCAAGATCGCCTACCAGGTGCCCGACAAGCGGCTGCGCCCAGGCGACATCCTGCTGCTGCACTTCCGCCCCAACCTGGCCAGGGACTTCCGCATCCTGGTGAAGAAGATCAAGCGCCGCGGCTACGCGCTGGGCAACCTCCAGGCGTACCTGGACGCCGCCGACCCGCGCTGAGCTCCGCCCTCTGACGTACCGGACGATCCGTCCGGCGGACGACGCGGCACCCCGCCCCAGCCGGGCATTCTCGAAGCACGAATCCAGTAGGCACGGGGATGTGACGAACCTCGCACCCCAATGCTCTACGAGCTGTAGTACTACTGGCAGTAGATGTACTACAGCTTGTAGAGCAACGACTCTTTCGGCGGGGATGATGGACGCACTTGACCTGGCTCGGTGGCAGTTCGGGGTGACCACCGTGTACCACTTCCTGTTCGTGCCCCTGACCATCGGTCTCGGGATCTTCGTCAGCCGGCCTGCAGACGGCCTGGCACCGCACGGGCAAGGAGCACTACCTCAAACTGACCAAGTTCTTTGGCAAGCTGTTCCTGATCAACTTCGCCATGGGCGTGGTCACCGGCATCGTGCAGGAGTTCCAGTTCGGGATGAACTGGAGTGAGTACTCCACCTTCGTCGGCGACGTCTTCGGCGCGCCGCTGGCGATGGAGGCGCTGCTGGCCTTCTTCATGGAGTCGACGTTCCTCGGACTGTGGATCTTCGGCTGGGACCGGCTGCCGAAGAAGGTGCACCTGGCCACCATCTGGGCGGCCGCCATCGGCTCCAACCTGTCGGCCTACTTCATCCTCGCGGCCAACGCCTGGATGAAGCACCCGGTCGGCTACGAGGTCGTGGACGGCAAGGCCAGGATGACGGACCTGTGGGCGGTGCTCACCAACGACACCGCGCTGGCCCAGGTGCCGCACGTGATCGGCGGTGCGTTCGTGGTGGCGGGCGGCTTCGTGCTCGCGGTCTGCGGCTACTGGCTGCTGCGCACGCGCGGCACGCAGGCCGCCGCCATGTGGCGCGGCGCCGCCCGCGCGGCACTGGTGATGACCGCGCTGGCCGGAGCGGTCGTCGCGGGCACCGGCGACATGTCGGCCAGGCTCATGTACGAGCAGCAGCCGATGAAGCTGGCCGCCGCCGAGGGCCTTGAGCACGACACGGCGGGCGCGCCGTTCAGCATCGCCCCCGGCATCGAGATCCCCAAGGTGCTGAGCTTCCTGTCCGCCCACGACCCCGACGCGGTCGTCGCGGGCACCGAGGACCTGCAGCGCCGGTTCGAGGAGCGGTTCGGCCCCGGCGACTACCGCCCGAACCAGCCCGTCGTGTTCTGGTCGTTCCGCGTGATGATCGGCTTCGGGCTGGCCACCGTGGGGCTGTCGGTGCTCGGGCTGTGGCTGACCAGGCGCAAGCGGGACTTCCCCGCGTGGCTGTCGAAGGCGCTGCTGCTCGCGCTGCCGCTGCCGCTGATCGCGGTGATCGCGGGCTGGCTGCTCAGCGAGATCGGCCGCCAGCCGTGGACGGTGGCCGGTGAGCTGCTGACGGCCGCGAGCGTCTCCCCCGGCGTGACGGTGACCCAGGTGGCCGTCTCGCTGGCCGTCTTCACGCTCGTGTACGGCGTCTTCACCGTGGCCGAGGCCGTGCTGCTGGCCCGGCACGTACGTAAGGGCATCGAGGAGCCGGCCCCGAGCCCGCGCGCGAGCGGCTCGAACCGTCGCTCATGTACTGAGAGCCGAGGAGCTAGTCATGATCGAATTGTGGTTCGCCATCATCGCCTTCCTGTGGACCGGCTACTTCGTCCTCGAAGGCTTCGACTTCGGCGTGGGCATGCTGGCCCCGGCCGTCGGCAGAAACGCCGGCGAGCGGCGGGCCGGCCTGCAGACCATCGGCCCGGTGTGGGACGGCAACGAGGTGTGGCTGATCACCGCGGTCGGCGCCATGTTCGCCGCCTTCCCCGCCTGGTACTCCGGCGTGTTCAGCACGTTCTACCTGCCGGTGACGCTGATCCTGGTCGGGCTGATCCTGCGCGGCATCGGCCTGGAGTGGCGCGGCAAGGTCGCGAACCCGGCCTGGTGCGACGCCGCGGTGGCGGCGGGCAGCGTGCTGCCCGCCTTCCTGTGGGGCGCGGTCTTCGGCCACCTGCTGTTCGGCAGCGTGCTCGCGGCCGTGGCCGGCGGTCTGTTCACGCTGGCCGTGTGCGTCATGCACGGCGGGGTCTTCCTGGCGCTGAAGACCACCGGCCGGCTGCGCCGCCGCGCCAGGGCCGCCGCGCTGGCCGCCGCCGGTGCGACGCTGCCGGTCGCGGTGGTCGCGCTGTCGAGCCTCGGCACCGTCCCCGCGCTGGGCGCCATGGCGGCGCTGGCCGCGGCCACGGCGCTGATCTGGCGGCGCAGGGAGGGCTGGGCGTTCGGCGCGACGGCCGGCGCGATCGTGCTGACCACGCTGGCGGCCTTCATGGAGCTGCGGGTGCGGCCGCTGCCGGGGCTGACGCTGGCCGAGGCCGCGTCGGGGCCGTACACGCTGACCATGCTGAGCTGGATCGGGCTGATCGCCCTGCCGTTCGTGCTGGTCTACCAGGGTTGGACGTACTGGGTGTTCAGGAAGCGGGTCCTGGTGGCGGCGGGCTGAGCCGTCAGCCGACGACCCGCATCTCCTTGGTCGCCGCGTCCTTGACGTGCAGGTCGCCGCCGAGCCGCTCCTCGAGCAGGTCGAGCACCTGCCGGCCGGCCAGCACCGCCCACAGGTCGCCGACCAGGTGCGGGTCGTCCTCGGGAGCGGCGGCCATCCAGGCCTCCTTGCCGCTCTGGCCGGCGAAGGTCGTGACGAAGAACTCGCCGTCGGGGGTCTTGCAGTAGCCGGTACGGATCTCCGGCGCGTCCACCTGCATCCGCGGCTCGCACCCGACCTTGGCGGCCAGTTGCTCGACGGTGAGGGGGGCGGCGCCGGGCCGCGCGCCCGCCGCGACATAGCCGCCGGCGCTCCCCGATGAGCAGCCGGCGACCAGTCCGGCCAGCAGCGCGACGGCGGCCAGGCGGGGAAATGTCGTCATGTGCGGAGGTACGGATCCGCGGCGAGCCGGGTTCAGCGTCACTTGGAGGCCGGCGTCTGGGAGACCCGGTGGTCGGTCAGGTGCAGGTCGCCGTTGAGCGGGCCCTTGAGCACCTCCAGCACCTTCAGCGGCCCGAGCACCGTCCACTTGGGGCCGACCAGGTGCGGGTTGTACTCGGGCGCCTGGTCCATCCACTGGTCCTTGAGCTTCTCGGTCTTGAAGGTGTTGACGAAGAACTCGCCGTCCTTCGTCTTGCAGAACGCGGTGCGCATGTCCTCGGCTTCCACCTGCATCTTGGGCTTGCAGCCGACCTTGGCCGAGATCTGCTCGACGGTCATCGGCTGCGGGCTGGGCGGCGCGGCATCGCCTGCTGCGACGTAGTCGTTCCAGCCGCCTCCCGATGAGCAGCCGGCGACGAGTCCGGCCAGCAGCGCGAAAGCGGCCAGACGTGGAAATGTCGTCATGTGCGAGGGTACGCACCCTCATGGCCTCCGGTTCACCCGCAGCGCGTACAGGTCGGACGGTGAGATCGGCATGCGGTCGATCGGGATGCCCTCGGCGTCCTCGACGGCCGAGGCGATGACCGCCGACACCGGGATCACCCCCGCCTCCCCCGCGCCCTTGACGCCGAGCGGGTTGAGCGGCGACGGCGTCTCCAGGTGGCCGGTCTCGATGCGCGGGATCTCGGTCGCGTACGGCATGAGGAAGTCCATGAACGAGGCGTTGACGAGCTGGCCGTGCTGGTCGTAGATCATCCGCTCGTAGAGGGCGCCGCCGATGCCCTGGGCGACGCCGCCGTGGATCTGCCCCTCGACGATCATCGGGTTGATGAGCCGGCCGCAGTCGTGCACCACCGCGTACTTGACGACCTTGATCTCGGCGGTGTCGGGGTCGGTCTCCACGATGGCGGCGTGCATGCCGGCCGCGAACGTGGAGCGGATCGGCGAGTAGTAGTCGCGCCCCTCCAGTCCCGGCTCGTCGCCCTCGGCGACCGGCGGCTTCTCGGGGTCCGCGGCGCCGCTGAACTGGGTGGCCCTGGCCGCCTCCTCGTCGAAGGCGTACCTGAGCGGGTTGGCGAGCACGGCCACCGTGGACAGCGGAATGGACGCCGACGGCGTGCCGGCGACGTGCACGACCCCGTCGGTGACGGTCAGGTCGGCCGGGTCGGCCTCCAGGGCGTCGGCGGCGATGCGCAGCGCCTTCTCGCGGACCTTCCTGCAGGCCAGCGCGATGGCGTTGCCGCTTACGACGGCGGCCCTCGATGCGAAGGTGCCGACCGCGTACCCGAAGCGGCGCGTGTCGCCGGTGACCACGCTGACCCGCTCGATGGGGACGCCCAGCTCGGCGGCGGCGATCTGGGCGAAGGCCGTCTCGTGGCCCTGTCCCTGCGAGGTGAGCCCGGTCGAGACGTGCACCCGGCCGTCGGAGGTGACCTGCACGTGCCCGCCCTCGTACGGCCCCACGCCGGTGCCCTCGACGTAGCAGCCGATGCCGATGCCGCGCCCCGGACGCCGCTCGAAGGAGTCCCAGCCGATCAGCTCCTTGATCATGCGGAGCATCTCGGGGTAGTCGCCGCTGTCGTAGATGAGCGGCCGCCCGTCCTGGAAGGTCATCCCCTGGTCGTACGGGAACTCGTCGGGCCGGATGAAGTTGACCGCCCGCACCTCCGTGCGGTCCTTGCCCAGATAGCGCGCGATCTTGTCGAGCGTGCGCTCCATGCAGAACACGCCCTGCGGCCGCCCGGCACCGCGATACGGGGTGACCTGCACGGTGTTGGTGTAGACGGCGGTGAACTCGACCCGGTAGGCGCCCGGCTTGTACGGCCCGAGCAACTGCGTCGAGGTGACGATCGGGACGATGATCCCGTAAGGGGTGTAGGCCCCGTGGTCGTGCAGAATCGTCACATCCAGGCCGAGCAGGCGGCCGTCGTCGTCGAAGCCGACCCGTACGTACTGCACCTGGGCCCGCTCGTGCGCCGACGACACGAAGTGCTCGCGGCGGTCCTCGGTCCACTTGATCTCGCGGTTCAGCGTCATCGCCGCCCACGGCACCAGGATCTCCTCCGGCCACGGGTGCACGATCTTGACGCCGAAGCCGCCGCCCACGTCGGGCGCGATCACCTCGACCTGCGGCAGCGGCAGGCCGAGCGCGGCGGCCACGGCCATCCTGACGCTGGTGGAGGTCTGGGTGCTGGAGTAGACGCGCAGGTCGCGGCCGTCCCAGCGGGCGTACACGCCGCGGCCTTCCAGCGGCATGCTGGCGCTGCGCTCGATGTCGAGACGGAACGCGAGGGTGTGCGGGGCGCTCTCGATGGCCTCCCTGGCGGCGCGCCCGTCGGCGGACTGCACCTCCTGGACGAGGTGCGCGCCGACGTTGCCCGGCACGTCCTCGTGCACGAGCTGCGCCCCCTGCACGGCCTCCTCCAGGCCGACGACGGGTTTCAGCGGCTCGTAGTCGACCCGGATGAGCGCGCAGGCGTCCTCGGCGGCGTACCTGTCGGTCGCCACCACCATGACGACGGGCTCGCCGACGTGCCTGACGACGTCCCTGGCCAGCGGGTACGCGGTGCGGCCGTGGGTGAGCGCCGGGTGCGGGATCAGCAGCGGCAGCGGCCGGCCGACGCGTTCGGGCAGGTCCTCCCAGGTGTAGACGGCGATGAGGCCGTCCACGTCGAGCGCTCCCGAGACGTCGATGTCGCGGATGCGGGCGTGCGCGTGCGGTGAGCGGACGAACGCCGCCGCGAGCGCGTCGCGTCCGAGGTCGTCGAGGTAGCGCCCCTGGCCGGTGAGCAGCCTGGGGTCCTCCCTGCGCGCCACCGGCTCGCCGAGCCACCGTGTGCTCATGTCTCCTCCGCCAGCAGCTCGGCGGCCCGGCGCACGGCCTTGACGATGTTCTGGTAGCCGGTGCAGCGGCACAGGTTGCCCGAGATGCCCTCGACGACCTCCTCGTCGGCCGGTGCCGGGTTGTCGCGCAGCAGCGCGGTCACCGTGCACAGGAAGCCGGGCGTGCAGAAGCCGCATTGCAGGCCGTGGCACTCGGCGAAAGCCCGCTGCACCGGCGACAGCCGCCCGCCCGGACCGGCCAGCCCCTCCACGGTGGTCAGCTCGGCGCCGTCCACAGTGACCGCGAACGTCAGGCACGAGCGCACCGGGCGGCCGTCGAGCAGCACCGTGCAGCAGCCGCAGACGCCGTGCTCGCAGCCGACGTGCGTGCCGGTCAGCCCGAGGTCGTGCCGCAGGCAGTCGGACAGCAGGCGGCGCGCGGGCACCCGGGCCCTGCGGGCCGTGCTGTTCACGACCAGCGTGATCTCGTGCAGGGTGTCGTTCTGCTGAACGGTCTCATGCGTCACCGGCCCGCGCCCCCTCCCGCGCCGCCTCGCGCAGCGCCCGTTCGGCCAGCACGCCCACCAGGTGCCGCCGGTAGGCGGCGGTGGCGTGCAGGTCGTCGTCAGGATCGGTCGCGGCGCGTACGGCGGCCGCCGCCCCCGCGAGGTCGTGCGCGTCGTCCAGGTCCACCACCACCGGCACCGGCCCCACCCCGATGCAGGCCAGCCGCGCCCGCCCGTCCGGCGTGACCAGCGCGCACACCCCGGCCAGCGCGTAGTCGCCGTGCCTGCGCGCCACCTCGTGGAAGGCCGCCCCCGCGCCCTCCTCAAGGGCGGGGAAGAACGCCGAGACGGCCAGCTCGCCCGGCCGTACCGCCGACTCCATGGGACCGGTGAAGAACTCGGCGGCCGGCACGTCGCGTACCGACTCGGCGCCGTCGCTCCACCGGGCCAGCCGCACGTGACCGCCCAGCACCGCCAGCACCGCGGGCAGCTCGGCGGCCGGGTCGGCGTGCACGAGGCTGCCCACCACCGTGCCCCGGTTCCTGATCACGGGGTGGGCGACCAGCCTGAGCGCCTTGGTCAGCAGCGGGTGCGCGCCCGCTCGCTCGGCGTCGGAGTGCCGGACCAGCGCGCCGACGCGTACGCCCTCCGCCGTCACCTCCAGGCCGTCGAGCCCGGCCACCCGGTTGATGTCCACCAGGTGCGGGGGCGCGGCCAGCCGCATGTTGAGCATGGGGATCAGGCTCTGCCCGCCGGCCAGCACCTTCCCGCCGGCCGCCGCCACCTCCGCGAGCGTCCGCAGCGCCGCGCCGACGTCGCGCGGAGCGTGGTAGGTGAACGGCGGCGGTTTCACGCCTCGCTCCGTACGGCATCCGGGCTGCGCCCGGCGATGGCGCGCAGCAGGTGGTAGCCGCCCAGCACCACGATCGTGCCGAGCGCGATGCCCTCCAGGATGAAGTCGCCTCCGATGGCGTGCTGTACCGGTCCGATGGCCAGGATGATGCCCGCCCCGATCGGAACCATGTTCACAGGATCGGCGAAGTTCACCCGGTTCTCGATCCAGATCTTCGCGCCGAGCAGGCCGATCATGCCGTACAGGATGACCGTGACACCGCCGAGCACACCGCCCGGCGTGGCCGCGACCAGCGCGCCGAACTTCGGGCAGAGCCCGAACAGGATCGCGATCAGCGCCGCGATGTAGTACGCCGCCGTCGAGTAGACCTTCGTGGCCGCCATCACGCCGATGTTCTCCGCGTACGTCGTGGTCGGCGAGCCGCCCACCGCGCTGGTGACCACGGTGGCGACGCCGTCGGCCGTCACGGCGCGGCCCACGTACGAGTCCACGTCGGTGCCCGTCATCTCCCCCACGGCTTTGACGTGCCCCACATTCTCCGCGATCAACGCGATCACGGCGGGGAGCACGAGCAGCACCGCAGAGGTCTTGAAGTCGGGGGCATGGAAGTCCGGCAGCCCGAACCAGTCGGCCTGCGCCACCGCGTCGAAGCTCACCCGGTCGTGCGGGAACGCCGTGGCCACGCAGTACGTGCCCTCGGCCTGGCAGGGCGCGCCCGACGCGTCGCGCAGGTTCGCGCCCGGCAGCACCGACGTGATCGGCCCCGCCGTCACGTCGAGCACCCACGACAGCACGAACCCCGCCACCAGCCCGATCAGCACGCCGATCCGCCCGATGAAGCCCTTGAACAGCACGATCACCAGGAACGTGATGATCATCGTGACCAGCGCCACCCAGTGGTCCTGCGGCCAGTAGGTGTCCGCGACCACGAACGCCAGGCCGAACCCGATGAGCATCACCACCGCGCCGGTCACCACCGGCGGGAAGATCCGGTGGATGATGCCCACCCCGAGGAAGTGGATGGCGAGCCCGGCCAGCGCCAGCACGAACCCGGCCACCAGGATCGCGCCCGTCACGATCGCGTCCGCGCCGGCCGTGTCGCCGCCGGCCGCCGCCCTGATGGCGAACACGCCACCGACGAACGACGCGCTGGTGCCCAGGTAGCTGGGCACCTTCCCCTTGACGATCAGCAGGAACAGGATCGTCGCGACGCCGGACATCATCACCGCGACGTTCGGGTCCAGCCCCATCACCAGGGGGAAGACGAACGTCGCACCGAACATCGCGATGACGTGCTGCGCGCCGAACCCCACCATCCTGGGCCAGCTCAGCCGCTCGTCCGGCCTGACCACCTCGCCGGGGGCCAGATGCCTGCCGTCACCGTGTTTGGTCCATCCCACAACCATGGCAAGCCCCTCTTGTGCTGGGCGCTGGGCCGGCGACCCGTACCGTTGCGGGCACATTAGGCCGGACGGCACGTACCCACACGGGCATGATCTGCCAAATCTGCCCCGCCGACCAGGGCCAACATCGCGCACATGCGCCGGCCCGCCCTGTGAGGGGTGTCATGAGAGGGATGTCAGGGGTCGTCTACGAGGAGACGGGCTCCCTGCGCACGGCGCGCAGCAGGTGGTAGCCGACCAGCAGCACGATCGTGCCGAGCGCGATGCCGCTCAGCGCGAACGTGTCCGTGATCGGGAACGCCACCGGGCCGACCGCGCAGATGATGCCCGCGCCCGTGGGCACCAGGTTGCCCGGGTCCGACAAATTCACCCGGTTCTCGATCCAGATCTTCGCGCCCAGCAGGCCGATCATGCCGTACAGGATGGTCGTCACCCCGCCCAGCACGCCGCCCGGCGTGGCCGCGATGAGCGCGCCGAACTTCGGGCAGAGCCCGAACAGGATCGCGATGACCGCCGCGATGTAGTACGCCGCCGTCGAGTAGACCTTGGTGGCCGCCATCACGCCGATGTTCTCCGCGTACGTGGTCGTCGCCGAGCCGCCGACCGAGGTCGCCACCACCGTGCCCACGCCGTCGGCCATCACCGCCCGGCCCATGTAGGCGTCCACGTCCGCGCCGGTCATCTCGCCCACGGCCTTGACGTGCCCGACGTTCTCCGCGATGAGCGCGATCACCACCGGCAGCACCAGCACGATCGCCGACGCCTCGAACACCGGCCCGTGGAACGACGGCAGCCCCACCCAGTCGGCCTGCGCCACCGCGTCGAGATTCACCCGGAAGTGCTCGGTGACCTGGCCGCTGTCGTCCGGCGCGGTGATCTTCCCGCCGACGACGTCCCACACATACGACAGCACGAACCCGAAGATCAGGCCGAGCAGCACCCCGATCCGGCCGAGGAAGCCGCGGAACACCCCGATGAACACGAACGTCGCCGCCATCGTCAGCAGCGCCACCCACGGGTCCTTCGGCCAGTAGACGTCGGCCGCCACGTACGCCATGCCGAACCCGATCAGCATGACCACCCCGCCGGTGACGATGGGCGGGAACACCCGGTGCAGGATGCCGACGCCGAGCTTGTGAATCGCGTACCCGCAGGCCGCGAGCACCACCCCGACCGCGAGCAGCGCCCCGGTGACGGTCGCGTCGTCGCCGCCCGCCGCCCTGATCGCGGCCACCGCGCCCACGAACGACGCGCTCGACCCCACGTAGCTCGGGATCTTGCCCTTGACGATCAGCAGGAACAGGATCGTCGCGACGCCCGACATCATCACGGCCAGGTTCGCATCCAGCCCCATGACCAGCGGGAACACGAACGTCGCACCGAACATCGCGATGACGTGCTGCGCACCGATGCCCACCATCCTGGGCCAGCTCAGCCGCTCGTCCGGCCTGACCACCTCACCCGGCGTCAGGCGCTTGCCATCGCCGTGCACCTTCCACCCCAACGCCACGCCCGCACCTCAATCTCCGCCTGACCAGCGGGTACTCCACGTAGATATGTCGCAGAGCACAATAGAGGGTGCGCCTTAATTCCAGTACGCCGGGCGCCGATATTCCGCCCCATCCGGCCCGCGCAGCACGTCGGGAAGCTGCCAGCGGCGGATGAGCGCCTGTCCGAGCGGCAACCAGGCGTCGCTGCACCTGCGCAGCCCGTCGGCGCCTTTGCCCGGCGGGAACACGCTGACGATCCTGGTCTTGCTCCCCCTCAGGTCGTCGATCGCCCGGATCTTCTCGATCGGGGCGCAGAGGTCGGTGTCGGCGGAGATGAGCAGCACCACGTCGACCAGGTCGAGCGCCGCGTCCGCCACCATGAAGCTGGCGATGGCGGCGTCGGTCTTCTTCTCCTCATACGAGCGCCATATCCAGCCGCACTCGCGGCACTGGATGGGTCGTTCCTGAAAGCGCCCCAGCACCACCTCGACGCCCCGGCTCCGCACGGCGGCCAGGTAGACGCGCTGGCGCGCCGCCGCCTGCCGGTCGTTGCGCACGATGGCGGTGAAGTAGCAGATGCGCTGCAGCGACTGTCCGTCGCGCAGCAGGTCGCCGGCGAGCCCGGCGAGGTCGAGCCAGAGATCGCGACGGCGGCTCAGTCGCTTGAGCCCGTAGTACAGGTTGAATCCGTCGATGTAGACGCCCACACGCCCGCCGGTGCCATTCGGCTTGTCACGCACAGCCACTATCTCCTAGCATGGAGTCAAGAACGCCCGGCACTCACGTCCCGGGCTTTACGGCCCCCTTCAGGGGGCCGTTTCTTTTGCGGCACCGATGCTAGTAAACGGCGAGTAATGACGTGATGACTTTTCGTGAACGCCTGAGCCGTTACGCCACGCGGATCGAGAACCCGTCGCCGCTGACCACCTGACCGGAGCGGATCTTGGCGCGTTTGCGCAGCTCGACCTCGCCGTCCACCTTCACCAGGCCCTCGGCGATGAGTTGTTTGGCCATGCCGCCCGTCTCGGTGATCCCGCAGTATTTCAGCAGGTCGCACAGCGGGATGTAGTCGTCGCGCAGTTCGAAGTCCACGACCGACCAGCCTAGACGGCGTCAGATGCCGCGCATGCGCAGCACGTGCAGGGCCAGGGTGAGGTTGAGCCGCAGGTGGGGGTCGTCGGTGAAGGTGCCGAGCAGGCGTTCGAGCTTGCCGATGCGGTAGCGCAAGGTGTTGTAGTGGAAGTGCAGCCGGCGGGCGGTCTCGGCGACGTTGAGGTTGGTCTCCAGCAGGACCTGGAGGGTGCGGCGCAGATCGGCGTTCTCGGCGTCGTCGTCGGATGCGAGAGGACCGAGCGTCTCGCGGACGAACGCGTGCAGCTCGTCGGTGTCGTTGACGAGCGACAGCAGCCGGTAGACGCCGAGCTGGTCGAAGTGGGCGACCGCTCCCGGGCCGTGGAGCTGGCGGCCGACGCGGGCCGCCTTGAGCGCCTGCGCGTACGCCTCGGGCAGCGTCTCCGCCCCCGGGCTGGGCCGCGACGTGCCGGTGGAGAAGGTGGCGGGCGGCACGTCGGCGAAGGCGGAGGCGGCGTCCTTGGCGATCCTGACGGCGTCCAGCGAGGCGTCCACGACGGCCACGACCTCGTGGGAGAACCCGGCGACCGCGCCTTCTGGATCGTGCCGCCTGATGGCGGCGGTCCAGCAGGCGACGAGCCGGTCCTGGGCGCTGCGCTCGTCGCCGTCGGGGTCGAGCTCGGCCACGAGGACGGTGACGGGGCGGGCGAGGTTCCAGCCGAACGCGCGCGCCCGTGAGGTGACCCGCTCGGCGGTGCCGGCCCGCCCGGTGAGCACGTCGCGCAGGAAGTCGGCGCGGTATTTGCTCTCGACGGCGTTGACCGCCTCCTGCCGGGTGACGACGAGCGCGGCGACGGTGGCGGCGCGTTCGAGTATGCCGATGTCGCCGTCCCTGATCGCCCCGGACGGGCTGTAGGCGACGATCCTGCCGTGGTGGTGGCCGCCGGCCAGCACCGGTGCGGCCGCGAACGAGCGCGTCCGTCCTGGCTGCGACGAGGCGGGCGGGCCCTCGTGGGTGATCGACTCGCGCAGCACCGTCACGTGCTCGGGCGGCCCGGCGGTGGCCAGCACGCGGCCGGTGCCGTCGACGGCCGCCACCGCCGCGTCGAGGAGCTGGGCCACCTCGGCGGTGACCTCGTTGAGCCCGCCCCCGGCCAGGACCACCTGCACGAGCGCCCGGTGCGCCTCCTCGGCGCGGGCGAGCACGGCGGCCTGCCGGTTGAGTATGTCGGTCAGCACCTGGTTGAGAATGTCGTCGAAGCCGACGTCGTTGGGCAGCAGGATGAGGGGGAAGCCGAGCCTGTCGGCCTGCTCGACCATCTCGTCGGGCAGCTCGTCGACGTACCGGCCGAGCTTGATGGCCAGCGCGGACAGCCCGCGCTCGTCGAGGTCGGCCACCAGCCTGCCGAGCGACTGCGGCGTGTTGCGCAGCGGGTAGCCGGTGGTGAGCAGCAGCTCGTGCGGTTTGACCCAGGCCAGGATGTCGGGCACTTCCATGACGTTGAGCCGCTGCACGATGCGGCCGAGCCCGCTCTCGCCCGCGATCAGCCGCGCGCCCGCGAGGGTGGAGGCGCCGAGCACCTCCCCGACGGATACGCCGTGGATGATCGTGCCGGTGCTGGCGAGGCGGACGGGGGGCTCCATGAGCTGATTGTGACGCGGCGGCCGTCTGTCAGGAAGAGCCAACCTTCCCGCTCACTGTTGGCAAATTTACCCGTACGGAGGGTTCCGGCCGCCGTTCTACGGTCACTTCCAAGGTCGGTTGGGAGGTCAGGTGACCGTCAGTACTCATGCGCGGCGTACCCGCGTGCACGTCACGGGCGCGGCGAGCACGGCGGTGCGCGCGCTGCTGGAGTCCCAGCGGCGCCCCGCGCGGGTGCTCGCGGCCTTTTCCCAGGGCGTCTACCTGGAGGTCAGGACCGAGGCGGAACCGTCGGTGATCGCGGTGATCACGGGTGAGGCCACCCGGCTGCCGAACTCCGTGGTGCTGGCCGGCCCGCTGCCGAACCTCACGATGGGTGACGACGCGGCGGTGGGCGACCGGGCGATCGAGCTGGGCCCGCTGAGCCTGACCGTACGCCGGTGGTGGGATCCGTCGCCGCCCCTGGCCCCGCTGGACCGCGACCTGCTGGCGCGGGCCGCAGACGAGCTGACCGACCCTCCCGGCGCCGGGCTGGCCGGTGACGCCTCCGTTGAGCTGCTGGCCGAGAGCTGCGCGAAGGGGTGGCTGCTCGGCGCGGTGACGGCGGCCGAGCGGCTCGTCGGGCTGGGTCCCGGGCTGACGCCGAGCGGCGACGACGTGCTCGCCGGGCTGCTGGTGGCGCTGCGGCACCTGGGCGGGGCGGCGGGCGCGGGGCGGGCCGTGTGGCTGGCGGACTGGCTGGCGGCGACCGTGACGTACGACGCCCGCACCCGTACGACACCGATCTCCGCCACGCTGCTGCACTGCGCGGCCAGGGGCGAGGCAAGCCCCGAGGTGCTCGCCGTGCTGCGCGGCCTGGCCGGGCGGCAGGCGCTCGCGCCCGCGCTGCGCCGCCTGTACCGGCTCGGCCACACCTCCGGCGCGGACCTCGCGCAGGGCATCGGTATCGGCGCGCGCACCGTGCTGTCGCTCGCGGCCTCCTCGGGAGCGGCGGGATGAGCGAGCCGGTGGTGCTGGTACGGCGGGGCGCCTACCACGACTCGGTGACGCTCATGCGGGTCAGCCGCGCCCTGTCGGAGCTGCCCGGCGTGACGGCCGGCATGGTCGCGATGGCGACGGAGCTCAACGTCTCGATCCTGCGCGACATGGGTTTCCAGGTGCCGGACGCGGGGCCGTCCGACCTGGTGATCGCGGTACGCGCCGACGACGCGGGCCCGGCCGTCGAGGAGGCGGAGCGGCTGCTCACGGCGACGGCGCAGCCGGCCGGGACGGCGGCTTCGGAGCAGCCGCCGCTGACCACCCGTTCGGCCGCCGCCCGCGAACCCGCCGGCCTGGTGCTGGTCTCGACGCCCGGCGAGTACGCCTTCTTCGAGGCGCTGGACGCCGTCGAGGCCGGACTGCCCGTCATGATCTTCAGCGACGGCGTCCCTGTCGAGCAGGAGCGGCGGCTGAAGGAGCTGGCCGAGGCCAAGGACGTGCTGGTCATGGGCCCTGACTGCGGCACCGCCGTGATCGCCGGCGCCGGGCTGGGCTTCGCGAACGTGCTGTCGCCGGGCCCCGTCGGCGTGGTGGCCGCGTCCGGCACGGGGGCGCAGCAGGTGACGTCGCTGCTCGACTGGGCGGGCGTGGGCGTGAGCCACGTGCTCGGCGTGGGCGGCAGGGACCTGTCGGCCGAGGTGGGCGGCCTGTCCACGCGGCGCGCCCTGCGCATGCTCGACGACGACCCGGCCACCGAGCTCATCGTGCTCGTCTCCAAGCCGCCATCGCCCGAGGTGGCGCGCTCGGTGGCGGAACTACCGCTGCGCACGCCGGTCGTACGCGCGCTTCTCGGCGTGAACCGCCCCGATGCGGCGTCGCGCTCCGCAGTGGCGGGCCCCGCGGCGGCGAACCCCGCGGCGGCGGACCCCACAGCGCCGGACCCCACAGCGCCGGACCCCACAGCGCCTGATCTCACAGCGCCTGATCTGACTGGGGCTGCCGAGGAGGTGCTGCGGGCGCTCGGCAGGGCCGTCCCCGAGTGGCCCGCCTGGCTCGCGGAGCCAGGCCCGCGCCCCGCCGCCAAAACGCTCAAGGGCCTGTACGCCGGCGGCACGCTGAGCGCGGAGGCCGCGCTGCTCGCCGGCACCGGCGACTTCGTGGACTTCGGCGACGACGCCTACACCAGGGGCCGCGCCCATCCGATGATCGACCCGACGCTGCGCGTGGAAACCCTGTCCCGGGCTGTGGAGACGGACGTGGTGCTCATGGACGTCGTCCTCGGCCACGGCGCCGACCCTGACCCGGCGGCCTCGCTCGCGCCCGCGATCGCCCGTACGCCGGCCACGGTGGTGATCGCCCTGATCGGCACCCGGGGCGACCCGCAGGATGTGGACCGGCAGGCGCAGGCGTTCCGCGAGGCGGGCGCGTCGGTCTTCGCCTCCAACGCCCAGGCCGCCCGCCACGCCAGGAGCCTGCTGTGAGCCCGCGAACCGCCCGCCGCAACAGGAAGCCCGCCGTGAGCCCGCGAACCGCCCGCCACGCCGGGAGTGCGCCCGCACGGCGCGGGCGGGCCCGCGCCGTCCTTCTCGCCGGGAGCCTGTCATGACAGCTCAGCCGCGCCTGCTCGACGGGCCGCCCCGCGTCATCACCGTCGGGGCGGGGCTGCTCGACGAGGCGCTGCGCGCACAGGCCGTGCCGACGACACCGGTCGCGTGGCGTCCGCCGCTGCCGGGCACCGCCGAGGCGCTGGCCCGGGTGCTCGCCGATCCGCGCAGGCAGGAGGCCAACGCGGTGGCCGTCGGGCGGCTGACGTCCGCCCGCCCGCACCTGGTGGGCGTGCGGCGGGCGTCGGGGGTCCTCGAACCCGGCGTGTTCCTGCACGCGGGCCCGCCCATCACGTGGGAGCGGGCGTCGGGGCCGATGCGCGGCGCGCTGATCGGTGCGATGCTGCTCGAAGGTCTCGCCGCCGACGAGGAGGACGCGGCGGACCGGCTGGCGGCGGGCGCGGTCGAGCTGCGCCCCTGCCACGAGCACGGCGCGGTCGGCCCGATGGCGGGCGTGGTGAGCCCGTCGATGTGGTTGTTCGAGGTGCGCGACGCCGAGCACGGCGGCACCGCGTACTGCTCGCTCAACGAGGGCCTGGGCAAGGTGCTGCGCTACGGCGCGTACGGACCCGAGGTGCTCGACCGGCTGCGCTGGATGGACCAGGTGCTGGGCCCGGCGCTGGCGGGGGCGCTTGAGCGTACGGGGCCGATCGACCTGCGCGCGCTGATCGCGCAGGCCCTGCAGATGGGCGACGAGCTGCACAACCGCAACCGCGCGGCCACCTCGCTGCTGCTGCGCGAGCTGGCCCCGGCGATCGTGGAGGCGGCGCCCGGCGAGGCTGCCGAAGTGCTGCGCTTCATCAACGGCAACGACCACTTCTTCCTGAACGCGGGCATGGCCGCGGCCAAGGTGAGCACCGACGCCGCCCGCGACGTGCCCGGCTCGTCGCTGGTGGTGGCGATGGCGCGCAACGGCACCGACTTCGGGGTGCAGGTCTCGGGGCTGGGCGGGCGCTGGTTCACCGGGCCCGCGGGGGTGCCGCATGGGCTCTATCTCGGTACGTACGGCCCCGAAGACGCTAATCCGGACATCGGCGACTCGACGATCACGGAGACGTCGGGACTGGGCGGTTTCGCGATGGCGGCGGCGCCGGCGATCGTGCGGTTCGTGGGCGGCGAGGTGGCGGACGCGGTGCGGGCCACGCGCTCGATGTACGAGATCACGCTCGCCGAGCATCCCGTCTACCAGATCCCCGGTCTCGGCTTCCGCGGCACGCCGGTCGGCATCGACGTCGCGCTGGTGGCCCGGACAGGGCTGTTGCCGGTGGTCAACACGGGGATCGCGGGCCGGGTCGCGGGCACGGGGCAGGTCGGCGCGGGCCTGGTCGAGCCGCCCGTCGAGGCCTTTGTGAGAGCGCTCCACGCGCTGTCCGATATGCGTAAGTGATCCATTTTATTACTGATATTTCCGCATGTCAGGAATGGTGTCAGCGCGCCTCGCCTTCCCTTGTTCATTTACCGCCGATATCGTGACGATCCTCCATAATCTGCAAGTAGCGTGAAGAACGCACGTGACGGATGAGGCGAGATGGGGGCGGAAGATGGCAGCCGACCGCTTGCTCAGCGGACCCGGCCCAGACGGGGGCACCACGGGAGGCGGCGCTCCGCAGAGCCAGGGACGCTTGATCGGCAGGCGTTACCGGTTGTTGTCGCCCGTGGGCAGGGGCGGCATGGGCATGGTGTGGCACGCCCATGACGTGCTGCTCGACCGTGACGTCGCGGTCAAAGAGCTGATCCTGCCGTACGGGCTGGACAACGCGGGCAGGCAGATCGCGCACCGGCGCATGCTGCGCGAGGCCAGGTCGGCCGGGCGGCTCACGCATCCCGGCATCGTCACCGTGCACGACGTGGTCGAGGAGGACGGCCGGCCCTGGATCGTGATGGAGCTGGTGCGCGCGTGGTCGCTGGAGCAGGCCGTACGCCAGAGCGGCCCGCTGCCGGTGGTCCAGGCGGCCGAGATCGGCATCCGGGTGCTCGACGCGCTCAGGCACGCGCACGCGGCGGGCATCCTGCACCGCGACATCAAGCCCGGCAACGTGCTGCTGACCTCCGACCGGGTGGTGCTGACCGACTTCGGCATCGCGGCCATCGAGGGCGATGTGACGATCACGCAGACCGGCCTGCTCATGGGCTCGCCCGCGTACATCCCGCCGGAGCGGCTGTCGGGCCAGCCGATCGGTCCCGCCGCCGACCTGTGGTCGTTCGGCGCGACCCTGTACGCCGCGGTCGAGGGGCGGCCGCCGTACGAGGGGCCGGATCCGGTGGCGGTGCTCGGCGCGGTGCTGACCCAGGAGCCGACCAAGCCGCAGCGGGCGGGCGCGCTGCGGCCGGTGATCGAGGGCCTGCTGCGTAAGAACCCGGCCGAGCGGCTGACCGTCGACCAGGTCATGGAGATGCTGGAGGCGGTGCTGCGCGCGCACGGCGCGCCGCGGCCGCGTACGCCGGAGACGCTGCCGAGCCCGACCGACTCCACGCCGGCCTGCTGCCGCCGCTGGAGCCGCCGTCCGGGCCGCTGCCCTCGCGCATCGTGGAGACGCCGTCGGGGCCCGTGCGGGTGCCGTACGACCCTGTGAGCAGCCCGTCGGGCGGGCACTCGATGCCGTACGAGGGGATGACGAGCCCGTCGGGCAGCCACCGTACCGACCGGCTGCCGCAGCCGCCCGCCACCGGCGACGCACCCGGCACCTATGACTCACTGGCCGGCTCGTCGGGGCCGTATCCTTCGAGCGCGTCCGGGCCATACGACTCCCTGGCGAGTTCGTCCGGTCCTTACACCTCGGCCGGGGGCTCGTCCGCGCCGTCGTACGACTCGCTCAGCAGCCCGTCCGCGCCGTCGTACGACTCCCTCGCAAGCTCGTCCGGCCCCTACGACTCCCTGGGCGGCGCGTCGGGACCGCAGCAACCTCCGTTCGGGGCGTCGGGACCGCAGCAGCAGCCGTTCGGCGCGCCGCCGCCCCCGACTCCCCCGGCCCGCGACTTCGACGACGACCTCGACGGCGGCAGCGGCCCGCGCCCGCAGCCGATACTCCCCCTCACCACCGACAGCCGCACCTCGGGCGCCGCTCCGTGGCCGCTGCCCACGCCCGACGACCTGGCCGACTTGTCCAGGAACATCAGCGCCGAGGTCAGCAAGGGCAGCCTGACCTCGCTGCCGCCGGTCGAGCCGCGTACCGGCAAGAGCCGGCGCAGGCGAGAGGACGACGAGGGGCTGTGGATGCGCGGCGGCCGCCCGACGCCGCTGGCGATCGGCAGCTCCGTGGCGGCGGTGGCCGTCGTCGCGGGGGCCCTCGCGGTCGTCCTGACCGGCGGCTCCGGCGAGGCCCCGGTGTCCGCCGCGCCGTCGGCCGCGAGCACCGCCGCACAAGCGGGCCGGCCGTCTCCGGTGCCGAACGGCTACAAGGAGCACGCCGGCCCCAGGTTCACCGCCGCCGTGCCGCAGGACTGGAAGCTGTCGGTGGCGGGCGGCGTGGCCACGTTCAGCGGGCCGAAGGACTCGAACATGCGGATCGTGGTCGAGAAGGCCGTCCCGCAGCCCGACGGCGGGGTGGCCGAGCTGGGCAAGCTGGAGGCCGAGGGCGGCAGGGAGAACTACATCCAGGTGCGCCTGCAGGCCGTGAAGTACCGGGGCACTCCGGCCGCCGACTGGGAGTACACCTACACCACGGACCAGGGCGTCCCCATGCACGCCCTGGTCAGGTACGCCGCGCTCGGCACCGAGCTGGCCCACAAGATCACGTTCGACCTGCCCGATCTGCGGTGGGACGAGCAGGCGGCGACGCGGAAGGTGTTCCTGGACACGTTCCAGCCCGTCGCCTGACGTATTGCATCGATCAGTCCAAAACCGGTAGCATGCGGTGCATGGCACGGCCGAGGAAGTTCGAGGAGGACAAGGCGATCGAGGCGGCGATGCGCGCGTTCTGGAACGCGGGCTACGAGGCCACCTCGACGCAGGACCTGTGCGCCGCGACCGGCCTCGGCCGCAGCAGCATCTACAACACGTTCGCCAGCAAGCACGATCTGTTCATGCGCGCGCTGCGCCACTACATGGACGTGCACAACCGATCGCTCGCCGAGCTGATGGACAGCGACCTGCCGATCAAGGAGAAGGTCAAGACCGTGCTCTGGTGGGCGGTCGAGCCCGCCCCCGACGAACCGGCCGGCTGCATGGTGGTCAACGCCAGCATCGAGCTCGGCCCCCGCGACCCCGAGATCGCCGCGTTGCTGCGCCACGACAACGCCAAGCGCATAGAGCTGCTCAGGTCCGGCATCGAGGCCGCGCGCACGCGCGGCGAGGTGGACTCGGGGCATGATCCGCTGGCGCTGGCCCGCTTCGTCGCCGCCACGGTCAACGGCCTGCGGGTGATGGCGCGGGCCGGCGCCGACAAGCAGACGCTCGAATCGACGGCGAACGTCGCGCTGAGCGTCTTCTGATTTTTTCATGCCCGGTTTTTGTACTGATCAATTCAAAATGAAGGAGGTAGCCATGCCATTGGCCATCTATATCCTCGGCCTGTCGATCTTCGCGCAGGGCACGTCCGAGCTGATGCTGGCCGGGCTGCTGCCCGGTATGGCCACCGACCTCGGCGTGTCCATCCCGGAGGCGGGCCTGCTGATCTCGGCGTTCGCCATCGGCATGCTGGTGGGCGCGCCGCTGCTGGCCGTCGCCACGCTCCGGATGCCGCGCCGTACGGTACTGCTCACGTTTCTCGCGATCTTCGCGCTGTCCCACGTGGCGGGCGCGTTGACCGCCGACTACGCCGTGCTGTTCGCCACCCGCGTGATCGGCGCCTTCGTGTACGCGGGCTTCTGGGCCGTGGCCGCCGCCACCGCGATCGGCCTGGTGCCGGCCACCTCCCGCGTCAAGGCGATGAGCGTGCTGGCCGGCGGGCTCACCGTGGCCACCGTCGTCGGCCTGGCCGCGGGCACGCTGATCGGCCAGCACATGGGCTGGCGTGCGGCGTTCTGGGCGGTCGCCGGGCTGACGGTGCTGGCCGCGATCGGCGTGCTCGCCACCATCCCCGGAGGCCGCCCCGACGCGGACGACGCCCCGAGCGCGGCCACCGAGCTGCGCGCGATCGCCAGGCCGCGGGTCCTGCTCGCCTACGGCATCACCGCGCTGAGCACCGGCGCGCTGCTCGCCTGCTTCAGCTACCTGAGCCCGCTGCTCACCGACGTCACCGGCCTGGACGAGGTCTGGGTGCCCGTGGTGCTCGGCCTGTACGGCGTCGGCTCGCTGATCGGCATCACGCTGGGCGGCAGGATCGGCGATGCCCGGCCGTTCCCGCTGCTGTTCGCCGGCATCACCGGTCTCGTGCTCACCTCGGCCGCCCTGTGGCTGTCCGCCGGCGTCGCCGTGCTGGCGATCCCGCTGGTCTTCCTGCTCGGCGCGTTCGGCTTCAGCACCAACCCGGCGCTGAACGCCCGCCCCTTCGCGCTGGCCAAGGGCGCGCCCACGCTGGCCGCCGCCTTCAACGTCTCCGCCTTCAACGTCGGCATCACCGCCGGGCCCTGGGCAGGCGGCCTGGCGATCGACGCCGGGCTCGGGTACGCCTCGGTCGCCTGGATCGGCGCCGCGATCGGCGTCGCCGCCCTCGCCGCGGCCGCGCTGTCGGCGGCCCTGGAGCGCCGCGAAAACCCCCTTCGGCAATCGCCTGAGGTGGAGATACGGTCTGCCGTATGAAGCTGGCGAGCATCTCGTACTATCCCGTCAAATCCACCACGGGTCATGAGGTGAGCGAGGCCGACGTGCTGCCGTGGGGGCTGGCCGGCGACCGCCGCTACCTCATCGCCGACGCCGACGGCCGCACCCTGACCGCCCGCGTCGAGCCGCGGCTGCTGTCCATCGTCCCCCTGCTCGACGGTGACACGCTCACGCTGACGGGGCCGCACGCCGAGCCGCTGACCGTGACCCCATCCCCCGCCGCACTCTCCCCCGTCACCCTGTGGGGGCGCGAGGTGGAGCTCACCGACTGCGGCGAGGACGCCGCCGCGTGGCTGACGGCTCTGGTCGGACGGCCGGTGCGGCTCAAGTGGCTGGACGACCCCCGTCGTCGTCCCGTCGACCCGGACTACGGGCGGCCGGACGATCGGGTCAGCCTCGCCGACGGCTTCCCGCTGCTGCTCACCTCGGCGGCCTCGCTCGCCAGGCTCAACGACTGGATCACCGAGGACGCGCTCGAACGCGGTGAGGAGCCGCCCGCGCCGCTGACCATGCGCAGGTTCCGGCCGAACGTGGTGGTCGACGGGATGCCGTTAGAGCCGTTCGCCGAGGACGAGTGGAAGCGGCTGCGCATCGGCGAGGTGGAGTTCCGGGCCGTCAAGGGGTGCGCGCGGTGCGTGCTCACCACCATCGACCCCGACACCTGCGACAAGGGCAAGGAGCCGATCAGGACGCTGTCGCGCTACCGCAAGCGGGACGGCAAGGTCTGGTTCGGCGTCAACATCATCCCGGACGGCCCGGGTCACATCGCCGTCGGCGACCCGGTGACGATCCTCTGACACGGTGGCGGATCCGCCCAGCCCCGTCTGCTCGGCGAGCCGGTGGATCCGCCCGGCAAGTGGATCCGCCCGGCAAAAGGCGCAATCGGCGCGGCGGCGCATCCGTCCGGCAGAAGACGCGACCGGCACGGCGGCACACCCGCCCGGCAGAAGACGCGACCGGCACGGCGGCACACCCGCCCGGCAGAAGACGCGACCGGCACGGCGGCACACCCGCCCCGCAGGAGGCGCGGCCGGCACGGCGGCACACCCGCCCCGCAAGAGGCGCGCTCGGCCTGGGCCGGGCATCCGCCGGAAAGAGGCGCACTGTCCCCTATGGGGTGTTGTTAGGGGTTATGCGAGACTTCACGCGTGACCAGTGCCCCCACACAATCCACCGCACCCCTTCCCGAGCGGATCGTCCGCATCCAGCGCCGCACGCTGGCGGTGCTCTCGGCGTCGCAGATCGTGGGCGGCGTGGGCGTCGCCGTCGGGCTCGCGCTCAGCTCCGTCGTGGTGGACGAGCTGTCGGGCTCGACGGTGATCAGCGGGTTCGCGGGCACGGCCACGGTGCTCGGCGCGGCGCTGCTCGCGCTGCCCACCGCCAGGGCGGCGGGCCGTGGCGGGCGGCGGGCCGGGCTGTCGCTCGCGTACTTCGCCGCGCTGGCCGGCTGCCTGGTCTCGGTGCTGGCGATCAGCCTGCGTACGTGGCCGCTGCTGCTGGCCGGGCTGGTGCTGGTCGGCGGCGGCAGCGCGGCGAACCTGGCGGCCCGCTACTCGGCCACCGACCTGTCGCCGCGCGACCGCTCGGCCCGGCACCTGTCGCTGGTGGTGTGGGCCTCGACCATCGGCTCGGTCGCCGGTCCCAATCTCGCCGAGCCCTCCGACGAGCTCGGCGTGGGGCTCGGGCTGGTGGAGAAGGCGGGGCCGTTCGCGTTCGCGGCGCTGGCCTTCGGGCTGGCGCTGGTCGTCGTACTGGGGATGCTGCGTCCTGACCCGCTCGCGCTGGCCCGCGAGCTGCACGGCACCCGCGAGGAAGGCGGCAAGCGCCGGGGCATGATCCGCACCGGCCTGCAGGCGCTGCGCACCACCCCGATGGCCCGCCATGCCCTCGTCATGATCGCGGTGAGCCACACGGCCATGGTGTCGGTCATGTCGATGACCCCGGTCAAGCTGCACCACGACGGCTCGAACCTCGACGTCATCGGCCTGGTGATCAGCCTGCACATCGCCGGCATGTACGTGCTGTCGCCGGTCGTCGGCTGGCTGGCGGACAAGGCGGGCAAGGTGCCGGTGCTGGTGCTCGGCATGGCCCTGCTGGTGAGCGCCGCCGCGCTGGCGGGCACCGCCGGGCACCGCGTGTGGCAGGTGACGGCGGCGCTGGTGCTGCTCGGACTCGGCTGGTCGTGCGGGCTGGTGGCGGGCTCGGCGCTGGTCAGCGAGTCGGTGCCGCTGGAGCGGCGGACCGCCGTCCAGGGCCTGTCCGACCTGCTGATGAACGTCTGCGGCGCCACCGGCACGATCGTCGCGGGCGCCATCGTGGGCCTGCTCGGCTACGGCGTGCTCGGGCTGGTCGTCGCCGTCATGGCCGGGCTGTCGGGCCTCTGGCTGCTCGCCGTACGTCGCCGCACCGCCCCCTGAGCCCGCACCGCCCCCTGAGCCCGCACCGCACCCTGGGCCCGCACCGCGCACCCTCCGGCTGCGGGCCCAGACGGGCTGAGGCGGGATCCGCGACGATGCGGCCGGGGTGTCACTTGGCGTCGGCGTAGCAGGAGACGGCGACCGTCTCCATCGGGAAGCGCACCGGCGTCCGCCCGAACAGCAGCCTGGTCGCCTCGGCCGCCGCCACCCCGACCGCCGCCGTGACCTCCTCGGCCTGCTCGGCGGGGCAGTGGACCATCACCTCGTCGTGCTGGAAGAACACCAGCCTGGCCGGCTCGGGCAGCCGCCCGCGCAGCACGGCGAGCAGCGCGAGCGCCCACTCGGCTGCCGTGCCCTGCACCACGAAGTTGCGGGTGAAGCGGCCGCGGTCGCGGGCCGCCCGCGCGCCCTCGGGCCCTGCGACCAGCTCCTTCCACCGCGCGGACGGCGGCGGGCAGGTGCGGCCGAGCCAGGAGCGTACGAGCCGGCCTCCTCCCCCGCCTTGGCCGCGTCCTCCACGAACTGGTACGCCTTGGGGAAGCGCTGCCGCATGACGGCGAGCAGCCGGGAGGCGTCGCCGCTGGTGCCGCCGTACATGGCGGACAGCATCGCGATCTTGGCGTGCGCCCGCTCGCCGCCGAACGACTTCGCCAGCGCGGAGTACAGGTCGATCTCCCCCGCCGCCTCGGCGAGCCGCCCGTCGCCGGCCATCGCGGCGAGCACTCGCGGCTCGAGCTGGGCGGCGTCGGCCACGACCAGCACCCACCCGTCGTCGGCCAGCACCGCCCGCCGCATCGCCTTCGGGATCTGCAGCGCGCCGCCGCCGTTGGTGGCCCACCGGCCCGACACCACGCCGCCGACCACGTATTCGGGCCGGAACCGGCCTTTGTGCACCCACTGGTCGGCCCACGCCCAGCCGTGCGCGCTGTGCAGCCGCGCCAGCTCCTTGTACGCCAGCAGCGGCGCGACGGCCGGATGGTCGATCTGCTTCAGCTCCCACGACCTGGTGGTCTTGAGCGAGATGCCCGCGCCCTTGAACGCCTTGATGAGCTGCTGCGCGGAGTCGGGATTGACCGGATGGCCGAACGCCGCCGCCACCTCGTCGGCCAGCGCCTGCAGCTTGGCCGGCCGCATGCCGTGGACGGGACGCGGCCCGAGCAGCTCGGTCAGCAGCGCGTCGTGGACGTCTTTGCGCCACGGCATGCCCTCGTGGGACATCTCGGCCGCCACCAGCGCGCCCGCGGACTCGGCCGCGACCAGCAGCCGGAACCGGCCCGGCTCCGGCAGCGCGGCGATGCGCCTGAGCTGGTCGTCGAGCACCTCGGCGACCAGCTCGGCCGACGGCGGCTCGGGCGCGAACAGCGTGCCGGGCTCGCTCGGCCGCTCGTCGGGCACCGGCAGGCCGTGCAGCCTGGCGTGGGCGGCCCTGGCCGAGCGCGGCTCGTCGTGGCGGCCCTCGTAGGCGAGCAGCAGCCGCTCGGTCAAGGCGATGTCGTGGCAGCGCCCGACGCGCACGCCCCGCTCGATGAGCGGCGGGTACGCCTCGCGCGTGTCGGCCCACACCCACCGGGGGGACTCGGCCGCCTCCAGCTCGCGCACCGCGTCGGCCAGGACGGCGGGACGGCGCGGCGCGCCGCCGACCGGCAGCACCGTGTCCCCCGCGAGCACCACGTACACGCCACCAGGGTGCCAAACGGCTCCGACAATCAGAACGCCAGGCTGATGCGGACCTCGTCCTCCAGCGGCGGGTTCAGCTCCTGCCCCAGGCAGCCGGTCGCGGCGAAGCAGCGCAGGGTCAGCTCCTGCGGCGTCACCGAGACGTGCAGGAACTGCTTGAAGAACGGCGGCGTGTCCCAGTCGGACAGCTCCGACAGGTAGCGGTGGAACATCCGGTCGACCGGCAGCCGCAGCGGCCACGTCCAGGCGCCGAGCAGCCGCGCCGCCCAGCGCATGCGCCGGGTGATGCGCACCGGTCCTGTGGGCGTTCTGACCGGGGCGTTCTTGATGCGCTCGTTCATGATGCACGCCGCCTCGGCGGGCGTCAGGTAGAGCCACGGCATGCGCAGCCTGCGGGCGTAGAGCTGGCTGTAGAACGACAGCGAGTCGCCGCGCAGCGGATAGCACCTGAAGTCGTCTTCGTGCACGCCGTTCACGTCCACCCGCTCGATGGTGTGGGTGGCGTGCATGAACGCGCCGCCGCCGCCCGAGACGACGTACTGGATCACCCGGCCGTCGCCGAGCCTGACCGGGTAGCGCTGGTAGTTGTGCACGTCGCCGCCGATGGCCGCGACGTAGCGGTGCGCGGGGTCGCGGACGATGTCGTCGATGGTCCCGCCGTCCTCCAGCGGTGAGGGCTTGTACTCGTTGCCGGTGTAGATCGGCTTACCGGTGACCAGGATCTTCGGGCGCGGGTCGCGCGAGACCCGGCGCAGCCACTCGGTCTGGTCGCGGTCGATGACGTTGCCGATGCCGGTGTCCACGCCGACGATGAGCAGGCTCTCGCTCTCGATCGCCCAGTACGGGCCCGGCTGCGCGGCCTGGCCCTCGGCCTGCTGCGACGGCCTGCCGCGCAGCTTGCGGGCCTCGGCGAGCCGTTCCTCGTCGATGGGGTCGGGCTTGCGCCACAGCAGCCCGCGCAGCCCCTTGTCCGGCACGGGCTTGAGCGGCGGGGCGTCGCAGAAGACCCGCATGAAGCCGCCGAGCCCGTCGTACCAGTCGTGGTTTCCCGGTATCGCGTAGATCGGCGCGTCGTAATCCTGGTACGGACGGAAGAACTTGTCGCCGTACTCGTTGCCGGATCCGGTCGGATAGATCACGTCACTGGCGATGATGGCGAAGGACGTGCCGGAACCGACTTTCAGCATGCCCGGAACAACGGCGTACTGGGACGCGTCGCCCTCGCCGGTATCGCCCAGTAACAGGAAAGAGAAATTTCCCCCGACAGGCGGCTTGATGCGAAATTCCGGATCAATCCCGCGGGGCTTCTGCGCCTCGATCCACCGCTTGCGCACCTGCCCGGAAGGATCGCCGAACAAGGACGCGAGCACCTCGTTACGCGAGCGCCACAACGTCGCGGGATTCAACCAGCTGAAGCCCTTGCGATCCGGTCTGAGCTGCTGAAACGTCCCAATCTGCGAGCATGCCCAGCCCGCCCCTTCCTCCGACACCCGGGACGAAAGCTGCTTTCCCCGCTCAGCCGCTACTTCCACCATGACCACATCTTTACCGTGATCTACCTTCCATGCGACCTGAACGCTCCGTACCGTACGGAACACAGAAGGTTCGCAATGGTGTAGCCTTCCTCCCCCAAGCAAGCGGTTGGGATCGCCGAGGGGAGGCTCCGATGAGCCGTAAGGGCCCGGATGACGCGACCCGAAAAGGCACTTCCGGCGTAGAGGCCATCGAGGGTTTGCTGGCATTCGCGCAAACCCGACCGCGCTGGAGCAGAAGCACCGCGCTCAACGGTTTCCGCGAGGCGATCGCCCGCGCGCGGATGCTGGCCGACGAGTCGCCTCGCGAGCACACCGAGCTCCTGGTGCGCTGCCTCCGCACGACCGCGCGGCAGCTTCTGTCATGGGGACGTTCCACGGAGGCGCTGCCGATGGCGCAGGAGGCGGTGGCGGCCGCCCGCTCCATCGGCGGCGCGCCGCTCATCGCCTCGTTGCACACGCTGGCCGCGGTGTACGAGGCCGAGCACCACTACAGCGAAGCCGCCGCCGCGCTGGCCGAGGCCGACGCGATACGGCCGGGCGAGGACACCTGACCCGATACGCCGGCCTCGTAGACCCGGCCGGTGCCGCGCCGGAGCCGCCTACGGGATGAGCACGCCGGGGTTGAGCACGCCCTCGGGGTCGAGCGACTCCTTGACCGCGCGCAGGATCCGCACCCCGACGGGGCCGATCTCCCGCCCGTAGGCCTGAAGGTGGTCGCGGCCGACGCCGTGGTGGTGCGTGATCGTGCCGCCTGCCTCGACGACGGCCGCGTTCACCGCCTCCTTGGCCCGCTCCCACTGCGCCACCGGCTCGCCGTCCTGGGCGACGACGACGGTGAAGTAGAGCGAGGCGCCGGTCTCGTACACGTGGGAGATGTGGCAGAGCACCAGCGGCGAGCCGAGCGCGCCGAGCAGGGCGAGCCTGACGGCGTCGTACAGGCGCGGCAGGTTCGACCAGAAGCCGGCCGTCTCCAGCGTCTCGACGGTCGCGCCGGCGGCGAGCAGCGAGTCGCGCAGGTACGGCGCGGAGAAGCGGCCGTGCTCCCACGCCTGGCCCGGCCCCTCGCCCAGCGGCTCGCCGCCGTACCGGGCGAGCACGGCCGACGCCCGGGCCCGGCGCGGCTCCACGTCGGCGCCCTCGTACCCGGTGATCATGAGGCAGCCGCCGGGGCCGCCGGAGCCGATGGCCTCGGGATCGGCCAGGCCGACCATCGTCTCGGTCTCGTCCGACAGCCGCAGCACGGCCGGCAGCGGCCCCTCCTGGGCGAGCGCCCGCGCGGCGGCCGACCCGGCGGCGAACGCAGGGAAGCGCCACCCCTCGTAGCGCCGCTCCGCGGGCGCGCGCCGCACCCGCAGCCGCAGCGAGGTGATGACGCCGAACGCGCCCTCGGAGCCGAGCACGAGCTGGCGCAGGTCGGGCCCGGCCGCCGACTTGGGTGCGCGGCCGAGTTCGAGCGTGCCGGTCGGGGTGGCCAGGGTGAGCCCGGCCACCATGTCGTCGAAGCGGCCGTATCCGGCGGACGCCTGGCCGCTCGAGCGGGCCGCGGCGAAGCCGCCGAGCGTGGCGTACTCGAAGGACTGGGGGAAGTGCCCGAGCGTCAGCCCGTGCGCGGCGAGCAGCCGCTCGGCGTCGGGCGCGCGCACGCCCGGCTCGAAGTCGGCGAGCATCGACTCAGTGTCCACCGAGCGCAGCCGGTCGAGCCGCCGCAGGTCGAGCGCGACGACCCCGGCGAAGC
The DNA here is from genome assembly GCF_042751225.1 of Nonomuraea fastidiosa. Taxonomy (NCBI): domain Bacteria; kingdom Bacillati; phylum Actinomycetota; class Actinomycetes; order Streptosporangiales; family Streptosporangiaceae; genus Nonomuraea; species Nonomuraea fastidiosa. Next base: position 616,166 of record NZ_CP170570.1, read on the forward strand.
GGTCGCGCCCGCTCGGCGCGAGGCCGCCCACGACGGAGGTGCCGCCGCCGAAGGGCACGACCGCGATCCGCTCGCGCGAGCACAGCTCCAGCAGCCCGGCCACCTCGTCGTGCGAGCCGGGCAGCACCACGGCGTCCGGGGCGTCGCCGCCGTCGCCGGCGCGCATGCGCAGCAGGTCGGGGGTGGACTTGCCGCGGGTGTGGCGGACGCGGTCCTCGTGCCCGGTCAGCACGTGCTGCTCGCCGACGACGCCGGCGAGCGCGCCGAGCAGGGCCTCGGTGAGGGCGATCGGGGGCAGCCGCACCTCCTCCAGGGCGGCGGCGGGAGCGACGGGCGCGCGGACGCCGAGCAGGTCGCCCAGCAGCTTCTTGACCTGGTCCGGCAGCTCGCGGGCCTTGGCCGGGTCGCCCCAGCCCGACCACAGCATGGGTTCTCCAGTCACCTTTACACTGTGACACATGACGTCGAATCGTCACAATGACGACGCTGTGCTGGACGCGGCACGTGACTGCGTGCTCGCCTACGGGGTGCGCAGGACGACGCTCACCGACGTGGCCCGCAGGGCGGGCGTCTCGCGGATGACGATCTACCGCCGCTGGCCCGACGTGCGCACGCTGGTCGCCGACCTCATGACCAGGGAGTGGGTACGCGTGGTGTCGGAGCTCGACCTGTCCGACCCGGTACGCGCGGTGGTGGCGGGCGTCAGGGGGCTGCGCGAGCACCCGTTGTGGCGCAAGATCGTGGAAGCGGACCCCGAACTGCTGCTGCCCTATCTGCTCGATCGGCGCGGCGCCAGCCACGAGGCCGTGCTCCAGGTGCTGGAGCCGGTCGCGGGCGGGCCGCGCAAGGCGCGCGCGGTGCTGCTCGTCGCGCAGTCGTTCCTGCTGTCCGCATCGACCATGCTCGACCCCGTGACCATGGACGAGCTCGACGCCGAGCTTGCCGCGCTACTGGAGGCCTACCTTGGATAGCTCGCTGAATGCCGCACGACGATCGCGCGAGCTGCGCGAGGTCGCCGAGCTTTCGGACCGGCGGCTGGACGTGCTGGTCGTCGGGCTCGGCGCGACGGGCGCGGGCGCCGCGCTCGACGCCGCCTCACGGGGGTTGAGCGTAGCGGCGATCGACGCGCACGACCTGGCTTTCGGCACATCCAGATGGAGCTCCAAGATGGTGCACGGCGGCCTGCGCTATCTGGCCAAGGGGCAGGTCGACGTGGCGTACGAGAGCGCGGTCGAGCGCGGCATCCTGCTCCGCAGGACCGCTCCGCACCTGGTCAAGGCCCATCCGTACGTGCTGCCGCTGACCCCTGACGTCTCCCGGAGCCAGGCGGCCATGGTGATGACCGGCTACCGGCTCGGCGACGCGCTGCGCGCCGCCGCCCGTACGCCGCGCCGCCTGCTGCCCGGCCCCAGCCGCCTCAGCCCGGAGCGCACCCGCAGGCTCGCGCCGGTCCTGCGCGCGGACGGCGCGTCCGGGCGCCTGCGCGGCGGCCTGCTGTCGTGGGACGGCCGGCTGCTCGACGACGCCCGCCTGGTCGTGGCGATCGCCAGGACCGCCGCCGCGCATGGGGCGCGGATCCTGACCCGCTGCCGCGCGCTGCGCCTGACCGGCAACGGCGCCGACGTGCGCGACGAGCTGACCGGCGAGGAGTTCACGATCCGCGCCCGGGTGGTGATCAACGCCACCGGCGTGTGGTCGGGCGAGCTGGACCCCCGGGTGCGGCTGCGGCCGTCGCGCGGCACCCACCTCGTGCTCGCGTCCCGCTCGCTGCCCGGCCTCATCGCGGGCCTGCACCTGCCGCTGCCCGGCGAGAGCAACAGGTTCGCGCTGGTGCTCCCGCAGCACGACGGCCGCGTGTACGTCGGGCTCACCGACGAGCCCGTGGACGGCCCGGTGCCGGACGTCCCCGAAGCGCCCGAGGAGGACGTCAGAACGCTGCTGGAGGTGTTGAACCGGGTTGTTGAGACTCCGGTGACCAGAGAGGCCGTCGCGGGCGCGTACGCGGGCCTCAGGCCGCTTCTGGCGGCCGACGGCAGGACGTCCGATCTGTCGCGCAGGCACGCGGTGTTCGCGGGCGACGGCGTGGTGACCGTCGTGGGCGGGAAGCTGACGACATATCGGCGGATGGCCGAGGACGCGGTGGATCGGGCGGTCGCGCACGCGAACCTGCGGGCCGGGCGGTGCCGTACGCGGCGGATCCCGCTCATCGGCGCGGGGCCGCGCCCGTCGAACGTGCCGCCGCGCGTGACCGATCGGTACGGCTCGGAGGCGGATGCCGCGTACGAGCTGGTCAAGGCGCACCCGGAGGAGGTCGGGCTGGGGCTGACGGCGGGCGACCTGCTCTGGTCGGTGCTGCACGAGGGCGCGCTCGACGAGGGCGACCTGCTCGACCGGCGGACGCGGATCGGCCTCGTGGCGCAGGACCGGGAGCGGGCCCTTGCGGCGACACGGGAGGTATTGCACCGAACCTCCCGCCCATGACCTCTCCGAACCGTTAGGTTAGTCTTACCTAAGTCGGTTCGGGGAAGGAGCATGTGCGTTGGCAAGGGGCTGCGAGCATCCGGCCGGGTGCCACACCGGAGCGGTGCCCACTCTGGCGAGCGCCACGGTGGGCGCGAGGCTGTGGCTGCTCGTCGAATACACCGGACCGTGGCCCTCGCACCTGGAAAACTTCGAACTTCCTGAAAAAATCTCGGAACTCGTCCGCAGAGCGCTCGAACGCGGTATCAGGCCCCAGCTGATCCGCCGCCCCGGAAGGCGGACCCGCCAGCAGGAGCAGGGGATCCGTGTGCTAGTGGCCTACGCCGTGGGCGACCGTCCGTGGCTCGCCGGGGGCGTCATCGCAGGTCCTGACGATCTTGACCTGGACGCGCTGGTGGCCGGAGTGGTCCCCGAGTCCTGCATACTTGAAGACGAGCCGGTATTTCTGGTCTGCACGCACGCCAAGCGCAATGCGTGCTGCGCCCGCATTGGACTGCCCCTCGCTCGGTCCCTGGCCGAAAAAATGCCGGACAGAGTGTGGGAAACGTCACACGTTGGCGGCGATCGCTACGCCGCCAACCTCGTGTGCTTGCCACACGGAATTTTCTACGGCAGCATGTCTCAGGCTGCTGCACTGGCAGCGGCTAACGCGTACCGGGCGGGCGAGGTCATCCTCGACCGTTACCGGGGACGCGCAGGCATCCCTGAGCCATTGCAAGCCGTCGAGCACTTTGCCCGAGCCCATACGGGAGAGCGCTCCGTCGGCGCAGTGGCCGTGGAATCCTCCAGGATGGACGGCGACGTCACTCAGGCCATCGTGCGCTGTGGTGACGTCCGGCTCCAGGTTGTGATCGAACCATCGGCGTTCGCTGCGCCGTGTGGTACGGCTTGTGCCGAGACGATCACCACCTACCGGCTGGTTTCGCTGGACAGGCTCACGCCTGTGCGGTACGCCACGCCCGCCCTCACCTGATCTGGGAACATCACGGCCCAGCCTTGCGTTGGAACAGTGATGCCAAAAGCGTCCAATGCGGCTTAAATCCCGAAATACCTCTCACGAAGGTGGTTTTCTCATGTCTCAGGTACGTCGGCAGCTCGCCCGCCCCCGCCCCAGCTGGGGTTGGCAGGATGATGCCGCGTGCCGGGGTGAGGACCTCGTGCTCTTCTTCGGCCCCGATGGGGAGCGGCAGCCCGAGCGTGACGTACGTGAGCGGAAGGCCAAGGCGATCTGCGCCCAGTGTCCTGTCCGCAACGAGTGCCTTGACTACGCGCTGTCCCGGCCCGAGAAGTACGGCACGTGGGGCGGTCTCAACGAGGACGAGCGAGCCAGCGAGCGTCGCCGTCGCATGCGCCGCGCGGCCAGCGCCGGCATCTCCGCCGCCTGACACACACCCGGCACCTTCACCACACATCGCGTGATCACGCAGTTGTCCCGATGAACCGGAGCCTGGCGTTCCATGCCCAGGCTCTGGCGAACCCGGTCGGGACAACTGCCTGATCAGGCCACCGGCATCCCTTCGCGAACGAGCGGGGGGATGTGTTGTTTTCCGCACCGCGCACACCGGCCGCGGTCGCGATCCGCTTCGGCGAGAGGCCACGTCCGCGCCTCGGCACGCATCACCGACGCGGATCACCGCGTACGGGCTGCCTCGGCGCGCATCCCCGACGCGGATCACCACGTACGGGCTTTCCGGCGCATCGCCCGTGCGGCCCCTCATACGCGCCGGCGCCCCTCTCGTGTCTTTGTCCTCACGAAAGGCACGCTAGCCGACGCATCCGACATTTTTCGTCACTGCACCAATTCAGCATCTTCCCCCGCATACCCCTGCCTGCTTCTGGCATCATCCGGGGCTCGCCACGCGCGGGGCGTCGGAGGCGACCGATACCGTCGCGGTCATGCCGACTTCGCATACCGCCTCCGTCCCGGCCGGCGATCTGCAAGAGGTCATCGCGCGGGCCGTCGAGATCCTCGCGCACGCCGACGAGCCCGCCGCCTGGGATTCCAGGGCGGGCTCGCTCGAATGAACGTGCGGGGAGACGGCCGAGCACCTCGCCGACGATCTGTTCGCCTACGCCGTCCAGCTCGGGCTGACAGTGCCGCCGTTCGACGCCTACGTGCCGTTCATGATGGAGAGCAGGAGGCCGGGCGGCCCGCGCAACAGCGTGCACGCCGACCGAGGAGCGGCGTCACCGGGCTGCTTCAGGTGCTGCAGAGCAGCAGCGCACTGCTCATCGCGGTCGTGCGCACGGCGCCGCCGCAGGCGCGCGCCCATCACATGTTCGGCCCCGCCGACACCTCGGCCTCCGCCGCGATGGGCCTGGTCGAAACGCTCATGCACGTGCACGACCTGGCGCAGGGGCTGGGCCTGCCATGGACGCCGCCCGCCGGCGTGTGCGCACGCGCGCTCGGCCGCCTTCTCCCCGACGCCCCGGAGGGCGGCGACCCCTGGGCCGCCCTGCTGTGGGCCACGGGCCGCGGCGACCTGCCGGGACGGCCTCGCCAGACGAACGGGCGCTGGCACAACGCACTCCCGCCCGAAACCGAAACCACCTGACCTGACCGAAAAGGCGGCGCGGCGCGGGAGCGCGGCCAGGAACGCCATCCCGTGTTCCGCCCTCGAGGGCGGAACACGGGATGCGGTCAGACGATCAGGTCGTCGAACTCGCCGTCTTTGGCACCAAGGACGAACGCGGTCATCTCGGCCGGCGTGTAGACAAGCGCGGGACCGTCGGGAAAGCGTGAGTTACGCATGGCGATCTCCCCGTTGGGCAGGCTCGCGACCTCGACGCAGTTGCCGTTGGGGTTGCTCCGCTTGCTCTTGCGCCAGACGACGGGAAGGCGGCCGGCGGGCGTTCCGTTCCGGAACTCTTGCATGGGGGCAGCTCCTCGCGATCTTACGGATGCACGTGCATCCGCGCTTGCGAGGTGACAATACGGCAACACGACGCGCTCCATATACCGGACAGCCAAAATCCCTCTATGGAGTGGATCACACGGATATGTGACTCAGTCGGAGAGCAGGCGTTCCAGGAAGCGCCTGGTCGCCCTCGGCTCCTCCGCCTGGACGCTCAGCCGGTCCATGACCTCCATGTAGTGGTCGGAGTCGGCGGGCTTGTCCAGGTACAGGGCGGTGGTGAGCTGCTCCATGTAGACGACGTCGGGCAGCTCGCGCTCGGGGAAGCGCAGGATGCTGAACGGGCCGCCGGCCGCCGCGTGCCCGCCCCGCTCGAACGGCATGACCTGGACGGTCACGTTGCGCTCCGCGGTGACGTCGAGGAGGTGGGCGATCTGCGCGCGCATGACCTCGCGGCCGCCGAGCATGCGGCGCACGACGGCCTCGTCGATCACCGCCCAGACCGTCAGCCCGGTCTCCAGCCGCTTCTGCCGCGTCATCCGCAGCGCCACCCGGCGGTCCAGCTCGTCCTTCGGCGCCTTCTCGTGGGCCAGCGAGATCACCGCCCTGGCGTACTCGGGCGTCTGCAGCAGGCCGGGGACGAACTGGTTCTCGTACGTGCGGATGCTGGACGCGGCGCCCTCCAGGCCGATGTAGACCTCGAACCAGGAGGGCAGCAGGTCGCTGTACCGGTGCCACCAGCCGGGGGCGTTGGCCTGCTTGGCCAAGGCCAGCAGCGGCTCGCGCTCCTTGGGGTCGGTGACGCCGTACAGGGTGAGCAGGTCGGCCACGTCACGCTGCTTGAAACTGACCTGACCTAGCTCCAATCGGCTGATCTTTGCATGAGATGCGCGAATCGCATACCCGGCGTCCTCCCGGGAGATACCCTTTTCCGTGCGGAGCCTGCGCAGCTGAGTTCCCAGCAGAATCCGCAGCACCGTAGGGCTTCCAGGCGTATGGCTGAGAAGCTTCCCCTCCGTGCTCTCCGCGCTCACTCCACCGCTCCTCGGACTCTTCTGCACGTGCAGATGCGATTCGCATCCGTAAACTACGAAAAGTCTTGCATCGGTAAGCACTGGCCGTAAAGATGGGTATTGGATCACCAGACCGCGCTTCGGGGGCCAGGATGACGACTTTCGACGCACGGCCGCAAGCCGCCATTGGTTCCCGGCCACCGGCATGGCTCTCGTCCATCCTGGTCGACGGGCGGCCCGGCGAGTGCGACGCCGTCTTCCCCTTTCCCCGCAACGCGACAGTCGAGCCCGCGTGCGTGGCCACCGCACGGCGCTTCGTCGATCAGACGCTCGGCACCTGGGGCGTCGTGGAGGCCGCCTTCGACCTGCAACTGGTGGTCTCCGAACTGGTGACCAACGCGATCCGCCACGGCGGCGGCGCCGCACAGCTCAGGATCCTGGCCCACGGAAGCGATCTGGCCTGCGTGGTCACCGACCACAGCCGTACCGTGCCGGTCGCCGCGGCGCCCGACGTCTTCTCCGAGTACGGGCGCGGCCTGCGGCTCGTGGACGCCCTCTGTTCCGCCTGGGGCTGGCTGTCCGCCGGCGGCTCACGCAAACTCGTCTGGGCCGTCATCACCGGCTGACCCCTCCTCCAGCAGGCGCAGCACGTCGTCGTCGGTGAGCTGCTCGAAGTCCTCGTACCACTGCCCGACCGCATGGAAGTCCGCCGGGGTCCGCAGCACCACCACCTCGTCCGCCTCATCCCTTAGCGACGCCACCGTGTCCGGCGACCCGACCGGGACGGCCAGCGTGACCTTCGCGGGCTTGGCCGCGGCCACCGCCCTGAGCGCCGCCCGTGCGGTGCCGCCCGTCGCCAGCCCGTCGTCCACCACGATCACCTCGCGGCCCTCCAGCGACGGCGGCGGGCGGTCGCCGCGGTAGACGCGTACCCGGCGGGCCAGCTCGCGCCGCTCCCGCCGTACCACGTCCGCCACCGACTCCGGCGTCATGCCGAGACGGCGCAGCAGCACGTGGTCGAACACCGGCTCACCGCCCTCGGCCACCGCGCCGACCCCGAGCTCGGGAGCCGGCGGGTAGCCGATCTTCCTGGTCACCAGCACCTCGAGCGGCACGCCGAGACGACGCGCGATCGGCGCCGCCACGGCCACGCCGCCGCGCGGCAGGGCGAGGACCACGGGGTCGCGCGCGCCCCGCAACCGCTCCGCGAGCAGCGCCCCTGCCTGGGCCCGGTCTGCGAAGAGCTCCATGATTGGTGCCCTACCCGCTCCCCGCCGCCCCTTTCGTCCCCTTCCGCCGGAGTCGGCTTCCTCCGGAGTCTGCGGCCGTCCCGCGCCAACCCGTTCGGAAGGGGCACTTCCGCGAGGGTTCCCTCGGCGCACAGCCGAAAGGGTGGGGTCGCCGAAAGGGTGGGGTCGCGCCACCGTTGACAGCGACCGAAACGGGAGGACGCGCGACAGCGCTCCTGCCGCCGGGTGCCCGGCACCTGGGCCGGCACCGACCGGTCAGGCGGGTGCGCCCGCCCCCACTCGGGAGGGCGGCCGGGCACTCGCGCGACCGGCCGCTCGCCGAGCGCTCGGCGACCGGCCGCTCGCCGAGCGCTCGCGGGACCGGCCGCTCGGCGAGCACTCGCGTACGCCCGCGCCCACCGCCCCGAGGCCGCAAGCTCGCCAGCCCGCCCACCGCGCCGAGGCCGGGGGATCGGCCACCGCCTGGGCGCGAGGCTCACGGGGTCGCCTGGCCGCCCGTGCACCGACGTCAGGGCCGGTTGCGGCCGGAGCGGCGCATCTCCTTGTGGATCACCTTCCACCGGTTCTGCTGCTCCTTGCGCAGCCGCGCGTCCGTCCTGGCCGCCATCCACAACGCCTCGCGCTGCAGTTTGCGCCAGCTGTGCAGGCGGCGCTCCGGCAGGTCGCCGTTCTCGACGGCCGCGAGCACCGCGCAGCCGGGCTCGCTGTCGTGGCCGCAGTCGCCGAAGCGGCAGCCGGCGGCCAGCGCGTCGATGTCGGAGAAGACGCGGTCGACGCCATCGCCGATGTCGTAGAGGCCGACCCGCCGGATGCCCGGCGTATCGATGATCAGCCCGCCTCCGGGCAGCGGGATCAGCTCGCGGTGGACGGTGGTGTGGCGCCCGCGGCCGTCGGCGGCGCGTACCTGCTGGGTCTCCATGACGGTCTCCCCGGCCAGCGCGTTGACCAGGGTGGACTTGCCGGCTCCTGACGGGCCGAGGATGACGGCGGTGCGCGAGCCCTCGAGGTAGCCGGCGACCAGCTCGACGCCGTCGCCCTTCAGGGACGATACGGCGTGCACGTCCACGCCGGGCGCGGCCGTGCGGACGTCGGCGAGCAGGTCGTCGAGTCCTTTGTCGAACAGGTCGGACTTGGTGACGAGCACGACGGGCGTGCCGCCGGACTCCCAGGCCAGCGCGACGAGGCGTTCGATGCGGCCGAGGTCGGCGAAGTCGGTGGAGTGCATGGACGGCTCGGCCACGAAGACGATGTCGACGTTGGCGGCGAGCACCTGGCCCTGGCCGTCGCCGGACAGCCCGCCGACGGAGTCGCGGCTGACGCCGCCCCGTACGAACGCGGTGGTGCGCGGCAGCACCTCGTCGAGCTCGTAGCGGCCCTCGGGCAGCCAGGTGAGCGCCACCCAGTCGCCGACGCAGGGCAGCGCGACGGGGTCGGCGGCCGAGGCTCGGCGTACGCGGGCGCCGTACTTGACGTGGTGCTGGCCGTCGGCGGCGATCACCTCGGCGGCGCCGCGATCGACGCGGGACACCCGGGCGGGGACGGTGCCGTCGGGAAGGTCGGCGGCGCGCAGGCCGGTCCAGCCGAACAGCGAAAGATCGTAAGACAACGCAGTGAAACCTTTGATCGAGAAGGTGACAAGGAAGGCTCGGGGCCGCTCAGACGAGCGCCCGGAGGTGGACTGAAGGCACGGCGAAGACAATGACCCGCATAGTCCTCACCTCCTCGATCGTTTGCCGAAGCGACTCTACGCAAGCGGCCCCGGCGATGCAATCGCATTATGTTCCGCCGCTTGTTGAACCGCGTCAGGGCGGCCGGCCGTACCACCTGCCGACGGACTGAGAAAGGGGAATGATGCGAACCAGCACGTATCCCCCGTCCTCGGCCGAGGAAGCCGTACCGTCGGGCAAGCCGCGCTTACGCCACTGGATCCGGCGCGTACGCCCGGACGACGAGGTGGTCGTGTCCGCGCTTTACCGGGAGTACCACAGGCCGCTGCTGGCCTTCGTGATCCGGCTGACCGCGGGCGATCGGCAGTGGGCGGAAGACGTGGTGCAGGAGACGATGATCAGGGCGTGGCGGAGTGCGGAGCGGCTCGACCCTGACTCGGTCTCGTTGATGCCCTGGCTCGCCACGGTCGCCAGACGTATCGTGATCGATGATCGGCGGCGGAAGGACGCCCGGCCGCAGGAGTCGGGCGCCGGACCGCTGGAGAGCCTGCCCGTTCCCGACGAGATGGAGGGACTGCTGCATCAGGTCGTCGTGGCCGAGGCGCTGAAGGCGCTGTCGCCGGCACATCGCGAGATCCTCAACGAGACGATCCTGCGGGACCGGTCGGTCAACGACGCCGCCGCGGCCCTCGGCATCCCCGTGGGCACCGTGAAGTCCCGCGTCTACTACGCCGTCCGCGCGCTCCGCATCGCATTGGAGGAGAGGGGGGTGACGGCGTGACTTCGAGAGTCGAGCACACGGACGTGGGCGCCTACGCGCTCGGGCTGCTGGACGAGGACGACCGGCTGGCGTTCGAGGCGCACCTGCTGGGCTGCAATTCGTGCCGCTACGAGCTGCACGAGCTGTCGGGCGTGGCGAACGTGCTGCACGGCATCGGCCCTGTCGAGGACCTCGGCCCCCCTTCCGATGACCGCCGCTCCGACGTGGTGAGCCTGCTGCGGCGCAAGCGCGCGGCCGACCGGCGGGCGCGCAGGGGGACGTTCGTGATCGGCATGGCGGCGGCGGTCACGCTGGTGGCCGGAGGGCTGGTGGTCGGCACGCAGCTCGACGCGGGCGAGGCCGCGCCGCTCGCGCAGGGCCGAAGCGGTGAGATGAGTACGCACATGGGCACCGCGGAGCAGTTCTACGTCGAGGGCCGCCCGATCCAGGGCAAGGGCGTGGACGGCGTCACCGGGGGGCTGGTGGTCGAGTCGAAGAAGTGGGGCACGCACGCGGCGCTGAAGCTGGCGGGCGTCAAGGGGCCTCTGGAGTGCGAGCTGATCTCGGTCGCCAAGTCGGGTGAGCGCCGGGTGATGACCGGGTGGTCCGTACCTCCAGCCGGGTACGGAGTGCCGGGGTCGCCGGACCCGCTCTACATGCACGGTGGCAGCGCGACGCGGCTTGCGGACATCGACTACTTCGAGGTGGTCACCTCGGACGGCAGGCGGCTGCTCACCATCGAGACCTGACCCGCCGCCGTTCACGGCGGCGCGCCGCGTACGCGGCCACGATCGGCGGGCGGGGCATTCCGGCCACGCCCCGCTCGCGAACAGCGCCCCGCCGCGCATGGGAGCCCGTGCGGCGGGGCGCTTGGCCGTCTCCGGTGGCCACCGCGCCCCTGACGGGCGTGGTGGTACGCGGCTCTTACAGGCCCGGGGCGGGGAACTGCGAGGTCAGCTCGGTGACCTCGTTGCGCACGCGGTTGATGACGTCTTCCGCGTCGCCCTTGGCCACGGCCGAGACGACCTCGTCGATCCAGGCGCCGATCTGCCGCATCTCGTTCTCGCCCATGCCGCGCGAGGTGACGGACGGCGTGCCGATGCGGATGCCGGACGGGTCGAACGGCTTGCGCGGGTCGAACGGGACCGTGTTGTAGTTGGTCTCGAGACCGGCGCGGTCGAGCGCCTGCGCGGCCGGCTTGCCGCCGATGCCCTTGGGCGTGAGGTCGAGCAGGATGAGGTGGTTGTCGGTGCCGCCGGAGACGAGGTCGAAGCCGCGCGCGGACAGCTCGTCGGCCAGCGCCTTGGCGTTGCGCACGATCTGGTGCGCGTACTCGCGGAACTCCGGCTGGGCGGCCTCGTGGAGCGCGACCGCGATGGCGGCGGTGGTGTGGTTGTGCGGGCCGCCCTGCAGGCCGGGGAAGACGGCCTTGTTGAGCGCGGTGGCGTGCTCGTCGGTCATCGACATGAGCATCGCGCCGCGCGGGCCGCGCAGCGTCTTGTGGGTGGTCGTGGAGATCACGTCGGCGTGGCCGACCGGCGACGGGTGTGCGCCGCCCGCGACCAGGCCCGCGATGTGGGCGATGTCGGCCGCGAGCACGGCGCCGACCTCGCGGGCGATCGAGGCGAAGCCCTCGAAGTCGATGGTGCGCGGGATCGCGGTGCCGCCGCAGAAGATGAGCTTCGGCCGGTGCTGCAGGGCCAGCTCGCGGACCTCGTCGAGGTCGATGCGGCCGGTGTCCTTGCGCACGCCGTAGCGGACCGGGTTGAACCACTTACCGGTGGCCGAGACCGACCAGCCGTGGGTGAGGTGGCCGCCGAACGGCAGGCCCATGCCCATCACGGTGTCGCCGGGCTGCAGGAACGCCATGTAGACGGCGAGGTTGGCGGGCGAGCCGGAGTAGGGCTGGACGTTGGCGTGGTTGACGCCGAACAGCGACTTGGCGCGCTCGATGGCGAGGGTCTCGATCTGGTCGATGACCTGCTGGCCTTCGTAGTAGCGCTTGCCCGCGTAGCCCTCGGAGTATTTGTTGGTCAGCACCGTGCCGGTGGCCTCGAGCACGGCCTTGGACACGTAGTTCTCGGACGCGATCAGCTTGACGGTGTCGGCCTGGCGACGCTCTTCAGCCTGGATGAGCTGGGCGATCTGCGGGTCGACGCTAGCGAGAGAACCCATGACTCTCCTGTCATCGTTGACGATCTGCGAAGACCCAGGCGCACGGCCTCCGCTCCTTTCGCTCCCTGGTGGTCGTTCCCACCTGATGCGCCAGTCGCGTCTCGCCCTAGACGATAGCGGATGTGACAGGCCCCTGATCCTTGGTGATCAGCACGCCGGCGAAGCGTGCCAGGTTCTTCACGCCTCTTCGACGGCCACGTGCCTGAACAGGCCGAAGAGCCTCAGGTTGACGTCCACGTGGTCGGCGTCCTCGGGCAGGCCCTCGAAGACGGCCCAGAGCTGGAGCTGCTCGCCCTGGTGAAAGAAGCCTCCAGGGACGGTGGCGCACCGGCAATGGCCTTCGTCGATCACCGGGTAGGGCGCGTCGCCCACGCCCGGCGGAACGATCGACACCTGTGACACCGTGGAGTCGTTAGCGTTCCTGCCCAACTTGCGATAGATGAGGGGTTCCTCTTTCCCCACATTCTTCACGGTCCACTGCAGGCGGGCGGCCTTGCCCTGGCGGACCAGGGAGTCGATGGTGACCTCGAACGTGGTGCCGAGCGCATCCACCTTGTGGGTCGCCTCAGGCGTGCCGGGCACGGGTCCCGGCCGCTCCCAAGGACGTACGGCGACGAGCGCGGCGGCCGCGCCCACGACGGCGGCGAGCACGCCCACGACGAGTACCGGCCAGAGCCTGCGCCGGGGAGCGCCCTGCTGCCAGGTCGCGGACGTCCCGGCGGGCACAGGCGGCCCTGCCTGCGGTCCGGACGGCCTGACCTCGGGCCGGTTGAGCGGGAGGACGACCGGCGTCCACGTCTCGGAGACGGCCTGGGTGGCGGCGGCCACCGGCACCTGCGCGCGGCCGAGCAGCGCGTCGATGAGCTGCTGGGCGGTCGGCCGGCGGGCCGGGTCCTTGTCCAGCGCCCGCTCGACCAGCGGCCGGACGCGCTCGTCGAGCCCGTCGAGCCGGGGCGCGTGGTTGATCACGCGGTAGATGACCTCGGGCACGCCTCCGGTGCCGAACGGCGGCCTGCCGGTGCCCGCGTACGCCACCAGCGAGCCCCAGGAGAAGATGTCGCTCGCGGGGGTCACGTGCTCGCCCCTGGCCTGCTCCGGCGACATGTACGCGGGCGTCCCCATCGACCTGGCGACGGTCGCCACCGCGCCGGAGGCGTCGGCGAGCTGCGCGATGCCGAAGTCGATGACGCGCGGCCCGAGCGGGCTGAGCAGCACGTTGGACGGCTTGAGGTCGCGGTGGACGACCCCCGCGGCGTGGATGGCGGCCAGGGCGGTGGCCACGCCGACGGCGAGCGCCTCCAGGTTCGCGCCGGTGAGCGGCGCCCGCGAGACCACCGCCGACAGATCGGGGCCCTCGACGTATTCAGTGACGATGTAGGCGATGCCGTCGTGGAACCCGGCGTCCAGCACGGGTGCGGTGCAGAACCTCGCGACCCGCCGCGCGGCCTCGCTCTCCTTGCCGAACCTGCGCCGGAACTCCTCCTGCCCGGCCAGGTCGGCGCGCATCATCTTGAGCGCGACCTGCCGTCCCGCAGGATCGTGGGCGAGGTGCACGACGCCCATGCCGCCCTCGCCGAGCTTCTTCACCAGGGTGTAGGGACCGACCCGCTGTGGCGATTCCATCGAGGGGATTATTCCGGACACCCCAGGCGGAAGGAACGCTATTTGGTCCGGCTCACGCCGGGCCAGAGCCGGTCGACCTCCGCGTTGAGTATGGCGCCGATGAGCACGGCGAGCGCGGTGATGTAGAGCCACAGCAGCAGCGCGATGGGCGCGGCCAGGGAGCCGTACACGGAGACGGGCGAGAACCAGGCGGCCAGCACCTCGCGCAGCACGGCCGCGCAGACGATCCACAAGAACAGCGCCAGGATGGCGCCGGGCAGCTCGCGGTACCACTTCGTGCGCACGGGCACGCTGACGTGGTACAGCACGGTCAGGAAGAGCACGGAGCCGACGATGACGACCGGCCAGTAGGCCACGTCCACCAGGACGCCGTAGTCGGCGGGCAGGGCGTCCTTGATGAGCGTGGGCCCGACGACGAGGATCGGCATGACGATGATGCCGATGATGAGGCCCACGACGTACAGGCCGAACGACATGAGGCGGGTGCGGATGATGCCGCGCTCCTCCCCCAGCCCGTACGCGACGGATATCAGGTCGACGTAGACATAGAGCGCCCGCGAGCCCGACCAGAGCGAGAGCAGGAAGCCCAGCGAGATGATCGACACCTTGCCGGCGTCGTCGCTGAGCACGTCGGTGATGAGCGGGTTGATGACCTTGTCGACGGCGTCCTCGGTGAACAGCAGGGCGGCCTGCTGGATGACCCAGGTCTTCACCTCGCCGACGACGCCGGGGCCGAGCCACGTGCCGAGCTTGCCCAGCACGCCGATCAGCCCCAGCACGAACGGCGGCAGCGACAGCAGCGCGAAGAAGGCCGCTTCACCGGCCAGACCGGTCACGCGATAGGTGACGCCGGCGTTCGTGGCGGCGCGCACGATCGCCCACGACTTGGTGTCGAGCACCCAGCTGAGCCTGGCCCTCGCATGGGTGACGAGCCCTCGTTTGGGCCGGGGAGGGGCTTCGGTGGACGTCATGGCACCCAACGGTATTAGCAGTGACTCTTCGCCACAGCTTACGTCCCGCGACGAGCACCTGACCTAGTGGTCATCGACGATGCGCGCCCCCAGCGGCAGGAGGGAGATGGGGACGAGTTTGAGGTTGGCGATGCCCATGGGGATGCCGATGATGGAGATGAACAGCGGGATCGACGTCAGCACGTGGCCGATGGCCAGCCAGATGCCCGCGAAGATGAGCCAGATGATGTTGCCGATCGTCGTGAACGCGCCGGCGTCGGGGTCGCGCACGACGGTCCTGCCGAACGGCCACAGCGCGTACGCAGCGATCCTGAACGAGGCGATGCCGAACGGGATCGTGATGATGAGGATGTAGCAGATGATCCCGGCCAGCGCATAGCCCGCGGCCAACCAGATGCCTGCGAAGATGAGCCAGATGACGTTCAGAATTGTGCGCATGTTTACAGGATGTCATCGATCATGCCGTTCGCGTCATCCGGAATGACCCTGAACTCACCCTTGCTTGGGCGCGCGCCCCTTGCCAGGCGGCCCGGCGAACGCCTGGGCGATCTCCATCCAGGCCCTTGCGGGCTCGCCGATCAGCTCGAGGCCGGTGTCGGACAGGTGGGCGCGCTGGGTGACGGCCAGGCAGAAGCCGAGCAGCGTCCCGCGTACGGCGGAGTGCGCGTCATCGGGGCCGGCCGTCCAGGTGCCGCCGCCGGGCATGGACAGCTCCACGCGTACGGGGTCGTCGGGCACGGGCAGGCCGCGTACGGCGAAGCTGTACGGCCTGGCGCGGTAGCCGAGCATGGCGACGTGCCGCAGCCGGTCGGTCGGCTCCCGTTCGACGCCGAGCGCGTCGGCGACGTCCTGGCCGTGCGCCCACGTCTCCATGAGCCGGGCGGTGACGAACGAGGCGGCCGACATCGGCGGCCCGAACCACGGCACCCGGTCCCGCGCGTCCAGCCCCTCGAACACCTCCAATGCGCGCGTCCGCGCCGTGCCGAACCAGGCGAGCAGTTCGGCGGGCGGGGTGCCGCGCGACTCGGCCACGAGGTCGTCCACCATGTCCGGCCCCGCGCCCGGGCCCGTGCCGGCGGCCAGCGCGGCGAAGGCATCGGGGTCGGTGGCGGCGAGCACGGCCGCGTCGTCGAACCACGCCAGATGGCTCACCTGGTCGCGCACCGCCCACCCCTCGGCGGGGGTCGGCCGCTCCCAGCCGTCGTCGTCCGCTGGCGGCAGCAGCGCGAGCAGCGCGCGGGTCTCGGCGCGCAGGTCACCGACGAGCTCGGCCATGAGGTTCATAATGCAAGCGTGATCTGCCAGAGCTGCAAGGACAAGCGCCACGAGGAATGCCGAGGCGGCTCGTGGTGCGACTGCCAGCACCGCGAGCAGGCGCTGCCGAAGGATTCGAAGCTCGCCTGGCCGCGCCAGGGCTGACGGGACGACAGGACACTATCCCACACTCTGGACCCCGTCTTGGACATCTCGGACAGCCAGAGTACTCTCGAACCATGCCAGCGGACCCCATGCTCGTCGGTCGACGCCACGTCGACCTTCAGCGTGTCCGCAGTGCCATCTGTTGCGACGCCCGTTAACCGACATTCGTTTTCCCGCTGAGCGCGTCGCACTCCTTTCTCACCAGCCCTGGGTCTCGATGACGAGCCCAGGAGGACGTTGCGCGCGCCCATGATCAGAAGGACGCGCAATGAGCACCCCTGCCAGCCGCACTCCTGCCAGCCGGCACCACAGACGCCCGCGCGGCGAAGGCCAGTGGGCTCTCGGTTACCGTGAGCCGCTCAACAAGAACGAAGAGAACAAGAAGAACGACGACGGGCTCAACGTCCGGCAACGGATCATCGACATCTACGCCAAGCGGGGCTTCGACTCGATCGACCCCGCCGACCTGCGCGGCCGCTTCCGCTGGTACGGCCTCTACACCCAGCGCAGGCCCGGCATCGACGGCGGCAAGACCGCCGTACTGGAGCCGGAGGAGCTGGACGACCGCTACTTCATGCTGCGCGTGCGCATCGACGGCGGCCAGCTCAACCTGGCCCAGCTGCGTACGATCGCCGACATCTCCAACGAGTACGCCCGCGGCACCGCCGACCTGACCGACCGCCAGAACATCCAGCTCCACTGGGTGGAGATCGAGTCGGTGCCCGACATCTGGGAGCGGCTGGAGGCCGTCGGGCTGTCCACCACCGAGGCGTGCGGCGACACCCCGCGCGTCATCATGGGCTGCCCGCTGGCCGGCATCGACGCCGACGAGGTCATCGACGCCAGCGACCAGATCAGGGACATCCACGACCGGGTGATCGGCAACCCGGCCTACTCCAACCTGCCGCGCAAGTTCAAGACCGCGCTGAGCGGCTGCCCCGCCCACTGCACCGTGCACGAGATCAACGACGTGGCGTTCGTGGGCGTGGTCAACGAGCGCGGCGAGGCGGGCTTCGACCTGTGGGTCGGCGGCGGGCTGTCCACCAACCCGATGCTGGCCAAGCGGCTCGGCGTGTTCGTCACCCCCGACAAGGTCGCCGACGTGCACGAAGGCGTCGTCGGCATCTTCCGCGACTACGGCTACCGGCGGCTGCGCCACCGCGCCAGGCTCAAGTTCCTGGTCAACGACTGGGGCACGGAGAAGTTCCGCCAGGTCCTGGAGACCGAATACCTCAAGGAGCCGCTGCCCGACGGGCCCGCGCCCGAGCAGCCGCGCGGCAGCCGCCGCGACCACGTCGGCGTCTTCCAGCAGAAGGACGGCAACTACTACGTGGGCTTCGCGCCCAAGGTGGGCCGGGTGGACGGCGACAAGCTGCGCGTCATCGCCGACATCGCCGAGCGGCACGGCTCCGACCGGGTGCGCACCACGGTCGAGCAGAAGATGGTCATCCTCGACATCGCGCCCGACAAGGTCGACTCCGTCGTGGCCGAGCTGGAGGCCAACGATCTGCAGGTCAACCCGTCCACGTTCCGCCGCCAGACGATGGCCTGCACCGGCATCGAGTACTGCAAGCTCGCCATCGTCGAGACCAAGACCACCGCGATGGACCTCATCGACGAGCTGGAGCGGCGGCTGCCCGACTTCGACCAGCCGCTGACCATCAACGTCAACGGCTGCCCCAACTCCTGCGCCCGCATCCAGGTCGCCGACATCGGGCTGAAGGGCCAGCTCGTCGTGGACGAGAACGGCGACCAGGTCGAGGGCTTCCAGATCCACCTGGGCGGCTCTCTCGGCGTGAACTCGGGCTTCGGCAGGAAGGTGCGCGGGCTGAAGACCACCGCCAAGGCGCTGCCCGACTACGTGACGCGCGTCGTGTCCAACTACGACAGCCAGAAGAAGGAAGGCGAGTCGTTCGCCGACTGGGTGCAGCGAGCAGACGAGGCCGACCTGAAATGACCGAACGAGCGGTTCCCTTCCACTGCCCCTACTGCGGTGACGAGGACCTTGAGCCGTACGAGCCCGCCGAGGGCGGTCGCGCCGGGTCCGGGACGGGCGGCGGCTGGTACTGCCGCGCCTGCGCTCGTGCCTTCAAGCTGAGTTTCCTGGGGATCGGAGTGAAGATATGACGCTCGTCGACGTGGAGATCGGGCTGAGAGAGCAGCGCGGCGTGCTCGACCTGCAGGGCATCGTGGAGTCCGCCGCCAAGTTCCTTGAGGACGCCCCCGCCCGCGAGGTCATCCGGTGGGCGGCGGCGACGTTCGGCGACCGGCTGTGCCTGACCTCCTCGATGAGCGACGCACTCCTCATCGACCTGGTGAGCAGGGTCAAGCCCGGCGTGGACGTGTTGTTCATCGACACCGGCTATCACTTCGCCGAGACCATCGGCACCCGTGACGCGGTGCGGCAGGTCTACGACGTCAACGTGATCGACGTCAAGCCGTCGCGCACGGTCGAGGAGCAGGACCGCGACCTCGGGCCGCGGCTGTTCGGGCGCAACCCTGATCTGTGCTGCTACCTGCGCAAGGTCGAGCCGCTGAACCGCGCGCTGGAGCCGTACCTGGCGTGGATCTCCGGCATCCGCCGCGACGAGTCGCCCAGCAGGGCCGGTGTGAAGGTCGTGGAGTGGGACGCCAAGCGGCAGATGGTGAAGGTCAACCCCATCGCCGGCTGGACGCAGGAGGACGTCGACAACTACATCGCCGACAACGGGGTGCTGATCAACCCGTTGCACTACGACAACTACCCCTCGATCGGCTGCGCGCCGTGCACGCGGCAGGTCGCCGAGGGAGAGGATCCGCGCAGCGGACGCTGGGCGGGCCTGGGGAAGGTCGAATGCGGCATTCACCTGTGATCCCCGGCGGGGGACCCGTCCCGTTGGCAGGCGGGACGGCCTCCGGCCGCGTGCCACTGGTGGCGGTGGCCCACGGATCGCGCGATCCGCGTGCCGCCGCCACCGTGGCCGCGTTGCTCGGCCAGGTGCCGCTGGACGTGCGAGTGGCCTACCTCGACCACTGCGCGCCGTCGCTGCAGCAGGCGCTGAGCGGGCTGCGCACGGCGGTGGTGCTGCCGCTGCTGCTCACCGAGGCCTACCACAGCCGGGTGGACCTGCCCGCGGCGCTCGCCGAGGCCCGCGGGCGCGACCCCCTGCTGCGGGTCGGCTACGGGCGCACGCTCGGCCCGCACCCGCTGCTGCTGCCCGTGCTCGAACGGCGGCTCGCCGAGGCGGGCGTGCCCGCGGGCGACCCCGGCACGGCGGTGGTGCTGGTGTCGGCGGGTTCCAGCGACGCCAGGGCCAACGCCGTGGTGGCGGAGACGGCGCGGGTGTGGCGGCGGTCCGGCTGGTGGACCGTGACGCCCGCGTACGCCTCGGCCGCCCGGCCCACCCCCGCGCAGGCGGTGGCCGCGCTCAAGCGGGCGGGGGCGCCGCGCGTGGTCGTGGCCCCGTACCTGCTGGCTCCGGGCTTCTTCGCCGACAAGGTGCGGCGCGAGACGCTGGAGGCGGGCGCGGACGCGGTGGCCGACGTGCTGGGAGCGGCGCCCGAGCTGGCGGAGGTGCTGCTCGAACGGTACGAGGACGCGCTGCGTCAGCCGGTGGCGCTGGCCGGCTGACCCTGCTACGGTGCCCGGCCGCTCACGGCGGCCGGCCGGGCCGGTGGCGCCGCCCCTTGACCGGGGCCTGCCGGGGCCGTCAGTAGCCGTAGTGGCGGCCGTCGCCGTCGCGAAGCTGCCTGCGCAGCTCGCGGGCCTCGGCGCGGACCTGGCGGCTGATCTCGCGCCAGTCCTCACCGTGCAGCTGCCGCCAGTGCTCGCGCCAGGCGGCGAAGCCGCGCTGCAGCGGCTTGACGTGCGAGTCGCCGACCACCTTGACGTCGCCCATCACCGCGTACGCCTGCACGCGCACCACGGGGACGTTCACGCCTGGCGCGGCCTGCGCGACCTTGACCTTCTTGTCGCCCATGACGGCGACGCCGTCGATGTCGACGTTCACGCCGTCGGGGACGATGATCTTCACGTCGCCCATCAGGGCGACGGCCATGATGTCCACCTGGTCGGTGCGGACCTCGGCCTCGCGCAGGTCGAGCACCACGTCGCCCATCACCGCGACGGCGCCGAGCTCCTGGTCGATGCGCCAGGTGCCGCGCCGCTTGGAGTCGCCCATGACGGCGACGAACCAGCGCCGCTTCTTGCCGCCCTGCCCTGCGGGTGCGGGCGGGCGCACGCCGCCTGACGGCAGGTCCTGGGTGAGCATGGCCAGCTCGGCGTGCGTTCGCGCGGTGTAGGCGGCCTCGGTGCGGTCGGTCAGCTCGGCCAGGGTGAGCCTGCCCTCGACCGAGGCGATGCGCAGCTGCTCGACGACGGCTTCGCGCTCGGCGTCCGACGCGCGCAGCTCCCCAGGATCAGTCATGTTCGCAACATATCGCGTTTCCGCCCGGGCGATCCTCCTCCCTGGGGAGGAATAACTTGATACCTCGAAACATGCATATTTCTGGTCAGACGTGAACCAACCGATGGGCGAGGCGCGTACCACGCCATGACACGGGACCCCGGTCTGGTCCGGGGCGCGGCCGGACCAGGCTAGGGTCCCTGTCATGCATGAGGAACAGCTCTACCGCGCGGCGTTGCACGGCGAGACCGAGACCGTCGGCAAGCTGCTCGCCAGCGGCGCCGATCCCAACAGGGCCAGCGAGGGCGAGGAAGGCGGCCTGCCGCTCTGCGCGGCCGCCGCCTGGGACCGCACCGAGGTGGCCACCGCGCTGCTGGAGGCCGGCGCCGAGGTCGACGGCCGCGAGGCGGGCGGCTGGACGGCGCTGCTGTGGGCCGCGGCCAACGGCAACGCCGCCGTCGCCAGGGTGCTGATCGAGGCGGGAGCCGACGTCGACGCCACCAACGGCGACGGCGACACCCCGCTCACCCTGGCCGCCAGGCGCGGCGCGCTGGGCGTCGTGCAGACGCTGCTGGAGGCGGGGGCCGACCACGAGAAGTACGACGGTGACGGCGACACGCCGCTGGAGATCGCCCTCGACTGGGTCGGCGTGCACCTGGAGAGCGCGCTGCTCGACCAGATCGAGCAGGAGGGCTGGGAGTACGTCGTCGCCCGCCAGTACGCCAAGGACGGCACCGAGCTGGTGACCGTGGCGGGGCGCTCGGCCGACGGCTCCGAGAGCGAGCAGGTGCAGGCTCAGCGCGGCCACGCCGCCATCGCGACCCTGCTGGAGGACGCGGCGGGCGTCCACACGCCGGTGGAGCAGCTCGTGGCGCGGGCCCTGGCGCACCGCGACGTGGACGAGGACGCCGAGACCTGGTGGATCGTGGCCGACACGCTGGCCAAGCGGGCCGACGACGAGACCTACGAGGCGCTGGCCAGGCTGTGCGTGAGCGAGGACGCCAGGGAGCGGGAGTTCGGCGTCGACGCCATCGCGCAGTTCGGGTTCTCCGACGGCGAGAAGCCGTACCTGGAAAGGACGCTGCCGCTGCTGCAGAAGATGGTCACGACCGAGAGCAACCCGCAGGTGCTGCGCTCGGTGCTGGCCGCGCTCGGCCACCAGGGCGACCCTCGCGCGCTGCCGTACGTGCTGGACATCATCGGACGCCCCGATCACAAGCGCACGATGACCGACGCCATCGCGCTGGCCGACGTGCTGCCGCCCGATCACGAGGAGGGGCTGGCGCTGCTGATCTCGATGACCGAGGACGACAACGCCGAGATCCGCGACTGGGCCACCGCCGGGCTCGCCGGGCTCGACGCCGACACGCCGCAGATCAGGGAGGCGCTGGCGGCCCGGCTGTCCGACTCCGACCTGCGCACGGTGGCCGAGGCCACCCGCGGGCTGGCCGTGCGCGGCGATGAGCGCGCCGCCCAGGGCGCCGCGCGGGTGCTGGCCGAGAGCGACGACGAGTACGCGAGGGACCTCGTCTCGGAGCAGCCTTCCTGAGCGCCCCTCCCCTGCCGCGCGCCCTGCTGAGGGCCCGCGTGTGCGGTCAGCCGCCGTTGAGCACGCGGGTCACCCAGTCCAGGGTCCCCGTGCTCAGCGCCTCCTCCGCCAGGCGCTTGCCCGTCGTCGTGGTGATCGCCGCGAGCGAGCTGTCGATCCAGCCCTGCACGTTCTGGTGACCCTGCTCGCGGTACTCCACGGCCTGGATGAGGCACTCCAGCTTGTCTGCGTCGCGCGCGCAGACGGCTTCGAGGCTGGCCTTCTCCTCGTATTCGGCCACCGCGTCGCGCAGCATGCCGGCCACCTCGGCGGGCACGCCGCGCACCTGGTCGGCGGTGACCTCCTCGTTGGGCGCCGGCTTGAGGTAGAGCTTGCCGACGTACGGGATGTCGGTGATGCGCGTTTCCTGAGTGTCGTGGAACAGGCTCATGAACGCGGCCCGCTCCGGGTTCGCCCCTTCGAGCCTGGCGATCACGGCGGCTATGACGGCCGCGCGGAACGAGTGCTCGGCGATGCTCTCGGGGTCGCGTACCCCGGCCACCAGCCAGCCCGTCCGCTTATAGCGTTTGAGCAGCCCGAACTCGTACAGCAGGTCGGCCAGACCGGTCGTGTCGTCACCCGCCATGGGGACCCCCTCTCGTCTCGTGCCGCCATCCGGAGGACGCCGCGTCCGGTTGTACGTCCGGTTGTGCGTCCGTTCGCGGCGTCCTCCGGTCAACTGGTCGAGGATTGGCAAGCCTACGTCGCCGCTCCCCGATCGCGGCGTCCGGCCCTGTGTCAGGCGCGCGTCGTCAGTCCCAGTCGCCGTCGCGCCAGTCGTTGCCCCAGTCGCTCCTCAGGCCGTTGCGCCAGCTGTCCCACGGCGCCCAGTCGTCGTAGCGCGGCTTCTCCTTGAAGATCGGCCGTTCCTTGATGGGCTTCACCGGCTTGACGGGCTTATACGGCTTGTACGGATTGTGCGGCTTGTATGGATTGTGCGGCTTGTGCGGTTTGACCGGCTTGAACTTGATCGGCTTGACCGGCTTGTGGGGCCGCTTCGGCGGCACCTGGGGCGGCTGCTCAGGCGGCTCCGGCTCTTCCTGCTCCGGCTCCTCGGGCCTCGGGGCCTCGCGGGCGGGCTCGTGCCGCCGGTCGTCGTGGCGGTGGCCGCGGAAGTGGTGCTCCTCGTGGAACTCGTGGTCGTGGTGGTGATGGTGGTGGTGTCCCCACCAGGGGCGGCCCCACCAGTACGGCCCGCAGCGCTTGCCGCACTTGAGCACCGGCTTCTCGCCGGAGGCGTGACCGGCGGCGACGGGGACGACGGGCGCGCCCGCGCTCGCTCCGGCGATCCCCTGGCCGAAGGGAAGGACCATGACGCCGGCCGCGGTGCCGGCCAGCGCGAGGGTGGCGAGACGCCGGCGCAGCGCTGGGCCATGTGGTTGATGCGATTGAACGTGCATTTCTTACCGCCCTGGGTAGAACGACCCGAAATCCAAGGCTCCGTTTATCGGAGCACTTGGACAGGGGCAGACGTACCCGTGCACAGAATCGCGTTTACCCGTACTGATCCAAACAACCCGTCAAATCCTTAAGGTTCGGCGAAGGGGTCGTTGTACCAGACTTTTGGGGGTTGGTAATCAAGTTTCGGGCGGCGATGCGGTAATAGGCGAACGCCCGCACCTTTTCCATTTACGGATAAGTGCGATGTGTGGAATTAGTCAAATTTCGCGGGCTTAAGGGGCAGAACGGGCGGGCGCGCGGCGCGCCTGGGGTCGCAGGCGCGCGGGCGTTCCCGGACGACGAGGAAGGAGCGGGATGACCCCGCCCCGCGAGATTCTTTCGCGTCGCGATAGTGTCGTCTTGCAGAACGCGACGGAGGGAACACGCATGGCCACCACGCGCACCGCCACAACACAGTGGAAAGGCGCCCTGCTCGACGGTTCGGGCACCGTCTCTCTCGACACGTCGGGCGTCGGCACGTTCGAGGTCTCGTGGCCGTCCAGGGCCGAGGCCGCCAATGGCAAGACCTCCCCCGAGGAGCTCATCGCCGCCGCGCACTCCTCCTGCTTCTCGATGGCGCTCGCGCACGGCCTCGCCGGGGCCGGCACGCCGCCCGAGTCGCTGCGCACCAGCGCCGACGTGACGTTCCAGCCGGGCGAGGGCATCACCGGGATCGTGCTGAACGTCCAGGGCCGGGTGCCCGGCCTCACCGCCGAGCAGTTCCAGCAGGCGGCCGAGAACGCCAAGGCCGGCTGCCCGGTCAGCAAGGCGCTCGCCGGCACCACGATCACGCTCAAGGCCGAGCTGCTCTGACCCCGGCCCGATCTTCTTACTGATTAGCGATCAGACCGTTGCGCGACCAAGAGCGCTCGCGCGTGCGACAATCGGGTCACATGCGTGAGGTCTGGCCGGGCGAGCCCTATCCACTCGGCGCCACCTGGGACGGCGTGGGCACAAGTTTCGCGGTGTTCTCCGAGGTCGCCGAGCGGGTCGAGCTGTGCCTGTTCCATGACGACGGCACCGAGGAGCGGATCGACCTGCCCGAGGTCGACGGTTTCGTCTGGCACGGCTACCTTCCTGGCATCCAGCCGGGGCAGCGCTACGGCTATCGCGTGCACGGCCCGTACGACCCGTCGCAGGGCCACCGGTGCAACCCCGCCAAGCTGCTGCTCGACCCCTACGCCAAGGCCATCGACGGCGAGCTGACCTGGAACCAGGCGCTGTTCCCCTACTACTTCACCGACCCGAGCCGGCGCAACACCGAGGACAGCGCGCCCTACATGCCGAAGAACGTCGTGATCAACCCGTTCTTCGAGTGGGGCAACGACCGGCCGCCGCGCATCCCGTACCACCAGACCGTGATCTACGAGGCCCACGTGCGCGGGCTGACGATGCGACACCCCGACGTGCCGCCCGACCTGCGGGGCACGTACGCGGGGGTCGGGCATCCGGCGATCATCGAGCACCTGCTGTCGCTGGGCGTGACGGCGGTCGAGCTCATGCCGGTGCACCACTACATCCCCGAGCACTTCCTGGTGGCCCGCGGGCTGACCAACTACTGGGGCTACAACACCATGGCCTACCTCGCCCCGCACAGCGGCTACTCCGGCTCCGGCACGCGGGGCGAGCAGGTGCTGGAGTTCAAGGCGATGGTGAAGGCGCTGCACGAGGCCGGCATCGAGGTCATCCTCGACGTGGTCTACAACCACACGGCCGAGGGCGACCACATGGGGCCGACGCTCGGGTTCAGAGGCATCGACAACGCCGCCTACTACCGCCTGCACGACGGCGACCGGCGCTACTACCTCGACTACACCGGGTGCGGAAACTCGCTCAACGTGCGCTCGCCGCACGCGCTGCAGCTCATCATGGACTCGCTGCGCTACTGGGTGCTGGAGATGCACGTCGACGGTTTCCGCTTCGACCTGGCGTCGGCGCTGGCCAGGGAGCTGCACGACGTCGACCGGCTGAGCGCGTTCTTCGACCTCATCCAGCAGGATCCGGTGATCTCGCAGGTCAAGCTCATCGCGGAGCCGTGGGACGTCGGGCCCGGTGGTTATCAGGTCGGAAACTTCCCGCCATTGTGGACGGAGTGGAACGGGAAATACCGCGACATCGTACGAGATTTCTGGCGGGGCACCCATTCCGCGCTGCCGGAGTTCGCCTCCCGCCTGACCGGCTCAGCCGACCTGTACGAGTCCTCCGGCCGCCGACCCGTCGCCTCCATCAACTTCGTCACCTGCCACGACGGCTTCACGCTCACCGACCTCGTCTCCTACGACCACAAGCACAACGAGGCCAACGGCGAGGACAACCGCGACGGCACCAACGACAACCGCTCCTGGAACTGCGGCGCCGAGGGCCCCGTGGAGGACCCCCAGATCGTCACCCTGCGCCGCCGCCAGCGCCGCAACTTCCTGGCCACGCTGTTCCTGTCGCAGGGCGTGCCGATGCTGTCCCACGGCGACGAGATCGGCCGCACCCAGCGGGGCAACAACAACGCCTACTGCCAGGACAACGAGCTCGCCTGGATCGACTGGTCCCACGTGCACACCGAGGCGGAGCTGCTGGAGTTCGTACGCGCGCTGTCGAAGCTGCGCCGCGAGCACCCCGTCTTCCAGCGGCGGCGCTTCTTCCACGGCCGCCATCCCGACGACGGCAGGCGCGACCTGGTGTGGCTGACGCCCGGCGGACGCGAGATGACGGCCGGCGACTGGCACATCAGCTACGCCAAGTCGCTCATGGTCTATCTGAACGGCGACGCCATCACCGAGCCGGGGCCCCGGGGCGAGCGCATCGTGGACGACTCGTTCCTGCTGCTCATCAACGCCCACCACGAGAACCTGTCGTTCACGCTGCCCGGCGAGGAGTTCGGCACCGGGTGGGTGCCGGTGCTCGACACCACCCACGACACGATCCAGGACGTCTACGAGGACGAGCGCTGGTCGGCGGGCGACGTGGTCGCGGTCACGGCGCGTTCGCTGCAGGTGCTGCGCCAGCCCCGCCAGAACGGTAAGCCGCTCTGAGCGGCGGGGCCGCTGTTCGGTCTCGGCGGGGGTGACGGCAGGTCAGGGCGGTGGCGCCGCCGGCGCCCCGGCGAGGTCAGAAGAACCGGGCAGCGCTGTAGGGCCCCGGCGAGGTCAGAAGAGCCGGGCGGCGTTGCCGGGCCCCGGCGAGGTCAGAAGGACCGGGCGGCGCTGGCGCTCAGGAACACGAGTGTGAACGCGGTGACGCCGGCCACGCCGTGCAGGGTCACGGCGAGCGCGGGGAAACCGCGCGCTGCCGTGGTGTGCCTGGCGCCGAGCCAGCGGGTGAACATCACGAACCCCAGCAGCGCGGCGGCCGCCAGGCCGGCGAACGCGGCCCAGACCAGCGCCCGGTTGCCGGTGATCAGCCCGCCGGCCCAGCAGGCCAGCGCGGTCACGGCCAGCGCCGGATGTGAGACGACGAGCGCGGCGGGGAACCTGGTGACCTTCGCGCGCTTCAGCCCGCCGCCGGTGAGCCCGTATGACAGCAGGTAGATTCCGGCGATCGCGGCGATCGTCCACGCGACGGCGGTGGCCAGGCTCACGGCGTCCCCCTCTTCCTGTCAGCCCATCCCCTATGGGCACGTTAAGCAAAGAATTGGTAAGAAGTCCGCCGATTCACGAAAGTACTATCCTGTCCCGAATCCGGGCTCGGAGCCGATTGTCGGTGCGCTGTGCCAAGGTAGAGGGGTGCGGCGCATCTATCCCGACATTCAGGACAACCCAGACATTGCGCAGGCGTACGCGTACCCCGGCGACCGGCCGTGGCTGCGCGTCAACATGGTCGCGAGCGCCGACGGCGCCGCCTGGCTCCAAGGCCGGTCGGGGCCGCTGTCCAGCAAGGGCGACCGGCGCATCTTCCAGACGCTGCGCGGGCTGGCCGACGTGATCCTCGCGGGCGCCGCCACCGTGCGCAAGGAGGGCTACGGCCCGGTCCCGCCGCGCGACTGGTGGGCCGAGCACCGCGAGGGCAGGCCCGAGGTGCCGCCCATCGCCGTGATCAGCCGCGGCCTGGCGCTCGATCTCGACGGTGAGCTGTTCACCGACGCGCCGAGCCGCACCATCGTCATCACCTGCGAGGCCGCGCCGCAGGAGCGGCGCAGGCTGGCGGCCAAGTGCGCCGACCTGGTGGTGGCCGGTGACGCGAGCGTCGACATGCGGCTGGCCGTCACGGCGCTGCACGAGCGGGGTCTGACCCGCGTGCTGTGCGAGGGCGGCCCGCGCATCAACGCCCAGCTCTCCGCGCGCGGCCTGGTCGACGAGCTGTGCCTGACGATCAGCCCGATGCTGGTCGGCGGCGGCGCCGCCCGCATTCTCAACGGCGAGCCCGCGCAGGTCGGCCTCCGGCTCGAGCACGTGCTGGAGGAGGACGGCGTGCTCTTCTGCAGATACACAAGGGAGCGAAGCCATGAGTGACGAGCCGACCGCCGGGCCGGGTGGGGCCGAGGAAGAACCGCCGCCGGTGCCCGGCCTGCCGGTGCGGCCGCCCGTGCCGCCCATGCTGGCCAAGCCGGTCAAGGCCATGCCGGAGCAGGACGGCACGCTGTTCTACGAGCCGAAGTGGGACGGCTTCCGCTGCATCGTCTTCCGCGACGGCGACGAGGTCTATCTCGGCAGCCGCAACGAGCGGCCGTTCACGCGCTACTTCCCCGAGCTGGTCGAGGCGGCGCGGGCCGAGCTGCCCGACAAGGTCGTCATCGACGGCGAGATCGTGCTGCCCATGGGCAGCCAGCTCGACTTCGACGCGCTCCAGCAGCGCATCCACCCCGCCAAGTCGCGGGTGCAGATGCTGTCGGAGCGCACGCCCGCGCAGTTCGTCGCCTTCGACCTGCTGGCGCTGGGCGACGAGTCGCTGATGGAGCTGCCGTTCGCGGAGCGCAGGGCGCGACTCGAAACGCTCTTCCCCCAAAAGGGCGGCTCCATCAGGCTCACCCCGGTCACGAAAGACCAGGGGCAGGCGGGCGAGTGGTTCGAGATGTTCGAGGGCGCCGGGCTCGACGGCATCATCGTCAAGCCGGGCGACCAGCCGTACGTGCCCGACAAGCGCACGATGTTCAAGGTGAAGCACGAGCGCACGGCCGATGTCGTGGTGTGCGGCTACCGCGAGCACAAGTCGGGGCCCATCGTCGGTTCGCTGCTGCTCGGCCTCTACGGCGACGACGGGCGGCTGCACCACGTCGGGGTGGCGGCCTCGTTCCCGATGAAGCGCAGGGCCGAGCTGGTCGAGGAGCTCAAGCCGTACATCGCGGAGCTGAGCGAGCACCCGTGGGGCCACTGGGCCGAACAGGCGGCGGCCAACATCGGCCAGCCGGCGGCCGGGCCGTCCAGGGGCGGGCAGCGGGTGCCCGGCGCGGTGTCGCGGTGGAACGCCAAGAAGGACCTGTCGTTCATCCCGCTGCGGCCCGAGCTGGTGATCGAGGTGGCCTATGACCAGATGGAAGGCGACCGGTTCCGGCACACCGCGCAGTTCCGCCGCTGGCGTCCCGACCGCACCCCTGAGTCGTGCACGTACGAGCAGCTTGAGCGTCCGGTGCATTACAACCTTGAGGACATCCTTGTGCGCTAGCAGATGTCTAGATATATCTCGAATATGACGACAGGGGATGAGCTCAAGGCCGCCGTGTCCGCACGCCGCGACCTCGGGCCCGAGTACGAAGACGCCGTCGTGGAGTCGTTCCTCGACAAGATGGGCCAGGAGATCGACCGGCGGGTGGACGAGCGCCTGAACCAGCTCCCACCCAACAGCCGGACTCCGGCCCGCCAGGGTCCGTCCGAAGGGCAGCGGCTCGCGCTCGCCATCGTGTCCGTCTCCCTGGGCACCGTGTCGACCGTCCTGTTCCTGCTGCTCGGGGAGGGCCGGATGACCGGGCTGATCCCGGTGTGGATCGGCATCCTCATCATCAACGCCATCTTCAACAGCCCCAGGAACAGAGGGGCCGGCCCGTCGGCGTGATCGCCCCGGAGGGAGCCGCAGGCGGCGACAAGCCACGAAAGACCGATTCTCTGCGGCAGGCCACCCTGGTGAAGCGATCGTGAACCGGGGCACGGGGCGGACGAACACGTGACCGCTTGCGCAACACCCGCAAGCGGAGAGGGGGCTTGAGGGGACGGACCGCTCGGCGCACATCGCACCACGCCCACATGCCCGAGCTGAAGCGCGGGAGCGGTCAGAAGAACCGAGCGGGCGGCCGGGCAATCGAGCGGGCGGCCGAGGAACGAGCGGGCGGCCCAGGAACCGAGCGGGCGGTCAGGCGAGCCAGATGAGGCCGGCGAAGCGGCCGGTGGGCTGTTCGCGGCGATGCGAGTAAAGCTCCTGAGACTCGATCGTGCAGCGCGCGTCATGGCGTACGTCGCTCACGCCCGCCGCCTTGAGCTGCGCCTCGATGCCGGCCCGCAGGTCGAGGGCGGGGGTGTCCCACGAGGTCGTGGACCAGGTGGCGGGGACCTTCGCGGCGACCTTCTCCCGCATCTCTGCGGGTACCTCGTAGCAGCGCCCGCACGCGCCGGGGCCGATGAATGCGACCATCCTGCCCGGCTCCGCACCCTTGCCCGCCATGGCCGTCACCAGCGCGGTGGCGATGCCCGCCTCGGTGCCGGGACGCCCGGAGTGGGCGGCGCCGACCATGCGGGCCACCGGATCGGCCACCAGCACGGCCGGGCAGTCGGCGCCGAGCGACGCCAGCGCCAGCTTGGGCTCGGTGGTGAACACGCCGTCGAGCGGGGGCGGGTCGTCGCCGAACGGCTCGCTGACGTACGCCACCTCGGCGCTGTGGACCTGGCGCATGAACACCACCGCCCGCACGCCCAGCTCGGCCACCAGGCCCGCCCGGTTGGCACGCACGACCTCCGGGTCGTCGCCGACCATGCCGCCGAGGTTGCGCGAACCGTACGGCGGGGCGCCGACGCCGCCGTTCCGGTCGGTGATGGCCACGTGTACGCCGGGGGCGAGCTCCATGCCCCGATCTTAGGCGACCGCGCCCTCACCCCGACGCCCCGCTTCCTCCGGAGACGCCCGCCGGGCGGCTGACCCCCTTTCCACGAGCGGCCCTCTGGCAAGCGACGGTTCGTCTGATGCGCAGCTTCTGATCAGGCGGACCCCCGGGCGTATCCGGCCAGAACGAACCCCGGTGTTCGATTGACATAGAACACCACGTACAGTTCGTTCTATGGCTATCGAACACCGACGGGTTGTCATCGTACTGGCGTTGATCGCCGCCTTCATGGTCTTCGTTGACGGCACGATCGTGCACCTCACGCTCGCCCAGCTCGCCTCCCACCTCGACGCCTCACGGGCCGAGCTGGAGTGGGCGGTCAACGCCTATACGTTGTCGTTCGCGGCGGTGATGCTGGGTGCGGGCGCGATCACCGACACCCTCGGGGCGAAGCGGGCGTTCGTGGCGGGCCTGCTCGTCTTCACGATCGCCTCGGCGGCCTGCGCGGCGGCGCCCACGATGGGGGTGCTGAACGCGGCCCGGCTGGTGCAGGGCGTGGGGGCGGCGCTGCTGCTGCCCAGCGCGCTCGTCCTGGCGACGGCGGCGGCACCCGACGAGCATGCCAGGAACCGGCTGGTCGGCCGGTGGTCGGCGGCGGGGGGTGTCGGGATGGCGGCGGGTCCGCTGCTGGGCGGCGCGCTCGTGGCGGTCGCGGACTGGCGGACGGTGTTCGGGGTCAACGTGCTCATCGGCGTCCCCGCCGCCATCTGGAGCGTGCGGTCGATGCCGGCCGTGCCGCGTGGCGAGCGCCGCCTGGACGTGGCCGGCATGGCGACCGCGACCCTGCTGATCGGCGGGCTGGTGTTCGCGCTCATCGAGGCGCCCGCCCAGGGGCTGTCGAGCGCGCCGGTCGTCACCGCGGCGGTGCTGGCCGTGGCCGGGCTCGCCGGGTTCATCCTGACCGTACGCGCGAGCCGGGCGCCGCTGCTGCCGCCGGGCCTCTACGCCGACCGGGCGTTCGTCGCGACGGCGGCGCAAGGCGCGCTGTTCAACTTCGCCTTCTACGGGCTGCTGTTCGCGATGAGCCTGATGCTGCAGCAGGGGCGCGGGCTCGGGGCGCTGGCCAGCGGGCTGCTGTTCCTGCCGCTGACCGGGCTCATCGCGGTCGCGAACCTGTGCGCGGCCCGCCTCGCGCGCCGCTTCGGGCGGCCGGCCGTGCTGGGGGCCGCTCAGGCGGTGCTGGTGGTGACGTTCCTGCTGGTGGCGTGGGCGGGCACGGCTCCGGCGCTATGGCCGCTGGCGCTCGCGCTGGTGCCCGCGGGGTTCGCCTCGGGGCTGCTCGTGCCGACGATGACCTCGCAGGCGATCGCCGCCGTCGGGCCCGCCCTGCACGGGGCGGCGTCGGCGGCGTTCAACACCTCGCGGCAGGTCGGCGGGGCGGTCGGCATCGCCGTGTTCGGTCCGCTCCTCGGCACCGTGCAGGGTCGCCTGCAGGACGGCTTCGTAGTGTGCGTGCTCGTCGGCGCCGCCGCCGTCGCGGCGGGCCTGCTGCTCACGCCGCTCACCCGCGAACGGATTCGCACCGCCGCCGCGCTCAAAGAGCCCGCCAGAGCGTGAGCCGATACGCGCCGCCGCCTCAGCGGAACTCCTCACGGTGCGAGGCGGTGGATCGTCAGCGGGCCGCCGCAGTAGCGGCCGATGGCCTCCTCATCGGCGAAGGCGAGCACGCGCAGCATGTTGCCGCCGTCGCTGAGCCGCACGTTCCTGCGCAGCCGCGCCACCAGGCCGGCGGGCAGATTCGTGGTGCCGGCCTCGACCGTGTCGCCGTAGTGGGGGGCGAAGGCCACGCCCGCGAAGCCGGTACGGGCGAGCAGCGTCCGCACGGTATCGGCCGAGTAGAACATCAGGTGGTTCTTGGTGAAGCCGCTCCACTTCGACCCGTACGCCTTGAGCAGCAGCGAGTTGGCGTTCACGGTGAGGATGAGCAGCACGCCGCCCGGCCCGAGCAGGCTCCTGAACAGCCGGAAGTCGTCGAGCGGCCTGGGCAGGTGGGCGAGCACCGACCAGAGCGTGATGACGTCGAAGCCGCCCGCGGCGATCTCGGGCACGTCCTGCGGCGCGCCGAAGTACGTGCGCGCCTTGTGCAGCCGCTTGTTGGCCTGCTCGACCGACTCGGGCGACAGGTCCACGCCGCACGCGTCGAACCCGCGCTCCTCGGCGAGCTCCAGGAAGAGCCCGACGCCGGAGCCGAAGTCGAGCAGCCTGCGCTCTTTGCCCTCGTCGAAGACCGGGGAGAAGGCCCGCATCGTCAGGTCGTAGCGACGCTGCCGGTTGGCGGCGTACTTGCCGGTCAGAAAGGTGCTGTAGCCGCTGGCGTAGAGGTCGCCGAGGCGTTCGGGCCGGACGTTCGGGTTGCGGTAGAGGAAGCCGCAGGAGGGGCAGCGTACGACGTGATAGCGCCAGCCCTTGCCGCCGGTGGGCTCGAACAGCGGCTGCTGCACAGACTCCCCGCACATCATGCAGTCGAGAAACTCCTCGATCGCGCCGAGCGGCCGCATGCTCTCGTACGCGGCCCTGGACATCACCGGCGCCCGCCTGGTCAGCCACAGCCACTGCGCCTCGCGGGCCAGCCGCTCCCCCGGCCGTACGTAGACCCGCTGGCCCCAGGGCACATCGTCATAGCGCGACCCGTACGCCAGCCGCGCGAGCAATCGTTTCGCCATCGCCATCACCCCGCCTCGCGAGCGGTTGTGCCCCGGCCGTACCTTTACCATGCGTCCATATTTGGCCACTTTGCGGGATCAAGTGCTATTCCTGGTCATGCTGCTTGAGCAAGCGTACGCTTGGCCACGTGCCCGACTATCGCAACCTCATCGGCGGCGAGCTGGTCCCGGCCCCGCGCACGATGGAGACGGTCAACCCCGCGACCGGCGAGCCCTGGGCCCGCATCCCCGCGTCGGGCCCCGCCGAGGCAGCCGCGGCCGCCGAGGCCGCGAGCCGCGCCTTCCCCTCCTGGTCGGCGCTGCCCGCCCTGGCGCGGGCGCACTACCTGCGCAAGGTGTCGGAGCTGTTCGGCCGGCACGCCGAGGAGCTGGCCAGGCTGGAGACCCGCGACAACGGCCGCATCCTGCGCGACACGCTCACCAAGGACCTGCCGGGCATGGCGCACCTGTGGCAGATCGCCGCCGGGCAGTGCCTCGACGCGGTCAAGGGCGACACCGTGCAGCTCGGGCCGGACGCGCTCGGGCTGACCCGGTGCGAGCCGTACGGAGTGGCGGTCTGCATCATCCCGTGGAACTCCCCCATCTCGACGTTCTCCGCCAAGGCCGCGTACGCGCTGGCCGCCGGGAACACGGTGGTCGTCAAGCCGGCCGAGCAGGCGAGCGCGTCGGTGCTGCGGATCGGCGAGCTGCTGGCCGAGGTGCTGCCGCCCGGCGTGCTCAACATCGTCAGCGGCCTCGGCGAGGAGGTCGGCGACCCGCTCGACCTCGCCACGACGATGGGGCCGATCGTCTCGGCGGGCCAGTACGAGCGCGTCACGTCGTACTGGAGCCGGCCGGGAAGGAGGGCGCCCGGCTGGTCTTCGGCGGCCGGGCCGGGGCCGAGGTGGTGCCTGAGCTGCCCGGCGGCTACTGGGTGGCGCCCACGCTGTATACGACCGAGGACAACGGGCTGCGGGTGTGCCAGGAGGAGATCTTCGGTCCGGTCGCGGTGGCCATCCCGTTCGAGACCGATGACGAGGCCCTGGCCATCGCCAACGACTCCCGCTACGGCCTGGCGGCCGGCGTGTGGACGCGCGACCTGCGGCGGGCGCACCGGTTCGTCCGGGACCTGCGGACCGGCACGGTCTGGGTGAACACGTTCCGCCAGATGCCGCCGGGGCTGCCGTTCGGCGGGGTCGAGGACAGCGGGTACGGCCACGACGCGGTCCTGGAGTACACCCGGGAGAAGGCCGCCATCATCCGGATCTAGTCGTATCAGTCGGATAGATTTACCCCCCATAGATCAGGGGATCATGGATCATTCGGGGCTGTCCGAAGCGGCCGCACAGTCCCGGGCCTCGGTGCTGCGCAGCCGGGCGGTGTCGTACAACGCCCTTTTACGGCACGACGCCGCGATAGCGGACCTGACCGAGGCGATCGCGCTGGTGCCGGATGACGCCCGCGCCTGGCGGCTGCGCGGCGAGTGCCACCGGTTGATCAAGCGGTACCAGGCCGCGCTCGACGACTTCGAGGAGTCGCTGAAGCTGGAGCCGGACAGCGCGTACGCGCTCGGCTCGCGCGGCCAGACGTACACCGCGATGGAGCGCTACGAGGAGGCGCTGGAGGACTTCGAGCACGCGCTCACCCTCTCCCCCGAGACGTCGTGGATCCTCGAAGGGAAGGCGGAGGCGCTGGTGGGGCTGGACCGGATGGACGAGGCCCTGGCGGTGCACACCAAGATCATCGAACTGAACGAGGACCAGCCGTACTCGTGGTTCGCCCGTGGCGAGCTCTACCAGGACATGAACCTCTACGCCGAGGCCATCGACGACTACACCAAGTCGCTGGAGCTCGACCCCGACTACGTGCGGGCGCTGAGCCGCAGGGGCGAGGCGCTGCGCATGATCGACCGGTACGACGAGGCGCTCGCCGACCTCAACCGGGCGATCGAGCTGAAGCCCACCGCCACCCGCGCGCTCGGCAGCCGGGGCGCGGTGCTGAGCGAGATGGGCGACAACGAGGGCGCGCTGAAGGACCTGAACGCCGCCATCGAGCTGGACCAGGAGTACATCTGGGCGTTCAAGGTGCGCGGCGAGATCCTGCAGGACCTGGACCGGCACGAGGAGGCCATCGCCGACTTCACCCGGGCCCTGCACCTGGAGTTCGGCGACTGAGCTTGACGGGCCACGCCGGGACCGCGCCGCCGCGGGCGCGGTGCGCGGTCCCGGTCTGGCTGAAACGGCCCTGGCCAGAGCAGCCCAGCCAGAACAGTCCAGCCAGAACAGTCCTGGTCGGAACGGCCCCAGTCAGAGCAGCCCGGCCAGAACAGCCCTGGCCGGAGCAGCCACGGTCAGAGCGCGAGCAGGGCGTTGACCGGCAGGCGGGCGTCCGACAGCGGCCGCATGGCGATGCGCAGCAGCGCCAGCGCGTTGTCGTCGCCCGCGATGCGGTTGGCGCTCAGCTCGCCGCACGACTGGCAACTGTGGATGATCAGCCACTCGCCGTCACCGCGGACGGTGACGCTCAGCGCCGCCATCCGGCCCCGGCAGCCCGCCCGGCGGTCGCCGGGCACGCGGTGATCCACGTGCAGGCTGGTCAGGCAGTTGGGGCAGTGGTTACGGTGCGCCGTGCCGGGCGCGACCATGGGCACGTCGAGCCGGCAGGCGACGCAGCGGAAGGCGTCCGCGGGCTCCGCGTGATGGACCTTCTTGCGCCGCTGCGGCCGGGCGCGGTCGCGTGTGACGTTCCTCCTCGGCATCACAGATCACCGAACGCCTCGAGCGGGAACGGCGGCTGCGCGAGCGGGCGTACCGCCATGCGCATGAGGATGAGCTGGTTGTCGTCCCCGCAGATGGGGTTCGAGGTCAGCTCGCCGCAGCGGGTGCAGCGATGGATGATCATCCACTCCCCGGTGCGCAGCACGGCGATCGAGATCGGGATCATCCGTGAGCTGCACTCGTCCTGCAGGTGCAGCGAGTGCAGGCAGCTCGGGCAGTGGTTGCGCCGGGTGCCGTCGGGGGCGTTCGCGGTGACCGTGAGGCCGCAGCGCACGCACACGAAGGTGTTGAGAAGAGGATTGCCGTTGGTGGACAACCTGGGTACTCCTTGCCGGATTGGTCTTCGATGTCACGCAGCAAGGGAGCGCCGAGCGAGCCTCGCGGGCACGCCGGCCGGTACGGCCTGTCCGGTTGTGGTCGTCGTCTCTCGCTCAGAGGCGGGATCCGCCGGTGGCACGACTGCGAGGCGCGCTAGGCGCGGTGCCAGGCATCAAGTCCCTCCTTCTGGCGCGGTGCGCGACCACGCGATACGGCTGATCCACGGACGGATGCGAGGGTAACGGGGCACGGCTCCGGACCGCCATCGAATTTCCGCGCGGGGCGGCGTACGGGGGTGTTTGGCGTCGTACGGCCGTGGCAGTGGACCCCTGAACGAGGGGGGACGAATGCCATGAGCAATCCGCAACAGCCAGAGCTTCGCAGGTCAGGCAAGTCCGCCGTCAACACGAACTCGGCCGGCCTCGTACGCGGCGGCAAACAGCGCTCCGGCCACCCGCACGGCACGGACAAGGGCCGCAGGGGCGGAGGCAAGGGCGGCGGCGTGCCTCCGGAGCAGCGGCCGAAGCATCCGGAGTGATCAGCGGTGGCAGGCAGCCTTCAGTTCATCGGGAACGCGACCACGCTCATCCGTTACAACGGCTTCACGCTGCTGACGGACCCGAACTTCCTGCACCGCGGCCAGCTCGCCTACCTCGGGTGGGGCCTGGCCTCGCGGCGGCGTACCGACCCGGCGCTGCGGATCGAGGACCTGCCGCCGCTGGATGCCGTCGTGCTCTCCCACATGCACGGCGACCACTGGGACCGGGTGGCGCGCAAGGGCATCGACAGGGACATGCTCATCGTCACCACCCCGGCCGCCTCCCGCACCCTCCATCGGCAGGGCTTCGGCCAGGCCGTCGGGCTGATGACCTGGGCGGAGTACCGCCTGCACGGCCCAGGCGGCAGCGTACGGATCACCGCGCTGCCCGCCAAGCACGCGCCGGGCTCCGCCGACGCGCTGCTGCCGCCCGTGATGGGCACGATGCTGGAGTTCTGCGGCCCGGACGAGCGGGTCGAGCTGCGCCTGCACATCAGCGGCGACACCGTGCTGGACCGGCGGCTCGACGCGATCCCGCGCCGCTTCCCCGACATCGACGTCGCCCTCGTCCACCTGGGCGGGACCAAGCTGCTCGGCACGCTCATGGTCACCATGGACGGCGAGCAGGGCGCGGCCTGGGCCGACATGATCAACCCGCGCACCGTCGTACCGATCCACTACGACGACTACACGGTCTTCAGTTCCCCGCTGGACGACTTCCTGCGCCACATGGAGCAGGCGGGCCTCGCCGACCGGGTGGTCTGCCTGAGCCGGGGCGAGACGTGCGAGCTGGCCCCGCACCGCCTCGTGCGCCGCTGAAAGCACTGCGCGTCAGCCGCGGAACGGCGCGTCGTGCGCCGCTGAAAGCGCTGCGCGTCAGCCGCGGAACGGCGCCTCGTGCGCCGCTGACCGGCTGGTGGTCAGGTGTCGGAGCGGGCCTTGCTCGGCTGCACCCGCTTGGGCTCGCCCGGCATCTTCGGGTAGTTAGGCGGGTACGGCATGTCGCCGCGCTCGTCCTCGGCGTACATCTCCAGCAGCGGCTCGATCGAGTAGGCCCGGTCGTCGATGGCGGCGTGCACGTCGCCCACCTCGGCGAAGCGGGCGGGCACCGTGCGGATGTCGAAGTCGCGCGGGTCGGCGTCGGCCAGCTCGTCCCAGGTCAGCGGGGTCGAGACGGGCGCGTGCGGCTTCGCCCTGACCGAGTAGGCGCTGGCGATCGTGCGGTCGCGCGCGTTCTGGTTGAAGTCGATGAACACCCGCTCGCCGCGCTCCTCCTTCCACCACGCCGTGGTGACCAGGCTCGGATCGCGCGCCTCGACGGCCCTGGCCAGCGCGATGCCGGCGTGGCGCACCTGGATGAAGTCCCAGCGCGGCTCGATGCGGACGGCGATGTGCACGCCGCGGTTGCCCGAGGTCTTGACGAAGCCGGTCATGCCGAGCTCGTCCAGCGCCTCTTTGGTGAGGAACGCCGCCTTGCGCGCCGCGTCGAACTCCAGGCCGGGCTGCGGGTCGAGGTCGACCCGCAGCTCGTCGGGACGCTCGACGTCGGCGGCGCGCACCTGCCACGGGTGGAAGTCGATGGTGCCGAGGTTGGCGCAGTAGGCGATGGCGGCCACCTCGGTGACGCGCAGCGAACGCGCCGTGCGGCCGCTGGGGAACGTCACCTCCACCGACTCCAGCCAGTCGGGATGCCGGGGCGGCATGCGCTTTTGATAGATGGCCTCGGTCTGCACGCCGTCGGGATGACGCTTGAGGTTGGTCGGACGGTCCTTCAGCGCCCGCAGGGCGCCCTCGCCGACGCTCACGTAGTATTCGACCAGCTCACGCTTGGTGGCGCCGATCTCCGGGAAGTAGACCTTGTCGGGATTGGTGACCTTGACGGTCCGCTTCCCCACCTCGAGCTCGATGTACGGCGATGCCATGCCCCCGAACCTACCCCGAGGGACCGACAATGACCGGTCATCACGAGCCGTAACAGAATTCCTCCGGCCGCTGGTCGCTGGGCCGGTGCGGCAGCTCGCCAGGAACCCGCACGGCTCCGGCGCTCTCGCCGCGCCGCTTCCGCTCGTCGTCCGGAGAGGCCACCGTCTTCGGAGAACCGGACGGAGTTGGGCCGGAGACGGAGAGAGCCGGACGGGGTGGGCCCGTCCCGGAGCCTCCTCGGTGGCGGGACCGAGGGCTCGACGGGACGGGCCGCCAGATCACCCTTCCGCCGTTCCGGGCGCTGGCGCGCCACCCGGCCGGCCGTTTCGATCCCCAGCGGCGCCAGCACGGGCGTGGGCTGTGCCGCTCGGCGGGATCCGCAGGTGATCTCACCCCTTGGCAGGAGGTGAAGACACCTCCTTGCCGAGAAAGACGCGAATTTCCCCGAGAACGGATGCTTCACCCTGCGGAGATCTCTTTTTGCCGTATCTCGTACTCTGGAGTTATGGACAAGGTGGTCAAGAGCGAGGCGGAATGGCGGGCCCAGCTGACGCCTGAGGAGTTCCACGTCCTCAGGGAGGCCGGGACCGAGCGCCCGTTCACGGGGGAATACGTCGACACCAAGACCGAGGGGGTTTACTCGTGCCGCGCCTGCGGTGCCGAGTTGTTCCGTTCTGACACGAAGTTCGAGTCGCACTGCGGGTGGCCGAGCTTCTACGCGCCGTCCGACAGTGACGCGGTCCGGCTGCTTGAGGACCGCAGCCTCGGCATGGTCCGTACGGAGGTGCGCTGCGCCCGGTGCGACAGCCACCTGGGGCACGTCTTCCACGGCGAGGGCTACCCCACGCCGACGGACGACCGCTACTGCATCAACTCGATCTCGCTCCGGCTCGAACCCAAGGCGTGATCGGGTAACGACGGGGCGTATCGATCGCCCGCGAGGGGTACGAGCACCGCGTGCGCTTTGTCCATCTTCGCCACCGGTGGGTGACGATTGAGACCATCGGGCGGGTGGTCACACAGCGATGCGAGGTGTGCTCGAAGACACGGGTCCGGGTCCGCTGACCCGGGCCCGCGGCTGCCGCCGGTCATCGGGGGTCTGGATATGTGACGCGGCAGCTCCGATCCGAGGGGCCGATGATGTTGGCGAGCACCGGGTTGCCGTTCTGGCCGAACTCCGAGTGCACGAACACCACGGGGTTCTCGACGCCGCGCTCGTGGAGGTAGGCGAGCCCGCGCTCGCACAAGGTGATGGCGGTACGGGAGTTGTCCGCGCTCTCCGGTAGGTCCGTATAAATGCGGAGATATCCGCCCACGGTGCGGATGTCCCTGAGACGCTTCACGGCCTTGTCGTTCGGCCCCCAGTTCGCGCGGAAGTACTCGGCCGCCTGATGATCCGTATGCCGCGAGGGGCCGTCGGCCTTGTAGTCCTTGCCGTCGCCCCCGGTCGGCTCGCTCGCACCGCTCGGCTCGGCGCCGCGCGTGGCCGGGCCTGCGGCCGGCAGGTCGTTCGGGTCGGTCGTGCCGGGCACCAGGCCGGAGTTCGTGCTCGGGGCCGGTTTCGACGGCTCGGGCGGCTCCGGCTTGCGCGCCCCCTTGCTGGTGGCCTGCGCGTTCGCGCCTTTGCCGCCGTCCGCCTCTTTGCCCTCTTTGCCCTCTTTGCCGTCGGTGCCTCCGCCTGCGCCGCTGTCGGCGCTTCTGCCTGCGCTCGCTCCACCCGGCGACGCCGCCGCGGCGGCCGCGGGCCCGCCCCTGGCCCGCCGTCCGTCGCTCGCGTGGTGTTCGGCCGCCTGGCTCGCCGGGGGCGCGACGACCGTGCCGAGCAGCCCGTACGTGACCGGGGTGCCGAACATCCCCTGCATCGCGAGCGCCACGACCGCGCCGCCCACGGTCACCCCGGCGGCGACGGCCACCCGCCCGCGCGCCGCCCGTCCCGCCCGTCGCAGCAGCCCTCGGCGCCGTCTGGCCCTCCCGCCGGAGCCGCCCCGCCGGGACCGCCGAGCCTCCCCCGAAGACCGCCGGACGTCCTCCGCAGACCGCCGGACGTCCTCCGCAGACCGCCCGGCGCGCCCGATCCGCTCCGACCGCCGGACCTCCGCCGGAGACCGCCCGGCGGGTCCGGGACCGTCTCCTTCGGACCGCGCCGATCGGCGTCCTGCCGCGTGCCGCCCCCGACGGCCCCGCCTTCCGGACCTCTCCACCAGCCCTCCAAGCCCGCACACCTGGAACGTGCCACCCCGCTCACGCCCTGCGAGGCAGAGATTTCCCCGATTGTGACAAAGCGGATAGAGCGCTGCAGCGAGATCGCCGATTTGGGTCTGGCTCGCGACCGATTCGCCGGGCTGATGCGTCCGGCCGCCCAGGCCGGTGCATCCAGCCGAGAGGGCGGGGCCTGGCCGGGAGAACTACGGCAGGGCGGCGATGAGCTCAGGCAGCGGCTTGCGCGCGCCGGTGTAGAAGGGGATCTCGACGCGGGTGTGCCGGCGCGCCTGGGCGCCCCGCAGCGTACGCATGAGGTCGACGATCCGGTGCAGCTCGTTCGCCTCGAACGCGAGCATCCACTCGTAGTCGTTGAGCGAGAAGCACGCCACCGTGTTGGCCCGCACGTCGGGGTAGTCGCGCGCCATCCTGCCGTGCTCGGCCAGCATCGCCCGACGCTCGGACTCGTCGAGCAGGTACCACTCGTAGGAGCGCACGAACGGGTAGACGCTGACGTAGGCGCGCGGCTCCTCCTCGGCCAGGAAGGCCGGGATGTGCGACTTGTTGAACTCGGCGGGCCGGTGCAGCGCCATCGCCGACCAGACGGGCCTGCTGTGGCGGCCCAGGCGGGTGCGGCGGA
Source organism: Nonomuraea fastidiosa (assembly GCF_042751225.1). Taxonomy (NCBI): domain Bacteria; kingdom Bacillati; phylum Actinomycetota; class Actinomycetes; order Streptosporangiales; family Streptosporangiaceae; genus Nonomuraea; species Nonomuraea fastidiosa. Next base: position 657,848 of record NZ_CP170570.1, read on the forward strand.
ACCTGGCGTAGACGTCCTGGAGGTCCTCGGGCGTGGGAGCGTGCCACCAGAACATGAAGTCGGCGTCGGCCCTGAACCCGGCGACGTCGTAGACCCCCCTGGTCACGACGCCCTTGCCGGCCGCCTGGTCGAGCAGCTCCTGCACCTCGGCCGCCAGGCCGTCGCGGTCGCCTGGGCACGGCTCGGTCGCCTGGAAGACCGACCACATCGTGTAACGGATCACCTGATTGAGATCGCGGGCTTTGAGCCGCGGTGCGCCCTCTGTCATGCTGCCTATTCTGCTCTCAGGGAGAGGTGGTCCAGAATCCGGGCGGCGGCCGTGCGGGCGGTGGCGATGCAGGCGGGGATGCCGATGCCGTCGTAGGCGGCCCCGCAGACGGCCAGGCCGGGCTGCACGGCCACCGCCGCGCGCACCCTGGCCACCCGGTCGAGGTGGCCCACGTTGTACTGCGGAAGCCCGCCGCCCCAGCGGGTCACCCGGCTGTCGATGGGCAGGCCGCGCACGCCCATCACGTCGGCCATCTCGGCGGTGGCCAGCGCGACCAGCTCCACGTCGTCGCGCTGCAGCAGGTGCTCCTCGCCGACGCGGCCGATGGAGCAGCGCAGGATCACCAGGTCCTTCGACAGGTGGGGCCACTTCACCGAGCTGAACGTCACCGCCTTGACCGGCCGTCCCTCCACCGGCGGCACCAGGTAGCCGCTGGTGCCGGGCGGCTCGGGGAAGGCGTCGACCGGGTAGGCGAGCGTGACGACGGCCATGCTGGCGTACTGGATGCGGGCCAGCTCGTCGGCCGCCTTGGGGGCCTCGGTCTTGAGCAGGCGGCTCGTCGCCGGGCCCGGCGTGGCCAGGATCACCGCGTCCGCCTCGACGACCTCGGGGCGCGGCACCGGGCCGGTGACCAGCCGCCAGCCGGTCTCGGTGCGGTGCAGCTCGCGGGCGGTGACGCCGGTCCTGATGTCGGCCTCGGACGCCTTCGCGACCGCCTCGGGCAGGCCGCCGAGGCCGCTGCGCAGGGTGGTGAAGACCGGGCCCTGGTTCTTCGGTGTCTCCTCGACCAGGTGGCGGGCGGCGTTGAGCAGTGAACGCTCGGATCGCGCGATCGCGGCCACCCGCGGCATCGTCGCCTCCAGCGACAGCATGTCGGCGCGGCCCGCGTAGACGCCGCCGAGCAGCGGCTCGACCAGCCGGTCCACGACCTCGGCGCCCATCCTGGCGCGGATGTAGGCGGCGACGGACACGTCGGTGCGCACGAGCGTCGCGGGCAGCACCTGGTCGAGCGGCACGCGCAGCAGCCCGCCCGGCGAGATGATGCCTGACTTGGCCAGCTCGGCGAGGTCCGCGGGCACGCCCATGACCTGGCCCTTGGGCAGGTAGCGGACGGCGCCGCGGCTGTAGACGGCGGAGCGGGTGGTGCCGGGGAGGACCAGGTCGTCACCGAGCCCGACCGCCTTGGCCAGCTCCTTGCCCTCGGGACGGCGGGCCAGCATCGCCTCGGCGCCCGCGTCGACGCTCACCCCGGCGACCTCCGAGGCATAGAGCTTGCCGCCGATGCGGGGCGAGCCCTCCAGGACCGTCACCTTCACGCGCTCACGCGCGCCCTGGCGGAGATACCACGCCGCGGCGAGTCCGGAGATACCCGCGCCGACGACGACCACGTGCGCCCGATTCCCTTCCACGCCTCCGAACGCTACCGCCTCTCATACGCGCCCATCCCCGCGGGGCAGACCTCCCACAACACACCCCGCCACCGCAGAGCGGCACAAATCGACGCCCCCGAACACCACGCCCTACGCACGACGCCCCCGAACACCACGCCCTACGCACGGCGGCCCGAACACCACGCCCCGCACACCGCGGAAAGGCCACCCAGCCCTATCGGCGGCGGCTCGAACGTCACGCGCCGCGCACCCCTGGACACTGCCCCGGAGACCATCCCAGCCCCGTCGGAGGGCCGGAACGCCACACGCCGCGCACCCTGCGCACTGCTTCGGGGACCCCCCTCAGCGGCGGGCCACCACCGGACGGCGGGCGACCGATGCGTGAACTACGGCGAGCGCAGCGGGTCTCCGACACGCATAACGGCGCCCAGCCCGAGGGGTTTTCCCAAAGAACGCCGAGCACCGAAACGGCGGGAGAGGAGCGAACCGGCGGCCGGCGCGCGCTCGGCGGAGGCCGGCGGCGTGGTCGCGCGCCCGCGCCCCAGAGCGGCGGAAAACGGCCGACCGGCCGCGCACGCACACGAGCACTCACGCACGGCACGGCGAGGCCGCGTTGGAGCGGCCGGACCGCCCGCGCCCGCACACCGACCCCCCGAGCACGAACCCTCGCGCACGAACAACGGCGAGACCGAGCGGAGGGCCCGGGCCTGAGCGGAGGCACGAGACGCGGAGAAATGAACCCTCGTTCAGCCGAACAACGGCGACGCCAAGCAGAGGGCCAGGTCCGGACCGGAGGCGCGCTCGGATGCGGCGAAAGAGAACCCGTCAGCGGGTGTGCTCGTGGACGAGGTCGGTGAGGCGCTTGAGCTGGTCGGGGTCGGTGTTGGGGAGCACGCCGTGGCCGAGGTTGAACACATGGCCTTCGGCGGCCTCGCCGCGCCGCAGCACCTCGCGGGCCTTGCGCTCGACGACCTCCCAGGGGGCGAGGAGGATGGCGGGGTCGAGGTTGCCCTGGAGCGCCTTGCCGGGGCCGATGCGGCGGGCGGCCTCGTCGAGAGGGACGCGCCAGTCGACGCCGACGACGTCGGCTCCGGCCTCGCCGAGCACGCCGAGCAGTTCGCCGGTGCCGACGCCGAAGTGGATGCGGGGCACGCCGGCGACGCCTTCGAAGATGCGCCGGGTGTGGGGCAGGATGAACTCGCGGTAGTCGTCGGGCGCGACGGCGCCGACCCACGAGTCGAAGAGCTGCACGGCGGAGGCCCCTGCGGCGATCTGGATGCGCAGGTGCTGCAGCACGATGTCGGACAGCTTCTCCATGAGCGCGTGCCACAGCTCGGGCGCGCCGTACATCATGGCCTTGGTGCGGTCGTGGTTCTTCGACGGGCCGCCTTCGATGAGGTAGGAGCCGAGGGTGAAGGGCGCGCCGGCGAAGCCGATGAGCGGGGTGTCGCCGAGCTCGGCGGTGAGCGCCTTGACGGCCTCGGTGATGTAGGGGACGTCGCCGGGCTCGAGGGGACGCAGCGCGTCGAGGCCCTTGGCGTCGCGGATGGGCTCGGCGACGACGGGGCCGACGCCGGGCTTGATGTCGAGGTCGACGCCGATGGCCTTGAGCGGTACGACGATGTCGCTGAAGAAGATGGCCGCGTCGACGCCGTAGCGGCGGACGGGCTGCATGGTGATCTCGACGATGAGGTCGGGCGTCGAGCAGGCGGTCAGCATGGGCACGCCCTCGCGGACCTTCAGGTATTCCGGCAGCGAACGGCCGGCCTGGCGCATGTACCAGACGGGGGTGTGCGGGACGGGCTGGCGGCGGCAGGCGCGCAGGAAGGCTGAGTCGGCGAGGTTCACCTCACCAGGGTGCCATGGGCGGGGCGCGGTCAGGACACGGGTGCGAGGTGTCGGAAAAACATGCATTGGACACCCCAAATCATGATCAGATAGCCAGATGAAGGTTTACCGGTCTGCTCGGCATCGGCGTCCCGCACGGGTCCAACACACCCCATGCCCGCCCAGAGAGCCGGTCTCGACTGGGCCAAAAGTTCCCCAAGCCACCGCGCGGCACCGATTCATCGACCACTTTCGGGACACGCCGAGCGCGTTGCGGGGAATTGTCAGCGGCTCGTGCCAACGTCGGAGCCACGACCCGAAGAAAGGCCCCGGTTCGATGACTCGTGCGATGACCGCGTTGTGGAGTTCCCCAGAGCGCCGCAGTGTGCGCTGCCCGTCCTGCGACGGTGAGCGGCCGTTCGAGCAGCCGCCGTGCGCCGACGGGCACGAGCCGGGCCTGTGCCCCGAGTGGGCCTGTGTCGACTGCGGTCACGCCCTGATGTCCGGCGCCGCCGAGGCCACCCGTCCGGTTCGCCAGCTGGTTACGGCAGCGGCTTGATCACGAAGGATGAGCACCCCCGTGGTCCCCTTTCGTCCGACTTCGGCCTACGCTTCGGCTATGACGCTCGGTGACCAGCCGCCGCCTCCCGCCGCGTTCACGCGGGCCGCGGAGAGCATGCGGCTGACCGAGGTACGGCAGGAGATCGAGCTTGAGGACCTGCCCGCCCCCCAGCGGCTGGCCCCCTACTCGGCCGCCATCGGCGCGTCGGTCTACCGCGGCGACGACGAGCTGGCGGTGGGCCGGCTGATCCTGCTCTATGATCCCGACGGCCAGCGCGGCTGGGAGGGCCCGTTCCGGCTGGTTGCCTACGTCAGGGCCGACATGGAGCCGGAGATCACCTCCGATCCGCTGCTCGGCCCCGTGGCCTGGAGCTGGCTGACCGAGGCCCTCGAGGCCCACCAAGCCGACTACTCCGCCGCCGGCGGTACCGTGACAAGAGCCGTGTCGGAGGGGTTCGGCAACAAGGCCGACGATCCGGTCACGACCGAGCTGGAGTTGCGGGCCTCCTGGTCCCCCGCTCAGGAGGATCTGTCCGGCCATGTCGCCGCTTGGTGTGATCTGATGTGCCTGGCCGCGGGCATTCCGCCCCTTCCGCCCGACGTGGCCGCCCTGCCCCGTCGACGTGATGATCCGGAGAGTGACCGAACGAAGTGAGGGCACCAGTCAAGACAGCACCTGCGTCATGAGGTCGGTGAACTCATGACAGAAGAACGCACCGTGGAGCCGCTGCTGGAGCCACGCGAAGGCATCCCTCCCGTCGTCGCCGACGCGGCCGGGCTGGCCGAGGTCGTGGCGAGGTTCGCGGCGGGCAGCGGCCCCGTCGCCGTCGACGCCGAGCGCGCCTCGGGCTACCGCTACGGCAACCGCGCCTACCTCGTGCAGTTGCGCAGGGCGGGCGCGGGCACCGCGCTGATCGACCCGATCGGCTGCCCCGACCTGTCCTCGCTCGACGAGGCCCTGGCCGAGGCCGAGATCGTGCTGCACGCCGCGTCCCAGGACCTGCCGTGCCTGATGGAGATCGGGTTCAAGCCGCGGCAGATGTTCGACACCGAGCTGGCCGGCCTGCTCGGCTACGAGCGGGTGGGCCTGGGCACGATGGTGGAGACCGTGCTCGGCCTGCGCCTGGAGAAAGGTCATTCGGCGGCCGACTGGTCCACCAGGCCGCTGCCGCTGGACTGGCTGCGCTACGCCGCGCTCGACGTGGAGGTCCTGGTCGAGCTGCGCGACGCGCTGTATCAGGAGCTCGCCGATGCCGGGAAGCTGGAGTGGGCGCGCGAGGAGTTCGAGGCCGTGCTCAACACCCCGCCGCCGGCGCCGCGTCCCGACCCGTGGCGGCGCACGTCCGGCATCCACAAGGTACGGAACGTGCGCGCGCTGGCGATCGTGCGGGAGCTGTGGAACATGCGCGACCGCATCGCCCGCGAGGCTGACCTGGCGCCCGGCCGGGTGCTGCCCGACGCGGCGATCGTGACGGCGGCGCTGGAAGGGCCGCGCACCAAGAAGGCATTGACCGAAATTTCGGCATTCACCGGGCGAAGCGCCCGTCGTCACATCAACGACTGGCTCGCCGCCGTCGCCCGCGCCCGCGAGCTGCCCGACAGCCAGCTTCCCCAACCCAGCACCCCCGGCGACGGCCCGCCGCCGCCCAACCGCTGGGCCGACCGCGACCCGGCCGCCGCCAAGCGGCTCGCCGCCGCCAGGGCCGTGGTCGCCGCGCTGGCCGACGAGCACCACATGCCGGCGGAGAACCTGCTGCAGCCCGACGCCGTGCGCAGGCTCACCTGGGAGCCGCCCGAGGAGATCACGGACGAGACCGTGACCGCCCGGCTGCGCAAGCTCGGCGCCCGCGAGTGGCAGCTCGCCCTCGCCGCCCACCCCATCGCCAAGGCACTGGCCCGCCTGGAGACACAGGGCGAGTCGTAATGCGGCGGTTCCCGGGTGGCCGTCCACCCGGGAACCGCCCACCCGCCGCCGCCTTGAAGCCGGCTGACCAAGCGAACCCGCAGGCCGGCCGCAACACCCACGGCCCCGCCCCTGACGCCACGGTCCCCGTCCGTGCGCGTGAGCGGGCGACGCCCCGCCACAGTCAGGCGAGCAGCGGGCGGACGTCGAGCCAAAGAACGAGCCCGCCACGACCCGGCCCGTGCGCGAAGCGGGCGATGCCGCTCGTGACGTGAGCCCGCCGTGGCCGCCGTCCGCGCCCTGACCGGATGGCGCTGAGCGCCCGGTCAGGGGCCATTCGCCGCAGGGCGGCCGGAGCCTGGCGAGTGGGGCTGAGTGCCAGGGTCAAGGGCGCTCGCCGCAGGGCGGCCGGAGCCTGGCGGGTGGGACTGAGTGCCGGGTCAGGGGCGCTCGCCGCAGGCCGCGGGCGGGTGGGGCTCTTGACGCCCTTGGCAGGCGGGCCTTACCGTTCGGGAAAGCGCTTTCCACTGGTTGTGCCTGAAGGGATCCTCATGAGCGTGCGCACGATCGGCGTCGTGATGAACGGCGTCACCGGACGGATGGGTTACCGCCAGCACTTGGTCCGTTCCGTTCTGGCCATCAACGAGCAGGGCGGCGTCGCGCTCTCGGACGGCTCCAGGGTGACTCTCAAGCCCGTCCTGGTCGGCCGTAACGCCGACAAGCTTGCAGATATCGCTAAGAAGCACGAAATTTCGGCTTTCACCACCGATCTCGACGCCGCCCTCTCCGACGACGCCAACCTCATCTACTTCGACGCCCAGGTCACCAGCGCCCGGGTCAAGGCCGTGCTGAAGGCCATCGAGGCCGGCAAGCACATCTACGCCGAGAAGCCCACCGCCGAGTCGACCCAGGAGGCGATCGCGCTGGCCGAGGCCGCGGCGGCCAAGGGCGTCAAGAACGGCGTCGTGCAGGACAAGCTGTTCCTGCCGGGCCTGCTCAAGCTGAAGCGGCTCATCGACGGCGGCTTCTTCGGCCGCATCCTGTCGGTGCGGGGCGAGTTCGGCTACTGGGTGTTCGAGGGTGACTGGCAGGAGGCGCAGCGCCCGTCGTGGAACTACCGCGCCGAGGACGGCGGCGGCATCGTGCTCGACATGTTCCCGCACTGGCACTACGTGATGGAGAACCTGTTCGGCCGGGTGCAGTCGGTCTACGCCAAGGCCGTCACGCACATCCCGTCGCGGGTGGACGAGCAGGGCAACACCTACCAGGCGACCGCCGACGACGCCGCGTACGGGATCTTCGAGCTCGAAGGCGGCATCATCGCGCAGATCAACTCCTCCTGGGCGGTCAGGGTGAACCGCGACGAGCTGGTGGAGTTCCAGGTGGACGGCACGCACGGCAGCGCGGTCGCGGGCCTGCGCAAGTGCCGCGTCCAGCACCGTTCGGTGACGCCGAAGCCGGTCTGGAACCCCGACCTGCCCGCCACCGCGCGCTTCCGCGACGACTGGCAGGAGGTGCCGGACAACGCCGAGTTCGACAACGGCTTCAAGGTGCAGTGGGAGAACTTCATCCGGCACGTGCTGGAGGACGCGCCGTTCCCGAACGACTTCGCCTCGGGCGCCAGGGGCGTGCAGCTCGCCGAGCTGGGGCTGCGTTCGAACGCCGAGGGCCGCAGGATCGAGGTGCCGGAGCTGTGAGGATCGAACTGCCCGGATTCGGGTCGTATCCGCTGCGGGAGCCTGCGAGCTGGCCGGTGGAGGCCACGCCGGCGAGCGGGCGCATCGCGTACGCCGCCGCGCACGTCGTCGCCGACCCGCTCGGCGACAACACGCCGGGCTCCCCCGCCGCCGTCGACTGGGACGCGACGCTGCGCTTCCGCCGCCACCTGTGGTCGCACGGGCTGCGGGTGGCCGACGCCATGGACACCGCGCAGCGCAACATGGGCCTCGACTGGGCGGCGACCCAGCAGCTCATCACGCGCAGCGCCGCCGAGGCCCGCGCGTTCGGCGACCCGGCCACGCTGGTCTCCTGCGGTGCGGGCACCGACCACGCGCCGCAGGCCGCCGACCTGGACGCGATCACCGCCGCGTACGCCGAGCAGATCGAGACCGTGCAGTCGGCGGGCGCGGGCGTGATCATCATGGCCTCGCGCCAGCTCGCCGCGGTCGCCACGGGCCCGCAGGACTACCACCGGGTGTACGGGAAGCTGTTCGGCCTGGCCGACCGCCCGGTGATCCTGCACTGGCTGGGCGAGATGTTCGACCCGAACCTGGCGGGCTACTGGGGTTCGCGCGACATCGACGCGGCCACGGAGTCGTTCCTCGAGCTGATCCACGCGCACGCCGCGCAGGTGGACGGCGTGAAGGTGTCGCTGCTTGACGAGGAGCACGAGGTGCGGCTGCGCGCCGCGCTGCCCGAGGGCGTCAAGCTCTACACCGGCGACGACTTCAACTACCCGTCGCTGATCAAGAGCGGCTCCCACGCGCTGCTCGGCATCTTCGACGCGATCGCCCCGGCCGCCGCGGCGGCGCTGCGGGTGCTGGACGCCGCAGAGTCGGCCACCGACGAGGCGGAGCGGGAGCGGCTGCTCACCCGGTACGACGAGATCCTCGCCCCGACGGTCACCCTGTCGCGCAAGATCTTCGAAGCGCCGACGTATCACTACAAGACCGGCATCGTCTTCCTGGCCTGGCTGAACGGCCATCAGGACGCGTTCGCGATGGTGAACGGCGCGCAGTCGGCGCGTTCGCTGCTGCACCTGTCGGAGGTGTTCCGGCTGGCCGACCAGGCGGGTCTGCTCGCGGACCAGGAGCTCGCCGTGCGCAGGATGCAGGCGCTGCTGGCGGTGAACGGTCTGTGAGCGGGGACGGAGGCCGCATGAGCCTGTCGCTGAACCAGTGGACGACCCGGCGCTGGTCGGTGGCCGAGGCGGTGGACGGCTGCGTCCGCCACGGCCTTGAGGCCATCGGGCTGTGGCGGGAGAAGGTCGCCGAGCAGGGCCTCGCGGAGAGCGTCAAGCTGGTGCGCGCGGCCGGGCTGCGCGTGTCGTCGCTGTGCCGGGGCGGTTTCCTGACCGCGGGCGGGCTGCCGGGCGAGGAGGGCCGCAAGGCGTTCGCCCGCGCGCTCGACGACAACCGGCGGGCCATCGACGAGGCCGCCGAGCTGGAGGCGGCCTGCCTGGTGATGGTGGTGGGCGGCCTGCCCGGCGTCAAGCCCGGCGAGGCGCTGCCGGACGACGGCTTCACCCGCGACCTCGCGGGCGCGCGCGAACGCGTGGCCGAGGCGCTGGCCGAGCTGGCCCCGTACGCCGGCGAGCGCGGCGTCAAGCTGGCGCTGGAGCCGCTGCACCCGATCTACTGCCCCGACCGGGCGGTGCTGTCCACGCTCGGCCAGGCGCTGGAGCTGAGCCTGCCCTACCCCGAGGAGCAGGTCGGTGTGGTCGTGGACACCTTCCACGTGTGGTGGGACCCGCGCCTGGCGGAGGACATCGCGCGGGCGGGCAGCAGGATCGCGAGCTACCAGGTGTGCGACTACCTGCACCCGCTGCCCGAGGACGTGCTGCTCGGGCGGGGCATGATGGGCGACGGCGTGATCGACTTCCCGCCGATCACGCGCGCCGTCCAGGCCGCCGGGTACGCGGGCGACGTCGAGGTCGAGATCTTCAACGCCGACATCTGGGCCGCCGATCCCGACGAGGTGGTGGCCACCATGAAGGCCCGCTTCGAGCAGGTCGTGCCGGCCTGAGGGTGAGATCCCTCGCCTGGCGGCGGTCAGGCGGGGGTGATCGTGCCGGCGGCGCCGTTCACGGTGATCCGCTCGCCGGTGCCGATGCGCTGGGTGGCCTCGGGGACGCCGACGACGGCGGGGATGCCGTACTCCCTGGCCACCACCGCGCCGTGCGACATCGCGCCGCCCATCTCCATCACCAGCCCGCCCGCCGTGAGGAACAGCGGTGTCCAGCCCGGGTCGGTGGACGGGCAGACGAGGATCTCGCCCGGCTCCAGGTGCGCGCCGTGCGGGTCGAGCACGACGCGGGCGACGCCTGTGATCGTGCCGGGCGAGGCGGGCGTGCCGGTGAGCGCGGCCCCGTCCGCGGCTCCTTCGGTGGCTTCCGCCTCGAATGCCGCCTCGGGTTCCGTGCCGTCGGACAGCAGCAGCCTGGGCACGTGCCTGCGGCGCCGCTCCCGCTCGTACGTCGCCCGCCGCCCGGCCACCAGCGTGCGCAGGTCGCCGCCGCGCAGCGCGGCCCTGGCCTCGCGCAGGTCGAGGAAGAAGACGTCGCCGGCGCGGTCGATCACGCCCTGCTCCACAAGGTGCTCCCCCACCACCAGCAGGCTGCGGCGGACCGCCGCGAGCGTCTTGACCAGGTAGAACTTGGGCAGCTCGCGCAGCCCCGCGTACTGCCGGGTGCGTCCCAGCGCCCACCGCACGACGGGGGCCCGCCACCGCGCGCGCCGCCCGGCCCGCGCGGCGAGCTCGCCGATCGTCTTCCCTGCCTGCCGCGCGCCCTTCTCGAACAGCTCGGCCGGGGTGAGCCCGCCGTCCATGCGCAGGTAGTTGGCGAGCACGCCGAGGATGTGGCCGGGCTCCTCCGACCAGCGCGGCACTCCGGCGTCGATCTCGGCCACCCCGCGGTGTCCGTATCTGGCGAGGAACGCGGTGATCTTGCGCTGGGCGACCGGCGGCAGCTCTCCGGCCTGGTAGCGGGCGACCAGCTCGGAGACCGGCAGCTCGCGGAACGGCTCGGGCTCGACGCGGGTGGCGAGGTGCCACAGCTCGATGTCCATCTCGGTGGTCGGGTTGTGCGGGACGCTGCGCAGGACGTCGCTCATCTCGTCGATCGGCACGCCCGACAGCCTCGAGGACAGCGCGTAGAGGGCGTAGCCGGTGATCGCGGTCGGCATGATCCGGATGATCAGCGGGAACGTCCCGGCGAGCACGCGTTCGGCGTGGTCGAGCCGCTGGGCGGGGGTGGCGGACTCGGGCACGCGCAGCCGCCGGTCCAGCTCGGCCCCGAGCCGGACGGTGTGCGCGAGCGCCCTGCGCGGGCTGGTGAGCGCCACGAGCACGCGCTCGGGCACCCGCACGTTGCGGGCGAAGCGCAGCGCGCCGCGCAGGAACGGGCGCAGCGAGCGGGACGCGGGGGCGAGCCGCGGGTCCTCGAACAGGCCGCGTACGAGGGGCACGGCCCTGGCCTCGCCCAACGTCAGCACGCGCGGCAGGAGGGCGCGGCCGGCGCGGTTGCGCACGGCGGCGGTGATGTCGAGCCAGATCCGGTGCCCCGACTCGGCCAGGAACCCCGCGCCGTCGTACGGGTCTGCGGGCGCGTGCCCGGCGAGCCCGGCCCCGCCCGCGCTGATCATCCGGAACGCGGCCACGCCCATGGGCGTCAGCGGCCCCATGACGCCCTGCGCGACGTTGACCGAGAAGTACACCCGCAGACCCGGCCGGGTGGTCTCGGGCAGCGGATAGAGCGTCGTGATGGGCCGTGCCTGGGTGAGCCAGAGCGTTCCGGCGGCGTCGATGGCCCATTCGGTGTCCTGGGGCGCGCCGTAGTGCTCCTCGACGCGGGCGCCGAGGCCGGCCAGGCGGCGTACCTCGTCGTCGGTCAGGCAGAGCCCGTCGTGCGGCTGCTCGACGCGCTCGGTGCCGCCGCCGGGCAGCGGCCTGATCGCCAGCGGCTTGTCCCCGGCGCGGCGCTCGATGACCCGGCCGTCGCGGAAGCGGAACCGGTCGGGGTTGACGGCACCGGAGACCACCGCCTCGCCCAGGCCGGGGCTCGCGTCGATGACGATCTCGCGCCGCCTGCCGGTGACGGGGTTGGCGGTGAACATCACGCCCGCCGTGCGGGCGTCCACCATCTCCTGCACGACCACGGCGAGGCGTACGGCGGCGTGGCCGATGCCGTTGGACTCGCGGTAGGCGACCGCGCGATCGGTCCATAGCGAGGCCCAGCAGCGGCGTACGGCCGTTAACACGGCCTCCTCCCCCACCACGTTGAGGAACGTGTCCTGCTGGCCCGCGAAGCTGGCGAACGGCAGGTCCTCGGCGGTGGCCGACGAGCGCACCGCGACCGGCACCCCGTCGCCGAGCCCCCGGTACGCCTCCACGATCGCCTCGCGCACCTCGTCCGGCATCGGCGCGTCGAGCAGGTGCTTCCTGGCCCGCTCCGCCACCTGCGGGCCGCTCGTGTCGAGCCCCGCCGCGACCTGGCGGTACGCCTCCGTGGTGAGCACCCACCCGGGCGGCACCGGCAGGCCCGCCCTGGTCAGCTCACCGAGGTTGGCCGCCTTGCCGCCCACCTCGGCGAGCATCCCCGCATCGATCTCGGCGAAGCTCAGGATGGTCTTCATCGCGTGTTTCCCCTGCCGTTCGGCGTCTCGCCCTCAGTGTGGCGCTTCCCCGGCAAGAATTCAACACACGATGAATCAGATCTCCAGCGGCACCCCGTCCAGGTTCCAGGCCGGGTCCACGGCCACGCCGAGCGCGGCCAGCGCCGTGGGGGCGACGTCCACCAGCCGGGGCGCCTCCAGGGAGCGCCCGCCCAGGTCGTCGCCCAGGCGGTTGAGGATCACGAAGACCGTGCGCTCCTCGTCGGAGACGCCGCCGTGGCCGCCCGCGTCCACGTGGCCGTGGTCGGTGGTGACCAGCACCGTCCAGCTCTCCCGGGAGAAGGAGGGGCGGGCGCGTACGGCGTCGAGCAGGCGGCCGAGCTGGGCGTCCTGGGTGCGCAGCGCGGCGGCGTACTCGGGGCGGTGAGGGCCGAGCGCGTGGGCCACCTCGTCGGTGTCGCCCAGGTAGACGAAGACGGCGTCAGGGCTGTTGCCGGTCACGTAGCTCTCGGCCGCCGCCGTGACCTGGGCGTCGGCGTTCGCCCAGCCGATGGCGTAGCCGTCGAGCACGAAGCGGTGGCCGATGGCGGGGCCGAACGCGCCGTGCTCGGCGAGCGCGGCCCAGGAGAAGAAGGCGGCGGTGTCCAGGCCGGGATCGGCCGTCGCGGCCCGCGTCAAGAAGTCCGGATATTTCAGGAAACGCGGGTCGGTGAACGCGTTGTCCACGACGCCGTGCTTGTCCGGCCAGACGCCGGTGGCGATCGACGACCAGCCCGGACCCGAGTCCGTACGCGACCTGATCACCCGGTCGCAGTCTCCGGGCTCGGGGCTCTTGGGGACGACCTCGCCGGGCGACCCCGTACGCGGTGTGCCGGCCTCGCCGTACGGCAGCTTGCTGGTGCCGTACGCGCCGGTGGACATCAGGCCGGCCAGGACGGGGGCGTCCAGCGCGACCAGCCGATCGAAGCGGAGCCCGTCCATGCCGACGACGAGCACCTTGTTCTGGGAAGGGGACATGCCCCCAACTCAACACCACCGCCCCGCCGGAGAAATCAGCGGATGTCGGTGAACGCCCTCGCCCGCGCAAGCACACCAGAGAGTCACACAAGACGCGCGAATGAGCCCCGCCCCGAACAGGCCGGCGTCCGGACGGGCCGACACCTCGGACAGGCCGGGCACCCCGGACGAGCCGACACCCCGGACAGGCCGGGCACCCCGGACAGGCCGGCACCCCGAACGGGCCGGCACCCCGAACGGGCCGACACCCCGGACAGGCCGGGCACCCCGGACAGGTCGACACTCGGACGATCGGCGCCTCGGCAGGGCAGCGCCCGAACAGGCAAGGCGCACGAACCGGCGGACTACACGGGCGGGCATGACACGCGCGGCCCGCACGAGCGTCCAGCGCACGCGACTCGTCACGCCCCTCGAAGCCGGAAGGCGACACGCGCGGCCCGCACGAGCGGCCGGGGCAGGCCCGGCACGCGAGCACGCTCAGCGCGGAAGAAACGCGGAGGGCACCGGACGGCGGCAAAGGCAGCGCCAGGCGGCGGCGCGAGGAGGCCGGCGAGCATCGGACGGCAACGCGAGAAGACCGACGAGCGACGGACGGCAACGCGAGAAGACCGACGAGCATCGGACGGCAACGCCAAGAGACGCGCGAATGCCAGCAGGGCGCGAAGAGACCGCAGACGCCAGAGGGCGGAAGGAGACGTGCGGGGTCAGGCGGAGAGACGTCCGAGGTCAGACGGAGAGGTGCGGGGTCAGGCGGAGAAGCGGCGGACCCAGCCGGCTGCGCCCGGGAGGATCTCCTCGACCGGCGGCACCTGCGGGTACCAGGTGCGCTCCCACTCCAGCGACACCCACCCGTCGTCAGCCGGCCGCGCGCAGCAGTTCGCCCGACTCCTCCAGCGGCACCGTGCCGCTGCCCATGGGCACGGGGGTGGTGTCCTGCGCGGAGACCGCGTCCTTGACCTGAACGTAGCCGAGGTACGGCCGCAGCTCGGCGAGCGTACGGGCGGGCGGCTCGCCGTGCCGCCACGGGTGCAGCAGGTCCCAGATCGCGCCGGTCGTGCCGGGGCAGTCGGCCTCGGCGAGCAAAGCGGCCACGGCGGCGCCGGTCGCCATCTCGTCGTGCGTCTCGACCAGCACGCGGCGGCCGAGGTCGGCGGCCGTACCGGAGACCGCCTTGAGCCGGCGCGCGCCCACGGACGGGTCGCCGCCGCGCGGGAAGACGCGGACGCCGGGCGCGCCGAGGTCGGCGGCGAGGCGCAGGTCGGCGATGAGCGCCTCGATCACCGGCTCGTCGGACCCCGGCTCGCAGATGCCGACATATCCGGCAAGGGCGGAGATCTCCAGCCCGGCCGCCTCGATCCGCTCCCGTACGGAGGCCCGCTCCCGCTCGTCCAGCCCGGCGTGCACCCCGGTGTCCGGATGCAGCCGCAGTTCGAGCCCCTGGCACCCGTGACCGGTCGCGATCTCGATCGCCCGGTCCAGGTCCTCGCCGGGCATGCCCAGCGTGCTGACCGCCAGCCTCACGCGATCCTCCTGACGCTCTCGCGGAGCACGACCTCGCCTGCGACCTCCTCGACCACCACCTGGTCGGTCTCGTTCAGCGCGAGCTCGAGCGCGCGCGCTCCCATGTCCTGCAGCGGCAGCCGTACGGTGGTCAGCGCGGGCACGTGATCGCGCAGGGTGACGATGTCGTCGAACCCGGCCACCGACACGTCGTCGGGCACCCGCACACCGCGCTCCCTGTAGGCGGCGAGCGCGCCCACCGCCATCACGTCGTTGACCGCGAACACGCAGGTGGCGTCGCGGACCTGCTGGGCCGCCGCGTATCCGCCGTCGCGGTCGAAGGGCCCGTGGATGATCTGCGGCTCCGGCAGGCCCAGCTCGGCGAGCGCCGCGGCGAAACCGGCGCTGCGGTCGGCGGCGGTCACCAGATGCGGCGGCCCCGCCAGCACCGCGAACCTGGTGTGGCCGAGCTCCGCGAGCGCCTTGGCCAGCGCGGCGGCGCCGCGACGGTTGGCGGGCGCGACGGTGTCGACGCCCAGGAGGTCCTGGCCGACGCACGCCGCCCGGCCGCCGCCCGCCTGGTAGCGGGCCAGCTCATCGCGGAGCCTGCCGGTGACGGCGGGGTCGGCGACCCGGGAGCCGGCCAGCAGCACCGCGCGCACCCGCTGGGCATTGAGCGTGGAGACGTAGGCGATCTCCTGCTCGGGGTCGCGGTGCGTGGTGCCGACCATGACCAGCAGTCCGTGGGTGGCCGCCGCCCGCATAGCGCCGTCGGCCAGGGCGGCGAAGTAGGGGTCGGTCAGGTCGTGTACGACGATGCCGATGACGTTGCTCGCCCCCCTGGCGAGCGTCTGGGCGGCGATGTTGGCCCGGTAGCCGAGCTCGTCCGCGGCCCGCTCGACGCGTGCCCGGAGTGTCGCGCCCACCTGGCGGGTGCTGCCGTTGAGCACCCGCGAGGCGGTCGCGAGCGAGACGCCCGCCTGCCTGGCGACGTCCTCAAGCGTGACCACGAGACCTCCCGGAAAGCGGTTTCCACAGCTGCCGCCGGCGCCTGGACCCGCATCCTGCCATGTCCACGCCCGGCGGCAACAGAATGCCCTACCGGGAACACGATCTACCACACCGGGAGGCCGACCGGCCCCGGCCCCGCGACCGTCGGGAGCCCGCGCCGGTCAGAGCCAGGGGAAACCGGTCAGAGCCAGGGGAAACCGGTCAGAGCCAGGGGAACAGGATGTCGAGGAAGCCGCCGCCCCTGTCCTCCTGGACCGGGGCCTCGGTGGCCGACTCCGCCGGGTTACCGGTGTCCGTCTCCTGCGTGCTCTCCTGCGAGCCGGTGTCGTTCCTGTTGGTGTTGGAGTCGTCGACGTCCTTCGGCTGGTCGTTGTTCGCCTGACGCTCGGTCTCCTGGTCGGAGCGCTCGCTCCGCTCCGGGGTGTTCTGCTCCTGGCGCTGCGGCTGCCGGGTCGACGGCTCGGCCGAGGGCTCGCGGGTCGGCCGCTGGCGCGGCTGCTGCTGCACGGGCTCGGCCGGGGTGGTCGCGGTGGGCCGGTTCGGCCGGTTGCCGGTGGTGTCGGTGTTGTTGGTGTTGGTGGTGGCGGTCGAGTCGTCGGCCGTGTCGTCGGTGGCCTCGTCCGCAGGCTCGGCCTCCTCGTCCTCGACCGGTGCCTCCTCCTCTTCCTCGGGAACGGCCTCGTCGGACGGGGAGGACACCTCGCCGGCGCTCGCACACTGGGCGCCCGCGCAGGGGTCGTCGGAGGACGTGCCGGTGAGCATCCAGCCGACACCGACGCCGACCAGCACCACAGCGGCCGCCGCCACGAGCAGCATCCTGGTACGGCGGCGCACCTCGCCCTCGCCGTCGCCGCCGCGCCCGTCGTAGTCGCGCGAGCCGCGGGAGCCGCGGTCGTCACGGTCGTCGTCGCTGTCGTCGGTCCAGCCGGAGCCGAGGAAGCCGCGCTTGGGCCGGTCGTCGTCCAGGTCGTCGTCACGGCTCGGGTCGTAGCCGCGGTCGAGCGGCAGGTACGCGTTGTCGTCCTCGATCGGGTGCGGCCCGCTGTAGTCATCCGTGCGATGCGGCCCGCTGTAGTCATCGATCCGGTGCGGCCCGCTGTAGTCGTCCACCCGATGCGGCCCGCTGTAGTCGTCGAGCGCGTGGGGCCCGCTGTAGTCGTCGGCGGGCAGGTCGTGCGGCCCGTTCGATCCGCCGTACTCGCGCGCGCCGAGCACGTCGTCCACGCCGCGACCGCTCAGGTCGCGCGCGCCGTACTCGCGCGCGTCCTGGTCGTAGCCATGGTCATAGCCCTGGTCGTAGCCGCCCAGCACGTCATGGGACGCGGAGGGCTCGCGCCCGCCGAGCACGTCGTGCGGGTCGTCGAGCACGTCGTGCGGCCGCACGGGGTCGTCGAGCACATCGCGCGGCGGCGCGGGGTCGTCGAGCACGTCACGCCCGCCCCTGTCCGGCATGATGTAGGTCTCGTTGCCGCTGACCTGGATCGCGGGCTGCTCGTCGGTGTCTTCGGTGCTCCACCGCGGAGACAGCACGTCACCCGTCATCAGCTCCGGGTTCAACGACCTACCTTGCCCGTCGTCGTATGGCCTGTCGTTATCGTCGCGCGCCACGGTGGAACCTCTCTAGTGCGTATACGGACCGCGCCCCTTCCTACCACTACTTGTCCGGAAATTTCACTTGTTTCGCTGAAACTACCCCCGTAACTTTCGCCCCAAAGGTGTTTCAGCGTCACACCGCCCGGGTACGACCACCTGATCTCCAGATGCATCCAGCGCCGCTGACCTGGTCAAAGACAGGGATTGGTGCTGGTGTCGACCACCTTGTCCTTGAGCGAGTCGGGGATCGCCGACAGGACCCGCACGCCCGGCCAGTCCTTGCCGATGACGAGCTGGATGATCGGGCCCTTGGGCATCTGGGCGGGCGGGCTCTTCAGCGTGTACGGCTGCGAGACCAGCGCCTTGACCTTGCCCTCGATGGGAGTGCGCTTCTCCTTCGACAGCCGGGCGGCCACCGCGTCGCCGTAGGCGGGGCCGTCCTTGGCGTCCTTCTTGGCGTACCGGATGGTCGTGACGTCGGCGGGGGCGGCGTTGCCGACCTGCGTCACCACGAACCCCTGGGCGGCGAGCGCGTCGGCCACCTGCACGGCCCTGCCCTCCTCGCCGGAGGCGTTGAGCACCTGCAGCCGCACCTGCTCGCGCTTGACCGCGGGCGCGGTGGACTTGCCGGGCGTGGGCGACTTGGTGACCTCGACGTCGTTGCGCACGTTCTCGAAGAAGTCGCGGGCGGCCGGCTGGGCGAACTGCACGCGGTTCTTGTCCGGCGGGTACGGCTCCACCGGCACCGTGATGCCCTTGAGCTCCTTGGCCGTCATGCCGCGCACGCTGTTGGCGATCTCCAGCATGCGTTCGAGCGTGAGCCCCTCGTCCACGGTCACCGACTGGGTGGCGGCGTGCAGGAAGGCGTTGAGCTTGCCGGGGTTGGTCAGCAGGCCGCCGTCGGTGACCTTCTTCATGACCTGGGTGAGGAAGACCTGCTGCCGCTGGATGCGGCCCAGGTCGCTGCCGTCGCCGAGCGCGTAGCGGGTCCGTACGTACCCCAGCGCCTGCTCGCCCTTCACCACGTGCTTGCCGGCGCTGAGCACCAGCTTGGCCTTGGGGTCGTTGACCGGCTTGGGAAGGCAGATCTCGATGCCGCCGAGGGCGTCGACGATGCCCTTGAAGCCGGTGAAGTCCACCTTCACGAAGTGGTTGATCTTGATGTTGGTGAGGGACTCGAGCGTCTTGGCCGTGCACTCGATGCCGCCGTCGTTGAAGGCGGAGTTGATCTGCCGGAGCCCTGCGGGCACCACC
Source organism: Nonomuraea fastidiosa (assembly GCF_042751225.1). Classification (NCBI taxonomy): domain Bacteria; kingdom Bacillati; phylum Actinomycetota; class Actinomycetes; order Streptosporangiales; family Streptosporangiaceae; genus Nonomuraea; species Nonomuraea fastidiosa. The sequence goes on from NZ_CP170570.1 coordinate 676,505, forward strand.
TGGCCGTTGCGGCCCGTGCACTCCGGGATCGGCACCATCGAGTCGCGCGGGAAACTGATCATGGTGGCGTTGTCCCGGTTCGGGGAGATGTGCAGCAGCATGATCGTGTCGGTGCGCTCGCCGAGGTGCTGCGACTTCGGGCCGTACTTCTTGTTGTCGCCCGCCCGCGAGTCGGAGCCCACCAGCAGCACGTTGAGCGCGCCGGTCTCGGGCGGACGGCTCGCGCCCACGTTGAACGGCTGGCGATCGATGCCGCTGTCGAGATAGCGGTAGTAGGCGTAACCGCCGAGCGTGACGCCCACCAGCACGACCGTCAGCCCCACGCTGATCCAGCCGCCCAGCGTGAGGCGGCTCCTGCCGGACCGCGACCCGCCCCTGCCACCGGACCGCGGATGCGGATCGTCACGCGGCTCCTCCCGCGGCCTCTCGCGCGGCCGCTGCGGGGGCGACGGCTCGCGAGACGGTGACCGTGGAGCGACGCGCCGGCCCAGAACCGCTTCGTCGTGCCGTTCCCTCATGCGGTTCACCCCTCGCGCCATGATCGCGAAGCATAGTCATAAACGACGCTCTACGAGGATGACTCCTGTCATCACGTCAAGGTTCGTAAGGAAGCACCGGCCGGAGGGTGCCCTCAGGGGCACTCCTGCCTTACCCGAGCGTGGGCTCCATCCAAAGCGCGCGAACACCGGGCGTGACCACACAGGGTGACGCCATCATGACGTCATGCTTCTGACCGAGATGGCTCCTCCTCCCGGCGCCCAGGAGCTGGCCGGGCTGCGCGCCCAGGCCAGGTCCGCAAGGCGCGGCGCCCTCGTGGCGCTCACCGCCTCGATCGCGCTGCTGACCACCGCGCAGTTGCTCGCCGACAGGGCCGCGACGAGGGAGCAGACGCTCCCGCTCGCGGTGCTGTCGCTGGCGGTCTTCACCGCCGCCCTGCCCGCCATGGCGATCACCCAGTACGTCTGGGGCGCCCGCGCCCGCCGCGTCCGCGACCGTGAGCGCGAGCTGTACGCCACCGCATTCTCCGGCCGCACCCGGGCCCTGGCCAGGCTCGCGGTCGCCGGCTGCTGGGCGGTGACGCTGTTACTCGGCTGGACCGTTCCGCGACTGTTCGGCCAGGCCGCCCAGTACGGCGTGGCCGACACCCTGAACGCCGTCATCGAGGCGACCGCACCGATCGCCGTCGCCGCCGGCGTGCTGTTCCTGCTGTGGTGGGGCCGCGACGTCGCGGTGACCGTGACCCGCGCCCTGCGCTCCGGCGGCGGCGCGCCGGGCGACCCCTGGGACCCCGGCCGCGGGATGCGCAGGCGCGAAAGCGCGCTGCTGTGGACCGGCGCGGCCGTGGCCATCGCCGCCCTGCTCGGCGCCCGCGCCCACCTATGGGAGCCGGCGACCGGCATCGTCTACGGCCTGCTCACCGCCGCCCTCGTCTGCGGAGTAGTTACTGACGAGTAGCATTGGGCACGGAACCTCAGCTGACTACGAGGAGCGAATCCGTGCCTTCCTCTCGTGACGTCGTGTTCGTCGACGGCGTGCGCACACCTTTCGGCAAGTCCGGGCCGAAAGGGCTGTACGCGGAGACCCGCGCGGACGACCTGGTCGTCCGCGTCATCCGCGAACTCATGCGCCGCAACCCCGCCCTGCCGCCCGAGCGCGTCGACGAGGTCGCCATCGCCGCGACCACCCAGACCGGCGACCAGGGCCTGACCATCGGCCGCGCCGCCGCCGTGCTGGCCGGGCTGCCCAAGAGCGTGCCCGGCTACGCGATCGACCGCATGTGCGCGGGCGCGATGACCGCCGTGACCACGGTCGCCGGCGGCATCGCGTTCGGCGCGTACGACGTGGCGATCGCCGGCGGCGTCGAGCACATGGGCCGCCACCCGATGGGCGAGGGCGTCGACCCCAACCCGCGCTTCCTGTCGGAGCGGCTGGTCGACCCGAGCGCGCTGGTCATGGGCATGACCGCGGAGAACCTGCACGACCGCTACCCCTCCATCACCAAGGAGCGCGCCGACGCCTTCGCGGTGCTGTCGCAGGAGCGGGCGGCCAAGGCGTACGCCGACGGCAAGATCCAGCCCGACCTCGTGCCGATGGCGATCAGGACCGCCGAGAAGGGCTGGGGCCTGGCCGTCGAGGACGAGGCGCCCAGGCCGGGCACGACCATGGAGGGCCTGAGCGGGCTCAAGACGCCGTTCAGGCCGCACGGCCGCGTCACGGCGGGCAACTCCTCGGGCATCAACGACGGCGCCACCGGGTGCGTGGTGGCCGCCCGCGAGGTCGCGGAGGAGCTGGGCCTGACCGCGAAGATGCGGCTGGTGTCGTACGCGTTCGCGGGCGTGGACCCCGAGGTCATGGGCGTGGGGCCGATTCCGTCCACGGAGCGGGCGCTGCGCCTGGCCGGGCTCGACATCTCCGACATCGGGCTGTTCGAGATCAACGAGGCGTTCGCCGTGCAGGTGCTGGCCTTCCTGGAGCACTTCGGCATCGCCGACGACGACCCCCGCGTCAACCCGTACGGCGGCGCGATCGCCTACGGACACCCGCTCGCCTCCTCGGGCGTGCGGCTGATGACGCAGCTCGCCCGGCAGTTCGGCGAGCGTCCCGACGTGCGTTACGGCATCACCACCATGTGCGTCGGCATGGGCATGGGCGGCACCGTGATCTGGGAGAACCTGGCATGAGCGAGTTCGAGACCTGGCGGTCGCTGCTGAGCGAGCGCAACACCGACGAAGTGGTCACCAAGGCGCTGGTACGCGACGTGCAGCTGCCGTACGGCGCGGGCACGATGGCGCTCATCACCCTGGACAACGGCTTCGACCACACCAAGCCCAACACCTTCGGCCCGCACGGCCTGTTCGCGCTCAACGGCGCCCTGTCGGAGATCGCCCAGCGCACCGACCTCGCGGCCGTCGGCGTGACCGGCAAGCCGTTCATCTTCGCCGTCGGCGCCGACCTCAAGGGCGCGGCCGCGCTGGCCACCCGCGAGGAGGCGCAGGCCATCGGCGCGCTCGGCCACTACGTGTTCCGCCGGCTCGGCGAGCTGGGCATCCCGTCGTTCGCGTTCGTCAACGGCGCGGCCATGGGCGGCGGCCTGGAGATCGCGCTGCACTGCACGTACCGGACGATCTCCTCCGGGGTGACCGCGGTGGCGCTGCCGGAGTGCTTCCTCGGGCTGGTGCCGGGCTGGGGCGGCACGCAGCTCCTGCCGCGCCTCATCGGGCCGGAGAAGGCGGTCAAGCTCATCATCGAGAACCCGCTCTCCAACAACCGCATGATCAAGGGCAAGGAGGCGTACGAGCTGGGCGTCGCCGACGCCATGTTCGAGCCCGCCGACTTCCTGGAGGAGTCGCTGCGCTGGGCCGCCAGGGTCGTCAAGGGCGAGGTGACGGTGGAGCGGCCGGCCCACGAGGGCTGGGAGAAGGCCGTGGCCGACGCGCGCTTCCTGGTGGACATGAAGCTGCGGGGCGCCTCGCCCGCCCCGTACCGGGCGCTCGACCTGATCGCGCTGGCCGAGACCGCCTCCAGGGACGAAGGCTTCGCCGCCGAGGACGAGGCGCTGGCCGACCTGCTCATGAGCGACGAGCTGCGGGCCGGGCTCTACTCCTTCGACCTGGTGCAGCGCCGCGCCAAGCGGCCCGCGGGCGCGCCCGACCCGTCGCTGGCCCGCAAGGTCACCAAGGTCGGCGTGGTGGGCGCGGGCCTGATGGCCTCGCAGATGGCGCTGCTGTTCGCCCGCCGCCTGGAGGTTCCGGTCGTGCTGACCGACCTCGACCAGGCCCGCCTCGACAAGGGCGTGGGGTACGTGCACGGCGAGGTGGACAAGCTGCTCGCCAAGGGCCGTCTCTCGCCCGACCAGGCCAACCGCATCAAGTCGCTGGTCACCGGCTCGCTGACGAAGGACGCCTTCGCCGACGCCGACTTCGTCATCGAGGCCGTCTTCGAGGATCTGGCGGTCAAGAAGCAGGTGTTCGCCGAGGTCGAGGAGGTCGTCTCGGCCGAGTGCGTGCTGGCCACCAACACCTCGTCGCTGTCGCTGACCGCCATGGGCGCCGACCTGAAGCACCCGGAGCGGCTGGTCGGCTTCCACTTCTTCAACCCGGTCGCCGTCATGCCGCTGCTGGAGATCATCAGGGGCGCGGCCACCGACGACGCCACGCTGGCCACCGCGTTCTCCGTGGGCAAGACGCTGAAGAAGTCGTCGGTGCTGGTCAAGGACGCGCCCGCGTTCGTGGTCAACCGGCTGCTCACCCGCTTCATGGGCGAGGTCGTCGCGGCCGTGGACGAGGGCACGCCGCTGGAGACGGCCGAGCACGCGCTCGACGGCCTGGGGCTGCCGATGACGCCGTTCGCGCTGTTGCAGCTCGTCGGCCCCGCCGTGGGCCTGCACGTGGCCGAGACGCTGCACGAGGCGTTCCCCGGCCGCTTCGGCGTCTCGGAGAACCTCGCCAAGCTCGTCGAGTCCGGCAAGCCCGGTGTCTACCGGCCGGACCTCACGCTCGACCCCGAGGCGGTCGCGCTGTTCTCCGGCGGCACCTCGCCCTCCACGGCCGAGCAGGTGCGCGAGCGGGTGCTGAAGGCGCTGGCCGAGGAGATCCGCATCATGCTGGACGAAGGCGTGGTCGCCGCACCGCAGGACATCGACCTGTGCATGATCCTCGGCGCGGGCTGGCCGTTCCACCTCGGCGGGATCACGCCGTACCTCGACAGGACCGGCTTCGCCACGCCGCGCTTCCTGCCGCCCGGCGTGGCCTCCGTGCCGAAACCTCGGCAAGCCTGAGTTTTAACCGTCCTTGAGGAGGTCCGTACGCGGACCTCCTCTCCTCTTCACCCTTTCCGTCGTAGCGTTTGGTGCCGTCCTACGAACGGAGAGTAACCATGATGAGAGCAGCAGGCACCCTCATGCTCTGCGCCGCCCTCCTGGCCACGTCGTCCTCCCCGGTGCTGGCCGCGGCAGCCCCCAAGGCTCGTCTCAAGGTCGTCTACGGGGTCAAGGGCGGCAGCGCCAAGTCGGCCTACCTCAACTGCGCGCCCACCGGCGGCACCCACCCCAACGCTCGGGCCGCCTGCCGCCTGCTCCAGAAGGCCGGCGGCGACCCGAACAAGCTGAACGTCAAGCCCAACCCCACCTGCACGCACGAGGTCCAGCCGCACGCGGCCGTGATCGTCGGCAAGTGGTACGGCAAGGACGTCCGCTGGGGCAAGGTCTTCGTCAACGGCTGCTACATGCGCGCCACCGCCGGAGCGGTCCTCGCGCTCTGACCACTCCCCCGGCCCCCTGGCGGAACCCTCACTCCTCTGACGCCCGCCAGGGGGCCGCGGTCCTGCTGTGCCGGTAGCCGTAGGCGAAGTAGAGCACGATGCCGATGAGCATCCAGACCACGAAGCGCAGCCAGGTCTGCACCGGCAGGTTGAGCATCAGGTAGACGCAGGCCAGCACCGACAGGATCGGCAGCACCGGCACCAGCGGCGTGCGGAAGCCGCGCGGCAGGTCGGGCCGTGTGCGCCGCAGGATGATCACCCCCAGCGACACCACCACGAACGCGAACAGCGTGCCGATGTTCACCAGCTCGGCCAGCTCCCCGAACGAGACGAACCCGGCGAGCGCCATCGTGACCACGCCGATGAGGACGGTCAGCCGCGCCGGGGTGCCGAACGTCGGGTGCACCACGGCCAGCTGGCGCGGCAGCAGCCCGTCGCGGCACATCGCGAACAGCACCCTGGCCTGGCCGAGCAGCAGCACCAGCACCACGGTCGTCAGGCCCGCGATCGCGCCCACGCTGATGATCGTGGCCAGCCACGCCTGGCCGACCGAGATGAACGCGTCCGACAGCGGCGCCGCCTCGCTGAGGCTGCTGTACTTCTGCATGCCGACCACGACGAGCGAGACCGCGACGTACAGCAGCGTGCAGATGGCCAGCGAGCCGATGATGCCGCGCGGCACGTCGCGCTGCGGCTCGATGGTCTCCTCCGCGGCGGTCGCCACGATGTCGAAGCCGATGAAGGCGAAGAACACGATGGCGGCGGCGGAGAAGATGCCGATCACGCCGAAGGCCACCGGCTGGATGCCGAACAGCACCTGCACGAGCGGCGCCTGAAGGCCCTCCACGCGGGGTGTGGAGATGGGGTCGGGGATGAACGGCGTGTAGTTGGCGCCGTTGATGAAGAACAGGCCGGCGAAGATGACCAGCAGCACCACCGCGACCTTGGTGATCACCAGGATGAGGTTGACCCGGGAGGACAGCTTGATCCCGGCCACCAGGACCGCCGTGAGCACGGCCACGATCACCACGGCGGGCACGTTCACCACCGGGTCCTCACCCGCGATCGAGGCGGGCAGCTCAAGGCCGAGCGAGGCCAGCAGCGAGGCGAAGTAGCCCGACCAGCCGACCGACACCACGGCCGCCGCCAGCGCCAGCTCCAGGATCAGGTCCCAGCCGATCACCCAGGCGGGGAACTCACCCAGGGTCGCGAAGGAGAAGGTGTAGGCGGACCCGGCGACCGGAATGGTGGAGGCGAACTCGGCGTAGCACAGCGCGGCGAGCCCGCACACGACGCCGGCGACGATGAACGAGACCGCCACCGCCGGCCCCGCCACGTCCCTGGCGACCTGTCCCGTCAGCACGAAGATCCCGGTGCCGACGATCACGCCGATGCCGAAGACGGTGAGGTCGACGGCGGTCAGGCGCTTACGCAGCTGGTGCTCGGGGGCTTCGGTGTCGCGGATCGACTGTTCCACGCTCTTCGTGCGAAAGATGTCCACTGGGTGATCCTTCCCACACCCACAGTGATCATTCTCTCGTGCGGCGGACCCGTTGGAGCACCTGGTTCGCGGCGGTGATCAGGCATGATCACCGCCGCGAACGGGACGCCAGGCGGGGCTTGTGCAGGGTCAGCGGCGGGCGGGCTCGACCGAGGAGGTGCGCCGCGCGACGGCCTCGGTGATCTGGCGGGCGAGGTCCTGCCCGGTCAGGCCGATCCGGCCGAGGATGGCGGCCCGCTTGGCGTGGTCGAGGAACTGCTGCGGGATGCCGTAGGTGCGGACGGGGACGTCCACGTCGGAGTCGCGCAGCAGCCGCGCCACGGCGTCGCCCACCGCGCCCACGCGGCCGTTGTCCTCCACGACCGCCACCAGCTTGTGCGCGGCCGCGGCCGTGACGAGCGCCTCGTCGAGCGGCTTGACCCAGCGCGGATCGACCACGGTGGTGGCGATGCCCTGCGCGTCGAGCAGCTTCGCGGCGTCGAGACAGACCTGCGCCATCGGGCCCACGCCCACCAGCAGCACGTCGGGCTCGCTCTCGGGGGTGCGCAGCAGGTCCATCTCGCCGAGCTTGCCGACCGCCTCGACGGGCTCGGCCACCGGGCCCTTGGGGAAGCGCAGCACGGTGGGGCCGTCGGAGACCTCCACGGCCTCGCGCAGCAGCTCGGTCAGCCGGTCGCCGTCACGCGGCACCGCGATCTTGAGCCCGGGGACGACCTGGAGGATCGACAGGTCCCACATGCCGTTGTGGCTGGCGCCGTCGTCGCCCGTGACGCCCGCGCGGTCGAGCACCACCGTGACCGGCAGGCGGTGCAGGGCGACGTCCATGAGGAGCTGGTCGAAGGCGCGGTTGAGGAACGTGGCGTAAACGGCGACCACCGGGTGCAGGCCGCCGAGCGCGAGCCCCGCCGCGCTGGTGAGCGCGTGCTGCTCGGCGATGCCGACGTCGTAGATGCGGTCGGGGAACGCCTCGGCGAAGGCGTTGAGCCCCGTCGGGTGGAGCATGGCGGCGGTGATCGCGACCAGATCGTCGCGCTCCTTGCCGAGCCTGACCAGCTCCTCGCTGAAGACGTTGGTCCAGATGCGGCCCTTGGGCTTCTCCGCGCCGGTGGCGCGGTCGAAGGCGCCCGGGGAGTGGAACTGGTCCTCGTCGTGGTTCTCCGCCGGGCTGTAGCCGCGGCCCTTCTGCGTGACGGCGTGCACGATGACCGGGCCGCGGAAGTCGCGGGCCTTGCGCAGCGCCGCCTCCATGGCCTGCTCGTCGTGGCCGTCGATGGGGCCGACGTATTTGAGCCCGAGGTCCTCGAACATCACCTGCGGCGCGAGAACGTCCTTCACGCCCTTCTTGAAGCCGTGCAGGGCGTCGTAGAGGACCGGGACGTGGCCCAGCTTGTCCTTGACGTACTCCAGCATGTCCTCGTAGCGGCGGTTGACGCGCAGCGAGGACAGGTGGGAGGCCAGGCCGCCGATCGTCGGCGAGTACGAGCGGCCGTTGTCGTTGACCACGATGACGATCGGCAGGTCCTTGTTGGCCGCGATGTTGTTGAGCGCCTCCCAGGCCATGCCGCCGGTCAGCGCGCCGTCGCCGATGACCGCGACCACCGTGCGGTCGTGGGCGCCGCGCAGCTTGAACGCCTTGGCCATGCCGTCGGCGTACGACAGCGCGGTGGAGGCGTGGGAGTTCTCCACGAAGTCGTGCTCGGACTCGGCCTGGCTCGGGTAGCCCGACAGGCCGCCCTCCTGCTTGAGCGCCTCGAAGCCGGCCGCGCGGCCGGTGAGCAGCTTGTGCACGTACGCCTGGTGGCCGGTGTCCCAGATGATGGGGTCGTGGGGCGAGTCGAAGACGCGGTGGACGGCGATGGTCAGCTCGACCACGCCGAGGTTGGGGCCGAGGTGACCGCCGAACCTGGCGCACGCGTCGACCAGCAGATCACGGATCTCTCCCGCGAGCCCTGACAGCTCCTCGACGGCAAGCCTTTTGACGTCCTGCGGTCCCTTGATCGAGCCCAGCAACCCGCTCACGGAGGCGACTCCCCTCTGCTTTTTTGCGTCGATCCCCCGAGTCTAGTTCGCGAAGCCCTCACTGACTCCATCAAGTCAAATCCACCCACATATGTCCTCTCTTGACCTAGTCTTGCGGTCCATATGAACTCCCTCCCCGCAAGCAGGATCGTCGCGCTCGTCGCGGCAGGCGTGGCGCTCGCCCTGGCCGCGGCCGCGCTGACCGTCGTGCTCGCGGACGTGGCGACGACCTCGGCCGCGCCCGCACACGGGGGGCGGCAGGTCGTCGCGCCGCCGGCCAGCGCGGGCCAGGGTCACAACGGCGGCGCCACGATCGCCGGGCGGGCGACGGCCACCGCCAACCCGCTGTACAAGACCGGCCGGCTCACCGACGTGAAGTGCCGTCCGGGGACGCTGCCCGCGGGCAGCATCTCTGCGTACCGGCGCTTCCTGACCCGCGTGACGGCCTGCCTGAACAAGGCGTGGGCGGCGCAGTTCCGCAAGGCCGGGATGCCGTTCAGCAAGCCGCGGCTGCGCATCATCACCCGCAAGGTCAAGACGCCGTGCGGCACCTGGAACACCGGCGCCGACGGCGTCTACTGCTCGACCGACCGCACGATGTACCTGATGATCGGCAAGGACCAGCTGCGCAACCCTTTCCCGCTGGGCATCACCCGGCTGATCGCCCACGAGTACGGTCACCACGTACAGCAGGTCTCCGGCATCTGGGACTACTACTGGGCGGCGCGCACGGTCGCGGGCAAGGCCAGGAGGCTGCAGCTGTCGCGCAGGTCCGAGCTGCAGGCCGAGTGCTTCTCGGCGGCGTTCATGAGCACGATGAAGGGCACGTCGCTGGTCACCGACGCCGACTGGGCGTACACGGTGGGCTGGTTCAGGAAGAACGGCGCCAAGGGCTGGCCGCAGAACGACCACGGCAAGGGCCCGACGCAGGCCGCGTGGATGACGCGGGGCTTCAACCGCGGCACCCCCGGTGCCTGCAACACCTGGGCGGCCAGCGCCCGGAGCGTCACCTGACGGCGTATTCCTTCGCTACCGGCCCGGATTTTCACTAGGGTGCCGTGCCATGCGTATCCCCCTCTTAGCGCTCATGGCGGGCGCACTGGCCGGCGTGCTGTTCGCCGGCACCGCGCACGCGGCCTCCTCCACTTACCCGTCCGTTCTGACGAAGAACGCGCTCTACAAGGCGGGCAAGCCCGGCGTGCGGACCTGCGAGGAGCCCGAGGTGAGCACCGGCTCCCTGGAGGAGGCGGAGCTGTACTTCGAGACCGTCAAGGACTGCCTCGACCGCGCCTGGGCCCCGGTCGTGCGCAAGGCCGGGCACCGCTTCACCAAGCCCGCTTTCAAGATCATCACGAAGCCGGGCGCGAAGAACACGTGCGGGCGCTTCCCCGGGGGCGCGCAGGCCGTCTACTGCCCGCTCGACCGCTCCATCACCTTCCTGCTCAGCCCGGACATCGTCGAGGAGCCGACCGACCTGGCGCTGATGCAGGTGCTCGCCCACGAGTACGGGCACCACGTCCAGCAGCTCACCGGCATCATGAAGGCCGCCGACCGGATCATCCTCAAGAAGGGGAGTGAGGACCGCTCGCTCGCCGCGCTGCGCCGCCTGGAGCTGCAGGCGCAGTGCATGTCCGGCGTGTTCGTCGGCCGCGTCTGGGACTCGCTGGGACGGCCCGACTCGGACTGGACCATCCTGACCAAGGGCACGCACAACGCCGTCGCGCTCGACGCCATCGGCGTGCGCAGCGGCTCCGACCAGACGCACGGCAGCGACAAGAGCAACGCCTTCTGGCTGCAGCGCGGCTTCACGTCCCAGTCGGCCGGATCCTGCAACACCTGGACGAGCCCGGCGTCCAAGGTGCGGTAGATCCCCCTATGAAGGCTTATGATCCGCGATCATGCGCCTTTCCCTCTTAGCGCCGGCGGCCTTCGCGTTGACGGCGTGCCTGGTCGCGGGGCTCATCACACCGCCGCCCGCGAGCGCCGCCGCCCGGGTCCCGCAGTCCGGGCTGCTCAGCGTGATGGGCGGGGACGTGGTCCGGCAGTCCTGCTCGATCCCGCGCATCAAGCTGGGCAGCGTGGCCTCGCTCACGTCCTTCCACCGGGCGATGGCCGCCTGCGCCGACCGCTTCTGGGCGTCCAGGTTCGCCGCCGCCGGCCTTGCGTACACGCCGCCCGCCGTCACGGTCACCACCGGGCGGGACTCCGTGTGCGGGACGATCACCAGCAGCGGGGCGCAGTACTGCCCCGACCAGAGCACGATCGCGATCCGCATCAGCAAGGCCGACCTGCGCGACCCGTTCAGGATGAACATCGCGCACTCGGTCGCCCACGAGTGGGGGCACCACGTGCAGCACCTCATCGGCGTGCTCGACGCCCACGCCGCCCTGCACGCCCCCGCCTCCGCCAAGGCCCGGCGGCTGCTCAGCCACCGGCTGGAGATGCAGGCCGAATGCTTCGCCGGGGTCTTCTACAGCGCCACGCTCAAGAGCATCAAGCCCGGGATCTCGTGGCGTGACTGGGTGGCGGCCGTACGGATGGCCGACGAGAGCGACATCCACGGCAAGCCACGGAACCTGGCGTGGTGGCAGGATCGCGGGTACCGGGGCGGCGCGACCGGCTTCTGCAACACCTGGACCGCCGCCACCGACCGCGTCACCTGAGCGTCTGGCGACCGCCGCTCTTCCGTCCTTCTCACCCCTCTCCCGGCCGCCTGCCTTCCGTTCTTTCGGCGAAAGAGGGCCGCAGGAGCCGACCCGCCGCCCACCGCTTCCCCGCCGCCGGACTGCCGTCCTCCGGGAGGAGAGAGGGCCACCGGACTGCCGTCCACCGGGAGGAGAGTGCGCCTCCGGGTTTCTGTCCCCTGAGGGGAGGTGGGGTGGCGAAGGGCCTTCCCGCCGCCGGGCTGCTGTCCCTCGGAGAGGGAGAAGCGCCGCCGGGGCCGCTGTCCTTCCCCAGAGAGGGGCCGGCGGGTCAGCCGTTGGCGCGGGCGAGGACTTCCAAAGGGTCGGACAGGACGTGGGCGAAGGCGAGCTCGGCGGCGCCGACGAGCGGGGCCGAGTCGCCGAGCGCGGACGTGCGCAGGCGGACCCGTTCGCGCTGGTGCGCCATGGCGTGCAAGGCGAGCTGCGAGCGTACCTGCGCGGCCGAGCCGAGGTAGATCTCCCGCAGGATCCCCCCGAAGATCACCAGCTCGGGGTTGAAGATGTTCACCAGGTTCGCGACGCCGAGCCCGAGCCAGTCACCGACCCGGCTGAGCGCCTCCTGGGCCACGATGTCCCCCCGGTCGGCCGCCTCGACGACCTCGCGTACGGCGTCGCGCCCCCGGCGTCCGTCCGCGACCCGCCCGGCCGACTCCAGCAGGGTCCGCTCCCCCACCTCGGCCTCCAGGCAGCCGTGCGAGCCGCAGCCGCAGGCCCGGCCTCCGGGGTTGACCACCATGTGGCCGATCTCGCCGCCGTAGCCGTCGTGCCCGCCGATCAAGTGGCCGCCGGAGATGATGCCGCCGCCGATGCCGACGTCGCCGTGCAGGTAGATGAGGTCGCGTACGGCGACGCCGACCCCGCGGCTGTGCTCGGCGAGCGCGGCCAGGTTGGCGTCGTTGCCCACGCTGACGGGCAGACCGAGGCCGAGCCGCCGCGCCAGCTCCTCCCCGAACGGCACCTCCTCTGCCTGGAGGTTGGGCCCGAAGCTGACGACGCCGTCGGCCTTGCGCACGCCGCCCGACACCGCGGCGGCGGCCCCGACGCAGACGGTGTCGTTCCTGGTCTTGCGGCGCATCTGGCGGGCGAACCCGGCCAGCGTGCCGGTCAGCTCGTCCAGGTCGAAGCGGTCGCGGTCGCGTGCGGCCTCGCGCCGGTCGAGTATCACCCCGCCCAGACCGACGCGGGCCGCGGCGATCCGGTCAGGGCCCACGTCGAAGGCGAAGACGTAGACCCGCGACGACTCCGGCCGCACCACGAGCGAGGGCCAGGCCCGGCCGGTCTCGCGCGGCAGCTCCTCGCGCACCAGCCCGGCGGCGGTGAGGTCGGAGGTCAGCGCCATGATCGTGCTGCGGTTGAGCCCCATCTTCGAGGTCAGCTCGGCCCGCGAGATCGGCCCGCCCAGGTGGACATGGCGCAGCAGGGCGCCGAGGTTGTGGCGCCTGATGTCCTCTTGTGACGGGCCGGCACGCATGGTCTGGGGTTCCTTCAGGGGCTGCGGATCGCTGATCACCTTAAACCAGCGGCCGACGCCCGCTTGCGCGCCAGAGCGTCGACACCCGCCGCGAGCAGCAGGACCGACCCCGTGACCAGGTACTTCACGCTGGAACCGTACCCCATGAGTCCCATGCCGTTTTCGATCACCGCGACCACCGCGCCGCCGAGCACGGCGTCGAGCACCCGGCCCTTGCCGCCGAAGAGGCTGGTGCCGCCGATGACGGCGGCGCCGACCGCGTACAGCAGGACGGAGCTGCCGCCCGTGTTGGGGTCGACGGAGCTGGCGCGCGAGGCGGCCACGATGCCGCCGATGGCGGCCATGGACGAGCAGATCACGAACGCACTGATCTTGATCCGGTCGACGGGGATACCGGCCCTGCGGGCGGCCTCGGCGTTGCCGCCGACCGCGTACAGGTGACGGCCGAACGAGGTGCGGCGCAGCACCACCGTCCAGAAGACCAGCAGCGCGAGGATGATCGGCACCACGATCGGCACGCCGGTGAGCGAGACGAGCGCGGGGTTGCGGCTGCGCTCCAGGTTGAGCGCGGCGACCGCGAGGCCGGCGAACAGCGCCAGCATGCCGACGCGGAAGGCGATCAGCGACAGCGGGTCGGCGGTCAGGCCACGCTTGGTGCGGGTCCTGGCCCTGCGCAGCTGAACGACCGCGAAGACGGCCACGCAGACCGCGTACAGCGCCCAGCCGAGCCACGGCGGCAGGTTCTTGTTGGCGATGGCGACGACCACGCTGTCGCGGATGGAGATGTTGGTGCCCTCGTCGACCAGCACCAGGACCAGGCCCTGGAAGGCGAGGAAGGCCGCGAGCGTGACCACGAACGACGGGATGCCGACCTTGGCGACCAGGGTGCCGAGCACGGTGCCGATGACGACGCCGGTGAGGATGGCCGCCAGCATGCAGACGTACCACGGCAGGCCGAGCTCGGTCAGCGTGACGGCGAGCACGGCCGCGCACACGCCGCTCGCGAACCCGGCCGACAGGTCGATCTCGCCGAGCAGCAGCACGAACACCAGGCCCATCGCGATGAGCGTGATGGCCGCTCCCTGGGTGAACAGGTTGGCGAAGTTGATCGCCGTGACGAAGGACGGCCGCGCCACGGCGAAGACCGCGCAGAGCACGACCAGGCCGAGCACGGCGGGCAGCGCGCCCATGTCACCGCCGCGCACCCGCTGCATGTAGGCGAGGAAGCTGTTCTTGATGGACGGAGTCTGCGCCGCCTCGACGATGGCCTCGCCGGGTAGTTCTTTGACCTTGTTCATGAGGTGACCCCGTTCTTGAGGCCCAGATCGCCGCTGCGGCCTGATGTGATCAGTTCGACGACCTGCGCGTGCGTCACGTCGGCGGTCTTGACCTGGGCGGCCATCCTGCCGAGGTAGAGCGCCGCGATCCGGTCGGAGACGGCGAACACGTCGTTCATGTTGTGGGAGATGAGCACGACGGCCAGGCCGGTGTCGGCGAGCCTGCGCACCAGCTCGAGCACCTGCGCCGTCTGGGCCACGCCCAGCGCCGCCGTCGGCTCGTCGAGGATGACGACCTTGCTGTTCCACAGCACGGCCTTGGCGATGGCCACGGTCTGCCGCTGCCCGCCGGACAGGCTGGAGACCTGCTGCCTGATGGACTTGACGGTACGGACGGACAGGTCGCTGAGCGTCCGCTCGGCCAGCTCCTCCATGGTGTCCTCGTCCAGGAGGATGCCGTTCTTGCGCTCGCGGCCGAGGAACATGTTCTGGACGATGTCCAGGTTGTCGCACAGGGCGAGGTCCTGGTAGACGATCTCGATGCCCAGCTCGGCCGCGTCGCGCGGGCTGTTGATCTGCACCTCTTTGCCGTCGAAGAGCATCTGGCCGGCGTCGATGGGGTGGATGCCGCCGATGCACTTGACCAGGGTGGACTTGCCTGCGCCGTTGTCGCCGACGAGGGCTGTGACCTGGCCGGCGTACGCGGCGAACTCGACCTCGTGCAGGACCTTCACCGGGCCGAAGCTCTTGTCGATCCCGCGCACTTCAAGGAGGGGGGTCATGGATCTCCCTAAACGGGGGTACGGCCGGGCCGGTGACGCCGGCCGCACCCCGCCGCGTCATTGAATGCCAGCTTCAGTGCACTTCTCGGCGAACTCGCCGGTGCACAGTTCCTCCTTGGTGACGTAGCCGTCGGCCACCACGTCCTTGACGTTGTCGAAGTAGATGGCCTGCGGCTCCATCAGCTCGGATGGCACGTCCTGGCCCGTCTCCGGGTCCTTGACGCTGCCGCTCGTCGTGGGCTTCTCACCCTTGGCCAGCGCGACCGCGAGCTTGGCGGCGGCGTCGGCCTCCTTCTTGACGGCCTTGTACACGGTCATGCACTGGTCGCCCGCGAGGATGTTCTGCAGGCCCTGGACGGTGGCGTCCTGGCCGGTCACCGGCACCTTGCCGTTGAGGTTGTTCTTCTTCAGCACGGTGATGGCGGCGTTGCCGAGGCCGTCGTTGGCGGCCAGCACGCCGGCGATCTTCGGCTCCTGGGTCAGCATCTGCTCGAAGATCGTCCCGGCCTGGGTGTTGTCCCAGTCGGGCACCGACTGGTCGGGGCCCTTGACGTACTCGCCGGAGTCGAACTTCGGCTTGAGCACGCTGTCGTAGCCCTCCTTGAACAGCGTCGCGTTGTTGTCGGTCGGCGAGCCGTTCAGGTAGGCGACGATGGGCTTGTCCGCCTTCTTGTCGGTCAGGCACTTGACCAGGCCTTCGCCCTGGAGCTTGCCGACCTTGGTGTTGTCGAAGCTGACGTAGTACGCCGCGCCGCCGCCCAGCGTCAGCCGGTCGTAGTCGATCGTGGCCACGCCCTGGGACTTGGCCTTCTCGATGACGGTCTTACCGGTGCCGCTGTCCAGGTTGACGATCATCAAAACGGTGGCGCCGTTCGTGATCATCTGGTCGGCGATGGTCTGGAACTGCGTCTTGTCGTTCTGCGCGTTCTGGATGTCGTACTCGACACCCGCGGCCTTGAACGCCTCTTCGAGGTACTTGCGGTCCGCCGTCTCCCAACGGGCGGAGGACTTGCTGTCCGGCATGATCACGCCGATCTTGCCCACCGCACCCGAGGCCGAGGCCGATGCCGAGTCCGTTGTCGTGGTCGTGGTCTGACCGCTGTCGCCCCCGCAGGCGGTGAGACCGAGGGCGAGCGCTGCTGCCGAGGCGGTCAGGCTGAGGATCCCCTTGCGCATGGTGCAGGGTCCTTTCTTCCGGAAGGGGCCCGGATGAATGTTGTTTGCGGCAACGTATTCCGGGACGAACCAGTTGTGAAGGGGGTTGAAGGCCCGAATTTGTTGTTTCGGGTAACAATCCAGAAACGTCGCCTCAACCTTCCGGACGCCTGCCGGCCGCCCGCTGTGAGGATCGCCTCGGGAGGCGACCACGGAGTGCCGGGCCGGCGGGAGCGCGGTTGTTGGTAGGTTTGGGCCACTTTGTGACGCTTTACGGAAGGTGCGAGAAGGTGCAGCGGTTCGGACGCGTGGCCGGTGGCGTGCTTGCCGGATGCCTGGTGGCGGGCTGCTCCGGCCTGCCGGGACTCGACCCCACGGCGGCGTGGAAGGCGGCGGAGTCCGCGACCGCGTCGCCCAAGGCGTCCGGGACGTCGCAGACACCCAAGCCGTCGCCGTCCGCGACCGAGCAGCCGCTGACGGCCCAGGCGGTGATCGCCGACTACATCGAGCGCAACAACAAGGCCAACAAGACGCTCGACGACAAGCTGCTGGCCACGTACGAGGGCGGCTCCAGCCTCGCCATCGACAAGGCCGGCGACCTGTCGGCGCGCAGGCTGGGCACCAAGGCGGGCGACTACAAGCCGTTCGAGTACGTCAAGGCCACGTTCGTCGCGCCGGCCTCCAAGCGGTGGTTCCTGGCGACGGCGTACTGGAAGCGGGCCAAGGAGACCGCGAAGGACCCCACGTACCTGCTCTTCGCACACCAGGACGGCGCGTGGAAGCAGGTCTATGCCCCCGACATCTCCGAGGCGCTCGACGCCGGCGACCTGCCGAAGATCCAGAAGGACGCCTCCGGCGCGGCTGCCGAGGTGGACCAGGCCGACGGGACCGGCCTGCTCATGTCGCCCGCCCAGTTCGCCAGGAACTACTCGGTGCACCTGACGGGCAAGGGCTCGAACGCCGCCAAGAGCCGCTTCGCCTCCGACGAGCTCACCACCGACGCCGCCAGCAGCCGCGCCAACATGCGGCAGTTCGCCAAGGTGACCGAGCACGTCGCGCCGGCCAAGGAGTATCCGTCGTACGCGCTGCGCACGGCCGACGGGGGCGCGCTCGTCTTCACCACATTCGCGCGCACCCAGGTGTACGACGTGCACCAGGGCCCGCAGCGCTACTACGTCTACCGGAAGAACAGCGGCCTGCTGCGGGGCAAGTACTACAAGTACATGAAGGTGGGCGAGCTGCTGCAGGTGGCGGCGCACATCCCGCCCAAGAGCGCCTCCCCCGCCCAGGTCAAGGTGATCGGCGCCTACACCGGGATGGTCGCCGGCCGCGGCGAGTGACGGCACGCGGGAGCCCGCGGCGCTGAGCGGGCGCCTTCGGGGCTTGCGCCTTGGGGCCCGTGCGGTTTGATACCTGCGCCCCTTGAGGCCCGCGCGTTGAGGGCCCGTGCGTTGAGGGCCTGCGCCCCTTGAGGGCCCGTGCGTTGAGGCTGCGCCCGTTCCGGTCCGCGTCTGGGGCCGGGGCGGGCGCAGAGGGCTCCGCGAAGCTCAGGGCGGAGCTCAGGGCGGAGCTCAGGGCGGAGCTCAGGCGAGGGCCTGGCCGAGCACGTTCTGCACGATCAGGCCGACCGCCGAGGCCGCCGCCACGATGAGGACGGCCGTACGCACCTTGCCGCCGTCGAGGTAACGCCGCAGCGGCCCGGACACGAGGAACCCGAGCAGCATCGGCACGATCAGCGCCCCGCCCACCAGCAGCGCCCCGGACGGCAGCTCGTCCACGATCGCGAGGATGACCAGCGACTGGACGGCGCTCAGGAAGAAGAACATCGCCAGCGTGGCCCGGATCTGCGGCCCCTTGGCGTTCTGGTAGACGAGCGCGATGGGCGGGCCGCCGATGCCGGTCGCGGTGCCGGTGACCCCTGACACGAACCCGGCCGAGGTGACGGTGAGCGCGTTGCGCGGCAC
This sequence comes from Nonomuraea fastidiosa, assembly GCF_042751225.1. Taxonomy (NCBI): domain Bacteria; kingdom Bacillati; phylum Actinomycetota; class Actinomycetes; order Streptosporangiales; family Streptosporangiaceae; genus Nonomuraea; species Nonomuraea fastidiosa. The sequence continues at coordinate 694,638 of NZ_CP170570.1, forward strand.
GCTCATGGCCCGCGCCGTCAGCGCCACGGCGACGAGCACCATGACCGCGACGAAGATGCTCCGGGCGTGTACGGAAACGTAGACGACGATGATCGCGCCGAGCGCACTGCCCGGCAGTCTCCCGAGCACCGCGAACCCGAGCCCTCGCCAGTCCACCCGCCGCCACTCCACGGCCAGCGTGAACAGCGGCAACGTCATGTTGACGACCTGCACGGCACCGGGCATGAGGTCGGGGGCGAGCAACGTGAGCAGCGGCGCGGCGACCAGTCCGAGCCCGAACCCCACGGCCCCTTGGACGATCGCCCCCACGAAAACCGCCACACTACCGACTATCAGCACCAATGCCAGATTCGCCATGCAGGCGAGTCAACCACTGCTACTCTCCGTTGCTTTCACCACCACGAGAGTGACCGCGCGGTCGCCGCGCTCCTCGCGACCACCGCCCCGCAGCCCGGCTTGCCCGCGGCACGCGAACCCTCTCCCCACCGCCTGCGACACGTGGCCGGCTCCAGCCCGCGAGGTGTCCTGACTCCTCCTGACGACGCGACCGGCCGGACACAGGTGGCACGGCACGCCGGGCGCGGAGAACACAAGAGCCGCCCAGCGGGGATTGTCCCGCAGGGCGGCTCTTGATGTGTTCGGGTGGTTCCCCCGAGACGGGCGCGTGAGGATCGCGCCCAACCCCCGGCACGCCGGCCAAGGGCTCCCGTCCCCCCGCCCAGGCTCATGACCGGAACAGGAACACGGGAAGCTGTCCGTCTCACCGGACGTGCGGTGAGCCCGGCTCGCACAACGCCACGTACGCGCCGCCGCATTCCGCCGGCATCCGTGTCCTTCGTCACGCGCTCCCAAGAACGTCACGGACTCCCACGAAGGAGTGCCACGCGTGCGCGGCCGACGCCAAGGCACGCGTGCCCGGACACGTGGCCCTGACGAAGGCACGCCCGCGAGAGGCCGTGAGCCCCACGGGCGGACACCCCCGCGAGGGCAGCGGCCCGACAAGAGCGGCAGGCGCGTGAGTGCGGCCCGCGGACGCCGGTGGTCACCCGCGACCGCGGCGCTGCGGGCCGCACTCCTACGGCGTCACTTGGCGAGCAGCGAGCGCAGCACGTACTGCATGATGCCGCCGTGCCGGTAGTAGTCGGCCTCACCCGGCGTGTCGATGCGGACGATCGCGTCGAACTCGACGTCGCCGGCCTTGACGTGGACGGTGCGCGGGATGCCGCCCTTGTTGAGCTCCTCGACGCCGGTGATGTCGAAGGTCTCCTCGCCGGTCAGGCCGAGCGACGCGGCCGAGGCGCCCTCCGGGAACTGCAGCGGCAGCACGCCCATGCCGATGAGGTTGGAGCGGTGGATGCGCTCGTACGACTCGGCGATGACGGCGCGGACGCCGAGCAGCGCGGTGCCCTTGGCGGCCCAGTCGCGGGAGGAGCCGGAGCCGTACTCCTTGCCGGCCAGGACGACCAGCGGGATGCCGGCGGCGGCGTAGTTGACCGAGGCGTCGTAGATGAACGTCACGGGCCCGTCGGGCTGGGTGAAGTCGCGGGTGTAGCCGCCTTCGGTGCCGGGCGCGATCTGGTTGCGCAGGCGGATGTTGGCGAACGTGCCGCGGATCATCACCTCGTGGTTGCCACGCCGCGAGCCGTAGGAGTTGAAGTCCTTCACCTCGACGCCATTGGCCTGGAGGTACTGGGCGGCGGGGGTGCCGACCTTGATGGAGCCGGCGGGCGAGATGTGGTCGGTGGTGACGGAGTCGCCGACCTTGACGAGCACGCGGGCGCCGTGGATGTCGCGCACGGGCTCCGGCTTCTCCGGCATGCCGTCGAAGTACGGGGCCTTGCGGACGTAGGTGGAGTCGGGGTCCCACTCGAAGGTGTCGCCGGTCGGGACCGGCAGCGAGCGCCAGTGCTCGTCGCCCTTGAACACGTCGGCGTAGTCACGCTCGAACATGTCGCGGCCGATCGAGGAGTTGACCACGGCGGCGACCTCTTCCGGCGACGGCCAGATGTCGCGCAGGTAGACCGGCTCGCCGTCGTTGCCGATGCCGAGCGGCTCGTTGTTGAGGTCGATGTCCATGGTGCCGGCCAGCGCGTACGCCACGACGAGCGGCGGCGAGGCCAGGTAGTTCATCTTGACGTCGGGGTTGATGCGGCCTTCGAAGTTCCGGTTGCCCGACAGCACGGCGGTGACGGCCAGGTCGTTGGCCTGGATGGCCTCGCTGATCTCGGGGAGCAGCGGCCCGGAGTTGCCGATGCAGGTGGTGCAGCCGTAGCCGACGAGGTTGAAGCCGATCTTGTCGAGGTACGGCTGGAGCCCGGAACGCTCGAAGTAGCCGGTGACGACCTGCGAACCGGGGGCCAGGGAGGTCTTGACCCACGGCTTGCGGGTGAGGCCCTTCTCCACGGCGTTGCGGGCCAGCAGGGCCGCGCCGAGCATGACGTACGGGTTGGAGGTGTTGGTGCAGGAGGTGATCGCGGCGATCGAGACGATGCCGTGGTCGATCTCGCACGACGTGCCGTCGGCGAGCGTCACGGTGACCGGCTTGTGGGGCCGGCCGTTGGCGCTGGCGTTGGAGGCGGGCGAGTCGGAGGCGGGGAAGCTCTCCTCGGAGGCCTCGTCCACATCGTCGGTGACGTAGTTGTGAACGTCGCGGCGCCAGGTCTCCTTGGCGTCCGACAGCTGGATGCGGTCCTGCGGGCGCTTGGGGCCGGCGATGGACGGCACGACGGTGCTCAGGTCGAGCTCGATGTACTCGGAGAAGACCGGCTCGGGCGCCGACGGGTCGAGCCACAGGCCCTGGGCCTTGGCGTACGCCTCGACGAGGGCGATCTGCTCCTCGGAGCGGCCGGTCAGGCGCAGGTAGTCGATGGTCTGGCCGTCGATGGGGAAGATGGCGCAGGTGGAGCCGAACTCGGGGCTCATGTTGCCGATGGTGGCGCGGTCGGCCAGCGGCACCGAGGAGACGCCCTCGCCGTAGAACTCGACGAACTTGCCGACGACGCCGTGCTTGCGCAGGATCTCGGTGATCGTCAGCACGAGGTCGGTGGCGGTGGCGCCGGCGGGCAGCTTGCCGCTGAGCTTGAAGCCGACGACGCGCGGGATGAGCATGGAGATCGGCTGGCCGAGCATGGCGGCCTCGGCCTCGATGCCGCCGACGCCCCAGCCGAGCACGCCGATGCCGTTCTCCATCGTGGTGTGGGAGTCGGTGCCGACGCAGGTGTCGGGGTAGGCCTTGCCGTCGCGGGTCATGACGACGCGCGCGAGGTGCTCGATGTTGACCTGGTGGACGATGCCGGTGCCGGGCGGCACGACCTTGAACTCGTCGAAGGCGGTCTGGCCCCAGCGCAGGAACTGGTAGCGCTCGCGGTTGCGCTCGTACTCGCGCTCGACGTTGCGCTGGAAGGCGTCGGGGTGGCCGAAGTAGTCGACGATGACGGAGTGGTCGATGACCATCTCGGCGGGCGCCAGCGGGTTGATGCGCGACGGGTCGCCGCCGAGGTCGCGCACGGCCTCGCGCATGGTGGCCAGGTCGACGACGCAGGGCACGCCGGTGAAGTCCTGCATGATGACGCGGGCGGGCGTGAACTGGATCTCCACGCTCGGGGTCGCGTGGGGGTCCCAGTTGCTCAGCGCCCGGATGTGGTCGGCGGTGATGTTGGCGCCGTCCTCGGTGCGGAGGAGGTTCTCCAGCAGGATCTTCAGGCTGTACGGGAGACGTGCGGCGCCCTCGACGGCATCCAGCCGGAAGATCTCATATGACGCGTCGCCGACGCGGAGCGTGTCACGGCTGCCGAAGCTGTTCGCGGACACGATGATTCGCCTCCTCCATAGACAGGTGTTCAGACAGAATCCTGCCGCACTGCGGAAGCGGACAGCACGTTAGGTGCGCCTAACTCGCAGGCCGCGGCGGATGTCTCGACATCAAGATATCTACAGAATATCTCGACATCAAGTTAAACGGGCGCAAGCCGCCAGAAGAGCAGGCCGACGATGACGACCGACAGGATCGGCGCGAGGATCTTCTGCTCGAACTTCCTGCCGGTCTTGATGCCGATCTTCCACGGCAGCACGAACTTCACCCCCAGCGGCCAGAGCACCGGGCAGCCCCGTTCGGTCATGCAGTCGCCCACGACGTGGATGAAGCAGCCGACGCCGACGGCCAGGCCGAGCCAGGCGTATCCGACGTTGAGCGAGAGGAAGACCGCGTACAGGCCGGCGGTGAGGCCGATGTTGATCATCGCGGAGCCGAGCTTGTTGCCCGGGATGCCGACGCCGATGGCCCGCAGGGAGAGCCCGATGAGCAGGACGACCATGATGTCGCGCCCGAGCGGATAGGTGCTGGCCAGCCAGTGCGCCCCCAGTCCGAGCCCGACCGCGAACAGCAGGGAGTGGGTGGCCCCTCGGTGCCCGCCGCTGAGCCAGGAGACGAGCTTGCTCAGCGCCCACGTGATCGGCCCGAACGTCTGCGCGATGGTCGCGCTGGGATGGTCGAGGTCGGGCAGCATGGCCGCCCCCGCGCAGATGATGGCGCCGGCGATCAGCTCGGCAGGGGTGAGCGCGGTGGCCATGATGCCGGTCTCGACCCACCGGGTGGACTCGTTCAGCAGCGGGAGCGCGGCGAGCGGCGGCGCCAGCCCCAGCCATGCGATGGCCCCGGTCATCGCGTGAGTGTGCCCCATCATGATCCGGGACTGTACGGCAAAGCGGCTCTTTACGCGCCCGCCGGCGCCGGGCGGGAAGTGGAGTGTGGCGCGCACGCGCACGCTCGAAAACCCTGGAAACCCCTGAAAACGCAGACGAGGTCGTCTCCGCGGCGACAGCACCCCCCAGCCCTGCCGACGCGGAACGACCTCGTCTGCTGGGTTCAACGGTGACTTCCCGGATCCTGTTCCCCGGATTCCGCAACTTTTTCGTGATCTGGCTCACACCTGTCCGTGACTTGTCTGTCGACATGTTCTCGATATATCTTTGACGCATCGAGACTGAGTCACGATATAGGAGGAGATATGACTCACCACATGGCGGCGGGCGGAGCCTGGTTCGGCGCGCACGACTACAAGCGCGCGGCCCGCGAGGCGTTCCAGGCGATGGCCGACGCTTTCGAGCAGATCGGCGGGCGCAGGGGCGGCCCGCACCGCGGTCCCCACCACGGCCCGCACCATGGCGGCCCGCACGAGCACCGGCATCGCGGCAGAGGCGGCCCGTTCCCGTTCGACTTCGGGCGCGGCCCCTGGGGGCCCGGCCCGTGGGGCGGGCGCGGCTGGGGCGGCGGCCGCGGCCGCAAGGCCAAGCGGGGCGACGTGCGCGCCGCGATCCTGGCCCTGCTCGCCGAGGAGCCGCGCAACGGCTACCAGATCATCCAGGAGATCGCCGAGCGCAGCGAGGGCGGCTGGAAGCCCAGCCCCGGCGCCGTCTACCCGGCGCTGCAGCAGCTCACCGACGAGGGCCTGGTGATCTCGGAGGAGAACGAGGGCCGCAAGACCTTCCGGCTCACCCAGGAAGGGCGCGACTACATCGAGGCGCACGCCGACGAGGTCCGCGCGCCGTGGGACGAGATGCGTCCCGACATCGACGACAACACCGCCGATCTCTGGCACATCACCCGGCAGTCGGCATTCGCCATGATGCAGGTTCTCCAGACCGGAAACGACGCACAAATCCGCGAAGCGCGTAAGACTCTGGTTGAGACCCGGCGCAAGCTCTACCAGATCCTGGCGGACGACGACCCGGGCGAGGAGTGAGAACGATGGCCGGCGCCGCGCTGGACAGCCGGTACGGAGAGAGCGAGGTAACCGTCATGGACGCCAGAGATCTCCGCATCGGCGACGCCGAACGCGAGCAGACCATGGCCGCTCTGCGCGAGCACTTCGCGCAGGGCGGGCTCACCCACGAGGAGCTCGACGAGCGCCTCGACCGCACGTTGGCCGCCAAAACCGCTCGCGAGCTCGCCGAGGTGACGGCCGACCTGCCGGGCGGGCGGCCGTCACCCCACGGGCCCGCCTACCAGGAGCCGGCGAGCCCGTACGTGATGAGCGACTGGCACGCCGCCATGCACGCGCACCGCCGGCAGATGGAGGCCATGCGCCACGCCCACCGGGACATGCGCCACCACATGCGGGGCTGGCACGGGCACATGCGCCGCCACCGGCGCGGGCCGCACCCGCTGGTGCCGATGCTGACCATGCTGCTGTTCCTCAGCCTGATCTTCGGCGGCTTCGGCGTCTTCAAGGCGCTGCTCGTGCTCTGGCTGGGCGCGCTGGTCTTCAGCCTGGCGCACCGGCGCTTCCACCGCCGCGGCTGACGCGGCCCGCTCAGACCTCGCCGGAGGGGCAGGACGGCAGGGCGGCGCAGGCCACGAAGTGCCCCGGCGCGGCCTCAAGCAGGCCGCCCGTGCCGCCCCGCTCGTGATAGAGGCAGGAGTCGACCGGCACCGCGTCGTCCCACGACTCGTGCAGGCGCGGCACCGCCGACAGCAGCTCGCGCGTGTACGGGTGCAGCGGGTCGCCGAACACCTCGTCGGTCGGCCCCATCTCGGCCACCTTGCCCCTGCGCAGCACCACGGTCCGCTCGGCCAGGTACGTGCCGAGCGACAGGTCGTGGGTGATGTAGAGCACGCCGAGGCCCCTGGTCTTGAGCTCGGCCAGCAGGTTGAGCACGTCGATGCGGGTGGAGGCGTCGAGCATGCTGGTGATCTCGTCGGCGACCAGCAGCTTGATGTCGAGCAGCAGCGCGCGGGCGATGAGCAGCCGCTGCAGCTGCCCGCCGCTGAGCTGGTGCGGGTACTTCCCCAGCACCTGGGCGGGGTTGAGCCGCACGTCGCGCAGCGACGTCTCGACCCGCTCGGCCCACTCGGCGGCGGGCACGCCCGGATAGTACGCCTCCTTGATCATCGCGAACACCCGGTCCGCCTTGAACACCGGGTTGAACGAGCTGAACGGGTCCTGGAAGATCCCCTGCACGTGCCGGTAGTACTCCTTGCCCGCCCGCACCGGCCGCCCGTCGAAGGTGATCGTGCCGCTGGTGACGGGGTGGAGCCCGAGGATCATCCGGCCGATCGTGCTCTTGCCGCTGCCGCTCTCCCCGATCAGGGAGACGACCTCGCCGGGCACGACGTCGAAGCTCACGCCCTTGACGGCCGCGACGGTCTTACCGCCGAACGCGCCGATCTTGTATTCCTTGGTGACCTCGCGCAGTGTCAGCATCAGGCCTTCCAGCAGGCTACGTGGTGGTCGGGGGCGAGCTCGGCCACCGGCGGATCCTCGGCGCACTCCTCGCCCGCGATCGGGCACCGGTCGCGGAACCGGCAGCCGGCGGGCGGGTTGAGCAGCGACGGCGGGGCGCCGGCGATGCCTTCGAGCCGCCGGTCGGCGTAGCGCACGCCGACCTCGGGCAGGGATTCCAGCAGCAGCTTCGTGTACGGGTGCCGCGGCGACTTGATGATCACGTCGGACGGCGCCTTCTCGGCGAGGCGGCCGGCGTACATGACCATGATCGTGTCGGCGAGGTGGTGGGTGAGCGCGAGGTCGTGCGTGACGAAGATCATGCTTTTGACGTAGCCGCTGTCCCTGAAGCCGAGCAGGGCGCGCGTGACGGCTTTCTGCGTGGAGACGTCGAGCGCGGAGGTGACCTCGTCGGCGATCAGCAGGGACGGGTCCAGCAGCGTCGAGATGACCATCACCATGCGCTGCTTCATGCCGCCCGACAGCTCGATCGGATAGCGGTCGAGCACCTCGCGGGGCAGCCCCACCTGGTCCATGCGGCGTTCCAGCTCGGCCAGGTCGAGGGTGGCGCCGCGCGAGGCGAGCAGCTCGGTGACCATCTTGCGGATCTTGCGGGTGGGGTTGAGCGCGCTCATGGCGTACTGCGGGATGAGCGAGACCTCGTGGAAGCGGAACTCGTTCATCTTGCGGTCGTCGTCGATGGGCAGCTCGCGGCCGTCGAGCACGACCGTGCCGCCGACGCGGCGCATGCGGCCGTCCATGCGGATGAGCGACTTGCCGAGCGTGCTCTTGCCGCAGCCGGACTCGCCGACCAGGCCGAGGATCTCGCCGTCGCGCAGTTCGAAGGTCATGCCGTCGAGTGCGCGTACGTCGCCCCTGAGCGTCCTGTAGTACACCTTCAGCTCGCTGACCTGCAGGCTCATGTCTCCCTCAGCTTCGGGTTGAAGACCTCGTCGAGGCCGACGTTGGCCACGTACAGGGCGCCCACGATGGCGGTGATGGCCGCTCCCGGCGGCACGAACCACCACCACATGCCGAGTTGCAGCGCGCTCCATTGATGGGCGTTCTGCAACATCAGCCCGAGCGAGACGCCCTCCGTGGGTCCGAGCCCGATGAAGTCGAGCGAGGAACCGATCAGCACCGAGCCGCCGAACAGCAGGATGAACGTCATGAACAGGTAGGAGCTCATGTTCGGCGCGATCTCCCTGACGATGATCCGCCAGGTGCCCGCGCCGCTCATCCTGGCCAGGTCCACGAACTCCCTGGTACGCAGCGAGAACGTCTGCGCCCTGATCGCCCGCGCCGCCCACGGCCACTGCGTGAGCCCGATGAACAGGCCCTGCACGGCCACGCTGCGGATGCCCAGGTAGGCGTTGATGATGAGCAGCACGGCGAGGGTGGGGATGACCAGCACGACGTTGGTCAGCATGTTGAGGACCTCGTCGATGATGCCGCCGCGGTAGCCGGCCACGAACCCGATGGCCATGCCGATGACCGCGGCGATCCCGCCGCCGATCACCCCCACCACGAAGGTGGCCCGCAGACCGTGCACGAACTGCAGGAACACGTCCTGCCCGAACGTGGTGGTGCCGAGCCAGTGCTCGCCGCTCGGCGGGCTCATCGGCTGCGGGCCGTAGTCGTTGGGATTGCCGCTCACCAGCAGCGGCCCCAGCAGGCCGAGCAGCAGCAGCGCGGCCACGATGCCGAAGCCGGCCATGAGCTTGGCGTTGCGCACCGCGAAGTGCAGCGCCTCGCGCCGCACGGCCGGCTCGTGCGGCGCGACGTCCTGGATCACGCTCATGCCTGGGCACCCGCCATTCCCGCCCTGGTCCGCGGATCGACCACGACGTAGACGATGTCGATGATGAAGTTGGCGATCAGCACGCCGAGCACGATGAACAGGAACGTGCCCTGCAGCAGGAAGAAGTCCTTGTTCTGGATCGCCTTGAGAATCAGGCTGCCGAGCCCCGGATACGCGAAGACGATCTCGGTGACCAGCGCGCCCGCCACCAGCGTGCCGAGCTGCAGGGCCAGGCCGGTGACCTGGGGCAGCACCGCGTTGCGGAAGGCGTAGCGGCGGATGAGCCTGCTGGGCGCGCCGAGCGCCGCCAGGTAGTTGGAGTAGTCGGATTCGAGCTCGTAGATGATCATGTTGCGCATGCCGATGGCCCAGCCGCCCAGCGCCACCAGGAACAGCGACAGGAAGGGCAGCGCCCAGTGGTGCAGCAGGTCGAGCAGGAACGTCCACGACCAGGTGGGCCGCATCGAGAAGCTGTAGCCGCCGGCCACCGGGAACCAGCCGAGCAGCACACCGAGCCCCCAGGCCAGCAGCACCGCCAGCCACATGTAGGGCATGGCGGTCAGCACGTACCCGACGGGGAGCACGGTGTTGTCGAGCAGCTTGCGGCGGGCGGCGTACGCGCCGAACTGGTTGCCCACCACCCAGCTGAGCAGCACCGACGGGACGATCAGCCCCAGCGTGTACGGCACCGCCTGCATGATCACGTCGGCGACCGGGGTGGGGAACAGCCAGATGCTCACCCCGAAGTCGCCGCGCAGCAGCGTGCCCCAGAAGTTGAGGTACTGCTGCCAGAGCGGCTGGTCGAGGCCGAAGAGATTCGTGTAGTAGGCCCGCATGGCCTCGACGGCCTCGGGCTTGGTGACGTTGGCCCGTGCGACCATGCTGGCGACCGGGTCGCCCGGCATGAAGCGCGGGATCATCCAGTTGACCGTGACGGCGACGAAGAAGGTCAGTCCGTAGATGAGCAGTTTCCTGCCGAAGTAACGACGCACAGGTATGTGTCTCCAAAGCGGCCCCTCCGCCTCCCATGAGAGGGGGCGGAGGCGGAGGAGCAGGGGAGGTTCTCTCGGTCAGCTCGTCACGAGCCGGCGGGCTGGAGCTGGGTGAGCGTCTCGAAACCGCCGAGCTCCAGCCAGTTGCGCCAGAGCACGGCGCCGGTCTTGGGCGCGCCCTCGGCCGACGACGGCCAGTTCTTCCACACGGCGTTGCTGTGCTGCGCCCACAGGCCGTTGTACCAGAGCGGGATCACCGGCATGTCGTCCAGATGGATCTGCTGGAGCTGGGAAATGATCTTCTGCATGCCGGGGATGTCGTCGGTCTTCACCTGGTCGAGCTGCTGGACGAGCTCCCAGGCCTTCTTGTTCTCGTACCGGGCGAAGTTGACCGTGTTCTGCTGCTTCCTGATGGGAAGCTGGAAGATGTACTCGTAGTAGGTGTACGGGCTGTTGGACAACCCCCGCTCGTTGTTGATGAGCAGGTCGAAGTCGCCCTTGGCGCGCTGCTCGACCAGCGCGTTGAAGTCGGGGAACTCCGGCGTGATCTGGATGCCCGCGCTCTTGGCGCTGGCGGAGATCGACCGGGCCGCCTCCATCCAGTCGGTCCAGCCGGACGGCACGATGATGGTCAGGTCGATCTTGGAGCCGTCCTTGTTCTCCACGAAGCCGTCGCCGTCGGTGTCCTTGTAACCGGCGTCGGCGAGGAGCTGCTTGGCCTTGCCGGTGTCGAACGTGAAGCCCGACTTCGCCACCACGTCCTTGTCGATGAACTTGTCCCACTGCGGCAGCAGGCCGGTGGGGCTGGCGGCATTGACGAGGTTGCCGTAGACGCTCTCGACGATCTTGCCGACGTCGATGGAGGTGGCCAGCGCCTTGCGGAAGGCGGGATCGTCCATCGGCTTCTTAGTGGTGTTGGGCACCAGCCAGGCGGTGTTGGCCGACAGCATGTACGGCGGCTCGTTGTAGTACGTCGTCAGCCCGAAGTTGCCCTTGACCAGGTTGGCCACGCCGGGCAGGAAGTTGTTGCTGAGGTCGAGGCCCTTCTGCAGCAGCATGCCCATCGCGACCTCGTTGCTGGGGGTGGCGATGTCGACGATGTAGCGCGGCTTGGGCTCCATGTTGAGCGCCGTCTTGCCCCACCAGTCGTCACGCCGCTGCAGCACCACGCGGTCCTGGTCCTTGCTCAGGAACGTGTACGCGCCCGTCGCCACCGGGTTGTCGTTGGTGCCGTCGAGCACCTCCGACTCCGAGCGGTCCTTCCAGATGTGCTCGGGGACCATGGACCGGCTGTAGAGCATGTAGTCCCACTGCTGGTAGTTGGCCTTGGAGAAGGTGAACTTCACGGTCTGGTCGTCCACCGCCTCGGCCGACTTCAGCCAGTCCCAGAGCTGGTGGTAGGGGATCGTCTCCATCTTGCCGAGCTCGAAGGAGAAGACGACGTCCTTGGCGGTGAACGGCTGGCCGTCGGACCACTTGACGCCCTGGCGGACCTTGAGCTCGTACGTGGTGTCGTCGGTCCACGAGCCGCTCTCGGCCAGCCACGGGACGAGCTTGGCGGCGTTGATGTCGTAGTGGAAGAGCGTCTCGTAGACCAGGCCCTTGGTGCCGACCGCGGAGTCCCACTCCCTGATGGGGTTGTAGTTGGCCGGCGGCCCCCACTGCGTGCCCGTGGTGTAGAGGGTCTCGTTGCGCGGGAGCTGGTCGGGGTTGGCGCTGGCCACCGCCCCCTGGCTCTGTGCCTGGGGGGCGGAGGGGGCGGGCGTGCCTCCGCCTCCGGTGCAGGCCGCGGCGAGCAGTCCCGCCGCGACGAGCGGGATCATCATCCGAGCCCGGTTACGCATCGTCTCTCTCCTTACTCCGCGCGGCGGCGCGAAGGTATGCACGTCCTGTCAGAGACCCCGAGTCGCCCGTCAGGAAACGCTGTCTGGGAGCGCTCCCATCCGGGTGCGAAGATCGCTCCCGTCGAACAGCCCGGGAGCGATGCACTCTTCAGTAGAAGCGGCCCCAAAGGGGCTGCTGAACCGGATAAGTACCGCGAACGTAAAATCCGCGTGTCCGCTCCGTCAATAGTCGTGACGCTTTCGAGATGTGCGTCCGGAAACGCGCTCAGGGCCGGGGATGCCGTCCGATCAGGTGGGACAGGGCCGCTTCCGGTTGACCGGTTCAACGGGGTCCGTCCGACCGGTTCTAACGCGCGTGCCAACCACCCGCGCCGCTCCGCCGTCCTCTCTCTGTCGCTTCATCCTGATCAATGACGAGAGGACCTATTGGTGAGAGTCGCCCCCGCTGTCGCCGCGCTCGTCTCCGCCGTCACGCTGGCCGCCGGCACCGCCCTGCCGGCCGCCGCGCGGACCGCTCCGCATCCCGTACGGATCGTGAAGATCTACTACGACTCCCCCGGCGCCGACCGGCGCACCAACGACTCGCTGAACGCCGAGTACATCACGCTGCTCAACACCTCAAGGCGAGCCGTCAACCTCAAGGGGTGGAAGGTGCGCGACAAGAGCGGCTACACCTACAAGTTCGGCAAGGTCGTCTTACGCGCCAAGAAGCGCGTCACCCTGCGCACCGGACAGGGCGACGACGGCGTCGCCGTCGTCTACTGGAACCGCAAGCAGTACGTGTGGAACAACGACGAGGACACCGCCTACCTGCTCGACCGGAAGGGCAGGCAGGTCGACTCCTGCTCGTACAAGGCGAGCAGCAGGTCCGCCTACGTCGACTGCTGAGCCCGCGGCGGCCGCGCCGGGCCTCCCCTCCGGCGCGGCCGGTGTCCTCCGGCAAGCCGTCCCGACGTCCTGTGCGGGAGGCGTTCCGATGTCCTGTGCCGCGGGCGTCAGAGCCAGCCCATGCGCTGGGCGGTGCGGATGGCCTCCAGCCGGTTCTGAGCGTTCAGCTTCGTCATCGCGCTCGACAGGTAGTTGCGCACGGTGCCCTCGGTGAGGTGCAGCTCGGCGGCGATGCGCGCGATCGTGGCGCCGTCGGCCGCCAGCCGCAGCGCGTCGCGCTCCCGCTCGGTCAGCGGGCTGTCGCCGGCGGCCATCGCGGCGGCGGCCAGCTCGGCGTCCAGGTAGCGGCCGCCCGACTGCACCTTGCGGATGGCCATCGCCAGCTCCTCCGCCGAAGCGTCCTTGCCCAGGAAGCCGCTCACCCCTGCGGCCATCGCCCGGCGCAGGTAGCCGGGCCTGCCCAAGCTGGTCAGAATGACGATCTTGCATTGGGAGCTGATCTGCTCGGCCGCGCTGAGTCCGTCCATGCCGGGCATCTCGATGTCGAGCACCGCCACGTCGGGGCGGTGCTCCTCGACCGCCGCCAGCACCTCGTCGCCCCGGCCGACCTGCGCCACCACCTCGATGCCGTCCTCAAGGTCGAGCAGGGCCGCGATGGCGCCGCGGATCAGGTGCTCGTCGTCGGCGAGCAGCACGCGCGTGGTCATGCCGGCACCGCCGCCCGCAGCAGGTAGCGCCCGGACTGGTCGGGCTCGGCCTCCAGGGTGCCGCCCGCCGCGCGCAGCCGCTGCGCCAGCCCGGCCAGGCCGTTCGGCGCATGCTCGCCGACCGGCCCCGTCACCCCGTCGTTGGACATCTCCAGCACCCCATCTTCGATCGTGATCGTGCAACGTTCGGCTTTGCTGTGCTTGAGCACGTTCGTGGCGCCCTCGCGGACGACGGTGGCGAGCAGCGTACGGGCCTCGGGGCTCAGGCTCGCGGTGTCCGCGCGCACGGTGCAGCGCACGTCGGCCGCCTCCAGCACCGCGCGCACGCTGGCCAGCACCTCGTCGAGGTCGACGGCCCGGTAGTTCTGCACGACCGTGCGCACCTCGCGCAGCGAGCGTCTGGCCAGGTCGCGCACCTCGAACATCTCGGCCGCCGCCGCCTCCTTGTCCGTCAGCAGCGTCCGCTGGGCGTGCTCGGTCCTGTGGGCCACGTCGGTGAGGCTCTGCCCGAGCAGGTCGTGAAGGTCGCGGGCGAAGCGCAGCCGCTCCTCCGAGACCGCCAGCCTGGCCATCGCCTCCTGCCCTTCGTAGGCCTCCTGGGTGAGCCGCCACAGCCACAGGTTCGCCCACACCGCGCCCACCGAGATCAACGTGAAGACGCCCAGGACCAGGAGCGCCGGCAGCACGGAGTAGTCGTCGAGCAGCCAGGCCCACCCGGGGACCGCCACCAGCGACGCCCCGACCAGGATGAACAGCGTGCGCCTGCGGACGAACGGCGTCATCAGCGCCAGCCACGTGGGCACCGTCCAGAACTGCGCGAAGCCCAGCACAAGCCCGATCGTGATCACCCCGGTCACCGCCAGGATGACGGTGGGCCGCGGTCCGCCCCTGACGGCGATCCTGAACGGCCGCGGGCTGAGCACGACGAAGACCGTCAGCGCCACGGCGCCGAGCGCGATCGGCGGCCACCCCATTCCTGCCTGCAGGAGCAGGAAGAAAGCGAAGTAGCCGAAGAACGGGAAGATCAGGATGAGGTCGGTGCAGTAGACGATGAGCCAGCGGACCTTGGTCAGCCGGTTCGCGTTCCTGATGCGGTCGATGACGTTCACGCCGGCACCACCGCCCGCAGCACGAACTCACCGTCAGGGGTGGGCCGGGCGGAGAACGAGCCGCCCGCCGCGACCAGCCGCTCCGACAGGCCGCGCAGGCCGCTGCCCGCCTCCGCCGGAGAGGCCGTCACTCCGTCGTTCACCATCTCCAGGACGCCCGCGTCGATCTTGATCGCGCAGCGCGTGGCCGAGCTGTGCTTGAGAATGTTCGTGCCGCCCTCGCGCACGGCCCAGGCCAGCAGCGTCCGCGCGGCCGGCGACAGGCCGTCGGTCTTGGCCTCGATCACGCAGGTGGCGCCGGCCGCCTCCAGCGCCGCCCGTACGCCCGCCAGTTCCTCGTCCAGGTCGAGCGCCTGGTAGCCGTGCACGGCCTGCTGCACCTCGAACAGCGACTCGCCGGCGAGCGCGCGCACCTCCGCCATCTCGGACGCGGCCCTGCCGGGGTCCTTGGTGGCGAGCTTGGCGGCCAGCTCGCTCTTCAGCGTGATGACCGACAGGCTGTGTCCGAGCAGGTCGTGCAGGTCGCGGGCGAAGCGCAGCCGCTCCTCGGCCACCGCGAGCCTGGCCCTGGCCTCCCTGCCCCGGTGGGCGTCTCTGATCACCCACCACAGCCACCGCCACAACAGCATGGTCACGATCACCGCCGCGGCCGACAACGTCGTGCCGAGCAGCACGCCGGGCCACGCCTGGCCGGTGACCAGCACCACGTACACGGTGATCGCCGCGACTACCGCCGCGGCGAGCCAGAACGTGGCGCGCGGCCGCAGATAGAGCGCCGCCAGCGACAGCCAGAGCGTCGCGGTGTCCACCCACATGCCGGCGGACACGCCCGCGTGGGGGATGAGCATGAGCAGCGCGACGCCCAGCAGCCCCGTCACCATCAGCTTGACCGTGGGCTTGCTGGGTCCGTCGTAGCCGTCGTGCAGGACGATGGTGAAGAGCACGAAGTACGGGACCAGCAGCACCAGGCTCGCCACCCCGCGAACGGCGTCGAGCGAGCCGCTCACCATGCCGGCCACCGAGAAGCCCGCGAGAAGCAGGCACATCAGCCCGACGCTGCCGTCCATCCAGTACAGCAGGATCTTCTTCGCGGTCTCGGGACGTGCACCCATCACGCCCCTCCCCTGCTGACCGAAAGTCCCCCGGGAACCTCCCAGGCCAGCGAAATCTTATCTATTGGGCGGGTTATGCCAAAGAATGCGTGCCACGCCCGGTCTTGGGGTGGTTCCGCGCAACGACAGCCAGGCCAGGCGGTGGCGGTTGGCGTACGCGACCAGCCTCCATGCGTCCTGGACGGTGAGATCGTCCGCGCTCGACGGCATCAGCGTGAGCGCGAGCCGCCGGTACGCCGCGTCCGCGCTCGGCAGGTCGTGGATCTGGGCGAGCTGGCCCGCCGCCTTGCGCACACCCACCGCCACCAGGTCCAGCCGGCCGCCCGCCGACGTGGCGCGCGGCTCGATGGGGGTCAGCAGGTTGACCGTGCTCACCTGCGCGCCCACCTTGCGGGTGGCCCGCAGCATGGCGACGTCCTGCGCCGACAGGCCGTCGCGGCCGAGCGGAAGCGTGAAGCCGACCCGCAGCGGCCGTTCGCGCTGTATGGCCGCGATGGCTCGGGCCCTGCGCAGCACGGCGGCGCGGTCGGCGCTGTCGCGGATCTCGAAGTCGGCGGCGGTCGCGTCGAACGCCCGCACGACACGGCGGTAGGCGGCGGCGAGCGCGCCCGGCCTCGCGCAGGCGGCGGCCAGGTCCTGGCCGCGCGGGCCGCCGAACACCGGCATCGCGTCCCCGCCTGCCGCCCGCAGCCTCCGCACGCGTTCCGTCACGCCGCCCTTCGCCCGCCCCTTGCCTCTACGCCCGTTGCGGCCGTCATTCGGCACGCCGGGCCGGTCGGTCGGAGTCGCCGCCGAGCCGCCGGAGGTCGCACCCGGCTCACCCGTCGGAGTCGCCGCCGAGCCACCGATGGCCACGCGTGACTCGCCGCTGGAAGCGGGAGCCCAGGTGGGGACGCAGGCACCGGTCGCCGCCACCACGTGGCCGAGCGCGTAAGAGCGGACGCCGGTGCGGCGCGAGTCGGCCGCCAGGTCGAGCGCGGGCGAGCGGGCGGCGTCGGCGAAGGCCACGAACCCGCTGAACGCCTCCCCCTGGGGCTGCTGCTCGACCTGCGTGGCGACCGGCGTGGCGGCCGGCGGGCGGGCGGGACGCGGCTCCGCATCCGCCGGGAGCATGCGGATCGCCGCGGCGGTGCCGGCGGCCAGGGCGATCGCCCCGAGAACGGCGAGCGGGCGCGGGAGCGTGCCCGGCTCCCTCCTGTGCCGAGACATGGGCAACCCCGTGTGGTCGATCGGCTACGATTCGTCGCTGCCGCTGAACGTTAGCAAGCACGTACGGCGTGGCGCGGCCCTTTTCCGGTTCACGTCCGTTGTGTGCGGATAATGTGGTCATGAAGCTGCGGATCTTCACCGAGCCCCAGCAGGGCGCCACCTATGACGACCTGCTCTCCGTGGCCCAGACCAGCGAGCGGCTGGGCTTCGACGCGTTCTTCCGGTCCGACCACTACCAGCGCATCGGTCCCGGCGACCCGGGTCCCGGCTCGACCGACGCCTGGATCACCCTTGCCGGCCTGGCCCGCGAGACCTCCACGATCCGGCTGGGCACGCTGGTCTCGCCGGCCACGTTCCGGCTGCCGGGCCCGCTTGCCATCAGCGTGGCGCAGGTCGACCAGATGAGCGGCGGCCGGGTCGAGCTGGGCTTCGGCACCGGCTGGTACGACCAGGAGCACTCGGCGTACGGCATCCCGTTCCCGCCCGTCAACGAGCGGTTCGGCCGCTTCGAGGAGCAGCTGGAGATCATCACCGGTCTGTGGACGGCGGAGAAGACGTACTCCTTCGAGGGGAGCTACTACCGCCTCGCCGACTCTCCCGCGCTGCCCAAGCCGGCCCAGCGGCCGCGCCCGCCGGTGATCATCGGCGGCACCGGGGCCAAGCGCACGCCGCGGCTGGTGGCCGCGTACGCCGACGAGTACAACGTGCCGTTCCGCCTGCCGGCCGAGACCGGTGAGGCGTTCGACCGCGTACGGAAGGCGTGCGAGGCGACCGGGCGCAACGTGCGGTTGTCCGCGGCGCAGACCACCGTCGTCGGCGCCGACGAGGCCGAGTACGAGCGCCGGTGCGCGGCGATCGGGCAGAACCCCGACGCGCTGCGCGAGAACGGCCTCGGCGGCACCCCCGCCGAGGTGCTGGAGAAGATCGGCAAGTTCGCCGAGCTGGGTGCCGAGCGGCTCTACCTGCAGATTCTCGACCTGCAGGACATGGAGCACCTGGAGCTGATCGCCGCCGAGGTGCTCCCGCACGTCTCGTAACGGCTGACGGCCGTTTTCGCTGGCCGGCGGTCTTCGGCTCCTCACGTGCCCGGCGATCGGCGCCGCTGTAGACGGCGGTCTCCGGGCGTCCGTGAGCGCGCCGCCGGCGCTCGTCATGGTGTGGCGTTCCTCCCGCGCACGTCCCCCAGCGGGTGCGGGAGCCCGCGCGTACCGACCGGGCTGGATCTCGGCGGTCCGAGGTTCGTGGCGGACGCCGGGCGCGGGATGGATGTGAGCGATTCGCTTGCCCCGCGCCCGGCGCCGCTCCTGAAACGCTGCCCGTTTCCCCGCCACCTACGCCCTGCCCGCCACGCCTGCCCTGCGTCCTTCCGCTCTCAGGGCACGCCCGCTCCCGCTTCCACGCGACCGCCCTCCACGCACGCGCGCCCCTGCGCATGTTCGCTCCTGCGGCCCTGCGCGCTCGACGTCGTAGGCCCGTGACGGTCGCGCTTCGAATACGTGGGTGATCAGAGGGTAGTTCGGGACCATTCAGGGGGAAGGACCTGCATGGCTACTCGATACACCCATCATGAGCATTTGGGTCACGTGGTCTTCATCACCGCGGCCGCGGCCATCGGTGGGTTCCTCTTCGGTTACGACAGTTCTGTCATCAACGGCGCTGTGGTCGGCATCCAGCGCCACTTCCAGGTGGGTCCGGTCGAGATCGGCTTCGTGGTGGCCATCGCGCTGCTGGGGTCGGCCGTGGGCGCGTGGGCGGGCGGCGGGCTGGCCGACAGGTGGGGGCGTACGCGCTCCATGCAGGTCGCGGCGGCGCTGTTCGCGGTCAGCTCGATCGGGCAGATGCTGCCGTTCGCGGTGTACGACCTGGCGTTCTGGCGGGTGGTGGCGGGCTTCGCGATCGGCATGGCGTCGGTGCTGGGACCCGCGTACATCGCGGAGGTGGCCCCGCCCGCCTACCGGGGCAGGCTGGGCTCGTTCCAGCAGCTCGCCATCGTGCTCGGCATCGCGGTCTCGCAGCTCGTCAACTACGTGTTCGCGCGGGTGGCGGGCGGCGATGTGAACAACCGCATCTGGCTGCTGGAGGCGTGGCAGTGGATGCTGGGCGCCTGCCTGGTGCCGGCGCTGCTGTTCCTGCTGTTCGCCTCGACCATTCCCGAGTCGCCGCGTTATCTCGTCATGTCGGGACGTACGAGCCGGGCCCGCCAGGTGCTGGCCGAGATCGAGAGCGAGGACACCGACCTCGACGAGCGCATCGCGGAGATCCAGCACGTGCTGCGCACGGAACGCATTCCGGGGCTGAGAGACCTGCGCGGCAAGGCGCTGGGCCTGCTGCCGATCGTCTGGATCGGCATCGTGCTCTCCACCTTCCAGCAGTTCGTCGGCATCAACGTGATCTTCTACTACTCGTCCGTGCTGTGGCAGTCGGTCGGCATCAACCAGAGCGACTCGCTGCTGATCAGCTTCTCCAGCTCGATCATCAACATCATCGGCACGTTCATCGCGATCTCGCTGGTGGACAGGATCGGGCGCAAGCCGCTGCTGCTGATCGGCTCGGCCGGTATGGCGATCTCGCTGGCCACGGCCGCGTGGGCGTTCAGCTTCGCGCAGGGCGAGGGCGAGGCGGTCTCGCTGCCGGATCCGCAGGGCGCGATCGCGCTCATCGCGGCCAACTTCTTCGTGCTGTTCTTCGCGCTGTCGTGGGGTGTCGTGGTCTGGGTGCTGCTCGGCGAGATGTTCCCCAACCGCATCCGCGCCGCCGCCCTGGGCGTCGCCGCCGCGGCCCAGTGGCTCGCCAACTGGGCGATCACGGTGTCGTTCCCGGCGCTGGCCGACTGGAACCTGCCGCTCACGTACGCCATGTACGCGCTGTTCGCGGCCTTGTCGTTCCTCTTCGTCAGCAAGTGGGTCAAAGAGACCAAGGGGCGCAAGCTCGAAGAGATGGGCTGAACCACAGCCTCCGAAGGACGGGCTGCCCGTCACATCGGGCGGGGCTTCGCGTCGCGACGGGCGAGAGCTTCGCGTCGCGACGGGCGAGAGTTTCGCCTAGTGGCGGGCGAGGGCTCCGCCTCGCGCCGGGCGAGAGCTTCGCGTCTCAACGGACGGGGGCTTCGCGTCGTGGCGGGGAAGGGTACAGGCGCGGCCCCCTTCCCCGCCACGAGCGCCGCCGGCCCTCCTGGCGAGGCCGTGGTCCGGGGGATCAGCGGGCGGCGAAGTCCTGCGTCCAGTAGATCTGGCCCTTGGAGTTCTTGGCCGCGCCGACGCCGATGAGCGTGTACCGGCAGTTCATGATGTTGGCGCGGTGCCCGGAGCTGTTCATCCAGGACTTCATCACCTCGGCGGGCGTGCGCTGGCCCATGGCGATGTTCTCCGCCCAGGCGTTGCCGCCGGTGAAGCCGGCCGCCCTGATGCGGTCCATGAACGAGCGGCCGTCCTTGGAGGTGTGGTCGAAGTAGTTCTTCGCGGCCATGTCGGCGGAGTGGCCGTACGCGGCGGCGTGGAGCTGTGCGTCGTGCTTGAGCGGCTTGCAGCCGCCCTTGGCCCGCTCGGCGTTGACCAGCCGGACGACCTCGTTCTCCTCGGCGGTGCCGACGGTGCCGCTGCCGTTGGCGGGCGGCGGCGTGCTGGGCTTGCTCGTCGGCGGGGTGCCGGGCTTGGTGGGGGCGGGCGTCGGGATGCCGCTACCGGGGGTGCAGGTGAGCTTGACGGCCTTGGACTTCGCGGTGTGCCCGCGGTAGTCGGTGGCGACCGCGTAGTACGTACCCGCCTTGCAGGGCAGCGCGAGCGTGATGCGGCCGTCCCTGGTGGCCCCGCTCTTGACGACCGGGTCGGTGCCGGGAACGGCCCGCTTGATGCGGATGCGCAGGAGCGCGTCGTCGAAGCAGCCCCGGCGGACTGCCCAGGACTGGATCTTCAGTGCGTCGCTGACACGCGGCTTGGCCACGCTCACACGGCACCGAGCCGCCTCCGTGGCCGCGGAAGCCTGCGCCGCGCTGAGTGGCGTGGCGATCGCTGCCAGGCTGACGGCTGCGGCGAGTACCCCAAGGGGTCTACGCATAGGGGGTTTCCTCCAGTTGCGGTAGACGCTGGATGGCACCGCATTCTGTCGGGACCGATACCGATTTGTCATCCGAACGGAGACATTGGGCAGCAAAACCGGTAAACCACCGTGATGGGTGATGCGCCTGTGCAACCCCGTCCGGTCGTACCGAAACCCCTATGGGCACGGACGAATCGACCCCCGCACCCGAAGGCGCGAGGGCCGAAAATCGTGCATTGAGATCTGCGTCACATTGGCGCGGTGAAGATCAGCCTTGCCGCACGAGCAGCGCCACGCATTCCACGTGGTGGGTCATCGGGAACGCGTCGAAGGCCCGCAGGTCGGACAGGGGGTAGCCGTGGTCGCGGAACCAGGCCAGGTCGCGGGCGAGCGTGGCGGGATCGCAGGAGACGTACACGATGCGCGAGGGCTCCAGCGCACTGACCCGCTCGACCACCTCGCGGCCGAGCCCGGCGCGCGGCGGGTCCACCACGACGACGTCGGCCCGCTCGATCTGGAAACGGTCGAGCGCCTCCTCGACCCGCCCGCGCTCCACGCGCGCCTGCGGCAGGTCGCGCAGGTTGGCGCGGGCGTCGCGGACGGCGGCCGCCTCCGACTCCAGCCCGAACACCGCGCCCTCGGGGCCCACGGCCTCGGCCAGCCCGGCGGCGAACAGCCCGACCCCGCAGTAGAGGTCGAGCGCCCACTCCCCCGGCTCCGGCGCGGCGTAGGCGAGCACCGCGTCGAGCAGCGTCTCGGCCGCCCCCGGGTGCACCTGCCAGAAGCCGCTGCCCGCCACCCGGAACTCGCGGTCGCCCACCTGCTCGTGCAGCACCCCCGAGCCGCGTCGCGCGACCGTGCGGCCCCTGCCCTGGTCGAGCAGGATCGAGGCGGGCGCGTCGAGCTCGGGCACGGGCACGCTGCGGCGCGGCCTGGGCGCGACCACGACGGCGCGCTCGCCCCCGGATGAGGCGATGACCTCGACCACGGCGGCGCCGGGCCACCGGTGGTCCTGAGCGCCCACCGCCTCCACCTCGGGGTGGGCGATCAGGCAGGCGTCGATCACCTGGATGTCGTGTGAGCGGTGCTTGCGGAAGCCCAGCTCGCCGGATGGGGTGGCGGCGAACTGCACGCGCGTGCGCCAGCCGAGCCCGTCCTTGGCACCTGGGACCTCCTCGACGACGACCTCGCGCTCGATGCCCGCGAGCCGGCGCAGCTGCTCGGCCACGACCTGGGCCTTGAGCCTGCGCTGCGCATCGAGGGTGGCGTGCTGCCAGTCGCAGCCGCCGCACCGCCCGGGTCCGGCGTAGGGGCAGGGCGGCACCACGCGGTCGGGTGAGGCTTCGAGGATCTCGATCGCGTCGGCCCGCAGGAAGCGGGAGGTCTCCTCGGTGACGGCGGCTATCACCCGCTCGCCCGGCAGCGCGTGCCGTACGAACACGACGCGCCCTTCGTGGCGCGCCACACACCAGCCGCCGTGGGCGACCGGACCTACCGTCAGCTCGAGAGTTGCCTGTTCCACAGCAGACAGCCTATGCCCAGGCCCGCAGCGTCCCAGCCGGGTGCGAGCGCTTACTGTAAGGGGTCATGGACAGAGTGGTACGGCGGAGGCCCGGCTTCGGCGGCACCCTGCTGGCCACGCTGTTCGCCTGCGCCTCGCTGACGCCGTCGTTGCTGCCCAGGCCATGGCTGTACCAAGGTGTGATGGGCGCGGTCACCGCCATACTCGGCTATGCCGTGGGCGCCGCGCTGGGGGCGCTCGGCCGGGCGGTGATCCGCTACCGGCCGCCGGAGCGGGCGCGGCGGATCATCTGGCGGGTCATGCTGGCGGGCTGCGCCGCGCTGTCGGCGGTGACGCTCTGGTACAGCTACGACTGGCAGCGCGACCTGCGGGCCCTCATGGGCATGGACACCCGCATCACCTGGTTCCCGCCGGTGATCCTGGCGCTCACGGTCGTGCTCTTCTTCCTGGCCCTGCTGCTGGCCCGGCTCGTCCGCCTGGCCGGGCGGAAGCTGAACGCCTGGCTCGACCGCTTCGTCCCGCCTTACCTGGGCCACGTCGCGGGGGTGATCGCGATCGGGCTCGCGGTCACCGTGTTCGCCAACGACGTGCTGTTCAACGCGTTCGTGGCGCGGATCAACGACATCTCGTCCGTGGCGAACGAGGGCACCCACCCGGGCGTGCGCAGGCCCACCTCCGCGTACGTCTCCGGCGGCCCCGGTTCGCTCGTCTCGTGGGAGTCGCTGGGCCGCGAGGGACGCCGCTTCACCGCCTCGGCCGCCACCCCGTCGAAGCTGTCGGCCTTCTCGGGCAGGCCCGCCGTCCAGCCGATCAGGGTGTACGTCGGACTGGAGAGCGCCTCGTCACTGACCGCGCAGGCGGACCTTGCGGTGCGCGAGCTGGAGCGCACGGGCGCGTTCGGCCGCCGGGTGCTGGCCGTGCTGGGCACCACCGGCACCGGGTGGGTCGATCCGCGCATCGCAGACGCGCTGGAGTACATGTACAACGGCAGCTCGGCCATGGTCGCGATGCAGTACTCGTACCTGCCGAGCTGGGCGTCGTTCCTGCTCGACAGGGACAGGGCGGCGACCGCGGGGCGGGCGCTGTTCGACGCGGTGCGCGCGCGGTGGGCGCGGCTGCCCGCCGGCAAGCGGCCCAAGCTGCTGCTGTCAGGTGAGAGCCTGGGCTCGTACCAGTTGGAGGAGAGCTTCCGCGACCTGGACGACCTGACGGCGAAGGCGGACGGCGCGATGTTCGTGGGCCCGCCCAACGCCAACCGCATCTGGCACCGCCTGACCAGCGACCGCGAGCCGGGCAGTCCCGTGTGGCGGCCGGTCTACGACGACGGCGAGACGGCGAGGTTCGCCCAGCGGCCGGGCGACCTGTCCACGCCGCCGGCCCCGTGGCGCCACCCGCGCGTGGTCTACCTGCAGAACGCCACCGACCCGGTCGTGTGGTGGTCGCCGGAGCTCATCTACGACCGTCCCGCCTGGCTGGAGGGCAGGCGCGGGCCCGGGGTCAACCCGGAGATGAACTGGTTCCCGCTGGTGACGTTCTGGCAGGTGCTGGTGGACATGACGACCGCGCTCGACGTGCCCGCGGGCCACGGCCACCGCTACGGCGCGAACATCGTGGACGGCTGGGCCGCCGTCGCCCCGCCGCCCGGCTGGGACGCCGGCGACACCCGGCGGCTGCGCGCCCTGCTCAGCTAGGGCTCTTCTCCCGGTGCCCTGGCGTCCGGTGCCCCGGCCGCCGCACCGCGCCCGGCGCGTACGGCTCGGGCCTGCCGATGAGCCGGTTGGAGGAGTGGAGCTGCCAGGGCACGCTGGTCACCATGACGCCGGGCTTGAACAGCAGGCGCGCCTTCAGCCGCAGCGCGCTCTGGTTGTGCAGCAGGTGCTCCCACCAGCGGCCGACGACGTACTCGGGGATGAAGACCGTCACCACGTCGCGCGGCGAGCGCCTGCGCAGCGTCTTGACGTAGTCGAGGACGGGCTGGGTGATCTCCCGGTACGGCGAGTCGAGCATCTTCAGCGGCACCGGGATGCCGCGCCGCTCCCACTCCTCCTGCAGCTTGCGCGCCTCCTCGCCCTCAACGCCGACCGTGACCGCCTCCAGCGTGGACGGCCGGGTGGCGCGGGCGTAGGCGAGGGCGCGCATGGTCGGCTTGTGGATCTTGGAGACGAGCACGATCGCGTGGTTGCGCGCGGGCAGCATGGACGCGTCGTAGTCCTCGGTGAGCTCCAGCTCGGCCGCGACGTTGTCGTAGTGACGCCTGATGCCCTTCATCATGAGGAAGAGCACCGGCATCGCGATCACCACGATCCAGGCCCCGACCAGGAACTTCGTCAGCAGCACGACGATCAGCACGAGACCGGTCATGACCGCGCCGACGAAGTTGATCATCCGCGAGCGGTGCATCTGGTGGCGGACGCCCGGGTCGGTCTCGGTCTTCAGGTGGCGGGTCCAGTGGACGACCATGCCGGTCTGGCTGAGCGTGAACGAGACGAACACGCCGACGATGTACAGGTTCAGCAGCCGGCTGACGTCGGCCTTGAAGCCCCACAGCAGCAGGCAGGCGGCGAGCGCCAGGATGATGATGCCGTTGGAGAAGGCCAGCCGGTCGCCGCGGGTGTGGAGCTGGCGCGGCAGGAAGCGGTCCTGGGCCAGGATCGAGCCGAGCACGGGGAAGCCGTTGAACGCGGTGTTGGCGGCGAGGAACAGGATCAGCGCCGTCACCGCCGAGATCACCACGAAGGGCAGCGACCCGCCGCCGAACACCGCGTCGGCCACCTGAGAGATGATCGGCTGCTGGTGGTAGCCGGGGCCGACCGGCGTGCCGTCCGGTTTGAGCAGGTCCTCGGCCACGACGGACGGCTCGGCGAACTTGACCCCCGAGGCCAGGCCGAGCGCGACGATGCCGCTGAACATGGTGATCGCGATCAGGCCCATCATCAGCAGCGTGGAGGCCGCGTTCTTGCTCTTGGGCTTGCGGAACGCGGGCACGCCGTTGCTGATCGCCTCGACGCCGGTCAGCGCCGCGCACCCGGTCGAGAACGCGCGCAGCACCAGGAACGCGGCGGCGAAGGCGGTCAGGTTGGTCTGCTCGGGCTCGACCGTGAAGTGCGCGCTCGGGGCCTGGAGCTGCTCGTGCAGCAGCAGCGTGCGGAACCCGCCCCAGACGAGCAGGAGCAGGATCGCGGCCATGAACGCGTACGTGGGGATGGCGAAGGCGGCACCGGACTCGCGGACGCCGCGCAGGTTGACCACGGTGAGCAGGATGACGATGGCGATGGCGACGGCCGGCTTGTGCTGGGCGACGAACGGGAGGGTCGCGCCGACGTAGTCGACGCCGTTGGCGACGGATACCGCGACGGTCAGCACGTAGTCGACCATGAGGGCGCTGGCCACGGTGAGCCCGGCGTTCCTGCCGAGGTTGGTGGTGGCCACCTCGTAGTCGCCGCCGCCGCTGGGGTAGGCGTGGACGTTCTGCCGGTACGACGCCACCACCGTGATCATCACGACCACGACCGCGGCGGCGACCCACGGGCTGTAGGAATAGAACGAGACCCCCGCCAGGGAGAGGATGACGAGGATCTCTTGTGGCGCGTAGGCGACCGACGAGAGCGCGTCGCTCGCGAAGACGGGTAGCGCGATCCGTTTGGGGAGAAGTTGCTCGTGGAGCTGCCCGCTTCGCAGGGCGCGCCCCACGAGCAAGCGTTTGACAAGATCCGTTACCTTCGCCACGTAACGAGATGCTAGTCGCAGGCCGATGCCCGGCCCGAGGTGCTCCCCCCGAGGGCCATACTGGTGTCGAGCAACCGGCCGACCGCGTAGATGCGGGGGGACATGCATATTGTGATCATGGGGTGTGGCCGGGTCGGATCGACCCTCGCGCACATCCTCGAAGACAGCGGGCATTCCGTGGCCATCATCGATCGCGACCCGCAGGCATTCCGCCGGCTGCGTGCCGGGTTCCGCGGGCGGCGGGTGACCGGCATCGGGTTCGATCGTGGCGTGCTCATCGAGGCCGGCATCGAGTCGGCCGCCGCCTACGTCGCGGTCTCCAGCGGCGACAACTCCAACATCATCTCCGCGCGGGTCGCCCGCGAGACCTTCGGCGTCGACAACGTCGTGGCCCGCATCTACGACCCCCGTCGCGCCGAGGTCTACCAGCGGCTCGGCATCCCGACGGTGGCCACCGTCCGCTGGACGGCCGACCAGATCATGCGCCGCATCCTGCCCGAAGGGGCCGAGCCGCTGTGGCGCGACCCGACCGGCACCATCGTCCTGGCCGAGGTCGTCGTCAACCCCGCGTGGATCGGCACCCGCGTCACCGACCTGGAGGAGCGCGCCCGCACCCGCGCCGCCTTCATCAACCGCATGGGCGAGGCCGTGACCATCTCCCCCGACACCGTGGTGCAGGAGGGCGACGTGCTGCACGTGATCGCCGCCGAGTCTGACATGGATCGCATCAACAAGGTGCTCGCCGCCGCACCGGAAGGGGATGAGTGATGCGCGTCGCCATCGCCGGAGCCGGCGCCGTGGGCCGCTCCATCGCGGCCGAGCTGCTGGAGAACGGCCACGAGGTGCTGCTCATCGACAGCGACCCCCACGCCATCAAGATCGACAGCGTGCCGCGGGCCGAGTGGCTGCTCGCCGACGCCTGCGAGATCGCCTCGCTCGACGAGGCCGGGCTCAACAACTGCCACGTCGTGGTGGCCGCGTCCGGCGACGACAAGGTCAACCTCGTGGTGTCGCTGCTCGCCAAGACCGAGTACGGCGTGCCGCGCGTGGTCGCCCGCATCAACCACCCCAACAACGAGTGGCTGTTCAACGAGTCGTGGGGCGTCGACGTCGCGGTCTCGACGCCGCGCCTGCTCAGCGCCCTGGTGGAGGAGGCGGTGAGCGTCGGCGACCTGGTGCGGCTGATGACGTTCCGCCAAGGACAGGCCAACCTGGTCGAGCTCACGCTGGCCGACGACGCGCCGGTGGTGGGGCAGCGGGCCGGCTCGGTGCCGTGGCCCGCCGACTCGGCGCTGGTGGCGATCCTGCGCGAGGGCCGCGTGCTGGTGCCGACCGCCGACGACCCGCTGGAGGCCGGAGACGAGTTGCTGTTCGTTGCCAGCCAGGAGGTGGAGCAGGAGCTGGCCCACCTCCTGTCGCAGCACTAGCCGCACGCGGGCCCTCGCTCGGGCCCGCGCTCGGGCCCGCGCGTCAGAACAGGCCGACGTGCTTGTGGTGGTGGTCGTGCTTGCGCTTGAACCACACCGTCGCGCACCCGCCGTCGGTGGTCCAGATCGTGAACGGCTTGAGCCTGAGCACGTCCGTCACACCCGTTCCGCACGGGTGAGCCGCCCCCTGGAAGGTGGCGGCGATCGCGGGCGTGGTGGAGAGGAGCAGCGCCGCGGCGGTCATGGTGACGGCGGCGATAGCGCATCTGTACATGGCGGTCCCCCGATAAGTAAGAGGCGAATGTTCGCCAGGCTTGTACCCCCGAGAGTGGATCGACTGGTTCAGCGTTCCACCCGGAGATCTTTACCTTTGAGCGGGTAGGGCAGGGCCATGCGCTACAACGTGCTGGCCACCGACTACGACGAGACCCTCGCCAGGGGCGGCCAGGCGGACGAGGAGGCCATAGCGGCGCTCGAACGCCTGTCCAAGGCCGGGATCAAGCTGCTGCTGGTCACCGGCCGCGAGCTGGACGACCTGCTGTCGGTCTTCCCGCACCCCGCCCTGTTCGACCTGATCGTGGCCGAGAACGGCGGGCTGCTGTACGACCCGCACCAGCGCACCTGCGACGCCCTGGCCACGCCCCCGCCGCCCGAGCTCGCCGAGCGCCTGCGCGCTGCGGGCGTCACCCCGCTCGGCGTCGGCCAGGTCGTGGTGGCCACCCGCGAACCGCACGACGTGACGGTCCTCGAAGCCATCCGCGAGCTGGGCCTGGAGCTGCAGGTCATCTACAACAAGGGCGCGGTCATGGTGCTGCCGCCCGGTGTCAACAAGGCCAGCGGCCTGGCCGCCGCACTCGACCGGCTCGGCCTGTCACGGCACGGCACGGTCGCGGTCGGCGACGGCGAGAACGACCACGCGTTCCTGAGCGTCGCCGAGTGCGGGGCCGCCGTGGCCAACGCCACGCCCGCGCTCAGGGAGTCCTGCGACCTGGCCCTCGACGGTGCGGCCGGGCAGGGGGTGGCCGAGCTGGCCGGCAAGCTGCTGGCGGGCGACCTCGACGGCCTCGAACTCGCCCGTCACCACGTGCTGCTCGGCCACGACGACGGCGCCGAGGTGCGGCTGCCGACGTACGGGCTGGGCCTGCTGGTCGCCGGGCCCTCCGGCAGCGGCAAGTCCACCGTCACCACCGCGCTGCTCGAACGGCTCGTCGGCGACGGCTACCAGTGCGTCATCGTGGACCCCGAAGGCGACTACGCCGAATATCCGGGCGTGACCGTACTCGGCGACCCCGACCGGGTGCCCGCCATCGACGAGGTCCTGCACACGCTGGAGCACCCCGCCCACAGCGTCGTCATCAACCTCATCGGCCTGCAGCTGCGCGACCGGCCCGCATACTTCGCCGAGCTGCTGCCCCGCGTCGCCGGCCTGCGCGCCAGGCTCGGGCACCCGCACTGGCTCATCCTCGACGAGGCGCACCACCTCATGCCCGCCGAGGTCCGCCACGTGCCGCTGCAGAGCCCCGGCGACCTCGGCTCGGTACTGATGATCACCGTGCATCCCGACGCGCTCAGCCCGGCCGCGCTGCGCATGGTCAACAGCACCGTCGCGGTCGGCAAGAACCCGGAGAACACGCTCGCCGCGTTCGCCACCGCGCGCGGGCTCGACGCGCCCCCGGTGACCGGCGCGTCCGGCGACATCGCGCTGTGGCTCGACGGCACCGGCTCCGCCCGGCGGCTCACCCTGGCGCCCGCCCGCGTCGAACGCACCCGGCACCGCCGCAAGTACGCCGCCGGCACCATGTCCAAGGACAAGAGCTTCTACTTCACCGGGCCGGAGCAGCGGCTGCGGCTGCGGGCCAGGAACCTGCACACGTTCGTGGAGCTGAGCGAGGGCGTGGACGACGACACCTGGCTGCACCACCTGCGGCGCGGCGACTACTCGACGTGGATACGCGAGAGTCTCGGCGACGCCGAGCTGGCCGAGGAGGCGGCGGCGCTGGAGGGGGACGAGGCCGCAGACCCAGGCGAGACGCGGCGGCGGATGGCCGACCTGATCGCCGCCCGCTACACGCTGCCCGCCGAGCCCACCGCCTTCGACCCCGAACACGACGACCGCTGACCCGCACGCGTCTGCCGTGGGGCGCGGCAGACGCGTCCCACAGCCGCGGCAGACGCGTCCCGGCTCACCGGGCGCAGCCCCGCACTCCGGCCCCTCCCGGGCGCAGCCCCGCGCTCCGGCCCCTCCCGGGCGCAGCCTCGCACTCCGGCCCCTCCCGGGCGCAGCCTCGCACTCCGGCCCCTCCCGGGCGCAGCCTCGCACTCCGGCCCCTCCCGGGCGCAGCCTCGCGCTCCAGCCTCTCCCGGGCGCAGCCCCCGCCCTACCGGGCACACTCTGCTCACATGGGTGCGGCCCGCACCCCGCCGGTCCTCCACTCGGGCGGGGTACGGGCCGAAGCTCAGGCCAGGTTCGTACGTCTTGTGCCGTCTTGTACTGTCCCGTACCGGCCGAGGCCGGAGGGGTCAGGCGGGGGCGACCGGAGGCTTGACCGGGGTGCGGCCGCGGCCGAGCACCCAGACCATGGCCGCCAGCGCCGCCACCTGCAACGGCCACCCCATGATGATCTTGGCGAAGCCGAGCGCGGCGACCGCCTGGTCACCGCCGCCGAACAGGTAGACCGGCCCCTGCACGGCCACCCGGATCGCGCACGGCAGCATCAGCAGCCAGGTCAGCCGCGTGCACAGCTTCACGATGCCCGGGTCTTTGTGCCAGCCCGTCGGGTCGCCCGTGACCGAGCCGATGAGGAATCCGACGATCGGCCACCGGGTCACGATGGAGATCAGCATCACCACGGCGTAGCCGGCGTTGTAGAGGATGCCGGGCAGGAAGTAGTCTTTCGCGTCGCCCGTACGGCTGGCGAAGAACGCACCGATCGCGATGCCGATCAGACTGTTGATCACGAACTGCGGCGTGGACCTCTGCAGCAGCCGTACGAGCAGCAACAACACCGACAGCGAGATACTGATGATCAGCGACAGCTTCAGATCCTCGCTGAAGATCCACGACAAAGTGAACGCGATCGTCGGCACCGCCGCCTCGATGATGCCCCGGACACCGCCGAGCGCCTTCGCCAGCTGTGCTCGAACCGCCGCTTCCACGGTGTCGTGGGCGACCTCTTCCGCCTCGGCACTCACCTGATCAACTCCCTGGCCGCAGCTCGTAACGCGGATTGAACATCACCTTGCGCCCGTCCTGCATGCTGACCAGGCCCTCGGCCTTGACCGTGCGGCCCGGCTCGATGCCCGCGATCTTGCGGCGGCCGAGCCAGACCAGGTCGATGACGTCGGACCCGTCATAGAGCTCGGCCTCGAGAGCAGGAGCACCGCCTCTCGGACGCAGTGTCACCGTACGTAGCGTACCCGCCACGCAGAAGCGGCGGCGGCCGCCACACGAGACGATCGGAGTGGCGCCGACCTCGTCGGCGTCCTCCCGCAGCTCGCGGGCCTCGATCTCTGACTGGGGGAGGCCAGCCGGCTGAAGAACCCGCGCAATCCCCCGCGTTTGGGGGGCTCTGCCGTACCCATGATGCCTCAGCCTATGTGATGTCGGCCGCTAGCGAATCTCGCTGATTTCAGGCCCTCGCTTGTACGGGTTGAACCTCGACCGCTCGGCCGTCTCCTGGCGGCTCGGGTCGTTGGGGCGGCGCAGCGGGATCGGCTCCTCCCGCGCCATCGGCTCGTCACCCCTGACGACCACGACGTCCTTGATGAACTCGTGGAACGCCTCGGCCGTCGCGTCATCGACCGCCGCCTTGCCCGAGATGACCGCGAGCAGGAACCAGCGGGGCCCGTCGATGCCGATGTAGCGGGCCGGCCTGCTGCCGCCGTCGACCCGCATCTCGCCGCTCAGCTCCGTGCCGAACGGGCCCTCCTGCTCCTGCAGGTGACCAGCCTGGCCGGCGATCTTCGTTCTGATCTCGTCCCACAGGTCCATGCTGCGCGGCGCGGCCAGCGCCTGCAGCTGCAGCGAGCTCTCGTCGTACAGGACGACCACGCCGACGTGCTGGTCTCCGACGGAGGCCAGCCGCACGTCGAAGTCAGGGTTGTGCGGCAGTCGCAGACCGCCCAGGTCGATGCGGTCGTTGTCCGGATGTGGCTCGTCGGCGTCCCACGGGCCGGACTCACGCATCGGCGGCGCGGGCTCCTGCTCGACCACCGGCTCCGGCTGCTCACGTCGACGACGACGTCGGAACACGTTCCTCACTCTCCCTGTTCATCGGGCCGGCCCGTTGTACGTCTGACGACCATCTCCGGGCCCCGTCTCGGGCCCCGCACCGGTCAACGCCCTGTGGACCCGAACCCGTTCGCGCCGCGTACGGAACCCGGCAGGCGCTCCACCTCGTAGAAGGCGGCCCGCTCCACGCGCTGCACGACGAGCTGCGCCACGCGGTCGCCCCGGCGCAGCCGGAACGGCTCCTTGGCGTCGGTGTTGATCAACGTCACCTTGATCTCGCCCCGGTAGCCGGCGTCGACCGTGCCGGGCGCGTTGACGAGCGTGACCCCGTGCTTGGCCGCCAGGCCGGACCGCGGATGGACGAACGCCGCGTAGCCGTCGGGCAGCGCGATCGCCACGCCCGTGCCGACCACGGCGCGCTCGCCGGGCTTCAGCTCCACGTCCTCGGCCGCGTAGAGGTCGGCGCCGGCGTCGCCCGCGTGCGCGTACGACGGCATCGGCAGCTCGCTGTCGAGCCGCTGGATGAGGACCTCTACTCTGCTGCTCAAGGATTCACCTCGTAGTCCGGATGTTCGACCTCGATGGCGGCCAGATCGCCGTGCTCGGCGAAGTGCTCCATGTTCACCTCGATGAACAGCGCTGCCGCGCGGACGGCGACCGGTCCGTCTGGAGCGCCGATGCGCCCCTCAGCCTCAAGGTACGCCTTCCTGCCCACGATGCCGTTGCACCAGGCACGCAGGTGGAGTGTCGTGCCCACGGGAACGGGGAGGAGGTAGTCGGTCTCCAGCCGTCCCGTCACATAAGGCTTGCGGAACAGGTAGACGGACATACCGATGACCTCGTCCATCGCGGTCGCCAGCACACCGCCGTGCGCCAGCTTCGGCGCGCCCTGATGCGCCTCCCCCACCGTGAACTCGGCCTCGACGGTCGCACCGTCGGGCGTCCTGGCCTTCAGGTGCAGCCCCGTCGGGTGCTCGCTGCCGCATCCGAAACACCGGCCGTAGTGGGAGCCCAGGACGGTGCCCGGCGCGGGCGCCCCCGGCGGCGCCTCCGGGCGTTCTGCGCCGGGCGGCGGAGTGGTGAGGGAGGAACGCGTCACGGGTGATGAGGTTACTCCGTACCGCCACCACCCGAACCACGCGACCAGCCCACCCGCGCCCTCCCCGCTCCCAGGGAACCCCGCACGCGGCAAACCGCCCTCCACCTGACGGACGGCTTGCACGACCCGGCCAGCGCGCGCCGACCGCCGACGGCCACCGTGCAAACCGCCCTCCACCCGACAGACAGCTAGCACAACCCGGCCAGCGCGCGCCGACCGCCGACGGCCACCGTGCAAACCGCCCTCCGCCCGGCGGACGGCTCACGTGGAAAGCCGCTCGCGCCCGAGACGCCTGAGTCGCCGCTCCCGGGTCACGCCGCTTCGCACCGAACGGCCGCCCGAGGCTACGCACGGGAAGATCCCCGAGGACTATGCACGGGAAGAGGCGACCTCCGCACCAGGGCCGGGGGCACCAGGGCCGGTGACGTCGCTCCCGGCATCGCGGGTGTCGCTTCCCGCATCGCGCCCATCGCGAGACGCACGGCCATCCGCGCCTCGCCACCGCACCGGCCTTAGCACCGACCGCGCGCACAGCACCGCCTGCCTGCACGGCACCGCTCGCCTACACAGCACCGCTGGCGTGCCCAGCGCCGCTCGTCTGCATAGCATCCTCCGCCTGCGCAGCACGGCCGTCCTGTCCTGCGTCGCTGCGGGCGTCGCCGTCGGGCGAGGAGCTGTCGTCTCGTGCGAGGACGGCGTCCCGCCGCTCGCCACCGTCACTACGGCCGCCGTGAGCACCGCCACCACCCCCGCGACGGCCACCACCACCGCCACCACCGCCGCGACGGCCACGAGTGCCGCCGCCGTCACCACGGCGGTCACGACCAGCGTCGTCACCGTCATCAGGACGGCCCCAGTCGTCACCGTCATCAGGACGGCCCCAGTCGTCGCCGTCACCGCCGGAAGGACCCCCACCGTCACCGTGGCGGTCGGGGGTGTCGCCGGGTGGGCGTGAGCCCGGTGGGGCCGTGGAGTCGTCGTGGCCCGGGGGCAGCTCCGGCGGCTTGTGGCGGAGCTCAGGCAGGGCGCGGTAGATGACGGCCGCGACCGGGACCGCCACGGCGGCGCCCGCGATGCCGGCCAGGACGCCGCCCACGGACAGCACGAGGATGATGGCCAGCGGGTGGAAGTGCAGCGCCCGGCCCACGATCAGCGGCTGGAGAACGTGGTTTTCGAGCTGCTGCTCCACGATGAGGATGCCGAGGAAGATCAGCGCGTAGACGAGCCCCTTGGCGCCCAGGGTGACCAGGGTGGCGACGGTGCCGGCGAAGAAGATGCCGACGATGGGGATGAAGCTGGCGAAGAAGATGATCACCGCCAGTGGCGCCCACAGCGGCACGCCCATGCCGGCGAGCACGACGCCCATGATGAGCCCGTGCACGGCGGCCACCGCCACGGTGCCCTGGACGTAGTGCGAGAGCGTGGTCCAGGCGGCCCTCCCGGCGCGGTCGACCCTGGGCGCCACCGAGCCGAACGCCTTCAGGAACCAGACCCAGATGCGATCGCCGTCCTTGAGCAAGAAGAACGTCACGAACAGCAGCAGCACGATGGACGCGAGCACCTCGATGGCGACCGCGCCGGCCGACAGCACGGTGCCGGTGATGGCGGTGCGCTGCTCGTTGACCATGGCGGCGATCTCGTCGACGTAGTCGGTGATCTGCGCCTCTTCGAGGTGGAGCGGCCCGGTGATCAGCCACTCCTGCACGGTCCTCGCGGTCTCCTGGACCTGGCTGACCAGGCCGGGGAACTCCTCGCTCGCCCGCGCCCCGACCAGCCATCCCGTGCCGACGAGCACGGCCAGCGCGACCAGCATGGTGATCCAGGTGGCGTAGATGGGCCGCATGCCGGCGTTGCGCAGGCTCTTGGTGAGCGGGAACAGCAGCGCGGTCAGCAGGAGCGCGATCGCCACGGGCAGCGCCACGAACGCCAGGCGTGCGATGGCCTGGACGATGAAGTAGACGACCACGCCGACGAGGATCAGGCAACCGGACCATGCGGCCATCCTGGCCAGCACGGGCGGCACGAGCTTGGTTGGGCGGTCGGGCAGCACGTGTTCCAGACTGGCATGTCCGGGCCCGTGACGCGCGCGGATATCGCCCCGACCGCTGTGAGCGAAATCGCCCACGAGCCGCGGCCACGGCCCCATGCACGCCCGTGCGACACGCGCCACACGATCAGCGCCTCCCAGCACGTACGCGCGCACGCGATCAACGCGGCCCTCGCATACACGCACGCACACGATCAGCGCAGCCCCCGCGCGTACGCGCACGCGGCCGGCGCGGCTCCGCACGGCGGCAAGATCGGGTCTGTGCAAGCGGGCGGGGCCGTGTCACCGTCGTGACCATGATGAAGGCTCCGGTGATCCTCGCCATGCTCGCGTCCTGCCTCGTCGCCACCCCGGCCTCCGCCTCCGCCTCCGCCTCTGCCTCCGCCTCTGCCACCGCCTCCGCCGCAGGGCAGGCGTCCGAAGCCGCCCGGCCGGCGCTGGAGGTACTGTCCAGCCGCCCCGACCAGGTCAGCGGCGGCGACGCCCTCATCAGGGTGCACGGAGACGCGAAGATCAGGGTGCTGCGCAACGGCGAGGACGTCACGGCGGCGTTCACCCGTACCGGCAAGAGCCGTACGGGCCTGGTGACCGGCCTGCGGATCGGGGAGAACACGATCACGGCCGTCGCGGGCCACCACCGCACGAGCATCCGCTTACGCAACCACCCCATCGAGGGCCCGATCTTCTCGGGCCCGCACCAGTACCCGTTCTTATGCAAGACGGAGCGCAGCGGCCTCGGCCCGCCCGTCGCCGACAACCAGGACGGCCAGGGCATGCGGGTCGAGGGCGGCTGGAGCAAGGACTGCTTCGCGCCGACGGTGACCGACCGCCTCTATCGCTCGACGGACGGCACGTTCAAGCCGATGCCCGCCGAGCGGCCCGCCGACATGGCGACGACGACGCTGCCTGACGGCCGCACGGTCGACTTCGTCGTCAAGCGCGAGCGCGGCGTCATCAACCGCTTCCTGTACTCGATCGCGATGCTGGAGGACGGCTGGACCGGCCGGGCGGTCTACCGGTTCGACGGCGGCGTGGCGATCGGCCACGACCAGGGCACGATCGGCGGCGGCGCGCTGGACGCGTACCAGCTCGGCCAGGGCTACGCGATCATGTACTCGTCCGGCACCCGTACGAACACGCACTACAACCTGATCCTGGGCGGCGAGACGGCCCTGATGGTCAAGGAGCGCTTCATCGAGCGGTACGGCCCGCCGCTCTACACGGTGGGCGTGGGCGCGTCGGGCGGCGCGATCCAGCAGTACATCTATGCCCAGAACCACGGCACCCGGATCATCGACGCCGCGATCCCGCAGTACTCGTATCCGGACATGGTCACCCAGACCATCCACGTGGGCGACTGCGAGCTGCTCGAACGCTACATGGACGCCCATCCGCGCTGGGCGAAGTGGGACGACCGCACGGCGCTCATCGGCATGAACGCGAGCGGCACGGTCGCGAACCCGTACACCGGAAAGCCCGGCTCCGACGAGTGCGTGAACGGCTGGCGCGGCCTGACCCCGCTGACCATGAACCCGCTGTGGACGTCGAACAACGACCCCGAGTGGGAGCGCATGGACCCGCCGGGCGTCAAGGACACCGTGCAGTGGACGCACTGGGACGACCTGCGCACCGTCTACGGCGTGGACGAGCACGGCTACGCCCGCTCGACGTGGGACAACGTGGGCGTCCAGTACGGCCTCAAGGCGCTCAGGGACGGCGTGCTGACGCCGGAGGAGTTCCTGGACCTCAACGCGCGCGTGGGCTCGTGGAAGGAGGCGAAGGACATGGTGCAGGAGGGCTGCCCGTTCGTGCCCTCGGTCTGTCCCGCCGACTTCGACCCGTGGAGCGCGCGCAACGCCCACCAGGGCGACCCGGCGCCGCGCCGCACCGGCGACCCGGCGGCGATCAGGAACGTGCTGCGCAGCGGCCTGGTGTTCGGCGGCGACATCGACATCCCGGTGATCGACTGGCGCCACTACCTGGAGGAGGAGCTGGACATGCACAACGCGCACCAGTCGTTCGCCGCCAGGAAGCGCATGCTGAACCACGACGGCCAGGCGGGCAACCAGGTCATCTGGTTCACCGACGCGCGTCCGGACGGGCCCGAGTTCGACCAGACGCCGGAGGCGCTCAAGGTGATCGACGAGTGGATGGCGAACATCCGCAGGCATCCGTCACGCGGCGTGATCGGCAACAAGCCGCCCAAGGCCGTGGACCGCTGCTTCGCCACCGACGGCACCGAGATCGCCGCGGGTCCGCACGTCTGGGACGGCGTGCTCGACCGCCGCGCCCCTGGGGCGTGCACCAAGCGCTTCCCCCTGTACGGCACCTCGCGTACGGTGGCGGGCGGCCCGATCGAGGGCGGCGTCTTCAAGTGCCGCCTGCAGCCGGTCGAGCGGGCGATCGCGAAGGGCCTGTACGGCTCCTGGAAGCCCACCGCCGAGCAGCGGGCCCGGCTGAAGCAGATCTTCCCGACGGGGGTGTGCGACTACCGCTAGCGGAATGCCGACTTCATCCAGGTGTGGAGGGATAGGCGGAGAGTCACCCGGTAATAGAGTGACCTGCCATGGCCACCCAACGCCGCCCCGCCACCGAGACGGAGGCCCGCGCACTGGCCTCCGCGACGCGCCTGCGCATTCTGCGGCTCTGCCTGGACGAGGCGCTGACCAACAAGGAGATCGCGGGCCGGCTGGGCGCGAACCCCGCCACGACGCTGCACCATGTGCGCAAGCTCGTGGAGACGGGCTTCCTGGCGGCCGAGCCCCGCCGCCCCGGCCCGCGCGGCTCGACGGAGATCCCCTACCGCACCACCGGCAAGACGTGGGAGATGGACGTCTGCGAGAGCGGCGTGACCGGCGCGAACGCGGCCATGCTCGGCGCGTTCCTGGAGGAGGTGCGGCTGATCGACGTCGCGGAGGGCGAGTTCGCCAGGCTCGGCGTGCGGCTCACCGAGGAGGACCACGCGGAGCTGTGGCGGCGGCTGCGCGAGGTGATCGACGACTTCCGCGACCGCCCGCCACCGGCGGACGGTGCGGCCTACTCGCTCTTC
Organism: Nonomuraea fastidiosa; assembly: GCF_042751225.1. Classification (NCBI taxonomy): domain Bacteria; kingdom Bacillati; phylum Actinomycetota; class Actinomycetes; order Streptosporangiales; family Streptosporangiaceae; genus Nonomuraea; species Nonomuraea fastidiosa. Next base: position 732,656 of record NZ_CP170570.1, read on the forward strand.
GTCGCCGTCCACAGAGACGTCACAAGGGACGTCACCAGGGACGCCACCAGGGACGCCACAAGGGACGCCGCCAGAGACGCCGGCCCCGGCCGGCGAGAAGCCGGGCCCGGGGCCGGCGCCTGAGACGGCCTTCGAGTCGGACTCGGGCCGTCAGGCGGACTCGGGCTGTGCGACGGGCTCGGGCGCCGACAGGTCCACCTCGACCTTGAGCTGCTCGCCGTGATCGAGCACGAACTCCTCGACGTTGCCCGCCGCGCACACGTCGTCCTGGGCCTGCTTGAGCAGCTCGACGTCGGGCGTCCACACCGACAGCCGCGACACCTCGGCGCGCATCGACAGCTTGGCCTCGGACTTGGCCTTGCGCACCTGCGCCAGCACGTCGGAGGCGACGGCCAGCACGGCGGGATCGCCGGTGCCGCGCTCGGCGACCGGCCAGGAGGCGCGGTGGACCGAGCCCTCGCGCCACCACGACCAGACCTCTTCTGTGACGAACGGCAGGAACGGCGCGAACAGCCGCAGCAGCACGTCGAGCGCCCGCCGCAGCGCCGCGTGCGCCGAGGCGGAGGCGGGACCCGACTCGTACGCCCGCGCCTTGACCAGCTCCAGGTAGTCGTCGCAGAACGCCCAGAAGAAGCGCTCGACGACCTCGATGGCCCTGGTGTGGTCGTAGGACTCGAACGCCTCGGTGGCCTCGCGCACGGTGTCGGCCAGCGCCGCCAGCATCGACAGGTCGAGCGGCTCGGTGACCTCGCCGTCGCTCTCGGCCAGGCCGAGCACGAACTTCGAGGCGTTGAGGATCTTGATGGCGAGCCGCCGCCCGATCTTGAGCTGCCCCGGGTCGAAGGCCGTGTCGACACCGTAGCGGCCGTTGGCCGCCCAGTAGCGCACCGCGTCGGAGCCGTGCTTGTCGAGCAGGTCGAGCGGCGTGACGACGTTGCCCTTGGACTTGGACATCTTCTTGCGGTCGGGGTCGAGGATCCACCCCGAGATGGCCACGTCGCTCCAGGGCACCTCGCCGAACTCGTAGTGGGACCTCACCACGGTCGAGAACAGCCAGGTGCGGATGATCTCGTGGGCCTGGGGCCGCAGGTCGGCGGGGAACACCCGCTTGAACAGGTCGTCGTCGGTGCCCCATCGCCCGGCGATCTGCGGGGTGAGCGACGAGGTGGCCCAGGTGTCCATGACGTCGGGGTCGGCCATGAACCCGCCGGGCACGCCGCGCTGCTCCTCGGTGTAGCCGGGCGGCACGTCGGACGACGGGTCGACGGGCAGCATGTCCTCGGTGGGCAGGATCGGCGCGTCGTGGACGGGCTGGCCGTTCTCGTCGATCGGATACCACACCGGGAAGGGCACGCCGAAGAAGCGCTGGCGGGAGATCAGCCAGTCGCTGGTGAGCCCCTCGACCCAGTTGTCGTAGCGGACCCGCATGTGCGGCGGGTGCCAGTTGAGCTCGCGTCCGCGCTCCAGCAGCCGGCGGCGCAGCTCCTCGTCGCGGCCGCCGTTGCGGATGTACCACTGGCGGGTGGTGACGATCTCAAGGGGCTTGTCGCCGCGCTCGTAGAACTTCACCGTGCGCTTGACCGGCCTGGGCTCGCCCACCAGGTCGCCCGACTCGCGCAGCATCTCCACGATGCGCTCGCGGGCGCTGTGGACGGTCTTGCCGGCCAGCTCCTTGTACGGCCCGGGATCGACGCCCTCGGGCGGCTCGGGCAGCAGCCGGCCGTCCCAGCCGATGACCGGCCGGGTGGGCAGGTGCAGCTCGCGCCACCAGGTGACGTCGGTGACGTCGCCGAACGTGCAGATCATCGCGATGCCGGTGCCCTTGTCGGGCTCGGCCAGGCGGTGGGCGAGCACCGGCACCTCGACACCGAAGATCGGGGTCAGCACGGAGGTGCCGAACAGGTCCTTGTAACGCTCGTCATCGGGATGGGCCACCAGCGCCACGCAGGCGGGGATCAGCTCCGGCCTGGTGGTCTCGATGTAGACCGAGCCCTTCTCGCCGTAGAAGGAGATCTTGTGGAACGCGCCCGGCCACTCGCGGTCCTCCAGCTCGGCCTGGGCGACCGCGGTGCGGAACGTGACATCCCACAGCGTCGGGGCCTCGGCGAGGTACGCCTCGCCGCGCAGCAGGTTGCGCAGGAACGCCCGCTGCGAGACCGCCCGCGCCTCGTCGCTGATCGTGGTGTAGAGCAGCGACCAGTCGACCGACAGGCCGATGCGCTTCCACACCTCCTCGAACGCCTGCTCGTCGATGGCGGTCAGCTTGTGGCACAGCTCCACGAAGTTGCGCCGGGAGATGGAGATCTCCCGCTTGCCGGGCTTCTCCGGCGGCACGAAGTCGGGGTCATAGGGCAGCGACGGGTCGCAGCGCACGCCGTAGACGTTCTGCACCCGGCGCTCGGTCGGCAGGCCGTTGTCGTCCCAGCCGAGCGGGTAGAACACCGACTTGCCGAGCATGCGCTGGTAGCGCGCCATGATGTCGGTGTGGGTGTAGGAGAAGATGTGACCGATGTGCAGCGAGCCCGACACGGTCGGGGGCGGCGTGTCGATGGCATAGATCTGCTCACGCGAGGCGGACCGGTCGAAGCGGTAGGTGCCCTCTTCGTCCCAGCGAGCTACCCATACCTGCTCCAAGCCGTCGAGAGTCGGCTTTTGGGGCATGGAGGGACGGCGTAGTCGCTGTTGAGTCATGCCTCCTTATGGTACGGCTTCGCGGGCCCGGCAAGCGGTAGAGACTAGTGTTCGTTACAAAGGGGAAGGGAGAGCGACATGGCGGAGGAGAAGCCAGATATCGCCTGGCGCGTCATCGGCGGCCTGGTGGGTCTGGTGACGGCGTGGGCGGCCCGCAAGATCCTGGGTTTCGCCTGGACGAAGGCGACCGGCAAGGAGCCGCCCGTCGACACCGAATCACCCGAGGTCAGCCTCGGCGAGGCGATCGGCTACGCCGTCGTCATGGGGGTGGGCATGTCGGTGGCGCAGATCGTGGTCAACCGGACCGCCAAGAAGCGCTACGACGCGTGGAAGTCGCTGAAGCAGGTGACTCCAGGGCAGTGAGGAATTCGTTCGCCCAGCGGTCCACGTCGTAGGTGGCGACCCGGCGGCGCATCGTCCGCATCCGCCGGGCCAGCTCGTGCGGCGTGGCCCGCATGGCGTTCAGCAACTGCCGCTTGATGTCCTCCACGTCGTACGGGTTGACGAGGTACGACTGCCGCAGCTCGTCGGCCGCCCCGGTGAACTCGCTCAGCACCAGCGCGCCCTGCAGGTCGTGGTGGCAGGAGATGTACTCCTTGGCGACGAGGTTCATGCCGTCGCGCAGGGGCGTGACGACCATGACGTCGGCGGCGAGGTAGAGCGCGGCCAGCTCCTCCTGGTTGTAGGACTGGTGGAAGTACCAGATGGGCTGGTAGCCGAGCTGGGCGTGCTCGCCGTTGATCCGCCCGACCTGCAGCTCGATGTCGTCGCGGAGCTTGCGGTACTCGTCCACGCGCTCCCTGCTGGGCGTGGCGATCTGTACGAACACCGCCTCGCCCGGCCGCAGCCGCCCGTCCTTCAGCAGCTCGCCGAAGCCTTCGAGGCGCTGCCCGATGCCCTTGGTGTAGTCGAGGCGGTCCACGCCGAGCAGCACGTGCTCGGGCTCGCCCAGCTCGATCCTGATCTCCTTGGCCCTGGCCACGATGTGCGGCTCGCGTACGAGCGCGTCGAGGTGCGCGAAGTCCACCGAGATCGGGAACGCCTGCGTGGTGACAATGCGGTCGTCAAGGAAGATCTCGTTCCCCTTGTACGGCAGCCCGAGCAGCCGGCGGCACAGCCGGCGGAAGTTCGACGCGCCGCCGGGCAGCTGGAAGCCCACCAGGTCGGCGCCGAGCAGGCCTTCGACGATGTCCTTGCGCCAGGGCAGCCGCCAGAACAGCTCGGTGGGCGGGAAGGGGATGTGCAAGAAGAACCCGATGCGCAGGTCGGGCCGCAAACGGCGCAGCATGGCGGGCACGAGCTGGAGCTGGTAGTCCTGCACCCAGACGACGGCGCCCTCCTCGGCCGCCTCCGCGGCGGCCTCGGCGAAGCGCTGGTTGACGGACTGGTACGCCTCCCACATCTGCCTGTCGAAGACAGGCGTCGCCACGACGTCGTGGTAGAGCGGCCACAGAGTGGCGTTCGAGAAGCCCTCGTAGTACAGCTCCACCTCGCGGGCGGACAGCGGGATGGGGATGAGGTTCATCCCGTCCTGCTGGAAGGGTTCGAGCTTCTCGTCTGGTGCACCGTGCCAGCCGGCCCAGGCTCCGTGGCGGCGCTGCATCACCGGGGCGATCGCGGTGACGAGCCCGCCAGGACTCCTGCGCCACGAGGCCGTTCCGTCGGGTTCGATCGTGCGGTCCACCGGCAATCGGTTCGCGACGATCAAGAACGAGCTACGGCCAGTCACGCAGTCCTCCTATGGGGTCATATGTCAGGAAAGCCGCCGAGCGCGCGGCTAACAGCGGCCGCTACCTGCTCCGGGCCCGCCTGGGGGAGGATCGCGGCGATGTGGGAGTCGGGCCTGATGATCCATGCTTCATCCGGCCCGGCACCGAGCCTCTCAGCGAGCGAGCCAGTCCCATCGATCTCCGCGAGCCCGCGAACGGCGAGCGGCGCCGTAATGACCTTGCCCAAGACCTGCGCAAACAAACTCGAATTGCACATATCACCCAATAGCACGAGAAATCCGTCTCGGGTGATCTCGCGTAGTCTGCCGCCCGGCAGCGCCATATCCGGCAGGATCACGCCGGGTGACGGCGGGCACGACCTGCCTTTGGGCGGCCTGCCCGCGAACGGGCGTGAGGGCTCGGGCGTGGTCAGCGGTGAGTCGACGTACCAGAAGGGCTCGGCGAAACGGCCGGAGTCGATCTCCTCCGCGCGCCCGCCCTCCAGCGCGGCCCGCCGCCGCATGCGCTCCTCCACGGTCCGCGGCACCAGGAAGCGCATGGTGGCGCCGGTGACCTCGAGGTTCTCCCGCGCGGCGGCGTGCCGCTCCACGTGGTACGACTCCAGCAGCTCATCCCCCGCCCAGCCGTTGAGCACGAAGGCGAGCTTCCATGCGGCGTTCTCGGCGTCCGGCACCCCGGAGTTGAGCCCGCGCGCCCCGAACGGTGCCACCAGGTGCGCGCAGTCGCCGGCCAGCAGCACCCTGCCGACCCGCATCCGGGAGGCCAGGCGCGAGTGGAAGCGGTAGGTGCTGTGCCACAGCAGCTCGTAGGGGCGGTCGCCGATGATCTGCCGGATCTTTCGCGCGATGTCGGCGTCGGTGGGGACGAAGTCGGGCGCGATCTGCCAGTCGATCCGGTACGTGCCCCCGGGACACGGGTGGATGAGCACCTGCCGCCCCGGGTTCCACACCGGGTCGAAGTAGAAGCGGCGCTCGTTCTCCCAGCCCGGCAGGTCGGCCTTGATGTCGCAGATCAGGAACTGGTCGTCGAACGTCTCACCGGTGAACTCCACGCCGAGCGCCGCGCGTACCGCCTGGCCCCGCGCGCCCGCGCAGGCCAGCACGTACGGCGCGCGCAGCCGCCGCTGCCCGCAGTGGACGGTGACGCCGGTCGCGTCCTGGGTCAGCCCGGTCACCTCGTGCTGCCAGCGCACCTCGATGAGCGGCTGGGCGGCGATGGCGGCGTCGAGGATCTGCTCGGTGCGGGTCTGGGAGATGTTCACGCACGGCGGCAGCGGCCCCTCGCGCTCGAACGTCCAGGAGAACAGCTCGCGGCCGCGGTAGTAGGTGCGGGCGGTGGTCCAGGCCAGCCCCTCCTCGGCGACCTGCCCGGCGCCCGCGGCGGCCCAGATGTCGAGCACGTCGCGCTGCTGGCAGATCGACTTCGAGCCGCCGCTCCCCCGTTCCGGCCGCTGATCGAGCACCAGCACCTGAACGCCCCAGCGGGCCAGCAGCAGCGCGGCGGTCTGCCCGACCGGCCCCGCGCCGATCACGATGACCTGCGGCTCGGCGGTCATGACTGGAGTTCGTCCCAGACCTGCCGGTCGCGCTCGGCGGTCCAGATGCGGGGCCGTTCGACGCCGTGCAGCTCGTCCCACAGCCGCGAGACGTTGAACGGCAGGCAGTGCTCGAAGATCGGCCAGGAGCCGTAGCGGGGTGCGAGCGCCTTGTGCGTGCGCTCGAACGCCTCCTTCACCGATCCGGCCGCGCTCACCTCGCGCATCATGACGGTCAGGAAGTCGCGGGTCTGCCCGATGGCCGCCGCGACGGCGTCCTTGCCGCGCGCCACCGCTCCCCTCCCGCCGACCAGCGTCTCGGCCCCGAACGAGGCCACCCGGTCGAGCGTCGTGGAGGCCCAGTCGCGGTGGAAGGCGTCGCCGGTGTAGAGGGCGGCCTGCGACTCGACCAGGTCGCCGGCGAACAGCACGCGCTGCTCGGGCAGCCAGGCCACCAGGTCGCCCTCGGTGTGGCCGCGCCCGCAGTACTGCAGGACCAGGTCGCCGCGCCCGCCGCCCAGGTCGATGGTGAAGCGGTCGCTGAAGGTCGCCGTCGGCCAGGTCAGGCCGGGGATCGAGCCGGGCTCTTCGAACAGGCGGGGCATCCTCGCGTACTCGCTGGCCCAGTCCTGCTCGCCGCGCTCGGCGATCAGCTCGCGGGTCTTCTCGTGCGTGACGATCACATCGGCCCCGAACGCGGACGCGCCCAGCACCCTGACCGCGTGGTAGTGGGAGAGCACGAGGTACCTGATCGGCTTGTCGGTGTGCTCGCGCAGCCGGGTCAGCCAGCGGCGGGCGGCCACCGGCGTGGCCATGGCCTCGAAGCAGACGAGGAAGTCCTCGCCCTCGATGGCTCCGACGTTGGGGTCGCCTTCGGCGGTGAGCGCGTACACGCCGTCCGCCAGGACCTCCAGGGACTGCCGCTTCTCGCCGAGGTCCGCCGACGAGGCGAACGGCTTGGCCATCGCTGTCTCCTCCCGCTCAAGGCACTGCCGCTCCCGGCCGGTCGGCCCGGGGCGGCGTGCACGCTCCTAGGAGTCTCTTCCCGCTCACGCCCCGGCTGTCCCCGGTGCGCGTGGTGGCTCTTGACAGGCGTGTTCCGCTGGTGATTGGTTTACCGAACATTCGGTCAGTTGACAAGGGAGACCGTTGTGGATAGTGCGCGCCGCATGATGGAGGCCGACACCGCATCAGCCGCCCTGGGCATCGTGCCGGAGGAGCTGGGCGAGGGCCGGGCGGTGTGCCGGATGACGGTGACCGGGCAGATGGTCAACGGGCACGGCATCTGCCACGGCGGCTACGTCTTCCTGCTGGCCGACACCGCGTTCGCGTGCGCGTGCAACAGTCATGGGCCGGTCACGGTTGCGGCGGGGGCGGAGATCACCTTCGTCTCCCCGGCTCACGCGGGCGACGTGCTGATCGCCGAGGCGGAGGAGCGCACGCGCTACGGCCGCAGCGGCATCTACGACGTCACCGTGCGCAGGCCCGACGGTCAGGTGGTCGCGGAGTTCCGCGGCCGGAGCCGGGAGCTGAAGTGAGACGGTCGAAATGAGACTGGGACGACCCCCGCACCCCACGAGCTCGACCCCATCGAGCGCGTATCCCGCGACGAGCTGATGGCGCTCCAGCTCGAGCGCCTGCGGCACACCCTCGACCACGCCTATCGCAACGTCCCCCTCTACCGGGAGAAGTTCGACAAGGCGGGCGTGCACCCGAACGACTGCAAGGAGCTCTCCGACCTGGCCAAGTTCCCCTTCACCACGAAGGAGGACCTGCGGCAGAGCTACCCGTTCGGCATGTTCGCGGTGCCCCGCGAGCAGGTGGCGAGGATCCACGCCTCCAGCGGTACCACGGGACGGGCCACCGTGGTCGGCTACACCAAGCACGACCTGGACGTGTGGGCCGAGGTGATGGCCCGTTCGATCCGCGCGTCCGGCGGCAGGCCCGGCGACATCGTGCACGTGGCCTACGGCTACGGCCTGTTCACCGGCGGGCTCGGCGCCCACTACGGCGCCGAGCGGCTGGGCTGCACGGTGGTGCCGGTCTCCGGCGGCATGACGCCGCGGCAGGTGCGGCTCATCGAGGACTTCAAGCCCGACGTCATCATGGTGACGCCGTCGTACATGCTGGCCCTGCTCGACGAGTTCGCGAACCAGGGCCTCGACCCGCGCGCCACGTCGCTGCGGGTCGGCATCTTCGGCGCGGAGCCGTGGACGGAGAAGATGCGCGCCGAGATCGAGGACGCCTTCGACCTGGACGCGGTGGACGTCTACGGCCTGTCGGAGGTGATCGGCCCCGGCGTGGCCAACGAGTGCGTCGAGACCAAGGACGGGCTGCACGTCTGGGAGGACCACTTCTACCCCGAGATCATCGACCCGTTCACCGGCGAGCCGGTGGAGCCGGGCGAGAAGGGCGAGCTGGTCTTCACCACCCTCACCAAGGAGGCCATGCCGGTCATCCGCTACCGCACCCGCGACCTGACCCGGTTGCTGCCCGGCACCGCGCGGCCCGCGTTCCGCCGCATGGAGAAGGTGACCGGCCGCACCGACGACATGATCATCCTGCGCGGCGTGAACGTCTTCCCCACCCAAATCGAGGAGATCGTGCTCGGGATCGAGGGCCTGTCGCCGCACTTCCAGCTCAGGCTCACCCGTCCCGGACGGCTCGACGTGATGACGGTCAGGGTCGAGGCGCGGCCCGGGTTCGTGGAGGGGCGCGAGGCGGCGGCGCAGGCGCTGCGCACCGCCGTCAAGGAGACCGTGGGCGTGAGCGTCGAGGTCGAGGTGGTGGACCCCGAGACGCTGGAGCGTTCGGTGGGCAAGCTCAAACGCGTCATCGACCAGCGCCGTGCCTGAGACCGCCTCTCAGGCTTCCTCCAGTGCCGCCTCTGGGGCCGCTCGCCCGCCCGCGCGCAGGCGCGGGCGGGGCCTCGATCCCGAGTCGGTGCTGTCGATCGCGGTCGGTGTCTTCAACGAGCGCGGCTACGACGGCACCAGCATGGAGGACCTCGCTAAGGCGCTCGGCGTGACCAAGTCGGCCATCTACTACCACGTGCCGGGCAAGGAGGAGCTGCTCGCCAGGGCATTGGACCGGGCGCTTGACGGGTTGTTCGCGATGGTGGCCGACGAGCGCGCCGCGTCGGGCTCGGCCATCGACCGGCTTGAGTGGGTCGTCAGGCAGAGCGTGCGCATCCTTGTGGAGCGGCTGCCGTATGTGACGCTGCTGCTGCGGGTGCGCGGCAACAGCGGCACCGAGCAGGCGGCGCTGGAGCGGCGCAGGGAGTTCGACCGGTTCGTCAGCGGGCTGGTCGGCGAGGCGGTGGCGGAGGGCGCCATCAGGGCCGACGTCGATCCCGGCCTGGTGACGCGGCTGCTGTTCGGCACCGTCAACTCGATCACCGAGTGGTACCGGCCGGGGCGTGGCGCATCGGCGGACGATCTGGCCGACGCGCTGCTCAGCATGACCTTCGACGGTCTGCGGCCGCACCCGGCCTGACGGCCGGGAGGGCCCGGCTAGCCCTCCAGCTCGCCGCGCGCCCCGCCGCGCACCGGCTTCGGCGCGGGGGCCTCGGGCAGCGGGGCCTTGATGCGCAGATCGGCGCGGATGGCCTCGCCGAGCTTTTTCGTGGCCATGCGGTTGAGCGCCCCGCCGGCGATGGCGCCGGTCAGGAACGGCCCGAACGTGCTGAGATGGCGGCCGAGCGTGCGCATGAGGCGATTGCGCAGGGCCGTCTTGGTGGCCGCACCGAGCGCCAGGGAGACGGACGCGGGGGCGAGGGGGTCGATGCCGCGTTGCCTGGCCCAGGCGGCGGTGAAGGCGATGGCGCGCTGGGCGCCCGAGCCCTGGACGTGGACGCCGTAGACCTCGTGCAACTCGGCCAGCAGCTTGACCTCGATGGCCGCGACGACGATGGTCTCGGCGACGAGCTGCGCGGGGGCGGAGAGCAGGAGGGGCGGCGCGGCGAACTCGGCCGCGGCCAGTGCTCCGCCGATGGCGCCTACCGTCATCGTGGCCTTCTGGGCGGTGCGCACCAGGTCGTCGGCGAGCTCTTCGCCGGTCAGGCCGTGATGGTGCTCGGAAAGGGTGTGCAGGTCCCTGATCGGGATGCGCGGCGCGATGTTGAGGAAGACGTCCGCAAGCCAGCGGCCGCGGCCGGCGCCGGTCGCCCGTGCCCGCTTCGCTCCTTCGGACAGCCTCTGCGCGAGTCGGCCGAGCAGCCTGCGCCGCTCGGCCGGCTCGAGCTCACCCGGAGCGGTGAGCCTGCCGACGAGCTCGCCGACCTCGCGGTCGGGGCCGGCGACCTCATCGTCCGGTTGGCGGTCTTTCTCCGGTTCGGCCACGCGTTGCCTCCGTAACTGATGTCGCGATCGCTCGGGTTCGTGGGCTGTCGTGGTCCTCTGTCCCCTTACCCGGAGCTCGGTCGCTCCAGTGGTCAGGCGGCGCACTCCCGGCAGACCTGCTGGCCGTTCTTCTCGGAGGCCAGCTGGCTGCGGTGATGCACCAGGAAGCAGCGTGAGCAGGTGAACTCGTCCGCCTGGCGGGGGATCACCCGCAGGGAGAGCTCTTCGTTCGACAGGTCGGCACCGGGCAGTTCGAGCGACTCCGCCAGGTCGGTCTCATCGATGTCGATGCTGCCGGACGACTTGTCGGTGCGCCGCGCCTGAAGCTCCTGGAGGCTGTCTTCACCCAGGTCGTCGTCTGTCTTGCGCGGGCTGTCGTAGTCGGTAGCCATTGTGCTTACTCCATCCCCCTCATCTATATGTCTTCGCGCTCATCGCGCGTCTTCTAACGTCCGGGAAGCCCATCTTGTGCCCGTTCCGTCGGGGAGATTTCCCATCGGTACCCCGAGGAAACGGACGACGAACCTCCCAACACGTCAGGGCCTGCTGCCGTCGGCAATGGTTAGCCAAATATGGCGAAACCCACAGCCTTGGCGTCATGCACCACCGTGTTCGACGGCACATCCAACCACATGTGCGGCGAGAACGAGACGCCCCCTTGCGACAACACGCGGACGAACGCGCCAGGAACGCCTCCGCGTCAGCGCGCCGGTAGCCGAATGGTCACCACAAGCCCTCCGCCATCGCGCGGCACGGCGGAGACATTCCCGCCGTGGGCCTGCACGACCGCGCGCACGATGGACAACCCGAGACCGGCGCCCTTGGCCGAATCCACCCGATCCGCATGGAGCCTCCTGAACGGCTCGAACAGGCTGTTCACCTCGTACGCGGGGACGTGCTGCCCCGTGTTGGCCACCTGAACAACCAAGGCCCCGTCCACCATTCCCGTACGGATCCAGACTTTTCCGCTTTCGGGAATGTTGTACTTCACCGCGTTCTCGAGCAGGTTGCTCACCGACCGCTCCAGGAGCACGGGATCGCCCACGGTAGGCGCGCTGACCAGATCGGTGACCACGCTCACACCGTGTTCCTCGGCGAACGGCGTGACCTGTTCGACCGCCGACTGAGCGACCTCCTTGACGTCCAGCGGTTTGCGCACCGCGAGTTCGCGTTCGCTCCTGGCGAGCAGCAGCAGCCCCTCGATGAGCTTCTCGTTACGCGCGTTGACCTCAAGGAGGGTACGGCCGAGCGCTTTGAGATCCTCGGACGCCTGCGGATCGGAAAGCGCGATCTCCAGGACCGTCCTGTTGATGGTGAGCGGCGTGCGCAATTCGTGTGAGGCGTTGGCCACGAATCTTCGCTGGGTGTCGAAGGCGACGTTGAGCCGGGTCAGCATGGCGTCGAAGGTGTCGGCCAGCTCCTTCAGCTCGTCGTTGGGGCCTTCGAGCGCGATGCGCTGGTGGGCCAGCGTGCTCTCCGACAGCTTCCGCGCCGTCGCGGTCATCTGCGCGACGGGCTTCAGCGTGCGGTCGGCCACGAAGTAGCCGATGATGAGCGCGAGGATGCCCACGCCCGCCAGCGCCATGACGGAGCTGTACAGCAGCGCGTCGCGGGCCTTGTCGATGGCCATCTGCTGGAACTGCTGCCAGCGCTGCTGCAGCCGCGCGTCGGAGAAGGGGTCCAGCCCGAGGTCGATGGTCGGCCAGGCTTCACTGATGGCGTTGCCGATGATGGCGTACATCGACAGCAGCAGCGCCACGGCGGCGGCGAACACCAGGGCGCCATAGGTGAGGGTCAGGCGCCACCGGATGCTGACCTTGCCGGGAAGCTCCTTCACACGTTCCATGGTGGAGCGTTGGTGGAGCGCCTGCGCGGGCGGAGGGGGGCCGTCCCACACCGGCGGACCCGTCGGTGGCGGCGGCGTCTCCTGTACGCGCGTCGCCTTTCGCTCGGAATGCGGGCTGATCATGGGGTGCGTCGGACCCGCTTCACGCTCTGGCCTGTCCGTCACAACTTGTACCCAACCCCGGGCACGGTCTCGATCACCTGCGGCTCGCCCAGCTTCTTACGCAGCGTCATCATGGTCACCCGGACCACGTTCGTGAAGGGATCGATGTTCTCGTCCCATGCCTTGTCCAGCAGGTCCTCCTGGCTGACCACGGCGCCCTCGGCCCGCATCAGCTCTTCGAGCACCGCGAACTCCTTCTTGGTGAGCACGACCTCCCTGCCGTCGCGCTCCACCAGCCGCTTGCCGGGGTCGAGCCGGATGCCGGCGCGCTCAAGCACGGGCGGCAGCGCGGGGGCGGAGCGGCGGCCGAGCGCGCGCACCCTGGCCACCAGCTCGATGAACACGAACGGCTTGGCCAGGTAGTCGTCGGCGCCCAGGCCGAGGCCCTCCACCTTGTCGTCCACGTCGCCCGAAGCGGTCAGCATGAGAATGCGCGAGGCCGTGCGCTGCTCCACCAGCCTGCGGCACACCTCGTCACCGTGCACGACCGGCAGGTCGCGATCCAGCACGATCACGTCGTAGTCGATGTAGGAGGTACGCTCCAACGCCCCGCCGCCGTCGTAGGCGACGTCGACCGCCATGGCCTCGCGCCGCAACCCCGTCGCGATCGCGTCGGCCAGCACCTTCTCGTCCTCAACCACCAGCACGCGCACGCTCGGTACACCTCTCTCCCATTCCGGTCACTCATTCTGGCCACAGCTTCGATAAGCGCACGGTAAGGCATGTTCCGGCCGCTCCGGACCACGCCGAGGGGCGCCGCAGGGCCGCTGCGAGGCGGCCTTACGGAAGCTTGGTGAAATTCATGTTTCAGAAGGCGAGGACCTGGGGTATGCCAGCGGGACACCCATTGCCCGGGCATCAGCCCACGATGGCAATACTTCGCCCTTGCACGGAACGGACCCCCGGAGAGTAGGTGAGATGGGCGAGTTCACCACCACGATCGAACACCGCCTCGACCAGGCTTACAAGAACCTGCGGGAGGCCCGCAGCGCCGGCGACGACTACCTCGCCGACACCCTCACCGCCGAGATCGAGGACCTGCGGCGCCTGGCCGACGATCACGGCATCCCGCTGCCCCGTTAGCCGACGCGAAACGGCCGGAGCCGTGTGGCCCCGGCCGTTTGGCGCTCATCTCCCGCGGCTCAGGCGCCGCGCAGCGGGTCCAGCGACGCCAGCAGGTCGTGCAGCTCCTCGAACAGGCCGGGAGCGGCGCACAGCGCGAACTCCGGGCCGATCGGCCTGCCGTGCAGCCCGCCGATCCGGGCGCCCGACTCGGTCGCCACGAGAGCGGCGGCCGCGAAGTCCCACTTGTTGACGCCGCGCTCGTAGTAGCCGTCCAGCCGGCCCGCGGCCACCGAGCAGATGTCGATGGCGCACGAGCCGCCGCGCCGGATGTCGCGGACGCGCGGCAGCACCTTGGCCACCACCTCGCCCTGCACCTCGCGGCGGGCCTTGGCGTAGCCGAAGCCGGTGCCGATCAGCGCCTGCGGCAGCGGCACCCCGGTGTTGCAGTGCAGCCGCTCACCGCCGAGCCAGGCGCCCTCGCCGCGCGCGGCGGTGTAGACCTCGCCGCGCGCCGGCACGTTCACCACGCCGGCCACGACCTCGCCCGCCACCTCGACGGCGATCGACACCGCCCAGTCGGGCAGGCCGTACAGGAAGTTGACGGTGCCGTCGATCGGGTCGACGATCCAGCGCACGTCGGACTCGCCGGGCGCCTCCCCCTGCTCCTCGCCGAGGATGCGGTCGCCGGGCCGCGCGGCCGTGATGCGCTCGCGGATGAGCGCCTCCGACGCCTTGTCCAGGGCGGTGACCACGTCGGTGGGGCTTGACTTGGTCTCGATCTCGCGGGACATCGTGGGCCGCTTGGCGAGCAGCATCTCGCCGGCCTCGCGGGCGATCTCCTCGGCGAGCCTCAGGAAGTCCGTCATCAGGCCACCGACTCCGGTCGCTTCCACTCCTGGCCGAGCACGTGGTGGCCGAGGAAGGCGAGCACGGTCTCGTACCAGGCGACGATGTTGCCCGGCTTGAGAATCCAGTGGTTCTCGTCGGGGAAGTACAGGAACTTCGCGTCCACCTCGGTGCGGCAAAGGTCCCACCACAGCCGCAGCGCCTCGCCGATCGGCACCCGGTAGTCCTTGTCGCCGTGGATGACGAGCATCGGGGTGGTGATGCGGTCGAGCGAGTTGTGCGGCGACAGCAGCTGGTAGCGCTCGCCGCCGGGATCGCCGAACTCCCGCCGCCAGTACGTGGCGAAGTCGGTGGTGCCGGAGAACTGGTCGAGGTTCCACAGCGAAGCGTGGGTGACGATGGCCTTGTAGCGGTCGGTGTGACCGGCGAGCCAGTTGGCCATGTAGCCGCCGTACGAGCCGCCCATCGCGGCGGTGCGCTCGGCGTCGATGTCGTCCCTGGCGATGGCGGCGTCCACGATCGCGTCGAGGTCGGCCTGGGTGCGCGGGCCCCAGTTGCCCCAGCCCCTGTCGATCATCGCCTGGCCGTAGCCGGTGGACATGCAGGGGTCGGGCAGGAGGACGGCGTAGCCCTGCTGGGCGAGGATCCACGCCTGCCAGCGCCACTGCCAGTCGTTCCAGGAGCCGAGCGGGCCGCCGTGGATGAACACCACGAGCGGGGCCGGGTCGGCGGCGGAAGCGGACTCGGGCAGGGCGAGCCAGCCGCGGATGGTCGCGCCGTCGTCGGCGGTGGCGGTGACCTCGGTGAGCGTGCCGGGCACCTCGGGGCGCGGCGCGGGCGAGGGCAGGTCGGCGACCTCGCCGGTGGCGGCGTCGATCCTGGCCGGGCCTGGGGCGAGCGCGATGCCGCTGTGCAGGGCGTAGACGAAGCGCCCGTCGGGCGACGGGTTGACGTGCAGGTACGCGGCGTCGTCGCCGGTGAGCCTGGTGACCTCGCCGTCGAGCGGCACGCGGAAGACGGGGCGGCGGCCCTGGTGGTCGGCGACGAGGTAGACGGCCGACGAGTCGGGGGCCCAGGCGACGTCCATGGGGAACAGGTCGGGGGCGTACGCGCGGCCCTGCCCGGTGGTGAGGTCGGCGATCCACAGCTCGGAGCGCGCCGAGACGTCGTAGCCGGTCTTGCGGTCGCGGGTGCAGGCGACCTTGGTGCCGTCGGGCGAGACGGCGAGCGGGCCCTGGAAGTCGGCGTCGTCGTCGCTGAGCAGCACGCGGCGCTCGCCGGTGGCCACGTCGATGACCACCAGCTCCGTACGCGACTCGCCCTTGGGCAGGTAGAGCCGCCAGGTCGCGACGACGGAGGCGCCGTCGGGGGTCAGCTCGAAGTCGCCCTGGCGCAGCGCGTCGCCCGCGTCGGGGGTCAGGTCGCGGACGTCTTCGAGACGGTCGGCGCCGAGGCCAGGCGAACAGCCGGGGCCGGCCGGGGCCGAGGTCGTGGTCCCAGTAACGGACCGGGTACTTCTCGTGCAGGATGGCGCTGATCCCGGCGTCCTTGCGGGCCTTGCGCTTGCCGGCGTCGGCCGACTCCTCACCGTCGAGCACGTCGGAGACGAAGACGACCACGTCGCCCGCGGTGCGCACGGCGCTGATGCCGCCGGCCCTGCTCGCCACCTGACGGGCCTCGCCGCCGGCGCGGGGCAGCAGCCACAGGGCGGGCACCTCGTCGGTGGAGTCCTTCTCGGTGGGGTCGGGGCGGGCGGAGGTGAACAGCACGTCTCCGCCCGTGGTGAAGACGGCGGCCGACTCGCCCTTGGCCGACCGGGTCAGCCGGTACGGCTCTCCGTCCACGGGGATCGCCCAGAGCGCGGTGCCGAACGACTTGCCGTCGGGGTTCAGGGACTGGACGGTGGAGACCAGCCGCGACCCGTCGGGCGAGAGCTTGAGCGAGAGAACTCGGGGGATGGCCACATAGTCGCGTATGTCGTTGAATGCGCTCACCCGTCCGAACCTACCTCGCGGCAGGGACCGCCGACACACCCGCATAGTGTTGTCACGTGGGAATTTACGACGCCTTGCTGGTCCTGTCGTTCGGCGGCCCCGAGGGTCCCGACGACGTGATGCCGTTCCTGGAGAACGTCGTGCGCGGCCGCGGCGTGCCGCGCGAGCGCCTGCTCGAAGTGGCCGAGCACTACCAGAGCTTCGGCGGGGTCAGCCCGATCAACCAGCAGAACCGCGACCTGGTCGAGGCGCTGCGCCAGGTCGTGGACGTGCCGGTCTACTGGGGCAACCGCAACTGGCATCCGTTCGGCGAGGACACCGTGCGGCAGATGAAGGCCGACGGCGTGCGCAAGGCCGCGGTGTTCGCCACGTCGGCGTTCGCCGGCTATTCGAGCTGCCGCCAGTACTACGAGGACATCAAGCGGATCTCCATCGAGGGCGGCCCCGAGCTGGTCAAGATGCGCCACTACGGCGACCACCCCGGGTTCGTGGCGGCGATGGCCGACCACACCAGGGCCGCGCTCGAGCGGCTCGGCCGTGACGACGCCAGGCTGGTCTTCACCGCCCACAGCATCCCCGTCTCCATGGCCGAGACCGCCGGCCCGAAGGCGGCCTGTACGAGGCGCAGCTGCGCAGGAGCGCCGAGCTGGTCAACCAGGCACTGGGCCGCACCGAGCCGTGGGACCTGGTGTGGCAGTCACGCAGCGGCCCGCCGCAGGTGCCGTGGCTGGAGCCGGACGTCTGCGACTACCTGCGCAAGACCGACGCCCGCTCGGTGGTGCTGGTGCCGATCGGCTTCGTCTCCGACCACATGGAGGTCGTCTACGACCTCGACACCGAGGCCAGGCAGGTGGCCGCCGAGCTGGAGCTGCCCATGGAGCGGGCGGCGACGGCCGGCACGCACCCGCGCTTCGTCCAGATGGTGCGCGAGCTGATGGAGGAACCGGAGCCGGTGCCCTGCCCGCTGACCTGCTGCCCGCCGCCGCGCAGGCGTCCCCAGGCTTCCTGAGTCAGGCGTGGCGCGTCAGGCATACGCCTTGGCGTAGGCGTCGGCGATCGCCAGGACCTTGTTCACGTAGTCCCACGAGTGGTTGTAGAACCAGATCGCCTTGCGCAGCCGCTCGCCGCCCTGCCCCGCCTTGTTGGCGCACAGGTAGTCGGCGGCGGCGGGCACGGCGTCGTACGGGCTCCAGATGTCCTTCTTGCCGTCGCCGTCGCCGTCCACGCCGTAGTGCTTCCAGGTGGCGGGCATGAACTGCATCGGCCCGAGCGCGCCCGCGCTGGACGGCCCGTTGTTGCGTCCGTGCCCGCTCTCCACCTGGCCGATGGCGGCGAGCACCGTCCATGACAGGCCGGGGCAGCGGGTGGCGGCGGCCTTGTACAGCTCCAGGTAGCTGCGCGGGCGGCCGACGGTGACCTGCTGCTCGGCGGGCTGCCGCCGCTGCTGCTGTCGTTTGGGCGTACGGGCGGCGGCGTCGAGCAGGACGACCTGGCTGCCCTTGCCGAGCAGCTTCTTCACGCCCGCCTGGCTGATCTTGCCCTCCTTGCCGTGCAGCAGCACGGCCACGCCCTGGGCGAACCCCAGCGACCTGCCGAGGTCGGCGCTGATGATCCCGTCGACGCCGTGCAGGCCGAGGCTCGCCGAGGCGGCCACGCGCAGCCTTGGGCCGCCGTCCACCTGGTAGTAGGCGCCGAGGATCATGCCGTACTTCCTCATCGCCGCCGCGTCGGCCACCAGCTCGCCCCTGGTCAGCGCGCTCCACACGGCGGGCTGGTCGGCGACCGGCTGCGGGGTCCACGAGCGGAACTCGGCGGGGTTCACGGCCAGCAGGTTCAGCGGCGTGCCCGACACCTTGACGGCGCCGGCGTCCACCACGATCACCTTCTGCACGTGGGCCAGCTCGCCCAGCCGGAACCTGGTCTGCTTGGGCACGGTCCCGGCGGCGACGGCGAGCACCCGCGGCGGCGTCACGGTGACGCTGGGACCGCCCTCGCCGAAGTCCTTGACCGGCTCGGCGGTGGGCACCATCTGGTCGAGGCGGGGCGCCGGGGTCTGCGCCTGCTGCTGGGGGCGGGGCCTGCGCACGGGCTCCTGGGCGGTCCCCCGGGTGGTGCCGACCAGATCCTGATCCAGGACGATCACGACGCCCGCGGCCGCGGCGGTGACCACGAGCACGGCGGCGACCATGAGCATGACCGCACGGAAGCTGGGAAGACCGGACACTCGGGACACGTTAACTCACCCCGCCGCTAAATCACTTGCCATCCGGACATACGGTGCGCAATGGTTAGCCTGCACAAGTAAGGGGGAAACGGCGTGGTCGGGCCTTACCGGGGATTGTTCGAAAGGCCCGGGGTCAAAGCGTTCGTCCTGGCCGGGCTCATCGGCCGGATGCCGATGTCGATGCTCGGCATCGGCGTCATCCTGTTGATCTCCACGCTCACCCAGTCGTACGCCACGGCAGGCGCGGTCGCCGCCACGACCAATCTCGCCTTCGCCGTGGCCGCTCCCCTGTCCGGGCGGCTGGTCGACCGGTTCGGCCAGGGCCGGGTGATCCCGCCGTTCGCGGTGCTGAACGCGCTCGCGCTGTCCGCGCTCATGATCTTCGCCGGCTGGGGGCTGCCCGACTGGACCTACTACCTGTCCGGCCTGGTCGTGGGCGCCACGTCGCTGTCGATCGGCTCGATGGTGCGGGCCCGCTGGTCGGTCATCTACGGCGGTTCCGGGCGCCTGCACACCGCGTTCGCGTTCGAGTCGGTGGCCGACGAGGTGGTCTTCGTCACCGGGCCCGCGCTGGTCACGGTGCTCGCGACCGCCGTGAACCCGTACGCGGGGCTGATCGTGGCCATGCTGTGCATGCTGGGCGGCTGCCTGGCGCTGGCCGCGCAGCGCGGCACGCAGCCGCCCGTGCAGGAGCTCAAGTCGGGGTCGGGGACGCCGATCCTGATCCCCGGGGTGACCGTGCTGGCGGCCGTCGCGCTGGCGCTCGGCGCGATCTTCGGCTCGGTCGACCTGATCACGGTGGCCTTCGCCGAGGAGCACGGGGTCAAGGGCGTGGCGGGCTTCCTGCTGGCGGCGTTCGCCGGCGGTTCGATGGTGTCGGGGCTGTGGTTCGGCTCGCGCCGCTGGCGGATCTCGCTGCGGGCCCGGTTCGTCAGGGCGCTGGCGCTGTTCGCGATCGGCCTGGTGCCGATCATGTTCGTCGGCCACCCCTGGATCATGGCCGGCGCCCTCTTCCTGGCCGGTTTCGCCATCTCGCCCACGCTCATCACGTGCTTCTCGCTCACCGAGCGGCTGGTGCCGCAGTCGCTGCTCACCGAGGGCATGGCCTGGATCTCGACGGCCATCGGGTTCGGCGTGTCGGCGGGCTCGTGGGCGGGCGGGCGGCTCACTGAGGCGTACGGCGCCTCCGCCGCGTACGGCTTCTCCGTGGCCGCGGCCGTCGTGGCGGTGACCATCGGGATCGGTGGTTCGGGTTTGCTGAGAGTTCCCGGGGCCGCTTCACCCGCCGAGAGCTGATCCGCTACGGTCGGGAGATCCCTCGCAACACCCAACAATCTGGAAGCACTAGTCATGTCCCGACAATTGAGTTCACTTCTAGCAATCGCGGCTGTTTGCGCAACTCTCGCCCCGGCGCCGGCCATCGCCGAGGCGACCCCCGCCCCCGCCCAGGGAGCCAAGTCCACTGCCGCCAAGAAGACGGCGAAGGCGAAGAAGCCGGTCAACTGCTCCCAGGTCAAGTGCCTCGCGCTGACCTTCGACGACGGGCCCGGAAAGTACGCGGGCAAGCTGCTCGACACGCTGAAGAAGTACGACGCCAAGGCGACGTTCTTCCTTGAGGGCCAGTACGTGAAGGCCCGCCCGCAGTTCGTCAAGCGCATGGTCGCCGAGGGGCACGAGCTGGGCAACCACAGCTACAGCCACCCCGACTTCACCAAGAGCGACGGCGCGAAGATCCGCGACGAGATCAAGAAGACGCAGGACGCGGTGAAGAAGGCCGCGGGCGTCGAGCCCAAGCTGCTGCGCCCGCCGTACGGCCTCACCGACCTGCAGGTCTCGGACATCGCCACCGAGTTCGGCATGCCGATCATCCTGTGGACGGCCGGTTCGAAGGACTGGAGCTCCAAGAACGTCAAGGCCATCCAGAAGCAGACGCTGGCGGTCGCCGAGCAGAACGGCATCATCCTCATGCACGACTGGGTCAAGCAGACCGTCGACGGCATGCCGGCGCTCATCAAGACCCTGAAGAACAAGGGCTACCACCTGGTCACGGTCTCCGAGGTGATCAAGGACCAGAAGCTCGAGCCCGGTGACGCCTTCCCGCTTCCCGAGGGCTGGGAGCAGTGAGTATCGTTCGCGTCTGACCGGACGATTCTTCTGCTGGAGGGTGCTCGTGGCCTTCGTCAATTGGGCGCGCAACCAGACGGGCACCCCGGCGGAGACCCGCGTGCCGGCCTCCGCGGAGGAGGTCGCCCGCGCCGTACGCGACGCCGCAGGCTCCGGCCGCCGCGTCCGCATGGTGGGAACGGGCCACTCCTTCACCGGGGTGGCCCTCACCGACGGCATCATGCTCCGCCCCGACGCGCTCACCGGCATCGAATCCGTCGCGGGCGACCGGGTGACCGTACGCGCCGGCACCCCCTTACGCGTGCTGAACGAACTGCTCGCCGAACGCGGCCTGGCCCTGGCCAACATGGGCGACATCGCCGAGCAGACGGTGGCGGGAGCCGTACAGACCGGCACCCATGGCACGGGACGCGACAGCGGCGGGCTCGCCGACCAGATCGCCGAGCTGGAGATGGTGCTCGCCGACGGCACGCTCACCACCGTCTCCCCCGGCGACGACCTCTTCGACGCCGCCCGCGTCGGCCTCGGCGCGCTCGGCGTACTCACCAGCGTCACCTTCCGCGTCGAACCGGCCTTCCTGCTGCACAACCGGCGGCGCAAGCTCGCGCTCAGCGACATGCTCGGCTCGCTCGACGAGCTGACCTCGGAAAACGAGCACCTCGACTTCTTCTGGCTGCCGCACACCGACGCCTGCCTGGTCAAGACCAACAACCGCAGCCCTGGCCCGCCCAGGCCGCCCGGCGCGTTCCGCCGCTGGCTGGACAACGTCTTCCTGGAGAACACCCTCTTCGGCGCCGCCTGCGCGCTCGGCGCCCGGCTGCCCGGCCTCATCCCCCGCATCAACGCCGTCAGCGCGGCGGCGCTCGGCGACTCCTCGTCGGTGGACGCCTCGTACAAGCAGTTCACGGCGCGGCGCGACGTGCGCTTCCTGGAGATGGAGTACGCCATCCCGCGCGAGCGGCTGGCCCAGGCGCTGCGCGAACTCCGCGACCTGATCGAGCGGATGGACTGGAAGATCGGCTTCCCGGTGGAGGTGCGGGTGACGCCGCCCAGCGACGCGTGGCTGTCCACCGCGTACGGGCGCCCGACCGCGTACGTCGCCTGCCACGTCTACCGGCCGACCCCCAACTCCGCCTACTTCGCGGGCGTCGAGGAGATCATGACCCGGCTCGACGGGCGGCCGCACTGGGGCAAGCTGCACACGCGGGACGCCGCGTACCTGGCGGGGGCGTACCCGAAGTTCGCCGACTTCGTGGCGCTGCGCGACCGCCTGGACCCCGACCGGCTCTTCACCAACGCCTACCTGGACACCGTCCTCGGCCCCTAGCCGCGGCCTTCGTGACGCGTATCCGAGGGGCGACTCTCAGAGGGAGGACGGTCGCGTTCCGGCGTCCCGAGCCGGATCAGGAGAGCGGCTGCGCGCGGTCCTGACCGGCCGGTTCGTCCTCCTGCCCCTGCGGGGACGACGGCGCGGCCGGGTCCTGCGGCTCCTCGGCCCCCGGCGGGCGCCCGCCGTCGCGGGACGGCGTGCTCGGCGCTTCCGACGGGTGCACCGCGCCGGACTCGCTCCCGGACGGAGCCGGCTTGGGAGTCGGCCTGACGCTCGGCTTCGTGGACGGCTGCTCCTTCGTGCCGTCCGGCGTGGGCGTGGCGGACGGCGTCGGGGCCGGGGCGTGCCCGGGCGTGCGCGTGGTGACGTACGCGGGCGGCGAGTACCCGGTGTCCCGGTGCCGCTGCTCACGGCGCGGCTCCTGGCGTGCCTGCTGGGCCTGGGCCGGCTTCTTGCCGGTGACCTGCTCGTGCACCGTCCGGTGGGTGAGCGCCTGGTAGACGAGGATGCCGCCCATGCTCACCCCGAACACGACCGACGCCGCGGCCGCCACCTTCACCCACGGCAGCCTGCGACGGGCGCGCGGCTCCTCGGCGTCCTCGCGTTCCTTGCCCTCCTTGGCGGCCTGCGTGCGCTGCTTGACCCGCTCCCCCGTGCGCTTGAGGTAGTGGGTGTAGATCGCCGTGGCCACCGTGCTCGACACGCTCACGACAGCGGCCCCGATCACCGTGCCTGCCACACCGAGGTACGACGCGGCCACGGCGGCCGTCACCGCCGCCAGGGCGCTGCCGAGGATCTGCGGCAGGCTCAGCTCGAACTTCGGCCGCTCGCCGCTCATCCCCCGGATCAGTCCTCTCTCGCCATGCGTCAGGTAAAGAGCTGTCTCGTGAATAGACGCGACTGCGTGTCCTGATGTTCCTGTGAGCTGCGTGACAGGCACCCTTGTAAATCGTGCCCCGACGACTCGGCCTGCCCTCCGTGTACCTCGCCGCGGCCGTGGCAACGGCAGCCACGACCGCCGTCCCCTTGGCCATGACGCCCGCCTCCGGACTCGCCCTGCGCGAAATGCCGCCAGAGCCCGCCCGCCCCTACGTCGTCACGGCCCGCGACCGCGCGGCCGCGCGCGACCTCGTCGGCGAGGTGCGCTGGCGAGTACGCCGTTACTACACCTCGGCGCTGCCCGGCCTCGCCACCTTCCTGACGCCATCGGAGCTCGCCGAGCTGCGCGCCGACCCGCGCGTGCAGACGATCGAGCCCGATCGCGAGATCCACGCCCTGGCCACCCGCGGACCCGCCCGGCGCGTCCCCGTCAGGAGCGGCGGCGACGGCACCACCGTGTACGTCGTGGACAGCGGCGTCAAGGTCCGCCGCGCCCGGTTCGACGATCGGGCCTGGCGGGCGTTCGACGCCACCGGCGGCACCGGGCGCGACTGCCGGGGCCACGGCACCCGCGTCGCCGCCCGCGCCCACCGCGCCGCGCCCGAAGCCGGCATCGCCTCCGTGCGCGTGCTCGGCTGTGCCGGCACCGGCACCCTGTCCGACCTGCTCGCCGGGCTGGACTGGATACACCGGCACGCCCGCGGCCCCTCCGTCACCGCCCTGTCCATCGACGGTGCCGACTCCCCTGCCCTGAGCAGGGCCGCGCGGTCGCTGTCCCGCTCCGGCATGTTCGTCATAGGAGCCTCCGACACCGGTGCCTGCCAGGTCACCGCCGACGGGCTCGCGTACTCCGCCCGCGCCCCGTACCTGGCCGGAGTCGCCGCCCGCCACCTGGCACTTCATCCCAATTCAGGACCGGCCGCCCTGGCCGACAAGCTCGGCTGCACGAACGCCCGGGGCGCGATTCGCCAGAACCCTTCGCGGCCGCATAACCTCCTCATGCGCGATGGCGGGCTCTAGAGGAATGGACTCCACAAATGTGACCGGCGTCACATCGCCCTTGGGCTATCCCAGGAAGGCGATGTTCGGACATGCCGGGTACGGTGCTGGCAGGCAACCGGCACACGCGAGAGACTCAAGGGTCCGGGGGAAGAATGGCGACGCTGACGAAGGGACTCGCATGCAGGAGCTCCGACTCGTCGCGGTGAGTGAGGACGGCACTTACCTCGTCCTGGCTACTGCCGGGAGAGGGACACGCTTCACGCTCCCCGTGGACGACCGGCTCCGAGCTGCCGTCCGCGGCAACTTCTCCCGTCTCGGCCAGTACGAGATCGAAGTGGAGAGCCCGTTGCGTCCCAAGGAGATCCAGGCCCGCATCCGCGCCGGAGAGACGGCGGAGGAGATAGCCGCGACCGCCGGGATCCCGGTCGAGCGTGTCCGCTGGTTCGAGGGGCCGGTGCTCCAAGAGCGGGAATACGTCGCCCAGCAGGCGCAGCGGGTCGCCGTACGCATGCCGGGAGAGTCCGCGCCCGGGCCCACGCTCGGTGATCTCGTGGCCGAGCGCCTCACCCGGCGCGGCGTGCCCACCGACGAGATCGACTGGGACAGCGCCAAGCGCGACGACGGCCTGTGGCGGGTCAAGCTCGGCTACGTCTGGAACGGCCACACCCGGCACGCCGAGTGGCTCTTCGACCCGCGCAAGCGTCACGTCACTCCCCACGACGACGAGGCCCTCCGCCTGTCCTCCGCCGACTTCGACCCCGAGCCGCCCGTGGTCGAGGACACCACGGTCACGCCGTTCACGCCGCGCGTAGCCAAGCTGCAGCCGGTGCCGCCGCTGTCGTCCGATACGCTGCCGTTCCCGTTGCGGCGCGAGCCCGCCGAAGAGCCCGCCGTGGGCTACGACCTGCCCGGACGGCCGGGCGACCGCGACGCGTCCCGCCAGGACCACGCCGAGAGCGGCGCCCGCGACGCCGAGCCCTTCGAGCCGGCCGCCCGCGACACCCCGGGCTCCGACACCCCGGGCTCCGACACCCCGGGCTCCGACACCGCCACCCGCGACACCTCGCGCCCCGGGCCCTTCGATCCGGCCGACTTCGACCCCGCTCGGGACACCTCGCGTCCCAGGCCGCTCGACCCTGCCCGCGAGACACCGCGTCCCGGGCCTTTCGACCCGCTGACCCGCGACTCCTCGCGTCACGAGCCGGGCGCCCGCGAGCCGTTCCACCCGCCCACGCGCGACCCGGCACGTCCCGAGTCCGCCCGCGAGACCGGCCACGCCCGCCCCGGCGAGAGCTCGACCCGCCGCGGCGGGTCTTCGCCGTGGCTGCCCGACTTCAGCTCGGGCCGCGACACCGGGCCCTCCATCTACGCTCCGGCCGACCGCGCACCCGGCACAGAGCCCGTCACGCCGCAGCCCTCGCCCGCCGCCGCGTCA
Source organism: Nonomuraea fastidiosa (assembly GCF_042751225.1). NCBI lineage: Bacteria > Bacillati > Actinomycetota > Actinomycetes > Streptosporangiales > Streptosporangiaceae > Nonomuraea > Nonomuraea fastidiosa. Next base: position 757,858 of record NZ_CP170570.1, read on the forward strand.
TCCGGCTCCCCCGCCACCAGCGCACCCGCTCGGCAGGCCACCCCGTCCCAGACTCCCGCCACCACCGCCGAGGGCACCACAGGACAGGCGTCCCAGCCGAGCACTGGCCACACGGCCGTACCGCAGCCCGCCGCCGAGGCGAAGACCACGTCCGAGCCCGAGGCGTCCGCAGCCGTGCCGCAGACCGGCGCTCCTACGGCCGCCACATCGCCGGCGACCACCTCCCCGGCCGCCGCCGAGCGGTCGGGCACGTCTTCGGCGACCGCCGGACAGGACTCTCCTGCGGCGACCACCGCCCAGGCGACCGCACCCGCGTCCGAGGCCCCTGCCGCCGCTTCGGCCACCGAGCAGCCGGCCGCCGGCGCCGAGGGAACGGCGACCGTACCCGAGACGGGCGCGACGACGACCGTGGCCGAGACGGGCGCGACGACGACCGTGGCCGAGACGGGCGCGACGACGACCGTGGCCGAGACGGGTGCGACGGCCGAGGCCACCACCGTCGCCGCCGGGTCCGCCGGCGACGTCCAGGCCGGTGCCGAGGTCAAGGCGGAGACCACCGCCGACGTCCAGGCCGGTGCCGAGGTCAAGGCCGAGGCCACCGCCGATGTCCAGACCGGCGCCGAGGCCGCGAGCGCCGTCTCTCAGCCTGAAGCCGCCGCTCAACCCGAAGCCACGGCCGCCACCGGCACCGCCGAGCCCGCGACCGCCGAGCCCGCGACCGCCGAGCCCGCGACCGCCGAGGCCGCGACCGCCGAGGCCGGGGACGGGGACGGCGCGGAGACGGACAAGGCCCAGGACGCGGCCGCCGACGCCGCTGCGGCGAAGGCCGAGCCCGCCCCCGCCGAAGCGGACGTGGCCGCAGCGGCCGAGCCCGCGAAGGCCGAGCAGGAGCAGCCCTCTTCCGCGGAGGAGCCGGCCGCGTCCGGCGAGGCGGCGGTCCCCGTGCCCGCACCGGCTCAGGAGCAGCCGGCGGCCGCCGCCGAGCAGGCCGAAGCCGGCCGCGAGGAGAAGGCGCCCGAGCCTGCCCCGGAGCCGAAGCCGCGTCCCGCGCCCAAGCCGAAGCCCGCCCCTCCGGCGGTCCCTGCGGCCCGGACGGGCAAGGACGACGGCAAGGAGGCGCCGGCCGTCCCGGTGCCGGCACCCACGCCCGCGCCCGCGCCGAAGCCCGCTGGGCGTCGCAAGTCGCGTGGCCGCCGCGCGTCCGTGCCGACGTGGGACGAGATCATGTTCGGCGCCCGCCGCCAGGACTGACCCACCGGAGCCCACCGCCCCGCTCGTCGCCGGGAAGCGTTCATCAGGCAAGGGGAAACCCTCCCGCTACGGCCTGCGCACGCTTCCGCCGGCGAACGCCGCCATCGCCACGGCCCTTGGCCTTGCGTGCCCACACCCGGCAGACCACCCACTGAGCACGCAGCGCGCACACCGAGCCCGCACCGGTGCGCCGAAGGCCACCCCTAGCGCCGCATGCGGCGAGGTGCGCTTCTCACCAGTGCCTGCCGCACTGCCACCGCAACCGCCCCAGTCAGTGGTCAGGTCGGGGCCGCTGCGTCCGTCGGGACCTCCAGGGCAGCGTCCGTCGAGACCTCCGGGGCAGCGCCGAAGCCAGCGCGGCCCTTGAGAGCCCGTACGCGGCAGCCCAGATCGCGTCGCCGCCCCGGAACCGGCCGCGTTCACCCCCTCGTACGGCCACGCGCACCTGCCGTCAGCGGTTCCGGTCGAGGAAGGGGGCGAGCCATTCCGGGGTGACCTCGCCGGCGAAGCCGACCGCCTGATCCATCGACACGTCCACGGCCGAATAGCCGCCCTTTCCCGCCCCGGCGCCGGCGATCAGCGTGAGCACCCCGGCGCGGCGCTGGAACCAGGTCTGGCGCAGCCGCCAGCCCACCACCGCGCGGCGTTCGACCACCGCCTGGGCGCGGCGCAGCGACCCGGATCGCACGGAGAGCCGCCGGCCGTCGTAGCCGTGCCCGAGCGAGGCGTACCTGTCGAGGCCGAGCGGGACACCGGCGACGGCGAGCAGGGCGGTCAGGACGAGGAGGATCCACCAGATCATCGCCCCGGTGAACCAGACGCCGGCCGCGCTCGCCAGGGCCGCCACCGCCCACGGGGCGATCGCGCGGAACAGGCGGCGCTGCCGCGCCACCGGCGGATGTTCCCGCAGGTCGCCTCGGTAGGGGCCGATGGCGTCTCCGGTGACCTGGAAGGCGACATCGCGCGGCACGTCGGGCAGGAGCTGTCCGCGCGTCTCCGAGTCGCCGAGCCCGGTCACGATGGCCCAGACGCGTACGACGCCCGCCCAGCGTTCGGCCAGGCCGTCCACGATCTCGTAGCCGCGTACGCGCTGGAACTCCAGCGACACGCTGCGCCGGTTGACCAGCCCGCGCTCGGCCACCAGGTAGCCGTCGCGGCGCTTGAGGCGGAAGTCCCAGTTGAAGACGGCGTACATGAGGCCGCCCGCGAACGGCATCGCCAGCACGAGCAGCACCGCGACGGCGAGCAGCAGGTACGGGTGCTCCCACAGCCACTGCCCCACGCTCCAGGCGGCGTCCCGGCCGAAGCCCAGCTCGTCGCCCCACTGGAACGCCAGCCCCACGACACCGCCCGCGAAGGCGAACGGGGTCAGCAGGTACGCGCCGGACAGCGGCCCGTACAGCAGCCACTTGCGGGGCACGCTGATGATCGTACGTTCGGCGGGCGGTGCGGGCTCGTGCGCCTGAGCCTGGACGCCGCCGGGGACGGGCGCGGCCGTGTGGCGCAGGAGCACGGCCTTCAGGCGTTCCGCCTCTTCGAGGGTGACGCCGGCGAGCTTGGCCTCCTCCTCGTCGCCGCTCGCCCCCGTGTCGATCTTGACTACGGCCAGGCCGAGCAGCCGGTGCATGGGCGGAGTGCTGACGTCGACGCCGCGGATGCGTTCCAGGGGGATGGTGCGGATGGAGCGGCTGATCAGGGAGCGCTTGGTCTCCAGGCGGTCGCCGACGATCTCGTACGTGAACGTGGCCCACTTGACGACCGAGAACACCACGGCCGCGATGACGCCCGTCGCCGCGAAGGCGTACGACCTGGCCGAGAAGCCGCCGACGAACAGCACGCCCACCAGCGGGAGGAGGAGGGAGGGGAGCGTGCGTACGGGGTCGATGAGCAGCACTTTGGGGCTGAGCCGCTGCGCCACCCGCACCGGCCCCTCCCACGGCCCCCGCCCATGGCCCTGCCCCGGATACGGCCCGCCGCCTTGCCCCGGGTACGGCCCGCCGCCCGCGCTCGGATACGGCCCACCGCCCGCGCTCGGATACGGCCCGCCCGGCCCATGCGGTGGCGGCGGCACACCGGGATGACCTCCGGCTCCAGAAGGTGGTGGCGGCGGCACACCGGGATGACCTCCGGCTCCAGAAGGTGGTGGCGGCGGCACACCGGGATGACCTCCGGCTCCAGGAGGCGGCGGGGGCGGCACGGCGGGCCTGCTGCTGGCGCTGGGAGGCGGAGGCGGCGGCCCGACCGGGTGGCTCGGGGCACCGGGGTGCGGTGGTGGCGGTCCCGCGGGACGGCTCTCGGCATCAGGTGCCGGCGGTTCCGTGCCGTCCCTCGGGTCGTCGTCCGGGGCGGGGTGGGGGCCGGTCATGTGGCGTCGTCCCGGAGTTGTTCGGCCCGGTGCGCGAGCTGTTCGGCGAGCCGGGCCGCCACGTGGAAGTCGAGGCCCTGGATGGTGGACGAGCCGGCGTGTGAGGCCGTGCGGATCTCCAGGGTCGCCAGCCCGAGCATGCGCTCGAACCATCCTTGCCCCTTGTCGACCGTCTGGATGCGGCTCACGGGCACGAACACCCACTCCCTGGTCAGGAACCCCGACCTGGCGTAGACGACGTCGCCTGACAGCTCCCAGCGGTGCACGGCGTACCGTACGAACGGCTCGGCCGCCAGGAACGGCAGGACGACGACCGCCACCGCGAGCGGCGGCAGCCACGGCGAGGCGGCGAGCCAGTCGGGCACCCACGGCCACCCGCTCCCGCCGACCCACGTCGACACCAGCAGCGCGCCGCCCACGAAGAAGACCAAGGCGACCAGGGATTCGAGCAGCCACAGCCGGATGGCCTTGGGCGAGACGCGGTTCGCCGGATCCCGCAGCGGGCCTGTTGACGTCACAAGCCCAGCTTAGGGTGCGAACCGGGCAGGAGATCGGCTCGCATGCCCGTTGTCCACCGGCCTCCCCGCCCGGGCTCGGCGTGTCGGTTCGGCGGGCGGCCGGGGCGATGCCATGCTCGGTGGCGGCCGGCCGCAGGCTGTCGAGCCTGGCCACGTCGGCGGCGGCCACGTTCGTGCCAGCCAGGCCCGGCAAGCGCGTGACCGCACCACTGCGCGATCGCCTCACGCAACGTGGCCAGCCGCCGTCCGGAAACCCCGATGATCGCGCAACGAAGCGGCTCCGTTACCCTTACGTACGAGCTGGCACACCTGGTTTTTCGGCCGTTATCCACCCCGACACCAATGTCGCCTTTACGGTGGTCAACGGGCTATCTTCCGGTCATCCGACGAAAAGGCGAATGCGCAGGTAAGAGGGCTTTCGTCCCTCCAACCCCCGCATTCCCAGGAGGCCTCTCGTACCCCTCTCATGTGGCCAACTTCACTACCCGGATGCCGTCAATACGGCCGTTTTCGGATCCTTTACCGAGCACGGACCATCGAGAAACGGTCTGCGCACCGCCGCAAGCCGCGTAGCATCGTCCGGCATGGGGCTGTGTACCACGGCATCACGCGTGCGACGCGTCGCCGCCATCGTGACGGCGATGGGTGTCGCGTTCGCCTCGGCAGGTTGCGGCAGCCTCGGCTTCATCGGCAGATCCCAGGCGAAGGACATCGCGGAGATCAACGTCACGAGTCCTGAGCTGCGCGAGGGCAAGCCGCTGCCTCGCGAATACTCCTGCAAGGGCGACCAGGGCAGCCCGCCGCTGCGCTGGTCGAGCCAGCCGCTGTCCGAGGCGAGGTCGATCGCGATCGTGGTCGACAGCCACACCGGGTCGGACTCGGCCGTGCACTGGGTGATCTACAACATCCCGGCGACCACGACCGAGCTGGGCCCCAACGCCGCAGCCGACCCGCCGGAAGGCTCCGGCCAGGCGAAGGTGACCAGCGGTCGCGAGGGCTACGAGCCGCCCTGCGAAGAGAAGGCCGGCTACCGGTTCACCGTCTACACGCTGAACGACAGGGTCGAGCTCGACGAGGGCCCGGAGCTTCCGCAGATCCTGAAAGAGATCGCCGGCAAGACCATCGCCCGCGGACGACTGACGGCGGTGGGCATCGAGTGAGACCCCGAACACGACATGTAGTGCCGGTGTACCAATTCTTCACGTAGGGTGTGACAACTCTCATACCGGTCCGACACAATCAGATCCAATCGTTAGGCACTGGTGATCAAAGGGGGCAGATCGCGTCGATGGCCGCGCGATCTCACCGGTGCCAGAGAGAGGCCATGGCTTTGAGGGTGGTGCAATGATCGCGGTCGTAGTGAGCTTGGTCGCTGTCGTGCTCCTCGTGCTCGTCGTCGTGGCACTGGGCATGCGTTCGATGAACCGCAGGGAGAGCTCGCTTCCCCCGAACGGCTGAAGGAGATGGCCGAGAAGGAGGAGAAGACCAAGACGCGCTCCACGGACGAGTTCGCCAAGCACGAACCGCGCATGGCCAACTTCAGCCCTGATTTCAGCCCGATCGACGCGCCGAAGCAGAAGCCGGTGCGCACCGGGCAGCGTGGCCGTCGTGGCGTCGACGAGTGGGGCAACCCGGTCAACGACGACGATGACGAGGAGTTTTGGGCCAGCATCCGCAGTGAGGCGGAAGAAGGCGGTTTCGGTGCAGGGGGCACCGTCGCCGCCAGGAAGGCATCCTCCTCCTCTCGTTCCGCCGACCGCCACTCAGAGCGCACCTCCGAGCGTCACTCCGAGCGCGAGCAGCGCCCCGCCGCCCAGGCCGACAGGCCCGCGCGCCCCTCCGGACGACCCGGCGAGCGCCCCGCCAAGCGTTCCTCGCGCTCGGCCAGGCCGCAGCCCGCCACCGCCTCCGCCGACCCCGACGCGACCACCGTTCAGGCCCCCCTCCCCCAGCGCCAGCCCTCTTCTCAGCGCCAGTCCTCCTCTCAGCGCCAGCCCGCCGCCGGCCTCGCCGACCTCGTCGAGCCGCAAAAGCGCGTCCCCAGCAAGGCCGAGCTCGCCGAGCAGCGCACCGTGACGTTCGCCGCGCCGACCTCCGACGTCATGAGCATCCTCGGCCCGGGCGCCCAGCCGGTGCCCGCCCCCACGCCCCCTGAGCCCCCCACCAGGCCGGCGCCGGTCGCCTCCAGCGGCGTCTCGTCGAGCCAGTCCGCCACCGGCGGCTCCTACGGCGCGAGCAGCACGACCAGTGGCTCCTACCCCGCCACCCCGGCGGCGACGGGCAGCGGCTCGTTCCCGGCGGTCAGCCCCACCTCCAGCGGCAGCTTCCCCGCCGCGCCCGCCGCGCCCGTCCACGGCGCGCCGACGAGCGACCCGTTCCCCGCGTACGGCGGCACGCCCGACCCGCTCGACACCGGCTACGGCAGCACCTCCAGGCCGGCGGCGAGCACCACGTCCGGCTCGTGGCCCGCCTCACCCTCACCCGACATCCTCGACGACCCCGCGCCGAGCAGCGGCACGTCCTATGGCGGTGCCACCTCCTGGCCGGGGTTCGAGCAGCCCGCGGCCCGCTCGTCCTACCCCGCCACGTACGAGGTGAGTTCCGGCTACGCCGTGGCCGACGACTCCGACCCGCTGACCGGTCCCTCCCCCGCCACCGGCACCCCGACCGTGCCCGGCCGGGCGGTCTCCAACTACGACGTGCTCTCCGCGCCGACGCCGCCTCCCGCGCAGCCTGCGTCGCCGTTCGCGATGGGCGCGTACGAGACGGGCGACATCACCACCAGCCCCGCCTCCGCCTCATGGCCCGAGCCTCCGGCCCCGGAGAGCGGCCGCTCCTCCTACAGCAGGGGGCGCAGGAGCGGCAGCCACCGCAGGGCGGCCCCTGACCAGGATCTTCCCCACGATTACTATCGGTGATCTTTCGTACCCATTAATCCGTAAAACCAGCGTGACGCCCCCCTAAAGCAGGGGAGACGGAGCAATAGGGTTTGCTCCATGTTCCGCGACACGAAGAGTAGCTGGCTGAGCACCCTCCGACATGACGTGCCGGCCTCGCTCGTGGTTTTCCTCGTCGCGGTGCCCCTGTCCCTGGGCATCGCGATGGCCTCGGGGGCGCCTCTCGTCGCCGGTCTGATCGCCGCGGTGGTCGGCGGCATCGTTGCGGGCGCTCTGGGCGGATCCGCGGTACAGGTCAGCGGCCCGGCCGCGGGCCTGTCGCTGGTGGTCGTGGATCTCGTGCACACCTACGGCTGGCGGGCCACCTGCATGATCACCCTGCTGGCGGGGGTCGTGCAGCTCGTGCTGGGGGTGTTCAAGGCGGCCAGGGCGGCGCTGGTGGTCTCGCCCGCGGTCATCCACGGCATGCTGGCCGCCGTCGGCGTGATCATCGCGCTCGCGCAGCTGCACATCGTGCTCGGCGGCAGCTCCCAGCGTTCGGCCGTGGCCAACCTGGTGGAGCTGCCCGGCCAGATCGCGAACCTGCACGGACACAAGGCCGCGGTCGGCGTGCTCACGATCCTGGTGCTGGCCCTGTGGACGCGGCTGCCCAGACGGATCCAGGTGGTGCCCGCGCCGCTGGCGGCGCTGTTCGCGGCGGCGGTCACGGCGTGGGCGTTCGGCTGGGACGTGACACGGGTCGATCTGTCCGACAGCGTGGCGGAGTGGGCGTTCCCGGTGCTGCCGCAGGGCGACTGGCACCTGGTGGTGGGCGCGGTGCTGCTGGTGGCGCTGCTCGCGGGCTGCGAGTCGCTGCTGTGCTGCGTGGCCGTGGACGGCATGCACACCGGCCGCAGGGCCGACCTCGACCAGGAGCTGACCGGTCAGGGCGTGGCCAACATGGTCACCGGCGCGCTCGGCGGGCTGCCGGTCGCCGGGGTGATCGTGCGCAGCAGCGCGAACGTGCAGGCGGGCGGGCGCACCCGGTGGTCGGCGATCCTGCACGGGGTGTGGGTGCTGGTGTTCGCGTTCGGCTTCGGCTGGACGATCACGCTGATCCCGCTGGAGGCGCTCGCGGCGCTGCTGGTCTTCATCGGCGTCCAGATGGTGAACCTCGGCCACGTCAAGAAGGTGCACGGGCACGGCGAGGTGCCGGTGTACGTGGTGACGATGGTCACGGTCATCCTGCTCGGGCTGGCCGAGGGCGTGCTGGCGGGGCTGGCGCTGGCCGCGCTGCTGGCGCTGCGCCGCCTCACCATGCTGACGGTGCTCAAGCGTGAGGACCGCGACGGGCGGCTGCGGGTGACGATCTCGGGGTCGCTGACGTTCCTCGGCGTGCCGAGGCTGACGCACGAGCTGCGGGCCATCCCCGCGGGCTCCCATGTGGACCTCGATCTGAACATCGACTTCATGGACAACGCCGCCTTCGAGGCCCTGCACTCCTGGCGCCTCGACCACGAGCGCATGGGCGGCACCGTGGACATCGACGAGCTCCACGACGAGTGGTACACGCTGGCCGCGAGCGGCGGCCGCACGCTGCCGAAGAAGTCGCCGCTGAAGGCGCCCGACCGGTCGTGGCTGCCGTGGGCGCACCGGCGCCGCACCGCCGCCACGCCGCCCGACAGCACTGGTGCCGAGTGCCAGCTCACCGCGGGGGCGCGCGAGTTCCACCGGCGTACGGCGCCGCTCGTCCGCCCGATCTTCACCGAGCTGGCGCGCAAGCAGCAGCCCTCGCACCTGTTCATCACCTGCGCCGACTCCAGGATCGTGCCCAGCCTGATCACCGCGAGCGGGCCCGGCGACCTGTTCACCGTGCGCAACATCGGCAACCTCGTCCCGCGCAGGGGCGCGGAGCCGCACGACGACTCGGTGGTGGCCGCCATCGAGTACGCCACGCAGGTGCTCAACGTCCGCACCATCACCGTCTGCGGGCACTCGGGCTGCGGGGCGATGGCGGGGCTCCTGAGCGCCGGCGTGCAGGCGGGCAGCCTGCCGGGGCTGCGCCGGTGGCTGCGGCACGGATACCACAGCCTGGCCACGTTCATCGAGCGCGAGGGCGACCGGCTGCACAGCGGGGCACTGGACGTGCTGTGCCGGGTGAACGTGCAGCAGCAGCTCGAGAACCTGCGCACGTACCGGAAGGTCGACGAGCAGGTCAGGGCGGGCAAGCTGGAGCTGGTCGGGCTGTACTTCGATATCAGCTCGGCGCGCGTCCACATGGTGCCGCCGCTGCGGCCCGCCACGCCGTACGTGGGCGGGCCCGCCCGCGAGATCGTGACCGCCGAGCACGCGACGAGCCGCGTTCTAGGTAATTCTCCACAGACCGGGCACGCCGGGCGGGGTTAGGGTCGCGGTGCCGGCGAGGCCCGCCCCGTTGCCCACGGCGTTCCTCGCGACGCCGGTCCCGGCTCCCAGGGGCCGGAGGGGCTGAGGCGGCCGCTGTTGGGTGGCAGGGCGGCCGCCTCCGCCCCAGTAGGGCGACCGTCCCCGCTCCGGCAGAGCGACCGTCACCACACCGGCAGGGCGGCCGCCTCCGCCCGGTAGGGCGACCGTCTCCACACCGGCAGGGCGACCGTCCCCGCCCCGCCTCGGCGCGTACGAGGCATGCTGTACATATGGTCAACACGTCTCGTGCCGAGTTCCAGCATCCCCGCTTCGCGCAGGCTTACATCCGGGCGTCCGAGCTGGCCGACCGGCGCGGCGCGTACGAGCACCGCCGCCGCCTGCTTGCCGGCCTCCAGGGGCGGGTGATCGAGATCGGCGCGGGCAACGGCCGCAACTTCCCCCACTACCCGCCAGCCGTCACGGAGGTGGTGGCGGTGGAGCCGGACGACACGTTGCGCGCCCACGCGGCCGAGCAGGCGCGCTCGGCACCGGTGCCGGTGTCCGTGGTGCCCGGCCACGCGGGCGCGCTCCCGGCCGGTGACGGCACGATGGACGCCGCCGTCGTCTCGCTCGTCCTGTGCTCGGTGCCGGAGCAGCGGAGCGCGCTGGCGGAGATCGTCCGGGTGCTCGCCCCCGGCGGCCGCCTCCACTTCTACGAGCACGTACGCTCCCCGCGCCGCCCGATCGCCCTGCTTCAGGATCTGATCACCCCCGCCTGGCACCGCGCGGCCGACGGCTGCCACCCCAACCGCGACACGCTGGCGGAGATCGAGCGCGCCGGCTTCGAGGTGGCGTGGATCGACCGCTTCCCCTTCGCGCCGAACCCCCCGGTGCCGCCGCTCACCCACATCCTCGGCGCCGCCGTACTGAAGCGCTGACCGGAGTCCGACGCGTCCGCACACCATTCAGAAGAGGGGCTGCGAGAGCGCGCACTACGCTCCCTGATCCTTCAATCGGCCGGGATGATGCGCACCGACGCGGCCATCCAGGGCTACGCGGGTTCGACGGACGACGGTGCGAAATCGGCTGCGGTTCGAGCCGGTGTGCGGTCTCAGCAAGATCTAGGAACGCCGAGTTCCGGGATTTCGGTCACATCGAAAATATTGATCACTTCAAATTCGGGAGGGTCCTCTGCCGGCCACATCCGGATCATCACCACCAAGGTGCCACTAGCCCAAATCATTTGAATCGGCATCAAAGGACCGTCATATGGTTGATCCTCGATGTACCATCTTTGGCGCCAAGTGCCATCGATAATCGAATGAAGAACTTCGATGACGAGCTCCGAATCCCCTTCTTTCGGTCTGTCCGAGCCCAGCCATTCCGCCAAGATCCTGCGACTACGCTGCTGGAGCCGGAGCCTCGCCATCGCTACTCCAACGAAACTTTGACCACCTCGTCCACGTCCGCGGGCCCGCCCGATCCGCTCCGATGTGGAGGAGCGTTCTCCAACGCTTCCACATATGCAGGGACGCCACGCAGATGAACGGTCGCGATAAGATTCTTGGCGAATTCGACCAGATGGTCAACGTTACCCATGCGCTTGAAATTCAAGGCCGCCCGGTAAGCGTCGCACAGCAGAGCTCCCCACTCTGACGGCCGCAGTCCATCAATCGCCGCCATGACCCGGACAACCGCAGGATTGTCATGAGAAACAGAACCGGGCGGAAGTAAATCACCGTTCATGTCTTCTCGTTTCGCGGCGACGAATCGCTCGAATGGTCGGCGTGAAGCTCCGAAGGTTCTGTTACATCAGAGGTGACCAAAAGGCGATAGTCACATCCACGGCATCGCAATACCGGTCGATCGAACGGTCATTCGATTGGAATCGACACTACGCTGCGACCCGGTCTCGCGCCGGCGTCCGGGCTTTACCTTGACGTGGTCAGAGACTCTGTGGTTCCAGCGGACCGAAACGGTCGGGCAGGTGAGCCAGGTGGGCCTTATACGCGTCGCCGTGGCGACGACGGCCGCAGAAAGCCCGATGATGTTCCGATGCAGGCCCGTGCCTGTTCGAAGGAAAAGAAGAGGACGAGTCGGCCTGTAGGCCGGGTTCTGTCCTTCTTGCGAAGGGGCGGCCATCCATCTAGGACCGCCGTTGCCGGCGGCCTCAAGCGGTCTACCCGCGCGACTCGGGCGGGCAGCCCTCAAGCGTCGCGCGCGGGACACCCCGAAGGGAGTCCCTTCTTGACCTTGCTCCGGGTGGGGTTTACCGAGCCGCCTGCGTCACCGCAGGCGCTGGTGGTCTCTTACACCACCCTTTCACCCTTACCTTCCGGCCGAGGCCGGGAGGCGGTCTGCTTTCTGTGGCACTTTCCCGCGGGTCACCCCGGGTCGGTGTTACCGACCACCCTGCCCTGTGGAGCCCGGACCTTCCTCGGCGGGCCCGGAGGCCCGACGCGGCCGCCCGGCCGACTCGTCTGCAGGAGGGTATCAAACCCTCGGTCATCCCCCGTCAACGGCGAGATCTGATCGCTCATGCCCGGGGCCGTGCCCACGAACCCGGCCCCGGGCGATGTCAGCGGAGGTGGGCCGTGTCGTTGAAAGTCTTCACCACGGCGGGGCCGTCGGCGTAGTACTCGATCAGCGACAGGCACGCCAGGTCGAGGTGCATGCGGTAGATGCCCTGCAGGGGCGCTGTGAGCGCGTCCTGAAGGAGCAGCTTGATCGGCGTGACGTGGGAGACCGCGAGCACGGTGCGGCCTTCGTACCGCTCGATCAGGCGCTCCCTGGCCGCCTGCACGCGGCGGGAGGTCTCGGCGAAGCTCTCGCCACCGGGCGGGGCCACATCGGGGTCGGAGAGCCAGGCGTTCAGCTCGGCGGGCCAGCGGCGCTGCACCTCCGTGAACGTGTGCCCCTCCCACGCGCCGAAGTCGGCCTCCCGGAGGTCGTCCCAGACCTCCACGTCGAGGCCGGTCCGCTGGGCGACCGCCTGCGCGGTCTGGCGGGCGCGCTTCAGCGGCGAGGAGACGATGACATCCAGCCGGTACGGCTCCCGCGCCAGCCGCTCGGCCGCCGCCGACGCCTGGGCCAGGCCGTTGGCCGTCAGCTCGGCGTCGCCGCGACCGGAGAAGCGGCGTTCGACGGACAGCTCGGTCTCGCCGTGGCGCAGCAGGAGCAGCGAGGTGGCGACGCGGGTGGGCGGGGCCCAGCCGGTGCCGGTGCCCGCACCCGTACGCCTGGCCGTCGTCTGCTGGGCTGTGGCGACCGAGGCCGTGGGGGCGGACAGCTCGGCGATGTCGCCCGCGTCGAGGAGGTCGGTCTGCTTCGGCACGGACGGCGCCGCCGTACCCGACACTCCCGCCGAATCGGACGCGCCCGCCGGAGCGGACTCCCCCGCCCCACCGGACGCGGCGCCGCCCGCCTTCCACGCCAGGCCCTGGGCGGCGGCGTCCATGGCCTCGTTGGCCAGGCGGTCGGCGTGCTGGTTGCGCTCGCGCGGGATCCAGGTCCACTCGGTCACCCGCAGCCGCCTGACCAGCGAGCCCGCCTCGGCCGCCAGCGGGCGCAGGCCCTCGTTCTTGATCTTCCAGCGGCCCGCCATCTGCTCGATGACAAGCTTGGAGTCCATGCGTACGGCCACCTGCGCGCCCTCGCCGCCCAGGTCGAGCGCGGCGCGCAGGCCGGCGATCAGCCCGCGGTATTCGGCGACGTTGTTGGTCGTGACGCCGATCGCCTCCGCCGCCTCCGCCAGGACCTGCCCGTCGGAGGCGTCTTTGACGACCGCGCCGTAACCGGCCGGACCCGGGTTGCCGCGCGAGCCGCCGTCGGCCTCGATGACGTAGGAGGTCACAGGCCCGACTCTGCGGTACGGACGAGGATGCGGCGGCACTCCTCGCACCGGAGCACCTCGTCGTGGGGGGCGGCCTTGATGGCGTTCATCTCGGCGATGGACAGCGCCACCTTGCAGCCCTGGCACCGGCCGCCGCGCAGCATGGCCGCGCCGACGCCGTACTGCTCCCTGAGCTTCTCGTAGAGCTTGAGCAGGTCGGCGGGGATGTCGCCGGCGACGGTCGTGCGGCGGCCCTGGACCTCGGCCACCTCCTTCTCGATCTCGGCGAGCGCGGCGTCGCGGCGCTCCTCGGCGGCCGACAGCTCGGCGCGGACCTCGTCGCGCTTGGCGATCAGGTCGGTCACCTTGGTGTCGGCGGCCTCGCGGCGTTCCATGATCTCAAGAACGACCTCTTCCAGGTCGCCCTGCCGCTTGTGGAGCGAGGCGATCTCGGACTGCAGGCTCGCGAGGTCGCGCGGCGAGGTGACGGCCCCGGAGTCGAGGCGCTTCTGGTCGCGCTCTGCGCGGGTGCGTACGGCATCGACGTCGCTTTCGGCCTTGGCCTGCTCGCGCGCCAGGTCGCCCGCCTCGGTCTCGGCCTCGATCACCTGGGTGACGAGCCTGGCGTACAGCTTGGAGCGCTCGTCGATCTCGGCCAGCTCGGGCAAGGTGCGGCGGCGGTGTGCCAGCCGATCAAGCGTGGTGTCGAGCTCTGCCAGGTCGAGCAGTCGCTTCTGTGCCTCAGGGGCTGCTTTCATGATCAATATCCTCTTGTCCAAGCATCGGTGACCGTGGCGGAGACACGCGTTTCAACGTTAACGCCACTCTCGCGCAGGATGGACGCCGCGCTGTCAAGCCAGGGCCACTCGGTCGCCCAGTGCGCGGCGTCGATCAGCGCAGGGCCACCCGCCTCAACGAACTCGCTGGCCGGGTGATGGCGGAGATCGGCGGTGAGGAAGACGTCGACGCCGGCGGCCCTGGCCGCGCCGAGCAGGGAGTCGCCCGCTCCCCCGCTGACCGCGACGCGCCGCACGGGACGTGTGGGGTCGCCGGCCACGCGGATACCCCACGACGTGCGCGGCAGGCCCTTGGCCACGCGCTCGGCGAACTCCTCCAGCGTCGTCTCCTCGGGCGGCTCGCCGATGCGGCCGAGCCCGCGCCACGGGTCGTCGGGGAACGGCTGGAGCGGCACGAGGTCTCCGGTCAGCCCGACCGCCCTGGCGAGGGCGTCGGAGACGCCGGGGTTGGCCACGTCGGCGTTGGTGTGGGCGGTGTAGAGGGCGATGTCGTTCTTGATCAGAGTGTGGACGAGGCGGCCCTTGGGCGTGGTGGTGGCCACGGTGGTGGTGCCGCGCAGGTAGAGAGGGTGGTGGGTGACGATCAGGTCGGCGCCCCACTCCAGCGCCTCGTCGGCCACGGCGGCGACCGGGTCGACCGCGAACAGCACCCGCCGCACCTCCTGCGCCGGATCTCCGCTGACCAGCCCCACCGCGTCCCACGACTCGGCCCGGGCGGGCGGATAGGCCGCCTCGAGCACTCCGATCACGTCATTCAACGTCACAGCAGCCACCTGCGCAGACTACCGGTACGCGGGAGATCGAGGGGTGTCGCGGCGGCGGCGTTCGGCGTAATGTAAGTGAATCCTGACTTGCGGAGGGACGGGCATGGCGCCACGCGTCGCGATCATCGGAGCGGGTTTCGGCGGGCTGTGCATGGCGATCCGGCTGGAGAAGGCCGGGATCCGCACGTACAGCGTCTTCGAGAAGGCGGACGATCTCGGCGGGACGTGGCGGGACAACACCTATCCCGGGGCGGGGTGCGACATTCCCTCGCATCTGTACTCGTACTCATTCGAGAAGTACACGAGCTGGACGCGGCGCTACCCCGAGCAGCCGGAAATCCTCGGCTACCTCCACCATTGCGCCGATAAATACGGCGTCAGGCGGAAAATCCGCTTACGGACGGAGGTACGGCGGGCGGTCTTCGAGGGCGGCGCCTGGCACGTCACCACGTCGTCCGCCGACGGCGCGCGTACGGAGACGTTCGACGTGGTCGTCATGGCGGTGGGACAGCTCAACCGGCCTCGTCTGCCGGACATTTCCGGCATAGAGGACTTCGAGGGGGTCTCCTTCCACTCGGCCCGCTGGAACCACGACCACGATCTCACCGGCAGGCGCGTCGCGGTGATCGGCACCGGTTCGTCGGCGGCCCAGCTCGTGCCGCGGGTCGCGGAGCGGGCCGCGCACCTCTACCTCTTCCAGCGCACGCCCAACTGGGTGATCCCCAAGCCGGACGCCGTGTTCGGGCCGGTCGCGCGGCTGGCGTTCCGGTTCGTGCCGGGGTTGCAGCGGGCGTACCGCGAGTGGATCTACCGTTACGCCGAGGGCACCCTCTATCCGGCGCTGGCGCGGGGCTGGAGCGAGGGGCTGCTCAGGCAGCGGGCGCTGCGCCACCTGCGCGATCAGGTGCCCGACCCCGGGCTGCGGGCCAAGCTCACGCCCGACTATCCGCCCGGCTGCAAGCGGGTGATCATCGACAGTTCCTTCTATCCGGCGCTGAGCAGGCCCAACGTGTCGCTGGTGACCGATCCCATCGCGCGCATCACCCCCAAGGGGGTCGAGACCGGTGCGGGCACGTACGAGGTGGACACCATCGTGTACGCCACCGGCTTCAAGAGCACCGAGTTCCTGACGCCGATGGAGGTGATCGGGCGCGAGGGGCGCTCGCTGCACGAGCGGTGGAAGGACGGCGCCGAGGCGTATCTCGGCATCTCCGTGCCGGGCTTTCCGAACCTCTTCATGCTGTACGGGCCCAACACCAACCTCGGGCACAACTCCATCGTCTTCATGATCGAGTGCCAGGTGGCGCACATCATGGCGTGCCTGCCGTACCTCGGCAGGTCAGGGCCCATCGAGGTGCGGCCGGAGGCGATGGCGGCCTGGCGGCGGCAGCTCGACGCGGCCATGAGCAGGATGGTGTGGGGCGCGGGCTGCCGGAGCTGGTACAAGACGGCCGACGGGCGCGTGACGAACAACTGGCCTGGGCCCACCACGCTCTACCGCAGGCTGACGGCCAGGCCGCCGGAGCCCGCGTACCAGCCCGTCGGAGCAGGGTAGGAGCCGCCGTGATGGTGCGTCAGACCAGGATCGGACGCCAAAGATCGGACCGGGGCACGATGGTGCAGGTCACGGGCGCGCGATAACGTCCTGAGCATGACGCTTCCCCTGCATCAGCGCGCTATCGTGGCCGACACCCACAACGACCTTCTCATGGCGGTCTCCGCACGGCCGCCGCAGCAGTGGGCCTCGTTCTTCCGTGAGCGATGGCTGCCGCAGCTCCAGGACGGCGGGGTCAACGTGCAGGTGCTGCCGGTCTTCATCGACGACCAATACCGGCCCGAGGGCGCGCTGCGGCAGACGCTGCGCATGATCGAGTGCGCTCACGTGCTGGCCGAGGGTAATCCCGACCACGTGAGCCTCTGCCTCGACGCAGGCGACATCGACCGGGCGCTCGACGCGGGCAAGATCGCGCTGGTGCTGGCGATGGAGAGCATGCCCGGCCTCGACGCCGACGTCGAGCTCATCTCCACCATGCACCGCCTGGGCGTCAGGGTGGCGTCGATCGCCCACTTCGGCCGCACTCCCCTGGCCGACGGCAGCGGCGAAGACGACACCGGCAGCAGGCTCACCTCCCACGGGGTCGAGGCGCTGCGGGAGATCGAGCGGCTCGGCATCATCTTCGACGTCTCCCACCTCGGCGCCTCCGGCGTCGCCCACGTGCTCGAGCTGGCCACCAGGCCGGTCATCGCCACCCACTCCTCCGCCCGCGCCCTGCGCGACCACCACCGCAACCTCACCGACGACCAGCTCCGCGCCATCGCCGCCAACGGGGGCGTCATCTGCGTCAACTTCTTCGCCCCGTTCCTCGCCGAGCGCGAGGAGGACATGACGCTCGACCGGCTGCTCGACCACATCGAGCACATCGTCTCCGTGGCCGGCATCGACCACGTGGGGCTCGGGCCCGACTTCATCCGCGAGGTGATGGACGACCTGACGCCGCCGTGCTGCGAGGACGTCCCCGTGAGGGGCCTCGACCCGAAGAAGGCGATCCCGGGCCTGGAGGGTCCCGCCGGGCTGCCCATGGTGACCGAAGGACTGCTGGCGCGCGGTCTGCCGGAGAAGGACGTCATGCAGATCATCGGCGGTAATGTGCGGCGCCTGTTCGGGGAGCTGCTCTGATGCGGGTTCACGTACGTACGACCTTCGGGGGACGACCGGCATGACCGACCACCACACCACCTTTCCGGAGCTCGCCGGCATGCTGGCCGACCTTGAGGAGCTGGTCTGCTGCGAGTCGTTCTCCAGCGACCTGGAGGCCGTGGCCCGCAGCGCCAAGGTGGTGGCCGCAATGGGCACCCGTCACCTGGGCAGCGAGCCCGAGTTCCTGGTGATCGACGGTGTCACCCACCTGCGCTGGTCGTTCGGCACGCCCAAGGTGCTGCTGCTCGGCCACCACGACACGGTCTGGCCGATGGGCAGCCTCGCCACCCACCCCTGGTCGGTAATCGACGGGGTGGCCAGGGGGCCGGGCGTGTTCGACATGAAGGCGGGGCTGGTGCAGACGTTCCACGCCCTGGCCGGGCTCGACTCGCTCGACGGCATCACGCTGCTCATCACCGGGGACGAGGAGGTCGGCTCGCTCACGTCGTCGCGGCTGATCCAGGACACCGCGCGGGGGCTGGCCGCCGCGTTCGTCATGGAGGCGAGCGCCGACGGCGGGGCGCTGAAGACGTCCAGGAAGGGCACCTCGCTCTACACCGTCAACGTCCACGGCAAGGCCGCGCACGCCGGGCTGGAGCCGGAGAAGGGGGCCAACGCGGGCATCGAGCTGGCCCACCAGATCCTGGCCATCGCCGGGCTGGGGGCGGGCGCGACGACCGTGACGCCGACGGTCCTGTCGGGCGGCTCGACGCTCAACACCGTTCCCGCCTTCGCGTCGGTCGGGGTGGACGTACGGGTCGCCGAGGTGGCCGAGCAGGAGCGGGTCGACGCGGCGATGCACGCCCTGCGGCCCGTCGTGCCCGGCACCCGCCTGGAGGTCGTCGGCGGGCCTAACCGGCCGCCGCTCGAAGCGTCCATGTCGGCCGCGCTCTTCGCCCGCGCCCAGGAGCTGGCGGCGGAGCTGGGCCTGCCGCCGCTCACCTCCGCCTCGGTGGGCGGCGCCTCCGACGGCAACTTCACGGCCGGCGTAGGCTGCCCGACCCTCGACGGGCTGGGCGCGGTGGGCGGCGGGGCGCACGCGGACCACGAGCACGTGCTTGTGTCGGAGCTCCCCGGCCGCACGGCCCTCCTCCGCGCCCTGATCGAGGCGGTCCGCTGATCGGCCGTTGTGCGGGGTGACCGACTACCCAGCAAGCACGCCCCGCAGCGACCTCAACGGACAGGCGCACTGCTACCCGGCGGGTAAGGCCCAAAGCGGGGTCCAGAGAGCGAAACCCGCAGCGGCCAGCCCAACGAGCGGCACCCACAACGGCCCTAAGGGGCGAGACCTGGCAGTGACCTCAGGAGGTGGGGTGGGCGAAGCCCTCCAGGAGGGCGGTCAGGCCGGGTTCGAAGTGGTCGTCGAGGGTGGTGGCGTCGGCGGCTTCGGCGAGGAGGTTGTAGTCGGGGCTGCCGGGCTCGGGTTTGCGGCTGCGGCGTTCCGCGCCGAGCTTGGTGACGGCGATGGCGAGGGCGTGGCCGACGGTGAACTCGCGCAGGCAGCGGGTGAGGCGCAGGGCCTGCGCCGGAGGGATGCCGTCGGCCTGGAGCTTGCTCAGCATTTTGACGCCGGCGTCGATGGCGGCGGGAGAGCGTACCGGCCGGGTCGCGAACACCTGGACGGCGTGGGGATGGCGCAGGAGGGTGTCGCGCAGCCGCAGGCAGTATTCGCGGGCGAGTTCCTGCCAGGTGCCGTCCCAGGGCAGGGTGTCCACGTCGATCTCGTCGAACATCGCCTCGGCGACGCCGTCGAAGAGCGCCTCCTGGTCGTCGTAGTGGCGGTAGAAAGCCATGGGGTCGAAACCGACCGCGGTGCCGAGCTTGCGCATGGAGAACTTGCGCAGGCCGTGGGCGTCGATGAGGGCGAGCGCGGCGGTGGCGAGGTACTCGCGGGTGAGCCTGGGCCGGGTGGGCGGCTCGGGCACCTCGCCCGTCGGTCTGGAATCGGTCGTCATGGTGCGAAGCCCTCCAGGACGGCGCTGAGTGTCGCGGTGAATTCCTCCGGGTGCTGCATGTACGGGACGTGGCCGCCGGGGAACTCATGGCAGGGTACGCCAAGGCGTTCCGACAGCAGGCGGACGGCGGTGTGATACGGCTTGCCGACGCTGTCGCGCCCGGCGGCCAGGCACCACGGCGCCGTGGTGGCGGCGAGGGCGGTCAGGTCGGGCCGGTAGTCGTAGCAGAAGGCGGGCAGCTCGCGGCGCAGCAGCAGCTCGGCGTTGTGGAGCTGGCGGGTCATCGGGTCAGGGTCGCGGCGGGTGGCCCAGAGGCGGGGACGTGGTCACCGGGCGCGGGTGAAGCGGGCGCCCCAGGCGTGGATGCGGGTGAGGAGCTCGGGTGGGGTGATGACGCGGAAGTCGGCCTCCAGGCTGCCGAGGGCCATGATCGGCCAGTCGAGGTCGTCGGTGCCCATGTAGACGAGGCAGTGCCCGTCTTCGGCCTCCTCGACCGTGGCCCACCGGCCGATGCGCGCCCGCACCTCGTCGGCCGGGGCGTACACGAGGACCTTCGTCCGGTACGTCTGCGGCTGCATGTTGTCGAGGCCGGCCTGGACGAACTCGGCGGCGTCGGCGGTGGGCAGCTCGCGGGGGCGGAAGCGGGCGCCGGTGCTCTCGGGGGCGGACATCCGGTCGACGCGGAAGCTGCGCCAGTCGTGGCGGGTGAGATCGTAGGCGACGAGGTACCAGCGGTGGCCGATGGACACCAGGCGGTGCGGCTCGACGTTCCGCTCGGTCCTGTTGCCGCCGGCGGCGGTGTAGGAGAACCGGATGCGTTCGCTGTCACGGCAGGCGAGGGCGACCGTGGTGAGGACGGCGGGGTCGGCGGCGGCCCTGGCGGGGTTGCCCAGCCGGCGGAGACGGTCATGGCGCGCAGCGCGTCGATGCGCCGGCGCAGGCGTACCGGCATCACCTGGACGACCTTCGCCAGCACCCGTACGGACGACTCCGCGATGCCTTCGACCGGGTTCTGTGCGGCGGCCTGCAGGCCCACGGCCAGGGCGACCGCCTCCTCGTCGTCGATCACCAGCGGCGGCAGGGCCGCGCCCGCGGCGAGCTGGTAGCCGCCGTCCACGCCGCGCTGCGCCCGCACCGGGTAGCCCAGCTCGCGGAGGCGGTCGATGTCCCTGCGCAGGGTGCGCGGCGACACGCCGAGCCGTTCGGCCAGCTCCCTGCCCGGCCAGTAGCGGTGGGTCTGCAGGAGGGAGAGCAGTCGCAACGTACGGGTGCTGGTGTTCGCCATGTTCTCCATTGTCTTTGTCATTGCGGACGGAAAGTGGCCGCAATGGAGGTCATCGTGGAGGGGAAGCGACCGAGAAGAAGGGCATCACCCATGACCGTTGAGACGCTGAGCAGCACCCCCGAAGTGACCGGCGAGCGCGCCGACCTGCTGGCCGAGCTGGCGCAGGCCCGCCACTTCCTGCGTTTCACCACCCGCGACCTCACCGACGAGCAGGCCCGCGCGCGTACGACCGCCAGCGAGCTGTGCCTGGGCGGCCTGATCAAGCACGTGACCTCGGTCGAGCGGAGCTGGGTGGACTTCATCCTGAACGGCACCTCGGCCATGAAGAACTTCACCGACATGACCGAGGAGGACTTCGCCCAGCGGGCCGCCGACTTCCGGCTGCTGCCCGATGAGACGCTGGCCGGGGTGCTGGCGGCGTACGAGGAGGTGGCCCGCAGGACGGACGAGGTGGTCGCCACCCTGCCGGACCTCAACGTCGCCCACCCGCTGCCGGAGGCGCCGTGGAACGAGCCTGGGGCGCGCTGGTCGGCGCGCCGGGTGGTGCTGCACATCATCGCCGAGACGACCCAGCACGCGGGCCATGCCGACATCATCCGCGAGTCCCTCGACGGCGCGAAGACCATGGGGTGAAAGGTGGCCGGGGGCGGGTCGCCGGCGCGCCCCCGTCCTCCGGGCCCGCCGTCCGGACTCCGGGACGGAGGGTGGTGCCGGGTGCGGGCACATACCGGTGACGTGCGTAAATGGGGGCATGGAGCACGAGGAGGCGGCGGCCAGGGCCGGGGTGGTGGTCAGGGAGCTGTGCGAGATCGGCGAGTTCGAGCAGGTCTACCGGCTCTTCGACGAGATCTGGCGGCCCGGGCCGACGAACGTGCCGGCGACGGTGGAGCTGATGGTGGAGTTCGCGCACACCGGCAACTACGTGGCGGGTGCGTACGCGGGCGACGAGCTGGTGGGGGCGTCGGTCGGGTTCCGGGCGGCGGGGCGGGCGCTGCACTCGCATGTGACGGGCGCCGTGGTGGGACGGGGCATCGGGTACGCGCTCAAGGCCCACCAGAAGTGGTGGTGCCTGGAGCGGGGGCTTGAGCGGATCACGTGGACGTTCGACCCCCTCGTACGCCGGAATGCCTACTTCAACCTGGTCAAGCTGGGCGCCCGCCCCGAGGAGTACCTGCCGGACTTCTACGGGGTGATGGCCGATGCGATCAACGAGGGGGACGAGTCCGACAGGCTCATGGCGGTCTGGCATCTCGACGAAGACACCGGGGCAGATCACGATCCACGGGAAGCCACCGTGCGGCTGTGGGAGGGGCCGAACGGGGAGCCGGTGCTTGAGCCCGACATTTCACCACAGCCGGCGCTTGAGCCTGGCATTTCACCACAGAGCCGTACGCTCCTCGTCGGCACGCCGAGCGACATCGAACGCCTGCGCCGGGACAACGCGTACGCGGCCCGCGCCTGGCGGCGGGCGATGCGCGAGGCGCTGGGCGGAGCCATGGCGGCGGGCGGACTTGTGGTGGGTTTCACCACTCGCGGAGAATATGTCGTGTCGATTACTTAGGTATTCCACCGCCGTTATAGGTCTCTGTAATGTGACGGCAGGAATGCCGAACAAGGAGATCCGCATGTCGGAGTTCACTCCCACCGTTCCTTCGCGAGTCCTGCCCACCGTAGAAGTCCGCGACCTTCCCGAGCCGCCGCGCTCCACCTGGCGCATCATCGGCCCCGGCCTGGTGGGCGCCGGTGTCGGGCTGGCGTCGGGCGAGTTCATCCTGTGGCCGTACATCGCCTCGCAGGTCGGTCTCGTCTTCATCTGGGGTGCCGCGATCGGCATCATCACCCAGTGGTTCCTCAACATGGAGATCGAGCGCTACACGCTGGCCACCGGCGAGACGGCGCTGACCGGGTTCAGCCGGATGTGGAAGCACTGGGGCCTGGTCTTCGTGATCATGACGTTGTGCTCGAACCTCTGGCCGGGCTGGGTGACCACGTCCGCGACCATGGTGACGTACCTGACCGGCACGGGTGAGGGCTCGGTGCGCTACATCGCGATCGCCATGCTGATCGTGATCGCGCTCGGGCTGACGCTGGCGCCGGTGATCTACACCGCGCTGGAGAAGGTGATCTTCGTGAAGATCGCCCTGGTCGCGACGCTGATCGTGGTGGGCATCGTGGTCGCGATCACCGCCGAGAGCTGGGTGCAGCTCGGCCGGGGCCTGACGGTCGACGCCCGGTTCCCGGTCCCGCCGCTGGAGTTCGCCGTGCTCATGGGCGCCATCGCGTACGCGGGCGCGGGCGGCGGCCAGAACCTGTGCCAGAGCAACTGGATCCGCGACAAGGGCTTCGGCATGGGCCTGTACGTGCCGCGCCTGGTCAGCCCAGTCACCGGCCAGGAGGAAGCGGTCTCGTCGACCGGGTTCCAGTTCGCGCCGACCAAGGAGAACCTGGCGCGCTGGAAGAACTGGTGGCGCTTTGCGAACGTGGAGCAGGCGTGGACGTTCGCGGTCGTGTCGTTCGTGACGATCGCGCTCATGTCGATGCTGGCGTACTCGACGGTGTTCGGTAAGCCGGGGCTGGAGAACAGCATCGCTTTCCTGCAGGCCGAGGGCGAGGTGCTGCAGGACGTCGTCGGGCCGTGGTTCGGCATCCTGTTCTGGGTGATCGGCGCGCTGGCGCTGTTCGCCTCGGCGATGGGCATCGTCGACTACACCTCGCGGCTGGCCTCCGACACGATCAAGACGGTCTACCTGCGGGACAAGCCGATCTCGGTCAACCGCGTCTACTTCATCGTGGTGTGGGCGCTGGCGCTGTTCGGCACGGTGATCCTGCTGGCGGGCCTGGACCAGCCGCTGATCCTGCTGGTGTTCTCGGCGTGCTTCGCGGCCGTGATGATGTTCGTGTACTCGATCCTGCTGATCGTCCTCAACCGGAAGGCGCTGCCGGAGGCGCTCAAGGTGCGCTCGTACCGGCTGGGCGCGCTGATCTGGTCGGTGCTGTTCTTCGGCACGCTGACCGTGATCGTGGTCTTCCAGCAGGCGCAGAACCTGTTCGGCTGACGGCTGCTGCGATCGGCGTGCGGCCCGGCGTGCGCGGCGAATCCTCGCCGCGCACGCCGGCGCTTGACCTCAAGCGAAGTCGAGGTACCAGACTCGGCCGCATGCGAGTCGTTGAAGTGACGAAGTACGGCGGCCCCGAGGTGCTTCAGGTGAGCCGGGCGCCGGAGCCGGTGGCCGGTCCCGGGCAGGTGGTCATCGGCGTTTGCGTGGTGGACGTCATGTCCATCGACGCCCAGTTGCGCGCCGGGTGGGGGCGGGACTGGTTCCCCGCCGAGCCGCCGTTCGTGCCGGGCACCGGGGTGGCCGGGCGGGTCGTGTCCGTGGGCGACGGGGTGGACGCCGGATGGCTGGGCAGGCGGGTGGCCGCGCAGCTCCCCGGCGGAGGCGCGTACGCCGAGCGGGCCGTCGCCGGGGTGGAGACCGTCGTGGAGGTGCCCGGTGAGGTCACGTGGCGGCAGGCGGCGGCGCTGATCCAGGTGGGTCCGGCCGCGCTGAGCCTGGTGGGGGCGGCGGAGCTGAAGCCGGGCGCCGAGGTGCTGGTCACGGGGGCCGGTGGGGCGCTCGGGCTGGCCGTCGTACGGCTGGCGCGTGCGGCCGGCGCGACGGTGACGGCGGCGGCGCACGACCCGGCCAAGCGGGAAGCGGCCTCGGCGGCGGGCGCGGCGAAGGTCATCGGCTACGCCGAGTTCGCGGGAACGTTCGACGTGGTCTTCGACGGGGTCGGGGGCGAGGTGGGCGGGTCCGCCTTCCGGCTGCTGGGGCCGGGCGGGCGGTTCTTCGCGTACGGGGTACCGAGCGGGTCGGCCGCGCTGATCGACCCGGCCGAGGCCGAGCGGCGCGGGGTGCTGGTCGTCGGGATGGAGCAGGTCCAGTTCGCGCCGGAGGAGTTCAGGGGGCTAGCCGAGCAGACCATGCGGGAGGCCGCGGCCAGGCGGCTGACGGCCGAGGTGGGGCTCGCGGTGCCGCTGGAGCGGGCCGCCGAGGCGCACGCGGCGCTGGAGGAACGCCGGCTGGTGGGCAAGGCGCTCCTCCTCGTCGCCGAGTGAACCCCGTCGGCCGAATGAGCCCGGCCGAGTAAGCCCCGTCGCCGATCAGGAACCGGTGCCGGGCCGGGAGGCCAGGTAGTCCTCGCGCACCTTCGACCGCGACAGCTTCCCCGTCGGCGTCCGTGGCAGCGTCTCGCGGTACTCGATCACCTTGGAATGCTTGAACCTGGCGATACGCGGCCCGCAGTGCTCCAGCAGCGCGGCCGTCAGCGCAGGCCCGGGCTCGGCGCTCGCGGCGGGCTGGATGAGGGCGACCACGTTGTGCCCCCACTCCTCGTCGGGCACCCCGATGACGGCCACGTCGGCCACCGCGGGGTGTTCGAGCAGCGCCGCCTCGATCTCGGCGGGATAGATGTTCACCCCGCCTGAGACGATCATGTCGGTACGCCGGTCGCACAGGAACAGGTAGCCGTCGTCGTCGAGGTAGCCGATGTCTCCGGGGTGTACCACTCCCCCAGCTCCCCCAGCTTGGAGGCGGCCGTCTTGGCGGGGTCCTTGCGGTATTCGAACGTGCCGATGCCGGACTTGACGTAGACCAGGCCGGGCTCGCCGGGCGGCAGCTCGTCGCCGGACTCGTCGCAGATCTTCGCCTCGAACGTGGGCACCGGCCGCCCGACGGTGCCGGGGCGGGCCAGCCACTCGTGCGGCTTGACGGCGAAGGCGATGGAGGACTCGGTGGAGCCGTAGTACTCGTACAGGACCGGCCCCCACCACTCCATGATCTGTTTCTTGACCGCCACGGGGCAGGCGGCGGCGGTGTGGACGACCTGCCGCAGGCTGGAGACGTCGTATCTGGCCTTGACGTCGCCGGGCAGCCGCAGCATGCGGTGGAACATGGTCGGCACCATCATCGCGTTGTCGATGCGGTGGCGTTCGATCAGCTCCAGCGTTCCGGCCGGGTCGAAGCGGGGCGCGATGACCACGGTGTGCCCGAGGTGCAGCGCGAGCTGGGCGTGCGCGCAGGGCGCCGAGTGGTACATCGGCGAGGTGACCAGGTGCCGCGCGTCGCCCGGCTTCAGGTCGGCGACCTCGCCGATGAACCACTGGTGCAGCGGCAGCGTCGCCTCGGGCTCCCTGCCGGGCAGCGGGCGCTGCACGCCTTTGGGGAAGCCGGTGGTGCCGGAGGTGTACCACATGACGGCCCCGGCGGTGCGGTCGTCCGGCGCGCCGGCGGGCTGCCCTCCGGCGAGCCCGTCCGTGCCGATCTCGCCGCCGGGCACGGCGTACTCCGGCCCGGTCACGACGACCTTGGCGTCGCAGTCTTTGAGGATGTACGCGATCTCCGAGGCGGTCAGGTGCCAGTTGATCGGCACGTAGTAGAGCCCGATCTGGGCGGTGGCCATGACCATGATCAGGGCGTCGATGCCGTTGGGCAGCACGCCCGCGGCGACGTCGCCGGTGGCGAGGCCGCGGGCGCGCAGGCCGTGGGAGACCTGGTTGACGCGGGCGAGCAGGTCGCCGTACGTGGTCCGCGTGCCGTCGGCGTCGATCACGGCGAGGCGGCCGGGGTCGGCGGCGGCGATGGCGTAGAAGCCGGGTAGCCCGCTGATGTCCATTCAGAGCTCCAGCAGTTCGGCGAGCCTGGCGCGGTGGAGGCGGGGCGGGCCGAGCAGCACCTCGTCGGCCTTGGCCCGCTTGTAGAACAGGTGGGCGTCGTGCTCCCAGGTGTAGCCGATGCCGCCGTGCAGCAGCAGGTGGTCGCGGGCCACCTCGAAGCAGGCGCGGCCGACGTACGCCTGGGCGAGCGCGGCGGCCTCGGGCAGGTCGGCGGGCGACTCGTCGGCGGCCCACGCGGCGTACCTGACGATCGACTCGGCCTGTTCGAGCTTGGCGTGCATGTCGGCGAGCTTGTGCTTGACGCCCTGGTAGGAGCCGATGTAGCGGCCGAACGCGACCCGGATCTTGGCGTAGGCCACGATGGCGTCGAGCGCGGCGCGCATCACGCCGAGCTGCTCGGCGGCCAGCGCCACGCACATCCGCTCGAAGACGCCCGTCTCGGGGACGGGCCCGAGCAGCCGGGCCGGGGCGCCGGCGAGCACCACCTCGGCCTGGCCGCGGGTGATGTCGAGCGTCTCCAGCGGGCTCCTGCTGACTCCGGGCCCGGCCAGCTCGACGGCCAGCAGCACGGGGCCGTCGTCTGCTCCGGCGGGCACGATCAGCACGTCCGCCTCCATGCCGGAGAGCACCTGGCCGAGCCGTCCGGTGGCGGTGGCGCCGTCGTAGGCGACCTCGCTCGCGTGCACGGTGGCGGCGATGCGGCCCTCGGCGATGCCGGCGAGCAGCTCCTTGTCGGGCACCCCGCTCAGCGTGATGGCGGCGAACGCGGTGGCGAGGAACGGTCCCGGCAGCAGGGCCGCGCCGGTCTCCTCCAGCGCGACGGCCAGCTCGGTCAGCCCGGCGCCGGCGCCGCCGTACTCCTCGGGGACGATCAGGCCGGACAGGCCGAGCTCGCCGCCCAGCCGCGCGTACACCTGCGGGTCGTAACCGTCGCGGGCCTTCGACACCGGCGATGCGGCGCTGAGGAAGGCGCGTACGGCCGCGCGCAGCTCCTGCTGTTCGGTGCTGAGTACGAGCTTCACCCCTGCGTCCCCACCTTCAGGTCCTTGAACGGCACGTTCTTGTCCACGCGCGGCTCCGGCGGCAGGCCGAGCACGCGGTCACCGATGATGTTGCGCATGATCTCGTTGGTGCCGCCGCCCAGCGCCATGCCGGGGGCCATGGAGATCGCGCGGGCGAGCGGGTGGCCGGCCAGCGTGGCCTCGGGGCCGACGAGGCGGGTGGCGAGGTCGGCCTGGAACTGGGTCAGCTCGGCGAGCAGCAGCTTGGCGGCGCTGCCGCGGGCGCCGGGGAAGACCCCCGCCTTCGTCTCCTGGGCCAGCCGCTCGTTGAACAGCTCCAGGGCGCGGCTGCGGATGTGCAGCTCGACGAGCTGGTCGCGGACCAGCGGGTCGGAGGTGTCGACCTCCTTGCGCAGCGCGCCGAGCGCGGCCGGGTTCTCCTTCTGGCCGCTCATGCCGACGCCCGCCGAGATCGACAGCCGCTCGTGCAGCAGCGTCGTGACGGCGACGCTCCAGCCGTCGTTGACCTCGCCGATGCGGTGCTCGTCGGGGATGGGGACGGCGTCGACGAACACCTCGTTGAAGTTGGCCCGGCCCGACATGTCCTTCAGCGGCCTGACGGTCACGCCCGGGTGGTGCATGTCCACCACGAACATGGTCAGGCCCTTGTGCTTGGGCTGCTCCACGTCGGTGCGGGCGAGCAGCAGGCCCCAGTCGGCGTGCTGGGCGACGGACGTCCACACCTTCTGGCCGTCGATGATCCAGTGGTCGCCGTCGCGGACGGCCCTGGTCTGCAGGCCGGCCACGTCGCTGCCGGCGCCGGGCTCGGAGAAGAGCTGGCACCAGATCTCCTCGCCGCGCAGCAGCGGGCGGATGAACCGTGCGCGCTGGGCGTCGGTGCCGCGGTCGACGATCGTGGGCCCGGTCATGCCGAGGCCGATCGAGAAGACGTAGGTGGGCAGGGTGAAGTCGCGGGCCTCCTCGGCGAAGGCCCGCTCCTCCGCCTGGGTCAGGCCCTGTCCGCCCCACTGCTTCGGCCAGCTGATGCCGGAGTAGCCGGCGTCGTACAGCTTGGCCATGAACTCCTTGGCGCGGGGGATGGCCTCCGCTTCGGGGTAGTCGCCGGACGGTACGTTCTCCTGCAGCCACTGGCGGGCCGCACGCCGATACTCAGCAAGGTTCACTTCGACTCCTCGGCATCAGTGCTCACTTACTCTAATCAGCTCACCGCGGCACGCATAGAGCATTGCTCTGGTGCTTGCCCGCCCGATTCGTCATGGAATCTCCGGTGATTCGAGGAGAAGCCGCCCGATGTGGTCACCTGGCCTTCAGAGGGGGATGGGGAGTGATCGCACGGCCGGGCCGGTCCATACGCACGCAGCTGGCGACGCTCGCCGGCGTGGCCACGGCGCTGCTCTGCGTAGGGGCGGCGGCGCTGCTGCTCTGGGCGACGCGCAGCACGATCGTGGACATCAGGACCCGCGAGGTCCTCAGCAGCGCGCTGCGGGTGGTGCACCTCATCAAGGACGACCATCTCCCCCGCGTGACCTCGATGGACCTCGACGGGCTGCAGGTGGTGAACGCCTCCGGGCAGGTGGTCTCCTCGACGCCGAACCTGGCGGGATCGCCGCGCCTGAGCCACGCCACCCCCGCGCTCGACGAGGCCACCCGCGTCGCCACGATCTGCGACCTGCCCGAGTTCGGCGGCCGCTGCGAGATCATGGTGTCGTTTCGCGTGTACGAGCCGGAGGGCGACTGGCTCGTCTACGCCTTCGGCCCGCTGCCGCCTTGGTACGTCAGCCCGGCCGCGATCGCGTTCCTCCTCCTGTTCACCGTGACGCTGGTGGCGCTGGCCTGGTTCGGCGTCTCGCGGGTGGTCGCCAGGACGCTGGCTCCGGTCCAGGACATCACCGAACGGCTGGCCGAGATCACCGCCGGCGACGGTTCGCTGCGGCTGCCCGTACCGGAGACCGCCGCCGAGATCAAGGGCCTGGCCCTGACCGCGAACCAGACGCTCGAACGCCTGGAGTCCGCGCTCGACCAGCAGCGCCGCTTCGTCTCCGACGCCTCGCACGACCTGCGCAGCCCGATCACGGCCATGCGGACCGAGCTGGAGATGGCGCTGCTCGATCCCGACGAGAACGACTGGCGCGAGACCGCGTCGAAGCTGCTGACGAGCATCGACCGGCTGCAGAACATCGTCAGCGACCTGCTCACGCTGGCCCGGCTGGACGCGGGCGAGCCCGGCGCCCTGGAGCCGGTGGACCTGGGCGAGCTGGTCGCCGGCGAGACCGCCAGGCAGCGCTCGAAGCGGATCGTCACCTCGCTGCAGCCGGGCGTGGTGGTCACCGGCGACCGGCACCGGCTGGCGCGTCTGCTGACGAACCTGCTGGACAACGCCGAGCGGCACGCCGAGAGCACGATCACCATCACCGTGCGGGGCGAGGGCGGCCAGGCGGTGATGGAGGTGCTGGACGACGGCGCGGGCATCGCGCCCGAGGATCGCGAGCGGGTGTTCCGGCGTTTCCTGCGCCTGGACGCGGCCCGCAACCGGGACGCGGGCGGCACGGGTCTCGGCCTGCCGATCGCGCGGGAGATCGCCGAGACGCACCACGGGACGCTGCGGGTCGAGGACTCCGACAAGGGTGCCCGTTTTGTAGTCAGAATGCCGAGAAGTAACGGCTGACGGAATGTGTTGCGACCCCAACCGAAAGCCGTTCTAGTGCCATGGCTACCATGATCATGATGAACGGGACAACTGAGACATACAGGGGCTTCACATAACCAGAAGGACCGACGTCCGTTTTGTCCTATAAATACTAGTGATCAGAAGTTAGAGTTACTCGCTGTGACAACTGGTTTCAGCCGATTACGGCGCGAGGATTTGCTGAAGACGGCCTGCGAGGTGATCGCGGAGCAAGGTTTCGGGCACACCAGGACCCTGGACATCGCCAGGGCCGCCGGAGTCAGCCAGGCCCTGCTCTTCTACCACTTCGAGACCAAGGAGCAGCTGTTCGCGCAGGCATTCGGCTACGCGGCGCGCGTGCATCTCGAGGCGCTCGCCGATGTCGAGCGTTCCTCGGGCACGCCGCTCGAACGCCTGCGCTCCCTGCTCAGGCTCTGCTCGCCGGCGATCCCCACGGAGGGCTGGCGGCTGTGGATCGACGCCTGGTCCGAGGCCATGCGCAGTGACGAGCTCGAGGAGATCTCGCGGCGCATCGACGCCAGGGGCCGCACGCTGATGCGCACGATCATCGAGGCGGGCGTGGCGAGCGGCGACTTCGACTGCGAGGATCCCGACGCGACCACGTGGCGGCTGTTCGCCCTGATCGACGGGCTGGCGGTGCAGACGCACACGCATCCCAAGGTGTTGTCACGGCGCCGGGTCAACGTGCTCATCCGCACGGCGGCGGCGATGGAGCTGGGGGTGCCCGCGGAGAACCTGTGACCCTCACCCTCCGGTCTCATCGGACGGCCTCCGCCTGGCTCCTCCGGCCCGCGCCGAGAGCCGCCGGAGGCGGACCCGGGGCCGGCAGGCGCACGGGGAAGCTCATGGGGATCCGGGCGGGCGTCGCGCCGTCAGCACCTCCGTGACCGTCGTCACCTCCCACGTGCCCGGCGGATGGTCGGCGAGCAGCGCGCGCCTGGCCGCCTCGGTGAAGGCGCCGAGCCGGTCGCCGAGGCGGGCCGGCGCGGTGTAGGAGTACGACAGCTGCAGGCCGATCACGGCCGCCACGTCGTACGTCAGCCGCTGCTCGAACCGCGCCCTGCCGAGCACGCTGAACGGCGAGCCGCCGAGCACGGCCTCGTGCGGCACGCCGGTCGCCTGGTAGC
Source organism: Nonomuraea fastidiosa (assembly GCF_042751225.1). Taxonomy (NCBI): domain Bacteria; kingdom Bacillati; phylum Actinomycetota; class Actinomycetes; order Streptosporangiales; family Streptosporangiaceae; genus Nonomuraea; species Nonomuraea fastidiosa. The sequence goes on from NZ_CP170570.1 coordinate 789,078, forward strand.
TGTTGCGCGCCGTGAACGTGTTGATGCCGAACGCGTCCCGCACCCGCCGCATCGCCGGCTCCCACGGCAACTCGGGGTGATCGACCGCCGGGCCCACCAGCGCCACCACGCCGTCCGGCGGCAGCAGCGCGTCCAGCTCGGCGAGCACCGCCCGCCGGTCCATCCAGTGGAACGACCTGGCCATCACCACGTGGTCGAACGCGGGCAGCTCCCGCAGCCGCTCGGAGTCGCCGGCGATCCAGCGCACGTTCGGCCGCCGCGCCGCCAGGCGCCTGCCCTCCGCGAGCATGTCCTCGTCGGGATCGACGGCCAGGACCTCGCGCACCCGCCCGGCCAGCGGGATCGCCACCGTGCCAGGGCCGCAGCCGAGGTCGAGCACCGTGCTGTCCGCCCCGAACGCCTCCGCCAGATGCCCGATCGCCGGCTCCGGGTGGCGGAAGCGGTATCGCGCGTAGTAGGGGGCCGCGCCGCCGAACAGGTCCGCCATGGATGGGACCATATACAGGTTCATGACGAGGTTCGATGGAAGGTTGCGATCTGTGAGGCGGCTACTCACGGTCCTGCTGCTCGCCGTCGCCGCGACCGGGGTGCTCTGGTCGCCGGCGCGGGCGCACAACGTGCTGATCAGCAGCGATCCCAAGGACGGTGCCACGCTGACGGCCCCGCCCGAACGGGTGACGCTGGTGTTCGACCAGGCGGTGCGTCAGGGGTACGCGCAGGTAGGCGTCACGTCCGCCGACGGAGGCTCGTGGGCCGACGGCGCCGCCGTCGTCGCGGCCGAACGCGTCACCGTACAGGTCAAGCCGTTGCCCGCCGGCTCGTACACGGTCGGCTACCGCATCCTGTCGGCCGACGGGCACCCGGTCACCGGGAAGATCGGGTTCACCGTGACGGCCGGAGGCGCCGCCGCGCCCGCCACCCCACCCGCCGCGCAGGAGCCCGGCTCCGACGCGGCCGCTGCCGAGGCGGCCGCCAACGGTGGTGCCGGGATGGCCGTGGTGTGGGTTCTGGGGGCGCTGGTCGTGCTCGCCATAGGCACCGTCGTCGCACTGCGCCGCTCGGCCCCCGCCGCTCCTGCGGCCCCTGCAGCCTCCGGCACCGCCGGACCCGCCGCTCCCGTGGCCCCTACTGCTTCTGCGGCCCCCGCGGCGCCGGCCGCCGCGCCCTCCGAGGCACCCGCCGCGCCCGCGGCCGCCGCGTCCACCGCAGGCGCCGGGAGCGAAGGCGAAGCCGGGACCGGGCCGGCGGCGGGCGTCCCGGTGAGGGGGCGGGGGCGTGAGTGTCGCTGCTCCCCCGCTGCCCCAGACGCGCGAGACCGGCGGGCGGCTGCTGGCCGGCGCGTTCGGGGTGTGCGCGGTCGTCGCCGCCGTGGCGGCCAGTTCGCTGACCGCGCAGGAGTCCGTACCGGGCATCCCCATGCCGGGGCCCGTCGTGGCGATCGGCCTGCCCGTGGTGCGGGCGCTGCTCGACATCGCCGCCGTGGCCGTGGTCGGGCTCAGCCTGCTGCCCAAGCTGCTCGGCTTCGACGCGCCGGAGCGTACCGAGCCGGTGCTGCGGCGGGTGCGCCCGCTGGCCGTGACGGCCGCGTGGGCGTGGGCGATCTGCGCGCTGCTCACCATCGTCTTCCAGACCGCAGAGCTGAACCCCGGCGTCGTGCCGACGTTCGGAATGATCGCCGACTACGTCGACAGCGTCGGCACGGGCCAGGGCCTGCTGTTCAGCGCCGCGTGCGCGCTGGCGGCGGCCGGGATCGGGCTGATGGCGGTGCGGTTCGGCGAGAAGGTGCCGGCCGAGCTGCGGATCATCGTGGCGCTGTTCGGGCTGCTGCCGATCCCGGTCACCGGCCACGCGGTCAACTCGATCTGGCACGACCCCATCATGATCTCGATGGAGGTCCACGTGATGGGCTCGGCGGCGTGGACCGGCGGGCTGATCGTCACGGTCGCGTTCCTCTCCCGGCGCCGCGACCTGCTGGCCCTGGCGCTGCCCAGGTTCTCCAAGATCGCCACCATGTGCCTGCTGCTGGTGTCGCTGTCGGGGCTGATCACGGGTCTCAGCACGATGGCGCTCACGCCCGGCGTGACCCTGCCCGACGCGATCGTGACCAGCGACTACGGGCTGCTGGTGGTGACCAAGGCGGCGCTGGTGGCGCTGCTGGTGCCGCTGGCCGGGCACATCCGGTTCCGGCTGCTGCCCGCCATCAGGAAAGGACAGGCCACCGCCCTGATCGGGTGGACGGTGGCCGAGGTGAGCGTGATGGGTCTGGCGTACGGGGTGGCGGTGGCGATCACCCGCTCCTCGATCGCCTGACCGCCGCTGCTCAGGTGGTGGCCGGCGCCGCCACCACCGGGGCCGGGGCACCGGCGGGCACGTTCCGCCGGCTCGTGATGGCCTCGATCGCGAGCCAGGCGACGAGCAGGCCGATCCCGGCCCACACCGCCGACGAGGTGGCCAGTGGGGGCGCGCCGAGCAGCCCCTCCTGGCCCTTGATCGCGCCGTAGACGGGCCCCATGGCCGCGTTCTGCACGACCAGCGCGCCATACGCGGCGGCCGTCGCGATGACCGCGCCCAGCACCGCCCGCACGTACGGCCAGCGCACCAGGAACGCCACGTCCACCAGCAGCCCGGCCGCGATCAGGAAGAACGGGATCGCCGACGGCGGGAAGCCGGTGAAGGTCAGCAGCGGCCAGATGACCGTCCTGAACCCCACATAGCCCGCCGCGACGAGCGTGGCGGCCCCGAACCGGCCGATCAGCCGCCTGGCCAGCACCAGCACCGCCAGCCCGGCGATCACCGCGTAGACCGGGTAGACGTAGTCGGGCACGGGCAGCGTGAACCCGGCCATCATCTCCCTGTCGACCGGCCGCTGCATCTGGTCGGCCGCGAACCGCAGCAGGATCGGTTCGGCGTAGGTCGCGCCGTTGTCCCACGCGCCGAGCGAGAGCACGCCGTACTCCTGGTGCTGCTCGGGGAAGTGCACGTTCTCCAGGAAGAACGCGAAGAACGCGCCCAGCACGACCGTACGCTCGCGGCCGGGCGGGGCTCCCATGTACCAGCCGCGGATGACGCCTGCGATCATGAGGAACGTCCCCGCGTACAGCATCATGTGGGACGGGCTCCACGAGGTGATGTCGAGCCCGTTGATGCGGTGGTTGATCAGGTCGAGCGGCACCGCGACGAGGAAGACGCCGGTGCCCCACTGGATGAGCCTGAGCGCCGCCTTGTCCACGCCGTAGCCGGTGTAGCCGTGGATCACGGTCAGGGCGACGACGAGGGCCGTGCCGACGGAGTTGAGCAGGTGCGGGGGCGCCAGGTCGTCGCGCAGCCACTTGAAGTGCCAGGAGACGTCCCAGGCCGAACCGAGCAGCTTGAGCGTGAGCGCCACCAGCCAGCCGAAGTAGAGCACCCTGAACAGGTCGTGCGGTGTGTCGCGGCCCGCCTCGCCGCGGGTCCAGTAGGGCGCGGCCCAGGCGGCTGCCTTCTTGAGCGATGCTGGAGACTTCACGCCGGAAATCTTACGGTCAAGCGTCCGAAAAGCCGTGCCCGGAGGGGTTTCAGGGCCGCTTCGAAGGACGACGTACGAGATCAGCGCCCTGCCGCCGGAGGTGCGCAGGCGCGCAGCGAGAACATGAGCGGCACCCTGGGCGCGCCCTCCGGAGCCCAGTAGGCGCCGTCGCGCTCGGTGAGCGCGTAGAAGCGGCGGAACAGCGTGTACTCGTGCTCGTGCAGGAACTCAAGGCGCAGACCTGCGTTCACGAGCGCCGTGACGATCTCGCCCATGCCGTGCCTGAACTGCACCGACGTCGGGTGATCGTGCAGACCGCCGGTGTAGGTGCCCGGATCCGACCAGATGTGGGGCCCTTTGTCGAAGTAGTCGTGCGTGAGGGCGGTGCCGGTCTCGTCGTCGAACACCTCGGTGATCGGGTGGAACTCGGCGAGGTAGAGGAAGCCGCCGGGGTTCAGGAGCCTGGCGACGGTCTCGGCCCAGCGGGTGATGTCGGGCAGCCAGACGAGAGCGCCGATGCCGGTGTAGACGATGTCGTACGCAGCGCGTTGCGTCCCTTCTTGAAACCTTCGACGTCGTAGAAGTCGCTGGAGACGTGGAGGGGGACGCGCGCGTTCCAGTCGGCCCGGTTGATGCTCAGGTAGTCCACCACAGGCACCGATGGTAGGCGGCGGGGGGTGCGGCCAGTCGCGGGGTTTTTCCGCGGTTGTCGTGGTGGCCTCAGCGGTTGCTCGTGCGGCGGCGCAGGCGTACGGGGAGATGCTTGAGGCCGTTCTGGAAGTTGGAGACGAGACGGCGGGGCGTGCCCACGAGCTCGACGTCCCAGGAGAGCAGCTCCCTGAACACCGAGCGGAGCTGGGCGCGGGCCAGGTGCGCGCCCAGGCAGAAGTGCGGGCCGAAACCGAAGCTCACGTGGTCGTTGGGGGTACGGGCGATGTCGAAGCGGTCCGGGTCGGGGAAGACGGCCGGGTCACGGTTGGCGGAGGCGTGGTAGACGACCACCTTCTCGCCGGCCCTGATCCGCCGGCCGCCGAGCGTGAGGTCGCGGGTCGCCGTACGCCTGAAGTGCATGACCGGCGGCCAGAACCGCAGCATCTCCTCGATCGCGGAGTCCAGCAGCACCGGGTCGGCGCGCAGGCGGTCGAACTCGGCGGGATGCTCAAGGAGCGTGAGCAGGCCGCCGGGGATGCCGTTGCGCAGGGTCTCGTTCCCGGCGACGGCGAACAGGAAGAACATGTTCTCGAACTCGGCCTCCGTCAAGCCGCCCCTGCGCATCGCGGACATGATCGACTCGTCGTCCACGGGGGACTCGGCCAGCGCGTGCGCGTATGCGAACATGTCGGCGAGCGCCGCCCGCGACCGCGGGTTGACGCCCGGCTCCGGCCGCGGCCTCACCTGCACGGCCCGGCGGCCCATGGGGGTCAGGGCGTTGACGTCCGCCGTGGACAGGCCCGCGTAGTCGGCGTCCTGGTAGCCGATGACGCGGGACGCCCAGTCGTACAGCAGCCGCTTGTCCTGCTCGGGCACGCCCATGATGTGCGCGAGCGTCCACACGGGCAGGTCGGCGGCCACCTCCACGAAGTCGCACTCCCCCTCCTCGAACAGCGCCGCCGCCCGCTGCGCGATCGTCCGCTCCAGGGCGCGCACGGCGCGCGGCGTGAACGCCGCCGCCACGATCCTGCGCAGCCTGGAATGGCCAGGCGGGTCCATGTTCAGCATCTGCACCTGGACGAACTCCAGGTCGGCCGGGGTGTCGGGGTCGCGGATCTGGGTGGCGCCGAGGTGGGAGGAGAAGTCCTCGGGGGTGCGCAGGACATGCTTGACGTCGGCGTGCCGGAAAACCGCCCAGTAACCGGGACCGGCCCGCCAGGGGCCGACGGCGGGCTCGGGAATCCGGCAGACGGGGCTCTCCTCGCGGAGGCGGGCGAAGAGGTTGTACGGGACGGCCTTCTCGTAGGTGGAGGGCAGGAACACCTCGACCGCGGCGTTGTCGTCGTTTCTGTCGCTGTTGTCGCTGTTGTCGCTGTTGTCGTCGTCGTTCATGGCCGGCATGCGCGTCCGTCCTCCCGGCTCGTCCACAGGCGTCGGCGGGCCGGGGCCGCTTGTCCACAGGTCGTGAGCGAGGCGGTCCGCCCGTCCCGTCCAGCGTGCATGATGGCCGCGTGACTTCAGAAGAAGCAGAGGCGATCCTCCAGGAATACTTCGCCCCCTGGATCCGTCAGCTCGGGTTGCGCGTGGAGGAGGTCGGCGAGCGCCACGCGATCGTCCGCCTCCCCTGGTCCGACGACCTGGCCAGAGAGGGCGGCGGGCTGTGCGGCCAGGCCATGATGGCCGCCGCCGACACGGCCACGGTCGTCGCGATCTCGGCGGCGCGCGGCGGGTTCGTGCCGATGACGACGGTGCAGCAGTCCACTACGTTCCAGCGGCCGGTGACCGGCAAAGACGTGCTGGTCGACGTACGCCTGACCAAGCTCGGGCGCACGCTGGCCTTCGCCGACATCACCATGCGGGCCGACGGCGGCTCCGACGTCACCGCCCAGGCGACGACGGTCTACGCGCTCCTGGCGTGACAACCGTCGTGAAGACCCCCTGCTCTGCCGCTTCGTCACTCGGCGTGCGTCCGCGCGTACGCCGTCTCAGGGATCTCTCAGGTGCGGAAAGTAGGCTCACCACATGAAGCGTGTGGCCGCTCTGGTAGTGGCACTCGCCCTCATTGGGGTGGCGACATGGCTCGTATGGCCGTCGGCGCCTCAAGTGCGGGGCCAAGACCAGCAGATAACCGTCGTCGATGGACCGGCTGACGACCAACAGGTCCAGCTCGACACGACGTTCTTCCCGCCGCCCGATGGCGGGAAAGCTCCCGTCGTCATGCTCGCCCACGGGTTCGGCGGCAGCAAGCGAAGCATGCGTGACCAGGCGATCCGCCTCGCCCAGCAGGGCTACGGCGTGCTCACGTGGTCGGCACGCGGCTTCGGCCGCTCCGGCGGTCAGATCGCGCTCAACTCGCCCGACTACGAGGTCAAAGACGTCAAGCAGCTCATCGACTGGCTCGCCAAACGCCCCGACGTGCAGCTCGACGCGGCGGGCGACCCGCGCGTGGGCATCGCGGGCGGCTCCTACGGCGGCGCCATCGCGCTGATGACGGCGGCCTACGACAAGCGCGTCGACGCGATCGTCCCGCAGATCACCTGGTCCGACCTGGCGGACGCGCTGTTCCCCAACGCCGCCAGGCAGGGGGAGACCGACGGGACCGACGGGGTCTTCAAGCGCATGTGGGCCGGCATCTTCTTCGGCCAGGGCGTCTCGCTCGACACCGCCTCGCTGCTCGGCCGCCGCGAGGCCGCCGCGCCACTGACGCCCGAGCAGGCGCGCTGCGGCCGGTTCCTGCCCGAGATCTGCGACATCTACCAGAAGGTCGCCACCGACGGCCGGGCCACGCCCGAGGCGGTGGAGCTGCTGCGCAAGTCGAGCCCCGTCACGGTGGCCGGGCAGATCAAGGCTCCGACCCTGCTCATTCAGGGGCAGCGCGACTCGCTGTTCCCGATCAGCCACGCCGACGCCAACGCCAAGGCCATCGCGAGCGGCGGCACGCCGGTGAGCATCGCCTGGTTCGACGGCGGCCACGACGGCGGCAACGGCGAGGCCGACTGGCTGTTCGAGCAGACCTCGGCCTGGTTCGCCCGCTACCTCAAGGGTGAGGGCTCCGGTGATGCCGCGCCGCCGGTGAGCGCGTTCACGGTGACCCGTGACGGCGGGCGCGACCCCGGCACCCGCCAGCGCATCCGCCTCCACCCCGAGGCCGGCTCCTACCCCGGCCTGACCGGCACCGACACCACCACGGTCCGGCTCGCGGGCCCCACCCAGAACATCGTCAATCCGCCGGGCGGCGCGCCCGCCTCCATCTCCAGCGTTCCCGGCATCGGCGGCCTGCTGGGCGGCCAGGGCAGCGGCGTGTCCATCGACATGCCGGGCCAGAGCGCCGCCTTCGAGTCGCAGCCGCTCACCGCTCCGCTCCAGCTCACGGGCAGCCCGACCGTCAAGGTCAGGGTGTCGGGCTCGGGAGATGTGACGCTGTTCGCCAAGCTGTACGACGTGGCCGACACCGTCCAGCCGCCCACACTCCCCGCCGGGCTGGTGGCGCCGTTCCGGGTCTCCATCCCGGAGGGCTCGCAGAGCGCCGAGGCGACGATCACGCTGCCGGCCGTCGATCACCGCTTCGCCGTGGGCCACCGCCTGCGCCTGGTGGTGACGACGACCGACATGGGTTATGCGACGCCGGACCAGCCGGCCGCCTACCAGGTCGAGCTGGCCTCCCCGGCGGTGACGATCCCCACCGTCCGCACGCTGGCCGCGGCGCCGACCGGGGTCGCCTGGTGGGTGTGGGCGATGCCGCTGGTCGCCGTGGTGGTGGCCGCCGTCATCCTGGTGACGGGCCGCACCTCGTCCCGCCGCCGCCCCGCCCTCGCCGGTAAGAGCGCCCGTCCGATCGGCACGGACCCGACACCCGACGTGGTGAGCACCGCCACCGGCGCATCGGCGAAGGCCGCCGTCGCGGATGGCGTGAACGCGGATGATGGCGCAAACACGGATGGCGCGGTCGCGGACAGCGCAGATGGCGCAGTCGCGAATGGCACGGCCGTGGAGAGCAGGTCCGTAGAGAACGCAAGCTCCAACGGAAGGGCTGCGGAAGGCGCAGACGGCGAGAGCGCGGCCGCGGAGAAGGTGAGCTCCAACGGCACCGAGAAGGTGAGCCCGGGCGGTTCGCCGTCCGCGCGCGTGGTCGTCGTGAACGGCGACAGGAGCAAGGCACACGAGCGCGCCGGCTCCGGTGACACCGCCGCGGACGAAGGGCCCACGGCCTCTTCTTCGGAGGTGCCGCTGGAGATCAGCGGGCTGACCAAGGCGTACCGCAACGGTGAGCTGGCCGTCGACAACCTGTCGTTCCGCGTCGAGCAGGGCCAGGTGCTGGGCCTGCTCGGCCCCAACGGCGCGGGCAAGACGACCACGATGCGGATGATGATGGGCCTCATCCAGCCCGACGCCGGCGAGATCCGCATCTTCGGCGAACGCGTGACGCCGGGCGCGCCCGTGCTGTCCCGGCTGGGCTCGTTCGTCGAAGGCCCCGGCTTCCTGCCGCACCTGTCCGGCCGCGACAACATCGAGCTCTACTGGGCGGCCACCGGCAGGCCCGTCGCCGACGCGCACTTCGACGAGGCCCTGGAGATCGCCGGGCTCGGCAAGGCGCTGGAGCGGGCCGTACGCACCTACTCCCAGGGCATGCGGCAACGCCTCGCCATCGCCCAGGCGATGCTCGGCCTGCCCGACCTGCTCGTGCTCGACGAACCCACCAACGGGCTCGACCCACCCCAGATCCGCGAGATGCGTGAGGTGCTCAAGCGCTACGCGCGCGACGGCCGTACCGTGATCGTCTCCAGCCACCTGCTGGCGGAGGTCGAGCAGAGCTGCAGCCACGTCGTGGTGATGCGGCGCGGGCGGCTGGTCTCGACCGGCCCCGTGTCGCGGCTGCTCAGCTCGGCCGCGACCGGCAACGGGCACGGGCCGCGCCTGGAAGACGTGTTCCTCGACCTCATCGGAGACAAGTCATGACCGCCGCGACCGGTTACGCGCCCCGCCGCACGCTGCCGCTGCGGGTCGAGATCGTCAGGCAGTTCAAGCGGCGGCGCACGATCGGCATGTTCGGGCTGCTGCTCGCACTGCCGTGGATCCTGGTGATCGCGTTCCAGTTCGGGCCGCAGTCGAGCGGGCAGGGGCAGTCGTCGCTGCGCATCTCCGACCTCGCCACCGAAAGCGGCCTCAACTTCGCCGCCTTCGCCCTGTCGGTCTCCGCCAACTTCCTGCTGGTGGTGGCGGTGGCGCTGTTCTGCGGCGACACCGTGGCCAGCGAGGCCAACTGGTCGTCGCTGCGCTACCTGCTGGCGGCGCCGATCCCCCGCGACCGGCTGCTGCGCCAGAAGCTGATCGTCGCGCTCGGTTACGCGGCCGCGGCGGTGATCTGCCTGCCGCTGATGGCGCTGCTCGCCGGCACGCTGGCGTTCGGCTGGGACGACATCCAGGTGCCCGGCACCGGAGAGGTCATACCGGCGCTCGACGTCCTGCCCCGGTTCGGCATCGTGATCGGGTACGCCCTGGTCAGCCAGCTCGTGGTGGCCGCCCTGGCGTTCCTGCTCTCCACCATGACCGACTCCCCGCTCGGCGCCGTGGGCGGGGCGGTCGGGCTGTGGATCGTCTGCACGATCCTGCAGGCGGTCGAGGCGCTGGGGTCGCTGCGCGAGTTCCTGCCCACGTTCTGGAACAACGCCTGGCTCGACGCCCTGGCGCCGGAGCTCGACTGGAGCGGCATGGCCAAGGGCGCATCGGTGTCGATCACGTACGCGGCCATCCTGATCGCGATCGCCTTCCGCCGCTTCCGTACGAAGGACGTAGTGAGCTGAGCTGGTCCGCCGACCGACCGCCGGTGAGCCGCCACCCGGCAGAGCCGGCTGCTGCGCACGCTGTGCGTCCCGGCGGCGAGGGTGTGCGTCCCTCGTCCGCCGGGACCTGTGAACACAGCCTCGCCAGACGGACGGGGCACGAATGTCACGCGCCGGGCGAGGTGTCGCGAATTCGCCGGACCGGCAGGGCCCGCCGCCTCGCGTGGCAGGCTAGGAGCCCAAAGGCCCGGCGGGTGGGAGACGCAAGCTCGCCAGACCGGCAGGACACGCCATCTCGCGTGGCAGGCTAGGAGCCCAAAGGCCCGGCGGGTGGGAGACGCAAGCTCGCCAGACCGGCAGGCCCGGAACCTCGTGCGCCGGGTGGGCACGGTCTCGCCCGACCGGGTGGGAGCGCGACCTCATCGCTACCGTGTCAGGCCCCACCCCACTCCGCTCGCCCAGCATCCGCGTCAGCCCTACCACACCACTAGCCCCACAACGTGGTCAGCCCCACCCACACCACCAGCCCCACAACGTGGTCAGCCCCACCCACACCACTAGCCCCACACCCATGTCCGTCTCAGTGCCCCGAGCCGGTCGAAGGGCGGGGTCGGTTCGGCGGCGCTAGTCGAGCCAGCCGAAGGACTTCGTGACGGCCTTCTTCCAGCCGGCGTAGCCCTGTTCGCGCTGCTCCTCCGTCCACGTCGGCTCCCAGCGGCGGTCCTCCGCCCAGTGGGTGCTGAGTTCGTCGGTGTCCTGCCAGTAGCCGACGGCGAGGCCGGCCGCGTACGCCGCGCCCAGGGCGGTCGTCTCGGAGACCGTGGGGCGGCTGACGGGAACGCCGAGGATGTCGGACTGGAGTTGCATGCACAGGTCGTTCGAGGTGACACCGCCGTCCACTCGCAGGACGTCCAGGACCACCCCCGAGTCGCGCTGCATCGCCTCGACCACGTCGCGGGTCTGGTAGCAGATGGCCTCCAGGGTCGCGCGGGCGATGTGGGCGTCGGTGTTGAAGCGGGACAGCCCGACGATGGCGCCGCGCGCGTCGGCCCGCCAGTACGGCGCGAAGAGCCCGGAGAAGGCCGGTACGAAGTACACGCCGCCGTTGTCGGCCACCTGCCGCGCCAGGGTCTCGCTCTGCGGGGCGGAGGTGATGATGTGCAGCTGGTCGCGCAGCCACTGCACGGCGGAGCCCGTCACGGCGATCGAGCCTTCGAGCGCGTAGACGGCGGGCTGGTCGCCGAACTTGTAGGCGACGGTGGTGAGCAGGCCGCTTTCCGAGCGTACGCGGGAGGTGCCGGTGTTGAGCAGCAGGAAGTTGCCGGTGCCATAGGTGTTCTTGGCCTCGCCGGGCGCGAAGCAGACCTGGCCGACGGTGGCGGCCTGCTGGTCGCCGAGTATGGCGGTGATGGGGACTTCGCCGCCGAGCGGGCCGTACCGGAAGGTGACACCGTAGGTCGAAGGGTCGGAGGAGGGGCGGATCTCGGGCAGCATCTGGCGCGGGATGCCGAAGAACGACAGCAGCTCGTCGTCCCAGTCGAGCGTGTCGAGGTCCATCAGCATGGTGCGGCTGGCGTTGGTGACGTCGGTGATGTGCACGCCGCCGTTGACGCCGCCGGTGAGGTTCCACAGCGTCCAGGTGTCGGTGTTGCCGAAAACGGCCTCGCCGCGGTCGACGGCCTCGCGGACGCCGTCCACGTTCTCGAGGATCCACTGGATCTTGCCGCCGGAGAAGTACGCGTCCGGCCGCAGCCCCGTCTTGTCGCGGATGACCTGCCCGCGGCCGTCGCTTTCGAGCGCGGCGGCGATGCGGTCGGTACGGGTGTCCTGCCAGACGATGGCGTTGTAGTAAGGGCGGCCGGTACGCGGGTTCCACACCACGGTGGTCTCCCGCTGGTTGGTGACGCCGAGCGCGGCCAGGTCGTCGAAGTGCAGGCCGGTGCGCTGAAGGGTGGTCTGGATGACGGCGGCGGTCCTGGTCCAGATCTCGATCGGGTTGTGCTCGACCCAGCCGGCCCTGGGCAGGATCTGCTCGTGTTCGAGCTGGTACTTCGCGTACTCGGCGCCGTCGTGATCGAAGATCATGAAGCGGGTGCTGGTGGTGCCCTGATCCACCGCGCCGACGAAATCAGGCATGGCTCACTCTCAATCTGACGGCTTGACGGTGTCGCGGTCCTCGCCCTGCGGCAGGAAACGGGCGATGCACAGCTGGTAGAGCGCGGCGCCGAGCGCTCCGCCGACCAGCGGGCCGACGATGGGGACCCACCAGTACGGGTCCCCATGCTGATCTCGCCAGGCGCCTTCGTAGCCGGTGAGCCAGCTGGCCAGGCGGGGGCCGAAGTCGCGGGCCGGGTTGATGGCGTAACCGGCGTCGGTGCCGAACGACATGCCGATGCCGACGATGAGCAGGCCGATGAGGAACGGCCCCATGTTCGCTCCCGGCGCCATGTTGAGGACGTCGGAGAGCGCGAAGATGACGAACAGCAGGATCGCGGTGCCGATGATCTGGTCGCGCAGCCCGCCCCACATGGAGACCGGCAGTGTGCCGTTGCCGGGCAGGGTGGAGAAGACGATCTGGGTCTTGATCGTGTGCCCGGGGTCGGCCATGGCCAGCACTTCGGTGTAGTTCCAGCGCACGATGAGCGCGGCGACGAACGCGCCGAGGGTCTGGGCCAGCGCGTACGGCAGGACCTTCGGCCACGGGAACCCCCTGAACAGGGCGAATCCCAGCGTCACGGCCGGGTTGATGTGGGCTCCCGTGGTCCGGCCGGCGACGTACACGCCGAGCGTCACGCCGATCCCCCACGCCCACGCGATGCTGTCGTGGTCGCCCAGCTCGGCGGCGATGACCTGTGCGACGACGCCGCAGCCGAACAAGATGAGCACCATCGTGCCGAGGAACTCCGCGACGAGCTCGCCGGTCAGCTTCCGCCGGGTGAGGATATGCGCCACCGAACCACCTCCTTGCCGTGATCAGAGACTTTCCCGATCAACGATCAACACATACGGAAAGTGGTGGATAAGTTACGCAAAGTGCTTGACGTGCCGTCCGTACGCCTCTCGCCGCACAACACGGACGCCTCTCGCCGGACGACGTACGGAGAAACCGTCAGAGAGAACGGGTGAAGGTGATCAGGCTGGTGCCGGGGCCGTTGTAGTCGGGCACCGGGCCGGAGACCGTGAAGCCCATCTTGCGGTGAAAGGCGATGGACGCCGTGTTGACGGGCGCGGTGATCGCCCGGACGACCCGCCGCCCGTGATCACGGGCGAGGGCGAAGAAGCTCTCGTACAGGGTGCGCGCCAGACCGCTCCCCCGGGCCGCGGGGTGGACGCCGACGAAGTGGATGTACGCATCGTCGGGCAGCGACGGCGACGGGAACCCGATGAGGAAGCCGGCCAGGTCGCCGGAGCCGGGGCGTTCGGCGATGAGGCTGGTGGCGTGGAAGTGGTCGAGGAAGAGCCGGGGCAGCGAGGCGCGTACCGGCCGGCCCCACCAGTCGTCGACCACGGCGGCGATGGCGTCGTAGTCGGCGGGCCTGGCGGGGCGCAGAACGTGGTCGCCGGAGGTCACCTGGTCAGTCCCAGTGCGGGGGCCGGTTCTCGAGGTAGAAGGAGTCGTCGTCGGCCTCGCGCCAGTCGCCCCAGCCGAGGTCGGTGTCGTCCAAGGTCTGCTCGGGTAGGAAATCCTTCACGCCGTACATGCTACCGAGGCGTACAAACCCATTCCCGATGTGTCGTCGGGATCAAGGACAGTTCGCGAGGTCAGCGGTACGATGCGTAGGCAGGTGTCGCCGATCCCCCCGTGAGGCTGCTCATGGCCACCCCGACAGGCTGGCGGCGAGAAGGCAATCTACCGGCGGAGCTGACCAGCTTCATCGGCAGGACACGTCTCCTCGCCAACCTCAAACGGCACCTCAACGAGTCACGCCTGGTGACCGTGACAGGCATCGGAGGTGTGGGCAAGTCGCGTACGGTGCTGCGCCTGGCCCATCAGGTGCGCGCCCAATATCCCGACGGCGTGTGGTTCGCCGACCTCGCCCGGCTGCAGGACGCGGGCATGGTCAGGCACACGATCGCCTCGGCGCTCGGCATCGCCGACCAGTCCTCGCGGGCGGAGTCGGAGTCGCTGTCGGATTGGGTGGGCGAGCGCGACATGCTGCTCATCATCGACACGTGCGAGCACTTGGTGCAGGGCTGCGCCGAGCTGGTGCACGAGCTGCTGGAGGCGGCGCCCAACCTGAAGGTGCTGGCCACCAGCCGCCAGTCGCTGCACCTGCCGTACGAGCACGTCGTGCCGGTGCCGCCGCTGCAGGTGCCGGGTGACGACCCGGCGGAGAGCCTGTTCACCAACGAGTCGGTGCAGCTGTTCGCGGCCCGCGCGAGCGCCAGCGTGCCCGACTTCGTGCTCGATGAGGACAACATCGGCCCGGTGGCGGAGCTGTGCCGCAGGCTCGACGGCATCCCGCTGGCGATCGAGCTGGTGGCGGTGCGGCTGCGCGCGCTGTCGGTCGAGCAGATCCTCGCTTTACTGGCCGACCGGTTCAGCCTGCTGGCGGGCGCGAGCCGTACGGCGCTGCCGCGGCACCAGACGCTGCGCGCGGCGATCGGCTGGAGCCACGAGCTGTGCGAGCCCGCCGAGCGGCTGCTGTGGGCGCGGCTGTCGGTGTTCGCCGGCGACTTCGAGCTGGAGGCGGCCCGCTTCGTCTGCTCCGACGGGCGGCTGCCGTCGGAGGACATCACCGACCTGGTGACGGGCCTGGTGGAGAAGTCGATCCTGCTCATCAGAAGCAACCACGCGGGCGTGCGCTACAAGCTGATCGACACGCTGGCCGAGTACGGCGAGGAGTGGCTGGAGAAATTGGGCCAGACCCAGCAGCTGCGCCAGCGCCACCTGGAGTACTACCTGAGCCTGGCGCAGCGCAGCGAGGACGCCTGGTCGGGGCCGCGGCAGATCTACTGGTTCGTCCGCATGCGGCAGGAGCACGACAACGTCCGCCTCGCGCTTGAGCACGCGCTGTCCACGCCGGGCAAGGAGCCGCTGGCGCTCACCCTGCTGTCGTCGCTGTGGTTCATGTGGGTGTGCTGCGGCTTCGCCCGCGAGGGCCGTCTCTATCTGGAGCGGGCGCTTGAGGCCAATCCCACCGTGAGCAGAGAGCGCTGCAAAGCGCTGTGGGTGCTCTCCTATACCAAGAGCGCGCAGGGCGACAGCGCGGGAGCACTGGCGGCGGCCGAGACGTGCAGCACCGAGGCCGTGCAGGTCGGCGACTCGCGCGCGGTGATCCTGGCCTCGAAGATGCAGGGCACGGCGGCGCTGCTCCAGGGCGATCTGCAGAAGGCCAGCGCGCTGCTCGGGGTGGCGATCGAGTTCAACACCGACAACAAGGAGCTCAACCCCGGCCTGCTGCCCGCGATCGTCGAGCTGTCGATCGTGCTGACCACACAGGGCGAGCTGTACGAGGCCGAGTCGCTGCTGCAGGACTGCCTGCAGGTGTGCCAGGAGCGCGGCGAGCTGTGGGTCGGCTCCCACGCGCAGTGGGCGCTGGCCAGCACCAGGCTCGCGGCCGGCCGCGCCGCGGACGCGTTGCAGAACGCCAGGGAGGCGCTGCGCATCAAGCGGCACTTCCACGACACGATGGGCACGCTGACGGCCTTGGAGACGACGGCGCGGATCTTCGTCAAGCTCGGCCGGTCGCTGACGGCCGTCCAGCTGCTCGGGGCGCTGCATCAGAACTGGAGGACGGCGGGGCTGCCGCAGCTCGGCGCGCCCTGGATGACCGACGAGCACAATGACTGCGTACGCCTGTGCCAGCGGCAGCTCGGCGAGCTCGCCTACAAGAACGCCTTCGAGGACGGCGCCAGGCTCGACCTCGATGAGGCGTCCGCGCTCGCGCTCGACGACGCGGACGCCTCCGACGAGGACTGATTCGGGGGACCGTCAGACGGCCTCCGGCCACTGTGTGCCGTCAGGCCAGGCGTGCACGTAACGGGCACTGCCGAGGGAGAACTCGATGTGGCCGCGAACCCAGTGTTCGAGGCCGCGGACGTACTTGCGGACCGGAAGCGACGCCCACTGTTCGAGCGCCGAGCGCCGAGCGATGAATGCGTTGATCGCGTCGTTGTGCATCTGCGCGACCTCGCTCAGCGCCTCCTGCAGGGTGAGGGACTTGTGGGTTGCCAGCACCGTGACGAGATTGTGCCGGGCCTTGTCGTTGCCGCGTTCCTTGGCGTACGACAGCAGGTCGTTGTCCCACCCGATGAGGTCGCATGCGAGGTCGGAGAGCGTGCGGACATCGGGGTGGTGCCATTCCTCGGCTTCGAGCCGGTAGCCGCCGCCGACGTCGATGAGCGCGAAGCAGGTGTAGGTGGCCCCCGTGATGCGGCGCATCAGGACGTAGTCCTCGGGGGTGGGGATGAGGTCCACCTCGCGGTTGGCGGCCTCCCAGATTTGGGCGAACAGGTATTCCTTCACCGTGGTCCGCCACCGGTCCACCTGGGCGGGGGTGGCGCATTCGGAGATCCGTTGCAGGAGCTCCTGCAAGGCGAGCCCGAACGGGTCGTCGTCGGGGGGTCTCCGGCGACCGTCGAGTATCTCCAGGAGCGGTGGCAGGGCGCGGGCCAGTGCGGAAGCACGGTGCCCCATCAGCTCGCCCTCGCAGAACGCGTCGTCGAAGGCGAACAGCCAGTTGTACCAGTCGTTGATCAGCCGGAGGCTCTCGCGCGGCACGGTGGGGTTGGTCCGTGCCGCGAGCAGGCCGATCTTGGAGCGCCGGAAGTGCTCGATGGTCTCGGCGCCGTTCAGCATGTTGGAGGCGGCCAGCCATAGGTGGCTCTCCTTGTCGACCTCTGAGGCATGCACGTTGACCTCGTTCGGGAACGGACATGGCAGCGGAGGGATGCGGAGTGGTCGCCTACTGAAGGAGTACGCAGATGTAGCCACGCCTACCAGCATGACTAGAGAGTGTCCGAAAGGCCACACTCGACAATTTCGCGCTCTTTTATCGGTATTTCATACTATGAAGCGATCTGCACGAACCATTAAGAATCTGGAAATTTGCCGACATTTACGAGTATGCAGGACAGACGGACGCTTGACCTCCGAATCGGCCCCGCCATCCGGCAACGCTCTGACCACGGCGGACGACTTCTCGGGCACCGCACCCGCAAACGGCGTTCATCTCCGGCCGCCGGCCCGGTTCAGGGTCCGCGCCGAGTGTGACAAGCATGCACAGAGTCGCGGCGTGACCGTGATAAGCCTCCGGCATCAGGAAAGTGTCACCTTTGCCGTCGATCAGGGCCGACCGGCGCCCCGGTCTCGACGTACGTCCTGAGCGTCGCGGGTCTCCCCCGCTCTGGCCAGGCCGAACAGCCTCCCGACGAACCGTTCGGGCTCGGGCGCCCGGTCCATATATCCGTTCTTCCCTCGATAGGGTGCCCTGCACGGAATCGTTCCGACCCGCCGTAGGTTCTGGTGAAGAGTACCTAGGGAAAGGCTGTCCAACCGTGTTCGACCCGAAGGATCTCTACGAGCTCGCAGACGACGCGCCCGAGCTGCATGATCCGGTCTTGCTGTACCACTTCGACGGCTTCGTCGACGCGGGCGGTGCCGGACGCCTCGCGCTGGGCCACCTGCTGGCCGAGCTGGAGCACCGGGTCGTGGCGAGGTTCGACGTGGACCGGCTGCTCGACTACCGGTCGCGGCGTCCCATCATGACGTTCGACACCGACCGGTGGGTGGACTGGGAGAGCCCCGAGCTGGCCGTGCACGCCGCCGAGGACGCGACCGGCACCCCGTTCCTGGTGATGAACGGACCGGAGCCCGACCGGGAGTGGGAGCTGTTCGCCAAGGCCGTGGGCGAGCTGGTGGAGCGGCTGAACGTGAGCAAGCTGGTGACCGTGCACGGTATCCCCATGGCCGTGCCGCACACCAGGCCGCTCGGCATCACCGCGCACGCCAGCCGGCCCGAGCTGATCTCCACGCAGTCCAGCGTGTTCGGCCGTGTGCAGGTGCCCGGCAGCGCGGCTGCCCTGCTGGAGCTGCGGCTGGGCGCCAAGGGCCATGACGCCGTGGGCTACGCCGTGCACGTGCCGCACTACCTGTCGCAGGCCGAGTACCCGACCGCCGCCGTGACCGCGCTCGAGGCGGTGACGCGCGGCACGGGGCTGGTCTTCCCGATGGAGAAGCTGCACGAGGCCGCCCGGCGTACGACGACGGAGATCGAGGAGCAGATCAGGGCCTCCGCCGAGCTGTCCACCGCGATCATCGGCCTTGAGCAGCAGTACGACGCGTTCGCCGCGGGCGCCCAGAAGGAGAACCTGCTGGCGGAGGCCACGCCGATGCCCACCGGCGACGAGCTGGCCGCCCAGTTCGAGCGTTTCCTGGCCGAGCGTGACGAGGAGTAGCGGGCGTGACGAGGAGTAGCGGGCGCTCTAGGGCGGGCGGGTGGGCAGCGGTTACCCTGAGCCGATGAGCGAGATCCGCGTCGGCCTCGTCGGCTACGGCACGGCGGGCGCCTACTTTCACGCCCCGCTGATCCACGCCGCCCCCGGCCTGTCCCTGGCCGCCGTGGTGACCAGGAACCCCGATCGCCGGGCCGAGGTGGCCGCCAGGTACGGGGCCGCCGCAGTGGACGACGTACAGGAGCTGTGGGGCCGCTGCGACCTCGTCGTGGTCGCCTCCCCCAACCGCACCCACGTGTCAACGGCCGCGTCCGCGCTCAAGGAGGGCCTGCCGGTGGTCGTGGACAAGCCGCTGGCCAGGACCGCCGATGAGGGGCGCGAGCTGATCCGCCTGGCCGAGGAGCGCGGCCTCATGCTCACCGTGTTCCAGAACCGCCGCTGGGACGGCGACTTCCGCACCGTGCGCCGCCTGGTCGAGGAAGGGGCGCTGGGCCGGGTGCTGCGCTTCGAGTCGCGCTTCGAACGATGGCGTCCGGTGCCCAAGGGCGGCTGGCGTGAGAGCGGCGGCCCTGACGATGTTCCCGGGCTGCTCTACGACCTCGGCAGCCACCTGATCGATCAGGCGCTGCAGCTGCTCGGCCCGGTACGCGCGGTCTACTGCGAGAGCGACGTGCGGCGCGAAGGGGTGGCGGCCGACGACGACACCTTCATCGCGCTGACCCACGCGAACGGGGCGCGGTCGCACCTGTGGGTCAGCTCCGTGGCCGCCCGGTTCGGGCCCAGGTTCCGGGTGCTCGGCTCGGCGTCCGGCTTCGTCAAGCACGGCATGGACGTGCAGGAGGAGCGGCTGCGGGCCGGGATGACGCCCGACACGCCAGGCTTCGGCGACGACGTGGAGGAGCGCTGGGGCGTGCTGGGCACCGAGGATCAGCCCGCGGATGAGCGGCGCGTCGTGCGCACCGAGCCGGGGGCGTACCTGGACTTCTACCGGCAGGTGGCGGCGGCGCTGCGCGACGGCGGCGCGCCCCCGGTGGATCCGCAGAGCGTTGTGGAGGCGCTGACCGTCATCGAGGCGGCCCGCCGGTCGGCCTCCGAAGGCGTCGTCGTCAACCTCGGCTGAAGCCGGGCAGTCCGCACGGAAACAACCCGCCGTCCAAGCGGCCCTCCGCCCGCTAGCGGCTCACCGTCCCCAGAGCGGCCCGCCGCCCACAAGCGGCTCGCCGTCCTCAAAACGGCCCGCCGCCCACAAGCGGCTCGCCGTCCTCAGAGCGGCCCGCCAACCACAAGCGGCTCGCCGTCCTCAGAGCGGCCCGTCGGTCCAAAGCGCCGGGCCGTCAGTCGCGCAGGCGCCCGCGGAGCGCCGCCGTGTCGGCGTCGGTCCAGCCGTTCGCGGCCAGCCACCCCATCGGGCCGCCGAACCGGTCGTCGAGCACACCGAGGAACTGCTCGATGTAGCGGGCGCGCGGCATGTGGTCGTCGGCGGGCCTGGAGTCGAGGTCGTCCCGGTACGTGTCGCTGCTGCGCAGCCGCTTGAGTATCAGCTCGATCCGCTCCCCCGTGGCCACGTAGTCCTCGACGATGGCCTCCCTGGTGACGCCCGCGACCTCCAGGGCCAGCGCCGACACCACGCCGGTGCGGTCCTTGCCCGCCGCGCAGTGCACCAGCGCAGCGCCGTCGTCCAGCGCCATCGTCCGCAGCGCGGCCACCACCGCGTCGGGCCGGTCGCGCAGGTAGCCGAAGTAGAACCCGGTGACCCGCAGCTCCTCGTCGAGCACCCGGTCCACCCAGGGCAGCACCCGCTCGCCGTCGATGCCATCTATGGCGGCGTCGGCCTCGGTGTCGGCATCAGTGTCGGCATCAGTGTCGGCATCAGTGTCGGCATCGGTGTCGGCATCGACGTCGGTGTGCCGGCCGCCCTCGGCGAAGAGCGTCAGATGGTGGTGGCGCACCTCCGGCACCCGGGTCAGCGGGCCGGGGCCTTCCAGGTGCACCTCGGCGGTCGAGCGCAGATCGACCACGTGCCGCAGGTTGAGCTCGCCGACGAGGAGCGCCACGTCGGCGGGAGTGAGCGCCTGCAGGTTGTCGGCGCGGTAGAGCCGCCCGCGCCGGGTGCGGCCACCGTCAATCGTGGGCAATCCGCCCAGGTCACGCGCGTTGACCGCGCCTTCAAGGTCGATCCACCTCGTCGTCTCGCTCACGATCACGACCCTATATGTCCCCGAGAATGCAGCGAATTGGAGATTCATAACGCAGCATGAACGTATGGATCCACGAGCTCTGCCTCCCCGGCTGGTGATCGATCCATCGCTGCGCCCGGAGGTCTCGGCCGAGCTGCGGTCGAGCCCGCACATTCTCCGCCAGGCTCGTACCGGTGCGCGCATGGACACCACACACAATCCGGCCGTGTTGTTCGTCCTCCCGGCCCTCCTCCTTCTGCTGTTCATGATCACCGGCAGCGCGCCGCTGTTCGTCATGGGCATGGGAGCCGGTGTCATCGTGCTGCTCAGGTGGCTGGCGACGGACGGCGCCTACCGCACGACCAGGCGAAGACTGCAGCTGGCCAGAGCGCACGCCGAGCACTACGTGCTACCCGAGGATCTCGATCATCCCTGCCAGATGCTGCTGCGCAGGGCGCAGAACGCCGTGGATGCCATCCTGAACTCCACCGTGCACAAGGAACGGCTGATCGACAGCGTGGACAACCAGGTGTCGCTGCCGGAGGAGCTCTGGCAGATCGCGCAGCGGCTGCGGCGGCTGTCGTCGATGCACGCCGAGCAGCGCAAGCTGGTGCCGCGTGAGCTGCCGCCGGACATGGAGGAGGCGTTCCGGCCGTACACCAGCGCGCTGGACGCGGCCTGGACGTCGCTGACCCGGCGCGTACGCCACCTTGAGAAGTACGCCAAGCAGGTGATCAAGGCGGACAAGGCGTATCACGCGCACCAGCGGCTGGAGAAGCTCGCCGCCAAGACGCCGGAGTACCAGCAGCTGCTGGCGGAGACCGTACGCGACGAGCTGGCGCACGACCGCATCAGGGAGCTGTCGGACCAGGCGAGCCACGTCCGCAAGCTGTTCGAGGAGAGCATCATGGAGGCCAGGCAGACGGCGGGCGAGCTGCTCCGCTCGCCCCTGACCTAGCCGATCTGGGGACGATGAGGCACGGCCCGCGCCTGCCGCGCCCCATCGTCGTCCAGTGGATCGCCGGTCAGCCGATGACGGTGCAGGTGGCCGTCATCTTCTTGGCCGGGTCGCTCTCAGACGTGGCCGTGAGCTTGACCTTGGCCACGTGAGCGCCGCCGTCGCGCACGGCGTCCACGCTGACCAGCTTCTGCTTGCCGAACTCCACGGAGGCCAGCGCGTTCGGCACGCGGACGCTCCAGCCCTTGCCCTGGACCTCGGCCGTGAGCCGGTAGATGTCGGCGTTGAGGTAGGCGCTGACGTCCTCGGGGTGCTGCCCGCGCGCCGGGGCCTTCTTGCCGGTGTTGATCAGCGGGAACTTGCAAGTGGAGACGTTCTTGCCGGACGGCAGGCCGGCCGAGGGCAGCAGCTTGACCCCGCGCCGCTGCGGGCCCGCGCCGTCGAGCGAGCGGATCGCGACCGTGTACGACAGCTCGCCCTCACGGTTGCGGTGCACGTCGGTGATGTAGAAGTGCAGCCGGTTGGCCTCATCGACGTACTCGTACTCGCTGCCGGAGTCGGTGCCGGCGTGGAAGAGGGCGTCGGAGAGCTGGCGGTAGTCGCCGACGGTGATCGGGACCTTCGTGCCGTCGGGCAGCACGTAGTCGGTCATGCCGATGTCCTGCGGGTTGGCGTCGATCACCCACTCGAACGGCGCCCGGTCCTCGTTCTTGGTCTTGGCGAGCAGAACGCCGGAGTCGGGGGTGAACGAGTCGCTGCCCATGCGGTCCACGACCTCGATGGTGTAGTTGTCGTAGCCGCCGCCGTCGCACAGCGGATCGGTGGTGTCGCAGCTGCTGCGGTCCTGATCCATGGCGATGTTGATGCCGGACAGCTCGTTCTTGCCCGGCTTGACCACGCGCGCGGTCACCCTGGCGGTGACCAGGCCCGACTCGGCGAGCGCCTCGCGGCTGAGCCGCAGCACGTTCGCCTCGTCCACCATGTTCAGCTTGATCTTGTTGCGGAGCATGTGGTGGGAGCCCAGGGACGCGCCCGCGACCGGCGGGATCAGCCAGCGGGAGTGCGGGCCGCCGGGTCCGTTGAAGCTGCCGCGGCTCAGCATCTCCCAGATGCCGGTGTACGAGCGCCGCGGCGGCTGCCCGTACGGGTTGTTGTAGTTGTCGGCGATGCCCATGATGTGGCTCAGCTCGTGGGCGAACGTCGCCATGCCGGAGCTTTCGGCCTGCACCGAGTCGATGCCGAAGCGGGCGTTGGGCCAGAAGTTGGAGCCGGCCTGCCAGGAGGTCCACTCGACGTAGCGGGTGGGCGACCAGTTGGGCAGCGCGTCGTCCGGCGGGCCCCACTCGTCGGTGACGTCCTCCTTGGTCGGGAACTTCATCATCCCGAACTCCTGCCAGGTGGCCGACTCGTCCTGCCCGGCGCTGAGGTAGAAGATGAAGTCGAACTGGTCGGCCACCTCCTGGCCGACGTCGGCGATCCAGGCGGCGTTGCCGTCGGCGCGCAGGTTCCTGTTGCAGGTGTCGCCGGCCGGGCACGACTCGCGCTGGTACTCCATCGCGTACTCGTGGTCCTTGCCCGGCATCATGTACGGGCCGAACCCGGTCAGCTCCACGCCGATGCGGCCGCCGGAGTCCTCCATCCAGTATTCGTGGATGGTGTGCCCCTTGTTGAGGGCGTTCGGGGTGTTGAGGAAGTCCTCGTAGAACTTGGCGACCTTCTCGCGCGGGATGTCGTGGGCGTCGGCGCTCGGGTTGCCGTACACCGTGGAGTTCTGCGGCTGGGTCACCACGAACGGCTGGTTGGGGTAGTCGAGCAGCACGAGCGCGCCCTTGAAGGTGCGCTGCGACCCCTTGACGTTCGGGTCGTTCCACTTCGTGCCGGGCGGCTTCTTGTAGTCCGCCCACGTCATGTTGTCGGGGTTCTTCCAGTTCTGCGGGTCGATGGGCTTGAGCCCGCTGCTCGGCGTCTTGCGCAGAGCCTGCTCACCGGCGTCGAGGGACTCGTCGAGTTGCCAGGGCTGGGTCTGCGGCCAGTGGTCGCGCCGCCAGGGATGTTCCGGGTTCTCGGGGGGTGCTGCGGAAGCGGGGGTCGCCACCAGGCTCACCGGGAACAGCACGATGGCCGCCAGGAGACCCTTCAGCAGCTTCTTCGGGGCGTTCACGGCATGACCGTATAGAGACTGTTGACGGAGATCACCGAGCAGTTGTAGGGAAGACCTGTAGTGACATTTCCGTCATTTGATGAAAAATGCAGGTAAAGGTGCCATCGTGGCGGATCTTCAGCGGGCCGTGGACGAGCTCGCCACGCGTCTCGGGCGCCCCCTGCTCCTGGAGGACCGCAACCAGCGCGTGGTCGCCTACAGCGAGCAGAGCGGCGCGGTGGACGACGTCCGCCGCGACTCGATCCTGCGCCGGCACACCGTGCCCGAGGTGCGGCAGTGGCTGCGCGCCGCCGGGATCAACGAGGCCACCGAGCCGCTGCGCACCCCGGGCGCGCCGCAGCTCGGGCTGCTGCCGCGGGTCTGCGTCCCCGTACGGCACGCCGACGGCCTGCTCGGCTTCCTGTGGTTCATCGACGCCGAACCGCCCATGCCCGACGCCGACGTCGCCGAGGCCGCCCGCGCGGCGCCGGGCCTGGCGCTGGCCTTATTCCACGAGAGCCTGGCCGGCGACCTCGCCTCGCAGCGGGAGCTGGAGGCGGTGACCGGGCTGCTGCTCGGCGAGGAGGACGCGGCCAGGCAGCTCATCGAGGCCGGCGCCTTCCCGCAGGCGCAGCCGGTGACCGTACAGGTGGCCAGGCCGCGTACGGCCGAGCCGGACGACGCGCTCCGGCTGGCGGTGGAGCAGGGACTGCTGGCGCTGCGGCGGCGGCTGAGCGGGCACCACCCGCTGCACCTGGTGCGCTACGACCACGGGGTGCTGCTCACGGCGGGGCCGCCGGTGCCGGCCGACGAGCTGCACGCGGCCATGCCGGTGCCGGTGGTGGTCGGGATCGGGCGGTCCAGGCCGGAGCTCGCGCAGGCGGCGGAGTCGTACCGGGAGGCCAGGCGCGCGGCCGAGGTGGCGGCCCGGGTGCCGGGGCTCGGGCCCACGGCGGAGTGGGCCAGGCTCGGCGTCTACCGGATGCTCACCCGCCTGCCCGACCAGGAGCTGCATCCGGGGCTCGAAGGGCTGCTCGCCGACGAGCAGTACCTGCCGCTGCTGGAGACGCTGGAGACGTACCTCGACCTGGCGGGCAGCGCGGTGGCCACCTCGCGGGCGCTGCGGCTGCACCGCACCTCGCTGTACTACCGGCTGCAGCGGGTGGAGGAGCTGGCGCGCACCGACCTGAAGGACGGCGGTGAGCGGCTGGCCTTGCACCTCAGCCTGAAGCTGGCCCGCCTGTCCGGGCGCTACCTGCCGAGGAACCTGCCGGATCAGTCCTGACCCCATCCACGCGCGGCTCTCCGGCGGGCGCCGAAGTCGTCGCGGCGCAGGCTGTTCCTGGCCCGCCCGCGCGCGGCTCGCCGGCCGGCCGCGACCTACCCTCTGTGGGGATGGCCGTCTGCGAAGGGAGCTCCACGTTGGCGGAGGAACCGCGCGCGCCGATCGGGCGCATCATCAGGCTGTTCGGCGCCTACCGCGGCCGCCTGGCCGTCGTGGCCCTGCTCATCCTGCTGTCCTCGCTGGTGGGGCTGGCCTCGCCGTTCCTGCTGCGCGAAGTGCTCGACGTCGCGATCCCGGCCAGGGACGCCGGGCTGCTCACGCTGCTGGCGCTCGGCATGATCCTCGTGGCGATCACGACGACGGTGTTCGACGTGCTGCAGACGCTGGTGTCCACCACCGTGGGCCAGCGGGTCATGCACGACCTGCGCGTCTCCGTCTACGCCCACCTGCAGCGCATGTCGCTCGCGTTCTTCACCCGCACCAGAACCGGCGAGGTGCAGTCGCGCATCGCCAACGACATCGGCGGCATGCAGGCGGTCGTCACCTCGACGGCCGCCTCGCTCGTCTCCAACCTGACCACGGTGATCGCCACGGTCGTCGCCATGGCCGCGCTCGACTGGCGGCTGACGCTGCTCTCGCTCGCGCTGCTGCCGGTGTTCGTGTGGATCAGCCGCAAGGTCGGTGCCGAGCGCAAGCGCATCACCTCCGAGCGGCAGCGCAAGCTGGCCGGCATCGCCTCCATGGTGCAGGAGTCGCTGTCGATCAGCGGCATCCTGCTCGGGCGCACGATGGGCCGCTCGGCGGAGCTGACCGAGCGCTTCGCCAGGTCCTCGCACGAGCTGGCCGAGCTGGGCGTCGCCACCAGCATGGCGGGGCGCTGGCGGCAGGCGTCCATCCAGCTCGTGATGGCCGCCATGCCCGCCACCATCTACTGGGCCGCAGGTCACACCGAGGCGATCTCGGTGGGCACGCTGGTGGCGTTCACGACGCTGCAGACGAGCCTGTTCCGGCCGATGGTGTCGCTGCTGCGGCTCGGCGTCGAGGTGCAGACCTCGCTGGCGCTGTTCGGGCGCATCTTCGAGTATCTCGACCTGCCGGTGGACATCCAACCCGGTACACGGGAGCTGACGGACGTGCGCGGCGAGGTCCGCTTCGAGCAGGTCGACTTCTCCTACGGCGACACGCCCACGCTCACCGGCATCGACCTGACGGTGCCCGCGGGCTCGTCGCTGGCCATCGTGGGCGAGACGGGCTCGGGCAAGACCACGCTGAGCTACCTGCTGCCCCGCCTGTACGACGTCACCGGCGGCCGGGTCACCATCGACGGCGTGGACGTGCGTGAGCTGACGTTCGAGACGCTCAGCGCGACCGTGGGGGTGGTCTCGCAGGAGACGTACCTGTTCCACGCCTCCGTCGCCGACAACCTGCGCTTCGCCCGCCCGTCGGCCACCGACGAGGAGCTTCAGGCGGCGGCGCGGGCGGCGCGCATCCACGACCACATCGCGGCGCTGCCCGACGGCTACGACACGGTGGTGGGCGAGCGCGGCTACCGCTTCTCCGGCGGCGAGAAGCAGCGCCTGGCCATCGCCCGTACGATCCTGCGCGACCCGCCGATCCTGGTGCTCGACGAGGCGACCAGCGCGCTGGACACGCAGACGGAGAAGGCCGTGCAGGAGGCGCTCGACGCGCTGGCGAAGGGGCGTACGACGATCACCATCGCCCATCGCCTGTCCACCGTGCGCGACGCCGATCAGATCGTGGTGCTCGACCACGGGCGGATCGTGGAGCGCGGCACCCACGACGAGCTGATCGCCCGCGGCGGGCACTACGCGGCCCTGGTGAGCCGGGACCAGCCCGCGGAATTCGTCTGACCGCGTTTGAACGTGGCATGTGCTCGGCCTGCTGAGCGGCATCCTCGCCTGACCTGGGCGGGAATAGGTTTTCCCCCGATTTGGTTGCGAACGGATGAGTAGCTAACCTATAACTGAAGTTGGAGGTTAGCTACAGACTCACAACCAACAAGGGAGGGACGTGGAAATGTTGCTGACCTCGATCGACCCGTTCCTGCAGGAGTTCGAGCGCCAGTTCAACCGCATCGCCCGGCAGGCCTTCGACGGCGACGGCGCGATCATGCCGATGGACGGCGTGCGCCGCGACGACGACGTGATCCTGCGCTTCGACCTGCCCGGCATCGACCCCGACTCGATCGACGTGACCGTGGACCGCGGCGTCCTGAGCGTCACCGCCCGGCGCGAGGAGCAGGTTCCCGACGACGCGCGGCTCTTCGTGCGCGAGCGTTCGATGGGCACGTTCACGCGGCGTGTCTACCTGTCGGAGCACCTCGACAGCGACAAGATCGACGCGGGTTACGCGAACGGCGTGCTCACCGTGCGCATCCCCGTTCTGGAGCGGGCGAAGCCGCGTAAGGTAGCGATCCGGCGCGGCGAGCCCAAGGCTCTCAAGGCCTGACACGCGGTCCGGGGGCGGGCATCCTCGGACCGCCCCCGCCCCCGACCACGTGAGGAGATGACATGCCGGACCTGCCCCTCGACGACGAGCACGCGCCTCTCTATTCGCTCGGGCAGGTGGCGGAGATGCTGAAGGTGCAGCACGCCTTCCTGCGCCGGCTCGACCAGCACGACGTGATCAAGCCCAGCCGGTCGAGCGGCGGCCAGCGGCGTTACTCGCGGCGCGACATCCTCATCGTCCAGCACGTCACCCGCATGGCCGAGGAAGGCATGACGCTCATCGCCATCCGCCGCATCCTGGAGCTGGAGCGGGAGATCGCCGCCCTGCGCCAGGAGCTCGAGGAGACCAAGGCGCGGCTGCGCGAGAAGGAGTGACGTCGGGCGTGACGAAGGCGCGTACGCTCGTGCCGTGCACAACACGAGATACGCGCCATCCGGCATGGTGTGCAGCGTCGACCACCTGGCATCGGCGGCCGGGCTGGCGATGCTGGAGCGCGGCGGCTCGGCCGCCGACGCGGCGATCGCCGCCAACGCCGTGCTCGCGGTCGTCGCCCCCCACATGTGCGGGCTCGGCGGCGACCTGTTCGCCCTCGTCCACGACGGTGCGACCGTCACCGCGCTGAACGCCTCAGGACGGGCCGGATCCGGTGCCGATCCCGCCCGCCTGCGGGCCGAGGGCCATACCCGCATGCCCCACCTGCACGACATCAGATCCGTCACCGTGCCCGGGTGCGTGGACGGATGGGTCGCGCTCCACGCCAAGTACGCCAGGCTGCCCATGGCCGAGCTGCTGGCGCCCGCGATCCGGCTGGCCGAAGCCGGGTTCCCCGCCTCGCCGCTGATGCCGGCGGGCGCGGCGAGCGCCGCCCGGCGGCCCGGCGGCGGCGACTTCGCCTCCGTACGCGCCGCGGGCGACCGCGTCACCCGGCCCGGCGTGGCCCGCGCGCTCAAGGCCGTGGCCGAACGCGGCCGCAAGGGCTTCTACCTGGGCGAGTTCGGTCAGGGCCTGATGGAGCTCGGGGCCGGCGAGTACATCGAGGCCGACCTGGCGCTGCCGGGCGCCGACTGGGTGGAGCCGCTCAAGACCCGCGCGTACGGACACGACGTCTACTCGATGCCGCCCAACTCCCAGGGCTATCTGCTGCTGATGTCCCTCGCCATCGCCGAGGGCCTCGACCTGCCCGCATCGCCGGCCCACCCCGCCTGGGCCCACCTGCTCGCCGAGTCGGCCAGGATCGCCGGGCACGACCGGCTCGACGTGCTGCACGAGGACGCCAAGGACCTGCTCGACCCGGCCGAGATCGACCGGCGGCGGGCGCGTATCGACTCCCGGTCCAGGCTGCGGCTCGCCGCGCCCGCACAGCCCGGTGACACGACGTACCTGTGCGTGGTCGACGGCGACGGCATGGGCGTCTCGCTCATCCAGTCGAACGCGGCCGGGTTCGGCAGCATGGTGTTCGAGCCCCGTACCGGGATCAACCTCCACAACCGCGGCATCGGCTTCTCGCTCAAGCCCGGCCATCCCGCCGAGTACGGCCCCGGCCGCCGCCCGCCCCACACGCTGACCCCGGCCCTGATCACCCGCCCCGACGGCACACTCAGGTCCGTCGTCGGCACCATGGGCGGCGACGCCCAGCCGCAGATCCTGCTGCAGGTCATCACCCGCCTGCTGCGCCACGGCGAGGAGCCGGGACGCGCGATCGCCGCGCCGCGCTGGCGGCTCGGCACCGGCGGCACCGGGTTCGACACCTGGGACGCGCCCGACGACGCCGTGCTCGACCTGGAGGAGGGCGCCGGCTGGTCCGACGGGCTCGCGGCGCTCGGCCACCGGGTGGCGGCGCTCCCCTACGGGAGCTCGTTCGGCCACGCCCACCTCATCGACGTACGCGAGGACGGCATGCTGGCGGGCGCGGCCGACCCGCGCTCGCTCGTCGGCTCCGCGATTGGACGCTGACCCCTCGGGTAGCGGGTGCCGCTACAGGGTCGCCCGGAAACCGGCCCAGGCTTTCGAAGAAGGCCGGATCCTAGGATTCCGGCCCGTCCAGAGGGTAGGGGTAGTCGTATGACGGAGCTGCCGCCGGATCGGTTCGGTCTGGCCGACGAGCAGGAGATCGAGGTCGAGGAGTGGACCGACGAC
Source organism: Nonomuraea fastidiosa (assembly GCF_042751225.1). Lineage (NCBI taxonomy): Bacteria > Bacillati > Actinomycetota > Actinomycetes > Streptosporangiales > Streptosporangiaceae > Nonomuraea > Nonomuraea fastidiosa. The sequence goes on from NZ_CP170570.1 coordinate 818,576, forward strand.
CTCGGATTCCGGCATGAGATCGTCGAAGACGACCCCCGGCATCACGACACGCTCGACGAGCGCCTGCGGCGCGAGGCGCCCGAGCGGCTGCGCGGGCCGCGCCCCAAGCACCGGCTGACCCAGCCGGACGAGGGGCTCGGCCCCGACCTGGACGGCGAGGAGATCGCCACGCTGTACGTCGGCGACACCGACGACCTGTCGCCCGAGGAGCGGGCGCTGCGCATCGACTCGGAGGACGACCTCAGCTGACCCGCGCACCTCAGCTGACCCGCGCGCCGAGGACCTCAGGCGCGGTCCGGCGACCTCGCCTGTCGCCCGCAAGGAGTCGCACGCGAGGGTCGCCCGCCAGGTGACTCAGGTGAGGTCGCGCAGGGCGGGGAGCACGGCGTGGAGGTCGTCGATGATGACATCGGCGGCCTTCGCCTGCGGCCTTTCGGCGTGCAGGTAACCCCAGGGGCCGCGGCGCAGCAGCGCGGTGCGCATGCCCGCCTTCGCGGCCGGCAGCACGTCGTTGTCCAGCCTGTCCCCCACGTACAGGATCTCGCCGGGCGCGCACCCCGCGACCTCGGCCACCTTGGCGAAGAAGCCCGCCTCCGGCTTGGCCACCCCCCAGCCGTCGGAGGTGTGCACCGAGTCGGCGGGCAGGTCCATGGCCACGAGCGCGTCGTAGGCCCGGCGCGGCTGGTTGCCGGCGATGATCACCTGGTATCCCGCCGCCCTGATGGCCGCCAGCGCCTCGCGCACGTCGGGGTAGAGGTCATCGGCGTCGAAGCGGTTGCGCAGGCCGTCGGGGTCGTCGCGCTCCCAGGCCGCCGCCTCGGCGTCGAGGTCGATTTCGGGGCGCAGCAGGCGGAAGGCGTCGGTGTGCGGCCGGTCCATGGCCGCCATGCCGCCCAGCGCGCCCATGAGCTCGAAGGGCGTGACGCCCAGCCGCTCGGCCCAGCGGCGCCAGATGCGGTTCTCGCTGATGAGCGTCTCACCGACGTCGAACACCACTGCTCTGATCATCGATCCTCCTGCGCGAACGGCCACGGAGCGCCGGCCACCCGGCCCTGGAGAACCGGACAATCGACGCAAGGGGCGATTCTCTCACGCGCCGGGCGTGTCGGCGACCGCGCCAAAGCTCAGGGCAGGAGCCGGTCCATCGCCTTGGCGATGCGCTTCTCCGAGACGGGCGTGGGGGTGCCGAGGGTCTGGGCGAAGAAGCTCACCCGCAGCTCCTCGATCATCCACCGGATCTCCACCACGTCGGGGTCGTTCCGCCGCGCCGGAGGCAGCTTGTCCAGCAGCTCGTCATAGTCGTCCTCGACCTTGTGGACGCGGTCCATCCACTCCTCGTCGCGCCACGGGTCCTCGGGCAGCTTGGTGAGGCGGCGGTCGATGGCGCGCAGGTAGCGCAGCACGTCGGGCAGCCTGCGATAGCCGGTGGCGGTGACGAAGCCGGGATAGACGAGCCTGCCGAGCTGGTCGCGTACGTCGTCGGCGGCGGCGCTCGGGCGCAGGGACTCCAGCCGGACCCCCGCCTCGTGCCAGACGCTGAGGATCTGCTCGACCTTGGCCAGCACGTCGCTCGCGGTGTCGTACAGGTTGGCGCGGACGTGCTGGTAGAGGCGGTCGTAGGCGTCCGGCTCCCAGACGGCGCCGCCCGCCTCCAGCATGAGCTTGTCGACCGCCGCGTTGATCACGTCGTCGAACAGCGCCACCGCGCCGCCGTGCGGGCTGCGCGACAGGGCCAGCTTGGCCTGGTTGGACAGGCCGCCGAGCAGGGACCTGGCGGGGTTGGTGACGTTGAGCAGGAGCAGGCGGCGCACGCCCGGCCAGTGGGAGCGGCGCTGCTCCGCCTCGGTCTCGAAGATCTTGATGGAGACGGAGTCGCCGGCGTCCACGAGCGCCGGATAGCCCTTCATGCGTCCCTGCTCGAACACCTTGGGCAGGGTGCCGAAGCTCCACGTGTGCAGGCCGGTCTGCTCGAGGTCGTCACCGGCCTGGGAGAGCGTCTCGCGCAGGCGCGGGGCCAGGCGGCGCTTGAGCTCGTCGAGGTCTTTGCCCTCGGCCACCGTGCGCCGCTTCTCGTCGATCACCCGGTACGTGATGCGCAGGTGGTCGGGCACCTGGTCGAGCTGCCAGGCGTCGCGCGGCACGCGTACCCCGGTGAGCTTGAACAGCTCGCGCTCGACGGCTTCCAGCAGCGGCTCGCCGCCCGGCTTGACCCCGGCCAGCACCTGCTTGGCGTAGTTGGGCGCGGGTACGAAGTTGCGCCGCAGGTTCTTCGGCAGCGACCGGATCAGCGCGGTGATCAGCTCTTCGCGCAGGCCGGGGATCTGCCAGTCGAAGCCGTCGGAGGTGATCTGGTTGAGCAGCGCCAGCGGCACGTGGACGGTGACGCCGTCGGCGTCGGCCCCCGGCTCGAACTGGTAGGTCAGCTTCATCCGCTGACCGAGCTGCTTCCAGGTGTCGGGGTAGTCGCGGGCGCTGACGTCGGCGCCCTCGTTGACCAGCATCTCGGGCGAGAACGTGAGCAGGTCGGGCTGCTCCTTGCTCGCCTTCTTCCACCAGGCGTCGAAGTGGCGGGCCGAGACGACGTCGGCGGGCACCCGCTGGTCGTAGAAGTCGAAGAGCGTCTCGTCGTCCACGAGGATGTCGCGGCGGCGTGCGCGGTTCTCCAGCTCCTCGACCTCGCCGAGCAGCCGGCGGTTCTCCTTGAGGAACTTGTGGTGGGTGTCCCAGTCGCCCTCGACCAGCGCGTGCCTGATGAACAGCTCGCGCGACAGGTCGGGGTCGATGCGGCCGTAGTTGACCTTGCGGCCGACGACGAGCGGCACGCCGTACAGCGTGACCTTCTCCAGGGCGATCACCGCGCCCTGCTTCTTCTCCCAGTGGGGCTCGGAGTAGGTGCGCTTGACCAGGTGCTGGGCGAGCGGCTCGACCCACTCGGGTTCGATCTTGGCGTTGACCCTGGCCCACAGGCGCGAGGTCTCGACCAGCTCGGCCGACATGACCCACTGCGGCTGCTTCTTCGCCAGCGCGGAGCCGGGGAAGATGGCGAAGCGGGCGTTGCGCGCGCCGATGTACTCCTGGATCGGCCGGCGGCCGCCCTGATCGCGCTGCTTGTCCAGCACGTCTTTGACGCCGATGTGGGACAGCAGGCCGACCAGCAGCGAGGCGTGGATCTGCTGCGGGTCGGCGGGCCGGCTGTTGGGCTGGACGCCGAGCGTCTGGCGGAGCTGGCTGTAGATGTCCTGCCACTCGCGCACGCGCAGGTAGTTGAGGAACTCGGCCTTGCACAGCCGGCGGAACGCGCTGGAGGACAGCTCTTTCTGCTTGTCGCGCAGGTAGTTCCACAGGTTGACGTAGGCCATGAAGTCCGACTCGGGGTCGGCGAAGCGGCGGTGCTTCTCGTCGGCCTGCTGCTGCTTGTCGGCGGGGCGCTCGCGCGGGTCCTGGATGGACAGCGCGGCGGCGATCACCATGACCTCGCGCAGGCAGCCGTTCTTCTCCGCCTCCAGCACCATGCGGCCAAGGCGCGGGTCCACGGGGAGCTGGGCGAGCTTGCGGCCGATCGGGGTGAGCTTGTTGCCCGCGTCGAACGCGCCCAGCTCGTGCAGGAGGTTGATGCCGTCCTTGACCTGGCGGCGGTCCGGCGGCTCGACGAACGGGAACGCCTCGATGTCGCCTAGCCCGATGGAGGTCATCTGCAGGATGACGGAGGCCAGGTTGGTGCGCAGGATCTCGGGGTCGGTGAACTCCGGCCGGTTGAGGAAGTCCTCCTCCTCGTACAGCCGGATGCAGATGCCCTCGGACGTACGGCCGGAGCGGCCCTTGCGCTGGTTGGCGCTGGCCTGCGAGATCGGCTCGATCGGCAGCCGCTGCACCTTCGTGCGGTGGCTGTAGCGGGAGATGCGCGCGTACCCGGGGTCGACGACGTATTTGATGCCGGGCACGGTCAGGGACGTCTCGGCGACGTTGGTGGCCAGCACGATGCGGCGGCCGGTGTGGGCCTGGAAGACGCGGTGCTGCTCGGCGGCGCTCAGCCGGGCGTACAGCGGCAGCACCTCGGTGTTGCGGAACTCGGCCTTGCCCAGGGCGTCGGCGGCGTCGCGGATCTCCCGCTCGCCGGACAGGAACACCAGGATGTCGCCGGGGCCCTCGCCGATCAGCTCGCGGCAGGCGTCGACGATGCCCTGCGTCTGGTCGTCGTCGTCGCCCAGCGGGCGGTAGCGCACCTCGACCGGGTACGTGCGGCCGGAGACCTCGATGATGGGCGCGTCGTCGAAGTGGCGGGAGAAGCGCTCGGGGTCGATGGTGGCGCTGGTGATGATGACCTTGAGGTCGGGGCGCTTGGGCAGCAGCTGTTTCAGGTAGCCCAGGATGAAGTCGATGTTGAGGCTGCGCTCGTGGGCCTCGTCGATGATCAGCGTGTCGTACTGGTCGAGCATGCGGTCGTTCTGCAGCTCGGCCAGCAGGATGCCGTCGGTCATCAGCTTGACCAGGGTGCGGTCGCTCGCCTGGTCGGTGAAGCGGACCTTGTAGCCGACCACCTCGCCCAGCTCGGTGCCGAGCTCTTCGGCCACGCGCTCGGCGACCGTGCGGGCGGCGATGCGGCGGGGCTGGGTGTGGCCGATCACACCGCGTACGCCCCGCCCGAGCTCCAGGCAGATCTTGGGGATCTGGGTGGTCTTGCCGGAGCCCGTCTCGCCGGCGATGATCACGACCTGGTTGTCGCGGATCGCGGCGAGGATGTCGTCCTTGCGCTGCGAGACCGGAAGGTTCTCCGGGTAGGTCACCGCCGGCACGGCCGCGCGGCGGCGTTCGAGGCGCTGCTCGGCACGCTCCACGTCGGCCAGAATCTCGGCGGCGATCTTGTCGCGCGCCTCGCGGGAGCGCACCCGGCGCATGCCGTCGAGCCTGCGCCGCAGCCGCCGCTGGTCGCGCGGCATGAGCTCGGGCAGGCGGGCCTGGATCTCCGCGAGGGATCCGGAAGGCCGGGCCGGCCGATCGGCACGGGCCGGTCGGGCCTGGTGGGCCTGGTGGGAAGGTGTGGACGGCGAGGACAACGAAGGCGTTCCCATACTGCTTTCAGGATATTTGAGCCCCGCGTCACCGGAGCCAACCGTCCATGCTGCCCCACGCGCCCGCCGCGCGCATCCCAAATATCGCCGCCCTAGCGGGTGTGCACGGTGATCACGTAGCCGTCGGGGTCGGCGAAGCTGAACACGCGCCCGAACGGGCCGTCCGCCGGCGGCGCCACGATCGGCACGCCGGCCTCCTTGAGCTCGTCGTGCAGCTTCTGGGCGTCGTCGGCGGCGAACCACAGGACGGCGCCGGTGCCGGGGCGCTCGGGCAGCTCGACGCCGGGGAGCGGCTCCCGTACGGCGAAGGGAACGGGCTCGGTGGCGAAGACCACGGCGCCGGGCGGGGCGGAGGGGGCGCGCTTGAGGCCGAGGCGGCTCTCGTAGAACTCGGCGGCCCTGTCGAGGTCACGGACCTGGAGGGCGACGAAGTCGATTCCGATGGCGGTCATGGTGTCTCCTCTGCGATGTCAGGACTTTGACATAGAGACTGTATGTCAGAATGCTGACATGGCGCAAGAGGACCTCGATCTCAGCGTGGGTTACCAGCTCAAGCGGGTGCAGGCGGCCCTGCGGGCGGCCATGGACGACGCGTTGCGCGCCCACGGGCTGACCACCCCGCAGTACTCGTGCCTGGAGCTGCTCAGGCAGCGGCCCGGCATGTCGAACGCCGAGCTGGCGCGCGGCACGTTCGTCACCCGGCAGTCGATGAACGTGCTGCTGCAGCACCTGCAGGAGGCCGGGCTCGTCGAGCGGCCCGCGACGGCCCCGTCGGGCCGGGCGCTGCCCGCCCGGCTCACCGAGGAGGGGCGGCGGCGCCTGGATGCGGCCAGGGCCGATGTGACGGCCGTCGAGCAGCGGATGAACTCCCCCATGACCCCGGAGGAGGCGGAGGCGCTGGCGCGCCGCCTCGCCACCATGGCCGAGGCCCTCGGAGGCTGACGCCGCCGGCGTGAAGTGAAAGGCCCGGCGCGCGCGACGGGCCTGCTCGCGGTGACCGGCTCGGGCACCACGTCCGTGAAAGACCTCGGCGCGCGACGGGCCTGCAGCGGCCGTCACGCGTCCGGGGGCTTGCGGCGGCTATGCGCGGCCGTCGCGCGGCCGGACGCTTGCGGCGGCTATGCGCGTCCGGCGGCGGCGTGAGCGGCGCCGATGATGCCGGCCTGGTTCTGCAGACCGGCGGGCACGATGGGCGTGTCGAGCTTCACGTGCGGCAGGAACTTCTCGGCCTTCCTGCTCACACCGCCGCCGATGATGATCAGCGAGGGCGAGAACAGCATCTCGACGTGCCGCAGGTACTCCTCCACCCGCCCCGCCCACTTCTCCCAGCTCAGGTCGTGCTCCTCGCGCACCCTGGCGGAGGCGCGGTGCTCGGCGTCCTTGCCGCGCAGCTCCAGGTGCCCCAGCTCGGTGTTGGGCACGAGCACCCCGTCGGTGAACAGCGCGCTGCCGATGCCGGTGCCGAACGTGAGCACCAGCACCGTCCCCTGCCGCCCGCGCCCCTCGCCGAAGCGCATCTCGGCCAGGCCCGCCGCGTCGGCGTCGTTGAGCACGGTCGCGCCGCCGAACAGCCGGGCCGCGTCCACGCCGATCCACGAGCGGTCGATGTTGGCCGCCGAGCGCACCACACCGCCCACGACGACGCCGGGAAAGGTCACGCCGACGGGACCGTTCCAGTCGAAATGTTCTTTGATCGCGCTCACCACTCCGGCCACCGGGTCCGGCCCCGACGGCTCAGGCGTGGCAATGCGCAGCCGCTCCTCCACCAATTCACCGGTCTCCGTGTCGACCGGCGCGCCCTTGATGCCGGAACCGCCGATGTCGATGCCCAAGACTTTCATGCTTTTCCTCTCCCCCTCAGGACGGCTGAGAACTCCATTTCCGGTCCGGCTGAACCCGCTACCCGCCGCCCACGTATCTCGCGTCACAAGCGCTCATTAGGAGGCACCGGATGCGGCCACGCATCATCACACTCTGCGCTGTTGCGGTCGTTCTGGGAGCGACTCTCACCACTCCCGCACACGCCACCACCAGGACGCGTTTCGACGTCATCAACCTTGTGTCGGACGTCAAGGGCAAAGCCCCTGTCACCGACCCCAAGGTCGTCAACCCGTGGGGCCTGGCCATGGGCAAGACTCTGTGGGTCTCGAACACTGGGACCGGCACCGCCACCGTCTACTCCGGCACCGGCAAGAAGGAGAAGACGGAGGTGGCGATCCCGGGCGGAGCCCCGACCGGCCAGGTGTTCAACCCCGGCAACGGCTTCACCGTCAAGGGCAAGCCGGCCACGTTCATCTTCTCCAGCCCGAGCGGCGCCATCACCGGCTGGAACGCGGAGGTCGACCCGGCCAACGCGATCATCGCGGCCTTCACCCGCGGCGCCGACTACAAGGGGCTGGAGCTCGTCCAGACCGAGGACGAGGCGTTCCTGCTGGCTGCCGACTTCGCCAGTGGCCGCATCCACGCCTTCGACCAGGACTTCCGGCGCGTCAAGCTGGCCCGCTGGCAGTTCAGGGACTCGGCGCTGCCCAAGGGCTACAAGGCCTACAACGTGGCGGTGGTCAACGGCAACATCTGGGTCGCCTACGCCCTGCGCGACCCGAAGACCGGCAAGCCGGTCTTCGGCGACGGCAAGGGCTTCGTCAGCCGGTTCAACGCCAACGGGCGGCTCACCGGGCGCATCTCCCGGGCCGGGCTCAACGCCCCCTGGGGTCTGACCGCCGCGCCCAAGGGCTGGGGCGAGTACGCGGGCGCGCTGCTCGTCGGCAACTTCGGCGACGGCACCGTGCACGCGTACAAGCGGGGCCGTCACCTCGGCGCGCTGCGCGACTCCGCGGGCAAGCCGATCGTGCTGCCCGGTCTGTGGGACCTGGAGCCCGGCACCGCGGCGACCGGCGGCGAGAAGGCCCTGTGGTTCTCCGCCGGCATCGACGGCACCAAGCACGGCCTGATCGGCGTGATCGCGCCGAAGGGCACGAAGGTCAGCTCGAACGGGGCGGCCGCTGCGCCGAAGCCGTCGGGCCAGAAGACGAGCGCCCCAGCCACCCGGCCCCCCTCCCAGAATCCCTACGGCGGGTACTGACCGGCGCTCAGCCGCCGTTCCTCCAGCCCGGCGAGGAGCGCAGCCCGCCCGCAGGGGCGGGGGACGGCGGCCGGAAGGTCTCCGGCGCGGACGGCGCGAGCCGCGCCGGAGACGCCCGCTCGCTCCTGGCGCCCGATCGCGCGGCACCCCACCCCACTCATCCCGGCCCGGTTCAATCCGGCGCCGCTCATCCCCGCCCGATGCAACCCGGCCCGATTCAGGCCGGCCCGGTTCGACCCGGCCCGGTTCAACCCAGCACTGCGGCGAGATCGTCGAACGTGCGGTAGTGGACGCCGGTCATGCCGAGCGCCCTGGCCGCCTCGACGTTCTGCAGCCGGTCGTCCACGAACAGGCAGCGCTCCGGCGCGGCACCCGCCTGCTCGGCGGCGATCTCGTAGATGCGCCGGTCGGGCTTGGCCACGCCGACCCTGGCGCTGCTGACCACGGCGTCGGCGAAGTACGTGAGCCCGAGCATGTCGATGTGCGACTCCAGGGTGTCCATGGCGTTGGTCACGATGACCACGGGCACGTGCGCCTGCACCCGGGCGAGCAGCTCCTTGACCTGCTCGTCCACCCAGAACCTGATCTCGATGAACTCGGCCACCGCCTGCCGGGCGCGCTCGTCGCCGCCCAGGGCCACCGCGATCGACTCGGCCCATTCGGCCTCGGTGCGCCGGCCGAGCGTGGCCGGCATGATCAGCTCGGGGTCGAAGGCCGTCTTGATGAGCGGCAGGCCGTAACGGGCCTCGATCTCGGCCTGGGCAGCGTGGTCGAAGTGGCGCAGCACGCCGTCGAAGTCGGTGAGAACCGCGTCGAAGGGGATCACAGCCCACCATTCTGCCCGGTGCGCGCAACCCCTGCCCCCGCCGCAGGTGCCGAGACGACCGGCCGCACTACCATCTCCGAGACAGCATTCGGTATCGGAACGGTAGGGCATGAGCGATCATCAGCTGCCACGCGAGCTGTGCCAGCTGTTCGCCGACGGCGGCAGGGGGAGGAGACTGCCCATCACGCTGCCTCCCGGCGACGTCGTCTGGCCAGACCCCGGCTACACCGGGCAGGGCAAGGCACCGCGACCGGCGTTCTGGATGAGCGATGACCATGCGACCGGCGCCGACTGGGCGCTGCTGCGCGAATGGCACCCGCACAGTGGTCTGTGGCCGCTGCTGCTGGACGAGTCGGCGCAGCCATGGGGGGTCGGGCAGGTCGTGCCGGACGATCCCCGCCAGATCGACCACTTCACCGCCGAGGGCTTCATGGCCGAGGTGTGGGAGGAGTGGGTGGCGCAGATGCCGCCTGAGGCGCTGTCGGAGTTAGAGCCGTTCGGCGCGATCTGTCCGGGTCCCGCACCGCCCGGCAAGCTGCGGGCCGATCCCGAGGCGGTGGCCGAGTGGCTGGCCGGCGAGCTCGCGGCCAAGGGGATGCCGCTGGGGCTGGTCGCGGCCGGCAGGGGCGCCGACGCGCTGGCCGTCATGGGCTGGCAGGGGGCGCTGCACCACAACGAGTGGATGGTGCCGATGGCCGCGGTCGTGCGGAGCTGGGAGGACCGCTTCGGGGCGCGCGTGGTGAGCGTCGGGTTCAACACGCTCGACCTGAGCGTGGCGGCGCCGCCGGTCGATCCCGATCACGCGCTGCACGTGGCGGCCGAGCACTGGACGTTCTGTCCTGACAACGTGGTGCAGGGGCCGGGCGACCTGCAGGGGTACGCCGAGCAGATCATCGGGGGACACGCCTGGTCGTTCTGGTGGGACTGAGCCCACCGGACCGGGCCGGGCCGGGCCGACCGGGCCCCGCTCGAAGGGGCCGTTCGCGCGGGGGCCGGTTCTTGTCCGGCCCCGCCGTCCGCGTCATGGGATGTGCGCGACGGCCCCGTACGTGCCGGACGCGCCGGGATCGCAGTCCTCCAGGGCGTCGGGCCGCCAGTCCGGGACCCACACCAGCCCCGGCTCGACCAGGTTCAGACCCTCGAGCAGCGCCTTGACCTCTTCCCGGGTGCGTACGGCGTGCCCCGGCAGCGTCATCGCCAGCAGGTCGTGGATGGCCGGCAGCAGCTCGGCGGGTATGGCGTCGAACGTGGTCTGCACCAGCGTCAGGTAGCTCTGCTCGGGGGCCACCTGGCGGATACGTTTGATCACGTAGTGGAAGTACTCGTCGTCGTTGAGGCTGTAGGCCGACAGCAGCAGCACGGCCATGGGCCGGTCCCAGTCGAGGAACGTCTGCAGCACGGGGTCGTCGAGCACCTCGTCGATCTCGCTCAGGTCGCCTTCGACGACGCGGACGCAATCGGTGATGGGCTCGATGGTGGCGCGCGCGCCGGCCAGCACCATCGGGTCGTTCTCGACGTAGACCACGCGAGGCACGGACGCGGTCAGCCCCCTGCGCGCGACGTCGTGCAACTGCAGGCCCGGCGGCAGGCCGCTGGGCACCCCGCTGCCGACGATCACGAACTGGTCCACTCCCTGGAGCGCCAGGTGGTGGACCACCCGGGTCAGGAACCGCAGCACGGCACGGGCGGCCGTGGTGGTGACGGGTGCGGCCTGGTCGTAGCGCCGCACGACGTCACGATCGGCCGAGAAATGGTTCTTCCCGCCGGCCGCGGCGTCGAGAATCCGGGTGACTCTCGCTTGGGTCAGCTCCAGCTTCGCCAGATTTCGGATGGCACGCTGACGCATTGAGTGTTGCCCCTTTCCCCTCGCCCACAATCTCGGAGAAAGTTGTCCTTACGGACCCCACTCGATGACCCAAGCCTTATGATCCCCCGCAGACCGGGAAAAACAACCGGAAAAACTATTGGTTTTGGGTATATGTCAGTTACCCCATCCCCGGCATAAACGATCTCGCAGGCGGGAAGCGGCCCCGCATCAACGATCTCGCGGGCGGGAAGCGGTCCTGCGTCAACGACCTCACGGGGCGGGAGTGCGGCCCCGCATCAACGACCTCACGGGGCAGGCGCGCGGTCCCGGCACAACGATCTCACGGGACGGGGTACGGCCCCGCATCAACGATCTCGTGGGGCAGGCGCGCGACGCGGCACGAACGATCTCGCAAGGCGGTTACTCCGCCCAACCAGGGCGATCTCGGCAGGGTGGCGCGCGGCCCGGTATTCGACGATTCAACCGGCAGGAAGCGACCTTTCCGGCAGGCGGAAAGCGGCGCGGCGTGAAAGATCTAGTGCGGCGGTAAGCCGCTCATTTCCCGAGCGAACGCGAAAGCCTTTCGCGATGCTGGTTGAGCACCTCGAACGTCTCGTCCCGGGTGGTCGTCGTCACCGACAGCTTGGTGAACGCCTGGTGGTACACCTCCACCGAGGCCGCGTCGCTGATCAGCGTGTCGGACTCGATGCCGTGGACGCAGGCGATGTCGGGCTCGTACGCCTCGGCGAAGCGCCAGATCGTGAACGGCCCGGTGCGCGGCACGTACACGGGATCGTCCATCGGCACCACGTGCAGCGAGACGTTGGGCCGCTTGGCATGCTCAAGGAGCACGTCGAGCTGGCGCAGCTGGACGTGCCGCCCGACGATCGAGCGGGTCAGCACGCTCTCGTCGATCACGGCCCACAGCACCAGCCCGTTGTCGCGGGGCAGCGCCTCCTGGCGGGCCATGACGAGGGCCACGGCCTCGTCGACGGTCTGCTGGCCGTAGGTGGCGGGGCCGGCCACGGTGATGGCGGCCCGCGCGTACTCCTCGGTCTGCAGCAGCGGCGGGACGAACTGGGTGTGGTAGCTGCGGATCACGGTGGCGCGCTGTTCGAGCGCGTAGCCGGTGGCCAGCCAGACCGGCACCGTCTGGGCGTCGTACCAGGCGGCCTCGCGTTCACCCCTGGCCAGGCTCAGGACGTACTCGCGGATGGGCGGCGCGGTGACGCCGTAAAGGGTCAGCAGGCGCTCGACCGTGATGGGCGCGGGCGCGATGCGGCCCTCCTCGATGGCGGGGATCGCCGCGGCGCCCTTGCCGAGCGCGGTCTCGACCTGCTCGGCCGAGAGCCCGGCGGACACGCGCAGGCCGTGCAGCCGCTTGCCGAGCGCCCGGCGCTGCGGGTCGCTCAGCGGCGCGACCGCGTCGGGGATGTCGGCGGTGCGCTCGCGCTCGGGCTCCTCCGGCAGGCCCTCGGCCTTGCGCGCCAGCTCGACCACGCCGCGCAGCACTTCGAGCGAGCTCTCCGACAGCCCGGACGCGGCCAGCCCGAGTGAGGCGGCCCGCAGTTGCAGGTCTTCGACCGAGCCCGATTCGAGGTAGTCGTCACCGACCAGCCAGCCCACGCTCACTTGCAGGCAGGAGGCCAGCGCCCTGAGCACCTGGAGCGTCGGGTTGGTCTGCTTGCCGGTGCGCAGCTGGCTGATGTAGGCGCGCGTGATCGGGATGCCGGCCTCCGTCAGGGCGGCGGCGACCTGCGCGCCGGTGTAACCGCGCTTGGTCAGCGCGAGATCGAGCCGCTCGGCGAAGTTCGCCACGGCGCACCTCCTACCGCCCGTGAACTTTTCCAGCGTAAGGGACGCGGGGCCCGGTGTCCCCTGCCATGCGGGCAAGCTCTGCCACGCGATGGGGTATCAACTTATTCGCAAACTGTGAGTTGACATATCCCACCATATAAGCGGACTATCAGGAGTGCGTGGTAACTGTGGCTTAACAGCCTACGGGTTCTGGAGAGTTCCCCGGGTAAGGAGGTGGCACCGGACATGACCATGGAGCACCGGGATGGTTCCCGGTTCCTGGAGGATCCGGTCTCCGCCGGGCAGGAACAGGCGGTGCGCCGCATCTGCGCCCGCGTGGCCGGGCATGAGGCGGGCGACGAGGTTCATGTCGCCGAGCTGCCTCTGGGCGGCCTCCAGGTCTGGCTGGACAGCCCCCGTCACCGCTGGCGCTACTACCACCGGATGGCCCGCGAGCTGCGGCTGGCCGGCTGGCACACGGAGACGGGACCGGAACGGCTGCTGTTGCTCGGGTGGAGTGCGGTCTGCCTGAGCCACCGCGTCAGGATGCTGGGCGCGGCCCTCAAGGGACGGCTGGCCGACTTCGACAAGACGGCGTTCACCGCCGTCATGCTCGCCACCCGGCTGTGCCACGACGGGCACCCTGCGCGGGACGTGCCCGCCGAGGTCGAGGCCCGCTGCGCCGACGCGCTGCGCTGGCCCGCCAGGCTGGCCGACCTCGAAGGGCTCGAACGCCGGTCGTCGCTGGAGCCGATGCGGCTGAGGCTGGCGCAGGTGGCCGGTCTCGAGGCCAAGGTGGCCCGGCGCTGCGGCGAGCACCTCGTCCTGGCCTCGAAGGTCGCGCGTACGGTCGCCGGTGGTGCGGGACCGGTGCGTACGCGGACGGCCGGGCCCCGCTTGGTGGCACACGGTGCCGGGCTGACGGAGCGCATGGTCTGCGTCAGCGTCCCGAACGTGGCCGCGAGAGCGGTGACGGCCCGATGACGACCACACGAGGCACGGGCGCGACCGCGGTCATCACGGCCGCACCCCGGCCAGGACAGCGGGGAGGGCGGCCCCGTTCGGATGGCTTCCGTCCTGACGGGTTCCGTGGCGACGGCCGGCGTCCTCACGGGTCCCGTCCCGACATCGGCGCCGCGGCGCGGTTCTCCGCCTCGCTCGCGCCGTACACCGGCGCTCACTCGACCGGCCGGCCGCCTTCGGGCGGCGCGCCGGTGCGCACGAGCGCAGGCGCCGGAATGCCGGCGCTGCCATCAGGCGACGGGAGGGTGCGGGCCGCGCGCGGCCTGCCAAGCCCGTACGCCGACAGTGCGGGAACGGTGGCAGCGCACCCAGCGCCGGCCCCGGCGCTTCCCCGCCCCTCCGGCACCGTGCGGCACGTGCCCGACTCAGTCGGCGCGGTGCTGTTGGCCAGCGCGGTAGCGGCTGGCGTGCTGGCCAACTCGAGGGGTAGCGCCTGGGGCCGGCTTCATCTTCGCGGCATCGGCGGGTCGATCGGCAGGGCGGGCGCCACAGAGCCGATCGACCGGCCGTCCCGGCGGGCGGCAGTGCCAGGGCACGGGCCCTCGGCCGTCCCGCCGGCCGCCGTTCTGCTCGCCGCCACGGCGCTGGTGCGGGTCGCCGTGGCGGCGGGACGTGAGACCGGACGACGATCTCAGCGCGCGGCGGAGGAGGGGCCGGCGGTCCCGCGCCGGCTCCTCGCCGCACGGCGCGCCGCCTCCGGCCGGGTACGCGGCACGCGGCCGCGCCCGCCCGCAGGCCCCCGACCTCGCCCGCAACCGATCAGGACCCCCGCTATAGATCAGGAGCGCCCATGCTCACCGACGAAACGCGCAGGTCACAACCGCACGAAGTGCACCCGCGGGGCGTGAGGCCCGGCCCGCCGCCACCCCACGGCGACGAGGACAGGGCGGGCCCGCCTCCGCAGGCGCGCACCGTGCACCGGCTGCGCCGCATCCGGCAGGTGTCCGTCGAGGCCATCACCGAGATCGACCAGGCGCTCCGGCACCGAGCCTCGTGACCGTTTCTCGCCTTCCCGCACAGGAGGAAGACCATGCGCACCGTCCGGGGCACGCTGTGAGCCGCGGCAGGATCGGCGTGATCGTCGCGCCGGAGAACCCCTCCGCCGAGCCGGAACTCACCCGGCTGTTCGGCTCGCGTGCCGACATGTACGTCACCCGCCTCCCCATCAGCCCGCTGCCCGCGCTGACCGACCGCCTGGAGAGCTACAACGCCGCGCTGCCCGCGATGGCGCGCGCCTTCGGCGGCCTGCGGCTGGACGCGCTGGTCATGGCCTGCACGGAGCCCCGCTACCTGCTGGGCCCCGACGAGGACCGCGCCCAGTGCATGGAGCTGACGGCGGCGACGAAGCTGCCGGTCGCCTCGGCGACGATGGCCACCCGCGAAGCGCTCGACCATCTCGGCGTGAGCGAGATCGTGCTGGTCTCGCCGTACGAGCCGTGGGTGACCGAACTCGCCGAACGGTTCTGGAAGACGGCCGGCGTCACCGTCACGCAGGTCGTGCAGATCCGCGCGAGCGACGGCTACTCCTCGTACGCGGTCACCCCCGAGGAGCTGATCGCCCAGGTCGAGTCGGCCGAGCCGCCGGAGGACGCGGCGCTGCTGTTCACCGGCACCGGCCTGCCGACCCTGCCCGTGCTCGGGCCGCTGACCACCGGCAACGAGCGCAGGCTGCTCACCACCAACCTCTGCGTGGCCTGGTGGTCGCTGTCCAGGGCGTTCGGGCGGCAGGTGACGTTCAGCCCCCTCCCCCACCGCAGGACGGTCGTGCGGAGGGTGGCGCACACGGGAGGCAGGGCATGAACGGCGTCATCGTCGCCGGAGCCGGGCCGGCGGGACTGACCGCCGCGCTCTCCCTGGCCAGGGCCGGCATCCCGGTCACCGTGCTGGAGCGGGAGACCGAGCTGCCCAGGCAGCCGCGCGCCTGCACCTTCCACCCCGCCACCCTCGACCTGCTCGCCGACCTCGGCGTGGCCGCCAGGCTGGTCGCCGGCGGCCGGGTGGTGGACCGGGTGCAGTGGCGCGACAGGTCGGGGCTCGTGCTGGCCGAGATGGGCATGAACCGGCTCGACGGCCTGACCAAGCACCCCTTCAGGATTCACGCCGACCAGAGCGCGCTGACGCCGCTGCTGCTGGAGGCGCTCAACGTCTACCCCGGCGTGGACGTGCGCTTCGGCACGCAGGTGGACGGCATCGCCGAGGGCGGCACGGGCATCCGGGTCCGCGTCGGCCACACCTGGACGCGGGCCCGGTACATGATCGCCGCCGACGGCGCGCACAGCACCGTGCGGGCGTCGCTCGGCCTGCCGTTCCCCCGCAACACCTGCACGGCCCAGGCGCTGCGGGTCTTCACCGACGCGCCGCTCGACCGGCTGCTGCCGAGCCTGGCGCCGCTGACGTACGTACGCGACGTGCAGCAGTCGTGCACGCTGCTCGCGCTGCCCGACCACTGGCGGATCATCTTCAAGCTGCCGTGCGAGGCGCACGAGCCACTGTCGCCGTCGAACCTGTCGCTGCTGGTCCGCCGGTCTCTGCCGGGCGCCACCGAGCCCATCAGGGTGACGGGGGCCGACAGGTTCCAGCTCTCGCGCGGGGTGCTGACCTCGTACCGGTGCGGACGGGTGCTGTTCGTGGGCGACGCGGCGCACTCGACCTCCACCATCGGCGGGCTCAACATGAACGCGGGCATCCACGACGCCGCCGAGGCCGCCAAGGTGATCGCGGCGGTGATCGGCGGGTACGCCCCCGCGGCCGCGCTGGAGGCGTGGGCGTGGCGGCGGCGCTCGGTGCTCATGCACCGGGTGATCCCGCGCGGCGAGACACGGCCCGCCGGCGTGCGGGAACGTGACAGCGCCAGGCTCGAAGCGGCCATGGCCGGGCTGCGGGCCATCGCCGGCGACCCCGATGCCACCCGCGCCTACCTGGCCCAGGCGTCGCTGCTCGACCCGGTGCCGCATCCCGTGAAGCCGATCCAGAACGCCGTGCCCAAAGCCGTGGGGAGGGCCTGACGCTTGACCGCCACCCGCCCGCGTACCGAATGGAGGAGGTGACACCGGATGTGGCGAACCCTGCCGGACGACGCACGCCAGGCCATCCGTGACCTGTGCGACAAGCACGGCGCCCGCCTTTACGACTACTGCCGCACCGAGCTCGCCGCAGGCGACGCCGAGCAGGCCGTGGCCGGCGCCGCGATCACGGCGCACCTGTACGCGGACCGCGTGGTGGATCCCGCCCTGCGCCGCCCCTGGCTGTACGCGGTGGCCCGCGCGCACCGGGCGTTCGTGGCGACACCGGCGAGCATCGGCTCCTGGTCGCGCCCCGGCCGCATGTCGGAGCTGCTGCCCGAGGCCCTGCTGTCGCTGGAGCGGCCGCAGCGTGAGCTGCTCGACCTCTCGGTACGGCACGGCCTGTCCGACGCCGAGCTGGCCGTGATCTTCGAGCTGCCCGCCGCCGAGGTGCACGGCATCGTCGCCAGGGCCGCATCCGGCCTGGAGGAGTGGTTCGCCGCGATCATCGCGGCCCGCTCCCGCGACGGCTGCCCCGACCTGGCCGCCCGGATGGAGGCGTGGGTCGCCGCGCCCGGCCGCCGGGCCAGGGCCAGGATCGGCCGGCACATCCATTCCTGCGCGTCCTGCCGGGCCGCGCCCAGGACGATGACGGCGGCCGCGCTGCTGCGCCGCCTGCCCATCGCCACATTGCCCGGCACGCTTCCCAACCGGCTGGCGTCCGCGCAGCCGTTGCCCGGCGAGGGACCTCTCTGGCGGGCTGACGGCTTCCCGGTGCAGGCACGCACACTGGTGGAGACGTCGTCGCAGTCTCCGCCGGTCGCCGACGCCATGCCGTCCGCCCGGGTCGCCGGCCCCACGACGGCGACCCCGGGAGAGCCCTGGTCGGCGGCGGGCGCGGCCGCCGCCGACCAGGAGCCCCCGACCATCCCCGCGGCGCGGCTGCCGCTGGAGGGCATCACGAAGCCGCCCGCGCCACGTCAGCCGATGCCGATGCCGCTGGCCGCCCCCACGTACGCCGAGTACGACACGGACACCGGCGCAGGCACCGGCGCTGATATCGGAACCGGCCGCGATGCCGTCGATCAGGCCCCCGGGGAGCCCATCGCGGCGCCGTCGGTGCGCGGGCGGCATCCGTTCACGCCGCCGAGCCGCACCAGGCCCTTCCGGGGCGGCGTGAACGGCGACAAGCTCGTCTACAGCACCGCGCTCAAGGGCGAGAGCAACGGCGTGCGCCACGAGGCCCCGGTCATCCGGTACGGCGGAATCACGGTGGCGAACTTCGTCCAGCCGCCCGGCGGGGACGGCGGGCAGTGGCAGCAGTACTGGCGCGAGCCGCCCGACGACGACCCCGAGCAGGGCGCCCCGATCAGGACCGTGGTCAGGCTGGCGCTGATCTCCGGCGTGGGCCTGCTGGCCGCCGGGCTGATCTGGGCACTCATGAACGGCCAGGCGGGGCAGCCGGCGCTCAGCAAGGCCGCCGCCCAGTCCAGCGCGGCGCCCGGCTCCGCCGGCGGCGGTGGGGGCGGCTCCGAGAGCAAGGCCACGACCAGCCCGCAGCCGGAGGCCGGGAGCAGCGCGCGGCCCGAGGAGCCGGCGCGCGAGGCGCCAGGCTCCGATACGACGGGACGTGAGGCGGCGGGCAGGGAGTCGAAGGCCGATAAGGCCAGGCCAGAGGCGACCGGGCGAGAGGCGCAGGGCCGGGAGCCGTCCGGTGCGGGTGCCGATGAGGCCGCCGGATCGGGCATCAAGGCCGTGCCCAGGAAGAGCGCCCTGCCGAAGCCCGCGGCCCCGGTGGCCGAGCTGTCGCCGTCGTCGGCGTGGCTGGGCGAGCGGCGTACGGGATCGTTCGCGCTGGCGTGCACCGGCGACTGCGAGATCGTCTCCGCGACCGGCAGCGACGGCATCACCGTCTCGGGCACCCGCTTCCGGGTCCCCGACCGGCTGGAGCGCTGCGACGCCTGGCCTGACGTACGGCGCGGGAAGATCACCGTCAAGTGGGCGGGCACCGCGACCGGCGACGGCGAGACCACGGGCGGCACCACCACCGCCGGCGGCACGCTCACCCTGAACGTCGCCTGGACGCCCTCCCCCGACGCGAGCTGCGGATAGCAGCCGGGCAGGAGCCGGGTAGGAGGCCCGGTGCGGGCCCCCTACCCGAGAGGGATCTTTAGAAGAAGTGGAACCCCGGCTCGGGTTCCGGCAGCGCCGGCTCGGCCGGGCCGCGGAACGTCGTCGCGTCCTTCGGCACGTCGGCCAGCGGGGTCCCGAGCACGAACGGCACGCTGACGCTGCTGTTGCGCAGGTCGATGGTGACGTTGGCGCCGGTGGCCTGCTCACCGGTGTAGGTGGAGTCGGTGCCGGCCACGATCAGGCCGATGCGGTGGCCCTTCTTGAACGTGTAGTCCTGCGGCAGCGTCAGCCACTTGACCGTGCCGTACGTGCCCACGGGCAGCGGCTTGGCCTCGCTGAGCGAGTCGCGGTTCTGCACGTCGATCCAGCCGCGGGCGACGATCTCCAGCGGGCGGGTGGCCACGTTCGTGACGACCTTGCGGTAGCAGGCGTCGTCCTCAGCGGTGCTCTCGCCGTAGCAGTCCTCCTCGGTGAGCGTGGTGATGCCCTGGTTGTTGCGCCAGTCGACGCGGGTGTCGGTGCCGAAGTCCACCAGCAGCGCGGTCAGGTTGGCCGCCGGCTTGTCCAGCTTCACCCGCAGGTCGGCGGTCGGCGTGCCGGACAGGCGCAGGTTCAGCGGGAGCGGGCCCGTGGTGAACGCGACCCGGCCGGGCTTGTCCGTGCCCACGTCGGCCACCATGTCGTTCTCGCTCATACGCACGTCGGTGAAGGAGGCGGTGCTGTTGCGCTTGGCGGGCCTCAGCCCGAGCGTGCCGTCGGCCGACGGGCGCAGCGGCACCTTGAGCGCGAGCGGAGCCGGCCAGTCGCGCTGGGTGATCCACTTCGCCGGGGCCACCTCGACGTCCGCGCGGGGCTCGTTCATGATCCCGTTGCGCACGCCGAGCAGCCAGTGGTCGAACCAGCGGTGCAGCGTGTCCACCCACAGGCCCCTGCGGCCCTCGAAGTCGAACGGGTCCACGTGCTGGGTCTGGCCGACCCAGATCTTGCGCGGCACGTTGCGGTCGGCCAGCGCCTTCCACCAGACGGAGAAGTTGTCGGGCTTGACGTTGAGGTCGTTGACGGTGTGGACGACGAAGACGCTCGCCTTGACCTTGGAGGCGTCGCCGAGCAGGCCCTTGATGTAGTCGCGCTCGGCCCAGAACCGGTTGTAGTCTCCGGTGTCGTCGCCGTCCTCGGCGTCCATCCTGTCGCGCACGTGCGCGCACTTCTCCGCCGGGTCGGTGTCGATGTAGCCGGCGAGCCAGGAGGCGTAGTCGTAGTTGTAGATGACGCCGTTCGAGCGCTGGTACTTGTACCAGGAGCTGATCGCCGAGATCGGGACGATGGTCTTCAGGCCGTCCACGCCGGTCGCGGCGACGGCGTTGGCGAGGGTGCCGTCGTACGACTTGCCGATCATGGCGGCCTTGCCGGTCGTCCAGTCGGCCACGGCCGGGGTGCCGTCGGCCCGGTACGCCTTGGCGCGGCCGTTCAGCCAGTCGATGACCGCCTTGCCGCCCAGCACGTCGGCCTTGCCACCGATGTCGGGGCAGCCGTCGGACTTGGTGGTGCCGAGCATGTCGACGTTGAGGACGGCGTAGCCGCGCGGGACGAAGTAGTTGTCGTAGAACAGCGGGAATTTCACGACATTTCCGGCGGCGTCGTACACCTTCCGCTCGCCCTCATTGCCGCGACCCGAGTTGTCGTAGTACGGGCTCTCATCGATGATCACCGGCACCTTGAGCGCCGGGCCGGACTCCTTGGGCCGGATGATGTCCACCCTGACCCTGTCGAGCGCGCCGTCGGAGTCGCTGTCGACGGTGGACTCGACATATACGTGCTCGCGGATCGCGTCCGCGTACGAGAAGACCGGCTGGGTGCGGCCGTCCTTGACGGTGATGGCCGGACCGGTCGCGGCCTGGGCCGGGGTCGCGATCGCGAGGGTGAGGGCGACCGCGAAGAGGGCTGGGCGTAATTGTGACACGCGTGACCTCCGGGACGTTGGTGAACAAGCGCCACCGTCTCAGACGGTCAGGAAGGTGGCAAGATCCGACGTATGGATGTTCTGGATCGGGTGCTGGGCTGTCTCCTGGGCGGTGCGATCGGTGACGCGCTTGGAGCGCCGATCGAGTTCGACTCGCTGCGGGACATCCGCAGGGCTCACGGCGCCGCCGGCATCGGCGGGTACGTCGAGGGCCTGCGGGGCACGACCGGGCTGATCACCGACGACACCCAGATGACGCTCTTCACCGTCGAGGGCCTCCTGACCGCCCGCGCCTCCACATCCGCGGCTCACGGTAACGAAGCGGCGACCAAAGCGCCCGCCGACGCGCGGGGCGTGCGCACGGACACCGGCCCCGTGGACGGGCGCCCGGTGGACGAGAATCCGGTGGACGTGGGCCGGGTGAACAGCGACACGGTGGAGGCGGTGCGGCGGGCGTACCTGCGGTGGCTGGACACCCAGGACTACCGGACCCCGCCCCCTGCCTCGCTGCCGCACCACACGGGTTCGCTGCGCGAGGAGGGCTGGCTGTACTCCAGGCGCGCCCCCGGCAACGCCTGCCTGTCCGGCCTGCACCGGCCCTTCCCGGGACCGGCCCCGTGGGGCGAGCCCGGTCCGGTGAACCGCGACTCCAAGGGCTGCGGCACCGTGATGCGCTCCGCCCCGTTCGGCCTGATCGCACCGCCCGAGGGCGGGGAGCGGGCGGTCAGGGAGGCGTTCGAGCTCTCGGCGGCCTGCGCGCAGATCACCCACGGCCATCCCACCGGCTACCTGGCCGCCGGCGCGTTCGCCGCGATCATCGCGCACCTCATGGCGGGCGAGGCGCTCGAACCCGCCGTACGCCGCACCCTCGGCCTGCTGGCCGGCTACCCGAAGCACGAGGAGACCTCCGCCGCGCTCCAGGCCGCCCTCGACCTGGCCGCGACCGGCACGCCCGGCCCTGAGGCGGTCGAGTCGCTCGGCGGCGCCTGGGTGGCCGAGGAGGCCCTGGCCATCGGCGTCTACTGCGCCCTCGCCGAGCCCGACGTGGAGCGTGCCCTGCTGCTGTCGGTCAACCACTCCGGCGACAGCGACTCGACCGGCTCGGTGTGCGGCAACATCGTCGGCGCGCTGCGCGGGCGCGAGGCACTGCCCGCCGCCTGGCTGCGCCCGCTCGAAGGCCGCGAGACCATCGAACGGCTGGCCGCCGAACTCGCCCGGCCCCAGGGGTGATCGTCCAACCGCCCCTTCCGGCATCTAGGGTGGATGGCGTCAGCCGTTTGAGGAGAACGTGGATGCGTAACGTCGCTCGGACCTCACTCGTGGACGCCGCCATCGCCGAGCTTCGCCGGGAGATCGCCGAAGGGGTGTGGCCGGTCGGCACCAAGATCCCGTCGGAGAGCCGGCTCGCGGAGAGCCTCGGCATGAGCAGGCTGTCCGTACGCGAGGCGGTACGCGTCCTGGCCCACGCCGGGCTGCTGCACACCCGGCAGGGCGACGGCACGTACGTCACCGCCACCGACGAGTCCGAGGTCGCCCTGCGGCGCCGGCTCGACAAGGCGGCGGCGATGGACATCATCGACGTACGGCGCGGCCTCGACCTCGTCGCCGCCCGGCTGGCGGCGCAGCGGCGCACCGACGACGACCTGGCCGCGATGCGTGCGGCCCTGGCCCGCCGAGACGCCGCCGCCGAGGCGAGCGACCTCGACGCGTTCGCCGACGCCGACGTGGACTTCCACGTCAGCGTGGCGATGGCCGCCCACAACGCGCTGCTCGGCGACCTTTACCGCAGCATGAGCGAGGCGCTGCACGACAGCGTCAGGGACCAGGAGGAGGCGGCCTTCGAGCCGGACCCCTGGCACGCCGATCTGCTGGAGGCCATCGAAAACCGCGACTGCGCCAAGGCCGTCGCCGTCTCGATCGCTCTCCTGGACAAGCAGGAACAAGACCTTTGAGGCTCACCGCACGCCGCTGACCGCCGCGGGTGCGGCCGTCACGGTGAAGCGGGAGCGTCAGCTTGGGCACCCCCTCACGGCCAGGGCATCCCGCGCGAATGCGGCCGTCACGGGAAGGCGCGGATGACCGGGCCTGGGCACCGCCCTCACGGCCAGGGCATCCGGCACGGGTGCGGCCGTTACGGGAAGGCGAGGGTGTCCGCTGAGGGGTCCGTCGGCGGGTCCGGCTCCTGCCGCCGTCGCCGTGCCGCCAGCCGGAGCGCCGCCACCGCGAGCCCGGCGCCGGCAACGGCGGCGATCAGCAGGGCGTAGGCGGGCACCCCGGCCTCCGGGGCCGCACTCCGCCCGCCCGCCACACTCGCCGAGCCGGCATCGGCCGCTGTCCCGTTCGTGTCCGCCGTGCCATCCTCGCCCGCCGTGCTGTCACCGGTGGTCGCGTCCGTCACCGGAGGCGTGGTGCCCTGGGCCTGGGCGCCGGGTGCCGGGCTCTTGGCGGGGGCCGCGACCCGATCGAGCGCGGCGGCAGGGGCGGGGACGTAGACCGGGACCTCGCCGGGTTCGACCTCCGGAGGCCGGATCGCTCCCCAGCGCTCCTCGGTACGCCGGCCCGACACCATCTGGGCGGGCACCGGCGCGACGCGCAAGTCACCGGGCACCTTGAGCACCCCCACCTCGTACGGAGGGAACCACCCCTGCAGCGCCTCCACCTTCCACTCCCCCCGCGGCACCGCCACCGACGTCGCGTAGTGCCCGGCCTCGGGCAGGGGCGTCCCCGGGAAGGTCACGCTGCGGCCGTCCGCCCGGGTAAGCCGCAGCCCGACCGGCTCCAGCTCCCCCTCGAACGGGTGGGTGCCGTGCTGCAGCACCCAGAACCCCACCGCGTACGTGTGCCCGCTCTCGAACCGGGTCGGCACGGGATCGAGCAACGTCACCGCCCATCCACCATTCGCCTTCGCGCGCACACCGGCCGCCTCAGAAGCGCCCGCCGCCCCCGCACGAACGCCCACCACCGCAGAAGCCCCCGCCGCCCCCGCACGAACGCCCACCACCGCAGAGGCCCCCGCCGCCCCCGCACGCAGGCCCACCGCCTCAGCAGCGGACGCCACTGCGGACCTCGTCTCAGAAGCGGACGCCGGTAATGCCGCCCCGGAATCAAGGGCCGGTAGCAGGGCCGCCGCGAGCGCCAGCGCGGCCGGTGCGATCATCGTTCTCCGCATGAGAACCACCTCCGGTCCCCATACACCGCAGGCCCGGCAGAGGTTCCCGGTACCCGGAACGATCGGCGGGCCGATTTCTCGATCGGCGGGCCCATTTCTCGATCGGCGGGCCGTTTTCCCTTCGGAGCAGGCGCGAAAATCCCCTCCAGGCGCGCACAATGGGAGGCGAGAAAGGCGAGGGCGAGAATTCGGCGAGGAGCGAGGAGGCTTGCGCCGTGTCCGCCTCGGGACGCGAATATCTATCCGCGATGCTCGACCTGCTCGTCTACGAGAACGTGCTGGTGGCGTGGAAGCCCCTGCCGCTGAACGGATACATGATCGTTTCGCATGAGGGCGAGGAGATCAGCCTGACCGCGCAGCAGGCCGACATGTGGACTCGCGGGGCCTTCGCCGTCTACCTCGCGCTGGTGGACCAGCGGCGTATCAGCCCCCGCATCCCCGGCCGATCCTCGCGTACCTAGCGCCGGACCTGCGAACCCAGCGCCGGGCTCGGCGCCGCCGACGCGCGGCTCCGGCGATGCCCCTTGTGCGATGCCCGCGGCTCTGGCAGCGTCCCCGTCGCGATACCGGCTCTGGCAGCGTCCCCGTCGCGATACCGGCTCTGGCAGCGTCCCGGTCGCGATACCGGCTCCAGCAGCGCTGCCCCCTTCGCGATACACGCGGCCCTGGCAGCGCCCGGCTCGGCCACGTTCGCGGGCCGGTCAGGGCAGCGGCAGGCCCTCTGCGACCCGCCGCCTCCCCCGCTTCCACACCATGACAGCGCCTTGTACAGCGCCTTGACGACGCCCTGCGGCGAGCGCCTGAACGCCGCGAGGCGGTTTCCTCGCGGCGCGCTCGTCAATCCCCCGATCAGGGCGTCACGGATCGGATCTCGTCAGCCCTTGTTGTTCATGAACTGCGAGATCTTCCACTCCTCGCCTTCCCGCGTGAGCACGAACAGCTCGCGCATGTTGTCGTTGCCCTGCTTGCTCGTCGCCCGGACGATGGCGTCGTCCGCGCCGGCGGTGCGGGTCTCGTCGATGGTGTGGGTGGCCTGCTTCATGCCGTTGCCGCCCTGGAGCTGCTTCTCGAACAGCGACTTGATAGCCTCGCTGCCCTCCGCCGTGGGCTGCCCGGCGAGCAGGACCACCGCGTCGTCGGCGAAGGTGTCGGTGACCTGGTCCACGTCGCCCGACTTGAGCGCGTCGAAGAAGCCCTGGACGGCCGTCTCCGCCTGCCCGCCGCCCGCGGTGTCGCCCGGCGAGGCCGAGTCCTCAGGAGAGGTGTCGGCACCTGGGGATTCCATCTCGGTGGGGCTCGCGGCCCCCTTCATGGCCTGGGTGTTGGCGGCGCAGCCCGCAACCATGAGGGCGGGGACGATCGCGGCCAGCAGGAGTGCCCTGCGCTGAAAAATCTTGCTCATGGCCGCTTAGATGCCCCCGCCGCTCAACGGCGAATGCGGGGTTTAGCCACTTCGCACGGCACCTTTACCGGGTGCGGGTATTTCAGACGGTAGCGGTTAACGGGTTCGGGAGAGACAGGTCAGAGGTTCTTTCGTTGCCGTCCTGATACCAGCGGGCCGGGGTGCGCCGATAGCGTGCCTACAGTGCCGCGAATCATGGCGAACCCCGAACCCCTCCCGCAGCGCGAGGACGCCGAACGCTGCGAAAGCGTCGAGTCAGGACGGCGGTGCGTGCTCCCGGTGGCGCATCGCAGCCCCCACGTCTATCCACCGGCCGACGCCGGCACCCTGGAGGCGGACAGCGAGACCGGCGCGTAGCCGGGCATCGCCGGCGCCTCGTGGCCGGGCGCCTCCAGGGTGACCTCGACGACGCCCGCCGCGTTCACGCGTACCGGATAGGTCGGCACCGAGACGCTCTCGTCGTCCAGGCACCGCCCGGTCACCAGCGAGAACACCTGCTTGTGCAGCGGTGAGGCGACCGTCGGCTCGCCCTTCCTGGTGCCGACGATGCCGCGCGAGAGCACGTACGCGCCGCTGAACGGGTCGAGGTTGCCGAGCGCGTGGAGCTCGCCGTCGAAGGTGCGGAAGACCGCGACCTGGACGCCGTCCACGAGGGCGCAGACGCCGGTCTCCGGGAGCAGGGAGTCGTAAGCGCAGATCTCGGTCCAGCTCATCGGGACATCACCGGCTTGATCTGGCCGCGCTCGCTGGCGAACACGATGGACGGGTCGGGAACGCCGGGGGCGTTGACGAAGCTGACGAACCTCTTCAGCTTCTCGGGGTCCTCCAGGGTGGCGGCCCATTCGTCGGCGTACGTGGCGATGTGGTGCTCCATCTGCGCGTCGAGATCGGCGCAGATGCCGAGCGAGTCTTCCATGATCACCTCGCGTAGGTAGTCGAGCCCGCCGTCCAGAGACTCGATCCAGGCGGCGGTGCGCTGCAGCCGGTCGGCGGTGCGGATGTAGAACATCAGGAACCGGTCGATGGTCCTGATCAGCTCGTCGGTGCTGAGGTCTTTGGCGAGCAGGTCGGCGTGGCGGGGCTTGAAGCCGCCGTTGCCGCCGACGTACAGGTTCCAGCCCTGCTCGGTGGCGATGACGCCGAAGTCCTTCGAGCGGGCCTCGGCGCACTCGCGGGCACAGCCGGAGACGGCCGACTTGATCTTGTGGGGCGAGCGCAGGCCGCGGTAGCGCAGCTCCAGCGCGATGGCCATGCCCACGGAGTCCTGCACGCCGTAGCGGCACCAGGTGGAGCCGACACAGGACTTCACCGTACGCAGGGCCTTGCCGTAGGCGTGGCCCGACTCGAACCCGGCGTCCACGAGCCGCCGCCAGATCTCGGGAAGCTGCTCGATGCGGGCGCCGAACAGGTCGATACGCTGCCCACCGGTGATCTTGGTGTAGAGGCCGAAGTCGCGGGCCACCTCGCCGATCACGATGAGCTTCTCGGGCGTGATCTCGCCGCCGGGGATGCGCGGGACGACCGAGTACGTGCCGTTCTTCTGGATGTTGGCGAGGAAGGCGTCGTTGGTGTCCTGCAGGGCGGCCCGCTCGCCCTCCAGCACGTGCCCGTTGTGCAGGGAGGCGAGAATGGAGGCCACGGCGGGCTTGCAGATGTCGCAGCCCCTGCCCTGGCCGTGCTGGGCGATCAGCTCGGAGAAGGTGGTGATGCCGCGCACCCGTACGATGTCGAACAGCTCGGCCCGCGAGTACGCGAAGTGCTCGCACAGCGCCTTGCTGACCTCGACGCCCGACTTCTCCAGCAGCTGCTTGAGCATCGGCACGCAGCTTCCGCAGGTGGTGCCGGCCCGGGTGCACGCCTTGATGGCGGGCACCTCGGTGGCGCCGTCGGCGATGGCGGTGCGGATGTCGCCCGCGCACACGTTGTTGCAGGAGCAGACCTGCGCCTCGTCGGGCAGGTCGAGCGCCGCGCCGGCCCCGGCGAAGAGCAGGTCGGACGGCGATGCGGGCAGCTCCTTGCCGACGAAGGGCCGCAGCGCCGTGTACGGCCCGCCGTCGCCCACGCAGATGCCGCCGAGCAGGGTGCGGGCGTCGTCGCTGATGAACAGCTTCTTGTAGACGCCGGCCACCGGGTCCATATAGGTGACGTCGAGCGCGCCGTCCATGGCGCCGAACTGGGCGACCTCGACGCCGAGCAGCTTGAGTTTCGTGGACATGTCGGCGCCCTCGAACGTGGCCGAGCCGCCCATGATGCGGTCGGCGGCCACCTCGGCCATCGTGTTGCAGGGCCCGACGAGGCCGTAGATCATGCCGCCGGCCAGCGCGCACTCGCCGACGGCGTAGATGGCGGGGTCGGAGGTGCGCATGCCGGAGTCGACCACGATGCCGCCGCGCGGCCCGACCTCCAGCCCGGCCTGCCTGGCGAGCTCGTCGCGCGGCCTGATGCCCGCGGAGAAGACCACGACCTGCGCGTCGATGACGGTGCCGTCGGGCTTGCGCAGGCCGCTCACCTCGCCGTCGTCGTGCACGATCTCCTGGACGCCCGCGCCGGTGTGCACGGTCAGCCCGAGCCCTTCGATGTGCGACTTGAGCACCGAGCCGCCGCCCTCGTCGACCTGGCGCGGCATCAGCCAGGGGCTCATCTCCACGATGTGGGTCTTGAGGCCGAGCCCGCGCAGCGCGTCGGCGGCCTCAAGGCCGAGCAGCCCGCCGCCGACGACCACACCCTGCTCGGCGTCCTTGGCGGCGGCCCTGATGGCGTCGAGGTCCTCGATGGTGCGGTAGACGAAGGCGTGCTCGGCGCCGGGCACCGGCGGCACGAACGGGGTCGAGCCGGTGGCCAGCACGAGCACGTCGTACGGCTCGGTCCCGCCGTCGGCCAGCGTCACCCGCCTGGCCTCGCGGTCGATGCCGGTGACCCGGGTGTTCAGCCGGGTGACGACGCCGTCCGGCACCGCGTAGGTGAGGTCGTCCGCCGACGTGCCGGACAGGTAGGAGGTGAGGTGGACGCGGTCGTAGGCCGGTCGCGGCTCCTCCCCGATGACGGTCACGCTGCCGTGGAAGCCCTTGCTCGTGAGCGTCTCGACGAGCCGGTGGGCGGTCGGGCCGTACCCGACGACGACGATCCTGTTCACACTGAGATCCCTTCCTGCTCGCACAGCCAGCCGACGATGCCCTCCACGGCGTCGCGGCAGGTTCCGCATCCGGTGGTGGCCCTGGTGGCGGCCGCCACTCCGTCCACGTCGCGGGCGCCCGCCTCCCAGCACGCCCTGATCTGGCCCTTGGTCACGTTGTTGCAGCGGCAGACGGTCGCCGCGTCCGGCATCAGCGTCGGGCTGTCGGCCACGGGCGCCGCGGCCAGCCCGGGGAACAGCAGCCCGGCCCGGTCGCCCGGCACCGGCCCGCCGCGGTCGAAGAGCTGGGTGAGGGTGCCGACGGCGTCGCTCTCGCCCAGCAGGATCGCGCCGACCAGCCGGCCGTCCTTGATGACGAGCTTGCGGTAGGTGCCGCGGGCGCGGTGGCTGAAGCGCACCACCTCGGCCTGCTCCTCGCCGAGCTGGGTCTCGCCCATCGCGGCCAGCTCGACGCTCTTGGCCTTGAGCCTGGTGACCAGGCGGGAGCCCCGGTAGAGCGCCTTGCCGCCGGTGATGACCTCGGCGGCCACCGTGGCCTGCTCCCAGGCGGGCGCGACCAGGCCGTACACGGTGCCGTCGTGCTCGGCGCACTCGCCGATCGCGAAGATCGACGGGTCGTCGGTGCGCAGCTCGTCGTCCACGACGATGCCGCGCCGCACCTCCAGCCCGGCGTCCGCGGCGAGCCCGGTCACCGGCCGCACGCCGCAGGCCAGCACGACCAGATCGGCGGGGATCAGCTCGCCGTCGTCGAGGCGGACGCCGTCCGCCTCGACCGCGGAGGCGCTGACGCCGGTGCGGATGCCGACGCCGAGCCCGGTCAGTGTCTCGCCGAGCACCTGGCCCGCCTCCACGTCGAGCTGGCGTTCCATGAGGTGGCCCGCCAGGTGCAGCAGCGTGACCGGCAGGCCGCGCCCGGCCAGGCCGCGGGCGGCCTCGATGCCGAGCAGCCCGCCGCCGATCACGACGGCCGCGCGGGCCTGCTCGGCCGCCCGCATGATGCGCTCGCAGTCGTCGAGCGTGCGGAAGGGGACGGCCCGCTCCACGCCGGGGATCGGCGGCACGATCGCGTCGCTGCCGGTCGCGAGGGCCAGCAGGTCGTACGGCTCACGCCGCCCGCCGCGGGTGACGACGTGCCGGGTCTCCCTGTCGATGTGGGCGACCGGGTCGCCGAAGACGGCCTCGACGCCGTGGGCCTCGTACCAGCCCGGGTCGACGAGGCGGACCTGATCGGGCCTGGCGCTGCCGGCCAGGACGTTGGACAGCAGGATCCGGTTGTACGGGCGCCGCTCCTCGGCACCGAACACGGTGATCTTCATGTGCGGGTCACGCGTGCGTACCTCGCTGACCAGGCGTGACCCGGCCATCCCGTTGCCCACGACGACGAGCCTCATGAATCCCTCTCCACCCTGACGGCGCAGACCTTGAACTCCGGCATCCGCGACACCGGGTCCAGGGCCGGGTTGGTCAGCCTGTTGGCGCCCTCCCAGTGGAAGGGCATGAACGCGGTGTCGCGCCTGATGGCGTCGCTGATCCTGGCCACGGCCTTGCTCTCGCCCCTTCTGCTGCTGACGCGCACGACGTCACCGGCCGCGATGTCGAGCTGCTCGGCCAGGTCGGGGTGCAGCTCGACGTACGGCTCGGGTGCGGCCTCGACGAGCGGCGCGATCCTGCGGGTCTGCGCGCCGCTCTGGTAGTGGGACAGCACCCGGCCGGTGCTCAGGTAGACGGGGTAGTCGTCGTCGATCTCCTCGGCGGCGGCCCGGTGCTGGACGGGCACGAACCTGGCCCGGCCGTCGGGGTGCGCGAAGCGGTCGAGGAACGGGCGGGGCGTGCCCGGGTGCTCCTCCGACGGGCACGGCCAGAACACGCCGGTCTCGTTCGCGATGCGCTCGTAGGTGATGCCGGAGTAGTCGGCGGGCCCGCCGGCGCTGGCGCGGCGCAGCTCGTCGAACACCTTGGCGGGCTCGGTCTCGAAGGTGTGGCCGAGCCGCGCGGCCAGCGCGGCGATGACGTCGAGGTCGCTGCGCACCCCCGGAGGCGGGGTCAGCGCCCTGCGGCGCAGCAGCACCCGGCCCTCCAGGTTGGTCATCGTGCCCGTCTCCTCGGCCCACTGCGTGACCGGGAAGACCACGTCGGCCAGCGCGGCGGTCTCCGACATGACGAAGTCGCAGGTCACCAGCAGCTCCAGCGAGCCGATGCGCTCGGCGACGTGCTCGGCGGCGGGCGCCGAGATGACCGGGTTCGACCCGAACAGCAGCAGCGCCCTGGGACCTTCGGGGGTGCCGAGCGCGTCGAGCAGCTCGTACGCCGACCGCCCCGGCCCCGGGATGTCGTCGGGCGCGATCCCCCAGACGCCCGCCACGTGCGCGCGGGCGGCCGGGTCGTCGATCTTGCGGTAGCCGGGGAGCTGGTCGGCCTTCTGGCCGTGCTCCCTGCCGCCCTGGCCGTTGCCCTGCCCGGTCACGCAGCCGTAGCCGGAGCCCTCCGTGCCGGGCAGGCCGAGCGCGAGCGCCAGGTTGATGAACGCGGTGACGGTGTCGGTGCCCTTGGCGTGCTGCTCGGCGCCGCGTCCGGTCAGGATGTACGCCCGCTCCGCCGCCGCGAGCGCCCTGACCGCCTGGCGCATCTTGTGCACCGGCACGCCGGTGATCCGCTCGACCCGCTCCGGCCACCAGGAGGCGAGCGCGGTGCGCACCTCGTCGAAACCGGTGGTGCGGGCGGCCACGTACTCCTCGTCCACGAGCCCGTCGCCGATCGCGATGTGCAGCAGGCCGAGCGCGAGCGCCAGGTCGGTGCCGGGGGTGGGCTGCAGGTGCAGCCAGGCGAGGCGGGCGGTCGGCGAGCGGCGCGGGTCGACGACGATGAGGCGGGGCCCGTTCAGGTGGCGGACGAACGGCGGCATGGTCTCGGCCACGTTCGCCCCGGCCAGCATGACGACGTCGGCCTCGGCCAGGTCGGTGATCGGGAACGGCATGCCCCGGTCCATGCCGAACGCCCTGATGGACGCGGCGGCGGCCGACGACATGCAGAAGCGGCCGTTGTAGTCGACCTGGCTGGTGCCGAGCGCGACCCTGGCGAATTTGCCCAGCGAGTACGCCTTCTCGTTGGTCAGCCCGCCGCCGCCGAACACGGCCACGGCGTCGGGGCCGTGTTCGGCGCGTATGGCGGACAGCCGCTCGGCCACGTAGTCCAGCGCGACGTCCCACTCCACGGGCTCGCCGTGCAGGAGCGGGGTGGTGAGGCGCTCGCCGTTGGTGAGCAGCTCGCCGGCGGTCCACCCTTTCTGGCACAGCGAGCCGGGGGCGTTGGCCGGGATGTCCGTGCGCGGAGTGATGGCCGGCCCAGGCCCGATCTTCATGCCGCACTGCAGCGCGCAGTACGGACAGTGCGTCGCGGTCACGTCAGACCCTGGCATGCGCGAGGCTCGCCACCATGTTGACGCCGACCTTGCGGGTGTAGCACCACCAGGTCAGGGCGAAGCAGGATGCGTAGAACAGGCCGAAGGCGAGGAAGGCGGCGGCGGGGCTGCCCGAGGCGGCGAACGACATCCCGAACGCCCGGTTGATGAGGAACCCGCCGAGCGCGCCGACCGCCGAGATGATGCCGATGGCGGCGCTGGCCTGGCGCTTGCCGTGCAGCAGGGCCTCCTCGCCGGGTCCGCGCTCGGCCACGGCCTTGGCCTGGAAGATCGCCGGGATCATCCGGTACGTGGAGCCGTTGCCGATGCCGGAGGTGACGAACAGCAGCTGGAAGGCGAGGAAGAACAGCCAGAACGAGCCGCCCGCGCCGGCCAGCCACACCAGCAGCACGCCGCCGCCCATCGCGGCGAAGTTCCACAAGGTGACCGGGGCGCCGCCGAGCCTGTCGGCGAGCCAGCCGCCGACCGGCCTGACCAGCGAGCCGAGCAGCGGGCCGACGAAGGCGACCGCCGCGTACGGCGCGTCGGGGAAGAGGCTCTGGCTGAGCAGCGGGAAGGCCGTCGAGTAGCCGATGAACGAGCCGAACGTGCCGATGTAGAGGAACGACATCACCCAGGTCTGCGCCTTGCCCGCCACCGCGAGCTGCTCACGCGGGTTCGCCTTGGCGCTGGTGAGGTTGTCCATGAAGAAGTACGCGCAGATCGAGGCCGCCACGATGAACGGCACCCAGAACCATCCGGCGGCGGCCAGCCCCAGCGAGCCGATGACCAGCGGCATGACGAGCTGCACCGAGCTGACGCCGATGTTGCCGCCCGCCGCGTTCAGCCCGAGCGCGATGCCCTGCTTGCTGCGCGGATAGAAGTAGGTGATGTTGGCCATGCTGGAGGCGAAGTTCCCGCCGCCGAACCCGGCCAGCGCCGCGATCACCAGGAACAGCCAGTACGGCGTCCCCGGGTTGTTGACCGCCACGCCCAGCAGCACCGCCGGGATGAGCAGCAGCAGCGCGCTCGCCACGGTGAAGTTGCGCCCGCCGAACCTGGCGGGACCGAACGTGTAGGGCACCCGCAGCACGGAGCCGATCAAGTTGGGCAGCGCGACCAGCCAGAAAAGCTGGTCGGTGGAGAACTCGTACGACCCGAGCTTGGTCGCCACGATGCTCCACAACGTCCATACGGTGAAGCCGAGATGCTCGGCCGCGATCGAGAAGATCAGGTTACGCCGGGCCACCCGCCGGCCAGTGCTCTCCCAGAAGGCTGGGTCATCGGGGTGCCACTCGGCGATCCAGCGCGCCATCGACCTCTCCTACGCTCGGCGTCCGGGGATGCCCAAGGTAGGAAGGGCTCATTACGCACGATGACCCTGCGTGGCTGTGCGTTCGTTACGTGTGATTCACCTCGGTAACAAGCACCGCACAACCGTCACCCTCGAAACATGGCGTTAATGATCGGTTATCGGCCCCCTGCTGGGGTAACAGCTCTCAGACAAGGGGGAATCATGATCAAACAGCTGCACAAGATGGGCGTGAAGTCCGGCCACATGTACACGTGCGGCCTGGCGTCGATCGCGCTGGCTTTCGCCAGCTGGGCGGTATCGACGAAGGCCGAGAAGGCCGGGCTCGACCGGGCCGACAGGTGGGGGATCTTCGTAGGCGAGTGGGCGCCGACGTTCTTCGCGATCGGCGTCGCGCTGCGGATAGAGGAGACCCACCGCGAGCTCGAGGAGCCCGAGATGGGCATGTTCGATCAGTCCGAGAGCACGCGGAGCAGGACGCACGCCGGCGTCTGATCCGCATTTGTGTCACGCAGGTCACGTCACTGTGCGTGACCTGCGTGGCCGCGTTCACGGCGGGATCACGGTCGGGCGGCCGCCTCGCCGGCCAGGCGGAGCAGCGGCTCGTCGGTCAGCCGGTAGCGGTACCACTCGCTCTGGTTGACCGCGCCCAGCTTCTCGTAGAAGGCGATGGACGGCTCGTTCCAGTCGAGGACCGCCCACTCCAGGCGGGCGTAGCCGCGCTCGGCGCAGATCCTGGCCAGCTCGCGCATCAGCGCCTTGCCGTGGCCGCCGCCCCGGTACTGCGGGCGGACGTACAGGTCCTCCATGTAGATGCCGTGCACGCCGCGCCAGGTGGAGTAGGTCAGGAACCACAGCGTGAACCCCACCACCTCGCCGTCCTGCTCGGCGATGTGCGCGAAGGCCGCGGGGTGGTCGCAGAAGAGGGTGTCGCGGAGCTGCTCCTCGGTCACGCGCACCTCGTGTGCGGCCTTCTCGTACTCGGCGAGCTCGCGGATCATGCTGACGATCTCGGGCACGTCAGCGGGTGTGGCGGGACGAATCATGGCAGTTAGGGTACGTGCCGCGCTCCCCCGCCTCGCGCGCTCCCCTGGCCCCGGCGTGCGCTGAGGGTCCTGGCATCCGGGACACTGGTGCCTGGTCACGTTCGAGAAAGGCAGACACCCATGGAACAGCGCGTGTTGGGACGTACCGGACGCCAGGTCGGTGTGGTCGGCCTCGGAGCCTGGCAGCTCGGCGCCGACTGGGGCCAGGTGACGGAGTCCGACGCGATCGCCACGCTCGAAGCGGCGGTGGACGCGGGCGTCACCTTCATCGACACCGCCGACGTCTACGGCGACGGCCGCAGCGAGCAGATCGTCGGCCGCTTCGCCAAGGAGCACCCGGGCCTGACGGTGGCCACCAAGATGGGCCGCCGGGTGGAGCAGATCCCCGAGAACTACGTGATGGAGAACTTCCGCGCCTGGAACGAGCGCTCCCGCAAGAACCTCGGCGTGGACACCATCGACCTGGTGCAGCTCCACTGCCCGCCGACGCCGGTCTACTCGACGGACGCGGTGTTCGACGCGCTGGACACGCTGGTGGCGGAGAAGAAGATCGCCGCGTACGGCGTGAGCGTGGAGACCTGCGAGGAGGCGCTGACCGCGATCGCCAGGCCCGGCGTGGCGACCGTGCAGATCATCCTGAACGCCTTCCGCCTCAAGCCGCTCGAACAGGTCCTGCCCGCCGCCCGCGCCGCCGGGGTCGGCATCATCGCCCGCGTGCCGCTGGCCAGCGGCCTGCTGTCGGGCAAGTACGACGAGAACACCACGTTCGCGCCCGACGACCACCGCACGTTCAACCGGCATGGGGAGGCGTTCGACGTCGGTGAGACGTTCTCGGGCGTGGACTTCGCCACCGGCCTTGAGGCGGTGCGCCGCCTGGCGCCGCTGGTGCCGCCGGGGGCGACGATGGCGCAGTTCGCGCTGCGCTGGATCCTCGACCAGGAGGGGGTCTCGGTGGTGATCCCGGGCGCCCGCAACCCCGAGCAGGCCAGGGCCAACGCCGCCGCCGACGCCCTGCCCCCGCTCGACGAGGCGGCGCTCGCGACGGTCCGCGACGTCTACGACGAGCTCATCCGCCCGCAGGTCCACCACCGTTGGTAGCGCGCGCTGGGAAGGCTCTGGTCCGGCGCGCCGGGCGAGGGCGCCTGCCGGCGACCCGCGTCCCACCCGGAGCGGCCGAGGTGCCGTCAAGCGGCGGCAGGTCTGGTGGCCTCGCCGGTCACCGCCACCCATCTCGCCGTCCGGGCGGGACTTCCCGCCGGGTAGCAGGCCCCGGCCGGGTCTCCTTCCACCATCGTCCCGCGGCCGCGCCCCGGCAAGGGCCCTAGAGCAGTTTTTCCACGTTGTACGGGCGGTCCGGGGCGTCCGGGGCGTCGGGGGCGTCGGGGGCGCTGACGGGGCGGCGGCTCGGGCGCCCACCACGAGCGCATCCATGTCCTGGATCTGGCCGCCGGCAGGCTGCGCCGCCGCTGATCACACGGCGTGTGAAGAACCTGCGAAAAGGCGGTGGCCCCCCGGTCTACCCATACCGGGGGGCCTGAGTGATGCCGCCATATTCGGCGCCGGAGTCTTTCAAGAGAACGGATCAGTCGTTATGACGTGCGCTCTACCATTGAGCCACCGGGGCAGGAAAGAGCCCCGAACCGGAGTCGAACCGGCATCTCACCATCACAGCCCGTCCTCGGTCACTTCGGCGTCCGGCGGCGAATGCTGAATCTGGAGCGAGAATCTGAGTCTCAGGCGGTTGCCTCTACCATTTGGGCCACCTGGGGCATGTGCCCCCGGGGAGGACTCGAACCCCCAACTCACCGCCGTTCAGCTTCAGCCCTCAGCCTCAGCTTGCGCTCCTGGCGCACCCTCGCCCGAAGGCGAGGGGGTCTAGGGGAGGGTTCACCTGAACAGGTAGGCGAACACCTTGTCTCCGATCTTACGGTCGACGACCTCCGTGCCGTTCGCCTCCTCGCGCGCGTACTTCACCGCGTCCTGCAGCTTCTGTACGCGGGCCAGCAGCTCGTTCACCCGCCGCTGCGGCATCGCGCCGGAGAAGGCGATCTTCGTCCAGTAGCCCACGACGACGTCCTCGTTGTAGACCTGCACCTGCGCCGGGTGCTTGTCGGTCGCCTCGGCGAGCACGTGGTTGCGCGGCACCTTCTTCGTCCTGGTGGTCTTGACGGGTTCGGTGCGCCAGGTGTCGGTGGCCTCGTCGCGCGTCCAGGTCTCGGCCGGGTCGAGGGTGGGCAGCTTGGAGACGAACGCGTAGACCTCGCTGAGCTGCTTCTCCAGGAAGAGCAGGTACGTCACCGGCACGTCCTCGAGCAGCACCTCGCCGTCGACCACCACGTCGGCCTTGGCCTCGCAGTTGGCCCAGTCCTTGGTGGCGGTCACGTCGAAGAGCCGGGTGAGCGCCGTACCGACGTCCTTGAGCACTTCCTCGGCCTGCACCTGCACGCGCGTCGACTCGGGCGGCAGCTGCTCGCCTTCATCGTCGATCGGCTGGTACGTGCGAGAGAGACCGGACAGCAGGGGCGCCTTCTGGATCCGGTTGTAGGCGTCCGTCACCTTGCGCTGGACGTCCGACTTCACACCCTTCTCGACGGCGAGGATCTGATTGAGCTTGGTCACGGATCACACCCTAGAGGTGCAGCGAGTCGCCCTCATTCGATTTTTCGCCATATGAGGGACACAACGGGACCCCGAGACATGGGCGCGGGGCCCCTCCGGGGGCGGGAGGGGCCCCGACGTCTGCGACGTTTGGCGCTCCAGGCGGCCCCCACTGGAGCGATGCCAGGTTAGTAGCTCGATGTCCGTTTTGTATAGATATGCGGACACTTTCCTTATGATCCATGTCGTTGACTTCCTGTAGTCAATCGATTACTACTCGTTGGGTAACTGATGGCATCAGGAAGGACACGTTCCGTGCGCAAGACTCTTACCACCCTCGCCGTCGCGTGCTGCGCCCTCGGCGCGGCCGCCGCTCCCGCCCAGGCCATGGCGCCCGCCGGTAACGCGCCGTCCTGCGTGGTCGTCTGGCAGACCACCGGCACCATCACCAAGACCGGCTACGCCCGCAACGACTGCAGCAGAACCCTGCGCCTGAAGATCGTGTGGGCCCACGGCACCGACGGCAGCTGCCACACGGTCCGTCCCGGCGGCACCATCTGGTCGAAGGTGCCCCGCGGCGTCCGCAACTTCGACGGCGCCAGCACCTGCTGAGCCCGCTCCGCGCCGCGACCGCCCATGCCTGGGCGGTCGCGGCGCCCTGCCGCACAGCCCTGCGGCGCCGCCCTTGACAGCCCTGCGCGCCGCCGTGGCCCCTGCGGCCGTCCCGCGCGCGGCCCCTGCACGAATCCTGCAACCGTTTGCACCGCGTTTCCAGCACGAACAGCCGCCTGACCCCTAGATCACCGCAACGGGTCGGCATATGCTCCGGGCCACCCCGAGCGTGACAGGGAGAGTTGCCGTGCTGAGCCGCCGTGCCGCCATGCGTGCCCTGGCGATGTCCGCCGCCGTTCCGATTCTCACCCCCGAGCCGCCCTCGCCCGCGAGTCCTCCGCCGGCGCGTCGACCGCGCACCCGGGAGCACCCTGGGCCCGTGCCAACCGCATCGCCGCCCGCGTCCGCCCGCCGGTCTTCCCGCACCGCCGCTTCGACATCACCCGTTTCGGCGCGCGCGGCGACGGCACGACCGACTGCACCGCCGCCATCCGCGCCGCGATCAGGGCCTGCCACGAGGCGGGCGGCGGCCATGTGGACGTGCCGGAAGGCCGCTACCTCACCGGCCCCATCCACCTGCTCGACCGGGTGGACCTGCACGTCAAGGAGGGTGCGACGCTGCTGTTCAGCACCGACCCGGGGGCGTACCTGCCGCTGGTGCTGACCCGGTTCGAGGGCGTCGAGCTGTTCAACTACTCGCCGCTCATCTACGCCTACGGCCGCAGCGACATCGCGGTGACCGGCTCAGGCACGCTGGACGGTCGGGCCGGCAACGACCACTGGTGGCCGTGGAAGGGGCAGCGCGACCACGGCTGGGACCCGGGCGAACCCGAGCAGTCAGCAGCGCGCGCCGCGCTGTTCGCCCAAGCCGAGGGGGGTGTGCCGGTGGCCCGGCGCCGCTACGGTGAGGGCGGCTATCTGCGGCCGTCCTTCATCGAGCCGTACCGGTGCCGCAACGTGCTCATCGAGGGCGTCACCATCGTCAACTCGCCCATGTGGGAGATCCACCCGACGCTGTCGGAGAACGTCCTCGTCCAGAACGTCACCGTCGTCTCTCACGGCCCCAACAACGACGGCTGCAACCCCGAGTCGAGCCGCATGGTGGTGATCCGCGGCTGCACGTTCGACACGGGCGACGACTGCATCGCGATCAAGTCGGGCCGCAACGCCGACGGCCGCCGGGTCAACGTGCCGAGCGAGCACATCCTGGTCGAGAAGTGCACCATGCGCGACGGGCACGGCGGCATGACGATCGGCAGCGAGATGTCCGGCGGCGTGCGCGAGGTGTTCATCAGGGACTGCGCGATGTCCAGCCCCAACCTCGACATCGCGCTGCGGTTCAAGACGAACTCCGTGCGCGGCGGCTTCATCGAGGGCTTCCACGCCAGGGACCTGGAGATCGGCCAGGTCGGCGGCTCGGTGATCGACGTGAACTTCTTCTACGAGGAGGGGCCCGGGCACGGGTTCAACCCGTCCGTACGCGGGATCGACGTCAGGGACGTCACCGTGGGGACCGCCGAACGCGCGCTCAACCTGCGCGGCTACCCGGACGCGCCCATCCGCGACGTCACGCTCACCGACGTGGACTTCGGCACCACCGCCACCCCGAACGTCATCGAGAACGTCGAGAACCTCGTGCTCAAGAACGTCATCGCCAACGGCGAGCCCATGACGGTCTGACACCGGGGATGCATCCGTACAATCCGGGAGGTCCGTGTCCGCTCGACGAGAGGGATCTCCCGGTATGGCCGTCATCCACCGCACGACGATGAAGCCGACCAAGCTGGAGCTGCTCACGCCCTGGCTGCCCACCCGGCCGTGGTACCGCGGCGGCCCGGCTCGGCCCGAGCTGGTCAGGGCGGGCGGTTTCCGGCTCGACGACCCCGAGGGAGAGGTCGGCATCGAGTTCATGGTGCTCAACGATGTGTCGGGCGGTGCGGCGACGACGTACCTGGTGCCGCTGACGTATCGGGGAGCCGCGCTGGACGGCGCCGAGCACGCGCTGCTCGGTACCGCCGAGCACGGGGTGCTGGGACGGCGCTGGATCTACGACGGCTGCCACGACCCCGTCCTGATCACCCAGCTCACCGCGTTCGTGGCGGGACGCGTCCAGGCCCAGGCCCAGAACGTCAGCGACACCCCCGACCCCACGGTCACCCGCGCCTACACCGCCCCCGCGGCGCAGGGGACGGCGGCGCGCGGCACCGCCGACAGTGCCGATGACGCCGATGACGCCGAGGGCACAACGCTGCCCGGCCCGCCCGGCACGACCCTGCGCCTGCACCGGGTCCTTCAGGTCGCCGCGCCGCTCCCGAAGGACGCGATCGGGCACGTCTCCGGCGTCTGGGACGACCCGGACGGCACCCAGGTGCGCGGCATCTTCGTCACCGTCCACCCGCACACCTGAGCCGCCGGGACTCACGGCCTCAAGCGAGAAGCGCGGCCTGAAGACGGCGGGAGTGGGGGCGGGAGCGCTCGGGGCGGCAGGCTAACGCTGCCGCCTTTCCCGCTTCTCCTGATAGTCCTGCTTGTCCTGCTTCTGCTGCTTGAGGCGGGCGGCTTCCTTGCGGGCCTCGGCGTAGACGGAGCGCTCGCGTTCCAGCCACTCCGGCTGCTCCGCCTTGATCTGCTCGATCTCGGCGGTGGTGAGCGGCTCGGTGATGCCGGCCCTGGCCAGGCCCGAGATGGAGACGCCGAGCTTGGCGGCCACGACCTGCTTGGGGTGCGGGCCGTTGCGGCGCAGCTCGGTGAGCCAGGCGGGCGGCTCTTTCTGCATCGCGTTGAGCTCGTCCCTGGAGACGACGCCCGCGCGGAACTCGGCAGGGGTCGCCGAGAAGAGCACGCCCAGCTTCTTGGCCGCCGTCTCGGGCTTCATCGTCTGGATGCTCTTCGGTTTGGACGAGGTCATGTCGCCAAGCGTAGCCAGTCGGGGCGGGTTCGCTGACATCGGTACGCTGTGGCGGTGACCGATGGTGAGACGTTCCGGCTGGCGTACGCGCCCGGCGTGACCCCCGCGAAGTGGGCCAGGGTGTGGACCGAGCGGCAGCCCGACGTGCCGATCACCCTGGTCATGGCGCCCACCCCCGAGGTGCTGTCGCTGTTGCGCGAGGGCGGGGCCGACGCCGGGTTCGTCCGGCTGCCGATCGACCGCGACGGGCTCAACGTCATCCCCCTCTACATCGAGACGACGGTGGTCGTGGTGCCCAAGGACCATGTGGTGACCGCCGCCGACGAGGTGACGCTGGCCGACCTGGCCGACGAGGAGATCTTCCACCCGCTCGACGACGCCCTGGAGTGGACGGAACGCCCCGGCCTGCCCGCCTTCACCCGCCCGGACACCACGGCCGAGACCATCCCGCTGGTGGCCTCCGGCGCGGGGCTCGTGCTCGTCCCCCAGTCACTGGCCCGGCTCTACCACCGCAAGGACCTCACGTACCGGCCGGTGACGGACGCGCCGCAGTCGCAGATCGGGCTCGCCTGGCTCGCCGACGCCACCACGGACCTGATGGAAGATTTCATCGGCATCGTCCGCGGCCGGACCGTCAACAGCCACCGCGGCCGCACCCCCGCCGCCACCGCACCGGCGGAGAAGCCCCGCACATCCAGAAAGCCCGCGCAGAAGAGCACCGCCCGCCGCACCTCTCCCCCACGCAACCGCCGGGGCCGGCGCCGCTAACTCCCGCCGTACGGGACGGCGACGATCTGATGGGGGTCCTCGTAGATCACCCTGCCCGGATCGTCCCTCTGACCCGCACGCACTCCACCCCGTGCCTGGCGAGGATCGCGAGATAACCGGGCACCCGCTCGAGTGAGTGCGTGGCCTCCCGCTTGAACCAGGCCATGGCCTGCAGGTTCAGCTCGCAATCGTAGACGCGGGGATCGACGTCATTCGGGTCGATCAGGTGCGCGTGGAACCACGCGTGGGTCTCCTGCCGCCATCTAGACCGGCCTGCCGTGTTCGAGATAGGCGGTTTCGCCGCGCTCGTACGCGGTGACGGCGGCCTTGAGCCGGAGGGCGAGCCGCTCGATCAGCAGCTCGTCCAGCTCCTCGACGGGGTGGAACGCGTACGCGCTCAGCTCGCCGTCCGCGAACGTGATCCGCCCGAGCAGCTCGTCGCTCAGCACCCCGCCGTCGAACACGAACAGCACCTTGTCGCCGTCCCTGGAGTCCGGCGCCCAGTCGGCCACGAGAAGGCGCCCAATGGCCGGCTGGATGCCCAGCTCCTCCCGTACCTCACGGACGCACGCCTCGTGCGGGGTCTCCCCCGGCTCGACGTACCCGCCCGGTATGTCCAGAGAGGACTTGTACGTAGGCGTGACCAGCAGCAACCGGCCGACGTCGTCGAAGAACAGCGCTCCAGCGGCAGCGTGAGCCTGGGCCCTCTGATCATCCACAACACGACCTTACGGCCCGAGGCGGCCCGCCTCCCGGAGGTGAGACTTGGCGTCGCGCCCTGTCGCGGGCACCATGGTCGCCATGCCGAAGCTGATCGACCCGGACCCCGCGTTGCTGCCGTCCTTCCGGGACGCGATGGCGGAGTTCCGCGCCGACCGCGACTTTCCCGTGCCGTGGTTCGTCGAGGACGTCGATCCGCAGGCCCTGACGAGCCCGGCGGCCTTCCAGGCGTACGTCACGCGGGTGCTCAACGAGCGCTCCCAGGAGGGGGTGCGGCCGGGCTTCGTACCGATGACCACCCTCTGGTGGGCCGAGGGCGACCGGTTCCTCGGCCGCCTGGCCATCCGCCACCGCCTGACCCCCGCCCTGGAGGAGCAGGGCGGGCACATCGGCTACGACGTCCGCCCCAGCGCCCGCCGCCAGGGCCACGCGACGGCCATGCTGGCCGCCGCGCTGCCGATCGCCCGCTCGCTGGGCATCGACCGGGCCCTGATCATGTGCGACCTGACCAACGTCGCCTCACGCCGGGTCATCGAGGCCAACGGCGGGCGGCTCATCGGCATCACCGAACGCAAGCGCCGCTACTGGGTCCCGACCACGAGCCCGTGAGGCTCAGAACGGCCAGTCGGCGCTCTTCCCGGCCTCCAGCAGCGGGATCAGCCTGAACGCGACGTCGGAGAAGCCGCCGAACTCGTGCCGGTCAGCCCGCCCTGTCGCCATCGCGGCGGTCTTGTAGCCGAGCACGTTGAAGCCGTACATCGGGACGTCGCCCGGCGCCGAGTCCATGACGCCGTCGCTCGCAAACCCGATCATGGCCTGCATGTCCGACAGGATGACGACGCGATCATGCCCCCGGTACGTCGCCCGCACCGCATCGGCGATGCGCGTTCCATGACCGACCTCGCCGATCCGCTCGCAGAACGCCTGCACCTCCTCCAGTACCGAGCCGCCCGGCCGGACCCGGTGCTTGAAGACGCCGTCGGCGAAGCCGTACAGGTCCACCTGGTCGCCCCGGGCGGCGAGGACGGCGCCGAACAGCGCCGCCGTCTGCACCGGCAAGACCGTAGAACGCGCCGATATCCGAAGCCACGTCATGGACCCGGACGTGTCGACGAGGACGAGCGTCCTGCCAGGGAACGACGGCATGCACGAGGTCGCGAGGGCGAGCGCCCGCTCCAGCGCAGGCCGCCACCGGGACGACGCCGCCACGTAAGCGGAGTAGAACCGGAGCGGGAGCTGCCGCGAACTGGCCACCTCGTCCGGGTCCGCGAGCTTGGCCATGACCTTCTCGGCCGCGGCGTCGCCGACGCCCGCCTGGTCGAAGTTGCGCAGGTTCCGCAGCAGGGCCATGTACCCCATGCTCGGGATGACGGCCTCCCACGCCGCGGCGTCCATGGGCCCCTGGAGCCATCCGGCGAGCGCCTCCCAGGTCATGCCCGCCCCGGCGAGCCTCGCCGCCACCTCTTCGGGATCGTCGCCGGTGAGCACGGCGCGCCGCTCGGCGACCGGCAGCGCCATCAGGTGCGCGCGCCGGCGCAGCACCGACAGCCGCTCGGGGATGCCGTTACGGCGTCTGTGGCGCCGGTCGAGCGCGTACTTGAAGAGGTCGCCCTGCCACGGCTTGTCCGGGTGCGGGGACGGGTGGACGAGGTCGATGACGTCGCCGAAGCGGTAGCCCTTGGAGGCGGTGTCGTACTTGAGCAAGCTCCGCTCGTTGTAGAGACGACGGATGGCGTCGGCGATGCCGCGCTTGACCGGTTTCGGGATGGATCGTCCGTACCTGGACGTCCAGTAGGCGAGCGCCTCGCCCGGCTCGTCGGCGCGCTGGAGCACGCCGTCGACGAGCTGCCGGTTCAGTCCGTGCAGCCCCGCGTCGAGCCGCGCCCTGACCGCTTCGAGCGCGGCGACGACCGGAGCGGAACGCATGTTCGCCTCGGTACGCAGCCACGGCAGGAACCTGGCCAGCCACTCGCCGTCCTCGACCGCCACCTGGTGAACGAGCCTCCGGAACCGCCGGTCGCGCTTCCTGGGCCGTTCGTACATGGTGGGCTCGCCGACCATGTGAGTGACCGCGAGGAGGAAGAGCTCGCTCTTGGCGTCGCGTACGTAGCCGGGAGCGCCCTCGTACGTGCGCACGGACGGCGTCCGCTCCGTGACGACCGGAGACGTCGCGGCCGTGCGCGCGGCGTGGTTGAACTTCGCCATGAGACGACGGATCCTCCTCGGACTTAGACCGGGAGGGATCCGTTCAGGAGAACGTGCCCGAGATCCAAGCGGCGAAGGGCTATAAGCCAGGATCCGCCGGCCGAGCCGACGAGACCCGGGTCAGGGAACCGGATTTCTCCGGCACCTTAACGAAGCATTCCTCGCCTTCGCACCGGGCACGTTCTCCGGCATCTTATCCCTCCCGAGAAACTGACGGCGGCGGCTTCATACAGCGAAACCGCATCGATCGTCGCACCGGGAAGGTGCTGTTCAATTGGGGGACGCAAAGACGGAAAGCTGCCGCTGAAGCGGTTTGAAGGTATCTTCGAAGCGCTTTCCGCCTTATGCCACCGTCAGATTAGCGAACGCCCTTCACGAGCGCTTCTCATTTTCGCCGGTGCCTCGCGCCGCGACGCCGGCAGCGCCACCGGTGGTCGCGGCACTGGCGGGAGCAACGCGGAACGTACCGGACGACATGAGTTCCGGACCGGGCGGCGGTACCGGGTTCGAAGCAGCGGCCTAACGCAATGAGACAAGGGCAGGACCCATGTCAACGATCTCGCAAGGCGAGCAGCTCTGAGACCGTGACGAATCGGTATCCGTCCTCACGAAGGCCGGTGATCAGGCCCTTGATGGCTTCGCGAGTGTTCCGCCCGCCGGCGTACCAGGGGTGGAGCAAGATGATCGATCCTGGCTTCGTCTCCTTGCGCACAGCCGTGACGATCTCGGTGGCGGTCGGAGTCTTACCCGAATCCGGCTCCACATCCCACATCACCGT
The DNA here is from genome assembly GCF_042751225.1 of Nonomuraea fastidiosa. NCBI lineage: Bacteria > Bacillati > Actinomycetota > Actinomycetes > Streptosporangiales > Streptosporangiaceae > Nonomuraea > Nonomuraea fastidiosa. Next base: position 863,323 of record NZ_CP170570.1, read on the forward strand.
GCGCCTCTGGTTGCCGGCCAGATACAGCGGTAGCACCAGCAATTTCTTGCCGGTCGGCGGGCGGAACAGAATCTCGCCGCGCTGCCCGGCCCTCCGGATGGCCGCATCGGTGCGTTCGATTTCACTCGCCACCGTGGCGGGGGAAACGAAGACCATTCGCCGATGGTTGTAGGTGTGATTGGCGAGCTGGTGGCCTGCGGCGACCAGCGCCCGCGCGTCCTGCGGCCGGGCCTCGACCTGAGAGCCGACGACGAAGAACGTCGCGCGAACGCGCTGCTCGGCGAGGACGTCGATGATCTCGGGGGTGTGCTCGTCAGGGCCGTCGTCGAAGGTCAGGGCGACGACCTTCTCACCGGTCGCCACGCGGTCGGTCAGGTCTCCCGCAAGTTGGAAGGTCCGGGCGTTCATCAGCTCGTACAGGCCCATCGACCCGAGGAGGAGGATGGCGAGAAGGGCCGTGAGAAGCTTGAGCCACCTTCTCCGGACGGTCGTTCGGGCTGCGTTCATGGACGATCATGGAACCAGAAGGCAGGGGAAGTCCGGTAACCGCCCGCTTTCTCCCCTCCGGGGGCATCTCACGCCTGGCGGACCACTCCGCCACAGCCGTCACCGAGACGGTCCACCCCGGCACCGGATCCGGCCCATGATCACGCATGGAGCCGCGAGATGCGATGAACGCGAAGATCACCGGCGACGCCGGAGCCTGATGGCACGCTCATGGCACGAAGCCCCGTTTCCTTAAGTGGAGACGGGGCTGATGTCGCAGGTGGGCGGTACTGGGTTCGAACCAGTGACCCCTCGCTTGTAAGGCGAGTGCTCTACCGCTGAGCTAACCGCCCCTGATCGGCACTACACCTTACGACACCAACGGGCCCGATCGCACATCCACCACCCACCCGGGTCCCAGCTCGGGGCGGCCGGCGGCGCGCCAGCCGAGGAGGGCGGCGCCGAGCATGCCCGCGTCGACGCCGAGCGCGGCGGGTACGAGCGGGGGCGCCTCGCGGAAGGCCAGGCGCTTGACCAGGCGCGTGCGTACGGGATCGAACAGGGCGGGACCGGCCTCGGCGAGACCGCCGCCCAGGATGATGAGGGACGGGTCCAGCAGCAGCGTGTACGTGGCCAGCGCCAGCGACAGCGCTTCCACGGCCTCGTCCCAGACCTCGATGGCGATGGGGTCGTCGGAGGAGACCACCTGCTCGGCCTTGACGCCCTCGACGCCGGCCCGCTGGCTGTAGCGGCGTCCGACGGAGGCCGCCGACGCGTACGTCTCCAGGCAGCCGAACTGCCCGCACGCGCACTGCTCGCCGTCGGGGAAGACGGGGGTGTGGCCGATCTCGCCCGCCCAGCCGGCGGCGCCGCCGTACGCCTCGCCGCGGATGATCGAGGCGCCGGCGATGCCCGTGCCGATGGGAAGGAAGAGGAAGTCCGACACGCCGCGGCCCGCGCCGAGGATGCTCTCCGCCAGGCCCCCGGTGCGGACGTCGTGCCCGAGCATGACCGGGATGTCCAGGGTGGTGAAGTCCGTGGCGGGGACGTCGCGCCACCCGAGGTTCGTCGCGTACACGGCGGTGTCCTCGGTCACCAGCCCGGGTACCGCCAGCCCGACGCCGGCGGGGATGCCGTCGCCCGAGGCGGCCAGGTGGCTGATGAAGTCGGAGATCGCGGCCACGACCGCCTCCGGTCCCTCGCTCCGAGGGGTGGGGCGCCGCTCGCTCAGCAGCACCGCGCCGGACTCGCTGACCAGGCCGCCCTTCATGGACGTGCCACCGACGTCAAGCGCGACGACGAACGAACTCATTGCGGACACGGAAGGAGACGATAGCGCAGCTCAGCAAATGTCTGGAAAGGGTGTCCGGCCCCAGAGACAAGATCGGCGAGATCGGCAGGTGAACGGGGATGCCGATCAGCACTTCGCCGGCCTGCCCTGCCTCCTCGGCTCAACCGCACGTACGTGCCCACGAGGTCCCAAAGCATCACAGAGCCCCGCAAACCGCTGTGAGGAGCGAGGGAGCCGAACGGGCGCCCCGGGGACCGTACAGGGCCCTTCAGGCCCGCCCGAGGACGCGGTTGAGCGCGGCCTCCACCTCAGCCGACAGCCCGGGCGGCGCGGCGACGGCGGCCGGGTCGATCGGGCCCGCGGACGAGCGGGCCATCCACACGGCCCCGCAGCCCCTGCACTCGACCTCGCCCAGCCGGCAGAACAGCGCCGTGGACCCGCACGTCGCGCAGGAGTCGAGGTCGAGGTCGTGCAGCCGCTGACAGTCCGGGCAGATGAGCACCTGGGAATCGTTGCGCACCCCGCGCTGCCACGGGCTCACTCCGCGCACCGGGTCCGTCTGCCGGGCCCCGCACCGGAAGCAGGGCATCGTATCCTCCGAAGTCGGCGATGTCCTTGAACGTCAAGTGATGTCGGCGAGTGCCTTGACATAGTCGGCGATGTCACGCGCCTCGGAGATCGGATTGACCACCGACCACCGGATCACGCCCTCGCCGTCGAGGATGAAGGTCCCCCGGCGGGCGACGCCCTTCTCTTCATCGAACACACCGTACGCCTGAGCGACCTGTCCATGTGGCCAGAAATCAGAGAGCAGGGGGAACGCGTAGCCCTCGCGATCAGCCCACGCGCGGAGTGCGAAGACCGAGTCCACGGACACGGTCAGCAACCGCGCGCCCTCGATGGGCTGATCGCGCAGAGCGGACAGCTCGCTGCCGCATATCCCGCTGAACGCCAGCGGGTAGAAGACCAGCACGACCTTCTCGCCCCGGAACTGTCGCAGGCTCACCGGGGTGCCGTGCTGGTCCTGTAGCTCGAAATCAGGAGCTTGGGCGCCGACCTCGGCAGGATGTGCGTTCACAGGTCCATCCTGCCGTACGGCAGGCGCTGCGGCCCCTATCGGCGGCTGCCCTTCGGCGGGACGAGCCTGGTCCCGGACCAGTCGGCCGCGGCGGAGATGCTGCTGGTCTGCGAGAGACCCGCGGTGGCGGCATCCTCCCCGATGTCGCTCGGCTCCACGTGGCCTTCGCGCCCGGCCTTGGGAGTCAGCAGCCAGATCTGGCCGCCGTCGGCGAGTGCTCGCATGGCGTTGGTCAGAGCGTCGAAGAGGTCGCCGTCACCGTCACGCCACCACAGCAGCACCACGTCGACGACTTCATCAGCGTCCTCATCCAGCAGCTCGTTGCCGGTCAGGTCTTCGATGGATTCGCGAAGCTCGTCGTCGACGTCCTCGTCCCAACCGATCTCCTGCACCACCTGACCCGGCTTGAGGCCGAGCCGTTCGGCCAGGCCGCGCTCGCCCTGCGCCTGACCCGCGGTCGCGCTCACGTTTATCCCTCCTGCTTGAGTGGCCCCGCTTATGCGGTTTATCGCTTCGGCACAGTCCACACGCTGTGACCCTCAGTCGTCAACGGTCGCCACGGGTACGGCCCTGGTCGGCCGGAATCAATCAGACAAAAACGACAGGCGAACCTGGCGTTGCGGGTTGTCGACGTTCAAGTCGATCAAGGCGACCGACTGCCACGTGCCGAGCGCCATTCGCCCGCCCAGCACGGGGATCGTGGCGTACGGCGGGATCAACGCGGGCATGACGTGCGACCGGCCGTGACCTCGCGAGCCGTGGGCATGGCGCCAGCGATCATCGGCGGGCAGCAGATCACGCAGAGCGGCCAGCAGGTCGTCGTCGCTGCCCGAACCCAGCTCGAGCAGTGCGACCCCGGCCGTTGCGTGCGGCACGAACACGTGCAGCAACCCGTCGCCGCCCTGAGCCCGCACGAAATCGGCGCATTGGGCCGTGATGTCGTGCACCGCCTCCCGGGAACCGGTGGCCACAGCGATGATTTCAGATCTCACGCGGGAATCTTACTGATGCAGCACCACGGCATCGGGCCCCGGAAAGACGATCCCGGTGTGGCCGTCGTCGAAGGCCACGATGTACGGGGGCGCCCCGTCCGGCCCCCGGACCTCCGTGATCACGCCGCTCCTGTCCCTTTCACCAACGGTATTGCCATGTACCAGGAGGCGGTCGCCAACCGTCGCATTCATACCTCTCACATTGGTACGCGGAATGCCGGATGAAAAGCGAGATTCCTAAGTTTTGCCGCTTCTGGAGGGCGACGGAAAATCATGACCGAATTGTTACGGAGAAGGGGCGGATGCGTTGGGCCCGCTCGCCGCCGGCGGTGCCCCGCCTGGGTACCGCCGGCCCACACCTTCGAGCACTTCCAGGCCCGGCAGGTTACGCTCCCGGCCGTTTTCAGATCCCGTCGGCGCCAGGTCCGGCCGGTGCCAGGTCCGGTGCCGGGCCAGCTCGATGCCGGGCCGGATTCGTGCCGGGCCGGCTCGATGCCGGGCTTCGAATCCCGCCAGGCCGAATGCCGCCAGACTCGGATAGCCCCGTGTTCAGCCGGTCCCGAGCGCGGCCCCAAGCGACCAGGCCCGCCCCACCGATCACCCGCCGAGGGGGACGCATCACCGACGCATGCCGCCGCCGGCCCCTTGGCAGGAGCGAGGCGACTTGTAAGGAGACCTTCTTATTAAGGAGGCATGCTGAGGAGCGGCGCGGCAAGATGGCGGCGAAGGCGATCGAAGTGACGGCGGAGAGCCCTCGGCCCCTTCAGCGAACCGCGGAGCGCCTCCCCTTAGTAGGCGGAGGCGGAGCGTCTCCCTCGGTAGGCGCGGAGCGTCTCCCTTAGTAGTACGCGTACAGCACCTGTAGTAGTACGCGTAGAGCACCCGGCCGCGCCGGCACCGCGTCCGAGACGGCGCCGGGCGTTGCACCAAGAGCCCACGAGCACCCTCGATCGCCCGACCGGGCCGAGGAACGGCCGAGGAACAGGAGTCTGAGGCACGGGACGACGAGCGCGCTCTGTCCGTTATGGACGAATTTGTGGCGCCCCGTTCCCTAAGGTGTCCCCATACCGATAGGTGCCCCCATACCGAGGGGTTCGCCGCGTGAAAGCCAGGGGCGGATTCGTGGCGTAGGGGCCGGTCGGAGGTTGTCGTCTTAAAGCCATCCTGGAGCGCCCCGGCGAGCAGGGCGGATAGACTCGCCCGCTCACGCGTGAGAAGCCTCCCCTAGGGGGAGGCTAAGACTACGGAGGAGACATCGCGCAAGCAGCCAGGATTCGAGCGAAATTTCGTGAGTTTTCTGGTCTTGTTAAATTGCTTGCGACATGTAACCTTTGGTGGCGATTCGTCCTACCATCGGTGGTCTAGGCCATCAGGGGCTGCCCTGCCAGCAGGGACACTCTGGTTACTTGCTAGTAGAGATGCGTTTTCTCCGGCTAGCGACCAGGATGGAAGGCGACCCAGACCAGACATCAGTCCATCTCGGAAGGCGAGACCCAGTGGCTTCCGGACGCCAGCGATTCTCGATCATCAGCGACGGCCTACCCAGCCAGCTGCCTGATGTCGATCCCAGCGAGACCAACGAGTGGCTCGAGTCTCTCGACAGCGTCGTCAAGACCGAAGGCCGCACCAGAGCCCGCTATCTCATGCTGCGCATGCTGGAGCGGGCCCGCGAGCACCAGGTCGGCGTGCCGGGCCTGCGCAGCACCGACTACATCAACACGATCCCGCCGGAGCGTGAGCCCTGGTTCCCGGGTGACGAGCACATCGAGCGCCGCATCCGCGCCTACATCCGCTGGAACGCGGCCGTCATGGTGTCCAGGGCCAACGCCCGCACCAACGTCGGCGGCCACATCGCCACGTACGCATCCGCCGCGTCCCTCTATGAGGTGGGCTTCAACCACTTCTTCCGCGGCAAGGACCACGGCGAGTCCGGCGACCAGGTCTTCTTCCAGGGTCACGCGGCCCCCGGCATCTACGCGCGCGCCTTCCTCGAGGGCCGGCTCAACGAGGCCCAGCTCGACGCGTTCCGCCAGGAGCTGTCGCACGGCTTCCACGGGCTGCCTTCCTACCCGCACCCGCGGCTGATGCCCGATTTCTGGGAGTTCCCCACGGTCTCCATGGGTCTTGGCCCGATCGCGGCGATCTACCAGGCGCGGTTCAACCGCTACCTGCTCAACCGCCAGATCAAGGACACCAGCCGCAGCCACGTCTGGGCCTTCCTCGGCGACGGCGAGATGGACGAGCCCGAGTCGCTGGGCGCGATCGGCCTGGCGGCACGCGAGGAGCTCGACAACCTCACGTTCGTGATCAACTGCAACCTGCAGCGGCTGGACGGCCCGGTACGCGGCAACGGCAAGATCATCCAGGAGCTGGAGGCGTTCTTCCGCGGCGCCGGCTGGAACGTGATCAAGGTCGTGTGGGGCCGCGACTGGGACCCGCTGCTCGCGGCCGACGTGGACGGCGTGCTGGTCAACCAGATGAACACCACGCCCGACGGCCAGTTCCAGACGTACTCCGTCGAGTCGGGCGCCTACATCCGCGAGCACTTCTTCGGCTCCGACCCGCGCCTGCGCAAGATGGTCGAGCACCTGTCCGACGACGACATCCGCAAGCTGTCGCGCGGCGGCCACGACTACCGCAAGGTCTACGCCGCGTTCAAGGCGGCCCGCGAGCACGTCGGCCAGCCGACGGTGATCCTCGCCCAGACCATCAAGGGCTGGACGCTGGGCAAGGACTTCGAGGCGCGCAACGCCACCCACCAGATGAAGAAGCTCACCAAGGCCGAGCTGAAGGAGTTCAGGGACCGGCTCTACCTGCCGATCCCCGACTCGGCCCTGGAGGCCGACCTGCCGCCGTACTTCCACCCGGGCGAGAACGACCCCGAGATCCAGTACATGAAGGAGCGCCGCGCGGCGCTCGGCGGCGTGCTGCCCAAGCGGGTGGTCCGCGCCAAGCCGGTCAAGCTGCCCGGCGACGACGTCTACTCCACCTTCCAGAAGGGCTCGGGCAAGCAGCAGGTCGCCACCACGATGGCGTTCGTCCGGCTGCTGAAGGACCTCATGCGCGACAAGGAGATCGGCCACCGGTTCGTGCCGATCATCCCCGACGAGGCCCGCACGTTCGGCATGGACGCCATGTTCCCGACGGCGAAGATCTACTCGCCGCACGGGCAGACGTACGAGGCGGTCGACCGTGAGCTGCTGCTGTCGTACAAGGAGGCCGTGCAGGGCCAGATCCTGCACGAGGGCATCAGCGAGTCGGGCTCGATGGCCTCGGCGATCGCGGCCGGCACCTCCTACGCCACGCACGGCGAGCACATGATCCCGGTCTACATCTTCTATTCGATGTTCGGCTGGCAGCGCACCGGCGACATGATGTGGCAGATGGGCGACCAGATGGGCCGCGGCTTCCTGCTGGGCGCCACCGCAGGCCGCACCACGCTCAACGGCGAGGGCCTGCAGCACGAGGACGGCCACTCGCCACTGCTCGCCTCGACCAACCCGGCGGCCGTCATCTACGACCCGTCATGGGCGTTCGAGCTGGCCCACATCGTCAAGGACGGCCTCAGGAGGATGTACGGCGACCAGCCGGAGGACATCTTCTACTACCTGACCGTCTACAACGAGCCCTACCTGCAGCCGGCCCAGCCGCCGGGCATCGACGTGCAGGGCCTGCTCAAGGGCCTGTACAAGTTCGCCGACGGCCCGCAGACCGAGGGGCCCAAGGCCAACATCCTGGCCTCCGGCGTGGCCGGCCCGTGGGCGATGGAGGCGCAGCGGCTGCTCGCCGAGGACTGGGGCGTGTCGGCCGCGGTGTGGTCGGCGACGTCGTGGTCGGAGCTGCGCCGCGAGGCGCTCAAGTGCGACGAGCACAACCTGCTCAACCCCGACGCCGAGCGCCGCGTCCCCTACGTCACGCAGGCGCTGTCGGAGGCGCAGGGCCCGTTCGTGGGCGTCAGCGACTACATGAAGGCCGTGCCGGACCAGATCGCGCAGTGGGTGCCGGGTGACTGGACCTCGCTGGGCACCGACGGGTTCGGCCTGTCCGACACGCGCTCGGCGCTGCGCCGCCACTTCCACGTCGACGCCGCCTCGATCACGCTGGCCGTGCTGAACAGCCTGGTCAAGCGGGGCGAGCTCGACGGCGAGGTGCTGCGCGAGGCCATCGCCCGCTACCACCTCAAGAACGGCGTCACCGAGGCGGGCGGCGCGGAGAGCAACGACACCCAGTCGATGGGCGTCTGAGCCATCCGTCGTCCGGCGCTCCCGTGGGAAATGATTCGCGGGAGCGCCGCCATATTCTGCCGTCCGCCCCGTCGCGCTGGTGAGGCGGCACGTTCAGGAGGGGTGCGTGCCGCTTCACCGGCCATTGGTGCAGGTTGCCGTATTGTGGGCACTACTTCCCCCTGAAGAGATGTGAGGGGAAGTTTCGTCATGCGTCGCGTTATCGCCGCCGCCCTGGTCCTGGCGGCCGCAGGTTGCTCCACCGCACCGGCCCAGCCGGCCTCCGAGACCCGTGACGGGTCCAGCCCCGCGCCCGCCGCCGGGTCCGGCTCGATCGCCTGGGGTCCGTGCACCGACATCAAGCGTCCCGACGGCGAGCCTCCGGCCGCCCAGGACAAGTCCGTACGGTGCGGCAAGCTCGCGGTGCCCCTCGACTACGCCAAGCCCGACGGCGAGAAGATCGAGCTGGCGCTGATCAAACTGCCCGCCACGGGCAAGAAGAAGCTGGGCTCGATGGTGTTCAACTTCGGCGGGCCTGGGGCGTCCGGCGTGGACACGCTCGACCAGGCCGCCAAGGCGCTCACCACGCTGCGCGCCCACTACGACCTGGTCAGCTTCGACCCGCGCGGCGTCGAGCGCAGCTCGGGCGTGCGCTGCGGCGACGGCGCCGAGATGGACAGGTTCACCTCGCTCGACACGCTTCCCGCGAACGAGGAGACGCGCCGGGAGGCCGACGCGGTCAACAAGGAGTTCGCCTCCCTCTGCCAGCAGCACTCCGGCAAGATCCTGCCCCATATCGGCACCGTGAACGCCGCCCGCGACATGGACCGCATCCGCGAGGCCGTGGGCGACGCCAAGCTCAACTACGTGGGCATGTCGTACGGCACCCAGCTCGGCGGCGTCTACGCCACGCTGTTCCCGAAGAACGTCGGCCGCATGGTGCTGGACGCGCCGCTCGACCCGACGGTCACCTTCGAGCAGCGCACGATCGCCCAGACGCGCGGTTTCCAGAAGGCGTACGAGAGCTTCCTGAAGGCGTGCGTGGCCGAGGGCAACTGCGAGGTCGGCAAGACCCAGGCCGAGGCCGACGCCAACGTCACCCGGCTGATGAACCAGCTCACCACCAAGCCGCTGCAGGTGGGCGGCCGCGCGCTCACCCAGGGCCTGGCCGCCACCGGCGTGGCCGCCGCGCTCTACTCGGAGCTGACCTGGCCGTTCCTGGAGCGGGCGCTGGGCGAGGCGCTCAAGGGGCGGGGCGACGCGCTGCTCTACCTCGCCGACTCCTACACCGGGCGCGATCCGAACGGCAACTACTCCACGCAGATGACCAGCTTCCCCGCCATCACCTGCGTCGACACCGCCGAACGTCCCGACGAGGCGACGCTGCGGCGCACCGAGGCGGCGGCGCTGAAGATCTCGCCGCTGTTCGGCAGCGAGGGCTCGGGCGGGCTGTGCTCGGTCTGGCCGGCCAAGGGCAGCGACGAGGCACGGCACGTGGACGCCACCGGCTCCGCGCCCATCCTGGTGGTGGGCGGCAAGGGCGACCCGGCCACGCCGTACGAGTGGGCGCCCAAGCTGACGGCCCAGCTCAAGACCGCGACGCTGGTGACGTACGAGGGTGAGGGGCACGGGGCGTACCTGTCGGGCAGCAAGTGCGTCCAGGGCCTGGTGGACGCGTACCTGATCGAAGGCAAGATGCCGCAGAAGGGAACGACGTGCCCGGCCGCCTAATGTAGGCACGGTGACTGATTACCTCGCTCGAATCGAGGCCGAGACGGCCAGGCTGGCGACGCTGGCGGACGACCTGACGGTCCCGGTGCCGACCTGCCCGGGCTGGACGGTCGGCGACGTGGTCACCCACGTCGGGCAGATGCACCGCTGGGCGGTGCACGTGCTGCGCAACCAGGTGCAAGAGCGGATCTGGTCGTTTCAGGTGCCCACCGGACTGCCGGAGGGCGCCCACGGCGACGCGGCGTGGCTGACGGCGGGAGCCGCCGAGATGCTGGAGACGCTGCGCGCCACCGACCCGTCGACGACCGTGTGGACGTGGGGCCCGGACAAGCGGGCCTCGTGGTGGCCGCGCCGGATGTTCTTCGAGCTGCTGGTGCACCGGGCGGACGTCGAGATCGCGCTCGGCGTCGAGCCGGAGTTCCCGGCGGAGACCGCGATCGAGGGCATCGAGGAGCTCCTGCACAACCTGCCGGAGGCCCGCTGGGTCACCAAACCGCTGGCCGAGCTCGACGTGGAGGGGGCCACGATCCACCTCCACGCGAGCGACGCCGACGGCGAGTGGACCATCACGCAGGGCCCCGCCGGGAAGATCACGTGGGAGCGCGGGCACGCCAAGGGCGACGTGGCCCTGCGGGGCCCGGTCCGCGACCTGCTGCTCGTGCTCTACAACCGCCGCTCCCCCGGCGCGGTCACCGTGCACGGCGACCGCGACCTGCTCGACCGCTGGCTGTCGGCCGCCTCCTTGTAAGACGACCGCCGCCGAACGGCCGCCCAGGGACGGCCGCAGCGGCGGCGGCCTGCCCTTGAGCGATCGCCCAGGGCCGCCCACTTCCGAAGCCGGCGCGGGAAGGGGGGACGTCAGGGAACGCCGGCGCAAGGAGGCGGGCACCGGGTACGCCGGGGGACGCTCGGGGAAGCCGGGGAACGCTCGGGAACGCTCGGGGACGCTCGGGGACGCTCGGGGACGCTCGGGGACGCTCGGGGACGCTGGGGGCGCCGGCGCAGGGCCCTGGACGCGCCGCCGCTCGGCGATCGGCGGCGTGTCCAGGGCGATGGGTGACCCGCCCCGTGCCGCGGGGCGGCCCGCTCGCCGTGCCGGGATCTCGCGGGGAAGGCGCTCTCTCCGACCGGCGAGCGGATGATCACCTGAGATGAAGGTTCATGGACGCCGTCGTCTCCTCGGGGGTGCGGACAGATCCACGATGACCGGCGAAGGCGACAACCCTATGTCGGTGTTTTCGAAAGAATTCTCGGATTGTCAGTCGAGCACGGTGCCGTGGACGACCATCTCTGGCACATCGGTGGCGAAACCCTCCAAAGGCCGGTCGGGACAGCGCTCGGCGGTGACAGTGGCGGACGCGATGCGGTCGAGGCGGAAGACGCGTACGTCGTCGCGCAGCCGGCACCACCCCACGAGGTACCAGAACCCGCCGCGCCCGCCCAGGAACACCCCAGGCTCGACGTCGCGCGTGGTCAGCGCACCCTTCGCGTCGGCGTATTCGAGCCTGAGCACCCGGCGGCGCAGCAGCGCCTCCTCGATGGCCCTGGAGATGCCCTCGCCGCCCAGCGGCCGGATCTCCTCCCCCGGCTCGGACTGCGGCCTGGCGAGCAGCACGCGGCGGGCCAGCTCTCTGGCCAGCTCGCCCTCGGGGCCCGGCATGGCGGCCACCACCTTGCGTAACGCGCTACGGGCCTGGCGGCCGAACGGCTGGTCGCCCGCCTTGCTGAGCGCCACCGCGATGGCGACGGCCTCGGCGGGCGTGAAGTTGAGCGGGGGAAGCGACACCTTCCTGTCGATGGCGTAGCCGCCCTTGCGGCCTGGCTCGGCGTAGATCGGCACGCCCGACTCCTGCAGCGCGGTGATGTCGCGCTCGATCGTGCGTACGCTCACCTCGAACCGCTCGGCCAGCTCGCGGGCCGAGCGGCAGCGGGGCGCGATGGCGCGCAGCTCTTCGACGAGCGCGTAGAGCCGGTCGGTACGGTTCACAGCCGGAACGCTACGCGCCGCCACCGACAATCGCGGGCCTCGCGGCGGCCCCGCGACACCCAGGTAACCCCGCCGCCAGGGAAGTCTCACGCCTCCGCCGGCGGCCGAGCGGAGCGCGGCACCTCACGCGAGTGCAGGTGCGCCTCGCCCGGCTTTCCACCACGTGACGATCGGCGATTCTTCCGCTCACGGGCGCGTCCACTCCAGCGGGCAGGGCCGGCAGGCGGACGCGCGCGGCACGGCAGGCGGACGCGCGCGGCACGGCAGGAGGTCCGTCAGGCGCGGTGACCAGGGGGCGGGCGTGTCAGGCGCGCGTCCACTCCAGCAGCCGGTCGAGCGGCCAGGTGTTGACGATGCGGTCCGCTTCGATCCCGCACCTGGCGGCCCGCTCGCACCCGAAGCGCTGCCAGTCGAGCTGCCCCGGCGCGTGCGCGTCGGAGTCGATCGCGAACAGGCAGCCCATCTCGTACGCCAGCCGCAACAGCCGCTTGGGCGGATCGAGCCGGTCGGGCCGCGAGTTGATCTCGACGGCCACCCCGAACTGACGGCACGCCTCGAAGACCAGCTCGGCCTCGAACTCCGACTCGGGCCGCTTGGCCCCGCGCTTGCCGCCCGCCTGCACGATGCGCCCGGTGCAGTGGCCGAGCACGTCCACACGGGGGTCGGCGATGGCGGTGACCATGCGGCGGGTCATGTCCTCGGATCCCATGCGCAGCTTGGAGTGCACGCCGGCGACCACCACGTCCAGCCGGTCGAGCAGCTCGGGCTCCTGGTCGAGCGAGCCGTCGGGGTTCACGTCCACCTCGATGCCGGTCAGGATCCTGAACGGCGCGAGCCGCTCGTTCAGCGCGGCCACCTCGTCGAGCTGCCGCTCCAGCCGCCCGGCCGTCAGCCCCCGGGCCACGGTCAGGCGCGGCGAGTGGTCGGTCAGCGCCCAGTAGTCGTGCCCGAGCGCCATGGCCGCCCGCGCCATCTCCTCGATCGGCGAACCGCCGTCCGACCAGTCGGAGTGGCTGTGCAGATCGCCCTTGAGCGCCGCCCGCAGCCGCGCGGTCTCCTCGTCGAGCTGGACGTCTACGGTCGCCCGCATTGCCGCAAATAGGTAGGAACCTGACCTTTAACACTTTCGTTGACCACAAGAGCGGTGACCTTCCCGATCCCGGGGAGATCACCGAGCCCGCCGTCGCGGGTGAGACGGGCGAGCTCTTGCGGGGACAGCTCGTCGATCACCGCGGCGGCGCGGCGAAAGGCACGCACGCGGTACGGGGGCTCACCCGCGCGCTCGAGGAGAAAGGCGATCTCGCGCAGGGCCTCGACGGGATCCATGCGTCCAGTCCTACCCCAGTAGGGCGGCGACCGGGAGCACCAACCCTGAACAGGGCAAATCTGCCAGGGGCCATTGATCGGGGGTAAGGGCCGCCGCTAGTGTGATCGGCTCAGGAAAGCAGGAGTTTCATGCCACAGCCGTCCAAGGCGTCCAAGCAACCGCCACGCAAATCGTCCAAAGTCATCCCACTGACCGTCCTCGGCGTCGTGTCGGTGATGGTCGTGGGTTACTGCGCGGCGGTCGACGACGACGAGCAGGTCACGGCCGACTGCGTCCTGCTGGACGGCGACCTGCCACCCGGCTACGGCGACTTCCCCGCGACACCGACCGCCTCCCCGTCCGCTTCCCTCTCGGCAAGCGACAGCGCCTCCCCGACCCCGACCCCGACTTCAACTCCGACCCAGACCCCGACGGACAGCCCGAGCCCGCTCACGGCCACCCCCGGCAGCACGCCGGCTGGCGACGGCTACGTGGTGGTGGACGACTCCTACTGCGACGACGACGGCACCTCGACCCGCCACCACTATTACGGCGGCTCCCACGGCGCGTACGTCTGGTACTACGGCGGCCGCCGGGTCGGCAACCGGGTCATGGACGGCACCACGCTCAAGCCGTCCAACGTGATCATCAGCAGCAGGAGCGGCAAGTCGATCCAGCGAGGCGGCTTCGGCGGCCGCGGCTGGGGCTCCGGGGGCTGAGCGATGCGCCGCGAGCACTCCCCTCCCAGGGACGGCTGGGAGAAGATCATCGAAGGCCACGGCCTGGCCTACCACCGCGCCGCCCACCCGGCCGGGCTGAGCCGCCCGTACTGGGACGAGTCCGTGCACTACGTCTTCTCCATGGACGAGGTCGAAGAGCTGGAGAGCCAGGTCGAGGAGCTGCACCGGATGTGCCTCCAGGCCGCCGACCACGTGGTCGCCACCGGCCGCTTCGCCGACTTCGCCATCCCCGAGTGGGCCTGGGAGGCGGTGGCCCGCTCGTGGGAGCGCCGCGACGACCACCTGTACGCCCGCTTCGACCTGCGCTACGACGGCACCGGCCCGGCCAAGCTGCTGGAGTACAACGCCGACACGCCCACGTCGCTGGTGGAGTCGTCGGTGGTGCAGTGGTTCTGGCTGCAGGACGTCTTCCCCGGCGGCGACCAGTGGAACTCGGTGCACGAGCGGCTCATCGACCGCTGGCGCGAGCTGCGCCTGCCGCCCGGCCCCACCCACTTCGCCTTCACCAACGCCGACGAGACCGGCGAGGAGGCCATGACCGTGGCCTACCTGCAGGAGACGGCCGAGCAGGCGGGCATCGAGACCGTGGCCATCGCCATGGAGGACATCGGCTGGGACCCGCTCAACCGCTGCTTCGTGGACGTCGAGGGGCGCGTGATGCGCTCGACGTTCAAGCTGTACCCGTGGGAGTGGATGCTGGCCGACGAGTTCGGGCGGCACGCCGTACGCTACGGCACGTGGGTCGAGCCGCTGTGGAAGGCGTTGCTGTCCAACAAGGCGCTGCTGGCCGTGCTGTGGGAGCTCAACCCCGGCCATCCCAACCTGCTGCCCGCCTACCTCGACGGGCCGCGCGAGCTGACCTCGTTCATCTCCAAGCCGCTGCTCGGCAGGGAAGGCGCGTCGATGCGCATCGTGACCCCGGGCGGCGTCCGGGAGACGCCCGGCATGTACGGCCGCGAAGGCTACGTGCATCAGGCCTTCGAGCCGCTGCCGGAGTTCGAAGGGCAGCGGCCGGTGCTGGGCGCCTGGGTGGTCGCCGACGAGGCGGCCGGGCTCGGCATCAGGGAGACGACCGGTTACATCACCGACGACACCTCCTCCTTCGTCCCGCACCGCATCGCTGACTGATCTGTCCCGACCCGTGTCCTTCATTCGAATGGAACTGCAGTGACCCTCCTTGAGACCCTCGCCCGTGGCTCGGGCATCATCGCCGCGTACGCCGCCGTCGGCGTCATCCTGATGATCGTCGGCTTCTACGTGATCGACCTGGCCACGCCGGGCAAGCTCAGCCAGGTCATCCGCTCCGAGCGCAACCCCAACGCCACCCTGCTCGCCACCTCCGCCATGATCGCGATCGGCCTCATCGTGGCCGCCTCCATCTGGGCGGCGGGCGGCCGGCTGTCGGAGGGCCTGGCGAGCACGGCGGTGTACGGCCTGGTCGGCATCGTGGTCCAGACGCTGGCGATGCTGCTGTTCGACAAGATCGTCGGCATCTCCGTCCGCGAGCTCATCAAGGAGCAGGAGCTGCAGCCCGGCGCCCGGCTGCTCGCGACCACGCACGTCGCGATCGGCCTGATCACCGCCGTCGCGGTCATCTGAACCGCCCTCCCGGTACGGCGCTGACCGCCGTTCCGGACATCCGGGGGGACCTGGCACTCTAGGAGGCGTGACAGACCGGACCCGGGAGGACACCACACGAAGGCTCGAGCGCGCCATGGGCGCGCTCGGCACCGCGGCGATGGCGCGCATGGACGAGCAACTGCCGTGGTTCCGCGCGCTCAGCGCGGAGGACCGCTCGTGGGTGGGACTGGTGGCCCAGGCCGGCATCGCGGCGTTCGTCGAATGGTTCCAGCACGCCGGCGAGAACCGTCCCACACCCAGCATCGAGTTCTTCGGTACGGCGCCGCGCGAGCTCAAGCGCTCCATCTCGCTCCAGCAGACCGTCGACGTCGTCAGGGTCGTCGTCGAGGTCGTCGAGGCGCGCACCCACGAGCTGGCCGCACCCGGCGGCGAGGACCAGCTCCAGCAGGCGATGCTGCGCTACACCCGCGACGTCGCCTTCGCCGCCGCCCAGGTCTACGCGCGCGAGGCCGAGGCCAGGGGCTCGTGGGACGCCCGGCTCGAAGCGCTGATCGTCGACGCGCTCGTGCGCGGCGAGGTGGACGACGGCCTGCACTCCTGGGCCGCCGCGCTCGGCTGGACCTCCTCCCCCGTGGTGGTCATCGCCGGCAACGCGCCCGACGACGACCCGCGCGCGGTCATCGACGGGCTGCGCGAAAAGGGCAGGCGCATCGGCATGGACCTGCTGGCCGGAGTCCAGGCCGACCGGCTGATCGTGATCGTGGGCGGCGCGAGCAACGCCAACGACGCCGCCAAGCAGGTCGTGTCCAGGTTCGGGGTGGGCCCCATCGTCATCGGCCCCGAGGTGCCCGACCTGCACGCCGCCGCCAGGTCGGCCAGGGCGGCGCTGGCCGGGCTCAAGGCGTCCTGCGGCTGGCCCGACGCGCCCCGGCCGGTGCACGCCGAAGACCTGCTGGCCGAACGGGCGCTCGACGGCGACGCCGACGCCAGGCAGCAGCTCATCGAGAACGTCTATCTGCCGCTGGCCGGCACGCCGCTGCTCGACACGCTGGCGACGTACCTGGAGCAGGGCACCTCGCTGGAGGCGACGGCGCGGCTGTTGTTCGTGCACCCCAACACCGTGCGCTACCGCCTCAAGAAGATCACCGAGCTGACCGGCTACCAGCCGACCGAGGGCCGCTCGGCGTTCACTCTGCAGGTGGGTCTCATCCTCGGCAGGCTGTCCGAAAACGCCGAAACATGGCGATCGCTAACGTAATGCCGCCGAAACTCCCACTGTAGGGAACCTACAAATCACCCCGGACAAAGTTCGTGCGGATCTCTATCCGCGTGTCGAAGTCCTACAGGGCAAGGTGGTTTTTGTGCTTGTACTCGTCGCCCCGGGCCAAGGTGCCCAGACACCGGGCTTCCTGACTCCCTGGCTCGAGCTGCCCGGCCTCGCCGACCGGCTCGGCGCCTGGTCCGAAGTCGTAGAGCTCGACCTGATCGCTTACGGCACCACCGCTGGAGCCGACGAGATCCGCGACACCGCCGTGGCTCAGCCGCTCCTCGTCGCCGCCGCGCTGGCCGCCGCCGAGGCGCTCGGCGCGAGCCCCGACGTGCTGGCCGGCCACAGCGTCGGCGAGTTCGCCGCCGCCGCGCTCGCCGGGGTGCTCACCCCCGAGCAGGCGCTGGGCCTCGTCCGCGAGCGCGCCAGGGCCATGGCCAGGGCGGCCGCCGTCACCGAGACCGGCATGACCGCGGTGCTCGGCGGCGTCGAGGCCGACGTGCTCGCGGCCATCGAAAAGCACGGCCTGACCCCCGCCAACATCAACGGCGCCGGCCAGATCGTGGCGGGCGGCACGCTCGAGCAGCTCGCCGCGTTCAAGGAGGACGCGCCGGCCCGCGCCCGCCTCATTCCGCTGAAGGTGGCGGGAGCGTTCCACACCCACCACATGGCACCGGCGGTCGAGAGCCTGCGCGCCGCGGCCGAGGCCGTCGAGCCCGCCGACCCCAAGGTCACGCTGCTGTCCAACGCCGACGGCCAGGCCGTCGCGAGCGGCGCCGAGTTCCTGCGGAAGCTGGTCAAGCAGGTGAGCAGCCCTGTCAGGTGGGACTCCTGCATGGAGACCATGGCCGCGCTCGGCGTGACCGACATGATCGAGCTGCTGCCCGGCGGCACGCTGACCGGCCTGGCCAAGCGCGGGCTGCGCGGCGTGCGCACCGTGGCGCTGAAGACCCCCGACGACCTCGACGCGGCCAGGGAGCTGATCCCATGAAGATCCCCGACATCGTTCCCGGCGCCAAGGTGCTGGCCTTCGGCCACTACCAGCCGGCCAACGTCGTCACCAACGACGACCTGGCCAAGACCATGGACACCAACGACGAGTGGATCCAGTCCCGGGTCGGCATCAAGGAGCGCAGGATCGCCTCCCCGGCCGAGACCGTCGAGGACATGGCCACCATCGCCGGCGGCAAGGCACTCGCGGCCAGCGGCCTGACGCCCGACGACATCGACCTCGTCATCGTGGCGAGCTGCACGATGGAGACCCAGATCCCCAACGCCTCGGCCGTCGTGGCGCACCGCCTGGGCATCACCGCCCCCGGCGCCTTCGACATCAACGCCGCCTGCGCCGGCTTCTGCTACGCGCTCGGCACCGCCAGCGCCGCCGTGCGCGGGGGCTCGGCCAAGCACGTCCTGGTCATCGGCGCCGAGAAGCTGTCGCAGTGGGTCGACTGGACCGACCGCTCCACTGCCGTGATCTTCGCCGACGGCGCCGGCGCGGCGGTCGTCGGTCCGGCCGAGACGCCCGGCATCGGCCCCGTCGTGTGGGGCAGCGCCGGCGACAAGGCCGACGCCATCTACATCAAGAACCGCAACGAAAGCCTCCACCAGGAGGGCCAGACCGTCTTCCGGTGGGCCACCACCGCCCTGCACCCGGTGGCGCTCGAGGCCTGCCGGCGCGCTGGCGTTGATCCGTCGGAGCTCGCCGCGTTCGTGCCTCACCAGGCCAACCTGCGCATCGTCGAGTCGATCGCCCGTAAGCTGGGCGCCGACAAGGCCGTCATCGCCCGCGACATCGTCCACGCCGGCAACACCTCGGCCGCCTCCATCCCGCTCGCGCTCTCGCGCATGCTGGAGCGCGGCGAAGTGCAGTCGGGTGGCCTGGCGCTGGTGCTCGGCTTCGGCGCGGGTCTGACGTACGCCGGACAGGTGATCGAGATCCCCTGACGGGGTCCCGCTCGCCCTTCCAGACTTGTGCGGCATCGCCCGTACAGAACCCAGGAAATCAAAGGAGAACTAGCGACATGGCTGCCACCGAGCAGGAGATCCTCGAAGGCCTCGGCAAGATCATCAACGAGATCACCGGCATTCCGGCCTCGGAGGTGACCCCCGAGAAGAGCTTCGTGGACGACCTCGACATCGACTCCCTGTCCATGGTCGAGATCGCCGTGGCCGCCCAGGACGAGTTCGGCGTCGAGATTCCCGACGACCAGCTCAAGAACCTGAAGACGGTCAAGGACGTCCTCAACTTCATCCAGGGCTGACCTCGGATTGTTTCACCGATCAACCGATCACTGACCAGCAAGGAGCGCGAAACGTGAGTGCGAACCGGGTACGTGTCGTCGTCACCGGGCTTGGCGCGACGACGCCCGTCGGTGGAGACGTCACCTCGACCTGGTCGGCGCTCCTCGCCGGTCGGTCGGGCGTCAAGACCCTGGAGACCGACTGGGTCGACACCGTCCCCGTGAAGTTCGCGGGGACGGCCGCGGTCGATCCCACCGAGGTGCTGCCGCGGCCCGAGGCCCGGCGGCTCGACCGCAGCGAGCAGTTCGCGCTGGTCGCGGCCCGCGAGGCATGGAAGGACGCCGGCGCCCCCGAGGTGGCGCCCGAGCGGCTGGGCGTCGTGGTCTCCAGCGGCATCGGCGGCATCAACACCACGCTGTCGGCCTACGACACCTACCGCGAGCGCGGCTGGAACCGGCTGTCGCCGTTCACCGTGCCGATGCTCATGCCCAACGGCCCGGCCGCCTGGGTCGGGCTCGACCTGGGCGCCCAGGCCGGCGTGCACGCCACGGTGTCGGCCTGCGCGTCCGGCGCCGAGGCCATCGGCTACGCGCTCGACATGATCAGGGCCGGCCGTGCCGACGTGGTCGTGGCGGGCGGCACCGAGGCCGCCATCCACGGGCTCAACATGGCCGCCTTCGCCGCCGCGCGGGCCATGTCGACCCGCAACGACGACCCCGAGGGCGCCTCCCGCCCGTGGGACCGCGCTCGTGACGGCTTCGTGCTGGGCGAGGGCGCGGGCATCGTCGTGCTGGAGTCGGAGGAGTTCGCCAAGGCGCGCGGCGCGCGCATCTACGCCTACTGCGCGGGCGTCGGCTACTCCGCCGACGCGCACCACATCACCCAGCCGGAGCCCGAGGGCCGCGGCCAGATCATGGCGATGACGATGGCGCTCACCGACGCCGACATCTCCGGCAACGACGTCAAGCACGTCAACGCCCACGCCACCTCGACCCCGGCAGGCGACGTCGGCGAGGTGCAGGCCATCGCCAAGGCCATCGGCAGCCACCCGCTCGTCACCTCCACCAAGTCCATGACGGGACACCTGCTCGGCGGAGCCGGCGGCATCGAGTCGGTCTTCACCATCAAGGCCCTGCACGAGCGGATCGTCCCGCGCACGATCAACATCGACGACCTCGACGACGGCATCGAGGTCGACCTCGTCCACGAGGCGAACCGCGCGCTGCCTGAGGGCGACATCGCCGCGGTCAACAACTCGTTCGGGTTCGGCGGTCACAACGTGGCCGTCGTCTTTAAGGGGGCTTAAATGACCGTGCTCGACAACCGGGTGGTGAGCGAGGGCTCCGATCAGGAGCCCGCTGATCCCCGCGATCCCGTCGTCCGCCTGACCGCGCTGCTCGACGAGGGCTCGCTGCGGCTGATCACTCCGGAGGACAAGAGCGGCGCGCTGGCCGCCACGGGCCGCGTCGAGGGCGTTCCCGTCGTCGCGTTCTGCAGCGACGCCCGCGTCCAGGGCGGCGCCATGAGCGGCGAGGGCTGCGAGCACATCGTGCACGCCTACGACGTCGCCGTACGCGAGCGGGTGCCGATCATCGGCATCTGGCACTCCGGCGGCGCCCGCCTCACCGAGGGCGTCGAGTCGCTCCACGCGGTCGGCCGGGTCTTCGCCGCCATGACCAAGGCGTCCGGCGTCGTGCCGCAGATCTCCGTGGTGGTCGGCCCCGCCGCCGGCGGCGCCGCCTACGGTCCCGCGCTCACCGACCTCGTCATCCTGGCCGACACCGGCCGCATCTTCGTCACCGGCCCCGACGTCGTCCGCAGCGTCACCGGCGAGAACGTCGACGCCGCCGCGCTCGGCGGGCCCGAGCCGCACGCCAAGCGCAGCGGCGTGGCCCACATCGTCACCAAGACCGAGACCGACGCCTTCGTCAAGGCGCGCCGGCTCGCCACGCTGCTCGGCCACCAGGGCCGCATCCGCCTCGGCGAGATCGGCGAGGTCGACTTCTCGTCCCTGCTGCCCGACTCCGCGCGCCGCGCCTACGACGTCAAGCCGCTGGTCAACGGCCTGCTCGACGAGCCCGGCCTGGAGCTGCACCCCAAGTGGGCGCCCAACATCGTCACCTCGCTCGGCCGCATGGGCGGGCGCACGGTCGGCGTGATCGCCAACAACCCGATGCGGCTCGGCGGCTGCCTCGACGCGACCTCCGCCGAGAAGGCCGCCCGGTTCGTCCGCATGTGCGATGCGTTCGGCGTGCCGCTGGTCGTGCTGGTGGACGTGCCCGGCTACCTGCCCGGCGTCGGCCAGGAGCACGACGGCGTGGTCCGGCGCGGAGCCAAGCTGCTGCACGCCTTCGCCGAGGCGTCGGTGCCGCGGGTCACGCTGATCACCAGGAAGGCGTACGGCGGGGCGTACATCGCGATGAACTCCCGCGCGCTGGGCGCCACCAAGGTCTTCGCCTGGCCGACCACCGAGGTGGCGGTCATGGGCGAGGTGGCCGCGGTGCGCGTGCTCAAGCGCCGCGAGCTCGCCGCGGTCCCCGAGGAGGAGCGGGCCGAGCTGGAGCAGCGCCTGGCCGAAGAGCACAAGCAGCTCGCCGGCGGGCTGGTCAGGGCCCAGGAGCTGGGCGTCATCGACGAGGTGATCAAGCCCGCCGAGACGCGCGGCGCGATCGCCAAGGTGCTCTCCCAGGCCACCCCGGCCAGGGGCGCCCACGGCAACATCCCGCTGTAGGACCGCCCCAGGGCGCGGCTGTGCAGCCGCTAGAGCGATACGAACGAGGCCCCGCACCGTCTTTCGGTGCGGGGCCTCGTTCGTCTTTCACAGGCGCTCTCTACGAGCAGCAGGCGCTCTTCAGACTGATCAGGGCTCTACACGTGTCAAAGGCGTTCGTCACGCGCGTCAGGCGGCGGGACGGGCGCACGGGGAGCCTCCCTCGCACCCCGGCGGCCTCGTCCCCGGCGATCACACGGCCGCGTGCAGCCACCTGACGGGCGCGCCGTCCCCGGCGTACCGGAACGGCTCCAGCTCCTCATCCCACGGCCGGCCCAGCAGCTTGTCCAGCTCGTCTTCAAGCACGCACCGCCCCTGCGCGGCCATCATCATCGCGGTGCGCAGCCGGTCTTCGGGGATCATGATGTCGCCGTTCGCGCCGATCACGGCCGTGAACGGGCCGAGCGACGGCGTGTAGGCATGGCGGGAGCCGTCGACCCCGGGTGAGGCATCCTCGGTGATCTCGAACCTGAGACGCTGCCAGCCCATGAGGGAGGAGGCTATGGCCGCCGCGATGCCAGGCCGTCCCTCCCACTCCGCCTGGGCCCGCACGACATTGGGCGCGGCGGGCTGCGGAGTCCACGTCAGGTCTACGGGCACGCCAAGGACACCCGCGACTGCCCATTCGATGTGAGGGCACAGCGCGGGCTGAGCCGAGTGGACGTAAAGAACGCCACGAGCAGACACCGGACCTCCCGTTCGGTACGAGGTGCGCCTTCCCCAACGGCCTCGTCCCGGGATGATCACAAGTGACTAGGGAGAGACTACCGTCGGTCGCTGATCGGCACCAGAGGGGGGCCATACCAAGTTGGTGCTGAAGTGGCGGGTGACAGGTCGCCTCCCAAGGAAAGATACCGGCTCATGGACATCCAATCAGTCGGGGAGGCGTTCGTCCGCCCACGTCAGGTGCTGACCGACCGCACGGCGCTGTCCGCCGCGCGCCGCTGGACCCAGGCGGTCTCCGAGGCCGACGGCGTCTGCGTCGTCCATCTGGCCGACGGCGTCGATCCGTGCGAGCTCACCGCCGAGCTGCGCGACCAGGGCCTGCGGGCCTCTCCCAACCACGTCTTCCGCGGCCAGCCGCTGTTCTTCGGCGGCCCGGCCTCACGGCCCTTCCCCACGCCTCCGATCGGTCACCGGCCGCATCACCGGCCGCGCTCCGACGTCGTCGTGGGGCTGCTCGACACCGGCGTGGCCAAGCACCCGTGGTGGGCGGGCAGCGACTGGTACGCCAGGCTCGGCCCCCAGGAGGCCGACGCCATGGAGGGCCAGCAGGCGGGGCACGGCACGTTCATCGCCGGACTTCTGACCCGGCGGGCCCCGGGCGTGTCGCTGCGCGTGCACCGGGTGCTCGACGGCGACGGCGTGACCGACGAGGCGACCGTCGTACGCGCCCTGCACCGCATGCGCGAGCGGCCGCCCCACGTGCTCAACCTGTCGTTCGGCGGCTACACCTTCGACGGCCGGCCGCCGCCCCTGCTGTCGGACGCCATCGCCGAGCTCGCCGCCACGCCGACCGGCACGGTGACCGTGGCCTGCGCCGGCAACACCGCCTCCGACCACCCGTTCTGGCCCGCGGCGCTGCCCTTCGTGGTCGGCGTGGCCGCCGTGGACGCCTCCCAGCAGTGCCGGGCCCCCTACTCCGGCTACGGCACGTGGGTGGACGCCTGCGCCCGGGGCGACTGGCTGACGAGCAGTTACCTGCACACCGGCGACTTCGAGGGGTACGCGGCGTGGAGCGGCACGTCGTTCGCCACGGCGCTGGTGGCCGGAGCCATCGCCGACGCCGCCAGGAACGAACCCGCACGGCAGTGGATCGACAGGCTCCTCGACTCCGAGGCGACCCCGCAAATTCAGGATCTGGGAGTCCTCTTCCCGGCGAGTCTGTAGAGTTTACGCTCAGTCCCCGGACCATCACGGGGAGGCATGATCGCCTCCCCTGGCCGGGCGGAAGGAGGCCGTATGCGGGATCTGCGTGATCCAGCGGAGCTGCTCGCGGCCGCGGCCAAGGGCGACCGGGCCGCATGGGACGAGCTCGAAGCGAGGTACGGGCCGCGCATGTGGGCGGTGGCCCGCGCCTGCGGCCTGAGCCCGGTCGACGCCGCCGACGCGGTCCAGGGCGCCTGGCTCCGCCTGCTGCAGCATCTGCACGACATCAGGGAACCGGCGAGCGTGGGCGGCTGGCTCGTGACCACCGTTCGTCGCGAGGCCCTTGCCATGCAGCGCAAGGAGCCGCCCCTCGTCTCCGTGACCGATCCGGTCGACGAGCCCGACCCGGCCGCCGCCGTGCTGGAGGCCGACGGGCGGCGCCGGCTCTGGAAGACGGTCTCCACACTGCAAGAACCCTGCCGCTCGATCCTGGAACTTGTCGCGTACGAGGTCGGCAACCAGCAGGTGGCGTCACGGCTCGGGCTGCCCGACGGCAGCATCGGGCCCACCAAGGCACGCTGCCTGGAGAAACTGCGCACTCTGCTCTCACTACAGGAGACAGCGCAATGATCAACGACGAGTACTTCCTGGCGGCCCTCCGGCTGGCCGCCGGGAACGACCCGATCCCGGGTCACGTCTCCGCCGCCGCACGTGACGCCTATCGGCTTCGGGTCCCGATGGCCGTGACCGCCGCCCACACCGAGTCCGCCACGATCCGCAGCGTGCGCGACAACGACAGCTCCCATCTGGTGCGGTTCATCGCCGCCGGCCTCACGTTCGATTTGGAGGTGACGGAGGGCGACGGGCTCATCGACGTCGCCGGTCACATCTCCCCCTATCCCGGCGAAGGCGCGCTCGTCGACGTACGGTCGCCGCACCTGACCCTGACCCGGCGCATCGCCCCCACCGGCCACTTCGTCGCCACGGGCCTGCCGCCCGGGTGGCTGAGCGTGGTGTGCCACAGGCCGGGGCACCCACCCGTACAGACCACGTGGGTGCGCATCCGCCCCTGACCGATACCGACCACGTGAGTGCGCACCCACCCCTGACCCGACACCGGCCACGGGGGTGCGCACCCACCCCTGACCCGGCCGGGAGTCCGCGCGTTGCTCCCGGCCGTCTCCTCCTCCGAGGCCGGTTATGAGCGCAGCGACGGACCAGCAGGTCACGAGGGGCGTCCATCCGCTCGTCCAGGCGGCGGAGTCCGCGCTGATGCGTTCGCTGGTCGAACCCGACCGCGCGCTGCGAGTCGCCGGCGCCATCAGGGAGGCCGCCAGGCGTGACGGGTGCCCCGAGGCCGAAACCGTGGCGCTGCGGTCGATGGCGCTGGCCGCGCGCGAGCTGGGCGACCTGGAGAGCGCCGAGCACCACCTGCTGGAGGCCATCGCCCTGCCGGACGCTCCGCCCGGGCGGGTCGCGCAGGCGCGGCTGTCGCTGGTGACCGTACGCACCGAGCGTGGCCATCCGCTCCAGGCGCTGCGCGTGGCCGCCCTGGCCTGGGCTCATCTGTCGCCGATCGACCGCGCCAAGCTCGACACGCAGCGCGCGGTCGCGCTCGCCCGGCTGGGGCGTCACCAGGAGGCCATCTCGTCCTGCGACCGTGCGATACGGGCCCTCGCGGAGGCGCCGGGCACCATGGACGACCGCAGGTTCCTGGCCGGCGGGCTGCTCAACCGAGGGCTCATCCACTCGTACCGGGGCGACTGGGACGCGGCGCTACGCGACCTCACGGACTGCCTGCGCATCGCCAAGGAGGCCGGGCTGCGGCACCTCGCCCGGCTGTCCGCCGCCAACCTGCCTTTTCTCTCCGTACGTCGCGGCGACCTCGCCGCCGCCTTCAAGCACTACCACGAGGCCGAGGACGCCCTCTTCGGCTTTCCCGAACGGCTGGCCACGATGCGGGCCGACTTCGCCGATGCCCTCCTGGCCGTGAACCAGCCGGGCGAGGCCAGGGCGATGCTGGACCTGGCCGTACCCGACCTGGAGGCGTCCGGGGCGCTGGTGGCGCTGGCCGAGGCGCGGCTGAAGCTCGCCCAGGTGGAACTGCTCACCGGCGACCCGCACCGGGCCCTGCAGGTGGCCGAGCAGGCCGCCGCCGAGCTCGCGGCGCAGCAGCGTACGACGTGGCTGCCGCTGGCCAGGGAGGTGGTGCTGCGCTCACGGCTGGCGCTCGGTCCCGTCACCCGCGAGCTGCTGACCGAGCTGGCCGAGTGCGCCGGAGAGCTGGAGGAGTGCGACGCTCACGTGGCCGTCGCGGCGGCACTGCGGCTGGTCGCGGCCGAGACGGCGCTCTCCTTGGACGACCGCCGCACGGCCTTGGACCAGCTCACCCACCTCACCAGGGCGGCAGAACAGCCTGCTGGACGGCCCGATGAGCGGGTCGGGGAGCGGGCGCCGGACTCCGAGGCGGCGCGGGCCGGACGACCGGTGCGGGCCGCGTTGATCCCGGGAACGGTGCGCCAGCACGCGCTCGCGCTCAAGTCGGCGCTCCTGGACGACCCCGCCGGAGCCTTCACCGCCGTCCGCGACGGGCTGGCCGAGGTGAGCGGGCGCGTGGAGGGCTTCGACGACCCGTCGCTGCGCGCGCACGCGGCCAGGTCGGGCGAGCGGCTGGCGGCGTTCGGGCTGGAGCTGGCCGTACGGGAGGGCAGCGCGAGCACCGTGTTCGAGTGGGCCGAACGCTGGCGGGCCGTCGCCTCGCCCGCCCACGCGAGCGCGCTCCCCGACCCCGAACGCGTACGGGCGGAGCTGGGAGGCAGCGCCCTGGTCGAGTATGTGGCCGACCGCGGCGCACTGCTCGCCGTCATGATCACCGAGCGGCACCTGCTGCTGCGGCGGGTCGGCGACCTTCAGGAGATCAGCGAGGCGATCCTGCGCCTGCGGTACGCCCTGCGCCGCCCCACCCAGCGCCACGACACCGACGCGGCCGCCGTCGCCCTCGAAGAGCTCGTCCTGCGGCCCCTGCTGGCCGACCTCGATGATCGACCGCTGGTGATCGTGCCGGTGGCCGGCCTGCACAAGCTCCCCTGGGGCGCGCTCCCCGCCCTCCGCGAACGCCCGGTGAGCGTGGCGGCCGGCACCGCCGCCTGGCTGCGGGCGCGTGCCAACGCCGACGCTGCTGCTCGCCGGCCCGGGAGCCCGCCCGTGGTGGTGGCCGCGGCGGGCCCGGAGCTGGAGCACGCTCGTACCGAGGTGGCCCACGTCGTGCGCTGCCACCCCGGTGGACGGCTCACAGAGGGGCGGGTGGGGCCGGTGCGGGAGGCGCTGTCCACGGCCGACGTCGTGCACCTGGCGGCGCACGGGACGTTCCACGCGCGCACCCCGCTGGGGTCGGGCATCACGCTGGAGGACGGCGCGCTCATGGCGTACGACCTGCTGGAACTGCCCCGGACGCCCGGGCTGGTGGTGCTGTCGGCGTGCAACTCCGGGATGTCGCGGACGCCCATGGAGGGCGCGCCGCTCGGGCTGCCGGGGACGTTCCTGGCGAAGGGCTCGTCGTGCGTGATCGCCGGCATGGTGCCGATAGGCGACGAGGAGGCACGGGCGGTGATGAGCACCTTCCACGAGCTCGTGGCGGCCGGGCAGGCACCCGACGCGGCGCTGGCGTGTGCGGCGGCCAAGACCGGCGAGGTGGGCTTCACCTGCTTCGGCGCAGGCGACTTCCCGCTCTACTGAGCCCGGACGCCTGAGCCGAGGTCGCCCAGCCCCGGCCACCTGAGCCGAGTCACCCGACCCTGGCCGCTTGACCCCGGGGCGCCCTGGCGCAGGCGCTGCCGGTCAGCCGGTGGCGACGGGGCGGGACGGGTCGCTGACCCAGTCGGACCAGGAGCCGACGTACAGCGCCGCCGGCAGGCCCGCGATCTCCATCGCCAGCACCTCATGTGCGGCCGTCACGCCGGAGCCGCAGTACGCGCCCGCCCGCGTCCCCTCGCCGACGCCCAGCCCGGCGAACCTCGACCGCAGCTCATCGGGCGCCAGGAAGCGCCCGTCGGGGCCGACGTTGTCGGTGGTCGGGGCGCTGACCGCACCGGGGACGTGCCCGGCCACGGGATCGACGGGCTCCACCTCGCCGCGGTAGCGCTCGGCGGCGCGGGCGTCCAGCAGCACGCCGCGCCCGGCCAGCTCGCCCGCCTCGTCGGCCGACAGCATCGGCATGCCGCCCGGCCTGGCGGTGAAGTCGCCCTCGACGGGTGCGGGCACCTCCTTGGTGACGGGGTGACCGGCCGCGATCCAGGCGGGCAGGCCGCCGTCGAGCACGCGGACGTCCTGGTGGCCGAAGTAGCGCAGCGTCCACCAGGCGCGGGCGGCGGTCGTGGCGGCCGCGTCGTCGTACACGACGACAGGGCGGCCGTCGAAGACGCCGAGCCGCCGCATCGCGCTCTGGAACGCCTCCGCACTGGGCAGCGGGTGTCGCCCGCCCGTGCCGGGCGGGCCGGCCAGGTCGGTGTCGAGGTCGCAGTAGACGGCGCCCGGGATGTGGCCCTCGCGGTAGGACTCGATGCCGGGCGGCCCGCCGAGCCGCCAGCGCACGTCGAGCACGGTGACCCCGCCACGATCGGCGAGCTCCGCGAGCGCGGCGGGTGTGATGAGCGGGCTGGTCACGGGCGTACCTCCAGAAGCGGGACGTGCTGTTCTGCCGCCGTCAGCGAGCCGTGGTAACCGACGAACTGCGCCTCGACGGGATGCCTGCTGGGAGCGGTGATGGCCAGGTCGGTACGGGGGACGGCCACGACGTCGCCGATGCGGGCGAGCCACGGCTCGCGTACGCGGGGGCCGAACCAGCCCGACTCGACCGCCTCCTCGCGCGACACCACCCACGCCTTGTCGCCCAGCGTCTCCCGCCAGGCGTCGAGCACCTGCCCTGCGGCCCCCGGACGGGTGTAGACGTGGCGTGCCCTGGCCTCGCCGCCCAGCATCGCCACCCCCTCCGCCAGCTCGGGGACGCTCTCCGCATCGATCTTCTCGGTGGCGTTGACCATGCCGTGGTCGGCGGTGACGTAGAGGGCGGAGCCGGGCGGCATGCCTTCGGCCAGGCGGCTCGCCATGGCGTCGACGATCTCGAGCTGCCGCAGCCACTCGTCGCCGCCCCAGCCGTGCATGTGGCCGGCGGCGTCGAGGTCGCCGTAGTAGACGGTGACGTGGGAACGGCGGCGCTCCCGCAGCACGTCGTGGACCCTCGCCACCCTTTCGTCGACCGAGCCGGCCGCCACGTGCCGGACGCCGCGGAAGGTGGCCCGGCTCAGACCGGTGCCCGCCAGCTCGGCGGGGGCGACGTAGACCGGCTCGATGCCCGCTGCGGCGGCGCGCTGGTAGACGGTGGGGGCCGGCTGCCACACCTCGGGGTCGATCGGCTCGTCGCCCGGGAAGGTCCAGCGCAGGCAGTTGAGCATGCTTCCGGTGCCGGGCACGGCCAGCATCATGCCCACCATGCCGTGCTCACCGGGCGTCAGGCCGGTGCCCAGGGTGCACAGGCTGGTGGCGGTGGTGGCGGGGAACCCGGCGCTGAGCGTCCTGGACGTACGGTGCGCCGCCAGGAACGGGGCCCGCTCGGGGTGGGCGTCGAGCAGCTCCGCTCCGAGACCATCGACCAGGAACAGGCACACACGGTCGGCGGCATCGAGGTCGAGCAGGTTAGGCTCTGGCAGCCCGAGCGCGGCCAGCAGGGAACCTGGCAAGTCGGCCAGCGACGCGCCGCCGTATCCGGGCACCAGCATGCCCCTCAGTCTAGCCCCGCCCCGATCGCCCGCCCGGCGCTCCGCGACACCCTCAGCAGGGGCGGCAGAGCAGCGCGAAAAGCCAGGCGAGCGCCCAGGAACTGCACCGCCGAGACTGCGCCGGCCCCACCACACAGACGCAGGGCGGACGACGCCCAGCAGGCGGACGCGGAGACGACCTGACCACCGACGCGACCAACGCTCCCGGGCCAGGGCGGGGGCGGGCGCAGGCGTAGGTCGACGCGAGCACGCGGCGCGGACGACGCTGGTACGGGTCAGGGCGCAGGCAGTGCTCAAGCGCGCAGGCGCGGGTGGAGTCGCCGGTGGCGTTGCCGGGGGCGGCGCGCGACGCGGACAACACCCCGCAGGCCCACCGCGCAAGCACCGGCACGAGCGGCTCTTGACGGACTGGCGTGCGCACGGCACCGACACGGACGACTCGCCGTGGGTGC
Organism: Nonomuraea fastidiosa; assembly: GCF_042751225.1. NCBI lineage: Bacteria > Bacillati > Actinomycetota > Actinomycetes > Streptosporangiales > Streptosporangiaceae > Nonomuraea > Nonomuraea fastidiosa. The sequence goes on from NZ_CP170570.1 coordinate 893,111, forward strand.
GGGGGCGTGAAACGGCGCCCGCTCAGCGGGCCGACACGCTCAGCGACCGACACGCTCAGCGCGGCGCGGGCGAGTGCCCGCAAGCCCAGGTGCCGCATGCGTCAGCACGGGTCGGCGCCCGGCGCGAACGGCACTCCACAGTCCCGCCGCACGAACGCCGGCGCTGAGCGCGCTAGGTGCGCGAGCACGTGCACAGCGGAAGCCGCCCACGCGGACACCGCACGCGAGCCCGAGCACGGGACGGCGCGCGGAGACGCGGCGCGGGCGCGGGCCTGATCCGCGCGGCGACACGGCCCAGGAGCGGGCCTGATCCGCGCGGCGACACGGCCCAGGAGCGGGCCTGATCCGCGTGCGGCGACACGGCGCGGGCACGGGTGATCTGCGCGCGGCGCTCGCAGCCGGGTGGGGTGGCGGTTGGCGGGTGAGAGGTGCGCGGGTGGGCGAGGGTCAGGCGGTGGCGCGGGCGGTGGCTTCGGAGAGGGCCTTGGCGAAGGCGAGCACATGGGAGACCGCCTCGGGCCCGTCGGCGGCCTCGCTGACGCGCAGCGACAGGTCGTCGGCGGTGATGGCGCCGGTGTAGCCGTGGTCGGCCTCGCAGTTTTCGTCGCCGCAGGTGGCGGGCTCGAGATCGACGTGAGAGATGGCGCCCCAGCCGATGGTGAGCGTCACCTCCGTGGGAGGGACGCCGGGCACGTAGGAGGCGGGGTCGGGCACCACACGGGTGACCGCGACCGACTGGACGCGGCTCAGCCGCACCGCCTCGGTGGTGGTGGAGGCGTGGGACGCCGAGACCCCCTCCACCGCGGGGTGCTCGTCGGTGTGGCAGACGAGCAGCCGGGTCGCGGTCAGCACCAGCACGGTGACGTGGCGGCGCACCTCCATCGCGGGATCGAAGGTCGCCTCGTGGTGGACCACGAACGCGGTCACGGCCTCCTTGCCCAGCGCGGATTCGACCGCATCGGTGACGAGGTCGGGGTAGTAGCCGCTGCGCTCGATCGCGTCGCGCAGGCCCGCGGCTGAGACTCGGGTTTCCCTCATGGCTCCATCCTGCCAGGGACGGGCAGTGCACTCACCCGCCGGATATAACGCTCTATAACGTCTTTTGCCGGGTCATCAGCGGGCACTCGGCCCCTCCCCCTTCGCTCAGGGCTGACGCACCCCCGTCAGCGCCCACAGGCCCGGTCACGACAGCCGGCGCGGGCCGCCGTCGAGCCGCGGCCCCGCCGGGGTGCGCAGGGTCGCGCGGGCGCTGAGGATCACCACCGCCGACTCCCCCACGAGCACCTGGTCGAGGTCGAGCCTGGCCACCTCGGGCAGATCGTGGGAGAGCCGCCCGACGCGTACGAGAAGGTCCTCCAGGGCGTCCACCGCGACGGGCGGGTAGCCGTACTGGCCGAAGAGCAGCGGCGCGGCGCGTACGGACCGGATCAGGTCGGAGGCGTCCTCGCGGGTGAGCGGCGCGAGGCGGAAGCTCTGGTCGGCCAGCAGCCGCGCGGTCACCTCGCCCAGCCCGAACGACACCACCGGCCCGAACGCCGGGTCCTCGATCACCCCGACCACGGTCGGCACGGCGGGCTGCGGCGCCATCCGCTGCACGGCCAGCTCCGCGTGCTCGCGCACCAGCTCGGCGTAGGCGTGGCGGACCATCTCGGGGCCGGTCAGCCCGAGGCGTACGGTGCCCGCCCGCCGCGAGGCCGCGGGGTCGGCCGCCTTGACCACCACCGGCCAGCCGAGCCGTTCGGCCGCGGCCACCGCCTCGTCGGGCGAGCGGACGACCTCGGCGGGCCAGACCTCAACGCCGTAGCAGGACAGCAGCTCGGCCGCGTCGATCTCGACGGGCGGCCCCGGCTGGGCGAACCCGCCAGGCGGGGTCTCGGGCGCGGTGCCCGCCAGCGTCTCGCGGACCAGCGTCCGCGCCCGCTGGGTGTCGATGCCGGTCAGCTCGGGCGGCGGGGCCACCGGCTGGGCGCGGCGGCGGGCGTAGCGGACGACGTGGGCGAGTGCGCGTACGGCCTCCTCGGGGGCGGCGTACGACGGGATGGACCCGCGTGCGGGCCCTTCGTCCCCGGGGACGCGCAGCGCCGGGTGCATGCCGAGATGCCCCTCGAACGTGGCGAGCACCGGCTTGCCGGAGCCCTTCGAGACGCGCAGCAGCTCGGCGGCCACCGCGTCGGTGTCGCCCGGGATCGGCGGCATGTAGATGACGACGGCGGCGTCCACCTCGCCGGAGGCCAGCTCGCCGGCGAGCGCGGCCCCGTACTCGCCGGGCCCCGCGGCCGGGCCGAGGTTGACGGGCTCTCGGGGTTCGAGACCCGCGGACAGGCAGGCGTCGGCGGCGAGCAGGCCGAGCGCGTCGGAGTTGGTGACGAGCGCGACCCGCGGGCCGTCGGGCAGCGGCTGGTACGCCAGCAGCTGCCCCACGTCGAAGAGCTGGATGAGGTCGTCCACCCTGATGAGCCCCGCCTGCTCGAACAGCGAGCTGATCGCCGAGTCGGGCAGCCCCAGCTCGGCGGCCGAGTGGCCGGACGGGGTGCCGCCGCTCTTGACCACCACGACGGGCTTGCGCCGGGAGATGCGCCTGGCCAGCCGGGTGAACTTGCGCGGGTTACCGAGCGACTCCAGGTAGAGCAGGATGACCTCGGTGGAGTCGTCCTCCTCCCAGTACTGCAGCAGGTCGTTGCCCGAGACGTCGGCCCGGTTGCCCGCCGAGACGAACGTCGAGATGCCCATGCCGCGCTGGGCGACCCGCTGGAGCAGCGCGGTGCCGAGCGCGCCCGACTGGCTGAAGAAGCCGACGTTGCCCCGGCCGGGGACGGTGGCGGCGAGCGTGGCGTTGAGCTTGACGGCGGGGTCGGTGTTGGCGATGCCGAGGCAGTTGGGGCCGACGACGCGCAGGCCGTAGGAGCGGGCGATGCGGGCCAGCTCGTCCTGCCTGGCCCTGCCCTCGGGGCCGGTCTCGCCGAAGCCGGACGAGACCACGACCAGGCCGTGCACGCCCTTCTCCGCGCACTCCTTGACGATGTCGATGACGCCTTCGGCGGGCACGGCGACCACGGCGAGATCGACCTTGTCGTCGATGGCGGTCACGCTCGGGTACGCGCGCACGCCCGCCACCGCACGCACCTCGCGGTGGACGGGGTAGACGGGGCCGGTGAAGTCGGCGGCCAGCAGGTTGCGCAGCACGGTCTGGCCGACGCCGCCGGGCTCGCGCGAGGCGCCGATCACCGCGACGGAGCCGGGGGTGAGCAGCCGGGCGATCGAGCGGGACTCGGCGCGGTGCTCGCGGGCGGCGGTGACCTCGGCGGAGGTCTCGGTGGGCGTGAGGTCGAGCGTCATGCGTACGACGCCGTCCTCGAACTGGCTCTGCGCCGTGTAACCGGCCTGGCGCAGCAGCCCCATCATGCGCATGTTGGCGGGCAGCACGTCGGCGATGAAGCGTTCGATGCCGCGCTCGCGTGCGGTGGCCGCCAGGTGTTCGAGCAGCACGGACGCCACTCCCCTGCCCTGGTGGGCGTCCTCGACGAGGAAGGCGACCTCGGCCTCGCCGGGTCCTGTGCGGTCGTAGCGGATGACGGCCACCATCTCGGTGCCGATGGTGGCGATCAGCGCGACCCTGTTGACGTAGTCGACGTTGGTGAAGCGCTCGACCTCGCGGTCGGAGAGCCGGGGGCGCGGGCCGAAGAACCGAAAATAGATCGACTCGTCGGACAGGCGGGAGTAGAACGAACGGAGGCGGTCGGCGTCGGCGGGCTTGATGGGCCGCACGTGCGCGGTGCCTCCGTCGGCAAGGACGACATCGGCCTCCCAGTGGGCCGGATATTGTGCCTCCACAGACACGAGCGTAAACCCGGATCCCACATGTCAAGACGCTGGGGCCCCATTGGGCAACGCTTGTGCATCGACTCCTGCCCGGTAATAGGGGTACGCCCCACGAGCAGCTCGGAAGCTGTTAGTTTTGCGGTGGCGTTTTGCCGTGGCCAGGCTCGATCTGTAGGCAGCAAGGTGGTGACATCATGACGCGGGTCGTCGTGGTGGGCGATCTCATGACCGACGCGGTCGCGCGCGCCCGTTATGCGCTCGCCCGGGCGAGCGACACCCCGGCGATCGTGACGATGCACGGCGGAGGCTCGGGGGCGAACATCTCGTCCTGGCTCGCCGTCGAGGGCGCGGAGGTGGCCTTCATCGGCCGCAGAGGCGCCGACATCACAGGTCGCAACCGCGACATGGAACTCATGGGCTACGGCGTCGACGCCCGGCTCGTCATGGACCCCGAGCGTCCCACCGGCACGTGCGTGGTGCTGGTCACCCACAAGGGCGAGCGCACGATGCTGTCCGACCCCGGCGCCAACGCCGCCCTGTCGCCCGAGGACCTGCCGCGCGACCTGTTCACCCAGGGCTCCCACCTGCACCTGTCGGGCTACACGCTGATCAACGAGGGGTCGCGCGAGGCCGGGCTCGCGGCGCTCGACATGGCACGGCACGCCGGGATGTCGATCTCGGTCGACTGCGCGTCGTCGGCGCCTTTGGAGCGTACGGGAGCCGAGCCGTTCCTCGAGTGGACCAACGGCGCGAAGCTGCTGTTCGCCAACGTCGACCAGGCCAAGGTGCTGACCGGCCGCGACGACGCCGAGGCGGCGGCCAAGGTGCTCACGGCGTGGTTCCCGCAGGTCGTGATCAAGATGGGCGCCGACGGCGCGCTGTGGTTCAGCAACGGCCGCCCCGACCCCGTGCGGGTGGCCGCCGAGCCGGTCGAGAAGGTCGTCGACGGCACGGGGGCCGGTGACGCGTTCTGTGCCGGGTTCCTGCCGCCGTGGCTGGAGGGCAAGCCCCCGGCCGAGGCGCTGGCCTCGGGTTGCAGGCTGGCGTCCAAGGCGATCCTGCACCTGGGCGCCCGCCCGCCGTTCTGATCGGCCGGCCCTTCGAGCCGGGCCCGCCGTTTCTGCCCGGCGGCCCGCCCGAGCCTGGCCCGCCGTTTCGCTCCGGCGGCCCTTCGAGCCCCTGGCCCGCCGTTCCAGCCCTCAGGCCGTTCTCAAAGGAAGCCCTTCCTCAGCTGGTCACGGCGAGCGCCAGCGGCAGCACCGCGGGCGCGCCCGCGTGGCGCACCTGAGCCGCGGCCAGCGTCATGGTCCAGCCGGTGTCGACACGATCGTCCACCAGCAGCACGGGCCCGCCGCACCGCCCGATCGCGGCGCTGAGATCCTTCGGCATGGCGAGGGTGGCCCTGACCGCCTGCACCCGCTGCGCGCTGTTGTACTGCCGCCCCGGCGAGCCCGCGCGGTAGCCCAGCTCCCCCAGATAGGCCAGCCGCCCCACCTGCGCGAGGCGCTCGGCCAGCCCGCGCACGAGCTTCGGCCGGCTCGCCGACGGCACGTTGACCACCGCGACGGGCCGCTCCTTCCACTCCCACGCCGACAGCACCTTGACCACGGCGGCGAACACGTCGTCGGGCACGGGGGCGTCGTCGCCGGCGAGCAGCTCGCGCAGCCGGTTGCCCCAGCCGATGTCGGTGAGCCGCCCGAGCGCCCTGCCGGGCTCGGCGCCCAGCTCGGGCTTGATGCGCCCGGACAGGTCGGGCATGCCGGTGGGCCACTGCCTGCGGGCCTCGATCTCGACGCCCGGCCTGGTAAGGCGTTCGCGCGCGGTCTCGACGGCCTGTGCGGCGATCTCGGTGGAGCGGTGGCTGCCGGTGCAGTTGTCGCAGCGGCCGCAGGGCGTGGCGGTGTCGTCGTCGAGGTGACGGCGCAGGAACTGCTCGCGGCACTCGGTGGTGGTGAGGTAGGCCAGCATGGCCTCCTGCTCGGCGCGGCGCTCCGCCGCGATGCGGGAGTAGCGCTCGGTGTCGTACTCCCACGGCGCGCCGGTGGCCTCCCAGCCGCCCTTGACCCGGCGTACGGCGCCTTCGACGTCGAGCACCTTGAGCATCATCTCCAGCCGGCCCCGGCTGAGATCGACCGCGGACTCCAGGGCCTGGGTGGACATGACGCCGCGCTCTTCGAGCGTCTTGAGCGTGGTACGGACGAGGGGCTCGGGCGGGAAGGCCAGCGAGGCGAAGTACGCCCAGATCTCGCGGTCTTCGGCGCCGGGCAGCAGGATGACCTCGGCCCGCTCGACGCCGCGCCCGGCCCTGCCGACCTGCTGGTAGTAGGCGACCGGCGACTGCGGCGCGCCGACGTGGACCACGAAGCCGAGGTCGGGCTTGTCGAAGCCCATGCCGAGCGCGCTCGTGGCGACCAGCGCCTTGATCTTGTTGCCGAGCAGCGCCTCCTCGGCGGCCAGGCGCTCGGACGGCTCGGTCTGGCCGGAGTAGGCGGCCACCTCGAAGCCCTGGTCGCGCAGGTAGCCGGCGATCTCGTGGGCGGCGGCCACGGTGAGGGTGTAGACGATGCCGGAGCCGGGCAGCTCACGCAGCGTCTGGGCGAGCCAGGCCAGCCGCTGCTCGGCGGTGGGCAGGCGGACGACGCTCAGGTGGAGGCTGTCGCGCTCGAGCGGGCCGCGCAGGACGAGCGTGTCGTCGTCTTCGCCGCGCAGCTCGGGCGGCAGGCGCAGCTGCTCGGCGACGTCGCGGGTGACGCGGGCGTTGGCCGTGGCGGTGGTGGCCAGCACGGGGATGCCGGGCGGGAGCTGCGCGAACAGCGTGGACAGCCGGCGATAGTCGGGCCGGAAGTCGTGTCCCCAGTCGGAGATGCAGTGGGCCTCGTCGACCACGACGAGCCCGGCGCTCTCGGCCAGCTCAGGCAGGACGTTGTCGCGGAAGTCGGGGTTGTTGAGCCGCTCGGGGCTGACCAGCAGCACGTCGACCATGCCGTCGGCGACCTGGCCGTAGATCTCCTCCCACGCCTCGGGATTGGCGGAGTTGATCGTCACGGCTCTGATGCCGGCGCGCTCTGCGGCGGCGATCTGGTTGCGCATGAGCGCGAGCAGCGGCGAGACGATCACGGTGGGGCCCTCGCCCAGCTCGCGCAGCAGCGCGGTGGCCACGAAGTAGACGGCCGACTTGCCCCAGCCGGTGCGCTGCACGACGAGCACCCTGCGGCGGTCGAGCACCAGGGCCTTGATGGCGGCCCACTGGTCGTCACGCAGCCTGGCGTGCTCGCCGGCCAGGGCCTGCAGCCGCTCTTCGGCCTCTTCCCGCAGCATCGCGGCGTCGGGGGCATCAATCATGCCTCCCTTGTTACCAGCTCCGGGCGACGGAATTCGCCGATCCCGCCCCCGGACGCGGCTCACGCCGGGTCGGCGTGCTCGGGGAAGGCGTTGATCGTGACGCGGTGCATGCGGCGGCGCTCGATGGAGTCGGCGACGGCGTGGTGCTGGGTGGAGCGGATGTCCCAGAAGGCCGGCCTGCCCGGCGCCGGCGCAGCCCGCACTGGAACCCGGGCGCGCCGATGTGCTCGGTCACGGGATGGAACTCGATCATGACGCCTTCCGGAGACGGATGCGGATCCCTCGCACCGAACGCAAGACCAAGCAATTGATCGGCCAAAGGAGCGCGCGCCGATCGAACAAGTCTGCGATAACTCGTACGGATCGAGTAGGATCGGAGCCTCGGCATGATGGTCGACGCCATCTTCTCCCCGGGCACCCCAAGCGTGAGCGACACCATGGATACGCCACAGACGACCTGGCTCGTGCGATCATCTGCCATAGGCGAAGACGTCCCCACCCCTTCCGGCCGCGTGGCCGCGCCGGCCCGCCGCCCGCGCGCGGCGCCGGGAGACGGGCCGCATCGCCGCCTCGCACGCCGATCTGACGCTTCTCCAGCGAGCTGACGGCTACGGTTAGAGCACAAGAACAGAAGGAGGATGCGCTTCCCCTCGGCGCGACGGCCGAGGCAGCCGCGCAGCATACGATGGCCCGACGCACGACAGCACCCCCGCCCGAGGACTTCGAGGAGCGGATCGTCGACATCGACGTCTCCTCTGAAATGCGCAGGAGCTATCTCGAGTACGCCTACTCGGTGATCTACCAGCGGGCGCTGCCCGACGCTCGCGACGGCCTCAAGCCGGTCCAGCGGCGCATCCTCTACTCGATGAACGAGATGGGCCTGCGGCCCGACCGCGGCCACGTGAAGTCCTCGCGCGTCGTCGGCGACGTCATGGGCAAGCTGCACCCCCACGGCGACAGCGCGATCTACGACGCCCTGGTCCGCCTGGCCCAGCCGTTCTCGATGCGCCTGCCGCTCATCGACGGCCACGGCAACTTCGGCTCGCCCGACGACCTGCCGGCCGCCATGCGTTACACCGAGGCGAGGCTGGCCCCCGCGGCGATGCTGATGGTCGAGTCGATCGACGAGGAGACGGTCGACTTCAAGCCCAACTACGACGGCCAGGAGACCGAGCCGGTCGTGCTGCCGTCGGCCTTCCCCAACCTGCTGGTCAACGGCACCAGCGGCATCGCGGTCGGCATGGCCACCAACATGGCGCCGCACAACCTCGGCGAGGTCGTCGCCGCCGCCCGCCACCTGATCAAGAAGCCCGACGCGACGCTCGACGAGCTGATGAAGTTCGTGCCGGGGCCCGACCTGCCGACCGGCGGCCAGATCATCGGCCTGCAGGGCGTGCGCGACGCGTACGAGACCGGGCGCGGCACGTTCCGCATGCGGGCCAAGTGCTCCATCGAGCAGATCACGCCGCGGCGCAAGGGCATCGTCGTCACCGAGCTGCCGTACAACGTGGGCCCCGAGCGCGTGGTCGCCAAGATCAAGGAGCTGGTGACCAGCAAGAAGCTGCAGGGCATCGCCGACCTGAAGGACCTCACCGACCGCCACAAGGGCCTGCGGCTGGTCATCGAGATCAAGAACGGCTTCATCCCCGAGGCGGTGCTCGAAGAGCTCTACCGCCTCACGCCGATGGAGGAGACGTTCGGCATCAACAACGTCGCGCTGGTCGACGACGAGCCCCGCACGCTCGGGCTGCGCGAGCTGCTGCAAGTCTACGTCGACCACCGGCTCGACGTCGTGCGCCGCCGCTCGGAGTTCCGCCGGCGCAAGCGCGAGGAGCGCCTGCACCTGGTCGACGGCCTCATCATCGCGCTGCTCAACATCGACGAGGTCATCCAGGTCATCCGGTCCAGCGACGACTCCTCCCAGGCGCGCACCCGCCTGATGGAGGTCTTCGACCTCACCGAGATCCAGGCGTCCTACATCCTCGACACGCCGCTGCGCCGCCTGACCCGCTACGACAAGCTGGAGCTGGAGCGGGAGAAGGAGACGCTGACCGACGAGATCGCCAAGCTCAACGAGATCCTCTCCTCCGAGACCAAGCTGCGCCAGGTGGTCTCCAGCGAGCTGGCCGACGTCGCGAAGAAGTACGGCACGCCGCGCCGCACGGAGCTGCTGGAGTCGCCGGGCGTGACCCGCGCCCCGGTGACGGAGCTGCAGGTCGCCGACGACCCATGCCTGGCGCTGCTGTCCTCGACCGGCCTGCTGGCCCGCACCGCCGACGCCTCGCCGCTGCCCGGCGACGGCCAGCGGTCGGCCCACGACGTGCTGGTCAGCGTGGTGCGCACATCCGTACGCGGCGAGGTCGGCGTCATCACCTCACACGGCCGGTTGATCCGCATCCAGGTGGTCGATCTGCCCACGCTGCCGTCGTCGGACGACCCGCCGTCGCTGTCGGGCGGGCATCCGGTCTCCGAGTACGTCTCCCTTGAGCCCGACGAGAAGGTGGTCGGGCTGGGCTCGCTCGATCCCGAGAGTCCCGGCCTGGCGCTCGGCACCGCCCAAGGCGTGGTCAAGCGCGTGGTGCCGGACTATCCGGCCAACCGCGACGACTTCGAAGTGATCACGCTGAAGGAGGGCGACCGCGTCGTGGGCGCGGTCGAGCTGGTGTCGGAGTCGCACGACCTGGTGTTCATCACCTCCAACGCGCAGCTGCTGCGCTACCCAGCCTCGCTCGTACGTCCCCAGGGCAGGCCCGCGGGCGGCATGGCCGGCATCCGGCTCGACGAGGGCGCGCGGGTGATCTGGTTCGGCTCCGTCGATCCTCAGCGTCCGGCCCATGTGGTCACCATCGCCGGGTCCTCCACGGCGCTGCCCGGCACCCAGGTGGGCGGCGGCAAGGTCTCCGACTACGCCGAGTTCCCGCCCAAGGGCCGCGCCACCGGCGGCGTCCGCGCCCAGCGGTTCCTCAAGGGCGAAGACGTGCTGCTGCTCGCCTGGGCGGGCCCGGCCCCGGCCAAGGCGGTCTCCGCGGTGGGCAAGCCGGTGCCGCTGCCCGGCGAGCTGGGCCGCCGCGACGGCTCCGGCGTACGCCTGACCCACACCATCGGCGCCATCGGCGGCGCGCTGGCCTCCAGCCCCGAGGCCCTGCCGGGCGGCTCTGACTCGGCCACCGAGCAGACATCGTCCGCCTCCGACGAGGAGTAACGGCGGGCGGGGACGCTCCGGCGTCCCCCGCGCCCGTCTCACTCCGGCCCGGTCGTCGATGAGCCGTACGCGGTGCCGCCGTCGCCGACCTGATCGCCGCGGCCCGCGACCGGCCGGCGCGCGGCGACGTCGCGTCCAAGGCGGCGGCACTCGCGCTCACCCCGGCCCTGTCCTGCCGCCACTGGAACGCTGACGGCTCCGTCCGCGACCGGCGTACGGTGCTCGGCGCGCCGGCGGCCGCCGCGACGCTGCTTGACCGGTCGAAGAGCGATGCGTACGAGGTGGACGACGCCGTGGCGTCGGTCGCCCGCGACGTGGCGCGGCAGGCCGGCAAGCGCCCCGGCCTGCAGGCGCTCGCCGACCATGAGGTGGCCGCAGGGAACGTCCGTAAGGCGGTGGACCTGCTGGTCCAGGCGACCCGCTGACGCTCGGAGGCTCCGGGCTCTGGCCTTCGGGCTGCGCGCTGGGAGTCGGGGCTGACCTCTCGCGATGTGCGGAGGTCAGCCCCTCATCCCGGGCCGGGAGCAGTCCCCATCGCCCGGCCCGGGCTCGTACGCCCCGCGTCAGTCGGTTGCTGAATCGACGCAGAGGCAGAACGGGTGGCCCGCCGGGTCGAGGAACACGCGGAAGGAGTCGTCCTCGCTCGGCTGGTGCTCGTGCTTGCGCGCCCCGAGCGCGAGCACCTGGCGTTCGGCCTCGTCCATGTCGGTGACCGTCACGTCGATGTGCATCTGCTGCGGGCGCGAGCCGCCCGGCCAGTCGGGCGGCCGGTGGTCGGGGGCGAGCTGGAACGCCAGCCGGAAAGGCGACCCGCCGTCGGTGACCACCACCCATTCGTCGTCCGCCGAGGTGATCGGCCAGCCCAGCAGCCGGGAGTAGAACTCCGCCAGCCCCCTAGGGTCGGGGCAATCGAGCACGGTGGTCCTGAACGCGGCGATCCCGCCCATCACTGTCCCGCCTCTCCATGATGACAATGGACGTCATGGCTGCTAACTCGTTCATGGTTCCACTCGGCACTCCCGCGCCCGCCTTCGACCTGACCGCCATCGACGGCGGCAGCGTCTCGCTGAAGGACCTCGAAGGCTCGCCCGCCACGCTCGTCGCCTTCCTGTCGAACCACTGCCCGTACGTGCGGCGCATCGAAGACGGCATCGGCGCGCTGGCCAAGGACTACGGCGCGCGGTTGTCGATGGTCGCCATCTGCAGCAACGACAGTGTGAATTACCCGGATGACGATCCCACACACCTCGCCGAGCAGGCGCGGCGTGCGGGGTTCACGTTCCCGTACCTGCTGGACGAGACCCAGGAGGTGGCCAAGGCGTACCGCGCCGCCTGCACCCCTGACTTCTTCCTGTACGACGGCGACCTGCGGCTCGTCTACCGGGGCGAGTTCGACGGCGCGCGGCCCGGGAATAAGGAGCCGGTGACCGGCGCGTCGCTGCGGGCCGCCATCGACGCCGTGCTGGAGGGCAAGCCGGTGCCGCAGGAGCAGAACCCGTCGATCGGCTGCGGCATCAAGTGGAAGCCGGGCAACGAGCCTGCCTGAGCCCTTCGTCCGGCACCGCCTCGGCAGCCTCGCAAGACCCGTTCGGCGCGGTTCGGCCGGGCGCTGTCGCGGCCGGTGCGTCACGGCACCGGCGTCCACCACGCCGGCATGCGTAGCGCCGCCTGGCCCCCGGTGCGGCCGCCGAGGCGGTCCGGCATGCTCAGCGCCGCCGGGCCCCGGTGCGGCCGCCGAGGCGGTCCAGCATGCGCCCCGGTGCGGCCGCCGAGGCGGTCCGGCGTGCGCGCAACCGGCGAGCCCGGCGGTCCGGCGTGCGCGCAACCGGCGAGCCCGGCGGCCCGGCTAGGAAGCGGCGGCGGCGATGGCGGCGGGCAGAGCAAGGAGCAGATCGTGCGGCTCCCCGCCCTCCCAGTGCCGGATCAGCTTGGTGCCGGCCTCCCCGGATCGAACTCCTCGCACCCCAGCGGACCGAAGCAACCGGCCTGGTCGAGCATCTGTATGAGCGGGTCGTCGTCAGGCAGGGTGGCCGCGTAGGCGGCGGCGTCGAGGAGCGCGAGCGCGCACCTGGCGTTCCGCCCCTCATCCCTGGACTCCACGCGGTCGAGGCGACGCCGGGCTTGAGCACGGAGGTACTCGGCGAGCGATTCTGACCTACTCACGACAAACCTTCTTCGGTGACGTACGTACGGCTACGACATCATCACTCGAAGTGAGGCTCTTTCGTGGGACGTTTGCCAAGTACGGCCAGTCGGGCCCCCGCGAACATCACTTATATGAGGTGCGGGATCATTTGAGGCATGAGTGCGTTCGACGACCTTTACGCCGCCAACGCCACGTTCGCCGAAAGCTTCGGCGCCTCTGAGCTGACCGGCCGCGCGGCCCGTGGGCTGGCCGTGGTCACCTGCATGGACTCCCGTATCGACCCGCTCGGCCTGCTCGGGCTCAAGCCCGGCGACGCCAAGATCCTGCGCAACGCCGGCGCTCGCGTCACCGATGACGTCCTGCGCACTCTGGTGCTGGCCGTTTACCTGCTCGGCGTGGAGCGGGTGCTCGTGATGCCGCACACGGACTGCGGCATGACGAAGGTGACGGACGCCGACGTACACGAGCTCACCCTGGCCCAGGGGGTGGACACCCGCAGCCTGGAGTTCCACACCGTCCCCGACCAGGCCGCCGCGCTCCGCCACGACCTCACCCGGATCGCGAGCACACCGTTCCTGCCTTCGGACATGCCGGTGGCCGGCGCCATCTACGACGTACACACCGGCCGGTTGTCGCCGTACACCGGCTGACCGAGCTGAAGGGCTTCGGTACGGCCCTGAGACGCCATCAGCGCAAGGCAAGAGCCGCAGGCGGTCAAAGGTGACCAAGGCACGCCTTAAACGCCTCACAAGCCCATTGAGGCCCGTCGGCCCCTCCCGTCTCTGGCTTCGTCCCGGCCCTACGCAGAAGCCTCTCGGGCCACGCTGAAGGCCGTTTCGGATCAACCTCTGCCCGAGACCCGATAAATCGCCCCGCCGTCGCGGACGCGGGCCGGCAGATCGGGCGCGTCGAGCCGACCGGGCACGTCGAGCCGACCGGGCACGTCAGGCCGACCGGGCACGTCAGGCCGACCGGGCACGTCGGGCGGACCGGCGAACAGGCGTCCAGCGGACCGGTTCAGGCTGGGCGCCCCCGCCGACCGCTCCAGGCCGGGCAGCGCGGCCCGCGCGTGTCGCGCCGAGCAGCTCGACCTCGCGAGTCAAACCGACCGACCCCGCCGGCGGGTCGCGCCGAGCTGCCCGATCTCACGAGTCGAACCGACCAGCCCCGCCGCGTGAGTCGCGCCGAGCGACTCGACCTCGTGAGTCGATCCGACCGGCCTGGTCGCGTCGGCCGGGTCGGCGGGCGAGCTGCGCGCTCCGCCTTGCTCACCGAGAAACCACCCGGCGCGGGATCAGGCGCCCCCGGCCGAGCCGATCGCGACATCGGGCCGAGCCGATCGCGACGTCGGGCCGAGCCGAACGCCGCCCAGCAGACCTCCCCGGACCGCGGCCCGCGTGAGTCAGGCCAGGGCGACCGGCCGGGCCACGCCGCGGCAGCCCGGCCGATCGATGAGACCGGATGACCCGATGGCGCGGGGTCAGGCGTCGATGTGGTCGCGGTCGACCTCGGCCGCGCTGTTGACGATGAACTCGCGGCGCGGCGCGACCTCGCTGCCCATCAGCAGGTTGAAGATGTGCTCGGCCGCCTCGGCGTCCTCGATGCGGACGCGGCGCAGGATGCGGTGGCGCGGGTCCATCGTGGTCTCGGCGAGCTGGTCGGCGTCCATCTCGCCCAGACCCTTGTAGCGCTGCACCGGGTCCTTCCACCGCTTGCCGCGCCGCTCCAGGTCCCGCAGCACCTTCTGCAGCTCGGCGTCGGAGTAGGTGTAGATGTACTTCTCCTTGCCGCGCCCCGGGTTGATCAGCTCGATGCGGTGCAGCGGCGGCACGGCGGCGAAGACGCGCCCGGCCTCGACCATCGGCCGCATGTAGCGGTGGAAGAGGGTGAGCAGCAGGCAGCGGATGTGGGCGCCGTCGACGTCGGCGTCGGCCATGAGGATGACCTTGCCGTAGCGGGCGGAGTCGATGTCGAACGTGCGCCCGGAACCGGCCCCGACGACCTGGATGATGGCCGCGCACTCGGCGTTTTTGAGCATGTCGCTCACGGACGCCTTCTGGACGTTGAGGATCTTGCCGCGGATCGGCAGCAGCGCCTGGAACTCGGAGTCGCGGGCCAGCTTGGCGGTGCCCAGCGCGGAGTCGCCCTCGACGATGAACAGCTCGCTGCGGTCGACGTCGTCGCTGCGGCAGTCGACCAGCTTGGCGGGCAGCGCGGAGTTTTCCAGCGCGCTCTTGCGCCGCTGGTTGTCGCGGTGCTCGCGGGCGGCGATGCGGGCCTTGGCGGCGGCGACGATCTTCTCCAGCACCGACCTGAGCGGCTGCTTGTAGCCGCGCGGCGGGTTGGTGAACAGCTCTTTCAGCTCGCGCGAGACGACGTGGGAGACGATGCGGCTGGCGGCGGAGGTGCCGAGCACCTCCTTGGTCTGCCCCTCGAACTGCGGCTCGGGCACTCTGACCGTGACCACGCCGGTCAGGCCCTCGGAGATGTCGTCCTTGGTGACGGGGTCGTCGCCGTTCTTGAGCAGGCGGGTCTCGCGCAGGACCTCGTTGATCGTACGGACGAGGCCGCGCTCGAAGCCCGTCAGGTGGGTGCCGCCCTTGGGCGTGGCGATGACGTTGACGAACGAGCGCACGGTGGACTCGTAGCCCTTGCCCCAGCGCAGCGCCACGTCGACGCTCAGCTCGCGCTGGACCTCGGTGGGCGTCATGTGGCCCTGCTCGTCGAGCACGGGCACGGTCTCGTGGAAGTGGCCGACGCCCTGCAGGCGCAGCACGTCACAGAGCGGCTCGTCGCGGGCCAGGAACTCGACGAACTCGGCGATGCCGCCGTCGAAGCGGAACTCCTCTTCGGTGCGCTCTTCGTGCCTGCTGTCGTAGACGGCCAGGGTCAGACCGGGGACCAGGAACGCGGTCTGGCGCAGGCGCACGTGGATCTCGTCGAGGGAGATCTCGGCGTCGGGGAGGAAGATCTGCCTGTCGGCCCAGAAGCGGACGCGGGTGCCGGTGACGTTCTTAGGGATCGTGTCGCCGATGCGCAGGCCGGACTTCTTCTTGAACTTGGCCTTGGGGCCTTCGCCGTCGAAGATGCCGGGGACGCCGCGCCTGAAGCTGATCTCGTGGACCCGCCCGTCGCGGTCGACCTCGACGTCGAGGCGCGCCGACAGGGCGTTGACCACGGAGGCGCCCACGCCGTGGAGGCCGCCGGACGCGGCGTAGGAGCCGCCGCCGAACTTGCCGCCCGCGTGGAGCTTGGTGTAGACGAGCTCGACGCCGGCCAGGCCGGTCTTGGGCTCGATGTCGACGGGGATGCCGCGGCCGTTGTCGCGCACCTCGACCGAGCCGTCGGCGTAGAGCTCGACCTCGATGCGGTCGCAGTAGCCGGCCAACGCCTCGTCGACGCCGTTGTCCACGATCTCCCAGAGGCAGTGCATGAGCCCGCGGCTGTCGGTGGACCCGATGTACATGCCCGGGCGCTTGCGGACGGCCTCGAGACCCTCGAGCACCGACAGGTGACGAGCCGTGTAACCCGCCTCCACTAGCGTCACTTCAGCTCCCCTGGCCTAGTCATCGAACACGTGTGCGTAGCCTACCGTTCTTACCGCACGCGCGCGTACAAGCTTGCCATGGCCGCTCGTTTGCCGTTACCAACGGGCTGATCGTCATTACTTTCGGACACATTCCGCTCTCGGCGTAGCGAGGGGGCGGTTGGGAACGTCCACGTCCGGTTAGATGTTGTTCCAAGTGACTGACGCCAGATCCTCGCTCCGGCGAGGGTGACACGAAAGGCGATACGTGACTGGAGCTCTCGCCCCCGTTAAGCCGCTGACGGCCCTCGACCGCTGCGACCGCTGCGGCGCCCAGGCCTACATTCGCGCGACCCTGCCTGTGGGTGGGGAGCTGCTGTTCTGCGCTCACCATGGGCGTCAGCACATCGCAGCGCTGCGCGAAAAGGGCGCCGACATCGTGGACGAGTCGGCCCGGCTCAGCGAAACCCCTGCAACCGCCCGCAACGACGAGCGCTGATACGGCGCTGGTCGTGTAAGACAACCACATAGAGCGAAACGCACGACGGCGACTCCGGGTCCGCTCGGAGTCGCCGTTGTGCTTTCATCGGTCCGCCACCCGGTGCTCTCCGCCACCACGCGATGACCGTCCGGAGCAGGGCCGGTGCGGCCCGGTCCGCGACCGTGTCGTCCGCGTCCGTGCCGAGGAGAGAAGCCGTCCCGGGCGACCGGAGGCCGCCGGTAGGGCCCGGGACGGGGCTTGGGAGGCCCGGGTGGCGGGCGCGGCCGAGGGACGAAGGCGGCGGCGAGCGGCGTCGTCGGCGCCCGCCGGAGGCCCGGCCCCAGACCGCGCCCGGCACCCGGGAGGCGGGTGGCCTACCGGCCGGTGTAAGGCTCGGGAAGGACGAGCGAGGAATGCACCGGGTTGCCCTGCGTGGGCGGCAGCTCGCTGAGGCTGCGCAGTCTGTCGTCGCGCTTCCTCAGCTCCTCGGCGGTGGTCGGCATGAGGGTGGCGCGGCCCGTGCCCACCAGGTCCTGGTTCGCGGTGACGAAGCCGCGGGTGTCGCGCTCGTACGCGGCGAAGGCCGCCACGTGGTCCCCGTTCGCGCGCGCGAGCGAGAGCGCCAGCATGTACGCGCTGACGAGGGCCGTGCTGGTGCCCTGCCCGGTGAGGAACGACGGCGCGTGCGCGGCGTCGCCGACCAGCGCGAGGCGGCCGCTGGTCCAGCGGGGCATGCGGATCTGCGCGACCGCGTCGAAGAAGACGTCGTCCGCCTTCTGCAGGGCGGCCACCATGTCCGGCACCACCCAGCCGGCGCCGGCGTAGACCTCGCTGATCAGGTCGCGCTGGGCCTGCAGGTCGCCGAAGGCGTGGAACGGCGTCTCCGGCTGGGCCCAGGTGAGCATGGCGTTCACCTCGTTCTTCGCCGCGTAGAAGGCGGCGGCCCGGCCGGGATCGTTCCACATCACGATCTCGTCCTTGAGATCGAGGATGTTGTCCATGGTGTAGATGGCGAAGCAGTAGCCGATGTAGCGGTGGAACGGCTGCTCGGGGCCGAAGACCAGCTCGCGGGTGTGCGAGTGCATGCCGTCCGCGGCGATCACCAGGTCGAAGGTGCGGGCGGTCCCCGACTTGAAGGTGACGTCCACCCCGTGGCCGGTCTCGCTCATGCCGACGATGAAGTCGTTGAAGATGAACTCCACGTCGTCGCGGACCGTCGAGATCAGCGCCTCGGTCAGGTCGCCGCGCCGGATCTCCAGGTCCCGGCCCGCGACGCTGCCGGTGACGGCCTGCGGGCGCAGGGTGGCCACCACGTCGCCGTCGTTCTCCACGAAGGTGCTCCGGTTGACATGGACCTGCACCTCCTGCAGCCAGGGCAGCAGGCCCATGCGCTCGATGACGCCCAGGGCGGTGCCGCGGATGTCGATGGCGTAGCCGCCGCCCCGCGGCGCGGGCGCCTTCTCGACGATGGTGACCTCGTAGCCGTAGCGCTTCAGCCAGTACGCCACGGCGGGACCCGCGATGCTCGCTCCGGAGACCAGGACGGTGCGGGCGGGCGAGACGCGGCCGCCGCCGGATGCATCGGTGAGTGTCATGCCTTGACTCCTTTGTTCATGGTGCGGACGACGAACAGGCACAGCGCCGCGGTCATGCCTGCGATGAAGAAGCCGGTGACGAAGCCGGACTCGGCCTGGCACGTGTGAGCCGGGGGAATCTGAGCGGTGAGGAGCGCGCCGCCGAGCATGCCGCCCACGGCCCCGCCCGTGACGCGGGTCACCAGGATGATGCTGGTGGCGATGCCGGTCTCGTTCTCGGCGACGGAGGAGGCGACGCTGGTCATCATGGCCGTGACGCACAGGCCGTTGGCCAGCGCGATCATCGCCTTGCCGAGCGTGACCTGCCAGATCTCGTCGTGCGCGACGGCCAGGCCGAGCAGGGCGACGGCCATCATGACGGTCGAGACGAAGGTCATCGCGCGCGGGCCGAAGCGCCGCTCGCCGATCCCGCCGAGCGGCCCGGCCAGCGTCGAGGCGACGGCGCCGGGCAGGAGGATCAAGCCGATCGCGCTGGGGGACAGCCCGAAGCCGTATCCGTCGCCTGACACGTCGAGCAGCTGAGGCACGAGGTAGGCGCCGTTGGCGGTGCCGAGGCAGATCACGAACGTCACCACGCACGACTTCCAGACCACGGGGCGGGCCAGCATCCGCAGGTCGATCATGGGCGCGGTGGCGCGGCGTTCGACGGCGATCCACCCGGTCACGAAGGCGGCCAGCACGACGAGCATCACGATGAACGGCAGCGGCTGCGAGACCGCGTCGGCCGCCAGGATCAGCGTGAGCATGAGGGTGCACAGCACGCCGCTGAGCAGCAGCAGGCCGGGCCAGTCGAGGCGCGAGCCGTCGGATGCCCCCGGCGCGTCGGCGGGCAGCAGCTTCTTCGTCAGCAGGGTGACCGCGATGATCACGATGGTGGGCAGCGCGAACATCCAGTGCCGGGAGAGCGACTCCGCCACCGGTCCCGCGACCAGCAGCCCCACCATCGAGCCGCCGACCAGCATCCCGCTGATCAGCCCGATGGCGGCCTTGGCCTCGCCCTGCGGCAGGTGCTTGCGCACCACGATGACCGCCAGGGGCAGCGAGCCCACCATCGCGCCTTGCAGGATCTGGCCGACCAGGAGCACCGGCAGGTTGGGCGCGACGGCGGAGGTCAGGCCGCCTGCCGAGACGATGGCCGTCAGCAGCATCAGGACCCGCTTGCCGCCGTAGCGGTCGCCGAACTTGCCGGCGATCGGGGCGACGAGCGCGCCGGTGACGGCGAGCACGATGTTGAGCAGCGCCCCTTCCGTCGGGGTCATGTTCAGCTCGCGCTGCAGGAGCGGCAGCGTCGGCGCCACGACGGACTCCAGCGAGCCCATGGCGATGGCCAGCAGTGCGAGCGCCGCCACGGCGGCCCTGCTCATGCGGACCGGCGGGGCGGTGGGGGGTGTGGTCATGGGCGTCCTTTCCCTTGGTGCCGGGCGAGATGAGGGCCGGTGGCACGCGGGACGCCCTTGTCCGTACGCGCCACCGGCCGCGCGGACGCGGGGGTGTCCGCCGGAGGGGTGGCTTGTCCTGTCGTGGCCGGCACCGGGTGGGAATCGGACCGGGCGGTGAGGTGGCCGAGAGCGCTGACGGCGAGGACGACGAGCGCCGCCACCGCGACCGCGAAGCCCTCGTGCACCTGGCACAGCGCCGCGCCGGCCGCCGCGCCGAGGATGATCCACGCGACGGCGGCGGCCCGCCGCAACGCGCCTTGGGAGCGGGCGGCGCCCAGCCGGGAGTCGGCGGCGAGCCCGGTGAGTGTGGAGGTGACCACGACGGTGGTGACGTCCTTGACCGCCAGGTGGCGGGCCGTGGCCGCCTGCATCCCCATGGCCAGGGCGAGCGAGGCGGCGATCGCGGGGCGCAGGCCCGGGATGGCGTCCGCCCCTGCGACGACCAGGACGAGCGCCGCCAGGCCCAGGATCAGCGCGACGCCGGTCAGCAGGCCCGTGCACCGGACGTCCCAGCCGGATTCCGCGGTGCGCAGCACCCGCCCGCCCAGCGCGGCGCCGGCGAGGAAGAGCACGAGCGCCACGGCGGGGCCGAGCACCGGCAGGTCCGTGGTGCCCGTGGCGGCCATGCCGAGGATGACCACGTTGCCGGTCATGTTGCCCGCGAACACCTGGTCGAGCCGCAGGTATCCGACGGCGTCCACGACGCCCGTCGCGAAGGTGAGAGCGAGCATCAGGCCGGGAAGCGAGACCCGTCGCGCCATCGTCGCCACGCTGCTCATCGACCCACCGCGTAGCCTTGTGCGCCGCGCGGGTTCGCCGCCGCCCCCAGGACGCCGCTGTCCGGGTCGCGGGTGACGACCGAGAGCCTGCCCTGGCTCCACGGCCCTGAGACGGTGACGTCGTGGCCCCGCCGGCGCAGCTCGTCCACGATCGCCAGGTCCACGCGTCCCTCGATCACCAGCCCGCCCGGCGTCCAGGTGCGCGGCCAGAACGAGCTCGGCACCGCGGTGGTGTGGAACGCGGGCGCGTCGATCGCCTGCTGCGGGTCGAAGCCCAGGGCGAGAGTGCGCACCAGGTAGATGAGCTGCCACTGGTCCTGCTGGTCGCCGCCGGGTGTGCCGAGCGCGGCCACGGGGGCGCCGTCGCGCAGCAGCAGGGTGGGCGTCAGCGTCGTCCGCGGACGGCGGCCGGGCACGAGGCACGAGGGCGCGGCCGGGTCGAGCCACGTCATCTGCAGCCGCGTGCCGAGCGCGAAACCGAGCTCGGGTATGGCCGGGGAGGACTGCAGCCAGCCGCCGGACGGCGTGGCGGAGATCATGTTGCCCCAGCGGTCCACGACGTCGATGTGGCAGGTGTCGCCCCTGGTCTGCCCGGTCTGCTGCACGGTGGGCTCGCCCACGCCGTCGGCCTGCACCTCGGGCCGGCGCGTCTCCAGAGGCGGTACGTACGGCCGCCTGACGCCGATGTCGCCGGGCCGGAACTCGGTGGCGGCGACCGGGCCGATCAGACCGGCGCGTTCCTTGGCGTACTCGGGGGACAGCAGCCGGCCCAGCACCTTCTTGGCGTCCGCCGGGTCCAGGTCCCCGTAGTACGCCTCCCGGTCGGCCATGGCCAGCTTCAGCGCCTCGGTGATGGTGTGGACGCCCTCGGCGGTCGACGGGTCGATCCGCGCGTCGTCGAAGTGGTCGAGCATGGTGAGGGCCTGCAGCAGCATGGGCCCCTGGGACCACAGGCCCGCCTTGGCCACCGTGATCCCGCGGAACCTGGCGGTGACGGCGGGTTCGAGCCAGGGCTCGAAGTCGGCGAAGTCGGCGGCGGTGATGACTCCGGCGTGGTCGGTGCCCGAGGAGTGCCGGTGCGGCACGGCGGCGGCCTCCTCCACGGCGGTCGCCACGAACCCGGAGCGCCAGGCGCGGCGCGCGGACTCGATCCGCGCCCTGCGCGTCATGCCGGTGCCCTCG
This sequence comes from Nonomuraea fastidiosa, assembly GCF_042751225.1. Classification (NCBI taxonomy): domain Bacteria; kingdom Bacillati; phylum Actinomycetota; class Actinomycetes; order Streptosporangiales; family Streptosporangiaceae; genus Nonomuraea; species Nonomuraea fastidiosa. The sequence continues at coordinate 914,622 of NZ_CP170570.1, forward strand.
GCGATCAGCCTGCGCAGGGTGCGGGCGTAGACGGGGTTGGTGAGCATGCTGTACGGGTGCGGGACGCGGCCGCCGGGCATCCACAGCTCGTACGAGGTCGGCCAGTGCTCGCGGAAGAGGTCCTCGACCGTGGCCAGGACGCGGGCGAGCTGGGGCACGACGGGCACGCCGTGCTCGGCGTACTCGATGGCGTAGGCGAGGACCTCGTCGAGCTCCCAGGTGCCCAGCTCGGCCAGCAGCCAGAGCCAGGAGTCGACGGCGCCGGGGACGGCGGCGGCCAGGGCGCCCGCTCCCGGGACGTGGTCGAGCCCCTCGGCGTGGAAGTGCTCGATGGTGGCGGCGCGCGGGGCGTGGCCCTGACCTGCCAGCACGCGCGGGGCCGGGTCGTCGGCGGTGGCCAGCACGGCGACGAGGTCGCCGCCGGGCCCGTTGAGGTGGGGCTCGGCGACGTGGAGGACGAACGCGCCCGCCGTGGCGGCGTCGAAGGCGTTGCCGCCGCGTTCCAGCACGGACTGGGCTGTCGCGGAGGCCAGCCAGTGGGTGGATGCGGACATGCCGAAGAGTCCGCGCAGCGTGGGGCGGGTCTGGTGAGGCGGTGCGTCGGTCGGTGCGTGGTGCTGACCGGCCATGGTGACCTTCCGTTCCGGGGGGCACGGGTGGCTTGGGTACACGCCGGCTCGGCCCCGTGGCGTGCGTACGCGTGGGGGCTCGGGCCGTGAGGGGGGTGGACACGCGGGACGGGGTCACGTGCCGGACCGGGGGTGCGGGGGCGCTCGGGACGCCGTGAATCAGGACGCGTGGTGTGCGGCGTGATGTTCGGCCAGCACGTCGCCGCCGAAGTCGGTCTCCGGGTCCCGCCAGACGGCGTGGGAGTGGTTGGCGCCCCGGTGGACCTTGGTCCACTCGATGAGCAGCCGCGGGCCGTGGAGGCGGTAGTAGTGCGGCGCGCCGGGCTCGGTCGAGCCGGCCCAGGCGAAGTGCACGGCGTCGAGCTGCGCCGGGTCGTCGTAGCGCGACAGCGGGGAGATGCCGTCCTGCACCCGGCCGAGGTAGGTGCCGAGCAGGGCGCGCAGCAGCTCACGCTGCCCGGCGTCGAGCTCGGATGCGGGCACGCCCTTGAGCGGCGGCGTGAGCGACACCGCGCGCCGCTCCTCGTCGTCCAGGAGGGTGTGCGGCTGGTCGGGGCGGTCCGGCACGTTCTGCTCGGGACGCCACAGCTCGCGGCGCTTGATCAGGCGGTCGTCGACCCGGGGGCTGTTGCCCGCCACGACGTCGTACGGCGGCCGCGGCAGCAGGATGGCCTGCCTGGCCGCATCGGGCCCCAGGGAGCGGACCAGTTCGCCGGCCAGGTCCTCGGGCGCTCCCAGCGGGCGCAGCAGCGCACCGCCGAGCAGGGGCGAGGCGGCCGGGTCCGCGCCCATGAACAGGGGCGTACTGGCGGCGACCCGCCCGTCGATCACGAGGAAGTTGACCGAGATGTGGTGGCCGCCGAAGCGCCAGCCCCACGGCTCGGTCCCGCCGGGCTCGCCGAAGACGCGCAGGTAGTACATGCCGGGGTCGCGGGAGCGCTCGCGGCCCCAGTACACCGAGAAGTCCTCGACGCGGTCGAGCACGTTCTCCAGGCCGATGACGGTGGCGACCGTGTTGTACCCGGCCTCCGACAGCCCGCTCGCGAGCAGCCGCATCGCCATGCGGTACTGGGCCGGCCGCTGCTGGGAGAACGTCAGCCCGCCGTGGTCGGTGGGCGTGTAGTACCAGCTGGTGCGTTCGGCCTCGGACGCCTCCCCCGCGCCCGGAACCGGTCCGACACCCAGCTTGCGCTGCTCGGCGTCCAGGGAGTCGATCCACTCCCCGGCCGCCTTGGCCATCTGATCCGCAACCTCGCGGGCCGCGTCACTCATGCTGCATCTCCTTCCGTTTCTGAACGTGCCGGGGTGCGGCGGCGGCGCTCACGCGTCCACCCCTATGAACTCGCGCACCCACCGCGCGATCGTGTCGGGGAACTCCGTCGCGATCGCGTGCCGTCCGCCCTCGATGACCCGCATCCGGGCGTTCGGGATCTCCTTCTCCATCAGCTGCGCGTCGGCGAACGGGGCCAGCCGGTCCTCCGAGCCGTGCACGATGAGGGTCGGCACGGTGATCTCCGGCAGCCGGTCACGGACCTCGTGCTGCTGGATGACCTGCTCGCGGCGGGCGTTCTGCTCGGGGCTGCGCTTGACGAGCACCTTCACCCGGTCGCCCTGCGCGGCCTGGCCTTGGGGGGTGAAGAAGAGGTCGAGCGCCTTGCGCTGCCGCTCCTCGTAACTCATGGACAGCAGCTCGTCGGCCACCCCGCTCTGCATGGCCCAGCTGGGTGCGGTGGCGACCAGGATGAGGGAGGCGATCCGCTCGGGGTGCCGCAGGGCGGCGTGCTGCGCGACGGCGCCGCCGAACGACGTGCCCAGCAGGTGCGCCTGAGGCAGGTCCAGTGCGTCCAGCAGGGCCACGACGTCGTCGGCGAGGTCGGCCATCGTGTACGGATGCGGCGGGTTGACGGTGACGCCCGAGTCGCGCTGGTCGTACGAGATGGCCCGGATGCCCGGGCCGAAGTGGGACCGCAGCGCCGTGAACTGGGTGCGGTCGCTCTCTCCGCCGTGCACGAGCACGAGCGGCACGCCGGACCCGCTCTCGATGACCCCGACCTCGAAGTCACCCGCCCGTACGATTTTCGTCTCGGTGGCGGCGGGTGCGGTCGTGTCGTCCTGTGGTGGCACTGCGGAACCTCCTGGGTGATGGCGTCAGGTCGCGTAGGCCGGATGTCGGCCCGGTGTGCGACAGGCGTTCACCTTCGAGCCGAGACCTGGAAGAACCCCGTTCACGTGGGGGATGGGCTCAAAAGGTTGAGTAGGAGTCTGCGGCGGCGGCCGTGTCCGCCGCGTCATACCGGGGAGCCAAAAGCAGGGATACCGCAGTAGGGGGTGGCGTGCGGGCGTGCTACTCGCCCGGGGTCACCAGCCCGGATTCGTACGCGAAGATCACGGCCTGGGCGCGGTCGCGCAGGTCGAGCTTGGTGAGGATGCGGCTGACGTGGGTCTTGACGGTCTGCTCCGCCAGGATCAGGGTCTGGGCGATCTCCTGGTTCGACTGGCCGCGCGCCACGAGGGTCAGCACCTCGGTCTCGCGTTCTGTCAGCTCTTTCAGCCGCTGCGCGGACTTGCCGCGGGTCAGGGGACGCTGCCTGGCGAACTCCGCGATGAGCCGGCGCGTCACGGACGGGGCGAGCAGCGCGTCTCCCCTGGCGACGATGCGGACCGCCGCGACGAGGTCGCCCGGCTGCGCGTCCTTCAGCAGGAAGCCGCTGGCACCGGCCCGCAGCGCCTCGTAGACGTAGTCGTCGACGTCGAACGTGGTCAGCATGAGCACGCGGGGCCGATGGGTCACCCCCGCCGGGGGCGAGAGCAGCCGGCGGGTGGCCTCCAGGCCGTCCATCACGGGCATCCGCACGTCCATCAGCACGACGTCGGGGCGGGTGCGGCGGCTCAGCTCCACGCCCTGCGCGCCGTCGGACGCCTCGCCCACCACGTCGATGTCGCCCTGCGCGGCCAGCAGTGCCGCGAAACCGGCGCGCACCATGGCCTGGTCGTCGACGATGATGACGCGTGTCGTCACGTGGAGTCCTCTTCGCTCAAGGGCAGCCGAGCGGCCACCCGGAAGCCGCCGTCCGGCAGCGGTCCGAGCTCGAGAGTGCCGCCGACCAGCCGTACCCGCTCGCGCATACCGACCAGCCCGTGCCCGGTGCTGCTCGACTCTAACGGCGCGGCGGGCTGCTGGGGAGGCGGCCCGTTGACGACGAGGACGTTCAGCCGCCCGGCGCCGTCGCCGCCGTCGCCCGGCTCCGGCACCGACAAGGAGACCTGCGTGCGCGCTCCCGGTGCGTGCCGCACGACGTTCGCGAGGGCCTCCTGGACGATCCGGTACGCCGACAGGCCGACGGCGGCGGGCACCTCCACGTCGCAGGGAACGAAGTCCACCGGCACGCCCGCCCGCGCGGTCGCGTCCACGAGCTGCCCGATCTGCGCCAGGCCCGGCTGGGGCGCGAGCTCCTCGTACGTCTCCTCGCTGCTGCGCAGGACGCCGAGGAGGCGCCGCATCTCGCCGAGCGAGTTGCGCGCGGTCGCGGCGATGTTCGTGAACTCCTCCCGCACCTCCGGCGGCAACCGGTCGAGGCGGTATTCGGCGGTGTCGGCCTGGACGGTGATGACGGACATGTGGTGCGCCACCACGTCGTGCAGCTCACGGGCGATCCTGGCCCGCTCCTCCAGCAGCGTCCGCCGGGCGCGCTCGGCCTCGCTGATCGTCTCCTGCTCGACCAGTTTGCGCCGCACCTCGGCGCGTTCCCGCAGCACGCCGCCGATCAGCAGGGCGGCCCCGCCGAGCACGGTGAACAGCAGGTTCCTGGCCTCGACGCCGTGCGGTGTGAAGAACAGCAGCATCACGTTCGCGACCGCCGTGGCCGTCCACACCAGCAGCAGCGTCCGGCCCCGCTCGCTCAGGCCCAGGGCGAGGCAGACCGCGGTGTGGGCGAGGATCACCGTGGACGGGAACGGCCACATCAGCTGCTCAGGGAAGTCCGCGGCGCGCAGGACGAGCGCCCCGGCCACGTCGGCGGTGAACATCATGCCCCAGGCGGGCAGCGGCCGTACGACGGCGAGGAGCAGCGGCGCCACCTGCGTGATGGTCAGCACGGCGCCGACGCCGGCGATCAGGCCGTAGAACTTGGTGAGCAGGATGCCGGTGGCCGGCAGCAGGCAGACGCACAGCGCGAGCGCGGTGACCGCGGGCATCAGCCGTACCCACCGGCGCGACGAGCCCGCGACCACCGCGCGCGGACCGACGACCTTCGAGGTCATGGACACAGCCTAAGACCCGGATTCGGACGGACTCGGGCCGGGACCGGCCTCTCCCCGGTCCGCGGCGGCGCGCGTGCGGCGCAGCGCCCGGCGGCGGGAGCCGACGAGGCCGGTCCCCTCGTGCGGCAGGCCGGGATCGGCGCCCGTGGTCGCCTTCGCGGTGGACGGCGCCGTCTCGTACGGCCGCATGCCTGTCTCCCCCTCGCTCCCGCCTGCCGATCCCTGGGGGGCGAAGGCTAGAGGGGAGGTGGCCGCCGTGTCGTCATACCGGGGAACCTGATCGCGGTGATACCGGGGTAGGGGGTGCGGGTCAGAGAGGGGCCGCGCGGTAGTGGTAGCGGCCCACGGCGGTGAAGCCCTCGCCGCGGTAGAGGGCCTGCGCGCCCGCGTTCCGCGACGTCACCACCAGGTACGCCGGTCCGCCGCCCGCGTGCGCCACCAGCGCTCGCAGCACCGTCCTCGCCAGTCCCCTGCGCCGGGCCTCGGGCAGCGTCGCCATGCAGTAGATGCCGAGCGTGTCGCCCTGCGGGACCGCCCGGCCCACGGCCACCGCCCGGCCGTCCTCCTCGTACGCGGCGTACCAGGCCGGCACGCCGGTGCAGATCCGCTCGGCCGCCGCGATCCCGTCGGCGTACCGGCCGTCCACGGCCCACCAGGTCTCCAGCCAGCCCGGCCAGGGCCGCTCCTGGATCCTGACCTCGGGGGCGGGCTCGCCCTTGGGCGTCCCCGACATGATGAGCGTGGGATCGACCACCTCGTACCCCCGGTGTTCGAGCTCGTCGTCCAGCCCCTGCATGGTCCCAGGACCCACCGAGAACACGCACCGCTGCCCGCGCTCGCGGTAGAAGTCCTCGGCCGCCCGGATCGCCCGGTCCAGATCGGCCGGCCGCTCCAGCGCCAGCACGGAATTCGCCCTCTTGGTCACCCCGCCGGAGTGTCGCAGCAGCCAGCCCTCGTACGCCCGCACCTCATAAGCGGGCCAAGCCTCATGAACGAGCAGGTCGAAATTCACCCGCGCAGCCTAGCGACGGACCTTTCACCCGCGCGCCGGAAGCCCTTGCGGAGCCGGGAGCCCCTCCGGAAAGGTGCCCCGGTAAGGGCCATAGGCTAGGTGACCGTGCTGATCCTGTTGCCGCCGTCCGAAGGCAAGGCGTCGGAGGGCGACGGCCCGCCCGTGGGCGAGCTGTCCTTCCCCTCACTCGGCAAGTCACGCAAGCGGGTGATGAACGCGCTCGTACGCGCCTCCAAGCGCCGCGACGCCCTTGAGGTGCTGGGCCTGACGCCGGGCCTCGCGGGCGAGCTGGACAAGAACCTCGCGCTGGCGACCGCGCCCACCCTGCCCGCCGGCGCCCTCTACACCGGCGTCCTGTACGACAACCTCGGCCTGGCGACTCTGGACGGCGAGGCGCGAGCGCGGGCAGAGGAGAGCCTGCTGATCTTCTCCGGCCTGTGGGGTGTGGTGAAAATCACTGACCGCATCCCGCCCTACCGCCTGTCCATGGGCGTCAGCCTGCCGCCGCTCGGCGGTCTTGCCGCCTTCTGGCGTCCGGGGATCTCCAAGGAGCTCGACCGGCTGCCGGGGCTGGTGGTGGACCTGCGTTCGGCCACGTACGCGGGGGCCTGGCAGCCGGGGTCGCGCTCGGTGACGGTACGTGTGTTCAGGGACGGCAAGGTCGTCAGCCACATGGCCAAGGCCACCCGGGGCGAGATCGCCCGCGCCCTCCTCCACCAGCCCACCCAGCCGTCCACCCCCGACGAGCTGGCGAAACTCCTCGACTCCCTCGGCTACATCACCCGCCTCACCGCTCCGGCCCGCGCCACCCGCCCTTGGGTCCTGGACGTGCACCTGTCGGCCTGAACGCGACCAACCCCTCCGACCGACGAAGGACCCCGGGCGACGCGCCCGGACAGCACGACCCGGCACAGCGCCCCCGGACGGCGTGTCCCGGCACAACGCGCCCGGACGGCGTGTCCCGGCACAGCGTGGAAAGGCCCGAGTGCCGCAGACGCAGGGCCACGGGAGAGGACCCACGGAAGCGGGACCACGAACGCAGCGCCGCAGAAGCAGCGCCGCAGAAGCAGCACTGCGTGAATCAGGGGGGCAGCGGCAGCGCCGCGGAAGTAGGCCCGCCAAGCGGCGCAGCGGAACGCCGAAACGCCCCGCCGGAACCACATTCCGGCGGGGCGTCTGGCACACCCAGGCGGGGCCGCCCGCGCGGGGCCCCGAGGGGAAGGATCAGTCCAGGTAGTCGCGGAGGACCTGCGACCTGGACGGGTGACGCAGCTTCGACATGGTCTTGGACTCGATCTGGCGGATGCGCTCACGGGTGACCCCGTAAACCTTGCCGATCTCGTCCAGCGTCTTGGGCTGGCCGTCGGTGAGGCCGAACCGCATCGACACGACACCCGCCTCGCGCTCCGACAACGTGTCGAGAACCGAGTGCAGCTGCTCCTGCAGCAGCGTGAAGCTGACGGCGTCGGCCGGGACGATGGCCTCGGAGTCCTCGATGAGGTCACCGAACTCGCTGTCGCCCTCCTCGCCCAGCGGGGTGTGGAGGGAGATGGGCTCGCGGCCGTACTTCTGGACCTCGACGACCTTCTCGGGCGTCATGTCCAGCTCCTTGGCCAGCTCTTCCGGCGTGGGCTCACGGCCGAGGTCCTGCAGCATCTGCCGCTGGACGCGGGCCAGCTTGTTGATCACTTCGACCATGTGGACCGGGATGCGGATGGTCCGCGCCTGGTCGGCCATGGCACGCGTGATCGCCTGCCGGATCCACCACGTGGCGTACGTGGAGAACTTGTAGCCCTTGGTGTAGTCGAACTTCTCGACCGCCCGGATGAGGCCCAGGTTGCCTTCCTGGATCAGGTCGAGGAACAGCATGCCGCGCCCGGTGTAGCGCTTGGCCAGCGAGACCACGAGCCGGAGGTTGGCCTCCAGCAGGTGGTTCTTGGCGCGGCGGCCGTCTTCGGCGATCCACTCCAGCTCGGCCTTGACGTCGACCGGCAGGTTTTCGGCCTCGGGACTGCCCAGCTGCTCCTCGGCGAACAGGCCGGCCTCGATGCGCTTGGCCAGCTCGACCTCCTGCTCGGCGTTGAGCAGGGGGACCTTGCCGATCTGCTTGAGGTAGTCCTTGACCGGGTCGGCGGTGGCGCCGGCGGCGGCGACCTGGGCGACCGGCGCGTCATCGTCGTCGTCGGAGAGGATGAGGACCTCGTCCTCGTTCTTCTCGTCGGCGGACCCGGCGGCCTTGGGCGCGTCGTCGTCGTCGGCGTCGTCGTCAGCGTCGGCCTCGGCGTCGTCGTCGGTCACGATCTCGTCGTCGACGTCGATGTCCTCGAGGTCGTCGAGCACTACGTCGCCGTCGAGCTCAAGGTCCTCGTCGTCATCGGCGTCGGCGCGCGGGACGTCGGCCGTCTTGGGCGCCTTGGTCGCCTTGGTCTTGCTCTCGGCAGGCCCAGCGTTCTTCTTCGGCTCGGCCTTCTTGGCGGCGGCGGATGCCGCGGCCTTCTTCGCCGCCGGAGCGGCCTTCTTGGCAGGGGCCGCCTTCTTGGCGGCCGGCTCGGCTTCAGCGGTGCCCACGACCGCGGTCACGGTCTCGGGCTGCTGCTCTTTTGCGGCCGCCGCCGTCTTGGTCTTGACGGGGGCGGCGGTGCGGCGCTTTGCTGGACGAGACTTCTTCGGCGCAGCCGAATCCGCGGCGGTCACCACCACGGTCACGCCCTCTTTGCTGAGGTTCCGCAAGAACGCGGCGGCGTGCGACATGGGGATGTCCGCCTCCTCGAAGGCCTGACGGACATCCTCAGACTCGAGGAAACCCTGCGAGCGCCCACGCTCGAGCAGTCGCTGAATGACGGGCTCGTTCAGCTCTTGTGGCTTCGAGCGAGTCGAACTTGCAGGCGACACGAACACCTCTCGAACGAACGCGTGGCGACTATGGACCCAGATGCCCGCTGGGGGGCTGTTGCCTCTCTCGGAGATCGGTGAGGCCGTGCGGACCGCGACGGACCTGCACAGCATTGTGGCACGACCCCGCGATCCATACGGCCACCTCCCGGCGGTTGACCTCCACCCTAGGCCGACCAAGACAGTAGTGCGTACGTAAGCGGGGCACTGATACCCGAAAGCAACCGTTATGACTGTTTCATTCAGTCACTCTTCGTGGCCGGTGGGACGTGAATTGCGAGCGCGGTAACGTCATCATCCTGTTCATATCCAGACAACATCCGGTCAACCAGGAAGTCCAGCAGCATGTGAGGACTGCTCACCACCTCCGGCGGCGCTTCGGTCACAACACTGCAAAGCTCTGCGAGTCCCGCATCCAGCCCCCGCTTCCTGTTCTCGACGAGACCGTCGGAGTAGAGCACGGCGGTGTGGCCGGGCGGCACCACGAACCTGAACTGCCGACGGCTGGTCGGCCAGCCTAGCGGAGTGCCGGGCTCGGCGTCGCAGAGAATCGCCGTGCCCTGCGGCGATACCAGGACGGGTGGCGGATGACCGGCCATGGCGAGCGTGCCCTCGCCGGTGACCGGCTCGACCACCATGTAGGCGAGCGTGGTGACCTGCTCTTCCTCCTCCGTGGCCTCGAAGACGCGGTCGAGACCGGTGAGCACGGCCGCGGGCGGCGGGTTGGTCAGCGCCAGCGCCCGCATGGCGTTGCGGATGCGGCCCATGCCGGCCGCCGCCTTGACGCCCTTGCCCATGACGTCGCCGACGACCGCCGCGACACGCCCGTCCTGCAGCACGAACGCGTCGTACCAGTCGCCGCCGACCTGGACGTGGCGGCTGCCGGAGCGGAAGCGCTGGGCCAGCACCAGGCCCTTGACCACCGGCAGGCGGTCGGGCAGCAGGCTGCGCTGCAGCGTCTCGGCGGTGCGGTGCTCGCGCTCGAACAGCGTGGCCCGCTCGACCGCCAGCGCGCACTGGCCGGCCAGCGCCTCCAGGAAGACGCCGTCCTCCTGGGAGATCTTCTGCGGGCGGGTGAAGGAGAAGCGCAGCGCGCCGAGCGCCCGGCCCGCGGCCAGCAGCGGCAGGCCGACCCACGCCTGCTCGTCGCCCTGGGCGAGGAACTGCTCCAGCATCTCCTCGTCGCCGCCCGCTTCAAGGAGCTGGGCCTTCAGCGACTCGGGGGACTCGGCGAAGACCGGGCGGCGGCTGTTGACCGCCATGGTCATCACGTTGGAGTGCGACAGCGGGATCTCGTCACCGGTGACGCCCGACGCCTCCATGATGCCCTCGCCGTTGATCAGCTTGAGCGCGGCGCGGTCGGTGTCGAGCAGCGCGACGGCGGAGCGGTCGGCGGCCAGGGCGGTGCGGCCGACGTCGATGATGACCTGGACGACCTGCTCGACGGTCAGCGCCTCGGCCAGCATGGCCGTGGCGCCCTGCAGCCGGGCGGTGCGCAGGGCGGCGGCGCCGAGCTGGTCGGTCAGCCTGCCGCGCATCTCCTCGGCCTCGCGCTGCGGCGTGACGTCGGTGTTGGCGCCGACCCATTCCACCACCCTGCCATGGCGGATGATCGGCACGGCCCGCACCTCGAAGTGGCGGTAGCCGCTGGCCCGGGTGCGCACCCGGTAGTTCCACTCGAACATCGTGCGGCCGCGCAGCGCCTCGCGCCAGGCCTCCTCGGTCTGCTGCCGCTCCTCGGGGTGGACGACGTCGAGCCAGCCGTTGGCGAGGTATTCCTCCAGGCCCTGGCCGGTGATGGCGCGCCACTGCGGCGCGTCCTCGACCACGGCGCCGGTGGGCGAGGTGATCCAGACGAGCTGGGACTGCGCCTCGACGAGCGAGCGGTAGCGCTCCTCGCTGCGGCGCAGCGCCTCCTCGGTCTGGCGGCTCTCGGTCACGTCGAGGCCGATCAGGGCGATCGCGCGCAGCTCGCCCGTGTCGTCGTGAACCGGCGAGAACGACAGCGACCAGTGCCGCGTGTCGCCCTCGGCGGTGCGCACGCGGACGCGACCCTCGGTGACCGGCGCGTCACCCTCGATGACCGCCTGCACGGCGTGCGTGATGATCTGGCTGAGGTCGGCGGCCAGCACCTCGACCGGCTGCCGGCCGAGCATGCGGTCCGCAGGCACGTTGACGACGTCGCTGAAGACGTCGTTGACCCGCTGGATGCGGCCCTCGGCGTCGAAGAACGCGAAGGCGAACTCGGCCTCCGACAGCATGCCCTTGAAGAGGGCGGAGTCTGAGATGTCCACATCCGACTCCCGGGGACGGGGAACGGAGGTCTCGGCGCTCATGGTCCGCACCTCCGTCGCGTGCCAGGGTCTCCCACGCGGCACATCTCCATAACTGTGTATCGGCGTAGCGCAGCTCCGGGCGACCGGATCCTGCAGTACATCATCGACGATGGGCATGTACGGACGGAAGCCCCCGCCGCGGCCCTGTCGCCTCTAGGGTCTACGCATCCTGTCAAAGTCGCTCCACATTGCGCAGCAAGATCAGGTTACAGCGCCAGATCGCCGGGGCGGATCCCCGCCACGGCCTCTTGGCCCTACTGGCCCTTGGCCGCGCGCTTGGCCTCCTGTTTGGCCGCCCGCACGCGGGCCAGGCTGTCGGCGTCGACCACGTCGGCCACCGACCGGTACGACCCCTCCTCGCCGTAGAGTCCGGCTGCTTCCCGCCAGCCTGGTGGCTGGATCCCCAACTGCTTGCCCAGCAATGCCGAAAAGATCTGGGCCTTCTGCTTGCCGTATCCCGGCAGGGCCATGAGTCGTTTCACCAACTCTTGACCGTCGGCGGCGTCGGCCCAGATCTTCTCCGGCCTTCCGTCGTAGTGCTCGACGATATAGGCAGCCAGCGCCTGGATGCGGGCCGCCATGGATTTGGGGTAGCGATGCACGGCCGGCTTCTCCGCGAGCAGGGCGGCGAACGCCTCGGGGTCGTAGGAGGCGATCTCCTCGGCGGTCAGGTCGTGCCCGAGCCGCTCGGAGATCGTGTACGGCCCCGTGAACGCCCACTCCATGGGGATCTGCTGGTCGAGCAGCATGCCGACGAGCAGGGCGAGCGGGCTGCGGCCGAGGAGCTCGTCGGCCTCACTCCGCTGGGCGAGCTGGATGCGCATGGAGACAGCTTCGCATGAAAGCCCGCCGGGTGAAGTGAACACAGGCTCTAGGGAGCCTTGACACGCGCCCGAGAAAAGGTGAAATGGGAGCGCAAGTCGCCCTGCAGACATTCCTGGGGGTTTGCCCCTAGGGTTCCAGAGGAATCTCACTCCTATGCTCGCTCTGGCCACACGGTTCCTGCGGGAGCCGGTCAGTCACAGGCTGGCCGAAGAGTTCCTGACCGTGCCCGTGGACACGATCGACCGATGCGTGGCCGACGTGTGCGCGTGCGCGCAGCATCTGGGCATCTCGGCGACACCCGAGATCGTAGAACGCATCGCGCGCGAGCACCTGCTCGCGATCGTCAACTCCGCGCCGCCGCCGCGCGGCCACCGCTGAGGGAGCGGCGAGGCGCGCGGGACGAGGCAGGCGTGGCGCGAAGTGTCCTGATCGGCGTGTGCCGGCGCGCTCGCCATCGCCGATAACATCGAGGTCACCGGGCCGTGTTCTCCGCACTGTCCGCGCCCGGAATACGAGAGAGTGAGGGTGTGCGCCGACACCGACGAGTTCCCGGGGAGAGCACTCCTCCAGATGACGTGTTCAAGGAGATGCTGCAGGCGGCTCGTGAGTTGCTGGCCGTACGCACTCCCCTCGACGCGGAGCTGATGGTCTCCGACATGATCGGCGCCTGGTGGGGCAGGCGCGTCAGGGGCGGTGACGTCGAGCAGGTGCTCGGGGAGGGGCTGGTCGACTACGCCGCCAAGGCCGGCACTCCGGCCTCGCTGACCCTGCTGATCTGCCTGGCCTACCTGGGCACCGCGCGCCAGGGCGCCAAGGCCGAGGGCGCGGCGCTGGCGATGATGGAGTCGGGCGTGGCCCGTCCCGGCTGGGCCGACCGGGTGGGCGCGGTCAAGCCCGGCCTGCTACGTCTCGCGCGACGCCTACGGCGACCAGGACACCGTGATCTGCACTTTCGCCTACCGGTGGAACGACAGCGACCAGCCGATCGACCGCCACGCGCTGGTCCTGGTGGTCGACTACAACATGAACGGCATGGCCCGCGACGCCTGGGTCTCCTCGCAGGTCGACAAGCTGCTGGAGCAGGCCAGGGCCGAGGCGGAGGACAACCCGCTGCTGATCTTCGAGGAGATCGAGCCCGACCAGGCCAGGGCGCTGCTGGAGTCGGCGATGAAGGCCACCAGGGAGCCGAAGACGCCGCCGCCGGTCAGCGACAGCTACAGCGCCTACCACGCCTTCGCCAGGGCGAGGCTGAAGGCGCTGCCCCCGGGCGCAAGCGGCCCGCGCCGCTGCACAGCGAGGCCCCCTACAGCAGGGAGCGGCGGGCCATGCTGGCGGCGGAGTTCCTGGCCTCCGACGACGCCGAGCACCTGTCCGACCCGTCGGCGGCCTCGCGCTGCGCCGACCACATCATCGACTACGGCTGCGAGCAGGACTTCAACCGGCCGCTGCGGGTGAGCCCGATCAAGTGCGAGACGTTCCTGCTCGACTGGCTGCCGCGCAAGGTGATGCTGAGCGAGGCGGAGCAGGAGGCGATGCCGCACGTGCTGGCGGCGTGGGTGCGCTTCGCCGCGCGCCGCACGGGCCTGCCCGAGCAGGGGCTCAAGGCCACGCTCGACGCGGTGTGGGAGGCGATAGGGAAGTTCCCCGAGGCCTACCGCGACCCGACGACGTTCGGGCTCGACCGGGCGCTGCTCGAGCGGCTGCTGCCGGACGGCGACCTGTCGGCGCTGGCCAGGCGGGCCTTCGCCTTCCCCTACCTGCAGGGCACGCACAACGGCATCGACCTCGACCGGCTCGACCCGGCCGACCCCGCGGACCGCCGTACGTTACTCGAGATCGACCACGACGCGGGCATGGACCAGGAGCACCTGGCCTGGCACGAGGAGATCGCGAGCCGGCTGTGGGACGGCGACCCGCCGCAGCTCTGGGAGGCGGCGCAGCGGCTGCTCGATCTCGGCCACGACCGCCACGACGTGCTCCATGTCCTGATCGAGATCGTCGAGCGGATCGGCGGCCATCCCGACGAGCTGGCGGCGGCGCTCGACGACATCGCGGACATCCCGGACGAGTTTTAGAGTCTTCTTCCATGGCGTTCTACCGGCGGCTCGCCCGCGGCCGTTACCTGGCCTCCGAGCACACCCAGGGCCCGTGGGATCCGCGTACGCAGCACATGGGCCCCGTCGCCGCGCTGATCGCGCACGAGCTGGCGCAGACCGCGCCGCGCCCGGGGCTCGAGCCGTCCAGGCTGGCCGCCGACGTGTTCGCTCCGGTGCCGGTGGCCGAGCTCGAGGTGAGCACCGACGTCGTACGCGACGGCAAGCGCGTGCAGTGCCTGTCGGCGAGCGTGTCGTCGGGCGGCCGCGAGTACGTCAGGGCCACCCTGTGGCGGATCCGCGCCGCCGAGACCTCCTCCGTGGGCGCCGCGGACGCGCCCGCCCCGCCCGGCTCGGCGCCGGTCGACGACTCCTGGATCGCCTCCGGCTTCGGCTACGGCCGCGCGATGGAGTGGCGCTTCGTCGCCGGAGGCCCCGCGCAGGCCGGCCCCGCGACGGTATGGGCCAGGCAGCGGGTGCCGCTGGTGGAGGGCGAGGAGCCGGCCCCGTTCGAACGGGTGGCGCTGCTCGCCGACAGCGGCAACGGCATCAGCGCCGCGCTCGGCTTCGACACCCACCTGTTCGTGAACGTCGATCTGACGATCTCACTGTTCCGCGCCGCGACCGGCGAATGGATGTGCATGGACTCCGCGACCGTGCACGGCCCGTCCGGCCGCGGCCTGACCCGGAGCACCCTTTATGACGAGAACGGCGAGATCGGCGCGGCCGGTCAGACGTTGTTCGTCGCGCCGAGATAGCCGTTGCCCCAATGATGGGTGGCATGGTGGATGGCATGGTGGACGGCACGGTGGGTGGCATGGTGGGTGGCATGGTGATCGACCTGAACGCCGATCTCGGCGAGGGCTTCGGCATCTGGCGGCTCGGCGACGACCTCGCGCTGCTGGACATCGTCACGAGCGCGAACGTGGCCTGCGGGTTTCACGCGGGCGACCCGGTGACGATCAGGCGCACGTGCGCGGCGGCCGTCGACCGGGGCGTGGCGATCGGGGCTCAGGTGTCCTATCGCGACCTGGCGCACTTCGGGCGCAGGGAGATGGAGGTCGAGCCCGAGGAGCTGTGCGCGGAGGTGCTCTACCAGCTCGCCGCCGTCGACGGCATCGCCAGGGCGATGGGCGGCCGGGTCTCCTACGTCAAGCCGCACGGCGCGCTCTACAACCGGATCTGCCGCGACGAGGCGCAGGCCACGGCGGTGGTGGAGGCGGTGGCCGACTACGACCCCTCGCTGCCGGTGCTGACGCTGCCCGGCTCGGTGGTGCACAAGGTGGCCGCGGCCGAGGGCGTGCCGACGGTGAACGAGGCGTTCGCCGACCGGGCCTACACGCCGAAGGGGACGCTGGTGCCGCGCCGCGAGCCCGGGTCGGTCATCCACGACGCCGAGGCGGTGGCCTCACGTGCCCGCCAGATGGCCCTGGAAGGCTCTGTGACGGCCGTAGACGGCGGTTCGGTGCCGATCTCCGCCCGATCCATCTGCGTCCACGGAGACACGCCTGACGCGGTCCGGCTGGCGCAGGGAGTGCGCGACGCGTTGCTGTCCGCCGGAGTGGTCCTCCAGGCGTTCGCGTGATCAGGACGGCCGGGGAGCACGGGCTGCTCGTGGAGACGGGATCGCTGGAGCTGTCGCACCGCGTGGACGCGGCGCTGCGGGAAGAGCGTCCCGAAGGGGTGGTGGAGATCGTGCCGGGCCCCGAGACGGTGCTGGTGGTGGCGCCTGGGGCCGATCAGGGACGGCTGCGGGCGCGCCTGGAGTCGGTCGTGCGCGAGGAGAGCGGCAGGGCGGCGGCGGGCGACGCGCCCGACCGGCCGCTGGTGACGATCCCCGTGGTCTATGACGGGGCCGACCTCGACTCGGTGGCGAAGCTCGCCGGGATCTCCGCGGACGAGGTGATCGCCCGGCACACCGGGCGCGAGCTGGTGGTGGGCTGGCTGGGGTTCGCCCCCGGCTTCGCCTATCTCACCGGCCTCGATCCGGTGCTGGAGATGCCCAGGCTGGACACGCCGCGCACGTCGGTGCCCGCCGGGTCGGTGGCGATCGCGGGGCCGTACTCCGCGGTCTATCCGACGGCCTCGCCCGGCGGGTGGCGGCTGATCGGGCGGACGCCGGTGCGGGTGTGGGACGTGACGGCCGACCCGCCGTCGCTGTTCCGTCCCGGCACCCGGGTGCGATTCGAGGCGGCATGATCGAGGTCGTGGCGCCGGGGCCGTACGCGACGGTCCAGGACCTCGGGCGGCCGGGGTTCGCGCATCTGGGAGTGCCCTGCTCGGGCGCGGCGGACGCGCCCGCGCTGCGGCTGGCCAACCGCCTGGTCGGCAACGCCGAGTGGCTGGCCGGGATCGAGCTGACCTTCGGCGGCGCCCGGCTGCGCTTCGCCGACGCCGCCTGGGTGGCGGTGACCGGCGCGCCGCTGGAGGTGCGGGCGGCGGGCGCGTCCGGGGTGCGGCCCGGCATGGGGGCGCCGTTCTGGGTGCCGGCCGGCGCCGAGCTGCGGTTCGGCCTGCCTGCCGAGGGGCTGCGCACGTACGTGGCGGTGCGCGGCGGCATCGCGGTCGAGCCGGTGCTGGGCAGCAGGTCCACCGACTCGCTGTCCGGGCTGGGGCCGCCGCCGCTGCGGGCGGGCACGGTGCTGCCGGTCGGCGTGCCCGACGGGACGATCACCGTCGATCAGGCGCCACTGCCCGGGCCGCGGCCGCCCGTGCTGCGGGTGGTGCCTGGGCCGCGCGACGACTGGTTCGAGGCCGGCGCGCTGAAGGTGCTGTGCGACCGGCCGTACGAGGTGAGCCAGGACAGCAACCGCGTGGGCGTGCGGCTGCTCGGGGCCGAGCTGGCGCGGGCCAGGCAGGGCGAGCTGCCGAGCGAGGGCATGGTCACGGGGGCGATCCAGGTGCCGCCCAGCGGGCAGCCGATCGTGTTCCTCGCCGACCATCCGCCCACGGGCGGCTACCCGGTGATCGCGGTGGTGCTGAGCGCGGACCTGCCGGTGGCCGCGCAGCTGCGGCCAGGCGACCGGGTGCGGTTCGCGCTCGCGCAGCGGTTCAGCGGGTGAGGCCGCCGGTGACGCAGGTGGTGACCGCGCCGCCCACCCAGACCCGGCCGTCGTCGTCCGCGGAGATGCGGACGCGGCCCCGCCTGCCGATCACGGTGCCCTGGGAGGCGATGTAGGGGGCGCGTGCCCGCCCGCTGCCCAGCAGCCACTGCCCCAGCGACGCGTTCAGGCTGCCGGTGACCGGGTCCTCGATGGTGGCGCCGTGCTGCGGGAAGAACGCCCGCACCTCGAAGGCGCACTCCGAGCCCTCGGGGTACGGCCCGGCCACGCCGACCGCCTGCGGCATCGTGCCGGGCCGCAGGGCGAGCACCCGTTCGGCGTCCGCCAGCAGCACCCCGATCCAGCCGGGGCCGTTGTCGACCCACTCGGCGGCCACGATGTCGCCGCGCTCCACCCCGAGCGCGGCGGCCACCCCGCCGAGCAGCCCCTCGTCCACCGGGCCCGAGCGGACCAGCGGGGGCGCCTCGAAGGCCAGGCCGTCATCGGTGATCCGCAGCGTGACGAGCCCCGCCTCGCACTCCTGCACCACCTGCCCCTTCGTACGGGGCTCGCCGCCCGCCTCCAGCCAGGCGTGGCAGGAGCCCAGCGTGGGGTGCCCGGCGAACGGCAGCTCCTGGTCGGGGGTGAAGATGCGGACCCGGTAGTCGGCCTCAGGGCTGCCCGGCGGCAGCAGGAAGGTGGTCTCGGACAGGTTCGTCCACCTGGCGACGCGCTGCATGTCCTCGGTGCTCAGCCCCTCGCCGTCGATCACGACCGCGAGCGCGTTGCCGAGGTACGGGGTGTCGGAGAAGACGTCCACCTGCGTGAATCTGCGAGCCATAGCCCGGAGTCTTCCAGAAGGGGGTTTTCCGCCGGATGTGCCGCCCGCACACTGGACGGCGTGGCGGACTTCGATGTTGTGGTGCTGGGCTCGGGACCGGGCGGTCAGAAGGCGGCCATCGCGGCCGCGAAACTCGGCAGGCGCGTGGCGGTGGTCGAGAAACGGAACATGATCGGCGGCGTCTGCATCAACACGGGCACGATTCCGTCGAAGACGCTGCGCGAGGCGGTCCTCTATCTGACGGGGCTCAACCAGCGCGAGCTGTACGGCGCGAGCTACCGCGTCAAGGAGGAGATCACGGTCGCCGACCTCGGCATGCGCACCCAGCACGTCATCGGCCGCGAGATCCAGGTGATCCGCAGCCAGCTCGCCCGCAACCACGTGACCGTGCTCCAGGGCACCGGCCGCTTTCTCGACCCGCACACGATCGGCATCACCGGCGAGGGCCAGGAGGAGAAGAAGGTCACCGCCGACAAGATCGTGATCGCGACCGGCACCTCGCCGGCCCGGCCCGACAGCGTCGAGTTCGACGACAAGACGATCATCGACTCGGACGCGATCCTGCGGCTCGACCGCATCCCCGAGACGCTGGTCGTCGTGGGCGCCGGTGTGATCGGCATCGAGTACGCCTCCATGTTCGCCGCGCTCGGCACCAAGGTGACGGTGGTCGAGCGGCGCGACCGCATGCTGGAGTTCTGCGACCTGGAGATCGTCGAGGCGCTGAAGTACCACCTGCGCGACCTCGCGGTCACCTTCAGGTTCGGCGAGAACGTGGCGGCCGTCGAGCGGCGGCCCCGCGGCGCGCTCACCCTGCTGGAGAGCGGCAAGATCATCCCCGCCGACTGCGTCATGTACTCGGCGGGCCGCCAGGGCAAGACCGCCGAGCTGTGCCTGGAGGCCGCCGGGCTGACCGCCGACGACCGGGGCCGGATCAAGGTGGACGAGAACTTCGTCACCGAGGTGCCGCACATCTACGCCGTCGGTGACGTGATCGGCTTCCCCGCCCTGGCCGCCACCTCGATGGAGCAGGGCAGGCTGGCCGCCCAGCACGCCTGCGGCGAACCGGCGGGCGACCTGGCCGAGCTGCCGCCCATCGGCATCTACACCATCCCCGAGATCAGCTTCGTCGGCCGCTCCGAGGACGAGCTGACCCGCGACAAGGTGCCGTTCGAGGTGGGCGTCTCCCGCTACCGGGAGCTGGCCAGAGGGCAGATCATCGGCGACTCGTACGGCATGCTCAAGCTCCTGGTCTCCCCCGAGACCCGGCGGCTGCTCGGCGTGCACGTCTTCGGTACGGGAGCCACCGAGCTGGTGCACATCGGGCAGACCGTGATGGGGTGCGGCGGCACCATCGACTACCTGGTCAACGCGGTGTTCAACTATCCGACGCTGGCGGAGTCGTACAAGGTGGCGGCGCTGGACGCGATGAACAAGATGCGCACGGTCGCCCGCCTCACCGCCGGCATGTGAGCCCCGCTCACTTCGTGAAGGAGATCTCCACGCGGCGGTTCTTGGCGCGCCCCTCCGGGTTGTCCTTGCCGTCCGGCAGGGTGTTCGGCGCGACGGGGTCGGCCTCGCCGTGCCCCGCCACGCTGAACTGGACGCCGGGCACGAGCTCGGCCAGCTTGTCGCGCACCGCCTCGGCCCGCCGCTTGGACAGGTCGAGGTTGTAGGAGTCGGAGCCCTTGGAGTCGGTGTAGCCGTCGATCGAGACGGGTTTGCCCTGCGCCTCCTTCTTCAGTACGTCGGCCGCCTGGTCGAGGCGGCTCTTGGCCTTGCCGGAGAGCGTGGCCTTGTCGAAGGCGAACAGCACGTCGGCGGCGACGATGATCGTCCGCTGCCGGCCGCTGGTCTCGTTCGTCACCGACTCGTCCAGGTTGGAGGTCCGCTCGGTGATGTCGAGCACCTTGCCGCTGACGTCGAGGGTCCTGGGGTCGATGTCGAGGACCGGCGCGTTGACCGGGGTCTCCCCCGCGAGCGGCGGCTGGGTCGGCTCGGCAGCGCCGCCGAGCAGCAGGGCCAGCGCGGCGGCGCTAAGAGATCGGAACATCGGACAGCGTCCCCACGTTCGGGATGTGCACGTCCACGGTCGTCACGTCGGGCGGCGGAGCGGCGAACGTGGCCGAGAGCACCGCGGTGTCGTCCTTCTTGAGGAACAGCGCCTGGATCCGGGAGCACACGCACTTGCCCTCGCTGTCGACCGCCACCAGGTGCTTCTTGGCGTTCTTGACGTCCACCAGGAAGACGCCGTCCACCTTCGGCTGAGCGCTGGGCGAGGCCGAGAAGGCGCTGTGCACACTCCAGCCGGTTACATCGCCGCCATCATCGAGCACCGTGACGGTGAAGGTGAGGTTGACGAAGCGGTCGCGGCGCAGCAACTGCACGATGTCGACCCTGAACTTGGTGTGCTCGAACGAGCCCTCCCTGCTCGCCAGCACCTTGTCGGGCGGTGCGGTGGAGGTCGGGGCGGCCGGCTGCGCCGGCTTCTGGGCGGGCTGCTGTGCCGTCTCCTGTGCCGCCTCCTGGGCCGTGTCGTTCGCGGACCGGGCCGCCGCCGGCTTGGGCTCCTGCGCGAAGAGCCCGCCCGCCTGGCAGCCGGTTAACGAGACGGCGAGCGCGGCCAGGGCGAGGATCTTCATCGGTCTCATGTGTCGGGGAGTCTAACGCCGCGCGGGCTGGAACCCAAGGGATTTCGGATCACCCGGAGGCGGGCCGGCTTTTGCGCGGCGCGGACTTCTTGCGCCCGGCCACGAGCGTGTCGCTGGGGGACGCCGTGCCCTCGCCGCCGTCACCCTGATCCTCGCCGCCGTCGCCCTGATCCTTGGCGGTGGCGCCCGGCCTGGGGTGCGGCACGGTGTCCTCGTCCGCGGCCGGTGCCTTCGCGGGCGTCTTCGCGGGGGGCTTCGCGGGTGTCTTGGCGGGGGGCTTGGCGGGTGTCTTCGCGGGGGGCTTGGCGGGTGTCTTCGCGGGGGGCTTGGCGGGCGTACGGGCCTGCGCCGGTGTGGCGGCGGGCTCGGCGGGCTTCTCGATCGGATCGGGCGGCTTGGGCGCCTCGGGCCCCTTGAGCGCGGCGATCACGCGGTCGGCCTCGGTGTCGGCGGCGAACTCGTCGGCTGCCTCCGACTCCCTGCGTCTGATGACGACCATGTGATCGACCGACACCCGTCCCGCGCCGACGACGGCGAGCAGCAGCGAGGCCGCGGCGAGCAGGATCAGCTCGTTGAGGGTGATGGGGTTGAGCGGCGGCGCGACCAGGAAGACGGCCAGCGCCTCGGCGAAGAGGACGAGCCCCGTGATGGAGACGGCGAGCCCGGCGATGAGCAGCGCGCCGCCGATGAGCTCGGCGAGCATGGTGACCGTGGCCCAGGCGCCGGGGGCGGGCGCGCCCTGCTCCATGAACTTCGCGCCGGTGATCTTCAGGCCGTCTTCGAGCTTGGCCCAGCCGTTGGAGAAGAAGATCCCGCCCACGCCTAAGCGGGCGACCAGAGCGGCGAGGTCACGGAGGGCCTGTCTCACGGTAGATGTCTGCCCTGATCGGGACATGGCACACCTCAATCACGGCGGAGCAGCATGGCCACCAGCACGGCGGTCAGGCTGAGCAGGACGACGCTCACGACGACGGTCGTGTGCAGGGCGTTGACGAAGGCCCACCGGGCCGCGTCGAGCAGCGCACCACCCGTCTGGCCGCCGATCTGCTCGGCGACGTGGGCGGCCGAGGCCAGCGACTGGCGGGCCTCGTCCATGCCGCTGTCCGGCACGCCGGGGACGGGCGGGAGCCCGGGGGCGTAGACGATGGTGGTGATCGTGCCGAGCACGGCCACGCCGAGCCCGGCGCCCAGCTCGTACGCGGTCTCCTCGATCGCCGCCGCGCCGCCCGCCTGCGACTCGGGCGCCGCCGCCATGATCGTGTCGGACGCGGCGAGCAGCGCCACCTGCACACCGAAGCCGATGCCGATGAAGCAGCACGCGAGCATCACGGGATGGCCCTCGACGCCCCAGGTCAGCGTGGGGGTCAGGGAGAGCGCGACGAGGGCGAGGCCGCCGCTCATGGTGGCCCGCATGCCGATCTTGGGCAGGATGTGGGCGGCGGCGAGCCCGCCGGCGATGGCCGAGGCGACCAGGGGCAGCATGCGCAGCGCCGCGCGTACGGGGCTGTCGCCGAGCACGAGCTGCAGGTATTGGGCGAGCATGAGCTGGAGCCCGACCAGCGCGAACACGCCGAGCAGCACCCCGGCGACGCCGGTGGTGAACGGCCGCCGCTTGAACAGCCCGATCTGCAGGAACGGCTCGCGCAGCCGCGTCTGCCGGTGAACGAACGCCGCGAGCAGCCCCAGCCCGGCCGCGAACACCAGCACCGAGGCCCACAGCGGCATGAGGCTGCCCGACCCGGCCTCCTTCAGCCCGAAGGCCAGCGCCAGGATGCCGAGCACCGACAGGATCGCGCTGGCGGCGTCCCACGGCCGGTCGGGGCGCTCGCGCGACTCGGGCAGCAGGCGTACGGCGGCGGGCAGCAGCACCAGCAGGATCGGCACGTTGATGAGGAAGACCGCGCCCCACCAGATGCCGACGAGCACGCCGCCGATGAGCGGGCCGACGGCGGCGCCGGCCGCGGCGACCGCGCTCCAGACGCCGAGCGCGATGGCCCGCTCGCGCCGGTCGGTGAAGACCTGGCGGATCAGCGACAGCGTGGCCGGCATGATCATCGCGCCGCCCACGCCGAGCAGCGCCCTGGCGAGGATGAGCGTCAGCGGCATCGGGGCGAGCGCGGCACCCGCCGAGGCCACGCCGAACAGCGCGAACCCCCAGAGGACGAGCCGTTTACGCCCGTACTTGTCGCCGAGCGTGCCGAACATGATCAGCAGCGGCGCGACGACCAGCGAGTAGATGTCGATGATCCACAGGAGCTGCACCGCGGAGGGCTCGAGCGCGGCTGTGAGCGCGGGCACCGCGATGTGCAGGACGGTCGCGTCGACCGTGATGAGCAGCAGGCTCAGACAGAGCAGCACCAGGATGGACCAGCGGCGCTCCTGGGGGTTCCGGTCGGCGACGCGTACGACGGGTGCGGCCTGTGTGACGGTCATGGGCCTCCTTGCAGGCCGATCCGAATCACAGGGCCCGCACGTGCTGTTGATCGACCGGCGGCGAAGCCGCGGTGGGGTGTCGTGGCTCCGGCGCTCGGGCTTGCGTGGCAGCTTAGGCCATGTCAGGCACTTGTCATAGCGGTATCGGACGATCCACGGTCAGGCCGGATCTCTCTAGAGAGATACAGCCATATGTCGGGATCTATCCATCGATCGATTGACAGCCGATCATGGGACCTGTGGGGACCGACGGACGTGACAGCACCACCGAGCCATCCGACCGGTCCTCCCGCGAATGGTGCGAAGAGGCCGTGACCAGGCTGAACGCCGGCCGTCCAGAATCCGCGCTGGACGCCGCGCGCTACGCCGCCGACCGCGAGCCCACGGCCGAGTGGCCGCAGCGGCTCATCAGCCTCGCCCACGAGCGGCTCGGCCGCGACGCCGACGCCCTGCCCGCCGCCCGGCGCGCCGTGGAGCTGTCGCCGGGCTCATGGCCGGCCAGGCTGCGCCTCGCCTCGGTGCTGCGCCGGATCCCCGGCCGCTGGCAGGAGGCCGTCGAGCACGCGGCGCTCGCCGGGAAGTTCGCGCCCGAGCAGCCATCGCCCGCCGTCATGCTGGGCGACCTCGCGCTGCTGCGGGGCGAGCACGTACGCGCCGAGCGCTCGTACCGGGCCGCGCTGGCCATCGACCCCGGCAACCCGCAGGCCCGCGTCAACCTGGGCCTGGCGCTGGTGCGCTGGGACCCGCCGCGCGCACACCACGATCCGGCGTGGCCGGTCGCGCACCGCGATACGGGGCGGGCCAGGCGGGCGCTGGAGGTGTGGTCGCGCCAGGTCAGGCTGCTGCCGGCGATCGCCACGCTGGCCGTGGCCGCCGCCGCGCTGCTGCTCGACTGGGGCGCGCAGGCGCGGCTCGGCGGGTTCGCGGTGCTGGCGCTGCTGGTGCCGCTCACCGTCAGGCACGCGCGGCGGGTGACGCCGTGGGCGTACGCCAGGGCGATGCTGTGCCGCGATCCCTGGCTGGGGGTGTCGGTGGTGTCGGCGGCGCTGGCGATCCCGGCGTTCGCCGCCTGGCTGCTGCTGGGCGCGGTGCCGGCCCTGCCGCCCGCCTTGGACCCGGTCTGGGCGGGGCTGGCCGGTTATGTGGTGCTGAGCTGGCCTGCACTGGCGGCGGTCAGGGTGCTGGCCGAGACGTGGCGGGGACGTCCGCTCCTGGCGCTGGCCGAGACGCTGCCGGCGCGCGCGGCCGAGCGCACGGCCCGGCGCAACGTGGGCGTGCTGCTGTGGATCGTGCTCGGCAGGACGTGGACGGTGCTGGTGGCGCTGGTGGGCGGCGCGCTGGCGGTGGAGCCGCGGGCGGCGGTGGCCGCGGTGGCGGTACCGTACCCGATGGTGCGGAGCTACCTGCGGGCCCGTCGGCACGGCGACCGTGCGCTGTCGGCGGCCGCGGCGCTGGTGGTGCTGGGCGCGGCGGGCTGCGCGGCGGGCGGCCTGCTGGGGCAGGCGTGGCCGTGGCGGATCGGGCTTGGCGCGCTGCTCGCGACGGCCGTGGTGTACGCGGGGCGCGCGCTGCTCGCCTGGTGGCGCGGCGGTCCCGGCCCGTGGCGCTCGTCGATGCTCATGTGCGACCTGCCGATGGGCGCGGAGCCCTCGGTCCCGCTGGACGCGCAGGTCCGCCAGACCTTCTCCTACGCCCGCAGCATCGTGCTGTCCTACGGCGACGCGCTCGGCCCCCGGGTGGCGGGCGCGGTGGCCGGCGTCACCTCGTCGGGCGAGCTGCGGCTGATCGCCGAGACCGAGGCGTGGCGGGCCATCGAGGAGGACCCCAGGGTGGCGGTGTTCGCCTCCGATCCGACGCAGCGCCGGTATTGGGTGGAGGTGCGCGGGGTGGCGCAGGCGGGCTCGGACGTGCTGTGGGTGACGCCCAAGGAGGTGCTTGTCGGCGAGTTTCCCGGACGGCACCAGCGGCGCTGATGAGAATATTGTTCTATGCGGATTCTGCGCACCCCGGATGAGCGCTTCACCGGACTGCCCGACTTTCCCTACGAGCCGCGCTACGCCGAGGTCGGCGACGGTCTGCGGATGGCGTACGTCGAGGCCGGCCCCGCCGGCGGCGAGCCCGTCGTGCTGCTGCACGGCGAGCCGAGCTGGTCGTTCCTCTACCGGCACGTCATGCCCGAGCTGGCGGCGGCCGGGCTGCGGGCGATCGCGCCCGACCTCATCGGCTTCGGCCGCTCCGACAAGCCCGCCGACCCGGCCGACCACACCTACGCCCGCCACGTCGAGTGGACCAGGGCGCTGCTGTACGACGCGCTCGGCCTGACCGGCGTGACGATCGTCGGGCAGGACTGGGGTGGCCTCATCGGGCTGCGCCTGGCCGCCGAGCACCCCGGCAGGGTGGCCAGGATCGTGGCGGCCAACACGGGCTTGCCGACCGGTGACATTCCCATGCCCGAGGTCTGGCACCGCTTCAGGGAGACCGTGCGCAAGGCGCGCGTGCTGGACGTCGCCAGGCTGGTCCAGGCGGGCTGCAAGACGACGCTGCCGCCGCGGGTGCGGGCGGCCTACGACGCGCCGTTCCCCGACGAGCCGTACAAGGCGGGGCCGCGCGCCATGCCGGGGCTGGTGCCCACCACACCCGACGACCCCGCGGCGCCCGCCAACCGCGCTGCCTGGCAGATCCTCACCACGCTCGACCGCCCGGTGCTGGTGGCGTTCTCCGACGGCGATCCGATCACCGGGGGCATGGCGCCCATTCTTCGCAAGTCGCTACGCGGCGCCTCCGGCCTGGAGCATCCCGTGATCAACGGCGCGGGGCACTTCCTGCAAGAGGACGCGGGAGCCGAGCTCGGCCGGCACATCGCCCGTTTCGTGACCTCGACCTAGCGTGTCAGGACCGCCCAACCGTCGGCCCGGTGCGGTATAACCGGGGGCGGACCGGGGAGGCGTGATGCGTGAGTCCGGCAGGACCCAGACCGCGGGGAGGGCCGTGGCGCGGGATCTGTTCGAGAAGGTTCGGCTGCGTTATTTCCAGATTCCCCCGGCCGTGCGCCGGGTCGTCTACGCGGTCGTGCTCGTGGCCGCGATGGGCGTCGGCGCCGCGCTCGGCTGGGACCTCCTGCAGACCTTCCCCCTGGTGCTGCTGCTGCTCGCCTTCGTCGCGCTGACCATGCGCTTTCCCAGGGCCGCCGCCACCGTGCTGGTCGTCGCCGGCTGGGTGGTGCTGGCGCTGCCGGTCTTCGCGACGCTGTTCCCGCCAGGCGCGGGCACCGTGCACCTCATGGTCGCGCTGTCACTGCCCGTCGCGGGGGCCGCCCATCTGATCCGCTGGGTGACGCCGTGGGTGACCACGTTGATGGCGCTCGTGCCCGCCGGGGTGCTCGCCGCCGCCGTCGCCCTCGTCTCCGACACGATCGCGGTCTGGGTGGCGTACGCCGCCGCCGGGGCCGTGCTCGTGCAGCGGTTCCTGCTGGCCCGCCGGGTCAGGGCCGAGACCGCCGCCGCCGAGGAGCAGCAGGTCCGCGTCAGGGCGCGCGAGGGCCGCCTCGAGGCCCCGCAGGACAAGCAGGCCGCTCCCCCGCAGATCTCCGTCGAGGAGGCGCTCGCCGAGCTGGAGAGCATGATCGGCCTCGCGCCGGTCAAAGAGCAGGTGCGCTCCATCGCCGCCTCCATCGAGGCCGGCCGCCTGCGCGCCGAGGCCGGCTACTCCACCGGCCGTCCCACCAGGCACTTCGTCTTCGTCGGCCCGCCGGGCACGGGCAAGACCACCGTCGCCCGCGCGCTCGCCAAGATCTTCTACGCGTTCGGCCTGCTGGAGACCCCCTACGTCGTCGAGGCGCAGCGGGCCGACCTGGTGGGCGAGTTCCTCGGCGCGACCGCGATCAAGACCAACGAGCTCGTCGACAGGGCGCTCGGCGGCGTGCTCTTCATCGACGAGGCGTACGCGCTGATCAACTCATCCGACGGCCAGCCCGACAGGTTCGGCGCCGAGGCCGTGCAGACCCTGCTCAAACGGGCCGAGGACGACCGCGACCGGCTGATCATCATCCTCGCCGGCTACGAGCAGGAGATGAGCGCGTTCCTGTCCAGCAACCCCGGCCTGGCCAGCAGGTTCGCCACCCGGGTGCGCTTCCCCGGCTACTCCCCCGCCGAGCTGGTCGAGGTCACCGAGCTGCTGCAGCGGCGCAGGGGCGACACGATGACGACCGAGACCCGGCGCGTGCTGCTCGGCCTCTACGAGGACGTCCACCGCCGTGGCCTGGTCGACGAGCTGGGCAACGCCCGCTTCGCGCGCAGCCTGGTGGAGGCCGCCGCGCAGGCCCGCGACGTGCGCGTGGTGGGCGCGGGCGGCACCCCGACCACCGAAGACCTCGTCACCACCACCACGGCCGACGTCACCAAGGCGTTCGAGGAGCTGACCGCCCGTTTCCGCGGCTACGTCGCCACGCCCACGCTGGAGGAGGCGCTGGCCGACCTCGACAGGATGGCCGGCCTCGCCCCGGTCAAGCGGCAGGTGCACGCGATCGCCGCCCAGCTCCAGGTGGCCAGGATGCGCCAGGAGCGCGGCCTGCCCACGCCGCAGCAGATGCGCCACTTCGTCTTCACCGGACCGCCCGGCACCGGCAAGACCACGGTCGCCCGCGTGCTCGGCCGCATCTTCGCCGCGCTCGGCCTGCTGGCCAGGCCCGACGTGGTCGAGGCGCACCGCGCCGACCTGGTCGGCCAGCACCTCGGCGCGACCGCGATCAAGACCAACGAGCTGATCGACAGGGCGCTCGGCGGCGTGCTCTTCATCGACGAGGCCTACAGCCTGGTCAACCCCGGCTACCAGGGCGGCGACGCGTTCGGCGCCGAGGCCGTGCAGACCCTGCTCAAGCGGGCCGAGGACGACCGCGACCGGCTCGTCATCGTGCTGGCCGGCTACGAGCGCGAGATGGACGCCTTCCTCGCCACCAACCCCGGCCTGGCCAGCCGCTTCAACCAGCGCGTGGCCTTCCCCAGCTACACCCCCGCCGAGCTGCGGCAGATCGCGGTGCTGCTCGCCGAGCAGGCCGGCGACACCTTCGACGAGGAGGCGCTGAGCAGGCTCGACGAGGTGTTCGCCTGGGTGTGCGAAGAACGGCTGATCGACGGGCTCGGCAACGGCCGCTTCGCCCGCTCGCTGTTCGAGCGCGCGGCCATGCGCCGCGACGTCCGGCTCGCCGCCCACGCCGCGCGCGGCGGATCGGCCAGCGCCGCCGACCTCACCACGATCACCGGCGAGGACGTCCGCACCGCGGTGGACGAGCTCGCCGGCCGCTGACGCTCCCGGCCCGACTTTCTTCGGCGCATCAGGTGCGCCACCCCCTCACTTCGTGTAGCAATATGGCTACGATGGGCCACATTCGGTGGCGTGTCGGCACGTTCGGCTGCGTAGGAGGGGAGGGCGATGGCGGGGTTCCTGGCCCGCAGGCTGCTCAACTACGCCGTGCTCGTGATCGTGGCCGCCAGTCTCGCCTACCTCCTGGCCGCCATGGCCCTCGACCCGCGCTCCAACTACGCCGACCGCACTCCCAAGCCGCCGCCCGCCGTCGTCGACGCCCAGCTCACGGCGCTCAACCTCAACGACAAGACGCCGCTGCTCGAACGGTACGCGACCTGGGCGGGCGGGGTGCTGCGCGGCGACTTCGGCAAGACGGTCGCGGGCGCGCCGGTCAACGACGACATCAAGCGCCGCATGGGCGTGACGTTCCGGCTGGTCATCCTCGGCCTGGTGTGCGGCAGCCTGCTCGGCGTGGCCACCGGCGCGCTGGCCGCGGTCCGCCAGTACGGCTGGTTCGACCGGCTGTCCACCGGCCTGTCGTTCGTGGTGCTCGCGGTGCCCGTGGTGGTGCTGGCCAACATGCTGATCCTGGTGGCGTCGTGGGCCAACGAAAACGTGTTCGGCCGCCCGCTGCTGCTGGTCAGCGGCGAATACAGCGACGGGCTCACCACCGGCTTCTGGGGCCACGTGGCCGACCGGCTGCAACACCTGGTGCTGCCGACGATCTCGCTGTCGGTCGGGCTGATCGCGGTGTTCAGCCGCTACCAGCGCAACATGATGCTCGACGTGCTGGGCGCCGACTTCGTCCGCACGGCCAGGGCCAAGGGGCTGAGCAGGCGCAAGGCGCTGACCCGCCACGCGCTGCGCACCGCGATGATCCCCGTGGTCACCTACTTCGCGTTCACCTTCGGCGCGCTGCTGACCGGGGCCACGTTCACGGAGAAGATCTTCGGCTGGCACGGCCTGGGCGAGCAGCTCATCAACTCGATCTTCAGCAACGACGTCAACACCGTCGCCGCCATCTCGCTGCTGGCCGCCGTCGCCGTGCTGTGCGCCTCGCTGGCCGCCGACCTGCTGCACGCCGCGCTCGACCCGAGGGTGCGGGCCGGATGACGCTGTCAGACGAGGAGCTCGCGGAAGAGCTGTCCGACGGCACGGTCGTCAGGGCGCCGTCCAGGGCGCGCGTGGTGTCCAGGCGCTTCTTCGCCTCCACGCAGGGGCGCATCGGGTTCGCGGTGCTCGCGCTGATGTTCCTGCTGGCCTTCGCAGGGCCGCTGTTCAGCCCGTGGACGTACACCGACAAAGACTTCACCGCGTTCCTGCAGCCGCCGTCGGCGCGCCACTGGTTCGGAACGCTCCAAACGGGCGCCGACGTCTTCGCCGTCACCATGCGCGGCATGCAGAAGTCGCTGGTGGTGGGGCTGCTGGCGGCGCTGGTGTCCACGGCGCTGGCAGCGATCGTGGGCGCGTTCGCCGGCTACTTCATGGGCTGGACCGACCGGGCGCTGAGCTGGGTGACCGACCTGCTGCTCGTGCTGCCGGCGTTCCTCATCCTCGCGATCCTGTCGCCGCTGTTCGGCGCGGGACAGTGGCCGCTGTTCGTGATCATGCTGGCGCTGTTCCTGTGGATGGTCACCTCGAAGATCGTGCGGGGCATGGCGATCTCGATCAAACAGCGCGAGTACGTGCAGGCCGCGCGCTACATGGGCGTACCGCCGGTGCGGATCATCTTCCGCCACGTCATCCCCAACCTGTCCTCGCTGCTCATCGTGGACGCCACGCTCAACGTCAGCAGCGCCATACTCACCGAGACCTCGCTGTCGTACTTCGGGTTCGGCATCCAGCCGCCCGACGTGTCGTTCGGCACGCTCATCGCCGATGGTTCCAAGACCGCGGTCTACGCGCCGTGGACATTCTGGTTCGTGGCCGGGCTGCTGGTGATCACGGTGCTGGCGGTCAACCTCGTCGGCGACGCGCTGCGGGACGCGTTCGACCCCTCCTCATCGCGGAGGGCGCGATGACGGCCGAGCCGGTGCTGGAGGTACGCGACCTCACGGTGTCGTTCGGCGACGTGCCCGCCGTGCGCGGGGTGAGCTACGCCGTACGCCCCGGCGAGGTGCTCGGCATCGTCGGCGAGTCGGGCTCCGGCAAGTCGGTCACCTCCGCCGCCGTGATGGGGCTGCTGCCGCCGAGCGCGCGGGTCACCGGCTCGGTACGCCTGCACGGCCGCGAGCTGATCGGCGCCCCCGAGCGCACGCTCAACTCCTTCCGCGGCAAGACCATGTCGATGGTCTTCCAGGACCCGCTGTCGGCGCTCACCCCGGTCTACCGCGTGGGCGACCAGATCGCCGAGGCCGTCCGCGTCCACCAGCGGGTCAGCAAGGAGACCGCGCTGGTCAAGGCCGTCGAGCTGCTCGACCTCGTCGGCATCCCTCACCCGTCGGAGCGGGCGCTCGCCTTCCCCCACGAGTTCTCCGGCGGCATGCGGCAGCGCGTGATGATCGCGATGGCCATCGCCAACGACCCCGATGTGATCATCTGCGACGAGCCGACGACGGCGCTCGACGTCACCATCCAGGCGCAGGTGCTGGAGGTACTCAAACGGGCGCAGGCCAAGACCGGCGCCGCGATCATCATGATCACCCACGATCTGGGGGTGGTGGCCGGGTTCGCCGACCGGGTGCTCGTCATGTACGCGGGGCGGCCCGTCGAGGTGGGCGGCGTGGACGACGTCTTCTACCGGACGCGGATGCCGTACACGGTGGGGCTGCTCGGCTCGATCCCGCGCGTGGACGCGGGCGCCCGCCGGCCGCTGACGCCGATCGAGGGCAACCCGCCGTCGCCGAGCGAGCTGCCGTCCGGCTGCCCGTTCGCACCGCGCTGCCCGATGCGCATCGACGAGTGCGAAAAGGCCGAGCCGCCGCTCTTCGACGTCGGCGAGGGCCACCGGGCGGCGTGCATCCGCTGGCAGGAGGTGCACCCCCGGCCGCCCGGCAGGCACGCGGCCCCCGAAAAGGGCACCCATCTGGCGGTGCGCGGCGAGCGTACGGTGCTGGAGGTGCGCCACCTGGTCAAGGACTATCCGCTGCTCAAGGGCGCGATCTTCAAGCGGCGGGTGGGCACCGTGCACGCCGTGGCGGGGGTCAGCTTCGACATCCGCCAGGGCGAGACGTTCGGCCTGGTCGGCGAGTCGGGCAGCGGCAAGACCACCACGCTGACGCAGATACTCGAGCTGGCCGCGCCCCAGGAGGGCGGCATCGTCGTGCTCGGCCACGACACCGCCAAGCTCACCAGGGCCGAACGCAACGAGATCCGCCGCGACATGCAGGTCGTCTTCCAGGACCCGCTGGCCTCGCTCGACCCCCGCATGACCGTCCACGACATCCTGGCCGAGC
The DNA here is from genome assembly GCF_042751225.1 of Nonomuraea fastidiosa. NCBI lineage: Bacteria > Bacillati > Actinomycetota > Actinomycetes > Streptosporangiales > Streptosporangiaceae > Nonomuraea > Nonomuraea fastidiosa. The sequence goes on from NZ_CP170570.1 coordinate 946,328, forward strand.
CGCTGCGGACCCACGGCAGGCCCGACCCGGCGCGCCGGGTCGGTGAGCTGCTCGCGCTCGTCGGCCTCGACCCCTCCCACGCGGCCCGCTACCCGCAGGACTTCTCCGGCGGCCAGCGTCAGCGCATCGCCATCGCCAGGGCGCTCGCGCTGGAGCCCCGGCTGCTGGTGCTGGACGAACCGGTCTCCGCGCTCGACGTGTCGATCCAGGCTGGAGTGATCAACCTGCTCGACTCGCTGCGGACCAGGCTCGGGCTGTCCTACCTGTTCGTGGCGCACGACCTGGCGGTGGTGCGGCACATCGCCGACCGGGTGGCCGTGATGTACCTCGGCAGGATCGCCGAGATCGGGCGGGTGGAGCTGGTCTACGGCACACCGATGCATCCGTACACGCAGGCGCTGCTGTCGGCCATCCCCCTCCCCGACCCCGTACGCGAGCGCTCCCGCGAACGGATCCTCCTCGAAGGAGACCTGCCGAGCCCCGCCCATCCCCCCTCGGGCTGCCGCTTCCGCACCAGGTGCCCCAAGTTCCGCGCCGAGCTGACCGATGCGGAGCGCCGGCTCTGCGTCGAGGTCGAGCCCGAGGTGCGGATGGTGGGCGACGAGGACCAGGGGGCGGCCTGCCACTACGCAGACAGGCGCGAAGTCGTCTAGACCTCGCTCGATCCGGGAGGGATACGCTCGATGAAACGATCACGTCGACTCGTGTCGGCCGCCGTGGCGTGTGCGCTGCTGCTGGCGGGCTGCGGCGACCAGCAGGGCAGCGGCGCGAGTGGCCTTGACAGCGCCGGGGATGAGCGGGAGCTCAAGGCGTACGACATCAACCCGCAGCCGCGCGAGAAGGTCAAGGACGGCGGGACGCTGCGCTGGGGCATCAACGAGTTCCCCACGCAGTGGAACAGGAACCACGTCGACGGCAACCTGGCGATGGCCGCGGTGGTCAGCAACGCGCTGCTGCCGGGGCCGTTCGTCTCCAACGAGAAGGCGGAGATCTCGGTCGACACCGACTACGTGCTCGACGCCCGGGTGACCAGCCAGAAGCCCAAGCAGGTGGTGACGTACCGGCTCAACCCGAAGGCCAAGTGGTCCGACGGCAAGCCGATCACGTGGGCCGACTACCGCGCCCAGTGGCAGGCGCTCAACGGGCGCGACCCCGACTACCGCATCGTCTCCTCCACCGGCTACCAGGACATCGAGAAGGTCGCGCGGGGCAAGGACGACTACGAGGTGGTGGTGACGTTCGAACGGCCGTTCGGCGACTGGCAGGCGCTGTTCGGGCCGCTGCTGCCGGCCTCGACCAACCGTAACCCCGAGTCGTTCAACACCGCGTGGCTCAACAAGATCCCGGTGACGGCGGGGCCGTTCAAGTTCGGCGGGTTCGACCAGACGGCCAAGACGATCACGCTGGTCCGCGACGACGCCTGGTGGGGCCGGCGGGCCAAGCTCGACCGGATCATCTTCCGGGCCTCCGAGCAGGACTCGCTGATCAGCGCGTTCGGCAACGGTGAGCTGGACATCATCGACATCGGGCCGTCCGCCCCCGACTACGCGCGGGCCAAGGCCACCACGGGCGCGCAGGTGCGCACGGCCGCCGGCCCCGATTTCCGGCACTTCACCTTCAACGGCTCCAGCGACCTGCTCAGGGACGTACGGGTCCGCCAGGCCATCCAGCTCGGCATCAACCGCCAGGCCATCGCGCAGTCCGACCTGCAGGGCCTCGACTGGCCGATCACCGTGCTGAACAACCACTTCTTCATGAACACCCAGGAGGGCTACCAGGACAACGCCGGTGAGCTCGGCGTCTACAACCCCGAGAAGGCCAAGCAGCTCCTCGACGCGGCGGGCTGGAAGCTGAACGGCCAGGTCAGGCAGAGGCAGGGCAGGACGCTCGACCTGCGGTTCGTGGTGCCGTCGGGGGTGCAGATCAGCAAGGCCGAGGGCGAGCTGGCGCAGAGCATGCTCGCGCAGATCGGGGTGAAGCTCACCATCAAGGCGGTGCCGAGCGACGACTTCTTCACCAAGTACGTCATCCCCGGCAACTTCGACATCACGCCGTTCGCCTACATCGGCACGCCGTTCCCGGTCTCCAGCAGCTACGGCATCTACGCCAACGCGACCAACGGCCAGAACTGGAACGCGAACTTCGGGCGTACCGGGTCTGCGGAGATCGACAAGGCGATGAGCCGGGCCGCGCAGAGCCTCGATCCGGTGCAGGCGCGTGCGCTGACCAACGAGGCCGACAAGCTGCTCTGGCCGCTGGTGAACGTGCTGCCGCTCTACCAGCGCCCGCAGATGGTGGCCGTCCGCGAGACGCTGGCCAACGTGGGGGCGCGCGGCTTCTTCGACCTCCAGTACGAGGACATCGGCTTCACCGCCTGACCTAGCCGCGCGCCGCGCTCAGGCTTCGCCGCCTGATCCCGGCCGCGCGCCACGCTCAGGCTTCGCCGCCTGATCCCGGCCGCGCGCCACGCTCAGGCTTCGCCGCCTGGCCCCGGCCTCAGGCTCGTCCACCTTGACCAGGCCGCGATTCGTCGCGCCGCGCTCGGCTCGGGCGCGGCGGCGCGGCACGTCGCGCTTCCTCCTTGGGCGGCGTTGCTACATCGGGGCGGGGTCAGGTGGCGGTGCCGGCCATCACGCGGTCGACGATGCCCTGAGTGCCCTCCTGGCGGGCGCAGTGGGCGCAGCAGTACCAGTGCTCGCCCGACTGCACGCCGTGCCCGATGACCTTGGTGCCGCAGTGCTCGCAGATGGGCGCCATGGCCTCGATCGCGCACTGGAAGCAGTCGAAGGTGTGCACGGCTCCCTGCGCGCGCACTTCGAAGGCCATGTCGTAGTCGTTTCCGCAGGTCTCGCAGACGGCCATGGTGATCCCCTCAATCGGTCGGTCCGCCCGGTCGCATACCCGGTTACGCGGTCCCCCTTCCCCAAGAGCGCTCTATATTCCGGCCTTTCACCACTAGTCCCGACATGACGGGCATCCGATCGTTTCGGTTGAAATTTCGGTCAAAGCACAGTAAAGATCGTCCTGCTCATGCTCACCTTCCAGAAGGGTTCTTCGTGCTGACCCGAACGATCATCGCGGCCGCGCTCGCCGCCGCCGGGATCGCCGCCGTCCCCGCCCCCGCGTACGCCGCCGCGGCCGCGTACACCCCCGAACGCGTCTGCGGCAAGGGCTTCCACCGCGTCAAGGACGGCCACCGGGCGATGAAGACCCCGCGCGGAGCCGTGTTCGGCCACGTCTACCTGATGTACAACAAGCGCAGCGGCAAGAACTGCGTGGCCGCCATCAAGACCGCCTACGTGGGCGCCCGCACGACCACCGGCGCCTACCTCGAAGTGCGCGGCGGCGGCCGGAGCGAGGACGTCCAGCGCTACCGCTACTACGCCGAGGCCGGCCACATCGACGGGGCCTGGAAGTGTGTGCGCTACAGCGGCTGGACGCGCGACCCCGACAACCGCGTCACCGCGTGGGGCGGGCGCAAGTCGTGGGGCAACTGCCAGGGCTGATGACCAGGCCTTATGAGCGGCGCTGATGAGGTGGCGAGTCAGGGGTAGGGTGCGGAAGAGGGGACGCGAGAGACGCGCCGGTCCCCGTTCTCAAACGAATCAGCACCCGCCGCGACCATTCACCCGTCACGAGAGACTCCTGCCGTCTTCGTAGAAATACGTTGAGCGAGCAGGCGGCCCGGATTAGGTTGGCGCGCATGGCGGCGGGCAAGGAGCCGTCATCGCGTCGCCGACGCGGCACACGGACGTTAAGGAGAAGGACGCGCTTCGGAAGGGGGAAACACCATGAAACGCGTCAGAGTCACGAAGTCGGCCAAGCGGCGCCCCCGGCCGGCGCTGGAGCTCGACCTGCGGTCGCCGGCGGGTCGCCGGCTTCCCTACTGACTTGCTCCTTACACCGAACTTACGGGGGTATCTGTAGATAACATAGGTAACAGGACTATCACGGGGGGCTCACGATGAAGAGGCTTGTGGTGGTGCCGCCAGCTGTTGCCAGGCACAAGATCCGCGACATCCGGTCGGCGGATCGCCGTCGCAAGCCCCCTGCCGATGCCAAGGTCGTCGACCTGCGTGCCTACACCGGCAGAAACGTCATCCGTTTTCCGGGCGGGCCGACCCCCGCCGCCTGAGACCCCCGTTCGCCGAGCCTCACCGCGGTCCGGGCCGCGACCCGGGCCCGGACCGCGAGGCGGCGAATGCAGCCGCTCAGGCGCTTCAAGCGGTCTTGATCCACCGTGCAGGCGCCTTTCCGATTCAGCCGTTCAGGCGCCCTTTCGACTCAGCCGTACAGGCGCTCCTTGTAAGAGTCGCCGTAGTAACGTTCGAGCTCTTCGAGCGTCTCCTCCACCGGCTGCACGTCCTTGATGATCCGCGCGTGCGACGGCAGCGCGCCGGGGTTCCAGGTGTCCGGCTTCCACAGCGACGAGCGCAGGAACGCCTTGGGGCAGTGGTGGAAGATCTGCTCGATCTCGACGACGAGCGCGAGATGCGGGCGGTGACCCTTGACGATCATCTCGTCGAAGAACGGCGCTTCGCGGACGAGCCGGGCGCGGCCGTTGATGCGGAGGGTCTCGTTCCGCCCCGGAATCAGAAAGATCAGCCCTACGTGCGGATTTTTCAGGATATTGCGGAATCCGTCGGCCCTGCGGTTCCCCGGCCGGTCCGGGATGGCGATCGTGGTGTCGTCGATGACGTGGACGAACCCCGCGGGGTCGCCCTTGGGCGAGACGTCGCAGGCGCCGGTGTCGTCGGACGTCGCGATCAGGCAGAACGGCGAGGCCGCCAGCCACTCGCGGTCGCGCTGGTGCAGGCGAGGCCGGTCCTTCGTGGCGGCCCGGGGCTTGACCTCTCCCAGCAGCTCGCGGAGCTCAGCCTCCGACTCGATCTCCGTCCACGTCATGTGATCTCCCTTCGGGGGTTTCCCCAATCTTTTCAGAAATGGGGGAAAGCATCCGGTGCGGGGTCTGAAGGGCGCGGCTGACCGGATCTTGCCTGGCGTCGTGGCGCAGGCCGGGACCCGGGCGGATCTCGATCTCCTCAAGAGGGACCGTACGATCGCAGGACGGGCAGCGGGACGCGTGATCGAGCCGGATGCCGCAGGCCACGTGGTGGAACAGCCGGCGCGGGCCGCGCTCGGACAGGTGCCGCTCGCCCCATCCGATCAGCGCCAGCACGGGCGGCCACAGCTCGTGACCCATGGGGGTCAGGACGTACTCGTGGCGCGGCGGTGAGTCCTGGTACCGGCGGCGTTCGAGGACGCCGGCGGCGACGAGCGTGGACAGGCGCTGGGACAGCACGGCCTTCGGGATGTCGAGGTGGGCCTGGAAGTCCGCGAAGCGGCGCACGCCGTACAGGGCGTCGCGGACGACGAGCAGCGTCCACCGCTCTCCGATCACTTCGAGCGCGCTGGCCAGCGAGCAGTCCTGGCCTGCGTAGTCCTTTCCGAGCGCCACGCCCCACATGTTAGTTCATTCACCGAACCGTGCTACCGTGCGCGGTGTGAGTTCAATGACCGAACCTTCGGTGGCCGTTCCCCGGCGGTGGACGCTTCCCGTGGCGACGTCGGCTCCGTTCCTCGCCATGACGAACTTCTCCTCGCCGATGGTGACGCTGCCGCAGATCGCGCGGTCGCTGGAGGCCGGGCCGACGGGGCCGGTGTGGATCCTCGGCTCGATCGCGCTCGGGCTGTCGTCATCGCTGCTGGTCGCGGGCGGGCTCGCGGACGACTACGGGCGCAGGATGGTGCTCGTGATCGGCAGCGGCGTGCTCGCCGCGTCGAGCGTGCTGGCCGCGGCGAGTCCGGGCGTGGTGACGTTCGTGCTGGCCAGGCTCGTGCAGGGCGGGGCGAGCGCGGCCATGCTGGCCGCCGGCCTGGGCATCGTGGGACACGCCTTCCCCACCGGCGCCGCCCGGGTGCGCGCGACCGGCCGTTACGGCGCCATGATCGGGCTCGGCACGATGGCGGGCCCGCTGCTGTCCGGCCTGGTGGCGACGGCGGTGAGCTGGCGGGCGGTCTACTGGCTGACCGCCGCCGCCGCGCTGGCCCTGACCGTGGTGTCGGCAAGGGCGCTCGACGAGTCGCGCGCGCCCGCGCCGCGCCGGCCGGACCTGCCGGGCGTGGTGCTGCTCACCCTCGGCCTGGCGGCGCTGGTCGCGGGCGTGACCGAGGGGCGTCTGGGCTGGTCGCGGCCTGTCGTGGTGTGGGCGTTCTGAGCGGCCGCGGTGCTGATCGCCGCGTTCGTGGCCGTCGAGCTGCGCCGGCGCGAGCCGCTGCTCGACATGGCGCTGTTCCGGCGTCCGCTGTTCCTGGTCGCGACCGGCGGTGCGGTGATCGTGGGCACGGCGGTGGTGGGACTGCTCAGCTACCTGCCGACGCTGCTGCAGGCGTCGTACGGGCTGACCGCGCTGGACACCGCCTGGCTGTTCGCGGTCTGGGCGGGGATGTCCTTCGTCACGTCGCTGCTGTCCGCCCGCGTACGCCTGCGCACCGCCGAACGGTTCGCGCTCGGCCTCGCGCTCAGCGCGACCGGCTACCTCTGCCTGCTCAGCCTGGCCACCTCGCTGTCGCTGCCGCTGCTCGTTGCCGGGCTGGCGGTCAGCGGGACGGGCTCAGGGCTGATCAACTCCTCCATCAGCCACCTGGCGATCGAGAGCGTGCCCGCCCACCGGGTCAGCATGGGCTCGGGGGCCAACAACACCGCGAGGTACATCGGCTCGTCGCTGGGCGCGGCCGGCATGGCGGCCGCTGTGGCGGCCTTCGGCCTGTCGCAGGGCACGACGGTCGCGGTGACGGCCGCGATCCTGCTCACCGGCCTGACCGCGCCCGCCGTCCTGCTCGTACGAGCCTGACCCCCGCCGGCCGTCCTGCTCGTACGAGCTCACCCGCGCCCTTCGTGCCGCCCGTGCGAGCCTCACCCGCGCCCGCCGCGCCGCTCGTACCGGCGCCCCTCACCAGCGGCGCGACCTGGCCATCGCCGCCAGGTACGCGTCGCGCTCGGCCGCGAACCGCGCCGGGTCCATTCCCTTGCGCTCGGCCCTGACGTGCAGCATGGTCAGCTCGGTCGCCGCGTGCTGGTAGTCGCTCATGGCCCGGCCGAGCCCCGCCTTCCTGGCCCACCTGCGGGCCGCCTTGCGGGTGGACAGCGTGGTGAGCATGCGCAGATCGGCGTCGCTGATCAGCCCCGTGGCCTGGTAGGCGGGCAGGTAGTAGGCCATCTTCGCGATGAGGTGGCGGCGCTCGTTGACGGTCACCACGATCAGCACGATCAGCGCCACCATGATCACCAGGTACGCGCCGCCGAGCACGTTCAGCGACCCTGTGCTCGCCGCCCCGTTCCACAGGCCGTGCAGGAAGACCGCGCCCAGGTAGCCGAGCGGGATGGCGGCGTACCTGCCCGCGGTGCCGCGGGTCAGCGCGTATGCGACACCGAGACCGATCATCGAGGTGTAGATCGGATGACCGAGCGGGTCGATCAGGCCGCGCATCACGAAGAGCTGCACGGCCGCGCCGGGGCCGTCTTCGCCGAAGGCCAGCAGGTAGTAGCCGACGTTCTCGACGGTGGCGAAGCCGAGGCCGGTCATGGAGGCGTACACGATGCCGTCGGTCAGCCCGTCGATCTCCGCGCGCCTGCGCAGGAGCAGCAGCAGAGCGGAGCCCTTGAGCGCCTCTTCGATCACCGGGGCCAGCACGATGGAGCCCACGTCGCGGACGGTCGCGGCGGCGTACCCGGCCCTGGTGAACAGCTCCTGGCCGGCGAGCGTCAGCGCGATGCCCGCCACGATCGCCACGCCCGCGCCCCAGGCGAAGGCGAAGGCCAGGTTGAGCTTCGGCTCGGGCTCGAGCCTGTCCAGCGAGAGCACGGCCGCGAGGAGCACCGGAAGGGGTGCGAGGCCCAGCAGCGCGGACAGGCCGAACCCGACGGGACCGCCGGCGTGCAGCATCACCGCGAGCACGATGAGCGCGAGGAGACCGGAGGCGACAAGCCCGATCAGCAGGGCCTTGCTGGGGCGTTGGGCGAGCAGCGGAGCAGTCATGGTGGTGCCCTCTCTTCCCGTCTCCCCGACCGGCTATGCGCCCCGGCCGTCACGCACGCTTAACGGTCGCTCGATTCCCGGTAATAAGGATCTGCCACCACGGATTCGCCGTCTGCGTAGGAATACACTTCCCGGCCCGCGATGAAAACCTGCACCGCGCGGCTCATCACGTCGAGCGGGTCGCCGTCCCAGATGACCACGTCGCCGTCGAGGCCCGGACGCAGCGCGCCCACCCGGTCGTCGATGCCCATGATGCGGGCCGGGTTGACGGTGATCGAGCGCAGCGCGGCGGCCCGGTCGAGCCCCTCCTTGACCGCCAGCGTGGCCTGGTGGACGAGGAAGTGGATGGGCACGACGGGGTGGTCGGTGGTGATCGCCACCTCGACGCCGGCCCGGTCGAGGATGCCGGGGTTGCGCAGCGAGCGCTCCCGCAGCTCGACCTTCGACCGGCTGGTGAACAGCGGGCCGATGATGACCGGGACGTTCCGCTCGGCCAGGATGTCGGCCAGCAGGTGGCCCTCGGTGCCGTGGTTGATCACCAGGCGGTAGCCGAACTCGTCGGCCAGCCGCAGCGCGGTGGCGATGTCGTCGGCGCGGTGGGTGTGCTGGCACCAGGGCAGCTCGCCGTCGAGCACGCGTACCAGGGTCTCCAGCGTCGCGTCGCGGTCGAACGGCTTGCCCTCGTCCGCCGCCGCGGCCTTCCTCGCCTTGTAGTCCTGTGCCTTCATGAACGCGTCGCGGATCACCGCGGCGACCCCCTGGCGGGTGGAGGGCAGCTTCTTCTGCTCGCCGTAGACGCGCTTGGGGTTCTCGCCGAGCGCGCTCTTGACGCTGACCGGCTCCTTGATCAGCATCTCGTCGACCGTCCTGCCCCAGCACTTGACCGCGACCGTCTGGCCGCCGATGGGGTTGCCGGAGCCCGGCTTGATCACGGCGGTGGTCACGCCGCCGGACAGCGCGTCGCCGAAGGCCATGTCGGCCGGGTTGATGGCGTCGAGCGCGCGCAGGCGGGCGCCGTTGGGGTCGGTCATCTCGTTGGTGTCCTGGCCCGCCCAGCCCTCGGCCTCCTCGTACACGCCGAGGTGACCGTGGGCCTCCACGAAGCCGGGCAGCACCCAGCGGCCCGCGGCGTCGACGACGCGGGTGCCTTCGGGGATCGCGACGTCCCGGCCGACGGCGGCGATCTTGCCGTCCTGGATGAGGACGGTTCCCCCGTCGATGGGGTCGCCGTCGACGGGCACAACGTATCCACTGGTAATGGCGAGGTTCATGAGTCGTAACCTACAGGTCACCGGGTAGGGGGGACGTATGCCGGCCGACCTCTACCGACGATGGCTCTTCGAGCTGTGGAACGGCGACTTCTCCCTGACCGGCGAGCTGGTCACCCCCGGCTTCGTCGGTCACTGGCCCGGCATGGACGTCTCGGGGCCCGAAGGACTCGCCGAGGCGCTGCGGCAGGCGCACGAGCCGTTCGCCGGCGTGCACCTGACCCTCGACGTGGGGCCGATCGTGGACGGCGATCTCGTGGCGGCGCGGTGGACGTTCGCGGGGATCTACCGGGGTGGGCTGCCCGGGGCGACGGCGCCCGAGGGCACCGGGGTCGCCTTCAGCGGGCACGACATTCTGCGGGCCCGGGAGGGGCGATTCGCCGAATACTGGGTGATCTCTGACCTGCAGACCTTCAGCCGCCAGCTCGGCATCTCGATATAAGGTGATATTTCCCCTTATCTAGCCGATGGGTCGGTGAATGGCGGAGAAGTACGGTCCGGGAGCGGGGCCCGCGCCCCAGTCCATGCGGGATGAGCAACTGTCCGGCCTCCTGGCCGCGCAGCGCTTCGGCGCGCTGGCCACCAACCAGAGCAGCGGCCACCCCCATCTGTCGACCGTCGCCTACACCTGGGACCCGCAGCAGCGCGTCGTCCGCATCTCCACGATCGCCGGGCGGCTCAAGGTGCGCCGGCTCCATAAGGACCCGCGCTGCGCGCTGTACGTCGCCAGCGACGACTTCATGGCCTTCGTCGTGGCCGAGGGGGAGGCCGAGCTGTCGCCGGTGAGCACCGAGCCGGGCGACGAGGTGGGCAGGGAGCTGCTGGCGATGCAGCCGCCGTCCGCCGTCTCGGGGCCGGGGCAGGAGGAGGCGTTTCTGCGTCGGATGGTGGCGGACCAGCGCCTCGTGATCAGGATCCGTGTGAGCCGCCTGTACGGAACGTCCCTGCCCATCGGCTGACGCCGCGCCTCGCCGGACGAGCCACCGTTCGCGCAGAGCCGCCCCGCGCGCCACCGTTCACGCGAAACTTCCCGCCTGCGCCCTTTGCGCAGAACCCCCGACACGCCACCGTCCACGCGAAACCACCCGCACGCCCCCGTTTGCACAGAACAACCCGCCTGCACCCTTCACACGGAATCGCCCACACGCAACCGTCCACACGAAATCACCCGCACGCCCCCGTTTGCACGGAACCGCCTGCCTGCGCCGTTCGCACAGAACCACCCGCCTGCGCCGTTCGCGCGGAACGTCCCTCCCCGCCGCCTGCCCCCTTGGCACGGTATGTCGCGTAATGCCGCGCGAACCTCCCCGAGGTCGGCCAACCCGCGGATTTCTTTACCTTCGATCCGCATGTCTATTGCTCATCCGTGCGGCACCGCTGGGTTACCCTCCCCTCAACTCGAAGTCACAAGATCTTGTCACCGTCGAGTCGTCATCTCTTCCCACCAGAGGAGACTCATGATTCAGCGGCTCGCCGTGCTGACCATTGCCTCACTGTCCCTCATCTTCCCCACCCCTGCCGCCCCCGGTGCGAACGCGACCAGCGCGGTGGAGAGCGCCGCGGCGACGGTCACCGCCGTCGCCCACCGCGGTGCCTCCGCGTACGCGCCGGAGAACACCCTCGCCGCGTTCCGCCTGGCCGCCGACCAAGGCGCCGACATGTTCGAGCTGGACGTTCAGGAGACCAAGGACCACCACCTGGTCCTGATGCACGACACCACGCTGACCCGTACCACCGACGTGGAGAGCCGCTTCCCGGACCTCGCTCCGTGGAACGTCGGCGATCTCACCCTCGCCCAGATCCGCAAGCTCGACGCCGGCTCCTGGAAGTCCGGCAAGTACAAGGGCGAGCCCGTGCCCACGCTGGGCGAGGCGCTGGAGGAGATGCGCGACGAGGGCATCGGCCTGCTGCTCGAGGTCAAGTCCCCGAGCCTCTACCCGGGTATCGAGAGCCGCATCGCCGCCGAGCTGCGCCGGCACTCCTCCTGGCTGGCGCCGGGGCGGCTGGTGGTGCAGTCGTTCGACTGGAACTCCATGCGCCGGTTCGCGCGCCTGATGCCGCAGGTGCCGATCGGCCTGCTGGGCACGCCTTCGACCGGTGAGCTGCCGGGGCTGGCCTCGTTCGCCGACCAGATCAACCCGCCGTACGACGATGTGACGGCCGGGTACGTGCGCCAGGTCCACAAGCTCGGCATGGACGTCCTCACCTGGACGGTGGACGACCCCGACGTCATGCGGCGGATGGTGACGTACCGGGTGGACGGCATCATCACCAACAAACCCGACGTGCTGCGCTCAGTGCTCGACTTCTGACCCACCGCGTAAGCAACGCAGAGGGGGCCCGGATCGGAATCCGGGCCCCCTCGTTCACACGGTCGTCACGCGACCGCCCGTATCAGCGGCGTCAGATCAGCTGCAGCCGCTGGTCGAACCGCAGCCCTCGCAGACGTAGCAGCTGCCCGCCGGGCGCATCTTCGTACCGCAGGTCATGCAGAGCGGCGCGTCGGCCGTGAAGCGCCGGTGGCTCTCCAGCGTCAGCTCCTGCTTGACGGCCGGCAGCTCCTTCTCGGCCTTCGGCTCGGCGGTGGCGGCAGCCGCGGCGGCCGCCGACTCGATCGGAGCCGACTGCGCGAGCGCCTCGCGGTCGACCGCCTCCTGCAGCGCCGCCGGGTCCTCGCCGCGCTGCTGCGCCGCCCGCTCGGCCGCCGAGAAGATGCCGAGCGCCGCCCGCTCCTCGTACGGCAGGTGGTCAAGGGCCAGCCTGCGGAAGATGTAGTCCATCACCGAGGTGGCCATCCGGATGTCCTGGTCGTCGGTCATCCCGGCCGGCTCGAACCGCATGTTGACGAACTTGCTGACGTACGTCTCCAGCGGCACGCCGTACTGGAGGCCGATGGAGATCGCCACCGAGAAGGCGTCCATGACGCCCGCCAGCGTCGAGCCCTGCTTGGACATCTTGAGGAAGACCTCGCCGAGACCGTCGTCCGGGTAGGACGAGGCGGTCATGTAGCCCTTCGCGCCGCCCACCGTGAACCGGGTGGTCGTGCTCGGCCGCTGGTTGGGCATGCGGCGGCGGGTCGGCCGGTTGACCTCGACGACCTTGACCTCCGGCTCGGCCTTCTGCTCCTGCTTCTTCGCGCTGTCGCCGGCCGACAGCGGCTGGCCGACCTTGCAGTTGTCGCGGTAGACGGCGAGGGCCTTCAGTCCGAGCCGCCAGCCCTCGAGGTAGACCTGCTCGATGTCGTCGACCGTGGCCGACTCGGGCAGGTTGACGGTCTTGGAGATGGCGCCGGACAGGAACGGCTGCGTGGCCGCCATCATCCGGACGTGCCCCATGGGAGCGATCGCCCGCTCGCCCATCGCGCAGTCGAACACCTCGTAGTGCTCCTGGCGCAGGCCGGGGGCGTCGACGACGTGGCCGTGCTCGGCGATGTACTCGACGATGGCCTCGATCTGCTCCTGCTGGTAGCCGAGCTGCTTGAGCGCCCGCGGGACCGTCTGGTTGACGATCTGCATCGAGCCGCCGCCGACGAGCTTCTTGAACTTGACCAGCGCCAGGTCCGGCTCGATGCCGGTCGTGTCGCAGTCCATCATCAGGCCGATCGTGCCCGTGGGGGCCAGCAGGCTGGCCTGGGCGTTGCGGTAGCCGTACTTCTCGCCCAGCTTCAGGCACTCCGACCACTGACGCGTCGCCTCGGCGTGGATCTTGGCGTCCATGGTGCCGATGGTGCGCAGGTCGTCGTTGGCCGCCGCGTGCTTGCGCATGACCCGCTTGTGCGGCTCGGCGTTGCGGGCGTAGCCCTCGTACGGGCCCACCACGCTCGCCAGCTCGGCGCTGCGCCGGTAGGACACACCGGTCATCAGCGACGTGATCGCCGCCGCCACCGCCCGGCCGCCGTCGGAGTCGTAGGCGTGGCCGGTCGCCATCAGCAGCGCGCCGAGGTTGGCGTAGCCGATGCCGAGCTGCCGGTACGCCCGCGTCGTCTCACCGATCTTCTCCGTCGGGAAGTCGGCGAAGACGATCGAGATGTCCATCGCGGTGATGATCAGCTCGGTCAGCTTGACGAAGTCGGCGATGTTGAAGGAGCCGTCGTCCTGCAGGAACTTCAGCAGGTTGATGCTGGCCAGGTTGCAGGAGGAGTTGTCGAGGTGGACGTACTCGCTGCAGGGGTTGCTGGCGGTGATGCGGCCGGTCTCGGGGGTGGTGTGCCAGTCGTTGATCGTGTCGTCGTACTGGATGCCGGGGTCGGCGCACTCCCAGGCGGCCTGGGCCATCTTGCGGAACAGCGTCCGCGCGTCGACCTTCTCGATCACCTCGCCGGTCAGGCGGGCGCGCAGGCCGAACTCGCCGCCGTTCTCCACCGCGCGCATGAACTCGTCGGAGACGCGGACGGAGTTGTTGGCGTTCTGGTACTGCACCGAGACGATGTCCTTGCCGCCGAGGTCCATGTCGAACCCGGCGTCGCGCAGCGCGCGGATCTTGTCCTCCTCGCGCGCCTTCGTCTCGATGAACTCCTCGATGTCGGGGTGGTCGACGTCGAGCACGACCATCTTGGCGGCCCGGCGGGTGGCGCCGCCGGACTTGATCGTCCCCGCCGACGCGTCGGCGCCGCGCATGAACGACACCGGCCCGCTGGCCGTGCCGCCGCTCGACAGCAACTCCTTCGAGGAACGGATCCGCGACAGGTTGACACCCGACCCGGAGCCGCCCTTGAAGATCACGCCCTCTTCCTTGTACCACTCCAGGATCGACTCCATCGTGTCGTCCACGGAGAGGATGAAGCACGCGCTCACCTGCTGCGGCGACTGCGTGCCCACGTTGAACCACACCGGCGAGTTGAACGCGAATATCTGGTGCGCCAACGCGTACTTCAACTCATGGTCGAAGATCTCGGCGTCCTCTTCGCTCGCGAAGTAGCCGTGCTCGAGACCCGTCTTCGTGTAGACGCCCACGACCCGGTCGATGAGCTGCTTGAGGCTCCACTCGCGCTGCGGCGTGCCCACGGCGCCACGGAAGTACTTGGTCGTCACGATGTTCGTCGCGTTCACCGACCAGAAGTCGGGGAACTCGACACCTCGCTGCTCAAAGTTGACCGACCCGTCGCGCCAGTTCGTCATGACGACGTCCCGGCGCTCCCACTTGATCTCGTCATACGGGTGCACACCGGGCTTGGTGAAGATCCGCTTCATCTTCAGGCCCTTACGCGGACGCTTGCCCCCGCGCGCCACTGAACCGCTGGCCGTCTCCGTCATGACTCCCCCTTCTCCGCCTTCAACTGTTTGATCTCGGCTTCGAAGTCCGCCAGGCTCTCGAAACCGCGATACACCGATGCGAACCGCAGGTACGCCACCTCATCCAGCTCGCGCAGCGGCCCGAGGATGGCCAGCCCCACTTCGTTGGACGGGATCTCGGCCGCACCCTTCGCCCTGATGGCCTCTTCCACCCGCTGCCCCAGCTGCGCCAGCGAATCCTCACTGACCGGCCTGCCCTGGCAGGCCCGCCGTACGCCCGCGACGACCTTGTCACGCGAGAACGGCTCCGTCACTCCGCTGCGCTTGCTCACCATGAGCAGTACGGTCTCCTGCGTGGTGAACCTGCGTCCGCACTCGGGACAGGTCCGCCTGCGCCGGATGGCCGCACCGTCGTCCGTCGAGCGACTGTCGATGACCCTGGTGTCAGGGTGGCGACAGAACGGACAGTGCACGCTTTTTCGCCTCCAAGACCTGCGGCCACCACACGCCGCAGAAAACCCCGTGACGGGACGCTGAAGCACGCTCCACGGCACCCCATGGAGCGGTCACGGAAACACAAGGTGTGGTGAACTACATCGGTGAAACTACTAGATGTTGTGGTCCAACCGTAGAAGCGCGCCGCCATGAACGCAACTCGAGCCGACTCTTTCCGCCGAAGTCGCTGATCAGCCCACCGGGCTCACGCGTCCCGGGCGTGTCGCGCCGCCGCGGGTGATCTTCTCGCAGGTGAGAGCGTCACATCGGTTGTGTTCGGCCTCGCACGTGAACGAATCTCACAGCGAGACCGACCGACACTCGCCACGCTTCCTCCCGTCGCGATGACCGCCGTTTCATCCGACCAACCAGTCACGCTTGCCAACGCATTCCGCACCCGACTCACGCGCTCCCACCTACACGGGCCCCAAGCTCTCCCCTCCGGCCGCACTGCCCCGCCCTCCGGGTGCTCCCCTGCCAGGCGGGGTGCGGCCTTGCCGGGATCTTCGGGGGTCGGAGTGTCGAGGGATCAGCGTGGCGCACATACCCGGGCGCTGATCATCGCGGCTCGTTCATCCGGAAGCTGATGGGCGTAACGCACCCACCGGTGAGCTGATCGCGGTTGCGCACCCTCACCCGGAAACTGACCGGCGTGGCGCACCCCCTCAGGGGCTGACCGCCGTAGCGCACCCCCTCGGAAACTGACCGGCGTGGCGCACCCCTTCAGGGGCTGACCGCCGTAGCGCAGCCCACCCGGAAGTGATCGTCATAGTGCACCCCACCCGAACACCGAACACGGTGGCGGGCTCGCCCGGAATGCTGTTGCCCCGGAGCGATCGCCTTGGGGGTCGATCACCGTAACGCGGCGGCGTTTCTCGGCACGTACAGACGGCTGCCGGGCTGGATGAAGGAGTCGGGCAGGCCGTTCAGCCGCTTGATCTCCTCCACCAGAGCAGCGGGGTCCTCCCCCTCCGCGAGCGCATCAGCGATCTTCCACAACGTATCCCCCTTGTGCACTTCCACCCACGGCAGGCCGGTGTGGTCGGTCACCACTACCTGCACCGCCGCGTAACCAGCGGCCCGCGTGCCGAGCCAGAAGCCGCCCAGCGACAGCAACGCCGCCGCGACGACCAGCACGATCCGTCCGCGCCGCGTCAACCGCACAGGAGCCGCCTGCCGCCTCGCCCCGGCCCTCCCCAGCCCAGGCGCACCGCCTCGCTCCCGCCCGCCCACGCTCACGGGCCTCGCGGCGCTCCCCCGCCCGGCCGAACTCCCCCGCCCGATCGCACTGTCTCGCCCAGACCCACCGTCCCGCCCGGTCCGGTCCTGCCGCCCGATCGCACTCCCCAGCCCCGCCGCACTGCCCTGCCCAGCTCGACCGGGCCGCCAGGTCGCGCCGTCCTGCACGGCAGCGTTCCCGCGCCCGAGGGTGCTCTCCCGCTGAGCCATGCCGCCCCGCCGAGCCGCGCCGCCCCGCTGGACCACGCTGCCCCGGCGGGAAGCGAGAGCCGCCTTTTCGCGCTCGCCCGTCGTCTCGCGCTGCGATCCCGCCTCGGGGTCAGCCTCCGCCTGCCGACCTGCCGCCTTCCCCCGCCTGGTCGCGCTCGCCCCTGGCCTCGCGGCCCCGCTGGTTCGGCCCGATGAAAGCGCGCCGCCGTGTTCCTTGGTGGCCGGCGCAGAGCGTCGCCCGGATCTGCCGGCTCGCTCCGACTCACGCGTCCCGGCCTCTCCCTGAATAAGCGTCAGCCGAGCCCGCTGGGGTACGCCGCCGACCTCACCAGCGTCGGCTCGCTTCCGGAAGCGCCGGAAGAGGGCGATGCCACCAATGGCCTTGCCCTGCACGCTCCGGGAAGCGAGGACACGGCCAAGAGGGGTGTCAAACCTGCCCTCACCACGCCGGAGCGACCCAGAAGACCTGCCCTCATCACGCCGGAACGACTTAGGAGACCTGCCCTCACCACGCCGAGACGGCCCAGAGGGGCCGCCGATTCCAGCGGAGGCCGGTGACGAAACGCGGCCCGTGCCATCACCACGCCGCAGGCGAGCAGGAGCGCCGCCCCCTACTCCGGCCCCCGCCGAGGAGACGCGCCCCCTGCCATCACCGCGCTGGGAACGAGCAGGAGCGTCGTCTTTGCGTCCGGCGGTGGACGGCGACACGGCGTGACCACCACCATCACCGCGCCGAAGAGTTTCGAGAGCACCGCCGTCACCGCGCCGGAGAGCCTCAGGAGCACCGCCGCTCCCACCAGCGGCACTCAACAAGGCGCGCCCCCTGCCACTTCCGCGCCGAGCACGCGTAGGAGCGTCCCCACTCCTACCCGCGGTCCCTGGCAATGCGCGGCCTACGCCATCACCACGCCGCGTAGGACCGCCGGGGCTCCCGGCTCCGTCCTCCGAGGATGCGCGGATCATGCCATCGTCCCACCGGAGACGGGCGGCAGCGTTGCTACGTCCGACGGCGGGCGACGGCAGGGCGTGACCCCTGCCGTCGCCACTACGGAGAGGCGCAGGAGCGTCCCAGCTCCCGGTACCGGCCGCCGAGGACTCGCCGCCCGCGCCGTCACCTCGCTGGAGATCGCCGGGACCCTCGCCGCCTCCGGTGACGGGCGTGGACGCGGTGCGGGCACTGCCCTCGCGAGCCCGGGAGGGGGTGGGGTCGGGGGGTAGGCCGCTGGCGTTCGTCCCGCGTCGGCGTGGTCTGCCGGGCAGAGGCACGTCGTCGCGCAGCCCATCCCCGCCGCGCTGCCACCGGCCTGGCCTGCCGGGCTGGGACACCTCGTCGCGCAGCCCGTCCCCGCCGCGTTGCCACCGGCCTGGCCTGCCGGGCTGGGACGCCTCGTCGCGCAGCCCATCCCCGCCGCGCTGCCACCAGCGCGACCTGCCAGGATTTGCTACGGCCCAGGCCGGCGTGTCGCTCGTCTCCGCGCTACCCGCCGCTGCTTCTCCGCTCCTGGACGGCGCGGAGCCTCCCAGGTCGCCGCTCCCCCGGCTCGCCCCGGCCGGGCGTCTTTCGTTTCGAAGCGCGTCGCCGATGCTGTCGGGCGTGTCGCGACTTCCCGATGCACGGCGCGTTCCCGTAATCCCTATCTCGTCCGGAATCCCGTTGTTTTGTGCCGACTGCTCGACGTCTTCGCCGGTGCGCGGCGGTGGTACGAGGTGCAAATGGGGCCTCCCCCCACGACTCCCACGGGGCCCCAACCTCTTGCCGGAATTCACGCGAACACTACCCCCCCGCCCGCGTATTGTCTGTCCGTCGATCGTCACTCCGCGTCGCTTCGGCGATCAAGGTGAGCCGGTTGACGTCTCCGCTGGTCGTGTCCGAGTTTGTGGGCGTTCGCATGGATGACCTCCTGCCGTGCGGCCTGAGGAAAAGGCCAAATAAGATCGGCGAATCGAACACGGTGTCGATCGAACTCCCGTACGATGTTGTACACCACACTGGCGACAATTTCGAGGAAGACTCGAACAATTGTTTGAAGATGATCTTCAACAGCGATACGGTCGCTGTGTGCGACATCAGGACCACACACCGGGAGGTCCGCCGGTGAGGCGGGCCGCCAGGCGAGGAGGAAGAGCATGACCGAGCGGGATGGCACAAACGGGGTCAATGACCTCGCGGTGCGCCGACGAGACGCGCTGGGCTTGACACCCAGGCAGCGCAAGATCCTCGAGGTGATCCGCGACTCGGTGCAGCAGCGCGGATATCCGCCCTCCATGCGTGAGATCGGCGAGGCGGTGCAGCTGACCAGCACGTCCAGCGTGTCGCACCAGCTCACCGCCCTTCAGCGCAAGGGTTACCTGCGGCGCGATCCGCACCGCCCGCGCGCCTTGGAGGTCCGCCTCCCGGGCGAGCCGGTGCTGTGGGTCGACCCCGACGCGGGCACCGAGGAGCCCACGGTCAACCGCCCGACCGCCGCCTACGTCCCGCTCGTCGGCCGCATCGCCGCCGGTGGCCCGATCCTCGCCGAAGAGAGCGTCGAAGACGTCTTCGCGCTGCCCAAGCAGCTCGTCGGTGAGGGCACGCTGTTCCTCCTCCAGGTCACCGGTGACTCGATGATCGAGGCCGCTATCGCCGACGGTGACTGGGTGGTCGTACGCCAGCAGCCCGTCGCGGAGAGCGGCGACATCGTGGCCGCGATGATCGACGGCGAGGCCACGGTGAAGACCTTCAAGCGGAAGGACGGCCACGTCTGGCTCGTCCCCCACAACCCCAACTACGAGCCGATCCCCGGTGACGAGGCCAGCGTGCTGGGCAAGGTGGTAGCGGTACTCCGCCGCCTCTGACCTCCTGGTCTCTCCTCACTCGGGTCCCACTCGTATCTGACTCTTCGCGGGAAGGGTCTCGTGGTGTGCGTCTCCTAACGCGGGGCGGTGTCTCCACCTCTCCCTGCGGGCGGTGTCCCAACGTCTCCACGCGGGGGCGGTGTCTCCACCTCTCCGCCGTCGGTGCGTTCCTGACGTCTGCAGGTCGGGCGGCGTCCGGTCCCCGCGGTACATGTCCAGTTCGGGCGGCGGTACGTCTAGGGGCCAGTCCGGGTGGCTGTACGTCCAGTCCGGTCCAGGCGGTGCACGGCCAGTCCGAGCGGCGGCGCGTCCGGTCAAGGCGGTGTACGTCGGGTCCGGGTGTACGTCGGGTCCGGGCGGCGGCGCGTCCGGTCCGGACGGCGATGCTTCCGGTCCGGGCGGCGTCTGCGGTACTGGACGCCTGCGCGTTCGCGGTGTCTGCGCCGTAAGTGCGGCTGCGGCGTTTGGGCGTCGGGACGTTCGTGGTGTCTCTGCGCGCCCAAGCGGTGTCTGCGCACCCGAGCGGTGTCCGTCCGCCCAGGCGGCGGCCGTCCGCCCAGGCGGTGTCCGTCCGCCCAGGCGGTGTCCGTCCGTGCAAGCGATGTCCGCACACCAAGCGGTGCCTGTACGCCCAGGCGGTGTCCGTTCGCGCAGGCGCTCTCCCGTCCGCGCAGGCGGCGTCCGTCCGAGCAGAGGGTGTTCCTCCGCGCGGGCGGCGACGTGCGTCACGAGACCGTTTCCGATCGCTCGCCGAGGTACAGCCGAGGTACATCCTCCTCTCGTGCCTCCGCCTGTCGCACAGCTTCGCGGCCCCGATGTCGCATGGGTGACCGGGCCGGCGGTTCCTCGCGCTTCCTGGTGTCGCTGCTCTTCCGCGCTCTGGTGCCGCCGGCCCTGGCCACGCTTGTCCGCCGCCCCGGCGTTCACTCCAAGATGAAGCTGGCGCTGCTGCGGAACGCGCTCGTCCCGTCGTCCCGCTCCACCCACACCGTCCCCGCCCGGTGCCGCAGGTAGTAGCCGGGATAGTTGACCGACTCGAACGAGACGGTGCCGCTGCCGGCCAGACCGCTGCGCCGGATGAACGAGGCGTCCGCGTCGAACAGGGCGGAGCCGTCCCGCTGGTGCACCCACGTTTCGAAGTTGCGGTGCCGCAGGTAGTAGCCGGGGAAGTTGGCCGACTCCAGAGAGACGGTGCCGCTGCCGGACAGCCCGCTGACGATTCTGAACTGTGAGTCGGCCAGCGGCGTGACGTCGCTCTCCAGGCGGGCACGGAAATCCCAGTGCCGTACGGCCGCCCCGGCCACGTCGTACGCCATGAGCCGCACCGGCGTGACCCCGTCCGCCACGGGGATGCCGAAGTCGGGCGTGCCGTCGGAGCGCCAGTACACCTTCTGTACGCGGGTGCGCCGGTTCGGGTCGTTGAGCGGGTCGCCGGAGATGTCCCGGTAGTTCCGGTCGTGGTAGACGAGGAGGTCGCTCTGCCCGTCCTCGGAGACGGTGAAGGAGTTGTGCCCCGGCCCGTACTGGCTGGTGGCGGCGTTGCTGGCGAAGACGGGCGTCTGGCTCTTGGTCCACGACGACGCCTGCAGCAGGTCGGCGGAGGCGGAGGCGGTGAGCAGGCCGATGCAGTAGTTGGCGTCGGTGGCGCTCGCGGAGTACGTCAGGAAGATCCGCCCGTTGCGCTGCAGCACGGCGGGCCCTTCCGCGACCTTGTAGCCGCGCGTCTCCCACGCCAGCGTGGGCACGGTGAGCCGGGTGACGGGACCGGTGATGGTCCACGGGTCGGCGCCCATCCGCGCGAGGTAGAGGTTGGAGTTGGTGGCGATGCCCGGCTCCTGCTGCGCCCAGAGCAGGTAGCGCACGCCGCCCGCGACGAAAGTGGTGGCGTCGAGCGAGAACGTGTCCCACGGGGTGACGATGCGGCCGCGCTCGGTCCAGCTGCCGGTCAGGGGGTTGGCGGCGGCGTTCTCCAGGACGTACATGCGGATGCGCCAGACGTCGTCGGCGCGGCCCGCGGCGAAGTAGACGTACCACTTGCCGTTGATGAAGTGGATCTCGGGTGCCCAGATGTGGGCGCCCATCTCGCCGGTGGTGTGCCGCCGCCAGATGACGGTCTCGGGGGCGGTGGCCAGGCCCTGGATGGTGGTGGCGCGGCGCAGGACGATGCGGTCGTACTCGGGGACGGTGGCGGTGAAGTAGTAGTAGCCGTCGGTGTGCCGGAAGATGTGCGGGTCGGCGCGCTGGGCGGCGATGGGGTTGGTGTACTGCACGGCCGGGGAGGCGTGGGCGGCGCCCGGTGGAAGGATCACGAGGAGCATTGTGGCCACGAGCAGGCCGAGGGCTGTCCGTAAGAGTGCGGTCATAGGCGTCCTTTCGATCACGCGGCCCGGCCGGGAGCCCCGGGCGTGGAAGGGAGCTGGTGTTAGCGCTAACACTGCGCCACCGGGTTCCGCGTCGTCGGGATCGCATTCGTACCCCGAGCCCGAGGCCCGGTCAATCCCCCCGCGCCTGGTACAGCCGGTGCCCCGCCGTGATCACCTGATCGGCGAACTCCAGTACGTCCCGCCGCCGCTCGAACGGCGAGCCGTACAGCGAGCGGCGCGGCGTCCCGAAGTGCTCGGCCAGCCCCGAGACCAGCCCGGCCAGCGACGGCTGCGCGGAGTCGTCGCGGCGCAGCCGCAGCGCCTCGTTCACCACCCGGTGCCACCGCTCGGGGAACGTCTCCAGCGCGTGCAGCGCGGCGGCCGTCTTGGACGCGATCTCCCCGGTGGCCAGCGTGTAGTGCAGGCGGGAGACGCCGGTGACCACCCAGACCGTGCCGTACCCGCCGAGGCAGGTCAGCCCCCACGGCGAGACGAGGTGGGAGGCGCGGGTGACGAGCCGCCGCCAGTAACGGTCGAGGTTGCCGTCGATCCACGCGGCCAGCACGGCGGGATCGTTCCAGATCTCCAGCTCCTCGGGCTTCGGCCCCCGGCAGGTCAGCCCGTGGCGGGCGAGGGTGTGCCAGGTGACCGGGTTCGGCTCGCCGCGCCGGTTGAGCCTGCTGCCCTCGGCCTGCGGGCGCTCGCCCAGCTCGGCGGGGTCGTGGCCGAGGTCGTCCCAGGTGAGGTAGATGCCTTGGAACGGGTGGGCGCCGAGGCGGGTGTGGATGCGTTCGAGCACGCCGGGCGCGGGCGGCTCGGTGGTGACGGCCACGAAGTCGACGTCGCTGGTCTCGGGCTGGTAGTCGCCGAGCGCCGCCGAGCCTTCGAGGTAGAGCCCTTCCACCAGCCCGGGGGCCTCCGCGTCGGCCACGGAAAGGTACGTCTCGACGATGGCGCCGATCTTCGGGTGGGGAGTCATGGCCGCCCAGCCTGCCATAAGCCGCGCCACCGCCTCATCACATTGAAAGATCCTAGAATGGCCGCGTGGAGGACGCATATCCCCCAATAGACCTTAAATCAGTGCATGATGGGCTGAAGTGGGCGGCGGTGGAACCGGGCGTCATTCCCGCCTGGGTCGCCGACATGGACCTGCCCACGGCCCCCGCCGTCCAGGAGGTCCTCGCCAAGCGTGCGGCCGGCGACCTCGGCTACCCCGCCTGGCTGCTCGACCCGACCGCGGGCCCGCTGGCCGAGGCGTTCGCCGAGCGCATGTCCGCCCGGTACGGCTGGGACGCCGACCCCTCGCTCGTCCGCTCGTTCAACGATCTCAACCAGGCGCTGCAGGTGCTGCTCCAGATCTGGACGCGGCCCGGCGACGGGGTGGCCGTGCACACCCCCGCCTACCACCCGTTCCTGACCACGTTGCAGGTCATGGACCGTCCCCTCCACCCCATCCGCCTCGAACCTGACGGTGACACCTGGCGCTTCGAGGTGCCCGACCTGTCGGGCTGCCGGGTGCTGTTACTGGTCAACCCGCAGAACCCGACCGGCCGCGCCTTCACCCGCGCCGAGCTTGAGACGCTGGCCGAGTGCGCAGAACGCCACGACCTGCTGGTCATCGCGGACGAGATTCACTCCGACCTCGTGTACGAGCCGCACCGGCACATCCCGTTCGCCACCGTCCTCCCGGAACGCACGGTCACCCTCACCTCGGCGACGAAGGCGTTCAACCTGGGCGGCATCCGCTGCTCGGTCGCCCACCTCGGGCACGCGGGCGTCCGCGCCGCCCTTGAGGCACAGCCGCCCTTCGTGTACGGCTCCCCCAGCGTGTTCGGCGTCGAGGCCACGGTCGCGGCCTGGCGGCACGGGGACGCCTGGCTGGCCCAGACCCTGGCCCTGCTCGACCGCAACCGCCGCACGATCGCCGAACGGCTGCCCGGCACGTTCCGCTACCGGGTGCCTGATGCGACGTACCTGGCCTGGCTGGAGGTGGGGCGGCCGGGCATGGCGGAGGTGATCGAGCGCGAGGCCAAGGTCAAGCTGAACGACGGCGCCGGCTTCGGTCCCGGCGGCGAGCACTGCGTACGGCTCAACTTCGCGACCACCGAGGCCATACTCGACGAGATCCTCACCCGCCTGGCCACCGTGCGCTGACCCACCGGCCGGGCCGCCCGCCACAGCGCCCGGCCATGAAGGCGGCCGGGCCATGACGGCGCAGGCCCGAAGGGGCGGCCCGCCGGGAAGAGGCGGGTAGGCCGTACCGGATGCGCGGCGGCCAGGTGGCGGGCGACCGATGGCCCGGCCGGAAGGCGGGTCAGGAGGCGGGCAGCGGCGGCAGCTCGGGCGGCGTGGCGGGCGGGTTCTCCTCCAGCGCCGCCAGCGCCAGCTCGATCGCCTTGTCAAGCTGCGGGTCACGCCCGGCGACCCGGTCCTGCGGCGTGATCACCACTTCGACATCGGGATCGACGCCGTGGTTCTCCACCCCCCAGCCGGGTCCCTCCAGCCAGAACGAGTACCGCGGCTGGGTCACCACGGTGCCGTCCACGAGCGAGTAGCGGGAG
This sequence comes from Nonomuraea fastidiosa, assembly GCF_042751225.1. Classification (NCBI taxonomy): domain Bacteria; kingdom Bacillati; phylum Actinomycetota; class Actinomycetes; order Streptosporangiales; family Streptosporangiaceae; genus Nonomuraea; species Nonomuraea fastidiosa. Next base: position 970,569 of record NZ_CP170570.1, read on the forward strand.
TCGATGCCGATCACGCCGCCCCACGTCCGCACGCCGACGAGCGGCCCGATCCCCCGGTTCTTGATGCCCGCGCTGAAGATGTCGCCGTCGGACCCGGCGAACTCGTCGGCGATGGCCACGACGGGCCCGCGCGGCGAGTCCTCGGGATAGCGCATGGGCCGGTAGCCGCGGACCAGCGCCCATCCGGTGACCTTGCGCGACAGCTTCTCCAGGACCAGCTCGGACAGGTGGCCTCCGCCGTTCTCCCGCGCGTCCACGATCAGCCCGTCGCAGGCGATCTCGGTGTGCAGGTCGCGGTGGAACTGCGCCCACCCGGGCGCCTGCATGTCGGGGATGTGCAGGTAGCCGAGCCGCCCGCCGGACGCCTCCTTGACGTACGCGCGGCGACCGGCCACCCAGTCGTGGTAGCGCAGCGGGGTCTCGTCGTCGATCGGGGTGACCACGACCCGGCGCACGTCCCCGCCCGATGCGGGCCGCACGGTCAGCTCGACGGGCTGGTTCGCGGTGCCGGCCAGCAGCGCGAGCGGCCCGCGTACCGGATCGACCGGGCGTCCGCCGACGGCGACGATCGCGTCGCCGGGACGGACCGCGACGCCGGGGGCGAGCAGCGGCGAGCGCGCGGCGTGGTCGGACGTCTCGCCGGGCAGGATGCGGGTGACGCGCCAGACGCCGTCCTCGTCCCTGGTCAGGTCGGCGCCGAGCAGGCCCTGGCGGCGGCGCGGGTCGGAGCCGCCGCCCGAGCCGATGGCGTAGGCGTGGGAGGTGCCCAGCTCGCCCTGCGTCTCCCAGAGCAGGTCGATCAGCTCGGAGTGCGCGCCGATGCGCTCGACGAGCGGCTCGTAGCGGTCGAGCACGCCCTGCCAGTCGATGCCGCCCATGTCGGCGCGCCAGAAGTGGTCGCGCATGAGGCGGCCGGCCTCGCGGAAGCCCTGGCGCCACTCGGCCACCGGGTCGATCTGCACGTTGATCCGGTCGAGGTCGATGGTGACGGCCTCGTCGCCCTCGCTCGCGGCCCTGGTCTGCAGGCCGTTCTTGCCGTTGGTGACGAGCCGGGAGCCGTCGCCGCTGACCTCGAACGAGCGCACCTCCCTGGTCAGCTCCGACTTGGAGCGCTTCTTGAGGTCGTAGCGTTCGAGCACGATCTCGTGGTTCTGCTCGCTGCCGTCGCCGAGCCGGCCGGCGACCGGGTAGCGCAGCCAGAGCAGCGCGTCCTTGGCGGCGCGCAGGTTGCCGTAGCGGGCGGCCTGCACCGGCACGGGAACCACGCGGTCGAAGATCCCCTCGGCGTCCACCTCGGTGCGCGGCGGCGCGTCGTCGCTCTGCTTGTCGTCGCCCTTGGCGGGCTTGTCGTCCTCGCCGTTGAAGCCGCGCCCCTGGAGCGAGGGGTCGAACGGCGAGGGCGTGGTGGCCTGCAGCGGCAGGATGTACGGCCGGACCCCGTACGGGAAGGACACGTCGAACACGTGCGTGTCGTAGACGGGGTCGAACGTGCGCGCGGACAGGAACGCGAGGTGCTTGCCGTCCTTGGTGAAGACGGGGCTGTAGTCGCTGAACCTGGCGGGGGTGGCCTCGATGACCGAGCTGCCGTCCACGCGGCCCAGCTTGATCTGCGTCAACAGCTCCTCGTGCGGGAACTCCCAGGCCAGCCAGCCGGAGTCGGGCGAGAACGTCAGGCCGGAGATGTCGCCCTGGTCGGTGCGGTCCAGCTCCCTGATGTTCCCGCTCTCCACGTCCACGACGAGCAGCCGCCCGTCGTGACTGGCGACGGCGACGTGCTTGCCGTCGGGTGCGGCGGCCAGCTCCAGCACGCGGCCGAGCTGCCCCGCGGCCAGCGTGCTGATCTCGCCGCCGGGGGTGCCGATCTCCAGGGCGTCCTCGCCGGTGGCGTCGGAGATCCACACGGCCTTGCCGTCGGCGTCGAGCACGCGCGGCAGCCGTACGCGGACGCCGGGCTCGGCGCGCAGCACGCCCGCGGGGCCGTCGCGGTGGGTCACCCAGTGGGCCGTGCCGCGGATCTCGACGGCGCTGGCCCGGCCGGTGGCGTCCGGCGCGTACGAGCCCACCCGCAGCGGCGCGGGCCGCTTGGCGCGCCCGGGCCGGGGACCGCCGAGCCGCACGTCCAGCTTGTACGGCTCGGCGTCCAGGCTCTCCAGCAGCCACAGGTCACCGGCGTGCGAGTAGATCACCCGCTGCCCGTCGCTGGTGGCGTGGCGGGCGTAGAACTCTTCGTGTGAGGTGTGCTTGCGCAGGTCGGAGCCGTCGGGCAGGGACGAGTAGACGTTGCCGACGCCGTCGATGTCGGCCAGGAAGACCAGCCGGTCGCCGACCCAGCTCACCGACCAGTACTGGGCGGTGCTGTCGGCGAACAGCCGGACGAACTCGCCGCTGCCCTCGGCGTCCACCCAGATCTTGCCGGCGGTGCCGCCCCGGTAGCGCTTCCAATGGGAGGGCTCGCGCCACAGCGACGACACGGTGGCGACCCGCGTTCCGTCCACGGCGGCGTCGCTGACCCACCCGTACGGCAACCGCGTGGCCGGCCCGCCGTCAAGCGGCACCGCGTACGCCCAGCGCCGCGAGAACGAGCTTTCCCCGGCCGCGCTGACCGCCAGCACGTCACCACCGGGGGTCCAGCCGCGCACCACAGTGGCGGCCGCCCCGCCCCAGTAGGTGAGCCGCTCGCCCTCCGGCCCGTCGAGCTCGGCGGCGAACACCTCGGCGGCGCCCTCCTTGGTGCTGGTCCACGCGATGCGGCTGCCGTCGGTGGAGAATCGCGGATTGGAGACCGGCACGCGGTCGGCCGTGAAGCGCCAGGCTCTCCCTCCCTCCAGCGGGGCCAGCCAGACGTCGTCGTCGGCGACGAAGGTGACCAGGTCACCGTGCAGGTGCGGGTATCTCAGGTATGCGCCATTTGTCACCCCTGCACATTAATCGCCGACGCCAAGCGAAGCCCAAGAATTCTTCCACCCGAGGGCACGTCACACCCAGGGAAATCCCAAGGTCGGGATGTACGCAGCCCCCAAGGGAAGGGGACGCCTGCCCATTTTTCCCGACCTTGTGAGGCACCGATGAGGATCTTCACCCGCGCCCACCACATGCCCACCCGCCTGGCCGCCGGGGCCGTCATCCTGAACTCGGGGATCGACATGCTCGGGGCCGACGAGGGTGCCGCGGCGGGTCTGCACGGCATGGCGGCCACGACGTACCCGTTCCTGGGGAAGATGGAGCCGGCGAAGTTCGTCCGGCTGCTGGCGCGCGGCGAGATCGCGCTCGGGGCGGCGCTGCTCGCGCCGTTCGTGCCGTCGCTGCTGGCCGGTGCGGCGCTCACCGGCTTCGCGGCAGGGCTGGTCGGCCTCTACCTGCGCACGCCCGGCATGCGCAAGGAGGGCAGCCTGCGCCCGAGCCATGAGGGCATCGGCGTGGTCAAGGACGTGTGGCTGCTGGGCATCGGGCTGAGCCTGGTGATCGAGGAACTGTGCGAGCGCGACCATCATTGATCTCCGCTTCGCCGCCGCTAATGTGAGCAAAGCGGGGTAGCCGGGACGCATGGTACAGATCGGCTACACCTTGATGTCCGAGCAGACGCCGGCCCACGAGCTGGTCGGCTACGCCGCGGCGGCCGAGCGGATCGGCTTCGACTTCGCCGTCATCTCCGACCACTATTTCCCCTGGCTTGAGGAGATGGGGCATTCGCCCTACTGCTGGTCGGTGCTCGGCGCGGCCGCCCAGGTGACCGAGCGGCTGCCGCTCATGACGTACGTGACCTGCCCGATCATGCGCTACCACCCGGCGGTGGTGGCGCAGAAGGCCGCCACGATGGGCGTGCTGAGCAAGGGGCGCTTCACCCTCGGGCTCGGCGCGGGCGAGAACCTCAACGAGCATGTGATCGGCGAGGGCTGGCCGCCGGTGGACACCCGGCACCGCATGTTCGCCGAGGCCGTGCTGATCATCAAGAAGCTGTTCAGCGGCGAGTACGTCACCCACCAGGGCGAGTTCTACGACGTGGACTCCGCCAAGCTGTACGACCTGCCGGACGAGCCCGTCCCCATCGGCATCGCCGCATCAGGCGGCCAGTCGGCCGAGCTGGCCGCCCAGTATGGCGACGTGCTGGTCATCAACGAGCCGATGACCGAGGTGGTGCGGCAGTTCAAGGCCGCGGGCGGGGAGGGCAAGCCGGTCTACGGCCAGCTCGCCATCTCCTACGACACCGACCGCGACGCCGCGATCCAGCGCGCGCACGAGCTGTGGCGCTGGTCGAGCGTCGGCGGCTGGAAGGTCATGGCCGAGCTGCCCGGCCCGGTGAACTTCGCCGCCGCGACGAAAACGGTCCGCCCCGAGGACGTGACCGAGAGCGTGCCGTGCGGCGACGACGTCGAGGCCGTCGTGCGGGGCATCAGGAAGTTCGCCGACGCCGGGTTCACCCACGTGGCGCTCGTGCAGATCGGGCACGACCGGCAGCAGCACTTCTTCGACTGGGCCGAGAAGGAGCTGCTGCCGGCCCTGCGCGAGGTGTGACCTACGGGACGATGTTGACCAGCTTGGGCGCCCGGACGATCACCTTGCGCGGCGCGCCGTTCAGGTAACCGGCGACCTTCTCCGAGGCCAGGGCCAGCTCGCGCAGCTCGGCCTCGGTGATGTCGGGCGAGACCTCCAGCCGGTCGCGTACCTTGCCCGCCACCTGCACCACGCAGGTGACCGACTCCTGCACCAGCAGCGCGGGGTCGGCCTCCGGCCACCCGGCGAACGCCACGAAACCGGTGCGGCCCAGCCGCTCCCAGCCCTCCTCGGCGGTGTAGGGGGTGACCAGCGACAGCATGATCGCCAGCGTCTCGGCGGCCTCGCGCACCGCCGGGTCGGCGGGGCCGGGGCCGGAGTCGATGGCCTTGCGGGTGGCCGAGGTCAGCTCCATCATGCGCGCCACGGCGACGTTGAAGCGCTGAGCCTCGATCAGCTTGGTGACCTCGTCGATCGTGCGGTGGGTCACCTTGCGCAGCTCGGCGTCACCGCCGTCGAACGCGACACCCGGCTCGCTGGTGACGTCGGACATCACGCGCAGCGCCCTGGCCAGGAACTTCTGCGAGGCCGCCGGTGAGACGTCGGCCCAGTCGATGTCGTCCTCCGGCGGACCGGCGAAGATCATCGTCAGGCGTACGGCGTCGACGCCGAACTCGTCGATCTGCTGGCCCAGGTCCACGCCGTTGCCCAGCGACTTCGACATGGCCTTGCCGCCGTTGATCACCTGCCCTTGGTTCAGCATGCGCATGAACGGCTCGGTGAAGTCGACCATGCCCATGTCGTACAGGACCTTGGTGAAGAAGCGGGAGTACAGCAGGTGCAGCACCGCGTGCTCGATGCCGCCGACGTACTGGTCGATCGGCCCCCACTTGCGCACCTGCTCGGGGTCGAACGGGCCTTCGGTGTAGCCCGGCGAGCAGTAGCGCAGGAAGTACCACGACGAGTCGACGAAGGTGTCCATCGTGTCGGTGTCGCGCTTGGCGGGACCCGAGCACTTGGGGCACTCGACGTTGACCCACTCGGTGGCGCTGGCCAGCGGGGAGACGCCCTTGGGCGCCAGCGCCTCGCCGCGCATGTCGGGCAGCGTGACCGGCAGCTGCTCGTCGGGGACGGGCACCTCGCCGCAGTCGGGGCAGTGGATGATCGGGATCGGCGTGCCCCAGAACCGCTGGCGCGACAGCAGCCAGTCGCGCAGCCGGTAGTTGACCGCGCCGCGGCCCTTGCCCTCGGCCTCCAGGATCTCGATGATCTTCCGGATGGCCTCGGATTTCGACAGGCCGTCCAGCGGGCCGGAGTTGACCAGGGTGCCCTCGCCCGGCGTGGCCACGCCGGTCTCGCCGGGGTCGGCCAGGCCGGTGTGGACGACGACCTTCACCGGCAGGTCGAACTTGCGGGCGAAGTCCAGGTCGCGCTGGTCGTGGGCGGGCACCGCCATGATGGCGCCGTGGCCGTAGTCGGACAGCACGTAGTCGGCCGCCCAGACCGGGATGCGCTCGCCGTTGACCGGGTTGATCGCGTACCGGCCCAGGAAGACGCCGGTCTTCTCCTTCTCGGTGGACAGGCGCTCGATGTCGCTCAGCTTGGCCACCTCGGCGCGGTAGGCCTCGAACGCCGGGCGCTGCTCGTCGGTGACGATCTCGTCGGCCAGCGCCGCGTCGGCGGCGACCACGAAGAACGTGGCGCCGTACAGGGTGTCGGGGCGCGTGGTGTAGACCGTGACGGGCTCGTCGCGGCCCTCGATCTCGAACTGCACGTCGGCGCCCTCGGAGCGGCCGATCCAGTTGCGCTGCATGGTCAGCAGCCGCTCGGGCCAGCCGGTCAGCTGGTCCATGTCGTCCAGCAGGCGCTGCGCGTAGTCAGTGATCTTGAAGTACCACTGCGTCAGCTCGCGCCTGATGACGTCGGCGCCGCAGCGCTCGCACTTGCCGCCCACGACCTGCTCGTTGGCCAGCACCGTCTGGTCGTTGGGGCACCAGTTGACCAGGCCGCCCTTGCGGTAGGCCAGCCCGCGCTCGAAGAAGCGGATGAACAGCCACTGGTTCCAGCGGTAGTAGTCGGGGTCGCTGGTGTGCAGGCGGCGCGACCAGTCGAAGGAGACGGCGTAGCGGCGGAACGAGTTGGCCTGCGTCTCGATGTTGGCGTAGGTCCACTCGGCGGGGTGCGCGTTGCGCTTGATCGCGGCGTTCTCGGCGGGCAGGCCGAAGGAGTCCCAGCCGATCGGGTGCAGGACGTTGTAGCCCTTCTGCATCCAATAGCGGGCTACGACATCGCCGATGGCGAACACCTCGCCGTGGCCCATGTGGAGGTCACCCGAGGGGTAGGGGAACATGTCCAGCATGTAGCGGCGCTCGCGGGGGTCCGCGGGGTCTTCGCTGGCACGGTAGGGTTCTTGTTCCTCCCATCGCTGCTGCCACTTGGCCTGCAGCGCCTGCGGGTCATACTCACTCACGGCTACTGCCCTTCTGGACTTGATTCGGACCCATAAGAAAACCCCTCGTGCACACAACGAGGGGTGGAGCCGCGACGGCGAGAACTTCAGGGCCGTCGCGGCCCGCTAAGAAGCAGGGTCGCGGAACGCATGTGTCAAGCCTAGCGCACGTCTTCGGCTGATTGCAGGCACTCGGCAGGGCTCTGCGGGCACAATGGATCCTTCAGGTCCGGCGAGACCTGATGGTGATGTATCCGTTGTGACCTCATTCTTCCCGTAAGAATAGCCTTGTCGCCGTGGTGTACCCAGCTGAGCGAGATAGACCGGAGAACGACCTGCCCCTGCAGGATCCGCCTACCGATCCGCATGGCTTCGCTCGTTTCGCTGCGGAACCACCGGGGTCTCCTGGAAAATCCCATGGGATCATGCGTGACACGTCAAATCCGGATATAACGGGACATCCGGACACGAACTCGGGAGGACCGGCGGCAATGGCAACGGAGAACTCCGGACCTCATATGCCCTCGTCCTGGCCCGAGCCGCCCAGGCGCGAGACGCCTCCCGCGCCCGCCTGGCCCGAGCCGCCCGCGGCCGAGGCGCCCACCTCCTGGCCTGAGCCGCCGCGGCGGACGCCGGAGCCGTCCTGGCCAGAGCCGCCGCGCAAGGACCCCTCGTGGCCCGAGCCGCCCGCCGCGCCGCGCCCCCGGGGCGCGCGCAGGGACGCCGGCGGTTACGAGCCCGCGTCCACGAGCCCCGACAACACGCGGCCCGACCTCATCGAGCCCGTCCGCCCCGAATCCGCCCGCCCCAGCCGGGCCGGCACGACGGCGGGCTCATAGAGCGCCGTTTCGAGGACGGCCGTCCCAGCAGCGGCCCGCACGACGGCGGCCGGCACGACGGCGGCCGGCACGAGGGCGGCGGCCGCGCCCCCGAGCCGCCGTCGTGGCCCGAGCAGCCGCGCGGCGGCGGATGGCCGGAGTCGTCCCCGCAGAGCGGCCCCATCACCTCATGGCCCGAGGCGAACCCGCAGGACACGCAGACGTCGTGGCCCGAGCCCGTGCCGCCGCCGCAGAGCCCCGCGGGGCCCGGCGGCTGGCCCGAGGTCTCCTCGAAGGGCACCCCGCCACCGGGGCAGCCCGCCGACCCCGTGCCCGCCTGGGCGCAGCCGCCCGCGCCGTCGCACGACGCGTGGTCCAACCTGTCCAGCCCCGCCCCGTGGCCGCCCGCCGACAAGCCGGCCGACCCGCCACCGGCGGAACGCACGGTGATGTACGACAAGAGCAACACCCCGCGACAGGACCTGCCGCCTCCCCGGCAGTCCCACGACCAGCCGCAGTCCCAGCAGCACCGGTCACATCCGGCCGACGAGCGTACGGTCACCTACGCCCAGCACACCGAGAACCTCCTCAACGAACGCGCGGTCCCCTCCACCTCCATGGATTCGACACACACCGGCTCGCCCGCCGCCGAAGACCAGTCCGCCCGCCCCGGCTCCAACCTGAGCCGCGACCCGTCAGACCCTGAGCACAGGTTCGTCACCGCCGGCCAGATCAGCGGCTCGCGCACGCCGCCGCCGGAGCGCCAGCAGGAGCTCTGGAACACGGTGTTCGGCGACAACTACCAGGCCATGGGCGAGCAGGACGACCTCGACGAGGACTCCGGCAAGCCGGTCTGGGTCTACGCGCTCGGCGGCTCGGTCGTGGTGGCGCTGGTCGCGGCGCTGCTGTGGGCGTTCCTGTGGGGCCCGCTCGCCTCCGACGACGCGGCGAGCGCAGGCGAGACGGCGGCGACGGAGGCCACCGCGTCGAAGAAGCCGACCGCCACCAAGACCGCCACGTCCATCGGCCCGCTGCCGAGGTACCCCGGCAAGGCCAGCCCCGTCACCGGCCGGCTCGCGGTCGCCTCGGCCGGCATCTCGGTGCCGCGCCTGGGCGGTGAATGGCAGCTCGACCAGCGCCCCGCCGCCACCATCAACGGCACCTACAACTTCACCCACCGCCAGTACGTGCAGGTCGCGCCGCAGCGCTACGCCGTGATCATGGCGGGCCCGCTCCAGGAGCGGATGGCCTCCTACTACGAGCAGGACAACCTGGAGCCGGTGATCAAGCAGGTGGTGCTGGACGCGCGCAAGCGGTTCTTCCCCACCGGCAACAAGGTCCGCAAGATCGCCCAGCAGCCGATCAAGGTGGGCGACCAGACCGGGCGGCTGATCGCGTACTCGCTGACCTCCGACACCGAGAAGGCGACGATCGCGACGATCGCCGTGAACACCGGAGCCGCCAAGCCGGCCATCGTGTTCATGTCGATCCCGGCCGACAAGAAGTCGCTGCTGCCCGACATCCGTACGGTGATGAACCAGATCAGGCTCACCGACGCCGGCTAGCACCCGCGCCGGCTAGAACCTGCACTCCATGTGCTTGATCCCGTTGATGAAGCTGGAGTGCAGGCGGTCGGGCTCGCCGCCCTCGATCCGCGGCACCCTGCGCAGCAGCTCGCGGAACATCACCGTGATCTCGCGCCTGGCCAGGTGAGCGCCCAGGCAGAAGTGCGGCCCCGGCCCGCCGAAGCCGACGTGCGGGTTGGGGTTGCGGGTGATGTCGAAGCGCAGCGGGTCGGGGAAGACCGACTCGTCGCGGTTGGCGGACCAGTAGAACAGCACGACCTTCAGTCCCTTGCGGTAGAGGTGGCCGTTCATCTCGTAGTCCCTGGTGAGCTTGCGGCGCATGAAGTTCACCGGGGAGGCGAGCCTGACGATCTCCTCGACCGCGCCGGGCGCGCGGCCGTCGATGTCCTCCAGCCACAGCGCGCGCTGGTCGGGGTTCTCGGTCAGCATGTGCAGGCCGTGGGAGATGGCGTTGCGGGTGGTCTCGTTGCCCGCGACGACCAGCAGGATGAAGAACGAGCCCAGCTCCTGCATGGTCAGCCGCTCGCCGTCGATATTGGCGTTCACCAGTGACGAGGTGAGATCGCCGGTGGGATGCTCGGCGCGGTGCGCGGCGAGGTCCTGGACGAGCTGCTGCAGCTCCATGCCGGCGGTGAGCAGGCGCTCGGCGATCTGGTCGAGGTCGCCGCCGGTGTACTCGGGGTCGAAACCGCCGAGGATGACGTTGGAGCGGTCGAAGACGTACTGGTAGTCCCGCTCGGGGATGCCCATCATGTCGCAGATGATCTTCAGCGGCAGGCGGGCGGCCACCTCGGTCACGAAGTCGCAGCCCGGACCCTTGGCCAGCAGGTCGTCCACGATGCCCGCGGCGGCGGCCTCCACGTCGGCCTCGAACTGCTTGATCATCTTCGGTGTGAAGGCGCGCGAGACGATCCTGCGCAGCCGCGCGTGGCGGGGATCGTCCATGTTGATCATCGAGCCGAAGTACTCGGCGAACTCCGCCGGCATGTCGGGGATGTTCGTCGCGCCTCCGTCGCCCGAGCAGAAGATCTCGGGGTTGCGGCTGGCCTCCAGGATGTCGGCGTGCTTGACCAGGGCGTAGTAGCCGGGACCCTTGGGCGCGTAGGAGATCTCCATCTCCTCGAAGAAGGCGGGGCCGTCCAGGCTGCGCAGCCGCGCGAACGCCTCCTCCCGTTCGCTCATGGGCCGGGCCCAGAAGTCGCGGTCCGACAGATCGAAGTCCAGGACGCTCATGTGGCAATCATGGGAAAAGCATCCACTTACGTCAATGCTTCTTACGTACGGTGTACGTGCGCGGCGGCAGGACCTGGCCGGCCGCGGCGAGCGGCGGCGGAGAGGCGTCAGGAGGCGGGGCCGAGCCAGTCGAGGATGAGGCGGTTGACCTCGGCGGGACGTTCGAGGTGGAGGAAGTGCCCGGCGCCGTCGACCTGCTCGGCCCGCGAGCCATCGGGCAGGTGGTTGACGGCGTCCTTGGCCAGGCCGGCGGCCAGGCAGCCGTCCTGTGCGCCGTGCAGGTAGAGGACGGGGCCGGTGACCGCAGGCTCGACGTCCGGGTAGCGGCCGGACGGCGGCGTGGTGCCGAGCATGGCGCGGTAGTAGCCGATGGCGGCGGACAGGTTGGCGGGCTCGCCGATGCTGCGCCGGACGAAGGCGAGGTCCTCGCTCGCGTCGTAGCCGGGCGACCAGTCGCGCCACAGGTTCTCGAAGAAGCCGGGGACGGCGGCGGCCTGCTCGGCCAGCGGGGTCTGGAAGAGGTAGATGTAGAACGAGCGCTTGAGCTGCTCGTAGTCGAGGAAGGCGGCGCCCATCGCGCCGGGCGGCGGCACGGCGAGCGCGACGGCGCGGCGGAAGCGGCCGGCGGTGGCGTAGACGGGGAAGGCGCCCCAGTCGTGGCCGATGATGACGGCGTCCTCGCCGCCGCCGAGCTCCTCGCGCAGGGCGCGTACGTCGGCCACCAGCGCGGCGGTCTCGTACGCGGCGTCGGCGGGGACCTCCGTGGGCGCGTAGCCGCGCATGAAGGGCGCGACCGCGCGATAGCCGCGCTCGGCCAGCGCGGGCATCAGGTGCCGCCAGGTGTGCGCGGTGTCGGGGAAGCCGTGCAGGCACAGCGCCAGCGGCCCCTCCCCCAGTGTCAGATACGCGAACTCCACACCGTTGGCGTGGATCGTCCTGATCTCCATGAGAGCGAAACCTAGCACGCGCCCTGTCGCCCGGCCCGGGCTTCTCGCCACCTGACCAGCGAGGATGCCCGCCGGTAAACCGCGGCGTCAGAACGCCGGCGGAGCCGGGCTGATGCGCGGCAGCCGGGTGAACGGCTCAAGCCTTGTGGCCTCTGATCAGGTCCGCCGCCTTCTCGCCGATCATGATGGCGGGGGCGTGGGTGTGGCCGCGGTTGAGCGTCGGCATGATCGACACGTCGGCCACCCGCAGCCCCTCCACGCCACGCACGCGCAGCGCCGGGTCCACCACCGAGCTGTCGTCGTCGCCCATCCTGCACGTCCCGACCGGGTGGTAGAGGGTCTCGGCGCGCTCGCGTACCCACCGGGCCAGCTCCTCGTCCGTCTCCGGCCCCCAGTACGGCTCCATCGGCCCGCCCGCGTACGGCTTCATCGCCTCCGTCGCGACCACCTGCTTGGCCCGCTTCAACCCCGCGACCAGCCGCCGGAGGTCGGCCTCGGCCGTCAGGTAGGCGGGGTCGATGACGACGTCGCGGCCGTTCAGCCCGACCCTGCCGCGGCTCTCCGGCTGCAGCAGCACCACGCCGACGGTCAGGCCGTGGCCGGTCGGCGGGGTGAGCCCGTGGTCCTTGAACGGCACCGGCGCGAACACCAGCTCGATGTCCGGCGCGGGCTCGTCCTGCGAGGTCCTGATGAACGCCACCGCCTCGCCCACGTTCGTGGTCAGCATGCCGGAGCGCAGCACGAGGTAGCGCAGCAGGTTGGGCAGCGACTCCGCCTTGGTCAGCGTCACCGGCTTGCGGCACTCGACGTACACGCCGGTCACCAGGTGGTCCTGGAGGTTCTTGCCGACCTCGGGCAGGTCGTGCACGACCGGCACCCCGGCGTCGCGCAGCTCGCCGGCCGCGCCGACGCCCGAACGCATCAGCAGGTACGGCGAGCCGATGGCCCCGGCCGCCAGCACCACCTCCAGCCTGGCCTTGACCTGGCGGCCGCCGCTGAGCTCGACGCCGGTCGCCCGCCTGCCGTCGAACGTCACCCGCGACACGGTGGCGCCGGTGATGACGTGCAGGTTGGGCCGGTTGCCCGCCGAGCGCAGGTAGGCGTCGGCCGAGCTCCACCGCCGGCCCCTGAGCTGGGTGACCGGGGTGGGGCTGTAGCCCTCGTTGGAGCGGCCGTTCAGCTCGGGCAGCCGGGTCATGCCCAGCTCCTCGCAGGCCCGCAGGAAGGCGGCCGTGGTCTCGTTGGGGCTGCGCAGCTCGGAGATGTAGAGCGGGCCGGAGGTGCCGTAGACGCCGCCGCGGTTGCTGCCGACGCGGTGCTCGGCCTTGTGGAAGTACGGCAGCACGTCGTCGTAGGCCCAGCCCGGGATGCCCCACTGGTCGTAGTCCTGCTGGCAGCCGCGCACCCACATCTGGGCGTTCAGCGAGGACGATCCGCCCAGCACCCGGCCCCTCGGCCAGTAGAGCTCGCGGCCGGACAGCTCGCCCTGCTTGACCGTGGAGTAGTTCCAGTCGTACTCGGTCTTGAAGAGCTTGAAGAACGCCGCCGGCATGCGGATCTCCAGCTTGTCGTCCTTGCCGCCGGCCTCGATCAGCGCCACCGACAGCCCCGGATCCGCGGAGAGCCGGTTGGCCAGGACGCACCCCGCAGAGCCGGCCCCGACGATGACGTAGTCGTACTCCATTGGTCTCCTCCACGGGGCTCGATCACCTGCCCCTTGCTTACTCCACGCCCGGGGAACGCGTCCATATCCACTTGTGACCCGCGCTACCTACCGGTCGGTATGGGGGTCCTGACAAGATGACCGCGAAGCCGTTCTATAGGGAGGCGTCATGCTCAACCTGTCGATCGTCCTGGAGGACAGCGCCAGGAACACCCCCGACGGCACCGCGATCGTCTTCGGCGACATGCGGCTGCCGTACTCCATGATCGACACAGTGGCCAACCAGGTCGCGAACCTGCTGGTGGCGCGCGGTATCACCAAGGGCGACAAGGTCGCCCTCGCCTGCCCGAACCTGCCGTACTTCCCGTTCGTCTACTTCGGCATCCTCAAGGCCGGCGCCACGGTCGTACCGCTCAATGTGCTGCTGCAGTCGCGCGAGATCGCCTACCACCTCGACGACAGCGACGCCAAGGCGCTGTTCTGCTTCGAAGGCACCCCCGAGCTCCCGCTCGGCGAGCGCGGCAAGGCGGGCTTCGAGGCGGCCGAGCGCTGTGAGCACTTCTTCGTGCTGCCCGCGACCCCGCTCGCCACCGAGTCCGAGTACGGCGAGTCGATCTGGGCGGCGATCGACGGGCTGCCATCCGAGTTCGAGACCGTGCAGACCGCCCCCGACGACACGGCGGTGATCCTCTACACCTCCGGCACCACCGGCCTGCCCAAGGGCGCGGAGCTGAGCCACCAGAACATGGTGATGAACGCCATGGTCAGCGACAAGATGTTCCCCGCCGAGGAAGGCGGCGACGTCTACCTCGCGGTGCTGCCGCTCTTCCACTCCTTCGGCCAGACCGTGGTGATGAACACCGGCTTCCTGCGCGGCGCGACCGTCGTGCTGATGCCCCGCTTCGACCCCGCGGAGGCGCTGGCGACGATGCTGAAGGAGAAGGTGACGTTCTTCGCCGGCGTGCCCACGATGTACTGGGGCATGCTGACGAAGATCCACTCCGAGGGCATGGAGGTGCCGCGCTCGCTGCGGGTCGCCGTCGCGGGCGGCGCGGCCTCCCCCGTCGAGGTGCTCAACGACTTCGAGCGCACCTTCGGCATCGGCATCCTGGAGGGGTACGGGCTCTCCGAGACGTCGCCCGTCGCCAGCTTCAACCAGCCCGGCAGGCCCGCCAAGCCCGGCACCATCGGCACCCCCATCTGGGGCGTGGAGATGAAGCTGGTGGACGGCGACTGGAAGACGATCGAGGGCGAGGGCCCCGGCGAGATCGCCATCCGCGGCCACAACATCATGAAGGGCTACTACGGCAGGCCCGAGGCGACGGCCGAGGTCATGCGGGACGGCTGGTTCCGCACCGGCGACATCGCGACCCGCGACGCCGACGGCTACTACTCCATCGTCGATCGCGCCAAGGACATGATCATCCGGGGCGGCTTCAACGTCTACCCGCGCGAGCTGGAGGAGGTGCTGGTCACGCACCCCGACGTCTCGCTGGCCGCCGTCGTCGGCGTCCCCCACGAGTCGCACGGCGAGGAGATCAAGGCGTACGTCATCCGCAACCCCGGCGCGACGATCACCGAGGACGAGCTGATCGCCTGGTGCAAGGAGAACATGGCGGCCTACAAGTACCCGCGCATCATCGAGTTCCGCGACTCGCTGCCGATGACGGCCACCGGCAAGATCCTCAAGCGCGAGCTGCGCTCGGCGGGCTGAGGCCGTAAGGGCGCTCGACGGGCGCCGCCCCGGTCGTGCGGGCGGCGCCCTGCTCACGACCGGGTTCTTGATCGCGGTTGGTAGCGCGCGGGCATGCCCCTCGCCCTCTTCGACCTGGACAACACGCTGATCGACCGGCACGCCGCGTTCGAGCGCTGGGCCGCGGAGTTCGCCGCCCAGCGGCGCCTGGGCGCGGAGGCGGTGCCGTGGCTGGTGACGTGCCCTGCGGAGGTGCTGGACGGGCTCGCCCGGTTACGCGCCGCCGGATGGACGCTCGGGATCGTGACGAACGGATCGACCACGGGCTCGTGCCCCGCCCGGACGAGGCCGACCACGCCGTCACCGACGTGCTCGCCGCCACCGAGCTGATTGAGCGATCCGATCAATCGGGATGAAGGCGCGGGGCCGGTCCCGGTAGCTTGCTGGGCATGCGGGATCGGCCACAGGACTTCGATGAGGCGATGTTGCGGCCCGCGCTGAAGGCGTGGGGCGTCGATGCGGCGACGCTCGAATACGCACCTGTCGGGTTCGGCGACTACCACTGGGTGGCGGACGGCCGGGGCGGGCGCTGGTTCGTGACCGTGGTCGACGTGCGCCGGCGGGCGTACGACGAGGTGCGGCTCGCCCTGGACACGGCGGCGGAGCTGCGCGAGCAGGCCGGCCTCGACTTCGTGGTGTCACCGCTGCGCGACGACGAGGGCGCCACCCTGCGCAGGCTCGACAGCCGCCGCTACGCGATGAGCGTGTACCCGTACGTGGAGGGACGCTCGGGAGAGTTCGGCGACGAGCAGGACGACGCCGAGCGCGCGGCCGTCATCGACCTGCTCGCCGCGCTGCACGCCACCCCGCCGCCGCTGTCCGCCCCGCTCGCCCCGGTGCAGCCGTCGGGCCGCGCCCTGCTGGAGCGGCTGGCCGCGGAGGAGGACGGCGACCTGCCCTGGCTCGGCGGCCCCTACTCCGAGCCGGCCAGGGAGCTGGTCACGAGCCACGCGGGGACGCTGCGGCGGGCGCTTGAGGAGTTCGACCTGCTGGCGGAGAAGCCGGGCGAGCCGGTGGTGACGCACGGCGAGCCCCATCCCGGCAACCTGCTGCGCTCGCGCGGCCGGCTGCTGCTGGTCGACTGGGACACGGTGGGCGTGGCCGCTGCTGAGCGGGACCTGTGGCTGGTCGCCGAGACCGCCGAGGACCGCGCGCGTTACGCCGAGGCCACCGGGCGCACCCCCGACGAGCGGCTGATGACGCTCTACCGGCTGCGCTGGGCGCTGGACGACGTGGCCGACTTCGTCCGGTGGTTCCGGAGTCCGCACGCCCGCACCCCCGACGCCGCGGTGGCCTGGCAGGGGCTCAAGGACACGCTGGAGGAGCTGGCCGGCGACGCCTGACGGCCGAAAGTTTCATAGAGTTCTCGCTTCCGAGACGCTCTCGCGGCAGCTCACGGCCTCTGAGCCTGGCGGCCCGCACGAGGCCCATTGCGAGACCGAAATTTTCTGCTCACACTCGCAATATTTCGGCCGCAGTTGCGAGAGGATCTCGATGAAGCTGAGAGCTCGACTGGCCGGCGCCTTGATCGCCCTCGCGGCGCTCGTGGTCACCGGCCTCATCACCGCACCCCCGGCCTCCTCGGCGCAGCTCACCGAGGTGACCGGGTTCGGGACGAACCCCACCAACCTTCGCATGCACCTGTACGTCCCCGACGGCGTCCCCGACCGTCCCGCGCTGCTGGTGGCCGTGCACTACTGCACCGGGTCGGGCCCCGCCTTCTACTCGGGCACGGAGTTCGCCCGGCTCGCCGACCAGCACAAGTTCATCGTCATCTATCCGTCCGCGACGCGGAGCGGCTCCTGCTTCGACGTCTCATCGCCGCAGGCGCTGCGGCACGACGGCGGCAGCGACCCGGTCGGGATCGTCTCCATGGTCAGGTACGTCCAGCAGCGCTACAACACCGACCCGGCGCGCACGTTCGTCACCGGCGCCTCCTCCGGCGCCATGATGACGAACGTCCTGCTGGGCGCCTACCCCGACGTGTTCGCGGCGGGGGCGGCGTTCAGCGGCGTGCCGTTCGGCTGTTTCGCCACCACCGACGGGTCGAGCTGGAACAGCGCCTGCGCCAATGGCCAGATCAGCAAGACCCCGCAGGAGTGGGGCGACCTCGTACGCGCGGCCTACCCCGGCTACAGCGGCCCCCGCCCGCGCATGCAGATCTGGCACGGCACCGAGGACGCCACGCTGCGCTACCCCAACTTCCAGGAGCAGATCAAGCAGTGGACCAACGTCCACGGCCTGAGCCAGACGCCCAGCCTCACCGACCAGCCGCGTTCCGGCTGGACCAGGACGCGCTACGGCGGCACCGGCACGACGGCCCCGGTCGAGGCGATCAGCCTGCAGGGCGTCGGCCACAGCCTGCCGCAGAGCGGGATGGCGGCCATGGTCATCGACTTCTTCGGCCTCGCCGACGACGACCCCGGCCCCAACCCGACGATCACGCCTGAGCCGCCGGGCGACTGCCAGGTCACGTACACGATGAACACCTGGAACACCGGCTTCACCGCCGAGGTGAAGGTGACGAACACCAGTCAGTCGCCGCTGTCGTCCTGGACGCTGGGCTTCACGCTGCCCGCGGGCCAGACGATCACGTCGGTGTGGAACGCCACGATCACGCCGGACAGCGGCCAGGTGACGGCGCGCAACGTCTCCTATAACGGTTCGATAGCGCCGGGCGGCTCGGCGTCGTTCGGCTTCCAGGGCACGCACAACGGCGACACCGGCGAACCGGCCGCTTTCACCCTGAACGGAACCGCCTGTTCTACCTGATCAGCGCGGACGCGCGGATGGCTTGGTCGCTTGTCGGTAACGACTTCTCCTTTACCGGATAACCCCCTTGCCCCGGCGCTGAGGGTAGCCATACGGTCACTTTAAGCAGTTGGGGGACAACGAAGGAGACAGCACGTGGGCAGGCACGCTAAGCCCCACAATCCGAAGGAGCAGCCACAGGAGACGCTGGAGGACGCCCAGAAGGAGCTCCCTCCGAGCCGGGGGCGGCACGCGAAAGAGCGCCATGCCAAAGACCGGCACCGCTGCACGGCGACGACGGGCGAGCAGGCCGCCGTCTCCTGACGTCACGGGGGTGTCACCGCGGCTCCCGGGCCATGTGGTCCGGGAGCCGTGCTGTGTTCCGTGCCATGAACCGGATCAGCGCCGGGCGCGCGGCCGGCACGCCCGGCGCCATGCCGGTTCACATCAGGATCAGGGCCAGTCGCGGGCGGGGCGCAGCGGCACGCCGGAGCGGCCCTTCTCGTCGAGCTTGACCCCGAGCACCTGGTGCAGCTGCACCTTGTTGCGCTCGAAGCCCACGATGCAGCCGGCCATGTAGAGCGCCCACACGCGGGCGGTGCCCATGCCGACCTCCTCGACCGCGTCGTCCCAGTTGGCGTCGAGGTTGTCGCACCAGTGGCGCAGCGTCTTGGCGTAGTGCTCGCGGAGGTTCTCCTGGTGGCGGATCTCGAAGCCGAGGTCCTCCATCTGCCGGATCAGCCAGCCGACCGACTCCAGCTCGCCGTCGGGGAAGACGTAACGGTTGATGAAGCCGCCCTTGTTGAACGTCTTCTCCTTGCCGGTGGGCCGGGTGATGCAGTGGTTGAGCAGGCGGCCGCCGGGCTTGAGCTTGCCGTACAGGAACTCGAAGTAGCGCGGCACGTTGGCCTTGCCGATGTGCTCGGTCAGGCCGATCGAGCTGACCGCGTCGAAGCCCGTCTCCGTGACGTCGCGGTAGTCCATGTGGCGGACCTCGGCGAGGTCCTGCAGCCCCGCGTCGGCGATCGCCTTCTGCGCCCACTCGGCCTGCTGGCGGCTCAGCGTGACGCCGAGCGCCTTGACGCCGTAGTGCTTGGCGGCGTGGATGACCATGCCGCCCCAGCCGCAGCCGACGTCGAGCAGGCGCATGCCCGGCTTGAGCCCGAGCTTGCGCGCCACCAGGTCGAACTTGGCGAACTGGGCCTCCTCCAGCGTGGCGTCCTCGCTGGGGAAGCAGGCGCAGGTGTAGGCCATCGACGGGCCGAGCACCCACTCGTAGAAGCGGTTGGAGACGTCGTAGTGATGGTGGATGACCTCCGCGTCACGCTGCTTGGCGTGCCGGGAGCCGAGCCTGGCCAGCGCGCTCTGCCGCATCTCCTGCGGAGGCGGCGGCACCCGCATGAGCAGCGGCTTGATGCCCAGCGAGCGGACGGCGGCGATCTTCTCGGCGGTCGTCAGGTCGTTGGTGGTGATGTTCCACATCCGGTCCAGCAGCGTGTACATGTCGCCCTGGACATCGATGTGCCCCGAGATGTACGCCCTCGCCAGGCCCAGCTCGCCCGGCGCGTGCGCCAGGTGCGCCACCGCGATCGGCGACTTGACCTCGATGGCCAGGTCGGCGCCGTCGGGCCCCGCCTTGCTGCCGTCGTACGCCGTGAACGCGATGTTCGCCTCAGGGCCGACGATCTTCTCAAAGATGGTTGCCAGAGCCATCTGCTCACCTTCCCCGCACACACTTTTCGTACAGGTCGAGCAGGCGTCCGTTGGGGTCGTATGCCTGCTTGACCGGCCAATAGGCGTCGCCGTTGTACAGCTGCCAGAACTGCTCACGCGCGTAGTACGAGGTCGAGTAGAGCGACTTGTGGCCGTCGAGATCGTGCACGGAACGCTCGATGAGCCGGTTGTAGTAACCGTCGAACTGGCCCTTTGGCAGCGGCACCATTCCCCAGAATCCGAAGTTGACGTAGAGCTTGCCCGGCTCGAGCGGGTAGAGCGGCCACCGAGACCCGGCGCGCAGCGGGCACATCCACACGGGAGTCATGCCCACCTTCTCGTGGAAGAACTCCAGGAATTCGGCCCCGCGCTCGACGGGCGTCTCGACGTCCTGAATGACCGATTCGCTCACCGGCTTGCCACGCCAGCGGTCGATGCGGGCCGTCAGGCCGAACTTCCTGTCCAGCGCGACCAGGCGGCGGTAGACGTCGGAGCGCATCCAGCGGCGCGGCATCAGCGAGCGCACCACCGGCTGCTGCACGCCGAACGCGCGCGAACACCAGAACCAGTCGGTGTCCCAGCGCCACAGGTAGTCGCGGATCGTCAGCCAGTCGCGGCTGCGCTGCCTGATCGACTGGTAGTAGATGCGCATGCCGGTGTAGTCGGAGACGTACGGGGCGCGCTCGGCGAAGCGGCCGAGCGTGATGTACATCTCGCCGGGGCCGAAGAAGACGCCGTCGACGAAGTCGACGCTCTCGCCCTGGTACACCATGCTGTCGCAGATCTCCTGCATGGCCAGCATGCACTTGCCCGCGTCGGTGAACTTGACGTGGGTGAGGTGCACGTACGGCTGCACCTTGCGCAGCTTGATCCTGATGCGCAGCGCGTAGCCCAGCGTCCCGTAGGAGTTGGGGAAGGCGCGGAACAGCTCGTGGTGCTCGTTGTCGTCGCGGGCGACGACGATGCGGCCGTCGCCGGTGAGGATCTCCAGCTCCTCGACCGACTCGTGCGGCAGGCCGTCCCTGAAGCTCGTGGACTCGATGCCGAGCCCGGTCACGGCGCCGCCCAGCGTGATGGTCTTGAGCTGCGGCACCACGTACGGCATGAGCCCGTACGGCAGCGTGGCGTCCACCAGGTGCTCGTAGGTGGTCATGCCCTGCACCTCGGCGGTCATCGTCTCGGGATCGACGCTGATGACCTCGTCGAGATCCTTGGCCGAGAGCTTGGCCGTCCTGCCGCCGTCGCGGAACCTGAAGAGGTTGGACGTGGCCTTGGCCAGCCGGGGAGCCGCGTCGCCCGGGATCTCGGCGTACGACTGCCGAATCTGCTCTACTGCCCGTCGGTGTGTCGACATCGTCGTCGTCACGGCCCCTCCTCCGTCGGTGCCGTGCCGGCGCCGCGCCCTTCAGGTACGCGTCGCTCGTTCACGTAGCACCCCCTTGAGCTGGTAGAGATCGTCCGTAGCACGGTATCTCCACCCGCCCGGCCCGAACAGACCGGGGTGCGTTAAAGACACGAAAACTGTTTATCGTGCCAGGTGAATCGCCTAATTGGTAGGTGATTGCGGAAGTTTTCGGACGATCACCGGCCGAACGCCGTTCAGGACGCCGTCCACCTCGCGGCCCTCGACGGCGGCGGCGAGGTTGTCGAGGGTGACGGTGAGCAGGCGGCCGGTCGACTCGGCGGTCACGCCGGCCACGTGCGGGGAGAGCAACACGTTCGGCAGCTCGCGCAGCGGGTCACCGGGCGGCAGCGGCTCCACGTCGAACACGTCGAGCGCGGCGCCGCCCAGCCGGCCCTCGCTCAGGGCCGCCACCAGCGCCTTCTGGTCCACCACGCCGCCTCTGGCCGCGTTGACCAGCAGCGCGCCCTGCTTCATGCGGCCGGGGTCGATGAGGCCGCGGGTCTGCGCCGACAGCGCGATCGCGACGACCACGACGTCGGAGGTGGACACGAGCGTGTCGAGGTCGGCGAAGCCGGGGTCCTCGCGCGGCGTGCGGGTCCAGTAGGACACCTCGCAGCCGAGCGCGCGGAACATCGCGGCGCAGCCGGCGCCGATCGGGCCGTAGCCGACCACGCCGACCCGCCGGCCGCGCAGCTCGTGGGGCTGCAGGCTCTGCTGCGGCCACTTGCCCGCGCGTACGGCGGCGTCGGCCTCGGCCAGCTTGCGCAGCAGCGCCAGCGTGGCGGCCAGGCACCACTCGGCGACCGCCACGGCGCTGACGCCCGGCGTGTTGGCCAGCGGCACCCCGGCCGCCGCCAGCGCGTCGAGGTCATGGCCGTCGACTCCGACCGACGGCTGCTGCACGAACGCGAGGCGCGGCGCCGCCTTGACGGCCTCGGCGTCCATGACGAGCTCGCCGGTCCAGTCGCCCAGCACGATCTCCGCCTCCGGCAGCGCGGCGAGCAGCGCCGCGCGGTCGCGGGAGGCGGGCACCCTGACCTCCACCCGGTCGCCGAGCGGCGCGAGCAGGCCGCGGAGCAGCTCTTCGGGAAGCGGAGGCAGGGCCAGCAGGTTCCAGGGGGTCATGCCCTCACAGTAAAGCTGCCGATCACTTGCCGCATCAGTGCCCTGTTACGCAGCCACTGGTCCTCGGTGACCGTCCACGACAGCACGTACGCGGCCTCGTCGGTGGCCAGGGCCCTGCGGATCTCGTGGTAGCGCGTGCCGGGCCGGACCCAGGCGGCGTCGTTCTGCTCGCCCGCGATCCAGGTGAACTCCCACTCCACGGCCTTGATGCCCTTGTGCATGACCGTGCGCTGCCCGCGGTTGACCACCGTGCGCGCGTTCTGCCGGAACGTCTCCTGCGAGTCGCGCATGAGCTGGTGAGGGTCGAGCCGGCTGTAGACGGCCTCCACGCCGAGGTGGGCGTTGCGGTCGCGGCGGGTCCACTCCGTGTACGCCTCGCCGAGCGCGCCCCGCCAGCCGGTCGGCCGCAGGATGGCCCAGCCGTCGCGCGACTTCCACACCCGCACCAGGGGGGCGCGCCTGGCGGCGCTGGGCGTGGGGGTCGGCGTCGCGCTCGTCTGCGTCGCCGTGGGCGTGGCCGTCGGCGTGATGGGCTTGGTCGCGGCGGCCGGCTGCGTGGTGGCGCGCGGCGTGCCCTCGGCGGGCGAGGCCGTCCTGAAGTACGCGACCGCGCCGCCCGTGAGCACCAGCACCACCGTCGCGGCGGCGGCGAGCAGGGCGCGGCCGCCACCGCGCTTGCGATCCGGATCGTCGAAGTCCACGGGCGCCGGCTTGGCCGCGATGATGGCCTGCAGCAGCCGGTCGGCCTCGTCGGCGTCCACCCGGTCCTCGGGCTCCTTCTGCAGCAGGCCCTTCAGGATCGGGTGCATGATCGGCGGGATGCGCCGGTAGTCGGGCTCCTCGGTGAGGAGCGCGTTGAGCGTGGACATCGCGTCGCCGCGGTCGAAGGGCGAGCGGCCGACCATGCACGCGTACAGCGTGGCGCCCAGCGACCACAGGTCGGACGCCGGGCCCGCGTTCTCGGCGCGTACCCGCTCCGGCGCGAGGAAGCTCGGCGAGCCCGTCACCATGCCGGTGCTGGTCAGTGAGACGTCGCCCTCGACGGTCGCGATGCCGAAGTCCATGAGCACCGCGCGGCCGTCCTTCTCCGACCACAGGATGTTGCTGGGCTTGACGTCGCGGTGCAGGATGCCCGCCTCATGGGCGGCGCGCAGCGCCGACAGCACCTGACGGCCCAGGCTCGCCGCCTCCCGCACCGGCAGCGCACCCGTGGTGAGCACGACCTGCTCCACCGACGGGTGGCTGACCAGCTCCATCACGATCCACGGCCGGCCGCCCTCCTCGACCACGTCGTAGATGGCGACGACGTTGGGATGGTTGAGCTTGGCCGCCGTACGGGCCTCGCGAGCGGTCCGCAGGAGCTGGCGTTCCTTGTCGGCCGGCGACAGGCTGTCCGGCAGCAGCACCTCTTTGATGGCCACCTGCCGGTTGAGCAGCGTGTCGCGGCCTTCCCAGACCACACCCATCCCGCCGCGGCCCAGTTCGCGCAGTAACTGGTAGCGCCCTGCGATGAGCCGGTTGCTCTCCGAAACCATGTCCTACCCCTGTAGCGGCGCGTGTGCGCCTGCTGCAGGCAGCCGTCATCGACGGCCACCTGTAGACCACCCGAACAGTGGGCAAGTTTCCCATACCTGCCCGGACTTCGCGGGGAGGTCGGCAAGGCCGCTTGCAGAAGATCACCGAATGTTGTTCTACTTGGTCGGGATCCCAAGCAAGGAGAGGCCGATGCCCGAGACTAGCCGAGGTCCGCTGACCGGCGTGCGCGTGCTGGAGCTCGCCGGGCTCGCCCCAGGACCGTTCGCCGGCATGATGCTCGCCGACCACGGCGCCGACGTGCTGCGCGTCGACCGGGTCGGCGCCGTGCGCGACGCTCCCCGCAGGGACGTCATGAACCGCGGCAAGCACACGATCGGGCTCGATCTGAAGTCGCCCGAGGGCGTGGCCGCGTTCAAGGAGCTGGCCAGGAACGCCGACGTGGTGATCGAGGTCTTCCGCCCCGGCGTGGCGGAACGGCTCGGCATCGGCCCCGACGACCTGCACGCCGTCAACGAGAGGCTGATCTACGGCAGGATGACCGGCTGGGGCCAGGACGGGCCGCTCGCCCCGACCGCCGGGCACGACATCGACTACATCGCGATCTCCGGCGTGCTGTCGATGCTCGGCCGCGCGGGCGGCAAGCCCACCCCGCCGATCAACATACTCGGCGACTTCGCCGGCGGCGGGCTCATGCTGGCCTACGGCGTGCTGCTCGCCCTGTACGAGCGGGAGCGCACCGGCAAGGGCCGGGTGATCGACGCGGCCATGGTGGACGGCGCCGCCGTGCTGTTCGCCATGTTCTACCAGGCCGTCCAGAGCGGCGCCTGGGGCCCGCGCGGCACCAACCTGCTCGACACCGGGGCCCCGCAGTACGACACGTACGAGACCGCCGACGGGCAGTACCTCGCCGTCGGCGCGCTGGAGCCGAAGTTCTGGGCCGAGCTGCTGCGCCGCATGGGTCTGGACGGTGATCCCGGCCTCCCCGACAGGAACGACCCCGCCCAGTGGCCGGCCCTTCGCGACCGGCTGGCCGCGGAGTTCCGCAAGCGCACCCGCGCCGAGTGGGAGGAGGTCTTCGACGGCTCCGACGCCTGCGTCTCGCCCGTGCTGTCGATGGCCGAGGCCGCCGCGCATCCGCACAACGTGGCGCGCGGCTCGTTCACCGACGTCGGCGGCGTCGTCCAGCCGATGCCCGCGCCGCGCCTGCTCGGCGTGCCCGCTCCCGACCTGTCGCCCGCCACCCGCCTTGAGGACCTGTCCGGCTGGGGGCTCCCGGCTGAGCAGGCGGCCAAGCTCCGCGAGCAGGGAGTGCTCGCCTGACCGTCCGTCAGCCGGAGTGCCGGCGGGCGGCGGGCGCGTAGTCCTTGAGCGTGATCGCCTCGTGCAGCCGCGCGCCCTTGCCGCCCGGCCTGGCCGTGGCCGCCGAGCACGGCGGCCGCCGTGCTCGGTCTCTCAACCTTCGGATGCGGTCTGGTCAGACCGCTGCGTACCTCTGAACGCGATCCGTCAGACCGCGATGCACCTTTGCATCCGGTCCGTCAGACCGCGATGTACAGGTCCACGCCCTCGGGGTGATGCACCTCGAGATCCGTGGTGAAGGCGCGCGCCGGAGCACCGCCCGACTCGGTGTGCTTCCACACCTGCTGCCAGGTGTCGGTCAGCGCCTGCGGCATCGGCCCGCGTACCTCGATCTTCATCGCCTGCCCGGCCGGCACGCGGACCGCCACCATCCCCTCCGGCAGGCGCGGCACCGTGCGCACGCCCGTGCCGACGATCTGCGTGAAGGCCCCGTGATGATCGCTCTCGAAGTCGGTGAGCACCGCGTACAGGTTCTCGTCGACACGGCCCGGCACATGGGCGAAAGCTCCAGGAGCGCCCGCCCGCTGCCACACCGCCGGCAGTTTCGCGCGCGCCGGATCCATTTCGTCGGCATTGGTGGTGCGAACGACGTAGCCGACAACGATCAGCTCGGCCCTTTCCGTGACGTTCACAGACCCTCCCTCCCCCAAAAGTGTCCGGGCCGATCATAAGGCCCCCGGAAAGGGGGAAAACCCCTGTTGACCAGTCAGCACATAAGATGGATGAACGTGAGATTTCTCAACGACCTCGAGCCCCATTACGACCTGACCTATAGCGACGTGTTCATGGTGCCGTCGCGTTCCGCGGTCGGTTCGCGGCTCGCTGTCGACCTCTCGACGAACGACGGCACGGGCACCACCATCCCCATCGTCGTGGCCAACATGACCGCGGTCGCCAGGCGCATGGCCGAAACCGTGGCACGGCGGGGCGGCATCGCCGTCATCCCGCAGGACATCCCCCTCGACGTCGTCGCCAACGTGGTCGACTGGGTCAAAAAGCGCGACCTCGTCCACGACACACCGCTCACCCTCACCCCGCACGCCACCGTCGGCGAGGCCCTGCAGCTGCTGCCCAAGCGGGCGCACGGTGCGGTCATCGTGGTCGACTGGGAGAACCGCCCCGTCGGCGTCGTCACCGAGGCCGACTGCCAGGGCGTCGACATGTTCACCCAGCTCTCCCAGGTCATGTCGAGCGAGCTGCTCACCCTGCCCGCCGGGCTCGACCCGCGCGGCGCGTTCGAGCGGCTGCACGAGGGCCGCCACCGCCTCGCGCCCATCGTCGACGGCGACGGGCGGCTGGTCGGCATCCTCACCCGTACGGGCGCGCTGCGCGCCACCCTCTACCAGCCAGCCGTCGACGATCAGAACAGGCTGCGCATCGCCGCCGCCGTCGGCGTCAACGGCGACGTGGCCGCCAAGGCCAAGGAGCTTCTCGACGCCGGCATCGACTGCCTGGTCGTCGACACCGCGCACGGCCACCAGGAGAAGATGATCTCCGCTCTGCGCGCCGTCAGAGCCCTCGACCCCGGCGTGCCGGTCGCGGCGGGCAACGTCGTGACCGCCGGCGGCGTACGCGACCTGGTCGACGCCGGAGCCGACATCGTCAAGGTCGGCGTCGGGCCCGGCGCCATGTGTACCACCCGGATGATGACCGGCGTGGGTCGGCCGCAGTTCTCCGCCGTGCTCGAATGCGCCGCCGAGGCCCGCAGGCTCGGGCGGCACGCGTGGGCCGACGGCGGCGTGCGGCACCCGCGCGACGTGGCGCTCGCCCTGGCCGCCGGCGCCTCCAACGTGATGATCGGCTCCTGGTTCGCCGGAACGTACGAGTCGCCCGGCGACACCCACACCGACGCCAACGGCCGCAAGTACAAGGAGAACTTCGGCATGGCGTCCGCGCGCGCCGTCCGGCTGCGGACCGCCGACGACACCCCGTTCGAGCGGGCCAGGAAGGCGCTGTTCGAGGAGGGCATCTCCACCTCGCGCATGTACCTCGACCCCAAGCGGCCAAGCGTCGAAGATCAGATCGACGCCATCGTGGCCGGGCTGCGGTCGGCGTGCACGTACGCGGGGGCGTCCAACCTGGAAGAATTCCACGAGCGGGCCGTCGTCGGGGTCCAGAGCACGTCCGGGTACGCCGAGGGCATGCCGCTGCACCAGAGCTGGTGACATCTGGGGACGGGTGGCTCTGCACGACCGCGCCGCGCCACCGCATAGAGTCGTCGGGTCCGTGTTCAACGACAACAGGAGCCTATTCGTGGCACTCGAAAAGCCCGAGATCGACTTCCCCGGTGGCAACCCGCCCGCCGATCTCGAAATCGAGGACATCACCGTCGGCGACGGCCCCGAGGCGAAGGCCGGCCAGAAGGTACGCGTCCACTACGTGGGCGTCTCGTTCTCGTCCGGAGAGGAGTTCGACGCGTCGTGGAACCGCGGCCAGCCGTTCGAGTTCCCGCTGGGCGCCGGGCACGTCATCAGCGGCTGGGACCGGGGCGTCGTGGGCATGAAGGTGGGCGGCCGGCGCAAGCTGGTCATCCCGCCGCACCTCGGGTACGGCACCCGCGGCGCTCCGCCGCGCATCAAGCCGAACGAGACGCTCATCTTCGTCGTCGACCTGCTCGGCGTGAACTGACGTCCGTTTGAGCCGGGGCGCCCTCAACGAAAGGACGCCCCGGCCCCGCACGGCCCCGGGACCCACCCCTTCCCGCGCACCCGCTAACGGGCCCACGGCGCACCCGCTCTCCCCGCGCACACGGTCCCACCGCGTACCCCCGCTCTCCCCGCGCACACGGTCCCACCGCGTACCCCCGCTCTCCCCGCGCACACGGGCCTACGGCGCACCCGCTCTCCCCGCGCACACGGTCTCACCGCGACACCGCCCCGAGCAGTTGTTGCTGGCGAACGCTCGGCCCGACGAGCTCGCACGACCGCGAACGCACGCCCCTGCGCGCAGCAGCACCTGTCCCGGCCGCGATCACCCACCGCAGACGTTCGCGGCACCCGTTCCGCCTCCGGCCCACGCCGCGCACCCCGCGTATCAGCGCCCCCACGACCCGGCCACCCACTCACTCCTCGCGCTCGGGGCATCGTCTTCGCCCCGGGCGCTGACCGGGACTTCGCGCACCCGCTTCCGCGCAGACGCTCTCCCCCCACCAGCGTCCGACACCCGCCCCCATCGACCCCTTCGCGCTTGCGCACTCGTTCCCAGCCGCAGGCACCCGCCACGAGGGTCCCCGGCAGCGTTCCCGCCTCGGCAAGCACGCGCGCCATGAACCCCGATTGCCACCCACCCCGTCCCACCGACATCCCGTCCCGCCACTGACCCTGCCCCGCCATCGACGCCCCGCCATCGACGCCCAGCCACGGCGGCGCCCACGCCCGCTCGCAACGTTCGCGACCCCGTTCCTACTCCGGGCGTCCCCACCAACGCGCGCCCGGCCGCCCCCTTCCGCCACGGACACCCACCGACGCGCCGCCCCCCTTCGACCACGTACACCTCCCGACGCGCCGCCCCCCTTCGACCACGTACACCTCCCGACGCGCCGCCCCCTTCGGCCGCGGACATCTACCGACGCACGCCCGCGTACCGCTTCCACTACGGAGACCCGCCCTCGCCTGTCCACCGCCCCGTATCCACCCACTCTCCCCTCGCATTTCCCGCCCGCGCGCGGAGGCGGAGTATTACCGCCACACCAACAGCCGACTAGATCCCCTTTTTCGCCACAGCACCATATCCAGGGCCTTCACCCGCTTTACCGACACACTCTGCAGATATGCCGATATCAGGTGGGGAAATGTCACCCCCGTGAGGCACCATAGGCGTGTGCTTCTGATCGACGTGGTCCGGGTTTCCGAGGCGGTGACGCGCACGTCCGCCAGGCTAGGCAAGATCGGCCACCTGGCGGAGCTGCTGGGCCGGGTCGGCCCGGACGAGGCGGAGATCGCGATCTCCTACCTGTCGGGCGAGCTGCCCCAGCGCCAGGTGGGCGTGGGCTGGCGCACGCTGGAGGAGATCCCGCAGCCCAAGCTGGCCGCCACCGCCACGCTGACGTCGGTCGACGCGCTGCTCAGCCGGATCAAGGCGGTGTCGGGCCAGGGTTCGCAGGCGGCGCGCAAGGTGCTGGTGGCCGAGCTGTTCGCGGGGCTGACGAGCCAGGAGCAGCAGTTCATGCGGCGGCTGCTGTTCGGGGAGCTGCGGCAGGGGGCCCTCGACGGCGTCATGATCGAGGCGGTGGCCAAGGCGTCGGGTGCGCCGTCAGCCGACGTACGCCGGGCGCTGACCCTGCGCGGCTCGCTGCCCGCCGTCGGTGCGGCGGCGCTGAGCGGCGGGGTGGAGGCGCTGCGGGCGTTCCGGCTGGAGGTGGGGCGAGCGGTCGCGCCGATGCTGGCGGGCAGCGCCCCCAACGTCGCCGCCGCCCTGGACAAGGCCGGCGCCCCGGCCGCGCTGGAGTGGAAGCTCGACGGCATCCGCGTGCAGGCCCACCGCTCCGGCGAAGAGGTGCGGGTCTTCACCCGTACGCTCGACGACATCACCCCGCAGGTCCCCGAGCTGGTCGAGGCGGTCCTGGAGATGCCGTCCGGCGACCTCGTACTCGACGGCGAGGTGATCGCCCTGCGCCCGGACGGCCGCCCGCATCCGTTCCAGGTGACCTCGGCGCGCGTCTCCTCCAAGACCAACGTCGCTCAGCTGCGCGAGCGCACGCCGCTGAGCGTGTTCTTCTTCGACGCGCTGCGCGTCGACGGCGCCGACCTGCTCGATCTGCCCTATTCGCAGCGCCAGGAGGTCCTGGCCCGTACGGTGCCGCCGGCCCTGCTGACCCCGCGCCTGGTGACGGGGGACGTGGCGGAGGCGGAGAAGTTCTTCACCGACGTGGTCAAGGCAGGGCATGAGGGGCTCGTGGTCAAGTCGCTCAACTCGCCGTACGCGGCCGGGCGACGCGGCGCGGGCTGGATCAAGGTCAAGCCCCGCCACACGCTCGACCTGGTGGTCCTTGCCGCCGAATGGGGCCACGGCCGCCGCGAAGGCAAGCTCTCCAACCTCCACCTGGGTGCACGCGACCCGGAGGGCGGGTTCGTGATGCTCGGCAAGACGTTCAAGGGGCTCACGGACGAGCTGCTCGCCTGGCAGACCGAGCGCTTCCTGGAGCTGGCCGAGGGGCCCACCGACTCGTGGACCGTACGGCTGCGCCCTGAGCTGGTCGTGGAGATCGCGTTCGACGGCGTGCAGCGCTCGCCTCGCTACCCCGGCGGCATGGCCCTCCGTTTCGCCCGCGTCCTGCGCTACCGCCCGGACAAACGTCCCGAGGAAGCCGACACCGTCGACACGGTCCGCGCCCTCCTCCTCTGAACGCACGCCCGCGCACTGCGGGAAAGAACCCTCGCCCGTGCACCGTGGGGCTCTCGGCAGCGCCGCGCTCCAGGATCAGGTCGTCGGGTGAGAAGCGCGCCAGACCCTCCACCGGCTGAGAGCGCCCGCGCCTATGGGCACCCAGGGGACTCTGGCCAAGCCCGACACGCATCCCTGCCTCGGTCTGCCCTGACAGGCGTTGACCTACCCTCGCAGGTCTTGGTTCGCCTTGACAGGTCTGGGCCGCCTTGAAAGGTCTTGGCCCGCCTTGAGGCCCGCCTTGAAAGGTCCCGCCCACCTTGACGGGTCTTGCGCCCTAACAAGTCTTGGCCTGCCTTCACGGGTCTTGGACCGCCCTGACAGGGCTTGCTTGCCTTGGCTTGCCTTGGTAGGTCTCGGCCTGCCTGAGGTGCCGTGCCCTACCCAGAGCGCTTCAGCTCTCCCGGAGCGCTTGGCCTGCCCTTGGCTGAACGGGCCCTCGCCACCACGTTCATCCCTCAACCGGAGCGGTTCAACCCCCTCCGCTTCACCCACGATCTGCGCTGCGCTCGCGACGCTGCGTCACCGCCCCCGACGAGCGTCCCGAACGAGCCCCACCGCAGCCGACGTGCAGCCCACCGTCCGCGCAAAGAAGCCGACGATGCTCGCGTTCGTGGTTGCGGTCGGCGGGCGACCTCCCGCACCGCCTGGATCAAGATCCACCCTTTGGGACGGACTTAACCACGGTGAGAAACATCACTGGATGTCCCATTAAGTTGCCTTTACCTGCTGTTTGTCGCATATCTTCGTCCCCGACCGCGCGGGCCCCCTGCCCCGCCGTCGGATCGGCCGCCGTACGCCATCCACCCCTGCCGGCCCGGCCTTTCCCTGCCCTATCCCCTATCCAGGACCGTGGTTTACCTTGGGCCAGCACTCTCGCAAGCCGTCCCCGCAGACCCGCAAGCTCTCCCCGAGCCAGCGCCGCTGGGCCGCCATCACAGCCGGCGTGGCCATCGCGGCAGCCGCCTCGACCACCGCCTGGGCCATGATCGGCAACGACGACTCCCCCAAGCCCGCAGCGGCCCTCACCCCGCCTTCCCCGACCACGAAGGCATCCCCGTCGCCCGCACCCACCCAGGACCTGGCGAGGGCCACCCAGCCAGACCCCACCACCTCCCCCGACCACCAGAACTCGGCCACCCTCCCCAACGCCGCGGTTCCCTCGCCATCGGCACCCACCTCCACCGAACGCCCCTCATCCACCCACCGACGTTCTGCGGCCGACCAGAGAACCTCAAGCGGCACCCGTACCACCTCTACCGAGCAGAGCACCGCAAACCGACCGGCAGCGTCGAAGCCCAAGAAGCCGAAGCTCCGCGTCATCTCCTCGGGCACCTGCGGCGCCTCCTACTACGGCGAGCCCCAGATGACGGCCAGCGGCGAACGCTTCAACCCCAACGCCATGACGGCCGCCCACAAGACCCTCCCGCTGGGCAGTAAGGTCCGCGTCACCAACCCCAGAACCGGCGAGTCGGTGACGGTCCGCATCAACGACCGAGGCCCGTACGTCGGAGGCCGCTGCCTCGACCTCTCCACGGCCGCCTTCGCCGCCATCGGCAACACCAGCGCCGGGGTCATGCAGGTCAAGTACGAGGTCCTCGCCCGCTGACCGCAGGACGCTTACACGCCTCCCGCAGCATTGCGGGGCCGACCACCCACGGCCCCAAACACCGGGACCCTGCCGAACGCTGTGAGCCCTGCCGAACGCCGTGGCCCTGCCGAACGCTATGAGCCTGTGAGCCCATGAGCCCGCACCCGTGAGCCCCAAACGGCCATAAGCCCACGGCCGCCGTAAGCCCGCAAGCGTCGTTAGCCCGTGATCTCGTGAGCCCGCGAGCCCGCGAGTTCTGCCGAGCGGACGACGACCACGCGCTGCGCCGGCAAACACCCGCCCATCGCCACAAACAGAAGACCCTAACCGCAGCCGCCTGAGCAGGACATTCACCGAAATCCACCCTGATTTATATCAGGGACGCGGACTCACTCGACCCCCATATCGCACCAAAAAGCAGTACACCCGCCGAGATGCACGAACCTCGGCGGGACGACGCGACGACGTACAGAAACGCCCCCGAAACTGAAGATGAGACCGGCCCGGTCACTTCACCAGGCGGAGCGTCATCGGGTAACGGAAATCGTCCCCCTGCAGGGCCTTGACGCCGCCGACCACGGAAAGCACCACCCCAAAGACCAGGATGAACGGCAAGAGCACGATCCCGACGACGGTGAACGGCAGCAATATCGTGGCCCCGACCACGGTGATCTGGAAATTGAGCGCTTCGAGGGCGTGCTTGCGCATGTAGGGCGAGGTTTTCGCGCCCGTTACCAGCAGGAGCAGCGGGCCGACGATCGGGAACCCGAGGAGCGGGATCAGGTGGGCGAGGGCGCCGCCGAGGCGCTCGTGGCTCTCGGCCGGACCCTCCTGCGCCACCGGAGCGGGCGGCATGGGGGCGAGCTGTGGCACGGCGTTCGGGCCGTAGATCTCATTCATGATGGGCATGAGGTCGCCGTGCGTGCGCGCGGTCATCGCGCGTTCCAAACGCTCGTCGAACTCAAGCTTGTCATAGCGTCCGTCCGCGTAGGCGGCTTTGATGTGCTCCACCACGTGTTCGCGGTCCTGGTTGGTGACGCGCAGATGAGCTGGCGGCATCCGCCCCGGCCCGGGGGTTTTCGGCACCCCAGCCATATTCGCCATGCCTCTCCCTCAGAGTATCGAGCTGATACTGACATACTGCGTCGCCTGAGCGGTTCGTGCATCAGGAGAATCCCGGATGCGTCCCCTAGATCGTCCCCGACGCGCTCGAGCCCGAGACGGTATAAAAAGGATTCATGAGATGGCGAGACCGCTACGGCATTCGTCGACTGCGCGGCCGCAAGATCGCGAAGTTCGACCGCGAGGCGACTGACGCTGACATCGAGGCGCTCATCGCCTTTGCCCGTTCGCGGCGAGGCGTCGAGTTCTACGTCGAACCTGAGACTTTCGCCACCGACACCACCGCCGTGGCGGTGGCCGACGACGGCGAGTGGACCAGGCGCAGAGTCGGCTCCCCCGCCGTGATCCACAAGGTCGCCCGCGATCTCGCCTTGCCGGTGTACGACGTGCAGTTGACGGGGTACCCGCAGCGGATGCGCACCTACAACGAGCGCCGCAAAAGAGAAGAAGGCTCCCTTTAGCCTCCTCTCCGTCGCCGAGCGCTACCCCGACTGTCGTCATGCCCAAAAGTCCCCTGGTGACCTGCTCTGATCAGCTAGCGTTTCCCGAGTTCGCCGGCGACCCACCGGGGTTACGGCCGCAGGGTTCTTTCGCAGCCGGAGTTTCCCAAGTTCGTCAGCTGCTCTCCCCCGCCAGCGACCGCACCCTGAGGAACAGAACGTCGGCAATGCACAACCCGGTACGGGCGATGCCGTAGTGGGACGACGGCCCGGCAGCGTCACCCAGCGAACGCGGACACGAGGAGGCCGCCCAGCAAACGCGCCCACCACGATGCCACCCAGCGGCCAGGGAGCGGGGTGCCACCCAGCCGCCGGGGAGACGGGGTGCCGCCCAGCGACAGGCAGACGGGGATACCGCCCAGCGACAGGCAGCGAAAGCCACCGCTTGATGAAGGCTGCATGGGGATGCAGCCCAGCGGATGGCGCGGCAGGCACACAACCCAACCGACGGCGGTACCGGAACGCTTCCCGGCCGATGGCGATGCCGGGACGCCTTCCAGCCAAAGATGACGCCGGGACACACCCCAGCCGAGGGGACCGCGATCAGCCTCTGAGACACAGGAACGTAGCTCTGAGGATGGCGGGTGAGGGGATACCGGCCCAGCCGCAGCAGTGTTTCGGGGGTTGGGGACGATGCCGAACACGGCGGTGCGACGTTCGACCTCCTTGTTCAGGCGGTCCAACGGGTGATCATGCAGACCTTCCTTCCGCATGCGGGCGGGGACGGGGCCGGAAGCGAGCTGTCGTCGGCGACCTGTGCTGTGACAGTCGGACGTCGGCCCTTCTTCCCGCATGCAGGGGTGCGCGGCCGAAGGCCAGCTGTCGTCGGCGACCTCGTGCCGTGACAGTCGGACGTCGGCCCTTCTTCCCGCATGCAGGGGTGCGCGGCCGAAGGCCAGCTGTCGTCGGCGACCTCGTGCCGTGACAGTCGGACGTCGGCGTGGCTGCGTGGTGATGGGTTGCGGGCTCCTAGGCGACCGTGCCTCGCGGTGTGTGTTGAGGGGTGAGCCGGGTGCTGAGGTGGGTGGCTTTGAGCGCGTACCTTCGGCCCCTGGCGAGGTGCGTTACTCCGTGGGGTCTGGACCTTCTTCGTCCAGGAGGTTGATCAGGGGGAGGAGCCAGGCGGGGCTGACGGGGCCCATGGCGGTGTCCAGTTCTGCAGGGGTGGGGAGGCGGTCGCGCAGGATGGACGGGGAGAGCAGGTTGTGAAGTGCGTGCATGAGCAGGTTGGCCATCGAGTAGCCGGGGTCCGTGGTCAGGGCGCGTTCGAGGGCGACCGTGGCCTGGACGCTGTCGCCGGCGCGCCAGGCGGCCATGGCGAGCAGGGACGCGGCCGGGGGTACGAAGCGCGGCTCCAGGCGGCGGGTCAGGTCTCTCCAGAGCGCGGCGTGGGACTCGTGCATGAGGGTCCATGCCTCGTCTCGCACTCTCATGACCGCCAAGGCCAGGCCCAGCTTCGCCGCCTCCTCGTCGTTGAGCCGGCCTCCTCCCGTATGAATCTCCAGGGCCGAGCGGACCCTGGCCAAGCCGTCGGCGACGAAGTCCCGGGCGAAGGTGTCGAGGTCGCGGGCGGCCATGAGGTCCGCTCTGAAGCCGGCGATCGCTTCGGACGTGGCCTTGCGCATGGCCGTCCGCACGGGGCCCGTCACAGGGGCGACGGTACGTTCGAGCGCTTCGCGGTTGGGGAGGGCCACCAGCCCGTGTACGGTCGCCTCGGCCGCGATCGGACTCGTCGAGAGGTCGTAAGGGGTGCCTTCGGCTGGGCAGCAGGTCGGTACGTCGCAGATGTAGGACCAGTAGCGGCCCTCATGTGCCCGCAGGGCCTCCCCCACGTGCACGCCGGTCGCCATCGCGAGGTTCCTGGCCTCGTCGACCGCCGGTGTCACCAGGTCACCCGGGCCGTAGCCGACGATCACGATGTCGGTGACCTCTTCGCGGTCGATGAGCGGGGCCATCGCGTTGAGGGTGCCGGGCGGGAAGGGCAGGCCCCACCTGGCCACCATCTTGGCGCGCCCGTTCGCCAGGCCGACCACGACGAGGCTCGTGGCGGGGTGGAAGCCCACCAGGTAGGGGACGGCGGCCAGGATGTCGGTGGGGCAGGTGAGCGTCAGGCACGGCTCGGACGAGAACTTGAAGGGGTCGGAGATGTCACCGTCCGGGCTGCCCTCCTCCGTTCCCTTCTTCGCACTCGTGTCCGTGCCGGCCGTCCTCGTGGCACTCGCGCCCGAGCCGGCCGTCCTCGTGCCGCTCGCGTCCGAGCCGGCCGTCTTCATAACGGTGGTGTCCGTCATCACGGCGTCCCCGCGGTCGGTTTCCTGCCCGTCGGTGTCCGCCCTGTCGGTGCTTGTCCCGTTGATGTCACGGCAGTCGGCATCCAGCCCGTCGGCGTCGGTCCTGTCGGACTCGGCTCTGCGGGTGTCGGTCCTGTTGGGGTACAGGGCAGCAGGACTGAAGGTGTCGGGCTCTGAGGTCTCCGCGGCAGGCCCGTCTTGGACGGTCTTCGCGGTTGCTGCGGTCTTGAGCTCCGAGCTCTCCAGGGCTGAGGGTGTAAAGCCCCACGTGCCGGTGACTTCCGTGGTGGGTGTGGAGGCACGGGTGATGGGCGAGCGTGGCGCCGGGACGAACGCCGATGGTGAGCTGGAGGTGATGGGGGTACGAGAGGCCGGGCGAGGCGAGCGGTTCGTCGTCATGGCCCCATAGGGTGCCGGGCGGCGAAGGCTCTGGATTGGCCGAATGCGGTTCTGTGGACGACGGAAGAGGCGCGAGGCGACCCTGTGGATAGCGGCTTACGGCCTCATCGCCCGCACCGCGGGCATCGCGCCATCAGGTGGTCTCAGACTCTTTGCTGTGGATCACGGGTTGCGGCCTCGTCGCCCGCAGCGCGCAGATAGGCAGAACTCCCGTACGCAGGTGGGCAAGGCCCCAGTACGCAGGTGGGCAAGGCCCCCGTACGCAGGTGGACAAGGCCCCCGTACGCAGGTCAGGCGACAGGCGCCAACCGGTTCCGTACGAGCAGAGCCGCCCCCGCCACCGCCGCCGGCATGGCGATCACCGCCACGAACGGCACCAGGAACAGCACGAAGACCGCCACCCCGAACCCCAGCGCACTGGCCTTATTAGCCCGCAACAACGCGAAACGCTCCTTGCGCGCCATGCCACGACGTTCCAGCGCCAAGGTGGTGAGCTCGACGGTCATGAAGAACCCGGACACGAGCGCACCCAGCACCGGCACCACGGTCTGGCCGACCACGGGCACGAACCCCAGGAAGAACAGCGGGACCGTGAAGAGCAGCATGTAGAAGAGGGTCACCAGGCTGTCGCGGATGGATCGCGGCAGCGTACGCCACCACGGCTGGTCGTCCTCCGACTCCAAGGGATCCGCCTCGGTCGACAGCCGCTCGTAGAACGGGTCGCCGATGGTCAGGGTCACCGCCGTGAACGTCAGCACAGCCACCGCCAGCCCGCCCAGGACCAGCGCGACGGCCACCACCCCGCGGAAGATCTCCCGCCAGCTCCACGTATCGGCGAACGGCGTCAGGAACGTGGCCAGGTCGGAGGCGTTCGTCCCGAGGAGGACTAACGCGATCACGTAGACCGCGAACGCGATCAGCGCCGGAATCAGCCCGAACAGCCACCATCTGCCATGCCTGGCGACCCACCCGAGCCCTTCGAAGAAGAAGCCGACCCCGCCGGTGAAATCACGCACTGCTCGCATGCCCGGCAGGCTAGCGCCAGAACGACGTGATCGAGTAACCGAGTTCGGCGAACAGCTCGCGCAGCAGCGGCAGGGAGATCCCGAGCACGTTGCCGTGGTCGCCTTCGATGCTGTCCACGAACCAGCCACCGCGTCCCTCGATGCTGAACGCCCCGGCCAGGTTGAGCGGCTCGTCGGTTTCGACGTACGCGGCGATCTCCTCCTCGGACGGCTGCGCGAAGCGCACCACCGTGGTGCCGACCTCGGCCGCCTGGCGGCCCGCGGCGACGTCGATGACGCAGTGACCGGTGACGAGACGGCCCGTGCGGCCGCGCAGGAGGCGCCACCGCTCCATGGCCTCCTCGCGGGTCGCGGGCTTGCCGTACGGGCGGCCGTCGAGCTCCAGGATCGAGTCGCAGCCGATGACCAGTCCTTCGTCGAGCCCGCTCGCCACCGCCTCCGCCTTCGCCTTGGCCAGCACCAGGCTGAGCGCGGCGGGAGAATAGGCGGAGTAGGAATCCTCGTCGATGCCGCTGACGATCACTTTCGGGTCGAGCCCGGCACTGCGCAAGAGAGCCAGGCGTGCGGAGGAGGCTGAAGCCAGAACGATCACCACAACAGCCTACCGGCCGCAGGACGGCCCCATGTCACTCCCGGCCCTCGTTGTCAAGCAGCCACCCGGGCGGGTCGTCCATCCCGCAGCGAACCGCCCCAGCACCCACGGCCCAGGAGAGACGGTCGCCGATGCCACCGAACGACGAGGCGACCGCACAGATCGGTGAATCAACGTCGGCGTGGCGCGGGCAGGCGAGCGTGCGTGCGGCCAGACGGTGCGGGCGATGAGGCGGGCCGCAGGTGCCAGTTGCGGCGTGATGGCGCCTCGCGTGGTTGCAGGCAACAACGCGAGGCGCGGGCGGCGGCTCCGGGCACCAATACGAGGCGCGGGCGGCGGCTCCGGGCAGGGGCCGCACCGGAACCCGGCTTCCTCGCGCGGTCGGCGAGGCGGTGGTTCGGGAGCGCGCCGCACCGGGAGCCCGCGATGGAGCGGCTTCGGGACGCACCACGCCGGGCCGATGGACGCTGCTTCATAGACGCTGCTTCGAGGCACGCCGCGCTCCGAGCCCGGCGATGGACGCGTTGGAGGCGGCTTCGCGGGGCACCGAGCCCTGCGCCCGGCGATAGAGGCGATGGAAGCGGCCGGGTGCTGGTGGGCTCAACGCGATGAGCGCGGTACGCCGGCCAAATCAAGCGCGGCACGCCAGTCAGAACGAACGCGTCGCACGAGCCGGAACGAGCGCGCGGCACACCGGCCCAGACAAACATGAAGAACGCGGCACTCCCGGCCATCGAAAGTGCCGCGCCGTCAGTCGCTACGAAGCGCCCTCAGGAGCCGCTGACCTCTTCCACCAGGTGGGAGCGCCACGGGCACCACACGTTGCCCGGCAGGAACGCGCCCCCGACCTCGTCCAGGTGGTCCTCCACGTACTGGGTGCCGGCGTCGCAGACCTCCGTCGTGAGGTCGAAGAAGGAGATCGTGTCGGGGTCGAGGTGGAAGCTCCAGTCGGGGTTGTAGGGAGAATCCGGAAAACGAACAGCACGCGAACGATCACCAGTCCGCGTTGTACGTGCTCCCCGGCGTCACTTCCCGTTCCGTCCGATACGCCGGGTACGGCGCGGGCGGCCGCGGCATGCCGCTCCCGTCGAGGACGTCGCCCAGCAGTTCGTCGATGAGCTCTCCGAGCCCGCCCGAGAGAGACGTCCGCTCGCGGTCGAGGTCGTCGGCGAGGGCAGCGGAGTCCATACCGCGTTCGACGGCCCGGTTGGCGAGCAGGGACATGATCATGGGGGCGATCAGGGGCATCAGCTTCATGATGCGCGCGGAGCCGACGCCGGCGAGCTGGGCGAGCCGGGCGGCGGCCCGTTCGGTGGCCTGGGCGCCGAAGATGTGACCGAGGATGCTGTGTCCGTCGCGGGTCAGAGAGGCGACATCGCCGTTGAAGGGGTCGGCGTCCATGTGGTCGTCGAGCGCTCCGCGCAGGGCGTCGGCGCCGTCCGGGTGTGCGGCGTTGTACGCCAGGCCGCCCACGATCGTTCCGGACACGGCTTCGGTGACTTTGCGGGCCGTGAGCTGGTCGGTACCGAGCATCCCCGCGATCTGTTCCAGCCCTGGGGCTCCGAGTCCGGCGAGAAGCTCGTCATTAAGTGTCACGACGGTCCCCCGATCACACTTGTCTCGGGAAACGTTCCCGAGCAGGACTCCAAGCAACGTCCGGAATGTCCTAAATTTTGGAAAGGACACGCCGTCGCTCAGAGCCCTGCGGGAACCGTCTGCAGAGCGTGCGGCGACCGTCAGCAGAGCTCTGAGGCAACCCGTCAGCAGAGCCCTGCGGCAAACGTCAGCGCCCCTCCGCCGCCGTGCGCCGCACCTCCGCGGGCGAGTGCTGCGGCGAGGCCGTCGGGCGCGAAGAGGCGGCCGGCTTCCCGTTCACGTCGGAGGCGGCCGCCGGCTTCCCGTCCCCGTCGGCGGAGGCGGTCTGCTTGCCGTCCCCGTCGGGGGACGCGGGAGACATACCGTCACCGTCCGAGGACGCGGCCGGCTTGTCGCCCTCGCCGCCGGAGGCGTCCGGCTTGCCGTCCTCGTCGGGCCTCGGCAGCCCGGCCGCCGCGTACGCCTCGGTCTCGTCCAGCGTCTCGTGCTCGAGCAGCGCCCCCACGATGGCCTCGAGCTTGTCGCGGTTGTCGGTGAGGATCTGAACGGCGCGCTCGTAGCACTCGTCCACGATCCGCCGCGCCTCCTCGTCGACCATGGCGAGCGTGACGGGCGACGCCTGCGGCTGCTGGCCGTCGTTGGGCAGGATGGTCAGCGGGCCGACCTTCTCCGACATGCCCCACCGGCCCACCATGCCACGGGCGATCATGGTGACCTGTTCGAGGTCGTTCTCGGCGCCGGTGGTGATGACGCCGAACACCACCTGCTCGGCCGCCATGCCGCCGAGCGCGCCGGTGATGCGCCCGCGCAGGTACTGCTCGTCGTAGGCGTAGCGGTCGGTGTCGGGGGTGGAGAGCGTGACGCCGAGCGCCCGGCCGCGGGGGATGATGGAGATCTTCCTGACCGGGTCGGCGCCGGGCTGGAGCATGCCGAGCAGCGCGTGACCGGCCTCGTGGTAGGCGGTGCGGGTGCGCTCCTCCTCCGGCATGACGATGCTGCGGGCCGCGCCGAGCTGCAGCTTCTCCAGCGCGTCGGCGAAGTCGGACATGGTGACCTTCTCGCGGCCGCGCTTGGCGGCGAGCAGCGCCGCCTCGTTGACCAGGTTGGCCAGGTCGGCGCCGGTCATGCCGGGCGTGGTCTTGGCGATCTGTTCGAGGCTGACCTCGCCGTCGAGCGGCACGCCGCGCGTGTGAACGGCGAGGATCGCGGTGCGACCGGCCGCGTCGGGCAGGCCCACCTGCACCGTACGGTCGAAGCGCCCGGGACGCAGCAGCGCCGGGTCGAGGATCTCGGGACGGTTGGTGGCCCCGATGACGATCACGCCTTCGGCGCCGGAGAAGCCGTCCATCTCGGTGAGGATCTGGTTGAGCGTCTGCTCGCGCTCGTCGTGGC
This sequence comes from Nonomuraea fastidiosa, assembly GCF_042751225.1. Lineage (NCBI taxonomy): Bacteria > Bacillati > Actinomycetota > Actinomycetes > Streptosporangiales > Streptosporangiaceae > Nonomuraea > Nonomuraea fastidiosa. Next base: position 1,011,288 of record NZ_CP170570.1, read on the forward strand.
CGCCGATGCCGCCGGCGCCGCCCCTGGCGCGGCCGATGGCGTCGATCTCGTCGATGAACACGATCGACGGCGCCACCTTGCGTGCTTCCTCGAACAGGTCGCGCACCCGCGAGGCGCCCACACCGACGATCATCTCGATGAACTCGGATGCGCTGGCGGAGAAGTACGGCACCTTGGCCTCACCGGCGACCGCCCTGGCCAGCAGCGTCTTGCCGGTGCCGGGAGGGCCGGCGAGCAGCACGCCCTTGGGCAGCTTGGCGCCCAGCCTGCGGTATTTGGCGGGGTCCTTGAGGTAGTCGACGATCTCGACGAGCTCGTTCTCGACCTCGTCGATGCCCGCGACGTCCTCGAACGTGACCCGCACCTGGTTGGCGTCGACGGGCTTGGCCGCCTTCGACTTGCCGAGCCCGCCCAGGCCGCCGCCCATCATGCTGGCGCCGCGCCGCATGATCCAGATCCACAGGCCGGCCAACAGCAGCACGGGCAGCAGCGACAGCAGCAGGTTGGAGAAGAAGCCGCGGGTGATCGGCTTGGAGGTGATCTCCACCTGGCCGTTGGCGAGCTGCTCGTCGAGCTGGTCGGTGTTGGCGAAGGCAGGGATCTCGGTGGCGAAGCGCGTGTACGTGGCGCCGCCTTCGGGGTTCTTCGCCGGCGTGCGCAGGTCGCCCTCGACCGACAGGCCCTGGGCGTAGATGTCCTTGACGTTCTTGGCGTTCACCTGCTTGGTGAACTCGGTGTACGAGATCGTCTCCACCGAGCCGCTGTCGACGAACGACGACACGACGAAGAAACCCGCGTACACCACGAGCAAGGTGACGATGAAGCGCCACCAATTGATCTTGGGCCGGCCTCCGGGCGTGCCGGGCAGGCCTTCCGAACGCCAGGGCGGTTTACCCTTGCCCTTATTCGGCGCCTGCGGCGGTCCAGAGCGTTCCACGGCGTCACTCCCCAACATCGCCGCTTTCATGATCTTTCTAGCCTAGAACACGCACCCCTGAGGCCACGCGGCCGATGTCGCGCCACTGCTTGCGCTGCGAATCCGGCACTGACACGAACGCCAGTCCCGGCTTGCTCATTCCCCCGTCGACCACGACGACGGCGGCGCGGGAGCTGTGTTTGCCGTACGTGACGCGGTAGGCGAGCATCCATCCGCGCTTGACCGGCTGGGAGGCCAGCCAGGTGATGCGCGAGCCCTTGGGGTGGTGGTTGAGCGTCCAGCGGGCGGCCAGCAGCGCCGTGTCGCGCGGGGACTTCTGCTTCATGATCGGAAGGGGGCAGGTGACGAAGACGCCGCGCAACGCGGTGCCGCGCTGCTTGGGCAGCACCTGCTTGGTGGTGAACGGCGCCGCCCCGTACCTCTTCCACGGCCGGGGCAGCCTCGGCACCAGCAGGCCCTGCGGTCCTTGATGAAGCGCTTGCCCGGGGAGCGCAGGGGCATGCGCTTGACGGAGCGGGTCAGCCTGGGCACGCGCGGGTCGGCGTACAGGGCCTCCATGGCCGTGTAGCCGGGCGCGAGCGAGGTGCCCGGACGCGGCGTCGCCCGCTCCTTGACGGGAGTGGCCGACGGAGACGCAGTGGGCGGGGGCACAGGTGCGGAGCCGGACGAGGACGGTGCGGCCGGCGGCGCGGTAACCGGCCCCGCCGCGACCTCGTCCGGCTCGGACGGGAGCACCACGGCCAGCGTCGCGGCGACGACCACGACGGCGCCGGCCACGGCCAGCCCCCGGTACACCACCCGCATCCGAATGTCACCGATGCGGGAGCGTTTGGGGGGAGAAGCCGGGATCCCGCGACGCACGGGCGGTCTCACTTGGGAACCCTTGACCTCATCTTCCCCATGTGGCACGACGGGAGCGTACGACATATCCCGGCATTGCGCCCATGAAGCTACCGAAGTGCAATCTTGGCGTTTCCGGAAAGGCGCCTTTTCGGTCTGGTCGGGGCAGAAAGCGGCCACCCTCCTCGATCAGCCTCAGGGTCGGGCCACCCGTCCGGCCAGCCACGGCGCGTCGGCCACGAACGTGCACGAGCCCGGCTCGATCTCCGTGAACCCCGCGTCCCGCACCACCGGCAGCCCGGCCGCCGCCATGGCCTCGAACGCGGCCGGGCTCTCCGCCTTGCGCACGGTCACCGGGAACCCCTGCTCCCGCCAGGCCGCCCGCTCGCCCTCGTCACTGGCCCACCAGGCGAGCTGGGCGGCGTGCCCGGCCTGCGCCATGGCCTTGCCCGCGGACATCTCCAGCGCCGGGTTCTCCCACAGGATGGGCGGCTCGGCGGGGCCCGGCGCGACGGTGTCGGTCAGCTCGGTGCCCTTGACCTGGAGCCTGGCCAGGTCGCGGGGCCAGCCGTCGAGCGGCACGGGCGGGTGCACGCGCACCTCGGCGGTGCGGTGCTCGATCGTACGGCCGGGCAGCGCGACGGCGCGGCGCCACTCGGCGCCCCTGGCCCTGCGCACCACCTTGCGGATCTTCCCGGTCGCCTCCCAGGCGTGCACCTCGGCGGCCCACTCCCCCGGGTCGGCCAGCAGGTCGAGCACCGCCTTGGCGGCGGCCTCCAGGGCATCGGTGCGTTCGGGGGGCGTGGCGCGCTCGATCCGCACGACCAGCGGCAACACATAAAGCTCGGCGTTCATCGCCCTCTAGCATGCCCGATGGCCAGTGACATGCCGGCGGCGAGGAGGCACAGGGCGCCCGCGGCGTACCAGGCGAGGTCGTAGGCGCCCAGGTGGTCGCGGGTCAGTCCGGCGCCGACGGCGGCGATCGCGGCGCCCACCTGGTGCGAGCCGAACACCCAGCCGAACACCACGGCGCCGTCGGTGCCGTAGATCTTCCGGCACAGGGCGACGGTCGGCGGCACGGTGGCCACCCAGTCGAGACCGTAGAAGACGATGAAGATGAGCATGCTGGGCTCGGTGGTGGCCGCGAACAGGCCGGGCAGCACCATCAGCGACAGGCCGCGCAGTCCGTAGTAGACGCCGAGCAGCACCTTGGGGTCGATCCTGTCGCTGAGCCAGCCGGATGCGACGGTGCCGACGATGTCGAAGATCCCGATGACGGCGAGCAGGCTCGCGGCGACCGGCTCGGCCATGCCGTGGTCGTGAGCGGCGGGGATGAAGTGGGTGCCGACCAGGCCGTTCGTGCTGGCGCCGCAGATCGCGAAGCCGCCGACGAGCAGCCAGAACGGGCGGGTACGCGCCGCGCTCGCGAACACGGTGACGGCCCTGACCGCCGCATTGACCCCGGTGGGCGGCGCGGGACGCACGGCGCCGGGCTCCGCCCCGAGCGCGGTGGTGCCGACCTCCTCGGGACGGTCGCGCAGCAGCCACCACACGAACGGCACCACGGCCAGCGCCGCCCCTGCCACGGTCAGCGAGGCGACGCGCCACCCGGGCCCCTCGGCGAGGTGCGCGAGCAGGGGCAGGAAGATGAGCTGCCCGGTGGCCCCCGCGGCGGTCAGCACGCCCGTGACGAGCCCCCGGTGGCGGACGAACCAGCGGTCCACCACCGTCGCGGCGAACACCAGCGCCATCGACCCCGTGCCCAGGCCCACCAGCACACCCCAGAACAGCAGGAGCTGCCAGCTCGCCGTCATGAGCACGGTCAGCCCGCTGCCCGCGGCGATCAGCAGCAGCGCGGCGGCGACCACGCGGCGCATGCCGAAGCGGTCCATGAGGGCTGCGGCGAACGGCGCGGTCAGCCCGTAGAGCACCAGGTTGATCGAGACCGCCGACGAGATCGTGCCCGCCGACCAGCCGAACTCCTCCTGCAACGGGGTGATCAGCACCCCGGGGGTGGCGCGGAAGCCGGCCGCGCCCAGGATGGCCACGAACGCGACGGCCGCCACGTACCAGGCCCGATGCACCCTGCGGCGGGTGGCGGGGGTGGTGCGCACAGTCATGCGGACATCCTGGAGGATCACCGCGCATCGCCACGAGTGGCCGGAAAGCCAATATGTGCAAGAATCCGGCCATGGTTCATCGCATCGCCGTGCTGGTGCTCGACCACTTCGCGCCGCTCGACCTCGGGGTGCCCGGCCAGGTCTTCCATGCGGCGCGCACGCCGTCGGGCGAGCGCCTGTACGAGGTGGTGACCTGCTCGGAGGGCCGCATGCCGGTACGCTGCGAGGCCGGCTACACCGTGCTGCCCGACCACGACCTCGACGTGCTCGACACCGCCGACACCGTGGTGGTGCCCGGCGTCCACGGCGGTGCGGTGCTGCGGGATGGCACGATCTCCGGCACGCTCCGCGCCGCGCTGCAGGGGCGGCCCCGCGTCATGTCGATCTGCACGGGCTCGTTCGTGCTGGCGGCGGCCGGGCTGCTGGACGGCCTGCGGCCACCACGCACTGGGCCGAGGCGCCGCGCTTCGCTCGCCTCTTCCCGCGGGTCGCGCTCAACCCCGACGTCTTGTTCGTGGACGACGGCGACGTGCTGACGTCGGCCGGCGTGGCCGCCGGGCTCGACCTCGCCCTGCACGTGATCAGGCGCGACCACGGCAGCGAGGTGGCCAACGCCGCGGCCCGGCGGTGCGTGATGCCGCCGTGGCGCGAGGGCGGCCAGGCGCAGTACATCGACCGGCCGCTGCCCGACGAGGCCGGCGGCGGCACGGCGGCCACCCGTGAGTACATGCTCGCCAACCTCGACGCCCCGCTCGACCTCGCCGCGCTGGCCGAGCACGCCAAGATGAGCATCCGTACGTTCACCCGGCGCTTTCGCGAGGAGACCGGGCAGAGCCCGGCGAAGTGGCTGACCGGCCAGCGGGTCCGCCACGCCAGGCACCTGCTGGAGACGACCGACCTGGGCGTGGAGGAGGTGGCCAGGCGGGCGGGCTTCGGCACGGCGGTCTCGCTGCGCCAGCGCCTGCACGCGGCCGTCGGCGTCGCGCCGCTCGCCTACCGCCGCACGTTCCGCGCCGCCGACCACGTACGGGCCGCGGCCGCCGAAGAGAAGGCGTGAAAAAGGCCGCTCCCGAACCCCGGGAGCGGCCTCGTCACGCGCTGTGGAGCTATGGGGATTCGAACCCCAGACCTCCTCCATGCCATGGAGGCGCGCTACCAACTGCGCCATAGCCCCGCGTGCCTGTACGAGTGTATCCGACTTTGAGACCCTCTCTGCACGCCTTTTCCCGGGGCCCCGGCAAGGAGCCGGAACCCCGGGACCGGAATCATGCGATCGACCTGGCCTTCTCGATGAGCGTGGCCAGCTCGGACACCATCGGATCCTCGGTCACGGGCGCAAGGCCAGGCGTGCTTCGCCAGCTCGGGCAAGTCCATGCCGAACGCCTTCCTGTCGCGCAGGTACAGGGCGAACGCCGCCACCACGACGTTCACCTGCAGCCGGGGTGACGCCTCACCCCACAGGTCGCCGGCCAGGTCGCCGGAGGACAGCGTCTCGCTCGCCTCCGACGCCTCCCTGGTGTCGGGGTCCTGCCAGCGCACGGTGGCCTGGGCGACCTGACCGCGCGCGCCGGGCTTGAGCTTGACCGCGTACAGGGCGGTGACGGAGTGGCCGGGGCCGATCTCGCCGCCGTCGCGGGCGTCGTCACGGAACTCCTCGGCCGCGATGGTGCGGTTGTCATAGCCGATGAGGCGGTGGCTCTCCACCACGGAGGGGTTGAAGACGACCTGGGCCTTGGCGTCGCGGGCGCGCAGCTCGATGGTGGCGGGAAGCTGCGTGGTGAAGAGCTTGTCGGCCTCCTCCTGGGTGCTGACGTACACGGCCATGCCGTCGCCATTGTCGGCGAGCTGCTCCATCAGCTCGTCGCCGTACTCGCGGCCGACGCCGACGGTGAGCAGCGTGATCTGCCTGCCCGCGTAGTCCTTGACCCGGTCGAGCAGCGACCGCCACTGCGTGTCGCCCTGGTTGGCCAGGCCGTCGGAGAGCACGATGACGCGGTTGGTGGCGGCCGGCCGGTACGCCTTGGCCGCCTCCTGGTAGCCGGCGACCAGGCCGGACTCCAGGTCGGTGCCGCCGCCGATGGCCAGCTCGCCGACGGCGGCGCGCAGCTCGTCCCTCGCGGTGAGCGGGGTCATCCTGGCCAGCACGTCGGCGTCGTCGCTGAAGGACACGATGGAGACCTGGTCACCGGGCGCGAGCTGGTCGAGCAGCTTGAGCAGCGCCGCCTTCACCAGGTCGAGCCGGCCCGGCTCGGCCATCGAGCCGGACACGTCCACCACGAACGTGAGGTTCGCGGGCCGGCGGGCCGCCGGGTCGGAGGCGCGGGTCTGCAGGCCCACCCGCATCACGGCCTCGTCGCGGCCGGGCAGCATGGCGCCGTCCATGTGCACGGTGAAGCCGTCGTCGGAGGGCTGCGCGTAGTCCTGCCTGAAGGCGTTGACCCACTCCTCTGGCCGGATCTCGGCGGGAGCGGGCCAGCGGCCCTCCTCGAGCGCGCGGCGGGCGTAGCCGTACGAGGCGGTGTCCACGTCCAGCGCGAACGTGGAGATCTGCGCCGTCGTGGTCTCCTGCTCGTCCCGCTCGTTCTGCTCATCGGGTGCGGTCGTGGCGGTCATCCGGCTTTCCGGTACGCCCGGTTGCCGGGCCGGCGCGGGCCTGGTGTCGCCGCTCGTGGCGCCGCCACCGCCACAGGCCGCCAGGCCGAGGAGCGCTACCAGGCCGATGCTCGCCGCTAAAGGCCGAAATTTCATCTCAACACCTCCGAGCCGTACGACGGAATACCGCACAGCCCGGCCGGGCCGGTGATACAAGCGAGCACAAACCGCGATCAGCACGTGATGCTTTGTGACGGGTGAGATCCCTGAGGCGGCGAGCCCGCGAGAAGGGGACGGCGCCGTGACACGGCGCCGCTCAGCATCGCGGCCCGCGCGCAAGGCGGCCACGGCCCGTTCAGTGCGTCACGGCTTCCAGGCCGGGTCCCGCCCGATGAGGCCGAGGAACCTGTCGAACGCGGGAGCGTCGTCCGCCACCTTCACCTCGGGCCCGAACGCGCCCATCTTCCGCCCCACAGGCGCCTGCTGCGCGACGAACTCCACCAGCAGCTCCACCGCCGCCTGCGACGCCTGGAAGTCGCGGCCGGTCGCCTTGGCGAGGTCCCAGCCGTGGGCGACGAGGTCGGTCAGCGCCATGCGGGCCAGCGTCGTCTTGGGCAGGCCGCCCATGGCCTCGCACGTGCCCTCCCACGTCTCGGGACGCTCCCAGACGGCCAGCATGCGCTCGGCCCGCGCGCGGAAGTCGCCGGTGTACTCCTTCTGCGGCGGGAACCCGCCGCCCTCCCCCACCGACTCGAACAGGGTCATGGCCCATTCCAGGTGGTTGATCAGCCCTTTGACGTCGTACTCGGAGCAGGGCGTGGGTCGCGAGAGCTCGTCGCCGGACACGCTCTCGACGAGGTCGGCGGTACGTCCGGCCGCCTCGCGCATCATGGTCAGCACTTCGTCCATGGCACCTCAGAGTGCCAGAGCCCGCTCCTCGACGCGTATGCGGACGGCGAGCAGCGCGGCGTTGACGGCGGTGAACGCCACGGCGGTCACCCAGGCGGTGTGCACCAGCGGCAGCGCGATGCCCTCGGCGACCACGGCCACGTAATTGGGGTGCCGGAACCACCGGTAGGGCCCGCGATCCACGAGCGGCAGGCCGGGCACCACCACGACGCGGGTGTTCCACTGGTGCCCGAGCGTGCGGATGCACCACCAGCGCAGCCCCTGGGCCAGCACGACGAGGGCCAGCATCGGCCAGCCGAGCGCGGGCAGGAAGGGCCGGTGCAAAGCCCACACCTCGGCGGGCGCGGCGGCCAGCAGCGCCACGTGGAGGAGCACGATGAACGGGTAGTGCCCCCTGCCGTACTCGACGCCGCCCCGCGCGCGGGCCCAGGCGAGGTTGCGCCGGGCCACGACGAGCTCGGCCAGCCGTTCCAGGACGACCAGCCCGACGAGGACGAGATAAGCGCTCACCAGTGCAGCAGCAGCAGCTCGGCGGAGAAGCCGGGGCCGAGGGCCATCAGCACGGCGGGCGTGCCGGGCCGGCCCGGGTCTCCTGCAGGACGTGGAGCACGGAGACCGACGACAGGTTGCCGTGCTCGCGCAGGGATCGCCAGGTCACGTCGAGCGCCTTCGGCGGCAGGCCGAGCGTGTCCACGATCTTCTCGATGACCTTGGGCCCGCCGGGGTGGCAGATCCAGTTGGCGACCTGGTCGGTGGTCAGCCCGTAGTCGGCGAGGAACGCCTTGATGTCGGCGGCGAGCACCTCTTCGACGAAGGAGGTGAGGTCGGCGTCCAGCATGATGCGGAAGCCGTGGTCGCCGACGTTCCAGCCCATGAGGTGCTCGGTGTCGGGATACAGGCGGCTGCGGGTGGCGACCACCTCGGGGCCGGGCCCGCGCCCGGTGGCGACGACCGCGGCGGCGGCGTCGCCGAATAGCCCGCTGGCGATCAGGTTCGCGATGGAGGTGTCGTCACGCTGGATGGTCAGGGAGCACAGCTCCACGCAGACCAGCACGGCGACGTGTGCCGGCCAGCCGCGCAGGTAGTCGTGCAGGCGGGACAGCCCGGACGCGCCGGCGGCGCAGCCGAGCCCGAACACCGGCACCCGTTTGACGTCGGGCCGCAGCCCGATCCGCTGGGCAATCTTGGCGTCGAGCGAGGGCGTGGACAGCCCGGTGGTCGAACAGAACAGCAGAAGATCGACCTTCTCAGGAGGGATGTCCGCCTTGCGCAGCGCCCCGGCAAGTGCCTGCTCACCGAGCTCCAGCGCGCGCTCGACGTAGACGTCGTTGGCGCGCGCGAAGGAGTCGAGCTTGGCGTAGTCGGCGAGGGGCAGGGCGAGGTTGCGGCCCTGGACGCCGGTGGCCGCGTGGAACCGGCGAAGCAGCTCCTCGTCGCAGTCGGTCAGCCGGGAGAACGCCTCGGTGATCTCCGCTTGCCCGTAACGATGTTCGGGCAAAACGGTCTGTACTCCCGCAATATGCATACGTCTCCTCTGCCGCGGAGAGGCCCCGGCTAACATGCGGGCGCGCCGGGGCCGGTGTCCGGCCATACCAGGCGGCCGGGCCACGCGTCCGGGACCCGGGCAGACAGCGGCGGTCAGCGGCGCAGCCGCCAGAGCGAGGTCACCTCGGCCGCGCGGGCGGCGTGCAGCGGGTCGTCCGGATCACGGGAACGTCCGTGGCGCGGTGTCACGTCGAGGCGGCCGGCCACCCGCAGGCCCGCCTGCTCGAACGCCGCGAGCAGCTCGCCCCGGCCGCGCAGCCCCAGGTGCTCGGCCAGGTCCGACATGATGAGCCAGCCCTCGCCCCCGGGCTCCAGATGCTCGGCGAGCCCGTCCAGGAAGCCCCGCAGCATGCGGCCGCCCGGGTCGTAGACCGCGTGGTCGAGCGGCGTGACCGGCTTGGCGGGCAGCCACGGTGGGTTGCAGACGATCAGCGGCGCGCGGCCGGGCGGGAACAGGTCCGCCTTCATCACCTCGACCCGGTCGGCCAGCCCCAGCCTGCCGAGGTTGTCGCCGGCGCACGCGACGGCCCGCGCGTCGAGGTCGGTGGCCACCACGCGGCGCACCCCGCGCCTGGCCAGCACGGCCGCGAGCACGCCTGTGCCGGTGCCGATGTCGAAGGCCAGCCGGTCGCCGGGCAGCGGCGCCTGCGCCACCAGGTCGACGTACTCGCTCCTGACCGGGGAGAAGACGCCGTAGTGCGGGTGGACGCGGGCGCCGAGCGCGGGCACGTGCACGCCCTTCACCCGCCACTCGTGCGCGCCGATCAGGCCGAGCAGCTCGCGCAGCGGGCCCACCGCGGGCGGGGCGTGCGGGCCGTGCACGGCGGCGCAGGCCGCCCGTACGTCGGGGGCGCGGCGCAGCGGCACCACGTGACCCGCGTCGTACGGGATGAGCAGCATGCCGAGGGTGCGGGCGCGCTGCGCACGGGCCTGACGGTAGCGGTGGAAGTCGCTGCCAGGGGCGGCGGGCTTGCCGCGCCGCCCCATCGCGGCCAGCAGTTGCCGCGCGTTGTGGAAGTCGCCGCGCCACAGCAGCGCGGTGCCCTCGCAGGCCAGCCGATACGCGGTGGCGGCTCTGGTGCGGTCGTCGGCGACGACCACGCGGGCGGGTGGCGGCGCGCCGAGCACGGATCGCCAGGGCGCCGATCGCTCGTGTCCTGCCTCGTTCCATCGGATCATCAGGACTCGACCGTTTCACGGGCGGCGCCCGAGAGGCCACCGGTTTTACCGCCACTGTTCGGTACGGCGGGGCGGCTCGGAACGTGCGGCCGAAGATGCGCTCAGAGCGTGTGGTCGAAGGTGTACGAGTGGGTGCCGTCGGGGGCGATGGAGATGCCGATCTGGCCTCTGAGCCCGCGCAGCTCGCCGGTCGCCGATTCCGGCACGACCCTGACCAGCGTCGACTGAGCGCCCGCGTCACTCACGCCGTCGTGCTGCACCACGAACGACCCCGACCGGCCGTGCAGGGTGCCCTCGAAGCGTTCCATCGCCACGTACGAGCGCGAATCCTCCACCGGCGTGGTGGCGGTCAGCATGGTGACGACGCTGCTGCCGGTCAGGTCGCCGTGCCAGGTCTTGTTGAGGGTGACGAGCTGGATCGTGACGCCGTCGCGCTCGTGCACCGGCGGCTGCGGCGTCCAGACGGTGATATCGAAAGTCCCTTTGGCTGTCATCCGGGTCATGAGGACAGCCTGGCAGGCTTACCTGTCAACTCCTGTCAGGTTCCGGCCAGGCGTTCCACGACGGGCGCGAACGCCTCCATGCACTGGGCGTTCACCGAGACGTACGACACGCCGAGGCTGTCGCGGCGGCGCAGCAGCGTGTCCGCCATCTGCTGGGGCGTGCCGATGAGCACGCCGGTGCCGGTGAGCCCGAAGCGGCTTGCTACCCAGCCGGGCGGGTCCTCGCCGGCGAAGGCCAGGTTCATGGCCAGCTCCAGGTCGTGGAAACGGTCGCCGGACAGCTCGTACAGCTCGTCCAGCCTGGCCGCCACCTGCTCCTCGGTGTAGTGGACCGGCAGGCCGAGCGCGATCGTGTCGGCCTTCTGCGCGGCCAGGCGCAGCATTTTGGGGCCTGACGCGGCCACCAGGATCCGCGTGTTCCCGACGGCGTCGATGGTCCGCATGACCCGCTCGACGCGCTCGCCCGGGGTGCCGTAGGGCACGCCGAGCGCCGCCGCGTCCTGCTCGGCGTCCGGCCGCCCGGCCCCGAGCCCCAGCTCGAACCGGCCGCCGCTGAGCGTCTGGAGGGTCTCGGTCTCCCACGCGACCGCGCGCGGGGTGCGGTTGGCGACGCTCAGCACGTACGTGCCGAGGCGCAGGGTCGTGGTCGCCGCGGCGGCCGCGGCCAGGGCGGGGAACGGCGAGAACGTGCCGAGCGTGTCGGGCACCAGCAGCGTGTCGTATCCCAGGCTCTCGGCCCTGCGGGCGAGGCCGGTCCACGCGGCGGCATCGGGCGCCCGCCCACCGACGGCGCCGAATCTGAAGGGGTGGTCTGTCATGCCCTTCACGATCGCCGACGGGCGGGCGCGGCACATCGTCTCGCGGACCGGTGCGGGGCTACGTCATGCGGCGCAGCCCCGCGCGGGTGCGCTACTCCCCCAGCAGTACGCGGGTGAACGCGTTGCCGAACTTGCCCGTGGGATCGAGCCTGCGCGCCAGTTCCTTGAAGCGCGGCGGGCACTCGGGGAAGCGGGTGAACAGCTTGCCCCAGTGCGGCCGCGGGTCGAACGGCGCCAGCGTCCGCTCGACCAGCTCCAGCACGGGCATGACGGTGTCGACGTCCCTGACCCAGGTGAAGTGGATGCCGACGGTGTCGCGGCCGTTGAACGGGCTCAGCCACAGCTCGTCGGCGGCGATGGTGCGGATCTCGGAGATCTGCAGGGCCGGGCGGATGCGGTCGCCGATCGCGAACAGCTCGCGCAGCGCCTTGACCGCGTGCTCCCTGGGCAGCAGCAGCTCCGACTGCAGCTCGTCGCCCGCGCCGCTGGGCGGGGAGTCGGCGCGGAAGTGCGGCAGCCGGTCGTACCAGGGGCCGGGGACGCCGAGCTGGCCGGTGCAGGTGTCCGGCGGCATGGCGGGCAGCGGGTGGCGCGGGCCGTCGGCGGGCGTGGTGCCGTACCAGTCGGGGTCGGTCAGCTCGTCTTCGCGCTTGAGCCACACGCGGGTGTCGCGGAAGTCGGTGAACAGGCTGACGCTGTAGCCGCTCGCCATGATCGCGTCGAAGTCGGCGAGCGCGTCGGGGGTCAGTCCCTCGCGTACGTACTGGCGCAGCTCGAACGCGGGCACCAGGTCGAGCGTGAGCGAGGTGACGATGCCGAGCGCCCCCACCGAGACGACCGCGCCGGGGAAGTCGGCGTCGCCGCGCGAGAGCGTCAGCAGCGAGCCGTCGGCGGTGACCAGGTCGATCGAGGACACGGCGGAGGCCAGGCCCGGCTGGGTGACGCCGGAGCCGTGAGTGCCGGTCGCGACCGAGCCGGCGACGGAGATGTGCGGCAGCGAGGCCATGTTCGCCAGCGCGAACCCGGCCTTGTGCAGCAGCGGCGCGAGCTGGGCGTAGGTGATGCGGGCGCCGACGCGCACCTTGGCGGCGGCGCTGTCGATCTCCACGAGCTCGGGCATGCGGTCCAGCACCACCAGGTCGCCGGTGGTGTCGGCGACGTGGTTGAAGGAGTGGCCGCTGCCCAGCGCCCGTACGCTGCTGCTGCCCGCGACGAGCCGCTGCAGCTCGTCGAGGGACGTCGGATGATGGACTTCTTTCGCGTGGAATGTGGTGTTTCCAGCCCAATTGGTCAGCGTCACGCGGTTCACCTTCCCACAACATCGCCCGCCGCCCTCCGGCGGGTGCCCGCGAGTCCCCGCGCCGGGCCTGTGAGCCCGGCGCGGGAACCCGCCGGGCTCACAGGCCCTGGGCCAGCCGGTAGTACGCCTGGTTCCAGCGCAGCTCCTTGGCGAACCGCTCGGTCGTGGTGTCGGCGTCGATGATCACCAGCTCCACGCCCAGCATGTCGGCCAGGTCCGTCAGCTCCTCGCGGCCCACCGCCTTCGACAGCACCGTGTGGTGCGGGCCGCCCGCGGTCAGCCACGACTCGGTGGAGGTGCGCAGGTTCGGGCGCGGGCTCCACACCGCGCGCGCCACCGGCAGCTTGGGCAGCGGCTGCGGCGGGGCGACCACGTCGATCTCGTTGGCCACCAGGCGGAACCTGTCGCCCATGTCGGCCAGGCCCACCACGATGGCCGGGCCGGGCTCGGCGTCGAAGACCAGCCGCACCGGGTCCTCGCGGTTGCCGATGCCGAGCGGGTGGATCTCGCACGACGGCGTGTCCGCCGCGATCGACGGGCAGACCTCCAGCATGTGGGCGCCCAGGATCAGCTCCTGGCCCGGCGTCAGGTTGTAGGTGTAGTCCTCCATGAAGGAGGTGCCGCCCTTGCCGCCGGTCATGGCCTTCAGCGTCCGCACCAGCACCGAGGTCTTCCAGTCGCCCTCGCCGCCGAAGCCGTAGCCGTCGGCCATCAGCCGCTGCACGGCCAGGCCGGGGAGCTGGCGCAGCCCGCCGAGGTCCTCGAAGTTCGTGGTGAACGCCTTGTAGCCGCCCGCCTCCAGGAAGCCGCGCAGGCCCAGCTCGATCCTGGCCGCGTAGCGCAGCGACTCGTTGCGCTCGCCGAGCAGCTCCGGCACGACGCGGTACTGCTCCTCGTACTCCTTGACGAGCGCGGTCACCTCGGCGTCGGAGGCGGCGTCCACGGCCTCGACCAGGTCGTTGACGCCGTAGGTGTTGACCGAGACGCCGAAGCGGAGCTGCGCCTCGACCTTGTCGCCCTCGGTCACCGCCACGTCGCGCATGTTGTCGCCGAAGCGGACCAGCTTCAGCGTGCGCAGCTCGGCGAGGCCCGTCGCGGCCCGGTGCCAGGCGAGGATGCGCTCGCCCACCGCAGGGTCGCTGACGTGCCCTGCCACCGTCTTGCGCGGCACGCCGAGGCGCGTCTGGACGAACCCGAACTCACGGTCGCCGTGTGCGGCCTGGTTGAGGTTCATGAAGTCCATGTCGATGGTGGCCCACGGCAGCTCGACGTTGGCCTGCGTGTGCAGGTGCAGCAGCGGCTTGCGCAGCGCGTCCAGCCCGGCGATCCACATCTTCGCCGGGGAGAACGTGTGCATCCACGCGATCACGCCGGCGCAGTCGTCGTCGGCGTTGGCCTCCAGCATCACCCGCCGGATGGCCGCCGCGTCGGTCAGGACGGGCTTCCACTCCACCGGCAGGGGAAGCTGCTCGGCGATGCGCCGGGACTGCTCGGCCACCTGGCGCAGCGTGTCCTCGCCGTACAGCCCCTGGCTGCCGGTCAGAAACCAGATTGTCAACGCGGGCTCCTCTGTCCGTAGACGTTCTGATAGCGGTCGTAGAGGCGGTCGATGTCGTCCTGCGCGATGGGCAGCGGGTCGCCGAGCTGGCGGGCGATGTGCACCGTACGGGCCACGTCCTCGCACATCACGGCGGCCTTCACGGCGGCCTTGGCGTCCTTGCCGATGCTGAACACCCCGTGGTTCTGCATGAGCACGGCCTTGGAGCGGTGGCCCTTGAGCGTCTCGACGATGCCCTTGCCGATGGAGTCGTCGCCGATGAGCGCGAACGGCCCGACCGGGATCTCGCCGCCGAACTCGTCGGCCATCGCGGTCAGCACGCACGGGATGGCCTCGCCGCGGGCGGCCCAGGCCGAGGCGTACGTGGAGTGGGTGTGCACGACGCCGCCCACGTCGGGCATGTTGCGGTAGACGTAGGCGTGCGCGGCGGTGTCGCTGGACGGCGAGTGCTCGCCCTCGACGAGGTTGCCGTCCAGGTCGCACACGACCATGTTGTCCGGGGTCAGCTCGTCGTAGGAAACGCCTGACGGTTTGATGACGAAGAGGTCCTCACCCGGCACGCGGCCCGACACGTTGCCGGCCGTCCACACCACCAGGTTGTAGCGGACCAGCTCGGCGTGCAGGTCCGCGACCGTCTTGCGGAGAGTGGTCACATCGGGGGAAGTCATGCGCTTGCCTCGTTCCTGATCGCGCGCAGCGTGTGCAGCATCCGTCCGTCGGCGAAGAAGTCGTGCAGCCTGCGGTATTCGGCGTAGAGCCGGTCGTAGGCGTCGGCGCGGTCCGGGTCGGGCTCGTAGGCCCGCTCGGTGCGCTTGCCCATCGCCGCGGCGGCCTCCTCGATGGAGGGGTAGGCGCCGGCGGCGACCGCGGCGTGGATGGCCGAGCCGAGCGCGGGGCCCTGGTCGGAGCCGATGACCGACAGGGGGCGGCGCAGCACGTCGGCGTAGACCTGCATGAGGAAGGAGTTCTTCAGCAGCCCGCCGGCCACCACGAACTCCTCGACCGGCACGCCGGACTGCTCGAACGTCTCGACGATCATCCGCGCGCCGTAGGCGGTGGACTCGATGAGCGCCCGGTAGACGTCCTCGGGCTTGGTGGCCAGGGTCTGGCCGACGATCACGCCGGACAGGTTGTGGTCGACCAGCACCGAGCGGTTGCCGCCGAACCAGTCGAGCGCGACCAGCCCGTGCTGGCCGACGGCCTGCTTCTCGGCCAGCGCGGTCAGCTCGTCGTGGCCTTCGGTGCCGAAGTTCTCCACGAACCAGGCGAAGATGTCGCCGACCGCGGACTGCCCGGCCTCATAGCCCCACAGCCCCGGCACGATGCCGTCCTGGACGACACCGCACATGCCGGGCACCTCGGCCAGCCGGTCGCTCGGCATGATGTGGCAGGTGGAGGTGCCCATGATGGCGACCATCTGGCCGGGCCTGACGGCGTCGGCGGCGGCCGCGGTGACGTGGGCGTCCACGTTGCCGACGGCGACGGCCGCGCCCTCGGGGATGCCGGTCCACTCGGCCGCCTGCGCGGTGAGCCGGCCGGCCAGGCCGCCCAGCGGGGCCAGCGTGACGCCGTTCACGTCGTCGCCGACCTGGCCAGTGGCGAGCTTGTCGGTGAAGTCGGCGAAGCCCGGGTTCAGCTCGGCCAGGAACTCCCGCGACGGGTAGCTGCCGTCCTGGAAGATGCCCTTGTAGCCGACCGTGCAGATGTTGCGGCTCTCCACGCCGGTGAGCTGCCAGATGATCCAGTCGGCGGCCTCGATCCAGCGCTCGGCCCTGGCGTAGACCTCGGGGGCCTCCTCCAGCACCTGCAGCGCCTTGGCGAACTCCCACTCCGAAGAGATCTTGCCGCCGTAGCGGGGCAGCCAGCTCTCGCCGCGCCGTGCGGCCAGCTCGTTGATGCGGTCGGCGTGCGGCTGCGCGGCGTGGTGCTTCCACAGCTTGGGCCAGGCGTGCGGCACCTCCGGCGTCTCGAAGCACAGCGGCGTGCCGTCCGCCGTGGTCGGCAACACGGTGCAGGCGGTGAAATCGGTGCCGATGCCGATGATGTCGGCGGCCGGCACGCCCGCGGCGGCGATCGCCTGCGGCACCGCGTTCTTGATCACGTCGAGCCAGTCCTGCGGCGACTGCAGCGCCCAGTCGGGGCCGAGGCGCACGTCGGTGCCGGGCAGGGTCTGCTCGATGACGCGGTGCGCGTACTCGTGGACGGCGCTGCCCAGCTCGGCGCCGTCGCTGACGCGTACGACGACGGCACGTCCTGACAACGTGCCGAAGTCCACTCCGACGACGTACTTGTTAGCGTTCACATTGAACTCCAGGGGTTTCCGGGGGCATGCCCATCATCTACCGGACAGGGGCGGTGCTGGCCCGCACCACGAAGCTCGGCCGCACGACCAGCCGCTCGAACGCGGCCGGCCCCGCCTCGATCTGCCGCAGCAGCACCTCGATGCAGTGGCGCCCCACCACGTCGAAGTCCTGCCTGACCGTGGTGAGCGGCGGCGAGAAGAACTCGGACTCGGGGATGTCGTCGAAGCCGACCACGCTCATCTGCTCCGGCACCCGCACTCCCTTCTCGGACAGGGCGCGCAGCACGCCGAGCGCCATCTGGTCGTTGGCCGCGAACACGGCGGTCACGCCGTCCATGCCGGCCAGGCTCTTGCCGGCCTCGTCGCCGGCGCGCGGGCTCCAGTCACCGGCCAGCGGCTCGGGCACCGGGCGGCCCGCCTCCTCCAGCGCCGAGCGCCAGCCCTCGATGCGGCCCTCGGTCTCCAGCCAGTCCTGCGGGCCTGCCACGTGCCAGACCGTCTCGTGGCCCAGCTCCAGCAGATGGCGGGTGGCGAGCCTGGCGCCCTCGGCCTGGTCGATGCAGACCACCGACACATCGGTGCTGTGCGTGCCCTCGACCGCGACCGCGGGCATGCCGGCGGGCAGGTTCTCCAGGGCGCGCCCGGCCGAGCGCTGCGGCGCCACCACCACGACGCCGTCCACGCCCTGCTCGGCGAGGTAGTCGATGGCGTCGCCGACGCTCGCGGTGTCGATCGACTTCAGGCTGACGATGCTGACGAAGTAGCCGGCGGTCCTCGCCGCCTGCTCGATGCCGTAGATGGTGCTGGCCGGGCCGTACAGGGTGGTGTCGAAGCTGACCACGCCCAGGGTGCGCGAGCGCTTGGTGACCAGGGCGCGGGCGGCGAGGTTGCGGCGGTAGCCCAGCCGGCTGATCGCCGCCTCCACGCGGGCGCGGGTGTCCGGCCGGACGTTGGGATGGTCGTTGAGCACCCGGGAGACCGTCTGGTGCGACACGCCCGCCTCCCTGGCCACGTCGGCCATGACCGGCACGCGACGCTTGGGGGTCGTCACGGTCTCTCCTTTCGCTCGGGGGGATCTTACTCAGGGGAGCCCGCGTGATCTTGGTGGCGGGCTCCCCATGAGCTCTCAGCGTCCTGCGGCACCCGCCCTGCGCTTGGTCCAGACGTCGAACGCGACGGCCGCGAGCAGCACCGCGCCCTTGACGAGCATGACCCGCTCGCTCGGGGAGCCGATCAGCGACATGCCGTTGTTGATGACCGCCATGATCAGGCCGCCGGTGATGGCGCCGACCACCTTGCCGACGCCGCCTTGCACGGCCGCGCCGCCGATGAACGCCGCGGCGATCGCGTCGAGCTCGAAGCTGTTGCCCGCGGTCGGGCCCGCCTGGTTGAGCCGGCCGGCGAAGATGATGCCGGCGATGGCCGACAGCACGCCCATGTTCACGAAGATCCAGAACACGACGGACTTGACCTTCACGCCGGACATGATCGCGGCCTGGAGGTTGCCGCCGATGGCGTAGATCTGCCGGCCGAAGACCGTGCGGTTGGCCATCAGCGAGTAGCCCAGCACGAGGATCGCCAGCAGCACGAGCACCCACGGCAGGTTCTTGAACCGGGCGAGCTGCACCACCAGGAACAGGATGATCGCGGCGCCCGCCGCCATCTTCAGCACGAACAGCGCCATGGGCTCGACGGCCTGGCCGTAACCCTTGCGCGCGCTCCTGGTGCGCCACTGCGCGGCGACCATGCCGGCGATCGCGACGATGCCGATGAGCAGGCTGAACAGGTCGGCGCCGCCGAGCGGGCCGAGGCCGATGTTGCCGAGGTAGCCGTCGGTGAAGCCGTTGGCCAGCGTACGGACCTGGTCGGGGAACGGCCCGATGCCCTGGTTGCCGAGGACGGTCAGCGTCAGCGCGCGGAACAGCAGCATGCCGGCCAGCGTCACGATGAACGCCGGGATCCCGAAGTACGCGATCCAGTAGCCCTGCCAGGCTCCGATGAGCGCGCCCGCCACCAGCGTGGCGAGCAGGGCCAGCGGCCACGGCCAGCCCATGTTGACCATGAGCACCGCGGCCAGAGCTCCCGTGACCGCCACCACCGAGCCGACCGACAGGTCGATGTGCCCGGCGATGATGATCAGGATCATCCCGATCGCGAGGATCAGGACGTAGGAGTTCTGGACGATGATGTTGGAGATGTTCTGCGGCTGGAGCAGCGCGCCGTCGGTGAGCACCGAGAACAGCACGATGATGAGCGCGAAGGCGATGTAGATGCCGCTCGATCGCAGGTTGAGCGATACGCCGCCGAGCGACACCCGGCCCGGCTGCCTGGGCGCCTTTCCTCCTTCGCCCGCGGCTCCGGCCTCACGCAGGCCGGTGGGCGTGATGCTGCTCATGGGAGCTACTCCTGTCCCTTGGTCATGAGATACATGAGGCTTTCCTGGGTGGCCTCCTGGCGGGGCACCTCTCCGGTGATGCGTCCTTCGGAGAGCGTGTAGATGCGGTCGCACAGGCCGAGCAGCTCGGGCAGCTCAGAGGAGATCACCAGAATGGCCTTGCCCTGGTCGGCCAGCCTGTTGATGATCGTGTAGATCTCGTACTTGGCGCCGACGTCGATGCCCCGGGTGGGCTCGTCGAGGATGAGCACGTCCGGCTCGGTCATGATCCACTTCGACAGCACGACCTTCTGCTGGTTGCCGCCGCTGAGCTGGCCCACGATGCTGTCCACACTCGGGGCCTTGATGTTCATGCTCTTGTGGAACTCCTCGGCGACCCGGTACTCCTCGTTCTCGTTCACCCAGCCGCGCTTGGCCAGGCTCTTGAGCCCGGCGGCGCTGATGTTGGTCTTGATGTCCTGGATGAGGTTGAGCCCGTAGCGCTTGCGGTCCTCGGAGGCGTAGGCGATGCCGTGGCTGATCGCGTCCTGGACGTTGCGGATCTCGACCGGCTTGCCGTCTTTGAAGATCTTGCCGGAGATGTGCACCCCGTACGTGCGGCCGAAGACGCTCATCGCCAGCTCGGTGCGCCCGGCGCCCATGAGCCCCGCGAGCCCGACGATCTCGCCGCGCCGCAGCATGAGCGAGGCGCCGTCGACCACCTTGCGGTCCGGCTGGGCCGGGCTGTAGACCGTCCAGTCCTCGATGCGCAGCGCCTCGTCGCCGATCTTCGGCTCGTGCGGCGGGAAGCGGTTGTCGAGCGCGCGGCCCACCATGCCCGCGATGATGCGGTCCTCGGTGACGTTGTCGGTGGCCATGTCCAGCGTCTCGATCGTGCGCCCGTCGCGGATGATCGTGACGGAGTCGGCGATCGCGATCACCTCGTTGAGCTTGTGCGAGATGATCACGCAGGTGATGCCCTCGTCGCGCAGCCCGCGCAGCAGGTCCAGCAGGTGGGCCGAGTCGTCGTCGTTGAGCGCCGCGGTGGGCTCGTCGAGGATGAGCAGCTTCACCTTCTTCGACAGCGCCTTGGCGATCTCGACGAGCTGCTGCTTGCCCACGCCGATGTCGGAGATCGTCGTGGTCGGGTTCTCGCGCAGGCCGACCCGCTTCATCAGCTCGGCGGCCTCGTAGTTGGTGCGGTTCCAGTCGATGAAGCCGCGGGTGGCGCGCTCGTTGCCGAGGAAGATGTTCTCGGCGATCGACAGCTGCGGGCTGAGCGCCAGCTCCTGGTGGATGATGACGATGCCGGCGTGCTCGCTGTCGCGGATGCCGCCGAACTCGCAGCGCTTGCCCTCGAAGGTGATCTCGCCCTCGTAGGTGCCGTGCGGGTAGACGCCCGACAGCACCTTCATCAGCGTCGACTTGCCGGCGCCGTTCTCGCCGCAGATGGCGTGGATCTCACCCCTGCGCACCGACAGGTTGACGTCCTGGAGCGCTTTGACGCCCGGGAACGTCTTGGTGATCCCGCTCATCCGCAAGATGTGCTCGGTCATATGCCCCTCGCGTTCAGGGATACCGCCCCGGGGACGTCATCGAGACGCCGTCCCCGGGGCACGGTCCCTTACTTGAGCTGGTCCTCGGTGTAGTAGCCGCTGCCGACGATGACGTCCTTGTAGTTGCTCTTGTCGACGATCACCGGGTCGAGCAGGTACGAGGGCACGACCTTGTTGCCGTTGTCGTAGTCCTTGGTGTTGTTCACCTCGGGCTGCTGGCCCTTGAGCACGGCGTCGGCCATCTTGACCGTCTGCTCGGCGAGCTTGCGGGTGTCCTTGAAGATCGTGGAGTACTGCTCGTCGGCGATGATCGACTTCACCGACTGCAGCTCGGCGTCCTGGCCGGTCACGATCGGGTACGGCTTGCTGTAGCCGGAGCTCTTCAGCGCCGACAGGATGCCGATGGACAGGCCGTCGTACGGCGAGAGCACGCCGTCGACCTTGGTGCCGCCGGTGTAGGTGCTGGTGATGATGTCCTCCATGCGCTTCTGCGCCGTGGCGGGGTCCCACCGCAGGATGGCGGCCTGCTTGAAGTCGGTCTGGCCGCTCTTGACCACCAGCGTGCCGTCGTCGATCTTCGGCTGGAGCACCGACATCGCGCCGTTCCAGAAGAACGTGGCGTTGTTGTCGTCGGGCGAGCCGGCGAAGAGCTCGACGTTGAACGGGCCCTTCTTGCCGTCCTCGACGCCGAGGCCCTTGAGCAGCGACGTCGCCTGCTGCACGCCGACCTTGAAGTTGTCGAAGGTCGCGTAGTAGTCGACGTTCGGGCTGTTGCGGATCAGCCGGTCGTAGGCGATGACCGGGATGTTGGCGTCGGCCGCCTGCTGGAGCTGCGAAGTGATGGCCGTACCGTCGATCGAGGCGATGATCAGGAGCTTGGCGCCCTTGGTGATCTGGTTCTCGATCTGGTTGGCCTGCGTCGGGATGTCGTTCTCCGCGTACTGGAGGTCGACCTTGTAACCGAGCTGCTCGAGCTGCTTCTTGACGTTGTCACCGTCGTGGATCCAGCGCTCGGATGACTTGGTGGGCATCGTGACGCCGATCAGGGCGCCCGCGTTGCCGGCGGCGGCCGAAGCCGATGTCTCGGCGTCGATGGTCTTCGTGCTCGATCCACACGCCGTCATGGTCGCGGCGAGCGCGATGGCCGACACCACGCCCCCGATTCGTCCCAACCTCATGAGTGTCCCTTTCCATGGGGGTCGCGGCAGCGCTGGAACGCGGCTGCTGCCGGATAAAGTAAGGAGATCCGTCCGTAGAACCGGACGAATCACAACAAAGCACACACCTGCTTCGCCCGATTGTTATCGCTAACAACGACCATGTCAACGCCCGGGCATAACCTGATGGTAACTTTCCAGTCGATTGCGCGAGCCGCCCGCCTCCCCTCTGACCAGGCGTGACACCCGTCGGAGCGGGCAAATGGGCAGGTTTCTTACCGGTTACCAGCGTTTCACCTCCGCGTCCGCACCGAGAACAGCCGCTGCAGGAGGATGAAGACGAAGAGCAGTGCGCCGATGACGATCTTCGTCCACCACGACGACAGCGTCCCTTCGAAGCTCAGAATCGTCTGGATCAGGCCGAGCACGAGCACGCCGAGCACCGTCCCCAGCAGGAACCCGCTGCCGCCCGTCAGCAGCGTGCCGCCGATGACCACCGCCGCGATCGCGTCGAGCTCCATGCCCGCGGCGTGCTGCCCGTAACCGGAGAGCATGTAGAACGTCAGCAGCACCCCGCCCAGGGCCGAGCAGAACCCGCTGATCGTGTAGACCATGATCTTCGTACGGCCCACCGGCAGCCCCATGAGGATCGCCGACTGCTCGTTGCCGCCCGTCGCGTAGACCGACCGGCCGAAGCGGGTGTAGTGCAGCACGTACGCCGCCACCGCGACCACCACGGCAGCGATCACCACGCTCGGCGAGATCCACAGATCGGCGAACAGATCGATCCTGGCCTGCGCGAACGCCGTGAACGTGGCGTCGCGGATGGGGATCGAGTCGGTGCCGATCGTGTAGCACAGGCCCCGCGCCAGGAACATGCCCGCCAGCGTCACGATGAACGGCTGGATGTCGAAGGCCTGCACGATGTACCCCATCACCAGCCCGAGCCCCGAGCCGATGAGCAGCACCAGCGGCACCACCAGGTACGGCGGCCACCCGGGCCCCTCCATGAGGCTGGCCGCGATCATCGTCGACAGCGCCACCACCGAGCCGACCGACAGGTCGATGCCGCCGGTCAGGATCACGAACGTCATCCCGACGGCCACCACCAGCAGGAACGCGTTGTCGATGAAGACGTTCAAGATGACCTGCCCGTGGGCGAAGCCCTCGTAGCGGATGCCGCCCGCCACGAACATCGCCACGAACAGGCAGCCGGTCACCAGGACCGGCAGGTACTTCGACGGCACGGACACCCGCCCGAGCGCCGCCGTCCCGCTCATCGTGCTCATGACCTCACTCCGTCCGGCGCGCTCGTCTCCTCCTGTGCGGCTGGGGCCGGGACCGGGGGCGGCGCCGCACGCCCGCGCCCTCGCCCGCGCAGCACCTTCGCACGGAACGACGGCGACTGGATGAGGCAGACCGCCGTCACCACCAGCGCCTTGAACAGCAGCGTCGTCTCCGGCGGCACGCCGATCGAGTAGATCGTGGTGGTCAGCGACTGGATGATGAGCGCGCCCAGCACGGTGCCGCCGAGCGAGAAGCGCCCGCCGGCCAGCGAGGTGCCGCCGATCACCACGGCCAGGATCGCGTCGAGCTCGATCCACAGGCCGGCGTTGTTGCCGTCGGCGCTGGAGACGTTCGAGCTGATCATCAGGCCGGCGACGCCCGCGCACAGGGCGGCGAAGGCGTAGACCATGACGATGATCCCGCGCGACCTGATGCCGGCGAGCCTGCTCGCCTCGGCGTTGCCGCCCACCGACTCGATGAGCACGCCCAGCGCCAGCCTCCTCGTCAGAAACGCGGTGATGGCCAGCACGACCGCCACGATGATGATGCCGGACGGCAGGGCCAGCCAGTAGCCGGCGCCGATCTCCTTGTACGCCGGGCTGTTGACGGTGATGATCTGCCCGTCGGTGATGAGCTGGGCGAGCCCGCGCCCGGCCACCATGAGGATCAGCGTGGCGATGATCGGCTGGATGCCGATGCCGGCCACCAGGAACCCGTTCCACAGCCCGAGCACCAGGCACAGGCCGAGCGCCAGCGCAACGGCGGTGAACACGCTCGCGTCCCCGCTGATCAGCAGGCAGGCCAGCGCGCCCGAGATCGCCACCACCGAGCCCACCGACAGGTCGATGCCGCCGGTCGCGATGACCAGCGTCATGCCGAGCGCGACCAGGATGAGCGGCGCGCCGAAGCGCAGGATGTCGATGAGGCTGCCGTAGAGGTGGCCGTCCTTGACCTCGATCGAGAAGAAGCCGGGCGTGAAGAACACGTTCAGCGCCAGCAGCGCGATGAGCACCGCGATCGGCCAGATCAGGCGTCTCATGAGGTCCGCCCTCCGCTCGCGATCGTCTCCATCAGCACGTCGGTGGTCAGGCCGGCGTCGTTGGGCAGCTCGGCCACCAGCCGCCGGTCGCGCAGCACCTCGACCTTGTGGCTGAGCCGCAGCACCTCCTCAAGCTCGGCCGAGATGAACAGCACCGCCATCCCGCCGCCGGACAGCTCGGCCACCAGGCGCTGGATCTCGGTCTTCGCGCCGACGTCGATGCCGCGGGTGGGCTCGTCCAGGATGAGCAGCCTGGGCTCCAGGATCAGCCACCTGGCCAGCACCACCTTCTGCTGGTTGCCGCCGCTGAGGTCGCGTACCAGGTGGTCGGGGTTGGGCGGGCTGATCTTGAGCGCCTCGATGTACTTCCTGACCAGCTCGTCCTGCTGGTCGCGGGGCACCGGCCTGGTCCAGCCCCGGGTGGCCTGGAGCGCGAGGATGATGTTCTCGCGCACGGTGAGGTCGGGGAT
Source organism: Nonomuraea fastidiosa (assembly GCF_042751225.1). Lineage (NCBI taxonomy): Bacteria > Bacillati > Actinomycetota > Actinomycetes > Streptosporangiales > Streptosporangiaceae > Nonomuraea > Nonomuraea fastidiosa. The sequence goes on from NZ_CP170570.1 coordinate 1,035,774, forward strand.
CAGCCCGTCGGCCTTGCGGTTCTCCGAGCAGAAGGCGATCTTGTGGTTCATCGCCGCGCGCGGCGTGCGCAGCGAGGCGGGCCGGCCGCCGATCGCGATCTCGCCGGTGCTCGCGTGGTCCGCGCCGAACAGCAGCCGGGCGATCTCCGTACGGCCGGAGCCGAGCAGCCCGGCCAGCCCCACCACCTCTCCCTCGTGGATGGTCAGGCTGAACGGCTCGATCGCCCCGGTGCGGCCGAGGTCGCGCGCCTCGACCAGCGGCCGCTCCGCCACCTCGGAGGCGCCGTGCAGCCGCTCCAGCGCGGCCAGCTCCTTGCCGATCATCTTCGCGACCAGCTCGACCTGCGGCAGCTCGCGGGTGGCGTACTCGCCGACCAGCCGGCCGTTGCGCAGGATCGTCATGCGGTCGGAGATCTCGTAGATCTGGTCGAGGAAGTGCGAGACGAACAGGATCGCGATGCCCTCGTCCTTCAGCCGCCGCATCACCCTGAACAGCTGCCGCACCTCGTCGGCGTCCAGGCTGGAGGTCGGCTCGTCCAGGATCAGCACCTTCGCGTCGATGTCGATGGCCCGCGCGATCGCCACCATCTGCTGCACGGCCAGCGAGTACGACGACAGCGGCGCGGCCACGTCGAGATCGAGCTCAAGGCGCGCCAGCAGCTCGCCCGCGCGGGCCCGCATGCGCCGCCAGTCGATGCGGCCCAGGCGGCGCGGCTCCCTGCCGAGCAGGATGTTCTCGGCGACGGACAGGTTCGTGCAGAGATTCACCTCCTGGTAGACCGTGCTGATGCCGGCCTGCTGCGCCTCCAGCGGGCTGCCGAACGCCACGGGCCTGCCGTCCAGCTCGATGGTGCCCGCGTCGGCGGCGTACACGCCGGTGAGCACCTTGATCAGGGTGGACTTGCCCGCTCCGTTCTCGCCCATCAGCGCGTGCACCTCGCCGGGCAGCAGCCGCAGGTTCACGCCGTCCAGGGCCGTCACCCCCGGAAACCTCTTGCCGATCCCGCTCATCGTCAGGACCGGCGCGGGTACGGCCATGTGCCTTTCCCCTTCCGTGGATTTTTCCGTGCATGAGGGGCGGCCCGGACGCCTGCGCCGGGCCGCCGCTCCTCGTCGTCACGCCCTGCGGCGCCCGGTCAGTACTGGCGGCTGGGCAGCGCTTCCTTGGCCTGTTCCTGGGTGAAGGTGGTCTCCTCGGTCACCACCCTGGGCGGCACCTGCTCGCCCGCCACGATCTTCTTGGCCAGGTCCATGAGCTGCGGGCCGAGCAGCGGCGAGCACTCGACGATGAAATTGATCTTGCCGTCGGCGAGCGCCTGCATGCCGTCGCGCACCGCGTCCACGGTGATGATCTTGATGTCCTCGCCGGGCTTCTTGCCCGCGCCCTCGATGGCCTCGATGGCGCCGAGCCCCATGTCGTCGTTGTGCGCGTAGAGGACGTCGATGTCCGGGTGGGCCTTCAGGAAGGCCTCCATGACCTCCTTGCCCTTGGCCCGGGTGAAGTCGCCGGTCTGCGAGGCGATGATCTTGAACTTGGGGTCCTTCCCGATGACCTCGGCGAAGCCGGCCTTGCGGTCGTTGGCCGGGGCCGAGCCGGTCGTGCCCTGCAGCTCGACGATGTTGACGGTCTCGTCGGAGTCCTTGTACTCCTCGACCAGCCACTGACCGGCCTTCCTGCCCTCCTCGACGAAGTCCGAGCCGAGGAAGGTCTTGTAGAGCGAGGTGTCCTGGGAGTCCACCGCGCGGTCGGTCAGGATGACCGGGATGTTCGCCCTCTTGGCCTCGTTCAGCACCGGGTCCCAGCCCGACTCCACCACCGGGGAGAAGGCGATGACGTCCACCCGCTGCTGGATGAACGAGCGGATCGCCTTGATCTGGTTCTCCTGTTTCTGCTGGGCGTCGGAGAACTTGAGCTCGATGCCCGCCGCCTGTGCCGCCTCCTGCACGGACTTGGTGTTGGCGGTACGCCAGCCGCTCTCCGCGCCGACCTGGGAGAAGCCCATGACGATCGCGTCGTCCTTCCCGCCACCGGCGCCTGCGTCGCCACCGGTGCCGCCGCCCTCGCTGCCGCAGGACGTCACCGCGAGCGCGGTGAGCCCGGCGAGCATCAGCGCCGAGATCCTCTTGAACACGTGGGGGGTTTCCTTCCTGGTGTGAGCGCTAACACCCCGGCTCGGGGGGCAGCGCGTCCTGCCTTGCCGCGGCGGCTCAGGCCACGGGGGCCGTACTGGCCCTGGCCACGAACGAGGGCGGCACCACCAGCCGCTCCCGCCCGTCGTGGCCGCCTTCGAGCTGCCGTATCAGCACCTCGATGCCGTGCCTGCCCACCGCGTCGAAGTCCTGCCTGATGGTCGTGAGCGGCGGCGAGAAGTACGCCGACTCGGGGACGTCGTCGAAGCCGACCACGCTCACCTGCTCGGGCACTCTCACCCCCTGCTCGGTGAACGCCCGCAGCACGCCCAGCGCCATCTGGTCGTTGGCGACGAAGACCGCCGTGACGTTCCTCATGTGCGCCAGGCTGCGGCCCGCCTCGTATCCCGAGCGCGGGCTCCAGTCGCCGGCGAGCGGGCGCGGGACCTCCCGGCCCGCCTCCTCCAGCGCTGCCCGCCACCCGGCCAGGCGCCCCTCGGCCTCCAGCCAGTCGGAGGGGCCGCTGACGTGCCAGACCGTCTCGTGGCCGAGCGACAGCAGGTGCTCGGTGGCGAGCCTGCCGCCCGCGACCTGGTCGACGCAGACGACCGAGACGTCACCGGCCTGTCCGCCGCCGGCCTCGCCCCCGATCGCTCCCTCGACCGCGACGGCGGGCATGCCGGGCGGCAGGTCGGCCAGCGCCTCGGCGGCCGAGCGCTGCGGCGCGACCACCACGGCGCCGTCCACGCCCTGCTCGGCCAGGTAGTCGAGGGCGTCGCGGACGCCGGCCCGGTCGATCGAGGTGAGGCTGACGACGCTGACGAAGTAGCCGGCCGCCCTGGCCGCCTGCTCGATGCCGTAGACGGTGCTGGCCGGGCCGTACAGGGTGGTGTCGAAGCTGACCACGCCGAGCGTCCTCGAGTGCTTGGTGACCAGGGCGCGGGCGACGAGGTTGCGGCGGTAGCCGAGCTTGTCGATGGCCTGGAGCACCCGCGTACGGGTCTCGCTGCGGACGTTCGGATGGCCGTTGAGCACGCGCGAAACCGTCTGATGCGACACGCCGGCCTCCTTGGCCACGTCGGCCATGACGGGCGGGCGGCGCCCCAGGGTGGATCTCACAGCCGTGCTCCTTTCCTGGCTTGGCCCCGACTGTGAACGCTCACAATCACTCCCGTCAAGGGCTCGCCGGATTACGGTCGGGTTACACAGCCGCCTCTTGACGCCCCTGGTCGGACGTCCTTAACTAATCGCCGATCGCAGTTGTTAACGCTCACTTATGTGTTAACGCTAACAACCCATGAGGAGCCCCCCGCTCATGTCGCGCATCGCCCTGTCGGCCCTGCTCGTGGCCGCCTCCCTGGTCGCACCGGCCCGCGCCCCGGCCGATCCCGCCCCCGATCCGATCCCCGACGGCGCGATCGTGGACGAGTTCGACGGCACCACGCTCGGGCCCGACTGGAGCGTGCTCTCCCCCGACGACTCCCGCTGGAGCCTGTCCGGCGGCGCGTTACGCCTCGACACCTCGACCGGCGACACGCACCAGGCCACCAACAACGCCAGGAACCTGTTCCTCGTGGACGTCCCCGACGGCGACTTCGAGGTGGTGACCAAGCTCAGCGCCCCCGTGGCGCTCGACTACCAGAGCGCGGGCCTGCTGGCCTGGCAGGACTGGGACAACTACGTGCGCGCGGGCCTCGCCCACGTGGGCTTCGCGGGCGGCCCGGTGATCGAGACGGCCACCGAGGTCGGGGCGGCCTTCACCGCGCAGTTCGCGGCCAGGCCCGGCTCAAGCGCGGAGATACTCAAGCTGGCCAGGACCGGCGACGAGTTCGTCTCCTCGTACTGGGACGGCTCCGCCTGGGTGCAGGCGGCGAAGATGACCGCCCGGCTGTCGGTCGGGCAGGTCGGGCTGTTCGGGCTCTCGGCCCAGAACGGCACCTCCATGCGGGTGGGCTTCGAATACTTCGCGATCAAGGCGGCTCCCGGCCGGGCGGTGGTGCCGGAGGGGACGTTCACGCTGCGGGCTCCGGCGCTGCCGTACCTGAGCGCGGACCGCTCGGGCACGGTGCGCGCCTCGGCGTCGGCGGACATGACGAGCCTCGCCTTCACCGCCGAGCCGAGCGGCGACGGCGTGAAGCTCAAGGAGTCCGGCGGCACGTATCTGGAGGCCGCGGCCAAGCTGCGGCTGAGCGGGAAGGGCTCGGTCTTCCGGCTCACCGACGCGGGCGGCGGCAAGGTCAGGCTCGCCTCGGGCGATCAGGCCGTCGCCGTCAAGGGCGGCGCGCTCGTGATGGCGGCGCCCGGTGAGGCCGCGAAGTTCCGGATCGAGCGCTACAGCACGGGCGAGCTCACCGTGGACACCCGGGCCAAGGGCACCAAGGTCAGCCCCGACCTGTACGGCGTCTTCTACGAGGACATCAACCACGCCGCCGACGGCGGCCTGTACGCCGAGCTGGTGCAGAACCGCTCGTTCGAGTTCAATTCCATCGACGAGCCCGGCTACACGGGCCTGACCGCCTGGAGCAAGGCAGAGCGCGGCGCCACCGCCACGCTGACCGTCTCCGGCGAAGAGCCGCTCAACTCCAACAACCGCAACTACCTGCGGCTCGACGTGACCGGCGGGGGCACGGCCGGGGTGAGCAACGCCGGGTTCAACCGCGGCGTGCCGCTGAAGGCCGGCGAGCGCTACGACCTGTCGCTGTGGGCCAGGCGGGCCGAGCCCGCCACGCTCACGGTGACGGTCGAGGACGGCACGAAGGTGCTGGGCCGGGCCACTGTGCGCGTCAAGGCGGGCGGCTGGGCCAAGTACCGCGCATCGTTCACCGCCTCGGCCACCACCGACGCCGGGCGGCTCGTCGTCCAGGCGCCCGCCGGGCGCACCGACCTCGACATGGTCTCGCTGTTCCCGCGCAAGACGTTCAAGGGGCACGGGATGCGCGCCGACCTGGCCGAGCTGATCGCCGATCTCAAGCCGAGCTTCCTGCGCTTCCCCGGCGGCTGCGTGACGAACGTCGGCACCTACGACCCGTACGCGGAGACCGGCGACCGGCGCCGCATCTACCAGTGGAAGGAGACGATCGGCCCGGTCGAGGAGCGGCCCACCAACTTCAACTTCTGGGGCTACAACCAGAGCTACGGCATCGGCTACTACGAGTACTTCCAGTTCGCCGAGGACATCGGGGCCAAGCCGCTGCCGGTGCTGTCGGTGGGCGTGAACGGCTGCGGCGAGAACCGCCCGCTGACCGACGAGGCCAAGCTGGCCCGCTGGGTGCAGGACACGCTCGACCTGATCGAGTTCGCCAACGGCCCCGTCACCTCCACCTGGGGCAAGAAGCGGGCCGAGATGGGGCATCCGAAGCCCTTCGGCCTTGAGTACATCGGGCTCGGCAACGAGGAGATCTACGAGGAGTTCTTCACCAACTATCCGAAGTTCGCCGATGCCATCAGGGCGAAGCATCCGGAAATCAAGATCATCTCGAACGCCGGGCAGACCTCGCAGGGCGCCTGGTTCGACCGGATGTGGCAGTTCGCCCGCGACCAGAAGGCCGACCTGGTCGACGAGCACTACTACAACAACCCCGACTGGTTCCTCGCCAACAACCGCCGCTACGACTCCTACGACCGCGAGGGGCCGAAGGTGTTCGTGGGCGAGTACGCCTCCCGGGGCAACACCTTCTACAACGCGCTCAGCGAGGCGTCGTACCTGACGGGCATCGAGCGCAACTCCGACGTGGTCCGGCTCGCGTCGTACGCGCCGCTGCTCGCCAACGTGGACTATGTGGACTGGACGCCCGACCTCATCTGGTTCGACAACGACGAGGCGTACGGCTCGCCCAGCTACCACGTGCAGCGGCTGTTCTCCACGAACGTCGGTGACCGGATCGTGCCCAGCAGGTTCGAGGGCGAGCCCAGGCCGGTCGAGGACATCAAGGGCGCCGTCGGGCTGGGCGCGTGGAACACCGCCGTCCGCTACGACGACGTCAAGGTCACCGCGGCCGACGGCACCGTGCTGCTGGATGACGACTTCTCGGCGGGCGCGGACCGCTGGTCGCCCGGCCTCGGCACCTGGGCCGTCGAGGACGGCGCGTACGTGCAGACCGCCCAAGTCGAGGACGCCCGCTCCACGGCGGGCTCGGCCGACTGGTCGAACTACACGATCGAGGTGACGGCACGCAAGACCGCCGGGGCCGAGGGCTTCCTGCTCATGTTCGGGGTCCGCGACAGCGGCAACTTCTACTGGTGGAACGTCGGCGGCTGGAACAACACCCAGTCCGCCGTCGAGAAGGCCGTGGGCGGCGGTAAGTCGTCGATCGCCACGTCGCCGACCACCGTCGAGACCGGCCGCGACTACCGGCTGAAGGTGCAGGTCAGCGGGCGCACGATCACGACCTGGCTGGACGGCGAGAAGATCAACGAGTTCGTCGACGACTCCCGGGTCGAGCCGCTGTACCAGGTGGTCTCCAGGGACGGGAAGACGATCACGCTCAAGGTCGTCAACGCCCAGGACGGCGCCGTACGCGCGAGCGTGGACCTCGGCACGGCCCGGCTGCGCCCGTCGGCCACCGTGACGTCGCTGACCGGAGAGCCGTCCGACGTCAACTCGATCTCCGACCCCGATCGCATCTCGCCGCGGCGGCAGCGGGTGAACGGCTTCTCCTCGGCCTTCACCTACGACTTCCCGGCATACTCGGTGACGTTCATCGAGCTCAGCGAGCGGTGAGACCCGGCGGCGGGCCTCCGCACAGGCCCGCCGCCGCTCTCACGGCACGACGCGGTAGTGGGTGGTCACCCGGCCCGCGTTCTCATCGAAGACGTGGAAGGCGATCAGCGGCGGCAGCGCGTAGTCGATGCAGTCGTCGAAGGTCACCCCGCCCTCCCATGGCCACGTCAGCGTGGAGACCACGCCGCCGCCCACCAGCAGCGGCAGGCCCGCGAACGTGGTGACGGCGGCCGTGTGGGCGTGCCCCACCAGCACGGCGGGCACGTTCGGGTGCTCGGCGAGCAGCGCCTCAAGGCGGCCGGTCTCGTGCAGCCTGATGCCGTCGATGGCCGGGCCGTGCAGCTGGACCGGCGGGTGGTGGAAGGCCACGAACACCGGCAGCCCGCCACTGCCCGCCAGCACGCCGCCGAGCCAGCCGAGCGTCTCGTCGTCCAGGCGGCCCGCGTCCTCGCCGGGGATCGAGGAGTCGCACATCGCGTAGATCGCGTTCGGGGTGCGCAGCACCTGGTTGACCGGCCGGGTGCTCCGTTCCCCCTGATCGCCGAGCAGGACGCGGCGGAACTCGGCGCGCACGTCGTGGTTGCCGGGGCCGATCAGCACGGCGTGGCGGGAGGCGAGCAGCTTGGCGGCGGTCTCGTACTCCTCGGCGCGGCCGTGGTCGGCGATGTCGCCGGTGACGAGCACCGCGTCGAGCTCGCCCGGCAGCGCGTCCAGATACCGCATGACCGCCTCCGTACGGCTGACGGCCTCGGGAGTCGCGCCGATGTGGACGTCGCTCAGATGAGCGATCACGAACATGTCGATGACCCTTCGCCGGAACCTGCTCTCACCGTAGACCCGGGGTGCCGGCCGGGCCGAGGTCCACTTGCGCGCGCGAACGCCCGACCAGTCGGGCCGGGAACCCGGCCGCCGCGCCGGACGTTCTTCTGGCAGAGCGCATGACGGCGGAGGAGGCACATGGGCTGGCACTACAGCAAGTCGGTCAAACTCGGTCCGTTCCGGGTCGACCTCTCGCGACACGGCATCAGCAGCAGCTTCGGCGGGCGCCGCTTCCACGTCTCGGCCACGCCCGACGGCCGCCGCCACGTGTCGGTGCACCTGCCCGGCGGCTTCCACGTCGGCAAGTCGTTCGGCCGGCGCCGCCCGCGCCACTACTCCTGACCCTCGGCGGCCGTCCCGGCCGCTTGACATAGAAAACGGGCCGGAGGCTTCCACCTCCGGCCCTCTGCTTTCCCGCCGCGTTCAGGCCCTGCTCACCGCACGAGGGTTCTCGCCACGCCGGCGAGGTGCGCCACACCGGTCGCCCCGCTCAGGGGGTGTAGTGAGCCACCGGCTCCGCGCCTGCGTTGGCCTCCCCGCTCAGGAGGCGTAGCGGGCGACCAGCTCAGCGCCGATGCGCGCCAGCTCCGCCCCGACCTCATCGGGCCCCACCACCTCGGCCCGCGCGCCCCACCCGGCGAGCTGCTCGGCGAGCGACAGGGCCATCGGCGCCGCCACCCGCACCCTGTCCCGCCCATCCTCCTCCTCGCCGAGGACCGTGCAGGTGGCGTCCCGCAGCACCCTGATCAGGCCGGGCGGCTCCTTGCCCACCGCGCCCCACGCGGCGGGATCGGCCACGACGGCGCTCGCCGCCGCCTCCGCCTCCTCCCTGAACGTCTCCGGCAACGCCCGCAGCAGCTTGCGCAGCGCGGACTTCACCTCGGGCGTCGCGTGCGCGGCCGGCCCGGCGAGCAGAAACAGCGCCTGCGCCTCCGAGGAGGACAATCCGCTCAGGTCGGTACGCGCCCCGCCCAGCAACCGCCACCCGCCGCCCCGGCCCGCCTGCGGATAGACGGGGACGCCCGCCGCCGGCAGCGCCTCCAGATCCCGGCGCGCGGTGGCCACCGACACGCTCCGCGGAATCGCCACTTTGACGTTCTGGGCCGCCGACCTGGAGGCGGCGCAGTCCTGGTACACCGAGTTCCTCGGCATCGAGCCGTACTACCACCGGCCCGGATACGTCGAGTTCCGTCTGGGCGACTACCAGCACGAGTTCGGCATCATCGACACCCGCTACGCCCACCTTGCGCCGCAGGGCCCGGCACGACCGACCGGCCCGCGGGCGCCATCGCGTACTGGCACGTGGACGATCTGGAGGCCACGGTGGAGCGGCTGCTGAGCATGGGCGCCAAGGAGCACCGGGCGATCAGAGAGCAGGGCGACGGCTCGGGCTTCGTGACGGCGTCGGTGGTCGACCCGTGGGGCAATGTGCTCGGCGCCATGCGCAACCCGCACTACCTGGCCGTGCTCGACGAGCTCTCCGCACGCTGAACGACCGGGAGATGCGAAAAGCCTCGCCGGACGGCGAGGCTTTCGATCGGGTGGAGCTATGGGGATTCGAACCCCAGACCTCCTCCATGCCATGGAGGCGCGCTACCAACTGCGCTATAGCCCCTTGCGATCCACAACTATAACGGAGGTTGGGAGCCCTCGTGTCACGTCGCGGTTCCGTGATACGTCTTAGGGTTCATGCCGACCTTCGAGGAGCACCGTGGCCTGCTGATGTCCGTCGCCTATCGCATCCTGGGCAGCGTGACGGACGCCGAGGACGTCGTCCAGGAGGCGTGGCTGCGCTGGTCCGGAGCCGATCGGGCGGACATCGCCGACCCCAAGGCGTACCTCGTCACGGTGACCTCGCGGCTGGCCATCGACCGGCTGCGGCAGGCGAAGACGCGGCGGGAGTCGTACGTGGGCCCGTGGCTGCCCGAGCCGATCAGCACCGGACCCGACGCCGCCGAGCACGCCGAGCTGGCCGACTCCGTCGAGCTGGCGCTGCTGGTGGTGCTGGAGACGCTGACACCCCTTGAGCGGGCGGTCTTCGTGCTGCGCGAGGCGTTCGACCTGCCGTTCGCGGAGATCGCGGAGATCGTCGGGCGCAGCGAGCCCGCCGTCAGGCAGCTCGCCCGCAGGGCCCGCGACCACGTACGCGAGCGGCGGCCCCGCTACGACGTCGACCGGGACGAGCGGCGGCGCATCACCGAGCGCTTCTTCGACGCGGCGATGGAGGGCGACCTGGACGGGCTCATCTCGCTGCTGTCGGACCAGGTGGCGATGGTCAGCGACGGCGGCGGCAAGGCCAAGGCGGCGCTGCGGGTCATCACCGGGTCCGGCAACGTCAGCCGTTTCCTGCTGTCCATCAAGACCCCGGCGAACATCGCCAGGTTCATGGCCTCGGTCGGCCAGGCGGCCGGGGCGGAGGTGTCGTACGACATCCAGGCGATCAACGGCGCGCCCGCCCTGGTGATGTCGGCAGGCGGGCGGGTCGTCGGCGTGCTCTCGCTCGTCGTCGTGGACGGCCGGATCGAGACGATCTACGTGATGGCCAACCCCGACAAACTCGCCCACCTCAGCCCCGCCGTCTAACCGCCCGCCGCCCATCATGCGGGCGGCGCTATGAGGGCGTGACCCGACTCCGCCGCACTCGATCAGGCGGCACGCCGGGGCGGCCGGGCGGTAGAGCGGGCGGTCAGCGGCCCGGCGGGCGGTCAGGCGGCCCGGCGGGCGGTCAGGCGGCGCGGCGGGCGGGGATGGCGGCCTCGCGTACCAGCGCCGCCACGTCCACCCCGGCCGCGCGCAGGATCCGGCGCGCGCCGTTGCCGCCGTCGGCGAGCAGCCCCCACAGCAGGCGCTCGCCGGTGACGGGGCCCGGCCGCGACTTGGCCACCTCCACGACCTTCCTGGCCGCCGGGGTGAGAGGCAGCGAGCCGAGCGGCCCGTACAGGGTGACGCGCAGCGGGCGCACGCGCGAGCGGCGCAGGCTCCATCGCCGCGGGTCCTCGGCGCCCGCACGGGTGCGGCGGTGCACCTCGTCGAGGTCGATGCCGAGCGTGGCGAGCAGCGCGCGCGGGTCGGGCAGCCCGGCGAGCCGGCGCACGTCGGCCGGGTCGGCGGTGAAGTGCTTCAGCGCGAACGGCTGTACCTCCGCGAGCCCGAGCAGGATCGGCGCGGCGTCGAGCGTGGGCCGTCCGGCGTCGAGCGCATGGATCCCGGCCGCGACCACGGCCCGGCGGGCACCTTCTGTGAACCTGGTGAACATCATCGACCCCCTGCCTTCCCCGTCCTGCGGGCGTGCTTACGGTGCGCCGTCTGGCGGCGTACGCCCAGCGCGTCGGCGATCTGCTCCCACGACCAGCCCTGCGCGCGGGCGTTGGAGACGTGGGCCGCCTCCAGCTCCTCGAGCAGCGCTCTGAGAGCGGCCACGGCGCGCAGGCCGTCGCCTGGGTCGCGGCCGGCGGCCGTCTCGGCCAGCTCTCTTACGTCCATGGTGTCAGCATGTGCTGACACGGGGCCGGCTGTCAACACATGCTGACAGTCGTCTTCATGGTGAGCGCCGCGTCGTCCAGCGTGAGCGCGATCGAGACGGAGCCGAGCTCCGACGTACGGGTGACGTGGGTGCCGCCGCACGGGATCGACGCCTCGCCGTCGGGCAGCGAGCAGTGCCAGGTGCGCCGGGCGGTCAGCTCGGGCCCCGGCACCTCCACGCGTACGGGGGCGTCCGCCGCCACCCATCCGGCCAGCCGCTCGTTCACTTCATCCGCGACGGCCGACGGGTCGAGGTCGTCGGCGGAGAACCCCTTCTTGCGCAGCGACTTGCCGAGGCGGTAGACGTCCACGCTGCCGTACGGCTCGATGCGGGACGAGGTGATGGCGGCCTGGTCGAAGTCGGGGTGGCCGAGCGAATCCGGCCGGGCCTCCTTGCGCCACCGGCCGGCCAGCGCGGCGTTGAGCGCGAGCGCGGCGAGGTGGCAGGCGGTGTGACCGGCCGACAGCCCCGTACGGTGCTCGCGGTCCACTTCGAGCTCCACCTCCGTGCCCACGGGCAGCGGCGAGTCGGTGACGTGCACGACCAGCCACTCCCAGCCCTCGGCGCCGCGCCGTACGGGGATGTCGGTGCCGAGCAGGATCTCCCCGTCCTCGGGGAGCGCTCCTGTCACGCAGTCGACGACCGGCAGGCCGCCGATCGTGCCCCGGTCCGCGGGCTGGTCGGGCCAGGTGTGGTCGAGCGGATGGAAGGGGGTTTCGGAAACGACGAGACCGTGCCGACCACCTTCGACCGGCACGGTACCGACGATCTGCGAGCGGCCGCTGGTCAGGCCGCTGGGAAAGGTGACGAGCGTGGATTTCACCCGGCCATTGTGGCAGCGGGGCGCTCGTCCTCCAGATAGCGGTTGCGGCCCGCGTACAGGCCGGTGAGGAGCTGGACGGTGAGCACGACGAATATCAGCACGAACGGCACCGTCCAGCCGTCGGTCACATCCCGCAGCACGCCGACCAGCAGCGGACCGGCACCGGCGATCAGGTAGCCGGCGCTCTGGCCGAAGGCCGACAGGGCGGCGGTGCTCTCCGGCGTACGGGTGCGCAGCGCCAGCAGCATCAGCGCCAGCGGGAAGGAGCCCATCCCGATGCCCACGAACACCACCCACACCCAGGCCGCCGAGGGCGCGAACCACAGGCCGAGGAAGCCGACCACGTAGAAGGCGATGAGCCCGACGATGGGCGGCCGCTGGTCGCCGAAGCGCGAGGCGATCATGGGCACGCCGATCGAGACGGGGATGTTCAGCGCGGTGAAGAGGCCGAGGATCAGCCCCGCCTCAGCGGTGCTGAAGCCGTTGTCGGTCAGCATGGTCGCGAGCCAGCCGAACAAGATGTAGGCGATCATCGACTGGCTGCCGAAGTAGATCGCGACCATCCAGGCCAGCTTGCTGCGCGCCAGGCGGCCGATGCCCGCGTGCTTGGCGTTGGCGTCCCGCGCCGGCTCGTTGCGCAGCAGCGCGAGCCACGGAACGGCGGCGATGAGCGCCAGGGCGGCCCACACGCCGAGCGCGACGTGCCAGTCACCCACCGCGCGCTCGATCGGCACGGTCGCGGCGGCGGCCAGCATGGTGCCGACCGCGAGTGCGGTGGTGTACACAGTGGTCATGATCCCGGTACGCGCCGGGAAGTGGCGCTTGACCAGCGTCGGGATCAGCACGTTGCCCACGGCGCCGCCCGACAGCGCGACGGCGCTGCTCACCAGGAACACCGGTGCGGAGTCCACCAGCGACCTGACGAGGAGTCCCGCGCCCAGGGTGACGAGGGCGAGCAGCAGCAGCCGATGCTCCCCGATCCGCCTGGCGAGCGACGGGGTCACGGCGCCTACGCTGGCGAAGGCCAGCACGGGCAGGGTCGTCAACAGGCCGGTGCCGGCGCTGGACATGCCGAGCCCGGCGGCGAGCTGATCGAGCAGCGGACCGACACTGGTGACCCCGGTGCGCAGGTTGAGTGCGGCCAGAACGATTCCCAGAACGAGGAGCCAAGCGAGGCGGGTGCTGCTGCCGCTGCCGCTACCGCCACGGGACTCTTGCGCGAGCACGCTCATGACTGAAGACAATCCTCCACTCATCAAATCATGGGACGAATGCCAACCCTAACAGGGACAAAATCCCCGTTTATTCCGGGCGTTGAAGAACCCTCGGAGGGGTTCCGAGGGTTCCTGTTACTCGCTCCGCGCGCTCTCGGGTCGCACGGCACAGGCCCTGACCTGCGCCAATCCGGACTTAATAAGGTTATCCGCCGTTAAATGCGAGTTTTGAGTGGGGCGCCGAATGTGATGTACACCGCTCTTTCGGCCTCGGGGAATAGACGCCGTTTTGGTCAGAGCACCGGCCGGGGCGGGCCTGCGGGCGGCTCGTTCAGGGGAATCGGGCCGGGAGGAGGCAGCGTGCCGCCGGGCTCCCTGCCGTCGCCGCCGACCGTGCCGGGCGGGACCGGCCGGCCGCCGCCACCGTACGTGGAGCCCTCCTGGTGCGGCCCCGGCTCGTCGCCGCGCCACGCGCCGGTCTCTCCGCCGCGCGACTCGATGAACGTCTTGAACCGCTTGAGGTCGCCGATCACGCGCATGCGGACGAGCTGCAGCCAGTCGCCCGCCGTCTCGACGAAGCCCTCGGGGTCGTACTCCATCTGGAGGGTGACCCTGGTCGTGTTGTCGTCGATGCGGTGGAAGGTCACCACACCGGCGTGGTGGGGGCGATCGACGCTGCGCCAGGCGACGCGCTCGTCGGGGTGCCGCTCGGCGATCTCGGCCTCGAACTCGCGCCTCACACCGGCGATGTCGGCCACCCACCGCGTGCGGGTGTCGCTGAGCTGCTTGACCGACTCCACGCCCTCCATGAACTCGGGGAAGCTCTCGAACTGCGTCCACTGGTCGTACGCGACGCGTACGGGGACCTTGACGTCTTCTGAATGCTCGATCATGCTCATGGGCTCTGCCACTGCCCAGGCGATGACGGCGTTAACGCCGGCGCCACAGCCAGTACAGGCCCACCAGAGGCAGCACGAGGGGGATGAACAGGTAACCCTTGCCGTACGCCGACCACACGGTCTCGTCGGGAAAAGCCGCCTGATCGACCAGGCTGAGCGTGCCGATGACGAGCACCCCGGCCAGCTCGATGCCGAGCGAGACGAGCGCCAGCCGCCGCGCGCCGCGCCACAGCGCGACGGTGAGCAGGATGTAGACCGCGGCGGCGAACGCCGACAGCGAGTACGCCAGCGGCGCCTCGGAGAACCTGGTGGCGATCTGCACGCCCGCCCGCGACCCCGCGGCCAGCGCGAACAGCCCGTAGACCGCGATCAGCGCGCGCCCGGGGCCGGTGCTGATCGAGCCGGTCACGCCACGCCCTGCCAGATCTGCAGCAGCCTGGCCGTCATCACGGCGATCGCGAACCCGGCCACGGCCAGGATCGCCGAGCCCCACCTGCTGCGCTCGGCCAGCGCGAGGAACACCGCCGCGGGCGGGATCAGCACCTCCCCGCCGACGTAGCCGAACAGCGTGGCCTTGTCGTCGGGTCCCGCGCCGCCCACCACTCCGGCGATCACGAACCCGGCCTGCACCAGCACCGCCACCTCCAGCAGTGCGAAGCCGACCAGCAGCACCATGCCCATCGGCCGGTTGCGGATCGCGTTGATCAGGCTCATCAGCATGAGCAGCAGCGAGCCCGAGATGACGATCGTGGAGACGGTGGTGTTCATCGGGGGTAAGGCTATCGCCCGGGGGCGTCGCCCCCGCCGACGACCGGCCCCTGCGCGATCGGCCGTTGACCGGCTCAGGGCCCGCCTTCAGGACCGGCCCGCAGTCGGCTTCATGAGCGGCCCTCCGGCCCTCCGCGCAGGTGCGCCTCGATGCCGTCGAGCACCCACCCGAGACCGCGCTCGAAATTGTCGTCCGCCCCCTGCACGCCCTCCTCGATCATCGGCCCGAGCCGGGGGAACTCGCCGCCCGCGACCAGCTCCCTGATGTACGGCTCGGCGAGCGCGGCCCGCTCGGCCTCGCTGATCCCCTCCTCGCGGGGCGCACCGCGCTCCTGCGCCTCCCTGATCACGAAGCCGGTCATGTAGTCGTTGAACGCCGCGAGGATCCGCCAGGCCGTCAGCCGGCCGACCGCCACCCCGCTCGCCGCCAGCCGGTCGATGGCGGCCGGCTTCTGCTCGACGTGCCGCAGCCCGTTGGGACCGACGGGGACGCGCTGGGAGATGAGATCGACCCGCCAGGGATGGCGGCGCACCAGGTCGCGCTCGCGCCGGGCGAGCAGCAGCAGCGCCTCCCGCCAGTCGTCCGGTAGCGGCTCGTCGACGTGGGCCTCGGCGGCGATCTCATCGGCCATCAGCGCGAGAAGGTCCTCTTTGCGCTCGATGTACGAGTACAGCGTCATCGTGCGGGCGCCGAGCTCGGCCGCCACGCGGCCGTCCAGTGGACGGTCACCGCCTACCTGCTCGCCCTGTCCATGACGGTGCCGGTCACCGGCTGGGCGACGGGCAGGTTCGGCGCGCGGCGCGTCTGGCTGGCCGCGCTCGTGCTGCTGCTCGCCGAGCCCGGCGACCGCCCGCAGCCGCTCGACCTGGCCGGTCTGGCGCTGCTCTCCCCCGGGCTCGCGGCCGTCGTCTACGGGCTGTCGGAGCCGGGCGGCGGCGCGCTGCCGGTGCTGCCGGCGGGGCTGGCGCTGGTGGCGGCGTTCGTCGTACGAGCCCTGCGCTCGCCGGGCACGCTGCTGGACCTGCGGCTGTTCGGCGATAGCAAGGGCGGGCGCGGCATCGGCGCGGCGGGCGTGGTCGTGGCGACGGCGGGCATCGTGGCCTTCGCGCTGCTCGGCGGCGGTTTCGCGCCGATGTTCCTGGTCGGGCTCGGGCACGGGCTGGTGTCCACGTCGGTGATGGCGGCGGCGTTCGCGACGCTGGAGCGTTCCGCGATCCCGGCGGCGACCACGCTGAGCACCATCGCCGTCCGCCTGGCCGCGCCGTTCGGCGTCGCCGTGCTCACCATGGCGCTGCAGGCGTTCACCGCGGCGGGCGTCGCCCGGCCGTTCGCGTACGCGTTCTGGGTGGTGGCGGGCCTGACCGCGGTCTCGCTGGTGCCGATCGCGCTCATAGGATCGAAGACGTGGAGAAGATCCTCGTCAGCGCCTGCCTGATGGGCCGCAAGGTGCGTTACGACGGCCGCGCCAAGACCAGCTCGGCCGCCCTGCTCGCCGGGTGGCGGGAGGAGGGGCGGCTGGTGCCGTTCTGCCCCGAGGTGGCGGGCGGGCTGCCGGTCCCGCGCCCCGCATCCGAGATCGAGGGCGGTCTGGGCGGCGCTGCGGTCCTCGCGGGCTCGGCACGCGTGCTGACGAGCGACGGCGCCGACGTGACCGCCGCGTTCGTGGCCGGCGCGCGGGGAGCACTCGCGGTCGCGCGCGCCAACGGCATCCGGATGGCGGTGCTCAAGGAGGGCAGCCCCTCCTGCGGTGCGCTCTCCGTCTATGACGGGAGTTTTTCCGGGCGGCGTACGCCAGGCCAGGGCGTCACGACGGCGCTGCTGGAGTCCGAGGGCATCCGCGTGTTCGGCGAGGACGACCTCGAAGCGGCAGCCGGCTACCTGCGCACCCTGGAAGGGTGACTACGTGCGCGCCCGGGAGACGTAGAAGGCGCCCACCAGCCCGGCGGTCAGCACGACCGCCATCGTGGCGTGATAGGTCAGCAGCAACGCGCTAGGCGCATCCGCGTCCCCGCCGCCTCCGCGCAGGGTGGTGGCCGCGATGCCGAGCAGCACCCCGCCCAGCGCGGCCGCGTGGCCGTAGAGGAGGCCGTCCCAGGCCCACGCCCGTCCGGCCAGCGCGCCGTACGCGCCTACGGCGAGGGCGGCGGCGCACAGCGTCTCGACGATGACGGCGGGCACGATCACCGGCTCGCGGATGGGGCCGATCGCGACCCCTGCGTGCGCCAGCGCGAACGTCAAGAAGACCAGCACGTACAGCACCGACAGCCGGCCGAGCAGCCGGCGGAGCACATCCATGCCACCACGCTGCCACCGCGCGGCCGCCCGGCCATCGTCCCCAGGGAGGCGGCCCGGATACGCCCGGCGGCGTAGCCCGCATCGGGAAATGCAGCGATCCCGTTGAGCCGGAAACTTTCCCGGGCCGTCGACAGTCGTCATGGTTGGACGCGTTGAATACCGGGGGATTTCCGCCGCCCTTTCCTCCCTCAACGCGCAGGGGGTCCGATTTCATGTGATCGGGTGAACGGGGAAAGGGACAGCGGCATGCCTGTCGACCTTGACAATGAACGACCTCTCGCCTGGGATTCGGCCTCGCTCGACGCCGACACCAAGGCCATGCTGGACAATCTGCAGCCGAACATCCTGCGTGCCCACGTACGCGAGCACATGTCCGTGCTGTTCGTCCGTTTCAACGACGTGGCCGAAGGGCGGGCGTTTCTGCGCCGCCTGGCCACCACCAAAATGAAGTCGGCCCGCCACCACCTTGAGGAGGTGCGCGATTTCGCGGCCTGCCGCTGGCCCGGCACCCCGTACGTCGGAGTCGGCATCAGCAAGGCCGGCTACCGCGACCTCGGCCACTCGGCCGAAGAGGTGCGCAGGTTCGGCGACCCGGTCTTCCGCGACGGCATGAAGCGGCGCGTCGCCATCGTCAACGATCCGCCCGTCGAGGAGTGGGAGCGCACCTACCAGCGGGAGATCCACGCCGTCATCCTCATCGGCGACGCCGAGCGCGCCCCGGTCGATCGGCTGCGCCAGGAGATCATCGACGACCTGCCCGAGAGCGCCAGGCTGCTGGGCGAGGAGCGCGGTCAGGGCATGCGCAACCTGGCGGGCGACGGCATCGAGCACTTCGGCTACGTCGACGGCCGCAGCCAGCCGCTGTTCCTCGCCGACGAGGTGGACAAGGAGCCGAGGAAGCACTGGGATCCGGCGTTCCCGCTGGGCAACGTGCTCGTGCCCGACCCGTTCGCGCCCGACCCCACCCGCCACCACGGCAGCTACCTGGTGTTCAGGAAGCTGGAGCAGAACGTGCGGGCGTTCAAGGAGATCGAGCGCGACCTGGCCGACGGCCTCGGCCTGCAGGGCGCCGACCGCGAGCGGGCGGGCGCCATGCTCGTCGGCCGCTTCAAGGACGGCACCCCGCTGACGCTGAAGCCCAGGCCGGCCGGAGGTCCCGTCGTCAACGACTTCACGTTCGACGCCGACGACGGCTCCAAGTGCCCGTTCTCGGGGCACGTCAGGAAGACGAACCCGCGCTCGTTCGGGCGCGAGGTGGGCATGGCGCGGCGCGGGCAGACGTACGGCGAGCGCACCGACGACCCGTGGGACGACTCCCCGCCGGAGGAGCGCCCGAGCGGCGAGGTCGGCCTGCTGTTCATGGCGTTCAACTCGAGCCTGCTCGGCCAGTTCGAGTTCATGCAGCAGACCTGGGCCAACAACCCCGACTTCGAGATGCCGGCGACCGGCCACGACCCGGTCATCGGGCAGGGCGAGCGTGACATCGAGGTGAGCTTCCCCAAGGTCTGGGGCAAGCCGGAGACGTCCGTTCCGCAGTCGCAGGTGGCGCAGACCGTCACGATGAAGGGCGGCGAGTACTTCTTCGCGCCTTCCTTGGCCTACCTGCGCAACCTCTGACGCCCGCGCCTCCTCCGGCTCCTCCGGCCCCTGGCCCTCCTCCGGGCCACCTCCGGCTCCTCCGGGCCTCGCCGGCTCTTCCGGGCCTCCTCCGGTTCCTCTGGCCCCCTCCGGTTCCTCCGGGCCACCGCCAGCTCCTCCGGGCCACCTCCGGAGGGGATGAGCATAAGGATGTACGCCGGGTTCAGCCCGCCGGAGGAGGCGGCCGGGAAGCCTCGGTCGGCATCATCGCTTCATGACCGTCGCGCTGCTGCTCACGCTCGCGGCTCTGGCGCTGATCGACAGCACGAGCTTCGGCACCCTCGGCATCCCCGTCTTCCTGCTGCTGACCACGGAACGGGGACGCGGCGGCCGGCTGCTCACCTACCTGGCCACCGTGGCGGGCTTCTACTTCCTGGTCGGGGTGGCGCTCATGCTGGGAGCCGGGGCCGCCATGGACGCGTTCGGCGGCGCGCTGCAGAGCCGGGCCGCCTACGCGGTGCAGCTCGCGATCGGTGTCGTGCTGTTCGCGCTGAGCTTCCGCTTCGACCCCAAGCGGCGGGCGAAGCGCGGGCTGCCGGAGCGCACGTTCACCCCCAAGGTGGGCGGGCCGCGCACGATGGTGCTGCTCGGGCTGACGGCCGGGGCGGTCGAGGTGGCCACGATGCTGCCGTACCTCGGCGCGGTCGGGATCATGACGAGCGCCGGACTGCGGGCGGCACAGTGGCTGCCGGTGCTGGCGGCGTACGTGCTGGTGATGATCCTGCCCGCGCTGGCCTTCATGGTGCTGCGCGCGGCGGCCGGAGCCCGGCTCGAGCCGAAGCTCGAACGGCTGCGTGCCTGGCTGGCCAAGCACTCCGGGTCGATGCTGAGCTGGGCGCTGGCGATCGTCGGCTTCCTGCTCGCCCGCGACGCCGCCTTCCACCTGTTCTTCGAGACCGGCTAGCGTCACTCGCGTCCCTCCTGGAGGCGGCGTTCTGCCACGCATCCCTCCCGCCTAGGATCGCTGCGAGGGGGGATGGGAGATGCTGCGGTCGTTCCTGCGGACCGAGGCGGGCAGCACCAGCGTGCTGCTCGTCGCCACCGTGCTGGCCCTGCTCTGGGCCAACTCGCCGTGGGGCGACACCTACGAGGCGTTCTGGCACACGCCGGTCGGCCTGTCGTTCGGCGACGCCCAGCTCAGCCTCGACCTGCGCCACTGGGTCAACGACGGGCTGATGACGCTCTTCTTCTTCCTCATCGGCCTCGAGGTCTCCTACGAGGTGCGGCTCGGGCAGCTCAGGGACCGGCGGCTGATCGCGGTACCGGCGGTGGCGGCGTTCGGCGGCATGCTCGTCCCCGCCGCGGTCTACCTGCTGTTCAACGCGGGCGGGCCCGGCGCCGGCGGATGGGGCGTGCCGATCGCCACCGACACCGCGTTCGTACTGGGCGTGCTGGCCGTGGTCGGGGCCCGGTGTCCCGAGCCGCTGCGGGCCTTCCTGCTGACGCTGGCGATCGTGGACGACGTGCTCGCGATCATGATCATCGCGATCTTCTACACCGCCGAGCTGTCGGTGCCCGCCCTGATCATCGCCGCGCTGGTGCTCGCGGCCATCGTCACGCTGCGGTGGCTGAAGATCTGGCGGGCGCCCGCGTACATCGTGCTGGGGTTCGCGCTGTGGCTGGCCACGCTGGAGAGCGGCGTGCACCCCACGCTCGTCGGCATCGCGCTCGGCATGCTCGTCTTCGTCTACGCCCCCACCGACCACAAGCTGCTGCTGGCCGGGGAGGCCGTGCAGGGGTTCACGGTCGCGCCGAGCGCGGCCGCCGCCAGGGAGGCCGCGCGGCGCGTCCAGCGGGCCGTCTCGGTGAACGAGCGGCTACAGCTCCGCCTGCACCCGTGGAGCAGCTACGTCATCGTGCCCGTCTTCGCGCTGGCCAACGCCGGCGTGCGGCTCGACGGCGAGACTCTGAGCGCCGCCGTGACCTCGCCCATCGCCATCGGCGTCGCGCTGGGCCTGCTGGTCGGCAAGTTCGCCGGCATCGCGCTCGGCACCTGGCTGCCGCTGCGGCTCAAGTGGGGCATCCTGCCCGGCAACCTCGTCTGGGGCCAGGTGCTCGGCGGGGCCGCCGTGTCCGGCATCGGGTTCACGGTCGCGCTGTTCATCGTGGACCTCGCCTTCGACGACCCGGCGCTGCACGACCAGGCGAAGATCGGCATCCTGGCGGGTTCGCTGCTGTCGGCCGCGCTCGGCTGGGTGATCTTCCGGCTGGCGTGGAACCGTGGCGGCGTGTGCGCCCCGCCCGACGCCGAGCCGTCGCAGGACCTGCCGAAGACGCTGGCCGTGCCCGTGGGGCGGGGCGACCATGTACGCGGGCCCGCCAGCGCCAAGGTGACGATCGTCGAGTACGCCGACTTCGAATGCCCCTACTGCGGCCGCCTCCAGCCCATCCTGGAGGAGGTCCTGCGGCAGAACCCCGATGTGCGCATGGTCTTCCGGCACTTCCCGCTGCGCACCCTGCACCCCCGCGCCGCCCCCGCCGCCATCGTCGCCGAGGCCGCCGCCGACCAGGGCCGGTTCTGGGAGATGCACGACATCCTCTACTCCAACCAGCGCTTCCTCACCGACGCCGACCTTGAGCGCTACGCCGCCCAGCTCGGCGTCGAGCCCTGGGCCGACGTACCGCGCCACGTCGCCAGGATCGCGGTGGACGAGGAGTCGGGGCAGGCGAGCGGCGTGCGCGGCACGCCCACGCTCTTCATCAACGGCGTACGGTACGAGGGCAGCCACGACCTCGACTCGATCACACGTGCGGTGGAAGATCTCCGCCGAGCCACGTAGCGTCGTCAGGTCACCTTTCGTCCCCCCATGGGAGTCTTCACCGGATGGGCATGCTGAACCTCGTCATCAACATCATCAACGCGCTGCTCATGGTCATCGTCTTCGTCGGGGGGATCATCCTGCTGGCGGTGCGCAAGAAGGACCACGGTCGCGGCGCGAACCTCGGTATCGCGGGGTGCGTCGTGCTCCTCGTCGGGTTCATCGGCCAGGTCGGTGTCTCCTTCTCCATGAGCACGCTGATCGACAAGCTCGGGCGCACGGCGTACGAGATCGTCCTGCCGGTGGGCACCGGGCTCGGGACCCTGGCGCAGGCGGTCGGCATATCTTTACTGATCTTCGGCGTGGTCGCCCGCCGCACCCCGCAACCGGCCGCCGCCGGGCAGCCGCAGACCTGGCCCACCCAGCCCGGCCACCACGCCCAGCACGGTCAACCCGGCTGGCCGCAGCCCGACCAGGGTCAGCACGGTTGGCCGCAGCCCGGCCACCAGCCCGATCCCGGATGGTCCCAGCCCGGCGGGCACGGTGGGCAGGCACAGCCCGGCTGGGCACCGCAGCAGCCCGGCCAGCAGGCCCAACCCGGTGGACAGCCGCCGCAGCAGGGCTGGCAGCCGCCGTCCCAGGGCTACCAGCCTCCCTCCGAGCAGTAGCACGCGACCGGCACGGCAAATGGACGCAGGAGCCGACCTCAGACCTTGCCGGGACGATCCCCGCTGGAGCGCCCGGCCAGGTAGTCGTCCCAGGTGATAGCGCCCGCAGGGGCCGCCTCGGTGACGAGGTGACCGGCGCGGAAGGCACGGCCGAGCGCGCCGGGGACGCGTACCCGCAGCACCGGCCGCCGCAGCCCGCGCACCCGCAGCCACCGCCGTACGGCCTCCTCCATGGTGAGGGTCTGGGGCCCGCCGTACTCCTCGATCGCACCGGCGGGCCCGCGGGCGACCACCCCGGCCAGGTGCCCGGCCAGGTCGCGTACGTCCACCGGCTGAGCCGGGACGCCCGGATCGACGACCATGACGCCGAACCTGGCCATCCCCTGGAACGCCTCGGCCACGAACTCGTGAAACTGGGTGGCCCGCACGATGCTCCAGGGCACGCCGCCGTCCCGGACGAGCCGCTCAGCGCGTACCTTCGTACGGAAATATCCCCACGGCACCCGATCCACGCCCACGATCGAGACGTAGACGAGATGCCGCACCCCGGCCTCGCGCGCCGCCGCGAGCAGCGCCGCCGTGCCGTCGAGCTCCACCCGCCGGGTGTAGCGCCCCTTGTACGGCGCCGAGGCCAGGTGCAGGACGACGTCGGCCCCCGACACGGCCTCGGCCAGGCCATGCCCGGTCGTCAGGTCCGCCACCACCCATCGCACGCCTCCTGCGCCGGCCCTGCGTGACCGGCTCACGGCCCGCACGTCGTACCCGGCCGCGACCAGCTTCTCCAGCACCGCGCGGCCGAGCCGCCCGCTGCCTCCTGTGACGAGTACAGATGTCATGCAGGCTGGACGACACAGCCGGGAGAAGTGTGACAATGTCGGCGTAAATCCCTATCACGCAGCTCGTCTGAGGGGATCATGACGCGAGAGCAGCCCGGCCCGCACGAGCCCGCCCCCGACTCCGCTCCCGAACACACCCCCGGCCCTGACCCCGCTTCCGATCGCACCCCCGACTTCGAGCCCACCATCAACCTCGATTCCGGCTCCGCTCCCGGCGCCGACCCCGACCGGACGATCAGGCACCGCTTCCCGCGCCCGGCTCCGCTCCCCCAGGGCTCGGCGGAGTCGCCCCATACGCAGCGGCTCCCGTACACCCCCGACCTGCTCCCCGACGTGCCCGTCTACGAGGCCAAGCCGCCCAGGTCCGCCTGGTGGTGGGTGATCGTGGCAGGCGGGCTCGTCCTGCTGATCGCCGCCGGGGCCGTCGCCGCCGTCCTGTGGGCACGCAGCAACGCCGACGCGACCACGCGCCCGCTCCCCGCCGCGACGCAGGCGGTCACGCCCGGCTGAAGTCCATCGTCCAGTTCGTCTCCCACGTACGCCCTCCGTCATCGGAGAACGCCTGCTCCCACCGGGCCGCGCCGGGGCCCATCACCGTCCAGACGAACCTGCACCGCACCCGCCGCCCCGCCACGGTCTCCTCGCCGTGGAACTTCCCGCGGTCCCCGTCGAACCCGCCCACCATGGCCGAGGTGTCCAGCCGCCCCGTGGCGCTGTTCGCCCAGTAGATGGCCCATTGCCCGGCCCGCACGTCGTACAGCCGCACGGTCATCCCGCTGAACCCCTTGGTCGGGAACTCGATCTCATCGACGCTGGCCGCGCCGCCGAAGTGCCGGGTGGCCACCGAGAAACCGGGGAACTCCTCCCATGCGCCGCTTCCCGACAGAGGCTTGATGAGGCGGCGGCTGAGGACGTTCCAGCGGCCGGCGAGGAAGTCGAAGTCGTTCATGCGCGGCACGGTAAGACCGGGTCACTGACAGGTAGTGTCAGCGATGTGCGTGCCTCCCGCTTGGTCTCCATCCTGTTGCTGTTGCAGACACGGGGCCGGATGACCGCGCAGGAGCTGGCGGAGCGGCTTGAGGTGTCCGTACGCACCATCTACCGCGACGTCGAGTCCCTCCACGCGGCCGGTATCCCCCTTTACGGCGACGCGGGCCCCAAAGGGGGATACCGGCTCCTGGACGGCTATCGCACCCGCCTGACCGGTCTGACCGCCGACGAGGCCGAGTCGCTGTTCCTCGCCGGGCTGCCCGGCCCCGCCGCCGAACTGGGGCTCGGGGCGGTGGTGGCGGCGGCGCAGCTCAAGCTGATGGCCGCGCTGCCGGTGGAGCTGCGCGACCGCGCCGGACGCATCCAGGAACGCTTCCTCCTCGACGCGCCCACCTGGTACCGGGACCCCGAGCCGGTCACCCACCTGCCGGCCGTGGCCGACGCCGTCTGGAACGAGCGTCCCCTCCAGGTCCGCTACCGCCGCTGGCGGGCGCCTCAGGAGGTGGAGCGGCGGCTGGAGCCGTACGGGCTGGTCATCAAGGCCGGACGGTGGTACCTGGTGGCGCGCTCCGGCGAGCACGTCCGCACGTACCGCGTCTCGCAGATCCTCGACCTGCACACGCTGCCCGGCGGGTTCGCCCGGCCGGAGGATTTCGATCTGCAGGCGTACTGGCAGGGGTATCTCGCCGAGTTCGAGGCCCGGCTGCGCTGGGGCGAGGCGATCGTACGGCTGTCGCCGCGCGGCGTCGAACGCCTGGCCGACCTGATGACGCCCGGCGTGGTGGCGGCGGCCAGAGAGAGCGCCTCAGCGCCCGACGAGGAGGGCTGGACGCAGGTGACGGTGCCGATCGAGTCGATCGAGCACGCGGTGTGCGAGTTCCTGCGCCTGGGCACCGACGCCGAGGTCCTGTCGCCGCCGGAGTTACGCGAGCGGATGGCGACGACGACATACGAGCTTGCCGCCCGCTACAACCGCCGGTGATCGAGCCGGCGCGAAGGCCCCCGCCCGGCCCTGCCGAAGTGCCGCCGAACGCCCCGCTACACCTCACGTGCCGGGACGTACACTGTGGAAAAGGTCACATAGCACAGTGGAATCGCTGCCACCCCCGCCGGGTTGCAGCGATCGACTGACCGAAAAGGCCAGCCGAGTACAAACGCCGATGGCGGAGGTTCTCATGAAGGCATGGTCACGCTGGCAGGACTGGGTCACCCTGGTCGCCGGCATCTACGCGGCACTCTCCCCGATCTGGGTCGACGGCGCTTCGGGTGCCGCCGCTTCACTGATCGTCCTGGGTGTCCTCATCGCGCTCACCTCGCTCGTCTCCCTGGCGAAGCCGGGCACCGTGGCGACGGAATGGCTCAACGCCCTGTGGGGTGTGCTGCTGTTCGTCGCTCCGTGGGCCATCACGTACACCGAGGGCCAGGGGGCGTCCTGGACGTCCTGGGTCGTCGGGGTGGTCACGGTGGTCCTCAGCCTCACCGCCGTCCCTGCGAGCCGCGCCGCACACCGCGAGGCGGCCCAGCACTGACCCGTTCCTCCCCTCAAGGCCGGGCTCAGCGCCCGGCCTTTTCCCATGCTCACGGGCGCCGCGGCACCGCTCCGTCCGGCGGCGCCGCGCGCACGATGTCCCGCTGCTCGGAGCGCCCCGCACAGCAAAAAACCTTGCCCGGCGATCAGCGGGGCAAGGCTTTCGAACGTGGAGCTATGGGGATTCGAACCCCAGACCTCCTCCATGCCATGGAGGCGCGCTACCAACTGCGCTATAGCCCCTGGTCACCGCTCCGAGTCCACCCGTTGCGGCGCTCCGAGAGCATATAGCCAACCGCCCCGATTCACCTAATCGCAACCGTCCCAGTCACCCCGGCAGACCTCACCCGCCACTCCGGCGCCATGCCCGGGCATGCGAAAAGCCGGGTACAGCCCGTTCACACAGGCCGCACCCGGCGGGAGGGAGGCAGACCTACAGGCCGGGACCGCACCCGGGCAGGTGGTCAGACCTCCGCTTCCGGCTTGTCGTCGCTGCGCACCGGCTCGGGCAGCGTGCCGGCGTTGTGCTCGAGCAGCCGCCACCCGCGCCGCCCTTCCTGCAGCACGGACCAGGAGCAGTTGCCCAGCCCGCCGATCGCCGGCCAGAGCTGCTCGGGCAGCCCGAGCAGCTCGCAGATGCCCAGCCGCAGGGCGGCGCCGTGGGAGGCGACGACGAGCAGCCCGTCGTCGTCGAGGCGGGCCGCCCAGCGCCGCATCGCATTGGCGACCCTGGTGGCGACCTCGGTGACGGGCTCTCCGCCCGGAGCCTCCCAGGCGGCGTACTCCTCGGGCCACCGGGCGGCGATCTCCTCCCGGGTCAGCCCCTCCCATTCGCCGCCGCCCCGTTCGCGGAAGTCCTTGTCGATCGCCACGTCGAGGCCGACGAGCCTGCCCAGGGCCTGCGCGGTGTCGTTGGCCCGCTGGAGGTCGGAGGAGACGATCATGGTGGGCCGCAGTGCGGCCAGCAGCGAGGCCGCACGCTCGGCCTGCGCCATGCCGGTCTCGTCGAGGGGGATGTCGGAGTGGCCCTGGAAACGCTGCTCGACGTTCCACAGGGTCTGTCCGTGACGCAGGCACACGATCCTTCTGCTCATGCGGACCGCTCGCAATCGGCGCGAGGCGCCAGGTCGTGTCGGTCGGTCACGCGCGCGCCCGCTGGAGATTGGCCTGCATGACGCTCTCCGGCAGCGTGATGGCCGGGCAGTCCTTCCACAGGCGCTCGAGGGCGTAGAACGTGCGGTCCTCTTCGTGCTGTACGTGCACGACGATGTCGATGTAGTCGAGCAGCACCCACCGCCCTTCACGCTCGCCTTCGCGGCGTACGGGCTTGGCGTCGGCCTCGGTGCGCAGCCGCTCCTCGATCTCGTCGACGATGGCGCGAACCTGGCGGTCGTTGGTGGCGGAGCAGAGCAGGAAGGCGTCGGTGATGACGAGCTGTTCGCTCACGTCGTAGGCCAGAATGTCATCGGCCAGCTTGTCGGCCGCGGCCTCCGCGGCGATGCGCACGAGCTGGACGGCCTTGTCAGATGCGGTCACGATGCGGGTCTGTCCTCCTGTGTCGGCAGCATGCCCTTATGTTGAGGGTACCCTTCCGGGCCGAAACCCCTCACCTACGCCACGAGGACGCCCTGAGCAGGCTCATCCGGCCGAGCGATACAGCCCTCGCTTGTTGATGTACTGCACGATTCCGTCGGGCACCAGATACCAGATCGGTTCGCCCTTGGCGACGCGCTGCCGGCACTCGGACGACGAGATGGCCAGCGCGGGGATCTCCAGCAGCGTCACCCGGCCCTCCGGCAGGCCGGGGTCGTGCAAGGTGTGCCCGGGGCGCGTACAGCCGACGAAATGGGCGAGCTGGAACAACTCGTCGGCGCTCTGCCAGCCGAGGATGGCGCCGAGCGCGTCGGCGCCGGTGATGAAGAACAGTTCGACCTCAGGACCGTAAATTTTCGAGATATCGCGCAAAGTGTCGATCGTGAACGTCGGTCCCGGACGGTCGATGTCCACCCGGCTGACGGAGAAGCGCGGGTTCGAGGCGGTCGCGATGACCGTCATCAGGTAGCGGTCCTCGGGCGCCGACACCTCCCGCTCCGACTTCTGGTACGGCCGGCCCGTCGGCACGAAGACCACCTCGTCGAGCTGGAAGTGGTGAGCCACCTCGCTGGCGGCGACGAGGTGCCCGTGGTGGATGGGGTCGAACGTCCCACCCATCACACCTACTCGCCGCTTCCCCTGCACACCAGGCGCATTCATCATGAAACGGACCTTACGCGGACGCTTCCGGACAACTCGACGGCACCCCCCTTCAGGATGACCGCGCATCACTTCCGTTGCGGACGTAGCATGCCGGGCATGACGACCACCCCGGACCGCAATCGCGTCCAACTGCCAGGCATCTCGTCCCGAGCCTACGAACACCCCGCAGACCGGTCCGCCCTGGTCGCTCTGCGCAAGTTGAGTGGGTTCGATACCGTTCTCAAGCAGATGTCCGGCCTCGTCAGTGAGCGCCGGCTCCGCTTGATGTACCTCGCGTCGGCCGTACGAGTGAGCGAGACCCAGTTCCGCTCCCTCTACGACATGGGCCGCGACGCCGCCTACACCCTCGACCTGCACCGGATCCCGGAGATCTACGTTCAGCAGGACCCGCAGGTGCAGGCGAAGGCGATCGGCTTCGACGACCCGTTCATCGTCGTGACCACCGGTCTGCTCAACCTCATGAACGAGGAGGAGCAGCGCTTCGTCATCGGCCACGAGACCTCCCACATCCTGTCGGGGCACGCGGTCTACCGGACGATGCTCGACATCCTCACCCGCCTCGCCACCCGCGTCGCCTGGATCCCGCTCGGCTACATCGGCCTGCGGGCGATCGTCGCGGGCCTGGAGGAGTGGTACCGCAAGTCCGAGCTGTCGTCCGACCGCGGCGGCCTGCTCGTGGGGCAGAACCCCGAGTCGGCCAAGCGCGCGCTGATGAAGCTCGCGGGCGGTGACTACACCCACGAGATGAACATCGAGGCGTTCCTGGAGCAGTTCCAGGAGTACGACACCGCGGGCGACCTTCGCGACGGCTTCCTCAAGGTGCTCAACCTGCTCGGCACGACCCACCCGTTCGCGGTGGTGCGCGTGGCGGAGCTGGACAAGTGGCAGCGCAGCGGCGAGTACGACCGGATCATCGGCGGCGACTACCCCCGTCGGGAGGACGACGCCAGTGCGAGGGTCACCGACGAGATCAAGGCGGCGGCGGAGTCCTACCGCGCCTCCTGGCAGCAGTCGCAGGACCCGTTCATCGGCGTGCTACGCGACGTCGCCGAGGGCGCGGTCAACGCGGGCGAGCGCATCTTCAACCGCTTCGCCCGCCGCGACTGAGCACTGCACCGCCCCAGGTGCGTACGACACCGCTGAGTACGACACCGCCTCCGCGCGGCGGATCCGCCTGATCGGCCGCGCCGGCCCGCCGCCCGTAGCGGCGGGCCACCATGAGCCTCACCGGCGAGCCGCAGGCGCACGGGACCCCGCGGCGAGAAGGCGGCGAGCCGAGGGTCAGAGCAGCAGGGCGATGGCGCGTACGGCGGCCGCGCACAGCGCGACGAACCCGCCCAGCACGGCCAGCGCGCGCAGCCCTTCCCTGCGCAGCTCGGGCAGCCGCTGCCCGACCCGCTCGATCTCGCGCCCGGTGATCCCGCCGCAGAGCATCCCGAACACCACCCCGGCCACGGTCACGGGCGCGGCCTCCTGCCACCAATCGGGCGTGATCTCACCGCCGCCGGTCGCCCACAGCGCACCGCCCGCCGCCACCGCGACGGGCACGCCAGGCCACACGACCGCCGACGAGGCCGCCCCGGCCAGCGCGACGGGGAAGAGCAGCACCCGCAGCAGCACCCGCATGCGCCGGGAGCTGCGCTTCCAGACCATCCAGTGGCTCATCCACAGGGTCCTGGTCAGCACCACGAACAGCGTCGTGATGGCGATCGAGGCGATCGGCCAGATCACCGACACCACCACGCACGGCACGGCCAGCACCGCGAGCAGCAGCAGCGCGCCGTTGCCCGCGGGCAGCGTGGTGTGCGTCTCGCGCAGCCCGGCGGTCTTGCGCCGGTCCTGCGTGGCCGTCCTGCTCCTGACGGCCGCCGCCGTACGCTGCCGCGACGCGGTGACCTTGGCCCTGGGCCCGGTGGTCTTGCCGTCCCCGCCGGTACGTCCGCGCGGCGGCGGCACCTTGCCCTCGGCCCGGCTGCGCGCGAGCGCCTGCCCCTTGCCGTCGGGCACCGCCCGGCTCCCGGCCCGGCCGCTCTCGGGCACGACCCGCCCGGCACGCCCGCCTTCCGGCAGAGCACGCCCGGGACGCCCGCTCTCCGGCACGGCCCGGCCGCCCCGGCTGCGCGGCGGCGGCACCTTGCCCTCGGCGGGCACATTGGGCCGGCTCCTCGCTCTGGCCTCGCCGCGCGGCGTCGCGGCCTCATCCGGCGCCGCCCTGCCGCGCGCGGCCGTACCCTTGCCGGACTCCTCCGCAGCGTCGGCAACGCGCCCTGAGGCCGCCTGAGGCTCGCTCTCAGCCGCGCTCGTGGCCTTGGCCAGCCTGGACAGCCGATCGGCCAGCAGAGCCGCCGTGGGCCGCTTACCGGGCTCCCTGTTGAGCGCCGCCCGTATCAGCGGCAACAGCTCCACCGGCACGCCCTTGAGGTCGGCCTGGCCGTTGAGCACCGCGTACATCTGCGCCTCGGCCGTGCCCCGCCCGAACGTCGGCCGCCCCGTCGCCGCGAACGCCACCGTCGCGGCCCAGGCGTGCACGTCGGCGGGCGAGTCGACCTGCTCGTCGGCGAAGATCTCCGGCGCGGTGTAGCCGGGCGTGCCGAGGAACGTACCGGTCATGGTCAGCCGCGTCGCGTCGAGCACCTGGGCGATGCCGAAGTCGATGAGCACCGGGCCGCGCGCGCCCATGATGATGTTGCCCGGCTTGAGGTCGCGGTGCACGACGCCGGCCGCATGGATGATCGCCAGCGCGGCGGCGATGCCCTGCGCGAGCTCGACCAGCTCGGAGACGTCGAGCGGGCCCTCCTTGCGGACGCGCTCCAGCAGCGTGTCGCCCTCGATGTGCTCCATCACCAGGTACGGCCGCGCGCCGTCGAGGTCCGCGTCGAGCACTTTGGCGACGTACGGGCTCTCGACCCTGCGCAGCGCTCGGACCTCGCGCTCCAATCGGATGCGCGAGGTCTCGTCTTCGGCTAGGTCGTGCAGGACCTTGAGCGCGACTCGCTCGCCGCGGCGGGTGGTCGCGAGATACACCTCGCCCATGCCACCCCGGCCGAGCCGCTCGACCAGGCTGTACGGCCCGACCTTGCCGAGCTTGCTCACCGTCCCTCCCCGCCCGGCGCGCCCATAAGGGACACAACCCTAGCGCCGGTGCCGCTGTCACCGCTTGAGGCACGCCGAAGGTTTATCGGCGTGTGTGGTCGGAGAGCATGCTGTCGAGCCGCGTGACAGGCTCGTCCGACAGCCGCCTGCGCCCTTTCCCGCGCCAGTTGACGTGACCTCGGCGCTCCAGCCACAGCATGAGCCGGTCCGCGCCGAACAGCACCGCAGCGGAGAAGGCGAGGGCGACGACGATTTCCATGTGCCCCAGTCAAGCGACGCCACCCGCGCCGGTCAGGCCGACACGCCGACTAACCGGCCACCACCGTGCCCTCTGACGTGCGCAGATGTCCTTCGCCCGTGTAGACCCACTTGGTCGAGGTGAGCTCGGGCAGGCCCATCGGGCCGCGCGCGTGCAGCTTCTGGGTGGAGATGCCGATCTCGGCGCCGAACCCGAACTCGCCGCCGTCGGTGAACCTGGTGGAGGCGTTGACCGCCACGGCGGCCGAGTCGACGAGCGCGACGAACCGCCGGGCGGCCCGCTGCGACCGGGTGACGATGGCATCGGTGTGGGCGGAGCCGTAGCGCCTGATGTGGGCCACGGCCTCCTCCAGCGAGCCGACCACGGCGGCGGCGATGTCGAGCGAGAGGTATTCGGCGGTGAAGTCGTCCTCGGTCGCGGGCACGACCTGCGGGTCGTAGGCGGCGATCCGCTCGTCGCCGTGGACGGTCACGCCGGCCTCGCGCAGCGCCGCCAGCGCCTTGGGCACGAACGCGTCGGCGATGTCCTCGTGGACGAGGAACGTCTCGGCGGCGTTGCACACCGACGGCCGCTGCGCCTTGGCGTTGACCAGGATCTGCACGGCCAGGTCGACGTCGGCCTCGGCGTCGACGTAGACGTGGCAGTTGCCGACGCCGGTCTCGATCACCGGCACCGTGGACTCCTCGACCACCGAGTTGATCAGGGACGCGCCGCCTCGCGGGATCAGCACGTCGACCAGGCCGCGGGCCCGCATCAGCTCCTTGACCGAGTCGCGGCTTCGTCCCGGCACGAGCTGGACGGCCCCGGCCGGCACCTC
The DNA here is from genome assembly GCF_042751225.1 of Nonomuraea fastidiosa. Classification (NCBI taxonomy): domain Bacteria; kingdom Bacillati; phylum Actinomycetota; class Actinomycetes; order Streptosporangiales; family Streptosporangiaceae; genus Nonomuraea; species Nonomuraea fastidiosa. The sequence goes on from NZ_CP170570.1 coordinate 1,067,810, forward strand.
GGTGCCCTCCAGCGCCTCCTGCATGACGCGGACGAGCGCGGTGTTGGAGGAGTAGGCGCTGGACGAGCCGCGCAGCAGCACGGCGTTGCCGCTCTTGAGGCAGAGCGCGGCGGCGTCGACGGTGACGTTGGGGCGGCCCTCGTAGATGATGCCGATCACGCCCAGCGGCACCCTGATCTGGCGCAGCTCGAGACCGTTGGGCAGGGTCGAGCCGCGCACCACCTCGCCGACCGGGTCGGGCAGATCGGCCACCTGGCGTACGGCCTCGGCGATGGCGGCGATCCTGGCCTCGTCGAGCCGGAGCCGGTCGATCATCGCCTCGGATGTGCCCTGGGCCTTGGCCCGCTCGACGTCCTCGGCGTTGGCCGCGACCAGCTCGGCGGCGTGGGCGATCAGGGCGTCGGCGAGGGCGCGCAACGCCCGGTCCTTGGGCGCCCGCGGCAGCGGGGCCAGCTCGGCGGCGGCCTCTCGTGCCGCGCGGGCGACGCTCAGGAACTCTTCGGACATCGCGTGCTCCTCGTTGGAACGTTCAGTTGTGGGATTCCAGTATGACCATGTCGTCGCGGTGGATCAGCTCGCGTTCGTATTCGGGGCCCAGCGTGCTCGCGAGTTCCTTGGTCGAACGCCCGAGCAAGCCGGGGATCTCGGCGGCGTCGAAGTTCACCAGCCCGCGGGCCACCACGCCGCCGTGCGGGGCGCACAGGTCCACGGGATCGCCCGCGGCGAAGTCGCCCTCCACCGAGGTCACCCCGGCGGGCAGCAGCGACTTGCGGCGGCCCACGATGGCCTCGACGGCGCCCTGGTCGAGGTGGAGCCGGCCGCGCCCGGTGGTGGCGTGGGCGAGCCACAGCAGCCGCGTGCCCGGGTGGCGGCCGTCGGGGTGGAAGTAGGTGCCGACGTCGGCGCCGGCCAGCGCCTGGGCCGCGTGGGCGGCCGCGGTCAGCACCACGGGCACGCCGGCTCCGGTGGCGATCCTGGCCGCCTGCACCTTGGTCACCATGCCGCCGGTGCCGACGGACGCGCCGTTCTTGCCCAGCTCGACCCCGACGAGGTCCTCGGGGCCGCGGATCTCGGCCAGCCGGCGCGAACCGCTGCGGCTCGGCGGGCCGTCGTAGAGCGCGTCGACGTCCGACAGCAGAATGAGCGCGTCGGCGTGGATGAGATGCGTCACCAGCGCCGCCAGCCGGTCGTTGTCGCCGAAGCGGATCTCGTCCGTGGCCACCGTGTCGTTCTCGTTGATGATGGGCACGATGCCGAGCTCCAGCAGCCGGTTGAGGGTGCGCTGGGCGTTGGCGTGGTGCGCGCGGCGCATCATGTCGTCGGCGGTCAGCAGCACCTGGCCGACGCGCAGCGAGTAGCGGGCGAAGGAAGAGGTGTAGCGGGCCACCAGCACGCCCTGGCCGACGGATGCGGCGGCCTGCTGGGTGGCGAGGTCGCGCGGTCGCGTGCTCAGCCCGAGCGGGCCGAGGCCCGCCGCGATCGCTCCGGAGGAGACCAGGACGATCTGCGTCCCGGCCCGGCGCCGCGCCGCCAGCACGTCCACCAGGGCATCGACCCTATCGACGTCGATCGTTCCCTGAGGGGTGGTGAGCGAGGAGGAGCCGACCTTGACAACGACTTTCGACGCTGAGCTGATCTGTTCCCGCACGTGTGGAAGCCTATCCGCTCGCACCAGGACGGCTTGAATCGTGCTCAACCCCTGAGACGGGCCGGAAACCGGCTCGGGACACCGACCTGACGCACCGGCTCCACGGCCGCCCACCGCCCCGGAGAACGGCCCCCGGCCCAACCGTCCGGGCAGCCGCGGAAGCCGCCCCACGCGGCCACTGAACCCCCGCGGACGGCGCTTCTGCGCGGACGAGCCCGCGTCTTCGGAGCGGGGTGTGGCGGTCGCTCGCGCTCTCCGCACGGACCGTACGGACCTCACGGGCCGACCCAGCCGTCCGACCTCATGGGCCGACCGACCCAGCCGTCCGATCTCACGGGCCGACCCCGTCCGATCTCCCGGCCGACCCAGCCGTCCGCGAGGGGCGGAGGCCGGTGCGGGGCCGGCCGTCCGTGAACGAACCGGCCGGCGCTGTGGTCAGCCGAGCCGGTTGTCGGTGCCGCGCGGCCCCTGCCGTACGGACTCGGCGTTCACCGTCGGCTGCCAGTCGAAGACGTAACCGCCCTCCATCGGCCCGATGACCACCTCGGCCCCGGGCTCGGCCCCGGCCTTGACCAGCTCCTCCTCGACTCCCAGCCGCTCCAGCCGGTCGGCGAGGTAGCCGACGGCCTCGTCGTTGGTGAAGTCGGTCTGCCTGATCCACCGTTCCGGCTTCTCGCCGGTGATCTGGAACAGGTTGTCGTTGACCCGCCGCACCTGGAACCCGGCCTCGCCGAGCTGTTTGGGCCTGATCACCAGGCGCGTGGGCTCCTCGATCGGCTTGGCGGCCCTGGCCGCGGCGACCCACTCGCCCATCGCGTACGCCAGCTCGCGCAGCCCCTCGCGGGTCGCCGCCGAGATCGTGAAGACCCGCAGCCCCCGCTCCTCGAACTCGGGCCTGACCAGCTCGGCCAGCTCACGCGCGTCGGGCACGTCGGTCTTGTTGAGCACGACGAGCCGCGGCCGGTCCTCCAGCTTCCCGTACGCGTGCAGCTCGGCCTCGATGACCTCGTAGTCGGTGATCGGGTCGCGGCCCGGCTCCATGGTCGCGCAGTCGATGACGTGCACGAGCATGTCGCAGCGTTCGACGTGGCGCAGGAACTCGTGCCCGAGCCCCTTGCCCTCCGACGCGCCGGGGATCAGCCCGGGGACGTCGGCGACCGTGAACACGTTCTCGCCCGCGGTCACCACGCCCAGGTTGGGGATCAGCGTGGTGAACGGGTAGTCGGCGATCTTCGGCTTGGCCGCGCTCAGCGCCGCGATGAGCGAGCTCTTGCCCGCGCTCGGGAACCCGACCAGCGCGACATCCGCGACGCTCTTCAGCTCCAGCACCACGTCGAGCTCGTCGCCCGGCTCGCCGAGCAGCGCGAACCCGGGCGCCTTGCGCTTGGCGGTGGCCAGGGCCGCGTTGCCCAGACCGCCACGGCCGCCCTGCGCGATGACGTACCGCGTACCGGCGCCCACGAGGTCGATCAGCACCTCACCTGTGGCGGCGTCCTTGACCACGGTGCCGTTGGGCACCGGCAGGATCACGTCGTCGCCGTTGGCGCCGTCGCGGTGTGAGCCCTGCCCCTGCTTGCCGTTGGGCGCCTTGCGGTGCGGGCGGCGGTGGTAGTCGAGCAGGGTCGCCGTGTTGGGGTCGACCTCCAAGATGACGTCGCCCCCGCGCCCGCCGTTGCCCCCGTCGGGGCCGCCGAGCGGCTTGAACTTCTCCCGGTGGATGGAGGCGCATCCGTTCCCTCCGTCACCGGCCTTGACGTGCAGGACCACCTGGTCCACGAAGTCCGGCATGCCCTTATCCCTCCATCGCCCCGCAAGGAGGCCTCTCATACCCAAACGCCCCGGCCGTTATGGGAGCATCCCGGCCGTACGAACAGCAAAAGGGGCGGATCGACACGCGATCGGTCGATCCACCCCTGAAAAGTCGAAGGAGAAGGAGGAACCTTACTCCGCGACGGGAACGATGCTCACGGCTCGCCGGCCGCGCTTGACGCCGAACTGCACGTGGCCCGCCTTGAGCGCGAACAGCGTGTCATCGCCACCACGGCCGACGTTGTCGCCGGGGTGGAAGTGGGTGCCGCGCTGACGGACGATGATCTCGCCCGCGTTCACCAGCTGGCCGCCGAAGCGCTTCACACCAAGCCGCTGGGCGTTGGAGTCACGACCGTTCCGGGTGGACGACGCGCCCTTCTTGTGTGCCATCTCTCAAACTCCCGTCAGGCCTGCTCGATGCCGGTGATCTTCACCTGGGTGTACCGCTGGCGGTGGCCCTGGCGCTTCTTGTAACCGGTCTTGCTCTTGTACTTGAGGATGTTGATCTTCGGGCCCTTGGTCTCACCGATGATCTCGGCGTTGACCGTGAACTTGCCCGCCTCGGTCGTCACGTCGCCATCGTTGACGACGAGCACCGTCGGCAGCGCTACCGAAGAGCCGACCTCGCCGGCGACCTTGTCCACCTCGAGGACGTCACCGACGGAGACCTTCTGCTGCCTGCCGCCGCAACGAACGATCGCGTACACCGCGGAACCCTTCTACTGACTCACTGTTGCTTTCGATCATCAGCCGCCTCACGGAGAGGAGGCCGCCGAATGCTGCGCCCGTCATTCGGCCGGTCTGTGACCGACGAACCTTAGTAAGCGCGCCAACAGGGCACGTCACCTGACGCACCGGTTCACCAGGGTACCGGATTACCGGGCCCCTAGGCGAACCGGACGGATCGTCGGAAGCTCGCCGAGAGCTACTCGGCGGACTTGGCTCGGCGCGAGCGTCGCCGCCCCCTGCCGGAAGTCTGGTTTGCCTGGTCGTCCTCAGCCGGGACGTCATCAAGCGCACCGGTCACGGTATCACGGCCTGAGGTGTCCTTGGCCGCGGAAACCTTCTCCGCGACCGCCTTCTCGACCGCCATCTTGCCCTGCGTGCCGCGCGGCTCGGGCTTGCTCTCGACCGGCTCGGTCGAAATCAGCAGGCCACGCCCGTTGCAGCACTCGCACGGCGTCGAGAACGCCTCAAGCAGCCCCTGGCCGACCCGCTTACGGGTCATCTGGACCAGGCCCAGCGAGGTGACCTCGGCCACCTGGTGCTTGGTCCTGTCGCGGGCCAGGCACTCAAGCAGCCGCCGCAGCACCAGGTCGCGGTTGGACTCCAGCACCATGTCGATGAAGTCGATGACGATGATGCCGCCGATGTCGCGCAGCCGGAGCTGGCGGACGATCTCCTCGGCCGCCTCCAGGTTGTTCCTGGTGACGGTCTCCTCCAGGTTGCCGCCCTGGCCGGTGAACTTGCCGGTGTTGACGTCGACGACGGTCATCGCCTCGGTGCGGTCGATGACCAGCGAACCGCCGCTCGGCAGCCACACCTTGCGCTCGAGCGCCTTGGCCAGCTGCTCGTCGATGCGGTACTGCTCGAAGACGTCGCCCTGCTCGGTGTCCCACTTCGACAGCCGCTCGGCCAGGTGGGGAGCCACGTACTTGACGTACTCGTCCACCGTGTCCCAGGCGTCGTCGCCCTGCACCACCAGGTTCGTGAAGTCCTCGTTGAAGACGTCACGCACGACCCGGATCGTCAGGTCCGGCTCGGCCGACAGCAGCTCGGGCGGGCTGGCCGACTTGGCCTTCTTCTGGATGTTCTCCCACTGCGCCGACAGCCTGGCCACGTCGCGGGCCAGCTCCTCCTCCGAGGCGCCCTCGGCCGCCGTGCGCACGATCACGCCGGCGTTCTCCGGCATGACCTTCTTCAGGATGCTCTTGAGGCGGCTGCGCTCCTTGTCGGGCAGCTTGCGGCTGATGCCGGTCATCGACCCGTCGGGAACGTAGACGAGGTAACGCCCTGGCAGGCTGATCTGGGAGGTGAGCCGCGCGCCCTTGTGGCCGATCGGGTCCTTGGTGACCTGCACCAGCACCGACTGGCCGGACTTCAGCGCCGACTCGATCCGCTTCGGCTGCCCCTCCAGACCGACGGTGTCGAAGTTCACCTCACCGGCGTACAGGACGGCGTTCCTGCCCTTGCCGATGTCGACGAACGCCGCCTCCATCGAGGGCAGCACGTTCTGCACCTTGCCGAGGTAGACGTTGCCCACGTACGACTGGCTGGCCTCGCGGTTGACGTAGTGCTCGACGAGCACGCCGTCCTCGAGCACCGCGATCTGCGTACGGTCGCCCTGGCGGCGCACCACCATCATCCGGTCGACCGACTCGCGGCGGGCCAGGAACTCCGACTCGGTGATGATCGGCGGACGCCGGCGGCCCAGCTCGCGCCCCTCGCGGCGGCGCTGCTTCTTGGCCTCGAGCCTGGTCGAGCCGCGCACGCTCTGCACGCCGTCGGTGGCGGTGTCGAGCGCCGCCGTACGGCCGGAGCGCGGCGCGCGGATGCGCACCACCGTGTTCGGCGGGTCGTCGCTGGCCGGCTCGACGTTCTCGTCGGTGCCCCTGCGGCGGCGACGGCGACGGCGGCGCGAGGTGGAGACCTCTTCCTCCTGCGGCGCCTCCTCGGCGACCGGCTCCTCCTCGTGCTCTTCCTCCGGCTGCGGCTCTTCGGTGTCCTCGGACTCGTCGCGCTCGCGGGACTTGCCGCGGCCACGGCCGCCCCTGCGGCGGCGACGGCGGCGGCCGCCGGTCTCTTCCTCGTGCTCGTCGGGCGCGTCGAGGTCGGTCTCCTCGTCGGTGACCGTCTCGTCCACGACGTCGTCGGCGTCGGCCAGGTCGGGCTCGGGCTCCGGCTCGGTCCTGCGCGGCACGGCCGGCTTGGCCTTGCTCGGGTCGGGCGCCTGGAACAGCGGCTCGAAGATCGCGGCGGGCCGCAGGAACGCGGTGCCGGGCTCGGACTCCCTGCGCGCGTTCAGCGCGAACGGGTCGGCGAGCAGGCTCGGCCGCACGGTGTCCTCGTCGAGGTCCTCGCCGGCGGGCTCGTCGTCGAGCGGCTCGTCCTCGGGCAGGGTCTCGACGACGTCATCGTCGTCCCGGCCGGCCTCGGCGCTCCCGGCTGCGGCGGCCTGCGCGGTCACGTCCGCGGTGGTCTCAGCGCTCGCGGCGACCTCGGCGTCCTGGTCGCCGGCTGTGGCGCCGGCCGCGGCCTCGGCGCTCTGAGCGGCCTCTCCGGCCTGCGCACCGGCCACCTCGGTGGTCGCCGTCGCCTCCGCCCCTGCCGCGGCCTCTGCGCTCGCCTCAGGCTCGCCCTCGGCGCTCTCCTCGGCGGCGCGGGCGGCGCGGCTGCGCCTGGTCGTGCCGGTCGTCCTGGTGCGGGTACGCGTCGTCCGCGTCCGCCGGGCAGGCGCCTCCTCACCGGCCTCAGCGGCGGCGGCAGCGGTCTCGCCGGCAACGGCACCGGCGTCCTGAACGCCCTCCGCCGCGGCACCGGCATCGGCCGCTGTACCGTCAGCGGCCGCACCATGGCCGGCCGCCGTGCCGTCAGCGGTCGCGGCACCGGCGGCGGTCTCACCGCCCGCGGCGGCGGCGCCTTCGGCCGGCTGCGCATCGGCGGCGGTCTCGGCCGTCGCCGCGGCCTTCTTCCGCGTCCTGGTCCGCTTGGCCGGCGCGGGGACCTCAGCCTCGGCAGGCTTCTCCTGCGCGGCGGCCGCACCCTCGGCGGGCTCTTCCTGAGCCTCCGCCTCAGCGGCCTTCTTGGTCGCACGCCGCCGCGTCGTCGTGGCGGTGGAACGCGTCCTCGTGGTCTTCTTCGGCTTCTCGGCGGCGGCCTCCTCGGCCGCCTCAACCCCGGTCACCTGGCCGTTCTCGGTCCGGCTCGTCCCCGACGCGCCGCTCGGCACGGTCTCCACGGCAGGCGTGGCCAGCATGGCCGTACCGGCTGGAACGGTCTTCACCTTCGGCGTGTCGTCCACGGCGGCGAGCAGCTCGGGCGCCGGCTCACCCGCCGCGCGCTGCACGGCGTTGATCTGCACCGGCTCCACCTTGACCACCGCCGGCGCCGTCCTCGCGGCGGCGACGGTGACCGGCACGGACGCCGGCTCCTCTGGCAGCTCCGGCGGAGGGCCCGCGGGCCTGCTGGAGCGGCGACGCCTGGTCACCTGGGGCTGTTCATTTGTCTCCCCGTCAGGGCCAGTGGCCCCGGCGTTGGGCTCGTTGTCGAGCATGCGGGCGCTCTCCCGTCAGCTCCCGGGCGCGTCGCCGCGCCGCGCAGGAGCCCTCGTGTCTCGTTGTCCGCCGGCGCTCTCGATGAGAGCGCGCCGGCGCCAAGTCCTGTCAGCGGTCGTGCTCGGCTCTCGCCGGGCACGTCCTTAACCGGCGACGTGCTCACCCGCCGGTTCCGCCTCGCCGCCGCGCGTGTCGTCGCGGTCCAGGCCGAGCGGATCGGCAAGCGCACCAGTAGTCGCGTCGAGCGGCCCCTGCGCCAGCCTGGTCACCTCGGGGGGAACCGGCGGCGCGAAGTCGGCCACAAGGCGCAGCCCTGTGAGCACGTCGTCGGGTCGAACGGCAGGCGTCATGTGCCGAACAACCATGCGCAGTATGACACACGGCTCCTCTTGCACCTGAGCTGCGGTTCTGGCGGTTCCCTCGGACACCGTGAGCCTCACGACGGCCTCCCGCGCGTCGAAGCGACGGGGGCCCTTCTTGGTGAGGCGCTCGACCTCCACCGTGCCTGCCGCGAGGAACTTCTCCACCGCCACCTCGGCGAGCTCGCGGTCGGCACCGGGCAGCCGCACCTCCCAGTCGGAGACCTCCAAGCGGTCGGCCAGGCCCCCCGGGCCCGCCTCCACAACGTCGAGAACGTCGAGACCGGGCGGCAGCGACGCGTCCAGGCCCTGTCTGACCTGGTCAGGGTCGCACTGCGCGGTGACACCGATCTCGAGGTATTCGGCCTCGCTGGCGACGCCGGTCGGCGCCGCGCCCGCGTAGGAGATCTTCGGGTGGGGCGAGAAGCCCGCGCTGTAGGCCACCGGAATGCCGGCACGGCGGACCGCCCTCTCGACGGCCCGCGAGATGTCGCGGTGGCTGGTGAAGCGCAGGCGGCCGCGCTTGGCGTAACGCACACGAAGGCGCTGCACCGTGGGCGCGGGCGGTGGCCCGTCGGGAACAGGTTTCAGAGCTTGTCGTCCTTCCCTTGTAAGAGTTCCTACGTCTCAGGATAAGCCGCGTTCGCGCGTGAACGTGTACGCCGAGACACGGCTCGCCCACTGAGCGCGCTAGACCACCGTCAGAGGAAGGAGTTTCCGCCCCGTCGGGCCGATCTGAATCTCGGTGCCCATGGTCGGGCACACGCCGCAGTCGTAGCACGGGGTCCAGCGGCAGTCCTCGACCTCGCCGCCGGAGATGGCGTCCTGCCAGTCCTGCCACAGCCACTCGCGGTCGAGCCCGGCGTCGAGGTGGTCCCACGGCAGGACCTCGTTCTCCTCGCGCTCGCGGGTGGTGTACCAGTCGACGTCGACGCCGACCTTCTCGGCGGCCTTCATCCAGCGCTCGTACGAGAAGTACTCGCTCCACCCGTCGAAGCGGCCGCCGTCCTCCCAGACGGCCCTGATGACGGCGCCGACCCTGCGGTCGCCCCGCGACAGCAGCCCCTCCACGATGGACGGCTTGCCGTCGTGGTAGCGGTAGCCGATGGCGCGGCCGTACTCCTTGTCGCTGCGCAGCGCGTCGCGCAGCGCCTTGAGCCGCCTGTCGACGGTCTCGTGGTCGGCCTGCGCCGCCCACTGGAACGGGGTGTGCGGCTTGGGTACGAAACCGCCGATGGAGACCGTGCAGCGGATGTCGCGGCTGCCGGTCACCTCACGGCCCGCCTTGATGACCTTCTTGGCCAGGTCGGCGATGCCGAGCACGTCTTCGTCCTGCTCGGTGGGCAGCCCGCACATGAAGTAGAGCTTCACCTGCCGCCACCCCTGCGAGTAGGCCGTGGTGACGGTGCGGATCAGGTCTTCTTCGGTGACCATCTTGTTGATCACCTTGCGCATGCGCTCCGAGCCGCCCTCCGGCGCGAACGTCAGGCCCGAGCGCCTGCCGTTCCTGGAGAACTCGTTGGCCAGGTCGATGTTGAACGCATCGACCCGGGTCGAGGGCAGCGACAGCGAGGTGTTGGTGCCCTCATAGCGGTCGGCGAGGCCCTTGGCGATGTCGCCGATCTCGGAGTGGTCGGCGGACGACAGCGACAGCAGGCCCACCTCGTTGAAGCCGGACTGCTTGATGCCGTTCTCGACCATCGCGCCGATCGTGGTGATCGAGCGCTCGCGTACGGGACGCGTGATCATGCCTGCCTGGCAGAAGCGGCACCCGCGCGTGCAGCCGCGGAAGATCTCCACGCTGAACCGCTCGTGCACCGTCTCGGCCAGCGGCACGAGCGGTTTCTTCGGGTACGGCCACTCGTCGAGGTCCATCACCGTGTGCTTGTGCACCCGCCACGGCACGTCGGGCCGGTTGGGCGCGACGCGCCTGATGCGCCCGTCGGGGTGGTATTCGACGTCGTAGAACTTCGGCACGTAGACCCCGCCGGACTCGGCGAGGCGCATGAGCAGCTCGTCACGGCCGCCCGGCCGGCCCTCCGCCTTCCACTCGCGGATGACCTCGGTGATGGCGATGGAGATCTGCTCCCCGTCGCCGAGCACGGCCGCGTCGAGGAAGTCGGCGATCGGCTCGGGGTTGAAGGCGGCGTGGCCGCCCGCGAGCACGATCGGGTCGTCCTCGCCGCGGTCGACGGCCAGCATCGGGATGCCGGCCAGGTCGAGCGCGGTCAGCAGGTTGGTGTAGCCGAGCTCGGTCGCGAACGACACGCCGAGCACGTCGAAGGCGCGGACCGGGCGGTGCGCGTCGACGGTGAACTGCGGCACGCCCTCTTCGCGCATGAGCTTCTCAAGGTCCGGCCAGACCGCGTACGTGCGCTCGGCGAGCGTGCCCGGCAGCTCGTTGAGAATCTCGTAGAGGATGGCGATGCCCTGGTTGGGCAGCCCGACCTCGTAGGCGTCCGGGTACATCAACGCCCACCGCACGTCGGCGGAGTCCCAGTCCTTGACGGTCGAGTTGAGCTCACCCCCGACGTACTGGATGGGCTTCTGCACCTTCGGCAGGAGCGCTTCCAGGCGGTGGAAAATCGACTCGACAGGCATACGTCCAAGCGTAGCGGCGCTCGGCACCTGCCGAGTCCGCCGTCACATTTCCCGTCGTCACGCCCTGCACCGACCCCACAAAACCCCACTGACCAGCACAAACACCACCGTCTCCGAACGCGCACTCGCTAGCCTGCTGCTGCACCGCCACGAGGGCAGGACCAGCATGCGATGCACTGACAGAAGAGCAGACCGGCAGACGATGCGCAGAGTGGCAGGCAGACAGGCAGGCGCTAGTCGAACGACTGCCGCCGGATCTTGATGGCCTGCAGCAACCCGACCGCGATCAGGTTGGCGAAGGTGGCGGTACCGCCGTAGGAGACGAACGGCAGCGGCAGGCCGGTGATCGGCATGATCCCGATCGTCATCCCCACGTTGATGAACGCCTGGAACGCGAACCAGCACACAATCGTGCCCGCGACCAGCGTCCCGAACCGGTCCTCGCACTGCCTGGCGATCTTCAGCCCGCGTAGCAGCACCACGCCGAGCAGCATCACCACCGTCACCGACCCGAGGAACCCGAACTCCTCCCCCGCCACCGTGAAGATGAAGTCGGTGTGCTGCTCGGGCACGAACCGCCCGGTCGTCTGCCCGCCGCCGAGCAGCCCCTTGCCCAGCAGCTGCCCCGACCCGATCGCGATCATGGACTGGGTGCTGTTGTAGCCGACCCCGCGCGGGTCCACGTTCGGATCGACGAACGCCGTGAACCGCGCCACCTGGTACGGCTCCAGCATCTGGAAGTAGAACACCGAGAACACCGCGGCCCCGGCGGCCAGCGTCATCAGCGCGATGACCCGTTTGCGCACTCCCGAGATGACCAGCCCGGACGCCGTGATGATCGCGAGCACCATCGCCGTGCCCAGGTCGGGCTGGAGCATGACCATGCCCATGGTGACGCCGGCGGCGACGAGCGCCAGCACCACATCCAGCCCGCGTGGCCGGTCGGTGCCCTCCGCGGGTTGCGCCAGCAGCATCGCGATGATGAGCAGCAGCCCCACCTTCGCGAACTCCGACGGCTGCACGGCGAACCCGCCGCCCAGCAGGATCCACGAGTGCGACCCGTTGATCGTCGCGCCCAGCGGCGTCAGCACCAGCCCGAGCCCGACCAGCGACAGCAGGTACACCAATGGCGCGTACGCCCGCATCGCCCGATGGTCGATCATCGCCACGAGGCCGCACAGCACCATGCCGATGGTCTCGTTGAGTATGTGCTTCTTGACCAGCCCCGTGGATCCCGGCGCCCACGTCCTGGTCGACGACCACACCAGCAGCGTGCCGATCACCGACAGCCCCAGCACGGCGACCAGCATCAGCCCGTCGAGCCTGCGCACGACGGAGTTCTCGCGCGCCATCCGCCGCAGGAGGGAGGGTCGCCGGATCGCCACCGTACGCGCGTTCACCTCACACCCCTCCCCTCCAGGCCCCCGGCCCCACTCAGCCCCCGCCCAAGCCCACTCAGTCCCAGCCCCAGCCCAAGCCCACTCAGTCCCAGACGACCAAGGCCCGCGCCCCCACTCGCCCCCCGACACCCCTCGGCCCCGAGCCTTCCCAAACCACAACCACCCTCGGCCGAAAGCCCGCTCACCCCGCGACCACCCTCGGCCGAAAGCCCGCTCGCCCGGCGACCACGCACGGCCCCGAGCCCGCCGTGGCCACCACCCGCTCCAGACCCGCTCACGCCCAGGCTCCTGATGGCCCTGAGCCCGCTCAGGCCCAGAGCCCCACCGGCTCTAAGCCCGCTCAGGCCGCAACCACCCCCGGCCACAAGCCCGCCCTTCCCACGACCACCGCCGGTGACAAGCCCGCCCCCGCCGCGGCCCCCGCCGACGCCATACCAGGTCATCCACCGACCGCTGCCGGCAGCTGACCCGCTCAAGCCCCGAGCATCGCCGACCCCGAGCCCGCTTCGGCTGAGGCCGCCAAGGGGTCTGAGCCCGCTCAAGCCCCGAGCACCGGCGACCGCAAGCCCGCTCATCCCCCGGCCACCGTTCCGTCGGGGGCGAACCTGGGCAGCCGGGTCGTCAGCCGCCCACCAGGCACCGCGGGCTTGCGCTTGATGCCGTAGATGCCCTCGTAGATCTCCCTGGCAGCCGGTGCGGCCGTCTGGGCGCCCATGCCACCCTGGGAGACCATCACGACGACGACGTACTGAGGATTCTTCGTCGGCGCGAACGACGCGAACCACGAGGTGTCCTGCTTGCCCCAGACCTCCGCCGTGCCGGTCTTGCCGCCCACGCGCACCTTGTTCATCGGGAACCCGGCGAAGGCCCCCGCCGCGGTGCCGTCCTCGGCGACGTGGCTGAGCGCGTTCTTGATGTAGCGCCGCTCCTTCTCGCTCAGCGGCAGCTTGCCGACGACCGGCACCGGGATGGTCCGCACGACCTTGCCGTCGGGCCGCACCTGCGCCCACCCGATGCGCGGGCTGCGCACCTTGCCGTCGCTCACCAGCGCCGCGTAGGCACGCGCGAGCTGCATCGGCGTGACGAGCACGTCGCCCTGGCCGATGGAGAAGTTGGCCGAGTCACCGGGCCGCAGCAGGAAGCCCTCGGTGCAGTTCTCCAGCGCCAGACGCTTGAGGAACTCGGCCCGCGCCTTGTCCTTGACCTCCGGGTACCCCTTGCGCGACCGCTCGCAGTTGGTGGCGCTGGTGCTCTGCCACATGGCCTTCTTCCAGGCCCGGTCGGGGATGCGGCCGGCGGACTCGCCGGGCAGGTCCACCCCGGTCGGCGAGCCGAAGCCGAACGCCCGCGCGGTGTTCGCGAAGATCTCCTTCGGCTTCTTCTTCGGATAGCGCCCGCCGTCCTTGAGGTACTGCTCATAGGCCGCCTTGTAGAAGATCGTGTCGCACGACTTCACCAGCGCCGTGTGGAGGCTGAGCGTGCCCAGCGGGATGCCGCGGAAGTTGTTGAACGCCCGCCCGCCCACGTTGACGGAGCCGGGGCAGCCGTAGGTGCCGTTGAGCGGATAGCCGGCTCGCAGCATCGCCGTCACCGAGGTGATCTTGAACGTCGAGCCGGGCGCGAACTGCCCGTTGATCGCCCGCGACACGAGCGGCTTGCCCGACTTCTCCGACAGCAGCCACTGGTAGCCGCGCGCCGAGATGCCGCCCGCCCAGATCTCCGGGTCGTAGCTGGGCGCGCTGGCCAGCGCCACCACCCGCCCGGTACGGGCGTCGAGCACCACCGCCGCCCCGCCGTCGGCAGCGGGCGCCGACTTCATGGCCCGGTCGAGCGCCTTCTCCACGACCAGCTGCACCCGCGCGTCGATGCTGGTCACCAGGTGGTCGCCGGGGACGGGTGTGACCTGTTCCTCGACGCCGAGCGCCTTGCCCATGCGGTCGACCTGGACCCTGCGCCACCCGGCCTTGCCCCGCAGCGCGTCGTCGTAGACGTATTCGAGCCCGTCGCGCCCCACCAGGTCGACCCCGGAGAAGCTGGCCTTGAGCCCTTCGCGCTTCTCCAGCTCGGCCTCGGTGACGGGCTGCAGGTAGCCGAGCATCTGCGCCCCGGACCGGCCCAGCGGGTATTGCCGCACGGAGTGGATCTCCGCCGTCACCCCGGGGAACTCCTCCTGACGCTCCAGGATCTGCAGCGCCTCGCGGGTGTCGACCTTCTCGTCCAGCGGGACCGGCTGGTACGGCGACCCCGCCCAGCACGGCTTGCCCACCCCGGGCCCGCAGGGCGTGATGCGCTGCTGCAGGTCGGCGACCGGTTTGCCGAGCACCTGCGACAGCTTGCGGAGCACGCCGATGCCGCGATCCTTCATCCGCAGGAGCTGGTTGCGGTCGACGGAGACGACGAGCGCGGTCTTGTTGCGCACCAGGGGGCGTCCTTTGGCGTCGAGGATCTGCCCGCGCACGGCCGGCACGATGACCGTCCGCGTCCTGGTCTCGGTCGCCCGCGTCACGAACTCCTGCCCGCGCACGACCTGCACCTGCCAGAGCCGCATGGCCAGCACGACCAGCAGCGTCACCACGATGACGTGCAGCACCAGCAACCGCGCCCGCATCCTGGTCATGTCGAGAACCTCGCCTGTCTGCCCCTAGTCGTCAGCCAGATCACGATCGGCGAGACCAGCAGCGTGTAGACGATCGTGACCGGCACCTGCTCGGTGAGGGTGGCCAGCGATACGCGGGGGTCGGAGATGAGGCCGCCCACGGCCGCCGCGAGCAGCGGCGCCATCAGTACGCACAGCACGACGGTGGTGACGGGCCCGCCCGCGCCGCGCCCGGCGACGTAGCCGACGAGCGCCAGCACGAACGCGTATTGGCCCACGAGATGCGCGGTGGGCGGCATGACGTCGACCAGCAGCCCGGTGCAGAACCCGAGCACGGCCCCCGGCGCCGCCCCTCTGGTCAGGGAGGTGCCGATGACGGCGAGCAGCACCAGATCGGGCGCGCCGCCGCCGGGCAGCGCCATCCGGTTGACCAGCATGACCTGCGCCAGCAGCGCCAGCACCACGGAGAACCCGCCGATCACCACGCCCCCTTTCCGTAACCGCTCGCGCCTCGCCTCATCGCGCCGTCTCCTTCGAAGGCAGCACCGCGTCGCGCGGGTCGCGCTTGGGCGCCTCCACCACCACGCCCACCACGTCGAGCGCCGTCAGGTCCGCATACGGCCGCGCGTAGGCGATGCGGGTGAGCTCGCCGGGCGTGGACTCCACTCGCTCGATCACCCCGATCGGCACCCCCGGCACGTACGGCCGCCAGTTCTGCGACCCGAAGCTGACGATCCGCCCGCCCCTGCTCAGCGGCGCCGTCGAGTCGAGCAGCCGGAACTGCACCAGCCGCCCGTGCTCGCCTACGCCGTGCACGACGCCGATCTCCTTGCCGCCCTCGAGGCGTGCCCCGACGGATGAGGCGGGATCGCTGATCAGCGCCACCGTCGAGGTGTGGGAGGTCGCCTGAAGCACCCGCCCCACCAGCCCGTCGCCGTTGATGACGGTCATCTCCGGATGTACGCCGTCGCCGGTGCCCACGTCGATCTGCACGGCATCCTCGAACCCGGGCAGCCCGCGCCTGGCGATCACGTTGGCGGGGACCGTCTTGTAGCCCCCGATGCCGGCCAGCCCGAGCATCTTCTTCAGCTCCTTGGACCGGTCGGCGTCGAGCTTGCCCGCCAGCAGCCCGGCCCGCAGCTTCGCGTTCTCCTCTTTGAGCGCCTCGATGCGCTCCTGCGCGGCCGGGGCGGTGACGAGCGCGTGCAGGAACGCGCCGACGGGCTGCACGACCACGCTGCTGAACTGCTCCGCCGTGCCGAACAGGTAGGCGCCGGCCGCGCGCAGCGGGCGCAGCGGCGAGCTGTCACCCGTGCGGTGGTCGACGGTCAGGATGACGAGTGCGGCCGCAAGCAGCACTCCCAGGACGAGCCGGGCACGGCGTGAGTCTCTCATCAGTGTCGCGACTCCGGCACCAGGACCTGCTGGAGCGCCTCGAACTCCTCCGCGCACTTGCCGGAGCCGATGGCCACCGAGTCGAGCGCGTTGTCGACCAGGTGGACCGGCATGCCGGTCTCGGCCTTGACCCGCTCGTCGAGCCCCTTGAGCAGCGCCCCGCCGCCGGTGAGCGCGATGCCACGGTCCATGATGTCGCCGGACAGCTCGGGCGGGCACTTGTCGAGCGTGGTCTTGACCGCGTCGACGATCGCGTTGACCGGCTCCTCGGTGGCCTTCCTGATCTCTTCGCTCGACACGATGACGGTCTTGGGCAGCCCGCTGACCAGGTCGCGCCCGCGCACCTCCGCGTGCGACTCCTCGCCGATCGGGCAGGCGGAGCCGATGGCGATCTTGATCTCCTCGGCGGTGCGCTCGCCCAGCATCAGCGAGTATTCCTTCTTCGCGAACGCGATCACCGCCTGGTCGAGCTCGTCACCGCCGATCCTGATCGACTGGCTGGTGACCACGCCGCCCATCGAGATGATCGCCACCTCGGTGGTGCCGCCGCCGATGTCGACCACCATGTTGCCGGTGGGCTCGTGGACGGGCAGCCCGGCTCCGATGGCCGCGGCCATGGGCTCCTCGACGATGTAGACCTTCCTGGCCCCCGCCTGGTCGCCGGCCTCCTTCACCGCCCGCTGCTCCACGCTCGTGATGCCGCTCGGCACGGCGATGATGATGCGCGGCTTGGCGAAATGACGTCTGCGGTGCACCCGCTGGATGAAGTAGCGCAACATCCGTTCGGTGACGTCGAAATCGGCGATCACACCGTCTTTGAGCGGGCGGACCGCGATGATGTTGCCCGGTGTGCGGCCGATCATCCGCTTCGCCTCGATGCCGACCGCCACGATCTTGCTGGTAGCCGTGTTGATCGCGACGACTGACGGCTCGTTGAGCACGATGCCGCGGCCACGCACGTAGACCAACGTGTTGGCGGTGCCCAGGTCGACCGCCATGTCACGGCCGAGGAACGCGAGCTTGCTGCCCATGGGGAACGGAGCCCTCCGTAACGTCGTTCGCGAGTGACTACGGAATGAATTCGAATCGTAACGTGACGTACCCACCGATGCGCGCAATGAGCCATCGCGCCTGTCAAAAATCTCCAGCCCCTACCTCAACCGCAGCTTTGCCCGGATTGCACCACAACATCCGATAGCCGACTGGAACGATCCACCACTTGAGCCACAGCGGTCCCGGCCGCCCACACCCGGCGTCCGCGATGCCAGAACCCTACGCCGCCCCACCGACAGAAAAGCCCGCGCAGCCGAGGCTGCGCGGGCTCGCCGAAGCGGATCGCTCAGAACCGGTCGGGGAAGAAGATCTTGATCTCCCTGGCGGCCGACTCGGGCGAGTCGGAGCCGTGAACGACGTTCTCGCCGATCTCGAGGGCGTGGTCGCCGCGGATCGTGCCGGGGGCGGCCTTGACCGGGTCGGTGGCGCCGGCCAGCGCGCGGAAGGACTCGATGGCCCGCGGCCCCTCGAGGACCATGGCGACCAGCGGCCCCGAGGTGATGAACTCGACCAGCTCGCCGAAGAACGGCTTCTCGGCGTGCTCGGCGTAGTGCGCCTTGGCGGTTTCGGCGTCGAGAGTGCGCAGGTCCATCGCCACGACCTTGAGGCCCTTGCGCTCCACACGGGCGATCACGTCACCGATGAGGCCGCGCTTAACCCCGTCGGGCTTGATCAGGACAAGAGTGCGCTCGGACACGTGGGGTTCTCCTTCGAACATGGGTGTGATCGCGGCCGCGGGCACCGGCCTGGCCGCGAGGTCGCGTCGCGGGGCACGCGCCCACGCGCCGCCGTAGCAGGGCACTCAGCTTACCGTGGCGCGCCCCTACCCTCGTTTCCTCCTCATCCGATCCCGTACGGCGGCGCCTCACCTGGAACCGGCATCCTCGGGCGATCCCGTACGGCGGCACCTCACCTGGAGCCGGAGTCCTCGGGCGACTGCCCGGGAGGAGGCACCGCGGGTGCGGGCTTGTCACCCGGGCTCAGCGACCCCCACGTCACGACGGGCTCGGCCACGCCCGGCGCCTCAGCGGCGAGCCGGTCGCCGGCGGGCGCGGACACGAGCAGCACGTCGGTGGGCTCAAGCGGCCCCGCGCAGGGCGTCTCGGGCACCGCGGGATCCCTGCCGGGCCGCCGTGCCGTCAGCGCGGCCAGCACGATGATCGCCACCATCAGGAAACCGCTGATCAGCGCCCACCAGTGCAGCGCCCCCATGAAGCCGTCGACCAGCTCCTGCGGCGACCGTACGCCTTCCAGCATCGCCATCTGCACGCCCGCGCCGAGCAGGAACCCCGCCAGCACGCCCGTGCAGCACAGCGTCAGCCCGTACGCGGCCGCGCCGACCCCGACCTCCTGCAGCGCCGCCGTGACCGCGACCGCCGCCCCCACGGCGAGCAGGCTGAACGGAACCGTCAGCACCATCCCGTCGGCCGACGGCACCACGAGCCGCACCGAGCAGAGCCCGACCACCATGGCCAGCAGCCCCAGCGGCACGAGCCAGCGACCGCCGCCGCGCGCGAGCAGCCGCACCGCCACCGCGGCCAGGATCGCGAGCACTCCGGCCACCGTGTACGCCACCCACAGGCCCCGCAGCCCAGGACCGCCGAGCCCGCCCATCTCGGCCATCGTGACCTGCGCCGCGCTCGGCAGCAGCACCACGCCGACCGCCACCATCACGTACGCCATCACACGCCGGTGCACGCCGCCGACCGAGGCGAGCCCCAGCAGACCGGTCACCGCGAGCGCCGCGATCAGCATCACCGCCCCGGACCGCCAGCCGGCGCTCGCCGTGCTGACGGCCGCCGCGGCGACCACCGCCACCGGCCCCAGGAGCAGCAGCAGCCGCTTCAGCTCGCCGCGTTCGAAGCCCTCGCCGACCGGCCGCCCGGCCATCATCCACACGACCAGATGCACGGCCGCAAGCCCCAGCGCGATGCCCGTGACCATCGGGTACGGCTGCAGCGTCACCCGCCAGCTCGTCACCTCGTCCAGCGGCCACAGCGCGAGCGCCTGCGCCGTGAGCAGGCTCATCGCGAACACACCCGCCCACAGCCCGCGCAGCACCGGCGCCCGGTCCCAGACGGCGACGAGCGTGATCGCCAGCACCCCGCCGGAGCCGAGGCCGCGCAGCACCCGCACCACGCCGACGAGCAGCTCCGACGCCGCGTAGCCGCCCGCCGCGTCGGAAACGGCGACCAGCGCCAGCGCGCCGACCAGCAGCGGCGCCGCGGGCACCCGCCGCGTCAGCGCGACCGCGAGCGGCACCGCCAGCATCAGCGCTGGCAGCGCGAGCCCGTGCGTCCGCATGAGCCCGGCCCCGGCGAGGTCGGGGGGCAGCAGCCCGGCGACGACGGACAGCGTGTTGGGCACCGCGACCACCGCCAGAGGCAGCGAGATCACGATAAGGAGCCCGAGCAGAATGTCGAGCGACCACGATCGACTAGGGCGCGCCTGAAGCGGCGGCCGCGTACTTGGGGGACGGCCATAGTGGCCGACTTTAGCGGGAAGTAGCGCCCTCGACACGGCGAGCGACGATAATCGCCGTTATCCACAGCGCGGCGAAGATCGCGCCGAGGAAGAACATCGTCGGTACGAGGAACCCCGTGCAGATCGCGAGCACCTGCACGACGGTCCCGGCGATGTACCCGAACGGCCACTTGAGCAGGCCCGCGATGACCACGCACAGCACGGCGAGCCCGATGCCGACGGTCACGGCGAGCCCGGTCGCCACTCCGCCGTTGATCGCCACAGGCGTGACGAGCGCGGCGACGATGGCCTCCATGCCGAGCACGGTGCCGCCGAGCCTGCGCATGCCTGGAGTGACGTCGAACTTCATGGTGTTCCGTCCGCTTTGAGGAGCAACCGCGCGTCGCCGGCCGTGACGACGGACCCGGTGATGAACACGCCCGTGCCGCTGAACTCGCCCTCGGCGTCCGCGATGCCGATGGCCTGGTCGATGGCGTCGTCGAGGCGTTCGACGACGTGGATGCGGTCGTCGCCGAAGATCGGCTCGGCCAGCGCGGCCAGCTCCGCCACGGGCATCGACCTGGGCGAGGAGTTACGCGTGAGCACGACCTCGTCGAGCACCGGCTCCAGCAGTTCGAGCAGCGCCTCGACGTCCTTGTCCCGCATCACGCCGACCACGCCGATCACCTTGGCGAAGTCGAACGCCTCATGCAGCCCGTCGAGCGTCGCCTGCATGCCTCCGGGGTTGTGCGCCGCGTCGATCACCACCGTGGGCGAACGCCGCACCACCTCCATCCGCCCCGGCGAGGACGCCGTCGCGAACGCCTGGCGCACCAGATCGACGTCGAGCTGGTCGTCGCCGCCGGTCAGCGCCTCTACCGCGGCCAGCGCGCACACGGCGTTGCTCGCCTGATGAGCGCCGTACAGGGGCAGGTAGACGTCGTCGTAGACGCCCTTGAGCCCGCGGAAGGTGATCAGCTGCCCGCCGATCGCCACCTCCCGGCTCATGACCCCGAACTCCAGGCCCTCGCGCGCCACCACCGCGCCGACCTCGGCCACGCGGCGCATCAGCACCTCAGCCGCCGCCAGCTCCTGCTGCGCGAGCACCGCCGTCTGCCCCTGCTTGATGATGCCGGCCTTCTCCGCCGCGATGCTGGGGATGTCGGGCCCGAGTCGGTCGGTGTGGTCGAGCGAGATGGGCGTGATGACGGACACCACACCGTCCGCCACGTTCGTCGCGTCCCACGAGCCGCCCATGCCGGTCTCGATCACCGCGACGTCGACGGGCGTGTCCGCGAACGCCGCGAACGCCATCGCCGTCAGCAGCTCGAAGAACTGGATCCGCCGGCCTTGCGTGTCGGCCAGCTCGACGTACGGGATGATCTCCTCGTAAACCTGCGCGAAGCGCTCCTCGCTCAGCGGCTCGCCGTCCACCGTGATCCGCTCGCGCATCGACACCAGATGCGGGCTGGTGAACCGCCCCACCCTCAGGTTGCGCTCGCGCAGCAGCGCCTCGGTCAGCCGCGCCGTGCTCGTCTTGCCGTTGGTGCCGGCGATGTGTATGACGGGGTACGCCCGCTGCGGCGAGCCGAGCAGGTCAAGAAGGGCCGCGATCCGATCGAGCGTCGGCTCGAAATCCCACTCGACGCCACGATCCATGATCGCGCGTTCTACCGCACGATAATCCACCCCTCAACCCTACTGACCTCCCACACCGGTCCGTACGCCCCCGTAACGCGGAGGGCCTCCGACAACCCCGGCCAGAGCCCTCAGAGAAGCCGCAAAGCCCCCTCAGCGCCCCGGGCTTCCGAGCGCAAGAACCGCCTCTGAGCGCCACGGTAATGCTCCTGCAGAGGAATGCCTCCGCCCTCGAAAAAGCCCCGCATAAGACCGGCGAAGCAGCTCCGGTAGACCATTCAAGAGGCCGCCCCAGAGCCGCAGGAAAAGGCCCGTCAAGCGCACCACGACCCCGCGCCTGAAGCTTTGGCAGCCGACGAGAGACCGCATCTCCGACGAGCGATATGTCGACCTAAGAAACCAGAACCAGCCGAATCCCGACCCACCCACCACCAGCCAAAGAACCCGGACACACAAAAAGCCCGCACACACAAAAAAGCCCAGGCATGCAAAAGAGGGGCTCCGACACCACAACAGATGCCAGAACCCCACCCCCAACACACACAAAAAAGAGGAGCCTTGGTATCCGAAACCAGATACCAAGACCCCTCTCATCAAAGATTGTCCGGCGGTGACCTACTCTCCCACACCCTCCCGAGTGCAGTACCATCGGCGCTGAGAAGCTTAACTTCCGGGTTCGGAATGTAACCGGGTGTTTCCTTCCCGCCATAACCGCCGTAACCCCACGAAACAGCACACCATTTGCTGTCTCAGAATTGCCTAGTGAACGCGAGCAAAAGCTTTGTGGTCAAGTCCTCGGCCTATTAGTACCGGTCAGCTCCACACGTTACCGCGCTTCCACCTCCGGCCTATCAACCCGGTCATCACCCGGGAGCCTTACCCCACAACGTGGGTGGGAGACCTCATCTCAAGGCGAGCTTCCCGCTTAGATGCCTTCAGCGGTTATCCCTTCCGAACGTAGCCAACCAGCCGTGCACCTGGCGGTACAACTGGCACACCAGAGGTTCGTCCGTCCCGGTCCTCTCGTACTAGGGACAGCCCCTTTCAAGTCTCCTACGCGCGCAGCGGATAGGGACCGAACTGTCTCGCGACGTTCTAAACCCAGCTCGCGTACCGCTTTAATGGGCGAACAGCCCAACCCTTGGGACCTACTCCAGCCCCAGGATGCGACGAGCCGACATCGAGGTGCCAAACCATCCCGTCGATATGGACTCTTGGGGAAGATCAGCCTGTTATCCCCGGGGTACCTTTTAGCCGTTGAGCGACACCGCTTCCACACGCCGATGCCGGATCACTAGTCCCAGCTTTCGCTCCTGCTCGACCCGTCAGTCTCACAGTCAAGCTCCCTTGTGCACTTACACTCAACACCTGATTGCCAACCAGGCTGAGGGAACCTTTGGGCGCCTCCGTTACCCTTTAGGAGGCAACCGCCCCAGTTAAACTACCCACCAGACACTGTCCCCGATCCGGATCACGGACCAGAGTTAGACGTTCAAAACGACCAGAGTGGTATTTCACCAACGACTCCACCCGAACTAGCGTCCGAGCTTCCCAGTCTCCCACCTATCCTACACAAGACGCTCCAAACGCCAATGTCAAGCTGTAGTGAAGGTCCCGGGGTCTTTCCGTCCTGCTGCGCGTAACGAGCATCTTTACTCGTAGTGCAATTTCGCCGGGTCTGCGGTTGAGACAGCGGGGAAGTCGTTACGCCATTCGTGCAGGTCGGAACTTACCCGACAAGGAATTTCGCTACCTTAGGATGGTTATAGTTACCACCGCCGTTTACCGGCGCTTAAGTTCTCACCTTCGCCAACTTACGTCAGCTAAGCGGTCCCCTTAACGTTCCGGCACCGGGCAGGCGTCAGTCCGTATACATCGTCTTACGACTTCGCACGGACCTGTGTTTTTAGTAAACAGTCGCTTCCCCCTGGCCACTGCGACCCCCACCAGCTCCAGCAGCAAGTGCCATCACCAGCAGAGGTCCCCCTTCTCCCGAAGTTACGGGGGCAATTTGCCGAGTTCCTTAACCACAGTTCACCCGATCGCCTTAGTATTCTCTACCTGACCACCTGAGTCGGTTTAGGGTACGGGCCGCCACAACACTCACTAGAGGCTTTTCTCGGCAGCATAGGATCATCCACTTCACCACAATCGGCTCGGCATCACATCTCAGGCAAAAGGAACGCGGATTTGCCTACGTTCCGCCCTACATGCTTACCCCAGGACAACCATCGCCTGGGCTGGACTACCTTCCTGCGTCACCCCATCGTTTACCTACTACCCAATCAGGCCGAGCGTTCAGCCTCACCCCAATCCCGAAGGACCGAGGGACTTAAGGACTCTTAGTATCAAGGGGTTCAGTATGGGCGCGTTGAAGCGGGTACGGGAATATCAACCCGTTGTCCATCGACTACGCCTGTCGGCCTCGCCTTAGGTCCCGACTTACCCTGGGCGGATTAACCTGGCCCAGGAACCCTTGGTCATCCGGCGCGAGGGTTTCTCACCCTCGATTCGCTACTCATGCCTGCATTCTCACTCGCACAGCCTCCACAACTAGATCACTCTGCTGCTTCACCGGCTGCACGACGCTCCCCTACCCACCAACAGAACCCGAAGATCCTGTCAGTGCCACGACTTCGGCGGTGTGCTTGAGCCCCGCTACATTGTCGGCGCAGAATCACTTGACCAGTGAGCTATTACGCACTCTTTCAAGGATGGCTGCTTCTAAGCCAACCTCCTGGTTGTCTCTGCGACTCCACATCCTTTCCCACTTAGCACACGCTTAGGGGCCTTAGTCGGTGATCTGGGCTGTTTCCCTCTCGACTACGAACCTTATCGCCCGCAGTCTCACTGCCACGCTCTCACTTACCGGCATTCGGAGTTTGGCTGACGTCAGTAACCTTGTCGGGCCCATCGGCCATCCAGTGCTCTACCTCCGGCAAGAAACACGCAACGCTGCACCTAAATGCATTTCGGGGAGAACCAGCTATCACGGAGTTTGATTGGCCTTTCACCCCTACACACAGATCATCCCCCAGGTTTTCAACCCTGGTGGGTTCGGTCCTCCACCCAGTCTTACCTGAGCTTCAACCTGCCCATGCGTAGATCACCCCGCTTCGGGTCTACAGCATGCGACTCAAACGCCCTCTTCAGACTCGCTTTCGCTACGGCTCCCCCACACGGGTTAACCTCGCCACACACCATAACTCGCAGGCTCATTCTTCAAAAGGCACGCAGTCACATCACAGCTGAGCAAGCCCAGCTAAGCTCCTACGGCTTGTAGGCACACGGTTTCAGGTACTCTTTCACAACCCCTCACCGGGGCACTTTTCACCTTTCCCTCACGGTACTCGTGCACTATCGGTCACCAGGGAGTATTTAGGCTTACCAGGTGGTCCTGGCAGATTCACACAGGATTCCTCGAGCCCCGTGCTACTTGGGATCCCCTCCAACAGTCCATCCAATTTCGCCTACCCGGCTCTCACGGTCTACGGCGCCCCTTCCCAGAGGCTTCGACTATCAGACGGATTTATCACTGCTCGTGGCTCCGGCAGAAGCCACCGGAAGGTCCCACAACCCCGAACATGCAACGCCTGCCGGCTATCACACACGCCCGGTTTAGCCTCATCCGCTTTCGCTCACCACTACTCACGGAATCACTATTGTTTTCTCTTCCTACGGGTACTGAGATGTTTCACTTCCCCGCGTTACCACCAACCGCCCTATACATTCAGGCGGAGGCAACACCACATGACTGGTGCTAGGTTTCCCCATTCGGACATCCCCGGATCAACGTCTGGTTGGCGACTCCCCGAGGCTTATCGCAGCCTCCCACGTCCTTCATCGGCTCCTGATGCCAAGGCATCCACCGTGTGCCCTAAAAAACTTGGCCACAAAGATGCTCGCGTCCACTATGCAAATCTCAAACAACAAACAGCGATCCACATCCAAGCCCGATAATCACCGGACTCTTCAATGGCCCTGTCTCCAAGGAACCGGTCGCCCGTTTCCTCAGGACCCAACAGTGTGCCCGATACCCCACGACCCCTGAACCTGCCCTTCCCACTCCCAGCCATCCCCACGAAGGAGAAGACCAGACGGTACTAACCAGGCAGCGACCGCGCTGCACCGAATAACCAGTGCTCCACTAGTGAGCTGTCACCACCCCACCAGACACTCGCCGGTGAAGAGTGAAGATGCTCCTTAGAAAGGAGGTGATCCAGCCGCACCTTCCGGTACGGCTACCTTGTTACGACTTCGTCCCAATCGCCAGCCCCACCTTCGACCGCTCCCCCCACAAGGGTTGGGCCACGGGCTTCGGGTGTTGCCGACTTTCGTGACGTGACGGGCGGTGTGTACAAGGCCCGGGAACGTATTCACCGCAGCATTGCTGATCTGCGATTACTAGCGACTCCGACTTCATGGGGTCGAGTTGCAGACCCCAATCCGAACTGAGACCGGCTTTTAGGGATTCGCTCCACCTCACGGTATCGCAGCCCTCTGTACCGGCCATTGTAGCATGTTTGCAGCCCAAGACATAAGGGGCATGATGACTTGACGTCATCCCCACCTTCCTCCGAGTTGACCCCGGCAGTCCCCCATGAGTCCCCAACCCTCCGAAGAGGTTGCTGGCAACATGGAGCAAGGGTTGCGCTCGTTGCGGGACTTAACCCAACATCTCACGACACGAGCTGACGACAGCCATGCACCACCTGTCACCCAGCCCAAAAGGGAAGATCTATCTCTAGACCGGTCCGGGTGATGTCAAACCTTGGTAAGGTTCTTCGCGTTGCGTCGAATTAAGCAACATGCTCCGCCGCTTGTGCGGGCCCCCGTCAATTCCTTTGAGTTTTAGCCTTGCGGCCGTACTCCCCAGGCGGGGCGCTTAATGCGTTAGCTCCGGCACGGAGATCGTGGAAGACCCCCACACCTAGCGCCCAACGTTTACAGCGTGGACTACCAGGGTATCTAATCCTGTTCGCTCCCCACGCTTTCGCTCCTCAGCGTCAGGTAAGGCCCAGCAAGCCGCCTTCGCCACCGGTGTTCCTCCTGATATCTGCGCATTTCACCGCTACACCAGGAATTCCACTTGCCCCTACCTACCTCTAGCCGGCCCGTATCCACCGCAGACCCGCAGTTAAGCTGCGGGCTTTCACGGCAGACGCGACCAGCCACCTACGAGCTCTTTACGCCCAATAATTCCGGACAACGCTTGCGCCCTACGTATTACCGCGGCTGCTGGCACGTAGTTCAGCCGGCGCTTCTTCTGCAGGTACACGTCAACTTCGTCCCTGCTGAAAGAGGTTTACAACCCGAAGGCCGTCATCCCCCACGCGGCGTCGCTGCGTCAGGCTTCCGCCCATTGCGCAATATTCCCCACTGCTGCCTCCCGTAGGAGTCTGGGCCGTGTCTCAGTCCCAGTGTGGCCGGTCGCCCTCTCAGGCCGGCTACCCGTCGTCGCCTTGGTAGGCCACTACCCCACCAACAAGCTGATAGGCCGCGAGCCCATCCCCAACCGAAAAAAACTTTCCACCACCAGACCATGCGGCCGGAGGTCGTATCCGGTATTAGACCCAGTTTCCCAGGCTTATCCCAGAGTCAGGGGCAGGTTGCTCACGTGTTACTCACCCGTTCGCCGCTCGAGTACCCCCGAAGGGGCCTTTCCGCTCGACTTGCATGTGTTAAGCACGCCGCCAGCGTTCGTCCTGAGCCAGGATCAAACTCTCCAAACAATGTCTGGAAAACAATCCCAGCCGACATCAACAACATTGATGCCAACTAAAAGGAATCCACGTCATGGAAACATGACGGGGTAATGCATCATGCACTGGCTTTTAACACACTGTTGAGTTCTCAAGAAACGGACGCGTACATCCGCACCAGAATCCTTGGGAGACCCTGGTGCGCGAGGCGCACACTTCGTTTCCTCCAGATTACCCGATCCGGACGAATCTTGTCAAACCGCCCGTTCCGGGATCTTCCGGACTCGCCTCTCTCCGAGGCAACCCTTCAAACTTACTCCAACATTCGGCTCTTGTCCAACCGCACGGCGGACGCAACCCGAAGATCGGGGTTCGTTCACTGGGATGTCAGGGCCGGGCGGCCCTGCGGTTCAAAACTTTACCAGCCTCTGGGACCGGGAAGGTCCATCTCCGGTAACAAATGGACCTTCCCGGCGACCGTACGGTCTAAACGCCCAGAGCGGCGAGCTGTGCCTCAAGGCGCTCGATGTCCGCGGACGCCTGCTCGGCACGTGCCTTGACCTTGGCCACCACTTCCTGCGGCGCCTTGGCCATGAACTGCTCGTTGCCCAGCTTGGCGGCCACCTGCGCGGCCTCCTTGCGGGCGGCGGCGAGATCCTTCTCCAGGCGCTTGCGCTCGGCCGCGACGTCGATGGCGCCGGCGGTGTCGAGCTCAACGGTCACACCGCTCACCGTCAGGCGCGCGGTGGTGCTGAACGACTCCCCAGGCTCCGTCAGGCGCAGCAGCGCGCGTATGGCGCTCTCCTGGCCGGTCAGCGGCGTGCCGGACAGGCCGAGCCGCGCGGCCACCTTCTGGCCGGGCTTGAGCCCCTGATCGGAGCGGAACCGGCGGACCTCGGTCACCAGCTCCTGCAACGCCTCGATCTCCGCCTCGGCGGCCGGGTCGGTGTAGCGCGGGTCGGCCGTGGGCCACGGGGCGATCACGATCGACTCGCCGCCGGTGACGGCCCGCCACAGCTCCTCGGTCACGAACGGCACCAGCGGATGCAGCAACCGCAGCAGCGCGTCGAGCACGTGGCCGAGCACCAGCCGGGTGTGCTCAAGGCCCTCGGCGAGCTGGATCTTGGCCAGCTCGAGGTACCAGTCGCACACCTCGTCCCAGGCGAAGTGGTAGAGCAGGTCGGACGCCTTGGCGAACTCGAACTCCTCGAACGCCGCGTCGGCCTGGGTGATGACGGACTGCAGCCGCGACAGGATCCACCGGTCGGCCGCCGTCAGCTCGGCGCCCTCCAGCGAGCCCACGGCGGCGCCGTTCATCAGGGCGAACCTGGTGGCGTTCCAGATCTTGTTGCAGAAGTTGCGCGAGCCTGCCGCCCACTCCTCGCTCACCGCGACGTCGGCGCCGGGGTTGGCGCCGCGCAGCAGCGTGAAGCGGGTGGCGTCGGCGCCGAAGCGCTCGACCCAGTCGAGCGGGTCGACCACGTTGCCGAAGGACTTCGACATCTTCTTGCCGTACTGGTCGCGGACCATGCCGTGCAGCGCGACGACACGGAACGGCGGCTCGCCGTCCATGGCGTACAGGCCGAACATCATCATCCTGGCGACCCAGAAGAACAGGATGTCGTAGCCCGTCACCAGCACCGAGGTCGGGTAGAAGCGCTCCAGGTCGGGCGTGCGGTCGGGCCAGCCAAGCGTGGAGAACGGCCACAGGCCCGAGGAGAACCAGGTGTCGAGGACGTCGGGGTCCTGGACGTAGCCAGCGGGCGGCTCCTCGTCGGGGCCGACGCAGACGACCTCACCGTTGGGGCCGTACCAGACCGGGATGCGGTGGCCCCACCAGAGCTGGCGCGAGATGCACCAGTCGTGCATGTCGTCGACCCAGTCGAAGTAACGCTTGGCCATCTCCGGCGGGTGGATGCGGGTACGCCCGTCGCGCACGGCGTCGCCGGCGGCCTTGGCCAGCGGCGCGACGTTGACGAACCACTGCAGCGACAGCCGCGGCTCGACCACCGTCTTGCAGCGCGAGCAGTGGCCGACGGAATGGAGGTAGGGCCGCTTCTCGTCGACGATCTTGCCTTCGGCGCGCAGCGCGGCCACCACCGCGGGACGCGCCTCGAACCGGTCGAGCCCCTCGAAGGGCCCGTGCGCGGTGATCACGCCGCGCTCGTCCATGATGGCGATCGACGGCAGGTCGTGGCGGCGGCCGATCTCGAAGTCGTTGGGGTCGTGGGCGGGCGTCACCTTGACCGCGCCGGTGCCGAACTCGGGGTCGACGTGCTCGTCGGCGACCACCGGGATCATGCGGCCGGTCAGCGGCACCTCGACCATGGTGCCGATCAGGTGCGCGTACCGCTCGTCCGACGGGTGGACGGCCACGGCGGTGTCGCCGAGCATGGTCTCGGCGCGGGTGGTGGCCACCACGATCTCGTCGGAGTAGCGGATGGAGACGAGCTCGCCTTCGTCCTCGCTGTGCTCGACCTCGATGTCGGAGAGTGCGGTCAGGCAGCGCGGGCACCAGTTGATGATGCGCTCGGCGCGGTAGATCAGCCCGTCGTCGAAGAGCTTCTTGAAGATCGTCTGTACGGCCCGCGACAGCCCGGTGTCCATGGTGAACCGCTCGCGCGACCAGTCCACGCCGTCGCCGAGCTTGCGCATCTGGCCGAGGATGCGGCCGCCGGACTCCTCCTTCCACTCCCAGACGCGCTTGACGAACGCCTCGCGCCCCAGGTCGTGGCGGGACTTGCCCTCCTTGGCCAGCTCACGCTCGACCACGTTCTGCGTCGCGATGCCCGCGTGGTCCATGCCGGGCAGCCAGAGCGTCTCGTAGCCGCGCATGCGGGCACGGCGCGTCAGCGCGTCCTGGATGGAGTGGTCGAGTGCGTGGCCGATGTGCAGCACGCCCGTCACGTTGGGCGGCGGCAGGACGATGGTGTACGGCTCGCGCGAGCTGCCCGGGTCGGCGCGGAAGTAGCCTTCGGATACCCAGCGCTCGTAGCTGCGGGTCTCGACGTCGGCCGGTGTGTATTGGGTGGGCAGCTCTGGCGTTGTCACAGCATCCAATTCTAGGGAGACGGAAAAGCGGAACGCCCCATGGTTTATGACCACGGGGCGCCGGCGGTGTCGGCTGCGCTGCCGGAGGCGGCGCTCAGGCCGACTTCTCGCGCGGGGTGCGCTGCTGCTTGGCGGCGAGCTGGTCGCGCGGTACGAGGGTCGGGATCGCGTGTTCGAGCACCGACTCTCGGGTGATGACGACCCTGGCGACGTCTTGCCTGGAGGGCACCTCGTACATGACGGACTGGAGCACCTCCTCCAGGATGGCGCGCAGGCCGCGGGCGCCGGTGCCGCGCAGGATCGCCTGGTCGGCGATGGCCTCGAGGGCGCCGTCGGTGAACTCCAGCTCCACGCCGTCGAGCTCGAGCAGCTTGCGGTACTGCTTGACCAGCGCGTTGCGGGGCTCGGTGAGGATCTGGATGAGGGCCTCGCGGTCGAGGTTGTGCACCGAGGTGATGACCGGGAGCCGGCCGACGAACTCGGGGATCATGCCGAACTTCAGCAGGTCCTCCGGCATCACGTCGGCGAAGATGTCGGCGGTGTCGACTTCTTCCTTCGACCGGATGATCGCGTTGAAGCCGATGCCCTTCTTGCCGATGCGCGACTCGATGATCTTTTCCAGGCCGGCGAACGCACCACCGCAGATGAACAGCACGTTGGTGGTGTCGATCTGGATGAACTCCTGGTGCGGGTGCTTGCGGCCACCCTGCGGAGGAACCGAGGCGGTGGTGCCCTCCAGGATCTTCAGCAGCGCCTGCTGCACGCCCTCGCCGGAGACGTCGCGCGTTATCGACGGGTTCTCGCTCTTACGGGCGATCTTGTCGACCTCGTCGATGTAGATGATGCCGGTCTCGGCCTTCTTGACGTCGTAGTCGGCGGCCTGGATGAGCTTGAGGAGGATGTTCTCGACGTCCTCGCCGACGTATCCCGCCTCGGTGAGCGCGGTGGCGTCGGCGATGGCGAAGGGCACGTTGAGCATCTTCGCCAGCGTCTGCGCCAGCAGCGTCTTGCCCGAGCCCGTGGGCCCGAGCAGCAGGATGTTGCTCTTGGCCAGCTCGAGACCGTCGTCTCTGCCCCGGTCGCCCGACTGCACCCGCTTGTAGTGGTTGTACACCGCTACCGAGAGAGCCTTCTTCGCCTTGTCCTGACCGATGACGTAGGCGTCGAGGAACTCGTAGATCTCCCTCGGCTTGGGCAGGTTGTCCCACTTGAGTTCGGAGGACTCGCTCAGCTCCTCCTCAATGATCTCGTTGCAGAGATCGATGCACTCATCGCAGATGTAGACGCCTGGACCGGCAATGAGCTTCTTGACTTGCTTCTGGCTCTTTCCGCAGAAAGAGCACTTCAGCAGGTCTCCCCCGTCGCCGATGCGTGCCACCCCAGATACTCCTTTGCGTGGGACCGCCCTGCTCACGAGAGCAGTGTCTCCGGACATCCTCCGGACTAGGCCGAACCGCTCAGGTTTCGACGTTACCGTCTTCTGGGCCCTCAGTGAGCCCCCTAGCGGCGAGTCGCACCGGAACGTGCCCTATCGGGCAGCGCCCCGGTGCGTCACGTCTCGTCTAGGAAGCGACGGCCTGAGCTCGCTTCTTCCTGGACGGGATGATGTCATCGATCAGACCATACGCCTTTGCCTCGACCGCGTTGAGAATTTTGTCGCGTTCGATGTCCTTGCGGATCTGGGCGGAGGTCTTGCCCGTGTGGTTCGCGATGATGTCCTCGAGCAGCGTGCGCATGCGCAGGATCTCGCGGGCCTGGATCTCGATGTCGCTTCCCTGGCCACCGCCCTCGGTGGACGGCTGGTGGATCAGCACCCGGGCGTTGGGCAGCGCGAACCGCTTGCCCGGGGTGCCGCCGGCCAGCAGCACGGCCGCGGCGGAGGCGGCCTGGCCGAGGCAGACGGTCTGAATCTCCGGCCGGACGAACTGCATCGTGTCGTAGATCGCCGTCATGGCGGTGAAGGAGCCGCCGGGCGAGTTGATGTAGATGCTGATGTCACGGTCGGGGTCGAGCGACTCCAGCGTCAGCAGCTGGGCCATCACGTCGTTGGCCGACGCGTCGTCGATCTGCACTCCGAGGAAGATGATGCGGTCCTCGAAGAGCTTGTTGTAGGGGTTCATCTCCTTCACGCCGTACGACGTGCGCTCGACGAAGGAGGGGAGAACGTAACGGCTCTGGATGTTCATGTCAGCTCCCCCTAGGAAACCGGGCCCGCGGAGGGCACCTGACGCGCACTGCGCACCACGTGGTCGATGAAGCCGTAGTCCTTGGCCTCCTCGGCCGTGAACCAGCGATCGCGGTCGGAGTCGGCCTCGATCTGCTCCAGCGGCTGCCCGGTGTGGTAGGCGATCCGCTCGGCCAGCGTCTTCTTCACATAAAGCATCTGCTCGGCCTGGATGGCGATGTCGGCGGCGGTACCGCCGATGCCGCCGGAAGGCTGGTGCATCATCACCCGGGCGTGCGGCAGAGCGTAACGCTTGCCCTTGGCCCCGGCCGTGAGCAGGAACTGCCCCATCGATGCCGCCATGCCCATGACCACGGTGGACACGTCGTTAGGCACGTATTCCATCATGTCGTAGATGGCCATGCCGGCACTGACGGAGCCGCCGGGCGAGTTGATGTAGAGCGTGATGTCGCGCTCGGGGTCGTCGGCCGCGAGCAGCAGCAGCTCGGCGCAGATGCGGTTGGCGATCTCGTCGTTGACCTCCTGCCCGAGCACGATGATGCGCTCCCGGAGCAGGCGCTGGTAGAGCTGGTCCTCAAGCCGGAAGGCGGAGCCGTTCTCACGGCCTCGAGACTCAGGCTGATAGAAGGTCGGCGGGCTGGTCACAGCGTCACCTTCCGATGCGTCGTAATCGATTGGCTTTGCTTGTGACCTTAACGCGCGCCGCCTACAGCTCATGCCCGGTCCCTGGCGCTGTTCGCTGACGGCGCAGGTTCGGGCGGCGCGGCGGCTGTCCTCGCGTGCGGCTTTCGTGACCGTACGAGGTGTAAGCCCCTGCGGAACGCAGGGTCGGGGACGCGGGCGGGGCGCTGGGAGCGCTGAGACGGCTTCTGAGAGCGTCACGTGCCCGAGTCGGCTCTCGTACGCCCCGCGCGCCCACGATGCGTGCTGGGCTCTCTCAGCGCCGGTCACGGCCGACCGGGCATGGGAAAGCCCCCGGGACCGTCCCCGGGGGCTTTCCGAAGCCGGGTGAGGCGTCAGGCCTCGGGCTTGGCCTCCTCGGAGGACTCGCTCTCCTCCTGAACGACCTCTTCACCGTTGATCTCGGTGTAGATGGCCTTGAGGTCGACCTCGTTGCCGTCGGTGTCGACGACCTTGGCGGCGTCGCCCAGGACGGACTTGGCCTTGTCGCGCACGATCTCGACCATGGCCAGCGTGAGCTGGTCGTTGTCGGCGAGGTGCTTGGCCAGGTCGTTGGGCTGGACGCCCATCTCCATGGCGCGGCGCACGACGAAGTTGGTCAGCTCCTGCTCGGAGACGCCCAGCTCCTCGGCCTTGACGATCTTGTCGAGCACGAAGCCGACCTTGATGGCGCGCGCGGAGTTCTTCTCGAACTCGGCGAAGCGCTCCTCCTCCGTCGTCTGGTAGAGGCGGAAGAAGGCCTCGCGGCTGAGGCCGCTCTCGGCGATCTGGTGGTCGAGGTTGTGCTTGCGGGCGTCGATCTCGGCCTTGAGCGCGCTCTCGGGGATCGGAATGTCGATCTTCTCGAGCAGCGCGTCGAGCGCCTTCTCGCGAGCCTGCACGACCTGGTCGATCAGCTTGTTGCGGCGGGCCTGCTCGCGGATGCTGGCCTTGAGCTCGTCGAGCGTGTCGAACTCGCTGGCGAGCTGGGCGAACTCGTCGTCGAGCTCGGGGAGGACCTTCTCCTTGACCGACTTGACGTTGATGATGACGTCGGCTTCCTCGCCGGCGTTCTTGCCGCCGACCAGCTCGGTCTTGAAGCTCTTCTCCTCGCCCGCGGACATGCCCTGGAGCGCGTCGTCGAGGCCCTGCAGCACGGAGCCGGCGCCGACCTCGTAGGAGACCTCGTTGGCCTGCTGCTCCTCGATGTTGACGCCGTCGATCTCGGCGCGCAGGTCCATCACGACGAAGTCGCCGTTGGCCGCGGGGCGGTCGACGCCGGTGAGCGTGGCGAACCGCTGGCGCAGCGCGTCGAGCTGGGCGTCGACGTCTTCGTCGGAGACCTCGGCGGAGTCGACCGTGACCTCGATGCCCTGGTAGTCGGGGACCTCGAAGTTGGGCCGGATGTCGACCTCGGCGGTGAACTCGATCTGCTCACCGTCGTCGATCTTGGTGACTTCGATGTCCGGCTGGCTGACCGGGAACACGTCGACCTCGTCGACGGCCTGGCCGTACAGCTTGGGCACCGCGTCGTTGAGGGTCTCCTCCAGCACTACCGCCCGGCCGAAGCGCTGCTCGATGATGCGGGCCGGAACCTTGCCAGGCCGGAACCCGGGGACGCGCACCTGCTGCGCGACCTTCTTGTACGCCGCATCCATGCTCGGGCGCAGCTCGTCGAACGGCACCTCGACAGTGAGCTTGACCCGGGTCGGGCTGAGCTCCTCGACAGCGGTCTTCACGGAATGGTCTCCTTGATCAAGCTACGAGTGATCGCGGGCGCGTCCATTCGGTACGGCTCACGCGCCGCGCCCACATGAGCGGTGTTGGGCATGCTCCGCCACGGCGGCATCCAACGCCGATGGCCAGTCTAGGGCAGATGCATACCCAACCACGACGCCACCGCTTTGAGAAAACGCGATCAGAACTCGTCCGCGATCGTCCTCAGCAGCTCGATCGTCTCATCCGGGGTGGTGCTGACGGCGCACAACCGCTCCATCACCTCGGTGTATCGGTCCACATCCTCACGCTTGTCCAGGTAGAGCGCGCTCGCCAGCTGCTCGACGTAAACGACGTCCGGCAGGTCGGTGTCGGCGAAGCGCAGGATGCTGAACGCGCCCCCTTCCGCGCTGTGCCCGCCGTAGCTGAACGGCATGATCTGGATGGTGATGTTCGGCTGGCGCATGAGGTCGATGAGGTGCTCGATCTGCGCCCTCATCACCTCGACGCCGCCGATCGGCCGCCGCAGCGCGGCCTCGTCGATCACCGCCCAGAAGACGGGTCCGTCGGGCTTGTCGAAAATCCGCTGGCGCTCCAGACGGAGGTCCACCCTCCTGGCGATCTCCTCCGCCCCGATGCCCGCCGCCCCGGCGGTCACCACAGCCCTTGCGTACTCCTTGGTCTGCAACAGTCCCGGCACGAACTGGACTTCATAGGTCCTGATCCTGGTCGCGGCCTCCTCGAGGCCGACGTACGCCTGGAACCACGTGGGCAGGACGTCGTTGAACCGGTGCCACCAGCCCGGTTCGTTGGCGGTGGCGACCAGGTCGAGCACCGCGGCGCGAGCCTCCTCATCCACCACCCCGTACAGGGTCAGCAGGTCCGCCACGTCACGTTCTTTGAACCCCACTCGGCCGAGTTCCATCCGGCTGATCTTGGATTCCGACCCGCGGATGATGTGGCCGGCCTCCTCGCGAGTGACGTTCTTCGCTTCCCTGAGCTTGCGCAGCTGGGAGCCCAGGAGGATGCGCAGCGCCGTCGGCCCGGAACCCGGCTGGTTCTGCGTCACTTTGCCTCCTATCAAGGTCCGCACACACAGTGACACCACACCGCCAGGTATGACAAGGTCTCAGCGTGGTGTCCGATTCGGATACCTATGACCCCGAAACGCCGCTTGCGGTTGCACATTGCACCTGCACGTGCATTTGGGTCTTGCAGCTGCCGCGTTCGTGACCCATGATGGCTTAGTGCATATTGGGCCATACATGCACTGACCAAGGCTTTACGGGGAGGTATCGGCAGCATGGTGGAGGACCCTCTGGCCACTGCCGACTGCCTGCAGATCACCCGTGAGGTGGGCTTCGACCACCTGTTCACGGGTGGCAAGCCCTACACCACCTCGTGCCCGCTGCCCTTTCAGGCCGACTCGGTCAAGACCGCGCGGGACGTCACCCGCAACACGCTGCGCCGCTGGGGCCTGCACGAGCTGAGCGACGACGCCGCCCTGGTGGTCTCTGAGCTGGTCACGAACGCGGTCAGGTACGCGATGTACGCAGGCGGCCGGCACGGGATCGAGCTGCTGCTCATGCGGGTCGCGCCGCACGTGCTGCTGGCCGTGGCCGACCCGAGCGACGAGGTGCCGACGCCCAAGGAGCCCGACTTCATCTCCGAGAACGGGCGCGGGCTCTACATCGTCGAGACCTACAGCCAGTGCTGGGGCTGGGACCCGCTGGCGCGCGGCGGCAAGGCGGTCTGGGCGCTGTTCCGCGCCGACGCCTGAGCGGGTCTCGAAGGCGGGCTCACTCGCCGGTGACGCCGTCGATCCGTTCGCGCAGCAGGTCCGCGTGACCGTTGTGGCGGGCGTACTCCTCGATCATGTGCACCAGGATGTAGCGGTGGGTGCACTCGCGCCCGTTACGGTCTCCCACCGCGTCGAGCGGCTTGGCGGCCGAGATGGCGCGGGCGCGCTCGATCTCCTCCTGCCACACGTCGAACGCCTCCTTCACCGAGGCGGTGTCCACCTCCTTGAAGTCGGCGTCGTTGTCGCGGTCCTTGTCCCAGAGCTTGGGCAGGGCCTCGCCGTCGAGCACGACGCGAAACCATACGCGTTCGACGTGGGCCATGTGCCTGACCAGGCCGAGCAGGGACATCGCCGAGGGCTCCGCCGAGCGCAGGCGCAACTGCTCGTCGGTGAGGCCGGCGCACTTGACGGCGAGAGTGGCGCGGTGCCATTCGAGCCAGTTGGTCAGCATGGTCCGCTCGTCGCCGGTCAGGGGCGGAACGGTTCGGGTGTCGATCACGCCGACCGACCTTATTCCGATATGTCATCTTGTTCGGCGCGAAAGTGGCTTTGGAGGATTTTGTAGGCGGCCGCGCGTACGGCGTCGTGCCTGACGTTCGCCACGAACTTCTCGGGCGTGTCGCCGCACAGGCGGCGCAGGGCGGCGGAGCCGTCGAGCAGCGACCCGATCAGCGTGCGCTGGGCGGTCAGGCGGCGCGGGCGGCCGTCGCCGTCCGAGTCCCTCAGGCAGCCGTGCCTGCCCTCGTAGACGAACGGAGGCGGCAGGCGGGTGCCGCCCTCCAGGGTGACGGAGTGCGCGAGCGGGCGGCGTACGTAATTGGGCTCGGTGCGGTCGAGCGCGGCGAGCTGCTGCTCGTCGAGCCAGAGCACGAACAGCCTGGCGGTCTCCCCCGGGGCCGGCACCGGCGCGGCGGGCACATACCCCCATTTGCTGACATGTGCGGAGACGCCCGGAGCGATGCCCGGCACGTCGGCGACCGTCATGGGGACGACCGGGCGTACCCCGTGATTCAGGAACTTCCTGCGCACCTGGCTGGGCGCGGCGTTGGACCCGACGGCGATCACGCGGTGGCGGGCGTGCAGCGGCGCGCACCCCCGCGCCGCCAGCAGCCCGCTGAGCGTCCCCTCCCCTGCCCGCCACGTCTCCGGCCGGCCGTGGGGCCGCAGCGGCACGTACGCGTCTCCGTCCAGCACCCCGGAGCCCTCGGGGATCCGGCCCGGGTAGGTCAGCGGCTCGGCCATGGGATCGCCGTCGAAGAGGTCCATGGCCGCCATGATGCCCCTCAGCGCCTCGAGACCAGCGACCACAGGCGCTTCGTCGAGTCCCTGCGGCCCCATGCGATCACCGCGCAGAGCACGAGCACGGAGAGCGGCAGCACGCCGGGTCCCCCGAGCACCAGCCACTCCGTCAGCGCCGCGCACGCGGTCAGCGCCACCAACGCCAGCCCGGCCAGCCCGGCCAGCGGCGGCACCACGAGCCCCACCGCCCCCGCCGCCTCCAGGACGCCGGTCAGATGGCGGAACCAGTCACCCCACCCGATCGCCTCGAACGTGGACTTGGCCGGCTCGGCCCCGGTGAACTTCCCCAGTGCGCTCATCACGAAGAACCCGGCCAGCACGACCTGCAGAACCCACAGAGCGACGTGCGCGACCCTGCCGGTGGTGCGGCTTTGCGGTGCTATCGCCATGATCTGCCTCCCCTTGATTCGGTACGTCCGACGCTAAGGACGCGGACGCGCGGGGGGAATCGCGCTGGCTACCCGATGAAGTGCAGGTAAATGCACCCTTCTGCTCAGGCCCGGCATGCAGGCCCGGCATGTTCAGGACGGGCATGTTCAGGACGGGCATGCTCAGGGCGGGCATGCTCACGGGGCGACGCCACCAGGGGGCAGCCACGAGCAGACACCGCCGGTCTCGGTGGCGAGCCGATGGTTGACGGCTTCCAGGCCGCGCTCGTTGATCTGGCCGTCGTGGATGCCGAACGCCCGCTCGGGCGCGACGGCTCGGGCGAGTCGAGGGAGTCGCCGGGGTGGTAGAGGCGGTCGTCGACGACGTAGCCGAGGTTGGGGCAGTCGGGGCTGTCGCCGTAGACGATCGCGTGCCGCCCGCCCACCGTCCTGACGTGGAAACCCGCCGCGTCGAACTCCTCGCCCGGGGCGTGCCCGACGACGTCGAGACCCTGGAGGCGCGCTCCCTCGGGGACGTGCACGGGAACGCCGAGACCGGCCAGGCGCAGCCTGTCGATGTGGTCGTAGTGCTCGTCGGCCCAGTTCGCATTTCGCCCTGCGAGCATGGCCCGACCCGGTCACGCATGTCCACACCTGTACGCCTGGACCGTTACACAATTAGTCACTCAGCTGGCAAAGCGACATCGCCGACCAATAAGATCACCCGCGCCAGTCCTCAGCTTGGGGCTGCACATAAGGGTGCGTGCCACTCCGATCCGAAGCGTGCGGAAGGTTAGAGCATGCCAGCAGACCCGTCCTCCTCGTCAGCGGAACCGCCTCAGATGGGCACGACGCTCGGACCGACCGAGTACATCGAACAGCGCCTAGAACAGTACAGGGGTTGATACGACCGCAAGGCGATCAAGGCCAAAGCCCTTCACCTCCGGCTCAGTACCTTGGCTGTGGTCGGAGGAGCAGTCGTCCCTGTGCTCGTGAACATCGACCTTCCCTTCATCGACATCGCCACCACGCTGATCAGCCTGATGGTCGTGACGCTGGTCTCACTGGAGAGCGTGTACCACTACAGGGAGCAGTGGAAGAACTATCGATCCACCGAGCAAGCACTCGGCCACGAGCTGTTCCATTACAAGACCCGTACAGGGGTCTATGAGGGTCTCAATGACGATTCGGCGTTCAAGACGCTCGTGGAGCGGGTGGAGAACGCTATCGCCTCCGAGAACGCGTCCACCCTAAGCACCATGACTCTAGCCAGCCCGTCCTCCCACCAAGCGCTGCAATGAGCAGCAACTGTACTGCGCGACGGTCACCCCAGATCGGAGCGCAACCTCAAGGCATCCTTTGAACTCATCGGCCCTATTCGGCTACTCCGGCCTTCATGGCGTACCACCTGGCGCATCTGTGGGTCTTACTCCGTTATCGCTTGTGACCCAGGTAGGCGGTGCTTCGACCACTGTGTCAACCCGGCCTGGGCGAGACAGTCCCTAGCTCGTCGGCGCCGGAAGTCGCGGTGACCTGCTCTCCCAATACCCACACCGCGCAGATCACCAGGCCCTGCCCAAGCCGCGCGGCTGAGCGGGCCATGGCCAAGTACACCTAGTGATCGAACGGAGCGGAACATCGCCAACTCTGAGCGACGCCTGTGGGGCGAAGGCCCGCCAGCGTACAAGGCCTTTCGAACCACCCCGTGGCGCTGCGGGGATTGCCCCGAAGCTTCGTGTAAATGATCTCGGACAACAGCGTGCCACCTGGGGAGATCTCGGCGGCGAGTCGGCCACAGCGGCACCGCAGTGACGAAGCCGTCCGCCGGAAGCAGGCTTGGCCGGTACCCCAGGCCCGGCGCTGTGGCGATGGACCACATGTTCGCGCCGTCGAGGCTCAATCACTCACCAATTAGGCGAAAGACCCCTCCCGGCTCGGGAAGGGCCTTTTGCGCTGGTCGGGGCGACAGGATTTGAACCTGCGACTTCTTGCTCCCAAAGCAAGCGCGCTGCCAAGCTGCGCCACGCCCCGTCTCGCCGGTTGCGCAAGCGCCCCGGGACTCCGGTACGCTTACGCTCTGACGACCGGATGAAGTCTAGACCAGAGTTCGACCGGTTCGCGCGGACGTAGCTCAATGGTAGAGCCCTAGTCTTCCAAACTAGCTACGCGGGTTCGATTCCCGTCGTCCGCTCCAAGAGACGGAAAGGCCAGGTCAACCCCCACGCCGGGGAGCCTGGCCTTCCGCGTCTTCCGCGCCGGGCGAACACCGGATGCCGTCCTTTCCGTCCCGATGCGCCACGCTCGTAGGCTGGGTGGGGTGCGTGCGCGACCGATCTCCCGTGAGGCTCTCGTCGAGGAGCTGGCCGAGCTGATCTGTGACCGCCCGCCCGGCTCGTACGTCCGGGTGGCGGTGGACGGCGCGCCCGCGGCACGGCCAGCAGCGCTGGCCGACGAGCTGGTCGCGCCGGTGCGGCTGCGCGGGCGGCCGGTGCTACGGGTGTCGGCGGGCGACTTCCTGCGGCCCGCGTCGTTGCGGCTGGAGTTCGGCAGGACCGACCCCGACGCCTTCTACGACGACTGGCTGGATGTGAAGGCCCTGCGCCGGGAGGTGCTGGACCCGCTGGAGCCGGGCGGTTCGGGGCGGGTGCTGCCGGCGCTGTGGAACAGCGCGATCGACCGGGCGTACCGGCTGCCGTACGAGGAGCTGCCGCCCGGCGGGGTGGTGCTGGTCGACGGGACGCTGCTGCTGGGGCGGGGGCTGGCGTTCGAGGTGAGCGTGCACCTGTGGCTGTCGCCGGGCGCGCTCGAACGCGGCACGCAGGAGGAGGAGCGGTGGCGGCTGCCCGCGTACGAGCGGTACGAGCGCGAGGCCGCCCCTCAGCGCAGCGCGGACGTGGTGGTGCGGTCGGACCATCCGGCGCGGCTCGCGGTGCTGATGCCGGGCGGTACTGGAACGCGGGCACGCGGCGGCGCACACTGAGGCGATGATCCCCAACAACTGGTACAACATCGTTCCGGACCTGCCGGAGCCGCCTCCGCCGCCGCTGCATCCCGGCACGCGGCAGCCCGTGGGCCCCGACGATCTCGCGCCGCTGTTCCCTGCGGAGCTGATCGCGCAGGAGGTGAGTGGCGAGCGGTTCGTGCCGATCCCGCAGGAGGTCCTCGACGTCTACCGGCTGTGGCGGCCGACGCCGCTGATGCGGGCCCGGCGGCTGGAGAAGGCGCTGGGCACGCCGGCCAGGATCTACTACAAGTACGAGGGCGTCTCGCCCGCGGGCTCGCACAAGCCGAACACGGCGGTGCCGCAGGCGTACTACAACGCGCGCGAGGGCGTGCGGCTGCTCACCACGGAGACGGGCGCGGGACAGTGGGGCTCGGCGCTGGCGTTCGCCTGCTCGCAGTTCGACGTGGAGTGCCGGATCTGGATGGTGCGCGCCTCCTACGACCAGAAGCCG
This sequence comes from Nonomuraea fastidiosa, assembly GCF_042751225.1. Classification (NCBI taxonomy): domain Bacteria; kingdom Bacillati; phylum Actinomycetota; class Actinomycetes; order Streptosporangiales; family Streptosporangiaceae; genus Nonomuraea; species Nonomuraea fastidiosa. The sequence goes on from NZ_CP170570.1 coordinate 1,109,283, forward strand.
TACCGGCGCTCTCTCATGCAGGTGTACGGCGCGACCGTGCACGCAAGCCCCTCCCCCGTCACCAAGGCGGGCGGCAAGGTGCTGGCCGACGACCCCGGCTCGCCGGGCAGCCTGGGCATCGCGATCAGCGAGGCGGTGGAGGTGGCCGCCGCGAACCACGATGCCAGGTATGCGCTCGGCTCCGTGCTCAACCACGTGCTGATGCACCAGACGGTCATCGGCGAGGAGGCGCTCGCGCAGCTTCCCGAGATGCCCGACCTGGTGATCGGGTGCACCGGCGGCGGCTCGAACTTCGCCGGCCTGGCCTTCCCGTTCCTGCGGGAGAAGCTGGCGGGGCGGCTGGAGACGGAGTTCAGGGCGGTCGAGCCGGCGGCCTGCCCGTCGTTCACGCGCGGCGTGTACGCCTACGACTACGGCGACGCGGCCGGGTTCACGCCGCTGCTGAAGATGCACACGCTGGGCCACTCGTTCGTGCCCGACCCGATCCACGCGGGCGGCCTGCGCTATCACGGCATGTCGCCGCTGCTGTCGCACATGTACGAGCTGGGCCTGTTCACGGCGGTGACCCGGTCGCAGCGGGAGTGTTTCGCGGCGGGCGTACGGTTCGCGAGGACCGAGGGCATCCTGCCCGCGCCCGAGCCCACGCACGCGCTGGCGGAGACCATCGCGGAGGCGCTGCGGTGCAAGGAGAGCGGCGAGGAGAAGGTGATCCTGACCGCGCTGTGCGGTCACGGGCACTTCGATCTGGCCGCCTTTGACCGGTATCTGGCGGACGAGCTGGAGGACTACATGCTGCCGCAGGAGCGCATCGACCAGGCGCTCACGGAACTGCCTGGTTAGGCGGGCGGGTGACCGCGATCGGCGGCGGCCACCCTGCCGTCCGTCATCGCGCGGTGGGGCGCTTTCCGTGGTTCGCCTTCTTCTTCTTGCGTGCCCTGGCCTTGCGTGCGCGCCTTGCCATAGGTCGCCTCCCGGTGATCGGCACTGCTTCTGACTCAACGTCTCCCCACACGGTGACCAGCGCAAGCGCTCCGCACGAACTAACATTCCCCAACATGTCCATGTCATAATTTGGTGGAATGTGTTGGAAGGAGCAGGTGTGCTCGCACAGCAGCGTCAGCAGGCGATACTCGAACGCGTCCGCAGGCTCGGCGGCGTGCGAGTGGCCGACCTCGTACGCGAACTCGGCGTCTCCGACATGACCATCCGGCGCGACCTCGAGGTGCTGGCCGAGCGCGGCTTGCTGGAGAAGGTGCACGGCGGAGCCACCGCACTGGGCCCCGGCTCGACCGAGGAGCCCGGCTTCACCGCCAAGTCGGCCAGGCAGCAGCAGGAGAAGGAGGCCATCGCCAAGCGTGCGGCCATGCTCGTACGCCCCGGCACGGCCGTGGCGCTGTCGGCGGGCACCACCACGTGGGCGCTGGCGCACCACCTGATCGGCGTGCCCGAGCTGACCGTGATCACCAACTCGATCCCGGTCGCCGAGGTCTTCCACCGCAACCCGCGCGCCGACCGCACGGTCGTGCTGACGGGTGGCGTGCGCACGCCGTCCGACGCGCTGGTGGGGCCGGTCGCGGTGGCCGCGATCCGCCGCCTGCACGTCGACACGCTCTTCCTCGGCGTGCACGGCATGAGCGTGCGGGCCGGGTTCACCACGCCCAACCTGCTGGAGTCGGAGACCGACAGGGAGCTGGTGGCGGCGGCGAGCCGGCTGGTCGTCCCGGCCGACCACACGAAGTGGAACACGGTGGGCATCAGCACGATCGCCGAGCTGGACGAGGCCGACGTGGTCGTCAGCGACGCGGGCCTGCCGGAGGAAGCACGTACGGAGCTGGCTGAACGGGCCGGCGAACTGATCATCGCGGAGGGCTCGTCGTGAAGCGCACCATCACCCATCTCGCCGACGGCCGGGAGCTGATCTACTACGACCGGCGCGACGACGCCGACAGGAGCGCGATCGACCGCCGCCGGCTCGACCCCCGGCCGCCGGCCTTGGAGCTGCGCTACGACCCGCTCACCGAGGAGTGGATCGCGATCGCGGGGCACCGGCAGACGCGGACGTTCCTGCCGACCGGCGGCACGGCCGAGTGCCCGCTGTGCCCGTCGTCGGACGAGCGCGCGACGGAGATCCCTTCGTACGACTACGACGTGGTCGTGTTCGAGAACCGCTTCCCCTCCTTCTCCGGAAATTTCGGGACTTATGAGGCCGTGGGCGGGCTGAGCGAGGTCCGTCCGGGTGTGGGGCGGTGCGAGGTCGTGTGCTTCACCTCCGACCACGACTCCTCCTTCTCCGCGCTCTCCGACGAGCAGGTGGTGCTGGTCATGGAGGCGTGGGCCGACCGTACGGCGGAGCTGTCCGGCATCGAGGGCGTCGAGCAGGTCTTCTGCTTCGAGAACCGGGGCGCGGAGATCGGCATCACCATCGCGCACCCGCACGGCCAGATCTACGCGTACCCGTACGTCACGCCCAGGACGAAGCTGCAGCTCGGAGCCGCCGAGCGCTACAAGGGGCCGGGGAACCTGTTCGCCGACGTGCTGGCCGCCGAGCGGGCCGAGGGCACGCGGGTGGTCGCCTCGAACGAGCTGTGGACGGCCTTCGTGCCGGCCGCCGCGCGCTGGCCGTTCGAGGTGCACATCTATCCGCACCGGCAGGTGCCGGACCTGGCGGCGCTGACGGACGCCGAGCGCGCCGCGTTCGCGCCGCTCTACACCTCGGTGCTGCGGGCGTTCGACGGGCTGTTCGGGGTCGTCATGCCGTACATCTCGGCCTGGCATCAGGCGCCGGTGCGTACGGGGCGCGATCTGGCGTACCTGCACCTGGAGCTGTTCTCCATCCGGCGGGCGCCCAACAAGCTCAAGTACCTGGCAGGCTCGGAGTCGGCGATGGGGGCGTTCGTGAACGACGTGCGGCCCGAGGAAGCGGCGCGCATGATCCGATCACAGATCGATCACTAATAGATTTCTACTTAAGGTCGCATGACTCATGATCTACCACTAATATCCCCATATGCATCGGCCGTAACGCGGCTGATGCCCGCCTAATCCTGGGCGCGTCGCCCGGGAGCCGGGGACCCAACCGCACCTTGGGGTGAATCCGCTACGGCGGTAGGGAGCGACTCCCATGCCCGAACCCGTCAGCTAACCCGGCCGGCAGAGGGAGAGGAACTCATACGTGGCGGCTTCGTCCCCCGCGAAACTTGCCATCGGTCTCATCGCCGCCGCCGCCATCGCCGTCCTCCCGGCGCACGCGGCGACGGCCGCCCCGAAACCGAAAGAGTCCGAGCTCCGCGCTCAGCTCAAGCAGCTGAACAGCAAGGTCGACAAGCTCATCGAGAAGTACAACCTCAAGCGCGTCGAGCTGGCCAAGGCACAGGAGGCCGCCAGAGCCGCGCAGGCCAGGCTGGCCGCCGCCGAGCAGACCCTGGCCGCCGCCGAGCAGCGGGTCGCCGAGATCGCCCGCCTGCGCTACCAGAACATCGACCCGTCGCTGCCCGGCTTCATGATGCCGGGCGACGCCGGCACCGCGGCCCTGCTCGAACAACTCACCGCCGAGCAGCAGGCCATGGTGGCGAGCGTCGCCAAGGCCCGCGACGAGCGCAAGAAGGCCAGCGATGAGGCCGCCGCGCTGACCGCCAAGATCAAGAAGGACGCGGCCGAGGTGGCGAAGCAGCGCCGCGAGGCCGAAGGCGTCATCAGCGACATCGAGAAGAAGCTGCGCGACCTGGTGCCGGTCGCCACGGGCCGCAGGTCCAACGGCACCTGGGCGCCCGAGCTGCCCGGCGGCCCCGACAACATCACCCCGCGTACGCGGCTGATGAAGGCCCAGATCGAAAAGAACTTCTCGCTGCCGTACACGGTGGGCTGCTTCCGCGCGGGCTCCAGCGGTGAGCACCCGCTCGGCCGCGCCTGCGACTTCATGATGAGCACCGGCGGCACCATGCCGACGCCCGCCAACAACGCGCTCGGCGACCGCATCGCCGAGTGGGCGCTGCAGAACAAGGACAAGCTCGGCGTGAAGTATGTGATCTGGAAGCAGCGCATCAACTCCGGCACCGGCTGGCGCGCCATGGCCGACCGCGGCAGCATCACCGAGAACCACTACGACCACGTGCACATCTCGATGAACTGAAACCAGGGGATGACCAGGGGATGACCAGGGGATATCGCATCTGGTGATGTACATCCACGAATCGAGACGGCGTTTGCGCCGGCGGCCCCTATGCGGTTGAGCGTTCGGAGTGCCGGGTCCGCGATGGGGCCCTGGGTCGCCTGAACTGACAGCCTCACCCCCATCCAGGAGGCAATGCAGACGCAAGGTGTTCGAGTTGCTCGATGGCCGTGGACATGTCATCTGCGAGGGGATGGACAAGCACGTGGTCGGCGCCGGCGTCGAGTTGCGCTTGAACACGCGCGGCGATGGCGTCCGGGGTGCCCCACGCGACCAGCGCGTCGACCAGCCGATCGCTTCCTCCGTTGGCCATGTCCTGGTGGCCATAGCCGAGACGTAGCCAATTGCGCGCGTACGGCGAATCGGAGCTGATCTTGCCTCGGTACCGCCGCGCGATGGCACGGGCTTGCTCAGGATCGGGTTCGATGACGAACGCCTGTTCGGGGATGAGCAACTTGTCGCTCCCCAGGGCCTCGCGGACGAGCGCGGTGTGTTCGACCGGGGCCGCATACGAATGGACGCCGTCGGTGCGGTCGCGGGCCAGTTGCACCATGCGGGGCTGCAAGGCGGCCAACACCCGGACGAACGGCGCAGCCGGCGGGTTGCGCGTCATCGCTTGGTCCATCTCGTCGAGATAGTCCCGCATGACCTTGAGGGGACGGCCGTAGTCCAGCCCGCCGGCTTCGACCAGAAGCCGTTGGCTGACGCCTATTCCGAGGACGAACCGTCCGGGGTAGGCCTCGGCCAACGTCGCGGCGCCGCCCTGCATTGTGGCGGGATGACGCGCCCAGATGTTGGCGATTCCGGTACCGATCAGCAAGTGCCTGCTCGCGGCGAGTTGAATGCCTGCGTTGGCCAAGGCGTCCTTGCCGCCGATTCCTTCAGGCCCCCATAGCGAGCCATACCCGAGTTGCTCAATGCGCCGCACCGCGTGGCGCCAGCTTTCGACCGGGGTGTCATGGAAGCGGCGTCCGCCAAGCCACACTCCCACGCGTCCCAGCTTCGCCTTCACTTCTGTGATCACTGCCGTAGCCTCCTTGCCACACGACGGCCGCCATCCGGGGATTATCTCCGGTAAGACTGACCGTATCCGGAGACAGTCCCCGCTACAATGGTTCGAGCGGAAGGGAGCAATGGGCGACAAGAGGGCATCGCGTGCAATGCGGGCAATGCGGGCAGACGCGCAGCGCAATCGGGAAAGGCTGCTCGCTGCGGCGAGGGCAGCGTTTGCGCGCGCGGGCGTGGAGACCTCGCTCGATGACATCGCCCGCGACGCCAACGTGGGTTCAGGTACGCTCTACCGCCACTTCCCCACCCGCGAGGCTCTGGTGGCGGCCGTACTCGACGACCGTTACGAAGCCCTCGCCGCCGAGGCCGCCAGGCTTCAGGCTGAGCACTCACCAGGGGAGGCGCTCGTGGCCTGGTTGAAGCTCTTCGTCAACCACCTCATGACGTATCGAGGGCTGGCAGCGAGCGTCGCCACCGTGCTCCACGACGAAACGTCGCCGCTGTACTCGGCCTGCCATGCCATGCGCGCCGCTGCGTACGAACTCGTCGCGACGGCCCAGCGCGGCGGCGCCGTCCGGGATGACATCGACGCCTCGCAGGTCCTTCACCTGGCCGCCGGTGTCGCCTGGGCCGGCGAGCAGTCGGCCGCCGACCGGGCCGGTGTGGAGCACATGCTGGCGGTCCTCATGGACGGGCTGCTGTGCAACGGCCGCGTTCCGCGGCCGTTCGGCTGATCCCACCGGAAAGCCTGGAAAGCCCGCGCGCCATCGGCGGCCGGTGCTCCCTCCCTCGCCGCCTCAGCGCAGCGGCGGCAGCCGGGTCAGTTGGTCAGCGTGAGCGGGTTGACGAGGTCGGCGTACACGAGGAGACCGGCCATGATGATCATGACGATGGCCACCGCGTACGTCACCGGCAACACCTTGGCGATGTCGACGTACGCGGGCTCCGGCCGGCGCATGATCTTGGCGTACGCCCGCTTGATGCCCTCCCACAGGCCGCCCGCGATGTGGCCGCCGTCGAGCGGCAGCAGCGGCAGCAGGTTGAACATGCCGATCGCCAGGTTGAAGCCGGCCAGCAGGTTGACGAAGATGGCGATCTTCTTCTCGGTGGACAGGTCGGAGGCGAGGATCTCGCCGCCCATGCGGCCCGCGCCCACGACGCCGACCGGGCCCTCGGGGTCGCGCTCCTCGCCGGAGAAGGCGGCGTGCCAGACGCCGACCATCTTGTTGGGCAGGTTGAGCAGGGAGCCCGCGACCCGGACCGACAGGTCGCCCATGTAGCCGATGACCTGGCCGATGCTCTGCTTCTGCATCACCTCGGTGGGCAGCACGCCGAGGAAGCCGACGTTCCTGTCGATCTTCGACGGGTCTTCGAGGTTGGGCCGGTCCTGGGCGATGAGCGTGACGTCGAGCGTCATCGGCTTGCCGTCGCGGATGATGCCGATCTTCGCCGGGCCGGGGCCGTGGGAGCGGATGAGCTTGGTGGCGTCCTCCCACGAGCCGATCTTCTTGCCGTCGAAGGTGACGAGCTTGTCGCCGGGCTTCATGCCGGCCTGCGCGGCGGGGGTCGGCTTGTCGCCGGGCGCGCACTGCGTACGCTGCTCGCTGATGGGGATCACGCACGTGTTGGTGTCGGGCGAGACGATCGGCGCCCAGGTGGGCAGGCCGATGCCGACCAGCAGGATGCTGAAGAAGACGAAGGCGAGTACGAAGTTCATCGCCGGGCCGCCCGACATGATGATGACCTTCTGCCACCACTTCTTGCGGTAGAAGACACGGTCTTCGTCGCCGGGCCGCACCTCTTCTTGCGCGGCGTCGCGGGCGGACTCGATCAGCCCCTGGAACGGCCCTGTGGCGGTGCTGCGCACCTTGCGGGGGTCGTCGCCGGGACGCGGCGGCAACATGCCGATCATCCGGATGTAGCCGCCGAACGGGATCCACTTGATGCCGTATTCGGTCTCGCCCTTGCGCCGGGACCACGCCGTGCCGCCGAAGCCCACCATGTATTGGGTGACCTTGACGCCGAAGAGCTTGGCGGGGACCAGGTGGCCGAGCTCGTGCAGCGCGATGGAGACCATCAGACCGAGGAGGAACAGGATGATCCCCACGGCGTAAAGCCAGTTCATCTAGGCGCGCTCCCGGCAGACGATTGGGACAGACGATTAGGTCCGACAGCCCCAGAGTAGTCGAACTCGCCACGCCTTACGGCTTACCGCTTTTGACAAGCATTGACAGTTTGCGATCAGACGATCACCCTAAGAGACGATGGAGGGGGGCGTCTTGATCCGCATACTGATCGCCGAGCACCTGCCGCTGGTGCGCCGTGGTCTGCTCGCCACGCTCGGGGCCGAGCCCGACATGCGGGTGGTCGCCGAGACCGGACACGCCGACGAGGTCGTCCTGGCGGCGCAGAGCGCCGATCCCGACGTGGCCGTCGTCGATCTCGACCTTCCCGGGCCGCCGGCGCGCGACCTGCTCGCCGAGCACGCGCCCCGGTGCGGGGTGCTGATCCTGTCGGCCTCGCCCAACCCGGCGCAGGTGCGCGAGGCGCTGGCGGGTCCCGCGCTGGGGTTCATGAGCCTGTGCGTACGCCCCGAGCGCCTGGCCGAGGGCGTGCGCCAGGTGGCCGCGGGCCGGCGGGCGATCGAGCCGGAGCTGGCGGTGGCCGCGCTGCGCTGCGCCGACAACCCGCTGACCAGGCGTGAGCTCGACGTGCTGCGCATCGCGGCGGGCGGCGCGCGTTCGACGGAGATCGCCGACCAGCTCTTCCTGTCGGTCGGCACCGTGCGCAATCACCTGTCGCGCATCATGTGCAAGACGGGCGCGCGCAACCGGCTCGACGCGGTCCGCATCGCGAGCGACTGCGGCTGGCTGTGAGCGGTCCGGCGCGCGGGAGAGTGTCGTGACGGGCCCCGGTGGAGCCGCGCCGCTCCGCCGGGGGCCCGACCCCCTAGAGCTTCTCAAGCGGACGGCGGGCGTCGCCAGTGACCGCTGTCACGACTCGTCCCGTGTGAAACGTCACGGGCGCCAGATGAGCACCAGCGCGCAGTCGTCGTTGTGGCCGGAGACCATGGCGTTGACCAGGGCTCTTGCGCCGTCACGGAAGCCGGAGGGCAGCAGCCGCTCCGCCTCGCCGAGCAGCCGGTCGAGCCCGGCGTCGATGTCGCGGCCCGGCTGCTCGATGAGCCCGTCGGTGAAGAGCAGCAGCGCATCGCCCTTGCGCAGGGTGCCGCTGTCGGGCTCGCAGTGCAGGTCGGGTACGACGCCGAGCACGACGCCCTTGGCGGAGGCGACCTGCCAGTTGCCGGTGCCCGCGTCGAACTTCACCACCGGTGGATGCCCGGCCGAGGTGATCGTGTAGTCGCCGGTGGCGAGGTCGAGTCGCAGGTGCACGGCGGTGACGAAGCCCTCGTCGGCTCGCTGCCTGTGCAGGTAGGCGTTGCAGGCGGGCAGGAAGTCGTCGACGGAGCCGAGCAGCCCGCCGAACGTGCCCGACAGCAGCAGCGCCCGCGTGCCGGCATCGACGCCCTTGCCCGAGACGTCGACCAGCGCGATCTCGACGGTGTCGCCGTCGCGCATCGAGACGAGGAAGTCGCCGCCGAACGACGAGCCGCCGGCCTGCTTGAGCACGACCTTGGCGCCCCAGTCCTTGGGCAGCGGCGGCAGCTCGCCCTGGCTTTTCAGCCGGTCGCGCAGCTCCAGCAGCATCGCGTCGCCGCGCAGGCCCTGCACGCCGAGCTTGCCCCGGGTGCGCGCCATGAGCACGGCGAGCACGGAGGTGAACAGGATGGTCACGCCGAGCCCGAGCCCGATCCGGCCGACGCCGAGATTGACGGCGATGTAGCCGAGCGCGACACCGACGCCCACCAGCAGCTTGACCAGGCTGCGCAGCCGGAGCTGGAGCCCGCCGACGAGCGTGACGAGGATGAGCAGCGAAGGCGAGAACCACTCGTGGGAGACCTCGGCCGCGAGGAACCCGATCACCAGCGCCAGCACGGTGAGCGTGATGAGCAGGTTACGGTCGCGGGCGATCAGCACGCGCCGGACAAACCGAACGACATGCACCAAGAACGGCACCCGCACCAAGGCGGCGCGGACCCGTGGCGGGATCAGCGGCGCCGGACGGGAACTCATGATGGGCCTGACTGTATCGGTCTGACCCGTGTTTGGGCAGCCCACTTGACCAACGCCTTGATCATTAAGCAGGGATAATTCGGTGGCCCCACCCCTTTGCCCGCTCCTACCGTGGATGAATGACGTACCCGATCCGTCCGATAGACGAGTCGGAGTGGCCGGCGTTCAACCGGGTGCTCCAGGAGGCGTTCGGCTGGACGCTGCATCCCGCTCTTCTTGAGCGGAACAAGGCTCGAACCGAGTTCGACCGTACTCTCGCCGCCTTCGACGGCGACCAGATGGCCGGCGTCACCTCCATCTTCAGCTTCACGATGACGGTGCCAGGCGGGCAGCTGCCCGTCGCGGGGGTGACGGCCGTCGCCGTGCTGCCCTCGCACCGCCGCCGCGGCGTGCTGTCCTCGCTCATGCGCAGGCAGCTCACCGACATCCGGGACCGCGGCGAGCCCGTGGCCGCGCTCTACGCCTCCGAGTCGGTCATCTACGGCCGGTACGGGTACGGAAGGGCGTCCACCAACCTGCCGTTCCGCATCGACACCCACCGCTCGGCGTTCGTGCCGAACGCTCCCCAGGACCCGTCGCTGCGGCTCAGGGTGGCGCAGCCCGCCGAGGTGCGTGCGGAGCTGGAGGAGCTGTTCGCCTCCGTCGTCACCCAGCGCCCGGGCCGTTACGTGCGCAGCCGGGAGATCTGGGACGAGATCTTCGCCGACGAAGAGCCCGATCAGAACGGCCACGGCCCGCTGCGCTCGATCCTGGCCGAAGACGACCAGGGTGTCCGCGGCTACGCGCTGTTCCGCATTAAGGCGTCGTGGGACGACAACGACCTCCCCGCGGGCACGCTGTACCTGGGCGAGATCGAGGCGGCCGACCCGGCCGCCTACGCGCTGCTGTGGCGCAGCGTGCTCGACCGCGACCTGGTCACCCGCGTCGAGACCTACGGCAGGCCGGCCGACGACCCGCTGCTCGCGCTGCTCGCCGACCACCGCCAGGTCCGCGCCCGCTGGTCCGACGAGCTGTGGGTGCGCCTGGTCGAGGTGGACCGCGCGCTGTCGGCGCGGTCGTACTCGGCGCCGGTGGACGCGGTGATCGAGGTCGAGGACGACGTGTGCCCGTGGAACGCGGGCCGCTGGCGGCTGACCGCCGACCTGTCGGGCGCCGAGTGCAAGCCGGTGGACGACGAGCCGGACGTCACGCTGCCGGTGGCCTCGCTCGGCTCGGCCTACCTCGGCGACGGCCTGCTCACCGAGCAGCTTCACGCGGGCCTGCTGCGCGAGCACACCGCGGGCACCGTGCGCAGGCTCGCCACGGCGATGTCGTGGAGCCCGAAGCCGTGGACGGGGCTGGTCTTCTAGGGCCGGTCTTCTAGGGCCGGTTTCCCGGCGCCGGTCCCGCGACCGGCGCCGGATCCTGGCGTAGGCTCGAAGTCATGGCACTGCAAAGTCTGCAGATCACGCCGGTGGTCGCCATGCGCGCCCGCGACGTGTCGAGACCGTCGAAGCAGCAGCAGGAGGCCGCCGACCGGCGGCCCCTGCGTGATGAGATGCCCAGGCGCGAGGCCAAGCGCAAGGGCTGACTACGACGGCAGCGAGGGCAGCTGGCCGATGGTCTCGTAGGAGGTCAGCTGCGCGATGCGCCTGCTGTGACGCTCGCTGCCGGAGAACGCCGTGGAGAGGAAGACCTCCACGAACCTGGTGGCGTCCTCGATGGAGTGCATGCGAGCGCCGACGCTGACGATGTTGGCGTTGTTGTGCTCGCGGGCCAGCCTGGCCGTCTCCTCGCTCCAGGCCAGGGCGGCGCGGATGCCGCGCACCTTGTTGGCGGCGATCTGCTCGCCGTTGCCCGATCCGCCGATCACGATGCCCAGGCTGCCAGGGTCGCCCGCGACGCCCTCGGCCGCGCGCAGCACGAACGCGGGGTAGTCGTCCTCGGCGTCGTAGACGAAGGGACCGCAGTCGGTCACCTCGTGCCCATGGTCCTTCAGCCAGGACACGAGGTGGTTCTTGAGCTCATAGCCGGCATGGTCGGCACCGATGTAGACACGCACGGTTCCAGTCTTTCACAGCCCCCGATGAAGGGTTGCGGCCGCTACAGTAAGGACTCCTAGCCGCATCCAGTCCTTACACGGAAGCGAGAGCAAGACCCATGCGAGAGATCCGGGCCATCGGCGACCCCGTCCTGCGCACGCCCGCGGAGCCGGTGACCGACTTCGACCGCGAGCTGCGCAGGCTCATCGAGGAGATGTTCGAGGCCATGTACGCGGTCAACGGCGTCGGTCTCGCCGCCCCGCAGATCGGCGTGTCGCGGCGGCTGTTCGTCTACGACATCGCCGGGCGCAGGGGACACGTGATCAACCCGGTGCTGACCGTCGACGACTCCGAAGAGGTGATCGACCAGGAGGGCTGCCTGTCGGTGACCGACCGGGGAACGGGCAAGCCGCTCTACGCTCCGGTCGCCCGCGCGGCGGGCGTGTCCGTCGAGGGCCTCGACCGGCTGCAGCGGCCCGTACGGCTCAAGGCCCGCGGCTCGCTGGCCCGCTGCCTGCAGCACGAGACCGACCACCTCGACGGCAAGCTCTATGTTGATCGCCTGCCGCGAACCGAGGCCCGGACGATCCTGCTTCAGGCGTAGCTTGGGCGGCATGAGCGTACTTTCCGGCAAGGGCGCGCTGGTCACCGGCGGCGCCAGAGGCATCGGAAAGGCGATCGTCGAGCGCCTGGCCGCCGACGGCGCCGACGTCGTCTTCTGCTACCGCAGCTCCGACGAGGCGGCCGAGCAGGTCGCCAAGGAAACGGGCGCACACGCCGTACGCGCCGATGTGGGCGACGAGGAGGACCTGCGGCGGCTGTTCGCCGAGGCGGAGGCGCGGCTGCCCGGCCTCGACATCCTGGTCAACAACGCCGCCACCGCCGAGGCGCAAAAGCCCATCGACGCGATCACGAACGAAGATTACGACCGGGTGTTCGCGGTCAACACCAAGGCCGTCTTCCTGGCCATCCAGTGGGCGGGCCGGGTGATGCGCGACAACGGGCGGATCATCAACGTCTCCTCGCTCAACACCCAGGTGCCCGCGCCCACCCTGGCCCTCTACTGCGCCAGCAAGGCGGCGATCGAGCAGTTCGCCAAGGTGGCCGCGCGCGAGCTCGGCGGGCGCGGCATCACGGTCAACGCGGTCTCGTCCGGCGCCACCGACACCGACATGCTGCGCGGGGCCAACCCGCCCGAGGCGCTGGAGCGCACGCCTGCCATGACCGCGCTGGGGCGGCTCGGCAGGCCCGACGACATCGCGGCGGTGGTGGCGTTCCTGGCCGGGCCCGACGGGCGCTGGGTGACCGGCCAGAACATCCTGGCCACGGGCGGCCTGCTCGTCTGAGCCCACGGCGGCGGCACGGGCGGCTGCGCGCCTGAAACGCTCGTGCCGACCGGCCGGGCCGCCCGGCACGTACGTTTGCGCGCCTGCGACGCCTCTGCCGACATGCGCGCCTGGAACGTCCGTGTCGGCATGCGCGCCTGCATCCACAACGGTCGCGCTGACTTGGACGGCTTCGCGCCGTGCGCGCGCCCGTACGGAGGCAGCGGCGCCGCGGCGTGGCCTGCAACGCTCGCGTCGGCGCCGGGCGGCCCGGCTGCTCGTCCCCGAGGTCCCGGCGCCGCCTTAGAGCCGCCCCGAGCCGCCTAGCGCCGCGCTTCGCGTGCGCCTCTTGCCTTCACGCCGCCCGGCGGGGCCGACACCAGCAGGGGCGCAAGGTCCCTGTGATGAGGGCGCAGAGCCGGTGAGAGGAGGAGCGCCGCGCGGAGGCGCAGCACCGCCCAGAGGCGCAGAGCCACTCACGCGCAGCGCCACTCGCAGACGCAGCCCCGCTCTGAGGCGGAGCGCTGCTGCGAGAGGCGCAAGGCCGCTTCGCGGCGTGGGGGCGCGTGAGGCAGCGCGGGACGCCGGTCAGAGGTGCCGGGACGCCGGTCAGAGGTGCAGGGCCTTGATCTCGAAGAATTCTTCCAGGCCCTGTTCGCCCAGCTCGCGGCCCAGCCCCGACTGCTTGTAGCCGCCGAAGGGGGCCATCGGGTTGAAGCGGCCGCCGTTGATCGACACCTGACCGGTGCGCAGGCGGCCGGCGACCTCGAGCGCGCGCTCCTGGGTGCCCGCCCAGACGGCACCGGCCAGGCCGTACCGGGTGCCGTTGGCGATCTTGACGGCGTCGTCCTCGTCGAGGTACGGGATCAGCGACAGCACCGGGCCGAAGATCTCCTCCTGCTCGATCGTCATGCCCGGCTCCACGCCCGCGAAGACCGTGGGCTCGACGTAGTAGCCGCGCTCGTGCGGCCGCTCGGTGCCGCCGGCCACCAGCCGGGCGCCCTCCTCCTCGCCCCGGATGATGTAGCGGATGACCCGGTCGCGCTGGGCGGCCGACACCAGCGGGCCGATCTTGGTGGAGTCGTCGAAGGGGTCGCCGACGCGGTAGCCGCGGGCGTACTCGACGGCCAGGCGCACGGCCTCGTCGTACTGGTCGCGCTGGACGAGCATGCGGCTCCAGGCCGAGCAGGTCTGCCCGGCGTTGACGAAGCAGTTGGCCACGCCGACCTTGACCGCGAGCGGCAGGTCGGCGTCGGGCAGGATGACGTTGGCGGACTTGCCGCCGAGCTCGAGCGCCACCCGCTTGACGGTCTCGGCGGCCAGCGAGGCCACCCTGCGGCCCGCGGCGGTGGAGCCGGTGAAGGAGACCATGTCGACGTCGGGGTGGGTGGCCATGGCCTCGCCGACGACGGGCCCGCGGCCGCTGACGAGGTTGAACACGCCGGGCGGCAGTCCCACCTCGTCGAAGATCTCGGTCAGCGCGTACGCGGCGAGCGGCGCCACCTCGCTCGGCTTGAGCACCACCGTGCAGCCGGCGGCCAGCGCGGGCGCGACCTTGCACACGATCTGGTGCAGCGGATAGTTCCACGGCGTGATGGCCGCGACGACGCCGGCGGGCTCCTTGACCACCAGCGAGTTGCCGGTGCGCGTCTCGCGCTGGTGGCTTTCCGCCAGCTCGGCGTAGGAGGCGAGGACGGTCGCGGGCATGAGCGTCTGCACCTTGAGCGCGAACCCCAGCGGCGCACCCATGTCGGTGGCGATCGTCTTGGCCATGTCATGCGATCGCTGTCTCAGCAGCTCCGCCGCCTCGGCGAGCAGCCTGCCCCGCTCGGCGGGGCTCGTGCGCGCCCACGCCGGGAAGGCGCGCCGCGCCGCGGCCACGGCCGACTCGACGTCGTCGGGGGTGCCGGCGGGCACATGGTCGATGACGTCTTCCGTGGCCGGGTTCACGACCTCGATGGGTTCGGCGGAAGCCGATGCGGTCCAGGAGCCGTCGATGTACAGCTGACGCATGACCCCATACTGACAGCGACCGGGCCCTGGACGCGAGGGCTCATCCATAATCAGGGATAAGCCCCTTTACACCGCGACCGACTTTTCTGCTCCCGGAGTGTCAGTCGAACTGCGGACGCTTGGTCCGGGTGCGCTTCAGTTCGAAGAAGTCGTCGTACTGGGTGACCTGGAGGACGCCGTCCCAGAGCTTGCCCGCGTCCTCTCCGCGCAGGATCTTCGTGATCACCGGGCCGAAGAACGCGTTCTGGCCGACGCGGATGATCGGGGTGCCGACCTCCTCGCCGACCAGGCCGATGCCCTCCTCGTGGGAGGCGCGGATGGCCGGGTCCCACTCCTCCGAGCGCATCTCGTCGGCGAGCGAACGGTCGAGGCCGACCTCGTCGAGCGAGTCTTCGATGACCTCGCGCAGCCGCTCGGGCTCCTTGCCGAGGCCCTGGTTGTGCAGCCGGGTGCCGATGGCGGTGTAGAGCCGCCCGATGTACTCCTCGCCGTGCTTGGCGGCGGCCGCGGCGATGACCCGTACGGAGCCCATGCCCTTCGCGGCGCGCTCAAGGTAATCGGCGGGGACGTCCTTCTCCTCGTTGAGGAAGTACAGCGACATCTGCCGCCAGCGCGGCTCGATCGGCCGGACCTTCTCGACCTCGAGCAGCCACCGCGATGTGATCCAGGCGAACGGACACGCGGGGTCGAACCAGAGGTCCACGGGAATCTTCTCTGTCATGTCAGCCCGTAACCTGAGGTGGTTCGGGTCCTATTCCCGGCGTGGCAGGATACCGACAACCCCGACGAAGTGGTGAAAAGGAGCACAAGTTGGCAGGCAACCTGACCCGGGACGAGGCTCGCGAGCGCGCCCGGCTGCTGACGGTCGAGTCGTACGACGTGGCACTCGACCTGACCGAGGGAGACGAGCGCTTCGAGAGCGTCACGAAGGTCCGCTTCACCAGCACCGCTCCTGGGTCGTCCACCTTCATCGACCTGCACGGCGCCAACGTCAGGCGGGTCACGCTCAACGGCGAGGACCTCGACGTGTCGGCCTACGACGCCGAACGCGGGCGCTTCCCGCTGCCGTCGCTGGCCGAGAGCAACGAGCTCGTCATCGACGCCGACTGCACCTACATGCGCACCGGCGAAGGACTCCACCGCTTCGTCGACCCGGTTGACCAGAAGGTCTACCTGCACAGCCAGTTCGAGACGGCCGACGCGCACCGCATGTACGCGTGCTTCGACCAGCCCGATCTCAAGGCGGCGTTCAAGCTCACCGTGCTGGCCCCCGCCGACTGGGAGGTCGTCTCCAACGCGGCCGTCGAGACGGTGACCGACTTGCCCGAGCACAAGGGCAAGCACGGCACGGTGCAGGCGGCCAAGCGGTGGGAGTTCCCGCCCACCCCGGCCATCTCCACCTACATCACCGCGCTGGTGGCCGGGCCGTACCACAAGGTGACCTCCGAGCACGACGGCATCCCGCTCGGCGTCTACTGCCGCGCCTCGCTGGCCGAGCACCTCGACGCCGACAACATCCTCGAGGTCACCCGGCAGGGCTTCGACTTCTTCCACCGGGTGTTCGGCGTGCGCTACCCGTTCGGCAAGTACGACCAGCTCTTCGTGCCCGAGTTCAACGCGGGCGCGATGGAGAACGCGGGCTGCGTGACGTTCCTGGAGGACTACGTCTTCCGCTCCCGTGTCACCGACGCCCTGGTCGAGCGGCGCGCCGAGACGATCCTGCACGAGATGGCCCACATGTGGTTCGGCGACCTCGTCACCATGCGCTGGTGGGACGACCTGTGGCTCAACGAGTCGTTCGCCACCTACATGTCGGTGCTCGCCCAGGCCGAGGCCACCCGGTGGGGCGGCGGCGCGTGGACGACGTTCGCGAACGTGGAGAAGGCCTGGGCCTACCGCCAGGATCAGCTCCCCTCGACGCACCCCATCTCCGCCGACATCCCCGACATGCAGGCGGTCGAGGTCAACTTCGACGGCATCACGTACGCCAAGGGCGCCTCCGTGCTCAAGCAGCTCGTCGCGTACGTGGGGCTGGACAACTTCCTGGCCGGCGTACGCGACTACTTCGCCCAGCACGCCTGGGGCAACACCGAGCTGAAGGACCTGCTCGACGCCCTCGAGCGCACCTCGGGCCGGGACCTGTCCTCCTGGTCGAAGGAGTGGCTGGAGACCTCCTGGGTCAACACGCTGCGGCCGGAGTTCGAGGTGTCCGACGGCCGCTTCACCTCGTTCGAGGTGCTGCAGGAGGCCCCCGCCGACTACCCGACGCTGCGTTCGCACCGCATCGCGATCGGCCTGTACAAGCTCGCCGACGGCGAGCTGACCAGGACCAAGCGGGTCGAGCTCGACGTCGTCGGCGCCCGTACGAAGGTGGCCGAGCTGGTCGGGGCCGAGCAGCCCGACCTGGTGCTGCTCAACGACGACGACCTCACCTACGCCAAGATCCGCCTCGACGAGCGCTCGCTGCGGACGCTGGTCGACGGCGGCATCGCGAAGTTCACCGAGTCGCTGCCGCGCGCGCTGTGCTGGTCGGCGGCCTGGGACATGACCCGCGACGGCGAGATGTCCACCCGCGACTACGTCAGGCTCGTCGTCTCCGGCGTCGCCACGGTCAGCGACCTCACGGTCCTGCAGGCGGTGCTGCGCCAGGCCCGCCAGGCCGTGCAGCAGTACGCCGACCCGGCCTGGCGCGCGGAGGGCCTGGCGCTGCTGGCCACCGAGCTGCGCAAGCTGATCGCCGCCGCAGAGCCGGGCTCCGACCACCAGCTCGCGTTCGTGCAGGCGTTCGCCGCCGTCGCCACCTCGCCCGCCGACCTCGACCTGCTGCAGGACATCCTCGACGGCACCTCGGTGCCCGAGGGCCTGGCCGTGGACACCGACCTGCGCTGGACGCTGCTGCAGGCGCTGGTCTCCGGCGGGCGGCGCGGCGCGGACGACATCGAGGCCGAGCTGCGCCGCGACCCCACCGCCACCGGCGAGCGCTCGGCCGCCACGTGCCGGGCCGCCATCCCGACGGCCGAGGCCAAGGCGGCGGCGTGGGAGCGCATCGTGAGCGGCAAGCTGGCCAACCACATCGCCAGGGCCACCATCGCCGGGTTCCAGGACCCGCACCACGTGGAGCTGCTCGCGCCGTACCGGGAGAAGTACTTCGCCGAGGTCGGGCGCATCTACAAGGAGTGGACGTTCGACCAGGCGTCGACGTTCGCCACGGGCTGCTTCCCCGCGCTGCTCATCGAGCCGGCCACGGTGGAGGCCGCCCAGCGCTTCCTCGACGACGCCCAGCCGCCGCAGGCGCTGCGCCGGCTCGTCCTGGAGGGCGCCGACGGCGTCGGCCGCGCCCTGCGCAACCGGGAGAAGGACGCCGCTTCGGCCTGAATCGGGTCTCATCGGTGTAGCCGGTAGGTCTCGGTGGCCTACCGGCTACACGGAGTTGACGGTGTCGCCGCGGCAGCGGTGTTAGCCTCGAACAGTGCTAGGCCCGGGGACCACCCTCAACGACCGCTACGTGCTCGGCGACCGCCTCGGCGGAGGCGGCATGGGCGAGGTCTGGCGTGCCGACGACACCGTGCTCGGCCGCACGGTCGCGGTCAAGGTGCTGATGCCGGCGCTCAGCGAGGACCCGACCTTCATCCAGCGCTTCCAGAACGAAGCCAGGGCCATGGCCACCCTGCGGCACCCCGGCGTCGTCGACGTCTACGACTACGGCGTCTGCGAGGTGGAGGGCCGGCGGGTCAGCTTCCTGGTGATGGCCTACGTCGAGGGCGAGTCGCTCGACCGCGTGCTGCGGCGCGGACCGCTCGGCGTCGAGGCCACCATGCGGCTGGTCGCGGAGGTCGCCGACGCGCTGGCCGCCGCCCACGCCCAGGGCATCGTCCACCGCGACGTCAAACCGGCCAACCTCATGGTCAGGGCCGGCGGCGGCGTGGTGCTCACCGACTTCGGCATCGCCCACTCGGCCTCGGCGGGCAACCTCACCGCGACCGGCACCATGCTCTGCTCGGCCGGCTACTGCGCGCCCGAGATGGCCACCGCCAGCGACGTCACGCCGGCCGTCGACATCTACGCGCTCGGCGTGGTGGCGTACGAGTGCCTGAGCGGGCAGCTGCCGTTCCAGGGTGACACCCCCGTACAGATCATCTTCAAGCACCTCAATTCGCCCGTGCCCCGGCTGCCCGACAGCGTGCCGCCGGGGCCGCGGCAGGTCGTCGCCAGGGCGCTGGAGAAGTCGCCCGAGGCGCGCTGGCAGTCCGCGCCGCAGATGGCCGAGGCGGCGCGCAGGGCGCTCAGCGCGCCGCGCGAGCTGCCCGCGCCGCGGCGGCGCAGCAAGGCCCTGCGGGCCGGGCTCACCATGGCCGTCGCCGTGCTCGTGACGGCCGTCATGGCCGGGTGGGTGTGGTGGCGTCCCGCCGAGCCGACCAGCGGCGGGGCCACCGTCTCGCCGCCCACCTTCCTCGGCACGCCGGTCGACATCGAGCCGCCCACGCCGACGGCCGGCACCAAGCGGCCTACGACGCAGCCGGTCAAGCGCTCACACACCCCCAAGCCGACGGCGTCCGTCAAGTCGCCCGTGCCCACCGCCCCGCAGCCCAGTGTGGAGCCCACCACCCCCACCCGCACGCCCACGTCGCCGCCCACCACGACCTCCGAGCCCGAGCCAGAGCCCGAGCCGACGGACGAGCAGCCGACGCTGACGCCCGGGCCGGAGGAGCCCACCACGGAGCCGTCGATCGGCAAGCCGCCCGGCAAGATCCAGTGCATCCGCGCCCCTTGCCCCTGACCTCCGCCCGCTGGTGGCCGTAGCGCCAGTTCGGCTTGTGCTGACGGGCGCCGCTGCGGCGGCTCCCGCGTTCGGTTCCGGCGCGCCTCGGCCGGGGCGTTCCACGCTCGGGTCGCGGCGAGAAGGGGTTCATTTCCGTAATCGTCGGCCGAACGTGAGAAAGTCGTCGCGTGGACTCGACTCGTGACCTGCTCATCGCCCTCGCCCGCCGCTACGCCTTCGCCGATCTCGGCGCGCTCGTATCCGCCGCGGAGATCGCGGACGTGTGCGAGTTCGGGCAGCGGCTGCTCTCGCTCGACGCCGAGGACTTCGCGGCCGAGGCCCGCGCGGTGCCCGCCGACCTGCGGCGGCAGGCCCGCGCATGCCACATGCCGCAGACCCCGCGCCAGCAGCCGCGCGGTGCCCTGGAGTCGCTGCGGCCCGCGTACGGACTGCTGCTGGAGGTCATCGCGGCCCGGTGGGACCGGCGCGAGCTCAGCCCGATGATCGCGGCCGTGCACATCGCCAGCGAGTACCTGCCGCTGCTGGCGTTCGAGCCGCAGCTCGGCCACGCCGGGGACCCGGCGAAGTGGCCGGAGGGGCTGAGCGCGGTGGGGAGCAGGTTCGGGGTGATCGGGGATCGGGAGTGCGATCACACCAAGTCCGAGCAGTCCGCCACGAACCGTACGTTGCGCGTGTCGGTGGAGCCCGCCGAGGGGTGGCGGGCGTACTTCGACCGGCAGCACAGCCAGGTGGCCGGGGCGCTGGCGGTGTGCGTGGCCACCTGCCGCAACCCCTGCACGGCCATGGATTGGATCGATCCCGAGGCGCGGGCCGGCCTGGAGACGCGGGCCCGTACGGCGCTGGCCTTCGCCGACACCCCGCTCGTACGGCTGCGCCACGCGGCGCCGGTGGGCCACGGGTTCGGGGTGCCGTCGCCGGAGGAGGTGCTGGACGCCTGGGAGCGCAGCCGGGCCACGCTGGACAAGAACGCCGTGGGCGCGGCCGCGCTGAAGGACGACGGGTTCCCGCTGCCGGGGCTGCCGTCGCTGTTCTCGGCGATCGCCGACTCCCCCATTGAGCCGTCGAGGCTGCTGGAGGGCGTCAGCAAGCACATCATCACCCTCCTCGAACGTCTCTGAGTCCCCTCCTCGCCGTCCCCTCCCCGCCGTCCCCTCCTCGCCGCCGTCCTGCCGCTCCCGGCGCGGCGGTACGCGACCGAGGTCAGCGGCGGGCGGTGGCCTGCTCGCCCAGGGCGGCGACGCCGTACAGGAGGCCGCCGGCGATGTCGCCCACGCTGAACGCGGTGGCCATCGACATCGCGACGAGGCGGCAGGCGGCATCGCTGAGCCGCCGCCTGGCGTTCTCGCCGGTGACGATCTCCAGGCCGCGCCCCGCCGGGTCGACGAAGACGACCACGGCGTCGGGGGCCTCGGGGCCGAGCGCGGCGTGCAGGCGTTCGGCGAAGTGGCGGCGCGGGCCGGCGGGTTCGCCCAGGTAGAGGGCGAAGCGCAGGCCGCTGCGACGCTCGGCGGTGTGCAGCGCCTGCCTGATGTCGTCGGCCTGCGCGGCGGTCAGTCCCCGCATCGGGCACCTCCCCGCGACCCGGCTTGCGCGGCGGTCAGTCCTCGCACGGCCGCCTCACCAGCCCGCTGAGGCGCCGCCGACGCGGCCGCTCGGTTCGGCGGTCTCGGCGAGGGCGCGCCAGTCGTGCTCAGGCGTCTCGGCCCACTGCGGCACCCGGTCCGCCAGCACCACGCCGGACGTGCTCACTCCGCGTTCGCTCCTGGAGGGACCGCCCAGCCAGACGGGGCCGGAGCGGTCGGGGCGGGGCCCGCCGCGTCCGGGCACCAGGACGAGCAGGCTGATCAGAACGAACAGCCCCATGGACCCCCCGATGAGGACGAGCAGGATCTCTGCCGCGCTGTTCATGCCATGACCGTAGACCGCACCGTTGAGTCCGGCCAGACCCGGCGCGGGTGTCTCACCAGATCGGTGGCCGCCGGTCGCCCCAGAAGCCGCCCTTGGCCGCCTCGACCTGGGCCGACAGGGAGATCAGCAGGCCCTCGCCGCCGATCCGGCCGGCCAGCATGACGCCGATGGGCAGCCCGTCGGCGCTCCAGTGGAGCGGGAGGTTCACGGCGGGCTGGCCGGTGACGTTGTAGATGGCGGGGAAGGCGGCGAAGCGCTTCATCCGCTCGAACGTCTCCTCGGGATCGTGCACGTCCTCGAACCAGCCGACGGGGCGCGGCGGCTGGGTGACGGTCGGGGTGAGGACGGCGTCGTAGGCGTTCGTGATCTCCAGGGCGGCGCGGGTGGCGAGCTGGAGCCGTGCCTGCGCCTGGAGGAAGTCGGGCGCGGTGGTGGCGTCGCCGCGCCCGCGCAGCCAGCGGGTGAGCGGCCGCAGCAGGTGCTCGTTCTCCTTGGGTACGGGGTGCATGCAGGCGAAGGCGTACCAGAGGGTGACGAACGCGGGCACCAGCTCGGGGCCGAAGGGCCGGGGGATCTCGACGACGTCGTGGCCGAGGTCGGCGAGGGTCTTGGCGGCCTCCTCGTACGCGAGCAGCACCTCAGGATGGACCTCCGCCTCCGGCACGACGGGATCGGCGTAGCGGGCGATGCGCAGCCGTCCGGGTTCGCGGCGGGCGCACTCCAGGAACGTGCCCTCGTGCGGCGGCGCCAGGTAGAGGTCGCCGGGCATGTTGTGCGCCATGACGTCGAGCAGGGCGGCGGCGTCGGCGACGGTCCTCGCGATGGGGCCGTTGGTGGACAGCCCGGCCAGGTCGGGGATGATCGGGGCGAAGCTGATGCGGCCGCGCGTGGGCTTGATGCCGTACAGGCCGCAGACGGAGGCGGGGATGCGGATCGAGCCGGCGCCGTCGCTGCCCTGGGCGGCGGGGGCGAGCCCGGCGGCCACGGCCGCGGCGGCTCCCCCGCTGGATCCGCCCGCCGACGTGCGCGGGTCCCACGGGGAGCGGGCGGGCGGTCCGACCGCGGTCTCGGTGTAGCAGGGCAGGCCGAACTCGGGCGTGGCGGTCTTGCCGAGCATGATCGTGCCGGCCTCGCGCAGGCGTACGACGATGGTGTCGTCCACGGGCGCCACGAAGTCACGGTACGTGGCCGAGCCGAAACCGATCGGAACGTCCTTCACCAGGTTAAGATCTTTCACCGGGACGGGCACTCCGGCGAGCGGTCCGTCGGGCAGCTCGCGTTCCATGCGTCGTGCCTGGTCGAGTGCCTGCTCGCCGGTCACGGTCACGTACGCTCCGATGCCCGGGTCGATGCGTTCGATCCGGTCGAGGTAGTGGCGCGTGAGCTCGACGGGTGAGATGTCGCGCGAACGGATGGAGCGGGCTTGATCGAGCGCGGAGAGCTCATGGAGTTCAGGCACGTTCGGACCCCTCGGGCATCTCTAGAGAAGAACAGAAGACATACCCCGAAAACCTGCGTGGAACACGATGAGCCGGGCCATAAAACTATGGACGCGGCAACACTAGGAATCGATTGAAACCCCGGGCTACGGTGAGTTGCGTGGACTCCGACAACCAGCGTGAAGACGGTCACAACACCTCGCCCATCTGGGTGAGCGACCGGCCAGAAAGCAGCGAGCAGACCGCCGCTGCGAAGCCTTCGGCGCCCACTTCCACGTACGCGCCGGTCGAGCGCGCGTCCGTGCTCAGCCTGCTGCAGCAACCACGGGTCCGCCGCCTGCGCAACCGCGTCCTGCTGGGCGTGGCCGTCGCGATCGTGGTGGGCTTCCTCGTGCGCGACTGGCGGATCGGAGTGACCGCCGGTGTGATCGCGGCCATCGCGGAGGCGATCTACCGTTCGCGGTCCAACTCGTCCGTGCCCGCGTGGCGGCGCACGTCGGTGGCCGAGCGCCGCACCGAAGCGCAGTTGCGCAGACTCGAACGCAGCGGCTACCGCACGCTGCACGCCCGGGCGATTCCGGGCAGCGAGGCGCAGATCGACCATCTGGTGGTGGGTCCCACGGGCGTCTACGCGGTCGACTCCGAGAAGTGGGATCGCCGTCTGCCCGTACGCGTGCAGATGGGCAAGAAGCTCTTCCACGGCCCGTTCGACAAGAAGGACCGGCTCTCCGAGGCCAAGTGGGAGGCGTCCGAGGCCAGCAAGCTGATCAGCGAGAAGTTCGGCCGCGAGATCTCGGTCGTGCCGTCGCTGGCCATCTACGGCCCCGCGGTCCCATGGAAGATCATGACCATTCGCGACGTGGACGTCTACGAGGGCCACCGGGCTCGCAAGTGGATCACCAAGCGCGAGCGGGCGCTGACCGCCGCCGAGATCGACCGCATCTACGAGATCGCCGCGCAGGTGCTGCCCCCGCGTTACGGCGAGGACTGATCCCCCCACGCCCCTTCGGCGAGCCCCTGCTCTCCGCCGGGATCCCCGCGATCCCCCGCTGACGTCACCGGCCGCCCGCCTCGCTCTCCGAGGCGGGCGGCCGCTTGTCATGGCCTCGTCGATCTTGAAGGGCACGATCGGATAACGGCTGTCCGCCGTCTGGACAGTCGTCTCATTTACCGGGCGGTGGTCGTACCATGTGAAGACTCACTAAGCGATGGGAGAAGCGCCAATGCCCGCCCTCAGGTCACGTACAGTCACCCATGGCAGGAACATGGCCGGTGCCCGGGCCCTGCTCCGGGCGACCGGCGTAGCCGGGAGCGATTTCGGCAAGCCCATCATCGCGGTGGCCAATAGCTTCACGCAGTTCGTCCCCGGTCATGTGCATCTGCGCGAGGTGGGCGATGTGGTGTCCGCGGCGATCAGGGAGGCCGGGGCGATCCCCCGCGAGTTCAACACGATCGCGGTCGACGACGGCATCGCCATGGGCCACGGCGGCATGCTCTACTCGCTGCCGTCGCGCGAGCTGATCGCCGACGCCGTCGAATACATGGTCAACGCCCACTGTGCCGACGCGCTGATCTGTGTCTCCAACTGTGACAAGATCACGCCGGGCATGCTGCTCGCGGCGTTCCGGCTGAACATCCCGACGATCTTCGTGTCGGGCGGTCCCATGGAGGCCGGCAAGACGCCCGGCAAGAAGCTCGACCTGATCGACCCCATGATCGCCTCCGCCGACGACTCCGTCTCCGACGCCGAGCTGCTGCAGATGGAGGAGAACGCCTGCCCGACCTGCGGCTCGTGCTCCGGCATGTTCACCGCCAACTCGATGAACTGCCTGACCGAGGCCATCGGCCTGGCGCTGCCCGGCAACGGCACCGTGCTGGCCACCCACAAGGCCCGCAAGCAGCTCTTCGAGGACGCCGGCAGGAAGCTCGTCGAGATCACCCGCCGCTACTACGAGGACGGCGACGAGTCGGTGCTGCCGCGCTCGATCGCCACCCGCGAGGCGTTCGAGAACGCGATGGCACTCGACGTCGCCATGGGCGGCTCGACCAACACGATCCTGCACCTGCTGGCCGCCGCCCGCGAGGCGCAGGTCGACTTCGGGCTCAAGGAGATCAACGAGCTCTCGCTGCGGGTGCCGTGCCTGTGCAAGGTCGCCCCCGCCACCGCGAAGTACCACGTCGAGGACGTTCACCGCGCCGGCGGCATCCCCGCCATCCTGGGCGAGCTCGACCGGGCCGGGCTGATCCACCGCGACGTGAACACGGTCGCCGGCGGCACGCTCGGCGACGTGCTGGCCGCCTGGGACGTGCGCTCGCCGTCGGTCAAGCCCGAGGCCGTCGAGCTGTGGCACGCGGCGCCCGGCAACGTCCGCACGGTCAAGGCGTATTCCCAGGACAACCGCTGGGACACCCTCGACCTCGACCGCGAGAACGGCTGCATCCGCGACATCGAGCACGCCTACACCGCAGACGGCGGCCTGGCCGTCCTGTACGGCAACATCGCCCGCGACGGCGCCGTGGTCAAGACCGCCGGCGTGGACGAGTCGATCTGGAAGTTCAGCGGCCCCGCCGTGGTGTTCGAGTCGCAGGAGCAGGCCGTCGACGGCATCCTCGGCGGCCGGGTCAAGGCCGGCGACGTGGTCATCGTCCGGTACGAAGGCCCCAAGGGCGGCCCCGGCATGCAGGAGATGCTCTACCCGACGTCCTTCCTCAAGGGCAAGGGCCTGGGCAAGGCGTGCGCGCTGATCACCGACGGGCGCTTCTCCGGCGGCACCTCCGGTCTGTCCATCGGCCACGCCTCCCCCGAGGCGGCCGAGGGCGGGGCGATCGCGCTGATCGAGGACGGCGACATCATCGACATCGACATCCCCAACCGGACCCTGGAGCTGCGGGTCTCCGATGACGAGCTGGCGCGGCGGCGCGAGCGGCTGCTGGCCGACCTGGGCGGCTACCGTCCGCGCGACCGCAACCGGCCGGTGAGCGCGGCGCTGCAGGCGTACGCGGCGATGACGACGTCCGCCTCCACGGGCGCCTCTCGCGACCTCTCGCAGCTCTCCCGCTGACCTCTGACGGAACGAACCCCCGCCGCCCTCCGGCGGGGGTTCTTCCATGAACGCGGTCGTGGCGTCCGGCTCGGAGCCGTTCGTCGTTCGTCCTGGCCTTCCGCGCGGGCCTCATCCCGCTCGACCTGCCGCGCCTCCGGCCGGACCGGCTGTGGAGCACCCTTCCTGCAGCGCCTGATGAGAGGACTGTCCTTCCGGACAGACTTTCGAAAACTGTCGGCGGTCATCTCTATTGTTGGGGTATGACGACAGTCGTGAAGCACGATTCCCGCCCGCTGACGACCGCCGAGATCGCCGCCCTCGCTCTCTCCCTCGCCCACCTCGGGGCGGGGCCGCAGGCCGTCACCGCACGGCGTGGCCTGCAGCACGCCTTCCAGCACCTCGACCTCGACGACGACGTCATCGCCACCACGCTCACGACCCTCACCGAGCCGCTGCCCGCCGACGTCGCCGCGCGGGCCAGGCTCATGGCCGACGCCATCACCAGCCGGCTCAACGTCCGCCTGCACTACCGCGACGCCTCCGGTCACGTGACCGTCCGTGACGTGGAGCCGGTGACGTGCCTGGTGCACCGCGAATACTGGTACCTCGTCGGCGTGTGCCGGATGCGCCGGGCGATCAGGGCGTTCAGGTTCGACCGGATCATCGCGGTCGAGCCGACGCTGACGCCGTCCAGGCCGCACCTCGCCGACCGCTTCCTGCCGTTCCAGCGCCGCAAGCGGCGCGCGTCCAACGCCGCGTAACACCCGGTCACCCCTGGGCGCGGCGCGAGATCTGGCCGGGGCTTGACCTGCGACGTCCCGGCCGTTGAAGTGGCGGCTGGCAGGCTCCCGCACATGCGCGTACGGGAGCTGTCGCTGTTCGCCGCCCTGCTGCTCGCCCTCCCCGGCAGTGCCGGGACCAAGGAGGCGGCGCCGCCCCCGAGCCTCCCCGTCCAGCACGCGCCGGCGCCGGCCGAGAGCGCGCCGCCCGCCGACGTGTGGCGGGCCCTCGACCGGCGGCTTGAGCGCTATCTGCGCGGGCGTCCCGGCCGGGCGGCGCTGGCCGTCCACGACCGCACCACGGGCGCCCGCTACGCCTTTCGGGAGCGCGCCTCGTTCCTGCTGGCCAGCGTGGCCAAGGTGGACGTGCTGCTGGCGTTCCTGATGCGGGCGCGGGACCGGCGGCTCAGCGCGTACGAGCAGCGCCTGGTCTCGCAGATGATCCGGCACAGCGACAACCACTGCGCCCGCGAGCTCTACGCGGCGGTCGGCGGGGCGGACGGCCTGGCCCGCACGCTGCGCAGGCTGGGCGTCAGACACATCGAACCGGGCGCGGCCACGGAGGTGGGCTACACCCGCAGCCGGGCGTCGGAGCAGGTGGAGGTGCTGGAGCGGCTGCTCGTACCCGGTGGGCCGCTGCCCGACCGGGCGCGCCGCTACGCGCTGGAGCTGATGTCGTCGGTGGAGCCGTCGCAGGCGTGGGGCGTCAGCGCGGCGGCCGCGGGCGGCGAGGCGGCGCTCAAGAACGGCTGGCTGCCCGCCGAGCAGCACGGCGGGCTGTGGACGGTCAACAGCGTGGGCCGGCTCATCGTCGCCGGCCACGACCTCGTCATCGCCGTGCTGTCGGAGCGCAGCCCCACCATGGAGGCGGGCGTCGCGACGGTCGAGCGGATGGCGAGGATGGCGGTCGCCGCCGCCACGGGCTGGCCGGCGGCGACCGGAGCACGGCCGCAGGACCACAGCGATGACCGGCCGCGAGGCCGGAACGGCGACCGGCCAGAGGACCGGAGCGGCGACCGGCCAGAGGACCGGAGCGGCGACCGGCCGGAGGACCACAGTGACAACCGGCCGGGAGACCGGCTAGGAGGCGCAGCACCCGCCCCCGCAGCAGCCGCCGCCCGCTCGGGGCGCGGCGGCGCTGCCGGTCATCGCGACCGTGGACAGCAGCTTCACCGTGTCGTCGTGGCCCTCGGGGCAGACGGCCGGGTCGTCGGAGGCCGACATCGGACGGGACACCTCGAAGGTGGAGCCGCAGGCGCGGCATCTGAAGTCGTAACGCGGCATGCAGCCATGGTAACCGCGTCAGGCGTACATGACATGGGCGTAGTCGCCGACCGGTTCGTAGCCGATGGCCTGGTAGATGGCGTTGCTGGTGGGGTTGTCCAGGTCGGCGAAGAGCACGACCTCGGCCCCGCGCTCGTCCCTCCCCGTACGGCTGGCGTACGCCGTGACGGCGGCCCCGTAACCGCGTTTGCGGCGTGACGGCGGCGTGTAGACGGGCCCGATGCGGCACACCCCGCCACAGGCAGGCGAGAGCGCGGCCATGGCGACGGGAACGCCGTCGGCCTCCCACACGAACAGCTCCCTGCCGGCCAGCCGCCTGGCGACCCGCTCGACCTCGTCCCCCTCGCCCATGCCGACCTCTTCGCCGAAGGCGTGATACCAGCTCACCAGCAGCGGGAAGTCGCCGGGCACGCAGGGACGGCCCCGGCCCGCGACGTCGGGCACGGCGAGCGTCCCGAGGCGGTAGAGCCGCTCGGAGACCACCCGCTTGGGCGCGCCGAGCAGCCGGGCGACCTCGGCGGTCACGTCCAGCGGGCCGACGGCCACGGCCAGATCGCCGCCGAACCCGGCCACCAGCGGGGCGACCGCCTCCACGGGCACCGCGAAGAGCCCGGCGGGATGCGGCGGCGTGTGGAAGACCGCGCCGCGCACCTCGCCGTCGACCGTCCACCAGCCGAAACGGGCGCCCTTGGCGGGCATGCCCGCGCGCAGAGCGGCCAGCACCGTGAGCGCGACGGTATTGCGGACCGGGTCGCCGAGCAGGAAGGGCTCGGCGACCGCGGCGTACTCCTCGACGTCCGAGGTGAAGGTCCACATGCCTGACCATGCTGTCAGGCGCGGCCTCCACCCTCAATGTGGTGTTATGCCGGACTTATGCGGCGGCTTCCAAGTAAGGCGCCCATTGCGGGTCGCCGACGAGGGAGGCGCCGATGAGCCGCCAGTGGGCGCCCCTCGGCACCGCGGGGCGCACGCGCAGCGTCCACCCCAGCTCCTCGAGGTACTTGTCGGCCTTCCTGTGGTTGCACGTGGTGCACGAGGCGACGCAGTTCTCCCACGTGTGGGTGCCGCCTCGCGACCGGGGGATCACGTGGTCTATCGTCTCGGCCTTCTGCCCGCAGTAGGCGCAGCGGTAGTCGTCGCGCCGCATGAGGGCGGCCCTGGTCAGCGGAATGCGGGAACGGTAGGGGATACGGACATATCTGCGGAGCCTGATCACCGAGGGCACGTCGAGCGTGCGGCTCGCGGAGCGCAGCACCGCGCCGCGGCCGTCGCGGTGGACGACCTCGGCCTTGTCCCGCAGCACCAGGACGATCGCCCGGTGCAGCGACAAGGTGGTCAAGGGCTCGTAGGTGGCGTTGAGCAGCAGGACCTGGCGCATTATCGGGCCTCTCCGTACTGCGCGCGTATCAAAGGGGACATGCCGCGGCATGTCCCGGCTATCGACCCCTCCTGGGGCACTCGTGCTTCCGTCACAATGGACCTCCGCCGGACGGCCCGACGGGTGGTCACCACGGCACCGTCCTGTCACCCAGTTTGGCGTTTGCACCGCGGTCCCCGCCACCCCAAAAAATCTCACCCTGGAATGACCAGTGGGACGCACGATACGTTTTATGCCCGCTCGACCAGCACTTTACGCATGCCCGTTGGCAGTAGGGTTCGGTCCATGACGCGAGAGCCGTACCCGAGCGCACGCCGCGAAGACACCGTCGACATCCTGCACGGAACCCCCGTCCCCGACCCGTACCGCTGGCTCGAGGACCCGGACAGCCCCGAGACCAAGGGGTGGCTGAACGCGCAGGCCGAGCTGTACGCCCAGGAGCGAGGTGAGCAGCGGTTCAAGGACCGCATCGCCGAGCTGCTCAAGTCCGGCTCTGTGGGGGTGCCGGCCTGGCGCGGCGATCGCTACTTCTTCTCCCGGCGTACGCCCGACAAGGAGCACGCCGTCTACTACGTGGTCGAGCCGGACGGCACCGAGCGCGCCCTGATCGACCCGACGGCGATCGACCCGTCGGGGCTGACCACGCTCGACGCGGTGCAGCCCGACAAGGAGGGGCGGCTGCTCGCCTACCAGCTCTCGGTGGGCGGCAACGAGGAGTCGGTCCTGTACGTCATGGACGTCGCCACGGGCGAGCGCGTGGAGGGGCCGATCGACCGCTGCCGCTACTCCCCCGTGGCCTGGCTGCCGGGCGGCGAGGCGTTCTACTACGTGCGCCGGCTGCCGGCGCACGAGGTGCCCGAGGACGAGCGGCAGTTCCACCGCCGTGTCTACCTGCACCGCGTCGGCACCTCCGCCGAGGACGACGTGATGATCTTCGGGCAGGGCCTGAAGATGACCAACTACTACGGCGTCTCGGTCTCCCGCGACGGCCGCTGGCTGCAGATCTCGGCCCATGAGGGCACCGCGCCGCGCAACGACCTGTGGGTCGCCGACCTGACGGCCTCGCCGATCGACCGGCCCGAGCTGCGGGTCGTGCAGGAGGGCGTGGACGCGCAGACCGGGCTGGTGTTCGGCCGCGACGGCAAGCTGTACATCCACACCGACCGCGAGGCGCGGCGGGGCCGGGTGTGCGTCACCGACCCGTCCGAGCCGGGCTTCGAGGGCTGGCGCGACCTGATCCCCGAGGACCCCGAGGCGGTGCTGTCCGACTTCGCGATCCTCGACGACCTGGAGCGCCCGGTCATGCTGGTGGGCTGGACCCGCCACGCCATCAGCGAGATCACCGTGCACGACCTGGCGACCGGCGAGCGCATCGGCGAGGTGCCGACACCGGGGCTCGGCACGATCGGCGGCATCGCCGAGCGTCCCGAGGGCGGCTACGAGGCGTGGTTCGGCTACACCGACAACACCACCCCGCCCACCGTGCAGCGCTACGACGCGCGGACGGGCGAGACCACGCTGTGGGCGGCCTCGCCGGGCGTGGTGGAGGTGCCGCCGGTCCGTACCGAGCAGGTGGTCTACCGCTCGAAGGACGGCACCGACGTCCGCATGCTGATCATCTCGCCGGCGGGTGAGGCGTCCGGCCCGCGGCCCACCATCCTGTACGGCTACGGCGGCTTCGGCCTGTCCATGACCCCCGGCTACTCCGCCTCGATCCTGGCCTGGGTGGAGGCCGGCGGCGTCTACGCCATCGCCAACCTGCGCGGCGGCGGCGAGGAGGGCGAGGAGTGGCACCGCGCGGGCATGCTGGCCGACAAGCAGAACGTGTTCGACGACTTCCACGCCGCCGCCGAGCACCTCATCGCCACCGGCGTCACCACGCGGGAGCAGCTCGGCATCTCCGGCGGCTCCAACGGCGGCCTGCTGGTGGGCGCGGCGCTGACGCAGCGTCCCGAGCTGTATGCGGCCGTGGTCTGCTCGGCGCCGCTGCTCGACATGATCAGGTACGAGAAGTTCGGACTCGGCGCCACCTGGAACGTCGAGTACGGCTCCGCCGACGACCCCGAGCAGTTCCAGTGGCTGCTGGGTTACTCCCCCTACCACCACGTCAAGGAGGGAGTGGACTATCCGGCGACGCTGTTCACGGTCTTCCAGTCCGACACGCGGGTTCACCCGCTGCACGCCTGGAAGATGTGCGCGGCGCTGCAGCACGCCTCCGCCTCGGGGAAGCCGGTGCTGCTGCGCAACGAGGCCGAGGTGGGTCACGGTGCCCGCGCGGTCAGCAGGTCGGCGGACCTGTGGGCCGACACGCTGACCTTCCTCGCCCGGCACACCGGGCTATAGAACCGAGCTCAAGGGCCGGGCTCCAGGACGTACCGGTCCTAGCGCGGGAAGACGATCGTCTTGTGGCCGTCGAGCAGCACCCGCTGCTCGGCGTGCCACTTGACCGCCCTGGCCAGCGTCAGGCACTCGACGTCGCGCCCCATCGCCACCAGGTCCTCGGGCGAGTGGCTGTGGTTGACCCTGACCACCTCCTGCTCGATGATCGGGCCCTCGTCGAGGTCGGCGGTCACGTAGTGGGCGGTCGCGCCGATGAGCTTGACGCCGCGGTTGTGGGCCTGGTGGTAGGGCTTGGCGCCCTTGAACGACGGCAGGAACGAGTGGTGGATGTTGATGGCCCGCCCCGCCAGCTTCTCGCAGAGCTCCTCCGACAGCACCTGCATGTAGCGGGCCAGCACCACCAGATCGACCTGGTAGTGCTCGACCAGCGCCATCACCTCGGCCTCCTGCTTGGGCTTGGTCTCGGGGGTGACCGGCAGGTGGTGGTAGTCGATGCCGTACGACTGGGTGAGCGGCCGCAGGTCAGGGTGGTTGGAGACGACGGCGACGATCTCGATGCCGAGCGTCCCGGACCGTACCCGGTAGAGCAGGTCGTTGAGGCAGTGGCCGAACTTGCTCACCATGATCATCACGCGCGGCCTCCTGGCCACGTCGCGGACCGTGAACTCCATCGCGAAGTCGGGCGCGAGCGCGGCGAAAGCGGCGTTGAGCTCGTCCTCGCCCAGCGGCGCCGAGAACTGCACGCGCATGAAGAAGCGCTGCCCCACCCTGTCGCCGAACTGCTGGCTCTCGATGATGTTGCAACCGTGTCCGGCGAGCAGGCCGGAGACGGCGGCCACGACGCCGGGCCGGTCGGGACAGGACAGCGTCAGGATGTATTCGGCGGGGCTGGTCATGCCTTCACTCTCGCGGACTTCGAACAATGGGCCGCCCCCGAGCGTCAGACTTCCGGGCTGGGCGGTCACCGTCGAGGGTACCCGGGAAGTCCCGAGGCAGTGATGCTGTTGGTTCTGTTCCAGGGTAGTTAAGTCGGTTGAAACCTGGACCGATACCGTAGGTGGCGTGAATTGCCTCGTCGCAGGCCGGCGGGGCGGAGATGGAGCACGTTTCCTTGGACGCCGTCGTACTGATCGTGGTGGCCTGTCTGTTCGCCGTGATTTCAGGGGTCAACGACGGCGGTGCGCTGGTCGCGACGGGGCTCAAACTGCCCACCGTGCGGCCGGTGACCGGGGTCGCCGTGCTCGTCGTCGCGGTGGCCACCGTGCCGCTGCTCACCCACCAGGTGGCGCTGACGTTCGTCAACCGGCTGGCCTCCTTCGACGACCCCGGCGGGCGCGCCGCGATGACGATCGCGGTCGTGGCCGCGCTGATCGTGGTGACCGTGCTCAGCGCGAAAGGCCGCCCGACCAGCCTGACGCTGGCCGTGGTCGGCGGGCTCACCGGGGCCGGGCTCGGCTGGGGCCTGCCGGTCTCCGGCGGGTCGGTCGCGCTGGTGCTGGCGTTCGGCATCGCGGCGCCCTTCGTCGGCGGGCTGCTGGCGTGGGTGCTCATCCGGGTGCTGGTCGCCGCCACCACCGCCAGGGGCCTGTGGCGCTGGCACTGGGCCGGGTTCCTGCTGCAGACGCTGGCGTACGCGGCCAACGACGCCCAGAAGATGCTGGCCGTGTTCATGGTCGCGGCCGGGTTCACGGGGGCGCCCGTCCAGTACACGGTGCTGGTCGCGCTGCTGTTCGGCATCGGCACCATGTACGGGCTGCCCAGGGGCGGCCGCACGCTCAGCCGCGAGATCATCGTCTCGCGGCCCCCGCACGGCGTCGCCGCCGAGCTGTCGGCCGGCACGGCCGTGATCGCGTCCGCGGCGGCCGGCATGCCGGTGAGCATGACCCAGGCCATCGCCGGTGCGCTCATCGGCGCGGGCGTCGCGCAAGGCGGCGGGCGGGTCCGCTGGTACGCCGCGAGCAAGATCGCGGCGGCCTGGCTGCTGACGTTGCCGGCCAGCGGGCTCCTGGGATGGGGCCTCGCACTACTGGTGAAGGGATTCGCGGGCGTGAGGCTGTCGTGACGATCTCGTTAGTGGGGGTGCGTACGTGAAACGACTGAGGCGGATCCGGGACCTCATGACAGGGCGCATGGACAGCGCGCTGTCCGAGGCGCTGCTCGGCCAGCTCGAGGCCACGAAAGAGGGCGCGTGGCTGGCCATGGCCATGATCGGCGGAGAGGTCGGCAGAACGGGCGCGCACGAGCAGATGCGCTCGATCGAGCACCTCGGCGACGAGGAGCGGGCCCGCCTCATCGACGAGCTCAAGACCGCCCTCGTCACCCCCATCGACCGCGAGGACCTGTTCCGGCTCTCGCGCTCGATCGACGACGTGCTCGACTCGCTGCGCGACTTCGTCCGCGAGTCCCACCTGTACCGGGTGCCCGACCAGATCCGCTTCACGCCGCTGCTCGACCAGGTCATCGTCGGCATCGACGCCCTGGAGAACGCCGTGCGCAACCTCACCTCCCGGCCCTCGGTGGTCGCCCAGGACGCGCTGGAGGCGAAGAAGGCGGGCGGCGCCATCCGGCGCATGTACCAGTACGAGATCTCCCGCATCTTCTCCGGCGAGCTGTCCGCCGAGGCCATGAAGGAACGGGAGCTGGTGCGGCGGCTGGAGATCGTGGGCGTGGCCATCGGCGAGGCGGCCGACGCGATCGCCGACGGGGCCATGAAGCGGTGAACCCGCAGGTAGGATGTTCGACTGAGATGGAACAGAACGTGCGTACCACGTCGAGCAGGGCCCGCGGGCTCACCCACACCGCGCCCGCCGAGGTCACGCTCCAGGCCGCCCTCGAGGCGCTCGCCGACCCGATCCGCCGCCGCATCGTGCGCGAGCTGGCCGGGGTGCCCGACTGGGAGCGGGCCTGCGGCACGTTCAACCACCTGCCCGTCGCCAAGTCCACGCTCAGCCACCACTTCTCGGTCCTGCGCAACGTCGGGCTGCTGGAGCAGCGCGACGAGGGCGCGCGCCGCCTCAACCGGCTGCGCCGCGCCGAGTTCGACGAGCGCTTCCCCGGGCTGCTCGCGCTCGTGATCGCCGAGGACGCATGACCGAGGTCCAGGACACCCCCGCCGCCCGCGTCGTCTGCCTCGACCGCGACGGCCGGGTGCTGCTGATGCACTGGTACGACTGGATCGCCGGCATCGACATCTTCGAGCCGCCCGGCGGCCGGCTCGAACCCGGCGAGAGCCCGCTGGAGGCCGCCAAGCGTGAGCTGACCGAGGAGACCGGGCTGCCCGGCGCGGCGGTGTCGGAGCACATGGTGGAGATCGATCGCGACTTCACCTGGCTCGGCGTACGGTACGTGCGGCGCGAGCCGTTCTACCTCGCCCGCTTCGACGAGGCCAGGCCCGCCGTGGTGCCCAGTGCGCTGACCGACGAGGAGGTCGCCGGTTTCCGCGGCCATGTGTGGGCCGAGGAGCTGCCGGAGGGCGTCGACCCGCCGGAGCTCGCGCAGATCATCGAGGAGCTGAAGCGGGCTCAGCGCCCGGCCTGACCTCACGCTCAACGTCGACCTGGCTCCCCGATCAGCGCCCGACCTGACCCCGCGCTCAGCGCTCGACCTGACCCCACGCTCAACGCAACCTGACTCACCGCTCAGCGTCCGGCCTGACCCGGCTCCAGCCTGACCCGGCTCCGGGCTGGGCGCTCGGGGCGGCCGCGGCTCGACGCTCAGCGCTCGGTGTGGCCCAGTTCGGTCATCGTCCGCGTCATGAGGCCGCGCAGCAGCTCGCCCGCCAGCTTCTCGTGCCGGTCCTCCACGGACATGCCGGTGTTGACCCGCTCGCGGTAGACCTCGCGCTCGTACGGGTCGGTGTAGGGCAGCGCGGTCATGGCCACGACCACGCTCACCCTCGTGCCTCCTTGCGGCACGACCGCCACCGCGTGCGTACGCAGGCACGTCTCGTCGGGGCCGCCGTACCAGCCGCACTTGACCGCGGCATCCGCACTGCCCACCGCCTGGCGCGCCCCGAACGTCTGCGACTCCGGCACCTCCGTCATCCAGCCCAGCACCGCGGCCGCCACCGGGTCGCCGGTCGCGGCGGCCTGGGCGAGCACCGCGTACGCGGCGGCCACCTCGCCGGCCGCGACCTCGACCGAGCCGAACCGCGACGGGTCGCCGTTGGGCGGCCTCCAGCGCACGCCGGTGCGCTCGTACAGGTCGTCGAGGATGACGCGGGGCCCGACCGACAGCCACAGGGCGAGCGTGTCGGCGTTGGACGAGACGACCACCGCGGGCTCGGCATGCCGGCGCCACCGCTCGGCGTCGGCGATGCGGCCGGCCGCCACCCACGCGTACAGGGGCTTGAGCAGGGAGGCGCAGCGCAGCCTGGTCAAGCCCGAGCTGACCTCGACCGTACGGGCGGGCGGCCCGCCGTAGCCGCGCCTGATGCCCGCCGCCTGGGCTCCGGCGCTCTGGTCGAGGTCGTCGAGCAACTCGTTGAAGCTCACGCCCCAACCGTAGACCCACCGGCCGCCCGCCCCGCGCCATCCGGGCCGTCGGCCGTACACGGATAAGAGGGTTCGTCACAGGTCGTACAGGGTGAGGGTGATCGCCAGAGCGGCGGGAAGCAGCGCGATGACTCCCGCGATCGCGGCGATCCGCCCTCCACGCGACGTCCGGGGCTCCGTCACGTACGCCGCCAGCGCACCCGCCCCGGCGAACATCGCACCGGTGGCCGCCAGGTGCGCGAGCGTGGACGTCCACGACGGCAAAGGCTCCGCCGCGAGCCTGAACACCACGTACATCCCCGCCGCGACCAGCGCCACCCGCCGTCCGGGGCGCACGTCCGCCCCGTCCAGCGCGTACGCCGCGACGGCCAGCAGCGCCAGGCTGATGGCGGCGACCACGCCGATGGCCGGAACCAGGCACCCCCAGTCCCCGCACCCGACGCCCGCCCAGGCCAGCCGCACGCTCGCCCACCACCACGCGCCGAGCGCCCCGCACACCGCGGCACCCCGCCCGATTCGCCGCCCCATGCCCTACATGCTCCCACCACGCAGAACGCGCCGCCCTGCCCACGCCGAGCGGGGCGGGACATGAGAACGGGTGAATCGGCGACGGCCCTCCCCGCCTGCGCCCCACGGATGCGATGGGCTCGGTGCCGTGCAGGGCCGCCCCGCCGGGCGCGGACAGGATCGCGCCAACGGTCTCGCGGACAAGGGCCGAAAGGCGACCGCAGGCGCGAGACGACGTCGCCCAGGCGCGGCGAGGGCGGGCGGCGCGAGGCGATGTCGAGCAGGCGCGGCGAGGGCGGGCGGCGCGAGGCGATGTCGGGCAGGCAAGCGCGGTGGGCGCACGGCGCGGCCTCCGGTCCGTGCCTTGCCGGCGAGTCAACGCGTGGACGGCGTCACAGTGCGGCGGCGCGGTGGTCGTCGGCGGCGGCCTCGGGGTGGCGGCCCATGGCGCGTAAGACGATGGCGCGGTCGGTGTACAGGTCGGGCTGAGGGTCGAGGGTGATGGCCTGGGTGAGGTCGGCGAGGGCGCCTTCCAGGTCGCCGGTCGCGTAGCGCAGGATGCCACGGTTGCCCCAGGCCGCGGCCAGGTCGGGGGCGTGTTTCACGGCGAGGCCGAGGGCGGCGGCGGCCTCGGGGAAGCGGCCGGCGGCGGTCTCCAGCTGGCCGAGCACGGTGAGCAGGTGCGGGTTGCCGGGTGCGAGGGCGAGCCCGGCTTCGACGTCCGCCCTGGCCGCGTCGTCGCGGTCGAGCGCGGCGAGCAGCCCGGCGCGGTTGATGTAGGCGTCCAGGTAGCCGGGGTCGAGCTCGATCACGCGGGTCAGGTCGGCGAGGGCTCCGTCGATGTCGCCCCGCACGGTACGCAGCTCCGCCCGGTTGTAGTACGCCTCGGGCAGCGGCGGCCCGGCGGCGATGGCCTGTTCGAAGTCGGCCAGCGCCTCCTCGTGCCGCCCGAGCCGGAAGAGCAGGTTGCCGCGTTCCAGGTAGTAGTCGGGGAAGCCGGGGTCGAGAGCGATCGCGGCCGCGTAGTCCTCCAGGGCCTCCTTGTGGCGCCCCTGAGCGGCCAGTAACTGGGCGCGGTTGGCCAGCAGCACCATCCGGTGTACGGGGTGCCGGGCGCCGAGCTCGCGGGCCAGCTCGATGGCGGATTCGACGAGGGACAGCGCGGCGTCGATCCGGCCTTCGCGCAGCTCGACGAGCGCCAGGCCGTTGCGGTCGAAGCCGAGCTTGAAGGCGCGCTCTGCGGGGTCGGGCAGCAGGCCGGAGATGGCGATGGCGAGGTTGATCCAGGCGCGGGCGCGGGTGAGGTCGCGCCGGGCGGGGTCGGGGTGGCGGGCGTCGAGCATGGCGGTGCCGTACGCGGCCGCGGCGTGCATGGCGGGGTCCTGGCCGGCCACGCGTACGCGGTCCCAGAGCGCGCGGGCCTCGTCGGTGCGCCCGAGCCCGCCGAGCGCGGTGGCGGTGCGCTGGGCGAAGTCCCACCAGCGGGATCCGCCCGCCTCCGTGCGCGCCATGCCCAGCCGGCCCAGCTCGATGGCCGCGTGCAGGAACCCTTCGCGCATGCAGCGATCGACGAGCGGCCACAGCTCCTCGGGGTCGCTGGGCCCCGGCGGGGGTTCGGGGCCGCCGGAGTAGACGGTGATCGCCAGGATGCCGGGCGGTACGCGCCGCATCAGCACGTCGAGCAGCTCGGCGTCAGTGGGGTCGGCGGCGGCCGCGTTGCACACGGCGATGGCCGACCCGGGCGGCACGGCGTCGCGGACGAACTCGGCGATCCCGTTGGCCAGCCGCAGCGTGCGGCGGGGTGCGGGCACGAGGATGCGTTCCTCGTCGGAGAGCCCGGCGTCGATCGTGCCGCGCCGCACGGGCACGTCGCCGGCCAGCTCGGGCGCGGCGGCCAGGATCTCGATGTCGTGCGCGGCCACCAGTTCTGGAGCGTCCCGCAGTGCCGCCGGCACCAGGTGGCCGAGGAGGGCGGCGGCCAAGGTGTAGGGGCCGCGCGGCCTGCGATGCGCGTCGATCATCGGCATCAGCAGCCGCGCGGCCCCGTTCTGGGCGGGTGGTCCGCCCTCGACCTTGAGGTGGGACCTCTCCTCAGTCACCCCTTGTGAATGACGCTGGAGGTCCCTGCGAGCCTCGCGGTACCAGGCTTGCGGACGACGATGCGCTTCATGGCGTGCCTCTCCACTCGGGGTTAATCACCCATTATTGGGACACCCCACCGAATAGCAAGATTTATCCGAATTAAGTGGGAGGCTACTGGATAAAATGCACTTGCCTTTCGAATGGTATATGTAACCCATTAGGAGCGAAACCAGCGCTGCAATCGTGTGGTATGAGACCGCTCGGAATCCTCCATGAGATCGCACAGGCACCGCCCCAGCAGCGTGATCGATTGGCAGCATCCCGGCCCCGGCGAGCTCTTGGCCCGCACGATGCGGGTGGCCCGGTCGAGCAGGCGCTCCAGGCTGGGCTCCGCGCCGCCCTTGAGCGAGCGGGTCCGCCAGGGGCACGACGCGACGTCCGTGCAGGCGCCGCTGTTGATGTACGGCACCGGCCCGCTCTTGAGCCGCAGCCGGTCCTCGCGCTTGACGCGGTGCTCGGCCAGCACGTGAGCGGCCCTGCGGGCGACCGAGAGCAGGTGGCGGCGGCGCCGCTCCTCCGGCGGCGGCGACCCTGCGGGCCTGGGCAGCGCGAGCAGCGTCGCCCCGCCCATCAGCACGCCGCCGAGCACCATCCCCCAGCCCATCGGCTCGTCGAACCAGATGACCGCGATCGCGGCCACCCAGACGGGCTGCGTGGACATGAGAATCTGGCTCGGCATCGCGGGCACGTGGGCCTGCCCGTACGAGCGGGCGAGAAAGCCCAGCGCGCACGACACCACCGACAGGTGGGCGAGGATCAGCCAGTCGGTCAGGCCGCCCGGCAGGCTGACCCCGTCGCGTACGGCGAAACCACCGGTCAGCACCCCGATGGTGAGCAGCTGGACGGTGGTCAGCCCGTACGCGGGAAAGCCGGACGGCCGCTTGGACAGATGGGCGAGAAAGAGCGTGTGACCCGAGTAGAGAGCGGCGGCGAGGAGCGTGACCCCCAGCGCGGATACGGACATGTCGTCGGCGTCCATGCCGCGTACGAGCGTGAACACCCCCATGCCGGCCAGTGCGAGCGCCACCCCCGCCCAGATGCGCCGCGGCACCCGCTGGCGGAAGAGCACCAGCGACAGCAGCGGCGTGATGACCACGCTGCACCCCACGGCGAACCCCGACACCGCGGACGGCAGGTCGTTGAGCGCCATGGCCTGCGCCGTCTGCCCCACCCCGAACAAGACCCCCAGGATCACGCCGTGAAACCAGGAGCGGCGCGACATCCCCCGAAGGCCGCGCGGCCTGATGACGATCAGCGTGAGACCCGCGATGAGATACCGCTCGGCGAGCAGATCCTCCACCGGTAAACGGGGGATGAGATCTTTCATCAGCGGGAACGCCGACCCCCAGGCGGCGCTGACGAACAAGAGAAGCGCGGCTCCCAGTAGGGGGCGGGGAGCGGGCAAGACTGCCATGGCAAAAGCATGGCACTACTAATCGCGACGTCAGATGTACAGGGCGCAGCCGGTGAGGGTTGCTTACACCTCGGTGGTAAGAGCCTCACCCGCGGGTTCGTACAACCTCATCCGTGAGGGCTGAAGGGGGCGTCTCGGACACGTTCCGCTCAGATATCGGGCCCGGTCGGGCGGGGCCGCGGAACGGCCTTAAAAGGAACCGGCGGGCATGTCACGCCGGGAGACCCGGAAATGGTCACCGGGAAAAGCAGAGGTGGCGACCCCAGGAGGGGGTGTTTGGGGTCGTATGTGAGCGGGGCTGTTCAGCTTTCCATTACGGTACGCGGGACGAGCCGTTTCTCTCCGTAGATCACGGTGTGTTCACCGACCCGCTCGCGGGAGAGCTCGCGCCAGCCCCGGCGCTGATAGAGCGCCAGCGCGGCCTCCTGATTCAGCGTGGTGTCACCGCGCACCCGCTGGAAGCCGAGCTCGACGGCGCGCCGCTCGATCGCGGCGAGCATGGCCGCGCCGTAACCGCGCCGTTGATATTCGGGATGCACGCGCAGCCGGCAGACCTCGGCCGTGGAGGTGTCGATGGGTTTCAGACCGCCCATCGCCACGACCCGCGAGCCCACCTCGCCCACCAGGAAGTCGCCGCCGCAGGCGAGATAGACCTCCTGGATGCGGGGGAAGTCGTCTTCGTAGTAGACGCCGTCTCCCGGCACCAGGCCCACCTCGGCGAGGCAGATCCGGTGCAGCGCGAGCAGGGTGTCGAGGTCGGACCAGCGATAGCGCCTGATCCTCAGCTTCATTTATCGCCCCCTTGCATCTGGTGCTGTCTGGGTCGTCGAAGCTGCGCGAAGTACTCGTCCACCCCTGGCGCGCCGGCCGCCTTGAGCGCCTCTCCGAGCGCGAGCGCAGGACGGACGATGAGGTCGGTGAAGTATTCGTCGCCGACCAGGCTGAGCGCGCGGGTGCCGATGGCCACCGCCTCCCCCAGCTCGCCGTCGATCAGCTTGCACTGGGCCTGGTCGAGCCTGATCAGCGTCTGGTCGAGGATGTGGTCTTCGTACTTGGTGAGCGCCTGGCCGAGCACGACCTCCGCCTCGATCGTCTGGCCGAGCTTGGTGAGCACGTCGCCCTGGTAGAA
The DNA here is from genome assembly GCF_042751225.1 of Nonomuraea fastidiosa. Lineage (NCBI taxonomy): Bacteria > Bacillati > Actinomycetota > Actinomycetes > Streptosporangiales > Streptosporangiaceae > Nonomuraea > Nonomuraea fastidiosa. The sequence goes on from NZ_CP170570.1 coordinate 1,150,588, forward strand.
GTAGAGCTGCTTTTCGGTGTAGCCGAAGGCGACGTCCTCGCGGTCTTCGGCCTTCATGTGGGCGAACGCGTTGCGCGCCCGCGCCAGCGCGCGCTTGGCCTGATCGACGATCTCCTTCTTGTTCTCGCCGGCGGCCATCGCGGCCAGCGCCCTGGCCTCGACGACCGGCGCCATGGCCTGCGCGGGGCACGGCATGGAGCCCGCCATGTCGCGGCTCTTCTTCGCGAGGTTGAGCGCCTCGCGGGCGTCGCCGAAGTAGAGGGGGACGAGCGACTCGCGAGCGCAGATCCACGCCCGCAGCGCGCGGTCGCCGGTCTCGTCGGCGGCGGTGCGCCCGGTGCGGAAGAACGAGCGGGCCAGCCGGTGATCGCCGAGGTTGATGAGGATCATCCCGCTCAGGCCGGCGAGCTGGGCGGCCATCCTGCACAGCCGCTCCTGCAGGTCGATCGGCTGGCGGCGGGACATCGCCGTGCGCACGGCGCTCAGCTCGAGCAGCACGTCGCACAGCAGCCGCAGCGGCGCCGTCGTCGTGTACTGGCGGCCGAAGCTGACCGTCGCCTCCTCCCACTGGTCGAGCATCGCGGCCGAGACGGTGGCCGAGACCAGCGTCTCGTCCATCCTGCGCCGGATGCCCTCGCACGCCCCCAGCACCGGCCCGTCGAGCTCCACGCCCTTGCTGTCGTTGTTGAGCAGGTTTAAAAGGGTGCGCCGGAGGATGTTCTCGTCCTCCTCCGCGTCGGGCTCAGGGTCCATCGGCTTGATCGTCAGGTCGCGCTCCTGCTGCCCGCAGCGCTCCTTGATCTCGATGCCGGCGCTCGGGGCGCGGTGGCTGTGGCCGCAGATGCAGGGCGCGTCGTAGCCGAGGGCGAGCGGCTCGACGCGATAGACGGTGCACAGATAGTGCAGGTATTCGGGGCCGGGGCGTTTCAAGCCGCTCTCGTACGCCGACAGCAGCGTCTCGCCGATGCCGGGCATCGGCTTGTTGTCGCGTTCGAACAGGGCGCGCACCTGTTCGATCACGTCGGCGAGCGCAATGCCGTACGCCAGACGATGCGCCTTGATGCGGGTCGTGCTGAACTGCGCAGTGCACGCCTCATGGATCTCATCGGCTATCTGGGCCGTGGTGCGCCCCGCGGCGAGGCCCCTGGCCCTGATCCGCCGAGCGATCTCAGTCTCTCGGTGCTGTCTGCCGGACATCCCCGGCCCCTCTCACGCAAGTCTCGACCGGTCCGCAACTGGTGACTCAGCGTAGCCCTTGAGTCGCTGTACGCCTACCCATGACTATGAAGCAATGACGGCGGGATGGGAAACGCCGATAGGGAGCCTACGGTTAAGGATCGTCCTCCCGAGGACTGTTTCTTACAACCCATGAGTGAGAAGCGACTCCCCGTGAACGAATAGCGCCGTTGCGCAATCCCCTGACTTGGGCCATGTTTGGCGCACCGGCTAGGAATCCCAAGGGAGGGACGAACGGTGGGGGACGACAACTTCGAGCACCTTGAGCGTCTGGTGACCGAGCTCGGTGCTCGCGGTCTGCTCGCACGAGTGGTCCGGACCCAGAGCGGGCGCACCTTCGTCCGGGTGATCAACCCGGACGCCACGAGCCTGTCCGAGAACGTCACGTGCCGACCGGCCGCCGTCTCGGAGGCCTCGTCCTGGTGGTACTGCTGGTCCTGGGGCGACCGGATGCACACGGCCGACGATCCGGCCGGTGCGGCGAACAAGGTCGCCCGCGTGCTCGCCGTCGCGGGTGAGTGAACGACGTGGCGACCCGGGTGGAGCGCAGCCACCGCGGCTCGTCACGGCACACGGCGGTGAACCGGGTGGAGCGCAGCCACCGCGGCTCACCGCGACCCACGGCGGCTCCTGGGAGCCGGCGGGGTGGCCGGTGCGGAGGGGCGCCGGCGTACCGGGCCTCTGGTCACCCCGCCGGTTCCGGCCGGCCGTACAGGCCGCACCACGAGCCACCCGTCCGCGCAGCCGGGCGGGTGTCCGGGGGATCCCTCCCGGAACCGGCTCGGGGCACGCTTCCGGGTGCGTGTCCCGTCCGAGCCGTCCGTCATCGGAGCGCCGTCTCTCTCCCTCCGCGGCCCAGAGAGCCGGCGACCCCGTCTTCCCCGGCGTGATGTGACGGCGGGCGGTTCGGCCGGCTGTATTTTTGGATCGAAACGGTCCAAAGAGTCGGCCGTTCCGCTTCCGGAGGGGGATCCACCATAGTGTTACTGCTGGTGACGCCGTCGCCACAGCCGACGTCGCCGTCTCCATCGTTGCTGCCCGACGTCGACCAGATCACCACGCAGATGTCGGCCGTCTGCCAAAGCGACACCATCCTTTGCTCTACGCTGGTCAAGGTGTTCGGCAACGAGCCTTGGGCGCCGCTGGTGTCCAACGCGATAACCATCGTCCTCATCCTCGTGCTCGCCTTCGTGGTGCGGAACATCGCGCACCGGATCATCACCAAGGTGGTCAACCGGGCGGCCACGGGCGGCTCGCTCACGAGCAGGTTCCGCAGAGGAGCGGCGACAGACGGCATCGACGCGCTGCTGCACGAGCGGCGCAGGCAGCGCGCCGAGACGATGGGCTCGATTCTCAAGCACGTCGCGTCGGTCGTGGTGCTCGGCACCGCGGTGCTGACGGTGCTCGACCGGCTCACCATCCCGATCGCCCCGCTGCTCACCAGCGTCGGCATCGTGGGCGTGGCGGTCGGCTTCGGCGCCCAGGAGCTGGTCAAGGACTTCATCGCCGGCATGTTCATGCTGCTCGAAGACCAGTACGGCGTCGGCGACGTGATCGACGCGGGCCCCGCCGTGGGCACGGTCGAGGCGGTCACGCTGCGGATCACCCGGCTGCGCGACGCCGACGGGCGGGTGTGGTACATCCGCAACGGCACGATCACCCGGGTCGGCAACGAGTCGCAGGGCTGGTCCCGGGCGTACATGGACGTGCCGGTGCCGTACGACGCCGACGTGGTGGGCGTCAAGGTGCTGCTCGAGCAGGTGGCCGAGGAGATGTGGGCCGACCCCGAGCTGCGCGAGGCCAAGATCGTGGAGCAGCCGCAGGTGTTCGGCGTGGAGCAGCTCTCCGACAGCTCGCTGGTGTTCCGCATCACCACCAAGACGCTGCCGGCCGCGCAGTCCGAGGTGGCGCGCGAGATGAGGCTGCGGGTCAAGCAGGCGCTCGACACGGCGGGCATCCAGCTTGTAGGCAGCGCCTAAGCTAGTAAGCGTGACAGAAACCTCCTTTTACGACGCCGTCGGGGGCGAGGAGACGTTCCGGCGCCTCGTACACCGCTTCTATGAGGGGGTTGCGGAAGACCCGCTGCTGCGGCCGCTCTATCCGGAAGCCGACCTCACCGGCGCGGAAGAGCGGCTGCGGGGCTTCCTGATCCAATACTGGGGCGGTCCCAAGACCTACAGCGAGCAGCGCGGCCACCCCCGGCTGCGCATGCGCCACATGCCGTTCGTCATCGGCGAGCGCGAGCGGGACGCCTGGTTGCGCCACATGCGCGACGCGGTCGACGAGCTCGACCTGCCGGAGGAGTACGAAAAGCGGCTGTGGGACTACCTGGTGTACGCCGCCCACAGCCTGGTGAACTCACCCACGTAACGGGGCATGACACGCCACATGGAGATCCCCTGGTGGCGTGACGCGGTCGTCTACGAGATCTACGTCCGGAGCTTCGCCGACGCCTCTGGAGACGGTGTCGGCGACCTGGCCGGCATCCGCGAGCGCCTGCCCTACCTGCGGCGGCTGGGCGTCGACGCCATCTGGCTGACGCCGTTCTACCCCTCCCCCATGGCCGACGGCGGCTACGACGTGGCCGACTACCGCGGCGTGGACCCGATGTTCGGCTCGCTCGCCGACTTCGACGCGCTGGTGGCGAGCGCGCACGAGCTGGGCCTGCGGGTGATCGTGGACATCGTGCCCAATCACAGCTCGTCGGAGCACCCCTGGTTCCAGGAGGCGCTGCGCGGCGCAGGCCGCGACCGGTACATCTTCCGCGACGAGCCCAACAACTGGCAGTCCACCTTCGGCGGCTCCGCCTGGACGCAGGTCGCCGACGGGCAGTACTACCTGCACCTCTTCGCGCCGGCGCAGCCCGACTTCAACTGGCGCAACCGCGAGGTGCACGAGATGTTCCTCGACGTGCTGCGGTTCTGGCTGGATCGCGGGGTGGACGGGTTCCGCATCGACGTGGCGATGGGCCTGTACAAGGCGGAGGGGCTGCCCGATGTGGACGGCCAGGCGTTCGGCACGGTCTCGCCGATGTGGGGGCGGCCGGAGGTGCACGGCGTCTACCGCGAGTGGCGGCGGCTGCTCGACTCCTACCCGGGCGAGCGGATGGCCGTGGGCGAGGTGTGGACCGACGACCACGAGGACTTGGCCCGCTACGTACGCCCCGACGAGCTGCACCAGAGCTTCAACTTCGCCTGGCTGCAGGCGCCCTGGTCGGCCGAGGCGTTCCGCAAGGTGATCGGCGACACGCTGGCGGCGGTGCCGCACGCGACCTGGGTGCTGTCCAACCACGACGTCGTACGCCACCGCACCCGCTACGAGACCTCCGAGCCCGGCACGGGCCTGGCGCGGGCCAGGGCGGCGCTGCTGGCGATGCTGGCCCTGCCCGGCTCCGCCTACCTCTACCAGGGCGAGGAGCTGGGGCTGCCGGAGGTGACGGACCTGCCGGACGCCGCCAGGCAGGACCCGGTGTTCTTCCAGTCGAAGGGCGAGCAGCCGGGGCGCGACGGGTGCCGGGTGCCGATCCCGTGGACGGTGGATCCGCCCTCACACGGGTTCTCGCCGGGCGGGGTGGAGCCGTGGCTGCCGCAGCCCGCCTCGTTCGCCGAGCTGAGCGTGGAGAAGCAGGAGGGCGTGGCGGACTCGACGCTGGAGTTCTATCGGCGGGCGCTGGCGCTGCGCCGCGAGCTGGTGGGGGAGATTCCTTACACCTTGGAGTGGCTTGATTCCCCTGAGGGAGCGCTTTTCTTCATCAGGGGGTCGCTGATCTGCGCGATCAACTGCGGCACCGCCCCGGTACGCCTGCCCGAGCACGACGAGGTGCTGCTGCCGAGCGGCCCGCTCAGGCGCGACCTGCTGCCACCGGACACGGCGGTGTGGCTGCGCCGCCGGTCATGATCGCTCGGCCCGCAGCGGGATGACGGGCAGCGAGATCAGCGCGCAGCCCAGCCCGGCGGCGAAGCCCGCCCAAGAGCCGGAGCCCTCGATGAGCAGGCCGAGCAGCGGTGTGGCGGCGAGTGCGACGGTGTTCTGCACGGTGTTGTGCGTGCCGAGCACCCGCCCCGCCCAGCCGGGCCCGGCCAGCTCGCCCGCCGCGAGGTAGGCGAGGCCGTTGCCGGCCACGGTCATCACCGAGGCGAGCGCGAGCATGGCCACGCCGAACGCGGCCCCGGTGAAGCTCCCGGCGACCAGCAGGGCGAGCACGACGAGGTTCCAGAGCGTGATCAGCAGCAGGGGCCGCATGCGCAGTCCGGTGCGGTCCGACCAGCGACCGGCCGCGATGCGTACGGCGGCGCCGGCGATCGCGGCAACCCCGAACAGCCGCCCGGCCGCGACGCCGTCCCAGCCGTAGGAGGTGACCAGGCAGTCCACCCCGTACGTGGTGACGACGATCTGCGGCACCGCGTGAAGGGCGCTGGTGGCGTGCACCCGCCACAGGGCGGGCTGCCGGTACGGCGACCCCGCCGCGGCGGGCCTGCTCTCCGGCGTCGCGTGCGGCGGCTCGGCCAGGAAGAGCCCGGCCAGTACGGCGGCGAGCAGCGCGAGCCCCGAGCAGAGCAGCAGCACGCCGGTCAGGCCGTGAGCGGCGGCCACGGGCGGCAGCACGAAGGCGGCCACGGCCATGCCGAGGGTGTAGGAGACCTGGCGCACGCCCATGGCGACGCCGCGCTCCGGCGGCCGGAACCAGCGCAGCACGATCCGGCCGCCGCCGACCATCGCGGCCGAGCCGCCCGCACCGGCGGCGGCCAGCAGCGCGATGACCGCCCAGGTGCTGGTGGCGAAGGCGGCCCCGGCCAGCGTCACGGCGGCCAGGCCGACGCCGAGGCCGAGCACGAGCCGTTCGCCGTGGCGGTCGGCGAGCGCGCCCCAGGCGACCAGGGCACTCAGAATCCCTATCGCCGGGGCGTTACCGATCAGGCCGCCCACGGGCAGCGAGACACCGAAATGGCGCAGAATTTCGGGCATCACCAGAGGCAGCCCGTACAGCCCTAACGTGACGCTGGCGTGCGCGTTGACGCCCAGCGCCAGCATCCACCACCGTCTCATCGGGCGAGACGGCTCAGACCGCGTAGCGCTTGAGGTAGGCCAGCTCGCTCTCGGTCAGGCGGCGCGGGGCGGCCCGCTCGGCGTCGTAGGCCGCGAGCACCGACTTCGCCGTGACGTAGAGGTCCTCGTCGTCGCGGATCTCGTACTGCAGGGTGAACCGTACCGGGCGGATCTCCGTGACCCAGGTCTCGACGCGTACGGGCGCCGCGCGGAAACCCAGCGGGCGGCGGTAGTCGATCTCGTGGCGGGTCACCACGAGCCCTCCGAAGGGCTCGTGGCCCTCGTTGTACGGGTCGATGCTGAGCATGCCGAACCGCGCGTCCTCCAGGTAGTCGAGGAAGCGCACGTTGTTCACGTGGCCTTGGGAGTCGATATCGCCGAATCTGACCACGCGGGGATAGATGTGCCGTCGTGCCGGGGAAGGTGCAACCACGTCCGCCACCGTACCGGGCGCGCTCAGGTGGCGCGGCGGCGGGCCAGGCAGGTCAGCACGGTCAGCACCGAGACGGCGGCCATCGTGCCGAGCGCCCACCGGTAGCCGGTCACGAGTTGTCCCACGGCCTCCCCCGACAGCAGGCCGAGCGTGCCGGCGAAGACCTGCTGGTGCAGCGCGGCGGGCAGCGGCGCGACGAGGATCGACAGCACCATGCCGGTGCCGACGACGTTACCGGTGTTCTGCAGCATGAGGCGCATCGCGTTGACGATGCCGAGCCTGCTGGACGGCAGGCCGTCGAGGATGGCGGTGTTGTTGGCGGGCAGGAACACGCCGGAGCCGAGCCCGATGAGCACCAGCCCGGCGGCGACGGCCGCGTACGGCATGGTCGTGGACATCACCGCCATCATGACCGCAAGGCCGCAGGTGGTGGTGGCGGCCCCGGCCACGGCCAGGGTGCGGGCGCCGAAGCGGCGCTGCAGGAAGCCGGAGATCACCGAGGCGGTCATGGCGGCGACGGCCAGCGGCAGCACCTTGAGCCCGGCCTGTACGGGGTCATCGCCGCGTACGGCCTGGAAGTAGAGCGCGACGAGGAAGACCATGCCCATGCGCGCGACGGCGTTGAGGAAGGAGGCGAGACTCCCGAAGGCGAACGACGGCTCGCGGAAGAGGCTCATGTCCACCACGGGGTGCGGGGCGCGCCGTTCCCTGAGCACGAACAGCGGCAGCCCCAGCAGGAAGAGCACCGCGCCGCCGAGCACCAGGGGGTGCCCCCAGCCGAGCCTGGTGAACTCCGACAGCGCGAGCAGCAGCCCGCCGAGCGTCAGCAGCACGAGCAGGCTGCCGGGCCCGTCGAGCCCGCCGTCGCGCCGGTCGGGCGCCGTCCTGCGCAGCGTGAGCGAGCCCCACAGCAGGCAGATCAGCCCGATCGGCACGTTGAACCAGAACACCCAGCGCCAGCCCAGGCTCTCGGCGAGCACGCCGCCCAGCGTGGGGCCGATCAGGCCGGCGATGGAGAACGAGGCGACGTACACGCCCATGCCCTCGCCCAGCCGCTCGCGCGGAAAGGCGTCGCTGACCAGCGCGGCGCTGTTGGTGAGCAGCATGGCGGCGCCCGCGGCCTGCACCACCCGCATGGCGACGACCAGCCAGGGGTTCGGGGCGAGCCCGGCGAGCAGGGCGGCGGCCGTGTACGTGGCAAGCCCCAGCAGGTACATCCTGCGCCTGCCGAACAAGTCGGCCAATCTCCCGAATACCACCATGAGGACGGTCGTGGTCAACTGGTAGCCGAGGAGTATCCAGCTCGCCGCCGTAGCGTCGGCGCCGGTCTCCCTCGCGATCTCGGGGAGCGCGACGTTGATCGCGCTGCCGCCGAGCCCGGTCAGGACGCTGGCCAGGCTCACGACCGACAGGGTCCGCCAGGCGTAGCCGAGGGTCGGGGTGGTCGCCGCCAAAGGCACTTATCCTTTCTAGATTTCAATACTAGAATCTTATTCGCATCGTCAGCCGGTCAAGGATCGAGGTGTCGGATGAGCGGGATAGTCGAGGGCCGCGTGGTGATCGTCACGGGCGCGGCCAGAGGCATCGGCCGGGGGCACGCCCTGGAGTTCGCCAGGCAGGGCGCGAAGGTGGTGGTCAACGACCTCGGAGCGGAGGTGGACGGCACCGGCAGATCGGGGGCGGCTGCCGAGGTGGTGGCGGAGATCGAGGCCATGGGCGGCGAGGCCATCGTCAACGGCGAGGACGTCTCCGACTTCGACGGCGCAGAGCGGCTGATCCGCGCCGCCATCGACCGCTTCGGCACGCTCGACGTGCTGGTCAACAACGCGGGCATCCTGCGCGACCGGATGCTGGTCAACATGACGGCCGAGGAATGGGATGCGGTCATCAGGGTGCACCTGCGCGGCACGTTCGCTCCCCTGCGCCACGCCGCCGCCTACTGGCGCTCGAAGGCGAAGGCGGGCGAGCCGGTGGACGCCCGCGTCATCAACACGACATCGTCCTCCGGCATCTACGGCAACCCAGGACAGGGTAACTACGGCGCCGCGAAGGCCGGCATCGCGGGGCTGACCATCATCGCCGCCAGGGAGCTCGAGCGTTACGGCGTGACGGTCAACGCCATCGCGCCCGCCGCGCTCACCCGCATGACCGAGAACCTGCTGCCGAAGGGCGCCAAGGGCGCCGATCCCGAGGACATCGCGCCGCTGGTCGTCTGGCTGGCCAGCGCGGAGGCACGCGGCATCACCGGGCGGGTGTTCAACGTGCGCGGCGGCGCGATCAGCGTGGCCGAGGGCTGGCACGCCGGCCCCGGCGTGGACAAGGGCAGCCGCTGGGACCCGGCCGAGCTGGGCTCGGTCATCCCCGGCCTGGTCGAGAAGGCCCAGCCCAACGCGCTGACCAACGGCCGCATCCCCGGGCGGGAGGACTGACATGCCACTCGATCACAGCGTCATCGGCGTGGAGAGCGAGCCGTACGAGCGCACGTGGACGGCCAAGGACACCATGCTGTACGCGCTCGGCGTCGGCGCGGGCGTCTCGGAGCTGGAGTTCACCACGGAGAAGGGGCAGCGGGTGCTGCCGACGTTCGCGGTGCTGGCCGCGCAGGCGCCGGGGCGGCGGCTCGGCGGCTTCGACCCGGCCATGCTGGTCCACGCCGAGCAGGGCTTCGAGCTGCACCGCGAGCTGCCGCCCGCGGGCGGCGTGCGGACCACGTCGAAAGTGACCGGCATCTACGACAAGGGCTCGGGCGCGCTGGTGGTCTCCGAGTCCAGAGCCGTCGACCTCGGCACCGGCGAGCTCGTCGTCTCCTCGCGCAGCTCGGTCTTCATCAGGGGCGAGGGCGGCTTCGGCGGCGACCGGGGGCCGCGCGACGCGTGGGCGGCGCCGGACCGGGCGCCCGACCACAAGGTGACGTACGAGACCCGCCCCGAGCAGGCGCTCATCTACCGGCTGTCGGGCGACTACAACCCGCTGCACAGCGATCCCGAGTTCGCCGCGCGGGCCGGGTTCGACCGGCCGATCCTGCACGGGCTGTGCACGTACGGGGTGACCGGACGGGCGCTGCTGCACAGCGTGGCCGGCTCCGACCCGGCCCGGTTCAAGGCCATGTCGGGGCGCTTTTCCGCCCCGGTCTTCCCCGGCGAGTCGCTGACCGTCTCGATCTGGGTGGACGGCACGGACGTGCTGTTCAGGACCGCGAAAGACGACGGGACCGTGGTGATCGACCGGGGCCGCGCGACGATCGTCTAGTCGCCGGTGTGCAGCGCCTTGAGTGGGTCGAGGCGGCGGATGAGCGTCACCGCCGCCTCGATGACCTCCTGCGCCTCCTCCTCGCTGTCGGAGGTGGCGACCTCGCGGGCGGCCTCGCCGATGATGCTGGTCAGCACGGCCACCGTGAACCGGTCGAGCGGGTCGCCGCCCGCGCCCAGCAGCACCGCGTTCTGGCGCACCCACTCGCGCCCGCGGGTGCGGCGGATCAGCTCGAAGCCCGGGGGTCCGTCGCCGTCGATGAAGAGCCTGACCAGGTCGCGCCGCTCCCACGCGCCCGCGAGGTAGGCCCGCGCGCCCGCGATCAGCAGCTCGACCGGGTCGGTGACCCCCTCCTTCTTGGCCTTGGCCACGCTGGCGGCCGACGCCTGCTCGTGGGCCGCCTGGTGGTCCTCGTACAGGGCGAGGAACAGCTCCGTCTTGCCGCCGAAGTGGTGGTAGAGGCTGCCCACGCTGGAGCCGGCGCGCGCGACGACGTCGGAGACGTTGGAGTCGGCGAAGCCGTGCTCGCTGAAGACCTCTCGGGCGGCCTGCAGCATGCTCTTGCGGGTCTGGGCCGAGCGGCTCCACTCCCACGAGGACTTGCGTGCCATGCCGGTAATCGTAGCGCAGTCAATTCTAGAATCCGATTCTTGACACCGGCCCGCGGAGGCTAGAACCTCTTCCTAGAGAACGATTCTAGAAATGCCCAGGGAGGCGGCTGTGGACTTCTCGCTCACCCCCGAGGAACGGCAGATCCGTGACACCGTCAGGTCCTTCATCGAGAAGGAGGTCATGCCGTTGGAGCCGGAGGTTCTGCGCAACGAGCGCGAGGGCCGCCCTGGGCTCTCCCCCGACGTGCTGAAGGAGCTGCGGGCCAAGGCCAGGAAGTCGGGCTTCTGGGGCATCAACACGCCCGAGGAGTACGGCGGCGCCGCGCTCGGTCCCATCATGTCCGCGATCATCGCCATGGAGACCGGCAGGACGTTCGTGCCGTTCTCGTTCGGCGGCAGCGCCGACAACATCCTGTACGCGGGCACCGAAGAGCAGAAGCAGCGCTACCTCATCCCCACCATCGAGGGCGAGCGGCGTTCCTGCTTCGCGATCACCGAGCCGGGGGCGGGATCCGACGCCCGCAACATCCGCACCCGCGCCGTCCGTGACGGCTCGGAGTGGGTGATCAACGGTGAGAAGACGTTCATCACCGGTGGCAACGAGGCCGACTTCGTCATGGTCTTCGCCGTCGCCGAGGGGTACGGCGTCACCTGCTTCCTGGTGGACAGGGACATGGGCTGGAAGTCCGAGCCGATCCCGACCATGGGCCAGTGGGGGCCCGCCTCGCTCGTCTTCGAGGACGTACGGGTGCCCGAGGAGAACATCCTGGGCGAGCTGGGCAAGGGCTTCGACCTGGCCATGCAGTGGATCGGCCAGGGCCGCTACATGATCCCCGCCCGCGCCATCGGCTCGGCCGAGCGCATGCTCCAGATGGCCATCGACTACGCCAAGATCCGCAAGTCGATGGGCCAGCCCATCGCGAACTACCAGGCCATCCAGTGGATGATCGCCGACTCGCAGGTGGAGATCGAGGCCGCCAAGTGGCTGACGCTGTACGCCGCCTGGCGGGTGAGCCAGGGCATGGACGCCCGGCACGCCTCCTCCATCGCCAAGCTCAACGGCGCCGTCATGGCGAACCAGGTCGTGGACCGCGTCCTCCAGATCCACGGCGGCATGGGCTACACCAAGGAGCTGCCGATCGAGCGGTGGTATCGCGAGCTGCGGCTGCTGCGCATCTTCGAGGGCACCGACGAGATCCAGCGGCGTACGATCGCCCGCAACCTCATCAAGGGGCACGTCAAACTCGGCCTCATCGGAGAGTGAGCGGCATGTCCGTCCGCGAGCTGTTCAACCCGCGCTCGATCGCCCTGGTCGGCGCGACGGACAAGTCCGGCTGGTCCATCAGCACGCTGAACAACCTGCGCGCCCATGGCTTCCCCGGGCCCGTGCACTTGGTCAACCCGCGGGGCGGCGTGGTGCACGGCATGCCGGCGCACAAGAGTCTCAGCGACATCGCCGAGCCCGTCGATCTGGCGTACGTGATGGTGCCGACCACGGCCGTGCTCGGCGTGCTGGGCGAAGGCGCCAAGCTGGGCATCGGCTGCTACGTGATCCTCACGGCCGGGTTCGGTGAGGCCGGCGAGGAGGGTGCGCGGCTGGAGGCGGAGGTCGCCGGCTTCGCCGCCGAGCACGGGCTGACCGTCCTCGGCCCCAACGGCAACGGCTACATCAACGCCGCCGCCGGCATCACTCCGTACGGGCTGCCGATCCCGCCGCCGCTGCTGGGCGGCGAGGTCGGCGTGGTGCTGCAGAGCGGCGCGCTGGCCAGCTCGGTGCTCTCCTTCGCGCAAGCCCGCAACGTCGGCATCAGCCTGCTCACCTCCATGGGCAACGAGGCCGTCGTCAGCGTCACCGACGTCATCGACTACCTCGTGGACGACCCGGCCACCAGGGTCATCGCGCTGTTCCTGGAGACCGTGCGCAACCCGGCCGAGTTCTCCCGGGTGGCGCGGCGGGCGCTGGAGGCGGGCAAACCGATCGTGGCGCTCAAGATCGGCCGCAGCGCGCTCGCCTCGCACACCGCGCAGGCCCACACGGGCGCGCTCGTGGGCGACGACGACGTCATCGACGCGGCGCTGCGGCAGCTCGGCGTGCTCCGGGTGCGCTCGCTGGAAGACCTCATCATCACGGCGGGGCTGCTCGCCTCCTGCGGGCCGCTGCCGGGGCCGCGCGTCGGCGTCGTGACGCCGTCCGGGGGCGCATCGGAGATCATCGCCGACCGGGCCGAGGACGAGGGTCTTGAGCTGCCGCCGTTCGCACCCGAGACCGTGGAGCGGCTGCGCGAGATCGTGCCGTCGTTCGGCACCGTGCAGAACCCGCTCGACGTCACCGGGTACGTGCTCATCGACCGCACCCTGCTCGGCCGCGCGCTGGAGACGGTCTCCGCCGACCCGAACATCGACCTCGTCATGCTGCTGTCCGAGCCGCCCAAGCTCGCACCGCCCGACCCCGCCCCCGTGCTCGCCCAGTACCGGGCCAGCGCCGAGCGCATCGCCGCCTCCCGGGTGCCGGTCGTGGTGGTGAGCAACGTGCTGACCGACGTCACCGCGTTCGGGCGGCAGGTGCAGCAGGAGACCGGGTTCCCGTACGTGGCGGGCGGCATCGAGCACGGCATGACCGCCATCGGGGCCGCCGTACGGTGGTCGCGCACGCGGGCCAGGCTGCTGTCCCGGCCCGCACCACTCCCCCGCACCGGCGAGACGCGGCGCCCGCGCGGCGCGCACGGCGTGTGGGCCGAGCACCGCGCGGCGGCGCTGCTGGCCGCGTCCGGGCTGCCGGTCGTGCCGTCCGAACTGGCCCGCTCGGAGGCGGAGGCGGTGGCCGCGGCCGAGCGGTTCGGCTACCCCGTCGTGCTCAAGGCCGCCGCCGAAGGGCTCGGGCACAAGAGCGACGTCGGCGGGGTCCGGCTCGGGCTCGGCGACGCGGAGGACGTACGGCGGGCCCACCGCGAGGTGGCCGCCGCCGTGCCGTCGCTCGACGGCGTGCTCGTCCAGCCGCAGCGCGAGGGCGGGGTCGAGCTGCTGGTCGGCGTCGTCCGCGATCCCGCCTGGGGGCTGACGCTGGCCGTGGGGCTCGGCGGGGTCTGGGTCGAGGTGCTGCGCGACACCGCGCTGCGGGTGCTGCCGGTGGACGCCGCCGAGGTGCGCACGGCGCTGACGGAGCTGCGCGGGGCCGCACTGCTGAACGGGGTGCGCGGCGGTCCGGCCGCCGATCTCGACGCGGTGGCCGATGTGGTGGCCAGGATCGCCGACCTCGCCGAGTCGCTGGGGGACGGGCTGGAGTCGTTGGAGATCAATCCGCTGCTGGTCACAGGGTCTCGGGTGGAGGCGCTGGACGCACTGGTGACCTGGCGCTGACCTCTTCTGGCCCGCCGGCCTGGCCCTGATCCCGCATGACACCGGCCATGCCCGCGCGGGCCTTGCGGCCTGGCGGCGGCTCCGCTGTTCAGGGCGGCCTGAGCCCGTGCTCGGGTCGCCTGGAACCGGGCCCGGCAGGAGAGGCGTCCCCTCCCGCCGGGGCCGTCTCATGGCAGGCGGTTGGCCAGGACGAGGGTGGCGGCCGAGGCGAACATGCCGCCGTTGCCCAGCACCACGCTCACCTCCACGCCCGGCACCTGCGCCGCCGCCTCGCCGCGGAGCTGACGCACCGACTCCTGGATGGCGAACATGCCGTACATGCCGGTGTGGGTGTACGACAGTCCGCCGCCGTTGGTGTTCATCGGCAGCCGGCCGCCCGGCGAGGTGTGGCCCTCGGCGATGAACGCCCCGGCCTCGCCGCGCCCGACGAAGCCCAGGTCCTCCAGGCCGTAGATGGGCACGTGGGCGAAGGCGTCGTACACCATGAGGTGATCGACGTCCTCATGGGTGATCTTCGCCTCGGCGAAGGCCGCCTCGCCCGAGAGCCGGAAGCCCTTCGAGGTGGTGAAGTCCTCCATCTGGGAGATCAGCGGCGACTCCGCCGCCTCCCCCGAGCCCAGCAGGTAGACCGGGGAGCGCCGGGCCCGTTCGGGCGTGGTGACGATCAGCGCGCCGCCTCCGTCGGTCACCAGGCAGCACTCCAGCAGGTGGAACGGGTAGGCGACCATGCGCGATGCGAGCACGTCCTCGACCGTGATGAGATCCCGGTACATCGCCCTGGGGTTGAGGTGCGACCAGCGCCGCTGCGCCACCGCGACCTCGGCGAGCTGCTCGTGCGTGAGCCCGGTCTCCTTCATGTAGCGCAGCGCGGTGATCGTGAACGACGTGGTCGGGCCCATCACGCCGTACGGCAGCTCGAACTGGCCGAGCAGCGAGTCCGGCGTGATGCCGAACCGTCCCGCGCCCACCCGCGAGCGCCCCGACTCGCCGTGCGTGATGAGCACGGTGTGGCACATTCCCGCCTTGATCGCGGCGGCGGCGTGCCGGACGTGGAACAGGAACGACGAGCCGCCCACGCCGGTGCCGTCCAGCCAGGCGGGCGTGATGCCGAGCGCGTGGGCGACCTGGATCGGGCCCGGCGTGCCGACCGTGGCGATGCCGTCGATGTCGTGGATGGTCATGCCCGCGTCGGCGAGCGCGTTCCTGGCGGCCTCCAGGTGGAGCTGCAGGGTGGAGTGGCCGGGCAGGCGGCCCACCTCGTCGGTCTCGGCGGCCCCGGCGATCACCACGGTCATCGGGCACCCCCGGCCGGCTCGAACAGCGGCACCGTCACATCGCCGCGCCGCTCGAACACCACCCGCAGCTCCATGTCCAGCTCCAGGTGCTCGGGGTCGTTGGGCACGCCCACGATGTTGGTCATCATCCGCACGCCCTCCTCCAGCTCCACGACGGCTATCGCGTACGGGGCCTCGTCCTCGAACCCCGGCGCGGGGCGGTGGTTGATGACGTACGAGTACAAGGTCGCGCGCCCGCTGGCGCGAACCCATTCGACCTGGTCGCCACCGCACCGCGGGCAGCCCGGCCGGGGGTAGAAGTAGTGGCGCTCGCATGCCGTGCAGCGCTGGATCCGCAGCTCGCCCGCGGCCGTCCCGTCCCAGAACGGCTGGGTCTCCGGTGTGGGCTTAGGTGCCGGCTTCATCGGCCTCCCCAATCCTAGTTCTAGAATTCAACTCTAGATCTAAGTTCTACAGCCGCTCAAGAGGCCGGCACACGGGACGGGAAGGCCGACCACTCAGGGGCTGGGGATGCCGTTGCCGTTCCTGCCGCGACCGGCCAGCACGTCCTCAAGCGTCGGGCGCTCCTCGCCGGGCTCGCGCGGCCCCGGCTTGGCGAGCTGGATGAGCACGCCGTGCGCCTCCTTGGGGTGCAGGAACACCTCCTGCCAGCGCGGATCCGACAGGTTGAGGCCGTGCAGCCGGTAGCCGCGCTCGGTCAGCTTGGCCACCGCCGCATCGATGTCGGAGACGTGGAAGTTCAGGTGGTGGACGCCGCCCCTGCCCCTGGTGAGCTCGAAGAAGCTGTCGAAGAACGTGGATCCGGCCAGCGGCTCCATCAGCTCGACCTTGCCGCCGTTGCCGTACGTGAGCTGCAGCGTCCGATAGCCGGCCCGCAGGTTGTCACCACCGCCGCCCAGGTGACGACCGCCCAGCAGGTCGCGGTAGATCGGCAGCAGGTCCCTGATCCGGGGCGCCGCCACGGCGGTGTGGTCGAAGTGCACGTCGAGGCCGTCCAGTTCCAAGTTCACGCGGGGGCTCCTCGCTCTCGGCAATCCTAGAATTTCATTCTAGCCATGGACGGGCTCTTCACTCTTGACGGAGCCACCTGTGAGAGGCAGCATCGCAGAAATAGATTCTAGAGGCGCCTTCTAGAACTACACGGGGGTCAAGACCCGACCAGAAAGGCTGGCCATGAGGCTGTCCTACGTCCGTGAGCTCGACGAGTACCCGACCGGCGCCCGACGCATGAAGATCCTCGCGATGGCCGTGCTGGCCATCCTCATCGGCTCGTACGAAGGGCAGATCGCGCCCGTCGTCCCGCTTCTCCTCAAAGACCTCGACATGTCGCTGGCCACGTACGGCGCCGTGTCCGGCGGCGCCGCCATCACCGGGGCCATCGCCTCCATCATCGGCGGCCGCCTCACCGACCGGCTGGGCCGGGTCCGGCTGCTCATCCCCCTCATGGCGCTGACGGCGGTGCTCTGCTTCACCATGACCCTCGTGCACACCCCGCGCGACCTGCTGATCGTCAGGGTCGTGCTGGCGTTCGTCGACGGCGTGGCCATGGCCAGCACCGCGCCGCTCATCCGCGACTTCTCACCGCGCCTCGGACGCGCTCAGGCGTTCGGTTTCTGGACGTGGGGTCCCGTCGGCGCCAACTTCCTCGCCGCCGCCATCGCAGGCTGGACGCTGCCCATCTTCAACGACTCCTGGCGCTCCCAGTTCGTCATCATGGGCTGCTTCTCGCTGGTCATCTCGATCGTCATCGCGTTCAACATCGCCGACCTCTCCCCCGAGCTGCGGGCCAGAATCCAGCACACGGAACGCGCCGCCACCCAGGTCGTGGACCTCTCCCAGCCGCCGACCCTGCGCTCGCTGTTCAGCCGCCGCAACATCTGGGCCCACGTCGTCGGCATCTCGCTGTGGCTCGTGCTCTACATCACGCTGTCGCTCTTCGGGCAGACCATGCTGGTCGGCGCACTCGGCATCAGCAGCGCGGAAGCGTCCACGATCATGGCCGCCTTCTGGAGCCTCAACCTCATCACGCTCATCGTCACCGGCCGCCTGTCCGACCGTACGCAGCTGCGCAAGCCGTTCTCGCTCGGCGGCACCATCGCGGCCGTCCTCGTCACCGCGTACCTGGCCTTCTCGCTCGGCCAGGAAAGCGTCTCCACCGGCCTGCTCATGGTCGTCGGCGCGCTGCTCGGCGGCTCGCTCGGCGTCGCGTACGCCCCCTGGATGGCCAACTACTCCGAGGACGCCGAGGACGCCGACCCGCGTCTGCAGGGCACCGCGTGGGGCCTGTTCGGGTTCCTCAGCAAGGGCATCGCGGTGGTCGGGCTGCTCGTCATCCCGCACGTCGTCGAGGCCACCAACTGGCAGACGTGGCTGTTCGTGGCGCTCGGATGCCTCGTCCTGTTCATCCCCGCCATCCTGATGTTCAACGGTCCCTGGCGCCGCCCCGCCCAGCCCGCTCCGGCGGCGGTGGGCATCGGGGAAGCGGAGGCGTGACGTCAGCCGTACGAGCTCGCGGAGCCCGGCTTCACGCCGGGCACCGCACCGAACGCCCAGCCCAGCACTTCACCCCGGGCACCGCACCGAACGCCCAGTCCCGCGCTTCCCGTCGGGCACTGCACTGAGCGCCCGGCTCTGCACCGAACGCCCAGCCCAGCACTTCACCCCGGGCACCGCACTGAGCGCCCAGCCCCGTACTTCACCCACGGGCCCCGCGCTTCCCGTCGGGCACCGCGCTGAGCGCCCGGCCCGCACTGAGCGCCCGGCTTCGCGCTGAGTGCCCGACTCCATGCATGCGCAGGGGCACCGGGACTCGACACGCGATGGTGCCTGCCCAGGTCGGGCCTCTTCCGGCCCCGAGCAGCCAGGCCATCAACCGACAGCAGCCGAGGCGTCCCGGGCAGTGCCCGGCGCGCCGGCCGGAACGGACGAGGCAGCATCGGAACGGACGGGGCGGTGGCCTGAGCGTCCGGGGCGGCGGCCAGGACGGCCGGGGCGGCGGCCTGAGCGGATGGCGGGCCGATCGACCGCCCTGCACATGCCGGAGATTCGAGCAGGACGGCACCTTCACCCCACCGCAGTACTCCACAGGAGGCCACCGCCGAGAAGCGGGCTGCAGCTCATCACGCCGGATGACGACAGCGCAAGGCGCACCGAAAGCAACACCCGGCCGGACGTCATCGACCGTCACGGACGTCTGCGATCACCTGCAGACGCCCGCTGCTCCCTGCGGGGCCGCCTAAAAGGGCGACACCCCCAAGCCCCCGAGCGCCACCGCAACGTGTGGGCGCCCCCAAAATCCCGCACACGCCACCGCAACGGGTAATCGCCCGCAAATCTCGCACACGCCACCGCAACGTGTGGACGCCCACAAATCTCGCACACGCCACCGCACAGACAGACGCCCGCAAACCCGCGAGCGCTACCGCAACGGGTAGACGTCCGCGAACCCACGAACGCCGCCAGACCGGATAGACACCCGCAGATCTCGCGCACACCGGCAGGCGGCGCGGACGACCACGGGACGCCTGGAATGCCCGCGGGGGCGACGAACAACACCCGCGGACATCCACGCATGAACGAACTAGTCGCGGTGGAGCTTGCGGTAGGTCACGCGGTGCGGGCGAGCCGCGTCGGGACCCAGCCTCTCGACCTTGTTCTTCTCGTAGTCGGCGAAGTTGCCCTCGAACCAGAACCAGCTCGACCCTTCCTCCCAAGCCAGGATGTGGGTCGCGATGCGGTCGAGGAACCACCGGTCGTGCGAGGTGATCACGGCGCAGCCCGGGAAGTCGAGCAGCGCGTTCTCCAGCGACGACAGGGTCTCGGTGTCGAGGTCGTTGGTGGGCTCGTCGAGCAGCAGCACGTTGCCGCCCTGCTTGAGGGTGAGCGCCAGGTTGAGCCGGTTGCGCTCGCCACCGGACAGCACGCCGGCCTTCTTCTGCTGGTCGGGGCCCTTGAACCCGAACGCCGCGATGTACGCGCGCGACGGCATCTCCACGTTGCCGACCTTGATGTGGTCGAGCCCGTCGGAGACGACCTCCCAAACGTTCTTGCTGGGGTCGATGCCGCCCCGGGCCTGGTCGGCGTACGAGATCTTGACGGTCTCACCGATGGTGATCGAGCCGGAGTCGGGCGTCTCGCTGCCGGTGATCATGCGGAACAGCGTGGTCTTACCGACACCGTTCGGGCCGATGACGCCGACGATGCCGTTACGCGGCAGATCGAACGTCAGGTTCTCCATGAGCAGGCGCTCGCCGAAGCCCTTGGTGAGGTTTTCCGCCTTGATCACCGTGGTGCCCAAGCGCGGGCCCGGCGGGATCTGGATCTCCTCGAAGTCGAGCTTGCGGTACTTCTCCGCCTCGGCGGCCATCTCCTCGTAGCGCTGGAGTCGGGCCTTGCTCTTGGTCTGGCGGGCCTTCGGGTTGGACCGGACCCACTCCAGCTCTTCCTCCAGGCGCTTCTTGCGCTTGGCGTCCTTCTGCCCCTCGACCTTGAGACGCTGGGCCTTCATGTCGAGGTACGTGGAGTAGTTGCCCTCGTAGGGGTAGCAACGACCCCGGTCGAGCTCCAGGATCCAGTTGGCGACGTTGTCGAGGAAGTAGCGGTCGTGGGTGACCGCCAGGACGGTGCCGGGGTACTTCTCCAGGTGCGACTCGAGCCACTGGACGCTCTCGGCGTCGAGGTGGTTGGTGGGCTCGTCGAGCAGCAGCAGGTCGGGCGCCTCAAGCAGCAGCTTGCACAGCGCGACCCGGCGGCGCTCACCACCGGACAGCTTCGTCACGTCGGCGTCGGGCGGCGGGCAGCGCAGCGCGTCCATCGCCTGCTCAAGCTGGCTGTCGAGGTCCCACGCGTTGCGGTGCTCAAGCTGCTCCTGCAGCTTGCCCATCTCCTCGAGGAGCTCGTCGCTGTAGTCGGTGGCCATCTGCTCGGCGATCTCGTTGTAGCGCTGGAGCATCGCCATCGTCTCGGCGACACCCTCCTGCACGTTGCCGAGGACGGTCTTCTCCTCGTTGAGCGGCGGCTCCTGCTGAAGCATGCCGACCGTGAAGCCCGGCATCAGCTTGGCCTCACCGTTGGACGGCTGCTCCAGGCCGGCCATCATCCGGAGCAGCGTCGACTTCCCGGTGCCGTTCGGCCCCAAAACGCCGATCTTGGCTCCGGGCAGGAACGACAGCGTGACGTCGTCAAGGACAACCTTGTCGCCGTGCGCCTTGCGCACGCGCTGCAGCGTGTAGATGTACTCCGGCATGCCATCTAGCTTAGGGGCTCTCAACCCGGGCTTCCGCCGCTCCTCAGCCCCGCCCGCCCCGGCTCTCGCCTCACGACGCGCCCACCGGCCGCCGACGTGCACGAACACACGTCGTAACGCCGTACGAGAACACCCAGCCGCAAGGATCCGCTACGTCAGCGCCCGCCGTCCACTGCCCCCGGGCGCATGAAACGGCGCTTGCGTACCCGCAGCCCGTTCCCAGCGCGGCTCGGACCGGAAGCTCACGGGCTCTGACCAGGGCGTGGGAGGTGACGCCACCGCATCAGGCGCTACGGGGTTGTGCCAGCGGCCGGTGACCGGCAGCCCAGTCCCTTGACAGCGCTGACACAACCCACGACGACGGTGCAGACGAGCTGGACGAGAAGGACGGACGACCTGGAAGACCAACGAGCGGAAGGCGAACGAGACGTAACAGGAGGGAGCGGAGGAAGAGCGAGAGGCCGGCGAACAGGTCGGCCGGCGAGGCAGATCAACTGACGGACAGGTCAGCCAGCGGACACATCAGCCGGCGGACACATCAGCTGGCGGACAGGCCAGCGGGCGAACGAATCAAGAGGTCGGGTCCGGATCAGGATCGGGATCGGGATCGGGATCGGGATCGGGATCGATGTCGGAGCCAGGGCCGGATTCGGGATCCTGCGAGGCGGCGTCGCCGGGGATCGCGCGGGACGGCGTGGACTGGGAAGGCGGAGCCTGCGGGGGCACGGACTGGGGAGGCAGGCCCTGCGGAGGCACGGACTGGGGAGATGGAGCCTGCGAAGGCAGGGACTGAAGAGGCGGAACCTGCGGAGGAAGCGGGGACTGGGGGGATGGAGCCTGCGAAGGCGGGGACTGCTGTACGGCGGGGATGCAGACGCGGTCGCGTCCCAGCTCCTTGGCCCGGTAGAGCGCCAGGTCGGCGGCCGCGAGGAGGTCGATCAGGTCGTCACCGTGGATGCTCAGCAACGCCACGCCCGTCGAGACCGTGACCTTGACCAGCGTGTCGTCGACGGGGACGGCCATGTGGCTGATGTGCACGCGCAGGCGTTCGGCGACGCGGCGGGCCTCGTCGATGTCGGCGCCCGGCAGCAGGACCACGAACTCCTCCCCGCCGAACCGGCCCACCACGTCGTAGTCCCGCAACTGGCTGCGCAGCGTGGACGCCACCCCGACCAGCACCTGATCGCCGACGAGGTGGCCGTGCGCGTCGTTGACGCGCTTGAAGTGGTCGATGTCGATGATGAGGAGCGCCAGTGACTCGCCGGTGCGCCGCGCCCGCACGATCTCGGTGTCGGCCTCGCGCTGCCAGGCGGCCGCGTTGAGCAGCCCGGTCTTGGCGTCCGTACGGGCGGCCGCCTGAAGCTGCGCATGCAGCAGGCTGCGCTGCAACAGCACCACGGGCGGGAGCGTGAACAGCAGCAGGGCCGGGTTGAGACCGCAGGCGATCGCGACCAAGATGCCCAAGCAGAGCTCGACGACGTCCAGCAGCACGCTCTCCCGGTCCCACAGCACTTCGCGCCAGCTCATGTCGGGATCGGCGGTGTGGGCGGCGATGGCGATGAGACCGGTGTTGAGCAGCGAGAAGAGCGCGGCGGCGGCCACCGCGAACATGAGCGGGCCCCCGCTCCCCCGCGCCAGCACCATCGGGTCGGGGACGAACCAGTGGAACATCAGGGACGCCGTGCACCCGGCGATCCCGATGGCGGCCGAGCTGAAGACCCGGCGGTAGAGGACGGTGGCGCGTACGCGTACCTGCAGCAGGATCTGCAGCACGATGGGGGCGAAGAGCGCGTACAACGGCGGCAGGAGCAACGCCACCGGCAGCCACCAGGCCGACAGCAAATCACGCGACACCCCGGCGGGCATGCCGAGCCGCCGGGTCGCCTCGATGCAGACGGCACCGCACGCCATGAGGGCGGCGAACGTCAGCACGTCCCGCCAGTGGAAGGCGGTGGACGCCGAGAGCAGGATGATCGCGACGAGATCCAGAGTGACGATCGCGCACAGGTAACCGACCAGGGGGCGGCGTTGCCCTAGCAACGGCCAGCGATCGGCCATTGTTGACACACCGTCGCGAGGTTTGATCGAGGCGTGACTGGTCACCGCCATCTCGTCTCCTCTCTGACTAACGATGTGTAACACAATAATTGCGGAGTGTGCGATGTGCGATGGGAACCGATACGTTTGGCAATGACCACACCTGCTCACATCGTGAGCGGGCCATGACGGACAGCCGTGTCGGAAAGGAGCGACCATGGAGCGGGGCGTGACCTGGACATGACAGGCGCCCAAGCCCACTAAGGCGGGTGCCACACCCACTGGCCGTCCCTCGGGGGCGTTCACGAAGCTCCGGCCGGTGCCCCCTCCCCCTCCCACACCTCCTGCTCCAGCCAGAACTCACCCTCACCCGCAGAACTCGTCCGCACCCCGCGGCCTGCGGCTCCGTCGCAATCCCCCTACTACCTGGGCCTCCCCTCGTCATCCTCTCCGGCCGACCCGGTTCCTGTTTCTCCGTCATTCTTTGTCGGCTCCGCTTCTTCTCCCTCCTTCGCACCTGCGACCTCCATCGGGTGAGGTGTTGATGGGATGCGGCCTTCGTTGAGGGCGGCGCGATCACTGGGTGGGGTGGCGGCCCAGGATCACGCCGCCGGAGGGGTAAGCGGAGGGGAGTCATGACGCGCCGGCCGGGGGTGCGAACTTCCGAATGCCAGTACGTTGCGACTCGGATGCCAGTACGGTGCGACTTCCGGATGCCCGTGCGGTGCGACTTTCGCATGCCAGTGCGGCGGGACTCTGGGATGCCCGTGCGGCGCGACTTCCGGATGCCAGTACGTTGCGACTTCCGGAAGCCGTTACGGTGCGACTCCTCCGCGCGGTTACGCCGCTGCTCGCTCTTCTGGCGCCGGGCGTTCCTTCTTCGCCGTGTCGGTGTCGCTCGTGTCGGTGGCGCTCAGGATTCGGACCCTGTCATTGTTCCGGCCCAGCGTGCGGACGACCTTGCCCTTTTCGGCCCGGGCCTCCGAGGTGGGTGGGTGTGCCTGGTCGGTGTCTGCAGTGATGGTCTCGTCGTCGCCGGGGCGCGGAGCGGCCGGGGTTGCCGAAGCGGTCGGGCGGGCAGGGCTGTGGCTCATGGCCCAGTCGCGGGTTTCCTCATCGAGCTTGTCGCGCATCTCCTTGCTCAGCGAGCCGATGCCGCCGCGTTCGGGCTTGGTGAACACGCCCGTGCCCCAGCGCAGGTCGTGGCCGACGGCGCTGGCCTCGATCTCGGGCATGAAGCGGCGGTCTCCCTCGGTGCCGAACTCGCGGATGCGGAGCTTGCCCGACACCACCACCGGCTGGCCCGAACGTACGGAGGCCGCGACGTTCTCCCCGAGCGCGCGCCAGCAGCGGACCGTGAAGCAGACCTTCTCGCCGTCCGTCCACTGGCCGGTCTTCCTGTCGAAGTAGCGATGTGCGGTGAGGACCTTCAGAGAGGTGACCTTGGTGCCGTCGTCGAAGCTGTACTGCCTGGGCTCTGCTGCGACGTTTCCGGTGAGCGTGATGTAGATGTCGTTCATTCGATGCCTCCCATGCGGCGGGCCGGCTGCCCGCGACCTGGGCAGTAGGGTGCCGTGGAAGGGCAGGGGCCGAAGGCTCCGAACGGGGTTCTGTGGATGGGGAGGCAGGCGCGGTTACGCCTGTGGATAGCAGTTCCGCCCGTCGATACCTGTCGATACCTGTCGATAAGGGCGCGCGGGTCGAAGTGCCGGCGATACGGCGGGGGTCAAGAGACGCTTCTGGGGGCGGATAGGCGGCCCTGATGTGCCCGTGTCCGGGCGGGCCGTCGCTCTCAGAACCGGCCGTAGCGGGGCGGGCGCGGCGACCGCCGGCCAAGAAGTGCCCGTATCCAGGCGGGCCATCCCTCGCCAGAACCGGCAATAGCGGGGCGGGCGCGGCGACCGCCGGCCAAGAAGTGCCCGTGTCGGGGCCGGGCCGTCATCTCGCGAGTGGCCGTGGTGGGGTGCCTGCTCGTACGGACAAGCACCCCAGCCCGGGCGACAGCCTTCAGACCGACAGGTCTCGCAGCGCCGTGTAGAACGCGTGGTGCCGCTTCAGCTCCTGCTCCACCGGCTCCACCACCATGGTGGAGGATACGGCGGCGACTCGGCGGCGCATCTCGCGTTCGAGGCGTTCGCGTTCCCGCGATGCCCCCAGCTCGACGAAGTTGCGGGAGGCGATGCCGGACAGCGCGCCGAGCCCCAGGACGGACGCCGTCATGAGCCCCACCCACGGCAGCGTCGCGCTGTCGCCGAGCCACTCCAGCGACTGCGGCAGCCGGTCAGGCATGAGCAGCCCGACCGCCAGCCAGGCGAGCCCGGCCACGAACGCCACCACCAGCAGGTACTGCCACACCTTCAGCAGCCACCACCAGACCGGTACGCGGTCGAGCTGCGGCGCCACCTCGGCGAGGTCGTCGGTGAGCTTCTTCGGGAGGTCTCGGGAACGCGACCGCGCCGCCTTGTAGACGGCCGTGCGCCACACCGGGTGCATGCTCGCCGACAGACCGTCGGCCAGCGCCTGCACCGCGTTGGCGACCTCGGCCGACTGCGCGGAGACCGAGGTGGCGCTGATACCGCGGATCTCCTGCGCGATGTCGTTGAGCTTGAGGCTCTTCAGCGGGTCGGCACGGAACTTCGCCACCCACCGCGGGTACGGCCAGCCGACGTAGCGGTTCGACCGTTCTGCGTACATGTTCTCCATGGCCTCGCCCACGGCCGGCACGCCCACGGCGTCGCACAGCGCGTCGGTGAGCCCCATGCGGCGGGCCTCGTCGACCGAGGACGGCACCGACAGGGCCTCGCCCAGCGGCATGGCCTGGCTGAGCTTCTGCTCGAGCCGCTGCAGGTCGGCTTCGAGCTTCTGGATGGCGGCGCGGCGCCGGGCGACCGCGGTGGCGATCACGCTCTTGAGGCTTTCGATGCCGCGTCCGGTGACGGCCGAGGTCGGTACGACGCTCGGGTGCTCGACGCCCTCCTTGCGCAGCAGGTCGTTGAGGTCGATGACCAGCTCGGCCAGTTCTTCGGTGGTCAGCCGGTCGGCCTGGTTGAGCGCGAACACGGTGACCGCGTCGTGCCCGGCCAGCTCGGTGACGTAGCGGCGGTGGGTGGAGGCGTCGGCGTACTTCTGCGGGTCGAGCACCCACACCACCAGGTCGGCGAGCCCGATGAGCCGGTCGGCCTCGGTGTCGGTGAGCGCTCTGATCGAGTCGTGGTCGGGCAGGTCGAGCAGGATCAGCCCGTGCAGCTGGCTGTCGCCCTTGTCGAGCGCGCTCGCCCGGGAGAAGCGGTGCCGCCACTGGATCTGCAGC
This sequence comes from Nonomuraea fastidiosa, assembly GCF_042751225.1. Classification (NCBI taxonomy): domain Bacteria; kingdom Bacillati; phylum Actinomycetota; class Actinomycetes; order Streptosporangiales; family Streptosporangiaceae; genus Nonomuraea; species Nonomuraea fastidiosa. The sequence continues at coordinate 1,176,407 of NZ_CP170570.1, forward strand.
CAGTCGAGCAGCGGGCCAGAGCCGTCGAGCCCCCACACGCAGGCGTGGGTACGGGCGGTGGTGGGGCGGCGTACGCCGGTGGGCGACAGCTCAAGCCCCGAGATGGCGTTGAACAGCGACGACTTGCCGCTGCCCGTGCCGCCCGCGAGGGCGACGACGGTGTGCTCCGACGACAGCTTGAGCCGGTCGCCGGCGCGCGACAGCAGCGCCTTGGCCTCCTCGAGCAGCTTCGGATCGAGCCGCCCTTTTCCATGCTCAACCACCTTGGCGAGCGCGGACAACCTCTGGGCGAGCCCAGGCCGGGTGGTCGTGGTCGTGGTGGTCATCGAGCGACCTCGAGATTGTACGTTGCCTGATAGAGGCGGGTTGCGACGGACTCATCCGGTATGCCGGCGGAGTCGAGCGCCTTCACGTAACGCATGGCCTCCTCGTCGAAGAGCATGCCGATCCTGGCCCGCAGATCACTGAACGCCTTGGTGCCGATGCCGCGCAGGGACTCGGCGCCGAGCAGGGCGTTCACCAGCCGGTGCGGCACGCCCTCGCCGTTGCCCCCGCTGAACATGGCCACCATGAAGATCAGGGCCAGCGACTCGGGATCGAATGAGACGATCTTCGACACCGAACGCTTGGCCACGCCCTCCGTGCGTACCAGCTCGCCCAGGTGATCCTGCCAGGACGCGATGGCCCGGCCCGCGTGGCGTACGAGATCGTCCGACGGCCTGTCGAGGTCCTCCCCGAGCTTGGCCCCCAGCTCCGAACGGTGCCGCCAGCGCGCCGCCACCTCCTTCGACGCCCGGTTGGCCGCGGCGACGATCACCGATTCGAGCCCCGACCTGATCGCCGCCTTGAACGCGAGCACCCGCTCCGGCGCCTGCTTGGCCGCCCGGCCCTTCCTGCGCAGGTGCAGCGCCCGCATCAGGTCACCGGACCCGGCGAAGTCCTGCCAGCGCGCCAGCACCTCGCCGTGCAGCAGCGAGCCGTTCTTCGACGCGGCGTCGATGTCGCGCATCGCGCCCGTGAACGCCGTCTCGACGTCGCTGCGCAGCTCCGCCCTGAGCGCGGCCTGCGCCTCAAGGTGCTTGGCCAGCGCGGGCACGCGGGTGCGGAAGCTGTTGAGCACGCCGTTCAGCGTCTCGCGTACGGCCTGCGCCCGCCGCGCCTCGTCCACCGACAGCTCCGCGAGCCACAGCCGCAGCTCCGTCACCTCGCTGTCGGGCAGCCTGCCGTCGGTCACCTTCGACTCGTGGATGACGAACCGCTCGATCTCGCCGAGGCCGTACTCGGTCAGCATGCGGACGAAGTGCTTCAGCACCACGTCCGCCGACTTCTCCGGCACCCGCGACAGCACGATGGCCATCCGCGCGCCGCGCTCCTTGGCCAGGCGCAGCACATTCCAGGCCGGGGCGTCGGCGTAACGGGCGGCCGTCGTCACGAAGATCCACAGGTCGGCGGCGTCGAGCATGCGGCGGGCGATCTCGTGGTGCTCCTCGACCACCGAGTCGATGTCGGGGGTGTCGAGCAGCGCCACGCCCTGCGGCAGCTTCTCCGTCGGGACGATGACCACGCTGTCCAGGCCCGCGTCGGGGCCGGCTTGTCGAGCCGCCGCAGGCCGCCCAGCAGCTCGCCCTCGGCGAACCACTTGTGGTCCTCCGGATGGCAGACCAGCACCGGGACGCCGGTCGTCGGGCGGCGTACGCCCGTACGCGAGACGTTCTTCTCGGCCAGGCTGTTGACCAGCGTGGACTTGCCCGCGCCGGTCGAGCCCGCGACCACGATGAGCGCCGGGGCCGTGCTGGTCTTGATCCTCGGGACGACGTAGTTCTCCAGCTGGGCCAGCAGTGCCTGCTGCGCCTGCCGCGCCTCGGCCGAACCCGGGAGGTCTTCGCAGAAGCGCACGTCGGCGACGGTCTCGCGGAGGGCGTTCAGTGCCGAGGTGAGCGCTTCGACCGTCTCGGGCGGCAGCTCCTCCACACGCTCGCCGGGACCCGGCGGCGACACCTCCGGCCAGGAGTCGTCGCTCTCCTGCGCCTCGCTCTCCTGCGCCTCGGTCTCCTGCGCCTCGGTCTCCTGTGCCGCTGCTTCCGGTACGCCGGTCGCCTCCTCGGCCTGCGCCTCGCCCGCTGCGGCCGGCTCCTTGTCGTCTACGGTCTCGGCCTCGTCTTCCGCGCGCTCGTCCGAGCCCGGCTCCGCGTCCGAGCCCGGCTCCGCGTCCGAGCCCGGCTCCGCGCCGGAGACCGGCTGCTCCGCTGCGTCCGCCGGCTCGCCGGAGTCCGGCTCGCCCCGGCCTTCCGGCTCGTCCTGAGACTGAGGCGCGACGCTCTCGCCGGTCTCCGATGTTCCGGGTTCGTCCGTACGTACGGAAGCATCGGTCTCCTGAACGGGCGCGGCGGCGTCCCCGGCGTCGTCCTGCCGCAGCACGGCCGGCTTCTCGAACAACGAAGGACGCCCCGAAGGCGGCGCGGGCGCGCCGGAGGCGGGCCCGGCGGCCGGAGTGTCGATCGACGGGAACGACGGCCAGTCGATCGACGGCATGGACGGCGCGTCCGTGGACGGAAACGACGGCCCGTCGGTGGACGGCCGCTCGCCGGGCGGTGCGGGCTGACGCAGCGCGGCCGGCTTCTCGAACAACGAAGGGCGTCCCGAAGGCGGCTCGGGCTGCTGATCGACCTTGCGCGCCGGACGGAACGCCCACGAGGTCCCGTCATCGGACGCCGAGCGACTTTCCGCTGCGGGGCGGCTCTCACCGCCGCCTCGGGTACGGGGCGTTCCAGGCGGCCCGTCGCCGGACGGCGTACGGGGGCCGCGAGCCGCGGTGGCCGACCGGCCTGGCGCCGGTGGCGGGAACTCCGCTGAAGGGCTGTCGGTCGTAGAGGGGTCTTGCAGCACGGCTGGCTTTTCGAAGAGCGAAGGTCTGGGGGAAGAAGGTTGTTCGGAGAGCGAACGGGGGCCGCCAGGTTGCCCGCCGGACGCCGGCTTGCTGCTTTCGGCCTCGGCGCTCGGGCCCGGCGCGGCTCCGCTGAGCGCACCCAGCTCGGTGTCAACCGGCAGGCCGGCCGCGGCGACTTTGGCGAGCACGTCGGCCACCTCGGCCTTGAGGCCACCGCGGGCTCCTGCGCCGCCTTTCGAAGGCGCCTCGCGCTCCGAGGAAGCGGCGTCTTCGGTCTCATCGGCCCGGCCGGTCCCGGTCTCGCCGGAATCAGCCGCCGCCGCGCCTTCGGCAGCGGACGTCACGGCCTCCGGCGCGGGGCCGGCGCTCTCGGGTGCGGGCTCGGCTGACTCGCCGTCCGGGGCGGGCTGGGCGGTGCCTTCGCTCGCGCTCGCTGCGGGTGCCTCCGCTGCCGGCTCGTCGTCCAGAACGTCGCCCGGCACCCTCGGCTTGCCGGGTCCGGGCGACTCGGAATCCGCCGGCTCGGGCGTGTCCGCGGACCCGCCCGCGCCCTGGCCGGGGGTGGTGTCGTCGTGGACCTCGGAGAGATCCTCGTCGGTCACCGGGCGGAAGCTCACTGTCTGCTCCCCGGGCGACTCGGGCCGCCCGTCATCCATGGCCGTGTTCACGGCAAGCGCTCCGCTCGAACCATCTCGACCTCCTGGCCGATCCTCACGACGTCGCCGACGATGACGATCGCCGGCGGCCGGATCCCAGCCGCGGACACGCGGTCGGCCACGGTGGAAAGCGAAGCGGTGACCGCCCGCTGGGTCGGAAGGGTACCGTCCTGCACCACCATTACGGGAGTCTCCGGCGAACGTCCGTCACGGATGAGCGCTTCTGCGACCTTCGGGAGGCGTTCGAGGGCCATCAGCAACACCAGCGTGCCCTGGGAACGCGCCAGTGCGGGCCAGTCGACGGTGGAGCGGGGATCGTCGGGTGCGACGTGTACGGAGATGACGTGGAACTCCTGGCTCACCCCGCGATGGGTGACGGGCACGCCGGCCGCGGCGGGCACGGCGACGGCGCTGGTGAGGCCGGGCACGATGGTCACCGGGATGCCGGCTTCGGCGCAGGCGATGAGCTCTTCGCCGCCCCGCCCGAACACGAACGAGTCGCCGCCCTTGAGCCGGACCACGAACTTGCCCTGCCTGGCGCGATCCACGAGCAGCTCGTTGACGGTCTCCTGGGGCAGCGAGCGGCCGTAGGGGACCTTGGCGGCGTCGATCAGCTCGACGTCGGGGGCGAGCTCGTCGAGCAGCGCGCGGGGCGCGAGGCGGTCGGCGACGACGACGTCGGCCTGGGCGAGGAGCTGGCGTCCGCGCACGGTGATGAGGCCGGGGTCGCCGGGGCCGCCGCCGACGAGGGCGACGCCGACGGGTTTGGTGCGGTTTCGCCGGGCGTCGACAGTGCCGTCGCGCAGCGCGCCGACGACGGCGTCGCGGATGCCGGCTGCCCTGCGCGGGTCGCCGCCCGCGGTGACGGCCACGCTGATCTCGTCGACCCGTCCGGTGGCGGGGGTCCAGGCGGCGGAGGCGTCTTTGTCATCGGCGCGCACGCACCACACGCGCTTGGCCTCCGCCTCGGCGGCGACCGCCGTGTTGACCGATCGGTCGTCGGTGCACGCCTGTACGAGCCAGGCCCCGTCGCAGTCGCCGACCTCGTAGGGCCGGGCGTGCCACGTGACCCTTCCCGCGGCGATCAGGTCGTCGAGCGCCGGTGTGACGGACGGCGAGACGACCGTGACCTCCGCACCGGCCTCTAGCAGCGCGGGCACCCGGCGCTGGGCGACGCGGCCGCCGCCAACGACGAGAACCCGGCGGCCGGAAAGCCGCAGGCCGAGGAGGTAGGGACCCATGGGGGGAATCTCCCGTTCGCGAAGGTTGTGTTAAGAGGTAAACCTACCGGCTTCGCCTGTGTCATTTGCTGCGCACACGTTAACGACCGCTGTTGCGATCCCCGCGCCTCTCCCGCGAGGCCCGCCTTCATCGTGACCACGGCGTCCGGCCATCGCTGTCAGGGTCCCAGGATAACCCGCCTCCGCAGGTGAGCACCGGTGTCCACAGAATCGCGCCGCAGCCCCACAACGCGGCGTCCGGGAACGCGGCCGATCTCGCCCATCGCGCGACATCCGGGGAAACCGCACAGCGTCCCTCACCGCGCGACATCCGGGGAAGCCGCACAACCTCCCCCATCGCGCGGCGTCCCCGGGGAGGCCGCGCGGCCTCCCCGGGGACGGCCCCGTCCAGGTCCTTGAGGTCACACCTGCTTCTCGGTCACCCCCGCCGAGTCGAACGTCGCCACCTCGTGCAGCACCCGTACCGCCGCGCACACCGTCGGGTGCGCGAGCAGCCCGCCCGTGCCCTCGCCGAGCCGCAGCTCCAGGTCCATGATCGGGCGGAGCCCGAGGTGCTCGAGCGCGGCGCCGTGCCCGGGCTCCGCGGAACGGTGGCCGGCCACGCAGTGGTCGGTCACGGCCGGGTCGAGCGCGGCGGAGACGAGCGCGGCGGCGCCGGAGATGACGCCGTCGAGGATGACCGGCACGCGCAGGGCGGCCCCGCCGAGGATGAAGCCCGCGATGGCGGCGTGCTCGAACCCGCCGACGGCGGCGAGCGCCCGCAGCGACTCGCTGGGCGAGGAGGCCACGCCGGCGAGCGCGTGCGTACGCATGGCCTGGCGGACGATGCCGACCTTCAGCTCGTACGTCTCGTCGTCGATGCCGGTGCCCCGCCCGGTCACCTCGCCGGGGTCCCTGCCGGTGAAGGCGGAGACGAGGGCGGCCGATGCGGTGGTGTTGGCGATGCCCATGTCGCCGGTGATGAGGCAGCGGGCGCCGTCGGCGACGAGGTCCTTGGCCACCTGGATGCCCACCTCCAGCCCTCTGACGGCCTGGTCGACGGTCATGGCGGGGCCCTGCGACAGGTCGGCGGTGCCGTACGCGATCTTGCGGTTGACGAGGCCGGGGGCGTCGGGCAGGTCGGCCGCGACGCCGACGTCCACCACCGTCACCGACGCGCCCGCCTGGGCGGCGAAGGCGTTGGCGACCGCGCCGCCGTTCAGGAAGTTGGCGACCATCTGCACGGTCACCTCCTGCGGCCACGGGCTGACGCCGCGCGCGTGCACGCCGTGGTCGGCGGCGAAGATGGCCAGGGCGGCCGGCTCGGGCATGGGCGGCGGGCTGACGCCTGCCGCGCCCGCCAGACGGATCGCGACCTCTTCAAGCGCGCCGAGGGAGCCGCGCGGCTTGGTGAGGCGGTCGTGGTGTGCGCGGGCGTCCGCGAGCGCCTGCGGGTCGGCGGGCCGGATGGCGGAGAGCGTCTCGGCGAGCACGAAAACCTCCACTTACGGGACGAGTTGGAGTGCTTCCTCGTATCGGTCGATGACGACGTCGGCGAGGGTTTCGCAGTCGCCGATCACCTCGGCGCAGCGGATGTCGAGATCGGGGTGCCCGGCGCCGTACGCCAGCGCCTGCGCCCACACGCGCTCCAGCAGCCCGCCGGCGAACAGCAGGTAGGGCACCACGATGACGCGCTTGGCGCCCAGCCGGCGGCAGCGTTCGAGCCCGCCGGGCACGCCGGGCGGGGTGACCGAGACGAACGCGGTCTCGACGGTCATGAAGTCGTAGGCGTGCGTCTCCCAGAACAGCCGGGAGACGCGGTGGACGTCGGCGTTGGCGGTGGCGTCGGTCGAGCCCTCGCCGACCAGGACGACGGCGGTCTCGCCCGGCTCGACGTGGGCGTGCGGGTCCTCCGACGGCGAGGAGTCGACGGCGCGCAGCCGGGGCCGCGCGCCCGCCAGCTCCAGCGAGCGCGGCCTGGAGATCTCGGTGGCCGCCTCGTTGAGCCGCTCGGCCAGCAGGGCGAGCACGCGCGGGTCCGGGCCGAGGGGGCGGCCGTAGTCGTAGACCAGCGTGGGGTGGCGCTGCTGCTCCAGGGCCATCGCGGCGGAGAACTCCTCGCCCATCCTGCTCAGGCTCAGCGGCAGCGCGACGAGCCTGTGGTGCCCCCTGGCGACCAGGGAGGCGACGGAGTCGCTCAGCCGGGGTGTGGCCCGCTCGAGGTAGCCACCCGAGACGTCGGCGCCGGTCTGGTCGAGGCGGCAGCGCAGGCGGTGTACGAACCTGCCGAACTCGGCGGCGTAGGCGTCGTCCTGGGAGCCCTGCCCGATCAGCAGGAGCGGTGGCTTCATCGTGGGGGAATCTCCGGTGCGGTGGACAAAGACACGCGAGGATAACCGATGGGCGCCGGTAGGGAACAGGTCACGCTGTGTGGGCGGGCCTCGCGTGCACGACGAAGACGGGATCCGCGGGGGTCAGGCCGTGCGCGCCGTCGGGTTCGACGCTGAGCCTCGACGCCAGGATCTGCGTGCCCTCGCCTCGGTAGCCCTGCTCGCGCAGCCGGTCGAGCACGGCGGGCACCTGCTCGACCTTGCGCAGCGCGCAGACGAGCGTGCGCGGCCGCCTGGCGGCGCAGGCGTCGATCACGTCGAGCCCGCCGCCGCCGACGAAGACGGCGTCGGGGTCGGGCAGCGGCTCCAGGGCGGGCGGCGCCTGCCCTCTGGTGAGAGCCACTTTCACGCCGTGCGCGAGCACGTTGCGGCGCAGCTCGGCGCAGCGGGCCTCGTCCCGTTCGACGGCCACGACGGCCGCGCCGAGCCTGGCGCACTCGACGGCGATCTGGCCGACGCCCGCGCCGACGTCCCAGACCAGGTCGCCGAGGCGCGGCCCCAGTTTGGCCAGCACGTACGCCCTGACCTCCGGCGGCATGACGTCGTCGCCGAAGGTCAGCGCCCATTCCCGCGGCCCCGGCTGGGCGCCCGCCACCCAGCCGCGTTCCCCGGGCCGGTGCAGCGGGTCGATGACGAGCACCACCTGGGGGTCCTTCCACGGCCGGGTGGTGGCCTCGCCCATGCGGCTGTGGGTGACGCGCTCGTCGGGGCCGCCGAGGTCCTCGCAGACGATCAGGGCGCGCGGCGTGGTGGGCGCCAGCTCCCTGGCGATCTCGGCGGGGCCGACGCCGGGCGCGACGAGCAGGGCGACCTTGGGGTGCGCGCGGCAGGCGTTGACCACGCGGGTGAGCTGCTCGGGGCCTGACGGCGCGACGACCAGCGCGTCATCCCAGTGCAGCCGGGCACCGGCGAAGGCCCGGCCGACGAGCGACGTGGCGGGCAGGACGTCCGGTTTGAGCCCGTGTGCGCGCAGTTCGCGTACGACGCCGAAGAAGCCGGGATCGCCGGGCGCGAGCACGACCGCGGGCCCTTCGCCGTGTTCGAGATGGTCGTCGATGGTCTGCAGCAGCGCGCCGTCTCCTGCGGTCGCCGCGTTCAGCTTGAGCCGCCCGAGAATGGCGTCGGGGCCGATGACGAGCCCCGCCTCGTGCAGCTTGGTCACCGCCTTGGCCGACAGCTCGGATCCGTCCCAGCCGACAACCGTGATCATGCGCCTCACCGTCCTCAATTCAAGGGTGACGGCTGCGGAGGGGTTTCACAAAGGGTGGCGAGGTCAGTCCGCCGTGCCTTCAGGCCAGGTCCGAGGGGATGAGACTGTAGACGATCAGGTCCTCGCCGGCCAGGGACGAGCGGGCGATGCCCTCGCGGACGAAGCCGGCCTTCTCGGCGACCCGCTGGGACGCGGTGTTGACGGTGGCGGCGCGGAGCTGGAGCCGGGCGAAGCCGTGCCGGTCGAACAGCCAGCGCGCGATGGCCCGCACGGCCTCGGCGGCGTAGCCGTTGCCGCGGGCCCAGGGCGCGGTCATGTAGCCGACCTCGGCGGTCCTGTTGTGCCAGTCGAGGTCGCGCAGGTCGACGTTGACCGCATACCGGCCGGTGGTGAGCTCCTCGGCGGTCCAGGCGATGCCGAGGCCGCGGATGCGCTGGCGTTCGGCGTGCGCGATGTAGGCGCGGGCGTGCTCCTCGGTGTAGCCGCGCGGGACGCCGGTGAACTCCTGGGTGACCGGGTCGGCGCCGGTGGCCGCCAGGTACGGCGCGTCGCGCGGCTCTTGGGGGCGCAGCCGCAGCCGCGGGGTGAGCAGGTCGTCCTTGGGCAGCATGGGGCCTGGTGCTGGGCTGTCGGTGCGCAGCAGGCCGAAGACCACGAGGTCGTGGGTGCCGTCGTCGTCCAGCACGCCGTCGCGGATGACGCCTTCCCAGGTGAAGCCAGCTTTGCGGGCGACGGCGAGCGAGGCGAGGTTGTCCAGGTTCGCGGTCAGCTCGATACGGCGCAGCCCGACCGTCTCGAACGCCCACTTCGTCAGCCCGCGCACCGCCTCGGTGGCGAAGCCGCGGCCCCGGTAGAGCGGGTGCACGCCGTAGCCGACCTCGGTGGTTCCGGTGCTCCACGAGGTCTTGAACAGGCTGATCGCGCCGACGATGAGCCCTTCGGCGTCGGTCATGGCCAGGTGGATGCCCTGCCCGCTGCGGCGCAGCTCGTGGACGCCGTGCCGCAGCCAGTGGTCGACTCCGCCGGTCTTGACGGGCGCGCCGGGCGGCAGGAACCGCGCCCCGGAGGCGACGATCTTGCGGATCCTGGGCGCGTCCTCGGGGCGGAACGGCCGCAGCGTCAGCCGTGCCGTAGAGATGCGCACATCGGGGTCGAACACGCTCGGCAGGGTACACAGCCGCGATGTTTGCCCACGAAAGCGGGGGTAGGGGCCGGGCTTGGAAGGAGTGTGGGAACCATGGAACGTGGGAGCGACAAGCACGGCCCGCGCCTGGACGAGCAGCAGAAGCACGAGACCGAGGGCATGGTGCGCGGCGGCGGCACGACGCACGCCGAGGAGTGGAGGGAGCCCGAGGCCATGTCGTCGTCCGGCGAGGAGACCCCGTCGTACGCGCCCGGCCACGCGCCCGGGGTCCCGCAGGGCATGACTCCGCATGACGTGGACGTCCGCAGCGATCTGGCCAAGTGGCTCAGCGACACCCACTGGCCGGCCTCCAAGAGCGAGCTGCTGGACCGCGCCCGGCGTGAAGGCGCTCCCGATCCCGTGCTCGACATGGTGGAGTCCCTGCCCGACCGCGACTACAGAAACATGGCCGACATCGCCAAGGCCCTGGGCCTCGGCGTGGAGCAGCGGAGGTTCTGAACCGTGCGGCTCGACTTCATCCGCCACCTGTACGACCGTCCCGGCCCGTACGCGTCGGTCTACCTGGGCGCGCTCACCGTCGCCGAGCGCAAGGCCCACTGGCGCAGCGTCCGCGACCGGCTCGATCACGACGTCGACGAGGCCACGATGGACGCCTTGGAGGAGGAGGCGCTGCAGGCGGCGGCCGGGCGGGCGCTGTTCGCCACGGACGGTTCGGTGGTGCTCGCCGAGTCGCTGGAGGAGCCGCCGTCGGAGCTGGTGACCTACACGCCGCTGCCGCACGTGACGCCGATGCTGATGCGGCGCGGTGAGAACGTGCCGCACATCCGGGTCATCGTGGACCATGCGGGGGCCGAGGTGACCGTGTTCGGCGAGGGCGCGCCGCGCCGTACGACGGTGCAGGGCGAGTCGTGGCCGCTGCAGAAGACCTCGCAGGGCGGCTGGTCGCAGCGCCGCTACGAGCGGGCCGTCGAGGAGACCTGGGAGAAGAACGCGGTGGCCGTGGCCCAGGAGATCGACGAGCAGGTGCGCAGGATCGGCGCCGAGCTGGTGCTGGTGGCCGGGCAGCCGAGGTCGCGCGCGTTCCTGCTGCGGCATCTCAGCACGCAGGCGGCCGATCGGGTGACGATCGTCGAGCACGGCAGCCGTGAGGACCACGGCCAGTTCGAGCGGGACGTGGAGCGCGCGCTCGACGAGTGGCTCGCGCGCCGCTGCGCCGAGCTGCTCGAACGCCACCAGGAGACGGACGCGCCCACCGGGCCGTGCCGGGTGTCGAAGGCGCTGCGCGAGGGCCGCGTGCACGCGGTGCTGATGCCCGGCGAGGTGCCCGCGCCCGTCTGGGTCGGCGAGGCCGGCACCCAGGTGGGCACCGACCCCAACGAACTGCGCCACTGGGGCGTGGCGGAGCCGGTGCGCGAGCGCGCCGACTCCGCGCTGATCAGGGCGGCCGCGATGACGGACGCCGAGGTGTGGTTCACCGACGCCGTGGACGACGTCGCGGCGGTGCTCAGGTACTGACGGCCGCTCCCGCCACCCGGGTACTGACGGCCGCTCCCCCGGCGCTCAGGCGCTGACGACCACTTCCAGGGTGCGGGGGCCGTGCACGCCCTCGACCCGGTTCAGCTCGATGTCGCTGGTCGCGGAGGGTCCGCTGATCCACGTCTGCGGCCGCGACGGGTCGAGCCTGGCGATCGCCTCGGGCACGCCGGGGACGATCTGGTCGGCGCGCACCACGCACAGGTGGTAGTCGGGCACCAGCGTCTGCGCCCGCGTGCCCTGCCCCGGGCCGTGGTCGAGGACGATGGTGCCGGTCTCGGCGATGGCGACGGCGCAGCCGGTGATGACGCCGTCGGCGGTGCGCAGGTCAGGCCAGCCGCCCTCGCGGTCGAAGCCCTCGGGAACGAACATCTTCCTGTCGCCCAGGCACGCGTCGATCTTGGCCGGCACCTCGGCCGCCGGTACGACGTGCACGATGGCCCGGTAGTCGTCCACCCGTTCGGCGAACAGCCGTACCAGCGCCTCCTGGTCCTCCACCTGCCGGCCGGCGCGGTAGCCGCGGGGGATCTCCACGTCGGGAGCCCCTGCCACGGCCTTGCCGATCCTGGCGAGGATCTCCTCGCGCGCGCTCACCGCTCCTCCTTCCGGTCGTGCCCGTCGCTCTCGCCGCCGCCGGTGCGCTCCCACCAGTCCCTGAACGGCTCGGCGGGGATGTCCGGCAGGTCCCTGGTGTCGGTCCACGCCGACAGCGGCCCCGGGAGCCGCTTCGGCACCAGCTTGCGCATGCGGGAGGCCGTACGCTGCGCCTTCGTCAGGAGCCGGTGGTCCTCCAGCACCCAGCCGGCCGCCCTCATGGCGGCCTTCTCCGCCGCCGCGTGCGGCGCCTTGGCGCGCAGGTCCACCAGGACCGACGGGATGTCGATGGCGACCGGGCACACCTCGTAGCAGGCGCCGCACAGGCTGGAGGCGAAGGGCAGCGAGGCGTCCAGGTCCGAGTGCATGCCCCTGAGCTGCGGGGTGAGGATCGCGCCGATCGGTCCGGGATAGGGCGAGCCGTAGGAGTGACCGCCGGCGCGCTCGTAGACGGGGCACACGTTCAGGCAGGCCGAGCAGCGGATGCAGCGCAGCGCCTGGCGGCCCACCTCGTCGGCGAGCACGTCGGTGCGGCCGTTGTCGAGCAGCACCAGGTGGAACTCCTGGCCATCGACGGAGCCCGTCCACGTGCTCGTGTACGGGTTCATCCGCTCGCCGGTGGAGCTCCTGGGCAGCAGCTGCAGGAACACCTCCAGGTCGCGCCAGGTCGGCACCAGCTTCTCGATGCCGACGACGCTGATGAGCGTCTCGGGCAGCGACAGGCACATGCGACCGTTGCCCTCCGACTCCAGCACGACGAGCGTGCCGGTCTCGGCCACCATGAAGTTGGCGCCGGAGATCGCGACCTTGCTCTTGAGGAAGCGTTCGCGCAGGTGCAGCCGGGCCGCCTCGGTCAGCGCGGGCGGGTCGTCGGTGAGGTCGCGCGAGACCTCGGGCATCTTGTCGAGGAAGATCTCCCGGATCTCCGAGCGGTTGCGGTGGATCGCGGGGACCAGGATGTGGCTGGGGTAGTCGTCGCCGAGCTGCACGATCAGCTCGGCGAGGTCGGTCTCGTACGCGGTGATGCCCTCCTTGGCGAGGGCGTCGTTGAGCCCGATCTCCTGGGTGGCCATCGACTTGACCTTGACCACCTCGGTCTCGCCGGTGGCCTTGACCAGGTCGGCCACGATGCGGTTGGCCTCGGCGGCGTCCCTGGCCCAGTGGACGGTGCCGCCCGCGCTGGTCACCGCCGCCTCGAGCTGGAGCAGGTAGCGGTCGAGGTTGCGCAGGGTGTGGTCCTTGATGGCCTTGCCCGCGGCGCGCAGGTCCTGCCAGTCGGGCAGCTCATTGACGACGGAGGCGCGCTTCTCCCGGATGGTGTGGGTGGCCTTGCGGAGGTTGAAGCGAAGCTGGGCGTCCTGTACGGCTTTTTCAGACTTTTTCGGGAACGCTTGGGGCATCCCGATGAAGGTCACGCTCATTGGGACTCCTCCGTGGACGCGAGGATCTCGGCCAGATGCATGGTCCTGACGCCCGCCCGCTGGCGGCTCAGCGTGCCACCGATGTGCATCAGGCAGGAGTTGTCGGCCGCGCACAGCACCTCGGCGCCGGTGTCGAGGATGTTGCGGGTCTTGTCGGCGCCCATGGCGGCGGAGACCGACGGGTTCTTCACCGCGAACGTGCCGCCGAAGCCGCAGCACTCCTCCGCGCCCGGCAGCGGGACGAGGTCGATGCCGCGCACGTTCCGCAGCAGCCGCAGGGGGCGGTCGCCCAGGTGCAGGCCGCGCAGCGAGTGACAGGTCGGGTGGTAGGTCACCCGGTGCGGGAAGTACGCGCCGACGTCCTCGACCTTCAGCACGTCGATGAGGAACTCCGACAGCTCGTACACCTTCGGCGTGACCTCCGCGATGGCCGCCGCGCCCTTGCTGCCGGGCTTGACCAGCTTCGGGTACTGCTCGCGCACCATGGCCGCGCACGATCCCGACGGCGCCACCACGGCGTCATCGCCGGCGAAGACCTCGGTGAAGTGCCGCGCCAGCCGTACGCCCTCCGTCCGGTAGCCGGTGTTGACGTGCATCTGGCCGCAGCAGGTCTGGGCGGCGGGAAAGTCCACTTCGCAGCCGAGCCTGCGCAGCAGCGACACGACCGCCTTGCCGGTTCCGGGGAAGAGCGTGTCGTTCACGCATGTGATGAACAGTGCGACTCGCACGACTCTCCTTCCAAGGTATGGTCCGACCACATTATGGTCAGACCATAGTCGAAGACATCATTTCGGGCCAGGGAGGGCTCTTGGACGTAAGCGGCTGGCGTCCGGTCAAGCGGACGCGGACGTTCGAGGACGTGCTCGCCCAGATCGAACGGCGCATCACCGAAGACGGCCTCACCGTGGGCGACCGGCTGCCCGCCGAGCGCCAGCTCGCCGAGCAGCTCGGTGTCAGCCGCTCCTCCGTACGCGAGGCCCTGCGCGTGCTGGAGACCCTCGGCGTGGTCTCCTCCCAGGTCGGCCGGGGCCCCGACGCGGGCGCGGTGCTCACCTCGCGCCCCGACGCGGCGCTGAGCGACCTGCTGCGGCTGCATCTCGGCCTGACCGGTCTCGAGCTGCGCGAGGTCATCGACGCCCGGCTCATGATCGAGCAGTGGGCCGCCGCCCGCGCGGCCACGGCGCGGGCCGACACCTCGGCGCTGGCGGCGGCGCTGACCGGGATGGACGCGGCGGGCTCGCCCGAGCAGTTCGTGGAGCACGACACGGCCTTTCATTGCGCGATCGCGGACGCCTCGGGCAACCGGCTCGTCGCCGCCATCATGCGGTCGCTGCGCGACTCGATGCGCAAGTACTCGGTGGAGGCGGTGCGGCAGGTCATGGACACCTCGATCCTGCGCGCCGACCACGTACGCATCTTGGAGGCCATCGAGTCCGGCGACCCCGAGGAGGCGGCGAGAGCGGTCTCCGAGCACTTGGCGCACGCCTACCCCACGCTCTTCCGCTGACACTCACTCCGCCATGTCGGCCTGGCGGCAGCTCGCGCCCGAGCAGGCGACCATCGCCGACAGCCGCTGGTCCAGCCGCGACAGCAGCGACAGGTCGGCGGACATGATGAGGTTGTCGAGCTGGTAGGGGTCCTCGTCGAGGTCGTAGAGCTGCCGCTCCCCCGTCTCGTACCGCACGTACGTGTACTGCTCGGTGCGCAGCGCCTGATAGGCGGGCACCGGCGTCTGCGCGGCCGACGTCCGGTTGGCCGGGCGGACGAACTCCACCAGCACCTGTTTTCGCCACTGCGGCGGCGGCTGCCCGCGCAGCAGCGGCACCAGCGAGCGCCCCTCGGCGAACGCCGGCACGGTGGCCCCGCCCAGCTCGGCGATGGTCGGCGCGAGGTCGATCGTGGCCGTCATGTGCGCGATCGTCGCGCCCGGCTCGACGCCTGGCCCCCTCACGACGAGCGGCACCCTGATCGCCTCCTCGAACGGCGTGGTCTTGCCGTGCTTGATCCGGTGGGTGCCGAGGTGGAAGCCGTTGTCGGAGGTGAAGAAGATGTAGGTCTTGTCGAGCTTGCCGGACTCCTGCAGCGCCGACATCACCGAGCCGACCAGGTCGTCCACGCCGAGCATCGAGCGCAGCCTGGTGCGGTAGCGCTCGTCGACGGCGGCCTCCGCGCGCCGCGACAGGGGCGGCAGCATCTGCATCCACAACGGCTCGGCGCTGATGTCCTCCTGGTCGAACGACGGGGTGCGGGGCGCGGCCTCCATCGGGAACGCGTCGGCGTGCCGGTAGGCGGGATTGGCCGGATTGTGCGGGCCCACCGGGTTCAGGAAGAGGAAGAACGGCTGGTCCGAGGCCTTGATGAAGGCGCGGGCGTGACCCGCGAGCACGTCGGACAGGTAGTCCCGCTCTCCCCAGCCGTAGTCGCGCAGCGCGCCGTTCTCATTGAGGCGGTAGCCGTACTCCTCGTACAGGGCGCGTACGGGGACCCGCCAGTCGTTCCAGCCGGGCGGCACGTACGTCTCGGGCGCCGAGCCCCCCGGATAGTGGTTGAGGAACTTGCCCATGAGCGCCGTGCGGTAGCCGGCCTGCTGCATCCAGGTGCCGAGCGTGGAGCGTTCCAGGCCCAGCTCGTGGAAGCGGTGGAAGCCGCCCTCGGGCGCGGTGTTGGTCAGCACGCCGTGGCTGTGGACGTGCTGCGAGCGCAGGATCGACGAGCGGGACGGGCAGCACCAGGAGTTCGTCACGAAGTGGCGGTCGAACGAGGTGCCCTGCTCCACGAGCTGGCGGGTGATGTTCGGGAAGTGCCGCAGCGTGCCGCTTTCGAGGTCGTCGGCCATGATGACGACGATGTTGGGCCGCGACTGGCTCTGGGCAACGGTGGGCTCGGCCGCCGGCAGAACAAGCAGCAGGCAGACGAGTCGACACAGGGCCTTGAGCACAGAGTGTGACTTCCCCGGAGCGTCCGTTATTGACACGTGAGGCCCGTCACGGCGGTAATAGAACTTAATTCCGGAGGTGGTCCTCGATGAAGCTCGGCTTGAACCTCGGCTACTGGCAGCGCCACGCCGACGACGCGACCGAATCGGTGCTCGCGGCCGAGCGGCTCGGCTACGACTCGGTGTGGACCGCCGAGGCGTACGGCAGCGACGTCTTCACGCCCCTCGCCTGGTACGGCGCGCGTACCAGGCGCATCAAGCTGGGCACCTCGATCGCGCAGATCTCGGCCCGTCCCCCGGTCACCACGGCGATGACCGCCATGACCCTCGACCACCTCACCGGCGGCCGGCTGCTGCTCGGCGTGGGCGCGTCGGGCCCGCAGGTCGTGGAGGGCTGGTACGGCCAGCCGTTCGCCAAGCCGCTGGCCAGGACCCGCGAGTACATCGAGATCATGCGCAAGGTCTGGCGCCGCGAGGAGCCGGTGACCAGCGAGGGACCGCACTACCCGCTGCCGCTGCCGGGCGGCCTCGGCAAGCCGCTCAAGCTCATCACGCACCCGCTGCGCCAGGACATCCCCGTCTATCTGGGCGCGGAGGGGCCGAAGAACGTCGAGCTGGCCGCCGAGGTGGCGCAGGGTTGGCTGCCGCTGTTCGCGTTCCCGGAGAAGATCGAGCAGATGTACGGCGACGCACTGTCGAAGGCCCCCGCGGACTTCGACGTGGCCGCCATGGTGCTCGTGGTGATCTCCGACGACGTGCGGGCCGCGCTCGACGGCGTCAAGACCATGCTCACCCTTTACATCGGCGGCATGGGGGCCAGGCAGCGCAACTTCCACGCCGACATCATCGGCCGCATGGGCTACGCCGAGGCCGCCGAGCACATCCAGTCGCTCTACCTGGCCGGGCGCAAGGACGAGGCGTTCCGCGCGATCCCGGACGAGCTGGCCGACGGCATCTCGCTCGTCGGCCCGCCCGGCCGGATCAAGGAACGCCTCGAACTGTGGCACCGCAGCCCGGTCACCACCCTGCTGGTGATGGGGGTGCGGGACGAGCCCTCGCTGAAGCTCGTCCGCGACCTCGTGCTCGGCTGAGCGCGTCAAAGGGCGCCGGGTCAGTCGGGGCGGGTCAGTCAGGGCGAGTCGGCCGGAGCAGGTCGGTCGGAGCGGGTCGGTCGGGGCGGGTCAGTCGGGGCGGGTCAGTCGGGGCGGGGCGCGGGGTCCATGGTGACCGCGCGCAGCAGCGGCCGGCTCATCGCGCCCGCGCCGAGCACCCCGGCGAAGCCCACGACCACGCACGCCGCCAGCGTCAGCGCGCCGGTCAGGTTGGGCTCGTCGAGCATGAACGGCGCCGCGCAGAACACGCCCGTCAGGATCGACCCGCCGCCCATCACGATCAGCGGCAGCAGCGTCTCCGACCTGCGCGCCTTGTCCAGCACCTCCAGGGGCGTGCCGGCCAGGCGCAGCAGCGCGTACGTCTGCCGCCGGTCCAGCACCGACGACATCGCGGTGATCCCCGAGCTGGTGATGGCCACCAGGAACGACACCGACAGCACCACGATCGTCCCGACCCGGATGTCGGCCACGATGTCCGTGCCGAAGCGCCGGCTGTCCTCCGGCGTGGTGGGCGTGTGGCCGGGCACGAGATCGGCCAGCGCGGTGCGCGCCCTGTCCACGGTCGCCTCGTCGGCCGAGCTGCCCAGGGCGGCGACCACGACGTCCTCGCGCCGCTCGACGGTGGCGGTCACGCCGGCCGCCCGCAGCCGCTCGCGGGCCTGCGCGGCCGCCTCGGCGGGGCTGCCGTCGGTGACGTTCACGCTGAGCTGCGGCGGCCCCGGCACCTGCTCGAACGCCGCCGGGCTGAGCAGGCCGAGGAAGCCCGCGACGAACCCGGTCAGCGCGACGCCGCTCACCGTGCGCCAGGCCGAGCGCGGGTCGTCCACAAGCCTGCGGGCCGCCAGCAGCATGGCGGGGCCGCGCGCGGTCGAAGCCGCGATCCTGCCGATCATGCCGACCACCCAGGGCCCCGCCAGGTTGATGCACAGGAACGCCACGGCGAGCGCGATCAGGATGATGGTGACGCTGGTCTGCACGCCCAGCAGGGGGAAGACGGCGAGCGAGGCGAGCAGCGCGAGCACGCGGACGAAGCGCATGGCGGGCGGCGTCTCCCGCTTGGCCACGCCGAGCGGGCTCACCACGACCCGCCGCAGCCCGACCACGGCCGACAGGCCGACCAGCAGCGGCACCGCGACCAGCACCCCGGCCAGGGTCAGCGGACCGGGCAGCAGGTCGCCGGCGAACCACGGCCCGCCCTGCATCTCGATCCGCGTGAGCAGCGGCACGGACAGCGCGTACAGGACGGCCCCCGCGATCGCGCCGCCCAGCGCGACCAGCACCGCCTCCGTGACGGTCATCGCGACGACCTGGCCGGGCGTGGCGCCGACGAGCCGCAGCGCGGCGAGCCTGCTGTCGCGCCTGGCCACCGTGAGCCGGGCCGCCGCCCCGCCGAACACCAGCAGCGGCACCACCATGAGCACGCCGGCGATGGCCGACAGCCACTGGTAGGCGACCGCGTCCTCGCTGGGCTCTCCCGCCAGGCTCGCGACCTTGACCGGCGGCTGGGACTGGACCCAGTCGTCGACGCGCTGGGCCGTCATCGCGGGCGCGTCCGGCCTCTGGCCGAAGACCGCGACCAGCTCGCCCGGGTAGACCAGGGCCTCGTCGCCGAGCACGCCCGCGCGCCCGGGATAGCGGTCGGCCAGCTCGTTCGCGGGCAGCTCGTCGGCCAGCGCGGCCAGCCCGGGCGACAGCCACACCTCGCCGGGCTTGGGGAAGCGCGGCAGGCCGGGCGGCGCCTCCGGGTTCGCGCCGTCGAGCGCGGCCAGGTCGATGACGGTGATCTTCTTGTCGCGTACGTAGTCGAAGCGCATCGCCTCGACCGCGACCGCGGCCGAGGCGGAGGCGGCGGGCACCGGGTTGCGCCAGGCGCCGCGATCGGCCCTGGCCTGGAACGCGAGGTTGGCCGCCACCACGAACAGCAGCAGCGCCGTCGCCATCGCCACCGCCCCGAACGTCAGCCAGGTGCCGAGCATCCCCCTGCGCCCGCCACCCTTGATCAGTCGCCAGGTGAGATCGAGGTTCACGCCATCGCTCCGCTCTGCAGCAGGCGGCCGTCGCGCACCTCGACCGTGCGGTCGCACCAGGAGGCCACGTTGGGGTCGTGGGTGACGACGAGCAGGCTGGCGCCGTTGTGCTTGGTCGCCTCCACCAGCAGCCGCATGGTCTCCTGGCCGGTCCGCTGGTCGAGCGATCCGGTGGGCTCGTCGGCGAAGACCACCGCCGGCTTGGTGACCAGGGCCCTGGCGATGGCCACCCGCTGCGCCTGGCCGCCGGACAGCTCGCCGGGCCGCCTGACCTCCATGCCCTGCAGGCCGAGCGGCGGGAACCACTCGCGGGCCTGGCTCACCGCCTGCGCCCGTGACACGCCGCCCAGCATCAGCGGCAGGGCCACGTTCTCGTCGGCGGGCAGTTCGGGCAGGAGCTGACC
This sequence comes from Nonomuraea fastidiosa, assembly GCF_042751225.1. Taxonomy (NCBI): domain Bacteria; kingdom Bacillati; phylum Actinomycetota; class Actinomycetes; order Streptosporangiales; family Streptosporangiaceae; genus Nonomuraea; species Nonomuraea fastidiosa. Next base: position 1,195,940 of record NZ_CP170570.1, read on the forward strand.
GAACTGGAAGACGAAGCCGAAGCGGGTGCGCCGCAGGGCGCTGCGCTTGCGCTCGCCGAGGGTGTCGATGCGCTGGCCGAGCAGGTGCACCTCACCGCTGTCCGGCTTCATGATCCCGGCCAGGCAGTGCAGCAGGGTGGACTTGCCGGACCCGCTCGGACCCATGATCGCCACCGCTTCGCCCGCCTGCACCGTGATGTCCACGCCGGCCAGGGCCGTCGTCTGCCCGAACCGCTTCGTCAAGGCCCGTCCAACAAGTACCTCGTTCATAAGGTCAAGCCTTCCGCGAAGGCCGGTGCCCGGGGATCGGCCGTGCGTCCATTCCTGCATCGGCCGAACGGCCGATCCTTAGAGTTGACGACGTGACTATTCGGGTTCTCATCGCCGACGACCAACAATTGGTGCGAACCGGCTTTCAGATGATTTTGGACGCACAACCAGACATAGAGGTCGTGGCCGCCGTCGCCGACGGAGCCGAGGCGGTGGCCGAGGCCAGGAGGCTGCGCCCCGACGTGTGCCTGCTCGACATCCGGATGCCCAAGCTCGATGGGCTGGAGGTGACCAGGCTGCTGGCCGGGCCGGGCGTGGAGAACCCGCTGCGGGTCGTCATCGTCACCACGTTCGACCTCGACGAGTACGTCTACGGCGCGCTCCGCTCAGGGGCCACCGGCTTCCTGCTCAAGGACAGCGGCCCCACGCTGCTCGTGGAGGCGGTCAGGGCCGCCGCCGTGGGCGACGCGCTGGTGTCGCCGTCGGTGACCGTACGGCTGCTGCAGCACCTGGCCAAGCCCCGGCAGCCCGCCCTGCCGCCGGGCGCCGAGCCGCTGACCGAGCGCGAGCTGGACGTCGTACGCCTGGTGGCCAGGGGAAAGACGAACAAGGAGGTGGCCGCCGAGCTGTTCGTGTCGCTGTCGACGGTCAAGACGCACCTGGGGAGCATCCAGGCCAAGCTCGGCGTGCGCAACAGGGTCGGAATCGCGGCTTGGGCGTGGGAATCCGGCGTGGTGAGCTGATTAACAGCGGGGCTCCCGGGATACAAGTGAATCAGAACCTCAGCGCATGGCCCGGGGGGAGAACAACGTGCGCTACACCCAGGCATCACCCACCAGAGCCGCTGCCGCCGTCTACGTGACGCTGACCGCCCAGGTACTCTCCCTCGCCGCCCTCGTGATCTTCGAAATGACCCGCGGCCGCGACCTCGCCGCGCGGCTCGCCGCGTTCGGCGGCCGCCCCCAGGGCGCCGACGCCGAGGCGGTGGTGGGCGCGGTGACCGCGTTCGCGGTGCTGATGATGCTGGTGGCGGGCACCACGCTGGCCGCGGCGGCCTCCTACCTGACCTGGCTGGTACGTGCCAGGCGGGCCAACGACCGCTCGGCCGCGACCGGCCCGGTGGCGGCGGCCTGGCTGATCCCGTTCGTCAACCTCGCCGCCCCCGCGGTGCTGGTGGACCAGGTGTGGCGGGGCGCCCGCCCGCCGGCCGGCCGCCGCGGCAGGTGGCTCGCGCTGCTGGCGGCGTGGTGGCTGAGCTGGCTGGCCACGCTGGCGCTGGTGACGATCCGGGTGCCGCTCGGCTCCTCGGCGGGCGACCTGACCGGGGTGGGCGTGCCGGAGCTGGGCTGCGCGGCGGTGGCGGCGGTGCTGTGCGCCGCCACGGTGCACGAGCTGACCGGGCTGCAGCGGGCCGCCCGCACGACCTGGTCCGCGGAGCCGTCCGCCCCGCGGACCCAGGCGCAGCCCGTGGCCCCGGCCCAGCCAGTGGTCCCCGCCCAGCCCGTGGTCCCGGCCCAGCCGGTGGCCTCAGCGCAACCGGTGGCCTCCGCGCAGCCGATGGTGCCGGCGCAGCCGCAGTCCTCGCCGCAGGACGCCGCCCAGAGCGCGCCCCAGACGCCGCTGCAGGCCCCGCTTCAGGCGCCACCCCAGACGCAGCCGCAGACGGGCTGAGCGGCCCCAGGCTGAGCGGCTCCGGCTGAGCAGCTCCGGGCCTCCGGGCGGCTCCGGGCCTCCGGGCGGCTCCGGGCCGCCGGGCGGCTTCAGGGCTCAGGCTCAGGCGGGTCGAGCGGCCCCCGTGCGACTCCGAACGTCTCCTCAAGGCTCTTGAGGGCTCAGGCGGCCGTCGGGCCCGAGCTGCCCGGGCTGGCGTGCCAGAGCCGCCTCGGCGGGTTCGCGGTGGCGGGCGGGGCGAGGTCGGAGTAGGGCGACAGGCGGAAGCCGTTGGCGTACTCGATCGGGCGCCCACCGACGCCGCCCGCCGCCTCCTCGGGAGCACGGTCGATGACGGCGCGCACCGCCTCGATGCCCCGCGAGCGCCACAGCGCGTCGAGGTCGGCCAGGTTCCAGCAGTCGAGCGCCCGCATCGTCACCGCCCGCGCGCCCGTGCGCCTGACCACGCCTCTGGCCAGCATCAGCCACGAGCCGAACACGATCGACGCGCACCGGCCCTGCACCGACTCGAAGAACGTCAGGTCGATCGGCCCGGTCGAGTCGTCGAGCGTGGTGAAGATGATCCGCTGGCCCGAGCGGATGGCCGGCGTCTGGGTGGCCACCTTGACCCCCGCGACCAGGATCTCCGCGCCGTTGCGCTGGCGGAGCAGGTCTTTGGAACGTACCACTCCGAGCGCGTCGAGCAGCTCCTCGTGGAAGCTGATGACGTGGCGGCTGACGTCGATGCCGAGGATCTCCAGCTCGGCCTCGACCATCTCCGTCTCGGTCATCTCGGGCAGCTCCCCCGGCGGCAGCCTCTCGCTGAACCCGAGCGGAAGCTGCACCGCCGGCGGAGCCGCGTCCTTGGCCGACGCACCCTGGGACATCGGGGACATGTGGGAGCTGCGGGAGCTGTGGGAGCTGTAGCGCCGGGACTTGCGCGGGCCCGCCTGCACCCCGATGGCCGACGCGCGGTCGAGCGCGCCCACCTGGGCGATCAGGTCGCGGCGGGTCAGCTCGCCCGGCCGCCAGCGCGGGCCGCCGGGGCGCAGGCCGTGGAGCGCGTCGAGGCCGCCGACCTGGACGATCCGCTCGATCGTGGGCCGCGAGGGCCGCGCGCGGTCCCAGAAGTCGGCCAGCGACGTGTACGGCTGCCCCGCCACCATCCGCTCGACCTCGGCCTCGCTCACGCCCTTGATGGCCGAGAACGGCACGCGCAGCGCGTACCCCTTGCCGATGTCGCCGATCCTGAACTCCCTGCGCACCCGCGAGCCGCCGCCCTCCAGCTCGGACGGCCGCACCCGCACCTGGACGCGCGGCCCGAGCCGCTCGACCTGCCAGTGCCTGCCCGACTTGTTGATGTCGAGCGGCAGGATCCGCACCCCGCACTGCCTGGCCTCGTCGATGATGACGCGCGGCGGGTACATGCCGGGCTCGTGCGTGAGCACCCCGGCGAAGAACGCCGCCGTGTGGTGCCGTTTGAGCCAGGCCGACTGGTAGGTGGGCAGCGCGAACGCCGCCGCGTGCGCCTTGCAGAACCCGAACGAGCCGAACGCGTCGAGCACCTGCCAGGCGCGCTCCACGGCCGCGTCGTCGAACCCGTTGGCCCTGGCCAGCGGCACGAACGCGCGGCGCACCCGCTCGCGGCCCTCCGGCGTGTCGAGCGTGCGGCGCAGCTTCTCGGCGTAGGACAGGTCGCGCCCGGTCATCACCGAGATGATCTTCAGCACCTGCTCGTGGAACACCACCACGCCGTGGGTCTCCTTCAGCGCCTCGCGCAGGCTCTCGTGCGGGTAGTACGGCTTCCGCCAGCCGCCCCTGGCCTCCAGGTAGGGGGTGACCATGTCGGAGTTGACCGGGCCGGGGCGGAACAGCGAGATGTCCACGATCAGGTCGTGCATCTTGCGCGGCTCCAGCTTGGCGACCAGCTCGCGCTGGCCCGGCGACTCGATCTGGAAGCAGCCGAGGGTGCGGGCGGCGCAGATCATGTCGTAGGTGTCCTGGTCGTCGTGGGGGACGTACTGGACGTCGGGGCGTTCGGGGCCGTGCTGGGTGTCCAGCTCGACCGTGATGCCGTCCACCCGCTTGATCTCGCTCAGCGCGTACGCCAGGGCCGACTGCATCCGCACGCCCAGCACGTCGAGCTTGAGCAGCCCGGCCTCCTCCACGTCGTCCTTGTCGAACTGCGACATCGGGAACTCCAGCAGGCTGCGCTCCACCGGCGTGCGGTCGCGCAGGCCGGCGTTGCCGATGAGCACGCCGCACGGGTGCAGCGCGATGTGCCTGGGCAGCCCGTCGAGCCTCTCCGCCAGCCGGAACACCCGGTCGAGCCCCGCGTCGCCGAGCCGGCTCTCGCGCAGCTCGGGCAGGTCGCGCAGGGAGGCGGTGATCTGCTTGGCCCTGATGTGCGGGAACGCCTTGGCGATGGCGTCGATCTCGTGTGGCGGCAGGCCCATCGCTCCCCCGACGTCGCGGATGGCGCTGCGGGCGCGGTAGGTCTCCATCATGGACACGCAGGCCACCCTGGACTCGCCGTAACGCTCGAAGATGGCCTGGTAGCACTCCAGACGGCGGGCCGACTCGACGTCCACATCGATGTCGGGCAGCCCGATGCGGCCCTCCGACAGGAAGCGCTCCATGAGCAGGCCGTGGTCGAGCGGGTTCACCTCGCCGATGCCGATGAGGTAGTTGACCAGGCTGCCCGCGCCCGAACCGCGGATCGCGCAGCGGATGCCCATGTCGCGGATCATGTCGGTGATGCCGGCCACCGCGATGAAGTAGCCCGACAGGCGCTTGCGCTCGATGATGGCGAGCTCGTCGTCCAGCCGCCGCCTGGCCTCGGCCGAGCGGTCGAGGCCGCGCCTGTGCAGGCCGTCCTCGACCCGGTTGCGCAGCAGCGGCACCGGGTCGCGGCCGATCTCCGGCAGGTGCAGGGCGGGCGGGTCGTTGCGCAGCGCCAGCACGTCGAGCGGGTCCATCGCGCACGCCTCGGCCAGCAGCCTCGTGGTGCGCAGCAGGCGGACCATCCGCTCCTGGTCGCCCGCGCACACCTTGGCCGCCACCTGAAGCATCTCCTTGGTGCCCTTGAGGTAGGCGTGTGAGGTCGTGCGGTCGAGGTGGCGCGGGTGCAGCGGGACGAGCTGGCGGGCCGCGTCGAGCACGTCGCCCACCTGGTGGTCGGCGGGGTCGAGGTAGCGCACGGCGTTGGTCAGCACGGCCGGCACGTCCATCGACTCGGCCAGGCCGAGCATGCGCACGGCCGTGGTGGCGTCGCGGAAGCCGTACTGGTCGACCAGCTCGATCACCACGCCGGGCACGGCGGCGCGCCACTGCCCGAGCAGCGCGCGCGCGTGCGCGTCGCGCCGCTCCGCCACCGCGCGGCCCACGTCGGAGCGGGGGCCGAGCAGCACCACGAGGCCGTCCTCCGCGCCGAACCCCGGCGTCTCCCTGCCGCCCGCCCACTCGGCGATCAGCTCGCGGGTCACCTTCGGCGCGCCGCGCTCGCCCGCGAAGTGTGCGGCCGTGACCAGGCGGCACAGCCGCGCCCAGCCCTTGCCGCGGGCCAGCACCGTGACGCGGTCTTCGGCGTCGGGACCGGTGCGCGGGCGGGGCGTGCGGATGCCGGGCGCCCTGACGGCCACTGTGGCGAGCGCTGTGGCGGGCCCTGTGGCGGGCGCTGTGGCGGGCGCTGTGGCGGGCGCTGTGGCGGGCGCTGTGGCGAGCCCTGTGGCGGGCGCTGTGGCGGGCGCGTCGAGCGCCAGGTTCACGCCGATGACCGGCGCGATCCCGGCGTCGGCGCACGCCTGCACGTGCTTCATCGCGCCGTAGAGACCGTCGCGGTCGGTCAGCGCCAGGATGTCCATGCCGTACTCGGCCGCCCGGCTCACCAGCGCTCGCGGAAACGCCGTGCCGTAGCGCATCGAGTAGGCGGAGCACACGTGGAGGTGTGGGAACGGGGGCGCCATCAGTCCCACGCCCTCAGCAGCAGCCAGCCGTTGCCGGCGGTGTCGTAACGCAGCTCGTAGGAGCCCACCTCGCGGCCCGGGCTCGCCTCCACCCGCCAGAACTGACGCTCGCCGGGATCGGCCTCGCTGGTCTTCCACCACTCGCGTGCGACCACCCAGTGGTCGAGCACGCGGCGGACGAGGTAGAGCCGGTCACGCCAGACGAACTGAGTCGGCTCCCCGTCTCGGGTCCACACCTCTATCGGATCGCCATAGAGTCTGCTCAAGACGCTTCTCCCCGCGGCTCTGGTGCCTGTGCTGAGCCACCCGGGGGAAGACGGGCGCTTATGACTCGAACATATGTTCTCCCGGCTCGAAACGCAAGTCGCCCGCATGCCTTGCGAGCCGGTTCGCGCCGATCGGGTTTCTGCTGCTGAAGACCGCGCTGCCAGGGCGGTGACGATCGCGGGACCGGACCGCGGGCCGCCGTCGCCGCGCTCGGCATGCGGCCGCATCGGGCGCTGAGTCCCGTCATGCGCCGAGGCGTGCGGGGCCTCCGACGGCGTACGCCGCGTGTCGGGGCGCAGAACTGCGACGATGACGCCTGTATCGGTAAGCTTGCGCGGCGTGAGCGGTGAAACCTCCCACATCGGGCGCTACAGACTGCTAAGCGTGCTGGGGCGAGGTGGGATGGGCACGGTCCACCTCGCCGAAGATCCCACGGGCCAGAAGGTCGCCATCAAGGTGATCAACCCTGAGCTCAGCCAGCACGAGCAGTTCCGGGCGCGCTTTCGCCGGGAGGCGGACGCGGCGCAGCGCGTGCGCAGGTTCTGCACGGCCGCCGTACTCGACGCCGCGCTCGAGGGCAACCAGCTCTACGTGGTCACCGAGTACGTCCCGGGCCCCAACCTCGACGAGGCCGTACGCCAGTCGGGCCCGCTGCGCGGCTCCAGCCTCGACGCGCTGGCCGTCAGCGTGGCCACCGCGCTCACCGCGATCCACGCGGCGGGGGTCGTCCACCGCGACCTGAAGCCGTCCAACGTGCTGCTGTCGCCGGTCGGCCCGCGCGTGATCGACTTCGGCATCGCCAGGGCGCTCGACACGATCGGCGGCGTCACCGGCACCGGCGAGGTCATCGGCACGCCCCGCTACATGGCGCCCGAGGTGCTGCGCGGCGACCCGGTCTCGCCGGCCTGCGACGTGTTCTCGTGGGGCTGCCTGGTGGCGTTCGCGGCCAGCGGGCGGGCGCCGTTCGGCGGCGACACGCTGCCGGCCATGGTCTACCAGGTGCTCAACACCGAGCCGAACCTCGACGCCATCGACCCCGGCCTGCGCGAGCTGGTCGCGGCGGCGCTGAACAAGGACCCGGCCAAGCGGCCCACCGCGCAGCAGCTCCTCGACCAGCTCGTGGGCCGGTCGGCGGCGCCCGAGCAGGCGGCGCACACCGTACAGGTGGCCTGGCAGCAGTCCACCGCCCCGTACACGATCCCTCCCACGGGAGGCGGCGATCGCGCGCGGCGCGGCAGGCTGTACGCGGGGCTGGCCGCCGCCGCGGCGGTCGTGGTCGCGGCCGGGGTGGGCGCGTGGGCGCTGTTCGGCCCCAGCGGGCCGCCCGACAACCTGGGGCTGCTGTACCAGGAGGACTTCACGCAGACGACGGGCGGCTGGAGCGGCACCTACGACCCGGAGAGCCCGGGGAGCGTCGGCTACCGGCCCGACGGCACGTACGGCATCGACGCCGAGCCCGACTACGAGGAGCGGTGGGCCAAGGCGCCCGTCCCCTTCCTGTTCTACAAGCCGACGCAGTCACCCGACCCGTCGGCGAGCCCGACGCCGATGCTGCCCGAATCGGTCGTCATGTCGGTCACCGCCGACGTCAAGAGGTCCGTCGGCACCGGCGAGTACGGCCTCTACTGTCACAACTCCGAAGACGGCGAGAACTACTACGAGTTCATCCTCGACACCAAGGGCAACGCCCGCATCCGGCGCATCGTCGACGGCTCCGGCGGCGTGATCGCCCAGCCCGTGAAGGTGGACGCGCTGCCCGGCAAGGCGCGGATCACCGTGGCGTGCGAGCAGAGCGGCAAGACCGTGCGGCTGTCGATGTGGGTCAACGACGAGCTCGTCCAGGAGGTCGAGGACCCGAACGGGATCGGCAACGGCTCGCTCGGGTTGTTCGCGCGCACGCCTAAGGATGACCGGTCGGTGGTGCGTACCACCTGGGACGACTTCGAGCTGCGCGGCAACCTGGAGCGCTGACCCTCCCCTCGCTGCGGCGCGGGTGCACCTTCGCCGGACGCCCGCGTCCGCGAGCCCTGCCGCGAACGCCCGTATCAGCCAGCGCCCGGACGGACGACGGCTTTCACGAGCGTCCGACGGGCGGACAGCGGCTTTCATGGGCCGTCCGACGGGCGGACGGCGCGAGAGACCGCCCAACGAACGGACGGCGCATGAGACCGCCCGACATGGACGCGGGGCTCAGAGGACGCCGGCGCGGGCGGCGGCGAGTGCGGCGTCGGCTGCGCGGTTCGCGTCGTCCTCGGTGACCGGCTCGTGGGCGACGAACAGCCGGTAGTAGACGGGCGCGACCGCCACCCTGATCACCTCTCGGGGATCGACGACGTCGGGCAGCTCGCCACGCTCGATCGCCCGGCGCACGACGTCGGCCGACTGCTCGTTGCGCGAGACGAGGAAATCGTGCAGCGAACGGGCGGCCGCCTCGTTCTGCACGGCGGCGGCCACGAAGGCCGACGACACCGGCCCCAGCTCGGGATCGGCGAACCCGGACCGGACGAGCTGGACGATCCCCCGCAGGTCGCCTTCGATCGAGCCCGTGTCGGGGATGGGCCACGGCTCGTCGGCGGCGAGCTCGAGCGCGTCGGCGATGAGTCCTTCGACTCCGCCCCAGCGCCGGTAGACGGTCGTCTTGTGCACGCCTGAACGCTCCGCCACGCGCTCGACGGTCAGGCCGCTGTAGCCGTGTTCTGCCAGCTCGGCGAGTGTCGCCTGGCGCACGGCCATGCGTACGCGGGCGCTGCGCCCACCGGGGCGCTTCATGGGCTCTTTGTGCTCCAAAAACTACTCCAGTTGCGTTAACTCGGTTCGCATGCCATGCTAAAGCTACAACGGTTGCGATTGGAGTTCTATCCTGATCACCCTCCGCGGAGTTTCCAAGTCCTACGACGGGCGCGCCGTCCTCAGCGACGTGTCCGTGTCCGTACGAACCGGCGAGCGCGTCGGCATCGTCGGCGAAAACGGCTCGGGCAAGTCCACGCTGATGCGCCTGCTCGCCGGGGTCGAGCGGCCCGACGAGGGCGAGGTTCACCTGACCTCCGACCTCGGCTATGTCGCTCAGACGCTCGCCGAGACGCTGGGCCTGCCGCCCGGCAGCACGGTCCAGGAGGCCGTCGACGCCGCGCTGGCCGACCTGCGTGCCATGGAGCGCAGGATGCGCGAGCTGGAGTCGGCGCTGGCCGAGGAGGCGTCGCAGGAGGTCATGGACGAGTACGGCGAGCTGTGCACCGCGTACGAGCTGCGCGGCGGCTACGAGGCCGACGCCCGCGTCGACCGGGCCTTCCACGGGCTCGGCCTGGCCCACGTGGGCCGCGAGCGCACGCTCGGCAGCCTGTCGGGCGGCGAGCAGGCGCGGCTGGGCCTGGCCTGCGTGCTGGCGGCCGCGCCCCGCGCGCTGCTGCTCGACGAGCCCACCAACCACCTCGACGAGTCGGCCCTGACCTGGCTCGAAGACCGGCTGCGCGAGCATCGCGGCGCGGTGGCCGTGGTGTCCCACGACCGCGTCTTCCTCGACCGGGTGGCCACCGCGATCGTCGAGGTCGAGCAGGGTGCGGTGACCCGGTTCGGCGGGGGCTACACCGGTTACCTCGCGGCCAAGGCGGCGGCCAGGGCGCGGTGGGAGCAGGCGTACGCGGCCTGGTGTGCCGAGGTGCGCCAGGTCCGCGAACACGCGGCCACCACCGCCCATCGCGTCGCGGCCGGGCGCGCGATGCGCGACAACAACAAGATGGCGTACGACCGCAACGCCGGGCGGGTGCAGAGCTCGATCGCCAGCCGGGTCCGCAACGCCCACGAGCGGCTGCGCCGTCTGGAAGCCGACCCGGTCCCCCGCCCGCCGGACCCACTCCACTTCCGCGCGACGTTCGGCCCGGCGCCGACCCCGCCCCCGGACACCACCTCCGACACGCCGGCGATGTCGCGGACCACCACCGATGCCCAGACGGAGGCAGCACGCACCCAGCAACCCGGCACCGGCACCTCCGCGCAGCAGCCGGGCCCGCACGCCCTCGCCGGCAGCACTCCCACGAAGCCGACTGGCACGACCGCCCTTCGGCAGCAGGCCGGCATGGGCGCCCGCGCACAGACCGTACCGGCACCCCACCGCCCCGGCGCGAGCAACGTCACCCGCGACAGACGGGACGACCAAAACCACCAGGACAATCAGAACCAACGAAATGGCCAGGACGGTCAGGGCGACCAGAACACCGACCAGGTACTCGTACGACTGAGGAACGTCCGGGTCGGCGATCGGCTGCAGGTCGAGGAGCTGACCATCAAGGCAGGCGAGCGGATCCTGGTCAAGGGCGGCAACGGCGCGGGCAAGTCCACGTTGCTGGGCGTCCTGGCCGACCAGGCGCGCTGCCGGGTCGGTTACCTGCCGCAGGAGGTGAGCTTCGACCCGGCGCTGCCGGTGCTGGAGGCGTACGGAGAGGGTCATCCCGACGAGCGCAGGGCGGCGCTGCTGGCCACCGGCCTGTTCCGGCCGCACACCCTCGACCAGCGGGTGGGCGAGCTCTCGGTCGGCCAGCAGCGGCGGCTGGCGCTGGCCAAGCTGCTGGCCCGCGAGCACGACCTGCTGCTGCTCGACGAACCCACCAACCACCTGTCGCCGCTGCTCGCCGAGGAGCTCGAACGCGCCCTCGACGGCTACCATGGCACGCTCGTCATGGTCTCCCACGATCGCGCCCTCGTCCGCCGCTTCCGGGGCAGGGAGATCGAGCTCGCAGGAGGGCGCATCCTTTGACCACCACCATCGGGGGGACTCCCATGTTGACCATGATCGACTGCGGCTCGCCGTACGGCATCGCGACCGCCGCCGACGGCGCACTGTGGTTCACGCTCGTCCACGAAGGGCGCGTCGGGCGGCTGGTGCCGGGCGAGAAGCCTGAGATCCACCAGCTCGACCCGGCCGACGGGCAGCCCACGGTGATCGTGCGCGGCCACGACGACGCCATGTGGTTCAGCGAGTGGCAGGGCGGCCGGGTCACGCGCATCACCGCCGACGGGCGGCGTACGGTGCACACCGTCGACTCGCCGTACGGGCTGGCCGCCGGGCCGGACGGCGCGATGTGGCTCACCCACATGCAGACCGACAGCATCGGGCGCATCGCCGCCGACGGCACGATCACCTCCTACGAGGTGCCGGTCAAGGGCGGCATGCCGTCGTTCATCACGGCCGGTCCTGACGACGCGCTCTGGTTCACGCTCAACCAGGGCAACGCCATCGGCCGGATCTCGCTGTCGGGCGAGGTGACCGTGCACGCGCTGCCCACGGAGGGCGCGGCGCCGGTGGGGATCACGCGGGGGCCCGACGACGCGCTCTGGTTCGTCGAGATCGGCGCAGGCCAGATCGGCCGGATCGACGTCAACGGCAAGATCACCGAATACCCGCTCCCCGACCGCGCCGCCCGTCCCCACGCCATCATCCCCGGCCCCGACGGCGCCCTCTGGTTCACCGAGTGGGGCATCGGCCGCCTCGGCCGCATCACCGTGGACGGCCACATCACCGAACACCCCCTCCCTTCGGTGCCGGCTCCCACCGAACGCGGTGAGGAAGCGCAGGGGGTGAACGACGAGCGCGAGGACGCCTCGCGGGGAACGAGCGCTGGGCACGAAGACGCCTCGCGGGGAACGAACGCCGAGCACAAGGAGGCTGATCAGGGGCCGGCCACCGAACGCCGGGCAGAGCCCCACGGCCTGACCGCCGACCCGGACGGCGCGATCTGGGTGGCCCTGGAAGCCGGCGCCCTGGCCCGAGTGGACCGCACCTCGTAACGCCGCAGCCAGGCCGACCGTCCCACGCCGCAGGGCAGACCCCACGGCCTGACCGCCGGCCCGGGCAGCGCGACCTGGGCGGCCCTGGAAGCCGGCGCCTTGGTCTGAGGACTGCACCGTGTAGCGCCGAGGCCGGGCCGACTGTGCCTCGCGCCGCCTCGGCGGCCCGAGCGCAGCGCCGTCTCAGTAACGCGTCGGCGACCCGGGCCGGCACCTCCCCAGCGACGCGTCGGCACCGGGTTAGCGCTGCCCGGCAAGGTTCGGTAGGCGACGAGAAAGCCGCGCCGCTTAGCGTTGCCCGGCAAATCCCGGGTTAGCGCCGCCCGTGTGAGGTTGGGTTAGCGCTGCCCCGATATTCAGCGGCAGGGCGAACCCGGCGCCACGCCCCGGCGGCCTCGCCGTAGCCGCCGGCACCCGGCAAAGCCCCGCTCGCCGGAGTGTGGAACTCGACGGTGGCCCGCTCGCCGGAGTGCGCCTGACCCGCAGGAGCACCCGTGAGCTCGCAAGGCGAGAACGGCTGCACGCGGGCATCGTCGCGCAACCCGCAACGGCACGCGGGCATCGTCGCGCAACCCGCAACGGCACGCAGATCCCACCGGCACCCCCGAAGGGCACGTGGCCTTCGCCCCCGCACCCAGAACGGCACCACGGACCACATCCCCCGCCCGAAACAGCACCGCAGACCCATCCCCCGCCCGAAACGGCACCGCAGACCACATCCCGCGCCCAGACAGCACCACCAACCGCGTCCGCGCCCGGAACAGCACTACGGACCACATCCCGCGCCCAGAACAGCACCGCGGACCTCGCTCCGTGCCCTGGAAGCACCGCGGGCCTCTCCCGCGCCCCGGAACGGCGCTGCGGGCGGCCTCGCGCCGTCCACGCAACGGTGCGCGGTCCTCGCCCGCAGCTCGGAACGGCATGCAGTCCTCACTCCGTTGCCCGGAGCTGCGCGCGGGCAGCGCCCCTGCCAAGCTGGGCGGCCGACCGCGTACGGCGGGTGGCGGGGGTCGGCGGAGGCGGGGTTGACTAGGAGGTATGCATGCGATCATTGTCTCCGCCCACGGCGGTCCAGAGGTTCTCGAGTACGTCGAGCGTCCCGATCCGGTGCCCGGTGAGGGTGAGGTGGTGGTCGACGTGGCCGCCAGCGGCGTGAACTTCATCGACATCTACCACCGCTCCGGCGCCTACCCCCTCGACCTGCCTGCCACCATCGGTTCCGAAGGCGCAGGCACCGTGTCCGCCGTCGGCCCCGGCGTGCAGGACGTCAAGGTGGGTGACACGGTGGCCTGGGCGAGCGTGCTGGGCAGTTACACGGAGAAGGCCGTGGTGCCGGCCGACCGGGTGGTGCCGGTGCCGGACGACGTGCCGGCCGAGCTGGCCGCCGCGGCGATGTTGCAGGGCATGACCGCCCACTACCTGACGCACTCCACGTTCGAGGTGAAGGAGGGCGACCGGGTGCTGGTGCACGCCGGGGCGGGCGGCATGGGGCAGCTGCTGATCCAGCTTGCCAAGCTCAAGGGCGCCACGGTGTACACGACGGTCTCCACCAGCGAGAAGGAGAAGCTGGCCAGGGAGGCCGGGGCGGACGAGGTGCTGCGCTACGACGACTTCGCGCAGGCGCTGCGGGGCTCGATCGACGTGGTGTACGACGGCGTCGGCAAGGCCACGTTCGACGGCGGCCTGGAGGTGCTGCGCCCGCGCGGCCTGATGGCCCTGTACGGCGCCGCCAGCGGCCCCGTACCGCCGGTCGACCCGCAGGTGCTCAACAAGCAGGGCTCGCTCTTCCTGACCAGGCCGACGCTGGCGCACTACGTGGCGGAGCGGGCTGAGCTGCTGCAGCGCGCGTCCGACCTGTTCGGCTGGATCGAGAAGGGCCAGGTACGGATCAACGTCTCCCACCGCTACCCGCTGGCCGAGGCGCGGCAGGCGCATGAGGACCTGGCGGGGCGGCGCACCACGGGGAAGCTCCTCCTCATACCCTGACCTTCATGGACATCGCCACATCGATCTGGTCGTTCGCGGCCGTGGTCGCGCTGCTCACGGTCACGCCGGGTCTGGACACGGCGTTGGTCCTGCGTACGTCCCTGCTGGCCGGGCGGCGTCCGGCCGTGGGCGTGACGCTGGGCATCCAGCTCGGCACGTTGATGTGGGGTGTGCTCACCGCCGCGGGGCTGTCGGCGTTGCTGGCGGCCTCGCAGGTGGCCTACGACGTGCTGCGCTGGGCGGGAGCGGCGTACCTGGTGTGGATGGGGGTGCGCATGCTGCTGGCGCGGGACGCCTCCGGCCATGAGGGGGTGGACGGGCAGGAGGTCCGCTTCTGGAGGGGGTTCAGAAGAGGGCTGGTGACGAACCTGCTCAATCCGAAGGTGGGGGCGTTCTACGTGGCGATGCTCCCGCAGTTCATCCCTGACGGGGTGCCGCACGCGCTCATGGGGCTGGCGCTGGCCGGGGTGCACGTGGCCGAGGGGCTGGTGTGGAGCATGGCGGTGATCTGGTTCGCGTCGCTGATGAGCGGGTTCCTGCGGTCGGCTCGGGTGCGGCGGCTCCTCGATCGGGTGACCGGGGTGGTGATCGTCGGGTTCGGGGTACGGCTGGCGGTCAGCGACTGACTCCGGCTAAGACCTCGGCTCCTTGCCGAAGGCGTCCGGCCAGCCGAGGAGGCGGGCGCCCAGCACGGCCGTCTCCAGCGTGAAGCGCTGCGTGGGGTCGTCCGGGGAAGAAGCCGGTCAGGCGACGGATGCGTTCCAGCCGGTACGTCACCGCCTGATCTTCTGCCGGTTGCCCTTGGACAGCCTGCGCATGGGCACCGACAGGTCGGCGTCGAAGCGTTCCGCCAGGGCCTCGATGCGGGCGGCGGGCACGCCACCGCGAACCCGGCCGAGGAAGCGCAGGTAGTCGGCGGCCCGGTCGCGACCCTCCAGCACCAGCTCGCCGGGCAGGTAGCCCATCCTCGCGCGGACGGCGGGGTCGCAGGGGTGGCCGCCGAGCACGCGTACGGTGCCCCTGGTGGGCCATGATGACGTCGAGGAGGAGCCTGAGCGTCGTGGTCTTCCCCGCGCCGTTGGGACCGAGGTAGCCGAAGACCTCCCCCGGCCGGATGTCGAGCGTGAGGTCTTCAAGGCCGCGGCGGTCGCCGTAGTACTTGGTCAGACCTTCGGCCTGCACCGCTGCTGTCATGCCCGCATCGTCGCGCCGGCGGCGGTTCGGCGTCATGGGGCGAGTACGGCAGTTTGCGGGGCCTTTCGCTGCCGATTTCCGGCAAAGACATCAACCCAGGTTGGCGGGGTAGGGGGCGGACGTAACCGATAGAAACGGGGAAATGGTCATGAGCCGCATCGGAGAGTGGCTGAAGAAGGCAGAGGATTTCGCCAGGGGGCACTCCAAGCAGGCCGACCAGATCGTCGACCGCGCCGAGGAGTACGCCAAGGAGCGCACCGGCCACAAGTACGACGAGCACATCAGCAAGGGCGCCGACACCATCCAGCAGCGCTACGGCGGCGGACAGGAGCAGCAGCCCGGTGAGCAGGCGGAGCAGCAGCAGCCTCCGACGCAGGAAGAGCGGGAACGGCGCATGCCGCCTGAGGGCTGAGCAGCGAAAGGTTCCGGCGGCGGGCGTCCTCGTGGGGTGCCCGCCGCCGAGCTTCAGCGGCGGGCGTCCTCCAGGACCTTCGCCGCGTCCCGCTCGAACGACGGCCTGGCCCCCAGCGTGAGCAGGCCGCCTGCGACCATGGGGATGATCAGGACGTACATGCCGGTCAGCAGCGAGCCGGTCGCGTCGGAGACGATGCCGACGACCAGCGAGCCGAAGGCCGTACCGACGGTCAGGAAGAGCTGCAGGACGGCGAAGCCCAGCCCGCGGGAGGCGGCGGGAACCACGTCGGCCAGGCAGGCCGTCATGTTGGGGATCGCGATCGACATCAGCGCGCTCGACACCAGCGTCAGCCCGGCCAGCGTGCCGATCGAGTCCATGGACAGCGCTCCGGCCAGCACCACCGAGCCTGCCGTGATGCCGCCGCCGCCCGCGAGCAGGCGGCCGCCCTTGATCGTGCCGTGCCACTTCCTGCCCAGCCAGGAGCCGATGAGGGTGCCGGTGAGCGTGCCCGCGATGGTGAGCAGGCCGCTGATCGTACCTGCCGTGGCGACGTCCGCGCCGAGGGTGCGCACCATGAACGTGGGCAGCCAGAAGAACACCCCGGCCAGCCCGAGACTGAGCAGGGCGAGCCCGACGCAGACGAACAGCAGTGTCGGGATGACCGCCACGCTGCGGATCTGCTTGAGGAACGGCGGCTTGCCCTCCCGCGATGCCCCGGACCCGGCCCCGGTTGTGAAGGCCCCGGACGCGGTCGTAAAGGCACCGGATGCGGACTCGCCGGACCCGGACCCGGTCGCGAAGGTCCCGGACGCGGAATCGCCGGCCCCGGAGGTGGCCCCGCCGGATGCGGTCCCTGACGGGTGGGGGGCGATCGCGCCGGCGGCGATCAGCCGGTCCAGCTCGCCGCGCCGCGGCTCGCGCAGCATCCAGACCAGCAGCGCCGTGAGCACGCCCGGCACGACCATGATGAGGAACGCCGTCCGCCAGGAGAACGCGGCGGCGAGCTGCGCGCCGAGCAGGGTGCCGACGCCGCCGAGGTACGTGGTGACGCGGGTGAGCCCGTACGCCTTGGCCCTGCTGGCGGGCGGGTAGTAGTCGGCGAGCAGGCTGCCCGCGGCCGGGTTGTCGATGTTCTCGGCGGCGGCCAGCAGCACGCGCATCAGGTAGAACATGGCGAACCCGGTGGCCAGGCCGGAGCCGAGCGTGGCGAGCGCCCAGCAGAAGACGACGATCGCGATGATCCGGGTACGGCTGAAGCGGTCGGCCAGGTAACCGGCCGGCAGGGAGACCACGGCGGCGGCCAGAGCCGCGGCGGTCGGGATGGAGCCCGCCGCGGTGTCGCTGAATCGCCATTCCTGCTGGATGAGCGGGAGCACGCCCGACAGCAGGTTGGCCTCCATCCTGTCCACGAGCCCGACGATGAACAGCACCACCAGCGGTGCCCAGCCGAACGGTGCGCGGGACCGCGCGTCGATGGTGCCCGTACGTGGCGAGCCGAACGTCCCGACCATGCCCACCCTTTCGCTAGCTAACTCTAGAATCCAGTTCTAGGGCGATGTTCTAGACAGAGTGACAGAGATCACAGCGTTCGTAAATGGCCGGTTACCGGGAAATTTCGTGATCTGCGGCTTCGGTACCGTGTGGGCCATGGTCAACGGCGCACTCCTGGTGGCGGGCACCACCTCCGACGCGGGCAAGAGCGTGGTCACGGCGGGCATCTGCCGCTGGCTGGCCCGCCAGGGCGTGCGCGTCGCGCCCTTCAAGGCGCAGAACATGTCGCTCAACTCGTACGTCACGGCCGACGGCGCCGAGATCGGCCGCGCGCAGGCCGTTCAGGCGCGGGCCGCCGGCCTCGAACCGACCGCCGGCATGAACCCGATCCTCCTCAAACCGGGCAGCGACCGCCGCAGCCAGGTCGTGCTCATGGGCCGCCCGGTCGCGGACGTGGACGCCATGGAGTACGGCGCGCTGAAGGACCTGCTGCGCACGACCGCGCTGGAGGCGCTGGAGCGGCTCAGGAAGCAGTACGACGTGGTGGTGTGCGAGGGCGCGGGCAGTCCGGCGGAGATCAACCTGCGTCGCGGCGACATCGCCAACATGGGCCTGGCCAGGGCCGCGAACCTGCCCGTCATCGTGGTCGGCGACATCGACAGGGGCGGGGTGTTCGCCGCCTTCTACGGCACGGTCGGCCTCCTGGACGCCGCCGACCAGGCGCATGTGGCGGGGTTCGTGGTCAACAAGTTCAGGGGCGCGAAGGAGCTGCTCGAACCGGGGCTCGACATGCTCAGGAAGCTCACCGGCCGCGAGGTGTACGGAGTGCTGCCCTGGCTGGACGGGCTCTGGCTGGACGTCGAGGACTCGCTGGCGCTCGACGGGCGGCAGGTGGCCGTGCGGCCCCCGTACGGGCGGCAGACGCTGCGGGTCGCCGTCGTACGGCTGCCGCGCATCTCGAACTTCACCGACGTGGACGCGCTCGCCGCCGAGCCCGGTGTGGTCGTGCGCTTCGCCACCGGGGCCGCCGAGCTGGACGACGCCGACCTCGTCGTGCTGCCCGGCTCCCGGGCCACCGTCGCCGACCTCGCCTGGCTGCGGGAGAACGGCATGGCCGCGGCCCTGCGCGAGCGAACCGGGCCGATTCTCGGGATCTGCGGCGGCTTTCAGATGCTCGGACGGGAGATCGTGGACGACGTCGAGTCGGGGGCGGGCCGGGTCGAGGGGCTCGGGCTGCTGCCGGTGCGGTTCGTGTTCGGGGCGGACAAGCGGCTCGGCAGGCCCGCGGGGACGGCGTACGGGGAGCCGGTGCGCGCGTACGAGATCCACCACGGGATCCCGACCGTGGAGGGCGGCGAGCCCTTCCTCGACGGCTGCCGCTCGGCGAACGTCTTCGGCACCACCTGGCACGGCGCCCTGGAGAACGACGGCTTCCGCCGCGCCTTCCTCACCGACGTGGCCCGCCGAGCCGGCCGGGACTCTACCCCCGCCCCGGACACCGACTTCGCCCGGCTACGCGAGCACCGCCTGGACGCCCTCGCCGACCTGGTGGAGCAGAACCTGAACACGGACGCCCTCCTCCGCCTCATCGACCAGGGCCCCCCGAAGACCCTCCCCACCCTCCCACCCGGCGCCCCACCCGCGTAACGGGACAACCGCCGAAAACGGGCGCCACCGCGCGCCAGGGCTGACACCGGAGACGCCGAAGCAAGCCGCGCGCGACGAGACATGATGACACCGCGGACGGAGGGCGAGAGGGAGCAACGCCGCAGGCCGGAAGTGACGCCGACGCGCCTAGGAGGCCGCACGCGGCCACGGCAAGGCGACACCCACGGACAGTGGGCGGTGCCGCAGCGAGCAGCACCCGAACGGCGCACCACCCGCCGGGCACCGGACAACGCGACAGGCCGGGGCAGCGCCACGGGCCGAGGACGACACAGCCGGCTGGACCATGCGGCGGACAACGCGGCCGGGCGAGAGGCGACGCCAGGGCCGGCGAGCGGCGCCAGGCGGGCCGGTGAGGCGACGCCGCAAGCGACGCGCCGAAGGGGACGACACGGCGGGCAGGCGCGCCTGAGCGCGCGACGCGGCGGGCCGGGGTCAGTCAGGCCAGGGCTTCGGCGATGGCGGCGCGGTCCTGGTACTCGCGCCAGTGCACGATCCGCCCGTCCCTGGCGCGCAGCACCACGACGAACGCGGCCTGGGCTCGCGTGCCGGTCCCCGGGACGGTGCCGACCAGCCGGTACTCGGCGACGATCACCTCGGGGTCGGCGGTGTCGTGGATGGTCACGTCCCTGAACTCCTCGAACGTGACGGGGAGGGACGCGCGGCCCGCCCGGGACATCGCCACGACCTTCTCGCGTCCCTCGATCGTGCCCCGCCCGTCAGGGGCGTGCGGCTGCTCCACCACGACGT
The DNA here is from genome assembly GCF_042751225.1 of Nonomuraea fastidiosa. Lineage (NCBI taxonomy): Bacteria > Bacillati > Actinomycetota > Actinomycetes > Streptosporangiales > Streptosporangiaceae > Nonomuraea > Nonomuraea fastidiosa. The sequence goes on from NZ_CP170570.1 coordinate 1,215,374, forward strand.
CGGCGGCCAGCATCTCCTCGTCGAGGGCGGGCGCTCCGGACAGGACGTTGCGTTGGAAGCGGGCGAAGAGGTCGCGCGAGGTTCGCTCGGACATGGCTTTCCTCCGGAGGCGAGGATAAGGTGAGCAACAGACTCACTTTATGAATATGAGTCCACGACTCACTTTTGTCAACGAGCAGACGGATGACCGACAGCAAGCCCATGCGCGCCGACGCCCGGCGCAACCGCGCCCGCATCCTGGCCGCCGCCGAGGAGGTGTTCGCCGAACGGGGTGCCTCCGCGTCCACCGAGGAGGTCGCCGCCCGCGCCGGCGTGGCCATCGGGACGGTGTTCCGCCACTTCCCCACCAAGCGCGACCTCCTCGCCGCGATCATGAAGGATCTGCGGCGCCGGCTGATCGAGAAGGCGGAGGCGCTCATCGCCGGCGGCGATCCGGCCACCGCGTTCTTCGAGTACTTCACGTTCCTCGTCGGCAGCTCGGCCGGAGCCGGTGCCGTGGTGAGCCTGCTCGCCGATGAAGGCACGCCCATCGAGCCGGGCGAGCAGATCATGGCGCTCGACCACGTCTTCGCCAGGCTGCTCGACGCGGCGCGCGAGGCCGGGACGGTCCGCGCGGACGTGCGTCTCGACGAGGTCATGGCCCTGCTGACCGCCGTCACCCACGGCGCGCTCGCCGCCGGCTGGCCGGACGACCTCCGGCACAGAACGGTGAACCTGCTCCTCGACGCCTTCCGCCCCCGCTGAGGCCCACCGGCTCCGAGATCAGCGCGGGCAGGGCCTGCCCTTGTGGGCGGCCGCGTCGGCGCCGGCGAGGATGGCGTCGAGCTTGTCCCTGGCCGCGATCAGCTCGTTGATCTTGGCGTCCATGCGCTCGCGCTCGGCGCGCAGCCGTTCGAGCAGCTCGGGCACGACCTCGCCGGTCACCACGCACGGCATGATCGGCTCGATGGCCTTGCTGGCGAGCCCGGCGGCGAAGAGCTGCCGGATGAGCCGGACCCGTTCCACCGCGCTCTCGGGGTAGACGCGCTGCCCGCTGGCGGTGCGCTCGGAGGCGAGCAGGCGCTGCTCCTCGTAGTAGCGCAGCGCGCGCACGCTCACGCCGGTCCTGGCGGCAAGCTCGCCGATTCGCATCCCGTCCCCCTCCGCGGCCCGTGCCGTGACCTGTGCCTTTGACGTCGGCGTCAGGGATTCAGCGTAATCCCCGCCCTCAGGGCACGGCCGGGCCCGCCTACCATACGCGGCATGACCACGCACGAGTTCACGCTGACCGCCGAGGGCCCGTTCGATTTCGCCGACTCCCTGCGCTTCGTGGAGGACTGGCCGGTCACGAGCAGGCTGCCGTCCGACGGGCGGACGCTGCGCTTCGCGTACTGCGCCGAGGCCGACTGGCGGCCGATCGGCGTGCGCGTGACGGCCGCCCCGGGCGGCGTGCGGGTCGCCACGACGCGTCCGGCCGGTCCGGCGATCAGGGGCGAGGTGGCGCGGATCCTGTCGCTCGACGTGGACGGCACCGGCTTCGCCAAGGTGGGCGAGGCCGACCCGGTGCTGGGCGACTTGCAGCGGCTGCGTCCCGGGTTGCGGCCGGTGTGCTTCTGGAGCCCGTGGGAGGCGGCCTGCTGGGCGGTGATCGTGCAGCGCTCGTCGATGGTCGTGGCGTCCGCGATCAAGCAGCGCATCGCGGAGCGGTACGGCGCCGAGGTGGAGGTGGACGGGCACCGGCTCGTCGCGTTCCCGCCGCCCGTCTCGCTGCTGGACGCGGGCGGGCTCGGACTGCCCGCGCAGAAGGAGGAATGGCTGCGCGGCCTGGCCAGGGCGGCGCTCGACGGCCTGCTCACCACCGAGCACCTGCGCTCGCTCGCGCCCGAGGAGGCGCTGGCGCAGCTTCGGGAGCTGCCGGGCGTGGGGCCGTTCTCGGCGGGGCTGATCCTCATCAGGGGCGCGGGCGCGCCGGACGCGTTCCCCGGTGACGAGCCGCGGCTGTTCGCGAACCTGCGCGAGGCGTACGGGCTGCCGGAGGACGCTCCGCCGTCGGCGTACCGGCGGCTGGCCGACGCCTGGCGGCCCTACCGGTCGTGGGCGTCGTTCCTCTTCCGCGCGACGGCGTACGGCGTCATGGACGAGCGCGGCTGACGCACCCGAGCCGCGCCCCGTCCCGCGCCGGCTACACGAAAGCCGCGGCGAAAATCAGGACCTGCGGCGGTGCACGCCGACCAAGTGCCCGTTCTGCCGGATCCTGGCCTCCTCGTACGGGCACAGGGGCCGGGTGACGTACGACTGCGCGATGGAGTCGGCCTCGCTGCGATCCACGCCCCAGCCGATGGTGTGCCAGTGCGGATCCCCGCCGGTGGTGTCCAGGACGGCGATCTCGAACAGCTCGGCGGCGGCGGGTGGCGTGCAGCGTACGTGGCCGCGCGCCTCTCCTGTGGCCGCCTGGGCGTTCCGGCTACCGGTCCCCGGCTGTTCCATGTGGGCTCCTTCCTCGGTGGCACAAACCTGGTCCGGATCTGCATGTGCCCCGATCGCCCCCAAGTCAGTCATGCCGCCGGCCGCGCTCGCGCCACAACCGCTCGCGCCACAACCGCTCGCGTCACGACCCGCTCGCGTCCCGGCAGAGCGGGGTCAGTCCTCGAGGATCGGCAGGCGCAGCACGAACCGGGCGCCGACGTCGGAGTCCTCGATGGTCAGCGTGCCGAGGTGGGCGGTCGCGATCTCCCTGGCGATGGGCAGGCCGAGCCCGGTGCCGCCGGCGTCGCGGTTGCGTGCGGCGTCCAGCCGGGTGAAGCGCTGGAAGACGAACTCGCGCTGCTCCGGCGCGATGCCCGCGCCGTCGTCCACGACTTCGAGCACGGCCTCGTCGCCCTGCCGCCGCACGGTCACGATGATCTTCCGTTCTGCGTGCCGTTCCGCGTTGTCGAGCAGGTTCGTCAGCAGGCGGGCCAGCTGCAGCCGGTCGCCGGTGACGACGACGCCGGTCTGCAGGGTGGTGACGACCTCCTTGCTGCGCGGCCGCGCGGTCTCGGCGGCGACCAGCTCGCCGAGGTCGATGGGCGCGCGCTCGTCGGGGGCGCCGGCGTCGAGCTTGCTGAGCGTGAGCAGGTCGTTCACGATCGCCTGGAGCCGGTCGAGGCTGGCCAGCACCTTCCTGCCGGTCTCCTCCCAGTCGGCGTCCTCGGGGTAGAGCAGGGCGTCCTCCACCTGCGTGCGCATCGCGGTGATCGGGCTGCGCAGGTCGTGTGAGGCGTCGGTGGCGAACCTGCGCTGCCGTTCCATCGCCTCCTGCAGCCCGGTGAGCGCGCCCTCCAGTCGTTCCAGGGTCTGGTTGCTCGTCTCGGCCAGCTCCCTGATCTCGTCCTCGGTGTCGGGTACCGGCACCCGCAGCCCGCCGCCGCCCGCGCTGATCTCGGCGAGCTTCCTGGTGATGCTGCCGACGGGGGCCAGCGTCTTGGCCACGATGCGGGAGACCCCGAACCAGGTGAGCCCGATCAGCGCGACCGACACGCCGAGCTGGAAGAGGACGGTCTGCGGGCTGACGTACCACGGCACGGCGGGGCCGAAGGCGTAGACGAGCCACTCGCCTTCCGGCTGGTACGCCGTCACCGTGACGACGATCTTGCACTCACCGGGGAAGGCCGGCAGGTTGCACAGCGTCCCGGTGTCGTTGGCCTGGGTGCGGCCCGGCAGGGCGGTGGTCAGGCGCGGCTGCCCCGCCAGGCTGGGCGTCCAGGCCACCGGCAGGCCGGTCTGGTCGATGACCTGAATGCCGTCGGTGCCCGCGGGCTCGAGCACCTGCGGCAGCCGCTGCTGCTTGATCATGATGAGCACGCGCACGGACACGACGGACAGGTCGTGCGCCCGGATGTCGGCGACCTCGTCCCTGATTCCGACCAGCACGAAAGCGCTCACGATGACGTTCAGCAGCAGCATCGTGACACTGGCGAACATCGCAAGCCGCGTCCGCAACGACCGGCCCCACAGTCTGCCCACGCGTCTCCCCCGGAGGCCAGAACATCACAGCGATGACGTTGGCCGCCATCTTCGGGAGATTCCCTGACAAAGACTTTTAAGGAGCGGCGGCCTACTCGATGACCAGCTCGACCGGCATGTTGCCCCGCGTGGCGTTGGAGTACGGGCACACCTGGTGGATGGCTTCGACGAGCGCGCGGCCCTCCTCGGGGCCGATGTGGTCGGGCAGCTCGACCCGGAGCGGACGGCCGACCTGCTGCTCGTGCTGCGCGACGGGCTCGTCGTCGGCTTCGACCTCGACGATCCCGCCGCCGTACGGGCGACCGCGCAGGAGGCGCTGGCCAGGCTGGTCGGCCCCGACGCGGGGCTCGACGTCAGCGGGCCGGTGGCGGCCCCACCGACTCGCCGGGCACCAGCGCACACGGAATGAGCACGCTGGGCGGCGCCTCTCCGGCTCCTTCGAGCCGGTCGATGAGCGCGTCGGCGGCCATCCGGCCCAGCTCGGCCGCGGGCGCGGCCATGACGGTGAGCGAGGGCTCGATCATCTCGCCCAGCTCGCGCGTGGTCGCCGCCGAGATGATCGACAGGTCGCCGGGCACGTGCCTGCCGAGCGCCCGCGTGCCCTTCACCAGCCCGGCCGCGGCGCCCTCGTTGACCAGGACGGCGGCCGTGACCTCGGGGAAGTCGTCGTGCAGGCGGCGGGCGGCGTCCCGGCCGCCCGCGCTGGTGCTCTCCACGGCGATCACCGCGGGCGGGTGGCCGAGCGGCGCGATCGCGTCGCGGTAGGCCGACTCCACCCGCTTGATGCGGCCCGGCTCGCCGGCCGCGCCGGTCTGCTGGGTGACCAGCGCGACGCGCTCGTGGCCGTGACCGCGCAGGTGCTCGACGGCCTGGTGGATGGTGGTGGCGAAGTCGATGTCGACGTACGGCAGGTCGTCGTCCTCGGTGCGGCCGATCAGCGCGAACGGCACCTGTGCGGCGAGCAGCCGCTCCACCCGCGCGTCGCGGATCTGCACCTCCATCAGCAGCACGCCGTCGACCAGCCCGCCGGCCAGCAGGTGCGACATCTGCTCGTCGTCGTTCACCGGCCACAGCACCAGGTCGTAGCCGCGCTCGCGGGCGCCGTGGGCCGCACCCATGACGAACTGGATCACCGTGGCGTTGGGCTTGGGCTCGAGATCGGGGTGCGCCAGCGCGAGTATGCGGGTGCGCGAGCTGGCCAGGGCGCGGGCGACGACGTTGCGCCGGTAGTTGAGCTCCTGGATGGCCGCCTCGATGCGGGCGCGGGTCTCGGGCGCGACCCGCTTGGTGCCGTTGATGACGAACGAGACCGTGGCGATCGAGACGTTCGCCCGCTCGGCGACGTCGCGCATCGTGACCATGTGATGCCGCCTCCCGACTCGTCAGGGCCGCGCGAAGCACCTGTGACTATATCGCCCGCCGGAGTTTCGTAAAGCGCTTAACTTGTTATTGACATCACGGTGAGATAGGCGCAACATAGCGGTCGAGCCAGCGCGGTTAAGCGCTTTACATCAAGCAGCGTCCGGCCCCGCCCCCGAGCGGCCGGATCACTTCCCGCAGCCCTTTTCTCCTTGTCACCGATCCATTTCCGACTTTGTTCGACCCCTGATCGACTCCGTGGCGACCCCCAAGGAGTGGCTCACATGGAGACAGCACGAAAGCGTCACGGGAAGGCGCCCACAGTGGCTGTCGCGGCGGTCCTCGTTCCCCTCACCCTGTCGGCGTGCGGCGGGGCGGCCGCCGGCGTACGCAACACCGGCCCGCTCGTCATCCAGGACTACTACGACGAGCTGCGCGACCCGCTCTACCAGGCGTGCGCGCGCAGGACCGGTCTCGACATCCAGGTCAATCACATCGCCGGCCCCGGCCTGATCCCCAAGGTGCTGCAGCAGAGCTCGTCGCGCACGCTGCCCGACGTGCTCATGCTCGACAACCCCGACGTCCAGCAGATCGCCGAGTCAGGCGCGCTGTCACCGCTCTCCGACTACGGCATGCACGGCGAGGGAATGACGCCGGGCGTGGTGAAGGCGGGCACGTACGCCGGAGAACTCTACGGCCTCGCCCCCTCGGTGAACACGCTCAGCATCTTCTACAACAAAGCGCTGTTCAAGGCGGCCGGCATCACGAAAGTCCCCAGAACCTGGGACGAGCTGCGCGCCACCGCGAAAAGGCTCACCGCGCCCGGCCGGTACGGCTTCGCGATGAGCAACATCAACACCTACGAGGGCTCCTGGCAGTTCCTGCCGTTCATGTGGGGCAACGGCGGCACCGAGGAGGACATCACCACCCCCGAGACCGTGCAGGCCCTGCAATTCCTGGTCGATCTGCGAAACGACGGCTCGATGTCGAAGAGCTCGATCATCTGGAGCCAGGACGACGTCATCGACCAGTTCATCGCCGGCAAGGCCGCGATGGTGGTCAACGGGCCCTGGCAGATCCCGGCGCTCAGAAAACAGCGGGACGTCGACTGGGGCACGTTCACCATCCCGACCCGGCTGGCCTCGCAGACCACGGTCGCCCCGCTCGGCGGCGAGCTGTTCACGGTGCCGCGCACCGGCGACCGGGCCAGGATGGCCGACGCGGGACGGTTCGTGAAGTGCCTGGTCTCACCGGAGCAGCAGCTCGAAACGGCCAAGGTCACGCAGACCGTACCGACGAACCCTGAGGTGGCCGAGCGCGCCGCGGCCGAGGACCCGGCGATCGCGACGTTCGTCACCACCGTGCGGACCGCGCGCTCACGTACCGCGATGCTCGGGCCCGACTGGCCGAAGGCGGCCACCAAGATCTATAACGGCGTCCAGCTCGCGCTGACCGGCAAGGCCCCGCCCGCGCAGGCCCTGCGCCTGGCACAGGGCGAAGGAGCGGCGCGATGACCTCGGCACCGCTCAGCCTCTCCCCCGCCGCCGCGCGCGGCCGCCGCAACCTGCTGTGGGCGCGCCTGCTCAGGCGGGCCACGCCGTGGCTGTTCACGCTGCCCGCGATGGCGTTCGTGGCGATGTTCTTCGGCTATCCGATCGTCCAGAACGTCGTCATGAGCTTCCAGGAGTACACGACCTCGACCTTCTACAGCGGTCACGCGCCCTGGGTCGGGCTCGGCAACTACGTGACGATCCTGTCGAGCTACCTGTTCACGACCACGCTGGTGAACACCGCGCTGTTCACGGTCGGCTCGATCACCTTCCAGTTCGCGATCGGGCTCGCGCTCGCGCTGTTCTTCAAGCGGAACTTCCCGCTCAGCGGCTTCCTGCGCTCGTTGCTGCTGCTGCCCTGGCTGCTGCCGCTGATCGCATCCAGCGCGGTCTGGAAGTGGCTGCTGGACCAGGAGAGCGGCGCGCTCAACCAGTTCCTCGGCCTGTTCGGCATCCCGGCCGTGCCGTGGCTGGTCGATCCGACGCTCGCACTCGCCGGGGTGATCGGCGTGAACATCTGGCTGGGCATCCCGTTCAACGTCGCCATCCTCTACAGCGGCCTGCAGGCCGTGCCGAAGGAGCTGTACGAGGCGGGCGCGCTCGACGGCGCCACCGGCTGGACCGCGTTCCGGCACATCACCTGGCCCAACATCCGGTCGGTGGTGAGCATCGTCATCGTGCTCGGCGTGGTCTACACGCTCAAGGTCGTCGACATCATCCTCGGCCTGACCGGCGGCGGCCCCGCCAACTCCACGCAGACGCTGGCCACGAACGCCTACAACAAGTCGTTCGTCGAGTTCGACTTCGGCCAGGGCGCGGCCATCAGCAACGTCCTCGTCGTGGTCTCGCTCGTCTTCGCCCTCATCTACCTGTTCATCTCGCGCCGCGAGCCGCACGAGTGAGGTGACGCACGTGAACCCCACCTCCACCGCACGCACGCTGCCCATGACGATGCTCGGCGTGCTCTTCCTGGCCGTGATGATCTTCCCGGTCTACTGGATGGTCAACACCAGCCTCCAGGCCGCCTCCGGGGCCGCCGCCGCCGACTTCTTCCCCGTACGTCCAGATCTCAGCGGTTACGTCACCGCCGTCACCGAGCAGGGCCGCAACTTCGTCACCAGCCTGGTCATCGCGCTCGGCACCGTGGTGCTCACCCTCGCCGTCGCGACGCCCGCCGCGTACGGGCTGGCCCGCTTCCGTACCAAGACCGGGAACGTGTTCCTGCTCGTGCTGCTGATCACGCAGATGATCCCGGCGATGGTCATCGCCAACGCCCTCTACCCGCTGTTCAACGCGCTCTTTCTGATCAACAACGTCTTCGGGCTGATCCTGGCCAACTCCGCCGCGGGCATCCCCTTCGCGGTGCTGCTCATCAGGGCGTTCATGGGCTCCATCCCGCCGGCGCTGGTGGAGGCGGCGATGGTGGACGGCGCGGGCAACCTGCGGGCGTTCCTCGCGATCGTCGTACCGATCAGCAAGAACGCGATCGTCACGGCCGCCCTGTTCACCTTCCTGTCGGCGTGGAGCGACTTCCTCTTCGCCCTCACCCTGACCAGCACGCCCGAGGTCAGGCCGATCACGCTCGGCATCTACGACTACATCAGCGCCAACTCGCAGGACTGGGCCGCGGTCATGGCCACGGCCGTGCTCGCGTCCATCCCCGCGGGGCTGTTGCTGATCTTCGCACAGCGCTACATAGCGGCCGGCGCCGTCAGCGGCGCGGTCAAATGACGACGGGAAAGGACGTCCGCATGAACGCTCGAACCCTCAACGTCCTGGTGTGGGGCGAGAACCGGCACGAGCAGGTCGAACCCCACGTGAGGGAGATCTACCCCGACGGCATGCACAACGCCATCAGGCGCGGCATCGAGGCCCGGCTGGGCGAGCGGGCGAAGGTCTCCACCGCGACCCTCGACGACCCCGAGCACGGTTTGACCGAGGAGGTGCTGGCCGGCACCGACGTGCTGACCTGGTGGGGCCATGCGGCGCATGCCGAGGTGGCGGACGAGGTGGTCGAACGCGTGCACCGGCACGTGCTGTCCGGCATGGGCCTGGTGGTGCTGCACTCCGGCCACTGGTCGAAGATCTTCACCAAGTTGATGGGCACGACCTGCACCTTGCGCTGGCGCAGCGAGAACGACCGCGAGCTGATCTGGACGGTCAACCCGACGCACCCCATCGCACGCGGCGTGCCGCACCCCATCGAGATCCCCGCCCAGGAGATGTACGGCGAATTCTTCGACATCCCCACCCCCGACGAGCTGATCTTCATCAGCTCGTTCACCGGCGGCGAGGTGTTCCGCAGCGGCTGTACGTTCCGGCGCGGCAACGGCAAGATCTTCTACTTCAGCCCGGGTGACCAGGACTATCCCGTCTACCACCACCCCGACGTGCTGCAGGTGATCGCCAACGGGGTCGAGTGGGCCGCAGGAGACCCCGACCGGCGGGCGCTGCCGACCCTGCTGCGCTACGAGATGGGCGACTTCTTCAACGGGCACGGCTACCGGGGCGCGATGCACAACAAGGACGCCGAGTGAGCGGGAGGCTGCGCGTCGTCCAGGTGGGCGCGGGCGCGATGGGCATGGCCTGGCTGCGCACGCTGACGGCGTCGGCCGACGTCGAGGTGGCCGGGGTGGCCGACCTCGATGTCGAACGGGCGCGGGCCGCCGTACGCGAGGTGGGCTGTGCGGCGCCGGTCGCGGGCTCGCTCGGCGAGCTGCTCGCGCGGGTCGAGCCGGACGCGGTCGTCAACGTCACCGTCCCCGCCGCGCACACCTCCGTCAGCGTCGAGGCGCTGTTCGCCGGCGTGCCCGTGCTGTGCGAGAAACCGGCAGCGCCGACCCTGGCCGAGGCCATGCTGCAGGCCGCCGCATCCGAGGCGTCGGGGCGGCTGCTGATGATCAGTCAGTCGCGCCGCTACTACGCCGCGCTGGCCGAGTACCGGCGGCTGATCGCCAGGCTGGGCCCGCCCGGCCTGCTCGCCACGTCGTTCTTCCGCGGGCCGCGATTCGGCGGGTTCCGCGAGGAGATGCCCCAGCCGCTGCTCGTCGACATGGCCATCCACGCCTTCGACGCGGCCCGCTACCTGCTCGGCGCCGAGCCGGTGTCGGTGACGTGCGAGAGCTGGAACCCGCCGTGGAGCTGGTACCGCGGCGACGCCTCCGCCACCGCGACCTTCCGCTTCGAAGGCGGCACCCGCTACGTCTACAACGGAAGCTGGTGCGCCGACGGGCTGGAGACCTCGTGGAACGGCGAGTGGCGGGCCGTCGGCCCCGGTGGCAGCGCCACCTGGGACGGCGAGCACCGGATCACCTCCAGCCTCGACGGGGCCGCCGACGTGCCGCCCGGCGAGCACGAGCAGATCGCCGGGGCGCTGGTGGAGTTCGTCGCGGCGGTGCGCGGCGGCCCGACGCCCTCGGGGGCGATCGCCCGTAACATCGGCAGCCTGGCCATGGTGGAGGCGGCGGTCCACGCGGCCGAGACCGGTGAGCGGGTCTCGATCGAGGAGCTGCTGTCCAGCGCGTACGCCGAGGCGCTCACGCTCCCGGCGCGCGAGGAGATCCACGCCCGGCTCGCGTCCTGGCCGTCGCCCGCCGAGCACCTCAGGAACGCCTGATGTTTCCCGCCCTCCCGCTCGGTTAGGTGAGGGATCGCATCCGACGAGCGGGAGGGAACGGGCATGAGCACCGACGACAAGATCCGCAACAAGGCTCAGGAGCTGAAGGGGCGGGCGAAGGAGAACATCGGCGACGCCACCGACGACGAGCGGCTGCAGGCCGAGGGGCGCGCCGACCAGACCGAGGGCGGCCTGAAGCAGGCCGGCGAGAAGGTGAAGGACGCGGGCAAGAAGGTCAAGGACGCCTTCAAGAAGTGACCCCGCGCCGCCGCCCGGGCGCCTTCCGGGGGTGCGGGCGCCCGCCGTGGCGGCGCCGTCGAGGACACGGTGACGGCGGGTCAGCGGGTGCAGGCGGGGACGGGGCCGAGCCGGACGGTGACCGTCTGGCCGTCCGGCAGGCCCAGGAGAACCGCGTCGTCCGTCACCGTCACCGACGGTGCGGGCGGCTCGGCTTGCGTTCCCGACAGGTGGACGAGGCTGACGTAGACGGCGGTGCCGCCCGGGTGTCCGATCGCGACGGCGTACGGGGTGGCGGAGCAGGGGCCGAAGGCGTTGGCGTGCTCCGCCGTGGCCAGGCCGGTGCCGGTGAAGCCGTGCAGGGCGCGTACGGCGCTGGTCAGGCCGTCGGCGCGCCGGGCCGAGGCCACGCCGTCGCCCTGCCGCAGCTCGGGCGGCGCGGCATCGGCGAGCGCGTGGCCGCCGTCGCGTACGTGGTGCCCGGCCGGTGCGGTGACCTGGTGGATCCTGATCTCTGACGCGCCCGCCGCGACGACCGCCGTCACCACGCGTACCTCCCCGTCCTGCCACGCCGACGCGGCGAACCCGTCGGAGACGGCGAGGGGCTCGATGACCCGCCGCAGGTACGTGGCGCCGCCCGGCGCGATGACGGCCAGGTTGTTGTCCACGCCGCTCGCCTCGGGCCCGGTGTGGCTGGTGTAGGCGAGCCTCAGGTAGTGGGGGTCGGGCGGGCCGTCGGGGTTCCTGACGCGATCGCGGTCGCTGCCGTGGTTGAGCAGGCGTACGACGCCGTCGCCACGGGTGGCCTCGATCAGCCAGCCGGGCGCCGGCATGGCCACGCTCTGGTCGGCCAGGTCGATCGGGGCCGGCTCCTCGGGCTCGGTCCAGACCGGGTGGTCGGGCGGCAGCAGCAGGCCGAGGAACGCCTTGCTGGCCCAGTACGGCGACGCCGGACCGGAGTAGGGCTGGACGACCGGCGGGAAGGGGTCGTACCAGCCGAGGGTGAGCAGGCCGCGTTCGTCGGGCGCGCCGCGTTCGGCGAAGTGCCGCAGCACGCCGCTGGCCAGGCGGCGGGTCCGGCCGGGCGGCAGCGGCGTGGCGCCGGTCAGCGCGCCCAGCCACAGCGGTGCGACGGTCGCGAACCGGTACGTCAGCGACCGCCCCTGGTGCACGGGCCCGCCGTCGGCGGCGAAGAAGTGCTGGTACTGCTCGAGGAAGAGGCGCAGGCGCTCGGCGTACCGCTCGGCGCGGGCGGTGTCGCCCGCCATCCTGGCCCACAGCGACGGATAGAGGTGCAGGGCCCAGCCGCAGTAGTAGTCGTAGTTCTTGCCCGTGCCGTCGGTGTACCAGCCGTCGCCGGTGTACCACTCCTCGATGCGCTCAAGGCCGCCGGTGATCTCGCCGGGCTCGTACGGGCCGCCCACCTCGGCCAGGAACTGCTCGACGATCACCCGGAACAGCACCCAGTTGTTGTCCGGGGTGCGCTTGCCGATGAACCCGGCCAGCCAGCTCACCACCCGCTCCTGCTGCTCCGGCGTGAGCCCGTCGTACAGCCAGGGCCGGGTCTCGTGCAGGGCGATCGCGATGGAAGCGGCCTCGACCAGCGGCTGCGCCATGTCGGTCAGCTCCGGCCAGGCGTAGGGGTGGCCGCGGTCGGTGCCGGAGATCAGGCCGGTCGCGTACCGCTCGATCAGCTCGGGCGGCACCTCGCCGCGCGCCCCCGCGATCCTGAACGCGGCCAGCAGGAACGTGCGCGCGTAGCCTTCGAGCCCGTCGCTGACCGTACCGGAGATGCTGGGCTTGCCGGGCAGCCGGTATTGGGCGAAGCCCTCGGTGGCGTACGGCACCACCGAGGCCAGCAGATGGTCGGCCATCGCCTCCCAGTGGGCCCTGGTCCAGCCGGTGTGTCCGGACAGCCGGTCGTCGGGCGGGGGGAGGTGAAGCGGCATGAACCGCATCCTAGGTGGATCAACCGCCCGCATTCGAGACCGGGCCGGGCGCTGCGCGGAACCGGAGCGGGTGGTCGAGCAGGGTGCCGGCGCCCGCCCGCTCCCGCTTCCGGCCGACCTGACCGCACCACACCGGCTGAGCACGCGCCCCGACGGTCAGTGGGCGGGCCGAGTCACGTGCGCGGGTGGGTGTCGTCCGTCGCAGGGGTGCGTGAGGGGGTCTGGCGGACGGGGATGGGGTGGACAGCGGCGATCAGGGGCCAGGTGAGGGCGGCCATCTCCGACGGAGGGCGGGGGCAGCCGCGCTGGAGCCAGTCAGCGGCGACGCCGATGAGCGCTCCGGCCGTGAAGGCGGCGACCACGTCGTGCGTGTCCTGCGAGTCGCCACGGTCGCCGGGCGTGCCGGGGCGGGCGGCAGGCTCGGACGGACGCACGCCGGCGCGGGCGGCGGGCTCGGCTGGTCCTGCGCCGGCGCGGGTGGACTCTTCGTGCAGGCGGGCCTCGATGGCGGCGGCGGTGCGGCGGCGGATGTGGTCGGCGACGCGGGCGCTGCCCTGAGGGCCGAGCAGCGCGCGGTAGAGCCCGGCGTGCTCGGCGAGGCTGGCGAAGAACGCCTCCAGCGACGCGGCCGCCTCGGCGAGCGGGTCGTCGGCGTCGAGGCCGGGCATGGGCAGCGACTCGATGAGCCGGTCGATCATCGCGGTGCAGGCGGCCTCGGCCAGCTCGTGCACGTCGCGGTAGTGGTCGTAGAAGGTCGAGCGGCTGACTCCGGCGAGCTCGGCGACGTCGGCGACGGCGATGCGGGACAGGTCGCGTTCCTCGACGAGCCGGAGCAGGGCACGGGCGAGGGCGGCCTGAGTGCGGCGGACGCGCCGATCACCCGATGGTGTGTTGCTTGCTCTCGAGGTCGCCACGCGCTTCACCCTACCTTCTGACGACAGGTGTAGGTTTTCCTACATGTGTGGGTAATGTTCGGGGCGAGAGGGCGGAAAGGACCAGGACATATGCGCATACATGCAGCCGGGGACGGGAGGAAGGCGGAGTGACACCGCCAGAGAGCATCCTGATCGTCGGCGCCTCGGCCGCGGGTCTGGGCACGGCCGAGGCACTGCGGCGCAACGGCTACACCGGGCGGCTGACGCTGCTCGACGCCGAGCCGCACCTCCCCTACGACCGGCCGCCACTGTCCAAGCAGGTGCTGGCCGGGGCGTGGGAGCCGGAGCGCGCGCAGCTCCGCACGCAGCAGCAGCTCGACGCCCTGGGCGCCGGCTTCGTACGCGGCGAGCCGGCCACGGCCCTGGACGCGAAGGCGCGGGCGGTCACCACGGCGTCCGGCCGCGTGGTGCGCGCCGATGCCGTCGTCATCGCGACGGGCCTGGTCCCGTGCCGGTTGCCGGGCCAGGACGACCTCGCGGGCGTGCACGTACTGCGCAGCCTTGACGACTCGCTCGCGCTGCGCCTCGGGCTGACCGCGGCCAGGCGGCTGGTGGTCGTCGGCGAGGGCGTGCTGGGCGCGGAGATCGCGGCGACGGCCAGGGGCATGGGCCTCGACGTGACGCTCGTCGGCATGGGCAGGGCGATCCTCGCCGACCAGCTCGGCGACGTCATCGCCGATCACCTGACCCGTACGCACGCCGAGCAGGGGGTGCGGCTGCGGCTCGGCGTCGCCGTCGAGGCGCTGACCGGCACGGCCGGGCGGGTGACGGGCGTGCGCCTGGCCACCGGCGAGACGCTCGACGCCGATGCCGTGGTGGTGGCCATCGGCTCCCGCCCGGCCACCGGCTGGCTGGAGGGCAGCGGGCTGCGGCTGGGCGACGGGGTGGAGTGCGACGCGCGCTGCCGGGCGGCCGACGGCGTCTACGCGGTGGGCGACGTGGCGTCCTGGCATCACGAAGGGCTGGGCCGCAGGCTGCGCCTGGAGAACCGGACCAACGCCACCGAGCAGGCCCAGGTCGTGGCGGCCAACCTGCTGGGCGCGGACCGGGCGTACACGCCGATCCCCTACTTCTGGACCGACCAGTACGACGTCAAGATCCAGGCGCACGGCCTGCCGTCGGCCGCGGCCGAGACGAGCATCGCGGAGGGCGATCCCGAGCAGCGCCGCTTCGCCGCCGTCTACCGCGAGGACGGCCGGATCACCGGCGTGCTCGGCTGGAACATGGCCAAGCAGGCCCGCGTCCTGCGCCAGCAGCACCTCACGCCCGCGTGAGGCGGCGTCACCGGCATCACCGAGCCGCCCGCGCCGGGCGGCGGACCATCCGAACACGAGGAGAGGCCGCATGAGTGCCAACGAGCAGGTCCTGAACTACCCGATCCCCAACGACGCGGCGCTCGACCCGCCCGCGGAGTGGGCGCGGCTGCGCGCGGAGTGCCCGGTGGCGCACGTGAAGCTGCCGAGCGGCGACGGCGCGCGGCTCATCACGAGGTACGAGGACGTCAAGGCGGTGCTCGCCGACCCGCGCTTCACCCGCCGGCTCACCGCCCCCGACGCGGCGCGGCTGTCGGCGGACGGCGGCGGGGTGTTCAACAGCGACATCGCGCAGATCATCCCCGACGGCGGCGAGGGCCACCAGCACTGGCGGCGGCTGGTGGGCCGGTGGTTCACGGCCAAGCGGATGGCGGCACTGCGGCCGTCGATGACGCAGATCGCCGACGACCTCATCGACGACATGGTCAAGCGCGGCGCGCCCGCCGACCTCAAGGCGTCGCTCGGCTTCCCGCTGCCGGTGTACGTGATCTGCGACATGCTCGGGGTGCCCGCCGAGGACCGCGACCGGTTCTCGTACTGGTCGGACACGTTCCTCAACCTCACCCGCTACTCCAAGGAGGAGATCGACGCCGCCCAGGCGGAGTTCTTCGAGTACATGTCCGGCCACGTCGCGGCCAAGCGGGAGCAGCCGGGCGAGGACCTGCTCAGCGAGCTGCTCGCGGCCGGCGGTCCCGAGCAGGGCGGGCTGTCGGACCTGCAGATCCTGGTGACGGGCATGGGGCTGCTGGTTGCCGGGCACGAGACCACCGCCAACATGATCGGCAAGATGGTCGCGATGCTGCTCGCCGACCGGAGCCGGTGGGAGCGGCTGCTGGACGAGCCCGCGCTGATCCGTACGACGGTCGAGGAGTCGCTGCGCATGGACGCGAACGCCGGCGTCGGCCTGCCCCGCTACCTGCCGGTCGAGGCGGAGGTCGGCGGTGAGGTGCTGCCCAAGGGCACCACGGTGATCTGCAGCATGGCGGCGGCCAACCGCGACGAGCGCGCCTTCGCCAACGCCTCCGAGATGGACATGACCCGCAGCCCGAACCCGCATCTCGCGTTCGGCTCCGGCGCGCACTCGTGTCTCGGCCAGGCGCTGGCGCGAACCGAGCTGCAGGTCGTGCTGGAGGTGCTGCTGCGCAGGCTCCCGTCGCTGGAGCTGGCCGTGCCCGTGGAAGAGCTGGAGCGCGTGGAGGGGCTGGCGGTCGGCGGCCTGCGTACGCTGCCCGTCCGCTGGTGACACCCCGTTCGAGAGGAGACGGACACCGATGAAGGTCATCATCGACGAGGACAAGTGCTGTGGTGCGGGGCAGTGCGTGCTGCTCGCGCCGGAGGTGTTCGACCAGCGTGAGGACGACGGCATCGTGATCCTGCTGGACGAGACGCCGGGCGCGGGCCAGCACGCCGCGGTGCGCGAGGCGGCCGCCGTGTGCCCGGGGGCCGCCATCGGGCTCGCGGAATGACCATCGGGCTCGCGTGATGAGACCGGGTCCGTCCGGCGGTCGTGGCGGCCGGGCGGGCTCTCACCGGGCGAGGCGCGGGTCTCCTCCCTCCGCGCGGCCCGGTGGAACACCATCCACGCCCCGCTGACCCCTTCCGCTCACCGGAGTCAGCCCGGCGGAGCCACGCGTACGCCCCGCCGGCCCCCGTTCGCGGGGGTCAGCGGGGCGTTCTCGGTATGCCCGCGATGATGGAGCGGGTGCGGGCCGGAGCCGTGGGCGGCAGGTCGGCGAGCACATCGGCCAGCGTGACCGCCGCGAGGCTGCGCCGCCACGCCTCGTGGGCCTCGAACATCTTCGCCGCCAGCACGCAGGTCTCCCTGCAGTCCTCGGGCGGCAGCGCGCCGCGCCCCCGCATCCGGATCTCGCGGCACTCGTACGGCGAAGCAGCCCCGTCCACCGCCTCCACGATCTCCAGCAGCGTGATCTCGCCCGGCGGCCGGCCGAGCCTGAACCCGCCTTTCGGCCCCGTCGTCGTCGCCAGCACCCCCGCTCTGACCAGCGCCTGGAGCTGCTTGGCCAGGTAGGGAGCGGGCAGGTCGTAGTAGTCGGCGAGCTGTGCGGCCGACGCGGTCGCTCCCGGGTCGAGCTGCGCCAGGGTCGTGGCGCAGTGCAACAGCCATTCGGTGCTCACAGGCAACTTCACGACGACCAGCATAATCTGAGATATTGAGGATCCGAAAAGTCCGAGATATAGTTCGTGACGTCATCGCACACATGGGGGAGATCAACCATGCGCATCGCAGTCGCCGGAGCCACCGGCAACATCGGCTCCAGGACGGCCGCCATCCTTGAGAAGGACGGGCACGAGGTCGTCCGCATCAGCCGGTCGCTCGGCGTCGACCTGACCACGGGCGAGGGGCTCGACCAGGCGCTGGCCGGGGCCGACGCGGTCATCGACGCGCTCAACGGCCCGCCGGGGGGCGTGGAGGAGACGGTCGCGTTCTTCGGCACCACCACCCGCAACCTGCTGGCCGCCGAGCAGCGCGCCGGGGTTCGGCACCACGTGCTGCTGTCGATCGTGGGCGTCCACCGCGTGCCGGGCAACGCCCACTACGCCGGCAAGCGTGAGCAGGAGCGGCTGGTGGAGGCAGGGCCGGTGCCGTGGACGATCGTGCCGGCCACGCAGTTCCACGACTTCGCGGAGATGGTCGCGAGCTGGACGGAGAAGGACGGCGTGGCCACCATCGCGCCGCTGCTCGTCCAGCCCATCGCGCCCGAGGACGTCGCAGCGGTGCTGGCCGAGGTCGCGCTCGGCGAGCCCCAGGGCCGCTATGCCGACGTCGCCGGGCCCGACCCGCAGGACCTCGTGGACATGGCACGGCGCACGCACCAGGTACGGGGGCGCGAGGTGAAGCTGGTGCCGACCTGGTCGGGGTTGTTCGGGCCGTCGATGGCGGGGGACGTGCTGCTGCCGGGCGAGCGCGTACGCATCATGCCGACCACGTTCGAGGAGTGGCTGGCCCAGCAGAAGTGAGTTCCGTGCGGCCTCTTCCTCCCGCGGGGGCGGAAGGGGCCGTTTCCGGCGGGCACGGCCGGGGGCGGCCGGCTCCGGCGAGGGCCGGGATGAGAGCGGCCGGGTCCGGCAGGGCTGGCGAGAAGTACTGGCCGGTTCAGAAGTACTGGCCGGTTCAGAAGTACTGGCCGATATGGAAGGGGCGCACGGTCAGCGACGCCGACGCGCGGCTGATCACCTTGACCTTCCTGATGCCCTTCTTCCTGTCGATCCGCACCTTGACGCACTTCATCCGCACCTCGTGGTGCCCAGGCGGCGCGAAGCGGGAGATGATGATGCCGCGCCTGCCGAAGTTCCGCCCCGTGAGACCCACGCCCACCTCGCGGAAGGTGCGCCAGGAGCCCTTGATGGGGAAGGCCGTCGAGCCGACGATCGCGTGGCTGGCGGCGTCCGGGCAGTGCAGGAGCACGCGGATGACGTCGTTCTGGTGCGGCGACTCGGGCGAGACGAAGAAAGAGGTGAGCGTGCGCCAGACCGGCTTCTTGCCGTCGCCGTTCCCGTCGTCATCGTCCTCGGCGGCCTGTACGGGGGCGGCGACGAGCGCGAGCGTCACCGCCATGGCCGCGATCGCCCGCATCCATCCCCCTCGCCTTGTGTGGCCGGCGTCTCCCATGGTGGCGAACGCGACCGTCGTCGCGGCCGGCGCCACGCCGCACCGGCGGCTCGTCCGGACGGCGGGCGCATAAACTGCCGGATATGCGGCGTTTGAGCAGTACGGTGGTCGTGGTCGCCGGGGATGGGGCCGCTGACGTGATCGCGGGGCTGGACGACCGGCACAACGTGTACGCGATCCGGCGCGGCGAGCGCACCGCGGCCGAGGTGACGGATCTCGCGGCCAGGTCGGCGGCCACGTACGTGGTGCACGACGCCGACCCGCTGGCCGACGTGGCCGCGGCGTGGACCGCGTACTTCGACGGCACGGGCGTGGTCGGCGCGCTGGAGGTGGCCATCGAGGCCGCGCTCGCCGACCTGCGGGCGGACCGGCTGGCGCTGCCCGACTACTACCTGGTGCTGGAGTCCGGCGACATGCCACAGACGTGGCGGCACTGGTGGCTCGGCGTGCTGGCGGGGGCGGCGCCCGTACGGGTGGTGCCGGTGCCCGCGTCGTCGTCGGCGGTCGCCCATGAGCTGGGCCGCCTGGCGGCCGGTCGGTGGTGGCCCTCGGACCTGGAGACGTGGCTGCGCGGGCTGCCCAAGGTGGTGCCCGACCAGTTGCTGACGGGTCCGGCCCCGTCGTAGCCGGCGAGCAGGCGGCGCGGCCGCCCGCGACGCGCTGCCCGCCGGCGGGACCGAGGTCGTACAGGAGCGCCTCGTCGCGCATGGTGACGGCGTCGGGAGCGAAGAACGCGCACTGCCCGTGATCTCTGGCAGCGCGGATTTCAGGTGCGGCAGCGGCTCGCCCGTGTGGGTTTCTCAGGGGCGCACCCGGGCGGCGGCGGCCCGGCCCGGCCCGTGAGGACTCTTGGGGCACCCGTGCGGCGGCGGCAGGCCCGCGTATGTCTGATCGTGGCGGGCCCGGCCGTGGCCGCCGTAAGTGCTCCTCGCCCGGTCTCCGCCCTGCTCGGGAGAGCGGCTCGGAAGGGAGACGGTGGAGCGACTCCGGCGCTCGCCGGATAGGGGCCCGGTGGGGGCTCGACCCTGTCCGGCGGCGCGCGGCGAAGGCGGCGAAGCGGGCGCCTCCGGCGCGAGGAGTCACGTCACCGGCTCTGCCGGACGGAGGGGACGCGAGGTCGTCGCGCCCCTCGGCGCGTCCGTCAGCGGATCCGTGTCCGGATCCGTCAGTGAGCGGCCTCGTACTGCTCGACGACGGAGGAGGCGATGCGGCCTCGCTCGCTCACCGGCAGACCCTGGGCCTTGGCCCACTTGCGGATCTCGGTGGCCTTCTCGCGGCTCACGGCACGCGAGGAGCCGCCGCGGCGGCCGCGTCCGCCCCGGTCGGCGCGGACGGCCCTGGCCTTGGTGATAAACGGCGCCAGCGCCTTCTCGAGCTTCTCTCTGTTGGCTCCCGACAGGTCGATCTCGTAGTTGGTGCCGTCGAGCGCGAACCTCGTCGTGCCCTCGGCTTCACTGCCGTCGATGTCATCGATAAAGGATTCAACAATGCGCTTCGCCATTAGGTGCTCCAAATACGTTTACGTTGCAGGTACTGTAACGCTCTTCAGCA
Source organism: Nonomuraea fastidiosa (assembly GCF_042751225.1). Classification (NCBI taxonomy): domain Bacteria; kingdom Bacillati; phylum Actinomycetota; class Actinomycetes; order Streptosporangiales; family Streptosporangiaceae; genus Nonomuraea; species Nonomuraea fastidiosa. The sequence goes on from NZ_CP170570.1 coordinate 1,235,499, forward strand.
GGAATCGCATCTCAGGGGCGTGTCGTGCCTCCGATGGCCCGTCCTCCGGCGCTTTCCCTGGTCAACACTAAACATACCCTCCACCTCATGATTCCGGGTACGGGCCGGCGAGGCCCGCGGTTCGGCCTTCAATGGCGCCGAAACAGCGGTGTTGAAGAGCAATTCAAAGGACACGGTCCGGCCTCGGACATAGGCGAACTCGTCACATCGCCCCGCCCCGCGCGGCGCTGCTTCAACGGTTACTCAAGACCCGCAAGGGCCGGACGGCACGGCGCAGCGCGCCATTGACGGGCTTGCGACCCGGGAACGTTCCAGCAATCCAAGCCGCTTGCGCGGGTACTACCGCTCCCCTAAGTTACGGTCCATAACTTAGGGGGTGATCCGGTGCGGACGGGTGGCCGCCCGGCGAGCTTCACCGTCGCCGACGTGATCGCGGCCGGCAAGCGGATCGGGCTCAACGAGCTGACCATGCAGCGCGTCGCCGACGCGCTCGGCGTGACCACGGCGGCGATCTACCGCCACGTGCCGAGCCGCGCCGACCTGGAGACGCTGGTCGGCGAGGCCATACTCGACGAGCTGCGGCTGGCCGACGACCCCGACGAGCCGCTCGTCGCCCACCTGGTGAGCTTCGCGCTGCAGCTGCACCGCTTCGCGCTCGCCCATCCGGGCTGCGCCTCCTACATGCTGCGCCTGTTCCCGCGCGGGGCGTCCGGTCTCCGGCTGATGGAGGAGGAGCTGCTCGCCCTCGGCAGGCGCGGCTACGATCCCGCCGCCGCGACCGTCATCGCCTCCGGCGTCTCGATCATCGCGCTCGGCCTCACGGTGGCCCAGGAGGAGCGGGCCACCATCGCCGGGTCGCCGGTCGTCGCGCAGGCGCTCGCCTCGATGGACGACTCGGCACTGCTGCGTCAGGCCAAGTCCGGCATCCCCCACCACACCCCGGAGGACCTCTTCGTGCTGCTGCTCAGCGCGGCCGTCGAGGGGCTGGTCGCCCGGCTGCCGCCGGGCGCGCCCGTCCCGGACTCGCCATGGGCGCACAAGCCCCCCGGTGATCCCACCATCCCGACCACGGAGAAGACGCCCTGAACACCGACGACAACGGCCTACCGCCCCTGTCCCCCGAGGACCCCGCCACGGTCGGCCCTTACCGGATCGAGAGGCGGCTCGGCAGCGGCGGGCAGGGCGTCGTGTACGCCGGCCGCGCCCCCGGCGGCCCCCTCGTCGCGATCAAGCTGCTGCACGCCCACCTCGTCGCCGACGACGGCGCCCGCGACCGCTTCCTGCGCGAAGTGGAGACGGCCAAGCGGGTGGCGCCGTTCTGCACGGCCCAGCTGCTCGACTCGGGGTTCGCCTGGAGCCGGCCGTACATCGTCAGCGAGTACGTGCCGGGACCGTCGCTGCAGACCTCCGTACGCGACGACGGGCCGCGCGGCGCGGCGGCGCTGCACCGGCTGGCGATCAACACCGCCACGGCGCTGGCCGCCATCCACGCCGCCGGGGTGGTGCACCGCGACTTCAAGCCGGCCAATGTGCTGCTCGGGCCCGACGGTCCCGTAGTGATCGACTTCGGCATCGCCAAGGCGCTCGACCAGAGCCTGTCGGTGATCAGCAGCCAGCCGTTCGGCAGCCCGGCGTACATGGCCCCCGAGCAGATCTCCGGCGGCGAGGTGGGGCCGCCCGCCGACATGTTCGCCTGGGCCGCCACCATGTACTACGCCGCCACGGGCCGGCGCGCGTTCGGCGGCGAGGGCATCCCGGCGACGCTGCACGCGGTGCTGACGAGCGAGCCCGACCTGACGCCGCTTGACGAGCGGCTGCGCTGGCTGCTGCGCGACTGCCTGGCCAAGGATCCGGCACGCCGTCCGGCGTCGGCGCAGGTGGTGGAGCGGTTACGGGCGTTCGCCTCGTTGACGGACCCGCGCATGCCCAGCCTGGGTCCCGCCCCGAGCCCCGGAAACCCGCCGTGCTCCAGAGACCCATCCGCTCCTGGGCACCCATCCGCTCCTGGGAACCCGCCCGGGAATCCGTCATCGCCCGGGGGCCCGCCGTCCGGCCCCTTCGGCGCGGTTCAGGGGCCGCCGTCCGGACCCTTCGGCGCCGTCCAAGGACCACCCTCCGGACCCTCCGGCGCCGTCCAAGGACCACCTTCCAGACCTTTCGGCGCCGTTCAGGGGCCGCCCTCCGCCGACACCGGCCCGAGCGCGCAGGTGCAGGGGGCCGCGCTCGACACCGGACCCACTCCGCGCGGCAGGACGCGCGCGCTGAAGGTGGCCGTCCCGGTCGGGGCGGTGGCCGTGATCGCCGCCACCGGGATCGGCTGGTACGCCCTGTCGCCCGCCGTCTCCCGGCCTGAGGCGGCGGCCCGCACCCCCGTGCCAACCGCCACGCAGCCACCGCCGCAGCCCACCGCCGAGACGACGACCGAAGAACCCGCAGAAGAGCCCGCAGAAGAGCCCACGGAGGAGCGCAAGCCCGCCGAGGCCAGGACCCGCAGGGCGAAGGACCTGGCGAGCTCACGGCCCAGATCCGCCACGCCCACCGCGCCGCGCCGCGTCCCCGCCACGACCGCCGCCCCGACCCCTGCCTCCGTTCCGACGAGGACCTCCGTTCCGACGAGGAAGGCGTCCGCGACGCCCACCCGCAGACCGGCGACCCGCACGCCCGAACCCACCGCGAAAGCATCGAGGTCACCGGCCTCCAAGCGCACCTCCGCCGCGCCCGCCCCCGAGCCCACCACGGGCACGATCTCGTGGTCGGACGTCGACGGGTACTGCAAGGCCAAGGGCTATTCGGGTTCGTACACCGCCGGGTGGACCTACACCGGCTGCAACGGCTCCGACTCGACGATAGACCTGGCCGCGGTGTGCCGGTGGAAGTACCCGGGCTACTCCAACGTCAGCGCCAAGATGCCGGCCAATCCGTGGATACCGACGACGACGTGCGACCTGTCCTGAGACCCCGCCGGGCCGAAGCCCCCGCTTTCAGGGGTGATTCCAGGGATGACCCGGAGGGCGAAGCGGGCCCGCCCCGGAAGAATGGTGCGACATGACGATGAGGAGAGCGGTGCTGATCGCGGGTCTCGCCGGGCTCGCGGCCGTGACGACGGCCTGCGGCGTGGGGGGCTACGTGAGCGAGGACTCCGTCTCGTACGACGTCCCTGACAAGGTGGCGGCGCTGCGGGTCACGACCGACAGCGGCACCATCGAGGTGGTCGGGTCCGACCGTGAGGGCATCCACGTGACCGAGCGGCTGCAGTGGCGCAAGGACAAGCCGACCACGTCCCACGACGTGCGCGGCGACACGCTGGAGCTGGCGTTCGAGTGCCCCACCGCGTGGGGGCTCGGCGCGGCCGGCGTCACCTGCGACGTGTCCTACCGGGTCGAGGTGCCCAAGGCGACCCGCCTCAAGCTGGCCTCCGATTCGGGCGATGTGAAGGTGATCGGCGTCGCGGGCGACGTGGAGGTCACCAGCGACTCCGGCTCGATCAAGGGTGACGAGCTGAGCGGCAAGCGGGTCATCACGAAGTCCGACTCGGGCGACGTGACGCTGGCCTTCGCCGGGCCGCCGGATTCGCTCACCACCGAGACCGACTCGGGGGACACCGAGGTACGCGTCCCCGAGGGGCCGTACCGGATCACCGCCAAGACCGACTCCGGTGACAAGGACATCAAGACGACCGGCGACGCCAAGGCGCAGCGCTCGATCCAGCTGACCAGCGACTCCGGCAACCTCGAACTCTCACCCGCCTGACCGGGGAAGGCGGCGCTCCCGGCGTGGGCGGCGCCGCCAGAACGTAGGGTCGAGATCGTCACCACATCGGCCTTTTGTGGAGCGTCCATGACCGTCACTCCGGCGCAACTGCGGGCACTCGCGAACCGGGCAGAAGCACTCGCCGCCGAGGTCCGCGCCCTGTGCGCCCACCCCTCCCCTGTCACCACCCCGGACGCCGGCGCGTCGCCCGGCGCCGACCCCCTGGCGGCGGCGCGGCAGGCCGCCGACTGGCTGGCCAGGAGCACCGACGACCTGCGGCGCGCGGCGACCGAGCTGGCCAGGCTGCAGGTGGAGCCGTGCGGCCTGGCCTGGGCGGTCTGCCCCGAGCACGGCAACACGCTCTCCTCCATGGCGGGCGTGTCGAAGTGCCGGGTGTGCGGGTGGAGCCGGAGCACCCCGCGGCCGGGTCAGCCGTGCGGGGCGCCGGTGACGTGGAAGGTGATCGACCGGTCGGGCGGCGAGACGCGGATGTGCGACGGCCACGTGCTCGGCGCCCGCGCGGTCTCCCAGGGCGCCACGTTCATCCGCATCGACCAGGCCCTTACCTGACGGCGGGTTGCGGGAGGGCCCGCGCGGCCCCTCCCGCACCGCTCCTCGGCTATTCGACCTCCGCCACGGGCTGCGCGAACTGCGCCTCGTGCAGGCGGGCGTACGCGCCGCCCGCGGCGAGCAGCGACTCGTGCGTGCCCTGCTCGACGATCTGCCCGTTCTCCATGACGAGGATGAGGCTGGCGTCGCGGATCGTGGACAGCCGGTGGGCGATGACGAAGCTCGTCCGCCCCTTGCGCAGCTTGCTCATCGCCCGCTGGATGAGCACCTCGGTACGCGTGTCGACCGAGCTGGTGGCCTCGTCCAGGATCAGGATCGCCGGTTCGGCGAGGAACGCCCGCGCGATCGTGATGAGCTGCTTCTCGCCCGCGCTGACCGCCGCGCCCTCCTCGTCGATGACGGTGTCGTAGCCGTCGGGCAGCGTGTGGGCGATGCGGTCGACGTGGGCGGCCTCGGCGGCGGCCTCGATCTGCGCGCGGGTGGCGTTCTCGGCGCCGTAGCCGATGTTCTCGGCGATCGTGCCGCCGAACAGCCAGGTGTCCTGCAGCACCATGCCGATGTTGGAGCGCAGCTCCTCCCTCGACATCTCGGCGATGTCCACGCCGTCGATCGTGATGCGGCCGCCGGTCACCTCGTAGAAGCGCATGATGAGATTGACCAGCGTGGTCTTGCCCGCGCCCGTGGGGCCGACGATGGCCACGGTCTGGCCGGGCTCGACGGTGAGCGACAGGTTCTCGATCAGCGGCCGGTCGGGGCTGTAGGAGAACGACACGTTCTCGAACGCCACCCGCCCCCTGACCTGCTCGGGCCGCGCGGGCTCGGCCGGCTCGGCCGACTGCTCGGCAGCCTCAAGCAGCTCGAAGACCCGCTCGGCGGAGGCGACGCCCGACTGCACCAGGCCCGCCATGCCGGCCACCTGGGTGAGCGGCTGGCTGAACTGGCGGGAGTACTGGATGAACGCCTGCACGTCGCCCAGCGAGATCGACCCCGACGCCACCTTGAGCCCGCCCACCACGGCGACCAGCACGTAGTTGAGGTTGCTGATGAACATCATGGCCGGCTGGATGACGCCGGAGATGAACTGGGCGCGGAAGCCGGAGGTGAACAGCGCCTGGTTGTGCTCGGTGAAGGTCTCGGCCGACTCCTTCTGCCTGCCGAACGCCTTGACCAGCGTGTGGCCGCCGTACATCTCCTCGATGTGGCCGTTGAGCTTGCCGGTCGCGGCCCACTGCGCGATGAACTGCGGCTGCGACCGCTTGCCGATGAACGCGGTGACGACGACCGTCACCGGCACCGTGACGACCGCGATCAGCGCCAGGATCGGCGAGATCACGAACATCATGGCCAGCACCGCGACGACCGTCAGCAGCGAGGTGACGAGCTGCCCCATCGTCTGCTGGAGGCTCTGGGCGATGTTGTCGGTGTCGTTGGTGGCGCGGCTGAGGATCTCGCCGCGCGGCTGGTCGTCGAAGTACCGCAGCGGCAGCCGGGCTCAGCTTGCCCTCGATGCGCTCGCGCAGCCGGGCGACGGCCCGCTGCACGACGGTGGTGGTCATGCGGAACTGCGCGATGCCGAGCCCGGCCGCCAGCAGGTAGACGGCCAGCGCCCAGCCGAGCACCTGGGCCAGCTCGGTGAAGTCGATGCCCTGGCCGGGCACGACGTGCATCGAGGCGACCATGTCGGCGAAGGTGTCCTGGCCCTGGGCGCGCAGCCCGGCCACCGCCTGCTCCTTGGTGACGCCGGCCGGGAGCCGTTCGCCGATGACGCCGGAGAAGATCAGGTCGGTGGCGTGGCCGAGGATCTTCGGGCCGATCACCGTGAGCGCGACGCTGGACGCGCCGAGCAGCAGGATGACGATCACATGTGCGCGTTCCGGCCGCAGCAGCCGCAGCAGCTTGCGCAGCGTGCCGCCGAAGTCGAGCGGTTTCTCCGGCGGCCCGCCCATCATGCGGCCTGGGCCGATCTGCGGTTGGGGCCGGCGCGCGGGTGCCTGGGTCGTCATGCCGCGGCCTCCTGTTCGGTGAGCTGGGACAGGACGATCTCCCGGTACGTCGGGCAGGTCGTCATGAGCTCGGCGTGGGTGCCGCTGCCGACCAAGCGGCCGTCGTCGAGCACGAGAATGCGGTCGGCGTCGCGGATCGTGTTGACCCGCTGGGCCACGATCACGATGGTGGCGTCGGTGATCTCCTCGGCGAGCGCGGCCCGCAACCGGGCGTCGGTCGCGTAGTCGAGCGCCGAGAACGAGTCGTCGAAGAGGTAGATCTCCGGCCGGTGCACCAGGGCCCTGGCGATGGCCAGGCGCTGGCGCTGGCCGCCGGAGACGTTGGTGCCGCCCTGCGCGATCGGCTCCTCCAGCTTGTTCGGCATCGCCTCGACGAACTCGCGGGCCTGCGCGATCTCCAGGGCGTGCCACAGCTCCTCGTCGGTGGCGTCGGGGCGGCCGTACCTGAGGTTGGAGGCCACGGTGCCGGAGAAGAGGTAGGGCGCCTGCGGGACCAGGCCGACGATGCGGGAGAGCACGGCCGGGTCGAGGTCGCGTACGTTGACGCCGTCGACCAGCACCTCGCCGTCGGTCGCGTCGAACAACCTGGGGATGAGGTTGAGCAGCGTGGTCTTGCCGCTGCCGGTGCCGCCGATGATCGCGGTCGTGCGCCCGGGACGGGCGGTGAACGTGATGTCCGACAGCACCGGCTCCTCCGCGCCCGGGTAACGGAAGCCGACCGAGCGCAGCTCCAGCTCGCCGATGCGGCGCTCGGGCGTGATGGGCTTCGCCGGCGGATGCACGGTCGGCTCGGTGTCGAGCACCTCCTTGATACGCTCGGCGCAGACCTCGGCGCGCGGGATCATCATGAACATGAACGTCGCCATCATCACTGACATGAGGATCTGCATCAGGTAGGAGATGACCGCGGTCAGCGCGCCCACCTGCATGTCGCCGCCGGCGATGCGGTGGCCGCCGAACCAGACGACGGCGATGCTGGAGAGGTTCACGATCAGCATGACCGAGGGGAACATCAGCGCCATCAGCCAGGCCTTGAGCGAGACGTCGGTGAGCTGGTCGTTGGCCACGGCGAAGCGTTCGCGCTCGTGCTGGTCGCGGACGAACGCCCTGATCACCCGGATGCCGGTGATCTGCTCGCGCAGCACCTGGTTGATGCGGTCGATGCGCTCCTGCATGAGGCGGAACAGCGGCCGCATCCGTACGACGATCAGGCCGACCGCGACGACCATCACCGGCAGCACCACGAGCAGCAGCGACGACAGCGCGGTGTCCTGCCGCACCGCCAGCACGATGCCGCCCACGCACATGATCGGCGCGGCCACCATCATGATCAGCGTCATCATGACGAGGAGCTGGATCTGCTGCACGTCGTTGGTGCTGCGGGTGATCAGCGACGGCGGGCCGAACTTGTTGACCTCCTGGACGGAGAAGTCCTGCACCCGGTGGAAGACCGCGGCCCGCAGGTCCCTGCCGAGTGCCATGGAGGTGTAGGCGCCGTAGTAGACGGCCACGATCGAGCAGGTGATCTGGATGAGCGTGACGCCCAGCATCACGAGCCCGACGCGCAGGATCGTGCCGGTGTCGCCCTTGACGACGCCGTCGTCGATGATGTCGGCGTTGAGCGTGGGAAGGTAGAGCGTGGCCAGCGTCTGGACGAACTGGAAGAGGACGACGAGCGTGATCTCTTTCCCGTACGGCCTGAGCTGGACGCGCAGGAGACGGAACAGCATCAGCTACTGCTTTCTGTGTCAGGGGTGGGGGTTTCCGGCTGGTCGAGCAGCCGGCCGAGCAGCACGAGGTCGTCGTCGTGCCGCTCCTGCGACGGCCGTACGAGCAGCCCGTCGAGGAGCAGGGACACGATCTGGGCGTCGTCCATGTCGTCGATCTCGTCGGCGCCATAGCTCGACTTCGCCTGCGCGGCGACCGCGATCAGCATGAGCAGCAGGTGCGCCGCGGTCCGGGGGAACGGTGCAGCCGGTCGCGGTCGGGCTCCATGAGGGCGGCCAGCGCGTCGATGATCCGGTTGCGGCTGTCGACGAGATGCCGGCCGAATTCCTCGTCCTCCATCGCGAGGTCTCTGGCAGCGATGTGCAGCCTTTCGTTGATCGCCATGCCCTGGCGCACTTTGCCGACCACCCGCACCAGGCGGGCGCGCAGTTCGAGCTCGGTGCCGACGGCCTCGATCTCCTCGACCGCCGGCCGGGGGTCGAACGCGCGCACGAGCGTCGCCCGTACGAGCGACGCCTTGTCGGGGAAGACGCCGAAGATCGTGCCCTCGGCCACGCCGGCGGCCTCGGCGATCTGCCGGGTGCTCACCGCGGTGCCGTGCTCGCGCAGCAGGGGGAGCGTGGCCTCGACGAGTGCGGCCCGGCGGTCTTCCGGCGCCATCGCCGGCACCCTTCGCCTCTTACTCGCCGGCACCCTTCGCCTCATACTCATGGGATCGAGGCTAATGAGTGAGTACTCGCTCGTTCAACGGGTTTTTCGGAAGCTGTCCTTTTCGTGCGGGCTCATGGGGTCTGGTGAGGAGCCAGGCCGGTGGCGTCGAGAATTCTGCGGACGGTCTCCTGCGGCGTGCTGTCCTGCCCCACGATCGTCTCCCGCCCGCCCGGCAGCAGATCGCGCTCGCGGTACCACCGCCGCATCTGCTCCACGGTGAACTCGCTGCGCTGCGGGTCGTGCTCGCGCAGGATGTCGCGGCGCACGACGTCCTGGCCGATCAGGGCGAGGCCGCGGCGGCCGTACGCCTGCCTGAGCGCGCGGGCGACGCTGGTCTTGCCGGAGCCGGAGTTGCCGCGGATGACGACGAGGACGGTGCCGGGAGAGCCGCAGAGCACGCGCGACACCGTGCCGGAGGCCGCCGGCCACGAGAGGCGGCCTCCGGAGGCGCGTCGGGCTCAGGCGGCGGCGCCGAGGTAGCCGTTCGGGTCGAGCACGTACTTGCGGGCCGCGCCCTCGTCGAACTCGTGGTAGCCGCGCGGCGCCTCGTCCAGCGGGATCGGCGTCGCGTTGACGGCCTTGGCGATCTGTACGCGATCGTGCAGAATCGCCTGCATGAGCTGCCGGTTGTAGCGCATCACCGGGCACTGGCCGGTCGTGAAGGCGTGCGACTTGGCCCAGCCGAGGCCGATCCTGATCGACAGCGAGCCCTGCTTGGCGGCCTCGTCGGCGGCCCCGGGGTCGCCGGTCACGTACAGGCCGGGGATGCCGAGCGCGCCGCCCGCCCTGGTGATGTCCATCAGCGTGTTGAGCACGGTCGCCGGGTGCTCCTTCTGCGCCTCCTTACCGTGGCCGCGCGCCTCGAAGCCGACCGCGTCCACGGCGCAGTCCACCTCGGGCTCGCCCAGTATCTGCTCGATCTGGTCCTTCGGCTCACCCTGCGAGACGTCCACGGTCTCGCAGCCGAAGCTGCGCGCCTGTTCCAGACGCTGCTCGTTGAGATCGCCGACGATGACGACGGCGGCCCCGAGCAGCAGCGCGGACGCGGCTGCCGCCAGCCCCACGGGACCCGCGCCGGCGATGTAGACGGTCGAGCCCGGCTGCACCCCTGCGGTCACGCAGCCGTGGTAGCCGGTCGGGAAGATGTCCGAGAGCATCGCCAGGTCGAGGATCTTCTCCATCGCCTGGTCCTTGTCGGGGAACTTCAGCAGGTTCCAGTCCGCGTACGGCACCAGCGCGTACTGCGCCTGCCCGCCGACCCAGCCGCCCATGTCGACGTACCCGTACGCCGAGCCGGGCCGGTCCGGGTTGACGTTCTCGCAGATGCCGGTCTTGCCCTCCTTGCAGTTGCGGCATCGGCCGCAGGAGATGTTGAACGGCACGGACACCAGGTCTCCGGTCTTGATGAACTCGACACCTGGCCCCGTCTCGACGACCTCGCCGGTGATCTCGTGGCCGAGCACGAGCCCCTGGGGCGCGGTCGTACGGCCGCGGACCATGTGCTGGTCGCTGCCGCAGATGTTGGTCGCGACGGTCTTGACGATGGCGGCGTGGGGTACCTTGCGCCCCACGTTGGCCGGGTTGACGCCGGGGCCGTCCTTGAGCTCGAAATCGGGATAGTCGACTTCGTGCACCTCGACCTTGCCTGGGCCTTCGTACACGACTCCCTTGTTGCCGGACATGGGGCACTCTCCCTTGTCAGAAGGTGACGAGCGTGTGGATCTTCACGGCTGTTCAGATCACCTCACCTTCCCGGATATAAGGGACAGGAGCTGACATAGACGCACAAATCTGCATCTATTGCCGAGAATACCTTTCGACTCTCGCCCGGTCGCGGCCGTGACCGACTACGGGGCCGCCGTTGACCGACCCCTGCCGTAGGACTGAAAGAAGCTTTCATGGTTCCGATAATTTTCGGCCGCTATAGATCCACGTGAGAGCCGCTGTTACCCGGGCTTTTACCGATGATGTACCGAAACATTTCTGCTTCTCGTTGACACATTTCGGAGGCGTACTCACAATGACCGGCAGGTGCAGCCCCCGAAATGATCAAAGGGACCAGCATGATCGAAAGGAAACGCCGCAGCGCGCTCGCCACCGCGCTTTTAAGCGGGCTCCTCGCCACCTGCCTCGCCGTGACCGTGACCTCCGCCGTCGCCTCGGCCTCCGCCGCGCAGCGCCACACCGCAGCCGCCGACTGCAGCGCGGGTTACGTCGCGCTGACGTTCGACGACGGGCCCAACCCCGGCAACACCGCCAACCTGCTCAACGCCCTGACCTCGAACGGCCTGCGCGCCACCATGTTCAACATCGGCCAGAACGCCCAGAACAACCCCTCCCTGGTCAGGGCACAGCGCGACGCCGGCATGTGGATCGGCAACCACAGCTGGTCGCACCCCCACCTGACCCAGCTCGGCAGCTCGCAGGTCGCCTCCGAGCTGCAGCGCACCCAGCAGGCGATCCAGCAGGCGACCGGCAGCGCGCCCCGGCTGTTCCGCCCGCCGTACGGGGAGACCAACGGCACGGTCAGGTCCGTCGCGCAGCAGCTCGGGCTCACCGAGGTGCTGTGGGACGTCGACTCCCAGGACTGGAACGGCGCCAGCACCGCCCAGATCGTCCAGGCCGCCAGCCGCCTGCAGAACGGCCAGGTCATCCTCATGCACGACCAGTACGCCACCACCCTGGCCGCCATCCCCCAGATCGCCGCGAATCTCCGCAGCCGCAACCTGTGCGCCGGCATGATCTCGCCCACCACCGGCCGGGCCGTCGCACCCGACGACGGAGGCGATCCCACCACCCCGCCGCCCGGCGACTCCTGCACCGCCACCATCACGCCCGGCCAGCAGTGGAACGACCGGTTCAACCTGTCCGTGACCGTGTCCGGGTCCAACTCGTGGATCGTCACCGTCACCCTGACCCCGCCGCAGCGCGTCATCGCCACCTGGAACGGCACCCCGTCGTGGGACTCCAGCGGGTACGTGATGACGATGCGGCCGAACGGCAACGGCAACACGTTCGGCTTCACGATCCAGCATGGCGGCAATTGGAACTGGCCCTCGGTCTCCTGCCGTACCGGCTGACCCGCCTCTGGCGGCGCGAGCGGGGGTGACCCGGCTCTGGCAGCGCGAGCGAGGGGTGACCCGCCTCTGGCAGCGCGAGCGAGGGGTGACCCGCCTCGTGGGGTGCGATGGGGGGGTGACCCGCCGCCGTGACCGACCGCCCGCGCGAGGCCGCCAGAGGTGAGCGACCGCAGCCCTCGCGCGGGCGCCGGAGTTGAGGCGGCCCACGCGAGCCGGAGCCGAGGCGGCCCATGCGAGCCGGAGCCGAGGCGACCCACGCGAGCCGGAGCCGAGGCGACCCACGCGAGCCGGAGCCGAGGCGGCCCATGCGAGCCGGAGCCGAGGCGGCCCATGCGAGCCGGAGCCGAGGCGACCGCAACAACGCGCCGGCGCGAGGGCCGGATAGGGCGAGCGGCCACCTCCCCGACGACTCGCCCTACGGGAGGCGAGACCAGGTGCGACCACAGGCCCCGGCACGAGGTGCCGGGCGGGGACGGCGGCGCCGTCTGCCGGGACGGCTGCCAGGGCGATGGCCGCCCCGCCCGGCTTCGCGCAGGCGCGCAGACGGGTGTGGGCTCAGCCGGCCTCACACCCTGGAGCTCCCAGCCTCACTTTCCGCAGTGGCGGGTCGGGCGGGACGGCGGCTGCAAGGCCAGGCTGCGACCGCAGCCCACGGTCACCGGTCCGGGCAGGAGGTGCGGGGTCGGCTGGGGTGAGCGACCACCGCGGGCGGCCGGGGGCGCGAGAGGCCGGCCGATCCTGCCCGGACCGGCCCTCCACGCCCGGCCGGTCGTGGCCGCCCCCTCCCCCGGGGCGGTCCATGATGTCGCCCCCGGCAGGTCCGGGCCGTCCTCCTCTCGGCGGGTCAGGCCGTCCCCGTCCCACACGGTCAGAGCCGTCCTTCTCTCGGCAGGTCAGGCCGTCCCCCTCCCACACCGTCAGGGCCGTCCTCTCCCGGTGGGTCAGGCCGTCCCCCTCCCACACCGTCAGGGCCGTCCTCTCCCGGTGGGTCAGGCCGTCCCCCTTCCACACCGTCAGGGCCGTCCTCTCCGGCCGGTCCGGGCCTTTCGACCTCTCTGGCCGGTCGTGAAGCCCTGGTGGCCTTACAGTGCGGCCGGCCGGGGAGCTCGCGGCGGACCCACGAGCCGGGGGCCCGCCGCCAGGTCGGCGTCACGAGAGTGGCGCCGGCCATGCCGCGTCACGGGCGCGGCACCGACCGCACCGACGCCACGCACGCAGCACCAGCCACACCAACGCCACGCACGCCGACCGGACCGACGCCACGCACGCGGCGCCGACCGCACCGGCGCCACTGACAGCACCGGTGTGCCACGGGGAGCGGCGCCGCCAGACCCGGTGTCAGCGAGAGGCCGGCGAAGGCAGGGCGTATGGGAACAAGCCGGGGGCTTCACCGACGCAGCGGCCGCGGTCAGGGCGCCACCGTCCGGTGCGGCGTTTCCGCCGGCGGTTGCGTGCTCCAAGCATGACTCAGCGACCGGCTCCAGCATGCTCAGCCATGGCTCCCCGGCAATGGCTCGGCGACGTTGCGCGTGTGACGTTCGAGCGGTCGTGACCGTACCGGGTCCCCCAGGCCCGGGACGATCATGGTCGTTCGTACGCTTTGGGCGGGAACCGTTACCAGTCCCAGCCGCCCCAGGGGCCGCCCCAGCCCCACCAGCGCCTCCTCCTCCAGCGCCAGCGCCTTCTCCGCCAGCGGCATCGCCAGCCTCGGCGTCCGCAGCCGCCCCCTTGGTCGTATCCCGGGATCCCAGCCATGGTGATTCCTCCCCCGTGTTTACTCCCTTCGCATTCACACTAGGCCGGAAATCACCACAAACTAGGACATATTTCCGGATTTCGCCGACCTTTGACGGCGAATTCACTACGTAAAGCGGTCAACGCATCGGCCCGTCCGAGGCCCCCATCTCCGCCGACAGCCAGGCCGCGATGTGCTCGGCGTAGCTGCCGGGATAAGGCAGCGGATCACCGCCGATCGTGAACACGGCGCACAGGATGTTCACCCCGAACAGCCGGTCCCAGACCCGCGCCCGGCGGTACGTCCCGGCGTCCACGGCCGCACGCACGTTCGGCCAGCCGTGCCGGCTCATGAACGCGGCGTCGATCGCCGGGTCGAACAGGTGCGCACGGTCCCAGTCGAGCACCCCGACCAGCGTCCCGTCCGGGGCCCAGTGCACGTTGCCGCCGGCGAGGTCGCCGTGCACCAGCACGTCGGGCACCGCCTCCAGCTCCAGCGCCGCCGCCAGCCGGCGCTCCGCCTCAGACCGCAGCCGCGACGGCAGCCGGGGCAGCACGTCGTGCTCGATCACGCGCGCCCAGTGCCCGTCGTGCGCCCGGGGCGCGGGCAGCAGCCTGCGCAGCTCGTCCGTCACGGGCAGCTCGCGCAGCGCCGACAGCAGCCCGGCGATCCGCCGGGGATCGCCCTGGCCTTCAGGCAGCCCCGCACCGTCGATCCACGAGACCGCGACCGCCCGGCGCGAGCCGAACTCCACCACGGGGGTCAGCGGCTCCGGCACCTGGAACGGCGGCCCCGCGGCCTTGATCGCCCGCAGGATCTCGACCCCGCGCGGCATCTGCGCCGCTCCGAGCGGGCGCTTGGAGACGCGGACGGCCGCCACCCCCGGCAGCAGCACGACGTCGTGCACGTTCCCTGGGCCGAGCCGCGCCTTGTCGAGCGGCGCTCCGGGCACCAGCGCGTCGGCGATCTCCAGCAGGTCGTCGGTCAGCCGGTCGTTCTCAGTCGATTGCACCGCGCGAGACTATCCGCTGCCGGCAGAGCCGCGAGGATCAAACCTGCACAAGGGGCGCGTGTCACCAGCGGGACGGCGGCCCGTCCGTGCCTAGCGTGAGCGCATGGACGACCGGATACGCCATCACTGGGCGGCTTTCAAGGAGTCGCCGTTCGTGCCCGCCGCCGTGCTCGTCCTCATCGTGTCCGCGGGCGCGGGGCTGTTCGCCGGGTCCTACACGTACGCCATGGCGAACCCCACCCCGCACCGGATCCCGGTCGCCGTGGTCGGGGTGACCCACGAGACCGTACGCGGCGAAGCGTTCGCCGCCGGCATGGAGCAGGCGCTGGACGCCTCGCTCGACCTGACCTATCAGCCGTCCCTGGCGGCGGCCCTGCAACTGGTCGAAGAGCAGCGGGTCTTCGGCATCCTCGTGGTGCGCGGCTCTGACGTCAGGCTCGACGTCTCCGGCGCCGCGGGCGCGTCGGTCGCACAGGTGCTCACCGAGGCCGCGCCCCAGGTGGCCGCCCGCATCGGGGTACGGCTGACCGTGCGCGACATCAAGCCGCTGCAGCGCGGCGACCCGCGCGGCCTCGCGCTGTTCTACATCACGCTGGCCGCCGTGGTCATGGGGTTCATCGGCGCCGTCCAGCTCAGCGTGCACGCCTCGGAGCTGTCGCCCTGGGAGCGCATCGCGGCCGTCGCGGCGTACGCGGGGCTCGGCGCGCTGGCCATCGTGGCCATCGTCGACTGGGTGCTCGGCGCGCTCCACCTGCCGGTGCCGGAGTCGTGGTTCATCCTGGCGCTGACCATGTTCACGTCGGGGATGGTGTTCACGATGTTCAACACCCTCGTCGGGCGCTGGGCCATGGTGCCCACCTGGGGGCTGATGGTGCTGCTCGGCAACCCGTCGTCGGGCGGCGCGGTGTCCTGGCCGCTGCTGCCGTCGCCGCTCGGCGCGATCGGCCGCTGGCTGCCGCCCGGCGCCTCGGTCAACGCCCAGCACACCGCCGTCTACTTCAGCGGGCACCAGCGGCTGATACCGTACCTGGTGCTGGCGGTCTGGGCGCTGGGCTCGATGGCGGTCTTCCTCCGCTACCGCGAGCGACACCCCGGCCCGAGAGCGCGACACCGTACCGGCTCATGACCGCAACGACGCGGGCTCGTCCAGCCGCAGCGCGAGCAGGGCGACGTCGTCGCAGAACCGGTCGCCGCGGTGCGCGAGCAGCCGGTCGGCCATCTCCTCGAGCGGCAGGTGGCGCAGCGCGGAAGCGGCGGCCGCGAGGTCGTCCATGCCCGCGCCGATCCCCTCCGCCGGCTGCTCGACCAGGCCGTCGGTGTAGAACAGCAGGGTCGAGCGGGCGGGCAGGACCTGCGCGTGGTCGGGGCGCGACAGCTCGGGTGCGACGCCGAGCGGGTGACCGCCGTCGGTGCGCAGGTAGGAGGCGGTGCCGTCCTCGGTGACCAGCAGCGGCGGCGGGTGACCCGCGCTGGACCAGCGCAGCAGCCACTCCCGGTCGCCGTGCTCCTCCAGCCGGGCCAGCAGCACCGTCGCCATCGGCCCGCCGTGCAGGGCGTGCAGCACCTCGTCCAGGCGGTCGAGGATGCGCGACGGCGGACTGCACTGCTCCCAGGCGATGACGCGGAGCATGTTGCTGATCTGGCTCATGACGACCGCCGAGCGCACGTCGTGGCCCATGACGTCGCCGACCACCAGGCAGGCCACGCCGTCGGGCAGCATGACGACGTCGTACCAGTCGCCGCCGATCGGCGGGACCGCACTGGAGGGGCGGTAGCGGGCGCACGCCCGCAGGCCGCGCATGTCGGGCAGATGCGGCAGCAGGCTGCGCTTGAAGGTCTCCGCGGCGCGGCGGAGTCGTTCGTACAGGCGGGCGTTCTCGATGGCCACACCGGCCGCGCTGGCCAGGGCCGCGATGAGGTGCTCGTCGTCGTCGGTGAACGGGCCGCCGCCGCGCTTGTCGGCGAAGTACATGTTGCCGTACGCGGTGCCGCGCACCATGACGGGCACGCCCAGCAGGGTGCGCATCACCGGATGGCCGGTCGGGTAGCCGCGGAAGGCGGGATGCGTGGTCACGTCGTCCACCCGCATGGGGCGGCGGCGGGAGACCAGCTCGGCCAGCAGCCCGTGCGCGGTGGGCATGCGGCCGATCTCGTCGGCGACGTCGTCCGCCACGCCGTACGTGACCAGGTCGGTGAACTCGCCGTGCTCGTCCAGCACGCCGAGCGCGCCGTAGCGGGCGTCCACCAGGTCGGCCGAGACCTCCACGATGGTGTGCAGCGCCTGGTTCAGCTCCAGCTCCGAGCTGATCGCCAGAAACGCGTCGAGCAGCCGCCCCATCCGGCCGTGCAGCTCCTGGATCTGCCGCAGCCCCGCTCGCATCCGCTGGACGCTCTCCGCGCCGAGCGGGCCCAGATCGTCGCCGTACGCGCCGTTTTCGCGTTCCTGCTCGCTCACCTCCACCCCCCGGGACGCCTCGCCACCCTCATGCCCAACCGCTTTGGCATGACACCTGGTCAGCGGGGGTGCGCGGCGGGGAGCCGCACCCCGCCACATCTTGACTCTCAGCGTTCACCCAGGTTGACCCTTTAGCGTTATGGGATGGTTACCAACCTGGCCGCCGAGAAAGGCAGCGGCCTGCAAAGGCACACGCAAGCGCTGGAAGCCCGGCAGACCTGGCTTGACGCGCTCCGCGGCCTGGCCGTGCTCGCCGTGCTCTTCGAGCATCTGATCGACGCGCTGTTCCCCGAGGTTCGTACGACCGTCAGCCCGTGGTTCGACTTCGGGCAGTACGGCGTGATGGTGTTCTTCCTCATCAGCGGATACGTGGTGCCGGCCTCGCTGGAACGGCGGGGCAGCGTCACCGGCTTCTGGGCGGGGCGGTTCTTCCGCCTCTACCCGCTGTGGATCCTGGTGGCGCTCGCCGGGACCCTCTTCGCTCTGGTCCCCGTCTACTGGGAGCTGCCGGAGCAGGTGGCCGAGCACCCCATCGCGGGAGCCGTCGCCCACGTGACCATGTTGCAGGACTTCCTCCAGGTGCCCAGCGTCGTCAACGTGTTCTGGACGCTGTCGTACGAGATGGTGTTCTACCTGCTGGTGACCGCGCTCTTCCTGCTCGGCCGGGGCCGCCCGCGCACCGCCGGGGTGCTCGGCGTGGCCGTCGCGGGCGTGCTGGCGGGCGGGCTGCTGCCCGCGGGCGCGCTGTCGAGCGCGCTGGGCGTCGAGACGACCGTGCTCGCCGTCACCGCCGTGGGCGTGCTGGGGCTGGCCGCCGTCCTCGCCGGCGGCCCCCGTCTGCGCCTGGCCGGGGCCGCCGCCATGGCCGCGCTGGCCGTCGTGCTGCTGTGCGTCAACAGCCGCATCGGGGCCTGGCAGAGCGTCGCCATCATGGCCACCATGTTCGCCGGGACCGCGCTCTACCGGCTCGACCACGGCCAGCTCAGGCGCGGCGTGGCGCGCTGGACGATCGGGCTGGTGCCCGCCGCGTCCATCGCCGCCGCCGTCTGGTACGGCCCCGGCTGGGGGATGCCGGACGACGAGGCGATGGCGTTCCGGTGGAGCTGGTCGGCGGCGGTGGCGGCGGCCTGGCTGACGTTCCTGGCCTGCCGCCTGCTCCGCTCGTACGCGATGCCGCGCCCCTTCGTCCGGCTCGGCCTCATCAGCTACTCCGTCTACCTGGTGCACCCCCTCTACATTCAGGTGCTGCGGCGGCTGGTCCCCGACCCGGGGCCGGTGCCGCTGCCCGCCCGCATCGGCTACGGGCTCGCGGTGGGCTGCACGGTGGTGGGGTCGGCCGCCCTGACCTACCGGTACGTCGAGCGGCCCGCCCACGCGTTCGGCCGCCGCCTGCGCGCCAGGTCCGCAGCCGGAAGGCCGGGCCGGGCGGTCAGAGCGTCGAACTGAGCCCCTCGGCGATCTTCCACATCTCGGCCTTGACCTTCGCCATGCTCCCGAGGTCCTTCACGAGCAGCGGGCTGATGGAGATCTCCACCCACTGCCGCTCGGCCAGTTGCAGCAGCAGCGTCGGCGTGCCGTCGCCGCCGTCCTCGCCGGCCCCTGGACGACGTAGTAGCCGGCGCGGCCGCCGACGGTGACGTCCTCGCCGTCCTTCTCGTCGCGCAGCGCCTGGATGCGGTCGGTGACGTCCGCGGCGGCGTCGTTCTCGTACACGTAGAGCTGGACGCAGTAGTAGCCGTTCTCGTCGCCGTTGTAGTCGTAGGAGGTGGTGTACCTGTCGCCGAAGTCGAGCGACCGGTGCTTCCACCGCAGGCCCTTGGGCAGGTAGCCCACCTTGACGTGGCCGAACTCCCGCCCGTCGCCCAGGTCCCCGAGGCTCGGCGGATCCGATGGCTCCTGCGGGAGGTCGTCGATGGGCGGCGGCTCCGGCGCGGGAGTGACCGTGACCGGGTCGGGAGGCGTGGCCAGGGAGCCCGCGGCCACGTACCCGGCGGGCACGGCCGCGGCCGCCGCCATCGCCAGAGCCGCCGCGGCCGCCCTGAGCCTCCTGCGCCGGCTGCCGGTGCCGGCGATCACCCGTTCCAGCAGGTCGGGCGCGGCTTGCAGGTGCGCGGTCTCCTCGGCCATGGCCTGGCGGAGCGCCTCCTCAAGCGTGGGCATTCCTGATCACTCCTTCCAGTTCCTCGTCGCCGAACGCCGCACGCAGCTTCGCCATCGCCTTCGACGCCTGGCTCTTCACCGTCCCGGCCGAGCAGCCCAGCACCTCGGCCGTCTGCTGCTCGCTGAGGTCCTCCCAGTAGCGCAGCACGATCACCGCGCGCTGCCTGGGCGGCAGCGCGCGCAGCGCCTCCATGAGCACGTGCCGCAGGTCGGCGTCCGTGACGCGGGCCGCACGCTCCGGCGGGCTGTGCACCGGGATGATGCTGAGAATCGCCCGGCGGCGGGCGCGGCTGATGGAGAGGTTGATGATGGCGCGGCGCACATAGGGCTCGGGGCTGTCGCGCCGGACCCGGTCCCAGTTCCGATACGTACGCTCCAGCGCCGTCTGCAGCACGTCCTCGGCCTCCGTCGCGTCCCCGCAGGCGAGGTAGGCGACGCGCAGCAGGCTGGTGCCGCGTGCGGCCACGAACGCGGCGAAGTCGTGTTCCGCGCCGCTCATGATCGTCTTTCCACTGTCACGCCCTCTAGTACGCCTGGGCCGCGAGCCGCGTTGCCCGGTGGCCGGCGATCATCTCGCGGGCGCCCGCGGGCAACTGCCGGGCGGGCTCGGGCGTATAGGAGGGCGTGACGAGACGTATGAGATCGATGGTCCGCTCGGTGATCGCCGCCGGTGCGGTGCTCACCCTCGCCGCCGCACCGCCGGCCGCCTCTGCCGCCGCCGCGCCGCCCGAGGGAGCCTACTGGCGCACCCGGATCATCATGGAGTGGAGCAATTCGCACAGGTTCGGCACGAAGGCGCACCCGTACCGGCTCTCCGAACGGCTGGTCGCCGAGAAGTGGGCCACGCCCGACGGCCGTTTCTGGAGCGGAAGCCGGCACCTGGGGGCGCGGCCGGCCGGTCCCGCCGACGAGAAGGCGTGGCGGCGGGACGGCTCCCCGGCCACGTGGAACAAGACGATCGACGGCAAGACGGTCAAGCTGTCGGCCAAGCCCGCCCACGGGCACGTCACCCCCGAGCGCGAACGGAACCAGTTCTCGCTGGCGGGGCAGCGGCTGACGTACGACGAGGTGCAGCGCCTGCCCGCCGACCCCCGCCGCCTGAAGGACTGGCTCAGCCAGGCCGGCCGGGTCCGGAAGATCGCTGAGAACCAGATGAACTCGTGGGTCCAGGGAAACCTGGAAAAGCTCCTGTTCGACCTGCCCGTCCCGAAGGAGGTCCGTGCCGGGGCGTACCGGCTGCTGCTCACGCTGCCCGGCGCGCGGGCCGCAGGCCAGGCCAAGGACGCGCTCGGCCGCACCGGCGCCGCGGTCGTCATCACCTGGGCCGAGGGCGAGAGCTCGGGCACGCAACGGTTCATCATCGACACCGGGCGGATGGTGCCGCTGTCGTTCGAGAACATCAGGAAGGACGGCGCCGGGCCTGCCGACCGGACGACCACGACGCTGGTCGAGGCCGGCTGGACCGATACGCCGCCGGCGGTCCCCGCGCTCCCCTGACACCCCGGCCGACGCCGGTCCCCGCGCTCCCCCGACACCCCCGTCCGCCGGCCCCGGGGGCGGTCGGCGGACGGGGTGTCCCGGCTGGTCGGCGGCCATGGCGATCTTCCACCTTCCGCTATAGGCTCCAGATCAAGATCATGTGTCCTGCACCACGCCCACCCCAGGGGAGCGTTCACGGCCGGACCCAGGCGCCGCCCGCGTGATCGGAGCCCCGAGGCCACCGCCCGGCCCCGGCCGGACGCCTGACAGGGAGCCGCCCATGCCAGGAACCAGCTCTATGCGCGTGATCATCGCCGGTGGCGGCATCGCCGGGCTCACCACCGCACTGAGCCTGCACGCCGCCGGCATCACCGACGTGACCGTCCACGAGGCGGTGGAGGAGATCCACCCGCTCGGCGTCGGCATCAACCTCCTCCCCCACGCCGTACGCGAGCTCATCGAGCTCGGACTGGGCGACCGCCTGGCCGAGGTCGGGGTGGCCACGGCCGACCTCACCTTCCTCACCCCGCGCGGGCAGCAGATCTGGTCGGAGCCGCGCGGGCTCGCCGCCGGCTACCGGTGGCCGCAGTACTCCATCCACCGGGGGCGGCTGCAGTTACTGCTGCTCGACGCCGTACGCGAGCGGCTCGGCCCCGACGCGGTCGTGCTCGGCTCCCGCATCACCGGCCTCGACCACGACGCCGACCTGCTCGTCGGCGCCGACGGCATCCGCTCGGACGTGCGGCGGGCGCTCTTCCCCGACGAGGGCGAGCCGATACCGGGCGGTGACGTGCTGTGGCGCGGCACCACGTACGGCAGGCCGTTCATGACCGGCAGGTCCATGATCATGCTCGGCGACCGCACGCAGAAGCTCGTCATCTACCCGATCGCGCCGCCGTCGGAGGACGGCACCCAGCTCATCAACTGGGCGATCCAGCACCGCACCGACGTCCTGGGCGTGCCCACCGGTGACTGGAACCAGCCGATCAGCGTCTCCAAGGTGCTGCCCCACGTGCAGGGCTGGCACTGCGACGAGCTCGACGTGTACGGGCTCGTCGCGGGGGCCGAGCAGGTGCTCGAATATCCGCTGGTGGACCGGGATCCCCTGCCGTACTGGTCGAAGGGGAACGTCACGTTGGTGGGCGACGCGGCGCACCCGATGTACCCGACCGGGTCCAACGGCGGCACCCAGGCGATCATCGACGCGCGCGTGCTGGCGTACGCGCTGGCCAACGGCCTGGGCCTGGAGTTCTACGAGGAGCAGCGCCGCCCGGTCACCGGCGAGATCGTGCTGGCCAACCGCAAGGACGGCCCCGAGGTCATCCTGAAGATGGTCGACGAGCGCGCGCCGCAGGGCTTCTCCGACATCGAGTACGTGATGCCGCGGGCCGAGCGCGAGGAGATCGCCCTGCACTACAAGAAGCTGGCCGGGTTCGAACCCACCACGCTCAACGCCCGCCGCAGCTGGTCAGTGACGCTGGACCGGTGACGGCTCGGCGGCCGGCAGCGGCTCGCGCGCCCGGCCCAGGCTGCTCGGCCACCAGGCGCGCCCGCCGAGGTCGCGGACGAGCGCGGGCACCAGCAGCGACCGCACCACGAGCGTGTCGAGCAGCACGCCGAACGCGACGATGAACGCGGTCTGCACGAGGAACGTCAGCGGGATCACGACCAGCGCGGCGAACGTGGCGGCGAGCACGACCCCGGCCGAGGTGATCACGCCGCCGGTGCTGACCAGGCCGCGCAGCACTCCCTCGCGGGGCCCGTGCGCCTGGGTCTCCTCGCGGACCCTGGACATCAGGAAGATGTTGTAGTCGACGCCCAGGGCCACCAGGAAGACGAACCCGTACAGCGGCACGGACGCGTCGCTGCCGGTGAAGCCGAGCAGGTGCTCGAAGACGAGCATGGAGACGCCGAGCGTGGCCAGGAAGTTCAGCGCCACGGTGGCGACCAGCAGCACGGGCATGGCCAGCGAGCGCAGCAGCACGATGAGGATCAGCAGGATGATCACCAGTACGACCGGGACGATGAGCAGCGTGTCCTTCTGCGCGGTCTCCGTGGTGTCCACCTGCTGGGCGCTGTAGCCGCCGACCAGCACGCCGTCCTCGGCGTGCAGCGCGTCGCGCAGCCGCTTGACGGTCTCCTTGGCCGGTTCGCTGTCGGGCTCGTCGCGCAGCGTGGCCTCGATGAGCACCTTACCGTCCACGACCTTGGCCTCGCCGCCCGGCCGGCCGGTGGCGCTGACCGGCGCGGCGTCGAAGACGCCCTCGACGGATTTGGCCTTGTCCGTCACGGCGGCGGCGCGCCCGGCGGGCGCGACGATGACGGCGGGCTGTCCTGAGCCGCCGGGGAAGTGCTCGCTCAGCGCCGCCTGCGCGGCCACGGAAGGCGCGTCGTTGACGAACGTCTCAGCAAGCGGCACGCCCCTGGCGTTGAGCTGGGGCGCGAAGAGCGCGAGCGCGGCGAGCGGCAGCACGGACGCGACCCAGACGAGGCGGGGCCGGCGGTCGATGAGCCCGGCCACGCGGTCCCAGATGCCGCGCGCGCCGGCCTCGCCCTGGCGCGGCTTGGCCGGCCACAGGGCGGCGCGGCCCAGCAGCACCAGGGTCGCGGGCAGGAACGTGAGCGCGCTGAGCGCGGCGCAGGCGATGCCGATCGCGCCCACGGGGCCGAGCGCGCGGTTGTTGGTCAGGTTGCTGAGCAGGAGGGCGAGCAGCCCGAGCGCCACGGTGGCGGCGCTGGCCAGGATGGGCTCGATCGAACGGCGCAGCGCGATGCGGCCGGCGGCGTACCGGTCGCGTCCGGCGGCCAGCTCCTCGCGGAAGCGGGCGGTGAGCAGCAGCGCGTAGTCGGTGGCCGCGCCGATGACGAGGATGGACAGGATGCCCTGCACCTGGCCGTCCACGCGGACGATGTCGCGGTCGGCGAGGAAGTAGACCACGGCGCAGGCCAGCCCGAGCGCGAAGACCGCGCCGGTGATGATCACCAGCGGCAGCAGCACGCTGCGGTAGACGGCCAGCAGGATCACCAGGACGGTGACCAGCGCGACCGCGAGCAGCAGGCCGTCGATGCCGGCGAAGGCGTCGCCGAGGTCGGCCCTGGTGGCGGCGGGCCCGCCGAGGTGCGTGGTCAGGCCCTCGACGGGGACGGCCTTGCGGATGCGCTCCAGCACGTCGCCGAGCTCGCCGCTGCCGATGTCGGGGCTGAGCTGCACGATGCCGCGCAGCGCCCGCTCGTCATCGGAGGGGAAGGCGGGGGTGGGGGTGCCGACGACGCCGGAAGCGCCGCTCAGCCCGGCGAGCGCGCGGGTGGCCGCCGCCGTCTGCTCGGGGGTGATGCCGGAGCCGCCTGAGGTCCAGATGACAATGACCGGTTGCGCGGCTCCCTGCCGGAACTTCTCCTGGACGTCCAGAACGCGTGTGGATTCGGCGCTCTGGGGCAGGAAGGCGGCCTGGTCGTTCGTGGCGACCTCGGTGAGCTTGCCGGCGAACGGTCCGAGCCCGCCTCCCACGGCCAGCCAGGCCAGCACCAGAAGCGCCGGGACGAGCCAGCGGATCGATCGCCGCGCCATGGCGGTCACCCTTTCGTCATGCTTCGTAGCTCAACCAATGAGATTCTCAATGATTGAGCTAATGTAGCATGGACGCCATGAACGGCGGCGAGGGGGACATCGATCTGCACTCCTTCGCGACCCGGCTACGCCGGATGACCGCCGAGTTCAACCGCATCGCCCACGAGTTCGCGCAGGCACAGGGCCTGCACACGACCGACGTGCAGGCGCTCATCATGATCTTCGACGCGCCGTCCCCCATCACGCCGGGCAAGCTGCGCGAGGAGCTCAACCTCACATCGGGCGCGGTCACCGCCTGCCTCGACCGGCTGGAGCGGGCCGGCCACATCCGCCGGGTCCGCGACGCGCACGATCGGCGCGTCGTCCACCTCCACTACCGCGAGGCGGCCCAGGAGCTGGCCGCCGCGTTCTTCCGTCCCCTGGCGGATGGCACCGAGCGTGCGCTGAGCCGCTTCAGCCCCGCCGAGCTGCGCACGGTCGCCGCCTTCCTCGACACGATGAACGAGGAACTGGGCGCCCTCCGCTCGGCCCCGCGCTGACGCGCCCGCCCGCCGCCGCCAGGCGAACCCCACCCCGCCCGTCCACCACGCGCCACCCCCCGGCCTTCTACCGCCGTCACGCGCTGCCCACCCTGCCCGCCCGCCTCCGTCAGGCGAGCCCCCGGGGGCTCAGGTTCAGGTCGCGGTCGAGACCACGACGCGGCGGTTCTTCGCGCGGCCGTCGGGATCGTCGGAGCCGTCGGGCTTGGTGTTCGGCGCGACCGGCTTGCTCTCGCCGTAGCCCCGCGCCTTCAGCCGCGACCTGTCCAGGCCGCCCTCGGTGGCCAGCCAGTCCACGACCGCCTGCGCCCTTCGCTCCGACAGCGCCTGGTTGTGGTCGTCCGAACCCTTGGCGTCGGTGTGGCCGTCCACGTTGATCACGGCGTCCTCGGCCGCCTTCTTCGCGATCTCGCGGGCCACGCGCTTGAGCTCGGCCTTCGCGGCGGGCTTGATCGTCGCGCTGTCGAAGTCGAACAGCACGTCCGCCTCGATGCTGAACGCGATCGAGTCCTCCCCTTCGAGCGCATCGCTCTCGCCCGCCTCGTACGCCTTGAGCTCCGCCGAGGGGATCTCCACGGCCGGCACGTCGACCGCGGGCACCTCGACGGCGGGCACGTTGACCTCCGGAATGCACTCGTTCTGCTCGTTGCAGGCACTCGGCCGGTAGGCGGAGCTCCGGTAGAGGGACGGCCGGTAGAGGGAGGGCCGGTAGACGGAAGACCGGTAGACGCTCGGCACGTAGCCGCCGTCCTTGGGCACGACCTGGCATTCCTCCGGCTCGGACCGCCCTTCCTGGCGCCTGGCCTCCTCCCGATCGCCCTCCACGCGTACCGGGTCGAGCTTGATGCCGCCCACGTTGACGCCGGGGATCTCCACCGGCGGGATCTCCACGGCCGGGATCTCCACCGGCGGGATCGACGCCTTCCCGAGGCACCCGCCGGGAGCGGGCGCGATCTCGGTGCACTGGGCGGGGACGCGCTGTGCGGGGATGTCCACGCCGGGGATGGTCACGGAGGGCACCTTGACGCCGCCGATCACGGCCTCAGGGATGACCACCGGGTCACTGTGCACGGCCGGGATCTCGACGGCGGGGATCAGCTCCCCATGAGGGCAGCTCGTCGGCTCCGGGGTGGGCGTGCCGGGCTGCCGCGGGGCGCGCGGTGTGGCGGCGCCCGCCACGGGTGACCCGGTACTCGCCGGTGTCCGCCCTTCCTCGCCGCCTCCCCCGTTCGCAGGCGCGCCACACCCCGCCAGCACCATCGCGAGAAGTGACACCACGAGCACAGCTTTCGCCACGCAGAATCCTCCCCCATGAAAACAGGTGTTCGATGACAGCGGGTGGGAGATCCACCACCCGACTGCGCATTATCGCCTCACCTCCCGACTTTTAGGTGCATTTGCCCGATCTGCGGGGAGTGGAGAGGTCCGCAGGTTTTCGAGCAAGGGGTGATGGTCGTGGAGAGTGACGAGGGCGCGATCCGGGTGGGAGTGGAGGAGGAGTTCCACGTCGTGGATCTCTCCACCCGCCGCCTGGCCGCGCGGGCCGACCTGTTGCTCCAGGCGCTGCCGCCGGAGAGCTTCACCCAGGAGTTGCAGCGTTCGACGGTGGAGTCCAACAGCGCGCCGTTCATGAGGCTCGACGACCTGGCGCGCGATCTGGGCGGGCTGCGCAGGCGGCTGGTCGAGGAGGCGGACGCGGTGGAGCTGGGCATCGTCGCGGCGGGCAGCGCACCGCTGGTCGAACGGCGCGAGCAGAAGGTGTCGCAGGAGCCGCGTTACGAGCAGATGCTGAGCGACTACCAGCAGCTCACCCGCGACCAGCTCATTTGCGGCACGCACGTGCACGCCCAGGTGCGCGATCCCGATCTGGCGGTCGCGGTGGCGCACCGGCTGACGCCGTGGGTGCCGCCGCTGCTCGCGCTGTCGGCCAGCTCGCCCTATTGGGACGGCGAGGACACCGGGTACGCGAGCTACCGCAGCCTGATCTGGCAGCGCTGGCCCACGGCGGGCCCGATCGACAAGTACGACTCGGCCGCCGAGTACGACGACATGGTCAACGAGCTGATCAGGACCGGCGTGATCACCGACTCGGGGATGATCTACTCCGACATCCGGCCGTCGCAGCACGTGCCCACGGTCGAGCTGCGCATCTGCGACTCCTGCCCGCGGGTTGAGGACATCGTGCTGATCGCCGGGCTGTTCCGCGCGATGGTGGCGAGGGAGCTTGAGGAGATCCGGCAGGGCGTGGAGCGGACGGTGCAGCTCGCGGCGGTGCGCGCGGCCTCCTGGCAGGCGGCGCGCTCGGGCCTGGAGGGCGAGCTGATCGACCCGGTGAACGGCGTGCCGCGCCCCGCGCCG
Source organism: Nonomuraea fastidiosa (assembly GCF_042751225.1). NCBI lineage: Bacteria > Bacillati > Actinomycetota > Actinomycetes > Streptosporangiales > Streptosporangiaceae > Nonomuraea > Nonomuraea fastidiosa. Next base: position 1,262,647 of record NZ_CP170570.1, read on the forward strand.
GTGGTGATCAGGCGGCTGGTGGAGGGCCTGCGGCCGCAGCTCGAACGGGCGGGCGACGCCGGCCTCGTGTCCACCCTGGTCGAGAGGGCGCTGGCCAGGGGAAGTTCGGCGGAACGGCAGCGCCGCGCGTTCGCCCGGCGGGGGCGGCTCGCCGACGTGGTGGACCTGCTGCTGGCGGAGACCCGGGCGTGCGGGTGGGACCGGCAGGGCGATCCGCCCGCGTACCGGTCGGCGTCGTGAACGGCGTCCCATGTGCGGGCTGAGCGGAGAGATCCGCTTCGACGGCGGGCAGGCCGACATCGGGACCGTCGGGCGGATGGCGGAGGCGATGCACGCGCGCGGCCCCGACGGCTCCGGCCTGTGGTCGCGCGGCCCGGTCGCGCTCGGCCATCGCCGGCTGAAGATCATCGACCTGTCGGACAAGGCGGCGCAGCCGATGGTGGACGCCGAGCTGGGCCTTGCGGTGGTGTTCAACGGCTGCCTGTACAACTACGCCGAGCTGCGGCGGGAGCTGCGCGGCGCGGGCTGCCGGTTCACCTCCACCTCCGACACCGAGGTGCTGATGAAGGCGTTCCACCGGTGGGGTCCGCGCTGCGTGGAGCACTTCAAGGGCATGTTCGCCTTCGCCGTGTACGAACGCGCCACCGGCCGTCTCGTGCTGGGCCGCGACCGGCTCGGCATCAAGCCGCTGTACGTCGCCGAGGACGGCACCCGGCTGCGCTTCGCCTCGTCGCTGCCCGCCCTGCTGGCCGCCGGGGGCGTGGACACCGGCATCGACCCGGTGGCGCTGCACCACTACATGACGTTCCACTCGCTGGTGCCCGGCGAGCGCACGATCCTGGCGGGCGTGCGCAAGCTGCCGGCGGCCACCGTACGGGTGATCGAGCCGGACGGCGCGAGCACCGGCCACCGCTACTGGGACCCGCTTCACACCCGCGCCGCGCTCCCCGAGGCGGCCGGGCTGACCGCGGCCGAGTGGCGGGAGGCGGTCCTGGGCGCGCTGCGCGAAGCCGTACGCAGGAGGATGGTCGCGGACGTGCCGGTGGGCGTGCTGCTGTCGGGCGGCCTGGACTCCAGCCTCATCGTGGCGCTGCTGGCCGAGGAGGGGCGGGAGCCGCCGGTCACGTTCAGCATCGGGTTCGAGCCGGCGGGCGGCGAGCAGGGCGACGAGTTCGCCTACTCCGACATGATCGCCGGCCGCTTCCGTACCGATCATCACCGCATCCGCATCCCGGACACGCGCCTGCTGGACGGGCTCGAGGGCGCGGTGCGCGCGATGAGCGAGCCGATGGTCAGCCACGACTGCGTGGCGTTCTACCTGCTTGCGCAGGAGGTCGCCGAGCACGTCAAAGTGGTGCAGTCGGGTCAGGGGGCGGACGAGGTGTTCGCCGGTTACCGCTGGTTCCCGCCGCTGGCCGGCGTGCCACGCGCCGAGGCGGCCGCCGTGTACGAGCGCGCGTTCTTCGACCGTTCGCACGAGGAGCTGGCCGCGCTGCTGGAGCCGGACCGCCTGCTCGACCATGATGCGAGCGGCGACTTCGTCCGCGACCACCTGGCCAGGCCGGGCGCGGACACCGCGCTCGACGCCGTGCTCCGCCTGGAGATCACCGCCATGCTGGTGGACGACCCGGTCAAGCGGGTGGACAACATGACGATGGCGCACGGGCTTGAGGCGCGCACCCCGTTCCTCGATCACGAGCTGGTCGAGCTGGCCGCGGCCTGCCCCGCCGAGCTGAAGCTGGCGCACAGCGGCAAGGGCGTGCTCAAGGACGCCGCGCGGCGGCTGCTGCCCGCAGCGGTCATCGACCGGCCGAAGGGGTACTTCCCCGTGCCCGCGATCCGGCACGTGCGGGGCGCCGTGCTCGATCTGCTCCGTGACGCGCTGACCGGCAGGGCCGCCCGCGAGCGCGGCCTGTTCCGCCGCGACCTGGTGGACCGGCTGCTCGCCGACCCCGAGCGGGACAGGACGCCGACGGGTGTGAACACGTTGTGGCAGCTCGGCCTGCTGGAGCTGTGGCTGCAGACCCACGGGTTGTGATGGCGCGGCCGGGTGACGACGCGCCCCGCCCGCCCGTCGCCGTGAGCCGGGCGGGGCCGGTGTACCCGTTCGAGGTGCCGCGCCTCGACGACCTGGCGCGCCCGCACCCCGACGGGAACCTGCTGGGCGGGCTGTCGCATCTGCCGGCGGCGGCCGGGCTGACCGCGTGGACCTGCCACGCGCCCGCGCTCGCCCCCGGCGACGGCGCGGTGGCGTACGTCAGCGACCAGGACGGCGCGCCCCGCGTGTGGATCCGGCCGCTGCGCGGCGGCGGCGAGCCGTGGACGGTCGGCACCGGGCCGCAGCCGGTGGTGGACGTGCGCTGGTCACCGGCGGGGACGCACCTCGCCGTGCAGGTCGCGCCGGGCGGCGGCGAGCACACCCAGGTGTGGGCCGTCCAGCCGCACGGCGGCGACCTGCGGGTGCTCGCCGCGCCCTCCGGCGGCTCGGCCGTGCCGGTGCGCTGGACCGGGCGGGGCGAGACGCTGCTCGTCACTGAGACGTCGGCCGACGGCGTGTCCAGGGCCGTGCTCGTGGACGCCGTCACCGGCGCGCGCCAGGTCATCGCCGCGGGGCCGCTGCTGCGGCCCGTCGCCGTCAGCCGCGACCACGCCAGGATGCTGCTGCGGCGCGGGCCGCGCGGCCACCGCCGCATGTACGTGGTCGATCTGGTGTCGGAGGCGCTCGGCGCGCACGAGCCGAGCGACGAGCACCCCTTGCTGCCCGGCCTGCCGGGCACCACCGACGACGGTGCGCTCTCCCCCGACGGCAGGACCGCCTACCTGGTGTCGGACGCGGGACGCGACCGCGCCGCGCTGCTCGCCGTCCACCAGGGGGCCGAGGCCGTGGTGCTGGCCGAGCGGCAGGACGCCGAGCTGGACAGGTTCGCGCTCAGCCCGGACGGCCGCCGCGCGCTGCTCGTGTGGAACCGGCACGGCCGCTCCGAGCTGGACGTCATGGACCTGGAGCGCGGCCGGCTCGAACACCTGCCGCCGCCGCCCGCCGACGTCGTCACCTCGGCCAGGATCGGCTGGGATGGCGACCTGGCCGCGCTCGCCGCCGAGAGCCCGCAGGAGCCGTCCCACGTGCTGCTCTGCGACCTCGACCACGGCGGCTACCTGCACGCGGCGGGCGCGGGCCGGCTGCCCACGGCGGCCGGGGCCGAGCTGGTGCGCTTTCCCGCCCGCGACGGGCTGGAGCTCGCCGCCTGGCTCTACCGGCCGCCGCACACGCAGGGCCCCGCGCCGTTCGCGATCTTCCTGCACGGCGGGCCGGAGGACCAGGAGCGGCCCGCGTTCAACCCGCTCTACCAGGGGCTGCTGGCCGCCGGGATCGGGGTGCTCGCCCCGAACGTGCGCGGCTCCGGCGGGTACGGGCGGGCCTTCCGCGAGGCCGACGACCGCGAGCTGCGCTTCCACGCGATCGACGACGTCGCCGACTGCGCGGCCGAGCTGGCCCGCATCGGCGCGGGCGACCCGTCCAGGCTCGCCTGCATGGGCTGGTCGTACGGTGGCTACCTGACCCTCGCCGCGCTCGTCGCCCACCCCGGCCTGTTCCGGGCGGGCGTGACCGTGAGCGGCATCGCCGACTTCGAGACCTTCTACGCCCGCACCGAGCCGTGGATCGCCGCCGCGGCCGTCCCCGAGTACGGCCACCCTGAGGCGGACCGGCGGCTGCTGCGCGCGCTGTCGCCGCTGCGCTCGCTCGACAGGCTGGCCGCTCCCCTGCTGGTGGTGCACGGGGCGCAGGACACCAACGTGCCGCTGTACGAGGCCGAGCAGGTGATCGCCGCGACCGCCGCGCTCGGCCTGCCCTGCGAGCACCTGATCTTCGACGACGAAGGTCACGAGATCCGGCGGATGGCCAACAGGGCGGCCTTCGTCACCAGGGTCGTGGCGTTCCTGTCGGCCCACGTGAACCCCAGGTGACCCCCGGCCGCCCCCGCTCAGGCGGGCTCGTGCCGCCAGCCGGAGCCGAGCGTGGAGGTGACCGTGACCTCGCCGCCCGCGCGTACGACCGTGAACCTGGCCGGCGTGCCCGTCGCCGGGTCGGTGACGGTGAGCGTGGTCTCGCCGTCGGGTCCGGGGTAGACGCGCAGCGTCAGGCCGTCGAGGTAGTCGTAGTCAGGCCGGTCGTCGCGGGCCCCGACGGGCAGGACGGCGCCTTCGCGCACGTAGATCGGCATCGACGTGAAGCCGTGCCGCTCGGTGCGCCAGCGCCCGCCCTCGACGCGCTCGCCCGTCAGGTAGTTCGTCCACGTGCCCTCGGGCAGGTAGAGCTCCACGGTGCCGTCGGCGCTGAAGACGGGGGCGATGAGCAGGTCGGGGCCGAGCATGTACTGGGTGTCGAGGTGGGCGACGTTGCGATCGCCGGGGAACTCCATCGCCATCGGCCGCATGACGGGCGTGCCCCGCTCGTGCGCCTCGATGCCCGCCTGATACAGGTACGGCATCAGCCGCAGCTTGAGCTTGGTGAACACCCGGGTGACCTCGACCGCCTCCTCGTCGAACGCCCACGGCACCCGGTACGACGACGAGCCGTGCAGCCGCGAGTGCGAGGACATCAGCCCGAAGGCCACCCACCGCTTGAACACGCCGGGATCGGGGGTGCCCTCGAAACCCCCGATGTCGTGGCTCCAGAACGCGAAACCGGAGAACGCCAGCGACAGGCCGCCGCGCAGGCTCTCGGCCATGGACTCGTACGACGAGCCCGAGTCGCCGCCCCAGTGGACGGGCAGCCGCTGACCGCCCGCGGTCGCCGAACGGGCGAACAGCACCGCCTCGCCGCGCCCGCGCCGCTCCTCCAGCACCTCGAAGACGGCCTGGTTGTAGAGCTGGGCGTACAGGTTGTGCATGCGCTCGGGCGAGGAGCCGTCGTGGTAGACGACGTCGAGCGGGATGCGCTCGCCGAAGTCGGTCTTGAACGCGTCCACACCCTGGTCGAGCAGGCCGCGCAGCTTCGACTGGAACCAGCGCGTCGCGCCCGGGTTGGTGAAGTCCACCAGGCCCATGCCGGCCTGCCACATGTCCCACTGCCAGACGCCGCCGTCGGGCCGCCGCAGCAGATAGCCGCGCTCGGCCGCCTCGGCGAACAGCGGCGAGCGCTGCCCGATGTACGGGTTGATCCACACGCATACGCGCAGGCCCTTGTCGTGCAGCCGGGCCAGCATGCCTTCGGGGTCGGGGAAGACGCGCGGGTCCCAGGTGAAGTCGCACCAGTTGAACTCGCGCATCCAGAAGCAGTCGAAGTGGAACACCGACAGCGGCAGGTCGCGCTCGGCCATGCCGCCGATGAACGAGGTGACGGTCTGCTCGTCGTAGTCGGTGGTGAACGAGGTGGACAGCCACAGCCCGTACGACCAGGCGGGCAGCCGGGCGGGACGGCCGGTCAGCGCGGTGTAGCGTTCGAGGATCTCCTTGGGCGTGGGCCCGTAGATGACGAAGTACTCAAGGCTCTCCCCCTCGACGGAGAACTGCACGCGCTGCACCACCTCCGAGCCCACCTCGTACGAGACGTGCCCCGGATGGTTGACGAACACGCCGTAGCCCCGGTTGGTGAGGTAGAACGGCACGTTCTTGTACGCCTGCTCCGACGAGGTGCCGCCGTCGGCGTTCCAGATGTCGACCGTCTGGCCGTTCTTGACCAGCGGGCCGAAGCGCTCGCCGAGCCCGTAGACCACCTCGCCGACGCCGAGCGAGAGCTGCTGGGCGAGGTGGGCCGACGGCCCGGTCCTGCGCTTGCCGACCGGCCCGGGGTCGGTCTGGGCGTCGGCGTCGAGCCGGAAGTAGCCGATCGACTTGTGGCCGCTCTCGGTGAGCCGCCGCTCGCCCGCGTGGAAGGCCAGGTTCCAGGGGGCGCCGGGCGTCACGGTGGCGCTGAGCGCTCCGCTGGTGAGCGTCGTGCCGTCGGTCTTGGCCGGGCCGTCGCCGTCGCCCGGCAGGTCGAAGCCGCGCTGCTCGCCGCCGCCGATGTGGTGGTCGATGCGGACGCGGATCACGTTCTCCAGCGGTGACGACAGCCGCAGGGTCAGCACCGGGCGGTTGAGCGTGTCGCCGCGGCGGGTGATGACGGTGGTGGGCGCGGTCACGGTGATCGCGTCGTCTTCTGTGTGGATGTCGTAGGCCTCGGCCGCGTACAGCGCGGTGACGCCGGGGCGGAGCTGCCAGAGCCCGTCGGTGAACTTCATGGTTCTAGCCTTTCAGCCCGCCCGCGAGCAGGTCCGCCCGCCAGAAGCGCTGCAGCACCAGCAGCAGCACGATCAGCGGGATCACGGCGACGGCCGAGCCGGTGATGACCAGCGAGTACAGGTCGCCGCCGCCCGCGCCCTTGCCGAGGAACGTGTACAGGCCCAGCGTGATCGGATACTTGTCCTGGTCGGAGAGCATGATGAAGGGCAGCAGGCAGTTGTTCCAGATGCCGACGAACTGCAGCAGGAACACCGTGACCAGGCCCTGGTCATCATCGGCAGCACGATCGTGACGAAGATCCGCAGCTCGCCCGCGCCGTCCAGGCGGGCCGCCTCCAGCGTGCTGTCCGGCACCGCGGCCACCGCGAAGACCCGGCACAGGAGGATGCCGAACGGGTCATTCCGGACAGGCAGCGGGCGCAAACGGACACGACGCTCTTGCGGAGCGCGGGGCCTACGTAGACTCCACCCCGTCGGCGTCACTGGAACGCGGGCGATGCGCCGAGGGCGTTCGATCGAGGGGTCGCCATGCCTGCTGACATGCGTGACGGCGCGGGCGATTTCTCCGCGCCGCAGAGCCGGAGCTCGGGCGCGCTCATCCGGGCCTGGCGCGGCCGGGCGCTGCTGACCCAGGAGGAGCTCGCCACCAAGAGCGGCGTCAACGTGCGGACGATCCGCCGCCTGGAGAACGACGCCGTCCACCGTCCCCGCAGCAGGTCGCTCAGGCTGCTCGCGGAGGCGCTCCAGCTCGACCCGTACGAGCAGGCGCTGCTGGCCGCCGCCGCGACGTCCGCGGGCAGCGCGGACAAGGCCGCCCACGCGAAGGACGCGGGAGACGACGCCGAGACGGGCGACGGCCGCCAGGCTAAGGCCACCGCCGGGTGGCGTGCCCCCCGCCAGCTCCCCAGGGGTGTGCTGCGGTTCGTGGCCAGGGCCGGGGAGCTGGCGGAGCTGGACGCGCTGCTGGGCCCGCGAGCGGACGAGGCGGGCACGCGGATCTGCGTCGTCTCCGGCATGGCGGGCATCGGCAAGACGTGCCTGGCCCTGCACTGGGGACACCGGGCACGCGCGTGGTTCCCCGACGGCCAGCTGTACGTGAACCTCAAGGGCTTCGGCCCGGCGGGCGACGCGGTGGACCCCCGGGACGCCCTGGCCACGTTCCTGGAGGCGCTGGGCGTGCCGCCGCGCCGGATCCCCGAAGACCTGCCCGCCCGCGCCGCGCTGTACCGGACGATCCTGGCGGACAAGCGGGTCCTGATCGTGCTGGACAACGCCGGGCAGGCCGATCAGGTCACGCCGCTGCTGCCCGCCGCACCGTCCTGCGCGGTGCTGGTGACCAGCAGGAACGCGCTGACCGGCCTCATCGCGACGGAGGCGGCCGCCGCGCTGCCCCTCGGCCTGCTGCGTCCCGGCCAGGCAAGAGAGCTGCTGGCGGCCCGGCTCGGCGCGGCCCGCGTCGCCGCCGAGCGCGAGGCGGCCGACGCCATCGTCGCGCGCTGCGCCGGGCTGCCGCTCGCGCTGGGCATCGCGGCCGCGCACGCCGCCGCGCACGCGACCACCCTGGCCGCGGTCGCCGCCCGGCTCGCCGGCCGGGGCAGGCGGCTGGACACCCTCGACGCGGGCGACCCGGCGGCCGACGCCCGTACGGCATCGGCCACGCCTGCCATCGGGCAGGGCGGCACGCGGACGCGGTACGCGCCGAACTCGCCGCCCTCCCTTGACCCCGGTCCGGCGGTGAGGGCCGGCCCGCCCCTCGGGCGCTGAGCGGCACCGGTCAGAAGGCGAGATGCCGAAAGGAGGACCGGACAGGAGGCGAGACCGGGAAAGGGCCCAGGGCAGGAGGCGGTCAGCTCTCGGCGAGGGCCTCTTCGCCGACCTTCGCGCGGAGCCGGTCGTTGGCCTGTTCGAGCGCGTCCAGCACGATCGCCCGCCGCTCCTCGTCCACCTCGCCCAGCGTCTCCTCGGCCAGCTCGGTCCAGACGCCTTCGATGGCGGGCAGCAGCCGGTGTCCTGCCTCGGTGACGACGATGCGGACCTGGCGGCGGTCGGTGGGGACGGGTTCGCGGCGGAACCAGCCGCCGGTCTCCAGGCGGGCGAGGCTGCGGGTGGCGGTGGGCTGCTCGACGCCGAGCCGGGCGGCGAGCTGGGAGACCGTCATGCCGTCGGGCTCCTGCGCCAGCACCCAGAGCAGCACGTCCTGGCCGGGATGCAGGCCGAGCGCGGCGAGCTTGCGCGCCTTGGACGCGCGGTAGAGCTGGCTCATCTTGTTCAGCGCCCGGTTGACGCGCATCACCTCACGTGCTTCCACAGGACCTCACCCTACTGGTATATAGTCGGCTACCAGATAGCCGACTATGGAAATGAGAGATCGCAATGGACCTCGGACTGGCAGGACGGGTGGCGCTGGTCACGGGCGCGTCGGGCGACATCGGCCGCGCGATCGCCGCGTTACTGGCGCAGGAGGGCGCCCTGGTCGCCGCGACCTGGCACCGGAACGAGCAGCGGGCCCGCGAGCTGGTGGACTCGATCGCCCGCGAGGGAGGCAAGGCCACGGCGGTCCGCCTCGACCAGCGCGACGAGGGGTCGATCCGGGCGGCCGTCGAGCAGGTGCGGCGCGACCTCGGCGAGATCGCGGTACTCGTCGCCAACGCGGTGTCCTGGCCGACGAGGGGACCCGAGACGTGGGAGAGCCTGACCGGCGACTTCACCGCCAACGTGACGGGGACGCTGTCGGTCATCGAGGCCGCGCTGCCCGGCATGCGGGCGGCCGGATGGGGGCGGATCGTGGTGATCTCGTCGGACGTCGTCGCCCAGCCGCTGCCGGCCGGCGTGGCCTACCCCGCCGCCAAGGCCGCGCTGGAGACCGCTGCCGAGGTGCTGGCGGCGCGGGAGGCCCCGTACGGCGTGCTCACCAACGTGGTCAGGCCGGGCTTCACGCTGACCGACCGGGCACTGACCACGCCGGGCTTCGGCCAGGAGGTGGTGGACGCCGAGGCGGCGAAGACGCCCACCCGCCGCATCTGCACCCCGCAGGACGTCGCGAGCACGGTCGCCTACCTCGGCTCGGCCGCGAACGGCCACGTCAACGGCGAGGTCATCTCCGTCGCCGGCGGCCGCCACCTCACCCGCTGACGGCGACAGGCGAACGCCGTCCACCGGCACCGCGCCAGGCCCGCAGGAGCGTGCGGCGGCGCAGCGCCTCGCGGACGGACATCCCGTACGGCCCCCAGCCAGGACGCCTCCCGCCGCACCCGAAGCCCAGCGTGAAACGGCGGCGGGCGGACACGGGAACCCCGCATCCGCCCGCCTGGCCCGTTCAGGCCGTCAGCAGACCACCCAGTAGCGGGCGCTCCAGCGGCTGCCGACGCCGGTGTCGCTGATCCTGCTCGGCGCCATGCTCGCGTTCAAAACCTGCCGCGCGGAATTGAGCAGAACCGTTTGCGTGCCGGTCGTCTGGTTGTTGTGAATGGATCCGACGGTGGAGTTGAACGGCGAGCCCAAAGTGACCGTCCCGCACGCCCACCGCGATAACCGGCTGCCGTTGAAATTGGTGTCCGACCAGAGGCAGGCGTATTCGTACGAGCAGTTCGCGGTGCCCAGCGGAGTGACGGGCTCGTTGACCGAGCGGGCCTTCGCCTCGCCCGGCAGCGGCAGGGTGAGGATCATCGCGCCGTCCTCGTACGCGATCTCGTTGATGCCGATCTGCTTGCCGCCGCCGTAGTCCTTGAGGTGCTTGTCCACCTCGGCCTGTAGCTCCTTCTTCTGCGACTCGGTGAGCTGGATCTCCGGCGGGGCGGCGGCCCGCGGCTGCGCGGCGGCGCTGCCGGCGAGCATGGTGGCGGCGAGCATGACGGCCGTTCCCATCGTGGCGATGACGCGTCCCCAGCGAATCACTGTAAAACCCTTTCTTCCGCGTGCGCCCGTGCATTTCCCGGGCCTCGTGAGAAGTGTGTGATCCGCGCGCGACCGGCGTCGATCTCTTTCGGCCGCCGCCGAAAGTGCGGTGCCTTTATCGCGCGGGGCGTGCCGTCTTTTCCGCGGATTTCTCAGTACGAAGTGCGGGCGGCCGCTTCGGCGTGCGGCGGCCCGGTGAGCGCCGTGCCGAGCCCGGTCGCGTGGTGGAGCATCAGGTTGGCCTGGCGGACGCTGGCGATGAGCCCGGCCCTGCGCAGCACGTGGGCGTGCTCGCTCGCCGTGCTGACGGAGACGCCGACGTCGCGGGCCAGCTCGCTGGTGGTGCAGCCCGGGGCGTGCGCGATCCGGCTGAGGATCTCCGCCCGCGTCCTGCCCAGGAGCGCCACCAGGTCCCGGCTCGCGACGTCGTCCGGCATGGCCCTGCGGGGGATCGGGAAGACCAGCACGGGCGGCAGCGCCGGGTCCACCAGCGTGACCGGGTTCGCCCGGCCGAAATAGGTGGGGATCAGCGTCAGGCCGCGCCCGCGCAGGTGCACCTCCCTGCCCGCCCCCGCCGGGTAGTCGACTTCCAGCACGGGAGGGCGCCAGCGCATCGCCGGCGCGAGCCCGGCGAGCAGCTGTTCCGCGCCGCCGGAGACCAGGTGACGGTGCATGATGGCGCGTTCCGCCGCCAGCGCCCGGTCGGCCGCCGCCCAATGCGGAGCGAGCACGGCCCGGCAGTACGCCGTCACGACCCGCCCGAGCCGCTGCAACGCCCGCTGATCGCCGCGTGCCAGCTCCTCGAGATCGGCCGAGGCCACGCCGGCGCTGCGGCGCAGCAGCTCCATGTCGTGCCGCACGCGCCTTGTCGGGGTGTCCAGCAACGCCTCGATGGCCAGGTCGTCGCCCGCCTGCGCCTGGATCGGAGTGAGGAAGTCGGGAAAGTACGGGCCCCGTGGCACGAGCGGAAGCAGCAGGTGGCGCACCGACGGCAGCAGGCCGTACTGCTTGAGCCGGACCCGCGCCTGACGGCGCCACGACGCGAGCGTCTGGTCGCCGTCGCGGGCCTGCAGGCGGTGCAGGCTGCCCACCATCTCCCATAACAGGTCGGTACGGGTCGCGATGCGGGTGAGCGCGAGATCGTCCGCGGTGAACACGATGCGCAGCACGTTCTTGGCATGGCCGACCATCAATCCCCCTTGTCCGCCGTGGCCCTCGTGCTCCCCCTGGATGCGTGGGCCGGCCACGGGCGCGCGTCTGACGATCGGAGTATCACTCGATCACGAGGGCCGGGGAATCTTCGATCCCCTACAAGTAGGGCATCAGGCGGCCACAATGCGGACCGGCCGCTTCAGGCGGAGGGCCGACGACGGGCAGCGCCGATCACCGTACGGGACGCTTTGACACCTTCATAGGTAACCGCTATCTATTTGGCTAACCGTTAGGGGGTGGCATGCAGGACGCGGTGCTGGCGCTGCTCGCCAAGGAGCCGTCGCACGGCTACGAGTTGCACGCCCGGCTGCGCCGCAGCCTGGGCCCGCTCGGCGAGGCGATGAACCGGGGCCAGATCTACGTGACGCTGGCCCGGCTGGAGAAGGCAGGGCTCGTCGTCTGCGAGCGCGCCGACGGCCTGCCCGACCGGCCCGAGCGCAAGGTCTACGCGCTCACGCCCGCCGGGCAGCAGCGGGTGGCCGCCTGGCTGGCCGAGGTGGGCTGGCCGAAGCCGGACCTCGCCGAGTTCCATCTCAAGCTGGCCGCCGCCGCGGCGGCCCGGCTGGCCGACCCGGTGGAGCTGATCGCGGCGCAGCGCCGCGAGCTGCTGCGCCGCCTGCGCGAGACGCAGCAGGCGGCGCTCGCCGAGCCGCCGGAGTCGGGCGCCGCCCTGCTGCTGGAGGGGGTCGTGCTGCGGTTGCAGGCGGACCTGCGCTGGCTCGACGCCTGCGAACGAGCCTGGACCCGTACGGAGGACGCATGATCGCGGTGCAGGCCCGTGGCCTGGTGAAGACGCACGGCCAGGGGCGGAGCCGGGTCCGCGCGGTGGACGAGGTCGATCTGGAGGTGCCCGAGGGGCAGACGCTGGCCGTCATGGGGCCGAGCGGCTGCGGGAAGTCCACCCTGCTGCACTTGCTCGGCGGCCTCGAACGGCCGAGCGGCGGCGAGGTGTGGGTGGCGGGGCAGCGCATCGACACGCTGAGCGAGCGGGCCCTGGCCCGCCTGCGGCGGCGCTCCGTCGGCTTCGTCTTCCAGGCGTTCCACCTGGTGGAGGAGCTGTCGGCGGCGGAGAACGTGGAGCTGCCCGCGCTGCTGGCCGGGCGTTCGCCCCGGCAGGCCAGGCGGCGGGCGTCCGAGCTGCTGGAGCGGGTGGGGCTCGCCGAGCGTGCCAGGCATCTGCCGTCGGAGCTGTCGGGCGGGCAGCGCCAGCGGGTCGCCATCGCCCGCGCGCTGGTCAACGAGCCTCGGGTCGTCCTCGCCGACGAGCCGACGGGGAATCTCGACAGCGCGGCGACCAACGACATCCTGCGCGTCTTCGAGGACCTGCGGCGCTCCGGTCAGACCCTTGTGATCGTCACCCACGACGAACGGGTGGCGGCCACCGCCGACCGGCTGATCATGATGCGCGACGGCATGTTCGTCGGCGACACGGTCATGGCGGGCACGGGCGGCGGCGGATGGTTGTCCGGGCTGGGCGGCCACATCGGGCTGGAGGGCTGAGCACCGTGGGCTCCCTTGACGCCTCCAGGCAGGCCCGGCGGGCTCATCGGGCTGGAGAGCCGAGCGCCGTGGGCTCCGATCGCACCGGGGGACTGAGCGCAGCCGGATTTCTCGCCCTTCTCGTGCGGCTGGTGCGTGCCGATCTGCGCCGGCATCGCGTTCAGGGCGTGCTGCTGCTGATCGCGGTGGCCGTGGCCGCGGCGACGCTGGCCGTGGGGGTGTCCCTGCCCGACGTCAGCGACTCGCTGTACGCGCAGACGCGCGCCGCCACCGCAGGCCCCGACGTGGTGGTGCTGTCCGGCGACACGGGCCCCGGCGTGTCCTCGGCGCTGGCCTCCCTGACGGAGGATCCGCGTGTCGTCGCCCATCGGGGCCCGTACCGCGTCGTCTACGCCGATCTCATCGCGCGCGACGGGATCGCGTCCCCGGTCGTGGTGCACGCCATCGGCGAGCGGCCCGCACCGGTCGAGCGGCCGATGGTGACCTCGGGCCGGTGGGTAAGCCCGGGCGGCGTGGTGCTCGAACGCGGCTTCGCCACCGCGCTCGGCGTCGGCCCCGGCGACGAGGTCACGATCGCCGGCCGGACGTACCCCGTCGTGGGGATCGCCGTCACGGCGGCCACCTCGATCTACCCGTGGGCGGCGCAGATCGGCCCAGGCGGAGGTCCCAGCGACTACAGCGGCCTGGCCTGGCTGACCACGTCCGACGCGCGCACCCTCGCTCGGTCCGGCGACCTGCCGGTGACCACCGCCGTGGACCTCAAGCTGCGCGATCCCGCCACCGCCGACACCTTCCGCGACGCCCACCACGAGCTCGACGGGATCAGGGTGAACTTCCACTCCTGGCAGTTCAAGGCCCGGCACGACAAGACCATCCTCAGGAACGCCCAGCCGATCCTGGTGCTCGGCGGCTGGCTGCTCGACCTGCTGGCCGTCACCGGCGTGGCCGCGCTGGCCGCCGGGCGGGCCGCCGAGCAGACCCGCAGGGCAGGTCTGCTCAAGGCCGTCGGCGCCACGCCCGGCCTGATCGCGATCGTCCTGCTCGCCGAATACCTGGTGCCGGCGCTGGCCGGGAACGCACTCGGACTGGTGACCGCCCGGCTGGCCATGCCCGCCATCGCCAGCCCCACCGCCAGCCGTATCGGCGACGTCTCACTGACCGGCACCGCCGTGGTCGCGGCGACGCTGCTGGCCGTCGCGGTGGCGGTGCTGTCCACGCTGCGTCCCACGTTGCACGCCATGCGTACGGCGACGGTCACGGCACTGAGCGCCGGCGTCCGCAGGCCGGCGCACCGGCCCTGGCTGACCAGGCTGTCCGCGCTGCTGCCCACGCCGCTGCTCCTCGGACTGCGGCTGACCGCCCGCAGACCGGGCCGCGCCGTGCTGCAGGGGTGCGCCACCGCCGTCACCGTGATCACGCTGGTCGCCCTGCTGGCCCTGCACGCCCAGCACGACCGCGGCTACGGCCTGGGCGGCTCGCAGGCCCTGCCGAACCTGCGCGGCGAGCACGACCGCGCGCTGCTGCTCGCCGTCACCGTGCTGATCGTGGCCCTGGCCGTGGTGAACACGCTGATCCTCACCTGGACCACCGCCATGGACGCCCGGCTGAACCTGGCCATCGCCCAGGCCGTCGGCGCCACCCCCGGGCAGGTCGCCGCCGGGCTGTCCGTCGCCCAGCTCCTGCCGGCGCTGTCCGGCGCGCTCGCGGGTGTTCCGCTGGGCGCTGTGCTGCTGTCGCTGCTCGCCGCGCGCAACGCCGCGGCGCCGCCCATGCCGGGGCTGCTCGGGGTGGCGGTGGCGACCGTCCTGGTGACGGCGGCGCTCGTCGCCCTGCCCGCGCGGCTGGCGGCCCGCCGCCCCGTGGCCCCGACGCTCACCGCCGAAGCGGCCTAAGCGGCGGGGTGGAGTAAGCGGCGGGACCGGCAGGCGACGCGACCAGCGGCGCAGCGAGATCAGCGGCGCGGCCCTCAGCGCCGGGGGCGGTGCGATCGGAGCCGCGTGCACCAGAATGGGGGCGATGTCAGATCAGCTCCTCGCGCGGGCCGCCGCCTCGCTCCACGGCCTGGCGCTCGGCGACGCCTTCGGCTCGCAGTTCTTCGTCCCCGCCAACCGCGATCATCTGTCCGCGCGTTCGCTGCCGCCCGCTCCGTGGCAGTGGACGGACGACACCGAGATGGCCTGCTCGATCTACCGGGTGCTCGCCGATCACGGCGGCATCGACCAGGACGAGCTGGCGGCGAGCTTCGCCGCCCGCCACGACTTCGATCGAGGCTACGGCCCGTCCACGAACCGGATGCTCCGGCTGGTACGCGAGGGCGGCGACTGGCGTGAACTGTCGGCGGGGCTGTTCGACGGGAAGGGCTCGTGGGGCAACGGCGCCGCGATGCG
Organism: Nonomuraea fastidiosa; assembly: GCF_042751225.1. Taxonomy (NCBI): domain Bacteria; kingdom Bacillati; phylum Actinomycetota; class Actinomycetes; order Streptosporangiales; family Streptosporangiaceae; genus Nonomuraea; species Nonomuraea fastidiosa. Next base: position 1,277,864 of record NZ_CP170570.1, read on the forward strand.
GGTGGCGCCGCTCGGCGCGTGGTTCGCTGGTGACGCGGCGGAGGCCGCCCGGCAGGCCGAGCTGTCGGCGCGGGTCACCCACACCCATCCCGAGGCGGTGGCGGGCGCCGTGGCCGTCGCGGTGGCGGCGGCGGTGACCGCCGCGGATCCCGGCCTGCCCGCGGGGCCGTTCCTCGACCGGGTCGCCGAGCACGTGCCGCCCGGCATGGTCCGTGACGGCATCACCGAGGCCAGGCGGCTGCTCACGATCGGCGACCCCGCACTGGCCGCCGGTGCGCTCGGCAACGGGCGGCAGGTGGCGGCGCACGACACGGTGCCGTTCACGCTGTGGGTGGCCGCCCGGCACCGCGACGACTTCGAGACGGCCATGTGGACCACGGCGGTGGCGGGCGGCGACGTCGACACCACGTGCGCCATCGTCGGCGGCATCGTAGCCGCCGGCCCGCAGGCGCACCTGCCACGGCAGTGGCGGGTGCGCTGCGAGCCGCTGCCCGGCTGGGCCGCCGCCCCGCCGCTCACCTTCTAGGCGACCGGGTCACTTCCCGCAGTGCTCGAGCTTCGAGGTGTACTTCTTCTTGCCGTAGTCGCCGCCCCACTGGACGCAGTAGCCCTTGGCCTTGAGCTTGACCGGCCCGGCGTAGGTGGTGAAGTAGCCGGAGTCCACCACGTAATTCTGGCGCTCACGGCGGATGATCGCCTTGAGGAAGACCTTCTTCTTGCTGGGCTTGTTGCGCCAGGTCACCACACAGTTGGTCGTGCCGTTGTAGAGCAGGTAGACGGTGGCGCCGCCCAGGGGCTGGCGGTCGATCACGTGGTACTTGCCGCCGCCGCAGGCGGCGATGGGCGACGAGGCGGCCTGCGCCGGGGCGCTCGTGAGGAGGGATCCGGCGAGGGCCGCCGCGCTGGTGAGCGCGAGCACGCCTGCCCTGGTGAAGATGCGCATAAAAGCCGTTCCTAACGATGGACGTCGGTGAGTGGTGGCCTCCCGCCGTGCTGCGCGGCGAGGCGCGCGATCATGATGATCGTTCACACACGTGTGCGGCAACTTATGCACCTTTGCTACCTATGTCAACCTGAGTAAAACGCATCCCTCGATCCCCGGCAGTCACTCGCCGCCCACGCGCAGCGCGGCGTCGAGGTTGCGGCGGCGGGTCAGGGTGGCGTGCGCGTACGACCCGGCCAGCGCGCACAGCGCCAGCCCGGCCGCCAGCGCCAACGGCGTGAGCAGCCCGGGCGCGTGGCCGGTGACGGGCAGGCCGCCGGCGAAGACGGACACGTCCACTCCTGGCCCCAGCGCGGCCGGCAGGATCATGCCCAGCGCCACGCCGACGGGCGCGGTGATGAGGACGACGGGCAGCAGCTCCAGCAGGACCAGCCACCGGGCCTGCCGGTCGGACAGCCCGAGCGTGCGCAGCAGCGAGATCGTCCGCGTCCGCCCCTCGGCGCCGGCGACGAGCGACATGACGATGGCGACCAGCGCGTACGCCCCCAGCGCCACCGTCACCACCACCATCGTCGTGCGGACGGTCGCGGTGAGCGGGTCGGCCTGGATGTCGCGCAGCGCCGCCGCCTGTGTCTCCACGGTGGCCGATGGGACGAGCCGGGCCAGCTCGGCGGGCGCGATGTCGCCCTTGATCAGCAGCGTGTTGGCGGCGGGCCAGGGCAGCACCTCCCACGGCAGGAGGATGAACTGCCCGCTGGAGTAGAACCCGGGCACGGAGTCGATCACGCCCCGGCCGTTCACCGGCGCCTCCGACAGCCACGTGAGGTCGAAGGCGCCGCGCTGTCCCAGCGCGGGCGAGAGCAGCGCGGACGTGGCGCCGGACAGCGCGGGCGGGGTGATGGGCGCGCCTTCGGTGACCCTGCGCCAGGCGTCGAGTTGCACGGCGACGGTGTACGGCTGCTCGCCGGTGTCCGGGATCTGGGCGCGGCCGGTGAGCGCGAGGGCCACCTCGTCGACGCCGGGCGCCCGGCGTACCCGCTCGATCACGTCGGCCGGGATGTCCTCGATCGACGTCACCTTGATCGGCGCGCCCACCTTCTGCCAGGACGCCAGAAGCTGCGTGGTGGTGATCCCCTCGTGGATCACGGCGGCGAACACCGACAGGCTCAGCGCGGGCAGCAGGATCAGCACCGGCAGCGCGCCGGTGAACCGCTGCCGCGCCGCCCTGGCCAGCCCCAGGAACGGCACGGCCGAGCGCCCTTTGGCGGCCAGCCGGACGACGAGCCGCAGCGGATAAGGGTGGCACCGCAACGTGATCAGCGCGGCGGCGAGCGTCAGCGCGACCGGGATCAGCAGCAGGTACGGGTCCTGCTGCGCGGTGCCGGACGGCCCGCGTGCGCGCAGCGCGTACGCGCCCGCCAGCGCGAGCACGACGACCAGCGCCTCCACCGTGACGCGCCGCGCCGACGGCCGGACGGCGGCGAGGTCGGCGCGGCGCTCCCGCAGCGGGGCGCGGTGGGCCAGCGCCACGCGGGTCCCGGCGAAGGCCACCGCGGCGACGACCACGACCGCCGGGCCGATGTGCACGATCGGCAGCGCGGGTCCCGCCGGCAGGAACGACAGGCCGTACCCGGCGAGGGCGGCGGGGACCACGGTGAGCGCGGTCAGCCCGGCCCCCGCGGCCACCACCTGCCACAGCGCGGCCCCGCGTGCCCTGGCCAGGGCGAGCGTGCGCTCCAGGCGGTCGGTCAGCAGCCGGACGGCCAGCGCGATCACGCCGAGCGCGACCGCGAACAGCCCGCCGAGCACCAGGTACAGGACGGTCTGCGCGGCCGACAGCGCGGTCATGAAGGCGTCGATGAGCTGCGGCAGCCCGCTGACGAGGCGGTAGCTGATGGTGCCGTCGCCCTGGACGTCCACCTGCCGGTGGAAGTCGGCGACCGCGGGCGGGATGCCGGGCGCATCGAGGGCGTTCGCGCCCCATGGGTCGAGCGGCAGGATCCAGCGGTAGGTGAGCGTGCGGGTCCTGTCGCTCAGCGCGGCCAGCCCGGCGTCCGACATCAGCGTGGTGGTGTGCAGCTCCTCCGGCCCGTCCATGGGGACGACCCTGGTGACGTGGAGCATGTCCGCGTCGTGGCCCCAGGCGGGGTCGGCCGGGTTCGCGGCCCGGTAGACGCCGACGATGCGCACGGCCGTGGAGACGCTCGCGCCGAGCAGCCGCATCTGCCCGACGCGCAGCCCCATCCTGGCCTCGGCCTCCTCGGCGATGCCCACCTCGATGACGGGGATCGCCGAGCCCATGTACCGCATGGACGAGGGCGCGCCGGGCGCGCGGCCCCGCACCCACGTCACGCGCCGGTCGGCGTCGGACAGCCAGCCGAGGTTGACGAACTCGCGAATATCGCCGGTGCCGTCGGCGGGCGTGCGGAAGGTCTTGGCGCTGATATGGCCGCCGGGCGCGACAAGCGGGCGCAGCGCGGCCGGTATGAGCCCGCGCCAGCGCCGTCCGGCGGCCTCGAACTCGGCGCGCGAGTGCATCTCCCCGGCGGGCAGCGCGGGAGCGCCGGTGACGACCAGGTCGGTACGCGCCACTCCGGCCGTGGCCAGCGACCGGCGCAGCGCCTCGTCGTACGACGCCTGCATGGTCCTCGGCAGGCCGGACACGAGCAGGCAGGCGACCGCCGCCAGCACGGCGAGCAGCGCCACGGTGCCCGCGTGCGCGCGTACGCCCAGGGGGATACTCACCGCTCCTCCAAGCTCTGCCCTCGCCACATGCGCCGGGCCAGCCCGGCGACGATCACCGCAAGCGCCGCCGTCACCAGGGCGAGCATCACGGCCACGGACGGCCACGGGAGCCGGAACAGCACGGCGGGCTCGACCGCCGCCGCCTGCCCGGACAGGACGATCCGCGGGACGACCAGGTTCCCGACGGCCACGGCGAGCGCGGTGCCGGACACGAGCGACAGCCCGACGACGAACGCCTGCTCGGTGGCGAGCATGCCGAGCATCTGACCGGGCCCGGTGCCGAGCGCCCGCAGCACGGCGAACTCGGCCCGGCGTTCGCGCGCGGCTACCACGGCGTTCACCAGGAAGCCGAGCACCGCGAAGCCGAGCGCCGCGGCGAACCCCAGCGTCAGACCGCCGTGCAGCGCCCCGACCAGCGGATCGCCGCGCAGCCGCGCGGCCAGTTCGTGCCGGTCGACGGCGCCGGCGTCCCATTGGGGGTTGCGGCGGAGCACCTCTTCGGCGGGCGCGGAGTCGGGGGTGGCGAGCCACCATTCGGTGGCGGGGCGGGACGGCAGCGCCGCGGCCAGCTCGTACGCGTGCAGCGACTCCCAGTCGGCGAGCACCGCCTGCTGCCCGGGTTCGCCGGTGGGCATGCTCGCCACGATGCCCGCCACCTTGATCCGCATGACGTTCCCGGCCAAGCGCACGGAACCGTCCTGCCCTTCGCGCAGCTTGAGCGTGGCGGCGAGGCCGGGCGTGAGTACCACGGGCAGCGGGCCCGGCGCGAAGCGGTCGGCTCCGAAGGCGGTCACGCCCTGCGGGTTCGTCGCGGCCGAGGTGACGGGGACGTCCGTGCCGTCCGCGCTCAGCCCGGCCAGCCGCAGGCCCGCCTGCTCGTCGCCGGCCAGGCCGCGTACGGACAGCGGATAGGTGATCTCGCCGGAGCGGCCCGCCAGCGCCGCCAGATCGAGCCGCACCGTGTTGACGCCTTCCCGCAGCTCGCCGAGCGGCAGGTCGTGCCAGGTGCCGAGCGCGTCCGACAGCACGAGCCTGCCGGTCGCGGCGGCCGGAGACTCCACCCGCACGGTGAGGGCGCGCGGCCTGCCGGGCAGCTCCAGGCGGCCGGCCCGCTCGCCCTTGATCGCGGCGACGAGCTGCGGGACCGTACGCGACGACAGGTCGGGACGCAGGTGGAACACCTGGGGCAGCCGGTCGGCGTCCAGGGCGAGCAGCAGCGCGCTCTCACCGCCCACGTCGGTCTGCGCGCGGAAGGCCGGCGAGGCGGCGGTGATGCCGGGCAGCCCCGCGAACGCCGTGCCCCGGCCGAGCACGCCCAGCTCGGGCGCCTCGTACGGGCCCGGCAGGCGCAGGTCGGCACCCGCCCGGTGATCGGCCTGGTCACGGTGCGAGTCCCGCCAGGTGGCGGTGGTGGCCATGGAGACGACGCCGACCGCGATGGCCAGCGTCAGCAGCAGCGCCGGGCCCGCGTACCTGAGCGGACGCCTGCTGACCTGCCAGGAGCCGAGCGCGGCGGGGAGGGTGGCGCGGCGCGCGGTGATCCGCTCGGCCAGCCGCGACACGCGCGGCACCAGCCGCAGCCCCAGCAGGCCGCCCGCGAGCAGGGCGAGCGCGGGGCCGGAGATGATCAGCGGGTCGATGCCGAGCCCGCCCGCCGCCGTCGCGGTGACCGGCCCGCCGTAGCGCTGGAGCTGCCAGATCGCCAGCGCGGCCGCCGCGAGCAGCGCGATGTCGCCGCCCGCGCCGTGGATCAGCGCGCGCCGCAGGCCGCGCCCGCGCGCCGACTGCTCCTGCACGTACGTGCGCCGCCCACCGGCCACCGACGGCAGCGCGAGCAGCACGGCAGCGGCCAGCGCCGCCCCGGACGAGACGAGGTACGCGCCCGCGTCCGGCGCCACCGGCGGGGACGCCATCCCGGGCAGCAGCCCGATCAGCGCGATCAGCGGCGGCCCGAGCAGCGGCGCCACCACCGCGCACGGGAGCGCGATCAGCAGGGCCTCGCCGCCCGCCAGCGCCACGAGCCTGCCCGTGCCCGCGCCGCGCGAGCGCAGCAGCGCCGTCTCCATGCGGCGGTGGTCGGCCAGCAGCCGCGCGGTGAGCACCAGCGCGTACCCGGCGAGCAGCAGCAGTTGCAGCATGGAGATCAGCAGGACGGAGCGGGTCACCAGGGACGCGCTGTCGAGCTGGGTGAGCAGCGCGGGCAGCTCCGTGGCGGCCAGGCAGCTCACGCAGCCGCCCGCCATGAGCCTGGCGCCGATCCCCTCGGCGGCCGCCGCCAGGGGGCGCAGCCGCTCGGAGGTGAGCGCGCCGAAGTCCGGCTCGGCCGCCCACACCGCCCTGACGCTGGTGGCGAAGCCCGCGACGAACGTCTCCCGCGTCACCATCAACGGCCCGTACGTGGTGTACTCGCCGCGCTCCACGCCCCGGCTCAGCAGCTCCTCGCCCGCCCACCGCTCGCTCACCGGGTCGTCGAGCCGGAAGACGCCGACGACGCGGACCTTGACCGGCTTGCCGTCGCTCCTGGCCTGCGTGACGAACTCCGCGCCGCTTGCGAACCCGGTCGCGGTGGCGGCCGGCTCCGAGATGACCGCCTCCACGCTCTCCCCGCCGGTTCGCGGCCACCTGCCGGTGACCAGCCGGGCGTGCCTGTCGAGCCCGTCGTGGCTGCCGAAGCGCAGCAGCCCCGGCAGGTCCGCGTCCTCCTGGCCGGGCATGACGTACGAGTCGGAGCGCAGGCTGGTGGTGACGGCCGGGGGTGCGCCGAAGGCGGCGGCCAGCTCGTCGCGGACGAGCCGGTCGTACCGGGAGAATGTGGTGGCGTCGACCTGGGCGGTGACGGTGACGCTCGTCTGGCGGTAGGAGGCGTCCTGTACGGCGCGGCGCACGCCCGGCCCGGCGATGGCGGCGGCGTACATGATCATCGCCACCAGCATGGTCGTCGCCAGGAGGATCGCCCCGAACGCGCCGAGCAGGAGCAGCGGCTCGTCCAGGGCCCGCTTCACGACCAGCGGCGCCCGCATGTTCGGCCTCTCCTTCCCCGTTCCTCATAGACCTTCGGACGGGGCGGGGAACCGCGGCAAGAGTGATCGACCAGCTGATACGGGAAGGTGACCCGGGCCGTCTCGCGGCGGAAGCGGCCGGGTAGCCGTCATCGACCGCCGGAATGCGGAAACGTCAGGGTGCCGCACGCGCGGCAAGCGGCCCGTACGCACGGACGGCGCGGACGGGCCGCGGGCCTGCCGGGCTCAGGCGTTGCGCTCGCCGGTCAGCCGAGCTCCTTGCGCCCTTTCTCCGTGAGCGTCGCCATGTGCACCGCCAGGCCGAACGTGGTGAAGCCCGACCTCGCCGCCTTCGTGAACTCGGCGATCACCTGGTCGGGCGGGTAGTCGTCGACGAGGAAGTCGTAGGCCGCGTCTCCGTGGTCGCGGATGGCGGCGAGAACCGTCTTGGTGGTCAGCTCGGGGTTTCCCACGTTCTCCTCCAGCGGGCTCCTCCTGTGGTCGCCTCGCACCACGGTCGCACCGGACGGCGGAGCCCGCCATCCACCTCAGAGCTGGTTTTTGATCACCTCGGGTGTGTCCGGCACCGGCTTCGCGAGGTAGCGGGCCTCCTCGGAGGGGGTGAGCAGCCGGGCCTCGCGCAGGATCTTCAGCGACTCCCGCCAGGACTCCCTCGCCTCCTCAAGACGGCCGAGGTCGTGCAGGGTGTGGCCGTACCACCAGTGGGACACGGCGAGCCCCATGGCGTAGCCCGCCTCGCGCTGCAGCCTGATCCCCTCCCGGTACTCCTCGGCCGCCTCCTCCAGCAGCCCGTGCGCCCGCAGGCAGTCGGCGAGGGCGTCGTGGCCGATGCCGAGACCGCCGGCGCCGCTCTCCTCCTTGAGCGTCGCCAGACCGCGCCGCGCCTCGTCCACGGCCTCCGCGGTCCTGCCCTGCCGGTAGTAGACCTGCGCCCGGTTGTTGCGGACGTACGCCTCGTGCAGGGTGCGCCCCGTGCGCCGGGTGACCTCGATGGCGCTCCCCAGCGCGGCGAGCGCGGCGTCGTAGCGCCCCATCTGTGTGTAGGTGATGCCGAGATCGTTGAAGATGCCCGCCGTCGTGTCGGGCAGCCCCGCCCGGTCGCAGCAGTCCAGCGCCTCCTCCAGGCAGCGGACCGCCTCCTGGAGATGCCCGAGCTGCTGGTGGATGGCGGCGAGCTCCTGCAGCAGGTTGCTCTGCACCTTCCAGTCCCCCTCCTGACGAGCCTGCCGCAGCACCTCCTCCCCCACCTCCAGGGCCTCGGCGAACCATCCCCTGCGGTCGAACAGCCACAGCAGGTGATAGCCGAGCCCGGCCGCCGAGCGGTCGGCAAGCCGCGTCGCCTGGCGCACCGCGGCCAGGAGATTGTCGCGTTCCCTGTCCAGCCAGGCGTTGGCGTCCTGCAGCGTGGGCAGCTCCTCGCCCGCCTGCTCCGGGGCGAACAGGACGGTGGTCGAGTGGTCGTTCATCAGGTCGTTGGCCCGCTGCGCGGTGGCCAGGTAGTGCTGCAGCATGCGGCCGGCCGCGCTCTTCCGCTCCTCGCCGGGGATGTCCTGCTCGCGCGCGTACAGGCCGACCAGGTCGTGCAGGCGGTAGCGGTCGGGTCCGGCGCGTTCGAGCAGGCGGGCGTCCACCAGATGTTCCAGCGCGTCCTCCGCGCGGTGCTCCGGCCAGCCGGCCAGCGCGGCCGTGGCGGGCGGCGTGCACGCCGGCAGGTCCGCGTGCCCGAGCAGGCAGAGCAGGTGAGCAGCGTCCCGGCCCGCGGGCTCCTCGTGCAGCTGCTGGTGGCTGACCGCGAGGCTGGCACGCACCGCGAGGTCGGCGTACTCCAGCAGGTCGAGCCGCCGGGCGGCGTCGGCGAGCCGGACCGCGAGATGGGAGAGCGGGCGGTCGGGGCGGGCGGCCAGCCGGGCGGCCACGATGCGCAGCGCGAGCGGGAATCCGCCGCAGAGCCGGACGATCTCCCGCGCCGCCTCGGGCTCGGCCTCCACGCGGTCCACGCCGACGATCCTGGCGAGCAGGGCGGCCGCGTCGGCGTCGCCGAGCCCGCCGAGGTGCAGGTGCCGGGCGCCGTCCAGGGTGGCGAGCGGATGCCGGCTGGTGATCAGGACGCGGCAGCGCGGCCCCGCGGGGATGAGCGGGCGGATCTGGCGTACGTGGCGGGCGTTGTCGAGGATGACCAGCAGGTTGCTCGCGGCGGTGAGCGAGCGGTAGCGGGCCGCCGCCTCCTCGGCGTCGGAGGGGATGGCGGCGCCGTCCAGGCCCAGGGAGCGCAGCAGGCGGCGAAGCGCCTGCGCCGGGTCGAGCGGGGCGAGCCTGTCGGTGGAGCCGTGCAGGTCGACGTAGATGACGCCGTCGGTGAACCGGTCGGCGACGAGATGGGCGACGTGGACGGCGAGCGCCGACTTGCCGATGCCGCCCGGCCCGTCGATCACCGTCACCGGGCTGTCGCTCAGCAGGTCGGCGCGCAGCCGCGCCACCTCGGCGGCCCGCGCCGTGAACGCCTGGACGTCGGCGGGCAGCTCGGCCGGCCTGACGTGCCAGGCCCGCCGCTCACCGGGCAGGTCCAGCTCGGGATCGCCGGCGAGCACGGCCTGGTGCAGCCGGCGTATGTCCTCGCCGGGCTCCAGCCCCAGCTCCTCGACCATGGCCTGGCGCAGGCGCCGGTAGACGTCGAGCGCCTCGGGTGCCCGCCCGTCGCGATAGAGGGCGAGCATGAGCCGGCCGGCCAGGCGCTCGCGCAGCGGATGCTCCCTGACGTGCGCGATGAGATCCACGGCCAGCGCCCGGTGGTCGCCGGTGGCCAGGCGCAGCTCGGCGTGGTCCTCCAGCACGCCGAGCCGCTCGGTCTCCAGCCGTTCGGCCTCGATCACCGCCCAGTGCGCGTCCAGCTCCGGCAGCGCCGGCCCGCGCCACAGCTCCAGCGCGCGGCGGAACAGCACGTCCGCGGTCGCCGCCGCGCCGTCCGCCCAGGCGGCGCGGGCCTGTTCCGCCAGGTGCGCGAAGGCGTGGACGTCCACGCGATCGCGCTCGACCGCGAGCCGGTAGCCGCCGGGGACGGTCTCGATGGCCTCCGCCGCGCCGTGGGCGGCCAGGGTCTCACGCAGCTTCGAGACCACGATGTGCAGCTGCTTGCCCGCGGTGGCGGCGGAACTGCTCGCCCACACGTCGGTGAGCAGCGACTCGGCGGCCACGGCCCGCCCCGCGTCGAGCGCGAGGCGTACCAGCACACCGACCCGCCGCCGCCCGGTGATCGCGACCGCCGTGCCGCCGGCCTCGACCACCAGCGGCCCGAGTAGTTTGATCTCCAGCCCCAACGAACGCTCCCGTCGCCAGCCGAGACCCGGCATTCTACGACCGGAGGACCCGTCCCCCGGCGGGAGCCGGCGGGAGCCGCCGCCCCGCCGTCACTCCCGTGACACGGCCTTGTCGGCGTCGCGGACGAAGGACGGCAGCAGCTCGACGCCCCAGCCCGGCGCGGTCGGAGCCGGTACGACGCCGCCGCTCACCTGTGGCATCGGCCCGTAGACGCCCTGAGTCCACGGGGTGGTCTCGATGCTCCACTCCTGCGGATGCACGCAGGCCGGCATCGCCGCGGCGAGGTGCAGGGTGAAGACGCGCAGCAGCGAGTCGTTCGCGCAGTGCGGGGTGCACGGGATCCCGGCCGCCTCGGCGAGCACGGCGACCTTGCGGGCCCGCGAGACGCCGCCGATGTAGCCGATGTCGGGCTGCACGATGTCCACGGAGCGCATGGCGATCATGCGGTTGAACTGCGGCAGCGAGAAGTCCTGCTCGCCGCCGGAGACCGCGATGTCCAGGGCCGCGGCGACCTGCGCGGTCGCTTCGAGGTCGGGGAACGGGCAGGGCTCTTCGAAGTGGAAGTAGCCGTGCTCCTCCAGCATCCGCCCGACCCTGATCGCCCTGGGCACGGAGAACCCGCCGTTGGCGTCGGCCGACAGGTCCACGTCGGGGCCGAGCGCGTCGCGCAGATGACCGATGATGCGCTCGGTACGCCCGGGCGCGGCGTCCACGTCGCGGCCCATCGCCTCCCCCACCCGGATCTTGACCGCGCGGAAGCCCTGCTCGGCGATGAGCTCGCCGAGCCGCTCCGCCTCGTCCTCGGGGGTGATCTCGCGGGACATGCTGGAGGCGTACATGGGGACGGACGTCCTGGCGTGCCCGCCGAGCAGCTGCGCCACCGGACGGCCGGCCGCCTTGCCCATGATGTCCCACAGCGCCGTCTCCACCCCGGCGACGGCGCGGTGCAGGAAGCTGCTCGGGAACTTGTAGTGGCGGCGCAGGCACGCGTCCACCAGCGCCTCGGCGTCCCACGGGTCGCGGCCCAGGAACATCGGCGCCACCATGCGGTGCAGCACGCAGACCGTGGTGCCCGCCTCGTACGGCGCGGTCTGCCCGATGCCCTCAAGGCCGTCGTCGGTGCGGACCCGGACGACGGCGAGCGGCCCCCGGGTGAGGGTCTCGATCTCGGTGATCTTCACAGGTGCTTCCTCAGCGTCTCGACGAGCGGAGTGCGTACCGCGCACCGGTCGAACCTGAACGAGTCGGCCAGCTCACGCGCCCGGCCGGCGTCGATGCCGGCGAAGAGCGCGGCGAACTCGTCCACCATCGGCTCGGCCAGCAGGATGTGCCGCACCAGCACGTGGATCCACTGCCGCTGACCGAACGGCGGAGGGTCGAAATGCGGGAACTCCTCGGCCACGGTCTTCTCGATCGGCTCCAGGAGGTGGCGGACGCCGGTGTCCACGCCGCCCCACACGTCCACGCCCAGGCGGGCCTTCTTCTCCAGGATCGGGTCGATCGTGCGCACGTACGGGGAGTCGGCGGCGGCGTGCACCACGCCCTGCAGCCCGATGTCCTTGTACGTCCACAGGCTCCAGCCCGCGCCGTGGGCGTCGTAGATGTCGAGCTGGTCGGCCAGGACGCGGTAGCGCGCGGCGTCCAGCGCCGGGTCGCCGCCGTACCGCGTGCTGTAGACGGGGCCGAACTCCCCCACCCAGATCGGGGTGCCGGTGCGCCGCATGTACGCGGCACGTTCCAGGAATCGCGCCTCCAGGTAGTCGCGGTCGACGTACCGGCCGCGCGAGATGCCCGGGTAGTCGCCGCTGTCGGCGAAGCCGGCCAGCGCGTAGTCGTGCACGGTGTAGACGGTGCCGGGCAGCGGGTCGGCGAACTGCTCGAAGTCGGTGGCGTGCCGGTCGCCGTCCAGGAAGAGGACGTGAGCGGGATCGACGGCGCGGATCGCGGCGTGCAGCCGCTCGTAGAACGGGCCGATCCGCTCGCCGGACGGGTCGGCGGGCTCGTTGAGCGGGTTGTACCCGGCGACCCACGGGTTGTCGCGGTAGCGGTCGGCCAGCGCCTCCCACAGGTGCACGACCCGGTCCTGGAAGTGCCGGTGCGTCCAGAACAGCGACCGGTGGGTGGGGTTGTCGCTGTGCCAGCGCTGGTTGTGGTAGCCGGGCGCGGCGTGCAGGTCGAGCACGGTGTACAGGCCGTGGCGGGCGCACGTCTCGATCACCCGGTCGAGCAGCAGGAAGCCCTCCTCCTTGAGCCGCATCGGCCGGTCGTCGTCCTCGAAGTGCCGGTAGTTGAACGGCACCCGGACGCTGTTCATGCCGAGCTCGGCCAGGAAGCGCGCGTCGTCGTCGGTGAAGAACACCTCCAGGAAGCGCTCGAAGAAGGCGTCGTACACCTCCTGCCCGAGCACCCGGCGCAGCGCGGCCCGCTGCAGCTCCTCCGTCGAGGGGTAGCCGGTGATGAAGTTCTCCATGTTCATCCAGCCGCCGAGCCCGACGCCGCGCAGGCGGACCGTCTCTCCGGTCGCGGTCGCCAATCGGTCGCCGTCGATGTGCAGCCTTACGGACTCGTCGTGCATGGTGAAGCGATCTCTCCTTGGAAGATGGGTCATTTGCCGAAACCGGCCGTGAGGCCGCGCACCAGGTGGCGGCGTCCCAGCACGTACGCGACGAGCATGGGAAGCGTGGACAGCACCACCGCGGCCAGCACCGCGGGGACGTCCACGGTGAACTCGCCCTGGAACGCCCACAGCGCCATCGGCAGGACGCGCAGGTCGGGGCTCTGGGTGAGGATGAGGGGGAACAGGAAGCCGTTCCAGACGTGCAGGGCGTCGTAGATGCCGACCGTGACCAGGGCAGGGCGGGCGAGCGGCAGCACCAGCCGCCACAGCATGCCCCAGTCGGTGGCCCCGTCCATCCGCATCGACTCGAACAACCCTCTGGGGATGTCGCGGATGAAGTTCGCCAGGATCAGCACCGTGATCGGGATCGCGAAGCCGATGGACGGCAGGATCAGCGCGAGCAGGCTGTCGTACAGATGCAGCCGGGTGATCATGTAGTAGAGCGGGATGATCGTGGCGTGCACGGGGATCGCCAGGCCCAGCAGGAAGACCGAGAAGCTCATGCGGGCGAGACGGCCCTCGCCGCGCACCACCCCGTACGCGGCCATCAGCGACAGCCCGACCGTCACCACGACCGAGGCGACCGTGATGACGACGCTGTTGAGGAAGTACCGCCCGAAGCCGCTCTGCAGCACCAGCGCGTAGTTGCCGAACGTGATCTCGTCGGGCGGGGCGAGCGGGTTGCCGTCGAAGAAGCCGGTCTGGCTGCGCAGGCTGGAGATCACCACGTAGTAGATGGGGACGATGATCACGGCCAGCCAGACGAGGCCGCCGATGCCGGCGCCGATGTTGGGCAGCCGCCGCACCTTGACCCGGGTTCGCGGGCGGCGGCGGGCGATCGTCGTGGTGGTGACGGCCATCAGAGCCCTTCCTGCTGGCTGCGCATGCGGACGAAGCCGGTGTACTTGGTCAGCGAGAAGGCCAGCGCGAGCCCGGTCACGACCAGGATCACCGCGAGCACGCTGGCCTTGCCCATGTCGTTGGCGGAGAAGCCGGTGAGGTACATGTCGAGCGGGAGCAGCCGCGTGGCGTTGCCGGGACCGCCGCCGGTGAGGACGAACACCACGTCGAAGTAGGTCAGCGAGCCGGTGACCATGAGGGTGGACGACGTGATGATCGTGTTGCGGAGCTGCGGCAGCGTGATGTAGCGGAACTGCTTGACCCGCCCGGCCCCGTCGATGTCGGCGGCCTCGTACAGCGAGGCCGGGATCTGCCGGACGGCCGCCTGGTAGAGCAGGGTGTGGAAGGGCACGAACTGCCAGGCGATCACGAAGATCACCACGTACAGCACGAGGTCGGGGTCACCCAGCCAGTCCAGGCTCAGGAAGCCGAGCCCCGGCACGCCGCCCAGCCCGAAGTTCGGGTCGAGCACGGCCTTGAACGCGATGGCCACCGCCGCCGACGAGAGCAGCAGCGGGAGGAAGTACAGCACGGCGAGCACGGCGCGGTAGCGCTGCGTCCCGGCGGTGAAGACGCCGAGCAGCAGGCTGATCGGCGTCTGCACCACCCACGAGAACACCATGATCTTCACGGTGAGGACGAGCGCGTTGCCGGTCACGGGGTCGCCGAGCACCTCGGTCCAGTTGCCGAACCCCTCCCACGAGATCTCGCCGAGGCCGTCCCAGCGCGTCAGGCTGAGGATCACCGCGCCGCCCAGCGGGACCACCGCGAACACCACGAACATCGCCAGCGCCGGCAGGGTCAGCAGCCCGCTGCGGGTGCGGGCACGGGTAGCGGACACGTGCATCGCCTCAGCCGCTGATCGTGGCGTTCATGGTGGTGGCGAACTGCTCGGGCGTGATCTCCTCGAGGAAGACCTGCTGCAGCGTGGTGAGCAGCTTGTCGCCGGCCTCGGGCGCGAGCGCCTGGTCCAGGCTGAGCTGGAAGTTCGGCGCCTTCTTCGCCACCTCGTAGATCATCGAGTAGTACGCCGGGTCGTCCGACTTCGCGATGGCGTCCTCTGCGCCCTCCACCGGCGGGACGTTGCCGACCGCCAGCAGGTCGGCGGCGTACTTGTCGTTCAGCAGGTCGTTCTTGATGTACTCGCGGGCCGCCTGCTTCTGCTCGGGGGTCGCCGCCGACGAGATCGACCAGAAGTTGCTCGGGTTGCCCACCACGTTCGCCGGGTCGCCCTTGCCGCCTTCCACGGCCGGGAAGGGGACGTAGCCGAGCTTGCCGTCGCTGATGAACTTCGGGTTCGCGGTCTTGATCGTCTGGTACGTCGCGGGCAGGCCGAGCGTCATGGCGGCCTTGCCGGTGTAGAGCAGGGCCACGTCGGCGCCGCTGTCGGTGGAGATCGAGGAGAAGCCCTTGACGAAGCCGCCCGCCTTGACCAGCTCCTGGATCTTCGTGGTGGCCTCGGTCACCGCCGGGTCGGACCAGGCGTTCGGCTTGCCCGCCGTGATGTCGTTCATGACGCGGGGGCCGCCGATGCGGTCGATCAGGTACGCGAGCCACGGCAGCAGCGGCCACTTGGCCTGGCCGCTGACGGTGAACGGCGCGATGCCCGCCGCGTTGAACTTCGGCACCAGAGCCATCAGCTCGTTCCACGTCTTCGGGGGCTGCGCGCCGATCTTGGCGAACAGGTCCTTGTTGTAGTAGATCACCACGGGCTTGACGCCGTTGTTCGGCAGCGCGTACGTCTTGCCGTCCACCTTGCCGACCGCGGCGATCGAGGGCAGGAAGCGCTCCTTGACCGCGGGGTCCTCGGCGAGGTCGCTGATGTCCTCGACCGCGCCGGCGGCCACGTACGACGTGAGCACGCCGCCGCCCCAGCCGTAGATCAGCGTGGGCGCCTGCTTCGCGCCGACGGCCGTCCTGATCTTCTGCTTGTACGGGTCGTTCGCGAACTCCTGGATGGCGAACTTCTGCCCGGGGTGTGCGGCGTTCCATGAGCCGAACGAGTTCTGGAACGCCTTGGCGGTGACGCCGCTGATGATCCACGCGGAAGGGCCTCCCGCGTCGCCGCCCGCCGCCGAGGCGGTGCCGGCCTGCCGTGGACCGGATGTCCCGCACGCGGCGACGCCGGTCATCAGCACGGCGAGCGCCATCGCGAGCAGTGGCCTGGGGGAACCGACCGCTGTCTTCATGTCCTTCACCTTCCTGGCACCTTCCTGCGCACCACACGGAGACGCGGCTCCCTGGCGCGACACCGCACAGCGCCGGTCTTGCTGCGGTTAGTCCGGCTTAGTCCGACATCGTGCAGCCCTGCTCAGACCGATGTCAATCGTTATCGATAACGTTTTACATGCGCTAGGATCGGCGGCGTGAACAATGGCCGGGTAACGATCCGCGACGTGGCAGAGCATGCCGGTGTGTCGGTCGCGACGGTGTCGAAAGTGCTCAACGACCGGCACGGCGTATCGGCGGCCACCGTCGATCGCGTGCGCGCGGTCATCGCCGAGCTGGGCTACGAGTCCAGCCTCGTGGCCCGCAGCCTGCGCAACCAGCGGACCAACGTGATCGGCATCCTGGTCTGGGACATCGAGCCGTTCAGCGCCGAGCTGCTCAAGGGCGCCGCCCGCGCGATCAGGGGCACCGCCTACGAGCTCGTCGTCTACGCGGGCGGCGGCAAGGGCTCGGGCCGGGTCGGCTGGGAGCGGCGCTATCTGTCACGGCTGTCCGGCACCCTCATCGACGGCGCGGTGCTGGTCACGCCCACGGTGCTCGACGTCGACGGCGGCGCCCCCGTCGTGGCGGTCGATCCGCACAGCGGGCGCGAGACCGTCCCGACCGTCGACGCCGACAACCTCCAGGGCGGCAGGCTCGCCACCGAACACCTCATCGGCCTCGGCCACCGCCGCATCGGCTTCCTCGGCAGGCCGCCGCGCGACCTCGAGTCCGGCCCGCTGCGCGAGGAGGGCTACCGCTCGGCGCTCGCCGACGCCGGCATCCCGGCCGACCCGGCGCTGGTGCGCGTCGCCGACTACGACGAGAACGACGCCCGCAACACCGTCCGCGAGCTGCTCAGCCTGCCCGACCGGCCGACCGCCGTCTTCGCGGCCAACGACATGTCGGCCATCGCCACCATGGAGGTCGCCGCGTCCATGGGCCTGCGGGTGCCCGAAGACCTCTCGGTGGTCGGCTTCGACAACGTCCCCGAGAGCGTGATGAGCGAGCCCGCGCTCACCACCGTCGAGCAGCCGATCCAGATGATGGGGCGGCTGGCCGTCGAGATCCTGCTGGAGATGCTGGCCGGACGCGAGCCCGCGCAGCGCCACGTCCGCCTCCCCACCCGCCTCATCCCCCGCGCCTCCAGCGCCCCGCCGCCTGGCCGCTGAACGCCGGCGAAGCGCCGCCCGCAGGCCCCGCCGGACGTCCTGGCGACCGCTCAGCCGGACGGCCCCGCCCCGTCAGCGGGACGCCCGCTCGATGATCTCCTGTTCGGTGAGAGGGTCGGCGGGATGGTGGCTCAGGCACTGCCGCGCCCGGATGAGGACCTCGGGGACGCCCTCGCTCGCGGCGTAGAACTGCCCCGTCTCCAGCCGCCCGACGCGGTCCGCGCGGCCGCCCCGGGCTCTGGCCAGCCCTTTGACCACCTCGATCTGCGTGGGGCTGTTGATGCGGCCGATGAACTGCGTCGTGGCGTTGCCGGCGATGTGGTTGTGCAGGCCGCGCGGCGTCTGGGTGGCGAAGACGAGGCCCAGGCCGTACTTGCGCGCCTGCGAGGCCAGGGTGAGCGTGCTGGCCAGCGCCTCGGTCTTCGGCACCGCCGGTACGAACGTCTGCGCCTCGTCCATGACGTACAGCGCCTTGAGCGGGGTGTCCCGGGCGGGATCGCGTTTGATCCAGGAGAACAGCGCCATCTGGAGCCGGCTGACGAAGCCCGGCCTCGCCTCGTCGCTGAGACCGGCGAGGCTGATGACGGAGACGCGGGCCCGCTTGCCCTCCGAGGGGGTCAGCAACTGCTCCGGGTCCACCGGCTCGCCCCGGCCCGCGAAGAGCGGATCGTTGATCGTCGCGGCGGTGAGGAGCTGCCCCAGCTCGGCGGCGATCTGATCGGCGCGGTCGATCTGGCTGACCTCCAGCGGCAGGGCGGCGAGGAGCCTGAGGAACGCGGCGAAGTCGCCGCCGCCCGAGCGGGCGAAGTGGTCCAGCGCCTGGCGGAGGATCGCCTTCCCCTTGCGCGCCTTGGCGCTCGCCCCGTCCACGTTCGCCCTGGGCGCGAGCGCCTCGACGGCGAGGCCGAGGGCGGAGTCCAGCTCGTCGCGGTCGTCCAGCACCGGCGTGAAGTCGGGGAGCGGCTGGAAGGCCAGCGGGCGCCCGCGCGAGCGTCCGGGGGTCCAGATCACCACCTCGGTGCCGGCGAAATAGCGCGCCGCCTTGCCGGCGTCCTCATCGCCCCAGCCGGGAGGCGGGCTGGGCCACGGGTCACCCAGCCTGGCCAGGTCGTTGTTGGAGTCGAGCACGATCGACGACACCCCGAACAGCGCGCACTCCTCGATGAGCCGCCGCAGGAACACGGTCTTGCCGGAGCCCGACCCGGCGAACACGGCCGTGTGACGGGTGAGCGTGCTCAGCTTGATCTCCAGGTCCGCGCCGCTGTCCAGGCGCCTGCCCACCGTGATGGCCGCGGCGCGGCCGCCCGCCGTCTCCCGCGCCTCGCCTGCCGGTTGACCGGGTTCCGCGGTCGCAGGCTGCGCCGCCGGCGGCCCGAACAGGCTGGTGAACAGCTCGGTGCGGCCGGCCGGGCGGCGGGCGCGCAGCCAGCTTTCGAACTCCGGGTCCCCGTCGGCGGCCATCTGCCGCAGGGCCTCGAAGACACGCAGATCGTCGCCCCGCACCGTGACCGAGCGCCCGCCCCACTCCTTGAGCTGCGCCAGGCGGGCCTGCGTGGCCGGGCCGTCCGACCAGGCGAGGTTGCGGAGCACGACGAAGCAGCGGTCGGGCGTGTCCGGGCCGAGGCCGGAGGCGGCGATGCCGTCGTTCAGCCGTTTGAGTGCGGCGATGTGATGCGGCGCCCCGATCATCCGGAACGTCCAGTGCCGCTGTTCCTCCGACTCCGGGTCCAGCGCCTGCCGCAACCTCGCGTGCAGGCTGGGGCGGCGGCCCGGCAGCGGATCGACGGAGAAGGCCTCGCCCGCCTCGCCCTGCTCCTTGATCCAGGCGTCGAGAGCGGCGGCCAGCAGGGGCGGCGCGAGTTCGTCTTCCTTGTCCGCGTCGAACGGGCTCTCCCCGTCGGCCCGTTCGCGCAGGTCGGCGAAGCGTGTGTCGAGCCGGGCCAGGTTCGTCTCCGGCACGGCGGGAGCGGTCTCGGCGACGGTCACCGTCGCGGGGGCCGGTTCTTCCCGGTCGAAACGTTCCAGCGGGCGCACCTGGCCATCGGCCCGGCAGGCCGCGATGTGCGTGCTGATGAGGCGGAGGAGCGTCCTCGGCGTGTGACCGGGGGCCGTCGCGAACGCCTCGGGGGCGATGGGCCACGTCGGTGCGGGCGGCGTGACGCCCGCCTGCGCGAAGGCCACCGCGAACCTCCGCTCGACCAGGACCCGCGCGATGTCCGGGCTGGTGATCGTGGTGAGGATCAGCGAGGGACGGAACCGGTCCTGTGCCGTGCCGATGGCCCGTTTCCTGATCAGGTTCCACGACGAGGGCAGGCATGCCACCAGGCAGAGCGTTCGCTGCGTGGCGTGCACCAGGGCCATGAGGCCGCTCGCGATCTCGTCGATCACGTCCTTACGCGGTTCGGCGTCGGCCGGCGGCTCGGCGGCATCCGTACGGGAGTGCTCCAAAAGCGCGTCGATCTGGTCCACCGCGATGACGCTGGGACCGGTCAGCGCGAGGATCATCGACAGCTCGACCGCGATGTCGTGCGGCTTCTTGACGACGGGGCTCATGCCCCACGCCTTGCGATCGCCTTCCTCGGTCTCCTCGGTGGACGTCAGGTGGTCGTGGGCGACCTCGAGTGCCGGGCCGGACGCGGCGGCGTACAGGGCGAGCGCCCGGATGGTGTCGCGGCAGCGCAGCAACTGCCGGTTCCTGGCCACCAGGCCGTTCACCAGGGCGTCGAGGTCGGCGCGGCCGAGCCCGGACTCTTGCTCGATCGCCGCCTCGATCCGGTCGCCGACGCCGGCGAGCGCGGCCAGGGCGCGCAGGGCCGTCATCGCCTGGCTCGGAGCGTCCGGGCCCGCGGCCGAGCGTCCGAGGTCCTCGACCATCGCGCTCGTGGTGCGGTGCCAGAAGTCGTCGCCCGCGCTGAAGTCCACCAGGAAGAAGTAGCCGCCCGCCTGCGCGATCTTGCCTCTGACCCAGCCGAGGAAGTGAGTCTTGCCGGCTCCGCCCTCGCCCTGGATCACGACGCCGAGCGGGCTGGTACGGGTGGCGGCGGACGCCTCGTCGATGCCGTCGAGGACCAGTTGTTCCGCCCGCGGATGCATGCCGTCGACGTGGAAGGGAGGCGGGTTCCATGCGTGTTCCGCGGTCGTCGCCCAGTTGAGCACCCGGGAGATGGCGTGGAGCGCGCGTTCCTCGTTCTCGTTCATCGGGCCTCGATCGCCAGGAGGTGCTTGTCCACACCGCCTATGAGGACGGCGGCCCGCCTGTCCTCGTCGGTCAGGGTCTTCTGATCCGCCTCCGGGGCCAGGTGGACGCCCGGGGACTGCTCCAGCCGCCGGAGCGCGTCGTCGACCTCCTCACGGGGAACGTCCTTCAGCCGGGCCCGGACGTGGGTCAGGAGCACCCAGTCCTGCGGTTCGCGGGCCAGGTTCCAGTAGGCGTCGCGGATCGCCTCGGTGAGATCGGACGAGGGCGCGGGCCCTTCCTCGCGGGCCTTGACGACGAACTCGGCCAGGCTCAGGTCGGTCGCGTCGAGATAGCCCTTGATCACGCGGAGCACCCCGTACAGGGTGCGGCCGAGCGATCCGCCGCGCTCGGGAGCCGAGCCCTCCAGCTCCGTCACGCACCACGCCCAGCCGTCGTCGGTGAGCGTGTGGTGGTAGGACCTGCCCAGCTTCTCGCTCGTGACGAGGCCGCACTCGTTCATCCGCAGCCGCGGCTTCCCGTCGAGGGCGTCACCGATATGAGCGCGAAGCTCCGGGTTCGACGCCGCCCCGCCGAGCGTCATCAGCCCCAGAAGCAAGGCCCGCTCCCGGGCTGCGAAGGCGGTGTTCTCCATGGTCAGCTCTCCTCGAATCGATCGTCCACGACCTTGCCGAAGCTGGTCGCTATGAGTTCGCGGCGGCCGTTGACGTCCATCAGGGTTCCGGCGGCACGCACGGGGGTCCGGTTCCTATGGGCGTCGACGGCCACGTCGTAGGCGGCCTCGTCCGGCAGGCGCACCCAGATCGAGCCGCGTGGCCCGCCGTCCCCGGTCGTCACCCGGCCGCGTACGTGGACGCGGAACCTGTCCTCGCCCCCGTTGTCGAAGAGGGCGCCGATGAGACCCGTGACGGAAGCGCCCTCGCGGTGGAGGCGCCGCAGCCGGTGGGCGACGCGGCGCAGCAGGGGCCCGCTTCCGGCGTCGAAGACCACCGTCCGCGCGGGTACCGCCGAGGGCAGCGCGCGGGCCCAGCGGAAACCGACCTCGAAACCGGCTCCGGGATCGGGACCCGCGAACCGGGCCAGCGCCGCGCACAGGTCGGCCGACACGCCGTCGCGCACAATGCCGTCGAAGACGCTGATGTCACCGGTCCTGCGGACCTCGGCGCCGGCCTCCCGCATGAGCAGCGCGGCACGCTGGAGCAGGGTCAGGGTACGGCGCGCCAGCGGCGGCTCGCCGTCGCCCTCCTCCTGTAACGGGACGCGGACGGTGAGGAGGTCGGCGGCCGGCACGATCGGACCGACCCGGACGCGGGCGAGCAGGTCACGCACGGGTTTGGGGGCAGCGCCGTCGAACACCGGCCTGGGGCCGGTCAAGGCAGCACGCGCCGCCGCGCTCAGGGCGGTCTGGGCGCTGTTGAGCGCCGTGACCGCCTCGACCAGCCCGAACTGCCCGTCAGCGGGGATGATGGGGGTGCGGTACCACTGGACGTCGACCATGGGCGAACCGATGTCGGAGGCGATGTCCTCGGCGGCGCGGCCTTCCACCTTGGCCAGCAGGGCCACGATCTCCCGCAGCCGCCGTGGCCCGTCGGCGAGGCCGTCCGCCCCGGGCACCAGGACCTCGTGATCGCCGTCATGGACCCAGACGGCCGCGCCTCGCCAGCCCTCCGGCTGGCGTACCCAGCCGGTCGCGGCCAGATAACTGCTGATGTCGGAGACCGACAGGCCCTCGATCACGCGAGTGACCCCGTGGGCGCCCCGACGAGCTCACGTAACGCACGAACTGTTAAAACGTTCCCCAAAGGCACCTGAATCGGCACAATTCGCTTAGTACTGGGCGCGGCGATGGGCTGCTCGCCCTCGAATCCGCGGTAATAGCAGAGCCGGCGCAGCGTCAGCCCTTCGGTCTCCACGCGCGCGTAACGCTCGGCCTCCGGCGGGACGACGACGAGAAACAGGTAACGCGGAACGAGAAACGGGCCTTCGACGAGCTTGTTGTACTGCACCTCGTTCAGCCCGCGATACTGCAGATGCGGGCCCTTGAACAGCGGCGTCGACCACGACTTGACCTGCACCTCGATGGCGGGCGACGAGATGTATCCGGCCCTTCCCGGATAGCGAAAGCCCAGGTCGATGCCGTCGTAGTCGAGATCGTCCTGATACACGAGCAGGCCCGCCGCGGAGGCGAGCACCCTCACGTAGTCCTCGGCGAACTTGCCTTGATGGTTCCGCTGGTCCAGCACGCGATCTCCCTCACCGCCGACCGCCCGATCCGCAGGCTAGAGAGTATCCATCTCGCGGCCAAGAGGAAGAGAGATTTCGCTCTGGCGACGTATCGGAGCCACTTTTCCCCCGATTTCTTTTACGGTCACCCCGAATATACGAAATAGTGCGCCCAGCCGAACGGCCGCTCGGCCTGCGCGCCGGCGAGAAGGCCGGTCTCGCTTCCCGCGGCGGCGATCCCATCGGCAAGCCCCGCCGGCGGCCTCGACGACACGAATTCCGCGTCCTGCTGATCCTGCTTTGACCGGTAATCGCGCCTGATGATTTCGTGGCATGCGAGTGAAGGATCACCTCAGCACGAACGCCATGCGAGCCGACTTCGCCGTCGACATGTCGAACACCGTCCGCGAGCGGAAGCTGGGCGGTGACCGTCCCGCCCGCTGTTCGCGGGTCGTTGTCTCGCAGGGGGCCGAACAAGACCCGTCATCTCCGTGCCCGCACCATCTGCGAGCATGGATTCCGCAAGACACGCTGTCACCACGGAAGCGCCGATCATCCCGACCTACGCTTCCCGCATGGCTTTTGTGATCCCAGAGCTCAAGGTCGGCCTGGCCGAGCTCGGCGGCGGGCCCGACGCCCGGTGCGCCAAGTGCGGCAAGCGTGCCACCTTGTACTTCGTCGAGCCGCCGACGGGGAAGCCCACGTACGTGTGCACGGCGGACGCGGGCGCGGAGATCGAGGCGATGCTCCTGCGCGCGGGCGACTGAACGGCTCACCGATCGGCTTTTCGCGATGTGAGCGCGGGGCGTAGAGGATAGGTCGCGGCCGTTCCGCGGGGTGGCGCCGAGGTCGCCGTCGCCGTCGCGGCTTTCCACGCCGTTCCATTCCCTTAAGCCTGACGCACGGGCATCGTCCAGGGAGCACTCATGTCAACGATGGTGTTAGTCCATGGTTTCTGGCACGGTTCGTGGTGCTGGAGCGAGGTCGTCCCCCATCTGGTGGCCGGCGGGCGGCGGGCCGTCGCGGTGGACATGGCGGGGCACGGGCTGTACGCGCGCCATCCGCGGTGGTTCACCCGGCAGCCGTACGATCCCGAGGCGGTCGCCACCGAGGTCTCGCCGGTGGCGGATGTGACGCTCGACGACGCGGCCGAGCTGCTGCTGTCGCAGGTCAAGCTGATCGGCGGCGGCGAGCCGGTCACGGTGGTCGCCCACAGCGCGGCGGGGCCTGTGCTGACGCGGGTCGCCGAGCAGAGCCCCGACCTGGTGGCGCACGCGGTCTACGTCACCGCGTACATGCCGGCGTTGGGCGTGCCGGCGGCGGCGTACACGCGGATCCCCGAGGCCGCGGGCGACCGGGTGGCGCCGCTGGTGCAGGGCGATCCGACCAGGCTGGGCGCGCTGCGGCTCGACTTCGCCACGGACGACCCCGCCTACCGGCAGGGGCTGCGTGAGGCGTTCTACGGCGACGTGGACCCGGCCGTCGCCGAGGCCGCCACCGCGCTGCTGACGCCCGACAGCCCGTTCGGGATCATGACGGGGACGACGGAGCTGACGCCTGCGGGCTGGGGTTCGGTGCCGCGTACGTACGTCGTCTGCACCCGGGACATGGCCATCCAGCCGGCTGTGCAGCGGAAGTTCATCGCCGAGGCCGATGCGGCGTTCCCCGGCAATCCGACCTCCGTCGTGTCGCTGGCCGCCTCGCACTCGCCGTTCCTGTCCGTGCCGGGTGAGCTGGCGGCCCTGCTCCTCCCCCTCGGCCGGTAACCCAAATGGGTGATATCGCTTTTCTGTTATCGTTGCTACATGGCTGATCGGGAAGAGGTTCGCCAGCGCATCATCGACGCCACGACCGAGCTGCTGCGCGACAAGGGCCGCGCGGGAGTGACGACGCGCACGGTCAGCGCGGCGGCCGGCGTGCAGGCGCCCACGATCTACCGCCTGTTCACCGACATGAACGGGCTGCTGGAAGCGGTGGCGGCCGACGGGTTCGAGCGCTACCTCGCCCGCAAGGACAGCCGGCCGTTCTCCGATGACCCGGTGGCCGACTGGCGGCGCGGCTGGGACACCCATGTCGAGTTCGGCTTGGAGAACCCTGAGCAGTACCTGCTCATGTTCGGGCAAACAGGGTCCAACATCGGCAGGGAGCAGGCGCTGTCGCGGCTGCGCATGATCGTCGAACGGGTCGCCGTCGCGGGCCGGCTCGCGGTCGGCGCCGAGACGGCCATGGGCATGGTCCACGCGGCCTGCGTGGGCCTGACGCTCAACCTCATCCGCACCCCTCCGGAGGAGCGCGATCTGTCCCTGTCCGGCCGCCTGCGCGACGCCCTGCTCGCGGCGGTCACCACGGACGCGCCCGCGGGCCCGCCGGACGTCGCTCAGCGGGCCGTGGGCTTCAAGGCCGTGCTCGGTGACGCGAAGGAGCTGTACACGCCGGGCGAGCGCGCCCTGCTGGAGGAGCTCCTCGACCGGGCCGCGAACCACGCGCCTGACCGCTGAAGGTCCCGGGCGCGTGCGCCGCGGGAGACCCCGTGCCACGGGTGCGCCACGGGGTCCCCGCATGCCGCGGCGACGGGTGCGCAGAGGGGTCCACACACCCGTCGCCGCGGGCGAAAAAGCAGGTCAGAGCAGTTTGTCCTGGGTGAACGGGACGTCCCTGAGCCGCCGGCCGATGGCGTGGTAGATGGCGTTGCCGATGGCCGCGGGCACGCCGGTCCCGGGCGTCTCGCCGAAGCCGCGGATCCCGGTCATGCCGCCGTCCTTCCGGTCTGCGAACAGCGTCTCCACCGAGGGCACGTCCGCGCAGACCGGCACCAGGTACGTGGACAGGTTCGGGTTGACGACGCGCGCGGTGTTCGGGTCCACCATCGTGTGCTCCATCAGCGCGAAGCCCATCCCCCACGTCACACCGCCGATGACCTGCCCGCGCGCGGTGCGGCGGTTGAGCACCCGGCCGAGGTCGTGCGCGGTCACCACCCGGGTCACGCGCAGCCTGCCCAGCCTCGGGTGGATGCGCACCTCCAGGAACACCGCGCCGAACGAGTGCCCGGGGGTGTTCTGCCCGGTTCCCGCCACCTCGATGGCGCGGCCGTGACGGTTCATGACGTCGCGGTAGGTGTCCCTGCGGTCGCCGTCACCCCTGGAGAAGAGGCGGCCCTCCCGTACCTCGACCTCGGCGGCGGGCACGCCGTGCAAGGGCGAGCGCGGGTCGGCGACGGCCAGCTCGATCACGGCCTTCCGCGCCTGCCTCGCCGCCTGGTCCGCGGGACCGGCCACGCTGGGCATCGTGGACGAGCCCGCCGACACCCCTGCCGACGGATAGGCGGTGTCGCCGAGCAGCGTCGTGACGTGGCCGAGCGGCACGCCGAGCCCGTCGGCGACGATCTGGCTGAGCACGGTGTAGGTGCCGGTGCCGATCTCCTGTGAGGCGACCCGCAGCGTGGCGCGCCCGTCGGTGCCGATGACGAGGCGGGTCTGGGCCGGGATGACGTTGTGGGTGTGAACCTCGGTGGCCATGCCCCAGCCGACGTACTCGTCGCCGTCCTTGGTGGCGCCGGGCCTGGGATCGCGCCGCTCCCAGCCGAACGCCTCGGCCGCCATCCGGTAGCAGTCGAGCAGCCGCTTGTCGGCATAAGGGACAGGCGGGTCGGCCTGCTGGTCCGCGTCGGCGTGATTGCGGATTCTGAGCTCCACCGGGTCGATGCCGAGCTCGTAGCTCAGCTCGTCCATGGCGGTCTCCAGCCCGAAGTGGGCGGTCGTCTCGGGCGAGCGCATGTAACTCGACGTCGGCAGGTCGAGCCGTACGCCGAGCTGCCGCACATGGACGTTGGGGCAGGCGTACAGGCGCACCGCGGAGTCGCTGCCGTTGTAGATGTTCTCGTCGAGTCGGGTCACCTGCGCGGTCGAGGTGCTGACGATGGCGGTCAGCTCGCCCTGTCTGTCGGCGCCCAGCCGCAGGTGGTGGCGGTATTCGGCGCGGTGGCCGTTGGAGGTGAACATCTGCGCGCGGGTCAGCACCAGCTTCACCGGCCGGCCACAGAGCTCCGCCACCGCCGCGGTGAGCAGCGTGTGCGGGTAGACGGGGGCCTTCGCGCCGAAGCCGCCGCCCAGGTAGGGCGAGATGACCCTGACGCGTTCCGCGGGCTTGTCGAAGCCGAACGCGGCCGCCACGATGTCGCGGACGAACATCACGCCCTGGGTGCTCTCGTACAGGGTCAGCACGCCGTCCTCCCAGACGGCGGTGGTGGTGTGCGGCTCGATCGGGTTGTGGTGCTGCATCGGGCTGCTGTACGTCCGCTCGACGCGTACCTCGGCCCGCTCGCAGGCCGCCGCGGCGTCGCCGCGCTTGATCTCGTTGGGCCGGTCGCGGAAGTTCTGCGGCAGGAACGCCTCGTCGAGCACGTCCGCCAGCCGCACGACCGGCTCCTCGGCGCGGTAGCGCACCCTCACCAGGGCGGCGGCCTCCTGCGCCTGCTCCAGGGTCTCGGCCACCACGTACGCGACGGGCTGCCCCTGGTGGTGCACCCGCGCGTCCTGCATGGGGATGAAGCGCCGGTTGTACGGGAAGTTCGGCACGTTCAGCTTCCGCATGTCGGCGTGCGTGTAGACCGCGACCACGCCGGGGTGCGCGAGCGCCGCCCGGCTGTCGATCTCCAGCACCTCGCCCCTGGCGATCGTGCTCATGACCAGCGCGCCGTGCAGCACGCTGGGCACCTGCTGGTCCGCCGCGTAGCGGGCGGCACCGGTGACCTTCGCCCGGCCGTCGACCCGTGCGACGTCCTGCCCTACGAGCCCGCTCATCGCAGCCCTCCCAGCTCGCTCAGGATGCTCACCAGCCCGCGCTGGACGAGCTCGGCCTTGAACCCGTTCGCCTCGTACGGCCTGGCGTCCCTGACCAGGAGCCGGCCCGCCGCTTCGATCGCCTGGACGGTGAGCGGCCGTCCGCGCAGCGCGGCCTCGACCCGGGTGTCCCGCCACGGGCGGGTGCCGACGCCGCCGAACGCCAGCCGTACGTCCTGCACACGGCCGCCTGTCGTCCGCAGGGCGGCCGCCACCGACACCACCGCGAACTCGAACGTGGCCCGGTCGCGCAGCTTCAGGTAGCGCGACCGCCCGGCCAGGGCGGTGCGCGGCACGTCCACCCCGGTGATCAGCTCGTCCTGCCGCATGACCGTCTCCCTGTCGGGGGTGGAGCCGGGCGACAGGTAGAAGTCGGCGATGGGAACGGAGCGCTCGCCGCCGGGGCCGAGCAGGCGTACGGTCGCCTCCAGCGCGGTCAGCGCCACCGCCAGGTCGGAGGGATGGGTGGCGATGCAGTGCTCGCTGCCGCCCAGGATCGCGTGTCCCCGGTTGTGCCCGGCGATCGCCGGGCAGCCGCTGCCGCGTACCCGCTTGTTGCAGGGCGACGCCGCGTCGCGGAAGTAGCCGCAGCGGGTGCGCTGCAGCAGGTTGCCGCCGATCGAGGCCATGTTGCGCACCTGCGGGGACGCCGAGGCGAGCAGCGCCTCCGACAGCAGCGGGAACTCGCGCCGCACGGCCTGGTGCTCGGCGACCTGCCGCATCCTGGCCGCGCCGCCGATGCGCAGCGCGCCGGAGCCGAGGGTGATCGCGTCGAGGCCGAGCCGGTTGACGTCGATGAGGTGGTCGTGCGCCTCCGCGCCGTCGCGCATGAGGTTGAGCAGGTCCGTGCCGCCCGCCACGAACGTCGCGTTCGGGGTGCTCGCCGCCGCGCGTACCGCTTCCGCCGGGTTACGGGCGACCGTGTATCCGAAGGCCCTCATCGCCGCACCTCCTTCGCGGCGTCCGCGACGGCGGCGACGATGTTCTGGTACGCCGCGCACCGGCACAGGTTGCCGCTCATCCACTCGCGGATCTCCGCCTGAAACCCCGTATGCCCCTCGTTGATGCAGGCGACGGCGGACATGATCTGGCCGGGCGTGCACGCGCCGCACTGGAAGGCGTCGTTCCTGATGAACGCCTGCTGCACCGGGTGCAGCCGGTCGCCGCGCGCCAGCCCTTCGATCGTGGTGATCTCGGCGCCCTGCCGCATCACCGCCAGCGTCAGGCACGACTTGACCCGCTCGCCGTCCACCAGCACCGTGCAGGCCCCGCACTCGCCCCGGTCGCAGCCCTTCTTGGTGCCGGTCAGGCCGAGGCGTTCGCGCAGCGCGTCCAGCAGCGTCACCCTCGGCTCCAGCACGACCTTGCGCGGCCGCCCGTTGACGGTCAGCGAGACCTCGACCGACGCCCCGGGCGCGACGGCGTACGCCTGCTCGGCGGTGGACGCCGCGGCGGCGGGCGCGGGCAGGCCCGTTCCCGCCACGGCCGCGCCCACCGCGACGGCCTTGAGCACCGTACGGCGGGTGTGCGTGGGCACGTCGCGCTCGTAGTCATCGGGCGTGCCGAGCAGCCGCCGGCGCAGCTCGGCGACCTCCGCGCCCGCCTCGGGGCCGTCGTCGTCGGTGAGGTCGAACGAGGTGGACGCGCCGAGCAGCGGCCTCAGGACCCGCTCGGCGCACCCGACGGCCGGGTGGGTCAGGAACGCACGGTAGGAGTCGAGGTCCTCGACGGCGAAGACCGCGCTCCACTCGTACTCGCCGCCGACGTCGCGGCCGACCACGAAGGCGGTCACCTGCGGGACGGTCCGCCCCTGCTCGCGCAGGGCCCGGAGCGCCTCCTCCCGCTGGTCCGGCGGCACGCCCTCGCGGAAGGTGAATCTGCTGCCGTGAAAGATCATGATGCTCCTTCTCCGTACGGGCCGAGCGCGCGCGGATCAATGCAAGCATCGACAACAGTATTTTGTTATCACTGATTACGTCAAGCGCCGCTAACGGCAGCACGTTAGCAGCGATACCCGGGTGGGGCGCCGGCCCGCGTCAGGCGAGGATGATCTGGAGCTCGAAGCGGCCCTCGTGCGGGATGCGGAGGGCGTGGAAGCGCCGCCGGCCGTCGCGGAAGTACCGCACGCTGCCCGCCGCGAGCGTGGCCGCCGTCGGCGAGCCCCAGCGGAAGCGGATCGTGGTGCGTCCGCGCCGGACGGCCCGCTCGTCGAGGCCCCCCCGAGGAGAAGTTCGAGATCATCGCGGCCGGGCAGGCCGTGGCCATCGTCTCGGCCGGCCTGCGCGCCGACACCCGTTCGGACCGGCCTCGGTGGCGGACATCGCGCGGTTCGCGCTCGTCCAGCAGGCCCGGGTCAAGGGCGCGCTGCGTGCCATGGACGGCGAGGTCGAGCAGGTGGCGGGGCCGGGCGGCAAGATGCTGTGGGACCTGCGGGGAGCGCCGCGCCCGGACGAGGCGGCGCCGTTCCATCCGCCGCCGGACGAGGCGTGGGACGGGCTCGCCGCCGAGGCGAAGGCCCTGGTGGCGTGGCTGGCCGAACGCGAGCCGCACCCGTGTCGCCGCTACGACCGCTGGTGGGACCAGCTGCCCGCGCTCACCACCGTCCTGCTGTCCGCATAGCCCCCGACCCGCTCTGCTCCCCGGAGCGACGCCTTCCGTCCCAAGATCGCAAAAAAGCCTTTGCAAAAAAGGCTTTGCGGTTTTACGGTGGCATCATGACAGCCGCCAAGGTGCCACTCACCGCTCGCACCGCCGCCCGTCGTTACGCGCTCGTCAGCTTCCTCGCCTGGCTGCCCGCCGGGCTGATGGGAGCGCCCATGGTCCTGCTGATGCTCCAGCGCGGCATGGACGTCGCCACCGTCGGACTCGTCATGGCGATCCACTCCATCGCGGTCGTCGCCCTGGAGCTGCCCACCGGCGGGCTCGCCGACGTCATCGGCCGCCGCGCGACGATCGCGGCCTCCGCGCTGTTCTCCCTGGCCGGTCTGGTGCTGATGGGCCTGGCGACCGGCTTCGGGCTGTTCGCCGTCGCGTTCGTGCTCAAGGCGGTCTCCCGGGCGCTGGCCAGCGGTCCCGCCCAAGCCTGGTACGTCGACACCATGCACGCCGCCGACGGCCCCGGCGCGGACCTCAAGCCGGGCCTGGCCAGGGGCGCGTCGATGGGCTCCATAGCGCTGTGCGGGGGGCACGCTGGTCGGCGGCATCGTCCCGCTGGTGCTGCCCGCGTCCTGGTCGCTGGGGCCGCTCGTGCCGCTGTCGGTGCCCATGCTGCTGGCCGCCACCGCCGCCGCCGTGCAGCTCCCCGTCACGCTCGCGGCCCTGCCCGAGCCGCCGCGCGAGCGCGCCGCCTCGTTCGGGAACGTGCTGCGCGGCGTGCCGGTCGCCATCACCGCCGGTCTGCGCAGCGGGCTGCGCGAACGCGCCGTCACCAGGCTGCTGCTCGTCGCGGCCGGCGTGGGCGTCGTGCTCAACGCCATCGAGATCTTCACGCCCGGACGGCTGCAGGAGCTCACCGGGCAGCCGGAGAGCGCGGGCATGGTCTACGCCGCCGTCGGCGCTATCGGGTACGCGGGCAGCGCGCTCGGCAGCGCACTCGCCCCGCTCACCGCCCGGCTGGCGCGCGGCTCGCGCCGGGGTGCGATCACCGGCACCTGCCTGACCGCGCTGTCGCTCGCGGTCCTCGCCGCCTCCACCTCGCTCGGCGGCGCCTTCGCGATCGTGCTCGCCGGTCTCGGTTACGTCACCCTGTACGTCGGCTGCGGCGTCAGCGAGCTGCTCCGCGGCGAGATGCTGCACCAGCGAGCCTCATCGGCCGAGCGCACCACGCTGCTGTCGGTCGACTCGCTGCTCCTGCAGGCCGGAGGCGCGGTGGCGGCGGCCGGGCTCGGCTGGGTGGCGACGCACCTGGGCCTGGCCACCGCCTGGTGGATCACCGCCGGCGTCATCCTGGCCACGGCCGTGCTGCTCCCCCGCGCGGAGCGCTCCCGTGCCGCTGCTGCCCAGGCGCCGCAGCCGGTCCCGGCCGTGGCGGCCGGATAACAGGATCGCCATCTTCCGGCGCGGAAGATCTTCTGAGAGGCACTCTGGAATTGTGCCCACTTCCCTGGAACGACGCCGTGCACGCCGGCGCTCGTGGATTGAGCGGGTCGCGTGGATCTTCCTGATCGGATCAGCCGCGGCGCTGACTTTGAGCGGGGCTGTGTACATGGCATTGCCCTTGCCCGACCCGATCCTTGAGGTCGTGGACAAGAAGTCCAGCCCGCTCGGCATGCTCTTCGGCGGCGCAGGGATGTGGACCGGGATCATGGCCATCTACTATGCTCGCCGGCCGCCGTCGGCCCCGTCTCGGGAGGTCGCCGCACCGTCCCCGCCCGCCGCCGAGCCGCCGCCCACCCCAGAAGCGGCCGGGTCGCCGAGGACCGGGCGAGGCGTGCGTCTGGGACTTTCCGCCGCTCGCGTCCGGGGCCCGATGGGAGTGTCCGGTGGTGGCGGCTGCCTAATGGGCGAGCGGGACGTGGTGACCTGCACGCGCGTCGTCAGCGCGGCTCTGGGGCTGGAGGACGGCGAAAGGCCGGACGAGCCCGTCCAAGTGGACTTCCCGCTGCTCGGCCGGGCGCACGAGCCGATCACGGCGGAGGTGGCGGCGTGGGACGGAGAGGCCGGCGTCGCGGTGCTGCGGCTGGCCGAGCCGCCTCCAAAGGGCGCGCAGCCGGCCAGGCCGGTCATCGCGGACGACCACTGGGGCCACTCCATCCGGGTGCTGGGCTTCCCCGGCGCGCACGGCGGCGGGAAATGGGCGCCAGGAGAGCTGCGCGGCCGGCGCGGTGACGGCTGGATCCAGGTTGATGATAAGGCGCGCGAGTTGACGCCCGGCTTCAGCGGGGCCGTCGTATGGGACGAGGAGCTGAACGCGCTCATCGGCATCCTGACCACCGACGGCTCAGGCGCCCCGTACGTGATCCCCGCCGACGTGTTGCTGCGCGACCTTGCGGCCCAGGCGGCGGCCCCCGCGCCGTACCGAGGGCTGGAGGCGTTCAGGGAGAGCGACGCCGAGGTCTTCTTCGGCCGCCGTCAGGAGGTCGCGGACCTGCTGGAGCGGACCTCGCGGCCGGGCGTCACGGTCGTGTACGGCTCTTCAGGCAGCGGCAAGTCCTCGCTGGTCATGGCCGGGCTGGTGCCCAGGCTCCGGGAGAGGGCGTGCGTGGTCACCGTACGGCCTTCGCATGGGCGTACACCGGTCTACGCGCTGGCCGCCGCCCTGCTCCCGGCGCTCGAACCCGACCAGAGCGAGGCCGCCCGCATGGCCGAGCTGCCGAATCTGGCCCAGGCGCTGACCGGCGGCGGGATCGTCGAGGTCGTCCAGCGGGTGCGGGCCCGCAGCGGCATGGACGAGGTCGTGCTGGTCATCGACCAGTTCGAGGAGATCTACACCGCGGCCGGCGACTCCGACGCGTTCGTGTCCGCGTTGCTGCCCCTGCTGCGGACGCCATCGGCGGGCGTGCACACGGTGCTGACGGTGCGGATCGACTACTCCCACGACGTGCTCGCCCAGCTCGAAACCGCCCAGCTCCGGCGGGACGCGTCCTACATGGTCACGCCGCTCGACCGCGATCAGCTGCGGGAGGCGGTCGAGGGTCCGGCGCGTGAGCGCGGGGTGGCGTTCGAGCCTGGCCTGGTCGATCGCATCCTCGACGACGCGGGCGACGAACCGGGGCAGCTCCCGCTGGTGGAGTTCGCCCTGACCTTGCTGTGGGAACGGCAGAGCGGCGGCGTGCTGGGGCACGACGCGTACCAGGAGATCGGCGGCGCGACGGGAGCTCTGGCCGCCTACGCCGAGCAGGTCTGGAACGAGCAGCTCTCCCCCGCCGATCACCCCCACGCGCGCTCCTTGCTGCTGCGGCTGGTCCGGCAGGCCCCGACCACCTCCCGTCCTGCGCCGAGCTGCCGCAGGACGCGCTCGGCGATGAGCAGTGGCGGCTCGGCCAGGAGCTGGCGACCACCCGGCTGCTGGTCGCCGCGGAGGACCGGCAGGGCGTGCGGACGCTGCGGCTGGCCCACGAGTCGCTGATCACCCGCTGGGGGCGGCTGAAGGAGTGGGTGGAGGAGGACTGCGAGTTCCGTATCTGGCATTACGAGCTGCGGCGGGCCGCGGAACGCTGGTCGGCCGAGCGCGAGCCCGCCCGGCTGCTGGGCGGCACCGACCTGGAAACCGCACGGGAATGGCTGCGGGAACGTCCTGACGATCTGCTGAAGGACGAGCGCGCCTTCATCGAGGCGAGCGCCCGCGGGGCGGCTCGGGCCCGGCGCACGTGGCAGGTCGCGGTGGCCGCGGGCGTGGCCCTCGTCTTCGTCGCCGTGTTCCTCTTCATCCAGAACCGGAACAAGGAGCAGGAGGGGCAGGAGCGGCTGCGGGCCGCGGCAGCGCAGACCCTGGCCGACCGTGCGGAGAAGGGTCAGGCGAACCCCGACCTGGCGGCCCTGCAGGCGGTGGCCGCCTACCGCACCGACCCCGGCGTGCAGAAGGCGCAGCGGGTGCTGTTCGACCGCTACAGCGACTTCGCCGCCGCGGAACGGCTGCTGGCCGGTTCCGGCGTCACCTCGGACCGCATCCTCGCCGCCGAGGACGGCGGCGTGGTCGTCCAGGAGGAGAGCCACGGGGTCGCGATCTGGCAGCCGGACGGCGGCTCGGCGCTGCCGGAACGGATAACGCTGTCGTCGCCGCTGGCGGGAACGGCGCTCTCCGCCGACGGCCGCGTGCTGGCCGTCGCCACCGAAGAGGGGGTCGTCGAGCTGCGGCGACCCCGCGATCGCGAGCTGCTCGGCACGCTGGAGATCCCCAAGGGGAAGGCGCTGCTCGCCCTCGACCCTGCGGGCCGGTATCTCGCCGTCCGGGTGGCGGGCTCGCGTACGGTGCGGGTCTGGGACCTGGAACGGCGCCGGGCGCGCGGCGTCTCGCTGCCCGGCGAGGCGCAGACGCTCCAGATCGCCGACGACGGGCGGCTGTCGGCCTCCCTGGGCGACGGCAGGCTGCTGGTGTTCGAGCCGGGACGGTCACGCCCGGCCAGGACGGTGCGCACGGCGGCCGTCTTCGCCCACGACGGCAGGACCGTGGCCGGCTGCGTCCGCACCCGCGACGGCGTACGGGTGCGCAGCCACGACCTGACCACCGGCGCGAAGATCGCGGACTTCCCCCTCACGATCCGCGGCTGCGAGGGCAACGTCGGCAGGCCGGGCACGCTGAGCCACGGCGGCAGGCTGCTGTGCGTGGAGGACGTCGTCATCGACCTGCGGGCCGGGCGGATCATCGGCGCGCCCGCCACGTACACCCCCTCGTACGTGGTCACCGGCCGCGACGGCCGCTGGAGCATCTGGGCGGTCGGCGGGCCCGGCCTGGTCAGGTATCCCGCCGCCCGCACGCTCGGCACCGACCCGTACGCGGTGCGCCAGACCACGGTCACCGATGACGGCCGCCACGTCGTCACCTACGACGGCGACGGCCGCCTGCGCGTGTGGGACGCCGCGTCGAAGCTGCTGGTGAGCGAGCGGCTCGCGGCCCCGGACAGCGGCTCGGACCCCGGAGTGGAAACGCGGGTGGTCGCGCTGACCGGGCGTCAGGAGATCGCGGTGATCAGGGCCGGCTCCCCGA
The DNA here is from genome assembly GCF_042751225.1 of Nonomuraea fastidiosa. Lineage (NCBI taxonomy): Bacteria > Bacillati > Actinomycetota > Actinomycetes > Streptosporangiales > Streptosporangiaceae > Nonomuraea > Nonomuraea fastidiosa. Next base: position 1,312,686 of record NZ_CP170570.1, read on the forward strand.
CCTGACGCTGATGTCGGTGCCCGACCTGCGCACGATCGGCTCTGCGCGCCTGCCCGCCGGCTCGGCCGATCCGGCACCGCTCAGCCTGCACGCGGCCGCGAACGGCCGTCTGGTCGTCTTCGCCGGGGGCATGCTCACCGTCTGGGACACCGGGCCGCTGCGGCAGGCGTTCGCCGGAGTGGACCTGAGCGAGCGCATTCCCACCGGCGCGACGTGGGACGCGGACCAGGCGCTGGTCGTGCTGCCGAACACCGAGGGCACCGCCGCCCTGGTCATCGAACGGGAGACGAGAGAGGTCGAGCACTGGGACCTCACGCTCGGCCGTGCCACCAGGAGCCATCTCCTCCCCGGCGACGGCGCGTTCGGCACCGTCGCGGCGAGCCCCGATCTGGCCCGCCTCATCACCTACTCTGGCACCGCCGGCGAGCACTTCACGGCCTGGTCGCTGCCGGTGTCGGGACAGCCGACGGCGACGCGGCCCGAGGGCCCGTCCCAGGGCTACATCTTCGACCTGCTCCAGCTCCGCAAGGCGAACCCGGAGCTGCGCTACAATCCCGCGTTCTCCATCGCCAAGATCGGCGACGCGGAAGGGACCCTCACCCTGTTCGACAGGGGCAGGAAGCTGCTCTACAACGCCAATGAGGCGTCCATCCTGTCCAGCGCGCCGGACGACTGGGCCGCGCACGTGTGCGCCGTTCTGGGCGGGCGCTCGTTCACCGCGGCGGAGCGGGCCCAGCTCCCGCCGGGCACCGACACCGCCCCGTGCGCCTCCCCCTGAGCCACCGCATACGGCCAGCCGAGGCCGTGGAGAGCGGCTCGCCGATCCGCGAGCCGCGGCCCGGCCTGACGCGCCGCCCCCGGGTCACCACGCTGCGCGCCTGGGTAGAGGCCCCACGAGGGAACGGGGAGGTGGCCTGATGAAGGCGATCGTGGTGACCGACGAGGCCGCGGGAAGGGCCGGGATGACCCTGGCGGAGCGGCCGCGGCCCGAGCCTGCCATCGGCGACGTGCTGGTGGAGGTGCACGCCTCAGGCTTCACTCCCACGGAGCTGGAGTGGCCGTCGACGTGGGCCGATCGCCTCGGCCGCGACCGTACGCCGGCGATCCCCGGCCACGAGGTGGCCGGCGTGATCGGCGCGCTCGGCTACGGCACGACGGGACTGTCGGTGGGGCAGCGGGTGTTCGGCATCACCGACTGGTACCGCGACGGCACCCTCGCCGAGTACGTGGCCGTCGAGGCGCGCGATCTCGCCCCGCTGCCGGGCGACATCGACTTCACGGTGGGCGCGAGCCTGCCCGTCTCGGGCCTGACCGCCTGGCAGGCGCTGTTCGACCACGGCCGCCTCCAGGCGGGGCAGAGCGTGCTCGTCCACGGCGCGGCCGGCGGTGTCGGCTCCATGGCGGCCCAGCTCGCCGGCGAGGCCGGCGCGTACGTCATCGGCACCGGGCGCGCCGCCGACCGGCAGGCGGTGCTCGGCTTCGGCGCGCGGGAGTTCGTTGACCTCGGCAACGACGCCCTGGAGGACGTCGGCCAGGTGGATCTGGTGCTGGACGTGATCGGCAGGGAGATCCAGCGGCGCTCCGCGGCCCTGGTCAGGCCAGGAGGAACGCTGGTGTCCGTCACGGGGCCGCCAGAGGTGCGACCCTCCGGCGGCCTGGCGATCGACTTCGTCGTCGTGCCCGACCCCGTCCGGCTCGGCGGGATCGCCCAGCGGGTGCGGGACGGGCGGCTGCGGCCGCTCATCGGGACCGTCGCGACGCTGGACGACGCCCCTCCGCCCTCGACCCGGCCGAGCGGGTCAGGGGGAAGACCATCATCAGCGTGCGCCCGTGAGCGGCCGCGACCGGGTCAGTTGGCGACCACGGCGGTCAGCTCGTCCAGGATCAGGGTGCCGGTGTAGCGCATGTGCGGCCTGATCTCGTTGAAGTAGACACGGCGCAGGGTGATCGGGTAGGCGATGCCGGACGGCACCTTGTACGTGATCTGCTGCCAGCCCGGCTCGGTGATGAACGCGGGCTCGATCGTGTGCAGGATGCCGTTCTTGTCGAAGACCTCCAGGCGCGTCCGCTGGTTGTAGCCTTCCGACTTCACCCAGAGCTTGAACGCCGTCGGCTTGCCCGCCACCGGGAAGCGGTTGACGATCGGCCAGATGCCGATGCCGCGCGTCTCGGTGCTCTGCGTGAAGTCGTAGTCCAGCCGCAGGCCGTTGGCGGCGCGCCCGCTCGGGGTGGAGGAGACGGTGCCGGTGGCGCGCATGGTCCACACCCGCCAGTTGGAGGTGTCGTCGAAGGAGTCCACGACCTCCTGCGCCGTCCCGATGCCGACGACCAGGGCGGTCCGCACGCCGCCTGCGGTCATCGTGACGACGTGCTCGCCCGAGCTCGCGCGGGCGGTGACGGTGAACGAGCCGGTCGCGTCCGGGGTGACGGTCAGGGCGCTGGTGTCGTAGGAGAGGGTGACGTCGGCGGGGTCGATGGGGGCGGCGTATCCGGCGGCGTCCACGCCGTTGACGTCGAACGTCCCCTTCGCGCCCTTCTGCGGGAGGTTGAGCCTGCGCGGTCCGGTCTCCAGGCGGGCCAGCTCGCCCAGCACGGTCATCTCGATGTTCCCGGTGGCGTCGCCCAGCCTGGCGGTGACGGTCGTACGGCCCGGGGCGACCGCGCGGAACACGCCCTCGTCGTCCACCCGGCCGATCTGCCCGTCCGCGACCTCCCACAGCGGCCCGGCCTTGCGGGGCATCACGGCGGGACCGTACGTCTCGTCGTACGCGTCCGCCTTCAGCCTGCGGGTCAGCCCGGGAAAGACCCGCTCGGTACGCCACGACGCGCCCGCGTCAGGGCCGGGGAACCGCTTGCGCTCGGTCTCCGTGCTCACCCGGAAGCCGGTGACCCTGCCGCTGCCGCCGGGGTAGAAGATGCCGAGGCCGGTGGGCACCGGCCGGACGCCCGCCGCGTCGGACGGCCGGTTGACCAGCTCGGCGTCCTGCTCGCCCGGCTCGCGGGCGACGAACGTCGTCGAGCCTCCGCCGTCCAGGTTCAGCGCGGTGTGCGCGCCCAGATCGACCATCATCTGCGCCAGCTCGTTCAGTCCGATGCCGCGGGAGTACTCGGGCTGGCGGCCGTCCACCGCGACCACCCACATCTTGGTGCCGTCGGCGTTGAAGCCGACGGCGGTGCGCGGCTCGGGGGTGTTGTTCTCGGCCGAGAGCTGGAGCGGCTGACCGTTCTCGACGAGGAGCTGGCGGCCGCTCATGGCCGCCCTGACCTTCATGTCGCCGGGGGCGCGTACCCGGTAGTCGACGGAGACCGGGTCGCCGACCCGCAGCGAGGACAGCGCGGTCGCCCCGGCCTCCCTGCCCACCAGCACGAACGTGCCCTCGGGGATCGCGCCCTCGCGGGGGACGGTGACCTTCTCGGTCACGACGCCGTCGCGCACCACCACCTCGATGGTCTGGCTGACGTTGCTCACCGGGCGGCAGCGGCAGTAGGTGCCCCAGACCGGGGTGAACATGCCGACCTGGTCCTTCAGCAGCTCCGCCTTGTTCAGCGCGTTCAGCGGTACGGTCTTGCCTCCCGGCAGGTTGACCGTGCCCTCGAAGACGATCTCGCCGATGGCGCCGAGCTGGTCCTCGGAGAACATCACCGCGGTCTTCTTCGTCTGCGTCGCCTTACTGTTGGGCAGCGGCGACTGCAGCACCTCGCCGTCCTGGACGGCCACGCCCCATGGTGCGCCGGAGCCGTTGATGTCGAAGTAGTCGGCGTTCACGGCGGCGACCGCGCCGGCCTCCTTGGCCATCTCGGTCAGCGGGCGCCGCTGCGCGACCTTGCCGGGGAAGATGCGGTCGATCCGCACGCCTGAGGTGAGATCGACCGACAGCTGGTACGTCTGCAGCCAGCCCTCCTGGCCGTCGGCGGCGTCGGGGCCGTACAGCTCGACCGTGCTCAGCTCGACGCCGGGTGCGACGGGCCGGGTCTCGCGGTACGTCTCGGTGCGACCGGCGAGCTGCGCGGCGTCGGCAGCAGCCGTGACGGCGGGCGGCTCGGCCCACGCGGGGACCGGTCCTGTGAGGGTGAGGGCCAGAGCCGCCGATAACAGGGCGGAGGGGACTTTCCATCGCATCGAACCGGGACGAGACATTCTCATCTCCTTAGACAGCGATTCTTCTCAGACGGCGATGCCGGCCGCCCGCCGGAGCATGAACTCGGTCACCGGGGCGAACTCGGCGGGCGTGAAGTTGTCCTCGATGGGCAGTACGGCCTCGTGCCGTCCCCGGGACCGCGCGAGGAACAGGGCGATGTCGTTGGCGTCGGCGATCGAGAGCGTGGGCAGGCCGGCGGCGATCGCCGCGCCCGCCATGCCGTGGTCGGCGATGACGAGATCGATCAGGACGCCGTCGCCGGCCGCCGCGGCGAGCATGGCGTCCATGTAGTCGGGGCGGTGGGTGTGCATGATGGCCTCGTCGTGGAAGGCGCATGCGACTCCGCCGAAGAAGCGGATCCCCGTACGGCCGGCGGAGTACTCGCCGACGGAGATGTCGAGACGGTGGTCGTCCAGGACGCGGACGACCCGGTTGCCGGTGTTGCGCAGGGCGCGCGCCAGCTCGGCGTAGTGGTCGAGCAGCCCGGTCGGGTGCCCGGTCGCCAGCAGCACCGTGCCGCCGCCCTCGCGCAGGAAGGGGGCGAGCGCGTCGGCGTGGGCCAGGATGCCGGCCAGCGTGTGCTCCGGCGCGATGTAGCCCTCCTCGGGGTCGCCGTCGGTGATGCGGTCGCCGATGCCGTCCTCGACGGCGGCGACGACCTCCTCCAGCGTCGCGGTCCGCCAGTCCGGCAGCCCGAAGGTGTTATCCGGGTCGCCGGCGAGCATCTTGCGCGCGTACGCCAGCGACTGCCTGCGCAGGGTCCTGATGCCGCCGGACAGGCTCCGCTCGACGAGCAGCTCGCGCAGCACGGCCTCGTGGTGGTGGGTGCGCATGCCGTCAGCCCGCCGCGACCGCGACGGCGCTCTCGGCCCTGGCCGACGGTGGCCGCCAGGCGCCCTCGGCCCTGGGGAACGCCCGCGCCCTGCCGACCACCAGCCGTACGGCCTCTCCCGGGGACCGGCCGCTCTGGGCCGAGTGCACGATCACGATCGAGCCGCCGACGTCCACGTAGGTGCGCACGACCGGGCCGAGGAACTGCACGTCGCGGACCACGCCGCGCAGCGCGGGGGCGGAGCCGTCCCCGTCGCCGGCGAGCGTCACGTCCTCGGGGCGTACCGACACATCGACGGGCGCGCCGCGCGGGACGGACGCGGATGCGCCCGCGGGCGTCACCGGGAGCACGGCCCCGGCGATCTCGACGTCCCACGAGCCGGGCGAGGTGCCGGCGACCTCACCCGCCAGCCAGTTCGTCATGCCGACGAAGTCGGCGACGTAGCCGTTGGCCGGGGTCAGGTAGATCTCGTGGCCGCTGCCGAGCTGTTCCAGCGAGCCGTCCCGCATGACCGCGATCCGGTCGCCGAGCGCCAGCGCCTCCTCCTGGTCGTGGGTGACGTAGACGATCGTCGTCCCGGTGCCGCGCTGGATCTCGCGCAGCTGCGTACGCAGCTGGATGCGGGTCTTGGCGTCGAGGTTCGACAGCGGCTCGTCCATGAGCAGCACCGACGGGCGGATGGCCAGCGACCTGGCGACGGCCACGCGCTGCTGCTGCCCGCCGGACAGCTCGTTCGGCCGCCGTCCGCCCAGTCCGGCGAGCCCCACCATGTCCAGCGCCTCCTCCGTACGCCGGGCCCGCTCCTCCCTGCCGAGCTTCTGCGCCTTCAGCCCGAACTCGATGTTCTCCGCCACCGTCAGGTGCGGGAAGATCGCGTAGTCCTGGAACACCATGGACGTCGGCCGGGCGTCGGGGCCGAAGCCGGAGACGTCCACGCCGTCGATGAGCACGCTCCCGCTGTCGGGCCGGATGAACCCGGCGATCATCCGCAACGTGGTGCTCTTGCCGCATCCGCTGGAGCCGAGGAGGCAGAGGAACTCGCCGCGGCCGACGACGAGGTCGAGGTCACGGACGGCCGGCACCCCGTCGAACGACTTGCACAACGACTTCAATTCGATCATGAAATCTCCCTCAGCAGGGGTCACAGGTCGTAGAGCCGCAGGCGGGAGCCGAGGGCGAGCTTCGCGACGGCGAGCCCGGCGAAGCTGACCACCATCAGCCCGGCCGCGACGCCGGTCGCGGCGCCCCACTGGCCGAACTCGGCGAGGTTGACGATGGTGGGCGCGCCCAGGCCGATCCCCGGCGACGTCAGGAAGATCACGGCGCTCAGCGTGTTGATCGCGTGCAGGAACCCGAACACGAGCGACGTGGTGAACGCGCCGCCCAGCAGGGGGAACATGATCTGGACGATGACCCGGGCGCGCGAGGCGCCGAGGTCGGTCGCGGCCTCGTCGATCGACGGGCTGATCTGGTTGATCGTGGTCACCGCGGTCCGGTAGCCGACCGGGATGGCCCGTACCACCATGACCAGCACCAGGATCAGCGCGGTGCCGGTCAGCGCCAGCGGCGGCTCGTTGAACGTGAGCAGCCACGAGATGCCGATCATCGTCCCGGGGATCGCCGACGGCAGCACCGCGAGCCCGTCCATCACGCCGCGGCCGAACACCTTCGTGCGGTGCACGACGTACGCGGCGACCAGCGTGCTGATCGTGGTGATGATCGCCGCCGTGGCGGAGAACAGCGCGGAGTTGCGGATGTCGTCACCGCGCAGCAGCGCCGTCTGCCAGTGGTCCAGCGTCAGGCTCCAGTTCGCGCCCCACGCCCGGGTGAACGAGCCGGACAGGATGCTGCCGTAGATGAGGATCATCAGGAAGCTCACCAGGCCGAGCACGGCGACCAGGGCCCGCCGCACCGCCGTGGGCAGCGGCGCGGGCGGCAGGCTGCCGGTCTTGCCCGAGACGGTCACCGCGGAGCGGCGCGCCAGGACCCGCCGCTGGATGAGGAAGAGCACCAGCGTCGGTACGAACAGCAGCACGCACAGCACCGCCGCCATCCCGAAGTCCTGCCTGCCCACGGCCTGCACGTACGCCTCGACCGACAGCACCTGGTACCCGGCGCCGATGAGGACGGGGTTGCCGAAGTCGGTGATGACGAACATGCAGACGAGCAGCAGCGCGTTCAGGATCGTGGGGAAGGCGAGGGGCAGCGTGACCCTGCGGAAGGTCTGAAACCACGTCCAGCCGAGGTCCCTGCTCGCCCACTCCAGGGTGGAGCCGATGTTCTTCAGCGTCGGCAGCAGCGTCAGCGTGGCCATGGGGAAGAAGGCGAGCGTCTGGACGAGCCAGAGGCCGCCGAGCCCCAGGAGGCTGACGTCCAGCCCCAGCAGCTCGTGCGTGATCAGGCCCCGCCGCCCGAACAGCAGCAGCACCGCGAGGCCGACGACGAACGGCGGCGAGATGAGCGGCAGCAGCGCCATCACGCGCAGCACGCCCCGGCCCCTGATGTCGGGGCGGCTGAGCGCGTAGGCGAACAGGAAGCCGACCACGGTGGCGCTCAGCGTCGAGGCCACGCCGATGACGACGGTGTTCTCGGCCGCCTCCGCGACGCGCGGCTCGGCGAGCCTGCTCCACGCCTCACCGCCGGGCTCGAACAGCATGGCCACCGTCGGCACCAGGACGAGGAGGACGAGCAGACCGCCGACGTAGAGCGCGAGCGTGCCGACCGTGACCCGGTCGGCCAGCCGGCGCCTGCGGCTGCGCGCCTGCCAGTCCGGCCGGGCCGCCCGCCCTGGGCGCGGATCGCTCGTGAGGGTCGTCGAAGACACGGCCGTCAGACCCCGTACCGCTTGGCGAACTCCTTCGACACCGCATCGCGCATCTCACCGGCGCGCACCGGGTCGTAGTCCACGAGGTCGAGCTCGGCCAGGCTCTGCGCGCCCTCGGGGAGCTTGACGTCGCCGCGTACGGGATAGGAGTGGACCAGATCGACGATCATCTGCGACGCCTTCTTGCCCTGCAGCCACTGGACGAACTTCTCGCCGCCCTGGGGGTTCGGCGAGCCCTGGACGAGCGCGTTGCCGGAGATGACGACGCCGGTGGGTTTGGGGTAGACGACCTCGATGGGGAAGCCCGCGCCGCGCACGTTGAGCAGGTCGTGGGCGAAGGACACGCCGGCCGCGTACTCGCCGGTGGCGACGAGCTGGGACGGCGCTCCCCCGCTGTCGGTGTACTGGCCGACCAGCTTGTGGAACTCGTCGAGGAACTTCCAGGCCGCCGCGTCGTCGCCGGTGCGGAAGAACTGCGTGGCCACGAACGTGTAGCCGGTGCCGGACAGCGTCGGGTTCGGCATGACGAGCTGGCCCTTCAGGTCGGGGCGCAGCAGCTCGTCCCACGTCTTGGGCAGCGGGGCGCCGCCGGTCTCCTCCTTCCACCGGTCGGCGTTGACGCCGACGGTCATGAGGATCAGCTCGTTGGCGTGCCAGTAGCCCTCGGGGTCGATGAACCGCTTGTCGATGCCCTCGGCGCCGGGCTTGTAGGAGCGGATCAGCTTCTCCTTGGCGAGCGGGCCCGCGTCCCCGCTGGCCAGGCCGATCACGTCGGCCTGCGGGCGGCCCGCCTCGGCCTTCAGCCGCGCCAGGAGCTCGCCGGCGCTCTGCCGCAGCACCTTGACCTCGACCCCTGATTCGGCCTCGTACGCCTCGGCGAGCCGCCGAGCGGGTTCCTCGGGCATCGGCGTGTACCACGTCACCGAGCCGCCGGACGCGGACGCGGCGTCGTCGCCGCCGGATCCGCAGGCCGCCGACCCGGCCATGAGAAGTGCTAGGGAGAGCGCGCCCGCGGCGACGCGTAACAGGGTCGTGCGCATGAGTGACCGCCTTCGGATCGAGGCGCCCCCAGCGGGGGCGCAAGGTCACGATGCACGAAATGGTGTTATCCAATATGGGTGATGTCAATACCTCTTGTACACCAATTGTCCTCCGGCAGTCGGCAAGTCGTCATCCCAAGGACGTCGCCGCCTGCGTCACCCCGCGGGGGTGGCCGAGATCCTCCTCCGGGTTCGCCGTCAGGTCCAGCTCCGATGTGATCATGTAGCGGTCGCCTCTGAACAACGTCCTGGTGAACTCGATGGGAACGCCGTCCGACGTGCGGGTCACGGTCCTGAACAGGAACGCGGGCGAATACGGCGGTGCTTCGAGCACCTCGGACTCCTCGGGGCTGAGCACCGTCGGCTCGATGTTCTGGGTGCCCGATGCCACCTTGAGCCCGTACTTGTCGGCGAGCAGCCGGTAGAGGGACTTCTCCTCCAGCTCCTGGGCGGGCAGGTCGGGCACCAGGGCGTCCGGCAGCGTGGTGGTGGCGAGCGCGATCGGGTCGCCGTCGGCCAGCCGCAGCCGCTTGATCGTCACGATCGCGTCGGACGGCGCGATCTGCAGCCGCCAGCTCAGGCGGACGCCCGCGTCGGACCGCTCCACGCCGAGGACGCGCGTCGAGGGCGTGATGCCGCGCCGGCGCAGGCCCATGGAGAACGACGAGGCCGTGGGCGACTGGGTGATCGTGGGCCGCGCGACGTAGGTGCCGCTGCCCTGCCTGCGGATGAGATGGCCGTCCCTGACCAGGTCGTCGACGGCGCGGCGCACCGTGAGCCTGGAGACCCCGCAGTCCTCTTCGAGCACCCGCTCGGGAGGGATCGGATCGCCCACGTTGAGGTCTTCGAGCAGGCTCATGATCCGCTCACGGACCATGTTGTGCTTGCGCCCGCGCCGAGCGTCCGCGTCGCTCACGTCCACCCCTCCAGCCCTTTCACCGGCCCCCTCCAGACGGTCTCACCGGCCCCTCAGGCCCGTCGCCGGCGACCCCGACCGTTCTCCTGCAGTTTACGCCCCGGCCACGAATTGGTATTGACGACTTGTATACCAACTCTTACAGTCACCGAAGAATCCTGACCCTCCAGGTGAACCAATGGCGGAGCGCCGTCGCCCCGCCGCTCCTCCGTCCCTCCGACGGGCCGCGACCGTCAGGCCGGGTCCGATCATCGTCGCATCAGGGCCGACGCATGACCACCCTGCCTTGGGACCGCGCCCTTCCCGTCAAGCCTGAGCCCTGAGACACTCCGATCGACAAGGGAGCAGCAGTGGGAAACCCCATGGTCAATCGCCGCCACCTGTTCGGGCTTGCGGGCGCGGGCGGAGCCGCACTCGCCACGTCCGGCCTGTTATCCGCTCCCGCCCACGCGGAAGCGGCCCCCGCGGAAGCCGCACACAACAGGCCGCGCCGCCGCCCAGCCTGGCCCGAAGGGTTCGTCGAGGTGCAACCCGTCTCCGTCGAAGGCGACATCGCCTGGTACGACGTGTCCCATTGGGGCGTCGAAGGCAAGGGCTGGTCCGACACCAAGGCGTACTTCGACCGGCTGCCGGCCAAGGCGGAAGGCGTCGTGACCCCCGAGGTGTGGGCGCGCAGCCGTACCTCCGCCGGGATCCTGACCCGCTTCGTGTCCGACTCCACCACCTTCCGCGCCCGCTACCGGCTCATCTCGGCCACTACCGCGATGTACCACATGCCCGCCATCGGCCACAGCGGCGTCGATCTGTACGCGCGCGCCGAGGACGGCTACGACGCCTGGCTGGCCAACACGCACCCGGCGGGTCAGGACGTCGACGAGCAGATGGGCCTCGCGGTCGATCCCGGCGAGCGCCTCTACACCGCCTACCTCCCGCTGTACAACGCCCCGCAGACCCTCCAGATCGGCGTCGAGGCCGGCTCGAAGTTCGTCGGCGTCGCCCCGCGTACCGACCCGCCCGCCGTCTTCTACGGCAGCTCGATCATGCAGGGCGGCGTCGCCTCCCGCCCCGGCATGTCCATCACCGCGCTCCTGGGCCGCCGCTTCGACATCCCCGCCATCAACCTCGGCTTCTCCGGCAACGCCCGCATGGAGCCGGAGATCGCCGAGCTGCTCACCGAGATCGAGGCGTCGGTGTACGTCGTCGACAGCTCTCCCAACATGAACCCGCAGCAGATCTCCGAACGCGCCGAACCCTTCGTGCGCATCCTGCGCGAGGCCCGCCCGGACACCCCCATCGTCCTCGTCGAGGACCGCCGCTACGGCGACGGGCGGTTCGTCAAGTTCCGTCGCGACCGCAACGCCCAGAACGCCGCCGCCCTCCAGGCCGCGTACCGGAACCTGCGCGACGCCGGTGTGACGGGCCTGTCGTACTTGTCGGCCGACGAACTGCCGGAGGCGGAGGAGCTGGTCGATGGGTCGCATCCGAGCGACCTGGGGATGATGACGTACGCGAACGCGTACGAGAGGGTCCTCCACCCCATCCTCGCCCGCCGCCACCACTGACCCCGCCCTCCGTCAGAACGGCAGCCGCTCGTACGCCCGGCCGCCGAGGGCGTGTTCGAGGTAGCCGGACACGGTGTCGTCGTCCCAGCGGGCTCCCGTGAGTGCGACGTACCCGTCAGGGCGGACCAGCACAAGGCCGTCGCCGTCCACCCCGTAGAGAGCGTGCGCATCCCCCTCCGCGTCGATGAGCACGCTCTCGCCGCCCTCGTACGCAAGCCCCGGCTTGACGATGCGGTGGACGTGCACGTCCTCGCCCGCCCGAGGCGCGGGCCCGCTTCCGAAGACGAGCAGCGTGAAGTGCGGGCCGCGGAACAGGTCGAACAGCCGCACCTGCGCCCCGCTCGCCGGGGCGGTGCAGCGGGCGTCCGGGGCGCGGTCGCCCGCGCGGATGCCGAGCGCCTCGTCCAGGTCGCGGGCCAGGCTGCCGCCCCGGTAGGTGATGCCGAGCTGGCTGACGTCGGCGAACGGGTCCTTGCCCTGAAACGCGCCGACGATGCGCTCCGACACGCGCGCCGAGTCGGAGCCGGTCCAGTACCTCCCCCGCGCGGTGGTCGAGGCCAGCACGTGCCGGGCGACCGGCAGGCGCTCCTCCTCGTAGGTGTCGAGCAGCGCCTCGGGGGCTCCGCGCAGGACGTACGCGAGCTTCCAGCCGAGGTTGTAGGCGTCCTGGACGCCCGTGTTCATGCCCTGGCCGCCGGCCGGGGCGTGCACGTGCGCGGCGTCCCCGGCCAGGAGGACGCGGCCGTTGCGGTACCGGTCCACCATGCGGATGTTGACCCGGTACACCGACAGGTAGACCGGATCGCGGAAGCGCACCCCGGGCAGCCCGACCCGCTGCCGGAAGATCTCGGCGAAGGTCTCGACCGAGATCGAGGACGGCTCCTGCTCCGCCCCCTGGGGCAGCGGCGCGGTGAAGAACCAGGTGCCGCTCTTCGGCATGGGGGCCAGCGTCACCATCGCGCCAGGACCGGTGGCCCACATGTGCGCGGCCGAGGCGTCCAGCCCGTCCACGCTGAGGTTGCCGTACAGCATGCGCTGCTGCTCCCACGTTTCGCCGAGGAAAGCGATCCCGGCCCGCTTGCGCACGGTGCTGCCGCCGCCGTCGCATCCGACGAGGTAACGCGCCCGGACGTCGCGGTGCCGGCCGTCCACTCTGAGGCATGCCGTGACCTGGTCGCCGTCCTGGGTGAGGTCGACAAGCTCGCACCCGAGCTCCACCCGGACGCCGAGCGAGGCCAGCCGCTCGCGCAGGGCCTCCTCGGTGAACTGCTGTCCCACCATGAGGCTGCCCGGGTAGGGCGCGCCGGGCAGGGGCGGCGCGTCGTACATCACCGCCTCGCGCACCACCTGGCCCTGCGCGTCGTAGAAGCGCGTGGGAAGAGCCGGCTCGGCGCGTTCCACCAGGCGGCCCAGCACCCCCAGGTCCTCGAACACCTCCTGCGTGCGGGCGCGGACGCCACGGGCCCGCGTCCCCACGGGGTGCGTGGTGACACGATCGATGATCCGCACGGCGACGCCGCGCCGGGCGAGGTCGCACGCCAGGGTCAGGCCCACCGGCCCCGCGCCGACGATGAGGACGTCCGTCACGTCCGGAGTCTCCATGGATACGCACTCCTTCCTCGGGACGACCCTTGTGACCGCTCGCCCATTCTTAGTGGGCACATGCCCACTCGTCAATTCGACGGTGCACCATCGAGCGTGTGAACAGGCACGACGGGTTCGGCCATCGCGCACCCGGCGGCCCGGGGACGAGTGGCCCACCATGGGGGTGAGCGTGCCGAGGTTCGTGCGCGAGGCCCCTGACGGGCGCGGGATCAGCCGGCGATGCTCCAGCAGTAGAGCAGCTCATCGCTCTCCTTGGCCCGGCGGGCCAGCGCGACGAACTCACCGAGCATGTGGATCGCGTCGTCGAGATCGCCGAGGCCGGTCGGATCCCGCTCCATCCACTGCCGGGCCACCTCGGGCAGGCGGGCGTCCTCGACCGCGGCGAGCGTGTCGCGCGTCGATCGCGCCGTCAGTGGTGGTAGGCGTGGATCACCGCGTGCCCCCTGCCCCGTCCGATGATCCACTTGTTGATCGGCGTGGTGACGAGGAAGGCGATCAGCAGCGAGACCACCAGCGCGCCCCAGAACAGCCCCGAGGCCAGGGTCGCGTCCATCGCGCCGGGTATGACCAGCATGACGCCGTTGTCGACGATCTCCATGACGAGGATCGACAGGGTGTCGGCGGCCAGGGCCAGGCGCAGCGCCTTGCGCCACGTCACGCCGGCACGGAACAGGCCGCGCAGCGTGAGCGCGTACCCGAAGATGAACGCCAGCACGACGGCCAGCAGGATGCTGGGCAGGTTGTGCCAGCCCAGGGCGGTGGCGATGACCATGCCGAGCACCTCGCCGATCGCACAACCCGTGAGACAGTGCAAGGTCGCCGAAGCGGCCACTCCCCACGTCGCCTTCGTCGGCCCGTGGTGACCGTGTCCCTCGGGCTGATGCCGTCCGTGACTACTCTGCGGGTCCGTAGCGGACGTGTGAGAGCCGTGCTCGTGCATCTCATGCCCATCGTGATGCGTCATTTCCGACACGTCCCTTCTACCGCAACAGAGACGAACGAACCCGGGCAGCCGGCGGCCACTATACCCCCTGTGGGTATAGTGGCCGCACCGGTGGGCCGGGCAGGGCGGCGCTCACATCAGAGCCGGCCGAGGACTTGTGGAGATCGCGCGCCTGGTCGAGCTGCCGGCCGACGACACGGCGGCCCGCCGCCACCCCCACACCGCGGCCGCGCTGGTCGGCCTGGCGACGGGCAAGGGGCTCGTGGCGGTCACGGCGCTGCTCGCGGGCCCCGCCGCACTGGCGGCGGCACCGGGCCTGACCGCGCGCCTGGCCCACCACTGCCACGCCCTCCTGGCGCTTTAGCCACCACGGCGTTCACGGATCAGGAGCGAACGAGCCGGGCGATGGCGTCGGACGCCTCCTTGACCTTGGCGTCCGCCTCGGGACCGCCTTTCTGCGTGGCCTCGGCGACGCAGTGAGCGAGGTGCTCTTCGAGCAGCGCCAGGGAGAACGACTTCAACGCGCTGGTCGCCGCCGACACCTGCGTCAGGATGTCGATGCAGTACTTGTCGTCTTCGACCATGCGTTGCAAACCGCGGACCTGCCCTTCGATGCGGCGCAGGCGCATCGCGTAGTCCTGCTTCGTACCGGTGTATCCGGGCATGCTCACCCCTCCTAGTCAGCCGCTCACGACAACACCATACCCCCCTACCGTATTTCAGCCGGAGCCGCGGACTTGACAGATACCCCCGGGTGGTATGTATTTAGCCATCACACATACCCCCTAAGGGTATTTCGCTTCCTGACCAGAGAGTTCTCATGTCCGCACCATCACCCCGGCGCTGGGCCGCACTCGCCCTGATCGCCACCGCCCAGTTCATCGTGATCATGGATACGTCGATCATCGGCGTCGCCCTGCCCCGCATCCAGCAGGACCTCGGCTTCTCGCAGGAAGACCTGTCCTGGGTCTTCAACGCGTACGTCGTCGCGTTCGGCGGCCTCCTGCTGCTGGGCGGCCGCCTGTCGGACCTGTTCGGCGCCCGCAGGCTCTTCACCACCGGCTGGATCGCTCTGCTCGCGGGCTCGCTCCTGGCCGGGATCGCACCCGAGGTGTGGGTCGAGCTGACCGGCCGCGCCGTGCAGGGCGTGGGGGCCGCGCTGATCGCGCCGTCCGCGCTCACCTTGCTGAGCCCGCACTCACCGACGGGTTCTCGGCCGCCTTCGCCGGAGCCGCCGCCATCGCCCTCGTGGGCGCCCTGACCGCCGCCACCACGCTGCGGACCCGTACCACCGCACCCACCGAGGAAGTCACGGCCTCCCGTACCTGACGCTGCCCCTGGCCCCCGAACCACAGGCGGGCCAGGGCGCGTCCACGCCATTCGGCCCCGATGCCCCACCCGCGCGATGCTTCGAGAACTCGCCGGACGCGGACGGCGTCTGAACGGCGCCATCGCCGAGCGGCCCTCCTCGCGACTCCGCTCAAAACAACCGGGACACGGCACGCGCCCGGCCTCAGCCACCCCCTTCACCGGACAGCAGGCGATCCACGAGGGCGTTGAGCGTCTTGGCGCCGTCCGGGCCGAGCCGAGAGCTGCTGCGAGGGCGTTCTGCCGTGCGCTTCCGCCGGACTCGTACAGACAGACGAGGACGCTCAGTTCCGCCTCGGAGACACCGGAGGCCGCGGTGGTAACACGGCCTGGGCCGTTCGGCTCGGCGGCCACGTCCTCGCCGGTGTCTGGATCGTGGCGGGCTCCCTGGTGAGCCGTTCCTGGCCGGTGCGCGTCGTCGGCGTCATCACCGGCGTCTGGCTCGCCGGCCACACCCGAAGTCCGTGAATTCACCGGCCATTCGCACTCGGGAACGCACACGCGTTGTTCCGCTCTCTTTCCGTCTCCCCCGGGCGCCCGGATCAGTAGCGTGTACGGCGTGAGGATCGGAGCGTCGGCGCTGATGGCGTCGGTCCTGCTGGTGGCGGGATGCGCGGCGGGACAGCAGACGGGCGACCCCTCGGCCACCAATGCGTCAGCGGCCGAGACCGCGACCAGCACAACCAGACAAAGGCGGTCGCCGACGCCGGGCCCTGTCGTCACCCCGGCCGCCGCCCCCGACGGCTGGCGGTACGCCTACATCAGCGAGCGCCCCGGATCCCGCATCACCGGCATCACCACCGCCGGGCCGCAGGAGGCGTGGGCGGCGGGGGCCGTGGACGGCCGGCTGCTGCTCCTCCGCCACGACGGCACCGCCTGGCGCGAGGCCGAGCCGCCGCCGGGCCCGCCCGTCGTCCCGTCCGCCGGGGAGGTGTGGATCGCCGCGTCCGGCCCGGACGACGTCTGGCTGCTGCTCCCCGAGGTGGTGCCCGGCGAAAAGCACCATCGGGCGCTGATGGCGGTCCGCTGGGACGGCTCGGCATGGCATCAGATTCCTGGGCGTATCGAATCCCCAGGTGTCGCCGCCTTCAAGGTGCTCGGCCCCGCCGACGCCTGGGCCGTCCTCGGACCCGGCGAGCAGGAGGCGTTGCGCTGGGACGGGCGTTCATGGACGAAGGTGCCCTTGCCCGCGAACGCCACGGCCCTGGACGGCTCGCGCGCCACCGGGCTGTGGGCCGTCGGCTTCCGCACCTCTGGGGAGGGCGTCACCGCGACCGAGGAGGCCCAGCCCGCGGCCATGCGCTGGGACGGCGGCTCCTGGCGGCTGGTGCGCACCCCGACGTACGCGTTCCCGTCGCCCAAGCCGCCCGAGGGCACCGCGTCGCTGGAAAGCGTGCTCGTCCTGGGGCGTGACGACGTGTGGGCGAGCGGCACGCACACGTTCAACCACGGCGAGGTGGAGAACGAACCGGCCGATCCACCGCCGATCCTGCTGCACTGGGACGGCCGGAGCTGGACCCGGCAGGACGCCTCCGGCGATCGCGACTACTGCTGCCCTCTCCTGGCCGCGGGCCCGTCCGGCAGCGCTCTCGTCGTGAGCGGCAGCCCGCGCCTGCGCGAGAGCTGGCGGCTCGCCTCCCCTGGCGCGTCCCCGGTCAAGCTGCCAAGCCTGCCGAAGGTTCCGGGGCTGAAGAGGTCGCAGTTCTTCAAGGTCGCGGGGACGGCTCGTACGGGCATGACGTGGGCGGCCGGCACGCTGTCGGCCGACGGCGGCTTCTGGAGCCGCGCCGCCATCGCCGCCCTGAGCTGAGCGCCTTCCGCAACGCGGTGGAACGGCATACTACGGGAGCATGTTCGACGAGACGCAAAGTCGGATGCGCGAGAACTCGTACGGCTTCTCCTCGCGCTGGGTGCGGACGACTTCGACGGCATCGTCGCCAGGACCGACTTCACCTGCTGCCAGAGCTGCGCAATCGCGGAGCTAGGCGGTGAAGTGCCGGAGGACGAGCGGCACGCGTATCGCGGCTACGTCTTCTGCCACCGGCAGGACATGCGGGACGCCGTGGACGGCGGCCGCCTCAGCCTGGCCTACGGGGTGTTCAACGACGCCGCCGTCACCGCCGACCAGGCGGCATCGGCGAAGAGGTGACCGAGACGATCCGCCGCCACGAGGACGATCCGGTACCGGTATCGCTGCCGCAGGCCAGAAGCCTCCTGCTCGACCTCACGCCCAGGGCGGGCAACTTCGCCGTCTTCATCGGACGTTCGGGCGGCGTCGTCCAGATGCGGTGGGAGAACGGCCGCAGGCTCTGGCTGGAAACCCCTGATGAGAAGGCCCGCCATTCCCACGGCCGCCACGTCACCCCGGACGAGGCGGACGACATGGTGACGATCCTGGCCCGCGAAGACCGCGGAGCCGTCGACCGGCTGGGCAACCTGGAAACCCACCCCTGGGACGGCTGAAAACGAACGGCCGCGCAGGACAGGCGGTAGCTGTCCTGCGCGGCGAGCGAGGTCGAAGGCCGCAGAGCCGGTGGGCGTGGTCGGAGCCTCCCCGGCGATCCGCTCCGGGGAGGCTCTGACCGCCGCCGTCGGGCTATCTCAGAGGCGTGGGTCCTCCTGAACCCTCAGGGCGTTGATGATCGGGTCGCGCTCGCCGTTCTCGCGGGTGAACTCGATCTTCAGATCGCCGCCGTCGTGCTCGACGGTGACCGTGTTGGCGTCCGCGGTCAGCGCGCCCACCTTCGCCTGCACGTCGTGGTCGTGGAGCACGGGTTCGCCGTCGACCAGGACATCGAAGGCACGCTGGCCCGCCTTGACCTTCTCGATCTCCGCGAAGTCGAGGCCGATCCGGTACTTTCCGGCGGGCGCGTTCTTGAACACGTAGGAGAACGTCTTGCCGGTCCGCTGGGTGCGGAACAGGTCGTCGTCCTCCGTGCCGCCGATGGCGGCCTTGGTGGCGCGTGCCTTGCCGCCGGCGTGGCCCCACGACCGCGAGCCGAGTTCCTGGTCGGGCGACCAGACGAAGCCGTCGGCACCGACGTACCCTGACCCGCCCGCGTCGACGCCCTGCCAGTAGGCAGAGGTCGCCAGGCGGACCGGCTTGAACTGGGCTTCGCCCTTGGCGGCGTTCGACGCCACGAGCAGGTCCCCGGCGAGCACGCCGGGCTCGACGGCGGCGTTGTCGACCGTCGCCGTGACCGTGGTGGACTCGCCGGCCGCGAGCGTGACCGTGCCGGACGCGGCCGCGCCCGAGAGGGTCAGCCACGGAAGGTCGGCGGCCTCGTGCCCGCCGTCGTCCGTGCGCTTCTGCTCGCTGATCCGCACCTCGAGCGGGGCGGAGCCGGTGTTGGTCACGGTCACGTCGGCGGTGGCCTTCTGGTCCGGGCCGAGGAGCCAGTCGAGCTCGCCCGTCTTGACGCTCGCGACGCCCGTGGTCAGCGCCGCATCGAACACCTCGGCCTGATCCTTGTTCGCGATGGTCACGGTGCGGCTCGCCGTGACGTAGTTCGGCGCCCAGATCTGCACGGTGTTCTCACCGACCAGCGCCTGGGCCTTCCACCGGCCCTTCGCGTCGGCGGTGATGACCCGCTCGCCGCTCGGCCCGGTGAGCGTGACGATCGCGCCCGCGACCGGCTTGCCGTCGTTCGCGTCGGTGACCGTGCCCTCGATCGTGCCCGCGGCCGGGAGCGTGTACTCCAAGCCCAGACCGGCCGTCAGCTTGGGCTCGTTGAAGGAGTACTGGTGAGCGGGGTTGCGCGTCAGGCTCTCCACGCCGACCGTCGCCGACGACCCGCGGGTGAGCGGGTTCTCGCCGCCGACGCCGGGGCCGTACCCGATCTGGATGCGGCCGTCCGCGATCAGGGTGACCGAGAAGCTCACCCGGGCCGTCCTGTCGTCGCCGAAGGTGACGTTGCGCCACTCGATGACCTCGGCGGCCAGGCCGTCCACCTCGGTCATGCCGAAGTAGATGCCCGCCTCGTCGTCGATCACCAGGTCATCCCAGAACGGGAAGATCCCGTCGTAGGCGTACCGCGTCGGCAGCTCCGTGTTGTTCCACAGGGAGCTGGCCCGGTCGAAGACCAGCGCGCCGTTCGAATTCACGCACACGCCGTCCCAGGCCGTGTCGTAGAACGGGAACAGGAAGCTGGAGTCGAACCACAGCACGCCGCACATGTCGTCGCCGTGCCACCCGGCGTCCCGCGCGCCCTGGCGGTAGAGCCCTTCGGTCACCTTCACCGAGTACGAGCGGCCGGCGGGGACACGGGCACGGGGCCCGGATCCGGCTCCTCGGGCTGCGGCTGCGGCTCCTCCTCCTTGTCTCCGCGCGGATCGAGCGTCACGCGGAGCGCCGCGATGCTCGGGGCCCGCAGGCCCTTGCTGCCCCGCAGCTCCACGGTGAGCGGTCCGCCGTCGTGCTCCACCACGGCGGTGTGCCAGTCGGCGGCGTCCGGGCCGACGCCCTTGACGGGGTCGTAGGCGTACCGCGTCAGCTTGCCGCCGATGAGGACGTCGAACACCCGCTTGCCCGGCTTCACCTTCTCGATCTCGGCGAACCCGAGGTCGACGGCGTAGGTGCCCTTCGGTGCGTCGGGGAACGTGTAGATCAGGCCCGTGCCCTGCGTGGTGCGCTGGGACTGGAACAGGGCGTCGTCCTCGGTGCCCGCGATCGGGACCCGCGTGGTGATCGTCTTGCCCTTCCCGGTGTAGCCCCACTTCTTGCCGCGGGCCTCCTGGTCGGCGGACCAGGTGAAGCCGGAGGCGTCGGTGAACGAGGGGCCGCCGGCGTTGACGCCGACCTGGTACTTCGTGGTCGTGAGCGTCACCGGGACGTAGGTCTTGGACTGCCGTCCCGCGTCGGAGCGCACGATGATGTTCGCGCCGAGCGTGCCCGGGTCGGCGTCCTTCGAGGAGATCGAGACCTTGACCTCCACCGTCTCGCCCGGGGCGAGGGTGCCGCCGGCCGAGGAGAGCGACAGCCACGGCAGGTCGGTGATCAGGTCGTCCTCGACGTCGATCAGCAGGATCTCGTCGGCGAGCTGGTCGGCCGCCCACAGCGCACCGGTCGCGTCGGTCTCGAGGCCGCCGCCCTGGCCGGCCTTCTGGCCGGGGAACCACCACGCGTTGACGAGCGAGCAGTCGTCGGGGCGGACCTGTAGCAGGCGGGTGGGCCTGTCCGTGGTGCGGTCGGTGTACCAGATGGTGTTCGACGCCTGGTTGTAGGCCAGGCCCATCACCTCGCGCAGCGGCGGGGCGCAGAAGGACAGCAGCTCACCCGCGTTCTCGTGCGACGTCCCGGCGACGGTGCCGATCAGGCCGTTCGCCCGGCCGCCGACGTAGAACACGTCCTCGGCGGGGTTGTAGGCGAGCCCGGTGAGCTGGATGGTGGACCAGTCACCCTTGATCTGGCTGGTCTCCTTCCCCGTCTGCCGGTCGAAGCAGTGGATGAAGCTGGCCGGGCTGTCCTCGATCTGGCACATGTCGCCGGTCTTGGTGTCGAGCGCCATGTCGAACGCCCGGTAGTCGGGGTTCCACTTGGCGTCGAAGACCTTGCCGGTCGGCTTGCCGGTCACCGTGTAGGCGGTGTTGGTCCGCGCGTCGTAGTCGTGGACCCAGACGTCGCCGTCGTACCCGATGCCGGAGGGCTCCTTCTCCTCGATCTTGCCTGGGAGCTGGATGCGGGTGATGACGTCGCCGCCGGAGGTCTTGCCGACCTTCTTGGCCGCCTTCGCCTCCGCGGTGCTCGACGTCTCGCTCTTGCCGTCGATGCTCGACGGCTTCATGCCCTTCGCGCCGGACTTCCACGCGGCGAGGTCGATCTTGCTGTCCGCGCCCTTCCCGGTGCGCGTGGTGGCGCCGTCGGCGTCCAGCTCGGGGTGGCGCGCGGCCTCGCCCAGCGTGTACGTGAGCGGGGCCGAGCCGGTGTTGGTCAGCGTCAGCGTGCCCACACCGTTCTGGCCGGTTCCCATCACGACGTCGAGACCGCTCACCTTCAGGTTCGCGGCGCCGGTGCTGAGGCGCGTGTCGATCGTCGCCCTCGCGTAGAGCTTGTCGAGGGTGAAGTCGTACGACCCCGTCACGTAGTTCGGCGCCTCGACGGTCATCGTGTAGGAGCCGAGCGGGAGCTGGCGGCGGACGATGCCGGTCCCGTCGGTCGTGACGCTCTCGACGAGGCCGTTCTTGTCGGTGATCGAGATCTTCGCCCCGGACACCGGCAGCCCGTCGTTCTTGTCGACGACGGTCGCGTCGACGTAGCCCCAGTCAGGCAGGTCGAAGGTGATGATCATTCCGTCGCGGAGCACCGGGACGTTCTCGGAGAACCGGATGCCGTCCACGCCGGCCCAGCCCTGGATGCCGGTGGTGGCCTTGGCGCCGCCGGTCACCGGGTCGTCGGTGCCGATGCCGTCGCCGTACCCGAAGATCACCTTGCCCGAGCGGGTGAGCGTGGCCGAGAAGTTGACCGGCTCGGTGTACTCGGACCGGAACGGGTAGGCCCAGATCTTGGCGTTGCGGTACTCGATGACGAACGCGTCCTCGCCGTCGACCTTGGTGGCCGCCGTGAAGACTCCTCCGTCGGAGGCGAACTCGACGGGGGTCTGGATCCAGAACGGGAAGACGCCCGCGCCGCCGCTGCCGGGTCCGGTGGTGGTGGTCGGGGAGATCACACCGCGCAGGCCGATCGAGATGGTGTCGTGGCTGCCGTTGTAGAGCGCGATCGGGAACGGCAGGTCCACCGTCGCCCACACGCCGCTGCTGAACGTGACCTTGTCGGTGCCGCGCAGGTACTCACCTTCGGAGACGGAGCAGCTGTAGCCGCCCTCGTCGACGACGAGCCCGACCGGGATCTCCAGCGAATTGTTCTCGGGGCCGACGGTCAACGGGACGGACGTCGGCGAGAAGCAGGCGTTGGGCGTGACGGCGAGCGCGTACTGACCCTCCGGCACACCGGCGATCGTGAACGCACCGTTGGCGTCCGTACGCACGGCCTCCAGCGGCGTGTCCTTGACGGAGACTTCGGCGTTCGGGGCGGGCTGCTTCTTGTCGTCGACGACCTTGCCGGTGATGTCGTGGCGCGCGGCGGCGGTGAGGGCGATCTCGACCGAGGTCTCCTGGCCGAGGGTGATCGAGGCGCTCGCGGTCGCGGTCAGGTACCCGAAGATCCTGGTGCTGAGCTGGTAGTCGCCGACCGGGAGGCTCACCGTGAACCGGCCGTCCTTGTCGGTCCCGACGGACCGGCTGAACGGGCCGCTGATCGTCACCTCGACGCCGGAGACCGCCTTGCCGTCGGCGGTGACGACACCGGTGAGGGTGCCGCCCTGCCGGGGTGCGAGCTCGAGCAGGCGGACGAGGTCGAGCCGGCCTTCGCCGTACTTGTTGTTGAACTCGGCGGTGCCGCCGCACTCGGTGTCGTCGACGTCGACGGCCGACTCGGCCAGCAGGCGGCGGGTCTCCTCGACCTGCCCGATGAGGGTCGGGTCATAGCTCCACAGGGCGGCGACGGCGCCGGCGACGTGGGGAGCCGCCATCGAGGTGCCGGACAGCGCGGCGTAACCGTTGTTCGGGTAGGACGACGTGACGTCGACGCCCGGAGCGGAGATCTCGGGCTTGAACTGGCCGTCCACACCCTCGCCCTTGCGGGAGAACGCCGCGAGCGTGCCGTCCGACGCGTAAGCGCCGACCGAGTAGGCGCTCTTGGCGGCGGCGGGCGTGGAGATGGTGTCGCATGCCGCGGCCGGCGAGGAGTTGCCCGCCGACCAGACGCTGAAAATGCCCGCGGCGCTCCAGGCCTCGTCGATGGCCTGGAAGAAGTCCTCGAAGTCGTGCTCGAGCCTTTGGCCCCACGAGTTGTTGATGACGTGGGGGCGCTTGGACGGGTCGGGGTTGTTCCCGTTGACGTCGGTCGGGGCGAGCAACCACCAGCCGGACTCGAGCAACGACTCGGCGCCGGTCTCTTCGCAGCAGCCGTTCGTCGCGATCCACTGCGCGTCCGGTGCGACGCCGATGTGGTTGGTGCCGTCGTCGCCGACCATGGTGCCCATAGTGTGCGTGCCGTGTCCGTTGTCGTCGCACGGCGCTCCGGTGCACGTATCCCGGGTGGCCATCCAGTTGTAGTTGTGGTCGACGGTGCCGTCGGGCTTCGTGCCGCGGTATTGCCGCATCAGGGCGGGGTGGTCGAATTGCACGCCCGAGTCGATGTTGGCCACGGTGATGCCGGCACCGGTGGCCCCCATCTCCCAGGCCTTGGGGGCGCGAATGGCGTCCAGACCCCACGTGACGGTGCCGTCCTCGGCGGTGGCCTTGGGGCGGGGGGCCTGGTCGTCCGGCGCCTTCTTGTCCACGGGATCGATCAGCGCGACCTGTGGCGCCGCATGGATCTCGGCGACCTGCCTGACCGAGGCGACGTCGAGCGCGAGCTCCTGTGTGCCGCCCTTGACGAGCACGGCGTTGACGAGCGGGTAGGAGGTGTACTTCACGCCCGCCGCGTCGAGTTCGGCGGAGACGGACTCCACGGAGGCCTTGGCCGCGGCCTTCAGTGCGTCGTAGACGAACTGACCGCGAGCGGTCCAATCGGTGATCTTCTTCGCCGGCTCGAGGTCGGCATTGGTGTCGAACGTGATCCAGAAGTCGGAGACCGGCTCCGTGCGGAACCGGCCTTGCAGGTCCGACGCGATCTTGGCGGCGGGTGCACCGGGATCCGGCTCGGCGGCCGACGCCGGTGGTGGCGAAATCATGCTCAGGCCGACCGCTAAGGTCAGCGGAGCGACGAGGGCTTTCAGTCTCACGTGCGGGGGTCCTCCGGCCTACAGGGGTTGGTAGGGGTCGTGGCTCTCGTCATCGCCGTCATCGCCGTCATCCCGGCTGTCCGGGGCGTCGTCCCGGCTGTCCGGGGCGTCGAGGGCGTGAGGGGTGTCGAAGGTGTCAGCGGTGTCAGGGGCACCGGCATCTCCGGGCGACGGCTCCAGCGGTCGCTGACGCTCGATGAGGGAGTCGTCACGCGCGGTGGGTCGCTCAGGCATGCGCTGCCCTAGGGCCATGGATCATGGGAGCCATGCTCGGGCGGGCCAGCGACCTTCGCTATACGGCGGATACGTTATTTTTCATGACGAATCGCCGGAGGAATCCTCTTCTGCGAACACTCCGGACTCTACGGCCTTAACGGCGAGCGCGGTTCGGGAGTTCACCTTCAGCTTGCGCATCGCCGCACGCAACTGCTGATCCACCGTGGCCGGTGACTTGGTCAGGATCCGGCTGATCTCCCGGTTCGTCTTGCCGGCGACGACCAGGCGGACCACGTCGAGCTCACGAGGTGAGAGCCGGTCGCCGTATCCCCGCCGGCCGCCGCGCCACAATCGCGGAACCTCGGCGCCGTGTTCGCGAAGCCGCTGTGCGACCCGGTCCGCATCGCCGCGGGCTCCGAGCCTGAACAGTTGCTCGTACTGTGCGGCCAGCAGCTCCCGGCCCTGCTCGATCCGGCCTTGCGCGATGAGCGCCTCGGCTTGACGCTCGCGGGCGAGCATGGCGTCGTAGGGGCGCGGCAACGCGTCCCAGGCGCGCGCCGCCCGGTCGTACGCCCTCGCCGCGCGGGCGTGGTCTCCGTCCGCGGCGGCCAGCAGCGCACGGCACACGGCGAGGGCGGCGCGCGGCGCGGGCGCCGTACGGCCCCGCAGTCCTCTGGCGAACTGGTCGGCCAGGCGTGTCGCGGCCCGCAGGTCGCCCGCGGCCAGGTGCGCCTCGATCCGGGCGGGGACGAGGTCCGTCGCCCAGATCCAGATGCCCTTTCTCCGGACCGTGTCCATCGGCTCGTTCGTGATCTGCAGCGCCCGGCCGCTGTTTCCGTCCGTCAGCCACAGCCTGGCCAGCGCGGCGGCGGCCTCCATCGTGTCGTCGGCCGCGCCGAGACGGGCGGACTCCTCAAGGACCAGCCGGAACTGCTCCACCGCGGCGCGCCGCCGTCCCTCCGCGGCGGCCAGCCGGGCCGCGAGGCGGATGCTGCCGAGGTAGAGCGCCGGCCGGTCCCGGTCGGCGTCGGCCAGCGCCGCGCTCTCCTCCGCCAGGCCCTCCCACCGGCCGGTGAACCACGCCAGGTTGGCCTGTTCGAGCCGGACGTTGTTCTGCAGCCGGGACGCTTGCTCGGCCTCGGCGAGGCGCATGGCCACGGCGAGGTGTCTCTCCGCGTCGGCGTACCGGCCCCAGATCAGCGCGCCGGTGCCGACGTTGGTGTGGATGCGGGCCACGTCGAGACGCTCCGCCGAGGTCGCGCCGTCGACGGGCAGGCCGGCGACGACATCCCAGGCCTCCTCCTCGCCGAGCATGAGCAGCGCGGCGGCTCGGTTGCCGGCCAGGTTCAGCCGCTCCGCGGGAGAGTCGACGTCGGCGGCCAGCTCGGCGGCGCGATCCAGCCAGCGCCGGTGGGTCGACGCCGGCCACGGTCCCGCATAAGCCCAGCCCAGATACGTCATCGCCCGTGCCGCCTCGACCGGGTCATGGTCGAGGTTGGTCACCGCCTGCTCGAGCTCGCTGAGCGCGGCCTGCGCCTCGCCCCCGATGATCAGGAGGCGGCCCAGGGGGTTACGGATCTCGGCCTGCTGGCGGGCGGAGAGACCGGGCGTCTCCAGCACCGAGCGCAACGTACGGATCACGCGGTGGTAGACCTCGTCCACCGGTTCGCGACGGCCCAGTGCGGCCACTCCGGCGATGCGCGCGACCCGTGCCCGATCCGCCGGTGGCAGCTCGGACCACGACAGCAGATCGACCAGCAGGTCGACCGCCTTGGTGTGGTCACCCGAGGCCATGGCCAGCTCGGCACCCTGCTCGGCGTACCGCGCCCAGGAGCGCGTCTCGCCCGCCTCGCGGAAGTGGTGGGCAAGGCGTGCGACAGGCAGCGGATGGACGCCCTCCAAGGCCCGGCCGGCCCGCAGGTGGAAGTGCCTGCGGTCGATCAGCGGGATCGCTTCGTAGACGGCCATGGCGGCCAGCGCGTGCCGGAATCGCCACTGGCCGTGGTCGTCTCCGTCCAGGACGCCGACCTCGGCCGCCTCCGCGAGGGCACCTCGGCACGCGGCCGGTGACAGACCGGCGGTCATCGCGATCGTGGCCACCGATGACCGCTCGGCCAGCGTGGCCGCGGCTCGCAGCACCTGCTGCGCCGCCGGCGACAGACGGCCCACCCGCTCCCGGGTGGAGTCGCGCACCGTCGGCGGCACCTGGAGCTTGCGCAGCTTCAGCCGGACCCACTGTCCGTCGCGGAAGACGAGGTCGGCGCGGTCGCACATGAGGCGGACCGACTCCTCCAGCATCAGCGGAATCCCGCCGGTCCGCTCATGCATGAACGTCGTGAACTCCTGCGAGATCGGGTTGCCGTCCAGCATCGAGGACACCAGCGCCGCCGTGTCGCCGGGTGGCAGCGGCGCCAGGGCGATCCTCAGCTGGGTCACGCCGGCAGGAAGCCGGGACGTCAGCCGCAGCAACAGCGATCCCGCGTCCACCTCCTCCGGCCGATAGGAGATCACGAGGCTCGGCCCGTCCGATTGCTGCCGAGAGGCGACGAACAGCAGGAACTCCAAGGTCACCTCGTCGGCCCAGTGAGCGTCCTCGACCACGAGAACGTCGACATGCGCAGCCCGCAGCAGCTCGTCCAGGGCGCGGAACAGGCGATGCCGTGCCGCCTTCGCATCGTTCAAAGGCGGCAATGCGGGCGGCAGGTCCGAGGACCATTCAGGGAACAGGGGCCGTAACGCACCCGCGAGCTCGGTGAGCCGCAATCGCGACACCGGACGGTCGATCCCACGGAACGCGTCGACGATCGGCCCCAACGTCAGCGACTCGCGAAGCGGCGGGCACACCGAGACCAAGGCGGTGCGCTCGTCCGGTGCGGCCAGCCACTCGCGCAGCAGCCGGCTCTTCCCGATCCCCGCCTCACCCTCGACCAGCACGATCGCCGGTGGCCGGGCCAAGGCGACGCGTAGCGCCGCCAACTCCCGATCACGACCTACGAACTGCGGCGCAGAGACCGTCGGTGAAGTCCCATCGTCCTCGGGCAAGGGGTCGAGCATGCGAGATGTTCTCGCTTTTCGACGTTCGCGCGCAACTTCTCACCTGCCCGCGTTTCACATCGTGAGCTGCGGGTACTCCCGCTCTCCCGGTCGGAGCAGCGGCCCGGTCCGGTCATGCGCGGGGCTCGTGACGCCCCGTCGATCCGGCGATCGGGACATTGCCAGGTCTCCTCGCGCCCAGTGCGTGGGGCGGGCGGGTGGAGGACGACCGATCGCGCTCTTGTGCCGGACGGATTCGCCTCCAGCCGGGCTCACGCCATCCCTGCGCCACGCCCGCCCTGACGTCCTTGTAGCCGTCGGGGGCGCCGGATCGCAGGCGCCCCTTCCCGTCAGCGTCAGGCGCACCACCAGCGGATGCCCTGGTACTGGCGGCCCCAGCGCTGCCACCACGAGATGCGGTGCTGGTACGGGGCCAGGGTCAGGCAGTCGGAGTCCGGCCCGCGCCGCTTGACCTGGTAGGTGACGGAGTAACTGCAGTTGTTGAGGACTTGCACCTTGTGGGTCATCTTGGTCGTCCAGTGCGTGACGCTGACGCAGCTGGCAGGCCTGGGCCGTGGTGGCCTGCGCGGGCGCGGCGGTCAGGCCCCCCAGACCGATCGCACCAGCGACGAGGGCGGTGCCGAGCTTGGCGGTGATGTTCATATCCCCTCCTCCTTTGTCCGCTTGCGGATGAGGAGAACGTAGGCCGCCCGGTGTTGAGCCCTTGTTGAGTTCGCGTTGAGCCGCCTAGGTTCTGAGACGATCAGCAGGTGCGGTCAACACCTCGCACCGGGATGACTTCCTGCAGGCGCTCCGAGTGGAGGAAGGCGGCCAAGGTCCGCCGCCAGACGGTCTTGCTGGTGCTCCCACCGGGCCGGCGCACCGGCGATCAGGACGCCGGCATCACTGAGCGAAACTTCTACAACGCGTCCGAATCCGCAAAACCGCAGGTCGGAACCTGGTCAAAGCGCGCCCTGCAGGATTCGAACCTGCGACCGTCGGATTAGAAGTCCGGTGCTCTATCCAGCTGAGCTAAGGGCGCTCCCGCCTTATTGTGCATGATCCGGCGACATGTCACGCACACGTTTTCCTCGTGTCAGTCTGTCAGGCCGATCACACCCCACATGAACAGCGTCCCGAGCACGGTGGCCGTGAGCGTCCAGCCGGTGGCGCGGCGGGGCGTGTGGGCCTCTGGGAGGATATCGGAGGTGGCGAGATAGAGGAGGAAACCGGCGAAAAGGCCGAGGTAGGCGCCGAGGATGCCGTCGGGGATGGCGAGGAGGATGGTGAGGGCGGCGCCGACGACGGGGGCGAGGGCGTCGAGGCCGAGGAGGGTGAGGGCGCGGCGGCGGGAGTTCCCGTACAGGGACGTGATCGTGTACGTGTTGAACCCGTCCGTGAAGTCGTGAGCGATGACGCCTATCGCCACCGCCACCGCCAAGGAGGCGTCGGTCTGGTACGCGGCGCCGATGGCGGCCCCGTCCAGGAGGCTGTGGACGACGAGGGTGGCGCCCGCGGTGAGCCCGACGCCGGGGCGGGAGCGGGTCCCGGCGTTGTGCGGCACGGGCGGGGCGTGGGCGTGGTGGTGGGTGGCGTAGTCGGACTCGTGGGTGGCGTGCATGCCGACCGACCGCTCGACGACGTGGATGGCGAGGAACGCGAGCGCCAGGGCGAGCATCGGCACGGGCACCCCGTGCACGTCGTACGCGTCCAGTGAGAGCGCCTCGGGGAGCAGGTCGAAGGCCACCACGCCGAGCATGACGCCGGCGGCGAATCCGAGTACGAGGTGGCGTTGCCTGCCGACCTGGTGAGCGACGATCCCGCCCAGCAGCGTCATGACGACGGCCGCCAGCGACAGGAGGATGGGCATGAGGACGCAGGGTAACGGGCCGGGGGCGGGTGAGGCCTGGTTCGGCATGTTACGGGCGAGCGTGGGACGAACCGGGCCTCACCGCACGCCGGGGAACGAGCCGCACCACGGCCGGACCGGACCTCACCGCACGCCGGGGAACGAGCCGCACCACGGCCGGACCGGACCTCACCGCACGCCGGGGAACGAGCCGCACCACGGCCGGACCGGGCCTCACCGTACGCGCGCACGAGACGGCCCAGGCATGGCGGCGGGGTTGGGAAAAGTCCGGGCGGGTGGCCTCGGTCCGGGTCTAAGCTGTCGTGGCATGGTCGCGACGCTCCTGCACGAGATTCCCCTGCAGGGCGGGGACGTGACAGACGGGGTGGTGCGCGTCGGAGACACCGTACGCAGACCGGCCGGTACGTCGACGCCCGCCGTGCACGCCCTGCTCAGACACCTTGAGGCGGCCGGGTTCGACGGGGCTCCGAGGGTGCTGGGGTTCGACAGGTTCGGGCGCGAGATCCTCACCTTTCTCCCGGGCAGGACCGGGCTGCGGGTGGAGAGCGCGAGCGATGAGGCGCTGGCCGGGCTCGCGAGGTTGCTGCGGCGGTTTCATGATGCGACCGCCGGTTTCCCGCTCACGATGGACGGCTGGGAAGGGGGCTCGAATGACGACAAAGCCCCAGAAATCATCGGCCACTGCGATTTGACGCCAGAAAACGTCATTTTCCACCAGGACGACCCCTCCACCCCCTACGCCCTCATCGACTTCGACCTCGCCCGCCCCACCACCCGCCTTTTCGACATCGTCACCACCCTGCGCCACTGGGCACCCATCGCCGACCCGGTGGACCGCGCGCCGCTGCTGCGCGCCGTCGACGTCGGTGCCAGGCTCAGGCTGTTCTGCGACGCGTACGGCCTGCGGCCCCGCGACCGGCGGCGGCTGCTGGAGCTGGCCAGGCTGCGTTTCCACCGCTCGTACACCGTGATGCGCACCCGCGCCGCCGCCGGCGGCAACTGGGCGAAGATGTGGGCGAGCGGCGCGGGCGAGCGCATCCGGCGTGCCACGGCATGGCTGGATGTGCACGAAGATGAACTTCATGCGCGTTTGGTGTGATCCTCTCGGCCTCGCCCTCGGCGTGGCTCTCGACCGGCTGCTGGCCGATCCGCAAAGCCCCGCACATCCCGTCGCCGCGTTCGGGCGGGCCGCCGGGCGGTTGGAGGGCGTGCTGTACGCCGACGACCGGGCGCGCGGGGCCGTCCACGTCGCGGCGTGCGTCGGCGGGGCGGCGGCGCTCGGTGTGCTGGCCGTACGGATCGCACCGCATCGCGCCGTACGTACGGGATTGACCGCACTGGCCACCTGGGCGGTGCT
The DNA here is from genome assembly GCF_042751225.1 of Nonomuraea fastidiosa. NCBI lineage: Bacteria > Bacillati > Actinomycetota > Actinomycetes > Streptosporangiales > Streptosporangiaceae > Nonomuraea > Nonomuraea fastidiosa. Next base: position 1,343,174 of record NZ_CP170570.1, read on the forward strand.
CGGCGGCACCACGCTCGCCAGGGAGGGCGAGTACATGGCCGACGCGCTGGAGAGCGGCGACCTCGAAGGCGCCCGCGCCCGCCTTCCGCACCTGTGCGGGCGCGACCCACGGCATCTGGAGGCCGACGAGCTGGCGCGGGCCACGGTGGAGTCGCTGGCCGAGAACACCTCCGACGCCGTCGTGGCGCCGCTGTTCTGGGGCGCGGTCGCGGGGGTGCCGGGGCTGCTGGCGTACCGGGCGATCAACACGCTGGACGCCATGATCGGGCATCGTTCACCCCGGTACGAGCGGTTCGGCTGGGCGGCGGCCCGGCTCGACGACCTGGCCAACTTCGTGCCGGCGCGGCTCACCGGTGTGCTCACCGTGCTGACCGCGCCCGACCCCGGCGGCGCGCGGGCGATGCTGAGCCGGGACGGCCACCGCCACCCGAGCCCGAACGCGGGCCGCTGCGAGGCCGCGTTCGCCGGCGGGCTGGGGGTCACGCTGGGCGGCACGAACGTCTACGAGGGCAGGACCGAGGAGCGGCCGACGATGGGCGACGGGCCGAAGCCGCGGGTCGCGGACATCCGGCGGGCCGTCAAGCTCACCCGCGCGGTGGGCCTGGCCGCCGCGGGGGCGGCCGTGGTCACGGCCTGGGCGTTGCGCCGCCTCGCCCGGCCCTGAGCGGCCCGGGCGATCCACCGCCTCACGACCCCGAGCGGCCTGGACGGTCCGCCGCCTCACCGACCCCGAGCGGCCCGGGCGATCCGCCGCCTCACCCGGCTCTGAGCCGTCACATCGTGCGGTTGAGGTTGACGACCAGCCAGATCACGAAGACGACGAGAAGCGTCACGCCGATCATCGACTTCGTCGCGTTCTGCGCGACGGCTTTCCTGGCCGTGAGCTGCTTGGTGGTCTGCTTCAACGCCTGCCGCGACATGAGCATCGTCTGAAAACGGCGCCCGAGGCTGAACAGGGCGATGGCGACGAGGATGAACAGGATGATCCGGCCGTCTTGAGGTTCCACGGGCTTACCCCCTGTGGTTCAAAGAAACTCTTGTGTCCCCCGAGACGTGTGAACGCAAAGACTACTCGCCCGGCCTCATTTCGCGACCGTGATTAATCCTCCAAATCCACCACGATAGGCGCGTGATCGGACGGCCCTTTCCCTTTGCGCGCCTCCCGATCCACGTACGCCGACCGCACCCGCCCCGCCACGTCGGCGCTGGCGTAGACGAGGTCGATCCGCATGCCCTTGTTCTGGTGGAACATCCCGGCCCGGTAGTCCCAGTACGTGTACGGGTGCGGCCCCTTCATCGGCGTCGGCACCACGTCGTGCAGCCCCAGCTCCCGCAGCTCGGCCAGGGCCTGGCGCTCCGGTGGCGTCACGTGGGTCGAGCCCACGAACAGGGCGGGGTCCCAGACGTCGGCGTCGGTCGGTGCGACGTTGTAGTCGCCGCAGGCGACCAGCGGCCCGGCGGGCAGCTCGGCGGCGAGCGCGTCCCCGAGCGCGGCGAACCAGGCCAGCTTGTACGCGTAGTGCGGCGAGTCGACGGCGCGGCCGTTGGGCGCGTACAGGGACCAGACCCGCAGCCCGCTACAGGTGGCGCCGATCGCGCGGGCCTCGGGGCGGGCGGCGCCGACCCCCTCGGACTCGGCGAAGCCCGGCTCGCCGGGGAAGCTCGGCGTCACGTCGTCCAGGCCGATCCTGGACAGCACGGCGACGCCGTTCCAGCGGCCGTCGCCGTGCGCGGCGGCGGCGTAGCCGAGCGCGCCCACCTCCGCCGCGGGGAACGCCTCGGCCGGGCACTTGGTCTCCTGGAGGCAGACGACGTCGGGCTCGACGGCGGCCAGCCAGTCGAGCAGGCGGGGCAGCCGTGCCTTGACCGAGTTCACGTTCCAGGTAGCCAGGCGCATTCTCCCAGCCTGCCACGCGATGCGGCCTCAGGACGGGAGCGCCTTGCGGATCTTCGCGGCGAGGGCCGCGGCCTCTTCGGGGGTGTGCTCGACGACGCCGTTCTCCGCCATGAGCGCGTGGTACTGCTGCCGCTCGTACGGCACGCCGGGCGGCAGGGCGGCGAAGCGGGCGAGGAACGCGATGTGCTCGTCGTCCTCGTAGATGATCTCCTCCGGCTGGCTGGGATCGCGGCTCACGATCCCGCAGATGAAGCACGGCCCTGTACGGGAGCGTCGCTGGTAGCTCTCCACGTCGAACGGCACGCGCTTGATCGGATCGGTCATCCGGCACCCAGAGAGAATCGTGATCTTCGCTGCAGAAGCATCTCGCGGCGAGGACCGATCCGGAAGAGCCGGGCGGCGGCGCGTACCGCCCGGCGTCGTCACGCGGACGCGATCAGCGGCTGGTCCAGAGGGGCTTGTTGTCCTTGGAGTAGATGATGATCCGCCCGTCGTTGGACACCGCGAGCCACGCGCCGGGGTTGCCGGCAGTCTTGGTGGTCCACAGCGCCTTGTCGTTCTTGTCGACGACGACCCAGTTGCCCTCGCGCTGCATGATCGAGCGCGCGCCCGGGTGCCCGGCCGTGGGCGTGGTGAACAGCGGGCGCTGCCCGTCGTACAGCACGGCGTTGCCCTCGTCCTGCTGGATGAGCTTGTAGCGGCCGTTGGAGGACTGGACGGTCTCGCCGGGGCGCAGCACGTGCCCGGAGGGCAGCTTGCCGATGTACGCCTTCGACGACCACAGCGGCTTGTTGTCCTTGGAGTAGATCACAAGGTTGCCGCTCTCCTTGGGCAGCAGCAGGTACGCGCCGGGGTTGCCGGCGGTCGGCGTGGACCACAGCGGCTTGTTGCCGGCCCCGTAGATGACGAGGTTGCCCTCCTTCTGCATGGTGGTGCGGGCGCCGGGGTTGCCCGAGGTGGGCGAGGTCCACAGCGCCTTGGTGCCCTCGTAGAACACGAGGTTGCCCTGCACCTGCTGGACGAGCCTGAACCGGCCGGAGGTCAGCGACTGGCCGGGCAGCAGCCACTGGCCGGGCAGCAGCCGGTCCTTGGCGGCGGCCTGAACGGTGGCGGCGTTGGTGGCGGCGTTGGTGGCGGCGTTGGTGGCGGCGTTGGTGGCGGCGGCGCCCGGCTGCGCCATGACGGTGACGGCGACCGGCGCCGCGAGCAGGGCGCCCGCCATGGCGGCCATCGCGGCCTTCTTGGTGATCAACGTTCCTCTCTTCCTCTTCGGACGGAGAAGCTTTCAGACGGAAAGGTGAAGCCAAGAAGCTGACACAAGGCGTTGGCGTTCCGTTGGTGCGCGCCGTCCGCCCAGGTGAGCGCGGTTGCGCGATCCGGTACGAACCCCGCCTGAGCGGCGTTTAGCCGGGTTTTAGCGGCATGCCGCATGCTGTCCTGGATGGATCGCATGGAGTTTCGCCTGCTCGGGTCCATTGACGCAGGTGTCGGGGGACGCCGCCTGGATCTCGGGCCGCGTAAGCGTCGTTTCGTCCTGGCCGCGCTGCTGCTGGACCTCAATCGTCCGGTGCCGGTGGAGCGGCTGATCGACGCCGTGTGGGAGGGCGCTCCCCCGGCCAGTGCGCGGGTCACCGTGCAGGGACACGTCTATCGGCTGCGCCGCGCGCTCTTCGGCGCGCGGGTGGAGACCACGCCGTCCGGCTACGTGCTGCTGGCCGACCCTGACGAGGTGGACGCGCTGCGCTTCCGCGGCCTGATCGCCGCCGCGCAGGGGGCCGACGACGTCGAAGGGGCCGAGCTGCTGGAGGAGGCGCTCGGGCTGTGGCGGGGCCCGGCGTTCGGCGGGCCAGGGGGCGGTCAGGCGCTGGAGCTGGCGGCGATCGAGCTGGAGGAGGCGCGGCTCGCCGCCGTCGAGGAGCTGGCCCGTCGGCTGCTGCGGCTGGGCCGTCCGGAACGGGCGATCGCCCCGCTGCGCGCTGTCGTGGCCGCGGAGCCGCACCGGGAGCGGCTGGTGTCGCTGCTGATGACGGCGTTCTCCCGGGTGGGACGGCAGGCCGAGGCGCTGGAGCTGTACGACCGCACCCGCCGCTCGCTGGCCGACGAGCTGGGCGTGGACCCGGGCCCAGAGCTGCGCGACACGTTCGCCGCCCTCCTCAGCCCGCAGCCCTGAGCAGCACCGCCCTCCTCAGCCCGCGGCTCTGAGCAGCGCCGCCCCCTGAAGCAGCCCTGAGCAGCGCCGGCCCCTGAAGCAGCCTTGAGCGCCGCAGCCGCACGGTCACCCGAGCACGTCGGACGCGGCGCTCTCGTCGAGCCGGTGCCCGTACGCGCGATGCAGCTCCACGGCCCTGCGCGCGTCGCCGATCCGCTCGGGGCAGGCCCGCGCCAGCGCGGTCAGCGCCTGGCCTTCGAGCCGCCGCATCCCGTGCCGGACGGCCGCGTCGAGTGCCTCGCGGGCGTGCCCGGCGGCCTGCTCCGCCCGCCCGCCTTCGAGCAGCACCTCGGCCAGCCACAGGCGGGAGCGGGTCTCCAGGTAGGGGTGGGTGCGCTCGCGGTATTCGGCCAGTACCTCGGTGAGCAGCGCGACGCGCTCGTCCAGGCCGAGCGTGCGGTCCACGCGGGCGAGCGTGGCGCGGGCCTCGGCCAGCTCGCCGTTCAGGCCGCGCTCGCGGGCGGCGGTCACGGCCCGGCGGGCGAGTCCGGCGGCGCGCGCGGCGTCTCCCTTGAGGTGGTGCGCCATGGCGGCGCTGGCCAGCGTGCCGGAGACCTGCGCGCCGGGGGCGTGCTCCAGGGCCTGCTCGAAGAAGCGCACGGCGGCGTCGAGGTCGCCCAGCGCGAGGTGGACGTCGCCGAGCACGGAGTACGCCCGCGCCTCCCAGCCGGGCGGCTCCTCCAGCGACCGGCGCAGCGCGATCGAGCGGAGCTGGCGTTCCAGCGCCTCGCGCGGCCGGCCGGCCCACAGCAGCTTGATCGCGTAGTTCTCCAGCGTGGCGGCGAGCTTCAGCGACGGCTCAAGGCGCTCCCACAGCCGGATGACGCGCTCGTGGGCCTCCATGCTGGTGTGCAGGTCGCCGAGCCTGGCGCTGGCGGCGACGATGTTGGTCAGCGCCGCGAGCCTGCCGGTCTGCCAGCCGGCCTCGTCGTAAAGGCGGGCGGCCGCCTCGTAGTGGTGCACGGCCTGGCGGGGCTCGTTCTGCAGGTAGTGGGCGTTGGCCAGGGTGTGGTGCATGCCGGCCCGTCCGGCGACGTCGCCCGCGCGCCCGGCGGCGGCCAGGGCGCGGGCGGCCAGCTTGATGATCACGCCGGTGGGGTGGCCACCGTACATGAAGGCGCGCAGGACCTCGACCAGCCGCCACAGCGTGCGCCCGCGCGCCTGCTCGATCACCGCGAGCAGGTTGTCCTGCTCGGCCAGGAACCAGGCGCGGGCGGCGGCGACGCCGCCGAACTCCTCTGCGGCGGCGCACGGCGGCGGGTCGTCCGCGGCCAGCGGGAACAGCTCCATCGTGGGCGCGACCAGGCGCGCGGCGGCGCGTGCGGTGTGCAGGTAGTACGCGTGCAGCCCCGCGGGGTCGTCGGCGCCGTCGGCGCAGTGCTCGCGGGCGTAGAGCGCGACGAGGTCATGCAGCCGGTAGCGGCCGGGCGCGTGCTCCTCGACGAGGTGGGCGGAGGCGAGCCCGGCGAGCAGCCGGGTGGCGGTGGCCGGGTCGGTGCCGGCGAGCGCGGCGGCCGAGCGCGCGGTGAAGTCGCAGCCTGGTACCAGCCCGAAGCGCCGGAACAGCACCTGGGCGTCGGGCGGCAGCGCCGCGTACGAGCCGGCGAACGCGGCGGCGACCGTGGCCTGCGGGTCGCCTTCGACGGCGAGGGTGTTCAGGCGGTCGGCGTGCAGCTCCTCGATGTAGGAGCGCAGCCCGGCCCTGCCGAGCAGGTTGGCCCCGGCGATGGCCAGGGCGAGTGGCAGGTGGCCGCACAGGTCGGCCAGCTCGGCGGCGGCCTCGGGGTCGGCGGCGATCGGGCCGGAGCCCACGAGGTCGGCGAGCAGGTCGCGGGACTCCTCCGGGCTGAAGGTGCCGAGCCGTACGCTCTGGGCGCCCTGCAGGGCGAGGCCGCGCAGCGCGTCACGGCTGGTGACGATGACGCCGCAGGACGAGCCGCCGGGCAGCAGGGGGCGTACCTGCTCGGCGTCGGCGGCGTTGTCGAGCAGGAGCAGCACGCGGCGGGTGGCGAGCGTGGAGCGGTAGAGGCCGAGCTGGTCGGCCGCGCCGGTGGGCGCGGGCACGCCGAGCGCGCCGAGCAGGCGTGGCAGCACCCGCTCGGGCGGCAGCGGCTCGCCTCTGCCGTGGCCGCCGAGGTCCACGTGCAGCTGGCCGTCGGGGTAGTCGGGGGCGACCTGGTGCCCGACGTGCACGGCGAGCGCCGACTTGCCGACGCCCGCCGCACCGGTCACCACCGCGACCCGGCCGTCGCGCAGCAGCCCGCGCAGCCGCTCGGCCTCCTTGCGCCTGCCGACGAACCCGGCCACGTCGCGCGGGAGCTGGCGCGGCACGACGGGACGGTGGCCCTCGACGATGCGCTGATACAGGTCGCGCAGCCGGGGTCCCGGATCGACGCCGAGCTCGCCCGCCAGCAGCCGCTGCACCTCGTGGAACAGCTCAAGCGCCTCGGCGGGCCTGCCGTCGTGCCAGAGCGCGGTCATGGCCAGCGCGTGCGGCGTCTCCCGCAGCGGCTCCTCGTCGCGCAGCTCCTGCAGCAGGGCGGGCACCTCGCGGTGGCGGCCCAGCTCGATCAGCGCGGCGGCGTGCTCTTCGACGAGGTCCCAGCGCTCGCGTACGAGCGGCGCGCGCACGCGCTGCTCGACCCAGTCGGTGCCGACGCCCTGCAGCGGCCGGCCGCGCCACAGCTTGAGCGCCCGCTCCCAGGCGGCGACGGCGAGGTCGGGCCGGCCCGCCGCGCGGCCCTGCGCGGCCAGCCTGCGGAAGCGGGCGAGGTCGACCTCGTCATCGCGGGCGACCAGCGCGTAGCCGGCGTTGGTGGTGATGATGCGGTCGCCCAGCGCCTTGCGCAGCCGCGACACCTTGAGCTGGACGATGGTCTTCGCGGTCTTGGGCGGCTCGCCCTCCCACAGCGCCTCGATGAGCAGGCCGACCGGCACGTGCGAGCCGTGCCGCGCCGCCAGCACGCCGAGCACGCACTGCTGCTGCGCCCCCTCGACCGGCACCGGAGCCCCGCCGTCGCGCACCTCCACGGGGCCGAGCACGCGGATGTCCATCCCGACCGAGCATAACGGCCGGCCGAATCATCGCTGACGCGTGCGCTCGACCCCCACGGTGATCTCGTTGCCCAGCCGGCGGCCCAGCAACAGCTCCAGGTCGTCGCCGCTCCAGAACTTGCCGGGGTCGTACCAGTTGGGCCGCCGCCCGGCGGGCAGCAGCCCCATCTCCTCGTAGGTGACGGCCACCACCTCGGCGCAGTAGGCGCTCTCCAGGGCCTGCTGCCGGCGGCGGCGCCAGGCGCGGCCGGGCAGACGGCCCCTGGCCCAGCGGGCGGCCAGCCTGGCGGTGGAGGGGAACGGGGTGCCGTCGAGCCTGGCGACCGTGCGCAGGGCGGCGTCCTCCATCTCGGGGGTGGCCTCGGGGTCGAGCTGGCGCAGCCAGACGCGCTGGCCGTAGCGGTCGGCCCAGACGGTGACCGCGTCGCGCAGGTCGTGCAGCTGCACCCCGCGGTGGTGGCTGCCCGACCACAGGTCGAGCAGCGATTTGCCCAGCTCGGCGTGCCACATCATGGGCGGCAGGTCGTCGATGACGATGGCCATGCCCACGTGGTTGACCGGGCTGTTGGTCACGGTCTGGATGGCGCGGTCGGGGACGGAACGCCCGCGGAAGACCCACAGGTCGCCGGTCCGCGTCACGCCGACGGCCTCGTCGAGTGTCAGCACACGGCTAGCCTAGGCACCATGCGCTGGTGGAAGTGGCTGGGTCTGGCCGGAATCATGGGGGTCGCGGCCACCGGGGCGGTGATCGCGCGGGCCGAGCGGCGGCGCCGCGCGTACACGCCGGAGGAGATCAGGGCGCGGCTGCGCGAACGCGTGGAGCAGGCCCAGACGCAGGAGGCACAGGAGGCTCAGGCCGACGGCTTGAGGTCGTAGACGAAGACCACGTCGGGGTAGGCGGGGTTCTCGTCGTATCCCTGCACGCCGCCGACGAGGGCGCGGCGCGACTTGACCACCCACGGCACGGCGGCGGCGGCCCGTTGCTCGATCACCCTGTTCGTGGCGCGCTCGTAGACGCGCTGCGCCGCGAGCCGGTCGGTCACGGTCAGCTCGGGCACGGTGTCGAGCATCGCGTCGAGCTGCTGGTCGTTGAGGTACGACAGGTTGAACACGGGCGGGTCGGCGCTGTGGAAGACCTGCCCGAAGTAGGAGTAACCGTCGGCGTAGTCGGGCCACCAGTACATGACGAAGATGTCCTGCCCGCGTTTTTTGCCCAGCTCCCACTGCGCGTTCCAGTGCAGGCTGCGCGCCCGGAGGGTGATGTTGAGCGGGGCCAGCGCCCTGCGCAGCCGCGTGACCAGCACCTGCCAGTCGGCCTCGCCCTCGGCGTAGGTCATCGTCAGCCGCAGCGGCCGCCCGCCGGGACCGTCGCCGGCCTGCTGCAGCAGCCGGGTGGCGGTCTTCAGGTCCTGCTTCGGCGTCCGGTTCGGCACGTGGCCGAGCAGCCCTTCAGGGACGACGCCGCTGGCCGGCGCGACCGAGGTGCCGAGGGCCTTGATCAGGCCCTGGTAGGGGACGGCCTTCTGCACGGCCTTGCGCACCCTGATGTCCTTCAGCGGCCCCTGGGCGGTGTTGAACAGCATGAGCGCCGTGGTGAACGAGGGCCGGTCGGAGGTGCGCAGGCCGGGCGCGGCCTGAGCCCGCTGGAACAGCTCGGAGTCGAGCCGGTCGACGAAGCTCGCCTCGCCGCGCTGCAGCATCCGGTACGCCCGCTCGGGATCGGGCACGACGCGGAACTTGATCGTGTTGTAGTGGGGCCGCTCCCACCCGCCCCAGTAGCCGTCGTAGGCGGTGAGCGTGAGCTCGTCCTCCTTGCCCTTGTTCCACCGGCTGACCGTGTACGGCCCCGACCCGGCGTCCCTGCCCTGCTGGAACCACCTGGTCAGGTCGGGGGCCGCCTTGGTGTCGTAGATGTAGGCGGCGTAGCCGGCGGAGGCGACCAGGTCGAGCGGCACCGGATATTTCAGCGCGAACGTGACGGTGAGCGGCCCGTCGACCCGGATGGAGGAGACGGCGTCCCAGATGTAGCTCGCGCCGGTCCTGGCCTTCATCGTGCGCTCGATCGACGCCTTGACCGCCTGGGCGTCCATGGTCCTGCCGGTGTGGAAGGTGACGCCGGAGCGCAGCTGGAACGTCCAGGTGCGGCCGTCGGCCGACGAGCGCCACGAGGTCGCCAGGCGGGGCGCTGACTTCTTGGTGACGGGGTTCCAGTAGGTCAGCGTCTCGTAGACGTTCTGGAAGGCGATGATCTCGTTGCTGTAGGAGCGGCTCGGGTCCCACTCGGTGACGATGTCGGTGTTCTTGACATAGACGAACGGGGACTCCCCCGATGGGGCCCGCTGCGGCTCAGGAGGCGGCGAACACGCCGCGAGCATCATCAGTGCGACGGCCGCTGCGAGTCGACGGCGCAACGCATCTCCCTCTGGTGGCCTGGCGTACCGTAGGAACCTACTCCAAGATCAACCTGGAAGGCGCCACGGTGTCCGAAAGTGCCGAAAAATTGGGCATTCCGGTGATCGTATTGCTATCCTCGGGGCTTGTCCCGTCCGGGGTTGCCAGCAAGGGACCGACCGGAGTGAGGTGCGATGGGTCGTAGCCGAACGATCCGCATGAAGATCATCGGCCTCCTGTTGGTGCCGCTGGCGTCCATGGTGGTGTTGTGGGGGGTCATCACCGCCGTCACCGCTACCGAGAGCTTGGAGCTGCGTCAGTACAAGACAGTCTGGACGAACCTGCGCCTTCCCGCGTACAAACTGATCAACGAGATTCAGCGTGAACGTCTCGTCTCGGCCCAGCTCCTGAAGAACGCCGCGACCAAGACCACCCTGGCCACGCAGCGGACGCGTACGGACGCCGCCCGGGAGTCGTTCAAGCAGCTCTCCAGCAACTCCAAGGACAGATCGGAAGAGATCCGCAGACAGGTGGACGCGGTGAACACGGCTATCGACAGGCTCGACGCGATCCGGGGAGAGATCGACACGGGTCTGTCCGACCGTCTGCACACCGTGGAGTCGTACAACGCGATGATCGACACCCTGTTCGGTCTGCACCGGCGGGTCGCGCTGATCGACGACATCCCGATCTACGAGCAGTCGCGCGTGCTCATCGACATGGGCTACGCCAAGGAGCTGCTGACCAGGGAGCAGGCCATCGGGCTCGGCACGGTCGAGCCGGCCGAGCGGCGGCTGTTCACGCAGATCGCCGGCAACCGGCGTTTCCTGCTCGACCAGAGCCTGGGTGAGCTGGATCCGGAGCTGCGCGACCCGCAGGTCGCCCTCATCACCTCGCCCGCCTACCAGCGGATGCGGATGATGGAGGACCAGATCATCGCGGGCGGCACCGCGCGGAACTGGCTCGGCACCACGGAGGTGCTGGCCAGGGCGTTCCACGAGGCGCAGATGCGGGCCAGCACGACGCTCAACAAGCGCGCCGACCCCATCGCGGACCAGGTGCTGTGGCGGGCGCTCGCGCTGGCGGGCACCGCGCTGGTGCTGGTGATCGTGTCGATCGTGTTCTCGCTGCGGATGGGCAACCGGCTGTCGAGGGAGCTCGCCGCGCTGCGCCTGGCCGCGCTCGAGGTGGCCCAGGAGCGGCTGCCGCACGTGGTGGAGAAGCTGCGCAGGGGCGAGAAGGTCGAGATGCCGGAGCTGTCGGTGGCCAGCACCACGGTCGAGATCGACGACGTGGGGCAGGCGTTCTCCACCGTGCAGCAGACAGCGGTCGAGGCCGCGGTCGGGCAGGCGCAGCTCAGCGAGGGCGTCGGCCACGTCTTCCGCAACCTCGCGCGGCGCAGCCAGACGCTGCTGCACCGCCAGCGCATCCAGCTCGCGGACATGCAGCACCGCGCCACCGACCCCGATCAGCTCGACGACCTGTTCAAGCTGGACCACCTGACCACCCGCATGCGGCGGCACGCCGAGGGCCTGATCATCCTGTCGGGCGCCACGCCGGGCCGCGGCTGGAGCCGTCCCGTGCCGCTGCTGGACGTGGCGCGCGGCGCGGCGGCCGAGGTGGAGGACTACCAGCGCGTGGTCATCGAGCCGATGTCCGGCCACCGGCTGGCCGGGCCGGTCGTCGGGGACATGATCCATCTCATCGCCGAACTGATCGAGAACGCCACCGTCTACTCCCCCGCGCACACCTCGGTCGTGGTGCGCGGCGAGGCGACGGCCAGGGGCTTCGCCTTCGAGGTGGAGGACCGCGGGCTCGGGATGGAGCCAGAGGAGCTGGCCGAGTACAACGAGCGGCTGGCCAGCCCACCGGAGTTCGACCTGGCCGACAGCGACCGGCTCGGCCTCTTCGTCGTCTCCCGCCTGGCCGCCAGGCATGACATCCGCGTGACGTTGCGCGGTTCACCATATGGAGGGACCACCGCGATCGTGTTGATCCCGGAAGAGCACGTGGCCGAACCAGAGGCCGAGGCTCCCGAGCAGAGCAGGCCCGCCCGATGCGGGTGGTGCGAAGTGACTGAAGAGCGCTGGCTGGACGAGGAAGCGGGACCGATCGTCCCCGCCTACCTCCTGACCAGGGGCCGGACGGTGCCCGCGAGCGAGGCGATCGACCTCATGGGCATCATCATCACCGCCGGCGGCCTGACGCCGCCGCGCGGCCTCGACCCCGAACATCTGATCATTCTGCAGAAGTGCACGACCCCCACCCGGCTCGTCGACGTCGCCGCAGAGCTGAATCTGCCGATCGGCGTCGTCCGGGTGCTCGTCGGCGACCTGCACGCCCAGAAGCTCGTGCAGGTCGAGCTGCCGCCTCCCGCGCCGGACGCCAAGGTCCTGCTCGAGGTGATCAGCGGCCTGAAAGCGCTGTGACGGCCGCCTGAACCCCCTATCCGGGCTTTTCAGGCGGCCAGGACGTCCTCGGCCCGGTGACAGGCCACCTGGCGGCCTCCCAGATCCCTCAGCTCGGGCGCCCGCTCGCACTCCTTCACCGCCATCGGGCAGCGCAGCCTGAACGGGCAGCCCGTCGCCGCCGGCACCGCCTCCGTACGCCCCCTCGCCTGCGGGGGCTCTCCCCCAGCTTCGGCACCGCGTCGCGCAGCGCCCTGGTGTACGGGTGTGCCGGGCTCGCCAGCAGCTCCGCGGTGGGCCCCGATTCGACCACGCGGCCCGCGAAGAGCACGTGCGAGGTCTTGCAGAGCCGCTCGACCACGGCCAGGTTGTGGGTGATGAGCAGGCGCTCGGTGTCCAGGGACGCCAGCAGGTCGAGGACCTTGGCCTGGACGGTGACGTCGAGCGCGCTGGTGGGCTCGTCGAGGATGAGCAGGCGGGGGCCGACGGCCAGGGCGCGGGCGATCACCACGCGCTGGCGCTGGCCGCCGGAGAGCTGGTGCGGGCGGCGGCCGGCCAGCTCGGGGGCGAGGCCGACCTGTTCGAGCAGCTCGGGTACGCGGTGGCGCTCGGCGCGCGGGAGCGCTTCGGCGATCGAGCGGCCGATGCGCATGCGGGGGTCGAGCGCCTCGGCCTGGAAGACCGGCTGGACGTCCTTCCGGAACGTCCGCATGTCCACTTTTTTCAGCGTTTGGTCGCCGTACCAGATATTTCCGGACATTGGGGTGAGGAGGCCGAGGAACGCGCGCGCCAGCGTCGTCTTGCCCGACCCGCTCTCCCCGATCAGCCCCACGCCGCCCTCGGTGATCTCCAGGCTGACGTCGTGGACGACCGGGCGGCGGGCGTACCCGAGCGTCACCCGCTCCGCTCTGAGCACGGGTCCTGTCACGGCAGCGCCTGTCATGGGAGGGCCTCCAGCAGCTCGCGGGTGTAGGCATGGGACGGCTCGGCCAGCACCCGGGCGGCCGGCCCCGACTCGACCACCGCGCCGTCCTTCATGACGAGCACCCGGTCGGCGATCGTCGAGACCAGCGCGAGGTCGTGGGAGACCAGCAGCAGCGCGAGGTCGCGCTCCTCGCGCAGCCGCCGCAGCACGCCGACCACCTCGGCCTGCACGGTCACGTCGAGCGCGCTGGTCGGCTCGTCGGCCAGGATCACCTCGGCCCCCAGGGCGATGGCCAGCGCGATGGCGAAGCGCTGCGCCTGGCCGCCGGAGACCTCGTGCGGGTAGCGGCGCAGGATCGCGGGGTCGAGCAGCACCTCCTCGACGGCCCGCGCCATGGCCTGCTCGGAGTCGTCGCGGCCGTGCAGCCGCAGCGCGCGGCGCATCAGCGTGCCGAGCCTGGTGGCGGGGCTGAGCGCGGCCTGGGGCGACTGCATGACCAGGGCCGCCCTGGCGCCCCGCAGTGCGCGCAGCTCGCGCGGAGATGCCGTCAGGACGTCCACGCCGCACACTCTGACCGTGCCCGAGACCTCGGCGTGCTCGGTGAGGCCGAGCAGCGTGAGCAGCGTCGTGGTCTTGCCCGACCCGCTCTCCCCCACGATCGCCACGCACTCGCCGGCGGCGACGTCCAGCTCGGGCACCGCGGCCACCGGCCGCCCGCCGTAGCTCACCCGCAGGTCGCGTACCTCGATCACCTGACCGCCCTCCGCGGGTCGAGCGCGTTGCGCAGCCCCTCGCCCAGCACGTTGAACGCGAACGCCGTCACCAGGATGGCCAGGCCGGGGAAGGTGACGACCCACCAGTCGGTGGTGAACAGCGCCTGGCCCTGCTGCACCATCAGTCCCCACTCCGCGGTCGGCTCCTGCGCGCCGAGCCCCAGGTACGACAGCGCCGCCGAGGTCAGGATCACCCCGCCCGCGTCCAGCGAGATCTGCACCAGGACCGGGGTGAGCGAGTTGGGCAGCACGTGGCGCAGCACGATCAGCGGGGCGGGCACGCCGAGGCAGCGGGCGGCGTCCACGTACGGCCTGGTCGCGATCGACGCGGCCACGGACGCCGACAGGCGCGTGTACCACGGCCACCAGGTCGCCGCGATGGCCAGGATGACGGTGTTCACGCTGGGCTGGAGCACCACCGCCAGCGCGAGCGAGAGCAGCAGCGCGGGAAAGGCGAGGAACACGTCCGTGATCCGCATGATCACGTCCCTGATCCAGCCGCCCGCGTAGCCGGCGACCACGCCGAGCGTGACGCCGACCGCCGCCGAGACGGCCAGCACCGCCACGGCGATGAACAGCGAGGTGCGGCCGCCGTACAGGATCCTGGTGAGCACGTCGCGGCCGACCTGGTCGGTGCCGAACCAGTGCGCGGCGCTCGGCTCGAGCAGGCTCTCCGTCGGGCGCGTCTCGTCCACCGGGTACGGCGCCAGCCACGGCGCGAGCACCGCGGCCAGCACGATGAGCACGATGAGCACGGCGCCGAACGCGGCGAAGCGGTCGGGGATGCGCGGCAGCGTGCGACGCAGCGGCTGCGTGTCCTGGACGCGCTCCGGTTCCGTGGTGCTCATCGGGTCCTCGTTCTGGGGTCGACGAAGCCCTGCAGGATGTCCACGACCAGGTTGGCCAGGACGTAGACCAGGGCGACGAGGAGGGTGACGCCCGCGATGGCCGGGGTGTCCAGCGACCTGATCGACTCGGCGGCGTAGCGGCCCAGACCCGGCCAGTTGAAGACGGCCTCGACGAGGAAGCCGTTGACGATCGCGTACGCGAAGACGAGCGCGATCAGCGACAGCACCGGGTTGAGCGCCGGCCGCAGGGCGAACTTGGTCAGTATGGACGTCTCGCCGAACCCGAGCGCCCGCTCCAGCCTGGCGTGGTCCTGCCCCGACTCCTCGATGAGCGCGGCCCTGGTCATCTGGGCGATGACGCCCGCCGGGTAGGCGGCCACGACCAGCGCGGGCAGCACGAGGTGATGGAGCGTGCTGGTGAGCATCGGCCAGTTGCCGGTGATGAGGGCGTCCACGGCCGTGATGTTCGTCCAGAGCGTGAGCGGGCTCGTGGTGTCGAGCGAGGTGTCGTACTCGCCGGCGACGGGGAACCAGCCGAGGTGGCTGCCGAAGACCGTCTGCAGGGCCAGCGCCAGCCAGAAGACCGGGACGGAGACCGCCAGCATGCTGCCCAGGCGTACCCCGACGTCCGGCGGCTTGCGCTTGTAGCGGGCGGCGAGCACGCCGAGCGGGATGCCGGCCGCGACGGCCAGCAGCAGCGCCGCGCCCACCAGCTCAAGCGAGGCGGGGAAGGCGAGATAGAGGTCGTCGAGCACCGGCTGCCTGGTGCGCAGGCTGGTCCCCCAGTCGCCGCTCAGCAGGTCACGCGCGTAGTTCAGCAGCTGCACCGGCAGCGGGTCGTCGAGCCCGAACCGCTCACGGGCCTCCGCGAGCTGCTCGGGCGTCGCCTTCGGCCCGGCGAACGCGACCGCGGGATCGCCGGGCACCATCCGCATCACGGCGAACGTGAGCACGACCACGCCGGCCACGACCAGGAGTGCCTGGCCGAGCCGGCGGGTCAGGTAGCGGAGCATGGCCTAGCGCTTGAGGTCGTAGAAGAAGACCACGTTCGGATAGGCGGGATTGTCGACGTATCCCTGCACGTCGGAGGTGAGCGCCCGCTGGTACGTCTGCACGTACGGCACGGCCACCGCCGCCTCCTCCTGGATGATCCTCCGCTGCAGCTCCTCGTAGGTGTCCATGGCGGCCGACTTGTCGGTGGCGGTCAGCTCGGGCAGCTTGTCGATGAGCCCGTCGATCTCGTCGTTCTTCAGGTACGACAGGTTGAACTGCGGCTTGTCGTTGCTCCTGAACACGTTGAGGAACCACGAGTAGGCGTCCGGATAGTCCGGATACCAGTACATGACGAAGATGTCCTGGCCGCGCTTCTTGCCGAGGTCCCACTGCGCGCTCCAGTTCATGGGCTTGGCCTGGAGCGTCACGTTGAGGTTCTTCAGCGCCGAGCTGAGCAGCGTGACCAGCAGCTTCTGGTCGTCGTCGCCGATGCCGTAGGTCAGGGTGAGCTTGAGCTCGGGGTTGTCGGGGCCGTACCCGGCCTCCGTCAGCAGCTGCTGCGCCTTGGCGAGGTCCTGCTTGGGCTGCATGTTCTCGGCGTGGCCGAGCAGGCCGGGCGGCACCAGGCCGCTCGCCCGGTGCCCGGAGCCCTCCAGCGCCGCCACGAGGCCGTCGTAGTCGATGGCGAGCTGCAGCGCCTGGCGGATCCTGACGTCCTTCAGCGGGCCCTCCGCGGTGTTGAACAGCACCAGCAGGTTCTGGAACGACTGGGCCTCCGACACCTGCACGCCCCGCGTCTCGCGCGCCTGGTCGAACAGCTGCGGGTTGAGCCGGTCGACGAAGTTCACCTCGCCGCGCTGCAGCAGCTGCCAGGCGGTGGTGACCTCGGGCGTGACGCGGAAGGTCACCTTCTTGTACTGCTCGGGCTTCCAGCCGCCCCAGTAGTCCTCGAACGCCTTGAGCGTGAGCTCGTTCTCCTTGCCCTTCTGCCAGGAGTCGACCGTGTACGGGCCGGTGCCGGCGGTCTTCTTGCCGTCGGTGTCCACCGCGTCCACGTCGTAGATCCAGGCGGCGTAGCCGGAGGCGGCGACGAGGTCGAGCGGGGCGGGGTACTTGAGGGTGAACTCGACGGTGTTCGGGTCGGGCGTCTCGATCTTCTTGACCGGGTCCCAGATGTAGGCCGCGCCGCCCTTTTTGTCGATGTTGCGCTGGACGGCCTTCTTGACGGCCTCGGAGTCCATCGTGGCGCCCGAGTGGAACTTGACGCCCTGCCGCAGCGTGAACGTCCACTTCTTGCCGCCGTCCGACGACTCCCATGAGGTGGCGAGCAGCGGCCTTGCCTGCTTGGTCTTCGAGTCGTACCTGGTCAGGCCCTCGTAGATGTTGGACAGCGCGATGATCTCGTTGGAGTACGAGGTCGCCGGGTCCCAGTCGGTGACCACGTCGTGGTTGGGGGCGTAGACGAACGTGCTGTCGTTGACCTGCCCGCCGGCCGGGCGCCGGTGCTCGCGCGGGGCTGGGGCGTGCCGCCGGCGCCGCGCACCTGGCCGCCCGCGCACGCCGACGCGGTCAGAGCCAGGACACCGGCCACCCCGGCGACGAACAGTCGCTTGTGCCAGCGCATGGGGGGATCCTTTCGCTATGTCACCGGGCGAGGGGTCCGGCTGCTTTGACGTGCACCCGCACGGCGGGCTCGGAGAGATAGCTCAGCGGCACCTCCAGGAGGTCCACGATCTCCACCGTGGAGGGGTCGGCCCCTGCCGCCACGGCCCGCGCCTGCGCTTCCTCTTTAGCGCTTTCGATGGCCTGTGCCCGGCTTTCTCCCGCAGGCAAGATCGTATCGACTCTGCCGCTCGCGAGCGCGATGGCCGCCCCCACCGCGTTGGCCACCTCGGCGTGCTCGGGCCTGATCACCCGGCTCGCCCCGGGAACCTCCTGAGGCAGCAGGAACGCCCCGCCGCCCACCGCGACCAGGGGGCGGTCGGTACGGCCGAGCGTCATCCTGTCCACGGCGTCGGCGACCATCTCGTCCGCTCTCGTGACCGCGTCGCGGAGCATCGTGCTCTCGTGAGCGCTTGGCAGGCGCTGCGGCCAGTCCTCGCCGCCTGGAGGCACCCGGCCGGCCGCGACGGCGGCGTCCGTCATCGTCGCGGTCGTCCCGCCGAACACCAGCGCCTCCGTGGCGATCCGGTAGCCGACCGAGCCGGGGCCGACGCCGCCGGGGCGCACCACGGTGCCGCCGCCGAGCGCGATGGCCAGGATGTCCGGCATGCGGAAGTTGGTGAGCACGCCGCCGATCTCCGTGGCCGCCGCCGACTCCCTCGGGAACCCGCCGGCCAGCACGCCCAGGTCGGTCGAGGTGCCGCCGACGTCCACCACGATCGCGTCCTGCACCCCCGACAGGTACGCCGCACCGCGCAGCGAGTTCGCCGGGCCCGAGCCGATCGTGGAGACCGGCAGGCGGGCGGCGTGCTCCAGGGTCATCAGCGTGCCGTCGTTCTGCGCCAGGTAGGGCCGTGCGCTCAGCCCGCGCTCGGCGAGAGCCGTGGTCAGGGCGTCGGTGACGTGGGCGGCGACGCCGTACAGCGCGGCGTTCAGCACGGTCGCGTTCTCGCGTTCGAGCAGGCCGAGCGAGCCGATCTCGTGGCTGACCGACACCGGCAGGCCGTACTCGGCGGCGACCAGCTCCGCCACCCGCCGCTCGTGCCCGTCGTCGGCGGGGCTGAAGACGCCGGTGACCGCCACGGCGTCGGCCTCCGCACCGTCCAGGAAGCGGCGCACCGCGTCCAGGTCGAGTGGGCCGATCTCGCGGCCGTCCACGTAATGGCCGCCGGGCACGATCGCCTCGCCGGCCGAGACGGTTGTGCGCAGGTCGTCCGGCCAGTCGGACAGCGGCGGCACCGCCGTGGTGGCCGGCGCGCCCAGCCGCAGCACCGCGACCCTGCCGAGCCCGCGCCGCTCCAGGATCGCGTTCGTGGCGTGCGTGGTGCCCAGCATGACGCGGGTCACCTGGGAACGGTCCTCGACCTGGGCGAGCACGGCGTCCAGCGCGGCGCGCAGGCCGCCGGTCACCTCCGGCGTGGTCGGCCGCTTGGCCTTGGCGATCACCCGGCCGCCCGCGTCAAGCACCACGGCGTCGGTGTTGGTGCCGCCGACGTCGATCCCGATGCGCAGGTCAGCCACGCGCCATCAGCTCCTCCACGGGGACGTAGTCCAGGTCGTATCCGAAGGCGCGCGGTCCCGCCGTCTCCAGGCCCTTGCCCGTACGCCAGAGGGGATCGCAGGGCCAGGCGAGCACGGTCACGCGCTGGCCGTACCTGAGGGCCTCGGTCTGGATCGCGGCGGCCGTCTCGGTGTCCACGACCGTGATGAGGTCAGGCACCATGGCGCGCACCCGGCCCTCCTCGATCGCGACCAGGTTCTCGTTCTGCAGCTCCACGCTCAGGCGGCGGCCGCGGTCGTCGCCGGTGCCCTCGATCGTGGCGGTGCCGCGTACGAACCCGCCCGTCGTGCGCCGCTCCACGTCGGTCAGCTTGCCGGTGATCAGCCGGACCGCGCCCAGGCTCTCGCGCAGCGCCTCCAGCGGGTCGGCGGCGCCCTGCGTGGCCCTGCCGACCTCCAAGGCCCTGGTCACCGAGCCCTCGATGACCGCGCCCCTGGCCGTGGCGGCGGTCAGCACGTAGTCGGCCATCAGCGCGTGCGAGCCCACGGCCACGCAGACGGCGCGCGCGATGCGCTCCGACCACAGGCCGTCGAGCGGGCGGATGGTGACGACGTTGCCCGCGACGTCCGACATGATCACCAGATCGGCGGGAAGCCCGGCCACGTACATCGAGACCATCTGGACCTCGGGGAAGGCCCGTCCCATGCCGTCGGCGTCGAGCAGCGGCACGCCGAGCTGCGCGGCCCAGGCGACCGGCGCGACGCCGTTCGCGCCGCCGATCTCCGACGACATGATCGCGCTCGGCGGGCGGCCGAAGATCCGCTCCACCTCCTCGGCGATGCGCTTCGGCTCGTCCTCGCCGTGGATCATCTCGTGGCTCACGGTCGGGGCGCCGATGCCGGACAGCGGCACCACGAGGGCGTCGTCGGGCAGGTCGCCCAGTTTCACCAGCGGGACCGGCCCGTACTCGCGGATGGCCCTCACCGCCGCCAGCGATCCCGTACGGACGTCTCCCCCGCCGCCGGTGCCGAGCACGGCACAGCCACGGGCGAGCGCCTGGATGTCATTCGCATCAATCCTCATTGGCGACTCAACCAACCACATGGGCGCATATTTCGCCAGTCCAGCGCGTTTCGCGCGGGTGAAAACGTTCACTCGGGACCGTTTCCGTTGGTAAGTGTGGGAGGCGAGGAGAGGAGGTCGCATGCGGATATCGGTGGCCGCCGACAGCAAGGACGGCGTGGCCGAACGGGTCGTGACGGAGCTGCGCAAGCGCGGGCACGACGTCGTCACCCACGGGGCGCTCAACGACGGCGAGCGCGACGACTGGGCGTGGGCCTGCGAGCTGACCGCCCGCGACGTCGCGGAGGGCCGCGCCGAGCAGGGCGTGGTGTGCTGCTGGACGGGCACGGGCGCGTCGATCGCGGCCAACAAGGTGCCCGGGGTGCGCGCCGCGCTGTGCGTGGACGCGTACACCGCCGACGGGGCGCGCAAGTGGAACGACGCCAACGTGCTCGCGCTGAGCCTGCGGCTGACCTCGGAGGTGGTGCTGGACGAGATCCTGGACGCCTGGTTCGAGGGGCGGCCGAGCGACGACCCGGCCGACCGCGCCAACATCGACCACGTGAACGAGATCTGACCCGCCGCTGAGCACCGGACCTCGCGACCCCGGCGGACGCCGGGAAATCGTCGGTCCCGGCCTTTAGGGTGCTGGGCATGACCCTCGTCCTGCACCGCGGCGGGCTCCCCCGGCACCCCCGCCGGACGACCACCGGAGAAGGCCGGCCTGGTCGTGGTGCCGTGCGGCGGCGCGGCGGAGGCGGTCGTCGTTCACCCTGCGCGCACTCTGGTCATGAAGGACGGCGTCGTCCTGCACAATTGACCGGCGGGACCATCGAAAGGCAGGCAAGTGCTCTCTATTCACCAGCGGATCGCCGCCGAGCTCGGCGTGCGCGAAGGCCAGGTGCAGGCGGCCGTCGAGTTGCTCGACGGCGGTGCGACCGTGCCGTTCATCGCGCGATACCGCAAAGAGGCCACCGGCGCTCTCGACGACGCTCAGCTGCGCACGCTGGAAGAGCGGCTGCGCTACCTGCGGGAGCTGGAGGAACGCAGGACGGCGATCCTGGAGTCCATCGAGTCCCAGGGCAAGCTCGACGACGAGCTGCGCGCCCAGATCATGGCCGCGGAGACCAAGGCCAGGCTCGAGGACATCTACCTGCCCTACAAGCCCAAGCGGCGCACCAAGGCGCAGATCGCCCGCGAGCTGGGCCTGGAGCCGCTGGCCGACCAACTGCTCGCCGACCCCACGCTCGACCCGGTCGCCACCGCCGAGAGTTTCGTCACCGAGGGCGTCGCCGACGCCTCGGCGGCACTCGAAGGCGCGCGGGCCATCCTCATCGAGCGCTTCGCCGAAGACGCCGACCTCATCGGCGGCCTGCGCGAGCAGCTCTGGCAGCGCGGCCGGCTGGTGTCGAAGGTGCGCGAGGGCAAGGAGGAGGCGGGGGCCAAGTTCGCCGACTATTTCGACTTCGGCGAGCCGTTCACCAAGCTGCCCTCCCACCGCATCCTCGCCCTGTTCAGGGGCGAGAAGGAGGAGATCCTCTCCGTCACGCTCGAGCCCGACGACAGCCCCGACTACGAGATGCGCATCGCCGCCCGGTTCGGCATCTCCGACCAGGGCAGGCCGGCCGACAAGTGGCTGAATGAGACCGTGCGCTGGGCCTGGCGCACCCGCATCCTCGTCCACCTCGGCATCGACCTGCGCATGCGGCTGTGGCAGGCGGCGGAGGACGAGGCGGTGCGGGTCTTCGCCGCCAACCTGCGCGACCTGCTGCTCGCCGCACCGGCGGGCGCGCGGCCGACCATGGGCCTCGACCCGGGTCTGCGCACAGGCGTCAAGGTCGCCGTCGTCGACGGCACCGGCAAGGTCGTCGACACCGCCACCATCTACCCCCACGAGCCCAAGCGGCAGTGGGACGAGTCGCTCGCCGTGCTCGGCGCGCTGGCCCAGCGCCACAAGGTCGAGCTGATCGCCATCGGCAACGGCACCGCCTCCCGCGAGACCGACAAGCTCGCCGGCGAGCTGGTCAAGCACATGCCGTCGCTCACCAAGGTCGTCGTCTCCGAGGCCGGGGCGTCCGTCTACTCCGCCTCCCCCTACGCCTCGCAGGAGCTGCCCGACCTCGACGTGTCGCTGCGCGGCGCCGTCTCCATCGCCCGGCGGCTGCAGGACCCGCTGGCCGAGCTGGTCAAGATCGACCCCAAGTCCATCGGCGTCGGCCAATACCAGCACGACCTCGCCGAGTCCAAGCTGTCGCGCACGCTCGACGCCGTCGTCGAAGACTGCGTCAACGCGGTCGGCGTCGACGTCAACACCGCCTCGGCCCCGCTGCTCACCCGCGTGTCCGGCATCGGCGCCACGCTGGCCGAGAGCATCGTCCGCCACCGCGACGCCAACGGCCCGTTCCGCACGCGCGCCGCGCTCAAAAACGTGCCCAGGCTGGGCCCCAAGGCGTTCGAGCAGTGCGCGGGCTTCCTGCGCATCAGGGGCGGCGACGACCCGCTCGACGTCTCCGCCGTGCACCCCGAGTCCTACCCGGTCGTGCGCCGCATCCTGACCACCGCCAAGACCGACCTGAAGTCCTTGATCGGCAACACGGCGGTGCTGCGCTCCCTCGACCCGCGCGACTTCACCGACGACACCTTCGGCCTGCCGACCGTCACCGACATCCTGCGCGAGCTGGAAAAGCCCGGCCGTGACCCGCGGCCCGCGTTCAAGACCGCCACCTTCAAGGAGGGCGTCGAAAAGCTGTCCGACCTGTCGCCCGGCATGATCTTGGAGGGCGTGGTCACCAACGTGGCGGCGTTCGGGGCGTTCGTCGACATCGGCGTCCACCAGGACGGCCTCGTCCACGTGTCGGCCATGTCGCGCACGTTCGTCTCCGACCCGCGTGACGTGGTCAAGCCCGGCGACATCGTCCGCGTCAAGGTCCTCGGCGTCGACATCCCGCGCAAGCGGATCTCGCTGACGCTGCGCCTGGACGACGACATCACGACGGAGCAGGGCGCCGAGGGCTCCCGCCGCGGCGCGGGCCGTGGGGCGGGCCGCGCCGACGGAGGCCGTGACGGGGCCCGGGATGGCGGGCGCGGCGGCCGTGGTGACGGCGGCCGAGACGGGCGCGGCGGAGGCGGCCAGCGCGGCCGCGAGGGTGGCCGCGGCGGAGGCCGCCGCCAGGACCGCCCCGCCCCGACGGGCGCCATGGCCGAGGCCCTCAGAAAGGCCGGCCTCGGCGGCGACCTCCGCTGAAAACCGGTCCCCGGTTCCGGCCCGCCCCCGACGGGCCGGAACCGCACACGACCAACCCCACGCAAAAACCGCACCAGCCGAGGGCCGCGCCGACACGGGACCTCCACCACCGACCCACACCACCACCAGCCCGAAACCACACACCACCAACCCCACGAAAAACCGCACCAGCCGAGGGCCGCGCCGACACGGGACCTCCACCACCGACCCACACCACCACCAGCCCGAAACCACACACCACCAACCCCACGAAAAACCGCACCAGCCGAGGGCCGCGCCGACACGGGACCTCCACCACCGACCCACACCACCACCTGGCCGGGGAACCAGCACGGCCCACGCCTGCGAAGAGCCGATGGCCTTGAAGGCTCCTCCCCCTCCCCGGTGCCGCTGACGCGGGATTGGCCTTGCCCCCACATGACACTGCGGCCCGGCAGAGCCGTGCGAGGCTCCGGCACCGTCCCTCACGTCCAGGAGCCGGTGGGGCAGGGGGCCGGGGCTGGGGCGATACGGTGCAAGGGTGAGCACCTCTGCGTTCGACACGGCGATCACCCAGGCTCGCGACCTGCTCAGGTGGCGTTCACCGCTGCGGACCGAGCTCTGGGCGGCCAGGCTCACGGCCGAGCTCGAGGGCTCGGGCCAGGTGGAGGAGTTCCTGCGGCGGGCCACTGAGGACGGCGGGATGGAGGCCCGGCTCGCTTTGGCCGCCCTCGCCGCGGTCAACCGCCCCGCTACTGCGCCCGGTGTGACGCCCGCCCCTGCCCCCGGTGAGACACCCCTCCCTGCCCCCGGTGAAACACCCGCCCCTGCCGCCGGTGAGACACCCGCCCCTGCGCCGGGTGAAGATTCCGCCCTTGCCCCGGGTGCAGATTCCGCCTCTGGTCCGGGTGAGCATTCCGCTCCTGGCTCGGTCGTCGGTGACGAGGGCGGAGCCGCGTCCCTGTCAGGCGGCGCATCCGGGGACTCGCCCCCTTCCGAAGGCGCAACCGAAGGTCCGGCCGCTCCGGGTGAGACGGCCGAGGGCACGGGCGCGGCAGGCGGCGGGCACGACGAGGCTACGCCGGGGAGTGCGGACGAGCGGCCGGCGGAGGCGGACGGAGGAGCCGAGGGCGCCCGGGCTGCGGGGAGCGTGTACGCAGCAGCCGGGGACGGCGTGCTGGACAGCCTGGCCGGGTGGGTGCGGCGGATGGGGCGGGTACGCTGCGACGGCGGCTGGTACGGCAAGGCCGACCCCTACGGCGAGCAGGTCCTGGCGGTGCTGTCGTTCCGGTACGAGAACGGCAAGGAGCCGCACATCCTCGTCGTCGGCATCGACCAGCCGAGCGGCGGCCTGGCGGTGGACGCGCTGGTGGAGGAGGCGAAGTTCCTCGACGAGCTGGATCTGCGGCCGACGCCTCCCGAGAGCGTGGCGAAGCGTGTCCTTGACGCGTTCGAGCTGACCGACCGCGTTATGGGGGCTCGGGTCGCCGACACCTTGCCGGGGGTTCGGCCGTTCGCGATCACCCGGGCTCGTACCGTACTGGCCCGGACCTCTCACGACACCGGTCCGGCGGGCTCGCAACAGGAGCCATCCGCTGAGGCTCGGCTTGAGGGGCTGGACGTGTCGGGGCCTGGGGTGCGCGAGGCGTTCGACGTGCTGATGGAGTTCGTGGGCGAGCGGACGCTGTGGTGGAGCCCGGCGCGGGTGTCGCAGTTCCTGACGCAGTGGCTGCCACGGGAGGCCATCCTGTCGGAGGCGGCGATCGAGGCGATGCCCGAGGTGGTGCGGGCCTGGACGATGCGTCAGGGCGGCCATCCTGACGTGTTGCGGCAGATCGACCGCGATGCGCCGCGCCTGCCCGGCCTTATGGCGGACGACTCGCTGGCCTCGCTCAACAAGCGCCTGTCGATGGCCGCCAAGGACCGCTGATCGGCCACCCACCGCTCCCGGATCCGCCACTTCGGGCTGTTCATCCGGGCCGCGCCATCCGCTTCGTCGGTGCCGTTCAAGCGGTCTGTCCGCCGTACGGCGGGTGAGCGAGGCGGTCCTAGAAGGCGTAGCGGATGCGGCAGTACGGCAGGCGGGTGCCGATGAGGTCGGTGAGTGCGGCGACGTAGCGGCCCTTGTGGCCGGTGCGGTAGCGGACGTTCCAGCCGCCGGTCTGCGACCGCTTGGCCTGCTGCAGCTCCGGCCGCCACAGCACCTCTTCCGCCTTGGGGTGCCAGCCGAGGTTGACCTCGTGCAGCCGGTCGTTGTGGGTCAGGAAGATCACCTCGGCGGCGAGCTGCGCGCGGGCCTCGGGGCTGAGGGCGTCGTCGAGCTGGGCGAGCAGTTCGGCCCAGTCGTCGAGCCATCCGTCGCGTACGACGACGGGGCTGAAGTTGACGTGCACCTCGTAACCGGCGGCCACGAAGTCGTTGATGGCCTCCATTCTGGCGGCGACCGGCGAGGTGCGGATGTCGAGCAGCTTGGAGTCGGCCATCGGCATGAGGCTGAAGCGGATCCTGGTACCGCCGCGCGGGTCCCAATCGAGCAGGTCGCGGTTGACGTACTTGGTGGCGAAGCTGGCCTTGGCGTTGGGGAGGCGGCCGAACAGATCCACCAGGTCGCGTACGTTCTCGGAGATCGTGGCGTCGACCGAGCAGTCGGAGTTCTCGCCGATGTCGTAGACCCAGTCGCGCGGATCGACCTGGTCGGGCTCGGGTTTGACGCCCTGCCGCCCGGCGTGGCGTTCGAGGTAGCCGAGGATCTTGTCGATGTTGGCGAAGACGGTGATGGGGTTGCTGTAGCCCTTGCGGCGCGGCACGTAGCAGTAGGCGCAGGCCATCGCGCAGCCGTTGGCGGTGGACGGCGCGATGAAGTCGGACGAGCGGCCGTTGGGCCGGGCGGTGAGCGATTTCTTGATGCCGAGCACGAGCGACTCGGTCTTGATGCGGACCCAGCGGCTGACGTTGGTCTCGTCGCCGTACAGCTCGGGGATGCGGTGATGGCTTTCGACCTCGATCAGTTCGGCTCCGGGGAAGCGGGCGAGGATCTCCTGCCCGCGCGGTAGCTCGGCTGCGGCCGGTTCGAGGTAAATGCGCCGGATATCCAGCAAAGAGTTACTGATCGTGATTGCCATATCACGTCCAGGCTACCGGCCGGTCCCCGATGGACGGGCACGTGGCTCTCAGGTGTTCTGCCAGGTCACGGCAGGGATGTGAGAGCGGGCGGCGGCCACACGGGCGCGGCGGGCGGTCGCGGCCGACAAGGCACGGCGGGCGGTCGCGGCCGACAAGGCGCGGCGGGCGGTCGCGGTGCTAGGCGGGCTGGTCGGCGGGGCAGACGTACGCGGTTCTGGAGGCGATCTGGCAGGTCGCCACGGAGGTGCCGCAGCGGCGGCAGTGCTCGCGCTTGTAGACCCAGCGCTCGTCGGGCGCGTCGGGATCGCTCACCACCTGCCCCGCATCGCGCCCCAGCACCATGTACGACCGCGCCGCCTCCCACAGCCGCCCGGCCGTGGCGGCGTCCACGTCGCGGGCGCCCGGATGCAGGCCGATGAGGAACAGCAGCTCGGCCCGCCAGGCGTTGCCGACGCCCGCCCACACCTTCTGGTCGAGCACGGCCGCCCCCACCGGCCCGCGGAACCCGGTCAGCCGCCGCACCGCCTCCTCCGGCGAGGCGTCGTCGCGCAGCGGGTCGGGGCCGAGCGAGGCGCGCAGCGCGTCCACGCCGTCCGGGTCGAGCTGCTCGCACAGGGAGGGAGCGATGAGGTCGTACGCGACGTCGTCCGTGGCCAGCCGCAGCCGGGTGCCCGCCTTGGGCGGGGTGGCGGGGTCGGCGTAGCGCAGGAAGATGCCGCGCATGCCGAGGTGCACGTGGACGGCGGGCGCGTCGTCGAAGTGGTAGAGCAGGTGCTTGCCCAGCGCCTCGACCGAGCGCAGCGCGCGACCGTCGTACGGCCTGGCGTCGAAGCGCCCCTGCGGCCCGGCCGCGCGCAGGACACGCCCGCCCAGGTCGGCGTGCTGCTCCCGCGCGTGGCGGTGGATCAGATGTCCTTCCGGCATGCAAGGCCTCTACCCCGATGCCGGCCCCGCCGCGCCCCACAGGCGCGCGAGTTGGGCCTCGGCGCTCGACAGCAGCATGTCGAGTGCCGTCGGGTACGCGCTGTCGTTCATCCTCGCCACCAGCAGCGGCGCGGTGGCGGCGATGTGGGGGTGGGTCTCGGCGGGCAGCCGCGCGTACGTCTCCCGCCAGACCTCCTCGTCGGCCTCGCGGGCGGCAGGAGGCAGGGCGAGGGTGGCGGCGTCGAGGATGGAGAACGCCAGGCTCTGGTCGATGAAGGCGTGATAAATCCGGACAGCGTCCTCATCCGGAAAGCCCCCGTTCCGCAGGATCCCGAGGATCATCTCGTCACCCGCCACCTCGTTGGGCCGCCCGGTCACCCGGCTCGCGGTCAGCAGCGCCGCCTGAGGGTGCGCCAGGTACGAGTGGTGGATGCGCAGGCCCAGCTCGCGCAGGTCGGCCCGCCAGTCGCCGGTGGGCGCAAAGCCGCTCATGGCGTGCCCGAACAGCTCGTCGGCGATGGCGAGCACCAGGTCGTCCATGCCACGGAAGTACCGGTAGATGGTGCTCGCGTCAGCGCCGAGCGCCAGCCCGAGGCGGCGCGCGGTGAGCCCGGCGGCGCCGTGCTCGCGCAGCATGCGCAGCGCGGTCTCGACGATGAGCCCGTGCGTGAGCACCTGCCCCTGCTTGGTGGGACGCCGCCGTCGTCGCGCGCTCTCGGACACCACCCGCTTGGCCATCGCGGTCACGCTCCTTATGCCAACGCCATTGACGTTGTCCAGCGTACGGACATTGGATAGCGACACAACCCCTAAAACACTGCTAAAAGGGGACTTATCGCCATGCGTATCCTTCTCGTGGGCGCCGGCGGTGTGGGCACCGCCATCACCCGGATCGCCGCCCGCCGCCCGTTCTTCGACCACATGGTGGTCGCCGACTACGACCTCCCCCGCGCCAAGGCCGCCGTCGCCGCGCTCGGCGACCGCGCCGGGAGGTTCACCCCGGTCAGGGTGGACGCCGCCGACACCCGCGCCGTCACCGCGCTGCTCACCGAGCACCGCTGCGACGTGCTGCTCAACGCCACCGACCCGCGTTACGTGCTGCCCCTGTTCGACGCCGCGCTCGCCGCCGGTGCCGATTACCTCGACATGGCCATGTCGATGTCCAAGCCGCACCCGGAGCGCCCGTACGAGGAGGTGGGCGTCAAGCTGGGCGACGAGCAGTTCGCCAGGGCGGCGGAGTGGGCCGAGCGCGGCAGGCTGGCGCTGGTGGGCATGGGGGTGGAGCCCGGCCTCGCCGACGTGTTCGCTCGTTACGCGGCCGATGAGCTGTTCGACGAGATCGAGGAGATCGGCGTCAGGGACGGCGGCAACCTGACCGTCGAGGGCTACGAGTTCGCGCCCTCGTTCTCGATCTGGACCACGATCGAGGAGTGCCTGAACCCGCCGCTGATCTACGAGAAGGACCGCGGCTGGTACACCACGGAGCCGTTCAGCGAGCCCGAGATCTTCGACTTCCCCGACGGGATCGGCCCCGTGGAGTGCGTGAACGTCGAGCACGAGGAGGTCGTGCTGGTGCCGCGGTGGATCCCGGCGCGGCGGGTGACGTTCAAGTACGGCCTGGGCGAGGAGTTCATCGGCGCGCTGAAGACGCTGCACGCGATCGGCGTGGACCGCACGGAGCCGGTGGCGGTGCGGACCGGCCGGGGCACGGTCGAGGTGTCGCCCCGCGACGTGGTCGCCGCCGTACTGCCCGACCCGGCCGAGCTGGGCGATCGCATGCACGGCAAGACCTGCGCGGGCACGTGGGTGAAGGGCGTCAAGGACGGGCGGCCCCGCGAGGTGTACCTGTACCACGTGGTGGACAACCAGTGGTCGATGCGCGAGTACGGCTCGCAGGCGGTCGTCTGGCAGACCGCGGTCAACCCGGTGATCGCCCTGGAGCTGCTGGCCGAGCGGGTCTGGAAGGGCGCGGGCGTGCTGGGGCCCGAGGCGTTCGACGCGCGGCCGTTCCTGGATCTGCTGGTCGCGTACGGCTCACCGTGGGGCATGCGCGAGCAGTGAGGGGGTCGGACGAGAGCACCCGAACAGGACGTTGGATCATAAAGGTGCCTCGACCCGTACCTGGGAGGAAGACCTCTTGAGCATCGCCGACGACCCCGATCGCGCACCTGCCCGCTCCCACCTGTACGCCATGGGCCTGTCGGAGGAGGAGATGCGCCGCCCTGTGGTCGGCATCGCCTCCACCTGGACCGGCACCATGCCCTGCAACCTGAACCACCGCGACCTCGCCGCCCACGTGGCCGAGGGCGTGCGGGCGGCGGGCGGGCTGCCCATGGAGTTCAACACGATCGCCGTCTCCGACAACCTCACCATGCACACCCCCGGCATGCGCACGTCGCTGATCAGCCGCGAGGTGATCGCCGACTCGATCGAGCTGATGGGCCGGGCGCACCAGTTCGACGCGCTGGTGGCCATCGTGGGCTGTGACAAGACCGTGCCGGCCGCGATCATGGCGCTGGCCCGGCTGGACGTGCCGTCAGTGGTCCTCTACAGCGGCAGCATGATGCCGGGCCGCTGGCGGGGCAAGGATGTGACGATCCAGGACATGTGGGAGGCGCTCGGCGAGCGCGAGGTGGGCCGCCTCGACCAGTCCGAGCTCGACGACCTGGCCAAGCACGCCTGCCCCGGCGCGGGCACCTGCGCCGCCCAGTACACCGCCAACACCATGGGCGCGGTCGCCGACTTCCTCGGCCTCGCGCCGTTCGGGGTGGGCGACATCCCGGCGGTGGCGGAGGAGAAGAACGCGGCGGCCCGCCGGATCGGCGAGATCGCCATGGACGCGCTGGCCCGCGACGCCCGCCCCTCGAAGGTGCTCACCGCCGACGCGCTGCACAACGCGATCGTCTCGGTGGCGGCCATGGGCGGCTCCACGAACGCGGTGCTGCACCTGCTGGCCATCGCCCGCGAGGCGGGGCTGCCGCTGGAGATCGACCGCATCGGCGAGGTCTGCCGCGAGGTGCCCATCATCACCGGGCTCAAGCCGAGCGGCGGCGACCACACGGCGCTCGACCTGTGGCGGGCGGGCGGCACGTCGCTGGTGGTGCGCCGGCTGCTGGAGGCCGGGCTGCTGCGCGAGAACGTCACGCTGGTGGACGGCCGCACGCTGGCCGAGGTGGCGGCATCCGCCGAGGAGACGCCGGGCCAGCAGGTGGTGGCGAGCGCGGACAAGCCGTTCAAGAAGCGCGGCGCGCTGGCCATCCTGCGCGGCTCGCTCGCGCCGGACGGGGCCGTGCTCAAGCTGGGCGGCAAGGACGACTTCCGGCACGAGGGCCCGGCCAAGGTGTTCGACTCGGAGAACGACTGCTACGTCGCCATCCAGGAGGGCCGCATCGTGCCTGGCGACGTCATCGTGGTCAGGTACGAGGGCCCGGCTGGCGGCCCGGGCATGCGCGAGATGCTGTCGATCACCGGGCCGCTGGTCGGCCGGGGGCTCGGCAACTCCGTGGCGCTGGTGACCGACGGCCGCTTCAGCGGCGTCTCGCACGGCCTGGTGATCGGGCACGTGGCGCCGGAGGCGTACCACGGCGGGCCCATCGCGCTGGTGCGCGACGGCGACACGGTGGTGATCGACAGCGCGGCCGGCACGCTCGACCTGCTGGTGCCCGAGGACGAGCTGGCCCGCCGCCGCGCCGAGTGGCGACGTCCCGAGCGTGAGGTCGAGCGCGGCGTGCTCGCGAAGTACGTCGCCACGGTCCACTCGGCCTCCGACGGCGCGGTCACCGTCTGAGCTCGGTCCGCCCGGCCTCCGACGGCGCGGTCACCGTCTGAGCTCAGGGTTCGATCGAAGGGGCACGCGGACGCCCCTGTGACCGGGCAGCGGCCGGGGACGGCTATGCTGCGCAGTGACGTTTCGCGTGCCCTCACCTGAATGGAGACCTGCTCGATGATGAAGGAATTCGCCGTCGAGGTCGTGATGTGGCTTGTCCCGGTCGTGGTGCTGATCGGCGTGGCGCTCCTCGTCACCACCTGAAAAACGGGCGAGTCCCTGAAAGACGCCTGAGGCGTCAGGCCCGGATGCGCGGCTTCCTCGATGCGACTCTGGGCCTGCCCGCCGCTCGGCGCGAACCTCGAAACGCCGGACTGTGCGCACCTGAAAAAGCCGCACTGCGCGCACCTGAAGACGCCGCTCTGCGGGACCTTCAGAACCGCTCGACCGGCCGCCCGGCCTGAGCCCTCAGGGCCCGGCAGGGGTCAGTCCGTGAACGGCGGCGAGTCCGCCGCTTCGCTGAGCTCGGCGATGGCCAGCTCGGCCGTGCTGCGGATGTCGAAGAACTTGTCCAGCGCCGTGATGGCGAACAGGTGCTTGCACCGGCCGTTGAGCCCCGACAGCAGCAGCCGCCCGCCGGAGGCGGTGACGGCTTTGTGCAGGTAGACCAGCACCGACAGGCCCGAGGAGTCACAGACGCTCACGGCCTGCATGTCGATGACGAGCAGCGGCGGCTGGGTGAGATCGAGGGCCTTGGTCACGCGGTCGCGGACCTCGGCGGCAGAACCGAAGTCGAAGTCCCCTGTCAACCGCGCGATGACGCAGGGTCCTTGGAGTCCGAGGCTTATCGACAAGGCCTGCTCCGAAGTCACCCAGTTCCACCTACCCGCGTCGCTCTCCCGATCCAACCACTCTATGAGAAGTAGCGCTTCGGGTTGAACACCAGCATCTGCTCAATCTGGTCGTCGGTCACACCAGAGTCCCGCAGTGCGGCCAAGACATCGTCGTGAATGTGATCGTAGCGCCAGTTCGGCGCCACCGCGTCGCGGGTCTCTTCCCATGAGCCGCCGAAATAGTCCATGAAGCAGGCCGTGTCGTGGCTGAGGACCATGCGGTCGGCGTAGCCGCGGGCGGCGAGCGCCGCGATCGTGGCCACGCGTTGCGCGGTCGGGTTGTACAGGTCGAGGCCGAAGCGGTCCATCCCGAGGGTGGCGCCGGTGTCGGCCAGGCGCATGAGGTAGTCGAGGTCGTTGCTGTCGCCGGCGTGCCCGACGACCACCTTGCTCAGGTCCACGCCCTCCTTGGCGAACAGGTCGAGCGCGAGCAGCCCGCTGCGGGCGCCCGCGTTGGTGTGCACGGTGATCGGCGCCCCCGTACGCAGGTGCGCCTGTGCCACGGCCCGGCAGATGCGCTCGACGCCGGGCGTGAGCCCCTTGGCCTCGACCACGCACTTGAGGAAGGCCGCCTTCACCCCGGTGCCGGCGATGCCCTCGGTGAGGTCGCGCACGAAGTCGTCGATCATGGGGTCGGGGCAGTCGATGAGCAGGCCGGGTCCACGGTGCTCGTACTGGTGCGGCACCTCGTCGTAGAAGTAGAGGCCCGTGGCGGCGATGATGTTGAGCTCCGGCACCTGATCGGCGACGCGCTTGACGCGCGGGATGTTCCTGCCGAGGCCCCACACGGTCGGGTCGGCGAGCGTGCGCACGCCTTTGGCCGCCAGCGCGCGCAGCTTGGCGACCGCGTCCGCCACCCGGGCCTCCTCGTCCCACCACGCTCCCTTGCCGTAGTTGTCCACGTGTTCTGCGGCGAGCACGAACACGTGCTCGTGCATCAGGGTCTGTCCGAGTGAATCGACGTCGACGGGGCCGCGAAGCGTCTCGACGGTGGGCACGGAGCACCTCCATACCGGTTGGTCGGCCGGCCGCCAACGTAAGCCCGGCGATGAAGATCGTCAAACCCCTCGGCGCGGGAACAGCGGGCGCGGCTTGGCCAGCCGGTCGCCGCCGACCGCCGCCGCCACCCGCCGCGCCGCCGTCGGCAGGAACGGCTCGAGCTGCACGGCCAGCTCCCGGCACGCGCCGACCAGCCGGCCCAGCGACACCTCCTGCGCGGCGCGCGGCTGCGCCCAGGGGCGGGCGCTCTCGACGTACCGGTTGGCCTCCTCGACGATGCGCCACACCTCAAGGGCCGCCCTGCGGAAGTCGAAGTCGGCGAGCGCCTCGTCGACCGAGACCTCGACCAGCGGCTCGTCCTGCGGCGGCACGTGGCCGTCGAGGAAGCGGTGCACCATGGTCGCGACCCTGCTGACCAGGTTGCCGAGGCCGTTGGCGAGGTCCTCGTCCGCTCTGGCGCGCAGC
Source organism: Nonomuraea fastidiosa (assembly GCF_042751225.1). Classification (NCBI taxonomy): domain Bacteria; kingdom Bacillati; phylum Actinomycetota; class Actinomycetes; order Streptosporangiales; family Streptosporangiaceae; genus Nonomuraea; species Nonomuraea fastidiosa. The sequence continues at coordinate 1,376,290 of NZ_CP170570.1, forward strand.
CGTTCCTCGGTGAAGTCCGCGTCGCCGACGCGCGGCACCTCGCGCAGCAGCCACCAGCGCACGGCGTCGGTCCCGTACGCCTCCACCAGCGCCACCGGATCGGCCCCGTTGCCCGCCGATTTGCTGATCTTCCGGCCGCCGGCCGTGATGTAGTCGTGCACGAAGATGGCGGTGGGCAGCGGCCGCCCCGCCGACAGCAGCATGGCCGGCCAGTAGACCGCGTGGAAGCGGATCACGCCTTTGCCCACGATGTGCACCTTGTCCTTCTCGTGCACCCACCACCGCTCGTACGCGCCGGGCTCGTCCAGCGCCGTCACGTAGTTGGCGAGGGCGTCCCACCAGACGTAGATGACCTGGCCGGGGTCGCCGGGCACGGGGATGCCCCAGCCGCGGGCGCGGGCGGCCGAGCGGGAGACGCTGATGTCGGCCAGCCCCGCCGAGACGAACGCGAGCACCTCGTTGCGCCGGGCTGCGGGCTCGATGCGCAGCCGGCCGCTGGTGATGAGGTCGAGCAGCGCGTCCTGGTAGCGGGAGAGCCGGAAGAACCAGTTCTGTTCCGACACCTTCTGCAGCGGCTCTGCGTGCCCGTCGGGACAGGGGCCCTCCTGGTAGAACTGCTCGCAGCCCACGCAGTAGAGCCCCTCGTAGTGCCGCCGGTAGAGGTCGTGCTCGGTGGCCCGCCAGATCTCCTCGACGCCCGCGCGGTGCGCGGGGTGCGCGCTGGTCCTGATGAAGGAGTCGAACGACACGTCGAGCGGCCCGCGCAGCGCCTCGAACGCGGCGGCGTTGCGATCGACCAGCTCGCGCACCGGCACGCCTTCCGCCTCGGCGGCCAGCACGTTCTTCAGCGAGTTGTCGTCGGTGCCGGTCTGGAACCGCACGGGCTCGCCGCGCCGCCTGTGGTGCCTGGCCAGCACGTCGGCCTGGACGAGCTCCAGCGCGTGCCCGAGGTGCGGGCGGGCGTTGACGTAGGGGATGGTGGTCGTGACGTACATCGGATGCCTCCGGAAAGCGGGGCCCCGGACACGACGAGAGGCCCCGGATAGCAGGGCCTCAACGTGGACGTGCCTATGGAAGCCCCCTAAGGGGCCATCATTCGGCGGCACGTCGTGATCATGTGGATAGCTTACGCCATGGGCGCGTCCGCTTTCACGCGTCTTTCCGGGGACCCGGGACGATTTCACGCGTCTTTCCGGGGACCCGGGACGATTTCACGCGTCTTTCCGGGGACCCGGGACGACCAGCACGGGCCGGTGCGCGTGGTGCAGCACCCGGTCGGACGTGCTGCCGAGCAGCAGCGAGCGCACCCCGCCCAGCCCTCTGGTGCCGGTCACGATGAGGGAGGCGTCCAGTTCGTCCGCCACGTCCACGATGGTCGACCAGACCGCCACGGAGTCCACGTCGCATCTGGGGGTGGCCTCGAGCCCGGCCTCGCGGGCCAGCTCGGCCCCCTGCCTGGCCAGGTCGCTCATCGCCTCCCCGATCGCCTCGTCCTCGGCGCCCGACTGGTCGATCGTCACCATGAGACCGGCCGACGCCCTGGCCGAGGTCATCGCCAGCCGCTCCCACACGGTCAGCACCACGGCGTGCTCGCCGGGGAACATCCGCCCCGTGAACTGGATGGCGGCCTTGGCGTCGTCGGACCCGTCGTACGCGATCAGAATCGTCATCTCGTCAGCTCCTCGGGAGGTAGGTCAGGGCCTCCCTCTTTCCGGGAGCGCGGCGTTCACGCCTGCCGATTCGATCTTTCTACGCGAGCCGCCCCCGAGAGCCTTCTACGCGAGCTTCCCCGCGAGGGCCGGCACCCGGCGGGCCGACGGCTTGAGCATCGTCAGCCCGGCCAGCGCCAGCACCCCGAGCTCCGTGACGACCACGACGCGCTGGGTCAGCCCGGCGGGGATGTCGTCGTTGGACAGCGGGATGCCGAACATGCGCACCACGTACGGGACGACGACCAGGACCAGCGCGCCCACGGCGATCATGCTGAGCGCCCGCAGCGCCTTGGCGTAGCGGACCTTCGCCCTGGCCAGCAGCAGCCCGGCGAGCGGCATCATGACGAACGCGGCGAAAGCGGCGTAGCGGTGGATGCCGCCCGACAGCGACAGCGGCACGCCGGGCCGGTCGGTCGGGAACGCGCCCACCAGGAACATGCTCGCCGCCCACCCCAGCAGCAGGACGACGACCCAGCGGTTCGCCCCCGCCCGGCGCAGCGCCTCCGCGATCAGCAGGGCGCCCACGGTGAACAGGGTCAGCGACGTGGGCAGCAGCCAGCCGGCGGACTGCCACACGTACTCGCTGATCACGGCGTGCATCGGGTCGAGGTTCGAGCCGGCGTGCAGGGTGAGCATCGCGCCGCTGCCGGCGCCGATGGCCGCTAATCCGCTGACAAGCAATCCCTTCATGCCTCCAAGCTCGCGGAACGCGGGCTCGGCGAACATCGGAGATGGGCCCGAAACCGCCCTGAAGGATCCCTTAATACCTTGGGCTGACACGACTCTGGATGTGGGCTCTGACCTGCGGTTTCCCGACCCTGGGTAGGGTCATCCCCCTCAGGGTGCCGGGGGCGTCCCGACCCCTGTCGGGGGCTCAGGTGGTGAGGTCGAAGTAGGCGCGGACGGTGGTGGCGCCTGGGCGGGTGTGGATGCGGACGAGGTCGCTCAGCAGGTTGACGATCAGCAGGCCGCGCGAGCCCGCCTGGCGCGGATCGACCGGGCGGCGGCCCGCCAGCGGGTCGGTGATGTGGCCGCTGTCGCTGACCTCGCACACCAGCCGGCCGTCCGCCTGCCAGACGCGCAGCAGCCCGGAGCCGCCGCCGTGGTCGAGGCTGTTGGCGCCGAGCTCGGCCACGGTGAGCCGGATGTCGTCGAGCCGGTCGCCCGCGATCCCCCGCGCCGCGGCCTCGTCGGCGGCCAGGGCCCGCGCGGCGGACAGGTTGCCGCGGTCGAAGCGCAGCGAGACGCAGCTCTCGGGCTCGTCGAGCGGCCGGTTGTGGCCCTCGACGACCTGCTCGGGCGCGTCGCCGGCGCTGGCTCGCTCCCCGGAGGCGTCGCGCAGCACGGGGTGGGTGCGCGCGACCTCGCCGATGACCTCGTCGCCGAGCGCTTCCACGTCGTACGGGCACATGATCGTCGCCGGCCGCCCCGCGAACGCCAGGTTGATCAGCGCCTCGTGCTGCGCGCAGGCCGGATATTCGGCGGGCGTGCGGCCCGGCCAGACCGGCTCGCCGATGATCCGCACGTGGCGGCCGGGATGCGCGTCGGCGAAGCCGTGCAGCACGGCGGGGATGATGCGGCCGGGATTGCGGCCCGCCTCGGTCATGTCGAGCATGAGCACGTCGCGGGCGGCGGAGCCGAGCGCGTCCCGGATCAGCGCGAGACGCGCGCCGGGCACGGCCACCGCGACGGGGTCGCCGGCGGCCAGGCCCTCGGTCACGAAGGCCGTGGTGGCAGCCGCGTATTCCCGGTCACTTCGATACAGGAGTGCGGGATGGTGGAACGGGTCTGCCGGCATCAAGCCATCAGGCTACCGAAGGTTGGTGTCATCACCGCACTTCGTTGGGTACCTCATGGGTGTGAAGAGAGTTCAGATCGTTCAGCGCCCCCGTCCGGCGAACCGTCCCTTGCCCCTCGATCTCCGCACCCCTTCCGGCCGGAAACTCCCCTTCTGAAGCGAATTCATGCTCGGGACATGCCGGATTCGCGCATGCGCGCATGTACGGCGGGCTCACCGTGAGCTATCCGCGCAAGCGCCGGTTCACCCACTGATGGAAGAGCGAGATGTGGTGCTCGCTCGGCACGAGCACCCCGCCGTCGCGGTAGGCCCGTGACGACATGCCGGGCTGGGTGCGCTCGCACGCCTCGAAGTCCTGCTCGTTGACCCGGTGGAACAGCTCGACCGACAGTGAGACGTCGGCGCCGGACTCGATCACCTCGGGGTGGTAGAGCCAGTCGCACTCGACCACCGTCCGGTCCACGGCCAGCGGGAACATGCGGTGCAGGATCACGTGGTCGGGCACCAGGTTGATGAACACCTGCGGCTTGACGGTGATCGCGTAGTAGCGGCGGTCCTGCTCGGGCGTCACATCGGGCAGCTTGCCGAAGCCGGGGCTGCCGTCCACGGTGAACCCCTCGACCCGCTCGGCGAACTCGGCGCCGTGGCCGACGTAGTACTGCGCCGCGTAGCCGCCGGCGAACTCCGGGAGGACGGCGGTCAGCTCCGGGTGGATGGTGGCGCAGTGGTAGCACTCCATGAAGTTCTCGACGAGGAGCTTCCAGTTGGCCTTGACGTCGTAGACGATGCGGCGGCCGAGCGCGAGGTCCTCGACGTGGTAGTGCTCGATGGCGGCGGGGTCTCCGAGGCGTTCCGTGGCGGCGTGGGTGACGGTGTCCTCGAAGGAGGGCGGCTCGGCGGCCAGGCAGACCCAGGCGTATCCGAGCCATTCGCGCAGGTGGACGGGGATCATGCCGTACGCGACCCGGTCGATGTCCGGCATCTTGACCAGGTTGGGCGCGGCGGCGAGCCGGCCGTCCAGGTCGTAGGACCAGGCGTGGTAGGCGCACCTGATCGTCCTTTTGACCTCGCCGGCGTCCTCAAGGCATAAGCGCGCGCCGCGGTGCCGGCAGACGTTGAGGAAGGCGCGCAGGCGGTCGTCGCGGCCGCGTACCACGATGACGCTCTCGCGGCCGACCTGGACGGTCCTGAACGCGCCCGGCTTGGCCAGATCGGCGGATCTGACCGCGCAGAACCAGAGGCTCTCGAAGATCTTCTCCTGCTCCTCGGCGAACGCCTCGGGGTCGGTGTAGGCGCTTCCTGGAAGCGTGGGGATCAAACTCGACGTGGTGGTCAACCGGCACCCCTTGTTGCGTATTACGCACCGAGTTGCTCTATATGCGACATAGTCAGGCGGGCTCAGAGGGCTGTCAAGAGGTAGCTGCTGTAGCGGCGCAGCAACGCGGTGTAGACGCGCGTCATGAGCCCGTCGGGCAGCAGTCCGGCGATCGGCCGCTGCATGTCGGTGGCCTCGGTGGCGGCCAGCCTGGCGGGCCTGCGCACCACCTTCGACCTGGCCCGCTCGTACGCCCGCAGGTCCCCGATCGACCGGGTGAGCAGCCAGGCGTCCTCGAGCGCCTGATTGGCCCCCTGCGCCATGGTGGGCGGCATGGTATGGGCCGCGTCGCCGGCCAGCGTGGCCGGCCCCTCCCCCACACGCTGGGGATCGGCTGGCGGTAATGCGGGAAGAAGCCGGCGTCCTCGATCGTCGCCAGCACGGCCGGCACCGGCTCGGCCCAGCCGCCGAACCGCTCCCGCAGCCGCCCGACCACATCCGGGTCATCGGCCCAGAACGGCCGCCCCGGCGCCGACCTGACGTCGAACCACCACAGCAGGCGGCCCCTGCCCGCCGGGATCAGTCCGCACAGCCCGTTCCGCCCGGCGATCATCACCGCCCTGCGCGACTCGGTCAGCGGAGTCGGCGCGGTGGTGAACCCCTGCCAGGTGACCCACGGGCTCAGCGTGGCCCTGTCGGCTCCCCACAGCGCCGCGCGCACCACGGAACGGCGGCCGTCGGCGCCCACCAGCACGTCACCGCGTACGGTCCGGCCGTCCGACAGGCGCACCTCGGCCCGCTCGGGCACCACGTGCTCGGCGCGCGCGCCGTACGTCACCGGCACGCCGTCGGACAGCAGCTCCACCAGCTCGCCGCGGGCGACGTGGACGACCGGGTGACCGAAGCGGCGCTCGGGCACGGTCAGGTCGAGGGTGAGCAGGCGCCGGCCGTCGGCGGCCCACGACTCCAGCGTCTCCAGGCGGCGGCCGACACCCGTCCAGTCGGCCTTCAGCTCCTCCAGGATGGCCGTGCTGCCGGGCCAGAGGGTGACGGACCCGCCGTCCGTGCGGGGCTCGGGCGACTCCTCGTACACCTCGACGTCGTGGCCCGCGCGCAGCAGGCCGCGTGCGGTGGCGAGCCCGGCGACGCCGGCCCCGATGACGATCACCTTCATCCCGACCCCCCGCTGCCGCGCTGGCGCTGTCTCACGGTCGACACCGGCACCTCACTCTCGGGGGTTCGGGGGCTGTGTCGTTGTTGCCGCTACCCCGTCGAGACGAGATCGTACGGGGCGGGCACCATGCCTTTACGCTCGCCTGATACCCGTGGTGTTAGTGGGGTGCAAGTGACAGTTAAGTGATCGCCCATATCGTGCTTTTCGTAAGTTGAACCAACGGAAGGCACATACATGACTCCCCCTCGTCGCATCGCCACTGTGGCCGCGACGCTCACTCTTGCCGCGATGACCACCGCTTGTGGCGTCCTCGGCCAGGCCGTCGACTGCAACGCCGTGGCCAGCGAGGCCCAGCAGATCGCCACCGAGTGGAGCAACGTGATCAGCTCCAACGCCACGGACCAGGAGGCGGTCGCCGCCGCTTCCAAGTCGGCGGCCGATAAGGCCAGGGAACTCGCCGGCAAGTACGACGGCGAGATCGCCGCCGCTCTGACCGACCTGGCCGACGGCTTCGCCTCGTTCGAGAGCGGCAACGTGACCTCCGCCTCGGGCTTCATGACCAAGCTGAACGGGTTCCAGAGCAAGATCACGTCTGCCTGCTCTTAAAGGGGAACGCGCGGTCGCCGTGACCACCTGTGGGGGACGGGTGAGACGGCGGCCGTGGCCGGCCCGGCCTGGGAGGGCCGGTGTGGCGCGGCAGGGGGCGAGCGCCACGCCGGCCCTGCCGGGAGCCGGCATCGCGAAGGGTCTACGCGGGGCGGGCGCGGCGGGCGGCGATGGCCTGCTCGTACGCGCGGTCGAAGCCGTCGAGCACGGCGTCCCACGAGCCGGCCGCAGGGGCGTCGCGCGATTGTGCGCGGCGATGGCGGCCCGCAGCTCGGGGTCCCGGCACAGCCGGGCGACCGCCCTGGCCAGATCGCCGAGCGAGCGGCCGAGCAGGCCCTCGACGCCGTCCTCGACGAAGTCGGCCACCCCGCTCTGCGCCCGCGCGACCACGGGGAGCCCGGCCGCGCGCGCTTCGAGCGCGGCGATGCCGAACGACTCGCGCGGCGCCGGCGCGACGAACACGTCGGCCGACTCCAGCACCTTGGCGATCTGCTCGCGGGTGTAGCGGCCCGGCAGCGAGACCCAGCCGGTCATGCCGTGGCGGGCCAGGAAGCGCTCCATCTGGCTCCTGGCCGGCCCGTCGCCGACGATCGTGGCCCGCATGGGGATGTGGGCCGGCACCTGCGCGCGGGCGGCCAGCAGCAGTTTCAGCAGGCGTACGGGCTGCTTGCGCGGGGCCAGGCGGCCGACCGCGACCAGATGCACACCTGTCCGGGGGTCGGGCGTCCCCGGGGGCGGCGCCCAGCCGGACAGGTCGAGGCCGTTGGAGACGACGCGGACCGGCACCAGCGGCCCCGCCACGGCGCGGATCGGGGCGGCGGCGGCGTTGCTGACGGTGGTGGCCACCAGCCGCCACCGCTGCCACCCGTACGCCAGCCGCAGCATGCGGTAGAGCGCCCGCGTCAGCGGATCCCACATGCTGTGGACGGTCACCACGCACGGAACGCCGGCGCGGTGCGCGGCGCGCACGCCCATCCACGCGAACGGCGAGACCGCCCCCGCGTGGACGTGGACCACGTCGGGACGCGCCGAGGTGATGCGGCGCGTGAGATGACCCACCCCGAACGGGTGGACGGGCAGGTCGAACGGCATGGGAGCGACGATCCTGTGGACGCCGGGCAGCGGCTCCCCCCTGGTCGCCGTGGCCACCGACACCTCGTGCCCGGCCTCCCGCTGCACGCGCACGAGATCGGCGACCTGAACCTCGATCCCCCCGAGTCGCGGCAGGTAACAGTCACTCACGTGAAAGATCCGCACCCCTCCCAGACTAATCTGGGCCTGTGCCTCCACGTACCGCTGTGTTCTTCCATGCCCACCCTGACGACGAGGCCCTGCTGACGGCGGGCACCATGGCGAAGCTCGCGGCCGAGGGACACCGCGTGGTGCTCGTGGTGGCCACCGCGGGCGAGCGCGGCCTGGCCGACATGGAGCCGGGTGAGGCGCTGGGCGAGACCAGGCTCAGAGAGCTGTACGAGTCGGCCGCGCTGCTGGGCTGCGCCCGCGTCGAGTGCCTCGGCTACGGCGACTCCGGCCTGAGCCCGCAGGGCGGCGTCGCCGACGAACGGCCCGACAACGCGTTCATCGACGCCGACACGGAAGAGGCCGCCAAGGCGCTGGCCGCCATCCTCCAGGAGGAGCGCGCCGACCTGCTCACCATCTACGACCCGGCGGGCGGCTACGGCCACCCCGACCACGTCCAGGTCCACCGGGTGGGCAGGCGGGCGGCGAAGATCGCGGGCACGAAGATCGTCCTGGAGGCGACGGTCAACCGCGACCCGCTGCTGCGGCTGCTGCGGCTGGCGGGGAAGTTCTACCGGTTCCCTCCCGAGTTCGACATACGCACGTTCGAGAGCGCGTACTCACCGGGCGAGGTCATCACCCACCGGGTCAACGTCCGCAGGTACGCCAAACAGAAACGCGCCTCCATGGCCGCGCACGCCTCGCAGGCCACCGGCGGCGACACCGACCGCACGCTCGCCGTCATGCTCAAGGTCCCCCGCCTGCTCTACCGCTACGTCTTCGGCACCGAGTGGTACGTCCGCCGCGACCTGCCGCCCGGCACTCGACTGCGTCATCCTTTCGACGGGTGGCCCACCTGATACTCATGGGGGACGCGCGGGGCCCGGCCTACCGGCAGACTGGACCCCGATGAAGAACAAGTGGCTCCAGATCAGCCTTTCCGTGCTCTCGCTCGGCCTGGCCGTGCTGCTCGTGGTCTACCTGCCGCAGATCGTGCGGACGCTGACCGGCAAGCCGGTCTCGTGGAGCGAGATCGGCGCGCAGTTCGCCGCGCTCGGCGGCGGCGAGATCGCGCTGATGACGGCGCTGTGGCTGCTGAGCCTGCTCTCCTACACGTTCGTGCTGACCAACTCGCTGCCCGGGCTCAACAACCTCCAGGGCCTGACGCTCAACGCGGCGGGCAGCGCGGTGAGCAACCTGCTGCCGTTCGGCGGGGCCGTGGGCGTGGCGCTGTCGTTCGCCATGACCAAGGGCTGGGGCTTCACCAGCCGCGCGTTCGTGGTGATGACGCTGGTCAGCGGCATCTGGAACACGTTGTTCAGGTTCATTCTGCCCGCCGTCGGCATCATCGCGCTGCTGGCCGCGGGCAAGGCGCCCAACCCCACCGTCGCCAACGCGGGCTGGACGGGCGCGATCTCCATCATCGCGCTCTGCCTCGTCGTGGCCGCCGCGCTCTACTGGGACCGCGCCGCGCAGGTGCTCGGCAGGGCGCTGGACGGCATCACCCGGCTGCTGCGGCTGAAGAAGGTGCACGCCTCCGAGGCGTTCCACCGGCTGCGCGCCGACACCGCCGGCGTCGTACGCACCCGGTGGCCGGGCCTCTCGCTCGGCATGATCTTCTTCCTCGGCTTCCAGTGGGCCATCATGGCGGCCTGCATGTCGGCCACCGGTGCCTGGCCCGGCCTCGCCGAGTCGATCGCCGTCTTCGCGCTGTCGCGGGTGCTGACCAGCGCCCTCATCACGCCGAGCGGCGCGGGGATCATGGAGAGCGGGGTGGCCGCGCTGCTCATCGCCTTCGGTGTGGCGGGCACTCCGGCCATCGCCACCGCACTGCTTTTCGGCTTCTGGACTTACACTATCGAGATCCCGTTCGGCGGTCTGGCACTCGGCGCCTGGGCACTGCTGCGCAGGCGGGGCGGCCGGAACGCCGACGCAGAGCCCCCGTCCGCGATCTCGAAGGCCACCTAGTGACAATCCCCATCCCAACGAGTGCTATTCGACCACGGCCCTTGTGCGTGATTCGCAGGCCCGCATAGCGTGGCGGCTGACATGGTGGCGTTCCGAGTTCTGGGGCCAGTCGAGGCGTACGCGCAAGACGACGAACTCGACCTCGGCGGGTTGCGACAGCGGGCCGTCCTGGCCCGCCTGCTCGTGGCCCGCGGTCAGGTCGTGCCCGTTGACACCCTTCTCTACGACTTGTGGGACGACGACGCGGCCAAGGGCGCGCAGTCGGGCCTGCAGGTCTACATCTCACGCCTGCGCAGGGTGCTGGAGCCGGGCCGTCCCCGCGGGGGGCCCAACCGGCTGCTGGTGACGGTCGCGTCCGGCTATGCCCTGCGCGTCGCCCCCGACCAGGTCGACGCGCTCAGGTTCGAGCAGCTCGTCCGCGCCGCGGGCGAGCACCTCGAAGAGGGCGACCCGCAGGCCGCGCGCAGCCGCCTGGAGAAGGCCCTCGGCATGTGGCGCGGCACCCCCTACTCCGACTTCGCCGACCAGACGTGGGCCGAGGCCGAGGTCAACCGCCTGACCGAGCTGCGCCTGGTCTCGCGCGAGCGGCACGCCGACACGGGGCTGCGGCTCGGCCTGCACGCCGAGACCGTTCCAGACCTGGAGGCGCTGACCACCGAGCATCCGCTGCGCGAGGAGGGCTGGCGGCTGCTGGCGCTCGGTCTCTACCGCTGCGGCCGGCAGGGCGACGCGCTGGCCGCGCTGCGGCGCGCCCGCAACATCCTGGCCGACGAGCTGGGCATCGACCCCGGCCCCGCGCTGCGCAAGCTGGAGTCCGACATCCTGGCCCAGTCGCCCGAGCTGGACCTCGCGCTGCCCGCGCGCGCCGCCAGGCCCGCACCGCCGGTCACCGACACCTGGCCGCCGCGGCCCGCCGCCCACGTCGAGCCGCCGCCGCTGGAGCCCGAGCCGTTCGTCGGCCGCGACGCCGAGCTGTCCAGGCTCACCACGGCCGCCCAGCGCACCGGCAGGTTCCAGGTCGCGATCGTGACCGGCGTGGCCGGTGCCGGTAAGACGACGCTGCTGCGCCAGCTCGAAAGCAGGCTCGCCACCGACGGCTGGACCACCGCGTCCGGCGCCTGTCCCGACTCCAGCGCCACCCCGCCCGGCTGGGCGTGGGTGGAGATCCTGCGCACGCTCATCGAGCGGTTCGGCGCGGGCGAGTACGCGCAGCTCCTCGCGCCGCTGCTGGACGACACCGCGCCCGACCCCGACGAGGACGAGGCGTCGGGCGGGTTCCGGCTGCACCGCGCGGTGGGCGGCTACCTCGCCGGCGTGGCCCGGCGCGGCCCCGTGCTGCTGACCGTCGAAGACCTCCACTGGGCCGACGACCAGACGCTCGCGCTGCTGCGCGCACTGCCCAGCCTGCTCGCCACCAGCAGGGTGCTGCTGGTCGTGACCTGCAGGGAGGGCGAGCTGGACGACCGGCAGTCCGACGTGCTCGCCGCCCTGGCCAGGCTCGGCCCGGTGCGCGTGGGGCTGTCGGGGCTCGACCCGGCGGCGGTCGCCGAGCTGGTCAAGGCCACCTGCGTACGCGAGATCGACGAGGACGCCGTCGAGTCGATCGTCGAGCGCACCGGCGGCAACCCGTTCTTCGTCCGCGAGACCGTGCGCCTGCTCGACGCCGAGGGCGCGGCCGACCGCGCCAGCGCCACCGAGGTGCTCTCGCAGGTGCCGTCCGGCGTGCGCGACGTGCTGCGGCGGCGCATCTCCCGGCTGCCCGCGGGCGCGCAGCAGATCCTGCTGCAGGCCGCCGTGATCGGCCGCGACGTCGACCTCGACGTGCTCATCGCGGTGGCCGGCGACGAGGACGCGGTCATCGAGGCCGTCGAGGCGGCGCTGCTGGCCGGCCTGGTGACCGAGCCCGGCCCCGGGCTGCTGCGCTTCGACCACGACCTCGTACGCGACACGATCTACTCCGACGCCTCCCGGCTGCGCCGCACCCGCCTGCACGCGGCGGTCGCGGCGGCGATCGAGCGGCACACGCCGTCCGACGTGGCGGCGCTCGCCCACCACTACTTCCTCGCCGACGCGGCCGACAAGGCGGTCCACTACTCGGGCCTCGCGGCCGAGCAGGCCGAGCGGCGCTTCGCCCACCGCGAGGCGGCCACGCTGTGGGAGCAGGCGATCGCCGCGTTCGACCGTTCCCGTGCCGACGAGCAGGGGGACCAGGCGCGCGAGCGCGCCAAGGAGCGGCTGCAGCTGATGCTGCGGCAGATCAGGGCGCTCGCGCTCTGCGGCGACATGCACGCCGCGCGGCTGCTGCGCCGCCAGGCCATGGACGCCGCGCTGCCGCTCGGCGACCTTGAGATCACTGCGAAGGTGGCGGCGTCGCTGGCCGTGCCGCACAAGGGCATGGCGCGCGACTTCACCCGTACGGCGTGGGAGATCGTCGACGTCACCGAGAAGGCGCTCATGGAGCTGCCGGAGGGCGAGCAGCGGCTGCGCGCGAGCCTGCTGACCACGCTGGCCCTGGAGCTGGAGGGCTCCTCCTCGCCCGAGCGGGGCAGGCAGGCCTCGCTGGAGGCGCTGGAGCTGGCCCGGCAGAGCGGCGACCCGGCGCTGATCGCGGCGGCGCTGAGCGGGCGGCTGCGGCAGTCGTACGACATCCCCGCCGTCGACTCGCGCGAGAGCATCGGGCGCGAGCTGCTCGAAGTGGCCCAGCGCTCGGGGCAGATGGCCACGCAGGCCCTCGCCCACCTGGTGCTGCTGGAGTGCGCGGCGGCCAGGGGTGAGTTCGCGGTGGCCGACGAGCACGCGGCGGCGGCCGACCAGCTCGCCAAGCAGTACGACCTGTCCGCGCCCGCCGCGGTCGTGGTCTGGTACTCCGGGCAGCGGCTGATGATCTCCGGCGACTACGAGGGCGCCGAGCGCGCCTACCGCGAGGCGGCCAGGATGACCGCGCGGGCCTGGCATGCTGGAGGGCCGCCAGGACCTGCCGCTGATCACCACGTTCTGCCTGCACCTGGTCGCCGGGCGGGCGGCCGAGATGGTCGCGCCGCTGGCCGAGGCGCACCAGCGCGGCGCCAAGTGGACGCTCGACGCGTACGCGCTGGCGCTGGCCTCCGCCGGGCACCTCGACGACGCCAGGGCGGTGGCCGCGACCCGGCCGCCGGTGCGGCCCGACTTCCTCTACGAGCTGGCCATGACCTGGCGGGCGCTGGCCGGCATGCTGCTCGACGACCGCGAGCGCATGGTCGACTGCTACGACAAGCTCAAGCCGTTCGCCGACCGGGTGGCCGGCGCCGGCACCGGCGTGGTGGCGCTGTGGCCGGTGGCGCTGACCCTCGGCGACCTGGCCATCCGCCTGGGCCAGCCCGACGCGGCCCGGCAGCACTACGAGAAGGCGCTGGAGGTCGCCGAGCGGATCGGCGTGCAGCGCTGGGTCGAGGCGGCCAGGCAAGCGGTCAGCAGCTCACTCGGAAACGGCGGCTCTTGACGGTCTCGCCGCCCTCGGCCGTCAGCTCCACCCGGTACCACCCCGGGCTGCCGGACAGCTCCGCGCGCCACTCGACGGCCCGGCCGGCGGCGGCGAACCCGTCGTAGTGCGACAGGTACGTGCGCCAGGTTTCGGTGGCCGGGCTCCAGCGGGTCAGCTTCCAGCGGTAGATGACGGTGCCGTCGGGGTCGGGGTTGGCCAGGAACGTGCGGGCCACGTACGAGCGGGCGCAGCCGGGGCCGCCGGCCCGCACGGGGCTCACGGTGAGCACGCCGGGGATCGCCGCGGTCCGCCCGTTGAGCTGCCCGCCCGCCTGGCTCACGGCCGGGTCCGCGGCGGGGAGCGTGCTCGCGACCGGGTCCGCGGCGGGAAGCGTGCTCGCGGCCGAGGGCGTGCTCGCGGCCGGGAGCACGGTCGCGGTCATCGCGGTCTTGGCCGGCTTGGCGGTGGACGGGGTCTCGGCGGTGCCGCAGGCGGAGAAGGCGACGTACGCGCCGGTGACGACGAGGGCCGCCGCGAAGAGCTTCGCGGCGTTCGAGGCTCCGCTGATCAGAACGTTCGCGCTTTTCACCGGCATCGTCACCACCCCTTCTCGCTCGCCTCTAGAGTGAGACGGGGTGCTTGAGCACCGGTTGTCGGTGAGTTGCACCCTTTGCGGGTGGCTTGCACCCCGGTCTGGCAGCGGGGGATAGCCTGAATTAAGGTAAGGCTGTCCTAAGGCTCTGGGAGGGGTGGTGGGCCCGTTCATGTGGCACGCGACGATGGCCGTCCCCGCCCCCACCGACTCGTCCTGGTTCAACCTGCCGTACTGGCTGGTCGGGGTCATCCTCATCGTGGCCCTGTTCGGCGCGTTCCAGGTGTACTACTGGGTCGGCCGCAAGCTCGGCGAGAGGCTGTACGAGTCGCGCGTCGGCGTCAAGATCGGCCGTGATCGCATCACCAGGATCGAGAGCGTGGTCGAGCGCTGGGGCGCGCTCGCCGTCTACGGCTGCTTCTGGGTGCCGATGCTGCGCCACACGCTGCCCTGGGTGGCCGGTGCGCTGCGCGTCTCCTACCCCTGGTACGTCGTGGCCAGCGCGCTCGGCTGCCTGACCTGGGCGCCCCTGTGGTGGTTCGGGCTCACCGCGCTCGTGTGGGGCTGGCTGGAGCTGGCCGCGCGCTCGCCGATCACGGCCGCCGTCGCGGCCGTGCTGGCCGTGGCGGCGGTGGCCTGGTTCACGGTACGCCGCCGCCGCAAGCGCCGCGCCGCCGCAGACCAGCCCCTGGTGCCCCAGGACTCGTAACCGGCCCCGTCCGCTCAGCCTCAGCCGCGCGGCCCGCCCCCACTCCACGGCCCCGGGCGACCCCCGCAGCCCCGGCCCGCGCATATTCGCCTGCCTCCTGGGCTCAGCCCTGGCCGGCCGGTTCGGTCTGGATGACCCGTGGGGTGGCCGTGCTGCAGTCCTCGATCACCGCCCCGGGCGCGTTCCTGCGCACGGTTTCGATACCGTTCACGCATGCCACTTTGGTGGGGTAACCCTCCCCCACCGCCAGCGTCTGCCCGTTGCCGGCGACGAGTGCGAACCGGTATCCGCCCTGCTCATCACCGCTGATGACGAACTTTCCCGCCATGGCCAACCGCCCCCCGCCATATCGGATCTATGAAGGATTTACCCCCATCTGAGCGCGACGCATGGCCCAGTTAGGCAAACGAACCCTTGATCTCCTGTCACCATGATTGGCATGCGTATTGGGGGTTTGATTAGCTCTGCGGCGGTCGCGCTGGTTGTCGGGTTCGCTACGCCGGTCGTCGGATTCAGCACGCCGGCGCAGGCCGCGAACGCTCCCGCCGTCAAGGCGAAAGAGGCGTACGTCGTCGACTCCGCAGGAACGGTCCACCTCGGCAAGCGAGAGACGAAGCGGGTGCCGGTCGCCAGCCTCGTGAAGATCATGACGGCGTACGTGGTGCTGCGCGAGGCCGACCTCAGCGACGTGGTCACGATCAGCGCCGCCGACGTCAAGTACGCCGCCAAGGGCGGCGCCGCCACCGCGGGCCTGCGCAAGGGCGAGCGCTTCACGGTCAGGGACCTGCTGTACGCGCTCCTGCTGCCCTCCGGCGCCGACGCCGCGAACGCCCTGGCCCGCCACTACGGGCCCGGCAAGGCTGCCTTCGTCGCCAAGATGAACCGCACCGCCCGCCAGCTCGGACTCAAGAACACCCGCTACACCAACGCCGACGGCATGCCCACGCCGTCGAACGGCGGCTACTCCACGGCCGCCGACCAGGCCAAGCTGGCGCAGTACGCGCTGCGGAGCAGCGTCTTCACGCAGGTGGTCGGCAGCAAGGTGCACAAGGTGTCCAAGACCCGCGTGCATCAGGCGCACACCTGGCGCAACACCAACAAGCTGCTGTCGCGGGCCGACGGCGTGCTGGGCGTCAAGACCGGGTTCACGAACGCGGCCGGCTACTGCCTGCTCTTCGCGGGTGAGCGCAACGGCGTGCAGATCGTGGGCGTGCTGCTCGGCGACCAGAACGAGCGCCGGTTCAGCACCGCGGAGAAGCTGCTCGACTACGCGGGCGAGCAGGCGGCCATGAACGACCGATCCCTCGGCTACGCAGGCGGCCGGGCAGTGCTCCGCTGACCGCCCATCCGGCTGCGCGAGCAGCAGGCGCCGCCCAGCCGACCACCTCTTCGGCCGCACGTGCGGCAGACGGCGCTCAGCCGACCACCCCTTCGGCCGCGCGTGCCGGGGACGGCGCTCAGCCGACCGGCGGAGCCGGCCTGCCAGGCCGCGCAGGCCCGCCTGCCGTGTGAGCCGGTCAGCCGAAGGTGATGGTGCCGTGGCCGGGGTAGGCGTGCAGGCCGCTCGCGGCGCAGCCGAGGATGGCCGTGGGCGGCGCGATGCCCCCACTGACCCGCTTCCCGGCCAGCCACCCCGTGCGGACGGTGCCGGTGAGCAGGGTGTCGGCCGGGTGCCTGGCCACCAGGCGGTCGGCCTTGATGCCCAGCTTCGAGGTTCCCGCGGGCCGTCCCGTGGCGCCGAACCAGGTGATCACCGCGGTGCCGCGCACCCGGCGGGCGGTGGCGCAGGACGCCTGGGCGGTGGCTTTGACGTTCACCCAGCCCGACCGCAGGAAGCGGGCCGAGCGGTCGGGCGAGGTGCACCCGGTGAACTCCAGGTAGCCGCGCGCGGAGATGCGCCGCGTCGTCAGGCCGACCCGGGGCGTGAACGTCAGCGGACGCTCGGACGGCGTGGACACGGCACAGGTCAGCGCATCCTTGCCCGACCTCTTCGGCGCCGCGGCGAGCCGCTCAGGAACGGCCCTCTGCGGACCGTCTGCGGCAAGCGGGTGGGGCGGGACCAGCAGCCCCGTCGCGGCGGTGAGCGTGATGATCCAAGCCCCGTTCATGGACCCTCCGGCAGGTGCGCGCGTGCGCACGTTCGGTGATCGGACCATGACAGTGTGCCGCATCGTCCGTGCCGTCCGCCCCCGTCCGGCGTCCCGGCGGCCCGACACGACACACCTGTACGTTTTCCGATGGATTCGGCCCGCCGTCCGTTCCCGAGTAGGGTGAGCCCCACACCCCTCCCAAAGGACATCCTGATGGCGGAATTCGTCGAGGTCCGCACTCTGATCGAGGGCCACGAGGCGGCGGCCGAGCTGGCGCACGGCATCCTGCTCTCCGGGCTCGCCACGTCGATCGACATCGCCGAGGTCTCGCACCCGTCCGCCGCCGACGCGACGGCCTGGCAGCTCACCCTCGTCACGACCGAGCAGCAGATGCCCGCGCTCGAGCGCCACGTGCGCCGCACCGGCGGAGACCGGCCCATCGACCGCGTGCCGATCGCCCACCACTTCGACGGCTACCCCGACTGGCTCACCGGCGACGGCCGATGATGCGGGCCCCGCTCAGTGCCGCCGCTGAGCGGCCTTCGCGCCCGCCCGCTGCACGGCGGCCCTGACCACGCTGAAGACGGCCCCCTGCACGGCGGCCGCGACCAGCACCTCCGCGAGCCCTCGCTCCAGGTCCTCGGCGTCGGGCGCCTCGTCCTGGCCCGAGACCAGCGTCCAGGCCCGCCTGAAGAGCGCGGCGGCCAGCACGCCGCTCAGCAGGCTCACCCCCAGCGATGCGGCTTTCTCGACGGGCTGCATTCCTGCTCCTTACGTTCACGTGGTGCATGCCCGTGCCCGAGGCCAGGTTCTTAAACGTCCCGCTGGTCAGCCCGCATGAGCCCGTGGCAGGCGATGGCGGCGGCGGCCACGACGTTGAGCGAGTCGACGCCGGCGGCCATGGCGTCGGGGCTCATCGGGATGCAGACCGCCTCGTCGGCCTCCTCCAGCCAGTGCGAGGACAGGCCGTCGCCCTCCGAGCCGAGCAGCAGGGCCACGCGGTCGGTGAGGCGGACGCGGTCGATGGGGGTGGCGCTCTGGTCGGGGGTCAGGGCGAGGGTGCGGTAGCCGGCCTCGCGGAGCCGGGCCAGGCCGTCGAACCAGTCGTCCATGCGGGCGTACGGGATGGAGAAGACCGCGCCCATCGAGACCTTGACCGCGCGCCGGTAGAGCGGGTCGGCGCAGCGGGGCGAGAGCAGGACACCGCCCACGCCGAGCGCGGCGGCGGAGCGGAAGATCGCGCCTACGTTGGAGTGGTCGACCAGGTCCTCGAGGACGAGCAGGCGGCGGGCCGGGCCCTTGAGCAGGGTGTCCATGGAGGGCAGGGGCAGGCGTTCCATGGAGGCGAGCGCGCCCCTGTGGACCTGGAAGCCCGCGATGCCGGACATGATCTCGTCGCTGACGACGTAGACGAGGGCGTCGCCGAGCACGTCTTCGAGCGGGGTCAGCCAGCGGCGGGTGGTCAGGACCGACCGGATGGGGTACCCGGCGCCGATGGCCCGCCTGATGACCTTCTCCCCCTCGGCGAGGAACAGGCCGCGCTCGGCCTC
Source organism: Nonomuraea fastidiosa (assembly GCF_042751225.1). Lineage (NCBI taxonomy): Bacteria > Bacillati > Actinomycetota > Actinomycetes > Streptosporangiales > Streptosporangiaceae > Nonomuraea > Nonomuraea fastidiosa. The sequence continues at coordinate 1,394,503 of NZ_CP170570.1, forward strand.
CAGGCTCTTGCGCAGCTCGACGTCGCGCAGCCGGGTGTAGTCGGACAGCCGGGGGTCGTCGATGTCGGTGACGTACTCAAGCACCTTCCGATACTGCCATGCGCCGCCTGACCTGCCAGACCAGCGCATGGCATGCGAGGACCGCGCAGAGGCCGATCACGGTGCCCACGCCGGTCTTGGTGATCAGGCTCGCGATGCCGAAGCGGGGGCTGGGCTCGTCGACGAGCGGCCAGAGCAGGGCGCCGGCCACGACGCCGAGCCCGGCCGCGGTCAGCACGGCGGCGCGGGCGCGCGAGGTCATGCGCAGCCGCTCGGGTACGGGCGCCGCCGGCATCCGGGACAGCCCCCGCCATGCCCACCACACGACCGCGGCGAGGCCGGCGGCGGACGAGACGTACTGGAGGAGGCGGAAGAGGGGGATCACCCCGAAGACGTTCACCGACAGCCAGGCGCCCCACTCGATGACGCCTCGGGAGTGGGTGAAGGAGTCCCATACGACGTGGGTGACGACTCCTGACACGGCCCCCGCGGCCATGGGGAGCGGGCGCAGGCGTTCGGGGGCGAGGAGCGCGGCCCGGCCGGCGAGCGCGGGTGGCAACAGCGCGATCAGCGGGTCGCGCAGCACGAGGTGGAAGAGCGGCAGCAGGACCAGGACGGCGAGCGGGTCGATGGTGACGATCCCCGGCCAGGAGTGCCAGACCCGGTATTCGGGCAGGAACGGCAGGAACAGCGGCAGGTCGGGCGCCATCGCGCCGAAGGCCAGCGCCCACGGGTCGAGCACGCGGCGGATCCGGGCCGACGGCCCGATCAGCGGCAGCACGGCTGCGATGTGGCTGGGCGTGAACGGCACCGGACCCTCCCCTTGATCGGGTTTCATTATGCGGGCGAAGCTTGATCGGGTTTTACCGCGATCATTCTTCGTCGCGCTTCGTAGTGGGTACGCTACTCATCGCTGTCGACGGCCGGATCAGCCGGGAGTTCGGGGGTTCATGGTGCCTGATCAGCGGATTCATGAGCATCCGGCCGCGTCAGCCGATTGGCTGCGGGCGGCGCGCGCCGCTCGTACGCTCTCGCTGATCACGCTGGTGTGGCTGGGCGTGGAGAGCGTGCTCGGCCTGGCCGCAGGCCTCACCGCGCACTCGGTCGCGCTGATCGGCTGGGGGCTGTCGGCCCTGGTGGAGGCGGCGGCCAGCCTGATCGTGGTGTGGCGGTTCACAGGCGCGCGTACGCTGTCGCCGCACGCGGAGAGCACGGCCCGCCGGGCGGTGGCGGTGAGCTTCTGGCTGCTCGCCCCCTATCTGATCGTGCACGTGGCCCACGACCTCGACGCGGGGCACCGTGCCGCGCCGAGCGCGCTGGGCATCGTGGTGACGGCGGTCAGCCTGGCCGGCATGCCGGTGCTGGGGCTGGCCAAGCGGCGGCTGGGCAGGCGGCTGGCGTCGGCGGCCACGTCAGGCGAGGGCACGCAGAACCTCATGTGCGCGGCCATGGCGGCCGGAGTGCTGGCCGGTCTGTACCTGAACACGCTGGGCCTGTGGTGGGTGGATCCCGCCGTGGCGGTGCTGCTGGCGGCCGTCGCCGCACGCGAGGGGCTACGCGCCTGGGCCGGTCACGCTTGCTGCCATTGACCGCACCGTACGTAATCGTCGCACCAAAAGTGGTGTTTTCCCACAGAGACCACACCGAGTATCGTTCCCGGAGTATTGCGGAGCATCTCCCGCTAGGGTCTCCGAACGGTCTCTAGAACACCTAAGAGGACATCGTGGGGCGACACCGCACAGACGATCTCGACGGCGATTACAGAGCCGGCGAACCCCTCCCGCGCAAGCGACCGAGGAACAGCCGGGGCAAAGTGCTCGTACCGCTGGCCGGTGCCGTCGCGATGGCCGTCCTGCTGGGTGTCGCGGCGTACGTCATCATCACCCGCGACCATGACTGCACCGGCGGCAGGATGCCGCTGCGCGTGGTCGCGGCCCCCGACATCCAGCCCGCGCTCAACAAGATCGCCGGCCGGTACAACAAGGCGATGCACACGGTCGACGGCAAGTGCGTCGAGGTGACGGTCGCCAAGGAGGACTCCGCCAGGACCGCGAACAAGGTCGCGGCCGGCAAGGTCAACGCCGACCTGTGGGTGGCCGACTCCAGCCTGCTCATGGAGAGCATGCGCCAGGCGCCGGGCGGCGAGGCGCTGCCGCAGGTGGAGGGGTCGATCGCGACGTCGCCCGTGGTGCTGGCGGCGGCCAAGTCCGCGGCCTGGCAAGCTGACCGGCGCGCTCCAGCCGAGCTGGATCTCGGTGATCTCCGCGGCCAACGTGGCCAACGTGGACGGCCCCGGCAAGAAGGTCAGGGTGCTCGCCCTCGACCCGCAGAAGAACTCCGCGGGCCTCGCGGCCCTGCTCGCCGCGGCCGGCACGGCCAAGGAGGCCGGGCAGGACAAGGCGCTGGTGGGCGCGCTCAAGGAGCTGTCGGATCAGCTCGTGTCCGACTCGACGGCGCTGCTCGCCAGCCTGACCGTCAAGCCGGGCAGCAAGGTGCCCGTGGGCGTCACCTCCGAGCAGGCCATCTTCGCGCACAACAACAAGAAGCCCGAGTCGCCGGTCGTCGCCCTCTACCCAAAGGAGGGCACGCTCAGCCTCGACTACCCGGTGACGACCCTCGCCAAGGACCCGCAGGTGCTGAAGGCCGCCGCGGACTTCAAGCAGGAACTGTCGTCCGAGGCGTCCGGGAAGACGCTGCGCGACGCGGGTTTTCGCGGCGTGGACGGCAAGGCGGGCAAGGCGCTGACCGAGGCCGACGGCTTCGACGAGGACACGCCGGCCCCGCTCGACCCGCCGGACGGCCCCACCGTCGCGCGCGTGGTGCAGACCTGGACCCGGCTGAACCTCGGCACCCGCCTGCTCACGCTGCTCGACGTCTCCGGCACGATGGCGCTGCCCGTGCCCGGCACCGGCATGACCCGCATGCAGGCCATCAACAAGATCGCCACCGAGGGTCTCGCGCTGTTCCCGCCGGGCTCCGAGATGGGCCTGTGGACGTTCTCCACGCACATGGACGGCAAGGGCAAGGACTGGAAGGAGGTCGTCCCGCTCGGCCCGCTCACCGAGTCGGTCAACGGCACGCTGCGCAAGGAGATGCTGGTCAGGACGTTCGCCCAGCTCAAGGCCAAGGAGACGGGCGACACCGGGCTGAACGACACCGTCAAGGCGGCCTACACGCAGCTCACCAAGACCTACAAGCAGGACAAGGTCAACACCCTGCTCATCCTCACCGACGGCGCGGGCAACGACGACCCGGACGGCGGCGTCGAGAACGCCGAGCTGCTGCGGTTCCTCAAGCAGACCTACAACCCGAAGCGGCCGATCAGCATCCTGCTGATCGCCTTCGGCCCCGACGCCAAGAAGGGCAAGCGGCAGATGGAGGCGCTGGCCAAGGCGACGGGCGGCGAGGCGTACATCGCGGAGGACATCCTCCAGGTCCGCGACTTCTTCCTGCGGGGCATGGAACGCCGCCTCTGCACCCCGAATTGTGACGACTGATGGGAAACCCGCCCTCCATGCCCATTCGGTATGGGGGGCGAACCCGTACGAACCAGGCCGCGTCCTCCTTGCGCGTGGGGCTCCGAAGCCCGGTCCACCCGCGGGGAGGGGAATGTCCGTGCCTGGATGGCCGACCGTCGATCGCGCCGACGAGCAGGAACTGATCGAGGCACTGCGGCGCGCGGACACCGAGGCTCCCGCCAGGCTCTACGACTTCTACGGCGAGCGGCTGCACGACTACGCCTACGCGCTGTCGGGCGATCGCGACCTGGCCGCCGACTCGGTGCACGACGCGCTGGTGACCGCGCACGGCTGCGCCGAGCGCCTGAAGGAGCCGGCCAAGCTGCGGGCCTGGCTGTACGCGCTGACCAGGTTCCAGGTGCGCGCCCGCCTTGCGCACCGCCCCGGCACCCCGCCCGCCGGGCTCCCGCTGCCCGACCCGGCCGAGCACGACGATCCCGAGCTGGCCGACCTGGTCCACGAGACGCTGGGCGAGCTGCGCAGGGGCGAGCGCGAGGTGCTGGAGCTGTCGCTGCGCCACGGCCTGACCCCGGCGGAGGTCGGCGCGGTGCTCGGGCTGACCGGCCGGCAGTCGGCGACCAGGCTGAGCCGGGCCCGCGACCATCTGGAGATCGCGGCCGCGGCCGTGGTGCTGGCCAGGACGGGACGGGCGCACTGCCCCGACCTGTCGGCCATGGTGGACTCGTGGGAGGGGCCGCTGACCCCGCTGCTGCGGCGGCGGCTGTCGGGGCACATCGGCGGGTGCGAGGTGTGCACCGAGCGGCGGCACCGGCAGGTCTCGGCGGCGCGGCTGCTCGACATGGTGCCGGTGGCGTACCCGGGGATCTCGCTGCGCCGCCGGGTGATCGACACGTGTGTCAGCCCCGAGCTGGACGAGACCCGCGAGCTGATCACCGACCGCGGCGACAGCTTCGACCGCAGCGGGTTCCCCGTGGCGCACGACGAGCGCCCGCGCCGCCACAGGTCGCGCCGCCTGGGTCCGCTCATGCTGGCCGGCGCCTGCCTGCTGGCCGCGACGGGCGCGGTGGTGGTGATCAACGGCTCGGACGCCGCCGAGGTGGGCACGCTCCGCTCCCGCCCGGCGCCGGCCACGACGCCGCCGCCCGCGGAACCCGCCGAGGAGCCGCAGTTCACCGAGGACACCCAAGACACCGAGGACACCGAGGACACCGGGGGGACGGAGCCGGAAGAGGAGCCGAGCCCGTCCCCGTCGGCCGGCCGTACGCGCTCGGCCACCCCTCCCCCGGCCTCGCGCCCGGCCGCGGCGCGGCCCAGGAGCCGCCCCGCCGCCCGGCCGACCGCCACCCGTCGCAGGCCCGCGCCGGCCGCCAAGCTGATCGCAACCTGCCCGCGGTCGATCGCCGGCACGGGCGAGATCGGGCTGCGCGCACGCAACGCGGCGGTCTCCTGGGTGGCGACCGCCTCGCAGGGCCTGGAGGTGTCTCCGGAGAGCGGCTCGATCAGGGCGGGCACCACCGTGAAGGTCCGGGTGACGGCCGCGGATCCGTTCGAGCCGGGCACCGGCAGGATCGCCTTCACCTCGAACGCGGGCACCGCCACCTGCACGGTGTCGTGGCAGGGTGAGGAGATCCCGGAGCCGCCGACCGGCCTGCCGACGGAGGACGACGAGCCGTCAGCGGCGCCCACGTCCGGGGTGGCCACGTCGCCGGCGGACGCGTCCGGCTCCGCGCTGGAAGCGACGGATGCGGAGGCTCTGCGTAAAAGCGATGCAAACAGACAGTAGATCGCCCAAACCGAACGACAAATAGGTATATATCGGACCCTGGCTCGAAGATCCTAGGTCACATAGGGCATTCTGGTGTGCTTGGGGACCGCTTCGGGGCCGGCGATCACTTGACCGTGTGTTGAAGGTCACACGAATTTCTTGCGCCTGCCAGTAAACCGGCGCGCGTCGCCAAGCGTCGGCATTGACGTGTTGAGGCGCCGGTTGATCCCATGAATTGCGATCGATCGGCGTTCTCACCAGCAAGGCAGGAGAAAGACAGGAGATGCTCAAGCAGCACCGCAGAGCGCTGGCCTGGCTGGTCGCGCTCGCCTGCATCGCAGGGGCGGTCATCGCGCTGTTCGATATCGAGACACCCCTGCGCCCGTTCCTGATCTCCTTGTTCCTTCTGGTCGTTCCAGGGGCGGCAGTGGTGGGACTGTTGCGCGATCGTGACCCCCTTGCCGCACTCTCCGTGGGAGCAGCCGCGAGCCTGGTGCTCAACGTGTTGCTCGCCGAGGCCATGCTGCTCTTCGACGCGTGGTCGCCCCGGGCCGGTGTCGCGACGGTCGCTGTGCTCGGCGGGTTCATGTACGTGCTTCGGGTGTTGTACCGGGGGAACCGCATGCAGACCGAACAGGGGGCCAGGGCAAGGTGAACATCCAGGTAGTCCGGCCCAGAGAACTCGGCGAGTCCGAGCGGGCGCGATGGCGCGAGCTGCAGAAGGCCGATCCGAGTCTGGACAACCCGTTCCTGTCGGTCGAATTCGCCGTGGCGATGGACCGTTTGCGCGACTACGTGAGGGTGGCGGTCATCTCCGACGGGGGGCGCATCGTCGGGTTCTTCCCGTACGAGCGGCACAGCTTCGGCATCGGCAAGCCGCTCGGCGGCTTCCTCACCACGTGCCACGGCCTGATCTCCGAGCCCGGGCTGAAGCTCGACGCCAAGGCTCTGCTTCGTGCCTGCAAGCTCAGCGTCTACGACTTCGACCACCTCGTGGCCGGCCAGCCGACGTTCGCTCCGTACGAGTCGGACGTCAGGCCCGCGCCCGTGATGGACTTCACCTCGGGCTTCGACGCCTGGCTCGAGCAGGTCAAGGCCAATTCCCCCAAGAACCTCAAGACCGTCAGGTACAAGGAACGCAAGCTCGGCAGGGAGCACGGCGAGCTGCGCCTGGAGTGGGCTTCGGCCGACCCCGAGGTGCTGCGCACCCTGCTGGCGTGGAAGTCCGACCAGTATCGGCGGACCGGCCGGGTGGACAGGTTCGCCCAGCCGTGGATCGTCGAGCTGACGGACATGATGCATGCCGAGAACTCAGCGGACTTCGCGGGCGTGCTGACCATGCTCTATGCGGGTGACGTGCCGGTGGCCGGGCATTTCGGCCTCCGTACGGCCACCACGCTCGTAGGGTGGTTCCCCGCTTACGACACCGAGTTCGGCCGCTACTCGCCCGGAATGGTGCACCATATGCGGATGGCCGAGGCCGCCGCGAAGGCGGGGCTGCACATGGTGGACATGGGCAAGGGCGGCAAGGAGTACAAGGACTGGCTCAAGAGCGGTGTCCTCTATGTCTCCGAGGGCCGCGTCTCGCGGCCGTCGGCGACGGCGGCGGTGCACTGGATGGGCCGAACTCCTTTCAACAAGGCCCGAACAATTGTCATGGATCGGCCGTCTCTCTATAGAGCGGCCGACCGTGTGCTCAAGGGCTTCGGTCGGGTGCGCACCTCGATGCAACATCAGGAGTCACCCAATGCGGTAAGTCAGGAACCAACGGGAGCACGTTAGACCGCTCCCGAGCAAGACCCGGCACAGCACCAACACCCTCACTCCACTGGACCGTCGAAAGCACCGTCCGCCGGTTTCGCCGTTGCCGCAGCACCCGGGAACGGTTCACAAGCCGGTGGGCGGTGCCGGTCCCGGAAGGAATCCCTCGCTATGAGTCCCGAGATAACCAAGCACAACGGCAAGGTCCATTCCGCACCGCTGCGGTCGATGCCGCCGCCTTCCAGCTTCACGCCGGTGACGCCCCACCTGGCCATCTCCCCGACCGTCAGCGTGGTCGTACCGGCGATGAACGAGGCGGAGAACCTCCCCCACGTCTTCGCCACCATCCCGCAGTGGGTGGACGAGATCGTGCTCGTGGACGGCAACTCCGTCGACGACACGGTGGCCGTGGCCAAGCGGCTGCGGCCGAACGTCAAGGTAGTGACGCAGAAGGGGAAGGGCAAGGGCGACGCCCTGGCCGCCGGCTTCGCCGCCTGCACCAGCGACATCATCGTGATGATCGACGCCGACGGCTCGACCGACGGCCGCGAGATCATCAACTTCGTGGGGGCGCTGGTGACCGGCGCCGACTTCGTCAAGGGCTCGCGTTACGCCGCCGGCGGCGGCAGCGACGACCTGACGCTGAACCGGCGTCTGGGCAACAAGATCCTCACGGGGATCGTCAACATCATGTACCGGACCCAGTACACCGACCTCTGCTATGGCTACAACGCGTTCTGGGCGCGTCATCTGGACGTGCTCGACCTCGACTGCGACGGCTTCGAGGTGGAGACCCTGATGAACGTGCGTGCCGCCAAGGCGGGGCTGAAGGTGCAGGAGGTGCCGAGCCACGAGCGCAACCGCATTCACGGCGAGAGCAACCTGCACGTCATCCGGGACGGCTTCCGCGTGCTCAAGACCATCCTGAAGGAGTGGCGCCGCCAGCCCACTCCGCCCCGACCCGAGCCCGCCACCACCCCGACCGCCGACCGAGGCGTCGCGTAAAGGATCTCTGTGAACACGTCTGTTGTCATCTGCGTCTACACCGAGGAGCGGTGGGAGGACATCAGGCAGGCAGTCGAGTCGGTCGAGAACCAGACGCGCCCGGCACACGAGCTGATCCTGGTGGTCGATCACAACCCCGACCTGCATCTCAAGCTCAAGCGCGAGTACCCGCAGGCGATCGTGGTCGAGAACACGCACGAGAAGGGGTTGTCCGGCGGCAAGAACACCGGAGTGGCCACGGCCAACGGAGAGATCGTCGCGTTCCTCGACGATGACGCCGTAGCCGACCCCGGGTGGCTGGAGGCTTTGGAGGAGGGCTTCCAGGAACCTGGTGTCGTGGGCGTGGGCGGCCGCACCGACCCCCTGTGGGCGTCGGGGCGGCGGCCCTCGTGGTTCCCGCACGAGTTCGACTGGACGGTCGGCTGCACCTACCGCGGCATGCCCACGGTCAGGGCGCCGATCCGCAACGTCATGGGCGGCAACGCCGCCTTCCTGCGCGACGCGGTCACCGAGGTGGGCGGCTTCCACAGCGGCATCGGCCGCAGCGTGCAGGGACGCAAGTCCCGCCCGCTTGGCTGCGAGGAGACCGAGTTCTGCATCAGGCTCTCGCAGCGCAAGCCGGGCTCGATCATGCTGTACGAGCCGCGCGCGGTGATCGGGCACAAGGTGTCCGAGCAGCGCGAGCGGTTCTCGTACTTCAGGTCCAGGTGTTACGCGGAAGGGCTGTCCAAGGCGCTGGTGACGCGCGAGGTCGGCACCCAGGACGGGCTGTCGAGCGAGCGGGCCCACGCCATGAAGACCCTGCCGCTCGGCGCGCTCCGCGGGGTCGGTGACGCCCTGCGGGGCGACCTGAGCGGGCTCGGCCGGGCCGCCGCCATCGTCATCGGGCTGGCCTGGACGACCTGGGGTTACGTCGTCGGCTCCGTACGGTTGAAGGTGGCCCAGAAGGGGGCGCAGAAAGGGACGCAGAAGGGGGCACAGGAGGGGGCGCAGGAGGGGGCACGGTCATGACCCGCGTACCGATCCTGATGTACCACTCGGTCACCGACACGCCCAACGCCGACACCAGACCGCACGCGGTGCGGCCGTCGGACCTGGAAGAGCAGCTGGCGTACCTGAAGGAGAGCGGCTTCACCCCGCTCACCCTGGGCGACCTGGTGGCCGCGCTGAACAAGAACAACGGCCGCTCGTTGCCCGACAAGCCGATCGTGGTGACGTTCGACGACGGGTACGCCGACTTCCACAGCCACGCGCTGCCGCTGCTCGAACGCTACAACTTCCCGGCCACGGTCTTCCTGACCAGCGGCTGGGTCGCCGACGCCGGCAAGGACGCCGCTGGCCGGCCCCTGGACAGGATGCTGTCCTGGGGCCAGGCCCGCGAGGCCGCGCAGACCGGCATCGAGATCGGCGGTCACAGCCACAGCCATCCGCAGCTCGACCAGCTCCGCATGGAGGACCTGCGTCAGGAGCTGCGCAAGAACAAGGGCCTGCTGGAGGAGAAGATCGGCACCCCTGTCGCCACCATGGCCTACCCGTACGGGTACTCCAGCGCCCGCGTGCGCCGTGAAGTGCGTAAAGCCGGATACTTCGCCGCTTGCGCCGTGAGCAACACGATCGCCGCAGATCGTCACGACATGCTCGCCATCCCCCGGTTGACGGTCGGCAAGCACACGACCATCAACATGTTCAAGCGCGCCGTCGAAGGCACCGCCGTACCTCTCATCTACCTGCGCGAACGCATCCTCACCAAGGGGTACGCGGTCGTCCGCAGGACGCGGTACGGGCTGCAGCGGGTGCGCGGAAATGTCTAGGGTCTGGGCGAGAGTCGTCACCGACCTGCGCAACCCGCTGTTCCGCCAGGGCTACGCGCTGATGGCCAACACGGTCATCACGGGCGTGCTCGGCATGGGCTACTGGCTGCTCGCGGCCCATTACTACACGCCGGAGGAGTTCGGCCGCGGGCAGGCCGTCATCACGGCGATGCGGCTGTTCGCCTCGCTGACGGCGCTGGGTTTCGTGGGGGCGCTCGCGCGCTTCCTGCCGATCGCCGGCCGCCGCACCGCCGAGCTGATCCTGCGCGGGTACGGCCTGGCCGCCGCCACCGGCGGGGTGGCCGCGCTCGGCTTCCTGCTGACGCTGCCGCTGTGGGGCAAGACGTACTCCGTGCTCGCCGGGTTAGGGCCCGGCCTGTTCTTCCTGGCGTCCGTGGTGGTGTGGGCGGTCTTCACGCTCCAGGACGTCGTGCTGACCGGGCTGCGCCGCGCGCCGTTCGTGCCGCTGAACAACCTGATCTTCGGCCTGGTCAAGATGGGCCTGCTGGTGGCGCTGGCCGGGGCGCTGCCCAGCGGCGGCATCTTCGTCTCGTGGGTCATCCCGACCGCGCTCGCGCTCATCCCGGTGCAGTGGCTGATCTTCGGCGTCGTCGTACGCCGGCACGTGCGCGAGTCCGACCCGGTGCGGGAGCCGCCCAGGCTGCGTGACGTCGGCCGCTTCCTGGCCGGCGACTTCCCCGGCACGCTGTCGATCCTGGCCATCGTCTACCTGGTGCCGGTGGTGATCGCCACTCAGGTCGGCGAGGCCACGTTCGGCCGCTTCTCGATGGCGCACACCCTGGCCAGCATGATCGAATTGCTGGCCATGAACATGGCGGTGTCGCTGACCGTCGAGGGCTCCTTCGACCGGGCCGCGCTGGCCGAGAACTGCCGCCGGGCGCTGCGGCGGGCGTTCATGATCGTGGTTCCGATCATCGCGGTGGCGGTGCTCGGAGCGCCGCTGATCCTGCGCATCTTCGGGTCGGAGTTCGCCGAGGAGGGCACGCTGCTGCTGCGGCTGATGGCGGTGGCGGTGCTGCCCAGGGTGCTGATCGAGGTCTATTTGAGCGCTTTGCGAGCGCAGAGCAAGGCGCGGGCGCTGGCGGCCGTGCAGATCGGGCTCGCCGTGCTGGTGCTCGTCTCCACGATGGCGCTCTTCCCGTACTTCGGGGTCAATGCGGTCGGGTATGGTCTGCTCTTCAGTGAGCTGCTCGTCGCAGTTGTGATCTTCGGAAATCTTCGCAAAATCCTCAGAGTGGACGAAACTGGTCGGTCGCCTGTCACCCAGGGGTCGTCCGGGGCCGCATGATGGTCAACGTGAGGCAACGGGACGGCGATGGCAAGACCACGGGGACCAACGACTCCCCGGACGTTCGTGGTGACAAGGAGGAGTCGGACGTGCCCTTCGATCCGGACGCTACCGGGGTCATCCCGAAGCTGACGTTCGAGCCTTCTGCCGAGGAGGGCTCGAAGGCGGCCGGGGAACCCCCGAAGAGCGGCGACGAGGGCGCGGCCGACGCGGAAGAGACCACGGCCATCCGCCTGCCGATTCCCCTCACCTCCGATGCCGAGCCAGGTGCCGAGGACGGGAAGGCCGCCGCCTCCGGTGCCTCCAGCGCGGACGAGGAGGTTGCGGGCACGCAACCCATGAAGATCGCCGCGGCGCCGAAGATCGCCGACGCGCCCGAGACGGCAGACGCCAAGACGCAGAAGGCACCCACCGGCCAGGCACCGGCCGGCGGCGGGACCGCCGCAAGCGCGACCGCTCCGGGAACCGCCGCCCCCGGCGCAGCCACCGCGAGCACGACCGCTCCGGGAACCGCCGCCCCCGGCGCAGCCACCGCGAGCACGACCGCTCCGGGAACCGCCGCCCCTGACGCAGCCGCCGCGAGTCCGGCTGCCTCGGGCGGCGCGGGCCACGCCACCAGCGCCGGTGGTGCGAGCCCCGCCCAAGCCGGGCCGACCGGAGCCGGAGGTGGCCCCGGGAGTGCGGCCGGAGCCGGTGGGGCGCGGAGTCTGGCGGAGCTCGTGCAGCCGATGACCGCTCCCGGGCAGGCGCCGGGTGGGGTGGCGGTGCAGAGTCCGCCGATGAGCCCGCCCATGGGTCAGCCGGGCCGGCCCTTCCAGCAGCAGGCCGCCCCCGCACAGCAAGGGCAGCGAAAGCCGAGCGGGCTCAAGGCCAGGATCGGTGCGCTGATCGCCAGTGCGCCCAAGTGGCTCCCCGTGGTGCTGGTCCTTGAGGGCCTGGTCATGTACATCCTGGCGCTCAAGGTCCCCCCGGGCCCGATGCGCGGTGTGGACCCGGCCGACATCGACGGCCTCGGCCTGATCTCGGCCCTGCCGGCGACGGCGTTCATCGCCATCCTGATCATGATCGTGTCGTTCTTCGTCACGGTCTCCCAGAGCACGGACCGCAAGTTCCTGCTGCTGTTCCAGATCGCCGCGATCACGTTCGCCCTGCACGGGGCGGGCGCGCTGGTGGCGGAGCAGCCGCGCTTCCCGACGGCTTACATCCATGCCGGTTTCGTGGAGTTCATCGGCAGGACCGGCGATACGGCGATCAACATCGACGCCCGCATGGGCTGGCCGGGCTTCTTCGCGTTGTTCGCGTTCGTCACGAAGGCGGCGGGCATCAGCGACATGACGCCGATCCTGCAGTGGACGCCGCTGCTGTCGAACCTGCTCTACTTGCTGCCGTTCGTGCTCATCCTGCGCCAGGTGGTGGCGACGACGCGGGCCCGGTGGTTCGCGGCGCTGCTGTTCATCCTGGTGCAGTGGATCGGCCAGGACTACTTCTCGCCGCAGGGCTTCACGTTCGCGCTGTATCTGGCGTTCGTGGCGATCCTGCTGCGCTGGTTCGGCCGGGTGGAGCCGCGCACGAAGCCGATCCCGCCGAAGGGCCTGCGCAAGTGGATCGGCAAGCTGGACGCGATGACGCCGGGCGAGCTGGCCAACACCGGCACGTTCCGCGCCGACAAGCTGCTGATGCTGCTGATGCTCATCGCGCTGTTCCTGGCGTCGGTGGCCTCGCATCAGATCACGCCGTTCATGATGCTGGGCGTGCTGACGGCGTTCCTGCTGTTCAAGCGGACGACGCTGACGTGGGCGCTGCCGTTCTTCCTCGGCCTGATGGTGCTGGCCTGGATCAGCTACATGACGGTGGGCTTCTGGGCCAGCCAGATCGACACGATCTTCGGCGGCCTGGGCAACATCGTGCAGAACCTGCGCAGCAACACCGGCGACAGGATCGAGGGCACGGACCCGGCGCACGCGATCGTGCTGCAGGCCCGGCTGGGCATCCTCGCGGTCATCCTGGGCTGCGCGGCGGCGGGGTTGTTCCGCCGGCTGCGGCGCGGGGTGTTCGACCGCTCGGCGCTGATCCTGCTGTGCGTACCGGTGCTGGCGCTGGCGCTGCAGAGCTACGGCGGCGAGATCGGGCTGCGCATCTACATGTTCGCGCTGCCGGGCGCGTGCCTGCTGGCCGCGTACGCGTTCTTCCCGAACCTGCCGGCCGACAGCGCCGACGTGCGCGACGAGACGGTGCCGCTGCGCAAGCGCAACGTGCGCTTCAACCCGCAGCTCACCAGGAAGATCTCGCTGGTGCTCGCGGCCTGCTTCGCGGTGATGTTCGCGATGGCGTTCCTGGTGGCGAGGTACGGCAACGAGAAGTTCGAACGGGTCACCACCGGCGAGGTGGCGGCCCTGCACTACGTCTACGAGCACGACAAGCCGAGCGCCCGCGTGATCTACCTGGTGCCGAAGGAGGGCCCCGAGGTCACGCCGTCGATGCCGTGGGGTGAGCGGGACATCGAGCGGGTGAGCTTCGCCGAGCAGGCGCTGGTGTTCAAGGACCCGACGCGGATCGACAAGGCGGTCGCGAAGCTGAAGAGCCAGCCGCGCAACTCGTACTTGATGGTGAGCCGCGCCCAGGTCAGCTACCTGCAGCTCAACGAGGGCTTCCCGGACGACTGGGGCGAGCGGTTCCGCGCCGCGCTGGACAAGTCGCCGGACATCAAGCGGGTGTTCGCCAACGAGGACGCGGCGCTGTACACCTGGAAGAAGTTCGTGCGCGGCACGGAGATCCCCGAACCGCTGCCGTACGAGGGCCGGGGCGACCCGACCTCCCCGTGGACGCCGGTGGGCATCGCCGCGCTGGCCGTGACGTGGGTGGCGCTGTTCAGCTACGAGATCATCCGGCTGAACGGCCCGAACCGGGCGCCGCGCGCCCGCAAGCGGCTGCTCTTCCTGGCGATACCGTCGTTCGTGATCGCGTTCGGCGTGATCATCGAGCGGTTCATCTACATCGCGGCGAACAACTGACGCGCGTCACCGGGGAGGGTGATCGGCGTAGTACTTCAGGGGTACGCGGCCGATCCCCTCCCCGGCGTGACGACGATGACGCAGGCCGCTCCGTAGCGTCGCAGGCATGCGTCTCCCCTTACCTCGCAGCCTGCTGAACCTGATCGTGGCGGCCTCCACGGCGGCTCTCGTGGCGGCTCCGCTGTCGGGCACGGAGATCCCGGCCCCCGCGCCCGTCAAGCCGCCTCCGGGGCTGTCAGAGGCCCGCTACGCCGCCGTACGGCAGGGCATCGTGGCGGCGGAGCGGATGGCGGCCGAGCACGGCCACCGGCGCCGCGCCGAGGCGCTGCGGGCGATGGCGGACCCGGCGCGCCGCTTCCTGTTCTTCGACGGCCGCGACGGCGGCCGGTCGGCGGAGGTCTTCGGCGACCTCGCCACGGCCGAGCGGGTCGCGGTGCTGGTGCCCGGCTCGGACACGAGCCTCGAACGCTACGACAAGCTGCTGTCCGGCGCGCTGGCCTTACAGGCGGAACTTGGCGAGCGGGCGGCGGTGGTGGCCTGGCTCGGCTACCGGACGCCCACCACGTACGACGCCGCGCTGCTGACCCCTGACCGGGCCGACGCGGCGGTCCCGGCACTGCGGGCCTTCGTGGACGAGCTGGGGCAGGCCAGGGTGACGCTGCTGTGCCACTCGTACGGCGCCGTCGTCTGCGGCCGGGCCGCGCCCGTGCTGCCGGAGGTGGCGAACATCGTCCTGTTCGGCGCCCCCGGCACCGGCACCGCCGCCCCGCTGCGCACCCAGGCCCGGGTGTGGGCGGCGAGGACCGCGGGCGACTGGATCTCCCTGGTGCCGCACGCCCAGTTCGGCCTGCCGTTCGTCACGCTGGGCCTCGGCCTGGACCCGGTCGCCCCCGAGGCGGGCGCGCGCGTCTTCCCGGCCGGGGACGGCGGCCACAGCGACTATCTGCGGCCCGGCGCCCCGGCGCTGCACACCATCGCGCGGATCGTCTCCGGCGATGCGTGACCGCGTTCAGACGGCGAGGGCCAGGCCGGCGGCGGGCGGACCTTCGGCGCTGCGCGAGCTGCTCGAACGGGTCGAGCGGGCCACCCCCGCAGGCCGTGACCGCGCCATCGACGGGCTGCGCGCCCTGGCCATCGCCGGCGTGGTGCTCGGTCACTGGCTGGTGACGGCGCTGGTCGCCGACAGCGGCACCCTGCGCGGGGCCAGCCCGTTGCGCGAGCTCCCGGCGTTCACCCCGGCGTCCTGGCTGTTCCAGACGCTGGCGGTGTTCTTCCTGGTGGGCGGGCTGGTCGCGGCACGCGGGCGGGCCCGCGCCGAGCAGGGGTTCCGGGCGTGGCTGCGCAGGCGGCTGGCCCGGCTGTTCGCGCCGGTCATGGCCGTGGCCGCGGTGTGGTCGGTGATCGCGGTGACCATGCTGGCGCGCGGGGTGGCGGTGGACACCGTGCTCGCGCTGGCCGCGCTGGTGTGGTCGCCGCTGTGGTTCCTGCTGGTGTTCGGGGCGCTGACGGCGCTGACCCCGGTGGCGGCGAGGATCGGCCCCGCGTGGCCGGTGGCGGTGGTGGCGCTGGTCGATCTGGTGCGCTTCTGGCTCGGCGGTCCCGGCTGGCTCGGCTGGGTGAACGTGATCGCGGGGTGGCTGGTGCCGTACTGCCTCGGAGCCTCGTGGGCGGGCGGCCTGCCGAGCCGGCGTACGGGGTGGGCGCTGCTGCTGGGCGGCGCCGCCGCCACGGCCGTGCTGGTGCTGTGGGCCGGTTACCCGGCCTCGATGGTGGGCGTGCCGGGCGCGGCGGTCTCGAACCTCGACCCTCCCACGCTGGCCGCCGTCACTTTCGGCCTGGCGCAGTGCGGGGCGGCGCGGCTGCTGGCCGGCCCCTTGCGCCGGGCCCTGCGCCGCCCTCTGGCCTGGGCCGCCGTGGCCGTGGTGAACGTCCACGCGATCACGATCTTCCTCTGGCACCAGACCGCGATGATCGCCGTGACCGCCCTCGGCCTGCTGACCGGCGGCATCCTGCCGGGCCTGCACACCGCCCCTGACTCGGCGGCGTGGGTGGCGGCCCGGCTGGCCTGGCTGCCGGTGTTCGGGGCGGCACTGGTGGCGTGCTGCGCACTCGCCGGTGTCAAGAGACCCGGGAGAGCCGGGGGCTGAAGGATCAGGCGCCGCCGCGTCCCGACCACTTGATCTCGTACGGCCGGAGCGTGACCTGCCGCCCGTCCACGGTGGCCGTGACGTCCTGGTCGCTGGTGTTGACCATGACGAGCTGCTGCTCCTGCCCGATCGCCCTGATCCTCGGGTCGGAGCTGCCGACCTCCTCGACGCGCACCCCGGCGGGGAACCATCGGGTGAAGCCGCTCAGCAGCCCCGCCATCGGCATCTCGCCGCCGACCTTGGGCCGCCACAGACAGCCGGGGCACTCGCCTTCGCCGTCCTGCTGCGGGTTCCAGTAGAGGGCGGTGGTGACGCCGCTCTTGACGAACTCCATCAGGGCGGCCGCCTGCACGGCCGTGCGCTTCTCCTCGCTCCAGCCGGAGTTCTCCGGCTCGACGTACCACTCGGCCCACCACACGGGCATGTCGCCGCTCTTCTGCCGCAGCCAGTTGGTGATCGCGCTGAACTTGCCGAGCGCGCCGAAGTCGTCGGGCACGTTGCCCTGGTCGGTGGTCATGGTGGCGCCGTCCACCACGATGAAGTCGGCGC
Source organism: Nonomuraea fastidiosa (assembly GCF_042751225.1). Taxonomy (NCBI): domain Bacteria; kingdom Bacillati; phylum Actinomycetota; class Actinomycetes; order Streptosporangiales; family Streptosporangiaceae; genus Nonomuraea; species Nonomuraea fastidiosa. Next base: position 1,411,379 of record NZ_CP170570.1, read on the forward strand.
CCTTCTTGTGCTCGATCCAGTATTCGATGGCGTCCAGCGCCCGCTGGTCGACGGTGCCCCAGGGCCCGCTCAGCTCCGACGCGCCGCCCGCCGCGGTGGTCCCGATCGACATGTAGGGGCCGCCGACCTTGATCTCCGGATCCACCCGCTTCAGGGCGTCGTAGACCTTGTTGTACATCTCGGTGTAGCCCTCGGCGTCCCACCGGTTGGTGTCGGCGTTCCAGAAGCCCTTGAACTCGTTCCACACCATGTAGTGCTTGACCGTCGGGTACTGCTCGGCCACCCGCGCGGCCAGCTTGGCGAAGTCGTCGAAGTGCTCCTTCTCGGGTGCGACCGTGTGGTTCTTGCTCCAGTCGGTACGCCCGGCCTGCCCGCCCTTCATCCAGTCGGGGGCGCAGCAGAGCGTGATGACCGGGATCGCTCGCGAGGACGCCATGAAGGTCAGCCGCCGGTCGAGGTCGCGGAAGTTGAACTGCCCGGGGCTGGGCTCGGGGTTGCCCACGCCCCAGCCCATGATGTGCTGGTTCTGCAGCATCGGCACCCGGCCGAGCATGCCCCTGGCCTGGTCGGCGACGTGTTCGGGCTCGTTGTCCGCGCTGAACTGGGTGTGGGTGACGCCCCAGCGCGGCCAGTTGTCGAGCGCGGGCGGCGGCTCGAGCGTGGGAGCCGGCTGGGTGGGCATGGCGGTGGCGACCTCGCCGCCACTGAACTCGCCGCGGGCCTTGGTGCGGATGGAGGCGTAGATCATGATGCCTGCCACCAGCACCACCGCGAGCACGCCCGCCCCGAGCGCGAGCGGCCACGGCGATCGTCTGCGCGCGTGCCGGCCGTCGGTCGGAATCACTGAACGCTCCTCATCCTCGCAAGGTTGTAAAGCGGGAGAATCCTGAACCTACAAGGTCTGAAGACCGACGAGGGCCGGGTAGCGATACCCGGCCCTCTCAAAGTAGTGCGCCGACCCGTGCGGATCAGGTCATCACCCGACATTCGGCGGCCGCTGGCCGCTCGCGGGGCCCGGCACGCCCGCGTACCGGTACGGCACGGGCTGCCGGCCCGGCTGCACGACGAGGAGCGTGCCCGGGGTGTCGGTGTAGAAGGCGCTCTCGACGGCGGCGGCCACGTCGTCGGCGGTGAGCAGCGGGAAGCCGGCGTCGGCGAACACCTTGCGCGCCTCGGCCACGAGCGGCGTGTCGGTGAAGCCGGGGCAGACGGCGGCGATGCGGATGTTCTGTGCCGCGAGCGGCTCGGCCAGCGCCCGCACCAGGCCCACCACGGCGTGCTTGGTCATCGTGTAGACGGGGTCGGCGGAGTAGCCGACGAGCCCGGCGAGCGACGCGGTGGCCACGATGGCGCCGCCGCCGGAGCGGCGCAGCAGCGGCACGCTGGCCGCCACGCCGAACGCCACGCCGTCCACGTTGACCCCGACCACCTTGCGGTAGCGCGCGGCGTCGAAGTCCGCGAAGTCCACCCGGCCGGTGATGCCGGCGTTGAGGTGCACGAGGTCGAGCCGGCCGAAGCGGCGCTCGGCCAGCGCGACGGCCTCACGCGACGCCTCCTCCCGGCTGACGTCGGCGGCCAGCCAGGCGCCGTCCACCTCCTTGGCCACGCGCTCCACGCCCTGGGCGTCGACGTCGACGAGGACGCATCGGACGCCGCCCGACGCCAGGCGCCGCGCGACCGCGGCTCCGATGCCGCTCGCCGCTCCGGTGATCAGTGCAACAGTGCTCATGACGCTCCTTGCCGGACTTCGAGGCGGTCAGTGCTGGTCGAGCATGCGGTGCGCGCGGGCGATCAGCGTGGGCACGGCCGCACCGATGCGGTCGAATCCCTCACCCACGGTCTTACCCTGGCGGAAGCGGGCGTGGATACCCTCCACGATCACGGCGAGCTTGAAGTTGCCGAACGCCACGTAGAAGCCGAGGTCGGAGATCTCGCGTCCGGACACCTTGGCGTAGTGCGCGGCGAACTCGGCCGCGCTCAGGAAACCCGGCGCGGCCGTCACGTCTCCGGCCACCGGGATGCGCGCCCGCTCCTCGTCGTCCCTGTCGTACCAGTACGTCAGCGTGAGCCCCAGGTCGGCCAGCGGGTCGCCGAGCGTGGACATCTCCCAGTCGACCACCGCCGCGATCCGCAGGTCGTCGAGCCGCAGCAGGGTGTTGTCCAGCCGGTAGTCGCCGTGCACGAGCGTGCCGGGCGCCTCGGCGGGCAGCCGTTCGCGCAGCCGCTCGACCAGGCGGTAGTAGTCGGGCAGGTCGGCGGTCTTCGAGCGCTCCCACTGCTGGCACCAGCGGTCGAGCTGCCTGGCGAGGTAGCCCTCCGGCCGGCCGAAGTCGCCGAGCCCCACCTCGCGGTAGTCCACGGCGTGGATGGCGGCGAGCACCTCGGCCAGCCGCTCCGACAGGCGCCGCGCGCGCTCGGGCGACGGGTCGCCGAGCTCCTCGCGGGTGCGTACGGCGGCGCCCTCGACGTACCCCATGAGGTAGAACGGCGCGCCGATGACGTCCTCGTCGGCGCAGAACGCGACCGGCTCCGGCACCGGGACGGGCGTCGGCGCGAGCGCCGAGATGACCCGCCACTCGCGGCGCATGTCGTGAGCGGTCGGAAGCACGTGACCGAGCGGTGGCCTGCGCAGCACCAGCCGGCGGCCCTCGGCCTCGACCAGGTAGGTGAGGTTGGACTTCCCACCCGAGATCAGCGAGACGGCGCCGGGCTCACCGGCGTCGGGCACGTGTCGGCCCATCCAGGCGACCAGACGGGGGTGGTCGATGCCGGGCACGCTCCCAGATTCGGTCATGACCCCACATTAGAACGTCATTCGGTCCTGAGCGCTAGCTGGGAATCTTGTAACGTTCCGGACCTGCGGCGATGTCGGGGTGGCGAGATCCTTTACTCTGGGTATACACCCCTGGCCACAAGCTGGATAGCGAGTGCATGTCCGACAGTAGGAGCCCATGCGCGTCACCCTTGCTCTGCCTCGTGAACTGGGTCAGCCGGAAGTGAGCCGATGGCGTGCTCTGCAGGAAGCGGACGCCGCCTTCGACAACCCGTTCCTCTCCCCCGAATTCACGCTCACTGTGGGTGAGCTTCGGGATGTGGTCCGTGTCGCCGTCATCTACGACGGCCAGGAGATCGTGGGGTTCTTCCCGTTCGAACGACATCCGCTCGGCATCGGCAAACCGGTGGCGGCGGGCCTGACCGACGCCCAGGGCCTCGTGTACGCCAAGGACGTCGAGATCGACCCGCTGCGCCTGATCAGGGAGTGCGGCCTTTCCGTCTACGAGTTCGACCACCTGGTCTCCAGCCAGCCGCTGGTCAACGCGCGGGCCGAGCGGCATCCCTCGCCGATCATCGATCTGCGCGACGGCTGGGAGCCGTACACGGAGACGCTGCGCAAGAACTCCGGCAAGACGTACAAGTCGACTTTGGCCAAGTCGCGCAAGCTGCAGCGCGAGGTGGGGCCGCTGCGCCATGAGTACGCCACCACCGACCTGGCGCCGCTGCGCACGCTGCTCGGCTGGAAGACCGACCAGTACCGCCGCACCGGGCGCACCGACAGGTTCGCGCACAAGTGGATCGTGGAGCTGGTCGAGCGGCTGCTGGCCACGCAGACCGAGAGCTTCGCCGGGGTGCTCGACATGGTCTACGTCGACGACCGGCCGATGGCCGGGCATTTCGGGGTGCGCACGCGTACGACGCTGGCCGGCTGGTTCCCCGCCTACGACCCGGCGTTCGCGAAGTTCTCGCCCGGCCTCATCCACCACCTGGCGATGGCCGAGCGGGCCGCCGCCGACGGCATCCAGATCATCGACATGGGCAGGGGCCAGAAGGAGTACAAGGACAAGCTCAAGAACGGCGAGCTGGAGGTCGCCGAGGGCCGGGTGGCCAAGGCCGGTGTGGCGGCGGGCGTCCACTGGCTGATGCGGGTGCCGGTGCGCAAGACCCGGGCGACCGTGCTGGCCAACCCGATACTGCTCAAAACCGCCGACAAAGCGTTGAAAACGTACGGGAGACTGCGTACTGTCCTACAAGGGTGAAACGCATCGCAGAGCGTACAGACCGTTACTGTCTGTCGCTTCCGTCCAACCGGCTGGGGCTTTATCTCGCACTCCGCCATTGGTGCGCGCCCGGCCAGCGGCTGCTGATGTCACCCATCTCGGCGGACGAGATCCTGTTCCTCGTGCTCGCGGCCGGCCTGCGCCCGGTGATCGCGCCGCTGTCGCCCCGTGACGGCAACATCGACGCCTCGCGGGCCGACCTCGCCTCGGTGGACGCCGTACTGACGACCAACCTGTACGGCCTGCCCGACGACGCGCCCGCCCTCGCCGGGAAGATCCTCATCGAGGACGTCGCCCACGCCATGGAGACCGACGTCGGGGGCCGCCCGGTCGGCACGTTCGGGCAGGCCGCGGTCTTCAGCCTGTCGAAGCACCCGGGCGCGGGCTCGGGCGGCGTGCTGGCCGTCGAGCACGAGTCCGATCTCAAGGCGCTCACCCACGCCCGCGACGCGCTGCTCACCCGCGGCTCCCTGCGCGCCGACCTGATGAGCGTGGCCACCTCCATGGCCCGCCAGGCGGCGCTCAGGCTCGATCTCGTACGCCCCGCGCTCATGCTCGCCCGCCGCCTCGGCATGGAGGAGCCACGCGAGGGATACCGCATCCCGCTGGCCGCCGCCGAGCTGAAACAGGCGCTCGAGCAGGTGCCGCTGCTGCCGCCCTTCGACCCGTGGGTCCGCGCCGACCAGCACGCCTACCGGATGCGCCGCGGCCCCGTGGTGCGCTGGTACCAGGCCAGGCGGCTGGAGAAGGTACGCCGTGAGCGTGCGCGCCGGGTGGCGGGCGTCGCACGCCTGGCCGAGCTGCCCACGGTCGCGCCCGCCGTGCTCGACGACCTGTCCAGGCCGCTGTTCCGGGTGCCGCTGCTGGTGGAGGATCGTGACGCGGCGATCGCCGAGCTGGAGCGGCACGGCGTGCCGACCGGCTACCTGTACGACCCGCCGTACGACGACTACGCCCCCGGCTTCGTCGATCCCTCGCCCGACCCGGGCCCGGCGCGCTGGTGGGCCCGCCACGTACTGCCCGTGGACCCGCTGTACGCGCACCGCTCCCTGCCCGTCCTGCGCCGGTTGCGGCCGCCCGCGCGCGGCCCGCACGACTGACCCGCTCAGCCACCCGGACGCTGGCAGATCAGGCCGGCCGCGCGCGGCCCGTACGACTGACCCGCTCAGCCGCCGAGACCCTCGCGGATCAGGCCGGCCAGGATGCGGCAGCCGCGCCGCACGTCGGACAGCGACGCCGAGCCGTACCCGATGACCAGGCCGTGCACGCGCGGCTCGCCGTGGTGGTGCCGGGCGGTGGAGTCGAGCAGCACCCCGCGCCGCGCCGCCCGCTCGATCACCTCGGGCACCAGGCCGGACGGCAGCTCGGCGACCACGTGCAGGCCGGCCGTGTCGCCGCGCAGGCGGCTGACCGGGCCGAGCAGCTCGACCACGGCGGCGCGGCGGCGCGCGTACTCCAGGCGCATCCTGCGCAGGTGGCGGTCGAGGTCACCGCGCTCGATCAGGGTCGCCACGGCCTGCTGCACGGGGCCGCTGGTGCGGTCGGCCACCGCCTCGCGCAGTGCGGCGACCTCGGCGAGCAGCTCCGGCGTGCCGACCAGCCAGCCGACGCCGACGTCGGGCGCGAGCGTCTTCGACAGCGTGCCGAGCAGCACCACGCGGGCCGGGTCGAGGCCGTAGAGCGCGGGCAGCGGGGCCACGTCGTAGCGGAACTCGGCGTCGTAGTCGTCCTCCACGATCGTCGCGCCCGTGCTCCGTGCCCAGGCGAGCAGCCGTTCCCTGCGCGGGATCGGCAGCCGGCCGCCGAGCGGGTACTGGTGCGCCGGTGTGGTGTAGAGCAGGCGCAGGTCGCCGGGCAGGCCGTCGACGATCACGCCGTCCTCGTCCACCCGGCACGGGACCACCGCCGCGCCCCGGGAGGCGAAGATCGTCCGCGCGGTCGGGTAGCCGGGGTCCTCGACTCCCGCCTTCGTGCCGGGGCCGAGCAGGGCGCGGGCGACCAGGTCGAGCCCGTTGCCGGTGCCCCTGGTGACCAGGACGTTCTCCGGACCGGCGACCACGCCCCTGGCCCGCCTGAGGTGCTCGGCGAGCAGCTCGCGCAGGCGCGGCAGGCCGTACGGGTCCGGCGACGCGCCGGGCGGCAGGTCGGCGGCCCTGCGCCAGGCGCGCTTCCATGCCGCGTGGTCGTAGTCGCGCACCCAGGGCTCGCCCGCCCTGAGGTCGATCGCGCCGGGTGGCGGCTGCGGCGGAGCGGGCGCGCGGGGGCGCTCCCGCTTCGGTTCCTGCCGCGCGCTCGCGCCGCCGGGGGTGAGGTCGGCCACGAAGGTGCCGGAGCCGTGCCTGCCCTCCAGCCAGCCTTCGGCGTAGAGCTGCTGGTACGCCTCCGTCACCACCGTCCTGCTCACCCCGAGCTGCGCGGCCAGCGCCCGGGTGGACGGCAGCCGCTCCCCCGGGGCCAGCGCGCCGTCGAGCATGGCGCGGCGCAGCCGCCCGGCGAGCTGGGCGGTGAGCGGCTCGGCCGACTCGCGGGAGAGGGAGAGTGGCAGGTCAACGGGCGTGCGCATGAAAGTGGTCTCTGCGAAGGGGTCGATAGTGGCCCTACAGCGTAGGTCCACTTCGTCGTTACGGTCGAATCATGCTCTCCACCACAGCGCGTACCACGCTCGGACGCTCGAAGGAGCGCGGCAGCACCGACAGGAACGACCTGTACGAGGTACTCGACACCGGCATGATCTGCCATCTCGGCGTGATCGTGAACGGACATCCGATGGTGATCCCCACCGGCTACGGGCGCGCCGGTGAGACCCTCTACCTGCACGGCTCCACCGGGGCGACCTCGCTGCGCGCGGCCGACGGCAACGAGGTGTGCGTCACCGTCACCCACCTCGACGGCATCGTGCTGGCGCGCTCGATCTTCAACCACTCCGTCAACTACCGCTCGGCGATCATCTACGGGCGGGCGCGGCTGGTGGCGGATCACGACGAGCGCATGGAGGGCCTGCGCGTGCTGTCGGAGCGGCTGGCCCCCGGCCAGTGGGACTACGCCCGCCGCCCCTCGCGCAAGGAGCTGGCCGCCACGGCCGTGCTGGCGCTGTCGCTGGAGGAGGCGTCGGTGAAGATGCGCAGCGGCGGGCCGAAGGACGAGGAGGAGGACTACGAGCTGCCGGTCTGGGCCGGGGTGCTGCCGCTGGTCACGTCGTGGGGCGAGCCCGAGCCGGATCCGCTGCTCCCAGAAGGTATCGCCACGCCTGTTCACATCCTCCACCGGGAGTAGTTCCATAAATTCCGGAACCACCTGGAAAACCCGACTCCTTGATCACGCGTCTCATCAGGTGGGCCGGCTCCTGATGGGAGAGGCATATGGAGTGGAGCGCTCCGGGTTACACGGAGATCAGGCAGCTCGGGGCGGGTGCGAGCGGGCGCGTCGCGCTGGCGGTGCACGACGCCACCGGGGTCGAGGTCGCGATCAAATACCTGTCCGGCAAGCTGCTGCGCGAACCGGCCGCGCTGGCCAGGTTCCAGTCGGAGGCGCGGCTGCTCACCACGCTGCGCGACCCGCACATCGCCACGATGCTGGAGTACATCCAGGACGCCCGCGGCGCCGCCATCGTGATGGAGCTGGTCAACGGCGTCTCCCTGCGCGCCCTGCTGCGCGAGAACGGCACCACCGGGCCTGAGGCCGCGCTCGTCGTGCTGAAGGGCTCGCTGCTCGGGCTGGCCAGGGCGCACGCGATGGGGCTCGTGCACCGCGACTACAAGCCGGAGAACGTGATCGTCCGCGACGACGGGCTCAGCAAGCTCGTCGACTTCGGCATCGCGGTCCGGCAGGGCAGCGCCTCCCGTCCTGAGGGGACGCCGCCGTACATGGCGCCGGAGCTGTGGGAGGGGCGGCCCTCCTCGCCCGCCACCGACGTGTACGCCGCCACCGCCGTCTTCTTCGAATGCCTGACCGGGCACCGGCCCTACCGCTCGACCGAGCCGGTCGTCCTGGGCTACCAGCACCTCCACGCCCCCGTGCCGGTCCAGGACGCCCCCGAGCCGGTGCGCGGGCTGATCAGAGCCGGCCTGGCCAAGGACCCGGCGCTGCGGCCGGCGAGCGCGCTGGAGTTCGTGGCCGAGCTCGAGGCCACGGCGCGGGCGGCGTACGGGGAGGACTGGGAGGAACGCGGCAGGCGGCGGCTGGCCGCGCTCGTCGCCCTGCTCGCGCTGCTGCTGCCCAAGCCGCAGACGCCCGGCGCCGAGGTGACCACGTCGCTGGCCAGGACCGTCTTCCGCGGCATGCGGGCGAACGCGCGCAAGCTGGCGATGGGCGGGGCGGTCGCCGCCGCGGCGGCCGTGGCGGTGGTCGTGCTGATCAACCGGCCGACGCCGGTCGAGGAGGCGGCGGCGGTGGCCGCACCGCCGAGCGAGATCGCGGCGCCGCCCGCCGTACCCTCCGGGGCCGGGGAGACGCCTGAGGCCGCGTCGAGCCCCGAGCCCGACGAGCCCGAGCCGTCCGGCTCCGACATCACCGTGCCCGAGCCCGGCACGCGCTCCACCGCGCCCGAGCCCGAGTCCGGCACCCCATCCACCGTGCCCGAGTCCGGCACCCCATCCACCGTGCCCGAGTCCGGCACCCCATCCACCGTGCCCGAGTCCGCCACCGTATCCGCCGTGCCGGAGCCCGCACGCCCCGAGCCGTCCGGCGGGGAGCCGGAGGGCACGCCGCAGGCCGAGCCGCAGACCCCGCCGGGCACGCGCCCGTCGCAGCGGCCGCGCCCCGAGGAGAGCGCCACCGGCCCAGGCCCGGCCACCTTGCGCCCCGCCGAGCCGCGCACCACCACCCCGGCACCCGGCGGCGACAGGACACCGGACGCTCCCACCGACCGGCCCACGGCCACCGGTGATCCCGCGCCGCCCGCCACCTCCGTGCTCGGCCTGACGCTCGGCCGCATCACGGTGGGCTCCGACGGGGTGGCCCGCAGCACGCTCACCCTCCGGACGAGCGGCACGGGCCCCGTCACCGCCACCGCCGTCTGGTCGGCCTCGGGCGCGGACGGCCGGACCGAGCGCGTGCGCCTCAGCGGCGCCAGGTTCTACGCCCGCACGCTGGCCTGGCGGATGGGCGAGCAGCCGTGCGGCACGACCGTCTCGCTGGCCGTCACCACCTCGCCCGCCGCCTTCGGCGGCCCGAGGACGGCCAGGGTTTCCGTGCCGCCCTGCCCGGCCCGGGTGACCGCGCTGAACGTCTCGCTCGGCCTGCCCGCCGCGCCCGCCCGCACCGCCACGGCCCGGATCAAGGTCACGGCGAGCGGCAGGGGGGCGATCCCGGTGCGGGCCGGGTTCGCGGTGGACGGCGAGCCGGCCGGCACGCGTACCGCCCAGTTGTCCGGGCGTACCTCCTACAGCCGGGCCTTCACCCTCGCGCTGCGCTCGCGCCCGTGCGGCTCCACGCTGTCGGTGCAGGTGACCGCGGGCGGCAGGACGGCCACCGCACGCGCCTCGGTGCCCTGCCCCGCGCAGGTGCGGCGGGTCGCCATCGTGGAGGCGGGCGTGTACGGCGGCGTGCAGGCGCAGGTCCGCGTGACCACGGCGAGCACGCAGCCGGTGCGGCTGACGGTCAGGTTCGCCGCCGGGGCAAGCCGCGACTCGCGGACGGTCACCCTATCGGGCGGCACCTCCTACAGCCGGGCCTTCCGCTTCCCGGCCAGGATGCCCTGCGGCACCAGGTGGTCGATCACCGCTCTCACCGACCCGGCCGCGGCGGGCGGCGCCGACACCCGTACGGGCACCACCCCGGCCTGCCCGCGGGACGACGAGCCCGATCCTCAGGGCTCCCCCTCCCCCGGCACGCCGGCGAAAAATCCTCCGATCGTGAAGACCCCGTCCGAGGAGCCGCCTCCGGTGGCGAAGACCCCCGCGGAGCAGACCGCTTCCGAGGCGCCTCGTCCCAGGTGAACGGGCCTATGGGCGGCGGCGCGCGGCGCCGTCGCCCGCTGCGTGCGCGACGGCACGCACGGCGATAACCGCAGCACAATCCCTATGAATTTTCGTCACATGTCGTGATTTCGGTAGCGGAACAGTGCTCGCATCTGGTTAAGCTACGGACCTGTTGATGCAGGTGGGGGCCCAGAGACTCCAGAGGAGACCGCGAATGTACGGCGATGGGCCTTGGGGGGTCCCTGGATACACCGAGGTGCGCGAGCTCGGCTCGGGCGCCGGCGGCCGGGTGGTCCTCGCCAGGCGCGATTACGACGGCGTCGACGTGGCGATCAAGTACCTCAGCGACGAGCTGAGGTCGGATGTCTCGTTCGTCGCCAGGTTCCGGCATGAGGCGCGGCTGCTCGCGACGGTGCAGAGCGCGTACCACGCCAGGCTGTACGACTACGTCGAGACCGGCCAGGGCGCGGCGATCGTCATGGAGCTGATCGACGGCGTCTCGCTGCGCGAGCTGATCAGGGCCGAGGGCCCGACCGGGCCCGAGGCGGCGCTGGCCGTGCTCAAGAGCTCGCTGCGCGGCCTGGCGGCGGCGCACTCGATCGGCGTCGTGCACCGCGACTTCAAGCCCGAGAACGTCATGGTGCTGCGCGACGGCACCAGCAAGCTCGTCGACTTCGGCATCGCGGTCAGGGTCGGCGAGGAGGCGAACGCCGCGGGGACACCGCCGTACATGGCGCCCGAGCTGTGGTCGGGCGCGCCGGCCGGGCCCGCGACCGACATGTACGCCGCGACCGTCGCCTTCTACGAGTGCCTGACCGGGCACCGGCCCTTCATGGCCCAGGACATCGCCCCCCTGGTCCGCCAGCACCAGAGCACTGCACCGCCGCTCGAGCAGGTGCCCCAGCCGCTGCGCGGCCTCGTCGAGCGCGGCCTGGCCAAGCACGCGGCCGACCGGCCGCCGTCGGCGCAGGCGTACCTCGCGGCGCTGGAGGAGATCGCGGCGGTCTCGTACGGGCCCGACTGGGAGGAGCGCGGGCGGCACCGCCTGGCCGCGCTGGCCGACGCCCATGCGCCGGTCTACGCCGCCGCGCCCCAGGAGGATCCGGACGTCGAGTCGACCGTCTCGTTCGCGCAGACGCACTACCCCGAGCAGCGGCCCCAGCAGCAGAAGCCGCAGAAGCGCCTGCTCGGCAAGCTGCCCGTCAAGTTCGCGATCGCGGGTGCCGCGCTGGTGGCCGTGCTGGTGAGCGCCGTGGTGTTCATGATCAGCAGCCAGCCCGAGGCCGTGCTCCAGGCCCAGACCACCGAGGTCACGCCGACCTCGGCGGAGCCCGGCACGCCCGACCCGGTGGAGTCCGTACCGGAGGAGACGGACCTGCCGGAGGAGACGGACGAGCCGGTCGAGGAGGAGTCCCCCACGGTCTCGGAGACGCCGACGCCGACGCCCACCCCGGCGGTGACGAGGCGGCCGGTGCGGCCCACCGTACGGCCGGCCAGGACGCCGACGGCGACCCCGACAAGGACGCGGCAGCGGCGGCCGATCAGGACCAGGACGCCGGTCCACAGCCCCACCGCGACCCGCACGCAGGACGAGGAGCCGGATCCGGAGATCACCGGCGACGTCGACCCGCCCAGGGCCGACAAGCCCGACCCGACGCCCACGCGGCCGACCCAGCCCGCGCCGACGTTCACCCCGCCGCGCGAGCCTGACCCGCCCACCGAGCGGCCGACGCCGACCGGCGGGACGTCTCCCGAGTCGCCGCCGACCGGCGGGACATCCCCCGAATCGCCGCCAACCGGCGGGACGTCCCCTGAATCGCCGCCTCCCGCCGAGACGCCGGCCAGGAGCGGCACCCCGCGCTGACGCAGATCGGGCTTCCCCCGTGACGGCGCGCGCGTCAACCGTCACACTTGCGGTGAAGGGCCGCAGGGCGGGACGGATGCGTGGAACGGCACCGGGGGGCACGAACGGCGATGAACAACCCTGGGAACGGTATCGCCGGGTTCCGATTCACCGAGCACACGTGGGTGACCGAGCTCGGCAACTGGATCGACGCCATCTCACCCGACGGCCGCAGGGCGGGGGCGCTGCTGTTCGACCCGAAGATCATCGGCCTGCCCGGGGTGCGCGACCGCGTGGTGCAGGCCGTCATGACCGACCAGCGGCTCGTGATGGCCGGGGTGAACGGGCTCATCCCCGTGGCCGACGTGGTGGCCGCGGGCGAACAGGTGTGGCTGCTCACCGCGCAGGCGGTCAGCCCCACGCTGGCCGACCTGCTCGCCGCCGGGCCCATCGACCCGAACGGGGCCGCGTCCCTGCTGATCGAGACCGCGCAGACACTGCAGGCGCTGCACGCGGCCGGGGTCACGCACGGCTCCGTGCACCCCGGCACGGTGGTGATCACCGCCGAGGGCGTGTCGCTGTTGTCGGAGCGCGGGCTGTCCGACGCGATCCGCGCCCGGATCTCCCCGCCCGAGCGGGACGCGGCCGGGTGGGCGTCGCTCGCCCGCGGACTCGCGGCCTCCCTCGGTCCCGGCGCGCCGGGACCTGCCGAGCTGTTCGAACGGGCCGCTGCCACCGCGACCACACTGGGCATCGGACCCGCCAGGGACCTGCTGGTCAACGAGCGGCGCACGCTGCCCGGCGGGCGGATCAGCAGGGACGGGCTGGCGCGGGCGGCGCGCGGGCGGTCGGCGTTCGCGCAGGCGTCGCCGCAGGCGGGCGCGCCCGTACCGGCGCCTCGTGACGAGGGCGACATCGTCACGCTGCTGCACGTGCCGGGACGGTCTCCGCAGCCGCCCGTCCACTTCGGCCCCGGGATCGGGGCCGCGCAGGCTCCGGGGAGCGGCGGCCAGGCTGTGGCTGCCGGTGCCGGCGCCGGTCCCGGTATGGGTTCCGGCCTGGCCTCCGGTACGGGTTCCGCTGCGGGCTCTGGCGCGGGTTCCGGTGCGGGCTCTGGTGTGGGCACGCGGGCGCAGCGGCCTGAGACGCCGGTGGAGCGCATCTGGCGGTCGGGCCGCGACGAGGCGTCCACCGTGCGCACCCAGCGCCGGGGGCGGGCCGCGCGGGCCAGGCGGTGGCGCACGATGGCGGCCGGCGCGGTCTTCGCGATCATCATGTCGGGGGCGGTGCTGGCCTGGCTCCGGCTGGGCAACGTACCCGACCTGGCCGTCACGTCCGTGGACGTGACGGCGCCGAAGAAGACGCAGGGCTGCGACAGCTCCGTGCTCATCACGGGCACGGTCGTCACCAACGGGGCGCCGGGCGAGATCACGTACGAGTGGCTCAAGAACCTGGACGAAGAGGTCGTCACGGGCACGCTGCGCACCGAGTCGGACAGGACCTCGTACGAGCTGCCGCTGCGGTGGACGCTGCAGGGTAAGAGCAACGTCAAGGCCACGGCCACGCTGCGCATCCTCAGCCCCGGCCCGGTTCGCAGCGACAAGGCCAGCTTCACGTACAAGTGCTGATCTCACTAATCTGACGACCATGACCACGCAGACCCCCGCGGGCTGGTACCCGGACCCCTACGGAGAGCCGCAGCTTCGCTGGTGGGACGGCACCCAATGGACGGACGCCACGCACGCCCACGAGCCCGGTCCGGCCCAGCAGCCCTCCGGCCCCCAGTCGCCCGCGCAGCCTCCGACGCAGGGACAGTCCCAGACCGGCCCCGGGTGGGCGGTGACGCCGGCCAATCCGACGATGCGGTTCGGCCAGCCCACGTACGGGCAGTCCGCCTACGGCGCGCCGGGGCAGCAGCAGCCGCCGGGCACCGCGCCGTGGGGCGGCGCGCCGCTGCCGGGCCCCGGCTACGGGCCGCCGCCCAAGCAGCGCAATCCGATGCCGTGGATCTTCGGCGGGCTCGCCGCCGTGGTGGTGCTCGCGCTGATCGTGGTCGCCGCCGTCTTCCTCATCAACCGCGACCCCTCCACACAGACCGCCGCGCCGACACCGAGGCCGACGACCGACTCGCGGCCGACCGAGGAGCCTCCGACCCAGGAACCGCCCACGCAGGAGCCGCCAGGGCAGGCCGAGTTCCCGCAGCCGTCCGACGGGCGCATCATCGACGCGCGCGCCGGCGTCTCGTTCGAGGTGCCCGACGGCTGGACGGTGCCGCAGTGGAACCACGTCAACAGCGGCAACCCGACGGAGCAGCAGTTCTCCGCGGCGGTACAGAAGACCTCACAGGAGAACTACCAGGGCGGGTCCGACTGGGTGGGCAACGTCTACACGGGCGTGCTCAACCAGCTCTACCCCTACAGCGGCGTCTCCGGCATGAGCGACACCGCCAAGGCCGTCTTCGTCCACTTCACGACCCAGTACTACTCGCCCGCCCACGAGAGCAAGGTCGTCTCCGACAAGGCCATGAAGATCGGCGACAAGCAGGCGTGGGTGCTGAAGTTCCAGCTCGACTTCACGAAGGTCGCCGAGGACAACGGCTACAAGTGGAAGAAGGAGAACGGCGCGATCGTGCTGATGGACCGGGGTACGGGCCAGAGCCCGGCCCTCATCTACGTCTCCGTCCCCGACAATCTCGGCACCGACGTGGTCGACGAGGTTCTCGACTCGCTCAGGCCCGCATGACCGGTGGCACTAGGCTGGTGCTTGTAACAAGCGGGCGGATTGCTCCGAGCCGCTGGGCGAGGAGAACGAATGAGTGACTTGCTGGTCTGGATCGACTGCGAGATGACCGGGCTCGACCTGAGCCGCGACGCGCTCGTCGAGGTGGCGTGCGTCATCACCGACAGCGAGCTGAACCAACTGGACGAGGGCGTCGACGTGGTCATCAAGCCGCCGCCGGAGTCACTGGAGCAGATGTCGGACGTCGTACGCGAGATGCACACGGCCTCGGGCCTGCTGCCCGAGCTGGCGGGCGGCGTGACGTTGTCCGAGGCGGAGTCGCTGGTGCTCGACTACATCCGCCGCCACGTGCCCGAGCCGAAGAAGGCTCCGCTGTGCGGCAACTCGATCGGCACCGACCGTACGTTCATCGCCCGCGACATGCCCGGGGTCGATGCGTATTTGCACTACCGGATGGTGGACGTCTCCTCCATCAAGGAACTGGTGCGCCGGTGGTACCCCCGGGTCTACTTCGCCGCGCCCGAAAAGCAGGGCGGACACCGTGCTCTGGCGGACATCACGGAGAGCATCAGGGAGCTGCGCTACTACCGCGCGGCGGTGTTCGTCGGCCAGCCGGGACCCGACTCGGCGACCGCCAGAGCACTCGCCGAGCGTGTCACGGGCTAAAGGAGTGGCGTAAAGACTCCCGAACACCGCTACACTTTTCCTGTGCCGCTTCACCGGGAGCGGCCGTGGTGGGTGTAGCTCAGTTGGCAGAGCGCCAGGTTGTGGTCCTGGATGTCGAGGGTTCAAGTCCCTTCACTCACCCCAGGCGGGCGAGGTTCCGGCCACGCGGCCTGAGGCAGCGCCTCGGGTTCGCGTACGGGCCTCGCCCTTCTTCTTTTCCAGGCTTCCGGCTTCCCCGGCCCCTCGATGAGGTCCGCATCCGGCGGTTCGGTCGCTGTGATCCGCGTCTCACCTTCGCCGCTTCGCGCCAGGACGTGAAGAGCCCGGCCAATTTTTCCGGCAACACCCCCAAATCGTGACAATGCGGGTTATGCTCGCTGTCTACTGCCAACGCCGTGAGCACGGGGGTTATCGGCGATCTACCGTCCGCGCGCGCCCTCGGAGGCCGGATGAGAGTCGACGACGCAGCGTTTGAAAGCGTGTTCACGTCCCTGAGCAAACGCGAGGCCGAGGTCATGGACCTGATCGCGACGGGGCAGTCCAACGGGGAGATCGCCCAGAGGCTGTTCCTCAGCGAGAAAACGGTCAAGAACCACGTCAACCGCATCTACGCCAAACTCGGCGTCGACTCAAGGGTGTCGGCCATCGGGTTGTGGCTGTCCCGCAAGAAGTAACGCCGGACCTCACCCCTCCCCCGCCCTGCCCCGGGCAGGCGGGCGCGACTCCAAGGGGTCGCGCCCGGAACCCAGGGCGGCCGCTCCCGCACGCCCTGAAGCAGGGACAGGCGGGATGCGACCGCCCGGAACCGGCCCGTGCCCTCTACGCCCCGAAACAGACGACCACGCCCCGCTGTGGGAGGGGCGCACGCACCTCGCCCCGGCCAGGGTGAGCGCACACGCGCCTCTCTGCTTGCGGAGTGGCGAACGCACAGGCGCGCCCGTCCGTTTCCGGGGTGAGCGACCAGGCGCCCGCTCAGGTGCGGCGCGCCCCTCCCGCAGCGGGGCGTGGGTCACCTGCGGCCAGAGGCGCCGGGACACGCGCCGTCCCCTGCCGGAACGGGGCGAGCCGCGTGCCGCGCCTCCCGCCGGGCGCTCATCGGGGGCCGCAGAAGGAGGACGGGCGCACGGCCGCGCGTGCGGGGAAAGGCGCCCTCGGCGGGCGAACTGGGTGGGTCAGTGAGTTTTGACCGGTCACTGGTCTGTTTGCGGGCGTATGGCGGATAGCAGACCAGCATGGTGGATATCGCGCGGTCGTGGTGGCTGATTCTGGTGCGGGGGCTCGCGGCCGTCGTGTTCGGCATCCTGGCGCTCGCCTGGCCCGGCCTCACGCTGCTCGTCCTGGTCATCTTCTTCGGCGCGTACGCCCTCGTCGGCGGCATCTCCGAGCTGTTCGCCGGGTTCCGCCACGGCGCGCAGTCACGGGCGTGGCTGATCATCTCCGGGATCCTCAGCATCCTGGCGGGCATCATCGCGCTGGTCTGGCCCGGCATCACCTCGCTCGCCCTGCTGCTCATCATCGGCGTCTGGGCGATCGTGTCCGGCATCTCCGAGATCGTGGCCGGCATCCACCTGCGCAAGCAGATCGACAACGAGTGGCTGCTCATCATCGGCGGCGCCCTGTCCGTGATCTTCGGCGTGCTGCTGCTCGCCCGCCCGGGTCCGGGTCTGCTGAGCCTGGCGTGGCTGATCGGCGCCTTCGCCATCCTGTACGGCATCGCCATGATCGCCCTCTCATTCCGCGTGAAGAACTTCACTTCTGGCGCCCGAGTGCCGTAAATTTTGTTTACGTAGCGGCGTTCCTCAAGAGGAATGTCAGACCCGCTGTGGAGGCGCCATGGACGTACACACCCGCCTTGCCCGCCACCTGCTCGTCGACGGCTACCGTCTCGTGCTCGACCTGGAGCTCAGCCGCGGTTCCTGGCTGGTAGACGCCCGCGACGGACGCCGATATCTGGACTTCTACACGTTCTTCGCCTCGGCCCCGCTGGGCGTGAACCCCCCGTTCGACCCCGACTTCGCGCAGCTCCTCGGCCAGGTCGCGCGGAACAAGCCGGCGAACCCCGACATCTACACCGAGCACCTGGCCGACTTCGTCGACACCTTCACCCGCGTGCTGGGCGACCCCGCGCTGCCGCACCTGTTCTTCGTCGAGGGCGGCGCACTCGCCGTGGAGAACGCGCTCAAGACGGCCTTCGACTGGAAGAGCCGCCGCAACGAGGCCGCAGGGCGCTCTCGCGACCTCGGCACCAAGGTCATGCACCTGACCAAGGCGTTCCACGGCCGCAGCGGCTACACGCTGAGCCTGACCAACACCGAGCCCGGCAAGACCGACCGCTTCCCCACGTTCGACTGGCCGCGCATCGACGTGCCCGCCATCCACTTCGGCGACGTCGAGGCCGCCGAGGAGCGGGCGCTGGCGCAGGCGCGGGAGGCGTTCGAGCGCCACCCCCACGACATCGCGTGTTTCATAGCCGAGCCCATTCAGGGCGAAGGCGGAGACAACCACATGCGGCCGGAGTTCCTGCGCGCGATGCAGGACCTGTGCCACCAGTACGACGCGCTGTTCATCCTGGACGAGGTGCAGACCGGCGGCGGCACCACCGGTACGCCGTGGGCCTACCAGCAGCTCGGCCTTGAGCCCGACATCGTGGCCTTCGCCAAGAAGGTGCAGGTCGGCGGCATCATGGCGGGCCGCAGGGTGGACGAGGTGCCCGACAACGTGTTCCAGGTGAGCGGCCGCATCAACTCCACCTGGGGCGGCGGGCTCGTGGACATGGTGCGCAGCCGCGGCCTGCTGGAGATCATCGAGCGGGACAACCTGATCGAGCGCGCCGGGACTTTGGGCGCCACCATCCTCGAACGCCTCACGAAGCTGGAGGCCGAGCACCCTGAGACCGTCTCGAACGTCCGGGGCCGCGGTCTCATGCTCGCCTTCGACCTGCCCGACGCGGCGGCCCGCGACGATCTGGTGACGCGGCTCAGGGAGGAGCACGGCGTGCTGGTGCTGCCGTGCGGGCCCAGGTCCGTACGCCTGCGTCCGGCGCTCAACATCCCCGAGTCCGATGTGGACTTCGGTCTCGCCGCGCTCTCCGAGGCCCTGTAAGCCCTCTTCACACCCTGTGCCCTCGTCACTCCTCTAGCGGCACCCAAGGGCCCACAGGTCCTGCGAGCGGCCTCCACGCGCGTCTCCCGAGCGCGAGCGGAGGCCGCTGCTATTGGGTGACGCTGGTGCTATTGGGTGACGCTGGCCCTGCTGCGGTGCGGCCCGGCGTACCGCCAGAAGAAGTTGAGCAGCACGGCGGCGCGGTTGCGGTCGCCCAGCAGGTACGCCACGTGCACGAAGATCCACACCAGCCAGGCGGGCAGGCCGCGCATGGTGAACCCGTTGGTGAGCTGGAGCACGGCCTCCGCCTTGCCGACGGTCGCCATGATGCCCGGGTCGCGGTAGGAGAACGGCCGCAGGGGCCGTCCCCGCCAGGCCGCCGCGATCTGCTTGCCGACGTGCTTGCCCATCTGAATGGCGGGCTGGGCGAGCTGGGGAAGCGCGTCGGGCGGCGCGGCCAGGTCGCCGGCCACGAAGATCTCCGGGTGGTCGGGCAGGTTGAGCGCCTCGGTGAGCGTGACCCGCCCGCCCTTGCCCTGCGGCAGCCCCCACGAGCCGACCTCGGGCGGCGCGGTGACGCCGAGCGCCCAGACGGTGACGTCGCTGGGCAGGCGGGTGCCGTCGGCCAGCACCACCGCGTCGGGCTCGACGGAGGCCACGGTGGCACCGAGCCGCAGACGCACGCCGCGCCTGCGCAGCGCCTCGGCCGCCGCGTCGCGCAGGCGCGGCTTGTACGGCGCGAGCACGTACTCGAACCGCTCGACCAGCGTCACGCTGGTCTGGTCGGCCCGCACCTCGGGATGGGTCAGCGGGATCGTGTGGCGGCGCAGCTCGGCGAGCGTGCCGGCCATCTCGACGCCGGTCGCGCCCGCGCCCACCACCACGACGTGCATGCTCTCGCGGCGGCCCGTGGCGGTGTCCTCAAGCTGGTGCTGGAGCCTGCGGCGCAGCACGGCCGCGTCGCCGAGCGAGTAGATCGGCAGCGCGTTCTCCTTGGCGCCGGGCACGCCGAGCCAGTTGGTGGTCACGCCGGTGGCCAGCACCAGGAAGTCGTAGTCGAGCGAGGTGCCGTCCTCGAACTCGACCCGCCGCTCGTCGGCCAGGATCTTGCTGAGCGAGGCGCGCCTGGCCCGCACGTTCGGCCAGCGGGCGGCGTACGTGCGGGTCGGGTAGGACACATCCGACGTGCTCATCCCGGCGGTGGCCACCTGGTAGAGCAGCGGCTGGAAGGTCGCGTACGGGTTGCGGTCGACGAGCGTCACCAGCGCGCCGCTCTTGGCCAGCTCGCGTGTCGCGGCCAGCCCGGCGAAGCCCGCGCCCACGACGACGACCCGTGCTCTCTTGCCCATGACAGGTCCTTCCCCCTGAGAAGTGTCATGGATGCCTATGGGCGCGCCAGCTTCTCTTAAACCGCGCGAACGCGGCAGGACGGACAAAGCACAGATCAGGGCGGGGAAACCGGAAGGCTAGGCGTGCGAGTAGACCACGATCGACACCGCGATGTACTGCACGAGGTACGCCGCGATCGTGAACGCGTGGAAGACCTCGTGGAAGCCGAACCAGCGGGGCGAGGGGTCGGGGCGGCGCAGGCCGTACACGATGGCGCCGGCGGAGTAGAAGACGCCGCCGATGGCGACCAGCACGACGGCGGCCACGCCCGCGCCGTCGAGAAGCTGGGGCATGACGAACACGGCCGTCCAGCCGAGCGCCAGGTAGAGGAGCGTGTAGAGCCAGCGGGGCGCGTTCATCCACAGGATCCGGAACAGCACGCCGGCCAGCGCGCCGCCCCAGATCACCGACAGCACGGCCACCTGGGGCGTGCCTTCGAGTGCGAGCAGCGCGAACGGGGTGTAGGTACCGGCGATGATCAGGTAGATGTTCGCGTGGTCCACGCGGCGCAGGAACTCGGCCAGGCGGGGGCCGAGCGTGCCGCGGTGGTAGGTGGCGGAGATGCCGAACAGCAACGCCGAGGTGATCGCGTAGATGGCGGAGGCCAGCCTGGCCTGGAGTGTCGGGCCGAGCGCCACGAGCACGAACCCGGCGACCAGCGTCACGGGCAGCGCTCCGGTGTGCAACCAGCCTCGCAGCCTGGGCTTGGCGGTGATGGTCGTCATGAAACCTACGGTAGCGTAGGTTACTGGTCAGAAACATCCCCGAACCCGGCGAATCGGGCGTGATGTCGATCTCGCGCCACGGGCCGGTGAACGCTCCTGCCCCGGCGAACGCTAGAGGCCCTTGAAGAAGCGGGCCGCGATGGGGACGGCGGCGTTCCTGCCCGAGCCGCCGTGCCGTACGAAGACGCAGAAGGCCAGGTCATCGCGGAACCCGATGAACCAGGCGTGCGAGGGCCCGTCGGGCACCTCGGCGGTGCCGGTCTTGCCCGAGACGTCCGCGGGGAGTCCCATGCCGCTGGCCGTCCCGTGGTCCACGACGGCGGCCATCATGTCGCGCAGCGCCGCCACCACGCGGGGGTCCATCACGACGTCGCCGTGCGGGATGCCGTCGATGCGGCGTACCTGCTCCTTCGACAGCAGGCGCGGCGAGCGCCAGGTGCCGCTCTCGACGGCGGCGGCGAGCGCGGCCATGCAGAGCGGGGTGGTGACGACCTCGCCCTGGCCGATGGCGTCGGCGGCCAGCATGTCGAGGTCGCCGGTCTCGGGCACCGCGCCGCAGCTTCCGCCGATGCCGGTGGCGATGGAGCGGCCGAAGCCCCACTCCTCGGCCGTCGCGCGCAGGTCGGCGCTCTTCAGCCGGGTCGTGGTCTGCTCGACGAACGTGGTGTTGCAGGAGTACGCGAACGCGTCGGTGAAGGTGACGACGCCGCGGTCCACCGCGCCGTCGTTGCGGAAGGAGCTGTGGAAGGGGATCTGGTACGTGCCGGGGCAGGGCACCTGGGCGGCCGGGTCGAGCCCGCTCTTGAGCAGGGCCGCCGCGGTGATGGTCTTGAACACCGAGCCGGGCGGGAAGACGTCGCGCACGGCGCTGTAGTTGTCCTCCAGCCGGTCGGCCAGCGCCAGGATCTCACCGGTGCTGGGCCGGATCACGATCATGGTGGAGTCGTCCACGCCGTCCAGCGCCCGCGCGGCCGCCGCCTGCACGGGACGGGAGAGCGTGGTGCGTTCGACCTCGGCCTTGGGCGCGCGGGTCAGCAGCCGCACGTCGGGGCGTCCTGGAGTCTTGGCGACCAGCGCCCACCCGTGGTTGACCTGCTCGAACTCGGGTCTGAGCGGTTCGAGGTACGCCTCGGCGTAGCTGTCGACGGGGATCTTGTCGCCCTCGCTGGTGACCAGCTCGGCCGGGGTGGGGTCGATCTCGGTCAGCTCCAGCGTGACGCCGTCCTTGAGCATGGGGTGCAGGGTCTCGGGGGTCCATAAGACCTTCCACGCGCGGTCGCGTACGGCCAGGTGTAAGACCCCGTCGAACGGCCACGCGCCCAGCTCCGCAAGCTGCCGCACCCCCGTGAACGGCACCTCGGCGCTCTCCTCCCCTGTGCCGCGCAGCGGGCCCGGGGTGAGCTGGAGCGACTCGACATGTAACTCCTCGCTGAGCTGCCGATGCCGTACGGCGAAGTCCTCGGGAGGCTTGTAGACCAGCCGCGCCATGGCCGCGAGGTCGCCTTCGCGCCAGGCCGCGAAGTACGCGGCGGCCGTCTCATCAGCGCTTCCCTTGATCCGGTTCGACGCGATGACGGCGAAGGCGCCGGCCCCAACTACCGCGACAACGGCGATAACGAGCACAATCAGCCTTCGTCGTCGCATACGGTGCTCCCAGGAGGCGATGAGACGTGGCACGTGGACAGCGGGAACCGACGCCCGGCCGGTACCCGGTGACGTTCGGGGAGATCGAGCTTCTCCGAGATCTGGACCGGCAGGACGGCTGGGTGCTGTCCAAGGATGGCGTACCGCAGTCGTATGTGGATCTACAAGACCCGACATTCCTCGAATTCGAGTATGTACGGCTGATGGCGGATGTGATCGACCTTCTGGCGGACGGGCCGCTGAGCTGCGTCCACGTCGGCGGCGGCGCCTGCACGATCCCCCGCTACGTCTCCGCCACCCGGCCGGGCTCTCGCCACATCGTGATCGAGCCCGACGGCCTGCTGGTCAACCTCGTACGCGAGCAGCTCAACCTGCGATCCGTGCCGAAGCTGAAGGTGATCGTGGCGGGCGGGCGTGAGGGCACGGGCAAGGTGTGGGACACCACGGCCGACCTGGTGGTGCTCGACGCGTTCAGCGGGGCGACGATGCCCGTCGAGCTGGCCACCGTGGAGTACATGGGCGACATCGCGCGCATCATGCGGCCCGGCGGCACGCTGCTGATCAACATGGCCGACGGCAAGGGGCTCGCCTTCGCCAAGCGGCTGCTCGCCACCGTGTCCGGCACGTTCCCGCATGTGGCGCTGCTGGCCGAGCCCGGCGTGATGCGCGGGCGGCGGTTCGGGAACCTCATCGTGGCCGCCTCGCGTACCGAGCTGCCGACCGACCTGCTCACCCGGCGCGCGGCGGGCGGCCTGACGCAGGCGCGCTGCGTGTACGGCGAGGCGCTGACGAACTTCATCGCCGGCGCCGCCGTCATCAAGGACGGCGACCCCGTGCTCGCCCCGGTGCCCCCGCCCGCCGTCTTCGGCTGACGCCACCGGCGCACCGCGGGCGGGCCTGGACCGGCCGCCCCGGGAAAACCGCTATCGCACGTACGGCGGCCGGACCCGGACTGGCCGCCATGACGACTCAGGAAGTGCTGCTCATCGGCGGCCGGGCCGGTTCCGGCAAGAGCACCGCCGGCTACGAGGTGTCCCGGCTGCTGCGCGCGGCGGGCGTGGCCCACTGCCTCATCGAGGGCGACAACCTCTGCGAGGCCCATCCCATGCCCGCGGACGACCCGCACGGGACCGCGATGACCGAGGCCAACCTGGCCGCGCTGCGGGCCAACTACCGCGGGCTCGGCTACCGGCGGCTCATGTACACCAACACCGTGAGCGTGCTGGAGCGCGACCTCGTGACGCGGGCGATGGGCGGCGGGCCGATGCGTGTCATCGGGGTGCTGCTGACGGCGGGCGACGACACCGTACGGCGGCGGCTGGCGGGGCGCGAGCGCGGCTCCGGTTTCGAGGAGGAGCTGCGGCGCAGCACCCGCGGCGCCCGGGTGCTTGAGCGGGAGTCGGGCGACTGGGTGGTGCGCGTGCCGACGGACGGCCGCACCGTGACCGAGGTCGCCACCGAGGTGGTGGCGGCGACCGGCTGGCTCCAGGACACCGCCGCCTCGACGACCTGATCCCTCCCTGACGCCCCGGCCTCTGCCGACCCGATGCCGGGCAACCCGATCCCGCCGATGCCGGGCAACCCGGCCCCGGACGACCCGATGCCGGGCAACCCGACCCCGGCCGACCCGACCCTGGGCAACCCGGCCTCGGATGGGCTCGCATCCGGCCGCTTCGCCCCTGGCCGACCTGCCCCTGAGCGGCCTCACCACCCGGCCGCCGCGATTCCCTGCCGAACCAGAGGGTTTCCCGTTCGCCAAAAAAGTGATATCACATTGCTAGCAAGATGAAGTCACTTGGAAGGAGGAGAGGATGGCGGAGACGTCGGGCGGGGCCGCGCTTGAGGGCACCGTCGTGGAGATGCCGGCCCCGCGCACGAAGGAGCGCCCGGTCAAGGCGGCCAACGGGTTCGTGATGCTGGCGGTGGCGACGCTGCTGCTCCTGGCCGGGCTGGCGCTGCTCGTGGTGGGGATCGGCCTGCTCGCCTCCGGGGCCGGGCAGGGCGGGCTGTTGCTGCTGATCGGCGGCGGCCTGGCGGCGCTGATCGGGTTCGTGATGTACTTCGGGCTCACCCCCGTGGCGCCGGGCGAGGCCCGGGTGGTGCAGCTCCTCGGCCGGTACGTCGGCACGCTGCGCACCCCCGGCTTCCAGTGGGTCAACCCGATCACCGCCCGCCGCCGGGTGTCCACGAGGATCCGCAACCACGAGACGGACGTGACGAAGGTCAACGACGCCGACGGCAACCCGATCCAGATCGCGACCGTGGTGGTGTGGCAGGTGGAGGACACCGCGCAGGCGGTGTTCGAGGTGGACGACTTCGTGGAGTTCGTGGCCATCCAGGCCGAGACGGCGGTGCGCCACATCGCGAGCACCTACCCGTACGACTCGCACGGCGAGCCGCGACTGTCGCTGCGCGACAACGCCGACGAGATCAACGAGCGGCTCTCGGCGGAGATCGCGGTGCGGGTGGCCCCGGCCGGCGTGAAGATCATCGAGTCGCGCATCATCCACCTGGCCTACGCGCCCGAGATCGCCAGCGCGATGCTCCGCCGCCAGCAGGCGGGCGCGATCGTGGCGGCCCGGCAGCGCATCGTGGACGGCGCGGTCGGCATGGTCGAGATGGCGCTGGCCAAGCTGGCCGAGCACGAGGTGGTGGAGCTCGACGAGGAGCGCAAGGCGGCGATGGTGAGCAACCTGCTCGTGGTGCTGGTCGGCGACCGCGACACCCAGCCCGTCGTCAACACCGGCACGCTCTACCAGTAACCCGTGGAACGCAAGAAGATCCTGCTCCGGCTCGACCCGGTGGTGCACGACGCGCTCGCCAAGTGGGCCGCCGACGAGCTGCGCAGCACGAACTCCCAGATCGAGTTCCTGTTGCGCAGGGCGCTGGCCGAGGCCGGGCGCCTGCCGGAGGGGGTGGGGCGGATGCGCCCGCGCGGCCGGCCGCGCAAGACACCGGAAGGCGACAGCCGCGACGAGGAGGAACCACCCGATGCAGACGGTGCGGCACCGTGAACCGCTCACCCGCTCGGCCTTCCTGCTGGCCTTCGACCTGCGCAAGGACCGCCTGGTGCAGCGCATGGAGCTGGGTCACCTGCTGCGGGCGGCGGCGCTGGCGGAGCTGCTGCTCCAGGGCTGCCTGACCGACGAGGACGGCAAGGCCAAGGCCGTGCACCCGCCCGAGGGCGCCGGCTCCGGCTCGCTGCCGGCGATCGTCTGGGAACAGATCTCGGCGTCGCCGCCGCGCTCCTGGCGGCGCTGGATCCGCAAGGATCACGCCAAGGCCGTCGAGGTGGTCCGCGACGAGCTGGCCGCCGAGCGCCTGATCCGCGTCGAGCGGCGCCGGGTGCTGCTGTTCCCGGTGGAGCGGATCGTGCCGCGCAAGCCGTATCTCTCCCGGCGGCTCGCCGAGCGGGCCGGCAGGGCCGTGCAGGGCGGCCGGCCGGTCGGGCGCGTGGAGCCGG
This sequence comes from Nonomuraea fastidiosa, assembly GCF_042751225.1. Taxonomy (NCBI): domain Bacteria; kingdom Bacillati; phylum Actinomycetota; class Actinomycetes; order Streptosporangiales; family Streptosporangiaceae; genus Nonomuraea; species Nonomuraea fastidiosa. Next base: position 1,436,923 of record NZ_CP170570.1, read on the forward strand.
ACATCCGGGTGCTGGCCGCGCTGGCGGTGGCGGCCAGATTGAAGGCGGTCGCCGGTCGCAGGGATCGGGCCGCACGCGACCGCCTCGATCAGCTCGGGCAGCCCGTCGAACCGATCGTCACCGCCCTGCGCAAGGCCATCGACGCGGTCAAGAAATCGGGCCCGTCGGGCGAGGGCTAGCGACCACCGACACGACGACCAACCCAGGGGGACCCATGACCACGTCTCAGCAGGCAGCGGCCACGCCTGCGGGCACCGCCCCGCGGGCTCTGGCCCCCGACCTGGCCAGGGGCGCGATGCTGCTGGCCATCGCCTTCGCGCACGCGCCGCTGTTCGTCGCCGACGTCGCCAAGAGCCCGGCCTGGGCAGGTGCGCTCACCGACGTCTTCCTGTTCCTCTTCGTCAACAACCACGCCAGGCCGCTGTTCGCGTTCCTGTTCGGCTACTCGCTGGTCCAGCTCCTCGATCGGCGGCTCGCGCGGGGCTCCGACTGGGTGAGCGTCCGCAAGCTGCTGCGCCGCCGCGGCTGGTGGCTGGTGGTGTTCGGGCTGGCGCACACGGTGCTGCTCGTCCCCATCGACATCCTGGCCGGTTACGGCGTGACCGCCCTCATCTTCGTCCCCTTGCTGCGCCGCTCCGACAAGGCCGTGCTGTGGGCGGCGGGCCTGGCGATGGTGCCCGCCACGGTGATGTCCACGATCGGCCTGTGGCTGCCGATGTCGCAGGGGCGGCGCACGTACGAGGCGGGCAGCGTGGTCACCGGGCAGGGCGCCTCCTACCTGACCGGGCTCGCCGAACGGGCCGGCTCCTGGCCGTTCGCCCTGGTCGTCGAGCTGCTGATCGTGATCCCCGGCGTGCTGTTCGGCATGTGGGCGGCCCGCCGCCGCTTCCTCGACCAGCCGGAGGCGCACCGCCCGTTCCTGGTGCGCGTGGCCGTGCTCACCACGATCGTGTCGATCGTCGGCTCGCTGCCCGCCGCGCTCATGCACGCCGGCGTGTGGACCGGCGCGCCCGCGGGGGTTCTGTGGATCGCGGTGCTGCTCCAGCCGCTCACCGGCTACGCCGGCGGCATCGGCATGGCGGCGATCGTCGCCCTGGTGGCCACCACGGCGGCGGCCCAGCGGCGCGGCCGGCTCACCACGATGGTCGAGGCGCTCGGCCAGCGGTCGATGACCTTCTACCTCTTCCAGTCGGTCGCGTTCATCCTGATCTTCGCCCCGTTCGGGCTGGGCCTGCAGGACGACTTCGGCCTGGCGGGCGCCACGGTGATCGCGGCGCTCACCTGGGTGCTGTCGCTGGTGCTCGCCGACCTCATGCGGCGGGCCCGGTACCGTGGCCCGTTCGAGAACCTGCTGCGCCGCCTGGCCTACCGCTGAGCGGCGCCCGTCACGGCTGCGGTCCGAGGTAGGCCAGGACCGCGGCCACCCTCCTGTGGACGTCGCCGCTGTTCTCCAGGCCGAGCTTGGTGAAGATCGAGTTGACGTTCTTCTCCACCGACGAGATCGACAGGTGCAGGGCGCGGGCGATGGCGGCGTTCGTCCGGCCGTGCGCCATCTCGCGCAGCACGTCGCGTTCCCGCGCGGTCAGCGCCTCCTGCTGGCCGCGCACGTCGCGCCTGGCCAGCAGGCCCTCCACCACCTTGGGGTCGATGACCGAGCCGCCGGCGGCCACCGCCCTGATCGCGCCGAGCAGCTCGTCCAGGTCGCCGACGCGATCCTTGAGCAGGTACGCGTACCCCTCGGTGCCGTGCTTGAACAGCTCGAAGGCGAACAGCGCGTCCGAGAACTGCGACAGCACCACCACGCCCACGTGGGGGTGCGCGGCGCGGATGCGGTGGGCGGCGTCGATGCCCTCGAAGCCCTGCCGCCACTCCCCTCCCGGCATCCTGATGTCGGTGACGACGACGTCGGGGGCGAGCCTGCGTACGGCGTCGAGCAGCTCGTCGGCGTTGCCGACCGCGCCGACGACGCTCACCTCACCCGACAGTTCGAGCAGCCGCCTGGTGCCCTCGCGTACGAGGTAGTGGTCGTCGGCCACCACCGTACGGATCCGCCCATGCTCAGTCATCGACCGGCACCCATGCGTCCATCCGAGTCCCCTTTCCCGGTTCGCTGTCCACGGTCAGGCCGCCGCCGAGCGCGCCGAGGCGGTCGGCGAGCGTGGCGAGCCCTCTGCGGGCCGCCGTACGCGGGTCGAAGCCCGTGCCGTCGTCGGTCACGGTGGCGCGCAGACGGCCGCCGTCCTGCGACAGCCGCACGTCGATGTGGCCGGGCGCGGCGTGTTTGAGCGCGTTCGTCACGGCCTCGCTGACCGTGAAGTACATGGCGCCCTCGATCTCGTCGGCGAAGCGCCGGGTGCGCAGCGGCGCGGGCGCGCTCACCGTCGTCTTGACGGGCAGACGCGAGCAGCGCTCCTCCACGGCCTCCACCAGGCCGCCCTGGCTGAGCGTGGACGGGTGGATGCCGGCGGCCAGCTCGCGCAGGTCGTCGAGGGTCTGGCGGGCCTGCTCGCGCAGGTGGGCCAGCATGTCGGGACCCGCGCCCGTGGCCCTGGCGAGTTCGAGCCCGGCGATGAGGGCGACGAGCTGCTGCTGCACGCCGTCGTGGATGTTGCGCTCGATGCGGCGGCGCTCGGCCTCCTGGGCGTTGACCAGGCGGGCGACCAGGCGGGCGTTCTGGATGGCGAGGCCGGCGGGCACGGCCAGCGCTTCGAGCAGGCGGCGGTCGGTGCGGGTGAGCGGGCCGCCGTCCCTGGGGCCGGCGCTGATGCGGCCGAGGTCGCCGGGCACGGGCAGCTCCAGCGCGGGCGGTCGGTCCTCGTCGCCGGCGACCACGCGGGTGCCGTCGGAGAGCGTGACGGCGGCCCAGCGCAGGTCGAGCCCGGCGCGGATGGCGGCGGCGAGCCGGTCGAGCTGCTCGGCGGGCTCGGAGGTGCCGGCGAGCGCGGTGCCGAGGTCGGACAGCACCTCGTCCACGGTCGGCCGCAGGTCGAACACGAGGTGCAGGCGCGAGCCCCTGATGCCGATACGGACGTCGAGCAGCCGGTGCCGGACGATCGCCACGGTGATCGCGGCGGGCAGCGCCCCGAGCACCAGCAGCATCCCGAACATGAGGATGCCCCAGTCCGGCTCGCGACCGGCGTAGGAGCCGCCCAGGATCACCGTCATCACCGCCGCGCCGGTCAAGGTGGCGGCGGTACCGGCGACCATGCACGCGTACTGGCCGCGCTCGTCCCGTCCGCTGCGCCGCCAGCGCACTACGAGCCCGCAGAACACGACCACCGCCGTGACCATCACGACGAGCTGCCCGATCCCCGAGGCGAGCGCGCCGATGAGCCCGCGCACCCCCATCGGGCCGGTGAACGGCCGGTAGGGGGTCACCCACATCAGCAGGGAGCCGATGGTGTGCAGGGCGAGCGCGACGGCGGCGATCCACGCCACCGGCCGCCAGCGGGGCGACGGCAGCCGCCCGTCGGGGAACAGCAGCGGCACGAAGATCCAGGTCAGGCCGTAGAAGGGAGCGAAGAGGACCGACAGCGGGACGACGATCGGCTCGGGGGCGCCGCGCGCGGACAGCCCGACGCCGAGCGTGCCGAGACCGAACGTCAGCGCGGCGGCCAGCAGCAGCGGGCCGTAGCGCAGCTCGGGCCTGCGTACGGTCAGCAGCCAGCCCAGCGCGGGCGTGGGCAGGGAGAGCACGACGAACGCCCACTGCGTCGCCGGGGCGGGCAGCCCGCTCTCCAGGAGAGCGCCCGCGGTGGCGCTCGCGGCCGCGGTCAACGCCACCGGCCCGGCCAGCGGCCTGGAACTCATAGGCCCCCATCGTGACGAGCGTGCGGTCGGGCGTCTATGAGGTTATCCGCATATTTCGTACGGCCGTCCGCACCTGCGAGAACGGCGGCTCACACGGTGGCCCCAGGCAGCGTGCGCGCGATCGACTGGAGGCCACGCAGTCGATCCTGTGAGGAGCCTCGACCATGATCACCCCATCGAAGCCCGCCCGGTTCCTGGCCGCCGCGACGATCGCGGTGACGGCCGGGGTTGCGGCCGGAGTGCCCGTGCACGCCGAGACCATCCGATCCGGCGTCACCGCCGTGGCCGCTCCGGAGATCCCGGACACGCCGGCGGGGCGGCAGCTCGGCTGGGTCCTGCAGGCGGTGTCCCGCGCGCCGCTGCCCGAGCGGGAGCTGCGCGCGCACTTCGCCGCCGGGTTCCTCGGAGACTTCCCGCCCGCGTCCATCAACCAGGCCTTCGCCGAGTACAAGGGCATCACGCTCGAACGGGTGACGGTCTCCCAGGAGCGGCAGCTCGTGGCCCGCGTGCTGCTCGGCCGTACCCCGATCGAGCTGATCGTCGCCGTGGACGGCGCCGGCTTGATCGACGGGCTGCTGTTCCGCGCGCCTGAGGCGCGGAGCTGGCGCGAGGTGGACGAACGGCTGCGCGCGATCGCGCCGCAGACGAGCTTCCTGGCCGCCGAGCTGACCGCCGGAGGCGAGTGCCGCCCCGTGCGCGCGATCGCCGCGGGCAAGCGCCGCCCGCTCGGTTCCATGATCAAGCTGTACGTGCTCGGCACGATCCACCGGCAGATCAAGAGCGGCGCGTACGGCTGGGACACCGAGCTGACGATCGAGGACGAGCTGAAGAGCCTGCCCGGCGGCGAGCTGTACGACCGCCCGGACGGCAGCAAGGTCACCGTGCTCGAAGCCGCCAAGCTGATGATCTCGATCAGCGACAACACGGCCACCGACCTGCTGATCCACAAAGCGGGCCGCGAAGCGGTCGAGCGGACGATGCGCGCCTGGGGCGTGCACGACAAGCGCAACGTGCCGCTGCTGACGACGCGGGACCTGTTCGTGCTCAAGGGCGTGAAGTATCCGCGCCTGGCGAAGAAGTACCTCTCGCTGAGCGACCGCGCCCAGCGCGCCTACCTGAAGAAGGTGGTGGCCGGGCAGACGCCGGCGGACTTCAAGCTCTACACCGAGCCCCGCGAGCTGGACACGCTGGAGTGGTTCGCCACGCCGCGCGACATCTGCCGCGCCTACACCGAACTGCTCAAGCTGGACGACGGGCACATCGGGCAGGTTCTGTCGATCAATGACGGCGGTATCGGGCTGGACAGGGCGAAATGGCCGACGGTGTGGTTCAAGGGCGGCTCGGAGCCCGGCCTGTTGGACGTGGGCTATCTCGCGCGTACGGCAGGTGGCAGGACGTACGTGGTGACCGCGATGGCCGTGGACCACAAGACCCCGCTCGGCAACGTGGCAACGCTGGAGCAGGTCGCGCTGGCCCGCAGCGCCTTCACCCTCGCGGACGGCTCGTGACAGGTCGCGCCGGCCCGCACCGCCTTCACCTGCGCGGGCGGCTCGTGACCGCGAGCGCGGACGGCTCGTGACCGCGAACGCGGACGGCTCGTGACCGCGAGCGCGGACGGCTCGTGACCGGGAACGCGGGCGCGCCGGAGCAGGCGCGCCCCACCTGCTGCGGCGTCAGTCCTGTTCGAGCGTGAGGCAGGCCACGCGGTCACCGGCGGTGCCGACCTTGGGGCCCGACTTCACGGTGGCCTTGGAGTGGATGACCAGCGAGCCGGGCAGCTTGGCGGCATCGAGGTTCCACGCGTTGCGCGAGCTGGAGGTGCCCTTGCCCTCGCTGTCGGTGGTGAAGTCGAGCCAGACCTCGCTCACCGGGTCGATCTTCCCGGGCTGGTGCTGGTAGTGCGGGCCGGAGTCGTCGGGCTTCGTGCCGCACGGCTTGGTGTGCAGGTGGGCGCCGTACGCGCGGTCGGGCAGCAGGCCCTCGACCGTGAGCGAGGTGCGGGTCTCGCCGCCGGACGACTCGACGGTGACGCTGGCCTGCGCCCCCTCGGGTGCGAGCTTGCGGTCGTAGGCGATGGCCGCGGTGTCGTCGGTGGTGAACTCGCCCGCCGCGCTCAGGTTGATCGTGTCGTCGGGCGCGGTCTTGGCGTTCTGGACCGGCGCGGACGGCCCCGCGCAGGCCGTCGCCGAGGCCGCCAGGATGAGCAGGAACGCGGGCACGCGCATGAGACCCCCCATGATCCGAGCCCTTCCGGCATACGGGCTCCGAGAGGGCACCCACTCTAACGAGTGACGGACCCGTCACGCTGGGTTATTGGTCCACCGCGCCATGTTTTGCCACGATCTCGTCAATCACAGCAGCGAGCGTGACGTCCTTGCCGGTCAGGCGGCCCGCAGAGTGGGTGGTGAGCGCGAAGTGCAGCGTGCGCCAGCGGATGTCGATGTCGGGGTGGTGGTCGAGCTCCTCGGCCTTGACCGCGATCTCGTCCACGATGCGGATCGCGGCCGGGAAGTCGGGCGCGGTGACAGAGCGCTTGATCACCTCGCCCTCGCGCCGCCAGGCCGGCACGGAGGCGAGCTTGCCGTCGATGTCCATGGCACCACCGTACGGCGACGCGCCGGGCCGGCCGGGAAGCGCCGCCGGTCTCAGCCGAAGTGGGCCTTGGTCTCCGCGAACGCCTGGTCGGTGCCTTCGAGCGCCTTCGCCACGTCCTCCTCGGTGTGGGCGGCCGACATGAACCAGTTGTGCCAGGGGTGGAGGTAGACGCCGTGCCGCAGGCAGGCGTCGGTCCAGTACATGGCCACCGACAGGTCGGCGTCGCCGTCGAAGCTCAGCCACGGGATCGTGACCGGGCCGGTCTGGTTGATGGTGAACCCGTAGGACTTGGCCTGGGCGTACAGGCCCTCCCTGAGCTGGGTGCCGGCCCGCTCCATGGCGGCGATGCCGTCGGTGTCGCGCAGGGTCTCGATCGTGGCCTTGGCCGCGGCCATCGCCACCGCCGAGAACCAGAACGAGCCGGTCGAGTAGAGCTGCTGCGCGGCGCCGCGCAGCGCGTCGGTGCCGGTGACGGCGGCGATCGGGTAGCCGTTGGCCATCGCCTTCGACCAGGCGGTCAGGTCGGGACGCACGCCGTACGGCTCCCACGAACCGCGCAGGTCGATGCGGAACCCGGCGCGCACGTCGTCGATCACCAGCGCCGCGCCGAGCCGGTCGGCCAGGGCCCGCGCGCCGCGCGCGAACTCGGGCTCGACCAGCTCCTGGTCCTCGAACGAGTCGTGCTTGAACGGCGTGACGATGATCGCGGCCACGTCGCCCTCCACGGTGGCCGCCGCGGCCTCCAGCGACTCCAGCGAGTTGTAGGTGAACTCGACGAGGTCGGCCCGCTCGTTGGGGGTGGTGCCGGCGGGCGACGGCGTGCACCAGGGGTCGGCGCCGTGGTACGCGCCGTGCGCCATCAGCACCTTCGTCCTGCCGGTCGCGGCCCTGGCGACCATGAGGGCCTGGGTGGTGGCGTCGGTGCCGTTCTTGGAGAACATCGCCCAGTCGGCGCTGGGGACGGTGTCCACCAGCAGCTCGGCCAGCTCCACCATGATCGCGCCGGGGCCGTTGAGGCAGTCGCCGAGCCTGGCCTGCCGGGCGGCGGCCTCCTCGACGCGCGGGTGGTGGTGGCCCAGCACGACCGGCCCCCAGCTGCACATGAAGTCGATGTACTCGCGGCCGTCCACGTCCCACTGGCGGCAGCCCTGGCCGCGCTCGAAGAACTGCGGGAAGCCGGGTGCGAACAGGGCCGCGTTGAGGTGGCCGTACATGCCGCCCGGGACGACCTTGAGTGCGCGCTGACGAAGCTCTGCGTCGGTCATGGGAGAGGTCCTTGAGGGGGATGGGAGATCTATGAGCGGGCCGGGTCTTGCAGCAGGGCGAGTGTCGAGTCGAGGTCGGTCAGCCCGGCGTCGGAGCCGAGGCCGGTGGCGACGCGGGCGGCCGCCGCGGCGCCCCAGCGGGCGGCGGTCGGCACGTCGCGGTCATGGAGCAGGCCGGTCAGGAACCCGGCGCAGTACGCGTCACCGCATCCGGTGGTGTCGGCCACCTCCGTCTTGAGCGCGGGCACTCGCTCCTCGCCGTCGGCGGTGACGACGAGACTGCCCGCCTCCCCCTGCGTGACGAGCACGCCGCGGGGGCCGTCCGCGAGCAGCGCCCGCGCGGCGGAGGCGGCGTCGGCCTCGCCGGTCATGAGCAGCGCCTGCGACTCGTTGGGCAGCACGTAGTCCACATGCGGCAGGAACGCCCTGGCCGTCTTCAGCAGGTCGGCCATCTCGGACAGCAGGTCCATCGTGACGATGGTGCCGGCCGCGCGCAGCTCGTCGAGGAGGGCGAAGAAGGCGGGGTCGCCGAGCCCGAACGTGACGTCCATGCCGCCCAGGTGGACGGCCCTGGCGCGGCGCAGCACGGCCACGTCGAGGTCGGCGTAGGTGACGGTGAGGTTGGCGCCGGGCACGTGGAAGCTGGGACGGCCGCCGTCCGGCCTGATCGGCAGGATCGAGGCCGCGGTGCGCTCTCCTGCCCTGCGTACCAGGGCGGAGGTGTCCACCCCGCGCTTGGCCAGCACCATGAGCAGGAAGTCGGCTAATTCGTCGTCGCCGACCGCGCCCATGGTGACCACGTCGTTGCCCAGCTTGACCAGATCGACCGCGGTGCCCGCCGCCGCGCCCGCGGCGGTGATGCGGATCTGGTCGACCAGCACGGTGTCCTGGCCCTCGGGGATGTGATCGACGGGCCTGGCGAGAATGTCGACGATATGGACGCCGACTGTGACGACGGTCATAGTCTAAATAGACAGACGTCCGAATAAAAAGTCAACGGAGGGGCCGATGCCGAAGATCGTCGATCACGACGAGCGCAGGCGTGAGGTCATGTCGGCGGCGCGCCGGGTGATCGTCAGGGACGGCATCGACGCCGCGACCACCCGCGCCATCGCCAAGGAGGCGGGCTACTCGAACGGGGTGCTCGCGCACTACTTCGCCGATAAGGACGAGATCCTGCTCTCCGCGCTGCGGCAGTCGCACGAACGGATCCGCGCCCGGCTCACGGCCAAGGTCGAGAGCGCGCCGACGGCGCTGGCCGCGCTGCGCGAGCTGCTGCTGGACAACCTGCCGCTGGACGCCGACCGCGCCCAGGAGACCCGCCTGGAGGTCAGCTTCTGGAGCCGCAGCCTGGCCGCCGAGCGGCTGGCCGAGGTGCAGCGGGCGGAGGCGGGCGAGCTGCGGGCCGCCGTACGCGAACTGCTCGGCCGCGCCCGCGAGGCCGGCGAGCTGCGCGGGCGCGGCCGCCCGACCGGCGAGACGCCCGGAGACGCCCGCGAGGCCGGCGAGACGCGAGAGGGCCCCGGCACGGTCGGCGAGCCGCGCGGCGACGGCGATCTTGAGGATCTCGACGATCTCGCTGAGGAGCTGCTGGCGCTGGTCGACGGGCTGAGCCTGCACCTGCTGCTCTACCCGGACCGGCTGAGCCGGGAGCGGGCCAGGCGGATCATGCTCGCCGCCGTCGAGCGCCTGTGATGCACTACATTCCCGGCTTATGACCTTTCGCGAGCAATTGTGCGAGTACGGCCGCCGCGCGGTCGAGCTGGGCCTGGTCATCGGCACGTCGGGCAACCTCAGCGTGCGCGACGGCGACCGCATCGCGGTGACCCCCTCGGGCGTCGCGCTCGACAAGCTGACCCCCGAGATGTGCCCGATCGTCGACATGGCGGGCCGGCTCGTCGAAGGCGACCTGCGGCCGTCCAGCGAGACGCCCATGCACCTGGCCGTCTACGAGAGCACGGACGCGCAGGCCGTGGTGCACACGCACTCGGTCTTCGGCACGGTCGTGGCCACGACGATGACCGAGCTGCCGCCCGTGCACTACAACACGCTGCTGCTCGGCGGAGTGGTCAGGGTGGCGCCCTACGCCACGTATGGCACGCCCGAGCTGGCCGAGAACGTGCGCGCCGCTCTGGAGGGCAGGCGGGCCGCCCTGATGGCCAACCACGGCGGGGTGACCATCGGGGCGACGCTGGAGGAGGCGTTCGAGGCCACCCGGGTGCTGGAGTGGCTGTGCGAGGTGTACGTGCGCGCGGCCAGCATCGGCAAGCCCACCGTGCTGACCGACGCGCAGCTCGCCGCCGTGGTCGAGCGCACGCTCAACCCACCGGAGTTCCCCCGGGCGTGAGGCCGGGCTCGGCAGGAGGACTCCGCGCGGCGTCAGACCGACCCGGCCGGATGGCTCCGCGCGGCCTCAGACCGACCCGGCCGGATGGCTCCGCGCGGCCTCAGACCGACCCGGCAGGAGGACTCCCCCGGCCGGAGCACCGCCTGTGGCCAGGCCGGGCGGGCGCCGTCGCTAGGCCAGCGCGACCTTCTCGGCCAGGCCGAGCGGCAGGCCGCCGGAGCCCGCGATGCGGTCGTGGAACTCCTTCAGCCCGCCGGTGAACGACTCGCGGATGCGGTCGATCTCGATGGCGCCCGTCAGGTAGGAGGGGGCCTGCGTCGGCCAGGCGCAGTAGCGGTTGACCTCGCCCTGCGCGGTGCCGGGCGACAGCGACGCCTTGGTCGACATGAACGTCTCCGCCTCCTCGATCGACATGTCCTCACAGTGCAGCGCGGTGTCGACGATGATGCGGGCGGCGCGGAAGATCCGGAAGTCGAGGTGCGCGAGCTCGGTGGCCGGGGTGTCGAAGTAGCCGTGCTCGTGCAGCAGCTTCTCGACGTAGAGCGCCCAGCCCTCGACGAAGTACGGCGTCCTGAAGACCTTCCTGACCGTACGCGGGTTCTCCGCGATGTACGACAGGTGCCAGTGGTGGCCCGGGTAGGCCTCGTGCACCGCGATCGACGGCATCTGGGCCCGCGCGTTGGTGCGCAGGCGCTGGCGTACCTGCTCGGGGGTGAAGTCGTCCGGGGTGTAGGGGACGAAGAAGACGCCACGGCGGGAGGCGCTGAGCGGCGGCGGGGCCAGGTAGTGTGCCACGGCCAGCACCGGGCGGTTGTACTCGGCCGACGGCAGCACCAGGCACTCCTCGCCCTCGGCGAAGGTGACCAGGTCGTGCTCGCGGACGAACTCCCTGGCACGGCGCGTCTCAGCCTCGTACTCGGCGCGCATGTCGTCGAGGGTAGGCGCGTGGTCGTCCATGACGACTTCCATGGCGGCCCGCCAGTCACGCGAGCCGTTGACCTTGACCGCCACCTCCTGCATGCGGGCGTCCAGCTCGGCCCAGGCGGCCTTGCCCTTCTCGTGCAGCTCGGCGGCGCCGTAGCCGAGCATCTCGCGCTCGCGCAGCAGCGTGGAGTAGAGCCGCTCCCCCATCCGCCAGGTGCCGCCGCACTCGAAGCCCTCGAGGAAGGTGACGATGTCGTCGAATGCCTGCGCGGCGGGCTCGGCGGCCTCGGCCAGCTTGGCGCGCAGCTCAGGGTCCTCGACCATCGACGGGATGGTGCGGGTGAGGAAGTTGCGTCCCGTACGCGCCTGGCCGAGCCCGCGCTTGACCAGCAGCGGGGCGGCCAGGTCCGGGTCCAGGTTGGCGCGGCAGGCGGCCAGCACGCCGGGCACCTCGGCCAGACGGGATATCGCGGCGCTCACCAGCTCCGGCTCGGGCTTGAGCCGGTTCTGGAAGGGGTTGTACATGGCCGTGAAGATCGAGCCGAGGTAGACGCTCGGGTCGCGGCGCCACACCGGCCAGGACGCCATGGCGATGTTGCCTCTTAGCTGCGATACGACGAGATCTCTGTCGATCGCGTCGTCCAGCGTGGGCGCTTCGGCCTTCGACAGCCGCTCCAGCCAGCGGGCCTGCTCGCGCTCGCGGTTCTGCCAGGCCTCCGCGGTGAAGTCGCCGAGCGTGTGATCGTAGCCATCGGCCCCCAGCATGGCGGCGATGACCGGACGGTCGGAAAAGTACCACTTGAGAAACTCGTCCACCGACGCACAATATCCTGAGGAAATGCCCCTCCAGATCACTGGCGCGCTAGGTGACCCTGACCTGATCCGCCTCCCCTGGGAACTTCCGCTGCAGGACTGGCCGCAGCACCACCTGGTCGATCTGCCGCGCGGCATCTCGCGGCACGTGGTCCGCTTCGCGCGGCTCTCCGGCAAGGTGTACGCGATCAAGGAGATCAGCGAGCGGTACGCCAAGCGCGAATACCAGCTCCTATGGGACCTCGCCAGGCTGGACGCGCCCGCCGTCGAGCCCGTCGCGTACGTCACCGGCCGCGAGAACGGCCTCGACGCCGCGCTCATCACCCGGCACCTGCAGTTCTCGCTGCCCTACCGCGCCGTCATGTCGGGCACCCTGCGCCCCGACACGCTCACCCGCCTGCTCGACGCGCTGGTCGTGCTGCTGGTGCGGCTGCATCTCAACGGCTTCTACTGGGGCGACTGCTCGCTGTCGAACACCCTCTTCAGGAGGGACGCGGGCGCGTTCGCGGCGTACCTGGTGGACGCCGAGACCGGCGAGATGCACCCGATGATCAGCGAGGGGCAGCGGCTCGGCGACATCGACACCGCGCACACGAACATCTTCGGCGAGATGCTCGACCTGGAGGCCGGCGGGCTGCTGCACCCGTCGATCGACCCCATGGAGACCGCCGACGACATCGTCACCCGCTACCACCGCCTCTGGAACGAGCTCAACGAGAGCGAGATCATCGAGGAGGTCGACTGGCACCGCGTCGAGCAGCGCATCCGGCGGCTCAACCTGCTGGGCTTCGACGTCGCCGAGATGATGGTGCGGCGCAAGGTCGGCACCGGACGGCTCATCGTCCGTCCCAAGGTCGTGGACGCCGGACACCACCAGCGGCGGCTGCTCAGGCTGACCGGGCTCGACGTCGAGGAGAACCAGGCCAGGCGGCTGCTCAACGACCTCGACGGCTTCCGCGTCGCCAAGGGGCTGCGCCACGAGGACGAGGCCATCGTGGCGCACCGGTGGCTGGCCGAGGTGTTCCAGCCGACGGTCGAAGCCATCCCGGTGGAGCTGCGCGGCAAGCTGGAGCCCGCGCAGATCTTCCACGAGATCCTCGACCACCGGTGGTACCTGTCGGAGCAGGAGGGCGCCGACGTCGGGCTCGCCAAGGCGGTGGAGTCGTACGTGGAGAACGTCCTCGTGCACAAGCCCGACGAGCAGGCGCTGCTGCCGGACGACGCCGGAGCGCCCGGTGCGACCGGAGCGCTCGACCCCCTCGACGCCACCGATGCGCCCGACACGCCCGACGCCACCGATGCGCCGGACGCGGCCGACACGCCTCACACCGCCGATGCGCCCGACACGGCAGAAGCACCCGACGCATCGGCCGGCAAGTAACCACGAGCCCCGCCGCCGACCGGCCGACCGGCGCGCATGCGAGGTCCGCACTGACCGGCGGCGCGGGCGCAGGGCGCGGCGCGGTCCGGCCGGCGGCACGGGCGCAGGGCGCGCCGCGGTCCGATCGGCGGCACGGGCGCAGGGCGCGCCGCGGTCCGATCGGCGGCACGGGCGCAGGGCGCGCCGGCGGTCCGGCCGGCGGCGCGGGCGTGGGCGCGTGGGGCGGGGTCAGTAGGCGACGCCGATGCGCTTGCGCACGTTCTCGTTCTTCTCCAGCTCGTCGGCCACCGCGACCGCGTAGTCCTCGGCGCTGATGAAGCTGCGGCCCTGCTCGTCGCTGAGCAGCGTGTCGCCGCCGACCCTGAACACCCCGGTGCGCTCCCCCGGCGCGATCTCCGCGGCCGGGGAGACGAACGTCCAGTCAAGGTCGTCGATCCCACGGTAGAGGCGCAGCAGGGCGCGCCCGGCCAGCGCCTCCTTCTTGTAGATCTCGGGGAACTCGGGCGTGTCCACCAGGTCCTGGCCCGGAGCGACCTGGAGGCTGCCCGCGCCGCCCACGACGATCAGCCTGCGCACCCCCGCGGTGCGCAGGCCCTCGATGAGCGCCTTGTTGGCCTCCAGGAACGGCCCCTCGGGCTCGGTGCCGTCGCGCGGCGGCGCGATGGCGGTGACCACGGCGTCGTGGCCGGGAGCCAGGCTCGCGGCGTCGTGGATGTCGCCCTTGATGTCACCCTCGGCGGTGCCGCCGCGGCGGCTGACACCGGTCACCTCGTGGCCACGGTTGCGGAGCTCGGCGGCGATGCGCTGACCGATCATGCCGGTCGAGCCAAAGACCAGGATCTTCATGCCGCCAAGAGTATGCATCAGATACTGGTTACTTCATCGTGCTATAAGTACCTCGTGGATACTAAAGGCGACGTCTTCGACCCGAACTGCCCGACCAGGGTGGTTCTCGACCGGATCGGCGACAAGTGGTCGGCCTTGGTGCTGCTCTGTCTCGTCTCGGGGCCGATGCGGTTCACGCAGCTCAGGGAGCGGATCGGCGGTGTCACGCCCAAGGTGCTGACGCAGACGTTGCGTGCGATGGAGCAGGACGGGCTGCTGACCCGCCGGGTGTTCGCGGAGGTGCCGCCGCGCGTGGAGTACACGCTGACCGACCTCGGGCGCTCGCTGCACGGGCCGATCTCGGTGGTGGCGGATTGGGCGGAGCGCAACGTCAACGAGATCATGCGCTGCCGCGAGAAGTACGCGTCGAGCACCGGCAAGTGAAGCCTCAGGGCGACGCGGGCAGGCGTGGAGCGGCGAGTGACGCGGGTGAGCTTGAAACGGCGGCACGGCCGGGCGGGGAGCGGCGGGCGGCGCGGGCAGGCGGGGAGCGGCCGGCGGCCCGGGGCGCAGGGTTGCGGGCCGCCGGCCGGTGGTCAGGCCGAGGTCAGCTTGGTGATCTCGGCGACGATGCCGGGCCAGAGGGCCTTCGGCAGGTCGTGCCCCATCCCCGGGTACGTCACCAGCCGCGCCCCCGGCACCGCCTCCGCCGTGGCGCGGCCGCCGGCCACCGGGATCAGCGGGTCGGCCTCGCCGTGGATCACCAGCGTGGGGACGCGGACGTTCGCCAGCGCCTCCGTACGGTCGCCCGACGCCCTGATCGCCGCGAACTGCCGGGCCGTGCCCGCGGGGTCGAAGCAGCGGTCGTAGGCCAGCCCGGCCCGCTCCCTGACGGCCTCTTCGTCCATCTCGTAGCCCGGCGAGCCGATCGTCGACCAGGTCGCCACCGACTGGTCGATCACCCCGGCGCGGTCCTTCGGCGGCGGGGTGATCAGCGCCGTGATCGCCTCGGGGGTGGGCGGGGCGACGTCGGGTCCCGGCGTGGACATGATCGAGGTGAGCGTCCGCACCCGCTCGGGGTGCCTGATCGCCAGCGTCTGGGCGATCATGCCGCCCATCGAGGCGCCCACGACGTGCGCGGACGGCCAGCCGATGGCGTCCATGAGCGCGGCGGTGTCGTCGGCCATGTCCTCCAGCCGGTACGGCGCGGGCTCCCCCGGCCGGGGCACGCCCGCGTCGTGGAAGTGCGTGGACAGGCCCACGTCGCGGTTGTCGAACCGTACGACGTGGTGTCCCTGCTCCGCGAGGAGCCGGCAGAGCCCTTCGTCCCACTGGATGAGCTGGGCGCCGAGCCCCATGATCAGGAGGAGCGGCCGCCCTGTGGGTGAGCCGAAGCTGTCGTAGGCGATCTCAATGCCGTTTGCGGCTACACGGGTCGTCACGCCGATCAGAATGTCATTCTGGTTGCGGTCCGTAAAGCGGGCATTCGTCCGCCAATAGCGCGCGAAACGCGCGCAGCACGCCGGCGAGCCGCCATGACAGGCCCGCGCCAGATCCGTTGCCGCGAATCGCCGCGCCGGCGCGCGGAGGGGGAAGGCACGCCGGCGCGGCGATCGCGCACATCCGCGACGCCGCACGGGGACGGGGACGTGCGCGTCAGCGGACGGCGTGGACGCCGGGTCAGCGCGCGGCGGGTACCGAGCGGCCGCCGGCCTGCTGGTCCTGCTCGTCCTGTTCGGGCGGGGGCGCGGGGTTCCTGTCGCGCCTGGACCAGGCGCCGGTCGAGAACGGCACCGGGTGGTTCTTCTTGCCCACGCCGGGGCCCCACTTGGTGATGACGTACTCGACCTTGATGTGGCCCTGGCCGCCGATGCCGTCGACGTGCAGCGTGTTCGGGTTGAACGTGCCGCCGGTCAGCTCGGCGAACGTCTTGGCGTCGAGGTCGAGCATGATGCCGCGATTGGAGGGCTCGCCGGGACCACGGTCGCCGACGAAGAAGGGCGCCTTCTTGCCCTTGTAGACCACGTATCCCTCGGTCATCAGCGGCCAGCTCGGGCTGGCCGCAAGACCCTTCTGCATGGGCTTGCCGCTGGCCGGCAGCCCCGTGTCACCGGCCCGGCCGGAGCCGTCGTCCCAGAAGTAGGACGCCGTGGTCGAGCCCTTGAGCAGGATCTTTTCGTCTTTGGTGTCGGCATGGGCCGCCGTGCCGGCGATGGTCATGCCGACCGCGCAGCAGGCGGTCAGCGAGGCGAGGGAACGCAGGCCAAAACGGGCAGACATGAAGCAGCTAACCCTTCACGAGGGGACAGGGGGAGTTACGCCGGGCTCTCGGGGGAAATGGGCGCAGCGGGGCAGAGCACCCGCGCGCTACGCGCGGCGCAAATGATGAGCCTGGGGAAGGGGGCCGCTCAGCAGGCGGCCGTCAACACGAAGCGGTCCGCGAGTACGACACGCTGGTGACACATGTGATACGCAATCCTCTCCATCACGCCTACCGGGTTAGCTGACGGGTTCGGGCGGTGGAGTTGCCCTACCGGCCACGGGGGCCGGATTCACCCCAAGGGGAGGGTGGTTCCCCGGTTCCCGAAAGGTTCGGGATTCGGCGCCAGCCGGTCGTCCGTCTTGGGTAAGGACTAGGTCACCGGCTGGTAATGGCGAACACTCTAACGACGGGATCGGACACCCGCAAACGTTTCACCACGAATCGGACAAAAGATCTACCTTCGGCGGGAATGAAATGCGAAAGGGGCACGGCATGCCGTGCCCCTTGGGATTTCGCTTTCTCAGCCGCCGCTCTTACGCCTGAACGATCTCTTGCTGGCGGCCGGACCGTGCGTCCCGTGAATCTTCGATGGATCGAAGCCCCTGCCACCCGCGCCTGAGCCCGCCTGCTGATTGCGCTTGCGTTCGAGCGCCTCGCGGAACTTGCGCTTCATCTCGTCCTCGGGAGTCTCGCTGACTTCCGGCTCCGGTGTATCCGCCATGAGGACCTCCATGGTGTTGGGGATACTGACAGCTTCGCATGGTGCCGTTCATGACGCGAAACCGGCCTCCACCGCGCTCTCCTGCGGCCGGGCAGGCGCTCCCGGGCGGGTGAGCCGCCGGTCCGGCAGGGCGGCCAGCGCGACCAGTGCGATCACCGCGCCCGTCACGCCGAGTGACGGCACGACCAGTGCGGCGGCGGAGGCGTGCGCGGCGGCCTCGCCCGCCACGGGTACGCTCGCGGCGAACTCCGCCGAATACAGCGTGCCGCCGATGGCCAGCGCCACCGAGCCGCCGATCTGCCGGAAGAAGGTCAGGTTCGCCGAGGCGGTACCGAGGTGCCGCGGCTCCACCGACTGCTGCGCGGCCACCGTCAGCCCGGACAGCATCGGCCCCATGCCGAGCCCCAGAGGCAGCATCCACAGGGCGACCGCCACGCCCGCGCTGTCCACGGAGAGGTTGAGGCACAGCAGCGCGCCCGCGGCCAGCAGGAACGGCGAGACCAGCAGCCACGGCTTGTACCGGCCGCTCTTCGACATCAGCGCGCCCATGAGCACGCTGCCCGCGGCCATGCCCAGCGTCAGCGGGTAGATGCGCAGGCCCGAGGCGGTGGCGCTGGCGCCTAGCGCCTCCTGGAAGTAACGGGGCAGGAAGACGACGCCCGCGTACATGGAGAAGGCCGTGACGAACGAGGTGAGGTTGACCAGCGTGTACGAGCGGTTGGCGAACAGCTCCAGCGGCATGATGGGGCTCGCCGCCCGCCGCTCGACCGCCACGAAGACGGCCAGCAGCGCGAGCGCCAGCAGGATCGGCCCGGCCACGGCGGCGTCGGTCCAGGTGTGGCCGTCCAGCCCCTTCTCGGTCAGGCCCAGCAGCAGCGAGGTGACCGCCAGGGTGAAGACCGCGATGCCGGCGTAGTCGGGCCGGCCGCCGCCGGTGCCCGGCCGGTACGGCAGCCGCAGCACGATGATCGCCACCAGCACGACGCCGATCGGCACGTTCACGTAGAAGGCCCAGCGCCAGCTCGCCTGGTCGGTGAAGATCCCGCCGAGGAACGGCCCCGCAAGGTACGTCAGCCCCATCACGGCGCCGATGGCCCCCTGGACGCGGGCGCCGCCGGACGCGGGCGGGAACATCTCCATCACCAGCGCCAGGGACAGCGGCATCAGCGCTCCCGCGCCGAGCCCCTGGAGCGCGCGGAAGACGATGAGCTGCGTCATGTCCTGCGCGGCCCCGCACAGCGCCGACCCGATCAGGAACACCACCATGCCGATCAGCAGCAGCGGCTTCCTGCCGTGCTGGTCCGACAGCCTGCCGTACAGCGGCACGGTGACCGTGGAGGTCAGCAGGTAGGCGGTCACCGCCCACGTGTAGAGCGTGCCGCCGCCCAGCTCGGCCACGATGCGCGGCAGCGCCGTACCCACGATCGTCTGGTCCAGCATCGCCAGGAACATGCCGCCGAGGACGGCGAACAGGAGGATGCCGTCACCCTTTTTGTCATTGCTCACATGTGAAGAGTGATATGTAAGTCTTTACATGTCAAGCCTTCGATATGCTGGCGGCCATGTCCCTACGGATCGCGCTGCTCGGACTGCTCTCGACCGTCGGCCCCGCCAGCGGCTACGGCCTGGCCAAGACGTTCGACGGCTCGCTCAACCACGTCTGGCAGGCGGGGCACACGCAGATCTATCCCGAGCTGGTGAAGATGGCCGCCGACGGGCTCGTGACCGTCGAGGCGGAGGGCGCGAGAGGGCGCAAGATCTACGCGATCACGCCCGAAGGTGAGCGCGAGCTGCGCACGTGGATGGAGGAGCACCACCCCGTGCTGCCCGCACGCAGCGAGATCGCGCTCCAGGCGTTCCTCCTCCACCTGATGGAGCGCGATCAGGCGATCGCCGTCGTCGAGCGCATCAGGGCCCGCTACCAGGCGCAGCTGGAGAAGCTGGAGGCCCTGCGGCCCGGCCGGTTCGGCCGCCACGCCCACGCTTTGGGCCTCGCCCTGGCCCGCGCCGGCCTCCAATGGGCCGACGACACCCTCACCGACCTCGGGAAAACCTGACCCGGCCCGCTCACTTGATCCAGCCGCGCTTGGCGGCCATGACGCCGGCGGCGAAGCGGGTCTCCGCCGAGAGCATCTCCATGATCGTGGAGATGTGGCGGCGTACGGTGCGCAGGCTCATGCCGGTGCGGTTGGCGATCGACTCGTCCTTGAGCCCGAGCGCCATCATCCCGACCAGGCGGAGCTGCAGCTCGGTGGGCCCGCCGCGGGCCGAGGGCACGGGGACGGCCCCGGCCCCGCCTGGCGCGGCGACGGGCGTGGCCCTGTCCCACAGCAGCTCGAAGTACTGCCGCAGCGCTTTGACGATGACGGGGGCCTTGACCAGGGCGATCCCGTCGGCGCCCGTGGGCGTCAGCGGGAGCATCGCGACCTCTTCATCGACGAGCTTCATCTTCATCGGCAGCCTGCGGATGATCCGCACCTCCTCGCCCTCGGCGATGGAGCTCTGGATCACGTGGTGGCCGACCTCGTTCTCGAAGTACTCCGTGGAGTAGATCGACCGGCAGCGGACGTCGCGGGAGATCACGCCGCGCGGCGGCGGGGCCGAGCTCTCCTTGCGCAGCGGCCTCTCGAAGCGCCAGGTGTGCAGGCCGAGGAAGTCGGACTGCGCCGAGTTGATGATCGACAGCGACAGGGAGTGGATCTCCTCCTTGTCGGTCACGATCCTGATGGCCTCCTCGGGGGCCTGCTCGATGGCCCGCCGGGCGAAGATCCGCTGGACGTCGTTGAGCCGGCCGTAGGCGGCGGCGAGGCGGTCGCTCGATTCGATCAGCCGCCGCTGCAGATCGTGGATGATGTCGCGGAAGGCCAGGGCGGGGTCGGTGGGCCGGATGGCGGCCGAGGACGCGTAGACGACCCGGTGGACGAGGCCGCGGGCGATCAGCTCGTCCAGCACCGCGCGGGATCCGGCACGCCCGGCCGCCTCCTCCTCCGGGCACTCGCCCCGGCTGAGGAAGGCCGCGTAGCCGGCGGCGAGCCGTTCGGGGAGCAGCCCGCCGAGCAGGTCCCCCATCTCGGCCGCGGCGCCGTCGTCGTGCTCTGTGGTCCGTGGCGCGTCCGTCACGAGTCCCCCGCTGAGCTCCAGGCCCGACAGTGATCAGCGCGGGCACTGTAACACCGTCCATGACGGACATCCAGGTGCCGATCGAGGTGCCTGTTGCTGCCATCCGGCAGCTTCTCCCTCCACCGCAGGAGGGTGCGCGGCCTAGTGTGCGATCGCCTGCCCGTCGGCCGACAGCAACCCCCACCCACAGGTAAGGCGGAGACCGATGATCACACACGAGGTTTCAGCGTCGCCGATCTCACACGGCGTCCGGGGCGCGCCCGCCATCGAGGTGAGCGGCCTGCGGCGGAGCTACGGTGACTTCGAGGCCGTACGCGGCATCTCCTTCCAGGTCCAGCCCGGAGAGCTGTTCGCGCTGCTGGGCACCAACGGTGCCGGCAAGACCACCACCATCGAGGTCCTGGAGGGGTTCTCCCCGCCGACCGCCGGCTCGGTCAGGGTGCTGGGCCACGACCCGTACGCCGAGCGGGCCGAGGTCCGCTCCCGCACCGGACTGATGCTGCAGGAGGGCGGGTTCTTCGGCGACCTGACCGTGGCCGAGACCGTCCGCTTCTGGCGGGACGTCTCGCCGCGCAAGCCGTACTCGGCCCTGGAGATCATGGAACGGGTCGAGCTGGCCGACAAGGCGGAGGTGCGGGTCCGGCAGCTCTCGGGCGGGCAGAAGCGCCGCCTGGACCTGGCCCTGGCCACGCTGGCCCGGCCCGAGGTGCTGTTCCTGGACGAGCCCACCACCGGCATGGACCCCGAGGCGCGCCGCAACACCTGGGCCGTCATCCGGGACCTGGTCGGCTCCGGCACCACGGTCCTGCTGACCACCCACTACCTGGAAGAGGCCGAGCAGCTCGCCGACCGGCTGGCCATCATGCACGCCGGCCGGATCGAGCTCTCGGGCACCGTCGCCGAGGTGGTGGCCGCCCACGGCCACAGCATCCGCTTCCAGCACCCCGCCCAGGTGGCCGCCCACCACCTGCCCGAGCTGGGCGGCGTGCGGCCCCAGGTGGAGGGCGGCACGGTCGAGTACCGGCTCGGCCCCGACCCCGTCGGCACCCAGCAAGCCCTGGCCCGCCTGCTGGCCTGGGCCTGCGATCACCATCTCGTCCTGACCCGGCTCGAGGTGCGCAGCGCCTCCCTGGAGGACGTCTTCCTGGAGGTGGCTCATGGCGCTTGACACGTTCCCGTCGCTGTCCCTGTCGTCGTCCCTGCGCGGCCTGCAGCCGTCGCTGCTGCTCAGCCACACCTGGCGGCTGGCCAGGCTCGACCTGACGCTGCTGTTTCGCAACCGGATGGCGTTCTTCACCGCCATCGCCTTCCCGCTGCTGCTGGGCAGCGTGGCGCTGCTGCTGCGCAGCGGGTACGTCTCCGGCGTCTCGACCGGCCTGTACACGCTGACCGGGATGCTCGCCCTGGCCGGATTCTTCGTCACGTTCATGCACCTGACGACCGTGTTCACCGTCCGGCGCGAGGAGCTCGTACTCAAGCGGATGCGCGGCAGCGTCCTGTCGGAGGCGGCGATCTTCGCCGGCAGCGGCCTGGCCACCACCCTGGTCTACGTCGCGCAGACGGCGGTGCTCATCACGCTGAGCATCGTCACCCTCGGCGGGCACCTGCCCCGCAACCCGCCGCTGCTGTTCCTTGGCGTGGTGCTGGGCTCGGTGATGTTCGTCCCGCTGGCGGCGGCCCTGTCCGGCGTGACCAAGAGCGGCGAGTCGGCGCAGATCACCGTGCTTCCGGCGATGCTCGTGCTGGCCGCCACCTCCCAGGCGAGCTTCCCGCTGACCGGCATGCCGGAGTTCCTGCAGCGCATCGCGGCCTCCATGCCGCTCTCTCCGGTCGTGGACGTCATCCGCATCGGCTACTTCGGCCTCGACATCACCACGGCCGCCCCGCATCCGGCGGTCGGCTTCGCCGAGTCGTGGGCGGTGGCCGCGCCGCGCCTGCTGCTCATCGCGGCGTGGATCGTGGCCGGGACGCTCATCGCCCGCAGGTACTTCCGCTGGGAGCCGCGCCACGGCTGATACGCGCAACTAACCCCGTTTCGGTAAAAATGCCCGGTTCTGTTCCTGGTGTTGCGTTGGAGCAGCTCAGGAAATACGTCCGGCGATGAGTCTCTTCGGTCGTGATTTGGCGATGGACCTTGGAGCCGCCAGTACGCGCATCTACGCCAAGCGCAGAGGCATCGTGCTGGACGAGCCCTCGGCCGTGATGTGCGACGGCCGCACCGGCAAGGTCATCGGGTTCGGCGCGGAAGCCGCCGCCCTCGGGGGTGGCGGCCGTACATGCTGGCCGGTGCGCGGCGGCCTGCCCGCGGACACCGAGCTGGCCAGGCGCATGATCCGGCACTTCCTGCGCAAGGTGCACTGGCACCCCTACTCCCGGCCGCGCGTCGTCATGGCGCTGCCCGGCGACTGCACGCCGATCGACCGGGCGGCGCTGCGCGACATCGCGTACGAGGCGGAGGCGAGGATCGTCCGCCTAGTGCCGCACCCGGTGGCGGCGGCGCTCGGAGCGGGCCTGGAGCTGTCGGACTGCACCGGGCACATGGTGATCGACATCGGCCGCGACAGCGCGCGCATCGCCGTGCTGTCCGGCGAGTCGGTGGTGGCGTCGGGCTCGGTCCCGTACGGAGGGCTGGCGATCAACCGGGCGATCGCCAGGTTCGTCGAGCGGGAGCACGGCCTGCTGCTCGACGACGAGGAGGCCGAGTCGGCCAAGCGCCGCTCCACGGGCATGAATCCTGAGGTCACCGTGCGGGCCAGGGACCCGGAGACCGGGCGCGAGCACGAACTGGTGCTCCCCGTGCAGAAGATCTCCGAGGCCATCGCGCCGCCGTTCGAGTCGATCGCGCGCACGGCGGTGGAGACCGTCGAGCGCTGCCCGGCCGAGCTCGCCGCCGACCTCGGCGTGCGCGGCGCGGTCGTGGTCGGAGGCGGCGCGCTGCTGCGCGGCCTGGGCCGCTGCCTGCGCGATGCGCTGTGCATGCCGGTACGCCGCGCCGAGCGCCCGCTGGAGGCCGTGGCGCTCGGGCTCGGCCGCGTCGTGGACGAACTGGGCCTGATCAGGAGGCTGCGCAGCCGCACGTGAGCGGCCCGTACCAGAGCGGCGATCCCGCGCGACCCGTCCGGAAAGCCGTACATGAGCGACCCCGTCCGGCACCGTCTGACAGGAGGCAGGCCCATGACCGTGCGCGGCATCGACCACATCGGGGTCACCGTGCCCGACCTCGAAGCGGCCACCGAGTTCTTCGCCCGGGCCTTCGGCGCCGAGGTGCTCTACGACACCCTCCCCCGCGAGCGGGGGCCAAGGGGCGGCTGGGCGATGGAGCGGCGGCTCGGCGTGCCGCAGGGCACGGTCGAGGTGGCGGTCCGCATGCTGCGCCTGCCGAACGGACCGGGAATCGAGCTGTTCGAGTTCGAGGGGCCACGGCAGGGCGGCCCCGTGGTGCCGTGTGACCTGGGGTGGCAGCACGTCGCGGTGTACGTGGACGACCTGGACGAGGCGCTGCGTCGGGTCACCGAGGCCGGCGGGACCGCGCTGACGGAGCCGGTGCCGTTGCCGGGCCCCGAGGCGGGTCCGCACAACCGGTTCGTCTACTGCCGCACGCCGTGGGGCGCGACCGTCGAGCTGGTCACGTACCCGGACGCGCAGGCGTACGAGAAGGAGACCGACCTGCGCCGCTGGCGTCCGTGAACCGGCTGAGACCCCCTCGTCCGGCGGGGGCGTCCTCGATATGGTCGAAGCGTGCGCGCCCGCCGTCACGTCCTGTCCGCGGTGCTCATCTGCGTCGCGGCGATGACGGCCTGCACGCACGCGTCCGAGCTGCCCGGCTTCGAGGAGGCCGCGCGGCAGCTCGACCACGACACCGACACTCTGCTCGGCTCCGGCCTGACCCGCTCGGCGGTGCGCCTGCTCGACGACGAGACGTGCGTGCCGGGCCAGGTGCGACACTCCGTACGCGCTGAAGGCGACCTCGCCGGCGGCTCCGACGGGCTGCTCGAACGGCTGGGCGCGCTGGGCTACGACCGCGTCGCCGACGACACCGACCTGCGCGACGACGCCGACGACGTCGCGGTCTTCCGCAACCCGCGCACCCAGGTGACGTTCGAGCTGACGCTCAACCCCCGCGACGGCGGCGACATCCGGGTGATCGGCAAGACCGTCTGCTACGCCACCGACTGACCGACCCGCCGGCCTCGGACGCGCGCCACCGGCCGTCCCCGAGCACGCGCGCCACTACGGCGTCGCCAGCGCCTCCGTCGGCGACAGCCGGGAAGCACGGACCGCCGGATAGAGGCCGGCGGCGGCGCCGATGACCAGGGTCGCGGCCAGCCCGCCCGCCGTCGCCCACGCGGGCACGACCGGCGGCCAGCCGCTGTAGAGCGCGTACGCCATCGTCACCCCCGTCCCGAGCAGCACGCCGCCGGCCCCGCCCAGCGCCGACAGCAGCAGCGACTCGGCGAGGAACTGGGTGCGGATCTGCCCCCTGGTCGCGCCGAGCGAGCGGCGCAGCCCGATCTCGGCCCGGCGCTCCAGCACGGAGATGACCATCGTGTTGGCCACGCCGACCCCGCCGACGAGCAGCGCCACCGCGCCGACGCCCAGCAGCAGGCCGGCGAACGCCTGGCTGGTCGCCTGCTTGGCGGCAAGCGCGTCGGACGGGCGGGAGACGTCCACCTCGTTGGGCGCCTGCGGGTTGGCGGTGGCGCCGAGCACCTGGCGTACGGCCTCAAGGCGCGACTCGTCCGACCGGGTGTAGACCGTGGTCGGATGCCCGTCGAAGCCCAGCAGCCGCTCCGCCACCGGCCAGCCGACGAGCACGCCGCTGTCCAGGTCGGAGGCCAGCGCCACCGGCTCAAGGACCCCGATCACGGCGAACCTGACGCCGCCCACCACGATCTGGGTGTCCGGCCCGGCCGCGCCGATGCCGAGCCGCCGGGCGGCCGTCGCGCCGACGACGGCGGCCGGGTAGCGTTCGGTGGCCGCGTTCAGCCAGGTGCCGTTGCTCAGCGTCGCGCCGATGGTGGCGGGCAGGTCGAGTCTGGCCGCGTACGTGCTGATGCCGCCGGTCTGGGCCTCGGGGATGTGCTCGGAGCGGTAGACCTTGGCCTCGGCGACCTTCCCGACGGACGAGACCGCCTGGACGGGGCCGATGCGCTCGATCATCGCCTCGGCGTCCAGCGGGAGCTGCGCCGACTCCCCCATCAGCGTCGTGCCCGAGGTGACGGTGAGCAGGTTCGTGCCCAGCGCGGAGAGCTGCCGGTCCAGCTCGGCGCCCGATGACGACGACAGCCCGACCACGCCGACCATGGCGGCGATGCCGATGGCGATGCCGAGCGCGGACAGGAACGCCCGCAGCGGCCTGGTGCGCAGGCCGACCGCGCCGACCCGCAGCACGTCGCCGGCCCGCATCCGGGCGGGGACCGGCCGGGGCCGCGCCTGCGGCGGTATCGGCCGCTCGACGATCGCCATCACGCCTCGCCCTCCCCTGTGACCGCTCCCGAAGCCACTCCCCTGGCCGCCCCCGTGACCTTTTTCCAGGCGCCGGAGAGCGCCGGTTCCGCCGGGTCCCGCGCCGAGTCGGAGACGATCTCGCCGTCGCGCATGCGCACCTGACGGGGCAGCCCGGCCGCGATCTCCCGGTCGTGGGTGATGATCACGATGGTGGTGCCGGAGGCGTTCAGCTCGCGCAGCAGCTCCATGACGCCCGCGCCGGAGACCGAGTCGAGCGCCCCGGTGGGCTCGTCGGCCAGCAGCAGCGGCGGGTCGCCCGCCACCGCCCTGGCGATCGCCACCCGCTGCCGCTCGCCGCCGGACAGCTCGTGCGGCTCGTGCTCCATGCGGTGCCCGAGCCCCACGCGTTCCAGCGCCGCGGCCGCGCGGCGGCGGCGCTCGGCCCGGCTCATACCGGTGTAGACGAGGCCGTCGGCCACGTTGTCCAGCGCCGGGACCTTCGGCGCCAGGTGGAAGGACTGGAAGACGAAGCCGATCGTGGTGGCGCGCAGCGCGGAGAGCTGGTCGTCGGTCAGCGTGGAGACGTCGTGGCCGTCGATGTGCACGCTGCCCGCCGTCGGCCGGTCGAGGGTGCCGATGACGTTGAGCATGGTCGACTTGCCCGACCCCGAAGGGCCGACGATCGCGACCAGCTCGCCGTGGCCGATGCGCAGCGAAACCGAGCGCAGCGCCGCGACCCCGCCGGGGTAGGTCCTGGACACGTTCGTGAGAGCGATCATCGGGTACGTCACTTCGGCATCCCCACGGTCATGCCCTCGGCGATCCCGTCGCCGGACACCTCCACCTTGCCCCCGGCGAACAGACCGGTCTCGACCGCCACGTACCGGGACCTGCCGCCCTCGACGATCTCCAAGCCGTATCCGCCCTCCTGCAGCGCGACGAGCGCCGCGACCGGCACGGCGAGCACGTTCTCGCGCTTGGACGCGGTGAACGTGACGTCGACCGACGCCTTGTCCAGGCCGCGCGCCGCCTTGGCCGAGCCGATCGACACCAGCGCCTCCACCCGCGTCTCCGGCTCCTCACCCTGGCCCTGGGCGGGCACGACGACGGTGGCGACCTCAGTCACCTTGCCCGGCACGCTCTCGCCGTCCGGCAGCGTGACCTGGACCTTCGCGCCCTTCTTGGCCAGCCGCTGGTCCTCGGCGTCAAGCTCCACGGTGATCACCTTCGAGGTGCCCGTGTAGGCGAGCACCTGCTGGCCGGGCTGCGCGGGACGGCCCTCCTCGGCCTCCAGGCTCTCCACGCGCACCTTGCCGGGTGCGAACACCACCCGGCCCAGCTCCACCACGCCGGTCTCGGGCAGGCCGCGGTCGTCCTGCCACTCCATGACGGCCTGTGCGGTGTCCCAGGTGTACTCGTCGTCCACGGTGAAGCCGTCGTAGCCGAGCTTGCTGAGGTTGCGTTCGAGGTTCTCGACGTCCTTGCCCGTCATGCCGGGCTTGAGGTCCCGGTACGCGGGGGTGCCGCCGTACATGAGCGTGACCGGCTGGTCGTCGATGCGGTAGAGCGACTTGCCGCGGGTGATCGTCGCGCCGCTCTCGGGCAGCCAGGTGATCGTGCCGGGCCGCCTGGCGACGGCCGTGGTGACCGGGCCGTAGCCGAGCTCGCCGTCGGCCTCCTTGGTGTCGTGGAGCGTCTGCCTGGTGATCGTCGCGGTGGCCGGCGGCAGGGCGCTCGCCGATGCGGCCGGGCTCGCGCCGCCGTCCAGCACGCCCGCGCCGGCGGCCGCGACCAGCCCGCCGCCCGCCACCGCCACCACGGCCAGCAGCCCCGCCACCACCAGCCCGCGCCTGCGGGTTCCGACTCCCATCAGAGGTCTCCCAGGCCGGCCTCACCGGCCTCCTTCTGGCACTTCTTCTTGGCCGACTCGAAGTCGGGGTCCTCGCCGACCTCCGGGGTGATGCGCATCATGCCGCCCTCGGGGTCGGGGTAGTTCTCGACGCCGTTGTCACGCATGCACTGGGCGAGCTTGCGCAGCCGCTCGGCCGTCTTGCCGTCGCCGCCGCGCTTGCCGTCGCCGCTCGGCGCGTACTGCTTGCACGCCTCCTGGGCGGCCTCCACCTTCTCTCTCGGCGTGCTCTTGTCGAAGCGCATCGTGAACCGGCCGCTGGAGTCGGGGTCCGGCACGTCGATGCCGTTCTCGCGCATGCATTGGGCGAACTTGAGCGCCTTCTCCTTCGGATCCTCGGTCGGCTGCACGCTGGCGGCGGCCTGGGTGCCCGCGCCGGTCACCGAGGCCACGTCCGCCCCGCCGCCGTCGCCGGTGCCGCACCCGGCCAGCAACCCCGCCAAGAGGCCGGTCGCCAGCAGGGTGGCGGCGCGTGCTCGTTCTCGTCCTCGCATCAGGCTCCCTTTCGTGGAGGAACGTTGTACGAGGGGAGATGGAACAGATCGGGGTGTTTCCTCCGCGTTTCCACCGGCGGCTTACCTGGAGCGAACGCCGCATGCAGCACACTCGGCTTCGTCAGCGAGCTTCGTCGCGAGCTTCGTCAGCGAGAGGAAGGGACCTGAGGAACGTCATGCGGGTGCTGGTGGTTGAGGACGAGCCGATGCTCGCCGACGCGATCGCCGAGTGGCTGCGTGAGGAGACGCATGCGGTGGATCTGGCGCACGACGGGGAGGCCGCGCTCGAACGCATCGCGGTCAACGACTACGACGTGGTCGTGCTGGACCGGGATCTGCCGCGCGTACACGGGGACCAGGTGTGCAGGGAGATGGTGGCCGCCGAGTGCGCCGCGCGGGTGCTGATGCTCACGGCCGCCGCGCAGCTCGACGACCGGGTGACCGGGCTGTCGCTGGGCGCCGACGACTACCTGACGAAGCCGTTCGCGTTCCCCGAGCTGGCGGCGCGGGTGCTGGCGCTGGGGCGGCGCTCGCGGCCCGCCGTGCCGCCCGTGCTGCGGCGGGCCGGGATCACGCTCGACCCGGCGCGCAGGGAGGTCTTCAGAAACGGGCGCTTCGTGCCGCTGTCGAAGAAGGAGTTCGCCGTGCTGGCCGAGCTGATGCGCGCCGGCGGCTGCGTGGTCTCGTCGGAGCAGCTCCTGGAGAAGGCGTGGGACGAGAACGCCGACCCGTTCACCGGCGCCGTCCGCCTGACCATTCTCAAGCTGCGCCGCAAGCTGGGCGACCCGCCGGTCGTGGAGACCGTGCCGGGCGTCGGCTACCGCATCCCATGAGCCGTCCCGTCGGCCTCGCGGCCCCGGCCCGCCTGCTGCGCAGGCCGCGGCCCACGCTGCGGCTGCGGCTCACGCTCGTCTACAGCGTGCTGTTCCTGCTGGCCGGCCTGGCTCTGCTCGCGGTGACGTACCTGCTGTTCGACCAGCAGCTCAAGGCCATCTTCGAGCGCCAGTACGCCTCCGAGCCCGGCAAGCACAAAGAGCTTTTCATCACGAGGAACGGCGTCACGCTCTCCGGCGAGGCGGCCCTGGAGTGGCTGCGCGAGCAGCAGGCCGGCGTGCACGACGCCGCCGTCACCTCGCTCATCGTCCAGGGCGCGCTCGCGCTGCTGCTGGTCGGCGGCCTCGCCGTGGGGCTCGGATGGGTGGTCGCGGGCCGCGTGCTCGCCCCGCTGAACCTGGTGACCGAGACCGCGCGCAGGATCGCCGCCGCCCCCATGGCCGAGCGCGGGCTGTCCGAGCGCATCGCGCTGCGCGGGCCCGACGACGAGGTCAAGGACCTGGCGGACACGTTCGACACCATGGTGGAGCGGCTCGACCGCTCCTTCGACGGGCAGCGCAGGTTCGTCGCGAACGCCTCACATGAGCTGCGCACGCCGCTGACGCTCAACAGGGCGCTGGTGGAGCTGGCCATGCACCGCCGTACGGCGTCGCCCGACGTCAAGGAGCTGGGCGAGAGCCTGCTGGAGATCAACGCCAGGCACGAACGCCTCATCAGCGGACTGCTCCTGCTGGCGAGGTCGGAGCAGGAGCTGGCCGACCGGGCGCCGGTGGACCTCGCGGACGTGGTCACGCACGTGATCGAGCAGAGCGCCGGAGCCGCCGAGTCCGCCGGGGTCACCCTGAAGGAGGTCACCGGCCCCGCCCCCACCACCGGTGACGCGCTGCTGCTCGAACGCCTCGTGCACAACCTGGTGGAGAACGGCGTCCGCTACAACGTGACCGACGGCACCGGCTGGGTGCGGGTGGAGAGCAGGACCGCGTCAGAGGAGACGGTCGAGGTGGAGGTGTCCAACACCGGGCCGAACGTGCCGCCCTACGACGTGCCGCTGCTGTTCAAGCCGTTCCACCGCATCGGGGACGAGCGGGCCGTGACCGGGACGAGCGCGGGTCTCGGTCTGTCGATCGTCCGGTCTGTGGCGGTGGCGCACGGCGGGGACGTACGGGCGCGGCCCCGCGAGGGCGGCGGGCTGGTCGTGATCGTGTCACTCCCCCGAGCGCGCTGACGCCCCGCTCTGCAAGGTCGTCTCACTCCGCGTGCCGACGCCCCGCCGTGCAAGGCCCTCTCACTCCGCACGCCGACGCCCCACTTTGTCAGGCCGTCTCACTTCGCGTCCGGGAGCACCGCCACGGCCTCGACCTCCACGAGCTGGTCGAAGTACCCCAGCACAGTGACGCCGAGCAGCGTGCTCGGGGGCTCGTGCTCCCCCATGTACTCGCGGTAGACGTTCCACGCCGTCACGAGGTCCTTCTGGTCGCTGGAGGCGACGTACACGGTGGTCTTCACAACGTCGGTGAGCGCGGCGCCCGCGCTTTCGAGCGCGCTGATGAGGTTGCGCATCACCTGGTGGGTCTGCCCGGCGTAGTCGCCGACGGCCACCGTGGCCCCGTCGGCGTCGAGCGGGCAGGCTCCGGCCACCCAGATGGAGCGGAGCGGCGCGTCGGTAGTGGCGGCATACGCGTAATCGACCTTGGCCAGCCGGTCGTCGCGGACGAGTCGGACACCTGAAGTCATGACCGGTTTCCTATCAGTTGCCCGGATGACGATGCATCTGAATTGCGGTTGGATAACCGTGTCACCCGAGCGTGCCCGAGCTTCGTCCTTTCTCGTGCACCTCGTCCGTCGCAAGGAGAACCGTCGTGCGCGTCCTGCCGGCCGTCTTATCCGCCGCCGCCGTCTTCTCGTTACTCCCCGTGCCGGCCGCCCACGCGGCCGCCCCGATCCAGTACAGCTGCAAGATCGGCGGCACCACGCAGGAG
The DNA here is from genome assembly GCF_042751225.1 of Nonomuraea fastidiosa. Classification (NCBI taxonomy): domain Bacteria; kingdom Bacillati; phylum Actinomycetota; class Actinomycetes; order Streptosporangiales; family Streptosporangiaceae; genus Nonomuraea; species Nonomuraea fastidiosa. The sequence goes on from NZ_CP170570.1 coordinate 1,467,651, forward strand.
GTCGGCATCGACGTGGAGCTGACCGTGCCGGCGCAGGCCGAGGTGAACGAGGAGCTGACGATCGGCTGGACCGGCTCGTACGCGGGCGACTCCGAGCTGATCGCCCCCGCCACCGGGTTAGAAGGCGACATCAAGATGTACGCCTACGCCGGCATCAGCGGCATCCCGAACTTCACCTCGGCCACCGGCGTCGCCGAGATCGGCACCGTCATCCCCGGCGAGGCCATCCCGCTCCCCACCACCAGGGTCGAGCTCAAGACGACTCCCAGGAACACCGGCACCGGAAAGGTCCACGCCGCCTCGATCAACTTCGGCCTGACGAACACGGATCCGCTGATCGAGTGCGAACCCTCCGACACGGCCACCAGGACCGAGTACACCATCACGGTCGGCACGGGCCAGGGCTCTCCCACCACCTCGTCCAGCCCCACGGCGGACGACACGGAGAGCACGACCCCCACCCCGGACGAGACCGACGACACCGACGAGACGGGCGACCTTGACGGGACCGACGAGGACGCCGAGGAGACCCCTGCCGAGGTGCCGTCAGGCGGCGCGGACACGGGCGGCGGCGGCCTGGCGGGCCCGGACGGCCGGGCACTGATGGGGATCGGCCTGGTGATCTTCCTGGCCTCACTCACCGGCCTGCGCCTGCGCAGACCCCGCCGCACCTGACCGCGCCCGACCCGTGCCGAACTCGCCGCACCCGACCGCGCCCGACCGGTGCCGAACTCGCCATATCTGACCGCGCCCGGTCCGCACTGGACCCGCGGCACCTGACCGCGCCCGGCCCGTACTGGACCCGCCCCGCCCGGCCCATCACCCGCACCGACCGTCTCGTTGCGCCGCCGACGATGCGCTGCCCTGTGGTCAAACCATTGAACTGAGGCCCGCGCGACGCTACCGTTCACCCTCAAGGACTTCTTGCTGTGAGTAGTATTTTACCGATTGAGGTCTGCCCATGCTCAGACGAGCGACGTTCCCCCTCATCGCGGGCTTACTGACGGCCGCGACGACCGCGCTTCCCGTACAGGCCGCCCCTCCCCAGCAGATCGTGTACGTCGCCGAGAACGGCAGCGACGACGCGACCGGCACCATCAACGACCCGTTCGCCACGATTGAACGCGCCCGCGACGCGCTGGCCGGCAAGACCAGCCGCAACCGCCCCGGCGTCGTCTACATCCGCGCTGGCGTCTACCAGACCGCGAAGACGGTCGAGGTGCGCGGCCCGGAGCACTCGTACGTCACCTACGCCGCCTACCCGGGCGAGCAGGTCGAGCTGGCCGGCGTCACCACGCTCGCACCGGAGAAGTTCCGCAGGCTGAGCGACCTGCCGGCCGACGACGCGAAGTGGTCGTCGAAGGCCCGCGTCCCCGAATCGGCCGCCCCGAACGTCTGGGTCTACGACCTCGGCGCGGAGGGCATCCCCACGGGCACGCTCAACAAGAACGGCTTCAACTGGAAGCCGCAGCCGTACGCGCCCGAGCTCATCACCGACGACGTCGCCCAGACGCTGGCGCAGTACCCCAACGGGGACGCCAAGCTCACCAGGGACCACCTGACCGTCAAGGTGGCCCCGAAGGGCGCCCGCGACTACTTCTCCGACAAGACGCCCGACGGCACGACGCTGCCGTACGAGGAGATGCTCAAGCTCCCCGGCCCCGTCTACACGGTCGAGGACGCGGACCTGGCGGCCAGGTATGAGAAGTGGGCCAAGCCGCCGGGCGCCGAGACCCCGGACGGCACGCAGGTCGAGACGGACGGCTGGCTGTCCGGATATTTCGGTAACAACTACGCGAACGACCGCATCCGCATCGACACCGTCGGCGGCGGCGACATCACCACCTACTACCCCACCATGTACGTCGCCACCGACAAGTGGTCCTCGTTCGTGGCCCAGAACGTGCTGAGCGAGCTGGACACCGAGGGCGAGTACTACATCGACCGCTGGCAGGGCCACGACACGCTCTACTACTACCCGCCCGGCGGCACGGTCGAGGGCAAGGAGATCAGCCTCACCTCGTTCGACGCCCCCTTCTTCCAGCTCGAGAACGTCACCGGCGTGACGCTCAAGGGCCTGCGCATGAACGGCACCACAGGGGCCGGCATCCGCCTGCTGGACGCCGAGTCGTGCACGATCGACGGCGTCGAGATCCTCAACGTCAGCATGGACGCGGTGCAGATCGGCGAGGCCAACGACGCGATCACCGCCATCGCCGAGTACCGCACCAGCCGGGGCGGCCACCACAACCGGGTGATCAACAGCCGGCTGCACGACCTCGGCGGCGGCGGGGTCTTCACGGCGGGCGGCGACCGCGACTCGCTCGAACGCGGCGACCACGTGGTGGAGCACAACGAGATCTATGACTTCTCGAAGCTCGCGACGTACACGCCGGCGGGCTACATGTACGGGGTCGGGAACACGTTCCGGTACAACCACGTGCACGACGCGCCGCACATGGCGATCCAGATCATGGGCAACGACATGGTGATCAGCCACAACAGGTTCGAGCGGCTGGTCACGCACGCCTCCGACCAGGGCGTGATCTACTCGGGCCGCGACTACACGTATCTGAACAACGTGGTGGCGTACAACCTGTTCAAGGACATCGGCGCGGACGGCAACCAGGCCGTCTACATGGACGACGGCATGTCGGGGATGGTCGTGCACCACAACGTCTTCGACAACGTCCAGCACGGGCTGTTCTACCAGGCGGGGCACAGCAACGTGGCGCGCGACAACGTGTTCGTGAACGTGACGTACATCGGCCACGACAAGCTCTACCACGAGGGCGGCAAGCGGCTGCCGGTGCCCAACGCCAAGGTCGTGACCGAGCGCTTCAACGACATGCTGAAGGCCGGCGACGGCACCGGCTTCACCAACACCAGGGAGAACGTGGAGAAGTGGTACCGCCACTACGCCAGGCAGTACCCGAACATCCGCGACTGGTACGTGCCGTCCGACGCCCAGGGCGTGCCGTGCACGGCGGTCGGCGAGACCGAATGCACCGACGAGCAGGTGTGGAGCGACCCGAACTCGGTGTACGTGCCCGCGAACAACGTGCTGACCAGGTCGGTCAGCATCGGTAGCGGCGACTTCGCCTACACCGACGACGCGGGCGGGCTGAGCGTGAAGACGTTCAACCCGGGCTTCGACTCCTTCAACGCCAAGGCGGCCACGCCGGAGGAGGCGGGCTTCGACCCGGCAACGTGGCGCTTCGACGCGCGTAACACGCCGCTGAACAGGACGGAGGGCTTCGGACCCGCGTGGGTGCGCGAGTGGAACCGCACCTTCAGCCTGGACGGCGTCGGCCCCAGGGCGACGCGATGAGGGCTCAAGGCCGGTGAGAACACTTCGGGCGCTCACCTCGCGAGGTGAGCGCCCGATCCGGTACGCCGCCAGGGACTCGAACCCCGGACCCGCTGATTAAGAGTCAGCTGCTCTGACCAACTGAGCTAGCGGCGCGCTGGCAGGAATGAATATACCGGTGATCGCCATCCTGGTCGAATCGGAATCCGGAGGACAGGCCACGCTAGAATAAAATTCGGTACTTCCGGCTCCGGCAGACAGGATTCTTGGATGTTCGACTCCCCCGCCGACGTGACGGAGCGGCTCGCCGCCGTGGACTACCTCTCCGACGACGCCATCTCCACCTCGGTGTTCCTGGCCGCCGCGCTGGGCAAGCCGCTGCTGGTCGAAGGGCCGGCCGGAGTGGGCAAGACGCAGCTCGCCAAGGCCGTCGCCCAGGCGACCGGCGCAGACCTCATCAGGCTGCAGTGCTACGAGGGACTCGACGAGTCCAGAGCACTCTACGAGTGGAACTACAAAAAGCAGCTCCTGCGCATCCAGGCGACCAACGCCGACGACGACATCTTCAGCGAGGAGTTCCTGCTGGAGCGCCCCCTGCTCAAGGCGGTGCGGGCGCAGGAGCCGACCGTGCTGCTCATCGACGAGACCGACAAGGCGGACGTCGAGGTCGAGGGCCTGCTGCTGGAGCTGCTGTCGGACTTCCAGGTGACGATCCCCGAGCTGGGCACCATCGCCGCCACCCGCCGCCCGTACGTCGTGCTGACCTCCAACGCCACCCGCGAGCTGTCGGAGGCGCTCAAGCGGCGCTGCCTCTACCTGCACATCGAATACCCGACCCCCGAGCGCGAGCGCGACATCGTGCTGGCCCAGGTGCCCGGCTTCCGCGCCGACCTGGCCGAGCAGCTCGCGCGTACGGTCGCCACGCTGCGCTCGCTGGAGCTGAAGAAGGCGCCGTCGGTGGCCGAGACCGTCGACTGGGCCAACACGCTGCTCGCGCTCGGCCGCGACGAGCTGGACGAGGCGACCGTGGCCGGCACGCTCGGCGTGGTGCTCAAACACGCCTCCGACCAGGCGCGGGCGATCAAGGAGCTGGGGCTGCCCGATGCCTGAGACCGGCTCGCTGGTCGACCGGCACATCGGCTTCGTGCACGCGCTGCGCGAGGCCGGGCTGCCGGTGTCGATCGCGGAAGGGCTGGACGCGGCCAACGCGCTGCGGGTCATCGACCTGGCCGACCGGGAGTCGCTGCGGGAGGCGTACGCCGCCACGCTGGTGAAGAGGCCCGTGCACCGGCCGGGGTTCGACGTGCTGTTCGACCTGTGGTTCCCGGCGTCCACCACCGGGCTGCGGGCACGGCGCCCCGGCCGCGAGCGCATCGACTTCGCGACGGCCGACGTCAAGGAGCTGCGCGAGCACCTGGCGGACCTGCTGACCGGCTCCACCGACCAGGAGATGCGCGCGTTCGCCGAGGCCATGGTGGAGCGGTTCGGCCGGCAGGAGGCCGCTCCCGGGCGGCAGAACTGGTTCTCCTACAGCGTGCTGCGCGCCCTGTCGCCCGAGACGCTGATGGCCGGCATCCTGCGCGCGGTGCTGCAGGGCCGCGAGCGCGGCGGGCTGGCGGAGAAGACGGTGCGGCAGGGCGTCACCGCGAACATCCGGCGCTTCGAGGAGGCGGTGGCCACCGACGTGCGCCGCCGCATCGCCGAGGACGCCGGGATCGAGCGCATCGCGCGCTCCGCCGTACGCCCTCCGCTCGACCAGATCGACTTCCTCCGCATCACCAGGGCCGACCTGGCGCAGCTGCGCAGGGAGGTGCACCCGCTGGCCCGCCGGCTGGCCGCGCGCCTTGCGATGCGGCAGCGCAAGGGCAAGCGCGGCCGGCTCGACTTCCGCAGGACCATGCGGGCCTCGCTGCAAAGCGGCGGCGTGCCGCTCACCACGCACCTCCGCCCGCCCCGGCCGCACAAGCCCGAGCTGGTGGTCCTCTGCGACACCAGCGACTCGGTCTCGTCGTTCGCGCACTTCACGCTGCTGCTCACGTACGCGCTGCGCGAGCAGTTCACGAAGGTGCGGGCGTTCGGGTTCGTCGACACCGTGGATGAGATCACCCGGTTCTTCCAGCCCGGCTCCGACGTGGTCGAGGCGATGACCAGGCTCGCCAACGAGGCCGACATGGTGCGCTTCGGCCGCACCAACTACGGGAACGCGCTGGAGCGGTTCGCCGAGCGGTACGGCGACGCGCTCGGCCCGAAGACGTCGCTGCTGATCCTGGGCGACGCCCGCTCCAACTACCAGCCGCCCGCGCTCGACGTGCTCAGGTCGCTGGTGTCGCGGTGCCGGCACGCGTACTGGCTGAACCCGGAGCCGCGGCAGCAGTGGGACACCGGCGACTCGGTGGCGGGCGAGTACGGCACCGTCGTGCCCATGTACGAGTGCCGCAACGTCGCCCAGCTCACCGCGTTCATCGAGACCCTGGCGTGACCGGCCCGGTCAGACGCGCTGCAGCTCCCGGGCCGCGGTGCGGGCGAGCACCTCGACCTGCGCCGGGCTGAGCACGTCGCGGTCAGCGGCCTTGATGAGCTTGGCCATCGTGCGCGGCTTGGCCAGCGTCAGGCCCTCGGCCGAGACCACGCCGTTCCTGGGCAGCAGACCGCAGTGGACGGCGAGCATGGGCGTGATGCTCACCTGGATGCCGGTCTCGCGGCTGAGCAGCTCGGCGAACTTCTCCGCCTGCTCGACCAGCGGCTTGGCGGTCTTGCTTCCGTACTTCTCACCGAAGAACAGCCGGCCCGCGTAGCAGGCGATCTCGGTGTCGGGGCTCCACGACTCGTTGTCGATGATCCACACGCCGCCGGGGCCGATCACCAGGTGGTCGATGGAGGCCTGCCCGCGGATCGCCCGGCCGTCGAGCACGTGGTAGTCGTGGCGGCGCAGCGAACGGCGTAGCAGGCGTCCCATGATGACCTCGCCGCGCTTGGCTCCGCGCCAGACGGCGGTCTTGCGGAAGCTGTAGATGTCGTACAGCCAGTCGCCGCCGAAGACGAGCGCCGCCGCCAGCAGGCCGGTGAACGCGGAACCCCCCGTGAGCCCGAACCTGAGACCGAGCGCCACACCGATGATGAAACCCACAGCGGCCTTGACGTACCTGCGCTTGAGCCGGTTGGGCGCGTCGTCGCGCCAGAATTTCTCGTACCACCACTGCGGGGATGAGCCAGTGTACTTCTCGTTGGGCTGCACGTAGATAGAGCCACCGGGCACGGCAAACTCCCCGAAAGTCGTCGTAGTGCAGGATCTGCCACGCCGAAGATCCCTCGCCGGTCAAGGGATACCCATTCCCCGACCAAGGTGAGCCTAAGGTGAGGGAATTAGTACCCGCAAGACCAATCAACCGACCAGTCGGTATGCTAAGGCGGTGACCAAGGGGGACCGAGTGAAAGACGAACCGGTCAGGCAGCGGTTGCTGGCCGAGGCGACCCGGCTGTTCGCCGAGCGCGGCTTCGAGAGCACCTCGGTGCAGGAGATCGTCGCGGCGGCGGGCGTCACCAAGGGCGCCATGTACCACTACTTCGACTCCAAGGACGACCTGCTGCACGAGATCTACATGCGGGTGCTGCGCATGCAGATGGATCGGCTGTTCGAGATCGCCGACGGCCCCGGCACCGTCCAGGAGCGCCTGCACCGGGCCGCGGCCGACGTCGTGGAGACGACGACCGCGAACCTCGACGACTCCAAGATCTTCTTCAGGTCGATGCACCTGCTCGCCCCCGAGACGCGCAAGTCCGTGCGCGCCGAGCGCCGCCGCTACCACGAGCGCTTCCGCGACCTCGTGGCCGAGGGGCAGCGCTCGGGCGTCTTCAGCGACCGGGTGCCCGCCGAGCTGGTCGTCGACTACTTCTTCGGCTCGGTGCACCACCTGGGCACGTGGTTCAACGCGCAGGGGCCGCTGACCGGCGCCCAGGTGGGCAAGCACTTCGCCGACCTGCTGCTCACCTCACTCGGGGCCGGGCACGTCGACGAGTGAGGCCAGCGCCTCCCGGTGATCGCCCGGCGTGCCGAGCGCGACCTCGGCGGCCTTGGCGCGCTTGAGATACAGGTGTACGGGGTGCTCCCACGTCATCCCGATCCCGCCGTGGAGCTGCAGGGCCTCCTCGGCCGCGTGCACGGCCACGCCCGCGTTCCACGCCTGCGCCACCGCCACCGAGATCGACGAGGCGTCCGCGACCGCGTTCCTGGCCGCCGCCCTGGCCCTGACCACGTCGAGCCACAGGTCGGCCAGCCGGTGCTTGATCGCCTGAAACGAGCCGATCGGCCTGGCGAACTGGTGGCGCTCCTTGACGTAGGCCAGCGTCGTCTCCAGGCACCACTCGGCCACGCCGAGCTGCTCAGAGGCCAGCAGCCCGGCGCCGAAGCGCAGCACCGCCGCCAGGTCGCAGGCGCCGACCCGGCGGGCGGGCGTCCGCGCGAACGTCACCTCGGCCACCGGCCTGGTCAGGTCGATCGAGGGCACCACCCGGACCACCCCGGGCTCGATGCTCTCGACCGCGTACAGGTCGCCGTCCACCGGCACCAGCAGCACGTCCGCCACCTCGGCCCCGGCCACGCCGGTGACAGTGCCGGACAGCCGCCCCTCGCCGTCCACGCTCACGGACGCGCCCCGGTCAGGACGGTACGCCGAAGCCGCGAACGACACCGCCAGCGCCGCCGTCTTGCGCCCCTCGGCCAGCTCGCCGAGCAGCGCGTCGCGGGTCGGCAGCAGCGCCCTGGTGGCCAGCACCGAGCTGGTGAGGAACGGCACCGGCGCCACCGCCCGCCCCAGCTCCTCCAGGACCACGGCCGCCTCGCTCGCCGACGCGCCCGCGCCGCCCAGCTCCTCGGGCACCAGCAGCCCGGCCACGCCGATCTCGCCGGCCAGCGTCTTCCACAGATCCAGGTCGTACGGCTCGGACTCGACGCGCCTCAGCACCGCGGACGGAGGGCAGCGGTCGGCCAGCAGGGCGCGCACGGCGGCGCGCAGCTCCTCTTCGACGTCGGAATAGAGCAGGCTCATCGCGGCAGGTCCTTCCACGGCACGTCCTTGTCGACACGGGGCTCCGACGGCAGGCCGAGCACCCGTTCGGAGATGATGTTGCGCAGGATCTCGGAGGTGCCGCCCTCGATCGAGTTGCCCTTGGCCCGCAGGTAGCGGTAGCCGGGGCCGCGGCCGTAGAAGTCGACGTTCTCCGAGCGCCTGAACGTCCAGTCGTCGTAGGTCAGCTCGCGCCGGAACTCCATCTCCAGGCCGGTCAGCGCCTGGTTGAGCTTGGCGAACGAGAGCTTCATGCCCGAGCCTTCCGGCCCCGGCTGACCGGCGGCGAGCTGCTCGCGCAGCCGCGCCCCCGACAGGCGGGTCACCTCGGCCTCCACCCACAGCGACAGCAGCCGCTGGTGCAGGTCGTGGGTACGCAGCTCGGGGTGCTCGCGCCAGGCGGCCAGCACGGACGCCATGACGCCGCCGCCGCGCCTGGAGGGCGCGCCGCCGATGGCCACCCGCTCGTTCATCAGCGTCGTCTGCGCGACCCGCCAGCCGTCGCCGACCGCGCCGAGCCGCAGGTCGTCGGAGAGCCGGACGCCGGTCAGGAACACCTCGTTGAACTCGGCCTCGCCGGTGATCTGCCGCAGCGGCCGCACCTCGACGCCGGGGGCGTGCATGTCGCACACGAAGTACGTCAGCCCGCGGTGCTTGGGCACGTCGGGGTCGGTGCGGGCGACGAGGATCGCCCACCGGGCGTGGTGCGCGCCCGACGTCCACACCTTCTGCCCGTCGATCACCCACTCGTCGCCGTCCCTGACCGCCCTGGTGGCCAGCGTGGCCAGGTCCGAGCCCGCGCCCGGCTCGCTGAAGAGCTGGCACCAGATCTCCTCGCCGGTCCACAGCGGCTTGAGGAAACGGCGCTTTTGCTCCTCGGTGCCGAACGCCAGGATCGTCGGGGCGGCCATGCCGAGACCGATGCCCTGCAGGCCGCTGTTGAGCTGCGGGGTGTCGGCCAGCTCCCGCTCCACGACCTGCTGCAGCTCGCGCGGCGCGCCGAGCCCGCCGAGCCCTTCGGGGAACCACACCCAGGCGAGCCCGGCGTCGAAGCGGGCGCGCAGGAACTCCAGGCGGTCGCCGCTCGGATCGTGCTCGCTGAGGAACGCGGCCACGCGTTCCTTGATCTGTGCCTCGTTCACATGTACCTCTTCAGCTCGCGATAGGCCAGGGACCGCTTGTGCACCTCGTCGGGGCCGTCGGCCAGGCGCAGCGTGCGCGCGTGCGCCCAGAGCGCGGCCAGGGGGAAGTCCTGGGAGACGCCGCCGGCGCCGTGCACCTGGACGGCCTTGTCGAGGATCTGCTCCACCGTGATCGGGGTGGAGATCTTGATGGCCTGGATCTCGGTGTGCGCGCCCTGGTTGCCCACCGTGTCCATGAGCCAGGCCGTCTTGAGCACGAGCAGGCGGAGCTGCTCGATCTTCACGCGGGACTCGGCGATCCAGTCCTGGACGACGCCCTGCTGCGCGACCGGCTTGCCGAACGTGGTGCGCGACAGCGCCCTGCGGCACATCATCTCCAGCGCGCGCTCGGCGATGCCGATCAGGCGCATGCAGTGGTGGATGCGGCCGGGTCCGAGCCTGGCCTGGGCGATGGCGAAGCCGCCACCCTCCTCGCCGATGAGGTTCGCCGCGGGCACGCGTACGTCCTCGAACACGACCTCTGCATGTCCGCCGTGGTCGGCGTCGGTGTAGCCGAAGACGTGCATGCCGCGCTTGACGTGCACCCCGGGCGTGTCGCGCGGCACGAGGATCATGCTCTGCCTGCGGTGCTTGGGCGCGTCGGGGTTCGTCTGCCCCATGACGATGAAGATCTTGCAGTTGGGGTTCATCGCGCCGGAGATGAACCACTTGCGGCCGTTGATGACGTACTCGTCGCCGTCGCGGACGATCGAGGTCGCGATGTTGGTGGCGTCGGATGAGGCCACGTCGGGCTCGGTCATGGCGAAGGCCGAGCGGATCTCGCCGTCGAGCAGCGGCCGCAGCCACTCCTTGCGCTGCCACTCGCTGCCGAACATGGCCAGGACTTCCATGTTGCCGGTGTCGGGGGCGGCGCAGTTGGTGGCGACGGGGGCGATGGCGGGACTCCTGCCCATGATCTCCGCCAGCGGGGCGTACTGGAGGTTCGTCAGCCCCGCGCCGTGCTCGCCGGGCAGGAACAGGTTCCACAGCCCGCGCTTTCTCGCCTCGTCCTTCAGGTCCTCGATCAGCGGCGGCGGGCTCCAGCCGCTGGTTTTCGCCTGTTCCTCGAAGGCCGGTTCTGCGGGGTAGACGCATTCGTCCATGAAGCGGAGCAATCGCTCGCGCAGGTCCTCGGTGACGGTGTCGAAGGCGAAGTCCATGACGCGACCCTACCGACCGGCCGGTATGAGTGTCGACAGGTGGTTCCCGGCAAATGCCTCCAGGTGGCCATCTACCCACCCTCACCTGGTCTTCTACAGTGGCCGCCATGACCGCGAAGCTGCCCGGCCCTACCGTGCTCCAGAACGACGTCGTCCGCCTTGAGCCGCTCGCCATGGACCACGTGCCCGACCTGTTCGCCGCGGGAGGCGGCGACGACGAGGTCTGGCGGTGGATGCCGGTGCCGGCCCCGCGGACGGAGGAGGAGCTGGGCAAGGTCGCGCGCATGCTGATCGACGACGACAAGCACGTGCCGTTCGCCGTGGTGGACCGGTCGAGCGGGCGGGCCGTGGGCTGGACGACGTACGCCGACGTGCCCGGCTTCGAGGCCAGCGTGGAGATCGGCTGGACCTGGTACGGCCGCGCGTCCTGGCGCACGGCGATCAACACCGCGTGCAAGCTGCTGATGGTCGGCCACGCCTTCGAGCTGGGCTACAACCGGGTGCTGCTCAAGACCGACGTGCTCAACGTACGGTCTCAGAACGCGATCAGGCGCATCGGCGGCGTGCACGAGGGCACGCTGCGCCGGCACCGCCGCCGGCCGGACGGCACCTGGCGCGACACCGTCTGCTTCGGCATCCTCGACGACGAGTGGCCGCCGCACCGCGACCGTCTCCAGGCCCGCCTGGCGGCCTCCTAGCCGATCAGGTCTCGGCGGCGGTCCCGCCGAGCATGCCCGTGAGCACCTCGCGGACGGCCCGCTCCAGCTCCTCCCGCGTGGGCATGGCGCCCGCGCCCACGACCGCGTCGAACACCAGGCCCTCGGCGAACGCCACCAGCGTGCGCCCGTGCCGCACCGGGTCGCGCGAGCCCAGGGCGGCCAGGATCGCGACGGCGGGGTCGCGGAAGCGGCGGCCCGCCCTGTCGTAGATCGCGCGCAGCTCCGGCCGTCTGGTGGCCTCCAGCGCCAGCTCGTAGCGCGCGAGGGTGTGGACGCGGTCGGCGAGCCGCAGGTGCAGCGCTCCGGCCAGCAGTGCGGACAGCCCGGCCAGGTCGTGCGTCCGCTCGTACGCGCCCTCGTACGCGCCCGCCACCGCCTCCCACTCCAGCGCGGTGAGCCGGGCCAGCGTCAGCTCCAGCAGCGCCGCCCGCGTGCGCGCGAGGTTGGAGGTGGATCCCGGCGGCAGGCCCGCGGCCTCGTCGACGGCCCGGTGGGTCAGGCCGCGCATGCCGCGCTCGGCGAGCAGGGCGATGGCCGCGTCCGCCACGACGTCTGAGCGCTTCACGGCACCAGATACTACAGGAGTAGTTGGACATCACTACGGACGTAGTATCGTCGAACTACAGACGTAGTGAGCGAAGGAGGCCGCAATGGCCAGAGCCGTGGTGATCGGCGGCGGCGTCGGCGGGCTGAGCGCCGGTGTCGCGCTGCTGCGCAAGGGATGGGAGGTGACCGTGCTGGAGCGGGCGCCCGCCATCGAACCCGTGGGCTCCGGCCTGGCGATCGCCGCCAACGCGCTCAAGGCGCTCGACGCCCTCGGGCTCGGCGACCGGGTACGCGCGCTCGCCCACGCCGAGGGGCCGCTGATGCTGCGCAGGGCCGACGGGCGGCGGCTGACCGCCACCACGGAGGAGGCGGCCGACGGCGCGTACGGCGACTCGGTGGTGGTGATGCTGCGGGCCGCGCTGCTCGACATCCTGGCCGGCGGGCTCGCCGAGGCGGGCGGGCCGGACTGCCTGCGCGTGGGCACGGCGGTCACCGGCGTGGACGCGCAGCGCGGCGTCGTACGGACTTCTGCGGGCGACCTGGCGGCCGACCTGGTCGTGGCGGCCGACGGCATCAAGTCGCTCACCCGGCGCGCGCTCTTCCCCGGGCACCCGGACCCGTCGTACGCGGGGGTGACGGTCTGGCGGGCCCTCATCCCGCTCGGCGACGTGCGGCTTGACGACGGAAGCCCGTGCGACCCGTCACGCGTGCCGAGGTCGGAGAGCTGGGGCAGGGGCGCCGTCCTGGGCGTCCACCTGCTGGCCGGCGACCAGGTCTACATCTACGCCACCGACGTCGCACCGCCCGGCGGCGCCGCCCCGGACGAGCGCGAGGAGCTGCTGCGCAGGTTCGGCGACTGGCACGAGCCCATCCCCGCGCTGCTGCGGGCGGCCGACCCGGCGCGCATCATCCGCGGCGACATCTACTACCAGGCCACGCCGCTGCCCGCCTACCACCGGGGCAGGGTGGCGCTGGTCGGCGACGCGGCCCACGCGATGACGCCCAACCTCGGGCAGGGCGCCTGCCAGGCCATCGAGGACGCGGTGGTGCTGGGCCACCTGGCCGACCCCGCGCGGCCCGGTGAGAGCCTGGCCGCCTACACCGCGGCCAGGAAGGAGCGGACGACCCGGATCGTACGGCGCTCGCTGACGCTGTGCCGGATGAGCCGGCTGCGCAACCCGCTCGCCGTGTGGCTGCGGGACTCCGCGCTGACGGCGGCGAACCGGATCAGCCCAGATCTGATGTTGCGGTCGATGGACGAGATACTGCGCTGGCGTCCACCGGCGGAGGCTGCTCGCTGACAGCGCTCTCCTGAGGGCTCTCCTGGGAGCTCTCCATGGGGCTCTCCAGGGGTTTGGGCGCTGGGCCGGCTTGCTCTTGTCGGGGGCCAGCCTGCCCAGCGTGATCGTGCCGCCGATGGTCAGCGCGGCGGCCAGCAGGGCGGGCACCGCCGTACCGGGGGCGGTGGGCAGCGGCTCGCCGAGCAGGATCGCCCCGGCGAGCACGGACGTGACCGGGTCGATGACCTGGACCCCCGCGTAGGCGATGCCGAAGTAGCCGACCGCGTACGAGCGTTGCAGCAGCACCACCGCGCAGACCAGCAGCACCGGCACGGCCAGGCTGAACCAGTGGATCAACCGGCCCCAGTCGCCCTGCATGCCGCCGGCCACCACGCGGACGAACGTGGACACGCTCGCCGTCATCACGCCCGCGCCCACCGCCAGCAGCAGCGCCTTGGCCGCCCCGCCCACCCGGCCGGCGAGCAGCTGGGTGAGCAGCGTGACGGCGGCGATCACGCCGATGAAGCCGAGTGCGGCCTTGTCGCTGAGGTGGGGCGGCACGTCATGGGCGGGCACCAGCAGCATCAGCCAGAGCAGGCCGACGGCCACCGCGATCGAGCCGATGATCTCCGCGCGGTACGGCTTGCGCCCGTACATGAACGCGGCGAGCGGCACGGCGAACACCAAGGTGGCCACGCTGATCGGCTGGACGGCCACCAGGGGCGCGAAGCTGAGCGCGACGGCGTGCAGGCAGGCGCCGGTGAAGGAGATGACGCCGCCCACCCACCAGCGGGGGCGGCGCACCAGACCGAGCGAGGCGCCCTCGGCCACGACCTCGTACTGCTGCAGCGCGGCGCCCAGCGCGTAGCCCAGCGCCCCCGCCAGCGCGATCAGCATGCCGACCCAGGTCATCGCGGCCCGCGCAGACGCAGGGATCCTTCCAGGAGCATTGCTCCAGCTTATGAGGCCGGAGGAGGCGCAGAATCATTCTTTAGGCGGAAAAGTCCATACAAATCGGTCTCGACGCGTACGGACTCGTAGCCTCGCCTTGGCCTCCCCTGGGCCCCCGCCGACTCCTGTTTGCCCTGCTATGCCGGTTCCGGGCACACGCAGAACAGGTGGCCCTGCGGGTCCTGGAGCACCACCCAGCGGGTGCCCTCCTCGGTGACGCCCGGCTGGAAATCGGGCTTCGTCGCGCCCAGCGCCACGTATTCCTCGACCGCCCGCTCCACGTCCGGCACCCGGAAGTCGAAGTGGAACTGCTTGTCCGGGCTCGGCCAGGTGACCGGCTTGCGGTCGGGGACGCGGCCGAAGTAGATCGAGACCGTGCCGTCGCCGATCGCGGCGTACTCGTCCTCGGCGTAGGTGATCTCCATCCCGGTCACCTGGTGGTAGAAGCCGGCCAGCGCCTTGGGGTCGGAGCAATCGATCGTGAAGGCCAAGAGGCTTGCTTTCGTCGTCATGGCGGCAAGCGTCTCAGCCGTACCTGCCATCTTCTGTCAGGTATGAGAACCCGCCGGCGCGTGAGGCGCGTCGGGCCTGGGAGCCCGGCGACGGCGAGCCGGAGACACGGCGATCACGTGTGTCTTGTCGGACATCGCGTCAAGTACCCGTCGGTACTCCTGTAAACCCGTAAGAATGCCTTTGCTGTCCTTTAACCAATCCGCAAGCTGATGCCGCCACCCTCTCCACATCAGAAGGGAGATGCCGTGCGTACCAGGCCAGAACGGCTCTACGAGATCGACGGGCTCCGGCTGCTGGCGGCACTGTGCGTAGTGCTGTACCACTATGTCTTCTCCGGCTGGGCCGGAGGAAAGACCACTGTGACGTTCGTCACCGAAAGCGCCTGGGCCAAATACGGCTACCTCGGCGTCGACCTGTTCTTTTTGATCAGCGGTTTCGTCGTGCTGATGAGCGCGTGGGGCAGGACGCCCCGGCAGTTCATCGTCTCGCGCGTGGTGCGGCTCTATCCCGCGTACTGGGTGGGCATCGCCGTCACTGCGACCGTCACCGCGCTGCTCGGATGGGGCATGTTCCAGGTGACGCTGCCGCAGGTGCTGGCCAACCTGACGATGTTCCAGGCGGTGCCGAACATCGAGAACGTGGACGTCGTCTACTGGACCCTCTGGGCCGAGATGCGGTTCTACATCCTCATGCTGATCGCCACCATGATCGGCATCACGCGGGGCCGCATCATGATCGGGCTGTGGGGCTGGCTGGCGCTGACGTTCCTCGTCGAGCTGGGCGTGCTGCCGGGCGTCGCCGACCTGGTCGTCCAGTCCGAGTTCTCCCACTACTTCATCGCCGGGATGGCGCTGTTCCTGCTCTACCGGTTCGGGCTCGACTGGCAGATCGCGCTGCTGGTGCCCATCTGCCTGGGCAACGCCGTCTACCGGGCCATCGGGTACGCCGAGGCCGTCGGCGAGCGCTACAACGTGACGTACTCGCCGGTCGTCATCACCGCCGTCGTCGTGCTCATCTTCCTCGTCATGACGTTCATCGCGCTCGGGGTCACCCGGGCCCTGGCCAGGCCGTGGCTGGTGACGGCGGGCGCGCTCACGTACCCGCTGTACCTGCTGCACGCGCACGTGGGCTTCATCCTGTTCGCCAGGCTCGAAGGGGCGTTCAACAAGTACGTGCTGCTCGTCGGGATGATCGTGGTCATGCTGGTGGCCGCGTACGCGGTGCACCGGTTCGTGGAACGACCGCTCGCACCCCGGCTCAAGCGCCTGCTGTCCAAGAAGGAGCCACCCGCACACGCCGCGGTCCCCGCCGGCACCCCCAGCGCCTGAGCCCGCGCCCCCACCGGCACCCCCAGCGCCTGAGCCCGCGCCCCCACCGGCACCCCCAGCGCCTGAGCTCGTGTCCCGCCGGCACCCCGACCCCGTGAGCACCCCTGCCTCGCGAGCACCCGCCCCCGTGAGCGCCCCTGCGGACGGGGCACCACTGGGGGAGCGGTTATCTTAGGGGGCATGCATCGGCGTCTGATCTGTTCTCCGCCTCCCGCCCGCTAGCGGGCGGCGTCTTCTGACCTTCGCCGGGTCGTCACCGATCCGGGGGTGATCGCTGCCCGCTCACCGGGCCTTGATCGATCTTCACCTCCGGAGAACTCTTCGATGACGCATGTCTCCGCCCGGCGGGGCGCCCTTTACGCGTCCGTGGCCGCGACCGCCTGGGGCACCGGCGGCGCCGCCGGGTCGTTGCTCTTCCAGACCGGCGGGCTGGGTCCCGTCGGCGTATCACTGTGGCGCTACATCATCGGCGCCGCCTGCCTGCTCGTTCTCGTCCGCGGCACGAGCCGCCCGCACATGACGGGGCGGACGGTGGTGGTGGGGGCCGGGATGGCGCTCTACCAGACCGCGTACTTCGCCGCGATCGCGCACTCCGGCGTCGCGGTGGCGACCGTGGTGACGATGGGCGCCACCCCCATTTTCACCGCCCTGGGCAGCCGCTTCCTGCTCCGCGAGCGCCTGGGACGCACGGCGCTGGTCGCGCTGGCCGCGGCGCTGACCGGGCTCGTGCTGCTCACGTTCGAGTCCGCGACGGCGGGCACCGGACAGTCCCCGGTGGCCGGGGTGCTGCTGGCGCTGGCCTCCGCCGCCGGGTACGCCGGGGTGACGCTGGTCTCGCGGCGTCACCGCGACGACGGCGGCCCGGAGGCGGCGGCGATCGGCGGGTTCGTGGTGGGCGCGCTGTTCCTGGCGCCGTTCGCGCTGGCGGAGGGCGCGCTGCCCGAGCTGACCTGGACGTCGGCGGCGCTGCTCGTCTACCTGGGCGCGGTGCCGACGGCGCTGGCGTACGGGCTGTTCTTCCGCGCGCTGACCGCCCTGCGCGCCACCACCGTGTCGATCATCTCGCTCGGCGAGGCGGTGGGCGCGGCGCTGCTGGGGGTGGTGCTGTTCGGCGAGCGGCTCACTCCGCTGGCATGGTCGGGCTGCGTGCTGCTGCTCGCGGCGGTTGCCGTGCTGGCCGCACGGGCCGATGCGCCATGATGTGACGGCGCAGACGGCCGGATGAGTTAAGGTCCGGTACGGCGGCGCTTGCCGAATCGTCGCTCCGTTCCCCCAGAGCGGCAGGGGGAACGGTGTCGGCGTAGCGCGCGTTGGAGGAACTGTGGCCTCGCTAAAGGGAATACTGAGGAACCTCCTGGACCGACCGGGAGGCGTCCCTCTCGCGCCCTACCAGAAGATCGTGAAGGCGGCCGGAGCGCGGGAAGACGAGCTGCGCGGCATGCACGAGCTGCCGGTGCCCGATATGAGGGATCTCGCGGAGTTCTGCGCGATCGTCCGTGAGACCGCCGACCGCACGCTCGGCCTTCGGCCCTATGACGTGCAGTTGCTGGGCACGCTGGCGCTGCTCGACGGCAAGGTCGCCGAGATGGCCACAGGCGAGGGCAAGACGCTCTCCGGTGCGATGGCGGCGGCCGGTTACGCGTTGCAGGGCAAGCGCGTCCACGTGATCTCCGTCAACGACTACCTCGCCAGGCGCGACGCCGAGTGGATGGGCCCGTTCTACGAGGCGCTGGGCGTGAGCGTGGGCTGGATCGACCAGAACTCCACGCCCGAGGAGCGGCGCGAGGCGTACGCGAAGAACGTCACGTACGGCCCGGTCAGCGAGATCGGCTTCGACGTGCTGCGCGACCGGCTGCGCACGAAGGCGAGCGAGCTGATCGTGCCCGAGCCCGAGGTGGCGCTGATCGACGAGGCCGACTCGGTGCTGGTCGATGAGGCCAGGGTGCCGCTGGTGATGGCGGGGGCGGCCGACGCCGGCAACACGGTGCCGGAGATGGCGGCGCTGGTCAGGCAGCTCGTCCGCGGCTATCACTACGAGATCGACGAGCAGGCGCGCAACGTCTACCTGACCCCGAAGGGCGCCGACAGCGTCGAGAACATCCTGGGCGTCGACCTCTACGACGAGAACGAGCCAGGCACGCTGATCGAGCTCAACCTCGCCCTGCACGCCCACGCGCTGCTGACCCGCGACGTCGACTACATCGTGCGCGACGGCAAGGTTCAGCTCATCAACCCGTCGCGGGGCCGGGTGGCGCTGCTGCAGCGCTGGCCCGACGGGTTGCAGGCGGCGGTCGAGGCAAAGGAGGCGCTGCCGCCGAGCGAGAAGGGCGAGATCCTCGACTCGATCACCGTTCAGGGGCTGATCCGCCGCTATCCACAGATCTGCGGCATGACGGGCACGGCGGTGGCGGTCAGCGAGCAGCTCGGCGAGTTCTACGGGCTGAAGGTCGCGGTGATCCCGCCCAACCGGCCGTGCATCCGGGTGGACGAGCCCGACCGCATCTATCCGACGGTGCCCGACAAGGACGCGGCGCTGGTGGAGGAGATCCAGGCGGTCCACGAGACCGGGCGGCCGATCCTCATCGGCACGCTCGACGTGGCCGAGTCGGAGAACCTCGCCAAGCTGCTGCAGCGGCGCGGCCTCGAGCCGGTGGTGCTCAACGCCAAGAACGACGCCGAAGAGGCGGCGATCATCGCCAAGGCGGGCGAGCGCGGCGCGATCACCGTCTCCACGCAGATGGCAGGCCGCGGCACCGACATCAGGCTCGGCGAGGGCGTGGCCGAACTGGGCGGCCTGTACGTGATCGGCTCGGGCCGCCACGCCAGCAGCCGGCTCGACGACCAGCTCCGCGGACGGGCCGGGCGGCAGGGCGACCCCGGCGGCTCGGTGTTCTTCGTCAGCATGGAAGACCCGCTGATCACGCAGTTCGTGCCCGACGAGCGCCCGCCCGCCCCCGATCCCGACGGGATCATCAGGCACCGGCGCGGGGCGTACATCGTGGGCCACGCGCAGCGCGTCGCCGAGGGCGTCAACCTTGAGATCCACCGCAACACGTGGCGCTACACGCGGCTGCTGGAGCACCAGCGCGAGCTGATCCTGGAGTGGCGCGACAAGGTGCTGCACGGCGACGCCGCCTCCAAGGCGCTGGCCGAGGCCGACCCCGAGCGGTGGGCGGCGATGCCGGAGGACACCCGCGACGAGACGGCGCGGCAGATCGTGCTGCACGCGATCGACAGCTGCTGGACCGAGCATCTCGCGTTCCTGACCGACCTGCGCGAGGGCATCCACCTGCGGGCGCTCGGCCGGATGAGCCCGATCGACGAGTTCCACCGCGAGGCGGTGGCCGAGTACAAGAAGCTGCTGGCGGAGGTGGAGCGGCGCTCGCTGGAGTCGTTCGAGGCGCCGGAGCCCGACCTGAAGCGGCCGTCGGCGACGTGGACCTACCTCGTGCAGGACAACCCGTTCGGCACCGAGTGGGACCGCATTCTCAAGCGGGTCTCGGACGGAAGCCGCCGCCGCTGACTCACGGCCACGTGGACTCGCCCTTGGGGATCACCGGGCCGTCGAGCACGCCCAGGCGCTCCAGCAGGGTGATGAACGTCGCCGCGTACGGCGAGGTCTCGGTGACGGCGGCCACCCGCGGCCAGTCCACCTGCTCGCGCAGCGCCCGCACCTGCGCGAGCAGCGCGCCGTAGTCGCAGGCATGCTCCGACAGCGGCAGCAGCCAGGAGATCACCAGGTCGGTGGCCTGGAGCACGGGCACGATCACCGCCGACGCCTTCAGCGGCTCGGCCCGGTCGAGCAGCTCGTCGGTGATCGGCATGTCGGAGATCCGGAAGATCAGGTCGACGAGCCGCCCTTCGTCGTACGCCTTGACCAGCCAGTCCTCCGGCGGCTTGGCGGTCTGGAAGCCGATGCCGCGCAGCGCCTCAAGGGCGGCGGGCACGTCGTGCTCGGTCAGCACGAAGTCCACGTCGTGCAGTGAGGGCGCGGCGCCGCGCGCGTAGGCGGCACAGCCTCCGGCCAGCGCGAATTTGACACCGGCGTCCTTGAGCCCCGAGCTGGCTCGCTTGAGCGTGTCGAGGATCGCGTCGGTGACCGCGTGGCTGTGGCTGCCCATGCGCATCGGCTACCCGAACGATCGTCGGCTAGACGTTGGGGACAGGGGTATCTGGGTAGCCCGATGAGCTATGACCGAAATCCTGGCAAGGACCGAGCAGACCTATGCGACCGGCCAGGATCGGCCGCTGGCGCGCTACGCGGGACTCCTCGGCGCGTACGGCGGGACGGTCGGCGTGGCCGCCGCCGTGGCGGCGCTGGCGGGACGCTGGCTGCGGCTCGCGTACGCGAAACTGATGAAGTCCGCCGAATGACCGCTGTTCGAACGGAGCGTTCAAGACAGGACGTTCAGACAGGGCGTTCAAGACAGAGCGTTTAAGCAGGGCCGAAAACGGCGATGCATTTCCCGTTTTCTTTGCCGGCGTAAGAAACAGGTTATGAGTCACCCGCCGAGGGCAGGTGCAGGCCCATGGCTACATTGCTCTGGATCATCGCCGTCATTCTCGTCATCGCCGGGATCTACGTGCTCCTGGCCCGGCGCGACATCCTCTGGGGTATCGTGCTCATCGTCCTCGGACTCCTGGTCGGGCCCGGTGGGGTCAGCATCTTCCATGTCTAAGGGAGCCGTTCTCCCGGTCTCCCTGCCCGCATCCACCGGGCCGATCTCCGAGAGCGGCCCGGCGGTTCTCCGGTTCTCCGGGGAAATGAGCGTTTTTCAGCGCCGCACGTCTTACTCGTGGACTTCCGCGCAATTGATGCAGTAGACGCAGTAGGCCCGGCCGAGCACCGGCAGCGCCACGTTGCGCACCCGGATGCCGCCCGGCGTCATGCCCTTCTCGCTGCCCTTGTGCGCGTGTCCGTGCAGGATGAGGTCGGCGCCCGCCGTATCGACGGCCTCGGCCAGCAGGTAGCTGCCGAGAAACGGGTAGATCTCCGGCGGCTCGCCCTCCAGCGTCTCCTTGATCGGTGAGTAGTGGGAGAGCACCACGCGATAGTCGGCGACGATCTCCTTGAGCGCCATCTTCCACGACTCGGCGATCTGGCGGGTGTGGTGGACGAACGCCTTGATCTCGCGCTCGCCGAACTCGCTGGCGCACTTGCCCGCGAACCCGCCGCCGAACCCCTTCCCGCCGACGACGCCCAGCTTCTTGTCGCCGCACTGCAGCACCACACCGTCGTCGTCGAGCACGGTGACGCCCGCGTCGCGCAGCTCGGCGGCGATCTCGCGCTCCAGGTCGGAGTGGTAGTCGTGGTTGCCGAGCACGGCGACCGCCGGGATGGGCAGGCCGCGCAGCTCGTCGGCCACGATCCGGCCTTCCTCCAGCGTGCCGTGCCTGGTCAGGTCGCCCGCGAGCATGAAGACGTCGGCGCGGTCCTCGATGCCGCGCAGCCGCTTCCTGTACTGGCCCTTGACGTCTTCACCCAGATGGATGTCGCCTACCGCGGCTATCCGCAGGTCAGTCAAGATGCTCATCCTCCCCCGGCTCGCCGGCCTCGACGACGTTGATCTCGTTGTGCAGGTGCAGGTCGGGCGCGACCTCGTGGGCCACCTGCCCGAGCCGGTCGCGCTGCTCCCACCCGCTGACCTGGCCGCGCAGGAAGAGCTGATCACCTCGGATGTCGACGCGGATTCCCAGCTCGGTCGTACGGGCGTCCTCGGCCAGCGCCTGCTGGACACGGGCCGCGACGTACTGCGGAGCTTCCATCGCTCGTCCCCCTTCTCTGTCGCCGCATGCCCGAGCGCCAATCGCTCAAACAGCCTCAAGCAGCACGAATCAGGTCGATAACCGCCCGTTCCACCGGGCCCGCCGTGGCGAGCTGGCCGAAGTCGGTGTCCGCTCCCAGCTCGGTGAGCACCGCGGCGATCGTCCGCTCCTGGTCGTACGCCTCGATCACTCTCGGGTCCACGTACGACGCCCTGGCCACGGTCGGCGTGTTGCCCAGGTACTCCGACACCTCGCGCATCACCCGGGTGATGGCCTGCTTCTTGCGGGTGACGCTCTCGCGCCCGGCCGGCCCGGACACCGCCAGCCCCACGGCCGCCAGCACGGTGGCGTGCCAGGTGCGGAAGTCCTTGGCCGTGACCTCGTGGCCGATGGTCTCGCGCAGGTACTCGTTGATGTCCTCGCTCTTGATGTCGCCCCAGCCGTCGGCGCGCCGGTAGCGCAGCAGCTCGCCGTCCACCCGCAGCGCCTTCAGCGCGCGCAGCACCTTGCACGCCCCGGGGTCGGCGACGTCCACCTCGCGCAGGATGTCGCCCTTGGCCTGGTAGGCGCAGGTGACGATGCCGCGCGAGCAGGTGATGTGCTCCATCCTGAGCGTGGCCAGGCCGTAGGTGTCGTAGCTCTCCCCGCCGATGCGGAAGAAGCCGATGTCGAGCAGCCGGGCGGCGGTGGCCAGCACCCGTTCCCTGGTCAGCCCGCGTCCCTGGAGCTGCTCGTCCACGATCTTCCTGAACGCCGGCAGCCGCTCGGCCACCTCGAGCACCCGGTCGAACTTGGCCCGGTCCTGCTGCTCGCGCCACACGTCGTGGTAGCGGTACTGCCGCCGTCCCGCCGCGTCGGTGCCCACGGCCTGCAGGTGCCCATGGGGTGAAGCGCAGATCCACACGTCGCGCCAGGCCGGTGGGATGGCGAGCGCCCTGATGCGGGCGAGCACCTCCGGGTCGCGCACCGGCCGCCCGTCGCAGTCGTGGTAGCTGAACCCGCGCCCGCGCCGTCGCCGGGTGATGCCCGGCTCGCTCTGGTCGCTCGGATGCAGCTCGATGTCCGGCCCGTTGACGTCCGGCCCGTTGCCGTCTGGCCCGTTGATGTGTGGCCCGTTGCCGTGTGGCCCGTTGTGTGGCGCGGTCGCGAAGGCCGCTGCCAGGGCTTCGGCATCGGGTGGTTCTGTACGGGGTTTCGTCTCGGGCACTCGAAGCGGCTACCCCCGACGTTAGGCGGCAAACGGCACGGGCAGGGGAAGCCCTATGTCTGACAAAGGTGAGTGGCACGAGGAACGAGACAGCAGAGGTCACGCCATGGTGCCCGCCACCCCCCGCGACGTGGTGCACATCAGAGTCGTCTCCTTCATGCTGGTGTTCCTGTTCGCGTTCACGGTGCTGGGAATCATGACCCGGGCGTGGGTCCTGGCCGTCATCGCGGTCATCGCGGCGATCGTCGCGGTGACCGACCTGCTCATGGCCGTACGACGGCAGAAACAGCGCTCCGGACAAGACGGAGAGGCGGGCTGATCCCGGCATGGCACCACTGCGCGGGCGGGTGGTCGTGGTGACGGGCGCGAGCGGCGGGGTGGGGCGGGCGGTCGCCCGCGAGCTGGGCACGCAGGGTGCCAAGGTGGCCCTGATCGCCCGCGGCACCGCCGGGCTGGGCGCGGCGGCCGTGGACGTCGGCACCGGCGGCGGCACGGGCCAGGTCTACGAGGCCGACGTATCGGATTACGAGCAGGTGCGGCAGGCGGCCGAGCGGATCGAGAAGGAGCTGGGCCCCATCTCCGTCTGGATCAACGCCGCCTTCTCCTCCGTATTCGCGAAATTCACTGACATCTCCCCCGAGGAGTTCGAACGCGCCACCGCCGTGACATACCTCGGATACGTCTGGGGCACCAAGGTGGCGCTCGACCTCATGCGCCCGCGCAACGCGGGCGCGATCGTCCAGGCCGGCGCAGCGCTGGCGTACCGGGCGATCCCCCTGCAGTCGGCGTACTGCGGCGCGAAGCACGCGGTCAAGGGCTTCACCGAGTCGGTGCGCACGGAGCTGCTCGCCGAGCAGAGCAACGTCAAGATCACCCTGGTGCAGCTTCCCGCGCTCAACACCCCGCAGTTCGAGTGGGTGCTGTCCAAGCTGCGCCGGCACCCCCAGCCCGTACCCCCGATCTACCAGCCGGAGGTGGCCGCGCGCGCCCTCGTGTACGCGGCCGAGCACCCCGAGCGCAAGGAGTACTGGGTCGGCACCAGCACGGTCGCCACCCTCATCGCGCAGCGGCTCGCCCCCGCCCTGATCGACCGCTACCTCGCGCGGACCGGCATCGAATCGCAGCAGACCAGCGAGCAGGCGCCGAGCGGAGTGTCCAACCTGTGGGAGCCCGCCGACGAGGACACCGACTACGGTGCGCACGGCACGTTCGACCGCCGCTCACACGGGCGCAGTCCCCAGCTCTGGCTCTCCCAGCACCGCGCGCCCGTCCTCCTCACGCTGGCGATGGGCGGCGCCGCCGCGGCGACCGCCGCCATGCTGCGCCAGGCCGGCCACCTCTGACCGCCGACGGACTGCACCGGGCCGGTCACCTCCGACCGCCGACGGACTGCACCGGGTAGGCCACCTCCGACCGCCGACGGACTACGCCAGGCCGGCCGCCTCCGACCGCCCCTGACCGCCTCGGGCGGGAGCCGACTTATCCGCTCCTGCCCGGGTAGGCGGGCGGGAACCCGTCAACGAGGAGGACATCGTGCCTGAGCGCGATCTTCAGTATCTGGCCGAGCTGGCGGCGCAGCTCCGGGTCGACTCCGTACGGGCCGCCGCCGCGGCCGCCTCCGGCCACCCCACCTCGTCGATGTCGGCCGCCGACCTCATGGCCGTGCTGTTCGCCTGCCACCTGCGCTACGACTTCGACCGGCCCGGCCACCCCGCCAACGACCACCTGATCTTCTCCAAGGGCCACGCCTCTCCCCTCCTCTACGCCCTCTACAAGGCCGCGGGCGCGATCGATGACGATGAGCTGCTGACGTTCCGTCGGCGGGGCAGCCGGCTCGAAGGGCATCCGACCCCGCGCCTGCCCTGGGTGGACGTCGCCACCGGCTCGCTCGGCCAGGGCCTGCCCATCGGGGTCGGCGTGGCGATGGCCGGGCGGCTGGAACGCCTGCCGTACCGGGTGTGGGTGCTGTGCGGCGACGGCGAGCTGGCGGAGGGCTCCATCTGGGAGGCGGCCGAGCACGCGGGCAGCGAGGGCCTGGCGAACCTGACCGCGATCGTGGACATCAACCGCCTCGGCCAGCGCGGGCCCACCCGGCACGGCTGGGACATCGGCGCGTACGCCCGCAGGTTCGGCGCGTTCGGCTGGCACACCATCGAGATCGACGGCCACGACCCCGGGCAGATCGACTTCGCGCTCGCCGACGCCGCGAACACCCGGCGGCGGCCCACCGTGATCCTGGCCAAGACCCGCAAGGGCGAGGGCGTGCTGGAGGCCGAGAACCGCGAGGGCGCCCACGGCAAGGCGCTGAAGGACCCGGACAAGGCCGTGGAGGAGCTGGGCGGGATCCGGGACGTCCGCGTCGCCGTGCACCCGCCGGAGACGGATGCCGCGCCGTTCAGGTTCGGCGACGACGGGCTCGCGCTGCCCGCGTACCCGGTGGGCGAGCAGGCGGCGACCCGGGACGCGTACGGGGCGGCGCTGGCGGCGCTCGGCGCGGCCAGGGGCGACGTGGTGGCGCTGGACGGCGAGGTGGCCGACTCCACCAGGGCCGAGGCGTTCGCCAAGGAGTTCCCCGAGCGGTTCTTCGAGATGTACATCGCCGAGCAGCAGCTCGTCGCCGCCGCCGTCGGTCTTCAGGTGCGGGGGTGGAAGCCGTACGCGGCCACGTTCGCGGCGTTCCTGACCAGGGCGCACGACTTCATCAGGATGGCCGGGGTGAGCGGAGCCTCGATCAGGCTCGTCGGCTCGCACGCCGGAGTGGAGATCGGCCAGGACGGGCCGTCACAGATGGGCCTGGAAGACCTCGCCATGCTGCGCGCCGTACACGGCAGCACCGTGCTCTACCCCTGCGACGCCAACCAGACGGCGGCGCTGCTGGCGGAGATGGCCGACCTGGAGGGCGTGTCCTACCTGCGTACGACGCGCGGGCCCACGCCGGTCATCTACCAGCCGGGCGAGCGCTTCCCCGTGGGCGGCTCACGCGTGCTGCGACACTCCGCCGGCGACCGGGCCACGATCGTGGCGGCCGGGGTGACCGTGCACGAGGCGCTGGCGGCGGCCGGCTCCCTGCGTGCGGACGGCATCCCGGTGGGCGTCATCGACCTGTACTCCATCAAGCCCGTGGACACCGCCGCGCTGACCGAGGCGGCCACCACCACGGGGAACCTCATCACGGTCGAGGACCACAGGATCGAGGGCGGGCTGGGCGACGCCGTGACGGACGCGGTGAGCGAGCTGGGGCCGCGCGTGATCAAGCTGGCCGTACGTGATCTGCCCGGATCCGCGACGTCGCGGGAGCAGCTCGCCGACGCCCGCATCGACCGCCACGCCATCGCGGACGCCGTCAAGCGCCTCCTCTGATTCCCGCCGCCCGGCTCTGACCCCGCCTGCTCGCCACGCGGAAGCGCGTTGGGACGAGCGCCGTTCGGATGCCCACCGTAGAAGCCGATCACCGCCGGACCGCCACGCGACGGTCACTCGGAGCGCGTGGCCCCACCGGCGGGCGACTGCTGCCGGGGCCACGGGCGGCGCGCGTCCGCCACGCGGAAGCACCGGGCGCGGCTCGGGAAGCGGAGGGCGGGTGAACGGAGGGCGCGGGGCATGCGAAAAGGCCGGCGATGCGCGGCGGTGGCCGACCGCCGCTCCTCGCCGGCCCTGTCGTCCTGGGCACCCGGCTGGTCGCCGGGAAGCCCGGAACGGCCCGCCGGCGCAGGCCGGTACGGGTGACGCTCAGCGGGACTTGGCCGTGGCCCTCCTGTTGGCCTTTTTGATGGCCGTGACGAGCTCCTGCTTGGTCATCTTCGACCGGCCGCGCACGCCGAGCTTGGCGGCCAGGCCCTGCAGGTGGGTCTTGCTCGCGTTGGCGTCCACGCCCTCGGCCGTACGGCCGGAGCGGTCGGTCGCGCCCTTGTCGGACGGGCCCTTCTTCGCCTTCGGCTCCCAGTGGTCGCCGACCTTCTCGAACGAGTGCTTGAGCGCGGCGAACGCGGTCATGTGCGCGCGGCGTCCCTCGCCGTACTCCTTGACGGCCGAGTCGTGGGCCTTGATCCACGTGTCCTGCGCCTTCTTGGGAGAACGCTTGACGGTCGACGGCAGCTCGTCAACACCTGGCATGGGGCTGCACCTCCTGAAGGGGCGGCGGTTAAAGGGGCGGCTCGTCGTAGCGGCGGCGGTCCTCGTACACGGTGGTACGCCGGGCGTGCGGCTCCTCGTAGATCTCGTGGCGGTGGACCGGCTCGTCGATCGGGCCGACCGCGCGCCGCGCGACCCTGATGCGGTAGAGGCCGAACCCCAGCCCGACCAGGCCGCCCAGCATGAGCACGACGCCGACTACGTTGATGTCGAGGCCGGCGAGGTCGAACTCGACGGCCCAGGTGAGGATCGCACCGAGCATGATGAGGATGATGCTTCCGGCGATGGTCATCTGATCTACCTCCTTGACAAGAAGGAACCTCTATCCACATGTCGAAAAACAAACCCGTCGTGATGATCGGGCTGATGGGCTCGGGCAAGTCGACCTCCGGTCGGTTGATCGCCGAGGCGCTGGGGCTCCCCCTGTCCGACAGCGACCAGTACCTCCTCGCCAAGTACGGGGCGACCTCCGCGCCGATCGCGGCCCGCGAGGGCAAGGAGACGCTGCACCGGTACGAGGCGGAGCACGTGCTGGACGAGCTGGCCGGACCGCCCAAGGTCATCGCGGCGGCGGCGAGCACGCTGGAGAGCCCCGAGGTGCGGGCGGCGCTGCGCAAGGCGTTCGTGGTGTGGGTGGACGCCGACGACGAGGTGCTGCGCGAGCGCATGCACACCAGCGACCACCGCCCCGACTATGACCCGGCCGCCATGCGGGCCCGCCGTGAGGGGTATTTCCGCGAGGTGTCCGACCTGATGTGCGACGTCGGCGTGATGAGCCCGGAGCAGGTGCGCGACGCGGTGCTGAGCAAAATGGGCTTGCCCGGTGATGATCGCGGCTGATAGCCAACGAGGATGTTCGCCGAGAAACCCACGCTGAAGGGCGAGCGGGTGACGCTGTGCCCGGTCGGGCCCGAGCACGCCGAGGGCCTGTTCGAGCTGGTGTCCGATCCGGAGGTGCGCCGGCTCACCGGTTCGCGCGCCCGCTTCGACCTGGAGAGCCTGCGCACCTGGTACGCCACCAGGGCGGGGCACGCCGACCGGCTCGACCTGGCGATCACGGTGGACGGCGCGTTCGTGGGCGAGGTCGTGCTCAACGAGCTCGACACCGACAACCTGTCCTGCAACCTGCGCATCGCGCTGATCGGCGCGCGCGCCTTCGGCAAGGGTTACGGCAGCGAGGCCATCGAGCTGGTGCTCGGCCACGCGTTCCGCACGACGCCGCTGCACCGGGTGCGGCTGGAGGTGTTCGACTTCAACGAGCGGGCCAGGCACGTCTACGAGAAGGCGGGGTTCGTCATGGAGGGCGTCGAACGCGACGCGCTGCTGTGGGAGGGCGAATGGCACGACGTGGTCGTGATGGCCATACTCCGCCCGGAGTGGCAGGCACGTGCCGGAACCCTGGCATAATGATCATGACGCATGGGTCCCCCGAGGCGCGCGGGGGACCTGTGGCGTCTTCGAGGCAACCAATGGGCGGTGTCGTGCATCTAAGCATCAGTGACGATGCGCTTGGTGCCCGGTGACCCCGAGAAGCTTGGCGGCTATTGGCTGGCTGCCAGGCTTGGCGCGGGTGGGCGCGGGGTCGTCTACGACGCCTATGACGACGAGGGGCGGCGCTTCGCCGTCACCGTGCCCAGGTGCGAGGTCGGCCACCGCTACGAGCAGGTGACCTGCCGCCATCTCGCCCAAGTGGTGGCCGTCGGGTCCGACGGCGGCATCCCGTACGTGGTCAGCGAATACGTCAACGGCCCCGACCTGCGCCAGGCCGTCGGGCTGCACGGCGGCCCCTACTCCGGCGACGAGCTGATCGCGCTGGCCGCCGCGCTGGCGACGGCGCTGCGGTCGCTGCACGCGGCCGGGCTGACTCATTCCGGGCTCAATCCCGAGTGCGTGCTGCTGGCCGACGACGGGCCCAGGGTGATCGAGCTGGGGCTGGCGGCCGGGGCGCAGGCGGGCGGCACGTGCCCGTACCAGGCGCCCGAGGTGCTGACCGGGCAGGAGGCCGGGGCTCCCGCGGACGTGTTCGCGTGGGGCGCGGTGGTGCTGTTCGCGGCCACCGGCAGCGACCCGTTCGGCGGCGACAGCCCGGGGGCCGTCATGCACCGGCTGCTGACCGTCGATCCCGACCTGAGCTGCCTGCCCGAGCCGCTGGCCGGGCTCGTGGAGCGGGCGCTGGCCAAGGATCCGGCCGACCGGCCCGCCGCGTCCGAGCTGCTCATCGAGAGCGAGACCGAGCTGCGCCCGCCTGAGGCGTTCGTGCGTACGCCGTCGCTGGGCGAGGTGGCCGAACAGGCGTACCTGTCGCTCACGCCGCGCCAGCAGGAAGAGGTGCCGGGGCTGCTGCTGCGGCTGCTCGACGGCGACCGGCCGCAGGACGAGGGCGAGGCGCTGGCTCCGCTCATGGCGGCGGGCCTCCTCGTACGCCGCAGCATCCGCGTTCCCCCCTCACAGACCGCCATCGGCAAGCTCGTCGCGATCAGCGACGACCGCGTCACCCCCGCGAGCGCCGCCCTCTACCGCGCCTGGCCCCGGCTGCGCGGCTGGGTCGCCGACGAACGCGACGGCATGGCCGTGCACCGCCACCTCCGCGAGGCCGCCAGACACTGGTCCGAGCACCGGCGCGACCGCAGCCACCTGCTGCGCGGCGACGAGCTCGCCGACGCGCTCGGCTGGGCCGCGGCCAAGCGCCGCCACGTGCGGCTCAGCCAGCTCGAACGCGACTTCATCAGCGACAGCGTGGCGCTGTCCAGGCAGCGCAGGAAGATGCTCGTGCCCGCGCTGTCGGCCGTCGCCGCCGTGGTCGCGGTCGCGGTGACCATGACGGTGGTGACCGTCCACGGGCAGAACGACCTGCGCGACCGCCTCATCGAGGCCGGCGCGCGGGCCGTCGCCGCGCGGGCCGACGCGATGCGGACCACCGATCCCCGCACCGCGATGCGGCTCAGCGTGGCCGCCTGGCGGATGTCGCCGGTCTTTGAGGCGCGGGCCGCGCTGCAGGCGTCGCTGGTCCAGCCCGAGCTGGGCGTGTTCACCGATCCGCGCGCGGACGGGCGGGCCAACTACCTGCTGCGCGGCGACGAGCTCGTCCGGTGGGACACCGCGTCCGTGACCGTCTACGACGTGCCGGGCGGGCGGCGGGTCGCCTCCTACCCGATGCCTTCAGGGAGCGCCGGGCTGAGCGACGACGGGCGGTTCGCAGAGGGACCTGACGGGCCCATCGAGGTGGCGACCGGCCACCCGCCGGCCGACGGGGTCTTCACGATCAGCCGCGGCAACAGGACCCGGGTCTACCGGGGGCCGCGCGTGCTGTTCGACGTGGTCGATCGCAAGGTGGCGCTCTCGCCCGACGGCACCCGCGCGGCGCTGTCCGGCCTCGACGGGCGGGTGGAGCTGTGGGAGCTGGTGCCCAGGCGGGTGCGCACCGGGGTGGTGAAGGTCGCTCCGCTCGCCGGGGCCGCCGCGCCGGCCCTCGCCTTCAGCCCCGACGGCGTCACGCTCGCGGTCGCCGGGCGCGACGGGGTCACGCTGGTGGGCACGGGCGGCAGGCGTACGGACGCCTCCGACGCCCTCACCGCCCGCACCGCGACGCAGGAGCCCGACCTGCCGGTCCTGCCGTCGCCGACCACGCCGTTCTCCCCCGGTCCCGGGCTCCTCGCCCTTCCGCAGCCGTCGTCTCCGGCCGCCCCCGACGCCCGTACGGACGCCGCATCGCCGCGCCCGGTCGCCACGGCCGCTCCTCCCGCCGCGCCCGACACGCCCGCCACGGCCCGCCCTGTGCCCTCGGGGAAGGGCGAGACACCCTCGGGGAAGGGCGAGACGTTCCGCCCTGCGCCCGAGACGCGCGGGCCGGCGGTCGCGTCGCGCGACAGGATCGCCGCACCGAAGCCCGTCCCGTCGCGCAGCCACGCCACCACCTCCACCCGGCGGCCCTTCCCCACCCCCTCGCCGAGCGGCTCCCCATCGGCCACCGCCTCGCCCGAGCCGACCAAGGTCCCGGCGTCCGGGACCTCCCGGCCCACCGCGACGCCCACGCCGGACGTGACGCGCACGGACCCCGCTGAGGGCCCTGCTGAGGGCCCCGCTGAGGGCACCGCTGAGGGCACCGCTGGGGGCACTGCCGACGAGACCGCTGCCACGAAACCCGAGGACAAGAGGGCGCGGGGCGACCGTGCGAGGCCGTCCGGCCCCGACGCGGGAGCCGGGCAGAACACCGGTGGGCGCAACGCCGCGCCCGCGGGTGACGCAGCGCGGGCGCGGACCGTGACGCTCGCCAAGGCCGTGAACGCCCCGCCGGTGGCGGAGCCCGGCGAGACGCGGGACGCCGTGGCATCGGCGCGCGCTGCCGAACCAGCGCCTGCCGCCGGGGAAGCTCGCACCGCCGGGGACGCACGTACCGCCGGAGAAGCGCGTGGCGCCGCGTCGGGGCCTGAGCCCGCGGACGCGAACGCGCGGGACACCATGGTGACGCGGGACGCCGCGTCCGTGCGGCAAGGCGCGAAGACGCAGGCGGAGAGCGCGAAGGCGCAGGCGCAGGTACGGGCGGAGACCGCGCGGGTCGTGGCGCGGGCCATGCAGGCGAAGAAGGAGCGGGTCAAGAGCAGCGATCCCGGCACGGGCGCGGACGGCACCTGGGGCGTCGAGATCGTGGACGGCCTGGAGGTGACGCCCGCGACGGCGGCGGGCCCGCTGGTGTTCAGCCCGGACGGCCGCCTGCTCGCGCTGCCCGGCGACGGCGAGGTACGCGTGTGGAACGTCGCCGAGCGCCGCCTCGCCGGCTCCTACCCGCTCAAGGACCCCGGCAGGGGCCTCGCCTTCTCCGCCGACGGCCGCGCCCTGCACTACCTGAGCGGCGTCGGCACGGTCGTCTCGCTCGACGTCTCCGGCCTGCCGGCGCCGGCCGGCGAGGAGCAGGTGGCCGCGTTCTCCGGCAACGGGAGGGTCGCGGCCAAGGAGGTGGGCAACGGGATCGAGCTGACCGACGCCGAGAACCACAGGACGCTCGGCCGCATCGCCGCCGCGGGCGACCTGGCGTTCGACGCGACCGGACGGCTGCTCGCGGTGGCGGGCGACCCGGTGACGGTATGGGAGGTGCCGAGCGCCCGCCGGGTGACGTCGATCGCGGCGGGCGGCGACGTTCCGGCCGTGGCGCTCTCCCCCGACGGCCGCACGCTGGCCACGGCGCGCGGCCGTCTCCTGGAGACGTGGGACGTGCACTCGGGGCGGCGGATCAGGGCGTACGAGGGCGTGGGCGACCTGGCGCTGGCCTTCAGCCCCGACGGCAGGACGCTCGCCACCGGCACCCGCCTGCTCGACCTGCGCACCGGGCAGGTGACCCCGCTCGATCAGGCCGCCGAGGCCGGCGACGGCGCGGCGACGACCGCGCTGGCGTTCTCGCCCGACGGCGACCGGCTGGCGTTCGGGCTGGAAGGCGGCAGGGTGCTGCTGTGGAACGTCCGCGAGCGGACCTCCATCGGCACCATCACGACCGGCGGCGGCCCCGTGGACGAGCTGCGCTTCTCGCCGGACGGCGAGCTGGTGGCGGTCAGCGCGGGCCGTACGTCGCTGTGGGACACCGCGACGCTGCGCGAGGTCGGCCAGGCCGGGTCGTGGGCGGCGGGTCCCGCGTTCAACCAGGACGGCACCCACCTGCGCGGCGTGGCGCTGGACGGCTCCGTACGCGAGTTCCCCGTCGATCCGGCGCTGACGGCGCGGGCGGTGTGCGAACGCGCGGGCGGCTCGCTGACGCGCGAGGAGTGGGCCCGCCTGATCCCGGAGGCCGGCTACCGCGACATCTGCTGACCCGACGGCCCGCTCCCCCGGCCGCGCGGCCCGGCCGCCTCAGTCCCCGTGGCCTGCTACTCGTTGCGGACCAGCTTGATGACCTTGCCCTGCGGAGTCGCCACGAGGTAGCCCGTGCGGTGGTACTCGTCGCTGGCGTAGACGAGCAGCACCTGCTTGACCGAGGTGAAGCCGTAGTCGGGGTCCACGATGATGTGGTGCGATGTCGGGTTGGGCACGCCGAGGTCCTTGTCGGCCCGCTTGAGCAGGGCGGGCAGGCGGTCCCAGTCGAACGTGTCGAGGTCGACCAGCGGCGTCTTCACCTCGCCGCCGATGCGGGGCTCTTCGAGCCGGCCGTCGCGGTAGTCGTAGGTGTCGTAGACGCCCTTGTCGTGCTTGGTCGGCACCTCGATGGAGGCGTGCTGCTCGTACACGTACATCTTGACGACCTTGCTGCCGCCGATGACCGGCTTGGCCTTGGCGAGCATCTCGCGGATGGCGGCGGGGGTCAGCATGTTCCGCGGAGCCGTCGGCGTGGGCGTCTGAGTGGGGGTGGCCGTACGGCTGGGGACGGCCGTGCTCGGGGCCGGCGTCCAGGACGGCGGCGCGGTGAGGGCCAGGTGGCTCGGGGTGGGGTCCTGTACGGGCTCCTCGTTCGTGCCGGGCAGCAGCCGCCACACCAGCACACCGGCCACCACGACGGCCGAGAGCGAGACCGCCACGGCCGCTCCCCTGCCGCGCTGCCCGGCGCCTCGCGGGGCCAGCGTGTCCGCCTGCGGCACCGGCCCGCCGCCCGGCGACGGCCGCTGCTGGGGGCGCGCGTGGCCAGGCGGCACGGTGTGCGCCTGCCCCGGCCCCGAGGCGTGTCCCGGCCCCGAGGCGTGCCCTGACCCCGAGGCGTGCCCTGACCCCGAGGCGTGCCCTGACCCCGTGGCGTGCCCTGGCCCTGTGACCTGCCCAGGCCCCGTGGCGTGCCCCGGCCCTGCAACGTGCCCCGGCCCCAAGGCATGCCCCGGCCCCGTGGCGTGAGGCCAGGCCGCCTGGCTGGGCTCGGGAGGAGGCAGGGGCTGCGGATGGCCGTGGCCGGTCGGCGGGAAGGGCTGCGGATGATCGCTGTCGGGCGGCGGGAGGGGCTGCCGCAGGCCCGGCTCGGGCGGTGACGCGGGCTGAAGCGGGGGTGCGGCGTCGGGGTCCAGGGCCGCGGCGAGCATGCGGTCGAGCGTCTCGGCGTCGGGACGGGCGGCCGGGTCGCGAACGAGCAGCGCGGTCAGCACGGGCGTCAGCGCCCCGGCCCGCTCCGGCGGCGGCACCTCATGGTTGAGCACCGCGGCCAGCGTGGCCAGCACCGTGTTCCTGCGCAGCGGGTGGCGGCCCTCGACGGCGACGTACAGCATCATGCCGAGCGACCACAGGTCGGAGGCCGGCTCGCCCTCGACGCCGTTGATGCGCTCCGGCGCCATGTACTCGGGCGAGCCGATGAACGCCCCCGTGGACGTCAGGCTGGTGGACTCCCGCATGGCCGC
Source organism: Nonomuraea fastidiosa (assembly GCF_042751225.1). Lineage (NCBI taxonomy): Bacteria > Bacillati > Actinomycetota > Actinomycetes > Streptosporangiales > Streptosporangiaceae > Nonomuraea > Nonomuraea fastidiosa. Next base: position 1,502,107 of record NZ_CP170570.1, read on the forward strand.
GATGCCGAAGTCGGTGAGCACGGACCTGCCGTCGGCGTGCAGCAGCACGTTGGCGGGTTTGACGTCACGGTGGTGGATGCCGACGGCGTGGGCCGCGCGTAACGCCGACAGCACCTCCCGGCCGATCCGCGCCGCCTCCGCCGGGGGCATGGGACCGCGCTGGACGCGCTCCTGGAGCGAGCCGCCGGTGACCAGCTCCATGACGATCCACGGGTAGCCCTGCTCGCCCGGATCCACGATGTGGTGGATGGTCACGACGTGCGGATGGTTGAGCCGGGCCAGGGCACGCGCCTCGCGCAGCACCCGGGCGCGCAGCTCGCGGGCGTGCGTGGGATCGTGCTCGTCGATCGACGGGTCGGGCGGGCGCACTTCCTTGAGCGCGACCTCGCGGTGCAGTGCGACGTCCCAGGCCCGCCACACCAGGCCCATGCCGCCTCCGCCGAGGCGCTCCACCAGCTCGAAGCGGCCGTCGATCACCCGTCTCTGCATGCGCAGCAGCGTAAGGCCGAGGCGTCCGCCGCCGCCATCGTGCCTCTACGGGGAAGCCCCGCCAGGGGAACCCGCCGCCGCCAGCGCGCCCCCGCGGGGAGGCCCGCCAGGGGAACCCGCCGCCGCCAGCGCGCCCCGGCCAGGGAGAACCGCCGCCGCGCTCTCGCCCGTTAGGCGCACCGCCGCGCCCCCGCTCGGAAGGCGCCCCGCCCGGAAGGCGCGCCGCCGCTCCGGGCGGCGTCAGGCGCTGATCGCGAGGTCCCCGGCCGTCACCCCGTGGGCGAACGGCAGCCCGCGCGCGTACCTGGCCAGCTCGTCCACGGCCAGGTCGGCGATGCGGGCCAGCTCGCCGCCGAGCGAGCCCGCGACGTGGGGGGTGAGCAGGACGTTCGGCAGGTCGTACAGGGGTGAGGCCGGGCAGCGGGTCGGGGTCGGTGACGTCGATCACCGCGTACAGGCGGCCTGAGGTCAGCTCGGCGATGAGCGCGTCCTGGTCGACGAGGGCGCCCCTGGCGGTGTTGATGAGGGTGGCGCCGTCGCGCATGCGCGCCAGGCGGGCCGCGCTGACGAGGTGGCGGGTCTCCGGCAGGTCGGGCGCGTGCACGGTGACCACGTCGCTGCGCTCGAACAGCTCGTCCAGCTCGACGTGCGCGACGCCGAGGTCCTCCTTCAGGTACGGGTCCGCGACCAGCACCTCCAGCTCGAACGGCCGCAGCAGCTCGATCACCCGCCGCCCGATCCTGGACGCGCCGATCACGCCCACCGTCCGCCGGTAGTTGCCGAACCCGGGGAACAGCGTGTCGAGGTCGGGCCGCGTGCCCGGCCGCTCCCGGTAGAGCCTGGCGCTGTCGAGCACCCGCTTATTGGCGAACAGGATCGCGGCCAGCGTGTACTCGGCGACCGGCTCGGCGTTGGCGGCGGCCGCCGACGACACCAGCAGCCCGCGCTCCCAGCACGCCTCGGTGACGTGGTGCTTGACGGACCCCGCCGCGTGCACGATCGCGCGCAGCCTGGGCGCCGCCGCCAGCACCTCGGCGGTGATGGGCGGGCACCACCAGCTCGTCAGCAGCACCTCGGCCTCGGCCAGCGCCTCTGCCACAGCGGGGTCGGCGAAGTCGGTGGCCACCAGATCAGGGTCGATGTCGGCGACGGCGAGCAGCCGGTCGCGCACGGGAGCGGTGATGAGGCGGGCGGCGGTGTCGGCGCCCATCGCGAGCAGGGTCTTCGGCCGGGAATCCGTCATTCGCTCCCCCGATGTGCTGCGGTCGCCTTGATCATAACGAGGGGGATATTGCGGGATACGCCCGGGTTGTCGGGGAAGGCCGATCAGGCCGCGGATCAGCTCAGGCGGCCGATCAGGTCCAGGCGGTCAGCTCAAGGCGGTCAGGGTCGTGGCGGTCAGCCTGAGGCGGTCAGAGCAGGGCGCCGGCGCGGCGGAGCCGGCGTTCCCGGAAGGCGAGCAGCGGGGGCAGGCCGATTCGCAGCGCCACGTACGCGGTGACGAGCAGCGCCTCCCAGAACTCGGCGGACCCGATCTGCCCGGAGGCGAGCCGGTCGAGGCCCCACTGGGCGAGCGACAGCATGAGCGGCAGCATGACGGTGAGGAAGAGCCAGACCATGACCGCCATGCCCGCCACGTACAGGAGCGCGAACCAGCGGGCCATGTCGCGGTCGCGCGCCCCTGACGCGGCGAGCTCGGCGGCCTCCGCCTCGGTGAGGCGGAAGAGCCGGTTCTTCACGGTCAGCCAGGTCGTCCGGTAGAGGTTGTGGCAGCGCAGGGCGTTGGCGAGCAGCGCGTACGAGTCGCTGCGCAGCGGCAGCGCGGCCCACTGCCACACGATGGCGACGACCCTGAACAGGATGACGGCGGCGAGCAGGTCGCTCACCAGGCCGGGCGGGATGATCATCCGCAGGGCGAGCGCGACGGCCACGACCACGATCTCGACGGCCATCCCGGCCAGGTAGACGCCGTGACGGCGGTTGCGCGGCACCGCGACGATCTGGGTCAGGTCGGTCTCATAGACGATGTACATGCCGCGGTAGCTGACGCGGAACGTGGCGGGCACGCCGACCGCGCGCCCGGCGAGCCAGTGCCACGCCTCATGCAGCGCGCCGAACGCGATCCCGAGCACCAGCCAGCCGAAGACGGACAGGCCCATGCTGGGCAGGAACCACGCGTCCTGCCAGGAGGGCCGCAGGTCAGGGCGGGCCACGAGGACGGCGATGACGAACACCAGCGCCGCCGCGTACACCGTCCATCCGGTACGCCCGAACAGGCGGGCCGCGGCCTGAGGGCTGATGCCCTCGATCCACCTGATACGGCGGCCGCGCCCGGAGGTGTCGTCGTCGGGCGCGGCGGTGGCGGCATCGAGCAGGCCCGCCGCGGTGAGCCCTTCGATGAAGTCGTCGCCGTCGACCGGCTCTCCGGCCTTCTCACTGGCGCGCGCCGTGGCCTCGGCCACCGACCCGGTCTCCTGCAGGGTGGTGACGAAGACCGCGCCCGGCTCCGGCACCGCGACGAACACGCCCAGGTCCGGCCGGCCCAGCACCCAGGCCTCGCCGTCGAAGGCGACGGTCAGCCGCGCGGCCCGCTCCCGCAGGCCGGCGTCCGTGGACGCGGTCATCGGTTCCCACCACCAAGAAGTGTGATCGCTGTCGAAGTGCGGAAGCGAGGCGGAAGGCGGGGGTCGCTCCCGGAGCGCGAGGGCCGTCGTGAAGGGCGGGGGGTGGCTCCGGGAGCGCGGGTAAACCGCGTGGCACGCGGGCACGTGCCGTGATCGCCTCTTGTGTGTGGGGCCGCGCTCCACACCGGAGAGAAGCGCGGCCCCGCATCATCAGGAGTCCGAACCCGGGTCGGCGTCGACGGTCAGCCGGGTGTTCTCGATGCGCACGATCTCGATCTTCATGGGTCACCTCCCTCCGCAGACTTCACAGTCGGGATCGCGGGTCCATTCGGTGCGGCTGGTGGCGCATCCGCCCGCGAAGTCGATGATGAGCGGCCGGCCCGCGTAGACCGGCGGCTCGAAGCCGGTGAGGTAGCGCAGGACCTCGAAGGCCCCGTACGCGCCGAGCAGTCCGGCGACCGGCCCGATGCCGCGGTTGGGCCTGGGCCCGTCGCGGTAGAGGCGGATCGCGGCGAGGTCGGGGCTGTCCGAGCCGGCGCTCGGCGGCACGCACGCGCGGCAGGCGCTGACGCCCGGCGCGACGGACCACACGGTGCCGGAGGTGACCCACATGCCGCCCCGTACGAACGGCACCCCGTGCCGCACGCAGGCGGCGTTCACCCACAGGTCGATCTGGGCCGGCCGGTCGATGCCCGAGGCCACGACGTCGGGGCGGGTGCGGGCGACCAGCTCGTCGAGCTGCTCGGGGCTCTCCACGCCCATGTCCACGGTCTCGACCTCGATGGACGGGTCGAAGGCGCGGACCCAGTCGGCGGCGCGCTCCACCTTGCGCGAGCCGACGTCGTCCCATCGGTAGAGGTACTGGCGGGCGAAGTTGCGCGGGTCCACGGTGTCCCTGTCGAGCAGGGTCATCTTGCCGACGCCGAGCCCGGCGAGGTGGGGGATGGTGTTGGAGTTGAGCCCGCCGGTGCCGAGCACCAGCACGTGCGACTCGCGCAGCCGGCGCAGCAGGTCCTCGCGGCTGCGCCGGAGGGTGCCGAACGACTCGAAGAAGGCGAGGTTGCTGAAGTGGCGTTCGGCATCGCCGGGGTCGAGCAGGCCGAGGCTGTCCCCGTCCTCCAGCAGGCGTTCCGCGTCGAGCGCCGCGACGGCGGCGGAGACGTCGGAGACCGGCAGCGACAGCTCGTCGGCGAGCTCCTCGACCGTCCTGCCGCCCTGCTCGAGAAGGTCGAGCAGCTTCTCCACCGTCCCCTCGGGGTCGGTGAGGACCAGCCGGTCGCGGGGGTCGTACACGAGCCGCAGCTCGTCCCCGGCACGCTCGCGGGCGAGGGTCTTCAGTCTCGGCCTCATCGGTTCTTCAGCGCCCAATCAGTCACGGAAGTGCTGGTCAGACTCTGACAGCCGGGTGCATGGACGCCGCATGGATCCCGCATGGAACGGCGAGGGGTCCGATTGATCCCTTGTCTGACGCTGCACTAGCGTCTCTGACTGTGCGTTGTCAGGCTGTCCGCGTCTCCCTCCTAGGTCCTCTGGAGGCCGTCGTGGACGGCCGGGGGGTGCGCCTGACCGGCAGGCAGCGCGCGTTACTCGCCGCGCTGCTGCTCGACGCGGGCCGCGTGGTCTCGGTCGAGCGGCTGGCCGAGCGGCTGTGGGGCGGGGATCCGCCGCCGTCGGCGGCCGCCCGGGTGCGCGCGCTGGTCGCCGAGCTGCGCCGGGCGATCGGCGAGACGATCGAGACCCGCAGCCCCGGTTATCTCATCCCCGAGGGCACGGTCGAGGTGGACGCCGACGAGTTCGCCGCCCTCGTCAGGCAGGCGGGCGGCACAGGGCCCGCCGAGGCCGTCGCCGCCTACGACCGGGCGCTCGACCTGTGGCGCGGCGACCCGTACCCGGATCTGAGCTGCCCCGTCGCCGAGGCGGAGCGGCACCGGCTGGACGAGCTCAGGGTCGAGGCGATCGAGGGCCGCGCGCAGGCGCAGCTGGAGCTGGGGCGGCATCAGGAGGTCATCGCCGGGCTGGCCAGGCTGGTGGCCGAGCAGCCGCTGCGGGAACGTCCGCACGGCCTGATCATGCTGGCGCTGCACCGGGGCGGGCGCCTGCCGGAGGCGTTGCGGGTCTACCGGGGGTTCCGTGACCGGCTCGTACGCGAGCTCGGCGTCGAGCCTGGCAGGGAGCTGCAGGCCCTGCACCAGCGCATCCTGGCGGAGACCGCGGAGCCGACGGGGCCCGGCGAGCCGGCGCGTACGGCGGAGCCTCAGGAGGAGCCCGCGGCGCCGATCCCCCGCCAGCTTCCCCCGGTCACCGGCCACTTCGTGGGCCGCGAGGAGGAGCTGCGCCGCATGGACGACGGCCGGGTGACGCTCGTGGCCGGTCCCGCCGGGGTCGGCAAGACGGCGCTGGCGCTGCAGTGGGCGCACCGGCGGGCCGGCTGGTTCCCCGACGGGCAGCTCTTCCTCGACCTGCGGGGCTTCGACCAGCGGGCGCCCATGACACCGGCCGAGGCGCTGCCGCTGCTGCTGCAGGGGCTCGGGCATCCGGCCAGGGACATCCCGGTCGAGCTGGACGCGCAGGTCGCGCTCTACCGGTCGCTGCTCGCGGGCCGCCGCGTGCTGCTGGTGCTCGACGACGTCGGCGAGCCCGACCAGGTACGCCCGCTGCTGCCCGGCGACCCCGGCTGCCGCGTGCTCATCACCAGCCGGCACCGGCTGGGCGGCCTGGTCGCGCTGGACGGGGTCGAGCGCATCACGCTCGGCGTGCTGGAGCAGGACGAGGCGCTGCGGCTGATCTCGGCGGGCGTCGGCGAAGAGCGGCTGTCGCGCGAGTCGGAGGCGTCGCGCGAGCTGGTGGCGCTCTGCGGCAGCCTGCCGCTCGCGCTGTCCATCGCGGTGTCCTGGATCGGCGACCACGAGCACCGCAGGATCGGCGACTACGTGCGCGAGCTGGCCGAGCGCGGGCGGCTGGTGCGGCTGCGGGTGGACGGTGACGAGAGCGTGGCGGTGCGGGCGGCGCTCGACCTGTCGTACCGGGCGCTGCCCGAGCCGGCGCGGCGCGCGTTCCGCCTGCTCGGGCTGGCGCAGGGCGCCGGCATCTCCGCCGCGGCCGTCGCCGCACTGGCCGGCACCACCGCGGAGCAGGCGGCGGTCCTGCTCGGCTCGGCGGCGCGGATCCACCTGATCGAGGAGATCGGCCCCGACCGTTTCGCCGCGCACGACCTGGTGTGGGAGTACGCGGCCCAGCGCGGTCTCGCCGAGGACTCCGCCGCCGACCGGGAGGCCGCTCTCCGGCGCCTGTACGACCACTACCTGCGCACGGCGGCGGGCGCGCTCACGGCGGCCGGTTTCGAGGTGCCCGAGACGCCCGGCGGCGAACCCGTGGCCTTCGCCGGACGGGAGGAGGCGCTCGCCTGGCTGGACGTCGAATGGGACAACCTGGCCGGGGTGATCGCCTCCGGCGCGCCGCACGCCTGGCTGCTGGTCGAGGCGCTGACCGACGTGCTGCTGCAGTACCGGCGCAGCCGCGTGGAGTGGCTGCGCCTGGCCGAGACCGCGCTCGCCGCCGCGGAACGCGCGGGCGACCTGCGCGGTCAGGCGGCGATGTGCCACTCGATCGGCCGGGCCCGCCTGCTCGTCGCCGACCTCAAGGGCGCGCTCGGCTACCTCGGGCGGGCGCAGGAGCTGTGCCGCCGCGCGGACTGGCCGCAGCAGGAGGCGGCGGTGCTGCAGACACTCGGCGTGGCGCGCAAGCAGCTCGGCGAGCCGCGCCGGGCCATCCCGCTCTACCGGCGGGCCGCGGAGATCAACCGCTCGCTCGGCCTGGTACGCGGCGAGGCCAGGGTGCTCAACAACCTGGCCTCCGCCCACCTCATGCTCGCCCGCCTCGACCAGGCGGAGGAGTCGCTGCTGGCCTGCCTCGGGCTCACGGGCCGGCCCGAGGACGCGCACCTGCGTACGCTGACGCTGGTCAACCTGGCGCTCGTCCGGCAGCGGCAGGCCAGCTTCGCCGACGCGCTCGGTCACCTGGACGAGGCGCTGGCCGTGGCCCAGGGGGCGGGCCTGCTCTACGCCGAGGCGGTCACGTACGAGACGTACGGCTGGGTGCACCGCGACGCCGGCGACCACGTACGCGCGATCGACGCCTTCACCCGCGCGCTCGGCCTCGCGCAGGAGGTCGAGAACCGGCGCTGCCAGATCGCCTCGCTCGCCGGCACCGCCGCCGCCGAGACCGGGCTCGGCCGGGTGGAGGCCGCGCTGGCGCATCTCGGCACGGCGGCCAAGCTCGCCGAGGACACCGGCATGGGCCTCGACCAGGTGCTGCTGGAACGCGCGGAGGTCAGGCTGCGCCAGGGCAGGCACGCCGACGCCCTGCTGGACGCGGGCCACGCGCTGGAGCTGGTGCGCACCGCCAACCCGCTCGACCTGCCCCGCGCGCACCGCCTTCGCGCCGCCGCCCACCTGGCGTCCGGCGACACCGAGTCGTGCGTACGTGAGTGCGAGCGGGCGCTGCGGCACGCCCGCAGGTCGGGGCAGCCGCTGCAGCACGCCCGCGCCCTGACGACGCTCGGGCACGCCCGCAGCAGGGCGGGTGACGACGGCCGGGCGGCCCGCCTCTGGGCGCGGGCCCACGCCCTGTTCACCGGTATCGGCGTGCCGGAACAGCAGGAGACGGCGGCGCTCCTCACCGGTCACTGAGAAATTCCGGGTCCCGTGGTAATCGAGAGACGGCCGCAGGGACTACTGGGTGTGGACGATCCCCAAGAGCGATTCACCGCGCTGTACGACCGGTACTACCGGAACGTGCTCGGCTACGTGCTGCTCCGCGTCGAGGAGGGCGCGGCCGAGGATGTGTGCAGCGAGACGTTCCTGGTGGCCTGGCGGCGGCTCGACGAGTTACCCGAGCAGGTGCTGCCGTGGCTGCTGGGCGTCGCCCGTAACAAACTCGCCAAGCAACGTCAGCTGTGGCACCGGCGTCAGGACCTGGTCGAGCGCATCTCCGCGCTGACCACCGAGCACGAGCACCTGGCCTGGGACGTCGCCGAGCACGTGGTGGACCGGGAGCAGGCCATCTCCGCCCTGCGCGCCCTTCCCGACAAGGACGTGGAGGCGTTGATCCTGGCCACCTGGTACGGCCTGACACCCGAGCAGGCCGCGACCGTCATGGGCTGCTCGGCGCGGACCTTCAACGTGCGGCTGCACCGGGCGCGCAAGCGGCTCGGCCGCGCGCTCCGCCAGGAGGCGCGGGCCGCCAGGTCACCGGCCCGATCACCCCGCAACAGATTCGCCGAGGAGAGCTGACGTGCGCACGACAACCCTCAGGGGGAGGACATGACCGACCGTACGTTCGCCCGGCTCAAGCCGGAGAAGCTGGACGAGCTCGCCGAGGCGGGCTACCGGCGGCGCCGCGACGGCGACCTCGCCAGGGCGTTCGCCGAGGCCCGGGAGGAGACCCGGCCGGAGCCCCGCCGCCTGCCCGCCCGGCGTCCCGTGTTCCTGCTGGCGGCGGGTGCGATCGCCGCCGTCACGGCGGGCGCCGTCGTCGTCTCGACCGGTGTGCTCACCGGCACGCCGCCCGCGCAGGTCCCGCCTCCGGGCACTTCGCAGGTCGTGACCGGCGAGGCGGGGGCGTCGCCGACCGCGAAGATCGACGCGCGTACCTTCCTGCTCGCCGCCGCCGACACCGCCCTGCGCGAGAAGCCCGGCTCCGGCTCCTATTGGTACGTGCGGCAGCGCACGGCCTCACCCACCGGCTACTGGCCGAAGAAGTTCTGGGACGGCGTGGCCAAACTGCAGCGCCAGGAGCAGGCCGAGATCGACAGGACCGGCGCGAAGGACGACGAGCTGGTCGCCATCAATGAGAAGTACAACAAGAAGCTGGCGGAGCTGCGCGAGAGCGTCTACCCCGACGGCCCGCCGTTCAAGGCGTACGTCGTCGAGACCGAGGAGCAGTGGCGGCCGAAGCAGGCGGGCGGCACCAACCGCACCAAGCGCTCCGACCGCGAGGTGGTCTTCCCCACGCCGCAGGACGAGGCCGAGTGGCGCAGGCTCGGCTCGCCGAAGCTGCTCGATGACCGGTCTCAGAGCGTGGACGACACCCTGCCCAGGCCGCTGTCGATCTCCAACATGGACATCACCCTGCAGAACGTCGGCGACCTGCCCACGTCGAAGAAGGCGCTGGCCGCCCGGCTGCGCGCCCAGTTCGACCGGCTGCCGGACGACGACAAGGAGTTCGACCTCTACCTGTGGCAGACCGCCGTCGATCTGATGACCGCGCCGACCAGCCCCGGCACGCGGGCCGCCGTCTTCCGGATCCTCGCCGACCAGCCGGGCATCCGCTCCGGCGGCGAGGTGAAGGACGCCGCGGGGCGCGAGGGCGTCAGCGTGGCGGTGGACAGCGACGACGGGTACGAGTTCCGGCTGGTCGTCGATGAGGACACCGCCGAGCTGCTGGAGTACGCGGTGGCGGAGAAGGGCGAGGACGCCACGCGGGTGACGTTCGAAGAGCTCGGCTGGACCGACAAGCTGGGCCGCCGCCCGCAGAGCTGAGACTCCGCACCTGCCGGAGCCGTGCACCTGAGCCGGAGCGCGCCGCCCCGGGCGCGCTCCGGCCGGTCCGGGGTCGCGTCCGGCTCCGGCGGCCTTCAGCGCTCCCTTCCATGCCCCGGCGGCGGCTTCAGCGCTCCCTTCCATGCCCCGGCGGCGGCCTTCACCGGTCCCTTCCATGCCCCGGCGGCGGCGCGAAAGCGCCCCGCTAGGGTGTGGGGGACGCGCCGCCACGGGACCGGCCGGGTCGCCGGGATTCGGCGCTGGTTCGAGGAAGGGCTGGGTAGCACGATCCGATGACTGAGCTGGTGACCTTCGGTGAGACCATGGCGTTGTTCGCGGCGCGGCGCACGGGGCCACTGCGCTTCGCCCGCGACTTCGACCTCGGCCTGGGCGGCGCGGAGTCCAACGTCGCGATCGGCGTGTCCCGGCTCGGCCACGCGGCCACCTGGGTGGGCCGGGTGGGAGCCGACGAGTTCGGCGACCTGATCAGGTTCACGCTCGCCGGCGAAGGCGTCGACGTGCGGGCCATCGCCGACCCCGGCGCGCCCACCGGCCTGATGATCAAGGGCAGGCGCACGGCCGACCTCATCGACGTGCGCTACTACCGCAAGGGCAGCGCGGGCTCGCGGCTGTGCGCCGACGACCTCGACCCCGCGCTCATCAGGTCGGCCAGGATCCTGCACGTCTCCGCGATCACGCCCGCGCTGTCGGCGTCGGCGCGCGAGGCCGTGCGCCACGCGATGACCGTGGCCAAGGACGCGGGCGTGCCGATCTCGCTGGACGTCAACTACCGCAAGGCGCTGTGGAGCCCCGAGGAGGCCGGTGCCTGGCTGCGCGAGGTCATCGGCGAGGTGGACGTGCTGTTCGCCACCGAGGCGGAAGGCCGGCTGATCGCCGACGTCGATGACGCCGAGGAGCTGGCCGCAGAGCTGGCCAAGCGGGGGCCGCGGCACGTGCTGATCAAGTTCGGCGCCGAGGGCGCGATGGAGCTGTCCGACGGCGCGGTGCTGCGGGCGGAGCCGTACCAGGTGACCGAGGTCGACTCGGTGGGCGCGGGCGACGCGTTCGCGGCCGGGTGGCTGGCCGACTGGCTGGCCGGCGCCGAGCCCGCCGACCGGCTGGCCACGGCGTGCGCGGCGGGGGCGTTCGCGGTCACCTCGCAGGGCGACTGGGAGAGCCTGCCCCGGCGGTCCGACCTCGACCTGCTGCGGCGGCCGTCCGACGGCGTGAGCCGCTGACCGAGTCTTGGAGCGGCGAGGTCCGTACGTGACCACGCTTTAACATGTGGGGCATGAAACGCCCCCTGGGAGAGCTCGAAGCCACGATCATGGACAGGATGTGGTCCTACCGCAGGCCCGCATCCGTCCGCGACGTGCTCGAAGACCTCCGCAAGGAGCGGGAGATCGCGTACACGACGGTCATGACCGTCATGGACAAGCTGCACACCAAGGGCCTGCTCAGGCGCGAGCCGGTCGGGCGGGCCTACATGTACGAGCCCGTCTCCACCAAAGAGGCCTACACCGCCGAGCTGATGCGCCACGCGCTGGCCGCCAGCGGCAACCAGGCCGCCACGCTGGTCCACTTCCTCGAGCGTCTCACGCCGGAGGAGGCCACCGCGCTGGAGACGGCGCTCCAGGTGGTGCCGCCCGGCAGCCGCCGCCCGTAGCCGGGCTCCCCCTGTTTCCGTCCCAGCCTCGCGGGCAGGCGGGGAGGACTACGCAAGGGGGAAGGAATCGGTACGATGACCGACGTTTCGGGTCAGGGCTCGCGGCCGGACGATCAGCGCCCCATCCTCACCAACCGGCAGGGGCATCCGGTCTACGACAACCAGAACCAGCGGACGATCGGCCCGCGCGGCCCGGCGACACTGGAGAACTACCAGTTCCTGGAGAAGATCAGCCACTTCGACCGCGAACGCATCCCCGAGCGCGTCGTGCACGCCAGGGGCACGCTCAGCTACGGCTACTTCGAGTCGTACGGCAAGCTCGGCGACGAGCCGATCGCCCGCTACACCAGGGCCAAGCTCTTCCAGGAAGAGGGCAAGCGCACCGACGTGGCCGTACGCTTCTCCACCGTGATCGGCGGGCGCGACTCGGCCGAGACGGCCCGCGACCCGCGCGGCTTCGCCGTCAAGTTCTACACCGAGGACGGCAACTGGGACCTCGTCGGCAACAACCTCGCCGTCTTCTTCATCAGGGACGCCATCAAGTTCCCCGACGTGATCCACTCGCTCAAACCGGACCCCGTCACGTTCCGCCAGGACCCCAACCGGATCTTCGACTTCATGTCGCAGACGCCGGAGAGCATGCACATGCTCGTCAACCTCTTCAGCCCGCGCGGCATCCCCGCCGACTACCGGCACATGCAGGGCTTCGGCGTGAACACGTACAAGTGGGTCAACGCGGAGGGCGAGACCCGGCTGGTGAAGTACCACTGGATCCCCAAGCAGGGCGTGCGCAGCATGACCCAGGCCGACGCCGCCGCCGTCCAGGCGCACGACCTCGGCCACGCCACCAAGGACCTGCACGACGCCATCGAGCGCGGCGACTTTCCCGAGTGGGAGCTGCGCGTGCAGATCATGACCGACGACGAGCATCCCGAGCTGGACTTCGACCCGCTCGACGACACCAAGGTCTGGCCGGAGAACGAGTTCCCCGCGCTGCCGGTCGGCCGCATGGTGCTCGACCGCAACGTGCAGAACCAGTTCGCCGAGAACGAGCAGGCCGCGTTCGGCACCGGCGTGCTGGTCGACGGGCTCGACTTCTCCGACGACAAGATGCTCATCGGCCGCACGTTCTCCTACAGCGACACCCAGCGCTACCGCGTCGGGCCCAACTATCTGCAGCTCCCGGTCAACCAGACCAAGGCCGAATGCAGGACCAACCAGCGCGACGGCCAGATGACGTACTTCGTCGACACCGGCGGCGAGGACCCGCACATCAACTACGAGCCGTCGCTGCGCGGCGGGCTGCGCGAGGCGCACTATCCGCACCCCGACGAGGTCGGCCCGGTCGTCTCCGGCAGGCTCACCCGCAAGCGCATCCCGCGTACCAACGACTACAAGCAGGCAGGCCAGCGGTACCTGCTGATGGAGGAGTGGGAGCGCGACGACCTCGTCGGCAACCTCGTCACCAACCTCCAGCAGTGCGACCGGCCCATCCAGGAGCGCATGGTCTGGCACTTCCTGCTCGCCGAGGACGACCTCGGCCTGCGCGTGGGCGAGGGCCTCGGCATCACACCCGACGACGTCTCGCACCTGGAGCCGCTGCAGAGCCAGGACCTCACCGACGAGGACCGCGACCGGCTGGCCAAGCTGGGCAGGAACGGGCCGCGCGACGTCGAGAACCTGAAGATGACCCACTGCGTCCCGAACGAGCGGGCGGTGCACGCCGAGGCGTGACGCGCACGCGGGGCGGGCCTCCTGCGAGGGGCCCGCTCATCGCATCCGCTGGGGTCGTCAGGCCGGCCAGCGTTCGACGCGCCGCCAGTGTCCACGCCACTCGGCGAACCACGTCGCGAACCACGGATGGGCCCCGGCCAGCGGCATGATGTACGCGACCGTCTCCAGGTAGTAGCGCCGCTGAAACCGCCACGGCATGCGCTGCAGCTCCTGTACGTTGCTCACCCGGTCGGCCAGCTTCACCAGCACCGCCTTGGGCGGCGCCTTCACCAGCGAGGCCAGGTGGTCGGCCTTCGCACCGCCCGGCGGCCTGGTCACCCACCGCACCAGCGCGCCCACCTCGGGCCCGAACCGGCGCGCGACCTCCGCCTCGGTGCAGGGCGTGTCCTCCAGGACGTCGTGCAGCACGATCGAGACCAGCACGTCCCTGTCGCTCAGCCCGGCGCCGCGCACCGCCACCTCCAGCGCCTCGAGAAGATGCTCCAGGTACGGCCGCCCCGTCGGCCGCTGCTGCACGCCGTGCCTGCGCCGGGCGAAGGCGACCGCGTCACGCAGGGCGTCCACGGTGGGCGCGGGGAGCGCCGCGGCCAGCGGGCCCTCCGCGTGCGCCCAGGACGGCCAGCTCGTGAAGATCTCCATCGCGCTCCTTCGTCTGTGATCGTGCCGCGCGCGTGTCCTAGGCTGAGAATATGGCCGAGATCGCGGTGCCCGACGGGTCGTGGACGTTTGATGGGGAAACGCTGCGTATCGTCCCCGGGAGCGATAAAGGCATCGATGAGCTGCGCAGAGCTCTCGGCGACATCGACGTTCCGCTCGAGGCCATCGCGGGGGTGTCGTTCGAGCCCGGGCGCAAGGGCGGCCACCTGAGATTAAGGCTGCGCAAGGGCGCCGACGCGCTCTACGACGTGGTCGCGGGGGCGCTGACGCCGCCCGCCGACCCGTACCGGCTGGCCGTGCCCAAGGGCCGCACGGGCGCGGCCGAATACTTCGCCGACGAGGTGCGCGACACCCTGCGGGTCTTCCAGACGCCCAGCGGCCCCTGCGAGCACTACCTCGTCCGCGTCCCCGACGTGCCCATCACCGCCACCGCCGGCGACGGCACGGTCTCCTTCGACGGCGAGCGCATCCGCCTGGAGTGGACCGGCTGGGCCAGCAGCGACAAGGAGAAGCTGGGCCCGCAGGAGTTCCCGCTGACCGACGTGGCGAGCGTGGAGTGGAAGCCGCAGTCCGGCATGGGCTACGGCAGCCTGCGCTTCCGCCTCAAGGGCGGCGGGCCCGGCCTGGCACCGGACAAGGACCCGCGCTGCGTCTCGTGGGGCGTGCAGCGCTACGGCGGCACCACCGCCCTGGTGGCCGCGGCCGTGCTCGCGCGCCTGCCGCGCGATGTGCCCGAGCCGCCCCAGCCGCTGCCCGCGCCGCCCGCCGACGACGTGCACGACGCGGTGCTGCGCCGCCTGGCCGAGCTGGGCCGGCTGCACCAGTCGGGGGTGCTGACGGATGAGGAGTTCGCCGCGGCCAAGCAGGCCATGATCCGCCGCCTCCAGGAGACGTGACGGGCCGCCGCGCCCTTCCTGACGCACCTTTATCGAGTGGCGACGCGCCCGCAATGACCGGGGATGCCCTTTATTGGGTGGCGGAGTGCCGCGTCCCCTGTGAGAGGCTGCGGAGACCCCGACGACGAGGAGGAGCCGGTGACCGTGACACCTGACGAGGAGCGGCTGCTGCGCCGCGCGATCGAGCTGGCCGCCGAGGCGCGGGCGGGCGGCAACCCGCCGTTCGGCTCGCTGCTCGCCGGCCCCGACGGCACGATCCTGGCCGAAGAGCGCAACAGCACGCTCACCGACCGCGACATCACCGCGCACCCCGAGCTGAAGCTGGCCCGCTGGGCGGCCCGCGAGCTCGACCCGGACACGGCGGCGGCCACCACCATGTTCACCAGCTGCCAGCCGTGCGGCATGTGCGCAGGGGCCATCGCCCGCTCGGGGCTCGGCCGGGTCGTGTACGCGCTGTCCGGCGAGCAGCTCGACGGGCTCAAGCCGCCCGGCAGCGCCTTCACCGACCCGCCCAGCACCGGCCCGGCCTTGTACGACGAGGCCCGGGTTCCCGTCGAGGGCTACTACCGCTAGGCAACGCCATCACCCTTCGCTTACGATCGACCACGCAAAGTGATGTTCGATCGTTCGTCCAGGAGGGGCAATGTCCATGACCATCCGGATGGCCGCGGCCGCCGGCGCGTTCGCGCTGCTGACGATGGGGCTCACCGCGTCGCCGGCGGCGGCCGCCACCCACCTCGACTGCCACACGTTCGTCCACGCGATCGACCGCGACCTCGGCATCGCGTCCTGCACCAACCGCACGGGCCGCGCGTGGATCTTCCGCGCCGTGGTGGTCTGCGGCATGGCCCCTGACGTGGTCGGCGAGTGGGTCCGCCTCGAGCCCGGCGGCTCCGGCGAGTCGCAGGGCTACTGCGGCGGCATCCTCACCACCGGCGTGGGCGCGGTCGGCGTCGACGAACGCCCCGCCTGACCGGCCGTCCTGGCGACCCCACGGCGGGCACCCTGAACGCGGCGCCCGCCGTCCCGCCGCATGCGCGGCCCGCCACAGCCGTTCCCGCCGTGGAGCGCCCACCGTGACGACGCCATCCCGAGGCGACGCGGCAAGCTCCTGCCGTGCCTACGCCTTCGCGACGCCGTCCACCCCTTCACCGCCTTCTCAGGAGTGCAGTCTTCGTCTGCTGGACGTAGGGAGCCGATGAGGACGAGGCCGGCTGCGATCACGTAGGCCGCGCGTCCACGGCACCTCGTGCCGGTCTTGCCCGCCTCCCACGCGAAGACGGCGACGCCCACCGCCTGGGGCGAAGACGCCCCACCGCCTGGGGTGAAAGCGCCGCAGACGCCAGAAACCCCAGCCCGGTCATCCCGAGCTGGGGTTTTGCTGTGGTGCGCCGCCAGGGACTCGAACCCCGGACCCGCTGATTAAGAGTCAGCTGCTCTGACCAACTGAGCTAGCGGCGCAACGGGGTTAACTCTATCAGCCCTCGGACAGTGCCCGCGCCGCCCAGGCACATCCGTGCTCATCCGGTCCCTGACGACACGATCACGCCAGGCGGGCCGCCAGCTTCTCGTACGCCCCCAGCACCAGGTCCCAGAACGCCGGCACATCCATGGACGTCGCGACGAGGGCGTTGGCCTGGCGGCCTTCGACGCGGAAGTCCGTCACGGTCATGCCCCTGGTGTACTGCCCGGCGGTCTCCACGTTCACCACGGCGGGCACGCAGGTGAACAGCGACGGCCGCAGCACGTACGCGACCGCGCATGCGTCGTGGATCGCGGGCCCGCCCTCGGCCGTCACCATCCCGTAGTACTGCGCGGCCGGCACCAGCAGCTCCGACAACCGCCCGAGCGGCCGCATGCGCTCCAGCACCGGCGAGGTCACGGCGGCGGTCAGCGTCACGTCGAGACCCAGCATCTTGACCGTCCACCCGGCCTCGAAGGCGATCGCGGCGGCCTCGGGGTCGGCCAGCATGTTGAACTCGGCGGCCGGGTTGTGGTTGCCGCGCGTGAAGGAGCCGCCCATGATGACGAAGTCGCGGGCCCATTCGACGATGCGCGGCTCACGGCGTACGGCGAGCGCGATGTTCGTCAGCGGCCCCACCGCGACCAGCGTGATCTCGCCGGGCGCGGCCCGCAGCGTCTCCACGATGAAGTCGACCGCGTGCCCCTCGGAGGGTCCCCGCGTGGGGGCGGGCAGGACGACGTCCCCGAGCCCGGTGGGCCCGTGCACGTCGGCGGCCCGGACCGTGCGGCGCAGCAGCGCGCCCGCGCTGCCCGGGGTGACCGGCACGTCGCCCATCCGCAGGAACTCGCGCAGCGCCAGCGCGTTGGCGGTGGTGAATTCCAGGTCCACGTTGCCGCCGACGGTGGTGATGCCCACGAGGTCGATCTCGTCCGACGAGCCGGCGGCCAGCGCCAGGGCGAGTGCGTCGTCTATCCCCGGATCGCAGTCGATGAGAACTTTCTTCACTCACCGGAGGATACGCACGGATCAGGCCGGCGTAACGCAGGGATCGGACCGGGATTACGCCCGAGTCGGGCCGAGGGTCCCGGGCCGGGCCGAGGGCCCCAAATCGAGCCGAGGGGTCCCGAATCAGGAATGGGTCCCGAATCAAGCCGAGGGTCCCGAATTCGGGCCGAGGGGTCCCGAGTCGGCCGAGGGATTACGCCTGGATCCGGCCGGGGGTCGCGTACGCATGGATCGGGCCGGGCAGTTCCCCCAAATCTGCCCGGCCCGATCGGCGGCGGTCCAGGCCGGCGTCTTCCCCAAAACGCCGGCGGTCCCGCACTTTGCGGCCCGCGGTCCCCCTCCGCGTCCGCATCGGTGAAGGTCCTCGCGGTCAGTCGCCAGTGCTCCTGACCTGCTACTACGCTACCGAGACGAATGCAACGGTCGCGTCATAACGGGGTCGAATATCTGTTTAATCCCAACTACGGAAGCTCCAACCGGACTTCAGTGCCGTCCTGCAACGACCGGCTCACCGTGCAGTACTTCTCGTGCACCCGGTGGGCGACCGCCTCGAACACCTCGCCGGCCTCCTCCGACGGCAGCTCGACGTCGTACGTCACCGTGACCGTCCCCAGCTTGTTGGGCTCGATCTTCTCCGACTCGACGGTCATCGCCAGGCGCACCAGCCGGTGACCCCGCTTGGCGGTGAGCGGCTCGACGGTGACGATGTTGCACCCGCCGACCGCCGCCAGCAGCAGCTCGACCGGGGTGAACACCCCCTCCTGATCGCCGCCGCCGATCGCAACCTCGGCGCCGCGGGCGTTCGTCGCCCGGAATCCGCCGTCTTCAGTCCGCTCCACACGCACGTTAGCCATGTTTCTAGACCCTACTCAGACGGCTTTCATGTTCGGTCCGCAAGGTTGAGGTATGGCTAGCGAGGCGAATGCTCAACAGGGGCCGATCCTCTTCTGGAGCGGCGTCGCGATCGCCGAGTTGGGGGCGATCCAGCCGGGTTTCGGCGCTCCGTGGACTCCTTCCGCCTACGCCGCGGCGGCGCTGCTCGTCGCCCTCGGCTTCGTCACCGTCAAGGCCGCCGCGTATCTCCGCACCGAGGAGGCCAGGCAGCGCCTGCGGCTAGGCGGCTATCTCACCGGAGCGCTGCTGGTGGCGCACGAGTTCGGCGGGACGACCGCCGTCAGTGGCTTCGGCCGGGTGTGCTCGCTCCTGCTGTACGCGGCCGCGGCCGTGATGGCCGTACTGAGCCACCGCGCGCCCCGGACCTCCAGACCGTCTCTGCTGATCGCGACCGGGCTCGACCCCAGGACGCTGCACGAGCGGCTGGCGGATGAGCCGGGCACCGTCGCCGTCTACCGCACCGAGCGGGTCACCGACGAGCTGCGCGAGCTGCAGGCCCGCTACCGCGTCATCCTCGTGGAGGGCGCCGAGCACGATCCGCGCGCCAAGGAGCGGGTGAGCGCGTCCGGGCTCGGACGTGAGATTCCCGACATCGCCGAGCGCGAGGTGGTGGTAGCAGGTCCGCGCCGCTTTCAGCGTTATGTAGGTGGGGCGCTGTCGCGCCTGGCCGTGCCAAGGTCACAGATCCATTTCAGTTCTGACCTCAAGGTTTAGGCTTACCATACGAGTGATCTGACAGCGTGGACGGCGGACAAGGAGGCAAGATGACGACTTCTGATCGTTTCCAGTCCGTGACGACTTCCATCGCCGAGTCCGCGATGACCTCTCATATCGCCGAGCCCGCCACGGCTCCCCTGACACCGGCCACGGCGGCGTCCTTCCCGGGCAGCAGCCGCACCGAGACCTTCATGGGCCGGCCGGTCACCATCGAGATCCGCACCCCGCTTCCGGCGCGCGAGCTGACCCCGCTGATGGACGACGCCTTCGCCTGGCTGCGCTGGGCCGAGGACACCTTCAGCCCGGCCAAGGAGGACAGCCAGATCAGCCGGCTCAACCGCGGCCTGACCCTCAAGCAGATCCCCGAGCTGATCGAGGTGCTGCACCGCTGCGACGAGCTGAGCGAGTCCACCGGCGGCTGGTTCGACGCCCGCATCAAGGGCGTGACCGACCCCTCCGGCTACGTCAAGGGCTGGGCACTGGAGCGACTGTCCCGCGCGCTGCTCCAGGCGGGCGCGGGCGACCACCGCATCACGGCGGGAAACGACGTACGCGTGCGCGGCTCCCACGCCCCCGGCAGGCGCTGGCGGGTGCCCGTGCGCGACCCGCGTACCGGGAAGATCCGCCGCACCGTGCTCGCACACGACCTCGGCATCGCCACCTCCGGCGGGTCCCGCGTGCTCGACCCGCACACCGGCGAGGTCCGCGACACGCTGGGCTCGGTCACCGTCATCGGCCCCGACCTGGGGCTCGCCGACGCGTACGCGACGGCCATGTACGCCATGGGCCCCATCCAGGCCCGCCGCTTCGCGAACGAGCTGGCCGCGAAGGGCTGCTACGAGACGCTGATCGTGCTGCACGACGGGCAGGAGCTGACCACGCCAGGCTTCGCGACCTACAACGACCGGCGCGCCCGCCTGGCCGGCTGACCGAGCCGCGCCTCACCCCCTCCGGTCCGCACCGCGTGACGCGGACCGCACGTCACGCTCCGCTCACGACTCTGACCGGGCGCGCGCACGGGAGACCCGTGCGCGCCCCCGGCGCTCAGGCATCCGGATGTTTACGCAGGTAGTCGAGATAGATCGGGCGCAGCGCCTCGCCCAGCTTGCCCTCGCCCGCCACGAGAGCGTCGCTCAGCAGCGCCGAGACCCTGCTGAGGTCGTTGGCGCTCTCATCGTGGTGACCGCTGGCGGCCTCGGCCGCCGGGATCACTTTCAGCAACTCCCATAGGAACCCCAGGTCCCCGTGGCGTACGGCGTAGCGCACCGCCCGGTCGTGCAACTCGGCGGCCGGCAACGACTCGAGCCCGTTCGCGTCCATGTCGGTTCCTCCCCTGCACGCCTCTTCCCCCCGATGTCCGTCGATAACCGGAGACTACGCAGAGTGATCGGCGGGCATCGTTCTGACGGCGCCCCTATCGACCACTGAGCTCAAGTGGGAGGATCAACCAGCGTGAGATTCATCATCAGAACGCTCGCAGCGGCAGTCGCGCTGTGGGTGGCCATCCAGTTGCTCGACGGCATTGAGGTCGACGCCCCCGCGAACTCGGCCAAGTACTGGGGTGTCCTGGTGCTCGTGGCGTTGATCTTCGGTGTCGTCAACGCCATCGTCAAGCCGATCGTGAAAGCGCTCGGCTGCGCCATCATCGTGCTCACGCTGGGCCTGTTCCTGCTCGTCATCAACGCGGCGATGCTGCTGCTGACGAGTTGGATAGCGGGCGAGCTCGGCATCCCCTTCCATGTGGACAACTTCTACCCGGCCGCCTTCTGGGGCGCGATCATCATCAGCGTGGTGAGCTGGCTGCTCAGCGCGTTCGTCCCCGACGGCGACTAGACACGCACCATCCATGGAGCTCGACGGTTCCGGCCTGACGTGCGCGCGAGTGCACGAGGCCGCCTGTGAAGGGGCCCGGGTCTCGATCGCCTCCCTCGATCGGGCCCGGGCCGCGTGGGCCACCGCCCAGGAGCTGACCGGCCGCCCGGTGTACGGCAGGAGCACGGGAGTCGGCGCGAACCGGGACGTGCTCCTGGAGGGCGGCGGCCTCGACCTGCTGCGCAGCCACGCGTGCGGTGCGGGCCCGCCCGTCGAACCCGCCAGGGCCAGGGCGATGCTCGTGGTCCGGCTCAACCAGCTCCTCGCGGGCGGCTCGAGCATCGAGCCGGGCGTGTGCGAGGCGCTCGCGTACGCGATCAACCACGGTTTCACGCCGCCGCTGCGCACGTACGGGGCGATCGGCACCGGCGATCTGACCGCGCTGTCCACGACGGCGCTCTGCCTGCTCGGCGAGCTGCCCTGGAACCGCGAGCCAGGAGTGGCGGCGCCCGAGCCGCGCTTCCCGCTCGCCTCCAGCGACGCGCTGCCGTTCATCAGTTCGGGCGCGGCCACGCTGGCCGACGCCGCCATCGCGGTGCACCGGCTGCGCCGGCTCATGGAGGCCGCGATCGAGGTGGCCGCCATGTCGTTCGCCGCCGTGGACGCCTCCGCCGAGCCGCTGGCCGCCGTCGTGCACGAGGCGCGCCCGCACCCCGGCCAGGCGGCGGTGGCGGCGGCGCTGCGCGGCCTGGTGGCGCACGAGCCCAGCACCCGCGTTCAGGACCCGTACGGCTTCCGCGCCTTCGCCCAGGTGCACGGCGCGGCCGTGGACGCGCTCGACCGCGCGGTCACCGCGATCGAGACCGACCTCAACGCCTCGGCCGAGAACCCGCTCTTCGCCGAAGACCTGGCCTGGCACAACGGCAACTTCCACTCGGCGCCCGTGGCGCTGGCGCTGGACGCGCTGCGGCCCGCGCTCGTGCAGACCGCGCAGCTCAGCGCCGCCCGCCTGGCCACGCTCATGGACCCGGCCTACACCGGCCGCCTGCCCTTCCTCGCCGACCGTCCCGGCGCGTCCGGCATGCTGATCCTGGAGTACGTCGCCCAGGACGCGGTCGCCGAGCTGCGCCACCTCGCCGCGCCGGTGACCACGGGCACGGCGGTGGTCTCGCGGGGCGCGGAGGACCACGCCGGCTTCGCCACCCAGGCGGCCCGCCACACGCTGCGCTGCCTGGAGCCGCTGGAGATCGTGCTGGCCTGCGAGCGTACGGCGGCGGCCCGCGCGCTCGACGCCCCCGCGCCCGACCGCCCGCTCACGGCCGACCTTGAGGAGTCGCGCCAGGCCCTCACCCGCGCCCTCCCGAACTGAAGCCGCTCCCGGCGACCACCCCGCACCAGCCCCACCGCAACCACGCCAGCCTGACCACCGCACCAGCCCCACCGCAACCACGCCAGCCTGACCACCGCACCAGCCCCACCGCAACCACGCCAGCCTGACCACCGCACCAGCCCCACCGCAACCACGCCGGGCTGACCACCGCGCGAACCCCGCCAAGCCGCGCCGGGCCGCCCCGGCGACATGACCGCCCCGCGCGTAGCTCCGTCAGGCCCCGGAGCGGCGGGCCACCGAGCCGCGTTCGCGCAGCGTCGGCTTCTGCACGACCCGCCGCCTGCGCGCCCCGCCGTCGGCCGCCGCCGCGATGAGCCGCACGGCGGCCCTGACGATGCCGTCGATGTCCCAGTCGACCGTGGTGAGCCCCGGGCTGAGCAGCCCCGACATCGGATGGTCGTCGTAGCCCATGACGGACACGTCGCCGGGGATCGACAGGCCCAGCTCGGCCGCCGCCGCGTAGACGCCGTACGCGATCGAGTCGCTGAAGCAGAACACCGCGCTCGGCTGCTCGCCCGACAGCACCCGCAGGGCGGTCGCGGTGGCGCCGGCCAGGTCGTGGGGCGCGGTGGTCAGCTCGATGTCGAGCCGCAGGCGCTCGGCCTCGGCCGAGACGTGGACGTCGGCGGGCCGGTCGGGGGTGCTCGGCCGGGTGGGCGTGAGCACGGCGATGCGGCGGTGGCCGAGCGCGTGGAGGTGCTCCAGGGCGAGCGTGACGCCGCGCCGGTTGTCGAAGACGACCTCACCGGCCGTACCGGTGATGGAGTCGCCGATCGCGACCACCGGCACCGACTCGCACAGCTCGGGCCAGAACGCGGCGGCGGGATCGATGGGCTGCACGATCATGCCGTCGACGCGCTGGTCGCGGAGCTGCTGGGCCAGGGCGCGCTCGCGGGCCGGGTCGCCGACCGCGTCGAGGATGAGGGCGTAGCGGTCCTTCTCCCGCAGGCCCCTGCTGATGCCGACGGCGAGCGACTGCTGCCACAGGTCTTCGAGCGAGCCGCACAGCAGGCCGATCATGCCGGTGCGGCCGCTGGCGAGTGCCCTGGCGATGGGGTCGGCCTCGTAGCCGAGCTCGGCGGCGGCGGCGCGGACTCGCTCCATGGTCTCCTCCGACACCTGAAGGCCGCGCAGTGCGTAGGAGACGGCCGCCGGCGACAGGCCCGTGGCCCGCGCCACCTCACGGATCGTGGCTCTCTTCCGAGGCATTCAGCCAGCCTATTGCGTGGGACCGGCGAGAGCCGCTTTCCCGTGAGAGCTTGTCGCTTTTACGTAAGAAACGCCCGTTGACATGACCTTCGTGAAGCGTTTCACTGAACCGTATCACTGAAACGGTTCACTCTGACCCTTGCGCAGGCAGACCGGTTTACATGTATTGTGAGTAGGAAATGGCGGGGAAGGAGGGAGTGACGGCATGACGATCGACGTGCACCAGCACTTGTGGACGCCCGGATTCGTCGATGCCCTGCGCACCAGAACCCGCCCGCCGTACCTCGACGGCTGGACGCTGATCCTCGACGGCGAGCCGCCGTACGAGGTGAACCCCGCCGATCACGAAGGGCGCGACACGACCGGCCTGGAGCTCGCGCTGGTGTCGCTGTCGAGCCCGCTCGGCATCGAGTTCCTGCCGCCCGAGGACGCCTGGCCGCTGATCGACGCCTACCACGACGGCGCGCTCGCGCTGGGCGAGCCGTACGGCGCGTGGGCGGCCACCTGCCACAGCGACATCGACCCCGAGCGCCTGGCCAAGGATCTCGACCGCGGCTTCGCGGGCCTGCAGATCCCCGCCACGGCCGTCCCCGACGACCGGATCCTCGAAGTCCTGACCGGCAGGGACCTGCCGCTGTTCGTGCATCCGGGGCCGGCCGCGCTGACCCCGGGCACGCCGCCCTGGTGGCCCGCGCTGGTGCCGTACGTCCAGCAGATGCACCAGGCATGGCACTACTTCCACGCCGTCGTCCGGCCCAGGCATCCCCGGCTGCGGGTCTGCTTCGCGCTGCTCGCCGGCCTCGCGCCGCTGCACTCCGAACGCCTCATCACCAGGGGCGGCGGCGGGCGCGGCCTGGTGGACCGCGACTTCTTCGTGGAGACCTCCTCCTACGGCCCGCGCGCGATCGACGCGATCGTCCGCGAGCTCGGCATCGACGTCGTGGTCAACGGATCCGACGCCCCCTACGCCACCGCACCCGATCCCGGGCTCGGCGCGGCCGCAGGCCACGCCATCCGGGTGGTCAACCCCCGTCGTCTGCTGAACAGAAAGGAGACTCGTACGTGAGCACTGACCAGATCCAGGACGGGGGCACCTGCTCCAGGCTCCCCGAGCGCACTCTCGACCGGCGCGAGCTGCGCGACCTGGTGGACGAGCTGGCCGCCCATCCGGAGGAGTGGCGCGACCAGGTGGACTTCCCCGCCGACGGCGGGCGGCACTACGCCTCCCTCTACCGCGACGCGTACGTGGACGTCTGGCTGCTGTGCTGGCGTCCGGAGGACGACACGGGCTGGCACGACCACGACATCTCCTCGGGGGCGGTGCGCGTGGTGCAGGGCGCGCTGCGCGAGTGCAACCCGCGCATCGGCGGCGAGCACCTGGAGACGGTGGTGACGGAGGGTCAGTCGTTCTCGTTCGGTCCCGACCACATCCACCGGCTGACGGGCGCAGTGGACCAGAGCGTGTCCATCCACGCGTACTCGCCGCCGCTGTGGCGGCTCGGCCAGTACTCCATCGACGGCACGGGCGTCATGCGCCGCGTCTCGGTGAGCTACGCCGACGAGCTGCGTCCCATCGACGAGCCGGTCCCGGAGCCGATCACCGGGCAGGAGGCCGTGCCCGAGGCGCAGCCGGTCGGGTCAGTCGCCTGAGGCCGCACGCGCCCGCGCGGCGGGCCTGAGCACGCAGCAGCTTCCGCAGGGCTCCACGTCCGGCAGGGTGATCCACAGGCAGCAGGTCCTGCGGAAGTAGCCGTCGCCGGCGGGCTCGATCAGCCCGTCGAGCGGCGGCCCGATCAAGCGCAGCAGCTCCATGTAGTCGCCGGGCACGATCGTGGTCAGCGGGTGGGCGAACGCCTCCGCCGTGGAGCCCCACAGCGTGCGCTCGCCCACCTTGGTCAGCGCGTTGATCGCCTCGACCAGCGGGCGCTGCGACTCCTCCAGCGCTTCGCGGATGGCGCCGACGCCGGTGTCCCAGCGCACGCGGGAGGCGGCCAGCGTCACCCCGGCGGGCGAGACCTGGAAGTACGTGGCGTCGAACGGCATGATCGGCACCCGCCCGCCGAGCGCCCACCCGAGCGCCAGCGGCAGCGCGTGCCAATAGCCGTAGGTCTTCCAGAACAGCGCCGCGCCGACGTGCCTCGGGGCGTTCCAGCGCGCGGCCGTCTCGTCCACCAGCTCGGTCAGCAGCGTGTACGGCTCCCGCACCAGCTCGGTGACCGGGGTCCAGGAGCCGTCAGGGTCGATGACGAGGCCGGGCACCACTCCGAGCACCCCGCCGCGCTCGTCCGCCAGCCGCCGGAGCGTGTCGGTCAGCACGCGGGACTCCCCTTCGATCATCGTCGGGCTCCCTCCAACGTAGCAGGGCGACCGGCCAGCCATCCGGCCACGAGCTGCACCACCAGTACGCCGAGTCCGGCCGAAAGCGGCACCGTCCAGCCGCCGGAGATCTCCCTGAGGTAGCCGAACAGCATCGGGCCGAGCGCCGCGACGACGTAGCCGACGGACTGGGCGACCGCGGACAGCGCGGTCACGGCCGCAGGGTCGGCGGGACGCAGCGCGATGATCAGCAGCGCCAGCGCGAACGAGGCGCCCTGGCCGATGCCCAGCACGATCATCCACACCCACGGCAGCGTCGTGGGGGCGAGCAGCATGCCGAGGTAGCCGAGCACGGTCAGCACGCACGCGCCCACCACGTACGGCACCTGCGAGGCGCGCCGCCCGGCCAGCACGGGCACCGCGAGCGAGGTGCCGACCTGCACCGCGTTGGTCAGGCTGAGCAGGTAGCCGGCCTGGTCGGCGGGCAGCCCCGCTTCCAGGAAGATGGTGGGGAGCCAGGCCAGCATGACGTAGAAGGTGAGCGATTGCAGCCCCATCAGCGCGGTGACGTACCAGGTGACGCGGCTGCGCAGCACGGCGCCGAACGGGCGCGGGCCGTCGGAGCCCACCTGCGGCCTGCCGCGCAACGCCTGCGGCAGCCAGAGCAGTGCCGCGAGCAGCGCGGGCACGGCGAGCAGCGCCGTGACGCCGCGCCAGCCGGCGCCGGTGGCGTGCTCGACGGGGACCACCAGCGCGGAGGCGAGCGCGGCACCGGCGACCACGGCCGAGACGTAGACGCCGGTCATGAGGTTGACGCGGGTGGGGAAGTGCTGCTTGACGACGCCGGGCATGGAGACGTTCATGACCGCGATGGCGGTGGCGGCCAGGGCGGAGCCGATGTAGAGCAGCGGCGCGCCGTCGAGCCCGCGTACGGCGACGCCCGCGGCGATGACGAGCAGGCCGGCGAGCAGCGTGCGGTCGAGCCCGATGCGGCGCGCGAGCAGCGGCGTGACCGGCCCGAACACGCCCAGGCAGACGACCATGACGGTGGTGATCGCGCCGCCGCCCGCGGGGCTCAGGCCCACGTCGCCCATGATCTCGTCGAGCAGCGGGGAGACGCCCGCGATGGCCGGGCGGAGGTTGAGCGCGGCCAGGGCGAACCCGGCCACGAGCACGGCGGATCTCAACGACATAGACGACCACTCTGGCACAACCGCTTGACAACGTTGTCCGCCCCTCCCGAGTAGGAAATGATCCAGGCGTGAGACCGACGATGAAGGACGTCGCCTCGGCGGCCGGCGTCGCGCTCAAGACCGTCTCGCGCGTCGTGAACGGCGAGCCCGGCGTCCACCCGGCCACCGCCGAGCGCGTGCGCGCGGCCATCGAGCGGCTCGGCTACAGCCGCAACGAGAGCGCGCGCGTGCTGCGCAGAGGCAGGACCGCCACGATCGGGCTGGTCATCGAGGACGTGGCCGACCCGTTCTACTCGGGGCTGAGCCGGGCGGTCGAGGACGTCGTGATCGAGCACGGCTGCCTGCTGCTGAGCGGCTCGTCCGGCGAGGAGCCCGGCAGGGAGCGGGAGCTGGTCGAGACGTTCTGCGCGCGGCGCGTGGACGGGCTGATCGTGGTGCCGGCCGGTGACGACCACACCTATCTGCGGCCCGAGCTGGAGGCGGGGACGCCGGTGGTCTTCGCCGACCGGCCGCCGGGCGCGGGGCTCGACGTGGACACCGTGCTGGCCGACAACGCGGGCGGTGCGCGGCTGGCGGTACGCCATCTGATGGCGCACGGGCACCGCAGGATCGCCTTCCTCGGCGACGACCCGGCCATCTTCACCGCAGCCGAGCGGCGGCGCGGCTACCGGGACGAGCTGGGCGGCCTGTACGACGAGCGGCTGGTGGCCATGCGGCCGCCGTCGCTGGAGGCGATCCGTACGGACCTGGAGCGGATGCTCGCCCTCGACGACCCGCCGACGGCGCTGTTCACCGGCAACGGCCGCTACACCGTGACGACGCTGCGGGCGCTGGAGAGGCGGCGGATCGCGCTGGTCGGGTTCGACGACTTCGAGCTGGCCGACCTGCTCGACCCGGGGGTGACGGTGGTGGCGCAGGATCCGGCGTGGATGGGGCGGGTCTCGGCCGAGCTGCTCTTCCGCCGCCTGGGCGGCGACACCGGCCGTTCGGAGCACGTGGAGCTGCCGGTACGCCTCATCGTGCGCGGCTCGGGCGAGCTGCCCCCGACCGGCTTCTGAGGGCGAGCCGCCCCTGGCCGGCTCCCGACGCGCGTCCCCCGACGCGACGGACCGGGCGCGTTCACACAAGGACGCGTGTGCGGGCGGGGACCGCGGGCTCAGGCGGGGACGCGGACGGCCGGTGAGCGCAGCACGCCCGCCAGCGCCACCGCGACCACCACCCCGGCCAGCCCGGACGCGGCCATGGCGTACCCCGGCGCGATCACCTCGCCGAGCGCGCCGATCAGCGCCGCGCCGGCCGCCTGCCCCGTCATCAGCCCGGCCGACTGCAGCCCGAACGCCTGCCCGCGCACCTCCTCGGGCACCGCGTCCACGAACCGCCGCTGCAGCCCGAGCTGGTACGACAGCCCCGCGGCGCCGAGCGCCGCGAGCACCGCCGCCCACCCGATGCCGGGCCCGAGCGCGAAGGCCGTCCACGGCACGCCGAGCAGCAGCGCCAGCGGGAACGACAACCGCTCGCGCAGCGCGGGCGCCGCGAAGCGCCCCACGGCGAACTCCCCCGCCGCCATGCCGACGGCCGCCGCCGCGAGCACCATCCCGGCCTGCCCCTGCCCGCCGAGGTACGGCACCACCATGGCCTCGGCCCCCGCCAGGCACACGCATGGCAGCCACATGGCGAGCAGCAGCCCGCGTACGCGCCCGTCGGCGATGAGCCGCCGGTTGACCCGCAGCGTCTGGCGTATCGCGCCGGGCCCGCCGTTCCCCCGCGCCGCGGTGTACGGCAGCCCGAGCCGCAGCACCACGGCCGCCACCGCCGACAGCACGGCGGTGATCGCGAGCGCCCCTGAGGGACCGACGACGGCGAGGACCGCTCCGCCCGCCGCCAGCCCGGCGACCTGTGCGCTCGCCGACGCCATGTTGAGCAGCGAGCGCCCGAGCACGAACGCGTCGCCGGGCAGCACCTCGGGCAGCATCGCCGCCCGCGCCGCGAAGAAGACGGGCGAGAACAGCCCCGTGGCCAGCACCAGCGCCAGCATCGCCCACACCGGCAGCCCGGCGTAGGCGAGCAGCAGGCAGGTGACGGCCCTGACCAGCTCCCCCGCGATCATCAGCGCCCGCGGCGGCAGCCGGTCGGCCAGCGAGATCAGAAGCAGCCCGCCTGCGATGTACGGCAGCCACCCGGCCATGTACGCCGCCGCCGACAGCCCTGCGGAGCCGGTCCGCGCGTAGACGAGCACGGACAGCGCCAGCATCCTGATCACATCGCCGCCGATCATCAGGGCGAAGCTGCCGAACAGGACGCGGAACTCCTTGACGGCGAAGACCTCGCCGAACGTCGCGCTTTTCACGGTTCCCGATGCTCGGGCCCGCCCCGGAGGTGGGGCGACTTTTTCGGATATAACCGAAAGGTGGTGACGATCGAGGTGGTGCCGCAGGACGTGATGGCCAGCAGGTTCGCCATCTCGCCGCTGATCGAGACCATGCACGCCCAATGGGTGCTGGCGGGCCGCTACCGGGCGGGCGCGCACGAGCCGTGGGCGGCGCGGTGGCGCGAGACGTACCGGCGGCTTGAGGAAGAGCTGCCGGCGCTGCGGGCCGCCATGGCGATCACCGGCAACCCGGGCTCGAACGTCGACTTCGTCGCGCCGCCGCCGACGGCCGTGGACGTGCCGTTCGAGGCGGAGATCGCCGCCGTGCGGGCCACGCCGGTGTCACGGGCGCACGCGGAGATCGAGCAGGTGCTGGCCGAGCGGCCCCCGGTGCCGGGCTGGGTGCGGGAGCTGCTGCTGGGCCCCGACGTGGTGACGCTGGTCGCGCGGGCGTACGAGGCGCTGTGGACGGAGATCCTGGTCCACGACTGGCCGCGGCTGCGCGCGGTGCTGCAGCGGGACGTGGCCTACCGGGCGGGGCGGCTGGCGGCGTACGGCTGGCAGGCGGCGCTCGACGACCTGAGCCCGCAGGTGCGCTGGCGCGGCGGGCGGATCGAGGTGAAGCTGCGCAGCATGCACGGGCAGGAGCGGCGGCTGGGCGGCAGGGGGCTGCTGTTCCTGCCGTCGGCGTTCATGGACAGCGTGGGCGCGTACCTGGAGGAGGATTGGCCGTACGCGCTGGTCTACCCGGCCAGGGGCATCGCCGCGTACGGGCAGGCGCGGCCCGCACCCGCGAGGCTGGCGGCGCTGATCGGCCGCAGCCGGGCCCGCATCCTCGCCGAGCTGGCGGAGCCGGCGACGACCACGCAGCTCGCCGCGCTGCTCGGGCAGAGCGTGGGCACGGCCGGCGAGCACGTGGCGGCGCTGCGCGGCGCGGGCCTGATCGCCGGCACCCGCACCGGCCGCAGCGTCGTGTACGCGCGCACCCCGCTCGGCGACGCCCTGATCGGGGGCTGACCTTTCCTCCGGCACGTGCGAAGGGCACGTGGCTATAGTGGGTTGCGCATCAGTTCTGAAAATCTGTTCACAGTCCATTCAGGAGCGCGCGCATGAATGCCGCCGACGTCGCACCCGAGGCGCAGGCCAGGTTTCCCCAGGAGCTGATGTACACCGCGGCCCAGCAGTATTACCTGGAGGACGCCACCCAGGGCGACATCGCCAAGCGGCTCGGCGTCAGCAGGGCCACCGTGAGCCGGCTGCTCACCGAGGCGCGCAGGCAGGGCATCGTCGAGATCAGGGTGCACCGCCCGGCCTCGCTCGGCGACGGCCCGCTGGCCGCCGAGGTGGCCGAGCTGCTCGGCCTCGACCGCGTCCACCTGGTGCCGAAGGTCAGCGGCCCGGCGCTCGGCCCCTGGCTGGCCCCCGGCGTGGCCCGCGCGCTGGCCGGGGCCGGGCTGGAGTCGGGCGACGTCGTGCTGGTCTCCTCCGGCACCACGGTCTACGAGTGCGCCCGCGAGGACCTCGGCCGCTACCCCGGCGTCACCATCGCCCCGGCGGTGGGCGGCCAGGAGGAGCCGCAGCCCTGGTTCCAGACCAACGAGACCACCCGCATCCTGGCAGAACGCGTCGGCGGCGTGCCCGCCTACCTCTATGCGCCGGCGCTGCCCGGACCCGAGCTGTTCTACTCGCTGCAGCACGAGCCGTCGGTGCGCCGGGTGATGGACCTGTGGGAGCGGGCCAAGTGCGCGCTGGTGGGCGTCGGTTCCCCGCCGCTGATGCGGCAGACGGTGCCCTCGCTCATGCCGCGCGACGCCGAGAGCCTGCGCCAGGCGGTGGGCGACGTGTGCATGCGGATCTACGACCGCGACGGCGAGCCGGTGACGTACCCGGGCGGCGAGCGGCTGGTCGCCGCCAAGCAGGAGCAGTTGCGGCGCATCCCGTGCTCGATCGCGGTCGCGGTGGGCGCCGAGAAGGTGCTCTCGATCATGGCCGGCGCGCGGGGCGGCTACTTCAACCAGCTCGTCACGGACACGCCCACGGCCGAGGGCCTGGTGGCGGCGGCTCACCAGCTCTGATCCTCACACCGCTCTGATCCTCACACCGCTCTGATCCTCACACCGCCAGCGCTGAACATCTGTGCTGGACAAAGTTTCTGACTGCGCGCTACCGTGATGGACACCCAGGGGTGTCCGCCCGTGCGCGGGCAGCCCCTGTCTTGAGATCGTCGACTCGATCTCGCGCCGGTCCAGGACCTCACATGGAAGGGCATGATGGCGATCATCTGCGTGGACGCCGGCACCACCGTCATCAAGGCCGTCGGCTACGACGAGTCCGGCCTGGAGACGGCCGTCGCCCGGCGCGAGACCGTCGTCACCAGGCCCGCACCCGGCCACACCGAGCAGGACATGCACGCCGTGTGGGACGCGGTGGCCGAGACCGTGCGCGAGGTCGCGGCCAGGACCGGCGGCGCCGAGCTGGTGGCGGTCACCGCCCAGGGCGACGGCTGCTGGCTGGTGGACGCGGCCGGCGAGCCCACCGGCCCGGCCATCCTGTGGAACGACGCCAGGGCCGCCGCCATCGTCGCCGCGTGGACGCGCGACGGACTGGCCGAGACGGCGTTCCGGCGCAACGGCTCCTCGGCCGCGTCCGGGCTGCCGCACGCCATCCTCACCTGGCTGCGCGCCCACGACCCCGACCGGCTCGACCGGTCCAGCGCCATGCTCACCTGCGGCGGCTGGATCTACTCCCGGATGACCGGGGAGATCGCGGCCGACGAGTCCGACGCCTCGGCGCCGTTCATGGACCTGACCGAGCGGGCGTACTCCCCGAACTGCTCGCCCTGTTCGGCCTGGAGTGGGCCGAGCGGCTGCTGCCGCCGATCCGGCCGTGCCCGGTCGCCGGGCTCACCGCGCGGGCCGCCGAGACGCTGGGCCTTGCGGCGGGAACGCCGGTGGTGATGGCCCCGTACGACATCGCCGCCACCGCGCTGGGCTCCGGCGCGGTCAGCCCGGGACAGGCGTGCGGCATCCTCGGCACCACGCTGTGCACCGAGGTCATCGCCGCATCCCCCGACCTCGACGGCCCGCCGACCGGCATCACCATCGCGCTGCCCGGCGGCTACCTGCGGGCCTTCCCCACCTTCGCCGGCACCGAGGTCGTGCAGTGGACGTGCCGCCTGCTGGGGCTGTCGGCCCCCGCCGAGCTGGGCGAGCTGGCCGCGACCAGCGAACCGGGCGCCCGGGGGCTCGCGTTCCTGCCCTACCTGTCGCCGGCCGGTGAGCGCGCGCCGTTCTCCGACCCGCAGGCCAGGGGGTCGCTGCACGGCATGTCGTTCGAGCACGGCCACGAGCACGTCGCCAGAGCCGTGCTCGAAGGGCTGACGATGGTGATCCGCGACTGCCTGGAGGCGACCGGAGCGGCCCCGACCGAGCTGCGGGTGTGCGGCGGCGGCGCCAACAGCGCGGTCTGGCTGCGGCTCATCGCCGACGTCACCGGGCTGCCCGTGCACCGCTCCGCCGACAGCGAGGTGGGCGCGCGGGGCGCGGCCCTGGTGGGGCTGGCCGCCACCGGCGCGGCGCCGTCCGTCGCCGAGGCGGCGGCCCGGCACGTACGGCTGCGCGAGCCCGTCGAGCCCGACCCCGCCCGCCGGGCCTTCTACGACGACCTCTTCGCTGACTTTCTGACCCTGCGCGGCGGCGCCGCCGGCACCTGGCCGCTGCTCGCCGAGCTGAGGAGCCGTTCATGAGCGTGTGGGTGGGCATCGACCTCGGGACGCAGAGCGTACGCGCGCTCGCCGTGGCCGCGGACGGACGGGTGCTGGGCACCGGCAGCCGCCCGCTGACCAGCCACCGCGACGGCCCCCGGCACGAGCAGGACCCCGAGCAGTGGTGGCGGGAGCTGGCCACGGCCACCCGCGAGGCGCTGCGCGGCGTGCCCGGCGGTGAGCGGGTCGAGGGCGTGGCCGTGGACGCCACCTCGGGCACGA
The DNA here is from genome assembly GCF_042751225.1 of Nonomuraea fastidiosa. NCBI lineage: Bacteria > Bacillati > Actinomycetota > Actinomycetes > Streptosporangiales > Streptosporangiaceae > Nonomuraea > Nonomuraea fastidiosa. The sequence goes on from NZ_CP170570.1 coordinate 1,535,066, forward strand.
TCCTGCTCACCGACGCGGGCGGCCGGGCGCTGACGCCCGCCCTCATGTACGACGACCGCCGCGCCGACGCCACCCGCGCCAACGAGGCGGGCGCGGCGGTGTGGGAGCGCCTCGGCTACCGCCGCATGCAGCCCAACTGGGCGCTGCCGAAGCTGCTGTGGCTGCTGCGGGACGCCCCGCGAGGAGCCCGCGCCGCGCACCAGAGCGACTTCGTCAACCGCCGCCTGGTGGGGCACGACGTGGCCACCGACCTGAGCAACGCGCTCAAGACCGGCGTGGACCTGATCGAGGAGCGCTGGCCGGAGGAGGTGTTCGACGCGCTGGGGGTGCCCGAGGGCACGCTGCCCCGCGTCGTACGCCCAGGCGCCCGCCTCGGCACGGTGTGCGCGGCGGCGGCCGAGGAGACCGGCCTGCCCGAGGGCACCCCGGTGATCGCCGGCACCACCGACGGCTGCGCCGCCCAGCTCGGCGCGGGCGCCCGGCGTCCGGGAAGCTGGAACTCGGTGCTCGGCACGACGCTGGTGCTCAAGGGCGTCACCAAGGAGCTGATCCACGACCCGCTCGGCGTGGTCTACTCCCACCGCGCCCCCGACGGCTCCTGGCTGCCCGGCGGCGCGTCCAGCACGGGCGCGGGCGTGCTCTCCCGCGACCTGCCCGGCGCCGACCTCGACGCGCTCAGCCGGCAGGCCGCCGAGCGCTACGGCCGCCGCCTGCCGCCCGCCGTCACGTACCCGCTGGTCTCGCGGGGCGAGCGGTTCCCGTTCGCCGCGCCCGGCGCCGAGGGCTTCACGCTCGGCGAGCCGGCCGACGACGTGGAGCGCTACGCCGCCATCCTGCTCGGCGCGGCCTTCGTCGAACGGCTCTGCTTCGACTATCTCGACCTGCTCGGCGCGCCCGTGGACGGCGAGATCATCCTCACCGGCGGGGCCACCAGGAGCGCGTACTGGACGCGGCTCCGCGCCGACGTGCTCGAACGCCCGGTGACGCTGCGTGAGAACGCCGAGCCCGCGCTGGGCATGGCCGTCCTGGCCGGCGGCGACCCCGACGCGATGATCAGGACCAGCGCCGTCGTCGAGCCCGTGGACACCGGCGTGCGCGAGCCGTACCTGCGGTTCGTGGCCGAGCTGGAAGAACGCGGCTGGCTCGACGGCCGGGCCGCCGCACACGCCCGCGAGAGGACCGCCCGATGACCGACCTCGTGCTCGTCCGCCACGGCGAGACCGTCTGGCACGCCGAGAACCGCTACGCCGGGATCAGCGACATCGAGCTGACGCCGCGCGGCCACGAGCAGGCCGCCGAGCTGGCCTCCTGGGCGGCGGGAGCGGGGCTCGCGGCCGTGTGGGCGTCCACGCTGAGCCGGGCGGTGATCACCGCAGAGACCGCCGCGGCCAGGGCCGGGCTCTCCGTGCGCACCGACGCCCGGCTGCGCGAGCTGGACTTCGGCCAGGGCGAGGGCCTCACGTCGGCCGAGATGAAGGCCCGCTTCCCCGAGGCCAGGGCCGCGTTCGAGGCCGACCCCGCCGCGCATCCGCTGCCGGGCGGCGAGGACCCGTACGCCGCCGCCGAGCGGTTCGTCGCCGCGCTCGGCGACATCGCCGCCGCCCACGCGGGCGGCCGCGTGCTGGTCGTCGCGCACACCACCGCCATCAGGCTCTCCCTGTGCCGGCTGCTCGGGCTGCCGCTCGGCGAGTACCGCCGGCTGTTCCCCGGCTGGACAACTGCGCCCTGACCGAGCTGCGCCTGGACGAGGCCGGCACGGGACGGGTGGCGCTGCTGCAGTACAACTCCCCGATTGGAGCCGTTCGTTGACACTCAAAGTCCTCGCCGCAGGCGACCATTTCGTCAGGAACGACCTGCTCATCGACGCGCTGAAGAGCGCCGTGCCCGGTGAGCTGGACGTCCGCGAGCTGACGCTGCCCTGGCCGGTCGTGCCGTTCGGCCCGGTGGGCGAGGTGGACGAGGCGTCCGACGTGGAGGACGAGCTGATCGAGGCGCTGCGCGGCGTCGAGGTGTGCGTCACCCAGATGGCGCCGCTCACCAAGCGCGTGCTGGACGCCTCGCCCGGCCTGCGGCTGTTCTGCGTGAGCCGGAGCGGTCCGGTGAACGCCAACCTCAAGGCGGCCACCGAGGCCGGGGTGAAGGTGACGTTCGCACCCGGCCGCAACGCGGTGGCCACCGCCGAGCACACCCTGGCGATGCTGCTCGCCGCCACCCGCCGCATCCCGCAGACCCACACGGAGCTGAAGGGCGGCGCGTGGCGCAGCGACTACTACTCCTACGACCAGGTCGGGCCCGAGCTCGACGGCAACACGGTCGGCCTGATCGGCTACGGCGCGATCGGCAGCCGGGTGGCCCGCATGCTCGAAGGGTTCGGCGCGAACGTGCTGGTGCACGACCCGTACGTGGCCGCGCCCGGCAACGTCGGCCTGCGCGAGCTGCTGGAACGCTCGCTGTTCGTCTCCCTGCACGCCCGCGCCACCCCCGAGACCGCCGGGATGATCGGCGCGGCCGAGATCGCCGCCATGCCGAAGGGCTCGGTGCTGGTCAACTGCGCGCGGGGCGCGCTGCTCGACTACGACGCGCTGTGCGACGCGCTCGAGTCCGGCCACCTGTTCGGCGCCGCGTGCGACGTCTTCCCCGACGAGCCGATCCCGCCGGGGTCGCGCCTGCTCACGACGCCGAACCTGGTGATGACCCCGCACCTGGCCGGGGCCAGCAAGGAGACGGCGAAGAAGGCGGCGGCGATCGTGGCCGCCGACGTGGCCCGCTACGTACGCGGCGAGCCCATCGCCCACCTCGCCAACCCGAGCTGACCCGAGCTGACCCGAGCCGCCCCGGGCTGAGCCGGGCCGACCTGAGTCACCCGGATCCGGCCCGGGCCGGCCCGTGTCAGCCCTTGAGCGCGCCCGCCATGAGCCCGCGCATGAAGAACCGGCCGAGCAGCACGTAGATCAGCATCGTCGGGATCGACGCCAGGATGGCGGCGGCCATCTGCTGGCTGTACGGGGTGGCCTGCGCACCCGCGATGTTGTTCAGCATCACGGTCGTGGGCCAGCTCGTCGGCCCGGTGAGGAACACCGCGAACAGGAAGTCGTTCCACATCGAGGTGAACTGCCAGATGATCACCACGGCGATGGCCGGCCCCGACACCGGCAGGACGACCGACCAGTACGCGCGGAGCATGCCCGCCCCGTCCACCCGCGACGCCTCGATCAGCTCGTCGGGGATCGTCACATAGTAGTTGCGGAAGATCAGCGTGCAGATCGGGATGCCGTACACGACGTGCGCGAGCACCAGGCCGGGGATGCCGCCGTAGAAGACGCCGTCCAGCCCGGTGAGGTCGTTCAGCCCGACGAGGAGCTGCACGAGCGGGATCATCACGCCCTGGTACGGGATGAACATCCCGAACAGAAAGAGCGTGAACAGCACGTCGGCCCCGGGGAAGCGCCACTTGGACAGCACGTAGCCGTTCATGGAGCCGAGCGCGCACGACAGCAGCGAGCCCGGCACCGCGAGCAGCACGCTGTTCCACAGGCCCGGCGCGAGCTTCTCCCAGGCCACCCTCCATGCCTCGGTCGTCCACGTCTGGGGCAGGTTCCACGCCTGCCCCGGGTCGGCCTCGGTGAGCGGCTTGAAGCTGGTGACCAGCAGCACGTAGATCGGGATGAGGAAGATCAGGACGAACAGGATGAGCACGGCGAGCCGCACGTACTGAAAGCCCGCCGCCCTGCGCCCGGCCACCGCCGTCATGACCGCCTCTCCTTACGCACCGACCAGATCAGGTACGGGATCACGAAGATCGCCACGCTGAGCACGATGTAGGACGCGATCGTGGCGCCCTTGGCCGGGTCGTGCGAGTCGAACACCGCCACCCACATGAAGACCGCGGGCACGTCGGTGATGATCTGCTTGCCGGACACCGCGACGATCAGGTCGAAGACCTTGAGCGAGATGTGGCCGAGGATGATCAGCGCAGACAGCGTGACCGGCCGGAGCATGGGCAGCACCACGTGCCGGTAGACGCCCCACTCGTTGCAGCCGTCCACCCGGGCGGCCTCGCGCAGCTCCTCGGGGACGCCGCGGAACCCCGCCAGGAAAAGTGCCATGACATATCCGGACATCTGCCATATCGCTGGCAGTGCCATCGCGGCCATCCCCCAGTCGGGGTCACGGAACCACTGCCACTGCGGCAGCCCCAGCCAGTCGAACAGCCGGTTCAGACCGACCGCCCGCTCCCCCGTGCCGGAGTTCATCAGCCACCGCCACACGATGCCGGTCGCGACGAACGAGATGGCCATCGGGAACAGGTAGATCGCGCGGAACGTGCCCTCGCCCCTGATCCCCTTCTCCATCAGGAACGCCAGGAGCCACCCGAGCAGCAGCGCTCCCAGCACGAAGACGACCGTGAACATGATCGCGTGGTTCACGGACAGGTGCCACCGGGACTGGTCCCAGATGTCCACGAAGTTCTGCAGCCCCACGAACTCGCCCTCGGACACCTCGTCGTGCTGGTCGGTCATCGCCAGGCGGAAGTTCCAGCCCAGCATGCCGTACACGAAGACAGCGATCAGGATGATCGACGGTGTCACGAGGAGCAGCCCGGGCAGCCACGAGCGTGCCCGCCTCACAAGCATGACCTCCCACGGGGGCGGCGGGCCCGCAAGCCGGGCCCGCCGCGCCTGTGCCGTTTATCGAGCGGCTGTTGTCGAGCGATGCACCAGGAGCGTCACTGCGCGTTGGCCGCGGCCGCGTCGGCCAGGGCCTGCTGCAGCGCCTTGACGTCCTTGGTGCCGATGAACAGGCCGACCGCCTCGTTGATCGCGGCCAGCCAGGGCTGGTTCACCGCCACACCGTGCTGGATGGAGCCGGCGAGCTTGTTGCTCTGCCAGTCCTTCAGCGCGTCCGCCAGGTAGTCGGTGTAGAGCGACTGGTCGGCGTCCTTACGGGCGGGGATGGAGCCCTTCTTCGGGTTGAAGGCGTCCTGGCCCTCCTTGCTGGCGGCCACCTTCAGCCAGGCAAGCGCCCCGTCGCGGTTCTTCGCGCCCTTGGGCAGCGTGAAGCTGTCGGACAGCCACAGGTAGGTGCCCTCGGTGCCGGGCGACGGCGCCCAGTCGAAGTCCGTCTTCGACGTCTTGCCGAGGCCGCCCTCCGGCGGGTTGTGGAAGTAGCCGTACGCCCAGTCGCCCATGATGTTGAACGCCGCTTCGCCGTCGGCCACCTGCTTGGCCGCCGGCTGCCAGTCGTCCTGCGGGTCGCCCGCGTACTCCATGATCTTGGCGAAGTTCTCCAGGGCGGTCGTCACCTGCGCGCTGTTCCAGTCGGCGCCCGGCTTGAACAGCGCGTTGTAGTTGTCGGCGCCCAGCGTGCCGAGCAGCACGCTCTCCAGCAGGTGGGTGACCGTCCACTCGGAGCCGATGGACAGCGGGATCTTGCCGGTGCCCTTGACCTTCTCCAGCGCCGCGATGAACTCCTCGATCGTCTTGGGCGCACCCGAGACCCCGGCCTCCTTGAGCACGCCCGGGTTGTACCACAGGACGTTGGAGCGGTGGATGTTCACCGGCACGGAGTAGATCTTGCCGTCGACGCTGATCTGCTCGATGAGCTGCTCGGGGAAGACGTCCTTCAGCTTCAGCTCATCGTAGAGCGGGGTCAGGTCCTCCAGGTTGCCCGCCTTGATGTAGCCCTGCAGCTCGGCGCCCGCGTGGCCCTGGAACGTGTCGGGCGGGGTGTTCGCCTGGAGCTTCGACTGCAGCAGCGCCTTGGCCTTGTCACCGGAGCCGCCCGCCACCGCGGCGTCGAAGAAGGAGTAGTCCGGGTTCTTCTCCTCGAAGATCTTCTTCATCGCCTGCAGGCCGTCGGCCTCACCCGGTCCCGTCCACCAGGAGAAGACCTCAACCTGCTGCTTCCCGCCGCTGTCCGCCGCGGGTGATTGCGATGCCTGTCCGCCGCCGTCGCCTCCGCAGGCAGTCAGACCCAGCACGCTGACCATCGTGATCGATACGGCCGCTAACCACCGTCGCATCCCCACACCATCCCTTCGATCCCCCGAAGGTTTACTTCTTGACAACGTTGTCAACGTGTGGCTATCAACCCACTTCCGGCCGCGCCCCGTCAAGGGATGGGCGGTAACAGCTCCGCATACTCGAGCTGTGAAGCGATACGCCCCACCGCGCCGGGCTCGCCACCAGCCGAGACGCCGCACGCACGCCGGTGCCCCGCGCCGACCGGCGCGCCTCGGCATGTTGACTGCGCTTGTCAGGCGAGACGTTCCAGCTTGCCGTCGGGGCCCGCCACGACGGTCACGCCGAAGTCGTGGCGGGTGCCCGCGAGATCGCCGCCGCCCGCCGCGATGACCAGCGCCCCCTTCGACACCCCGAGCGCCACCAGGACGAGCAGGTCGCAGCCGCAGTCGGGCGGCCACGTGGTCAGCACGACGTCGGACTCGGTCAGGCGGATCCGCAGGTCGAGCTCCGCCATTTCGGCCAGCAGCTCGGCGTGGGACAGCCGGCGGCCGCCGGGCAGCAGCAGCGCGGGCTGGCGGGCCGCGTCGAGCGCGGGCAGCGCGGCCGGCTCCAGCGAGAGCAGGCAGCGGAAGTCGATCGTGCCGAGCGCGCGGCCCAGCGAGTAGACCTGCCGCACCCGCGACTGCTCGGCCGCCGCGATCGCCGGCTCGGCCAGGTCGGGCGTGGTGATCAGGGCGCGGGCGTCGCACTCGCGCAGCCACGCACCCAGCTCGTATGCCCCCATCCCCGCCGCGACCGGCGCCGCCACCCCGCCCGCCGCCATCACCGTGTGCACCGCGAGCGTCTGCGCCCCCGCCGTCGATACGTGCACGCCCACCACCTGGTCGCGCCTTGCGCCTCTGCGGACGAGGCCGGATGCCGCCCTGGTCACCTCGGTCACCAGGCGGCGGTAGCCGTAGACGTGGCCGCCGCGCAGATCGACGAGGGCGGGACGGTCGCCGCGCTCGTAGGCCCGGTGGAAGACTTCGTGGATCACGGTGCCGGTGGCCGGATCAGGGGCCGGGGCGGTGGATCTCATGCCCGCCAACGTACGGCCGGCAGGGCGGCCCGGCATCCACCGATCTATGTAGGCGGTTGTGCATTCGGCCGGGTGTGCGGGCCCGAGCCCTGCGCGACTCGGGCCCGCTGTCACGAGCCCCGGGAACCCGGCCCCCACCCCTCCGAGAAGGCCGGCCTCCGTACGGACGCGTGACGTCTCCGACCGACCGGCCGCGGCGCCTGCGCTCGCCTGGCGCAAGTGCCGGGCGGCGTGGCCGATCACACGAAGAACGGTAGGCGTGCACATGCCGCCGCACATGCGCTGACATGGCCATTCGACGATGTAAGCGGGGACCCGCCGGGATGTGTAGAGACGTCACTTGCCGCCGATCACCCATGCGGCGATCTGTGTACGCGTGGAGAATCCGAGCGGATCACGTTTCGCGCCCCCGAGCGATCCAGCGGTGAAGCAGGCGGATGAGAGCTAGCTGAGCGCCGCCCGGATCATGGCGCGGGCGATCGCGGTCACCGCCCGGCCCCGCACGCCCGGCCGTTCGAGGACCACGCCCACCGCCACCTCCGGCGCCTCGGCCGGAGCGAACGCCGTGACCAGTGCGACGTCCTGCGCCCCCGGCACGCCGGGCGGCGAGGTGGCTGCCTTCATCGCCACCCGCACCCCCGCGATCGACCTGCTGGTACCACCGGCGCCCGGAGCGGTCGCCATCATGGCCGCCAGGTACCGCGCCAGCATCGGCGGCATCACCGTCCGGTACGCCACGGGCGCCGCCCTGCTGATCACCGCCCCGTCCGCGAGCCGGACGTCCTCCACCAGGTACGGCCGCATCAGCACCCCGTCGTTGGCCACCGCCGCCGACAGCATGGCCACCATGAGCGGCGTGGCCCGGTTGTCGTGCTGCCCGATGGCCGCGAGCGCGGTCTGCGAGCGGTCGGTGGACACCGGGTAGCGGCTGCCGCTGGCGGCCAGCGGGATGCGCAGTTCGCCGGCGTTGAACCCGAACGCCTCCGCCTGGTCCCTGAGCAGGTCCTGCCCGAGCTGCAGCCCGATGCCGGCGAATGCCGTGTCGCAGGGGGCCTGGAAGGCGTACAGGAGCGTGGGGTGCTCGGCGCCGCAGCCGGTGTCGCGCACGTACACGGGCGAACCGGGCAGCCGCAGCCGGGCGGGCGCGTCCAGCAGGACCGTCGGCGTGTACTCGCCCGAGGCAAGCGCCGCCGCCGCGGTGACCAGCTTGAACGTGGCCCCGGGCGGATAGAGCCGGTTGAGCGCCCGGTTGAGCAGCGGCCGGTCGGGCGACCCGCGCAGCCGCTTGGATGTCGCGGCCAGCTTGAACCGGTCGAACGTGGCCAGCGTGTTGGGGTCGTACGTCGGGGCGGTGACCAGCGCCAGCACCGCCCCGGTCGCCGGGTCGATGGCGACCGCCGCGCCCGCCAGGCCGGTGGCGGCGAGCCCGTCGTAGGCGGCGAGCTGCACGCGGTCTCTGATGGTCAGCCGTACCTGCGCGCCCGCGCCGCTGCCGCCGCTGACCAGCGAGCGCACCTTGACCTTGGGGTCGTCGCCGGTCAGCAGGGGCTCCTGCGCCTGCTCGATGCCGGTGGCCCGGCGCAGCGACACGTGGCCGGTGACGGCCGCGTACCTGGCGCCCTGCGGATAGACGCGCTGGTAGCGGTAGCGGCCCTCGGCGGGGCGGCTGGTGGCGATGACGGTGCCGTCGTAGGTGCGGATGTCGCCGCGCGGGCGGGCGTACCGGTCGATGAGCGTGCGCTCGTTCCTGAGGTCGGCGTTCAGCGCGCCCGCGCCGAACGCCTGGATCAGTGTGATGTGCGCGAGCAGCACGAACAGCAGCGCCGAGCACAGTCTGGCCACGCGGGCCAGGGGTACGTTGATCCACCTCGCCCTCGAACCGGCCATGGTTCGAGGTGTACCAACCGCGCCGCAAAGCGGGAGCTAGAGGACGCTGCGGTAGTAGGAGATCTTGTTGTGGATGTAGCGCTGCCGCTCGATGAGGTTGTCGATCTGGGCCTGCACCTGGCGGTCGTGCTCTTCCAGCAGCTCGATGCGGTCGGGGATGGTGTGGTCGCCGGCGCGTACGAGCTCGGCGAAGCGCAGCATGGTGGCGATGGGCATGCCGGTGTCGCGCAGGCAGCGCAGCATGCCGAGCCAGCCGACGTCCTGCTCCGTGAACCTGCGCTGGCCCGCCGCGTTCCGGTTGACGCGCTCCAGCAGGCCGATCTTCTCGTAGTAACGGAGGGTGTCGATGCTGAAACCGGTCTCCTCGGAGACCTCCGCGGGTGTGTACACGCTCACGGGCCCCAGCATCGCACCTGGAGTGCACTCCAGGTCAACCCGAAATGAACGCTGTTGACGTGGAGTGCACTCCAGCCTGCACAGTCGTCGCCATGAACGCCATCGACATCGCATTGGGCACGATCCACTTCGGTACGTCCGTGAGCAAGGAGGACACCTTCGCCATCCTCGACCGGTTCCGCGAGGCCGGCGGCACCAGGCTCGACACGGCCAACAACTACCCGTTCTGGGTAGAGGGCCGTACGGGCGACGAGAGCGAGCTGACCATCGGCGCGTGGCTGGCCGCGCGCGGCGTCCGCGACGAGATGGTGATCAGCACGAAGGTGGGCGCGCGGCCGACCGTCCCCGGCGACCGGACGCTCGACTCGGCCGAGGGCCTGTCGGCGGGCGTCATCGCCAAGGCCGTGGAGGGCAGCCTGCAGCGGCTGGGCACCGACAGGATCGACGTCTACTGGGCGCACATCGACGACCGCTCCACGCCTCTTGAGGAGACGCTGGGGGCGTTCGACGAGCTCGTACGCGCCGGCAAGGTCCGCTCGATCGGGGCGAGCAACATGGCCGCATGGCGGCTGGAGCGGGCGCGGAACGTCTCGGCCGCGCACGGCTGGGCCCGCTACACCCATCTCCAGCTCCGCCACACCTACCTGCGGCCGCGACCGGGCACCAGGCCGGCCGAGACCGGGCACACGCTGGCCACCGACGACACCTTCGACTACCTGGCCGCCGAGCCCGAGATCACGCTGTGGGCGTACAACACGCTGATGTTCGGTGCGTACACGCGGCAGGACCGGAAGATCCCGGAGATCTACGACCACCCGGGCACGGAGCGGCGGCTGGCGGCGCTGCGAGAGGTGGCCGGCGAGCTGGGCGCCACCCCCAACCAGGTGGTGCTGGCCTGGCTGATCGGCGGCGGCGTGGTGCCCATCGTCGGGGTCTCCACGATGGAGCAGCTCGATGAGGCCATCGGCGGGGCGCGGCTCACGCTGGACGCGGGCCGGCGTGCCCGGCTCGACGCGGCCTGCTAGCCCTGCTCGGGCAGCGGCGGGAGGTGGTCGGCGAGGTAGCGGCGGACGAGTTTCTTGCACTCGGCGATCAGGCCGGGATCGCCGGCCGGGTCGGCTCTGAAGGCCAGCTTGAGCACCGAGTCGCTGGCCTCGACGGCGACGAGCAGGGCGCGGTCGAGCTCGGGGCTCGCGGGGGCATCGACGAGGTGGAGCGTCAGCGCGCGCATGCGCTCGGCCACCACGACGCCGTTCTCCTGGGTCTCGTCGAGCGCCCGCTTGCTGCCCCCGACGGCGGGCCCGCCGGGGGTGGCGAGCACCTCGCCGAAGTCGACCACCCCGAAGCCGGGCGTGGTGCGCTTCATCTCCACGAACTCGTCGATGGTCGCATCGACCAGCTCGCCCCAGTGAGCCGGGCGGGCCTGCTGGATGCGCTGGACGACGCGCTGCAGGAACGCCTCCAGGTTGCGCCGCGCCAGCGCACGCACCAGGCCCTGCTTGTCGTGGAAGAACTGATAGAAGGTGCCGATCGGCACCTCGGCCCGGCGGGCGACCTCCTTCGTCGTCAGCGCGTCGTAACCGACCTCGTCGAGCAGCAGCGCACACTCGTCGAGCATGCGCTCCACCCGCTCGACGCTCCGGCGCTGGGCGGGGCGGCGGCGCAAGGTACTGGTCATGTCCCCATCCTGACGCATGTCGGTGAGGCCCAGTCACGCCCTCAGCTAACATGAGCCGGACTCGCGGAGCATTGGAGGGCCGGGCATGTTCTTGTGGGGTACGGCCACGGCGGCCTACCAGATCGAAGGCGCGACCGGCGAGGACGGCAGGGGCACCTCCATCTGGGACGTCTTCTCCCACGAGCCCGGCCGCACCCGCGACGGCCACACCGGCGACGTGGCCTGCGACCACTACCACCGCTGGCGCGAGGACGTCGCGCTCATGGCGGATCTCGGCGTCAACGCCTACCGCTTCTCCATCGCCTGGCCGCGCGTGCTGCCGCAGGGTGCGGGCCGGGTGAACGAGCGCGGCCTCGGCTTCTACGACCGGCTGGTGGACGGGCTGCTCGCGGCGGGCGTACGGCCGGTGCCGACGCTCTTCCACTGGGACCTGCCGCAGGCGCTGGAGGACAGGGGCGGCTGGCTGAACCGCGACACCGCCGAGGTGTTCGCCGACTACGCCGCCGTGGTCGCGGGCCGTCTGGCCGACCGGGTGCCGCTGTGGATCACGCTCAACGAGCCGTTCGTGCACATGGCCTACGGCTACGCGATGGGCCTGCACGCCCCCGGCCACGCGCTGCTGACCGGCGCGCTGCCCGCCGCGCACCACCAGCTCCTGGCCCACGGCCGCGCGGTGGCGGCGCTGCGGGCGGCCGGGGCGCGCCAGGTGGCGCTCACCAACAACCACACCCCGGTCCGGCCCGCCTCCGGCGACGAGGCCGACGTGCGGGCCGCCGAGGCGTACGACATCCTGCACAACCGCCTGTTCACCGATCCCGTGCTGACGGGCGCGTACCCCGACTTGTCGGCCTACACCACCGATCTCGGCTTCGTCAGGGACGGCGACCTGGAGGCCATCTCGGCCCCCATCGACGCCCTGGGCGTCAACTACTACAACCCCACCCGCATCGCCGCGCCGACGGACGACGCCCTGCCGTTCACCGACGCCGGCATCACCGGCCACCCCACGACGGCCTTCGGCTGGCCGGTGGTGCCCGAGGGCCTGCACGAGCTGCTCACCGGCCTGCGCTCGCGCTACGGCGCCGCGCTCCCGCCGATCCTCATCACCGAGAACGGCTGCTCGCAGCCCGATGTCCCCGGCGATGACGGCACGATCGACGACGCCGACCGCGTGGCCTTCCTCAAGGAGCACATCGCGGCGCTGCGCCGCGCCATGGACGACGGCGTGGACGTGCGGGGCTACTTCGTCTGGTCGCTGCTGGACAACTTCGAGTGGGCCGAGGGCTACCACCAGCGCTTCGGCCTCGTCCACGTGGACTTCGCCACCCAGCGGCGCACGCCGAAGCGCTCCTACCACTGGTTCCGCGACTTCCTGAGAGCCCAGAGCGCTCAGAACACCGAGACGTGGACGTGGTCGTAGTGGTTGGCCGTCACGCCGCCGCGGTCGGACATCGGATCCCAGCCGCCGCCTGAGCGTATGTCGTAGTAGCGCTGTTTCCAGATGATGTACATGACGCCGATGCGGGCGCCGTTCTTGATCAGCCAGTTGGCGAGCGCGTCGCCGATCGCCTCGTCGGCGCCGGTGGCCATGGTGCCGCCCCTGGACATCATGAAGTCGCAGGCACGGCCCTTGCCGTGCTCGCCGGGGTCGCCGGGGCGCAGGCAGCCGACGCCGTACTTCATGGGGAAGTTCGCCATGATCTCGGCGCGGACCGCGACCATGCGCGGGGTCAGGCCGCTGGAGGAGCCGGGCTGCTGGAAGCCGTATTTGGCGAGCAGTTTCTGAACCTCGGAACGCCGCGACTGGAGCCGCTTGATCTCCTTGCGGAGGTTCTCGACCTTCTTATTCGCGTTGATCTTGGCCTGGTTCGATTTCGCGATGAGCCTTTTGATGCTCGCGACGCGCTGGGCGCGCTCGTTGGCCATGTACGCGAGGTTCGCGGCCTGCCCGAGCACCTGGTACGGGTCACCGGAGGGCGTGAGGAGGTGGACGCCTTCGAGCGGCCCGACCATGTAGGAGGTCTGCGCGATGCGCCTGACCTCCTCCTGAGCGGCCTTGAGCTGGGCCTGCAGCGCACCGGATGTGGCGTTCGCCCGCTTCACCTGGAGCTTGATGTCCTCCAGGCTCTGGATCTGGCCGCGGTAGTCCTTTTCGAGCTGGGCCGCCTGCTTGGTGAGTTTCCGCAGCTCAGCAGGGGAGGGAGCGGCTGCGGCCGGGGTGGGGGCGGGGAGTGCGAGCAGCCCGGCGAGCACGGTGAGGAGAACGGCGAGCCGCCAGATTCTCACACCCGTCCCCTCCCCTCGTAGACGGACCGAAACTATAGAAGATGATCTTGATTCCTGTCATCCGAACGACGTAACTGCTGCACCTTTGATGGGGTTCTCGGGCTTTTGACCGACATAAGCGCGACATAAAAATTCGAGCGCTTTCGGGGACCGCCGGCAGCCCGAGACGGCGGTCGAATCCGCCACCGCGAAATGGCGCTCGACGTGCCGGGGAGCGACATCCGCCGGCCCGCGCGCCGCGCCCGCAGGAGGTGCGATGCGCCTCTTGCACGCATGGACAGAACATGGTTCGGTCGCCTTGAGGCACTCCCCCAGCAAGCAAGCATCCGGTCAAGCAGGAGGTCCACGTCATGCGCCAGCACGACAGGCTGTTCATCGGGGGCGAATGGGTGGCCCCGGCGGGCACCGGGACGATAGACGTCATCTCCCCCCACACCGAGGAGGTCGTCGGCCGCGTGCCCGACGGCACCGCCCAGGACATGGACCGCGCCGTCGCCGCCGCCCGTGAGGCGTTCGACCACGGGCCCTGGCCTCGCATGACGTTCGCCGAGCGGGCCGAGGTGATCGGCAGGCTCGCCGACATCTACGACGCGCGGCAGAGCGAGATGGCGCGGCTCATCACCGAGGAGATGGGCTCGCCGATCACCTTCTCCAACCTGGCGCAGGCCCCGCAGCCGCTGTCCATGCTGCGCTTCTACGCCGAGCTGGGCAGGACGTTCGAGCAGGAGGAGCAGCGGCCCGGCCTGTTCGGCCCGCTCACCGTGCGCAGGGAACCCGTCGGCGTCGTGGCGGCCGTGGTGCCGTGGAACGTGCCGCAGTTCGTCACCATGACCAAGGTCGCGCCCGCGCTGCTCGCCGGGTGCACGATCGTGCTCAAGCCCGCGCCGGAGACGCCGCTGGACGCGTACCTGCTGGCCGAGTGGGCGGCCGAGGCGGGCGTACCGGCCGGCGTGCTCAACGTCGTCGCGGCCGGCCGCGAAGTCGGCGAGCACCTGGTCTCGCACCCCGGCGTGGACAAGGTCGCCTTCACCGGCTCCACCGCCGCCGGGCGGCGCATCGCCGCCATCTGCGGCGAGCAGCTCAAGCGGGTCAGCCTGGAGCTCGGCGGCAAGTCCGCCGCGATCATCCTCGACGACGCCGACCTGCAGGCCGGCATGGGCTTCCTGCAGATGGCCTCGCTGATGAACAACGGGCAGGCGTGCGTGGCCCAGACCCGCATCCTCGCCTCCCGGCGGCGCTACGACGAGGTCGTGGACGCCGTCGCCGGCATGGTCTCCTCCCAGGTCGTCGGCGACCCCGCCGACCCCGCCACCGGCATCGGCCCGCTCGTCGCCAAGCGGCAGCAGGAACGCGTCGAGGGCTACATCAGGATCGGCATGGAGGAGGGCGCCAAGGTCGTCGTCGGCGGCCTGGACCGGCCGCGCGACAAGGGCTGGTACGTCTCCCCCACCGTCTTCGCGGGCGTCTCCAACGACATGCGCATCGCCAGGGAGGAGATCTTCGGGCCGGTGCTCGCCGTCATCCCGTACGAGGACGAGGCCGACGCCGTACGCATCGCCAACGACAGCGAGTACGGCCTGGCCGGCACCGTCTGGACGGCCGACCCCGAGCACGGCATGGAGGTCGCCCGCCAGGTGCGCACCGGGACGTACGGGGTGAACTGCTTCATGCTGGAGCCCAACGCCCCGTTCGGCGGCTATAAGGCCAGCGGCATCGGCCGCGAGCTGGGCCCCGAAGGGCTGAGCGGCTACCTGGAGTACAAGACCATCGCCCGCCTCGGCTGAGCCGGCGAGCGGAAGGGGGCCTCCCTGCACGAGACCCCCCTCGAAGGCCCCCTTCCCTCCAGCCCGTACGGACCTAGCGCGCCCCCGCGACGCTAGGTCCAGGCGGCGCGAGACAGCGCGTGACGCGGCCGCTACGGACTGACCACAGCAGTATGTCCCACGACAGGCGCTACGACGCTTTGCTGCCTCGGAGACTTTCTCCCGGTGGTTTCCATCCGTACGCCGCAGGATGACGGGTATTACTCCGAAAGGCGGGTTGTCAGCCATTTGCCGATGCGGCGGATGAGTTCGGGGGTCGCCGCGGACTCCGCGTGCCCGTAACCGGGCTCCACCCACAGCTCCTTCGGCTCCTTGGCGCCCGCGTAGAGCTGCTCGGCGTGCTCCAGCGGGAAGAACGCGTCGGCGTCGCCGTGCACGATCAGCAGCGGCGCCGGCGAGATGAGCCCGGCGGCCTCGTGCGGCGGCATCGGGATCGGGTCCCACTGCCCGCGCGCGATCCTGGTGCGCTTGGCCACCCGCGCCGCCAACCGGCCGAACGGCCGCTCGATCGCCCAGTGCACCTGCCGCATCGGCCGGGTGCCCCGGTAGTACCAGCGGGCCGGGCCGCTCACCGCCACCACCGCGTCCACGCCGCCGCGCAGCCCCGCATGGCGCACGACCACCGCCGCGCCCATGGAGAAGCCCACCACGCCGATCCGCCGGTAGCCGATCACGCGGGCGTGCCTGACCGCGGCCTCCACGTCGAGGATCTCCAGGTCGCCGACCGTGGTCTCGCCGCCCGAGCGTCCGTGGCCGCGGAAGTCGAACGCCATCACGCCGCCGTACCGGCTGAGCACGTGGACGATGCGGCGCGCACTGCGCTCCCGCCACGAGCCGGTGAAGCCGTGCGCCACGACGATCCCCACGTCGGTGCTCGCGCCCTGGCCGGTGGGCGGGGTGTGCGCGGCGTCGATGCGGACGCCGTCCTCGGTTCTGAGCATGACGGGGAAGTTGGGCGCGAACGGCATGCTCACGAGCTTAAGGTCGCCGCCCCCAGGGTCCTCGCCCACACCTGCCGCCGCGTGCCGCTCAGGGGGCGCCGGGGCACCGCCCAGAGACGCCGGGGCTCGACTGGGGGCACCGCTCAGGGGTGCCGGGGTGCGGTGCGGTCGCCGCTCAGGGGCGCCGGGGCGCGGCGGGCTCGCCGCTCAGGTCGGCCATGCTGAGCACGATCCGCACCCGCGACTCCTCGGCCGCGTCCAGCGCCTCGCGCACGTTGGAGATCATCACCCGGGCGCCGCTCTCCTGGATGCGGTCGCGCAGCACGGGCGCGTCGAGATGGGCGGGCAGCGGCCACACGACGCCGCCCGCGGCGATCACCGCGTCGGTCGCCACCAGCAGATCGGGCCCGACGGGCAGGCAGATGAGCACGGTGTCGCCCGGCCGCACCCCCGCGTGCCGCAAGTGGATGGCCGCGACCGCGGACCGCTCGTCCAGCTGCTCCTCGGTGAGCTTCAGGCCGGTGCCCGAGTCCACCATCACGATGCGCTCATCCATGGGGAACACCGTAAGGAGGGCGACCTGTGCACACATGGGGCGGAATATGCAGATCTCTATGCAGATGCGCGCGCTCGCCCACCGGGCACCCTTACGTGACGGACCGGGGCTGCTCGGCCGCCCACACCGCGATCTGCGCACGCGAGGTATAGCCCAGCTTCTCCATGATGTTGGCGATGTGGCGGGCCACCGTCGCCGGGCTGATGACCAGCTCTTCGGCGATGGCCCGGTTGGACAGCCCGCGGGTGAGCAGGCCGGCGATCTCTAGCTCGCGTGCGGTCAGCAGCGAGCGCCTGACCGGCTCGGCCGCCGCCGGGGCGCGCGGCGCGGGCCGTTCGCCGTCGAGCACGTGGCGGGCCGCGTCGTCGGGGCTCATCGTCCTGCCGCGCGACCACAACGCGGCCGTGCGGCCCTCGCCCAGCTTCGTCCTGGCCCGGCCCAGCAGCTCTTCGATCCTGAGCGTGGCGAAGTGCTGGCCGATCGCCTCGCGCAGCGCCGCCGCCGCCGCTGCCGCGAGCACCGCGCCTTCGATGTCGCCCTCGCACTCGGCCAGCACCGACAGCCCCACCAGGCAGCGCGCCACGCCCTGGCGCTGCCCCGTGGCCCGGCTCAGGTCGAGGCTGGCGGCCAGCCGCTCGCGGGCCACGCCGAACTCGTGCAGCAGCGCCGCCACCCGGCCGATCCTGGCCAGGCAGCGCGCCAGCTCGAGGTCGCCGCCCAGCTCGCGCAGCCAGGGCACGGCCTGCTCGTACTGTTCCTTGGCGGTCACCAGATCGCCCCTGGCCTCGGCCACGCAGCCGAGCTGCACGGCGGTCCTCGCCATGATCCAGCGGTGGCCGTGCTCACGCGCCCGCGCCAGCGCCTCCTCGCCGAGCCGCTGCGCCTCGCGCAGCCGCCCCCTGGTCAGCGCCACCGCCGACAGCCCGGCCAGGCCCGCCGCCTGGTTCCAGGTGTCGCCGGACGCGGTGGCCAGCGCGAGGCCCTCCTCGGCGTGGTGCAGCGCCTCATCGGCCCGGCCCATGCGCAGCAGCACGACGACGATGAGGCTGTGCATGACGCAGCGCGGGAACACCTCGTCCGGCGCGAGGCCCGCCAGGCTGCGGCGGGCCAGCTCCAGCGACCGGCTCAGCTCGTCGCGCGCCTCCAGCCCGTACGCGAGGTACGCCAGGGAGTGTGCGATCTCCTCGGCCTGCACGTCGCCGGTGTCCAGCGCGAGCAGCCGCTCCACCCAGCCGACGATCTCCGTGACGTTGCCGCCCAGCGGCAGCAGACCGGTGCTGGTGCGGCAGAGCCGCAGCCCGAGTGCGACGTTGCCGGACTCGGCCGCCCAGTCGAGCGCCGCGCGCTGGTCGTCCATCAGGCGACGGCTCGCCCGCGCCGCCGCCAGCCGCCGCTCCCACGGCTCTCTTGGCGCCGTCAACTCCACCGCGAAGTGGTGTCCGAGCAGGTCGCAGAGCACGCGTAGGTGCCGCTCGCGCAGCGCGCCACGCTCGCCCGCCCGGTCGAGGCGTTCGAGCGCGTACCGCTTGATGGTCTCCAGCAGCCAGTAGCGGGCGCGCGTCTCGTCGCAGAGCACCAGCGACTTGTCCACCAGGCCGCCCAGCAGGTCGAGGATCTCGCCCGCCGCGATGGGCGGGGCGGCGCACACCCGTTCGGCGAGCTCGAGGTCGAAGTCGCCGGCGAACACCGACAGCCGGCGCAGCAGCACCTGCTCGCCGGGCGAGAGCAGGTCGTAGCTCCACTCGACGGCGGCGAGCAGCGTGCGCTGCCGCGCGGGGGCCGTGCGCCCGCCGGTGGTCAGCAGCAGGAAGCGGTCGTCGAGCCGCCCGGCGATGCGGCCGGGGCTGAGCAGGCTCGTACGCGCGGCGGCCAGCTCAAGCGCCAGCGGCAGCCCGTCGAGCGCCCGGCACAGGCGCACCACGTCGGGCAGGCTCTCCGGGCCCAGCCTCGTGCCGACGGCGGCAGCGCGGTCGAGGAAGAGCCGCACGGACTCGGCGTCGGCGGACGCGTCGTCGGGCAGGTCGAGCGGCGGCACCCGCCAGACCAGCTCGCCGGCGATGCGCAGCGGCTCTCTGCTGGTGGCGAGCACGCGCAGCGACGGGCATGCCGACACCAGCGCCGACACCACGTGGGCCGACCTGTCGATGAGGTGCTCGCAGTTGTCGAGCAGCAGCAGGCAGCGCTGGCCGCGCAGCCGGGCCGTGACGGTGTCGAGCAGCGGGGTGCCGGGCTCCTCGCTGACGCCGAGCACCTGGGCGATCTCGTGGTCGACCAGCTCGGGGCGGCCGATCCTGGCCAGCTCGACCAGCCACACGCCCCCGGGGAACGACGGCACCAGCCCGGCCGCCACCCGCAGGGCCAGCCGGGTCTTGCCGATGCCGCCCACCCCGCACAGCGTCACCACGCGGGTCTCGCCGATCAGGTCGCGCAGATCGTCGAGATCGCGTTCGCGGCCGATGAACCGGTTGGGCTCGACCGGAAGGTTGTGCCGGGGGGAATCTGGCATGTGCTCACCCTGCGTCGCCGAAGGATCACACTCTCGCACAGTCTCGCACGTTGTTACAGGCCGAGCGAGCTGACGACCGCCCTTTCGTCCACGACGCGCAGGGTGGGGTCGCCGAGCAGCCGCCGCGCCAGGTCGTACGGCGCCACGACCACGGTCGCCCGCCGCTCCTGGGCCAGCACCCGGCAGCCGACCAGGCTCGGCTCGTGCGCGACGACGACGTGGGCCCCCGCCGTCATCGCCAGGTCGATCGTGCGCAGGCCGCGGAACGGCTCGCTCACGGCGCTGATCACCACGTCGTCCTTGGCGACGACGAGACGGGTGGAGAGCCTGCGCAGGTCGGTGGCCAGCTCGGCGTTGTCGAGCAGCCGCACGCCGTCGAGCGTGATCGCGGGCCCGGCCAGCGGGCCGAACTCGACGGCCGCCGGCCCCACCAGGTCGCCGAACGGCCGGGCGCCCGCGACGGGGCGGAAGGAGAAGACCAGGTCGGCCTTGACCGCGGTGGGGTCGTAGCGGTCGTAGGTGATGAGAATGCGCGACTCGCCGCGGCCGCCGAGCACGGCGACGCCGCCCGCCCAGGCCACCGCGTGCACCGCCACCGGCAGCGCCGCGCCGAGCGGGACGTCGACGAGCACCCGCTCGCCGTAACGCAGCCCCTGCGCCTGCAGACCGGCCGCCGCTCTGGTGACCCGCCTGGCGAAGGCCGCGTAGGACAGCACCTCGCCGGTCCTGACGTCGCTCACCGCCGGCTGATCGCCCTGCATCGGTGCCGCCGCCATCACCAGCTCTGTCCAGGTCATGCCGCCAATCTAGGGATCCGGGCCGCACTTGCCATGCGCAGGAATGTGCAGGCCGCTATGTAGTCGCGGGGATCGGAGGCCGTCAGCGGCTCGCGCCGGTCAGCGGAGGGGATCAACTAGACTTAGGAGGTCGCGACTTCGCGCGGCCGCCCCCACGACACAGAGCGAGACGTCATCATGCCTTTGAACAGCCGCGACGACCTGCGGAACATCGCGATCATCGCGCACGTCGACCACGGTAAGACCACCCTGGTCGACGCAATGCTCTGGCAGTCCGGGGCCTTCCGCGCCAACCAGGACGTCGACGACCGCGTGATGGACTCCAACGACCTGGAGCGCGAGAAGGGCATCACCATTCTTGCGAAGAACACCGCGGTCAAGCACGGCGGCATGACCATCAACATCATCGACACCCCCGGCCACGCCGACTTCGGCGGCGAGGTCGAACGCGGGCTGTCGATGGTCGACGGTGTGGTGCTGCTGGTCGACGCCTCCGAGGGGCCGCTGCCGCAGACGCGGTTCGTGCTGCGCAAGGCGCTGGCCGCGAAGATGCCGGTCATCCTGTGCATCAACAAGGTCGACCGGCCCGACGCCCGCATCAAAGAGGTCGTCGACGAGGTCTACGAGCTGTTCATGGACCTCGACGCCACCGACGAGCAGATCGACTTTCCGATCGTCTACGCATCGGCCAAGGCCGGCCGGGCCTCGCTGCAGCGTCCCGCCGACGGCGGCATGCCCGACTCGGAAGACCTTGAGCCGCTGTTCGACATCATCAAGTCGACGATCCCGGCGCCCACCTACGACCCCAACGCGCCGCTGCAGGCTCACGTCACCAACCTCGACGCGTCCTCCTACCTCGGCCGTATCGCGCTGTGCCGCATCCACCAGGGCGTCATGCGCAAGGGCCAGCAGGTGGCCTGGTGCCGCACTGACGGCTCGATCCAAAAGGTGAAGATCACCGAGCTGCTGATGACGGAGGCGCTGGAGCGCAAGCCCGCCGAGGAGGCCGGGCCCGGCGACATCATCGCGATCGCCGGCATCCCCGAGATCATGATCGGCGAGACGCTGGCCGACCCCGACGACCCGCGCCCGCTGCCGCTGATCACGGTCGATGAGCCCGCCATCTCGATGGTCATCGGCACCAACACCTCGCCCCTGGTCGGCAAGGTCAAGGGCTCGAAGGTGACCGCCCGCATGGTGAAAGACCGCCTTGACAAGGAGCTGGTCGGCAACGTCTCGCTGCGCGTGCTGCCCACCGACAGGCCCGACGCCTGGGAGGTGCAGGGCCGCGGCGAGCTCGCGCTGGCCATCCTGGTCGAGCAGATGCGCCGCGAGGGCTACGAGCTGACGGTCGGCAAGCCGCAGGTGGTCACCAAGGTCATCGACGGCAAGGTGCACGAGCCGGTCGAGCGGCTGACGGTCGACTGCCCCGAGGAGTACCTCGGTGCGGTCACCCAGCTCCTGGCCGTGCGCAAAGGCCGCATGGAGCACATGACCAACCACGGCACCGGCTGGATCCGCATGGAGTTCGTGGTGCCGGCGCGCGGCCTGATCGGCTTCCGTACGGAGTTCCTCACCGAGACCCGGGGCACGGGCCTGGTGCACCACGTGTTCGACTCGTACGAGCCGTGGTTCGGCGAGCTGCGCACCCGCAACAACGGCTCGCTGGTGGCCGACAGGTCCGGCCCGGTCACCGCGTTCGCCATGCTCAACCTCCAGGAGCGCGGCACGCTGTTCGTCTCGCCCGGCACCGAGGTCTACGAGGGCATGATCGTCGGCGAGAACTCCCGGTCCGACGACATGGACGTGAACATCACCAAGGAGAAGAAGCTCACCAACATGCGCTCCTCCACTGCCGAGGAGACGGAGAAGCTGATCCCGCCGCGGGTGATGTCGCTGGAGCAGGCGCTGGAGTTCATCCGCGAGGACGAGTGCGTGGAGATCACGCCCGAGGCCGTGCGCATCCGCAAGGTCATCCTCGACGCCGCCACGCGCGCCCGCGCCGCGGCCCGCGCCAAGCGCTCCTGACGCAACCAGTGGCCAGGCGAGCCCGCGCCGCGTCTTTCTGACGCAGCGCGGGCCACGCCGAGCACTCCCGACACCGCCACGCGGGCCCCACGCCCGCGCAACGTGCGAGCGCTCCGAAGCAGCCACGCGGGCCCGCTCCAAGCGCCTCCCGACGCAGCGCGGACCCGTGCCCGAGTGCTTTTGGCGGAGCCGCCTCAGGTCCGCGCCGAGCGCTTCTGGCGGAGCCGCCTCAGGCCGGCGCCGAGCGCCCTCGAAGCGCCTTCACGAAAAATCCGCGTTTTGTCCTACTTAGGCGGGCAAAGTGCGGCTCTCGAGTAAGTGGCGGCGGTCAGTGCGATACCCCTTGCCACCTGCGATGACGTCATGCTTTTCCCGAGAAGCCGTCAAGTGCCGTTGTCATGGGAGCAGCTGTAATCACACCGTGACCCCATGACATAGAACAAACGCCTTTGCCGGAGAATCATCCCTTTGTGGGAAAGCTCCGGACTGCAATCGCGTTCGGGCTGGCTCTGGTGTCGTTGGGGGCGATCGTTTGGTGCACCGTCGCAGCCAGACCGGTAGCGGGACCCGCGCCGCCCGAGGACACCGCGGCGCCCAACCCGTGGGTGGCCGCCGCCGCCCGCGCCGACCCGGAGGTGGGCTGGGCTCGTACGGCGGCGACGGAGGTCACGATCGCCAGGGCGGCGGAGCGCGACCTGGAGCAGGTGCCCGAGGGCCGCATCGACCCCCGGCAGCGGCAGATCAAGGTTTCGGTCGTGCACCGGCTCACGATGGTCCGCGACGACCCGCTCATCGAGGCGCTGCGCCAGGGTGCCGGCTTCCCCGCCACGCTGCAGCAGGTCACCGACGCCGCGTTCGGCGCGATCAAGGTGGACGGCGCCGGCCTCGCGCCCACCACCCGCCTGACGCCGAGGCTCACCACGGCCGACGGGCGCACCACCGCCGAGTTCACGGTCACGCTGCTGCGCCAAGTCCGCACGGACGCGCTGCTGAAGCTGCACTTCGAGGCGCCGAACGCGGTCCCGCTCATCGTCACCGGCCGCTCCATCGCGGTGCTGCCCGGCGAATGGGCGGTGCTGCGGCTCGAAGGCATCACGCCTGAGCATGAGCGGCGGGAGCGGCTCGCGTTCACCGTCGGGGCCTATCCGGTGAGCATGACGCTGGCGCCCTCGTCGCATGGGTTCGCCGACGTGGCCGAGGCCGACGACTTCTCGTGGGCCACCGCGCTCGGCGTGCTGACCGCGATCGCGCTGACCGCCGTGCTGCTGCGCTCGCTAGGCGAGGGCTGGTGGTCGCGGCTGCCCAACAGGGAGCTCGGCGCAGGGCTGGCGGTGGCCGCCCCGGCGCTGCTGATCCCGATGTTCGACGAGGACTGGTCGGCGCTCGCGTACGTGATCCTCTTTCTCGCCGTGCCCCTGCTCGCGCTGCGGCATGCCGGACGGGTGATCCCGGCGAACCCGCCGTGGACCACCCGCGACCTGTTCATGGTCACCGGCGTGGGCGTGCTGCTCGGTCTCGGCATGCTGAGCTGGTCGTGGCTGCACGGGCAGCTCTCCGGGCAGCACCTGCTGGCGGGAGGTGCGGTGGCGGCGCTGGCGGCGGCGGGCGCGGCGGTCGCGTTCAGCGCGGACCTCGGGGTGCGGCCGGTGATCGTGCGGCTGGCGGTGCTGTCGGCCGAGGCCGCGATCGGGCTGCTGGCGCTGGCGCTGTGGCTGCGCGCGCTGCTGAACGGGGTGTATCCCCCTGACAGCGTCCGGCTGGTGCTGGCGCTGGGCTGGGCGATGATCCCGGTGGCGGCCATGGCCGTGGCGACCAAGCGGTGGAGCCGCCAGGTCGTCGTGGGTGCCGTGCTGATCGGCCTGCTCGTGCAGGGCTGGCCGACGGAGTGGCTGGACGCCGGGTCGTGGAGCCTCGCTGTCTCGCAGCCGGAGCCCGCCATCGGCAGCCTCACGCTCACCCCGCTCGTCCGCGGCGTGCTCGGCCTGCTGCTGCTCGGTTTCGTCATGCTGGTGCTGCGCCTGTGGCGGCTCGGCGGGCGGCCGGCGGCCGTGGACGACCCGGTCGCCGAGTCCACCATGATCGCCGTGCTGATGGTGCTGTACATCACGCCGGGAGGCAGCATCTCGCTGGCCGACATCGACGTCCCGCTGCCGCTGCTGGCGATCACCTCGCTGGTGGCCTGGGGCACCTCCCGCTGGCTGCTCAACGGGCCGCGCCTGGCCGTGCCCGAACCCGCCGACCAGCACGAGCACCGCAGGCTCGTCAGGGCCGCGCTGCACCGGCGGCTGCTGCTGGTCGCCGAGCAGGAGCTCTACCGGGCGGGACGCAACCGCATCGGCGCGGGCGAGCTGTCGATCCCCGAGTTCGAGCAGCAGCGCGACGCGCTCGAAGGGGCGATGAACCGGCACGGCAGCCATCCGGAGACCGCGTTCGCCACCTCGGCGGGCTGCACGCCCTGGCAGAACGCGGTGCCGGCGTTCACCGTCTGCCTGCTGCTCAGCCTGCCCTTCGCCATCGTGTACGGCTGGCCGGAGGGCGCGGACCTGACCAGCTTCGTCTTCGACGCCCGCTACCTGCTGACGCTGCCCGCGTTCGGCTTCCTGTACGGCTACTTCTACCCGCGCGTACGCGGCACCCAGCCCATGACCAAGGCGCTGCACCTGGCCGCCGCCGCGCTGCTCACCGAGCTGTCCGGCTACCTGTCGACGCTGGCCGAGCCCGACATCGGGGCCTTCGACAAGGTGCAGGTGGTGGCGATCGTGGTGGGGCAGGTGCTGCTGGTCTGCGTCGGCCTCGGGCTGTTCTGGGAGTGGCGCATCATGCACCTGGCAGGCGAGCCGTGGGCGCGGGTGCGCACGCTGCGCAGCGTGCGCAGCCTGGCCGCCCCTGCGCTGGCCGTGGTGCTCGCCGCCGGCACCACCGCCGCCTCGTCGGCCGCGGGTCAGACGGTGGACCGGATCCTGAAGGGCGACCAGATCACGGTCACCGCGCCCCGCTGAGCGGGCTCAGCGGCGGGGCAGCTCGCTGCCGCGCACGTGCGTGCACAGCCATTCCACCAGCGGGCCGAAGGCGCGCCATGCGCGCTCGACGCGCCCGCGCACCTCGGACGTGTGCACCCACGGCTCGGGCTCCCAGCGCACGCCCGCATACAGCGACCGATGGCGCAGCAGCTCGATGCGCGGGTGGTCGTCGTCGAAGCCCCTGGGCCGGGTCTTCAGCCGGTCGCCCATCAGCTCATAACCGGCGGTCTCCAGGCGCTCGGCCAGCGCCGCGAGCGGCTTGCCCGAGACGTCCTCGTCCACCGCCGCGCGGTAGCGGGCCACCTGGTCGGAGGCGCTGCTGTAGACGCCGCCCGCGACGAAGAGCCCGTCCGCGCTCACCTCGACGTAGTAGCCGATGCCGGGCATCAGGCCGGCGAAGGCCCCCTGATGCGTCTTGTACTGCGACTTGTCCTTGGAGAAGCGCACGTCGCGGTAGGGACGGAAGAGCCGGACCGCGCCGAACTCCGGCTCCAGCTCGTCGGCCAGCGCCTGCATGGGCGCCCGCACGGCCTCCTCATAGAGGTCTTTGTGCCGGGCGAAGTACGTCTTGGAGTTGTCCGCCTCCAGCCCCTCGTAGAAGATGAACGCCTCGTCGGGGAAGCCGGTGAAACCCATGACGTCAAGCCTGCCACGGGCCGGGGGCGGCTCAGCGCTCGGTGTACATCTTCCCCGGTGACGGGGCCCTGCCGTACAGCTCCGAGACCGTGACGAACGTGAAGCCCCGCTTGGTGAGGGTGTCGAGCACCTTGGGCACGGCGTCCACGGTGGTGCGGTGGATGTCGTGCATCAGCACGATCGAGCCGGGCTTGGCGTGTCCCGCCCGTTTGGCGACGATCTCGGTGACGCGGTCGCGCCAGTCGAGGGTGTCGAGGTTCCACAGGATCTGGGCGAGGCCCTCGCGCCTGGTCTCGGCGGCGACCCTGGCGTCGGTCGCCCCGTACGGCGGCCGCATCACCTGCATCCGCACCCCGGTGAGCCGCCGCACGATCTCCTCAGTGTGCCGCAGCTCCTGCTTCATCCGGTGCAGCGGCAGCGCGGTGAGCGGCGGGTGGCTCCAGGAGTGGTTGCCGATCTCGTGGCCCTCGTCGACGATGCGGCGGACGGTCCTGCCGCCCTTGTCGGCCGCCACCATCTGCCCGACGACGAAGAACGTGGCCCTGACGTCGCGGTCGCGCAGCAGGTCGAGCAGCCGGGGGGTGTGCTCGCCCGGTCCGTCGTCGAAGGTCAGGGCCACGCACTTGAGCTTGGCGCAGTCGAAGTTCCTGCTGCGCGGCCAGCCCGCCTGCATCGACCTCAGCCGCTTGGCCAGCGCCACCGGGTCGAAGGCGCCGAGCCTCATGGGTGTGACGTCCACGTGCTGGTGCTGACGCCGCGCCACCGAGTAAGTGACGCAGCTCGCCAGCGCGAGCAGGGCCAGCGGCAAGGCCCATACGCGCATGCTTCCCCCCGAAACGCCGCATGCGGGGGCCTATGGATAGTCCTGGACCGGCACCCCCCGCAGTTCCCTGGCCAGGTCGTCCCACCAGAGTGGGATATCGGCCTGCAATTCCTGGAAGCGGCGCGCCACGCGCATGGCACATCCAAGCGGATCCGTACCCAGATGCCGACGTTTCACCGGTCCTTCCTGCCACCGGTAAAAACCATCTCTATAACGTACGACCAGCCCGATCCACACCGAGATGGTCGCACCGTCGCCTATCTCGTAAGCGCTGGTGACGCCCAGACCGTGAAGCTCCGCCTGGAGCTTCTCGGTCGCCGCGCGGGCCTCACTCACACGTCACCCCCTGCCGACGTCGAGCGCGCCGGCCGCGGGACGCGGTCGCCGCACACCAGGGGTGTACCCAGCCACGGGCATGAGCCGTCCAAGCCATGGAGTAATCATGAAACTCCGCCGGGTCACGCGGAGGGGTTTCGCGCTTATAGATCACGCGTCCGGCGCAGGCGTCTCGTTCAGGTGTCGCCGGCGGTGCGCGGCTCGGCCACGGCCATGATGAACCTGAGCTCGGCGTCGCCCTGGTTGGCGTAGCGGTGCGGCCGGTCGGCGGTGAAGAGCACGGCGGCGTCGGTGCCGACCACGTGGCTCTTGCCCGCCACGATCAGCGTCAGCTCGCCCTCCAGCACGGTGAGCATCTCGCGGGTGCCCGGCGGGTGCGCGTCGCCGTCGTGGTGCTGCCCGGGGCTCAGCCGCCAGTCCCACAGCTCCAGGATCATCGGCATGTCGGCGCCGACCAGCAGCCGCGCCCGGCCCTCGCCCTGGTCGAAGGTGACGACGTCGTCCTTTTGCACGACCCGCACCATGGGCACGTCGCCGACCTCGACCAGGCGGGCGACGGTGACGCCGAGCGCGGAGGCGATCCGGGTGAGCGTGGACACGCTGGGGTTGGTGCGCCCCTGCTCGACCTGGACGAGCATGCCCCGGCTCACGCCCGACCTGGCGGCCAGCGCGTCGAGGGTGAGCCCGCGGTGCGCGCGCTGGGCGCGCACGTTGTTGGCGATGGCCTGGGTGATGAGCTCGGGGTCCTCCATGCAGTGCAGTGTAGTGAATGGGTAGTGCAGCAGGATGTACTCTGTGCATTGCACTAATAGTGCAATACATTGATCCGAGGAAGGACTCCCCCTGGTGACGGTCATCCTGGCGACCGCCTGCGCCATCGTTTACGGCACCGCCGACTTCTTCGGCGGCCTGGCCACCCGGCGCTCGCGGGTGCTCTCCGTCGTCGTGCTCTCGCAGACGGCGGGCCTGGCGCTGATCCTCGTGCTGCTGCCGCTGCTGCCCGGCGCGTACGGCACCCTCGCGCTCTCCTGGGGCCTGGCCGCCGGGCTCGCGGGCGCGGCCGGGCTGGTGCTGTTCTACCGGGCGCTGGCCACGGGCGTGATGTCGGTGGTGGCCCCCACCACGGCGGTCACCTCGGCCGCGCTGCCGGTGGTGTTCGGCCTGGCCACCGGCGACCGTCCCGGCGTGCAGGCGCTGGTGGGCGTGGCGCTGGCGCTCGGCGCGGTGCTGCTGGTCAGCCAGGAGGGCAAGGGCGGCGGGCAGGTCACGCCGCGCTCGGTGCTGGTCTCGCTGGCGGCGGGGGCCGGGTTCGGCGGGTTCTTCATCCTGCTGTCCATGGCGCCCGACGACTCCGGGCTGTGGCCGCTGGTCGGCGCCCGGCTGTCGTCGGTGTCCGTCGTCGCCCTGCTGGCCCTGCTGACCGGGCGCGGTCTGCGGCCGGGCGCGGGGTCGCTGCCCGTCATCGTGGCGGCGGGCGTGCTCGACATGACGGCCAACGTGCTCTACCTGCTCGCCCAGCGTGACGGCCTGCTCAGCCTGGTCGCCGTGCTCGTCTCGCTCTATCCCGCCAGCACGCTGGTGCTCGCCAACCGGGTGCTCGGCGAGCGTCTGCGGGCCGTCCAGATCGCCGGCGTGGTGTGCGCGCTGGCCGCGGTGGCGCTCATAGCCGTTGCACAGCACTCCTAGCCTTGCTACGTTCCGCCTGTGCGCCCTGCCCGGGCACGTTCCGTTGACGGATCGTTGAGGCACGTCGCGGTGCCGTACGACTCCGAGGAGTCCTTCGTGACCCTCACCGTGCCGCGCGTGCGTTCCGCGCTGGACGAAGGCAGGCAGGTGCTGGTCGTCACCGGCGCGGCCAAGCTCGGCCTGCTGACCGCGGCGCTCGGGCCCGACGCCGCCCGCATCGACAGCCGCTCGCCCGCCGCCTGGTACGCGCATCCGTACCGGATGCTCGCCGCCTGCCACGACTACACCCGCGGCCGCAGCACGCTGGTGATCGCCGAGCCGTCCTGGACGGGCATGAGCGAGCGCGACATCAGGGAGCTGATCCGCTGCGACTCGGTGATCAACGCGGCGCTGCACCGCGCCGCCGCGATCGTGATGTGCCCGTACGACGTGCGCCGGGCCCCCGAGCCCGTGGTGGCGTACGGGCCGGTCATCCACCCGGCCCTGCTCGGGGCCGACGGCGAGGTGACGAGCACCCGCTTCGTCCCCCCGCACGACCTGGTGCTCGACGGCGACCACGCACCCCTGCCCCCGCCCGCGCCCGACGCCGAGAGGTTCGGCTTCACCGGCCGCGAGCTGAAGCGGCTGCGCCGGACCGTCGGCGACTACGCCAGGGCGGCGGGCATGGACCACGACCTCGTCACGTCGCTGGTGATCAGCGTCTCGGAGATCGCCGCCAACAGCGTCGAGCACGGCGCGGGCCACGGCACGGTCGCGATGTGGATCAGGGACGGCGAGCTGATCTGCGAGAGCTCCGACCCGGGAGGCGCGCTCGACGACCCGTTACCCGGCTACATACCACCAGAGCCCGAATCCCCACGGGGATACGGGCTCTGGATCAGCAGACAACTGTGCGATCTGGTGGACCTGCGCGCGGAGGACGGTGTGTTACGGGTCCGCCTCCACCTGAGGGTGGAGCGGTAGTCAGGCGGCCCGCTGCGCGGGCAGGCGCACGGCGCCCTCCTCGCGGGCGTACTCCTCCAGCATGGCCCGGAGCTGGCGGCGGCCGCGGTGCAGCCGCGACATGACGGTGCCGATAGGCGTGCCCATGCGCTCGGCGATCTCCTTGTACGCGAAGCCCTCGACGTCGGCGAGGTAGACGGCCACGCGGAAGTCCTCGGGAAGGGAGCGCAGTGCGTTCATGACGACGTTGTCCGGCAGGCGGTCGAGCGCCTCGGTCTCGGCCGAGCGCAGGCCGGTGGAGCTGTGCGACTCGGCGGCGTGCAGCTGCCAGTCCTCGATGTCCTCGGCGGCGGACAGCTTGGGCGAACGCTGCTTCTTGCGGTAGTCGTTGATGAAGTTGTTGGTGAGGATCCGGTGCAGCCACGCCTTGAGGTTGGTGCCCTCGCGGAACTGGTGGTACGACGTGTACGCCTTCGCCACCGTCTCCTGCACCAGATCCTCCGCGTCAGCGGTGTTACGGGTCAGGCGCATGGCGGAGGCGAACAGCTGCGACGTCACGGGCACGACGTCCCGCTCGAACCAGTCCTGGCGCTGCTCATCGGTCATGGTGATCAATTCATTCCCCCTTGCGCTATCCCCCGTTTCGGCACAAGCCGCCTGACGGCGGTTCCATCCTCGCAAGCCCTTGGTAAGGGGGGCGTTAGAGAGGTTCCGCTTCGATCAGAAGGGGGGTCATCGTCCATCTGCTCGCGGCGTGCGTCACGTCCACGGCGGGACAAGTCTCATTATCATAACACTACCCACCCAAAATCATAGGAATAGTGGCGAGAGTCACATGGGATAGCGTATGGCCATGAGATTCGTGGACCGGCATGACTCGGGGACACGCCGCTGGGTGGCGGAGGCCATACGCAAGGTCGAGGCCGACGCCAACCGTAGTTGCGACACACACCTGCACGTCTTTCCGCTGCCCCCGCACTGGGGCGTAAACCTTTATCTGAAAGACGAATCGGTGCATCCAACCGGATCTTTGAAACACCGGCTGGCCCGCTCCCTATTCCTGTACGGCCTGGCCAACGGCTGGATCGGCCCCACCACCACGATCGTGGAGGCGTCGAGCGGATCCACCGCCGTCAGCGAGGCGTACTTCGCCCGGTTGCTCGGTCTTCCCTTCATCGCGGTCATGCCCGCCTCCACGTCGCCGGAGAAGTGTCATCTCATAGAGTTCTACGGCGGAAAATGTCATTTGGTTGACGACCCGCGTGCGATCTATGACGAATCTCACCGTCTGGCCGCGGAGACCGGCGGCCACTTCATGGATCAGTTCACTTACGCCGAGCGGGCCACCGACTGGCGCGGCAACAACAACATCGCTGAATCGATCTATTCACAGATGTCCATGGAGCCCTACCCCGAGCCCGCCTGGATCGTGGTAGGCGCGGGCACCGGCGGCACATCGTCGACCATCGGCCGCTACATCCGCTACCGCCGCCACGACACCCGCCTCGCCGTCGTCGACCCCGAGGGCTCGGCCTTCTATCCGAGCTGGGTGGACGGCGACCTCACGGTCACCGCCCCCGGCTCCCGCATCGAGGGCATCGGACGTCCGCGCGTCGAGCCCTCGTTCCTGCCCTCGGTCATCGACCGCATGATCGCCGTGCCGGACGCCCGCTCGATCGCCGCCCTGCACTGGACCCGCGAGGTGACCGGGCTCGACGTCGGCGGCTCCACCGGCACCAACATGGCGGCGTGCGTGCAGCTCATCGAGGAGATGCGCGCGGCCGGGGAGCGGGGCAGCATCGTGACGCTGATCTGCGACAGCGGCGACCGGTACAGGGGGACGTACGGCAACCCCGCGTGGCTGGCGGCCAACGGCCTCGACATCGAGCCGCACCTGGAGGAGCTGCGCAGGTTCATGAACAGCTAGGGCACTCGGAACCGGCCGGGCCTTCTCGATGAGGGCGGCGGCCGGTTCGTCAGCGGCGGCTAGGACGTCTTGGCCGGATCGACGCCGAAGATCTCGGCCACGTCGTCCAGCATCGCGTGCGCCCCCTGGATGCCCACCGCGGTCATCCACGTCAGGTCGCTGACCTCGTGCTTCTTCCCCTTGAGCTTGGCCCACAGCGGGTTGCCGACGAACTTCTGCTTCGGCCCGTCGGAGGCCGGGTCCGGATAGGTGGCGACGAAGATGTGGTCGGCGTCCAGGTCGGCGATGCGCTCCTGGCTCACGTTCACCGCGATCGCGTCCTGCGCGGTGGGCTGGCCCTCGGGGCGCGGGAAGCCGACGTCCTTCAGCACCACGCCGGAGTAGGAGTTCTCGACGTACAGGCGGGTGGTGGGCTCGCCGGCGAAGCGCACGATCGAGATGGTGGGCAGCTCGCCCTCCTTCTCCTTGATCTCCCGCCCGATGGCGGCGGCGCGCTCCTCGTACGCCTTGATCCGCGCCTCGGCGAGGTCCTCCTTGCCCAGCGCCTGGCCCATGAGCCGGAGGTTGTCCTTCCAGATGGCCCCGGTGGTCTCGCTGAACACGGTGGGAGCGATCTTGGACAGGCGGTCGTACAGGGCCTCGTGCCGGACCTTGGCCGAGACGATCAGGTCGGGCTTGAGCGCCATGATCTTCTCAAGGCTGGGCTGCTCCAGAGTGCCGACCGACGTGGCCTCCTGGCCGTACCGCTCGACGACCGGGCCGAGGTAGCCGGGCAGCTTCGTCTCGATCGACCGGTACGTGGTGTAGCCGACGACCGGCGTCTCCAGCGTCAGCACCGCGTCCACGAAGCTCTGGTCGAGCGCCACCACCCGCTTCGGCCGCGCGGGGATGACCGTCTCGCCCATCGCGTGCCGCACGGTCCTGAACGGCGCCGCGCTCTTCGAGGCGTCCCGCGCCGATCCGGCGCCTGCGCCCTCCGCCGAGCCGCAGGCGGCCAGTGCCGCCAGCAGGACAGCGCCGACCAGCACGCGCAACGGTCTCATCAGATCCCTTTCCCCGAAGTAAGGTAAGCCTAAATTAGGTTAGCCCTGCCTAACCTGGCATACTTCAGCGGGATCGGGCAAACGTCAGGAGGACTCGGGTGAGCGTTTCCGCCGTCGCCCCGCGCCTCCACGGCATTCAGCGGCGCCGGCTCGGCGTGCTGGGCGTGCTGCTCGCCGCCGTGGCGATCGGCGTCCTGCTGAGCATCACGATCGGCTCCAAGTCGGTGCCGCTCGCCGACGCCTGGCACGCGATCACCGCGCCGACCGGCACCGAGAACGACATCGTCATCCGATCGCTGCGGCTGCCCAGGACCGCGCTCGGCGTCATGGCCGGCATCGCGCTCGGCGTGGCGGGCGCCCTCATGCAGGGCCACACCCGCAACCCGCTCGCCGACCCCGGGCTGCTCGGCGTCACGCAGGGCGCCGCGTTCGCCATGGTGTCGTCGATCATCCTGCTCGGCACGTCCAGCCTGCTCGCCTACATCTGGTTCGGCCTGGCGGGCGCGCTCGTGGCCAGCGTCGCGGTCTTCGCGCTCGGCATGGTGGGCGGCAGGGGCGGCCCGACCCCCGTCACGCTGGCCCTGGCGGGCACCGCCGTGAGCGCCCTGCTGTACGCGCTGACCTCCGCCATCGTGCTGCTCGACGAGCAGGCGATGGACGTCTTCCGCTTCTGGCAGGCCGGCTCCATCGCCGCCAGGGGCGCCGACGTGGCCTGGCAGGTGCTGCCGTTCATCGCGGCCGGCCTGGTGCTCGCGATGGTCAACGCCCCCGGGCTCAACGCGCTCTCACTCGGCGAGGACGTGGCGAGGAGCCTCGGCCAGAACGTCGCGAGGACCCGCGCCATCGGCGTCGCCGCCGTCACCCTGCTGTCCGGCGCCGCCGTGGCCGCCTGCGGCTCGCTCGCGTTCGTCGGCCTCATCGTGCCCCACCTGGCCAGGCCGCTGTCCGGCACCGACCACCGCTGGCTGCTGCCGTACTCGGGGCTCATCGGCGCGGCCCTGCTGCTGGTCGCCGACGTGGTCGGCCGGGTCGTCGCCCCGCCCGGCGAGCTGGAGGTGGGCGTGGTGCTC
Organism: Nonomuraea fastidiosa; assembly: GCF_042751225.1. NCBI lineage: Bacteria > Bacillati > Actinomycetota > Actinomycetes > Streptosporangiales > Streptosporangiaceae > Nonomuraea > Nonomuraea fastidiosa. The sequence goes on from NZ_CP170570.1 coordinate 1,568,488, forward strand.
GCGCTGCTCGGCGCGCCCTTCTTCGTCGCCCTGGTACGCCGCAGAAAGCCCGTACGCCTGTGATGACCACACTCCCCCTGCGACTCGGCGGCCTGTCCTGGCGGCTGCGGATGCGCGGCGTCGCCGTCACCGTCACGGGCGCCGTGCTGCTCGCCCTGCTCATGGCGCTGAACATGCGCATCGGCGACATCGAGATGACGCTGCCCGAGGTGATCTCCGGCACGTTCGACGCGGGCAGCCCCGCCCACTTCGTCATCATGGAGCTGCGCCTGCCGCGCGCGCTCACCGGCGCCCTGGTCGGCGCCGCGCTCGCGCTGTCCGGCGCCATCATCCAGTCCATCGCCCGCAACCCGCTCGCCAGCCCCGAGATCCTCGGCGTCACCACCGGCGCGTCGGTCACGGTCGTGGCCGGCGTGGTGGCGAGCGGCAGCGTGTACGGCGGCGTCAGCGGCCTGCTCGCCACCCTCGGCATCCCCGCGCTGGCCCTGCTCGGCGGCCTGATCGGCGCGGCCATCGTGTACGGCCTGGCCTGGCGGCGCGGCCTCGACGGCTACCGCCTGGTGCTGGTCGGCATCGGCGTGGCCGCGGTGTTCACCAACGTCAAGTTCTGGCTGCTGACCGTCGGCGACGTCAACGACACCGGCCGCGCCATGGTGTGGATCAGCGGCTCGCTCAACGGCCGCGGCTGGGAGCACGTCGTGCCGACCGGGGTGGCGCTGGCCGTGCTGGTGCCGCTCACCCTGCTCGGCACCCGTTCGCTCGACGCGCTGCGCTTCGGCGACGACACCATCACCGCGCTCGGGGTGCGTACGAACCTGGCCAGGGCGCTGATGATCCTGGCCGCCGTGCTGCTCGCCGCCGTGGCCACCGCCTCGGCCGGGCCGATCGCGTTCGTGGCGCTGGCCTCGCCGCAGATCGCGCTGCGGCTGGTCCGCTCGGGGCAGCCGCCGCTGCTGTGCTCGGCGGTCGTCGGCGCCGTGCTCACCACGGCCGCCGACCTGATCGCGAGGTCGCTGTTCTCCCCCATCGAGTTGCCCGTCGGCATCGTCACCGCCGTGCTGGGCGCACCGTACCTGATCCACCTGATCTGGAGGTCGCGAAAGTGAGACTGCAGGCCGCCGACGTCAAGCTCGGGTATGGCGACCGCCTCATCGTGGACGGGCTCGACCTCGGCATCGAGGCGGGCACGGTGACCACCATCATCGGCCCCAACGGCTGCGGCAAGTCCACGCTGCTGCGCGCGCTCGGCCGGCTGCTCAAGCCGCAGGGCGGCGAGGTGCTGCTCGACGGCAAGCGCATCGACAAGATCCCCACCCGCGAGGTGGCCAAGGTCCTCGGCGTGCTCCCCCAGTCGCCCACCGCCCCCGAGGGGCTGACGGTCGCCGACCTGGTGGCCAGGGGACGCCACCCGCACCAGACGTGGTACCGGCAGTGGTCGTCCGACGACGAGGGCGCGGTCGCGGCGGCCCTGGACATGACGGGCCTCGCCGACCTGGCCGAGCGGCCGCTGGACGAGCTGTCCGGCGGGCAGCGGCAGCGGGCGTGGATCTCCATGGCGCTCGCCCAGGGCACCGACCTGCTGCTGCTCGACGAGCCGACCACGTTCCTCGACCTGGCCCATCAGGTGGAGGTGCTCGAACTGGTCAGGCACCTGCACGAGGAGGGCGGCCGTACGGTCGTCATGGTCCTGCACGACCTCAACCTGGCCGCCCGCTACGCCGACCGCCTGGTCGCCATGCGCGCCGGCCGGGTGATCGCCTCCGGCACCCCGCACGAGGTGCTGACCGAGGAGCTGCTGCGCGAGGTTTTCGAGCTGGACGCCAAGGTCATCCCCGACCCGGTGGCCGGCACCCCGCTGGTCGTCCCGATCCGCCCGCTCTCCCACGCGTCCTGACACCGCCGGACCGCTCGGCCCGCCGTCACAGGAACCCTTGGGCGCCCCCCGGCGGCGCGTCAGGCGTCGCCGAGCTCCGACAGCGCCGCGCGCACGTCCGCGTCGTCCGGGTCCAGCTCCGCGGCCCGCAGCAGGTCCTGGCGCGCCTGCTCGGCCAGCCCCGCCGCCCGGTACGCCAGCGACCTGTTGTAGAGCAGTTCGGCCGTCTCTCCCAGCTTCAGCGCCCGGGTGAGATCCGACACCGCCAGCTCGTTGTCGCCGCGTTCGAACGCGAGCTCCGCCCGTCCCGCCCAGGCCGCGACCAGCTCGGGGTCGATCTCCAGCGCCCGGTCGAAGGCCAGCCGCGACTCCGGGTAGCGCTGCTCGGCCAGCTCGACCTGCCCGAGCACGCACAGCAGGTAAGGATCCTCAGGGGCCAGCGCGAGCCCGCGCTCCACGTCCTGCCGCGCCCGCACGTAGTCGCCCGCGGCGACGTGCAGGCCGCAGCGGTTGACATAGGCGGGGGCGAAGTCCGGGTCCAGCTCCAGCGTGTGGTCCAGGTCGGCGCGCGCTCCCGCCAGGTCGCCGGCCGCGTAGCGGACCTCCGAGCGGTTGTAGTACGCCTCGGGGAACGGCGGGCTGAGCCGCATCACCGCCTCGTAGTCGGCCAGGGCCTCGTCCGAGCGGCCCATGGCGTGCAGCAGGTTGCCCCGGTCGAGGTAGTAGTCGGGGTAGCCGGGGTCGGCCGCGATGGCCCTGTCGTAGTCGGCCAGCGCCTCTTCGCGCCGCCCGCCGAGCGCCAGCAGCTGTCCCCTGTTGGCGTACAGGATGAGCCGGTGGATCGGGTGCTCGTCCTGGAGGTGCGTCTCGGCCAGCTCGATCGCCTGCTCGACCAGCTCCATGGCCGCTTCCCTGCGGCCTCTGCGCAGCTCGACCAGGGCCTTGCCGTTGAGGTCGAAGCCCAGGTGGAAGGCGCGCTCACGGGGGTCGGGCAGCAGCGAGGTGATGGTGACGGCCTCGTTGATCCACGACAGCGCCTGCTCCGGGTCGCGCTGCGCCGGGTCGTGGTGGCGTACGAGGATCATGGCGGTGGCGTACGCGATCGTGGCGCGGTGCTTGGGGTCGGTGCTCAGCCGCCTGGCCCTGTCGTACAGGTCGTGGGCCTCGTCCTCGCGCTCGATCGCCTCCAGCGCGGCGGCGACCCGCTGCACGAGGAGCTGCCAGCGTTCGGGGTCGTCGTCGTACGCCAGCCCGCGCAGCACCTCCAGCCCCGACTCCGCCATGGCGTGGTGGAAGCCCTCGTCGCGGTAACGGCCGAAGTCGGCCCGCAGCGGCCCGCTGCCCGGCGCCGACGGGCCCTCCTCGATGCGCAGCAGCTCGGGGTCGAGCCGGCGGCGCAGCACCTTCACCAGCTCGCTGTCGGTGTAGTCGGCCTCGCCGAGGTTCGTCACCCGCAGGGTGAGCGGCCCGGCGGCGGTCAGGTAGTCGCGCACGAACTCGGCCAGCCCGTTGGCGATGCGCAGGCTGCGCCGTGCACCCGGCACGAGCACCCGCTGCGCTCTGGGCAGGTCGTCGGCCAGCGAGCGCCTGCGCGCGGGCACCGCGGCGCGCAGCGCGGGCGCCGCCGCCCTGATCTCGATGTCGTGTGCGGCGACCAGGTCCGGCGCGGTTTTCAGCGCACCGGGAACGAGCCGCGCCAGCAATGCCGCGGCCAGCGTATACGGCCCGCCGATCCGGCGGTCCGCGTCAATGAGGATCGTCTCCACGTGGATCGTTCTGCCCTGGCCGGCGCCCCCACCGAGACGCCGGCCCCGCAGCTCAGGCGCTGTGCCTCGGAGCCGCCGCAGCGGTCGGCTTCACAGTTCCTGGCCGGTGGACGACGATCTTCTTCATGAGCGGCCTTTCACGTACCAAAGCGATCCAACGATCTTTGATGACGATATATGTCAACACATGAAAAAGAGGTCGATCAAGGCTTATCTGGTAAGGGCTCCTTCACGAATATTTACGGCGTAACCGTAAATCATTCGCCCAAAATGGCGTCCACGAAGACCTCGGGGTCGAACGGCGCGAGGTCGTCGGGCCCCTCGCCCAGCCCCACCAGCTTCACCGGAACGCCCAGCTCCCGCTGCACCGAGATGACGATGCCGCCCTTGGCGGTGCCGTCGAGCTTGGTCAGCGCGATGCCGGTGATGTTCACCACTTCGGCGAAGACCTGGGCCTGGCGCATGCCGTTCTGGCCGGTGGTGGCGTCGAGGACGAGCAGCACCTCGTCGACCGTGGCCTTCTTCTCGATGACCCGCTTGACCTTGCCCAGCTCGTCCATGAGGCCGGTCTTGGTGTGCAGCCGGCCCGCGGTGTCGACGATGACCACGTCGGCCTTGTCCTCGATGCCCCTGGCCACCGCGTCGAACGCCACGGACGCCGGGTCGCCGCCCTCGGGGCCGCGCACGGTGTCGGCGCCGACCCGCTCGCCCCACGTCTGGAGCTGGTCGGCGGCGGCGGCGCGGAACGTGTCGGCCGCGCCCAGCACGACCTTCTTCCCGTCACCGATGAGCGAACGGGCGAGCTTGCCCGTGGTGGTGGTCTTGCCGGTGCCGTTGACGCCCACGACCAGCACGACGGCCGGCCGCTCGCCGTGCTTCTGCACGTGGAGCGTGCGGTCGAGGTCGGGGCCGACCTGGGCGAGCAGCTGCTCGCGCAGCAGGCCGCGCACCTCCTCATGGCTGCGGCTGCCCAGCACCTTCACCCGGGTGCGCAGCTCCTCCACTATGGCGCGGGTCGGAGCCACCCCCACATCGGCGGTGATCAGGCGCTCCTCGATCTCGTCCCAGACCTCGTCGTCGAGGTGGTCGCGCGACAGCAGCTCGAGCAGCCCGCGGCCCAGCGCGTTCTGCGAACGGGCGAGCCGCGAGCGCAGCCGCACCATGCGGCCCGCAGACGGCGGCGGCACCTCGACCTCGGGCGCCTTGACGACCGGCTCGGCGGGCTTGGCCGGAGGCGGCAGCGTGGTGGTCGCGCCCTCGGCCTCCTCACCCGCGCCGGCGGGCTTCTTCTCGCCCTCCTCCGGCAGCACGGGGGCCTCCGGCGGCTTGACCGGCGGCGCAGCCTTGCGGCCCGGCCTGAACAGCAGGAAAAGACCGCCGACCGCCAAGATGGCGACGACGGCCACGATCACGATGACGCCGAGGTAATCCACAAGATGTCAGTTTTCCAGATCGAACGGCATGGTCACGCACAAGGCCACACCGATCAGGCGGACCGGCGCCCGTCGAATCGCCGCCCGGCCACCGGCTCAGACCGGCTCACGCCCTCCGGAACCGCCGCCCGGCCACCGGCTCAAGCCGACTCACACCCCCTGAGCCTCAGACCGACTCACGCGCTGAACCTCAGGCCGACTCGCGCTCCCTGAGCCGCTGGCTGACCACCTGCGTCACGCCGTCGCCCCGCATGGACACGCCGTAGAGCGCGTCGGCGATCTCCATCGTGCGCTTGTTGTGGGTGATGACGATGAGCTGTGAGCTTTGTCGCAGCTCCTCGAACAGCGTGAGCAGGCGCTGCGTGTTGGTGTCGTCGAGCGCCGCCTCGACCTCGTCCATCACGTAGAACGGCGACGGCCGCGCCTTGAAGATGGAGATCAGGAACGCCACCGCCGTCAGCGAGCGCTCGCCGCCCGACAGCAGCGACAGCCGCTTGACCTTTTTGCCCGGCGGCCTGGCCTCGACCTCGACGCCGGTGGTCAGCATGTCGCTGGGGTCGGTCAGCACCAGCCGGCCCTCGCCGCCGGGGAAGACCCGGGTGAAGATCTGCTCGAACTCGCGGGCGACGTCCTCGTAGGCGGAGGCGAACATCTGCTCCACCCGGTCGTCGACCTCCTTGACCACGGTCAGCAGGTCGCGCCGGGTCTTCTTGAGGTCTTCGAGCTGGGAGTTGAGGAACGCGTGGCGCTCCTCCAGGGCCGCGAACTCCTCCAGCGCGAGCGGGTTGACCTTGCCGAGCTGGTTCATCTGCCGCTCGGCGGCCTTGGCCCGCTTCTCCTGCTCCTCGCGTACGTAGGGGACCGGCGGTTCGCCGGGCACCGGCACGTCGGGGCCGTACTCGGCGATGAGCGCCTCGGCCTCGACGCCGAACTCGTCGAGCGCCCGCTGCTCCATCTGTTCGAGCCGCAGCCGCTGCTCGGTGCGCGCCATCTCGTTGCCGTGGACGCGGTTGGTCAGCTTGTCGAGCTCCTGGCCCAGCTCGCGCACGCGTACGCGGACCTGCTTCAGCTCGGCGTCGACCGCCACCCTGGCCAGCTCGGCCTCGTCGCGCTCGCGCTCGGCCAGCGCGACCGAGTCGTTCAGCGCCGTCAGCACCCTCCTCGCGCCCTTGGCGACGGCGTCGGCGAGCGCCGCCTGACGCCTGCGCCTGGCCCGCTGAGCGGCCGCCTGGGCGCGTTCCTCGCGCTCCCTTCTCGCGGCCCTGAGCAGGCCGTCGGCGCGGCCCTCGATGCCCTTGACGCGCTCCTCCGCGGTGCGCACCTGAAGGCGGGTGTCCATCTCGCGCTGCCTGGCCGCCTCGCAGGCGCTCGCCAGCTCGTCGCGCAGGTCGGTGGTGGGCTCGGACTCCAGCTCCTGGGCGTATTCGGCCTCGGCGAGCCGGACCTCCAGCTCGGCAAGCTCCTCCAGGCGCTCGGCGCGGGCCGCCTCCGCCCTGGCCACGCTCGCGGTCAGGCGTTCGGCCTCCTGGCGCGCGGCGTCGGCGGCGGCCTCGATCTGCGCGAGCCGCCTGGCCGCCGCGGCGCTCGCCTGGTCGGCCTCGCGCTGGCGGCCCCTGATCTGGTCGAGCGTGCCCTGTGCGGCGCTCACCCCTGCCTGGGCGGTGGTGAGCGCGGTCTGCGCCTCGCTGACGCGGGCCTCGGCGGCCTCAAGCGCGGCCTGGGCGGCCTGCTCGGCGGCGACCGCCTCGTCCAGCGCCACGGCGCTCTCCTCGGCCCTGGTCTCGGCCGCTTCGAGGTCGGCGAGCGCCTCGTCGAGCGCGGCCCGCACCTGAAGCACGGAGGTGCCGCCGGTGGATCCGCCGGTGGCCACGTGGGCGCCGACGACGTCGCCCGCCCTGGTGACCGCGCGCAGCTCGGGGTGGCGTTCGACCAGGGCGCGGGCGGCGTCGAGGTCTTCGGTGAGCACCACGCCGGAAAGCACGTGGTCGAGCGCGGGCCGCAGGTGCTCCGGCACCGTCACCAGGTCGGCCACCCACCGGCCGCCGCCCGGCGCCTCGCCGCGCGCACCGCCGTTCGCGCCGTTGGCGAGCGCCACGAGCAGCGTCGCCTGGCCGGTGCCCTGCGTACGCAGCAGCTCAAGGGCCTCAACGGCGGTGTCGAGCGTCTTGACCGTGATGGCCTCGGCGACCGGGCCGAGCACGGCGGCCACGGCCTGCTCGGCCCCCGGCGTCACCTGCATGGAGGCGGCCAGCGGCCCCAGCACCCCGCCCAGATCGGCGTCCAGCAGCGCGGCGCCGCCGTCGCCCTTGGCCAGGCTCAGCTCCAGTGCGTCGCGGCGGGCGGCCAGCGCGGCCACCTTGCGCTGCGCCTCCTGGTCGGCGGCGCGGGCGCTGCTCACGCCCGCCTTGGCCGCCTTGAGCGCGGCGCGGGGCGCTTCGAGACCGGCCTTGGCCTCCTCGACCGCCGCGCGCGCCTCGTCGGCCACCGCCCTGGCCTCCTCGACGGCGGCCTGCGCCGCGGCCAGCTCCTCGGCCAGCGCGGGGTCGGCGGCCGGCACCTCCTGCCGCTGCGCCTCCAGCTCCTCCCTTGCCCGGCGCTCGCGCTCGGTGGCGTCGGCGACCGCCTGGGTGAGCCGGCCGATCTCTTCTTCAGCGGCCCTGGCGCGGCTGCGTACGGAGTCGACCTGGCCGCGCAGCTTGGCCAGCCCCTCGCGGCGGTCGGCGGCGGCCCTGGCGGCCAGCGCGAGCCGCTGCTCTTCGGCGGCCAGCTCGGCCTCTGCCGCCGTCCGCGCCTGCACGGCCTCTTCCAGCAGCTCCTGCGCCTGCTCCAGCTCGGCCCTGAGCAGCTGCTCGCGCTCGCGCACCTCGGCGGCCTCGCGCTCAAGGTCTTCCGGGTCGCGGCCGCGCCGCTCGATGGAGGCGGCGTCGAGCGCGTGGCGGTGGCGCTCCATGGCGAGCTGTTCGAGGCCGGTGATGCGCTCGCGCAGCGAGGACAGCCTGAAGTACGTCTCCTGCGCGGCGGCCAGGCGCGGCTGCGTCTCGGCCTCGGCCGCCTCGAGTGCCGCCTCGCGCTGCTGTGCCTCGGCCAGCTCGGCCTCGACCTGCTGCCGCCTGGCCATGATCGCGGCCTCGTCGGCGGCCTCGCGCTCCAGCTTGGCCCGCAGCGTGCACACGTCGTCGGCGAGCAGCCTGAGCCTGGCGTCGCGCAGGTCGGCCTGGATGACGGCGGCCTTACGGGCGATCTCGGCCTGCCGGCCCAGCGGCTTGAGCTGGCGGCGCAGCTCGGTGGTGAGGTCTTGGACGCGGGTCAGGTTGGCCTGCATCGCGTCGAGCTTGCGCAGCGCCTTCTCCTTGCGCTTGCGATGCTTGAGCACGCCCGCGGCCTCTTCGATGAAGGCGCGGCGCTCCTCGGGGCCCGCGTGCAGCACGGTGTCGAGCTGGCCCTGGCCGACGATGACGTGCATCTCACGGCCGATGCCGGAGTCGGACAGCAGCTCCTGGATGTCGAGCAGGCGGCAGGTGTCGCCGTTGATCGCGTATTCGCTCTGCCCCGACCGGAACATCAGCCGGCTGATCGTGACCTCGGTGTAGTCGATGGGCAGCGCGCCATCGCTGTTGTCGATGGTCAGCGTGACCTCTGCGCGGCCGAGCGGCGGCCGGTTGGCCGTGCCGGCGAAGATGACGTCCTCCATCTTGCCGCCGCGCAACGACTTGGCGCTGTGCTCGCCCATGACCCAGGCCAGGGCGTCGACGACATTGGACTTCCCGGAGCCGTTGGGGCCGACCACGCAGGTGATGCCCGGCTCGAAGCGGAGGACGGTCGCCGAGGCGAAGGACTTGAAGCCGCGCAGGGTGAGGGTCTTCAGATACACGAGCGCGACCCCCCTCTCCCCGGAACGGACTCGGAAAAGCCTACTGGTCCGAAGGGCCGCGAGTGGGCATCATGGCCGGGACCTGGTCTCCGGGGTGAGGTGTGGGGTGAGGTATGAGGCACGTAACAAGGGACGCCTCATCGAGACGTCCCTGGGTCTTGCGCTCCGATCACTCTCAGGTGAGTGCCGGCTCGCGCTCCTGCATGCGGCTTAGTGCCTCGTCGCGGGTCTGCGCCGCAAGAGCGTCATTGGTGGCCTGGAGTCGGATGAGTTCTGCCTCCAGGTCTCGTATGCGCTGCTGCAGGCGGCGCATTTCCGAGACCATTCGAGGGTCAGGACCGCCGACGTGGCCGAGTAGAGCCTTCGCCATGGTAAAGGGTCCTCCACGCTGAGTGACCAGACTGGTTCGCGCACTTCTATTCCGCGGGAGGGGTGCGCGTGGTACCTAACAAGAGTCGCACCGGCAGTGTGGGCGGTCAAGTCGATCGAACCGCTGAGCCCTACTGATGGGCACTCCCGACATACAACTATACCCTATTTGGGCGGTTTAGCGAAACGAGCTACCTTTCCACAAACCCCCCCAAACTACCTCGGGGTTCGCTCCAGCGTTCTACTACTCCATCCACTCTGCCCGGCGTGTCGCAACCTCTGAGCTGCTCCAGCAGCTTGACGCACGCCTCGCGCGGACCCTCGGCGACCACCTCGACGCGGCCGTCCTCCATGTTGCGTGCCCACCCGGTGAGTCCGAGCTCCAGCGCTCGCGACCGGGTCCACCAGCGAAAGCCCACGCCTTGCACCCGGCCCCGCACCCAGGCGGTCAACCGGGCGTCCGAACCGCCGTCAGACATCCGCACTCCTCCATGCCGCAGTCACGCTGAGTGATCAGGCCACCAGGACGGGCGCCGCGTTCGCATGGGCGACCGCCGCCTCGTTGAACGCCCTGACGGCGGCCGTCTCGCCCGCCTTCGTCCAGGCCAGGCCGAGTATCGAGGCGCGCAACCCGGTGACCGGTACGAACACGACGTCGGCCCGGGGATACTGAGCCGCCGTGGGCGTGCAGAAGAGCATGCCGCCGCGGTTGAGCGCCACCTGGGTCAGGCCCTCCTGCGTGGTCGCCACCTTACCCGCCAGCGGGATCTTCCTCCCGGAAGGGGTCGCCGACGGCGCGATGCGCTCCTGCCAGCCGCGCGGCGCCGGGCCGTCCAGCCCGATGAGCGGGATCGAGGCCAGTTCCTCCGCCTCGATGACCGCCCGCTTGGCCATCGGGTGGCGTACGGACAGGCCGAGCCGGTAGGAGACGCGGTTGAGCGCCTCTCCCGTAGCCAGGTCGGGCTCGTCCACGGGCAGCAGCGTGAACGTGATGTCCACCTCGCCGGCCCGCAGCTTGCCGAAGGGGTCGGACAGCGGGATCTCGACCAGCTTGACCACGCTGCCGGGGTTGCGCCGCTCGTAGGCGCGTACGCTGCCCGCCACCAGCTCGGTCGGCGTGGCCAGGAAGCCCACCCTCAGCTCCCCCGTCACCCCTCTGGCCGCCGCCCTGGCCCTGCTCACCGCCTGCGCCAGGCCGTCGAAGGAGGGCCGCAGGTCGGCCAGGAACCGCTCGCCGAGCGGCGTCAGGCGTACCCGCCTGCTGGTGCGCTCGAACAGCCGCCCGCCGATCCTCGACTCCAACGAACGTACGAGCTGGCTCACCCGGCCTGGCGACAGGTACAGACGCTCGGCCGTACGCGCGAAGTGCAGCTCCTCGCTGAGGACGACGAAGCACTCCAGCTCCCTGAACTCCATGCGCCCCTCCCCGGGCGAACGCTTAGCCTGACTAAACCAAGCCTTCGGGTCTCGTCATTGTTCCCGCCCGCCCGCCGCACGAGGCTGAGCGGCATGACGATGACCGAAGTCTCAAGCGCCGCACGGGCGCGCTGGCTCGCCGTGACCACGGTCGCGGTGGGCACGTTCACCGTGGTCACCAGTGAGATGCTGCCCGTCGGGCTGCTGACCTCGATCGCCGACGACCTCGGCGTGTCGCCGGGCACGGCCGGCCTGTCGATGACGGCTCCCGGGCTGGTGGCTGCCGTCGCCGCGCCGGTGCTCGCGTTCACCGCGCGCGGCCTGGACCGGCGGCTGATCTTGATGGGGTTGATGGCGCTGCTCGGCGTGGCGAACGTGGTGGCCGCCGCCGCGCCCGACAACACGGTGATGCTGGCCGCGAGGGTGCTGACGGGCGTGAGCATCGGCGGTTTCTGGGCGTTCGCCGCCGCCCTGGGCGCCCGCCTGGTGCCGGAGCGCTCCGTGGGGAGGGCCACCTCGATCATCTTGGGCGGGGTGTCCGTGGCGTCCGTGCTGGGCGTGCCCGCGGCGACGTTCGTGTCGTCGTTCGCGGGCTGGCGCAGCGCGTTCGCCGCCGCCGGTGCGCTGTCGATCGCGTTGCTCGCGCTGCTGGCGGCGACGCTGCCGCCGTTGCGTCCCGAGGCCGATGATTCTGGGTCTGCCGCTCGGGAGAAGCGCTTGGCGTGGCTTACAGGGCCGCTGGTGCTCGTTCTGGTGCTCACGGCCCTGACCGTCTCGGGGCACTTCGCGGCCTACACCTACGTACGCCCGTTCCTGGAGCAGGTCTCCCAGGCCGGTCCCGCTTTCATCGGCACCGCGCTCCTGCTGTACGGCGTCGCCGGCGTGATCGGCAACTTCGCCTCCGGAGCCCGCGCGGGCAGGAACCCCAGGTCCACGTTCATCGTGCTGGTCGTCCTGATGACCGCCGCCATGCTGGCGCTCGCGCTGACCGGCATGCCGCCCCTGGCCGCGCTGCTCGTCTGGGGCGTCGGCTACGGCGGCGTCGGCGTCGCGCTGCAGCTCTGGCTCATGCGCGAAGGCGGCGGCGAGCGCGGCACGGCGCTCTACGTCAGCGCGTTCAACCTCTCGATCGCGCTCGGCGCCCTCGCCGGCGGCCGGATCACGGACGCGGTGTCCGTGCCCGCCGTGATGTGGACGGGCGCCGCGCTCACCGCGGTCAGCGCGGTCGTCGCTGGCATCTGGGGCAGGAGTAGGACGACCGGTTCATGAAGGGGTCGCGCCTGATGGGCGTGCCGCAGCGGGAGCAGGGCTGGTCGCGGCGGCCGTACACCTCAAGCGAGCGCTCGAAGTAGCCGCTCTCGCCGTTGACGTTGACGTACAGGCTGTCGAACGAGGTGCCGCCCTGCTCCAGCGCCGCGCTCATCACGGTGCGCACCGCCGACACCAGCTCGGCGATCTTGGGCCGGGTGAGCGTCTGCGTCGGACGCGCCCAGTGCAGCTTCGCCATCCACAGGGCCTCGTCGGCGTAGATGTTGCCGACGCCGCTGATCAGCGACTGGTCGAGCAGGGCCCGCTTGATCTCCGTACGCCTTGCCCGCAGCCTGCGCGCGAACTCCGCCTCGTCGAACGCCGGCTCGAACGGGTCGGGCGCGATGTGCGCGATCGGCGCGGGCACGCCCGACACCAGCGGCGTCAGCATGACGTGGCCGAACGTTCTCTGGTCGACGAAGCGCAGGTCGGGGCCGCCGTCCTCGAAGCGCAGGCGCACCCGCAGGTGCTTCTCCGGCGGCTTGCCGGGATCGGCGACGAGGAGCTGGCCGCTCATCCCCAGGTGGGCGAGCAGCGCCTCCTCCGCACCCGACAGCGGCAGCCACAGGTACTTGCCGCGCCGCTCGGCCGACAGCAGCGTGCGGCCCTTGAGGCGGGCGGCGAACTCGTCGGCGCCCGGCACGTGGCGCCTGATCGCACGCGGGTGCAGCACCTCGGCGGCGGCGATCTCGCGCCCGATCACCCATTGCGCGAGGCCCCGCCTGACGACCTCGACCTCCGGCAGCTCAGGCACCTCGGACCCCGCCCTTCGACAGCGGAGGGAACGTAAGTCTCACCCTCCGGACAACATCGGACGCCGCCCCGGCCCTTCCCGGCGCCCTGCTCACGATCACGCGCATCAGGCCCACCATCTTCGAGCAGACCCCTCCTCCGCCGGTAGCCCCTCCCCTGACCGAAACCCCGCCCACGCCACAGGCGTCACGCCCGAAACGCCCTCACAGCCCGTTTCTGCACCGCCGCTCCTGCCGAACGAGCGGCACTCGAGTGCCCAGCGCACGGCCGGGGTTGTGCCAGCGGTACCGCACCACCCTCCGCACCAGACTCACGAGGCGCGAAGTACCGCACATTCACCAGGGGCGGGCGATCCCTGTGCTAGCGCCGCAGCCGCCACGCACCCGCAGGCTGGATCTTCGGCGCCCGACCGCCTACCGATCGGCGAGGCCCGACGGGCGCTTCCGCCACTCGCCTTCCGGCGGCCCGCACGCTGCCCGCCGCCACAAGGACCTCACGTGGCCTGCCCGGCATCGACGCACCGCGCGCCGCCCGCCAAGCGTCACCAGCCGGCAGAAGGTCACGCAAGCCGGGGCCGCCGGCGGGTCGCCGTCAGGCGGTCGGCTGGCTTTCGCGCTGTTCGCGGCGGGCGCGGATGCGGGTCCAGGCCGCCTCGGCCGCCTGCTGCTCGGCCTCCTTCTTGCTGCGGCCGGTGCCCGAGCCGTAGGACTCGCCGCCGACCCGCACCATCGCGGTGAAGGACTTGGCGTGGTCGGGCCCGCTCTCCTCGACGTGGTACTCGGGAACCCCGAGCGCCTCGGAGGCGGTCAGCTCCTGCAGGGAGGTCTTCCAGTCGAGCCCCGCGCCGAGCGAGGCAGAGCGCACGATCAGCGGGTCGAACAGCAGGTGGACGACGCGGAAGGCCTCGTCGAGGCCCTTGTCGACGTAGATGGCGCCGATCAGCGCCTCAAGGGTGTCGGCCAGGATGGACGACTTGTCGCGCCCGCCGGTGCCCTCTTCGCCCCTGCCGAGCCGCAGGAAGCGGCCGAGGCCGAGGCCCCTGGCGACGTCGGCCAGCGCTCGCATGTTGACCACCGCGGCCCGCAGCTTGGCCAGCTGGCCCTCGGGCAGATCGGGGTGGTTGCGGTAAAGCGTGTCGGTGACGACCAGGCCCAGCACCGAGTCGCCCAGGAACTCCAGGCGCTCGTTGGTAGGCAGGCCACCGTTCTCGTACGCGTAGGAGCGGTGCGTCAGCGCCCGCTCGAGAATCGTCGTCTCAAGGGAGACGGAAAGAACTCGCTCCAGCTCGTCTCGGGCGACCTCGACGGCCACCGGCTTAGGACCTGCGCCCACGTGCTTCCTCCTCGGACATCTTCACATGGCGCGCCGACTGCGGAAGATGCCCGAAAACGTGGTGGGCGTCGGGGTAAACGCGTTAGCCCCGGCGTCCACCACGGCCGCGGGCGAACCGCCGCCGCACGCATCTGAGACGTTAACGCCGACCGAGGCACAATGGCACCCGGTCGGCATCACGTCAACTGCCGGCGATCAGGCGGACGGCTCGACGACCTGACGACGGTTGTAGGTGCCGCAGGTGGGGCACGCAATGTGCGGCTGCTTGGGCGACCGGCACTGCGGGCAGCTCACCAGGGCGACAGCAGTCGTCTTCCACTGGGAGCGACGGGCGCGGGTGTTGCTCCGCGACATCTTTCGCTTCGGGACGGCCACGTCACTTCTCCTGATCGTTATCTTTGTCGGTGAACAAACCTTGCAACGACGCCCAGCGAGCGTCGATCTTCTCGTGCCGGTGATCCTCGCCGGCCTCGGCCAGCTTGATTCCGCACTCCGCGCAGAGCCCGGCGCAGTCTTCCCTGCACACAGGGCTCAACGGCAGTGCGAGCACCACCGCGTCGCGAAACGTCGGCTCGAGGTCGAGCAGCTCGCCGTCGAGCAGCGAATCCTCCTCCGAGGCGTCCTCGTCGGAATAGAAGAACAACTCCTGCAGATCGACCCGGATCTCCGAGGAGACCGGATCGAGACACCGCGCGCACTCCCCGGCGAGCGGGGCCTGCGCCGTGCCTGACACGAGCACGCCTTCCATCACTGCCTCGAGCCGGAGATCCAGCTCGACTTCGGCGTCTTTGGGGACACCGATCATGTCGACGCCGAGATCCGCCGGTGCCGGGAGAGCGAGGGTCAACTGCCGCATCGTGCCCGGCCGCTTCCCCAGGTCGTGTGTGGAGATCACCCACGGGGAGCGGGGGTCCAGGTGCTGAGTCATCCTGCTCTCGCTAGGCATGGCGAAAAGCATCGCCGTCGTACAAGGCCGAAAAGTAAGGATAGCAGCTTGCGACTAGCCTCTAAGCCGCTCGATGAGCAGCTTGTGGACGAGGTCGGGCACGAGACCCGAGACGTCACCACCATACCGGGCGATCTCCTTCACCCGGGACGACGACAGGAACGAATACTCGGGATTCGTGGGCATGAACAGCGTCTCGACTCCGGACATCCGGTAGTTGAGCTGCGCCATCTGGAGCTCGTAGTCGAAGTCGCTGACGACTCTGATGCCCTTGACGATGGCGGGGATCTCGTTCTGCCGGCAGAAGTCGACGAGCAGTCCGTGGAACTTCCGCACCTTGACGTTCGGAATGTCCTTGGTCACGGCCTGCAGGATGTCGATGCGTTCATCCACCGTGAACAGGCTGGATTTCTCGACGTTGATGAGGACTGCCACCGTCACCTCGTCGTACAGCCGGGCGGAGCGGCCGATGATGTCGAGGTGACCATTGGTGACGGGGTCGAACGACCCCGGGCAGACTACGCGGCGCAAGACGCCTCCCAGGTCTACGGGTTCCCGGCGGCGCGACCGTACCAAACGGACGCTTCGCCATAACGACGGACCCTCTCCTCAACGTACCCTTTAGGCCACATCAGTGGCCCTCCCCGACTTTCCCTCTCGAACGCCACCAATCCCTCTTCGACCAGCCACCCGTTGTCTCGCAGCAGCTCGAGCACCGTGCGCACGTCGTCATCGGGCAGCGCGTACGGAGGGTCGGCGAAGACGATGTCGTACGGCGTGTCGGCCCGCCTGCCGAGGACCCGCTCCACCTTGTCGGCCACCACCCGGGCCCCGTCGAGACCGAGCGAGGCGACGTTGGCCTTGATCGTGCGCACCGCCTTGGGATCGGACTCCACCAGCACCGCCTCGGCCGCACCCCGCGACAGCGCCTCCAAGCCGATCGCGCCCGAACCCGCATAAAGATCGAGAACGCGGGCCTCGTGCAGGCCGTAGAGGGAGTCCAGCGTCAAGAAGATGCCTTCTCTGGCCCTGTCGCTGGTCGGCCGCGTGCCGCGCCCCGGCGGCACCGCCAGCCGCCGCCCACCCGCCGTGCCTGCGATGATCCGCGTCATGTCCCCCATTGTCCCGCATGTTCATGCAGGTCAAGAGTGGACAAGTGTCGGCCTCGACTACGCAAGGGTGATTCACATCGGGCGGACCGGCCCGCATGATGATGACTGCGGCCTTCAAGGTGACCCACATGAAGGCCGACCGGCGTGATCGTGAGCCCTTCCGCACGCCGGTTCCCTCGGCACCTGACCCGAGGGTGGGCCCAGCCGGGGACGGCATTCGGGGGAGGCCGTCCCCGGCGGCTGGGCCTCACTTCACCGCCACCTCACCCCGGCACCGGCACCCCGCCGGCTTCGGTTTCTCGCCTCACCAGGCACCCGACACGCCCGCTCACCTCGGCTCCCGGCTTCGCTTCCATCAAGCGCCTCACCCACCGGACCTCCGAGCGCCTTGCGCGACGGCACCCAGCCTCCGGCAATGCGACCTGCTCACATCGGCGACAACCGGCCTGACCGCAGCAGCCCGACCGCGCGGTTGATCGACCTCCCACCCCACACACCCGACCGCAGCAGCCCGACCGCGCGGTTGATCGACCTCCCCACCCCACACACCCGACCGCAGCAGCCCGACCGCGCGGTTGATCGACCTCCCCACCTCACGCACCCCGACCACCAGCCACCCGCCGGCCCTCCCGCCCGAGCGCGGCGGCCCTCCTGCGACGAGGTCGCCGACCGGCGAGGCCATCGAGCTGCTCACCGGACACCCCGCCCCACGCACCGGCAACCCACCACGAGCGCCGCAGCAGCACCCCCGGTTGGCCGTTGTCGCGACGCTCAGGCCGCAGGGCCGATCAAATCCGCAACGCCCACGCCACCAGGGCCATCCGGACCCAAGACGCCCAAGCGGATCGACGGCAGGCCGCAGGGCCGGCCATGCGGAGATCGGCAGGGTCGGTCCCTCCAGACGCGACCTCCGCCGAGCAGCGGGACCGGTGTCATGTCTTCTCGAGGTATTCGGCGCGTTCGTCGGCCAGCAGGCGTCCGATCTCCGCGCGCAGCCCCTCGTGCCGCTTCAGCTCCGGGTCGCCGGCCAGCAGCGCCGCCGCCTCCTCACGGGCGGTGGCGATGACCTCCTCGTCGCGCAGCAGCTGCAGCAGCTTCAGCGACGACCGCTTGCCGGACTGCGCCGCCCCCAGGACGTCGCCCTCGCGCCGCTGCTCAAGGTCGACCCGCGACAGCTCGAAGCCGTCGAGCGTGGCCGCCACCGCGTCGAGGCGGGCGCGGGCAGGGGTGCCCTCGGGGAAGTCGGTGACCAGCAGGCAAAGACCGGGCAGCCCGCCCCGGCCGACCCGGCCGCGGAGCTGGTGGAGCTGGGAGACGCCGAAGCGGTCGGCGTCCATGATGATCATGACGGAGGAGTTGGGCACGTCGACGCCGACCTCGATCACCGTGGTGGCGACCAGCACGTCGAGCTCGCCGCGCGTGAAGGCCCGCATGATCGCCTCCTTCTCCTCAGGAGGCAGCTTGCCGTGCAGGGTGCCCACCCGCAGGTCGCTGAACGGCCCCTGGGTGAGCATCTCGGCGACGTCGAGGACCGCGAGCAGCGGCAGGCGCTCGTCGTCGGCCGCCGCCCCCATGTCGCCCTCGTCGCCCTCCAGGTCGCCGATGCGCGGGCACACGATGTACGCCTGCCGCCCCAGCGCCACCTCCTCCCTGACCCGCTGCCAGGTGCGCTCGAGATAGTGGGGCTTCTCGGCGGCCGGCACGACGTGGGTGGTGATCGGGGCGCGGCCGGACGGAAGCTGGGACAGCGTCGAGACCTCAAGGTCGCCGAAGACGGTCATGGCGACCGTACGCGGGATCGGCGTGGCGGTCATGACCAGCACGTGAGGGCGCCCGCCGTCGGCCTTTTCGCGCAGCGCGTCACGCTGCTCGACCCCGAACCGATGCTGCTCGTCCACCACGACCAGCCCCAGGTCGGCGAACTGCACGTGCTCCTGCAGCAGCGCGTGGGTGCCGACGACGATGCCGGCCGTGCCGGAGGCGGCGTCGAGCAGCGCGGAACGCCGGGCGGCGGCCCCCATCGAGCCGGTCAGCAGCGTGACCGCCGTGCCGCCGAACATGCCGCCCTGCGCGAGATCGCCCAGCATCGTGGTGATCGAGCGGTGGTGCTGCTGGGCCAGCACCTCGGTGGGCGCGAGCAGCGCGGCCTGCCCGCCGGCGTCGACCACCTGCAGCATCGCCCGCAGCGCCACCACCGTCTTGCCCGCGCCGACCTCGCCCTGGAGCAGCCGGTGCATCGGATGTTCGCTCGCCAGGTCGGCGGCGATCTCCTCGCCGACCTTCGTCTGCCCCTCGGTCAGCGAGAACGGCAGCCGCTCGTCGAACGCGGCGAGTATGCCGTCGGGACGCCGGGGCCTGGGCTTCGCCGGCAGCGCGGTGGCCGCCTGGCGCCGCTGGAGCAGCACGGCCTGCAGCACGAACGCCTCGTCGAACTTCAGCCTCTTGCGCGCCCGCCCGACGTCGGAGAAATCCTTGGGCCGGTGGATCGCCACCAGCGCGTCGCCGAGGTCCTGCAGGCCGTGGCGGGCTCGCAGCTCGGCGGGCAGCGGGTCGTCGAGCGGCCCCAGCGTGTCGAGCACGACGCCGACGGCCCGCCTGATCGCCCACGGCGTGAGGTCTTTGCCCGCCGGGTAGATCGGCACCGGCGCGGCCGCGAACTCCTCGGCGCTCGCCTCGCTCTCCTCGAACAGCTCGAACTCCGGGTGCGCGAGCTGCCAGCGCGGCCTCGACCGCGCCCCGAACAGGCCCACCTTGCCCGCGAACATACCGCGCCTGCCCGGCTTGAGCCGCGACTCGGCCACGTGGGAGCCCTTGCCGAAGAACGACAGATAGATCTTGTTGCCGTTTCCGTCGACGACCTCGACCTCCAGCCAGGTGCCGCCGCGGTTGCGCATCGGCTTGCGCATGAGCCTGGTCACCTCGCCCACCACGGTGACGTGCTCATCGACCTCCAGCGCGTCGAGCGACGTCAGCTCGCCGCGCTCGGCGTAGCGGCGCGGATAATGGCGCAGCAGGTCGCCGACCGTCTCCAAGCCGAGCACGCTCTTCAGCAGCTTGGCGGTCTTCGGGTCGAGCGCCTTCGTCAAAGGCTCGTCGAAACGACTCACGGCATTCAGTTCTACCGCCTGCGACCGACAGGAATCCCCAGCGACGCGGGGACGCAGCGCCCGTGAAGTCGTAAGGAGCGGGCGGGCAAGCCCCTCGGACACCGGCGGGCACGCCGGTGGATCACTCGACGCCGATGAGGAGCGGGTAGCCGCCCTGCTCGCCGTCGTACACGACCAGGTCCACCTCCGGCCGCGTACGTCCGAGATACCGCTCCACCTCCTCCGCGAGCCCCTTCTCCGCGCCGGCCCCCGTGACCAGCGTGACCAGCTCGCCGCCACCCGCCAGCATGCGATCGACCACCGTGACCGCCACCCCGGCCACCGAGTCGCCGATCACCGCCACGTCCCCGCCGATCAGGCCGAGCACGTCGCCGGGCCTGGCACACCCCCGCGCTGGTGAACGCCTCCCGGTCCGCCACCGTGACGTGCCCGCAGCGGGTGTGACCCGCGGCGTCGGTCATCGCCACCACGTCGTCGTCGAAGCGCCGCAGCGGATCGTGTACGGCCAGCGCGGCCAGCCCTTGCACGGTGGACTCGGTGGGCAGCACGCTGACCGTCACGCCCTCCTCGCGGGCGATCTCGGCGGCAGCGGCGGCGACCGCGCGTACGCCGTCGTCGTTGGGCAGCACCGCGACCTCGCCGCCCGCCTGCCTGATCGCGGCCAGCATCGCGGGGAGCGTGGGCCGGGTGCCGGGCGCGCGCCGCACCACGACCGTGCCGCACTCCTCGAACAGCGCCGCGATCCCGTCGCCCGCCGCGACCGCCACGACGCCGCGCCCGGTGCCGCCGGCGTGGGTGCGTTCGGCCAGGTACGTGATGCGGATCCGGTGCGGCCGCCCCGCCTTGATCCCCGCCTCCACCGCCGGGCCCGCCTCGGGGACGTGGACGTGCACGTTCCACAGCCCGTCGCCGCCCACCACGACCAGCGAGTCGCCCATCGCGTCGAGCTCTTCGCGCAGCTCCGCGACGGCCCGGTCGCCGGCGTCCAGCAGGAACATCACCTCGTAGCCCGCCCCCGCCTCGGTCATCGGCGACACCCGCGAGGACGGCGCGGGCACCTCGTAGTGTCCGCCGGACTCGCCCGCGATCGCCGTGGCCAGCGTCTCCAGCACGATCGCCGCTCCCGCGCCGCCCGCGTCCACCACGCCGCTGCGGGCCAGCACGTCGAGCTGGCCGGGCGTACGGCTGAGCGCCGCCCGCGCCTCCCCCGCCGCCTGCCGCGCCACCTCGGGCAGGTCGCCCTCCACTTCCTGTACGGCCCGCGCCGCCGACTCCAGCACGCTCAGCACCGTGCCCTCGACCGGCCTGGCCACCGCCTCCCTGGCGAGCACCGCCGCCCTCATCAGCCCGGCGCGCAGGTCGGAGCCGTCCTTCAGCACCTCGGCCATGCCGCGCAGCGCCTGGCTGACGATCACTCCCGAGTTGCCGCGCGCGCCCACCGATGCCCCGTACGAGAGCGTCTGCCACACCACGGCGGCGTCCACGTCCTCCGGCAGCGACTCGACGGCCTCGGCCGCGGACAGCATGGTCAGGTGCAGGTTGGTGCCGGTGTCGCCGTCGGCGACCGGGAAGACGTTGAGCGCGTCGATCTCCGACCTGGCCTGGCCCAGCGCGTCGGCGGCCAGGCGGGCCCAGCGTCGTACGGTGGGCGGGTCGAGGATCTTCATGTGGTGCCTCCGACGTACGTCCCCCGACCGACTGCCCTGACAGGTCGGCGGCGAGCGACCGGCCGGGATGGGCCGGGACGTCCGAGCTCACCGCCTGGATGCGCTACGGTTGTGCGAGGAGAATATCGCCGCCCGGGATCCGGTCCAGGTGCTCTGGTTCGCGCCCATCGGCGTGGATCGGATATTCTCATCTGGCTGGCCGGTCGTCCCGGCATGCCCTCCGCCCGGAAAGCATCAGCGGACAGGGCTACATCGACTGTTTTAAAGGAGCGATACCGTGGCTTCCGTCTGCGATGTCTGCCGCAAGGGCCCGACCTTCGGCAACAACGTGTCTCACTCTCACCGCCGCACCCGTCGGCGCTGGAACCCCAACATCCAGACGGTTCGCGCGGTCGTCGGCGGCACGCCGAAGAAGCTGAACGTGTGCACCTCGTGCATCAAGGCGGGCAAGGTCACCCGCTAGTTCACACTTCCGACGAAAGGCCCGCCTCCCGCTTCGGGAGCAGCGGGCCTTCGTCATGCCCGGCCAACGTCAGAGAAACGCATCACGCACGCCGGCGGCGCCGCCGGCCTCACCAGTCGGCGCAGGGTCGGCGCTCCGCCCGGCCCGGCCGGATCGCGGCAGGGCTCACGCGGCCGAGGGTGCCGCGTGCCACACGCCCTTCCTCAGGCTCACGAGCGACGCGTCCCCCACAGCGGTACCGTCCACGGGCGTCGCCTCGACCTGAGGCGGCACCGTCCACGCGCGGCGCGACCTGAGGCGGCACCATCCATGGGCGTCGCCTCGACCTGAGGCGGCACCGTCCACGGCGTCGCCTCAGGCCGTGGACACGTCCTGACAGCGGCGTTTTCCGCCATTCCGGGCAATCGGGTACCCACGGCCGTCCCCACGCGCTCTGTGTGGCGCTGAGACGCGCCCATGACGGCCATCACCCGGTACAGGGGCGCACAGCACAGCCTCTCGGCGACGACCGCGAGGCTGAGGCGACGTCGGCGATGCGCGGAGGAGAGCCGCGACGCGCGCAGTGCGCGGTAGCACCTGTCCACCACTCACCTGAAGGCGCGCAGGGACGATCGCCGCAGACGGCTGCGCGGCGGTCCATCAAGCGGGCGTCACGAACATCAAGCGGGCGTCACGAACCGCCATCAAGCGGGCGTCACGAACCGCGCGAAACGTCCACCCGTCCAAGACGCGCCGACCCCGGCAAGCCCGGGCGGAGAGAGGCTCCGCCCGGGGCGTGGAGGGTCAGCTGATGGCGCACTGGCCGGAGACCATGCCGCAGTTGCGGGCCTTGGCGCCCCTGCCGGTGGCGGTGAAGGACACCTTGACCGAGTCGCCGGCGGCAAGCGTGGTGGACAGGTCGAGGATCAGCAGGTCGCCGTCCTGGGTCCACTGCGCGCCGTCCACCTTCACGACCTTGCCCTCGACCGGCACGGACACGGTCGGGCTCTGCAGCGGCTGCGCGGACTCGTTCGACAGCGTCAGGTTCGCCTGGTACGTCGTCAGCCGCTGCTGGATGGTCTGCTTGACGTTGAGCGCGCCGGTGTTGCCGAACGGCTGCTCGAACCCGAAGTCGTCGCCCACGCCGACGCTGTCGTCGCTGGGCGTCGGGGAGGGCTGGTCCTGCGGGGTGGTGCCGGTGTTGTTGTTGGTGCCGGCGTCGTCGAGCTGGGAGACCTCCTCGCTGGGCTCTTCGGAGGCGGTCTCCTGGATGTCCGGCGACGGCTCGGAGACCGGCTTCTCCTCCTGCTTCTTCGCCCTGGTCCTGGTGGGCGTCGGCGACGGGTCGGCGGTGCGGCGCGGCACCCCGGCGTTCATCGTGGGGGTCGGGGCCGCGGACTTGGAGGGCTCCTCGCTCTCCGTCGGCTCCTCCTCCACCGGCTCTTCCTCGGGCGCGGCCTCGGTCTCCTCCTCGGCGGGCCCGGACTCGGCGGGCGCGGGGCGCTGGTTGGGAGCCTGTACGGCGGCGCACGTCGTGCCCTCGCACTTGGCCGGGTCGCTGGAGCTCATGAACTTGACGCCCGCCACCGTGCCGCCGAGCACGACGGCCACGGCGGCCACGGACAGCAGCGCCACGCGGCCCTTGCCGGCCCCGGAGGGCGCGGCCGCGAGCGCGTCGTCGTCTCCGCCGCCGCCACGGCCCTGCCTGCGGCGGCCACGGCGGCCGCGCGGCTCGTCGTCTTCGTCGGGCCAGCCCGGGTCGGCGCCGAGGAAGGAGGTCTCGGCGTTCGCCCAGGCTGGGGTCGGTGCAGCGGTCGGCTCGCCGGCGACCTTGACGTCGCCGGGCTCGGGCGGGCCGCCGTAGACGGGGCTGGGCCCCGAGGGCGAGTCGAATCTCGCCGTACGGTCGTCCGGCGCTCCATCGAAGGAGGAGCCGAAGGGCTCACGCCGGTCCGCGTCGAACGGCCCTTGCTGGTCGATCGGCCCGTCGAACGTCCTGGTCCGCTCCTCGTACGAGCCCCGCTGGTCGTCGTCGAAGGCGCCGCGCTGGTCCCTCGGCGGGTCGAACAGCCCGCGCTGCTCGGCGGACAGGTCGGACAGTGTGTCACCGCTCTGCGCGTACGAGAGGCCGGGCTGCGTGCTCGTCTGGCCGGGGCCGCCGCCGAAGACGGCCGTCTGGTCGGCGGGGCCGGGAGCGGGCTGGTTCCACTCCGGCGGGCGGGCGAACGCGCCCGTCGTCTCGAACGGCCCGGCCTCATCCGGCCTGGAGTCGCGCCCAGGCTGCTGCGGGTAGGCGCCCGCGGGGTCGTTGCCCGGCGGGAACCCGCCGGGGACGTTGGTCGGCAGCGCGAAGGCCCCGGTGGTCTCGAACGGCTCCGACTGCGTCGCGCGCGGTGGCGGTGCGTCGGTACGCCGCGGCATCGGGGCCCACTGCCCCGTCACCTCGGGCTGGTCCGGCAGCGAGGGCCAGCCCGGCGGCTCGGCCTGCTCGTCAGGACCCCAAAAAGCGCTGTGCCCCCGTTCGTCCCCGTCTTCGGATCCACCTGTGCCGTGGCGGCCCATGGCTGCCCTTTCTTCCCGGTTACAGTGGCCGCCACTCTTCATAACACCTTTGCTACGCCGTTGTCACAGCAATCCCACTAGTCATACCCCAAACCGGGAAAATTTCACGTAAATCAGGACAAGTCGTCACCGAAAGTGATCCCACCCGCGCTGTCCGATTTCTCTCCCGAGCACGCTCACCCCGGAGCCCTCGGTCACCCGGCCCACGATATGCCACGGCTCCGGCAGCCGTACCTCGGCGGGGAAGGCCGCCGCCAGCGCGTGATCCTCGCCACCCGACAGCACCCACTCCAGCGCATCGGCCCCCAGCTCCTTGGCCGCCGCCGCCACCGGCTCGTCCAAGGTGAAGGGGGCGAAGGCGGCGGGATCCAGCTCCACGTGCACGCCGCTCGCCTGCGCGATGTGCCCCAGGTCCTGCAGCAGCCCGTCGCTGACGTCCAGCATGGCGCTCGCGCCCAGCTCGGCCGCCTCGATCCCGCTCTCGTACGGCGGGCACGGGCGCCGATGCCCCGCCACGGCCTCGGCCAGCGCGGGAGCGGCCACCGGAACCCCGGCCGACAGCAGCGCCAGCCCGGCGGCCGAGCGGCCGAGCCGGCCGGCCACCGCCACCACGTGCCCAGGCCGGGCCCCCGACCGGGTGACGGGAGCGCGCCCGCCGAGGTCGCCGAGCGCGGTCACGCCGAGAACGACCAGGTCGCAGCGGGTCACGTCGCCGCCGGCCACGCTCGCGCCCACGGTGGCGCACTCGTCGGCGAACCCGGCGGTCAGCTCGTCCAGCCAGTCCACCGGCAGGTCGGCGGGCAGGCCGAGGCCGACCACGAGGCAGGTGGGACGGGCACCCATGGCCGCGACGTCGGCGAGGTTCTGAGCGGCGGCCTTACGGCCCACGTCATAGCCGCCCGACCAGTCGCGGCGGAAGTGGCGGCCCTCGATCAGCAGGTCCGTCGAGACCGCGACGCGCCCGTCCGGGGCGCCGATGACGGCGGCGTCGTCACCCGGGCCGAGCATCACCGCGTCGCCTTGGGGCAGACGTCCGGTGATGCGTTTTACCACACCGAATTCGCCGAGATCTCCGACTGTGATGACGCACCTCCTGACGCACACAGGGTACGGTGGCCCTTCGGCGTGATCCAATCGCCCGGGAGGACGTGATGGTGCAGGCCTACATCCTTATTCAGACCGAAGTCGGCAAGGCCGCCGCCGTGGCGCGCGAGATCTCCGGCATCCCCGGGGTCACGCGGGCCGAGGACGTGACGGGGCCCTACGACGTGATCGTGCGCGCGGAGGCCAACAACGTCGATGAGCTGGGCAAGCTCGTCGTGGCCCAGATTCAGGCGGTGCAGGGCATCACGCGTACGCTTACGTGTCCGATCGTCCATATCTGACGGCATATCTGACGGAAACATCTGACGAAAACATCTGACGGGCGCGCACGCGCCCCTGTCGCGGAGGTAGTGGTCGTCGCATGCGTGTCGCCGCCGTCCTGCTCGTTCTCCTCGCACTCGCCGGTTGCGGCGGCACGGTGCAGGTCGAGCCGCCCAGGCCCGAGGGCGAGGCGGCGGCGGCCTGCGACCGGCTGGCGCCGCTGGTGCCCGAGACGCTCGACGGCGAGGAGCGCGGCACCTCGGAGCCGGCCTCCCCGTACGTCGCCGTCTGGGGCTCGGGCGTCATCGCGCTGCGCTGCGGCGTGCCGCGGCCGGCGCGCATGGCGCCCACCGACCAGTTGCAGGAGATCGGCGGCGTGGGCTGGTTCTCCGACCCGGACAAGCCCGCGCTGTTCACGGCCGTGACCGACACCGCGTACGTCGAGGTCACGATCGGCGGCGAGCACGTACCGGCCGAGGTGCTCACCGACCTGTCGAAGCCGATCGCGCAGGCCACCGCGCCGGCGGCCTGACCCGAGATCTTCAGCGCAGCCCGGCCCGTCGCTGCAGCGCGAGCTGGATGAGCCGGTCGACCAGCTCCGGGTACGACAGCCCTGAGGCGGCCCAGAGCTGCGGCGCCACCGACAGCGACGTGAACCCCGGCATGGTGTTGATCTCGTTGAAGATGAGCTTGCCGTCGGGGGTGTAGAAGAAGTCGACCCGGGCGAGCCCCTCGCAGTCGAGCGCCTCGAACGCCCGCACCGCCATCGCCCGCAGCTCCTCGGTGGTCTCCGGCGGGATGTCGGCGGGCACCGTGAGCGACATCTGGTCGGGGTAGTACTTCGCCTCGAAGTCGAAGAACTCCTGCCCGCCCTCGACCTTCACCTCGCCGGGCAGCGACGCGGCCGCTCGCTCGTCGCCCAGCGACTGCAGCACCGCGCACTCGATCTCGCGGCCGGCGATCGCCGCCTCGATGAGCACCTTGGGGTCGTGCTCCCTGGCGAACTCGACGGCCTCCTCCAGCTCGGCGCGGTCGTGCGCCTTGGAGATGCCCTGGGACGAGCCGGCCCTGGCGGGCTTGACGAAGACCGGGTAGCCGAGCTCCTCGGCCTCCTTGAGCACGGCCTCGCGGTTGAGCCGCCAGTCGCGGTCGCGTACGACGACGTAGCGGCCGATCGGCAGGCCCGCCGCGGCCATCACGGTCTTCATGTACGCCTTGTCCATGCCGACGGCGCTGGCCAGCACGCCGGAGCCGACGTAGCGGACGCCCGCCATCTCGAGCAAGCCCTGGATGGTGCCGTCCTCGGCGAACGGACCGTGCATCACGGGGAACACCACGTCGACCGTGCCGAGCTCGACCGGGATGCTGCCCTGGTCGTACGCCACGAGACTGCCGCCGCCGCCCGAGGGCAGCGCGAGCGCCGCACCTGAGGTGTCGACGACCGGCAGCTCGCCGGACTCGATGGCGAACCGCTGGTCGGAAGCGGCCAGCACCCACCTGCCGTCCTGGGCGATCCCGATCGGGATCACCTCGTACTTGGTCCTGTCGATCGCCTCCAGCACGCTGCCCGCGCCCATCAGGGACACGGCGTGCTCGGAATTGCGACCTCCGAAAACGACGGCGACGCGTGGCTTGCTCATGGTGTCCGAATCTACCGGGGTGTACCGGTCACAGCGAGCCGAGCACGCCGTATTCAGGTCATCTCACAACCCGTATCGTTCCGGCTTCGGTGAGCGCGACATCAGCAGCATGCCCGCCTCGGCCGGAGACATGCCGTCGTGCACGACTCCGACGACGACCTCCGTGATCGGCATCTCCACGTCGTGCTTCCTCGCCAGCTCCAGCACCGACTCGCACGACTTGACGCCCTCGGCGGTCTGCTTGGTGGCGGCGACGACCTCCTCCAGCGTCATGCCGCGCCCGAGGTTCTCGCCGAACGTGCGGTTGCGCGACAGCGGGGAGGTGCAGGTGGCGACCAGGTCGCCCATGCCGGCCAGGCCGGCGAAGGTGTGGGGGTCGGCTCCGAGCGCCGCGCCGAGCCGGGAGATCTCGGCCAGGCCGCGCGTGATGAGCATGGCGCTGACGTTGTCGCCCATGCCCATGCCCGCGGAGACGCCGACGGCGAGCGCGATGACGTTCTTCACCGCGCCGCCCAGCTCGACGCCGACGACGTCGGGGTTGGTGTACGGCCGGAACCACGGCGGCAGGTGGCAGATCGCCTGCAGCCGCTCGGCCACGCTCTCGTCGGTGCAGGCCACCACGGTCGCGGCGGGCTGGCGGTGGGCGATCTCCTGGGCGAGATTGGGCCCGGAGAC
This sequence comes from Nonomuraea fastidiosa, assembly GCF_042751225.1. Classification (NCBI taxonomy): domain Bacteria; kingdom Bacillati; phylum Actinomycetota; class Actinomycetes; order Streptosporangiales; family Streptosporangiaceae; genus Nonomuraea; species Nonomuraea fastidiosa. Next base: position 1,596,125 of record NZ_CP170570.1, read on the forward strand.
GACGGCGACCCGCTCGCCGGGCACCTCGGCGACCTCGCGGATCACCTCGCTCATCCGCTTGGTGGTGCCCAGCTCGATGCCCTTCATCAGGCTGACCAGCACCGCGCGCGGCGGGATGTACGGTTTCCACGCCGTGAGGTTGGGCCGAAGCTGCTGTGACGGCACCGCGAGCACCACGAAGTCGGCGCCCGCCAGCGCACGCTCGGGGTCGGTGGTGGCCCGCAGGGAGGGCGGCAGCGGCACGCCGGGCAGGTAGTCGGGGTTGGCGTGGTCGCGGTCGATGGCCTCGACCAGCTCCTTCCTGCGGCCCCACAGCGTGACCTCGTTGCCCGCCTCCGCCAGGATCATCGCGAACGTGGTGCCCCACGAACCCGTGCCGAACACGGCTGCCTTCGTCATGCGCTCACCGCCTCGACGGGTCGTAGGGGGTATCGGGGGCCTTCTCGCCGCGCAGCTCGGCGAGCTGCGCGGTGACCGCGGCCATGATGTCGGCCGTGGCCGCGCGCAGCACGTCGGCGCGCAACGGCTTGCCCTCGTACTTCGACAGGTCCACCGGCGGGCCCACGCTCACGTGGAACGTCTTGCGCGGGAACAGCCTGGGCCGCTTCGAGCCGTACGGCAGCAGCTCGTGTGCGCCCCAGTGGGCCACGGGGATGACCGGGGCGCCGCTTTGCAGCGCGAGCCTGGCCGCGCCGGTCTTGCCGACCATCGGCCACAGGTCGGGATCGCGGGTGCAGGTGCCCTCGGGGTAGAAGAGGATCGCGCACCCGTTGGCCAGCCGCTCCTCTGAGATCCGCAGCGACTTGGCGGCCTCGCTGCTGCCCCGCTCGACGGGGATGGCGAGCAGCGAGGAGATGGCCCGGCCGAGGAACGGCACCTTGAACAGCCCCGACTTGGCCAGAATGACCGGCCAGCGGCCGTGGTTGTACAGGAAGTGCGACAGCAGCACGGGATCGGTCCACGACAGGTGGTTCGCCGCGATGATCACGCCGCCGGTCCTCGGGATGCGGTCGCCGTTGCGCCAGTCCTTCTTGACCAGGAGCCAGGACAGTGGTTTCACCACGACGACTGCCAGGGTCTCCCAGAAACGCGGTGGTCTCGTGGGGCGGCTCATGGTCTTCCTCCAACACGTACGGGATGCGCCCCAAGTCTCCCGGTTGGCCGCGCGGGCTGTCGAGGCGCGATGCTTACCCTATGAGCATCCGCTGGTCCCTGGTGATTCCGGTGAAGACGCTGGTCGCGGCGAAGACCCGGCTGGCGGCCGCGACGGGGCCCCATCGCACGCGGCTGGCCGTGGCCGTGGCCTGCGACACCGTGGCCGCCGCGCTGGCCTGCCCGCCGGTCGCGCGGGTCATCGTGGTGACGGCCGATCCCGCCGCCGCGGGGCCGCTGGCCGCGCTGGGCGCCGATGTGGTGCCGGATCCCGACCGGGGGCTGAACACCGCCCTGCGCACGGGCGCCGCGCACGCCGTACGCGTCGCGCCCGATGACGCGGTGGGCGCGCTCCAGGCCGACCTGCCCGCGCTGCGCCCGGCCGAGCTGGCGGTGGCGCTGGAGGCGGCGGCCGAGTTCGACCAGGCGTTCGTGCCCGACGCGCTCGACGTCGGCACCACGTTCTACGGGGTACGGCCGGGGCAGCCGTTCACGCCGAGGTTCGGCGGCGAGTCGCGGGCCAAGCACCTGGCGGTCGGGGCCAAGGAGCTGTGCGTGCCGGGGATCGACTCCGTGCGCCGCGACGTGGACACCCCCGACGACCTGCGCGCCGCCATCCGGCTGGGCCTCGGGCGGCACACGGCCGCCGTGGTCGCCGAGCTGTGGCCGGACGCCGGTCTGGACCCCGCCTGAATCCCTCGGCTCCTCGGGCGGCGGGCCGGCGCTTAAGCTGGTGGCGTGCAGGCGACCGTACGCAGTTTCGACCAGGCCACCCGTTCCGGCACGGTCTTCCTCGACGACGGTGCCGTGCTCCCGTTCGGCACGGCCGCGTTCGACGCGGGCCCGCTGCGGCTGCTCCGCTCCGGCCAGCGGGTCAATCTCGGCATGAGGGACGGCGAGATCACCTACATCACGCTGTCCACGTTCCCGGTGCCGGAGGCCTTCACGTCCTGACGCGCCGGCCCGTCCGCAGGTCCGTCTCAAGGCGTCCGGACACGCGGACGCCCGGGCCGCGTGGCCCGGGCGTTCAGCGGTCCGCTGTATTTACTTCTTCTTGCCGATTTTCTTGCCGCCCTCGTTCACCAGTTCTTTGAAATCGGAACCGGGACGGAACTTGGGCGCCCAGCTCTCCGGCACGTTGATTTCCGCGCCGGTGGACGGATTGCGCGCCGTGCGGGCGGGCTTGTTCACCATCTCGAACGCGCCGAAGCCCGTGATCGAGACCTTGTCGCCGCCGGCCACGGCCTTCTGGATGGTGTCGATGACCGCGTTGACGGCCTCCGTGGCCGTCTTCCTGTCGCCCACCCGATCCGCGATGGCCTCGACGAGTTCTCGCTTGTTCATGAAAGTCCTGCTCCCCCAGTTACGGCTCGGGGTTCCAGCTCACGAGTTCGACGTAGAAACCCCTTACGGGCTCTGAAAGTAGGCGGGATCGCGTATGAACTCAATCACCGAGCGGGTTTTCTTCACTACGTGGCGTGTCGAAAGCCTCGTCAAGGGCGCGCAGAAACGCGTCGAGGCGCATCGCGGCCCTTTCCCGGTCGTGCTTGGCCAGGTCGCAGATCGCGAGATAGCGGCGCGCGAGGCGTTCCCTGCGGTCGGCGGGCAGCATGCGGACGCGGCGGTGCGCATCGCGCAACCGCCGCGCCAGTTCGTCGTCGTCTAGACGGTCGTCGGCAGCCATGGCTGCCGACCATTCTCGTACGCCGCCACTTCGCTCTCGTGACGCAGGGTCAGGCCGATGTCGTCGAGACCCTCCATCAGCCGCCAGCGGGTGTAGTCGTCGATCTCGAACGGGACCGTCTGGCCGCCCCAGCGGACCTGGCGTTCGACCAGGTCGACGGTCACCTCCAGCTTCGGGTCTGCCTCGACGGCGGCCTGCAGCTCCTCGACCTTCTCGCCCGGCAGGACAACCGGGAGCAGGCCCATCTTGGTGGCGTTGTTGCGGAAGATGTCGCCGAAGCGGGCCGAGATCACGACGCGGAACCCGTACTGCTGCAGCGCCCACACGGCGTGCTCGCGCGAGGAGCCGGTGCCGAAGTCGGGGCCGGAGACCAGGATCGAGCCGCCCTCGTAGGCGGGGTTGTTGAGCACGAAATCGGGGTCCTCGCGCCAGGCGGCGAACAGCCCCTTCTCGAAGCCGGTGCGGCTGACCTGCTTGAGCCAGACGGCCGGGATGATCTGGTCGGTGTCGACGTTGCTGCGGCGCAGCGGCACCGCCGTACCGGTGTGGGTGGTGAAGGCTTCCATGGAACGTGGTCTCCCTTACAGGTCGGCGGGTGCGGTGAGGCGGCCGGTGACGGCGGTCGCGGCGGCGACCTGCGGCGACACCAGGTGAGTGCGGCCACCCTTGCCCTGGCGGCCCTCGAAGTTGCGGTTGGAGGTGGAGGCGCTGCGCTCGCCCGGCTTGAGCGTGTCGGGGTTCATGCCGAGGCACATCGAGCAGCCGGCCGCGCGCCACTCGGCGCCCGCGGCCTGGAAGATCTCGTGCAGGCCCTCCTCCTCGGCCTGCTTCTTGACCATCATCGAGCCGGGCACGACCAGCGTGCGGGTCTTGACCTTGCGGCCCTTGAGGATCTCGGCGGCGGAGCGGAGGTCCTCGATGCGGCCGTTGGTGCACGAGCCGACGAACACGGTGTCGACCACGATGTCGCGCAGCGGCGTGCCGGCGGTGAGCCCCATGTACTCCAGGGCCCGCTCGGCGGCGGCGCGCTCGACCGGGTCGGAGAAGCTCTCCGGCGAGGGGACGGACTCGCCCAGCGGCAGGCCCTGACCGGGGTTGGTGCCCCACGTGACGTACGGGGTCAGCGTGGAGGCGTCGATCTCCACGACCTTGTCGAAGACGGCGTCCTCATCGGTGCACAGCGACTTCCAGTACTCGACCGCCTGGTCCCACAGCTCGCCCTTCGGCGCGTGGGGGCGGCCTTTCAGGTACGCGAACGTGGTCTCGTCGGGGGCGATCATGCCGGCCCGCGCGCCCGCCTCGATCGACATGTTGCAGATGGTCATGCGGCCCTCCATGGAGAGCTTGCGCACGGCCTCGCCGCGGTACTCCACGATGTGGCCCTGGCCGCCGCCGGTGCCGATCTTGGCGATGATGGCCAGGATCAGGTCCTTGGCGGTGACGCCGACGGGCAGCTCGCCGCTGACCTCGATGGCCATCGTCTTGGGCCGGTAGGCGGGCAGCGTCTGCGTGGCGAGCACGTGCTCGACCTCGGAGGTGCCGATGCCGAACGCGATCGCGCCGAACGCGCCGTGCGTGGAGGTGTGAGAGTCGCCACACACGATGGTCATGCCGGGCTGGGTGAGCCCGAACTGGGGGCCGATGATGTGGACCACGCCCTGGCCGTCGTCGCCCATCGGATGGAGCCGGATGCCGAACTCGGCGGCGTTCTTGCGCAGGGTCTCCACCTGCGTCTTGGACACCGGGTCGGCGATGGGGCCGAGCACGGTCGGCACGTTGTGGTCCTCGGTGGCGATGGTGAGATCGGGCCGTCGCACCTTGCGCCCGGCGAGCCTGAGCCCGTCGAACGCCTGCGGACTGGTCACCTCGTGGATGAGGTGCAGGTCGATATAGAGCAGGTCCGGTTCGCCCTCCGCACGACGGACTACGTGCTGCTCCCAGACCTTCTCGGCCAGTGTGCGGCCCATGATCTCCTCCTTGAGAATCTCCGACTTGCTTTCTCATATGTCGAGACTGCAGTATCGGTGTATGGACAACTCTAGCGGAGTCGGAGTACTCGACAAGGCGGTTCTTGTACTCAATGCCCTTGAAGCGGGACCCGCTTCACTGGCCCAGCTCGTCCAGGCCACCGGTCTGGCCCGCCCCACTGCCCACCGGCTGGCCGTCGCTCTTGAGCACCACCGCATCGTGAGCCGCGACACGCAGGGACGGTTCGTCCTCGGACCGAGGCTGTCGGAGTTGTCCACCGCCGCCGGCGAGGACCGGCTGCTCGCGGTCGCGGGACCCATATTGATGCAGCTTCGTGACCTGACCGGGGAGAGCGCGCAGCTCTACCGGCGCCAGGGCGACGAGCGCGTGTGCGTGGCCGCCGCCGAGCGGGCCAGCGGCCTGCGCGACACGGTGCCCGTCGGGTCCGCGTTGCCCATGACGGCGGGCTCGGCGGCGCAGATCCTGCTGGCGTGGGAGGAGCCCGACCGGCTGCACCGCGGTCTGCGCGGCGCCAAGTTCACCGCGGCGACCCTGGCCTCCGTACGCCGCCGCGGGTGGGCGCACAGCGTCGGCGAGCGTGAGCAGGGTGTGGCGAGCGTCTCGGCGCCGATAAGGGGCGCGGGCGGCAAGGTGATCGCGGCGGTGTCGGTCTCGGGGCCCATCGAGCGGCTGACGAGGGCGCCCGGCAGGCTCCACGCGGTGCCGGTCATGGCCGCCGCCGAGCGGATCACCGAGGCCATGCGCCGCTCATCATGATCCGTGAAAGGCGGTATTTCGGGAGCCGACAGCCTCGCGGGCGCACTAGCCTGAGTGCGTGACAGATCGCATCGAGGTAGCCGCCACTGAGCTGCGACCCCTGCTCGAAGAGTTCATCGTGTGGGCGCGTACGAACGCGCCCGAGAGCGACCCGGAGCTGGTGGGGCCCGCCGCGCTGTGGCACCGTCTCGCCTTCTCGCAGGACCTCGGCACGTGGAAGCGCGCCGACCTGCGTAACCTGCTGCTCGACCGCATGCCGAAGGTCGTGGAGGACCCCGACGCGGCCGCCGACGGGATGCTCCCGGCCGTCGACGCCTACCTGACCTTCCTGTCCAGCACAGGCCGGCGTAACAAGGGCTCCGACTCCCTCGCCGATCTGCAGGCCGAGCTCGACGATGTCGAGGACGAGTTCGTCGATCTCATGGAGGAGCTGATCGAGGACGGCGAGGGCGGCGACGAGGAGGACGAGACCGGCGACCTCGGCGACTTCGAGCCGTTCGCCGACGAGCTGGCCGAGCTGGACACGGTCAGGCTGCGCCCCGACGCAGAGCTCGCAGCGGCGGCCCGCCAGGTGCCGCTCATCGCCAAGGCCCGCGACCTCGCGGTGTGGGTGGGCACAGGACGCAAGGTGGGCGAGGAGACGCTGCTCACCGATGCCGAGGTCCTGGAGGCGCTGGAGGCCGTCGGGCTGCCCGAGCCCGAGACCGACGGGCCCGTCTCCGAGGCCGTTCCCGAGCTGTGGAACATCTGGAACCTCGCCGTCGATCTCGAATTCCTCGAGCCGGGCGAAGGCGGCACCGTCACCGTCCAGGACGACACCGCCGAGTGGCCGTTCGAGGACGACGACGACGTGCTCGACGCCTGGATGCTCGGCATCCACTCCGTCGACTACGGCGACCCCGAGCTCGACGACGACGATCTCACGATGGCGCTGGCCGGCCTGACCCGGGGCCTGCTCGTCCGGCTGCTGCTCGCCGGCGGCTCGCGCGAGCTCGACGGGCTCGCCCGCGAGCTGAAGGAGGCCGCCGCCGAGCTCGACGAGCTGGGCACCGATGCCTGGGAGGCGGCCGGCGACCCGCTGGCCTCCTCGATCGAGTGGCTGACCGGCTACGGCATGCTCGAGCGCGACGGCGACGTGCTGCGCCTCACCCCGCTCGGCACCGAAGGCGTCGTCCACCTGATCGACGACGCCGACCTCGAAGTGGACGCCCGCCCTGCGATCGACTCCATGAGCGCGCACGAGCTGCTCGCGCTCAGCGCCGAACTGCCCGAGGACGAGGCCGACGCCGAGTTCGCCGCGTGGATGCGGCTGCGCGAGCCCGCCAAGGCCGCCGAGGAGCTGCTTGCGGCCGCCGCCGAGGACGACAGCGACGCGCTCATCAGGGTGCAGGCCGCCAGCGTGGTCGGCACCCTGGGCGAGGCCGCCATCCCGGCCTGGCAGGCGGCGCTCGACCAGCCGTCGCTGCGCCCGTACGCGGCCACCCACCTCAGCCAGCTCGGCGTTGAGGGCGCGCCGGAGCCGACTCCCGACGACACCCACTGGCTGATCCTCGACATGTGGACGATCTCGGCCGGGCTCGGCCGCGCCGAATTCGTCAGCAGCCTGCGCGACATCGGGCCCGAGATGGTCGGCAACCTGCTCGATGTGATCTGGAAGATTCCGCATGCTCACGTGGAGGAGCTGCTCGACCTGATCTCGCAGGTCCACCCCGACAAGCAGGTGGCCAAGGCGGCGCGGCGCGCGCTGTTCAAGGCCCGTTCCAAGAAGAAGTGACACCCGCCGGGTGCCGCCGCCCCGCCTGACGAGCGCGTCGGCACCCACGGGGTTTCTCCGGGAATTTCGGGTGCGAGAGACGAAGCTCACACCACGGTTTTCGGGAAGCGGAGGCCCGTGGGCGGAATCCCGCCGTGCGGGCGGAAACCGGCGAAACCGCGGCAGCACCCCTGCGAACGGAAACCGGCGAAGGCGCGAGGGCGCCAGACGAACGGAAACGGGCGAGTGCTCGGCGGACGGAATGGGAGGGCTACTCGGCGGACGGAAACGGGCGAGCCCAGCGGACGAAAACGGAACGGACAGAGACGGGCGAGCCCAGCAGACGGAAACGGGGGCGGCCAAGCTGACCGAAACGGGAGGGCGCCCGGCCAGCGAAAGCGGGCGAATGGGCATACACGCGGGCAGACAAAAAGCCCCGGGCCTTGAGCACCGGAGCTGATTGCTGCTGACAGTAGTCCCGACCGGATTCGAACCGGCGCTACCGCCTTGAGAGGGCGGCGTCCTGGGCCACTAGACGACGGGACCTTGGTGCGCTTGCGTGCAGTGGTAGTCCCGACCGGATTCGAACCGGCGCTACCGCCTTGAGAGGGCGGCGTCCTGGGCCACTAGACGACGGGACCCTGTCCACAAGCTGCGTGTGCCGGGGGCTCGCCCCGGCGACGCAGGTAACTCTACCGCACCTGGAAGACCACTCCAAACCGCTTAATGGCCCATCAGATCGGGCCTGTAACGGCGGACCCAGTCCCCCATGGGGCCGCGCTGCCAGGCCGGGTCGAATTCGCCAGCGGAATCGTCACCTCCGGCCGGCCCGTCGCCGGGTCCACGGGCACGCGGGCCAGGGCGCTCGCGCATCCAGGACGGGATGCGCGGTGGCACCGTACGCTGCCCCCAGCCGATGAGCCCGGCCGAGCGCAGCGCCCCAACGAGCGCGTGGCCACCGTGCTGCACCGGCCGAAGGCCGCAGCGCGACCTCGCCGTCCTGTCTCGCGCCCACCGCGACTCACCGGCCGAGGGCCGCGGAACGACGGGTGCCTCGCGTGTGACGGCCTTCACCGTGCATCGCCCCGGCCGCCTGCAACCCGCCGACCTCCGTCTACCGGAGGGTGTGAGTCGTCGTCAACAGCCGTGCGCCGGCCAGCGGCCTTCAGTCGAACGGCGCCGAGCACCCACCGACCGCACCGCACAGGCGGCAGGCAGCGGGCGCCGCTCAGCTGGCGTGGGGGGGACGATCACCGGCTGCGGCGACCCGGTGTCCGTCAGGAGCCATCCGACCTCAGACGAGGGGCGAAATGGGGCTGCGCGAAGGGCGCGGCCATCGGCTGCGGCGGCCCAATGTCCGTCTGGAGTCGCCCGGCCACGGACGAGGGCGGGGTGGGTGTGCGGGGGCCGGGGTGTCAGGTGGTCAGGAGGCCGCGGCGGTAGGCCTCGCCGACGGCGGCCGCGCGGTCGCGGACGTCCAGCTTGGCGTAGATGTGCAACAAGTGTGTCTTGACGCTGGCCTCGCTGATGAACAGGGCGGCGGCGGCCTCCTTGTTCGTGGCGCCCTCGGCGACCAAGCGCAAAACCTCGAGCTCGCGCGGGCTCAATCGCCCACGGGCGGGTCTGCGTACCTGGTCGGCGAGGCGGCCGGCCACGGCGGGAGCCAGCACGGTCTCGCCTCGGTGAGTGGCCAGGACGGCGCGGGCCAGCTCGGCGGGCGGGGCGTCCTTGAGGAGGTAGCCGGTGGCGCCGGCTTCGAGCGCGGGCAGGACGTCGTTGTCGAACGTGGTCAGCACCAGCACCCGGGGACCTGTGCCGGCCAGCCGCCGGATGGCGGTCATGCCGTCCATGCCGGGCATGCGCAGGTCCATGAGGATGACGTCGGGCGACAGCTCGGCGGCCAGGCGGACGGCCTCCTCGCCGTCGCCCGCCTCCCCCACCACCACGATGTCATCGGCGGCTTCGCGGGCGAGCGCCGCGCACAGGCCGTCGCGGACGATCGGATGATCGTCGGCTATCAGCACCCGCACCGGCATCAAAGCTCCCTCCCGATGTGACGATTGTCGCAGCGTCCCGTCACCGGCCGCCGTCCGTTCCGTCAGGAGGCGGGATGGCGGGTACGGCGGCGGCGATCGCGGTGCCGGAGCCCGGCTCGGACTCGACGGTCAGCGTGCCGCCGACGCCGCCGGCCCGCTGCCGCATGCCGTCCAGGCCGAAGCCGTCAGATCGCCGCTGCGGCACGAACCCGCGCCCGTCGTCGCGGATGTCCAGAAGGACGAGTTCGTCGGTGTACGTCAAGGTGAGAGCCGTTCTGGTGGCCTGGGCGTGCTTGGCGACGTTGGCCAATGCCTCCTGGGCGATGCGGAACAGGGCGGACTCCACGTCGGGAGCCAGGGCGACAGGTGTGCCGGCGACCTCGAAGCGCAGGTTCACGCCCGACGTCTCGGCCCACGAGTCGGCCATGTGCCGCAGGGCCTGGGGCAGCTCGGTCGACTCCAAGGGCTCTGGACGCAGGGCGCTGATGGAGCGGCGGGTCTCGGCCAGGCCGCGGCGGGCCAGCTCGGCGGCCCTGTCGAGGTGCTCGCTGCCCGGTCCGGCGGCGGCGCGGGCGGCGTCGAGCTGGCCGATGAGGGCCACGAGGTCCTGGGCGAGCGTGTCGTGGATCTCCCCGGCAACGCGGTGCCGCTCGTCCAGCACGCCCGCCCGCCTGGCCTGGTCGAGGAGGCGGGCGTTCAGCTCGGCGTTCTCGTCCATGGCGGCGCGCAGGCGCTCCACGAGGCGGCGGCGTTTGTCGTGCTCGGCGGCGACGTACCAGCCCGCGGCCACCAGCGGCACGGCCACGCCGGCGAGCACCGTGAGCAGGGTGTCGCGGTCGCCGGGACCGGCCTGGGCGGCGACGCAGACGAGGGCGGTCAGCGTGACCCCGGCCATGACCAGGCGGGCCGGGAACATGCCGATCGCCAGCGGGTAGCCGATCGAGGCGAACACCACGAATCCCGGGGCCTTGAGCGTCAGCCCGGCGGCGATGGCCTGCAGGACGACGAAGTGGCCGACGACCAGTGCCCGCCGCCGTTCACGTACGGGATGAAGCCACGCGACGGGCGCCAGCCACACCGCCGCCAGCAGCGCCAGGAACGGCCACGGCACGCCCGCCCACGCCGCCGCCACCGGATCCGCCTCTCCAGGCCCTTGAGGGCGCTCCTGAGACGTCCAGATCGCGAGCGGGCCCGCCAGCCAGGACGGCAGACGTTCGGGAGTGCTCAAAGCCGGTGGGGCGCCGAGGACGGTCGCGAGCGAGCCGAGCGCGAGCAGGCCGTAGCCCAGCCCGGCGAAGATCCACCGCTCGCGGCCCTCCCCCACCGCCATCCTTCGCCCCCGCCAACGGCCCTCCCCCATCGTGATCCTCCGCCCGAGCCTCCGCCCCTCCGCCACCGTGTTCCTCCGCGTCCGCCCGCGGCCCTCCCCGACCGCCTGCGGCTCCCGCTCGTCGGCCGTCCCCCGAGCGGGCTGTCCGTGGCCGTTGTGGCTGGTCATGGTGTCGAGCCTGGCACAGCATCGACCGATCGGTGGATGGCCGGCGTCCACCGCTTCTGCGGCCGGTCAGGCGATGTGCGGCATGCCCCGCCGAGGCGAGCATCGAAGACATGAAGGACACGACTCGCAGAACGGTTCTCAAGCTCGCCGCCGCCGGTGCCGGGGCGGTGGCCGCAACGTCGGTGGCCCGGCCGAAGAAGGAGATCACCACGTACGTCTTCGTCAGCGGCTCGAACGGCGGCACCACGGCCGACTCCGAGCTGGTGCTGCGCGGCCACCGCACGGTCGGCGTGGACCTGCCGGGGCACGCGCTGGACGCGCAGTTCCACCGCGCCTACCAGGCGCCGCAGGACCTGAAGGCGCTGGCCACGCTCAAGTCGCCGATGGCGAAGGTGCGGCTGGAGGACTACGTGGAGGCGACGGTCAAGGTGGTGCGCCGGGTCGCCGGGTACGGGCCGGTGATCCTGGTGGGCGGCAGCCTGGGCGGCGCGACGATCACGAAGGTGGCCGACGAGGTGCCGGACCTGATCGACACGCTCGTGTACGACGCCGCGTACTGCTGCACCCGCCTGCGCTCCCCCAACGACTACGCCGCCACCCCGGAGGGGCGGACGAGCCTGGCGGCGAGCCTGGTGGACGGCATCGTGGCGGACCCCACGGTGATCGGCGCGGTGCGCATCAACTGGCGCTCGGCGAACCCGAAGTTCCTGGACGCGGCCAAGAAGGCGTTCATGGCCGAGGGCGGCGAGGGCGAGTTCATGGCCCTGCTGAACGGGCTGCTGCCGGACGAGAGCATGCTCGTGCAGGGCGCCGACGCCCGCGGCCGGAAGGACAGGTGGGGCCGGGTGCGCCGGGTCTACATCCGCCACACCAAGGACCGGATGATCCCGATCGCGCTGCAGGACCGGATGATCAGGGAGGCGGACGCGGCCACGCCGGGCAACAGGTTCAAGGTTTTCACGGTGGCCACCTCGCACGCGCCGACAAGGCAGGCGTACAAGGAGATCTCCGAAATTCTGCATCGGTTGGCGAAATGAAAAAACGGACGTCTCACCGGGAGACATCCGTTCAGATGCTGGGGTACCAGGACTCGAACCTAGACTAACTGAACCAGAATCAGTCGTGCTGCCAATTACACCATACCCCACCGCTGCGATCTCCTCGCGGAGCGCGTTGGCGACGTCCGAAAGAATAGCCCAGCTCCGGGGCTAAGGCCAAAACGAATCCTCCGGCCCGCTCTGCGCTGCCCCACCGGACCCCCGGACGTGCCAAGCTGAAGGGGACAAAACACCACGTGGAGGAGCCCAAGCGTTGGCCGAGAATCCGTTCTTCGCCCCAAGCGATCTGCCCTACGAGCTGCCGCCCTTCGCCGAGATCCGGGAAGAGCACTACCTGCCCGCCTTCGAGCGCGGCATGGCGGAGCAGCTCGAGGAGGTCGAAGCCATCGCCGGCAGCAGCGAGCCGCCGACGTTCGAGAACACGATCACCGCGCTCGAACGGTCGGGCAGGATCCTCGACCGCACGACCACGGTCTTCTTCAGCGTCGCCTCGTCCAACACCACGGACGGCATCATGGAGATCGAGAAGCAGATCTCCCCGCAGCTGACCCGGCACAGCGACGCGATCCTGCTCAACAGGCGGCTGTGGGAGCGCATCAAGCAGGTCACCACCGACGACCCCGAGGAGTCGTGGCTGCTGGAGAAGTACCGCCAGGACTTCATCAGGGCCGGCGCCGACCTGTCGGAGCCCCAGCAGGAGCGCCTGCGCGAGCTCAACGAGGAGCTGTCGCGGCTGTCCACCGAGTTCGCGCAGAGCCTGCTCAAGGCCACTACGGAGTCGGCCCTGGTCGTGACCGACCCCAAGGAGCTGGACGGGTTCGACGAGGCCAAGATCGAATCGCTGCGGAAGGACGACGGCACGTACGTCCTGCCGCTGCTGAACTTCACCGCCCAGCCGGGCCTGTCCCAGCTCACCGACCGTGACGTGCGCCGCCGCCTGTACGAGCTGAGCGTCGGCCGCGCCCCCGGCAACTTCGCGATCGCGGCCAAGATGGCGGCGCTGCGGGCCGAGCGGGCGGCGCTGCTCGGCTTCCCCAACCACGCCGCGTACGTGGTCGCCGACCAGACCGCCAAGACCGTCGAAGCGGTCGAGGAGATGCTCGGCCAGCTCGTCGGCCCGGCCATGCGCAACGCGAAGAAGGAGGCCGAGGCGCTGGCGGAGCAGGCCGGGTTCCCGATCGAGCCGTGGGACTGGCCGTACTACACCGAGAAGGTGCGCCAGGCCCGCTACGACTTCGACGACGCGGCCATGCGGCCGTACTTCGAGCTCAACCGCGTCTACCGCGACGGCGTGTTCTTCGCGGCGACCAAGCTGTACGGCATCACCTTCACCGAGCGGCCCGACCTCGGCGGCTACCACCCCGACGTGACCGTGTTCGAGGTGTCGAACGAGGACGGCAGCCCGCTCGGCCTGTTCGTGCTCGACCCGTACGCCCGGCCGAACAAGCGCGGCGGCGCGTGGATGAACAACCTGGTGGACCAGTCGTTCCTGTTCGGCACGAAGCCGGTCGTGATGAACAACCTCAACGTCACCAAGCCGGCCTCGGGGCCGACGCTGCTGACGTACGACGAGGTGACCACCGCCTTCCACGAGTTCGGCCACGCGCTGCACGGGCTGTTCTCGCAGGTGCGCTACCCCCGCGTGTCGGGCACCAAGGTGCCGCGCGACTTCGTCGAGTACCCGTCGCAGGTCAACGAGATGTGGGCGACCTGGCCCGAGGTGCTGGCCAACTACGCCAAGCACCACGAGACGGGCGAGCCGATGCCGGCCGAGCTGGTCGAGAAGCTGAAGGCGGCCGAGACCTTCAACCAGGGCTTCAAGACCGTCGAATACCTGGCCGCCACGCTGCTCGACTGGGCCTGGCACAAGCTCGCGCCCGGCGAGACCGTGGAGGACCCCGAGGCGTTCGAGGCCGCAGCGCTGGAGGCCGCGGGGGTCGCGTACCCGTTGATCCGGCCGCGTTACCGGACCAACTACTTCGCGCACATCTTCTCCGGCGGCTACGCGGCCGGCTACTACTCCTACATCTGGAGCGAGGTGCTGGACGCCGAGAGCGTGGAGTGGTTCAAGGAGAACGGCGGGCTCACCCGGGCCAACGGCGACCACTTCCGCCGCGAGCTGCTGTCGAGGGGCGGCAGCCTCGACCCGCTGACGGCGTTCAAGAACTTCCGCGGGCGCGAGCCCGGCATCGGGCCGCTGCTCGCCCGCCGCGGCCTGGTCTAGAACGCGCCACGGCCGGTGCGGGGGTTCCGCCGCACCGGCCGTACGACGAGAGCCGTACTACGAGAGCCGTACTACGACAAAGGTGTGCTCAGCCGCGCAGGCGGGCCAGGGCGGCGCGCAGCCGCTCCTGCGTGCGCTCGCGGCCCAGCACCTCGATCGACTCGAACAGCGGCAGGCCGACCGTACGGCCGGTGACGGCCACGCGGACCGGCGCCTGCGCCTTGCCCAGCTTGAGCCCCTGGGCCGCGCCGACCTCCTCCAGCGCCTGCTTGAGCGACTCGGGGTCCCAGCTCACGGTCTCAAGCCGCTCGAGGTAGCCGGTGAGGATCTCCTCGGGGGCGTTCTTCATCGCCTTGTCCCACGACGCCTGGTCGAAGACGGGCTCGTCGAGGAAGAGGAAGTCGACGTTCTGCCGGATCTCCGACAGCACCGAGATGCGGGTCTGGGCCAGCGCGGCGACCTTGCTGAACAGCTCGCGGTCCCACGACGGGTCGAGGAAGGGCGCGCAGCGCTCCTCGAACGTCTCCAGCCGCAGCGCCCTGATGTACTCGCCGTTGAACGCGCGCAGCTTCTTCTCGTCGAAGAACGCGCTGGCGGAGTTGACGTTCTCCAGCCGGAACAGCGGCACCATCTCCGACCACGGCATGATCTCGCGGTCGTCGCCGGGGCCCCAGCCGAGCAGCATCAGGTAGTTGACCATCGCCTCGGCGAGGTAGCCCTCGTCGCGGTAGCTCTCCAGCGCCACCTTGTCGCGGCGCTTGGACAGCTTCTTGCGCTGCTCGTTGACGATGACCGGCAGATGGGCCCAGACCGGCGGGGTGGCGCCGAGCGCGGGCCACAGCAGCATCTGCTTGGCCGCGTTGCCGAGGTGCTCTTCGCCGCGTACGACGTGGGTGATGTTCTGGGTGATGTCATCGACCGCGTTGGCCAGCACGTAGAGGGGCGAGCCGTCGGAGCGGGCGATGACGAAGTCCTCCTGCGCCTCGTTGGGGAACTCGACGTTCCCGCGTACGAGGTCTTCCACGACCGTGACGCCCTCGTCGGGGGTGCGGAAGCGCACGGCGCCCTGCGTCAGGCCGCGCTCGCGGCAGTAGCCGTCGTAGCCGCGGTGCTCGGAGCCGGTGCGGGCGACCAGCGTCTCGCGGGTGCAGTCGCAGTAGTAGGCGCGGCCGTCGGCGAGCAGCTTGGCCACCGCCTCGCGGTGCTGCGGCTCGTACGCCGACTGGAAGTAGGGGCCTTCGAAGGCGGGGTTGGATCCGTTGATGCCGATCCAGTCGAGGGCGGAGATGATGCCCTCCGTCCACTCGGGACGGTTCCTCGACGCGTCGGTGTCCTCGATGCGCAGCACGAACCGGCCGCCCGACTGCAGGGCCAGCGCCCAGTTGAACAGCGCCGTACGCGCGCCGCCCACGTGAAACATGCCGGTTGGGGACGGCGCGAACCGCACCCGTACTTCAGTCACGGGAGACCACCTTGTTCGTGAGTGTGCCGATGCCTTCGATGCCGACGCTGACCTCGTCGCCGATCTGCAGGGGGCCGACGCCCGCCGGGGTGCCGGTCAGGATGACGTCGCCGGGGATCAGCGTCATGACCGCGCTGACGTACGCGACCAGCGCGGGGATGTCGTGAATGAGCTGGCTCGTACGGCCGCTCTGCCGGATCTCGCCGTTGACCGTGGTGGTCAGCGCGAGGTCGCTCGCGTCGAGATCGGTCTGGATCCACGGCCCGAGCGGGCAGAACGTGTCGAAGCCCTTGGCCCGGGTGAACTGCACGTCCTTCTTCTGCAGGTCGCGGGCCGTGACGTCGTTGGCGCACGTGTAGCCGAAGATGACGTCTTTGACGCGTTCGACCGGCACCTCGCGGCAGAGCCTGCCGATGACGACGGCCAGCTCGCCCTCATAGTCGACGCGGTCGGACAGCGACGTGGGGTAGGCGATGTTCTCGCCGTGACCGATCACCGAGGTGGACGGCTTCATGAAGATGAGCGGCTCTTCGGGCACCTCGTTGCCCAGCTCGGCCGCGTGCTCGGCGTAGTTTCTGCCGATGGCGACCACCTTGCTCGGCAGCATCGGGGCCAGCAGCTTCACCTGGGAGAGCGGGAACCGCTCGCCGGTGAACTGCACCTGACCGAACGGGTGGCCGGAGATCGCGGAGACGAACTCCTCGCCTGGACCGCCCTCGACCACGCCGAACGAGACGCCTTCGCCTGTGGAGAACCTCGCTATACGCACCCGTCAAGGCTATCGCCGCCGCCGGAGGGGTCCGCCCACCTCGGGCGTTCGCTGCGCGTCGCGTCCCCTGAGCTGCGAAAGAGCCGCCACTCCGGTGGGTGCGCGACGCGCTGGGGCCTGACCGGGCACCGGAGGCGGCCCGCGTTAGCCTGGAGCCGCACCTGCGCCGCACCGTGCCGTGCGCTGAGTCGTTGCTGAGTCACTGCGCTGAGCCGTGCGCCGACGAGAGGGGACCTGCGATGTCCGTCGTGAAGATCAACGTACTGACCGTGCCCGCCGAGATGCGCGAGGAGCTCGAACGCCGCTTCGCCGGCCGGGCCGGGATGGTGGAGGCCGCCGACGGGTTCGAGTGGTTCGAGCTGCTGCGCCCGGTCGACGGCACCGACCGCTACCTCGTCTACACCCGCTGGCGCAGCGAGGAGGACTTCCAGAAGTGGCAGCAGGGCGAGGCGTTCCAGCGCGGCCACGCCCAGGCCGCCGGCGAGCGTCCCGCCGGCGCCGCCGGACACGGGCAGGGGCACGGTCATGGTCACGGGCAGGGGCACGGGCATGGCGGCCCGGCCGCGACCGGCTCGGAGGTGTGGAGCTTCGAAGTGGTCGAGAACGCGGGCCCCAAGGCGTAGCCCGGCCCTTCGTCCGCGAACGCCCGGCCCCGGGCCACTCGCCCGGCGAACACCCGGCCCCGGGCCACTCGCCCGCGAACACCCCGCTCCGGGCCACTCGCTCGCGAACGCCCGGCCCTGGGGCCCTCGCCGAGAGCCGAAAGCCGGGCGGGCCGAAAGCCGGGGCCCGAGGGCCGGGGCGAGTGCCAAGGGCCGGGGGCGGAGCCTGCGATCAGTCGTCGAGCGGGTTGCGGATGATCCGGTCCACGATGCCGTTGCGGACGAACCGGGCCGCGTAGCTCGACGGCTTGCGCGCGCCCTGGTCGGCGATGCAGACGCTGAACTCCTTCGCGATCTCCAGCCTCGGATAGCGCTCCAGCGCCTCCGCGCGCACGCGGGCCGGGATCCTATCGGTGTCACGGCCCGAGATGTCCATGCCCGTGGACAGTTCGAGCAGGTGCCCTTCGGGGTCCTCGTCCACGGGCACCTCGTCCCACATGTGCCGGATGATGACCTCGGCGACCCGGTCGCGCCGCTCCGGCGACCAGCCGGCACCCGCGCAGAACGCCCAGGCCACGTGCCCGCCGGCCTCCTCGTACGGCACCGCGTGGCTGTCGTACTCGGCGGCCAGGCCGATGTCGTGCAGCATCGCCGCCACGTACAGCAGCTCCGCGTCGAAGGCGATGGCGTTGTCCTGGGCGTAGGCCGCCGCCCAGAGGTAGGCACGTATGGAGTGGTTGAGCAGCGAGGGCGTGTGGTAGCGGGTGGCCACTTCGAGCGCGCCCCGGCACGCGGGCGTGTCGGGCATCACCAGGTCGTCGAGTTTCACATGGACCAGCATGCCCTGCCGGCCGGCCGCTGAGGATTGTGGCGGGGCATCGGGGACCTAACGAAACGGCCATTCGGCTTGACCCTATGATCGTCGTTTCGAAAGCATGTCCCGCCCTCACCTTTTTGTCCCTGGAAGGAACTGGCGTGCGCCGGCTCGCGATACCTCTTGCCTTAACGCTCGTACTCGGTGCCTCGGTAAGCCCGGCACAGGCAGCGACGCAGACGGCGACGACGGCGGACACTACGGGGGGCACTACGGGGGGCGCGGCAGGCGACAAGGTGGCCCGCACCGCCGAGTGCCAGGGCGACTGGCTGCCCGCCACGCCGACCGCCGAGGACGTCATGAAGGGCGAGATCTCGCTGGTCGGGCTGCCCGCGTACAAGCTGGGCAAGAAGATCAAGTGGACGGCGAGCCCGTACCGCAACCGCTCCTGGGAGTACGTCTTCCAGTCGCTGCGCTGGATGGGCACGCTCGTCGTGGAGTACGAGAACACCGGCGAGCAGCGCTACCTCGACCGCGCCACCGAGATCGCCAAGGACTGGGTGGCGCGCAACAAGTACGGCGCCCGCGGCACCCCCTCGTACGTGTGGAAGGACCACCCGGTCTCGCTGCGCACCCAGCCGCTGCTCTGCCTGAGCAGGCATGTGAAGGCGAGCTGGCTGAAGGACAGCCTGGCCGTGCATGCCAAGCTCCTGGCGAACCCGCGGCTGTACAAGAAGGGCCACAACCACGGCATCGACCAGGACATCGCGCTCATGGGCATCGGCTGCCGCTACGGCCGTAAGGACTGGGCGAACCTGGCCGTCAAGCGGCTGACCGGCACCGTCAAGCTCGACGTGGACGCGCAGGGCGCGCTGATGGAGCAGGCGCCGCGCTACGCCGTCTACGTCTACGGCCGCCTCCAGGTCGCGATGAGCAATATGAAGGCGTGCGGCCGCAAGGTGCCCGGCACGATCTCGAAGCGGGCCGAGGCGCTGAAGGACTTCATCGCGCACGCCACCATGCCCAACGGCTACATGGTGCCGATCGGCGACGGCAGCGCGGAGACCGAGCCCAAGATGGAGACGGGCACGCCGAAGCAGAAGGTCAAGGCGTACCGGGCCGGTTACGTCTTCGGCCGCACCAAGTGGGACGAGCCCGAGTCGGCGTACTACTCGATCAGGTTCGGCCCAGGCATGAAGTGGCACGGCCACGAGGACCACCTGGGCGTCACCTACTACGCGCAGGGCCGCGACATCCTCATGGACGGCGGCTTCCACTCCTACGAGAAGAGCTCCTACCGCTACTGGACGCTCTCCCCCGAGGCGCACAACGTGCCGACCGTGGTGGGCGCCAAGTTCCGCCCGCGCACGGCGAGCAAGCTCGTCAAGACCTCGTACGGCAGCGACCGCCAGGCGTTCCGGCTGACCGACAAGGCGTACGGGGTGAGCAGGACCAGGTCGGTGCTGGTGAACCACGACGACGACCTGATGGCGGTCTACGACACGGCGTCGGGCGGCAAGAAGGTCCGCAACATCTGGCGCTTCGCCCCCTCGCTCAAGCTCGTCTCGAAGGAGCGCGGCAAGGTGGTGCTGGGCGACGGCAAGTTCAGGGTGACGCTGCTGCAGTTCACGGCGTCCTGCTCCCGGCTCGGCGGGCAGAAGGTCGAGCGGGGCGGCAAGCTCGGCTGGGTGTCGCCGACGTACCTGTCGAAGGAGCGGGCCAACGTGGTGGTCTCGCCGGCGGCGAAGTCGGTGCTGACGGTGATCGTGCCGGGCACGGACGCGCCCAAGGTGTCGTGCTCGGGCGGCAAGGTCAAGGTGAACGGGGTGTCGTTCTCGGCCAAGGTGCTTTAGAGGCCGAGCACCGACGAGACCGGGCCCACCAGACCGGGCCCTACGAGATCGGGCCCTACGAGATCGGGTGCTGTTGGACCGGGCCCCCTTCGCGGAGGCCCGATGCCGAAAGAGCCGGTCAGCAGTCGTGACCGGCGCGCAGCAGCCCGTACGTGACCGCCTGCTCCAGCGCCTGCCAGGAGGCGTCGATGATGTTCTCCGCCACCCCGACCGTGGCCCATTCGGAGACGTCGTCGCTTGAGGTGATGAGGACGCGGGTGACGGCGTCGGTGCCGTGGGTGCCCTCCAGGATGCGGACCTTGTAGTCGACCAGCTCCAGCTTGGCCAGCTCGGGGTAGAGCCGTTCGAGCGCGAGGCGTACGGCCTTGTCGAGGGCGTTGACGGGGCCGTTGCCCTCGCCGGTGGCGACGATGCGCTCGCCCTTGGCGTGGAGCTTGACGGTGGCCTCGCTGACCAGCTCGCCGCCCTTGGTGCGCTCGACGATGACCCGCCACGACTCGACCTCGAAGTGGCGCTTGCGCTCGCCCTCGACGGTGTCGCGCAGCAGCAGCTCGAAGGAGGCGTCGGCGGCCTCGAACGTGAAGCCGCGGGCCTCGAGGTCCTTGACCCGCTCGACGAGCGTCTTGGTGTCGTCGGGGGTCAGCTCGTAGCCCAGCTCGCGGCCCTTCAGCTCGACGGAGGCGCGACCGGCCATGTCGGAGACGAGCATGCGCATGTCGTTGCCGACCAGGGCCGGGTCGATGTGCTGGTAGAGGTTGGGATCGACCTTGATGGCGCTGGCGTGCAGGCCGGCCTTGTGGGCGAAGGCGGAGGTGCCGACGTACGGGGCGTGGGAGTTGGGGGTGACGTTGGTCACCTCGGTGATGGCGTGCGCGATGCGGGTCATCTCGGCCAGCGACTGCTCGGGCACGAGGTCGTAGCCGCGCTTGAGCTGGAGGTTGGCGACGACGGTGAAGAGGTTGGCGTTGCCGGAGCGCTCGCCGTAGCCGTTGGCGCAGCCCTGTACGTGGGTGGCGCCCGCCTTGACCGCGGCCAGGGTGTTGGCGACGGCGCAGCCGGTGTCGTCGTGGCAGTGGATGCCGACCCTGGCGCTGGTCTGCACGGCCTCGTGCACGATCTCGGCCAGCTCGTCGGGCAGCATGCCGCCGTTGGTGTCGCACAGGGCGATGACGTCGGCCCCGGCTTCGGCGGCGGTCCTGACGACCTCCAGCGCGTACGCTGGGTTGGACTTGTAGCCGTCGAAGAAGTGCTCGGCGTCGAGGAAGACGCGCTGACCCTCCGCACGAAGGTGAGTGACCGTATCGCGGATCATCGCGAGGTTCTCCTGGAGAGTCGTGCGGAGGGCCAGCTCCACGTGCCGGTCGTGGCTCTTGGCGACAAGGGTCACGACCGGCGCGCCGGATTCGCGCAAGGCGGCCACCAGAGGGTCGTCCGCGGCCTTCACGCCTGCCCGGCGGGTCGCGCCGAACGCGGCGAGTTGCGCGTGCTTCAGGTCCAGCTCTGTTCGAGCGCGCCTGAAGAACTCGGTGTCCTTGGGGTTGGCGCCCGGCCAGCCCCCTTCGATGAAGCCGACGCCCAGGCTGTCCAGGTGACGTGCGACGGCGAGCTTGTCGGCGACGGTGAGGTTGAGCCCTTCCTGCTGTGCGCCGTCGCGTAGCGTCGTGTCGTAGACGTGGAAGCGGTCGTCGGCCATGAGTCTCTTCTCTCTGCGGGTGCTTCTCTGTCGAGGGCGAAGGGTCGGTTGTCCGGGAAAACAAAAAGACCCCTCACGGACGTGAGAGGTCTGCGCGCTGGCGGTGTCCCGTTTCAGCCAGCGCGCCTGCCGATAATGAGCAGACCGTAGAACATGGTGCCGTCCAGTGTGCCACATGGATTCACCATCTGGCACACCGATCTCACTCCTTGGGACACGGCAGGGAGGGGGACGGTCACACCCGGACGCCGCCACCGTCCGTGATCAGACGCTCCAGCGCGACCGGGTCGAAGACCTCGCCGCCCAGGATCCGGCCGTCGAGCAGCACGGTCGGCGTGCCCTCCAGCGGGATCTTGGCCGTCTCCGCCAGGTGCTCGTCCGCGTACGTCTGCGACTCCACGCACGCGTCCACCGAGGCGCCCGCCTTCCTCGCCGCCGCCACGAGCTCCTCCACCGTGAAGCCCGAGGCCACGCCGTGCGGGGCGGGCTGCATGGCGTACAGGGCGTCTCTGAAGGCCAGCCAGTTCTGCTCCGGCACGCAGCGCGCGGCCGCGGCGGCACGGATGGAGTTGGACCGCATCGGCTCGTCACGGAAGATCGTCACCGCGTGGAAGACGACCTTCACCTTGCCCTCCCTGGCCAGGCGCTGGATCGTCGCGTCGACCCTGTTGTGCATGTCCTTGCACACCGGGCAGTCGAAATCCTCGAACACGTCGAGCACCGGGGCGTCGCTGCCCAGGTCCGCCAGGATCATCGAGCCGTCCGCCTGCCTGGTCAGCTCCACCCCGTCGGACGACACGCCGGGCCGGGCGAAGGCCAGCACCCCGAGTACGGCGATCGCCGCGAAGGCCGCCGCTACCGCCATCAACCGCTTCCTCATGAGCCCACTCTCACCTTTATTCGATCGCGCAGACCCTACCGGAAGCGGTGACAACGCCCATCACACGCGTAGCCGGTCGGCGCGGCGGGCAGTGTGGTTCTCAGGGGTCGTCCTCAGGGGACACGGCAGGTGTGCAAGGGGGGATCATGCGGTACGTGACACTCGGCCGCGACGGGCCGGCGGTCTCGGCGCTGGGCTTCGGCGCGATGACGCTGGCGCCCAGGGTCTACGGCGACGTGAGCGAGCCTGAGGCCACGCAGGCGCTCCTGGCCGCCCTGGATGCGGGCGTCACGTTCGTCGACACCGCCGACATCTACGGCGCCGGGCACAGCGAGACCCTGATCGGGCGGGTGCTGCGGGGCCGGCGGGACGAGGTGGTGCTGGCCACGAAGTTCGGCGGCAACTCCGACGAGCAGGGCAGGCTGGTGCCGGGCATGGGCAGGCCCGAGTACGTACGCAGGGCGCTGGAGGCCAGCCTCGACCGCCTCCGTACCGATCATGTGGATCTGTACTATCTGCACAGGCTCGACCCCACGACGCCGATCGAGGAGACGATGGGCGCGCTGGCCGAGCTGGTGCAGGCAGGGTCGATCCGCTACATCGGCCTGTCGGAGGTGTCGGCGCGGACGCTGCGCCGCGCCTGCGCCGTCCATCAGGTCACCGCCCTGCAGAGCGAGTACTCGCTGTTCCACCGCTACCCGGAGCAGGACGTCATCCCGGCCTGCGACGAGCTGGGTGTGGGGTTCGTCGCCTACAGCCCGCTCGGGCGCGGCCTGCTCGGCGGCGCGATCCGCGGCCGGGACTCGCTGGAGGACGGCGACTGGCGCAGGGGCAACCCGCGCTTCGCCGAGGGCAACGTGGACCGCAACGTGGAGCTGACCGACGCCGTGGCGGGCTTCGCGGCCGAGCTGGAGCTGCCGGTGGCGCAGCTCGCGCTGGCCTGGCTCGTGCGCCGCGGGACCGTGCCGATCCCGGGGACCCGCCGGGCGGAGAACGCGCGGTCCAACGCCGCGGCCGCCGACGTCTTCCTCGATGAGGAGACGGTGCGGCGGCTCGAGGCGCTGGTGCCGCCGGGCGCGGTGGCCGGTGAGCGGGGGAACGCCGCCTACCTGGCCAACCTCGACACCTGACGCCGCACGCGGAGACGTCGCCCTGGCCGGCCCCGCCACCTCGCCGGGCTCGGTGCTCGCCGGCCGCGCCCGCCGCCGGGGGTTCAGGCGATCTTGTGGATCCAGTTGTGGGTGTCGGGGCGGGCGCCGTACTGGATGCCGACCAGCTCCTCGCGCACCCGCATGGTGATCGGGCCAGGGGTGCCGTCGCCGACCGTCCAGGAGCGGTCGGCGCCCTTGACCGAGCCGACCGGCGTCACCACGGCCGCGGTGCCGCAGGCGAACACCTCGGTCAGCTCGCCGCTCTCGCAGCCGGCCTGCCACTCGTCCACGCTGATCAGCCGCTCCTCGGTCTCCAGGCCGAGGTCGCCGGCGAGCTGGAGGATCGAGTCACGGGTGATGCCGGGCAGCAGCGTGCCGGTGAGCGCGGGGGTGACGAGCTTGCCGCCGATGACGAAGAACAGGTTCATCCCGCCCATCTCCTCGACGTAGCGGTGCTCGTGCGCGTCGAGCCAGACGACCTGGTCGCAGCCGTTCTCGACGGCCTGCCGCTGCGCCACGAAGGCCGCGGCGTAGTTGCCGCCGCACTTGGCGAAGCCGGTGCCGCCGGGCGCGGCCCTGGTGTACTCGGTGGACAGCCAGACGGAGACGGGCTTGATGCCGCCGGTGAAGTAGGAGGCCGCGGGCGAGGCGATGACCATGTACCGGTAGGTCTTCGACGGCCAGTTGACGCCCAGCCCGACCTGCGTGGCGATCATGAAGGGGCGCAGGTAGAGGCTGTGCCCCTCGGTGGTGGGCACCCACTCTTTGTCGGTGTCGACGAGCAGCTCGAGCGACTCGACGAACGTCTCCTCCGGCAGCTCGGGCATGGCCATGCGCTGGGCCGAGCGGTTGAAGCGGCGGGCGTTGGCGTACGGGCGGAACATCACGATCGAGCCGCCCGCCTGCCGGTACGCCTTGAGGCCCTCGAACAGTTCTTGGGCGTAGTGGAAGACCGCAGTGGCGGGGTCGAGGGTGAGCGGCCCGTACGGCGTGAGCCGCGCGTCGTGCCAGCCCCGGCCCTCGGTGTAGTCGATCGAGACCATGTGATCGGTGAAGATCTGCCCGAAACCCGGGTTCGCCAGTACCTGCTCCCGCTCGGCCGCGGTGCGAGCGTGGTCGGATAGCTGCACGTCGAAGCTGAGCTTCTGAGCGACGGTCATGACGACGATCCTTCTCTCTGCGATCTACCGAAATCTAACGGAACTGCCCGCCGGCTGCGGTTCTGCGCGGCCGCCGCAGGGCGGCCGCGCCGGAAGGCAGTCCGTCCTTCCTATTGTCTCGCTATATGGGATGGCAAGGGGTCAATGGTGCATTAAGCGCACTTTCCCCCTGGTGCTGGGGACACCAAAAAGCGCCCGGCAGTCCTCCTAGGGCCGCCGGGCGCTCGTGAATCGGCTAGGCGACCCTAGCCGGCGACTCGCGCGGTGATGTCGTCGCCGATCTGCTGCGTGCTGCGCGGGGCGGCACCCTCAGCACGCGCCGCGATGTCGGCGGCGACGGCCTGCTCCACCTTGGCCGCCTCGGCGCTCAGGCCGAGGTGGTCGAGGAGCATGGCGACGGACAGGATGGTCGCGGTCGGGTCGGCCTTGCCCTGGCCGGCGATGTCGGGCGCACTGCCGTGGACGGGCTCGAACATGCTGGGCGCGGCGCCGGTGGGGTTGATGTTGCCGCTGGCGGCCAGGCCGATGCCGCCCGCGATGGCGGCGCCGAGGTCGGTGATGATGTCGCCGAAGAGGTTGTCGGTGACCACCACGTCGAAGCGCTCGGGCTGGGTGACGAAGAACATCGAGGCGGCGTCGATGTGGGAGTAGTCGACGCTGACCTCGGGGTATTCGGCGGCCACGCGGTTGACCGTACGCTGCCACAGGTCGCCCGCGTAGGTGAGGACGTTCGTCTTGTGGACGAGCGTGAGCTTCTTGCGAGGGCGCGACTGCGCCTTGTCGAAGGCGTAGCGCACCACGCGCTCGACGCCGTAGGCGGTGTTGAGCGACTCCTGGGTGGCGATCTCGTGCGGGGTGCCGCGCCGCATGGCGCCGCCGGTGCCGGCGTAGAGGCCCTCGGTGCCCTCGCGGACGACGATCATGTCGATGTTCTCGGGCGGCGTGTCGGCCAGCGGGGTGCGCACGCCGGGGAACAGCTTGACCGGACGCAGGTTGACGTAGTGGTCGAACTCGAACCGCAGCCGAAGCAGCAGGTCGCGCTCCAGGATGCCGGGCGGCACGCTGGGGTCACCGACGGCGCCGAGCAGGATGGCGTCGTAGCCGCGCAGCTCCTGGAGCACCGAGTCGGGCAACGTCTCGCCGGTGCGGTGATAGCGTGCGGCGCCCAGGTCATAGTGGGTGGGCTCGATCTTCGTGCCCACCGCCTCCAGGACCTTGAGTCCTTCTGCGACGACCTCGGTGCCGATGCCGTCACCGGGGATGACAGCCAAGCGGATGTTACGCGACTCCATGGGCGGTACCTTACCGGCTCGTCTCGACTGACGAACACATCATCTCACTGTCCGGACGTCCGATTTTAGACGTATTGCGACCTTTTGACCGTTTCGTTAGAGTCCGTCAGGCCTAATCCACGCAGCAGCTGCGTGGAGCCGGGGACCCAACCTCCCCCAGGGGCGAATCGGCGCACGCCGTAGGGCTGTCTTCCAGGCCCGAGCCCGTCAGCTAACCCGGTCGGCCGCATGGAAGGACAGACCCCTGTCTCGCATCGCCATCGCCCTGGCAGGCGTCGCCGCCGGGCTCATCGCACTCCCCTCTCCGGCCTTCGCCGACCCCGGCGAGAGCCGCGACCCCGCCGGCCCGGACACGAGCCCGGCCGGCTCGATCACCCTCACCGGTCCTCAGGTCAAGCGCATCCTGGAGAAGCGCCGGCCCAGGCCCGCCTGGAAGGTCGCGCTCAAGTTCGCCATGCGCCAGCGCGGCACCCCGTACGTGTGGGGCGGCACCGGCAACGGCGGCTACGACTGCTCCGGGCTGATGCTCAGGGCGTACAGGAAGGCGGGGATCCACCTGCCGCGTACCGCCGCCGAGCAGTACCACGCGTTCTCAAGAAAGATCGGATGGAACCAGCTCAAGCCCGGTGACCTTGTCTTCTTCAGCGGCCTCGGTCACGTGGGCATGATCTCCAAGCCCGGATACATGGTGCACGCGCCACGTTCAGGCGACGTGGTGAAGGAGGAGAAGCTCTCCGAGTGGCGCCGTCAGGCGTTCGTCGGCGCGGTCAGACCGGATCCCAAGGGCGTCCGCCAGTGGGCCAAGGTGCTCGAACGGCGCAAGGAACCCGCACCGCCGATGCTCACCGCCACCCTCTGAACCTCACCCCTGCGACCACCGGACCACACCCATGAACTCCGGCCGCACTCCGGCGACGACCGGCCCCGTGCGACGAGCGCGGGGCCGCTCGTACTCACCTGCTCTGGGGGGCTCCGCCGTTGTCGCGCCGGTCCAGGGCCATCTGGACGGCCTCGGTGGCCTCGTCCTCGTGGTCCTCGGCACGGTTGTAGGCATACATCTCGTACATGTGACTCATCTCGCTTCGCGGACGCGTTCCTGAAAGAGAGGGGGAAGCCGGGCTCCGGTCGCGAGCCCGATCGGGCCTGATCTCGTGGTCCGGGTTGCGGACCGGGCGAAGGGACTTAACGGCCGACACATGCGCCGCTCACCGCGGCGGGTATGTCGACCTGCCCTAACAGGCCCCGCCGCGGCAGGTAATGAGTACGAGAACCTGGCGCATCACCGGCTACAGTACCCGAGGATGAAGCTTGGATGTCCTACTATCTCGCATCCTGAGACGGAAAAGGGCCGCCACCCGAAACGGGTGACGGCCCTTCGCAGGTCAAAGGGGTATTGACCCAGCCGGCCGGCCGAAAGGCGCGGCCCTCCGGATCAACCGGGGGCCCGCCCCGTCCGCCCGGCCGGGCTCAGGCTCAGTCCTCCGGATCAACCGGGGGCCCGGCCCATCCGCCCGGCCGGGCTCAGGCTCAGTCCTCCAGGTCGACCGAGCGGCCGCTCTCGGCGCCGATCTCGGCGCCGATCTGCTCGACCACGTCGGCCGGGATCGCCGAGTCGACGGTCAGCGCGATGAGCGCCTTGCCGCCCTTGACGTCGCGGGCCACCTGCATCGAGGCGATGTTGATGCCGTGCTCGCCGAGCAGCCGGCCTACCACGCCGACGATGCCGGGGCGGTCGGTGTAGGTGAAGAAGCACAGGTGGGCCGTCGGCTCGATCTCCATCTCGTAGCCGTTGACCTCGACGATCTTGGTGATCTGGCGCGGCCCGGACAGCGTGCCCGAGACCGAGACCGTGCGGCCGTCGGCCAGCACGCCGCGCACGGTGACGACGTTGCGCCAGTCGGGGCTCTCGGAGCTGGTGACCAGCTCGACGTTGATGCCGCGGTCCTTGGCCAGCAGCGGCGCGTTGACGTAGGTGACCTGCTCCTCCACCACGTCGGTGAAGACGCCCTTGAGCGCGGCCAGCTCGATCACCCGGACGTCCTGGGAGGCGATCTCGCCGCGCACCTCGACGTCGAGCTTGGTGGCCACCTCGCCGGCCAGCGCGGTGAAGACCCGGCCCAGCTTCTCGGCCAGCGGCAGGCCCGGCTTGACGTCCTCGGCGACCACGCCGCCCTGGACGTTGACCGCGTCGGGCACGAACTCGCCCGCCAGCGCCAGCTTCACGCTCCGCGCCACCTGGGTGCCGGCCTTCTCCTGGGCCTCGTGGGTGGAGGCGCCGAGGTGCGGCGTGACGACGACCTGGTCGAGCTCGAAGAGCGGGCTGTCGGTGCACGGCTCCTTGGCGAAGACGTCCAGACCGGCCCCCGCGACCCGGCCCTCCTTGATCGCCGCGTAGAGCGCACCCTCGTCGACGATGCCGCCGCGGGCCACGTTGATGATCCGCACGTTGGGCTTGACCTGGTGCAGCTCGCGGTCGCCGATGAGCCCGATGGTCTCCTTGGACTTGGGCAGGTGGACGGTGATGAAGTCAGCCTGCTTGAGCACCTCTTCGAGGCTGACGAGCCGGACGCCCATCTGCGCGGCGCGGGCCGGCGGGAGGTAGGGGTCGTAGGCGATCAGCTCGACGCCGAACGGCGCCAGCCGCTGGGCCACGAGCTGACCGATCTTGCCGAGACCGAGGATGCCGACGGTCTTGCCGTCCAGCTCGACACCGGTGTACTTCGAGCGCTTCCACTCGCCGTTCTTCAGCGCGGCGTGCGCCTGGGGCGTGTTGCGCGCGCTGGCCAGGATCAGCGCGATGGTCTGCTCGGCGGCGCTGGTGATGTTGGAGGTCGGAGCGTTGACGACCATGACACCGGCCTTGGTGGCCGCCTCGACGTCGACGTTGTCGAGACCGACCCCCGCGCGGGCGACCACGCGCAGCTTGGGCGCCGCGGCGATGGCCTCCGCGTCGACCTGAGTGGCGGAGCGGACGATGAGCGCGTCAACGTCGGCGAGGGCGGGCAGCAGCTGGGAACGGTCGGCGCCGTCGGTGTGGCGGACCTCGAAATCGGCGCCGAGAACGGCGAGACCGGCCTCGGACAGCTCCTCTGCGACCAGAACGACGGGCTTGTTCACTGGTGTGGATCCTTAAGGCAAGGCGGGCTGGGGGAGGGACACGTCCACGGATCCCCCCCGGCGGTCCCACAGAGTCTATCGGGCGCTTGTGAACGCGTTCACGAGGGACTCACGATGTGAGACGCGGACCTGAGTACCCACCAGGCGGCAAAGTCATCCACGCGGCTCCCATCTTTGTCTTGATCGGGAGATTTATTCGCCGTTAGCCTGATAAGCCGTGGCCGACTACCTATGGTGCGTCATATGAGCATCGGGAATCCTGCGCTTGCCGACGTGCTCGCCCAGCATGGCACTCCTCACCGCCTCCTGGGCGCTCTTGCCGACGGTGGAGTCCTGGTGGCAGTGCGACCAGATCGTTCCGTGGTCCTCGGGACCACGCAAGTGGGTGACCGGGTGCTGCTGGGTTACACCAGCCCCGCCACCTATGCCCGGCACCGCGGCAGCCATTCCCTTTCGTCCTGCGACGCCGACACCATCCTGGACATCCAGCGCGTCACCGGGGTGCGCGAGATCGTGATCGACGCGGCCGGCCCAGCCGCCGCGGCCGTGCCCATCGAGGATCTGCACCGCTTCATCACCACGACGCGCACGGGACCCACACCCGTGCTGTCGGGTGCGGCTCCCGCCGCCTACGCCACGGGCGCGATGGCCACCGTGTCACGCGGCGCCGCGCTGGCCCAGGTGGCTCCTCCCTCGCCCGAAGCGCCCGCGCTGCCGTGGGTGCCCGCTCCCCGCCCGCATCTGTCGGGGCCGATGCAGCAGGTGGACCCGGGCTACCGGCGGTGCACGCATCCGATCCTGCCCGCGCTGCGCAAGGCGATCGCGTACCTGCTGGTCGACTTCCCGCTCGTGCACCACGTGTGGATCAGCGAGGCCCGCACGGCCTCCGGCGCCACCGGGATCATGCTGCACGTCAAGGTGCACATGTCCGCGGCCGAGGACGTCGTACGCGACCTGCACCGCCTCGTGCGCGCCCGGCTGCCGCAGTTCGCCGCCTCCGGCGCGCCGATCCTGATGGCCAGGGTCGCCGACGCGCGAAGCGAGCGCCGCATGATCGAGATCGGCGCCCACGTCGTCTGCGCCAGCGTCAACGACTGACCGGCGGAGGGTCCGTTCCGCCCGGGCCCTCCCCCGCCGCGCCCTCACCGCAGCTCCCTCACCGCAGCGCCCTCACCGTTGGGACCGGGCTCGCGCCGACCGGCCACGCCCTCGCCGCACCGGGCCCTCACCACCGGACCGGGGCCGGTTGATTCAGGCCGTTACCGCGAAACTGGGCCCTCCCCAACAAGGCCTCGCTCGGATTCAATGAGGTAATGATCACACCGGGCGCGGGCGAGGCCACCGTCCCGAAGGGCGTGCGGTTCGGCTACGGCATCGGCTCCTTCTGCACCGCCACCGTCAACACGGTGCCCGGCCTGCTGCTGCTGTACTACATGACGAACTTCCTGGCCGTGCCGGCGTGGCTGGCCGGCGTGGTGGTGACCGCGCCGAAGGTCTGGGACTTCATCATCAACCCGCTGGTCGGCCGCTGGTCGGACCGGACCGTCTCGCGCTGGGGGCCGCGCAGGCCCTGGCTGCTCGCCGGCGCGTGCACGATGCCGGCCGCGTTCTTCCTGGTGTTCGCCGGTCCCCCGCTGTCCGGGGTGCCCGCCGCGCTGTACGTCGGCGCCTGCTTCCTCGCCACGGCCACCGCGTACGCGCTGTTCGAGGTGCCGTACAAGGCGATGCCCGGCGAGATGACGCACAGCTACCACGAGCGCACGTCGCTGCTGCAGTGGCGGATGGTCTTCATCGGCGCGGCCACCGCGATCAGCGGCGTGCTCGCGCCGGCGATCGCCACCGGCGAGGGCGAGCACGGCACGCTGGACAGCTACCGCATGATGGGGCTGACGATCGCGGTCATCATGCTCGTGGCCATGCTCGCCTCGTTCTTCGGCACCGCACGCGCGCCCATGACGGGGGCGCCCGAGCCCGATCGCGGCGGATGGCGCGAGCAGTTCGCGGCGATCAAGGGCAACTCGGCGTTCCTGTGGCTGACCGTGCTGTCCTGCACGCAGATGCTGGCGGTCAGCATGATGCTGGCCGCGGCGCCGTACTTCGCGACGTACACGCTGGGCGACCCCGGGGCCACGCAGACGCTGTTCGCCGCGCTCGTCGGGCCGATCCTGCTGACCATGCCGCTGTGGGTGCGCCTCGCCAAGCGCCTCGACAAGCGCGGCGCGATGGTGCTGGCGGCGCTGATGTACGGAGGCGGCACCATGGCCGCGCTGGCCACGCCCATGTTCGGCTCGCCGTGGGCGCACGGCTGGATCCTGCTGGTCGGCATCGGCTACGCCGGGCTGCAGCTGCTGCAGTTCTCGATGCTGGCCGACGTGATCGCGACGGACGCGGCGGCGTCCGGCAAGCGGCGGGCCGGCGTGCTCACCGGGCTGTGGACCGCCATCGAGAGCGGGGTCAGCTCGTTCGGCGCGCTGATCTTCGGCGTGGTGCTGTCGATCGGCGGCTTCATCGAGTCGGAGCCGAGCCTGCCGGTCGAGCAGCCGGAGAGCGCGCTGAGCGCGGTCCTCATCGGGCAGACGCTGATCCCCGCACTGATCATCTTCGCCTCGGTGCTGATGACGCTGAAGTACCGGCTCAAGCCGCCCGCCGTACCTGCCTCCGCGACCGCCGAGTGACCGTCACCGCGGGGCTCCGGCACGTCCCAGCGGGGCGGGCGGCGCGCCGGATGGCCCCTGTCCTGGGGCCATTTGCAACCGATCCCCGTATTCTGGACAGCAACCGAGGTTCAGGCCGATACTCGCTCTATGAGCTCCACTCATCCGCCTTTTCGCGCCTCAGATGGGGAACGTGACCGTGCGATCGAGGAGCTCAAGCACCGCGCCGTCGAGGGCCGCATCTCCCATGACACCTTCGTGGGCCGGGTCGATCAGGCACTGCGCGCGCGTAACCGGCACGAGCTCGATGAACTCGTGGCCGACCTGCCCAGGCGGCCCACTCTCCGGCAACGGCTGACGGACGCGGTCGCCTCGCTGTCGGAGTTCACCACCAAGATCCAGGCCGCGTGGCGGCGGCCCCGGCTGCCCCGCCTGGCGCTCCCCGACGACGACCGCGAGCGTTACGTGGTCGGGCGCGGGTCCTCCTGCGACCTCGTGCTCACCGACCTGACCGTCTCCCGCGTGCACGCCGAGCTGCGCCGCGAGGGCGACGGCGCGTGGATGCTGGTCGATCTCGGCTCGCTCAACGGCACCCGGCTCAACGGGTGGCGGCTGGTGGGGCCCGCGCGGGTGAAGTCGGGCGACGAGGTGGCGTTCGGCGACTGCGGCTTCCTGCTCACGGCCGAGCGCCCATCCTGACACGTTCTCAGCCGTCTGTCCTGACGCGCCGGACGGCGCCGTTCCGGCGTGTTGAGAAAAGAGCCGTCCGTACGCGGCCCGCCCGTTCTCACAACGCCGCCACAGCCGATAAATACGTGTATTTGCGGATTACAGGCTGCCTGCGGTGATTCATGCTCTTCTGGCGATTCCCCCAGTCACTTGGAGACCCCATGCGGCGCACCTCAGCCTCACTCATCGCGGGCGCGCTCGTCGCGGCCCTCGCGTGGGCGTCAGCCCCCTCCTCCCCTGCCATCGCACGCGACCCCGACGTGGGCGTGGCGGACCTGACTCAGGACATCAACCAGATCCTCAGCGACTCCCGGCTCACGATCGCCCGCGCGGGCGTCGTGGTGAAGAGCGCGAAGACCGGTGAGGAGCTGTACGCCACCGACGCGGGCAAGCTGCTCATCCCCGCGTCCAACACCAAGCTGTTCACCTCGGCCGCCGCCGCGGAGACGCTCGGCCTCGACTACCGCTTCACCACCAGCGTGCTGAGCACCGGACGCAAGGCGGGCTCGGTGCTGACCGGCGACCTGGTGCTGCGCGGCACCGGTGACCCGACGATGCTGGCCGAGGACTACGACGCGCTGGCCGCCCAGGTCGCCAAGGCCGGCATCAAGGTCGTCACCGGCAAGCTGGTGGCCGACGACACCTGGTTCGACGCGCAGCGCCTCGGCAACGACTGGGCCTGGGACGACGAGACCGCCTACTACGCCGCCCCGATCTCGGCGCTGACCGCCGCGCCCGACCGCGACTACGACGCTGGCTCGGTGGTCGTGGCCGTCTCGGCGAGCGGCGGCAAGGTCAAGGTGTCCACGACGCCGGAGACCGACTACCTGAAGATCGTCAACAAGGCGACGGTCGGCGACTCGACGAACGTGCTCATCGAGCGGCAGCACGGCACCCGCACGGTGGTCATCACCGGCACGGTGAAGGACCCGTACCAGGAGTGGGTGGCGGTCGACGACCCCACCGCGTACGCGGCCTCGCTGTTCCGCGACGGCCTGAAGCGGCACGGCGTCAAGGTGCTCGGCCCGACCACGACCGGCGCGGCCCCGTCGGGCGCCAAGGAGCTGGCGAAGCACGAGTCGATGACGCTCGGCGAGCTGCTGGTGCCGTTCATGAAGCTGAGCAACAACATCCACGCCGAGATCCTCACCAAGGCGATGGGCCGCAAGGTCGCGAACCAGGGCACGTGGTCGGCCGGGCTCAAGGTCACCACGGACTTCGCCAAGGCGCACGGCGTCGAGGTGATCAACATGCGGGACGGCTCCGGCCTGTCGCGCCGCGACGGCTTCTCGCCGGCCTCGATCGTGCAGCTGCTGTCGGCCGTACGCGACAAGCCGTGGTTCGGCACCTGGTACGAGTCGCTGCCGATCGCCGGCAACAGCGACAGGTTCACCGGCGGCACGCTGCGCAGCCGCATGCAGGGCACGCCCGCGGCCGACAATGTGCACGCCAAGACCGGCTCGCTGACCGGCGTCACCTCGCTGTCCGGTTACGTCACGAGCGCGGACGGCGAGCCGCTGATCTTCTCGATCATGCTGAACCAGTACCTGTCGGGCTCGCCGAAGGACATCGAGGACAAGATCGCGGTCCGGCTGGCGCAGTTCTCGCGTACGGCGGCGGTCGATGAGACCGTCCAGCTCCGCGCGACGGAGGCGCCGCAGGCGGGCGAGCTGGAGTGCTCCTGGCTCAAGCCGGCCTCCTGCTGACGGCCGGCCGACGGCTCCTGGCAGCCGTGCACGGGCCGATCCCACGGCCGGTGCACGGCTGATCCATGACCGGCCCACGGCCGGCGCACGACCCCGGCGTTTCCCTGACGCGCGGGAGGCCGCCGGGGTTTACCGAGATCAGGCGGCATGTCATCACGATTCGGCCACTTGGAGCTCCAAGTTAGTCGGCCATTTGCCTACAAACGCGGCTCAGTCAGGTCAGAATTCGTGATTGAGCGCCAACGCCGCCCGTCTCAGGCGCTCGTACGGACCATGGGAGCGACAGGGCTTCACCGGCCACCCCGAGCCGGTCTCCCACCGCACGCCCGCAGCGCTCCCCTTCGGGCGGACCCGGCCGCGCCTCCCCCCGCACACAGGACCGCGGCCGGGTCCGCATAACACGAGCCAGGTTCGCGATCCCGGCGAAGGTCAGTCCTGCGGCCGGTCCGAGAAGCGGGCGAGGACCAGCGCCTCGACCACGCCGACCGCCGCGTACGCCAGGATCGACACTCCGGTGACCACCACGATGTCCGCCCACACCTCGTCGTAGCGGAACCCGCCGATCGCGCGCAGGATCTCAGCGCCGATGCCCTGGCCGGTGGCCAGCCACTCGGCGATGAGCGCACCGATGATCGAGGCGGGCACGGAGATCCTGGCCGAGGCGAAGACCGAGGGCATCGCGGTCGGCACGGCCACCTTGCGCAGCACGGTCATCCGGGTGCCGCCGTACGCCATGATCAGATCGGTGGCCTGCGGCGAGGCCGAGCGCAGTCCGAAGGCGATGTTCACCAGCGCGGGGAAGAACACCACGATGCCGCCGATGACCGCCACCCCGAGCAGCTCACGGCCGAAGATCAGCGTGATCAGCGGCGTCATGACCACGAGCGGCACCGAGCGCAGCAGCATCGCGACCGGCATGAACGTCTGCTCGACGGTCCGGAACAGCACGAACAGCACGGCCACGACGCTCGCCGCGACCATGCCGGAGACGAAGCCGGTGGCCGCGTCCCTGATCGTGATGCCGAGCGCGCCGAACACGGCGTCCCGATGCTCCTGCGACGACGTCAGGTACTCCCACACCTGCGGCGGCCGCTTGCCCACCAGCGGGCTGATGCCGAACGCCTCCAGCGCCAGCCACCACGCGGCCACGACGATGACGACCGAGGGCACGAGCGGGCCCACGATCCGCAGCACGGTACGCCCGATCACCGCTGGGCCTCCCCTCTCGACCACGGCGTGACCACGCGGGCGACGAGCGCGACGATCGCGTAGCCGAGACCCGCGATCAGGCCGGCGACCAGCGCGAGCCCCCAGGTGCGCGGCACCTGGAACTGCTGCTGCGAGATCATCAGGGAGACGCCGAGCCCCTGGTCGTTGCTGCCGAGGTATTCGCCGATGATGGCGCCGAGCAGCGCGGACGGGGCCGAGATCTTCAGCCCGGCGAACGTGCTGGGCAGCGCCGCGATGACCTGGACGTACCTGAGCCTGGCCAGGCGGCCGCCGCCGTAGACGGTGATGAGGTCGAGGCTGGCCCGGTCGGCGGAGCGCAGTCCGAGCAGCGCGCCGATGAGCGTGGTGAAGAAGACGGAGATGGCGGCGAGGAACACCACGGTCGCCTCGCCGCCGAAGACGACGAGCACGATCGGCCCGATGGCGAGCAGCGGGATGCAGTAGCTGATCACCGCGAGCTGCGTGGCCACGGCCTCCAGCCTGGGCACGAGCAGCACCAGCAGGGCCACGGCGATGGCCAGCCCATTGCCCCACAGGAAGCCTTGGACGGCGGCCGACAGGGTGGCCGAGGCGTTGGGGCCGTAGAAGGACCAGCCGTCTTCGGCCATGGAGGCGACCACCGCGGCCGGGGTGGGCACCGCTCCCCCGCCGGCGAAGACCGTGGCGGCCAGCAGCCACCACAGCGCGACGAGGACGACGACGCCGATCAGGCCCTGGATCCGTCTCATGAGCCCTGCCCTCTCAACCGTGCCCGAACAGCAGGTCGCTGAGGTGGTCGTGGAGTGCGTGGAACTCGGGCGTGCGCATCATCTCGGGCGTGCGCGGGCGGGGCAGGTCGATCTCCACCAGCTCGATCACCCGGCCGGGGCGCGGGCTCATGACGGCGACCACGTCCGAGAGGAAGACCGCCTCGCCGATGCCGTGGGTGACCATGAGCGTGGTGGCGGGCTTCTCCGTCCAGATGCGCAGCAGCTCCAGGTTCAGGCGCTGGCGGGTCATGTCGTCCAGGGCGCCGAACGGCTCGTCGAGCAGCAGCACGCTGGGCTTGACCACCAGTGCGCGGGCGATCGAGACCCGCTGGCGCATGCCGCCGGACAGCTCCGACGGCCGTGCCTTCTCGAAGCCTTCGAGCCCGACCAGCTTGATGAGGTCGTCGATCACGCCGGGCTCCGGCTTGATGCCGGCGACCTCGAGCGGCAGCCGGATGTTGGCCGCGACGCTGCGCCAGGCGAGCAGCGCGGAGTCCTGGAAGGCGATGCCGAGCTGGTGGCCCTTGCGCAGCTCCTGCGGCGTCAGGCCGTTCACCCGGATCTCGCCGGTGGTGGGCTCCTCCAGCCCGGCGAGGATGCGCAGCACCGTGGACTTGCCGCAGCCGGACGGGCCGAGCAGCGACAGGAACGAGCCCTTCGGCGTCTGCAGATCGACGTCCTGGACGGCCGTCAGTCCCTTGCCGAAGGTCTTGCTCAGCCCGGTGATGCTGATGCCGCTCATGACAGCTTCAGGCTCGGGTCCGCCTGGTAGACCTCGTCGAGGATCGACAGGTCGAAGAGCTGCTCGGCCTTGATGTTCAGCCCGGCCTTGGCCAGCGAGGCGATGTTCTGCTCGATCAGCTCGGGCGTCATCGTGAACAGGCCGTTCTGCTTGACGTCGGGGGTGACGACCAGCTCGTTCTGCATTTTGGCCTCTTCCGTCTGCTCCTTGACGTCGAGGTTCTGGTCCTTGCCGTAGACGGTGGCGGCCAGCTCGGCGGACTTGGCCGGGTCGGCGACGGCGTCCTTCCAGCCCTTGATCTCGGCGGTCAGGAACGCCTTGAGCTTGTCGCGCTCGTTGTCGATGGTCTCCTGGGTGACCGTGAACGTCTCGGCGACCAGCGGCAGCCCGGCGTCGGAGAGCAGCAGGTACTCGGGGTCGTGGCCCTGCATGCGCAGGTTGACCGGGCCGCTGGTGACGAAGCCGACGTAGCCGTCGAGCTGGCCGGAGGTGAGCATCGACGGGTCCGACTGGAACGGCACCCTGGTGACGCTGGAGGCGTCGAGGCCGTTGGCCTTGAGCAGCGCGTTCCAGACCAGCTCGTTGGAGTCCTGGACGCCGATCCGCTTGCCGGCGAGGTCCTTGGCCTCCTTGATCGGGTTCTTGCTCAGCGAGATGATCGCGAACGGGTTCTTCTGGAACGTCGCGCCGACGATCTTCAGCGGGGCGCCCTGGAGCACGGCGGGCGCGGTGATCGTGGGCGCCGACAGGCCGGCCCAGCAGCGGCCGGTGGCCAGGCCCGACTCGACCGAGGTGCCGGAGCCGCCGCCGGACAGCAGCTCGACCTGCGTGAACCCGGCCGCCTTGTAGTAGCCGTTGGTGTCGGCGAAGTACTCGCCGGCGAACTCGACGTTCTTCTTCCAGGAGAGCTGGAGCTTGACCGCGCCGAAGCCGTCCCCGCCCGAGGAGGAGCCGGACGTGGCGGTGCCGTTGTCGCCGCAGGCGGCCAGACCGAGCGCAAGACCGGCCAGACCTGTCGTCCGCAGGAACGCGCGACGGTCGAAGGTAGCCATAATTCTCCTTGAACGGCGGTGAACCAGCAGGTCAGGACGGTATCTGTCGATTATTACCAAAGTGTGACGGTCATTTCGGACGATGGCCGCGAAAGCCTGCCGTATGCGCATATCGCCGGAAAACCGCTGGCCGTCCCTGTAGGTCCCTACGAGAGCGCCCCGCGAGGACCGTAGATCCCTCCAGCCGCCCGGCCGCTCCGGTACCGTCGAACGGAAGATGAGACTCGACGGAATCCCCCTTTGGGACGGTACCGAATTCCGCGGCCCGGTCGACCTGACATGGGAGCCCGACCGGATCACCGGCATCGACGCCGCCCCCGCCGGACACGCCGACCTGTGCGTGCTGCCCGGCCTGGTCGACACGCACGTCCACCTGGTCGGCTACGCCGGAGACGGCGAGCCGCCCGACTTCGCCACCTGGCCGCTCACCACCACCCGCGACGAGCAGGTGCTGCACGGCGTCGCGCACGCCCAGAAGGCCATGCGCCACGGCGTCACCACGCTGCGCGACCTCGCGGGCGACGAGGCGCAGGTCGCGCTGCGGCGGGTCTTCGACGCCGGGGTGCTGCCCGGGCCGCGCATCCTGGTGCACGGCGTGGTGGGGATGACCGCCGGGCACAACGACCTGTTCGT
This sequence comes from Nonomuraea fastidiosa, assembly GCF_042751225.1. Taxonomy (NCBI): domain Bacteria; kingdom Bacillati; phylum Actinomycetota; class Actinomycetes; order Streptosporangiales; family Streptosporangiaceae; genus Nonomuraea; species Nonomuraea fastidiosa. The sequence continues at coordinate 1,634,563 of NZ_CP170570.1, forward strand.
GCCGCCCGCCGTGCCGTCGCCGCTCAGGAAGCCGGTGGCCGACGGGCCCGACGAGTGCCGCAAGCTCGTGCGCACCTGGGCCAGGGCCGGCATGGACGGCATCAAGCTCACGACCAGCGGCGGCGTGCTGTCCATGGGCGATAAGAACGCCTGGCGCAACTACACCCGCGACGAGATCAGGGCCGTGATCGACGAGGCGCACGCGCTCGGCATGCCGGTCGCCGCGCACGCCCACTCGGAAGAGGGCATCCGCGTGGCCGTCGAGGAGGGCGTCGACTCCATCGAGCACGGCACGCTGCTCAGCCGCGACCTGGCCGAGACGCTGGCCGCCAGGGGCACGCCTGTGGCGCCCACGCTGCTCATCAACGAGGCCATCGCCGAGGGCCGGGTGCCGGTGACGCCGCAGGCCAAGGCCAAGGCAGCCGAGCTGGTCGCCACCCGTGACGTGCTGCTCGCCCAGGCCGCCGCGCTGGGCGTGCGGTTCGTGCTCGGCACCGACGCCAACGGCCACCACGTGCAGTTCGGCGACCAGCTCGCCGAGGTCGTCCGCATGACGCGCATCCTCGGCATGGACGCGGAGTCGGCGCTGCGCGCGGCAACCTCCGACGCCGCCGACGCGCTCGGCATGCCGGTGGGCCGGATCAAGGAGGGCCTGGGCGCCGACCTGATCGTGCTGCGCGGCCGCCCGTGGGAGAACATCGAGGACCTGGCCGCGGAGAACATCGTGGCCGTGGTGTCACGGGGCCGCGTCGTCGCGGGCCGGCTGCCCTGAGCCCTGCCCTGAGCGCAGGGCGAGATACAGGTCCGTACGGTCGCGCATCGACGACATGCGCCGCCCGGTCAGCTCCTCGATGCGCTGCATCCGGTAGCGCAGGGTGTTGACGTGCACGTACAGCTCGTCGGCGGTGCGCTGCCAGGAGCCGCACGTCTCCAGGAACGTGTCCAGCGTGCGCAGCAGCTCGGAGCCGTGGCGGGCGTCGTACTCCTCGACGGGGCCGAGCAGGTGGTCGCGGAACGAGCGGCGGGTCGCGGCGGGCAGCGCGGCGAGCAGCATGTCGAAGCTGTCGATGTCGGCCAGCGACATGATCGAGACGGGCCCCGGGCCGCCGCGCGCCGACTCCATGCCGCGCCTGGCCGTCTCCAGCGCCTCGCCGAGCTGCGAGACGCTGGCCGCCATCTCGCTGATCCCGGCGGCGATGCTGGTGCCGGGGCGGCCGGCGATCAGCGCGCGCAGCTCGTCGGCCAGGCTCTTGCGCGAGGCGCGGCCGTTGACCAGCACGATCGCCTCGTCCGGGGTGCCGCCGACGATCAGGTGGCGGCCCTTCCTCGCCAGACCCTCGTGCAGCAGCTCGGGCAGATCCAGCTCGGGGCCGCCGGTCAGCGTCACCGCCATGGCAGCAGTGGGCAATCCCGGGTCGGCGCCGAGCAGCCGCAAGTGGGCGGATACCTCGCCGGGCGGTATGCGGCCGAGCACGTCGAGCAGGGTCTGCGCCCTGGCCCGCTCGGCCCTGCGCTGCTCGGCGGCGAAGCCCTCGGCGGTCACCACCTCGGTGATCGCGCCGAACGCCTGGTCGGGGGCGGCGAGCAGAAGCGGCAGGCGGCGCCGCTCGCACGCCTCGACCAGCTCGGCCGGCAGCTCGCCGAGCACGACCAGGCCGACGACCAGGCCGGCGGCGTCGCTCGCCCACAGCGCGTCGGCGAAGCGCTCGCAGTCGGAAGGCTCGGAGTACCAGACGCCGCTGGTCAGCACGAGGTCACCGGAGCGCAGGTAGCGGCGGGGATCGGGCAGGTCCGTCGGATAGGCCCTGAGGATCTCTCTGCCGAGCGCGTCGGAGCCCGTCACCAGCGTCAGCCGCAGGTCCTCGCGTGCCAGCAGATCCTCCAGCCTCATGAAATCTGATGTTATGCCAGGTCAACACGTGAGAGTTCAGAGGTTCGCACGATACCTAGGCCCTGACAGGTCCTGTTTACTCGTGGGCATGCGTCCCAAAGCGGAACTCCACCTGCACATCGAGGGCACCCTCGAACCGGAGCTCGTCGTCGAGCTGGCCAGGCGTAACCGGATCGAGCTGCCGACGTACGACGTGGAGGCCATCCGCGCGCGGTACTCGTTCGCGAACCTGCAGTCGTTCCTGGACGTGTACTACGAGAACCTCGCCGTGCTCCGCGCCGAGCAGGACTTCTACGACCTGGCCGCCGCCTACCTGCGCAGGGCGGCCGCCCAGGGGGTGCGGCACGCGGAGATCTTCTTCGACCCGCAGGCGCATCTGAGCAGGGGCGTGCCGCTTGACGTCGTCTTCGGCGGGCTGTCCGCCGCGCTCAAGGACGGCCCTCTTTCGGCGGCGCTCATCCTGTGCTTCCTCCGCGATCGGGGGCCGGAGGAGGCCGAGCAGGTGCTGCGGGCGGCGCTGCCGTACCGGGAGCACTTCATCGGGGTGGGGCTGGACTCGGCGGAGGTGGGGCATCCGCCGTCGCTGTTCCGCCGGGTGTTCGAGATCGCCGGGGGCGAGGGGCTGCACCGGGTGGCGCACGCGGGCGAGGAAGGCGGGCCCGACTACGTGTGGGAGGCGCTCGACGTGCTGCGCGTCGAGCGGGTGGACCACGGCATCAGGGCGATGGAGGATCCGCAGCTCGTGGCCAGGCTACGGGAGGAGCGGATCCCGCTGACGGTGTGCCCGCTGTCGAACGTGCGGCTGCGCGTGGTGCCGTCGCTGCGCGACCACATCCTGCCCGCGATGCTGGACGAGGGCCTGCTGGTGACCGTCAACTCCGACGACCCGGCCTACTTCGGCGGCTACGTGGAGGACAACTACGCCGCGTTGCGGCGGGAGCTGGGGCTGAGCGAGGAGCAGCTCGACGCGATCGCGCGCAACTCCTTCGAGGCGTCGTTCGCGTACGAGGGCTGAAGCCACTCCAGGGACAAGGCGAAGGGGCCCGCCCTCGGCTGGGCGGGCCCCTTGTGCGTCCGTTTCTCGTCAGGCGCTCAGCACGCGCGAGAGGAGCTGGTTCAGGAGGTCCAGGTCGAGGAAGTCGTTGTCCTCACCGAAGTTGTTCCACTCGCCGAAGTCCCATGTGGCATCCTTGCCGTGGTTCGGGCCAGGAAGGATGCGAGCCTGAGACGACTCGGCCGTGACGACGGGCGACGCGGCGAGCGCGGAACCTCCGAACATGACCATCCCGCCGACGAGCCCGGCCAGGACGAGTCCCTTGCGATACATAGTGTTTCCCCCTGATACCTCTCGACTACTCTCCGTAGCTACCGGAGGAAGATCTGCCCCTCGCCCAAGTTCGACAAACGCCCATATTTTCGCTGTTGACCAGGCCGAATACGGCGTCTGGCCGAACGGATACCCTCGGTCGCCTTACTTGACGAATCAGTGTGCCGCGCTGAACGCGGGCGGCCTTTGAGCTTGCCCGTCCATGACCGGCCCGCGGGGCCCGCCGAGCCCGTACAAGCGGGGTTTCACGGACAAGTCAGCACGACCGGTCCGTCCTCCGTGATGGCGACCGTGTGCTCGACGTGAACGCTCCTGCTGCCGTCGCCCGAGCACACCGACCAGCCGTCGTCGGCCATGTAGTAGTCGTCGCGGCCACCGGCCATCAGGCTGGGCTCGATCGCGATGACCAGGCCGGGCCGCAGCCGCAGCCCGCGCCCACGAGGTGCCACGTTGGGCACGAACGGCGACTCGTGCATGGCCCGGCCGATGCCGTGGCCGCCGAAGTCGTTCTGCATGCCGTAACCGGCGCCGCGGCCGACCGTGGCCATCGCGTGACCGATGTCGCCCAGCTTGTTGCCGGGCCGGGCCGCTTCGATGCCCGCGGCGAGCGTCTCCTCGGCGACCCTGATGAGCTTGAGGTCCTCGTCGCGCGGCGTGCCGACGGTGAAGCTCACCGTGCCGTCGGCGTGCCAGCCCTCGACGAACGCCGCGCAGTCGATGCTGATCAGGTCGCCGTCGCGCAGCCGGTACGGCGTCGGCAGGCCGTGCAGCATCACCCCGTTGACGGAGGTGCAGATGACGCCCGGATAGGGCGTCGCACCGAACGACGGGTGGTAGCCGAAGAACGACGCCCCAGCCCCCGCCTCCTCGATGACGGTCCTGGCCACCTCGTCCAGGTGCTTCAGCGTCACTCCGACGCCGGCCTGCTCCCGCGTCGCCGCGTGCACGGCGGCCACGACCCGGCCCGCCTCGCGCATCGCGGCTATCTCCCCGGCTGACTTGAGCTCGATCACGGCCCCTCCTCGTCGATAACTATACCGGTATTTTTATCACGCCCAGCGGGCGCGGCGACACCGGGGAGGAGCGCGATGCGGTCAGTCCATCCCCCTCCTGCCGGGCGTCCAGAAGGGCTTCGTCCGCACGTCCCTGCGCTGCCAGCCGCGCTCTGTCACCAGGTGAGCGCGGATCGCCTGGATGGTGCGGGCCTCACCCGCCAGGTAGGCCACGCCCGGCTCGTCCGGCAGGTCCAGCTTCCTGACCGCCTCCAGCAGGGTCTCGGACGAGGCCGCCGGAGCGCCGTTCCTGCACACCGTGACCAGGCCGCCCGGCAGGTCGAGGTGGTCGCCCGGCCCCTCGGCCTCCACGGCCCCGTAGACCCTGGCGTCCTCGGGCAGCGCCCGCAGCATCGCCCCGAACGCCACCGAGGCCGTCTCCTCCCCCGCGAACAGGTGGTACGGGGCATCGGGACACAACACGAAGGCGCCTTCCGGGCGGGTGAAGGCGACCTCATGGCCGGGCTCGACGCTCCTGACCCAGGTGGTACCTGGCGCGTCGCCGCCGTGGTCGTACCCGATCAGCTCGATCGACTCCCGCTCGGGGTCGAGCCGCCAGACCGAGTACGTCCGCAGCACGCCGCCGAGCACGCTCCCGCCGCCGACGAGCACCCGTACGTGCCGGCCCGGAGTCCAGCTCAGGCCGGCGATGCCGGCACCGGCGATCCTGATGCGCCGCATGCGCGGCGCGACCTGCTCGGTCTCGGCGACCCGTCCCTTGACGAGCCACGGGTCGAGCAACCTGCGGGCGAGCGGGCGGCTCATGACGACCTCCGTTTCGGATCGGGCAGGCGGCGGGCGAGCGGATGCCTCATGACGACCTCCGCTTCGGGTCGAGCTCCTCGATCCTGCGGCGGGCGTCCGTGAACACCTCCAGCACGCCCTCGATCACCCGGGAGTCGCCGTGGGCGTGCGCGAGCGTCTTCACCGCCGCCTTGACCAGGCGCAGCGCGGGGCCGATGATCTCGGCGGCCTCTGGCTCGCCGAACATCCCCCACTGGCCCCTGCTGGCCGCGCGGCCCCACAGCCGCTCGATCTCCTCCCGCTGCTCCTCAGCGACCCGCAGGCCCTCCTCGGTGGCGTGGTACACCCTGCGACCCCCTCCGGCCTCGGCACGGACGAGACCCTCGTCCTCCAGGAGCTGGAGCGTGGGGTAGATGGAGCCGGCGCTGGGCTCGTAGGTGCCGTTGAAGCGGTCGGCGAGACGGGTCATGACCTGGTAACCGTGACCGGGCTGCTCGGCGATCAGGGCGAGCACGGCCAGGCGCAGCTCGCCTGGCCCGAAGAAGCGGCCCGTGGGGCCGAGCCCGCCCGCGCCCGGATTGCGGCGCGCGTTCATCATGCCTCGGATGCTATATCGAACGATATATCGCCGTAAAGACGTAATAACTCGACTTCCGGAGAACGAGCACCTTGCCGCCGGCGTGACCGCCCTCCACCTGGGCGATCGCCGCGGCGGCCTCCTCCAGCGGACAGGTGCGATCGATGCCCGGGGTGATCGCCCCTGACGCGACCGGCCCGCGCGGCGTCGCGAGGTCGGCGGCGTTCTCGCTGGTGACGAACGTGACGAAGCGGTGGCCAGCGAACCGCGAGGTGAGGTGCCCCGCCACCATCCGCCCCGCAGGGCCCAGCCGGCGGCCGTCCGACCCGCTGTCGGGGATCAGCGCGCCGCCCGGCGCGAGAGCCGCCTGCTCGTATCAGCCCCGGCGGCATCGCGGCCAGCGGGCCGCCGGCGGGCACGGTGACGCGCTCGGCGAACGCGCCCCTGCGGCACCCGAAGACCCGGTCGCCCGGCCGGCACGCTGACGCCCTTGCCCACCGCCTCGGCATCGCCCGCGAAGTCGTTGCCCAGCGTGAGGTCCTTCGGCCGGGTCAGGCCGGCGACGGCGCGGAAGACGGACGGGCTGTCGCGCATCAGGTGCCGGTCACCCGGGTTGACCGCGGCGGCGCGCGCTCTGACCAGCGCCCCGCCATCGCCGGGCGCGGGCGTGGCGACGTCGTGCAGCTTCGACGACCTCAGGCGGGCCGTAAGCGCGGCAGGAATCTCTGGCATGTGACGACTTCACCTCTCCGTGGTCCGGCGCGAGCGGGCACGAAAAAGCGCGGCGGGCGAGGGGTTCTCCCCCTCGCCCGCCGCGCTCAGCGGTTTCACGAGGCCACCCGCGGGCCACCGGCGGGCCGCTCGCGGGCCCGGCGGTAAGACCGGGCGCCAAGGCCCGGCGACATCGCCGGGCGCGTGGCCCCGCGCGCAAGGCGCTTGACGGCGCTTGGTGAGGCCGGCGAGGCTCAGGCGTCAGCCACCCCGCGCCGGCCGCCCCTTCTCAGCCCTTGAGCCAGCTCATCATCGGGCGCAGCTTGGCGCCCGTCTTCTCGATCGCGTCCTCGGCGAGCTCCTCGCGGTAGCGCTTGAACTCCTTCTGGCCGCTGTCGAACTCGCTGACGAGCTGGCGGGCGAAGCTGCCGTCCTGGATCTCGCCCAGGATGCGGCGCATCTCCTCGCGGGTCTGGTCGTTGATCACGCGCGGGCCGCGGGTGTAGCCGCCGTACTCGGCGGTGTCGGAGACCGACCAGTACATCTTGGAGATGCCGCCCTCGTACATGAGGTCGACGATCAGCTTCATCTCGTGCAGGCACTCGAAGTAGGCGACCTCGGGCTGGTAGCCCGCCTCGATGAGCGTGTCGAAACCGGCCTTGATCAGCTCGGAGACGCCGCCGCACAGCACGGCCTGCTCGCCGAACAGGTCGGTCTCGGTCTCCTCCTTGAACGTGGTGCGCAGCGCGCCGGCGCGGGTGCCGCCGATGCCCTTGGCGTACGACAGCGCGAGGTCGAGCGCCTTGCCCGAGGCGTCCTTCTCGACGGCCACGAGCACCGGAACGCCGCGGCCGGCCTCGAACTGGCGGCGCACGAGGTGACCGGGGCCCTTGGGGGCCACCATGCAGACGTCGACGCCCTCCGGCGCCTCGATGAGGCCGTAGCGGATGTTGAGACCGTGGCCGAAGAAGAGCGCGTCACCCTCCACCAGGTTCGGGGCGACGTGCTGGTTGTACAGGTCGCGCTGGACGTGGTCCGGCGCGAGGATCATCACGAGGTTGGCCTCCTCGACGGCCTCGGACGGGGTGAGCACCCGCAGGCCGTCGTTCTCCGCCTTCTCCCGGCTCTTGGAGCCCTCGGGCAGCCCGACGCGCACATCGACACCCGAGTCACGCAGGGAGAGCGCGTGGGCGTGGCCCTGGCTGCCGTACCCCAGCACGGCCACGTGACGTCCCTGGATGATCGAGAGGTCGGCCTGGTCGTCGTAGTAGATCTCGGTCACTTGCTAAAAACCTTTCAGGCGGTACGGTCCAGTGCCCTGAGGGACCGGTCGGTGATGGAGCGGGCACCGCGGCCGATGGCCACCATGCCCGATTGGACGAGTTCTTTGATCCCGAACGGCTCGAGGACCCTGACGAACGCCTCAAGCTTGTCGGGAGTGCCGGTGACCTCGATGGTCACCGCGTCGGCCGCCACGTCGACGCAGCGGGCCCGGAAGAGCTGCACGAGCTCCAGCACGTGGGAGCGGCTCTCCGCGTCGGCCTTGACCTTGATCAGCATCAGCTCGCGCTGCACCGACTGCGCGGGGTCCAGCTCGACGATCTTGAGCACGTTCACCAGCTTGTTGAGCTGCTTCGTGACCTGCTCAAGCGGCAGCTCCTCGACGTTCACCACGATCGTGATGCGGGAGATGTCGTCGTGCTCGGTGGGCCCGACGGCGAGGGAGTCGATGTTGAACCCCCTCCGGCTGAACAGCGCCGAGACGCGGGCGAGGACACCGGGCCGGTTCTCGACCAGCACCGACAGCGTGTGACGGCTCATCGCTCGCTCACCCTCCTTCGTGCGCCGCGCGGGCGCTGCGTCGTCGCGCCGGGTCCGCTCCTAGTCATCCTCGTTCTCCCACTTCGGCGCCATGTCACGGGCGATCTTGATGTCGTCGTTGCTCGTGCCCGCGGCCACCATGGGCCAGACCATGGCGTCCTGGTGGACGACGAAGTCGACCACGACGGGCACATCGTTGATCTCCATGGCCTTCTTGATCACGGCGTCCACGTCTTCCGGACGCTCGCATCGTAGGCCCACACAGCCATAGGCCTCGGCCAGCTTGACGAAGTCCGGGATCCGCCGGACCGTCTGCAGGTCGGTGTTGGAGTAACGCTCGTCGTAGAACAGGGTCTGCCACTGGCGGACCATGCCGAGATTACCGTTGTTGATGACCGCGATCTTGATCGGCACGCCTTCGAGCGCGCAGGTGGCCAGCTCCTGATTGGTCATCTGGAAGCAGCCGTCGCCGTCGATCGCCCACACGGTGGCGTCGGGCCGCCCCATCTTGGCGCCCATCGCGGCCGGGACGGCGAAGCCCATCGTGCCGAGGCCGCCGGAGTTGATGAACGTGCCCGGCTTTTCGTAGTCGATGAACTGCGAGGCCCACATCTGGTGCTGGCCGACGCCCGAGACGTAGTAGGTGTCGGGGCCGACGATGGCGCTCAGCCGCTCCATCACGTACTGCGGGGCCAGCGAGCCGTCCTCGAACGGCTCGTAGCCGAGAGGGTAGGTCTCCTTGTAGCCGTTGAGGAGCTTCCACCACTCGGTGTAGTCGCCCTTCTGGCCTGACGCCTTGATCGCCGCGACGAGGTCGCTGATGACCTCCTTGGCGTCGCCCACGATCGGCACGTCGGCGTGGCGGTTCTTGGAGATCTCCGCCGGGTCGATGTCGGCGTGCACGACCTTGGCGTGGGGGGCGAACGTCGACAGGTCGCCGGTCACCCGGTCGTCGAAGCGCACGCCCAGGCCGATGATCAGGTCGGACTTCTGCAGCGCGCCGACCGCCGAGACGCTGCCGTGCATGCCGGGCATGCCCATGTGCTGCGGGTGGCTGTCGGGGAACGTGCCGCGGGCCATCAGGGTGGTGACGACCGGGATGTTCGTCAGCTCGGCGAGCTCCCGCAGCTCCTCCGACGCGCGGGCCTTGTGGACGCCGCCGCCGACGTACAGGACGGGCCGGTGGGACTCGGCGATGAGCTTGGCCGCCTCGCGGATCTGCTTGCTGTGGGGCTTGGTGACCGGGCGGTAGCCGGGGAGCTGCATGACGGGCGGCCAGCTGAACGTGGTCTCCGCCTGCAGCGCGTCCTTCGAGATGTCCACCAGCACAGGGCCGGGGCGTCCCGTGGAGGCGATGTGGAACGCCTCCGCGATCGTGCGCGCGATGTCACCGGCCTCGGTGATCAGGAAGTTGTGCTTCGTGATCGGCATGGTGATGCCGGAGATGTCGGCTTCCTGAAAAGCATCGGTGCCGATCATGGGCGAGGCCACCTGTCCCGTGATCGCCACGATCGGCACCGAGTCCATGAACGCGTCGGCCAGCGGTGTCACCAAATTCGTGGCACCTGGGCCGCTGGTCGCCATGCACACCCCGACCTTGCCGGTGGCCTGCGCGTAGCCCTCGGCCGCGTGACCCGCACCCTGCTCGTGGCGTACGAGCACGTGCCGGACCTTGGTCGAGTCGTAGAGGGGATCGTAGGCCGGGAGAATGGCACCGCCCGGGATCCCGAACACTATGTCGACTCCGACGTGCTCCAGTGCCCTGACCAGGGCCTGTGCACCTGTCATCCGTTCGGTCATCGGCTCGTTCCTTGCGTGGCTACTCGCTTAAGGACATAAAAAATGCCCCTTCCCACCGAATGGTGGGTCTGGGGCGGCGCGCAGGTCGTAGTGCTTCGCTATCGGCCTGCGCGCCGGCGAAGTACTACGAGAATCTCACTGCGGAGCATGGCCTACACGATAGCCGCTCCGAACGCCCCGGTGTCAACTTGGTGGACACATGTCTCAAACAGTGAGACTCGTCCGCATGAGCGAGTCGACGCCGCGCGCCGCCATCGGCCGCGCCACCAGGAAGCCCTGCCCCCTCGTGCAGCCCATCTGCTTGAGCAGTTCGAGCTGCTCGGGACGCTCGATCCCCTCGGCCACCACGATAAGCCCGAGGTCGTGCCCGAGCTGCACGATCGTGCGGGTGAGCAGGGTCAGCGTGTCGTCCTTGCCGAGCCCCGACACGAACGACGGGTCGATCTTGATCATGTCCACGGGGAGCTGGCGCAGGAAGGCCAGCGAGGCGTAGCCGGTGCCGAAGTCGTCGATGGCCAGCCGCACGCCGAGCGAGCGCAGCTCCGACAGCCGCTTGATCGTCTCCTCGGCGTCCTCGACCAGCATCTCCTCGATCACTTCGAGCGTGAGCGACGAGGCGGGAAGGCCGCTCTCGCGCAGCGCCTCCTCGACCGTCTCGACGAACCTGGGCGCCATGATCTGCCGCGCCGACAGGTTCAGCGACAGCCCGATGTCCCACGACGAGGCCCGCCAGGCCGCCACCTCCCTGCACGACTCGCGCAGAATCCACTCGCTCAGCGGCACGATCAGCCCGGTGTCCTCGGCCGGGCCCAGGAACTGCTCGGGCGGCACGAACACCGAGCCGCGCCACCACCGCACCAGCGCCTCCACCGCGGTCACCCGCGACGTCGCGAGGTCCACCACCGGCTGGTACTCGATGGCGAACTGCTGCTCGATCAGCGCCCGCTGCAGGTCGGCCGCCAGCTCCAGGCGGCGCACCACGTCGGCGTGCATCTGCGCGGCGAACACCTCGACCCGGCGTCCGCCCAGCTCTTTGGAGCGCGCCATGGCGACGTCGGCGTTGCGCATGAGGTCGCCGGCGGGCATGCCCTCCTCGGTGAAGGCCACCCCGACGCTCGCCGTCAGCGCCACGTCGCGGTCGGCCACCCGGAACGGCTCCTGCGAGACCGCGCGTACCAGCCGCTCGGCCAGATCGACCGCCACCTGCGCCTCGCCGCCGGTCTCCACCAGCACCGCGAACTCGTCGCCGCCCCAGCGGGCCAGCGTGTCGTCGGCGCGTACGGCGCTGCGCAGCCTGCGTGCCGCCTGCCCGAGCAGGTAGTCGCCGCTGGCGTGCCCCACCGAGTCGTTGACGGAGGTGAAGCCGTCGAGGTCGAGGAAGATCACCGCGACGTTGCCCGACGTGCGGCCCGACAGCACCTCCCTGGTGCGCTCCTCGAAGTAGGCGCGGTTCGGCAGCCCCGTCACGCCGTCGTGGAAGGTCAGGTGGGCCACCTGGTTGCGCAGGGCCTCCTCGTCGCTCACGTCGCGCGTGGTGACCAGCATCAGCTCGTCGCCGCCGACCTGGCGGGTGGCCACCGACTCGGTGGGCCGCCAGGTGCCGTCGGCCGCGCGTACCCGGCAGGCGATCAGGCAGGCGCCCGGCGTGGCCGCCGCCTCGTCGTCGAGCGTCAGGGCGCGCATGGCGACCTGGATGCCCGGCACGTCCTCCGGGTGGATGTAGTCGAAGATCGAGCCGCCCACGACGTCGGCGGGCTTGTAGCCGTACGTCGCCTCGACGCCGGCGCCGATCTCCCGTACGACGCCCTGGTAGTCGCAGGTGAACACCACGTCGCCGGTGCTCTCCGCCAGGTCCATGAGCTGGCGGCGGCCCAGCTTGACCTGGCCGCGCAGGCGCAGGTTGGTGGCCGAGGCGACGAACAGGCGCACCAGCAGGAGCAGCACGACCGAGGCGCTGAGCGCCGCGACGCCCGCGTTGGGCGGGTCGGGATGGCTGCCCATCTGATGGGCCGCCATCGAACAGACCGCCACCGCGACCAGCACCAGCGGCGCGAGGCCCACCGCGTGGCCCACGGCGGGACGGCCCGCCGCCCGGCCCTTCGGTCCCCATGGCACCGCGGCCAGCATCAGGAACGCGACCGGCGCGAGCATGACGCTCCACAGCTGCGGCTCGCCCTCCAGCAGCCGTCCCACGGCGGAGCCCACCGCGGCCACCGTCATGGTGACCAGCACGCCCAGCCCCGCGAGGCCGAGCAGCCACGACTGCGCCTTGCTGGTGACCACCGAGGGGATCACGGCGCACGTCACCAGCAGCGCGATCATCGGCGGCAGCATGGCCAGCGTGAACCCGACCGGGTCCGCGGCCTCCGCGTAGACATGCCGCAGCGCCGTCACCCACCCGATGAGCAGGAGGGACACGGCGCACAGGTAGGCGTCCGTGAGCTGCCGTAAAGCCGTCCTGGCCGGGAACCTGCGGTCGGCGGCGATCAGCGCGCCGCCGGCCGTGACCACGGTGCCGAGCAGGACGAACATGTCCGCGAAGTTGACCACGAACCCGTCGGCGAACGGCCGCAGGGTCACCCCGGCGGCCCAGATGACCGCGCCGCCGCCCATCCAGCGGGCGCTCGCCGCCGAGGGGCGGTGCGTCGCGGCATGTCGTACCGAGGCGATCAGCAGGGAGGCCGCGGCGATCAGTGCCGCGAGCCCGCCGGCGACCGCACCGGTGATCGTGGCAGGGGCCTGCGCCAGCAGGACGGTGGCGAACGCCACCGCGCCTGCCACCGCCGCGGCGGCCGGCGGCACCCGTGGATCACGCCAGCGGATCAAGTCGTTGCCCATCCCGTCTCGAACTCTGCACCCGCGACCGCCGAAGCCCGGACGATCACCTCTGCCAGTGTGTGCGGTCGTAGGTGCGCGGGTGGTGACAACGCCGATGTCGTCACCGATCTGATAACCAGACAGACCAATTGCCGCTGCCAAGAGATCCTTGACAGTGAGTCAGGAACTCCTGGCAAAGGTAACCGTACGCAGCTGAGGTCACGGACCAGCCACGTTCCGGAATCCTCTCAGTACGCGTCGGTTATGACGTTGACCAGCTCTTCACCGGCGAGGTAACGCTCCAGCTGGGCCCGGATGAGACGCAGCGTCCGCCGTTCGGACGCGGGGGTGCTGCCCGCGATGTGCGGCGTGATCAGCACGTTGGGCGCGCTCCAGAGGGGGTGGCCCTCCGGCAGCGGCTCCGGCGCGGTCACGTCGAGCGCCGCGCGCAGCCTGCCCGTCTTCAGCTCGGCGACCAGGGCGTCGGTGTCGACGATCGTGCCCCTGGCCGCGTTGACCAGCACGGCTCCGTCCTTCATGCGCGCGAGGAACGCGGCGTCCACCATGCCGGCGGTGTCGGGGGTGGCCGGCACCAGCAGCACCACCACGTCGGCGTCCGGCAGCAGGGCGGGCAGCTCGTCCATGGCGTGCACGCCGTCGCGCGCCCTCCTCGCCACCCGGACGACCTCCACCTCGAACCCCTCCAGCCGGCGCTCGAGCGCCGACCCGATCGAGCCGTAACCGACGATCAGCACGCGCGAGTCGGCCAGCACGTCGGTGTGGTGGTAGGTCCACTCGCCCCTGCGCTGCGCGTCCACGAAACCGGGGAACTCCCTGAGCACCGCGATCATCGCGCCCACCGCCCACTCGGCGGTGCCCGCGTCGTGCACGCCGCGCGCGTTGCACAGCACCGCGCCCTCCGGCATGTGCGGACGGTACGGCTCCACACCGGCCGTCACCGTCTGCACCAGCCGCAACGAGGTCATCCTGGCCAGCGTCCCCGGCACGTCGGGCACCGTGACCAGCGGCGGAACCCAGACCTCGACCTCCTCCACCCCCTCGGGCATCGGAGTCGTGCTGTTGTAGACGGCACATTCGATGCCGGGAAGGTCGGAAAGTGCAGCTGCCACCGATTCGGACGGAACCCAGGTCTTCATGCCGAGAACCTTACGACTGCGGGGGCAGGATGGAACACATGAGGAGGCTCTGGACGATCATGCTGCTGGCCGTTCTGACGGCGTGCCCGGCTCTCACAGCGTGCTCGGCGAGCGGCGGCGCGGTCAAGCCCACCGCGGCCGTGCAAGCCGATGCCGCCCCGGGCGAGCCGAAGGACGTCGCGACCGGGCTTTCCGTGCCGTGGGGGATCGCGTTCCTGCCCGGCGGCGACGCGCTCGTCACCGAACGCGACACCGCCCGGCTGCTGCGCGTCACCCCCGCGGGCCAGGTCACCGAGCTGGCCACCATCAGGGAGGCGCGGCCCGACGGCGAAGGCGGCCTCATGGGCGTCGCCGTCAAGGACCAGCAGGTCTTCCTCTACTACACCGCCGAGAACGACAACCGCATCGTGCGCTACCGCCTCGCCGGCGACGCGCTCACCGACGAGCGGCTGCTCGTCCGCGACATCCCCAAGGGCGGCATCCACAACGGCGGCCGGCTCGCCTTCGGCCCCGACGGCTTCCTGTACGCCACCACCGGCGAGACCGGCGACCAGGACCTCGCCCAGCAGCGCGACTCCCTCGGCGGCAAGATCCTGCGCATGACCGCGGACGGCGCGCCCGCGCCCGGCAACCCGTTCGGCACCCTCGTCTACAGCTACGGCCACCGCAACGTCCAGGGCCTCGCCTGGGACCCGTCCGGGCGCCTGTACGCCTCCGAGTTCGGCGCCAACACCTACGACGAGGTGAACCTGATCAAGCCAGGGGGCAACTACGGGTGGCCCGAGGTCGAGGGACGCGGCGACGATCCCCGCTACGTCAACCCCATCCTCACCTGGCCCACGTCGGAGGCGTCGCCGTCCGGGATGGCGTACGCCGGCGGTTCCCTGTGGGTCGGCGCGCTGCGCGGCGAGCGGCTCTGGCAGATCCCGCTGGGCGCCGATGGATCCGCCGGGTCGCCGGTCGCCCACTTCACCGACCGCTACGGCCGCCTGCGCGCCGTGGCCACCGCCCCCGACGGGTCGCTGTGGGTGGGGACCAGCAACAAGGACGGCCGCGGCTCCCCCCGTCCCGGCGACGACCGCCTCCTCACCGTCACCCCGTCCTGACCGCACCCTCCCTGTGGGAACCCGGCCCGTCCTTCCCGCTCGGGGCGTTCGTCGAACGCGTGACTTCGGGGTGATCGGCGGAGGTCCTTTCCGGTGGGGAGAAGGGGCGGCGGCTGAGGCCCTTCCGGCGGAACGGAGGGCCCTGGCTGAGATTCCTCCGTCCGCGCGTCAGCGGCCGGTGCAGACCGTTTGGGGGCGGGGGCGGTACTTGGTGGTGACCTTCTTGTCCTTCTTGACCACCTTGCCGTCCTTGTGGAAGACGCGGGTCACGTCGATGGTGAAGCCCTGCTCCCCCGTCGTCGGTACGCAGTCGGGCGCGGTGCTGACCTCGCGCCGGAACGGGGTGAAGTCCCGCCGCTCCGACTCCACCGCCTCGATTTTGTCGTACCGCTTGACCCCCCACAGCGTGACGGTGACCGACGTCGGGGTGGAGGCGGTCTTGATGAGCACGCCGTTCTCCGAGTCGTTGCGCCACTTGAGGTCGGGGTCCGGCCAGAGGAGCGTCGCGTCGCGCCCGGCGGGGTAGCGGGCGGAGTAGTAGTCCATGGGCTGGTGCTCGACGTCCTCGAACCCGGCGAAGTACGCCGCGTTGTACAGCGTGGTCGCGAACTGCCCGCCACCGCCGCCGACGACGTTGACCGTGCGCCCGCCGACGACCTGACCGGCCTGGACGTACCCCTCCTCGACGGTCCGCTCGCCGAGCGCCTCGTTGAGCGAGAACGTCTCGCCGGGCCGCACCACGTAACCGTCGAGCTTCTCGGCCATGCGCTTGATGTTGGTGACGCGCGGCTGGCAGCAGTCGAAGGTCGTGGTGAACGAGGCCGCGATCTCCTTGATGCCGAGCCCCTGGATGCGGGAGGTCTCGACGGTGGGGGCGACGGTGCCGAGGCGTACCGGGATGACCCGGCTGCCGCCCTGGTCGAACACCTTCTCGGCGTCCCTGGCGAGCAGCTTGTCGTTGACGCCGCGTCCGGGCCGCGAGGGCACGAGGACGGGCTTGCCGTTGACGATCTCGTACGTCGCGTCCCTGGGCTGCTGCGCCTCGTCCACCAGGTTGTTCTCGACCTGCCGCAGCACGGCCTTGGCGTTGAACCGCGGCACGAGCCGCCCTTCGCCGTCCACCTGGTACGTGAGGTTCGCCGCGATCATGGCCGGCGGGATCTGCACCTGCTTGGGCCCGAGGGTGAGCGTCAGCGGCGCGGAGACGGCGGCCCTGGCCTTGGTCAGCGCCTCTTCGACGGCCCCCGGGGTGGTGGCGGGCTTGGCGGGCCTGAGGGTGAGCACGACGTTGCCGCCGCCGTTGAGGAAGGCCTTGCTGATCCTGCGGATGGCGTCGTCGCGGTCGAGCAGCACGCCGTTCTCGGGCATGCGGGCGCGCGGCTGGAGCCCGTTGAAGACGATGCGGCCCTCGCGGGCGGGCTTGTCGACGGTGCCGGCGAGCCCTTCGACGGTCCTGGCGAGCTGGGCGGCGTCGAGGGTGATCTTGGGGGTGAGCTCGGTGGTGCCGGTGAGCCCCCGCCAGACCTCCTCAGGGGTGGGGAACCCGCTGGGCGCCTGCCCGATGGTGCCGACGACGTCGAGTTCGAGCCCGGCCTCGTCGGCCTGGATCGTCTCCTTCTTGCCGCCGATGTCCGCGATGACGGGCTTGCTGAGCTTGGTGGCCAGCTCGGTACGCAGCTTGTCGGCGGCCTTGGTCACCGTCAGGCCGCCGATGTCCACCCCGGCCACCCGGGTGCCGCGCAGCACGGAGCCGGACATGAGCACGGCAGGCACCACGTACGCGAGCGCGGCCAGGATCACGACCAGCGAGACGATCGCGGGCAGCAGCCGACGGCGCCGTGGCGGCTCGGGCTCTTCGAAGGACGACGGGCGTTCCGGCGTCCCGAAGACGGGCGCGGGTTGCGCGGGCTCCTTCTCGGAGGCCATGGGCCAGGGTTGCGCGGGCGGAGCGGCCGGTGGCAGCGCCCCGCCCTTGCCCGCCGTGCCGCCCGCGGCGCTCGGGCCTTGGGCCGGTCGGGTCTCCTGACGGTCCGGCGGGCCGAAGATGTCCCGGGAGACCCCGGGGGGCAGCCCTTCGATCCGCGGCTTCCTGGAGACCTTCGACGTGGGTAGAGGCACCGAGGCGAACGGGTCGGTCGGTGATTCGATCGGTCCGGCGTTTCGCACGCCTCAATCTCCTCCCGGTCCGCAGCCAAGTCTCAGGCAACAGTAAGGCACGCAGATCGGCATATGTCACGGGAAATGGCTACGGAAGTGTGTCAACCTAGCCACCGGTAGCGATGTTCGGGCCGTCCGGCGGTCCCGTAACGGGGCCTCAGCTCGGCCTGGCCGACCGCGCACAGGTACTCCAGATAGCGGCGGGCGCTCACCCGCGACAGGCCCGTGAGCTCGGCGGCCTCGGCCGCGGACAGGTCGCGCCCGGCCTCCCGCAGCGTGTCTGCGACCAGCGCACAGGTGGCCGCCGACAGCCCCTTGGGCATGGGAGCGGCGGACGGCAGGACTCCGAAGAGCCGGTCCACGTCGTCCTGGCGCGCCTCGGGGCCGATGGCGGTCAGGCGCTCGCGGGTGTCGGCGTACTGGCGCAGGCGTTCGGTGAGCGCGGCGGCGGTGAACGGCTTGATGAGGTAGTTGACCGCCCCGCCGCGCATGGCCTCCCTGACGGTGGGCACGTCACGGGCGGCGCTGATCATGAGGACGTCCACGTCGTGCAGCGCCTTGAGCACCTCCAGGCCCGACATGTCGGGCAGATAGATGTCGAGCAGCACCAGATCGGGCCGCAGCTCGGCCACGGCGGCGAGCGCCTCGGCGCCGGTGTGCGCGACCGAGACGACCTCGAAGCCGGGCACCCTCGCCACGTAGCCGCTGTGGATGCGGGCCACCATGAAGTCGTCGTCCACGACCAGCACCCGGATCGCGGCGTCGTTGCGGCCCTCGGTCGCGGTCATGTGGCGGCCCTCGCGGGGAGCAGTGCGGTGAAGACGGCGCCGCCGTCGTTGCGTACGCGCACCCAGCCGCCCCTGCGCAGGCACGCCTGCCGGGTGAGCGCGAGCCCCAGCCCGCGCGGCCCCGAATGCGCGGCCTTGGTGGTGAAACCCTCCCTGAAGACCTCCTCCACCAGCTCGGGTGCGATGCCGGGGCCGGAGTCGCCGACCCGTACGTGCAGCCCGTCGGCGTCGGCGCGTACCGACACCTCGATCGTGCCCTCCGCGCCGTCGAGCGCGTCGATGGCGTTGGCGACGAGGTTGCCGACCACCAGCACCGCATCGCGCGGGTCGCCGAGCGCGCCCTCGGGCACCGAGGAGTCGTCGGAGAGCACCAGCCTGGCCCCGCGCTCGGCCGCCTCGGCCGACTTGGCCATGAGCAGCGCGGCCAGCGTCGGATCCTGGACGCGTTCGCGCAGGTCGGTGGCGTTGGTGTCGTGGGTGGTGCGGGTGATGAAGCCGATCGCGGCCTCGTGCTCGCCGAGTTCGAGCAGGCCGACCACGGTGTGCATGCGGTTGGCGAACTCGTGCGCCTGCGCCCGCAGCGCCTCCGTGGCGCTGCTGGTGTCGTCCAGCTCACGGGCCAGGCGGACCAGCTCGGTACGGTCGCGCAGGGTGACCACCCAGCCGAGCTGGCGGCCGCGTACCCAGACGGGGGTGCGGTTGAGCACCAGCACCCGTTCTCCGTGCAGCACGATGCGGTCCTCGCCCGGGTCGGCGCCGCCGAGCACGTCGCGCATGCGCTCGGAGACCGGCATCGTGGCGAGGTCCTCGCCGACGTCGCCGAGCAGCTCGCGGGCGGCGTCGTTGACGAGCGTGACCCTGCCCTCCATGTCGAAGGCGATCAGGCCCTCCTTCACTCCGTGCAGCACGCCCTCGCGCTGCTCCAGCAGCGCGGCGATCTCCCGCGGCTCCAGCCCGAACGTCTGCCTGCGCACCCGCGCCGTGATGAACGCCGCCAGCGCCAGCCCCGCGAGCAGCACCGCGAGCGCGGTCCAGATGAGCGGCGGCAGGGCGTCGAAGAGCTGGCCGGTGACGGTGGTCGCCAGCACGCCGACGGAGACCAGGCCGATGACCTCGCCGTATTCGTCTCTGATGGGCGTCTTGCCCCTGAGCGTGGTGCCGATCGTGCCGGTCTCGATGCCGACCCAGCTCCGGCCGGTACGCAGGACCGTGCTGCCGTCGGTGGACAGCTTCTCGCCGATCAGCGAGGCGTTGGGGTGGGCGTAACGCCGCTGCTCGGTGTTGGCGATGACCACGTAGTCGGCGCCGGTCTCGGCCTGGACGCTCAGCGCCAGCGGCTGCAGCACGCTCTCCGGGTGCTCCAGCTTGAACGCCTCGCGTACCTGCGGCAGCGCGGCCACCGACTGGGCGATCGCCAGCGCCCGCTGCTGGTGCAGCGAGTCGAGCTGGTCGCGGGTGTGCTCCGCCCACACGGCGGCCGTGCCGCCGGCGGCCAGCAGCACGATCACCATCTGGAGCGCGAAGAGCTGCGTGCCGAGCGAGGCGTCACGAACCCTTCTCAGCCTGTTCATCGAGGCTCATCGAAACAAAAGCAGGTCACGTCCGGGTCGCGACCAATACGACCACTACGACGGCAACCACGCAAAGCCTCGACGTGGCGGGGAATAGGACCTCACCATGCCACTCCCGACGACTGTGAATTCCCCCACCTTGGAGTGAACATGCGCTTGCGCGTATTCGCCGCCCTCGCGGCACTCACCCTGGGCGCGTTGACGGCCTGCGGCGGCGCCGGCGGAGGCGGCGCGTCCGCGAACGCCACCCTGCGCATCATGGCCCCCGCCTCGCCCGGCGGCGGCTGGGACCAGACCTCCCGCGTGGCCGAGCAGGCGTTCAAGGCCGCCGTGCCGGACCGCAAGGTCGAGGTGTACAACGTGCCCGGCGCCGGCGGGACGATCGGCCTGGCCCAGCTCGCCGGCGAGAAGGGCAACGGCAACCTGCTGATGACCATGGGCCTGGTCATGGTGGGCGCCATCGAGCAGAACAAGTCGAAGGTCACGCTGGCCGAGACCACGCCCATCGCCAAGCTGACCGAGGAGTACGAGATCGTCGTCGTCCCGGCCGAGTCGCCGTTCAAGACGCTGGCCGACCTGGTCGCCGCCTGGAAGGCCGACCCGGCGAAGGTGTCGATCTCGGGCGGCTCGGCGGGCGGCACCGACCACATCGTGGCCGGGCTGATGGCCAAGGCCGCAGGCGTGGACCCCAAGCAGGTCAACTACATCGCGCACTCGGGCGGCGGCGAGGCGCTGAACGAGCTGCTCGGCAACAAGGTCAGCGCCGGCATCTCGGGGGTGGGCGAGTTCGCCGAGCACGTGAAGTCCGGCAAGCTCCGCGCGCTGGGCGTCACCTCCGGCGAGCGGCTGCCCGACCTCGACGCGCCCACCCTGAAGGAGGCCGGGCTGGACGTCGAGCTGTCCAACTGGCGCGGCTTCGTGGCCCCCGGCGGGCTCTCCGACGCCGACAAGAAGGCCCTGACCGACCTGGTCACCAAGATGCACGACGCGCAGCCGTGGAAGGACGCGGTGGCCAAGAACGGCTGGATCGACTCGTTCCAGACCGGGCAGGAGTTCGCCGACTTCCTCGCCGCCGAGCAGACCAGGGTCAAGGGCATCATCGCCGAGATGGGGCTCGTGTCCTGATGGCTCGCTGGTGGCGGCCCGAGCTCGGGCTGGCGCTCGTGGTGCTGCTGCTGGGCGTGCTCGTCGTGGTCGGCACGCTCGACGTGTCGGCCGCGGCCTCCCAGCTCGGCCTCGGGCCGCGGTTCTTCCCCATGCTGGTGGGCGGCGCGATGGTGCTCATCGGCCTGTTCTACGTGGCCGACGTGCTGCGCGGCGGCCGCGCCGACCCTGAGGAGAGCGAGGACGTCGACGCCGACGCGCCCACGGACTGGCGCACGCTGAGCCTGGTCAGCGGCGTCTTCCTGGCCTTCGCCGCGCTGCTCGACCTGCTCGGCTGGATCATCGGCGCGAGCCTGCTGTTCTTCGGCCTGGCCGTCGTGCTGGGGGCCGGGCACCGGCTGCGCGCGGCCGGGATCGCGGTGGTCATGGGCGTGGTGACGTACCTGCTGTTCGTGAAGGGGCTCGGCGTCTCGCTGCCCGCCGGGCCGCTGGAGGGGCTGATCTGAGGTGACCTCGTTCCAGCTCCTGCTCGACGGCTTCGCCGCCGCGCTGACCCCCGTCAACCTCCTGTACGCGCTCGTCGGCGTCACGCTCGGCACGCTCGTCGGCGTGCTGCCCGGCATCGGGCCCGCGATGACCGTGGCGCTGCTGCTGCCGATCACCTTCACCGTGCCGCCGACCAGCGCGTTCATCATGTTCGCCGGCATCTACTACGGCGGCATGTACGGCGGCTCGACCACTTCGATCCTGCTCAACACGCCCGGCGAGTCATCGTCGATGATCACGGCGCTTGAGGGCAACAAGATGGCCAGGCGCGGGCGGGCGGCGCAGGCCCTCGCCACGGCCGCCATCGGCTCGTTCGTGGCCGGCACGATCGCCACGGCGCTGCTCGTGGTGGCCGCGCCCGCGGTGGTGAGCTTCGCGATCTCGTTCGGTCCCGAGGACTACTTCGCGCTCGCCATCCTCGCCTTCACCGCCGTCTCCTCGGTGCTGTCGCGCTCGATCGTGCGCGGCCTGGCATCGCTGGGGCTCGGCCTGGTGATCGGGCTGATCGGCATCGACCAGCAGACCGGGCAGGCGCGGCTCACGCTCGGCATCCCGCAGCTGCTCGACGGCATCGACGTGGTGATCGTCGCGGTCGGCCTGTTCGCGCTCGGCGAGTCCCTGTACGTCGCCAGCCGCCTGCGGCACGCGCCTCCCGAGGTGGTACCGGTGGGCCGGGCCTGGATGGGGCGCTCCGACTGGCGGCGCTCGTGGAAACCATGGCTGCGCGGCACGGCCCTGGGCTTCCCGTTCGGCGCGCTGCCCGGCGGCGGGGCCGAGATCCCGACGTTCCTGTCGTACGCGGCCGAGAAGCGCCTGGCCAAGGGCGTGGCCAAGGAGGAGTACGGCAAGGGCGCCATCGAGGGCGTGGCCGGTCCCGAGGCGGCCAACAACGCCTCCGCGGCCGGCACCCTGGTCCCGCTGCTCACGCTGGGCCTGCCGACCTCGGCCACGGCCGCGATCATGCTGGCCGCGTTCCAGCAGTACGGCCTGCAGCCCGGCCCGCAGCTCTTCGACCACAACCCGGCGCTGGTCTGGGGCATGATCGCATCGCTGTTCCTCGGCAACACGATGCTGCTGGTGCTCAACCTGCCGCTGGCCCCGGTGTGGGCGCGCATGCTGCGCATCCCCCGCCCGTACCTGTACGCCGGGATCGTGCTGTTCGCCGCGCTCGGCGTCTACGCGCTCAACGGCACCGTCGTTGACCTGTTCGTCCTGTACGTCCTGGGCCTGCTCGGCTACGCCATGCGCCGCTTCGGCCTGCCGATCGCGCCCGCCGTGATCGGGATGATCCTGGGGCCGATGGCCGAGATCCAGCTCCGCCGGGCACTGGCCATCGGGGCGGGCGACGTGACCGTGCTCGTGCGCAGCCCGGTCGCGGTCGTCCTGCTCGCGCTGTCCCTGCTCGCCCTGCTCAGCCCGCTGATCAGGCGGTGGTACGCCCGGCGCAACGCGCCCGCACGTACGGAGCCGGAAAGGAAGGCGCCCGCAGGCATCTGAACGCGAAAGGAGGGCCCCGCCCACGCGGGACCCTCCTTGACGGCCTTTCGCCAAGACGGCCTCACCCGCGGGGAGGGGCCGTCTTCGCCGCGGTCACTCCTGGACGCCGAGCTTCTCCAGGATGAGCTGGCGGGCCCTGGCCGCGTCGGCCTTGCCCTTGCTGGCCCGCATCACGCCGCCGACCAGCGCACCGGCCGCGGCGATCTTCCCGGAGCGGACCTTCTCGGCCGCGTCGGCGTTCTCGGCCAGCACCTGGTCGATGAGCGCGGACAGCTCGCCCTCGTCGTTGACGATGCGCAGGCCGCGCCGCTCGACGACCTCGTCCGGCGTGCCCTCGCCGGCCAGCACGCCTTCGAGCACCTCGCGCGCCAGCTTGTCGTTGAGCGCGCCGGAGGCGACCAGCTCGGTCACCCGGGCGATCTGCTCGGGCGTGATCGGCAGGTCGGCCAGCGCCACGCCGGTCTCGTTGGCCCGCCGCGCCAGCTCGCCCATCCACCACTTGCGGGCGTCGGCCGGCGGGGCACCGGCCGCGACCGTGGCCTCGACCAGGTCGATCGCGTCGGCGTTGTGCATGGCCTGCATGTCGAGGTCGGACAGGCCCCACTCGGCCTGCAGCCGCTTGCGCTTGACCGACGGCAGCTCGGGCAGCGCGGCCTTCAGCTCGGCCACCCACGCCTTGTCGGGCGCGATCGGCACCAGGTCGGGCTCGGGGAAGTAGCGGTAGTCCTGCGCCTCCTCCTTGGACCGGCCGGAGGTGGTGGTGCCGGTGTCCTCGTGGAAGTGGCGGGTCTCCTGGATGACCTTCCCGCCCCCGGCCAGCACCGCCGCCTGCCGCTCGATCTCGCTGCGCACGGCGCGCTCGACACTGCGCAGGGAGTTGACGTTCTTGGTCTCCGTACGGGTGCCCCACTCCGACGACCCGCGCGGCATCAGCGAGACGTTGACGTCACACCGCAGCGAGCCCTCCTCCATGCGCACGTCGGAGACGCCCAGCGAACGCATGATCTCGCGCAGCTCGGTGACGTAGGCCCTGGCCACCTCCGGCGCGAGCCGGTCGGCGCCCGGGATGGGCTTGGTCACGATCTCGACCAGCGGGATGCCGGCGCGGTTGTAGTCGACGATCGAGTAGTCGGCGCCGTGGATGCGGCCGGTGGCACCGCCCACGTGGGTGGACTTGCCGGTGTCCTCCTCCAGGTGCACCCGCTCGATGCCGATCCTGACCGTCTTGCCCTCGACCTCCACATCGATGTAGCCGTCGTAGCAGAGCGGCTCGTCGTACTGGGAGATCTGGTAGTTCTTCGGCATGTCCGGATAGAAGTAGTTCTTCCGGGCGAAGCGGCACCATTCGGCGATCGAGCAGTTCAGCGCCAGGCCGATGCGGATCGTCGACTCGATGGCCTTCTGGTTGGCCACCGGCAGCGCCCCGGGGAGCGCCAGGCAGGTGGGGCAGACCTGCGTGTTGGGCGGCGCGCCGAAGGTCGTCTTGCAACCGCAGAACATCTTCGACTTGGTGCCCAGCTCGACATGCGTCTCGAGGCCGAGCACCGGCTCGAAGCGCTCGAGCGCTTCGTCGTACGGCATGAGCGTACCGGCAGTCATGGTGAGGTCCTCAGTTTCAGCTCGTTGCGTGTCACGCCAGCTCCGGTGCCTTGGACAGCAGGCTGCCGCCCCAGCGGCTCTCCAGGGCCTGCTCCACGGCCGCGCCGACGCGGTAGCAGCGGTCGTCGGCCAGGACCGGGGCCATGATCTGCAGGCCGACCGGCAGGTTGTCCTCGTCGGCCAGACCCACCGGCACGGAGATGGCCGCGTTGCCCGCCAGGTTGGACGGGATGGTGCACAGGTCGGCGAGGTACATCGACATCGGGTCGTCGGTGCGCTCGCCGATCGGGAACGCCGTGGTCGGCGTGGTGGGCGAGACCAGGACGTCGACCTGCTGGTAGGCGGCCTCGAACTCCCGGGCGATGACCGTGCGCACCTTCTGGGCCTGGCCGTAGTAGGCGTCGTAGTAGCCGCTGGACAGCGCGTACGTGCCGAGCATGATGCGCCGCTTGACCTCCGGACCGAACCCGGCCGCCCTGGTCAGCGCCATGACCTCCTCGGCGCTGCGGGTGCCGTCGTCGCCGACGCGCAGGCCGTAGCGCATGGCGTCGAAGCGGGCCAGGTTGGACGAGCACTCCGACGGCGCGATCAGGTAGTAGGCGGGCAGCGCGGTCTTGAACGACGGGCAGGAGACCTCGACGACCTTGGCCCCGAGCGATTCCAGCAGTTGCACGGCCTCGTTGTAGCGGGCCAGCACGCCCGGCTGGTAGCCCTCGCCGGAGAACTCCTTGACCACGCCGATGCGCATGCCGGCGACGTCGGGGTGCTTGGCGGCCTCGACCACCGAGGGCACCGGCGCGTCGATGGAGGTGGAGTCCATCGGGTCGTAGCCGGAGAACGCCTCGTGCAGCAGCGCCGCGTCGAGCACGTTACGCGCGAACGGGCCAGGCGTGTCCAGCGAGCTGGCGAACGCGATCAGGCCGTAGCGGGACGAGCCGCCGTAGGTGGGCTTCATGCCGACGATGCCGGTGACGGCGGCGGGCTGCCGGATGGAGCCGCCGGTGTCGGTGCCGGTGGACAGCGGCGCCTCGTAGGCGGCCACGGCGGCGCTCGACCCGCCGGACGAACCGCCGGGCACCCTGCTCAGGTCCCACGGGTTGCGGGTGACCTGGTAGGCGGAGTTCTCCGTCGATGAGCCCATGGCGAACTCGTCGAGGTTCGTCTTGCCCAGGATGACCAGGCCGGCCTCGCGCAGGCGGGCGGTGACGGTGGCGTCGTACGGCGGCCGCCAGCCTTCGAGGATCTTGGACGCGGCCGTCGTCGGCATGTCGCGCGTGGTGAAGATGTCCTTGTGGGCGACCGGCACACCGGCCAGCGGGCCCAGCTTCTCCCCCGCCCGCAGCCGGGCGTCCACCGCGCGGGCCTGCTCCAGCGTGGTCTCCCGATCGACGTGGAGGAACGCCTGCACCTTCGGCTCGACCTCGGCCATGCGGTCGAGGTGCGCCTCGGCCACCTCGACGGCCGACACCTCGCCCGCGGCGATCATCGCGCCGAGCTCGGCGGCGGTCTTGCGGATCAGGCTCATGCCTCCTCCCCGAGGATGCGCGGCACCCGGAAGCGGTCGTCCTCGACGGCGGGCGCGCCGGCGAGCGCCTGGTCGGGCGTCAGAGACTGTCGCACCTCGTCGGCACGGAAGACATTGGTCAGCGGAAGCGCGTGCGACGAAGGCGGCACATCCTCGGCGGCGACCTCGGCCACCTTCGCGACCGACTCGATGATCGCATCGAGCTGGGTGGCGTAGTGATCGAGTTCGTCGTCGCTGAGCGCCAGCCTGGACAACCGGGCCAGGTGTGCGACCTCGTCGCGGGTTATGGCGGACATGAGTCGTTGAACCCGTTTCGTGGATGGAGTCTTTGGACACTGCCATCCTAGGGGTCTTGACGTAGCAGCCCCGAACGCATTATCCGCTCAGGCGGAGCTGACTTCGGGCTGGTACTCGTACTCCACCGAGCCGCCCGTGCGGTCGCGCAGCCAGACCGCGGCCTCCTCGGCGGGCATCGGCTCGCAGAACAGCCAGCCCTGCCCGGCGTCGCAGCCCAGCTCGACGAGGCGCATCGCGACCTCCTCCGACTCGACGCCCTCGGCGACCGAGCGCAGGCCCAGGCTCCGTACGAGGTCGACGATGGAGCGGACGATGCGGTAGTCGTCCTCCGACTCGGCGATCCTGCGGACGAATGAGGCGTCGATCTTGACCTCCGAGACGGCCAGCCGCTGGAGCCGGATCAGCGAGGAGTAGCCGGTGCCGAAGTCGTCGATCGCGAGCGGCACGCCGAGCGCGGCCAGCGCCTTGATGGTCTCCTGCGTGTACGCCTGATCGCCGGTCAGGATGCGCTCGGTGACCTCGAGCTGGATGGCGGCGGGCGGCAGCGCGTACTTGGCCAGGCCCACCCCGAGCTGCTCGGGCAGGGCGGAGCCGAGCAGGTCGCGGGCCGAGATGTTGACCGAGATCTGCACCCGCAGCCCCGTGTGCCACCAGGCGGCGGCCTGTCGCATCGCCTCCTCGATCACGTACGCGGTGAGCTGCCGCATCAGGTACGACTGCTCGGCCAGCGGCACGAAGTCGGCCGGCGCCACGGGCCCGTGCACGGGGTGCCGCCAGCGCAGCAGCGCCTCTACGCCCTGCACGTCGCCGGTGCCGAGCGCCACCTTGGGCTGGTAGTGCAGGCGCAGCTCGCGGTTGTCGATGGCGCGGCGCAGGTCGCCGAGCAGGGTCAGGCGTTCGGGAGAGTTGCGGTCTTTGTCGGGCTGGTAGAGCTCGACGCCCGTACGCCCCTCCTTGGCCAGGTACATCGCCACGTCGGCCCGCTGGAGCAGCAGCTCGAAGTCGGGCGCGTGGTCGGGATAGAGCGCGATGCCCACCGAGGCGTCGAGGTCGAACGTCATGCCCTCCAGGCGCACCGGCTCGGTGAGCGCCGCGCGCAGCCTCGCTGCGACCTCCCTGGCCGCGTGGGCGTCCCTGATCGAGGGCAGCAGCACGGCGAACTCGTCGCCGCCGAGCCGCGCCACGACGTCTCCCGGGCGTACGGCATGAGTGAGCCGGTGGGCGACGAGCTGCAGCAGCCGGTCGCCGACCGGGTGGCCCATCGTGTCGTTGACCTCCTTGAACCGGTCGAGGTCGAGGAGGAACAGCCCCACCCGCTCGTCCTGGCGCACCTCGGCCAGCGCCTCCTCGGTGCTGACCACGAGCATCTTCCTGTTGGGCAGGCCGGTCAGCTCGTCGTGCATGGCCTGGTGGTCACGGCGCAAGGAGAGAGTGGCGGTGAAGTAGACGGCGGCCAGCGGGGCCACGAACAGCGGCACCAGCCCCGGCGAGTGGTCCATGACGACCACCACCAGGGGCGCGAGGCCCAGCAGGCCGATGTACACCAGTGCTTGGGGGCCGACGCTGGCCCTGAGCACGCGTACCAGCGAGCGCCGCTCGTGCAGCGCCACCGCGCCGCACACCAGCGCGCCTCTGACCAGGAAGTACGCGATCCCCGCCAGCGCGATGGCCAGCAGGTCGTCACCCGCGGGCACCCAGGGCGCGGCCGGGCTCGGCACGATGCCGAACAGGCTCAGCACCACGGCAGCCGCGATCAGCGCCAGGGAGGACTGCGCGATGTTGAACATGACCCGATGCCACGCCTTGCGCGTCACCACGCCGTTCATCGCCACCGCCACGGCCTGCATGAGCACCGCGACGGGCAATCCGAGGTGCAGCAGCACCGCGAAGGTGAACATGGTGGACGGGTACGTGCCGCCCACGGCGGTGGCCGACGACACCATGACGGGCCGCAGCTCGCCCAGGATCACCAGCACCGCCAGCACCCAGAACAGCGGGGTGCGGGCGAGCTCCACCAGACCGGACGGGTCCAGCCGCAGCATGGCCACCACCAGACCGGTGAAGCCGATCACGGTGACGCCCGCGAGATAACCCCACAACGGCGTGCCGACGCGTGGCCCTTTGTCGCGGGTGTCGGTTGGGTCAGTCATCGGTAACAGAACCCCCATTAGGTCACTATGGGAGGGTACGACCTTCACCCCACTTCGCGAAACCAAGCGCGTACGTTCCGTCACTTCTCCTTTCCGACATATACCCAAAAAGCACCCTGTGTAGCAAACCGAGCACACAGCGACCCCAACCTACGCCGAAGCAGCCGGAACCCTGGCAGCGCCCACACGGCTCGCATAGAAGACGACCAACCCCCGCAAACGGTTTGCCACCCCCGCAAACAACCCGTAAGAAGATCCGCACTCCCCGTTCTCGGAGGGGCCGGAGCACGACCGTCGGGGCCGCTCCCGGTCACGTCCACGGACTCCCACGAACTCCATCGAAGAGCGGACACCTCCTTCGAAGGAGATGTCGAAGGAGATGACGCGCAGACGGCACTCCCCCGATGTGAGGGCGGAAACCAGGGGGCGCTCGGGTCACTCGGCGGTTCGAGCGACAGCTCGCGCCCGCAACGGCCAGACCAGGACGGGCCTACAACGGGCAGCATGAGCGCATCCGCAGCAACCCGCCAGACACAGCGGGAGCGCACGAGCGCGATAACGCGGAAGGGGGCCGCCCGCGCCCGCGAGCCGCCCCCTTCAACTGACCCCCGGTTCAGTCCTCCGGTGTGGTCGCCACCTGGGCCGCCGCCTCGGGGCCTTCGTTCAGCAGCACCTCGAAGCCGGCCCGGTCCAGGATCGGCACCTTGAGGTCCACCGCCTTGTCGTACTTCGACCCCGCGTTCTCCCCCGCGATCAGGAACGACGTCTTCTTCGACACCGAGCTCGACACCTTGCCGCCCCGGCCGGTGAGCTCAGCGGCGGCCGAGTCGCGGGTGTAGCCGTCGAGCGTGCCGGTCACCACGAACGTCAGGCCCTGCAGCGTCTGCGGCCCCTTCTCGGGCGCGGGCTCGTCCTCCATGCGGACCCCGGCGGCCCGCCACCGATCGATGATCTCGCGGTGCCAGTCGACCTCGAACCACTCCTTGATCGTGGCCGCCACCTTGGGCCCGATGCCTTCGACGGCGGCCAGCTCCTCCTCGGAGGCGTTCATGATCGCGTCGATCGAGCGCATGGCGTCGGCGAGCGCGCGGGCGGTGGGCGGGCCGACGTGGCGGATGGAGAGCGCGACCAGCACCTGCGCGAGCGAGGACTGCTTGGCCC
This sequence comes from Nonomuraea fastidiosa, assembly GCF_042751225.1. NCBI lineage: Bacteria > Bacillati > Actinomycetota > Actinomycetes > Streptosporangiales > Streptosporangiaceae > Nonomuraea > Nonomuraea fastidiosa. Next base: position 1,663,961 of record NZ_CP170570.1, read on the forward strand.
GCTCGAGCTCCTCCATCAGACGCAGCGCGTTCTGGCTGGGCTCGCCGTTGACGTTGGAGAAGAACGTGACGACCTTCTCCTTGCCGGTCTTCGGGTCGATCTTGGGCAGCCCGGTCTCCTGGTCGCGGACCACCGACTTGATCGGGATGAGCCGGTCGAGGGTGATGTCGAACAGGTCGGCCTCGGTGCGCACGACCGGCTCCTGCGGCGGCAGCGGCTGGGTGAGCGCGGTGGCCGCGACGTAGCCGAGCCCGTCGATGTCGAGCGCGCGCCGCCCGGCGGCGAAGAACAGGCGTTCGCGGATCTGCGCGGGGCAGCCGCGCGCGTTGGGGCAGCGCAGGTCGGCGTCGCCCTCCTGCTCGTACGCCAGCTCGGTGCCGCACTCGGGACAGTGGGTCGGCATCACGAACTCGCGCTCGGACCCGTCGCGCAGCGGCACGACCGGCCCGACGATCTCCGGGATGACGTCGCCCGCCTTGCGCAGCACCACGGTGTCGCCGATGAGCACGCCCTTCTTCTTGACGATCGCGGCGTTGTGGAGCGTGGCCCGCTCGACCGTCGAGCCCGACACCGAGACCGGCTCCATCACCCCGAACGGCGTCACCCGCCCGGTGCGCCCCACCCCGACCTGGATGTCGAGCAGCTTGGTGTTGACCTCTTCCGGCGGGTATTTGTACGCGATCGCCCAGCGCGGCGCCCGCGAGGTGGAGCCCAGCTCCCGCTGAGTGCGGAAGTCGTCGACCTTCACCACGACGCCGTCGATCTCGTAGGGCGGGTCGTGGCGGTGCACGCGGTAGTGCTCGATGAACTCGTTGACCTCGTCGAGCGTCGGCACCACCTTGTAGAGGTCGCTGACCGGCAGCCCGAACTCGCGCAGCCGCTCGTAGCACTCCGACTGCGCGCGCGGCTCCTCGGACCCCTCCCACACGCCGATGCCGTGCACCAGCATGCGCAGCGGCCGCTGGGCGGTAATGCGCGGGTCTTTCTGCCGCAGCGTGCCGGCCGCGGAGTTACGCGGGTTGGCGAACGGCGCCTTGCCCTGCTCGACGAGCTGCTCGTTGAGCTTTTTGAAGTCTTCGACCGGGATGTAGACCTCGCCGCGCACCTCGACCAGGCTCGGCACGTCGTCGCCCTCGAGCCGGTGCGGGACGCCCTTGATCGTGCGGACGTTGTCGGTGACGTCGTCGCCGGTGCGGCCGTCGCCGCGGGTGGCGGCCCGCTCCAGCTTGCCGTCGCGGTAGACCAGCGCGACGGCGAGCCCGTCGATCTTCAGCTCGCACAGGAAGGGACCGGGGTGGCCCTCGGCAAGACGCTCGGCCCGCGACGCCCAGGCGGCCATGTCGTCGGCGTTGAACGCGTTGTCGAGGCTCTCCATCCGGTTGAGATGCTGAACCTTGGCGAAGTCGCCCGACACCGGCGCGCCCACCTGTTGCGTGGGCGATTCGGGCGTCTGCAGCGAGGGATATTGCTCCTCCAGCGCGAGCAGCTCTTTGAACCACTCGTCGAACTGGGCATCGCTCACCGTGGGCTGGTCGAGCACGTAGTAGCGCCAGCGCGCCTCCTTGACCAGCTCACTCAGCTCGGCATGCCGCTTGAGCGCGGTCACCGGCACACCCTCGACCTCGCCGCCCGGCTCACTCACGCGACGTCTCCTTCCGTACGACGACCTGAGCAAACGCTACCGCCGGCCACCGACAAAACCATGTCTCAGCCGCCCTCGCCCGCGGGATCGTCCCTGAGCACCTGGGCCGCCTTCGTGCACGCGCCTAGCGCCTGGCGCGCGTAGGCGGGAGAGGCGCCCGCCAGCCCGCACGCCGGGGTGAGCACGACCTGCTCGGTCAGCCGGTCGGCCGGGAACCCCAGCCGCCGCCACAGCTCCAGCGCGGGCTTGGCCACCACGCCGATGTCCGGCAGCCGGGTGTCCACGCCCGGCACGACGCCCATGAACAGCGTCAGCCCCGCCTCGAACAGCTCGCCCAGCTCGTCCTCGTCGCGCCGCCGCAGCAGCGAGGCGTCCACCGACACGCCGCGCACGCCGGCCCGGCGCAGCAGCGCGAACGGCACATCCGGCGCGCAGCAGTGCACCACCGGCGACTCGAAGTGGCGCAGCGACTCCTCGACCCGCCACTCCTCGACCGCGGGCAGCCGCCCGAACCCGGACGCGGTCGGCACCGTACCGGCCAGCACGCCGGGCAGCCCCGGCTCGTCGAGCTGCAGCACGATCTCCGTCACCCCGGGCAGCCGCCTGCGCACCTCGGCGCAGTGGTCGGCCACGCCCTGCGCCAGCGAGGCGATCAGGTCGCGTACGGCGCCCGCGTCGGACAGCATCTTGTCGCCGTGCTTGAGCTCGATCGACGCCGCCAGCGTCCACGGCCCGCAGACCTGCAGCTTCAGCGGCCCCGCGTAGTCGTGGCCGACCTCCTCGAGGCCGTCGAGGTCGCGGCGCAGGTGATCGACGGCGCGCTGGTGGTCGCGTCCGGGCCGGTCGGTCAGCCGCCATCCCGAGGGCTGCACCTCCACCGGCAGGTCGATCAGCAGCCCCGCGCTGCGCCCCACCATGTCGGCGCCGACGCCCCGCGCGGGCAGCTCGGGAAGGTACGGCAGCCCCGGCACCTCGCCGAACACGACCCTGATCGCCTCAAGATGATCGGAACCGGGGTGCGAGCCGACCCCGGTGGCCTCCCACATAGACATGGGCACAAGCGTAGGCTCTGCCGCATGAAGCTCACGAAGCACGATCACGCCTGCGTCCGCGTGGAGAAGAACGGCAAGGTGCTGGTCATCGACCCGGGCGCGTTCACCAGGGGCCCGGTGCTCGACGGCGCCGACGCGGTGCTCATCACCCACGAGCACGCCGACCATGTGGACGTCGACCGGCTCAAGGCCGCATCGCCCGACTTGGAGATCTACACGTGCGAGGGCGTCGCGGCCCTCTTGACCGAGGTGCCGGGCAAGGTCCAGGTGGTACGCCAGGGCGACGGCTTCGACGTGGCGGGCTTCCGTGTCAGGGTGTTCGGCGAGTGGCACGCCTACAACCACCCCGACATGGCGGTCGTGCAGAACGTCGGTTTCCTGATCGACGACGAGGTCTTCTACCCGGGCGACGCGCTGACCGACCCGGGTGTGGAGGTGCCGACGCTGCTGGTGCCGACCGGCGCGCCGTGGCTCAAGCTCGCCGAGACCGTGGAGTATCTGCGCAAGCTCCGCCCGGCGCGGGCGTACTCGACGCACGACGGCCTCTACGACGAGATCGGCCTCGGCCTGGTGGACAACTGGCTGCGCATGGAGGCCGACAAGCAGCAGGCCGACATCCGCCGCATCCCGGTCGGCGAGTCGGTGACGATCGGCTAGCCGATCAGCTAGAAGATCAGCCGGCGGACATGATGGTGGCCGACCCGATGACGGTGTCGCCCGAGTAGAGCACGGCCGCCTGCCCGGCGGCGACGCCCGTGGCGGGCCGGTCGAGCTCGATCGTCAGGCCGTCGCCGGTCTCTTCGAACCGGCACGGATAGACCTCGCCGTGCGCCCTGAGCTGCACGGTCAGGTCGTCGTAGCGGGACGGGCCGTTCCAGACAGGGCGGCCGCAGGTGATCGTGGTGACCTCGAGCGCCGAGCGCGGGCCGACCGTGACCGTGTTGGAGACCGGCTCGATGGACAGCACGTAGCGGGGACGTCCGTCGGGCGCGGGACGGTCGATGCGCAGGCCCTTGCGCTGGCCCACGGTGAACCCGTGAGCGCCCTGGTGGGTGCCGACGACCTCGCCGTTCTGGTCGACGATCGGGCCCTCGGCGGAGCCGAGCCGCTTGGCCAGGAAGCCGCGGGTGTCGCCGTCGGCGATGAAGCAGATGTCATGGCTGTCGGGCTTGTCGGCCACGGTCAAGCCGCGCCGCGCGGCCTCCTCGCGCACCTCTGCCTTGGTGGAGTCGCCCAGCGGGAACATCGCGTGGCTGAGCTGCTCGCGGGTGAGCACGCCCAGCACGTACGACTGGTCCTTGCTCTGATCGACGCTGCGCGACAGCACGCCGTCGACCAGCCTGGCGTGGTGGCCCGTGGCGACCGCGTCGAAGCCGAGCGCGAGCGCCCTGTCGAGCACCGCCGCGAACTTGATCTTCTCGTTGCAGCGCAGGCACGGGTTGGGCGTGCGGCCCGCGGCGTACTCGGAGACGAAGTCCTCCACCACGTCACGCTGGAAGCGCTCGGCCATGTCCCAGATGTAGAACGGGATGCCGATGACGTCGGCGGCGCGGCGCGCGTCACGCGAGTCCTCGATCGTGCAGCAGCCTCTGGCGCCGGTGCGGTGGGATTGGGGGTTGGCCGACAGCGCGAGATGCACACCGGTGACGTCGTGGCCGGCCTCGGCGATGCGGGCGGCGGCCACCGCTGAATCGACGCCGCCCGACATGGCGGCAAGCACACGCAATCCCATGACTCATCCAGCGTACTGTCCGGGCGGGAGTGCGCGACCATGGCATGGGTCTGGAAGGATTCGTCCATGCGACTGTTCGGGCGCAAAGACGCAGACGAAAGGGCGGGCCAGGGGGAAGCGGCCATCGCCGGATTCTGGACCTGGTGGCAGGAGAACAGGCCGCGGCTGGAGGCGATGATGGCCTCCGGCGAGACCGGCGAGCTGGAGGAGCTGCTGGCGGCCCCGGTCGCCGCGATGGATCCGGCGCTGGTCTGTGAGGTGGCGCCGGGCAAGGAGGCCGCGCACGCCCTGGTGGTGACCGCGGAGGGCGACGCCGAGCTGCGCCCGCTCGCCCACCGCTGGGCCAAGGCGGCGCCGCCGGCCGACCTGCTGTGGGAGTTCCACCCGTCGCGCCAGGCCGACCCGCGCGCCGCCGAGCGCACGATCGACGTCGGCGAGTACACGGTCGGGATCGACAGGATGACGCTCGGGCTGCGTGTGCCGCGCAATCAGGCCAGGGTCGACGTGGCCGCCTACCATCCGGTCTTCGGCGAGCTCGACCCCGAAGACCGGATGCAGACCGCGCTGCGCGCCCTCGACGCGCTGCTCGGCGAGGACGAGGTGGCCCGGTGGGTGGGCGAGATCACGGCGGTCGCGTTCGAGCCGATCGACGCCGTCGCGGCCGTCCACCTGCCCGCCGTGGTCGCCGACGTGGCCTCGGGGATCGGCGAGGACGAGTGGGTGCTGCTGGAGGGGCAGGCCGGCGGCAAGCCACTGGCGGCCACCGCCCGCTACCCGCTGCGGCCGGTCGATCATCCGCTGTGCGACGAGCACATCGCCATCACGCTCCCGTACGCCGAGCGCGACGAGCAGGACCTGCCCGCGGGCGGCTCGCTGGAGGCGCTGCGCGACCTGGAGGAACGGCTGACCGCACGCCTGGGCGAGCACCCCGCCGACGCGCTGCTCGCGGTGCACCTGAGCGCCGACGGCCACCGCGTCATCCACGTCTACGCCGACCCGGACGCCGGCGCCGCCGCGATCGCCAAGGAGCTGGCCTCGGGCTGGCGGGAGGGCAAGGCGCTGGTGGACGTCTCACGCGACCCGGCCTGGACGGCCGTCGCCCCGTTCCTCACCTGACGTCCGCTGACGTCCGCCCCGGTGCCGGCCCGGCTGAGGCGGCCTCATGCGGAGCCACCCCTGACCACCTCATGCGGAGCCGGTCCCGGCCGCCTCATGCGGAGCCGCCCCTCACCGCCTCATGTGGAGCCGGCCCTGCATGTGACCCTCATGACGGGCCGCCCACGGCCGCGCGGGTCAGCCGAGGCCGGCGCGGCGGGCGCGCTCCACGGCGGCCGGCAGCACCTCGATGAGGCGGTCGATGTCGTCGCGCGTGGAGGTGTGGCCCAGCGTGAAGCGCAGCGAGCCGCGCGCGGCGGCCGCGTCGGCGCCCATGGCGAGCAGCACGTGGGACGGCTGCGCGACCCCGGCCGAGCAGGCCGACCCGGTGGAGCACTCCACGCCCTTGGCGTCGAGCAGCATGAGCAGCGCGTCGCCCTCGCAGCCGGGGAAGGAGAAGTGGGCGTTGCCGGGCAGCCGGTCGTCTGGGTCGCCGTTGAGCACGGCGTCGGGCACGACCTCGCGTACCCGTCTGATCAGCTCGTCGCGCAGCTCCGACAGGCGGCGGGCGAGCGCCTCCTGCTCACGTACGGCGACGCTGACCGCGGCGGCGAACGCGGCGATGCCGGGCACGTCGAGCGTGCCGGAGCGCACGTCGCGCTCCTGACCGCCGCCGTGCTGCACGGACACCGGCGTCAGCCCCCTGGCCAGCAGCAGCGCGCCGACCCCGACAGGACCGCCGACCTTGTGGCCGCTGATAGTGATCGCATCGGCGCCCGAGCCGGAGAACGACACCGGAAGCTGCCCGACGGCCTGCACGGCGTCGCTGTGGAACGGGATGCCGTGGTCGTGGGCGATGGCGGCCAGCACCTGGACGGGCTGAACGGTGCCGACCTCGTTGTTGGCCCACATGACGCTGATCATGGCGACGTCGTCGGGGTCGCGCTCGATGGCGGCGCGCAGCGTCTCGGGGTGGACCCGGCCGAGCTCGTCGACCTCGAGCAGCTCGACCTCGGCGCCCTGGCTGCCGGCCAGCCAGTGGGCGGGGTCGAGCACGGCGTGGTGCTCGACGGAGCTGATGAGCACGCGGCGGCGCGGGCGGCGCGCCCAGTAGAGGCCCTTGACCGCGAGGTTGTCGGCCTCGGTGCCGCCCGAGGTGAAGACGACCTCGCTCGGCCGCGCGCCGAGCGCGTCGGCTATCGTTTCCCGTGACTCCTCGACCACCCTGCGTGCCTGACGACCGGCCGCGTGCAGCGAGGAAGCATTTCCCACGCGTTTGAGTTGAACCGTCATGGCCTCGATCGCTTCGGGCAGCATGGGGGTGGTCGCCGCGTGATCAAGATAGGCCGACGGTCTGGTCACCCGTTCAGGGTATCTCGTTTGCGACTGTACCGTCCGGACGGTACAGTAGAGGTATGCGAAGGGACGAGCTTTTGGACGCGGCGGAGGAGATCCTCTGCGACCAGGGCTCGACCGCGCTCACCCTGGCCGCGGTGGCCGAACGGGCGGGCGTCAGCAAAGGTGGCCTGCTGTATCACTACGGCTCCAAGGAAGCCCTGATCAAGGGCATGGTGGAGCGGCTGATCGACGACTTCGACGAGCTGGTGGCCGCCCAGACGGGCGCGACCTACACCGAGCGCTACCTGGCCGCCACGCTGGCCGCCGTGCGCTCCGGCCGCCTGCGACGCTGGGCCGTCGTCACGGGGGCGTCGGGCAACGTGCTGCTGCTCGCTCCGCTCCGCGAGGCGATGGCCCGCTGGCACCGCGAGGGGCTGGACGACGAGCCCGATCCGCTGGCCTCCCAGGTCGTCCGGCTGGCGTGTGAAGGGCTGTGGGACGTCGCCAGCCACGACCCCGAGCTCTACAGCGAAGAGGACCTTCAGGCCCTGGAGCGCCGCCTGACGGCGATGCTCGCTCCGAGCTGACCCGCCGCCCCGGCGCGCCGCCACGACTGACGCCTCGTCGTGCCCTCGTGGCGGGCGCCGCCGGCTCATCCCCCTTCACCCCCCTTCACCCCCTTCATCCCCCCAAGGGCGCCTTCAGGGGCGCCCGCTTTGACGTGCGCCGTGCCGGATTCCGGTGCGGCGCTCGGCATGCCGAAACGCGGCCCCTGCCTGCTGCCGGGCCTGCGGCTCCGGCATGCCCGCAAGCAGTGACCCAAGACGTACACGTACGACGACTTCAGTGAGGTGTGGCCTTATGACCCGCGAGCTGAGGAGTGCCCGTTACGGGGCGGTCCTCACCTTTGTCCTTGCCGGCCTGATGGTGGGCACGATGACCGTGCGCATCCCCGCCCTGACCGACAAGCTCGGCCTCTCCGAGGCCATGGTCGGGACGATCCTGCTGGCATGGGGCCTGGGCGCCCTGGTGACGATGCAGTCCATGCGGCGCGTCATGGCGCGCGTGGGCAGCCGGGCGGTGTTGCGGGCAGGTGGTCCACTGACGGCGCTGAGCCTCCTCGGCGTGGGCCTCGCTCCCGACCTGCCGCTGCTGCTGACGGCCGTGGTGCTGTTCGGCATGGCGTTCGGCGTCATGGACGTCGCCATGAACGCCCAGGGCTCGGCCGTCGAGCAGGCCTACCGGCGGCCACTGATGAACGGCATGCACGCCGGCTGGTGCGTGGGCGCCATCTCGGCGGGCGCGCTCGGCAGCCTCGCGATCGCCGCAGGACTGCCGTTCACCACGCACGTCACGCTGATCGCGCTGCTCGCGCTGCCGGTCATCGCGCTGCTCGGCCGTACGTACCTGCCGGAGCGGCCCGCCGTGGCCACCGCGGCGCAGGGGCGGCGCCGCATGCCGCCGGTCGTCTACCTGCTGGGCGCGATCATGTTCTTCGCGTTCATGGTCGAGGGCACCGTGGCCGACTGGAACGGCCTCTACATGCGCAACGAGCTCGGCGCGCCCGAGGCCGTCGCGGCGCTCGGCTACCCGGTGTTCGAGGTGGGCATGCTCATCGCCCGCGTGACCGGTGACCGGCTGCGGGTCAGGTTCGGGGTGCGCGGCATGCTCACCGTGTCGGGCGTCGCGACGGCCGGGTTCTTCTCGGTCGTGCTGCTCGCCCCCGCCGCGATGGTCGCCGTGCCGGCGATGTTCTTCGTCGGGCTCGGCGTGGCGACGATCTCGCCGCTGACGCTGTCGCTTGCGGGCACCGCGACCGACGCGCCCGGCCCGGCGATCGCGCAGGCCGGCGCCATGGGCTACGCGGGGCTGCTGCTCGGCCCCGTGGTGATCGGGTTCCTGTCGGACGCGGCCGGCCTGCGTACGGCGCTGAGCATCGGCGTGGGTCTCGGCGTGCTGATCGCGCTGGCCGCGCGCCTGCTCCCGCACGGCGAGCCGGCCCAGGTGACCCGCCTGCCGGAGCCCGAGCCCGAGCCTGAGCCCGAGCCGGTCAGGGCCGCCGCCTGAGAGTTCTCTGTGGATCGGCGCGGGCGGCCTGGCATCTCGCCACATGCGCCGCCCGCGCTCACAGAGAACTCACAGAAACCCTCAGAGCGCCTCCAATCAGCCGCTTCAGGCTGGATCGCATGATCCAGCTCAATGGACTGACCAAGCGCTACGGCGAGACCGTCGCTGTGGACCACCTCACCTTCACCGTGCAGCCGGGCCTGGTCACCGGCTTCCTCGGTCCCAACGGCGCCGGCAAGAGCACGACCATGCGGATGATCATGGGCCTCGACCTGCCCACGTCCGGCACGGTCACGATCACCGGCCGGCGCTACCACGAGCTGCGGCACCCGTTGCGCACGATCGGCGCCATGCTGGATGCGCGGGCCGTGCACCCGCGGCGGAGCGCGTACAAGCACCTGCTCTACCTGGCGCAGTCGAACGGCATCCCGGAATCCCGCGTCGGCGAGGTGCTGGAGCTGGTCGGCCTGGCGGACGCGGCGGACCGGCCGGCGGATTCTCCCTCGGGATGGGCCAGCGGCTGGGCATCGCCGCCGCCATGCTCGGCGACCCTCCGGTGCTGCTGCTCGACGAGCCGATCAACGGGCTGGACCCCGAGGGCGTGCTGTGGGCGCGCAACCTCATGCGCGGGTGGGGCGCCGAGGGACGCACCGTGCTGGTCTCCAGCCATCTCATGAGCGAGATGGCGCTGACCGCCGACCGGCTGGTGGTGATCGGCAGGGGACGGCTGCTCGCCGAAGGCGACATCGCGGACTTCACCGCGAGGGGGTCGGTCGTGGTCGTCCGTACGCCCGACGCCGGTCACTTCGCCCGGCGGCTCGCGCTCGCGGGCGCCTTCGTCGAGCCGGGAGAGACCGGCGAACTGCTCGTCAAAGGCATGTCACCGCCCGATGTCGGCAGGCTGGCCGCGGCCGAGAACGTCACGCTCTACGAGCTGAGCATCCGAGAGCCCTCACTGGAGGAGGCATTCATGGAACTGACCCGCGACGCCGTCGAGTGGGGTGCGGCCCGATGATCGACGCAGGAGCGCTCAAGGCCGAGTGGACCAAGTTCAGCAGCCTCCGGGCGACCATGGCGCTGTCGGTGGCGGCGGTGCTGGTGTCGGGCCTGTTCGGCTGGATGTTCTCCAACGCCGCCGCCGCCGAGTACGCCACGCTCACCCCGCAGGAGCGGCTCGGCTTCAACCCCGTCGAGCTGGGCATGCGCGGCATCTTCCTGGTCCAGGTGCTGCTCGCGGGCCTGGGGGCGCTGATCGTCTCCACCGAGTACGGCTCGGGCACCATCACCGCGAGCATGGCCGCCGTCGGCAGGCGCGGCCGGCTGCTGGCCGCCAAGGCCGGCATGACGGTGCTGAGCGCCCTGCCGGTGAGCGTGGCCTCCATCGTCCTGATGTTCACGGTCAGCCAGAGCACGCTGGCGGCGGGCGGCGCCCCGGCCGCGACCCCGGGCGATACGACGGCGATTCAGCTGCTGCTCGGCGGGCCGATCGTGCTGACGCTGATCTCGCTGTTCGGGCTGACACTCGGCGTGCTGCTGCGCAGCACGGCCGCCGCGGTCAACTTCTCCGTCGTCTTCCTGCTGTTGCCCATCCTGTCGAGCGTGATGCCGGGCTTCCTGCAGGTGGTCGTCAGGTTCTTCTGGCCCAACGCGGCGCCGTTCCAGGCCATGTACGGAGCGGAGAACGTGCCTGATTTGTTGGGATATGGGCTTATTGTGGCGTTTGTCGTGGTCATGCTGGCAGCGGCCTACGTCCGGTTCACCCGGAAGGACGCCTGATTAGTGTGAGATCGGGAGGTGGCTCACATGGCCGAGCGGCTGCTGGTGGTCGATGACGAGCCCACCGTCAGAGAGCTGCTCTCGGCGACGCTGCGCTTCGCGGGCTTCACCGTGAGCTCGGCCGCCGACGGCCTGCAGGCGCTGGACGAGGCCCGGCGCGACCCGCCCGACCTGGTGCTGCTCGACGTGATGCTGCCCGACCTCGACGGCTTCGAGGTGCTGCGCAGGCTGCGTGCCCTGCCCAGGGCCGGCGGTCGTCCCGGCCCCGTGCCGGTGCTGTTCCTGACCGCGCGCGACGCCAAGGCCGACAAGGTCAACGGGCTGCGGCTGGGCGGCGACGACTACGTCACCAAGCCGTTCGACCTGGAAGAGCTGCTGGCCAGGATCCGCGCCATCCTGCGGCGCACCGGCGGGACCCCCGACGATCACACGCTGGTGGTCGGCGACCTGGAGCTCGACCCCGAGGGCCACCAGGTCACCAGGGCAGGACGTCCGGTACGCCTGTCGCCCACCGAATACCGGCTCCTGCACCACCTGATGCTCAACGCGGGCCGCGTACTGCCGAAGGCGTCCATCCTCGACGCCGTGTGGCGCTACGACTTCGCGGGCGACACCAGCATCGTCGACACCTACATCAGTTACCTGCGCCGCAAGCTCGACACCGGCGACTCGCCCAAGCTGATCCACACCGTGCACGGGGTCGGCTACGTCCTGCGGCGGCCGAAGCCGTGAGAGGGCTTCTGCGCGGGCTCTCGCTGCGCGCGCGGCTGCTCGCCATCACGGTCCTGCTGCTGGTCGCGGGGCTGGCGCTGATCGGTTCGGTGTTCGTACGGCAGCTCGAAACGCAGCTCATGGCCCGCACGGACGCCCAGCTCACGCCCATGGGCACGGCCATGTCGATGGTGCCGCCCGAGCTGGCCTCCGCGCTCGGCTCCCGGCTCGGCGGGGCGGGGACCGTCTTCACCGGCCTCGACCTCGCCACCCAGGGGTACGCGGCCTACCTCGCGCCCGACGGCCGCGTGCTGCGCGCGTACGGCGGCGCCGCCGGCATCGCCTGGCCCCGCCTCGACACGGCCGGCATCGCCCAGCGCGACGGGCGGCCGTTCACCGTGCGGGACGCGGACGGCACGGAGTGGCGGGCGGTGGCGCTGCCAGCCCGGCGGGCCAGCGCCGAGTTCGCGTACACGGGCGTGGTGGCGGCGGTGTCGCTGGACGGCCTGCGCTCCACCGTCGATCGCATGCGGGCCGTCTGCCTCGTCGCCGGGGCGATCCTGCTCGCCGTACTCGCCCTGGCGGGCGGCCTGGCCATCCGCGCCGGGCTCGCCCCGCTGCGGCGGGTGGAGGAGACCGCGGCCGCCATCGCCGGCGGCGACCTGTCCAGACGCGTACCCGAGCCGGGACCGCCCACCACCGAGGTCGGCCGCCTGGCCCGCTCGCTCAACACGATGCTCGCCCAGATCGAGCAGGGCGTCGCCGCCAAGGTCGACTCCGAAGCGCGCATGCGCAGGTTCGTCGCGGACGTCAGCCACGAGCTGCGCACGCCGCTCTTCGGCATCAAGGGCTTCTCCGAGCTGTACCGCATGGGCGGTATCGAGGCCGCGACCGCGCTCGCCCGCATCGAGAGCGAGTCGGGGCGGCTCGCCAAGCTGGTCAACGACCTGCTGCTCCTGGCCGGCATCGAAGAGGACGACGGGCCCGGGCTTGAGCTGACCCCCATGGACCTCCGTACGCTCGCCGCCGACGCCCGCCACGACCTCACCGCCCTCGACCCCACCCGCCCCATCGCCTTCACCGGCCCCTCCGGCGGGCCCGCCGCCACCGCACCCGTCCTGGGCGACGAGGCCCGGCTGCGGCAGGTCGTCAGCAACCTCGTCGGCAACGCCGTCACCCACACCCCCGCCGGCACACCGGTCAGAATCGGGGTGGGCACGGAGGGCGGCGACTCGGTGCTGATCATCGAGGACCAAGGCCCCGGGCTCGCCCCCGAGGAGGCGGCCCGGGTCTTCGACCGCTTCTACCGCGCCGACGCCTCCCGCGCCCGCGCGACGGGCGGCGCGGGGCTGGGGCTGGCGATCGTCCGCTCGATCGTGGCCGCCCACGGAGGCCGCGTCGACCTCCGCACCGCCCCCGGCCAAGGCGCCGCCTTCACCATCCGCCTCCCCACCACCACCCCCTGACCCCTCGCTCCGCACACGAGGGCCACCCTCCCGGCTGAGGACCCGCCGGGACGCTCGCACCACTACCCCCGGGCAGGCGGCCACGCGGCCAGGCACGCACCGCAACGCGACCACCAGCGGCGTGGCCGCGACGCGGGCACATCCGGCCCGGGCTCGGAGCGTGGGCACACCGCCGGACGGCGAGAGCGGGCCCCTGCCGGCCGCTGGCAGCAGGCACTCATCGGGCAGCGGAAGCAGGCCCGCTCCGGGCGCTTGAAGCGGACCCGCCACCGAGCTGGACCACCTCCGAGCAGCGAGCCGGACCCACCACCATCGGGCCAGACCCACCACCGAGCAGCGGGCCGGACCCACCACCATCGGGCCAGACCCACCACCGAGCAGCGAGGGGTCCCACTACCGGGCAAGCGAAAGGGCCGGGGTGACAGGCCCCGGCCCTTTCCACGTGCGCTACTTGCGCTTCTTGATCTCTTCCGTGAGCTGCGGGACCACCTGGTGGAGGTCGCCCACCACGCCGTAGTCGGCCAGCTCGAAGATCGGCGCCTCCGGGTCCTTGTTGATGGCGACGATCGTCTTGGCCGTCTGCATGCCGGCCCGGTGCTGGATGGCGCCGGAGATGCCGGCCGCGATGTAGAGCTGCGGCGAGACGGTCTTGCCCGTCTGGCCCACCTGGAACTGGTGCGGGTACCAGCCGGCGTCGGTGGCGGCGCGGGAGGCGCCGACGGCGGCGCCGAGCGCGTCGGCGAGCTCTTCGATGACGGCGAAGTTCTCGGCGGAGCCGACGCCGCGACCGCCGGAGACGACGATGGCGGCCTCGGTCAGCTCGGGACGGGCGCCCTTCTCCTGCTTGACGCGCTCGACGACGCGGGCGGCCTTGGCGGCGTCGGAGAGTGCGACCGTGACCTCCTCCTCCGCGCCCGCGCCGGCGGACGGGACGGGAGCGGTGGAGTTGGGACGCACGGCGATGATCGGCGTGCCCTTGCGGACCCTGGAGTGCACGTTGATACCGCCACCGAAGATCGACTGGTCGGCGACGAAGCCCTCGCCGACCCCGACGGCGTCGGTGATGACGCCGGAGTCGGTCTTGATGGCCAGCCAGGCGATCTCCTTGCCCTCGGCGGTGGCGGCGATGAGCACGCCGGCCGCCGACTTCTCCGTGACGAGCTTGGCGAGCAGCTCGGCCTTGGGGGCGACGACGTGGTCGACGAGGTCGCCGGAAGCGGCCACGTAGATCTTTTCTGCGCCGTATTCGGCGAGGCGGGCCTTGGCCTCGGGCGTGAAGCCGGGGCCGGCCCAGACGGCGGCGGGCGTGCCGAGCGTGCGGGCCAGGGTCAGCAGTTCGAGCGTGACCTTCTTGACCTCACCGTCGACCTGCTCGACGAGAACGAGAACGTCCGACATATCAGTTAAACCCCCCGTTCTCAGATGAACTTCTTGGATGCCAGGAAGTCGGCCGTCTTCACGCCGCCGTCGCCCTCGTCCTTGACGATCGTGCCGGCCGCGCGCGGCGGGGCGGGGGCGAAGTCGACCACCTCGGACCAGGCGGCACCCAGGCCCACCTGGCCGGGGTCGATGGAGGCGTCGCCGATGGCCAGCGTCTCGACCGGCTTCTTCTTGGCCGCCATGATGCCCTTGAACGACGGGTAGCGAGGCTCGTTGATCTTCTCGACCACGGAGACCACGGCGGGCAGCGTGGCCTCGACCCGGTCGTAGCCGTAGTCGGCCAGCCGCTGCACCGTGATGGTGCCGTCCTGGATGTCGACCTTGTTGGCGAGCGTGAGCTGCGGCGCGCCGAGCCGCTCGGCGAGCATGGCGGGCAGCATGCCGGTGCGGGCGTCGGTCGACTCGGAGCCCAGGATGACCAGGTCGAACCCGATCTTCTTGAGCACCTGGGCCATCGCGTACGAGGTGGACAGCGCGTCGGAGCCGTGCAGCGCGTCGTCGCTGAGGTGGACGGCCTTGTCGGCGCCCATGGCCAGGGCCTTGCGGATGGTCTCGGTGGCCTTGGCGGGGCCCATGGTCAGGACGGTGACCTCACCGCCGTGGGCCTCCTTGATCCTCAGCGCCTCCTCGACCGCATACTCGTCAAGCTCGTTGACCACGCCGTCGGCGGCGTCCCGGTCGAGCGTGTTGTCATCGGACCGCAGCTTGCGCTCGGTCGCCGTGTCGGGGACCTGCTTCACGCAGACGACGATGTTCATGGCCGGTGGCCGACCTCCCGTAGTTCGCGTGCGCCTCCGCCTCGTTGCGGCGGCGCCGAATCCATCTGTCCAGACTGCCAGGTGCCCCGGGGGCATCCGACAGAGGGTCTGCCGTGGTTTCGCCGTTATGTTACCCATGGGTAGCTTTCGCGCAAACCGGCACGAAAGCTCTCCCCACCATACCGAACTTTATTCGGTCAGCACCTGTGACATCTCTTACGCCGACAGCAGGAAGACGATCCCGACCACCAGCGCCGTGACCCCGAACAGGGCCAGCGTGAACGTGCTGAACCACGCCGCGAGCCCGAAGCACAGCCCCACCGTCCCCGCCACGGCGACCAGATCGGCGATCATCCGGCCGCGCCGGTAGGGACTCTTCGACAACAGCGCCACGCCCGCGTCGATCACCACGGCCAGCGAGTACGCCGCCAGCAGGAACAGCGACACCTCGGGCAGCGGCTCCCGCGCCGCGGCGGCCAGCAGCGCCACGAACAGCGCCGACCCGGTCAGCCACCACCTGCGCACCTTCTCCCGGTGCCTGGCCCTGGACTCCTCCACCGACCGCCGGTACTGCTCCTTGCCCGGCCGCCACTCCCTGGTGGCCATCTCGTCCTGCTCGGACGCACGGGACCGTGCGGGCATCGGGCGGGGCGAGGGCATCTGGGCGACGGGCTCCACACCGAGCCGGTCGCAGATCTCCGCGGCCGTGGGCCGCTTGGCCGGGTCGGTGGACAGGCACGCGCGTAACAGCGGCTCCAGCCAGTCGGGCACGCCCTCCAGGTCGGGCGGGTGGTGCACGACGCGGTAGGCGACGGCGGAGGCGGGCCCCTGTCCGTACGGCTGCCGCCCGGTGGCCGCGTACGCGAGCGTCGCGCCGAAGGAGAACACGTCGGCCTCCATCCCGGCGGGCCGCCCTTCCAGCACCTCGGGCGCGAGGTAGCCGGGCGTGCCGACGACCGCCCCCGAGGCGGTGACGGACAGCGAGTCGAGCGCGCTGGCGATGCCGAAGTCGATGACGACCGGCTCGCCCTCGGTCACGATCACGTTGGCCGGCTTGAGGTCGCGGTGGATCACGCCCGCCTGGTGCATGGCCTGCAGCGCGTCGGCCAGCCCGGCGGCCAGCCGCCGCAGGTCGGCGACCGGCACGGGCACCGCGCTGAGCGGGCGGCCCTGCACGTAGCGGGTGACGATGTACGGGCGATCGCCTTCGAGTGAGGCGTCGAGCACCTCGGCGATGTGCGCCCCGCCGACCCTGCGCATGGTCTCGACCTCGCGGGCCAGCCGCGCCAGCGCCGCGCTGTCGGCGGCGACGTGGGGGTGCAGGACCTTGACCGCGACCGTGCGCCCCTCGGGGTCAAGCGCCAGGTGCACCTCGCCGAAGCCGCCTGACCCGAGACGGGAGAGAAGCTCGTACGGGCCGAGGTGCTCGCTCATACTTCCTCTCTCCCCCGTGGGACCGGGCGGACACTCAGGACCAGAAGTTCAGGAAGCTCAGCCCCAGACCGTCCATCAGGCTGCCGATCAGGCCCGTGATCAGACCGATGGTGCTCTGCCTCGCGTCGCTGGCGAGGTCGTCGATGACCGACTCGGGCGCCCGCCACGGGTACCAGTCGGTCGGCTGCCCCATCGCGAACATCACCGCGAACAGCGCCGCGGTGCCCACCAGCAGGACCGCGACGAGCGCCGCGCCGGGGCTGCGCAGCATGCCGGTGAGCGAGCGGGTGACGGCCCTGCGCGGCGCGCCGCCGCCGGGCAGCACGAACAGGCCGGCGGCGAAGGCGCCCGCGGCGTACGCGGCCGCCTCGTTGACGGTCATCGACCCGGCCCAATAGAGCACGCCCCAGACGCATACGCCGAACAGCAGCGCGAGCGGCACGTGGACGACCGTGACGAGCGCCGATTTGATCAGCGCCCATGGCGTGCCGACGAGGACGAGCAGCGGGTCGGCGGCGCTGCTGCCGCGTATCTGCCGCCGCTTGACCATGTCGCCGAACAGGTATTCGCCGATGCGCAGCACGAGCGCGAGCGCGACGGCGATGGCGCCCGCCACGACCGGCATCACCACCGACAGCGCCACCAGCGTGACCAGCAGCAGCAGCCCCGTGACCTGGGCACCGAACAGGTAGCGCTTGCGCTCGGCGGGCGGGGTGTACTGCGGCGGCGGCGGGTAGGGCCTGGCCTGCGCCGGGGCGCTCTGCGGCGGCGCGGGGTAGCCGGCCACGCGCTGGTCGGGGCGCGGCGCGGGCGGCCTGGCCGCCGCCGGCGCGGGGATGTAGGGAGGCGGACGCTCTTCACGCCTCGTGGGCGTCAGCGGCGGGCGCTCCTCGCGCCTGGTCGGCGTCGGTGACGGCGCGGGCGGCGGTGCGGGCTCGCCGTACTCGACCGGCGGCAGCAGGTCGGAGAAGGTGTCCATGGTGCGGGTGCGGTCGGTCAGCCGCTTGGTGCCCGTCGGGCCGTCGAAGGACGCCTCGTTGAACGTCGTCACCGACGGGTCGAGCTGGTTGGCCATGCGCAGCAGCTCGGGCGCGGTGGGCCGGGCCGCGGCGTCGACCTGCAGCGCCTTGCTGAGCCAGCCGCGCAGCCAGACCGGCGCCTTGTCGAGCTGCGCCCGCCCTTCCATGATGTTGAAGCAGACCGACTCGAACGTCCCCGTGCCGAACGGCGGCGCCCCCGTGGCGGCGAAGAACACGGTGGAGGCCAGCGCGTGCACGTCGGCCGCCTGGGTGATGTCGGAGTCGCGGATGATCTCGGGGGCGAGGTAGCCGGGCGTGCCGACGAACATGCCGGTCTGGGTCAGCCGGGTGGCGTTGACCAGGTGGGCGATGCCGAAGTCGATGACCAGCGGCTCGCCGTCGACCAGCATGACGTTGGACGGCTTGAAGTCGCGGTGGATCACGTCGGCGGCGTGGATGGCCACGAGCGCCTGGCACAGCCCCTGGGCGAGCCTGATGACCTGGCGGGCCTCCAGCGGCCCCTCGGTCAGGACGGTGTCCTCGAGCGTGCGGCCGGGCGCGAACCGGGTGACGATGTACGGCTGGCCGCCCACCAGCTCGGCGTCGATGACCTCGGCGACGTAAGGGCTGCGCACCCGCCGCATGGTCTCGACCTCGCGGGTGAGCCGGTCGCGCGCCTTGAGGTCGGCGGCGACGTGGGGATGCAGGACTTTGATGGCGACTTCCCGGCCCTCGCCGTCGAGACCGAGGTGGACGACCCCCATGCCACCTTCGCCGATCTTCCTGACCAGGCGGTAGGGCCCGAGGCGTTCTGGTGCTTGGGTGTTCATCGCCACCTTCCCCGCGTCATCCCCCCGAATTCCCCCTCAGTCCTTCCAGTTGCTCCACCACGAAATCGACGTTCAGTGGAGTCCATACCCCAGCCCCCTCTGGCTTGTCCCCGAACGTGCCGTAGGCGAGGATCAGCGAGAGCGCGGCCGCGACCACCAGCACCCCTGCCATCACCATCGCCGCTGTTCTCGAGGGTACGAGCGATGAGAGCGTTCTGCGCATCTGTTTGCCCGGACCTTCGACTCCGGGGCCCGCGCAGAGGGTCCACAGGGCGATGGAGGCGCCCCAGGACAGGGCGTAGTAGGGACTCATGTGGACCACCACGGTGAGCAGCAGCGTCACCGGCAGCCCGAGTATCAGCGCGTAGAGCGTGAGCGCCAGCGTGATGCCCGCCGACTTGGCGAGCACGGCGGGGAAGGCGAGCACCCTGACCACGTCGAGCGCCGCCGCTCCCGCGGCCCTGCGGGCCACGAGCTGCGGCTGCGCCAGGTCGGCCGCGCGCAGCAGGATCACCGCGGGCAGCGCGACGGCCGCCACGATGACGGGCGCGAGCACGGCCGCCACGATCATCAGGACCAGCAGCATGGCCGCGGAGATGCCGTACGCGCGGGAGCGCTGCAGCACCTTGCCCGGCGGCACGCTCGGGACGTACGGCTCCCGCATGGTGCTCGGGTCGGACTGCGGCGGCACATACGGTGGCTGCTGCGCCGGGATGTAGGGCGGCGGCTGCAGCGGCACCGGGTTGGGCCGCGCGTACTCGGGCGGGCCCGCGTTGGGCCTGCTCAGGTCGGGCCGGCTCCCGTGGGGCGCCGCCGCGGCGTGCGGAAAAGGCCCCGCCTGTGGAGGCACGGCGTTGGGCCCGCTCGCGCTCGCAGGCAGGGCGTTGGGCCCGCTGGTGCGCGGGGGCACCGCGTGGGGGCCGCTCGTGGCCGGCGGCGCGACGGGAGGCGGGCCGGGCGGCCCGGCGTGGGGAAGCGCGTTGGGCTGGCTCGTGCCGGACGCCGGCGGCTGCAGCAGCCGCCGGAACTCGGGCGAGTCGGGGCGTACGCGCCGGGTGGGCACGTCGCCCTCGCTCGGCGGCGGCACGGGCGGGCTCTGCTGGAAGCCCTGCTGCGGCACGCCCTGGGACGGCGCACCCTGCGGCGGCCCGCTCTGCGATGGCGCGGCGGCGCCCTGCGGCGGCTGGGCGGCCGCCTCGCGCTGGATGCGCCGCAGCTCCTCGGGCGAGACCCGGCGGGTCGGCCACGGGTCGCCCTGGTCGGGCAGCAGCGAGACGTACTGCTGCTCGGGCTGCGACGGCGCGGGCGTGCCCGCCTGGTCCTGGCTCTCGATCAGCCGCTGCGGCGTCACCGGCGGCGTGGAGATGTCGTAGGACGGCTTGTCGGCGACACGCGGCGGGGCCGCCTTGTACGCGTCGGGGTGCGGCACCGTGGAGATCTCCTCGGGCGCGCCGCCCGGCGGCGGCTTGGGCAGCATGCGCGCAGTCTGCTCGGCCAGCTCGGCGGCCTTGGGCCGCTTGGCGGGATCGCGCGAGAACGCGGCCTTGAGCAGCGGCTGCAGCTCGGGCGGCGCGGCGCTGATGTCGGCCTTGCCCGCGGTGATGTTGTAGAAGATCATCTCCAGCGTGCCCTTGCCGAAGGGCGGCTGGCCCGTGCAGGCGTAGAGCATGGTGCCCGCCCACGCGTGGATGTCGACCTCCGGCCCGGCCTCCTGGCCCTCGATGATCTCGGGCGCGAGGTAGCCGGGGGTGCCGATGAACATGCCGGTCTGCGTCAGCCGCGTGGCGTCGACCGCCTGGGCGATGCCGAAGTCGATCAGCACGGGCTCGCCGTCGAGCAGCAGCACGTTGCCGGGCTTGAGGTCGCGGTGGATCACGCCCACCGAGTGGACGGCGGCCAGTGCGGTCGCCACGCCGTGCGCCACCTTGACCAGCGCGGGCAGGTCGAGCGGCCCGTCGTCCTTGACGATCTCGTCGAGCGGCCGGCCGGGGACGTAGCGGGTGACGATGTAGGGGCGATGACCGGTGACGTCGGCGTCGAGGACCTCGGCGATGTACTCGCTGCGCACCCTGCGCATGGTCTCGACCTCGCGCGAGAGCCGCCGCCTGGCGACCTCGTCGCCGGCGACCTCCGCGCGCAGGACCTTGACCGCCACCTGCCGCCCCTGGGGGTCGACAGCGAGGTGGACAACGCCCATCCCGCCTTCACCGAGCCGCCTGAGCAGCCGGTAAGGGCCTAGTCGGTCATCGTTCATGGCATGAAGCACCATACCGGCTTAATCCCCGCCCACGAGATGAACCATGAGGCCACATTCCCACTCGTACAACGTCCACGAAGCCCTCTCCGGTTTCCCAAACGACGGTCTCGAATCGGCCTCGATTTCGTCGTTCAGCCGGCCAGGGTGAGCACCTCTGCCTGCTTCAGCCCGGCCAGCGTGGCACCGGAGACGGCGAGCTTCGACCTGCGCACCCCGCTGCCGATCACGACCCGCGGATGCTCGGCGACCCTGGTGTCCACC
Organism: Nonomuraea fastidiosa; assembly: GCF_042751225.1. Lineage (NCBI taxonomy): Bacteria > Bacillati > Actinomycetota > Actinomycetes > Streptosporangiales > Streptosporangiaceae > Nonomuraea > Nonomuraea fastidiosa. The sequence continues at coordinate 1,684,839 of NZ_CP170570.1, forward strand.
AGGATCGGCCACTCTTCGGGCAGGCCGACGGGGGTGATGCCGCCGTACTCCATGCCGGTGAGCTCCACCGCGTCGGCCATCGGAGCGAAGCTGGCCTTGCGGGCGCCGAGATGCCTGCGCACGACGCCGTTGACGTCGACCCGCATCGTCGCGAGCACCATGCAGGCGGCGTAGCGCGTCTCGCCGCCCCGCTTGGCCGCCACCACGACGCAGTTGGCCGACTCGTCCATGCCCACGCCGTAGCGCTCGCAGAACGCGGCCGTGTCGGCCAGCTCGGGGTCGATCTCGGCGACCTCGGCACCCTCCAGCTCGGGCACGGCGCGGGCCACGGGCTCGGCGAGGAGGTCGAGCCGCTCGGTCGCGGGCACCCACTGCAACGTCATCTCCCACTCCTTGGATCGCTTCTCCTGCCGAGCCTATTGCGGCCGTCAGAAGCAGCGTGCGGCGTCACGGCGACTGCAACACGCGCTGGTGCAGCTTGGTGACGACGGCGCGGGCCGACTCCATGGCCCCCGCCTGCCAGGCGATGAGATGGGTGAGCCAGTCGCCCGCGAAGTAGACCCTTCCGGCCGGGCGTTGCAGAAGAGTGAACGACGAATCAAAGGCAGGCCAGCGCACCCAGCCGCCCTCGATGTGCTCCTGCCGGTGCCAGGCGACGGAGGCGCTGGACAGGACGTTCTGTCGGTACTTCTCGCCGTGGATCTTCTTGCCCTGGGTGAGCGCCCTGCGCCTGCGGTCCTCGGGGCTGAGCGCGCCGTACAGCTCGGCCTCGGGGCCGGTGTTGTAGTAGCCGACGAGCAGGCCGCGCTCGGCGTGGTAGTCGTGCGAGGGGTACCAGATGTGGGTGATGTCGAGGTCGGTCTCGGTGACGCCGCCGTAGATGCGGTCCTCGCGCTCCCACCAGCGGGTGGCGTACTCCAGGCCGATCTTGCCGGCGGCGACCGGGGTCGGCTTGGCCAGCGCGCTGGTGACCTGGGGGCCGAGGTTGTGCGGGATCCTCGCGAGGATGTGCGGGGGCAGCGTGGCGATGCAGTAGTCGGCCTTCATCACGCCGCCGGTGTAGGCGACCTCGACGCCGTCGTCCATCGTGGTGATCTTGGTGACCTTGGCGCCGGTCTTGATCCGGTCCGTGCCGACGGCCTTCTGCAGCGCGGTGACGATCGCGTCCATGCCGCCGACGGGCTGGAACATGGGCGTGGCCTGCTCGAAGCCGAAGTCGTTGGTGATCGCCCTGCCGGTGCCCGCGGCCAGCACCTGGCGGAGGGTGCCGGGGCCGTCGAGCGGGGTGCCGGCGCCGACCGCGGGCCACTCGGCGAAGCCGCGCCGGTCGGAGCCGGTGTAGTCGAGCCTGGGTCCGAGGTCGCCGAAGCGCCTCAGGAACTCCAGCAGGCGCTCCTTGTCGTCCCTGGTGAGGGTTCTGTCCAGGGCGCCGGTGTCAGTGGCCTTCGCGAGGAGTTCGGCGACATATCCGTACATGTCGGCGCGGGCGGTGCGGGCCCGCATCGTCTTGCCGTTGACGTGCACGTACGCGGCGGCGTTGGAGTTGACGAACGTCTCGATGGGGACGCCCAGCTCGCGGCAGTAGTCGAGGGTGACCATCCACGGCGCGATACGGCCGGGGCCCGCGTTGAAGTAGACGCCCTCTCCGAACGTCACGTCCTGGGCCGGGCCGTTCAGCTCGGTCACGCGGTCGCCGCCGCGCAGCGTGAGGTTCCTGCCACCGGCCTTGGGCCTGGCCTCCAGCAGCGTGCAGTCGTAGCCGGCCTTGCCCAGCTCGTACGCCGCGGTGAGCCCCGCCACCCCGGCGCCCAGGATCACGACGCTGGCCGACGCTTTGCCGCGCAGCGTGAAGTCGCCCTCGCGCGGCGGCGTGAACTCCTTGTCCTGCCCGGTGGGCGCCAGGCCGAGCGCGCCCATGGCGGCGTACATGGCGCCCGCGCCGCCCGCCGCGCCGATCCCGACGAGCAGGCCGCGCCGGGTGAGCGCGCCGCCCTTACCGGCCCCTTTGCGCGTCTCCTTGACGGCTTCCTTGCCGCCGGTCTCGCCGTCAGCCATAGGGGCCGCTGCCGCACGCGACCTGGCCGCCGATCGTGGCGAAGATCCCGAACAGGGCCATGATCTGCGTGAAGTCGTCGGTGGTGAACTCGGTGTGGCGGGTCCCGGCGAGCTTGACGCCCGGCACGAGCGCGACGGCCGCGGCGATGGCGGTCGAGTTCCACTCCACGCCCAGCGTGTACGGCGGCTCCACGACGTACGGCGTGAAGTCGGTCAACCGGTTCAGCGCCCGCTCGGTGGCCTCACGGATCCTGGCCTGGGCCACGCTCGGCGGCAGCAGCTCGGCCGAGAACTTGTCGATGCCCTTCTTGACCGCCACGGTCTCGACGTCGCCGAGCAGCTCCCGGGCCTCCTCGCCGACCGCCTCGTCCCCGGTCACCAGCACCACGGGCACCCCGTGGAAGCCGGCGCACGCAGCGACCAGGCGGGTCTCGCCGCACAGTTCGCCGTTGAGGTAGACGTTCTGGATCTCCTTGCCCATCCACGTGTGGTTGAGCACGCCGTCGGGCACCCCGGCGCGGGCGTGGTAGCCGACGAAGCAGGCCGCCTGGAACGACCCGTCGAGTCCCTGCGCCATCCGCTGCGCCTTGCCGGGCCCCCTGACCAGGGTCGCCCTGGGGTCGAGCAGGTCGATCCTGAGGTTCTTGGTGGAGCCGTGGGCGTCGTTGACCAGCACGGTGCTCGCCCCGGCCGCGTACGCCCCCTCGATCGCGGCGTTCGCGTCGGCCGTCATCAGCTCGCAGCCGCGCTCGTAGCCGCGCTTGCCGGCGTGCATCTCCTCCGGATCGGTCAGCCCGGTCACGCCCTCCATGTCGACCGACAGATAGACCTTCACGCCGTCGCTCCACTCCCCCAGGTCTCCACCTGGCGCACTTCGGACTCCGTCATCAACCCGACGTTCGCCTCGATGAACGCGGCCGCCTGCGCGCGCCAAGGCTCCGGGATCTCCTCCAGCGCCGGCGGGTAGCAGTGGTCGAGCCAGCGCGTCGTCTCCTCGCTGACGTCGAAGTAGTCGAGCGCGGGGGCGAAGACGGTGTTCTCGATGCCGGGGACGCGGGCCAGGCCGTACTGGATCATCTCCTGGCCGCCGTACGGCGGCTTCTTGAGGTACTTCTTGACCGCGGGATGCTCGGGCTTCATCGGCGTGTTCAGCGGGCGGCGCTCCACGGCGGCCTGGATGAGCTCCTTGTAGAGGCACTTGCCGCAGTTGCGGCAGGGGCCGTCCACGCCGCGCAGGCACCAGCGCACCTGCTCGCGCAGCGGCGAGCCGAGCGCCAGCCGCATCGTGGTCGCCTCGCTGACCCCGCCGACGGGCAGCACGATGTGCACGCCCGCCGCCGCGAATAACCGCCCCCAGCGGCCGTGCGGCGCCCACATGGGGTTGTCGGGGGTGTAGCGCCACAGGTAGCGGCCGCCGCCGAGCCAGCGCGAGCCCATCTCGTAGCCGAACCCCAGGCCGCCGATGTCGAGCGCGTCGGCGAGCAGCAGCGCACCGGCGGCGACCGCGTGGTGCTCGGGGTAGCCGGGGCGCGGCTCGGCGAGGGTGTACTCCAGGTCGGATTCCACCACGGTCAGCTCGCGGCCGGTCTGGGCGGCCAGCTTGGCCAGCACGTCGGAGCGGTAGTGGGGCCAGCGGTTCGGCACGCGCGGATGCGCCACCCGGCGGAAGTGCACGAACGGCGCCTCCGGGTACATCGTCGCGGCCGCCACCGAGTCGGCGCCGCCGCTGTAGGAGATGGCCAGCCGCGACCCGGGACGCCGCCGCTCGGCGCCCACCGGGCCCGCCTCGACGCCCCAGCCGGCGTGCAGCGCCTCGGCCAGCTCGGCGGAGATCGCCCGGTCGAAGGTGACGCGCCTGCGCGTCCACGGGGCGACGACCGTCCAGGCGGCGACGGCGTACAGGTCGGGGTGTGCGTCCTCCGGGACCCCGCGGATCGAGCAGGAGTTGATGGCCAGCTTGATCGGGTACTCGTCGGAGGCCCTGCCGGTGATCTCGTCCTCGGGGTCGAGGCGGAAGCTCAGGTGCGCGGCGCCCGTCCAGGTCACGCGCACGGCTGCTCCTCGGCACGGCCCCGCTCGTCACGGCGCTCGTTCCGGCGCTCGTCTCGGAGCTGATCCTTGAGCTGGTCGATGGCCTGCCAGACGAGGACCTCGTTCTGCAGCACGCCGTCGAGCGCCTTGGCGGTCTCCTGGGCCAGGCGGTGGGTGTCGTCGATCTTCTTTTTGTCGATCACCGGCTGGCGGGCCTTGCGCAGCCGTTCGACCTCCTGCTGGAGGCGCTTGACCTCCTGCTGGAGGGTGGCCATCTCACGCCGCAGCGTCTGGACCTCCCAGAGCGCGTCCTTGATGTCCTGCCGGTGATCGGCGATCGAGATGTAACGAGAGTCGAACCACGTGCGCACGGCCTTTTTGAGCCGCGCCGGGACCGGGACGCGCTTCATGGAAGGCCACCATAGTGGCAAACGAATCCACCTTTGGACGCCGGTAACCGGATGTTCTGGCTTCTGTTGGATATCCGCCCAGATAGGCCGCGAGAACGCTCAGCGACCGGTGAACTTCGGCTTGGTCCGCTCCGTGAACGCCCGCATGCCGATCTTGGCGTCCTCGGTGGCGAACATCCCCGAGAAGTGCAGCCGCTCGATCTCCAGGCCCGTCTGCAGATCGGTCTCAAGACCGTCGTCGATGGCCCGCTTGGCGGCGCGCAACGCGAAGGACGGCCCGCCGACGAAGGTGGCGGCCCACTCGAGCGCGGCGGTGTAGACCTGCTCGTCCGGCACCACCCGGTCGACCAGCCCGATGGCGAGCGCCTCGGCGGCATCGACGTGGCGGCCCGAGAAGATGAGGTCCTTCGCGCGGGACGGGCCGATCAGCCGGGGCAGGCGCTGGGTGCCGCCCGCGCCGGGGATGAGGCCGAGCTGCACCTCGGGCTGGCCCAGCTTGGCCGACTCGCCCGCCACCCGGAAGTCGGCGCACAGCGCGAGCTCGCAGCCGCCGCCCAGGGCATAGCCGGTGATGGCGGCGATGACCGGCTTGCCGATGCGGGCCACCGCGTTCAGCGCGCCCTGGAGGGTGGCGGAGTGCGCGGCCATGTCGGCGTACGACATGGTGGACATCTCCTTGATGTCGGCCCCGGCGGCGAACACCCGCTCACCGCCGTACAGGATCACCGCCTGCGCCTGCGGATCGGCGTCGATCAGCGTCGCCGCCTCGGCCAGCTCCCGCTGGACCTGGCCGTTGAGCGCGTTCATCTTCGGACGGTCGAGACGGATCGTGGCGATCTGGTCGGCCACTTCGACGCTCACAAACTCACCCATGACCCGAACCTAACAGCCGGAGATCACCTGCCCGCCGCCGCCATGACCTCGTCCACGGACTTCTTGCTGCGCGCGACCCTGACGATCGCGGCGGACAGGCGCGCCAGGTCCGCCCCGGAACCGGCCAGCTCCGCGAGCGGACCCGCCTGGCGCGGCAGGCCCAGCTTGCCCGCACCGTCCAGCACCCGCCGGTCCAGGTGCGGTGCGACCTGCGGCCAGACGGCCTGCACCTCGCGCAGGAAGATGTCGGCGCCCGCCGGCCCGATGCCGGGGAACTCCATCAGCAGCTCCGCCATCCGCCGCTCGTCGCCGCCGGCCTCGTCGCGCAGCCGCCGCAGGTCGCCCTTCCAGCGGTCGATGATCAGTTCGGCGCCGTCGCCGAGCATGGTGGCGGTGCGCTCGTCGTAGCGGCGGTAGTGCCCGCGGCCCAGCGCGTCCACCCGGTCCTGCCAGGTCGCCTTCCGCATGCCCTCGGGCGTGCCGCATCCGGCCGCGAACAGCTCCTTGGCCGCCGCCACCGCCACGTCCGCCGAGATGCGCGCGCTCAGCAGCGTGGCGAGCACCAGAAGCTGGTAGAGCGGTTTGGGGCGGTCGGCGAGCCTGATCCCCGCCTCGCCCGCGTACGTGCTGCCGTAGCGGTCGAGCAGCGCCTCGACGACGGCTCCCGCGGTCTTTGCTCCCATGCCGTCCCCGCTACCCGCGACCCCCGCGCGCATGTGTTTGCCGCTCCCGGGCCGGGGGAGTCGGAGGGTTCCAAGAGGACAAAGGAGCAGCTCGTGCTGACATTGACCGATAACGCCGTGGTCGCCATCCGCGACCTCTTGGTCGGGGAGAACGTGCCCGCCGAGGCGGGCCTGCGCATCGCCCCGAAGGCAGACGAGGCAGGAACGCTGGAGGTCACGCTGGCGAGCATGCCGCACGCCGGTGACCAGGTCGTCGAGAAGGAGGACGTACGGGTGTTCGTCGCCGAGGAGGCCGTGCGGATCCTCGACGACAAGGCGCTGGACGCCCAGCCGGGCAGGCCGGGGCAACCGTCGTTCCGGCTCGACCGGCGCACCTGACCGCACGCGGGCTCGGCGGCGCACCGCCGGGCCCGTCCCCTCACCGCTTCCCTCGCGAAAAGACGGGACACAGCGGATGTTTCGTGTGACGATGACGGCGCGTCCGATTCCAGGGAGTGTCCGATGTGTCACGATCCGCTGCTTCCTTCGCCCGTGGCCGCCGCACTGGCCGACTACCGATCGTTGCGCGACGCGCATGACGTCCGCTGGGGCGAGCCGCCCCTGTCGTACGTGGTCCAGGCGTGGGCCACCCTCTACCTGCGAAACGACCGCGACTTCTGGCCCATGGGCTTGCGGCAGATGGCCGCGCGGCTGCCCGATGTGCCCGAGGAGGAGCTGGAGGACCACCTCGGCGAGGTGGAGCTCGACCGGCTCGTCCGCGACGCCCTCGGCGGCCAGACCCCCATCCACCTGCCCGCGCTGCGGCTCACCCCGGACGGCTGCGCCGTGGCGGCCGAGCCCCGGGTGGTGGTGGACGACCGCCCCTTACGTACGCCGTTGCTGCTGGACTCCAGCCGCGACAAGCCGGTCACGGTCGTCGTGGACGGCACCACGTACGTGGTCGAGCCCGGCGGGGCCAAGGTGGTCGAGGTGGCCGGGCCGGTCAGCGTGGACGGTCAGCCGGTCGATCTCTCGCCGCTGGTCAGACGGGCGCCGGCGGCCAGGCTGCGGCTGCGCGCCGGGTTCCCGTGCCGGTGGAGCGTCACGGGCGGCAACGGGCAGGGCTGGTACCCAGAAGGCGCGCCGCCCAAGCTCGACGGGCTGCGGCGGCCGTTCTTCCACGGCGACGACATCGTGCTCGACGTACCGGCCGAGCCGCTCACCGTGACCGTCACCCGTGGCATGGAGTACGGCACCGCCGAGGCCGTCGTGACCCCGCAGCCGGGCGGCGAGACGCTGGTCGAGCTGACCCCCGAGCGGATCTACGACGCCGCCGCGCGCGGCTGGTACGGCGGCGACATGCACGTCCATCTCAACTGGATGGGCGAGGAACCGGCCGCGCCCGCACTGGCCGCCGCCGCCCAGCACGGCGAGGACCTGCACGTGCTCAACCTCGTCGCGGGCAATGTGGCGAGCGAGCGGGTCTACGACCGGGAGGCGCTCGAGCACTGGGTGGGCGAGGACCTGCCCTGGTCGGACGAACGCCACCTGGCCAGGATCGGCGTCGAGTACCGCAGCGACCTGCTGGGCCACTTCACCGCGTTCGGGCTGCGGCGGACGCCGAGCCGCTACCACACCGGGTTCGCCGGGGCCGTGGACTGGCCGGCCAACGCGGTCGCGCTGGAGGAGCTGCGCTCGCTCGGCGGGCTCACCGGGTACGGGCACCCGTTCCACACCCCGTTCACCGACGACGACCCGCCCGACGTCGTGCTCGACAGGGCGCGCAACTGCTCGGCCAGGGAGATCGTCGCCGACGCGGCACTCGGCCTGATCGACTCGCTCGACGTGCTCAACCACTCCTCGATCGCCGCGACCGCGGCCGTCTACCGGCGGCTCATCGGCGCGGGCAACCGGCTCGCCGTCACCGCGGGGACCGACGCCGTGCTGTCGTTCTGCCGCCGGGGCACCTCCTCGGGACCGCCCGGCTGGGAACGCGTGTACGCCCGGGTCGATGGGCCGCTGACGGCGCAGTCGTACGCAGAGGCGATCAGGGCCGGGCGGACCTTCGCGACCACCGGGCCGTGGCTGGAGCTCACCGTGGACGGGCATGGGCCGGGTGACCGGCTCGACCTGGCCCCTGGGCAGCGGGTGGAGATCACGGTCGAGTCCATCGGGCCCGAGGTCGACACGCTGGAGATCCGTACCGCCGACGGCGTGCTCGCCCAAGGGCCGCCGGGACGGCTCGCGGCCACGCTGGAGGTGACGGAGCCGACGTACGTGGTGGCCGTCGCCACCGGCGGGCCGCACCCGCGCACCATGCGCGCCGACGGCGCGCACGCGCACACCAGCCCCGTCTACCTCGACGTCGCGGGGCGCGCGGTGGCCAGGGAGGCCGACGTGCGGTGGTGCCTGGCCTGGCTCGACCGGCTGGCGGAGCTGGTGCGCCGGTTCGGCGTGTTCGACTCCCCCGAGCAGCTCGACGACCACCTGCGGCTGTACGAGCGCGCCAGGGACGTCTACCGCGCCCGCCTCCCCTGAGAACGTCTGCCGCTGAGAACGTCTGCCGCGCCCGCCTCCCCTGAGAACTACGCCTTGCCGGAGAGCCGTTCGACGCCGCGCAGCAGGGCCGAGTGGTCGAGGCCGCCGTCGCCGTTCGCGTCGGCGGCGGCCACGAGCTGCGCCACGAGCGCGCCGAGCGGCAGCACGACGCCGGCCTCGCGGGCGGCCGAGGTGACGATGCCCAGGTCCTTATGGTGCAGCTCGATCCGGAAGCCGGGCTCGAAGGTGCGCTCGACCATGTTCTTCCGCTTCTGCGCGAGCACCGCCGACCCGGCGAGCCCGCCGCCCAGCACCTCCAGCGCGGCCTCCAGGTCCACCCCGTACGCCCGCAGGAACACCACCGCCTCCGCCAGCGCCTCGATGTGGGCGGCGACCATGAGCTGGTTGGCGGCCTTGACGGTCTGCCCGGCCCCGCTCGGCCCGACGTGCACGACGGTCTTGCCCACCACGTCGAAGATCGGCTTGGCCGCCTCGAACGCCTCGGCGTCCCCTCCCACCATGATCGACAGGGTGGCGTTGCGCGCGCCCGCCTCGCCGCCGGAGACCGGGGCGTCGAGGTAGCGCAGGCCCCTGCGCCCCGCCTCCTCGGCCAGCTCGCGCGTGACATCGGGGCGGATGGTGGAGAAGTCGATGATCAGCGTGCCGGGCGCGGCGTGGGCGAAGACGCCGTCGTCGCCTCTCAGCACGTTCTGGACGTCCGGCGAGTCCGGCACCATGATCGCCACGACCTCGGCGCCCGTCACGGCCTGCGCGACCGATTCGGCCACCCGGCCGCCCGCCTCCGCCAGCGGGCGCGCCTTCGCCGGTGTGCGGTTGTAGCCGGTCACGTCATGCCCGGCGTTGACCAGGTGCACGGCCATGGGACTGCCCATGATGCCCAGGCCGATGAAGGCGATGGCGGTCACTGCGATGATCCTCCCGTGTCGGACGCTGTGTCGGACGCTGTGTCGGACGCTGTGTCGGACGCTGTGTCGGACGGCGCCTTGGACGCTGCGCCGGGGTGGCCGCCGCGCTGCTCCGTGGGCAGCCAGGCGAACGCGCCGGCGGTCTCCGCCCGGTATTCAAGGCCGACGTACCCGTCGTAGCCGGTGGCGTGCAGAGCGTCGAGCCACCGCTGCAACGGCAGCTCCCCGGTGCCCGGCGCGCCCCTGCCCGGCGCGTCGGCGATCTGGACGTGCGCGATGCGGCCCGCGTACCGGTCGATGGCCGCCGGCACGTCGTCGCCGTTCACGGCCAGGTGGTAGAAGTCGGCGAGCAGGCCCGCGTTCCGCACCCCGGCCAGCCGGTCGAGCACGGCCACCGCGTGGGCGGCGGTCAGCAGCGGGTAGCGGGGCGCGCCGCTGACCGGTTCGAGCAGCACGGTGCCGGGCACTCCTGCGGCGCAGGCGGTCAGCGTCTCCAGTGCGAGCTCGTCCTGCTCCTCCGGGGCGACGCCGTCGATGCGGTTGCCGTACAGGGCGTTGAACGCGCGGCAGCCCAGCCGCTCGCCGATGGCGGCCACGACCGGGATGTTGTCGAGCAGCTCCTTCGTACGGCCCGGCCACGACACCAGGCCGCGGTCTCCTGCCGCCATGTCACCGGCGAAGAAGTTGAGCCCGGTCAGGCGTACGCCCGCGTCCTCGATCGCGCGGGCGAACGCCTCCACCTCGCGATCCTCCGGCACCGCCACCGGCCACGGCCACCAGAACTCCACCGCGCCGAACCCGTCGGCGGCCGCCGCGTGTGGTCGCTCCAGCAGCGGCAGGTCGGTATAGAGGAGAGAGCAGTTGACGGTCCACCTGGTCACGCACGAGCCTCTTCCGGTCGGGCGGGCCTCCCGTCGGGGGCCCGCGCCCACTCCTGGTCGAGATGGCATCGTGGCACACCGTACGCCGCCCGCCCGCCGCGGGGCGGCGCGGCCTCCACCGCACCGGCCGGCACTCAGACCCGCCCCCCTGACCACGCGGCGGATGTTCACATCGGCTCGCCGGCGACGGAAGCGGCCTGACAGCCCCGACATCACCGGCCCGGCGGCGCCGGACGTCGACTGACAGCCCCGACGTCACCGGCTCGCCGGCATCGGGCTGCGGGGCGATAGGCGACGGACGGCGCAGCGGCGACGGGCGAATGCCGGCCCGAGCCGCACAAGGTTGACCTCAAGCTTGCTTGACGTTGCACGCTCGGAAGGCGAACCCGATCCGTCTTCTCTTGGAGCACCCCATGCATGCCGTCGTTCTGCATTCTTTCGGTCCCGCCGAGAACCTGCGTTACGAGGTGGTCCCCGACCCCGAGCCCGGCCCCGGCCAGGTGCGCATCGCCGTGAAGGCGGCCGGTGTGCACTTCATCGAGACCGTCATGCGGTCCGGGGCGACCGGAGGGATCATGCCGCCGCTGCCCGAGCTGCCGACGATCTTCGGCGGCGAGGTCGCGGGCCGCGTGGACGCCGTCGGCCCGGACGTGGATCCGTCCTGGATCGGCCGTGACGTGGTGACCTCGGGCGGCCGTCCCGGCGGGTACGCCGAGCTGGCCGTCGCCGACGTGACCGCCCTGCACCCGCTGCCCGAGGGGATGGACCACGTGACGGCCGCCGCGATGATCGTCACCGGCGCCACCACGATGCACTTCCTGGACGTGGCCGCGCTGACCTCCGCCGACGTGGTGCTGGTGACGTCGGCGGCCGGCGGGATCGGGCGGCTGGTCGTCCAGTACGCCCGCCGCATCGGCGCCACCGTGGTCGGCGCGGCGGGCGGGCCCGCCAAGGTGGCCGCCGTCCGCGACCTCGGTGCCGACCTCGCCGTCGACTACAACCAGCCGGGCTGGGACGAGGAGGTCGCCGGGCACCTCGGGGGCCGCAAGGTCACGGCGGTGCTCGACGGGGTGGGCGGCGACAAGGGGCGCGCCGCGTTCGGGCTGCTGGCCGACGGCGGCCGGTACGTCACCATCGGCAACGCCTCCCGTGCGGACTTCTGGCCTGCGGACGAGGAGCTGTCCGCGCGCGGTCTCACCGCGACCAGCGCCCTGCAGCTCCTGCACGAGCATCCGGAGAAGAGGCCCGAGTACGAGTCCAGGGCCCTGGCCGCCGCGGCCGATGGCACGCTCGTGCCGGCCGTACAGACCTTCCCGCTGGAGCAGGCCGCCCAGGCCCACGCCGCCCTCGAATCCCGCCGCACCACAGGCAAGGTCGTCCTCGTCCCGTGACGGAGGGACCCGCCGGCCTTCGGTGCGGCGACGCCGGCCGGAGCGCGCCCGGCCCCTGGCGTCCTCGGCCTCACGTCGGCCGAGGCTGAGGTGCGGCCGTCGGCGAGTGCGCTCGGCTCCGAAGCACGGCTCCCCGGGCGAACGCCACTCCGCCCCGGGGCGCGTCAGCCCGGCGGCGAGCGCCTCCCACCCACCACCTCGGCCCGACCGATGCGGCAGCGAACGCATCTCACCCCCCACCCCGAGGGACGGCCGGTGTGGCGGCGAAGAGCATTAAGAGCTGAAAAATATCTTCGCAAAGATCTCGCCTGAGAAGGAAAATGTTGAGACGCTGAGTCGCGATATGCGCCCCCCCAGTCCCGAGGAGTGGTTCATGCGCAGACTACTGGCGACCTCGCTGGTCGCCCTGCTGGCCTTAACGCCGGCGAGCCCCGCCCAGGCGGAGGCGCAGGTGCCGGCCGATCGGCAGCAGGCGTTCGCGGCGGCGGCGAAGGAGTTCGGAGTCCCCGAGAGCGTGCTGCTGGGCGTCTCCTACCTGGCGTCCCGGTGGGACGCGCACGCCGGACAGCCGTCCGTCGACGCGGGCTTCGGCCCCATGCACCTGACCGACGCCGCCGCCTTCACCGCAGGCAACCATCATGACGCGGGCAAGGAGGACGCGCGCGGCGACGAGAGCCGTCCGCTGCCCGCCCCCGAGCCCAGGCCCGCACCCGAGGAGCTGCCGGCCTCGCTGCGCACCATGGAGCGGGCCGCGCAGCTGACCGGCGAGAGCCGCGAGCGGCTGCGTACGGACGCCGCCGCCAACATCCGCGGCGGCGCGGCGCTGCTCGCCGACTACCAGAAGTCGCTCGGCGCGCCGCTCAGCGACGACCCCGGCCAGTGGTACGGCGCGGTCGCGAAGTACTCGGGCGCCGAGGAGGCGGGCGCGGCCAAGTTCTTCGCCGACGAGGTCTTCTCGATCATCAAGGAGGGGGCCGAGCGGACGACGGACGACGGCCAGCGGGTCCGCCTGCCCGCCGTGCCGCGCCTGAACGCGATCACGAAGTGGCTGGAGAAGCTCGGCCTGCGCCCGCCGGTGCGTCCTGACGGCATCGAGTGCCCGGCCTCGATCTCGTGCGAGTGGATCCCGGCCGCGTACGAGCAGCTGCCGAACGACGACTACGGCCACTACGACCTGGCGAACCGTCCGGCCAGCCAGAAGGTCGAATACATCATCATCCACGACATGGAGGGATATTTCCTGCCCTCCATCCGCCTCAACCAGGACCCCACCTACGGCGCGAGCTGGCACTACTCCGTCCGCTCCACCGACGGCCACATCGCCCAGCACATCAAGACCAAGGACGTCGCCTGGCAGGCGGGCAACTGGTACATCAACGCCAAGTCCGTCGGCATCGAGCACGAGGGCTTCCTGGCGGAGGGCGGCACCTGGTACACCGAGGCGATGTACCGCTCGTCGGCCCGCCTGGTCCGCTACCTCGCGCTCAGGCACGGCGTGCCGCTCGACCGGGCCCACATCCTCGGCCACGACAACGTCCCCGGCACCCTGCCGTCCACGGTGCAGGGCATGCACGAAGACCCGGGCCCGTTCTGGGACTGGGCGCACTACTTCCAGCTCATGGGCGCGCCGCTGCACGGCCTGGGCGGCCCGCGTTCCGGCGCGGTGATGATCAAGCCGGACTTCGCCACGAACAAGCCGTACTTCTACGGCTGCGACCGGCAGAACCCGGAGGCCGACTGCCCGCCGCTGCCGGCCGGCACCGTGTGGCTGCGCACGGAGCCGCGCGAGGACGCGCCGCTGGTGAAGGACATCGGCAAGCACCCGACCGGCGAGTCCCTCTACAGCGTGTACGACCACAGCGCCCGCGCCAGCACCGGCCAGCGCTTCGCCGTGGCCGAGCGCCGCGGCGACTGGACGGCCATCTGGTACCTGGGTCAGAAGGCGTGGTTCCACAACCCGGCATCGAACCCGACCGCCGTGCCGTCCATGGGCCTGGTGGTCACCCCGAAGCCGGGCAAGGAGACCGTGCCGGTGTACGGCAGGGCCTACCCCGAGCAGGAGGCGTACCCGGAGGGCATCCCGTACCAGGAGGTGACCCCGCTGCAGTACACGTTCTCGGCGGGCGAGAAGTACACGCTCGCGGGCGTGGCGCCGGCGGAGTACTACCGGGCGGTCACCTTCAACCTGGAGGACCACACGGTCGTGCGCGGCAAGACCAAGTACCTGCAGATCCAGTTCGGCCACCGCGTCATGTTCGTCAAGGCTGACGACGTGCGGGTGATGTTCTCCGGGTGAACTCGGTGACGGCGCGCCTGGTGCTTTCGAGCGCCTCCTGAGAGGAGTCGAACGTGCGCTGGGCGACGCCGACGAACAGGCAGTCGACGACGAGGAGCTGGCTGATCCTGCTGGCCAGGGCGCCGGGACGGAACTCCGTCTCGCGCCCGGCCGAGATCAGCACGTGTTCGGCCAGCTCCGCGATCGAGGAGCGGGGGTTGTTGGTGATGGCGACCGTGGTGGCCCCCGCCTCCTTGGCCCGGCTCAGCGGCTCCAGCACGTCGGGGGTCTCGCCGGAGGTGCTGATGCCGATGGCGACGTCACCTTCACGCAGCAGCACGGCGCTGGTCAGCGCAAGGTGGGCGTCCTGGAAGGCGTGGCTGGACAGGCCGATGCGCATCAGCTTCTGTGCGACGTCCTCGGCGACCAGGCCCGAGGCGCTGACGCCGTAGGCGTCGATCCTGCGGGCGCCGACGATGGCGTCGACCACCAGGCCGAGCCGCTCGGAGGTGAGCTGGGCGACGGTGTCGTTGATCGCCTCCGACTCGGCCCGCGCCACCTTGTGGATGACCTCCGACAAAGGGTCGTCGGGGGCGAGGTCGCCGGGCACCAGCCGGTCGGGCTGTGCGGCGGCGGCCGCTAAGGCCAGCCTGAGCTGCGGGTAGCCGGAGAAGCCGAGCAGCCGCGCGGTGCGCACGATCGTGGCCTCGCTGGTGCCGGAGGCGGCGGAGAGCTCGGTGATGGTGCTCCTGGCCACCGTCGCGGGGTCTTCGAGGATGAGGCGGGCGACGGTCTGGGCGGCAGGCGTCAGCGACGGCAGCACACCGCGGACCGTGGCCACCAGAGTGTCGGCCCGCAGGCCGTTCCCGCTGTCGTCCACCCCCTGATTATGCCGTGTTGACCGCATAGTTGGCCGCACGAGGGAATGCCGCTGTCCTAGCGCAATGTCCCGTTCGTCATGCCGGTCGGTTCCTCGGGCACGGTGACGAGGCCCAGCTCCGCCGGGGTGACGAGCAGCGGGTGGTGCGGGACGACGCGCACGGTGTAGCCGAACGCGCCGGTGCGGTCGAGCGGCACCTTCCCCGTGTAGTGGGCGCGCCGGTCGTCGTCCACCGACTGCACCGACAGCGTCGCATACGACGGGCGCTCCAGCTCGTCGTGCGGCCCGACCTTCCCGTACGCGGCCTGCACCTGCACGTCATCGGGATCGAGGTCGCCGAGCGCGATCGTGGCGTGCAGCTCGATCGAGGCTCCGACCTCCGGCGTGTCGCCCACGCCCGTCGCCTCGACGTGCTCGACCCGCACTCCCGGCCAGGCCCTGGTCACCCGCACCCGCCAGGCGGCGAACGCCTTGGCGGGGGCGTAGGAGTCGGCCGACAGCGCGCGGGCGGAGGCGGCGGCCGGGTTGTAGAGGTTGAGCACGTACTCGCGGAGCATGCGCCCGGCGAGCACCTTCGGGCCGAGCGAGGCCAGCGTGTGCTTGACCATCTCCATCCAGCGGCGCGGCAGGCCGTCGTAGGCGCGGTCGTAGAAGCGGTCGGACACCTCGTGCTCGATGAGGTCGTAGAGGGCTGCGGCCTCCAGCTCGTCGCGGCGGTCGGGGTTGGTGACGCCGTCGGCGGTGGGGATGGCCCAGCCGTTGGTGCCGTCGTACCACTCGTCCCACCAGCCGTCGCGGATGGACAGGTTGAGCCCGCCGTTGAGCGCGGACTTCATGCCCGAGGTGCCGGACGCCTCCAGCGGGCGCAGCGGGTTGTTCAGCCAGACGTCGCAGCCCTGCACCATGAGCTGCCCGAGCGCCATGTCGTAGTCGGGCAGGAACACGATCCGGTGGCGGACCTCCGGCTGGTCGGCGAACTTGACGATCTGCTGGATCAGCTTCTTGCCGCCCTCGTCGGCGGGGTGCGCCTTGCCGGCGATCACGATCTGCACCGGGCGGTCGGGGTGCAGCAGCAGCTCCCTGAGCCGAGCCGGGTCGCGCAGCATGAGCGTGAGCCGCTTGTACGACGGCACCCGCCGCGCGAACCCGATGGTCAGCACCTCGGGGTCGAGCGCGTCGTCGATCCAGCCCAGCTCGGCGTCGGAGGCCCCGCGCTCGCGCCACGACTTGCGCAGCCGTACGCGGGCCCCTTCGACCAGCCGCCTGCGCAACTGGCCGCGGATCCGCCAGATCTCCTCGTCGGGGATCTTCTGGATGTCCTCCCAGCCGCGGGCCCGCTCCACCAGCGTGGGCACCTCGCGCCCGGCCAGCTCCATGAGCTCGCGGCCGACCCAGGTGGGGGCGTGGACGCCGTTGGTGATCGAGCCGATCGGCACCTCGTCCACGTCAAAACCGGGCCAGAGATCTTTGAACATCTCCCGGCTGACTTCGCCGTGGAGTTTGGAGACGCCGTTGACCCGCTGGGCCAGGCGCATGCCCATCACGGCCATGTTGAACCTGGACGGATCGGACTCCGCGCCCAGCGCGAGAATGCGTTCGACGGGCACGGTCGGCCAGGCGTTCGCGCCGCCGAAGTGCCGCTCGATCATGTCGCGCGGGAAGCGGTCGATGCCGGCGGGCACGGGCGTGTGGGTGGTGAACACGGTGCCCGCGCGCACCGCCTCGAGCGCCTCGTCGAACGACATGCGGGCCTCGGTCAGCTCGCGGATGCGTTCGAGCCCGAGGAAGCCGGCGTGGCCCTCGTTGGTGTGGAAGACCTCGGGCTCGGGGTGGCCGGTGATGCGGCAGTAGGCGCGGATCGCGCGTACGCCGCCCACGCCGAGCAGCAGCTCCTGCATGAGCCTGTGGTCGGTGCCGCCGCCGTAGAGCCGGTCGGTGACGTCCCTGGCCGCGTTGTCGTTCTCGGCCACGTCGGAGTCGAGCAGCAGCAGCGGCACCCGGCCCACCTGCGCGACCCACACCTGGGCGTGCAGGACGCGCTCGTCGGGCAGCGACAGGCGGATCTTGACGGGCGTGCCGTCGGGCTCCTTGAGCAGGCTGAGCGGCAGCCCGCCGGCGTCGAGCGACGGGTAGTGCTCGAGCTGCCAGCCCTCGGGTGAGAGCGTCTGGGTGAAGTAGCCGTGGCGGTAGAGCAGGCCCACCGCGAGGATGGGCACGCCCAGGTCGCTGGCGGCCTTCAGGTGGTCGCCGGCGAGGATGCCGAGGCCGCCGGAGTACTGCGGGAGCGCGGCGGCGATGCCGAACTCCGGCGAGAAGTAGGCGATGGCCCGCGCGCTGTCGGGCAGCGTCTGGTACCAGCGTGGAGCGGTCATGTATTCGCGCAGGTCGTCCGCCGCGTCGGCGAGGCGGCGCAGGAACCGGCGGTCGGCGGCCAGCTCGGTGAGCCGGGCCGGGGTGACGGCGCCGAGCAGGGCCACGGGGTCATGGCCGACCTGTTCCCACAGATCGGCGTCGACCTCCGCGAAGAGGTCCATTGTCTCCGGGTGCCATGACCAGCGGAGATTGTGGACGAGCTCGCCGAGCGCGGCCAGCTCCGCGGGCAGGACGGTGCGGACGGTAAACCGGCGGATAGCTCTCACGTTTCTGCACCCTACGGGCTAGGAGGGACCTCTGAGTCCTTCACCCTCATCAAGGCCCTTCAAACCCCTTCCGGGAACAAGCATGAAGAGCGACTATTGGGGCAACTTTCCAGGTTGTTGGGCTATCCCGCGCTCACTCGTGGGAGGTCTATCCACTGCTGTCCACGAATCACATGCAAGGATCGATCCTGCCAGGGAAAGCCTCCGGCGGCACCGGGAGTGTCGCCGCAAACCTCTGAATGCGATGATCGGACGAATTCCCATCACGGACATCTCCCCCGTCGTCGACTGCGGGCAGTGGCCCGCGAAGGCGGTCGCCGGCGAGACCTTCGAGATCTCGGCGACCGTGTTCAGAGAAGGACACGACGCTGTCGCGGCGGGCGTGGTGCTGACCTCGCCCGACGGGCAGCGCGGACGTTTGAGACAGATGCGCGAGCTGGCGCCCGGCACCGACCGGTGGGGCGTCGAGGTCTCGCTGCCCGCCGAAGGCGACTGGCTGTTCCGCGTCGAGGCGTGGAGCGACCCGATCACGACCTGGCTGCACGACGCGGAGATCAAGATCCCGCGCGGCATGGACGTGGACCTCATGTGCGAGGAGGGCGCCCGGCTGTTCGAGCGGGCGGCCAAGGCCGTGCGCCCGGCCGACTGCCCCAACGCCGGGGAGGTGAAGAACGGCGGGCAGCGGCAGAACGGCACCGGCGAGGGCGCCTGCGGCCACCGCGCGGCCCTGCTGTCGATCTCGGCCACGCTGCGTGATGAGAACCTCGACCCGCGGGCCCGGCTGTCGATCGCCCAGCTTCCCGAGACGGCCGCGCTCCTTGAGGCGCATCCGTTCCGCGAGCTGGTGACCAGGTCGAAGTCGCACAAGATCAGGGTGGACCGGCGCAGGGCGCTCTACGGCTCCTGGTACGAGTTCTTCCCCCGGTCGGAAGGCGCCGTGGTCAGCGAGAACGGCATGTCGAAGTCCGGCACGTTCCAGACGGCCGCCAAGCGGCTGCCCGCGATCGCCAAGATGGGCTTCGACGTCGTCTACCTGCCGCCCATCCATCCGATCGGCAAGACGTTCCGCAAGGGGCGCAACAACACGCTGAGCCCCGAGCCCGACGACCCCGGCTCGCCGTGGGCGATCGGCTCGGAGGACGGCGGCCACGACGCGGTCCACCCCGACCTGGGCACGATCGAGGACTTCGACGCGTTCGTCGCCCGTGCGCGGGAGCTGGGCATGGAGATCGCGCTGGACTTCGCGCTCCAGTGCTCACCGGACCACCCGTGGGTGAAGGAGCACCCCGAGTGGTTCACGATCAGGGCCGACGGCTCGATCGCGTACGCGGAGAACCCGCCGAAGAAGTACCAGGACATCTACCCGCTCAACTTCGACAAGGACCCCGAGGGGATCTACAACGAGGTCAAGCGGGTGCTGCGGCACTGGATGGACCACGGGGTGCGGATCTTCCGGGTGGACAACCCGCACACCAAGCCGGTGTCGTTCTGGGAGCGGCTGCTGGCCGATGTGCACCGCACCGACCCTGATGTGATCTTCCTCTCCGAGGCGTTCACGCGGCCGGCGATGATGCGTACGCTGGCGAAGACCGGTTTTCACCAGTCTTATACGTATTACACGTGGAAGAACAGCAAATGGGATGTTGAGAGCTACTTGACCGAACTGGCCAAGGAGACCTCTGCTTACCTGCGGCCGAACCTGTTCGTGAACACTCCGGACATCCTGCATGAATACCTGCAGCACGGCGGGGTGCCGGCGTTCAAGATCAGGGCCGTGCTCGCCGCGCTCGCCTCGCCGACGTGGGGCGTCTATTCCGGTTACGAACTCTACGAAAACGTGCCGGTTCGCCCCGGCAGCGAGGAATACCTAGATAGCGAAAAATATCAGTACAAACCGCGCGATTGGGCCGCGGCCGAACGCGAAGGACGGACCCTCGCTCCCTTCATCACTCATCTGAATTTGTTCCGAAGAGCGCATCCCGCGCTTCAAGAATTGCGTAATCTACGGTTCCACAGGGTCGACTCACCGGACATCGTTTGCTTCTCCAAACGACTCCCGGGCGCCTATGACCCGGCCACACGAAGGCACGGTCTGGGCGACGTCGTCATAGCGGTCGTCAACCTCGATCCACACCACACCCACGAGGCGACTGTTGATCTCGACCTGCCTGCGCTCGGCCTCGACTGGAACGCCGAGTTCGTCGTCGACGACGAGTTGTCAGGCGAGTCGTACCGCTGGCGGCAGAGCAACTATGTACGCCTCGACCCCCACATCCAGCCTGCCCATATTCTCACCGTAAGAGCCGCGCCACGGTAAGAACCGAATTCAGCGGGGAGTCTTCGACGTGTGTGAAAGCGCCTCCCTCATGAGCCTCCTGCGAGGCGGCTCATGAGCCTCACACCTATTCCCAACACCTTTGACGAGGAGAAACCGCGCGACCCCCATTGGTACAAGCGCGCGGTCTTCTACGAGGTCCTGATCCGGGGTTTCTCCGACTCCAACGGCGACGGGACCGGCGATATCCGGGGACTCATCAACAAGCTCGACTACCTGCAGTGGCTGGGCGTGGACTGTCTGTGGCTGCTGCCCCTGTATGAATCGCCGCTGCGCGACGGTGGTTACGACATCTCCGATTTCATGAAGATCCTTCCCGAGTTCGGCGACCTCGGGGACTTCGTGAAGCTGGTCGACGAGGCGCACAAACGCGGCATGCGGGTCATCGCCGACCTGGTCATGAACCACACCAGCGACGCGCATCCGTGGTTCCAGGCGTCCCGGCACGACCCCGAGGGCCCGTACGGCGACTTCTACGTCTGGTCCGACACCGACGAGAAGTACCAGGACGCCCGGATCATCTTCATCGACACCGAGACGTCCAACTGGACCTACGACCCCGTACGCGGCCAGTACTACTGGCACCGCTTCTTCCACCACCAGCCGGACCTCAACTACGAGAACCCGGCCGTGCAGGAGGCCATGCTGGAGGTCCTGCGGTTCTGGCTGGACCTGGGCATCGACGGGTTCCGGCTGGACGCGGTGCCGTACCTCTTCGAGGAGGAGGGCACCAACTGCGAGAACCTGCCGAAGACCCACCAGTACCTCAAGCGCATCCGCGCCGAGGTGGACCGGCTCTACCCCGACCGGGTCCTGCTCGCCGAGGCCAACCAGTGGCCGTCGGACGTGGTGGAGTACTTCGGCGACCCGGTCAACGGCGGGGACGAGTGCCACATGGCCTTCCATTTCCCGCTGATGCCGCGGATCTTCATGGCCGTCCGCAGGGAGTCCCGCTTCCCCATTTCCGAAATTTTGGCTCAAACGCCGAAAATTCCGGAAAATTGCCAATGGGGGATCTTCCTCCGCAACCACGACGAGCTCACGCTCGAAATGGTCACGGACGAAGAGCGCGACTACATGTACGCCGAGTACGCCAAAGACCCCCGCATGCGGGCGAACGTCGGCATCCGCCGCCGCCTCGCGCCCCTGCTGGAGAACGACCGCAACCAGATCGAGCTGTTCACCGCGCTGCTGCTCTCGCTGCCCGGCTCCCCCGTGCTCTACTACGGCGACGAGATCGGCATGGGCGACAACATCTGGCTCGGCGACCGCGACGGCGTGCGCACCCCCATGCAGTGGGACCCCGACCGCAACGCCGGCTTCTCCGACTGCGACCCCGGCCGGCTCTACCTGCCGGTCATCATGGACCCGATCTACGGCTACCAGGCCATCAACGTCGAGGCCCAGCAGAAGAACGCGGGCTCGCTGCTGCACTGGACCCGCCGGATGATCGAGATCCGCAAGCGGCATCCGGTCTTCGGGCTCGGCGGCTACGCGGAGCTGAACTCCTCCAACCCCAGCGTGCTCGCGTTCGTCCGCGAGCTGGGCGACGACCGGATGCTGTGCGTGAACAACCTGTCACGCTTCCCGCAGCCGGTGGAGCTGGACCTGCGCAGGTTCGTGGGGGTGTCACCGGTGGAGACGATGGGCGGCGTACCATTCCCGGCGATTGGCGAACTTCCGTATCTTTTGACGCTTCCCGGGCATGGGTTCTATTGGTTCACACTCCCGCCGGCCATCACCCAGGAGGAGTAGGGCGTGCTTGATCAGCTCCTTGCCGTATGGATCAGCCGTCAGCGTTGGTTCGGCGGCAAGGGGCGCCCGATCGACGAGCTGTCGATCGAGGCGGACGTCGAGCTCTCCCCGGGCTGCGGCACCTCGTGATCGCGGTCTGGCAGGAGGGCTCGCGTGACCGCTACCAGCTTCTGGTGGGCGAGCGTACGGACCTGCCCGACCGGCTGAGCCACGCCCTCATCGGCACCGCGGGCGACACCTACCTCTACGACGCGGTGCATGACAGCGACCTGATGCACGTGCTGCTCGAGGGCATGGCGGCCGGTGAGACCCGCAGCGGCCTGCGCATGCGGCACGTGCCGGACCACGTCATCGACACCTCGCCCCGCAGCTCCGTGCTCGGGGCCGAGCAGTCCAACACCTCGCTGGTGTACGGGGACTCCTACATCTGCAAGCTCTTCCGTCGGCTCATCCCCGGCGTCAACCCCGAACTGGAGATCATCACCGCGCTGGCGGCCAGGAACGCGCCGCACATCGCGCAGCCGTACGGGTGGATCGAGGCCGATCTCGACGGCACCGCCACCACACTCGCGATCATGCAGGAGTACCTCACACCCGCCAACGACGGCTGGGACCTCGCGCTGGCCAGCGTGCGCGACCTGTACGCCTCCATGCCCGAGGTGCCGGCGGGCGAGGCGGGCGGCGACTTCGCGGCCGAGGCGCTGCGGCTGGGCATGGCCACTGCCCGCGTGCACCACGAGCTGGCCGCCGCCTTCCCCACGGACGTCGTGGAGATCCACGAGATCAAGCGCATGGCGGAGGGGTTCAGGCGGCGGCTGGGCCGGGCCGTGGGCGAGGTACCCGAGCTGCGGGAGCATGTGAGCGTCATTGAGGACGCCTACCACCAGGTGGAGCTGCTCACCACAGAGGTGCCCGTGCAACGTGTTCACGGAGACTTCCATCTGGGGCAGGTCATGCGCACCCCGACGGACTGGGTGATCCTCGACTTCGAAGGCGAACCGGGCCAGCCACTCGCCGAGCGCCGCGCCCTCTACTCGCCGCTGCGGGACGTCGCGGGCATGCTGCGCTCGTTCGACTACGCGGCCCGCCACCTGCTCGCCGGGCACTCCGAGGCCGAGAAGCTGGAGCCCCGCGCCCAGGAGTGGGCCGACCGCAACCGCGCCGCCTTCCTCGACGGCTACGCCGAAGGCGGCGGCGTGATCACTCCGGCCGACGCGGCGCTGCTGCGGGCGTTCGAGCTGTCCAAGGCGGTCTACGAGGTCGTGTACGAAGCCCGCAACCGCCCCACGTGGCTGCCCATCCCGCTGGCCGCCTTCCGCCCGCGCACCACGTGAGCCGCCGTCACGCCGATGCGGGCTCGTCCACCAGCTCCTCGACCAGCCCCGACAGGCCCTCGTGCCCCAGGCCGCGCGCCACGCGGCGCTCCATGATCTCCTGCATCGGCAGCAGCAGGTCGGGCCGCACGCCCTGCTCGTGGAACGCGCGCGGGCGCCGCGCTGCGGGTGAAGGTGTCGCAACTGCGGCGGGCGCTGGGGGACCGTGAGCTGGTGGCGTACCGGCCGCCGGGGTACGCGCTCTTGGCCGAGCCCGAGGCCGTGGACGCCGGGCTGTTCGCCTCCCTGCTTCAGCGCGCCCGTCGGACCGCCGGGCTTGAGGAGCGCGCGGCGCTGCTGCGTCAGGCGCTCGACCTGTGGCGGGGACCTGCCTTCGCCGAGTTCGCGAGCGCCCCCTTCGCGCTCGCGGCCGTCTCCAGGCTGGACGAGCAGCGGCTGGTGGCGTACGAGGAGCTGGCCGAGACGCGGCTCGGGCTCGGCGAGCACGCGCTGGTGGCCGCCGAGCTGGCCGACCTGGTGGCCGCGCATCCCCTTCGGGAACGGCTGCGCGCCGCGCACATCCGCGCCCTGTACGGGGCCGGGCGGCCCGGCGAGGCGCTGGCCGGCTACCAGGACCTGCGCAGGCGGCTGGCCGGAGAGCTGGGCCTCGACCCCGGGCCCGAGCTGGTCGAGCTGTCGAGGTCGCCGAGGCGGTCGCCGCCGTGCTCGGGCTGCGCGACGACGCGCCCGGCGCGCTCCAGGACCGCCTGCCCGCCGCGCTCGCCGGTCGGCCGACGCTGCTCGTGCTGGACAACTGCGAGCACGTCATCGAGCAGGTCGCCGAGCTGGCCGGGCGGCTGCTGCGGGCCGCACCGGAGCTGCGCGTGCTGGCCACCGGCCAGGAGCCGCTGCGCATCGAGGGCGAGACCGTGTACGCCGTGCCGCCGCTCGACCTGGAGGCGGCCGTCGAGTTGTTCACCGCCCGCGCCGCGCTCGGCACCCGCCCGAGCGGCGAGGCCGATCCCGACGTGGTGGAGATCTGCGCGCGGCTGGACGGCATCCCCCTCGCGCTGGAGCTGGCCGCCACGCGCATGCGCACGCTGACGCCCCGGCAGCTCGCCGAGCGGCTCGACGACCGGTTCCGGCTGCTCGCCTCCGGGCATCGCGACGCGCCGGCCAGGCAGCGCACGCTGCGGGCGATGATCGACTGGAGCTGGGAGCTGCTGACCGGCGCGGAACGGCTGGTGCTGCGCCGCCTGGCCGTGCACGCCGACGGCTGCACGCTGGAGGCGGCCGAGGACGTCTGCGCGGAACCGGGCCTCGACGTGCTCGACCTCCTGGCCCGCCTGGTGGACCGCTCGCTCGTCCTCCGGACGACGGGCCCCGGGGCGGATGGCCGGTACCGGCTGCTGGAGTCGGTGTCGGCGTACTGCGTGGAACGGCTGGAGGCGGCGGGAGAGCTGGATGAGGTGCGGCTGCGGCACCTGCGCCACTACACCGCGCTGGCCGAACGCCTGGAGCCCGCGCTGCGCGGCGAGCACGCTCGCCGAGATCACCGGCGACTACGCACGCGCGGCGGCGCTGCGTGCCGAGCAGCTGCGCTTCGCCGAGGATCTGGGCCTGTGGAGCACGGTGCCGGACGCGCTGTCGCGGCTCGGCCGCGTCGCGCTGCTCACCGGCGACCACGCGCGGGCCGACGAGTACCACGAGCGGGCCAGGCGGCTCGCGGCGGCGCAGTCGAACCGGCCCGCCGAGGAGTTCGCCGAGGTGGGGCTGGCGCTGAGCGCGCGCAGGCAGGGCAGGCTGGACGAGGCCGAGCGGCGGTTGCGCGCCTGGCTCGGCTGGGTCGATGACGTCGCGGGCGACCCCGGGGCGGCGCTGATCCTGGCCGAGCTGGGGTTCGTGGCCGAGCAGCGCGGCGCCGCGGCCAAGGCGCTCGACCTCCAGCTCCGCGGCCTGGCGATGGCGCGCAAGGTCGGCGATCCCCGTGCGGTGGCGCTGGCCCTTGAGGGCCTGGCCGGCGCGCGTGCGCTCGGCGGCCGTCACGGGGAGGCGGCGCGGCTGCTCGGCCGGGCCGCCGCGCTCAGGGAGTCGGTGGGCGCGCCGCTGCCGGCCGGCGAACGGGGCGACGTGGACCGCATCGCCGCGGCCGTCCGCGCTGCCCTGGGCGAGGAGGAGTACGCGGGCGAGTGCGCCGCGGGCGCGGTCACGCCGCTGGAGGAGGCGCTGGCGAGCGTCCTGCCCGAAGACGCCGGGTCGCTGGCGGCCCTGCTGTCCGAGGACTCCGCACCGCAGGAAAGCCGGCCGGACGACGGCTTGGAGGACGCGTTCACGGCCGCCGTTAAGAGCGCATCGCCGGAAAGCATCCCTGGTGCACCTTTTGTCTAAACCCAAGAACAACCCCGGTTTCCGCACTTGCAGTGATTGTCGGGGTGAAAGCGGGCAGTGCCTGGGATGAACGGTCAACTTAGGGCAGGGTTGGGAGCATGCCGATGAGGACAGAGCTCGACCGCCTCGCAGGCGGCGCGCACCACGATCCGCACTCCGTGCTCGGAGCGCACCCCGTAGACGGCGGGGTGGTGTTCCGCGCGCTGCGCCCGCTCGCCGAGCGCGTGCGGGTGGTGCTGGAGGACGGCTCTGCCCACGACATGAAGCACCAGGCGCACGGCGTCTTCGAGGTGACGGTGCCGGGCCTGGACAAGGTGCCCACGTACACGTTGAGCGTGAAATATCCGGGCGCGGAGCCGTACGAGATGCGCGACCCGTACCGGCACTGGCCGACGCTCGGCGAGGTGGACCTGCACCTCATCAGCGAGGGCCGGCACGAACGGCTGTGGGAGGCGCTCGGCGCGCGCGTGATGAAGCATGAGGACGTCGAGGGCACGGCGTTCGCCGTCTGGGCGCCCAACGCGCGCGGCATCCGCGTGATCGGCGACTTCAACCACTGGGACGGCACCGCCTACCCGATGCGCTCGCTGGGCCGTTCCGGCGTGTGGGAGCTGTTCATCCCGGGCCTCGGGGCCGGTGAGCGGTACAAGTACCAGATCCTGGGCGCCGACGGCGTGTGGCGGGAGAAGGCCGACCCGATGGCGCGGCGCACCGAGGTGCCGCCGATGACCGCCTCGGTGATCGACAAGTCCGACTACAGCTGGCAGGACGACGCCTGGATGGTCGCCAGGCGCGAGAAGCAGCCGCAGCAAGAGCCGATGAGCGTCTACGAGGTGCACCTGGGCTCGTGGCGGCCCGGCCTGTCGTACGTGGAGCTCGCCGACCAGCTCTCCGAGTACGTCGTGGACATGGGCTTCACCCACGTGGAGCTGCTGCCGGTGGCCGAGCACCCGTTCGGCGGCTCGTGGGGCTACCAGGTGACCTCCTACTACGCGCCGACGGCCAGGTTCGGCACGCCCGACGAGTTCCGCCACTTCGTCGACGTCATGCACCAGCGCGGCATCGGCGTGCTGCTCGACTGGGTGCCCGCGCACTTCCCGATGGACGACTGGGCGCTGGCCCGCTTCGACGGCACCCCGCTGTACGAGCACGCCGACCCGGCCAGGGGCGAGCACCCCGACTGGGGCACGTACGTCTTCGACTTCGGCCGCAGGGAGGTGCGCAACTTCCTGGTGGCCAACGCGCTGTTCTGGCTGAAGGAGTTCCACATCGACGGCCTGCGGGTGGACGCGGTGGCCTCGATGCTCTACCTCGACTACTCGCGGCGCGAGGGCGAGTGGACGCCGAACGTCTTCGGCGGCAGGGAGAACCTCGACGCGGTCGAGTTCCTGAAGGAGATGAACGCGGTCTGCTACCGCGAGGCGCCCGGCATCTCGACGGTGGCGGAGGAGTCGACGGCCTGGCCTGGGGTCTCGCGGCCGGTGCACCTCGGCGGCCTGGGGTTCGGCTTCAAGTGGAACATGGGCTGGATGCACGACACGCTCGAATACCTGCGCCACGAGCCGATCTTCCGCCAGTACCACCATCACCAGATGACGTTCTCGCTGCTGTACGCCTACTCCGAGAACTACGTGCTGCCGCTCTCCCACGACGAGGTCGTGCACGGCAAGGGCTCGCTGCTGGCGAAGATGCCGGGCGACGAGTGGCAGCGGTTCGCGCAGCTCCGGGCGCTGCTCGCGTTCATGTGGGCGCATCCCGGCAAGCAGCTGCTGTTCATGGGCGGCGAGTTCGGCCAGGGCTCGGAGTGGTCGGAGAGCCGCGGGCTCGACTGGTGGGTGCTGGAGTTCGACGGCCACCAGGGCGTGCAGCGGCTGGTACGCGACCTCAACCGGATCTACCGCGACACCCCGGCGCTGTGGGAGCAGGACACCAAGCCCGAGGGCTTCCGGTGGATCGACGCCGACGACGCCTCGGGCAACACATTCTCGTTCGTCCGGTACGCGGGCGACGGGTCCGCGCTGGCGTGCGTGGTGAACTTCAGCGGCGGGCCGCACGAGCACTACCGGCTGGGCCTGCCGTACGCGGGCCGCTGGACCGAGACGATCAAC
This sequence comes from Nonomuraea fastidiosa, assembly GCF_042751225.1. NCBI lineage: Bacteria > Bacillati > Actinomycetota > Actinomycetes > Streptosporangiales > Streptosporangiaceae > Nonomuraea > Nonomuraea fastidiosa. Next base: position 1,712,299 of record NZ_CP170570.1, read on the forward strand.
ACCGACGCCTACGACTACTGGGGCAGCGGCGTGGGCAACCTCGGTGCGGTCGAGGCCGACGGCGAGCCGTGGCACGGCCTGCCGTACTCGACGACGCTGCGGGTGCCGCCGCTCGGCGCGGTGTGGTTCACCCACCCCGGCCCGGAGCTGAACGAATGAGTGACGCACGCTGAAAGTTCGGTGAGAAAGCGCGGCGGGGGCCTGTGCCCGCCCGGAAAATCACCCTAAACTCCGAGATCATCCCCTCTCGGAGGACGCGTGCGATTCCGCCCCTTGTTCGTGAGCTCGATCGCGCTGGCCCTGCTGCCGCTCGCGGGCCCGGCGTACGCCGACGAACCGACGCCGGCCCCCACGCCCGGCGTCACCCAGGCACCACCTGTGCAGCAGCAGCCTGAGCCGTTACCGGAGCAGGCGCCGCCAGCTCAGGAGACGCCGGCGCCGGAGACCTCTCAGGCGCCTCAGGAGCCCAAGGCTCCCGAGGAGAAGATCGAGGAGGGGTTAGGCGTCGACGGCGGCACCGAGCGGGCCATCGTCGAGCTGACCGACGCGGGCGCGCACGCCACCGTCGCGACGCTGGCGGCGTCCGAGAGCGTGGACGTGGTGCTGCAGCCGCAGAACCAGTCGTACATGGTCGTGGAGGGCACCGCCGAGGAGCTGGCCAAGCTGGCCGAGGACCCGCGCGTCTCGTCCATCCACCGCGACCGCCTCTACAGCCCGGCCGAGGTCGCGCCGAACCTGTCGCTGATCGGCGCCGACCAGGTGCACCAGAGCGGCAGGATCGGCTCCGGCCAGGCCGTGGTGATCATCGACACCGGCATCGACGTGGACCACCCGTGGTTCCAGGGCCGGATCCTCGCCCAGGCGTGCTTCTCGGCCACCGAGGACGCGGGCGTGCGATCGCTGTGCCCGAACGGCCAGAATCAGCAGCTCGACGGCGACGCGGCCGCCGCGACCACGCCGGCCTGCCTGTCGGGCTCGGTGAACATGTGCGACCACGGCTCGCACGTCGCGGGCATCGCGGCCGGCACCGGCGGTGTCGCGCCCGGCGCGGGCATCGTGGCGGTGCAGGTGTTCAGCCGGATCGACGACGAGGACCTGTGCGGCGAGCCGGCGTGCCTGCTTGCGTACGAGTCGTCGCTGCGCCAGGCCCTCGACTACGTGGCGAACCTGACCCTCGACCGGCCCATCGCCGCGGTCAACCTGAGCCTGGGCGGCTGGCTGTACGACACGAACTGCGACACCGTCGAGGAGGGCGCGGTCTTCAAGGAGAAGATCGACGCCCTGCTGGCCAAGAACATCGCGACCGTGGTGGCGGCGGGCAACGAGTACTACGCGGGCGTGGCGCATCCGGCCTGCGTCTCCACGGCCGTGGCGGTCGGCGCGAACGACAACGACGACCACATCGCCGACTTCTCCAACCGGGGGCCGCTGCTCGACCTGTTCGCGCCGGGCGTGGACGTGGTCTCGGCGGTGCCCGACGACGCGACGATCGCCTACAGCGGCACCTCGATGTCCACCCCGCACGTGACGGGCGCGCTGGCGCTGATGCGCGAGGCGTACCCCGACCGGCCGATGACCGAGCTGATCGAGGCGCTGAAGAGCAGCGGCCGTCCGTACACCTACGAGGTGGACGGCGCGCAGGTCACCACGCCGCGTCTCGACCTGGCCGCGGCCCTGACGGGCGCCTCCCCGCAGCCGCCGATCTCGCAGAGCCCGGCGCCCGAGCCGCCGCCCGGCCCGCTGGAGCCGAACCCGACCGACGGCAGCGGCCCCACGCCGGAGCCCGATCAGCCGTCGGACCCGGACCCGCAGCCTTCCACGCCGCCCAGCCCCGTGCCGCTGCCCACGGTGACGGTCACGGTGACCGTGACGGCCACGGCGTCGCCGAGCCCGACGGCGGCGAAGGCGGCGGCCGTGTGCACGCGGGGCACCGCGGCCAAGAAGCTAGACGCCAAGGAGTGGGCCGTCGAGGTGCACCGCAGCAGCGGCAAGCTGACCGACGCGACCCTCACCTGCTACCTGAAGCTGATCTCCAAGTCGAGCAAGGTGTTCTCCGAGCTGACGAAGGCGTCGTCGCTGGGCAAGGCGTACCGGGTGCTGAAGGCCAAGAGCGGAAGCAGCAAGGCGAAGCTGGACAGCGCGCTGCTCACGGCCTGGCTCAACTGGGCGCACGGCACGAACGGCACCAAGGCGCTGACGGCGGCGGAGAAGGTGCGGATGAAGAGCAAGCCCTCCGCCAAGGCCCTGAAGAAAGCCACGCAGAGCATCCTGAAAACCGTCAAATAGCTAAATGTAGGAAGAAGGCCGGGCGAAGAGCACCGGCCTTCTGCTCTTCGCCCGAATCGCCGTAAAGAAGCCACCATCGTTTCTCTGCATCACATACGCCCCTGACATCACGCTTGTCACAGGCGGGGAGGTAGCGGCTGTAACCAGCCGGGAGCCGGAAGCGCTTCACGGCTCCAGCCTCCGGGAGGAACAAGTGAGGCTACGGTCTCTGCTGGCCGGCGCGACGACGCTGGTCGTGACATCAGCCGTGCTCTACGCGGCGCCCACGCTCCACGCCAATGCCGCCGACGCGGGCGATCCGATCATCAGCCCCGCGCTGGCCTCCGAGGTGCAGGCCAAGAGCCGGGTCCGCTCGATCATCCAGCTCAAACCAGGCCAGAGCGTCCAGGCGGTCGCCGCCGACCTGGAGCAGGCCTCCAATGGCAGCCGTGTCGTCGAGGCGACCGGCTCGGCGAACTTCTTCGTCGCCGAGGTCGACCGGCGCACGCTCGACAAGCTCAAGAAGGACGACCGCATCCACTCGGTCTACAAGGACGAGCTGAGCATGCCCTTTCTCGACGTCAGCACCGCGCTGATCCGCTCGGACCGGGCGAACCAGGCGGGCTGGAACGGCACCGGCACCACCATCGCCGTACTCGACACCGGCATCGACCGGGACCACCCGTTCTTCGCCGGGCGCATCGTGGACGAGGCCTGTTTCTCCTCCGCCAGCGCCACCGACGGCACGGTCTCCCTCTGCCCCAACAACCAGCCCAGCCAGACCGGGCCGGGCGCGGCCGACGCCGAGACCGCGCAGTGCCTGGTCAACGGGCAGAACGCCTGCTCGCACGGCACCCACGTGGCCGGCATCGCGGCGGGCAGGATGACCGCCGGCGCGCCCGCCAGCGGCGTCGCCCCCGAGGCGCGGCTGCTGCCCATCCAGGTGTTCAGCCGGGTGGACAACGCCCTGACCTGCATGCTGCGGGGCACCACCGCGCCCTGCTTCCTCAGCTACACCTCCGACCAGAAGCTGGCGCTCGAGTACGTGTCGCGGGTGGCCACGACGCACAACGTCGCCGCGGTGAACATGAGCCTCGGCGGCAGCACCGCGTACTCGGAGGCGTGCGACACCGACCCGGACGCCGCGGCCGTCAAGCCGGAGTTCGACCTGCTGGTGAGCCTGGGCGTGGCACCCGTGGTCGCGGCGGGCAACAGCGGGGCCGCCAACGGGGTCGCCTCGCCGGCCTGCATCTCCACCGCCGTCGCCGTCGGGGCCACCGACGACAGCGACCGGCTGGCCACGTTCACCAACAGGGGGCCGCTGCTCGACCTGCTGGCACCGGGCGTGACCATCAACTCGTCCGTGCCGGACGACACGTACGGGAACAAGAGCGGCACCTCGATGGCAGCGCCGCACGTCGCGGGGGCGTTCGCGATCATGCGGCAGGCCAACCCGGAGTTCACGGTCACGCAGAACCTGCAACGGCTGCGGGACACCGGGAGGGCGATCCAGTTCGACGCGGCGGGCACGCCGGTGGTCACCTCCAGAATCGATCTGGAACGCGCCACCACCGCCACGCAGGCCAGCAGGGATCCCCGGATTTGAGCGGGTGCAACGGGCCGGACCCTCGTGGTCCGGCCCGCTCGCATGCCTACGGCGCGCTGTCGGACAGAACAAGAAGCGGTAACGGAACTCTTGCGCCTCTCTGACATCTGTTGTCGGATTAATACACTTCGGTGGACAAATTTCCCTTGAGACCCCGGAGGAACGGTTTGCGTCTCCCGTCTCTGTTCGCCGGAGCCATCGCGTTAGCAGCCGCATCGGCGGCCCTGGTGGCCACCCCCGCCCACGCCGACCCAGAATCCAAAATCGACCCCGCGCTGACGGCCGCAGGCGAGCACCGCGCCATCGTGCACGTCCGGCAGCCCGCCAAGGTGCAAGCCGTCAGGTCCAGCGCCGAGCAGGTCAAGCGCGACCGGCGCAACGTCGAGGCGCAGCCGCCCGCAGAGCTCGCCGGCAAGCTCGACTTCTTCGTCTACCGCGGCACCCGCGCAGAGCTGGAGAAGATCGCCGAGCAGTCCGACGTGGTCTCCATCCGCAAGGACAAGCTGAACAAGCCCAGCCTGATCGAGAGCGTCCCGCTCATCGGGGCCGACAGGGCGCACAACGCCCGCATCACCGGTGACGGCAGCGCCGTCGCCATTCTCGACACCGGCATCGACGACGACCACCCCGCCTTCGGCGACCGCATCGTCGCCCAGGCGTGCTTCTCCGCCGCCGACCCCGCCGACGGCTCCAGCCCGCTCTGCCCCAGCGGCAGCCAGTTCCAGCTCGGTGACGGCGCCGCCAACGCCGAGACCGAGGCGTGCATGAACGGCGCGCCGCAGCCGCAGTACGGCCTGTGCTACCACGGCACGCACGTCGCCGGCATCGCCGCCGGACAGCGGACCGCCGACTTCCCCGCCGACGGCGTGGCCCCCAAGGCCAAGATCATCGCGGTGCAGGTGTTCAGCCGCTTCGACGACTCGCCGTACTGCAACGGGCAGCCGGTCTGCATCCTCGCCTACGACTCCTCCATCCTGACCGGCATGGCCTACGCCGAGCTGCTGGCCCACGAGTACCGCATCGCCTCCGTCAACCTCAGCCTCGGCGGCGGCGCGTACACCTCCAACTGCGACGAGGGCGACGGCGCGGACTTCAAGGCCGAGGCGGACAAGCTCCTCGCCAAGGGCGTGCCCACCGTGGTCGCGGCCGGCAACGAGGGCAACCAGGCGGGCGTCTCCTGGCCTGCCTGCGTCTCCTCCGTCGTGACCGTCGGCGCCACCGACAAGCAGGACGCGGTCGCCTCCTTCTCCAACCGCGGCACGCTGCTCGACGTGTTCGCGCCGGGCGCGAGCATCACGGGCGCCATCGCGGGCAACGCGTACGCGACCCTCAGCGGCACCTCCATGGCCGCCCCGCACGTGGCCGGCGCCTTTGCCCTCCTGCGCCAGAAGGACACGTGGTCGTCGGCCGACACGCTGCTCAACGCGCTCAAGAGCACCGGCAAGCCGATCACGTACGACAGCGGCGGCGCGCAGGTGACCACGCCTCGGATCAACGTCTGGGCGGCGCTGCGCTGACCCCGCCTGATCCCTTGAAGTAGCGAGTCATCGGCCGGGCCCGGCACCACGGGCCCGGCCGATGCGCGTTTGCGGCCCATCGATGGCGCCGGCGCGTTCAGCGTCGTGCTCTCCGTCTTCACGCTGGGCGCGACCTTCCGCTCTCTCGCGCGGGCCAGGATGCGCGAGCTGGAGGAGGGGCGCGCGGCGGGCAAGGTCGTCATCACCTCTCTGAATGACCGACCTTTCGCTGAGAGCGGATGCGAGGCCGCTGACCTGCCGTCACGCGCGTCCGGGAACCCCTGTTCCGGCAAAGGCGTGCTTTTCGAATTGTGTCGCTTAGGGTGGCTTCTATGGACGCAGGCAAGGCGATCTTCGATACCGTCGGCAAGCTTCGCCAGCGGCGCACCGCCCCGCTGGTGCTGGAGCTCGATCTGACCGAGGGCCTCACCGAGGGCCCGCCGGCCGACCCGCTCGCCGCGGTGCTGTCCATGCGCAAGCCGCGCCTGGCCGACGTCCTGTCCGGGCTCAAGCGGGCCCGCCAGGACCCACGGGTCAAGGCACTGGTCGTGAAGATCGGCGGCAACCCGCTGGGGTTCGCCATGGTCCAGGAGCTGCGCCAGGCGGTGATCCGGTTCCGGGCGGCGGGCAAGCTGACCGTCGCGTACGCCGAGACGTTCGGCGAGTTCAGCGGCGGCACCATCCCCTACTACCTCGCCACCGCCTTCGAGCGCCTCTACCTCCAGCCGAGCGGCGACGTCGGGCTGACCGGCCTCGCCATGGAGCAGCGCTTCGTGAAGGGCGCGCTGACCAAGCTCGGCGTCGGTTACGAGGTGGGCCAGCGCCACGAGTACAAGACGGCGATGAACACCTTCACCGAGGACCGCATGACGGACGCGCACCGCGAGTCCGCGGCCCGCCTGCTGGAGTCGCTGACCGAGACGGTCGTGGCGGGCATCGCCGACGGCCGCAGGCTCGACCCGGAGAAGGTGCGCGAGCTGATCGACCAGGGGCCGTTCATCGCCTCGGAGGCGCAGGAGGCGGGGCTGGTCGACGAGCTGGCCTACCGCGACGAGGTCTACGACGAGCTGAAGCGCGCCGCGGGCGAGGACGCGCACCTGCTGTACCTGGCCCGCTACGCCAAGGCCGCCAACGTGCGCAAGCTGCCGCAGCCCATGGCCGACGGCATCGCGCTCGTCCACGGCAGCGGCCTGATCAAGACCGGGCGCAGCGGCCGCAGCCCGCTCGGCGGCGGCGGCGCGATGGGCTCCGACACGATCTCCGCCTCGCTGCGCGCCGCCCGCCGTGACGAGCACATCAAGGCCGTGGTGTTCCGGGTGGACAGCCCCGGCGGCTCGTACGTCGCCAGCGACACGATCTGGCGCGAGGTGGCGCTGACCAGCAAGGTCAAGCCGGTGATCGTCTCGATGGGCGACTTCGCGGCCTCCGGCGGCTACTTCGTGTCGATGGCGGCCGACGTGATCATGGCACAGCCGGGCACGCTGACGGGCTCGATCGGCGTCTACGGCGGCAAGCCGGTGCTGTCGGAGCTGATGGAGAAGGCCGGGGTCAACTCTGAGCTGCTCGCCGAGGGCGCCAACGCCGGCATGTTCTCCCTCACCAGGGGTTTCTCGCCCGAGCAGTGGGAGCGGGTGAACGCCTGGCTCGACCGCATCTACGACGACTTCGTGAACAAGGTCGCCAAGAGCCGCGACCTCAGCCGCGAGCGTACGCACGAGCTGGCCAAGGGCCGGGTCTGGACGGGCGCCGACGCGCACGCCAACGGGCTGGTGGACGAGCTCGGCGGGCTTGAGGACGCGCTGGCGCTGGCCAGGAAGCGGGTGGGGCTGGCCGAGGACGCGCCCGTACGCACCTATCCCCGGCTCAACCCGCTCGAACGGCTGCGCGGCCCCGAGTCCAGCGAGGACAAGGCGGCGGCGCTGGCCAGGATCCGGCTCGACGCGTGGGGTCCGCTGGCGCGGCTGTCGGCGGAGCTGGGCCTGCCCGCGGGCGGCCCGCTGCTGCTGCCGTCCTGGTATCGCATCCGCTGACCTCGCGGCGGACCGGACAGCGGGGCGCGGCGCGGAGGCGGTACGTCGCCTCACGAACGGCGGCGGGCCCGCGCGCTGAGGCCGGGGCTCAGGTGGCGATGGTGCGGTAGCGGCTGCGCAGCCGGACCAGCGGCTGCCGGCGCGCGTCGACGTAATCGACGGCGAGCACGGCCGCGATGAAGATCGTGTGGTCGCCGGCCACGACGACCTTGGTGGTCTCGGCCTCGATGGCGGCCACCCCGCCCTCGATCACCAGCGCCTCCGTGTGCGGCCCACGGTGGTGCGGGGTGCCGGCGACGAGCAGGCGGGCGCTCGGCCGTCCCGCGGCGGCGAAGCGGCTGGCGACGGCCGTCTGATCGGACGACAGCAGGGAGGCGGCCCAGCGGTCCTGCCGGAGCAGCACCTCGTTGAGGTAGCCCTTGCCGGCCAGGCTCACCAGCACCAGCGGCGGCTCCAGCGAGACGGACATCAGCGTCGAGACGGTGGTGCCGATGTCGTCGCGCCCCTCGCGGGCGGTCACCACCGCCACGCCGGCCGCGAGCTGGGCCATCGCCTCGGTGAACAGCTCGGTCACCGCGACGGGCTCCACAGGTCGAACGCGTTTCCCCGGCCGGAAGGGCTCCGGTGGCCGTAAGGGCGGCACGCCACGGCCGGGCCTCCGCACGGGCGGAGGCCCTCGGCGCGGATGGCGGCGCTCAGACGAGGCCGTTGCTGGTCAGCCATTCCTTGGCAACAGTAGCGGGCTCGTCCTTGTTGACGGAGATCTTCTGCATCATCTGCAGCAGCGCGTCGGTGGTGAGCTTGGCCGAGATGCCGTTGAGCGTGGTCCTGACGGTGTCGTCGGCGGACGCCTTGTGCAGCAGCGGGATCACGTTCTGGGCGGCGAAGACGTTCTTGGTGTCCTCGAGCGCTACCAGATTGTTGGTCGTCATCTTGGGGTCGGTGGTGAAGACGTTGCCGACCTGGATCGAGCCGTCCTTGAGCGCGTCGGCCGTGGTGGGGCCCGTGGGCTTCCACTCCTTGAACTCCAGCCCGTAGACCTCCTTGAAGCGGGTCTCCCAGCGCTTTTTGAACTCGGGCGGAGCCCCCAGCACCATGTCCTTCGAGACCTTGGCGAGGTCCTCGATGGTCTTGAGACCCTGCTTGTCCTGGGTCTCCTTGGTGACCGACAGGCTGTCCTTGTCCTCGGCGGGCGAGGAGTCGAGCACCTCCAGCTCGGGCGGCAGCTTCTGCTTGAGCGCCGCGTCCACCTCCTCGGTGGTCACCGAGGTGTCCTTGACGTCGATGTAGGCGAGCAGGTTGCCGTTGTACTCGGGGACGATCGTCAGGCCGCCGCTCTTGACCTGGTCGAAGACGACTTCACGGCTGCCGATGCGGGGCTTCTCCTCCACCTGCACGCCCTTGGCCTCCAGAGCCTGGGCGTAGATGGAGGCGAGCAGCACGCTCTCGTCGAAGTCGAAGGAGCCGATGATCGCCTTGCCTCCCGCACCGGAAGCCGAGCCGGAGGGTGCCGCGCTCGTCGTCTCGAGCGGGTTGCTCCCGGTGGATCCACCCCCACCGCAGGCGGCCAGTGCGAGCATCGCCGACAGGAGGACCCCCGCGATGCCGTACGTGCGTCTCATGACTTTTCCCTTCTTAGCGGGAGGTTATACAGCAAAACCTAGCGAACCTTGAGGCGCCGGCTCACCCCCGGAGAGACCGCCACCCTCTGGGCGAGGGCGAACAGAGCCTGCACGACGAGCGCGAACAGCACAATCAGTACGGAACCACCGACGACGCTCGCGTAATCCTTGGTCGCGAAACCGTCGATGACGTAGCGGCCGAGCCCGCCGAGCCCCGTATAGGCGGCGACCGTGGTGGTGGCCACGACCTGGATGGCCGACAGGCGGCAGCCCAGCAGGATCAGCGGCAGCGCCACCGGCACCAGCACCCGTCCGAGCACCTGCCCGCCGCGCAGCCCCATCCCGTACGCGGCGTCGCGCAGCTCGGGATCGACGCCCCTGATCCCCTCGAAGGTGTTGACGAGGATCGGCGGCACCGACAGCAGCACCAGCGGGATGATCACCGGCCAGATCGAGCTGGTGCCGAGCAGCAGCACGAACATCACCAGCAGCCCCAGCGTGGGCAGCGCCCTGGCCAGGTTCGCCGAGACGACGACCAGCAGCGCACCCCGCCCGGTGTGGCCGATGAGCAGGCCGAGCGGCACCGCGATCAGCACCGCGAGCACCAGCGCAAGCGCCGAGAACTCCAGGTGTTCGAGCAGGCGGGCGGGGATGCCGCCGGTGCCCGACCAGTTGTCGGGGTTGCCGAAGAACTCGGCGAGCCAGCCGATGAACGAGGTCAGCCAGTTCACGGCGCCGCCCCCTTCCGCGCGCGCACCCACGGGGTCAGCAGCCGCTGCGCCAGGACGAGCAGACCGTCGGCGACCAGCGCGAGCGCCACGATGAGCACGATGCCGACGATCACCGGCGGCATGAACGGGTTCTGGTAGGCGCGGGTGAACAGCCCGCCGAGCCCGCCCTGCCCGATCAGCGCGCCCACGCTGACCAGGCTGATGCTGGAGACCGCGACCACCCGCAGCCCGGCCAGCACCACCGGGATGGCGATCGGCAGCTCGACCGCGAGCAGCCGGCGCAGCGGGGTGTAGCCCATGGCGATCGCCGACTGGCGTACGTGGTCGGGCACCGAGTCGAGCCCGTCGACCACGGCCGGGAGCAGCACCGCCGTGCCGTAGAAGGCCAGCGGGATGATCACCGTGGTCTGCGACAGGCCGGTCACCGAGATCAGCAGCATGAAGACCGGCAGCGACGGCAGCGCGTACACCACGTTCATCAGCCCTGACGTGGGCTGATAGAGCCAGCGCCAGCGCGCGCAGGCCAGGCCGAGCGGCACCGACACGATCAGCGCGAGCAGGATCGGCATGAACGACATCACGAGGTGGTCGGTCAGCAGGTTGCGGATGCTGTCGACCCGTCCGGTGTCCCAGTTACGCCCGATCCACTCCCATAGCGAGGGAGGGCCGTCACCCATCTGCGGCCTCCGCCAGCGCCTCGTCGAGGGCCTGCCGGCTGGCCACGCCCACGACCTTGCCGTCCTCGCCGAGCGCCACCGCGTTGCCGGACGGCGACAGCAGCGCGGCGTCGAGCGCGGCCCGCATGCTGTCGCGGCCGTGGCGGTAGGCGCCGTACGGCTCCAGCTTCCCGCCCGGCTCGCCGGTGCGCCAGCCCACCGGCCGGCCGTCGCCGGTCACGACCAGCACCCACGGCTCGGGGGAGACGGCCGAGGACCCCTCAGGCACGGTCAGGTCCGTACGCAGCCGCAGCCCCTCCGTGGAGACGAACTGCAGCCGCCTGATGCCCCGGTCGCGCCCCAGGAACTCCTGCACGAAGTCGTCGGCGGGCTGGGCGAGCAGCGTCTTAGGGTCGGCGAGCTGGGCCAGCTTGCCGCCCACCCGCATCACCGCCACCCGGTCGCCGAGCTTGATGGCCTCGTCGATGTCGTGCGTGACGAACACGATCGTCTTGTTCAGCTCGCTCTGCAGCCGCAGCAGCCCGTCCTGCAGGCTCGTGCGGACGATCGGGTCGACGGCGCTGAACGGCTCGTCCATGAGCAGCACCGGCGGGTCGGCCGCCAGCGCCCTGGCCACGCCCACGCGCTGCTGCTGGCCGCCGGAGAGCTGGAACGGGTAGCGCTGGCCGAGCGCTGCGTCGAGCCCGACGCGTTCGAGCAGCTCCATGGCCCGCGACCGGGCCTTCTTGCGGTCCCAGCCGAGCAGGTAGGGGACGGTGGCGATGTTGTCGACGATCTTCCTGTGCGGGAAGAGACCGGCCTGCTGGATGACGTAGCCGATGCCGCGCCGCAGCGTTGGCGGGTCGATGCCCTGGACGGGGACGCCGTCGAGGAGGATGCGGCCCTCCGAGGCGTCGATCATCCGGTTGATCATCCGGAGTGAGGTGGTCTTTCCGCAGCCCGACGGGCCGACGAGTACGGTGATCTCGCCCGTGGGCGCCTCAAGGTCGAGATGATCGACGGCGACGGTGCCGTCTGGATAGCGCTTGGTGACAGACTCGAATGTGATCACGCGCGAACTCTCGCTTCGGGCTTTCGGTGGCAGCGCCGCAGCCCCCGTGCCACGACCGCCGCATGATCTCCTGAACCCACAGACTACGGCGATACTTCCCGATGTGTCCCCTCGGGATTTCCTTAAACGCTTCAGTTGACGCGTTACCGAATGCGGCCTTCTGGGGTGGAGATTCGCATGAATTCTTTATCTGGTAGTGCGCCGGACCACGCCAGTTGGCATGATTACCCTCACGAATCCTGACGCATCAGCTCACAACCTCCCGACGCGCACCACTCCCCCCCAGCGTTCGCATCCACAAGAGGACCGGCCCGTGTCTCAGCCGCTCACCGATCAGCGCCGGCGCGCAGAACTGATCGCAGAGCTATACGACCGCCACGCCGCCGGGCTGTTCGCGTACTGCGCCGACCAGCTCGGCGACCTCGGCGCGGCGTCCGACGTCCTGGCGGCCGTGCTCAACGGAGTCCCGGACACCGCGCCGCCGCGCGCCGCGCTGTACGCGTTCGCGCGCCGCGAGATCCACCGCAGGGACATCGTCTACTCGCCCCCTGCCGTCGATCCGTTCATCGACCCGGCCACGGCGCTCGTCGAGCGCTCCCTGCGCGAGCTGCGCCCGCACCAGCGCGAGGTGCTGGTGCTGTGCGCGGTGTGCGGGCTGAGCAAGGACGAGCTGGCCTGGGTGCTCGACGTCGCGCCCGACACCGCCGAGGAGCTGACGATCGCGGCGGGACAGCAGTTCCGCCAGGCGCTGAGCACGGCGCTGGCCTCGGCCGGAGGACGCCTGCCCACGCCGGTCGCCGACGTCTACGGCGCGCTGCGGGTCGCGCCGCTGCCCGACGTGCTCGGCCGCCTGCCGTGGCCGCAGCCGCCCGGTGCGCTGCGCATCCACTTCGCCGGCTCGCGCCCGGCCGCGCCCGGCCCGCTGTTCACCAAGCCGCGCTGGCCCAGCCCGCCGGTCTGGCCGCAGCCGCTGGCCGAGGCCGACCCGGCGACCAGCACCGTGATCTTCCCCGCCGAGCTGCTGACGCCGCCCGCCTCGTCGCGCAGGCCCGAGCACGACGCCACCACGGCCCCGATGCCCAAGCTGCGCGACCCGCTCAGGCCGCCGGGCGACATCCTCGACCCCGATCTGCCGCTGCGCGACCCGCTCGGCTCCACCCGGGCGTTCAGGGATCCGCGCACCGGGCTTCCGTTCGGCGAGCAGGGGTCGGCCCGCGATCCGCGCGACGTCGGCGACGTGCTGGCCTGGTCGGACAAGGCGGCCGGCAAGACGACGGACAGAGCGCCGGACAGAGCGCCGGACAGGGCGGCCGGCAAGACGACGGGCAGAGGGACGGACAGGGCGGCGGACAGGGCGGCGGACAGGGCGAGCAAGCCGGTCGAGCGGCCGTTCTACCTGGCCGAGCCGCCGCCCAGCGCGACCGACCCGTTCATGACCGGTGACGTGATCCTGCCGAAGGACGCGCCCGATCCGTACATGACGGGCGATGTGCTCGTGCACAACGGTCCGGCCCGGCCGGTCCCCCGGCCGAAGCGGTCCGACCGGCAGCGGCCGCCGATGGAGCCGCGGCCCACCCCCGAGGAGTTCCTCCGCCTGCCGGAGACGCCGCTCGGCGCGGTGCGGACGCCGGAGACGGTCCGCGAGCCTGCCGCACCGCTGTTCCGGCCGCACACCCGGCCTGCTGAGCAGCCGGGCAAGTCGGCGCGCCGCGGGTCCGGAAGGAAGGCCGCCGGGCGCGAGGGGCGCGGCAAGCCCGCGAAAGAGCCCGTCTACCGGCTCCCTGAGCGCCTGTCCGCGCCGGAGCCTGGACCGCAGGCCGGGTCGGAAGGCTCCCTGACCAGGGCGGAAGGCTCCCTGACCGGGACGGAAACCTCCCTGACCAGGGCGGAAGGCTCCCAGGCCACGAGTGGGGCGGAGCAGCGGGTGGTGCGGGAGACTCCGCGTGAGGCGGGGACGCGGGCCGTCCGTGAGCTCGTGTTCGAGGCGGGCTGGCAGGAGACGTCGCCGATCGCGCCGCGCCCGGTCCGGGCGCGTCCCGTCCCCAAGCGCCGCCCCGAGGTGACCCGCCGCCCGCCGAAGCAGCGCCGCCGTAAGGACCGCCACTACGACTGGGTGTGGGAAGCGGCCGGGTTTCTGCTCTGCGTGGCGATCGCGATGATCGTCTTCTTCTCGATGCCGAGCGTCCTCGGCCCCTGACCTTCCCCGAACCCTCGGGGAGGGTCTTCAGCCGGCGGTCAGGATCAGCCCGCTGGTCGGCACCCCGGTCCCGGCCGTCACCAGGACGTTGGAGACGTCCGGGATCTGGTTGGCCGCGGTTCCCCTGATCTGGCGGACGGCCTCGGCGATGCCGTTCATGCCGTGGATGTACGCCTCCCCGAGCTGCCCGCCGTGCGGGTTGACCGGCAGGCGGCCGTCCAGCTCGATGCCCTCGTCCCGGACGAAGCCCGGGGCCTCGCCGCGCCCGCAGAAGCCCAGCTCCTCGAGCTGGGTCAGCACGAACGGGGTGAAGTGGTCGTACAGGATGGCCGTCTGGATGTCGGCGGGCGACAGCCCCGACTTCTCCCAGAGCTGCCGGCCGACGACGGACATCTCCGGCAGGCCGGTCATGTCATCGCGGTAGTAGCTCGTCATCATCATCTGCCCGGCCCCGGCCCCCTGCGCGGCGGCGGCGATCAGCACGGGCGACCTGCGCAGGTCGCGGGCGCGCTCGGCCGAGGTGACGACCAGGGCCACCGCGCCGTCGCTCTCCTGGCAGCAGTCGAGCAGGTGCAGCGGCTCCACGATCCACCGGGACGCCTGGTGCTCCTCCAATGTGATCGGCCGGCCGTGGAACCAGGCGGCCGGGTTCGTGGCGGCGTGGCGGCGCATGGCCACCGCCACCCGGCCGAAGTCCTCGGAGGTGGCGCCGTACACGTGCATGTAGCGGCGGGCGAACATGGCGACCCAGGCGGCGGGCGTCATCAGCCCGTACGGGACGTGCCAGCTCATCTCCAGCCCCTGCGAGGTGGGCTGCCCGGTCAGGCCGGTGTTCGGCTGCCCGAAGCGGCGGCCCGAGCGCTCGTTGAACGCCCGGTAGCAGACCACCGTGCTCGCCATGCCGGTCGCCACCGCCATGGCCGCGTGCGCGACCGTGCCGCAGGCCGCGCCGCCGCCGTACTCGACGCGGGAGAAGAAGGTCAGCTCGCCGATGCCGGTCTCCCTGGCCACGGCGATCTCCTGGTTGGTGTCCTGGGTGAAGGTGACCAGGCCGTCCACGTCGGCGGGCGACAGACCCGCGTCGTCCAGCGCCGCGAGCACGGCCTCGGCGGCGAGGCGCAGCTCGGAGCGTCCTGACCGCTTGCTGAACTCGGTGGCGCCGATGCCCGCGATCGCGGCGTTCACCGCGCCTCCCCTGGCGCTCCCGGACCTGACGCTCCCGGACCTGACGCTCCCGGACCTGACGCTCCGGGACCTGACGCTCCCGGGCCTGACGCTCCCGGTGTGAGGCGGACGGTCGCGGTGGCGTGGTCGCCGAGGCTGACCCGGCCGCGCACGCGCACCGCCGGCTCGCCGTCCGCGCCCTGCACGACCGTGCCGGTGAAGGTCAGCCGGTCCCCCGCGTACGCGGGCACGCCGAGCCGCACGTCGATCGACCTGATCACCGCGCCGGGCCCGGCCCAGTCGGTGACGTACCGCTGCACCAGCCCCATCGTGGTGAGGATGTTGAGGAAGATGTCCTTCGAGCCCTGAGCGCGGGCCAGCTCCGGGTCATGGTGCACGGGCGTGAAGTCCCTGGTGGCCAGCGCCGTCGAGATCACCATGGTCGGCGTCAGCTCGATGGTCAGCTCGGGCAGCTCCGTGCCGATCATGCGGGCTCCCATCTCGGCAGGACGAGTTCGGCGTCCATCGCGTCGAACCGCACCCGCAACCGCATCCCGACCTCCACGTCACCGGGCGCGCAGCCGACGATGTCGCCCACGACCCGTACGCCTTCCGGCAGCTCGACCACCCCCACCACGAACGGCGTCTCGCGCCCCGGCACCGGCGGATGGTGATGCACGACGTAGCTGAACAGCACGCCCTCGCCGCTCGCCACCGTGTAGCCCCGGTTGGCCGAGCGGCAGCGCCGGCACAGCGGACCTGGCGGGTGGCGCAGCTCACCGCAGTCGGCGCACGCCTGGATGCGCAGCTCTTTCTGCTTGGCGCCGTCCCAGAAGAACGCGGTGTCGTCGCTGACGGCCGGCCGCAGTGGGTACGGCGCCCGCTCCTTCTCGGGCTCGGGGCGGAACTTGAGCACGCGGAACATCATCGTGGCGACCGGTTCGTCCTCGTCGGTGTACCAGGTGACGTTCCAGGTGGCGAAGTAGCCGACGCCCAGGGCGGTGCGCTTGGGCCCGGCCAGCCCCGCCAGCCGGGTGGCGGGGGTCAGCCGCTCCCCCACCCGCGCGTACCGGTGGTAGGTCTGCTCGCAGTTCGTCGCCACCACGCCCGTGTAGCCGCTGCGGTCGAGCGCGGCCAGCAGGTCGTCCACCGGTGAGCGCTCCTTGCCCGCACCAGGGCCGCGCATCGTCCACACCTGGGCCATGGCGGGCGGTGCCAGGCCGCGTTCGAGGTAGACGGGGTTGGCGTCGCCCATGGCGGCCAGCCAGTGGCGGATCATGGGGACGTTGACGGGGTCGTCGGCGGGTGCGCCGCGCACCTCCCCCAGAGCCGTCTGCTTGGCGGCCAGCTCGTGCAGCTCCGCGTCGCTCAGGACGAGCCCTGCGCCGCTCATCGGGGCGCCGCTCATCGGGGCGCCGCTCATCGGGGCGGCCTCGGCAGGCTCAGGCCGAGCATGGCGATCAGCTCGCGCTGCACTTCGTTCACGCCGCCGCCGAACGTCAGCACCACCGCACCCTTGGCGGCGTTGTCGATGCGCTCGATCAGCTCGGCGGTCTCGGGGTCGGCGGGGTCGCCGTACCTCGCCAGGACGTCGCCGACGATCCTGCCCGCCTCCTGCATGCGCTCGGAGGCGTAGATCTTGGTGGCGGACGCGTCGGGCGCGCCCAGCCAGCCCAGGTCCATGTTGGCCGCGACCTGCCAGTTCAGCAGCTCGTTGGTACGGAACGCGGCCCACACGGCGGCCAGCGCCCGCCGCACGCCCGGCTCGGCGTCCAGCCCCGTACGCCGGGCCCAGGCGCGGAACCGGTCGTAGACCTGGCCGAGGTTGCCCGCCGGGCCGAGCGTGACGCGCTCGTGGTTGAGCTGGTTGACGATGAGATCCCAGCCGCGGTCCACCTCGCCCACGACCATGTCCACGGGGACGCGGACGTCGGAGTAGTAGGTGGCGTTGGTGTGGTGGCGGCCGTCCATGGTCACGATCGGCGTCCACGAGAAGCCGGGATCGGTCGTGTCGACGATCATCATCGTGATGCCCTTGTGCCGCTTGGCCTCGGGGTTGGTGCGGGCCGCGAGCCAGATGTACTGGGCGTAGTGCGCGCCGCTCGTGAAGATCTTCTGGCCGTTGACGACGTAGTGGTCGCCGTCCAGCACCGCCGTCGTGCGCAGCGCGGCCAGGTCGGTGCCCGCCTCCGGCTCGCTGTAGCCGATCGCGAAGTGGCACTCGCCGGCCAGGATGCGGGGCAGGAAGAAGTCCTTCTGCCGCTCGGTGCCGTACTGCATGAGCGTGGGGCCCACCGTCTGCACGGTGATGATCGGGTACGGCACTCCGGCGCGGGCGATCTCGTTGGCGAAGATCTGCTGCTCCAGGGGGCCGTAGCCGCCTCCGCCGTACTCCTTGGGCCAGCCGATGCCGAGCTTGCCGTCCCTGCCGAGGCGGCGGCAGTGCTCCATGTACGCCTCGCCGAACGGATCGTCGGCGATCTCGGCCCGGTCCTCGGCGGTCAGGCAGGAGCCGAAGTACTCGCGCAGCTCGTCGCGGAGCCTGCGCTGCTCGGGTGTCAGGTCGATGTACATCAGACGAGCGCTCCGATCAGGTCGAGCTGGGCGTCCGCGCCGCCGAGCAGATGGGACAGGTGCCCCGCCTGGGCGAAGTAGCGGTGCAGCGGGTAGGTGACGTCGAGGCCGAGCCCGCCGTGCAGGTGCTGGCAGGTGTAGAGCGCCCTGACAGACTCGCCCACGTGGTACGCCGCCAGCGCCAGGTCCTGCCCGGCCGGCAGCCCCTCCGACAGCCGCCAGGCCGCCGACCACATGGCCACGTCGAGCGCCCGGCCGGCGATGTAGACGTCGGCGATCTGCATCGTCACCGCCTGGAACTCGGCCAGCGCCCGCCCGAACTGCCTGCGCTGCTTGATGTGGCCGGTCGTCAGCTCGAGCGCGCCCGCGAGCACTCCGCTCGCCTGGGCGGCGACGGCCGCCGTGAACACGTGTGCCGCGTCTTCGGCCGCCTCGGGGCCGGCGATCCGCTCGGCGGGGGCCGCGTCCAGCGTGATCGTGGCGGCCGGCTCGCCGGTCGAGGTGTGTTCGGGCGTGCCCGCCGGGCTCTCGGCCAGGAACAGCCCCTCGTCCGCCGTCACCAGCACCGCGGCGCCGTCCGGATACGGCACCTGCGTCTTGCGCCCGGTCACCGTCCAGCCGCCCTGGGCCCGCACGGCGGTGGTGCGGGGCGGGGCGTTCAGCGGCGCGCCCGGTTCGCGTACGGCGAGGGTGAGCCGGGCGCCCGGCGGCCGCTGCAGGTCTCGTGCGCCGTGGCGGGCCAGGAGCAGCTGGGCGGCGAGCAGCGGCAGTGCGGGCAGCGCCGCCGCGCGGGCGCCGACCTCGCGCAGCACCACGGCCATCTCCACAGGGCCGAGCCCCGCACCGCCCGCCTCCTCCGGCACGCACAGGCTGAGCAGGCCGGCCTGGGACAGCCGCTCCTCGTCCGCATCCTTCGCCAGCACCTCGGCGGCGAGCCGCTGCAGCTCCCGCTGGGTCTCGTCCAGGTTGAAATCCACGTCTACATCTCCAAGAGGTGTCGCCTGCCGTGCCGTACGAAGTCCTCCTCGATGTCCTTGACGTCCGCGTCGGTGAGCCGCCTGAACCCGTCCCGGGTGCGCCACCAGACGGGGTCGGCGGTGCGCCACGCCTCGCGGGCCAGGTGCCGCTTGATGACCTTGTGCGAGGGGGTCTGCGGCAGCTCGCGGGCGATGCGGACGTACCGGGGCAGCGCCTTCGCACCGAGGTCGGCGCGCCCGGCGAGGAAGGCCGCGAACGCCTCGGGGTCGAAGGCGCGCTCCAGCACGAGCGCCGCCATCACCTGGTCGCCGGCCGCCGCGTCCGGCACCGGGTAGACCGCCGCCTCCACCACCCCGCCGAACTCGCGTAACGCCGCCTCGATGGGCGTGACGGCGAGGTTCTCGCCGTCCACGCGCAGCCGTTCCGTGCCCCGGCCGGCGAAGAAGACGTGGCCCTGCGCGTCGGCGTAAACCAGGTCGCCCGACCAGAACGCGCCGTCCCTGATCCTTTCGGCGTCCGCCTCGGGGTCGTTGTAGTAGCCGTCGAACAACCCGAGCCCGGCCGTGTTGACCAGCTCGCCGATCGCCTCATCCGGGTTGAGCAGGCGGCCGTTCGCTATGTGCGCGGGCGGGCAGGGGCGGCCCGTGGTCGGGTCGAGGATCCGTACGCCCTCCGGCAGGCGGCCGAGGCAGCCGGGCGGCCCGCCGGGGTCGGGGGTGAGCGAGATCGCCGTCTCCGTCGATCCGAAGGCGTCGATCACCCGGCAGCCGAACCGCTCCCCGAACCGCCTGGTCGCGACCGCGCTGCCCTCGTTGCCGAAGGCGATCCGCAGCGGGTTGCCGGCGTCGTCCGGGCGCTCGGGGGTGGCCAGCACGTACGACAGGGCCTTGCCGACGTAGTGGAGGTACGTGACGCCGTACCGCCTGATGTCGGGGAGCAGGCCCGAGGCCGAGAAACGGCGCCGCAGCACCAGCCGGGCCCCCGACGCGACGGCCGGGGCGTAGGCGGCCATGAGCGCACCCGAGTGGAACAGCGGCATCGCGCAGTAGACGGCGTCGTCTGCGGTGAGCATCGCGGCCAGGCTGAGGCCGGGGACGGCGAGCTTGCGCTGGGTGATGCGTACGGCGCGGGGGCGTCCCGAGGTGCCCGACGTGAAGATCAGCATGACGAGATCGCCGCCCGCCGGCTCGGCGAGGTCGTGGGCCGCGGACAGGGACGCGCCGGCGCGTGGAGCCGGCGGCTCGGCCTGGCTGGGGCTCTCGCGCTCGGCCCGGTTTTCGTCTGCGGGCGGGGAGACCGCGGGCGTGTCAGGGGCGAGAGGCTTGGCCGCCAGCCCCAACGCACCCGCGACCTCGTCAGCGAGGGCTCCGAAAGGAGCATCGGCCAAGAGCAGGGTCACGTCGGTGGCGCGGGCGTCACGTACCAGCTCAGGGGCCGCCCTGGTGGGGTTGAGCGCGACCACCACATGCCCGGCCAGCGCCGCGCCGCCGATGAGGAAGACCAGGTCGGGAACGTTCTCGCTGAGCACACCGACATGCGTGCCCGGGCCGTGCGCGGACAGGCGGGCCGCGGCGGCGCGGCAGGCGGCGACGTGTTCGCGCCACGTCCACACCCTGTCCTCGAACACCAGCCCAGGGCGGTCGTCGCCGGCGCGTGCGGTCAGCAGGGAGGCGAGCGTGTCCGCGGTCATCGCTCCTCCAGCAAGCGCTAGGTTCGCTGACTCGCAAACTAGAACAGATTCTAATGAGTGTCCAGCGGAGGCCCTCTGAGATATGGCGGGATATGTCCGTGTAACGCCGTAGACATGGGCCGATAGGGCCGGTTTGTGACTCACGAGTAACAAGCCGTGCCGTCACAAAATCAGATAACGTGTTCTCATGCGTTCTACGCAGGCCACCATCGCAGCGCCCCCCAGCGACTCCGAGGGCACCATGGAAAACCCTTCCGCCCCGGGCGGGCACAGCGTACGCACGCGCAGCCAGCACCAACGCCGCAAGCGCATCGTCCAGGCCGCGGCGGCGCTGGCCTCGCGGGGCGGCGTCGAGGCCATGCAGATGCGCACGGTGGCCGAACGCGCGGGCGTGGCGCTTGGCACGCTCTACCGCTACTTCCCCTCCAAGATGGACCTCGTCGTGGCCGTCGTCGGCGAGGAGCTCGACCTGCTGGAGAGCAGCATCGAGCGCCGCCCGCCGAGCGCCGCCACCCCGGCGAGCCGCGCGGTCGACGTGCTCATGCGGGCCACCAGGGGGCTCATGCGCGAGCCCGAGCTGGCCGACGCGCTCATCCGCTCGCTGATCATGGCCGAGGTGCAGACCCCCTTCGGCGACCGCATGACGGGGCTGCTGCTGCGCGTCTCCGCCGACGGGCTCACCCTGGAGGAGGCCGGCGAGGAGCAGATCGACCTCGCGGGGTCGCTGGCCAGCGTGTGGGTGCAGGAGTTGCTGGAGATGCTGCGGGGGCGGCGCACGTACGACCAGATCCAGCGCCGCATCGAAACCGCCGCCGCCCGCCTCCTCTCCGACATCTGACCCCACCCTGTCCCACCACCGCCCCGAGCAGCGGGCCACCACAGCGCCTCGGCGATCCGACCGCCCCGCGCCGTGCGCTGCCCCGGCCGCCACCCCGAGCGGCACGCCACCCCAAGCGGCCAGCCACCCCGAGCAGCGCGCCGCTCCAAGCGGTGGGCCACCCCTGGCAGTGAGCCTCCGCAACCGTGAGCTGCTCCGCAGCAGGGGGCTGCTCACGAGCGGCCGGTCACCCCACGCGACGCACCACCCCCACGCGGCCGGTCACCCCGAGCAGCCGGCAGCCCCGAGCACGGGGGCCGGGACAGCCGGGCGGTGAGCGGACTGGGGCGGTTCTGTCGGTGGCGGGAGCTATACAGGGGGTATGACCGACAAGCCGACGAGCGAGGACTTCCTTCGCTTGGCTGATCCGATGCGGCGCGAGCTGTTCGCGCACTGTTACCGCATGATGGGCTCGGTGCACGACGCCGAAGACCTCGTGCAGGAGACGTACCTGCGTGCGTGGAAGGCGTACGAGGGCTTCGAGGGGCGTTCGTCCCTGCGCACGTGGCTCTACCGCATTGCGACGACCACGTGCCTGACCGCGCTCGACAGCCGTAACAAGCGCCCGCTGCCGACCGGGCTCGGCGCTCCCAGTCAGGAGGCGACCGCGCCGCTCGTCCGCGACGAGGAGGTGCCGTGGCTGGAGCCGGCGCCGGATGACCTGCTGGGCGCCGGGGCCGACGACCCGGCGGCGATCGTGACCTCGCGCGAGAGCATCAGGCTCGCGCTGATCGCCGCGCTGCAGCACCTGCCGCCCCGCCAGCGCGCGGTGCTGGTGCTGCGCGACGTGCTCAAGTGGAAGGCCGCCGAGGTGGCCGAGGCGGTGGGGGTCTCGACGGCGGCGGTCAACAGCCTGCTGCAGCGGGCCCGCGCCCAGCTCGACGAGGTGGCGCCGAGCCTCGACGACCCGGTGGAGCCGCTGACGCCGGAGCAGCGGGAGCTGCTCGACCGTTACGTCGCCGCGTTCGAAAATTACGACGTCGACGGCCTGGTCCATCTGTTCACCGAGGACGCTGTCTGGGAGATGCCGCCGTTCGTCGGCTGGTACCAGGGGCCGGAGACGATCGCCGAGCTCACCAGGACGCAGTGCCCGGCCGAGCGGGCGGGCGATCTGCGCCTGGTGCCGGTGGCGGCCAACGGCCAGCCGGCCTTCGCGGTCTACCTCCGCAAAGACGGCGTCTACGGTCAGTTCGCCATCATGGTGCTGACCCTGTCGGGCGACCGCGTCAGCCACGTCGGCATGTTCTTCGAGGAGAAGCTGTTCGAGGCGTTCGGCCTCCCGCCGAAATGGGAGGGTTCCGAAACAAACTAGAACCGATTACAGTCGCGCCAGAGCATCCTTCTGGAGGCGGCTATGGGCACACCCGTGATCGTCGAGGCCGTACGCACCCCCATCGGCAAGCGGGCCTGGCTGGCGCACCTGAAACCGCAACAGGTTCTGGCCACGGCGCTGAACGGGCTGATCGACCGCGCGGGCATCGACCCCGCGATCGTCGGGCAGGTGTTCACCGGCTGCGTGACGCAGGCGGGCGAGCAGGGCGGCCACGTCGGCAGATACGCCTGGCTCTACGCCGGCCTGCCCCACGAGACCGGCGTCACCACGGTCGACGCCCAGTGCGGCTCGTCGCAGCAGGCGGTGCACCTCGCGGCGGCGCTGATCGCGGCGGGCGTGATCGAGGCCGGCGTGGGCTGCGGCGTCGAGGTCATGAGCCGGGCGCCGCTGGGCAGCAACGTGCGGCCCGCCGAGCCGCGTCCCGACGACTGGAGCATCGACCTGCCCGACCAGTTCACGGCGGCCGAGCGCATCGCGCGGCGGCGCGGGCTGACGCGCGAGCGGCTCGACTGGTTCGGGGCCCGCTCGCAGCGGCTCGCCGCCAAGGCGTGGGCCGACGGGCGGTTCGAGCGGGAGATCGTGCCGGTCGGCGACGTACGCAAGGATCAGGGCCTGCGCGAGACCACCGTCGAGGGCCTGGCCGGGCTGAAGCCGGTGGTGGAGGGCGGGCTGCACACCGCCGGCACCTCGTCGCAGATCTCCGACGGCGCGGCGGCCGTGCTGGTGATGAGCGAGGAGGCGGCGCGGCGGCACGGCCTGCGTCCCCGGGCGCGCATCCTGGCCCAGGCGCTGGTCGGCGCGGAGCCGTACTACCACCTCGACGGGCCGGTGGCGGCGACGGCGAAGGCGCTCGCGACGGCCGGGATGACGATCGGCGACATCGACAGGTTCGAGGTGAACGAGGCGTTCGCGTCGGTCGTCCTGTCCTGGGCGAGCGTGCACGAGCCCGACTTCGACCGGGTCAACGTCAACGGCGGCGCGATCGCGCTCGGCCATCCGGTGGGCGCGACCGGCGCCCGCCTGATCACCACGGCGCTGCACGAGCTGGAGCGCGCGGACCTCGGCACCGCGCTCGTCTCGATGTGCGCGGGCGGCGCGCTGGCCACCGCGACCATCCTGGAACGCATCGGCTGACCGCCCACCACAAGGCACCACGGAGCACCACGAATCGGGGGCACATGAAGACCAGGCGCAGACCGTACGCGGAGCAGCGTCCGCAGGACCTCGGCGGCGGGGTGTGGAGCGTGCCGGTGCCGATCCCCGGCAACCCGCTCGGCTACACGCTCGTGTACGCCGTCGAGTCCCCCAGAGGCCCCCTGCTGATCGACGCCGGGTGGAACCACCCCGACGCCTGGGACGCCCTCTCCGGCGGCCTGGCCGTGCTGGGCCTCGACGTCACGACGGTGAGCGGGGTGGTCGTCACCCATTTCCATCCCGACCACGCCGGCCTCGCCGGGCAGGTCCGCGAGGCGTCCGCTTGCTGGATCGCCATGCACGAGGACGACGCGGCGCTGGTCAGGCTCATGACCGAGTACGCCGCGAGCGAGCAGGACGACTTCCAGAGCGACATGCTGCGCCGCGCCGGGGCCGACCCGAGCGAGGCCAGGCAGGTCATGGGCACCAGGCCCGTGCCACCTGCCATGCCCGACCGCGAGCTGCGCGACGGCGACCTGGTGGACCTGCCGGGTCGCGAGCTGCGGGCCGTGCACACGCCGGGTCACACGCCCGGCCACATCTGCCTGCATCTGGAGGACGCGGACCGGCTGTTCACCGGCGACCACGTCCTGCCCGACATCACCCCGCATGTGGGCATCTACCCCTACGATCGCGACGACGTCGATCCCCTGAGCGACTTCCTGGACTCGCTCGATCGCGTCGCCGACCTCTCCGCGTCGTGCGGTCCCCTCGACGCGCTCCCCGCTCATGAGTGGATATTTCCGGATGTTGCGGCGCGCGCCGCCGAGATCCGCCACCATCACGAGGAGAAACTGGAACGGCTGCGCGACCTGCTCGCCCGGCAGGCGCAGCCGCTGACCATCTGGGAGGTCGCCGCGATGATGACGTGGAACCGGCCGTGGGGCGAGCTGCCCCCGGCCTTGCGAGGCATGGCGGCCGGGGAGGCCGCCGCCCACCTGCGTACGCTGGAGGCGCGCGGCCAGGTGCGCCGGCACGCAGGGGTCGATCCGGTCCGCTTCCAGGCTCTAAACTCCTAGACATCCGATGTCTAGGGAGAAGAGTGTGGCGGTCACCGACGCGGCCATCGACAAGATCAAGCAAATGATCGTCTCGGGCGAGCTGGCGCCCGGCGACCGCCTGCCCAAGGAGGCCGACCTCGCCGAGCGGCTCGGCCTGTCGCGCAACTCGCTGCGCGAGGCCGTGCGCGCGCTGTCGCTGATCAACGTGCTCGACGTGCGCCAAGGTGACGGCACGTACGTCACCAGCCTGGAGCCCCGGCTGCTGCTCGACACCATGTCGTTCGTGCTCGACCTGCACCGCGACGACACCGTGCTGCAGTTCTTCGAGGTACGTCGCATCCTCGAGCCGGCCGCCACCGCGATGGCCACCGAGCAGATGACCGACGCCGACATCGAGGAACTGCGGGTGATCCTCGAAAAGCTGCCCGATGAGCCGACGGTCGAGGAGCTGGTGGCCAACGACCTGGAGTTCCACCACCGCATCGCGCAGGGCTCGGGCAACAGCGTGCTGTGCTCGTTCATCGAGAGCCTGTCGGGGCCGACCACCCGGGCCAGGATCTGGCGCGGGCTCACCCAGGAGGGGGCGATGGAGAAGACGCGCGAGCAGCACACGGCGATCTACGAGGCCATCGCCGCCCGCCAGGCCGACGTGGCGCGTTCATGGGCGACCGTGCACATCGCGGGCGTCGAGGCGTGGCTGCGCCGGGCCCTGGAAATGGACTGAGCGGACGACCACACATCGGAGGAATCACCCCGCCAGTCAGTGGATCAGCCCGGGAAGGCCCATCCGGCGCCCACCCCGGGCTCTCCCGTGACACCCCGCCCCCGGGCGCTCCCAGGCGGCGCTTCACGGGTCGGTGAGCGGGTGAGTCGGCACCACGTCGGGCTCCAGGTCGCGGTAGACACGATCGGCGGGCTCGGCTGCGGGTAGGACCGGTCTTGTGCCCGGCAAACTGACGAAGTATCGGAGCAAACGCGACCCCAGCCGCACGCCTGAGCCCGTCCCCGGCACCCCATCCGCCACCCCGGGCGGCGACGCGTTCGTCATCCAGGAGCACCATGCCCGCTCCCTGCACTGGGACCTGCGGCTCGAACGCGACGGCGTGCTCGTCTCCTGGGCGGTGCCCAAGGGCCTGCCCGCCGACCCCGGCACCGACCACCTCGCCGTGCACACCGAGGACCACCCGATGGAGTACCTCACCTTCCAGGGCGAGATCCCCCAGGGCGAGTACGGCGGCGGCACCATGACCGTCTGGGACAGCGGCACGTACGAGACGGAGAAGTGGTCGGAGGACGAGGTCAAGATCGTGCTGAACGGCGAGCGGGCCTCCGGCCGGTTCGTGCTGTTCAAGACCAGGGGCGACAACTGGATGATCCACCGGATGGGCGCGGCGGTCCGCGATCCGTTCCCCGACCTCGCGCCCATGGAGCCGACCGAACGGGCCAGGCCGCCAAGGAACGTCGCGGACCACGCCTTCGAGTTCGCCTGGGGCGGGCGGCGGCTGCTGGTGCCGATCGACGGCGGGCGTACCGAGGCGGCCCGCGAGCACCCGTGGCTGCGCGAGCTGGCCGAGTCGTTCGGCAGCCGCACGGCCGTGCTGGACGGCGAGCTGGTCACGCTCGGCGGCGCGGAGCTGCTCGTCTTCTACGACCTGCTGTACGACGACGGCCACGCGCTGACCGGCGAGCCCTACAGCGTGCGTCGGGCCGCCCTGGAGGCGCTCGACCTGGCCGGCGGCCACTGGCAGACCGCGCCGTCGTGGCCAGGGGAGTTCGCGCCGGTCCGGCAGGCCGCCAAGGAGCAGGGGCTGCCGGGGGTGGTGGCCAAGCGGCTCGACTCGCCGTACGAGCCGGGCCCGTCGAAATCCTGGCTGTTCATCCCCTCCTGAACGAAGAGTTTCAGGCCGAGACGCCGGAGCCGCGCGACCACGAAGCCGGAGCCCCCGCCTCCCCCAGCATCCGACTACAGCATCCAACTGCAACGTCCGGCTACAGCATCCAACTACGGCATCCAACTTCAGCATCCAACTTCGGCGGCCGACCACAGCATCCGGCTACAGCATCCGACCACAGCGGCCGACCACAGCGGCCGACTACAGCAGCCCCTCCGACGCCAGGTCCTCCCACAGCTCGTCCGGCACCGGCCGCGCCCGCAGCGCGGCGTTCTCCCGCACCTCCTGCGGGCTGCGCGCCCCCACGACGATCGTCGCGACCGCCGGGTGCCGCAGCGGGAACGCCATCGCCGCCTGCGGCAGCGTGACGCCGTGGCGCTCGCACACCGCGGCGATCCGCCGGGCCTTGGCCACCACGTGCTCGGGCGCGGGCAGGTAGTCGAAGGTGCCGCCCGGCTCGTGGGTGGCCAGCAGCCCGCTGTTGAACACCCCGGCGGCGAGCACTTTGACACCCCGCCGCGCGCACTCCTCCAGCAGCGGCAGGCCGGACTGGTCGAGCAGCGTGTAGCGTCCGGCCAGCATGACCACGTCGATGTCGGTCTCGCGGACGAAGCGCAGCGGCACCTGCCACTGGTTCATGCCGACGCCGACCGCGCGGATGCGGCCCTCGGCGCGCAGCTCGGCCAGCGCCGGGTACGCCTCCTTGATCGCCTGGTCGGCGTGGTCGTCGGGGTCATGGATGAAGGCGATGTCCACGCCGGGCAGGCCGAGGCGGTCGAGGGACTCCGCCAGCGACGTGCGTACGCCGCCCGCGGAGAAGTCCCACACCCGCTCCAGGTCGTCGGGCTCGGCGAAGCCCAGCTCCTCGCGCCCGCCGGCCTTCGAAGGACGCAGCCGGCCGGCCGCAGCAGCCGGCCGACCTTCGTCGACAGCAGGTAACCCGACCGGCCGGCCAGCGCCGCGCCGATCCGCCGCTCCGACACGCCGAGGCCGTAGTGGGGGGCGGTGTCGTACAGGCGGATGCCGCTCTCCCAGGCGGCCTCGACGGTGGCGCGCGCCTGCTCCTCGGCCACCGCGTCATAGAGGTTGCCGATGGGAGCGCCGCCGAAGCCGACGCGGGGCAGCTCGATCCGGTCCATCAATCTTGTGCCTTTCCTCCGGCGATTCTGCTGATCATGAGCGCGACGAGGATGATGGAGCCGTAGATGACCGGCTGCCAGAAGCCCGAGACGCCGATGAGCGTGAGGATGTTCTGCACCAGGCCGATCACCAGCACGCCGGTGAGCGCGCCAAGGATCGTGCCCTTGCCGCCGTCCATGCTGACACCGCCGATGACGGCCGCGGCGAACACCATGAAGATCCAGCCGACGCCCTGGTTGTTGCCGATGGCGCCGAGCCTGCCGGTCTCCAGCACGCCGGCCAGCGCGGCGAGCGTGCCGCCCAGGATGAACACGCCGTACAGGACGCGGTCCACCCTGATGCCGGCGGCGCGGGCGGCGTCGAGGTTGCCGCCGATCGCGTACAGCGCGCGGCCGAGCCGAAGGTAGCCGAGGCCGAAGATGCCGGCCGCGAACAGCACGCCGGCGATCCAGATCGAGGCCGGCAGCCCCAGCCACATGGCGCTGCCCAGGTAGAGGATCGACTCGGGGAGCTGGAACAGCGTCTTGCCCTCGGTCGGTCCCTGGAGCAGCCCGTGCACGATGATCAGCATGGCCAGCGTGACGATGAACGCCGAGAGCTGGAACCGTATGATCAGGAAACCGTTGAACGCGCCGATCGCGGCCCCGATGAGCAGCGCCAGCGGGATCGCCAGCGCCCCCGGCAGCCCGATGCCGAACCCGCCGGCCGACACCGGGATGACCAGCATCACCGCGATCGCGGGCGCGGTGCCGACCGTCGACTCCAGCGACAGGTCGAACTTGCCGGCGATCAGGATCATCGCCTCGGCCAGCACCAGCAGCGAGATCGCGGCCTGCTGCTGGAGCACGTTCGTCAGGTTGCCCGGCGTCAGGAAGGTCGGGTCGAGGAACGCGCCGACGACCAGCAGGAGCACGATCACCGGGACGAGCGTCAGATCGCGGAACTTGGCCAGCCGCACCCGAGGGGCCGGAGCCGTCAAAGCAGTCACTCTTCTATGCCTTCCATCACGGCCACGAGCTCGTGGTCACTCCAGCCACGCGGCACCTCCTTGACGACCCTGCCGTGGAACATCACCAGCACCCGGTCGCAGATCCGCAGGTCGTCGAGCTCGTCGGAGACCACCACGGCCCCCGCGCCGCGCTCGACGGCGTCCTCGACGGCGCCGAGCAGGGCCTGCTTGGCCTTGACGTCGACGCCGGCGGTCGGATTGATCACCACCAGCACGGCCGGGTCGTCCACCAGCGCCCGCGCGAACACCACCTTCTGCGCGTTGCCTCCCGACAGGTCGCCCACCGGCTGGTCGGGGCCTTCCGTCTTGATGTCCAGGGAGGCGATCAGCCGCTCGGCCGTGGCGCGCCGCCGCGCGGGCGAGACGACGCCGAAGCGGCCGAGCTTGCGGGCGATCGGGAACGTGGCGTTCTCCCCCACCGACAGCAGCGGCACGAAGCCCTCGTGGTGGCGGTCCTGCGGCACGAACCCGAGCCCGGCCCGCATCGCCGCGGGCACGTCGCCGGGCTTGACCCGGGTGCCGTTGACGGTGACCGTCCCGGCGTCCGCCTTGCGCAGGCCGACCAGGGTCTCGGCGAGGCTGACCTTGCCGCTGCTCGCCGAGCCGGCCAGGCCGACGACCTCGCCGGACCTGACCGCGAGGTCGATGGCGGAGTAGCGGTCGGCCAGCGACAGCCCCTTGCCCTCCAGCACCACGCGCTCGCCCGGCGTGTGCTCGCGGGCCTGGTACTCGGTCGTGGCCTCGCCGGTCATCGCCGCCACCAGCTCGTCGTGCGGCAGGTCGGCGACCGGGCTGGTCAGGACGTGCCGGGCGTCGCGGAAGACCGTGACGCTCTGGCAGATCTCGTAGACCTCGTCGAGGTGGTGGGAGATGTACATCATGGTCACGCCCTGCTCGCGCAGCGAGCGCATGCGCGCGAACAGGCGCTCGATCGCCGGCCCGTCGAGCCGCGCGGTGGGCTCGTCCAGGATGATGAACCTGGCGCCGAACGACAGCGCGCGGGCGATCTCCACGAGCTGGCGCTGCTCGACGCTGAGGTCGCCGGCCAGCGCCTGCGCGTCCACGTCCACCTCGTACGTGTCCAGCAGCTCCCTGGCCCTGGCCCGCAGCGCCCGCCAGTTGATCTTCTGCCCGTCGGACTGGCGGTTGAGGAACAGGTTCTCGGCGACGGTCAGGGCCGGGATGATCGTGGACTTCTGGTAGACGCAGGCCACCCGCCGCCGCCAGGCGTCACGGTCGCCGAGCGGCGGCGCGGGCTCGCCGGAGAAGCGCACCTCGCCCTCGTCCGGGCGTTGCAGCCCGGTCAGGATCGACACCAGCGTGGACTTGCCCGCGCCGTTCCTGCCGACCAGCGCATGCGTCTCGCCCTCGGCGATCGCGATGTGCGCGCCGTCGAGCGCGGTCGTCGGGCCGAAGCGCTTGACCACGTTCCTGGCTTCGACGTGAACGTTCATCACTGGGCCTGGTTGCCCCAGAGGGCCTTGTCGTCCACGTTCTCCTTCGTCACGAGCGGCGCGGGGAGCTGGTCCTCCAGGCCGTTCGGAAGCTGGATGATCGTGCTGTCGTGGTCGGTCGGGCCGGGTTGGAACGTCTTGCCCTCGGCCGCGGCCTTGGCGTAGTAGAGGGCGTACTTGGCGTACAGGTCGGCCGGCTGCGAGACCGTCGCGTCGATCTCGCCCTTGCGGATCGACTCGAACTCCTGCGGGATGCCGTCGTTGGAGACCACGAAGATGTGCTTGGGGTCGTCCGGCGGGACCAGCAGACCCTTCTGCTTGAGCACCTGCAGCGTCGGCGCCAGGTGCACGCCACCCGCGTGCATGTAGATCCCCTTGATGTCGGGGTTCTGCTCCAGGCGGGTCTGCAGCATCGACGCGGCCTTGGTGCCCTCCCACTCGGTCGGCTCGCTGAACACCGTGATGTCAGGGAACTTGGTCTTCATGCAGTCCAGAAACGCCTCCGACCTGTCGCGGCCGTTGATCGAGCCGAGCGAGCCCTGGAGCTGCACCACCTTGCCCTTGCCGCCGAGCTTCTCGCCGAGGAACTCGCAGGCCTTGGTGCCGTACGCGCGGTTGTCGGCGCGTACGACCATGTAGACCTTGCCCTTGTCGGGACGGGTGTCCACGGTGACGACCGGGATCTTCTTGTTCTCCAGCTGCTGCAGGATGTTGGCGACGGCGCCGGTGTCCTGCGGGGCCATGACGATGACCTTGGCGCCCTGGCCGATCAGCGCCTGCACGTTGTTGACCAGCTTGGCCACGTCGTTCTGCGAGTTCGTGGCGGGCATGAGGTCCACCTTGAGCTCTTCGGCCATCTGGGGGACGTACTTGATGTAGGAGTTCCAGAAGTCGGAGTCGGCGCGGGGGTGGTCGATGCCGACCTTTCCGCCGCCGCCTCCTCCTGCCGTCGTGGCGCCTGAACCGCACGCGGTCATAGCCGCCAGCAGGGCCGCTGCCGCGACCGCCCGTCCGAACTTCATGGGGGGTACCTTCCTTAGTCGCCTGGCCCTCCGGCCGGAGGGCCATCGGCCTTGGTCGCCCGGCCCTCGGGGCGGAGGACCGTCGGCCTTTCGTCGCCTGACCCTCGGGGCGGAGGGCCGGTCGGCTTTTCGTCGCCTGACCCTCGGGGCGGAGGGCCGGTCGGCCGGCGGCCTCGCGGGTCGCCGGCCACAGGTCGGGGCCTTCGCACGTCTCCCGCCGCTCGGCCGGCGGGTCTTCGAGATCGCGGGGTCGTCGGTCAGGTGGATGGACGTAGCCGCAGGCCCTGCATGCCGCCGTCGACCGCGAGCGCCGTGCCCGTGGTCGAGGCGGACTCGGGGCTCGCGAGGTAGGCGATCGCCGCGGCGACCTCCTCGGCGGTGACCAGGCGGCCCATGGGCTGCCTGGCGTTGAGCGCCGCGCGTTCTGCCTCGGGGTCGTCGGCCGCCTCCAGCAGCCTGGCCACCCACGGGGTGTCGGCGGTGCCGGGGTTGACGCAGTTGACCCGGATGCCCTCGCGCAGGTGGTCGGCGGCCATGGCGAGCGTCAGCGACAGCACCGCGCCCTTGGTGGCGCTGTAGAGCGCGCGCTGCGGCAGCCCGGCGGTGGCGGCGATCGAGCAGGTGTTGACGATCGCGGCGTGCTTGGATTGACGCAGGTACGGCAGCGCGGCGCGGGCCACCCTCACCATGCCGACCACGTTCACGTCGAAGACCCGATGCCACTCCTCGTCCGGGTTGTCCTCGATCGTGCCCTGCGCGCCGATGCCGGCGTTGTTCACCAGCACGTCGATACCGCCGAGCCGCTCGGCCGCCTCGGCGACCGCGGCCCGCACCGCGGCGTCGTCCGTGACGTCCGCCTTGATCCCGATGAACGGCTCGCCCGGCGGGTTGAGGTCGAGGCAGGCGACCCGCATGCCGCGTACGTGCAGCGCCGAGGCCGCCGCCAGGCCGATGCCCGAGCCGCCGCCGGTCACGATCGCCTTCAGGCCGTCACTCATGCGTCGTCACCTCCATGGGAGTCCGTCCTCCAGACCTCGCCGCCGGGGAAGGTGTGGGCGGCGATCGACTCCGGGCGCATCTCCGCGCTGAAGCCCGGCCGCGACGGCGCCATGTACCTGCCGTCCTTGATGACCACGGGGTCGACGAAGTGCTCGTGCAGGTGGTCGACGTACTCGATGACCCGGCCGTCCATCGTGCCGCTGACCGCCACGTAGTCGAACATCGCCAGGTGCTGCACCAGCTCGCACAGCCCCACGCCGCCCGCGTGCGGGCACACCGGCACCCCGAACTTGGCCGCGAGGAGCAAGATCGCGAGGTTCTCGTTCAGCCCGCCCACGCGGGCGGCGTCGATCTGCAGGTACGACAGCGCCTCGGCCTGCAGCAGCTGCTTGAACACGATGCGGTTCTGGACGTGCTCGCCGGTCGCCACCGGGATCGGCGCGATGCCCCGCGCGATGGCGGCGTGTCCGAGCACGTCGTCGGGGCTGGTCGGCTCCTCGACCCAGTGGGGGTCGAACTCGCGCAGCGCGTTCACCCATTCGATGGCCGAGCCGACGTCCCAGCGCTGGTTGGCGTCGATCGCGATGGGGAAGCCGTCGCCGCAGACCTCCCTGGCGGCCCTGAACCGCCGCCGGTCGTCGTCGAGGTCCGCGCCGACCTTGAGCTTGATCTGGCCGAACCCCTGCTCCAGGGCCTCCTTGCAGAGCCTGCGCAGCTTCTCGTCGTCGTAGCCGAGCCAGCCGGGCGACGTCGTGTACGCCGGGTAGCCGGTCTCCTGCAGCCGGGCGATGCGCTCGGCCTTGCCGCTCTCGGCCGCCCGCAGGATCGCCAGGGCGTCGTCCTTGGTCAGCGCGTCGCTCAGGTAGCGGAAGTCGATCAGCTCGACGATCTCCTCCGGCGACATGTCCGCGAGCAGCCGCCAGATCGGCTTGCCCGCCCGCTTCGCCTTGAGGTCCCACAGCGCGTTGACCACGGCGGAGATCGCCATGTGCATGACGCCCTTCTCCGGGCCCAGCCAGCGCAGCTGCGAATCGTTGATCATCTCGTGGTAGAGCGCGCCGAGGTCCTCGGCGTCCTTGCCGATCACGTACGGCCGCAGCGCCCCGATCGCCGTGGTCTGCACGTCGTTGCCGCGGCCGATGGTGAACGCGAAGCCGTGGCCCTCGTAGCCGTCGTCGGTCTTGAGCACCACGTACGCGGCCGAGTAGTCGGGGTCGGGGTTCATGGCGTCGGAGCCGTCGAGGTGGCGGGAGGTGGGGAAACGCACGTCGTGCGTCTCCATGTCGACGATCCGGTACGCCCCTGCGGCCGTCATGCCTGCCCCACCGTCTGGCGCTGGCGGCCCAGGCCCTCGATCTCCAGCTCCATCACGTCGCCCGCGCGCAGGTACGGCTGGTCGGGACGGCCCATGGCGACCCCGGCGGGCGTACCGGTGTTGATCACGTCGCCCGGCTCCAGCACCATGAACTGGCTCAGGTACCGCACGATCTCCGCCACATCGAAGATCATGTTCTTGGTGTTGCCGTCCTGGCGCAGCTCGCCGTTCACCCACAGGCGCATCGCGAGGTTCTGCGGGTCGCCCACCTCGTCCGCCGTCACCAGCCAGGGGCCCAACGGGTTGAACGTCTCGCACGACTTGCCCTTGTCCCACTGGCCGCCGCGCTCAAGCTGGAACTCCCGCTCGGACACGTCGTTGGAGATCGCGTACCCGGCGACGACCTCCAGCGCCTCCTCCCGGCTGCCGAGGTAGCGCGCCTCACGTCCGATGACGATGGCCAGCTCCACCTCCCAGTCGGTCTTCACGCTGCCGCGCGGCACGAGCACCTCGTCGTACGGGCCGACCATGGTGTTGCTCGCCTTCATGAACACCACCGGCTCCGTCGGCACCGCGGCCCCGGATTCGGCGGCGTGGTCGCTGAAGTTGAGCCCGATACACACGATCTTTCCCGGCCGCGCGATCGGAGCTCCGACCCTCAGCCCTTCGGCTTCGACGACGGGCAGGTCACCCCGTTCCAGCGCCTCCCGTACCCGCGCCACACCACCGGAGGCGAGAAATGCCCCGTCGATCTCGGGCTCGCCAATGTCACGCAGGTTGCCGGCGTCGTCCATGACCACCGGTCGTTCCTGGCCGACAGGTCCTACTCGCAGCAGCTTCACACCGCATCCTTCGCCTATACATCGGATGTCTCGCCTCACGATGCTCGTGCGGGCATGTGCAACGTGTCAAGGGCCACTCCCCGGAAGGCCGCTCCGAGCACCTCCACGGCGACCCTGGCGCGACCTGTCGTCCGATGTTTCGCCACCACCACGCGAAGGGGTCGGCCAGGCACCCGAGGGCCGAAATACGCCTGAACCGCCTATTTCTGACCCTTCACACCATCGACGACATAATCCCCGAGCCAGAAACCACCGAGGCCCTGACCGAAAACCCGCAGCCTTAAATCCATGCCCATTCCTTGGGATGACCTCCGAGCTCTTGGGCGCAAAATCGGCCACGAAATGGGGATGCAGCGGGAAGAGCCCGCACCCGTCCTTGACGGGCGTACAACCACGTAATAGAACACGTTTCAGGAATTGCTTGACCAAGCGCTTGACCTACGAGGTGACCCCGCGTGCACATCGACCTGGTCGACAGGGACCTTTACGCGACCGCAGGACCCCCTCACGCCCAGCTCGCCTGGCTGCGCGCGAACTCACCGGTCCACTGGCACGACGGCGAGCCGGGCTTTTGGGCCGTGACCCGCTACGACGACGTCGTGCACGTGTCGCGGCACTCCGAGCTCTTCTCCTCCCACCGCAGGCTCGCTCTTTTCGACGAGTTCGAAGAGGACCAGATCGCGCTGCAGCGCCTGATGATGCTCAACCAGGACCCGCCCGAGCACACCAGACGGCGCGCCCTGGTGAACCGGGGATTCACCCCGCGTACGATCGGCGCACTCGAACAGCACATCCGCGACATCTGCGACGACCTCCTCGACAAGGTGTCCGGCGAGGTCGACTTCGTCACCGAGATCGCCGCGCCCCTCCCCCTGTACGTGATCTGCGAGCTGCTCGGCGCTCCCGTGGCCGACCGCGACAAGCTGTTCACCTGGTCCAACCGCATGATCGGCGCCCAGGACCCCGACTACGCCCCCAGCCCGGAGGAGGGCTCGGACGCGGCCATGGAGGTGTACGCGTACGCCAACCAGCTCGCCGCGCAGCGCCGCGCCAACCCCAGGGACGACATCGTCACCCGGCTCCTCCAGCCCAACGAGAACGGCGAGACCCTCGGCGAGGACGAGTTCGACCTGTTCGTCCTCCTGCTTGTCGTGGCCGGCAACGAGACCACGCGCAACGCGGCCTCCGGCGGCATGCTCGCCTTCTTCGAGCACCCCGGCCAGTGGGACCGGCTGATCGCCGACCCCACACTGGGCAAGACGGCCGCCGACGAGATCGTCCGCTGGGTCTCGCCCGTGAACCTCTTCCGCCGCACCTCCACCACCGACCAGGTGCTCGGCGGGCAACAGATCAAGGAGAACGACAA
The DNA here is from genome assembly GCF_042751225.1 of Nonomuraea fastidiosa. NCBI lineage: Bacteria > Bacillati > Actinomycetota > Actinomycetes > Streptosporangiales > Streptosporangiaceae > Nonomuraea > Nonomuraea fastidiosa. The sequence goes on from NZ_CP170570.1 coordinate 1,747,845, forward strand.
GGTCGTCGTCTTCTACGCCTCCGCCAACCGCGACGCCTCCGTCTTCCCCGACGGCGACGTCTTCGACATCGGCCGCGACCCGAACCCCCACATCGGCTTCGGTGGCGGCGGCGCCCACTTCTGCCTCGGCAACCACCTCGCCCGGCTCGAACTCCGCGTCCTCTTCGAACAGCTCGCCCGCCGTTACCCCCGCATCCGCCAGACCGGCGCGGCCCGCCGCCTCCGCTCGAACTTCATCAACGGCATCAAAGAACTCCCGGTGAGCGTCGGCTGACCGACCCTTCGGACAGGCGACCCGCACGCGGCGCGGGCGCCGCACCGGGCGTACAGCGCACGGGGGAACGGAGCAAGCTCAGGACAGCACGAGCGCCCGCGCGGTGCGCGGCGCGGGCGCCACAGCGGACACTCCGTCTGCGGAGGCAGCCCAAGCGCCTGCGCGGTCCACGCGCTGCGGTCATGCGCTGCGGTCCATGTGCTGCGGTCCGTGTGCTGCGGTGCCTGTGCTTGAGCGGTCCGCGCGCTGCGGTCCATGCGCTGCGGTGCCTGTGCTTGCGGTCCGTGCGTTTGAGCGGTCCCTGCGTCGAGTAGCTCACAAGCCGAGGCGGTGCACGCATCGGATCACCCCCGCACTGGGCGCACGCGAGGTAGCCAGCACGTGAGCTGGGCAGCGCGCACTGGGCACCCCAGGCAGCGGCGACGGCTCGCACACCGGGCGCACGCGTGCTGGACAGGCGCGCTGGGCAACCCAGGCGGCAAGGGCAGCTCGCACCACCAGGCAGCACACCCGCTGAGCGACCCACACGCCGAGGACAGCCCACGCGCCAGGGACAGCCCACACGCCGGGAGCAGCCCACGCGCCAGGGACAGCCCACGCCCCGAGGACGACCCACCCGCCGGTAGACCCACACACGAGGCCCGTGCGCTGGGGCGACCTACATGCCCGAGACGGCCTGCACGCCGAGAGCAGCCCACACGCCGGGAGCAGCCCACACGCCGGGAGCAGCCCACGCGCCAGGACAGCCCGCGCGTCGAGAGCGGCCGGCGCAACAACCCGCCACATGGCAGACCGCCTGCAGCGACCGGCCCTTACAGCAGCCGCCGACTCCCCTCACCCGCACGGCGATCGGCCCCTCACCGTGACCGGCCCCCGCAGCGAACGACGGAGGTGGGCGGTGTGTTCGCGAAGGTGGCCTCAGGCAGGGGAACCCGTGCGAAGGGGGTAGCCGTCCGCGGGGCCGGCCCGAAGGCGGCCGTGGACAGGGCGAGTCCGCGACCAGGAGGTGACCGGCCGCCCGGGTCAGCCGGAAAGAGGGCTCTGGGAGGGGTCAACGGTAGCGGGATCTTCGGCGGGCGGCGCGGATGCGGGCGAGGATGCGGGTGGTCACTTGGGGGGCGGGTCGCCAGCCTTGCTCGATCAGGGTGTCGGCCACCTGGTGGAGGAGGCCGGCGATCTGGCCGGGGATGACGTCTCGGCGGACGGCGATCACCCGCCAGCCCTGGCGGCGCAGCTCCTCGCGGCGGTCCGCGTCGCGTTGCTGGTCGGTCGGCGAAGTGTGGTGTTCGCGCCCGTCGTACTCCACGGCGACCTTGAACTCCTCCCAGCCCAGGTCGAGATAGGCGCAGCGGTCGTCGCCCAACTGCACCTTGATCTGGGTGGTGGGTCTGGGGAGGCCGCCGTCCACGAGGATGACCCGCAGCCAGCTCTCCCGTGGGGAACCGGCTCCCTTGTCGGCGAGGCTGAGGGTGTCGCGCAGGCGCCAGGAGTTGAGCGGACGATGCCGCAGCGCCTCCATGTCGACGCCCCGCCGCGCGAACTGGTCGAGGATGGCCACCGCCTCCATGCGAGGCAGCCAGCGGGCGCAGTCGAGGGCTGTGCGCTCCCTGGTCGTGAGACGGACGCCCTTGTGGTCGGTGACGTCCTCCTGCGGGAGCGGGGCCAGGTACGTCACGCAGTCGGCGACCGCCAGGTAGCTGGGAGCGATCACTTCGACGGGCCACTCGGACTCGGGGGTGGTCAGAGCCTGCAAGCCCCAGATATGAGCGGCCGTACGACCGCAGGCCACGGCTTGAGGGATGGCCGAAGTGATCCGACGGGCGCGTTCCGTCAGGGACACGGTCGTTCCCATGCCTACGAACGCGGTCGTATCGAGCTGTGAGGATGTGGTCGTTCCGGGGTCTGCGGGTCCGGTCGTACCGGACCCTGAGGATGTGGTCGTTCCGCGGTTTGAGGATCCGGTCGTACCGGCGTCGGGAACGGGTGCGTGCGCGAACGGTTGCCAGGTGGTTGAGCTCCTGAGGGGCTTGGTGGGATGAGCCATGGGTTGAGGGTGGCGGAGGGTGGCCGGTTGCGGAGGGGCCGAGCGTGGTTCTGTGGATGAAGTGAGGTATCCACAAGCCTGTTGTTCGGCCCTCTCCGTCGGCCAACTTGGCCTCTCCCCGTCGGCCAGCCCGGCCCCTTCCCGGCGGCCAACTCGGCCTCTCCCCGTCGGCCAGCCCGGCCCCCTTCCGGCGGCCAACTCGGCCTCTCCCCGTCGGCCGGCCCGGCCCCTTCCCGGCGGCCAGCCCGGCCCCTCTCCGTCGGCCAGCCGATCCTTCCCGGCGGCAAGCTCGGTCCTTTCCACCCCGGCTTGCCTTTTGGGCCCAGTCGCTTCGCCGCTCATTGGGCTCGGTGAGCGGGGCTCCTGGACCGTCAGGGGTGGAGGGTCAGGCCCTTGAGGGATTTGTCGACGGGGGTCTTGGGGCCGTAGACGGAGACGCCGACCAGGTTGAGGTCCTCGGCCGAGTACGCCCGTACGGCGGCGCGGTTGTCCTCGTCGTTGCCCGTCTTGAACATCTCCTCGGTGTAGACCGCCACGCGCAGGTCCCGCGCCTTCGCCTTCTCCCGGACTTTGCGCAGCTCATCGAGGTCCGCCTGATAGATGACCACGGGCTGGCGGAACATCGGCAGGTACGGGTTCCCCGACCCGTCCTCGTAGTCCTCCCCCATCACCTCGGGCACCCCGCCGGCGATGGCGCTGGCGAGGAAGGCGGTGACGTTCAGGCGCTGCCAGGCGGCGAGGTCCGAGCGGACGACGATGCCGATTTTGGTGTCGAAACGCATGTTCGGCAGCATTCCGGGCCTGGGTGTCATCCGTATAGAACGCTCGTGCGCCACCGCCGGCCCGGCCCCGAGCGCCCAAGCCCGGGCACTCGGGCGCCCCGCCGCGAGACCCCAGCGCGCCAGATCTCAGCGCACCAGACCTCAGCGCACCAGACCTCAGCGCACCAGACCTCAGCGCACCAGACCTCAGCGCACCAGACCTCAGCGCACCAGGCCCCAGCGCGCCAGGCCCCAGCGCGCCCCTACGCGGCCAGGATCGGCTGCCAGTTCGGGACCTCGTGGTAGCGGCGCAGCTCCGCCAGCCCCGCCACGATCCCGCCCCACGCCGCGTACGGCGGCCGGGACTCGTCGAACCCGCTCTGCACCAGCGTCAGCCGCGTCTTACCGCCGGACCCCTCCAGCTCCCAGGTGCCGACGCCGTTCTCGCCCCAGCCGATGGAGAGCTTGCGGGCGGGCTCCAGCTCCAGGATCTTGGCGGGGTCGGGGTCGTTGTCGAAGCCGCCCATGGCGAACCGCCCGCCGACGTGCGGCTCGATCTCGATGGGGTACCCGAACCACTTGGTGACCGCCTCCGACGACGTCAGCGACTCGAAGATCCGCTCGGGCGAGGCCGCGATCTCGACGCTGGTGCGCAGCTCGGCCGAGGTGAAGTCGGTCTTCTCGGTGAGCGGGCGGCCTTCGAGGTACTCGGCGAGGTTGGCGAGCACCAGGCACCAGTACGTCTGGAGCACGCCCCTGATGCTCTTGCCGGTGATGACGTCCTGGAAGTCGAAGTGCGTCTGCGACAGCGTCACCACGGTGTGGTCACCGTCGGCCTCCCAGGTCAGCTCGCTGGTGGTCTCCTCGCCGTCGAGCAGCCAGGCGAAGCGCAGCGTGCGCTCGTCGGCGTGCAGCAGCCGCTGGTGCGGCGCGTCGCCCTCGGGCGTCGTACGCCCCCAGAACGCGAAACGTCCCGCCTCGAGGTCGACGTCCACGTGCTCGGCCAGCCAGACGCGCAGCGCGTCGGGGTCGGTGAGCGCGCGGCGCACCTGGTCGGCGGTGGCGGGGATGCGGGCACGAAGAATCATCGGCTCATTCATCGTCTGGTTCTCCTTCTGGCTGGGGTACGGCGTGGGGGTAGCAGGCGACCGCCAGCTTGAAGGCGTCGCCCTCACTGCCGCCGTAGCGGGTGAAAAGGTCTTGCAGCGTGGTCTGAAGCTCGTTCAGGAACTCCTGCCGCCGCTCCGGGAGCACGCGGATCTCGCCGGACAGGCCGATCGACGGGAGCTCGGGGGCGCTGCGGTCGAGCGCCGCGATGTCCGCCTGCACCTCCTCCATGAGGTCGAGCAGGTAGCCGAGGCTCAGCTCGTCGCGGACCTTGCGCAGCCCGATGCGGCCGACGAGGCGCGGCGACAGCCAGTACGACCGTGCGCCGGCCTGGTAGATGCCCTCGTGGACGCCGCGCACCTTGCGCTCGGCCACCTGGTCCACCAGCCCCGCCTCGACCAGCCGTTTGACGTGGTAGTAGACCCGCTGCGGCGTCTGGCCGAGCGCCTGCGCGACCTCTGAGCAGGTGCGGGGCTCGGCCAGCTGCCGCAGCACCTCCACGCGCTGCGGCTTGAGCAGGGCTTCGGCCTGCTCGATCTCTTCCAGGTACAGGACGTCTCTCATTGCAAAAATCATGTTTTACGTAAAAACTGGCTTTGTCAATAGCATGGGAAGGGTGACGCACGACTGGTCCCGCTACTGGAGGTCGCCCGACCGGCCTCTGGAGGCCATGCACGCCCACTTCGAGCGGCACGTCTACCACCGGCACAGCCACGAGACCTACTCGTTCGGGGTCACCGAAGACGGAGCCCAGTCGTTCACGTGCCGGGGTGCGGCGCACACGAGCGCCGCCGGGATGATCATGGCTTTCAACCCCGAGGACCCGCACGACGGGCACGCCGCCAACGCGCTCGGGTTCACGTACCGGATGGTGCACATCGGTCCCGAGCTGGTGGCGGACGCGCTGGAGGACGCGACGGGACGGCGTACGGGTCTGCCCCTCTTCGCCGCACCCGTGGTGGACGATCCGGCCCTCGCGGGCGCGCTACGCGCCCTGCACGCCGCGCTCCTCGACGAGACCGGCCGCGCGACCGCTCTGCGCCGTGACGAGCTGCTCGCCGCCACGATCGCGCAGATCGTACGGCGTGCCGCCGCCTCCCCTATCGCGACCGCCCGCGTACGCCCCCATGCGGTGGCCGCCCGCGCCAGGAGCGTCCTGCACGACCGCCTGACCGACGATCTCACCATCGACGACCTCGCCAGGGCGGCGGGAGCCAGCCGGTACGCGGTCTACCGCGCCTTCCACGACGCCTACGGCCTCGCGCCCAGCGACTACCAGCGTCAGCTCCGGCTCAGGAGGGCCCGCGACCTGATCGCGTCCGGCACGCCCATCGCGCAGGCGGCCGCGTTGGCGGGCTTCGCCGACCAGAGCCACCTGACCCGGTGGTTCACCCGCTGCTTCGGCCTGACGCCGGGGGCCTACCGCGCCGCCATCACCACCAACCGCTGAGCGTCCCCCGGGCACCTCGGTCGCGGTCGGACGTGACACCTCGCGGTCAGGCGTGCCGTCTCGCGATCGAGGGCGCCGCCTCGCACCTCTCGGCCGAAGGCGACGCTAGGAGGCGCCGGCCAACGCCGGAGAAGAGCGCCGGGAAGGAGGCGGAAGGCGCGAGGGAAGGGGCCGGCGAGCGTCGGGGAGCCGCTGGGAAACCTCAGGGTCAGGGCCAGGAGCTGTCGTCGTGGGGGTCGCCGCCGTCCCTGAGCAGCCGCAGATCCGCCTCCACCATCATCGCCACCAGCTCGTCGAACGACACCTTCGGCTCCCAGCCGAGCTGCGCCCGCGCCTTCTTGGGGTCGGCGCACAGCAGGTCGACCTCGGCGGGCCTGTGGAGGGTCGGGTCGGTGACGACGTACTGCTCCCAGTCGAGCCCGGCCGCGCTGAAGGCGGCCTCGACGAGCTCGCGCACCGACTTCATACACCCGGTGCCGATGACGTAGTCCTCGGGGTGATCGGCCTGCAGCATCAGGTGCATGGCCTTGACGTAGTCGCCGGCGAAGCCCCAGTCGCGCCGCGCCTCCAGGTTGCCGAGCCGCAGCTCGCTGGCCAGCCCGAGCTTGATCCTGGCCACGCCGAGCGAGACCTTCCTGGTGACGAACTCGGCGCCGCGGCGCGGCGACTCGTGGTTGAACAGGATGCCGGAGACGGCGAACATCCCGTAGGACTCGCGGTAGTTCTGGGTGAGGAAGTGGCCGTACGCCTTGGCCACGCCGTACGGGGAGCGCGGGTGGAAGGCGGTGCGCTCGTTCTGCGGGGTCTCGCTGACCTGCCCGAACATCTCGGAGGACGAAGCCTGATAAAAGCGGATCTGTCCGCCGGAGGCCGAGCCGCCCCGCGACACGCCCGAGCACACCCGGATGGCCTCCAGCATGCGCAGCACGCCCATCCCGGTCACCTCGGCCGTGAGCTCCGCCTGCTCCCACGACATCGGCACGAACGAGATCGCGCCCAGGTTGTAGACCTCATCGGGTTGAACGCGTTCCACCGCCGAGATCAGCGACCCCTGGTCGAGCAGGTCGCCCCGCACCACCTGGACGTCGGAGAGCAGCTTGCGCATCCGCGACACGCGCGGGTTCGCCTGACCGCGGGCCAGGCCCCAGACCTCGTACCCCTGCTCCAGGAGATGCTCCGCCAAGTAAGAACCATCCTGGCCGGTGATTCCGGTGATCAGAGCGCGCCTGGCCAAGGGGTCCTCCAACGATCGCCTGCCCCATCCCTCAGGGACGGAATGTACCGCCAAGCACCTCTACGAGGCACCAAGTCGTCTAGAACACGTTCCACCGAACCACACTCGGTCACGAAGATGTCGCAGTTCGCACGCCCTGTGACAGTGTTTGTGAACAATTCCAGCCGACCTACCGAATGGTAGCCTTTTCGGACTAAGGTCATCTGCCACGGTACACGCCCGATCCTGGGCCCTACCGGCGGAGAAAGGGGTGTCCGTGCGGGAGCCAAAGCTGCGGATCGCGCTTCTGTCCTACCGCAGCAAGCCCACCTGTGGTGGTCAGGGTGTCTATCTCCGTCATCTCAGCCGGGAACTCGTCGCGCTCGGGCATCACGTCGAGGTCTTCTCCGGCCAGCCGTACCCCGAGCTGGACGAAGGCGTCATCCTGCAGAAGGTGCCGAGCCTCGACCTCTACCGCGACGAGGACCCGTTCCGCACCCCCAAACTGCACGAGTACCGCGACTGGATCGACTGGCTGGAAGTCGGCACGATGTGGACGGCCGGCTTCCCCGAGCCGCTGACGTTCACCCTGCGGGCCTACCGCGAGCTGAAGAAACGCGTCGGCGACTTCGACGTCGTCCAGGACAACCAGACCCTCGGTTACGGCCTGCTCGGCATCAAGCGGCTGTTCCCCGTGGTCGGGACCATCCACCATCCGATCAGCGTGGACCGCCGCATCGAGCTGGAGGCCGCCGAGGGCGCCAAGAGGCTGAGCCTGCGCCGCTGGTACGGCTTCGTGAAGATGCAGGCCCGCGTCGCCCCCAGGCTCAGCCCCATCCTCACGGTCAGCGAGTCGTCGCTGGCCGACATCCACCGGGACTTCAACGTCCCCCAGGCCAACATGCGGCTGATCCCGCTCGGCGTGGACACCCGCTACTTCCACCCCCGCCCCGAAAAGCCGCGGCGCAAGGGCTCGATCGTGGCGGTGGCCAGCGCGGACTCGCCCATGAAGGGCGTGGCCACGCTGCTGCGCGCGGTGGCGAAGCTGGCCACGGAACGCGACGTGCACCTCACCGTCGTCAGCAAGCCCACCCCCGGCGGCCCCACAGAGCAGCTGGTGCAGGAGCTGTCGCTGCAGGACAGGGTGCGCTTCGTGCACGGCATCTCCGACGACGAGCTGGGCGAGCTGATCGCCACCTCGGAGATCTCCGTCGTGCCCTCCCTGTACGAGGGCTTCTCCCTGCCGGCCGTCGAGCACATGGCCTGCGGCACGCCGCTGGTCGCCAGCCGTACGGGCGCGCTGCCCGAGGTGGTCGGCGACGCGGCCGTGCAGGTGCGGCCGGGCGACGCCGAAGAGCTGGCCGCGGTGCTGCGCCGCCTGCACGACTCGCCCGAGGAGCGCGAGCGCGTGGGCAAGGCGGGCTACGACCGTGTCATGGAGCGCTACACCTGGCACGTCGTGGCCAAGCGGACCGTCGAGGCGTATCACGAGGCCATCGAGAACCACAAGAGGAGAGGCAAGTAGTGCTGACCGTGGACTTCGCCCGCCTTCCCGTGGGCCCCGGCGTGCGCGTGCTCGACCTGGGCTGCGGCGGCGGCAGGCACGCGTTCGAGGCGCTGCGCAGAGGCGCCGACGTGACGGCGTTCGACATGGACCAGTCGGAGCTGGACAGCGTCGCGGCCATGTTCACGGCCATGGACAAGGCGGGCGAGGTGCCGGAGGGCGCCACCGGGGAGATCGTCCAGGGCACGGCGCTGGACATGCCGTTCGAGGACGGCAGCTTCGACCGGGTGATCGCGGCCGAGGTCCTCGAGCACATCCCCGACGACATGACGGCCATGCGGGAGATCTTCCGCGTGCTGCGTCCCGGCGGCACGGCGGCGGTGACGGTGCCGAGCTTCCTGCCCGAGCGGATCTGCTGGGCGCTGAGCGAGGCGTACCACACCGCGCCGGGCGGCCACGTGCGCATCTACACGCTGGCCGAGCTGTCGGCGAAGCTGAAGTCCGTCGGGTTCGAGATCGGGCCGCACCATTACGCGCACGGCCTGCACTCGCCGTACTGGTGGATCAAGTGCGCGGTCGGCGTGAACAACGACGACCACCCGCTCGCCAAGGCCTACCACCAGCTCCTGGTGTGGGACATCATGAAGCGCCCCGCCGCGACCAGGATCGCCGAGAGCCTGCTCAACCCGATCATCGGCAAGAGCGTGGTCCTCTACATCAGGAAGCCATGATCTCCCGCGCGGAGGTCGTGCGGACGGCCGAGAGCATCGCCGCGATCCAGCAGGAGGACGGCGGCGTTCCGTGGCCCGAGGGTCACGTCGACGCGTGGAACCACGTCGAGTGCCTGATGGCGATGTCCGTGGCCGGCCTGCGCGAGCCGGTACGCCGCGGCTACGCCTGGCTGGCCCGCCACCAGCGCACCGACGGCTCATGGCCGATGAAGCTGGTGGGCGGCGAGCCCGTCGAGCGGGGCGGCGAGACCAACCACGCCGCCTACGTCGCGGTCGGCCTCTGGCACCACCACCTCGTCACCGGCGATCGGGGCTTCACCGAGGAGCACTGGCCGATGGTCAAGGCCGCGCTCGACTACGTGGCGGGGCTGCAGACCGAGCGGGGCGAGATCGTCTGGGAGCGCGACGCGCAGGGCAGGGCCGCCTCGTACGCGCTGCTGACCGGATGCTCCTCCATCCACCAGGGGCTGCGCTGCGGTGTGCTGCTGGCCGAGCTCCTGGGCGACCCGCAGCCGCACTGGGAGCTGGCGGCCGGGCGGCTGGCCCACGTGGTGGCGGCGCACCCGGAGGCGTTCGCCGACAAGAGCCGCTTCTCGATGGACTGGTACTACCCGGTGCTGGGCGGCGCCGTACGCGGGCGTCAGGCGGTCGAGCTGCTGGAGCGCGAGTGGGAGACGTTCGTGGTGCCGGGGCTCGGCATCCGGTGCGTCTCCGACCAGCCGTGGGTCACCGGGGCCGAGACGTGCGAGCTGGTGCTGGCGCTCGACGCGCTGGGCGACACCGAGCGGGCCAAGGCCCTCTTCACCGACGTACAGCACCTGCGGCACGAGGACGGCTCGTACTGGACGGGCTGGCAGTTCGCCAACCAGCGGCACTTCCCGCACGAGCGCTCCGGCTACACCGCCGCGGCGGCGGTGCTGGCGGCGGACGCGCTGCTCGGGCTGTCGGGCGGGTCGGGGATCTTCCGCGACGTGGACGGGACCGCCGTGTCCGATCCCGAGGTGTGCGGGTGCGCGGCCGTACGCGGGGCCGAGGAAGGCCGCTGACCGGCGCCCGAGCCCGCCGTACGCACGTCGTACGCACCTCGCACGCGACGGAGAGCCGCTCAGCGCCGCACAAGCGCTTTTGCCGGTTCTTTGCCGGGGAAATCCGGTGCGCCGCCGCCGAACGCCCTAATGCGGTTACTAGCTTCGTGTCTGGCCGTACGAGGCGTCTTCGGGGGAAGCGTGGGCGACACGGGCACAACTTCGTTCTTGGACCAGGTCAGGACCGAGCCGACAACCCTGCCGGCACTGTCGCGCCCGAAAGGGCTGCTGAGGCTGCTGGCGAAGGACCCGCTGGAATCCGATCTGAGCCGGCGCAGGTTCCGGCTCAGGGGCGGCACCGCCCGTACCGTCTTCGGCAAGGCCGAGCAGTCGTACGTCTTCGGCTACAACGCGGCGATCTCCCGCGAGATCGAGAAGGTCGAGGAGATCCCGCAGGAGCAGCGGCCCTTCGGCTACGAGGGCGCCGCCGCGGCGTGCACGGTGCTCGACCTGCTCACTCTGACCCGGGGCCGGCGCCTTCACGAGCTACTGGCCGGCCCCGCCCAGCATCACCGCCACGCCGCCTACCTCGGTGCCGGGCGCGGCTACGCGCTGCTGCGGCTGCGCCCGGTGTGGGGCGCGCGGCGGGCGCATCCGCTGCTGCGCTGGCTGGCCGTGGACGGGTTCGGCTTCCAGTGGGGGCTGTCCAGGACCGACCGCATGGTGGGCGAGCGCATGATGCCCGACCTGCTGACCCGGGCGCACTGCGCGGTGTTCGACCAGGGCCTGGGGCGGCTGCTGTGGTACCACGACTGCGCCTCGCCCGACGACGTGGCGGCGCGGATCGCGAGCTACCCGCCCTCGCGCCGGGCCGACCTGTGGAGCGGGGTCGGGTTCGCGGCGACCTACACCGGCGGCGCCGAGGCCGACGAGCTGTGGTGGCTGACGGAGCACGCGGGGGCCGACGGGTTCCGCGCGTACCTGGCGCAGGGGTGCGCGTTCGCGGTGAGCGCGCGGCTGCGCTCGGGGCTGCTGCCCGACCATGCGGCGCAGGCCGTGCCGATCCTGGCGGGCGCGGAGCCCGACGAGGCCGCCTCCTGGACGGACGAGGCGCTCATCGCGCTCGGGCACGAGGCGCACACGAATGAGGACTTCCAGCGCTGGCAGTCGCGGATCCGCCAGGCGTGGACCCGCAGGCACCGCTACTGACGGGCGCGAGGTGCCAGGTGCGACTCAGATGCCGGGCGCGACACGTTCCAGTACGCGCAGCGACCCCGTCACGGCCACCTCGGCGAACGCGCCGGAGGCCAGCGCCCGCAGATAGACCCGGTACGGGGCCTGCCCGCCGTCGGCCGGGTCGGGGTAGATGTCGTGGAAGACGAGCGCGCCTCCGGTCCTGACGTGGGGCGCCCAGCCCTCGTAGTCGCGGGTGACGGGCTCGTCGGAGTGTCCGCCGTCGATGAACAGCATGCCGAGCGGGGTGTTCCACAGCCTGGCCACCTGCTCGGAGCGCCCGACGATGGCGATCACCTCGTCTTCGAGACCGGCGGCGGCGATGGTGGCGCGGAAGAACGGCAGCGAGTCCATCTTGCCGAAGCGGGGGTCGATCAGGCTGGGGTCGTGGTGCTCCCAGCCGGGCTGGATCTCCTCCGAGCCCCGGTGGTGATCGACGGTGACGACCACGGAGCCGGTCTGGCGGGCCGCCGCGCCGAGGTAGATGGCCGACTTGCCGCAGTAGGTGCCGATCTCGCCGATGGGGCCGAGCTTGCCGTAGCGGCGGGCCGCCTCGTAGAGCGCCAGGCCCTCGTCGTCCGGCATGAAACCCTTGGCCTGCTGGGCCGCGCGCAGCAGCTCTGGCGGCATCGTCATAGCCCTGCACCCTAGCCGAACCGAATAACATTCCGCCGGGCTCTTGCCGGGCCGTTCTGCAACCTGTTCTACTTGGCACGTGAATCAGCGCGCTCGCATCGCGATGCCGGAGGACGAGATCGCCGCGTTCCTCGAAAGCTCCGGCAAGCTGCAGCTGGCCACCATCAACCCCGACGGGACGCCGCACCTCGTCACCATGTTCTACGGCCTCGACGAGGGCCGGATCGCGTTCTGGACCTACCGCAAGTCCCAGAAGGCCCGGAACATCGCCCGCGACCCCCGCGTGAGCTGCCTGGTCGAGGCAGGAGAGAGCTACGACGAGCTGCGCGGCGCGCTCGTCTACGGCACCGCCACGCTCGTGGAGGACCGCGACCACGTCATGGCCATCGGCCTCAAGGTCGCCCGCCGCACGACGCCGGGAGTGGCCGACGAGCTGCTGCTCCCCTACGTCGAGAAAACCGGGCTCAAGCGGGTCGCGTACGTCGTCGAGCGCACCAGAGTGGTCTCATGGGATCACAGGAGGCTCAGATGAAGGTGAAGGTCGACGAGCTGGTCTGCGAGGCCAACGCCGTGTGCATGGGGCTCGCACCCGAGGTGTTCGAGGTGGACGACGACGACCAGCTGCACATCCTGCTCCCCGAACCACCCCCCGAGCTGCAGGACCGCGTCCGCCACGCGGTCAGGTCCTGCCCGAAAGCCGCCCTGTCCATCGAAGAATAGCCGCACACGGCGGACCACCCCCAGGCACGAGGAGGAACTTCCATGCGCGCCGCGATCCTGCACGCCGTAGGCACCGACAGCAAGCTCGACCTCCGCGACGACGTCACCCTCGCCCCCGTCGGGCCGGCCGACGTCCGGGTACGGATCCGGGCCACCGGCGTCTGCCACTCGGACCTGTCGGCCATGTCCGGCGTGCTGCCGCAGCCGGTGCCGCTCATCCCCGGCCACGAGGGCGCGGGCGAGGTGGTCGAGGTGGGCGAGCACGTCAGCTCGGTCAAGCCGGGCGACCACGTGGTGATCAGCTGGCGTCCCGCGTGCGGCGAGTGCGACCTGTGCGTGGGCGGTCAGCCGTTCCTGTGCATGAAGTACCTGATCGAGTCCTTCAGCAAGGGCAACTTCCGCTTCGGCGGCGACAACGCGACGGCGTTCGGCATGGCCGGGTGCGGCACCTGGGCGGAGGAGGTGATCGTGCCCTGGCAGGGCGCGATCAAGATCGACGACGACCTGCCGTGGGAGGCGGCGGCGCTGATCGGCTGCGGCATCACGACCGGCGTCGGCGCGGCCATCAACACCGCGAAGGTGCGGCCCGGCTCCACGGTCGTGGTGATCGGCTGCGGCGGCGTCGGCCTGTCGGTCATCCAGGGCGCCAGGGTCAGCGGCGCGCGGACGATCCTGGCCGTGGACCCGCTGGTGTCCAAGCACGAGCTGGCCAGGAAGGTCGGCGCCACCCACACCACCACGCCCGAGCAGGCGGCCGAGGCGGTGAAGGAGCTCACCGGCGGCGCGGGCTTCGACTACGCCTTCGAGGTGGTCGGCAAGTCCGCGACCATCCAGAGCGCCTGGCAGCTCGCCCGCGCGGGCGGCGACGTGATCGTGGTGGGTGCGGGCGCGCTGGACGACATGGTGTCGATCTCCGCGTTCAACCTGCTCTTCGACGGCAAGAACCTGCTGTCCAGCCTGTACGGCGAGGCCGACGTGCGACATGACTTCCCGTACTTCGCCAAGCTCTACAAGGCCGGGCTGCTCGACCTCGAATCACTGATCAGCGCCCGGATCCGGCTCGGCGACCTCAACGACGCCGTCGAGGCGCTGCGCGGCGGCGAGGTGCTGCGCCAGATCGTGGTGATGGACTGACGCCCGGACGCGCTCCGCGCCGCAAGGAGACGCCGGCGTGGTCGGGGCCTCCCGCACAGGGGCCTCCCGCACAGGGGCCTCCCGCACAGGGGCCTCCCGCACAGGGGCCTCCCGCCCAAGAGGAGAGAAAGCGGACATCCGGACATACGCCTGGCGCCCCCGCAGGGACGCCGGCCGGTCCGGTCCCCCGCCGCTCAGGTGGTGGAGAAAGCGGCGTCGAAGGCCTGGCTCGGCGGCGTGATGGCGTTGAGCCTGCGGATGTAGCTCAGCGCCTCCTTGGCCCCGTCGAGCCGGTCCATGCCGGCGTCCTCCCACTCGATCGAGATCGGCCCGTCGTAGCCGATCGCGTTGAGGGCGCGGAAGCAGTCCTCCCACGGCACGTCGCCGCGGCCGGTGGAGACGAAGTCCCAGCCCCTGCGCATGTCGGCCCACGGCAGGTGCGACGACAGGCGGCCCTTGCGGCCGTCGCCGACGCGGACCCGCGTGTCCTTGCAGTCGACGTGGTAGATGCGGTCCTTGAAGTCGAGGATGAACCCGACCGGGTCGATGTCCTGCCACACCATGTGGGACGGGTCCCAGTTGAGGCCGAACGCCGGCCGGTGGCCGATGGCCTCAAGGGTGCGCACGGTGGTGTGGTAGTCGTAGGCGATCTCGCTCGGGTGCACCTCGTGGGCGAAGCGCACGCCGACCTCGTCGAAGACGTCGAGGATCGGGTTCCAGCGGTCGGCGAAGTCCTGGTAGCCGGCGTCCACCATCGAGGCGGGCACGGGCGGGAACATCGCGACCGTGTGCCAGATCGACGAGCCGGTGAAGCCCACCACGGTCTTCACGCCGAGCGCCGCGGCGGCGCGGGCGGTGTTCTTCATCTCCTCGGCCGCGGCCTGCCGCACCGACTCGGGGTCGCCGTTGCCCCAGATGCGGGCCGGCAGGATCGCCTTGTGCCGCTCGTCGATGGGGTGGTCGCAGACGGCCTGGCCGACCAGGTGGTTGGAGATCGTCCACACCTTCAGGCCGTGCTTTTCGAGCTGGGCGCGCTTCTGCTCCACGTAGGAGGGGTCGGACACCGCCTGCTCGACGTCGAAGTGGTCACCCGAGCAGGCGATCTCCAGGCCGTCGTAGCCCCACTCGGCCGCGAGCCTGCACACCTCCTCGAACGGCAGGTCGGCCCACTGCCCGGTGAACAGCGTGATCGGTCTCATCAGTCCTCCACCTCCGTGTAGCGGCTGTTGTCGGCCGCGCTGCGCTCGACCGCCTCCAGCACCCGCTGCACCCGCAGGCCGTCGGCGAACGACGGCGACGGGTCGGTCCCGTTGGCGATCGCTTCCAAGAAGTCCTTGACCTCGTGAGTGAACGTGTGCTCGTAGCCGAGGCCGTGGCCCGGCGGCCACCAGGCGCCGACGTACGGGTGGTCGGGCTCGGTGACGAGGATCCGCTCGAACCCGCCGCCGCCCTCGCTGTACCACAGCTCGTTCATCGACTCGAAGTCGAACGCGAGGCTGCCGCGCGAGCCGTTGATCTCGATGCGCATGGCGTTCTTGCGCCCGTTGGCGAAGCGGGTGGCCTCGAAGGAGGCCAGCGCGCCGCCGGACATCCTGCCGATGAACAGCGCGGCGTCGTCGACCGTGACCTGACCGCGCTCCGCCGAGCCGGTGGCGCCCAGCCCCGCCGACTCGGTGGCCAGCGGGCGCTCCTTGATGAACGTCTCCGTCAGCGCGGAGACGCCCAGGAGGTTCTGGCCGGTGATGAACTGGGCGGCGTCCACGATGTGCGCGCCGATGTCGCCCAGCGCGCCCGAGCCCGCCTTGTCCTTCTGCAGCCGCCAGACCAGCGGGAACTCCGGATCGACGATCCAGTCCTGCAGGTAGACGGCGCGGACGTGGCGGATCTCGCCGACGCGTCCCTCCTCGACGTACCGGCGGGCGAGCGCGACCGCGGGCACCCGCCGGTAGTTGAAGGCCACCATGCTCTTGCCCGGTGCCTTGGCCGCCGCCTGCGTCATGGCCTCGGCCTCCGCGACGGTGTTGGCCAGTGGCTTCTCGCAGATGACGTGCTTGCCGGCCTCAAGCGCGGCGATGGCGATCTCGGCGTGCGAGTCGCCGGGCGTGCAGATGTCCACGATCTGCACGTCGTCGCGTCTGACCAGCTCTCTCCAGTCGGTCTCGACGTCGGCCCAGCCGAGCTGCGCAGCGGCCGCCTCGGTGCGTTCCTTCGACCGTCCCGCGAGCACCGCCATGCGCGGTGCGAGCGGCAGGTCGAAGAACGCTCCGACGCTGCGCCAGGCCTGGGAGTGGACGCGGCCCATGAAGGCGTAGCCGACCATGCCCACGCCGATGGTGGTCTTGTCTGACATGCAACCCCCGATCAGGTTCAGGATTCGAAGCCGAGCGCCAGGTAGTTCTCGACGTTGTCCTTGGTGATGGTCTCGGACGCGAGCGTTATGGACTGGGGCACCTGGTTTTCCACCAGATCACTCATGCCCTTCCCCTGTGCTATCAGACGCGCCAGTTTGATCGCCGAGGAGGCCATGGTCGGGCTGTAGGTGACCGTCGCCTTGAGCACGGACGTGCCCGACTGGATCTCCCGCATCGCGTTCAGCGAGCCGGCGCCGCCGACCATGATGAACTCGTCGCGGCCCGCCTCCTTGATCGCGGCCAGCACGCCGACGCCCTGGTCGTCGTCGTGGTTCCACATCGCGTCGATCTTCTTGTGCGCCTGCAGCAGGGAGGTGGCGACCTCGTTGCCGGTCTCCACGGTGAACTGCGCGTCCTGCTTGGCGGTGACGCTGAAGCCGTACGTCTTCAGCGCGTCCTCGAAGCCCTTGCTGCGCTCCTGGGTCAGCGGCAGGGTGGCGATGCCCTGGATCTCGACGATCACCGGGTTCGACACGCCCTTGTCCTTGAGCTGCTTGCCGATGAAGTGACCGGCGGCCACGCCCATGCCGTAGTTGTCGCCGCCGATCCACGTCCGGTAGGCCAGCTTGTCGGGGAAGATGCGGTCGAGGTTGACGACCGGGATGCCCGCCTCGGTGGCCTGCAGCGCCACCTGGTTGAGCTGCTGGCCGTCGTTGGGCAGGATCACCAGCGCGTCCACCTTGGCCGCGATCAGCGACTCCACGGCGGAGATCTGCTGGTTGATGTCGTTGGTGGGCTCGACGGGCTTGAAGTCGATGTCGGAGTACTGCTTCGCGGTCGCCTCGGCGTTCTTGGCGATGGCGGCGATCCAGCCGTGGTCGGCGGCGGGGGCCGAAAAGCCGATCGTCACCTTCTCGCCCGGCTGGTCGTTGCCGCCGGTGGCCGCGGCGGACGGCGCGGGCGCCGCGCTGCTCGGCGCCGCCGCCGGTTCGTTGCTGGTGCAGCCCGCCGCCAACAGCACGGCTCCGCCGACGAGGAATCCCCTGCGCGCGACGTGGTCACTCATGGTGCTCTCTCCTTCAGGTTCCGCCGCTGGAGAAGGACGGCGACGACGATGATCAGGCCCTTGGCGATCAGCTGGTCGCTGGTGTTGAGCCCGTTGAGAATGAAGAGGTTCGTGATCAGGGTGAAGATCAGCAGGCCCAGGATCGAGCCCATGATCGTGCCCCTGCCCCCCGTGAGCAGCGTGCCGCCGATGATGACGGCCGCGATGGCGTCCAGCTCGTACAGGTCGCCGTGGGTGGACGAGCCCGTCGTCGTGCGCGCCATGATGAGAATCGCGGCGATGCCGCAGCACAGCCCCGACAGGGCGTACAGCAGCATCGTGTGCCGGCGTACGTCGATGCCGGCCAGGCGGGCGGCCTCAGGGTTGCCGCCCACCGCGTACGTGCGCCGCCCGAAGGTCGTGCGGTTGAGCACGATCCAGCCCAGCACCACGACCAGGGCGAAGATGTAGACCATCAGCGGGATGCCGAGCACGCGGGTGGTCGACAGCTCCACGATGGCGGTGTTCTCGGGCTGGATGAGCTGCGTCTTGCGGTCGGACATGCGCTGGGCCAGGCCGCGGGCGGCGACCAGCATGGCCAGGGTGGCGATGAACGGCACCAGCCGCCCGTAGGCGATGAGGATGCCGTTGACCAGCCCTGCCCCGGTGCCGACGAGGATGGCGCACATGGCCATCACCGCCGGCCCGTACGACTGTGTGGCGACCGTCGTCGCCCACACGCTGGCCAGCGCCATGACCGCGCCCACCGACAGGTCGATGCCGCCGCCGATGATGACGAACGTCGCCCCCACGGTGATGACGCCGATCGTGGCGGCCAGCGACAGGATGCTGACCAGGTTGGAGGCGGTCGCGAAGTTCTCGGGTCTGGTGATCAGGCCGACGATCACCAGCAGCGCCAGCGCGCCGATCAGGCCGAGGTGGCGCATCTCGGTCACCCCGCGGATCGACGGCCGCATCGGCAGCACCGCCTTCGCGGCGGGCTGGTCTGTTGCGGGCTCGCTCATCACGCCGCCCTCCCATTCATGATCATGTCCAGTACGCGATGCTCGTCCAGCTCGGCCGCCTCGCCCTCGTGGATGACCCGGCCCTCGCGCAGCACCAGCACCCGGTCGGCCAGGCCGAGCACCTCGGGCACCTCGCTGGAGACCAGCAGGACGCCGATGCCCTGCTCGGCCAGGTCGCGGATGACCGCGTACAGCTCGGCCCGCGCGCCCACGTCCACGCCCCTGGTCGGCTCGTCGAGCAGGAGCAGCTTGCGGCCGCCGAGCAGCCAGCGGGCCAGCACGGCCTTCTGCTGGTTGCCGCCCGACAGGGTCCTGATCGGGCGTTCGGGGTCGGGCGGGCGGATGTCGAGCATCTCCGCCAGGCGGCGGGCCTCGGCGCGCTCCCGCTTGCGGTCGAGCCAGCCGAATCTGGCGAAGCCCGGCAGCGTGCCCAGCGTGATGTTCGCGGTGACGCTCTGGTCGAGGAGCAGCGCCTGAGCCTTGCGCTCTTCGGGGGCGAGGCCCATGCCCCCGCGTACGGTGCCGACGACGCTGCGCCGCATCGGGCGGCCGTCGAGCAGGACGCGGCCGGTGGCGGGGCGGGCGCCGTACACGGCTTCGAGGATCTCCGAACGGCCGGAGCCGACGAGCCCGGCCAGCCCCACGATCTCCCCGGCCCGCACCGAGAACGACACCCCGGAGAAGACGCCGGGCGAGCTCAGGTTCTCCACCCGCAGCACCTCCTCACCCGGAGGGCGCTCGGCCCTGGGCGGGAAGACGTACTCGACGTTGCGGCCGGTCATGAGCGACACGATCTCGGAGGTGGGCGTGTCGCGGGCGGACAGGCCGACCGCGACCGTGCGGCCGTCCTTCAGCACGGTCACCCGGTCGCCGATCTCGCGGATCTCCTCCAGGCGGTGGGAGATGTAGACCACGGAGACGCCCTGGGCGGTCAGCTCGCGGATGATGCGGAAGAGGTTCTCCACCTCGTCGTGGGCGAGCGCGGCCGACGGCTCGTCCATGATGATGAGGCGGGCGTCGTGGGAGAGCGCGCGGGCCATGGAGACCACCTGCTTGGCGGCCGGTGACAGCCGCCCGACCTCCGCCGACGGCCGGATCTCCGGGTGGCCGAGGCGTTCCAGCACGGCGGCGGCGGCGCAGCAGCCGGCCGCCCTGTTGACGAAGCCGAAGCGGGCGTGCTCGTGACCGAGGAAGATGTTCTCCGCCACGGTGAGCCCGTCGACCAGGTCGAGCTCCTGGTAGATGGTGGCGATGCCGAGCCTGATGGCGTCGATGGGGCTGCTCGGGCGGGCCTCGGTCCCGTTGAAGGTGATCGTGCCCTCGTCCGGCTGGTGCACCCCTGCCAGCACCTTGATCAGGGTGGATTTGCCGGCGCCGTTCTGGCCGAGCAGGCAGTGCACTTCGCCCGCCCGTACGTCCAGATCGACTCCGTCCAGCGCGCGCACGCCGGGGAACTGCTTGACGATGCCCTTCATGACCAGCATCGGGAGTCCCTTTCAGGCGTTGACGATGCGGTTGATGTTTTCCGGTGACAGGTAGTGCTCGATCGCGAGGATCCCGGCGCCCAGGGCGGCGGCGTTGATCCCCGTACGGCTCGGCGTGATGGACAGGTGATGGGTGGCCAGGGGCAGCGACCTGCGGTAGACGGTCTCCCTGATGCCGGCGACGAGGTGCTCGTGCACCCGCGACAGCGCGCCGCCGATGACGATGACCTCGGGGTTGAAGAAGTTGACCAGGCTGGCGAGCACCTCGCCGATGAGCCGGCCCGCCTCCCTGACCAGGCGCAGCGCCTGGGTGTTGCCCGACTGCACGAGCGCCACGACGTCGGCGCCCGACTCGGCGGGCAGGCCCAGCTCGCTCAGCCGGCGCGCGATGGCGGCGCCGCCGGCCACGGCCTCCAGGCAGGCGCTGTTGCCGCACCGGCAGCCGGCGTCGTCGTGGCCGCTGACCCGGATGTGACCGATGTCGCCCGCGGAGCCCTGGGCGCCCCGGTGCAGCTTGCCGTCGGCCATGATGCCGCAGCCGATGCCGGTGCCGACCTTGACGAACAGCAGGTGCTTGATGTCGGTGAAGGCGTTGCGGTGCTCGCCCAGCGCCATCACGTTGACGTCGTTGTCCACCAGGACGTCGACGCCTTCGAAGTACTCGGGGATGGGGTAATCGTTCCAGCCCGGCATGATCGGCGGGTTGTTGGGCCGTCCGGTGGCGAACTCGACCGGTCCGGGCACTCCGATCCCGATCGTGCGCAGCGCGCTGTGGGGGCGGCCCGCCTGGGCGAGCAGGTGGTCGATGCGCTGGTTCACGTGGGCCAGCACGCTCTCCGGGCCGTCGGCGATGAGCAGGGGGTCCTCGCACTCGGCCAGCACGTTGCCGGAGATGTCCATGAGCGCGACCCGGCAGTGGGTGGCGCCCAGGTCCACGCCCGCGAAGGCGTGGTCCTCGGTGTGCAGGCGGAGCTGGCGCGGCGGCCGGCCGCCGGTGGACTCGCCGCTCTCGGTCTCCTCGATGAGGCCGCGCTCGATGAGGGCGTCCACGCGCTGGGAGATCGTGGATCTGGCCAGGCCGGTGAGCCTCGCCAGGTCGGAACGGGTGGTCGCCGAGCCCGCGCTGATCAGCGTCAGCACGTCGCCGGCGGAACCCGGCTGGGGGGTCATGCCGCGACAATAAGATCGCTGATGCGGCAAATCAAGAGCCTGTATCGACCAAACTCGCCTTACTTCCGCCGAAGATCGAACAAAGACCTGTTTGTTCTCAAAAATCCACCGTTCTGACACAAAAGCCCCCCTCGCCGACGTGCGGCGACGGCGCGGCTCCGGGCCTACGCGCACTCGGGAAGCGGACCGACACGAAGGCCCCGTCGCCGGCGTGCGGCGACGGGGCCCCCGAGGAACGTACGGTGCTAGAGCATGGCCTTCATGGAGTCTCCGGCGGTCAGCACGTACGGCTGCTCGGCCATCACCGACTCCCAGTTGCTCGCGATCGCCTCGGGCGTGATGTCGTCGGTCTTCCAGCCCGGCCCCTCGGCCACGAACACCCGTGCCACCCGGCCGGCGCCGACGCTGAACACCTCGCCGCTCGTCTCGCACGACTCGTGCACGAGGTAGGCGACCAGCGCGCTGACCCGCTCGGGGGTGAACTTGGCCTCGAACTCGGCCGGCAGCAGCGCCTCGGTCATGCGGGTCCAGGCGATCGGCGCGATGGCGTTGGCCTTGATGCCGTTGCGCGCGCCCTCGATGGCGATCGTCTTGGTCAGGCCGACCAGGCCCATCTTGGCGGTGGAGTAGTTGGCCTGGCCGAAGTTGCCGAACAGGCCCGCCGGGCTGGAGGTGTTGACGACGCGGCCGTAGCCCGCGGCCTTCATCAGCGGGTACGCGGCCTGGCTGACCAGGTACGAGCCGCGTACGTGGACGGCCAGCACCGCGTCGAAGTCCTCGACGGTCATCTTGCCGAACGACTTGTCGCGCAGGATGCCCGCGTTGTTGACGACGATGTCCACCTTGCCGAAGGCGTCGACGGCGGTCTGCACGATGGCCCGCGCGCCCTCGGGGGTGGCGACGTTGTCGGTGCTCGCGACGGCCTGGCCGCCGTTCTTCGTGATGAGGTCGACGACCTCGGCGGCGGGCCCTTCCGAGGCGCCGGTGCCGTCGAGCGCGCCGCCGAGGTCGTTGACCACGACCTTGGCCCCGCGCTCCGCCAGCAGCAGCGCGTGCGACCTGCCGAGGCCGTGCCCGGCCCCCGTGATGATCGCGACCCTGTCGTCGAACCGAAGCATCGAACCTCCCAGGCAGGAGAACATCGTTCTAGTACGCCTACGATAACCGGCTCAGGGCGCGCGCCACAGATCCGGCTCGCCCCGCTCGCGATCGCCTTAAGGCGCGTGCCACAGGTCCGGCTCGCCCGGCTCGCGCACCACCCTGCCCTTGGCCTCAAGCCAGGCCAGGTGCGCCAGCGTCTCGTTGTTGGCCGAGCGCCGCATGAACGGCGGGATCGTCTCCCACGGCCGCGACCAGGTGAGCCTGGTGGCGACGTCCCAGCAGGCCGCCGCGCCGCCCTCGGCGAGCACCCGTTCGATCTCGGCGAGGCGCGCGTCGTGGTGCGCCATCACGGCGTCCACCCGCTCGGCCAGCTCCAGGAAGCGGTACTCGTGGGCGGGCAGCACCTCGTCCACCTCCAGCTTGCGCACGGCGGCCAGCGCGTCGAGGTAGTCGGCGAGCGGGTTCGGCCCCGACTGCGGGTGCACGGCCACGATCGGCGTGATCTTCGCGAGCACGTGGTCGCCGGAGAACAGCACCCGCCGCTCGGGCGAGACGAAGCACAGGTGGCCGGGCGAGTGACCGGGGGTCCAGACGGCGCGCAGGTCCCAGCCGGGCAGGCCCAGGTCGTCGCCGTCCTCGACCAGGCGGTCCGGCTTGGCCATGGTGACCACGTGCCTGATCATCATGGACGCGCCGGCCAGCTCGTCCAGCGTCAGCTCGGGCACGCCGCAGCGGCGCAGCAGCGCCCGCTCCCGCCGCACCAGGGCGTCGATCACGTCGTCGTCGTAGCGCTCGCGGATCAGGCGGGCGTCGGCGGGGTGCAGCGCGATCCAGGCGCCCGACACCTCGCGGACCCGCCCGGCCAGGCCGTAGTGGTCGGGGTGGATGTGGGTGACGAGCACCCCCTTGACGTCGGTGATCGCGTACCCGGCCACCCCCAGGCCGGCCACGAGCGCGTCGTACGCCTCGTCGGTGTTCCATCCGGCGTCGATGATCGCGACGCCGTCGGGGAGTTCGAGCGCGTAGACCAGCACGTACCGGAGGGGGTTGATGGGGATCGGCACCGGGATGGACCACAGGCCGGGGCGTACGCGCTCGACGCCGGGAACGCTCCCGCCTGCCCATGCCTCCCGCTGTGCCGCGTTCGCGGGGGTCACCACAAATTTCGCCACACGCCCGAATATAGTTCTGTCACAGAATCGTGTTCTACTAGGGGTCATGAAGCCGAGCCGCGAGATCTCCGATGATGGCCGCTTCGTCCGCCAGCCGAACCGTTTCACGGAACGGCTCGGCCCGCCCGAGCCCGGCCGTTACCGCCTCTACGCCTCCTACGCCTGCCCGTGGGCCCAGCGCGTACTGATCGTCCGCAAGCTCCTCGGCCTGGAGGAGCTGCTCGAGGTCGCCATCACCGACCCCATCCGCGACGAGAAGGGCTGGCGCGTCCCCGGCGGCGACCCCGAATACCTGTCGGAGCTCTACCACGCCACCGACCCCGGCTACACCGGCCGCTACACCGTCCCCTGCATCTGGGACATCAAGGAAAAGCGCATCGTCACCAACGACTTCCCCCAGATCACCCTCGATCTGGAGATGTCCTGGGGCACCTCGCCCAACCTCTATCCTGAGCGCCTGCGTCCCGACATCGACATCATGAACGACCGCCTCTACCACGGGCTCAACAACGCGGTCTACGAGGCGGGCTTCTCGCGGAGCCAGCAGGCGTACGAGGAGGCGGTGGCCCGCGTGTTCACCACCCTCGACTTCCTCGAGGTGCGCCTGGCGGAGTCGGAGTTCCTCTTCGACACGCTCACCGACAGCGACATCCGCCTCTACACCACGCTGGCCCGCTTCGACACCGTTTACTACTCGCACTTCAAGTGCTCGGTCCGGCGGCTGGTGGACTATCCGGCGCTGTGGGCGTACGCGCGCCGCCTCTACGCCATCCCGGCCTTCCGCGAGACCACCGACTTCGACCAGATCAAGCGCCACTACTACATGACGCAGACCAACATCAATCCGAGCCGGATCGTGCCCGTGGGGCCTGAGCTGGACTGGAGCCTCTAGCTCCGGCCACCGGCGGCCCGGGGCCGCCGGCACCGCGACCACGACCCGCCCACACCCTGCCCGGGGCCGTCAGCACCGCGACCACGCCTCACCCACGCCCTGCCCGGGCCGGCCTGGGCGGTCACGACCCGCCCACGCCCAGGCAGGCCGGCCCGGCGGCCGGCGCGCAGGCCGCCCGGGACGCCCGCCCCTGAGGCCCTCCTCTCTGCCAGGAGGGCGGGCGGTAAGGCCGCCCCCTCTGGCGCGTCCCGCCCGCCTGCCGGGGCCTGCCTCTTTATGCGGTCAGAAGCCTGTCGCCGCCCTCCTCGGCCAGAACCTCGGCAGGCGTGGGCGCCTCCGGGTCCAGATCGATCAACCACTCCATGTAGAGCGACAACGAGATCCCGCGCCGCTTGGCGGCCAGGTCGAATCGCTTCTTGAGCACTTCCGGCACACGGGTCTGCAAAGGCACATTGCCCCCACCGGTCCCCTTAGGCCGCTGCACTCTCCCTGGTATTCCTGGCATGCCGAGGATCATCGCGCATCTACCAGGACCGATGCATTCAAGTGATCGGCGTGTCGCAAGAATTCTTTCCCGATCCGTGAACCAACGTGGAGCAACAAAGCCGCAAACCCGGAACGACCGGCACCATTCGGACAGGGTCGGGGGCCGCCTTGCCGGATCCCCCGGCGTGGGGGCATTCAGCCCGCCCGGACGACGACAGCCCGCCCGGACGACGACCGAGCAGGCCGCGGATCGGCATCAACCCGAGCCGGATCGCGCCCGCGGGGCCTGAGCCGGACTGGAGCCTTGAGCCACCGGCAGCCGTACGAAGAACAGGACCGAGGCCAGCAGCACCACGACCACGACCGTCCACGCCCACGCCAGGCCCGCCTGGGCGGCCAGCGCGCCGAGCGCCAGGTTCCCCACCGCGCTGCC
Organism: Nonomuraea fastidiosa; assembly: GCF_042751225.1. Classification (NCBI taxonomy): domain Bacteria; kingdom Bacillati; phylum Actinomycetota; class Actinomycetes; order Streptosporangiales; family Streptosporangiaceae; genus Nonomuraea; species Nonomuraea fastidiosa. Next base: position 1,772,836 of record NZ_CP170570.1, read on the forward strand.
GCCCTGTAACGCCAGCGAGCCGGTCGAGGTCACGGTGGTGCGCTCGGCCGCGGTCACCGCGTTGTGCGTCAGCTCCAGGCAGAGCACCGAGGTGATCGCGGCGCCGACGAACAGCACGACGTAGGCCACACCGGCGCTCGCCGTACCCGCGAGTCCGTCGAGCGACGACGTGGCGGCGAGCGCCGCGACGGCGAGCGCGCTCAGCAGCGTCCCTGCCATCGCTCCCCGCGCCGAGCCGCCCGCCAGCGCGGCCGTACGGGGCGCGAGCGCGCTGCCCGCCGCGCTGCCGGCGAACCCGAGCGCCGCGACCACCGCGTAGAACAGGCTGCCCCGCTCGGCCGTGCCCGCCAGCTCGGCCAGCCGGCCCGGCGTGAGCAGCTCGACGCTCACCAGCATGAGGCCGGAGACGGCGGCGGCGCCCATCATGCGGCGCAGCACCGGCGCTCCCGCCGCCAGCCGGACGCCGCCCACGACCGTGGCGGGCACCTCGCGCAGCACGCCGCCGAGCGACCTGCGCGCGCGGGCCGGCTCGGGCAGCGCGAACAGCACCACGACCAGCAGCGCCGCGGCGGCCACCACCCCCGCAAGCGGCGGCGCGGCCAGCGGGAACATCAGCGACGACGGCACCAGCAGCGGCAGGCAGCCGCCGCCCAGCACGCCCGTGCACAGGGCGACGGACTCCATCATCGCGCCCTTGGCCAGGCCGGGCGCGAGGTCGGCTTCCCGGCCCTCGACGGCGTGCAGCGTGTCGACGTACCAGGAGGTGGCCGGGCCGCTCGACAGCGCCCGCGCCACGCCCTTGAGCACGCCGCTGGCCAGGAACATCCAGAACGTCGTGGAGACGCTCATCAGCACGAGCGCCGCCACGGTGAACGCGGCCGATGCGGCCAGCACCACGCGCCGCCCCACGACGTCGGACAGCCCGCCGGTGGGCAGCTCCAGGCTCACGGTGACGACCGAGAACACCATCGTAGCCAGCCCGATCTCCGCCAGGCCGAGCCCGCGCTCGCTCATCAGCAGCACCATGACGGTCATCTGGAGCCCGGTGGGCAGCCAGGTCAGGAAGCTGACGAGCATGTAACGCCGCAGAGCCGAGCGCGCGGTCACGTCCGTTCCTCCCGCTTTTGCGGGAAGCCGCCCACGAACAGGTGGACGGGGCGGCTGTCCTGCGCGCCCGCGTACCGGGCGGTGAGCTCGCCGAGCAGCTCCTCGGCCCGCCTCATGAACTCGGCGAGCGCCTGCGGCGGCAGCTCGGCGAAGTGGTCGTCCACGCCCGCCGCCTCGACCCACTCCGGCGGCCAGTCGTCCTCGTCGAACCCCAGGATCCGCTCCGCCAGCACCTCGGCCTGCCGGGTCCTGATGACCTCGACCGCCTCGCGCCCGCCCGGCACGCCGACCATCTCACGGCTGTTCCACGAGGTGTAGCGGTGGCGGGCGCGCCAGCGGCGCTCGCGGCCGTCACGGCCGCCCGGGTCCTCCTCGATGAAGCCGTACTTGAACAGCTCGCGCAGGTGATAGCTGGTCGAGCCCGAGCTCTCCCCCGTCTTGCGGCCCAGTTCGCTGGCCGTGGCGGGCCCTTCGGTGCGCAGCAGGCCGAGCAGCCGGCCGCGCAGCGGGTGTGCGACCACCTTGAGCGCCTGCGGATCACTGATCTTGTAGCGGTCCTCCATGCCGCCGACGATAACCCGCAAAAGCAATTTTGCAAAGGTACTTTTGCGGTTTTGCGCGCTCCTAGACTGTGGGGATGCTCGACGACATCTGGGTTGACGACTCCGTCTTCGCACTCCGCCCCGACTTCGCGGTGCTCGCCATGACCGCACACGGCCTGCGCAACGGGCCCACGGACGACAGGTCGCGCGGCTGGCTGAAAGAGGCGGCCGAGGTGGAGGTCCAGACGGCCAAGATCGACGCCTGGAAGGACGCCTACCGCGCGTTCGGCGCCAAGCCGTCGCGCACCAGGCCCTCGGTCGACGCGCTCACCCGGCGCATGCCGCTGCCGGAGATCAACCTGGCGGTCGACGCGTACAACTCGGTGAGCGTCAAGCACGCGCTGCCCATCGGCGGCGAGGACCTCGACCGCTACTCAGGCCCCGCCCGGCTGGTGCGCGCCACCGGCGACGAGCCGTCGGAGGAGGCGCTCGGGCAGCCCGAGCCCGGTGAGGTCATCTGGCGCGACGACATCGGCGTCACCTGCCGCCGCTGGAACTGGCGCCAGGTCGTGCGCACCCGGCTCACCGAGGAGACCACCAACGCGATCTTCCTGCTCGAACGCCTCGAGCCGATGTCGCTGGAGGAGCTGGAGCAGGCAGGCGATGAGCTGGCCGCACTCCTCAGGGAGCTGTCGCCGGACGTCAGCATCGCGCGCAGAGTACTGACATCCGGGAAATAAACCTCCGCCCACGGTGTTGATACCAAAGAGTAATAAAGGCTGCACCACCCGGATTGACGAGGGGGGCGTGACGTCTTTGCACGGTCCTGAGACGATCGTTCGAGGCGGCACGCCCTCTTGGGCGCGCGCTACCGGTCTGGGCGAGTAGCCTTGGACAGGTTCTCTAACATCAACGCCGATCTGCGGAAGAGGGCGATTTCCGCCGTGTCGTCTGAGTCGTCGCGGACAAACCCGCTGGCAAGCTTTGGTCAGAACGAATGGCTTGTCGACGAGCTGTATCAGAAGTACCTCCAAGATCCTGAGTCTGTCGACAAGGCCTGGTGGAACTTCTTCGCTGACTACAACCCTGACTATGGACCGGGCCGATCCCCGGCCAGGGAGGCGGCGAACGGCAGTGTGACCGCGCCCGCGCCTCCCCAGGCGCCGAAGGCGCCACCGGCCGAAAAGCCGAAGCAGCCGGCCACCCCGGTGCCCCAGGGCGCCGAAGAGGTCAGGCTGCGCGGCGCGGCGGCACGCACGGCCGCCAACATGGACGCGTCGCTGTCGGTGCCGACCGCGACCAGCGTCCGCGCCATCCCGGCCAAGCTGCTCATCGACAACCGCATTGTGATCAACAATCACCTCAAGCGGGGTCGCGGAGGCAAGGTCTCCTTCACGCACCTGATCGGGTTCGCGATCGTCAAGGCGCTGAAGACCATGCCGGAGATGAACTACTCCTACGCGGAGATCGACGGCAAGCCCACCCTGGTCAAGCCCGAGCACGTCGGGTTCGGCCTGGCGATCGACGTCCAGAAGAGCAACGGCGAGCGCCAGCTCCTCGTGCCCTCCATCAAGGCCGCCGAGCAGATGGACTTCCGGCAGTTCTGGATGGCCTACGAGGAGATCGTGCGCAAGGCCCGGGCGGGCAAGCTCGGGGTCGACGACTTCACCGGCACCACCATCTCGCTGACCAACCCCGGCACCATCGGCACCGTCCACTCCGTCCCCCGCCTGATGCCCGGCCAGGGCACCATCATCGGCGTCGGCGCCATGGAATACCCGGCCGAATACCAGGGCGCATCGCCCGACACGCTGTCGCGCCTGGCCGTCTCCAAGGTCATGACGCTGACCAGCACCTACGACCACCGGATCATCCAGGGCGCCCAGTCGGGCGACTTCCTGCGCCAGATCCACCGGCTGCTGCTCGGCGAGGACGGCTTCTACGACGAGATCTTCGAGGCGCTGCGGATCCCGTACGAGCCGGTCCGCTGGGTCCAGGACATCTCGGCCTCCCACGACGACGACGTGGCCAAGTCCGCTCGCGTGCTGGAGCTGATCCACGCCTACCGCGTGCGCGGCCACCTGATGGCCGAGACCGACCCGCTGGAGTACAAGCAGCGCAAGCACCCCGACCTCGACATCCAGAGCCACGGCCTGACGCTGTGGGACCTGGAGCGCGAGTTCGCCACGGGCGGTTTCGGCGGCCGTCCGCTGATGAAGCTGCGCGACATCCTGGGCGTGCTGCGCGACTCCTACTGCCGTACGGTCGGCATCGAGTACATGCACATCCAGAACCCCGAGGAGCGGGCCTGGATCCAGGAGCGGGTGGAGAAGCCGCACAAGTCGCCCGCGCGTGACGAGCAGCTCAACATCCTGTCGCGGCTCAACACCGCCGAGGCGTTCGAGACCTTCCTGCAGACGAAGTTCGTCGGCCAGAAGCGCTTCTCGCTGGAGGGCGGCGAGTCCCTCATCCCGCTGCTCGACTCGGTGATCAGCAAGGCCGCCGACGAAGACCTCGACGAGGTCGTCATCGGCATGGCCCACCGCGGCCGCCTCAACGTGCTCGCCAACATCGTGGGCAAGTCCTACGCGCAGATCTTCGGCGAGTTCGAGGGCAACATCGACCCGCGCACCGCCCACGGCTCCGGCGACGTGAAGTACCACCTGGGCGCCACCGGCACGTTCACCGCGCCGAGCGGCAAGACCATCACCGCGTCCGTGGTCGCCAACCCCTCCCACCTGGAGGCGGTCGACCCGGTGCTCGAGGGCGTCGTCCGCGCCAAGCAGGACCTCCTCGAGCGCGGCGAGGAGGGCTTCACCGTCCTTCCCGTCCTCGTCCACGGCGACGCGGCCTTCGCCGGCCAGGGCGTCGTGGCCGAGACGCTCAACCTGTCGCAGCTGCGCGGCTACCGCACCGGCGGCACCGTCCACGTCGTGGTCAACAACCAGGTCGGCTTCACCACCTCGCCCGCCTCGTCCCGTTCGTCGGTCTACGCCACCGACGTCGCGCGGATGATCCAGGCGCCGATCTTCCACGTCAACGGCGACGACCCCGAGGCCGTGGTGCGCGTGGGCCGGCTGGCCTACGAATACCGGCAGGCGTTCCGCAAGGACGTCGTCATCGACCTCATCTGCTACCGCCGCCGCGGCCACAACGAGGGCGACAACCCCGCCTTCACCCAGCCGCTGATGTACGACCTCATCGACGCCAAGCGCTCGACCCGCAAGCTCTACACCGAGGCCCTGATCGGCCGCGGCGACATCACGGTCGAAGAGGCCGAGCAGGCGCTGCGCGACTACCAGGCCAAGCTGGAGCAGGCGTTCACCGAGGTCCGCGAGGCGGCGAAGAAGCCTCAGGAGGCGGCCGCCATGCGGGTGCCGCCGGCCGAGGTCGTCAAGTGGTCCCACGCCGACACCCACACCGCGATCACCGACGAGACGCTCAAGCGCATCGTCGACACCCAGCTCAACCTCCCCGAGGGCTTCACGCCGCACCCGCGTCTCGCGCCGGTGCTGCAGCGCCGCGGCCAGATGGTGGAGCAGGACGCGATCGACTGGGCGATGGGCGAGACGCTGGCCTTCGGCTCGCTGCTCATCGACGGCCACCCGGTGCGCCTGGTCGGCCAGGACTCCCGGCGCGGTACGTTCACCCAGCGCCACGCCGTCCTCGTCGACCGCATGACCGGGGCCGAGCACACCCCGCTCAAGGCGTTCAACGAGGGCACCACGAAGTTCTACGTCTACGACTCGCTGCTCAGCGAGTTCGCGGCGCTCGGCTTCGAGTACGGCTACAGCGTGGTCCGGCCCGACGCCCTGGTCTGCTGGGAGGCGCAGTTCGGCGACTTCGTCAACGGCGCCCAGACGATCATCGACGAGTTCATCGCCTCGGGCGAGCAGAAGTGGGGCCAGAAGTCCTCGGTCGTGCTGCTGCTGCCGCACGGCTACGAGGGTCAGGGTCCCGACCACTCCTCGGCCCGCATCGAGCGCTTCCTCCAGGTCTGCGCGCTCGACAACATGACCGTCGCCCAGCCCACCACGCCGGCCAACTACTTCCACCTGCTGCGCTGGCAGGTGCAGTCGGGCCGGCGTAAGCCGCTGGTGGTCTTCACGCCGAAGTGGCTGCTGCGCCACAAGGCGGCCACGTCCAAGGCGTCCGACTTCACCTCGGGCACCTTCCAGCCGGTCCTCGGTGACACCACCGTGGACCCGGCGAAGGTGACCAAGGTGGTGCTCAGCTCCGGCAAGATCTACTACGAGATGCTGGCGCAGCGCGAGAAGCTCGGGCGCGACGACGTGGCGCTGGTCCGGCTGGAGCGGCTCTACCCGTTCCCGGCGGAGGAGCTGGCCGCCGAGCTGGGCCGCTACGGCGCGCAGGCCGAGCTGGTCTGGGCTCAGGACGAGCCGGTCAACATGGGCCCGTGGCCGTACCTCACGCTCAAGCTGGCCGAGGACCCGCAGACGCTGGGCGGCCGGCCGATCCGGCGGGTGTCGCGTACGCCCAACAGCTCGCCGGCGACCGGTTCGCACAACCAGCACGACCGTGAGTCCGAGGAGATCCTGCGCCAGATCTTCGGCTGATCTCGTGCGAGCTCGCGTGATCACCCGCGTTTGATCATCGACTCGCGAACGCCGGCTCGTGATCACCGGCTCGTGATCACCGGCTCGCGTGACCTCCGGTGAGCCCCCTGCCTTCGGTGGCCGGGGGCTCACTGCTGTCACGGCAGGCTAAAGTCGGGGCGGGGCGCTGGGGCGCGCCCCCAGGAAGGTTCGAGGGAGGACGATGTACTTCACCGATCGGGGGATCGAAGAGCTGGTCGAGCGGCGCGGCGAGGAAGAGGTCAGCCTGCTGTGGCTGGGCGAGCGGCTGCGCGAGTTCGTCGACCTCAACCCCGAGTTCGAAACGCCGATCGAGCGGCTGGCCACGTGGCTGGCGCGGCTGGACGACGACGAGGACGAGTGACCGCACGCCCGGGGCCACGGCGGTAGTCTCGAAAACAGGACGCGATACATCTTGAGTTCGACTCGAACGCGACATATCGTGTTTTGCGTAGAGACGATGTCCGTGGAGAAGGGGTGGGAAGCATGCCGCAGTGGACGATCGACGCGCCGGACCGGCTCACGTTCGACCAGGTCGACGACCTCGATGTACGCATCGTCGCCGGCCGGCTCGACGTCCTGGCCAGCGACGGCTCGTCCACCCTGGAGGTCGCCGAGATCGACTCGGCCTCCCCGCTGCTCGTCACCTACGAAGAGGAGACCCGCACGCTCACCGTCGCCTACCGCGACCTCACCTGGGACGGCCTGCTCGGCTGGCTGCGCCGCGACAAACGCAGAACCGTGCTGTCCATCGCCGTCCCCAGGACCTGCCGGGTCAAGGCGGGCGTGGTGACGGCCCCGGCCGTGGTCGCCGGGTTCGAGCGGGTCACGAACGTCAAGAGCGTCTCCGGCGACATCGTGCTCGACGGCGTCAGCGGGGAGGTGCTGGCCAACACCGTCTCCGGCGCGGTCGAGAGCCGGGCCATGGAGGGCGATCTGTCGTTCATCAGCGTCTCAGGCGACCTCACCGTGGCCAAGGGCACGCCGCGGCGGCTGAAGGCCAGCACCGTCTCCGGCCGCATCACCGCCGACCTCATGCTCCGCCCCACCGGGCATGTGACGCTCAACAGCGTCTCCGGCGACATCCTGGTCAGGCTGCCCAAGAACGTGGAGGCGGACGTCAGCGTCAAGTCCACCTCCGGGCGGCTCGTCAGTACGTTCGAGGAACTGTCCACCAAGAGCGCTCCCGGCAGCAAGTCGATGTCGGGACGACTCGGCGGCGGCATGGCCTCCCTGTCGGCCATCACGGTCAACGGCGAGGTCGCGCTGCTCAAGGGAGAGAGGTAATGAGCCCTGTCTTCGGTCACGGCCGGCTCCGGCTGTACCTGCTGAAGCTGCTGAGCGAGAGCCCCCGCCATGGCTACGAGGTCATCCGGCTGCTCCAGGACCGCTTCCTCGGCGTCTACTCGCCCTCTCCCGGCACCATCTACCCGCGCCTGGCCCGGCTGGAGGAAGAGGGCCTGGTGACCCACGAGGTGGTCTCGGGCAAGAAGGTCTTCTCCATCACCGACAAGGGACGCGACGAGCTCAACGACCGGCTCGACGAACTCGCCGACCTCGAACAGGAGATCTCCGCCTCCGTCCGCGACATCGCCCGCGAGGTCAAGGAGGACGTCCGCGACACCGTCAAGTCGCTGCGCGAAGAGCTGACCCGGATGGCGCGGGACGTACGCACCGGGACCGCCGAGGACGCCCGGCGGCAGCGACAGCGGCAGAAGGAGGCGCTCAAGCGGCTGCGCGACGAGCAGAAGCGCCAGTGGATGGAGCACGCCTCGCACTGGCAGGACGAGAGCGAGCGGCTGCGCAGAGAGTGGCGCAGGATCTGGCAGGAGGCGTGGAGCACGCTCGGCGGCCCGCCGTCCGACGGCCCCGCCGACCGCGCCGCCCTGGACGCCGAGCTGGGCGAGCTCCTCGCCGACTTCGTCGGGCAGGCCCGCCGCGAGGCATCGCAGGCCCGGCTGACCCCGCGGAAGCTCGCCGACCTCCGCGCCGCCCTCGACGCCGCCTCCCGCAACGTAAGAGAAATCCTCGAACGTTGACCACCGGGCCCGCCCCGAAACCCACGCCCCCGACCACCGGGGCCCGCCCCGGGACCCGCGCCCCGACCACCGGGAGCCGCCCCGGGACCCGCGCCCCGACCACCGGGAGCCGCCCCGAGACCCGCGCCCCGACCACCGGGGCCTGCCGGGAGTCGCACGCCCTGAACCTCTGCGGCTCGCCGGGGCCGGGCACGCGAACAGGCCGCCCTCGGCCAGGCGCGCGCAGCGGTCACCGCTGACCAGCCATGCGCCGGTCACCCCTGACCAGCCATGCGCCGGTCACCCCTGACCAGCCGTGCGCCGGTCACCGCTGACCAGCCATGCGCCCCGGCCGTCCTGCGCCGCCCGCAGCCACACGCAGGCCAGGCGGCGCGGATCGACCGCCTTCCCGCACACGGTCCGACGGCCACTGGCGCGAATCGACCGCCTTCCTTTGACCGGTCCGACGGCCACAGGCGCGTTCCGCCCAGACGCCCACCGACCTACGCCCCGACCACCGCTGAGCACGATCCCGCTCGATCTCCTACGGCCCCGCGCACCAGCCGCCCTCCGGCCAAGTGCCCGAAGCCTCACCCCTCGCCCGGCGCAACACCCCGCCGCCCCGCTATGGGCGGTGCGCGACCAGACGCCCACCCCGCAGCATGACGCCCACCCCACAGCATGGAGCGCGAGACAGCATGGAGTGCGAGCCGGGCGCGCTCGAGCAGGCGTGCGAGCCGGGCCCCGGCGATCCCACGTCGTCAGCCCCAAGGTGGGGGCCGCCTACCGGCAGGCGAGAGTCAGGCGGCGTCGCGGCAGGAGCGGCGTTCGGCGCGGCGGGCGTGGTAGGCGAGGGCATGTAGCGGAGGCGGTACCGCCGGGGCGGCAGGTCGGGCGGCACCTCACGTTCGGGCACCCGCAGGCCCGCGCGAGTCATATCGCCGCGAGCTGCCGCGACTCCTCGTAGAAGCGCCGCTGCTGCTCCTCGGTGTACGGCGTGCCGAAGTACCGGTTGAGCGCGATGAAGCGCTCGAACAGCGTCAGATGCACCCACGCCCACGCCTCACCGTTGAGGGCGTGGTAGCGCCGCCCGCGCGCGTCCACGCCGCCGATCGGCGCGTGTAACCGCCGCAGCCGCCGCCCCTCTGCGGGCCCTTCGGCCCCGCCGTACACCCACTTCTGCACGGAGATCAGCGTGCGCTGCAGCCGCCCCCAGGGATCCTGCCGGTACGTGGAGTGCTCGGCGACCGCCGCCCCCACCGCCGGATGCATGATCTGAAGCACCAGCGCGCTGCCGGCGACGAGGAGGTTGCGGTACTCGCCGGCGGTGTCCCAGTGCATCGAGCCCGGGCCGAACGGCACAACGTCCATGCTGATCACTCCTGGGTGATGGGTCCATCCCCTCTGTATCGCCCAGAAGCCAGCAGAAGTAACTTGTCACTTATTCACCGGGTAAAGACGATCTTTCCGAAGATCTCGCCCGACGCCAGGGCTGCGAAGCCGTCGCGCGCCTCCGTCATCGGCATCACCCGGTCGACCACCGGCCGCACCCCGGTCTGCTCCAGGAACACCGCGAGCCGCCGCAGCTGCTCCAGCGTGCCCATCGTCGAGCCGACCACCGACAGCTGCAGGAAGAAGACCCGCTGCAGGTCGGCCGGCGGCACCGCGCCGCTGGTCGCCCCGGACACCACGATGCGCCCGCCCGGCTTGAGCGACTTGAGCGAGTGGCTCCAGGTGGCCTGGCCGACGGTCTCCATCACCGCGTCCACCCGCTCGGGCAGCCGCGCCCCCGGCTCGAACACCTGGTCGGCGCCCAGCTCCAGGGCCCGCTGCCGCTTGCTCTCCGAGCGGCTGGTGGCCCAGATGCGGTATCCGGCCGCCCGGCCGAGCGCGATCAGCGCCGTCGCCACGCCGCCGCCCGCGCCCTGCACGAGCACGGTCGAGCCGGGCTGCAGCCCGGCCTTGTCGAACAGCATCCGGTACGCGGTCAGCCACGCCGTCGGCAGGCAGGCGGCGTGCTCGAAGCTCAGCGCGGCGGGCTTGGGCACCAGGTTGCGGCGCGGCACCGCCACCCGGTCCGCGAACGTGCCGTCGTGCACCTCCGACAGCAGCGACCGCTTCGGGTCGAGCGTCTCGTCGGGGCCCGAGCCGATCACGGAGTGCACGATGACCTCGTTGCCGTCCTCGTCCACGCCGGCGGCGTCGCAGCCCAGCACGATCGGCAGGCGGTCCTGAGTGATGCCGACGCCCTTGAGCGTCCACAGGTCGTGGTGGTTGAGCGCGGCGGCGCGTACGGTGACCGTCGTCCACCCGTCCGGCACCTTCGGCTCGGGATGCTCGCCCAGCGTCAGCCCGGTGAGCGGATTGTCGGGATCGATCTGTGTGGCGGTAACGGCGAACATGGCCGCACCCTACTTCAGCCCATCCCGTCACCCCAGCCCCGCACCGGCGCGGCCACCAGACCACGCTCAAGTGAGCATGCGCACGCGCGACCGCGCGCCCGCCGCTCAGGTGGGCCGTCCCGCGACCAGCCGCCCGCGCTCAGCCGCCGGCCACGGACGCGCTCAGGTGAGCGTGACGCGGAGCTGGTCGAGCACCGTGCGCCGGAACTCGGGTGGCCCGGTGACCGCGACCAGGACGTCACCCCGGCACACCATCTCGCCGCGCCGCCCGGGCCCGTCGATCACGGCCGGCATCCGCGCCCTGTCGGCGCAGTCAGGCGTCGGAACGAGCGCCACCCGCTCCCCCAAGCCGCCGAACCAGAGCTGCGGCCCCACGGGACGGCCCTGCACGACCGTGCCCGGCGCTGCCAGCCGGACTCCCTTGCCGGCCGAGAGCACGAGGTAGCCGTCCTTGGTCACCCGCCCCTTCACCTGGCGGGCCATCGTCATCCGCTGCTCGAACGTCAGCCCCTGCCCGACGTCGTGCAGGGCGAGCCGCCACCGCCCGAACGCGAACAGCAGCACCTGCCCGCGCGCCCCGCTGCCCGCAGGACGCGGCCAGAGCGTGACGTTGGGCGTGAAGTTCCTGATCGGTTTGCCGCCCCGGGTGATCTCGATCTCACCGGCGTAAGGGGCCACGAACTGCCGGAAGCGGCCGTCCACCCACGCGCTCCAGAACGGCCGCGACCCCATCTCCGCGAGCCCCAGCTTGGCCGGGTAGCGCACCTCGGCGCGGGTGCCGTCGGGGAAGACGACCTCGAGCAGCTCGTCGCCGCCCTTGCGGGCGGGCCGCGCGGTGAGAATGTTGGGCGCGCTCTCGACCCTGGTGAGCGACCGGATGGGCGCGGGCGTCGGCCCTTCGGCGTCGGCCTCGGGCTCGGGCTCCCGGCTGGTGAGCACACTGACGGCGCAGATGGCCACGAGCGCCACCACCACCGTCCACTCGACCCATCGGCGGTGGCCACGCTCGTCTGACTCGATGACGTCGAACCGGTCCGCCACGACGTTCCTAGCCGAGTAGTGCTGGCGTGCGCCCTTGTGCTCAGTTCAGTTGAGCGGCGACCGCCAGCGCAACCCCTCGAACCGGGCGAAATCCCTGTCGCAGGTCACGAACTCACATCCGTGCTCGATGGCCAGCGCGGCGAGATAGGCGTCGGGAATGAGCTTTCTCCGGGCGTCGGTCTGCCTGCAGAGCCTGGTGAAGATCTCCCAGTGACGCTTCCCTGGAGTGACGACGATGGCATGAGGCTGATTTCGCACCTGGTCGGCGAAGGTGAGGATCTTCCGCATGTCCGGCGGATCCTGGTGAATGGCTCCGTTGCTGAGCACGCGGATGAACCCGTTGATCACAAAGTCGGAGACCGCGTAGGCGGATTCGCCGTTGACCTGTTCATCGATCAGCTTGTGGCAGACGACGTGGTGCGGCGCCTCCGTACGGAAGGCGTTGACGAGGATGTTGACGTCAGCGAGCTGCATCGGCCTCCGCCTTTCCGTATCCCTCGATGTCGTCTTGCTCCATCAGGTGGTAGATGAGCTCAGGGGTCAGGTCGATCTCCGGCTTGAGCCGCGCGTCGCTGGTGACGAGCTCCACGCGGGGCCGTTCGGCCGCCTCCGTGGCGCGGTTGAGCAGTTGCCGCAAGGCGTCCTCCATCACTGAGGTGAGACTCCGTCCGTTTCTGGCCGCGTACGCCTTCGCCTCGTTGAGGAGCGCCTCGTCGATGCGCACGGTTGTCCTCCGCATGACTCCAGCGTGAGCCCGTGACATAAAAATGTCAACCACGGATAGTAGTCACTCGAACACGGCTTCGCATCCGCTTTCCCTCACCACCTGGCCACATTGACCTTGCCGTCCGTGCTCACCCGCACCTCCTGGCCCACCAGCTCACGCTGCTCGGCCTCGGTCGCCAGCGCCTCGTCCTCGATCACCGCGTACGCCCGCCCGCCGGGCACCTCCACCACCGCGAACCCCTTCTCCACGACGCCGTCCCGCCCGTGCGCCACCGTGTACCCGGCCACCACCCCGGAGCCCGAGTAAGCAGAAACCACGGGTACCTCGCGCGCGACGTGCACGGGCGAAGGGTCGCCGAGCCGCCCGCCGGGCTCGCTGGACCACACCGCGCACGTGTGCTTGGTCAGATGCATCCCGACGCCGGTCACCATCCCGTGCCCGGGCCTGGCGCGCAGCAGCCCGGCCATGGTGGCGGTCGCGTGCAGCACGTAGTCGCTGGCGGGCCCGCCCGCGTACGGCAGCCCGCCCGTGACGGTGAGCCCGCGCGGATCGCACGGGTCGAGCCCGAACGCGTCGCACGCCTGGCGCAGCGCGATGGCGAAGCAGCTGTAGACGTCGAGTGCGTCCATGTCGCCGAGCTCCAGCCCGGCACGCTCGAAGGCGGCACGTGCGGCGGCCCCGGCGGCGGTGGACGAGGCGAGGTCGGGCCGCGCGGCCACCTCCCAGGTGTCCTCGGCGTACGCCCACCCGCGCAGGTAGATCCGCTGCTCCTCAGGCACGCCCAGCCGGTCGGCGAGCCCGGCACCGGCCAGCACGACGGCCGCCGCCTGGTCGACTTCGAGCACGGCCACGGTGGAGCGCGTATACGGCCAGCCGACGAACCGCCGGTCGGCGGCGAGCTCGTCGGCGGTTCGCGCGGTCCTGCGCCAGGCGTAGGGGTTGGCGGCGGCCACCTCGGTCATCGGCGCCATGATCCGGGCCCGCTCGCTCATCTCCTCTTCGATGGTGAGGCCGAGCCGGGCCCTGCGGGCGGTCTCCATGATCGGGTACGTGTGCACGGGCATGAACAGCCCGTGCGCGAGCGCCGACGGGTGCGGCGGGCGCTCCCATCCGTACGGCGGCTTGGGGTCGGCGGGGTGGCTCCACGGCGCGTGTTCCCCCGCCTTCCGGTACGCCCGCCGCGTGGCCAGCGCCTCGGCCCCGGCGACGAGCGCGCTGTCGAACTCGCCCGCCGCGATCCCGGCCGCCGCCTCCCCGATGAGCCGCTGGGGCGCGGTGCCGCCGACGGCCGAGTAGGCGCGGTGGCGCGGGTGGGCCCCGAGACGCTCGGCGAGGCGGCCGACGGGCGAGTCGTACTGCCAGGAGTCGGTCCAGACGATCTGGATCGAGCCGAGCCGGTCGGGTGGCAGCCGCGCGTCCTCGGCGGCCTCGCGCGCGACCGACTCCCACAGATCGAGCGGTTCAGGGCCGGGTTGCTCGCGAATCGTGCGCTGCGCGATGCCGATGAGACAGGGGGTGCGTGAATCCATGAGCACAGCTAACCAGAACATCGCTCTGTTGATAAGCACCGCATATCGAGTGGCGCACGCTAATGCCCGTTACCGCTGTTGCCAGTGACAGCAAAACACGGCCTCGACCAGCAGAGATGCCCATCACGAATACATGCATATTCGCTATTCAGATAACAGAACGGAACCGTCCCATGCTTTTTCTCGTCGCTTTCTGGAAGCCCGCTCAAGCCATTCATTAGCGTTTCGGGCGTTTTCCTGGCCCACCGGGGCGCAGCACCCCGCTCTGGGCCGCCGAAAGCTGAGAGGAGCTCCATGTCTTCCCGAGCAAGGCGCATCGCGATCCCCCTCGCCGGCCTGATGGCCATCGGGCTCACGGCAGGGACGGTCAGCAGCGCCGCGGCCGGTACCGCGACAAGCACCGCCGCCGCCACGACCACCAGCAGCAGCACGGCGCGTTCCGACGTCGTCTCCAGGAACGCGGCCACCCCCGCGGAGCAGGCCGTCCGGTTCTGGACCCCCGACCGCGTCAAGCGGGCCACCGACCACAACGACGGCCTCGACCTCACCACCAAGGGCCTCAAGCGCGCCGGCGGCGAGACCCCCGACGGCCCATCCGGCTCCGTCCCGCCCATCGGCGCGGAGAAGGCCAAGAGCACGAAGAGCAAGCAGGTCAACCTGCCCAACACCGTGGGCCGGGTGTTCTTCACGCTGCCGAAGGCCGACCCCCGTAACCCCAAGAACTGGCGCTACTGCTCGGCCACATCCGTGCAGGGCAAGTACCGCAACCTCGTGGCGACCTCGGCCCACTGCGTGTACGACACGAAGAAGAACACCTTCTACGACAACTGGGTCTTCATCCCGTCGTACTGGGACGGCGACACCGCCTGGACCGGCAAGGCCCCCTACGGCATCTACGCCGCCAAGACCTTCAACGCCCACGACGACTTCGTGGTGAAGGAGGACTACGACTACGACTACGCGTTCGTCAACGTCTACAACGGCATCAAGGTCGACTGGGAGAAGGCCGGCAAGCGCTGGCGCTGGACGGTCAAGAACGTCGGCAGGCTCGGCGACAACGTCGGCGGCCAGGGCTTCACGTGGAACAGGAGCACCAAGCTGACCGTGTTCTCGTTCGGCTACCCGGCGGGCCAGCACCCCGACGGCGACAGGCCGTACACCGGGCGGACCATGAAGTGGTGCTACGGCAAGACCAAGCCGATGCCGGAGTCCAAGAAGTACAACCTCCAGGAGCACTTCGGCGTCAAGTGCGCCTTCACCGCGGGCGCGAGCGGCGGCCCGCTGCTGGTCAACTACAACAGCGCCGCGCGCACCGGCTACCTCGTCGGCGTCAACAGCGTCGCGTGGGACACCGACGGCAACGACCGCTACGACCACATCTCCTCGCCGTACTTCAACGGCGACACCTACAAGGTCTACAAGGCGGCGGCCAACCGCTGGACGGGCAACATGCCGCGCTGATCGAACGGCGCCTCAGGCCCCGGTTCCCCTGGTTCCGGGGCCTCTCGCCGTGCACGGAAAGCCGCCGCGGGCGGCTCGCGCGCGGTACTGCGTCACGCGCAAATTCGGGTACGCTGACACCACCCCTGACCTGCGCGAACGCCGCAAGATAATGATCATTTACGCGTATCGCCGCGCTATCACTGACGACATCCTTATAGCTCACGATGCACTCTTGATCAGGTAACGAATCTCTATCCGAGCTGCAATAGAGTCTGTACTTCTGGAAAAATCCACCGTTACCACCCGAGAAAGGCAATTCATGATCCCCCGAGCCAGGCACCTCGCGGCCGCTGCCCTGGGCAGCGCGCTGCTTGTGCTGCCTGCGCTCACGACGCCCGCGCACGCGGAGGCCAGGACGGCCGCGGTGGCCGCCCCCACGAGCAAGGTCTACGCCGCCCCGCTGGCCAAGACCGCCGCGGACGTCAAGCGGGTGGCCGAGTACTGGAAGCCCGAGCGGCTGAAGAAGGCCGACAGCTTCAACCCCGCCACGCCGGGCACCTCCGAGAACGTCTCCACGACCACCACCGCATCCGCCGCCCCCGTGGCGGCGGTCCGGCGTTCGACGGCAGCGCAGAGCGTGAACGCCGTGCCGCCGCGCAAGGGCGGCGCCGCGCGGACCATGGGCAAGGTCTTCTTCCGGTTCGGCGACAAGGAGTACTGGTGCTCGGCGGCCTCGGTCGCGGCCAGGAACCGCAGCGTCGTCGCCACGGCGGGACACTGCGCGTACGACTCCCGCCACGCCAAGCCCGCCGACTACTGGATCTTCGTCCCCAACCCCGGCCCCAACGGCGAGACGCCCGACGGCATCTACGTCGGCTCGTCGATCGCCCTGCACGAGGACTGGTCGGGCAAGGCCGACTACGACTACGACTACGCGTTCGTCACCGTGCACCGGGGCTTCACCTGGACGGCCAAGAACGGCGGCTACGTCATGCAGGACGTCGGCCGGCTCCAGGACAACGTGGGCGGCCTCGGCATCGAGCTGAACAAGAAGCCCGGCACGTACTCGGTGGCCGCGTTCGGCTACCCGGCGGGGCTGCAGCCCGACGGCTCGGCCCCGTTCAACGGCAAGACGCTGCGCAAGTGCCCGGAGCGCACCACCCGCTTCACCGTCGCGCCGAGCCGCGACCTGCAAAAGGGCGTGGAGCTCGCGCCGTGCGACTTCAGCCCCGGCGCGAGCGGCGGGCCCTGGGTGATCGGTTACGACGACACGCGCCGGCTCGGCAGCCTCAACGGCGTCAACAGCCTGACCTGGAACAGGGACGCCAAGGGCGGCTATGACGCGGTGTCGTCGCCCTACTTCGACACCACCACCGGAGAGGTCTACCGGCACGCCGCCAGGCTGACCACCCCGGCAAATGTGACGTAGATCATAGCAACCGATCGAGCCACTCAGGTGTCCAGCGCCTTCTCTGTCACGAGACGATCACGGCGCGCTTGGAACGTGCGGGGATGATCTCCAGCAAATTCCCAGGAAGAGGATCAAAGCTGTAGGTTCCGGGCTGTCCGTTTGCTGAGTTCAGGAGGGGCAAGAGGCACCTCCCTGCCAGCGCAACCTGGAGTTACGTTGAAGCGAATCCTCCTGCCCGCCGGCGGCGCCCTTCTGGCGACCGGCCTGATCGCCTCCAGCCTGCCCGTCACCGCGCAGGCCGCCGGCCGCGTCGCCCACGACCCGATGGCCCGCAACTCTTCCGCCGCGGTCTCCATCGCCTCCTTCTGGCTCGCCGCGAACGGTGCGGCGCTGCGTTCCGCGACCCAGTACACGTGGGACTCGAAGGAGGTCAGGAAGGTCGTCTCCAAGGGCGGCTACACCCCTGACGGCCGTCCTGGCACGACCGCGCCGACCGGTGGCACGAAGGCGGCGGGCGGCCAGAACGTGAACCTGCCCAAGACCGTCGGCAAGGTCTTCTTCGTCGACGCGAACGGCAAGTACCGCTGGTGCTCGGCCACCTCGATCCAGTCGAACTACCGCAACCTGGTCGCCACGGCCGGCCACTGCGTGTACGACACCGACAGCAACAGGGACACGCTGGACAAGTGGGTCTTCGTCCCGGGCTACTACCAGGGCAAGGCTCCCTGGGGCATCTACGTGGGCAAGCAGGCCTTCACCCACTACGACTTCGACGTCTACGAGGACTACGACCGCGACTTCGCGTTCGTCACCGTCTACAACGGCATCACGCTCCAGCGGGTCAAGCCGGTGAACCGGCGCGAATACCAGCGCTTCACCGGCCCCAAGCGCGCCTGGGGCGGCCGCTACCACCTCCTGCTGGTCAAGGACGCGGGCCGGCTCGGCGACAACGTCGGCGGCCAGGGCTTCGCCTGGAACCAGCCCACCGGCAAGCCGGTGCGCGCGTTCGGCTACCCGGCCGCGCCGCACCCCGACGGTGACAAGCCGTACAGCGGCGTGACGCCGAAGCACTGCTACGGCAAGCCCACCGGCAAGCGGGTCGGCGCCTCCTGGCTCAAGATCGAGGAGCACGTGGGCCTGAAGTGCGCGGTGACCCCCGGCTTCGACGGCGGCCCGTGGCTGCTGAACTACAGCAACAGCAAGCGCACCGGTTACGTCAACGGCGTCACCAGCACGTTCGCCGACCAGGACGGCAACGACCGGATCGACTACATCACCTCGCCGTACTTCGACGGCGAGACGGCGGCGGTCTACAACGCGGCCAAGAACGTCTGGTCCGGCAAGATCGTCGGCCGGAACGGCGAGCTGTACAAGTAAGCCCTACCAGGGGAAGGCGAGGGTCTCGGGTCACCGAGACCCTCGCCTTGTTTTTTGGGGCGGTTCAGCCCGGACACGTGGTCTCTGAGGCTATTAAGTACTGAAGCTCAGCCTCTGCGAGAGTTCCACCCGCAAGTCCGATTTCCCTGGTGGATCGGCCATAAAGCCGCGGTTTTGCGGCGGTTCACCCCGGAACGAACCCCGCCATACCCCTCTGGAAGCGCCTCACACGCGCCTGGGAGCCCGCGGAGGCCCGCGCACGGCTCCAAGCCTTCACAGGGGTCATAGGGACGGCCAGAGCGGCCCTGAGGGCCCGTTCGCGATCTTCGCTCTCCAGCGGCGCAGAGGGCCTCGCATGCACGAAACCCCCGGTGCGAGCGGGGTTCCTGAAGAGTCAAGAGGCGGGAGCTGAAGATCACCTGGGAGGCGAGGGGGAGGTTAGACGGGCGGAGGCTCCAATCTGGTTCCTGTGATCTAAGTCACATTCATCTGGTAACCCGTCGTATCGACATACTAACCGTACTTCCACCTCAAGAGCATCATCTCCCACATACCCTGCGACAACGTGATCCACTAGTCACGCCGCGCGAAGATCTCTGACCGATAACGGAAAGGTAACGGAGGTAAGGGTGGGTGCCGGATCTTGCGAAGCGGGTTTCACCTGCGGAGATCACCACGCTATGGTCCTTGCCATCCCTTTACTGACGCATGGGACGCAAGTTGCGACCCACGACAGAGCAAGGAGCAGTTCCCTTGAAGCGCATCCTCATCCCCGCCGGTGGCGCCGTTCTGGCCACCGGTCTGCTGGCCGCCGGCCTCGCCGGTACGGCCTCCGCCGCGTCTGACGTTGCCAAGGACAACCTGGCGACCTCTGCTGCGAACGCGAACGCCATCGCTCAGTTCTGGGCCGAGAACAACGGTGCTGCCCTCAAGGCCGCCACCGAGTCCAACGTCTGGGACAAGACGGACGTCGCCAAGCTGCAGAGCAAGGGCGGCGCCACCACGGACACCAAGCCGGGCTCGACCGCGCCGATCGGCGAGGAGAAGAAGACCGCCGCTAAGGTGCAGAACGTCAACATGCCGAAGACCATCGGTAAGGTGTTCTTCGTCAACAGCAAGGGCGAGAAGAAGTGGTGCTCCGCCACTTCGATCCAGTCGAAGTACCGCAACCTGGTCGCCACGGCCGGTCACTGCGTGTACGACACTGGCGCCAACCGCGACGTGATGGACAAGTGGGTCTTCGTCCCCGGCTACTACCAGGGCAAGGCTCCTTGGGGCATCTACGTCGGTAAGACGGCCTTCACCCACTACGACTTCGACGTCTACGAGGACTACGACCGCGACTACGCGTTCGTCACCGTCTACAACGGCGTCAAGGTCGACGGCAGCGAGAAGAGCACCAACGTCTCCAAGGCCGAGTGGGACAAGTACACGGGCCTGAAGGGCGCCAAGGACGTCGAGATCAGCAAGGAAGAGTTCCTTAAGGGCAAGCTCGACCCGACCTCGACCGAGTCCTTCTGGGTCAAGCGGGGCTCCGCCCCCGAGGCGACCGGCCCCGACTACCCGGGCGCCGAGGTCGGCAAGGTCGAGGTGTCCGAGGCCCAGTACAAGCGCGCCGGCATCGGCAAGGGCAACGGTCGCAAGTTCGGTGAGCCCGTCACCGAGGTCGTGACCGCCAACGAGGCCGCCGCCTACAAGGCCAAGCAGCGCCGCAGCCCGAGCCGCTACCCGGCCAAGGTCGAGCGGGACCGCCGTGGCAACTGGACCATCACGCACTTCTACGTGCAGCAGTGGTACAAGCCCGGCACCGACACGAAGTACTTCAAGACCGTCTTCTACATCATCGACCACAAGTCGCTCGACGCCGGGCGTCTCGGTGACAACGTCGGCGGTCAGGGCTTCGCGTGGAACCAGCCGACCGGCAAGGACGTGCGCGTGTTCGGCTACCCGGCCGCTGCGCACCCCGACGGCAACAAGAACTACACCGGCATTACTCCGAAGTGGTGCTACGGCAAGACCACCAAGAAGCTGGTCGGTTCTGCTGCCAAGAAGATCGAGGAGCACGTCGCCCTCAAGTGCGCCATGACCGAGGGCGCCGACGGTGGCCCGTGGCTGTACAACTACAGCAACAACAAGCGTCTCGGCTACGTGAACGGTGTCACCAGCACCTTCAACGACCAGGACGGCAACGGCCGCGTGGACTACATCTCGTCGCCGTACTTCGACGGCGAGACCAACACGGTCTACAAGGCCGCCGCGAACAGCTGGTCCGGCAAGGTTGTCTGACGTAACGCTTAGCGACCGGTTCTGACCGATCGTTCAACGTTACAAGCGAAGGGCCCGGCATCCCGCCGGGCCCTTTTGCTGTTCCCGGACCGCGCTCTCCGCTCGACCCCCGAACGAACCCCGCCCGGTTTCGCCTGATTTTGTGGGTTCCTTGGACGTACGGGAGCCCGATACGGTGCCACCAAACCTGTGTGATCTGCATCACACTTGACATTTCGCCCCGATTCGGGGCGTCCCATCACCCTCCGGACGTCACACTGACACCTTCTTTATGTTGATCAGCCAAGACGGGCCGGCGATCACCACCGGTTAACTCCGCGCGTTTACGCCTTTTAAACATCACAGATCGATTACGCCCGGCATGTCGCGCTTTTTCATCTCAAAGCTTCTACCGGAGCTCAAGATCGAGACTGTATGTTCCTCGCATCCCTTTACTGACGCATGGGACGCAAAAGGCGTCCCACGACAGCGCAAGGAGTTACTGTGAAGCGCATCCTCCTCCCGGCTGGTGGTGCCGTACTGGCCACCGGCCTCCTCGCCGCCGGCCTGTCCACTACCGCGCAGGCCGACTCGAAGGTCGCCAACGCCGACCTGGCGAAGAACGTCGCCGCGGCCCAGGAGATCGTCGAGTTCTGGACCAAGTCGAACAACGCGGCCCTGAAGAAGGCCGTGGCCTTCAGCCCCGACTCGCTCGAGGTCAAGAAGACCGTCTCCGGTGGCGGCTATACGGCCGACACCAAGCCGGGCATGACCGCGCCGATCGGCGGCGAGAAGAAGGCGTCCGTCAAGGTTCAGAACGTCAACCTGCCGAAGACCATCGGTAAGGTCTTCTTCGAGGGCCACGACGGCAAGCTCTACTGGTGCTCCGGCACCTCGATCCAGTCGAAGTACCGCAACCTGGTCGCCACGGCCGGGCACTGCGTCTACGACGTGGTTTCGAACAAGGAAGTCGTCTCCCGCTGGGTGTTCGTCCCCGGTTACTACCAGGGCAAGACCCCGTGGGGTCTGTACGTGGGCAAGCAGGCCTTCACCCACTACGACTTCGAGGTCTACGAGGACTTCGACCGCGACTACGCCTTCGTCACGGTGTACGACGCCCTCAAGGGCTCCGTCAAGGAGCCGAAGAAGGTGTACTGGGACGAGTTCAAGAAGTACCGCGGCGAGAAGTTCGTCAAGGAAGTCCCTGTTTCCCGGGAAGAGGCTCGCAAGCGTCTGGACCCGCACAACAAGGACGTGTACTACCTCAAGGGCGCTGTGCCCGACGAGAAGGTCGGCCCCGACTACCCGGGTGCCGAGCTGACCAAGCGCGAGGTCACGGCCCAGGAGTACTTCCGTGCCAAGACCGGCCAGGGCCAGGGTCGCAAGTACGGCGAGCCGGAGGTCGAGCAGGTCACGTACAACGAGGCCATCGAGTACCTCAAGGGCCAGGGCTGGGACCCGAAGAACAACAAGCCGGCCGTTCCCAACGAGAAGTTCCCGGGCACGGTCAAGCTCGACCAGCGCGGCAACTCCACCATCACCCACTACTTCGTGCAGCACTGGGTGAAGAAGGGCACTGAGCGGGGCTGGGTCCGCAAGGACTTCTACATCGTCGTCAGTGGCCTGAAGAGCGGTGGCCGCCTCGGCGACAACGTCGGCGGTCAGGGCTTCGCGTGGAACCAGCCAGGGCAAGAACGTCCGGACCTTCGGTTACCCGCAGGGCCTGCACCCGGACGGCAACAAGCCGTACACCGGCGTCACGCCGAAGTGGTGCTACGGCAAGACCTCGCACAAGAAGCTGATCATCGAATCCCGCAAGGTCGAGGAGCAGCTGTCCTTCAAGTGCGCCGTGACGGCGGGCTACGACGGTGGTCCGTGGCTGTACAACTACAGCAACGCCAAGCGTCTCGGCTACGTCAACGGTGTCACCAGCCTCTTCGTCGACCTCGACAAGAACGACCGCTACGACACGATCACCTCGCCTTACTTCGACGGTGAGACCAACGTGGTCTACCAGGCCGCCGCGAACTCGTGGTCCGGCAAGCTCGTTCCGTAAGACGCGGCTTCGTGATCAGCGAACGTTCCTGATCGGAGACGGCGCACCCCGAAGGGCTCGGCAGCTAGCCGGGCCTTTCGGCCTTTCGTGAGGAATTTGTGAGCAATTCGCATACCAGAGTGACCTGTGAGTCGATAGGGTCTTTACGCCCTTTTTGACAACAGTGGAGCCTCCGTTGAAGCGCCTGCTCATCCCCCTAGTTAGCGCCGGCCTCAGCGCCGCAGTTCTGGCAGCACCCGCCACCGCCCAGCCGCACTGGGCTTCCGATCCCCTGACGCCGAAACCAGCCGACGCGTACGGAGCCGCCTACTTCTGGCTCGACGCCAACGGGGCCGCCCTCCGCAAGGCGACGCAGTACACCTTGGACACCAAGGCTGCGCCCAAGCTCGTCTCCACCGGAAGCAAGTCCGCGCCGAGCGGCAAGCCCGGCATGACCGGCCCCACCACCAACACCAAGGCCACCACCAGCAAGAACGTCAACCTGCCCAAGACCATCGGCAAGGTCTTCTTCCTTGACGAGAAGGGCCGGTACCGCTGGTGCTCCGCCACCGCGATCCAGTCCAGGAACCGCAACCTGGTCGCGACCGCCGGTCACTGCGTGTTCGAGCACGGCAAGGACGACGTCTTCGACAAGTGGGTGTTCGTCCCCGGCTACTACCAGGGCAAGGCCCCCTGGGGCGTGTACGTCGGCGCGTACGCCTACACCGCCTACGACCTCGACACCTACGACGACTACGACGGCGACTTCGCGTTCGTCGCGGTCCACAACGGCTTCGCCCTCGCCCCCGAGCGCGAGGTCTCCCGCAAGGAGTTCGACGCCTGGCTGGGCGACAAGTGGGTGAAGGCCCGCGAGATCAGCCCGCAGGAGTACATCAAGTGCAAGCTCAACTTCGGCGAGTGCTGGACGCAGGGTCACGGGGCGCCGAGCCTCGTCGGTCCTGACCACCCGGACGCCGTGGTCGAGCGGGTCGAGGTCTCCAAGGCCGTCTACGACCGCGCCCGCGTCGGCAAGGGCCAGGGTTACAAGTTCGGCACGCCCGTGACCGAGCAGGTCACCGCCCGCGAGTACGCCGCCTACAAGGGCCCCGGCACCAAGGGCAAGGACAAGCTCGGCAACTACACCATCACCCACTACTACACGCAGAAGTGGGTCAAGCCCGACAGCGGCCGCAAGTACTACCGCGCGCAGTGGATCGTCGGCATCGCCAAGGACCTCGGCGCGCTCGGCGACGTGGTCGGCGGCCAGGGTGTGGCCTGGAACCAGCCGCTCGGCCAGCAGGTGACGGCCTTCGGCTACCCGAGCGCCCCGCACCCGGACGGCGACAAGCCGTTCACCGGCGTGACGCCGAAGTGGTGCGCCGGCAAGACCTACACCAAGAGCGTGCAGGTCAACACCTTCAAGGTCGAGACGCACCAGATGCTGAAGTGCACGATGACCGGCGGCGCCGACGGCGGCCCCTGGCTCCTCAAGTACAACAACAGCAAGCGCACCGGCTACGTCAACGGCGTGACCAGCGTGTTCGCCGACAACGACGGCAACGGCCGGATCGACCACATCAGCTCGGCCATCTTCGACGGCGAGGTCGCCGACGTCTACAACAAGGCCCAGTACAAGGACACCGGGGCCATCGTGACCCCCAAGGGCGAGCTGCTGCAGTAAGCACCGCCCGCTGACGGCCAGCACCCCGGCGACGCGTCAGGGTGCTGGCCGTTCGCGCGCTCAGACGGCCGTCAGCTCGCGGGTGCGCTCCCGCAGCGCCAGCACCGGCCGCTCGTTCTTGTACGGTTCGAGCCGCCGCCGCAGGTCGGCCGCGTACGACCGGGACCTCGCCGACTGCAGCTCCCCCGCCAGCGCCAGCGCCTCGGCCGCGGCCGAGCACGCCTCCTCGAGCTCACCGCACTGCAGCAGGCCCGCCGCGAGCAGGGACAGATTGAACATCCGCCCCCGCACGTAGCGGCCGTCCATGTCGAGGGAGCGCCGCGCCTGGCGTACGACGCGCTCGCCCTCACCGAGGTCACGGAAGCAGTGGGCGAACTTGGCGGACAGGTATGCCTCGTCGAAGTAGCCGAGCCAGGTGGGCTCGTCATCGGGCTTTCTGGCCTCGAAGGCGCGTTCGGCCTCGTTGAGCGAGGCGCCGCAGGCGCGGGCGTCGCCCAGGCCGGCGTGCGCGTGCGCCTCGAGGACGTGGGCGGATGCGAGGAGCGTCTGCACGCCGGCCTTGCGGGCCGCGAGCTGGGAGGCCCTGGCCAGGTCGAGCGCGTGTGCCGGCTGGCCCATGTAGATGGCCTGGTGGGCCATCCCGGCCAGGATTTCGCCGCCCAGGGTCTGGTCGTCGGCGCCCCTGGCCAGGCGCAGGGCCTGGATGAGGTAGCGCTGGGCGAGACCGTGCTGCTCCATGTCGTAGGCCATCCATCCGGCCAGCCTGGTCAGCTCCGCCGCGGCGGAGGCGAGGCGGCGGCCGGTGGCCTCGTCGTAGGCGCCGTCCTTCAGCAAAGGCGAGACGGCGGTGTCGAGATATTTGATGACGGACGAGCGGACCCTGCCGCTGCCGAATCGGTTGTCGAGCTCACTGAACGATCGAGTGACCTCGTGGATGGCGGCGATGTCGGCGCGGCCTACCCGCCGCGTCCCTGTGCCGCTCAAGCGTCCTTCTTGTGGAGACGTCAGCCAGCGTACGGCTCCGACGGAGCCGGCTCCTATCGCGAACGTCGAGTCGATCAGGAACCTCCGTCTCTCCACATCGGCCCGCCACAGTGCCGTCACGGTCGCGACCCCCTCCTGCCACGTGTGCGTGAACTGCTGTCCGAGATCGAGGGGTGTGATGGTGGCCGGCATGCCGAGATCCTCAGAGGTGATCGGCCGGCCCAGCCGCAGCGCGAAGATCTCGCTGAGCAGGGCGGGAACCGGATCGCGCGGCCGTTGTCCGCCGATCCAGCGCAGCACGGAGCTGTGGTCGTACTTGAGGCCCGGGGTGCCACGGGCGGCTCCGAGATCGTTGAGACGCCTGGCCAGTCCCTTGTGGGAGAAGCCCGCCTCTGCGATGAGCTGCTGCAGCAGTCGGTTCGGCTCGCGTTCCATCGCTCTCCTCGTCAAGGAGTCGGCGCCCACATCCTTACAGAGAGCTACTGTTATATCACCTTGAGTAAAAGATCCGTGACGGTTCGCCAAGGTCACCCCAAATTCCGTCCGCACCCGGCGCCGGCCACGCTCCTGGACGGGGAACGCAGCTACCCGTGAAACGGGCGGGCAATCGGCGCGTACGAGAAGATCGGAAAGGGCGGGCGAGAGCGGAAAGCCCTCGCCCGCCCCGTGGTCGCGGACGCATGAACGCCGCGCAGGTCAGAGGCGCGCGACGCCGTCGGCTCTGGCCTGCGCGGCCACCGCGGCGGTGACGGCGGGCGCGACCCGCTCGTCGAACGGGCTCGGGATGACGTACGTCGCCGACACCTCGTCGCCCACCACCTCGGCGAGCGCGTCGGCGGCGGCCACCTTCATGTTCTCGGTGATCGCCGTGGCGCGCACGTCGAGCGCGCCCCTGAAGACGCCGGGGAAGGCGAGCACGTTGTTGATCTGGTTGGGGAAGTCGGAGCGGCCGGTGGCGACCACGGTGGCGTGCCTCGCGGCCACATCGGGGTGCACCTCGGGCGTCGGGTTGGACAGCGCGAACACGATGGCGTTCTCCGCCATGGAGGCGATCGCCCGCTCGGGGACCGTGGAGCCGGACAGCCCCACGAACACGTCAGCCCCGGCCAGCGCCTCCTCCGTCGAGCCGGTGTGCCCGGCCTTGTTGGTGTCGCGGGCGAGCGCCTGCTTGACCGGGTTGAGCCCGTCGCGGCCCTCGTAGATCATGCCCTTGGAGTCGGCCACCGCGATGTCGCCGATGCCGGCCTCCAGCAGGATGCGGGTGACGGCGACGCCGGACGCCCCGGCTCCCGCCACGACGGCGCGCAGGTCGCCGAGCGCGCGGCCGGTCAGCCGGGCGGCGTTCTTCAGCGCGGCGAGCACGACGATGGCGGTGCCGTGCTGGTCGTCGTGGAAGACGGGGATGTCGAGCGCGTCGCGCAGCCGCCGCTCGATCTCGAAGCAGCGCGGCGCGCCGATGTCCTCGAGGTTGATGCCGCCGAACGAGGGCGCGAGGCGTACGACGGTCTCGACCAGCGCGTCGACGTCGGTGCAGTCGAGGCAGAGCGGCACCGCGTCGACGCCGCCGAACTCCTTGAACAGCAGCGCCTTGCCCTCCATGACCGGCATGGCGGCCGACGGGCCGATGTCGCCGAGCCCGAGCACGGCGGTGCCGTCGGAGATCACCGCGACCACCCGGGAGACCCAGGTGTAGTCGGCGGCGAGCGCGGGATCGTCGGCGATGCCGGAGCAGACCCTGGCGACGCCGGGCGTGTAGGCGAGCGACAGGTCGGCGGCGTCGCGGACGGGCACGGTGGAGCGGATCTCGATCTTTCCGCCGCGGTGCAGCGCGAAGGCCGGATCGTCGTCGAGCGATGAAGTGGAATCTGAAGCGGGCGTGGCAGCCACAGCGACCCCTGTAGTGATTGGTAGCGGAGAAACCTTCTGCGGACGAGCGCGAGCGGGCTGGCTTCGGTAGCTGCCAGAGTCCCCTCGCCGAACGTCTCGTTGAGGGGGTTCGGGGGTCACCCGTGTCCCCATACTGCCACATCGTGAGATGGTGATCGATGTCGTTTCCGCGGAGCCACGGCGGCCCGAGGGCCGGTCACGTGCCGTTTCCCCGTGCCCGCCGCTGTTCCGGGCCGTCCGGTGTCACCGCCGACGCCGTTCCGTTGACGCATCGTTAAACGCCCGATGACAGTTACGGACAAAACCCCATTTAAACTGCACAAAACGCACTTCATGGCACTTGACTTCCCGAGGAGGCCGTACATGGCCCTCAGCCCGAAGGGCCGCCGCGGCTACGCCGCCGGCGTGCTCGCCCTGACCGCCGCTCTCACGCTGACCGCGTGCGGCGGCGAGAGCGGCTCGAGCTCCGGCACCACCAGCGCGAGCGCCTCCGGCGCGGCAGCCGGCGTCAAGCTGGTGCAGCCAGGCAAGCTCACCGTCTGCACGAACATTCCGTACGAGCCGTTCCAGTTCAAGGACGAGAGCGGCAAGATCGTCGGGTTCGACGTGGACATCGTCGACCTGGCCGCCAAGAAGCTCGGTGTCGAGCAGAACATCGTCGACATCGACTTCGCGGTGATCAAGAGCGGCGCCGCCATGGCCGCCGGCAAGTGCGACGTCGCCGCCGCCGGCATGACCATCACGCCCGAGCGGCAGCAGAACATCGACTTCTCCGACCCCTACTTCGACGCCACGCAGGCCCTGCTGGCCAAGAAGGGCACCGGGGCCAAGTCCCTTGAGGACGTCAAGGCCAAGGGGCTCAAGCTCGGCGCGCAGGCCAGCACCACCGGCCTCGACTACGTCAAGAAGCAGGGCTTCGACCCGACCGAGTACGCCGACTCCGCCAAGGAGCTGCTCGCGCTGCAGGCCGGGCAGGCCGACGTGATCGTCCAGGACCTGCCCGTCGTGCTCACCTGGCTGAAGAAGCCCGACATCGCGGAGAAGTTCGAGATGATCGCCAGCCTCGACACCGGCGAACAGTACGGCATCGGCCTGAAGAAGAACGCCGACCCGGTGCTGCTCAAGACGATCAACGAGGAGATCGCCAAGGCCAAGCAGGACGGCACCTACGAAAAGATCTACGTGAAGTGGTTCGGCAAGAAGCCCGGCGAGCTGGGCTGATCCATGGCCGAACAGCCCAAGACGGCTGAGCCTGCCCGCGCCAGGCTCAGCCCCCGCAAGAAGCAGCAGATCAGCCGGGGCATCCAGTACGCCATCCTGGCCGTCCTGCTGGTCGGCGTGATCCTGTACGCCGACTGGGGCAGCCTCGCCCAGAACTTCGCCAAGGGCGAGGTGGCGCGCGAGGCCCTGCCGGACCTGTTCACCATCGCGCTGCGCAACACGATCATCTACGCGGTCGGCGGGTTCGTCTTCTCGTTCGTGCTCGGCCTGGTGCTGGCGCTGATGCGGCTGTCGCAGGTGCTGCCGTACCGGTGGATCGCGATCCTCTACATCGAGATCTTCCGCGGCCTGCCGGCCCTGCTGATCTTCCTGTTGATCACATTCCTGCCGCTGGCGCTGCCCGGCTTCGAGGTGCCGTTCGGCACGTACGGTCAGGGCATCCTGGGCCTCGGGCTGGTGGGCTCGGCCTATCAGGCGGAGGTGTTCCGCGCGGGCCTGCAGGCCGTGCCCAAGGGGCAGATCGAGGCCGCGCGCTCGCTCGGCATGTCCGCCTTCAGGGCGCAGCTCACGGTGGTGATCCCGCAGGCGGTCAGGATGGTCATCCCGCCCACCACGAACCAGTTCGTGGCCCTGCTGAAGGACTCGTCGCTGGTGCTGTTCCTCGGCGTCTCCGGCGAGTACGTCGAGCTCGCCAAGTTCGGCAACGACCTGGCGTCCCAGTTCGCCAACGCCACGCCCATCATGGTCGCCGGCGTGACGTACCTGATCGTCACCATCCCGCTGGGCTACCTCGCGTCCCGGCTTGAGGGACGTAAGGGAGGGACGCGATGACGCACGCCATCGAACTGCGCGACCTGCACAAGCACTTCGGCAAGAACGAGGTGCTCAAGGGGATCGACATGACCGTCGACCCCGGCCAGGTGGTCTGCGTGATCGGGCCGTCGGGCTCCGGCAAGTCCACGTTGCTGCGCTGCGTGAACCTGCTGGAGACGCCCACCAGGGGCAAGGTGTTCGTCGAGGGCGTCGAGGTGACCGACCCCGACGTGGACATCGACGCCGTACGCCGCCGCATCGGCATGGTCTTCCAGCAGTTCAACCTGTTCCCGCACATGACCGTGCTGGAGAACGTCATGATCGCCCAGCGGCGGGTGCTGAAGCGGAGCAAGAAGGAAGCCGAGGCCGTCGCCAGGGAGAACCTGGAGAAGGTGGGCGTCGGCGCCAAGTGCGACGCGCTGCCCGGCCAGCTCTCCGGCGGCCAGCAGCAGCGGGTGGCCATCGCCAGGGCCCTGGCCATGAACCCCGACCTCATGCTCTTCGACGAGCCGACGTCGGCGCTCGACCCCGAGCTGGTCGGCGATGTGCTCACCGTCATGCGCAAGCTGGCGGAGGAGGGCATGACGATGATGGTGGTCACCCACGAGATGGGCTTCGCCCGCCAGGTGGCCGACCGCGTGGTGTTCATGGACGGCGGTGTGATCGTCGAGGACGGCCCTTCGTCCCAGGTCATCGGCGATCCGCAGCACGAGCGTACGCGGACGTTCCTGCACCGCGTGCTGCACCCGGAGGACTGATCGGTTCTCCGCGATCGGGAGGGCGGGGACGCGAGCGGCGTCCCCGCCCTTCTGGTGTAATACACCGGCATGGACCTGACCTCTTACGCGGAGTGGGCGGTCCGGCTGGTCAACGACCTCGCGCCGCCGGCCGAGCTGCGGCGGCTGCGCGATGAGCTGGCCGCCGTGTTCGACGCCGCCGGTGACGAGCGCGCGGTGGCGGCGCGGCTCAACGCCCTGCTCGAGCGCTATCCCGTACGCCCGCAGCTCACGGACCACGACGGCTCGGGCTGGCATCTGCACCTGGCCGAGGATCCCGCGGCGACGGCGGTGATGGGACTGGCCGCGGTGGTGGCGGAGCTGGGCGTGGACCGCCTGGGGCGCTGCCAGGACGCGCGCTGCGGCCGCGCGTTCCTCGACACCTCGTCCAACCGCTCGCGCCGCTACTGCTCGGCCCGCTGCGCCAGCCGCGCCAACGTGGCCGCCTACCGCGCCCGCCGCCGCGAGGGCGTCCTGCCGACGAGCGGCCCGCGCGTCAGCGGCCAGTAGCGCAGCACCACCCGGCCCACGATGTCGCGCACGGGCCCGAAGTCCCAGCTGTCGCGGCGCCCGCTGGCCCGCTGGTTGTCGCTCTCCAGCCACCAGCCCTCGTCGGAGTGCCACTGGGCGCGCTTCACGATCAGCCTGCCGTCACCGGGCATGCGCGCGACGACGAGGTCGCCGGGCCGTACGGCGGCGCCCCTGCGTACGAGCAGCCAGTCGCCCGGCAGCAGCGCCGGCCGCATCGAATCCCCTTCGACACGCACTCTCATCGGCTGTGACCCCCTACTCCGCAGGCGTCGGGACCCGAGTAAGGTCGGTTGTGGACCAAGCTGATTCAGCATCCAGGAAGGACTTTCTGATGCTCGCACGACTGCTACGACCGAGGCATGTCGCATCCGCACACTGCGACCTGCCCTGCGGTGTCTATGACCCCGCCCAGGCCCGCATCGAGGCCGAGTCGGTCAAGGCGATCATGGAGAAGTACGCGGCCAACGAGGACCCGGTCTTCCGCGCCCGCGCCATCAAGATCAAGGAGGAGCGCGCCGAGCTGGTCAAGCACCACCTCTGGGTGCTCTGGACCGACTACTTCAAGCCGCCGCACCTGGAGCAGTACCCGCAGCTGCACCAGCTCTTCTGGGACGCCACGAAGCTGGCCGGCGCGGCCGGTGCCAAGGGCACGGTCGACGTGTCGAAGGCCGAGGAGCTGCTGGGCAAGATCGACGAGATCTCCAAGATCTTCTGGGAGACCAAGGCCGCCTAAAACGGCACATAAGGCTCTGTGCGGTTACGTACCGCACAGAGCCTTTTCCGTTGATGGCGAGTCTGAATCGTCCAAGCACCGCTCAGGGGCGGTAAGTTGCAGTCAGCGTCGGATTCGCGAGGAGGAACGTGACCGAGGAAACCGAGACGCGCGCGGAGGGCGTGGCCGGCATCCGCGATGTGGTGAGCATCAGGCTTCCCGCGGCGAGTGCCTACCTGTCTGTGCTGCGTACGGCTACCGCCGGCCTGGCTGCGCGGCTTGACTTCACCCTGGACGAGATCGAGGACCTTCGCATCGCCGTCGACGAGGCCTGCGCGATGTTGCTGAGCGAGGCGGTGCCGGGCACGGACCTCACCGCCGAGTTCGAGCTGACGGGGCAGGAGATGCAGGTCAGAGTGGAGGTGACCACGGTCGGCAGCTCCGCGCCCAAACGCGACGACTTCGCCTGGATGGTCCTGACCGCTCTGGCCGACGACGTCGACGCGGTGACCGACTCCCCCGATCGCATGGCGATCGTCCTGCGTAAGCGCCGAGGCGCGGCCCAGAATGCGGCGGGGCCGGCGTGACGGAAAGGACTGGAGCCATGGCCACCAGCGAACACGCCGTGCCCGACCGGGTGCGTGCTCGCATGCTCTTCGCCGAGCTGGCCGAGCTGGGCCCCGACGAGCCGCGCCGCCAGCGCATCAGGGATGAGCTGGTCGAGCTTCACCTTCCCCTGGTCGAATATCTGGCGCGCCGTTTCCGCAACCGGGGCGAGTGGCTCGACGACCTCACCCAGGTCGCGACCATCGGTCTGATCAAGTCCATCGACCGGTTCGACCTCAACCGCGGCGTGGAGTTCTCCACCTACGCCACGCCCACCATCGTCGGCGAGATCAAGCGGCACTTCCGGGACAAGGGCTGGGCGGTTCGCGTGCCGCGCAGGCTTCAGGAGCTGAAGCTCTCGCTGACCAAGGCGATCAGCGACCTGTCGCAGCGCGAGGGGCGTGCCCCGACGGTGGCAGAGCTCGCCTCCTACCTCAAGATGACCGAGGAGGAGGTGCTCGAAGGGCTCGAGTCCGCCAACGCCTACTCCACGGTCTCGCTCGACGCGCCCGACTCCGGCGACGACGACGCGCCCGCGGTCTCCGACTCGCTGGGCATCGTGGACGAGTCGCTTGAGGGCGTCGAATATCGCGAATCGCTCAAGCCGCTGCTCGAACGGCTTCCGCCGCGCGAGAAGCGCATCCTGCTGCTGCGTTTCTTCGGCAACATGACGCAGTCGCAGATCGCCACCGAGCTGGGCATCTCACAGATGCACGTCTCTCGCCTGCTGGCCCGCACCCTGGCCCAGCTCCGCGAGGGCCTGACGGCCGAAGACTGACACCCGGGTTTTCCGCACCCGCGCCGCGAAAGGGGGCGACGTGCGGAAAACACGCCTTGCCGCCGTCCTGCGCGCCTATCCGTCGCCGTAGAGCGCGTGGGTGGTGGGGGAGCGAGCAGCGTCACGATCCCGGCGACGGCCACCACGAGCAGCGGGATACCGAGCTGCGCCTGGCCCGACTGCATCAGCGTGACGGAGACCGGCAGCATGAAGATCTGGGTCAGCACCGCCGGCGACCTCCCCCACTTCTCCATCTGGAACAGCCCGCCCAGGGCGACCCAGAGCAGCCCGGCGCCGACCAGGAACCCGAACGCCGCCTCCGCCAGGGCGGTGGTCGTGTCGTCCGGCTGGCCGGTCAGTGTCTCGACCGCGACGAAGACGCCGAGCCCGAGCGCGATCAAACCCTCGACGGCGACGATCGCGGCGGCGATGAGAAGGGTAAGCGGGCGACCGTTCACGGTCCGTACCCTACCTCCAAGGGCGGCCGCCCCGAGAAATGGGACTTTCGGCTGATAAGCCGGACAAGCTCACCGGATACGCTGGCGCTATGCGCGCCATGCTGCTGGTCAACCCCAAGGCCACCACGACGAACGCCCGCACGCGCGACGTGCTCATCCGCGCGCTCGGGGCGGCCGTGGACCTCGCCGTCGAGGAGACCCTCTACCGGGGCCACGCGGCGTCACTGGCGGCCACCGCCCGCGCCAAAGGCTACGACCTGGTGGCGGTGCTGGGCGGCGACGGCACGGTCAACGAGACCGTCAACGGCCTGCTCAACCCGGTCAACGGCGAGGCGCCGCCGCCCGGCGACCCCAGCACAGGCCGGCCCGGGCTGATCGTCATCCCCGGCGGCAGCGCCAACGTCTTCGCCCGCGCGCTCGGCCTGCCCAACGACCCGGTGGAGGCGACGGGCCAGGTGCTCGAAGCGCTCAGCCGCGGCCGGCGCAGGACCGTGGGCCTGGGGCAGGCCCTCTGGGAGGGCCAGAGCCGCTACTTCACCTTCTGCTCGGGCATGGGGTACGACGCCGAGGTTGTACGGGCCGTAGAAGGCCTGAGAGGCACCGGCCGTAAAGCGACCCCCGCCCGGTATGTGAACACGGCTCTGAGGCACTATCTGGCCACGGACAAGCGGCATCCTGCGATGACCGTGACCGGCCCCGGCATCCCGGCGGCCGGAGGGGTGTTCATGGCGATCATCTCCAACACCTCGCCGTGGACGTACGTCGGCAGCCACCCGGTGCGCCCCACCCCGTGGGCGAGCTTCGAGACCGGGCTCGACCTTCTGGGCCTGCGCAAGATGGGCCCGCTGACGCTCGCGCCGGTGATCCGGCATATCCTCACGGAGAGTGAGGCACTTCCGTCGGGCCGGAACCTCGTCCAGCTCCACGACGAGGCCGAGTTCACGATCACCGCGGACCGTCCCGTGGCCTTCCAGCTGGACGGTGACTACCTGGGCGAACGCGAGACCGTAACGTTCCGGTCTACACCGAACGCGTTACAAGTTCTGGTCTAGGCGGTTACATTCGGTCATTGTGTGACGCATCCGACACCCATAACCGCCAAAAGTTACCTGCAACCCCCTTGCGTGCACTCTGCGTGGCTGACAGGCTCAAGCATGACGTCCGAACGTAGGACCTTTAACAACCCCAGGGTCCTCCGGCGGACGGCGGACAAGCCCGATCCCCCACAGGATCCGGGTCATTGTTCGCACGAGTTAGTGAAACTCTTCACAAAGTAGTAGCCGCGCGGAGCCCGACCGAAGGCTCCATCTACTAAGGAGTGGACGCATGGACTGGCGCCACCGAGCTGCCTGCCGTGACGTGGACCCCGAGCTGTTCTTCCCGATCGGCAACACCGGCCCGGCACTCTTGCAGATCGAGGAGGCCAAGCAGGTCTGTCGTTCCTGCTCGGCCATCGACGCCTGCCTGAAGTGGGCCCTGGAGTCCGGCCAGGACGCCGGCGTCTGGGGCGGCATGAGCGAGGACGAGCGTCGCGCGCTCAAGCGCCGCACCGCTCGCGCCCGCGCCCGTGCCACCGCCTGACCCCGATCACCTTCCCCACCCTACGACGGCGCTGTCAGCCGGGCGGAAGCGGGATCGACAACACGACCTCCGTACCGCCCTCAAGGCGCGGCTCGATGGCGAGTCGCCCCGACAGCTCCCCTTCCACCAGCGTGCGCACGATCTGCAGCCCCAAGCTGGTGGAGCTGTCGAGATCGAAGCCGTCGGGCAGCCCGCGGCCGTCGTCCCAGACGGTCACGTTCAGCCGCTCGTCCGCGGACTCGACCATCACCTCCAGCCGCTTGGGCCGCCCATGCTGCATCGCGTTCTGCAACAGCTCGGTCAGCGCCATCGCCAGCGGGGTCGCGATCAGCGACGGCAGCACGCCGAACTCCCCTACACGGCGCGGCGTGACCGCCACCTCGGGAGACGAGACCTCCCCCGCCATGGCGATCACCCGGTCGGCGATCTCGTCGAAGTCGACGAACTCCTCGGGAGCGTGCGACAGCGTCTCGTGAACGATCGCGATCGACCCGACCCGGCGCACGGCCTCTTCGAGCGCCTCGCGCCCCTCGGGCACCTGCAGCCGCCTGGCCTGCAACCGCAGCAGCGCGGCCACGGTCTGCAGGTTGTTCTTGACCCGGTGGTGGATCTCGCGGATGGTGGCGTCCTTCGTCATCAGCTCGCGCTCGCGCCTGCGCAGCTCGGTGACGTCCCTGATGAGGACGAGCGCGCCGATGCGGCCGCCGCCGACGATCAGCGGGATCGCGCGGAGCTGGACGATCGTGCCGCCCGACTCGACCTCGGTCTCCTTGGCCGCCTTACCGCTGGCCACGACCATGAGGTCTTCGTTGATCGGCTCGTCGGAGTAGCACAGCTGGGCCGTGACCCGGCCGAGCTCCGCGCCCACCAGGTCGGCGTGCAGGCCGAGCCTGCGGTAGGCCGACAGCGCGTTGGGCGATGCGTACGTGACGCGCCCCGCCCTGTCGAGCCTGAGCAGGCCGTCGCCCACGCGCGGCGAGCGGACCAGGATCGGCTCGTCCTCCGAGAACGGGAAGCGCCCCTCGGCCACCATCTGCGCCAGGTCGGAGGCGCTCTGCAGGTAAGTCAGCTCCAGGCGCGACGGGGTGCGGGCCGAGGAGAGGTTCGTCGAGCGCTGGATGACCGCGAGGAAGCGGCCCTCGCCGCCCTCGACCGCCCGGCGCACGGGGATGGTCTCCTCCCTGACCGGCACGCCCGTGGACCAGTCGGGGTCGCCCTCGCGGCAGATGCGCCGCTCGTTCCACGCCGTGTCGATGAGCCGGCGCTCGCCTTTCGCCGCGACCGTGCCCACGATGTCGTCGTGATAGACCGTGGGACCCGTGGTCGGGCGCATCTGGGCGATGGCGATCCAGCCGTTCTCCCCCAGCAGCGGCGCCCACAGGATGAGGTCGGCGAACGACAGGTCGGCCAGCAGCTGCCAGTCGGAGACCAGCGAGTGCAGCCAGTCGAGATCCGCTTCGTCGAGAGCGGTGTGGCGGGCTACGAGGTCGCTGAGTGTCGGCACGAGTGCATCATGCGTGCTTTCGGCCGCAACAACCAAACCGACCCCCGGGCGGGCGGACATGTTTCACTACAGAGGTGACGGGTGGGCGCGCTGCGCCCTTTCCTCCGGCACGGCCGGCGTGCGGACCGGTGGCACGGCTGCTCACTCGTACAGTGAGACGGACACGACACCGGCCACTTCGCTGGACTCATCACGAAATCTCATATTGTGAGAAGCGTCATACCGCCGAAGCCGCGAGCCCACGAGAACGCGCCGGTACGCGACCAGCCGGAGGTGATCCCCACGAGCGCGAGGTTCTCCCGGCCCCCATGCGACACGGCGCGCGAAGCCGCCTCGGTTGCGATCGCGCACGGTGCTGTGGATATTCTTCACCATCAACCTGAGCTGCCCGGATCCGCGCGTGCCCACACCCGCACGCGCCCGGCGCCGGTCGGCCGCCGCGGCCCGCGGTTGACCACTCGGGCCGAAGTGAGTTCCGATGATCTCGCGGTGACCAGACACGCCCTCACCGCCGTGGCAGAAGTGAAGGTGAGAGCGTGAGCGACGACAGCCCCCGCGTACCGAAGTACTACGACGTGAAACGGGCCCTGCTCGAACTCACCAAGACCCTTCCCCCGGGCACCGCGCTGCCCCCTGAGCGTACGCTCGCCGTCCGGTTCGAGACCTCGCGCACCACCGTCAGGCAGGCGCTCACCGAGCTGGTCGTCGAGGGGCGGCTGCTGCGCATCCAGGGCAAGGGCACGTTCGTCGCACAGCCCAAGGTCGCCCAGGTGCTCCAGCTCACCTCGTACATCGGCGACCTGCGCACCGCCGGTCTCGAGCCCGACACCAAGATCCTCGAGATGGGCTACATCACCGCCGACGAGACGCTCGCCCGCCGGCTCGCCATCAAGCCAGGCGGCCGCGTGCTGCGCATCCACCGCCTGCGCCTGGCCAACGGCGAGCCCGTCTCCATCGACACCACCCACCTGTCCGCGCGCCGCTTCCCCCGCCTGCGCCGCGAGCTCGAGGTGCACTCCTCGCTGTACGAGACCCTGCACAACGCCTACAACGTGCGCCTGACGGACGCCGAGGAGATCATCGAGACCGTCCTCGCCACCCCGTACGACGCCAAGGCGCTCGGCGTGGACGTGGGCCTGCCCATGCTGCTGCTCACCCGCCACGCCTTCGACGCCGACGGCAACCCCGTGGAGTGGGCGCAGTCGCTCTACCGCGGCGACCGGTACAAGTTCGTCACCCGCCTGCGCCGCCCCTGACCCTCCCGGCACGACGGCCCTTGACCGGATCCTCTCCCCTGACGCCGATCTTCTACGCTTGGGCGCATGAGCGTTCTCGTCGTCGCAGGCACCGGGACCGGTGTGGGGAAGACCGTGGTGGTGGCCGCGGTGGCCGCGCTAGCGGTGGACCGCGGGGCCGACGTCGCCGTGGTGAAGCCCGCCCAGACCGGGGCGGCCCCCCTTGACGATGGCGACGTCGATCGCGTGATGCGGCTGTCCGGGGTGCGGACGACGTTCGAGCTGAGCCGCTTCCCCGACGCGCTGCCGCCCGCGGCGGCGGCCCGCGCCTGCGAGATGCCGCCCGCGTCGATGGCCTCGGCGGCCACGCTGGCGCGCGAGCTGGCGGAGAGCAACCGGCTGGTGCTGGTGGAGGGCACAGGCGGGCTGCTCGACCGCTACGACGAGGACGGCGCCACCATCGCCGACCTCGCGCGTACGCTGCGCGCGCAGGTGCTCGTCGTGGTGGGCGCAGGGCCGGCACGGTCAACCAGACCGCGCTCACCCTGGAGGCGCTGGCCCACCGGGGGCTCGACCTGGCGGGGGTCGTCATCGGGCGCTGGCCGGCCGAGCCGGGGAAGGCGGAGCGCGCCGCCGTGGCCGACCTGGAGATGCTGGCGGCGCGGCCCCTCGCGGGAGTGCTCCCCGACGGCGCCGGCGACCTGGCGGGCCCTGAGGCGTTCCTCGACGTCGCGCGGCGCGGGCTGAGCCCCATGCTGGGCGGCACGTTCGACCCGTCGGTCTTCCGCCAGACCACCTGAAGCCGGGCCGGCGAGACGGGCACGAGGGTGGGGTTTTCCCTACCTTCCACCGGCACACCAGGCCCATTTCAAATCCCTGCCGCCGATCAATACCGTTGAGCCATGAAAGTCCCCCGTCCCTGGTCGGCGCGTGCCTGGCTGGACACGGCGCATGTCATGGCCGGCGTGCCCGTCTCCTTGCTGCTCGGCATGCTCACGCTGGCCCTGGCCGTGGTGCCGCCGCTGCTGGCGCGGGTGGTCCCGAGGTTCACGGGGGTGCAGCGATCGCGGTTCGAGGCGTTCCTCGACGCCCGCATCCCGCCCGTACGCTCTCCGGCGAACCTGCGCACGCCCGCGACGTGGCGGCAGATCGGCTACCACCTGCTCTCGCCCTGGGTGACCGTGATCGCCGCAGGGCTGGTCGCGACGGCGTGGGGCGGTGCCGTGGTGGGGCTGCTGGCGTTCCTGCCCGCGAAGTTCCAGAAGCCGCCGCTTGAGTTCCTCTTCGACCTGCGCAACAACCGGGTCGTGCTCGTCTACATGCTCGTGGGGCTGACGCTGGCGCTGCTCGCGCCACTGCTGGCGCGCGGCATGGCGGCGCTCGACCTGGCGGTGGCGCGTACGCTGCTCGGCCCGAGCCGCAGCGAGCTGGACCAGCGGATCGAGACGCTGACCGAGAGCCGGGCCGGGGTGATCGACGCGGCCGACGCCGAGCGCCGCAGGATCGAGCGCGACCTGCACGACGGCGCGCAGCAGCGGCTGGTGTCGCTGGCCATGAACCTGGGGCTGGCCAGGGCGACGCTGACGGACCTGCCGGATCCCGCGCGCGAGGCGATCGCGCAGGCCCACGAGGAGGCCAAGCAGGCGCTCAAAGAGCTGCGCGACTTCGTCCGCGGCCTGCACCCCGCGGTGCTGAACGACCAGGGTCTCGACGCGGCGCTGTCGGGTGTGGCGGCCCGCGCGCCCTTCCCGGTGAAACTGCACGTCGACATCGAGCGGCGGCCGACTCCGACCATCGAGGCGGTGGCCTTCTTCGTCGTGTCCGAGGCGTTGACGAACACCGCCAAGCACGCGGCGGCCACCAAGGCCGAGGTGCGCGTGCGGCGTGAGCGCGACCGCCTGCACGTGCTCGTCTGGGACGACGGCTGCGGCGGTGCCAGGATGGACGGCGGCACCGGGCTGCGCGGCCTGGCCCAGCGGGTCGACTCCGTGGACGGGACGCTGCGACTGTCCAGCCCGCTGGGCGGACCGACGACGATCGAGGTGGAGCTGCCGTGCGAGTAGTGCTCGCAGAGGATTCCGTACTGCTGCGCGAAGGGCTGATCAGGCTACTGGACGCGGCCGGCATGAAGGTCGTGGCGGCCGTCGACGAGGCCGAGGGCCTGCTGCGCGCGACCGAGGAGCACCGGCCCGATCTGGTCATCACCGACGTGCGCATGCCGCCCACGCACACCGACGAGGGCCTGCGCGCCGCGCTGGTGCTGCGCCGCCAGCAGCCGAAGCTCGCGGTGCTGGTGCTCTCGCAGTACGTCGAGGAGCGCTACGCCGCTCAGCTGCTCGCGTCGGCCGCGACGGGCGGTGTCGGCTACCTGCTGAAGGACCGGGTGGCGGACGTGGCGGAGTTCATCGACGCGCTGCGCAGGGTGGCGGCGGGCGGCACGGCGCTCGACCCGGAGGTGGTCGCCCAGCTCCTGCTGCGCGGCAACAGCGACCCGCTGGAGCGGCTGACGCCGCGCGAGCACGAGGTGCTGAAGCTGATGGCCGAGGGCCGCTCCAACGCGGGCATCGCGCAGGCTCTGGTGCTCAGCGAGGGCGCGGTGGGCAAGCACATCGGCAACATCTTCGCCAAGCTCGGCCTGGCCCCGGACGAGGGCGACCACCGGCGGGTGCTCGCGGTGCTGCAGTTCCTCAAGATCAGGAGCCTGCCGTGAGGTCGGCGTGGCTCGTGGCGGGCGCGGTGGCCACGGTCATCGCGCTGACGCTCTCCACGGTGACCCTCTGGCGGGTGTTCGCCCAGGCGCGTACGCCGAGGGACGTCACCTTGCGCTCGATCCCGTTCGACGGCGACAGCGTCCGCGTCAAGGCCGGCAAGGGGCAGGTCGCCCTGTCCGTGCTGCCCGGCAAGGCGGGCGAGCTGCTCGTGGAGCGCTCGTTGCGCTGGGACCGGGACCGGCCGAAGGTGACGGAGGACTGGAACCCCGCCTCCGGTACGCTCCTGCTCGACGCGGTCTGCCCCGGCTCCGACCAGCCCGACGGCCCCCTCTGCCAGGCCGACTACACGCTGTTCTTGCCGCCGGAGACGGACCTTGAGGCGAGCACCCGCGGCGGTCGGATCACGGTGCACGAGCTGTTCGGCGACGTGCGCCTGACGTCGGTGTCGGGGGACGTCGACGTCAGAGAGGTCTCGGGCGACGTCTGGGCGCGTACGGGCACGGGAAGCGTGGACGCCGACGGGCTCACCGGCAAGAAGGCCGACGTGGAGGTCGGCTCGGGCGACGTGGAGCTGATGTTCGCGGTGACGCCGTCGCAGGTCAAGGCGGTCGTCCGTACCTCGGGTAACGTCGCCGTGAACGTGCCGCCGCAGGCGCGCGCGGGCACGGACGGCGCCCACGCGTACAACGTCACGGTCTCCGGCACCAACACCACGGTGGACGTCCCGCAGAGGGAGGACGCCAAGCGCACGATCGTCGCGACGACCGAAGACGGCATCGTGACGGTCTGCTGCCAATAGTCCTGGTTCGTCGCGCGCCAAAGGCCGGTCAACGCGCCGGTCGAGGTCTGTTTACTCCTGTGACTGGTTGGTAAGTTCCGGGCATGGAGTCTGCGAAGCACGCCGGTGACGCCGCCGTCGCCGTGTCCAAGGCCTATGGCGTCGAGACCATGTTCACCCTCTCGGGCGGCCACGTCTTCCCCCTCTACGATGGCGCGGTGCACGAGGGCATGCGCATCCTCGACGTACGCCACGAGCAGAGCGCGGTCTTCGCCGCCGAGGCGACCGCACGGCTGACCAGGAGCCCCGGCCTGGCGGTGCTGACGGCGGGCCCGGGCGTCACCAACGGGGTGAGCGGCGTGGCGACGGCACACTTCAACGGCTCGCCCGTCGTGGTGCTCGGCGGCCGGGCGCCCCAGTCGCGCTGGGGCAGCGGCGCGCTGCAGGAGATGGACCATCCGCCGCTGCTCGACCCGATCACCAAGCTGTCGTTCACGGCGAGCGGGGCCGACTCGATCGGGCAGGACGTCGAGGTGGCCTTCCGTACGGCGGTGGCGCCGCATCGCGGCCCCGTCTTCCTCGACTTCTACATGGACCACCTGTTCTCGCCCTCCCCTGTCCACGAGGTGCGCACGCAGACGCCGTCCCCGCTGGAGCCCGACCCCGACGACCTGGCGGGCATCGCGCGCCTGCTGGCCGAGGCCGAGCGCCCGGTCCTGGTGTACGGCTCCGACGTGTGGATGGACCGCGCGGAGGAGGCGGCCCGCGACTTCGCCGAGACGTGGCGGCTGCCGGTCATCCCCAACGGGCAGGGCCGCGGCATCCTGCCATCGGGCCACGAGCTGCTGGTGACCAGGGCGCGGGGCATGGCCTTCGGCCAGGCCGACCTGGTGATCGTGGTGGGCACGCCGCTCGACTTCCGGCTCGGCTACGGCTGGTTCGGCGGCAAGGACGGCGCGCCGCTCGCCAGGGTGGTGCACATCGCCGACGCGCCCTCGCAGCTCACCACCCACATGCAGCCGGCCGCGTCGGCCGCGGGCGACCTGTCGGTGGTGTTCTGGAGCCTCGGCACGGCCTGCGCGGAGGCGGGGGTGAAGCCCGACGCGTACGCGCCGTGGGTGGAGAAGCTGTCCGGCGCCGCCAAGGCCGCCATCGCCGGCGACGCCGAGCTGCTGGCCTCCGACGCCGACCCGATCCACCCGATGCGCATCTACGGCGAGCTGGCCAAGGTGCTCGACGACGACGCCGTGGTGATCGGCGACGGCGGCGACTTCGTCTCGTACGCGGGCAAGTACGTCGAGCCGAAGCGGCCGGGCAACTGGCTCGACCCCGGCCCGTACGGCTGTCTCGGCACCGGGCTCGGCTACTCCATCGCCGCCCGCCTGGCCAGGCCGTCCTCACAGGTGGTGCTGCTGCTCGGCGACGGCGCGGCGGGCTTTTCGCTGATGGACGTCGACACGCTGGTGCGGCACAGGCTGCCGGTCGTCATGATCTGCGGCAACAACGGCATCTGGGGCCTGGAGAAGCACCCCATGCAGCTGCTGTACGGCTACGACGTGGCGGCCGAGCTGCAGCCGCAGTGCCGCTACGACCAGGTGGTCACCGCGCTCGGCGGCGGCGGCGAGCTGGTGACCAAGCCGTCGGAGATCGGTCCCGCGCTGCGCAGGGCGTTCGACTCGGGGGTGCCGTACATGGTGAACATCGCGACGGACCCGCAGATCGCCTACCCGCGCAACACGACGGGCGTCTGACCCGTCAGGGCGCCTTGGAGGGCGTGGGGGTCGGCGTGGGCGTCTCCGGCGGGCTGTCCTCGGGGCAGACGCTGTCGATGAGCACCATCTTGATCTCCGTGCCCTTGTCCACCGCCTTGCCCGGCCCCGGCGTGGTCTGCTTGATCCGCCCGCAGCGCCGGCCGTCGGTGGTGGTCGTGCGGTCCTCGATCACCGGCTGCAGGCCGGCCGCCTCGATCATGCCCTGGGCCTCGAGCAGACGCCTGCCCACCACGTTCGGCACCAGCACCTTCTTGACCGTCGGGCTCGCGGATGGCGACTTCGACGGCGTCGGGCTGGTGGAAGGCGTGGTGGTGGGCGTCTTGGCGGGCTCCTCGGTCGCCACGGGGGTGCTCCGGGTGACCGAGGGCTTCGGGCTGTAGGGGCGGTTGACCGTCTGCTCGGCGGCTCGCGTCGGCTCGGGCTCGCGGGTGGGCGGCTCGGCCGTCCTGGTCTTGGGGGGCCTGCTCGTCTTGGGCTTGCCCTCCTTACCGTCGCCCTGGTTGGCCACAGCGGAGGTGGTCTGGGTCGGCTCCGCGGGCGTGCCGGTGATGCCTGTCAGCGCGACCGCACCGGCGCCCGCGCCGAGCACGACGGCCGCCGCGATGCCGGCGACCAGCCCGGTCCTGCGCGGCGCCTTGGCGGCACGCCGGCTCCGCGCCGCTCGGAGACGTTGGTGTCCTCCTGGGCCAGCCGGGCGCCGGTCTGGTAGGGGTCGGTCTCGCGCGGCTGGTAGGAGCCGGTCTGGTACGCCTCGGGCGGCGGCGCCATCGTCGCCCCCGTGGACGGCGCGGTGGACAGCGCGCCGGACAGCGCCTCGGGCGCGGCCGGGGTCTGCCCGCTCGCGATCGCCCTGGCGGCCTCGCTCATCGCGCGCGCGTTGGGGTAGCGCCTGGCGGGGTCCTTCGACAGGGCGATGTCCACGAGCCGGCGCACCGGCTGCGGGATGTCGGCCGGCAGCGGCGGCGGAGCCTCGCGGATGTGCTTGAGCGCGATCGTGACGGCGCTGTCGCCGTCGAAGGGCCGCTGGCCCACCAGGCACTCGTACGCGACGACGCCGAGCGCGTAGATGTCGACGGCGGGCGTCACGGGGGCGCCTTCGGCCTGCTCGGGAGCGCAGTAGGCGGCGGTGCCGAGCACCATGCCGGCGTCGGTGAGCCGGCTTGCGATGTCGGAGCGCGCGATGCCGAAGTCGGTGAGCACGAGCGTGCCGTCGCGCTGCACGAGCAGGTTGCCCGGCTTGACGTCACGGTGCACGATGCCCTGGTCGTGGACGGCCTGCAGGGCCGAGGCGGCCTGCGCGATCAGCTCCATGGCCGCCTGCGGCGGGATGCGGCCCAGCCGGGCGAGCAGCCGGTCGAGCGGCTCGCCGTCGACGAACTTCATCACCAGGTAGACGGTGTCGCCGCTGACGCCGTAGTCGTAGACGTCCACGACCCCGGGGTGGTTGATCGTGGCCATCGCCCGCGCCTCCCCCTGGAAGCGGGCGACGAAGCCGGGGTCCTGCATGCGGCCTGGGAGCAGCACTTTGACGGCGACGGTGCGGGCGAGCACGGTGTCCTCGCCTCGCCACACCTCGCCCATGCCACCGGCGCCGATGCGGGTATCCAGGCGATACCGTCCCGCCAGCGTCGTCCCTTGGGCCACCATGATTCCCCCGCTACCCCCCTACGTCCGTACCTCTCCCACCCCGCGGATCTCCAACAAAGCGAAGTTTTGTCGCGGTGAGGTTACACAGTGGTCACGGAACTCAGAGAGTGTACGACTCACCTGTCTCACATGCCACTCAAAAGCCTCAAGCCGTACAAAGCCTATCCTGAGGCCTTGTAGGAGCACTTGTCCGCGTTTCCGGGAAGTCAGCGGGCCCATTCCGCCGCCCTTAGGCTGATTCCCATGACGCTCGCACCAGGGCTGCGCGCCCAGCTTTCGACCGTCGTCGAGATGGCCGACACCGCCAAGGAGATCGGCAGCGGTGATGTGCCCGTGCTGGCCACACCCCGGCTGCTCGCCCTGGCCGAGGCCGCGACCGTACGCGCCGTCGGCCGGCATCTCGCGCCCGGCGAGACCTCCGTCGGCACCCGGGTCGCCCTCGACCACCTGGCCGCCAGCCCGCTCGGCGCGCGCGTGCAGGTCGGCGTCGAGCTGACCGAGGTCGACGGGCGGCGGCTGGTCTTCGCGTTCGAGGCCCACGACGAGCGCGGCGCCGTGGTCGGCAAGGGCACGATCGAGCGCGTCGTGGTCGACCGTGCCAGGTTCCTCGCCCGCACTACTCGATGACCGCGATCAGGTCGCCTTCCTGGATCACGTCGCCCTCGGCCACCTTGAGCTGCGCCACCACGCCGTCG
Source organism: Nonomuraea fastidiosa (assembly GCF_042751225.1). Taxonomy (NCBI): domain Bacteria; kingdom Bacillati; phylum Actinomycetota; class Actinomycetes; order Streptosporangiales; family Streptosporangiaceae; genus Nonomuraea; species Nonomuraea fastidiosa. The sequence continues at coordinate 1,817,698 of NZ_CP170570.1, forward strand.
TCCTCGGCGATCACCGGGATCTCCATCTTCATGGACTCGAGGATGACGAGCGTGTCGCCGTCGGAGACGGTGTCGCCCTCCTTGACGAGGACCTTCCACACGTTCGCCACCATCTCAGCGCGTACCTCAGCCACCGGGACCTCCCTCTTTCACTGATCCAACAATCTCATGCGGCCTACGCGCGCATCCGCGCGACCAGGCCGGTGTCATAGTCGCCGGCGGCGAACTCCGCGTTCTCCAGCAGCTCCGCGCAGAACGGCAGGTTGTTCTTCGGGCCCTCGACGACGAACTCCGCGATCGCCTTGCGGCCCTTCTCCAGCGCCTCCGCCCGGTCGGAGCCGTGGACGCACAGCTTGGCCATCAGCGGGTCGTAGAACGGGGTGACGGTGTTGCCCTCCGCGTAGCCCGAGTCGACGCGCACGCCGTCGCCCGCAGGCTCCTCCCACGCCGTGATCTTTCCGGGGCCGGGGAAGAACCGCTTGGGGTCCTCGGCGTACACCCGGAACTCGATGGCGTGGCCGCGCGGCTCGGGCCGCACCTCGGGGCGCTCGCCGGCCGCCACCCGCAGCTGCAGCTCGACCAGATCGAGGCCGGTCACCAGCTCGGTGACCGGGTGCTCCACCTGCAGCCTGGTGTTCATCTCCAGGAACACGAAGTCCTGCTTGTCGGCGTCGACCAGGCACTCGACCGTGCCCGCGCCGACGTAGCCGACCGCCTCGCCGGCCCGCACCGCCGCCTTGAGCATGCGCTCGCGCAGCTCGGCGCTGATGCCGGGCGACGGCGACTCCTCGACGACCTTCTGGTGGCGGCGCTGCACCGAGCAGTCGCGCTCGCCCAGCGCGACGACCTCGCCGCCGGGCAGGCCGAGGATCTGCACCTCGACGTGGCGGGCCCGCTCGATGTAGCGCTCGAGCAGCACGGCGGGCCCGTCGAGCGCGTCGCCGGAGAACCGCGCCGCCGCCCTGGCGGCCTGCTCGTACGCCTTGGCCAGCGCCTCCTCGTCGTGGGCGACGCTCATGCCGATGCCACCGCCGCCGCCCGCGGTCTTGACCATGACCGGGTAGCCGATGGACTCGGCGGCCTTGAGCGCCTGCGACAGGTCCGTCACCGGCTCGCGGGTGCCCGCCGCGACCGGCACGCCGGCGGCCTCCATGAGGTTACGAGCGTTGATCTTGTCGCCCATTTTGTCGATGGCCTCGGGCGACGGGCCGATCCACACCATCCCGGCCTCGATCACGGCCCTGGCGAACGCGGCGTTCTCGGCGAGGAAGCCGTAGCCGGGGTGGATCGCCTTGGCGCCGGTGTCGCGCGCCGCCTGCAGCACCTTGGCGACGTCGAGGTAGCTCTGCGCCGGGTTGGCCGGTCCGAGCAGCACGGCCTCGTCGGCCTCGCGGACGAAGGGCAGGTCGGCGTCGGCCTCGGAGTGGACCGCGATGGCTCGCAGGCCCATCCGCTTGACCGTGCGGATGATCCGCCGCGCGATCTCCCCTCGGTTGGCGATCAGAACGGGTCCGAGCGTCTCAGTAAGCACGCCGACAACCCTACGACCGCCACTGCCTTGACCCCTTTCCCCCTAAACCACCGATCCGGCGAGCACGATCTGTAGGAAACCCACAAAAGTGAACGGCTGGAAACACCTCCGGAGCGCGGCCGGCTGTAGATCTCAGATCCGGCCGCGGTCGATCACGCGGGCCAGCGCCTCCACCGCATGGGCATCGTACGCGCTGCCGGCCGACAACCGGATGCGCTCCAGCGCCGCCCCGCTCCTGTCGCGGTCGGTCGAGGGCCCCACCAGGTCGTCGTAGGCGTTGGCGACCTTGATGATGCGGCTCGACAGCGGCGGATCGTCGGCGATCATGTCGCACTGCCTGCGCACCACCTCGGCCACCCGGTCGAGCACGCCCGTCTGCTTGATGACCTCGGCGCCCAGCTCGGCGATGCGGCGCGCCTGGTCGGGCTCTGTCAGCACGGTCGCCCCGCCCGGGATGGGGTCGCGCAGCGAGAGCTGGCCGATGTCGTGCATGAGCGCGGCGTACTCCAGCTCCAGCAGCTCGGGCTCGGCCATGCCCAGCTCCCTGCCGATGGCCACGGCCAGGCGGCTGACCCGGCGCGAGTGCCCCGGCTCGACGTAGCCGCCGACCTCGGTGACCCGCGACAGGGCGCGCACGGTCTGCAGGTAGGTGGCGCGGATGCCGGCGTACTTGCGGAAGGCCACCTGCGTGACCAGCAGCGGCGCGGCGAACACCAGCAGCGCCACCAGGTCCATGCTGTGCGTGGCCAGCGCCAGCAGCACGCCCGACGACCCCACGGCGGCCCCCAGCGGGAACGCCATGTTGAGCTCGTCGCGCACCGCCACCCGGAACGCGGTGCGCACCTGCTCGGCCCGCAGCAGCGCGGCGATCAGCACGTCCACCAGCAGCGTGATCGTGATCAACGTCACCATCACCGCCAGCGCCGGCCACCAGGTGCTCGTGGGCGGCGTGGTCAGCTCGTACAGGGGGTCGGCCAGCGGGCGGAAGGCGAAGGCCAGCAGCGCGCCGGTGAGCAGCCGCCTGGCCATCGCGTCGAGGCGCGGCGGGCGGCCCACCGCCAGGTGCGGCAGCGCCCCCGCCAGCATGCCGACCGCGATCACCGCCACGACCTGCAACGCCGAGTGGCGCAGCGGGTTCTGGCTGAGGTCGAGCAGCAGCGTGTAGCCCAGCGCGGCGGCGGCCCCGATGGGCGCGACCTCCCTGTTGCCCGGCATGGTCAGCCTGGCCAGCTCGCCGACCGCGATCAGCGCGCCGAACCCGACCGCGATCTCCGGCCGGTCGAGCCCCTCGGCCGCCGTGTACGCCACACCGGTCAGCGCCACCAGCCCGGCCGCGCAGATGAGCAGCAGCTGCCCCGAGTCGAGCCTGCGCAGGACCGTGTGCAGCGACCGGTCCCGTCTCCTCACACGCTCAGTGGTGATCATGGCCCGGTCACGACCTGGATGGGCATCGTCGGGTCGTCGTGGTCCTTGATCTGCGTCTCGGCGACCTCGGGCGGCGGCGGATCGACACGGCGCGGCGGCTGCCACGGCTCGCGTTCGAGCGCGCGGATGAACGCCGCCACCATGACCGGGTCGAAGTGCGTGCCCGCGCTCTTGCGCAGCTCGTCGATGGCCACCGGCACCGGCCGCGCGCCCCGGTAGGAACGGTCCGACGTCATCGAGTCGAACGCGTCGGCCACCGCGATGACCTTGGCGAACTCGGGGATCTCGTCGCCCGCCAGCCCCATCGGGTATCCGGTGCCGTCGTGCCGCTCGTGGTGGTGCATGATCCCGGCGTACGCCTCGTCGAGGAAGCCGATGCCGCGCACGATCTCCAGCCCGCGCATCGGGTGAAGCTGGATCGCGGCGAACTCCTCCTCCGTCAGCGGCCCCTCCTTCTGCAGCACCTTGGTGGGCACGCCGAGCTTGCCCACGTCGTGCAGCATGCCCGCGTAGCGGATGGCGCGCACCCGCTGGGGGCCCATGCCGATCTCCTGCGCGATCATGGACGACGCGTGTGAGACGCGCGTGCAGTGACCGCGCGTGTAGTAGTCCTTCGTCTCCACGGCCTGACAGAGCGCGGCGATCGTCGCGTCGTACGAGCGCTGCTGCGCGTGATACTGCCCGAACGCCCAGCGCGCCACGAACAGCGGCACCAGCACCAGCACCGCGGAGATCGACGCCACCGTGGCCCACAGCCCCGCCACCAGCAGCCCGAACGTGCCGTAGCCCAGATACGACAGCAGGAACTGGGCCATGCCGCGCATCGGCATCTCGGTGGCCCGCACGTGCGTGGCCAGCCCGATCATGGTGAGCGTGAGCGCGATGTTGAGCGGCACGAACACGGCCGTGGCCGCGGCGTACGGGCCGATGAGGTCGTCGAACGCGTTGACGTCGGGCACGCCGACCCGGCCGTCCAACGCCTCGTAGACCCGCCCGGCGGTGTAACCGCAGATGGCGAATTGAGCGCCGTTGAACAGCCGTTTGACCAGCGGCAGTCCGGGCCTGACGCTGACCATCGCGGTCAGCCCGACCAGCGCGGCGCCCTCGGGGCCGATCAGCACCACCGCCGCGAGCGAGGCGGAGAAGCTGACGGACACCGCGGTCTGCTCCACGTTGAGCAGCGTCGGCATCGACTCGCACACCAGGAACAGCAGGGCGAGGACCAGGAGAATGTCCAGGTCCTCGGTGACCACGGGCGCGCCGGAGACGATCACGCCGCGGACGATGAGAGCGGCCGCCGCTCCGATCACGGCGACCAGATAGACCCTTGCGGGCCACGGCAGATCACGCATGGCGGCCCCCCATAGCCATCAGGTCCAGGTCACTCCGGGAGGCAGGATGCCGCCGGACATCAACGCGACCGCGGGAGCGATCAGCACGAGGGTGGTGAGCAGCCGGGCGACCGTAACCTTCGACATCCACATGCCTCCACGTCGACTTGTGGGTCTCACGCTACAGAAGACAGGGTGGCCGCAAGGGGAGAGTCGGAAATCGCAAGCAAAGCGTAATCAAGTCACTACTTGCCGCGACGCGCGGCGGCCCATTCGACCGTCTTCTTCAGCCCGGTCGCGAGGTCGGTGCGGGGCTGCCAGCCGAGGCCCTCGTGGGCGGGCACCGGGTCGACGGCCATCGCGGGCAGGTCGCCCGGCCGCGGCGGCGCGAAGCCCGGCTTGTCCTGCGCGCCGGCCGCGTCGGCGATGAGGCTGTGCAGGCGCCGGTCGGTGGTCTGGATGCCGGTGCCGAGGTTGAAGCGGCGGCCGTTGCCCTCGGGGCCGCAGGCGCGGACGAAACCGTCGACCACGTCGTCGACGTAGACGTAGTCGCGGGTCTGGCTGCCGTCGCCGTAGACGACCGTGGGCGTGCCGTTGAGCAGCGCGTCGGTGAAGATCGAGACCACGCCGGCCTCGCCGTCGGGTGCCTGGCGGGGGCCGTAGACGTTGGACAGCACCAGCGTGGTGTATTCGAGGCCGTACAGGGCCTTGAACGTGGCGAGGTAGATCTCGCCGCTCAGCTTGGACGCCGCGTACGGCGAGCGCGGGTCGGTGGCCGCGTCACCGGGCACCGGGATCGTGGCCGGCCGCCCGTAGACGGCGACCGACGAGGCGAAGACCACCTTGCGGGTGCGGCCCTCGTGGGCGGCGGCCAGCACCGCGGCCGTGCCCTCGACGTTGAGCCTGGCGTCGTAGGCCGGGTCGGCCACGCTCTTGCGCACGCTGATCTGCGCCGCGAGGTGGCAGACCACCTCCGGCTGCAGCTCGGTCATCAGGTCGACGAGCGCGCGGTCGCGGATGTCCATCTCGTGCAGCCGGAAGCGGTCGCTGGTGGCCGCCTCGGCGAGATTGTCGCGACTGCCGGACGACAGGTCGTCGACGACGTCGACTTCATGGCCGTCGGCCAACAGGCGATCGACGAGATTCGATCCGATGAACCCGGCACCACCGGTGACCAACACGCGCATGAAGTGAATCTTAGTCGGCGAGCTCCGCCCTCACTTGCGCGATGCGATCGAGCACCTTGGACCGCAGGTCGGCCGGAACCGGGTCACAACCACAGTGTTTGTGGACCAGCTCCTTGACCGCTTTGTCCAGGTCGTACTCCTTGAGGCAGGGACCGCACTCGTCGAGATGCACCTTGATCTGCGCGACGTCGCTCTCGGTCAGCTCGCCGTCGAGGTACTCGTAGACCTTGTCGAGCACTTCACGACAGTCGGTGTCGTGCGGGTTGCCACAGCTCATTTCGATCCCTCCGCCGGGACCAGGCCGCGCTCGCGGGCGTAGTCCTCAAGGAGGCCCCGCAGCTGCCTGCGTCCCCTGTGCAGCCTCGACATCACGGTGCCGATCGGCGTGCCCATGATGTCGGCGATCTCCTTGTAGGGGAAGCCTTCGACGTCGGCCAGGTAGACCGCGATCCTGAACTCCTCGGGCAAAGACGCCAACGCCTTCTTGATGTCGCCGTCGGGCAGGTGCTCGAGCGCCTCGACCTCGGCGGACTTCAGACCGCTCGAGGTGTGGGACTCGGCCCGCGCGAGCTGCCAGTCCTCGATCTCCTCGGTGCCCGACTGCTTCGGCTCGCGCTGCTTCTTGCGATAGCTGTTGATGAAGGTGTTGGTGAGGATCCGGTAAAGCCACGCCTTCAGGTTGGTGCCCTGCTGGAACTGGTGGAAGGACGCGAACGCCTTGGCGAACGTCTCCTGCAGCAGGTCCTCCGCGTCCGCGGGGTTCCGGGTCATCCGGAGCGCCGCGGAGTAGAGCTGCTCGAGATAAGGCATGACGTCGCGCTCGAAGCGCTCGCTTCGTTGCTCCAGCGTCTCCGCGCCTGTCGCGGGCACCGGACCCACCCCCCTAAGATCACCGGTGGCCGGCTGTGGCGGTACACCGTACTCAGGGGAGGATACCCGCTGGCTCGCGACCGATGGGTCAGCGGGTCGGGGTTCAGCCAATGTGAGCATGCTCGTCGCAACACACCCGAGCCCTTGTCTGTTCCCGCAAGATAGAAGGTACGAAGGACCCGGTGCGGGGAACGTCATACGTACCGGCTGGTAGCCCTTTTTCCGGAACCCAGGAGTCGCGTGTGCTGCCCATTCCGGCCGAGGAACTGAACGGCTCAGGGACGCTCGGGCCGTACTGGACCTTCTACCGCGCCGTCGCCGCCGAACAACTCAACCGATGGCTTCCCGCCGAACCCTCCGTCATCCTCGACCTTTCCGGCGGCCGCGGGCGATGGTCGGGCCAGGCCGCCAGAGCCGGGCACCGGGTGATCGAGGTGCTCGACTTCCGCCGCACCGCCGACAGTCAGTCCCGGCTGCGCGACGCCGACCGCGTACGCCACGTGCGCGCCGACGACCTGGCGTTCCTGCCCGACGAGAGCGTGGACGCGGTGCTCGCCGAAGAGCGCGTGATGTCCATCGAGCTCATGGCCGAGTCCGCCATGAACGACGTGGCCAGGGTGCTGCGGCCCGGCGGGCGCGCTCTGGTGTGCGTCGACTCCCTGGTGCTCGGCATGGCCATCCTGGCCGAGCAGGAGCAGTGGCAGCACCTCCGGCAGACCGGCGAGGTCATGCTGGTGCCGTGGCCCGACGGCAGCATCACGCGCTGCTTCAGCAGCACGCAGCTGCGCGAGCTGCTCCAGGGCGCCGGCCTCGAGATCGAGTGGATGCGGCCCCGTACGGTGCTGTCGCCGTCCACGGTCGACCACGTGCTCGGCTCGGACGCGCGAGCGCTCAACTACCTGGTGCGCACCGAGCTCGAAGCCCATCCCGATGACGACGACACGGTCGGCATCCACCTGGTGGCCAGCGCCCGCAAGAAGTGAGGCCAGGGCCGCGCCCTCCACTCCCTCCTGTACGACCGGATCGGATCAGCGGCGGCGTTCGCGTTTGCCCTGGCAGGGCACGCATCGCGCCGCCTCGGGCCGGGCTTCGAGCCTGCCTTCCGGCACCGGCTTGGCGCAGTCGACGCACCGGCCGTACGCGCCCTCGTCGATGCGTTTGAGCGCCTCGACGATGGCCTGCCGCTGGCTCGTGGCAACGGTCAGCATGGCCTGGGCCCGGTCGGCGTCGGTCAGGTCGGAGCCGGCGTCGGCCGCAGAGCGGTCGCGCACGCCGACCGGCTCGCCGCGCAGGACCCCGATCGAACGGTCGAGGTCGGCGAGCATTTCTTCCAGCCGCTCACGAGCGGTCGTGACATCCACGAATCCGCACCTCCGGGTAAAGGGGTACGCCGCGGCCAGGACCCCCCGGATGTCCCGCCCGGTGTGATCAAGGGGGCAAGGTTCAGCGGTGACACCGTGTGAACGGTTGCATCGCTTTCCTCACCGGATGCCCACTTACCGGGCTTCTTACACCTTTAAAGAGCGCGGTCTCCTCCTCGTCGGGGAGGGGTTTGATGAGGTCCGGTCCGTTGTTGCGGACGTTGTTGACGTCCGTGGACACCGGGTACGCGGTGAGCCGTCCCGGCTCGGCGGGCACCAGCAGCCGCCCCGCCTGCTCGGTGTCGGTCAGCTTGGGATCGAGCCACTCCGCCCAGTGATCCTTGTCGATCATCATGGGCATCCTGTCGTGGATGCGGCCGAGCTGGTCCTCGGCGTTCGTGGTGATGACGGTGCAGGTCACCAGCCACTTGAGCGGGTCGTCATCGTCCCTGGACGGGTCCTTCCAGAACTCGTACAGACCGGCCATGGCCAGCACCCCGCCATCGGCCGGATGGATGAAGTACGGCTGTTTCTTCTTTTCGCCCTCGACCGGCATCCACTCGAAGTAGCCGTCGGCCGGCAGCAGGCACCTGCGCTTGGCGAACGCCTGCCGGAACGACGGCTTCTCCGCCAGAGTCTCGGCCCTGGCGTTGATCAGCCGGGAGCCGATCGACGGGTCCTTGGCCCACGCCGGCACCAGGCCCCACTTGACGACCCTCAGCTGCCGCACCGCCCGCTCGGCATCCTTGGGCACGCGGCTCAGCACTGCGTAGACGTTCTTGGTCGGCGCGACGTTGTAGTCGGGCCCGAGCTCCTTGTCGGGCTCCGGGTCCTGCTCGACCTGGAACTCCTCCAGCAACTCGTGCTTCTTGCGCGCCGAGGCGTATCTACCGCACATGACCCCACACTGCCACGTCAGGCTTTCGCGCGCATGTTCGCCTCACGGTGCCGGCCGGTTGCAGCCGCCCATGCGGTCCAACCGCTGGGGCGGCGCCTACCGGCACGTACCGGGTCGGGCGGCGCACGGCCTCGCCGTCACACTCCCCACCAGCGCGTGCCCACCGTTCACCCGCCCCACTGTCACGGTGCCTCACCTTCACCTGCCGACCCGCACACGCCCACGCGCGGGGACGCCCCCGCCCTCACACGCCCCGCTCTCACACACCGACCCGCACACGATCGTCTGCGGCGACCACCGACGGAGCATGTGACGGTCGTCCACAGGGAGCGACGACAACAGCCCCGTCATCCACAGCCTGCGGCCTCCGGCCACCCACGGCCAGTACTCTTTGACCATGCCCGCTCAGCACTGGCCCGCCCCGACGGCGACAGATCCCGTCGTCGCCACCGTCCCGCTGCCCGGCTCCAAGTCGGTGACCAACCGCGCGCTCCTGCTGGCCGCGCTCGCCGACGGTCCAGGCGTCGTACGCCAGGCCCTGCGCAGCCGCGACGCCGACCTCATGGTCGCGGCGCTGCGCGCGCTCGGCACCACGTTCGAGGCCACGCGCGAGACTTCGGCGGGCGTCGACTGGGCGGTGACGCCGGGCCCGATCCGCGGCGGCGCCCACATCGACGTCGGCCTGGCCGGCACGGTGATGCGGTTCGTTCCGCCGATGGCGGCGCTGGCCGATGGGCCGGTCTCGTTCGACGGCGATCCCCATGCACGCAAGCGCCCGATGGGCCCCATGCTCGACGCGCTGCGCTCGCTCGGGGCCCGCGTCGACAACGACGCGCTGCCGTTCACGATCAGCGGGCCGACGACGGGCGGCGAGGTGACGCTCGACGCGTCCGGCTCGTCGCAGTTCGTCTCGGGTCTGCTGCTGACGGCCGCGCGTTTTGAGAAGGGCATCACCGTACGCCACGTGGGGCCGCCGGTGCCCTCGCAGCCGCACATCGAGATGACGATCGAGATGCTGCGGGCGGTGGGCGTCTCGGTCGACGCCAGCGAGCGCGACGTGTGGCGGGTGGAGCCAGGGCCGATCACGGCCAGAGACGTGACGGTCGAGCCCGACCTGTCCAACGCGGCCCCGTTCCTCGCGGCGGCCCTGGTGACGGGCGGCACGGTGACGATCCCGGCCTGGCCGGCCCGCACCACCCAGCCGGGCGACGCGCTGCGCGGGCTGCTCACGTCCATGGGCGCCACGGTCACCCGCTCCGGCGACGACCTCGTGGTCACCGGCACCGGGAAGGTCACCGGTCTCGACGCCGACCTCCACGAGGTGGGCGAGCTGACCCCGACCATCGCCGCGCTCGCCGCCCTGGCCACCACGCCGAGCCGCATCAGGGGCGTGAGCCACCTGCGCGGCCACGAGACCGACCGCCTGGCCGCGCTCGTCACCGAGATCAACCGCCTGGGCGGCGACGCCGAGGAGACCGACGACGGCCTGATCATCCGGCCCCGCCCGCTCCACGGCGGCGTCTTCCACAGCTACGACGACCACCGCATGGCCACGGCCGGCGCCGTGATCGGCCTCGCGGTGCCGGATGTCGAGGTGGAGAACATCGCGACGACCGCCAAGACCTTGCCGGAGTTCGTCCAGATGTGGACCACGATGCTGGCCTCCCAGTGACCACCGCCACGTGGACGTCGATGCCGGACCCGCGATGAGCCTGCCCATGCGGACACCGGATGTAGGGCCCGCAGTGAGCCTGGCCCTGCGGACCGCACACACTGGATCCGCGAGGATCTCCGCTCAGCCCCACGCGCACCACGCCCCGGCGGCCTCGGCCTCCGGGGCCCGGCTGCGGGCGCCGTCCGCTCACCAGAGCGGCGTCACGCGCCTCACCTGCGCGAACGGCTACTTTTCCGGCACCGCTGGTTTCACCGTGGAAGCCCCGGGCACGTCGGTGAAGGCCACCACGTGAGAGCACGTCGCCCGGATGACGACCATGAGACCCACCAGCACGACACCGCCGCCCGAGCGACCCCGGGTGAAGCCGCCCACCCCAGCCCCGAAAGCCACTCGCTCGGGCAGAAGGCGTACTTTCGCCCACCACCCGAGGCCCGACCGCATCCCACGGAGAGCCGGACACCAGCCGCCCACCCGGCTCGCCCCAGCCCGCCGGCTCGCCCCGCCACCCGGTTGGCCCCACCCACCCGACTCACATGACCCGCCGACTCGCACCACCGCACGCCGGCACGTTGGCCACGCACGGATCGGCACGCAGGCCACCCATGGGTTGGCACGCAGGCCAACACGGACCGGCATGCAGGTTTCGCACGGGTCTGCGCGCAGGTCGGCATGGACCGGCGTGCAGATTTCGCACGGGCCGGCATGCAGGCCGCCGCACAAACCGGCACGCAGACCAACGCACACCCGATGCACCGACCGACCACCTGGCCCCTCCCACCTGCAGACCGAGCACACAAGCCGGGGGGCGGGATGCGCTGCCTACGAGCGGACGACGATCGGCAGCGCCAGTCGGCAGCGCCGGTCGGCAGCGCCGGTCGACAGCGCCGGTCGACAGCGGGAGACGAGCGGACAACGGCCGACGCAGGGAGACGAGCGGGCGGCAGCCGACGGATCGACGAGCGTGCGACCGAACGGGCAGGCAGGCAGATTGACGATCGGGTGACGATCGGTCGCGGGATGTCGTAGGACGTTCCGCAACCTGCCTACCATCACCACTACAAACCAAGACAATCTTCACGAAAGGGGAGCGAGCGCATGGGAGCGGACCGCTGAGGAGGCGGGAGTACGACGAGGACGACGTCAGGGTCAGGCCGGGCAAGGGTTCCAGGCCGCGGACCCGAATTCGTCCTGCGCATGAGGACGCTGTGGAAGGGTTTGTGGTGGCCGTGGACCGCGGCCGCTACACCACGCTGGTCGAGGCCGAACGCCCCAAGGGCTCGGCGCAGAAACGCAAGCCGCCCAGCGCCGGCTCGTGGTCGCCATGAAGGCCCGCGAGCTGGGCCGCAAGGGCATCGTCGTGGGCGACAGGGTCGCGCTGGTCGGCGACGTATCCGGCAAGCCCGACACGCTGGCCCGCGTCGTACGCGTGGAGCCGCGCACGTCGATGCTGCGCCGCTCGGCCGACGACGTGGAGGACAGCGACGGCATCGAGCGCCCGGTGGTGGCCAACGCCGACCAGCTCGTGATCGTGACCGCGCTGGCCGACCCGCCGCCGAGACCGCGCATGATCGACCGCATCCTGGTGGCGGCGTTCGACGCGGAGATCGACACCCTGCTCTGCCTCACCAAGTCCGACCTCGCGCCGCCCGACGAGCTGGTGGCCCTGTACGAGCCGCTGGGCGTGCCGTACGTCGTCGTGCACAAGGGCGGCCCGCTCGACGAGCTGCGCGAGCGCCTGGTGGGGCGGATCAGCGTCCTGGTCGGGCATTCGGGAGTGGGCAAGTCCACCCTGGTCAACGCGCTGGTGCCGAACGCCAACCGCGCCGTCTCCCAGGTCAACGCCGTCACCGGCCGCGGCCGTCACACCTCGACCTCGGCCGTCGCGCTGGAGCTGCCGGAGGGCGGCTGGATCATCGACACGCCGGGCGTACGCAGCTTCGGACTGGCCCACGTCTCGACGGAGACGGTGCTGGCGGCCTTCCCTGACCTGGTGGAGGGCACCGTCGACTGCCCGAAGGGCTGCAACCACCTGAGCGAGGGCTGCGCTCTGGACGCCTGGGTAGCGGCGGGCAACGCCGACCCCGCCCGCCTGGAGTCCCTGCGCCGTCTCCTGGCGAGCCGCGAGGGCACCTTGGACGACCCCACGGCCACCCGCAGCGCCTGAACCCTCCGCCCGCTGACACCCCCGACCAGGCAACGTCTCCAGCGACCGGCCACTGCCACAACGCGTGCGAAGCAGTGCAGCACACCGCTGCCACAACGCGTACGAAGCGGTGCTGCACGCCGCTGCTCAGCACCGGCGCACGGCCCCTGGCCCCGGGCGGCTCCACGACCGGCTCCCGGCCGCGCGCCCTACCAGGCGCCGGCGAGCACCCCGGTTCGGCGATGCCACCCCAAGTGCCGAGGCGAGCGGTCGTCATGAGATTCGCCTGGCAGAGGTGGAAGCGTGGCGGCCGGCGGCGCGGTCCGGCCGCCGAGTCCACCCCGAAAGCCACCGAGTCCGCCCCGAAAGCCAGCGAGTCCACCCCCGAGAGCCGGGCAGCGAAAGCGAAGCGAACGGATGCGCCCCAGGCCACCGACCCGCCACGGCGGTGGTCAGGGGCGGTTGGGGCGGAGGGTCCAGGTGACGGTGAGGGTGGAGACGACGACGCCGTCCGCGTTCGTGATCTCCACCTCCACATCGAACTCCGGCCGCTCCCCCGCGTCCAGCCGCGCCAGGACGTCATCCCGCGACGCCGACAGCCGGGCCGAGGCCCGCACCTCGCCGGTGGCGACCTTACGGAACGCGATGGTCGCCGTGGTCGGCAGCGGCACCGCCCGGTCCAGCTGGTCGGCGAAAAGAGACAGCACGGCGGCCCCGGACGCGGACTCGGCGAGCGTGAAGAGCACCCCCGCGTGCGGCCCGCCGACGTGGTTGGCGAGGTCCGCCCGCGGAGGTACGCGGCAGACCGCCCGCCCGTCCTCGGCCGTGTCGAAGACGATGCCCAGGGTCCGGGCGAAAGGGACCGACCGCAGCAGAAGCTCACCGACATCTTGCGACATGCAGGACATGCTACTGATGAGTAACTGAAAAGGCGGTTACCAGAAAAGGGGCGTTGGTAACTGATGTCCGTAAGGCCGACACGGTAGCGTGGGCGACCGTGCAGAGTTATAACGATGATCTGCGCCTCGCGCATGTCATGGCGGACGCCGCCGACGACCTGACCATGCGACGGTTCAAGGCGGTCGACCTCAAGGTCGAGACCAAGCCCGATCTGACGCCGGTCAGCGACGCCGACCGCGCGGTGGAGGAGGCCATCAGGGGTACGCTGCGCCGCGCCAGACCGCGTGACGCGGTGGTCGGCGAGGAGTTCGGCAAGACCGGCTGGGGCGCCCGCTCGTGGATCATCGACCCCATCGACGGCACCAAGAACTACGTTCGCGGCGTGCCCGTCTGGGCGACGCTGATCGCGCTCATGGAGTACGGCAAGGTCGTCGTGGGCCTGGTCTCGGCCCCCGCCCTGGGCCGGCGCTGGTGGGCGGCGGCCGACGGCGGGGCGTGGACGGGCAAGAGCCTGACCAAGGCGACCCGCATGCACGTGTCATCGGTGTCGTCGCTGGAGGACGCCTCGTTCTCGTACTCGAGCTTCGGCGGCTGGGAGAAGGCCGGCAAGCTGGACAACTTCCTCGACCTGAGCCGCGCCTGCTGGCGGACCCGCGCGTACGGGGACTTCTGGTCGCACATGATGGTCGCCGAGGGCTCGGTGGACGTGTCGGCCGAGCCGGAGCTGTCGCCGTGGGACATGGCGGCGCTCACCGTGATCGTGGAGGAGGCCGGCGGCGTCTGGACGGACGTCGCCGGCGTCAAGGGCCTTGAGGGCGGCAGCCTCGTCTGCACGAACGGCCTGCTGCACGACCAGGTCATCGACCGCCTCAACGGCACGACGGTCAGGACCTAGGAACGCCGCACGCCCGCCCTGCCCCGGATCTCCCGGGTCGCGGCGGCCAGCGCGTCCTCGTCGGCGATCGTGACGTTCTCCTCGTACGTCACCCCGCTCGGCGGATCGTCGTGCCCGATCGGATCGGCGTCCCAGAAGTTGCCCCGGTAGGTGACGTTCTCCAGCGGCGGCCCGACGTGCAGCACGGCCGTGTTGTCGGCGCGCATGACCACGTTCTCCTCGACGAGCACCCAGCTCGCGCCGTAGTCGGTGTAGAGCCCGAAGTTGTACGGCGTGCGCGTGTCCTTGATGACGTTGCCCCGCACCACGGCCCCGGTCTCGGCCGAGTCGCCCTGCGGCCCGGAGAGGTAGACGCCGCCTCCGTCGGCCAGCACCTGCATGGTGCCGGCGGTCAGGTTGCGCAGGATCCGAGTGCCCTCGCCAGGCCCGGCCACGATGCCGCAGTGGGGCACGTCGGTGACCTCGTTGTGGGCGACGACGCAGCCTCGGGTGCCGGTGACGGCGATGCCGGGCGACCCGCTGAACTCCAGCCCGATCCCGCGCACCCGGTTGTCCTCGATCACGCCGCCCCGGGTGCCGTTCATGGTGACGCCGCCGCCGGACAGCGTGTCGAACTCGCACCCGGATACGGTGACGCCCTCGCCCCCGCTGACGCCGAGTCCGGTGGCGCCCAGCCGGGTGAACCGGCACCCCTCGACCTCGGCCCCACCCGCGTCCACGAACTCCACACACGCCGGAATCGTGACGGAACTCAAGGGATACATCACATATGCGCCCTCCCCCAGCTCCGCCCGCTCGACCGGCCCGCCCTCGTAGAACCCGCTGCCGTGATAGTGCACGAACCCCTCGGGCCGCCCGGGACGCGTCCACGTGGCCTCGGCGAACACCAGCCCCCTGAACGCCACGTCCCGCGCCCCCGCCACCCGCACCAGCGTCTCCAGGACCGGCGCGACGACCCGCGCGGACCCCGGCTCCTCCCCCGGCAGCGGCAGGTACATCAGCACGTGCCGGCCCGGCCGCGACCGGTCGAGCACGAACGTGCCGGGCTCGCGCAGGAAGCTCGGGTCGTTCTCGACGGAGGTGGGCAGCCCGGGTCCGATCGAGGTGTGGCCCTCGTAGACGGACCGGTACAGCTCGTACGCCCACCCGAACCCCGGCTGCGCCATGGTGATCACGGTGGAGTCGCCCTCGCGCGCGATCCGGGCCACCTGGAGGCGGGCCTCGGTCCACGGGTAGACGCCCCGGTGCACGAACTCGACGTTCTGCCAGGTCAGCGGCTCGGGGCTGTCGGTGACGTAACCGGTCTCGGTCGCGGTGACCGTGCCAGGCAGCCCCGGTACGGCGGCACGGGACGCGCGGCGGCCGTTTACGTAGAGCTGGCGGATGTCGAGGCCGCCGACGTCGGCCAGCCACACCCCGTCGCGCACGCGCCAGCCGGCGATCTCCCGCCCGCCGCTGATGACGGCCTCCTCCTGCCCGGACGTGCCGTGGCCGGCCGCCTGGTAAACCGTCCCCGAGTCGGCCTCGCCCAGTTCGAACGGCCGATTCAGTACGTGGACACCGCCCCCGAGATGCACGACCGCTTTCCCACCCGCCTCGCGGGCCGCCGCCCGGGCGCGTTCGAGCGTCGCGAACGGCCGGTCCTCGGTGCCCGGCGCGGAGTCGTCACCGGACGGCGACACATAGATCTGGATCATGACAAACCGCCTCTGCCTCGTTTATGCCGTACACAGATTTGTACACCATAAACTAGACCCATGGACGACGGCGTCGAATTGTTGTGGCGGGAGCGCGGCGAGGAGAGCGCGCCGCGCGCCGGGCTGACCCTTGACCGGATCGTGCGCGCGGGCATCGAGCTGGCCGACGCCGAGGGTCTTGAGGGCCTGTCGATGCGCAAGGTGGCCGACCGGCTCGGCTTCACCACGATGTCGCTCTACCGCCACGTACCGGGCCGCGACCAGCTCGTCGCCCTCATGCGCGACGCCGTGATGGGCGAGCACGCACCGGAGGACCCGAGCGACCGTACGGACGAGCCACGAAGCGACCACCAGGACGCCGGCCCACAGGAAGACGGAAGCGACCAGAAGGGCGCGGACTGGCGCCCCCGACTCGAAGCCCTGGCCAGGCAGGGCTGGCGCCTCCGCCGCCGCCACCCATGGCTGGCCGAGGTGCGGGGCTCACGCAACATCCCCGGCCCGAACGCGGTCGCGACCTTCGAACGCATGCTGAGCACCCTCATCGGCACCCCGCTGCGCCCCCACGAGGTGATCGCCGCCGTCAACCTGATCGGCCGCTTCGTGGACGCCGAGGCCCTGAGCCTGGTCGAGACCCTGCGCGAGGAGCGCCGCAGCGGCGTCTCCGAGGAGGAGTGGTGGGGCGCCCGCGACTCCCTGTACGAACGCCTGACCGCCTACCCCACGATCACCCGCCTGTGGGAGTCCGGCGGCTGGGACGACCCCGAGGACTCCTTCGAGTTCGGCCTGCGCCGCATCCTCGACGGCATCGAGGCCCTCATTCGGGAACGTGACGAAACCCGTGACGATTCATGTCGCGAATGCGGCAAACCGCTGGAGCCGGCCGCCACAGGCCGCCCCCGCGTCTACTGCTCGCGCGCCTGCCAGCAACGCGCGTACCGCACAAGAAAGAAGCCGTGACGGGCACAGAGGCCGCTCAGAGCGCCAGCACCCGCCGCACGGCGGCCATCAAAGCGTCCCGATATCCCCCGCCGTACAACACCACGTGCACGAGCAGCGGATGGAGCTGATGCAGCGGCACCCGCTCCCGCCACCCGTCGGCAAGCGGCCACTCCTCCTGGTACGCCCCCAGCACCCGATCGAGATACGGCAGCCCGAACAGATCGAGCATCGCAAGGTCCGTCTCCCGATGCCCGCCATGGGCCGCCGGATCGATCAGCACGCCCTGCCCGCCGGACCACAGCACGTTCCCGCTCCACAGATCCCCGTGGATCCGCGCGGGCGGCTCGGCGGGCCCCGCCACCTCGGGCAGCCGCTCCACCGCCCGCTCGACCAGCGCGACGTCTGAGGCGGGCAGCCGCGCCTGCCGCAGGAACGGCAGCACCCGCCGCTCGCCGTAGAAGGCCGGCCAGTCGGGGGCGGCCGCGTTGTCCATCGGCAGCTCGGCGATGAACCCGGGCCACGGCGCGCCGAACTTCTGCGCCCCCGCGCGGTGCATCCTCGCCAGCGTCCGCCCGAACCGCTCGGCGGCCTCGGGGGTGGGCCGCTCCTCGCGTACCCAGGCCAGCACCAGCCGGTCCGGCTCCGCCTCGATGACCTCGGGCACCGCGGCGACCTCGCCGAGCCAGCGCAGCCCGGCGGCCTCCGACAGCAGCACCTCGGAGGCGGGACCGCTCTTGACGAACACCGCCCGCCCGTCGTCCAGCACGCCCCGCCGCAGCCGCCTGCCGTGCGAGGTGCCCAGCTCCTCAGTGAATCTCATCGGCGATGTGCTTGGCGACGCCCTCGGCGGCCGACTCGACCAGGTCGAGGACCTCTTCGAACCCTTCGCGGCCCCCGTAGTACGGATCCGGCACCTCGGCCCCCTCCGGCGCGGCCGGATCGAACGACCGGAACAACCGCACCTCGACCCCTTCGGGGGCGATCCGCTGCAGGTTGGACAGGTTGTCCCGGTCCATGGCGAGCACGAGGTCGTACCGGTCGAACCAGTCCCTGGTGAACTGCCTGGCCCGGTGCGAGGAGCCGTCGTAGCCGCGCAGGGAGAGGGTCTCCAGCGCCCGCTCGTCCATCGGGTCGCCCACGTGCCATCCTCCGGTGCCGGCGCTCTCGACGACGACCTGGCCGTCGAGACCCCGGTCGGCGAGCACCTTCCGCAGCACGACCTCGGCCATCGGCGACCGGCAGATGTTCCCCATGCACACCACGCATACGCGATACGTCATGCCTCCATTGTGGCCAGCCGGGCAAGTGCTCCGACCTGCGCCGTTCACGTACGGACCGCGCCGGATGAACCGGCCGCAGCGGGGCCGGTGCAGCACACCGACCCACAGCGTTCACTGTCCGTTCATCCGCTCTCGGGGGCCGAGTCACTTTCGCCGCCTAGCTTCATGCCCGACTAAGGACCAAGTGGGAGGAACCCAACCGTGAAGTATGCAGGCCGGCTCGCCGCCGTCGCCGTCGCCGGCGCGCTCTCGCTCGCTGCGTGCGGCACAGACAACAACAACCCCTCGGGCAGCACGACCTCCGCAAGCGCCGCCGCGCCCGCGGCGGACAACGGTCTGAGCGGCTCCGTCAACGCCGCGGGCTCCTCGGCCCAGGCCAACGCGATCACCGAGTGGACGAAGAACTTCACGGCAGCGAACCCGGGGGTGACCCTGAACTACCAGCCCAGCGGCTCCGGCGCGGGCGTGCAGGCGTTCATCCAGGGCACGGTCGCCTTCGCCGGCTCCGACTCGGCGCTGAAGGACGACGAGCCGGCCCAGGCCGACGCCCGGTGCAAGACCGGCAAGGCCATCAACATCCCGATGGTCACCGGCCCGATCGCGGTTGTCTACAACCTCCCCGGCGTCGACGGCCTGCAGCTGTCGCCGAAGACGCTCGTCGGCATCTTCAACAGCAAGATCACCAAGTGGGACGACCCGGCCATCAAGGCCGAGAACCCGGACGCCCAGCTCCCGTCCACGCCCATCCAGGCGGTCCACCGCTCGGACGAGTCGGGCACCAGCGACAACTTCACCAAGTTCCTCAAGGCCACCGGTGACTGGCCGTACGAGCCGGCCAAGGCGTGGCCCGCCGAGGCGGGCGGCCAGGGCGCCAAGGGCTCCGACCAGATCGCCGCCAGCGTGAAGGACTCCGAGGGCGCGATCAGCTACGTCGAGCTCTCGTACGCCGAGAACTCCTCGCTGCAGAAAGCCAAGATCGCGAACGGCTCCGGCGAGTTCGTCGAGCTGACCCCGGAGAGCGCGGCCAAGACGGTCGAGACCGCCGAGATCAAGGGCACCGGCAACGACCTCGCGCTGTCCATCGACTACGCCACCAAGACCCCGGGCGCCTACCCGATCGTCCTGGTGACGTACGAGATCACCTGCGAGAAGGGCCTGCCCGCCGACCAGCAGAAGATCGTCAAGAGCTTCCTGACCTACACCGCCAGCGACGAGGGCCAGGCGGTGCTGAAGGAGCTGGGTTACGCCCCGCTCTCGGGCGACCTGCTCACCAAGGTCAGGACCGCCGTCGAGGCCATCTCCTGAGCGGCTCATGACGACGGACGTACGTACCCGTGAAGGCGGACCGGACACCAGCCGGTCCGCCTCGCGGCGCAGCATCGGTGAAGGTCCCTTCCGGTTCGTCTCCACGGCGGCGGGCGTCATCCTGCTGGCGATCATGGCGGCCATCGCCGTGTTCCTCATCAGCGAGGCGATCCCGGCGCTGCAGGCGAACAAGGCGAACTTCCTCACGGAGCTGACCTGGGACCCCAACGGGCAGCAGGTCTTCGGCATCGCCGCGCTGGCCTTCGGCACCCTGCTCAGCTCCGCGCTCGCGCTGGTCATCGCCACCCCGATCGCGGTCGGCGTGGCGCTGTTCATCTCGCACTACGCGCCCCGCAAGCTCGCCGCCCCGCTCGGCTACCTCATCGACCTGCTCGCCGCGGTGCCCAGCGTCGTCTACGGCCTGTGGGGCCTGGCGTTCCTGGTGCCGTTCATGCGGACGCCGTCGCAGTGGCTGAACGAGCACGTCGGCTGGTTCCCGCTGTTCGCCGGCGAGGGCGTGATCGGCGGCAAGACCATGCTCGCCGGCGGCATCGTGCTGGCCATCATGATCCTGCCGATCATCGCGGCCATCTCACGCGAGGTGTTCCTCCAGGCGCCCAAGATGAAC
Source organism: Nonomuraea fastidiosa (assembly GCF_042751225.1). Classification (NCBI taxonomy): domain Bacteria; kingdom Bacillati; phylum Actinomycetota; class Actinomycetes; order Streptosporangiales; family Streptosporangiaceae; genus Nonomuraea; species Nonomuraea fastidiosa. Next base: position 1,837,763 of record NZ_CP170570.1, read on the forward strand.
GAGGAGGCGGCGCTCGCGCTCGGCGCGACCCGCTGGGAGATGATCAGGATGGCCGTGCTGCCGTTCGGCCGTCCAGGTGTCATCAGCGCCGCCATGCTCGGCCTCGGCCGCGCCATGGGCGAGACCATCGCGGTCGCGCTGATCTTCCCGGCCACCTTCGACATCACCTTCGAGATCCTCACCCCGCACGCCAACAGCATCGCCGCCAACATCGCCAACGGCTTCGGCGAGGCCACCGACATCGGCCGGGGCGCGCTGATCGCCTCCGGTCTGGTGCTGTTCCTCATCACGCTGCTGGTCAACATGGTCGCGCGACTGATCATCAACCGCCGCAAAGAGTACGCGAGGGCCGGCGCATGACCTCGATTCAACGCATCTCCACCGGCCGCCGCATCAAGGACCGGGTCGTTCAGGGCCTGGTCTATGTGGCGTTCGTGCTGGCCGTGGTGCCGCTGGTCTCGGTGCTGTGGCTGGTGGTCTCCAACGGCCTGGCCCGCTTCGACATGGAGTTCCTCACCCACTCCATGAACGGCATCGGCGCCAGGGACGCGGGCGGCGGCGCGTACCACGCCATCGTCGGCACCCTCGAACAGGTCCTGCTGGCCTCCGTCATCTCGGTGCCGATCGGCCTGTTCACCGCCATCTACCTCGTCGAGTACGGCGCGGGCGGCCGCCTGGCCCGGGCCATCAGCTTCTTCGTCGACGTCATGACCGGCATCCCGTCGGTCGTCGCCGGGCTGTTCATCCTCGCGTTCTGGATCCTCTTCCTCGGCTTCCCCTACTCCGGCTGGGCGGGCGCGCTCGCCCTGTCCATCCTGATGATGCCGACGGTCGTCAGGTCCGCCGAGGAGATGCTGCGGCTGGTGCCGAACGACCTGCGCGAGGCGTCGTACGCGCTGGGCGTGCCCAAGTGGCGCACCATCGTCAAGGTCGTGCTGCCGACCGCGTTCACCGGCATCGTCACCGGCGTCATGCTGGCCGTGGCCCGCGTCGCCGGCGAGACGGCTCCGCTGCTGATGACGGTGTTCTTCACCAACTCCATCAACCACGACCCGTTCAACGGACCGCAGATGGGCCTCCCCCTCTTCGTGTTCGACCAGGCGGCCCGTCCGAACGACACCGCCATCGACCGGGCGTGGACCGGAGCCCTCACGCTGATCCTGATCGTCATGCTGCTGAACCTGGTGGCGCGCCTGATCGCCTGGTGGCGTGCGCCCGCCAAGGGCCGATAGGGGGTAATAACCACAATGTCCAAGCAGATCCAGGTTTCGGGCCTCGACGCGTACTACGGGTCGCACAAGGCGATCGAGGACGTGTCGATGACCATCGAGCCGCGGTCGATCACCGCGTTCATCGGCCCGTCCGGCTGCGGCAAGTCGACGTTCCTGCGCACGCTCAACCGCATGCACGAGGTCATCCCCGGCGCACGCGTGGAGGGCAAGGTGCTGCTCGACGGCGAGGACCTGTACGCCCCGGACGTCGAGCCCGTCTCCGTGCGCCGCATGATCGGCATGGTCTTCCAGCGTCCGAACCCGTTCCCCACGATGTCGATCTACGAGAACGTCGCCGCCGGGCTCCGGCTCAACAGCGGCCGCATCAGCAAGTCCGAGATGGACGACATCGTCGAGGACTCGCTCAAGGGCGCCAACCTGTGGAACGAGGTCAAGGACCGCCTCAACAAGCCCGGCGCCGGCCTGTCCGGCGGCCAGCAGCAGCGCCTGTGCATCGCCCGCGCGATCGCCGTACGGCCCGAGGTCCTGCTGATGGACGAGCCCTGCTCCGCCCTCGATCCGATCTCCACGCTGGCCATCGAGGACCTCATGGCCAAGCTGAAGGACCAGTACACGATCGTCATCGTGACCCACAACATGCAGCAGGCCGCCCGGGTCAGCGACCGCACCGCCTTTTTCAACCTCGCCGAACAGGGCAAGCCCGGCAGGGTCATCGAGATGGACGAGACGTCGCGCATGTTCACCAACCCCTCACAGAAGGCCACCGAGGACTACATCACGGGGCGCTTCGGCTGATGACCCACCAGCAGGCGGCGCCCACGATGAACGGGGACACCAGGGCCAAGCCCGTACTGCTCATCGCCGACCCCGACGGCTCCGTGGTGGACGACGTCGCCACCGCCCTCGAACGCGAGGGCGTGGCCGTCACCGGGGCGCCCGACGGCGCCCAAGGGCTGCTACAGGCCGGAGCGCTCCAGCCGGACGTGGTGCTCGTCGCGGCCACGCTGCCGGTCATCGACCCGGTCGAGTTCGTCCGCGCGGTACGGCTCGCGCGCTCGGTGCCCGTCCTGCTCGGCGTCGGTGAGGGGCACGCCGAGCAGGCCGTACGCGCGCTCGCGGCCGGCGCCGCCGCCTGCGTGGCCCGGCCCTACCGGGTGCCGGAACTGCTGCCGTTCATCCAGGCCAGCTCCCCCGAGCCGCGCAAGGTCCTCACCGTCGGCGGCGTCGAGCTGGACGTCCACGCCTACCAGGTACGCGTCGGCGGCCGCGCCGTCCACCTGCCGCTGCGCGAGTTCGAGCTGCTGCAGTACCTCATGCGCAACGCCGACCGCACGGTCACCCGCGAGCAGATCATGCGCCACGTCTGGCACGCCGCCGCCAACACCTCGACGAACACCATCGCGGTGCACGTCAAACGACTGCGGGCGCGCCTGGGCGACGAGGACGACCAGCTCATCCAGACCGTACGCGGCGTGGGCTACCGGCTGGTCACCCCGGGCAACTCCGAAAAGCCCGCATGACGCGCTCGGCCACGCCTTCGACGGTGGCGATGCCGTACTCCACCTGAGGGCTGCCCTCGCTCAGCACGGCCACGGCGAAGTCCCGCCCGTCACCTCTGACGAGGCCCACGCTGGCCGTGGCCCAGCGCCCGTTCGACACCCGGCGCAGCCAGCCGTTCTTCAGCGCCACCCGTTCACCGCGGCAGGCGGCGGCACTGATGCCCCAGTCCTGCCCGTCCACGACCGCGCCCATGAGCCTGCGCACCTGAGCGCGGTCCTGCCGCCTGAGCGGGCTCTTCTTCGCGACGAGGGCCGCCATGAGCCGTACCTGGTCGTCGACGGACGTCTGCGTGATCCCCCAGCAGTACAGGTCCACGCACCTGCCCGCCACTCCCCGGGTATGCCGCAGCCCGAACCTCCGCCCCGCCGCGTCGAACCCTCTCACCCCACCGATCCGCTCCCACAGCCGATCGGCCGCGTGGTTGTCGCTGTAGCGGATCATCCGATCGGCATCCCGCCGCACCGCCGCCGGCAGCTTCTTCCACGGCGTGCGCAACAGTAAGGCCATGAGAATCTGCACCTTGGCCACGCTGGCCGTGATCATCCGCTCCTCGGCGTGATAGGCGTAGGTTCGCCCGGACCCCAGCTCCTTCACCATCACCGCCACCCGCCCGGTCCGCCCCGCGAGATACCGATCCAGCCGCCGCGAGATCTCCTTGCCCGGCACCTCTCCCCTCGCCACGACCCGCTGCTGCTCCACCAGCAGTCGTCCGTCTTCCGGCCTCCGTAAGACCCCCACCCGGCCGTGAGCAGCGGCACCCGCACGGTCAGCGACGCAACACGGCCCACCCGCGCACGTCCTTCAGGCGCCCGAGCCACCGCCTTGACATCCCCAGCGACGACCAGCGGCGAAATCAACGCGAGCAACCCCACGAACAGCCACGCCACCCTGCCCCAGGCCCCGACCATTCGAGCATTATCACGACATCCCCGACACCCCCGCCACCCCGCCGAAGCCCCACTCCCGCCCCCGAAACCCAGCCCTCACCCGAAGACCGCCCCCGACAACTTCTCCCACCCAGCCACCCCAGGCCCTCAAACACGCGACCCGCAACACCAGCCCACCCGTCCACCCCCAGCCCTCACACCCCGGCAAGCGCCCTCGCCCAAGTCCGGCACCAAAACCCACCACCCCGAACAGTCCATCCTGCAAGGCACACCCGAACACCACCGGCAGCAACGAACCCCCGACCCACCCGCGCTGACAAATGCACCCTGGAGCGCGCGAACAGGCCCAAGCAAGGCCGGCAACAGCCGAAAACCCACCCCACAGAAAACCCGACCGCACCCACACACTCTCAACGCACGAAACCCCACACACCCGCCACGAAAAGCCCCTCCAGGGAAAAGAACCCAGCCACTCAAAAAAGGGAGGGGCCACGACGCCCTAAAACGTCACATCCCCTCCCCCACACGAAGAAAGGGAGACACCCAAGGCACCAGAACCCCTCCCCACACCGAAGAAGAGCCCTGACACCACAACCGCTAGCACCCCCCACACACCAAAAGAACCCCGACACCAAGAACACCGGCCCCGCACGCAAAAAGGGGGAGGCGCCCCGACACCCCAGACGCCGGAACCCCACCCCCACACACGCACACACAAAACACACACACAAAGAGAGAGGGGCCCCAACACCCAAAACAAGTGTCAGAACCCCACCCCCAACACACACAAAAAAGAGGAGCCTTGGTATCCGAAACCAGATACCAAGACCCCTCTCATCAAAGATTGTCCGGCGGTGACCTACTCTCCCACACCCTCCCGAGTGCAGTACCATCGGCGCTGAGAAGCTTAACTTCCGGGTTCGGAATGTAACCGGGTGTTTCCTTCCCGCCATAACCGCCGTAACCCCACGAAACAGCACACCATTTGCTGTCTCAGAATTGCCTAGTGAACGCGAGCAAAAGCTTTGTGGTCAAGTCCTCGGCCTATTAGTACCGGTCAGCTCCACACGTTACCGCGCTTCCACCTCCGGCCTATCAACCCGGTCATCACCCGGGAGCCTTACCCCACAACGTGGGTGGGAGACCTCATCTCAAGGCGAGCTTCCCGCTTAGATGCCTTCAGCGGTTATCCCTTCCGAACGTAGCCAACCAGCCGTGCACCTGGCGGTACAACTGGCACACCAGAGGTTCGTCCGTCCCGGTCCTCTCGTACTAGGGACAGCCCCTTTCAAGTCTCCTACGCGCGCAGCGGATAGGGACCGAACTGTCTCGCGACGTTCTAAACCCAGCTCGCGTACCGCTTTAATGGGCGAACAGCCCAACCCTTGGGACCTACTCCAGCCCCAGGATGCGACGAGCCGACATCGAGGTGCCAAACCATCCCGTCGATATGGACTCTTGGGGAAGATCAGCCTGTTATCCCCGGGGTACCTTTTAGCCGTTGAGCGACACCGCTTCCACACGCCGATGCCGGATCACTAGTCCCAGCTTTCGCTCCTGCTCGACCCGTCAGTCTCACAGTCAAGCTCCCTTGTGCACTTACACTCAACACCTGATTGCCAACCAGGCTGAGGGAACCTTTGGGCGCCTCCGTTACCCTTTAGGAGGCAACCGCCCCAGTTAAACTACCCACCAGACACTGTCCCCGATCCGGATCACGGACCAGAGTTAGACGTTCAAAACGACCAGAGTGGTATTTCACCAACGACTCCACCCGAACTAGCGTCCGAGCTTCCCAGTCTCCCACCTATCCTACACAAGACGCTCCAAACGCCAATGTCAAGCTGTAGTGAAGGTCCCGGGGTCTTTCCGTCCTGCTGCGCGTAACGAGCATCTTTACTCGTAGTGCAATTTCGCCGGGTCTGCGGTTGAGACAGCGGGGAAGTCGTTACGCCATTCGTGCAGGTCGGAACTTACCCGACAAGGAATTTCGCTACCTTAGGATGGTTATAGTTACCACCGCCGTTTACCGGCGCTTAAGTTCTCACCTTCGCCAACTTACGTCAGCTAAGCGGTCCCCTTAACGTTCCGGCACCGGGCAGGCGTCAGTCCGTATACATCGTCTTACGACTTCGCACGGACCTGTGTTTTTAGTAAACAGTCGCTTCCCCCTGGCCACTGCGACCCCCACCAGCTCCAGCAGCAAGTGCCATCACCAGCAGAGGTCCCCCTTCTCCCGAAGTTACGGGGGCAATTTGCCGAGTTCCTTAACCACAGTTCACCCGATCGCCTTAGTATTCTCTACCTGACCACCTGAGTCGGTTTAGGGTACGGGCCGCCACAACACTCACTAGAGGCTTTTCTCGGCAGCATAGGATCATCCACTTCACCACAATCGGCTCGGCATCACATCTCAGGCAAAAGGAACGCGGATTTGCCTACGTTCCGCCCTACATGCTTACCCCAGGACAACCATCGCCTGGGCTGGACTACCTTCCTGCGTCACCCCATCGTTTACCTACTACCCGATCGGTTCAAGCGTTCACCCTGACAGTCATCCCGAAGGACAACCCGAGCTAAGGACTCTTAGCATCACGAGGTTCAGTATGGGCGCGTTGAAGCGGGTACGGGAATATCAACCCGTTGTCCATCGACTACGCCTGTCGGCCTCGCCTTAGGTCCCGACTTACCCTGGGCGGATTAACCTGGCCCAGGAACCCTTGGTCATCCGGCGCGAGGGTTTCTCACCCTCGATTCGCTACTCATGCCTGCATTCTCACTCGCACAGCCTCCACAACTAGATCACTCTGCTGCTTCACCGGCTGCACGACGCTCCCCTACCCACCAACAGGCTCAGTGTCCTGTCAGTGCCACGACTTCGGCGGTGTGCTTGAGCCCCGCTACATTGTCGGCGCAGAATCACTTGACCAGTGAGCTATTACGCACTCTTTCAAGGATGGCTGCTTCTAAGCCAACCTCCTGGTTGTCTCTGCGACTCCACATCCTTTCCCACTTAGCACACGCTTAGGGGCCTTAGTCGGTGATCTGGGCTGTTTCCCTCTCGACTACGAACCTTATCGCCCGCAGTCTCACTGCCACGCTCTCACTTACCGGCATTCGGAGTTTGGCTGACGTCAGTAACCTTGTCGGGCCCATCGGCCATCCAGTGCTCTACCTCCGGCAAGAAACACGCAACGCTGCACCTAAATGCATTTCGGGGAGAACCAGCTATCACGGAGTTTGATTGGCCTTTCACCCCTACACACAGATCATCCCCCAGGTTTTCAACCCTGGTGGGTTCGGTCCTCCACCCAGTCTTACCTGAGCTTCAACCTGCCCATGCGTAGATCACCCCGCTTCGGGTCTACAGCATGCGACTCAAACGCCCTCTTCAGACTCGCTTTCGCTACGGCTCCCCCACACGGGTTAACCTCGCCACACACCATAACTCGCAGGCTCATTCTTCAAAAGGCACGCAGTCACATCACAGCTGAGCAAGCCCAGCTAAGCTCCTACGGCTTGTAGGCACACGGTTTCAGGTACTCTTTCACAACCCCTCACCGGGGCACTTTTCACCTTTCCCTCACGGTACTCGTGCACTATCGGTCACCAGGGAGTATTTAGGCTTACCAGGTGGTCCTGGCAGATTCACACAGGATTCCTCGAGCCCCGTGCTACTTGGGATCCCCTCCAACAGTCCATCCAATTTCGCCTACCCGGCTCTCACGGTCTACGGCGCCCCTTCCCAGAGGCTTCAGCTATCAGACGGATTTATCACTGCTCGTGGCTCCGGCAGAAGCCACCGGAAGGTCCCACAACCCCGAACATGCAACGCCTGCCGGCTATCACACACGCCCGGTTTAGCCTCATCCGCTTTCGCTCACCACTACTCACGGAATCACTATTGTTTTCTCTTCCTACGGGTACTGAGATGTTTCACTTCCCCGCGTTACCACCAACCGCCCTATACATTCAGGCGGAGGCAACACCACATGACTGGTGCTAGGTTTCCCCATTCGGACATCCCCGGATCAACGTCTGGTTGGCGACTCCCCGAGGCTTATCGCAGCCTCCCACGTCCTTCATCGGCTCCTGATGCCAAGGCATCCACCGTGTGCCCTAAAAAACTTGGCCACAAAGATGCTCGCGTCCACTATGCAAATCTCAAACAACAAACAGCGACTCCAGACCCCACCATCAGCACAACACCGACGATGTTCGCTGGCCCTGTCTCCAAGGAACCGGTCGCCCGTTTCCTCAGGACCCAACAGTGTGCCCAAGCTCCCCAAGCCCCCGCACGCCCGTTCCCACTCCCAGCCCCCTTAGAGGATGGGCGGTACTAGCACGCCGACAACCCGGCAAACCTGAATAACCAGTGCTCCACTAGTGAGCTGTCACCCCACCACACGAACGGTGATGCAAGGTGAAAAGGCTCCTTAGAAAGGAGGTGATCCAGCCGCACCTTCCGGTACGGCTACCTTGTTACGACTTCGTCCCAATCGCCAGCCCCACCTTCGACCGCTCCCCCCACAAGGGTTGGGCCACGGGCTTCGGGTGTTGCCGACTTTCGTGACGTGACGGGCGGTGTGTACAAGGCCCGGGAACGTATTCACCGCAGCATTGCTGATCTGCGATTACTAGCGACTCCGACTTCATGGGGTCGAGTTGCAGACCCCAATCCGAACTGAGACCGGCTTTTAGGGATTCGCTCCACCTCACGGTATCGCAGCCCTCTGTACCGGCCATTGTAGCATGTTTGCAGCCCAAGACATAAGGGGCATGATGACTTGACGTCATCCCCACCTTCCTCCGAGTTGACCCCGGCAGTCCCCCATGAGTCCCCAACCCTCCGAAGAGGTTGCTGGCAACATGGAGCAAGGGTTGCGCTCGTTGCGGGACTTAACCCAACATCTCACGACACGAGCTGACGACAGCCATGCACCACCTGTCACCCAGCCCAAAAGGGAAACCCCATCTCTGAGGCGGTCCGGGTGATGTCAAACCTTGGTAAGGTTCTTCGCGTTGCGTCGAATTAAGCAACATGCTCCGCCGCTTGTGCGGGCCCCCGTCAATTCCTTTGAGTTTTAGCCTTGCGGCCGTACTCCCCAGGCGGGGCGCTTAATGCGTTAGCTCCGGCACGGAGATCGTGGAAGACCCCCACACCTAGCGCCCAACGTTTACAGCGTGGACTACCAGGGTATCTAATCCTGTTCGCTCCCCACGCTTTCGCTCCTCAGCGTCAGGTAAGGCCCAGCAAGCCGCCTTCGCCACCGGTGTTCCTCCTGATATCTGCGCATTTCACCGCTACACCAGGAATTCCACTTGCCCCTACCTACCTCTAGCCGGCCCGTATCCACCGCAGACCCGCAGTTAAGCTGCGGGCTTTCACGGCAGACGCGACCAGCCACCTACGAGCTCTTTACGCCCAATAATTCCGGACAACGCTTGCGCCCTACGTATTACCGCGGCTGCTGGCACGTAGTTCAGCCGGCGCTTCTTCTGCAGGTACACGTCAACTTCGTCCCTGCTGAAAGAGGTTTACAACCCGAAGGCCGTCATCCCCCACGCGGCGTCGCTGCGTCAGGCTTCCGCCCATTGCGCAATATTCCCCACTGCTGCCTCCCGTAGGAGTCTGGGCCGTGTCTCAGTCCCAGTGTGGCCGGTCGCCCTCTCAGGCCGGCTACCCGTCGTCGCCTTGGTAGGCCACTACCCCACCAACAAGCTGATAGGCCGCGAGCCCATCCCCAACCGAAAAAAACTTTCCACCACCAGACCATGCGGCCGGAGGTCGTATCCGGTATTAGACCCAGTTTCCCAGGCTTATCCCAGAGTCAGGGGCAGGTTGCTCACGTGTTACTCACCCGTTCGCCGCTCGAGTACCCCCGAAGGGGCCTTTCCGCTCGACTTGCATGTGTTAAGCACGCCGCCAGCGTTCGTCCTGAGCCAGGATCAAACTCTCCAAACAATGTCTGGAAAACAATCCCAGCCGGCATCAACAACATTGATGCCAACTAAAAGGAATCCACGTCATGGAAACATGACGGGGTAATGCATCATGCACTGGCTTTTAACACACTGTTGAGTTCTCAAGAAACGGACGCGTACATCCCCGACCGAAACCACATCCGCGATCCCGGCGGCGGAGGCGTTCACTCCGTTCGTTTTGTTGTGTCTTAATCTTTTCAGCCGCCCCGAGCCCTGTCAAATTGACCCGACTCGAACGACTTGCCAAGAATTAAGCCGCATCCCCTTTCGGAGACAACCCCTCTAACTTACCAGCCGATCCGAACCGATGCGTAATCGTCGGCCGGACGACCTTGAAGGTAGTGGGATTTGCCGGGCATCTTCGGGGCTCTGGGAGCCCCTCGGCGGCCCTGCGGGAAGCAACTCTAGCAGTCTGCACGACCTACTCGAGCCCACTCAGGTAATCAGCAGGTACTTCCCTGCCCTCTAGACACTCAAACCTCGGCATGTCACTGCCCATCCGGAGTGGAGGGGCAAGCCGACGGCAAGTCATCCGCAATCGCGCCCAGGTACGAAGTAGGTCACGAGCAGACTCCGCTCACGGAGGGGTGACCGCTATGACCCGGTCGGAGTTCGACGACATCCGCGCGTTCCTCGCCGACAAGACGACCCACCTCGGAGACCTGCTGGGGATCGCCAGGACTCTGATCGACGACCTGGAGCACGCCCGGTTGCGCGAGGCCTCCCTGCGCAACGACTACCTGCGGCTGCTGACCGCGGCGCGGGCGACGGTGGCGGCCGACATCGCGGGTGAGCCCGACCCCCTGGCCTTCATCCGGCACGAGCTGGCCGAGCGGGGCCAGTTGCCCGAGGACGATGAGGCCGTACAGCACATCCTCGCCGACGCACGCGCAGCCGCCGCCCTGCGCGCCTACCTGGAATCCCGGCCCGATGAGAGCGAGGCGCACGGAGGCCAGATCCATGAAGGTCAACCTCACGAAGGCCAGACTCACGAGGGTCCGGATCACGAGGGTCGGCCATGGCCGAGCCAGCCTGTGACCGGCGTCCCCGGAGAGGAAGCGCCTCGGGAAGGACACGCCGGGGCAGGACCGGCGTCACAAGGGCCGGCACCGTACGAGTACGAGCCGCCCAACACCGGCGCCCCTCTGCCGGACGGCCCCCTCATCGACCCGACGATCACCGGCCCGACCTTCGTCGGCCCGACGTTCACCGGCCCGACGTTCACCGGCCAGGACTTGCCGGACCCTCACGTCCACTCCACCCCGAGCCTCGGCCCGTCATCACCCGACCCGCTACCCCAAACCGAGGCCCCGGCGAACCGTGCCCTGTCGCGTCCCCGCGGCCCGCGGATGCGGAGCTGCGTCGGCACCGGACGACACCTCCGCCGGTGAACCACTCCGATCTCCCACAGACCCCCAGTACCGCCACACATGCGATGACATGATGACGACTTCGGGCATACCCGCCCTTGGCCGACCGCCTGTAAGACTGCGCATATGTGGCAACGTGGGCTGAACTGGGCGGCTGTCGTCCTGGTCGGGCTGTTCGGCCTGATGTGGGTCGGCATCGTGATTTATGCGGACCTGGGGTCGCCCCTGTGGATGCGCGTCGTCCAGATCGTCTTCGGGGTGCTCCTCTTCGGCTGGGCCGTACGGAAGGCGTTCCTTCTGATCAGCCGGGCCATATGACAGACGACATCGGCCGAGCGCACAGCGCCCGCATCCAGAAAACGAAAAAGTCCCCGCCTCCGGACGAGCCGGAGGCGGGGACTCTACTTGGTAGCGGGGACAGGATTTGAACCTGCGACCTCTGGGTTATGAGCCCAGCGAGCTACCGAACTGCTCCACCCCGCGTCGGTGTGCTGTACATACTCTACAGGCTCCGCAGGAGTGCTTTGACCATCGAGGCCGCTGACACCCCTGAAGCCTCCGGATCATCGGATCCGATCATGCAGAAAGCCCGGGTCTCCATCCCTGGATCCCGGGCTCTCGCCTTGGTAGCGGGGGCAGGATTTGAACCTGCGACCTCTGGGTTATGAGCCCAGCGAGCTACCGAACTGCTCCACCCCGCGTCGTCGCGCTCTTGAAGGCTACCGGGCGACGCGGGGCGGGCGCAAACCGAATTGCTAGCCGGTCGGTGACGGGCTGGGCGAAGCCGACGGCGAACCCGTCGGAGTGGCTGACGGTGACGCCTCCGGAGATCCGGTGGGCGACGGCGCCGGCGACGCCTGCTGCTTCTGCGCGCTCTCCAGCTGCTGCAGCGCCTCCTCCAGCCGCTTCTGGGCGTCGCCGTAGGCGTCCCAGTCGGGCGGGCTGGCCTGTAGCGCCTTCTGCGCGTCGGAGTAGGCCTTGCGAGCGTTGGAGATCGCGTTGTTGAGCGCCGTGCTGGCCTGGTCGGGCCGGGCCTGCTCCTCCGTCTGCTCCTGTTGCTGCTCCTGCTCCTGCTCCTGCTGTTGCTGATCCTGTTGCTGCTGCTCGGTGCCGAAGACCTCCTTGAGCGCGTCCTCCAGCGTGCGCGCCACACCGATCTTGCTGCCGAACGAGACCAGCACGCGCTGCAGGATCGGGTACGGCTCCTGACCGCCGCCCGCGGCCACCTGGATGTACACCGGCTCGATGTAGACCAGGCCGCCCGCGTACGGGAGCGTCAGCAGGTTGCCGTAACGGACCGACGAGGCACCGACGCCCAGCAGGTTCAGCTCACCCGCGAAGCGGCTCTGGAAGGCGTTCTGGGCCTGTCCTGGGCCGGGGATCGGGGTGCTGGACGGCATCCGCAGGATGCGCATCCGGCCGTACTCGCCGCTCGCCGAGGAGTCGACCGCCATGAACGCCGCCAGGTTCGGACCCTGACGCGGCACGAACGTGGTGGTCAGCGAGAACGTCGGCTGGCCGCCCGGCATCGTGGTGGTCAGGTAGTAGGGCGGCTGCTTGATGTTCTTGTCGTCCTGGGTCGGGTCGTTGGGGACGTTCCAGAAGTCCTGGCCGCTGTAGAAGGCGGCCGGGTCGGTGATGTGGTAGCGCGACAGCGTGTAGCGCTGCACCTTGAACAGGTCCTCCGGGTAGCGCACGTGCTGGCGCAGCTCAGAGCTCATCTCCGAGGCCGGGCGGACCGTGCCGGGGAAGGCCTTGCTCCAGGTCTTCAGCACCGGGTCGTTGCTGTCCCAGGCGTAGAGGCGGACCGTGCCGTCGTAGGCGTCGACCGTGGCCTTGACGGAGTTGCGGATGTAGTTGATGCGGTCGCTCGGCTGCTGGGCGATGACACGGCGGTCGGTCGAGGTGTCGCGCGTCATCTCGCCGAGGCTCTCGCTCTGCGAGTACGGGTAGTCGTTGCTCGTCGTGTAGCCGTCGACGATCCACTGCACCCGCCCGTCGACGATCGCCGGGTAGGCGTTGCCGTCGAGGGTGAGGTAGGGCGCGACCTTCTGGACCCGCTCACGCGGGTTGCGGACGTACAGGATCTTGGAGTTGTCGTTGATGTCGCCGGACAGCAGGATGTTCGCCTCGCCGTACTTGGCGGCGTACAGGAGCCGGTTGAAGAACGAGCCGACGGGGACGCCGCCCCGGCCGGTGTAGGTGGTGTTCTTCTGCCCGGTGCCGCCGGTCTCCGGGTAGTCGAGCTCCTGCGGCGCGTTGGGGTTGCCGCCGGCGATGACGTATTGGGCCGATGCCGGGTCCTCGCCGTAGTAGATGCGCGACTCCTTGAGCTGGGTGCTCTGGACCAGCGGGCCCGTGACCGGCATGTCCTTGGCGTCGTACGCGGGCAGGCCGCTGCTGTCGACCTGGTTGCCCGGCGCGGCGACGAAGCCGTAGCCGTGGGTGTAGACGAGGTGGCGGTTGATCCAGTTGTTCTGGCCCTCGGGCGGGCCGTCGAGCTCGCGGACGCCGACGATGTGGTCGATCAGCTTGCCCGAGCTGTCGGGGTAGCGGTCGACGTCGAGCGGGTCGGCGAAGCTGTAGAAGCCCCTGATGCGCTGGGTCTGCTCGTACGTCGAGGAGACCAGGGCCGGGTCGAGCAGGCGCACGCCGGAGACGGAGGTGTCGCCGCTGGCCTGCACCTTGCTCGGGTCGGCCTGCGCGTTGTACGTCTCGACCTCGACTTTGTCGACGTTGTACGCCTCGCGCGTAGCCTCGATGTTGCGCTGGATGTACGGCGACTCCTTGCCCTGCTGGTTGGGCTTGACCTGGAACTGCTCGACCAGCGCCGGGTAGACGCCGCCGATGAGGATGGCCGAGAGCACGAGCAGGCCGAAGGAGACGCCGGGCAGCATGCCGCCGGGCCGGATCACGCCGGCGAAGAAGAGCACGGCGCAGATCAGCGCGATGATCGCGAGGATGGTCTTGGCCGGCAGGACGGCGTTGACGTCGGTGTAGGAGGCGCCGTGGACGAAGCCCCGGTCGGAGAAGACGAGTCCGTACCGGTCGAGCCAGTAGGCCACGGCCTTGAGCAGGACGAAGACGCCGAGCAGCACCGACAGGTGGATGCGGGCGGCGCGCGAGGCGTGGACGCCGGGCTGCTGGAGGCGGAACCCGCCGTACAGATAGTGCGTGATCGTCGCCAGCACGATCGAGATGATCACGGCGGTGAACAGGAAGTTCAGCACCATCCGGATGAACGGGTAGTCGAACATGAAGAACGAGATGTCGATCCCGAACAACTTGTCCGTCTTGCCGAACGACTCCCCGTTGACGAACTGCAGCCACGTGCCCCACTGGCCTGAGAACGAGGATCCGGAGAAGAGCGCCAGTAGCGCCATACCGACGATGAAGATCAGCTTGCGGTGCGGGTCGAGCGCCATGCGGTAGCGGTCGGCGCCGCTCGCCCCGCCGAACATCGCCGGCCCGAACATGGGCCTGGTGCGGAAGGCGAGCAGCATGTTGCCGCCCGCGATGGCGACCATGAGCGCCGCCCCGACCAGGAACAGCACGATCTGGGTCAGCACCACCCCGCTGAAGACCGTGGTGAAGCCGACCGAGTCGAACCACAGATAGTCGGTATAGATGCCCGAGAACAGGAAGAACAACGCGACGATCGCCACGAGGGCTATCGCCACAGGCAGAAGCAGTCGCGGTCGGCGGGGCAAGCGCATCGCCCTGCCGGCTCCTGGGGTCCGGAAGCTCAAGGCCAACCCCTCGTCGTAATGAAGAAACGGTCCGTGTCTGGCAACCTACACCGCAGCGCCAGCCGTACGGCTAACGCACGACGACCGCCAGAAGTTTCATCCGGCGTCGCATGCGGGCACATCGCCCTTGCCGGTGCGCAGCGCGTCGAGCGCCGCCACCGCACTGTGCAGTGTGTCGGCCCTGACCAGCCGCAGCCCGTCAGGAACGCTTTTGAGCGCCTCGGCGCAGTTGTCGGCCGGGGTCAGGAAGATCGTGGCGCCGGACTTCTTCGCGCCGACCATCTTCTGCGCGATGCCGCCGATCGCGCCGACCTCGCCCGCGGGGGTGATGGTGCCGGTGCCGGCGATGTTCTTGCCGCCGGTCAGCTCGCCGGGGGTGAGCTTGTCGATGATGCCGAGTGAGAACATCAGCCCGGCGCTGGGCCCGCCCACGTCGCCGACGTTGATGTCCACTTCGAACGGGAACTTGTACTTCGCCTGCATCATCACGCCGACGACGCTCTGTGACTTGGGGCCCGCGACGGTCGGCACGGTGACGTCGAGCTGCTGCGTGCCTCTGGTGACGGTGAAGGTGACGTTCTCGCCGGGTTTGTGCGCCTTGACCGCGTCGGCGACGGCCGTGACGTCGTTGGTCGGCTTGCCGTCGACGGCGTTGATCTCGTCGCCCTTGAGCAGCTTGCCGTCGGCGGGGCGGCCCTTCTCTGTGGAGACGACGCCCACGACCATGGTGTAGGGGATCTTCAGCTCGTTGAGCGCGGCGGCGGTGGCGGCGTCTTGGGAGTCGGTCATCTCGACGGAGTTCTCCTGCTCGACCTCCTCCGGGGTGCGGTCGGGCGCGAAGATCGTCTCCTGCGGCACCACCGCGACGGTGGGATCGATCCAGCCGCGCAGCGCGGTCAGCAGGTCGATCTTGGCCGCGGGGCCGCCCTGATAGGCCACCGTGACGAGCTGTAGCGCGCCGCTGGTGGGATAGGTCTGCCTGCCCTTGATCGAGATGACGGGCTTGTTGTCGACCAGGCCGATCGTGTTCTCGGTCGGGCCGGGGCTCAGCACGACGTACGGGACCGGCTGGAACGCGCCCACCACGCCGAGCGCGAGTACGAGGAATCCCGCGAGCAGGAGGGTCAGGGCGCGTCGTGACATGTCTTCGAGCTTATTCGCCGGCGCCGACCCACTCGGTCTCGCCGTCGGCGAACGTCTGGTGTTTCCAGATCGGTACGCGCGCCTTGAGGTCGTCGATCAGCCGGCGCGCCGCCTTGAACGCCTCGTCCCGGTGAGGCGCGGCGACCGCGACGATCACCGCGATGTCGCCGAGCGCCAGATCGCCCACCCGGTGGACGGCGGCGACGGCGGTCACCGGGAAGTCGGCCGCCACCTTCTCGGCCACCTGGCGCAGCTCGGCCTCGGCCGTCGGATGGGAGGAGTAGGACAGAGCGGTCACCTGCTTGCCGTGGTCCTGCTCACGTACGGTGCCCAGGAACAAGGCGGTGCCGCCCGCGGCGTGGTCGCGCACGGCGGCCAGCACCTCGTCGACGGAGAGCGGGGTCTCGCGTATGCCGAGCAAGCGGATGACGTCCACGGAAAGAGCCTAACCGTTACGAGCGACGCTTCTTGCGTACCTGACGGACGATCGCGGCGGTACCGATGACGGCGACGGTCGCGCCCGCGGCGGTGAGCGTGGCCTCCTTGACGGGCAGGCGGCGCCCGACCACGGTCGTACGGTTCTCGCGCAGCTCCAGGAGCTGCCGGAACGCGGCCTCGTTGGTCCACTGCGGCTTCCAGCCGGCCTCGCGCAGCGTCGCGCAGTCGACCACCCACGGATAGACGACGTAATGGAGATCGGTGGCGGGCGCCGGGGTGACGCCGAGCCGGTGCAGGCGCTGAGCGGTGCCGAACGTCACGCCCGCGGGCAGCTCAAGGCTGCGGATGCCGGACAGCTCCTCGATCTGCTCGTGTTCGAGCCAGCCGTCGCTGCCGACCGCGACCACGCCGCTGACCAAGCCGCGCGCGGCCATCTCCAGAGCGGAGACCAGGTCGTCGATGTGGCAGAACTGCCAGCGCGGGCTGCAGCCCTTGACCGTGAGCAGCCTGGGCGACTCGAAATGGCGGGTGATCACGGTGTCGACGCCGGGGCCGACGACGGCGGCCGGGCGCAGCACGGTGACCTCCAGGCCGGGGTGGCTGCGCAGGGACCTGCGTACCAGGGACTCGATCTCCAGGAAGTCGCCGACCACGCCGGTGTCGGGCTCGGCTGCCACGGGGGCGTCCTCAGGCAGCGGCACCTCGTTGTCCGGCGCGGCGCCGTACACCATCGCGCTCGTGACGAGCACGACCTTGCGCACGCGGGCGGCGGCGCAGGCGGTGAGCACGGTCTGCGCGGCACGCAGGTTGTACGCCCGCCGCTCCCCCGGGTCGGAGTCGACGGCGTAGTCACCGGCGAGATGGACCAGGACGTCGATGTCGGAGATCCGGTTCGCCAAGAGCGGATCTCGTACGTCGATCACTCTCCACGTGGCTTCCTGGACGTCGCCGCGCTGCTCGTCGATGGCCACCACTCTGCGGAAATCCGCGGCGGATACGAGCCTCGCGAGCAGCTCGCGGCCCAGGCCGGAGGCCGCGCCGGTGACGGCGACGACGGGTTGGCGCGAGCGTTTCGAGGTTGGCACCAGGTCCTCACTTTGCACTGATCCGCCGTAGGACGACTAACGTGGCGGATGTGGACTCCTCCATCCTGCACGAGGTAGAGCGGTGACTGACCTGCCAGGTCGCGAAAACGACCCCAACGAGAACCCGTTCGCCATGTTCGGCAACCCTGAGCAGATGGCTCAGGCGATGCGCCAGTTCGCCGACATGCTGTCGGCGCCGCAGGGTTCAGGCCCTGTCAACTGGGACATGGCCAAGAACATCGCCAGGCACTCCGTGGTGGCCGGTGGCGACCCGAGTGTCATGGAAGGCGAGCGCCGCCAGATCGTCGAGGCGCTCAGCCTGGCCGACCTGTGGCTCAACGAGGCGACGACGCTGCCGAGCGGCGTGTCGACGCCGCAGGCCTGGAGCCGGTCCGAGTGGATCGAGAACACGATCCCGATCTGGCGCAAGCTGTGCGAGCCGATCGCCGAGCGCATGGTCGAGACCATGGGCGGCGCCATCGGCGGCTCGGGCCTGCCTCCCGAGGCCCAGCAGATGGCGGGGCCGCTGCTGGGGATGCTCAAGCAGATGGGCGGCATGATGGTCGGCCAGCAGATCGGGCAGGCGATCGGTTCGCTGGCGCGCGAGGTCATCGGCACCACCGACATCGGGCTTCCCCTGTCCGACACGGCCGCGCTGCTGCCCGGCGGCATCGCGTCCTTCAGTGAGGGCCTGGAGATCCCCGCCGACGAGATCCGCCTCTATCTGGCGTTGCGCGAGGCCGCGCACCACCGGCTGTTCCAGCACGTGCCGTGGCTGCGGTCCCACCTGCTCGGCGCGGTCGAGGAGTACGCCAGGGGCATCACGGTCGACACCTCCAAGCTCGAAGAGCAGATCCGCGGGCTCGACATCAACAACCCGCAGGCCATCCAGGAGGCGCTGAGCGCGGGCAACCTGCTCAAGCCCGAGGAGACCGAACGGCAGAAGGCCGCGCTGTCCCGCCTTGAGACGATGCTCGCGCTGGTCGAGGGGTGGGTGGCCACCGTGGTCGACAACGCCGCGCAGGGCAAGCTGCCCTCGGCGGTGGCGCTGGCCGAGACCCTGCGCAGGCGCCGGGCCACCGGCGGGCCGGCCGAACTGACGTTCGGCACGCTGGTGGGGCTGGAGCTGCGGCCGCGCCGGCTGCGCGAGGCCGCGGCGCTGTGGAAGGCGCTGGAGGAGGCGCGCGGTCTCGACGGGCGTGACGCGGTGTGGAACCACCCCGACCTGATGCCGACGGCCGACGATCTCGACAACCCCGACGCGTTCGTACGCGGTGAGACCACCTGGGACATCTCCCAGCTGGAGGCCAAGCCCGAGGACGGCGGCGCGAGTGACGGCGAGGGCGGCGACAAGGGCGGGGAAGGCGCGAGTTGAGCCTGCACGCCGACGCGGTGACGGTGCTGTCCTCCTGGACCGCGCCGACGCCCGAGGAAGAGGCGCTGCGCCTGGAGTTCCTCGACCACCTGCGGACCCACGACGACGCGATGCTGCGCCAGTGCGTGCCCGGGCATCTGACGGCGACGACGGCGGTGCTGTCGCACGACGGATCCCAGGTGCTGCTCACGCTGCACCCGAAGGCCAAGATGTGGCTGCCGATGGGCGGCCACTGTGAGACGTCCGACGCCTCGCTGGCCGAGGTGGCGCTGCGGGAGGCGTGGGAGGAGTCCGGCATCACCGGGCTTCACCTGCTGCCCGGACCGCTCGCCGTGGACAAGCACCTGGTGTGGTGCCATCCGCCGCACAGCTGGCATCTCGACGTGGAATACGCGGCGGTGGCGCCTCCCGATGCCACGGCCGTCATCAGCGACGAGTCGCTCGACCTGCGGTGGTTCCCCGTCGATGACATCCCCGAGCCGTCCGACGAGGCCACAAGACGGCTGGCCGCACGCGGACGCGAGGCGCTTAACTCGGGCTCACGCACACTTGGCTAGAGTCCTTTTGCGTCGTTCCAAAGGGGGGCTCGTGTGGAGGGTTCGGCCGTCGGTGGCACGATCGTGACTCCGGTTCGCAAACGCCGCAGGCTGCCACGGACGGCGCTGACCTGGATGGCCGTGACGCCGTTCGCCGCGTGGGCGGTGGCCAGGGTGGCCGGCCTCGAACGCGGGTCGCTGCCGACGCAGCTCATGACCGCGACCCCGTACGCGGCGGCGGGCTCGCTGCTGCCCCTCATGATCGCCGCGCTCGGACGCAGGCGTGCCGCCACCGTCGTCGCGCTGCTCGCGACGACGGCGCTCGGCTTCAGCGTGCTGCCCAGGGCGCTCGGCACGGCCGACGCGGCGGCCAAGGGCAGGCCGATGCGGGTCATGACGGTCAACATGCTGTTCGGCAAGGCAGACGCGGAGACGATCCTGCGGCTCGTACGCGAGTTCCGGCCCGACGTGCTGAGCACCCAGGAGCTGACCCCTGGAGCGGTCGAAGACCTCGACGCGGCGGGGCTGAAGGAGCTGATGCCGTACCGGGTGCTCGAGGCCGAGTGGAACGCGAGCGGCAGCGGGCTGTTCTCCAGGCACCGCATGGAGCCGCTCGCGGGCTGGAGCCCTCCTGCCGGGCACCACATGCCGGCGGCGACGATCGCGCTGCCCGGGGGCGAGCCGATCGAGTTCATCGACGCCCATCCGTTCCCGCCGCTCGGGCCGCAGGTCGCCGACTGGGAGCGGGCGCTGGAGTCCTTTCCGCCCGCCTCCCCCGACCGGATCCGGATCATCGCCGGCGACTTCAACGCCTCGCTCGACCACTCCTCCATGCGCAGGGTGCTCGCACGCGGCTACAAGGACGCCGCCGACGAGGTCGGGGCCGGGCTGATCCCCACCTGGCCGGCGAACAAGAAGGTGCCGCCGCTCATCACCATCGATCACGTGCTGGTGGACCGGCGGGTGGGGGTGCATGAGGTCAGTGTGCGCGACGTGCCGTTCACCGACCACCGCGCCGTGCTGGCCCGGCTCATCGTGCCCTGATCGGCGCCCGTGCCCGATCCGTGCCCCTGCACCGGCCAGCCCGGCCTGCTGCGCTTCGAGCGATGTTCGGCGCTCTCCCGGCTCACTGAGCCCCGATCAGCGCCCTCGTGCTCTCCCAGCCTTCCAGGCCGGGGTCGAGGCGGGCGAGGTCGCCGGGGGTGCGCAGGCGGTGCCAGCCTGGCGTGGTGGCCACCCTGCGGGGTCCCGGCGCCTGCGCGCGCAGCTCTTTCACGATGTCGTACGCGTCGAGGTCGGGCTCGGCCCACGCCGGCGCGGGCAGGCCGCAGGCCAGGGCGACGGCTCCGCCGTTCTCCGCCGGGCAGACCGTGATCTCGGCGCGGCCCAGCTCCCTGAACAGCTTGCCCACCAGCAGGGGCGGCAGGTCGGGCGCGTCGGCGCAGATCACCGCCGCCTGGTCGGCGTCGAGGCGGGCGAGCGTGGTCTTGAGCGGCTCGTTCTCGGCGATCGTGATGACCTCGGTGCCCGGCCAGACGATGTCCTCAAGGCCGGGGACGCTGGTGGCGAGCACGGGGGTGACGAGGTCGAGCGCGGCGGCCATCTCGTACGTGTCCTCGGCCACCGCTTCGAGGAACCTTTCGGGATCGACGCCGGGCGGCGCCGCCTGCGCCATGTGCGGATGAACCAGGACCGCGACGATCCGCGTCAACACTCCTCCGGTGCGGTGTGGGCCGCGGCGGAGAACCCTTCGAGGAACCCGCGGGCCCGCTCCGCCTTCGGATACTGTTCTACCAGCGCCCAGAACTTCGGCCCGTGGCTGGGCACCAGCAGGTGCACCAGCTCGTGGATGATCACGTAGTTGATGACCCATTCGGGCAGGCCCTTGAGCCTGGTGGAGATCCTGATCGCACCCGTCTCCGGGGTGCACGAGCCCCAGCGGTGCCGCTGGTTGTCCACCCAGCGCACGCTCACCGGGTCGGGCTCGCCGTCCAGATATTTGGCCGACAGCTCTTTGGCCCTCTCCAGCAGAGCCTCGTCGGTCGGTCTGCGACGGCGTTCCTTCGCGGCCAGCCGATCCAGCATGCGGCTCACCCATTCATCCGCGTCTTCACCGCTCAGCCAGGCGGGCAGGAGCACGATCGTCTTGTCGCCGTCACGGTAGGCGGAAACCGTACGCCGGCGACGAGAACTGCGACGAACCTCGACTGTCTCGGGGGGCACATATGCACGTTAGCCGAGACTGACGAAATTCCACAGAGGGTGGAGCATGTTTCTGCTGGTCAGATGATTAAGACCCGGTGAATTTGGGCACGCGCCTTTCCCGATGGGCGGTCAGCCCCTCGATCATGTCGGCGGAGGCCATGGTCACGGGCTGGGCCAGAGATTCCCACATCAGCGCGGCTTCCAGGTCTTGATGGTCTTGGTTGAGGGCTACTTTGGTGAGCCGTGTGGCAATGGGGGCGTTCTGGGCGATCTTCCGGGCGATGGCTTCCACTTCCGACATTAGATGATTTTTCGGGAAAGATTGATTTACCAGACCTTTGCCGGCCGCTTCCCGCCCAGACACGCTGCGACCGGTCAGAAGCATCTCCCGCGCCAGCCGCGCGCCCGCGCGCTGAGGCAGCAGGTACGTCGCCGCCATCCCCGGGTGCAGGCCCAGTGACGTGAACGGGGCCAGTAGCTTGGCGTCGTCGGCGGCGTACACGAGGTCGCAGGCCAGCGCCACGCACAGGCCGGCCCCACCGCCGGGCCGTTGACCGCCGCGATCGTGGGGATCTCGAGCTCGGTGATCGCCAGCCAGGTGCGGTAAAAGGCGAGCATGCGGTCGCGGAGCTGCGGGACGGCCTCCGTACCGCGCTCGCTGATCCACGACAGGTCGCCGCCCGAGGAGAACGCCGTACCGGCGCCGGTGACGATGACGCAGCGCGCCTGCCTGTCGTCGCGCAGCTCGGCCATGACCGCGCGCCACTCGGCCGTCATGGTGTCGGTCATGGCGTTGCGCATGTCGGGGCGGTTGAGGGTGATGAGCACGACTCCGTCGTCTTTGCGATCAACCAAGAGCTCGTTCATGCGGGGAGCGTAACTTGCAGGGGTCCCGTAGGCAGGGGGTTCCGTAGGTAGGGGTGCGCGCGAGATTCGGGTACGCGCGGATGCGCGCGGGAGTCGTCACCACAGGTGCATGGGGAGTCGTTGGCGTCGCTAGCACGGGCGCACGGGGAGTCGCTGGCGTCGCTAGCACGGGCGCACGGGAAGTTGCTGGCGCCCTTAGTACTCCAGCCGCATTTAGTGATCGATGATTCGTCGCTGTCGCTGGTAATGGCAGCGGCGGGCGCGGGCTTGATGCCGACGTCGCCACTGTGACCAGCGGATTCGATGACTGGCAGGGTGCCGGGGCTGGGCAAGATGAGCATGCAGACGCCGGATCTCGTTGACGGTAAGCGGGATCAGCTCGCCGGAATCGTCACCGTTCGCACCCTCAAGCTGTGATCGTCCCTGTCGGCAGGGCCCCCTGTGTGGCCAGGCCCGAGAAAGCCTCGCCCTGCTGAGCGCCCGTTGCGCCGGGTGGGCCGGCGGCGAGGAAAGCCAGGTGAGCGTGAGCGACCATGGCCAACGTGACGTGCCGATACCAGGCCAGGTGCTTGCGGACCTGGTAATGGTCCAGGCCGACCTCGTTCTTGGTGGCCTGGAAGCATTCCTCCACGCTCCACCGCGATCCCGCCACTCGCACCAGCTCCGGCAGCGCGACCGGGCCGGTGGCCCAGCAGGTGTAGAACGCCAGCTCGCCGGAATCAGTGATGGAGCGGCGGGCCAGCAGCCACTCGGCCGGGCCGAGCGGGATCCACGCCCAGTCGTAGTAGCGGTGGCCCTTGGCACCCTGGCCGCAGGAGTAACGCTGCCACGCCTGCTCCTCCAGCGC
This sequence comes from Nonomuraea fastidiosa, assembly GCF_042751225.1. Taxonomy (NCBI): domain Bacteria; kingdom Bacillati; phylum Actinomycetota; class Actinomycetes; order Streptosporangiales; family Streptosporangiaceae; genus Nonomuraea; species Nonomuraea fastidiosa. The sequence goes on from NZ_CP170570.1 coordinate 1,861,042, forward strand.
GGCGAAGACCTCATCGGCACGCATCTTCCGGCCGGCCAGCACGATCGGGTGGTCACAGGAGACAGCGAACACGTAGCTCAAACCCCGGCTGCGGCACCGCTCACGCAACACGGGGTTGTCGCCGTAGCCCTCATCCGCGGTGAGCCAGGCGAAGGTGAGCAGCGGATCGTCGGCGGCCCGCTCGATCATCCTCCAGGCCAGCTCCGGTTTGGTCGCGAACTCCACCTGCTCCGGGATGCCGGCGTCGGTGCGCCGCTCGGGTGCGGTGAACCAGGAAGCGGGCAGATACAGTTCCCGGTCGATCAGCACCCGTTGCCGGCCGGGGTGCAGGTAGGAGGCGAACACTCCGACCTGACAGTTGGTGATCTTTCCGGCCGTGCCGGTGTACTGGCGCTGCACCCCGGCCGAGCGGCGGCCCTTCTTCTCGAACCCGGTGTCGTCGACCACCAGCACCCCGTCCAGGCACCCGAGCCGCTCGGCGACCTGGGCCCGCAGTGCATCCCGGACCGCATCGACGTCCCAGCGGGCGTGGTTGAGCAGTCGTTGCATCCCGTCGGGTGTCGCGTCTCCGGCGAACTCGGCCAGGGACCAGCCGTTCTTGCGTTCCAGCGAACTCAGCAGGCCCAGCAGGTAACCACGCGCTCTGATCCGCGGCTCACGCCGGCCGAAGAACGGTGCCACTACCTGCGCGAACAGGTCATCGAACGCATCGGCCCATACACGCGGGTCGATTTCGGCTACCGTGGCTGCCACGGCCACCGCCGATCATCTGGATTCCACACACCCACATGATCACTGCGGTGGCCGTCTCACGTCTCAGCCTCGACCAGATCGAGATCTCGAAGTGCGGCTGGAGTATTAGCACGGGCGCACGGGGAGTCGTGGGCGCAGGTGCACGGGAGTCGTTGGCAGGGGTGCCGCAGGGAGGCCCATAGGTCCGGGACGGCACGACCGGTTGGCGGATTATCCACAGGCCGCTCCGCGTGTAGTCAGTTATCCACAGTCCGTGGCGAAGTCCCTCCTGATCTTGGTCTGACGTGGAAACTTTCCCGGCATGAGGCCACGTGTGAAGCCCGCTCTGCGGCACCTCTCGCGCGACGAGACCACCGTCCAGTTCGGCACGCATCCGCTCAGAGCGGTCATGTTGAGCGGCCTGAGCGAGCGCGTGCGCAAGTGGATCGCGAGTCTCGACGGCACGCGAGACCTTCAGGCCGTGCTGCAGGATGCCGTACGTGCGGGGCTCGATGAGCCGCGCGCCCGGTGCCTGATCGACCACCTCACCGGCCAGGGCGTGCTCCACGACGCCTCGGCCGCTCCTGGGTGCCTCGGTGAGCTGCCGTTGGCCCAGCGCGACCGGCTCAGGCCCGACCTCGACGCCCTCGACCTCGCCTCCAGCGCGCCCGACGGGATGCTCACGACGTTCGAGCGCCGCCGCAGGGCGCGGGTGCGGGTGTACGGTGCCGGCCGGGTCGGCGCGCAGATCGTCGCCCTGCTCGCGGCCGCCGGGGTGGGCACCATCCGCGTCCTCGACCCTGATCCCGCCCGTCCCTGCGACCTCACGCCAGGCGGGCTGACCTGGGCGGAGGTCGGCCTTCCCCGCGAGGCGGGCGCCGTCGCCGTGGCCCGCCGCCTCACCGCAGGCGACCCGCCTCCGCCGTCCCAGTTCCAGGCCCACGACGCGGTCCGGCCCGCCCCCTCCCCCGCCGTACCGACCGTGTCGGCACGCTTCCCGCAGGACTCAGTGGTGAAGTGGGGCGGCATCACCCCGTCCATCGCCGACAAGGCAGCCCAGGCCATGGGCAGCCGCTCTGACGCACGGCAGGCCGGAGGGCCTGCGGCGCGGCCCGCCAGGGGAACGGCACAGAAGCCAGGCCGGGGAACCGCACAAGAGCCGGCCGAAAGCACGGCGCAGGGACCGACCGGACGGAAGACACAGGGACCGCCCGGACATGAGCCACAGGAACGAGCTGAACGGAAGACGCAGGGACCAAGCGCAGAGACGGCGCAGACCCCAGACAAAGGGACGGCACAGACCTCAGACACACGACCGGCACAGACCCCGGACACGCGAACAGCACAGGTCCCGGACACGCGAATGGCACAGGTCCCGGACACAGGGACCGCACAGAACTCGGTCACGGCGAGGGCGCAGAGCCCGAACAGAGGGAGAGCGGAGAAGGGAGGCGAAGGGAGGAAGCCGGAGAGAGGCGCGGGAGGTGCAAGAGGTGAAAGAGACGGACGAAGGGCCAACGGGCCGGTCGGAGTACCTCGTGTCAGCGCGTACGAGCGGGAGCTGGGTGAGGAGGCATGCCGGCCGACGGTCAATGTGCTCGCCGGAGGGCCGTATCTTGGGGACAGGACAGATCGGCCTGACCTCGTCATTTTGGCGCCGGTCACACCCCTCGACGGGGTGCTGGTCAATGAACTGATCGACTACGACATCCCCCACCTTCTCGTATCCGCCTTCGAGGGGCACGGCGCGGTGGGCCCGCTGGTCCTGCCAGGGCTCACGGCGTGCGTTCACTGCCTCGACCTGGCCCGGCGCGACCGCGATCCGGGCTGGGGCATGGTCACGGCGCAGCTGGGCGGCTATCCGCCCGGTGAGATCGCCTGCGACGTGGCGATGGCGGGTGTCGTCGCAGCGGGGGCGGTGGGGCACGCGCTGGCGTTCCTCGACGGAAGGACACCCACTGTGACCAACGGCACATTCGAGGTAACGCCTGATTGGCAGTGGATAAGAAGATCGTGGGTGATACATCCGCAATGTCGCTGTATGCGAAACAAACGGTATTCGCTAAGAATGGTCATGGCACCCAACCGTGACTGACGTGCTCAAAGGATGATCACGAAGGGGGGAAGCGGTATCTCGCCGAGGTTCCGCGCATCAGTGTGAACGATCTCCCGCGCCGTGCCGTCACGCGCTCGGCCAAATTGGCCACCCTTCCGCTCGGTTTCGCCGGCCGCGCCGCCCTCGGCCTGGGCAAGCGCATCGGCGGCAAATCAGCGGAAATCGTGGCCCAGGAGGTGCAGCAGCGTACTGCGGAGCAGATCTTCAAGGTGCTCGGCGAGCTCAAGGGCGGGGCCATGAAACTGGGCCAGGCCCTATCGATTTTCGAGGCCGCGCTGCCGCAGGAGATCGCCGGGCCCTATCGCGCCACGCTGACCAAGCTCCAGGAGGCCGCGCCGCCGCTCCCAGTGGCGACCGTGCACAAGGTGCTGGCCGAGCAGTTGGGTGACGATTGGCGTCAGCACTTCCAGTCGTTCGACGACCAGCCGACCGCCGCCGCCTCGATCGGGCAGGTCCATAAGGCCGTCTGGCACGACGGCCGGGTGGTCGCCGTCAAAATCCAGTATCCGGGGGCGGGCAAGGCGCTGCTCGGCGACTTCGCGCAGCTCGCGCGCCTGGGCAAACTGTTCGGCGCGCTACTGCCGGGGCTCGATATGAAGTCCGTGCTCAACGAGCTGCGCGAGCGGATCGCCGAAGAGCTCGACTACCTGCGCGAGGCCGAGGCGCAGCACGCGTTCGCGCTGGAGTTCAACGGCGACCCCGACTTCTACGTGCCCGACGTCGTCGCCGCCAACGAGATGGTGCTGGTCACCGAGTGGATGGACGGCACGCCGCTGTCGCGCATCATCGCCGAGGGCACCCAGGAGGAGCGCAATCGGGCGGGGCTGCTGTTCGTCCGCTTCCTGTTCTGCTCGCCCGCGCGCGTCGGGATGCTGCACGCCGACCCCCACCCGGGCAACTTCCGCATGCTCGACGACGGCCGGCTCGGCGCGCTCGACTTCGGCGCGGTCAACCGGCTGCCCGACGGCTACCCCAAGGCGTTCGGCCAGCTCACCCGGATCTTCATCCAGGGTGACATGGAGACCGTGATGGCCGGGCTGCGCCAGGAGGGCTTCATCCGCGAGGGCGTCGAAGTCGATCCCGACGCGCTGCGCGCCTTCCTCGCACCGTACGTGGAGCCGACGGCGGTCGAGGAGTTCACGTTCAGCCGCGAGTGGCTGCAGGCGCAGGCGGCCAGCGTGACCGACCTGCGGCCTAACAACGTGGTACGCCAGCTCAACCTGCCGCCCTCGTACGTGCTCATCCACCGCGTCCACGCGGCCGGCGTCGGCGTCCTCTGCCAGCTGGGCACCACGGCCCGCTTCCGCGACGAGGTGATCCGCTGGGTCCCGGGCTTCGCCGACGACGCCGACCCCAACCCAGATGATGAGGCTTTGGCCATCGGCTAGCTTCGAAGCCACACGCAACCGCCCACCCGCTCGGAAGCAGCCGCCGGTTAGTGCCGCTCACCTGGACGAACGCGCCCTCCACCGGTACCGCCCATGGGAATGGGCCGCCGACCGGTACCGACTCCGCGGAAAACAGGCCGCCGACCGGTACCGACTCCGCGGAAAACAGGCCGTCGAACAGTACCGGCTCTGCGGAAAACAGGCCGTCGAACAGTACCGGCTCTGCGGAAAACAGGCCGTCGGACAGTACCGGCTCTGCGGAAAACAGGCCGTCGGTCGATGCCGATCCCGCGCAACGCGCCATCGGCTGATGCCCACTTTGCGGGAACGCGCCGCCGATCGGCGTCAGCCTGCCCAAAAGCACCCTCAACCGGTACCACCCCCGGAAGCGGACCGCCGGCCGGTACCGACTCCGCGGAAAGCGGGCCGTCGGACAGTACCGGCTCTGCGGAAAACAGGCCGTCGGTCGATGCCGATCCCGCGCAACGCGTCATCAACTGATGCCCACCTTGCAGGAACGCGCCGCCAGCCGATGCCCACCCTGCGGGAACGCGCCCTTGATCGGCGTCAGCCTGCCCGTAAGCACCCTCAACCGGTACCGCCCCTGGAAACGGACCGTCGGCCGATGCCCACCCCGCGCAAACGCGCCATCGACCCATACCGACCCACCCCGAAACGCACCGCCGATCGGCGCCAACCTGTCCGAAAGCGCCCTCGACCGGCTGCCTTCCCAGCCGCCACTGCCTCTGTGGCCAGCCGCCTGTCAGATCTCCTTGGCACCCGGCAGCGCGCCGGCTCACCCCGACCGGCCCACCCCACCTCTCCACCCGGATGCCGGCCCGTTTGGCGAGCTCCCGCCAGCCCCAAACGGTGGGCCGTAACAGAAGCCGGACGATGGGCCGCCAACTCGACACGTGCGCGTGAGCTTTGAGCAGCCGGCATTTGGCAACTCATTACTGTGAGCACGTATATGATTGCTGTGCGTTACCATCACTGGAGGGTTCTGTGAAGGGAATCGTGCGCCTGCTCGCTGCCGCCGTCCTGACCGGCACGGGGTTGCTCGTGGTCGCGCCCGCCACGAATGCGGCCGTTGATCCCGCTGCCGTGCTTGAATGCGTGAGATCCAACCTCGGTGAGATCACCGCCGTCGTGGACCCCTCATACCAGGGCTTTCCCGTCCAGCTCCCCTTGGTGCGTTGCGCTGCCCCTTGAACCCGAGCCATCGGACAGAGAGCAACGGTGGAGACTTGGCAGGTGTCGGGATGCTGCAGCCAGGTGCGGCGCAAGCGATGGATAGCGAGCGCCAGGCCGCTGCGGTTGGAAGCGACGTGTGGTTGCGGGCCAGGCCTGAAACGCTGATGTGGGCTACGAATAGCACCGAAGCAAGACGGGCAACGGGGTTCTGACGCTGGAGCGCCGGAGTCGGTGTGTGGATCAGTGCCCGGAAAACGAACCTGGGGTCGGCGTGGCGGCCAGCATTCGACCACAGGGCCCAGGGTCGGGGCGAGGATCAGCGCCGGCGGGCGAGATCGGGGCCGAGGCCAAGACCAGCCCCAGCAAGGGAGAACGGAGCCAAGGCCAAGACCAGTCCCGGCAAGCGAGAACGGAGCCAAGGCCAAGACCAGCCCCAGCAAGCGAGAGCAGGGTCGGTTACGACTCGGTGTCGGCGAACGAGACGAGGACCGGAGGCGAGTTCACGCTGGCACGCAGGGTCGAGCTCGCTCACGGAACGACATCGGCGCAAAAGGCCGGAGCTGGGTGCCGGTCAGCGTCCGCAAGTAAGACCCGGGGGCGAGTGCGGGTTCGGGTTGAAGGCCGACCCACCCCTAATCCCCGACGCACCGTTCAAGTGGGATCGGGCTGCCGCTCTTGGTCACGCGGGTACAGGCAGTGGGATTGAAGGGCGGGCCGGCGTTCAAGGGGAGATCGGGTGCTCAGTGAGCGAGAGGAGCCGGGCGCTTGCCCGCGCCCGGCTCCTCTCCTCTTCACGGATCCGACAGGGAGATCCTGCGCCGGCGGCAGGATCTCCCAGGTCAGAACTCGCGGCTCAGCACCCTGTGGAGGCGCTCGTTCGCGCGCTTCACGTCGCGCCGCGCGCGCCGCAGGCGCTGAACGCGGAGGACGAGGCGCTGCTCCGCCGCCTCCTTGTGGAGGGTTTGTATTCGGTCACTCACCAGGTCATGGATGAGATGCGGCACTGCGAGACTCCTCGTCGACTGGTTTCTCATGGTGACGTACTCCTTGCTTTCAGCAGGTGCGGTGTGTCAGGCAGCGACCGGGTGCTTGCGGGGACGCCCGCGCGGACGCTTACGGGGAACGATCGTTCCCCTGAGGATGAGCTCCCCGCCCCAGACGCCCCAGGGCTCCTCGCGCTCGAGCGCGCGCTCCAGGCAGGCCTTCTGGATCGGGCAGCCGCCGCAGAGTGCCTTGGCGAACTCGACGTCCTCAGGCGACTCGGCGAACCACAGGTCGGGGTCGGTACGACAGGGGATCTTGGCTTCGTCGATCATGTCCATGATCGTCTTCGCCCCCATCTGCTTCTCCTTTTGTTCGATCTGTTTGATCTTGGTCGGACACCTCGTAGGTGGTCGGAGATCACGGACAAACAAGAAGGCCGCGGATCCAAGTCTGTGGATCCGCGGCCTGGGGGCTGCTGTAAGCCGGTCAGGTTATGACCGGAGCATCCCGCCAGGGTTGCGGACCGCACAGTCCACCCTTGGTGAGCTGGTAGGCCGGCAGTTCGATACGTCCCGCGTAGACAGGAGCGCCTTCAGCGGCCACACCAGAGTGAGCTCGCGCAAAGAAGGCGGCGGCGGCCTGACGACGGGCAGACTTCTCCTGCCGCAGCTTGGCGGCATCGGCCAGCGACACCACCGAGTTACGGCACGCAGAGGCGAACCACGGCGTGGCAGACATCTCGATGCTGATCACTGGGGTTCACCTCCACTCATGGGATCGTCGGAACAAGGCTGTCCGACTCGCTTGACCAAGACCCTAAACCCGGTTGCCAGGAACGGGCAACATATTTTCTACCTGCGATTTCATCACTTTGTTCGGCGGATCATGGCCTCCTGCACGACCGAGACCACGAGTTCGCCGGACGCGGTGAACATCTCGCCTCTCGCCAGCCCCCGGGCCCCCGCTGACCACGGGGACTCCTGAGCATAGAGCAGCCAGTCGTCGGCCCTGAACGGGCGGTGGAACCACATGGCGTGGTCGAGCGAGGCGCCCATGATGTCGGATGCGCCCCAGGCCATGCCGTGCGCGAGCAGGATCGTGTCGACGAGGGTGAAGTCGGAGGCGTACGCGGCCAGCACCACGTGCAGGAGCGGGTCGTCGGGCAGGTCGGCGTCGTAGCGGAACCACACGTTGGTCTGGGCGCTGCGCAGCTCGGGGTTGAGGTGCGCCTCCCAGGTGAGCGGCGAGGCGTAGCGGGCGTCGACGGGCCGGGGGCGTGCGGCCCACTCGCGCAGCTCGGGGTGATCGCCGACGAGCTCGAACATGCGGTCCTGGTACGTCGGCAGCGTCTCGGGGTCGGGCACCTCGGGCATCACGGACGCCTGGTGGGAGACGCCCTCCTCGTCGATGTGGAACGACGCCGACATCGTGAAGATCGCCTTGCCGTGCTGGACGGCCACGACCCGGCGCGTGGTGAACGAACGGCCGTCGCGTACCCGCTCGACGTTGTAGACGATCGGGATGGAGGGGTCGCCCGGCCGGATGAAGTAGGCGTGCAGGGAGTGGACGTTGCGGTCTTTGGGAACGGTACGGCCGGCCGCCACCAGAGCCTGGGCCGCCACCTGACCCCCGAAGACCCGCTGGATGCGCTCTTCCGGGCTCCTGCCGCGGAAGATGTCGAGCTCGATCTGCTCAAGGTCGAGCAGGTCCAGTAGCTCTTTCAGCGCTTCGTTCACGTGTCGTCCCCCCTGGGTTTTCCGGTCCTGCGACAAGTGTGACGTGCCGGTCAGACCGGAGCGAAAGCGGGCCGGTCGGTTCGCCGGAATGATGCCGTAGTTCCGTTTCGCCCCTGTTACGCCCCTCCGGGTCCGCCCTTGCGTCCGTCCGTCCGGGGTTGCGGGTGCGGGCGTCCGGCGGCTCTTTGTTGCGGGCGTCCTGCGGGTTTCCGTTGCGCGCGTTCGGCGGGTCGCCGTTGCGGCCGTCTCAGGGGTTTCGTTGCTCCCGTCCGGCGGGGGTTGCGGGTGTGCCCCCTGTTACGTCTGTCTGTCGCGATCCTCGCCTATCCGTAACTGACTCTTCGTGAAGGGAGGAGCGTCTGCGGGATACGCCCTCGGCTAGTCGGGCGGAAGGGGGTGAAGAGCTCACGGTGGGTGAGAGCGGGTGGCGTGTGGCGATGGGGGTGGCGTGTGGCGGTGGGGGGACGAATGGCGCGTCTGCTCGCGGTCGGCAGGCTGCGGCCAGCGAGGTGCGGCCAGCGGTCAGCGATCGGCGGCCTGCCGCCGATGGGCCCGGCCGACGGACCGTGGTGGGCGGCCTGCGCCCGGAGGTCCCCGGGCTGTGGTCCCCGCTCTGTGGTCTCCGAGCTGTGGTCTCCGAGCTGTGGACTCCAGCCGGCGGCCTGCGGCCGATGAGCTGCGGCCGGTGGACCACAACCAATGGACTGCGGCCGGTGGCCCACAACCGATGGCCCCGGTCGATGAGCTGTGGCCCGGTGGAGGAGGGCCGGGTGGGCCGTGGTCAGGAAGCCGCGGTCAAGAGGCGCGGCACAAAGCCAGGACGGCTTCGCCGTACCGGTCGATTTTGACCTTGCCGACGCCCGCGATCGCCCGCAGCTCCTGCTCGGTCGCCGGCGCGCGCTCCGCGATGGCCTGGAGCGTGACGTCGGTGAAGATGACGTACGGCGGCACCTTCGACTCCTTGGCGGTGGCCGTGCGCCAGGACTTGAGGCGTTCGAGCAGGGCCTCGTCGTAGTCGGCGGGGCAGGTGGCGCAGCGGCCGAGCTTCTGCTCGGCGGCGGCAGTGAGCGTCTTGGCGCAGACCCGGCAGTTGACGGGCGCGGCCACCTGGCGGCGTTCGCGAGCGGAGGGCGCGACGCGGGGCGCGGAGGGGGCGCGGCCGGTGAGGCCGTCGAGGAAGCGGGACGGCCGGCGGCTCTTGCGGCCGCCCGGGGCCCTGGCCAGCGCCCACGAGATCGTCAGGTGCTCCCTGGCGCGGGTGAGGCCGACGTAGAGCAGGCGGCGCTCTTCCTCGATCTGCTCGGGCGTCTCGGCGTAGATGATCGGCAGCATGCCGTCGGTGACGCCGACGAGGAAGACGGCGTCCCACTCCAGGCCCTTGGCGGCGTGGAGCGAGGCGAGGGTGACGCCCTCGACGGGCGGGGCGTGCTGCTCGGAGGCGCGGCGTTCGAGCTCGGCGACGAACGCGGGCAGGTCGGCACCCTCGGCCGCCATGTCCTCGGCGAGGTCGGCGAGCGCCTTGAGCGACTCCCACTTCTCCCTGGCCTTGCCGCCGCCGGGCGGCGTGGGGGTCAGGCCGATGCCGCCCAGGATGTGGTGGACCTCGGAGGCCAGCGGCTCGCCGGAGTAGGAGCGGGCGGCGCCGCGCAGCAGCACCACGGCCTGGCGGACCTCGGGACGCTCGAAGAAGCGCTCCGCGCCGCGCAGCACGTAAGGGATGTCGGCTTTGGCCAGCGCCTCCTCGTACGCCTCCGACTGCGAGTTGACCCGGAACAGCACCGCGATCTCGCGCGACGGCACGCCCTTGTCGATGAGCCTCCTGATCGCGCGGGCCACGTCGGCGGCCTCGGCGGGCTCGTCGTCGTACTCCTTGAAGGCCGGCTTGGGGCCGTCGGGGCGCTGAGCGACCAGCTCGAGGCGGTGGGGCGAGTTGCCCTTGGCGATGACGAGGTTGGCCAGGTCGACGACCTGCGGCGTGGAGCGGTAGTCGCGGACGAGCTTGATGACGGTCGCGTTGGGGTAGTCGACGGCGAAGTTCGTCAGGTAGCGGGGGCTGGCGCCGGTGAAGGAGTAGATGGTCTGGTTGGGGTCGCCGACCACGCACAGGTCGTCACGCCCGCCGAGCCAGGTGTCGAGCAGCAGCTTCTGCAGCGGGTTGACGTCTTGGTACTCGTCGACCACGAAGTAGCGGTACTGCTGGCGGATCTGCGCCGCCACCTCCTTGTGCTCGGTCATGACGGCGGCGGTGAGCTCGAGGATGGTCTCGAAGTCGACCAGGTGGCGCTCGCGCCTGATCTGCTCGTACGCGTCGTAGACGTCGGCGAGCTCGGCCGGCTTGATCGGCGGCGTGCGGTGGTGCTTCGCCGCGGCCTCGGCGTAGTCCTCGGGCCCGATCTGGGTGACCTTGGCCCACTCGACCTCGGAGGCGATGTCGCGCAGCTCGGCGCGTTCGGTGTTCCTGCGCAGCCGGCGGCACGCCTCGGCGAGCACGGGCAGCTTCGACTCGATGACCGACGGCGCCTCGCCGCCGATGACGCGCGGCCAGAAGTAGGTGAGCTGGCGCAGCGCCGCGGCGTGGAACGTGCGGGCCTGCACGCCGGGCGCGCCCAGCGCGCGCAGGCGCTGGCGCAGCTCTCCGGCCGCGCGAGTGGTGAATGTCACAGCCAGCACGCTCTGGGCGTCGACGACGCCGCTGCGGACCGCGTACGCGATGCGGTGGGTGATCGCCCTGGTCTTGCCCGTCCCCGCGCCGGCCAGCACGCACACGGGACCGCGCACGGCCTCGGCGACCGCACGCTGCTCGGGGTCGAGCCCGATCAGTACGTCGTCCGCGTTGTTCACCCCTGAATCCTCCCAGCCGCTGGCGGTGCCAGACTTTATTCTGGCAACATGCGCCCCGACGTATGCTCCTAGTCACCGAGATGCAAGAACTGGTCTCTTCCCCCAGAATGGGGCCGACCATGTGCATGGGGGAAAGGAAGGCCGTGCGAACTGCGGTTTGTGTGAGCGCCCTCGCGCTCGCTGCCGTTGTGCTCACACCCGTCGCCGCGAGCGCGTCGTCGGGAGATCCCTCCCCGCTGCCCACGGTGCACAACCCCCTCGATCCGCAGGGGCTCGGCGGGTTATCGGTCGAGACCGTACGCTACGGCTCGCACCGCCGCCAGAACATGGACGTCTGGTGGACGCCTGACGGTCAGCAGCGCCCTGGCGTCTTCCTCATCCACGGCGGCTGGTGGTCGAGCGGCGACAAGAAGTACATGAAGGAGATCGTCCGCGGCTACGCCGAGCTGGGCTACACGGTCTTCAACCTCAACTACCGCCTGTCGGGCGACGCGCCCTGGCCCGCGCAGCGCACCGACGCGCTGGCGGCCATCAGGATGGCGCGCAAGCACGCCGACAGGTGGGCCTTCGACCCGAAGAACTACGTGCTGGTCGGGTTCTCCGCCGGCGGGCACATCGCGGCCTCGGTGGGCACGTACGGCGACGGCATCAGCGGCCTGAAGGGCGTGGTGGGGCTGTCGCCGATCATCTCGCCGCTGCGCGCGTACTCCGACGGGGCGAAGTCCACCGATCCGAACAAGCGCCGGCTGCGTACGGCGGCCATCAAGCTGGCCGGCGGCTGCGCGCCCAAGGGCAAATGCTCGCGGGTCTGGGCCAGCATGGAGGTGGCCTGGCACGCCAGCCGCAAGGACGCGCCGATGCTGACCGTGCACTCCAAGGACGAGTTCGTGCCGCCGGTGCAGAGCCAGCTGCTCAAGCGGATGCTCGGCCAGGTGGGCGTGCCGGTGAAGGTGCTGACGGCGCCGGGCACCAACCACAGCTCGCCGCTCTACCGCGAGCCGGGCGTGGCCGAGCGGGTGCAGGCTTGGATCGCGGAACGCATCGGGTAGGAATGCGGGATTAAGCGGACGCTCCGGGTTGTTGCACGGATCGCCTGATTTCCTGACCTTGGAGGGATTTCCCAACATGGCGCTCACGGTCTACAGCACCACGTGGTGCGGCCCCTGCAAGCGGCTCAAGGCGCAGCTCACGCGCGAGGGCATCGCGTTCGAGGACATCGACATCGAAAGCGACCCGAAGGCCGCCGAATTCGTCATGAGCGTCAACAACGGCAACCAGGTGGTGCCGACCGTGGTCATCGAGACCCCGAAGGGGCGCGTCGTGCGGACGAACCCGTCGGCCATGGAGGTCAAGGCCCTGCTCGAAGCGGCCTGACACACGCACCACCGGTCTGATCACCCTCACCACCGCCCGGCGCGCGCCGGTCATCGCACCCCCGCGGGCCTGACGCGCACCTACCGGCTCACCGGCGGTCCAGCGGGCGCTCCGAGCCACCTCTCCATGGCATGGACGCGCGCCCCGGATCGCCTCACCAGTCACCGATCAGCTCACCGCCGTACCACGTCTCGATCAGGCGGCGAGCGATCGACACCGGCGGCGGCAGCCGTAGCTCACCCGCGTCCAGAGCGCGGGTCAGCTCTTCCCGCGTGAACCAGTGCGCCTCGGCGATCTCGTCGGCGTCGGGCCGCAGCTCGGTGGTGGTGGCCTCGGCGAAGAAGCCGAGCATCAGGCTGCGCGGGAACGGCCAGGGCTGGCTGCCGAGGTAGCGCGGGTTGGCGACGGTGATGCCGACCTCTTCCGCCACCTCGCGGATGACCGCCGCCTCAAGCGACTCGCCGGGCTCCACGAACCCGGCGAGGATCGACAGCCGCCCCTCGGGCCACTGGGGGCCGCGGGCCAGCAGGCAGCGGTCGTCGGCGTCGCGTACGAGCATGATGACGGCCGGGTCGACGCGCGGGAAGTGCTGGCTGCCGTCGCTCGGGCACACCCGGACGTGACCGCCCGCCTGCACGTCGGTGCGCGTGCCGCAGCGCGGGCAGAACTCGTGGGTGGAGTGCCAGGCCTCGAGGGCCACGGCGTGGACGAGCAGGCCCGCCTCGCGGTCGCCGAGCAGCCCGCCGACCTGGCGCAGCCCGGCGGGCACCGGCCTGCCGTCAGGGGCGTCGCGCAGCGTCATGGGCGTGGTGAGGCGGCCGTTGACGTCGCCCCCCGGCAGGCCGGGCAGCGGCGCGGCCACCGCGAAGTAGGCGACCCCGTCCTCGACCCCCAGGAAGTAGCGCGGGCCAGGCGCGTCGGCCGATGAGTACAGCACCGCGTGGATCTCGTCGTCCGTGCGCCGTACCAGCGTGTGGCCGTTGTCGATCACCAGCACCCTGGTCGCCGGATCGGACCACGCCTGTTCCAGCCACCCCTCGTCGGCCCGCAGCGCGGAGGATCTGTCGATGGTCCCCCGCGCGAGAAGCAGTGGTCCGATGAGCTTGTCTTCCGCGGTCTGCACTGGCCGCCCCCTCCCGAAGTCCCTGTCATCCTATGACCTCGCAGTTAGCCGGTGATTACAGAACCGGCACCTCACGATGATCTCGGGCGGGCCGACATCAACAAGTGGGGTTGCCTTACCAGAGCTGGAAGTGCCTTCGCGCTGCGGCTCTACCTGACCGTGCTCTGACCGACCGGCTCCGTGACGGACGGTTTCCCGCCTGCGGCGCGGGCGCTCGGCTGCGAGGTGACGATCCTCACCGGCCGAGCCGGCCCGCGACCTGCTCGCCCGCCGGGCGAAGGCGCTGGGCCGGCCGCTCGCGCCGTCGGACCTGCCGGCGGGCGCGCCGCTGCCGGCCAAGGCGAACCTGGGCGCTGGGCCAGGGCCGCCGATCATGTGCCGATCGCGAGCCCCCTCGCATGATCGGCCCGCCGCGTCCAGGAGCCCGCTGCGCGGCTTTCCGAGGTCCCCGCCTACGTCTAAGCGCTGGACGAACGCGCGGCGGCCGTACGGCGGGCTCTGGGGGCCACGGAGCTGTACTACGCGGTCAAGGCCGACCCCGATCCCGAGCTGCTGCGGATGCCCCGCCGCCCACGAGGTGTCGGTCGGCTCTGCACCCCGAAAGAACGTCTTCACCCGCATGCGGGTGAAGGACACACCTCATGCACCCGAAGCCGGCGTTTCATCATCTTCGAGCCTGACCTTCTCGATCAGGGCGACCAGGCCGTCGGCGTCGAGCAGGTCGATCGGGCGTACGGTGCGGTTGTCGCGTACGTAGTGGAAGGCCGCGCCCACCTCTTCCAGCGGCACCTCCGCGAGGTGCGACCAGGCCAGCCGGTACGCCGCGAGCTGCACAGCCGCCGCCCGCTGCGCCTTCTTGCCCCGGGGCGGCGCGCCGGTCTTCCAGTCGACGACCTCGTAGCCGCCGCCGGGCCGCTCGAAGACGGCGTCCATCCGGCCGCGCACCAGCCGGTCGGCGATCATCATCTCGAACGGGATCTCCAGGTCGATCGGCCGCCGGTCGGCCCACTCGCTCTGCTCGAAGCGCTCCTGCAGCTCCGCGAGGCGCACGTCGGCCTCCTCCGGCTCCTCGTCGAAGAGCTCGAAGTCGTCGATGAGCCGCTGCTGGTCCCACCGGGTCTCCAGCCATTTGTGGAACGAGGTGCCGCGCCTGGCCAGCGGCGCGGGCTTGAGCGGCACCGGGCGGCGAATCCTGCGGGCCAGCTCGCGCGGGTCGGCGGCCAGCGTCACCAGCGACGACACGGTGAGCTTCTGCGGCAGCTCGACCGTGGTGGCCGGGCGGCGGCGGTGCAGCTCGCGCTCGCGCAGCAGCAGGTCGGTGTCGCGCTCCCAGGCGCGCAGCCGCTCCTCCTCGTACGTCTTGAGCGCCTCGCCGCCCTCCTCGTCGGCGAGCGTGCCCGCCAGCGCGTCCTCCACCAGGCGGGCGCCGTCGAGCACCGACTCATAGCGCAGCCCTTCGGGCGTCACCGGCCAGGTGGCCTCGGCGGGCTCGGCGAGCAGCGGGTTGGTCGCGCCCTCTGCGGGCTCTTCGGCCCAGACCGCGACGCGGTCGGCGGTGTCGCGGATCTCCAGCAGGAACTCCGAAGGCTCCAGCGGCTTGGTGGCGGTGCCCCAGCGGTAGCCGGAGGCGATGAGGTGGTAGTGGGCGCGGGTGACGGCGACGTAGGCGAGCCTGCGCTCCTCCATCAGGTCGCGCTCGCGGCACTGCTCGTCGAACGCGGCCAGCTCCTCCTTGCTGAGCCCGCGGAGCCGCGGCAGGTCGGCGGCGTCGCCGCGCAGCGGGTACGGCAGCTTGCGCGGGTTCTCCGTCCAGCGGCTGTTCATGACCGGCGTGGCGGGGAAGATGCTGCCGGTCGCGATCGTCCCCTTCGAGCTGACGAGCTGCGACAGGCCCGGCACCACCACGACCGGCCACTCCAGGCCCTTGGAGGCGTGGACGGTCATCAGCTTGACGCTGTTGCTCTCGCCGACCCGGCCCGCCTCCAGCCCGAACTCCTCGGTCTCGGCCGCCTGGAGGTAGGCGAGGAACGCCCCCAGCGTCGGGTCCTCGGCGTCACCGGCGAACCTCGACGCCGCGTCGATGAAGGCGTCGAGGTCGGCCCGCGCCGCGAACGCGCTCGCCGTGCCGCTGCGGGCCGCCACCTCGATGTCCAGCCCCAGCCTGCGCTCCACCTCGGTGATCAGGTCGGGCAGCGGCTGCGCGGTGTGGGCGCGGAGCTGGCGCAGCTCGTGCGCGAGCGCGACCAGGCGGGTGCGGGCCAGCGGCGAGAACGGCTCAAGCCACTCCTCCCGCTCGGGCAGCTCGTCCAGCGCGTCCACCAGGCTGCCCCGCTCTTCGGCGAGGTCGGCCACCACCTGGTCGAGCGGGTCGTCGGCGCGGCCGCTCTCGCTCAGCTCGCGGGCCAGCGTACGCGCGTGCTCCCCCAGCACCCGCAGGTCGGCGGGGCCGATCCGCCAGCGGGGGCCCGCCAGCAGCCGGGCCAGCGCGTCGCCGGCGGTGGGGTCGTACAGGACGCGCAGGGTCGCGACGATGTCGCTCACCTCGGGCACGGTCAGCAGGCCGCCCAGGCCCACCACCTCGACCGGGATGTCACGCTCCTCCAGCGCCCTGCGCAGCACGGGGAACTGCGAGCGCTTACGGGCCAGGATCGCGATGTCCTGCGGCTGGATGGCGAGCGTCTTCTTGCGCTCCTTCTCACCCCACGGCAGGCCGTCGGGCGCCGTCTCCTGCCCGAGCAGCCCCGCGATGCCGTCGGCGATCCACTTCGCCTCGTCCTCGGCGGTCTCGTGGAAGGCGCAGGTGACCCGGCCGCGCTCCACCCGGTTGGGGCCCGGCACCAGCACCGGCACCTCGCGGGCCTCCATGCGCAGCGGAAGCTGCACGCGGGCGGCGACGTCGAGCACCCGGTCGCCGTTGCGGAAGCTCACGCTGAGCTGCCGCACCGGCGCGGGGTCGCCGGTGGCGGTGCGGAAGTCGCTGGGGAAGCGGCGCAGGTTGCCCGACGACGCGCCGCGCCAGCCGTAGATCGACTGGCACGGGTCGCCGACGGCGGTGACCGGGTGGCCGCCGCCGTAGAGCGAGCGCAGCAGCACGAGCTGGGCGTGGCTGGTGTCCTGGTATTCGTCGAGCAGCACCACGTGGTAGCGGGACCGCTCGATCTCGCCGACCTCCTTGTGCCGGGAGGCGATCCTGGCCGCCAGCGACATCTGGTCGCCGTAGTCGATCACCTCGCGGGAGCGCTTGAGCCGTTCGTACGCCTCCACCAGCGGCAGCAGCTGCTCGCGCGCCGCCTGGACGGCGACGGGCCTGCGCTGGGCCTGCGTCGTCCTGCCCGGCAGCGCCGCCAGGCGCTCCTGCAGCCACTCCCCCACCCGCCGCACGTCGGCGGGCGTGCGCAGGTGCTCCGACAGCTCACCGGCCAGCTCCAGCAGGGCGGCGGTGACCGAGGGCGGGCCCAGCTCGATCTTGTCCATCGGCCCGTCGTGCATGGCCACCACCCGGGAGGCGAGCTGCCACGACACGGCCGGGGTGACCAGGCGCATCGTCGGCTCAAGCCCCTCGCGCAGCGCGTGGTCGGTGACCAGGCGGGCGGCGTAGGCGTGGTAGGTGGAGACGGTCGGCTCGCTGTCGAGCGCGCCCGGCTCGACGAGACCGGCCTCGGCCAGCCCGGCCAGCCGCTCCCTGACCCGGGTGGCCAGCTCGGCGGCGGCCTTGCGGGTGAACGTCAGCCCCAGCACGTTCTCCGGCTTGACGAGGCCGTTGGCGACCAGCCAGACCACCCGCCCGGCCATCGTCTCGCTCTTGCCCGAGCCCGCGCCGGCCATCACCACCATCGGCTCAAGCGGCGCCTCGATCACCGCGGCCTGCTCGGGCGTGGGTGGCAGGATGCCGAGCTTGCCGGCGAGTTCGGCCGGGGTCAGCACACCTGCCCCCCGCTGTCGTTGACCGGGCAGCTCGCCTTGGCCGCGCACGTGCGGCAGCCGTCGTTGACCTTGGCCTGGAAGAACGGGCCCGACATGCCGATCGCCACCGTGTCGACCAGGTCTTTGGCCCAGCCGGGGTCGTCGTCCTCGCCCAGCGGGCGCTGCTTCTGCTCGACCGCGTCGTGCTTGCCCGCCGCCTTGCCGAGCTGCACCAGCGCCGCGCCGCCTGGCTCGGTCATGCCGTGCCTGGCGAACGCGCCGAGCAGCGCCGCGAGCTGGTAGACGCCGAGCTGCGGATGGCGGTCGATGTCGCCGGCCTTGGGCTTGGAGCCGCCCGTCTTGAGGTCGATGATCACCGCGCGGCCCTCGGAGTCGCGCTCGACGCGGTCGACCCGGCCCTTGATCTGGACGCCCTCCGACACCATCGCCGTGAACGCCTCCTCAAGGGCCACCAGCTCGCGGGGATTCTCCTTATGCCAGCGCAGGAAGCGGCCGATCATCTGCTCGGCGACCTGGCGCTGCTTGCGGTTGTACCAGACGCCGCCAAAGTCGAGCTCGTTCCAGATCTGGTCGAGCCGCTCGCCGAGCAGGTCCTCGCTCGGCAGGTCGGTGGCGGCGAGCACCGCGAGCGCGTGGATGACGTTGCCCAGGCCCTGGGCCGTGCTGGTGCCCGCCGCGCCGACCGCCGTCTCCAGCAGCCAGCGCAGGCCGCACTTGGTGAAGCTCTCCACCGCCGACGGCGAGATGCTGACGACGCCGCCGGGCCAGCTCAGCGGGCGGTCGTCGGAGATGGGGGTGAGCGCGTACCAGTCGTTGGGATGGGCGCCCTGCACGCCTGCCGCGGCCAGCCGGGCGAGCTGCTGTGCCGCCTTGCGGCGCATCGTGCGCGGCTTGGTCGGGTCGGTGACCGCGCTGCGCAGGTCGGCCACCAGTGCCTGCATGTTGAGCCAGCGCGAACGGTCGTCGACCGTGGCCGGCTCGACCCCGCCGGGCATCAGCTCGGTCAGGAACCGCGAAGGACGCTCGTCGGTGTCCTCGCCGCCCACCGCCGTCACCACCAGGCGGCGCCTGGCCCTGGTGACCGCGACGTAGAACAGCCTGCGCTCCTCCGCGAGCAGCTTCGAGGTCAGCGAGGCGGCGTTGGGCTCGGCGCCTCCCGCCACCTCCACCAGGTCTTCCACGCCCAGCATGGAGCCGCGCAGCCGCAGGTCGGGCCAGACGCCCTCCTGGACGCCCGCCACCACCACGACGTCCCATTCGAGGCCCTTGGCGCGGTGGGCGGTCAGCACGCGTACGGCGTCGCCGTCGGGCGCGCGGTCGGCCAGCGTGTCGCCGGGGATCTCCTGGGCCGCGAGGTCGTCGATGAACACCTCGGGGCCCGCCATCGGCATGCGGTCGACGAACCGCGCGGCGTGGTCGAACAGCGCCACCACCGCGTCGAGGTCGCGGTCGGCCTGCGCGCCCCTCGGGCCGCCCTGCAGGCTCAGCTCGCTCCAGCGCTCGGCCAGGCCGCTGCCCTGCCAGATCGTCCACAGCAGGTCTTCGGCCGTGCCGCCCTGGGCGGCTGCCTTGCGGGCCTCGCTCAGCAGCTTGCCGACGCGCTCCGCCGGCAGGGCGACGTGGGGCTCGAGGCGGGTCAGCTCGCGGACGTCTTTGATGGCGGCGACCAGCAGCTCGCCGGACGAGCGCGCCTTGGGCGGCCCCTGCGGCTCGTCCTCGTCCGCACCGGTCTCCTCTCCTGTGGCCTGCGCCGCCTGGCCCGGCAGGTCCGCGAGCGCGGCCACGGCCTCGTTCTCGGCGATCTTGAGTGCGCGGCGCAGGCGGCGGACGCCGAGCATGTCGGTGCCGCCGAGGGGGCCCGTCAGCAGCTCCTCGGCCACCGACTCGTCGAGCTGGGACGGATCGAGCGCCACCCGCAGCATCGTGAGCAGCGGCCGCACGCCCGGCTCCTGCGCGATCGGCACCTCGTCACCGGCGATCATGGTGGGCACGCCGGCGTTGGTCAGCGCCCGCCGCAGCAGCGGCACCTGACGGCGGGCCGAGCGGACCAGCACGGCCATGCGGTGCCAGGGCACGCCGTCGATGAGGTGGGCGCGGCGCAGCGCGTCGGCCACGATCGCGGCCTCCTGGCTGGTGCTGTCGGCCAGCAGGACCCGCACCTCGCCCGGGTCGGCGTCGGGCAGCGGCGCGAGGTCGCGGTGGCCGTGGCGCTGGTCGTGCTCCGGGGCCGGGGCGACGGGCAGCTTGGCGGCCACCCGCCGGGACGCCTCCAGCAGGTCGGCGCCGCTCCTGCGGCACACCCGCAGCGCCACCACCGGCGCCTCGCGGCCGTCGCGCGTCCTGAAGCGCTCGGGGAACCGCATGATGCCCTGGACGTCGGCGCCCCTGAACCCGTAGATCGACTGGTCGGGGTCGCCGACCACCACGAGGTCGCGGCCGTCGCCCGCCAGGTGGGCGAGCAGCCGCTCCTGGGCCGGGTCGGTGTCCTGGTATTCGTCAACGAAGACCGCGTCGTGGGCGGCGCGCTCGCGCTCGCGCACCTCCGGCCGGTCGAGCAGCGCGCAGGCGGCGCCGATCAGCTCGGCATAGTCGTAGGTCTCCTCCGGGGCGAGGTCGAAGCGGTCTTGGTAGCGCTCGGCGAAGCGGCCCGCCGCCACCCAGTCGGCCCGCCCGTGCAGCCGGCCGAGCGCCACGATGTGCTCGGGGTCGAGGCCCCGCTCGTACGCGCGGGACAAAAAGTCGCGCAGCTCCTCGGCGAAGCCCCGGGTCTTGAGCGCCTCGCGCAGCGAGGCGGGCCAGCCGGGCGCGCCCTGCTCCAGCTCGCCGTGGAGCAGCCGCCGGATCTCCAGGAGCTGCTCGGGGCCGGTGAGCAGGCGCGGCGGCTCCTTGCCCGCCAGCAGGGACTCGCGGCGCAGCAGCGCGTAGGCGTAGGAGTGGAAGGTCAGCGCGAGCGGTGTGCGGGTGGTGCGGCGAAGGCGGCCGGTGACGCGTCTGCGCAGCTCTTCTGCGGCCTTGCGGCTGAAGGTGAGGATGAGCACGCGCTCGGGGTCGAGGCCGCGCCGCTCGATCCTGTCGACCACGCTCTCGACGATCGTGGTGGTCTTGCCGGTGCCGGGGCCCGCGAGGACGAGCAGCGGGCCGCCCTCGTGCTCGACCACGGCACGCTGGTGCTCATCGAGCACAGGAGGCGCATCGGGCCCCCCGCTGCCTCGTCGCACCAACCGCCAGGTCTGAGCACTCACAGCACTAGATTCCACCAGACCACAGGGGTAGATCGTGCCGACTTGCCCGGTCTCCCTCAGCGATCCGCCTACGGTATCGAGGCAGATACCGGTTTTTCTCGTGACACGCCGGGCGCCGTGTTCGCCGTCGGCGTCAAACGGCGGCACTCACAAAGAAGAACGGCCCGGGGCTCGTGCCCCGGGCCGTGACGCCGTCACGTCATGAGAACAGGTGGTCCACCACGCGCGCCGTGGCCTTGCCGTCGTCGCGCGGGGCGAACGTGGCGCGGAAGGCGTCGTAGCGGTCGGCGTGTGCGGCGGCGACCTCGTCGATCGACCGCAGCGCCTCCACCACGTCGGCCGACGTCGCGAGCACCGGCCCCGGCGCCTGCTCGTCCAGGTCGAGGTAGAGGCCCCGCTTGTTGGAGTACTTCGTGCGGTCGTAGGCGTACAGGACGATCGGCTTGCCGGTGGCGGCGAAGTCGAACATGACCGAGGAGTAGTCGGTCACCAGCACGTCGGCCACCAGCAGCAGCTCCGCGATGTCGGGATACGTGGTGACGTCGCGGGCGATGTCGGGGACGGCGGGCATGGCCTGCATCGGGTGGGCGCGTACCAGGATCTCGTGGTCGGCGCCCAGCGCCTGGCGCGCCTTGGCGAGGTCGAGCTTGACCATGGCGTTCTTGCGGTCGTAGTCGCGGTACGTCGGCGCGTACAGCACGACCCGCTTGCCCTCGGCCAGCCCGAGCCGCTCGCGCACCGCCGCCGCCCGCGCCTCGCGGTCGGGCGCGTTGAGCACGTCGTTGCGCGGCAGCCCGCTCTCCAGGATCTCGCCCTTGTAGCCGAACGCCTTGCGCAGCACCTGCGTGGCCCACGGCGACTGCGACAGCAGCAGGCTCCAGCCGCGCACCTCGGCCGCCTGGCGGTACCAGATGGGCGGCCTCGGGTCGCGCTTCATGTGAGCCTGGTCGCCGCCGATGAGCTTGGCGGGGGTGCCATGCCAGGTCTGGACGACCACCTGATCCTCGCGGGCGCGGAACCAGGCGGGCAGGAACGCGTTGGTGACGATGTGGCGCGACCTGGCCAGCGCCTCATGGTGCTCGCGGCTGCCGGCGCGGATGACCTTCGCCGGGCCCGGCGGCACGAAGGCGCCGTCCTTGACGATCCACACGTGCTCGCCGTCGTCGCCCCTGCGCACCCGCTCCTCGTAGATGGCGCGCACGCTGTCGGCGTAGAGGCGGCCGTCGTTGACGACGTAGACCGTGGTGTCGCGCAGCGGCTCGCTGCGCTGTGCCGGGTAGAAGACGCGGCGCAGCACGTGAGTGCCGGCGACGCCGCGCTCCTCGGCCGGCCTGTCCTCCTCGACGGTGATCACCGGCACGTCGAAGCGGGTGGAGATCATCCGGAAGACGTGGCCGCCGATCGTCCGCGGGTCCTCGTCGAGGCCGGGCAGCGCGGCGTGGTCCATGCGCAGCGGCACGATCTCGCCCGACGGGTGGCGCAGCGACATGTTCCACGTGCCGGACGCGAGCGGCACGGGCTCGCCGAAGCGGTCCATCGCGGCGGGCTCGACGCGTACGGTGAAGTCGGCGCCGGAGCGCTCCATCGGCAGCTGGTACGACAGCCCGGACCGGTGGCGCAGCGTCAGCGTGCGGGGGCCTTCCGCGTCGGGGTAGTGGCCGCGCAGCACGAGCGCGGAGCCCTCCCAGACCGCCGAGGAGATGATCGGCCTGATGCGGTGGGCGGAGACCACGACGCGATCGCGGCGGTCGCCCAGCACGGTGATCTCGCGATCGCCCACGATGGAGCGGGTCTCGGCGGCGCCGGCCAGCATGACGGGAGCCGCCGGGTCGCCCTTGGGCTCGACCCAGAGCCGCCGGCCGTCCTTCTCCTGGAGCAGCGCGGGCACGGCCAGCCCGACCACGACCTGCGTGCCGTCGCCGGACGGCGTGAAGTCGGCGGCGATGCGGTGGCCGCCGAGCCTGGCGTGGCCCTTGGTGACCTGCCGGCCCGGCAGGAAGATCTTCAGCTCCAGGCGCTCGCCGTCGAGCTCCACGGACTTCAGCTCGGCCCTGTTGGGCTGGAGCACGACCTGCAGCGCGCGGTCGGACGTCCAGACGGGACGCAGCCACCAGCCCGGCTTGACGTTGAGCCCGGCGGGCCGCTCGGGACGGCCGATGGAGGAGCCGCGCAGCAGACCGGTGGCCCGCGCGCCACGGCTCCAGAACACGATCTCGGCCCGCCACGTGGTGGCGTCGGGCACGCCGGGACGGTGACGCATGCGCCGCCGTACGCCGTGGACGAAGCCGCGCACCGCGCCCCGCCAGCGCAGCGGCCACGGGTTCAGCTCGGCGGTGAAGCCGGACCAGTCGTAGTTGCAGCCGGGCTCGCGCGCGCCGTGGGTGGCCTCGGGGGCGAGGACGCGGCGGGTGCGCATGCGGACCGGCGGCAGCCAGCGCGGGCCGCGCAGCACCACGGTCGCCCAGTTGAACCTGCGGCTGCGCACCGACAGGCCGGCCAGGTAGGCGTAGCCGCTGACGCGCAGCTTGCCGTCGGCCCAGACGATGTCGTCGATGTGGGTGACCGGCACCAGGTCGGCGCGGCGCAACCGGTAGAGGTCGGGCGGCAGCTCGTCACGGAAGGGCAGGTCGGCATACCAGCGCAGGCCCTTGCGGATGCGCTTGGACGGTTCGGCCGCCGCCGTGACCACCTTGAGCAGCGTCTCGCCCTCGACGAGCTCCTCGTCGGGACGCGTCTCTATCAGGTGGACGATGAGACGACGCGCGACCGGCAGATCGCGTTTGACCTTGGGGTCGACGCCCGCGAGGTACGGGCGTACAAGATCGAGCATCTCGCGCCGACGCGCGGCGCCGCGCTTGACCGCGAGGTCGATACGGCCCCCGAGGGGACCGCTCAGCACCTCGGTGTCGAACGCCGCGTCGCGACCGCCGGGGCCGACCGCTCGCATGACCGCTTCGAGAGGCTCACCACGATCGCAGAGATCCTGGACAGCCTTCAGGCGGTCGGCGAGCGAGTCGCCACCCTGGCTTCGGGCTGTGACGCCGGTGGCCATAGGGGAGGCACCGCCTTTCAGGCCGCCATCACTGTTTCGCCCATGGTAATGGGAGTCACATGTCACGAAATCGCCTGTTCGACGAAAGTGCAGGTCAGGAGGGTTACTGAAAATCGGCTGAACGCCCGTCCCAGCGGGCCAGGCGCATGTCGACCCGGTCGCCGCGCAGCGGCGTGCCCTCTTCGCGCCAGTGAGCCAGGCAACGTTGCAGGTGGTCAGGCGCCGCGCCGGAGCCGTCGGCGTGCACGACGCGCCACCACGGCACACCGCCGCCCCAGATGGACATCACCTTGCCGACCTGGCGCGGCCCGCCCTCGCCGAGGTATTCGGCGATGTCGCCGTACGACATGACCTTGCCGGGCGGGATGCGCTCGACGAGATCGAGCACCCGCTCCGCGAACGGGCTTATGGGCTCCACGCCGCCGGACCCGCCTCGATGATCTCATCGAACTTGCCGAGCTCCATGACGCTGTCGCCGGTGGCGACCTCCATCACGCCGTCGCGCAGCGAGTAGACCTCGCCGTCCTCGCCCACGAGCCGGGCGCCGAGCGCGGTGGACAGACGCAGGAGCTGGGCCACCTGCCAGTCGGAGCCCGGCTCACCGACGACCTGGCCCTGCCAGCGGGCCACGGTGTGCTTGGCGTCTCCGTGGCCGGCCACGATCTCGTCGGATCCGCGCAGCTCGAAACCGGCCGGCGCGATGGCCTTCGCCAGCTCGGCGAAGGCGAGTGGCGACTCGCGTACCACTCGCAGCTCGTATCCCATGACGGGGGACCATAGCGGATCTTCTCCCGACCTGGAAACCTGTTCACGAAACCGCTGTTATGCCTGGTCGGGTCCGTCATGGCTCCCTGCGCTGACGGAGGTCATCACTCCTTGTGCTGCCCCAGGTCATCGCCCCTGGCGCCGATCGAGGTCATCGCTCTCTACGCCGGTCGGGGGCGTCGCTCCTTGCGCCGGTCGGGGTCATCGCCCCTTGCGCCGGTCGAGGTCACTGCTCCTTGCGCTGGTTGAGCACGACGATCGCGCCGCAGAACATGGCGAGCGCCACGAGCACGCCGCCCCCGTACAGCCACAGCCGGACCGGGTCGGGCCCCGGACGGCTGGGCACCGGCGTATCCTCGCCCTGGCCGAAGTGCTCGACGCCGGGCGTGATGCTGCGCTTGGCGCCGACGAGCCGCTCGGCGGCGTTGAGCGCGGCGGCGGCGTCCACCACGCCGAAGCCGGTCTCGTCGTCGTCGCCGGCGGCGGGGCGTCCCCTGGCGCTGGCGGCGAGCGCCTGCGCCACCTGCTCGGGCGCCAGGGCCGGATAGCGCGCCTTGAGCAGCGCGGCCACACCGGCCACGAGCGCGGCGGCGGAGCTGGTGCCCTGGGACAGCTCGTAGCCGCTGCCGCGCTTGACGACGGGGACGTCCACGCCGGGCGCGGAGACCAGCACGGACAGGTTGTCGCTGCTGAACGAAGCCCGCTTGCCCTGCTTGTCGACGGCGGCCACACCGATGACGCCCGGGTAACCGGCCGGGAAGCTCCAGTAGGAGGTGCCCTTGTCCCTGGCGTACTGGGTCTGGCCGTCGTTGCCGACGGCGGCGACCAGCACGACGCCTTTGCTCAGCGCGTACGAGACGGCCTCGCGCTCGGACCTGAGCGGGCCGTAGGAGCCGATCGACATGCTGACGACCTGGGCGCCGTGGTTGGCGGCGTAGCGCAGGGCGCGGGCCAGCGGGCTCTGGACGCCCGGCTGCTCCTCCATGGGCGGCACGGCGGAGCCGGGCTCCTCGTCGATGACCATGGGCAGCGACAGGATGCGCGCGGACGGCGCGACGCCGGTGTAGCCGTCGCCCTTGCCCGAGCCGGCGATGAGCGCGGCCATGGCGGTGCCGTGCCGGCCGGGCGGCAGCTCGCGCTGCACCGAGCCCGTGGTCATGTCGGGGCCGGTGGTGACGCGGCCCTTGAGCTCCTTGACGCGCGTGTCCACGGCGCTGTCCACAACGGCGACGGTGACGCCCTCGCCCTTGGTGACCGTCCACGCCTGCTTGACGTTGAGCGCGTCCAGCACCCACTCCTGCTGCGCTTTTATCGGATCCGCCGTGGTGCCGGAGAAGGCGAGCACGGCGGCGGTCAGCACGCGTACGACGGTCAGCACACGTTCCCCTGAGTGCAGGGCGGCACCGTGGGCGGGTCCGCGAGGAAGTAGGCGATCTGGTTGCCGATGGACTTGGCGGCCGGCCACAGCTCGCTGTGCAGGATCTCCTCGGGCGGGATCGCGGCCCTGGTGCGCCCGTCGGCGTACCCGCCGGTCGAGAAGACGATGTACGGCCCCGCGCCCACCCAGCTCGTCCGCTGCCGCTGCTCGGGGCCGAAGCGCTCGGTGACGGTGCCGGGGAAGGCGACGGGCAGCACGCCGACGCGGTCGTCCTGGGTCAGCTCCTCGCCGGCGGAGACCCGCGCCTCCTCGTCTTCGAGCACGGCCACGCCGATGGTGAAGACGAAGGTGGCGGTCTGGTCGACGTACGTGGCCCGCAGCAGCGTCCTGCAGCCGTGGTTCTGCAGCACGGCGGCCACGGAGGCGTCCACGCCCTTGCCGCAGTCGGTCTCGGGTGCGATGCCGACGCGCCTGGCGTACTGCTGGGCGCGGTCGAGTCCGAGGTATTTGACCTCTTCGGGGAAGACGCCGGTGGCGGGCCACGCCTGCCATCGGCGGGCGACCTCCTCCTGCTGGTAGCGGCTCTGCTCGGCGGACGTCAGCGGCCGCGAGCGCGTCTCGGTGAACAGTCCGACGGTGCCGAGCAGCACGACGAGCGCCGAGACGGCGATGATGGTCCCGAGCAGCACCACGAAGGCGCGGCGGTAACGGATTCCCTGCTGGAGCGCCGCCAGTTCGGCGCGTTCCTTGGCTGCCGTGCGCTGACGCGAGTTCGCCGCCGGCCACGAGCGCACACGCGAGCGGCGGCCGGTTGTGGCGCCGAGCGGGTTCCTCCGCCTCTGCGTGGCGTCCCCCTCGGCGCGCGGTAGCCCTGTCGTCGACCTACGTGCCTTCACCACCGCCTCGTTCCCGCATTCGCATCGATGTCTATTTCGTCCCCCTGAAGGGGCGGATCATGCGTCTTGCGACATGTGCCCCCGCCGTACGCGTCTGACCAGGATAAAGATGACGGCGAGGGAGGCCAGCGCTCCTGCGGCGGCACCGGCGGCGACGGCCGCGTAGATCGTGACGCGCCGCTCGTCCCTGATGACGACGTCGATGGGGCCCGAACGCCCGCCGGCCAGCGGCCTGGCCGGGTCGTGCGCCTGCTCGCCCTTGGCCACCTCGGTGTGTCCCGCCAGCCTGGACGCCTCGGAGAGCGCCCGCGCGGCGTTGACGACGCCGAAGCCGGTGCCGGTGTCGTAGCCGCCGGGCGGCAGGTCCTTGGCGCTCGCGGCCAGGGCTCGCGCGACGAGCGGCGGCGACATCTCCGGATATTTCGACTTAATGAGGGCGGCGACGCCCGACACCAGCGCGGTCGCCTGCGACGTGCCCCTGCCGACCCAGTACTCGTCACCGGGGCCCGCGCCCATGATGTCCACGCCCGGCGCGGCCACCAGCACCGAGGAGTTCCAGTTGGAGAACGCAGCCCGCCGCAGCCGCCGGTCGGTCGCCCCCACCGACACCACGCCGGGGAACGCCGCCGGATAGGAGTAGGGAGCGAAGTCGCCGTGGGTCTTCCTGTCACCGTCGTTCCCCGCGGCGGCGACCAGCACCACGCCCTTGCCGATCGCGTAGCGCACGGCCGCCCGCTCCTCGCGGGTGGCCAGCTCCTTGGAGATCGACAGGTTGATCACGTCGGCCCCTTCGTCGACCGCGTAGCGGATGCCCCTGGCCACCACGTTCTCGAAGCGCTCGGCCGAGTTGAACGTCAGGAAACCCGGCTCCTCGTCCTCCAGGATGACCCTTACCGACAGTACGTCCGCTTCGGGCGCCACGCCGATGATCCCCCGTTTTCGGTCTGGCCCGTGGCCGTGCCCGGCGATCAGCGACGCCATGTACGTGCCGTGCAACCTGCTGGGAGCGGTGCCGGGCGGGTTCGCGCCGGCGGTGAAGTCCTTGCCGACGCGTACGGACCCGGCCAGGTCGCGGTGGTGAGGATCGACGCCCGAGTCCAGCACGGCCACCGTCACCCCGGCGCCCTTGCTGACCCGCCACGCCTTGGTCAGCGCCAGCGTCTCGATCACCGCGCGCTGCCCGCCGCGCACGTCATCGGCGGACGCGGGCGCGGGCGGCCACAGCAGCGCGACGGCCGCGGCGGCCGCCGCGCCCCTTCGCAACGCTCTCGCGCGCCCTTTCAGCACCGTCGCGCTCCTTCGCAACGCTCTCGCGCGCCCTTTCAGCACCGCCACTCCCCCGATCCGCAGTCGGGCATGCGGGGCCTGCTCAGCTCGGCGAGCACCTGCTCGGAGATCTCGGTGGCGAAGGCGAAGATGGACGGCCGCGGCTCGCCCGCCGCCTTCGCGGGCCGCCCGTCCACCTGGCCCGAGGTGGTGAGCACGAGGTACGGGCCCGCCTGGCGGACCGATCCCGCCTCGCGCACACCGGGCGTGAACCGGTCGGCCAGCGTCTTGCGGAAGGCGACCGGCCGCAGCCCTGGGGTGGGCTTGCCGGTGTCGGAGAACGCGGACCTCGCGCGTACGGCGTGGGCCTCGTCGCGCAGCGCCACCACGCCGACGGTGACGAGCACGCCGCGCAGCGCGTCGACGTACGTGGCCCGCAGCACGCCCTTGCACCCGGCCCGGCGCAGCGCCTCGACGGCGGCGGCGTCCACCGCCTCGCCGTCGCAGGAGGTGCGCGGCGAGATGCCGATTCTTCTGGCACGTTCCCGGCCGCCCTGCTCGGCGGAGTAGGGCAGCGTCGCGGGAAAGATGCGGCCCGCCGGCCAGGTGCGCCAGCGCTCTGCGACCTCGCGCTGGGCCGCGGCACGTAGCTCGGCCGCCGTCGGGCCGCGGGTGAGCTCCGTGCCGGCCGCGCTCCCCGCGACCCCGGCGGCCACCGCGCAGATCAGCGTCAGCGCGGAGGCCACCACGAGGGTCGGCCATGGACGGGCGGAGTTCACGGCAACGACCTTAACCGGGAGGTCCCGGCGGAAACCGCTTAATAGGTGGGCAGGCTCGGGTCGACCGTCTTGATCCAGCTCAGCACGCCGCCGCCGACGTGGACGGCGTCGGAGAAGCCGGCGTTCTTGACGACCGCGAGCGCCTCGGCCGAACGCGCACCCGACTTGCAGTGGAGCACGATCTTCTTGTCCTGCGGCAGCTTCTCCAGGGCCGAGCCGTTGAGGAACTCGCCCTTCGGGATCAGCGTGGCGCCGGGGATGTTGACGATCTCGTACTCGTTGGGCTCGCGGACGTCGACGAGGAAGATGTTCTCGCCGCGGTCCATCATGCCCTTGAGCTCCTGCGCCGTGATCGTCGAGCCGCTGGCCGCCTCGGCGGCCTCATCGGAGATCGCGCCGCAGAACGCCTCGTAGTCGTCGAGGAGCGTGGTCAGCGTCGGGTTCTTGCCGCACAGCACGCACTCGGGGTCCTTACGGACCTTGACGTCGCGGTACTTCATCTCCAGGGCGTCGTAGATCATCAGTCGCCCGACCAGCGGGTCGCCGATGCCGGTCAGCAGCTTGATGGCCTCGTTGACCTGGATGGAGCCGATCGACGCGCACAGCACGCCGAGCACGCCGCCCTCGGCGCACGACGGCACCATGCCGGGAGGCGGGGGCTCCGGGTAGAGGCAGCGGTAGCAGGGGCCGTGCTCGGCCCAGAAGACGCTGGCCTGGCCGTCGAAGCGGTAGATCGAGCCCCAGACGTACGGCTTGCCGAGCAGCACCGCCGCGTCGTTGACCATGTAGCGGGTGGCGAAGTTGTCGGTGCCGTCGACGATGAGGTCGTAGCCGGAGAAGATCTCCATGACGTTGTCGACGGCCAGCATCGTGTCGTGGATCACGACGTTGACCAGCGGGTTGATCTCGCGGATCGTCGCGGCGGCGCTCTCGGCCTTGGGCCTGCCCACGTCGGACTGGCCGTGAATGACCTGGCGCTGCAGGTTGGACTCATCGACCACGTCGAAGTCGATGATGCCGAGGGTGCCGACGCCCGCCGCGGCGAGGTACATCAGCGTGGGCGAGCCCAGGCCCCCGGCGCCCACACACAGCACCTTGGCGTTCTTCAGCCGCTTCTGCCCCGCCATGCCCACGTCGGGAATGATCAGGTGGCGTGAGTAGCGGCGCACTTCGTCGACGGTCAGCTCATCGGCCGGCTCGACCAGCGGTGGCAACGACACTTTCTACGCTCCCGTTTTAAAGGGGACCCATCTCATTGTGAAACCTAGCTGGGCAGTGGGGCATTCCCCAATCGCGTCTCACTGATCAGACGCCGCGCCTCGGCCGCCACGACGCGCGGCATCTCCATCATCGCCACGTGTCCCGCCGTCGGCAGAAGAACCAGCCTGACCTGCCGGAATGTACGGTACGCCTTCTTCGCCATCGCCGGGCGCACCAGCCGGTCGTGGCGTCCGTGGATGATCAGCGTGGGCGCCTTGACCTTGGCCGCCTGCCGCCACAGGTTCTCCTCGCCCCTGCGGAAGTACTCCGACACGATGCCGCGCGCCGAGCCCACGATCGCCTGGCCCGCGTACGGCAGCTCGTCGCGCCTGCGCTGCTCCTCGATGGCGTCGCGCAGGCGTACGGGGTGGACCGCCCGCATGTCGGCGTAGACCATGGCCATGGACGCGGTGATGCGCTGTTCGACGGGCACCAGGCGCAGCCGGTCGGCCACCCACTCGCCCAGCCGGGGTATCGCGGCGGCGGCCACCCGGATGGGGCCGTAGCGGGGCAGCAGGTCGGGCAGCGCCGGGGAGATGAGCGTGAGCGAGCGCACCAGGTCGGGCCGCTGGGCGGCGACCCTGACGGAGATCGCGCCGCCCATCGAGTTGCCGAACAGGTGGGCGGGGCCCGTGTGCTCCAGCAGGCCGATCACCACGTTGGAATGGGCCGCCACGGAGTAGTCGCCGTCTGCGGGGGCGGGCGAGAAGCCGGCACCGGGAAGATCGATGGCGTGGCCGGTGACCGTGTCCTTGAGCTCGTCCATCAGGTCGGTCCAGTTGGTCGCCGAACCGGCCAGGCCGTGCACGAACACCGCCTGCTCCGCGGGGCCTTCGGGGGTGGACCTGACGTGCACCGGACCGATCATCCTGCCCGGCCAGTGCGGGACCGGCTCCGCGGTCATCGCTGCTCCTCCTCGTTCCTCGAACGCGTCTTCCCCTTCCTCTGACGATAACCATCGCTTCTACGGGCGGTCTGGATTCCGTACAGGGCGGTTATTTCCATGATTTTTCTGGACATGTGACCCGATAGCCCCCGGACAGGGACAGGGGTAGTCAATGCTCACCAGCCGTATCGCCGCTCCACTCGCCGCCGCAGCTCTGAGCTGCGGCGCTCTGTGCTGCGGCGCTTTCTGCTGCGGTACCGCCCGGCCCGCCGACGCGGCCGCCATGGCCGCCTCGGAGGAGCGCGTGGAGTGCCTCTATCGAGTGGTACGGGTGAAGACGCACCTGAACATCCGGGTACAGCCCGGCGGCGAGGTGCTGGACAAGATCTATCCCGGCGACCGCACGTGGGGGCCGTGCACGAAGGTCGGCGACTGGCGCCAGATCAAGGGGACAGAGAACAAGCTGACGGGCTACGCGTACGGCCACTACCTCAAGAAGCTGGGCCGCCGCTAGCTCAAGAAGCCGGGCCGCCGCTAGCCCGTCCCGTGCGGCGAGCTCCCGCACCCCACCCTCGCGACACCCCAGCCACCTCAGGAGACAGGCCCCCGACCACCCGACCGCTCGGAGACGTACCTCCTGGCCGCCCGCCCCCCGCGGAGGGCGCCTGCGCGCCGGCCCGACTCTCGGGAGGGGCACGCCCAGCAGACAGCCGTCCTGGCCACCCCGCCGGCCGAGCCACACCGATCGCCCCCATCCCCACAGATCAGCGCCATCCCCACCGGTTGGCGCCATCCCCACCGAGCAACGCTGATCCCCGACCCACCTCACCTCACGTCCACCCGTCTCGACCGCCCCAAACGCCCCATCTGCCCCAACAACCCCGCACATCAACAGATGGACAGATCCGCCCATACCTGGACATTTCACGTCATAGATCTCTAATCGATCTCTTGCCGCCCCAAGCATGTGGCAAAAGCTGGCGCTTGCCGTTTATGACACACCGACCCGGAAAGCATCACGGTACCCAGCGTGACACCAACGCCACTCACCGTTAACGGAGAGTGGCCGTCGGCCGTCACGCCCGGGGACCAACGCAGAGCGGCAGACATCTCCGGGGGCCTCCCCCGTACCACGATGGCCGCCGCCGCGCCCGCACGACGCTCGGCATCGGCGAGCGGCCGCGCACGCATCACCTGAATGGTGCATCCGGCCGGCCTCAACGCGATGTCCGGCATTTTATCGGGCTCGGCGTCGCGGCTTTTCTCGCGCTCGCGGAATTTCACATCCGCGCGCGCAATCGCCGCCTGCGCACGACCGCCGCGAACGGCACTTCCGGCACGTCCGGCGACCCGCGATGGCCG
Organism: Nonomuraea fastidiosa; assembly: GCF_042751225.1. Classification (NCBI taxonomy): domain Bacteria; kingdom Bacillati; phylum Actinomycetota; class Actinomycetes; order Streptosporangiales; family Streptosporangiaceae; genus Nonomuraea; species Nonomuraea fastidiosa. Next base: position 1,893,340 of record NZ_CP170570.1, read on the forward strand.
CCCCTTGCCACCCGCGCTTCGCGGTTCGATATGCCGTCGAATCGGACATATCATCTCTTATCATTTGATAATTATGTAATGCGAGCAATAAGATTGTTAATGCAGAGCAAAATGGGGTCTTCGCCGTTTGCCCGCCCTTCGGCACGGAAATGACATTCGACGGATGAGCCTTCAGCAGCCGTCCAAGATCTGTTTCCTGTCAAATAGGAAACGGCCGAGAACGGGGCAATCGATCCTTTAGGGGGAAACACAATGCCCAAGCTCAAGAGTGTTATCGCAGGCCTCGCCCTCAGCACGGCGGTGACCGGCGGCGTTGTGGGCGTGGGCGCGGCCACGTCCGCCGCGGGCGCCACCACCCAGGTCAGCACCGGCACGTCCGTCCTCATGGACGACGGCTGGGGCTGGGGCTGGGGTAACCGCCGTCACCACCACCGTCACCACCACCACCACGCCCGCTGCGGTAAGAACCACGGCGGCGGCTGGGGCTGGGGCGGCTGGGGCTGGGGCCACCGTCGTCACCGCGGCGAGATCTGCATCATCGTCCGCAACGACAACGTGAACGACAACAGCCCCCGCGAGCGTCACGACCACCACCACAACCGCAACTGGTAGCAGATGGCCGTGCATTGATGGCGCAAGGAGTTCTCGTGGACGGTCCGCATTTCACGCGCGGTTCGGCCTGAGGTTCATTCTCCTCGTCTTCGCGGTAATACCGGTGAGGGCCCTCCCGGCATCGTCTGGGAGGCCCTCACTGCGTCATTTCCCGGTCGCGTCCGCGGCCGGGATTTCGCGCGTGGAACGACGGGTGCCGGCGCGCACCCGTTCCATGCCTTGGGGCGTTTTCCTATGCCCGCACATTCTCCCGTGCGCGGCTTATTCGCCCGGCTCCGGCGCGCTCTGTCGCCCTTCTATGGGCGCGCCGCGTCATGAGAAGTACTGGACTAGGACAAGAGCCGCTAATGTCCGTTTCTTCTGCTTTCGTCGGGAAATATGCACTGTGCGGATGAATCGCAAGTCTCATCCGCGAACGGGGCAATCGATCCTTTAGGGGGAAAGCGCAATGCCCAAGCTCAAGAGTGTCATCGCCGGTCTCGCCATGAGCACCGCTCTTACGGGCGGTGTGGTCAGCCTCGGGGCCGCCACAACCACCGCGAGCGCCAACGCCGCCACCACCCAGATCACCGCCGGCAAGTCGGTCCTGGCCGGACACGGCTGCGGCTGGCGTCCCCGCCGTTGCGGCTGGGGCTGGGGCTGGAAGCCCTGGAAGAGGTGGGGTCACCGCCACCACCACGGTGTCGGCCGGATCCGCATCGTCATCGTCAACAAGAACCACAACCACAACGACAACCGCCACGACAGGCGGTGGTAGTCCCCGGCCGATGAGTCCGCCCATGCGATGAACTCAGGCCGAACCTGAAATGAGTGCCCGTATTCACCGGAAGCCACCCGACGTCCTCGGCGCCAAGGACAGGGCACACCGGAATGCGGGCACTCACCCCGTCCACCTCCACCTCACCGCCCAGGATCCATCCCCCACCTCACCGCCCCGGTTTCATCCGGCCCCCATCTGATCGCACGGGGTCCATCCACTCGTCCACCCCACCGCCGTCCAACGAACCACCCCACCACCGCACAGGACCACCCAGCCATCCACACCCACCAAGCGTCGCCGCCCGCTCAACCACCTCACCGAAGGCGAGCACCGGCGGCACCCATCCCCCACCGCAGACAGGCCGCCGCGCCCAACCTCCCCGCCGCTCAGGACCACTCACCCGACCTCGTCCACCCAGGTGCGAGCCCACTCAAGCGCACCGCCGAAGGCGAGCAGGCACCGCGCCCTTCCCCCTACCGCATTCACCCCTCCCTGCCCCAGTCCGCACTCACTTTCGCCGCCACCGATTCAGCCCCGCACATTCAGCACCCCGGAGCCGCAGCCACCGGCCGCACCGCACAACCCTTATCCCGCATGCCGGTCACCGTCTCGCCTCAGCCTTGAATCGCGTCGCGCTCACCGTCTCGCCTCAGCCTTGAGCCGCGTCGCGCTCACCGTCTCGCCTCAGCGGCACTGCACAGCGATTCACCCCTGACCGCACACAGCACTCGGCCAGCACCCGGGCAGGCCCGCCCCGAGCGTCCGTCACCGTCCGCGCGGGCAAAGGTCGCCCAGGCGGCCGTCCGGCATCCCGGCGGCGGGAGCGTAGTCGCCGACGCCCGCCCCGGCGGCGGATGCGCAGGAGAGCATCGGCCGCTCGATGGCCGTGTCCTCACCCGGCAAGACCACGTTCCGCCTCTCGGGCCACACTCCGCTTGGCAAGACCGCGTTCCCGCTGAGGAGGGATGCCCACGTGACGAACCGCACCTCCGAGCCCGACCGCCGGCTGACCCGCCTCGCAGGCCACACTCCGCCTGGCAGGAACGCTCCGCCTCACAGACCGCACGCCGCCTCGCAGGGCACGTTCGGCTCGCGAGACCGCGCTTCTTGCCCGACGGCCGCCAAGAGCGCGGCGACCGAGCTCGCAACCCGCAACGGGTACAAGCCGCACGAGGCCGTTCATGTGCAGGCCGGCTCACTCGTCCAGAGACACCATCAGGGCGACATCGACCTGGGCGGCGAGCAAGAAACCGTGCGGGCACCGGGCCCGCACGGCAGAGGCTCATCAGAGCCGGTTCATGTCCCGCAGTACTGCAATTCGCGCACAACGCCGAAAGCCCACCGCCAGAACTTAAGAATGGGCCAAGAACGATGCAGCGAGGGCCCCCCGGAAGCACCGGGAGAGCCCTCACTTTGAATCCCGCGGAGACTAGGAAACCGAGATTTCCTACGCCATTGTCACGCGGTCATATCAACGGGTTTCCGCATCGGCGACGCGCGGCGGCAGGTTGCGGTGGTCGTGGTGGCGGTGCTCGTGGTTGCGGTTGACGTTACGGTTGAAGACCCTGACCTTCACCCGCAGCCTGTGGTGGTGGTGACGACGGTGTCCCCAGCCCCAACCGCAGCGCCGCGAGCCCCAGCCCCAGCCGCCGCAGCCGGCGAGGACGGAGTTGCCGGTGCTGACCTGCGTGGCAGCGTCGGCGCTGGCGGAGGTGGTGGCGGCACCGGCGCTGACCACGCCGCCGGTCAGCGCGGTGCTGATGGCGAGGCCCGCGATAACACTCTTGAGCTTGGGCATTGCGTTTTCCCCCTAAAGGATCGATTGCCCCGTTCTCGACGTTCCCGGATAACCGGAAACAGGTCTTGGACGCCTGCTGAAGAGCCATCCACGAAGTGTCATTTCCGGCAGATCGGCACACAAACAGAAGCGCATTCATTTTGCTCTGCATTAAGAATCTTATTGCTTGCATTAGCCATCTATCCAATGAAATGATGTGAATTAAGGTGATATGTCCTTTTCGCCGACGCGCCCGGGGAGCGGCGACCAAGGCGGCCTGAGGGCGCAAGCCCCTCCCCGGCCCCTGGAGGGCGCGTCACTTAGCAGGGGACGCCGTACAGGGCGTCTCGGGGCAGCGAGGATCTCCCGTGCGACGGGCCGACGCGCACGCCGCGTGCCAGCCCGGCATGACCGGTACGGGGTGGTAGGCGCAGCGCACACTCGCTGCAAGCGCAGCTACTCTCCTCTTGGGCAGCTACTCCCCCGAGCGCGGCTACTTCCCGGGCACGGGTACTCCCCGGGCGCGGCTGCTCCCCGAGCACAGGTACTCCCCCGGACGCAGCTACTCCCCGGGCACGGGTATCCCCCAGGCGCGGCTACCTCCCCGGGCAGGCGCGGCTACCTCCCCGGGCGGCGGACGCTACGAGCGGGACGCCACAGCGGGACGTCAGCGGGACGCCACAGGCGGAACCCAGGCAGTCTCGACGTGGAGCCGCTGCCGCACGTCCACACCACACCGCACCAGGCCCATCGACGCGGCCTGACAGCCGGTGCTGGGCGGTGCCGCGCTCCAACCAGGGACAGCCGGAGCTGAACGGCTGTGGGTGCCGGAGAGGCGCGCCGGGGTCCCGTGTATCGGGGGCATCCGCCGGCCATCGTCACCGACGCAGGGGAGGGCTACGCGTGAGGTGGGGAGCGACGCACCCGCACCACGCCACTGCTGACGCACCCGCACTACGCCACTGCTGCGGCCTCCGCCCAGGCGACACGGTCACGTAGGTGTCCGGACGTGTCGGTTCACGTGGGACTTGCAGCTAGCCCTCGCGGCGTCAACGCCGCCGGCCATTGATCGCGCCCACCGCTGTCACGCGTTAGGGCAGGCGTGGTGCCAAGGTTCGCGCCACAGGCCGCTCCTGACGTCGAGCGGCTGTGTGCGGGTGCCCCGTGCCCAAGCGACCGCGTGCAGGTGCCTAGTGCCGAGTGGCCGTTTGCGAGCGCGGTGCCGCAACATCCCGGCTCGGGCGCCGCATGCGCGAGCGGTCGCGTTAGTAGACGGCGTGCTCGGGATCGGACACGTCGATTACTGCGCGAGCGGCCGCGTTCGGGGCGCGGTGGCGGAGCGCGTCTGCGTTCGGTTGCCAGCGCCAGAGCGTCCGAGTCGGCGGTTGCCGGAGCGTCCGGGCTGCCGGTGCTGGACGTGCGCGGTGTCAGGCGGTCTTGCGGGTCTTGCGCTTGGCGGGTGCCTTCTCTTCGTCCTTCGACTCCTTGGACGACGCCTTGGAGTCCTTCGCCTTCCCGGCGACCGTCTTCTTCGGCTTGGCGGAGGCGCCTTCTCGTTCCCGCTTCGCGGCCTCCACGCTGGCCCGCAGGGCGGCCATCAGGTCCACGGCGGGCTTGGCCTCCTCTTCCTCCTGGGCCGGGATGACCTCCTTGCCCGCCACCTTGGCCTCGATGACCTCTTGCAGGGCCTCGCGGTAGGTGTCGTGGTACTCGCTCGGGTCGAAGTCCGACTCCATGGTGCTGATGAGGGACTCCGCCATCTTGAGCTCCTGGGGACGTACCTCGATGTCCTCGTCGAGGAAGGCGAAGTCGGGCTCGCGGATCTCGTCCGGCCAGAGCATGGTCTCCAGGACGAAGACGCCGTCGCGGACGCGCAGTGTCGCGAGGGACTCGCGCTGGCGCAGGGCGACCTTGACGACGGCGACCTGCCCCGAGCTCTCCAGGGCGTTGCGCAGCAGCACGTACGGCTTCGCGCCCTGCGCGTCGGGCTCCAGGTAGTACGACTTGGCGAAGTAGATGGGGTCGATCTGCTCGGCGGGGGTGAACTGCAGGACGTCGATCCTGCGCGAGCTGCTGAGCGGCAGGTCCTCGAAGTCCTCGTCGGTGAGCACGACCATCTCGCCGGTGGCCAGCTCGTAGCCCTTGGCGATGTCGGAGTACGGGACCTCTTCGCCGTCCTGGGTGCACACGCGCTTGTAGCGGATGCGGCCGCCGTCTTTGCGGTGGACCTGGTGGAACGTGACGTCCTTCTGTTCCGTGGCGGAGTACAGCTTGACCGGGATCGTGACCAGACCGAAGGAGATCGCACCTTTCCAGATGCTGCGCATGGTCACTCCTCAAGCTCTCAACGGCCCACCGTGGGGCACATACCCGTCATGGGGCAAGCAATGCCATACCCGGTCGAACCGATGCTCGCCGTACCTGGGGAACTACCGCCGGATCGCGACCGGTACGGGCTGGAGGTCAAGTGGGACGGCATCCGCGCCCTGATCCATGTCAACGGCGGGACAAGGGTGACGGGGAGGCATGGAGTCGAGTACACGCGCCGCTATCCCGAAATTTCGGTGTTCGGGGTGAAGAACGCTGTGATCGACGGCGAGGTGGTCGCCCTCGACGCGCGCGGCAAGCCCAGCTTCATCCGGCTCCAGCACCGCATGCACCTCACCGACCCCAGCCGGCCATGCTGAAGCGCTACCCCGTCACGTACCTGCCCTTCGACCTGCTCTACCTCGACGGCGTACCGCTGTTCGACCTGCCGTACCGCGACCGCAGGGCGCTGCTCGACGAGCTGGACATCGGCGCGCCCCCGTACTTCCCCGGCGACTCCGGCCTGCTCGCCGCCACTTCCGAGCAGGGGCTCGAAGGCGTGGTCGCCAAGCGCCTCGACTCCCCCTACAGGCCGGGCACGCGCTCGCCGTACTGGATCAAAATCAAGAACCTGAACGTCCGCGAGGTCGTCATCGGCGGCTGGAAGCCCGGTAAGGGGCGGCGCGCGGGCGGGATCGGCTCGCTGGCCATGGGGGTGTTCACGGAGCGGGGGCTGACGTACGTGGGCCACGTCGGCACCGGCTTCACCGACGCCGCGCTCGACGACCTGCACCGCATGTTGCGCCCGCTGGAGGTGCCGTACAGCCCGTTCGCCGATCAGGTGCCGTGGCGCAATCGGTGGGTTAGGCCCGATCTCGTCGGGGAGGTGGCCTACACGATGTGGACCGACGACCAGCGGTTGCGACACCCCGTGTGGCGCGGCCTGCGCCCCGACAAGCTCCCCGCGGAGGTGACGCCATGAAGGTGCCGGTCAAAGTCGACGGGCGCGAGCTGACCTTGAGCAACCTCGACAAGGTCCTCTATCCCGACAACGGGTTCACCAAGGCCGAGATCATCGACTATTACAGCCGCGTCGCCCCCGTCCTGCTGCCGCATCTGCGGGGACGTCCCCTGACCGTCAAGCGCTACCCCAACGGCGTGACGGGACAGTCGTTCTTCGAGAAGAACGCCCCCGAGCACACCCCCGACTGGGTAAGGCGCGTCAACCTGCCCGCGCCCGGCAGCACCAAGAACCGCGAGACCATCGACTTCGCCGTCGTCGACGACCTGCCCACGCTCGTCTACTACGCCAACCTCGCCGCGCTCGAACTGCACGTCCCCCAGTGGCGCGTGGACGACGACGGGCAGGCGCTGCCGCCCGACACGCTGGTGTTCGACCTCGACCCCGGCCCGCCCGCCACCATCGTCGAGTGCACGCGGGTGGCGCTCATGCTGCGCGAGGTGCTCGGTGCCGAAGGGCTCACCGCGCTGCCGAAGACCAGCGGCAGCAAGGGCATGCAGCTGTACGCGGACTGGGACCGCCGCGAGGAGCCGTCCGCGTACGCCAAGAGGCTGGCCCAGCTCCTGGAGAAGGAGCACCCCGATCAGGTCGTCAGCGTGATGACGAAGAAGGCGCGGCCCGGCAAGGTGTTCATCGACTGGAGTCAGAACAACCCCGCGAAGACCACCGTGGCACCCTATTCTCTGCGTGCCAGGGAACAACCGACCGTGTCGACTCCGCTCACCTGGGAAGAGGTCGAGGGCTGCGAACACCCTGAGGATCTGGTGTTCACGGCGCCCGACGTACTTGCGAGAGTGGAGAAGCACGGCGACCTTTTCAGCCGGGCGTAGTCTGGTTCCGTCCACACCGAGAAGGGGGCCGAAGATGTCGGAGATGGACGTACGCGGGGACGAAGGTCCGTACACCGAAGAGGAGGAGCTGTCGATCGAGACGCCCGAGGCGGACGCGATCGAGCAGCAGCGCGAGATGCTCCAGAGCACCGGGCAGTTGCGCCGGGAGCTCCCGCTCGACGTCGACCCCGCCGACGGGGCCGACCAGGACCGCGTGGTCGATCTCGACGACGACGACTATTACCGCTGAGCCCCGGCCCGGCGGCGGTGACCTGCGTGAAGGGGGTCGGAGGCGGACGGACGCGTCCGACGCCGGCGACCTGCCGCACGTAGGATGTCCGCACAGTTCGCTGAGAGACCAATGGAGACCCGCGTGACCGCAACCCCGGATGCCAAGCCCCGGGGCACCCGGCTGCCCCGCCTGGCCCGCCGCCGGCAGCTCCTGAGCGCCGCGCAGGAAGTGTTCGTGGAGAACGGCTATCACGCGGCCGCCATGGACGAGATCGCCGACCGGGCCGGGGTCAGCAAGCCCGTGCTCTACCAGCACTTCCCCGGCAAGCTCGAGCTCTATCTCGCGCTGCTCGACCTCCATGTCGACGACATGGTCAACCGCTGCCGCGAGGCCCTCGCCTCCACGCAGGAGAACAAGCTGCGCGTGCAGGCCACGTTCAGCGCCTTCTTCGACTTCGTCTCCACGCAGGGCGAGGCGTTCCGGCTGGTCTTCGAGTCCGACCTGCGCAACGTCGCGCCGGTGCGGCAGCGGGTCGAACGCGCGCTGAGCGACTGCGCGGAGATGGTCAGCGAGCTGATCCAGGAGGACACCGGCTGCACCAGCGACGAGGCTCATCTGCTCGGTGTGGGCCTGGTCGGCATGGCCGAGGTGAGCGCTCGCTACTGGGTCACCACGAAGGGCTCGATCCCCAAGGACGCGGCCGAGCAGCTCATGGCCCGGCTCGCGTGGCGGGGCATCAGCGGTTTTCCGCGTACGGCATAACCCGTTCGCTGGGCGCGATCATTCGTCGTGTTCACCGGTGCGACCGGCCACGATGAAGGTGAGCCAGCCCGTCACCTAGGGAGCCACGATGGAAGTCAAGATCGGCGTACGTTCCGTACACCGCGAGCTCGTTGTCGAGACCGACCTCTCCGCCGACCAGGTGGAGCAGGAGATCAGGAACGCCCTGTCCGTCGATCGCGGCGGCGTGTTCGCGCTGACCGATGTCAAGGGCAGGCGGGTCGTGGTGCCGGTGGCCTCGCTCGGGTTCATCGAGATCGGGGAGGACGAGTCCCGCCCGGTCGGATTCGGCGGGACGTTGTAAGAGCTGTTTCGGGAAGGGTACGGCTCCGATCGCCGTACCCTTCGCCGTCACCGGCGTGGTTCAGCCGGTCCGAGGTCCCTGGTGGTCTTTGGGCTCGGCCCGGCGCCGTCCCGCGCCCCGTCTTGTCGGCTCCCGCGATGTCTCCGGGCAGCATGCGACGGCGACGCGGACGGTCGGTTGCGGATGCGTGCGGGGGTCAGTAGTCGGAAGGTCCCGTAGGTTCGGACCGGAGCGGTGGTTCAGACGCGGGGGGAACGGCGAAGCAGGCAGCCGCGGGGGCGGCGGGGGCACGGAACGCACGTCCGGCCCGACTCCGCAGCCGGGCAGGCCGCGCTCTCCCTTCGCAGCACTGCGCGGGGTACCCAGCGGTTCGGCCCACATCTCGTCAAGGAATTGCCGTAGCGGCGCGAGGCCCTCATGTCGGCACGGTACAACCGTTCAGCGCCGTGCGCCGCCCGTTAGCGCAACACCACCTCCCACGAGCCACCCAACACTCCCACAACCACCCCGCAGACGCACGTCTACCACCCCGTTCGGCCTGGGCGAGGGCTTCCGAGCCTGCTTCCAAGGCGTGCAGCCCTTCCTTTTGAACGGATCGAGCGGGCTTCTGCAAGCGAGCGGATGCAATCGAGCGGTCGTTTCGGCGGACGACCTTTCAGCGGACGCGCCCTTCTCCACGAGTCGAGCGGTACCACCGCCCCGCGGTGCGCGGTGACTCCCTTCGCGAGAGGAGGGCGGCCGGCTGTGCAGGACGCGCGGCCTCGGCACTGCGGTCCGCGTCTGGGGCGTTGGGCGGTGACGCCGCCGGCCGATCAGCGGCTCCCCCGGACCTGAGCGGCTTCCACGGGGCGGGCCCGCCCCTCCGCGCTGCGGGCGGCTTCTCCGAGGTCATGCGCCCTTTCCTGGAACGGGCGGACAGCCCTCCCAGACGCAGGTGGGGCCCCTGTGCAAGACGAGTGACCACGCCGGGAGGCGGGCGAGTGAGTGGCGGCCGGACGTGGAAGACGCCGGCGGGCGAGTGAGTGGCGGCCGGACGTGGAAGACGCCTCCGGGCGAGTGAGTGGCGGCCGGACGTGGAAGACGCCTCCGGGCGGGTGAGTGGCGGCCGGGCGTGGGCGACGCCTTCGGATGGTCGAGGAGGATCCGGTGGAGTCGGCGGCGGCCCGGCCGATCAGTCAAGATCGAGGCGGGTGGGGTGGGGGTCAGATGCCCATGGCGGCCATGCGCTTGTTGTGAGCCTCCGTGAGTCTGGCGAACAGGCGCGAGATGTCGGTGTGCCCCTCGCCCTGCGATTCCATCAGGAGCCGGGCCAGCTCAGGACGCGCGGAGGCCACCTGCTGTCCCTGGCTCAGCGCCTCGCCCACCAGGCGGCGCGCCCACAGTGCGAGCCGCCCGGCGGCCGTCGGCTCGGCCTCGATGCCCGCCCGCACCCTTTCGACCGCGAACTTCGACCGTTCCTCGTCCACCAGCACCTCATCGACCAGCGAGGCGACCGACGGGTCGAGGTGCCGTGCGGCCTCCCGGTAAAAGTCGTGCGCGATGCCGTCCCCCACGTACGTCTTGACCAGAGCCTGCAGCCAGTCGGCCGGCCGGGTCTGCGCGTGCCAGGCGTCCAGCGCGCCCACGAACGGCGACATGGCCTCGTCGGGATCGGCCCCGAGCTCGGCGAGCCGGTCGCGGAGCAGGCGGAAGTGGGCGTACTCGGTGACGGCCAGCTCGCTCAGCGCCGCGCGGTCCGCCAGCGTGGGCGCCAGCGTGGCGGCGTCCTCGGTCATGCGCGCGTACGCGCTGAGCTCCGCGTACGCCAGCACACCGAGCAGGTCGACGACTCCAGGAGACTCCTTCATGGAAGGCAGCGTACTTCGGCTAATCTTCGGGAACATACGCAAGCTCGGCCAGCGTTGTGGTATCGAGTACACTGCTCTGTGAAAGTGCGACCGCACTGTGTTAATTCGGGCCATTGTCCCGAATACCCCCGATTCCCCGGGTGCGCGGTCGCTGATGACGCGAGAGGGCTGGCTCTACCGCGAGGACCCACGACACGGGGGCTGTATCCGCCCGTCGGTCCCGGCAGGCCCGCCTTCATTTGAGACTGAGGCAGGCCACGCTGACGACTTTCCGAGACCTCGGAGTCACACCAGAGATCGCCGATGCCCTTGAGACCGAGGGCATCGTCACACCGTTCCCCATCCAAGAGATGGCACTTCCGCTCGCGCTGAGCGGCCAGGACCTGATCGGGCAGGCGCGCACGGGTACGGGCAAGACCTACGCGTTCGGCATCGCGATGCTGCAGAGCATCGGCAAGCCGCGGAAGAACCGCAAGAAGCCCCGCGGGCTGGTCGTCGTGCCGACCCGCGAGCTGGCCGTGCAGGTCAGCGAAGACCTGGTGACCGCCGCCGGCAAGCTCGGCTCCCGGGTCCTGACCGTTTACGGCGGCCGCGCGTACGAGCCGCAGATCGAGGCGCTGAAGGCCGGCGTCGACGTCATCGTCGGCACGCCGGGCCGGCTGCTCGACCTCGTCAAGCAGAAGCACCTCGACCTGGGCCAGATCACCACGCTCGTGCTCGACGAGGCCGACAGGATGCTCGACCTGGGCTTCCTGCCCGACATCGAGCGGATCTTCAAGCTGATCCCGGCGCAGCGGCAGACGATGCTGTTCTCGGCCACGATGCCGGGCGAGATCGTCGCCCTGTCGCGTAAATACCTCAACCGTCCGACGCACGTGCGCGCCGAGCTGGAGAGCGGCGAGGGCGAGGCCACGCCGCAGGTACGCCAGATCGTCTGGCGCACGCACCGGATGGACAAGATCGAGATCCTCGCCCGCCTGCTGCAGGCCGAGGGCCGCGGGCTCACGATGGTCTTCTGCGAGACCAAGCGCGCCTGCGACATGGTCGCCGACCAGCTCGACACGCGTGGTTTCGCGGTCGCGGCCGTCCACGGCGACCTCGGCCAGGGCCAGCGCGAGCAGGCGCTGCGGGCGTTCCGCAACGGCAAGATCGACGTGCTGGTGGCCACCGACGTGGCGGCGCGCGGCATCGACATCGACGACGTCACCCACGTGGTCAACTACGACTGCCCCACCGACGACAAGACCTACGTGCACCGCATCGGCCGTACCGGCCGGGCCGGGCGCACGGGCACCGCGGTCACGTTCGTCGAGTGGGAGGAGCTGACCCGCTGGAAGCTCATCAACCAGATGCTCGGCCTCGACTTCACCGAGCCCGCCGAGACGTACTCGACCTCGCCTCACGTCTACTCCGAGCTCAACATCCCCGAGGGCACCAAGGGCGTGCTGCCGCACGCCAACCGCTCGCGGGCGGGGCTGGCGGCCGAGCGCATCGAGGACCTCGGCGAGACCGGCCGGGCCCGCACGCGTGGCGGGCGGCGCAGGGACGAGCGCGACGAGCGCCCCGCGCGTCAGCCGCGCCAGCGCCGCCGTCTGCGCGGCGGCAAGGAGCTGGTGGAGACCGCACCTGTCGAGAAGCCGGAGGTCGAGCCCGTGAACAACCAGGCGGAGGAGACTCCGGCGATCTTCACAACGGACGAGATCGAGGCCGCGGGCGAGGCCAGGCGCGGACGTACGCGCAGGGGCGCCGCCTCCTCGGCCATCGAGGAGGCACTCGCCGACGCCCCCGAGGCACCGGCCCGCCGCACCCGCGCCCGGCGCAGCGCCGCCGAGGCGGAGGAGACGGTGGAGGCGCCGGCCAAGCGCACCCGCGTACGCCGTTCCGCCGAGACGGCCGCCGAGGAGAGCGAGGCGCCGGCGCGTCGCACGCGTGCCCGCAGGGCCGCGTCCGCCGAGCCGGAGACCGTCGAGGCGGCCCCGCCGGTCGCCGCGCCGTCCGACCGGTACGACGACGAGCCTGAGGCGGACTACCCGGCGCCGCCCGCCCCGGCGCGCAAGGAGCCGGAGCGGATCATCCCGCCGAACCCGTTCACGGTGATCTTCCAGTCGCCCGACCTGGCCACGGACGACGACGACATCGCGCCGTCGGCCGCGACCGAGCGCAAGCAGCAGCGCCGCCAGTCCCGCGGCGGCCGCCGCCGCGGCTGACCGCAGAGCGAGCAGAGGGCGCGCACCCGGAACCGAGTCAGGGTGCGCGCCTTTCGCGTGTGCGGCCGCTTGCTCACATGCACGCCCCTTCGCTTCTCGCGCACGAATGGCCGGCGCGCGTCTCTCACGCACGAGTGGCCGGCGCGCGTTTCGCGCGCACGAGTAGCCAGTGCGCGTCTCTCACGGACGAACCGCCGGTGCGCCAGTTGCGTGGACGCACGCCGGTCGGGCGTGCCAGGCGTTTTCGTCGCGTTCGTTTCCAGCCGGAGCGCAGGCCGCGTGTGTGGCGGCGCAGGGGCACGTGCACGGCGCTCAGCGGGACGCTGGGGTGTCTGGGTCGTCTCCTTGGACAAGGGAGCACGGCACGGCAAGTGACGAGCTGTGAGTGCCATACAGAGCCATCGGGGCGGCCACGGTCGTACGGGACGGGCTCCAAGACCCCCGTCTACGCGATCCGCCCATTCGTCGCAAGCGGTCAGAACTCGCACCGGCGTCGTCGTCATGCCGGTGTCGAGGCGCTGACCTCTGGGTATTGTTGCCCCACGTGAGTACGCCGCGATTCCTCGACCTGCCTCCTGGCGTTGCACCACAGAAGATCGAGACGCCACAGGGCACGTTCGCGGCCCTGGAGGCGGTGCCGGTCAGTGGTGTGGTTGAGCGCTGGCCCGCGCTCCTCGTCCCAGGGCTGACGGGCAGCAAGGAAGATTTCATCGCGGTCCTGATGACGCTGGCCCAGTCGGGCCGCCGCGTGGTGGCGATCGATCTGCGCGGCCAGTACGAGACCCCGGGCCCCGACGACCCGGCCGCCTACACGTGCGCCGCCCTGGGCGCCGACGTGGACGCGCTGTCCCAGGTGATCGGCGACGGCGACCCGGTCCACCTGGTGGGCCACTCGTTCGGCGGGCTGGTGGCGCGGGAGGCGGTGATCGACGGCCGGACGAAGTTCGCCTCGTTCACGCTGATGAGCTCGGGCCCCGGCCCGATCGAGGGCAGGCGTGCCCACCATGGCAGGAAGATCATGGAGGAGGCGCCGACGCTGGGCCTGGAGCACGTGTGGCGTTCCAGGTTCGAGCCCGAGGCGCTGGCCGACGACGTGCCCGACGACATCGTCGAGTTCCTGCACAAGCGCCTGCTGGCCAACTCGCCTGTCGGGCTGTCACGCATGGCCGAGCAGGTGCTGACGATGGGCGACCGTACGGACGAGCTGCGCCAGATCGAGGTGCCGACGCTGGTGCTGTACGGCGAGCACGACGACGGCTGGCCGCCCGAGGCGCAGTCGGACATGGCGGCCAGGCTCGGAGCGGAGTCCGTGGTGGTGCCGGGCGCGGTGCACTCCCCGGCGGTCGAGGCGCCGGAGACGACGGCGGCGGCGCTGGTGCGGTTCTGGAACGCGGCCGAGAAGCACTTTTTGGACACGAGGTCCAGCACCGTGTAATCCTTCGGTCACTATGACCGACCTCGTCGTTCAGCCGCCGCAGACGGCGACCTGGGTGGTGCATCTCGACCGGTCGATGTGGGTGGGCGGCGTACGTGGCCTGATGCTGCAGGCGCTGCACCCGCTGGCCATGCTCGGCGTCTGGCAGAACTCGAACTTCCAGGACGACCCGTTCGGCCGGCTGCGCCGCACGGCCGACTTCGTGGGGCGGGTGACGTTCGGCAGCCCGGAGGAGGCCGGCGAGATCGGCCGCCGGGTGCGCGGCATCCACAAGGCGCTGCGCATCCGCGACCCCGAGACGGGCAGGACGCATCGCGTGGACGATCCCGAGCTGCTGCTGTGGGTGCACTGCGCGGAGGTGTCGTCGTACCTGGAGGTGGCCAGGCGCGGCGGGCTCGCGCTCACCGAGCGGCAGGCCGACCGCTACCTGCGCGAGCAGCGCAAGAGCGCCGCGTACGTGGGCCTGCACCCCGACGACGTGCCCGGCTCGTGCGCGGAGATGGCCGCCTACTTCAAGGAGGTACGCCCGCGGCTGCGGGTGACGCCGGAGGCGGTGTCGGCGGTGCGGTTCCTGCTGTGGCCGAAGCTGCCGCGCGAGCTGCGCCTGCTGTCGCCGGGCAAGCCGGTCTACTTCCCGTTCGGCGCGCTGTGCTACTACACGCTGCCGGACTGGGCCAGGCGCATGTACGGCCTGCTGCCCGAGGTGCCGCAGGCCACGGTGACGGCGGCGCTGAAGGCGTTCAGGTTCGGGTTGAACGCGCTGCCCGAGCCCGTGCACGACCGCGCCTTCATGCCCGCGACCCGCAGCATGTTGCAGGGCGCGCGGGAACGGCTCGGCGCGGCGGGTTACGACGTCGGCAAAGGGCTCAGGGGTCTCATCGACCCCCGCCGCTGGCCCAAGACCGCCGCCGGGTGAGCCCCGCCGTCACTCGGCGAGGCCGTCCCACGGCTGGCGTTCAGGGGCCGCCGCCTGCCCTTCAGGACAGTGACGGCGGAAGTCGCACCACGAGCAGAGGGGGCCGGGGTTGGGCGCGAAGAGCTTGTCGACGTCGGCGGGCACCTGCGCGGGCCCGACCTGCTGCCGGTCGCCGGGCGCGCGGCGGGTGCCCTGTGGCGTGGCGACGGCCTCGCGGTAGCGGTCGTCGGCCTCGGCGGCCTCCATGGCCACCTCTTCGGCGCGGGCGATGTGGCGGGCCAGCGACTCGTCGGTGTGGCGCCACTGGACGATCTCGCCGGTGGGCAGGTGGTGCAGCTCGACCGTACGGCACGGGGTGCGCATCATGGTCGAGGCGGCCACCGCGTACGTGGCCAGGGCCAGCGACCCGCGGGCGTCGTCCTGGGTGAGCGGCCGGCGGCCTGTCTTGTAGTCGACCACGACCAGTTCGTCTCCGCGCCGGTCGAGCCGGTCGATGCGGCCGGACAGCGCGATGACCTTGGTCCGCGTGGCGACCGTGCGCTCGACGCCCACCGGATCGTCGGAGGGATCGAGGGTCGCGACGTAGCCGGACACGAGGTCGCGGGCCCTCTCCAGCCAGCGCCCCGACTGCTCGGCGTCCCTGAACCCCTCGGTGATCCATCCGTTGGTGAGCAGGACGGCGGCCGTGAGCGGCGTGCGGCGCTCGTACGGCTCACGCCACCATCCCGCCAGCGCGTTGTGCACGCTCGCGCCCACGCTGTTGTGCGCCCAGGCAGGACCCTTGGACGGCTGCGGCCGGTCGAGGTAGGTGAACCGGTAGCGGCGGCGGCAGTCGAGCCAGGTGTTCAACCGCGACGGCGTGCACGAGTAGAGCCGCCGCGGCATCCCTTCGAGCGGAAGCTGCCCCTGCACCTAGTCGTCGCCCGGGCTGAGCGTGATGCCGGAGATCTTGGTGCCGTCGGTGAGCGGCGTCTCGCCCTCGCCCTCGCCCTCGTCGTCGGTCTTGCTCCGGGTCAGCGAGCCGGACACCCAGTCGTCGAAGTGGGGCTCCAGGTCGCCGATCGTGACCTCCTCACCGTGGGCGGGCAGCACCCGCGTCTCGGCCGGCAGCGTGAAAAGCCGCCCGCCGATCGAGGTGAGCTGGTCGGCCAGTGCGGGGTATTCGCCGCCGAGCTTGCCGGGGCCGTCGGCCTGCAGAGCCTTACCGGTGAAGACGGCCTTGAGACCCTCGGAGTAGAGCGACACGCCGCCTGGCGTGATCCCGGGCGTCTCCAAGACGTCGAGCTGGACGCCGGCCACCTCGAAGACGCCGTCGTCCTCCATGTCGATGTCGGGCCAGGTCTCCCGCCAGGTCTCCCGCCACAGCGGCTTGTCCTTGGGGTGCAGGGCGATCACGGCCTCGTCTCTGCTGGCCACCTCGATGGCGGCCGCGACGTGGTCGGGCAGGCCCGCCGTGCAGATGACGGCCAGCACCTCGCGCTCGCCCACCTGCTCCATGATCTTGTCGGCGTCACGCGCCGCGTCGATGACGATGACCTCGTCGTCGTCACCCACGATCCACGTGTTGTTCTCGACCTTGTGCTCGGTGCCGTCGATGTCGACGACACCCTCGGTCACCACTCGCTCGATACGCGCTGTCACGCCTCCGAACTCTAGCCCGTCTACCTGACAGAGCGAATCTCGATCGCGCGTCCTAAGCCCCAAGTCTGGGAGAGAACGCACCGAACGGCACGTCCAGGTCATGGTCACGGGCGTCGATGAGGGACAGCTCGGCGAGCGCGATCATGCATCCCGCCTCGGCCGGCCAGGCGATGGCCCACAGCCAGTTGCCCATGGCCTCGCCCGCGTACACGGCGCGGTCGCTCCTGCCGTCGACGCACCACAGCGCGGTGGGATGGCCGAGCACGGCGATCTTGGCATTGGGCGGCCCCGCGTCGAACCCCTCACCCGGGTCGGGCCCGTCGAGGCCGGCGAACCCCGCCCCGATCCCGACGCCCGGCTCCTCTGCGACGATCAGCAGGTCGGCCGGCCCTTCCGTGAGCGAGGGCCCGCTCAGGGCGACCAGGCTGGCGCGCCCTCCCGTACGCTCATCGCCCACCTCCCCGAAACCCGTGACCAGCCAGCCGACCGGCAACGGCCAGGGCAGCCACACGGGCACGACCGAGCTCTTGCGAATCGCCTCCAGCCCGGTGCTGGTCGGCGGCCACGGAGGCTGGTACGGCAGGACATCGCCGTGCGTGTCGCATCGATACGCACTCGACCAGGCGCTCGGCCCGTGAAGCGGGCCAAAACACCGCGGGCAGGTTGGAGCCGCTCTCACAACTACCCACGGTGCTTTCTCCGGTGCGGCCCCGTCAAGGCCGCTCCTCGTTATCGCGTCGTAATCTTGGTCATGTGCGCGTAAATTGTGTCGGAGCCATCATTTTCGACGCCTCTGACCGGCTGCTTCTCGTCCAGCGCGGTCATCCGCCCGGCATGGGCCTGTGGTCGATCCCCGGCGGGCGGCTGGAGCCGGGCGAGACGGACGAGGACGGGCTGCGGCGCGAGGTCCTGGAGGAGACCGGGCTGCGGGTGCGGGTCGGCCGCCTCGCGGGCACGGTGGAGCGGCCGGGGCCCGGCGGGGTGACGTACGTGATCCGCGACTACCTCGCGACCATGTCCCAGCCAGGAGACGTCGCCGCGGCCGGTGACGACGCCGCCGACGTGCGCTGGTGCACGCGCGACGACCTGGCCCGGCTGCCGCTCACCGAGGGCCTGCTGGAGTCGCTCGCCGAGTGGCACGCGCTGCCCCCGTCCTGACCGCGTGAAGCACGCGCCTTCGAGCCGGGCGCCCGTCGGCGCCCTACCTGCTCGACGTCAGGCTGGACGTCCACAGGATCAGGTGGTCGGCCTGGTACGTCGTGGAGCGCCCGAGCGCCACCACTTCCGTGCCCGCCACGGCCACCGCCGACAGCCACTGCGCACCCTGACCGGCCAGGCGGTCCTTGGTGAGCTCCATGCGGTTCCAGGTCAGCCCGTCCTGCGAGGTCCAGGCCGCGCTGTCGCCCTCGCCCTGCGTGCCGTGCCAGCCGACCGCCACCAGCCCCTCGTCGGCCGCCGCGAGGTCGAAGACGCCGGCCGCGCGCTCGGCGGGCAGCCAGGCCGTACGCCAGCTCTCGCCGTCGTCGTCGGAGACCGCCGCGTACGCCCGGCGCGCGCCGTCCGCGACCGCCGTGCCGATGGCGACGAGCTTGCCCTGGTGCACCACGACCTTGCGCAGCCCGGCGGCGGTCGCGTCGTCCGGGGTCGCCGGCTCGCGAGCCCGCCAGTTGAGCCCGTCGGCGGAGTACCAGACGACGGCGTCCTCGCGGTCGCCCATGCCCTTGCCGCCGACGGCGACGAACCCGTCCCCGACCGCGACCACGTCGTGGATGCGGACGCCTGAGCCGCCCTGCGGCAGCTTCTCCGACCGGGTGTACTTGCGCGTGTCGGGCGTGAACCACATGGCCGCCCGCGACAAGCCCGCCTGGTCGCGCGACTCGCCGGCCACCACGTAGCCCTTCGTGCCGGCGGTGACCACGTCGGTGCGCAGGAACGGGTGGTCCTGAGGGCGGGCCAGGTCACCGGTGACGTTCACCCGCTTCCAGTTCTCGCCGTCCTGCGAGGTGACGAGGAGAGGGTCGGTGAGCGCGACGCCGGTCTCGGTGCCGCCGACGGCGAGCCAGCCGCGGCCGCCGTGGGCGACGTCCTCCAGCGTCTGCCTGCCGGGGCCGCCGAGGCTCATCGACTTCCAGCTCTGCCAGTTCCTGATCGTCCACAGGCCGGCGTCGCCCGAGGCCGAGCCGACGGCGACGTACCTGCCGTCGTACGCGGCCAGCGCGTTGGTCTCCCGGGACATCCTGGTCAGGCCGTCGATCCTGCCGAGGTCGACCCGTGAGACCGAGCCACGCTGCGGCGCGGCCATGAGCACGATCTGGTTGTCGACGTCGGAGGCCGCCTGGTCGCCGCCCGCGAACAGGGTGCCGCCCTCGGCGATCGTGAACCCGCGCAGCGTGGCGCCCCTCAGGTCGCGCAGGTCGGCCCGCTTGTCCCAGTCGCGCCCGTCGGTGCTGGTCAGCACCGAGTAGCGGCCGATGCCCGCCTGGGCGATCGCCGCCACGCCCGACGGGTGGGAGATCAGCGACTCCACGCCGGTACTGGCCGCGTCCAGCCCGCGGATGGAGCCGCACTGCGACCACTGGGTCCCGTTCGGCGAGCAGTAGACGCGTACGTCGCCCTCGATCGTCCGCCGCCGCGTCGGCACCAGCACGAACCGCTTGGGCAGCACCGCCACCGTCCCCGCGCGCGGGTCGGCCGCCTCGGGGAGGCGGAAGCCGGTCGCCTGCCAGCCGCGTCCGCCGTCGGCCGATCGGAGCACCCGCGATCCCTCGCCGTCCGCGGGTACTCCGATGGCCACGACCGTGTCGCCCCTGGCCACGACGGCCCTGAGCTCACGGACGTCCGGCTCCCTCAGCTCGGCGCGCTCCCATGAGGAGCCGTCGGCCGAGCGCCAGGCTGCCGGTCCTGTGCCGCCGTCGGCGCCCGTGGTGCGGCCGACCGCGACGAACCCGGACTTCGTGCGCGCGATGTCCTCGACGTGGTCGCCCGCTCTGAACGCGGCCAGGCCCGACGGCGGCACGGCCGTCCAGCTGTAGCCGTCGGTGCTGGTCCACAGGCCGCGCTCGCCGGTGGCCTCGTCGCCGCCGCTGGCCAGCCAGCGGCCGTCGCCACCGACCACCCTGCGTACGGTGGAGGTGGCGGAGGTGCCGTGCACCTGGCCGAGCTGCCAGCGCTTGCCGCCGTCGGGCGAGAACAGGAAGAGCGGGCGCGGGGTCGGGCTGGTCGTGTCGCTGCCGACCGCCACCACCGCCTTGCCCGCCGAGGCCATGTCGTTGAGCTTCTGGTTGACGCCCTCGCCCGCGGCGGGGACCGTGAACAGCTCGTCGCCCGAACGCCCGGTGCCCGCCTCCAGGCGCAGCGCCGGGCCGTCGCCGAGCCACTGCCAGACCAGTGCGCCGGAGGCCACCAGGACGGCGGCGGCCACGGTCAGCGCGACCGGCACGGCCCTGCTGCGCCTGCGCACGGGACTGGCCCGGCGGAAGGCGGCCGGCGCGGGGCCCCTCTGGTGCCGTCCGCCCGCGCCTTGGGGGCGGGCGGGGCCGGTGGCGACCAGCAGGTCGGGGCGGGTGGGGCGGCCGGCGGGCGGGCGTCCGACGCGCCGCACCTCGGGCTCGTCCTCGCCGCCCGGCTGCTCCTGCGGCGGCGCGGGCTCCTGCGCTGATGGCTCCTGCGCCGGCGGCTCCTGTGCCGGGGACTCGTGCGGGGTCTCGCGGGACGGGAGCGGATACACCAGCCGGTACGGGGGCGGCGTGCGGTCCCGCCGCCGCTGTGCCCCCTGCTCAGCGGCCTCCTGCGCATCCGTCCCCTGAGGGCCGGTTCCCCGGGTCGGGGCATCCTGGTCCGGGGCGCCGGGGGCGACGGCCAGCGGCTGGGTGACCTCGCCCGCGCCCTCCTGCCCACCTGCCTGAGGAGGCTGCGGCCGGCTGAGCGGCCCGCCCGCGACGAGCTTGTCAGGCCGGTTGACGATGCGCCGGGCCGGCGGCGCGGCTCCACGTCGGGCTCGGCCGTCGGCGAGCTGTACGGGCGGCGCCCCTTGGGCGGCTCGGGCTCCTCGTCGGGGATCGGGGCGGCGAACGGCGGCATGCCCCACGGCGAGGCGAGGGGCAGCCCTCGGGCCCGGTCGTCGGTGGGACCGGGCGGCGCGTGGCTGATTCTGGGCTCTTCGGCATGCGGCTGCGGAGCGGACGGGCCCTCGGCACGGGGCTCGTCGTCTTCCGGCGGTCGCCGTGGCGGTTCGCTGGGGCCGGAGGCCACGCGGCGTCCCTCCTAGTCGAACGAGTCGTACAGGTCGATCCCGGCCGCTGACGCGGACCGTTCCAGGAAGGTCCGGGCCCGGGGACTGCCCCTGCCCTCGCCGTCCCGACAGCATCCAGACCAGCATGTCTCGGCCGGAATAGCGAGACCTCTCTAGCGAGATTCCCCGCACCCCTCGCCCGTTTTATTGCGAAATAGTGCTAATCGACCGCTTTTTAGCTAGATACATCACACCAAACGCATACACCCCGAGCTGCACCACGGTTCCCGCCAACGCCTGCCAGGGCACCGGAACCTTGCCCTGGTTCAGAGCGTCGTCGAGAGTGCCCGCGGCGGCGCTCGTCCCGAAGGCGATCACGTTGTTGAGCACGTGCAGCGCGATGGCCGCCTCCAGCCCTCCGGTGCGTACGCTCAGCCACGCCATCACCGCACCGAACATGAACACGTCGAGCAGCCCGGCCCACGAGTAGCCGTGCAGCGAGGCGAACAGCGCCGACCCGATGAGAATCGACCAGATCGGGTTGCGCACGTGCGCGCCGACGGCCTGCACGAACCAGCCACGGAAGACGTACTCCTCGGCCGCCGCCTGGAACGGCACGAGCAGCACGATCACCACCAGCAGCGGCAGGAAGGCGTCCCATCCCGCCCAGCCGAACATCTCGGTGTCCAGGCCGGCCGAGGTCAGCGCGAAGTACTGCGCGACCTGCCCGAGGATCATCGCGAGCAGTCCCACGACCGCGCAGGTCAGCAGCCACGTCCAGCGCAGCCGCCCGGCCACGGACGAGAGCGTCCCGGGGCGGCGCCGCTGGATGAGCGCCGCGGTGCCGAACACCAGCAGCAGCACGGGCGCGATGGACAGCAGCGACATGGCCAGCCCGGCGGGCGTGCCCTTCGGCAGCCCGCTGGGGTGGATCGGCGAGGGGAGGCCGAGCACGGCCGCCCCCAGCACGAACATGGTGACCACGATGACGCCGATGAGCAGGAACCCGGCCGCCACGACCAGCGTGCCGACGATCGCCTGCCACGGCCGGGTGGCGGGAGTCCTGGCCAGGTGGTCGTAGCGGGCCCGGCGCGGGACCGGCAGGAACCAGGACGGCGCCGGCGGCGGGTACGGATAGCCACCGTAGGGATACTGCGGCCCTGGTTTCTCCTGCATCTCTCCATTCTGTCCGTCCCATACGTAATAGTTCACAGACGGGGCCGGGAAAGCGGCGGATGCTCGATGTCGTAGACATTTCGACCCTGGGAGCAGTCCATGTCGTCACGGCTGGGACCTGTGATCACCCTCACGGCGGGCGCGGTGCTCGCCCTGGGGCTGGGCGCCGCCAGCATCGCCGCGGCACCGGCGGCAAAAGACTCCGCCGCGGCACCGGCGGCAAAAGAGTCCGCCGCCACCGGCACGCGTACGGACACCACCGCCAACACCCCCACGGCCGAGGCGAGCCCATCAGGGAACGCCGAGAGCGCCGAGGAGAGCACCGCCTCCGCGTCTCCCTCCCCCACGCCCACCGAGCCGAAGAAGATCGAGAAGGCCGACTACGGCGGCCGGGTGAAGGGCAACGGCGCGCTGATCGCCATCTCGATCAGGAACGGCAAGGCCGTCGGCTACTTCTGCGACGGGCGCATCGAGGCCTGGTTCACGGGCGCGGAGTCGGCCGGCGAGCTGCGGCTCAAGAGCGTCGCCGACCCCCGTTCCACGGTCAAGGCGGAGCTGGACGGCGGGCGGGCCGAGGGCACGGTCACCGTCGCCGGCAAGCGCTGGTCCTTCAAGGCGCCCGCCGTCACCAAGCCGTCGGGCCTCTACCGCGCCACCGCCATCGTGCGGGGCGCCAAGTTCCGCGCCGGCTGGATCCTGGTGCGGAACCCGAACGGCGGCTACTACCAGGTCGGCGCCGCGTTCGCGGGCGAGGAGCAGCTCGACGTCCCGCAGCTCGACGCCGCGCGGCCGACCGCGCCCATCACGGTCGAGGGCACGACCGTGTACCCCAAGGACGCCGACTCGTTCGTCGAGGAGATGCAATGACCGCCATCCCCCAGCGGCCCGCCCGCGGGCTGACCCCGCTGCTCGTGCCGCTGCTCGCCGGCGGCCTCGTGATGATCGCACTCGGCGTGTACGGCCGCGCGCACACGCCGACCGGCTTCGCGGTCGGCGTGGCCGGTTTCTCCGGCGCGCTGCCGATGAAGGCGTGGCTGACGACGGGCGCGTTCGTGCTGGCGATCGTGCAGGTCGTCTCGGCCCTGTCCCTGTGGGGCAGGCTGGGCGTCGCGATCCCGCCCGCCGTGCACCGCTGGTCGGGGCGGGCGGCGTTCCTGCTCACGATCCCCGTCGCCTTCCACTGCCTGTACGCCCTGGGCCTGCAGTACGACGTGCCCAGGGTGCTCGCCCACTCGCTGCTCGGCTGCTTCTTCTACGGTGTGTTCACCGCGAAGATGCTGGCCCTGCCCAAGCGGGACGCGCCGGGCTGGACGCTGCCGATGCTCGGCGGGCTCGCGTTCACCGCGCTGGCCGGGCTCTGGCTGACCTCGTCGTTGTGGTTCTTCACCGCCATCGGCATCAAGGTGTGAACCGCTTGGTCCTGCTCAGCCCGGCCGCCCGGCCCTTGGCGGCCACGACGAGCGCCATCTTCCTGCTGGCCTCGTCGATCATCTCGTCGCCCAGCATGACCGCGCCGCGCTTCTCCACGGTGGTGTAGTACTCGTACGCCTCCAGGATGAGCTCGGCGTGGTCGTAGTCCTCCTGCGACGGCGAGAACACCTCGTTGCACGCGTCCACCTGGGCGGGGTGCAGCACCCACTTGCCGTCGAAGCCCAGCGCCGCCGCGCGCATCGCGACCCTGCGGAAGCCTTCGACGTCCTTGATCTGCAGGTAGGGGCCGTCGATGACCTGCAAGTCGTGCGACCTCGCGGCCATGAGCAGCCGCATGAGGATGTAGTGGTAGGCGTCGCCCTCGGCGTAGCCGGGCGGCTGCTCGCCCACGACGAGCGTGCGCATGTTGATGGAGGCCATGAAGTCGGCGGGGCCGAACACCAGCGTCTCCAGGCGCTTGGACGACCCGGCGATGGCGTCGACGTTGACCAGGCCGCGGGCGTTCTCGATCTGCGCCTCGATGCCGATGCGGCCGACCTCGTACCCCATGGTCTTCTCGATCTGTGTGAGCAGCGTGTCGAGCCAGATCACCTCGGTCGGGTCCTGCACCTTCGGCAGCATGAGGCAGTCGAGGTGGTCTCCCGCGCCCTCCACGATCTCGATCACGTCGCGGTACGTCCACTGCGTGGTCAGGTCGTTCACCCTGACCACCCGCGTCTTGCCGGACCAGTCGCCCTCGCGCAGTGCGGTGACGATGTTGGCCCGCGCCTCCTCCTTGGCGGCGGGGGCGACGGAGTCCTCAAGGTCGAGGAAGACCTCGTCGACGGGCAGAGTCTGGGCCTTCTCCAGGAACCGGGGGTTGCTGCCTGGCACGGCGAGCACCGAACGTCGTGAGCGCATGCGCTCAACCTACTCGCGCAACCTGCTCACGGCCGCCCGGTGACCGCCCCCGCTCCCGGCGGTTACAGTCGTGCCTGTGAGCGAGGGATCTGTAAGCGCGGCGGCCGTCGAAGAGGGCGCGAAGAAGTCGGGCATCTGCTGGCTCACCCTCGACCGTCCGCGCCTGGCCTGGCACGCCTGGCACGACGGCGCCATCTACCTCGTCTCCGGCGGCGCCGAGCAGGAGCTGCCCGGCCTGGAGTCGCTCGACCGGGTCACGGTCACGCTGCGCAGCAAGGACAACGGCGCGCGTCTTGCGGAGTTCGAGGCGACGGTCGAGAAGGTGGACCAGGCGGCGGCGTCCGACGCGGTGGCGGTGCTGGCCAAGGAGCGGCTCAACGCCCCCGACAGCGAGCACCTGCCCGAGCGCTGGGCCCGCGAGTCCATCGTCTGGCGGCTCACCCCGCAGGTGTGACCTACCCGGCGGTGGTGACCGGCTCGGGGCCGGGCTCCTGGCCCGCCTGCCGTCCCGTCTCCTGGCCCGTCTGCCGTCCCGTCTCCTGGCCCGTCTCCTGGCCCGTCTCCTGGCCCGGCTCCGGCGCGGCCTGCGGGCGGGTGGCCGAGGTGGCGGTCTGGGCGAGCAGTGCGCCGCCGATCACGATCAGCCCGCCGACGATCTGGAACACGCCGAGCCTCTCCCCCACCAGCGCCCACGCCACGACGGCGCCGAAGATCACCTCAAGCGAGGCCACGGTCGCGCCGACCGCGGCCGACAGCCGCCGCACGGCGTTCACGCCCAGGATGTAGGCGAGCACGGTGGCGACCACGACCATCCACAGGTACGCGCCGGCGACCGGCAGCGTGATGCCGCCCTCGGGGGTGGCGTTGGCCGTGAAGGCGCTCCAGGGGATGTCCCACGGCCGGGAGAACGGCGCCAGCACCACGGCCGCGCCGGTCATGCCCCACGCGATGAGGCCCAGGGGGTCCACCTCGTCGCCGAAGCTATCGTTCATCAGGAAATATCCGGCGCAGCACGCCCCGGCCAGCAGGCCGAGCAGCAGGCCGAGCGCGTCCAGGCGCAGGCCCTGCCACGCCTCGACGACGATGCCGAGGCCCACGACGGCGACGACCGCGCCCACATACGCGGCCTTGACCAGGCGCACCTTGCGGACAAGACGCACCCACGCCACCACCATCACCGGCGCCATGAACTCCAGTAGCAGCGCGATCCCGACCGGCAGCCGGGTGATCGCCACGAAGTACAGGGCCTGCACCCCGGCGACGGCCATGACCGCGTACAGGGCGACGAAGGGCAGCATGGAGCGGCGGATGCGCAGCGCGCGGGGCCGCACCACGGCGAGCACGGCCACCAGCAGCAGCCCGGCGCCGGCCATGCGCGTCCAGACCGCCTCGATGGGCGCGAGCCCGGCCGCGTTGAGATACTTCGCCATCGGCCCCGAGAACGCGAAACAGCACGAGGACACGAACGCGAGCGCGAGCCCCGCATACCTCATCGCAGACCCCCTGCATACCCCGTAATCACCGTTAAGCAGGTTTGATACTGACACGTCCGGGCTCCCGAGCGCAATGGGGCCCCGCTGTTAGCCTGACCAGGTGAAGATCTTCGTGGCCCGGCTGCCGGGGACCCCGGTCTTCGACCCGGTCGGCGACCAGATCGGCCGGGTCAGGGACGTCGTGGTCGGGCTGCGCATCGCCCGGCGGCCCACCGTGCACGGGTTCGTGGTGGAGGTGCAGCCGCGCCGCCGCGTCTTCCTGCCCATCACCCGCGTCCGCCGCATCGAGGCGGGCGCCGTCGTCTTCACCGGCAAGCTCAACATGCGCAGGTTCGAGCAGCGCACCGCCGAGACGCTGGTCATCGGCGAGATGCTCGACCTCACCGTGAGCGTCGGCGGCGAGCCCATGACCGTCTACGACGTCGCCATGGAGGAGATCAAGCCGTCCGTCTGGGAGATCACCAAGGTCGCCGTCTACAAGCGCAGGCGGCGCGACCCTCGCATCGTGGACTGGGACGAGGTGTCCGGGTTCGACACGCTGCAGAAGGACCAGGGCGCGGCCGGGCTGATCGCCGCGTTCGAGTCGCTGCGCGCCGCCGACATGGCCAGCGCCATGCACAGCCTGCCCAGCAAGCGCCGGCTGGAGATCGCCCGTGCGCTCGACGACACCCGCCTCGCCGACGTGCTGGAGGAGCTGCCGCCCGACGACCGCATCGGCATCCTCGGCATGCTTGAGCCGGAGCGCGCGGCCGTCGTCCTGGAGGAGATGGGCCCGGACGACGCCGCCGACCTGCTGCACGACCTGCCAGAAGAGCAGGCGGCCCAGCTGCTCGGGCTGATGGAGCCCGGAGAGGCGGCGCCGGTGCGGCGGCTGCTCACGTACCCGGAGACCAGCGCGGGCGGCGTGATGACCAACGAACCGGTGATCCTGCCGCCCACCGCCACCGTCGCCGAGGCCCTCGCCCACATCAGGCAGCAGGACCTCACGCCCGCGGTGGCCGCCCAGGTCTACGTCACCAGGCCGCCGACCGAGACGCCGACGGGCACCTACCTCGGCGTCGCGCACTTCCAGCGGCTGCTGCGCGAGCCGCCGTCCACCCTGCTCGGCGGCGCGCTCGACCCGTCCATCGACCCGATCAAGCCGGAGTTCACGCTCCGCGAGGTCACGTACTACCTGGCCAACTACAACCTCGTCGCGGCCCCCGTCGTGGACGAGCTGGGCCGCCTGGTCGGCGCGGTGACCGTGGACGACGTGCTCGACCACATGCTGCCCGAGGGCTGGCGGGAGAGGGACGACGCGCATGACGACTGAACGGCTCGACCAGCCGCGCGAGCTGCGCCGCTCACTGCGGCCCCACTACGACCCCGAGGCGTTCGGCCGGCTGTCGGAGCGGATCGCCCGGTTCCTGGGCACCGCCCGGTTCATCGTCTACATGACGGTGTTCGTGTCGGTCTGGGTGCTGTGGAACGTGCTCGCGCCCCCGCACCTGAAATTCGACCCGTACCCGTTCATCTTCCTCACGCTGATGCTCTCGCTGCAGGCGAGCTACTCCGCGCCGCTCATCCTGCTCGCCCAGAACCGCCAGGACGACCGCGACCGCATCCAGTACGAGCAGGACCGCGAGACCTCCGAACGCAACCAGGCCGAGATCGAGTACCTGACGCGCGAGATCGCCGGCCTGCGCCTGGCCGTCAACGAGGTGGCCACCCGCGACTACCTGCGCGCCGAGCTCGGGCGGCTGCTCGACGAGCTCAGGGAGATCGACGGCATCGACGGCGGGGCCTCGCCGGACGGCCGCTCGTCGCGCAAGAGCACCGGGGAGTAACCTTGGACCGCTGTTGCACAGACATCTAACAGTGCGGATTAACCCACTGCGGACCGTAGTTCATACCATGGAGGGGCATCCTCACTACTGGCGTTTCAGCGCCTGTCACATATAGACCGACAAAGGAGGGACGGCACACTCCCTCGTGCCGAGACTTCGATGGCACCTACCCAGGAACTCGTGACGGCCGCGCTGTCCACCGTCATCGACCCCGAGATCCGTCGCCCCATCACGGACCTCGACATGGTCAAGAACGTCGATATCGCTCCCGACGGGGCGGTGCGCGTCGGCATCTACCTCACCGTGGCCGGCTGTCCGATGAAGGACACCATCAGCCGCGACGTCACCGCCGCCGTCTCCAAGGTCGAGGGTGTCACCGCCGTGCAGATCGAGCTCGACGTGATGAGCGCCGAGCAGCGCAAGAGCCTGCAGACCAAGCTCAGGGGCGACCGCGGGCCGGAGAAGGAGATCCCGTTCAACCAGCCGGGCTCGCTGACCCGCGTCTTCGCGGTGGCGAGCGGCAAGGGCGGGGTCGGCAAGTCGTCGGTCACGGTCAACCTCGCCGCCGCCATGGCGTCCAACGGCCTCAAGGTCGGCATCGTCGACGCCGACATCTACGGCCACAGCGTCCCCCGCATGCTGGGCGCCTCCGAGCGGCCCACCAAGGTCGAAGACATGATCATGCCGCCGGTGGCCCACGACATCAAGGTCATCTCGGTCGGCATGTTCAAGCCGCCGGGCAACACCCCCGTCGTCTGGCGCGGCCCCATGCTCGACCGGGCGCTGCACCAGTTCCTCGCCGACGTCTACTGGGGCGACCTCGACGTGCTCCTGCTCGACCTGCCGCCCGGCACCGGCGACATCGCCATCTCCGTCGCCCAGCGGCTGCCGTCGGCCGAGATCCTCGTCGTCACCACGCCCCAGATGGCCGCCGCCGAGGTCGCCGAGCGGGCCGGCTCCATCGCGGCCCAGACCCACCAGCAGATCGCCGGCGTCATCGAGAACATGGCGTGGCTGCCCTGCCCCCACTGCGACGAGCGCATCGCGGTCTTCGGCGAGGGCGGCGGCCAGACCGTCGCCGACGCGCTCACCCGCACGCTCGGCGCCCGCGTGCCGCTGCTCGGCCAGGTGCCCATCGACATGCGGCTGCGCGAGGGCGGCGACGAGGGCAAGCCGCTCGTGCTCACCGACCCCGACTCGCCGGCCGCCGCCGAACTGCGCTCGATCGCGGCCGGGCTGAGCAAGCGCTCCACCAGCCTCAAGGGCATGCAGCTCGGCCTCTCGCCTCGCCGCTGACCTTTTGCTGCGGGCCCGCTCCTTCACTTGGGGGCGGGCCCATTGCTTTGCAGGTCAGGTGGCCTCGGAGTCGTACGGGGGAATCTCACCGAAGCCGAGCTCATCGACCACCGGCTCCGGCGTGTACGTCGCCGCGACCGGCTCCAGCTCCTTCGGCTTGCCCGCGTTGTTCCAGTCGTCCTCTAGGTCGTCGAGGAGATGCTTGCGTACGAAGTTGCGCGGGTTGAGGTCGGCGGGGTCGAAGTTCTGAAACTCGGGGCCAAGCCCGGCACGCAGGTCCTCGCGCGCGTTGTTGGCCATCCGGCGCAGGTTGCGCAGGGTCCGGCCCGCTTGCGCGGCGGCCTGCGGCAATTTGTCGGGACCGAAGACGAGGAGCGCGATCACGATCAGCGCTCCGACCTCCATCCACCCGAGTCCGAACACCGTGAGCTCCTACCGCAGTCCAACCTCTCCGAGGACAACCCCGGCCTATCCAC
This sequence comes from Nonomuraea fastidiosa, assembly GCF_042751225.1. Classification (NCBI taxonomy): domain Bacteria; kingdom Bacillati; phylum Actinomycetota; class Actinomycetes; order Streptosporangiales; family Streptosporangiaceae; genus Nonomuraea; species Nonomuraea fastidiosa. The sequence continues at coordinate 1,922,838 of NZ_CP170570.1, forward strand.
AGACTAAGGGCTTCCAGCCGTGACTGAGTCGTCCCCCCTAGGACAAACCACCCACGCCCCTATGGCAACACCCGGCCGCGAAGACGACCGATCTCGGGGTCACGGTCCACGGACGCCGTCCGCGATGCGGCACACAGCCCAGGCGGGGGTCGCAGCACGCGTCCAGGCCGCGTTGCAGCACGCAGTCCAGGCCGCGTTGCAGCACGCAGTCCAGGCCGCGTTGCAGCACGCAGTCCAGGCCGCGTTGCAGCACGCAGTCCAGGTCGGTTGCGGCACCAGGCCAGACCACGTTGCGGCACCAGACCAGGCAGGCGGGCGGGCCGTTGATCGGCCCCCGTTAGCCTCTGACAGTGCCCTAGGGCTCAAGGCCGGCCAGTAGCCGAAGGGCGCCAGCGGGCTTCAGGGCCGGTCGCAGACGCCTCCTCACCGACACCTCCGCCCTTCGCGGCCACCGACACCGACGCCCTCCCGCTCCGCAGGCCCACCACACCAGCACCGCCGCTCATCGCGGCCACCCACACCGGCACCGCCACCCATCGCAGCCACCCACACCGACGCCCTCCCGCTCCGCAGGCCCACCACACCAGCACCGCCACCCATCGCGGCCACCCACACCGACGCCCTCCCGCTCAGCGGACCCACCACACCAGCACCGCCACCCTCTGGGCCCCGCTCCGTGAGTGCCCACGGCGGCGCCGCCGCCCCGACACCCCACACACGAACGGCGAGACAGCGACCAGACCGCCCCCTCCTCACGGCACGGCGCAGCCAGGAGGCAAGAGCGCACGCAAGCGGCGCAACAGAGGTCGAAGGTCCTTCCCACTCTCACGCGCCGACACCGCAGGGCTGGAGGTGGGCGCGACGGCGGCCGCACCTCACCCTCACGCGACCAGCGCACACGCCAGAGGCAGCCGGGGCACACGCCAGAGGCAGCCGGGGCACACGCCAGAGGCGGCCGGGGCGGCGTTAGGACGAGCCCAAGAGGCTGGGGCCGTCTTCGCCTCCGGACCTCCCCACGCCCCACAGCCTCAGATGGGCGCCGGCATGCGATGGAGCGGAGGTCTGGGCGTCCACCCCTCCCACTTACCACCGCTCAGGCCGAAGATGCTGAGAGCGCACGTATGCGGCGCACGGAGGCCTAGGCGTTACACCCCTCGCGCCTACCACCCCACCCTGGCCCGAAGGCGGCGAGGCGGCGAAGCGGATTCTCAGCCCGCACCCACCGCCCGCAAGCTCGGAGGCGCGTGTGAGTGGCGGGATGCGGGTGGTTTCCGGGTCCGCGCCTAAAACGCCTCACCCGGCCACCCATGCGTCCGGGGTGGCCGGGTGAGGCGGTCAGTCGATCCGGGTCAGGAGGGTGACGGGGCGGGGCCGTCTTCGGCCACCACGGTCAGGGTGGCGGTGCGGGCCTGGCCGTCACGCTGATACTTGATCTTGATCTGCGAGCCCGGCTCCTTGCTGCGGATCAGGGCGATCAGCTCGTTGCTGTCCTGCAAGGCCAGCCCGTCGATCTCCAGGATCACGTCACCGGGCTTGAGGCCGGCCTTGTCGGCGGGGCCGCCGGGCGTGACCGGCTGCTGACCGGCGGCGGGCTCGGTAGCGATCTTGACGCCCTGCCCCCTGAAGTCCTTCTCCAGAACGACGCCGATCTTGGGCCGCTTGGCCCGCCCGGTGGTGATCAGCTCTTCGGCGACCCGCCGCGTCTGGTTGACGGGGATCGCGAAGCCGAGGCCGATGCTGCCGCTCTGGCTGGTCAGCGAACGGCCGAGCGTGGCGATCGCGGAGTTGACGCCGACGACCTCGCCCTTGCCGTTCACCAGCGGACCGCCGGAGTTGCCGGGGTTGATGGCGGCGTCGGTCTGGATGGCGCTGATGTACGCCGGCTCCTCGTTGGTGCCGGACTCGTCACCGGCGATGACCGGCCGGTTGAGCGAGCTGACGATGCCGGTGGTGACGGTGCCGGTCAGGCCGAGCGGCGAGCCGATGGCGATGACCGGGTCGCCGACGACCACCTGGTCGGAGTTGCCGAGCGTGATCTCCGGCGTGCCGAACGTCTCCTCAGGCTTGATCACCGCCAGGTCGGAGCCCGGGTCGCGGCCGACGATGCGGCCGGTGGTGGTCTTGCGGTTGTTGAACATGATCCGGATCTCGCCGCCCTGCGCGGCCAGCGAGACGACGTGGTTGTTGGTGACCACGTAGCCGTTCTTGATCACGAAGCCGGAGCCGGACGCGCCCTCGGTGTTGCTGCCGTTGCCGACCTCCAGCGAGACCACGCTGGGCAGCACCCGAGCGGCGACGCCGGCGACGGAGTCGGGCGCGCGGTTGGTGGCTCCGGTGGGCAGCGGGCCGAGGCTGTAGGAGGGGTCGATGGCGTTGCTGCTCGGCCGGGTCAGCAGGTACGTGCCGACGCTGCCGAGCATCGAGGCCACCAGCGCGATCACCACGGCCATCGCGATCAAGAACCCGGTGCGCGGCCCCCGCTGCACGGCGGCGGCCTCCCTTCCGGGTGGGGGCGGACCCCAGCCGGGGCCCATGCCCATGGCCTGGCGCGGTGGCGGCGGCTGAGGTGGCCCGTAGGAGCCGGGGGCCCCGCCGAAACCGGGGTGTTCGCCGGACGATCCGATCGGCGGGCCGTCGTAGGCGCGGGCACCCCCGTCGGGCGGTCCGAAGAACGGGCTCTCGTACGCACGCGTGTCGCCATTGGGCGGCGCGAAGGACGGCTCAGTGGAGCCGGGCGGCGCGAAGGACGGCTCGGTGGATCCGGGCGGCGCGAAGGACGGCTCAGCCGGGCCTGGAGGACCGAAGGAGGGCCCGGTCGAGCCGGGCGGGCCGAAGGAGGGGCCCGAGGGTCCCTGCGAGCTGCCCGAGGGGCCCGGCGGGCTGAAGGAGGGGCCGTCGTAGGCGCGGGTCTCGGCGTCGGGACGACCGTAGGAGTGATCGTGGGAACCGTCAGGCGGGCCGAACGACGGCGCACCGTACTGCGGCCCGGTGCCCTGCTGCGCCCCAGGCCCGGGCCCAGGCCCGCCGTACGGTGACCGGTCGGCCGAGGCGTCGTACGGCCGCGGCTCGTACGGCGGCGAGCCGGAGCCCCCGGAGCGGCCGGACGGGTCGCCCCACGAGGAGCCGAAGGAGGCGGGCGGCTCCGACCGCTGCTCGGACCTGTCGTCCGCGGGCAGGAAGTCCGGCCGCCCCTGTGGCTCGGGGGAGTCCGACGGTGTGCGCCCTTCCGGGGACCGCGTCTCGTCGGTCATCTAGATCTCACCACTCCTTGGCTCGGCCACCGCAAATGCTGGCTTTTGCGGCATACGAGTGATCTAAAGCTTTTGTCAGGACTTGCCTGTGACAATTCCCGAACCCAGATCGTATGCCCGCTCTGCCGCCGACTACGCCAACCGAATGTCCGCCGGCATCAACGTGGTGACCCCGAGGTCAAGGTGTGGCGTTGGATGAGGCGTTCGTAGGCGTAGTACGGGCCTGCTGCTGGAACAGTTCAACCGGAGGAGCGGGATTGTTCTGCCCGATTCCGCTCGCGGCGAAGAAGGTGCCGAGCGCCACGGCCGCCGAAACCACGCCGACCGCCACGTACGTGGAACGCCGCCGGCTACCACCGCGGCCAGGTCCCGAAGCCCCGCCACTGCCGTCGCGCCGCGGACGGTTGTCGAGGGGGGCGATCGTGTGCGGCCCGGGGATGGGCACTCCCCCGAACGTACGGGTTGGAAAAGGGCGTTCCCGCGGCGGCAACGGGCCGCCGGGCTCCGCCATGCGAAGCAGGGACATCGTCAGGTCGGCCGGCATCGCCGGCATCTCAAGCGAGCGCAGGCGGGACTTCAGCGCCCTTACCGACTCGACTTCACGACGACAGTCAGCACAGAAAGTCAGATGAGCCAGCGCGCGTTCGCGCTCGGTGTGGCTCAGCTCTCCATCGACAAGCGCGGAAGCGCGTTCTCCCAAATGAGCCATGTCAGATCTCCTCCCCACGGATCACGGTCGGGGGGAGTTGAGTATTACGGGGGGCTCGGTGATCGAGAGCCTCCCGCAACTGCGCCCGGCCACGGTGGATACGGCTTCGGACCGTACCCAGCTTGACGCCGAGCGTGGCCGCGATCTCCTCGTAAGAAAGGCCCTCGATGTCACACAGCACGATCGCGGCCCGGAACTCGGGGGCGAGCGCGTCGAGGGCGTCTTGGATGTCGGGCTCCAGGTGGGCGTCGTCGAACGCCTGAGCCGGGGACGGCTCACGACCGCGCAGCCGCTCAGCGGCGTCGTCGGCGAGCCCCTCGAACCTGATGCGCTGCTTGCGCCGCGCCATGTCGAGGAACAGGTTGGTCGTGATCCGGTGCAGCCACCCCTCGAACGTGCCCGGGGTGTAACTCGACAGCGACCTGAAGACCCGGACGAAGACCTCCTGCGTCAGGTCTTCGGCGTCATGGACATTGCCGGTCAGCCGGTATGCCAGCCGATACACGCGCGCGGAGTGCGTCCGCACCACTTCCTCCCAGGTGGGAGGCGTCCACTCGGACGACACCGGAGTATCGGTCTGGTGGTCGCTCTCGTCCACCAGAACTCCTCTCTCTGGGACCACCGCTACCGCCATAGTGCCTGGTTTCGTCCCTTCGTGCGCACTGCCTGCCTTCCGGACCGGCAAAGCCCGTTTAAACCTGCAACGCCTCGATGCCCTCTTGAGTTCCCGTCCCGGCGTGTCTCCCCTAGGCTGCGATCGGTGCCAATCACGCGTATACCTCGCGACCTATCGCATGAAAGTGGGGGAGGAGGCCGATGACCACTCCGGTGGAGGCCACTCTGGCCTATGCGGAGCAGTTCCATCACGAGGATGAGATCTTGCACGCGGCGCGGCAGCGCGGGCTGGAGATGGGTGCCACACCCATCCTTCCCGGCGGCGGCGCCGCCCTGTGCTTCCTGGCGACCGTCATCAACGCCAAGTCGGTCGTCGAGATCGGCACGGGCTGCGGCGTGTCGGGGCTGTGGCTGCTGCGCGGCATGCGTTCTGACGGCACATTGACGAGCGTGGACGTCGAGCCCGAGCACCAGCGGCTGGCCCGTCAGGCGTTCACAGAGGCCGGGTTCTCCGGCAGCAGGGTGCGGCTCATCTCAGGACGCGCGCTGGACGTGCTGCCGCGATTGTCCGACGGCGGGTACGACATGGTCTTCGCCGACGGCGCCAAGCAGGAGTACGCCGACTATCTGGCCGAGGCCGTGCGCCTGCTGCGGGTGGGCGGCATCGTGGCCTTCGACAACATGTTGTGGCACAACCGCGTGGCCGACCCGGCGCAGCGCGACACCGACACGGTGGCGCTGCGCGAGGTCGGCAAGCTCGTGCAGTCGGACGAGCGGCTGCGCTCGGTGCTCATGCCGCTCGGCGACGGCCTGCTGGCCGCCGTGAAGATCTCCGACTGATCCAGGACTGCAAGCTCCGGCTGACCCGCCGGCCCAGGCGAACCGCCTCAAGGGGCCGGCGGCCGGCCTCCGCTCCCGAGCGCGGCGCCCGTCGGGCCTTCGCCCCCGGGCGCGGCGCCCGCCGGCCCGGTGAGCCCGGCCGGCGGGTGGTGCCCGTCAGCTCTTGGTGAGCCACTCCAGCAGCACGCGTACGCCGAAGCCGGTCGCGCCCTTGGTGAGGGTGCCCTCGTCGGCCGTGCTGCGCCCCACGCCCGCGATGTCGAGGTGCGCCCACGGCCGCTTGCCCGCGAACTCCCGCAGGAACAGCGCCGCCGTGATCGACCCGCCGCCGAACTTGTTGCCGGACTCGACGTTGGCGAGGTCGGCGATCTGCGAGTCCAGCGCGGGCCGGTAGTCCTCGACCAGCGGCATCCGCCACAGCCGGTCGTCGGCCGCCTGCCCCGCCGCCACGAGCCGCTCGGCGAGCTCGTCGTCGGAGGAGTAGACGGCGCCGTAGGCGCGGCCGAGCGCGACCGTGATGGCGCCGGTGAGCGTGGCGATGTCGACCACCGCGTCGGGGTCGAGCACGGCGTCGGCGTACGCCAGCGCGTCGGCCAGCACCAGCCGGCCTTCGGCGTCGGTGTTGAGCACCTCGACCGTGCGGCCGCCGTAGTGGGTGATCACGTCGCTGGGCCGCTGCGCGGTGCCCGACGGCATGTTCTCGGCGGCGGCGACCAGGCCGGTGACGCGTACGGGGGCCTTGAGCGCGGCCAGCGCCTTCAGCACGGCGATGACGACCGCACCGCCCGCCATATCGGTCTTCTGGGTCTTCATGTTGTCGGTCGGCTTGAGCGACAGCCCGCCCGAGTCGAACGTGATGCCCTTGCCGACCAGCACGACGTGCCGGGTGGCCGGCTCGTCGGGGGTGTAGGAGAGCTTGATGAGCCTCGGAGGGCTGGCCGAGCCCTGGCCGACGGCGAGGATGCCGCCGAAGCCGTCGGCCCGCAGCCGCTCCTCGTCCCACACCTCGACGGGCAGGCCGGTCTCCTGAGCCCGCTCGGCGAGCCAGGCGGGGTTCTTCACCGACGACGGCGTGTTGGCCAGGTCGCGAGCGAAGGCCACGGCCTGCGCGACGGTCTCCGCGCGCCGTACCTGGCCCTCGTCCGCCCCTGCGAACACGAGCGACCGCACCGGCTCCTTGCCCGGCTTGCCGATCTTGAAGGTGTACGCCGCCAGCAGCGCCGCCTCCGCGAACGGTGAGAGGTCGTCCGCGGACGGCGGCACCACGGTCAGCGTCTCCCTGCCCTTGACCTTCCTGGTCAGCGCGGCGGCGGCCGTGCGCAGGTCGCGCGGTGAGCCGTCGCCGACGCCGTACAGCAGGACCCGGCCCACGCCGCCGGACCGCGCGACCGGCACCTCGACGATCTCGCCTGCCTCGCCCTTGGCGTTGTAGTGCGCGAGCAGGTCCGCGGCCGGAAGCGGCAGCTCGACGGACGGGCTGAGATCGGAGTCGTAGGGGACGGCCAGCAGTTCGGCGTCGCCTGGAACCTCGGTGACCACCGAAGCAGTGGTCTCAATGGGCACGGAACCTCTCCTCAAACGTGAGCGACCCTGGCGTCGTGGCCACGCCAGGGTCGTAGAACAAGGGTCTTCCTCCGGGGAGCGCTCAGCCGACGACGTTCTTCAACGCCTCACCGAGCGCCTTGGCCTCGTCGGCGGAGATCTCCACGACGAGCCGGCCGCCACCCTCCAGAGGGACTCGCATGACAATGCCGCGCCCTTCCTTGGTGACCTCGAGCGGACCATCGCCGGTCCGCGGCTTCATCGCCGCCATGCGTGTATCCCTTCCTGCCTTGGGCTCCCGCGGCCCGCGATTTCCGACCACCCCGGGAGGGTGGCCGGCGCATTCACGTCTTCTGTGATGTCCTATTCTCCCGCATCGAGAGCGCTCATGGGTAACGATCTCCTCCCAGAATGCGTTGTCGAGCCAGGCGATGGCGTCCAAACTGGACTTCGTGCACGCTCGCGCCGCTCTGTTCGACCTCTACGGAGATCACCTGCGTTCCCGCGGCGGGCAGGCCACCATAGCCGCCCTCGTACGTCTCATGAAACCCCTGGAAATCGCGGCTCCCGCGGTGCGTACGGCGGTGTCGCGGATGGTGCGTCAGGGATGGCTGAGACCGGTGAGGCTGCCGCAGGGAGCGGGCTACGGGCTGACCCCGAAGTGCGTCAGACGGCTTGATGAGGCCGCGCTGAGAATTTACCGAGCTGGAACCCTCACCTGGCACGGACGCTGGCACGTCATCGTCTTCGAGCCGGTGAAGGAGCGGCAGCGCAGGGAGCGGCTCAGGGCGGATCTGACCTTCCTGGGGTACGCGTCGCTGTCGGAGACGACGTGGATCGGCCCGCGCTCCTCGATCGAGCTGGACAACCTGCTGGAGAGCGAAGGAGTGCGGGCCGACAGGTTCGACGCGGCGCTCGAAGGCGATCCGCGCGAGCTGGTGGCCAGGGCATGGGATCTCGACGCCATCGGCGAGGCGTACGAGCACTGGCTGGCCGAGGCTGTCACGCTGATCAGCACGCTGCCAGAAGAGGCGCCGCCCGATCAGGTGTTCGCCACCCGCAGCAGGCTCGTGCACGGGTGGCGCAACTTCCTGTTCCGCGACCCCGGCCTGCCGCCCGAGCTGCTGCCGCCGGGCTGGCCGGGCGAGAAGGCGAGGGCCTTCTTCGAGCAGGAGGCCGCCAGGCTGCTGCCCGCGGCCGCCGCGTTCGTCGACAGGGAGTTGATGTGATCCGCTACGACGTGGCCGACGCCGTCGCCACCATCACGCTCGACCGGCCGGAGGCGATGAACTCGCTGACCGTCGAGGCCAAGCAGGCGCTGCACGACGCGCTGCGCAAGGCCGCGCACGACCGCGCGGTCAGGGCGGTGCTGCTGACCGGCTCGGGCCGGGCCTTCTGCGCGGGCCAGGACCTGCGCGAGCACGCCGACAACCTGGAGTCGGGGCGCGGCCTGGCCAACACCGTGCGCCTGCACTACAACCCGATCATCGAGCTGATCAGCACGATGCCGAAGCCGGTGGTGGCCGCCGTCAACGGCGTGGCCGCGGGCGCGGGCGCGTCGCTGGCCTTCGCCTGCGACCTGCGGGTGGCCTCGGAGCGGGCGAAGTTCGCGCTGGCGTTCGCCGGGATCGGGCTCGCGCCGGACTCGGGCGCGTCGTGGACGTTGCAGCGCCTGGTCGGGCATGGCCGCGCCGCCGAGCTGATGCTGCTGGGCGAGGCGATCGACGCCGCCCGCGCGCTCGAGCTGGGCCTGGTCAACCGCGTGGTGCCCGCCGACGACGTCATGAAGGCCGCGACGGACCTCGCCGCACGCCTCGCGCAGGGACCCACGCTGGCGTACGCGGCCACGAAGCGGGCGCTCGCCTACGCCGCCACGCACGCCCTCGCCGACTCGCTCGCCCTGGAGGCCGACCTGCAGGACCAGTGCGCCGCCACCCAGGACCACCGCAACGCCACACGCGCCTTCCTCGCCAAGGAGCAGCCGACGTTCAGCGGAGAGTGACCGGCCGGTACGGGTGCACCTCGGCGGGGCCGGCGGTCACCTGCCCGACGGGGCCAGGGTGGCCGTGGAGACGCGTATGGGCCGCCGGCGGGCGGGATCACACCGGCGACGGCACAGCGGGCGCCTTCGAGCCCGTCACGGCTCCAAGCGCAGCCACGCCGTCGCGCTCACCACCTACGCGCGACGCAGTCCGCGAGGTGGTCGTTGACCAGCCCGATCGCCTGCATGAGCGCGTAGGCGGTGGTCGGGCCGACGAACACGAACCCGTGCCGCTTCAGCTCCTTGGCCAGCGCCTTCGAGCCTGGCGTGGCGGCCGGCACGTCGGCCATGGTGCGCGGCGCGGGCCTGTCGGGCTCGGCGTACCGCCACACCAGCTCCGACAGGCCGCCGGGCAGGTCGAGCGCGGCCCTGGCGTTGGTGATGGCGGCCTCGATCTTGGCGCGGTTGCGTACGATGCCCGCGTCGCCGAGCAGCCGCTCGACGTCCTTGCCCGTGTACGCGGCCACCTTCGGGATCGAGAAGCCGTCGAAGGCGGCGCGGAAGTTCTCCCGCTTGCGCAGGATCGTCAGCCACGACAGGCCCGACTGGAACGCCTCGAGCGACACCCGCTCGAAGACCGCGTCATCGCCCTTGAGCGGGCGGCCCCACTCCTTGTCGTGGTACTCGAGGTACATCGGGTCGGACAGACCGGCCCATGCGCAGCGGATCGGCTCGGTCACTTGCCCTGATCATCCTCCTGGCCGTTGAGCCCGGCCCGCACGGACGCATCGCGCTCCGGCTCGCCGTCCTTCTCCTCGGCCTTGTCGCCAGCATTGTCGCCAGCCTTCTCGCCAGCCTTCTCGTCGGCCTTCTCGTCGGCCTTCGCCTGTGCCGCCTCGGTCGTGTCGGTCGTGTCGGCGGCCTGATCGCCGGCCTCGCCGCCGGCCTCCGTCTCACCGACGGGCTCGCCCGGAGCCTCCGCCCGGGCGTCCGCCTGATGCTGAGTCTGAACGCCGGGCACCCGCCACTCCGGGTCCTCAGGCGGGCTGGTCAGCCGGGCCCCGCCGTCCCACGACACCGAGGCGCCGCTGGAGGTCACCGGGTCGCCCGACTCCGGCAGCTCCCGGGACACGGCAGGGGCCTCGGGTGCGTGCTCGGTGCGCGGCCCGGCGCCCGGCGCGGCGTAGCTCTCCTGCCGCGCGTACAGCCGGTTGGACAGCAGCTCGGAGACCCGCTGCTCCAGCACCGCGATGCGGTTGTCGCGCGCGCTGATCGCCCCCGCGGCCCTGCGCAGCGTCTCGTCGACGCTCTGCGTGTGGTAGCCGACCAGGTTGACCGGCAGGTGGATGGCCATGACGTCGGCCGCCGTGAGCTGCCCGGCCTCCGGCAGGTCGAGCGAGGGCACGTCGGGCGGGAACTCGGTCAGCTCACCGCCCTTGCCCAGGGAGACCAGGACCACGCAGACCAGGATGGCGATGGCGGCGATGGCGAGTATGACCAGCACATGGGCATCGTACTCATTGCATCGGGGCACGAGGTCCCGCACATGCCGCAACCGGTACGTCACCGGGCGGCGCGGACACCGGTCAGCCGGACGCCTCGCCCAGCTCGGCGACGCTCGGTCTGACCGGCTGCGCACGCCCTTCGAGGTGCGCGAACGCCTCCTCGACCGTCGTGGTCCACGAGATGGCGTCGAACACGTCGGGACGGGTGAAGCCCTCGTCGTACATGCGCTCGACCAGCGCCTTGAGCGGGTCGTACAGGCCGAAGGGGTCGAGCAGCACCAGCGGGCGGTCGTGGATGCCGAGCACCCGGGCGCTCCAGATCTCGAACAGCTCCTCCAGCGTCCCGATGCCGCCGGGCAGCACGAGGAACGCGTCGGAGCGTGCGTCCATGACGCCCTTGCGCTCGCGCATGCCGTCGGTGACGATCAGCTCGTCCGATTCCTCGTCCGCCACCTCCATGTCCATCAGGACCTGGGGGATCACGCCGATCGTCCGGCCGCCTGCGGCGCGGGCGGCCGCGGTGACGGCGCCCATGCAGGACACGGAGCCGCCGCCGCTGACCAGCGTGTGGCCCCGCCGGGCCAGCTCGGTGCCGACACGGGCGGCCAGCTCGATGTATTTGGCGTGGATGGTCTGGCTGGAGGCGCAGTAGACACAGATGTTCACGCCGCCGAGCCTATTGAGGCTCCGCGTGCTGCGCCGCGGCGGCCGCGATCTCCTCCTCACGCTGCCGGGAGCGGGCCCGGTCGGACTCGACGATGATGCGCACGGCCTCGTCGGGGTCGTCGGTGACGGTGATCAGGTCGAGGTCCTGGGCGGCGATCTTGCCGGTGCCGAGCAGCTGGCTCTTGATCCAGTCGATCAGCCCGCCCCAGAACTCGCTGCCGAGCAGCACGACGGGGAACGAGGTGACCTTCTGGGTCTGCACCAGCGTGAGCGCCTCGAACAGCTCGTCCAGCGTGCCGAAGCCGCCGGGCAGCGTGATGAAGCCGCAGGAGTACTTGACGAACATCGTCTTGCGGACGAAGAAGTAGCGGAACTCGATGCCGAGATCGACGTAGTCGTTCATGCGCTGCTCGAACGGCAGCTCGATGCCGAGCCCCACCGAGATCGCGCCGTCGACCTCGCTCGCGCCCCGGTTGGCCGACTCCATGACGCCGGGCCCGCCGCCGGTGATCACCGCGTAACCGGCCTCGGCGAGCTTGCGGCCGAGCGCACGGCCCAGCGCGTAGTCGGTCGAGTCGGGGGACGTACGGGCCGAGCCGAAGACGGTCACGGCCGGAGGAAGCTCGGCGAGCTGGCCGAAGCCCTCCACGAACTCGGCCTGGATGCGCAGGACCCGCCACGGGTCCATGTGCACCCAGTCGGTCGGCCCCTGGGGGGCGAGCAGCCGCTGGTCGTGGGTGGAGCGGGGGACGAGGCTGCCGCGCACGAAAGCCTGGCCCTGTCGGCGTTCTCGACGGATCTTTTCCATGCGGATCACGCTAGCCCTTCTCGTGCGTGGCCGGTCCGAGCTCGGCCTCCTCGCCGCCCCTGCGCGTCTCCAGCATGCGTGCCGGGGACGAAACCGCAGGTGGCGGAGGTGGGAAGGCGTTCTGAAAAAACTTGTAAGAAGCAGGGAACCAGATTTCGGCCCGCCCGCGTCTAATCGGCGAGGGTGCTGCTCGGGACTGAAAGTGGTCTTCCCCGCCAAATGGCCGGCGAGGAAGGCCACTTTCACGTGAGGGGCCCGTTGGAAGAGTCCCGGTGGCCGTGTCAGGCGGACAGCCAGTCGAGCATCGCGCGCTCGCTTTCCACGATCTTCTGCAGCGACACGTACTCGCCCTGCTGGTGCGCGAGGTTGGGGTCGCCAGGGCCGTAGTTGACGGCCGGCACGCCGAGCGCGGAGAAGCGGGCGACGTCGGTCCAGCCCAGCTTGGCGCGCGGCTCGCCGCCGACCGCCGCCGTTAACGCCGCCGCCACCGGGTGCGTCAGCCCCGGCCGCGCCGCGGGTGCCGCGTCCACGATGTTCACCGCGAAGCCGTCGAAGACCTCGCGTACGTGCTGCTCGGCCTCCTTGATCGACAGGTCGGGCGCGAAGCGGTAGTTGACGCTCACCACGCACAGGTCGGGGATGACGTTGCCGGCCACGCCGCCGCGTACGCCCACCGCGTTGAGCCCCTCGTGGTATTCGAGCCCGTCGACCACCGGCCGGCGCGGCTCGTACGCGTTGAGCCTGGCCAGCACCGGCTCGATGCCGTGGATGGCGTTGACCCCGAACCACGAGCGCGCGCTGTGCGCCCGCTTGCCGGTCACCATGACCTCGGCGCGCAGCGTGCCCTGGCAGCCGCCCTCGATGACGCCGTCGGTGGGCTCCATCAGCACCGCGAAGTCGGCGGCCAGCCAGTCGGCGTGCTCACGCGCGACCCTGCCGAGCCCGTTGCGCTCGGCCTCGACCTCCTCGCAGTCGTAGAAGACGTAGGTGACGTCGCGGTTGGGCGCGGGCAGGGTGGCGGCGAGCTTGAGCGCGACGGCCACGCCCGCCTTCATGTCGGTGGTGCCGCAGCCGTAGAGCAGGTCGCCCTCGACCCTGCTGGGCAGGTTGCCGGCGACGGGGACGGTGTCGAGGTGTCCCGCGATCAGCACGCGCTCGGAGCGCCCCAGCTCGGTGCGGGCCACGACCGTCTCGCCCGACCGGGTCACCTTGAGGTGCGGCAGCGCGGCGAGCGCTCGCTCGACCTCGTCGGCCAGCGCCTTCTCGCCGCCGCTGACGGACTCGATGTCCACGATCGCGGCGGTCAGGTCGCGTACGTCCTGGGTCAGGTCAAGCATCAGGTGTTCACTCCGTGTTCGCGCAGCACATCGTTGAGCGCCGCCTTGTCGTGCCTGCTCCCCGGCTCCAGGCGCTTGAGCACCAGCACGCACGGCAGGCCGAACGTGCCTCCGGGGAACTCTTTCTGCCGCGTGCCGCCCACCGCCACGCACCACGGCGGGATCACGCCGCGGGACAGCTCCTCACCGGTCTCGACGTCGATCACCGGCATCGACGCGGACAGGATCGTTCCCGCGCCGACGACCGCGCCCTCGCCGACCCTGGCGCCCTCGACGATCATCGCCCGGCTGCCGATCAGCGCGCCGTCCTCGATGACCACCGGCACCGCGTTCGGCGGCTCCAGCACGCCGCCGATGCCGACGCCGCCCGACAGGTGCACGTTCTTGCCGATCTGGGCGCAGGAGCCGACCGTGGCCCAGGTGTCGACCATCGTGCCCTCGTCGACGTACGCGCCGATGTTGGTGAACGACGGCATGAGCACCACGCCGGGCGCGATGTACGCGCCCCACCGCGCGATCGCGCCGGGCACCACGCGCACGCCCTCGAGCGAGCTCTTCAGCGGCACCCTGTCGTGGTGGTGGAAGTCGCCGACCTGCGAGCGCGTCATGCCGAGCACCTTGAAACCGAGCAGGATCGCGCGCTTGGCCCGCTCGTCCACCACGACCTCGCCGTCCACGAGCCTCGCGACCCTGGCCTCGCCCCGGTCGAGCAGGTCGATCGCGCTCACCACGAGGTGCCGGGCCTCGGCGTCGGCGGGCGACAGCTCGGCCCTGCGCTCCCAGAGCTCGTCCACCGCGGCGGGCAGCGGAGACGTCGTGCGCACGTTGCTCATGCCCTGGGAGCTTATCCGGCCGGGTAGGTTTTCCTGCGTGCGCCCGCGCTTCTCCCGTGCAGTCATCACCATCGCGATCATCGTTGCCGTGCTCGCCGTCGGCGTGTCCGTGGGCCTGTACCACCTGCTGAAGCGGACGCCCCGCCTCGCGGTGCAGGAGGAGCCGTTCTGCGTGGTCAAGACGCCTGAGGGGGTGCTGACGCTCTCCCCCGAGCAGGCGCAGATCTCCGCGACCATCGCGGCCGTGGCGGCGCGGCGGCGGCTGCCCGAGCGTGCCGTGGTCATCGCGTACGGCACCGCGCTGCAGGAGTCGAAGCTGCTCAACCTCGACTACGGCGACCGCGACTCGGTGGGCGTGTTCCAGCAGCGGCCCTCGCAGGGCTGGGGCACGAAGAAGCAGCTCCAGGACCCGGTCTACGCCACCAACAAGTTCTTCGCCGCGCTGGTCAAGGTGAAGGACTACCACAAGATGCCGCTGGCGGACGCGGCGCAGGCGGTGCAGCGGTCGGCGGGCGGCTACGCGTACGCGCCGCACGAGGGCGATGCGAAGATCCTCGCCGCCGCCTTCACCGGCCGGGTGCCGCGGGCCGTGGACTGCTGGTATCCGACCGACAAGACCCCCGCGCCGAAGCCGCGCACCGCCGCCGCGCGCAAACAGCTCGCCAGGGCCCTGGGCAGCACCGCGATCACCAGCAAGCGGCGCGGCTGGCTGGTGGCGGCCTGGTCGGTGGCCCACGCCGAGAAGTACGCGATCACCCGCGTCGGCTACAACGGCGCCACCTGGCTCAACGACATCGAGGCCGACGGCTGGCAGGACGGCGGCACGGCCGGTACCCGCCGCGTCGAGCTGTCGTGATGGTCGACACGCGCGGTCTGTCGTGACAGGTCAGGACGCGCACCCGCCTGTCGTGACAGGTCGGGGCGCGCGCCCTGTTCCGGGCGTGTTCGGAGTGATCAGGAGGCCCGAGCCGTCCCGGGGGTCAGGACGCGCGGCGGACGATCGAGATCGAGCCGGGCGGCAGCGGCTGGGCGTAGGCGGCGGTCCACGCGCGGCCCTGGATGCGCTCGAAAGACAGCAGCCGCCCGTCGGAGGCGCGGTAGTCGGCGAAGTCGAGCAGCCCCCGGTCGGGGTTTCCGGTGTCGCCCTCGCTCCTGAACGCCGCCGTGCCCCGCTCGATGGGGTGGAACTCCACGCCCTCCATGATCAGCGAGCTCTTGGCGGGGACCATGCCCTGGGTCGGCACATCGTTCCAGAGCTGCACCTCAAGGTGCGGCGGGTCGCCGGGACGCACCTCGACGGAGAGCCACTGCAGCCGCCGCGAGCTGTCGCGCAGCAGGAACTCCACCCACTGCTGGCCCTGCCAGGAGATGTGCATGGCGCCGAGCACGCGCGCGGGCGACCCGTGCACCTCGATCCGGTCGCCGACCTGGATCGTGCGAGGGTCGGTGTAGTCGGTGCCGGCTCGACCAGGGACGCTCACCGGCGCCGCCAGCGGGGCCTCGACTGAGGCGACCTCGGCCGGTGCGGCGGCGCTTGAGCGGCCCTTTCTGTCCTGCCGCAGGGTGGCCCAGAAGGCGCCAAGCAGCAGCAAGACGGTGGCGATGCTCAGCCCGAGAACGACCATGGAGGTCACGCTCATCGATCAGCTCGCTCCACTCGCGGTCTGCCTCGGCATAAGCCCTTATCAATTTATGCGCGCGAACCCGGCTCCCGCCGGGCTTCGCCGGGTGATCCTACTGGAGGCGGCGCACCGCCGCAGCGATCCGCTCATCGGTGGCCGTGAGCGCCACCCGGATGTGCCGCTCACCTGCCGATCCGTAGAACTCACCGGGCGCGACCAAAATGCCGATTTCGGAAAGCTTGCCGACCTGGTCCCAGGCGCTCTGGCCGTTCGTGGCCCAGAAGTACAGCCCGGCCGTCGAGTGGTCGATGGTCCAGCCGGCCTTCTCCAGCGCGGGCCGCAGCAGCTCGCGGCGGGCGGCGTAGCGCTCGCGCTGCCGGTCGGCGTGCTCGTCGTCGCCGAACGCGACCGTCATGGCGGCCTGTACGGGCTTCGGCATCAGCATGCCGGCGTGCTTGCGGATCTCCAGCAGCCGCTTGACCAGGGCGGGGTCGCCGGTCACGAACCCGGCGCGGTAGCCGGCCAGGTTGGAGCGCTTGGAGAGCGAGTGGACGGCGAGCAGCCCCTCGTGGGAGCCGCCGCAGACGTCGGGGTGCAGGATCGAGACGGGCCGCTCCTCCCAGCCGAGCTCGATGTAGCACTCGTCGGAGGCCACGACGGCGCCGCGCTCGCGGGCCCAGTCGACGACCTTGCGCAGGTGCTCGGCGGGCAGCACCCGGCCCGTGGGGTTGCCCGGGGAGTTGACCCAGATGAGATCGACCCGCTCGGGACCGAGCGCGAGCGTGCTGTCGGAGGCGATGCCCGTGGCTCCGGCGAGCCTGGCGCCCACGTCGTAGGTGGGGTAGGCCAGCTCGGGGAAGACCACCTTGCGGGCGCCCAGGTAAGAGGGCAGCCACGCGACGAACTCCTTGGTGCCGATCACCGGCAGCACGTCGCGCTGGTCGACGGTCACGCCATGCCTGCGCTCCAGCCACCCGGCCGCGGCCTCGCGCAGCTCCTTGGTGCCGTGGGTGAGCGGATAGCCGGGGCTGTTCGCGGACGCGATGAGCGCGTCCTGGACGATCTGCGGCACGGGGTCGACGGGCGTGCCGACCGAGAGGTCGACGATGCCGTCAGGGTGTGCCAGCGCGCGCTGCTTGTACGGCTCCAGCCGATCCCAAGGGAAGTCAGGCAGGTTGTTCACGGTTCTCCAGGGTGTTGCGTCGCCGTACGAGGCGCGCGCGTACGGGGCGCATCCGGCCGGATGCGCCCGTGCACGACGAGGAAACGATCGTCAGTGACCCTCGCCCTGCGGCGGCAGGGCGGCCACGATCGGGTGGTCCTTTTCGATCTTGCCGACCTTCGAGGCGCCGCCGGGCGAGCCCAGGTCCTCGAAGAAGTCCACGTTCGCCTTGTAGAAGTCCTTCCACTGCTCGGGAAGGTCGTCCTCATAGAAAATCGCCTCGACGGGGCACACAGGCTCGCACGCGCCGCAGTCCACGCACTCGTCGGGGTGGATGTAAAGCATGCGCTCGCCCTCGTAGATGCAATCGACGGGGCACTCCTCGATGCACGCCTTGTCCAGGACGTCCACGCAAGGCTGCGCGATGACGTAGGTCACCTCGAGCTCCTTCTTCTCCGCACCATGGCATGACTCTGACCGCGGTTTGCTACGCCCTAGTATTGCCGTGCTTGCTCGCTGGCCGAAACGGAGGGGGGCAAACTCGTGGCCGGACGCCTCGTCGTCGCCATCACAAGTCACGATATAGGCGCCCGGATCACTACCAGAAGGCGCGTGCCCGGCGGGTTTCGTGACGCGGTGGGCATCCTCGTGTCGTGGTCGGACGGGATTCTCAAGGTCCGCAAAAGGGATGGCACGGTGGTGGAGATCCCCGAGGAGACGCTGGTGGCAGCCAAGGTCGTACCGGCCGCGCCTCCTCGACCTGGGAGGATGTAGCGGTAAGTATTCAATCTGTGACCGTACGTACCTGCGCCGCCGCAGCAGCCATCCTCGCCAGCGCCGGATGCGGCGCGTCGTCCACCGACACCGCCACCACAGAGAACAAGAACCTGCCGCCCGTCAACGTCAAGGCCACCTCGCTGAAGTCGGGCTTCGGCACCATGGAGCGCCTCGTCGAGGCCGCGCAGCGCGAAGGCGAGCTCAACGTCATCGCCCTGCCCCGCGACTGGGTGAACTTCGGCGAGATCCTCGACACCTTCGCCGACAAGTACGACATCAAGATCAACGAACTCGAGCCCGCCGCGAACAGCAAGCGCGAGCTCGACGTCGCCACCCAGCTCAAACCCGACGTCTTCGACCTGACCATGGACATGGCGGTCTACGGGGCCGCCAAGTTCGCGCCGTACAAGGTGCAGGGCTGGCAGGACCTGCCCGACCACGTCAAGGACCCGTCGGGCGCCTGGTACGCCGCCTACGGCGGTTACATGTCGATCGGCTACGACCCGCGCGCGGTCAAGCCGCCGGCCTCCTTCGCCGATCTGCTCAAGCCCGGCTACCGCGTCGCGCTCGACGGCGACCCGCTGCGCTCGTCGGCGGCGTTCGGCGGCGTGATGGCGGCGTCGATGAGCTCCGGGTCCACCTCAGGAGCACCCAGGCCCGAGCAGGGCGTGGAGCTGTTCGCCAAGCTCAAGCAGGCCGGTCGGCTGACCGACATGTCCAAGGCCAACGTGGTCGTCTCGTGGGACCACCTCAACGCCGCGCGCAGCGCCCTGCAGGGCGACGCGTGGAAGGTCGTCATCCCCAAGGGGGCCGCGCTCGGCGGCTACCACGTGCAGGCGATCAACAAGGCGGCCCCGCATCCGGCCGCGGCCCGCCTCTGGCAGGAGTTCCTCTTCTCCGACGAGGGCCAGAACCTCCTGCAGAAGGGCTTCGCCCGCCCGGCGCGCGGCGAGGCGATGCTGATGAAGGGCACGCTCGACACCGAGCAGGCCGCCAAGCTGCCCAAGCCGCCCGGCCCGCCGGTGCTCATGACGATCCCGCAGACGGATGCGGCGAAGGCGTACCTGAAGAGGGAATGGACCAAGAGTGTGGGATGAGTCCCATGTGACTTGATATGTCGTAGGGACGATCAGGCTCTAAAGTGAACGGACAGCACGGCCACGGGGGCCCGATGTCTGACCGATTGTGAGCTGATCGTCTTGCGATACGACACGCCGAGCTTGGAGCGGTGGAACAGTCGTGCCTACGACAGCAGCTTCGGCTACGTCTCCACGCAGGGCGCGCCGCTTGTCGACCTGCTCGACCCGCGCCCCGGCGAGCGCGTGCTCGACCTCGGTTGCGGCACCGGGGTGCTGACCGCGCAGATCGCCTTCAGGGGCGCGGACGTCCTCGGCATCGACGGCTCGCCCGCGATGATCGAAAAGGCGCTCGCCCAATACCCGGGCATCAACTTCATCGTCGGCGACGGGCACGACTTCACGGTCGCGGACAAGTACGACGCGGTCTTCTCCAACGCCGCACTGCACTGGATGAGCCGCGACCCCCGCGCCGTCATCGCCAACGTCCGCGAGGCACTCATGCCTGGCGGACGTTTCGTCGCGGAAATGGGCGGAGCCGGCAATTGCGCCGAGCTGACCACCGCGATGCTGACCGCCTGGCGCGAATACGGCCTGCGCGAACCCGAGCTGCCGTGGTACTTTCCCACGCCTGCCGAGTACGCGCACCGCCTCGAACAAGAGGGGTTCGTCGTCAGGCTGCTGGAATACTTCGACCGTCCCACACCCCTCGACGAGTGCCCCGGCGGCGCCGCCGACTGGGTCCGCACATTCGCCGCGTCGGCGCTCGAAGGGCTTCCCCCAACATCGTGGAGCCCCTGCTCCGGCGCGTGAACGAACTCGCGGCGCCCGCACTCCGCAGGGAGACCGGCTGGATGGCCGACTACGTGCGTCTACGCTTTGCCGCCGTTCGGCGCTGATGCGTAGAGCATGATGCGTAGGGCTGTTTTGCCGGACTATGGTCTGTTCCGTGGGCGGCGAGATTATGGCTGCACCGCTGCGGCGGCGTGAGGGGCTGGTGAACGGAACGGGATGAATTTCTGCCTGAGCGACCTCGTACCACCGTTGAGGTGGAGCGACGCGTCGACGATCACGCTACTCACCGGGCAGCCGGATCTGCCGGACGCGTGGTGGCGCAGCCTGCCCATGCCCCGGGTGCTCGCGGCCATCGGCCCCGAGTCGCTGGGCGAGCTGCTGACGGAGATCGCCCTTGAGCACTGGCCCGCGGCTGCGGTCGGCGACGTGCTGCCCGCGCTGCACGTGCTGGATCCCGAAGAGGCCGACGAGCCCGCCGTCGCCATCGCGCTCGACCGGGCCGGCTCGTGGGCGGGGCTGCTCTCGCTGACCGTCCGCGAGCTGATGGATCAGCCCTTCATCCAGGCGCGGCCGGTGCTCAACACGCTGTTCTCCGCCGCGCTGCTCCGCTTCTCGCCCGTCAGGCCCGCCGACGACGAGGACGTGGACGTGGACGTGGTGCCCGCGGGGGCGGCGTCCGTGCCTGCCGTGATGCCGATGCCCGTGCCGGGCGCCGAGGCTCCGGCTCCCGCGCCCGCCGAGGCTCCCGAGCGCGCGGCCGCCGGCGTTCCCGCGCCGGAGGCCCGGCCCGAGCCGGTCGCCGGCGGCGCACCCGCACCCGAGCCGGTCGCCCATGAGGCGCAGATCCCGGCAGAGGCGCTTGCCGAGGACGCGGCCCCCTCCGTGGAGGCTGTTCCCGCCGTCGAGGCCGCGCACGAGGCCGAGGCGGCATCCGATGCGGCGCCCGAAGCGGTGCCCGATGCGTTGCCTGATGCGGTGCCCGATGCGGTGCCCGAGCAGGAGGCCGTTCCTGAGCAGGAGGCCGTCGCAGCGGCCGACGAGGCGTCCGCGGCAGACCGGGCCGAGGCAGACCGATTCGAGGCAGATCAGGTCGAGGTCGCCCAGGCCGAGGTCGCTCGCGACGCCGAGGAGCGTTCCGAGCAGGAGGCCGTCGCCGGGTCCGGCGAGGCCTTCGAGCCCGCCCAGGTCGAGGCGGCCCACGGCGCCGAGGGGCTCGCCGAGGAGGCGGCCGGGCCTCAGGAGGAGGCCGGATCCGAGCCAGAGCCCGAGCCCCAGGCGGCTGCGGGCGAGCCCGAGGAAGCGGCCGAGGCGGAGCCCGAGCCCGAGGTCGCGGCGGCGGGCGCCGGGCACGCCGGTTACGAGTTCACTCCCGAGGACCAGCACGGCGATGAGGAGCCCGCTCAGCCCGGCGGGCAGGAGCTGCCGCAGCTCATCGAGGCCGCCTTCGCCGGTCTCGACGACAAGAGCTGGGCGGTGGCGCAGAACCGCGTCTTCACCGACGAGCCGTCGGCGGCCGACCAGCTCGCCAAGCTCTTCGCGGTGCCCGAGGCCGAGATCATCTCCACGGAGATCGAGCTGCGCGCCAAGCTGGACCGGTGGCTGTCCAGCGACGAGGCGGCCCCGTTCCGTGCGCACCTGGACGAGCTGGTCAGGACGCTCGGCCAGGGCGCTCCCAAGGAGCAGGTGATCGCCGCGGCCGACTGGCATCGGGTGCAGATCCAGGCGCTTGACGTCCCCGCGTGGCAGGTCGTGATGACCGCGCTCGCGCCGCCACCGCCGCCTCCGGCCGTGCCGGAACCCCCGGCCGAGCCGCTGCCCAGGCGGAAGGCGCAGCGCCAGCAGCAGCCGTACCCGCAGCCGCCGGTGGAGCTGGTGCCGTCGGCCTTCGGCCCGGTGCACATGACGCCCGCCCCGCCGCCGGGGCCGCCGCAGTTCCAGGCGTTCACCCCGGTCGTCCCGCCGGCGGGCGATGCGAACGGTGTCGCGGGCGAGGGCGACAAGCCGTACCAGCCGCTGAAGGACGTCTCGCAGACGCGGCGCTGCTTCCGTCAGCCCGACGGCCGCTGGTGGCTGCGCATCGACGTGACGGCCGAGCAGCTCGCGGGCGGCGAGTGCGCGCTGCCCACGGGGTTCGCGTCGTACCTGGGGCTGTCCCCCGGCGAGAGCAAGACGGTCAGGAGCGCCGCGGGCGAGCTGACGATGTCCTGGCACGGCAGGCCGGTGCTGGAGTCGATCGAGCGGCTGCTGGTGGACGTGGGCGCCCGCGAGGGCGGCCACCTGTTCCTGACGCTGTCGGACGAGGGCGTGCTGCGCGCCAGGCACCTGCCCGCGGCCGCGGCGAGTGCCGAGAAGATCACCAAGGCGCTCCGGCTTGTCGGCTACACGGCTCCGGGCGGCACCAGGGAGCAGGCGGCCAGGGTGATCGCCACCCGCATCGGCATGCCCGGCCCCGTGTCCCTGCCCGACCTGCTCGACAGGCTCCGTGAGCGCGGGGACCGCGACCTGCTCGAACTGCTGGACTGAGCCGGTGCCGCGGCTCGCGATCGGCCCTGAGTTTCCCAGGGAGCTCAGCGCACTGGCCCCGCCGGTGCGCAGGGACGCCGTGGTCGCGCTGCGCCGGTTCCTGCTGAACGTGCCGGGCGCGCCGCATCCCGAGCGGGTGCGGGGCGCCAGGGACCCGCGGGTGGCGACCCTGCGCCTGGCGCAGGGCCACCGGGGCGTGGTGGTGCGGCAGCGGGACGTGTACTGGCTGCGTACCGTCCTGCCCGAGCCCGAGGCGTGGTCGTACGCCCGCCGCCACCGCTACGGCGTCAACCCGGTGCTCGGCGTCATCGAGGAGTGGGACGCCGAGGCCCTGGAACGGGTGGAGCCCGCGTTACGCCGCTCGATGCGCCCGTCCCGGCTGTTCGACGCCATCTGCGACGGCGACCTGCTCGGCCTCGGCCTGGACGCGCCGGCACTGCCGCTGTTCCGGCTGATCACGACCGAGGCCGACGTCACCGCGCTGGAGCCGCTGCTGCCGCCCACCCAGTACGCGCCGCTGGCGGTGCTGGCCAGAGGCGGCACGCTGGCCGAGGCGTGGCGCGAACTGGACACCCTGCGGCCGTCCGACGACGAGACCGGCCCGATCGACCCCGACGACCTGTACGCGGCGCTGCGGCGCAGCCCGGACCGCGCGGTGTTCGTGCCCGACAAGGTGGCGCTCGACCGGGTGCTGGAGGCGCCCGAGTGGTGCACGTTCCTGCGTCCCGCGCAGCACCGCCTGGCCAGGGCGGCGGGCTACGACCATCCCGTGCTGGTGATCGGCGGCGCGGGCACCGGCAAGACGGTCGTGGCCCTGCACCGGGCCGCTCACCTGGCCGGTCAGGGCAGGGGGCCGGTGCTGCTGGTGACGTTCTCGCAGAGCCTGGCCGAGGAGCTGTCGGCCCGCCTGGACCGGCTCATCGACGACGAGGTGGTCCGCAAGCGGATCGAGGTGGACAACGCCGAGCGGCTGGCGATCCGCATCGTGGCCGACGCAGAGGGCCGGCGTCCCGCGCTGGTGGGGCCGGGGTCGCGGTCGCTCGCGCAGATCACCGACGAGGCGCTGCGGGTGCTGTCGATCTCCACGGGCGACCTGCTCGACGACGTGGACCCGGGGCGCAAGCCGTACCGGCACGTGGTGGTGGACGAGGCGCAGGACATCAGCCCCGCGCAGTGGCGGCTGCTGCGCGCGGTGGTGCCGCGGGCGCGCGACGACCTGTTCATCGTGGGCGATCCGCACCAGCGGGTGACCGACACGCGGGTGGCGCTCGGCGCCGTCGGCATCCCCGCCGACCAGCACATGCTCGGGGTCTCACACCGGCTGTCGCGGGAGCTGCTGTCCTTCGTCGTACGGCTGCGCGGCGGCGGCCCCGCCCCCGGCCTGGTCAAGGGCGCCACCGTCATGTACGACTACACAGCGACCCGCCACGGCGAGCGGCCGGTCGTCAGGGCGTACGAGTCGGAGGAGGCCGAGCTGGCCGGCCTGCGCACCACGGTCGAGTCGTGGCTGGCCGACGGCGTGCCGCCGGACGAGATCGCGGTCGGGGCGCGCGATCAGCGGCTGGTCCGCGCGGCCAAGCAGGCGCTCGACGGCCTGGACGTGCGGGCGCTGACCTTCCAGCACCTCAAGGGCCTCGAATTCGAGCGGGTGGCGCTGATCGGCGTGGCCGAGGGCGTGGTGCCGCGGCCGCTGCCGCAGGATCCGCCGCCCGATCCGTACGCGCGGGCTCGTGCGCTGGAGCGCGAACGGAGCATACTGTTCGTCGCTTGCACGCGTGCCCGTTCGATCCTCTATATCTCCCATTCCGGAAGGGGCAGCCCGTTTCTACCCCTCTGATCACATAGTCTGAACTGCGGATATATTCCCATTGCCGGTTGGACCTCAATGAACCTCAGCCTGAGCGACCTCGCTCCACCCCTGCGCTGGACCTCTCCTGGTCAGATCGCGCCGATCGTGGAGGAGCCCCAGCTGCCCGAGGCCTGGTGGCAGGCGATCCCGCTCGATCGGGCGTGCGCCATCATCGGCACGCAGACCGTGGCGGGCCACCTGGCCGACCTCGCCGCGGCCTGCTGGGGGCATCTCATGCTCGGCGACATCCTGCCCCTGCTGCGCTTCTCCGACCCCGCCGAGGCCGAGCGGACGCCGGAGGCCCTGGGCAGGGACGTGGTACAGAAGCTGTTCACCGGCGTCTTCGACCGGCTGCTCGAACCCGCGCCCGAGGCCGCGCCGTCCCGGCCGGACAAGCCGCTGCCCGACCTGATCGACGAGCTGTTCGGCGGGCTGGACGACCGGCAGCGGGCCATCGCCCGCGACCGGCTGTACGCCACCCGCAGGGTCACGCTCGACGAGCTGGCCCAGCGCTTCTCGGTCACCCGCGAGCGCATCCGGCAGATCGAACGCGACCTGCGCGAGCACGTGGACGCGTGGCTGGGCAAGCCCGAGGCCGCCGCGCTGGTCGCCCACGTCTCGTGGCTGCGCGGGCGGCTGGGCTCGGCGGTGCCGGCCGACGATCTCCAGGCGGCCGTGCCGTGGCACCGCGCCGAGCTGCGCTCGCTGGGCATCCCGGCCTGGCGCTTCGTCCGTACGCTGCTGACCGGCTACGAGGAGTCGGACGGCTGGCTGGTCGCGGGCGGCGCCGACGACCTGCGGGAGAAGACCCGCCAGCTCTTCGCCGACGGACCGCGCCCGTTGCCCGAGGCCATCGCCATGGTGTCGCAGCTCGGCGTGCGCGAGGACCTCGCCGAGCGGTGGATCCTGGCCGTGCCGCAGCTGCGCGTGCTCGGCCAGCACGTGGTGCCGTGGCCGCGCAGCATCAACGAGAAGGCCGAGGCGGTGCTGGCGGTGGCGGGCACGCCGCTGTCGCCTGAGGAGATCCAGGAGCGCATCGGCGAGGACTACAGCCTCGTCGGCATCCGCAACCAGCTCACCGCCGACGACCGGTTCCGCCGGGTCGACCGCAACAAGTACGGGCTCACGCGCTGGGGCGGC
Organism: Nonomuraea fastidiosa; assembly: GCF_042751225.1. Taxonomy (NCBI): domain Bacteria; kingdom Bacillati; phylum Actinomycetota; class Actinomycetes; order Streptosporangiales; family Streptosporangiaceae; genus Nonomuraea; species Nonomuraea fastidiosa. The sequence goes on from NZ_CP170570.1 coordinate 1,947,869, forward strand.
GACGAGTACCTCGGCATCCGCGAGATGATCGTCAGGGAGATCGAGCGGGCCGGCGGCGAGGCCCCGGTGAGCGCCATCGTGGCCAACCTGACCTCGCGCTACGACGTCAGCGAGAGCTCGGTGCGCGCCTACGCGGGCGGCCCGGGGTTCGAGCGGACGCAGCGCGGCTGGATCAGGGTCGCGGGCACGTCGCCGACCGGCGAGGTGGAGCCGTACCAGCCGCGCAAGGACGTCTCGGAGACGCGGCGCAGCTTCCGCTCCCGCGACGGCCGCTGGTGGCACCGGGTGGACATCAACGCCGAGCACCTGCGCGGCTCCGGCTCGCCGCTGCCGACCGGGTTCGCCGCCTACCTCGGGATGGCGCCCGGCGGGCAGCTCACGGCCTCCGCGCCGTCGGGCGACGTGGTGATCAGCTGGCACAACCAGCCGACCATGGGCTCGATCAGGAACGTGCTGCTGGAGTACAAGGCGAGCGAGGGCGACCACGTCTTCCTCACCGTCTCCGACGGCGGCGAGCTGCTGACCCGCTACCTGCCCGCCGCCCCTCCCGGCATGCCGCCCGTCAACCGGGCGCTCTACCTGCTCGGCTACACCGCGCCGGTCAGCTCCGAGATGGAGGGCCTGCGGCTCATCGGCGCCAGGATCGGGCTGTCCGACAACGCGACCCGCGAAGAGGTGATCGCCAGGCTGCGCGAGCGCGGCGACAGGGACATCCTCGGTTTCCTCGGCGTCTGACGGCCGGGCTAAGCTCGGGTGATGGTGCGGATCCACAACACGCGCTCCGGGCGGATCGAGGAGATCGCCGCCGGGCAGGCGCTGCGGATGTACGCGTGCGGGCCCGATGTCCGGCTCCGTGCGCACGTGGGCGATCTGCGTGCCTCCGTGCTGTCCGACCTCATCAGGCGGTTGCTGGAGCGGCGCAGGGTGCGGGTCGTGGCCTGCCAGGGCGTCAGTGACCTCGGCGTGCCGCCTGAGCTTGCGCGCGAGCGTGCGGAGGCGTTCGCGGCCGACGCCGCCGCGCTCAATGTCCGCCCTCCCGAGTACGCGCCCCGGGTCGGCGAGTCTGCCGAGCCGGTCATCGGGCTGATCGCCGCGCTTCTTGAGAAGGGGCACGCGTACGCGGCGGCCGATGGATCGGTGTTCTTCGACGTACGCGCTTTCCCTGCCTACGGGGAGCTCTCCGGTGGCAAGCCCGACGAGCACGCCCTCGCCGATGAGCGCAAGCGGTTCCCCGGCGACTGGGCGCTGTGGGAGCCCGCCGGCGGCGAGGCGGCCTGGCAGGCGCCGTGGGGGCGCGGCCTTCCTGGGCCGCACGTCGGCTGCTCGGCCCTGTCCCTGCGCTTCCTGGGCGCCAGGATCGACGTCCACACCGGCGGCGGCGACCTGCTCTTCCCCCACCATGAGAACGTGCGCGCCCAGTCCGACGCGGCCGCCGGGCACGAGGTGACGCGCCACTGGGCGCACGCCGGGCCCGTGCTGTTCGGCGGGTCCGCTTCTCCGCCGCTCTCCGAGGTGACCGAGGCCGGGCTCGACCCGCTCGCCGTGCGCATGGCGTTCCTGCAGCGCCGCTACCGCGAGCCGCTCGACCTGACGTGGGACGCGCTGCGCGCCGCCGACGGCCTGGTGCGCCGGTGGCGGGCCAGGGTGGCGGAGTGGTCGGAGTCGGTCAGCGCGCCCATGGCCACCGCGTACGCCGAGCGTGCCGAGTCCGCCTTCGCCGACGATCTCGACACCCCCGCCGCCCTGCGGGTGCTGCGCGAGCTGGAGCTGGACGCCTCGGTGGCCCCGGGTGCGAAGTTCGAGACGTTCCTGCACCTCGACTCCCTGCTGGGGCTCGACCTGTCGAGCGACATCGGCAAGCCGCACGTCCTGCCGCCGGGCGCCGGTGAGCTGCTGGCCGCGCGGGAGCGGGCCAAGGAGGCCGGTGACGCGGCGGCGGCCGACCGGCTGCGTGCGGAGCTTGCCGATCTCGGCGTTCGCGTGACCGACGCTCCCGAAGGTCAGATCTGGACCTGAGCACCGCTTTGACCTGCGACGATGTCGGCTCCGGGTCTGAGGAGTGATCGCGAACTGCCAAACTTGATGCCAGTTCGGCATGAAGGAGGTGGCGGTGAGGCCCTTTGCGTGGATGCCGTGGCCCCTGCGGTGGTTCGCTCGGGTGGTGATCGTCCTGCTGGCGCTTGCGGTGGTGCTGGCAGGGGTGTTCGTCTACACGGTGCGCAGGTCGTTCCCGCAAGTGGACGGGTCGTTACGGCTGCCCGGTTTGTCAGGAAGTGTGGAGATTTATCGCGATAAATCAGGAATCCCGCACATCTATGCCGACACCGCTGCCGACCTGTTCATGGCCCAGGGCTTCGTGCACGCCCAGGACCGCTTCTACGAGATGGACTTCCGCCGCCATCTGACCGCCGGCCGCCTGTCGGAGCTCTACGGCGAGGCCACCCTCGACAACGACAAGGCGCTGCGCACCATGGGCTGGCGCCGGGTCGCCGAACAGGAGCTGCCCGAGCTGGCCCAGGAGACGCGGGACTACCTGGCCGCGTACGCGAAGGGCGTCAACGCCTGGCTGTCCGCCAACCCGAACGCCTCCGACCGCAGCCTGGAGTACTCGCTGCTCAAGCTCCAAGGCAGCGGTGGCAAGCCGGAGAAGTGGACGCCGGTCGACTCGCTGGCGTGGCTGAAGGCCATGGCGTGGGACCTGCGCACCAACATGGAGGACGAGATCGACCGCGCGCTGGCGGCGACCAAGCTGCCCAGGGAGCGGGTCGAGCAGCTCTGGCCCGGCTACCCGTACGACCGGCACGCGCCGATCGTCAACGAGGGCGGCATCCGCCAGGGCCGCTTCGAGCAGCACCCCGAGCCGCCTCCCACGCAGCAGAACGCCACCAGGCGGGCGCTCGCGCAGGCCGCCAAGACGCTGTCGAACATCCCGAGCACGATGAGCTCCGGCGACCTCGCGGGCATCGGGTCGAACTCGTGGGTGATCTCCGGCGAGTACACCGCGAGCGGCAAGCCGCTCCTCGCCAACGACCCGCACCTGTCGCCGCAGATGCCGTCCGTCTGGTACCAGGCGGGGCTGCACTGCAGGAAGGTGAGCGAGGAGTGCCCGTACGACGTCACGGGGTTCACCTTCTCCGGCGTGCCCGGCGTGATCATCGGCCACACGGACAAGATCGCGTGGGGGTTCACCAACCTGGGGCCCGACGTGGCCGACCTCTTCCTCGAACAGGTCGAGGGCGACGCGTACCTGTACAAGGGCCAGCAGCTCCCGCTGGACGTCCGCGAGGAGAAGATCAAGGTCGCCGGCGGCAAGACGGTCACGCTGACCGTCAGGAGCACCGTGCACGGGCCGCTCATCAACGAGGTGATCCCGAGCGCGAAGCCGAGCGGCGAGGCCAACGCGGTGGCGCTGCAGTGGACCGCCCTGACGCCGGGACGGACGGCCGACGCCCTCTTCGCGCTCAACAGGGCGAAGGACTGGGACGAGTTCAAGGCCGCGGCCGCGCTGTTCGAGGTGCCCGCCCAGAACCTGATCTACGCCGACACCTCCGGCAAGATCGGGTATCAGGCGCCTGGGCGCATCCCCGTACGCGAGAACGGCGACGGCACCTGGCCCGTGCCCGGCTGGACCGGCGAGTACGACTGGAAGCCCGCGCCCATCCCGTACGACCAGCTCCCGAGCATCGAGGACCCGGCGGACGGCTTCATCGTCACCGCCAACAACGCCGTCATCGACCCCAGCCGCTACCAGCCCCTGCTCACCCAGGACTGGTCCTACGGCTACCGCTCCGAGCGCATCCGCACGCTCATCCGCGAGGCCATCAAGAAGGGCCCCATCGACGCGGCCACGATGGCCCGCATCCAGCAGGACACCCACAACGGCTTCGCCGACACGCTGGTGCCCGCCCTGCTGAAGGTGGACCTGGCCGGCCCCGCCGTACAGGCGAGGGACCTGCTGAAGTCGTGGGACCGGTCACAGAGCCTCGACTCGGCGGCCGCGGCCTACTTCAACGCCGTCTGGCGGCAGCTGCTCATCCTCACCTTCAACGACGACCTGCCGGAAGGGGCCAGGCCGACCGGCGGCGACCGCTGGTACGAGGTGGTCAGGCGGCTGCTCGACGCCCCCGACGACCCGTTCTGGGACGACGTGACCACGAAGAACTACACCGAGACCCGCGACGACATCCTGCGCCAGGCCATGGCCTCCGCGCACCAGGAGCTCGCCGACCGGCTCGGCGAGGACGTCAGGGCGTGGCGCTGGGGCGACCTGCACACGCTCGAACTCGTCAACGGCTCGCTCGGCACCTCCGGCATCGCGCCGATCGAGGCGCTGTTCAACCGGGGGCCGCTGAAGGTCCCGGGCGGTAAGGACGCGGTGAACGCGACCGGGTGGAACGTTCAGAACGGGTACGAGATCACGGCGGTGCCGTCGATGCGGATGGTCGTGGACCTGGCCGACCTGGACAAGTCGCAGTGGATCAACCTGACGGGGGCGTCGGGGCACGCGTACCACGAGAACTATTGGGACCAGGCGGAGGCATGGGCGCGCGGCGACCTGATGCCGATGTACTCGTCCGAGGCCGCCGTGAAGAAGGCCGCCGCCCACACCCTGAAGCTCAACCCCTGACCGGCTCTCCCGGGCCCCCGCTACGCAGCGGGGGCCGCCGCCGGGATCGCGCCGGCGCTCCAGCCGAGCCGCGCTCTTGACAAAATCGAGTCAACCCTGGCTGCCATTCCTCCTGCGCCACCACACCGCTTTGCGCGGATAACCGCCGTCGTCCAAATCGGCTGATCGTTCGAAGATGTTGTACGCCGCCGGATTACCGCAGACCATGACGGACACCAGCATGGCCAGCAGATAGAGCGGCAGCATGGGCAGCCCGAGGCACCAGGCCCACTGCGTCGCATGCCGGCCTTCATGCAGGACAAGCCGCTCACTGAGTGCGTTTCTCCTGGTCAGGACCACATTTCCAACGGTGAAGGCCGCGGCGGCGGGAAAGCGGTAGCGGTAGCCGAAGGCCAGGATGAGCCCGTTCGGGCCGGGTCGCCTGGTCGCGCCGCCGATGACGGCGATCAGCAATCCGAGTGGCGTAGAAAGATTCACATAGTTCGCCACACGCCGGAACCGGAAGCGTCCGTCCATGCGTCTCAGTCTTGACCAAGGTTGACAAGTCGGACCAACGAGACCCGTCCTGAAATCTCCCACAAGAGCAGGATTATGAGATTCTCAATCCTGGGCGCACTTCTCGGCACCGTCGCACTGGCAGGAGCCGGTGGAGTCGCAATCACCCAGACATCGTCGTCCGAACCCCTCCAACTGACTGGTAACCCCTCCCAACAGCGTGTGGCCTTAGCCGTAGACCCCACGACGGCAGACCCCACGGCCTCACCGCCCGCGACGCCCCCCACGGCGTCCACCACGACGTCGCCGCCGCCCGCCGAGACCCTGACCCCGGCCCCCACCCCGACGGAGAGCCCCACGAGCGGGGAGTTCACCGCCGAGACGAAGGTGGTCAAGCGAAGGGGTGTCTCCTATCTGAACGTCTCGGTCACCCATGAGAGCGCGGCCTTCTTCAACATCAAGCAGCGGGTGTGCAAGAGACGGTCGTGCAAGACGGCCGGCGTCGACCTGATCGTGGTCGGCGGCCAGGGCACCGCCAAAGCCCGGCTGGGCCGGGGCACGTACAGGAAGCGCGGGGAGCCGACCGTCATCGTGGCGCCGCTGCCCACCGTCACCGTACGCGAGACCGTCACCGTGACCGAACCCGGGCCCACCGTGACCGTCACCTGTCAGCCGTACGTGGAGCCCACGGAGTCCGTCCCGCCCTCCGACCCGGCGGAGACGCCCGCTCCCACGGTCTCCACGCCTCCGACGGACGGGACCACCCCCACGGAGACCCCGACTCCGGCCCCGACGCAGACTCCTGCGGAAACGCCTCCGGACACCCCCACGGACACGGCGGCCCCGTCGCCTTCCGTGCCGGTCCTCCCGACCGAGACGCCCACCGGCGTCCCGACGGAGACCCCGTCCGAGACCCCGTCCGAGACCCCCTCCGAGACCCCGACGGACACGATCCCGACCTGCCCGCCGCCGTCGGAGCCTCCGGCGGAGCAGCCGACGGAGGAACCGACACAGGAACCGACGGAGGAACCGACCCCGACGGAAACCAGCGTCCCCACGGAGACCCCGACATCGACGGAGACTCCGACCGAGAGCACGGCGCCCGATCCGTCCCAGACGGGGAGCGTCCCGGTTCAGTAACGCCCCGCACGGGGTCACTCGGCTCATCGCCGGGACACCTCATCGCACAGTGAACGGGCCAGGCCGGCAGCGCCTGGCCCGTCACACGTCCGCATCCTCCGTCCGGCGCGGGCCGAACGTCACAGCGACTTGTAGCGGCCCTCGTGGTACAGCAGGGGCGCGGCGCCCGACGGGGTGCCGAGCGCCGTCACACCGCCCACCACGATCGAGTGGTCACCGCCATCGTGCACCGCCGTGGTCGTGCACTCCAGGGTGGCGATGGCGTCGTCGAAGAGCGCGACGCCCGACTCGCCCCGGTGGTGGGCCCAGGTGGCGAGCTGTCCGTTGAGCGGCCGGCCGCGGTGGGCGAAGAAGCGGGAGGCGTCCTCCATGGTGGCCGGCAGCACCGAGACGCCCCACACCCCGGCCTCCAGCACGGCGTCGTGGAAGCGCGCGATCTTCTCCGCGCAGAAGAGCACAAGCAGGGGATCGAGCGAGACGGAGGTGAAGGAGTTGATCGTCATCGCGTGATCGGCATCGCCACGCCTGGTCGTGACGATCGCGACTCCGGTGGCGAAGCGGCCGACGACCTTACGGAAAGTTGCAGGGTCTACGTGCCGCTCTGTGGAATGCACTCAGATACTTTATGCCTTTAGGTCTGGTTCTTTAACGGGGTACCCCCGCAAAAGCCACGAACCGCCTCCTGACGAGGGCGAAAGCAGATAAGCCGCGACAAGGCTCACCAAACCGCCGTACAGGTAGACGTAACCCGGAGTGCCGGCGGCGATCACCAGGTCGCCCGAGCCCAGCTCCAGCGTGAACGGCATCGTCACCAGCAGCCACCCGAGCGCCGTCGCCATGGCCCCGAGCCGCGCGCTCATCAGCTTGCCCGCGCCCAGGCTCACCCCGAACAGCGCCAGCACCCACAGCACGGCCGCGCCGGGCACCGGCCCGACCTGCCACTCCGGATGCGTGAACCCGCCCACGACCGCCATGACGACGCCGAGCACGAACAGCATGCCGTACGCGGCGCCGCCGAGCGCCGATTCGGCTTGGCTGCGATGTTCCATGTCGAACGAGGTTAGTGGATGCCCGCGAACAGATCGTTCTCGCGGTTGTGCGGCTCACCGAGGCCCCCGGCCTCGACCGGCGGTCCCGGCACCGAGGGACCCGGGACGCCGATGGCCAGCCTGTAGTGCTCGACGCCGAGGATCTCCTGGCCGATGTCGTTGGACAGGGCGTACCACGGCGGGCGGACGGTGATCTGGGTGGCGTGGGCGCGCATGGCCTCGATCTTGTTGCCGATCCAGGGCCGCGCGTCGATCTCGGTGGTGACCTCCTCGTCGGCGCAGCCGAACGGCATGTCGTCGACGTCCTCGATGAGGAAGCCGGTGTCGGCCTCGCGCAGCGCCTCCGTGCCGCGCCGCAGGATCGATCGGGGGACGGCGGTGTGGTAGAACTTCGCGATCTGCCACGGCTCGCCCTCGCCGTAGCCGGGCTTCGCCGCCAGCTCGAACGCCCTGCGCGAAACCCGGTGCGCCTGGATGTGGTCGGGGTGACCGTAGAAGCCGTTGTCGTCGTACGTGACCAGGACCTGGGGGCGTACCTCGCGGATGACCTTGACCAGCTCCCCCGCCGCCTCGTCGAGGTCGGCGCGCCAGAACGCCCTCGGGTGGTCGTTGGAGGCGACGCCCATCATGCCCGAGTCGCGCCAGCGGCCGGGCCCGCCGAGGAAGCGGTGGTCCTCCACGCCGAGCGCCTGGCAGGCGGCGGCCAGCTCGCCGACGCGGTACGGCCCGAGCGCGTCGTCACGATCGGCCGCCAGGTGCGCGAGATCGCCGGGGATGATCTCCCCCTCCTCGCCGAGCGTGCACGTCACGAGCGTCACGTGGGCGCCCTCCGCGACGTACTTCGCGATGGTGGCGCCGGTGCCGATCGACTCGTCGTCCGGATGGGCGTGCACGAGCAGCAGCCGTCGGTCAGTCATGGTCACGAGCGTAGCAATGGCAGGATTGAGGCCATGAGCGAGAGCTTCCCGCGCCTGAATGCCAGGACCCGCCGCTTCACGCTGGGCGTTCCCAGAGGCTTCACGATCTCCCCGGACGGCGGCCGGGTGGTGTTCCTGCGTACGAAGACGGGCACCGATCCGGTGACCTGTCTGTGGGAGCTCGACACCGAGACCCACGTCGAGCGCCTGGTCGTCGACCCGCGCGAGCTGCACGGCGAGGACGAGGAGAACCTTCCGCCGGAGGAGCGGGCAAGGCGCGAGCGCAGCAGGGAGGCGGCGGGCGGCATCGTCGCGTACGCCACCGACTTCCACGTGAGCAAGGTCTGCTTCGCGCTGTCCGGGCAGCTCTATGTGGCGGAGCTGGCCGGCGGGCGGACGCGCAGGCTGGAGACGCCAGGGGCGGTCATCGACCCCCGCCTGTCCCCCGACGGGCGGCATGTCGCCTATGTGACGGGCGGCGCGCTGCGCGTCCAGGACCTCGCGTCCGGCCATGACCGCGCGCTGGCCGAGCCGGAGTCGCCGACGGTGACGTACGGGCTGGCCGAGTTCATCGCCGCCGAGGAGATGGACAGGATGCGCGGCTTCTGGTGGTCGCCGCAGAGCGACGCGCTGCTGGTCGAGCGCGCCGACGAGGCGCCCGTCCAGGTGTGGCACATCGCCGACCCGGCCAACCCCGACCGTCCCGCGACCGCCCAGCGCTATCCCGCCGCCGGCACGCCCAACGCGATCACCGAGCTCTACGTGCTGGGGCTCGACGGCTCGCGGGTGGGGGTGCCGTACGAGGAGGAGTACCTCGCCAACGCGGCCTGGGACGCCCACGCGCTGTCGATCGTCACGCTGACCCGCGACCAGCGCACGATGCGGCTGTTCGAGGTCGATCCGGCCAGCGGCGCCAAGACGCTCGTCCGCGAGGACACCGACCCCGCCTGGGTCGACATCGTGCCCGGCGTGCCCGCCCACCTCGACGACGGCTCCCTGGTGTGGGTGGCCAACTCCGAGGGCGGCCACCGGCTGTTCGTCGGCGACCGCGCCGTCACGCCGCCGACCCTCCAGGTGCGCGCCGTGCTCGACGTCGATCACGACAGCGTGCTGTTCACCGCGAGCGGCGACCCCACCGAGATCCAGCTCTGGACGTGGGACGGCCACTCGCTGCTGCCCGTCTCGACCCGGTCCGGGGTGTTCTCCGGACGCATGGCGGGCGGTGTCGGCGTGCTGACCGAGCAGAGCCTCGACGCCGAAGGGGTCTCCACGACGGTCGTACGCCGCGACGGGATGGCCGTACCGATCCCGTCCTTCGCCGAGCCTCCGGGCCTCGACCTGCGGGTCTCCATCGGCCGTTCCGGCCGGCGCGAGCTGGCCACCGCCGTGGTGCTGCCCTCCTGGCACGAGCCGGGCTCGCGCAAGCTGCCCGTGCTGATGGACCCGTACGGCGGCCCGCACGCCCAGCGGGTGCTCAACCGGCGGGCCTCGTACCTGGAGAGCCAGTGGTTCGCCGAGCAGGGCTTCGCCGTCATCGTCGCCGACGGCCGCGGCACCCCCGGGCGAGGCGTCGACTTCGAGCGCGCCGTGCTCAACGACCTCGCCACCCCCGCGCTCGAGGACCAGATCGACGCGCTGCAGGGCGTCGCCGAGCAGTACCCCGACGACCTCGACCTGTCGCGGGTCGCCATCCGCGGCTGGTCGTTCGGCGGCTTCCTGGCGGCGCTCGCCGTCCTGCGCCGCCCCGACGTCTTCCACGCCGCCGTGGCGGGCGCGCCGGTGACCGACTGGCGGCTGTACGACACCTGCTACACCGAGCGCTACCTCGGCGACCCCAACGAACAGCCGGAGGTCTACGAGAAGTCGTCGCTGTTCGCCGACGCGGCCAAGCTCGAACGCCCCCTCCTCCTCATCCACGGCCTGGCCGACGACAACGTCGTGTCCGCCCACACGCTGCGCCTGTCCTCCGCGCTGCTGGCGGCCGGGCGGCAGCACAGCGTGCTGCCGCTGTCGGGGGTGACGCACATGACGCCGCAGGAGGTCGTGGCGGAGAACCTGCTGCTGTTGCAGGTGGACTTCCTGAAGAAGGCGCTGGGCTAGCGGTCTTCACGCGGAAGGCCGGGCGGGATTCGTGTCCCGCCCGGCCTTTTTCGCGTACGGGGACGAGGGAAGGCGGGACGTGCGGCGTGGCGTACGGCGGGCTGACGGGCGATGCGGCGTACGGCGGACTAACGAGCGATGCGGCGTACGGCGGACTAACGGGCAGTGCGGCGTACGGCGGACTGACGGGCGATGCGGCGTATGGCGGGCTGAACGGCGGAGGGACGGCAGGCGGACTGGGGTCTGTCGAACCCAGGTCGTACAACAGGCCCCTGAAAACCAAACCCTGGTCCGACGCGAACCCGGCCCCGGCTCCGGCATCGTGATCGCCATGCTGAAGCCCCTGACCGTGGCCTTGACCCTGCTCACCACGCCCTTCCACCAGCCCGCCACCACCTTGCAGCAACCCTCGACCGCCGCAGAGGCACAAGCTTCCGGGGCGACCACGGTCGGCTCCCGGTCGTCGCTTAACTGGCGACCCTGCCCGCAGAGCGGCGAGACAGGCGGCGGGGGCACGGAGATGGACTGCGCCGACCTAGAGGTGCCGGTCGACTGGCGGAAACCCGAGGGGCGGAAGATCACCCTCAAGGTGGGCAGGCTCAAGGCCACCGGCCCGTCGAAGGGCCAGGTTCTGGTGGCGTACGGCGGTCCGGGAGCCCCGGGCATCGCCATGACGCGTTCGCTCGCCGACTGGTGGACGAAGCTCCGCCGCCACATGGACGTCATCACGTGGGACACCCGCGGCTACGGCGAGCAGTTCGGGGGCCTGAGCACCGGCCTGCCCTGCTCGTGGACCCGCATCCCCATCGCCGCCGTGCCGCGCGACGACGCCGACTTCGGCCGCCTGTCCGACACCAACCGCGGCTACGCCGAAGCCTGCCGGCTCAAAGACCCTGAGCTGTTCGCCAACATGAGCTCGGCCGACCACGCCAGGGACATGGAGGCGATCAGGAAGGCCCTGGGCGCGGACAAGCTCAACTTCTACGGCGCCTCCTACGCAGGCTTCTACGGCCAGGCGTACGCCCGCCTCTTTCCTGACCGCGTCCGCACGATGGTCCTCGACGGCACGCTCAACCACAGCGCCGCCGACTGGACCCGCGAGCTGGAGGCGACGGCGAAGTCCAACGAGCAGTCCATGCGGCGCTTCTTCACGTGGTGCGCCGCGAACGGCTGTGGTGACGTACGAGCCCTCTGGCGCAAGCTGATCGCCCGCGCCGACCGCTCCCCCGTCCCCACCGGCACGGCGAACGTCGCCTACCGGGCCATCGACCTCCAGTCCTTCGCCCTCGGCCTCGCCCGCCAGGGTGAGACCGCCTGGCCCAAGCTCGCCGAGGCCATCCGCAAGGCCGCCAAGGGCGACGCCTCGGGCTTCGTCCCCGCCAAGGGCGCCCGCTACCCCGACCAGGCCACCCCGGTCACCGAGTGCACCGACTGGCCTCGCCCCGCCACCCGCAAAGAGCTGATGACCACTCTGGCCAGGCTCCGCAAGCTCGCGCCCAACACGGGGGCCGCCAACACCCCGGCCTCGGCCACCCTCAACTGCATCGGCTGGCCCGTCCCGGTGACCAATCCGCCGACCACCTTGCCTAAGGGCCTGCCGCCGCTGCTCGGCGCGGGCGCCTGGCACGAGTCGGACTCGGCGCAGCGCGTGCTCTCCCAGGTCCCCGGCAGCGTCGTCATCCGCCACGACGGCCCCGGCCACACCCTCTACGGCACCAACGCCTGCGCCCGCGACCACATCGACACGTACCTGACCACCCGCGCCCTCCCCTCCAAGACCACGACGTGCTGACCGCGGCGAGAACCACGAGGTTCCCCCCGTCGACCACGAGGCGCTGACCCCGGAGACCACGACGCCACTCGGACAACCGACAAGCCGCGCGGACGCCGAGAAACCACCCGGGCAAACAAGAAGCCGCCCGCACGACCAAGAAACCACCCGGACAAACGAGAAGCCGCCCGCACGACCAAGAAACCACCCGGACAAACGAGAAGCCGCCCGCACGGCCAAGAAACCACCCGGATAAGCGAAAAGCCGACCGGACGACCGGGAAGCCAGCAGGACGACCGAGAAGCACCAGAGAGGAACAGAACCCCAACCCGACACAACCACCCAGCAACAGCGCCGCTGATGACACCCGATCCCCTGATGACGCCCGGATCCCTGATGGCACCCCGGTCCCCGACACACCATCAAGGGATGTTGGAATGCAGACATGACGCTGGATCACCTTGTCTACGCCACTCCCAACCTCGACACCACCGTGGCCGAGATCGAGCAGCAGCTCGACGTACAGATGGTGGAGGGCGGGCGACATCCAGGGCTCGGCACCCGCAACCGGCTGCTCGGCCTGGGCGGCAGGGCGTACCTGGAGATCATCGGCCCGGATCCGGAGCAGGAGCCGCCGACCGGGCCGCGTCCGTTCGGCATCGACACGCTCACCATGGCACGGCTGGTGACGTGGGCGGCGGCGGTGACGGACATCGACGCGGCGGTCGCCCGTGCCCGCGAGCGGGGCTACGACCCCGGCGACCCCCAGGACATGTCCCGCCACACGCCCTCCGGCGAGCTGCTGAGCTGGCGGCTCACCCCACCGTCCAAGGCGGGCCTGGTGCCCTTCCTCATCGACTGGGGCGCCACCCGCCATCCCACGGAGACGGGCCTGCCGACGGTCGAGCTGACGTCGTTCCGCGCCCGCCATCCCGACCCCGAGGCGATACGCCGCGACCTTTCGGCCCTGGACGTCCACCTCGACCTCGACCTCGACCACGGCACCACCCCCACCCTCACCGCCGTCCTGAGAACCGACCGCGGCTCCCTCACCCTCACCTGACCCAGCACCCGGGCCCGACCCCGTTCCGTCCACGGGTGACCTTGCAGGCAGCGCGGAACTCCTCAGGTTGGTTTCGACCGCCTACCTGCAGGCGGACCGTCGGGACCGAGGACCGAATCAGGACTCAGTGCTGGGGTTGGAGTTGGGGTTGCCGTGCCAGCTGCGCCAGAGTGCCGCGTACGAGCCGCCCGCCGCGACCAGTTCGTCGTGCGAGCCCAGCTCCGTGATCCGGCCGTCCTCGACAACCGCCACCCGGTCGGCGTCGTGGGCGGTGTAGAGGCGGTGGGCGATGGCGATGACCGTGCGGCCTTCCAGGACGGCGGCCAAGGAACGTTCGAGGTCGCGGGCGGCCCGGGGGTCGATGAGGGAGGTGGCCTCGTCCAGGACGAGGGTGTGCGGGTCGGCGAGTACGAGCCGGGCCAGCGCTAGCTGCTGGGCCTGAGCTGGTGACACGGCGTGGCCGCCGGAGCCGACCTCGGTGTCCAGGCCGTCGGGCAGGCCCAGCACCCAGTCGAGGGCGTCCACGGCCTTGAGCGCCGCGACGACCGCGGAGTCCGCGGCGTCCGGGCGGGCGATGATGAGGTTGTCGCGGATGGTGCCCTTGAACACGTGGTGTTCCTGGGTGACGAGGGCGACCTGGCCGCGCAGCTCGTCGAGCGGCAGCTCCACCAGCGGCACGCCGCCGACGGTGACGGACCCGGTGCGGGGGCCGTGGATGCCGGCCAGCAGCCGTCCGAGCGTGGACTTACCCGCCCCCGACGGCCCCACCACGGCCAGCCGCTCCCCCGGCCGGACGGTCAGGGACACGCCGTGCAGCACGTCGCGCCCTTCCCGGTAGGCGTACCGGACGTCGGAAGCGCGCAACACGTTCTCGTCGGATTCCGGCTCACCGAGACCACTCTCGCCCGACGCGCCGCCGGGCTCGTCCGCCGACCACCCGCCGGCAGCCGCCATCACGTGTCCGTCCAGAGTGCAGTCCTGCTCGCCTGCCGACTGTCCGGCTGAAGCCTCAGGTTCGCCGGAGGCGGTCGCCGCTCGGTCAGCCGTGGCAGCGGCCGCAACATCAGCGGAGGCGAGGGCAGGGGTTGTGCTGTTCAAGGCGGTCGCCGGGCGCGTGGCGGCGGTCACAGCACCGGTGGCAGCGGCCGCAGAACCAGCGGAGGCGAGGGCGGGGACTGTGCTGCTCGAGGCGGTCGCCGAACTCGTGGCGGCGGTCACAGCACCGGTGGCAGCGGCCGCAGAACCAGCGGAGGCGAGGGCGGGGACTGTGCTGCTCGAGGCGGTCGCCGAACTCGTGGCGGCGGTCACAGCACCGGTGGCAGCGGCCGCAGCGCTGGTGGCAGACGTCCGGTCGGCGGCGGCTGCGGCCGGGGGCGCACCGACAGCAGAAGTGTCGTCGGGGGCGGAAACGGGACCGGCGCCGATGCTGCCGAGCGCGGCCGACACACCAGTGGCGGTGTCGTGCGAGGCTGTCGCCGATCCGGCTGCGATGCCCGCGCCAGCGGCCGAGGACGTGGAGCTGCCGGTTGCAGGCGTCGGACCGGTGGCGACGGTCGCTGCGTCGGCAGCGGTGCTGGCGGCCGGGGTGGTCGTCCCCACGCCGGCGGCAAGAGCCGCAACCGAGCCAGTCGCCCCAACTCCGGCGGTGGGGGTTGTGGCAGGGCCAGCGGGCGAAGTGATCGATGCTTTGGGGTGGCGGTCATTCGGGACGTTGGAGACGCCCAGGAGGCGGGCCATCGACGCGCCGCCCACCTGGAGTTCGTCGATCCACATCAGGAACCGGTCGAGCGGGTCGATGAGCTGCTGGGCGTAGAGGGCGGCGGTGGTGACCTGCGACAGGGTCACCCAATCGCTGGTGTAGAAGAGGCCGCCGACGAGGAGGGCGGCGACGACGGGGATGACGTAGCCGAGCTCGACGGCGGGATACCAGGTGGTGCGCAGGCCGAGCGTGTAGCGTTCGGCGGCGTACGAGCGGGCGATGTCGCGGTCGGTACGCACCCGCCGGCGCTCGCGCAGGCCGAGCGCTTCGACGGCCCTGGCGCCTTCGATGGTCTCGGCGAGCCCTTCGGTGATGTCGGCGTAGGCGGCGTTCTCGCGCAGGTAGCCGTCGCGGGCGCGGGCGAGGTACCAGCGGGTGGCGATGTAGAGGATGGGCCCGGCGGCCAGCATGGGGAGCATGAGCAGCGGGCTGACGAGCAGCAGCGCGCCGACCGTGATCACGAACGTGACCATGGCGATGAGGGTCTCGGGCACGGCATGGCGCACGGTGCGCGACAGGGCGTCGACGTCGCGGGAAGTGCGGGTGATGAGATCGCCGGATCCGGCGCGTTCGACGGTGGACAGGGGCAGGGAGAGCACCCGGTCCACGAACTCCTCGCGCAGCTCGGCGAGCACCTTCTCGCCGAGTTTGGCGGAGGCGAGCACGGCATACCGTACGAGGACGCCCTGGAGCAGCAGGAACGCGCCGATGGCGGCGGCGACGAGCGGTACGTTGACGGCGACGCCGTACTGGACGTTCTGCACCAGCTCGCCGAGCTGCCACGGGGCGAGCAGGCCCGCGACGGCGGCCAGGCCGTGCAAGAGGAGGGCGACGCCGAGCTCGCGCGGGTATTTGAGGGTGAGCCGCCTGGCGTAGGCGCGCACCTGTTCGCGGTCGGCGACCGGCAGGATCTCGCGTGCCATGGGTGTTCAGTTCTCCCCGCGGGTCACGGTCGCCGCGTACGCGGGCGAGCAGTCGAGCAGCTGCCGGTGCGTGCCCTCGGCGGACACGCGGCCGTCTTCGACGTGGATGACGTGCTGGGCCCGGTCGAGCACGAGGGGGCTGGTGGTGCAGATCAGCGTGGTACGTCCGGCGCGCGCGGCGGCGAGGCGTTCGGCGATGCGGGCCTCGCTGTGGGCGTCGACGGCGCTGGTGGGCTCGACGAGGATGAGCACTTCAGGGTCGGCGAGCAGGGCCCTGGCGAGCCGCAGCCGCTGCTGCTGCCCGCCGGAGAACTCCCGCCCGGCCTCGGCCACCTCGGTGTCGAGCCTGTCGGGCAGGGCTTCGACGATGTCGGTGGCGCAGGCGGCGTGCAGGGCCCGGTGGATGTCCTCGTCGGTGGCCTCGCCCCGGACGTCGAGCTCGTCGCGGAGGCGGCCGTTGAACAGGCGGGCGCCGTTGTCTGCGACGAGGATGCGGGCGCGTACTTCGTCGACGGGGAGGGTGCGCAGTTCGGCGGGACCGAAGGTGACGTCGCCCTCGGTGTAGCGGCCGAGCCGGTCGGCGATGGCGGCGGCTTCGTCGGGGGTGGCGGCGGCGAGGGCGGTGAACGAGCCCGGCTGGAGGGTGACTCCGCTGTAAGAGTCGCGCAGTACGCCGCCCGGGCTGCTGCCGTTGCCGCCGGTGACCTCGGGGCGGATCGACAGGATGCGGATCACCCGGCCGGCGGCGACGTGGCCCTTGGTGAGCTTGTCGGCGGCCTCGGTGAGGGTGCGCAGAGGGCCGATGAGGAAGACCGCGTACAGGTAGAAGGAGACGAGCTGCCCGGTGGGGATGTCGCCGGCGACGGCGACGTTCGCGCCGATGCCGGTGACGACGGCGATGAGCAGTCCTGGCAGCACGATCTGGGCGCCTTCGAGTACGGACTCAACACGCGCCACGTGGACGCCCGCCAGCCGCACCTCCTGGGACTCCTCGCGGTAACGCTGCGCGAAGACCTGCTCGCCCCCGACGCCGCGCAGCACCCGCAGCCCGGCGACGATGTCGGCGGCGCGGGTGGACAGCTCGCCGGTCAGCTCGCGCTGGCGGCGCTGGCGCAGGTGCAAGGGGCGGAGCAGGGGCCAGACGGCGAGAGCCATGACCGGCACCCCGAACAGCACGAGCAGGCCGAGCGGCAGCGAGGTGGACAGGAGGATGACCGTGACGGTGACGATGGCGACGACCGCGCCGCTGCCGCGCAGCAGGATGTCGATGCTGCCGCCGATGTGGGCGATGTCGGAGTTTCCGACGCTGACGACCTCGCCGGTGGACAGGCGTTTGGGCAGCGTGGCGCCGAGCCTGGCGGCCTGCCGGGAAGTGAGCTGGACGGTGCGGTACGCGGCGGCGAGCCAGTTGTAGACGGCCATGCGGTGCCGCATGATCCCGCTGAACGCCTGGACGAGACCCAGCCCGGACAGCACGGCCGACCACATGATCAGCGCCGAGGTGTCCTTGGCGGTGACGGCCTGGATGCCCTGCCCGAGTACGGCAGGCATGAGGGCCTGCACCCCCCACCACAGGACTCCGAAGCCGATGCCGAGGAGCAGGGAGGGCGCCTGGCGGCCGGCGTTCCACCACAGGTAGCGCAGCGGGCTGCGGATGTCGGGCACGCCGGGATCGGCCTCAGGAAGGGAGCGCATAGCCCGACCACCTTGACAAGACGTCACGTGGACCGGCAAACCGTTTTCATCCAGTTACACGGACAGCCTCGCAGGGGTCCTCCCGGCGATCTTTACATGGTGCTCATCCCGCCCGGAACGCCTTTCACCGCGCTCTTCCCGTCCAGCCCCGCAGCACGTGAGATTTCCGGCTTATTGGGCGATTTGTTCCGTTCTTACATCGTGTATCGAGGCCGCCCGGATCGCGCGCCGGAGCGCCCGGCAGGGGTACGGGTAGGCGAGAATCGACCCTTGTGAAGCACGGGTACACCAACAGCACGTTCGGCGACGGCGCCCTGGTCGTGAAGTGCTACCAGGGTCCCGAGGCGGCCTTCAGGCTGACCACCGAGAGCCGCTACCTGCGCCGCCTGTGCGGCCGCCTGCCCGTCCCCCGCGTCCACCAGGTCACCGCCACCAGCCTGACCACCCGCTACGTCGACGGCCTGCACGGCCAGGACCTCCTCGACGAGGGGCGGGCCGAGGAGGTGTTCACCGAGTGCGGGCGGATGCTGGCCCGCATCCACCGGCTGGGCATCGTCCACGGCGACTACGGGCCCCAGAACATGCTGTTCGACCCGGCCACGTACGAGACGGCCGCGATACTCGACTGGGAGTGGGCGCACCCGGGGCGGCCGGTCGAGGACATCGCCTGGGTGGAGTGGATCGTCCGCAGCCACCACCCCGATCACGTGCCGCTGCTGCCCCGCTTCTTCGCCGCGTACGGCGAACCGGCCCCCGCCTGGCCCGAGCGCCACGCCGCCATGATCGACCGCTGCCAGGCCCTGCTCGACTTCTGCGCCCGATGGGAGCCGGGCGGCGAGGGCGAGAAGCTGTGGCGCGAACGCCTCGACGCCACCACCGCCTGGAACGAGTGACCCCACGGCCGCGCGCCACCGCCGCCTGGACGGAGTACCCCCGCCCAGGCCACAGGTTGTGCGGTTTTGTCGGTGGCCTTTGCTTAGGTGCGGGCATGACGGAAAGCGTGATCCTTGTCCTCGGCGCCACCGGCTCCACCGGCCGCCGCGTTGCGGAGATCCTGCGGGCCGGCGGGCACACCGTGCGGGCCGCGTCCAGGAGCGGCGAGACCAGGTTCGACTGGTCCGACCCCGCCACTTGGGAGCCTGCCGTCACCGGCGCGTCGGCCGTCTACCTCATGGCGCCCGACGGCGTCCCGATCGACTCCGAGTTCGTGTCGCTGGCCGTGAGCCGCGGCGTCGAGCGGGTGGTGCTGCTGTCCAGCGGCGCCATCGAGGCGATGCGTGACGAGCGCCTGCTGGCCGCCGAGCGCACCGTGCGCGGCTGCGGCGCGGCGTGGACGATCTTGCGACCGAGCTGGTTCGACCAGAACTTCGACGAGGGTTTCCTGCGGCCCGCGGTGATGGCGGGCGAGCTGGTGCTGCCGCTCGGCGAGGTGCGGCAGGCGTTCGTGGACGCGGGCGACATCGCGGCGATGGCCGCGGCGGCGCTGACGCAGGACGGTCACGCCGGCCGCTCGTACGAGATCACCGGCCCGCGCGCGCTGTCGTTCGGCGAGGCCACGGAGATCATCGGCCGCGCGATCGGCCGTGAGGTGCGCTACCGGGGCGGCGAGGAGGACTACATCGCGGTCAACGAGTTCGCGGAGGAGGCGATCGAGGCGGCGAAGGCGTTCGCCGCGCTGCGCGCGCTCGGCGATCAGCCGGCCTCCGACGCGGTCGAGCAGGTGACGGGACGCCCGCCGAAGTCCTTCGAGTGGTACGCGCGGGAGGCCGCCGCCGCAGGGGCCTGGCGCTGAAACCGCCGAGCGGGAGCCTGCCTCGCCGGGACCGCCCAACGGGGGCTTGCTTCGCTGGGGCCGCCGGCCACCCATGCGGGCGGCGCCCCACCAACAGCCTGACCTGGCGTTTCGGCGCGCCCGTACGGCGATCGCCCCCGGGCGCGCAACCCCCCGAACCGTAAAATAGGTGGGAAATCCTCTCTGGTCACGACACACTGATCACGACTCAGTGAGGAGATCCCTTTCATGCCGAACCAGCCCGCACCCAATCTGCTGTCGTGGGCCAGCGAGATCGACGAAGGCGCGATCATGCAGGCCGCACGCACTGCCCGCCTGCCGTTCGTCGCCGGTCACGTCGCTCTCATGCCGGACGCTCACGTCGGCATCGGTGCGACGGTCGGCTCGGTGATCCCGACCGAGAACGCGATCATCCCCGCCGCCGTCGGCGTGGACATCGGCTGCGGCATGGTGGCGACCGAGACCACGCTCACGGCCGCCGACCTGCCCGACTCGCTCGCCGCGCTGATGCCGCTGGTCGAGCGGCGCATCCCGGCCGGCGTCGGCAAGGGTCACGACGATCCCGGCATCGACCGTACGCTGAGCGACCTCGGCCTGCCCCACACCGACCTCAGCCCGAAGCAGACCAAGAAGGTCGCCGACCAGTTCGGCACCCTCGGCTCCGGCAACCACTTCGTCGAGGTCTGCCTCGACGAGCGCGACCGGGTCTGGACGGTGCTGCACTCGGGTTCGCGCGGCATCGGCAACCAGCTCGCCCAGTACCACATCACGAACGCCAAGAAGCTGATGAAGAAGCAGCAGGTCGGGCTCGAAGACCCCGACCTGGCCTACCTGGTGCAGAGCACGCCGGAGTTCACCGCGTACATCGAGGACATGCTGTGGGCGCAGCGCTACGCGATGGCCTCGCGCGCACGGATGGACCGGGTGCTGATCGACGCGCTGTTCAAGGTCGTCGGCAAGGGGCAGCGGGTCAGGACGATCAACTGCCACCACAACTTCACCCAGCAGGAGACCCACTTCGGCAAGTCGTTGTGGATCACCCGCAAGGGCGCCATCAAGGCCGACCGCGGTGACGAGGGCGTGATCCCGGGGTCGATGGGCACCCGCTCGTACATCGTGCGCGGGCGCGGCAACCCCGACTCCTACAACTCGTGCTCCCACGGCGCGGGACGCCGCATGTCGCGGACGAAGGCCAAGCGTGAGCTGTCGGTGAAGTCGCTGACCGAGGCCATGAGCGGCCGCACCTGGAACGCCGACCGGGCGGCGGCCCTGGTGGACGAGCACCCGGACGCGTACAAGCCGATCGACCAGGTCATGGCCGACCAGCAGGACCTGGTCGAGGTGCAGCACACGCTGCGCCAGATCTTCAACTACAAGGGGTGAGCCGGTGGCGATGCCGAAGAAGGGCTCGCGGCGCATCACCGTCGACGGCGGTGACTACCGCTGGCGGGTGCGCCGCAAGCCGTCCTCCTGCCAGGGCAACGCCTGGACGCCGCTGACGTTCTCCGTCGAACGGACGGAGGCGCCGGGCAACCTCCTGGTGGTGTCGCTGCCGTGCGCCCGGCCGGACAACTGGCTGGGCCGGCGCACGATCCCGGTCACGCCCGCTCTGGTGGCCGCCTCCATCAGGCGGGCGCTGGAGCAGGGCTGGGACCCCGGACGGCCGGGGCGCGCCATGAGGCTGGAGGTCACCGAGGACGACCTCACCGCGTTCCTGGGCGGGCCGCCGGACTACCTGATCCCCTTCTTGTGGGGTTTCATCCGGGAGCGTCCGGCCTCCGCCTGAGCAGGCGCCTGAGCCGCCGCCCGGCCGGGCAGCAGCGGGATGAGCGCCAGGACGATGGCGACGGTGGCGAACGAGATCCAGAACACGCCGCGCAGCCCGCTCATGGTCCCGGCCGCGGTCTGGACGACGAGCGTGACGACGGCGACCCCCAGGGCGGCGCCGAGCTGGTTGAGCATGTACAGCACGGAGCTGCCCTGGGCCACCATCGGCCCGGGGAGCGTCCGGTAGAGCGAGCCCATGGTGGGCGCGCTGAAGCAGCCGCTGCCCAGGCCGAACGCGAGCGCCGCCAGCGCGGGCCACACCTCGGGCGTGCCAGGTCCGATCAGCGTCAGCCCGTACGCGCTGAGCAGCGCCACGACCGCGCCTCCCGTGGCCAGGCCGCGCGCGCCCAGCCGGTCCGACAACCGGCCGGCCAGCGGCATGGCGATGGAGCCGCCGAGCCCGAGCGGCGCCATGAGCAGCCCGGCCGCGAGCACGCCGTGCCCGTGCGCCTGCTGGTAGTACAGGGGCAGCGCGAAGAGACCGGCGTACAGGCCCATGCCGCCGAGCCCCATGATCGTGACGCTGGCGGTGAAGCCGCGGCTGCGGAACAACCCCAGGTCGATGAGCGGGCGCTCGCCGCGCCGGGCGTGCCCGCCGTACGCGACGAGCAGCGCGGCCCCCGCGACCAGCGGCAACAGCACCTGCCAGGCCCCGAACCCGCCCTGCTCCGCCGTCTGCGACAGCCCCAGCACGACGGCCGCGAACCCGGGGCCGAGCAGCGCGAGGCCCAGCACGTCGAGCCGCGCGGGATCCGTGCCCTCCTGCGGGTCGGGTGGGATCACGCGCACGGCGAGCACCAGCGCGACGGCTCCGACGGCCACGCTGAGCAGGAACATCGCCCGCCACGACAGCGATCCGAGTATCGCCCCGCCGGCGATCGGCCCGAGTACGGGTCCGAGTGACAGCACCACGCCCATGAGGCCCATCACGCGCCCGGCCCTGCGCGGTCCCGCCGCCCTGGCGAGCAGGATCAGCACGAGCGGGTCGAGCAGGCCCGCGCCGAAGCCCTGCACCACCCGGAACGCGATCAGGCTGCCCACGTCCCGCGCCAGCCCGGCGGCCAGCGATGCGGCGATGAACACGCCGAGCCCGGCGAGCCACAGCCGTTTGCCGCCGTACCGGTCGACGGCCCAGGTGGTGAACGGGATGGTGGCCGTCACCGCGAGCAGGAACCCGGTGGACGCCCAGCCGACCGTGCTCAGCGAGGTCGTGAAGATCGAGGCCAGGCTCTCGGTGGCGACGGCGGCCATCGTGCTGTTGAGGATGCCCAGCATGCCGCCGAGCAGCACCACGGCGATGGTGGCGAGCAACCGCCCGTCCATCCGGCCGTCTTCATTTGAACTCATGGGTTCAACGTAATGACCTCATCCGTCTGAACACAACCCTCTCGTTCACCGATCTGAACTCTTGAGTACAATCGAGGGCATGAGCACCACTCGCGGCCGGATCGACAAGCGCCAGGCGATCCTGGAAGGCGCGTTCACCGTCTTCGCCCGTGAGGGCTACGCGCAGGCGTGCGTGCAGGCCATCGCCCGCGAGGCCGGGGTGGCCAAGCCGACGGTCTACAACCACATGACCGACAAGGCCACGCTGTTCCGGCACTCCCTGGAGGCCGCCGCGCGGGCCGTGCTCGACGAGCGCATCGCCGCGCTCGAACCGCTCGCCGACCCCGGCGACGACCTGCGCGCCGCCCTGCAGCAGGCGGCCGGCCGCCTGCTCCGGCTGCACACCGACGGGCGCTCATGCGCGCTGCGGCGGCTGCTCTACTCCGAGGTCACCCACTTCCCCGACATCCTCGACATCGTCAAGGACAGCGGGCCCGACCGGCTCACCCGGGCGCTCGCCGACCGGCTGGCCAGGCTCACCCTCGCCGGCCGCCTCCGCGCCGGCGACCCCGACCTCGCCGCCGAACAGTTCCTCGCGCTGCTGCTCGGCCCTCTTGAGGCCCGCACCCAGCTCGGCACCCGGACGCTGCCGGAGGCGGAGCTGGACGCCATGGCGCAGGCGGCCGTCGACGCGTTCGCCCGCGCCTGGGACGTCTCCTGACCTCGCCCCGCTAAGGGCGCCACCGCCCAGCCCCTTCGTTCGGATCACCGTTCTTCCTGACACTGGGAAGTGGTCCGAACCGCCTCATCGTTACCGGCGCACCGGGAGAAACCCGGGCCTTCAGTCGCCTGAGTAGAGCCGCCGCAGATCCACCAGCTCCACGTCCCGCCGCCCCCGCGCCGCCTCCACCAGCTCGCCCGTGAACCCTGCCCTGGCGAACAGCAGCAATTTCGGCGGCGCGTCCACCTGGGCGTCGGGCAGCAGCGCGCGCAGATGCTCAAGCCGCTGCAGCTGCGGAACGTCCATCGGAGTCAGCGTGCCCTTGGCCTCGCCGATGGCGATGATGCGGTCGGCCTCGGACGCGTTCGTCTCGGTGACCACGAGATCGAGCTCGTGCCCGCACCGGTGCGCCCGGCAGCTCACCTCGCTGGGCCGCACGGCGCTCGCGAATCCGCCCAGCGTGTCGGCCGAGGCGTGCAGGAAGCACCACTCGCGGGCGAGATCCTCGAAGTGCGGGCCGTAGATCTTGGACGCCACGGTGTCGGCGCTCGACCGCCAGACCTGCTCCGCCTTGCCGGCGACCAGCTCGGGCTCCCGCCGCTGCGTGACCAGCTGGTGCAGCCGGACGATCGGCTCGGCGATCTTGAAGACGCTGCGCTTCTGCCGCAGGGCGTCCTCCACCTGCTCGACCAGCCCGATGCCGCGCAGGCCGGAGAGCAGGTGGCCCAGCGCGCTGACGGGCCGTCCCAAGGCGGCGGCGATCTCCGTGCGGCGGTGGTTGCCCGCACTGATGGCGGCCAGGACGGCGGCGTACGAGGTGGGGTCGGCTATCGACGGCTCCTCCCGCAGCAGCAGCCCGCCCTCGCGGAACATCGCCGACGCCGGGTTCAGCAACCGGCGCTGCACCCAGCCGTCGAAGGCGTCGACTCCGTCCGGGCCCGAGCCACCGCACATCTCCCGGTACGCGGGAGTGCCGCCGACCAGCGCATGGACCCGGAAGGCCAGCTCGGGATCCTCCGTCAGCCCCCAGAACGCACCCGCGTCCCTGAACCCGAAGGGCCGCACCACCAGTTCGAGCACCGCCCGCCCGCGCAGCGGTGCTCCCCCGCCCAGCAGCTCGGCCATCGTGGTGAGCGCGCTGCCGCACAGGATCAGACGCGTGCGGGTCCGCTCCTTGGCGTGCCCCGTGGGGCTGAGCGCCTGCTGTAGATACGACGGCAGCGCCGGGGTGGCGGCGATGAGATACGGGAACTCATCGATGATCACGGGCACGGCGCGCTCATCGCCGAGGCGCAGCAGCTCGTCGAGCCCTTCCCGCCAGTCGCGGAACGACACCGGCTGCCGCAACCCGCGATGGGCGGCGTAGGCTGCGCCCAGATCGGCGAGGTTCTGCGTCTCGCTCTGCTGGGTCGCCGCGAACAGCAGACCGCCCGTGGCCTGGGCGAGGAGTTCGAGCATGAGCGTCTTGCCCTGGCGGCGCCGCCCGTAGACCAGGCCAAGCGTCGCGCCCTCGGTGGGCGCCTCGACGAAGTCGGCGAGCGCCGCCCACTCCTCGTCCCGCCCGAACAACCGCGCCGGCTTGTCCATGATGGCCCCTTATTGACGCTGAGAATGATGGCTGCAACTATAATAGGTATAACAATCATTGCTAGCCCTGCCATCTACTGCTCGTGACTATCGGGGTTCGGGGCCGAGGCTCCGGTTGGCCGCATGCCCCTGACGATCGCTCGACCTCGACCAGCTGTCGGCTCCCATCACGCACGGCTCGCGGTCCAGCAGCGTGACCAGGCGATGGAGGTCCCGGACGGCCGACGGACGAGACGACGACCGAACGGACGCAGGCGGAGCGGGAGGTGAGCAGACCGGCGGCTGTCTCCATGACAGCCGGATCGGCCGCCGGCGCCCCGGACCGGGAGGACACTCAGCCGGTGAAGCGCGTGCGGCGGGCCAGGTACAGGGCGGTGTCGACACCCATCGTCACCTGCTCGCCGACCGCCTCCTCGAGCGCAGCGAAGAGATCCGCGCGGGTGGCGTCGTCGAGCATCCGATAGGCCGACTGCGTGGACAGGTACGCGACGTAGTCGGCCCCTGAGAGCGTCCGCTCCGACCGGTAGAAACGCGTCGACAGGTCCCCGAACTCAGGCAGCTTCTCCAGGTCGGTGTACCACCACGATCTGGAGAACAAGCCGTCGTCGGCAGGCTCGGTCTTAGGGGTGATGTGCGGGGCATACCGGCGATGCGCGGCAAGCACCTCGGCCGCCTGCTCGGGATCCTTGAGGTGGTCGCGTTCCAGAACAGAGCCAGCACCCCGCCCGGAGCGAGCGCCGCGACCGCCCGCTCCCAACGGATCTCCGGATCGATCCAGTGCCAGACCTGCGCGCTGAGCAGCAGCCCGAACGGCCGCTCCGGCCGATAGTCCTCGAAGGCGGACACGGCGATCGTGGCCCAGGCCGAAGCCCTAAGGCCCACCGCGGTCAACCACTCAAAGACACCTCAGCCGACATCCAGCGTCCCGGCCCGGCCAACCCCCAAAGGACTCCCTCGGTCAACTACCCACAGAAACACCCCCAGCCCACACCCGCAGGGACTCCCCCGGTCACCTCCGAAGGGACGCTCCCGCGGTCCGGGGTGGGCATCGCAGGCCCACCGCATCGGCGGGCAACGGGGTGGGATGAACCACCAGCCGAAGGCGTGCGCCGACAGGCGCCACAGAACAAAACAGCCTTTGCCCACCCGGCGCTAAGCGCCCCCAAAGCGAAGCCCTTTGGACCAAGGGCGGGAATCAGCCAGGCGACCACGGAAAAAGGGCAAGGGGTGGGTGGAGCCAGGCCCACCCACCCCTTACGCGAAAAGGGCTACTTGGAGTTCGCCTTCAGGTAGTCGCTGTTCATCCGCGCGATCGCGTCCAGCGGGATCCCCTTCGGGCAGACGGCGGTGCACTCGCCGGTGTTCGTGCAGCCGCCGAAGCCCTCGGCGTCCATCTGATCCACCATGGCCTTGGCGCGGGACAGGCGCTCGGGCTGGCCCTGCGGAAGCAGGCCGAGGTGGGTGATCTTGGCGGCGACGAAGAGGGAGGCCGAGCCGTTGGGGCAGGCCGCCACGCAGGCGCCGCAGCCGATGCAGGTGGCCGCGTCGAAGGCGGCGTCGGCGTCCTCCTTGCGGACCGGGATGCTGTGGGCGTCGGGCGCCGACCCGGCCGGTACGGAGACGAAGCCGCCCGCCTGGATGATGCGGTCGAACGCGCTGCGGTCCACCACCAGGTCCTTGACGACCGGGAACGGCGCGGCGCGCCACGGCTCGATGGTGATCTCGGCGCCGTCCTCGAAGTGGCGCATGTGGAGCTGGCACGTCGTGGTGGCGCGCTGCTCGCCGTGGGGTACGCCGTTGATGACCATGCCGCACATGCCGCAGATGCCCTCGCGGCAGTCGTGGTCGAAGGCGATCGGGTCGTCGCCTTCGAGGATGAGGCGCTCGTTGAGCACGTCCAGCATCTCCAGGAACGACATGTCCGGGGAGACGTCCTCAACCTTGTACGTCACCATGCGACCCTCGTCCGAAGGGCCCTTCTGACGCCAGACGTGTAGGGTCAGGTTCACTTGTAGCTCCGCTGGGTCATCTTGACGTACTCGTACTCGAGCGGTTCCTTGTGCAGGACCGGCCCGTCGGGGGTGTACTCCCAGGCGGACACGTGCGCGAAGTTCTCGTCGTCGCGCAGCGCCTCGCCGTCGTCGGTCTGGGATTCGGCGCGGAAGTGGCCGCCGCAGGACTCGGTGCGGACGAGGGCGTCCAGGCACATGAGCTCGGCCAGGTCGAAGAAGTCGGCCACCCGGCCGGCCTTCTCCAGCACCTGGTTGAGCTCTTCGGCGGTGCCGGTCACCTTGACGTTGTTCCAGAACTCCTCGCGCAGCTCGGGGATGCGCTCGAGGGCCTTGCGCAGCGACTCCTCGGTGCGCTCCATGCCGCAGTAGTCCCACATGAGCTTGCCGAGCTCGCGGTGGAAGGAGTCGGGCGTCCTGGTGCCGTTCACGGACATGAGCCGGTCGATCTTGCTGCGGACGCGGATCTCGGCCTCGGCCACGGCCTCCTCGTCCACGTCGCCGAACGGGCCGTCGGCGAGGTAGTCGCCGATGGTGGTCGGCAGCACGAAGTAGCCGTCGGCGAGGCCCTGCATGAGGGCGGACGCGCCGAGACGGTTGGCGCCGTGGTCGGAGAAGTTGGCCTCGCCGATGACGAACAGGCCGGGGATGGTGGACTGCAGGTCGTAGTCCACCCACAGGCCGCCCATCGTGTAGTGGACGGCGGGGTAGATGCGCATCGGCACGTCGTACGGGTTCTCGCCGGTGATGCGCTCGTACATCTCGAAGAGGTTGCCGTACTTCTTCTCGACGGCTTCGCGGCCGAGCCGGTTGATGGCGTCGCGGAAGTCGAGGTAGACGCCGAGCCCGCCGGGGCCGACGCCGCGGCCTTCGTCGCAGACGTTCTTGGCGGCGCGGGAGGCGATGTCACGCGGCACCAGGTTGCCGAAGGCGGGGTAGATGCGCTCCAGGTAGTAGTCGCGCTCCTCCTCCGGGATGTCGCCGGGGGCGCGGGTGTCGTTCTTGCGCTTCGGCACCCAGACGCGGCCGTCGTTGCGCAGCGACTCCGACATGAGGGTGAGCTTCGACTGGTACTCGCCCGACACCGGGATGCAGGTCGGGTGGATCTGCGTGAAGCAGGGGTTGGCGAAGTACGCGCCGCGCTCGTGGGCCCGCCAGATGGCGGTGGTGTTGCAGCCCTTGGCGTTCGTCGACAGGTAGAAGACGTTGCCGTAGCCGCCGGTGGCGAGCACGACGGCGTCGGCGAAGTGCCGCTCGATCTCGCCGGTGACCATGTCGCGCACGATGATGCCGCGCGCCCGGCCGTCGGAGACGATCAGGTCGAGCATCTCGTGGCGGGCGTACATGGTGACGGTCCCGGCCGCGATCTGCCGCTCGAGCGCCTGGTACGCGCCCAGCAGGAGCTGCTGGCCCGTCTGGCCGCGGGCGTAGAAGGTGCGGGAGACCTGGGCGCCGCCGAAGGAGCGGGTGTCGAGCAGGCCGCCGTACTCGCGGGCGAACGGCACGCCCTGCGCCACGGCCTGGTCGATGATGTTCACCGAGACCTGGGCGAGGCGGTAGACGTTCGACTCGCGGGAGCGGAAGTCGCCGCCCTTGACGGTGTCGTAGAAGAGCCGGTAAATCGAGTCGCCGTCACCGCGGTAGTTCTTGGCGGCGTTGATGCCGCCCTGGGCGGCGATGGAGTGGGCGCGGCGCGGCGAGTCCTGGTAGCAGAAGGACTTGACGTTGTAGCCCAGCTCGCCGAGGGTGGCGGCGGCGGAGCCGCCCGCCAGGCCGGTGCCGACGACGATCACGTTGAGCTTGCGCTTGTTGGCCGGGTTCACCAGGCGGGCGCTGAACTTGCGCTTCTCCCAGCGCTCCTCGATGGGCCCGGAGGGAGCCTTGGTGTCCCGGATCTCGGGGCCTTCGGTGTACTTCACTTGACTACTCCGAACGTGATCGCGAGGGGCGGGGCCACGAAGCCGAGGACCAGCAGGGCCGAGACGACGCCGGCGGTCGCGCGCAGGACGCGGTAGCGGTTGCGGTTGGCCCAGCCGAGCGTCTGGAAGGCGCTCCAGATGCCGTGACGCAGGTGCAGGCCGACCATGACGACCGCGACGAGGTAGATCAGGGTCACCCACCACCGGGAGGCGTCGAAGCCGGCGATCATCCGGTCGGCGGGCTCGGAGTCGAAGCCCTTGGGGTTGACGACGCCGAAGGTCAGGTCGAGCAGGTGCCAGATCACGAAGAGCACGATCGTCACGCCACCCCAGCGCATGATGTGCGTGGTGTAGCCGCTCGCCTGGGACTTCTTGGTCACGTACTTGACCGGCCTGGCCTTGCCCGCGCGGCGGGAGAGCGAGATCGCGGCCCACATGTGCAGCGCGACCGAGGCGACGAGGACGATCTCGACGATGGTCAGCAGCGTGCGGTAGGGCGCGAGGGGCTCGAGCAGCGTGCGCAGCGCGTGGGCGTACTCGTTGAAGGACTCACGGCCGAAGAAGATCTTCAGGTTGCCGAGCATATGGCCGACGAGAAAGAGCACCATCACGGCGCCCGTGACGGCCATGACGACTTTCTTGCCGTTGGACGAACTGAAGAACCCGCCGGGCCTCTTGCCCGCCGGGGTTTTCTTGGGGGCTGAAACAGGCGCGGTGGCGGAGCCGCGCTCTATCGTGGCAGTCACATCCCAAAAGCTAGGTATCCAGCAATGATCCGTCCAAGTCATCGTGGACCTGGTTTCGATAGCTCAGGGCTATGATGCGGGTAGATGAGGCTTTCTCGGAGTTCCCGTCACGCGCGGATGCGAGGAAAATCACATGCAGTTCCAGCAGCTCGCGTACTTTGTGGCGGTCGCGGAGACCCGGCACTTCACCCAGGCGGCCGAGCGCATGCGGGTCGCGCAGCCCTCGCTGAGCAAGCAGATCAAGGCGCTGGAGGAGGATCTCGGGGCCCGGCTGTTCTCCCGCGCCCGGGGCAACGTCACGCTGACGGCGGCGGGTGAGGCGCTGCTGCCGCTGGCGCGCCGCATCCTGGCCGACGCCGACACCGCCAGGCAGGAGGTGGCCCAGCTCGCCGGGCTGCGCAGGGGCCGGGTACGCCTGGGCGCCACGCCCTCGCTGTGCGCCGGGCTGGTGGCCGACGCGCTCGCCCGCTTCCACCGCTCGTACCCCGGCATCGAGCTGCTGGTCGAGGAGGGCGGCTCACGTGACCTGGTCAAGGCGCTGGCCAGGGGGCAGCTCGACCTGTCGCTGATCATCATGCCGCTGCA
Organism: Nonomuraea fastidiosa; assembly: GCF_042751225.1. Lineage (NCBI taxonomy): Bacteria > Bacillati > Actinomycetota > Actinomycetes > Streptosporangiales > Streptosporangiaceae > Nonomuraea > Nonomuraea fastidiosa. The sequence continues at coordinate 1,977,920 of NZ_CP170570.1, forward strand.
GAGCGACGACCCCTCGCTGGTCACCGAGGAGATCCTGCGTGAGAACCTCGTCGTCGTCGCGCCCGTGCACGAGCGGCTCAAGGGCCCCTACCTGCACATCGAAGACCTGCGGAACCGGCAGATGGTGATGTTCAGGCGCGGTTACGACCTGCGCGAGGCGACGCTCGCGGCCTGCCGGCAGGCCGGGTTCGAGCCGCAGCTCGCGGTGCAGGGCGGCGAGATGGACGCGGTGCTGCGCTTCGTCGAGGCCGGGCTGGGCGTGGCGGTGGTGCCGTCGATGGTGCTCGACGGCCGTCCGGGGCTGCGCGGCACGCCGCTCGCGCCGCCGGGGCTGAGCAGGACGATCGCGCTGGCGCACCGCAAGGACGTGGAGCCGACCAGCGCCGCGCAGGCGTTCCGGCAGACGCTGCTGTCGTACGTGGTGGAGGCCGGCCGGGACGGCACGCTTCCGCAGGGGGTCGAGCTCATCGCAGAATGAGCACCAAGGGCACCGCCTGGGCGCCGCACTCCCCGAAGAGGTGTTTTGACGGCCAATCTCTCCGAAACGCTGACGTTGCTCCTCATCGAGGATGACGACGGTGACGCCTTCCTGGTCGAAGAGCTGCTGAAGGAGGCGGCGGCGCCGCCCCGCATCTTCCGCGCGCGCAGCCTGAGCGAGGCGCGGCAGAAGCTGACCCCCGAGATCCAGTGCGTGCTGGTGGACCTGTCGCTGCCCGACGCCAGCAGGCTGGAGGCGCTGGAGGAGGTCATCGCGCTCGCGCCGTTCACCGCCGTGCTGGTGCTGACCGGGCTCAGGGACGTCCACGTGGGCGTCGCGGCCGTGCAGTCCGGCGCGCAGGACTACCTGGTCAAGGGCGACGTGGACGCGAGGCTGCTGGCCAGGTCCATCCGGTACGCGATGGAGCGCAAGCGCGCCGACGTGGCGCAGCTCAAGCTCGTCCAGGCGGAGCTGACCGCCAAGGAGAACGCGCGGCTGGAGGGCGCGCTGCTGCCCGATCCGCTGCTGCGTACGCGGGAGATCGAGCACGTCACCCGCTATCTGCCCGGCAGCGGCGGCACGCTGGCCGGCGACTTCTTCGACACCGTGCAGACCCCCGACGGCTCGGTGCACGTGGTGATCGGCGACGTGTGCGGGCACGGCCCCGACGAGGCCGCGCTCGGCGTGGCGCTGCGCATCGCCTGGCGCACGCTGGTGCTGTCCGGGCAGACCGGCGACACGCTGCTGCGCACGCTGGACGCGCTGCTGCGGGCCGAGCGCCAGGCGCCCGAGATCTTCACCACCCTGTGCATGGCCACGATCTCGCCCGATCTGCGCCAGGCCACCATGCGCGTGGTCGGCCACCCGCCGCCCGTGCTGGTGCGGGAGGGCACGGTCGAGGTGGTGGACGGCACGCCGTCCGGGCCGCCGCTCGGCATCTTCCCCGACGCCGCGTGGTCGGTCATCGACGTGCCGCTGGGCGAGGAGTGGTCGATGATGCTCTACACCGACGGCCTGATCGAGGCGTCGGCGCACGAGCAGGGCCGGATGCTCGGCGTGGAGGGCCTGGTCGGCCTGGTACGCGCGCACGGCATCGCCGACCTCGACGCTTTGATCGGCCAGGTCGGCACCCTCACCGACGACCTGGCCGTGGTCATGCTGAGGAGGAAGAAGACGTGAGCATCCACCCGCTTCCTCCCCCAAGGAGCCGATCGGGCTCGGCCGGGTGCCGGTCGCCCGCTGGTTCCTGCTGTTCGGGGCGCTGGCCGGGCTGACGTTCGCCGCCGGGGTGGCGACGGTGATGACGATGGCCGCGCGCACGGCCGAGCTGAACCCGCGCCGCGAGGTGGCCGACCAGGTAGACCGGCTGATCGTGGCGCTGATCGTGGTGTTCGTGCTGCTGCTGGTCTGCGCCGCGGGCCTCGCGCTGGTCGTCAGGTACGCGGTGCTCAAGCCCATCGATCAGCTCACCGACCAGGTGCGCGCGGTGGCCGCCGGCGACTTCGACCGCGACCTGCACGTGGACCGCCCCGCCGAGCTGGCCGAGCTGTCCAGCCACATCGACTCCATGCGCGGCCGCATCCTGTCGGGCTGGCGGACGGCCCAGGACCAGGCCGAGGAGCTGCGCCGGTCCAACGGCGAGCTCGAGCAGTTCGCGTACGTGGCCAGCCACGACCTCCAAGAACCGCTGCGCAAGGTGGCGAGCTTCACCCAGATGCTGGAGCAGCGTTACGCCGACCGGCTCGACGACCGGGCCAGGCAGTACATCCACTTCGCCGTGGACGGCGCCAAGCGGATGCAGGCGCTCATCAACGACCTGCTGGACTTCTCCCGGGTGGGCAGGGTCACCGGCGGGCGCACGCCGACCGAGTCGGGCGCGGCGCTGGACCGGGCGCTGGACAACCTGTCGGCCGCGATCGAGGAGTCGGGGGCCACGATCACCCGTGACGAGCTGCCCACGGTCCTGGGGAACCAGACGCAGCTCACCCAGCTCTTCCAGAACCTCATCGAGAACGCCGTGAAGTTCCGCTCCGAGGAGCCGCCGCGCGTCCACATCGGGGTCAGGCGCGACGGCGGCATGTGGGAGTTTCGCTGCTCCGACAACGGCATCGGGGTCGAGCCCAAGTACGCCGACCGCATCTTCCTCATCTTCCAGCGGCTGCACGCCCGCGACGTCTACCCCGGCACCGGCATCGGGCTGGCGCTGTGCCGGAAGATCGTCGAGTATCACGGCGGGCGGCTCTGGCTCGACGGCGACGCGACCGGGCCCGGCGGCCACGGCGCCACGTTCCGCTGGACGCTGCCCGCCGCGGGAGACACGTGATGAACGAATGGCGGCCCATCGAGGTGCTCCTGGTGGAGGACGACCCCGGTGACATCCTGCTGACCAAGGAGGCGTTCGACCTCAACAAGGTGCGCAACCGGCTCAGCGTGGTCAACGACGGCGAGCAGGCGATGGCGTTCCTGCGGCGGGAGGGCGCCTACGCGGACGCGCCGCGCCCCGACCTGATCCTGCTCGACCTCAACCTGCCGCGCATGAGCGGGACGGAGGTGCTGCGTGAGGTCAAGGCGGACGCCGTGCTGCGGACGATCCCGGTGGTGGTGCTGACCACCTCAGAGGCGGAGGAGGACATTCTCCGGAGCTACCGCCTCCACGCCAATGCTTATGTCACAAAACCAGTAGATTTCGAGCAGTTTATCCGTGTTGTCCGGCAAATCGATGATTTTTTCGTGACGGTGGTTAAGTTGCCGGCGCAGGGGCAGCGCCTCTGACACGGGTACGTGACGGGAATCACAGCAAGTCATCGAAAAAGTGAGTGACCTCGCTCACAAAAAACGATCCTGTCGTCGTAACGTATCCCCCACCAACGCGCGCCCGAGCGGATCCCGCCGTGTGAGCGCGCCCAGCGAAACGACACCACGGACCCCCTGCGCGAAGGGTCCGCGGGAGGTGGAGAGGTCCGCGATGACCCAGACGACGCCCGAAGCTCCGGTTCGACGGCAGCGTGCGCAAGTCAGAGTACGCACCCTGCGAACAGACAGATGGTGGCTGGCCCCGCTCGTGACGTTCCTCGGGCTCGCCTCCTTCCTCGTCTACGGCGTATGGGCGATCATCGACAACAGCATCTTCTACGATCCGTACATCGCCCCGTTCGCCTCGCCGTGCCTTGCGGCGGCGACGTGCCCGGAAGGTGCCCAGCTGTTCGGATGGGCGCCGATCGGCGACTGGTACACGCTCTCGCCCGGCCTGCTCATCCTGGGCCTGCCCGGCGGGTTCCGTCTCACGTGCTACTACTACCGCAAGTCCTACTACCGCTCGTTCTGGCTGTCGCCGCCCGCCTGCGCGGTGCAGGAGCCGCATGGCAAGTACACCGGTGAGCGGCGCTTCCCGCTCATCCTGCAGAACATCCACCGCTACTTCTTCTACGCGGCCATCGTCATCGGCCTCGTCCTGGCCTACGACGCGGTGCTGGCGCTCGTGCACAAGCCGCTCGGCCTGGGCACCTGGATCCTGATACTCAACGCGGTGCTGATCAACGCCTACACGATCTCCTGCCACTCCTGCCGGCACATCACGGCGGGCCGGCTCAACCACTTCTCCCGCCACCCGCTGCGCTACAAGGCGTGGACGTTCGTCTCCAAGCTCAACGCCAAGCACCAGCAGCTCGCGTGGGCCTCGATGTTCTCGGTCATGGGTGCCGACCTGTACGTCCGCCTGGTGGCCAAGGGCATCATCGCCTTCCCGTACGCGTAAGGACAGCTTTCAAGTGGAAAACACGCACAACATCGAGCGCCACGAGTACGACGTCGTCGTCATCGGCGCAGGAGGCGCCGGCCTGCGGGCCGCGATCGAGGCCCGCCAGCAGGGCAAGCGCACGGCCATCGTCTGCAAGTCGCTGTTCGGCAAGGCGCACACGGTCATGGCCGAGGGCGGCGCCGCCGCCGCGATGGGCAACGTCAACCCCGACGACAACTGGATGGTGCACTTCCGTGACACCATGCGGGGCGGCAAGTTCCTCAACAACTGGCGGATGGCCGAGCTGCACGCCAAGGAGGCTCCCGACCGCGTCTGGGAGCTGGAGGCGTGGGGCGCGCTGTTCGACCGCACCAAGGACGGCAAGATCAGCCAGCGGAACTTCGGCGGTCACGAGTACCCGCGGCTCGCACACGTGGGCGACCGTACCGGCCTGGAGCTCATCCGCACCCTGCAGCAGCGCGTCGTCGCGCTCCAGCAGGAGGACTACGAAAAGCACGGCGACTACGAGGCCTACATCAAGGTCTTCGCCGAGTGCACGATCACGCGGCTGCTGAAGGACGGCGACGCGATCTCCGGCGCGTTCGGCTACTGGCGCGAGAGCGGCAACTTCGTGCTCTTCGACGCGCCCGCCGTCGTCCTCGCCACCGGCGGCATCGGCAAGTCGTACGTCGTGACCTCCAACTCCTGGGAGTACACCGGCGACGGCCACGCGCTGGCCCTGCTCGCCGGCGCGAAGCTCATCAACATGGAGTTCATCCAGTTCCACCCCACCGGGATGGTCTGGCCGCCCTCCGTGCGCGGCATCCTCGTCACCGAGTCCGTCCGCGGCGACGGCGGCGTGCTGCGCAACTCCGAGGGCAAGCGCTTCATGTTCGACTACATCCCCGAGGTCTTCAAGGACAAGTACGCGACCACGGAGGAAGAGGCTGACCGCTGGTACACCGACCAGGCCAACAACCGGCGCCCGCCGGAGCTGCTGCCCCGTGACGAGGTCGCCAGGGCCATCAACGCCGAGGTGAAGGCAGGGCGCGGCTCCCCCCAGGGCGGCGTCTTCCTCGACGTCTCCACCCGGCTGCCCGCCGAGGAGATCAAGCGGCGGCTGCCGTCGATGCACCACCAGTTCAAGGAGCTGGCCGACGTCGACATCACCGCGGAGCCCATGCAGGTGGGCCCGACCTGCCACTACATCATGGGCGGCGTCGAGGTCGACGCCGACACCGGCTCGTCCTGCGTGCCCGGCCTGTTCGCGGCCGGCGAGGTGTCCGGCGGCATGCACGGCTCCAACCGGCTGGGCGGCAACTCGCTGTCCGACCTGCTGGTCTTCGGCCGCCGCGCGGGCGCGGGCGCGGCCGCGTACGTCGACTCGCTGCCCGCCCGGCCCAAGGTCGCCGCCGAGCAGGTCGATGCCGCGAAGGAGGAGGCGCTGGCGCCGCTCGGCCGCAGCGGCGAGAACCCGTACGAGGTGCACCACGAGCTCCAGCGGACGATGAACGACCTGGTCGGCATCATCCGCAAGGCCAACGAGATCACCGAGGCCCTCGGTGTGATCGAGAAGCTGAAGGAGCGCGTCCGCATGGTCGGCGCGGGCGGCTCGCGCATCTACAACCCCGGCTGGCACCTCGCCATCGACCTGCGCAACATGGTGCTGGTGTCGGAGTGCGTGGCACGCGCCGCGCTCATGCGCGAGGAGAGCCGCGGCGGTCACACCCGCGACGACTTCCCCGCGATGGACCCGGAATGGCGCCGCAAGCTGCTCGTCTGCTCCACCGAGGACGGCTCGACGATCAACGTGGAGGTGAAGGTCCAGCCGCCGATGCGCGACGACCTCATCACCCTGTTCGACCGTGACGAGCTGAAGAAGTACCTCACCGACGAAGAGATGGCCGAATTCGACAGGATAGCGAAGACGTCATGAGCTACAAGGCAAAGTTCAAGGTCTGGCGCGGTGAGGGCGGCGAGGGCAGGCTCGAGGACTTCACGGTCGAAGTGAACGAGGGCGAGGTCGTCCTCGACATCCTGCACCGCCTCCAGGCGACCCAGGCACCCGACCTCGCCGTACGGTGGAACTGCAAGGCCGGCAAGTGCGGCTCGTGCAGCATGGAGATCAACGGCAAGCCGCGGCTCGGCTGCATGACCCGGATGTCCACCTTCTCAGAGGACGAGACCATCACGGTCACGCCGATGCGGACGTTCCCCGTCATCAAGGACCTCGTCACCGACGTGTCCTACAACTACCAGAAGGCCCGGGAGATCCCGTCCTTCACACCGCCCGCCGACGTCCGGCCGGGCGAATACCGGATGAAGCAGGTGGACGTCGAGCGCTCGCAGGAGTTCCGCAAGTGCATCGAGTGCTTCATGTGCAACAACGTCTGCCACGTCATCCGTGACCACGAGGAGAACAAGACCAACTTCTCCGGTCCCCGCTTCCTCATGCGGATCGCCGAGCTGGACATGCACCCGTACGACGTGGCCGACCGCAAGGAGTCCGCGCAGCAGGACCACGGGCTCGGCTACTGCAACATCACCAAGTGCTGCACCGAGGTCTGCCCCGAGCACATCAAGATCACCGACAACGCGCTGATCCCGATGAAGGAGCGCGTGGTGGACCGCAAGTACGACCCGCTGGTGTGGCTGGGCAACAAGATCTTCAAGCGCGGCGCGAGCTCCGGCACCACCAAGCCGTAGCCGCAGGGCCGCCGCGATCCCGGCGGGCCGCCCACGTGGCTCGCCCGCCGGGGCCCGCGCATGGGCCGCCGCGTACCAGACGAAGGGTCTCGTACAAGGCGAAGGGCCGGAACCCCGACTGGGGCTTCCGGCCCTTCGCTTTCGCTGCTTGCCGTGGAAGAGGCGGCGGGACGCTACTTCTTCTTCCTGCCGAAGAGGCGGCGCTTGGCGCCGGCCTCTGGCATCACCTGGGTCGCGTCCTGCTGCTGCGCCTCCTGCTGCTGCTCTTCCGCCTGAGCCTGCGGCGGCTCCGGCTGGGGCTGCTGCGCAACGGGCTGCACGGTCGTCGCCTCACCGTCGGCCGGCAGGTAGGGAGGCGGCTCGTACTCCTTGGCCGGTTCGAACAGCCCGCGCTGGTGCTGCTGCCACGGCTCGGAGTCACCCGGCTCCGCAGCCGAGGCCGGCCCGAGCGGCTGGTCCTTGTCAGGATCGAACGGGCCGGCCCCGCCCGGCGGAATGTCCGAGGCCGGCGGCTCCGGCGGGATCGCCGGCTCGAACAGGTCGCGCTCACGGGACTTCGGCGGCTCGCTGTAGGAGTCGAACTGGTCCGTGCCGAGCACCACCGGCTGCTCGGCGGGCGGCGCCGGCTCCTGCGCGTAGCCGTGCGGGTAGGGCTGGTTGGGGTCCTGGTAGCCGGGCGGCGGAGCGGTCGGGAACGTCTGCACCGGCACGAAGCTGATGATGGGCGCGTACGCCGTGCCGCCCGGGTAGCCGGGGGCGGCGATGTGCGCCGTCGCGTAGCCGGGGCCCGCCGGGTAGCCGCCGGGCGGCATGGGCTGCGCGTCCGGGGGCAGCTGCGGGCCCGCCTTCCGCACGGCCGCCGCGTGGGCCATCCTGCGCAGCCGTCCCTCGAAAATGAGCACACCGAACAGCGCCAGCAGCACCAGCACCAGCGCCGGGATGCTGAGCTTCTGCGTCAGCGTGCGCTGGTCGTACTCGGGGGCGGCCTGCCGCAGCTCGAGCGGTACCTCCTCGGTGGAGGCGGCCTGCGACTGGCTGGGCGGCGGCGCGGTGGTGACCGGGTCGGTCGGCGCGACCGTCGGCATCTCGACCGCCGCGTCAGGCGTGGGCGTGCTGGACGTCGGGGTCACCGGGGGGACCTCGATGTCCGGCTGCGTGGGCAGCGGCTGCTGCGGCGGCGCCTGGGTGGTGGCCGGGGTGCTCGGCTTGGTCGGGGTGGGCGTGCTCGTGGTCTTGGTCGGCTTCGCCGTGACCGTCTTGGTCGTCGTGGGCTCGGGGCTCGCGGTGACGGTCTTGGTGACCGTCGTCGCCGGGGCCTCCTGCTCCTCCTCGGGCGGTGGCGGCTCACCGATGGTGGTGGTGACCGTGACGGTGACGTCGTCGGGCGGGTCGAGATCGCACACCTGACCCACGTCACACGGCTCGACCGGGTCGGCTGCGACTACGGAGGCGCTCGCGCTCTGCATGATGAACGGCGCGGCACCGGCACCCGACAGCCCGAGCGCAAGGACGATAGCGGACACGGCTGTCGCTCGTGTGCGTGCCACCGGTGCCCTCCGCGTACTCCCGAAACATTGGTCAAGGGAATACTAGTCGGGTCAAAGTAACAGTAAAGACGAAATTAGAGCACCTTTCTCCGGTTACTTCGTTTTTGTACCGTGACAACGAGCCACAAGCCGCACATCAGAACGCCGATGGCCGCCACGACCAGGGGAAACGCCTTCGGGCCATCAATGGGGCTCACCCACGCGATTGGCTTGGCCGGCTTCGCCCGTACGCCCATTTCCCACGGCAACGGAGCTTCACCTCCCGGCAACGCCCCGGCACCTCCGGCGTCACCCGCCGTACTCCCAGGCGGCGCGACACTGGGCGCGACGGCCTGCTGACCACCCGCCCCACCAGGCGCAGCAGCCCCGCCACCCCCAGCGGCACCAGGCACGCCGGGCCATCCGCCTACGCCCGGCACGGAACCCGTGACGTCGCCGGACGCGCTCCCCGTGCCGGCCGCCCCTCCGGGCGCGGCGTCCGGCAACACCAGCCCCGGCGCTCCGCCCGTCACGTCTCCGGTCGTCCCTGGGCTCACGCTTCCGGTGGTACCCGCGCCCACGTCCTTCTGCGCGCTCGCGTCTTCCGCCGCTCGGGCCGCTGCGCCCCCGTTCGCGCCGCTCGCCGCATCCGCGCCCGCGTCCCCCGCCGCACGGACCGCAGCCCTGTCCGCGCCGCTCGTGGGATTCGCGCTCGCGTCCCCCGCCGCACGGGCCGCAGCCCTGTGCGCACCGCTCGCCGCTTTCGTGCCCGCGTCACCGGTCGTGGTCGCGGGCCCGGTGGCCGGCGAGGCCGCCGCGTCGGCGCGTGCGCGCTTTCCGGCGTTCGCCGTTCCGCCGCCGCGCGTGGTTGGTCTCGCGTTCGCCGCACCGGCGCGCGTCCGCCTGCCTGGGGACGCGCCCGTGCTCGTGCGCGTCCGCCTTCCGGGCTTCGCGCCCGAGACGTCGCGATCCGCGTCGCGCGGAGTCGCCGCGACGTGCGCCCGTCCGGTACGTGCCACGTCGGTGTGAGCCTCGCCCGTCTGAGTCGCGCCGGCCTGCGCCTCGCCCTGTTGCGCCGCCCTCGCGGACGTTCCGCCTGCCCTCGCAGGCATTCCGTCTGCCCTGGCGGGTGTTCCGCCTGGCCCGGCGGGTGTTCCGCCTGCCCTGGCGGGTGTTCCACCTGGCCCGGCGGGCGTTCCGTCTGCTCTCGCGGGCGTTCCGCCCGCCTGTGTCGCGTCCGCCTGGCTCCCGGCCGCGCGTGTCAGGTCCCTGTGCGGGGTGGCGGGCTGGGCCGGGTGCGAGCCCTGGGCGGCTCGTGCGGCGGTGGCGGGCAGGCGCTGGGCGGGGCCGCTGAAGGTGGCGGCGTCACCGGTGATCGGCCCCCGCACCCGTACGGCGGCCGTCTTGCTCATGGTCGTCAGCTTCCCGCCGTCCCGCACCCTGGCCACCGCCGCGACCACCACGCGCTTGGACCCCTCCGGCGCCCGCACGGTCACGTCGACCGCCTTCGTCCCGGAGACCTTGCCCAGCGCGCACACGCGAGCGCCCGGCACGACCGCGCCCTCGGCCACCGTCGCACCCGCAGTCGGACCGGTGGGCACGGTCCCGCTCGCCCCCGCCCCGGCCGCCGTCCCGTGCAGGCTCGCGCCGGAGGACGCCTGCTCGCCCAGCGTCGTGCCCGAGGAAGCCGTACCGCTCGGCAGGGCCTGCTGAGCGGACGGGGCGAGTGCCGCGCTCAGAGGCACGGGACCGGTCGGCTCGGCCGCCCCGGCGGCGATCAGCGCCCGCGCCGCCAGCCTCCCCGCCGCCTTGGGACCGACCGCCTCGGAGCCCGCCACCCCGGAGGCCGCCGGCCCGCCACCCGCCACCGCAAAATCAGACGCCGCAAAATCAGACGCCGCAAAACCAGACGCCGCAGCACCAGGTGCCACGGAACCAGACGCCCCGGCAGCCCCGGAGTCCGCAGCCCTGGAACCCGTCGTCTGAGAGCCCGACCCATGCCCGCCACCGGTCACAGCTCGGGCATCGGCGGCACACGAAACCTCGGTCAGCGCCTCCACCGGGTTGGCCGCGACCGCCACCTTGGCGCCCTTGCCCATCCCGTTCAGCCGCACCCGGAAGCGCTGGACGTCCCCGGTCCTGACCCACTTGCCGACGTCCTCGCCTCCGCTGACCCGCTCGAGCACCAGCGACACCCCGGCCGCCGCCACGGGCACGGACGGCACCGCCACCAGGGTCAGCACGCCGGCGACGATCCACCCACGCCGCATCGCTCCCACTCCCCCACCGCGACGACAAATGACAAGTAGTTATCATTGTGTCACAGAGGGTGATGTCCTAATCCTGCGGGAGTAGGTTCTCCACCGCCCGCATGATGGGCAGATCAGCCGAAAGCCACGCGACGTCGTAGTACTCGCCCGGCCCGAGCCACCGCAGCGCCAGGTGCTCCTTGGCGACGGGCTCGCCGGCGGCCAGCGAGCAGAGCCAGACGCGCATGACGTACCCCTCGGCGAGCGGCCAGTCGGCGCCCACCCGGCGGCCGACCGTGACCTCGACCCCGAGCTCCTCGCGGCACTCGCGGATGAGCGCCGCCTCGTCGCTCTCGCCGGGGTCCACCTTGCCGCCGGGGAACTCCCAGCCGCCCGCCAGCGCGGCGGGTTCGGCGCGCTGCGCGGCCAGCACCCGCCCGCCCGGAGCCACGATGACGGCGGCGACGACTGTTCTCATAGCGCTGGATTCTGCAGCTTCTTCAGCTGCTCCTGCACATCGGGGTTCTGCAGGGGACGGGTGAAGCCGACGCGGTCCTGCCTGGCCATGTAGCTGGTGACCTTGATGGGCCCGCACAGCCGGCAGCGCGCCTCCAGCATCTTGCCCTTGGAGACGACGAGGCCGACATGGCCGGGGTTGTCCGGCGAGGTGCCCGGCCCGGAGTTGAAGAACACCAGGTCGCCGGGCTGCTCGTCGCCCTCCTTGATGCGTACGCCGAACGGCCACTGACCGAACGTCGTACGCGGGATCGACAGCCCCGCCTCCCGGTAGGCCGCGTAGATGACGCCGGAGCAGTCGAACGCGTCGGGACCGGTGCCGCCCCACAGGTACGGCTTGCCGCGCTGCGCCAGCGCGTACTGGAGGATCTTGGCCACCACGTCGCTCGGCGCCGCCTCGACGAGGGGGTCGTCGCAGTCGTCGGTCGCCTGCGGCGGCACCTTCACCTCACCCGACTTGGCGTACTTCCTGGCGATCTCCTCGACCTGGTCGACGTACCACCAGGCGCGGTTGTAGACGAACAGCGCCCGCCGCACGTTCTCCGGCGCGCCGTTGCGCTTGAGCATCTTGGCGGCGCCGAGGATGGCGTCGGCCGGGTTGTAGACGTCGCCGATGCCGTCGCCGTCGCCGTCGGAGGCGTAGCCGTTGAACTTCGACGACATCGAGATCCTGGCCTTGCCGCCCCACGTGGAGATGAGGAACTGCATCGGCCCCGCCGCGCCCGCGTGGTTGGTGCCGCTCTTGACGCCGGGCAGGTTGGAGCGGCCGTGGTCGGTCTCGCGCTTGCCCACCGCGGCCAGCACGTTCCACTGGACGCCGATCTTCTTGCCGTACTCCTTGTACAGCTCCAAGTACTCGGGCGGGATGTCGGAGGTGGCCGAGTCGGACGCCTCCTCCACCTGCACCTGGTCCTCGCAGTCGACGGTGGTGCCGCCGTTGCTGAGGAACGACGGCATCGACATGAGCAGCAGCGGCGAGACGACGACCGCGGCCAGGAGCAGTAACCCGGCCAGGCCGAGGAGCAGTGCGATGCGGCCTCGTGTGAGCTTCACCCCGAGGTGTCTCCCTCCTGGCCCTCGGTGGACGGAAGGATGTCGTAGATCCGCCAGTCGCTGCCGGACTGGCTGACCGTGACGGCGTATTCCTCGTTCGCCTGCTTCTCGCCGCTCTTGGCGGAGATCTGCCTGGTGGCGGTGACGACGAACACGATGGAGTTCTTCTCGACCTGCCTGATCTCCTTGAGCTGGGCGGTGGCGGTGGAGACGATCTCGTCGTCGTGGTTCTGCTCGACGGTGCCCGCCGACGTGAGGGTCCTGGCCAGCGTGTTGCCGAGCTCGGGCGTGGTGTACGCCTTGAGCCTGGCCGCGTACGCCGCCGGGTCCTCGTCGTAGCGGAAGGTGCCGTACTCGGCGGTGAACCGCTCGGCGAGATCCGCCGCCGCCGCGAGCTGCTCCTTGGTCATCGGCAGGTACGCGTACACGTCGAACGGCGCGGAGCTCGCGGTCGCCAGCGGCGTGCTGGTCGCCACGACGGTGCTGGTGGCGCTGGGGGCCGCCGGCTCCGCCGCCTCCTGGTCGGGCGAGTCGGGCCACATGGTCAGGTAGATGCCGACCGCCGCGATGACCACGACGACGGCGGCGAAGGCCACCCCCCGCCTGTCACCTGGCTGCGCCATATCTCAGTTCTCCGGGGTCTCAGTCCTTGTCGGGGTTGCTCGGCTTGAGCCAGAACGGCACGGAAGGGCTGTCGCCTCCGGAGTCGCCGCCGTCGCGGCTGCTGCGCAGCCAGAGCGGAGGCGCTTCCGATGCGCGGGATGAGGTCTCGCCGGAGCCGAAGATCCGGGTGCCCGGCGAGGTACCGCCGCCCGACCTGCCGCCGCCGGAGGAGGAGCGTGACGAGCCGCCGAACAGCCCGCCGCCGGAGCGTGAGCCGTTGCCGCCCGAGCGCGACCCGCCGCCGAACAGGCTGCCGCCCGACCGGGAGCCTCCGGAGCCCGATCCGCTGAAGCGGGACGTACGGGTGCTACGGGTGCCGTTCGCGGATCCGCCGCGCCGAGCCCAGCCGCCGCCTGACCCGCCGCCGAACCAGCCGCCGCCGGAGCCGCCGCCCGACCCGGCCGCGACACCGGAGCCGCCGGACGAGCCGTTGGAGCCGGAACCGCCGACCCGCGGGCCGCCGGGACCCCGCGTACGCCCGGAGGTGCCGCCCAGGTTGAGCGGCGGCGCGGTGCCCCTGCGCGGCTCGGGAACCGCCCGTCCCGCCGCCTTGCCGCCCTGCTGGTCGGTGTCCAGCGGGGCCGCCGTCGCGGGCACGCGGGCGCCGGAGGGCGTGCCCTCGCCTTCCTGTACGCGAACCTGCCCGGCCGCGGCCGCGGATGCCGCCGAGGCCGCCGCGCCCGTGCCGCTGACCATGCCGGCCGCCCTGATGACCGGCTCGGCCTTGCGCAGGCCCCAGCGGCCGATCCTGGCCGAGGCGACCGGCGGCAGCACGCCGGCCGACCGCTCGAGCACCGGCGAGCTGGCCGCCTCGCCCAGCATGCGGGTGGTGACGGTGTGGCCGTTGATCGAGGCGAACAGGTGCTGGAACGGCCGCCGGTAGAAGAACACCGCGATCGTCAGCAGCGCCATGAACAGCACCTGCATGCCCCACGGCATGGCGGTGGAGATGATCAGCGCGTACCCGTAGATGAGCACGCTCAGCACGATGGTCAGCACGGCCTGCCGCAGCAGCGTGCCGATGAGCATCTCGACCCAGCGCATGGCGATAATGCGGCCGCTGCCCGGATGCACGCCGATCAGCAGGAAGATCGGCCCGAGTATCAGCAGCAGCAGGAAGCCCACCTTCAGCACCAGCAGCGAGACCGCCACGAGGAAGATGAGCAGCCCGGCCACCAGCGCGGCGATGAACGCGCCGACGGCCACGCCGAGCCGGTTGGACCAGTCGCGGCCCGAGAAGGTCGCGTAGCGGGGGTCGTTGCGCAGCTTGTCGGCGAAGTCGGCGTACTCGGACTGGCGGGCGCCCACGTCGGGCGCCGGTTGCCCGGCCACGGCCTGCGGGACCGACTGCATCTCCAGCACCTTGCGGCCCCAGTCGCGCACGATGGGCTGCTGCGGGTCGGAGGTGCCGAACAGGCCGACCAGCCACGGCTTGCAGACCAGCGTGGACCACAGGGCGTCGGCGTTCTGCTCAACGCCGGGCGTGCCGGCCTGCGCGTAGCCGCCCGCCTTGACCTGCGCGTCGGGCTGTCCCGGCGGCTGCAGGCAGGACGCGCCGCCCGCGCCGGGCAGACCGGCGAAGGCGGAGTTGACGACCTCGCCCGTCTTGTCCGTGACGACCTTGCCGAGGCCGGTGAAGTCGCCGGGACGGCTGAAGAACCAGACCGCCACGGTGACCGCCAGCACCATCCAGATGACGCCTTCCGCGGTGGTGGTGGCCCGCTTGCGGATCAGACCGTACCAGGCCAGCCAGATGGCGCCGAGGATGACGATCGGCCGCAGGTACGGCCAGTACATGGCGTTGGCCAGGTTCGTGACGATGTCGTCGACGACGTCCTTGATCGACTGGAGCGGGCCCTCGGTCGCCGCCGCCTGATAGGTCGTGATCGTGAGCCGGTCGATCGCCTTGGCCGCGGTGAAGATGCCGTTGGCCCACATGTTGCCCAGCACGGCCACGTAATCGGAGCAGGTCAGCTCGTGCGTGTGCCAGAACTGCCCGCTCATGCCGAACTGGGCGTAGTTGGTGGTCGGGGCCTGCGGGCCGCCCTCGGGCGGGGGCGGCTGGATCAGGCCGTCGACGCCGCTGCCCACCATCTCGGGCGACAGCGGGCCCGACAGGTCACAGGGGGCCGCGGCCGCCGGCGTGGAGGCGGCGCCCACCACGATCGGCACCACCAGGATCCCGGTGACGAGCGCGAGCGCCAGTGCCAGCCGTCTGGGTAGTCGGATCTTCATGACCGTACCTCCTGCGCCCTGCCCACGCCCCCTTGAAGATCATCATGCCCGGCGCCGTCGGGTTTGTCGTGTGTCGGGTTCGTGTCGAGCCAGCGGAGCAGCTCCTCGGAGATCAGGTCTACTCCGATACGGCCCGCCCTGCCATCCAGATCGCGGAATATGCATTCGCCGTTGCCCAGCGAGCGCAGCACGGCCTTGTGCTCTTCCAGCGGTTCCACCCCGAGCAGGGACATGACGTGGTCCACCTCCACCCGTTCGGTGGACCTGAAGGCGAAGACCGACGACAGGCAGTTGGTCACCTGTTCGTTCAGCAGGTCTCCGGCGTTCTGCGAGACCAGGACGAGCGCCGTGTTGCGGGAGCGGCCCATCCTGCTCACCTCGGGCACCAGCTTGGCGCCCTCCGGCGTGGAGGTGATCGCCCACGCCTCGTCCAGGAAGATCGCCTTGGGCGCGCGCCGGTCGAGGCCGTTCATCAGCCTGCGCGCGAACTGGGAGACCAGGTAGAGCAGGGCCACCGAGAGGCGCTGCTCGTAGGAGTAGTCCTCCCTGCTGGTGGCCACGTCGGGCAGGGTCAGCCCGCCCAGCGTGAACACCGTCGTCCAGCCCTCGGTGTCGATCTGCTCGCCGCCCGAGGGGTCGAAGCAGAGCCGCGCCAGATGCATCTCCGACATCGAGCGCAGCACCGCGCCCAGGTTCTTCGACGCGGCGTCGTCGGCCTGCTCCAGATAGTCGACGACCTTGCCGAGCGACGGGTTCGGGCCGTTGGAGACCGCCGCCACCGCCTGGATCATCGCCGACTCGCGCTCCTCCGACATGCGCGGCAGCAGCAGCCGCAGCGTCTCGGTGGCCATCGTCTTCTTCGCCGCGATGTCGTCGCCGAACGAGAACGGGTCGAGCAGTCCCGGCGCCGCCGAGCCGAGCGGGATCACCCTCGCCTTGCGCCCGCGCTTCTCCAGCAGCTTCACCAGCGACTCCGCGTCGCCCTTCGGGTCGATCACCGCGACCGTCACGCCGCGCAGCGCCATCTGGTAGATCATCAGCAGCGCGAGCGTGGTCTTGCCGCCGCCCGGCTCCCCGGTGATCGCGATGGCCGTCGGCCGGTTGCGGGTCGCCGCCACCAGCGGGTCGAAGTGCACGATGCTGCGCGCCCTGCCGACCGTCTCCCCGATGTACGGGCCCAGCCAGCCCTCGCTGCCCTCGCCCAGCCGGTCGCCCAGCTCCACCGTGGCCGTGGCCATGCCGCCCGCGATCGTGCGCAGCGGCTGACGCTGGGCGTAGGCGTTGACCCTGACCTTCTCGCCCGGCAGCGACTCGCAGAACAGCGAGAACTGGTCGCCCGTCGAGTTGACCACGTCGATGCCCATGTCGCGGTAGTGCTCGACCACCGCCTCCACCCGCTGCACGCAGATGTCCTCGGTGGGGGCCGAGACGATCAGGCGGTGCCAGCCGTACACGAAGGGCAGGCGCTCCTTGGTGATGCCGTGCTCCAGCATGCGCGCGGCGTCGATCTGCTCGGCCAGCGCCAGCGGCGCCTCCGCGCCCGCCTCACGGATGTGGTGGTCCATGTCGCGGGCGTGCGCCAGCTTGCGCGCCACGTCCTTCGACGCCTTGACCGGCGGGATGAGCCGCATCCGCGAGGAGATCTCCACCGGGAACGGCAGCTGGTCCGCGAAGTGCATCCACGGCTCGCCGTCCGGGAACGGCATCAGGTCGGGAAAGCGCGCGAACGACAGGTACGCCACGTACGAGTCGCCCTGCGGCTGCACGATCCGCAGCAGCGACCTGCCGTTGTGGATCTCGCCCTCGACCAGCGACTCGATCTCGCCCCTGCCCCAGCGCCGCCTTGGGCTCGCCGACGGCGGCGGATCGCCGATCGCCCCCGCCGCCGCGTGCTGGAACAGCCACGCCACCTCTGTGGAGGTGGCGTGACGGGCGTACAGCGCGCTGGACGCGAGCGCCCTGCCGAGGCGTTCCGCGGACTCGGTCCACCGGCTGATCTCGCTGTCGGGCACGTGGTCGTCCTCCATGCCCAGCGCCTTCTCCGTCTTCTGGTAGAAGCCGAAGAGCTGGGAGAGCACGCCGCTGCCGAGCTGCTTGCCGCGCGGCCCGAGCCGCACGCCCAGGTAGACCTCCTTGGTCCAGAAGTCCTTCGCCCAGACGTGCCGGTACATCTCCTCCAGGTAGTCGCGCCAGCCGGGCCCCTCGTCGGAGGTGGCGTTCAGCGCCATCGCCCACTCCGCCGCCGGATACGCCCGGTGCGCGACCCGCAGATGGACCTCGGCGTCGGGCATCCTGATCGCGGCCAGCGCGATCGTGATGTTGGTGGCCAGCGCCTCGCGCTCCTCCGGAGTGACGAACTCGTAGCTGACCGTCGGAAGCCGGAAGTACGCCCATGCGCAGGTGTCCGTGAGCAGGATGCGGTCGTCGAAGTAGCGGACCGCGAGGCGCTGATGCGCTCGGGACGCCCTGCTCATGCCGCCCCCTCGGCGCATGAACGGGCCAGACCTGCTCGCTTGTTCACTTATCGCTCACCGATTCTCGTGCCCGGGGGGTCACTCGCCATCTCCTCTTCGCTCGGTCGTACGGTCTGCGCCGCGAAGCCCGCGACCACCACACCGGCGAGGGCGAGATAGGCCCGCCGCCCGGCCGCGCGCAACTGCCCGGGATCGACCACCTCGGCACCGCCGGGCGCCAGGTCGTCCTCCCAGGGGACCCTGACGATGGCCCGGCACCTGCCCCTGGCCACCGACTCCGCCTGCTCGACGTCGGCCATCGAACGCCTGCTGACGCCGTTGACCACCATCACCGCGCGCCTGCGCAGCTCCGCGCAGCCGTGCCCGTCGAGCCACTCGTACGTCATCGCGACCGCTTCCGGCGCCTCCTCGCTCGCCGGCACCACCAGCACGAGCTGGTCGGCGTACGGCAGCAGCCTGGCCGCCAGCGAGGCGGCCGGGTCGATGACGGCCAGCTTGTAGTGGCGGTCGAGCAGGCGCATGGATTCGCCGATCCGGCGGTCGGAGAAGAAGGACCGGTCCGCGAGCCGCTGCTCGGCGCCCGCGTCGGTGTCCGCGCTGATCACCTCGAGCCCCGAGGCGGTCCGCGTGGTGTATCCCCGCATCGTGAGATAGCCGCTGACCCGGTCGAGACCCGACAGCAACGACGTCAGGGTCTCCGGGGTCTCCGGCTCGATCTTGCTGGTGAGTCCGCCCCCGCCGGTGCTCGCGTCGACCGCGACCACCCGGTCGTCCCGGTACTGCGCGAACGTGTGGCCCAGCATGAGCGCCGTCGTACTCTGCCCGGCGCCGCCGGTGCAGCCCAGGACGACGATCCTGCGGCTGCCGCTGAACACGGCTTTCGCCCGCGCCTCGTCGAGCTCCGAGCCGTCCGTACGGACACTGGCGCCGCCGACGACCACCTGGGCGATCCGCCGCCAGCCGCCGGAGTCGCGCCCCACCACGGACTCGACCCTGCGCACCCGGCCTTCCCCGGCCCTCGGCCCCGGCACCGGCGCGGCCACATCCCCCCGCTGCCGCGCCACCTGCCGTCCTGCCTGCCGTCCGTCGGCCTCGGTGTGCCGCGCCGCCTCACGCCCAGCCTGACGATCGCCGGCCTCCGCCTGCCGGCCACCTGCCTCGGCCTGCCGCGCCGCGCCACGTCCGGACTCCTGCGCCGCCGCGCCGCGTCCGGACTCCTGCGAGTCCGCCGCACGCCTCGGACGCTCACGGGCCGCCTCGCCCGAGCGCTCAACGGCGGCCTCCCTGTGCGCACGACGCTCCCGCTCCAGCGGGATCACCCGCGCTTCAACCGCTTCGGCTTCACGAACGGCGACCTCACGGGCGGCAACCGCCCGCTCAGCCGCGTCCGGCTCACCACCGGCGACCCACTGCCCAGCCGCCTCCGGCTCACCGCCAGCGACCGACCGCCCAGCCGCCTCCGGCTCATCACCAGCGGCCGACCGTCCAGCCGTCCCCGGCTCGCTGCCCGCAACCGCCCGCTCAGCAGCCGCCTTACGGCCGGCCGCCGAGCGCGACCGCCCGCGGACTGTGGTCGCCGGTTGCTCACCCTCGGCCGCCTGCGGGGCCTGCTCGCCGTCCGTCGGCTCAGCCGCGTGCTCACCACGACCCTCGGGAGCCGCCGCGCCGGCCGGGTGGCTGACGGTCTCTTCGGCGGCGGTCACCGACGGGGTTTCGTGCTCGCCTGCCGCCTCAGCGCGGGCCGCCACGGCTGCGGGGGCCGCTTCCCGGTCGGCTTGGTCGTCTTCCACGGTCTCCGCGACCGCCGGCTCGACTGTGCGCTCGCCGGGATCGCTCGTGGCCGGGCTCGGCTCGACCGCGGCATCCTTCTGCCGGTCGGGGCCCGCCTGCTCGGCGACCGGGGCGTCTCGCAGGTCACCCGCCGGGTCCGCCGTCGAAGCACCTCGCTCGCCGTCACCGGCCTCCGAGCCGGCGTCGCGTTGATCATCGCCAACCCGGCTCTCCGAGGCGGCAGCACTCCGACCGTCGTTGGTCCGAGCCTTCGCGGGCGCCTCAAGCCGGCCATCGTCGGCCCTCTGCTGCGAGGAGACATCGCGCTGGCCATCGTCAACCCGGCTCTCCGAGGCGGTGGCACTCCGAGCGTCGTCGGCACCGTCCTCCGCGGGCGCGACCTGCTGCTCGCCCGTGCGCAGCACCACGTCCTGTGCGCTGTCCGGCTGGGCGGTGTCCGGCTCGGTAGCCGGCTCGGTAGCCGGCTCGGCATCCTCACCGATCGCCCGGCCGCCGTCCGTGCCGTCCGCCGGGGTGGTGTCGTGGGCGGGCGTCCGAGCCGGGACCTCGCCCGCCACCGCACGCTCGCGCGGCCTGGACTCGTCGACGGGCATCTTGGGGAGCGGCGGGAGAGCGTCGTGCTCCGCAGGGCCGACCGTGCCCTTCGCAGGGCCGCCCGCAGCCGCATCGCTCGCCACGGCCGCTCGGGCGCCCGTCGCCTCTTTCGGGCCGCCCGCGACGTCTGCCCGGGCGCTCGTCGCCTCGTTCGGGCCGCCCGCGACGTCTGCCCGGGCGCTCGTCGCGTCGGCAGGGGCGTGCGTGGCGTCGGCCGGACCGACCGGCGCGTCGGTCGCAGTCGGGGTGAGGTCGGTGGTGGTGTCGCGGGCGGTCTCGGTGGGGCGGGCCGTCTGGTCGGCGTCCTCGCGGCGGGACGGGCGCGGGGCGGGCTTGGCGTTCGCGTTGAGCGGAGGCCAGACGCGATGCGTGCCCGACAGCAGCAGCGCGGGGTTGAGCCGGGGCGGCTGGCCTCTCCTGTGCTGGTCGCGGGCGATCTCTTCCTCGTGCCGTGCGTCCTGCGTACGCGCGTCATCCTCGGCACGGGGCGCCGCGTCCGCCCGTGCCGCCGGATCGGCGCGGCCCGCCGACTCGGACGGTGCGTCGGCGCTGGCCGCCAGCTTGCGCAGCCGCCGCAGCGCCTCCGTGTCGATCGGCTTGCCTCCCACAGAGCTTCCCCGCGCGGAGCTTCCTCCCGCTGAGCTTCCGCCCACCGGGGTTCCGCGCGTAGGGCTTCCCGTTCCACGGTCACTCGCTCTCGCGCTGTCGGAGGAGTGCGCCGCATCGCCAGAGGTGTCCGCCTCGGAGTCGCGCGTCGCCCCGCCAAAGGCGTCCGGTTCGAAGTCGCGCGTCGCCCCACCGGAGGCGTCCGGCGTCCCCTCACGAGGGGTGTCCGGCTCGAAGTCAGCGGGCTCGGTGAAGTCGTCGAGGTCCGGAAGTACGGCGTGATCGGCGTCGCGCGGCACGGCCCGATCGGTGGCTCCGGTGCGGCGGGCGGTGCCGACGACCTCGTCCACGAGCGGCACCGGCTCCTGAAGCTCCTGAGCACGCCCAGAGCCCCCTGAGAGCCCCTCCTCGCGCCGTACAGACCCGCCCCCGGCCCCGGTGCCCGCGGGCAGCCCCGAAGCCTTCAGAGCGGGCGCTGTCCCCCTGCGCGACCCCCACCCCGTACGGGCGGACGTCGGCTCGGCCACGGGTGCCTGCGACGCGGCGGCGGCAGCGGCGGCGACGGCGGGACGGACCTGGCGCGGCCCGGTGACCGGACGGCCCGCGCGCCGGCGCTCCGCCTGGCGTTCCTTGCGCGCCGTCTTGGCGACCTTGCCCGCCCGCGTGGCCTTCGTGGCCTTGGCGCGGCGCGGCGCGGCACGCCAGACGCGCCCGGAGAAGGTGACGACGTCGGGCTCGGAGGAGGGCGCGAGGCGGTACCAGGCCTTGGGCTCGCCGAGGTAGCGCAGCTGGGACTCCAGCAGCTCGGTGAGGCGCTTGCCCTCGATGACGGGACGGGTGGACAGCCACGTGACGATGCCGGGCGGCACCAGGAACAGCACGTGCCAGGGCATCTCCACCGGCACGCCGATCAGGACCAGCAGGAGGGACCACGGGACGAACACCCCGACGAACACGCCGATCCAGACGATGGGCAGCGGCATCGGCAGGCGCAGGTCGTACAGCTTGTAGAGCCGCTTCTCGATACGCCAGATGTTCGTATACGTGGGCAGGTCCAACGCGGTCCTCCTCTCCACCCGCTCGTTAATGACCGCCGGAGAACGGTCTCAACCCTTACCTGATGCCTAGTGCGCCCGCGATCGCCCTCGCCGTCACCTCGATGATGTTGGGAACGTAGAAGATCACGCCGATGGCCACGGCCAGGATCAGGAACTGCACAAAACGGGTGATCTCCCGCGTGAAGAGGAAGAAGAGCGCGACCACGGAGACGACAACGAGGAACAGCGGCGCGAAGAACGCCCGCAGGAAGTCGGCGAGACCCCCGGTGTCGATGCCCGTGGAGGTCGGCGTCGGCGTCATCTCCATCAAGGTGAGCACTATGGTCTTCAAGATCACTTCTTGTCCTCCCGGGGGGTACCGTTCAGCAGCGCGGCCGTGCGTCTATCCAACGGATCGGCCGCCGCCGCGGATGTCGGCGACGAACCATTTGTCGCCCTGCTTCTCGACGGTCAGCCGGTAGGCCTGCTCCAGCGTGCCGCCGACCGCGGCGGGGTCGGTGGCGTCGGGAGAGGGCGTCGCACTGCCGTTCGGCACGGCCCACACCACGACCGCCTGGATCTCTCTTGTGGCACCCCCCACAGGCACCACGACTTCCTTGAGCTGCGAGAAGGTGAACGCGCCGCCGAAGCTGGGCAGGCTCTTGCCGGCGGCGACGTAACGCTGCAGCCCGGCCGTGTCGCCGGACGCGTATTCCTTGAAGAAACCTTCGAGCTGGGGCTTGAGCTCCGCCGCCGCCGCGTCGTCGGTCTCCGGTGCGGCGGCCTGGGGCACGTCGGCGGGCGCGGGCGCGGGCAGGACGGCGGGGCGGCCCGAGACGGCGAAGCGCCCGCTGGAGTCGCCGGAGTAGTAGATGGGCACGGTGAGGATCATGCGGCGCGGCCCTGTCTGGAAGGCCACGCTGACCACGGCGTTCTGGGCGTCGCTCACCTCGATGTCGTACGGCTGGATGGCGACGGCGGACAGCTTGCCGTAGCCGTCCCAGCCCATCTGCGGGTCCATGCCCGCGGCGAGGAATGCGGCGAGCTTGCCCGACCTGCTCGCGGCGTCTTCCGGGTTGAAATTCAGATAGACCCCGGCGAACTGGGCGGCGAATGCCATGCCCCGCTCGGTTGGGAATCCATGGTCGGCTGGCGCGGCGCCATTGGACGTCGCGGGCTCTTGCTGGGTAAACCGCTCAAATGGGGCACGAATCCCATTCACCACGATAACCACAATAAGCGCCCATAGAATGACGCGGCCGGTCCACACCAGCCAGCGTCCGCCGCCACCCGACCAGCCGCCGCGCCGCGGCCTGCGCGGTGGCGGCGCGTCGAAGTCAGCTGAGTCAAGGGTTGCGGGAAGCCCGGGGCCGTCAGCGATCCGAGGATCGTGGACGGTAGACCTACGAGCCATCACGCCTCCGCTCGCGCCGATCCCCCCGGCTGGCGCGGTGTCGTCCAGTGCCGATCCCCATCATCCGCGGTGAAGTAGTCACCCTATCCGGTCTCCGCCATTCTTCCAGGAAAGCCACGCCCATGCTGCGGCATGACAGTCCGCACGGCAAACCGAGCCCGTATGACAGGCCACAGTGCCGATTCCTGTCAGTTCCCGGAAGAAACGGCTTTTGACCAGGCCAGATGCCTAAAAACCGGTAGCGTGGCGGCCACGGATTCCTGTCCAAAACAGGCATGGACTGTCGCGACCTGCGGATTCGGCATGAGTCGTGCACAAGTGACCACGTACCCGCTACAAGCCCCGCGTCTCAGGTCCGGATCGATCTCCCCTGGGGAGTTCACTCGGAGGTGTCGATCAAGGTTCCGCCCGGCACGTCGAGGTCCCACCCGACGATCGGCGGAGGGGTTCCGCCCGGCGGCCAGCGGCGGCACCGATCCGCCGGGCGGTACGGCCTGGCGGGCGGTGCGGCGGAGGACGCCCCGGCGGCCGGTACAGCCCGGCGGCCGGTGCGGCCTAGCGGAGGACGGCCCGCCGGCCGGTTCAGCCCGCCGGCCGGTACACCCGGCGGCCGGTACAGCCCGGCGGCCTGGCGGAGGACCGTACGGAAGCGTACGGAAACGTCCCCGTCAGGCCGGTTCGGGGTCCTGGTGGCTGCGCGCCTGGCGGCGGCTGTGGAGGTCGACGACGGTCGGGCGGACCGTGCGCTCCAGCGAGCCGCGCAGGTCGGCGAGCATCTCGGCGGGCTCACGCTCGCGCATGCGGGTGACCATCTCGTTGCGCTCGTCCACTTTCCTGCGGAGGTACTCCTCGCGGTCGACGCGCAGGCCGTACATGAGCTCGACCCTGATGAGGGCCAGCTCCTCCTCCAGGCTGATGCCGGTCAGTGTGGGTGCCGGGCGTCGTTTCCTGATGATGCGCCGGATCATTGAGGGCCTCCCGAGTCAGCGTGAACGCCGTGACGATTCGACGCGCGGGGGCCCAAAACGGTTGACGCGTCAGCGTTCCCGGCGGCAGACATCCGGCCACCACCGGGAGATCACGCGCCGAAGACGGGCTGCACCGCCGACCGCCGTCGGTAACCTACCGCAAGGAAAGATCACTCAGGGTGATTGACGGCGGCCGGGGTGTCAGTGACGGGACGGCTCAGACGTTGAAGCGGAACTCGACGACGTCGCCGTCCTGCATGACGTAGTCCTTGCCCTCGATCCTGGCCTTGCCGGCGGCGCGGGCGGCGGCGATGGAACCGGCCTCCACCAGGTCGTCGAAGGAGACCACCTCGGCCTTGATGAAGCCGCGCTGGAAGTCGGTGTGGATCACGCCGGCCGCCTCCGGCGCGGTGGCGCCCTTGCGGATCGTCCAGGCCCTGGTCTCCTTCGGCCCGGCCGTCAGGTACGTCTGCAGGCCCAGCGTCTCGAACCCGACCCGGGCGAGCTGGCGCAGCCCCGACTCCTCCTGGCCGACCGACTGCAGCAGCTCCAGCGCCTCCTCCTCGTCGAGCTCGACCAGCTCGGACTCGATCTTGGCGTCGAGGAACACCGCCTCGGCCGGGGCCACCAGCGCCGACAGCTGCTCCCTGAGCGCGGTGTCGGTCAGCTCGTCGGCGTCGAGGTTGAACACGTACAGGAACGGCTTGGCGGTCAGCAGGTGGAGCTCGCGCAGCTCCGCGCCGTCGAGGCCGCTTTCGAAGATGGTCTTGCCGGTCTCCAGGACGGACTTCGCGGCCTCGGCGGCTTCGAGCGCGGCCTTCTTGTCCTTGTTGTGGCGGGCCTCCTTCTGCAGGCGCGGCAGTGCCTTCTCCACCGTCTGCAGATCGGCCATGATCAGCTCGGTGTTGATGGTCTCGATGTCGCGCTTGGGAGAGATCTCGCCGTCGACGTGGGTGACGTCGGGGTCGCTGAAGACGCGGATGACCTGGCAGATCGCGTCGGTCTCACGGATGTTGGCGAGGAACTGGTTGCCTCGCCCCTGGCCCTCGGACGCGCCCTTGACCAGCCCCGCGATGTCGACGAACTCGACCTTGGCGGGCAGGATGCGGGCCGAGCCGAAGATCTTGGCCAGCACGGGGAGCCGGTCGTCGGGCACGCCGACGATGCCGACGTTGGGCTCGATGGTGGCGAACGGGTAGTTGGCCGCGAGCGCGTTGCCGGACTTGGTCAGGGCGTTGAACAGCGTGGACTTGCCGACGTTGGGAAGCCCGACGATGCCGATGGACAGACTCATCGGAGCGGCTCCGTCTCTCGCTGAGGTCTCTGACTGCTGGTGGTCGCCTGGCTGCGCTCGTTCACGGTCAGCGAGTTTATCCGCTGGCGACGTACAGACAGGTAACCGGACGATAGCCACGGGCGGCGCGGAGGTAGTGGCCCGAGCGCCGGGGGCAGTCCTCGGGCGAGGTGGTGAACGCGAGCACCTTCGCCCAGGCGCGCGGATCGTCGCAGGGGACGCGGACGAGCGCGGACCTCGCGGTCACGTCGGCGGGCGGCCTGGCCACGCAGGCGCCCCTGTCGAGCACCTGCCCGCCCCGCCCGAGGCAGACGACCTGGGAGCCGGCTTCGAGCGTGTCGAGGGTGCCGGGCGGGCAGGCGTCCTGGTCGGTGGCGAGTGCGATGGCGCGGCCGTACCAGCCGGGGCCCGAGCAGGGGAGCTCGCGGCCGTCGAGCGAGACGCAGTCGCCGGATCTGAGCAGGCCACCGCCGCCTCCGGGCGCGCCGGGGTGCGGCTCGACGAAGTTGCGTACGCACGCCGCCCTGCCCTGGCCGACGCGCAGCACGTCATCGGTGTCCTCTGGGCAGTCGCCCGGCCCCGGCGGGTCGGAGGCCATCGCGATCACCTCGGAGCGTCCGCCGTTGCACGCGGTCAGCGCGTACTCGGCCGTCACGCACGCGCCCGGCGACCAGCGCAGCACGGGCCGCTGGGTCTCGCGCCCGCTCGCCGGCGCGCATGCGATGACGGCCCCGGCCAGCGCGATCAGCACGGACGTCACGGCCCCGCAGGCGGCCGCCGCCTTCGCAAGCGTGTCCATTGCTTCACTCTGCGTGACCGCGAACCGGCGGCACAAGCGGAACGCCCAAGCGTGTCGGGAAGAAGCGCGGGCCCAAGTTTTGCCATCATCGCTGGGATGGACGTCGTCGCGCTTGTCATCGGTCTCGCCATCGGGCTGCTCGTCGGGTTCCTCGTGGCGCGCACCCGCGCGGCCGTGCGGGTGGCCGAGGCGGACGCCAGGGCCAGGGCCGCCGAGGAGAAGCTCGTCTACGTCGAGGAGCAGCTCGCCGAACGCTTCCAGGCGCTGTCCACCCGCGCGCTCGACGTCAACAACGTACGGTTCCTCGAGCTCGCCGAGACCCGGCTGGCCGCCACCCGCGCGGAGGCGGCGGGCGAGCTGGAGCAGCGCAAGCAGGCCGTCGAGCACCTGGTCGAGCCGCTGAAGGACGCGCTCGCCCGGGTCGAGGAGCAGCTGCGCGACACCGAGACGGGCCAGCGGGTGGCCAGGGCGGAGCTGGCCAAGCAGATCGAGTTCGTCAGGCAGAGCAACGAGCAGCTGCGCGCCCAGACGACCGCGCTGGTCAGGGCGCTGCAGCGGCCCGAGGCGCGGGGGCGGTGGGGCGAGCTGCAACTGCGCAGGGTCGCCGAGATCGCCGGCATGCAGCGCTACTGCGACTTCGACGAGCAGGTCACCGAGGGCTCCATGCGGCCCGACATGGTCGTCAGGCTCGCCGGCGGCAAGAACATCGTGGTCGACTCCAAGGTCTCGCTCGCGGCCTACCTGGAGGCGGCCGAGACCGACGACGAGGCGATCGCCTCGGCCCGGCTCGACGCCCACGCAAGGCACGTGCGCGAGCACATCGACCGGCTCGCGGCCAAGTCGTACTGGCAGGGGTTCAACCCGTCGCCGGAGTTCGTGGTGCTGTTCATCCCCGGTGAGGCGTTCCTGGCCCCGGCGCTCGAACGCGACCCCGGGCTGCTGGAGTACGCGATGGCGCGCCGGGTGCACATCGCCACCCCGACCACGCTGATCACGATGCTGCGCACCGCGCACTACGCCTGGCAGCAGGCGGCGCTCAGCCAGAACGCGCGGACCGTGTTCGAGCTGGGCAAGGAGCTGTACGAGCGGCTGGCCTCGCTGGGCAGGAACGTCGAGTCGCTGGGCCGGGCGCTGACCCGGACGGTGGAGGCGTACAACAAGTCGGTCGGATCGCTCGAAAGCCGCGTCCTGGTCACCGCGCGCAAACTTAACGAGCTGGGCGTCGTCGAGGGCGAACTCGACACTCCCGAGATGCTCGAAGGGCTGCCCAGGCCCCTGGCCTCCCCCGAACTGCTCGAAACCTCATCTCCGATAACCCACGCGAACGGTAAGTTGGCCAACGGGTCGCAGTAAATGGGGGTGGGCCAACCGTGGCTGAGAAGGGCAGGCGTTCCGCCGTCAGGCTGACGGCTCGTGGTGCCATCGCGCTCGCCCTGGTCGCCACTCTGGCGGGCTACGTGCTCGCCGCCCTGCTCGGCGTCGAGCACATCGTGGGGGCCGCGTTCGTACTCGCGAGCACGCTCGGCGTGCTGATGGTCAACAAGCGCGACCTGCTGTCGCTGGTGGTGACCCCGCCGCTGACGTTCTTCTGCGCCACGCTCTTCGTCGAGCTCGGGAGGGCGTTCGGATCGGTGTCGATCGTGCAGTCGCTGGCGCTCGGCCTCTACACCTCGATGACGCGCGGCGCGCCGTGGCTCTTCGCCGGCTCGGCCATCGTGCTCGGCATCGCCTGGCGGCGCGGCCTGCGCGACAACGTACGCGAGCTGCGCGAAGAGCTGCGGGCGGGCGCCGAGGCGGCGCGCCCGCGCCAGACGTTCGTACCCGAGCCCGAGGGCTACTTCGAGCCCCGGGTCTACGGCACCCCGCGCGGCGAGGACTGAAGACTTAGGAGACGACCCGCAAGTCCTTGCGCAGCTCGTGGGGCAGCGCGAAGCGCATGCTCTCCTGCACCGGCTCGACCTCGGTGACGTCGTCGAACCCGTGGCGGGCCAGCCGCGCCAGCACCCCCTGCACCAGCTCTTCCGGCACCGACGCGCCGCTGGTGACGCCCACCGTGGTGACGCCTTCGAGCCACTCGTCCTGGATGTAGTCGGCGTTGTCGACGAGGTACGCCGCGTCGGCGCCGTAGTCCTTCGCCACCTCGACCAGCCGCTTGGAGTTGGAGGAGTTCTCAGAGCCGACGACGATGACGAGCTGCGCCTCGGCCGCGATCTCCTTCACCGCGCTCTGGCGATTCTGGGTGGCGTAGCAGATGTCGTCGCTCGGCGGGTCGAGCAGGTTGGGGAAGCGCTGCTTGAGGCGCGCCACCGTCTCGGTGGTCTCGTCGACCGACAGCGTGGTCTGCGACAGCCACACCAGCTTGTCCGGGTCTTTGACCTCGACCTTGTCGACCGCGTCGAGGCCGTCGACGAGCTGGATGTGCTCGGGCGCCTCGCCCGAGGTGCCCTCGACCTCCTCGTGGCCCTCGTGGCCGATCAGCAGGATCTCGTAGTCCTGCTTGGCGAAGCGCTTGGCCTCGTTGTGCACCTTCGTCACCAGAGGGCAGGTGGCGTCGATGGTACGCAGGTTGCGCTGCTTCGCCTCCTCGTGCACCGCCGGCGAGACGCCGTGGGCCGAGAACACCACGATCTGGCCCTCCGGCACCTCCTCTGTCTCGTCGACGAAGATGGCGCCCCTGGCCTCAAGGGTCTTGACGACGTGCGTGTTGTGGACGATCTGCTTGCGTACGTAGACCGGCGCGCCGTACTGCTCCAGAGCCTTCTCGACCGCGACAACGGCTCGATCGACTCCGGCGCAGTAGCCCCGTGGCTTGGCGACGAGGACTCGGCGGGAAGTGGGGGTCTGGGGCTCCATACTTCTTATGCTACGTGGAGCGGCCATCCGGCCTGCGCGTGCATGCCGGCCCGCGGTGCGCCAGACTGGCCGTCCAAAACTGACCTCCCAGGGAGACGTACATGTCCTTCAGCGACGTGATACGCAACATCGCTAAAACCGTCACCAACAAGGACGAGCTTAAGGAAAAGGCCAAAGACCTGCCGCTGCTCGTCGTCCAGACCACGCTGAGCGCCGCCGGGCAGGCGCTGCTGCTCGTCGATCGGATGAAGAACTCGATCAAGGGGCTGGGCAAGGAAGAGCGCGAGGAGGAGCAGGAGACCCGCCCCTCCGCCGCCGAGCAGGTCGCCGCCGGGCCCGCCGAGACCGAGCCCGCCTCCGAGCAGGACAAGCCGGCGCGCAAGGAGCCGGTCATCTTCGCGCCGAGGCCCGAGCCGAACGGCGTCGCCAAGACCAAGCCCGACCCGGTCATCTTCGCCCCCACCAAGACCGAGCCCGCCAAGCCCGCCGAACCCGCCGAACCCGCCAAGCCCGAGCCCACCGAGACCGAGCCCGCCGTCGCTGAAGCGGCTCCCGAGAAGCCGGCCGCCACCAAGAGCTCCAAGACCTCCAAGCCGAAGGCCACGGAGTCCAAGGCCACCACCGAGGCCGAGCCGAAGGCCGCTGAGACCAAGACCGACGAGGCAAAGGCCGCTGAGGTCAAGACCGCCGAGACCAAGGCCGACGAGCCGAAGGCCGCTGAGCCGGTGGCCGCGCCCGAGCCCGCCGCCGCCACCGAGGAGCCCGCCAAGGCCCCAGAACCCGCCGCCGCTCCCGAGCCCGCCACCGCCGCGAAGGTCGATCTGGCCGAGCCGCTGCCCGGCTACTCGCAGCTCACCATCGCCTCGCTGCGCGCCAGGATGCGCGGCAAGTCGGCCGAGCAGATCAGCGCGTTCCTCGAGTACGAGAAGGCGACCACGGCGCGTCCCGAGGTCATCCGCATGTTCGAGAACCGCCTCGCCAAGCTCCAGGCCGCGGAGTAAATCGCCCCGGACCCCGTAGTCTTCCGGCATGACCTCGAAGACCTCGCCCGAGTCTCCCCTGCCGATCCGCACGGTCCTGCAGATGGTGGGCGGCTGGATCGGCAGACTCGGCACGGTCTGGGTCGAAGGTGAGATCACCGAGCTGAGCGCCCGAGGCGGCACGGTGTTCCTGACCCTGCGCGATCCGGTGGCCAACGTGTCCGCCAGGGTCACCGCCCCGCGCGGCGTGTACGAGGCCACGGTGCCCAGGCCGTCCAACGGCTCCCGCGTGGTGATGCACGTCAAGCCCGACTTCTGGGTCAACAGGGGTTCGTTCGCCTTCACCGCGCTGGAGATGCGCCCCGTCGGGGTCGGCGAGATGCTGGTCAGGCTGGAGCGGCTGCGGCAGCTCCTGGCCGCCGAGGGCCTGTTCAACGCCGACAGGAAGCGGCGGCTGCCGTTCCTGCCCGGCACGATCGGGCTCATCTGCGGGCGCGAGTCGGCGGCCGAGCGCGACGTGCTGGAGAACTCCCGGCGCCGCTGGCCGGCCGTGAAGTTCAAGGTCGAGGAAGTCGCCGTGCAGGGGCCGTACGCGGTGGGCGAGGTGACCGAGGCCCTGCGCAAGCTCGACGCCGACCCCGCGGTCGAGGTGATCGTGATCGCCCGCGGCGGCGGCTCGCTCGAAGACCTGCTGCCGTTCTCCGACGAGACGCTGGTACGCGCCGTCGCCGCCTGCCGCACCCCCGTCGTCAGCGCGATCGGCCACGAGCAGGACAGCCCGCTGCTCGACCTGGTGGCCGACGTACGCGCGTCCACGCCCACCGACGCCGCCAAGAAGGTCGTGCCCGACGTGGGCGAGCAGCTCACGCTCATCCGCCAGCTCCGCGACCGCGGCCGCCGGGTGCTGAGCGGCTGGCTGGACCGGGAGATGTCCTGGCTGACCTCCGTACGCTCGCGGCCCTCGCTCGCCGACCCCGTACGCGAGCTGGAGCGCCGCGCCGAGCAGGCGGAGGCGCTGCGCGACCGGGCCAGGCGGGCGCTGTCGGGCTCGCTCGACCGCGCCGAGGACGACCTGGCCCACCTGCGTGCCCGCCTGGTCGCCCTGTCCCCCGCCGCGACGCTGGAGCGCGGCTACGCGATCGTGCAGCATCCGTCGGGCGAGGTCGTACGTCTGGCCAGGGACGTCAAGCCCGGCTCCCGCTTGACGATCCGGCTGAGCGACGATCGGCTGCACGTACGCACGGAAGAGCCCGACGCGACGGACTGAGCCCGCGCGGAGAAGCATCTGGCGTGGAGGCCGGCTGTGAGCGGCGGGAGCGTCGCGGAGGGGCCGTCAGGTGAGGATCGCCTCGGCGAGCAGGGTCAGGCCCGCCTTGATGTCGTCGGTGCTCATGCCGCGCTCGCGGCGCTGGTAGGCGATCAGGTCGGCGCCGGTGGCGGCGAGCAGCGCGTCGGCCACGTACGCGGCGGGCAGGCCGGGCCGCGCCTCCGACAGCAGCCCGGCCAGATGCATGTGGTACAGCAGGTAGGGGCCCGTTCCGGCCTTCGACTTGCGGCTGCGTTCCAGCATCACGTACAGGTCCTCCTGGGCCACGACGCGATCGACGAGCGCGCGCAGGAACGCGAAAGCGCGCTCGCGGGGCGGCGCGCCGGGGCCGAGCGGTGGCGGGCCGGAGATGAACGCGTCCTGAAAGCGCCGCTCGTGGTCGTCCAGCAGCGCGAGCAGCAATCCCGTACGGTCGCCGAAGCGCCGGTAGACCGTGCCCACGCCGACCCCGGCCGCGCGGGCGACCTCGTCGAGCGACAGGTCCTCGGTGCCGTGCTCGGCGAGCATCCTGGTCGCCACGTCGATGATCTTCCTGCGGTTGCGCACCGCGTCGGCGCGTTCCTGCTGGGGTTGCCCGACGACGGGCAGGAATCTGCGTTCCCTCACAGGCCGAGCATACCCGTGACAAACGGAGAGTTTTCCGGCTACCCTGCCTCAAACGGAGATTTCTCCGATTAGCTGAGAGGGAGTGAAGCCATGAACGACTTCAATGCCAAGATCATCGAAGAGTTCCGGGCCAACGAGGGCCGGGTGGGCGGCATGTTCGAAGGCCAGCCGCTGTGCCTGCTCACCACCAAGGGAGCCAAGAGCGGCAAGGACGTCACGACGCCCGTCATGTACTTGAAGGACGGGGACGACTACATCGTGATCGCCTCCAACGCCGGCGCCGACAACCACCCCGCCTGGTACCACAACCTACGCGCGACCCCGGAGGCGACGCTGGAGGTGGGCACCGAGAAGTTCACCGCCAAGGCGTCTTTCACGGAGGGCGACAAGCGCGACCAGCTCTACGCGCGCATGGTCGAGATCTCGCCCGGCTTCGCCGAGTACGAGAAGAAGACCACCCGCCTCATCCCCGTCGTCGCCCTCACCCCCACCGCCTCCTGACCGGGGCCACGCAACGCGAAGAGGCCGCATCCCCGCTGCTGAGGATGCGGCCTCTTCGCGTCAGTTACCGAGCCGTTCGCCGACGCGCCGGATCAGGGGATGTGCGGGATGCGCTTCTCGTACCAGTCGAAGTGGCCGGAGTTGCCGTCAGGCCCGAACGTGCCGTCGAACCGGAAAAAGCTGTTGGGCGGCATCGTGAACCGGACGACCTTGTCCCCAGGCCGGTCGTCGGTGTAGAGGACGTCGCCCCGGGTGTCGTTCCTGTAGTCCGTGACGATGAGGGTGAGCCGCTCGCCGTCCGGGACGTCGAGGCAGATCTCGTACGTGGTCTCGTAACCGTTGCCGGTCCAGGCGAAGCCGTCGACCCCCTTCCTCACCGAGTTGCCGGGCGCGAAGAGACCCTTCCAGACGTAGTCCCAGTCGCTGCGGACGGCCTCGCAGTCGATCGACGGCGATGTGGCCGCCGAGGCGGGGCCGCCGGCGGCCAGTGCGGTGCCGAGCACGCCTGCGGCGATGAGGGCGGAAAGAGTGCGCTTCATTACTCCCCTTAGATGAGCGCTGACACAAGCCCTTACAAGAGCGACATCCAACCTGTTGGTTGAAGGCTCAACTAATGATGCACCGGTCTCCACTCTTGATCAAGCCCGGACAAAGAAGGCCCCATTCAGTCGCCTGCCGTTAACCGCCGCGTCACCCGCCACGCCATGCGGGCACCCGGGACCGGGAGACACCCGCACGGCGCGCGGCAGGACCCGATGGAGGCACGCAGGTCCGCCGAGCCTGCCCCGCACATGCAGGGCAGGCCGGAGCCCGCCCCCGCACGGGCAGAGATGAATTCAAGCCCGCCCCGCGCAACGCAAAGAGGCCGCGTCCCCGCTGGTGGGATGCGACCTCTTCGCGATCAGTTGCCGGCCCGTCCGCCGACGCGCCGGATCAGGGGATGTGCGGGGTGAGCTTCTCGTACCAGCGGTAGTGGCCCTTCTGGCCTTCAGGCCCGGTCAGCTTGCCGTCGTACCGGAACCAGCTGTTGGGCGGCATCGTGAACCGGACGATCTTGTCCCCGGGCCGGTCGTCGGCGAGGAGGACTTGCTCCCGGGTCTCCTTTCTGAGGTCCCTGAGAACGAGGTGGAGCGTCTCACCGTCCGGGACGTCAAGGCAGATCTCGTACGTGGTCTCGTAACCGTTTGCCTGCCAAAGGTAGTTGGTGATCGCCTTCTTCTCGACGTTGTTGGTCTGGGAAAGCTCCAAAGCGTAGTCCCAGTCACTGTGAAGGGACTCGCAGTCGATCGATGACGACGTGGCCGCCGAGGCGGGGCCGCCGGCGGCCAGTGCGGTGCCGAGCACGCCTGCGGCGATGAGGGCGGAAAGAGTGCGCTTCATTACTCCCCTTAGATGAGCGCTGACACAAGCCCTTACAAGAGCGACATCCAACCTGTTGGTTGAAGGCTCAACTAATGATGCGCCAGTCTCCACTCTTGATCAAGCCCGGACAAAGAAGGCCCCATTCAGTCGCCTGCCGTTAACCGCCGCGTTCACCGCGCGGGTGCCCGGACCGGGAGACCACGGCGCGAAGCGCGGCGGGGCGCGGTCGGTGTCGGTGGAGGCACGCAAGTCCGCCGAGTCACCGCACGATCGGGCGCGGTATGCCGGGCTCCGCTGCGGCCCTGGAACGCGGCTGTTCGCCCGGGGCCAAGCTCCTGCGGGCCGGCCTCGCGTGCCGCCGCAGAGGGGCTGACGCGAGGGATCCGGCGACGGCCGAGGGCCTGGAGCACGGCGGGATAAGCCCGGGTGGCCGGCACGGACCGAAAGGCCGACGCGAGGCCAGGGGCATGGCGCGGGGCTCAGGGCCGGGAGACCGGCGCACTGCCAGCAGACCAGCGCAGGGCCGGGAGGCAGGGTGCCGGGTGGGCGGCACGCGGTCGCGAGCGGTCGGAGAAGGTGGGGAAGGGGTCAGAAGGGGGTGTCGTCGGAAGAAGGCTGGTCGGAGCGGCGGGCCATGGCGGCGGCGAGCTTGACGCGGGCCCCCTGGAGCCACTCCTCGCAGACGGCCGCCAGCTTCTCCCCACGTTCCCACAGCTCGATCGACTGTTCCAGCGTCAGCCCGCCGGTCTCCAGCCGCCGCACGACTTCGGTCAGCTCTTCGCGTGCCTGCTCGTAGGAGAGTTTCTTCTCGCCCGCGGGCTCCTTCTCGTCTGCCACGCCATCCAGCCTAGACGCGTCAGCCCACCGGCCGCTGCTGCAGGCGGCCGGCGAGGTCGGCGAGTTCGGGCCAGTCGGCGGTGCCGGTGATGACGAGGGTGACGTCGGGCAGGATGCGGACGAGCGAGCGCTGGTTCTTGTCCTTGCGGTAGCGCTGCTCCCATGTGACGCCGCCGACCTGCTGGGTGCCGACGGCCTTGTCGCTGTTGGCCATGCGGCTGGCGAAGCCGGCGGCGGGCTGCTCGTTGCTCTGGGCGAACATGGCGTGCTCGCGCTTGGCGGTGGCGTAGCCGAGGTAGAGCACCTTCGCGCCATTCTCGCCGTCGGCGATCCTGTTGCTGTTGGGCACCCAGCCGGGCGGGTCCTCCTTGGGCGCCCACACGCCGTACGGGACGCTGTGGCCGAAGTTGGCGACGGTGATGGAGTAGTCGCGCCGCGGGATGTGCTCATCGCGGCTTTGCGGGGTGACCAGGAGGAAGAGCCCGGCCCCCGCGAGGCAGACGAAGAGGGCTACCGCGTAGCCGTAGAGACCTTGGGTGAACCGTCGCACACCTGGCGAGGTTACCCGCTGGAGTGGCCGGTCGCCGAAGCGGCCGGGCGGATGCCGCCGATGATGGCGAGAACGTCGTCGGCGAGGCGCGGGTCGCCGGTGCGTACGACCTCGGAGACGGCCGCCGCGAGCGCGCCGGTGATCACGACGACGAGCGCGCGGTCGTCCTCGAAGAGCGCGGCGTTGCGCTGTGCCCACTGCCGGAGCCGGTCGCGCATGATGACGTCGAACCCGGGCGGCCCGTCGCCGCGCAGGAACAGCGCGGCCAGCTCGCGCTCCTCCAGGCAGCCGTCCAGGTACGCGCGGGCGGCGCGGACGAACACGCCCATGGGGTCGGCCTCGCCGGCGGTGCGGGCCGCGCGGGCGGCCTCCTTGGTGCGCTGGGTCTGCCGGGCCTGGAACTCCTCCCACAGCGTGAGGTAGAGGTCGGCCTTGCCGGAGAAGTGGTGGTAGAGGCTGCCGACGCTGGCCTCGGCCCTCGCCACCACGTCGGTCACGCCGGCTTCGGCGAACCCCTTGGAGATGAACACCTCTCGGGCGGCGGCGAGCAGCGAGCTGCGGGTGGCCGCACCGCGCTCGGATATGCGCGGCTGCAGGGCGACGGCGTCGGCGTCGCTGGTCACTTCGCTCATACGGGATCTCCTCCACGGCGGGGGCGCCACGCACCATGTTGGAGTCGAGATCCTCGGCGCGCACAGCGTATGGCACAAATTCCGCGCTCAAGTTGCAGATTATCCCCCTCCGACCGGGAATAGACCGGCAACTACGATCGAGGGAGACGTCCCACGAGGAGGCCAGCCATCATGTCCGACCAGACTTCCGTGCCGCCGGCGCTCGCCACCAGTGAGCACGCCCCTGATCGCAACCTGGCGCTGGAGCTCGTACGCGTCACGGAGGCGGCCGCGATGGCGGCTGCCCGGTGGGTGGGCAGGGGCGACAAGAACGGCGCGGACGGCGCCGCCGTGAACGCCATGCGCCAGCTCATCAACACGGTCTCGATGAACGGCGTGGTCGTCATCGGCGAGGGCGAGAAGGACCACGCGCCGATGCTCTTCAACGGCGAGCACGTCGGCGACGGCAGCGGCCCCGACTGCGACGTGGCGGTCGACCCGATCGACGGCACCCGGCTGACCGCGCTCGGCATGCCGGACGCGGTGTCGGTGATCGCGGTGAGCGAGCGCGGCTCGATGTACGACCCGTCGGCCGTCTTCTACATGGAGAAGCTGGTCACCGGGCCTGAGGCGGCCGACGTGGTGGACATCGAGGCCCCCGTCGCCGAGAACATCAACGCGGTGGCCAGGGCCAAGCACTGCTCGCCGTCCGACGTGACCGTGGTCGTGCTCGACCGGCCCCGCCACGAGCGGCTGGTCAAGGAGATCAGGGAGGCGGGCGCGCGGATCAAGTTCATCACCGACGGTGACGTGGCCGGCGCGATCATGGCGGCCCGCCAGGGCACGGGCATCGACCTGATGCTGGGCATCGGCGGCACGCCCGAGGGCATCGTGGCGGCGTGCGCGCTCAAGTGCCTGGGCGGCGTCATCCAGGGCAAGCTGTGGCCGCGCGACGACGCCGAGCGTTCCAGGGCCGTGGACGCGGGTCACGACCTCGACCAGGTGCTCACCACGAACGACCTGGTGAAGTCCGACGATGTGTTCTTCGCCGCGACGGGCATCACGCAGGGCGAGCTGATGAAGGGCGTACGGTTCCGCGCCGGCTCGGCGGTGACGGAGTCGCTGGTGATGCGCGGGCGGTCCGGCACGATCAGGAAGATCGAGAGCGAGCATCAGCTCTGGAAGCTGCGGGCGTACAGCGCGATCAACTTCGACACCGCGGGCTGACCTGGAGCGGCCCCGTCACCCCAAGTGTCACCAGCGGCGCTTGCGGCGCGGCGGCTCCTTGACCTTGATCTCGCCCGCGAAGTTCGTGGTGCGCACCTCGATGACGGGCGCGCCGGGCTCGGTGGGCTGCTTGGTCAGCCGTACGGTCTTGTCCTTGGCGACCCTGATCACCTCGAGCCCTTCGGGCACGTGGATCTCCAGCCCGCCGAAGACGAGGGTGGCGTTGATGACGATGCGGCGGTTCTGCAGGATCGCGTCGCGGAAGTCGAGCTTGGTGGTGCCGAACATGGCGGTCACGTCGACCTCGGCGGGCACCACCCAGCGTCCACCGCGCTTCTCCTGCTTGAAGATGGCGGAGACGGGCCGGCCGTCGAGGTTGAGCGGCTGCTGGTCGGCGGGCAGCAGGTCGGTGGTGAGCGCGGCCAGCTCGCCGAGCGTGCGGGCGGAGTAGAGCACGCCGAGCCGCTCCTCCAGCTCGTCGAGCTGGAGCCGGCCGTCGGCGTGGGCGTCCTGGAGCACCTGCGCGATGCGCTCACGATCGGCGTCGGACGCGCGCAGCTCGTGTGGCTGCGGCAGGTCGCTCCGGGTCTGCGGCTTGCGGGCGGACACGAACTCTTCGGCCAGCCGCTCCCCGACTTCCTGCAGTTTCGGCAACCACGATCCCGCGCGTTCGTTCACATCTCCGACGATATCCGGCGGTCGCCCGGTTCGCTCGTCCTCGACGGTGAGGTGTCCGATGACCTCGGCGAACGGCCGCGTGCCGCGCGTGTCCCGCTTTCCCCGGCGTTTCGTCACGTGATTTATCCGGCGATTCTTCGGAATCCAGGCACCCCTTGTGGTCGTTTATCCGGCAAAAGGGAGGCTTGCGTGCATCGACCTGCGCGGTGGGGACTCGGCGCGGCAGGCGCCGGCATAGCAGTGATCGTGGGCCTGGACATCTCCAGCCTGGATGAGATGGATCCGTTCCGCCGGACCATCAGCGAGCACGGGCTGGGGCCGGACGGCTGGGTGTTCGGCCTCGGCGTGGGACTGCTTGCGGCGGGGTCGATCGCCATCGGCGTGTCGCTGGCCAGGAAGAGGCTGGCCGGGGTGCTCGGCACCATCGCGTTGATGGGCTGGAGCCTGGGCTTGTTCGTGACGGCCTGGTTTGAAAAGCACGACTGGTCGGTGGGACCGAGCCTGAGCGGCAGCATTCACCGGGTGGGCAGCTTCGTGGCCTTCCTGTGCCTGCCGCTGGCCGCGGTGCTGATCGCCCGGCCGTGGCACCGGCACAGGTCGCGGGCGACGCTGGTGGCGTTCGGGTTCGGGGTGTGCTCGGTGCTGTGGGTGGTGGGCATCGCCTCGATGATGTTCTACGCCTCCGCCGAAGGGCTGCCGTGGTATCGCGTCATGCCGTTGGGGCTGGTGGAACGCGGGCTGGCGGTCACGGAGGTGGCGGCGCTGCTGGCGCTCGGGGTGTGGGCGGCGGCCCGGCGGATCGACGTGGCCGAGCCCGAACGCGGACCGGCCGGGGCGGTGATGGAGACGTCCACGTAACCGTGGCGATCTCGTGCTGGTGCCGGACGGAGACAGCGGGCTAACATGACCCAGCCTCACGTTTGACACCCCCCATTCAGGAGGCCGCCGTGCCGTCCTTACGTGATCGCCAGGCCCGCATCGCCACGTACGTCGTCTACGGCGTCCAGGGACTGTCCTTCGCCTCGCTCCTCATCCAGGTCGCCGCGCTCCAGGCCAAGCACGATCTCGACGAGGGCAGCCTGACGTTGCTGCTGCTGGTCGTACCGGTGTTCGCGGGCGCGGGCAGCGTGGCGGCCGGCGCGTTCGCCGCCCGCTGGGGCAGCAGGCCGCTGCTGCGCATCGCCCAGCCTGCCGTGGCCGCCGCCGTGGTGCTGTCCGGGCTGGCCCCGAACGTTCCGCTGCTGCTGCCGGTGCTGCTGCTGTTCGGCGTGGCCGTCGGCGCGGTGGACGCGGGCATGAACATGCAGGGCGTGGCCGTCGAGCGCCGCTACGGCATGCAGGTGCTGAACGGCTTCCACTGCGTGTGGAGCGCGCTCAGCATGCTCGGCGCGCTGTGGGCGTCGGCGGCGGCCGGCCTGCCGCTGCCGGTCATCATGGCCGCCCCCATGGTGCTCGCGGTGGCCTGCTCGCTCTACGCCGGGCGGCACCTGTGCTCCCCCGAGGAGGAGAAGGCCGAGCCGCAGGCGGAGACGGTCGCGGGGCCCTTCCCGTGGCGGCCGATCATCCCGCTCTGCCTGGCCATGGGCTTCCTGTACGTCGGCGACGCCGCGGTCTCCAACTTCAACACCGTGTTCATGAAGGACGTGCTGGAGGCGGGTCCCCGGGTGATCCCGCTGGCCTACGTCGCGTACCAGGCGACCACGCTGGCCGTCCGCCTCGCGGGCGACCTGGCGGTGCGCCGCTACGGTCCGGCCGCCATCGTGCGGATCGGCGGCGTGATCGCCACGGCCGGGTTCCTCGGCGTCGTGCTCGCGCCGAACCAGCCGCTCGCCATCGTCGCGTTCGGCCTGACCGGGGTGGGGCTGTCGGTGGTGGCGCCGCAGTCGTTCTCGGCGGCGGGGCGGCTCGACCCGGCGGGCACCGGCGTGGCCATCGCCAGGGTGAACCTCTTCAACTACGTCGGGTTCATCGCGGGCGCCGCCCTGGTCGGCGGGATCGCGGACGCGACGGACATGCGGGTGGCGTTCGCGGCGCCGCTGGTGCTGGCGGCGGCGATCATCGCGCTCGCGCCCGGCTTCGAGCCGAA
The DNA here is from genome assembly GCF_042751225.1 of Nonomuraea fastidiosa. NCBI lineage: Bacteria > Bacillati > Actinomycetota > Actinomycetes > Streptosporangiales > Streptosporangiaceae > Nonomuraea > Nonomuraea fastidiosa. The sequence continues at coordinate 2,017,677 of NZ_CP170570.1, forward strand.
ACGCGCCCCCGCCACCACCTGACGGCGCCGGGCCACGCTCCCGCCCAGCGCTCCCGGCCGTCACCCCGACCGGCCTGCAAAACCCCGCGCCCCGACCGGCCTGCAAAACCCCGCGCCCCGGCCGGCCTGCAAAACCCCGCGCCCCGACCGGCCTGAAGGCCCGGCGTCAGCGGCGGACCTCCGCCACCTCCACCGGGCGGCCCTCGCGCAGCGACAGGTCGGCGGCCTCGGCGACGTACAGGGCCTCGAGCGCGTCCTCGATCGTGCACGGGCTGGACTCGCTGGTGAGGAACGCGTCGATCTCGGCGCGGTAGGCGGCTTCGAAGCGGGTGACGAAGTCGGGCCAGGGCTCGGCGCCGGTCTCGGGCTGCTCGGCCGAGTGCAACGGGGCGCGCGGGCTGAGGCCGACGGCCTGCGTGCGCCGGGTGCCGGCCAGCTCCATCCGCACGTCGTACCCGCCGCCGTTGTAGCGCGAGCCCTGGAGCGTGGCCAGCGTGCCGTCGTCCAGGGTGAGCAGCGCGGCGCTGTTGTCCACGTCGCCGGCCTCGGCGAAGACCGCGGCGCCGCGGTTGGCCCCGCACGCGTAGACCGAGACCACCTCCCTGCCGGTGACCCAGCGCAGGATGTCGAAGTCGTGGATGTGGCAGTCGCGGAAGATCCCGCCGGACAGCGGCAGGTATTCGGCGGGCGGCGGCGCGGGGTCGGCGGTGACCATGTGGACGCGGTGCAGCTCCCCCAGCTCCCCGGCGCGCAGCGCGGCGGCCGCGGCCACGTAACCGGGGTCGAACCGGCGCTGGAACCCGATCTGCACCCGGTTGTCGCCGCGTGACTCCAGCACCTTGACGGTCTCGGCGACCGTGCCCGCCACCGGCTTCTCGCAGAAGGCGGGGATGCCGCGCTCGCAGGCCGCGATGATCAGGTCGGCGTGGGTACCGGTCGGCGTGGCGATGACGACGGCGTCCGCCTCGAAGGGGTCGCCCGGCCTGCCGTACGGGGACGTGCGTACGGGATCGGCCACGATCAGCTCGTCGACCAGCGGGTGCGCGGCGAGCGTGGCGGCATGGAAGGCGCCGATCCTGCCCAGACCCAGCAATCCCACGCGCATGACGTCCTCCCCCTCGTTCCGGAATCAGATTCTTTTTCTAGGCACGCCTCTCTCTGTCAGTCAAGGTTTGTCCAGACATTCTGACCTTCAAGCCTCGTACGGCCGCCTCCGCCTTGTGCGCGGGCAACCGGGCGAACCCCATGACCACGGCCGCGGGCCCCGGCGTCCGCCGCATCGGGCCCACCGCCTCGACCAGCAGGCCCAGCTCGGCGGCTGCCCGCACCGTGCGCGGCTCGTCCCAGCCGTCCGGCAGCTCCAGGTAGACGTGCAGCCCGGCCTCGATGCCGCGTACCCGCACCTCGGGCAGCTCGGCCGCCAGCGCGCTCACCAGGGCGTCGCGGCGGCGGCGGTACTCCCTGCGCATGCGCCGCAGGTGCTTGTCGTAGGCCCCGGTACGCAGGAAGTGCGCGAGCGCGTACTGGTCGATGACCGGCGAGCCGAGGTCCAGCTCACCGCGCGCCCTGCGGATGGCCTCGGCCAGGTCGGGCGGCGCGGCCACCCAGCCGAGGCGCAGGCCGGGCGCGAGCGCCTTGCTCACGCTGCCGCACAGGATCACCCGGTCGGGCGCGAGGCCCTGCAGGCAGCCGACGGGGTCGCGGTCGAAGCGGAACTCGGCGTCATAGTCGTCCTCCAGGATCAGCCGGCGCCCCTCGTACGCCCACTCCATGAGCGCGGCCCGGCGCGCCGGCGACAGCACCACCCCGGTCGGGAACTGGTGCGCCGGTGTGACCAGCACGGCGTCGCCGCCCGCGCGGCGCACGTCGATGCCCTCTTCGTCCACCGGCACCGGCAGCACGTGCGCGCCCGTCCGCTTGATCAGCGGCACCTGGCGATGGCTCGTCGGGTCCTCGACGGCCAGCCGCAACGGGCGCTGCCCGTTGACGACGTGCCCTGCCATCACGTGCCCCGCCATAACGTGCAGGGCCAGGCTCAGCCCCTGGGCCACGCCGCTCACGACGATGAGGTTCTCGGGGCGCACGTCGGCCGCCCTGACCCTTCTGAGGTAGCCGGCCAGCTCCTCGCGCAGCTCAGGCACGCCGCCGGGGTCCCCGTAATCGAGGGCGTCCGAGGGTACGGTGGTCAGGACGTGCCTGACGGCCGCCAGCCAGCGTTCACGGGGGAAGTGGCTGAGGTCGGGGGAAGTGGGGCGATGGCCGTGATAGGGAACGGGGCTGGGACTGGCGCTCGCCGTCCCGCGGCGCACGGGCTGCGGCCTGGGCGGTGCGGCGGCGCGCTGCGGGGTGTTCGCGGGCGTCACCTGGGTGCCGACGCCGACCCTGGAGACCAGGAAACCCTCGGCGACGAGCTGCTCGTACGCCTCCACCACCACACCCCTGGAGACCTGGAGGTCCGCGGCGAGATCGCGGGTGGCGGGCAGGCGGGTGCCGGGTGCGAGCCGCCCGCCGCGTATGGAGTCGCGCAGCTCGGAGGCGATCTGCCCGGCGATGCCGCCCTTCGCGCGGTCTATGCGGATGTGGAGGTCGGCCATGTCGGTCCTTCGAATGGTCCTGTCTTCCGGCGCGACATTGGACTGTTTTCCCGAACCATTGTCTCCCTAGCATCGCACGCATGAGAAACGGCATCCTGGGCGCCGCCACGGCCATGTTCCTCGTCGGAACGCTGGCCGGGGTCGCGGGACTCATCGGCGCTTACCCCATCTACGGCGGCCAGGCCGTCCGGTATCTCGTCGCGGCCGTCGTCCTGCTCGCCATCACCAGGGCGCTCGGACTGCGGTTCGTACGGATGACCCGGCGCGAGGTGCTCTGCCTGGCCGGGCTCACCCTGCTCGGCCTGGTGTTCTTCAACGTCTGCGTGATCGAGTCCACCCGCGCCTCCGGCCCCGCGCTGGTCGGCACCGTGCTCGGCACCGTGCCGCTGGCGCTCGCGCTGGCCGGCGGCCGCCCCGCGCCCCGGCTGCTGTTCGGCGCCGCCGTGGTGGTGACCGGCGCGACGCTGGCCACCGGGCTCGGCAGCGGCACCACCGAGAGCCTGCTGTGGGCGCTCGGCGCGCTCGTCGGCGAGGTCAGCTTCTCCCTGCTGGCCATCCCGCTGCTGCCGCGCCTCGGGCCGATCCGCGTCTCGGCGTACTCGACCACGCTGGCCGTGCCCATGCTGGCCCTGGTCGGCTGGGTGAGCGAGGGCCCCGCCATGCTGCGCACGCCCACGCTGCCCGAGGCACTCGGGCTCGGCTACCTCGCGATCGTGGTGACGGTGATCGCGTTCTTCCTGTGGTACCGCTCGCTGCCCAAGCTGGGCCCGGGGCGGGCCGGGCTGTTCGCCGGGCTCATCCCGGTGGCGGCGATCGTCACGGGCGCGGTGCTCGGCATCGCCATGCCCACCGCGTACGACCTGGTCGGCGCCGCTCTCGTCGTCACCGGCATCCTCGTGGGCCTGACCTCGGCGCGCGCGGGCGGCCAGGAGCCCGCCGTCCGGCCTTCGGAGGCGTAGAACGGCGTCGAGCTGCGTAGAGCCATTCCCTGGCCGGCTTCAAGGGCGCGTAATCTCTTGGAGCGACCGAAAGGATGGACATGGGCGAGTTCGACTACACCGACCTGCTTCCGCTTGGAGCCGACGACACCGAATACCGGTTGATCACTTCGGAGGGGGTGCGGAAGGTCGAAGCGGCCGGGCGGACGTTCCTCGAAGTCGATCCCGAGGCGCTGCGGCTGCTGACCGAGACCGCCGTTCACGACATCTCGCATTTCCTGCGCGCCTCGCACCTCGCCCAGCTCAGGAAGATCATCGATGACCCCGAGTCCAGCGGCAATGACCGCTTCGTCGCCCTCGACCTGCTGAAGAACGCCTCCATCTCGGCCGGCGGCGTGCTGCCGATGTGCCAGGACACCGGCACCGCCATCGTCATGGGCAAGCGCGGCCGCCACGTGCTGACCGACGGGCGCGACGCCGAGCACATCTCGCGCGGCGTGTACGACGCCTACACCAAGCTCAACCTGCGCTACTCCCAGATGGCCCCGCTGACCATGTGGGAGGAGAAGAACACCGGCAACAACCTGCCCGCCCAGATCGAGCTGTACGCCGAGGACCCCCACGGGCACCCCGACGAGTACAAGCTGCTGTTCATGGCCAAGGGCGGCGGCTCGGCCAACAAGTCGTTCCTGTACCAGGAGACCAAGGCCGTGCTCAACGAGAAGCGCATGATGGCCTTCCTGGAGGAGAAGATCAGGTCGCTGGGCACCGCGGCCTGCCCGCCGTACCACCTGGCCGTCGTCGTGGGCGGCACCTCCGCCGAGTACGCGCTCAAGACCGCCAAGTACGCCAGCGCCCGCTACCTCGACTCCATCCCCACCGAGGGCTCCGCCTCCGGCCACGGCTTCCGCGACCTGGAGATGGAGGCCAAGGTCTTCGAGCTGACCCAGAAGCTCGGCATCGGCGCGCAATTCGGCGGCAAGTACTTCTGCCACGACGTCCGCGTCATCCGCCTGCCCCGCCACGGCGCGTCCTGCCCGGTGGCCATCGCCGTCTCCTGCTCGGCCGACCGCCAGGCGCTCGCCAAGATCACGCCCGAGGGCGTCTTCCTGGAGCAGCTCGAGACCGACCCGGCTCGCTTCCTGCCCGACACCACCGACGAGCAGCTCTCCGACGACGTCGTGCGCATCGACCTCAACCGGCCGATGCCCGAGATCCTGGCCGAGCTGTCGAAGTACCCGGTCAAGACCCGCCTGTCGCTCACCGGCCCGCTCGTCGTGGCGCGCGACATCGCGCACGCCAAGATCGCCGAGCTGCTGGACAACGGCGGCGAGATGCCGCAGTACATGAAAGACCACGCGGTCTACTACGCCGGTCCCGCCAAGACGCCCGAGGGGTACGCCTCCGGCTCGTTCGGGCCGACCACCGCCGGGCGCATGGACTCCTACGTCGATCGCTTCCAGGCGGCCGGCGGCTCCATGGTGATGCTGGCCAAGGGCAACCGCTCCAAGCAGGTCACCGAGGCGTGCAAGAAGTACGGCGGCTTCTACCTCGGCTCCATCGGGGGCCCCGCGGCCCGGCTGGCGCAGGACTGCATCAAGAAGGTGGAGCTGCTGGAGTATCCGGAGCTGGGCATGGAGGCGGTCTGGAAGATCGAGGTCGTCGACTTCCCCGCGTTCATCGTCGTGGACGACAAGGGTGAGGACTTCTTCGCCGACACCACCGGCCCCGTGCTGACCATCGGCCGCCGCTGAGGCCCGGTCGCGAGGCGCGTGCCGGACCCGCCGCTGGGGGCTCGCCCCCGGCGGCGGGGCGGTCAGGCGGCGATGCCGAACGGCGCGGGATAGGTGATCGTGCCCGACGGCACCGGCCCCGACCCGAACGGCAGGGCCATCATCGCCTCGTCGGGCGCGTCGAACGGCGCCCGGATGCCGTAGATGGACGCGCGGACGAAACCGAAGCGCGGATAGTAGGACGGGTGCCCGAGCACGAGCACCAGTTGCTCGCCGAGCGCGCGGGCGGCGTCGAGCGCGGCCGTGATGGCCGCGGCGCCGGCGCCTCGCCGCTGGTAGGCGGGCAGCACGGAGCAGGGCGCGAGTGCGAGCGCCGGCGTGTCGCCGACGTGGCAGCGGGTGAGCAGCGCGTGGCCGACGACCGTGCCGTCGTGCTCGGTCACGATCGACAGGCCGGGTATCCACGCGGCGTCTTCGCGCAGCGCGTCGACCAGGTCGGCCTCAAGCGCGGTCGGGAACGCGGCGAGCAGCACCTGGCGGATCGCCTCTGCGTCGCGTTCCTCCTCTGGCCTGGTGACCCAGGCGTCACTCATGCGGCGACCGGCGCGCGGTGCGGAGCGACGACGCTGCCGTCGGGAAGCAGCAGGCCGGTGTCATCGAACAGCACGACACCGTTGCAGAGCAGGCTCCAGCCCTGGTCGGGGTGGGCCGCGATGACGTGGGCCCGCTCACGGTCGGGCGAGTCGGCACTCGGGCAAGGCGGGTAGTGACTGCACATCGCGCACCTCTCAGATAGCGCTCCTGATCGTTATCTTCATGATCTCTGTCAGCGGGCCGCAGGCAAGTGGTCAGTAGGGCAGGCGGCGGCCCGACGGCGTGCGAAGGTCGAGAGCGGCGGTCCTGACCGGCTTGCGCGGTCGGCGACGAACCAGGCTCTGTCGCATCTTCATCACGTCCTTCACGGTGTGTCCGCGGTGGCGGGGACCTCGGCCTACGGCTCCAGTCTGACGATGGGTACCGACACTTTCCCGCGAGTACGCCTGGGCGCTTCGCCGGGTTCCTATGCCTTGACCCTGCCCCCGTCTCCTTACGGCACTCTTTCAACTCGCTGACGGCACCCCGTGGTGCATGACGACCAGCCTGCCGTACGGCTGAAAGAGCCCTACCAGGCATCATGCACAACCGTTCGCCCGCAAGCTGTGCCGATCGACACATCTGACGTACAAGCTGGGCAAACACCGGGTCAGCGAAGCTTCCACACGGACCCCGGTGGCGACGAATGGGAGGTGATCGCGTACGCTGGGCTACCGGAGGCGGGCCGCGAGGCCGCCGGACCCTCCGGTTGCTGATGTGACCAGGGGGTTTGCTGACGCGACGAGTCATACGGGTTGACTGAAGTTCGCAACAATTAATCGGCCCTGCCTCTACTGGTCGGTTTACACAAATAGGTAAGCTGCCTGCCATGCGTGCGCCTTCCGGTTACCTCCTCGCCGCGCGCTATCGGCTTCTTGAGCCGGTTGGTCGTGGCGGCATGGGCACCGTTTGGCGGGCACATGACGAGCTGCTCGACCGGGACGTGGCGGTCAAGGAGGTGCGGCTGCCCAAGGTCCTCGACGAGGAGCTGCGCGCCGAGCTGTGCGCCCGCACCGAGCGCGAGGGCCGGGCCACCGCGATGGTCGCGCACCCGTCCGTCATCACCGTCTTCGACGTGGTCACCGAGGACGACCGCCCGTGGATCGTGATGGAGCTGCTCCACGCCAAGTCGCTGGAGCAGATCATCCATGAGGAGGGGCCGCTCGAGCCGCGCAGGGTCGCCGAGATCGGCCGGCAGATCCTCGGCGCGCTGCGCGCCGTGCACGCCAAGGGCATCCTGCATCGCGACGTCAAGCCGAGCAACGTGCTGGTGACCGAAGACCGCGCGGTACTCACCGACTTCGGGCTGGCCGCACTCGAAGGTGACGTCTCCATCACTCAGGCGGGCATCGTTTTGGGGTCCGCCGGTTACATCGCCCCCGAGCGGGTGCTCGGCTCCAAGGCCAGTCCCGCCGCCGATCTGTGGTCGCTCGGGGCGACCCTCTACACCGCCGTCGAGGGCAGGGGCCTGAGCGGCAGGCGTACGGCCGCCGCCACGCTCGCCGCGCTCACCAGCGGCGAGCCGATCCCGATGCCGAAGGCGGGGCCGCTCGCGCCCGTGCTCGACGCGCTGCTGCGGATCGACCCCGCCACCAGGCTCGATTCCGTACGCGCCTCTTTGATGCTGGCCAGGGTGGCCGCGGGCGGCTCTGCCGAGGAGCCGCTGCCGCGCGGCAAGTCGCCCAGCAAGTCATCGAACAAGTCATCGAACAGGTCATCGGGCAAATCATCGGGCAAGGCGCAGGGCAAGTCCCAGGGCGGCAGGATTCCGGCGTCCCTCGCCCAGCCCCCTTCGTACGCCGGCCCTCGCACCGGGGGCTGCACCGCGCCGACCCGCCCGCGGCGCCGTTCTCCGTGCCCTCGCCCAGGCTCGAACGTAAAAGCAGCGAGGGCGTCCATCGCAGGCGTGTCGAACAGCGGCCGCAGCCGTCGTCTTATGCTCGTTTCAAAGCGACGGTGATAAAGTTGTTCCTTCCTCGGCGGTTCTGGCCAAGAGAACTTCGCAAGCGAGGGTAAAGCACTTCCCAAGCGAGAATCGATATCTTCTTCTCATGCCGGAACAGCAGACACGCCTGCTCGCGGAGCGCTACGAGCTCGTCGCCCCGCTCGGCCGGGGCACGATGGGGACCGTGTGGCGCGCCCGCGACCGCGCGCTCGGGCGCGAGGTGGCGGTCAAGGAAATCCGCCAGGACCCCGGACTCACCGAGGAACAGCGGGCGGAGCTGCGCGAACGCATGGTCCGCGAAGGACGCATCGCCTCGCGGATCAACCACCCTTCCGTGGCCGCGATCCACGACGTCATCATTCATGACAACAGCCCGTGGATCATCATGGAGCTCATCGAGGCCCGCTCGCTTGAGCAGGTGATCGAGGAGGAGGGGCCGCTGCCGCCCCGGCTGGTGGCGGAGATCGGCGTCGACCTGCTCGGCGCGCTGCGCGCCGCCCACGCCCAGGGCATCACCCACCGCGACGTCAAACCTGCCAACGTGCTCATCACCGAGAGCGGGCGCGTCGTGCTGACCGACTTCGGCATCGCCAAGGCGGAAGGCGACTCGCGGCTCACCAAGACGGGCATGGTCATCGGTTCCCCCGGCTACACCGCCCCCGAGCGGGCCAGAGGCGAGTACACCGGGCCCGAGTCCGACGTCTGGTCGCTCGGCGCGACGCTGTACTTCGCCGTCGAAGGGCGGCCGGCGTACGAGCGCTCCACGGTCGCCGAGACGCTGGCGGCGCTGCTGACCGAGAACGCCGACCCGCCCACCCAGGCGGGGCGGCTGCGTCCCGTGCTGAACGGGCTGCTGAACAAGGACTATCGGCAGCGGCTGTCCGCTGCCAAGGCGGAGACCTTGCTGCGCATGGTCGCCGACACCCCCACGAGCGAGATGCCCGCGCTGACGGCCGAGGCTCTTAAGGCGCAGGAGGCCGCATTGCCCGACCCGTTCGCTAAGTCGCCCGCAGGATCCGGCAACGGGCCGCAGGGTCCCGCCGGACAGGGACGCGGCCCTCAAGGGCCGTCCGTGCCAGGACCTCAAGGCCCTGGCGGGCCCGTTCCCGCAGGGCCCGGCGTGCAGCGCCCCGGCGCCCCCGTTCCCGGCGCCCCCGTTCCCGGCGCTCCTGGCGGACCCGGCATGTACGGCGGCCCCGGCGCACCGGGTGGCCCAGGCGCGCAAGGCCCGAGCGGACGCCCCGGCGGACCGGGCGCCCCGGGCGGACCCGGCGGACAGGGGCCGGGCGGCCAGGGAGGACCGGGTGTTCCTGGAGGTCAGGGCCCGGGCATGCAAGGCGGGCCAGGCGGGCCAGGCGGGCCCGGTCAGGGGCCGGGGCAGCGACCGGCCGCGGCCGCCGGCGGCAGGGGCCCCGCATCGGGCCCGCAGGCCGCATCCGGACCTCAGGTGCCGGTGAGCGGCCCGAACTCGCCGACGTTGCCGCACATCAACACTCCGTATCCCCCGCCGGGCCGGCCGCAGGCCTTCGCCACCCCGGCCCCGGGCACCGCGCCCGGCACGGCACCGGGCAACGGCCCGCATGGGAACGCGCCAGGCAGCCCGTACGGGAATGTGCCGGGCACCGGCCCGCAGGGGCCCGCGCAGCCGCAGGGCAACGCGCCAGGAGCCCCGCAGGCAGCCGCCCAGGGCGGTGCGGCCGGCGCCGGAGAGGACTACGACCCCGAGCGGACGATCAGCATCGCCCGCCCCAAGGGCCCGTTCCCGCCGCCGGACCAGGGCGCGGGCGGGCAGCCGCCGCAGAACGAGGAGAGCGCGGCGGTCACCACCCGCATCCCGACCTCGCCCGGCCAGCAGGTCTACCCCGTGCCGCCGGGCCAGCAGGGCTCGCAGCCGAACGCCCAGCAGCAGGGCCCCCAGCAGCCCGGCCAGCAGCCGCCTGGTCGGCAGCAGCCGGGCCAGAGCCACGGCCTGGGCACGGACCTGTTCGCCATCGCCGGCCCACCGGAGAAGCAGACGCCGGCCAACCGCAACGGCATGCTGATCCTGATGGCGGTGGCCGCCGCGGCCGCCGTGGTGATCGCCATCCTCATCGTCGCCTTCTTCTCCAGCTGACCCGCACTCCGGCCGGCAGGCACGAACGGCGTGAATGGCCACTCGTGCCCTGACCACGCCTTGAGAGCCCCGCTCACCGGCACCACAAGAACCCGCCGGTGAGCGGCCGCAATCCGCTGGTGAGCGGCGGCCCCGGGCCGTAAGCGGCCGGCTCGGTGAACGGCCGCCCCGGCCGTAAGCGGCCGGCTCGGTGAGCGGCAGGCCCAGCCGGTAAGCGTCCGGGCTCGAAGAAGGCGCTCGCGCAGCGACGAGCCACCGCGACACCCGGCCTGTGAGGGGGCGGCCCGCGAACCCACGGCGCTCGCGCAGCGACGACCCGCCGGCAGCAGCGGGCGGCACCCCCTCCCAGCGGAAGCCTCGCGGAGGCGTGAGCGAATTCACCGCGGGCAAGCGGAGCGGACACCCGGCCGGCCCGCTCCCGCCGGACATCACCCGGCCGCCCGACAAAGCCCCTCAGCGGCGACCCGCCACCACGCCGACGATCGACAGAAGCGGCAAAAGTGCAGGTCAGGCCCGTAATCCAGCGGAAGCCTCCCCGCCGGACACCTCCCCCACGACGCCCTCGGCGGCGGCCCGCCGCGAAAACGCGCCTGCTGAAGGGAATACGGGGGCGTGAGTAAGACTGGAGGTCATGAGTGAGTTCAGGATCGAACATGACTCGATGGGCGAGGTACGCGTGCCGGTCGGCGCGAAGTGGCGTGCCCAGACCCAGCGAGCGGTGGAGAATTTCCCGGTTTCCGGCCGCACGCTCGAAGCGTCGCACATCGCCGCGCTCGGCCTGATCAAGGCGGTGGCCGCGGAGGTCAACGGCGAGCTGGGCGTGATCGAGAAGGACATGGCGGAGGCGATCGCGCAGGCCGCCGCCGAGGTGGCGGAGAACGAGCACGACGACCAGTTCCCGATCGACGTGTTCCAGACCGGCTCGGGCACCTCGTCCAACATGAACACCAATGAGGTGATCGCGACGCTGGCCGAGGAGCGGCTGGGCCGCCCGGTGCACGCGAACGACCACGTGAACGCCTCGCAGTCGTCCAACGACGTGTTCCCGACGTCGATTCACGTGGCGGCGGCCACCGAGGTCAGCTTCCACCTGCTGCCCTCGCTGCGTCATCTGGCGGAGGCGTTGCGGGAGAAGGCGGCGGAGTTCGGCGGCGTGGTGAAGTCGGGGCGCACCCACCTCATGGACGCCACGCCGGTGACGCTGGGCCAGGAGTTCGGCGGCTACGCCACGCAGATGGAGAACGCGGTGGCCCGGGTGGAGTCGGCGCTGGAGCGCGTGCTGGAGCTGCCGCTTGGCGGCACGGCGGTGGGCACGGGCATCAACACGCCGCAGGGGTTCGCGCAGGCGGCGATCGCGAAGCTGCGCGAGGCGACGGGCATCCCGTTCGTGGAGGCGCGCGACCACTTCGAGGCGCAGAGCGCGCAGGACTCGATCGTGGAGCTGTCGGGGCAGCTCAAGGTGGTCGCGGTGTCGCTCACCAAGATCGCGAACGACCTGCGCTGGATGGGCTCGGGACCCCGGGCGGGGCTCGGCGAGATCAACCTGCCCGACCTGCAGCCCGGCTCGTCGATCATGCCGGGCAAGGTCAACCCGGTGATCCCGGAGGCCACGGCGATGGTCGCGGCCCAGGTGATCGGCAACGACGCGGCCATCACGTTCGCGGGCGCGTCCGGCAACTTCGAGCTGAACGTGCAGCTTCCGCTGATCGCCCGCAACATCCTGGAGTCGATCAAGCTGCTGGCGAACGTGTCGCGGCTGCTCGCCGACCGCTGCGTCAGCGGGATCACGGCGAACGTGGACAGGCTGCGCGAGTACGCCGAGTCGTCCCCGTCCATCGTGACCCCGCTGAACCGCTACGTCGGCTACGAGGAGGCGGCGAGGATCGCCAAGCAGGCCCTGGCCGAGCGCAAGACGATCAAGGAGGTCGTCATCGCGCGCGGTCACGTCGAGGCGGGCACCCTGACCGAGGAGCAGCTCGACGCCGTGCTCGATGTGCTCTCCATGACCAGGCCCTGAGCATCACCGGCGCTCACCGGCCGGCGGCCTGCCGCGTCGCCTGCGCCCAGCGGGTGAGCAGCGTACGCGCCGCGCCCGAGTCGACCGCGTCGGCCGCGCGCTTGACGGCGGCGGCCAGCGCGGGCGTCAGGTCGGCCGCGGGCGGCGTGCCGTCGGCGGCGACCAGCGCGGCGGCGGCGTTGAGCAGGACGACGTCGCGCACGGGCCCGGCCTCGCCGGCGAAGACCGCGCGGGCGACCTCGGCGTTGTGCCGGGCGTCGCCGCCGCGCAGGTCTTCGGGGCGGGCGCGGGGTATCGACAGCTCGAGCGGGTCGAAGGCGGTGCGGGTGACCCTGCCCTTGCGTACCACCCAGATCGTGGAGGGCCCGCAGGTGGTCAGCTCGTCGAGCCCGTCGTCGCCTCTGAAGACGAGCGCGGAGCAGCCGCGCTCGGCCAGCACACCCGCGATCACGGGCGCCATGGACGGGTGGTAGACGCCGACGGCCTGGGCGGGCGGCAGCGCCGGGTTGGTGAGCGGGGCGAGGAAGTTGAAGACGGTCGGCACGCCCAGCTCGCGGCGCGGCCCGGAGGTGCGTTTGAGCGCCGGGTTGAAGGCGGGCGCGAAGCAGAACGTGATGCCGGTCTCCTCCACCACCCGGACCACGGCGGCGGGCGGCAGGTCGATGACCACGCCCAGCTCTTCCAGCACGTCGGCGGCGCCGGCCTGGGACGAGGCGGCCCGGCCACCGTGTTTGACGACCTTGGCGCCCGCGGCGGCGGCCACGACGGCCGCCATGGTGGAGATGTTGACGGTGCCGGCCCGGTCGCCGCCGGTGCCGACGATGTCGACGGGGTCGCCGGGCACCCGGATGGCCGCCGATCTGGACAGCATGCCGTCGGCGAGCCCCGACACCTCGGCCACGCTCTCGCCCTTGGCGCGCAGCGCGACGGCGAACGCGGCGATCTGGGCGTCGGTGGCCCGGCCCGACATGATCTGCTCCATCGCCCAGGCGGCCTGGCGGGAGGTGAGCGACACGCCGTCGAGCAGCGTGGTGAGAAGCTGCGGCCAGGTGGTGGTCATGTGGTCCCCTTTCTCGTCTGTGCTCGACGGGGGGACACCCACCACACGGTGACGGCCGCCTCGTCGAGGCGGCCGTGTGCGCATCATGCCGGGAGGACCGCCTAGGAGGCGGACCACCACTGGGACAAATGCGCGATCATGCGCCCAACATAGCAGATGCCACTGATCCACATAGGTCGCCGCCCATCTATGTCGCTCGACCCCATGCTGCCCGCGCGGGAGAGCGCCTAGGGTGCGGAGTATGGCGAAGGAGCTGACGGGGCGTACGGCGCTGGTGACGGGCGCCGGCAGCGGCATCGGGGCGGCCTGTGCCCGGCGTCTGGCCGAGGCGGGGGCCGACGTGCTGGTCGTGGACGTGCGGGCCGAGGCCGCCGAGCAGGTGGCGGGCGAGGTGGGCGGCACCGCGGTGGTGGCGGACCTGGCCGATCCCGGCTTCGTGGCGGCGCTGCCCGACGAGCCGGTGGACATCGTGGTCAACAACGCGGGCTTTCAGCATGTGGCGCCGATCGAGGAGTTCCCGCCCGAGGTGTTCACCACGATGCTGAAGGTGATGGTGGAGGCGCCGTTCCTCATCGCGCGCAAGGTGCTGCCCGGCATGTACGAGCGGGGCTGGGGCCGGTTCGTGAACATCTCGTCGGTGCACGGGCTGCGTGCCTCGCCGTTCAAGTCGGCGTACACGACGGCCAAGCACGCCCTTGAGGGGTTCTCCAAGGTGGTGGCGCTGGAAGGCGCCCCCCACGGGGTGACCTCGGTGTGCGTCTGCCCCGCGTACGTGCGGACCGGGCTGGTGGAGGCGCAGATCGCCGACCAGGCGCGGGTGCACGGCATCCCGCCGGAGCAGGTCGTCACCGACATCATGCTGGAGCCGGCGGCGATCAAGCGGCTGATCGAGCCCGAGGAGGTGGCCGACCTGGTGGCTTACCTGTGCGGTCCCGGCGGCGCGTTCATCACGGGGGTGTCGCTGCCCGTGGACGGCGGCTGGACGGCGCACTAGTGGCCAGGCGGTTTCTCGAGCTGCTGGCCAGGGAGGCGTCGGCGGTCGAGTTCGAGGGGCCGATCATCGAGGCCAGGGCGGCGGGCGCGGACCCGGCGGAGATCGAGGAGCTGGAGCGGGCCAAGGTCGAGGCGCTGAAGGTGCGCGACATGCTCAAGCGGCGGGCCCGGCGCGAGGCGGAGCTGTCGGCCCTGTACGACACCGCCGGCGACCTGGCCGCCCTGCGCGACCTCGACGCCGTCCTGGAGGCCATCGTGCACCGGGCCAGGCAGCTCCTCGCGACCGACATCGCGTACATGACGCTGCACGACCCCGAGCGCGGCGACACGTACATGCGGGTCACGGACGGGTCGATCTCGGCGAAGTTCCGTGCGCTGCGGCTGGCGATGGGGCACGGGCTGGGCGGGCTCGTGGCGCAGACGGCGACGCCGTACGCGACGGCCGACTACTTCGCCGACTCCCGCTTCAAGCACCAGGAGCACATCGACGAGGCGGTCACCGAGGAGGGCCTGGTCGCGATCCTCGGTGTGCCGCTGCGGCTCGGCCAGCGGGTGATCGGGGTGCTGATGGCGGCCAACCGCAGCGCGCGGCCGTTCCATCAGGAGGAGGTGTCGCTGCTGGCGAGCCTGGCGGCGCACGCGGCGATCGCGATCGACAACGCCAGGCTGCTGCAGGAGACCAGGAACGCGCTGGAGGAGCTGTCCCAGGCGCACAAGACGGCGAGGGAGCACGGCGCGGCGGTCGAGCGCGCCGCGCTCGCGCACGACAGGATGACCTCGCTGGTGCTGCGCGGCGGCGGGATCGAGGACGTCGCGGCCGTGGTGACGGACGTGCTCGGCGGGTCGCTGGCGGTGCTTGACGACCTGGGCAGGGCGATCTGCGGCGACGTGGGCGAGCTGGACCCCGGGGTGTTCGAGGCGGCGCAGGCGTCGCGGGCGCTGGGACGTACGGTGCGCAGGGGCGACCTGCTGATCGCCTCGGTGGACGTGGGCGGCGAGCCGCTGTGCACGCTGATCCTGCGCAGCGACGACGCCGACGAGCGGATCCTGGAGCGTGCCGCGCTGGTGTGCGCGTTGCTGCTGCTGTTCCGCAGGAGCGTGGCCGAGGCCGAGGGCCGGGTCAGGGGCGAGCTGCTCGACGACCTGATCTCCCGGCCGGACTCGCCGGGCCTCGCCGACCGGGCGCGCAGGCTCGGCATGGACCTGGGCGCGCCGCACGTCGTGGTCGTGGTCAAGCACGGCGGGCAGCGGGAGCGCGCCGCGTTCTGGGCGTCATCGGAGGCGGCCGTACGCCACGGGCTCGCGGCCGGCCGGGGCGAGGAGGTCGTGCTGCTGCTGCCCGGCGACGACCCCGGCGGCCTGGCCAGGCGGGTGGCGGCGGAGCTGACGTCCTCGCTGCACAGCCCCGCCACGGCCGGTGCGGCCAAAGTGGCGGGCGCCTGGGCACAGCCCGGGCGGCAGAAGGAGACCGGCGGCGCGCACGCCGTCGCGGCGGCCTACCAGGAGGCGCGCAGGTGCGCCGACGCGCTCATCGCGCTCGGCCGCGAGGGCGACGGCGCCGGGGCGGTCGAGCTGGGCTTCGTGGGGCTGCTCATGGGCGACGGCCGCGACGTGCGCGGCTTCGTCACCAGGGTGATCGGCCCGCTCATCGAGTACGACGCGCGCCGGGGCACCGCGCTGGCCGAGACGCTGACGACGTACTTCGGCACCGGCGGCTCGCCGTCGCGTACGGCCGAGGCGCTGCACATCCACGTCAACACGGTCACGCAGCGGCTCGACCGGGTCGCCAAGCTGCTCGGCGAGGACTGGACGGACCCCGAGCGGGCGCTGGAGATCCAGCTCGCGCTCCGCCTGCACCGGCTGGGCCGCACGGCCGAACCACACAGCTAGGCGGAAGACTGTGGGCTCTCGCACCATATGAGTGACTCCGGTCACATCCTACGGTGACCGGCATGGCCACTTCCATCAAGAAGATCGTCGCCGCGAGCCTGATCGGCACCACCATCGAGTGGTACGACTTCTTCCTGTACGGCTCGGCAGCCGCCCTGGTGTTCAACAAGCTCTTCTTCCCCGAGTCCGACCCGCTGACCGGCACGCTGCTGTCGTTCCTCACCTACGCGGTCGGCTTCGTCGCCCGCCCGCTCGGCGGCCTGGTCTTCGGCCACTTCGGCGACCGGGTCGGCCGCAAGACGCTGCTGGTCGTCAGCCTGCTGATGATGGGCACGGCGACGTTCCTCATCGGCTGCCTGCCGACGTACGAGACGCTGGGCCCCGCCGCCGCGCTGGTGCTGACGGCGCTGCGGCTGGTGCAGGGCTTCGCGCTCGGCGGCGAGTGGGGCGGCGCGGTGCTGATCGTCTCCGAGCACGGCGACACGGCGCGGCGCGGCTTCTGGGCCTCGTGGCCGCAGGCCGGTGCGCCGGGCGGCAACCTACTGGCCACCGGCGTGCTGGCGGCCCTCGCGGCCCTGCAGTCGGACGAGGCGTTCCTGTCATGGGGGTGGCGGGTGCCGTTCCTGCTGTCGGGCGTACTGGTGCTGCTCGGCCTGTGGATCCGGCTGACGATCAGCGAGTCGCCGGTCTTCCAGGCGGCGCCGCCGGAGCCGCGCGCCCCGATCGTCGGGGTGCTGCGCCACCACGCCAAGGACGTGGTGATCGCGATCGGCGCCCGGCTCGCCGAGAACATCTCCTTCTACCTGCTGACCGTCTTCGTCATCACGTACGCGACGCAGAGCGGCGTGGACAACTCGACCGTGCTGAACGCGGTGCTGGTCTCCTCGGCCATCCACTTCGTGACGATCCCGATGTGGGGCTCGCTGTCGGACCGGCTGGGCCGCCGCCCGCTCTACCTCGCCGGCGCGGCCGGCATCGGGGTGTGGATCTTCGCGTTCTTCCCGCTGGTCGGCACCGGCAACTTCTGGGTCATCACGCCGGCGGTCACCGTCGGCCTGCTCTTCCACGGCATGATGTACGGCCCGCAGGCGGCGTTCTTCTCTGAGCTGTTCGGCACCAGGACCCGCTACACCGGCGTGTCGATCGGCGCGCAGCTGTCGGCCATCGTGGCCGGGGCGCTGGCCCCGATCATCGCCGTGGCCCTGCTGCGCGAGTTCGGCAGCAGCGTGCCCATCTCCCTCTACCTCGCGCTCGCGGCGGTGCTCACGCTGGCCGCCGTGTACGCGGCGCGCGAAACTCGGGGCAGCGACCTCGCGGAAAGGATCACCACGCGATGAAGGTCACCACTTCACGGCTCACCCAGCACGTCATGACCGTCGAGGGCAGGGACACCGGCGCGCCGGTGCTGTTCGTGCACGGCAACGTCTCCTCGTCGGCGTTCTGGCGCGACACCCTGCCGGCGGTGCCGGACGGCTTCCGCCCGCTGGCGGTGGACCTGCGGGGCTTCGGCGACAGCGACCCCGCGCCGATCGACGCGACCAGGGGCGTGCGCGACTGGTCCGACGACCTCATCGAGCTGATCGAGGCGCTGGGGCTGGACGGCGTGCACCTGGTCGGCTGGAGCCTGGGCGGCGGCGTGGTGCTGCAGCTCCTGCGTGACCGGCCGTCCCTCGTCGCGAGCGTCACGCTGGTCAACCCGGTCTCCCCGTACGGCTGGGGCGGCACCGAGGGTCCCGATGGGCGGCTGACGCACGCGGACGGCACCGGCTCGGGCGCGGGCGCGGCCAGCCCCGACTTCGTGGCCAGGCTCAAGGCCGGCGACCTGTCGGAGGAGTCGCCCACGTCGCCGCGGAACGTCTTCAGGTCCACGTACGTCAAGAACCCGGTCCCCGACGAGGACTTCTACCTGCGCTCGATGCTGACCACCCGCGTCGGCGAGTCGAACTACCCCGGTGACGCGGTCGCCTCCGACGCCTGGCCGGGCGTCGCGCCGGGCAAGACCGGCGTGCTGAACGCCATCTCCCCCGTCTACTTCCGGCTCGACGACCTGCACGAGATCGACCCCAAGCCGCCCATCCTGTGGATCAGGGGCGCCGACGACGTGATCGTCTCCGACACCTCGCTGCTCGACCTCGCCCACCTGGGACAGATCGGCGCGGTGCCCGGCTCCCCCGGCACGCCCGCGCAGCCCATGGTGACGCAGATGCGGGCGGCGCTGGAGCGCTATGGCGACTACCGCGAGGTGGTGCTGGACGACTGCGGCCACAGCCCGCACATCGAGCGCCCCGAGGACTTCCGTCGCGTGCTGGCCGAGCACCTCGGGGAGGCGTAGATGTTCGTCGCGCTCACGTTAGTGGCGGGTCTGCTCACGCCCCTGCAGGCGGCGCCGCAGCTCACCGTGCCGGGCGCCGAGCACGCGGTGGTCGCCAGGCTGGACGACCTCACCACGGCGGGCACGGTCGCGAGCGGCCACACCGACCCCGACGACTGGGCGGGCCTGCACTCGGCCGCCACCGTCAACCCCACCGGCGTGCCCGGCGTGCAGATCGACGGCTACTTCCCCGACACCTCCACCGGCAACACCACCCACGGCTGGAACCACGACTCCCAGTTCGTGATCAGGCTGCCCGAGAAGTGGAACGGCGGCCTCGTCGTCAGCGGCACGCCGGGCAACAGGGAGCAGTACGCCAACGACTACACGATCTCCGACTGGGTGCTGTCGAAGGGCTACGCGTTCGCCGCCACCGACAAGGGCAACGTGGGCGTGGACTTCCACCTCGATGGCCGCCGCCCGGGCGACGCCATCGCCGAGTGGAACGACCGGCTCACCCAGCTCACGGTCGCCGCCAAGGCCGTGGTCAAGCGCCACTACGGCAGGTCGCCCAGGCGCACGTTCGCGGCCGGCATCTCCAACGGCGGCTACCTGGTCAGGTGGCAGCTGGAGAACCGCGGGTGGCTGTACGACGGCGGCGTGGACTGGGAGGGCACGCTCTGGCGGCTCAAGGGCGACAACCTGCTGAACTTCCTGCCGGAGGCGCTGAAGGCGTACCCGGACGAGGCGGGAGTGCGGGCGGCCGGGTTCGCGGCGGGCTCGGAGTTCCTGTGGCCGTTCCACCGCGACTACTACTGGGAGCTGACCCAGGAGCTCTACCAGAAGGAGCTGGACCCCTCCTACACGGGCGCGCCCGCCGACTACGACTACGACGCGCGCCGCCCCTACGCGGCCATGGCGAAGATCGCGCTGACCGGCCGCATCACCAAGCCGCTGATCACGCTGCACGGCACGCTCGACACGCTGCTGCCCATCTCGCGCGACTCCGACGTGTACGCGAAGATGGTCGGCCCGCACCGCCCCTTCCGCTATCACCGCATCGAGGGCGGCAACCATCTCGACAGCCTCGTCGACGTCTATCCCGACCGGCTCAAGCCCATGCTGCCGGCCTTCAGAAGCGCCTTCGAGGAGCTGGAGCGCTGGGTCAGTCGGTGAGATAGCGGTGGCCGCCCGCGCGCGCCAGACGCACGATGTGGCGCGCGCCGGGCAGCCTCCTGCCGATCCTGTGCAGCACCGTGTCGCGGCCCATGGGCGAGCGCTGGGGGTCGGCCGCGGCGGCCGGCCTGGCCTCGACCTTGCCGCGGCGCATCTCCAGCGCGAAGCGCAGCCCGACCTCCTCGTCGGCCGAGCGCAGCCAGCACGTCCACGAGCCGGGACCGAGGTGCTCGACGCCCGGCAGCAGCCGCTTGACCGGCACCTTGGCGACGAGCTGGCCCGCGAGCCTGCCCGGCACCCCGGCCTCGACCAGGGCGGGCGCGCACACCTCGCGGGCCCGCTTGCCGGTGCCGCGCATCACCAGCTCCAGCGGCGGGCCGCCGCTCGGCGGCACGTACGGCACCGGCAGCACCACGTACGCGTGCCCGCCGATGTGCTTGACCTCCACGCCCGGCGAGACCAGCGCGATCGACTCGGAGAACGAGCGCGGCTCCACGGCCAGGCCCAGCTCGCCCTGGTCGCTCCAGCACGGCACCACCAGCCGCATCCTGGGCCGCTGTGCCAGCACGCCCAGGCAGTTGAGCGGCCCGTCCGGCCTGCTGACCCGGCTCCTCGCCTGGTTGGCGCCCGAGAACATGCGCACGTGCACCTCCCACTGGCCGGGCCGCAGCGGCTCGCCCAGCGCGGCCTGGGTGACGTCCAGCCGGGTCTCGGCCTTGATGCGCACCCGCATCTTGCGCCGGCCGTCCTCGATGCGCTCCACCTCCTGGGTCAGCGGCAGGAAGTGCACCAGGCCGGTCTCGGCGTGCCGGACGTACAGTTCGACCCGGGCCCGCTCGACCGCGTCGGTGATGTCGGTGATGTCGTCGGGCAGCTTCCTGGTGTCGAGGACGCGCGGGGGGATCCAGTGCAGACGGTCGCCGTCCACCCGGTAGCGGTCGGGCGTGCCGTCGCCGGTCACGACCTCCACGGTCACGCCGAGCACCAGCACGTGGGCGTCCCAGCGCACCTCGGTGAGGTCGGCGCGCAGCCCGGCCTTCTTGGTGGCGTTCGCCATGAGCACGATCTGGTCGAGGCGGCCCGCGCGCACGTACGCGGCGACCAGCCGGAGCTGCACCGGCAGGTGGCGGTCGAGGCGCTCGGGGAAGCGCCGCTCGGTCAGCTCCTGCGCCACCCGGAACAGGGCGCCGCGATCGATGGAGGAGTCGGCGAACTTGCTGGTCATCAGCGGGCGCAGCACGGCCGTGCGGAACCAGTGGGCGTAGACGCGGTCGCGCTGGCGGCCCTCGCCGAGGTACTTGTCGACGTCGTCGAGCAGCCGGTGCAGCTCCTTGACGATGGCCCTCGGGTCCTCCTCGGCGCGCCGCCGCTCCCCCAGGTGGCAGCAGACGTGCTCGGCCAGCACCGCGATGACCTTGGCGTGCAGGTACGCCCGCGTCACGAACGCCTGCTCGCCCATGCGGCCGCCCGGCACCGGAAAGCCCAGCTCGTGCTCCTCAAGGAAGGCGCGGCGGTAGAGCTGCTGCGGGACGAGCACGGTCAGCAGCCGGTCGCGCAGGATGTCGGCGCGTGAGGTGCCGCGCTCGAAGGCGGTCATCGGCGGGCCCCAGTCGCGCACCAGGCGGCCCACCAGCACGTCGGCGTCGCTCTCCACGGCGCGCTCGTACATGCGGGCCAGCGCGTCCTTCTCCAGCCGGTCACCCTGGCCGAGGAAGAAGACGTAGTCACCGGCCGCCGCGGCGAGCCCCACGTTGCGCCCGCGCATGGGCGAGCCCGTGTGCGGCAGGTGGAGCGCGCGAACGTTCTGCCTGATCGCGGCGATGGCGTCGAGGCGCTCGGCGATCCCGTCCGTGGACCCGTCGTCCACGAAGATCACTTCGTATGCGTCCGCGGGCATCGTCTGCTCCAGTGTGGAGCGGATGCACGCGTCGGCGGTGTCACCCGGATTGTGGACATCGACGATCACACTGACCTTCAGACCCATGCGGCCAGCGTGCGCCCGTATACAGGATCAGGCGCGACGGCTTGCCGATTGGAGAAGGAAAGTTGACCCGTTAATACCAACCCCGGGACTGAGAGTGGGCCCACGCGGCGCAGGGCGTGCCGTAGCGGCCCTTGATGTAGCCGAGGCCCCACTTGATCTGGGTGGCGGCGTTGAACTGCCAGTCGCTGCCCGCGCTGGCCATCTTGCTGCCCGGCAGGGACTGCGGGATGCCGTACGCGCCGGAGTAGCGGTTCATCGCCCGCTCGTTCCAGCCGCTCTCCTTCTGCCAGAGGCGCTCCAGGCAGCCCCACTGATCCTGGCCGAACCCGAACGAGGCCAGCATGCTCTTCGCGGTGGCCTTGTTGCTGCCCGGCGAGGGGGTGCTGCCGGGCGGGAAGTTCTGGGCGGGGTAGCCGTCACCGCCGGGGGCGCGCTTGGGGATGATCCAGTCGAGGTCCTTGCCCGCCGCGCCGGAGCGCTTCTTCTTGAGCTGGTCGGCCCGGTACGCCTGCTCCGCCTCGGCCTTGAGCAGGTCCGCCTTGGGGTCGGGGGCGTAGAGGTCGCCACTGGCCAGACGGCCGAGGTCCTCCACGGTGAAGGACTGCTTGGGTTCGTTGGCGTTCTGCACGGCGCGGTAGGCGACGAAGCCGCCACCGCCGGCGACGACGGCCACCGAGAGCACGGCGATGATCACCCGCTTGGGGGTGAGGCGCGAAGACCGGCGCCTCGGCGGAAGGTCTTCCTTCGGGGGGCGCTCTTTCAGCTTCGGACCGGGGCTCACGATGGATGAGCTTGCCCTGACCTAGGGGGTGCTCCGCAACCGAAACACGGGAATTGCTTGCCGTAAATTTCACCAACCACCAGGTTGACTCCCGATTTCCGAAATATTGTGACCTTGGTCACAGAGTCGTCACCCGTTGGACAGATGGCCGTCACGGACGGAAACACGTGCTCAACCAGAGTGCGGTTCTTATTGATCTTGTCTAGGACATGTCACAGTTCGGTGACACAACCCGTGCAATCAGGACATGGAATAATAATGTGCGCGTGGCTGGCATCCTCCTTGTAGAAGACGATCCCTCGGTGCGCACGGCTCTCGAGCTGGCGCTGACCCGGCAGGGACACTCCGTCACGTCGTACGCGACGGGCGAGGAGGCCCTCGACCACATCAGAGCCCGCCGTCCTGAGATCGCGATACTCGACGTCATGCTGCCCGGCATCGACGGCGTCGAGGTGTGCCGCCGCGTCCGCAAGCTCGACCAGCTCCCCGTCATCCTGCTCACCGCGCGCGGCGACGACCTGGACATCGTGGTGGGCCTGGAAGCCGGCGCCGACGACTACGTGGTCAAACCGGTCGAGCCGCGCGTCCTCGACGCCCGCATCCGCGCCGTGCTGCGCAGGGCCGAGTCGGCCGCCTCCGACCGCATCACGTTCGGCGAGCTCGTGATCGACAGGGGCGCGCTGAAGGTGACGCTGTCCGGCAAGGAGATCCACCTGACGCCGACCGAGCTGCGGCTGCTGCTGGAGCTCGTCCGCCACCCCGGGCAGGTGCTCAACCGCCGCTACCTGCTGCGCGCCGTCTGGGACCACACCCACATCGCCGACTCGCGCCTGGTGGACGCCTGCGTGCAGCGCATCAGGGCGAAGATCGAGCCCAAGCCCGGCGAGCCCGTCTTCATCCACACGGTGCGCGGCTTCGGCTACCGCTTCAACCCGCCGTGATCTCCCTCCTCCGCCGGCTCCCCCGTCTTCTCAGGCCCACCGGGCTGCGCGGCCGTCTGGTCATCACCTTCACCCTCGTCGCCGTCGGCGCGGCCCTGCTGGTCGCGACCATCGGGTACGAGCTGGCCAAGACCGCGCTCGTCACCAGGGCCGAGACCACCGCGCTCGACCTGGTGACCAGGGAGCTGAGCGGCATCACCTTCCCCGTCGGCGAGCTCAGGCCGGGCGAGGCCCCGCCGACCCAGCGCGACCTCGAACGCGTGGCGCACGCGCTCGGCGGCCCAGGGCGCAGCGTGTTCGTCGAGTACCGCAACATGCTCGCCGCCGAGGGCCCGCTGTCGATGAGCGACGTGCCCAACGAGCTGTACGGCCGGGCCAAGCAGAGCGTCGTCACCCAGCGCAAGTACATCCACGACGAGCTCTACCTCATCGTCGGGGCCGAGGTCTACCGGGAGAACGCCGGGGTGCCCGAGGCCACGGGGCTGCGCGCGTTCGCGTTCTTCCCCATGCACGACGACGAGGCGCAGCTCGCCACCCTGCGCAACACGCTGGCCAGGACGAGCCTGGTCATCGTGGTCATCGCGCTGGTCGTGGCGCTGCTGTCGGCCCGCCAGGTGCTGCTGCCGGTACGCCGCCTCAGCGCCGCCGCCAAGGCTCTCGGCGAGGGCAGGCTGGACACCCGCCTGCCCGTACACGGCCACGACGAGCTGGCCGGGCTGACCGCGCAGTTCAACGACGCCGCGGCCGCGCTGGAGCTGAGCGTGGCCGAGCTGCGCTCGCTTGAGGCCATGTCGCGAAGGTTCGTGGCCGACGTCTCTCACGAGCTGCGCACGCCGCTGACCGCGATGACGGCCGTGGCCGACGTGCTCTCGGAGGAGGCCGAGCACCTGCCCGAGGCGCCCGCCGAGGCCGTCAGGCTGGTGCTCAGGGAGGTCGAACGGCTGCGCGAGCTGGTCGAGCACCTCATCGAGGTCAGCCGCTTCGACGCCGGTACCGCCACGCTCAACCTGGAGCCGGTCAACGTGGCCGACAGCATCGCCGACTGCCTGGAGGTGCGCGGCTGGACCGACCAGGTGACGGTCAAGGCGTCACAGGGCTTGACCGCCAACCTCGACCCCAGCAGGTTCGACGTCATCGTGGCCAACTTGGTCGGCAACGCGCTCAAGCACGGCCTGCCCCCGGTGATCGTCACCGCCAGGGCCACGGAGAACGGCCTGGAGGTGAAGGTGCGCGACCACGGCAAGGGCATCCCGCCTGAGGCGCTGCCGCACGTCTTCGACCGCTTCTTCAAGGCGGGCGCCGGCCGCGCCCGCAGCCAGGGCAGCGGGCTCGGCCTGTCCATCGCCCGCTCGAACGTGCTGCTGCACGGCGGCACGATCTCCGTACGCCCCCAGAACCCCGGCACTCTCTTCACCGTCTGGCTACCGCACTCATGAAGATTCTCCGTGCCCTCACCATCGTGACCCTGCTGGCCGGGACGGCGGCCTGCGGCATCTCCCCCACCGACGTCCAGGACCGCGGCAACGCCCCCACCGCGAAGATCCCGCCGCCCTCCAAGACCATCTACCTCATCAGGGACGGCAAGCTCACGCTGGAGCCGGCCGACGTCGAGGACGACACCGTGGACAGCCTGCTCGGCGCGCTCTTCGACGCCTCGAGGAAGCCGCTGCTCGACGGGCGGGACACCGCGCTGCGCGGGTTCACGTACCTGCGGACCAAGAACTCCATCAACCCGCCGCAGCGGGACGAGATCCAGCTCCCGCGCACCTCGACGCTGACCGTCTACATCAGCGGCGAGGGCACGCTCACCAGGATCGGCATCGCGCAGATCGTGTGCACCGCGCAGCAGGACGCGGCGTTCGAGCAGGTGAAGATCGTGCGCCAGAACCCACACCGCCCCCCGAAGCTCGAGGGGCGGTTCACGTGCGGCGCGCTCAAATGATCACATGGTGATGTCTTCGAGCATCTCCGTGACCAGCGCGGCGATCGGCGAGCGCTCGGACCTGGTCAGCGTGACGTGGGCGAAGAGCGGGTGGCCCTTCAGCTTCTCCACCACCGCGACCACGCCGTCGTGCCGGCCGACCCGCAGGTTGTCGCGCTGGGCCACGTCGTGGGTGAGCACCACCCGCGAGTTGGCGCCGATACGGCTCAGCACCGTGAGCAGCACCCCGCGCTCAAGCGACTGCGCCTCGTCCACGATCACGAACGCGTCGTGCAGCGACCGGCCCCGGATGTGCGTGAGCGGAAGCACCTCCAGCATGCCCCGATCCAGCACCTCCTCGATCACCTCGGGCGAGGTGATCGCGCCGAGCGTGTCGTAGACCGCCTGCGCCCACGGGCCCATCTTCTCGCCCTCGGTGCCGGGCAGATAACCGAGCTCCTGCCCGCCGACCGCGTAGATCGGGCGGAAGACGACGACCTTGCGGTGCTGGCGGCGCTCCAGGACCGCCTCGAGACCCGCGCACAGCGCCAGCGCCGACTTGCCGGTACCGGCCCTGCCGCCCAGCGACACGATGCCGATCTCCGGGTCCATCAGCAGTTCGAGCGCGATGCGCTGCTCGGCGGAGCGGCCGTGCAATCCGAAGACCTCGCGGTCGCCGCGCACCAGCCGTACGGACTTGTCCGGCTGCACCCGGCCGAGCGCCGAGCCCTTGGCCGACAGCAGCCGCAGGCCGGTGTGCGTGGGCAGGTCTCTGGCCTCCTCCAGGTCCGCGGTGCCCGCTTCGAAGAGCGTCTCGACGTCCTCGGCGGTCACCTGGATCTCGGCCATGCCCGTCCAGCCCGATTCGTGCACCAATTCGGCGCGGTACTCCTCGGCCGCCAGGCCGATCGAGGCGGCCTTGACCCGCATCGGCAGGTCCTTGGAGACGAGGACGACGTCGCAACCCTCGCTGGCCAGCGAGCGGGCCACGGTGAGGATGCGCGTGTCGTTGTCGCCCAAACGGAATCCCGCGGGCAAGATGGATGGGTCGCTGTGGTTGAGCTCAACCCTGATCGTGCCGTCCCCCGTGGGCATCGGCTCGTCCAGCCTGCCGTACTGGACACGCAGATCGTCGAGGTAGCGAAGAGCCTTCCTCGCGAAGTAGCCGAGCTCCGGATGGTGCCGCTTACCTTCCAGCTCCGTGATGACCACGATCGGAAGGACGACGTCGTGCTCGGCGAACCTGGTCATGGCCGCCGGGTCGGCCAGCAGGACCGACGTGTCCAGCACGTACGTGCGCTTGGCCGGCTGGTGGTTAGGGTTGATCGAGGACACTGCCACACGTTCTCCCCCGGGCGCCCATTGGTGCGGGCACCCTGCAGACGAGGTGGGAATCGGACCGGACCCGCGTCCCCGACCGCTCTTCGCCGTCGGCGCCGGAGTCCGGCCCCCTCGGCAAGTGATGGTGCAAAGGCGGGCCCTCTCCGAAATGTCCGACCTGTGACCGGACATTTCCAACGTTACGTCCTGGATACCCGATTGTCGCGTCAGGAACCGTAACGTCGGTGTCTCGCAGCGTAGTCGCGCAGCGCCCGCAGGAAATCGACCTTGCGGAAGTCCGGCCAGTAGGCCTCGTGGAAGTAGAACTCAGAATGAGCGCTCTGCCAGAGCATGAAGCCGGACAGGCGCTGCTCGCCCGAGGTCCGGATGAGGAGGTCCGGGTCGGGCTGGCCGCGAGTGTAGAGATGCTCCGCGATGTGCTCCACATCGAGCACCTCGACGAGGTCCTCGATGCTCGCTCCCTTGCTCGCATGCTCTTGGAGCAGTGAGCGCACCGCATCGGCAATCTCACGCCTTCCTCCATACCCAACTGCAACGTTCACAATCAGGCCTGGACGGTGTGATGACGCTTCTTTTGCATTCTTCAGGACATTCGCCGTGCGGTCAGGGAGCAGATCGAGCGCGCCGACCGGGATGATCCGCCAGCCCTCGGCCACCAGCTCCTGCGTCACGTCCTCGATGATGCGCAGCAGCGGCTCCAGCTCCTCCTTGGGCCGGTTGAGGTTGTCGTTGGAGAGCATCCAGACCGTGACCACCTCGACGCCGGTGTCACGGCACCAGGTGAGCAGCTCGGAGATCTTGTCGGCGCCCTTGCGGTGGCCGGAGGAGACGTCCTGGAAGCCCATGGCACGAGCCCACCGGCGGTTGCCGTCGATGATGACCCCGACGTGCCGAGGGATGCTGTCCTTCGACAGCTTGGCCTCCAGCCGGCGTTCGTACAGCCGGTAGACCAGATCGCGCAGGCCCACGGAGCGCCCTCCCCAGCGTTCGGTCTTTCATGCCCTAACAGGCAATTATCACCGCGAAACGCCCGTGCCTGCTCCGTCTCTCCGATTCCTCACCATATCTCTACCTGCCATGCACCCTTCCGCCTCATTCAGCAGCTCGCGCACGAACGCCGACAGCTCAGACGAGGTCAGCACCGCGCGCGTGCCGACGCCCGAGGCGGCCCACGCCTCGACGTACGCCCGGCGGGTCAGCCGCCACTCCCCTCGCCCCGACTGCCAGACCGGGATCGTCCTGAGCTGGCAGCGCAGCTCGCCGCCCGGCAGGCCGCACCTGGTGCGGTAGCGGAAGGAGAACAGCTCGCCGTCGGGCTCGTCGCCCGGGAAACGGTCGTCGGGGTCTTCCCAGCGCCGCGCCGCGCCCCTGCCCGCGCGGGCCTCCTCGACGCCCCGTGCCAGCCGGGCCAGGAACCAGCCGCAGCGCTCGCCCACGCTGCCGTAGGGGGTGCCGTCTCGGTGCAGCTCAAGGGTGACCTCGTACGGCGTGCCGACGCTGTCGGTGCACGCGACAGGAGTGACGGTCAGGTACGAGCCGTCGACACAACGTAGTCCTCCCATCCCCTCACAGTTTCCGGCGGAATGCCCGCTAAACCCTGCCCTGCCTGCGCCGATGGACGGCCTCTGGGGCGTGCGCCGGCTTCCGGGCGGACGCCCGCGAGGCCGGGGTGCCCGTGTGCCGGGCGGACGCCCGCGAGGCCGGGTGCCCGTGTGCCGGGCGGAGGTCTGTCAGAGCGCGCGTCCGCGCAGGCCGGGCAGGCGGGACCACCAGGGCCTTCTCCGCTCGTCCTCGGGGAACGTCCTGCCGCGCTCCCTGAGCCAGGCGGCGAAGTCGTCGGCGTCGGTGCGGTAGTTGGGCGGGGGCTCGGTCCTGGCACGCGCGTACGCGGCGAACTCGGCCGCGAGGTCGGGGCCCGCCGCCTCGGCCGCGTCCGGACGGAGCTTGGCGACGATGGCGCGCCGCTTGGCCAGCAGGCTGTGGGCCTGGACCCGCATCCGTTCCGGGTCGAACCCGGCCGGCGGCTCGCCTCCGGCCACGAGCGCCGCCACCACGCGCCCTTGCCGCTCCGCCAGCGCCGCCCGCGCCGCGTCCGCCGAGTGCGCCGAGTGCGCCGAGTGCGCCTGATCCGCGCCCTGACCCGCGCCCTGGGCTGCGCTCTGCCCCACGCCCTGACCCGCGCCCTGGGCTGCGTCTCCCGCAGGCGCTTGCCCCGCGCCCGGCGCCGCGCCGCCCGCACGGGCCTGTCCCCCGCCCAACGCCGCGTTCTGCGGGGGCTCCGGGGTCGGGGGCTTCGTGGCGGGCTGGGACAGGGGTGGGCGCGGGGTCATCGGCGGGCTCCGGCCGCGGCCATCGCCGTCCTGATCCTGGCCAGCTCATCGGCCAGCACGGCGTCGCTGGGGTAGTCGTCGTCCCACTCCAGCAGCACCCCGGGCGGGGTGGTCCGCACGCACAGCTCGGTCAGCAGGTCGAGCACGGCCTGAGGGGCCTCCGTGGTGTGGGTGTCGTGCCAGATCCCGTGGGCCTCGTAGCCGCCGCCGACGTGCACGTACGTCAGGTGCTCCAGCGGCAGCACGTCCAGCGCCGCCACGGCGGGCAGGCCCAGGTTGACCTCGTTGTTGTAGAGATTGGCCACGTCGATGAGCAGCCCCACCCCCGTGGCCTCCACCAGCTCGGCCAGGAACTGCGCCTCGGTCAGCTCGTCTTCGGGCCAGCCGAAGATCGCGGCGACGTTCTCCAGGGCGAGCGGCACGGGCAGGGCGTCCTGGGCGCGGCGCACGTTCTCGATGACGACCCGCAGCGAGTCGCGGGTGCGCGGCACCGGCAGCAGGTGCCCGGCCTCGATGCCGCCGCCGCGTACGAACGCCAGATGCTCGCTGACCAGCGGCGACCCCAGCGCCTCCGCGCAGGCGGCCAGGTGGGCGAGCCGGGCGGGGTCGGGTGGTGCGGCGTCGCCGATCCCGAGCGAGACGCCGTGCGGGATCACCGGCAGGCCCCTCTCCCGCAGCTTCAGTAAGGACTCCGGCAGGTCGGCCGGCCAGACGTTCTCGGCGACCACTTCGACGAAGTCGACGCCTTCCATGCGCTCGATCGTCAGATCCAGCTCCGACCGCCAGCCGATGCCCACACCCAGCCGGTCCATCGTGACCTCCTCGCCCCCGCTCATCTGGTCTTCTCCCCTTTCGTCGTTACGCGCCGGGCCCCGCGCCTCCCGCGGGGGCCCGGCATGCCTCACGGGCTGTCGTGCCGCGGTCATCAGCCTCCGCCGCCGCCC
This sequence comes from Nonomuraea fastidiosa, assembly GCF_042751225.1. NCBI lineage: Bacteria > Bacillati > Actinomycetota > Actinomycetes > Streptosporangiales > Streptosporangiaceae > Nonomuraea > Nonomuraea fastidiosa. The sequence goes on from NZ_CP170570.1 coordinate 2,047,322, forward strand.
CAGCCGAAGGTGCTACGGGTGTGCGTGTGGCGGTAGTCGTAGCCGCCGTAGGTGTAGCCGGTGCAGCCGCTGATGAGGAGCCTGCCGGCGGCGCGGTGCCGCCGTCGTTCCTTGCGCCGGGACCGCTGGAGCTCCCGGCTCACGACGCTGCCGGGCAGCGCGGATGCCCTTGAGCGCGACCGCCAGGAGCTCTTCGTCGGAGCCCGTCTCCGCTCGCCGTGCCGCCGCCAGGGCCGCCCGGCCCGACGGAGTGACCGGGGCCCGCATGTACCGCCGGTGACCGCGGAGCGCGACCCACGCGGCCACGGCGGTGCCCCCGAAGACGAGCAGGGCGATCAGGCCGTACGTGCTGGGCGCGCCGAACAGCCGCAGCAGCCAGGCGCGCGATCGCGGTCTCGGCGGCACGTTCAGGGCCGCCCGCCAGGTACGCCAGCTCGTAGACGTCCAGCTCCCGATGGCCGGACTGGGCGGCGGAACCCCCGCGTGCGATCCGCCGCCGGGCGGCGGCCGCCGCGGCGGCGACGATCCCTGTCGCCACCGCGGTCAACAGCAAGAACAGGTTCATGAACGACCTCCCTCGTGCGGCCGATCAGCGTCATGTCCGACGACACGACTCCTGCGTCGCGCACCGCGTTCAGCAGCCTCCGCCGCCGCAACCGCCACCACCACAGCCGCCGCCACCGCTCGACGAGCCGCCGCCGCAGCTCGACGTACCGATGCCGCAGGTTCCTGTCCCGGGCATGGTCGTTTGGCTGTAGGGCACGGCGCCGTAGCCGTAGCTCGCGCTCCCGTACCGGCTACGGGTGAGCCTGCCGGCCCGCCGGGACGAGGGCTGCTTGACGCTGCGCTGCCGAGGCGGTGTCCGCCGGAGCTCCACGCGCAGCCGGGTGTCGCGCACCGCGGTCACGCCCTGGAGCGCGACGGACACGGGCTCGTCGCGGTGTCGTCCCCCCGCCGTGCCGCCGCCAGGGCCGCCCGGCCCGACGGAGTGACCGGGGCCCGCATGTACCGCCGGTGACCGCGGAGCGCGACCCACGCGGCCACGGCGGTGCCCCCGAAGACGAGCAGGGCGAACAGCGCGTACGTGCTGGGCGCGCCGAACAGCCGCACCAGCGTGACGACGACGCCCGCGAGCGCCGCCACGCCCGCCCAGAGCAGCAGGCGGCTCCACCCGCGCAGCAGCGCCTTGGATCCGTCCGTCAGGAGCAGCCCCTCCCCCGACAGGCTCTTTCCGAGTTCCTGGACGGCCACGCTGCGCGCCACCTCCTGCTTCAGCGCGGCCACCGTCAGCCCGGACCGGCGTGCGACGACTCCGGCGACGGCCTCCTCGACGGGGTCGCCGTCCATCCGGCCGGCCTTGACCTTGTGCACGCGCCCGCTGCTGGCAAGGCGCGCCGCGCCGATGCTCACCAGGCGCGCGATCACGGTCTCCGCGGCCCGCTCGGGGCCGCCCGCCAGGTACGCCAGTTCGTAGCAGGTCAGGTTCCGGTAGGAGGATTCGGCGCGGGCCCCCGAGTGCGCGATCCTCCACCGGGCGGCCGCAGCGGCTGCGACGACGATCGCGACGGCCACCGCGGCGAGCAGCAGGAACAGGTTCATGAACGACCTCCCTCGTGCGGTCGATCAGCGTCATGTCCTGACATGACTCCTGCTTCGCACGGTAAGAGACTCGTCCGGCCTAACGGGGGTTTTGCTCCTTTAGCTCGCCGCCTTCACACTTCCGTCGTCACCGTCGAGCCGCTTCTGAGACGCGGAGGAAGCCGTGTGGCCGGAGGGAAAGCCGCGCGGTCCGGCGCCGGGGGCGCGCCGCGTCGTGGCACGCGACGCGAAGCCGGCCCGCCACCCACGGGAGGGCTCGGAGCGCGCCGCGTCGTGGCTCCGGCCCGCCATCATCTCCGGACACACGAACGGCGCCGGCCGTTACAAGAGCGGCCCGGACACGCGAACAGCGCCGACCGTTGCAAGAGCGGCCCGGACACGCGAACGGCGCCGGCCGTTGCGAGGGCGGCCGGCGCCGTTCGTGGTCCCGGCAGGGTGCGCCTCAGCGGCGGGGCCCCTGCCGGGGACCGGAATCAGCCGAGGCGATCGAGCAGGGCGTGGTACTCGTCCCACAGCTCCTTGGGCAGGTGATCGCCGAACTTCTCGAAGTGGGCCGGGATCAGCGCAGCCTCTTCGCGCCAGACGTCCTTGTCGACGGTCAGCAGCGTGCGCAGGTCCTCTTCGGACAGGTCCAGGCCCTCGGTGTCGAGGTCGGCGGGCAGCAGCCCGATCGGCGTGGGCGAGGCCTTGGCCTCGCCGTTGAGGCGCTCCACGATCCACTTGAGCACCCGGCTGTTCTCACCGAAGCCCGGCCATATGAACCTGCCTTCGGCGTTCTTGCGGAACCAGTTGACGTAGTAGATGCGCGGCAGCTTGGCTCCGGGTCGGCGGCCGATCTCCAGCCAGTGGCCGAAGTAGTCGCCCATGTTGTAGCCGCAGAACGGCAGCATCGCGAACGGGTCGTACCGCAGTTCGCCGACCTTGCCCTCGGCGGCGGCGGTCTTCTCGGAGGCGACGTTGGCTCCGAGGAAGACGCCGTGCTGCCAGCTCAGCGACTCCGTCACCAGGGGCACGGCGGTGGCGCGCCGGCCTCCGAAGAGGATCGCCGAGATGGGCACGCCCTTGGGGTCCTGCCATTCCGGTGCGATGGTGGGGCACTGGGAGGCAGGGGTGGTGAAGCGGGCGTTCGGGTGGGCGGCGGGCTCGTCGCTGTCGGGCGTCCAGTCGCGGCCCCGCCAGTCGATCAGGTGCGCGGGCGGCTTCTCGGTGAGCCCCTCCCACCAGACGTCGCCGTCGTCGGTGAGCGCGACGTTGGTGAAGATGCTGTTGCCCCAGAGCGTCTTGATCGCGTTGGCGTTGGTGACCTCGCCGGTGCCGGGAGCGACGCCGAAGAAGCCGGCCTCCGGGTTGATCGCGTAGAGGCGGCCGTCCTCGCCGAAGCGCATCCAGGCGATGTCGTCGCCGATCGTCTCGACCTTCCAGCCTGGGATGGTCGGCTGCAGCATGGCGAGGTTGGTCTTGCCGCAGGCGCTCGGGAAGGCGGCGGCGATGTAGCGGACCTCGCCCGACGGCGGGGTGAGCTTGAGAATGAGCATGTGCTCGGCGAGCCAGCCCTCGTCGCGGGCCATGACGCTGGCGATGCGCAGGGCGTAGCACTTCTTGCCGAGCAGCGCGTTGCCGCCGTAGCCGGAGCCGTAGGACCAGATCTCGCGGGTCTCGGGGAAGTGGCTGATGTACTTGGTCGAGTTGCACGGCCAGGGCACGTCCTTCTGGCCGGGCTCGAGCGGAGCGCCCACGGAGTGCACGGCCTTGACGAAGTCGCCGCGCTCCTCGATGAGCCGCAGCGCCCTGTCGCCCATGCGGGTCATGATGCGCATGGAGACGGCGACGTACGCGGAGTCGGTGATCTCGACGCCGAGCTGGGAGATCTCGCCGCCGAGCGGACCCATGCAGAACGGGACGACGTACATGGTCCTGCCGCGCATGCAGCCCTTGAACAGCTCGCCGAACGTGCGGCGCATCTCGTCGGGGGCGATCCAGTTGTTGGTCGGCCCCGCGTCCTCCTCGCGCTCGGAGCAGATGAACGTGCGGTCCTCGACCCTGGCCACGTCGCTGGGGTCGGACTTGGCGTAGAAGCTGTTGGGCCGGGCGGCGAGACGCGTGAACGTCCCCTGCTCGACGAGAAGGTTGGTGAGCCGCGTCCACTCTTCCTCGGACCCGTCGCACCAATGGACGCGGTCGGGCCGGGTAAGTGCGGCTATCTCGTTCACCCACGCCGCCAATTTCTTATTGGTGGTGGGCGCGGTTACTTCTACGGAAACGGACACGACGCTGACTCCTCCACTCTCCCAGGGCCACGTCATCATTAACGACGAAGCGGCTTTCACGCCAATTGGCATAGACCTGTGGTCCAGGACGTCGCCGCAGGCAGCGGCCCTGACGATTGGGGGAGCCTACCCAAACGGAGGAGATTTAAAAGAGCGATTTTCCGGGCAGTGGTCCAAACCAATCAGGCTGGTCTAAACCAATTTCCGGAGTGGTTTAGTCCATTCGCCGGCCCGTTTCCGCTGGAGGGTCTCAGGAATTGATGTCGGGGCCCGCGGCGCGAACGCGGTCGACGTGCTGAAGCGCCTCTCTCAGATCGGCGAGCCACGTGTCGGTGTGTCGCCCGACGAGCCGTACGCACCAGGCGAGCGCGTCGCTGCGGCTTCTTGCCACGCCGGCGGCCACGAGCGTGTCGAGCACCTGGCGCTCGGCCTGGCGCAGACGGGTCATGACGGGCACGGAGAGTGTGGTGAACATCACAGTCTCGCCGCCGCACACCACGCCCCAGGACACCTTCTGGCGGAACTTGTGCTCCGCCTCCCTGGCGATCTCGATGCGCCGCTCCCTGGTCTCCTCCCTGAAGCGGCGGACGAGGCCGTCGATGAGCGCGGCCCGCTCGGCCTCGGGCACGTCCTGCGGCGGGTCGGGGAGCGTGCCGATGACCGCGATCTCCTCGCGGTCGATGATGATCTCGGGGACGCCGGTGAACCAGTCGCCGGGCAGCCGTCCGGCGAACCACCCGCGCACCTGCGCCGTGACGTCATCTGTTGCCATGTAATCAACATTACATGCTTGCGTCGTGCTCGGGCAGGAGGAACGGAGGTCTTTCCCGGGCGGGTTTCAGTCGGCGGACCCGCGGCCACCGCGACGGGGCCGGGTCGCTCTCATGCGTGACCCGCGGCCCCCGCAACGGGACCGGGTTTCGTCAGCGGACCTTCGCGGCGGCGATGGGGCTGACCCGGACGACGCCGGCCAGGTTCCGGGTGTTCACCGGGACGATCTTCACGACGTCTCCGGTACGCGGCGCATGCAGCATTTTCCCGTTACCCCAATAAATCGCCACATGGGAAATGTAATCGGGATTTGTCGGGTCGTTCCGCCAGAACAGCAGGTCCCCCGGCTGCGCCTGCTCCAACGGCACCTGCGGCCCCGTCACCCACTGCTGGTGGGTCACGCGCGGCATGCGCACCCCGGCCTGCGCGTAGGCCCACTGCACGAGCCCCGAGCAGTCGAAGGAGTCAGGGCCCTCGGCGCCCCACACGTACGGACGCCCCAGCTTCGACGCCGCCGCCCTGAGCGCCGTCGTGAGCTGCTCGCCCGTCATGAACGACCCTGCGGGCCAGTTCTGGGTCACCTGCTGCTTCGGCTGCGGCAGCACCGGGTTGACCAGCGCGATCTGGGTGCCCTTGGGCAACCGCGCGAGGATGCGCTTGCGCAGCACGTCGGAGTCGGCCTTCGGGGCGCTGACGATGAGCGCGTTGTCGCGGGGCAGGCCCAGGCGGCGGCCCACGTCCTTGGAGACGACGGCGTCCACGGCGCCGAAGCCGGTGGTGGCGTACGCGCCGACCCGCAACTGCAGCGACGAACCGGCCCAGACGCGCCTGTGCAGCGCGAGACCGCCGTCGTTGCCCAGCACGAACGACACGGCCACATCGCCGGCCGCGATGTTCTGCCACAGCGCGTCGGATGCGGCGGTCACCTTGGGCGTGTAGGAGCGGAACGTGGACGGGTTGACCGCCAGCGTCTGCACCCGCTTGCCGTCCAGCATGATCGAGGCCGCGTCGGCCAGCTCAAGGGCCCGCACACCTGGCACCTTGGCGACCCGCTCCAGCATCTCCTGGGTGAACGGCTTGCGGGTGAGCACGAACAGGTTGGGTTTGTGCAGCTTGCGCAGCGGCGCGACCGGCTGCACGGCCGCCGCCGTCTGCGTCGGCGTCGCCTGAGCACGCTGGGGCCGCTTTTGGGCCAGCAGCGACTGCTTCGGCATGGCGCGCGGCGCCTCGGGCTCCATGAGGCCCTCGGGCTGCGCGAGTAACAGCACGTCGGCGGTCAGCACCGCGACCAGCGCCACCACGATGAACGGCACCAGCCTCGTCGTGTTACGCCTCCTGCGGCTCCGCACCAGGAAGCTGAGATCCTGGCGGATTCCCGACCCATGCGAAAACACCGCCGGGCCAGCGGGGACCCGGCGGTCGTCGTGCGGTGGTGTCAGTTGCCGATGTACGGCACAGCCTCGAGGATCTCGACGGTGTTCTGCCGTCCGTTGGGCAGGGAGTAGGTGGCCTTCTCCCCGATCTTCTTGCCGTTGATCGCCGCCCCGAGGGGGGACTTGGGCGAGTAGACATCGATCGGCGCTCCGCTCTCCTCGCGGGAGGCGAGCAGGAAGGTCACCTCTTCGTCGTCGCCGACGAACCGGATGGTCACGGTCATGCCGGGGCCGACGACGCCTTCGGTCTTGGGGGCCTCTCCCACCCGAGCGTTGTCGAGGAGTTGCCTGAGGTGGAAGATCCGGGCCTCCATCTTGCCCTGCTCGTCCTTGGCGGCGTGGTAGCCGCCGTTCTCACGCAGGTCGCCCTCTTCCCGAGCGGCCTCGATCTTCTTGGCGATGTCGACGCGCCCGGGACCAGAGAGATATTCGTACTCCGCCTTCAGGCGGTCGTACGCCTCCTGCGTCAGCCATGTGACGTTCTCATCGCGAGAGTCGGCCACGGGTTCTCCTTGCTTGCCTAGGGGGCCCTGAGATCACTTGAGGTTACGTACGGTTGAATTGCGAAAGGCTAACAAGTCAACCGCCCGAACGCTTCCCCAAATGTCTCACTATACGAGATTGCAGTACTGGATGTGGACGGAAGTCGCCTGACCGCTCGTGTCGAGGCTTTCCTTGAGCTGCTTACTACCCTCACCAGCCGGGATTCTTACTTCCTTGCTGCCCACTTCCGCATGATCGACGTCCAGCGCCCTGATCCGGCAGACGGCCACCCTATCGTCGGGCTTGTAGACCTCAAAGGTGATCTCCGCGCGCGTCGGGCTGATGATCTCGAACGCGACCACCTGCGACGGCGCCTCCGACCCGCCCGACGTCATCGACCACATCACGTAGCCCCACCCGCCCGCGATGATGGCCACCAGCACGCCGATCACCACGTGGACGACGAGCCGGCCGCCCTTCCTGGGCCGATCTGGGAAGTCGTCGGGCGTGCCGAGGACTGGACCGTCCCCGGCATCTCTGGTGACCATGGCGGAATCTCCCTGCACTCCCTCGGCGTTATCCGAGACAATTGTCGCCCGCGAGGGGTGTGCCCTCGCGACCGCCCAGCAGAAACTAACCTCTCTGGGCGAGTGACCGGTCCGTGACTGAGGAGCTTCGAGCCCGTGAGTGCACCGTTGAGGCTGATGGCCGTACACGCCCACCCCGATGACGAGTCGAGCAAGGGCGCCGCCACGATGGCGCGCTATGCGCGCGAGGGTGTGGAAGTTCTGGTCTGTACGTGCACGGGCGGTGAGCGCGGATCCGTGCTCAACAAGAAGATGGACCGGCCCGAGATCGTGGCCAACATCGCCGAGGTGCGCAAGGCGGAGATGGCCAAGGCGCGTGAGATCCTCGGCGTGCAGCAGCGTTTCCTGGGCTTCGTCGACTCCGGGCTGCCGGAGAGCGAGGACGAGGCGCTGCCGGAGGGCTGCTTCGCCGTGCAGAAGCTGGAGGACGCGGCGGCGCCGCTGGTGGCCGCGGTCAGGGAGTTCCGCCCGCACGTGATCATCACGTACGACGACGACGGCGGCTACCCGCACCCCGACCACATCATGACCAACCGGGTCTCGGTGGAGGCGTTCGAGGCGGCCGGCGACCCCGACCGCTACCCGGGCACCGGCGAGCCGTGGCAGCCGCTCAAGCTCTACTACCACATGGGCTTCACCAAGGAGCGCTTCGAGGCGCTGCACGAGGCCATGATGGAGCGCGGCCTCGGCTCCCCGTACGCCGACTGGATCGCCCGCTGGGAGGACCGCCCGGCCAAGTGGCCGGTCACCACCCGCGTGCCGTGCGGCGACTACTTCGAGATCCGCGACCAGGCCCTGCTGGCGCACGCCACCCAGGTCGACCCCGATGACGGCTTCTGGTTCGTCTGCCCGCGCGAGCTGCAGCAGGAGATCTGGCCGACCGAGGACTACCACCTGGCGCGCTCGCTGGTCGAGACCTCGCTGCCCGAGGACGACCTGTTCGCCGGCATCCACGCCGACGAGGTCGAACCGGCCTGCCACTGACCGGACCACCGCATCCCGGTGGCAGACTGGAGTCGTGACCGTTCTAGCAGCAGGTGAAGTCAGCCCGGGTCTGCTCGGGTTCGTCGTCGTGGCCCTGCTCGGCTTCGCGCTCTATTGGCTGATCAAGTCGATGAACAAGCAGATGTCGAAGATCGAGGTGCCGCGCGAGGACGAGCAGGCCGCAGGCGGGGCCGAGACCTCGAAGGCGGAGACCGCGGGGGCCAAGGCGGGCGCCAAGGGCGACGCCAAGGCCGGGCCGAAGAAGGCCGACGGCAAGGCCGGGTCGTAGATGACCCACGAGATCGTCGACAACACCGCGGAGAGCCGCTTCGAGATCCACGTGGACGGGGAGGTCGCCGGCTTCGTCGCCTATCGCCTGCTGCCCACCAAGATCATTTTCCTGCACACCGAGATCAAGCCCGCCTACGAGGGCAAGGGGCTGGCCTCCGCGCTGGTCGCTCACGCCCTGCGGGCCGGCGCCGACGCGGGGCTGAAGGTCAAGCCGGAGTGCCCGTACGTCGCCCGCTACATCGAGCGCCACCCCGAGTTTCAGGAGCTCGTCGACGGCTAGGCCGGGTCAGCGGTCGCCCCAGGCGAGCCTGAGCGCCCTGGGCAGGCCCCACCAGCCCAGCGGGGTCAGGGCGTTGTCGGCGTCCACGATGCCGAGCAGCGCCCACATGCTCACCACCGACGTGAACAGCTCCTCGACGGTGCGCAGCTCGTCCTCGTCCAGCACGTCGCCCTCGGCCTTCTCCGCCTCGGCGATCAACTGCGCGATCCGCTCGGGCGATGCCGACGCGCCCGGCCCCGTCCTGACCAGCTCGCCCACCCCGGTCAGCCAGTCGCCGTGCTGGAGCGCGCAGATGTTGGCCAGCGCGATGTCCTCCTCGCTCAGCTCACCGTCGAGGTCGATGAACTCCTCCAGCGTGTCCTCGTCCTCCGGCAGGTCGCCGAGCGGCCGCACCAGGCCCGCCGCGACCATCAGCCAGAGCAGCCCGTCGTCGTCGGGCATCGGCCGGTCGTCCAGCCCGGAGCAGGCCCGCAGCACGTTCGCCGGGTAGCCGGGCATGACCAGCAGCGCGCGCAGCCTGGCCGCCGCCTCCGCCAGCTCCCCCACCGGCGCCTCCGGCTGCACGGGCAGCTTGGCGAGTACGCCGCGCAGCTCCGTCAGCGCGATCTCGTCCTCGACCCGCGAGTCCTGCAGCAGCTCCTGGTCCTTCTCGTCGATGACCACGTCACTCGGCACCCGGCCGTCGGGCTGCGGCGTGCGCAGCCAGCGTTCTTGAAGGTCCTCGTACGCCGTGCGCGCCTCGGCGTCGCCGGCCGCCAGCGCGTCGGGGTCGATCTCCCCCGCCGCGACCTTGTCCTCCAGGTAGGCGACCAGCTTCGCGTGCATCTCGGTCGCCACCGGCCCGCGCTCGTCCTCCTCGGGCCAGATGAAGTACGAGGGCGTCAGGACGATCGGCTCGGTGCCGGTGGACTCGACCCAGCGCTGCACGTCCCCCGCCGTCGCCAGACCCGCCTCGACGGCGCTGAGCGTTCTTCTGGCGGACTCCCAGAAGGGAGGGGACAGGGGGTTGCCCGCCGCTTCCATGGCGCGCCGCAGATCGGGCAGAGCCACGAGGGCCACGCCGGAGGGCACGGCGAGCAGGGCGCGCGCCACGTCCCGGCGGGTGACGGCCGTCACGGGGCGGCCGGCATGCGTGCAGACGTACTCGATATCCACCCCTCGTAACCTACGCCGCCCGCCCACCGCCCGTCAGACCACCGCCCCGGCCACCCGCCGCCGAGCCCACGGAACCGGCCGCACCCACCGCACCACCGACCGCTGAACCCGCGAGCACACCCACACACCACCAGACCGACAAGGGTGGTCGGCTGGAAGCGCCGACGGCGGAGGCCCCGCCAGGAGGCGGGGCGGAGGTCGCCACGAGGGAGGGTGGTCGGCGTCAGGCGGCGGAGACGGCCGACGGCCCGAGACTGCGGCAGGGCGGCGGAAGGGACCGGCGACCTGAAGCGGGGGCAGGGAGGAGGGGTTGTGGGGAAGGGGGAGGGTGATCGGGCCGTCTAGTGTGGGCCGTGGAGGTCATGATGAACCGCTTGAAGGACGCGACGAGCCCCTACCTGCTGCAGCACGCGGGCAACCCTGTCGACTGGTTCCCGTGGGGCGAGGAGGCGTTCGCGGAGGCCCGCCGCCGCGACGTCCCGCTGCTGATCAGCGTCGGATATTCGGCGTGTCACTGGTGTCACGTCATGGCCCACGAGAGCTTCGAGGACCAAGAGACGGCCGAGTTGATGAACGCGCACTTCGTCAACGTCAAGGTCGACCGCGAGGAGCGTCCCGACGTGGACGCCGTCTACATGAACGCCACCCAGGCCATGACCCAGCAGGGCGGCTGGCCGATGACGGTGTTCGCGACGCCCGACGGCCACCCGTTCTACTGCGGCACCTACTTCCCGCGCCCGCAGTTCCGCCGCCTGCTGCAGGAGGTGCACCGGGTCTGGACGGGCGACCGCGAGACCGTGCTCGCCCAGGGCGCCAAGGTCGTCGAGGCGCTGAACGCGCAGGCCTCGCTGCCCAGCGGGCCGCTGCCGTCGGAGGAGACGCTGCGGCAGGCCGTGGCCAACCTGCGGGAGTCGTTCGATGCGGCCCACGGCGGGTTCGGCGCGGCGCCCAAGTTCCCGCCGTCGATGGTGCTGGAGTTCCTGCTGCGCTCGGGCGAGCGCGAGATGAGCGGCAAGACGCTGGAGGCGATGGCCCGCGGCGGCATGTACGACCAGCTCGGCGGCGGCTTCGCCCGCTACAGCGTGGACAACATGTGGGTGGTGCCGCACTTCGAGAAGATGCTCTACGACAACGCCCTGCTGCTGCGCGTCTACACACACTGGTGGCGCGAGGGCGGCGGCGAGCTCGCCAGGCGGGTGGCGCTGGAGACCGCCGGCTGGATGCTGCGCGAGCTGCGCACTCCCGAGGGCGGCTTCGCCTCCGCGCTCGACGCCGACAGCGAGGGCGAGGAGGGCAAGTTCTACGTCTGGACACCGGACGAGCTGCGCGAGGTGCTCGGCGACGACGACGGCCGGTGGGCGGCCGGGCTGTTCGAGGTGACGCCGCAGGGCACGTTCGAGCACGGGAGGTCGGTGCTGCAGCTCCTGCGCGACCCCGAGGACCCGGAACGCTACGCCGGCGTCCGGGCGAGGCTGCTGGCCGCCCGCGAGCGGCGGGTGCGGCCGGGCCGTGACGACAAGGTGGTGGCCGCGTGGAACGGCCTGGCCATTGCGGCTCTGGCCGAGACCGGCGTCGCCTTCGACCGGCCCGACCTGGTGGAGGCGGCCACGGCGGCGGCCGAGCTGCTTGAACGCGTCCACATCGACGGCGGGCGGCTGCTGCGCACGTCCAAGGGCGGCCGGCCCGGCGGCAACGCGGGCGTGCTCGAGGACTACGGCGACGTCGCCGAGGGCCTGATCACCCTCTACGGCGTCACCGGCGAGACCAAGTGGCTGCGGCTGGCGGGCTCGCTGCTGGACACCGTGCTCGACAAGTTCGCCGACGGCACCGGCGGCTTCTACGACACCGCCGACGACGCCGAGCGGCTCTTCCAGCGGCCGCAGGACCCGACCGACAACGCCACCCCCTCAGGCCAGTACGCGGCCGCGGGGGCGCTGCTGTCGTACGCCGCGCTGACCGGCTCGGCCCGGCACCGCGTGGCCGCGCAGGCGGCTCTGGGCACGGTGTCGGTGCTGGCCCCCGGGCACGCCAGGTTCGCCGGGTGGGGGCTGGCCGTGGCGCGTGCGGCGCTGTCGGGGCCGGTGGAGGTCGCGGTGGTGGGGCCCGATGACGATCCGCGCACGCGCGAGCTGCACCGCGCGGCGTTGCTGTCCGGCGCGCCCGGCCTGGTGGTGGCGCTCGGCCGGCCGGGCGGCGACGGCTACCCCGCCCTGCTGGAGGGCCGCGACTTGGTCGGCGGCGCGCCCGCGGCGTACGTGTGCAGGGACTTCACGTGCCGGATGCCGGTGACGACCGTCGAAGAGCTCGAGGCGCAACTGACGGGTTGACCGGGCTGCCCCCATCCGCCGCCGCAAGGACGCGGCTCAGCAAGCCGTCACAGCGGCTTCGCACCCAGCCGTCACGGCCGCCGCTGCGGGCCCGCCCGGGTCAGGCCGTGGGCTGGCGTTCGCGGCCGCGGCCGGTGTCCTGCGGGCGGCCCTCCTGGAGGCGCTCGTCCTCCTGGATGGACGGCTGGTCGGGCTCGTCGAGCTCCGGCGGCCCCGTCTCGACCGGCGGCTCGCCGGAGCGGCCGAGGTCGTCGGGCTGCTGCCGCTCGTCCTGCGTCGGGTCGTCGGGGAACGGCATCTCGGGGTCGGGCTCGGGCCGGTCCCAGTCGGGCTCGACCGGCGGCGTGTAGTCCTGCCTGGGCTCGTCACGGTCGTGGTCGGGCTCGGAGTAGCCGGACGACCAGCCGTAGTCGGACGGCTCGGGGAACTCCTCGACGGGCTTGCCCGCCATCGCCTCGGTCATGAACGCCCGCCAGATCTGCGCGGGGAGCTGGCCGCCGAACTGGGTGCCGTAGCCGGGGATGGTGACGGTGGCGTTGTCGTCGCGGAACATGTCGACCGCGACCGCGAGCTGCGGCGTGAAGCCGTTGAACCAGACGGACTTCGAGTCGTCGGTGGTGCCGGTCTTGCCGGCGACCGGGCGGTCGTAGAGGCGGGCCGCGGTGCCGGTGCCGTACTTGACCACCTGCTGCATCGCGTACGTGGTGTCGGCGGCGGCCTGCTCGCTGACCACCCGCGTGGCGACCGGCTCGACGACCTGCTCGCGGCCTTCGGCGTCGGTCACCGACTTCACCACGTGAGCCTCCATGTGCACGCCCTTGTTGGCGAACGTGGAGAAGCCCGAGGCGTTCTGGACGGCGCTGACGGAGGCCACGCCGAGCGGGAAGGCGGCGGCGTTCTTGTGCTGCTCGAGCTGCGATGCGGGGATGCCGGCGGCCTCGGCGACCTTGGCCACCTTGTCGAGCCCGACCTTCTGGCCGAGATCGACGAAGGCGGTGTTGACGGAGTTCTGGGTGGCGGCGACGAGGTCGATCTGCCCGTAGGAGCGTCCGCCGTCGTTGGGTATGGCCTGCGGGGCCGAGGCGACCCGCAGCGGCGAGTTGCCGTTGACCCTGGTGGACAGGTCGAAGCCGTTGTCGAGCGCGGCGGCCAGCGTGTACGGCTTGAACGTCGATCCGGCCATGACCTTGGCCGAGAACGCGCTGTCGTAGTACTTCGACTGCGACGGCTTGCCGCCGTAGAAGGCCACGACCTCGCCCGTGGCGGGATCGACGGCGGCGAGCCCGGTGCGCACCTTCTTCGGCGTGTTGTCGGGCAGCACCTCGTCGACCGCCCGCTTGGCGGCCTGCATGAGCTTCTTGTCGAAGGTCGTGACGATCTTGAGGCCGCCGCTGTTGATGTCCTCGTCGGTGTAGCCGCGCCGGTTGAGCTCGGCGGTGACCTGTTCGAGCATGTACTGGGCCTGGCCCTTGAGCTCGAACGGCTTCTTCGGCTCGGCCAGCTCGGGGAAGCGCTGTGCGGCCACCTGCTCCGGAGCCAGCGCGCCGGTCTGGCCCATCGCCTTGATCACCGACTGCCAGCGGGCCTTGGCCGCCGCGAGGTCGGAGCCCTTGGGGTCGGCGAAGCGGCTGGGCTGCTGGATCACCGCCGCCAGGTAGGCGCCCTCGGCGACGGTGAGCTTCTCGACGTCCTTGCCGAAGTAGGCGCGGGCGGCCGACTGGATGCCGTTGGCGCCCCGGCCGAAGTAGATCGTGTTGAGGTACTGCTCCAGCACCCAGTCCTTCGACTTGGACTGGTCGACCTTCATCGCGATGAGGATCTCTTTGAACTTGCGGGTGATGGAGCGCTCTTGGCTCAGGCCGCTGTAGTAGTTGCGGACGAGCTGCTGGGTGATGGTGGAGCCGCCCTGGAGCTGGCGGCCGGTGATGGTGGACCAGACGGCCCGCGCGGTGCCCTTGATCGACACGCCGGCGTCCTCGTAGAACGAGCGGTTCTCGGCGGCGATGACGGCCTCGCGTACGTGCTTGGGCACCTGGGACAGATCGACGCGGCGGCGATCGACGCCCTGCCGGGCGAGCACGGTCTTTCCGTCGCGGTAATAGATCACCGAACCCTGCGCGGTCGCCTGCTTCTGCGTCTCGTCGGGAATGGGGGTCAGCGCCCACGCGACGGCGAATAGCCCGGCGAGTACGAGGATTGCCGCGCCACCGGATATCAGGACTATTCGGAGAATCCGCCGCTTTCGCATTCCCTTGCCACTCCGCACCCCTCGGCCACCCCCCTCGTCGAGCCTCGCCCAACCCCCGCAAGCTGGGCGAATGCCAAGGGTAAACGATCCTCAACGGTGCCTCATCCCTAGCGATACTACGACCGCCCGCCCTCGCGACGCGGAACATCGGCGACCAAAGGCAGCACTCGGTAGGGAACCGGCGTGTCAAGGGCGATGATCGAATTAGTCCGGAGTACGCCTCGTACATCGACGATCAAATCGATAACGCGCTGCAAATCGGCGTTCGTCCGCGCCACCACGCGACAGAGAAGATCACTGTCGCCGGTGATCGTATGCACTTCCAGAACCTCAGGAATCGCCGCGAGCCGGTCGGCCACCGGGTCGTGCCCGGCCACCTGCCTGATCTCCAGCGTCACGAACGCGGTCACGCCGTAGCCCAGCGCGGCGGGCGACACGTCGGGGCCGAAACCGGTGATCACGCCCCGGTCCATGAGGCGGTCGAGCCTGGCCTGCACCGCGCCGCGCGCCACGCCCAGACGGCGCGAGCACTCCAGCACGCCGAGCCTGGGCTCGGCCGCGAGCAGGGCGATGAGGCGGGCGTCGAGTTCGTCGATCGTCATGCTGTACAGATTTACCGGTCGTTCCGGCTATCGACTAGGCAGATTGTGCACTCATTCAGGTAACTCTTGCGCAACTCGTCCAGGGAAATCGACAGTTGGGGGTATGAGCGATGTCTTTCCTGTCAATGGCATGGACGCCGTGGTGTTCGCCGTCGGCAACGCCCGGCAGGCGGCCCACTACTACTCGACCGCGTTCGGCATGCGGCTGGTGGCATACCGCGGCCCGGAGAACGGCGACAGGGACACGGCCGCGTACGTGCTGACCTCGGGCAGCGCCGTCTTCGAGTTCCGCGGCTCGCTGCGGCCGGGCACCGACCTGGCACGGCACGTGGCCGCGCACGGTGACGGCGTGATCGACCTGGCACTGCAGGTGCCCGACGTGGAGGCCGCCTACGCCCACGCCGTCGCGAACGGCGCCAAGGGGCTGACGGAGCCGTACACGGTGGAGGACGAACACGGCAAGGTGATGATCGCGGCGATCGCCACGTACGGCGAGACCCGGCACACCCTGATCGACAGGTCCAACTACGGCGGGCCCTACCTGCCCGGCTACGTGGCCGCCGAGCCGCTGGTCGCACCGCCCGCCACGAAGAACGGCCGGCTCTTCCAGGCGATCGACCACTGCGTCGGCAACGTCGAGCTGGGCAAGATGGACGAGTGGGTGGAGTTCTACCGCAAGGTCATGGGCTTCACCAACATGGCGGAGTTCATCGGCGACGACATCGCCACCGAGTACTCCGCGCTGATGTCGAAGGTGGTCGCCGACGGCAGCCGCAAGGTGAAGTTCCCGCTCAACGAGCCGGCGGTCAGCCGCAGGAAGTCGCAGATCGACGAGTACCTGGAGTACTACGGCGGTCCCGGCGTGCAGCACATCGCGCTCGCCACCAACGACATCCTCACCACCGTCGACCACATGCGGGCGAACGGGGTGCGCTTCCTCGACACGCCCGACTCGTACTACGACGATCCCGAGCTGCGCGAGCGCATCGGGCAGGTACGGGTGCCGATCGAGGAGCTGAAGAAGCGCAGGATCCTCGTGGACCGCGACGAGGACGGCTACCTGCTGCAGATCTTCACCGAGCCGGTGCAGGACAGGCCCACGGTCTTCTTCGAGCTCATCGAGCGGCACGGCTCGCTCGGCTTCGGCAAGGGCAACTTCAAGGCGCTGTTCGAGGCCATCGAGCGGGAGCAGGAACGCAGGGGCAACCTCTAGTCCGCCCCCCGTTTCCGCTGAAAGGCGGCGGTCGTCCACCGAGCGTGGGACCGCCGCCACCGGGCCGGCGGGGCGCCGGCGACGGCCGTCCGCCGGCGCACTCGACCGGCTCATCATCGACGTCGTCACCGCCCCCTTCGGCCACACCGGCCGGGACGGCGTCTGGAACGGCGGCGTATGGGCGCGTCATCCCGCGGGGCACACCTTCTTCGCCGGTCTGCGGCCTTTCTCTATTTCTGGCTCCTGTACGCGTTCTGGGACGGTCAGAGTCTGGGCAAGAAACTCTTCGGCATCCGTGTCGCGCAGAAGGGCGACGGCAGGATGGGTGTGGGGCAGGCGGCCGTCCGTCAGGCCGTCGAAAGCGCGCTCATCCAGCTCCTTACTCAGCGTAATATTCTGGTCACGATGCGAAGGGGGCTCGTATGCGTTTCGCCAGGGGCGGGCTGGCCGTGGTCGCGGCGCTCACCACGCTGGTCGCCTGTTCACCCGGCGACGAGCCACCACCGGCCGGCAACTCCGTCATCGCGGAAGAGCGCGTGGGGGCCGCCGGCATCGGCGACCCCGACTTCCCGAACGACGGCAACGGCGGCTACGACGTCGCCCACTATGACCTCGCCGTCGACTACTCTCCCGCCGACAAGCGGCTCGACGGCGTCGCCACCATCCGCGCCGCGGCCACCCAAGACCTCATCCGCTTCAATCTCGACTTCACCGGCCTGCACGTGCGCGGCATCACCGTGGACGGCGCTCCCGCCACCTTCTCCCGGCAGGGCGACGAGCTGACGGTGCGCCCGGCGAAGATGATCACCGCGCGCTCCGATTTCACGGTCAAGGTCACCTACTCCGGCCGGCCGAGGCCCGCCAACGACAGCGCCAACCTCGGCACGTACGGCTTCATCCCCACCTCCGACGGCGCCTTCGTGGCCTCGGAGCCCAATGGCTCCAAGACCTGGTTTCCGGCCAACGACCATCCCGCCGACAAGGCCACGTTCGACTTCACCATCACCGTGCCCGCCGGGGTGACCGCGCTGGCCAACGGCGAGATGACCGCCGAGCCCACCACCAAGGGCGGCAAGACGACCTACCGGTGGAGCGAGCGCCACCCCATGGCCACCTACCTCGCCACGGCCACGCTCGGCAAGTTCGAGCTGCGCCAGGGCAAGACCGCCTCCGGCATCCCCGCGCTCGCCGCCACCGACCCCAGGTTCAAGCGCTCGCTCGACGCCCTCTACACCAGGTCCGCCGAGATCACCGACTACTGGGCGACGGTCTTCGGCCCCTACCCGTTCTCCTCCACCGGCGGCATCGTCGACGACTACTCCGCCGGCTACGCCCTGGAGAATCAGACCAAGCCCCTGTACGGCGGCTTCGCGCCCGACGAGGCGATCATCGCGCACGAGCTGGCGCACCAGTGGTTCGGCAACAGCCTGACCATCAAGCGATGGAAGGACCTCTGGCTCAACGAGGGCTTCGCCACCTACGCCGAGTGGCTGTGGTCGGAGCACAAGGGCAAGAAGACCGCCGAGGCCACGTTCAACGAGCTCCACGCGCGTCCCGCGTCCGACCCCATGTGGGCCTACCCGCCCGGCCGCGCCAAGCCTGACGATCTGTTCAACCAGTCCGTCTACACCCGCGGCGGCATGACGCTCCACGCGCTGCGCAAGGCCATCGGCGACGAGACGTTCTTTACGCTGCTCAGAGCCTGGACGTCCGAACATCGGTACGGCAACGTCACCACCGAGCAGTTCATCGACCTCGCCGAGCGGCTGTCGGGCAAAGACCTCGACCCGCTCTTCGACGCCTGGCTCTTCCGGCCCGAACGCCCCGCCTGACGGCCCGTTCCACGGCCCCGAAACGCTCTCCGTCGCTCGGTCCAAGAAGAGGTGTAAGGGCGAACGACGAAGGGAGCGAGGCCAGTGCGCCTCAACGAAGACCCTGGGGCCTTTGAAGGCTTCTATCGCCGCCACGTCGACGCCGTCCAGAGATTCGTGGTCCGCCGGGTCAGCGACCCCCACATGGCGGCGGACCTCACGGCGGATGTCTTCCTGGCGGTCCTCGACTCGGCGGACACCTACCGCCCCGGCCGGGGCAGCGAGGTCGCCTGGCTGTTCGGCATCGCGCGCAACGTCGTGTCGGCGCAGCACCGCAAGGCGGCCAGGGAGGCCAGGGCCACGGGGCGCATCGCCGGCCGCCGCCTGATGGACGACGACGACCTGGCCAGGATGGAGGAGCGCATCGACGCCGAACGGCAGATGCGCGCCGCCCTGGAGGCCATGGCGGACCTTCCCGAGGGCGAGCGGGCGGTGCTGGAGCTGGTCGCGATCGACCAGCTCACCGTCTCGGAGGCCGCGGCGGCACTGGGCATCAGGCAGGTGACCGCACGGGTCAGGCTCCACCGGGCCAGACGTGCCCTCTCGAACGTCGCCTCGCCATCGGCCGTGTACCTGGAAGGACAGACATGAGCAACTTCGAGGACCGCCTTCTCAGTGCACTCAAGGACGAAATGAGGACTCGGATGGCGAACGGGACGACGACCGTGGCACCCGCGCCCGCGCGGCGCTCGCGCCGGCTGGTGGGGCTCGCCGCCGCGGTGGCGGGGGTCGCGGCGGCCTCCACGGCGGTGGCGGTCGTGCTGGGCGGTGTCGGCGGTGAACCGGCGTACGCGGTGAGCACGTCCGCCGACGGCGGGGTCAGCGTGCGGATCCACTCCTTCACCGACCCCGAAGGGCTCGAACGCGAGCTGGCCGCGGCCGGCGTCACCGCGCGGGTCGACTACCTGCCCGAGGGGCAGACCTGCAAGGGGCCGCGCGGCGAGCACGGCGACCCCGGAAGCGGGTTCGCGACCGCCATCCGCAGGAACGGCGAAGGCATCGCCTTCGAGATCGAAAAGGGGCAGGTGCCCGAAGGGTTCACGCTGGTCCTGGCCGTCACCAAGAGCGCCGATGGCGACTCGGCGCCACCGTCGGCCACGGCCATGGAGATCGTCCAGGGGCCGGTGTCGGAGTGCGAGCCCACCTCCGCTCCGCAGGCGCCGCCCGCCGACGGCCACACCACGGAGAAGACGCAGGACGAGAAGGGCGAGCAGAAGCCGTCCGACGGCAGCACCGTCGAGCGGTTCAAGGGTCCTGAGGACGGCCCGCAGACCTCTCAGATCCAGCCGGGCGACGGCCCCACCATCACCGCCACCAAGAACCCCTGACCGGCTCTGTCACCCGGTGCCCCCCTTTTCCCGAGCAGCCAGGGGGCACCGGACCCGCCGGCCCGCCGCACTCCTGGGCTCCCGATGCGGCAGGCCGGCGGTTCTCTGCCGCACCTGCGCGCGGGCGCGCCGTCACGGGCTGCTCGACGTGCTGGAGAAGACCAGGACGGAGGCCGTGAAGCCGTGGACGTGGTTGTGCCCCGCGACCGGGCCGACCTCGCCGGCGGCGAAGAAGCCGGCCACGCCGATCGGGCCCAGCGTGTCGCGCAGCGCCACGGCGTCGTGGTCGGAGGTGCCGAACATGGCCGAGCCGCGGCCGTTGCAGGAGAACAGCAGCGCCCCGTCCACCTTGCCGATCTCCTCGCGGTGGGCGTCGAGCAGGTCGTAGAGGTCCTCGTCGGCGGTGGCGGCGTCGCGGACCTGGAAGCGTACGGTCCTGCCGACCTCGGCGATGTCGCCGATGGCGACGGCCTCCCTGTCGGGGTCGATGCCGATGACGCCGCGGATGAGGAAGTCGCCGCGTTCGTGGCGCTCTGCGTACTCGTCCATGGCGAGGCCGATCTGCAGCCCGGAGGCGACCAGCTCGCGGTCGTCCTCGTCCAGGTCGCTGACGATGTCCTCAAGGCGGGCGAGCGCGGGCTGGCCGGCGAGTTCGAGCAGCAGGTTGTCCTCGGCCGCGGTGACGACCATGCTGGGGCCGATCGGGCGGCAGCCCTGGCTCACCACGGTGCTGATCTTGATGGGTCCGCTGAGGATCACGCCGATGGCGCCCTCGGTGTAGATCTCGCCGTCGGCGAAGAGGCGTACGGAGCCGCGTCCCTGCAGCCCGTTGGCCAGCCCGCCGATGAGCGGCAGCTCGCCGAGCACGTCGGCCGAGCGCTCCACGAAGGCGTCGGTCGGGAAGCTGTACGGGTCGGCGAGCAGGATCGCCACGTGGTCGTCCGGGCTCCGCTCGGGCAGCCCCACGACCACGAACCGGTCCTCGGCGGCCAGGGTCTCCAGCGCGAACGTGGTGAGCCGCGCGCCTTCCAAGGTCGCCGCCAGCGCGCTGACGGAGGGCGTGAGCTCCACCCCCTGGCCGTCACCGATCACTCCGGTGGCACTGCACCCGATGACGTGCGCCTCGGGCGCGAGTTTCATCGCGGCCTCGCCGGCCCTGGCGACGTCATCGGGGTCGTCGCCGCAAATGAAGAAGCAGACCAGATCTGCTTGGCCGCTGAGCCTCGACAGTGCCTGGCCGACGGCGTTCTCCGCGGCCTCCACCAGGTCGGAACCCACGGCGAGGCCGTCGGCGATGCGGCTTGTCATCAAGGCCACGGAACTCGCCTCCCTCGACATGTCCAAGTTCCCTAGGCCCGATTCTCCCCACTAAAGGGACAAGCACGCGCACGAACCGTCACCTAATAGTCAAGATCCGAAATCTCCGCCAGGTGCGAAAGTCTCTGCCACATTCCGCGCAGGGGACGTAGTCTCGATCCCGTGCAACAGCCACGAATTCTCCGCGAGTTGCGAGAGAGCGGCCACGTTCATCGCAGCGTCAAAGCCGAGATCCGGGAAAACCTGCTGGCCAAGCTGCGGGCGGGTGAGCCCCGTTTCCCCGGCATCGTGGGCTTCGACGACACCGTCCTGCCCCACCTCGAGCGGGCGCTGCTCGCCGGGCACGACCTGGTTCTGCTGGGCGAGCGCGGTCAGGGCAAGACCCGGCTCATCCGTACGATCGCGGGCCTGCTCGACGAGTGGACGCCGGTGATCGAGGGCTGCGAGATCAACGACCACCCGTACGCACCGGCCTGCACCCGCTGCAAGGCTCTGGCGCGCGAGCTGGGTGAGGAGTTGCCGGTGGCGTGGAAGCACCGCGACGACCGCTACGGTGAGAAGCTCGCCACTCCCGACACCTCCGTGGGCGACCTGATCGGTGACGTCGACCCCATCAAGATCGCTGAAGGGCGCCGGCTCGGCGACCCTGAAACGGTCCACTACGGCCTGGTGCCCCGCACCAACCGCGGCATCTTCTCCGTCAACGAGCTGCCCGACCTGGCAGAGCGCATCCAGGTGTCGCTGCTCAACGTGCTGGAGGAGCGCGACGTCCAGGTGCGCGGCTACAACCTGCGCCTGCCGCTCGACCTGCTGCTCATCGCCAGCGCCAACCCCGAGGACTACACCAACAGGGGCCGGATCATCACGCCGCTCAAGGACCGGTTCGGCGCCGAGATCCGCACCCACTACCCGCTGACGGTCGAGGACGAGCTGCGGCTGATCCGCCAGGAGTCCATGCCGGACATCGGAGCCGACGTCCCCGAGCACCTGATCGAGGTGATCGCCCGCTTCACCCGGCTCGTCCGCGAGTCGACGGCGGTGGACGCCAGGTCCGGCGTGTCGGCCCGCTTCTCGATCGCCGCCGCCGAGACCGCGGCCGCCTCGGCGGTGCGCCGCGCCGCCATCGCGGGCGAGGACCAGCCGGTCACCCGCGTGGTCGACCTCGGCTGCGTGGTCCACAGCCTGCGCGGCAAGGTGGAGTTCGAGGTCAGCGAGGAGGGCAGGGAGACCGAGATCCTGGCCCACCTGCTGCGCCGGGCGACGGCCGAGACGTTCAGGAGCCGGCTGGGCGGCATGGACCTGTCGGCGGTGACCGACAAGTTCGCCGAGGGCAACCAAGTGGAGTCGGGCGAGCTGGTGCCCGCCCGCGAGCTGCTGACCCGCATCGGTCCTGTGGCCGGGCTCGCCAAGATCATGTCGCGGCTCGGCATGGGCGAGGGCGAGGAGTCACCCGGGCACGCGGCGGCGGCTCTGGAGTTCGCGCTCGAAGGTCTTTACCTGATGCGGCGGCTGTCCAAGGAAGATCTTGACGGGATGACCGTTTACCGGACGTGAACAAGCGGGCGGTCTCCCGCGTCAAACGGGGTGAGTTCGTTCACTTCGCCGGGGGAGACCGTCATGCGCCTGCTTGCCTGTGCCACCGCCGCCGCTCTCGTCATGGGCGCCTTCGCCGTGCCCGCCGAGGCCGCCACGTCCGCGTACGGGTACGCCTGGGCCGACGGCGAAGGCCGCCTGCGGTTGATCCCGCAGAAGGCGAGCCGGGTCAAGGGCACGAAGTTCCACCGGCTGGCGAGCACCGCCGGGGCCAAGGAGCTGCGGCTCGGCTACGCCAAGGCGGCCTACGGCCGGGTCACCACGGCCTGCGACCTGAAGGAGACCGAGGGCAGGGTCGCGCTCGACGGCAACGGCCTCGGCCGTACGCGCTGCACCCCCTCCGACCTGACCGCCACGCTCGCCCAGGGGCCGGTCCCCGTGCGCGTCGAATACCGGGGCGGCACGGCGACCCGGATCAACGAGATCCTGCTCGACGAGTGGCCGGAGCCGCGGACGGCCACCGGCACGATCAAGCGGGTCAACGACACGACCGTGCTGTTCGCGAGCGGCGGGAAGACGGTCAAGCTCGGCTACACGTACGCGACGTCGTTCCTGCGCACCACCGCCCGCTGCGGCGACGGCTGGCTCGCGGGCCGCCCGGTCAACGCCGGCAGGAACGGGCTGGGCAAGAAGCCGTGCGGGTGGACGGACCTGACGAAAGCCCTGAAGACCGTCAAGTACCCCGTCCTGGCGAAAATCGACTACACGCCCGGCGCCGGTGCGCTCAACCAGGTGTGGGAGGTCTTCGGCGACGCCTGACGGGGAGCCGGTCGCGGGTTCGGGGCCGGATCCAGGGTTCCCGAGCCGCGCGCGGCCGGTTCCAGAGATCTCCAGTGCTCGGGGCCGTTCGAGAGGTCCTCAGCCCTGGGCGTAAGCCATGGGAGGCTTTTCGGGGTTAGCGTGGGTTCGTGATGGCCTTCCGCTATGGCGAGTACCACGACGGCCCCGATCCTCTGGCGCCTCCCTACGACGTACGCGCCGCGCTCGACGAGATGGGCGATGCCATCCTGTCGGGCTCGACCCCGGTCCACGCCCTGCGCGACCTGCTCAAGCGCGGCCTGCCGGGCGCGCGGGAGCGACGCGGGCTCGACGACATGCTCAGGGAGGTCCGCAAGCGCCGCCGCGACCTGCGCGAGCGCGGCCGGCTCGACGGCACGCTGGAGCGGGCCAGGGCGCTGCTGGACAAGGCGATCGGCCAGGAGCGTGCCGAGCTGTTCCCCGACCCGTCCGACGAGGCCCGGCTGCGGGAGGCGGGCCTCGACGCGCTGCCGGAGGACACCGCGAGTGCGATCCAGGAGCTGAGCACGTACGACTGGCGCTCCCAGGCGGCCAGGCAGACCTTCGAGGAGCTGCGCGACCTGCTGCGCAGGGAGGTGCTCGACAGCCAGTTCAGGGGCCTGCGCGACGCGCTGGCCAACCCTGACCCGCAGGCGATGGAGCGTATCCGCCAGATGATGGCGGACCTCAACGAGATGCTCGACAAGGACGCCCGCGGCGAGCACACCCAGGCCGACTTCGAGCAGTTCATGGCGAAGTACGGCGACCTGTTCCCGGAAAAGCCCCGGAACCTGGACGAGCTGGTCGACATCCTCGCCCGCCGCGCCGCCGCCACCCAGCGCATGCTGGCGTCGATGACGCCGCGCCAGCGCGAAGAGCTGGCCAACCTGATGAACCAGACCCTTGAGCAGGCGGGCCTGGCCGACGAGATGCGCCGCCTCGGCGATGCCCTCTACGCCCGCCGTCCCGACCTGGCCTGGAACGCCCCGGAACGCCTCACCGGCGAAGAGCCGCTCGCCATGGGCGATGCCGTCACCGCCCTTGAGGAGCTGGCCGACCTCACCCAGCTCGAGACCGCCCTGCGCCAGGACTACCCGGGCGCGCGGCTCGACGACATCGACGAGGCCGCCGTACGCCGTGCGCTCGGCCGTTCCGCCGTGGACGACCTCGAAGCGCTCAAGCGCATCGAACGCGAGCTGGAGGAGCAGGGCTACCTGCTGCGCAAGCGCGGCAAGCTGGAGCTGACGCCCAAAGCGGTGCGCAGGCTCGGCGAGACGGCGCTGCGCCGGGTCTTCTCCTCGCTCGACGCGGGCCGCAGGGGCGACCACGACCAGCACGACGCGGGCGCGGCCGGGGAGCTGACCGGGTCGTCGCGGCCGTGGCGGTTCGGCGACGAGCAGCCCATCGACGTCGTGCGTACGCTGGTCAACGGCGTGCGCAGCGGCGGCGTCACACTCGGCGACCGGGTCGGTGTGCGGCTGTCGGTCGACGACTTCGAGGTGGCCGAGACCGAGCGGCGCAGCGCGGCGGCCGTCTGCCTGCTGGTGGACCTGTCGTACTCGATGGCGCTGCGCGGCACGTGGGCCGCCGCCAAGCAGACCGCGCTCGCCCTGCAGGCGCTGGTGGCCTCGAAGTTCCCGCAGGACGCCGTACAGATCATCGGCTTCTCCAACTACGCCAGGGTGCTGCAGCCCGACGAGCTGGCCGGCCTCGACTGGGACATGGTCCAGGGCACCAACCTGCACCACGCCCTGCTGATCGCCGGACGCCACCTCGACCGCCACCCCGACTTCGAGCCGGTGGTGCTGGTCGTCACCGACGGCGAGCCGACCGCACACCTCATGCGCAACGGCCGCTCGGCGTTCGAGTGGCCGCCCTCGCACGAGACGTTGGAGCTGACGCTGGCCGAGGTCGACAAGATGACCCGGAGGCGGGCCACGATCAACATCTTCATGCTGGCGGCCGACGACCGGCTGAAGGAGTTCGTGGACGAGGTGGCGCGGCGCAACGGCGGCCGGGTCTTCTCGCCCAGCGCCGACCGGCTCGGCGAGTACGTCGTGAGCGACTTCCTGCGGCTGCGCCGCACCCGCCGCTGACCGGCCCCGCGCCTTTACCGCACCCGCCGCTGCCCTCCCTGCTGCGGGGCCCAGCGCCCTGACGTGCCCGGACACCTCGATGCCCGGCACGAACGGCAGCGGCACGTCCACGAACCCCTGCCGGTAGAGGATCTCGGCGAAGTTGGCGCCCGCGTACGCCACGTCGATGGAGACCTGCCCAGGCCCGGGCTCGGGTGCCTTGGCGTCGTCGAGCCGGAGCACTTCAGGACCGCCGAATGCGGGAATGGTGATCGCCTTCATGCCGTCCATCGTGCGGGGACGGCCCGGAAGGAGGCAGTGCCGGCTCATCCTGGGTGTACGACCACCAGGCTCGCCAGCTTCCGCTCGGTGTTGGTCTCGGGGCCGGGCGTGTGCAGCACCACGTTCAGATCCGGCCGGTCCGGCAACCGGAACAGCGAGTACGCGAAGACCAGGTCGCCGGCCTCGGGATGCGTGATCGCCTTGACGCCCTGCGAACGGGAGCTCACGTCGCCGCGCGCCCACAGCTCGGCGAGCTCCGGGCTCGCCGCGCACAGCTCGTCGGCGATCCGATCGAAGACCGGGTCCTCCGGATAGCGCGCCGCCGAAGCGCGGAAGTCGGCCACCACGTCCGGCGCGAACTCGTGCGTTCACCGGCGCGCCCGGCCGTCCCGCGGGCTCCGGCGGGTTCAGCCCGGCGAGCACGTACAGGTGTGCGCGCTCGTCTCATCGAGCAGCAGCGCGCGGGCCACCGCGTCGAGCACGGCGTCGGACACCTTGATGTCGCGCCCCTGCTCCAGCCACGTGTACCAGGACACGCCGGCACCGGCGAGCACCGCCACCTCCTCCCGCCGCAGCCCGGGAGTGCGGCGGCGGCCGGCGTCGGGCAGCCCGACGCCGGCGGGCGTGAGCGCCCCGCGCTTGGCGCGCAGGAAGTCCTTGAGCTGCCGGCGGCGGCGTGAGCTGGCGGTCACGTCCCCACCCTAAGAGTCTCCCGGTACGGCTGCGAGAAGGCGGGCGGCCAGTTCCCGGCAGCGGGCGGCGAGCTCGGGCGGTTCGATCACCTTGAAGTCGTGCCCGAGCAGCACCATGTGCACGAGGATGTAGTCGAGGTTGTCCGCGCCGGTGATCACCTCGCAGCGCCCGCCGCCCCGATCGAGCACGACGCCCGCCGCCGACGGCACCTGCGCCCGCACCGTGTCGTACGGCGCGTGCACGAGGAAGCGCGCCTGGTACCGGTAGACCCGGCTGGCCACGCCCTCCTGCACGAACGCCGCCGCGTCGGGCGCCTCCCGGGCCCGGAACCGCCGCGTGCGGGCGGCCACCTCGCTCATCCGATCGACCCGGAAGGTGCGCCAGTCGTCGCGGTCGAGGTCGAAGGCGAGCAGGTACCAGCGCCGGTCGGAGGCGACCAGCCGGTACGGCTCGGCCGTCCGCGTCCGCCGCCCCTCCTTGGACGGGTAGGAGAAGGCGACCTCGACCTCGTCGCGGCACGCCCTGGCCAGGGTCATGAGCACCTTGGAGTCGATCGGCGGACGTCCACCCCCGGCGAAGGACTCCACGGAGTCGGCCAGCGCGCGCACCTCGTGCCGCAGCCGCGTGGGCAGCACCCGGTCGAGCTTGGTCAGCGCCCGCAGTGCCGCGTCGCCCGCGCTGGCCACCGCGCCGCCCGCGCCGACCAGCAGGGAGACGGCGGTGGCGATCGCCTCCTCGTCATCGAGCAGCAGCGGCGGCAGTGCCTGGCCGGGGCCGAGCTGGTAGCCGCCGCCGACGCCCTGGCTCGCGTGCACCGGATAGCCGAGCGTGCGCAGGCGTTCGACGTCGCGCCGTACGGTGCGGGGCGTCACGCCGAGCCGCTCGGCCAGCTCGGGCCCGGTCCAGACCCGGCGCTGCTGGAGCAGCCCGAGCAGCGTCAGCACCCGTTCGGTCGTGCCGCGCTCGTCCTCGCCCGCCAGAGTCATTTCTTCACCATGCCAGAGAATGCGGACCGATCCTGTCCGCTAGGGGTGTCAGCCTAGGCGCATGAGCAGGAAAGAGATCGACTGGAACCAGACGCTGCGCGAGCAGATCGCATGGCACTGGGCCAACCAGCTGCGTCCCCGCCTCGAGGGCCTGACCGACGACGAGTACTTCTGGTCGCCGGTGCCGAACCCGTGGAGCGTGTGGCCGCGCGGGAAGTCCACGGCGCCCATACAGGCCGGTGCCGGCGACTTCACCATCGACTTCGCCTTCCCCGAGCCGAAGCCCGCGCCGTTCACCACCATCGCCTGGCGGCTCGGCCACGTCATCGTCGGCGTGCTCGCCGTCCGCAGCGCGAACCACTTCGGCGGCCCGCCGGCGTCGTACGAGACCTGGACGTACGCGGGCACCGCGGCCGAGGCGCTCGACCAGCTCGACACCGAGCTCGACCGCTGGCTGGCAGGGGTGCGCGGCCTGAGCGAGGAGGAGCTGCGCCGCCCGATCGGCGAGACGGAGGCCTTCCCCGAGGCGCCCATGGCCGCCCTCATCCAGCACATCCACCGCGAGCTGATCCACCACCTGGCGGAGGTCTGCCTGCTGCGCGACCTCTACCTGCACACCCACGCCACCACGGAAGGCGCCCAGCGATGAGCCGTCAGGTCCAGATCACCTTCGACGCCCACGACCCTAAGGCGCTGTCCACCTTCTGGCGGGACGTGCTGGGCTACGTCCACCCGGCGCCGCCCGGCGTGAAGGTGCCCGACGGCGCCGACCCGCTGGCCGCGTGGGACGAGTTCCTGGAGCGCTCAGGAGTGCCCGAGGAGCAGCGCAATATGGCCTCGGCCATCGAGGACCCGGACGGCGTCGGGCCCCGGGTGTTCTTCCAGCGGGTGCCCGAGGGCAAGGCCGCGAAGAACCGCGTGCATCTCGACGTACGTGCGGCGCCCGGCCTTGAGGGTGACGAGCGGATGGCTGCGCTGGAGGCGGAGTGCGAGCGGTTGCTCAAGCTGGGCGCCACCCGGGTGCGCAGGCACGAGCCCGACGATCTGATGAGCGGCGGCTTCATCGTGATGCTCGACCCCGAGGGCAACGAGTTCTGCCTGGACTGAGCGGCGCGACCGCCGCGAGCACGCGGCTCGCAAGCCCGCGAGGCGCGGGGGCCCTCAGCGGGCGCTCACCCCCGGACTGGGGACAGCTCGACAGGGACAGCTCAACAGGGGCGGGGTCAGGCGTCGACGAGGCGGGAGTAGAAGTCGAGTGCGACGTCGAACCCGTCGCGGCAGTTGCGGTGGGAGCGGTAGCAGGGCCGCCAGGCCGAGCTGGCTCCCACCCCGGCCCGCGCGTCGCGCAGCGCCTCGGGCACCCGCTCGGGCCTCGGCAGCAGGCCGTGGCCGAGGTAGCGGACGCCGGAAAGCTCGGTCTGCAGGCCGCGCCCGCCGGAGACGAACCGGCCGAACCGCCACCCGCTCTCTTCGTCCCACACCAGCGCGGTGCCATCGCTCAGCCGCACCGTGGCGCAGCGCGGATCACAGGGGCCTTCCCACCAATCCGTGACCTCTGACCCGAGCACCTCGACGACGCGCTGCACGTAGCTGATCGGCTGGTGCAGCCACTCCTCGGTGTACGGCTCGACATGCCTGATGGCCACAGACGGCACCCCCTTGTGCCCAAACGGTAAGGAAAAAGCGGCGTTGAACAACCATACCGGCGCCGAACTTATTCCGATGCACAGCCGTCTAGTCATTACGGACGGTATTTACGTCCCTGACGGGGAAGGAGGGGGACCCATATGCTCGCGGTGCTCCTCGTCGTGCTGATGGTCGTCACGGTGGCGGCCATGGAGCTGTGCTTGCACTGTTCGGCAAAGAGCAAAGAGAGTGTCGAGTCCCGCAGCGAGATCACCGGGGACTAGTCTCTCCGGCATGTCCCTGCTTCTCTGGCTGCACATCGGATTCGCGATCTTCACGCTCGGCCCGATCGTCGCCGCGACGATGTCCGCGCCCCGGGTGATCCGGCAGAAGAACGTGCAAGCGCTGAGCTTCATCCAGCGCACGACCAGGATCTACGCCATCGGCAGCCTCGGCGTGTTCGTCTTCGGCCTGGTGCTCGGCATCGTGATGGGCAACGGGGTGCTCGGCCGGTGGTACATGAGCGCGTCGATGACGCTGTTCATCGTGGGCGTCGTGCTGCTCTTCATCATCGACCGCGACCTGCGCGCCGCCGTACAGGCACTCTCCAGCGAGAGCACCGAGGACGACGCGAAGGTGGAGAAGGGGCGGATCGCCGCGATCAGCAGCCTGCTGTCGGTGATCTGGCTGGTGATCCTCTTCCTGATGGTGGTGCCCGAGTAGCGCTCCTGCGGGTGGGCCCGCCCCCGGGCCCACCGTCGGAGGCGGCTCAGGCCAGCGCCTGGGTGAGGTCGGCGAGCAGGTCGTCGATGGTCTCGATGCCGACCGACAGCCGCACCAGGTCGGAGGGCACCTCAAGCGGCGACCCCGCCGCCGAGGCGTGGGTCATGCGGCCGGGGTGCTCGATGAGCGACTCCACTCCCCCGAGCGACTCCCCCAGCGTGAAGAGCTCGGCGCGGTTGCACACCTCCACGGCCTCCGCCTCGCCTCCGGCGACGCGGAACGACACCATGCCGCCGTACCGGCGCATCTGCTTGGACGCCACCACGTGGCCGGGGTGGTCGGGCAGCCCCGGGTAGAACACCTCGGTCACCTTCGGGTGGGAGAGCAGCAGGTCGACGACGCGCTCGGCGTTGTCGCAGTGGCGGTCCATGCGGACGCCGAGCGTCTTGAGCCCGCGCAGCGTCAGCCAGGCGTCGAACGGCCCGGCCACCGCGCCCATCGAGTTCTGGTGGAAGGCCAGTTCCTCGCCGAGCCCGGCGTCGGCGGCCACCAGCGCGCCGCCCACCACGTCGGAGTGCCCGCCGACGTACTTGGTGGTGGAGTGGACGACCACGTCGGCCCCCAGCGTGATGGGCTGCTGGAGGTACGGCGATGCGAAGGTGTTGTCGACGACCAGCAGCGCGCCGTTGTCATGGGCGAGCTGCGCGAGGCCGGCGATGTCGGCGATGCCGAGCAGCGGGTTGGTGGGCGTCTCGACCCAGACGACCCTGGTCTTCTGCGTCATGGCGGACGCCACGGCGTCTAGGTCGTGCAGCGGCACGGGGTCGTAGTGGAGGTCCCAGCGCCTGAGGACCTTGTCGAAGAGCCGATAGGTGCCGCCGTAGGCGTCGCCGGGGATGATGACGTGGTCCTGCGGCTTGCACACCGTACGCAGGAGGGTGTCCTCGGCGGCCAGGCCCGAGGCGAACGCGAGCCCGCGTGCCCCGCCCTCCACGGCGGCCAGCGCGGTTTCGAGCGCGGTCCTGGTCGGGTTGGCCGAGCGGCTGTATTCATATCCGGACCGCAGGCCGCCCACGCCGTCCTGCTTGTAGGTCGACGTGGCGTAGATCGGCGGCACGACCGCGCCGGTCAGCGGGTCGGGCTCCTGACCTGCGTGAATGGCCAGGGTCTCAAAACCGTTGCTCATACCAGCCACGTTAGTGGACGCCGGCACCGCTCAAGACGACCCACGCCCCCCGCCCGGACCGTGGCCGGATCGGCGGTCAGGCCGCGCGGGTCGCGTGCCGGTCCCCGCCGGACCGCGCGCGCAGCGGCACGACCTCCGCCTCGCGTACGGGGTCCGCCTTGATGAAGCGTCCCTTGGCGCCCTCGGCGGGCTCGCCGTTGATGCGGGAGAGCAGGATCGGATCGGCCAGCGCGAGCAATACCGCGACGACCAGCCCGGCCCCTAGAAGGGTGAATCCGATGACCATCATGTCTGTCCCCTTTCCGACACGATTCAGCATCGTCCAGGGCCCGCCTGTTCCACCTCGGCTCTAAGGCTGGTCTCCGGGAAGCCCACTCGGCCGAACGGTTGATACGAGATGTCCGACTTGCGGCTTAGGCTCAAGGCCGTGGTGAGCTCCAAACGCGTCGTGTACTGGATCCGCCGGCTCAGTGAGCTGGCCATGTACGGCTGGCTCGGCCTGCTCCTGCTGCTCGACGTCGCGGCCGCCTGGCAGCTCGGGGGCGCGCAGTGGCTGGTGCCGGTCTGCGGGGCGGCCGGCTGCGCGGCTCTCATGCTGCGGCAGAAGTACCGGACGCAGGGGTTCCTCGCCGTGCTCGGCCTGTCGTTCGTGGCGACGACGGCGATCGCCGCCACGAGCAAGCATGGCCTGCCGGGCATGACGGAGACGGGCGCGCTGCTCATCCTCATGCTCGGCGTGCTGCGCCACGTCGAGCCCGTGCGGAATGCCGCCCTGCTGGCCTGTCTCAACCTGTTCGTCCTGATGACGGAGGCCAACGGACGTGTCGAAGTGGGGCTGCCGGCCTCGTTCCTGCTGTTCGCGAGCTGGTCGCTGACCGCGGGCGTCGGCGGCTACCTGCGCTTCCAGCAGGAACGGCGCAACGAGGCGGTCCACTCCGTACGCCGGGCCGAGCGCCTTGAGCTGGCCAGGGAGCTGCACGACCTGGTCGCACACCACATCACCGGCATCGTCGTGCAGGCCCAGGCGGCGCGTACGGTCGCCGAGACCAACCCGCAGGCCGTGCTGCCCGCACTGGACGCGATCGCGACGGCCGGGACTGACGCGCTGACCTCGATGCGCCGCATGGTCACCGTGTTACGAGCCGAGGACGGCGCCGACAGGACGCCCGGCGTCACGCTGGCCGACCTGCGCATGATGACCGACCGGTTCTCGGCAGAAGGGCCGAAGGTGGCCTTCGAGATCGGCCAGGGCCTGGACGACCGTACGCTGCCGCCCGAGGTCATGACCACCCTGCACCGGGTGCTTCAAGAGGCGCTGACGAACGTGCGCAAGCACGCCTCCCGCACCGCCTGGGTGGAGGCGAGCCTGCGCCGCGTGGACCAGGTGGTGGTGCTGCGGGTGCGGAACTTCGGCTCGGACGCCGACCCGCGCGTCTCCCGGCTCGGCGGCGGGTTCGGGCTGGTGGGCATGGCCGAACGCGTCGAGGCGCTGGGCGGCAGGCTTTACGCGGGCCCGACCCCCGAGGGCGCGTGGGAGGTCGTCGCAGAGTTCCCGCTCCCCTGACCCGGCCGCCAGGCCCCCGGTGGCGCCGCACGCGCGTTGAGCACGACGCCACCGGAGCGCCGGGAGCGTCAGTGGTTGGCGAGGAAGGCCAGCAGGTCCTGGCGGGTGATCAGCCCGGTCGGCTTGCCGTCTTCCAGCACAACGGCCGCATCGGCCTTTTCCAGCGCTTCCACCGCGATGGCCACAGGTTCACCACTGCCGATCGTGGGTAGCGGCGCCGACATGTGATCGGAGATCGGGTCGTCGGAGGAGAGCCTGCCATGGTAGAGGGCTTCGAGGAGATCGCGCTCGACGATGGAGCCGACCACCTCGGCCGCCATGACCGGCGGCTCCTCCTTCATGACCGGCAGCTGCGACACGGAGTACTCGCGCATGATCGAGATGGCCGTGCCGACCGTCTCGTGCGGGTGCACGTGGACGAACTCCGGCAGCCCGCCTCCCTTGCGCGCCAGCACGTCGCCGACCAGCCCCTCGTCGGAGGTGGTGGTCAGGAAGCCGTAGTCGGCCATCCAGTCGTCGTTGAAGATCTTCGACAGGTAGCCGCGGCCGCCGTCCGGCAGCAGCACGACCACCACGTCGTCGGGCGACGCCTTGGCCGCCACCCGCAGCGCCGCGACCACGGCCATGCCGCAGGACCCGCCGACCAGCAGCCCCTCCTCGCGGGCGAGCCTGCGGGTCATGGTGAAGGAGTCCTTGTCGGACACGGCGATGATCTCGTCGCAGATGTTCCTGTCGTACGTGGCCGGCCAGATGTCCTCGCCGACGCCCTCCACGAGATACGGGCGCCCGGTGCCGCCGGAGTAGACCGAGCCCTCCGGGTCGGCGCCGATGATCTTCACCCGGCCGTCGGAGACCTCCTTGAGGTAGCGGCCGGTGCCGCTGATCGTGCCGCCGGTGCCGATGCCGGCCACGAAGTGCGTGACCCGGCCCTCGGTCTGCTCCCAGATCTCGGGACCCGTCGAGTGGTAGTGGGAGTCCGGGTTGTTCGGGTTGGAGTACTGGTCGGGCTTCCAGGCGTTGGGAATCTCCCGCGCCAGCCGGTCGGAGACCGAGTAATAGGACTCGGGGTGGTCGGGCGCGACCGCGGTCGGGCAGACCACCACCTCCGCGCCGTACGCGCGCAGCACCGCGATCTTGTCCTGGGCCACCTTGTCGGGCACCACGAACAGGCACTTGTAGCCCTTCTGCTGGGCCACGATGGCGAGGCCGACGCCGGTGTTGCCCGAGGTCGGCTCGACGATCACGCCGCCGGGGCGCAGCTCGCCGGATTTCTCAGCGGCCTCGATCATGCGTACCGCGATGCGGTCCTTGACCGAACCCCCAGGGTTGAAGTACTCGACCTTGGCGAGCACCTGTGCGGGCACGCCCGCGTTGACTTTGTGCAGCCTGACGAGTGGCGTGTTGCCCATCAGGTCGACAAGGGAATCGTAAACGCGCACCGGGGTGTTCACCTTCTTTGCCGAAGCTTGGTCAGCTTGCCGATGGCCGAGGTCCAGTGGGGGTGGCCGGCCCTCGGTTAGTTTCAAGCAAACGCTACCGCCGAGTTCGACTGAGGAGGGCACGTACGTGGTGTGGCCGGCAGGCATGGCACGCGCGGCGAAGAAGATCGCGACGGCAGCGGCGTTCGGAGGCGGCGGTCTGACGGCGCTCGGAGCCACCGCCTACGGGCTGTTGATCGCGGAGAGCCTGCTGGCGCGCAAGGCCATCGGCCGCCCGCACGGCCTGGACGGGCCGCCCTCCGACGGCGTCTACGGCACCGACTTCCCCGGTGAGCCGATCAAGATGGCGATGCTGGGCGACTCCACCTCGGTGGGCCTGGGCATGACCGACCCGGCCAAGACGCCCGCGGTGATGCTGGCCAACGGGCTCGCCGTGGTGGCCGAACGGCCGGTGGAGCTGAAGGTGGTGGGCAAGTCGGGCACTCCGTCGGCCGAGCTGGCCGAGCAGGTCGACGCGGTGCTGCCGATGAAACCCGACCTGGCGGTGATCTTCGTGGGGGCCAACGACATCATCACGCAGACGCCGCCCGCGATCGCCGTACGCCATCTGACCAAGGCCGTGCGGCGGCTGCGGGATGCGGGGGCCGAGGTGGTCGTGGGCACGTGTCCCGACCTCGGCACCGTACGCCCGATCGCACAGCCGCTGCGCTGGGTGACGCGGCGCTGGAGCCGGCAGCTCGCCGCGGCGCAGACGGTGGCGGTGGTGGACGCGGGCGGCCGTACGGTGGCGTTCGCCGACGTCCTCGGCCCCGAGTTCGCGACAAATCCGACAGAAATGTTCGGACCGGATCGTTTCCATCCATCTGACCGAGGTTACGCGCAGGCCGCTAACGCGGTGCTACCGTCGGTGTGCGCTGCGTTGGGGCTGTGGCCAGAGCCGCGTCCCGCGCGCGGCGAAGCACTGCAACCGATCTACCTCGCGGCGGCGACGGCCGCGGAGGAGCCCGGCACCGAGGTCTCCGCGACCCGGGTCGACGGGCGGGCGACGGGCCTGCACGGCAAGTGGGCGACGTTGTTCCGCCGGCGACTCGGCGAGGCGGTCAACGAGCCCTGACACCTGCGCACCCTCGGCCGGTCACCTTCCGCTGCCGAGCCGCCACTCCCCGTCCTCATTGGAGTGGATTGCCCGTGCGCCGGCCCTCGTGGAAACCGTCACTCGCCCTCGCCGCAACCCTCACCGCCGGCCTCGCCACCGGCGGCTGCTCCGGCAGCGACGCCGCCACCTCCGCCTTCCCTTCCTGGCACAACACCCAGGTCAACGTCGTCAGCAGGATGGCCGTGGGCGGCGACGTGGTCGCCGTCACCTCCATGAAGCCCGAAGGCGCGCTGGAGACCGTCGCCCTCAGCCTGCGCGACGGCCGGCGGCTGTGGGCGCACCCGGCCACCATGGCAGGCCGCCTGCCCGGCATGGGCGTCTCCACCCCCGCGCTCGTGCGCAGCGGCGACCAGGCCGTGGTGGTCGCGCTCGACCCGGGCAAGCAGGGCCGCTGGAACGCCACGCTCATCGCCCGTGACGCCCGCACCGGCGCCCGCAAGTGGAGCAGGCCGGTGCACTCGACGTTCGGGCCGCAGCGCTGCGGTCCGTACGTGTGCCTGTCCGAGCACACCGCGCTGGCTAAGGCGCGCATGGTGGTGCTCGACCCGGCGACCGGCAAGGTGCTGTGGAAGCTGCCCGGCATCTCCGAGGTCGAGTGGTCGGACGACAAGCGCGTGCTGCTGCTCAGACTCGCCAGCAACCCCATGGTGGAGTCGTACGAGCTGGAGACCGGCAAGCTCCAGTGGCAGCAGCCGATCGAGCAGGCGCTCGGCCCCGGCATCGACCTGTCGGGCGGCTGGGCGTTCGGCGCGGCCGGTGACGACCTGGTGGGCTACGTCGCGCCCTACACCAACCCGCGCACGAAGAAGGTCTCGGCGTTCGGGCTGTTCTCCATCAAGATCGCCGACGGGACGATCAACTGGATGCGGCCGTCGGTCGTACGCGTCTATCCCAGCGGCAATCCCGGCCTCGCCCCCGTCGTGCGGCCCGTCGACCGCCACGGCTCCTATGGCGGCTTCGCCAGGCTCGACCCGACCACGGGGCGGGTCGTCGGCCAGATCACCGCCTCCGACGTGCCAGGATCGGGCTGGTGGCTGGCCTTCCCCGACCGCATGGACAAGCTGGGCTTCCTCCAGCACCGCGCCAAGGGCTCGGCCTTCGACCTGGCGGCGGGGCGTCCGGTGCCGCCGGAGAACGTGCGCGCGTGGTCGTTCTGCGTCACCGACCCCAAGCCGCTGCCGCTGCGCGGCCAGCCGCCCGGCTTCTACTCCACGGCCGCGCTCTGCGAGTACGACCTCGGCACCGGCAAGCGGGTCACTCCCGCCTCCACCCCGCCCTCCTGGTACACCGGCAGCCAGGACGGCTGGCGGCTGTGGCGCGACGAGCGAGGCGGCCTGCACGCGGTCAACGACCAGACGGCCGACTCACCCGGCATGTACGGATAACAGCAGCCCTGTCGGCCCCTCCCCCGCGCTCTCTTCGCCCGCCCGGCACGTACGAACAGCGGGCGAGCAGCCCTGCCGGCCGTCGCACCCCCAACCATCCGCGCACCTACGGAAACCGGGCGAGCGGGCCGGTCGGCTCTTGCGCTAAGAACTGGAATATAGTTCTACTATTAGCGCCGACAAAGGAGGGGCCATGCCCGAGGCAGTCATCGTCGCAACCGCGCGTTCCCCGATCGGACGGGCCTTCAAGGGGTCGCTCAAGGACATCCGGCCCGATGACCTGACCGTCCAGATGATCAAGGCGGCGCTTGCCAAGGTGCCCCAGCTCGACCCCGCCTCGATCGATGACATCATGCTCGGCTGCGGCCTGCCCGGCGGTGAGCAGGGCTTCAACATGGCCAGGGTCGTGGCGGTGCTGCTGGGCCTGGACAACGTGCCCGGCACCACCGTGACCCGCTACTGCTCCTCGTCGTTGCAGACCACCCGGATGGCCTTCCACGCCATCAAGGCGGGCGAGGGCGACGTGTTCGTCTCCGCCGGCGTCGAAACCGTCTCCCGCTTCACCAAGGGCAACTCCGACTCGCTGCCCGACACGCACAACCCGCTCTTCGCCGAGGCCCGCGAGCGCACCAAGCAGTTCGCCGAGGGCGGGCAGGTCTGGCACGACCCGCGCGAGGACGACCGCGTACCCGACATCTACATCGCCATGGGCCAGACCGCCGAGAACGTCGCCCAGATCAAGGGCATCTCCCGCAAGGAGCAGGACGAGTTCGGCGTGCGCTCGCAGAACCTCGCGGAGAAGGCGATCGCCGACGGGTTCTGGCAGAAGGACATCACGCCGGTGACCCTGCCCGACGGCACCGTGGTCAGCAAGGACGACGGGCCGCGGCCGGGCACCACGTACGAGAAGGTCTCCACGCTCGCGCCGGCCTTCCGCCCCGACGGCACGGTCACGGCCGCCAACTGCTGCCCGCTCAACGACGGGGCCGCGGCGGTCGTCATCATGAGCGACACGAAGGCCGCCGAGCTGGGCATCACGCCGCTGGCCAGGATCGTCTCGACCGGCGTCTCCGCGCTGTCGCCCGAGATCATGGGACTCGGTCCCGTCGAAGCGTCGAAGCAGGCGCTGGCCAGGGCCGGCATGGCGATCGGCGACATCGACCTGGTGGAGATCAACGAGGCGTTCGCCGCGCAGGTCATCCCGTCGTACCGGGAGCTCGGCATCGACATCGACCGGCTCAACGTCAACGGCGGCGCCATCGCGGTCGGCCACCCGTTCGGCATGACCGGCGCGCGTATCACCTCGACGCTGATCAACAGTCTCCAGCACCACGACAAGAGCATCGGCCTGGAGACGATGTGCGTGGGCGGCGGCCAGGGCATGGCCATGGTCCTCGAGCGCCTGAGCTGAGCCGGTCCCAAGCGATCCTGAGGCGGCTTTGACAGGCTGCTTCATGCGGTGAGGCCGCGCACCCCGGTGACGGGGCGCGCGGCCTCGACAGTGCGGCCAGAACGGACGTAGTGCTTCCCGTGACGGCCGAAAGGGACGCCGAGGGCTCAGCCGTGGCGGTCGGGGCCGGCCTTGACCGGGGTGATGCGCATCAGAACGCGCCGGTCGCGCTCCATCGCGGCCCGGTAATCGTCCCAGTCGGGATGCTCGCCTGAGATGTCGCGATAGTAGGCGACCAGGAGCTCCATGGCCTCGGGCAGGTGGACGACCTCGGCGGTGCCGTCGATCTGGATCCAGTCGCCGTAGAAGCGGTCGGTGAACGCGCACAGCGACACGTGGGGATCCCGGATGGCGTTGCGCACCTTGGCCGCGGTCTCGCGGCTGCTGATCACCACGTGGTCGCCTTGTACGCCTGCGACGACCGGCGACATCTGCGGGCGCCCATCGCGGTGCCGGGTCAGCAGGACGGCGTGGTGATGATCACGAAGGAAGCCGAGGGCCTTGTTGAGATCCATACCCTCATGATGACGCGCCCGCGCTTGCGGCACGGGCGCGGCTAGGACGGTTGGGCTCAGATGAAGCCCATGCGGTTACGGCGGTGCCGCTCGTGCTCGTGGACGATCGCGGCGGCGTAGCCGTGGGTCAGCCCGTGCTCGTCTGCGAGCCAGTTGGCACGCTCGTCGCACCTCAGGAAGGCCGGGCCGTTGTCGATTGCTTGGAACCACTCTGGGAGTTCGCGCCCCGTGATGGCCGGGACCCTTGCGATCAGCTTCGTCTGCGTCTCCGGTGAGTGGTTCAAGGACATGGGCACCTCCGCGGATTAGCTCCTTTGCTTGACACTGCAACACGGAAGTGAGGTTGGCAACCCCTCGGCCCGGCATCATTTTGTGACGGCAGGTAGATTTTCCATCGCAGAGCGAAAGGGCCCCGCCAGTGCGGCGGGGCCCTTTCGCACGACTGTCGGTGACGGTCAGTCGCTATCGCTGAAGTAGCTGATGAACCGCAGCACCTCGAGGTAGATCCACACCAGGCTCAGGGTGAGGCCGAAGGCGCACTGCCAGGCGAACTTGTCCGGAGCGCCCTGCTTGACGCCCTGCTCGATCGAGTCGAAGTCGAGCAGCAGGAAGAAGCAGCCGAGCAGGATCATGGCGACGCTGAAGATCCAGCCGAGCGGGCTGTCGGTGCGCAGGCCGAGGCCGCCCTCGTGGAAGATGCCCACGATGAGGTTGACGACGACCAGGCCGAGCGCGGCGAGGCCGGCCGCGATGGTGAACTTCACCAGCTTGGGTGTGACGCGGACGATGCGCAACGCGTAGACCGTCAGCACCGCGCCGAACGCGAACGCCGTGCCGAGCACCGCCTGCATCACGATGCCGCTGACCAACCCCTCGAAGACCGAGCTGATCTTGCCGAGGAAGACACCCTCGAACACCGCGTACGCCAGGATGAGCGCCGGGTTGGTGCTCATCGTGAACGAGGCGATCAGGCCGAGGACCAGCGCCACGACCGCGGCGCCGATGGCGACCATCGGGGGGACGTCGAGGATCCAGGCCGCGGCGGCGGCCACGACCAGCGCGCCGAGGGTCATGAACCCTCGCACCACGACGTCGTCGAGCGTCATGGTCCGGTACGCCGGCCGGGTCGGTGGTGCGTACGACGGCGCGTCGTACATGTGCTGCAGCTGGTCGGGTGACGGGGTGGGACCGGCCCAGCCCGCCGCGGCCTGCTGCCGCGACCTGCTGAATACGGGGTTCTTGCTCTCCATCGCTGCCTCCTGTGACGACGAGCCTACGGTGCGCGCCGTCACCTTGGTCAACTGACGCTCATAACGATGTTCATACGGGACTTCGGCTGCGTTCACAACGATCCGGGCCTTCGCGGAGTTCCCGGGATCGCCTGGCGGCCGGAATTCCGCCTCCGCAGGTGCCCGGCGGCGCGTCGACGTGCTCCGATGCGCTCGGCGGCGAGTATGGCAGCATTCGGGAACCGGAAAGGATGGCTGTCAGGCGTAGTCGGACATTCACAGAAAGGGAACTCCGGCAATGCCGGAAGAAAGCAGAAAACCTGGGGCTTGTCAATATCGGACGGCCGACGAAAACTTATCGGCCGGCCAAACAGCGGGCGCCGCCCGGCCGGTGGGCGCCGACGGCCGGAGGCCCCGGGCCGGGCGGCTCGGGCCGTACGACACCGGCTCTAACAAGCAGTGATCGCACGGTGACAGGACAAAATCGATAACAACTCGATATCGTCAGGTGACGGCTGAGCCGCGTCCATCCTGCCGATCGCGGTAAAGCTCCAGGTCAGAGACCTGAAGTCAATGGAGAAGGCAAGTGCCCCCGGCGGGATTCGAACCCGCACGTCAACCCTTTTAAGGGGTTTGCCTCTGCCATTGGGCTACGGGGGCGCCGTAATCATACGAAACAGACCATGC
The DNA here is from genome assembly GCF_042751225.1 of Nonomuraea fastidiosa. Taxonomy (NCBI): domain Bacteria; kingdom Bacillati; phylum Actinomycetota; class Actinomycetes; order Streptosporangiales; family Streptosporangiaceae; genus Nonomuraea; species Nonomuraea fastidiosa. The sequence goes on from NZ_CP170570.1 coordinate 2,087,444, forward strand.
TTCCGAGGAGCACAACTTCGCATCAAGCGTCACAAGTGTGAAGCTTGCGGTGAAGTGATAGCGCCCCAGGGACTCTGTCCAAGAAGAGTAGACCGTCGAGATGGTCCAGTTGGTGCTGAATGCAGCGAGCTTCCACGGCATCCGCTTCGATGGTGACGCTCTCCCCGGTTCCTGGCAAATGCCCATGTACGGTGATACGCGTGGCTCTGCGGACATCCGCGGTCAGTCCCGGGATCGATGTGCACCCCTCCCGGCCCTCGTCCCAATCGGCGGCCCCCGCGAGCCTGGGATTGACGAGGACCGTCTCTCCGGCCCAGGAACGACTCCTTGGGTGGCGACGGGCGTCAAAGGCGATCAGGCGCCAGCTCAGCCCGATCTGAGGGGCCGCCAGCCCCGTCGCGGCAGGCGTGCCGCGCAATGTCGCCAGCAGATCCGCCGCGGCGGCCACGACCTCAGGCGCGCCCGGGTCAACGGGCGCCGCCACGGCGGACAGCACAGGGTGCGGGGCGCCGAGCACGTCCCGCACGGTGCCGGTCGGTCTCGGTCCCCGCGGGTTCACAACAGATCCGGTTCGACGGGACGGAAGGTGATCTCGGAGTCGAGGCTCGCGCCGACCGCGGCCAGCCTGCGCATGAGCGCCGCCACGTCGACGTCCTTCGGCAGCTCGACGTCCGCGATGAGCACGTACAGGCGGCCGGTGAGCCGCGTGCTCATGCCGGTGATGTTGCCGCCGTCCTCGGCCAGCACGGCGCTGACGGCCGAGACGATGCCGGGACGGTCGGGGCCGTGCACGGTCAGCACGTACTCCAGCCCGCCGCCCTGCCCGCCGAGCCCGCCGTCGCCGCAGAAGTGGCGGCGGGCGGCGATCGCCGAGGCGGTGACCACGAGGTCGGGGGCGCCCACCCGTTTGGTCAGCTCGGCGGGATCCAGGTCGCCGGATACCAGCAGCATCATCGCGACGTGCCCGCCCAGCAACGTCATGGTCGAGTCCTGGATGTTCACGCCGCAGTCGGCGAGCGACCCGGTTACCGCGGCGATCACGCCTGGCCGGTCGACGCCCAGCACGGTCACCGCTGACAGACCCACTCGTGGCACCCCTTCCGCTTGCGACATGGGTGCCGTGAACGCCCCGGCGACGTGGTTCACCGGGGCGCTGCCGTACCCGAGCTAGCGGCGAGTCGTCGCCACCGCGGCCCTGAAGCCGTCGCGGGGGTGCTCCATCTCTCCCAGCGAGATCGTCTCCCGCTTGAAGAACAGAGCCAGCGTCCAGTCGACGACGACACGGACCTTGCGGTTCAGCGTCGGCACCCGCGACAGATGGTAGGTGCGGTGCATGAACCACGCAGGGAAACCGCGCAGCTTGACGCCATAGACATTGGCGACGCCCTGATGCAGGCCGAGTCCGGCGACCGATCCGACGTACTTGTGGCGGTATTGGACGAGTTCCTCCCCGCGGAGGTAGCGGACGATGTTGTCCGCCAGCACCTTCGCCTGCCGGACGGCGTGCTGGGCGTTGGGCGCGCAGTACTTGCCCGGGTTGGTCACGTCGGGCACCCCGGCGGCGTCACCGGCGGCGAACGCGCCCGGCGTGCCCGCCACGGTCAGCATCGGCGTGGTCTTGATCCGGCCGCGCTCGTCGAGCGGCAGGTCGCTGTCGTTGACCACCGGGCTGGGCTTGACGCCGGCCGTCCAGACGAGCGTCTCCGCCTCGAACTCGGTGCCGTCCGAGAGCACCACGTGGCCGCCCACGCAGCTCTCCAGGCGGGTTTCGAGTCGGACGTCGATGCCGCGCTCGCGCAGCTGCTCCAGCGTCCACTTGCCCATCTCGGGGCCGACTTCGGGCAGCACCCGGTTCGTCGCCTCGACGAGCACCCAGCGGATGTCCGACGGCTTGATGTTGCGGTAGTAGCGGGTGGAGTGCTTGGCCATGTCCTCCAGCTCGGCCAGCGCCTCCACACCGGCGAACCCGGCCCCGACCACCACGAACGTCAGCGCCCTTCGCCGCACCTCCGGGTCGTCGGTCGACTCGGCCACGTCGAGCAGGTGCAGCACGCGGTTGCGCAGCGCGATCGCCTCGCCGACCGTCTTGAAGCCGATGCCGATGTCGGTGAGCCCGGGGATGGGCAGGGTGCGGGAGATCGACCCGGCGGCCATCACGATCACGTCGTACGCGATCTGGCGCGGCTCGCCCTCGGCCGGCTGGAAGGTGACGACGCGGCCGGCGTGGTCCACCTTGGTGACGGTGCCGTTCAGGATGTGCACCTTGGGCAGCACACGGCGCAGCGGGGCCACCATGTGGCGGGGCGAGAGGTTGCCCGCGGCGGCCTCCGGCAGGAACGGCTGGTAGGTCATGTAGGACTGGGGGTCGATGATCGTGATGCGGGCTTCGCCGTCGCGGAGTTCGCGACGGAGCCTGCGCTGGAGCCGTAGTGCGGTGTAGAGGCCGACGTATCCGCCGCCGACGATCAGAATGTGCTTGTTCATCCTGAGGCCACATCCCTCGTGGTTGCTTGTGAAAGCATTCACAAGCCTACGCCAGCGGCTTCCGCGTAAGCCAGCCGAGAAGTGGTGTAACGCGTCACACCGCCAGTGACCTGGCCCTTGAGAAGACGTCGTCCAGCATTCGGGCGGTGACGCGGCCGGTGAACGTGTTCTGCTGGCTCGGGTGGTAGCAGCCCATGAGCGTCACCTGGGCGTCGCCGCGCTTGATCGGCACCTCTGTCCCGTGGCCGAACGGCGGACGTGGACGCGGCAGCTCGTAGCCCGCCTCCTTGAGCGCCGGCCACACGGCCTGCCAGGCGTAGCCGCCGAGCGCCACGATCACCCGTACGGTCGGCGCGACCAGCGTGATCTCCCTGGCCATCCACGGGAAGCAGGTGGCCTTCTCCTCCGGCGTCGGCTTGTTGTCCGGCGGGGCGCAGCGCACCGACGCCACCACACGGGCGCCGATCAGCCGCTGGCCGTCGCCCGCGTGCGTGCTGGTCTCCTGGGCGGCCAGGCCGCACCGGTGGAGTGAGGCGAACAGCCAGTCGCCGCTGCGGTCGCCGGTGAAGATGCGCCCGGTCCTGTTGCCCCCGTGGGCCGCCGGGGCCAGCCCCACCAGCAGGATGCTCGGCCGTTCGTCGCCCCACCCCGGCACGGGGCGGCCCCAGTAGGTCTCGTTCGCGAACGCGCGCCGCTTCACCCGCGCGACCTCCTCGCGCCACTCCACCAGGCGGGGGCACGCGCGGCAGACGGACTGCGCGGCCGTGAGCTCCGCGAGCGTGCCGCTGCCGGCGGCGAGGTGGCGCACGTCGGCGGGGTCGAGCGCGACAGGCGTGTCGGCGGTCGCGGGGTCTTCAGGCCAGCCGGTGCCGGGAGGGACGAAGCTCATGACACCGATGGTGCCCGATCACTTCGAGCGCTCGGACCTTGACGAGGCACTCGGGCAGGGCGCGACGTCTTGATCGGAGTCCTGCGCGCCCGCGGCACCCGCAGTCGGGCCCTTACGCGGCCACTCGGGCAGGGCGCAACGACCTTTTCGGAAACCCTGCGCGCCCGCGGCGCACGCGGGAGTGATGCGCGCCCGCGGCACGCGTACGAGCGAACGGAAAACCGGGCGGCTCCCGAAGGTGCCGCCCGGTTGAACCGCTCGATTCGGCGTCACGGCGCGGTCCGCCCGGACGTCGCCCGGCGGCACCGACCGGTGCCGTCCGGACGGGCCCAGGACGCCGCCAGAGGCGTTACCCGGCGGCGTCCGTGCCGTTCCCGTTCACTCAGTGCCTGTCAGGCCTTGCTGTCCTCGGTGGCGGGCAGCGTCGTGGCCTCGGGCGCGGGCGCGGGCAGAGTGGTGGCCGACGGCTTGGGCTCCGGCTTGTCGGCCGGGGCCTTGCGGCAGGCCGGGTAGCGGTCGCTGGAGGAGTCGCTGTTGTTCGGTCCGGTGACCGTCAGCGTCACCACGCCGCCCTTGGCGTCCGGGCCGCTCAGCTCGGTGGAGAAGGCCGGCACCAGGATCGTGCCGCCGTCACGGCCGAAGTAGGTCTGGCCGTTGCTCACCGTACGGCCGTTGAGCGACCAGCGGTAGGAGACCCGGCCCGCACCGGTGGCGGTGATGGAGCCGGTGGCCTTGACCGTGCAGCTGCCGACGACCGTGGCGTTGGCGGACGCGGAGACCTTGCCGCGCGGCTTCGGAGCCTCGTGCCCGTCCTTGCACGCGACCTTGTAGTACGTCCTGTTGGAGGACTCGCTGTCCGGGCTCAGCACCTGGAGCTGCGCCCAGCCGCGCTGGCTGTGACGCGGGGAGATGCTGAAGCCGACCTTGCGCGAGTCGCGCACCTTGATCTTGCCGTAGTCGGCGGTGTGGCCGTTGAGGACCCAGCGGTAACGCACCCAGGCCGGACGCGAGGAGCTGATCACGCCGGTGAAGTTGACCTTGTCACCGGGGGCGCAGCGGTGGGCGTACGAGCTGTAGCTCGTCCAGGCGCGAGCGTTGATCTTGGGGCCGTGGTCGCGCACGACCTCCTTGAGCGACACGCAGGAGACGGAGAAGTAGCTCTTCTTCGAGGTGAACTTCTTGGGCCCGAGGACCTGGACGGCCTCCCAGCCCTTGACGTCCTCCTTGAAGGTGATGGACTGCTTGACCGTGACCGTCTTGGTGCCCTTGCCCTTGACCGTGAGCTCCTTGACCTTGCTCTTGGAGCCGTCGCCGTGCAGCCAGCGGTAGGCCAGCTTGGTCTTGCCGTTGACCGGCACCTTGATCTTGGCCGAGAAGTTGACCGTGACCGGACACGATCCTTCGTGGGCCCGCGGGGAGGCCTTCGGCGTGGTGGCCGTGACCTTGGGCTTCGACGCGGTGGCGGCCTGGGCGGGCCCGGCGACCAGGCCCGCGGCGAGCGCCGCCAGGGCCGCCGACGAGGCGCTGAACGCCACAGCCTTACGCGCTAACCCAACAGACATCATGTGAGAGTGCTCCATTCCTTGAGGGAAGAGACGCGCTCGGGAACGGTCGCCAAGCCTGCGCCTTTCGCGCATGACACATGGCAAAGCCCCCGTTTTGCCTCTTTACTGAAGCACAATACTGATCGCGGGCTCAAGACGATCACGAATCCGGAAATGTCCGGATTTCTTCAGCTTCGGGCGAGAGACCACGCCATCCCGTCGAGGATGTCGTGCTCACTCACGACGACCCGCGAAAACTTGAACCGGCGCACGATGCGGTCGAGGATCAGCGCCCCCGCGCCGATCACGTCCACGCGTCCGGGATGCATCACCGGGATCCGCGCCCGCTCCTCGTGGGTCATCGCGAGCAGCCGCCGCGTCACCTCGTGCACCTGCTCGGCCGACAGGCGGGAGTGGTGGATGCGCGCCGGATCGTAGGAGGGCAGCTCCTGCGCGATGCCCGACACCGTCGTCACCGAGCCGGCCAGCCCGACCAGCGTCTTCGCCTTGCGCACCGGCACCTCGGCCTCGACCCGGTCGAGCGCGGCCTCGATGTCGGCGACGACCGCCTCCAGCGCCTCCGCCTTGGGCGGGTCTCCGGCGTCGCGCAGGTGCCGCTCGGTCAGCCGTACGCAGCCGATGTCGACCGACAGCGCGCCCTCGGCGTGCACGGAACCGACCACGAACTCCGTGGAGCCGCCGCCGATGTCCACCACCAGGTAGGGCGCGAGCGAGCCTCGCGCCACCTCGGTCTCGGGCGACAGGCGCGAAAGACCCCTGGTGGCGCCCGTGAACGACAGCTCGGCCTCCTCGGCGCCCGTGATCACCTCGGGCTCCACCCCGAAGATCTTCCGTACGCCGGTCACGAAGTCCTGCCGGTTGGCCGCATCGCGGGTCGCGCTCGTCGCCACCACACGGGTCGCGGTGGCGCCGTGGCGCTCGATCAGCTCCTGGTACTCGCGCATCTTCGCGAACGTGCGCTCCAGCGCCTCGGGCGCGAGCCTGCCGGTGCGGTCGACGCCCTGGCCGAGGCGGACGATCTCGTTCAGCCGCTCGACGTCGGTCAGCGTGCCGTCGCCGATGTCGGCGATGAGCAGGCGTACGGAGTTGGTGCCGCAATCGATGGCCGCTACACGCATGGTCCGTCACTCCACCAGTCGGGGAGTGCGTCCAGCGCCTCCCTGCCGAACGGGTTGATCCCGGGCACCGCCAGCTCGTGGGCCACGAGTGCGTGCAGGCACTTGACCCGCTCCGGCATGCCGCCCGTGCTCTGCATGCCCGGCGGCAGCGGCTCGATGCCCTGCTCGCGGGCCGCCTGGTCACGCCGCGCCAGGTAGTCCTCGTGCGCCGCGCGGTAGGCCTCCGCCAGCTCCGGCTCGGTCGCCAGCCTGGCCTGCATCTCCCGCATCAGACCGGAACCCTCGAGGGTGCCGATGGCCGAGGCCGCCTTGGGGCAGGTCAGGTAGTAAAGAGTCGGGAAGGGCGAGCCGTCGGGCAGCCGCGGCGCGGTCTCCACCACGTCGGGGTTGCCGCACGGGCAACGGTGCGCGACCGCGCGCAGCCCTCTCGGCGGCCGTCCGAGCTGCCGCTCGACGACCTCGACGTCCTTACTGTCCAACGCGTTCCCTTCCTGTCGCCGACCCTCCGGCCGGCTGCCCCGTGGGCTCCTTGGTCGGCTGTTTCGTGGCCTGCCCGGTGGGCTCATCGCTCGGCTGCCCGCTCGACTGCCCGCTCGACTGGTTCGCCGGCTCCTGCGTGGGTTCCTTCGCCGGCTTCGCGGGCTCTTTCGTGGTCTGCCCGGTGGGCTTGCCGCTCGGCTGCCCGCTCGGCTCCTTGGTGGGCTCGCCGCCCGGCTTCCCGCTCGGCTCCGCACCGGGCTTCCCGGAAGGAGCGGCGCCCTGCTGCCCGGTCACGGCCCTGCGGCCGGTGCCCTTGTCGGCGGCCTGCACCGACTCCCACAGCGTCTCGTACCACGGCGGCACCTGCGCGGGCTGCTTGACCGCCGCCTGCGCCTTGCCCTGCTCGGGCTCCATCACCACGTAGCACTTCTCGCCGGGACCGCAGTAGTGCAGCCGCTCCTTCGCCGTCTTCTTGATCCAGTTGGGGTCGTCGCTCTGCCTGTCGCGAGCCAGCAGCGCCTGCTTCTCGGCCTCGACCCTGGCCTTCTCGGCGCGCAGCTCCGCGATGCTGCGGCGCAGGCTGATGTACTCGCGCACAGGGTAGGCCAGGCTCATCGCGATCGCGCACACCACGACGGCCAGGATGGCCGCCCGCCCGGTGAGCTGCGGTCTCTTCGCCACTTGCTGCACACCCCCTCAAGTGCGGCTCGCGGCCGGAGAATCGGGGTGCCGCGAGCCGTACTCGAAACTAGCGCCGGAAACGCGGGAACGCCGCGCGACCCGCGTAGCGGGCGGCGTCGTCGAGCTCCTCCTCGATGCGCAGCAGCTGGTTGTACTTGGCCACCCGGTCGGAGCGGGCCGGAGCGCCCGTCTTGATCTGGCCGCAGTTGACCGCGACGGCCAGGTCGGCGATCGTCGTGTCCTCGGTCTCGCCGGAGCGGTGGCTCATCATGCAGCGGTAGCCGTTGCGGTGGGCCAGGTCGACTGCGTCGAGGGTCTCCGACAGCGTGCCGATCTGGTTGACCTTGACCAGCAGGGCGTTGGCCGCGCCCTCCTTGATGCCGCGCTCCAGCCGCTCGGGGTTGGTGACGAAGAGGTCGTCGCCGACGAGCTGCACCTTGTCGCCGAGCTTGGCGGTGATGGCCTTCCAGCCCTCCCAGTCCTCCTCGTCGAGCGGGTCCTCGATGGAGACGAGCGGGTAGTTGGCGACCAGGTCCTCGTAGAAGGCGATCAGCTCCTCGGACGACAGGCCCTTGCCGTCGATCGTGTAGACGCCGTCCTTGTGGAACTCCGACGCCGCCACGTCGAGCGCCAGCGCGACGTCGTCGCCCGGCACGTAACCGGCCCGCTCGATGGCGGCCAGGATGAGGTCGAGCGCGTCGCGGTTGGAGGGCAGGTTGGGCGCGAAGCCGCCCTCGTCGCCCAGGCCCGTGGCGTAGCCCTTCTCCTTCAGCACGCCCTTGAGCGCGTGGTAGACCTCGGTGCCCATGCGCACGGCCTCGCGGAAGGACTCCGCGCCGATCGGCGCGATCATGAACTCCTGGATGTCGACGTTGGTGTCGGCGTGAGCGCCGCCGTTGAGGATGTTCATCATCGGCACCGGCAGCACGTGGGCGTTGGGGCCGCCAAGGTAGCGGAAGAGCGACAGCTCGGCGCTGTCGGCCGCGGCCTTGGCCACGGCGAGCGAGACGCCCAGGATGGCGTTGGCACCGAGCTTGGCCTTGTTGGGCGTGCGGTCCAGATCGATCATGATCTGGTCGATGATCCGCTGGTCCTCGGCCTCGATCCCGTTGATCTCCTCCTGGATCTCGTCGGTCACCGCGAGCACGGCCTTCTCCACGCCCTTGCCGCCGTAACGCTTACCGCCGTCGCGCAGCTCGACCGCCTCGAACTGGCCGGTGGACGCCCCGCTCGGCACGGCCGCCCGGCCCCTGCTGCCGTCGTCGAGAATGACCTCGACCTCGACCGTCGGGTTGCCCCGGGAGTCGAGGATCTCGCGCGCGTATACGACCTCGATGGTAGCCACGGGATGCGCTCCTCAATCGAAAGCTGATATGCCATCAGAGCCTATCGGTACGGCCACCCCGCGCAGGCTCTCAGGTCGCCGCGGCGCACCTCCACTGCGCACTTCTACTGGGCACTTCTACTGGGCACTTCTACTGCGCACTTCTACTGGGGGCTGGAGGACTCCCAGGCCCGCACCCGGTCGCGGTAGGCGCGGGCCGCGCCGCGCAGCTCCGCCTCGGCGTCGAGGCCCGCCTCGGCCGCCCTGCGTACGAGGTCGAACAGCTCCCTGGCCACCCCCTGGCCGACCGCCGCCGACAGCGACTCCGGCGCGCCCGCCCGCTCGGCCCTGCGCAGCAGCTGGGCCACCAGCGACAGCGCGGGCTGCCCCATCGGCACGCCGTCGAGCACCGACTCGGTGCCCTTGGCGGCGCGCTCCGCCGCCTTGATCGCCTCCCAGTTGGCGTTGACCTCGTCGGCGCTCTCCGCGCGTACGGACCCGAACACGTGGGGGTGCCGCCTGACCAGCTTCTCCACGATGCCGGCCGCCACGTCGTCGATGTCGAAGCCCTCGGCCACGCGGGCGTGGAAGACCACCTGGAGCAACAGGTCGCCCAGCTCTTCGCGCAGCGCCGCGTAGTCGCCCTGCTCGATGGTCTCCAGCACCTCGTACGCCTCTTCGAGCAGGTACGGCACCAGCGACGCGTGGGTCTGCTTGCGGTCCCACGGGCACTCGGTGCGCAGCCGGTCCATCACCGCCACCAGGTCGAGCACCCGCGCCCCCGGCAGGTCATAGGAGCCGGGGACGACCTCGATGACCGGTGGCTCGTCGAGCGAGATCGCCGCCTGCCCGACCGCCCGCATGAAGTCCTCGCTGTCGTGCTCGGCCAGCCACACCACGGTCTCGGCCACCGCCCGGCGGGCCAGCGCCGCCGGGTCGGGCTCGACGACCTCGGCGGCGATGCCGGCGTCCGCGAGGTAGGGAAGCTGCGGGTGGTCGGCCGAGCCGGTCAGCACCGGGCCGGACCGCAGCGCCTGCCACGCCTGATGGCTCAGCAGGCCCGGCGCGACCCGGGGCGAGGTGGTGACGACGATCAGCGGCACGATCAGCCCTGCGCCGCCTGCTCGCCCGCCTTGCCGAACCTGCCGGCGTCGACGAACAGCCCCGGCTGCTTCTGGTCGGTGTTGAGCTTGCCGAAGCGCGGGTTGACGATCCGCTTGATCGAGTTGAACTCGTCGAGCAGCCGCTGCTGCCCGGACTGGCCGAACTGCTCCTGCAGCTTCCGCAGGCCGGTCATCGCCCGGCCGTAGTCGCGGGCGTCCGCCGGGGAGACGGCGTTGGCCAGGAGGTTGATCTCGGCGGACTCGTACTGCCCGGGGTCCTTGAGCGTGGCGTCCACCTCGCTCTCGCTCACCTCCACGTTGTAGCGGGCCATGAGCTGCTTGGACGCGGCCACGTCGACCAGCCGGCGCAGCACCGCCTGGGAGACCGGCACGCTCAGCGCCGACTCGTCCAGGTTCGCCCGCTTGAGCGCGGCGATGTACTCCTGGGTGTCATCGTTGAGCTTGCTCATGGAGATGCGCTCGTTGCCCACCACGGCCGCGGCTCCGGCCTGCATGGGCGAGGAGCAGGCGGACAGCGCCACGGCGGCCGCCGCGGCGGCCACAGCCACTCGTATCGACTTCACGTACGTCCCTTCCGACCGGAAACCGCCGCTAGCTTACCCGGGCGGGTTCGAGGAACATCGCCTCGACCAGGTCACCACACCATTTGAGCAAGTCGAGGTCGCGCAGCGGCTGCCCGCCCAGCGGCTTGGTCTTGGGCACCGGCACCAGCAGCGTCTCCGCGGCCTGCTTGTATATCGCCTTCTTGTACAGCCGGTCGAGCCGCACCTGCTGCGACTCCTTGAGCCGTACGGGACCGAACTTGATGTTCTGGCCCTGCAAGGTGACGTCGGTGAGCCCGGCCGCCCGCGCCTTGATGCGGAACCGCGCGACCTCCAGGAGGTTCTCCACCTCCACCGGCGGCTTGCCGTAGCGGTCGGTCAGCTCGGCGCGCACCTCGTCGATGTGCATCGGGGTGGCGATGGCCGCGATCCGCTTGTACGCCTCCAGCCGCAGCCGCTCGGAGGTGACGTAGTCGTGCGGGATGTGGGCGTTGATCGGCAGCTCGACCTTGACGTCCTGCTGCTCCTCCTGCACCTCGCCGCCCGCCAGCTTGGCCTTCTGCTCCTGCACCGCCTCGGCCATGAGGCGGACGTACAGGTCGAAGCCGACGCCCGCGATGTGGCCGGACTGCTCGGCGCCCAGCACGTTGCCCGCGCCGCGGATCTCCAGGTCCTTCATGGCGACGTACATGCCGGCGCCCATCTCGGTGTGCTGGGAGATCGTGGCGAGCCGCTCGTGCGCGGTCTCGGTCAGCGGCTTCTCCGGCGGGTAGAGGAAGTAGGCGTAGCCGCGCTCCCTGCCGCGGCCGACGCGCCCGCGCAGCTGGTGGAGCTGCGACAGGCCGTAGTTGTCGGCCCTGTCCACGATCAGCGTGTTGGCGTTGGGCACGTCGAGGCCCGACTCGACGATCGTGGTGGAGACGAGCAGGTCGTACTCGCGCTCCCAGAAGCCCACCATGATCTTTTCGAGCTGGTGCTCGTTCATCTGCCCGTGCGCCACCGCGATGCGGGCCTCGGGCACCAGCTCGCGCAGCCGCGCGGCGACCCGGTTGATCGAGGCCACCCTGTTGTGCACGAAGAAGATCTGGCCGTCGCGCATCAGCTCGCGCCGGATGGCCGCGGCGATCTGCTTCTCGTCGTACGGCCCCACGAACGTGAGGATCGGATGCCGCTCCTCCGGCGGGGTGAGGATGGTGGACATCTCGCGGATGCCGGTCAGGCCCATCTCCAGCGTGCGCGGGATCGGCGTGGCGGACATCGCCAGCACGTCGACCTGCGTGCGCAGGTGCTTCATGGCCTCCTTGTGCTCGACGCCGAAGCGCTGCTCCTCGTCGATGATGATGAGCCCGAGGTCCTTGAAGCGCACCTCCGGGCTGAGCAGCCGGTGGGTGCCGATGACGACGTCGACCGCGCCCGTGCGCAGGCCGTCGAGCGTGCCCTTGACCTCGGCGTCGGTCTGGAAGCGGGAGACCGGCCTGACCGTGACGGGGAAGCTGGAGAACCGCTCGGTGAAGGTGGACATGTGCTGCTGCACCAGCAGCGTCGTGGGCACCAGCACCGCGACCTGCTTGCCGTCCTGCACGGCCTTGAACGCCGCGCGCACCGCGATCTCGGTCTTGCCGTAGCCGACGTCGCCGCAGATCAGCCGGTCCATCGGGACGCCGCGCTCCATGTCGCGCTTGACCTCGTCGATGGCTTCGAGCTGGTCGGCGGTCTCGGCGTACGGGAAGGCGTCCTCCATCTCGCGCTGCCACGGCGTGTCGGGGCTGAACGCGTGGCCGGGCGAGGCCATGCGCGCGGAGTAGAGCCTGATCAGCTCGCCGGCGATCTCCTTGACCGCCTTCTTCGCCCGCGACTTGGCCTTGGCCCAGTCGGCGCCACCCATGCGGTTGAGCGTGGGCGACTCGCCGCCGACGTAGCGGGTGACCTCGTCGAGCTGGTCGGTGGGCACGTAGAGGCGGTCGCCCTTGGCGTACTCGATGACCAGGTATTCGCGGGTGGCGCCCTGCACGGTGCGCTGCACCATCTCGACGTAGCGGCCGACGCCGTGCTGCTCGTGGACGACGTAGTCGCCGACCTTGAGCTGAAGCGGGTCGACCATGTTGCGGCGGCGCGAGGGCAGGCGCCGCATGTCCTTGGTGGACGCCTTCTGGCCGACCAGGTCGAGGTGGGTGAGCACGGCCAGGCTCGGGGTGATGAAGCCGTGCTCGATGCGGCCGGTCGTGACGTGGACGACCTTCGGCTCGGGCGCCTTGTCGAGATAGGCGTGCAGCCTGGCCGGCACGTCGACGCCCTTGAGCAGCTCGACCATGCGCTCGGCGGGGCCGTGGCCCTCGCTGAGCAGTACGACGGCCTTGTCCTCGGCCAGCCAGCCCTTGATGTCGGCGAGCGCCTTGGAGGTGTCGCCGCGGTAGGCCTCGGAGTCCTGCGCGTCGAGCTCGACGCCGCCGCCGAACGGCGCCATCGTCCACCACGGCTGGCCGAGCGCCGAGGCGTGCTCGCGGATCTCTTCGAGCGTGCGGAACGCGGCCGCGCCGAGGTCGATGGGGGCCTCGCCGCCGGCCGCCGCGTTGATCCAGGAGGCTTCGAGGAACTCCTGCGAGGTGCGTACGAGCTCCTCCGCCCGCCCCCTGATCCGCTCGGGGTCGCACACGAACACCGCGGACCGCGCGGGCAGGTGGTCGAGCAGCAGGTCCATCTCGCCGGCCAGCACGGGCGCGAACGCCTCCATGCCCTCGACCGGGGTGCCGTCGGCGAGCTGGTCGAGCACCTCGGCGAGCGCGGGGTACTCCCCGGCCAGCTCGCGCGCCCTGGCCCGCACCTCGTCGGTCAGCAGCAGCTCGCGGCACGGCGGCGCGAACAACCCCTCGTCGGCCGCTTCGAGCGAGCGCTGGTCGGCCACCTTGAACCAGCGGATCTCCTCGACCGTGTCGCCCCAGAATTCAAGGCGCAGCGGGTGCTCCTCGGTGGGCGGGAACACGTCGAGCAGGCCGCCGCGCACCGCCACCTCGCCGCGCCGCTCCACCATGTCGACCCGGTGGTAGCCGTTGTCGACCAGGGCGCGCACCACCTCGTCGAGGTCGGCGTCGTCACCGGCGCGCAACCTGATGGGCTCAAGGTCGCCGAGACCCTTCACGATGGGCTGCAACAGGGCGCGCACCGGCGCGACGATCACGCTGAGCGGTCCGGCGGCGGCGTCGCCCTTGACCGGGTGCGCCAGCCTGCGCAGCACCGCGAGCCGCTGGCCCACGGTGTCGCTGCGCGGCGACAGCCGCTCGTGCGGCAGCGTCTCCCACGCCGGGAACACCGCCACGGACGACGGCTCGACCAAGCTGGTCAGCGCCGCCGCCAAGTCCTCGGCCTCGCGCTCTGTGGAGGTCACGGCGAGCACCGTGCGCTGGTCGTGCGCGGCGAGGGCGGCCACGCCGAACGGACGCAGCGAGGAGGGCGCGACCAGCGCGACGTCGCCGCCCTCTTCGAGAGCGGCGGTCAGCTTCGGGTCGGCGCGAACAAGGTCAAGTAGCCCGGAAAGACTCATCAGATACGCCCACAGCCCCACGACGGCAACACGACTACCCCCGGACGGGGAAGGTCGCGGGGGTTCCGTACCAGACTACTCGCCGTGAAAGCTCAGCCGACGCGGTAACCAGGCACGGAGGGCCAGCGCACGGTGAGGACCGTGGACGGCTCCTCGGCCCGCCAGGAGTGGCCGACGCCCTTGCCCCACACCACGTAGTCGCCCGGCTTGTCCAGCAGCACGCTGCGGCCCGGCAGCTCGACGCGGAAACGGCCGCTGATCAGGATGAGCAGCGCGGTGCGCACTTCGTTCTCCACCCACGCGGCCCGCTCGTCGCCCGCCGGGTGCACGCCCCACTTGATCTCGACGTCTTCGCTGTGTCTTGGGTCGCCCGGGGGTTTGAAGTGACCGAGCAGCCATCCCCTGTCGAGCGGCGCGTCCACGTTGGCGTTGCCCACGTAGACGCCCTCGTAGACCTGATCGTCCGCCTGATCGCTCACGGGGCAGGACGCTAGCAGGGAAATGCCTTACTGATTCCACTTGGTTGATTACTGTAGGTGACATGTCTGAGGTGCGATCGGTCGCCCGCAGCGGCGACCTCTTCGAGCAGCGGCTCCGCGAGCACTGCGCCGGCCAGCCGATCCGGCGGCTCGACGTGCTGGTCGCCGGGTGCGCGCACGGCGAGCCGCTGGTGCTCGACCACATCGAGACCAGGGCCACCGGAGCCGACGAGGACCTGCCCGCGGTCAGGAAGGTGGTGGAGGAGCGGGCCGATCTTGTCTCCTACTCGCTCGGCGACCTGCGCTCGGTGCCGCTGCCGCCGCGCGGCTTCGACGTGATCCAGCTGTCGTTCCTGCTGGAGCGGGTGCGCCACGCGGAGCTGGTGTTCGACCGGCTGCTGCAGGCGCTGCGGCCCGGCGGGCTGGTGCTGCTGCGGGTCCGCGACCGCCGCTCCGCCTACGGCCTGCTCGACCGCCTCACGCCGGGCTGGCTGCGCCGGCTGCTGTGGCGGGCCCTGGTCCTGCCGGGCACGCCGGGCCCGCTGCCCGCCGTGTACGAGCCGCTGGCCTCCAGCGACGGCCTGCACGCGTTCTGCCTGAGCCGGGGCCTGATGATCACCGATGACGAGCGCGCCACCAGCGGCCCCGCCCGCGCCCGCCGTCCCGTCGCCGCCCTGGTGTCGCTGGTGTCCAAGCTGACCAGCGGCCGCTTCCCCGCCTCGCACGACGAGATCACGATGGTGATCAGGAAGCCCCAGCACCACTTCGCCCGCCTCATCTAGCGGTCGAGGCAGGCGTCGCGGAGCGGCACACTGGTCTGGTACGGACCGAGCACACTCGAATAGTTGGGATGCAGAACGTGGAGTGGACCCCCGACCCGCGCGAGCTGGCCGACCTCGAACTCCTGTTGTCGGGCGCGTTCGAACCGCTGACGGGGTTCCTGGGCCACGACGACCTGCACACCGTCTACGAGCGCGGCACGCTGGCCGACGGCACCCCGTGGCCCGCGCCCGTCACCCTCCACATCGACGCCGACCTGTCCCCCGGCGACGAGGTCACGCTGCTCGACCCCGAGGGGCTGCCGCTCGCTGCGCTCACCGTGACCGGGCACGAGCCCGACGGGCTGACCTCAGGCCCCGTCAAGGCGCTCGGCACGCCCGAGCACGGCCCGTTCGCCCGGCTGCGGCGCACTCCCGCCCAGGTCAAGGAGGAGCTCGGCGGGCGTCCCGCGCTCGCCGTCACCATGCGGGGGCCGCTCGACGACCTGGACGAGGTGACGGCCACCGCCAAGGAGCTCGACGCGGTCGTCCTGCTGCTGCCGCTCGCATACGGCGAGGCGGGCCCGGCCGTCGTGCGCGCCGCGCTGCGCGCCCAGGAGCGGCTGCCCGAGGGCACGCTCGTCGTCCCGGTGCCACTCGCGCCGCGCGATGAGCCGGAGATCGACCTGGAGCTGCGCGAACACGTCGCCACCGCCTACGGCGCCGCCGAGCACATGGCGGGCCCCGACCCCGTGCACATCCCCGGCCCGCCGCACCGCCGCGGCCTGGTGGTCTTCTTCACCGGCCTGTCGGGCTCGGGCAAGTCCACGATCGCCCGCGGCCTGCGCGACGCGCTGCTGGAGTCCGGCAGCCGCACGATCACCTACCTCGACGGCGACGTGGTGCGCAAGCTGCTGTCGAAGGGCCTGACGTTCTCCAAGGCCGACCGCGACCTCAACATCCGCCGCATCGGCTTCGTCGCCGCCGAGGCGGCCCGCCACGGCGGCCTGGCCATCTGCGCCCCCATCGCCCCCTACGCGGCCACCCGCGCGGAGGTGCGCGAGATGGTCGAGTCGGTGGGCGCCGACTTCCTGCTCGTCCACGTCGCGACCCCGCTTGAGG
Organism: Nonomuraea fastidiosa; assembly: GCF_042751225.1. Taxonomy (NCBI): domain Bacteria; kingdom Bacillati; phylum Actinomycetota; class Actinomycetes; order Streptosporangiales; family Streptosporangiaceae; genus Nonomuraea; species Nonomuraea fastidiosa. The sequence goes on from NZ_CP170570.1 coordinate 2,103,548, forward strand.
AGTGCGAGCGGCGCGACCGCAAGGGCCTGTACGCCAAGGCCCGCGCCGGCCTGATCCCCGAGTTCACCGGCATCTCCGACCCCTACGAGGAGCCCGGCGACGCCGACCTGGTGATCGACACCACGCACCTGTCGATCGAGGCGGCCGTCTCCCGCGTGCTCGACACGATCAAGGCCGGCGGCTGGGTGCGCTGAGCCCGTCACATGAGCATCGTCAGGGTCTGGGCACGGGCGTGGAGCGGAAGTAGGGGTCGCGGGCCAGCCGGGTGAAGGCGCGGTCGGCGCCGCCGTCGGAGTCGAAGCTGGTGTCGCCGCGCGGCGCCTGCGGCGAGTCGAAGTAGATCAGCGCCTTGATCTGCGGGTATTTCTTGATCTGGCGCAGCACGGACTCGAAGAACGTGCGCTTGAAGTCGCGGTCGTACGATCGCTCGAACACGCCCCACTCGGCCACCATGACCGGCTTGCCGGGGAAACGCGCCTGCATCCACCGGTAGAAGCCCGGCCAGTCCGGATATTCCTTGCGCGTCTTGTTGACCAGCCCGTCGAAGTCCTGGACCCGGTCGTCGGCGTACGGGTCCATCGCCACCCAGTCGACCACGTCGTCACCCGGGTAGAGGTCCTCGAACCACGGCTTGGCCGCCCAGTTGGGCGCCCCCATGTACGTCATGACGACGACCGCGTTGCGCACGCCCTGCGCCCGCAGCCGCAGCACGATGTGGCGGAACATGGCGGCGTAGTCGGTGGCCTGCATGCCGGAGCCGGACGAGACGTCCACGTCGTTCTCCGGCTCGTGGTGCAGGGTGAGGAAGAACCGCTCGGGGAAGGTGCGCCTGATGTGCGCGGCGAGCCGGTCGATCCTGCGGTCGAGCTTGCCCGCGGCGATCTGCGCCCAGGTGTGCTGAAACGACGGCTTCCAGTTGACCATGAGCAGCCGCGGCCTGTCGGGGTCGCGGGCCAGCCTGACCTCAGCGGGCGTGGGGAACAGCTCGCGGCCCCGGTGATAGACGTGCACCACGTCGGCGGCCGCCCCCATGCGCATCTCCGCGCCGTGCAGCGCCTGCTCGATCGGGACGCCGGTGAACACCTCGGGCGCGAGGCCCCACCAGGCGCCGCAGGACGGGATCAGCCTGGAGGTGGCCGTGCAGGCGGGCGACCCCGCCGCCTGCTTGGCCGTGGGAGCCTGGACCGGCGCGGGGACGGGCGAGCCCGCGGCGGTGGAGCAGGCGGCAAGGACAGTGACCAGCGCAGCGGCCAACACGGCGGCCGGCGACATCGTGAGAACACCGGTCGTTGCTTTCCGCGAAAATCCCCGTAGCAGCAAAGTCTTCCAACCCCCTCGTCGAACGACCCCCGGCTGTCACACCTGAACCTTGCCATGTCATTCCTGGAACTTCAGCCAGTGTGAGAGTTAGCCCAGCTCGTGGCGGGTAAAGAGACGCCCGGGAAATAGCCCTAGAAACCGAAATATGGGCATTTCCCGGGCGGCTTATCCGGGAAAAATCTTGAAGTATTGAACCGGGGTGATCAGGCGCCGCCCTATAGTGGGCCCACCACTTCGGCGGTGACGCGCTGGCGCCAGGCGGCCACGCAACGTACACATTCAGGAGACCATCCCCCATGAGCTCCGGTACCGACCTGGACGCACACCTTTCGCTGCTGCGCAGGCGATGGCTGGTCCTGGTGGGCTGCGTCGTCGTCGGCGGCACGGCCGCGCTCGCGCTGCTGCGGCTGGTCCCGCCCGCCTACACCGCGACCGCACAGGTGCTCGTGCTGCCCGTCGGCGCCGGCGAGCAGGCCAACCAGGTGACCGCCCGCCACCGCGAGGCGCTCAACCTCGACACCGAGGCCCAGGTCGCCCAGTCGGCCGTGGTCGCCGCGCGGGCCGCGCGCACGCTGGGCATCGACGCCGTCGAGCCGGTCGAGGTGGCCGTGCCGCCCAACTCCTCGGTGCTGCTGCTGTCGGTGACCGCCGCCGACCCCGAAGGCGCTGCGGCGCGCGCCTCCGCGTACGCCGAGGCGTACCTCGCACACCGCCGCGAGAGCGCGCTGACCGCCATGGCCCGCCAGCAGGAGGCGGTGCTGAGCAAGCTCAAGCAGGTCAACGCCTCCATCGACCGGGTGATCAGGCAGCTCGCCACCCTGCCGAGGGGCCCGGAGCGCGCGATCGCCGTGCAGCGCCACGGCGTGCTCAACCGGCAGGCGGCCGGCCTGGCCGTCAGGTACGACGCCCTGCGCACGCTCGCCGTCACCCCGGGCACGATCATCACCAGGCCCGTGCCGCCCGCCGCGCCCAGCTCCCCCAGCCTGCCCCTCTACCTCGGGACCGGCCTCATGCTCGGCCTGCTGGCCGGTGTGGCCGCCGCCTACGTACGCGACCGCCTCGACACCCGCCTGCGCACGCCCGACGACGTCGAGCGGCTCACCGGCCTCCCCGTGCTCAGCGACCTGTCGGGCCCGCGCGGGCCCGGCGTGCTGCACGACCTGGCGAGCGCGCTCGTCGCCGCGTGCCCGGGCAAGCGGCTGCTGGTCACCTCGCTGCCCGCCGACCTGTACTCCTCGTCGCTGGCCGAGCCGCTGGCGGTGAGCGCGCCGCTGGTCGTGCTCGACGGCACCGACGTGCGCGACCTGTCCAGAGCCGACGCCGCCGTGCTGCTCATCGGTCTCGGCCGGGTCACCTCGCGCGACGTGGCCGCCGCCGCACGCCGCCTGGCCCACCACGACGTGCCGATCGTCGGCGCGGTGACCGCCACCGACGCCGTCCCGTCGTTCGTGCCCCTGCTGGAGCCGCACCCGCCCACCTCGCTCGGCAAGCTCGTCGCCACCGGCGAGCTGCGCGCCGCCCGGCCGGGAGCGCAGGACGAGACCAGCCCACTGCAGGCGCTGCACCGGCGTCATGGCCGATCGACGTGATCGGACCCGCGTGGCCCATAGCGGCGCTGCTGGTCGGCTACCCGCTGTGGTGGGCGCTGGGGTTCGGCGGGCTGTCGGTGGTGGTGCTCGCCGTGCCCATGGCCGTGCTGCTGTGGCGGCGGCGGCCGATCAAGGTGCCGCGCGGCTTCGGGCTGTGGCTGCTGCTCCTGGCCGGCTACCTGGTGAGCGGCCTGATGCTGGGCGAGTCACCACCGGGCACGTACGGCGAGTTCGGCGCGGGCCGGCTGATCGGCTACGGCATGCGCTTCGCGCTCTACTGCGCGGTCCTGATCATGGTGCTCTACCTCGGCAACCTCACCGAGCGCGAGCTGCCGCAGCTCCGGCTGGTGCGCATGCTGGGCGTATTGTTCGTCATCACCGTGGCCGGGGGGCTGCTCGGCGTGCTCGCCCCCGGTTTCGAGTTCACCTCGCCGGTCGAGCGGCTGCTGCCCGAGTGGATCGCGGGGAACCCGTTCGTGCAGAACCTCATCCACCCGACGGCCGCGCAGACCCAGAAGGTGCTCGGGTTCTCGCTGCCCAGGCCGGAGGCGCCGTACGAGTGGGCCAACGCCTGGGGCAGCAACGCGTCGGTGCTGCTGGTGTGGTTCGTCGTCGGATGGTGGGTGTACGGGCGGGCGCGGCAGAAGGTCTTCGTGGCCGTCGTGGTCGCCCTGGCCGCGGTGCCGATCGTCTACTCGCTCAACCGGGGCCTGTGGATCGGCCTGGGGCTGGCCGTGCTCTACCTGATCGTCCGGGTGGGCGGCAGGACCAGGGTGGCGCTGTGCGCGACGGTCGCGGCCGCCGTGCTGGCGTTCCTGCTGAGCCCGCTCGCGCCGCTGTTCGCGCAGCGGCTCGACCGGCCGCACTCCAACGACATCCGCGCCTTCACGGTGAGCGCCACCCTCGCCGCCGCCGCCCACTCGCCCGTGATCGGTTACGGCAACACCCGCAACGCCACCGGCAACCACCGCTCGATCACCACCGGCAAGACCGGCTGGTGCCCCGGCTGCGGGCATCCGCCGCTGGGCAGCGACGGGCAGCTCTGGCTGCTGATCATCACTCAGGGGTTCACGGGGGCCGCGCTGTACGTCGCGTTCTTCGTGGGGGCGATCCGCCGCCACTGGCGCGACCGCAGCCCGATCGGGCTGGGCGGGGTGCTCGTGATGGGCTTCGTGCTGCTCTACATGTTCATCTACGACGGGCTCGTCACGCCGCTCAGCCTCTATCTCATCTCGTTCGCCCTCCTGTGGAGGAACACGCATACGGCTGGGGGATCGTCATGAACGACGCCGCGGTGCGGCTCGGCTATCTCGCCGACACCGTACGCCTGCTGTATCCGGGCGCCGGCTCGCCCCGCGCGTACACCGTGCTGCCGCATCCCGCCGTGCCCCGCAGGCTGGCGCCGCGCCGCTGGTGGCACCTCGGGTCGCGGGTGGTGGTGCCGGTCGAGGGGTCGATCGCCGACCACCTGGGCGAGGTCTTCCAGCGCCCGGTCGAGACCGTCCTGCACGTACGCCCGGCGCGGCGGGCCAACCGCAAGCCCATCCTGGAGGCCCGCGCGGACGGCCGGCGGCTGGCGTTCGTCAAGATCGGCGACACCGAGCGCGCCCGCAGGCTCGTCGACGCCGAGGCGGCGGTCCTGCGCAGGCTGGCCGCGCTCCCCCTTCACACGGTCACCGTGCCGGCCGTGCTGCACCACGGCGACTGGCGCGGCCTGTCGGTGCTCGCGCTCTCGCCGCTGCCGGTGCGCCGGGGCCGGGTGCCCGCGCCGCTGCTGCTGGAGGCGGCCAGGGAGATCGCCGCCACCGGCGGCGACCGGCCCGCCTGGCACGGCGACCTCACCCCGTGGAACGTCAGCCGCGGCCCCGGCGGGCGGCTGCTGGTGTGGGACTGGGAGCGCTACGAGGTCGGCGTCCCCCTCGGCTTCGACGTGCTGCACCACTTCTTCCACCGGGCCCTGCGCAGGATGCGCCCGCCGGTCGCGGCCAGGGCCTGCGTCGCCCAGTCCGTACGCCTGCTCGCCCCCCTGGGCCTGTCGGCGGCCACGGCCAGGCGGACCGCACTGCGTTACCTCATCGCGCTGGCCGACCGGCACGCCGCCGACGGCCACACGCCGCTCGGCCCGCCGCAGTCGTGGCTCAACCCGGCCGTCGATCACGAGGAGCTACTCACGTGAGGACCACGAAGCGCTCGCTCCTGTCGCTGTCGCGGACCACGGGACGGTTCACCTCGGCCGCCCGCGTGCTGCCGTCGTTCCTGATCGCGGGCGCGCAGCGCTGCGGCACGACCTCGCTCTACCGCGCGCTCGCCCAGCATCCGCTGCTGCTCAAGCCCGTGCTGCACAAGGGCGTGCACTACTTCGACGTGGCCTACTGGCGCGGCATGTCCTGGTATCAGGGGCACTTCCCGCTGCGGGTGGGCGCCGCGCTGCTCACCCACCGGTACGGCCACCGCCCCCAGGCGTACGAGTCGTCCCCGTACTACCTGTTCCATCCGCTGGCCGGGCAGCGCATCGCCGCCGACCTGCCCGGCGTGAAGCTGATCGTCCTCGTCCGCGACCCCGTCGAGCGGGCCTGTTCTGCCCACGCCCACGAGCTGGCCAGAGGCTACGAGACCGAGTCGCACTTCGAGCGCGCGCTGGAGCTGGAGGAGGAGCGGCTGGCCGGAGCCGAGGAGCTGCTGCGCACCTCGCCGCACGCGTTGCACCACTCGCACCGCCACCACGCCTACCTCGCCAGGGGGCGCTACGCCGACCAGCTCGACCGGCTGGAGCCGCTGTTCGGCCGCGATCGCATGCTCGTGCTCGACAGCCACCGCTTCTTCGCCGAGCCGGAGACCGCCTACGACCGGGTGCTGGAGTTCCTGGGCATGCCGCACCTCGGTTATCCGGTCTTCGAGCGCTACAACCGGCGCTCGCTGCCGCGTCCCGTGCCGCGCACGCTGGCCGGGCGGCTGCGCGACCACTTCGAGCCATGGGACGCGCGGCTGGTGCGCTGGCTGGACGGTGAGCCCTCGTGGCGGCGCTGACCGTCCGCAGGGGGCTCGCCGGGCTGTCGGGGGCCGCGTTCGGCGCGGTGGCGCAGGTCGTGCTCGTCGTGGTGGTGACCAGGACGTACCCGGCGGCGGAGGCCGGGGCGTTCTTCACCGCGACCGCGCTGGCGCTGATGGCGGCCGGGATCGCCAAGCTCGACGCCGGCAACGGGCTCGTCTACTTCATCGCCCGCGCCAGGTCGTACGGTTACCGCGGCGTCTCCGGCTACATCAGGGCCGCCGTACTGCCCTGCCTGGTCGTGGCCGTGGCGGCGGCGGCCGTGCTGTTCCCGCAGCTCGGGCCCGCCGCCGGGCTGCTGCCCGTCATGGTGGCCGCCGACGTGCTGCTCGCGGCCGGGCGCGGGTTCGGGGCGCTGCGGCCGACCGTGCTGCTCGACGGGCTGCTCGTGCCCGGCGGCCAGCTCCTGCTGGTCTCCGCCGCCGCGCTGGCCGGGGCGGGCGGCTGGTGGCTGCTGCCCGCGTGGGCCGCGCCGTACCTGCCGGTGCTGGTGCTCGCCGCCTTCTGGCTGCGCAGGCGCGTCACGTGGACGCCCTACCTGCCGGGGACCGCGCTCGATCTGTGGCGGCACACCGCGCCGCGCTCGCTCGCCGGCGCCATCCAGGCCGTCTTCCAGCGGGTGGACATCGTGATCGTGGCGCTGCTCGCCGGGCCCGCCTCCGCCGCCGTCTACACCGCCGCCACCCGGGTCAAGGTCGTCGGGCAGCTCGCCAACCAGGGGCTCGCGCAGGCCGTACAGGCCGGGCTGGTCAGGGCGCTGGCCGACGGCGAGCGGGAGCGGGCCAGGGAGCTGTACCAGGCCGCGACCGCGTGGCTCGTGGTGCTCACCTGGCCGCTCTGGCTCGCGTACGCGGGGCTCGCGCCGTGGCTGCTGCGCGTGTTCGGCCCCGCGTACGGCGCCGCCGCCCCCATCGCGCTCGTCCTCGCCGCCACGATGATGGTGTCGACCGCCTGCGGCATGGTGGACGTCGTGCTCACCGCCGCCGGGCACACCGGCGTCAGCCTGCTCAACCTGCTGGCCGCCATCGGCTGCACGGTGCTGCTCGACCTCGCGCTGATCCCCGCCTACGGCGCGCTCGGCGCGGTCGCCGGCTGGTCGGGCGGCATGCTGGTGAAGAACCTGCTGCCGCTGTGGCAGCTCCACCGCCGCTACCGGCTCCACCCGTTCGGCCGCCACACCCTGACCGCGCTGCGCAGCCCGCTGCCGAGGCGGCCCGCATGACGGTCCTGGTCACCGGGCTGCCGCGCAGCGGCACGAGCTGGACGGGCCGCATGCTGGCCGCAGGACGCGAGCTGATCTACGTCAACGAGCCGCTCAACCCCCAGCACCCGCCGGGCCGCTGCCCCGGCGTGCTCGCCGCCCGGGTGACGCACCGGTTCCAGTACATCTGCGACGACAACGCGGGTGTCTGGCTGCCCGCCTTCCGCGACACGGCGGCCCTGCGCTACCGGTGGCTCGCCGAGCTGCGCGCGAACCGCTCGCCGTACGACCTGGCGCGGATGCTGCGCTACGGCACGGCGTTCGCCTACGGACGGCTCACCGGGCGGCGGGCGCTGCTGGACGACCCGTTCGCGGTGCTGAGCGCCGGGTGGTTCGCACGGCGGCTGGGCTGCCGGGTGATCGCGCTCGTCCGTGACCCGGTGTCGTTCGTGGCGAGCTGGCAGCGGCTCGGCTGGACCGTCTACTTCCACGAGCTGCTCGAACAGCCGCTGCTCGTCCGCGACCATCCCGAGCTGCTGGAGCTGCGGGAGCTGGTCGGCTCGCAGGACCGGGTGGCCAAGGCGGCGGCGCTGTGGCGGGTCACGACGGGCATCCTGCGCCGCACTCCGGGCATCAGGCTCGTCTCGTACGAGTCGCTGGCCGCCGACCCGATCCCCGGCTTCCGCGACCTGTACGCGTACGCGGGGCTGCGCTGGACCCCCGCCGCCGAGCGGCGCATCGCGCGGGCCTGCACCGGCGACGGGCGGGCGGCGGCGTTCGCCTGGTCGGGCCTGTCGCGCACGGCCTACCGGCGCATGGACCCCCGGCTCGCCCTGGCCGACCCCGCCAGGGGGCTCACCGGCGAGGACGCCGAACGCGTCCGCGTTCTCACCGCCTGAGGGCCTGAGGGCCGCCGCCGGCCGGGAGGTCACGCCTTCATGCGGCGCCGGCGACGGTGGCGCAGGCGGGCGGCCAGGCAGCCGCCCAGCAGCCGGGCGGCGAACGGCAGGTCGTCCACCAGGTACCGCCGCGCCAGCCGCCCGGGCTCGCTTACGAGCCGGAACGCCCATTCGAGCCCGGCCCGCCGCACCCACAGCGGCGCTCTGGCCACGGTCCCCGCCGCGAACGCGATGGCCGCACCGCACCCCAGGAACCACGCCCCGGGCAGCTCCCGCCGTAAGTCGGCGATGAGGAGGTCCTGCCGGGGGAAGCCGAGCCCGACGAACACCAGCCGGGGCGCCGCCGCCACCACCTTCACGCGCACCTCGGCCACGCCCTCGGGCGTGCGGTCGAACCCGTACGGCGGCGCGTACGCCCCGCACACCCGCAGCCCGGGGCAGGCGCCGGCGAGCCGGTCGGCCGCCCGCTCGGCCACCTCGGGCGGGCCGCCGCCGAGCAGGTACACCGGCCAGCCACGGCCGGCGGCGAGCCCGCTGAGCGACCAGATCAGATCGGCGCCGGTGACCCGCTCGGGCACGGGCGTGCCGAGCAGCCTGGCCGCCCACACCAGCGGCATGCCGTCGGCGACGACCAGATCGGCCGACCCGATGAGCGCCCGGAGGGCGGGGTCGGCGGACGCCGCCCGGCAGATGTCAACGTTCGGGGTGACGATGTGGCCGCCCCGCCCGGCCTCCAGCGCCGCCGCGACCCGCCGCAGCACGTCCTCCTCGCGTACGGCGTCCATCTCGACGCCGCCGACGCGCACCCTCCCCGGGGGCGAGAGGGGCAGGACGGTGGTGGGCGCGGTCATATGCCGTGTCCCCGCCGCTGCAGCGCCGACAGCACGGCGGAGGCCGGGATCAGACCGGCCGCCACGGCGGCGGCGATCGCGCCGCGCGGCTCCAGGGGGCGGGTGGTGACGGTGCGAGCGGCCCACCGCAGGGCCGCCCGCCGCTGCCCCAGCGCCGCGTGGCTGAAGGCGAGCTGGCCGTAGACCCGCGCCGCGCCGCACGGGTCCACGGCCAGTTCGGGATGCCGGGCGAGCATCCACTCAAGCCCGGCAATGCGGTCGGCCCAGCGGGCCGCGTAGTGGGACCTGGCCCAGCGCACCAGCACGAGCGGGCGGTCGATGTGGACGAGAGGCCGCCGCTTGGCGGCGCGCAGGGCCAGGTCCCAGTCTTCGTTCTGCCCGGCGGGGGCGCTCTCGTCGGGGCGGAGCGCGCCACGCCGGAACAGGAACGTCGATGAGTGCACCATCATCATGCGCGAGCGGGTCAGGTCGGCGGCGGTCACCGTGTCGGAGCCGGCCAGCCGGACGACGCGGCGGCCGCCGTGCTCGACCTCGATCGCGCAGCTCGCGAACTCGCCCCCGGCCCGCTCCAGCGCCTCGGCCTGTGCGGCGAGCTTGCCGGGCCGCCACACGTCGTCGTCGTCGCAGAACGCGATCAGCTCGGTGGCGCAGGCGCCGATGCCGGTGTTGCGCGCGCCGGGCAGCCCGGGGGTGCGGGTGTTGGGCAGCACCCGTAACGGCAGGCCGTCGAGCGACCGCGCCGCCTCGCGGGCGAGTGCGGGGCCGCCGTCGGCGACCACGACCACCTCGAGCGGCCCGGCGTACCGCTGGGTGAGCACGGCCTCCACGGCCTCGCGCAGCTGCCCTGGACGGTCACCACGGGTCGGGATGACCACCCCGACCGACGGCGCCGCGCTCACGCGGCCACGCCCCGATAGCCGTAACGGGCGCGCAGGGGCCAGGTGAGTGCGGCGACCAGCCGGCGGTCGCCGCCGGGCAGCGCCGAACGCCAGGAGTCGTCACGCCGCAGCTCCACCGGCCCGACGCGGAAGCGCATGGGGTTGCCCGACGCCGTGTGCGATGGGCTCAGCCAGGCCGTGCGGCCGTCGAGGAAGTCGGGCTCGGGCAGGCCGAGGCCGCGGGCCAGCGCGGCCAGGGCGGGGCCCGGGGCGGCGAGCAGGTCTTCGTACCGGATTCTGGTGACGCGCGCCCCGCGTGCGGCGAGCAGCTCGATCGCGGCGTTCTGTGCCGACCAGTGGACGGCCGTGCGGGCGGGGCTCCACCGGGTCATCGGCCGGCCGTTCTCCGGCCGGTGGACGGTCCTGCTCCAGGAGTGGGCGACGGCGCGCGGGTCGCGGACCACGTGCACGACGTGGACGTCGGCCCCGCTTGCCACGAGGCAGCAGGCCAGCGAGGCGTGCTTGCTGGAGTCGATCACCACAGGTGCGCCGGCGGCGGAGTAGAGCCGCAGGTAGGCGCGGGTGTATTCGGCCAGGTCGGGATGGCCGATGCGGGGGATCCTACGGGTGCGGTCGATGCGCGCGCGCAGGGCCAGCACGCGCTCGGCCAGCGGACGGGACCAGCCGCCGAAGGCGCGCTCCCCCACCTGCCGCCAGAAGGGACAGGCGGGGAAGGCCGTGCCGCACCCGCACGGCTCCCCCGCGAGCACCCCTCGCTCCCACAGGTGCACCACCTCACCCAGCGCCACCACTCCGGGAAGCTCTCCGAGGAGCCTCTCCAGCAGAGTGGTGCCGCTGCGGCCCAGGCCGCCCAGGTAGACGACCTGGGGAGTAGCGCGATCTGTCACGGAACGAGGGGCTTTCGCGTCGTCGAACACCGAACGCGACGACCATAGCGCGGACCGTAATCGTCAGATCAAGGAACGCTTAAAGATCTACCTGGACGAGTCGATGATCATCCCGGCGCCGACGGTGCCGTTGGTGGCCTCGTCGATCAGGATGAATCCACCGGTCAGCCGGTTGCGCGCGTAATCGTCGACGAACAGCGGCTGGGTGATCCGCAGCGAGACGCGGCCGATCTCGTTGAGGCCGAGCGCGGTCGCCTCCTCGTCGCGGTGCAGCGTGTTGATGTCGAGCCGGTAGTGCAGGTCGCGCACCAGCGCGCGGGCGGTCCTGGTGGTGTGCTTGATGGTCAGCTTGGAGCGCGGCGTGAGCTTGGTGCCGTCGGCCATCCAGCAGACCATCGCCTCCAGCTCCTGGGCCACCCTGGGCTGGTTGTTGGGCCTGGCGATCATGTCGCCGCGCGAGATGTCGAGGTCGTCCTCGAAGCGCAGCGTCACCGACATGGGCGGGAACGCCTCTTCGACCGGCCCGTCGTAGGTGTCGATCGACGCGATGCGGGTGGTCAGGCCCGACGGCAGGTGCACCACCTCGTCGCCCGGCTTGAGCACGCCGCCCGCCACCTGGCCCGCGTAGCCGCGGTAGTCGTGGAAGGCCGGGTCGGTGGCGCGCTGCGGCCTGATGACGTACTGCACGGGGAAGCGCACGTCGGTCAGGTTGCGGTCGGAGGCGATGTGGACGTTCTCCAGGTGGTGCAGCAGCGACGTGCCGGCGTACCACGGCATGTTCTCCGACCGCGACACGACGTTGTCGCCGTTGAGCGCCGAGATCGGGATGAACGTCAGGTCGGAGACGTTGAGCTTGGAGGCGAACGCGGTGAACTCCTCGCGGATCTCCTCGAAGCGCTCCTGGGAGTAGTCGACCAGGTCCATCTTGTTGACCGCGAGCACCAGGTGCGGCACGCGCAGCAGCGAGGTCAGGAACGCGTGCCGCCGCGACTGCTCCAGCACGCCCTTGCGCGCGTCGATGAGGATGATGGCGAGGTCGGCCGTGGAGGCGCCGGTCACCATGTTGCGGGTGTACTGGATGTGCCCCGGCGTGTCGGCGATGATGAACTTCCTGCGCGGGGTCGCGAAGTACCGGTACGCCACGTCGATCGTGATGCCCTGCTCCCGCTCGGCCCGCAGGCCGTCGGTCAGCAGCGACAGGTCGGTGTACTCGGTGCCCCGGTCGCGCGAGGTCCGCTCGACCGCCTCGAGCTGGTCCTCGAAGATCGCCTTGGAGTCGTACAACAACCGCCCGATGAGGGTGGACTTGCCGTCATCGACGCTTCCCGCGGTGGCAAAGCGCAGAATGTCCATCAGAAGTAGCCCTCTCGCTTGCGGTCCTCCATGGCGGCCTCGGACGAGCGGTCGTCGGCCCGCGTGGCCCCCCGCTCGGTGATGCGGGTGGCCGCGATCTCCTGGATGATCTCTTCGACCGTGCTGGCCGTGGACTGCACGGCGCCGGTGCAGGTCATGTCGCCCACCGTGCGGTAGCGCACCACCGCCTCGAACAGCGGCTCGTCGTCGCCGCGCGGCACCACATCGGAGTCGGGCAGCAGCATGCCGTCGCGCTCGAAGACCTTGCGGGTATGGGCGAAGTAGATGGACGGGATCTCGATGCCCTCACGCCGGATGTAGTCCCAGACGTCGAGCTCGGTCCAGTTGGACAGCGGGAAGACCCGGATGTGCTCGCCCTTGCGGATGCGGGCGTTGTAGAGGTTCCACAGCTCGGGGCGCTGGTTCTTCGGGTCCCACTGTCCGAAGTCGTCGCGGAAGGAGAACACCCGCTCCTTGGCGCGCGCCTTCTCCTCGTCGCGCCTGGCGCCGCCGAAGACCGCGTCGAACTCGTGCTCCTCGATCGCGTCGAGCAGCGTCGTGGTCTGCAGCCGGTTGCGCGAGGCGCGCTTGCCGGTGTCCTCGACGACGCGGCCGGCGTCGATGGAGTCCTGGACGCTGGCGACGATCAGCCGGGCGCCCAGCTCGGCCGCGCGCCGGTCGCGGAACTCGATGACCTCCTCGAAGTTGTGCCCCGTGTCGACGTGCATCAGCGGGAACGGAATCGGCGCGGGCCAGAACGCCTTCTCGGCGATGCGGAGCATGACGATCGAGTCTTTGCCGCCGGAGAAGAGCAGACACGGCCGCTCGAACTCGGCGGCCACCTCGCGCATAATGTGGATGGCCTCGGCCTCGAGCACGTCGAGCTGCGACGTCGTGTAGTCGCGCTGGAGCATGGAAGCTTCCTCCGGCGGGTCAGCGGTGCAGGTCACGGATGCCGGCGAGCAGGGATGTCGCCAGCTCCGGTAGGGAAACCAGGATATCCGGTAGGGACGGATCGGCTTGGTTGTAGGTCAGCTGCGAGCCGTCGATGCGGCTGGCGTGGGCTCCTGCGGCGAGCGCGACCGCGACCGGCGCGGCTGAGTCCCACTCGTACTGGCCGCCGGCGTGGACGTACGCCTCGACCTCGCCGGTCAGCACCGCCGAGATCTTGGCCCCGGCCGAGCCGATCGGCACCAGGTCGGCGCCCACGAGGTAGGCCAGCTTCTGGACGAACTCGGGCGGCCTGCTGCGGCTCACCGCGATGCGGAAGCGCCCCTTGTTGTCATAGGCGGGGTCGTAGGCGGGCGGCTTGGGCGGGTCGGCGGTCGTCAGCGTACGGCCCTGGGCCGGCAGCGCCACGGCCCCGGCGGTGAGCCGCCCGCGCTCCCACAGCGCCACGTGCACCGCCCAGTCGCTGCGGCCTTCACCGCCAGGGGTCAGGCGCTCGGAGAACTCCCTGGTGCCGTCGAGCGGGTCGATGATCCACACCCGCTCGGCGCTCAGCCTGCGCGGGTCGAGCCGCTCCTCGCGGGTGGCCTCCTCCGACAGCACGCTGTCGCTCGGGCGCAGCCGCGCCAGGCTCTCCATGAGAAACAGGTGGGAGGATCGGTCGCCCTCGGCGCGCAGCGCGGCCGGGTCGTCGTACCCCAGCCGCTCGCGGACCTTCAGCAGCCGCGCTCCTGCCTCGGTCGCCAGGTCTGCGGCGAGGGCGTGGTCGTCGCGAATCGTCATCAATAAGCTCCTTGCCCGCGGGCGACGGCCGACCAAGTCTTCCACAGGATCTGGAGGTCCAGAGTGAGGGACCAGTTCTCCACGTAACGTAGGTCGAGACGGACGGATTCCTCCCACGATAGGTCAGATCTGCCACTGACCTGCCACAGCCCGGTCAGCCCAGGGCGTACGAGGAGTCGTCTGCGCACATCGTCACCGTAACGCGCCACCTCTTCGGGCAGCGGCGGGCGCGGCCCGACGAGCGACATGTGTCCGAGCACGACGTTGATGAGCTGCGGCAGCTCATCAAGCGAATGGCGGCGCATGAACGCGCCGAGCGGCGTGACCCGCGGGTCGTTCCTGATCTTGAACAGCACGCCGTCGCGGTCGCTGACGAGCGTGACCTTCTGCTGCTCCGAGCCGCGCCGCATGGTGCGGAACTTCAGGATCGTGAAGAGCCTGCCGTCCCTGCCCACCCGGGTCTGGCGGAACAGCGCGGGCCCGGGGCTCGTCGCGCGTACGGCCACCGCGAGCCCGGCCATGAACGGCGCGAGCAGCACCAGCAGCGCGGCGGCCACCACGCGGTCGAAGACGTTCTTGACGAGCTGCCGCGCGCCGGCCAGCTCGGGGTGCTCGACGTGCAGCAGCGGCATGCCGGCGACCGGCCTGATCATGGTGCGCGGGCCCGCGACGTCCATCAGCGCGGGGGCGACGACCAGCTCGGTGAGCGTGCGCTCCAGCCGCCAGGCCAGCCGGCGCAGCGCCTGGCCGTCCATCTCGGGGCAGGCCAGCACGGCCACGGTGTCCGCGTCGTGCTGCTCGACGGCGAGCGGCACGTCGCTGAGGTCGCCGGCCACGGTCACGCCCGCGACGCTCTGTCCTTGATGCCCGCCCGGCAGGCAGGCGGCGACGACCTCCATGCCGTGGTGGCGTTCCCTGCGGAAGAGGCCGACCAGCTCGGCGACGGAGGCGGCGTGGCCGACGGCGATCACCCGGCGCATGCACCGCCCGGCGGCCCTGCGCCGGTGCAGGTTGCGGCGCAGCGCGTAGCGGACGGTGAGGGTGAGGAGGGTGACCAGGGGCAGCGCGAGCACGACGTAGCCGCGGGCGACGTCGGTCTTGGTGAGGTAGGAGCCGATGGCGGTGGCCGCGGTGAGCGCCAGGCCGGCCTGGGCGACGCGGCGGAACTCCTCGGGGCCGTCGCCGAGCATGCGCGGCTCGTACGCGCGGTTGAGCGCCACCGCCCCGCACCACACGACCGGCAGCACGAGGCTGACCAGCAGATAGGGAAGGACGTAAGGGGTGGGCCAGCCGAACCTGACGGCGAACGCGGCGCAGGCGCCCACGCCGGCCGCGCACAGATCACCCAGCACGGCCTGCAACCGATATGTGCGCACCCAGGAGCGCGTGCGCGGTGCTGCCTTCCCCCAGCAGCCCCCATGGCCGGTCCTCACAGCCATGAGCCCCTCACCGCGCACGCGTGCCTCCAGGTGACCACTCCTGAACGGACAGTGACCGATCGTAGCCGCGCCGCGTCCCGGCATTCGGCGGAACGAAGCTATGCGGGGATCAGCGAGGAGGGCCGGAAATGTGGAGATCAGCCCGGTGGAAGTCGTTCTGGGTGGCCTCCAGGCCGCGGGTCATCAGCGACTCGACCACGTCGGCCGCCCGGTCGACGAGGAACGGCAGGTCCTTGCGCTCAGCGGTGGCGAAGTCTCTGAGCACGTAGGAGGCCGGGTCCATGCGGCCGGGCGGTCGCCCGATGCCGAAGCGGACCCGAAGGTAGTCGCGGGTGCCGAGGGCCTTGGTGATGGACTTGAGCCCGTTGTGGCCGTTGTCGCCGCCGCCCAGCTTGGCGCGCAGCGCGCCGTAGGGCACGTCGAGCTCGTCGTGCACGACGATGAGCCGCTCGGGGCCGATCTTGTAGAAGTCGCACAGCGCCTTGACGGGCCCGCCGGACAGGTTCATGTACGTCAGGGGCTTGGCGAGCACGGCGGCCCGCGTCTCGCACACCGAGGCCCTGCTCTTGTGCGCCTTGAACCGCCCGCCCGCCCTGGCGGCCAGCTCGTCGAGCACCATGAAGCCCGCGTTGTGCCGGTTGCCCGCGTATTCGGGCCCCGGATTGCCCAACCCGGCGATCAGCCAGCGATCCATGAAGTCCCCTCATAGCGGAACGGGACGGCTCGAGTCCGGCCGCCCCGTTCACGAATGAACCCGTCGCTCACTCGGCGGCGGGAGCCTCCGCGGCCTCGCCCTCGCCCTCGGCGGCCTCCTCGCCCTCGGCGGGCGCCTCGACCGGCTTGGCGATGACCTGCAGCACGATGGTCTCGGCGTCGGCGGCCAGCGAGGTGCCCTGCGGCAGCTTGAGCTGGCCGGCGGTGATGGAGGTGCCGACCTCCAGGCCCTCGACGTCGACCTCGACGCCGGTCGGGATGTGGGTGGCCTCGGTCTCGACGGCGATGGTGGTCACCTGCTGCTCCAGCAGGCCGTCGGAGTGGACGTCGCCGACCGGGGTGACCGGGATCTCGACGGTGACCTTCTCGCCGCGGCGGACCAGCAGCAGGTCGACGTGCTCGACGAAGCCCTTGATCGGGTCGCGCTGGACGCCCTTGGGCAGCGCCAGCTCGTCGACGCCGTCGCCCTTGAGGTGGATCAGCACGTTGGGCGTGCGCAGGGCGAGCAGGACCTCGTGGCCGGGGAGCGTGAGGTGCTTGGGCTCGATGCCGTGCCCGTAGAGAACGGCGGGCACCTTGTCGGCGCGGCGGATCTTGCGAGCGGCGCCCTTGCCGAACGTGGTGCGCTGTTCGGCGGCGATACGTACTTCAGACACGACATCTCCTAGGGATGTAGATGTGGACGGTTCATCGCGCTCCCCCTCACCCGCCCTAGCGGAAGGCGTTACGAGCGCAACCTGTTCAGTCTAAGGGGCTCAGGTGTCTCCCTCGAACAGGCTCGTGACCGAGCCGTCCTGGAAGATCTCGGTGATCGCCCGCGCGATCAGCGGCGCGATCGACAGCACGGTGAGCTTGTCGAAGCGGCTCTCCTGCGTCAGCGGCAGCGTGTTGGTGACGATGACCTCGGAGATGCGGGAGTTCTTCAGCCGGTCGACGGCCGGGTCGGAGAAGACCGCGTGGGTGGCCGCCACGATGACGTTGGTGGCGCCCTGCTCGTAGAGGGCGTCGGCCGCCTTGCAGATGGTGCCGGCGGTGTCGATCATGTCGTCGATGAGCACGCAGGTGCGCCCGCGCACCTTGCCGACGACCTCGTTGACCTTCACCGAGTTGGCGACGTCGAGGTCGCGCCGCTTGTGGATGAACGCGAGCGGCGTGCCGAGCGTGTCGGCCCAGCGCTCCGACAGGCGCACGCGGCCGGTGTCGGGCGAGACGACGGTGGTGTTGGCGAGGTCGAGCTTGTTCTTGAGGTAGCTCTCCAGGACCGGCATGGCGAACAGGTGGTCGACCGGGCCGTCGAAGAAGCCCTGGATCTGCGAGGTGTGCAGGTCGATCGACATGAGCCGGTCGGCGCCCGCGGTCTTGAACAGGTCGGCGATGAGCCGGGCGGTGATGGGCTCGCGGCCGCGGCCCTTCTTGTCCTGCCTGGAGTAGCCGAAGAACGGCATGACCACGGTGATGCGCTTGGCGGATGCCCGCTTGAGCGCGTCGACCATGATCAGCTGTTCCATGATCCACTTGTTGATGGGCGTGGTGTGGCTCTGGATGACGAAGGCGTCACAGCCGCGCACGGACTCCAGGTAGCGGGCGTAGATCTCGCCGTTGGCGAAGTCGATGAGTTTGGTGGGGGTGAGGGAGACGCCGACGTGCTTGGCGACCTCCTCTGCCAGCTCGGGGTGTGCTCGCCCGGAGAAGAGCATGAGGTTCTTCTCCCCGGGCTGCTTCATGCTGGTCACTTCGTGCTCTCCTGCTGCTCTCGCTCGGCCAGCGCCCGCTGGGCGGCCGCCGCCGACTTCGTGCCCGCGCGCCTGCGCAAGACCCATTTCTCGATGTTGCGCTGCCGCGCACGCGCCACGCCGATGGCGCCGGGGGGTACGTCGTCGACGATGGTCGAGCCGGCCGCCGTGTAGGCGCCGTCGTGGACTGTCACCGGGGCGACGAGCATGGTGTCGCAACCGACGAAGGCGCCGTCGCCCACCGTGGTGCGGTGCTTTTCGACGCCGTCGTAGTTGACGAAGACCGTGGAGGCGCCGATGTTGGCGTCGTTGCCGATGGTGGCGTCCCCCGCGTAGGACAGGTGCGGCACCTTGGAGCGTTCGCCGACCTTGGTGTTCTTCATCTCGACGAAGGTGCCCGCCTTGGACTTGCGCCCGAGCACGGTGCCGGGGCGCAGGTAGGCGTAGGGGCCGACGCTGGCCTCCGGGCCGATCTCGGCGTGGTCGCAGACCGCGTTGCGCACCACCGCGCCCTCGCCGACGACGGTCGAGGTGAGCGTGGTGCCCGGCCCGACCTCGGCGCCGGTCTTGATGACGGTCTCGCCGTGAAGCTGGGTGCCGGGGTGCACGACCGCGTCGGGCTCGATGCGGACGCCGACGTCGATCCAGGTGCTGTCGGGGTCGATGATCGTGACGCCGGCGCGCATGTGCTGCTCCAGCAGGCGCCGGTTAAGGATCTTGCGGGCGGCGGCGAGCTGCACGCGGTCGTTGACGCCTTCGACCTCGACATGGTCGGCGGCGACGCACGCGCCCACCCGGTGGCCGTCGCGGCGCAGGATGGCGAGGACGTCGGTGAGGTACTCCTCGCCCTGGGCGTTGTCGGTGGAGACGCGCTTGACGGCGTCGGCGAGCAGCAGGCCGTCGAAGGCGTAGATGCCGGAGTTCATCTCCTTGATCGCGCGCTGCTCCGGAGTCGCGTCCTTCTCTTCGACGATCTCCAGGACGGCGCCGCTCTCGTCGCGGATGATCCGGCCGTATCCGGTCGGGTCGGGCACTTCGGCGGTCAGCACGGTGACCGCGTTGTTCTCGGCGGCGTGCCGGTCGAGCAGCCCGGCGAGGGTCTGGGTGCGCAGCAGCGGCACGTCGCCGTAGGTGACGAGGACGGTGCCGGAGATCGTGCCGATCTCTTCGAGCACCGTGCGCACGGCGTGGCCGGTGCCGCGCTGCTCGCGCTGGACGACGGTGCGCGCGTCGGGGCTGGTGGCGGCCAGGTGGCCGCCGACCCGCTCGAGCGCGTGGCCGATCACCACGATGAGCTGCTCGGGCTCAAGGTCGCGGGCGGCGGCGAGCATGTGGTCGACCAGCGCACGGCCGCACAGCTCGTGCAGGACTTTCGGGGTCTGGCTCTTCATCCGGGTGCCCTCGCCGGCGGCGAGGACGATGACGGCTGCCGGGCGCGGCACACTCACGGACTGAGGCTCCCTGTGACTGGACAGATCAGGGCATTCGGTACGACATCCGCACCGCTGCACATTGTGCAGCTACCCTCCCGACACCGTGAGGATACCTGGCCTCCCCCCGAACTTTCCGCCGGGGGGAGCACGTTAAGGCTCCCGGAAGAGGACTCGAACCCCTACAAAGTGGACCAAAACCACTTGTCCTGCCGATTAGACGATCCGGGACAGATCGGACACGTGATGTCCGGCACTCCCTACGATACCGACCCCACGCGCCGTCGCGCGCCCCTATTGCCGCTCATCCCCGCCTGCACCCGCGTGGCCCCATAACAGAACCTCCGCAAACCGCGCAAGACACGATTCCCACGCTGCTCGGCGGTCTCGCCGTCACGTTCTCGACATTCCGGGCTCGACTCTTTCTAACCTACGCTGGCGTAGGTTACGGTTGCGTAGCCAGGACATTCACTTACATACCTCGCGGAGGACTGCCAATGACCGTTGTCGCCGAGCGTTCCACCCCTGCCCCCAAGCCGGACTTCGAACCGGAACCGAAGTCCCGATCCGAGCTCATCACCTTCGGGCTCGTGGTCACCCTGCCTCTCGTGGCGATCGCCGCGGCCGTACCGTTCGCATGGGGATGGGGACTCGGCTGGACGGACATCGCCATCGCCTTCGTCTTCTATGTGGTCTCCGGGCTCGGCGTCACCGTCGGCCTGCACCGCTACTTCACGCACGGCTCGTTCAAGGCCAAGCGGCCGCTGAAGATCGCCATGGGCATCGCCGGCAGCCTCTCCCTGGAGATGTCGGTGCTCGACTGGGTGGCCACCCACCGCAAGCACCACAAGTTCTCCGACAAGGAGGGCGACCCGCACTCGCCGTGGCGCTTCGGCCCCGGCTTCAAGAACATGACCAAGGGCCTGCTCTACGCCCACATGGGCTGGCTGTTCGAAAGCGAGCGCACCAACAGGGAGAAGTACGCACCCGACCTGTGCAAGGACGAGGACGTGCAGAAGCTGCACAAGTGGTTCCCCGCGCTCGCGCTCACCTCGATCCTGCTGCCCGCCGTGCTCGGCCTGCTGATCACCTGGTCCTGGCAGGGCGCGCTGACCGCGTTCTTCTGGGGCTCGCTCGTCCGCATCGGGCTGCTGCACCACGTCACCTGGTCCATCAACTCGATCTGCCACGTCTTCGGCGAGGAGGACTTCCAGGTCCGCGACAAGTCGCGCAACGTCTGGTGGCTGGCCATCCCGTCCTTCGGCGAGTCCTGGCACAACCTGCACCACAGCGACCCGACCTGCGCCCGCCACGGCGCGCTCAAGGGCCAGATCGACCTGAGCGCCGGCCTCATCCGGATCTTCGAGAAGCTGGGCTGGGTGTACGACGTCCGCTGGCCGACGCCGGAGCGTCTGGCGGCGAAGCGCATTGCCTGACGATCAGCCGGTGAGCGGCGGCCCCGCAACGGCCGTCATTATGGAAACCGTGACCGAACCCCGATCCCGCAGGCGTATGTCCGGTGCCGAGCGCAGAGAGCAGCTGATCCGCATCAGCCGCACGCTCTTCGCGGAAAAGGGGTTCGACGGGACCTCTATCGAAGAGATCGCAGCTACCGCACAGGTGTCGAAGCCGGTGGTGTACGAGCATTTCGGCGGCAAGGAAGGGCTGTACGCGGTCGTCGTCGACCGCGAGATGCAGAAGCTGCTCGGCATGATCACCGAGGCGCTGTCCGCCGCGCACTCCCTGGTGAAGCTGGAGCGGGCCGCGCTGGCCCTGCTCCGCTACATCGAGGAGAGCAGCGAGGGCTTCCGCATCCTGGTCCGCGACTCCCACGCCGCGTCGGGCACCGGCACGTTCGCCAGCCTGATCAGCGAGATCGCGAGCCAGGTGGAGGACGTGCTGGCCGACGAGTTCGCGGCCAGGGGCTACGACCCCAAGCTCGCCCCCATGTACGCCCAGATGCTGGTCGGCATGGTGGCGCTGACCGGGCAGTGGTGGCTCGACGTGCGCAAGCCGAGCCGCGAGGAGGTCGCGGCCCACCTGGTCAACCTGGCCTGGAACGGCCTGACCGCGCTCGACCCCAACCCGTCGCTGACGGTCTCGCTGCGCGACCGCGTCGCCTCGGCCAAGCCGCGCACGGTCAGCGAGAAGGAGCTGCGCGAGCTGGAGAAGGCCCGCGAGAAGGAGCTCAAGGAGGCGGAGAAGGCCCGCCAGCGTGAGCTGAAGGAGGCCGAGAAGGCCCGCATACGCGAGCTGAAAGAGCGTGAACGGTTGCTGAAGGAGGCGGAGAAGGCCCGTGAACGGGAGGAGAAGCTCCGCCAGCGGGAGGCGCGCCTGGCGGAGCGCGCCGCCCGCCTTGAGCAGGTAGATCATCCTGAGTGACCCTTGAACGGCACGGTCCCGCGGGGTGACGATGGGGTTGAGCAGGGCCGACCCTCTGGGGTGAGCCGTTGCGGCGACGTTAACGTGCTGTTCAACCGAACGGGGCACCATACGCCATATGTCTGCGGAACCGTTCCCATCCGCCTCCGACCTGCCCCTCCCGCAGGAGCGGTTCCTCAACCGCGAGGAAAGCTGGCTCCAGTTCAACGAGCGGGTGCTGGAGCTGGCCGAGGACCCCTCCCTGCCCCTGCTCGAACGCGTACGCTTCCTGGCGATCTTCGCCAGCAACCTCGACGAGTTCTTCCGCGTCCGGGTGGCCGGGCTGAAGCGGCGGATGGCGACCGGGCTGCTGCTGCGCACGAAAAGCGGCCTGAAGCCGCAGGAAGAGCTGGTCAGGATCGCCACGGTGGCCGACGAGCTGGCCAGGCGGCACGCGGCCGCC
The DNA here is from genome assembly GCF_042751225.1 of Nonomuraea fastidiosa. NCBI lineage: Bacteria > Bacillati > Actinomycetota > Actinomycetes > Streptosporangiales > Streptosporangiaceae > Nonomuraea > Nonomuraea fastidiosa. The sequence continues at coordinate 2,125,467 of NZ_CP170570.1, forward strand.
TTCCACAAGCAGATCAGCCCCCAGCTCGCCGGCGAGGGCATCGAGATCGTGCGCTGGGACGACCTGAGCCGCGAAGAGCGCACCGAGCTGCGCAAGCTGTTCAAGGAGCGCATCAGGCCCGTGCTCACGCCGCTGGCCGTGGACCCCGCGCACCCGTTCCCCTACATCTCCGGGCTGAGCCTCAACCTCGCCGTCCTGGTACGCAATCCCGCGACGGGCCACACCGTGTTCGCCCGCGTCAAGGTGCCCTCGCAGCTGCCCAGGTTCGTCCAGGCGTCCAAAGACCGTTTCGTACCCCTGGAAGACGTCATCGCCGCCCATCTCGGGCAGCTCTTCCGCGGCATGGAGATCCTCCAGCACCACGTCTTCCGCGTCACCAGGAACGAGGATCTCGACGTCGACGAGGACGTCACCGAGAACCTCATGCAGGCCCTGGAGAAGGAGCTGCTCAAGCGGCGGTTCGGGCCGCCCGTGCGGCTGGAGGTCGAGGAGAGCATCACGCCGGAGGTGCTGGCCCCGCTCATCGAGGAGCTGGAGCTGGACCCGCACGAGATCTACCGGCTGCCCGGCCCGCTCGATCTGTCGGGCCTGCACGCGATCGCCGACCTCGACCGCGGCGAGCTGAGCTACCGCCCGTTCGTGCCGGCCGAGGTGATCAACGCCGAGGACGACATCTTCTCGGTGCTGCGCGAGCGCGACGTGCTGCTGCACCACCCGTACGACTCCTTCAGCACCAGCGTGCAGCGCTTCATCGAGGACGCCGCCGCCGACCCCAGAGTGCTCGCGATCAAGCAGACCCTCTACCGCACCAGCGGCGACTCCCCCATCGTCAACGCCCTCATCGACGCCGCCGAGGCGGGCAAGCAGGTCGTGGTGGTCGTCGAGATCAAGGCCCGCTTCGACGAGCACGCCAACATCTCCTGGGCGCGCAAGCTCGAACGCGCCGGCTGCCACGTCGTCTACGGCGTGGTCGGCCTGAAGACCCACTGCAAGCTGGCCCTCGTCGTACGCCAGGAGGCATCGGGCGAGCTGCGCCGCTACTGCCACATCGGCACCGGCAACTACAACCCCAAGACCGCCCGCCAGTACGAGGACTTCGGCCTGCTCACCGCGGACCCGCTGGTCGGCGAGGACGTCACGGACCTGTTCATCCACCTGACCGGCTACTCGCACCACTCGGCCTACCGGCGGCTGCTCGTCGCGCCGCACTCCATGCGCAGCGGCCTGGTGGCGCGGATCGAGCGGGAGATCGCCCACCAGCGGGCCGGCCGCCCCGCGCGGATCAGGATCAAGACCAACTCGCTGGTGGACGAGCCGATCATCGACGCGCTCTACCGGGCGTCCAGGGCCGGCGTGCAGGTGGACCTGTGGGTACGCGGCGTCTGCACCCTGCGCCCCGGCATCCCTGACCTGTCGGAAAATATCCGGGTACGCTCGGTTTTGGGGAGGTTCCTTGAGCACTCGCGCGTCTACGAGTTCGGACTCGGCCGCCGCCCCGAGGTGTGGATCGGCAGCGCCGACCTCATGCGCCGCAACCTGGACCGCCGCGTCGAGGCCCTGGTCAAGGTGACCGCGCAGAAGCACAAGGCGTACCTCATCGAGCTGATGGACCGGGCCATGGACGACTCCACCAGCACCTGGTGGCTCAACTCCGACGGCACCTGGACCCGCCACCCGGGCGATGACCTGCAGAGCCATCTGATCAGCACCCGCCGCTGGAGGACCGTTGACAACTGACGAGCCCATCCGGGCGGCCGGCGCCGTCATCCTGCGCGGCTCGGGAAGCGACACCGAGGTGGCCGTCGTCTACCGTCCCCGCTACAACGACTGGACGTTCCCCAAAGGCAAGCTGGAGCCGGGCGAGCACGTCGTCGCCGCCGCCGTACGCGAGGTGCGCGAGGAGACCGGGCTGACCGTCACGCTCGGCCGGCCGCTGCCGCCCGTCTGGTACCCCATCGGAGGGCGGCGCAAGCGGGTCGACTACTGGGTGGCGCGGGCGGTCCACGACGCCGGGTTCGCTCCGGACGACGAGGTCGGCGAGCTGCGCTGGGTGCCGCTCGACGAGGCCGGGCGGCTGCTGTCGTACACCTGGGACACGCCGCTGATCGAGGCCCTTTCCGCCGCGCCGCTCGACACCACGCCGCTCGTCCTCGTACGCCACGGCTCGGCCGGCTCCCGGGACGAGTGGGAGGGCGACGACGCCACCCGGCCGCTCGACCGGCGCGGCCTCGCCCAGGCGGGGGTGCTCTCCGCCGTCCTGCCCGCCTGGCGGCCCGGCCGGCTGCTGTCGTCGCCGAGCGCCCGCTGCGTGCAGACGCTGGAGCCGTACGCGCGGATCTCCGGGCTCGGGATCGGGGTCGATCCGCTGCTCAGCGAGGAGGGCCAGGACCCGCGCAAGACGCCGGCCCTGGTGTCCTCGCTGTCCTGGCCCGCCGCCGTGTGCAGCCACCGCAAGGTGCTGCCCGGCCTCATCCAGGCGCTGACCGGGGAGGACGTACGGCTGCGCAAGGGCGGCTTCGCCGTGCTGCACCGGGCGGACGGGCGGGTCGTCGCCGTGGAGCAGCACACGACGTGACAGTGGGCGCCCGGCGAGGAGCCGGGCCTCCGGCCCGCCGTTACAGGACGGCCTCGGCCGCCTTGCAGGTCTTCTTCCACACCTTGGGGAAGTCGGCGTGCGCGCGTTCGGCGGTGCCGCGTTCGAGGCCGATGAGCAGGCCGTACGTGAAGGTGTCCTGGCCCGCATCGCGGGCGCTCGCCGCCTCCCTGGCCAGCAGCTCCTGCGCGACCACGCCGTCCTGGTAGGCGCCCAGCACCTCCTGGATGTCCTCCGCCAGCCCGGCCAGCGTGCCCATGTCGTCGCCGAGGATCGGCCGGAGCGCCTCTGCGGTGTAGCGGGCGCGCTTGGCCGCCTTGCGCACGTCGTGCATGGCGATCTCGCGGCGTTCGGGGTCGCCGATGGCCTGCGCGCGCTCGTACGCGGTGGTCACCCGCTCCCAACCGGCCCTGGCGAGGTCGCGCAGCTTCTCCTGGGCGGGCTTGGCCGCCGCCTTGCCCAGCTCCGGGGCGGCGAGCAGGGCGTCCAGGGCGTCGAGGAGGCGGTAGTAGCGCTCGCCGCTGAGCTCCTCCTTGATCCGCTCGTACGCCTGCCGCTCGCGTTCCAGCAGGTCGGCGCCGAGCCGGGTCTCGACGTCGCCGACGATCAGCTCGGGCTCCAGGCCCTTGAGCGCGTTGGTGAACCTGGCCCTGATCACCTCCAGGTCGCGGGCCTCGCCGAGGACGTTGCCCAGCCGGCGCAGCTCCTCCTGCACCCCACGCGTGCCGGTCACGACGGTCTTGAACGCCTTGAGCGCGCTGCGCAGCCTGCGGGCGGCCACCCGCATCTGGTGCACGGCGTCCTCCTCGGCGCGGCGCACCCTCGGATCCTGCGCCAGCAGGGCCTGCACCTGCTCGGCCAGGTAGGCCATCACCACCTCGCCCGCGCTGCCCGGCTTCGTGGCGGCGATGGCCGGCGGCGCGGGCTCAAGCAGTTTGGCCAGCTTGTTGCCTGCCTGCGACGGTACGGCTCCGGCCGCGCGCAGCCGCTTGCCGACCTTCTTCAGCAGCTTCTGGGTGCCGCCTTCGAGCAGCTCGGCCTCCACCTCGCGCCAGCGCACCACCCTCGGCTCATCGCCGAACACGGTGCCCTTGACCCGGTCGTCGGCGATCTCCACCAGATCGGTGCCGTCCTCGCGCAGCACGGTGACGCTCCTGCGGGTCTCCAGCTCGGCCACGGCCACCAGCTCGGCGCCGCGGGTGTAGGCGCGGACGAGCTCGGCCAGCTCGGCGGGGACGATCTTGGTGCTGCGGGTGAGCGGGTGGGTGATCTCCTGGCGTACGCCCTTGGCCTTGGGCAGCTTGAGGTGCCAGCCGGCGTCGTCACCGCCGCGCCGCCTTCTGAGCGTCACGCCGCGCGCGGCCAGGCGCAGATCGGGGGTGTCGTAGTACAGGGCCACGAGCCGGAAACTCCTCGGCCCGGTCACCTCGGCCAGGCTGCTGAGGTCCGGGAGCTCATAGTCCGCCGGGACGTCGAACTTGTCCTCGATCTCGATGCCCACTGCACCTCGCAAGAGTCCTGATTCGGACCATGATGCCACCCGAAGCGGCACCTCAGAAGATGGGCCGCTACTTCTGGACCACGACGAAAATGCGCCGGAACGGGAAGGGCGTCCCGTAGCTCCTCGCCGGGTACGCCTCGGCGAGCAGCTTGCCCAGGTCGTTCTTGAACCGCCGCTGGTCGTCCTGGTCGAGCCGGTCGAAGATCGGGCGCAGCGCCGTGCCGGAGACCCACTCGAGCACCGGGTTCTCTCCTTGGAGGATGTGCACGTACGTGGTCTCCCAGGCGTCAACCTGCGAGCCGCCCTGGTTGAGCAGGTCGACGTACTCCAGGGGCTCGCTCACCGGCGTGCCCCGTGTGTAGCCGCCGAGCTTGTCGGACCAGGCGCGGGAGTTGCACAGCTCGCGGATGGCCACATGGCTGGGCGCGTCGAAGTTGCCCGGCACCTGGAAGGCCAGCCAGCCGCCCGGGGCCAGCTCCTCCATCCAGTGCTCCAGCACGGAGTGGTGGTCGGGCACCCACTGCAGCAGCGCGTTCGAAATGATCACGTCGACGGGCCGGTCAGGGCGCCAGGTGGCGGCGTCGGCGACCTGGAACCTGACCTTCGACTCCAGCTTCCTGGCCTTGCCGATCATGGCCGGGGAGGAGTCGAAGCCCTCGATCGTCGCATTGGGCCAGCGATTGGCCAGCTCGACGGTGAGTTCACCGCTGCCGCAGCCCATGTCCACGACATAATCGGGCTCTACCGCCCCCACCCTTGAGATGAGCTCGATGAACGGCCGCGACCGCTCGTCCGCGTAGACGGCGTACGTCACAGGGTCCCAGATATCTCTCGACATGAAGATAATTGATATCGAGAGGGATATCTCGATGTCAAGACAGTACACTTGTGTGTCATGACGGAAGATGCTAGGGACGAGGTCGATCGCCTCGTCGCGGCTTGGCGGACGGAGCGCCCCGATCTCGACGTTGAGCCGCTCCAGGTGCTCTCTAGGGTGTCACGACTGGCCAAGCATCTCGACCGTGCGCGGCGCGCGGCGTTCGCCGAGCACGATCTGGAGCCGTGGGAGTTCGACGTGCTGACGGCGCTGCGCCGGGCCGGAAAGCCCTACGAGCTCAGTCCCGGTGCCCTGCTCAGAGCCACGCTCGTGACCTCGGGCACCATGACCAACCGCATCGACCGCCTCGCCCAGGCCGGGCTCGTCCGCCGGCGGCCCGACCCCGAAGACCGGCGTGGCGTGCTCGTCTCCCTCACCGAGACGGGGCTGGCGCGGGTGGACGCCGCGTTCGCCGACCTTTTGCGGAGGGAGCGGGAGCTGCTGTCCAGCCTCGGCCCCGCCGATCAGCGCACCCTCGCCGACCTCCTCCGCACCCTCCTCACCCCCTTCGACTCCCCTCTCTGACCCACCACGCACGCCTTCGATCCACTCCCGGCCTTCGCGGGTACGGCCGACAAGCCCCGCAGGCGATCCCCCATGCCTTTCGTGAGGGCGCCCGACGAGCCCCGAACGACCCCCTACGCCCTTCGCGGGGACGACCGCCCAGTTCCCGACCGACGACCCCCACGCCCCACGCAAGGGCGGCCGACAAACCCCACCGCGATCCCTTTCGCCCTTCGCAGGGCGACCGACGAGCCCCGCCGGCCCACACCTCCCGCGGAAACGAGAACGGCCCCGATCCGATGCGGGATCGGGGCCGTTCGCAGCCTTCAGGCGGTCCCAGCGGGCCCACCTGGCGAGCCGGTCACTCGCCCAGGCGGTCGGCGACTTCGAGCCACTCGGCCTCGATCGCGTCCTTCTGGGCCGTGATCTCGCGGAGCTGAGCGTCGAGTTCGCCCAGCTTGGCGTAGTCGCTGGCCGCCTCCGCCATGGCCGCGTGCAGCTTGGCCTCCTGGTCGCTCAGCTTGTCGAGCTGACGTTCCAGGCGGTTGAGCTCCTTGCGAAGCTCGCGCTCCTCCTTGGCCGACAACCCGCTGGGCGTGCTCGGCGCGCTGGACGCGCTCGGCTGCGCGGCGGCGGCAGGCTCGGACGCGGCAGGCGCGGCGCCCACGCCGAGGCGGGCGGTCACGGCCGTGCCGGCGGCGCGGCGTTCGAGATATTCGTCCACCCCGCCGGGCAGCAGCGACAGCTTGCCGTCGCCCAGCAGCGCCACGCACTTGTCGGTGACCCGCTCGAGGAAGTAGCGGTCGTGGCTCACCAGGATCAGCGTGCCCGGCCAGCCGTCCAGCAGGTCTTCGAGCTCGTTGAGCGTCTCGATGTCGAGGTCGTTGGTGGGCTCGTCGAGCAGCAGCACGTTGGGGTCGTCCATGAGCAGCCGCAGCAACTGCAGCCGCCGCCGCTCGCCGCCGGACAGGTCGCCGACCACCTTCCACTGCGCCTCGCCGCGGAAGCCGAGGCGTTCGAGCAGCTGGGAGGCGGTCCACTCGCGCTTGCCGACCTTGAGGTACTTGCGGATCTCCTCCACCGACTCCAGCACCCGCCGCGTGGGGTCGAGCTCGCCCAGCTCCTGCGACAGATGCGCGAGGCGTACGGTCTTGCCCCTGATCACCCGGCCGGAGTCGGGCTTGATCGTGTCGGCGAGCAGGCGCAGCACCGACGACTTGCCCGACCCGTTCACCCCGATCAGCCCGATGCGGTCGCCGGGGCCGAACTGCCAGGTGAGGCGGTCGAGCACCAGCGGACCCGTGCCGGGGCCGCCGGCGTGGAGGGTGACGTCTTCGAGGTCGTACACCGTCTTGCCGAGCCTGGCTGCGGCGAAGCGCATCAGCTCGACGGTCTCGCGGGGCGGCGGCTCGTTCGCGATCAGCGCCTGGGCGGCCTCGACGCGGAACTTCGGCTTGGACGTACGGGCGGGCGGGCCGCGCCGCAGCCAGGCGATCTCCTTGCGCATGAGGTTCTGACGGCGCTCCTCGGCGGCCTGGGCGATGCGGGCCCGCTCGGCCTTCGCCAGGACGTACGCCGCGTAGCCGCCCTCGTAGCGCTCCACCCGGCCGTCCACGACCTCCCACGTACGGGTCGAGACCGCGTCGAGGAACCACCGGTCGTGCGTGACGACCACCAGCGCGCTCTTGCGGCCGGCCAGGTGCCCGGCCAGCCACGCGATGGCCTCGATGTCGAGGTGGTTGGTGGGCTCGTCGAGCATGATCAGGTCGTGGTCGTCGATGAGCAGCTTGGCCAGCGCCGTACGCCTGCGCTCACCGCCCGACAGGTCGCCCGCCTTGGCGTCGAGGTCGAGGTCGCCGATCAGGTTGGCGAGGATCTCACGTACGCGCTGGTCGCCCGCCCACTCGTGCTCCGCCAGCCCGCCGAGCACCGTCTCGCGCACGGTGAGCGTGGGATCGAGGGCGTCCTGCTGCGTCAGGAACCCCACTCGCAGGCCGCGGCTGTGGGTGACGCGGCCGCTGTCGGGGCGTAGCGTGCCCGATAGCACGGACAGCAGCGTCGTCTTGCCGCCTCCGTTACGCCCGACGACACCGATGCGGTCGCCTTCCTCGACACCGAGGGAAACGTCGGTGAGGAGCGGCTTGGGGCCGTAGGCGTGGGAGACCGACTCGAGATTGACCAGATTCATGGCCTTCCCAGGGTATCGGCTCCCCACGTCCCGCCCGCCCGCGCTGCCACCGCCGATGAGGCGCTCGAGAGCCGCCGAGAACCCTGCTTGGAGAACCCGCCCAGAGACCCGCGCAGGCCGCGCATGGACGTGCGACCAAGCCCGCCTCACCAGCCGATCAAGATCGCCCCACGAGAGCTCATCGGAGTTCCCGGCTCCGGGGCGATCGCGCGAGGAGCGCGCCCGGGCGGCTGCACCAAGATCGCTCCCGGATGCCCCTTCGACCACGCTGAACGCCCGAAGACCGAGAGCACGCGGCCCCTGGAACCGAACCTCAGCACACCCCAAGATCGACGCTAGCCCCTGAGACCAGCCCCCGGAACCAACCCCAAGCGCCCGCGACCGGGTTCAAGACCGGCCCCCCTTGAAACCGACCTTCGCCTCCGAGCACGTCCGGCTTCCCGGAAGCCGCAGACTCAGATCACGGTGGCGCCCTGGACCGGGCCGTGGGCGGCGACGGCCGTGTGGGCGGCGCCCGTGGCGGTGAGGCTCTCGGCCAGGTCGCGGGCGTGGGTGGCGTCGATGGCGAGGAACGCGCAGGTCGGCCCCGACCCGGAGACGATCGCCCCGAGTGCGCCGTGCTGGCGGCCGGAGTCGAGGGTCGGGCCGAGCTCGGGGCGGAGGTTGAGTGCGGCGGGCTGGAGGTCGTTGCTGAGGTGGGCGCCGAGTGCGTACGCGTCGCCGGTGCCGAGCGCCTCCATCAGGGAGTCGTTGAGCGTCGGCCACGGCACCTCGGCGTTGGACTCCGCTCGGAGGCGGTCGCACTCGGCGTACACCTTGGCCGTCGACAGACCGCCGTTGGCCAGGGCGAACACCCAGTGGAAGGTGCCCCCGGTGGGCAGCTCGCTCAGCTGCTCGCCGCGCCCGGTGCCGACCGCCGTACCGCCGATGAGCGAGAACGGAACGTCGCTGCCCAGGTCGCCGGCGATCTCCATGAGGTCGTCCATGGGCAGCCCCAGACCCCACAACTCGTTGCAGGCCACGAGCGCGCCGGCCGCGTCGGCGCTGCCGCCCGCCATGCCGCCCGCGACCGGGATGTTCTTGTGGATGATCAGCTCGGCGCCGTAGCTCCGTCCGGCGTGCTTGGCGAGAGCGCGAGCGGCCCGGATGGCGAGGTTGCTGTCGTCGATCGGCACCTGGTCGGACCACTTCCCGTTCACCTGAACGGTGATCCCCTCGGCCTCCTTCGCCACCACCTCATCGAAGATCGACACGGCGTGGAAGACGTTGACCAGGTCGTGGTAGCCATCTTCCCTGAGCGGGCCGACAGAAAGCTGCACGTTGACCTTCGCGGGCACACGTACGGTCACCGAACTCATCGATCTTCTGCCACTCTCACTACTTGCCGGGGTCAAGGACACTCGATGTTATCGGGGCGCGGAGCCCTGACATGCGGTTCTCGAAATATGACGCCAAGGTCTGCCGACTCCTCACCACGGAGAGTCAAGTTGGTCACCAAATGCCCCGAACCTCCGTGATGACAATGCGTGAACACATCGGACGACCTTTGCGGAGAAGGCGAGCCCCGAGCGAATTGCGCAATGTGGGTCCACCCCGCCCTCCTTACGGCGTTCTTCCCGATGAAGGTGGTGAACGACATGGTGACAGTGATCGAGGTGCCGCAGTGGCGGGGATCGGGCTCGCGCACCGCCGAACGCCTGAAGGAAGGGGCGCGGCTGCTCGCCGACATGGTGGGCGCCGAGCGTCGGGTACGGGTCGCGGTCGAGGACGACCTCGTCATCACAGCGTCACGGGTGCGCACCGCCCTTGAGCAAACGTCCGACGGCTTCGTGGTCACCACGGGCGGGGACTGCGGTGTCGAGCTGCAGCCGATCGCGGCGGCGCGGAGACGGTACGGGGACCGGCTGGTCGTGATCTGGTTCGACGCCCACGGCGACCTGAACACACCCGCCACCTCGCCCTCCGGCGCCTACCACGGCATGGTCCTGCGTGCCCTCACCGGTGACGGCCCCACCGGCCTGGTGGCCGGCGAGCCGCTGACGTCGCGGCAGATCGTCCTGGCCGGAGTACGCGATCTGGACGCCGGGGAGAAGGAGTTCATCGAGGGCGCGGGCGTGCCGCTCCTGCCGCCAGGCGCGGACGCGGAGGCCCTGATCGAAGCGATCGAATCCCGCCGTAAGGAACGCGCGTCGACCTCGCGCACGGACGCGAGCATCGCAACCTCGGGCACGGACGCGAGCATCGCAACGAGCGCCTCCCACGCGGCAGCGGCGGCATCGGACGACGACACCGTCGTGTACGTACACATCGACTTCGACGTGCTGGACCCGGAGGTTTTCGCCAGCGTGGGATCGCCCGCGCCCGACGGACTGCGACCCGAAGAGCTACTGTCACTGGTGCGCGCCGTGGGCGAGCGGTTCAAGGTGGTCGGGCTCGGACTGATGGAGTACGAGCCGTCCAGCAAGGAAGACCAGGAGCTGCTGTCCTCTCTGGTGAGCGATCTGGTGCAGGCATGCACCCCCAAGCAGGCCGGCGAAGGCGCGGCTCCGCCAGGAGGCCAGCTGAAGGCGCGACTCTCCCGAGAGGCCCGGCCGCCCACAGACCACCACCTCATAGAGCGATCACACACGCCCGTCCGGCTGAAGGCGCGACGCTTCCGCGAGGCCGGCTGGAGACGCGACTTTCCCGCGAGGCCGGCTGGAGGCGCGATTCTCCCGCGAGGCCGGCTGGAGACGCGCACACGGCGCCAGGCAGGCCTACGCTCCCCCGAACCGGGACTTGAATCACGCTCGGTGCGGCATCAGCGTGCACGCAGTCCTGGCCGGGTGAGATGGAACCTGAACGTCGGAGGTCTGCACTCGAACTCGGCGTACTGTGACCACCGGCGCCCGCCCCACATGCCTGGACCTGCAGCAAGGGTGACCGGGCCCCGGAACCTGGCCCACACCCAAGTGCTCGCGAACGTGAAAGCACACGAGGAGCGCGTCAATTCGCGGAGCGGGGGTCCGATGTACGCAGGCGTCAGGCCCGCCGACCGGATTCCGGGGCACGGAAACGTTGGACGCGCCGAGGCAGGGCCGCGATGTACGCGGACATCGGGCCCACCGACCGGACCCCGGAGCACGCAAACACTGAACACACCGGAACGGGACTGCGGTCCACGCGCACGTCGGGCCTACCGCGAGTCCCGGGGCACGACAACGCTGAACGCACCGAGGCGGGGCTGCGGTCCACGCCGGCATCGGGACGGCCAACCGGATCTCGGAGCACGCCAACGCTGAGCCCGCAGGGCGGGGGTGCGGTGCGGACGACCGGCGTCCGCGCACGCCACGCCTCGGTTTCGCACGCCCAGCGTCCGCGCACGCCCCACCCGGTTGCACATCGGAGGTCGGACGTCGGAGCTCGGAGCGTGGTACGAGTGCCGGAGGACTGCGGCGCGGACGCTGCGTAGTCGCGACGCTTGCGGGTACGGCCGAGCTGGTTGAGTTCTCAACCTGGACGGACGGCGCCTCGGAACGAAGATCGGTAGTAGGGAATGTTGAGGAAGCTTGTCTTCCTGACCACGTCGCCGGTCTTGGGGGCGTGGATCATGATGCCGCTGCCTAGGTAGAGGGCGACGTGGGTGGGCGCGCCGGTGCCGCCGCCGAAGAAGAGCAGGTCGCCGGTACGGCGGGCCGAGAGCGGGATGCGGCGGCCTTGGCGGAACTGGGCTCCCGTGTAGTGACTCAGCCGCACGCCGGCTCTGGACCAGGCGTAGAGGGTCAGGCCGCTGCAGTCGAAGCCTCTGGTTCTCGCGCCTCTGCCTATGCCGAACGTGGGGCCTTTGGGCGAGCCGCCGCCCCAGGAGAAGGCGACGCCTAGTTGGGTCAGGGCGGCTGCGGCGGCGATCTGTCCCTTCGTCATGGCCTTCTTCTTGCGAGCGGCTTCGGCGGGGGTGGTCATGGCTGTGAGGAGAACTGCGACGAACGCGATGAGCAGGGCGGGGCGGAGAGTGAACCAGAGGAAGACGGAGTTCTTGGTCATGGGTGCCTCCCAGGCTGAACGGGGGTGGGAGGCCAGGATCCGGTGCTGGGCGAGGGCGGGATCGTGCCGAGCACGGTTCTGTGGACCCGGGAGGACACGGGGAGGCTGGACCTGTGGAAATCCCCCGGTTATCGCCTGGTCATCGCCCTCCCTGTTCATCGCCTGGTCATCGCCTGGTTGAGGAGCCACGCTGCTGAGCAGCGCAGGCTCCTCTTCCGCTCAGGACCCTCGCGAGTCCGGGTCCTCGCACGTCCAGGGGTCTCTCCGGTTCAGGGTCCTCGCAGCTCCAGAGGTCTCGCGGGAACAGGGGTCTCGCGGGTCTAAGGACCTCGCAGATCCACGGGTCTCACGGTCCAAGGACCTCGCAGCTCCACGGGTCTCGCAGATTTAAGGACCTCGCAGATCCAGGGTCCGGCCGGTCCGGGGTTGGACCGGGTCTGGCAGGGTCTGGCCGGTCCGGGGTCTGACAAGGATCAGCCCTGGTGGTGAGCAGGTACGGGGCCGGCCGGGTCGAAGGTTCACGACCTGGCGGATCGCGGCAAGCCGCACGAATCACGCGAATGCGGGGTGGGGCCTGCACAAACCACGAATTGCGGAGAGGCAGAGCCCGCACCGAACTACGCGGATCGCGAAGGCGGAGCCCGCACGAACCACACCGATCGCAAAGAGGCGGAGCCCGCACGAACCACGCGGATCGGGGGTGCAGGCTCCCGGCCGTGCGAACCGGTCAGGGGCGGTGTTCGGCTATGCGGGCGAAGGCCTGGACGTCGAGTTGTTCGCCGCGCGCCGACGGGTCCACGCCGGCCGCCCTCAGCGTACGTTCCGCGTCGGCGGCGCTGCCGGCCCAGGTCGCCAGGGCGGCGCGGAGGGTCTTGCGGCGTTGGGCGAAGGCGGCGTCCACCACCTCGAAGACTTCCTCGCGGGTGGCCGTGGTGGGCGGCGGGTCGCGGCGGACCAGGGAGACCAGGCCGGAGTCGACGTTCGGTACGGGCCAGAAGACGCTGCGGCCGACAGGCCCGGCCCTGCGTACGTCGGCGTACCAGGCGGCCTTGACCGACGGCACGCCGTACACCTTCGAGCCCGGGCCTGCGGCGAGGCGGTCGGCCACCTCCGACTGCACCATGACCAGCCCCTTGCGCAGCGAGGGCAGCACCTCCAGCAGGTGCAGCACCACAGGGACGGCCACATTGTACGGGAGGTTCGCCACTAGCGCGGTGGGCCGGTGGCCGGACAGGTCGCCGGGCGTGACCTTCATCGCGTCGGCGTTGACGACCGTGAGGTTGCCGGCATCGGCGCGCTCGGCGACCGTGATGGGGAGCTGGGCGGCGAGCACCGGGTCGATCTCGACGGCGACCACGTGGGCGGCCGACGGCAGCAGCGCGAGGGTGAGCGAGCCGAGGCCGGGACCGACCTCTATGACGACGTCGTCGGGTGAGAGGTCGGCGACGCGGACGATGCGCCGGACCGTTCCGGCATCGATCACGAAGTTCTGCCCGAGCTTCTTTGTCGGACGAAGATCTAGCTTGTCCGCCAAAATACGTATTTCTGCAGGGCCCAACAGCCTCATCATCCAACCAGTCTCCCGCATGAAGGACGTGCGATGGCGCGTGGGGAGATCAGAGGAGAGGATGGCGTGGAACAGGAAGGAACGTCCCTGATGGAGCCAACGGGCGCCGCGCCGCTCCGGCCGACCGACTTGCGGGAGATCGGGCCGTACCGGCTGCTGGGCCGCCTCGGCGAGGGCGGCATGGGGACCGTGTTCCTCGCCAAGGCCCCGACCGGGCGTTTCGTCGCGGTCAAGGTGGTGAAGGCGGCGTACGCCAATCAGGAGGGGTTCGCGGCACGCTTCCATGCCGAGGTGGAGAACGCCAGGCGGGTGGCGTCGTTCTGCACCGCCCAGGTGCTCGACAACGGCAACACCGCCGACGGCCGGCCCTACATGGTGACCGAGTACATCGCGGGCACTGCCCTGTCCGCGCAGATCGCGAACCATGGGGCGCTCGACCCCGGGCCGCTGCACGGCGTCGCGCTGGGCGTGGCGGCGGCGCTCGCGGCGATCCACGTGGCCGGGCTCGTGCACAGGGACCTCAAACCGGCGAACGTGATCCTGTCCATCTCCGGGCCGCGCGTGATCGACTTCGGGATCGCGCGGGCGCTCGATCGCGAGACGGGGTTCACGATGTCCGGCGAGCTGCTGGGCAGTCCGGGGTGGTGGGCTCCTGAGCAGGTACGCGGCGAGCCGGTCAGCCCGGCGGCCGACATCTTCGCCTGGGGCTGCCTGGTGGCTTATGCGGGGAACGGGCGGCACCCGTTCGGGCGTGGCGACCCCATCACGCTGGCGCACCGGGTGCTCAACACGCCGCCCGACCTGGGGGCGCTGCCCGCTCCGCTCAACGAACTCGTACGCCGGGCCACCTCCATGGACCCCTCCCTGCGGCCCAGCGCGCAGGACCTGCTGATCGCCTTGGTGGGCGGGAGCGCGCCTACGACTACGGCTGCGGCTCCCGCCGACCCGCCGACGCTGGTGGCCACCGAGATGCTGGGCGAGTGGGAGCCGCCCCAGAACGTCGTCGATGAGCCGGACATCACGGCCACTTTCACCACCCCGCCCCCGAGTGATGCGACGCGAGAGGATCCGGATGTCGCTCCAGGTGGCGGCTCGCGGCCGACCGTGCCGCCTGCGTCGTTCGGTGCCGCCGCTTCGGATCCCGTCCCGAAGGACGTGGCCGAGCAGGCGTCTATCGAGGAGCGGGCCCGTCAGGAGGAAGAGGCGGCCAGGCAGGAGCTCGCTCGCTGGAAGGTGCCCGGCCAGACCGGCTCTCCGCAGGAGGCGGGCCGGGTGCGGGGGCTGTTCCCGTTCGGGAAGCGGTCGCTGAAGGACGACGACTCGCCGGTACGGGACGATGCCGCGCCGTCTCAGCAGGGTGCCGGACAGGACGGCGGGCCGGCCCCACGTGGCGAGGGCGCGCCGGGTGGTGGGGCGCGCGGTGGCGGAGCCTTGCCGAGTGCCGGCTCCCTGCCGGGTGGGGGGACGGTGCCGGGTGCCAGGTCTCTGCCGGGTAGCGGGTCCGTCCCAGGTGGCGGGTCCGTCCCAGGCGGCGGGTCCGTCCCAGGTGGCTCCGTCTCAGGCGGCGGGTCCGTCCCAGGCAGCGGGTCCGTGCTGGCCAGCGGGTCTGTGCCGGGTGCCGCGGGCGCGGGGCAGGAATTAGGTACGGATACGCAGCCGGGGACGCGGCCTCCGCTCACCCCCGTCGACGAGCCCGACACCCTCGGCGGCCCCCGTACACCGGGCACGCGCTGGCTCCTCGCCGCTGCGGCGGCCGTGGCGGCGATCGTCGTGACGGTGGCGGTGCTGATCGCGACGTCCGGGCGCAACACCGCCATCACCGCGAACCCCGGCGCCCCCTCCCAGGCGGCGGACAGCGAGCAGCCCAATGACGTGGGACGCAGGTTCGCCCTGGGCCCCGGCTTCGACGATCCGGTGGCGATCGTCCCGGAGGCGCCGCAGTGCGGGCTGCGGACGTACCAGGACATGACGGCGAGCAAGGGGCAGCTCTGCGTGATCCGCTGGACGGTGATCAACCCGAGCGGGACGCGGCGGGATCTGATCCAGCCCGTGGTGACGCTGGTGGACGATCGGGGCGCCGAGCACGACGCGGCGGCTCTCACGCTGCCCCCGGCCATCCCGCCGGGCGGACGGCTGGACAGCGCGTTCGTGTTCGACCTGGCCCCGTACCGCAAGCCGGTGAAGATGACGGCGACCATGCTCGAGAACGGGCGGCAGATCGAGGTGGCGCTGGGGTGATCAGGAAGGCTGTGCTGCTGCTGGTCATGCTGGTCGTGGCGGGTGTCCCTCTCGCCGGCTCGACGGCCGGCGCCCAGGCGACCGCCGTCAGTGAAGCCACCGTCCACACGACCGCCGTCCACACGACCGCCGTCCATGAAACAGCCCTCCGCACGACCGGCGGTGAACCCCCTGCCTGCGCCGGTGATGCCGACTTCGACGGCGACGGGGCGGGTGATGTGGTGGCCGGTGACCCGTTCGGGGACGGGCAGAAAGGGGCCGTGCACGTCCTATCAGCGGGCAAGGTCGTGCCGGTCTCGGTGCCGGGCGTGGCGAGGGGTGACGGGCTCGGCTGGTCGGTACGGCTGGCGCAGCTCAATGGTGACTCCTGCGCCGACCTGGTGATCGGCGCCCCGTACGCGGATGTGGACGGCGTGGAGGACGCCGGCGCGGTGTTCGTGGTCTACGGCGGCCGGGTCGCGTCCCCGCAGCGGCTGACCGCGACGCGCCCGCAGCGGTTCGCCCACTTCGGCTGGTCGCTGGCCGCCAAGGGCGACCTGGTGGCGATCGGCGCGCCGTACGAGGACGAAGGGGACCTCCAGGACACAGGCGCCGTGTACGTCCGCAAGGGCGCGGGCGAGCTACGCCGCATCAGCCAGGAGAGCGTGGACGTGCGGGGCAACAGCGAGGTGGGCGACCAGTTCGGCTGGTCGCTGACGTTCGGCCCGAAGAACGCGCTGGTCGTCGGTGTCCCGTACGAGAACGACGACGGCCTGGGCCGCCAGGTCGAGGACGGGAAGATCGACTCGGGCTCGGTGGTGTTCATCGACGACGTGCTGGCGGCGAAGCTCACCTCGGAGAAGCTGGACTCCCCGACCGGCACCTCCGGCGACCGGTACGGCTACGCGGTCGCCTACTCCGAGGGCTCCGGGTACGCGATCGGCTCACCCGGCCCCGGCTACGTCGATCTGCTCGGCACGGACAGAAAGCCCCTGCGGCGGGTGACGCAGGAGGGCGAGCAGGCGTTCGGCTTCTCGCTGGCGGCCTCGACGGACGGGCGGCTGGCGATCGGCGCTCCTTACGGGGGCGGCGTTCGGGTGATTTCGTGGAAGAACGCGGCCGAGGATCGGCGGCTTGAGGACACGGAGGGGCTGTTCGGCTGGTCGGTGGCGTTCAGCGGCAACAGGCTGTACGTGGGTCAGCCGGACGCGCGGCCGTACGGGCGGGTCGCGGTGGCGGGCAGGAACGCCGAGACGTTCAAGCCGCTGCAACCGCCGAAAGGCGCCGACTTCGGCGTCAGCCTCGCCGGCTGAACCAGGTGCGCCGCAGCGGTCAGGTGCTGGGAAACAGGCGGTCGCCGCACGCCGGCCACACCCCCTGCCACCTCCCACCCACCTGCCGGTACAGCACCTGCGCCCGATAGGTCTGCTCCTCCTCCGGCCACTCCGACGGCAGCCCCATCCCGCCCACCGATTCCCAGACGGGCAGGCTGAACTGGTACATCCCGTAGTACGGCCCGTCCGGGTTGTACGCCTGCGGGTCGCCGCCGGACTCGCAGTCGGCCAGCGCCTCCCAGTCGAGCCGGGCCACGTCGCGCGGAATGGTCACGGTACGCGGCGGCGCGACCCTGATCACGGTCCCTTCCTTGGGAAAGCTGTCGAGCGGCGGATCGACCAGGTAGCCGCGCCGCACCCGGATGCCCTGCTGGCGGAGCACGCCGCGCACGGTCTTGGCGGTGGTCCGTGAGGTGCGCCGGGTGTTGCCGGTCATGACGTGCACTTTGCGCAGGGTGTAGAAGGTCAGCGCCATGCCTTCGAGCGGCACCTCGTACGCGGGCGGTGCGGACAGCCGCCCGGCGGCGGGGGTGAGGTCGAGCTCGGCGAGCGCGTCGCCGACGTTGGTGGCGGTGACGAGGTGCGTGCTGGTCCGGCCGTCGAGGGTCAGGGTGATGGGGCGGGCGCGGCGCACCTCGATGGTGGTTCCGTCGGAGACCTCTTGGTGCGCGGCGGGGCGTACGACGTCGCCGGAGCCGAGCCGTATGCCGGTGTCGTCGAGCACCTCGCCGACGGTGGCGGCCATGGCGTGCACGGGCCTGCGCTCGCCGTCCACGACCACCGTGACCTCTTTGACGAGGAGCGAGACGGTCACGAGCGTGCCGACGGCCAGCGCGCCGGCCGCGCAGACGACGGGCGTCCATGGGGAACGCCACGGGATGGGCGGACGGGGCGCACGCCTCTTTCCTCGCAACGGGCCACCTCCGATAACCGGAAACGGCCCGAACGCTAGCGAGAAATCGACGTCCGCCCGTGATGCCTTGCCCGAATCATGGTCACCACTCGCCGAAGACCGTGACTCCGTTGGCGCTGATCGCCTCGCACAACCGGTCGGGATGGACGTTCTTGACCTCGGCGAGGCAGCGCAGGGTGAGCGGGATGAGGTAGGGGGCGTTGGGCTTGCCGCGGTGCGGGACCGGCGGCAGGTAGGGGGCGTCGGTCTCGACCAGCATCAGCTCGGGCGGCGCGACCGCGGCGGCCTCGCGCAGGTAGTGGGCGTTCTTGTACGTCACAGGCCCGGAGAAGGACATGAAATATCCGGCCTCGGCGCACTTCTTGGCCATCTCGGCGTCCCCGGAGAAGCTGTGGAACACCACCACGTCCGGCGCGCCCTCGTCGGCCAGCACCTTCAGCACGTCGTCGTGCGCCTCGCGGTCGTGGATGACCAGCGCCTTGCCGGTGCGCTTGGCGATCTCGATGTGCGCGCGGAAGCTGGCGTGCTGGTCGTCCTTGCTCGCCCAGTCGCGGTAGTAGTCGAGGCCGGTCTCGCCGACCGCCCGCACCTCGGGCCGCCGGGCCAGCTCCTCGATCTCGGCGAGCGCCTCGGGGGTGGCGGCGTGGGCCTCGTTGGGGTGGATGGCCACCCCGGCGTACACGCCCTCCTGACCGGCCGCCGCGTCGGCGTTCCAGCGCGAGGAGGTCAGGTCGTAGCCGATGGTGACGAGCCGCGTCACGCCGACCGCGCGGGCGTCGGCGAGGATGCTGTGCACGCTGGCCTCGGCCGCCTGGGCGGCCTGCGCCACCGGGTCGCCCGATGACGCCTGCCGGTTGCCCACCATGATGTCGAGGTGGCAGTGGCTGTCGAACACGGGCGAGGAAAGCGGCTCTGGCGCGGCGGGAAGCTTGCTCACGGGATCTACGGTAGCCCCCGCCGCGCCGTGCGGCTCACTCGGCCAGCCTGGCCAGCTCCTCGTCGACGACCTTCGGGTCGAGCTTCTTGAACAGCGGCGACGGCGGCGCGAGCGGAGTGCCGGGCTTGATCGGCCGGTGCTCCCAGCGCGCCTCACCGTCGTAGTCGCCGGTGATGACGGGGTACGGCGTGCCGCCGTCCTCGTCGACCTCGCGGATCTCCGGCATGCCGGACCAGACGCCCTGGCCGCCCAGCATGGCATAGACCTTGTTGGACGAGCTGGGCAGGAACGGCGTCAGCAGCGTCTTGGCGTCGTCGACCACCTGCAGCGCGACGTGCAGGATCGACTTCTGCCGCTCGGGGTCGTCCTTGAGCTTCCACGGCTCCTGCTCGGCCAGGTATTTGTTGGCCTCGCGGACGACGTCGAACGCCTCGGTGATGGCGTTCTTGAAGCGCGAGCGGCTGAGCTCGGCGCCCACGGGCCCGAACGCGTTGCGCGAGCGCTCCAGCAGGGCGCGGTCGGCGTCGGTGAGCTGCCCGGCCTCGGGCACCGCGCCGAAGTTCTTCGCCGCCATGGAGATCGAGCGGTTGACGAGGTTGCCCCAGGCCGCGACCAGCTCGCCGTTGTTGCGGTTGACGAACTCCTGCCAGGTGAAGTCGGTGTCCTGGTTTTCCGGCCCGGCGACCGCGATGTAGTAGCGCAGGGCGTCGGCGTCGTAGCGCTCGAGGAAGTCACGGACGTAGATGACGACCTGGCGCGAGGAGGAGAACTTGCGGCCCTCCATGGTCAGGAACTCGCTGGAGACCACCTCGGACGGCACGTTGAGCGCGCCGAGCGAGCCGGGCGTGCCGTTGTGGTCGCCCTGGCCGTTGTAGCCGAACAGCATCGCCGGCCAGATCTCGGCGTGGAAGACGATGTTGTCCTTGCCCATGAAGTAGTAGCCGCGGGCGTCGGGATTCTGCCACCACTGACGCCAGGCGTCGGGGTCGCCGGAGCGCTTGGCCCACTCGATGGAGGCCGACAGGTAGCCGATGACCGCGTCGAACCACACGTACAGGCGCTTGTTGGGCTGGTCGCGCCAGCCGTCGAGCGGGATCGGCACGCCCCAGTCGAGGTCGCGGCTGATGGCCCGCGGCTGGAGGTCGCCGAGCAGGTTGAGCGCGAACTTCAGCACGTTGGGCCGCCACTCGCCCTGCTTGGACTGCAGGTAGGAGCCCAGCACCTCGGAGAAGGCCGGCAGGTCGAGCATGAAGTGCTCGGTCTCGACGAACGTCGGCGTCTCGCCGTTGATGCGGCTCTTGGGGTTGATGAGCTGGATCGGGTCGAGCTGGTTGCCGCAGTTGTCGCACTGGTCGCCGCGCGCGCCGTCGTAGCCGCAGATGGGGCAGGTGCCCTCGATGTAGCGGTCGGGCAGTGTGCGGCCGGTGGACGGCGAGATGGCCCCCATCGTGGTCTTGGGGACGATGTAGCCGTTGTCGTAGAGACCCTTGAAGATCTCCTGCGTGACGGCGTAGTGGTTCTTCGTCGTCGTCCTGGTGAACAGGTCGTAGGACAGCCCGAGCCCGGTCAGGTCTTCGGCGATGACGCGGTTGTAGCGGTCGGCGAGCTCCTTCGCCGTCACGCCTTCCTTGTCGGCCTGCACCTGGATCGGGGTGCCGTGCTCGTCGGTGCCGGACACCATCAGCACCTTGTTGCCCGCCATCCGCTGGTAACGGCTGAAGACGTCGGACGGCACGCCGAACCCGGACACGTGCCCGATGTGACGGGGGCCGTTGGCATAGGGCCAAGCAACGGCGGTCAAGATGTGCTGGGACATGGTTCCAAGCCTACGGGGTGGTTGGCGATCGTTTGTTCCGCGACTCCCCCTCCGCGGCGGCGCGCGTGCCGCGGGCGGTGAAACCCGCGGGGCACGCGCGCACCGGTGTGCGGACGGTTATCGCTTGGTGGTCGGCTCTTCGAGCGAGATGGCCGCGGCGGCCTCCTCGGCCGCGGCGGCGGCGTTGTCGATGGGCGTCTCGCGGGTGCGGCGGATGCCCAGGATGCTGATGAACAGCGCCGCGAAGATGGTCTGGAAGCTCATGATGAGCGCGGTCGCCGAGGGCACGACGAGGCGCAGCGACTCGCGCGGGTCGAGCTCGCCGAAGCTGCGCACCTGCCAGTGGACCAGCGACATGACCAGGCCGATGAGACCGGCGAGCGCGAGCAGGCCGCCGACGACGAGGCCCTTCTCCAGGCTCACCATGTCGATCAGCCTGCGGATGCGCGGCGACTCCGGCAGGAAGCCCTCCTCCGCCGCGTAGACCTTGGTGAAGACGGCGAACAGCGCCGCCTGGAAGCCGATCACCACCAGGGCCGATGTGCCGACCAGGGTGTCGACGTCGAAGGCGAGCTCGCCGATCTCGACCGGGCCGAACGTCAGCGCGGTGCCGGCCACCAGGCCGATCATCATCATCAGCACGCCGGGGTAGAAGAACAGCCACTTGGGGCTGTAGAGCAGCAGGAAGCGCAGGTGGCGCCAGCCGTCGCGCCAGGAGCGCAGGTGCGGCGGGCGGGAGCGGCCGTCGGGCGAGAGCGTGGTGGGCACCTCGCGTACGTCGAGGCCGGCCAGCGTGGAGCGGACCACCATCTCCGAGGCGAACTCCATGCCTCCGGTCTGGAGCTGCAGCTTCAGGATGGAGTCGCGGCGGAAGCCGCGCAGCCCGCAGTGGAAGTCGCCGATCTTGGAGGGGAAGAACAGCCGCCCGATGAACGACAGCACCGGGTTGCCGAGGTAGCGGTGCAGCGGAGGCATGGCGCCGGGGGCGATGCCGCCCTTGAAGCGGTTGCCCATCACCAGGTCGGCACCGTCGCGAAGCTGCTCGACGAACGGCATCAGCGCGGTGAAGTCGTAGGAGTCGTCGGCATCGCCCATGATGACGTATTTGCCGCGAGCCGCCCTGATGCCGCCCATAAGGGCGTTTCCGTAGCCCTTCTCATCGACATGGACAACACGGGCACCGGCGTCGCGGGCGAGCTGCTGAGAGCCGTCCGTGCTGCCGTTGTCGGCGATCAGCACCTCGCCCTCGATGCCGTGCTCCTCCATGCACGCCAGGGCCTTGCGCACACAGACTTCCACGGTCTCCGCCTCGTTGAGGCAGGGCATGACCACCGTCAGTTCCACGTGTCTACCCTTCAGTTAAGGCTCTTCCCAGTGAACCATGATGCCCTGAACGTAACGGTGGTCGGGCACGGACGCCGAAACGGCTGGCATTCTTTACAACATGGTGAGCGTCGCGGAGATTACCCCTGTGGACCACTCCGCCCCTGGTCGGGCAGCACGTGCGCTGTCCATGTTGCGCAGGCATCGGGTGTTCGCCGCGGCCTTCGGCGCCGGTGCCGTGCTGCGGCTCATCACCATGCTCGGCTACGGGCCGGCGATGTGGTTCAACGACTCGTACGAGTACGTCTCGGTGGCGCTGCACCCGCGCCCGCACCCCATCAGGCCCGACGGCTACAGCTTCTGGCTGATGCTGCTGAAGCCGTTTCACAGCTTCACCCTGGTGGTCTTCACCCAGCACCTCATGGGACTGGCCACGGCCTGCCTGATCTACGCGCTGCTGCGGATCAAGTTCCGGCTGCCGAAGTGGGGGGCCACGCTGGCGGCCGCGCCGGTGCTGTTCGACGCGTACCAGATCCAGCTCGAACAGCTCATCATGTCCGACACGCAGTTCACCCTGCTGGTCGTGGGCGTGATCACGCTGGTGCTGTGGAAACGCCGGCTGTCGTGGAAGGCGGGCGTGGTCGTCGGCCTGCTCCTGGCGCTCACCTGGCTGACCCGTTCCATCGGCCTGCCGATCCTGGCGCTGGTGGTGCTCTACCTGCTGGTCAAGCGGACGGGGTGGCGGCCGATCACGGCGGTGGTGACGGCGTGCGCGGTGCCCGTCATGGCGTACATGGGGTGGTTCGCCGCCGTCCACGGAAAATTCGCCATGACCAACAGCGACGGGCTGATCCTTTACATGCGCACGGCGATCTTCGCCGACTGCAACAAGATGGACATCGACAAGTACAAAGAGGTCCAGCTTCTGCTGCTGTGCATCAACGACCCGGTCAGCCAGCGCAAAGACTACGCGCAGTGGTATCTGTGGGGTCAGGGCAACGGCGACGGCACCGGCACCGGCGAGGTGCTGCACCGGTGGGGCGCCAACAAGAAGTGGAGCGAGATCACCAACGAGGCGGCCAGCGCGTTCGCCACGCGGGCGATCCTGTCGCAGCCGGGCGACTATCTGAAGGTGGTGGCGCGCGACTTCTTCCGCTCGTTCCACTGGGGCAGGCCGCGCTTCCCGGACGAGTCGACGTACAACATGTACCAGTTCAAGCCGTACGTCGAGATCGACGGCAACGGCCAGCCGAAGCGGCTGCCGAAGTGGGCCTCCTACGCGGGCGGCCGCACCGACACCGACGCGTTCGCCTACGAGCAGGGCCCGCCGGAGACCCGCATCGTGCACCCGTGGGCCGACATCATGAGCGGCTACCAGAAGGTGTTCTACCTGCGCGGCATCATGCTCGGCGGCATCCTGCTCATCGGCCTGTACGGCGTGGTCGTGCGCTGGCGCAAGTTCGGCGGCCCGGTGGTGCTGCCGTGGCTGGGCGCGATGGGCCTGCTGCTCGCGCCGGCGGCGACGGCCGAGTTCGACTACCGCTACGTGCTGCCCGCCGTCCCGCTGGCCTGCATCGCCGCGGCGATCACGCTGCGCCGGGGTGTCACGTGGCCGAGGTGGTCGAAGTGGTCACCCAGGAGGACAGCAGCATCCGAGCCCAGTACTGTGCGTGCGTGATGGCCTCGGCGCTCAGCACGGGCGACAGCCACCAGAAGTTGACGAGCACGATGAGCGCGAACGCGCCGACGACCGCGGCCCCGACGGCCCGTCTCGTGGGCGTGGCCGTGCGTTTGCCGAGCACGAGCCCGGCCATGAGCGTTACGGCCAGCACCATGAACGGCAGCACGGGCGCCATGTAGAACAGGTACATCGTGCGGTTGTCGGCGACCGCGTAGTAGAACCACGGCAGCCAGCCGGCGGCGTAGGCGAGCAGCACGGCCCCGGCCCGCCAGTCGCGGGTGGCGACGTACCACGCGATGAGGCCGATGAGGGCGATGGCCGAGCCGTACCAGAGCGCGGGGGTGCCGACGCCGATCACGGCCTGCGAGCACTCGGCGGCGCCGCAGCCGCCCTTGTCGCCCTCGTAGTAGAAGGCGACGGGCCGCAGCAGCAGCGGCCACGTCCACGGCTCCGACATGTACGGGTGCGGCGTCTGCAGGTTGCTGTGGAAGCCGAGGACCTCCATGTGATAGTGCAGCCACGAGCGGGCCGAGTCGACGACGAAGAACACCGGGTTGCCCGAGGTGGCCTGGTCCCAGTTGCGCCCCCAGCCGCGTGAGGTGGCGAACCAGCCGGTCCACGAGGCCACGTACGTCAGGGCGGGCGCGAGCGCGAAGGCCCCGAGCGCGCTCGGCGCGTCGTAGGCGAAAGCCCCGCGATAGGGCTCGCGCGCCCCCGTCGCCCGCCTGGCACCGGCGTCCCACATGAGCGACAGCACGGCGAAGGCCAGCAGGAAGAAGATCCCCGACCACTTGACCGCGCAGGCGGCGCCCAGGCACACCCCGGCCGCGATCCGCCACGGCCGCCACCCGAGCCGGGGCCCGCGCAGCAGCTCCGGCGCGTACCGGCCGGCCAGCCGCGTCCGCGCGTGATCGCGGTCGGCCACCAGGCAGGCGAACCCGGCCAGCACCCAGAACATCAGGAAGACGTCGAGCAGCGCCGTGCGCGAGAGCACGAAGTGCAGGCCGTCCAGCGCCAGCAGCAACCCGGCCAGGCAGCCCAGCAGCGTGGAACGGGTCATCCTGCGCGCCACCCTGGCCAGGATCAGGATGGACAGCGTGCCGGCCAGGGCCGCCGCGAAGCGCCAGCCGAACGGGTTCATGCCGAACAGCCATTCGCCGACGGCGATCATCCACTTGCCGAGCGGTGGATGCGCCACGAAGGACGCGCAGTCCTCGGGCTGGGCGCACTGGCGGAAGATGTCGAGGTCGCCGGCGAGCAGCCGCCGGTCGGCGATGGGGTCCTTGGCGTCGCCGAGCATGCTGCGCTCCACGCCCTCGACCAGCAGCGAGTAGGCGTCCTTGGCGTAGTAGGTCTCGTCGAAGACGACGGCTCTCGGCTCGCCGAGCCCGATGAAGCGGAGCAGGCCGCCGAAGACGGCGACCGCGAGCGGCCCCAGCCAGCCGGCGAGCGCGCCCTCCTGGAACGGCGGGACCAGCCGGCGCGGTGATAACCCCTGATGACGCACCCTGCGCACCCTAGTCTGCGCACCCTGACCTTGCGCACCCTGACCTTGCGCACCCTGACCTTGCGCACCCTGGCCTTGCCCGCCCTGGCCTTGCCCGCCCTAGGAGGCGGGACTCCCCCTGTGCACCAGGTCGTACAGCTCACGTTTGGGCATGCCCGCCTCCTTGGCCACGCCGGCGATGGCGGCGTTGCGCTTCTCGCCCTCCGCGACCCTGCGCTCCACCTCCGCGACCAGCTCGGCGGGGTCGCGCTCGACCTCGCCCGGCACGTGGCCGGCGACCACGATCGTGATCTCGCCCTTGACGCCGCCCTCCGCCCACGCGGCCAGCTCGCCGAGCCCGCCCCTGCGGACCTCCTCGTACGTCTTGGTCAGCTCCCGGCACACGGCGGCCCTGCGGCCGGGCCCGAACGCCTCGGCCATCGCCGCAAGGCTGCTCGCGAGCCGGTGCGGCGCCTCGAAGAAGACCATCGTGCGCTCCTCGGTGGCCAGCCCGGCCAGCCTGCGAGCCCGGTCACCCGGCTTGCGCGGCGGGAAGCCCTCGAAGCAGAACCGGTCGCTGGCCAGGCCGGACACCGCGAGCGCGGTGGTGACGGCGCTCGGACCAGGCAGCGCGGTGACCGGCACGCCCGCCTCGACGGCCAGGCTGGTGAGGCGGTAGCCCGGGTCGGACACTCCCGGCATGCCGGCGTCGGTGATCACCACGACCGTGCGGCCCTGCTTGAGCGTCTCGATCAGCTCCTGCGCGCGGCCCGCCTCGTTCTGGTCGTAGTAGGACACAACCCGGCCGGTCAGCTCGACCCCGAGGTCGGCCGCGAGCCTGCGCAGCCGCCGGGTGTCCTCGGCCGCGATGACGTCGGCGCTCGCCAGCGTCTCGCGCAGCCGCGGGGAGACGTCGCCCACCTGACCGATGGGCGCTCCTGCCAGCACCAACCTGCCGTTTCCTGTCACCCGACCATTGTGACAGGGCATCCCAATTAGACCGTGTTTCTTGGGTAACCACCGCTCTGGGGCCCGTACGATGTCCGAATGGCGGTGACCGATTCTCCGTACCAGGGATACGAGCACATGAAGGACGCAGACCCTTCCCCCGCTCGTTCCGTACGTGATCGTCTCGTGCCTCCCATGCGCGGCAGCGTGCTGTGGGGCTGGATCGGCCCGCTGTTGGTGACGCTCTTCGGCGGGATCCTGCGCTTCATGCAGCTCGGCCATCCCAATGCCGTGGTGTTCGACGAGACGTACTACATGAAGGACGCCTACTCGCTGATCACCCACGGCGTCGAGCATGTCACGATCAAGAAGGCCGACGAGGCCGTCATGGCGGGCAACACCGACATCTTCCAGTCGTGCGCCCCGCAGGAGCTGGAGAAGTGCGCCTCGTACGTGGTGCACCCGCCGCTCGGCAAGTGGATGATCGGCGCCGGCGAGTGGATCTTCGGGCTCAACCCGTTCGGCTGGCGCTTCGCCGCCGCGCTGATCGGCACGCTGTCGATCCTCGTCCTGGCCAGGGTGGCGCGCAGGATGACCCGCTCGACGCTGCTCGGCTGCTTCGCGGGCCTGCTGCTGGCGCTCGACGGCCTGCACTTCGTGCTCTCGCGCACGGCGCTGCTCGACATCTTCCTGATGTTCTGGGTGCTCGCCGCGTTCGCCTGCCTCGTGGTCGATCGCGACCAGGCGCGGGAACGCCTGGCCACCTGGTACGAGCAGTCGCCGATCACCGCGCAGGGACCGTCGCTCGGCATCAGGTGGTGGCGGATCGCGGCCGGGGTGTGCCTGGCCTTCGCGATGTCGGTCAAGTGGTCGGGGCTGGCGTTCCTGGTGGCGTTCGCCGCCATGTCGCTCGCGTGGGACTACGGCGCCCGCCGCGCGCTCGGGCTGCGTCAGCCGTACGTGGGGGCGTTCAACAAGGACGTGCCGCAGGCGACGCTGGCGTTCGGCCTGGTGCCGTTCGTGACGTACATGCTGACCTGGATCGGCTGGTTCGCCACCGACTCCGGCTACGGCCGCAACTGGGACCAGGCCACCTCGACCGGCAACCCGCTGTTCTTCCTGGTCGACTCCATGCGGTCGTGGATCCAGTACCAGTGGCAGGTCTTCACCTTCCACAGCGGCCTGCAGACGCCGCACAACTACATGTCGGAGCCGTGGTCGTGGCCGCTGCTGCTGCGTCCCGTCGCCTTCTACTACGAGGGCAAGAAGGGCGGTTGCGGCGCCGGCAACTGCTCGGAGGCGGTGCTCGGCGTGGGCACGCCGGTGATCTGGTTCGGCGCGGTGGCCGCGCTGGTGGCCCTCATCGCCTGGTACGTCTCCTCGCGCGACTGGCGGGCCGGGGCGGTGCTGCTGAGCTACGCGATGGGCTGGCTGCCGTGGTTCTACTTCGCCATCGCCGACAACCGGACGATGTTCCTGTTCTACGCCATCCCCATGGTGCCGTTCATGGTGCTGGCGATCACGCTGTGCGCGGGGCTGATCATCGGGCCCGCGACGCCGACGGCGACCGGGGCCATGCCGACGCGGCGCACCGTCGGGGCCGCCGTGGTCGGCGCCTTCGCGCTGCTCGCCCTGATCAACTTCTGGTGGCTGCAACCTGTGCTGACGGGCGAGCTCATCACCTACACGGAGTGGAAGGCGCGCATGCTCTTCGAGAATCGGTGGATATGATCATCTTACAGTCGGCTCGATAGGGATTTCTTAGGTAGTCGCTGTGCAAGACCCAATACGCACTGGTTTCGGTCATCGTCAGGCCCGGGGTCGATACGGCAAACTTCGAGGCATGAGTGCACCGGATGTCACCGCCCTTCTCGCCGAGTTGGAGCGATCTCAACCGGATATGGCCGAGGAGGCCAGGACCGCCGTCGAGTGGCTGACGGGCGGGGAGCCTCTGGAGTCGGTGACCCAGCTCGACGTCTGCGAGTTCCTCTGGTACACGTTGCCGCTCAAGGTCGGCCCGCAGGGAGGCGACCACGAGCGGCTGGCACGCTCGCTGGGGCAGCTGCTCCGGCTCGGCGGCATGGACCGTTACGCCGATCTGTGCGTGTCGCCCACCACGATGCAGATCCTGCGCACCTACGCCACCGAGGGCGAGGAGGCCGGCACCAGCGCCTATCAGCAGGCTCTCGAGGCCACGGGCGTGCTCCCGCCCGACGTGCCCGAGCTGCAGTGGAGCATGATCATGGGGCCGGAGGAGCTGGGCGCCCACATCGCCTGCTCCGCCGCGCTCGAGCTGGCCATCGTGGCCGGCGAAGACGTCGACCGCACGGCGCTGACCCGGCGCTGGCTCACCGAGCCGCGCGCCGAGCTGGGCGGCGACAGCTGGCTCAACCGCGTGCACGGCGAGCGGCTCAACCGCTGGGTGCTGGGGCGCGGCCCGGCCAGGCGGGAGCTGGCGCAGCCGTTCGAGGTGCGGCTGCACGCTCCCGTCGCGCCGCAGCCGCTGCCGGCCCTGCACCGGCTGCTGTCGGTGGCCGCGTCCGGCGAGACGCTGCCGCTGCGGCTCGCGCCGTCGCCCGAGGCGCTGCGGCTGCGCGATCTGGCCGAGCGCGAGCTGGGCGCGATCCGCCGCGACGGCGCCAAGCTCACGATCACCGACTACGGGCTGCGGCTGCTGCGCTCGAAGTCGGCCATGTGGACGGCGGTCACCCGGCTGCTGCTGGCCAGGGGCGAGCACGAGTTCGAGGTGTCGGCCAGGGAGGCCGCGCTGATGTTGCTCGCCGACGGCACGCTGATGTCGCCGGCCAAGCTCATCGAGCGGGTGGCCGAGGTGGTCGGCGGCGAGGGCTGGCACCCCTCGACCGGCGTCGACGACGTCAGGGGTCCGGTGACGGACCTGGTGGCACAGCTCACGGCGCTGGGGCTGGCGTTCAGCGACGAGCTGGCGGTGCGGATGGACCGTCCAGGCCAGCTCGCGGCGCTGGCGGCACTGCGGGCCCACGCGCTGCGGCCGAGGAAATACGTCAGCTCCGGGTGACGGCCCGACACCCCAGGCATACGGGCGAATACTCCCGGTAGTTACGATTGTCGGGAAATGCCCTATGTCGGAGGGGGACCGTCATGGAGCTGTTCCCGGCCATGCCGCTGGCGGAATGGACCGAGGCCAAGGAGACCTTTCACAGGTTCGCGCAGATCGTGGGGAAGATCAGGCTGGCATCGAGCAACCGGCGCAACCACTGGTGGCAGGTGCCGTTCCACCTGACCGGCCGCGGGCTCACCACCCGGCCCATGGGCGGGCTCGGCGAGCAGCCGCTGTTCTGCGTCGACTTCGACCTCGTACGCCACCGCCTGGTGATCGACGTCTCCGACGGCCGCAGCGCCGAGTTCAGCCTGATCGGGCGGAGCGTGGCCTCCTTCTACCAGCGGCTCTTCGACACCCTGGCCGGGCTGGGCATCCGGCCGGAGATCCGGCCGGTGCCGTTCGACCTGGGCGACGACACGCCGTTCGCCGAGGACACGCTGCACGCCCGCTACGACCCGGCGCTCATCAACCGCTACTGGCGGATCCTGTCGCAGGTCGCGCAGCTCCTCGACCGGTTCGCCGCCGAGTTCGCCGGCAAGACCAGCCCGGTGCACCACTTCTGGCACACCTTCGACATCGCGGTGACCAGGTTCACCGGGCGGGTCGTCAAGGTCTCGCCCGAGGCCGACCCGGTCACGCGGGAGGCCTATAGCTGGGAGGTGATCAGCTCGGGATTCTGGTTCGGCGACAAGGAGCGCCCCTGGCCGGCGTTCTACTCCTACACCGCGCCGGAGCCCGAGGGGCTGGCCCGCGAGCCGCTGCGGCCCGCCAGGGCCGAGTGGATCCCGGCGCGCGGCAGCCACCTGGCGGTCCTGCGGTATGACGACGTACGGGTCATGGACGACCCCGTGGGAACCGTGCTGGAGTTCCTGGAGAGCGCCTACCAGGCGGGCGCCCGGCTGACCGGGCTCGACACGGCGGCGCTGGCCTCCCCCGGCGGCGTCACCGACCCCTACCACGAGCCGGAGGCCTGAACACACGTGAGCGCCCGCCCTCCGAGGAGGGCGGGCGCCCGACGTATGCGTACCGGTGTGCAGGTCGCCTCTCGGCGAAAGGCACAACGCGGCTCCAGCCGAACGGTATTCCGCGAAGGCAATAGGTGAGGCCCGGGGACACTGGACACACCGGCCACGCTGTATGTAACCACACCCGGGGCTCCTCCATTCCCTGGCACGCCGGAAGATTTCAGAAGTCCACCTCGACAGACCCTGACATAGCGGTCTTTTCCCGCCGGACATTCCTGCGCCGGGAGCCTCGCCGCCCGGCCGCGCAGGCAGCGCTGCCGGGGGCGGGCGCGCAAGGCGTCGGAGCGGGAGGCGCGTACCGGACAGCATCCCCCGAATTTTCTTCGAGATGTGGCGTCGGGCACTATCGAAGGCGTGCCATACGCGACGACACCCGACGGGGTGAAGCTGTCCTACCAGGTCCGCGGCCATGGTCAGCCGCTCGTGCTGCTCCAAGGTCAGGCCAACGAGCATCGCTGGTGGGACTCCGTACGCGACGACTTCGACGCCGCGTACACGACGATCACGCTCGACTGGCGCGGCACCGGCGCAAGCGACAAGCCGGACGAGCCCTACACCACGCGCGGGTTCGCCGCCGACGTGGTGTCCGTGCTCGACGACGCCGGCGTGGAACGCGCCCACGTGTACGGCACCTCGATGGGCGGGCGGGTCGCCCAGTGGCTGGCCGCCGACCACCCCGGCAGGGTCGGGGCGCTGGTGCTCGGCTGTACTTCGCCCGGCGGCGCCCACGGCGTCGAGCGCGGCAACGAGGTCCGCAGATCGCTCGCCCAGCGCGACCGCGCCGCCGCCGAGCGGGCCCTCCTTGAGCTCATGTACACCCCCGCCTGGCTGGCCGAGCATCCCGGCCCGTACCATACGACCGGCGACCCCGGCATGCCCGCCCACGCCCGCCGCCGCCACCTGGCCGCCAGCGCCGAGCACGACGCCTGGGACGCACTCCCCCGCATCACCGCGCCCACCCTCGTCGTCCACGGCACCGACGACGTCTTCAACCCGGCCGCCAACGCGCCGCTGATCGCCGAGCGCATCCCCGGCGCCGAGCTGCGGCTCATCGAGGGCGCGCGGCACGCGTACTTCGAGGAGTTCCGGCACGTCGCGAGCCCGATGGTGCTGGAGTTCCTGGCCCGGCACCCGCTCAGTTGAGCGCAAATGATTCGACAGCCGCGGCCCGGCGTTGCTAGGTTGCGGCACGTGAACAGCCCCGAAGCGTCAAGACGCCGGCCACCGGTCGTCCGGTGGCTGCTCCGCATCGCCCCCTCCAGGTGAGGGGCCGCTCCGGCATGGGGTGATCTCCCCGTCTCGCGACGTCGGGCTCGCCTGAGCCTCGCTCATCGAGCCGTGCTCACCGAGCCTCGTTTCCGAGCCGGATTCCGCGCACGAGCACGAGCGCGAGCGCGAGCGCGAGTACGCGTACAGCCTTCCGGACCACCGGCGACACAGGTCCTCGCCCAGGGCGCTCCCCTGGGCCGTCCACCGCGCGCCGGGAGCCGGGCTCCCGCGCGCCCTGCCTGTGCCGATCCACGATCGGGGTCGCGGAGTTTCTCATGCCTTTCGTCATCTACCTGCTCGGGCTGGCGGTCTTCGCCCAGGGAACGTCCGAGTTCATGCTGGCCGGGCTGGTGCCCGGCATCGCCCGCGAGCTGGGCGTGTCCATTCCCGCCGCCGGGCTGCTCACCTCGGCCTTCGCCGCCGGGATGGTGGCGGGGGCGCCGCTCGCGGCGGCGCTGAGCCTGCGCTGGTCCAGAAGGACCGCGCTGCTGTCCTTCCTGATCGCGTTCCTGCTGGCCCACGTGGTCGGCGCGGTCACCACCGATTACGCGGTGCTGCTCGGCACGCGCGTGGTGGCGGCGCTGGCCAACGCCGGGTTCCTGGCGGTGGCCATGGCCACCGCGGTCGCGCTCGCCCCGCCGCACGCCAAGGGGCGGGCCACGTCGATCCTGCTCAGCGGGGTCACGATCGCCTGCGTGGCGGGAGTGCCCGGCGGCGCCGCGCTCGGCGGGCTGTGGGGGTGGCGCTCGGCCTTCTGGGCCGTCGCGCTGGCGCTGGTGCCGGCGATCGTCGCGGTGCTGCGGTCGGTGCCGGGCGGCGCTCCCGGCGGCACCGTACGCGGTGAGGCGCGGGCCCTGCGCCGGCCCCGCCTGCTGCTGCTCCTGCTGCTGGCCGCGCTGGTGAACGGGGCCACGTTCAGCACGTTCACCTACCTCGCGCCGCTGCTCACCGGCGTCACCGGGATCGGCCAGGCGTGGCTGCCCGGCTTGCTCGCGCTGTTCGGGCTCGGCTCGTTCGCCGGGGTGACGATCAGCGGGCGGCTCGCCGACACGCGTCCCATGGCGCTGCTGGTGCCCGGCGGGCTCGCGCTGGGCGCGGGATGGGCGGTCTTCGGCCTGGTGGCCGGGGCGCCGTGGCCGGCGGTGGCGCTGGTCTTCGTCCAGGGGACGCTGTCGTTCGCGGTCGGCTCGACGCTCATCTCCCAGGTCCTGTACGCCGCCACCGGCGCGCCCACGCTGGCCGGGGGCTTCGCCACGGCGGCGCTCAACGTCGGCGCGGTGCTCGGCCCCTGGATGGGCGGCCTGGCGATGGACGCGGGGCTCGGCTTCCGCGCGCCGCTGTGGGTGAGCGCCGGGCTGGTGGCGCTGGCGCTGCTCATCGCCGCCGCCACCCGCCCGTTCCTCAGCCGGCCGCGAACCCAGGTGCCGACCCACCTGCCCGCCCGGGCAGAGTGAGGATCATGCAAGAGGCACCGCACGGTGGCCGTCGTCATCAGGGAAGGCCGCAAGGACCCTCCCGACATCACCGAGGTCGCCCACACCGAGGCGGCGCCCGACATGTCGGGCTGGCCGGGCGCGGGGACGCCGCGCTGATCGACCGCTACTTCACGCTGGGGCCGCCGCTCTGACGGGGGTCAGCGGGGCGTGAAGCGCTCGATGGCGGCGTCC
Source organism: Nonomuraea fastidiosa (assembly GCF_042751225.1). Classification (NCBI taxonomy): domain Bacteria; kingdom Bacillati; phylum Actinomycetota; class Actinomycetes; order Streptosporangiales; family Streptosporangiaceae; genus Nonomuraea; species Nonomuraea fastidiosa. The sequence goes on from NZ_CP170570.1 coordinate 2,158,418, forward strand.
ACCGCCTGCTTGAACGCCCCGCTACCGGTGTGTCCCGCGTCCCCGATGACGGTCAGCTCGGCGTCCGGCCAGACCTGGACCAGCTCCCAGGCCGTCTGGACCGGGCTGCTCAGGTCGAGGCGGCCGTGGATGAGCGCGCCGGGGATGCCGGCCAGCCGGTGGGCGTTGCGCAGCAGCACGCCCTCCTCAAGCCAGGCGCCGTTGGCGAAGTAGTGCGAGCAGATCCTGGTCAGGGCCATCACGTCGCGCGGCGGGCGGCCGCTGTAGGCGCCGGGCGCGCCGTTGACCTCCATCGAGATCACGGCGTCTTCCCAGGTGACCCAGTCGATGGCGGCGCGCTCGCGGACCTTCGGGTCGGGGTCGTTGAGCAGCCGCGCGTAGGCGCTCACGAGGTCGCCGTCGCGGTCCTCCGGCGGCACGCCCTGCCGGAACCGCTCCCACGCCTCAGGGAAGAAGCGGCCGACGCCCCGGTAGAGCCAGTCGGTCTCGGAGCGGCGGGTCATGGTGACGCCGGTGATGATGATCTCCGAGACGCGCTCGGGATAGGTCTCGGCGTACGCGAGGATCAGCGTCGATCCCCACGAACCCCCGTACAGCAGCCACTTGTCGATGCCGAGGTGCTCGCGCAGCCGCTCCATGTCGGCGATGAGGTGGTGGGTGGTGTTGTTGGTCAGGTCGGTGTCGTGGTCGGCGGCGTGCGGCAGGCTGCGGCCACAGTTGCGCTGGTCGAACAGGACCGTACGGAACAGCTCAGGGTCGAACCTGCGGCGCGCGCCGGTCGAGCACCCCGATCCGGGCCCGCCGTGCACGACCAGCACGGGCTTGCCGTCCGGGTTGCCGCAGGTCTCCCAGTAGATGCGGTTGCCGTCGCCGGTGTCGAGCAGGCCGTGGTCGTACGGCTCGATCGGGGGATGCAAGGGAGGCTCCTTTCTCTGGTTTCGGGAACGTCCGAATATATCGGTACGGCGATGTCCCCGATCACCGGTAAAGAGGGCTAGATCCAACTATGGAGTAATCGAACCGCCACTAAGGGTAATGATCGCAACGAATAGCCGATCATCACTCTTGGGGAGCAACATGTACAGGCAGGCTATCGCCGTGCTGACCGCCACGTCCGCCGCGCTGCTCGCGCCCGCCGCGACGGCGCACGCGGAGGACGACCCGGCCGTCACCCGCGCACAGTGCAGCGACATCGACGGCGTCAAGGTCAACGTGTCGCCGCCACCGCCGCTGAGCGGGACCGTGACCACCGACGACGTCCGGGGCCTCATGGAGTCGATCGTCGCCGGCACCTCGCTCGCGGGCTTCTTCGCGCCGGGCGACGCGATCGAGTCCGCTACCGCCGGCGAGATCGAATCCGCTGCCGCCGGCGAGGCCGTGCCGCTGTCCGCAGCCGGGCCGACGCCGCTGCCGCCGGTCCCCTCGCCCAGCCTGCCGCCGCTGCCGTTCCCCACACCCACCGCCACGCCGTCACCGACCGTGACCCCGCCGCCGGCGCTGAGCCCTGCGGCGGCCGGAGAGCCCGCCACGCCCTCCTCACGTGTGGAATCCATGCTGGAAGCGCTCGTCGACCGGGCCATCGCCTGCGCCCGCAGCGCGCTGCTCCAGGGCGCGCAGCCGCGTACGCAGGGAGCCTCGCCGCGTACGGCGGAGCCCGAGGCCCGCACGCAGGAGACCGAAGTCTCGCCCGTCACCCAGTACTTCGAGGCGCTCGTCACCACCAAGCCGATCTGCCCCGCCACCACCAGGCCCGCTTCCGCGCAGACGTCGGACACCCTGTTCGACGTGATCGGCGTGCCGCGCCTGGTCGACACGGTGCTCGCCAGCCCGCTGTTCTGCGTCCAGCCGGACCAGGTGTCGCAGTCGTCCACCACCGTGTCGGTCCTGGACTCGCTCGGCATCATCCGCGTGTTCGACGAGCTGCTGGCGCTCTGAGCCGGAGGGACTGCCACGTTCGACATCTCTCCCTATGGTGGGGAAATGGAGACCATCGACACCGACCGGCTCACCCTCGTGCCCCTGCTGCCCGAGCACGCCGGCGAGATGGCCGGCGTGCTCTCCGATCCGGCGCTGCACGAGTTCACCGGCGGCTCCCCGCTGACCGCGCTCGAGCTGCGCGCCCGCTACGCGCGGCTGGCCGCGGGTCCGGCCGGCTGGCGCAACTGGGTGCTGCGGCTGCGCGCGGAGGACCGGCTGGTCGGTTACGTGCAGGCGACCGTCGAGGGCCGTACGGCCGAGGTCGCCTGGGTGGTCGGCACCCCGTGGCAGGGCCGCGGCCTGGCCAAGGAGGCCGCCGTAGCGCTGGTCGGGCGGCTCCTTGACGAGGTGGACACGGTGATCGCGCACATCCACCCCGAGCACGCCGCCTCCCAGGCGGTCGCCGCCGCAGCCGGGCTGCGTCCGAGCGGGCGAATGCAGGACGGCGAGATCCGCTGGGAGTTGCAGAACGGGTCTTGAGCCGGTGGCGGCCGGTGGTTTTAATACGCGCGAACCACGCCCCACCCGTTCCCCGCTCAGATGAGGAGTCTCCGTGACCGTCTCCGCAGGTCAAGCCCACTCTCCCAGCGTCGGCGCAGCTGTGTTAGCGCTACCACGTCGCCGTACCACCGCATGAAACTTTCTTTTCGCCCCTTGGGAAAGCGCTTACCACGAGCAAAGGACACCACCATGCGCTTAAGCCTGGCCGCCGCGGCCGCCGTACTCGCCCTGACCGCCACCGCCACCACCGCACCCGCACCCGTGCACGCCGCCTCCGCCAAGCAGATGGAGGACCTCGACCGGGGGCTGATCAGCGTACGCTCCGGGTCCGGCAACCTGGTCTCCTGGCGGCTGCTCGGCACCGACCCCGACGGCGTCACGTTCAACCTCTACCGCGGCTCCACCCGGATCGCCTCCGGGCTGAGCGGCGGCACCAACTACCTCGACAACGGCGCCCCCGCCGACGCCTCCTACACCGTGCGGGCCGTCGTCGGCGGCACCGAGCAGCCCGCCTCACCCGCCTCGATCCGCTTCACCGGCGGCTCCTACCTCGACGTACCGATCCAGCCGCCGTCCGGCGGCACCACCCCCGACGGCGTCTCCTACACCTACAGCGCCAACGACGCCTCCGTCGGCGACCTCGACGGCGACGGCCGGTACGAGATCGTGCTCAAGTGGGACCCGTCCAACGCCAAGGACAACTCCCAGTCCGGCTACACCGGCAACGTCTTCATCGACGCCTACCGCCTCGACGGCACCCGCCTGTGGCGTATCGACCTGGGCCGCAACATCCGCGCCGGCGCCCACTACACCCAGTTCCAGGTCTACGACTACGACGGCGACGGCAAGGCCGAGGTCGCCATGAAGACCGCCGACGGCACCAGGGACGGCCGCGGCACCGTCATCGGCAACGCGAGCGCCGACTACCGCAACTCCAGCGGCTACATCCTGTCCGGCCCCGAGTACCTCACCATGTTCAACGGCGAGACCGGCGCCGCGATGTCCACCGTCGACTACGACCCGCCGCGCGGCAACGTCTCCTCCTGGGGCGACAACTACGGCAACCGGGTGGACCGGTTCCTCGCCGGGACCGCGTACCTGGACGGCGCGCGCCCGTCGCTGATCATGGCGCGCGGCTACTACACCCGCAGCGTCATCGCCGCCTGGGACTTCCGCAACGGCTCGCTCACCAAGCGCTGGACGTTCGACAGCAACAACTCCGGCTCCCAGTACGCCGGCCAGGGCAGCCACAGCCTGTCCGTCGGCGACATCGACCAGGACGGCCGCGACGAGATCGTGTACGGCGCCATGGCCGTGGACGACAACGGCGCCGGCATGTGGTCCACCCGCACCGGCCACGGCGACGCCCAGCACCTCGGCGACTTCGACCCGGCCAGGTCCGGCCTGGAGTACTTCAAGGTCAGCGAGTCCACCTCGCAGCCCGGCTCACTCTACATCGACCCGCGCAACGGCCAGATCCTGTGGTCCACCTCGTCCGGCTCCGACAACGGGCGCGGCGTCGCGGGCGACATCTCGACGGTCAGGGTGGCCAGTGAATTCTGGTCGGCCGCCGACGGCAACCTGCGCAGCGTCACCGGCAACAACGCCGGCCGCAAGCCGTCCTCGATCAACTTCCTCATCTGGTGGGACGGCGACCCCGTACGCGAGCTGCTCGACCAGACCCACGTCGACAAGTACGGCACCGACGGCGACACCCGCCTGCTGACCGCCTCCGGCGTCCACTCCAACAACGGCACCAAGGCCACCCCGTCGCTGTCGGCCGACATCCTCGGCGACTGGCGCGAGGAGGTCATCTGGCCCACCTCCGACAACCGCGCCCTGCGCATCTACTCCACCCCCACGCCCACGGACCGGCGCATCTACACGCTGATGCACGACCCGCTCTACCGCGTCTCCGTGGCCTGGCAGAACACCGCGTACAACCAGCCTCCGCACACCGGCTTCTTCCTCGGCGACCGCATGCCCACCCCGCCCCGCCCCGACATCTACGTCCGCTGACTCTCTAACGGGTGGCATGACTCTCTAACGGGTGGCACCGGCGCGTACCGGTGCCACCCTCAGCCGTCTCAGGCGAGGAGCAGGACGCCGAGTGCGGCCAGGGAGGTCACGCGGGGGCGGATGCCCAGGAAGAAGACCACGGCCACACCTCGAGGGCGGGCCATTTTGTCGGTCCCGTACGCCATGATCGGCCTCCGACAGACCCCGTACACCTCTCAAGGAGCGCTCATGACCACCGCCCACGGACCAGGCTGGCACGGCGTCGACTGGCAGGACCTCGCCCTCGTCCGATCCCGTCTCGACGCGGGCGCCGATCCGGAGCAGGGAGTGTTCTCCTTCGAACGTCCCCTTCACATGGCGGCCGAGGACGGTTCGCCCGAAGTGGTCGCCGAGCTGGCCCGGCGCGTCGGCGACGTCGACGCCGAACACGAAGGCCGCACCGCGTTATGGACGGCCGTCTTCCACGACCGCCCCGACAACGCCCGCGCCCTCGTCGCCGCGGGGGCGGACCCGTTACGTCCGATGATGAACGGCTGGTCCCCCGCGCGGCTCGCCCTGATCACCCGCACCCCTGACCTGTTCGGGCCGACAGGCCTCTCACTGACCCCCGCCGAGACCGCCGCCATCGCGGAGGCGCGGTGGCTCCTCGACACGCTGGAGCCGCAGCTCGACGACGGAGCCAGCATCGCCTGCGTGGGCGGCATCACCGCCGCTGAGGCGGTCCGGCGCCTGGGCCTCGAGCCGGCCGACATCGACCTGGAGGAGGTCTGGGAAGACCCCTGGGCCGAGGAGTACGAATACCTCGTCCGCCTCTCCGACGTGCCGGGCGGCTGCGTCGTCGTCCAGCCGTGGGGCTACCACGCCTCCGACCCGGACGTCATCGAGCGCCTGTCGGCCGGCACCGTCTGCTACGCCATGTTCGCCAACCCCAAGAGCGGCGACCAGGGTGCCGTGGCCCGCGACGGCAGCGTCGTCGCCTGGGACACACATCCAGGCGGCGGCTATGTCGAGCCGGAATCCTCGGCCGAGGAGATCCTCGCGACCTACCTCTACCAGGGCGCACCGGTGCCCTACTGCTACGCGGGAGCGGGCCTTCGCCCTGCCGACGCCGACTCCCTCACCGCCGAGACCGCCGAGTGGTACGCGTTCCCAGAAGACTGACGGCCCCGGTGCGTCTGCCCGCGTAGGGGCCGGGTGGCGGGCCCGGCCCCGGCCCTGGGTCGGCCGTGTTCCGGCGCTCCTCGGCGGTAGTCGTTCTCCTCCAGTTCGATGACCCAGGCGCGGCGTTCGGCGATCTTGCCGTCTCGCATGACGAACACCTCCGCGTTCGACATGCGCATCTCGCCGCCCGACGCGCGCCGCACCGTCCCCCTGAGCTCCGTCATGACGACGTCGCCCTGCTCGACCACGCGCACCACCTCCAGGTGGGGCGGGTCGATGAACTCGGGCGGGCCGTCGATGGCCTTGTCGTAGGCGTCCTTGCCGGTCAGGTGGAAGTGGCCGAAGTCCGCTCCTTGGCGTTCGGTATGAGTCATGGAAAGGTCGGAGCGGTCCGGGCGTTCTCGACATCCCTGGACGAGAATGGCGATCAACGGCTCGGCCGTCGGGAGGAGCGGTGCGGATCTGGTTACTCGCGCGGGAGCACAGAGCCATGATGATCGTGCTCCTCGTGCTGACGTCCAGCGCGTGCCTGCTCGTCGCGGGCCTGCCCAGGGCCTTGCAGGCGTCGTACGACGAGGCGCTGCACCGCAAGCTGACCGCCGCGCCCGCCGAGCTGGCCGACCTGACAGTGGCCCAGGAGGTCCGGGCCCGCGAGCACGACCTGCACGAACGCCGCGAGTTCGCCGCCCGCGACCGCCTCTGGCGCGAGGCCCTGCCCGCGCCGCTGCGCCGGCTGGTGTCCGGCGGCCACATGAGCGCCAAGACGCACCTCACGCCGATCACCGGCACGAGCGGCCACGCCTACCTGAACCTGGGCTGGCTCTCCGACGCCGACCGGCGCGTGACCTGGGTCGCGGGGCGGCCGCCCGGCGCGCCGTCGGCGATGCGGTACGAGGGCCGCACGATCCCCGTGTTCGAGGTGGGGGTCGTCGAGGAGGCCCTGAAGGAGATGGACCTGCGACTGGGCCAGACGAAGGTCATCGGTGAGAGCGACTGCGCCGCCGCGAAGATCGTCGGCGTCTTCCGCGCCAGGGACCCCGGCGACCGCTACTGGTCGCACAATGTGGACGTCCTGCGCGTACGGAGCCTGCGCCCGCTGGAGAAGCACGTCACCGCGCTGATCTCCGACGCCGGGCTGAGCGCGCTGAGCGGCGATGGACGCTTCCTGACCTACCGCTGGGTCCTGCCGGTGAACGCGGAGGCCGCCGCCGCGTCGGCCGTGACCGACATGCGGACGGCGGTCGCCGGCTTCGGCCGCGCCGTGGGCCTGCGGTCGAATGGGCTGGTCCATCTCCAGACCGGCCTGCCCAAGCTGCTGCGCGACTTCCTCGCCGCGCTGTCCACCGCGCAGACCGTGATGTACCTGGTGCTCGGCGGCCTCCTCGCGGTCGCGGCGGGCGTGATCGTGCTGGCCGTCCACCTCCTGGCCGAGCGGCTCGAAGGCACGCTGGCGCTGGTGCGGGCGCGAGGCGGCGCGCTGCGGCAGGTGGTCGCCGTGCCCGCCGCGCTGACGGGGATCGCGGTGGTGCCCGCCGCCGCGGCCGGGTACGCGCTGTCCTTCCTCGTGCCGGGCCCCGTGCCGCCGATCGTGCACGCCGGGCCGCCGCTCGTGGTGCTCGCGGCCATCGGGTACGCCGCACTGCGCCCGGCGTTCGTACACCGCCTGCCGCTGCGCGAACGGCGTGACGACCTGGTCGCCGCCCGCCCGACCGCCCGGCGCGTGACGCTGGAGGTGCTGGTCGTGGTGCTGGCGCTGGCGGGGGCGTACCTGCTGCGGGCCCGCGGGCTGGGCGAGGCCACGGGGCAGGATCCGTTCCTGCTGGTGATGCCGGTCGCGCTGACGGTGGCGGTGGCGCTGGTCCTGCTGCGCTGCTACCCGTATCCGCTGCGGCTGGCCGTCCGGTTGGTCGCGCGGAGCCGGGCGGCGGTGCCGTTCCTGGGGCTGACCAGGGCGGCGAGGGCGCGTCCCGCCGGGGTGCTGCCGGTGCTGATCCTGCTGCCCGCGCTGGGGGTGTCGGTGTTCGCGGCGGTGGTCTCCGACGATGTCGCCCGTACGCAGTGGCTGGCGTCCTGGCAGCGCACCGGCGCACCCATCAAGATCACCTCTGACATCGAGATCCCCCAGGACGCGATCGAGCGCGTCCGTACAACCCCAGGGGTGCGTGAGGTGGTGCTCGCGCAGACCGGCGAGGTGCAGATCGGGTACGGCGGCGAGCGTGCCCAGGCCATCGCCGTGGACGTCGCCCAGTGGCGGCGCATCCTGCACGACGCCCCGGTCGGACTGCCCGCCCTGACCGACGGGGTGCTCGTCTCACCGGCCCTCCGGGGCCGGGACACGCTGGAGATCGGCTGGCAGTCCCGGCTGAAGCTGCCCGTGCGCGGCGTCGTCGAGTCCGTGCCCGGCTTCTTCGACGAGGGCCGTTCCCTGGTCGTGCCCATCGGCGTGCAGCTCCGTCCCGCCGTGAACACGCTGCTCATCGACGGGAACGCCGCTCTGTCCGAGCTGGCCCGCCTGGTCCCTTCGGGCACCGTCACGTCCCAGGACTCGGAGCTGGCCGCCATCAGGGACGATCCGCTGACGAGCGCGGTCCGCCGGTCGTTCGTGGTGGTGACGGCCGCGCTGGCGGCGTACGTGCTGATCGCCGTCGTCCTGGCGCTGCTCGTCGGCGCGCCGGAGCGGGCCAGGGCGGTGTCGTTCCTGCGCACGCTGGGGCTGTCGGACCGGCAGGCGCGGCGGCTGACCGTGCTGGAGGTCCTGCCCGTGGTGCTCGTCACCGCCGTGGCCGGGCTGGGGCTGGGCGTGCTGCTGCCGTACGTGCTGGGGCCAGCGGTCGACCTGTCGCCGTACGCGGGAGACCTGCCGGTCGATCTCGGCGGTTAGACGACGAGCGTCGCGGCGGCGGGGACGAGGTAGAGGACCGGGAAGATCACGGTCTTGTGCGACCGGGCCCGCAGCACGGTCATCACGGCCCCGATGAAGTACACCACCAGACCGATCCCGGCCGGCACGCCGATCACGTCGAGCCCTCCCAGCCGATCGGGCTCGGCGATGACGTCGATGCCCGTGATGAGACCGTCCTCGATCGCGAACGTGAGCGGCCACCCGCAGCCGCCCCTGAGGAGCCATGACCAGCCCGGCCTGGCCGCCGATGAGCGCGACGCCGGTGAACCAGGCCCGCCGCATCGCCGCCATCGCGCCCTTGGCGACCGGCTCCGACCCCTGGACGGTGACCGGCGCGGCGGCGGCGCCCCTGCCCCTGACCCGCCGCCGCGCGCGGCTCGCGAGCTGCCGGGTCGCCTCGGGCGCCGGATGACCGCTATGTCCCGGTGCTGCCGTCGATGTGCTCGCGCAGCATGTCGGCGTGACCGTTGTGGCGGGCGTACTCGCCGTTCATGTGGACGTACGCCCAGCGCAGGCACATCGGCCCCCAGCGCGGGCTGTCGAAGATCGCATCCAGCGAGAGTCCCGCGACGGCCTTGCGCGCGGCCTCCTGCTCGGCGACCAGCGCGGCCAGGTCCTCCTCCGCACGCGCGGGATCGGCCTCGTCGAAGGCCGCGTCCGGCTTCTCGGGGCTGCTGTAGAGGCTGGGTATCGGCTCGCCCGCGAAGCGGCGGCGGAACCAGGTGCGCTCGACGTCGGTGAGGTGGCGTACGAGGCCGAGCAGGGACAGCTTGGACGGCGGCAGCGCCCGCTCGGCAAGCTGCTCCGCGGTGAGCCCGGCGCACTTGTGCAGCAGCGTGCCGCGATGCCAGTCGAGGAACCCTTCCAGCATCGCGCGCTCGCCGGCGACGAAGGGCTCGTCGGCACGGGTGACAGGAGGAGCGGTCCAGACCATGAGACCAATCTTACGGCGTCTCTAAATTTAGAGTTACTCTAAGCTTGAGTGCCCCAGGCTTGAGGAGGTTAGCCATGGACGACGTGCGCGCGGCGCAGGCCCGCGTCGATAAGGCCGAGCTGCACGCGAGCCCCCTGGCCACGGCGTGAGCGGGCTCCGCGAGCTGAAGAAGCAGCGCACCCGTGCCGCGATCGCCGACGCGGCCCTTGAGCTGTTCCTGGCCCGCGGGTTCGACGAGGTCACGGTCGCCGAGGTCGCGCGCGCGGCGGGGGTGTCCGACGCGACCGTGTTCAACTACTTCCGTACGAAGGAAGACCTGGTCTTCGAGCGGCTCGACCGGTTCTGGACCCGCCTGATCGCTGCCATCGAGCACCGGCCGGACGGGCAAGGAGTCGTGGACGCCACCGAAGCGTTCCTGCTGGACCAGGAGCCCACGTCGCTGTCGGCCGAGGGCGATGAGCGGCTGGCCGGGATCAGCCGCATGATCGCCGCCAGCCCCGCGCTGCTCGCGCGCGAGCGAGCCTCCTACGACCACGCCGCGACCGCACTCGCCGAGGTGATCGCGCGCACCACCGCGCTGGGCGAGCACGCGGCGACGGCGGCTCACCTGATCCTCGGCGTCCACAAGTCCCTCGTCGCCTACACCCGGGAACAGGTGCTCGCCGGCGCCACCGGGCAGGCGCTCGCGGACCGCGTCGCCGCCCGTACCCGAAGCGGCTACGCCCTGCTCCGCCGAGGTCTCAGCGCATGATCGGAGAGGAACCCGGAGAGTGAAGACGAGCATCAGCGTGACCAACTTCTCCTGGCGCGACGGCACCATGGCCGAACGGCTGGGCGAGATCGCAGAGGCCGCCGACGCGGGCGGCCTGGACGCGCTCTGGGTCGCCGACCACGTGCTGCAGACCGACCCGTACGGCGCCCGCCCGCACGAGACCGAGATGCTGGAGTCCTGGACCACCCTCGGCTACCTCGCCGCGCGCACCTCGCGCATCCGCCTGGGCACGCTGGTCAGCGCGGCCACGTTCCGCCCGCCCGCACTGCTGGTCAAGGCCGTCACCACGCTCGACGTGATCTCCGGCGGGCGGGCCCTGTTCGGCATCGGCGCCGGTTACCAGGCCGACGAGGCGACCGCGATGGGCCTGCCGTTGCCGCCGCTGCCCGAGCGGTTCGACCGGCTGGAGGAGACGCTGCAGATCGCGCTGCGGCTGTGGACGGGCGACACCCGGCCCTACCGTGGGAAGCACTACGCCCTGGACGCCCCGGTCTGCAGCCCCCTGCCGGTCTCCCGTCCGCATCCGCCGATCCTCATCGGCGGCACCGGCGAGAAGCGTACGCTGCCGCTGGTCGCCCGCTACGCCGACGCCTGCAACGTCTTCGACATCCCCGACGGCGGCGAGACCACGCGCCGCAAACTGGCGGTGCTGCGAGGGCTGTGCGAAGGGATAGGGCGGCCGTACGAGGAGATCGAGAAGATCATGGCGACCCGGCTCCAGCCGGGCGAGAGCGCCGCCGCCTTCGCGGACCGCTGCGCGGCCTTCACCCCGCTCGGCATCGACCACGTCGTCGTCCTCACCACCGGACCCTGGACCCCCGAGACCGTGGACACCGTCGCCCAGGCCGCGCGCCGGCTCACCTGACCGGAACATCGCGGGCGGCGCTCCACCGGGAGACGTCCTCCGCGCCCGGCAGCACAGCGGCACCGCCTGCACGCCGCCGCGGTCACCCCGCAGCGTTCTGCCGCGCCGGCGCCCGTCCGCCGCTTCCCCGGTCGTCGAGTACGAGCGGCGCACGCCCGTTGACGGTGTAACGCACGTGCGTGACGTTCGGTGTGGGAACGACCCCACGGGACGACGGGATTGGGCACGATCCGGTTCAATGCCGATGCTGACCACAGACCACCCGCGCTCCGGTGCCCCGTAGGAGCACTCGAGCTTCGACATGGTGATCATCGTCGCACCTGAGCCGATGGTCGCTCAGTCGGTCACCCGGCAACGCCGAAGGCCGCTCCCGACCTCTCGGAAGCGACCTTCGGCCTGGGTGGGGTGTTCACGAGTTGGTCTGACCAGGTACGGGAGGTAAGCCTTGAAGATCGCTTCCCGCCCGAGGGATGATCGCTTTCCTCTGGCCGTTCCGGCTTGTGACCTCAGCGTGGGTCAGCGACGCAGAGTTCGTTGCCCTCCGGGTCTCTCATGATCGTCCAGGAGTCGAACTCGCGCACCATCGATGCGCCGTGCGTGATCAGCCGTTCGACTTCAGCCGACCGGTCGGCGGCGATGAGATCGAGGTGGATGCGGTTGCCGGGGTTTCCAGTCTCAGGGACTTCGCTGAAGAACAGAATCGGCCCAGGGCCGTCCACGGCCACGTTGGGATCGGTCTCGGGTGTTCGGCCCAGGCTGGCGAGCCGTTCGATCTCCGCCTCGTCGTAGGGTCGTACCTCGTATCCGTCCAGCGCTTGTGCCCAGAAGCGGGCCAGCGCAGACGGCCGCTCACAGTGGAACACGATCTCCCGCAATACCGCCATCTATGTCCCTTTCGGCTTGGTGGTCAATTCACACGGAGGAACTACGGGCGCTCACCTGGTCGCACGTCAACCCGGACAGCACACCGCCGTCCATCATGGTCTGGCGCACCGTCCGAGAAGGAGGCGACACCAAGACCAAGAAGTCCCGCCGTACCCTGGCCATGCCGAGGCGCTGCGCGGCTGCTCTCAAGCCCCACCGTGAACTTCAGGACGAAGGCGGCAGGCGACCGCCGGCAGGACACATAGACACTCAGGTAGTCACCCAGGAACGCAGAAGGCCGCTTCCGATCTCTCGGAAGCGGCCTCTGGCCTTGTGGAGATGAGGGGATTTGAACCCCTGACCCCTTCGATGCGAACGAAGTGCGCTACCGGACTGCGCTACATCCCCAAGGACTCGACTAGATTACCAAACCCCAGAGGGTCCTCGCGCCATCCTTTTCAGTCGCCCACCGCTCTCTTCGGCGGCTGGGCGTACTGATCGAAGAGGACGTCCTCATGCACCGGGGTGAAGTCGATGACCTCGGCCTCCGCTTCGGCGGCGGCGCGGCGCTGCTCGCGCAGCCGCCGCTGGCGCTCGGCGCGCGCCTGACGGGCGCGTTCGCGGCGTTCCATGTCGACCTTCACCGCAATGCGCAGGAACACGATGTACGTCAGCATGATGACGACGGACGGCGCCACCCCCCACCACGGGATCACCTTGACGGCGGCCGTCACGATGGAGGCCAGCACCAGCAGCGTGGTGAAGAAGAGCAGGCGCCGCCGGCGGGCCACGATGATGGCGCGCCGCCGGAGCCGGAACTGCCGGACGTCGACCTTCTCGATCTCGACGGGCGGTGCGCCGTCGTCCTCGTCGTGGTCGGACGGCGCGAGGTTGTCGAGATCGGGCAGCTGGTGCTCGCCGGTGTAATACTCTTCGAGCTCGGCGAGCTCCTGGAGGTTCGCCTTGTCTCTGCGCAGCCACATCGGAATGAGGACGCAGAGCCACATGACGACGATGGCCAGATAGAGGAGGACGGGGCTCACGACCACCTCCGGGCAGCACAAAGACGCGGTCGTGCTCGTCGCGCCTTGAATGTGCTCACGTCACGCACCGTAAGACCGCGTGTCACTGATTGACGAGCATTCGGTGCGGTGTGTCGCGAGATCGTCAAACCTCTTCGACGGAGGACCCCCCGTGAGCCGCTGACTCACGCGCGCGACGCCATTGCACGAGCAGCCCGCCGGGAACGTCCTCGACGGTCAGCGCGTAGCAAATGTGGTCGCGCCAGGCTCCGTCGATGTGGAGTTGGCGCCGCCGAATGCCTTCTTCCCTGAATCCGAGCTTCTCAACCACCCTACGGCTGGCGTGATTCTCGGGACGGATGTTCGCTTCCAGCCGATGCAATCCGGTGGTGAAAAAGCAATGGTCAACGGCCATGGCGAGCGCGGTGGGGGTGATGCCGCGGCCGGCCAGCGCCCCGTCGATCCAGTAGCCGACCTGCGCAGAACGGGCAGATCCCCACACAATTGCACCAACGGTGAGCTGTCCGGCAAACCGCCCGTTGTACGTCATCACCCACGGCAGCGCCAGCCCCTGACGAGCCTCGCGACGCAGGGTGCCGACCATGGAGATGTAGGGCCCGAGACCGGTCCTGAACAGGGGCGTCTCGGGATTGCTCGGCTCCCACGGACGCAGCCAGTCGGCGTTGCGCACGCGCGTCTCACGCCACACGCGTACGTCGCCCAACCGTAGCGGCCGGAGGCCTACCGGACCTTCGTTGAGTGTCGCCGGCCAGCCACGAAGTCGATCCACAACTCTCATCATCCCCCTATCGGGCACGATGTCGCCACGGGGTGAGGGGCCGAATCCCCGTCAACGCGGGTGATCTCCGCCTCGGATCTGGTCCACCGCATGGCGGAGAATGGGGGCGAGTACGGCGACGCCATCCCGTACGCCACCGGAGGATCCGGGCAAATTTACGATCAAGGTTTGCCCAGCCTGACCGGCCAAACCACGGGACAGGATCGCGGTGGGCACCTTGTCGCGATTAGCCAGCCGTATTGCCTCCGCTATGCCGGGAATTTCCCGAGAAATGACACGAGCGGTCATCTCCGGGGTGAGATCCGTCGGCGTCAACCCGGTGCCGCCGGTGGTCACGATGACGTCATATCCGCCCGCGACCCCGTCACGGAGCGCAGCCTCGACCGGCTCGCCGTCGGGCACCACCACAGGCCCCTCGACCTCGTCACAACCGGCCTGCTCGCGCAGCAACTCGACCAGCAAAGGTCCGGATTTATCGGCATAAATTCCGGCGGACGCCCGATTCGAAACCGTGATCACCAAGGCCCGCATCATGAACCGTCCCGCGTCCACCGCCCGGTCTTCCCGCCGAGCTTCTCCTCCACCCGCACGTCGGTGATCACCGCACCGGGATCGACCGCCTTGACCATGTCGATGAGCGCAAGCGCCGCCACGGACACCGCGGTCAGCGCCTCCATCTCCACCCCGGTGCGGTCGGCGGTCTTCACCCGGCACGTGATGCCCACGCCCCAGTCCTGGACGTCGAGCTCCACCTTCACGCCGTGCAGCGCGATGGGATGGCACAGCGGGATCAGATCGGGCGTACGCTTCGCGCCCATGATCCCGGCGATCCTGGCCACCCCCAGCGCGTCGCCCTTGGGCACCTCGCCCGACCGCAGCAGCGCCACCGTCTCGGCCGACAGCAGCACCCGCCCGGTGGCCACGGCCGACCGGGCAGAGACGTCCTTGGCCGACACGTCGACCATGCGCGCGGCGCCCGTCTCGTCGATGTGCGTCAGCTCGCTCACAGCCTGATCACCTCCACCGAGGCTCCCGCCTCGACCTCGGTCACGTCCTCCGGTACCACGATCAGCGCGTTGGCCGAGGCCAGCGCGGCGAGCTGGTGCGAGCCCTGCCCGTGAGCGGGCGCCACCGTGCCGTCGCCGGCCAGCACCCCGCGCAGGAACGACCGCCGCCCGGACGGCGAGCGCAGCGGCCCCGAGGTGCGCGCGGTCACGGTGGGCGGCATGCCGCCGGGCAGCCCGCGCATCTTGTCCAGCGCCGGCTTGACGAACAGCATGAACGACACGAACGACGACACCGGGTTGCCCGGCAGTGCGAAGATCGGCACCTGGTCGTCCCCCAGCACGCCGAAGCCCTGGGGCATGCCGGGCTGCATGGCCACCTTCTCGAAGCGGACCGTGCCCAGCGGCGACAGCGCCTCCTTCACAGGCTCGTAGGCGCCCATCGACACCCCGCCGCTGGTGATGATCGCGTCGGCGCGTACGAGATGGGTGTCGAGCTTGTCGAGCAGGACGCCGGGATCGTCCCCGACGGACCCGGCGCGGAACCCGTCGGCTCCGGCCTCGCGTACGGCGGCGGTGAGGGTGTAGCTGTTGGAGTCCCAGATCTGCCCGGGCGACAGCGGGTTACCCGGCTCGACCAGCTCCGCGCCCGTCGAGATGACGACGACGCGCGGCCGCGGGCGCACGCGTACGCGGCGGCGTCCGACCCCGGCGATGATGCCGAGCTGGGCGGGCCCGATCACGGTGCCTGCCTTGAGCACGACCTCTCCGGCCTGGACGTCCTCGCCGGCGCGGCGCACCGCGTTGCCGGCCTCGGCGGCCCTGTCGATGCGGACGTTGACCTTCCCGCCGTCGGTCCACTCCACCGGCACCACCGCGTCGGCGCCTGCGGGCATGGGAGCGCCGGTCATGATGCGCACGCTGTGGCCGGGCCCCACCGCCCGCAGCTCCAGCGAGCCCGCCGCCACGTCGTCGATCACCGGCAGCGTCACCGGGGCGTTCGCGACGTCCTCGGCGCGCACCGCGTAGCCGTCCATGGCCGAGTTGTCGAACGGGGGCAGCGGCACCGGCGAGGTGACGTCCTCGGCCAGCGTGGTGCCGAGCGTCTGCTCCAGATCGAGCTCAAGGGGGGCCAGCGGACGTACAGTGGCCAGGATCTCGGCCAGATGCGCGTCAACTGATTTCATTCAGGAACTCCCGCAGCCACGGCACGAACTCCGGCGCCAGATCATCCCGGTCCGCCGCGAACTTCACCACCGTCCGCAGATAGTCGAGCTTGTCACCCGTGTCGTAGCGGCGGCCCCTGAACAGCACGCCGTGCACGGGACCGCCCTCGTCGGAGCCGCGCTGGGCGAGCGTGCGCAGCGCGTCGGTGAGCTGGATCTCGCCACCGCGCCCCGGCGGGGTGTTCTCCAGCACCTCGAAGACCGTCGGGTCGATCACGTAGCGGCCGATGATGGCCCAGTTGGACGGCGCCTCGTCGGCCGGCGGCTTCTCGACGAGATCGGTGACGCGGACGACGTCCTCCTCGTCGGTCGGCTCGATGGTCGCCACGCCGTACAGGGAGACCGACTCCCTGGGCACCTCCATCAGCGCGATCACGCTCCCGCCGTACGTGTCGCGCACCTCGATCATGCGGCTCAGCAGGTTGTCGCGGCGGTCGATGAGGTCGTCGCCGAGCAGGCAGGCGAACGGGTGGTCGCCCACGTGGTGCTTGGCGCACAGCACGGCGTGTCCGAGCCCGCGGGGCTCGCCCTGGCGTACGTAGTGCAGGGTCGCCAGCGAGGCCGGCTCGCGAACCTGGGACAGCCGGTGCTCGTCGCCCTTGGCTTCGAGCGCCTCCTCCAGCTCGAACGCCCGGTCGAAGTGGTCCTCGATCGAGCGCTTGTTCTTGCCCGTGACCATGAGGACGTCGAGCAGACCGGCGGAGGCCGCCTCCTCGACGACATACTGGATCGCGGGCTTGTCGACGATGGGCAGCATCTCTTTGGGTGTCGCCTTGGTCGCCGGAAGGAACCGGGTGCCCAGACCCGCGGCGGGCACGACGGCTTTCGTCACAGGGTCGAAGTCAGCCATGATTAGACCCTAGTGGAGGGATCTGTGGACAAGTTGAACCTCCGTCGCGAGCTGAACGCGGCGCGTACGGCTCTCTCCCCCGAACAAGTACGCGCAAACGCCATCAAGGTCCGCGAAACGCTGCTCGAGCAGCCGTGGGTGCAGATGGCCGGCCTGGTGGCCTGCTACTGGTCGGCGGGGTCGGAGCCGGAGACGCACGGGCTGGTGTTCGCTCTCTGGAAACACGGGGCCACCGTCATCCTGCCGGTGCTGCGCGACGACAACGATCTCGACTGGGCGGTGTACGACGGGCCCGACACGCTCGCACCCGGCCGCTACGGGATCATGGAGCCGGTCGACACCCGGCGCGGCGTTGACGCCATCCGCACCGCCGCCCTCGTCATCGTGCCCGCACTCGCCGTCGATCGCGTCACCGGCGTGCGCCTGGGGAGGGGCGGCGGCTCGTACGACCGGGCGCTCGCTCGCGTCGGCCCCAACGTCCCCACCGTGGCGCTGCTGCACGACGGCGAGCTCATCGACGGCGTCCCGCACGAACCCCATGACCAGCGCGTCCGCTATGCGGCCACTCCTTCGGGCATCACTAGGCTGATGTGACGGCGGGGCCGGGAAGGGGGCCGGATGACGCTCAACCTCTCCCTCCTTCTCGGCGCCCTGATCGTCATCGCGGCCATCGCCTCCGTACGCCTGGTGCACCGCACCGGCCTGCCCAGCCTCCTGGTCTTCCTCGGCTTCGGGATGGTCCTGGGGTCGTCCGGCTTCACCTTCGACAACCCCCAGGTGGCCCAGCAGATCGGGCTGTGGGCGCTGGCCGTGATCCTCGCCGAAGGCGGGCTCACCACGAACTGGTCGCGCGTGCGGCGTTCCGTACCCCTGGCCATGGTGCTGGCCACCGTGGGCGTGGCGGTGAGCATCGTCGTGCTCGCGTTCGCCGTCTACGGGCCGCTCGGCATCGACGTACGGACCGCGCTGATCATCGGCGCGATCCTGGCCTCCACCGACGCCGCCGCCGTCTTCTCCGTGCTGCGCCGGCTGCCGCTGCCGCCGCGCCTGGCCGGCGCGCTGGAGGCCGAGTCGGGGTTCAACGACGCCCCGACGGTCATCGCGGTCGTGCTGCTCACCAGCGGGACGCATGCCTCGGCCACGGTCGGCACGTTCCTCTGGAACACCGCGCTCCAGCTCGTCATCGGTGCCGCCGTAGGTCTCGCCGTCGGCCCTGCCGGCGCGTACGCGCTGCGCCACGTCGCCCTGCCCGCCTCCGGCCTCTACCCCATCGCCGTCCTCGCGCTCACCTTCATCTCGTACGGCGGCGCCGCCCTCCTCCAGGGCTCCGGCTTCCTCGCCGTCTACCTCGCCGGCCTCATCCTCGGCAACTCGCGACTCCCCCACCGGGGCGCGACCAGGAGCTTCGCGGAGGGCGCCGCGTGGCTCGCGCAGATCGGGCTGTTCGTCATGCTCGGCATGCTGGCCGACGTCGAGGAGCTGCCGTCGGCCATCGTCCCCGGTCTGATCATCGGCACCGCACTCGTGCTGATCGCCCGCCCGGTCTCGGTCGTCGCCGCCTCGCTGCTCGCCCAGGTGCTGCACGTGGACCGGGTGAGCTGGCGCGAGCAGGCGTTCCTGTCGTGGGCGGGGCTGCGCGGCGCGGTCCCGATCGTGCTCGCCACCATCCCCTGGGCGGCCGGCATCGAGGGCTCCAAGGACGTCTTCAACCAGGTCTTCGTGATCGTCATCGTGTTCACGCTGCTCCAGGGGCCGACGCTGCCGTACGCGGCCAAGCTGCTCGGGGTGAGCGCCCCCGCCGAGGCGCAGGACCTGTCCGTCGAGTCCGCTCCGCTTGAGGAGCTGCACGCCCACCTGATGCAGGTCACGGTGCCCGAAGGGTCGCGCCTGCACGGGGTCGAGATCTTCGAGCTGCGGCTGCCGGCCGGCGCCGCCGTCACCCTCGTCGTACGGGACGGCCGATCGTTCGTCCCCGCGCCCTCCACCCGCATCCACACCGGCGACCAGCTCCTCATCGTCACCACCGTCGCCTGCCGCGACCAGGCCGAACGCCGCCTGCGCGCCGTACACCGCAGGGGCAAGCTGGCCGGCTGGTACGGCGAGCAGGGGCTGGAATAGGTGTTTGGACCTATCGGTTACCATTAGCAGTCGCATCGCTCGAGTGCCAAAGCTTGTAAGGAGGAGCGCGTGCCGACTTATCAGTACGCCTGCAACGACTGCGGTGAGCAGCTCGAGGTGGTCCAGAAGTTCACTGACGATGCGTTGACGGTCTGCCCGAGCTGCCAGGGGAAGCTCCGTAAGGTCTTCTCCGCGGTCGGCATCGTGTTCAAGGGCTCGGGCTTCTACCGGACCGACAACCGCTCGTCGTCCTCGACCTCGTCGACGTCGTCCTCTTCTTCTTCCTCCTCTTCCTCGTCGAAGTCCGGGGAGAGCAAGTCGTCGTCCGACTCCGGCTCGTCTTCTTCGAGCACGCCCGCTCCCGCCGCCGCTTCCAACTAGTTCCAGATCAGCTGACCCGCCGCGCCCCCTTTCCCCGGCTGAGCGCAGGTCAGCTGATCCGTCGTTTCGCGCCCCCCGCCTTCCCCTTTTTCGTACGTTGGCCGAGGCGTCGGTCGCTCGCGCCCGCAGGACGTGGGCGGCTCGTCCCGCAACGGTCGCATCCTGGGGCAGAACCGCCGCCGCCTCACCCGCGTACCAGCGCTGCCTACCTCGACCCCACCCGCGCACCAGCACCACCCACCCCAACCCCACCCGCGCACAGCACCACCCACCCCTCCCGCGCACCGGCTTGCCCGCCACAGCCGAATCCGCGCGCAGGCGACGATAAGGGACGACTGAGCACAGCCCAGCGTGCCCCGCACAGGAACGACTGACCAACGCCCGGCATGCCCTGCACGGGCAGGGTCGTCCACAGCCCACCGCCACACCAGCCCGCCCATCCACAGAACCCGTTCCAGTCGAACGCGCCCCTCAACACTCCGGCTACTCTCTCGGCCATGGTCACTCGCGCAGACATCGGCGTCATCGGCGGTTCCGGCTTCTACTCCCTCCTCGACGACGCGGAGGAGGTCGAGCTCACCACCCCCTACGGCCCTCCGAGCGACGTCGTCACCGTCGGACGCATCGGCTCCCGCAGCGTCGCGTTCATCCCCCGGCACGGGCGGGACCACCGCTTCCCGCCGCACCGCATCCCCTACCGCGCCAACCTCTGGGCGCTGCGCTCGCTCGGCGTCCGGCAGGTGCTGGCCCCCAGCGCCGTGGGCTCGCTCAAAGCCGAGTACGGCCCCGGCACCCTCGTCGTCCCCGACCAGCTCGTCGACCGCACCTCCGGCCGTCCCCAGACCTATTACGACGCCGACGGCGCGGTCCACGTCTCGTTCGCCGACCCCTACTGCCCGTCCGGCCGGGCCGTGGCCGTGCAGACCGCGCGTTCGGCAGGCTGGGAGACCGTTGACGGCGGCACGCTCGTCGTGATCGAGGGCCCGCGCTTCTCGACGCGCGCCGAGTCCCAGTGGTTCTCCGCGAACGGCTGGTCCATCGTCGGCATGACCGGCTTCCCCGAGGCCATCCTGGCCCGCGAGCTGGCGCTCTGCTACACCTCGGTCTCCCTGGTGACCGACCACGACGCCGGCGTAGAGGCGGGCGAGGGCGTCACCCACGACGAGGTGCTGAGGTTCTTCGCGCAGAACGTCCAGCGCATGCGCACGCTGATCGCGCAGGCCGTCGAGGCGCTGCCGGAAGAGCGCACGTGCCCCTGCCCCAATGCGCTCGACGGCATCAAGCTCCCCTTCGAGCTGCCGTGATCGGGTCCTGGCTGTCCCGCTACGGCCGTCGCCGCCGCCTCATCGCGGCGGCGCTCGCCGCCGTCTCCGTCGTGACCGCCTACCTCGCCACCCGCCCGGCCCCGGCCGCACCCACGGTCCTGGTGGCCGTACGCGACCTGCGGCCGGGCCCGCTGAGCCCCGCCGACTTCCGCCCCGCGGCCCTCGATCCTCCTCCCGCGGGCGCGGTCCGCGCACTCCCCCGAGGCCAGACCCTGGCGACCCCCATGCGCAGGGGCGAGCCGCTGACCGACGTCCGCCTCCTGTCCACCTATCCCCTGCCTCCCGGCATGGTGGCCACTCCGGTGCGCATCGCCGACACCGCCACGGCCTCCCTCCTCGCGCCCGGCTCCACCATCACGGTGCTGGCCGCGAGCGACCAGGCGGCACCGGCGCGCGAGATCGCCACCGACGCGACGGTGGTCACCGTGCCGAGGCCCGCCCGCTCGGGCCCGTCGCAAGACGGCGCCCTCCTGGTCCTGGCCACGACCCCGGCCCAGGCCGCCGAGCTGGCGACCGCACAGGCCCACGCCCGCCTATCGATCACCCTCGGCGCCCTGAGAGCCACCCCGCAGAACTGACCCACCGAACCAACCCCCAGCAGAAACCCTCAGAACCAACCGACAGAACTCACTCAGGGTAAGCAGCAGACTACGATCTGATGCCATGGCTGGATTTAGGAAGTTCCTCATGCAGGGAAACGTCATCGACCTGGCGGTGGCGGTCATCATCGGAGCGGCGTTCAACTCGATCGTGCAGTCGTTCGTGGCCGACCTGCTCACGCCGCTGATCGCGGCGTTCGGCGGCCTGCCCGACTTCTCCTCGCTCAAGCTCACGGTCGGCCAGTCCAACTTCATGTACGGCAACTTCATCAACGCGGTCGTGTCGTTCCTGATCGTCTCCGCGGTGGTCTACTTCCTGGTCGTGAAGCCGTACACGCACGTCAGGGAGCGCAACGCCGCCAAGATCGAGGCCACGACGCGCGACTGCCCCGAGTGCCTGTCGGAGATCCCCAGGGCGGCCTCCCGCTGCGCCTTCTGCAGTTCTGAAGTGCCCGCGCTCTGACCTCAGAGGAGCTTGTCGATCTTCGGATCGTACTCCCAGTGCCATGGCTCGAACGGGCTGCTGTAGGCCCAGGAAGGATGGAACCACCCGTACCGCTTCGAGTTCTTCTCCATCCACACGAACTCCGGCGAGCCCGACCGCTCCACCCCGCCGCACAGGTCCACGGCCAGCCCGAGCCCGTGGTTGCTCCGCCCGGGCACGGCGGCGAACCCGGGCCGCCGGTAATAGACCGCCTGCTGCTCGGCCAGGCTCCGGTACGCGTCCGTGACGCACAGCGGCCTGCCGAACCGCCTCCTGAAGGCCTCGTTCAGGCTGACGAACGCGATGGTGGCGTCCGCCCTGAGACTGTGTCCCTTCTGCTGCAGGGGGCAGAGCATGCTCTGGGGGATGAGCCCGTTCGGGTAGTGGTCGGCGTTGGCCGCTTTGAGCGGGTTGCACCCCAGGGCCGCCCGCCCCACCTTGTCGACCTTGATGCCCAGCTTCACCAGCGCCGCGGTCAGCGACTTCACGATCTTGTCGGAGCGCTTCCGCAGCGTGTCCACCTCGGCGGCGAGCTGCGCCTCGGCCAGCAGGTTGCCGGCGCGCAACTCCTGTGCCTCGGCGGCCAGCTTCTCGGCCTCCCGGTACAGCGCGCTGGTCTGCTCGACGGCGTGCTGGCGTACGGTGACGATCTGGTTCGCGTCCATCAGCGCCCGCAGCGTCTTCTCGTCGGCGGCGCCGGACAGGAACGGAATGATCCCGCCCGCCATCAGCGGCTGCTGGTAGAGCAGCTCGGCCATCTGCGACACCGGCTGCCGCATCACGGCGAGCCGCTGTTCGAGGTTCTGCAGGGCGGTCAGCTTGCTCTTGAGCTCCTTCTCGGAGGCCGCGATCTCGGCACGCCGCTTCTCAAGGGCCCTAGTGGCGTCTTCGAGCTCCTTAGCCGACCGCTCGGCTTCCTTCCGCAGCGCCGTCAGGCTGGACGGATCCGGCTTCTGCCGCTGGACCTGCTGCACCCGTACGTCTGCACGCGCCGGCGCCTGCCCACCGGGCGTGAGGAGAGAAGCCACCGCCATGACAACCGCGATCAGACCCGCTGATCGAGGGGCTGGCACGTTCGACTCCTCCGTTTGCAAACTCGTGACCCGGGTCAGGCACGCACGTTACTACAGCCCTTCGAGTGCCCGGACCGAACTCCGAAGAGCTGTTATGAGACGAATAGCCCCCTTTGTGCAACCCTCAAGCCCCACACCATCGGGTACGCCCTCCAGCGCCCACAGGTTCACACCTTCACCACAAGACACGTGACATTCGCTCCCATCACAGCCCGTACAGATGCCGCCGGGGAACCGACGCCTGCACACCCCTCAGCCCCGAAAGTCCCGCCACACTCCGTCGCCACCCGCTACGGACGCCCAAGGCCCTTCACCCACCAGCAACAGCCCAACAGCCCCACCCGCCCGCGCGCACCGCCGGCTGCCGCCTGGGGACCCGAGCAGGCGCGGATGCACAGCTCACGCCGCCCCGCCCCCAAAAGCCCTGCCCGCCACCCCCGCCGAGGACCAAGGGCCCACCCACCCGAGACGAAGACCTGGAGAGGAAGACCGACCCACCGGCATGGAGATAACGAACCCCCACCCCTGAGACCCGACACTCAGGCACCCCCCGCGAGGACGAACCGCCCCCACTCGCGAGGACGAGCCGCCCCCCCACATGCGAGGAGGAACCACCCTCACCCGCGCGGAGGCACCGCCCCACTCGACCCGACCACGAACAGCCGACCAGACACGAACAGCCGACCGGAAAGGAAACAGCACTCTCAGCCCGCGCGCCCAGATGCGACACCGACAAACGGAATCCAGGAATCCCTTTCCGCCGTGGACTCCTCACCCCCGGTACCACCCTCCCGAGGCGCCTCTCTAGATGCCTCCTGGGCCCGGCGCCGCTCACTCTCCCAATCCCGGCACAAGTCCCACAACCACGTGTCCACCCACTCCCCGGCACACCCATCGGCCGTGGACTCGGGAGCGGGGGCGACCTCTTCCCGAGGCTTCCTGACCGCCCTCTCCGGCACCCGCGCCTCCCCCCGTACGACCGGCACGGCCACCGCCTCCCGCACCCGAACCCGCACGACCCCCTCGTACCTCCGCTCGGGCACATCCGGCGCCGGCACCAACCGCGGCGGCCACGCCACAGCCCGAGCCTCACCGACGACCGGCGGCCCACCCCACGGCACCAGCACCGGCACCTCTTCCGCCTCGAGCCCCTGCACCTCCCCCGCCAGCAGACCACCCGCGAGGATGGCCGGCGCCAGCAACGCACCGAACAACACCACGGGCCGCCGACGGGCCTGAGCACTACGCCTCCGAGTCACAGCCCAGAAGCTATCCACCCCCGAACACCCCGATTCTGATCACTTGTCATGCCTTTACCGCAGCTCAGACCACCCATAACCAACGCCGACGAACGGATCCCGCCCCGGCGTCGCACACAGTGCCAGACTTTCGCTAGGCTTACTGGAGTCCGCCTCCGTAGCTCAGGGGATAGAGCACCGCTCTCCTAAAGCGGGTGCCGCAGGTTCGAATCCTGCCGGGGGCACCACGTCCGACCAGCACTAAAGTGCCCTTGACCAGCGGAAACGTCGGTCGAGGGCTTTTTCGTGTGTCCGGCGGCGTCCGGCTGTGACTGATCGTTTGCGGCTGCCTGTGCCAAATACGTGCGCAAGCCAGAGGCCGTGCGACACTCGTGTGCAGTCCAGTACTGCCCACCGACGGTGGACCCGCTCTCCACCCTCAGCCACTTGACATGTCCAGAATGCCCGAATCCACGAAAGTGCTCGAAAACGGCCTCACCGACTGGTAAAGGCGCAGGTCGGAGAGAGTGCTCCCCGCGCACGCGGGGATGGTCCCAGCGGCTCGGTCAGCTCTTCCAGCTCCGACGTGTGCTCCCCGCGCACGCGGGGATGGTCCCCGCACGGGCTGGTCAAGCGCGACGGGAGATCTGTGCTCCCCGCGCACGCGGGGATGGTCCCTGCACGTAGACCTGACGGTCTGCCACGTCCCAGTGCTCCCCGCGCACGCGGGGATGGTCCCGTCTGCAGACGCGAGCCCGCCGGGCGGATGGCGTGCTCCCCGCGCACGCGGGGATGGTCCCCCTTCCAGCAGCAGCGGTATCGAGATCCGGTTGTGCTCCCCGCGCACGCGGGGATGGTCCCGCTCCAGCTTGTCCGATCCGCTTGTCGAACGTGTGCTCCCCGCGCACGCGGGGATGGTCCCGACACGGGCATGGCGTGGACGATCGTTTCTGTGTGCTCCCCGCGCACGCGGGGATGGTCCCCGGGTTGATTCCGACCATAACATCGAGGTCACGTGCTCCCCGCGCACGCGGGGATGGTCCCTGGGAGCGGATCCACGCGTTGGGATCCGACCCGTGCTCCCCGCGCACGCGGGGATGGTCCCAGGAAGCCCTTGCCGGGGATCGGCAGGAAGACGTGCTCCCCGCGCACGCGGGGATGGTCCCCCTCCTTCGATGGTGATGGTGACCGGATCGCCGTGCTCCCCGCGCACGCGGGGATGGTCCCTTGAGGCGGCCGTCGGGCGACGTCAGGTCCTCGTGCTCCCCGCGCACGCGGGGATGGTCCCTGGTCGAAACCTGCGGCCCAGCCCTCCTTGCTGTGCTCCCCGCGCACGCGGGGATGGTCCCGACGCCGAACGAACCCGAACGTTCTCGTGTGTGTGCTCCCCGCGCACGCGGGGATGGTCCCGCGCACCGCGCCCACATGCGCGGCCTGGCGCTGGTGCTCCCCGCGCACGCGGGGATGGTCCCACGGACGACCTCCGCAAACGGGTCAAGCGCGTGTGCTCCCCGCGCACGCGGGGATGGTCCCTTCAACCGCCTCCCCGAGGTCATGCGGGAGGTGTGCTCCCCGCGCACGCGGGGATGGTCCCGTCCGCAACGTCGTACGTACGGCGGCCGACCCGTGCTCCCCGCGCACGCGGGGATGGTCCCGGCCGCTCGCTGTGCCCCGTGGGAGGGAGGCAGTGCTCCCCGCGCACGCGGGGATGGTCCCGGCCGCTCGCTGTGCCCCGTGGGAGGGAGGCAGTGCTCCCCGCGCACGCGGGGATGGTCCCGGCCGCCCCGCCAAGCGGAGGTTGTTCGACCCGTGCTCCCCGCGCACGCGGGGATGGTCCCTCAGCCAGGTCTTTTGCGCCGTGGGGCATGATGTGCTCCCCGCGCACGCGGGGATGGTCCGAGGGCCTCGCCCTGGTGCCGAACCAGTGGGCGGTGCTCCCCGCGCACGCGGGGATGATCCCAAAGTTGATGTGTGCATGCTCGGTTTGTCCATGCTTCGCGCGAGCGCGGTAGAGGTAGGGGACAGTTCTGCTTTGGGACGTGTTCTCATCGGGGGTGAACCTGGCGGGTCGCCTCATGCGTACGTTCTGGCGACTGGTCGGCTCTGAGGCGGGGATGGCCATGCTGGTGCGTTATGCGGCCTATGTAGGAAGGGATCGTTCAAGGGACAATCGATACGTCCTCGTACGCGCTGGAGACCCGACATGACGACCCCGCCGTCACCGACTCCTGCGCCGTCGCCCGAGCCTCCGCAACCGCAGCCACCCGCCCGCACCGAGTCGGCACCCACGCCCTCATCCACGCCAGAGCCTCCGTTGACACCCGCGCCTCCATCGCGAACCCCGCCGGCGACCCCGCAGCCGCCCGACTGGAACTACTCGGGCATCGATCCCAAGCTGATGCACGACTTCGAGCGCGACCTCGGCCAGGCCGAGACCACACTGCGCAGGAGCGAGCCCCACATCCGCCATCTCCTGCTGAGCCTCAACCTGGACATCTCGCGGCTGAGCGCGATACGGGAACTCGGCAACTGGATAGCGGCCAAGCGCCCGGAGTTACGTCGGCGCAACGACACCATTCAGGCCGTCACGACGCAATGGGGCACTGACACCACCGGCGGCTGCTACGTCTACCGACCCACCGGCGACAAGACCAAGGTGCTCCAGATCTCGCTCGCCCCCGCCGACTCCACAGACGAGGTCCAACAGGAGATCGACCAAGGAGCGACGCCCCTGCCCGACATCGTCCCCGGTGCCACCGGCTACTACGGCACCGTCGGCGACGGCAACAGCGGGAAGGCGATCGCCGTCCTCGTCACACAGCGCGACGAACTACTCGTCGACCTCATCCACGGCGTGAAAGGACGCGACAACGCCGCCGACACCGCAGCCCTGATGAAGCTCATCGCGCCCAAATTGCTCCCCGCCGCCACGGCCTCAGCCGGCGAGAGCAAGGACTGAACCGATGCCCACGATGGTGAGCAACCCGCTCCACGAAGCGATCCAGCATGCCATCCGCACCGTCAGCCCACTCATCGAGAACATCAACGCCGACGTCGACCGCCCCTGCCGTACCTTCCACACCGGCAAGGTCTGGACCGGGCCCTCCGCCAAGCAGTTCGACGCCCAGCTCACCCACTTCAGCACCCGAGCCCGCACCGCCGGCCAGGCCATCCTGGACGACCTGCGCACCCTCCTCGCCCGCACCCCCACCCAGGTCACCGAAGAAGAAGCCGCCACCATCAAACGCACGTACCGGCTCACCTGAACGGCTCCAGCACCAGCTTCCAGGAAAGACCCGCCGACGCTCCCGCACGTGCGACACTCATGCCGTGCCACCGCATAGCTCCAACCAGCCACCTCGCGGAAGTCCCAAATGTCCGATTCGGTGAAAGTGCTCAAAACTCAGCCCACTGGCCGATGAATACGCAGGTCAGGAAGAGTGCTCCCCGCGCACGCGGGGATGGTCCCGTCCCCGAATACATAGAAAGGCAATGATCATGGTGCTCCCCGCGCACGCGGGGATGGTCCCCCACCATCCGGGCCTTGGCAATGAGGTTGATCGTGCTCCCCGCGCACGCGGGGATGGTCCCTGCTGGCCGAGCTCGGCCGGACCACGCCGTCTGTGCTCCCCGCGCACGCGGGGATGGTCCCTACCGGCCGACCCACGCAAGCTCTACCCCAAGGTGCTCCCCGCGCACGCGGGGATGGTCCCAGCCCCGTCCGTCATTCCTTCGTGAAGCGCCTGTGCTCCCCGCGCACGCGGGGATGGTCCCCACGATGCGCCCTATCTACGTGGAGTCTGCGGGTGCTCCCCGCGCACGCGGGGATGGTCCCTTCGATACCGTCGCCCAGGTCCTTGATGTGCTGTGCTCCCCGCGCACGCGGGGATGGTCCCCGGCCGGTCCTGCAACACCCGGCTCACCCTTAGTGCTCCCCGCGCACGCGGGGATGGTCCCGTCACCTCAACGGCGGGGCTCGCCGCGGCGAAGTGCTCCCCGCGCACGCGGGGATGGTCCCGCCGCCAGCGTCCACCAGTTCGCCGGGTCGGCGTGCTCCCCGCGCACGCGGGGATGGTCCCGTCAGGGCCGCAGCGTGGGGCACGTGGACTCGGTGCTCCCCGCGCACGCGGGGATGGTCCCTCCACCAGCGCGTTCATCGCGGGCTGGATCAGGTGCTCCCCGCGCACGCGGGGATGGTCCCTTGTCGTCGCGCTTGGGGCGGCCCTTGCCCTTGTGCTCCCCGCGCACGCGGGGATGGTCCCGGGCAGGTCATCACGCTGAACGAGACCGGACTGTGCTCCCCGCGCACGCGGGGATGGTCCCTGCGACTCGCCGCCCTTGGACCGGTCACGGTGGTGCTCCCCGCGCACGCGGGGATGGTCCCCAGTTCAAGGGCTTCACCTCCCACCACCTGCGGTGCTCCCCGCGCACGCGGGGATGGTCCCCATCGGGGCGTGCAAGGGCCCTCGCGCTGCGCGTGCTCCCCGCGCATGCGGGGATGTCCCTCGCCTTCGACGTACTCGGTCCGGGATACGCGGTGCTCCCCACGCACGCGGGATTGATTTCAGAAGTCCATGCATAGATGGGTGTGCTGGTGTCGGGGACGCCAGCACGCCCATGCGAAGAGGTAGCTATCAGGCCAGGGCTTCGGCTATGCGGCGTTTGGCCAGCTCGTCTTGGCCGACGATGCACTTGGCGTAGATCCGCAGCAGGACGTCCACGCTGTGCCCGGCCCACTCCGCGACCTGCGGTGCCGGCACTCCCGCGTTCAGCCAGGTGGAGACGCAGGCGTGGCGGAGGTCGTACGGGCGGGCGGCCAGTGGAGAGGCGAACTCCTTCTCGGTCAGGGCAGCCTTTCTGGCGTTTCGCCAGGCACGTCGGTAGGTGATGACGGGCAGGTCCCCGCCGCGTACGCCGTAGAACAGGCGGCCGTTGCCCTGGTCGACGAAGTCTGCCAGGTGAGTACGCAGGATGGCGGCCAGCGGTGGCGGGATCGGGACGGTGCGGCCGTGACCTGCGGCGCGGTGTTTGAGGGCGCGTTCCTCGCGTGCTGCGCCGCTGTCGGTCCACTGCCGCCCCGAATAGGGGGCGGCCTTGAGGAGGTGGATCTCGCCCCACGCGTCCGCCTCGTCCGGCGGTGGGAGGGTGATGTCGTCGCGGCGTAGGTTGATGGCTTCTTCCGGGCGTAGGGCGGCGTAGTACATGAGGGCGAAGAAGGCGACCAGGCGCCGACCGCTCGGTTCCTGCGCCGCCACGGCGGCCAGCAGGGCCTTGGCCTGGTCGTGGTTGACGACGCTGCGCCGGTCGATCTCGTACGTGCCGGCCGGCGGCTTCCACTTCAAGGTCTTGAGCGGGTTGTCCGGCAGCAGTTTGAGCTCGACGGCGTAGTCCAGGGCGTTGGACAGCACCATCCGGTGCTTGCGTACGGTGTTGGCCGCCGCGCGCCGGCCGTCGAGGCAGGAGGTGGCGGCGTCCAGGAGGTCACGCACCAGGCCGGGATCGTCGATGAGCGCCGAGATCGGCTTGGTGTTGGCGGCGAGCCAGCGCAGCGTGGCCTGCACCTCCTCCGGCGCTTCCGAGCGGTGCTTGGTGTTGCAGGCCCAGCGGTGCATCGCGGAGCGAAGGGCCGCGTCCTCCGGCTTGCCCCGGCTCGTGCTGTACATGGCCCGCGTCGCGGCGGTGAGAGCGCGGGCGATGTCCTGCCGGTACTTCGGGGCGGCGGCCTTCCACTTCATGTCCACGTACCGGCAGACGAAGTCGTACCAGCTCATCTCTGCGCCGCTCCTGCGGCCCCAGGAGACGGGTTCGCCGGTGGCGCGGCTGAACGCCTCTCCTCTGCGGGCCGCCGACTGCAGCTCGCCGCGGTAGGTGTCGGCCTGGGCGGCTCTTCTGAAGGGTTTGCGCCACGCCTTGCCGCCGACCTTCCAGCGGACGTAGTAGGTCGTCGTGGTCTTGCCCTTGTAGGTCTCGGTCTTGTAGACGCGGACGTCGTAGGTGATGTCGTTCATCGGGCGACGTCCTCCATCGTGGCGAGCCAGCGGTCCAGGTCGGTGCGGCGGATGCGGAGGTCGCCGTTCGGGAGCTTCAGGCAGCGCGGGGCGCGGCCCTTGGCTCGCCAGTCGTAGAAGGTGGAGCGGGAGATCTGGAGTTCGGCGCAGAGGTCGGCGAGGGTGAGCATGCCTCGTTGGGCGGTGGTGGTGCCGGTGGCCAAAAGCGGCTCCTTGTGGATCACGATTGATCGGGTGCGGTACGGCCCCGTGCTCGGTGGTCTGCGGTAGGCCGTGGTGGTGAAGATCGGGACGAAGAAAGAAGAAAGAAGCGGGCGGTGTCGGGCGAGACGCCTATGTGGTGGTGAGCGGGTCCCGTTGTGGCCGGCGTGTGGAAGGTCGTCCTGTGCTGCGCGGGTCATGACGGGTTGTTTCTTCTTTCTTCGTTCGGGGTGCGGCGGTAGCGGATCGATGGGCGGCCGCCCGTGGGCTGGGTGAAGGTCTCGTACTGGCCGGTGGCGGTGAGGCTGGCCAGCAGCTCGTCCAAGGTCTGCTTGGGCACGTTGCGGGAGAACAGGGCGCTGATCTCCGAGCGGGTCAGGCCGGTGCCGGCGGCCTGGTCCAGGGCGCGGCGGATGCGGTCGATCTTCGGGTCGCGCAGTTGCTTGTCCAGGACGTAGACGGCTGAGGCGATCGAGTAGCGGACCAGCGCGGCGGCTGCCTCCAGGTCGGCGGTGGTGATGTGTGAGCGGGCGTCGAGGGCGGCGTACAGGGCGGAGATGCGCAGGCAGTACGGGGCCGAGCGGCGGGTGAACTCCGTCCAGGCGTGGTCCTCGTCGTCGGCGGCGGTGAACTCCTCGTACAGCTCGGCCGACCACAACGCGCGGGCGTCGGCGTCCAGGGCGATGCGGCGGATCTGGCGTGCCTGCTTGATGGCGTCGTGCAGCCTGCCGCTCAGCTCGGCCAGCACCTCCGGCGGCACGCCTTCCGGTATGGGCAGGCGTTTGCTGCGCTCGACGTAGATCGGCAGGAAGCGGTTGTAGCTGCCGCCGGCCATGTCGGCTTCGGCCACGCGCAGGCGGAACTCCTTGGGCGTGATGTGGCCGATGATCGCGATGTGCGGGTTCGAGGCCCGGTACGCGGTGCGGGTCAGCACGGCCAGCGTCCGTCCGTCCCATGCCTGGCGGAGCATCGTGCCGAGCGTGGAGCCCTCGCGCTTGGCCCGTGCCATGACGGTGGAGAACTCCGGCTCGGTCACCGACAGCCGCTTGTCCATCGTGCCGCCCGGGTCGTCCGGGCTCTCCGGGTCGCGGATGCGTTCGATCAGCCCTTCGCCGGACGACAGGCCGGTGACGCACAAGTCGGCGTAGCCGATGCCGGCGTGGTGCAGGAAGATCTCGGCGGTGTCGGTGGCCTGGCCCTTGCGGCCGGAGCCGGTGCGGCCGAACAGCAGGGGCCAGATCAGGAGCGGGTGGCGGGTGTTGCCGATCTGGACGTACGGGCCGGAGCCGATCACCGCGCCGCACGCGGCCAGGGCCGAGGCCAGCACGCCGACCGGGTCGGCTTCGGTGGACGGGTCGGCGGCCTTCACCAGTTCGCCGGGCAGGCCGTAGAACATGGCCGGGTCGGCGGCCGGCGGTGGGGCCGGCAGGCCCACGTCCAGGTCGCGGTGCAGGCGGGTGATGGCGGCATGGGCGTCGAGGTTCTCCAGGATGGTGTTCGCGTCGAGCGGGTTGGTCATGCGATCCCCCGGCGTGGTCGGCGCGCCCCGGCGGTCATGCCGGAGCGGATGGTGGCGGCGGCTTCTCGGGGGACAGGCCGATGGCCTGGGCGGCGGTGTGCAGGGCGTCCTCGGTCAGGCGGTGCGGCAGCAGGCCCGTGGCGACGAGCCGGCCGAGGGCGAACGCGGCGGCGTTCAAGGTGTGGTTGCGGGTGCCCACCGGGGCGTCCAGCACGTGCTGGAGTTCGTTCTTGAGAGCGGTCAGGGCGTAGCCGGTGGAGCGGTCGCCCAGTGCGGCCAGGACGTCGGTGACGCGAACCGGCTGCACGTCGTGTCGGGGTCGGGTGAGGCGTTCGGCCAGCCAGGTCGGCAGGGGCGCGGGGTCGGTGGTGTGGATGGCGTCGTACGTGCCGGTGCCGTCCGGGAGATCGACGTGGCTGCCCGGTCCGACGACGTAGCCACCGTCGGCGCGGGTGTCGATCAGCCAGCCGAGGCCCTGGCCCTTGGCTCCTGAGGTGTTGCCGAGCGTCCGTCCCTCGGGTGCGGCGAAGTACAGGTGGGTGCCGCCGCGACGGGTGCGGACCTGGAACGTCTCCAGCGGCAACGGGCGGCCGGCCTCCTCGCACAGCAACGCCAGCACGTCGGCTCCGTCGTTCACGCCGGGCCGGTCGTACGGCGGCCGCTCCCCCGGCTTCGGAGTGTCGAGGTCGATGACGACCAGGCGGGACGGGCCGGTGGCGATACCGATGTTGTACGGGGTGCGGCCCCAGAAGCGGCGAATGGTGTCGGGGTCGGTCGTGTGGTGCTCCTTCCACTTCCAGCCCTTGAGCGGCACCTTGTCCCCCGGCGTGAGCGGGAAGACGTGCCAGCCTCGGGCGGCGGCGGCCAGCGCGTACGGCAGCGTCTGGCGGGTCGGGCGAGGTGTCATGCGGGGTGGTGCTCCTTGGCGGAAGGCCCTAGTGGTGCAGGCGGCGGACGTAGTTCCAGACGTGGCGGCCGAGGCGCAGGCGCAGGCCGGTGGCGTCGCAGCGGCGGCAGTAGCGGGCGCCCCGGCGGTGCGGGATGCGGCCCTTGCCGTCGCACTTGCGGCAGGGTCCGAACGGGCTCACGTAGCACCGCGAGGCGTAACAGAACGTGGCGATGATCAGGGCGATAGCGGCGAGCAGGACAGGGTTCACGAGGGCCTCCGAAGCCGGTTATCGGGCGTGGTCGAGGAGGGCCGCTAGCGTGCTAACGGCCTGGCCGATATGGGTTTTCGCTGCTAGCGGGGGTGCTAGCGATAGCAGGGTGAGGTGCTATCGCCAGCAGCCCCCTGACGGGTCAGCCGGAGCGCTTCCGGCGGTTACGCTCGGCGATGGCCTCGGTGAGGTCGTCCAGGCGGATGCCGCGCCGGGTGACGGGTTTGCCGTCGATGCGGCGGCCGATGTCGGCGACCCGGATGCCGTGCGGTTTGACCGCGCTGGTGAGCTGTTCGGACTTCCAGCCGGAGTAGACATCCGGCCGGAGCTCGGCCAGGCGGGTGCACAGGGCCTCGTTCCAGGCGGCCGACTCCCCCGCCGGCCAGACCTCGGCGAGGTCGGCGAGCAGGTCGTAGACGTCCTGCCGCTCCTGGGTGCCGGGCTCGGGCAGCGTCCCGGCCAGGCCGCGGAGCTGCTTGGCCCGCTCGACGACCTTCTCGGCGTCGCGGGTGTCGAGGTAGAAGGAGCGCCGCGCGGCGGGCTTGCCGAGGCCGGCCAGGATGCCCCACCCGGCCTCCACGACCGGCTGGAACACCGTCGCGCGGTAGCCGTTCTTGTACATCGACGTGCCGAGGATCATGTCGTTCGCCGTCTGGTCGGCGACGCTCATGCAGTAGCGGGTGTTGACGTTGCGGGTGATGCCGGTCGGCAGGCTGTCCTTGTCCGGGATCTGGGTGCCCAGGAGCAGGATCACGCCGAGTGCACGGCCGAGCTTGATGACCTTCTCGCAGATCTCCCCGGCTTCCTTGCCGTACTGCGGGTGCAGGAACAGCTCCTGGATCTCGTCCACCGCCACGATCAGCGGATGCAGGCCCGAGCCCTTGAGCGAGGCCAGCTCCGGGGTGACCTTGTTCTCCGGGGCCTTGCCGAGGGCGTTGTAGTGGGCGATGCGCTTGGAACGGCGTTCGCACTCCTTGTACAGCCAGCCGAACATCGCGGCGCACCGGGCGATCGTCTCGTCGTCGAAGCCGTTGCCGTACTCCGTGCAGATCGGCTCCAGGACCTTGAAGTCCCCCACCCCCTTCAGCTCGTAGATCCGGATCTCGGCGCGCGGGTCGAGGGCGGCGGCCAGCACCGCGAGCCTCAGCCCGAACGTCTTGCCCGAACCCGGCTGCCCGCCGAACAGCCAGTTGCGGAACATCAGCTCGGCGTTCACCGTCTCCATCCGCGGCGTGGTGGCGAACGGGAACGGCTTGAACACGTCCACCTGGCCGTCCCGCAGCAGCGGCCACGGCGGCTGCTTCATCTGGGACGACGGCTCGTAGCCGACCCAGAGCGCGAGCCGCCCGGGGTGGCCTGCGGCCGGTTCTGGCCAGACCTGGTCCAGCGGGAGCCGCATGGCCGAGGCGAGCCGGCCACGGCGGGCCACCACCTCGGCGGCCTCCACGCCGAACGGCAGATCCACGATGGCCAGGTGGCCGGGGCCGTCCCGGTGGATCTCCTGCGGGAAGCTGATCGCGTTCGGGTCCTTGCTCACCGCCTGCGTGATGCCGGAGATGCCGCACGACAGCAGCGCGCGGCGGACCAGCTCGGCGGTGAGCTTGCGATAGCGCGGCGCCTCGCTCACGCGGTCGGTGATCGGCCGGTCCGTCGGGCGGCCGGCTCTGGCCAGCAGCGGTACGGCCACCGCCAGCGCGGCGAGCCGCACCCAGCCGGGCACGTCCGCGACCAGGAAGGCCAGCAGGCCGGCCAGCGCGGGCACGCCGAGGACCAGCAGGACCGACCAGCGCCAGCGGGACTGGCGCTGCCGCTGCCTGTCGAGCTTGAGCCAGGTCTCGGCGTCGTTCCGGTCGGCCGCGTACTGGCGCAGCGCCCAGTTGCCCTCCTCGGCCGTGGCCCAGTGGAGCAGCCGGCCGATGGTCTTGAAGATGCCTGGGATGGCGTACCAGAGGGCCTTGGCCAGGTACTTCGGCGAGCGGACGGAGTGGTAGGCGATGACGTACGCGGCGTCGCGGAGCTGCCAGGCGATCATCGCCCGGATGGACTGCCAGGTGCGCAGCCAGGCCGGGATGATCGGTGCGCGGCGGTGCGTGATCCGCGGCGTGGCCTGTATCGCGTCGTCGTCGGGCGGATCCACCGGCGGGCCGGTGGTCTCTCCTTCGACGGCGATGGTCTCGTGGTCGAAGTAGTCGTCCTCTTCCGGCTGACGGGCGCGGCGGCGGGAGTCGAGCGGTACGACCTCCGCGTCACCGGGCTCGGGTGTGTGCTGGTCGTGGGTCATGATGAGTACGCCTCGTTCGCCTTGATGGGTGCGGGGTGGCGGGGCGCGGCCACTGTTCTTGGCGGAGTGGGGGCCGTGCCCTTCGTCTTCGTGGTCGCGGTCGGACCCTGCGGACCGTCCGTGGTCGGACCGGGCGGGCCGCCCGCGGACGGTCCGGCGGTCGCGGCCCGGTCGGGCGGTGCCTCCGACCGCAGGCGGGCCAGGAGCGCTCCGGCGCGGTCGGTGGAGACGGACCGTCCGGTCCTGCGGATGGCGTCGCGGAGCCGGTCGCGGGTGAGCGGCACGCCGCGCGCCTCATGGTCGGCGGCGATCCGCAGGCCGAGCGGCATCAGGTCGGTCACGTCGGCGCGCGGCCGTCGTGTGCTCCTCTTCGGTGCCCGGCGCTTGGGCTTGGGTGACGGCGCCGCCGGGCGCTCGGGTGCCAGGTGGACGTGCTGCGGTGCCAGCTCGCCGAGGCGGTAGAGCGCTCGTTCGCGCCGGGTGGCCTTGAAGCGCCACAGCCTGCCGTACCGGTCCTGCAGGTCCGTACGGGCGAGGATGCGGTCGCGCTCGCGGCCGAGAGCGGCCGGGTACGAGCGGATCTCCCACAGCACCATCCGCCGCCACAGCGCGAACGTGGACGGGAAGGCCAGCAGCCACCGCGAGAGCCGGATGGACTCCATGCGGTCGGGCCTGGCCAGGTCGGCGTGCTTGCGGATGGCGTACGCGCCGACCTCGACCGCCACCACCCACAGGCCGGGCAGCATCGCGTGGGCGATGATCCCGAACAGGGTGTCCTTGCCGGACACGTTCAGGTAGACCGTGGCGGCCGTCAGCGTCCAGGGCACGACCCTGAGCAGGCGAAGGCGCATGCCGAGCCGGGCCAGGACGATGTCCAGCGCTGAGAAGGCGGCGATGCCGAGATCGATCCCGAGTGGAACGATCCAGGCGAACCATCCGAAGGACGGCTTCGCGGCCTCGGCCACCGTGGTGAAGCTCATGACGAACCCGAGCAGGCCCACGCCGGCCACAACGGCGGCGGTGACCGCGACGGCGGTCTGCTCTCCTTCGGTCAGCGGGCGGGGTCCGCAGACGGCTGTGGTCATCGGCCCCACCGTCCCCGGCAGCGCGGGCAGTTCGGCCGGTCGCACCAGTTCTCCGGATGCCGGGACCAGATGCGCAGCACCTTGTCCGGCGAGCCGGCGGCGGTGACGGCGTAGCGCGTCACCTGGCGGATGCGGTAGCGCTCCTGGGCGACGCGTACGAGGTCGCAGGCCAGGAACCCGGCGGCGAACACCGCCACGTGGATCAGTACGGTGATCATGCGGACCCCCTTTGAGAGCGGACGAGGATGCGGCAGACGCGGCAGCCGGGCAGGCACCGCGTACCGTGAGCCGGGCAGATCTCGACCTGGCGGCCGACGCCACAGCCCCGGCACCGGTACGCGCTGCGCGAGCGCTGGCCACAGTCGGAGCACTGGAAGCGAGCCATCAGAAGGCCACCTCCCGCAGCTCGTCGATGGTGAGACCGGCCCAGATGCCGGCCTCGGGCGACACGGCCAGGGCGTAGGCCAGGCAGGCGGCGCGGGCCGGACACACCCGGCACACCGCCTTGGCCTTCTCTTCTCGCGCCTCCCGCTCGTGGTCCGGCTCGGGCTCGAAGGAGTCGGGGCCGGTGAAGAGGCCGGCGGCGTCGCCCTCGCAGGCGGGGCCGGCGTTGAGCACCTCGTCGCAGAGGTCGTACGGAAAGCCGCTCATCGGAGCACCGCCAGCAGGGTCGCGAACGCCTCCGCGACGGCGAGCCGGTGGCAGCTCGGGCAGATCGGCGGCGTGGGAGCCTCCTCCTCAGGGGAGATCTCCTCGGCACCGCCGCAGACGAGGCAGGTCCACTGGACGGACGCCCAATGCACCTGGCGGGCGAACAGGTCAGGGTTGCTGAACCCGTGAGTCATGATGGAAGAACCCTTCTTGGGATGCCGGGGCGCGGATCAGGTTTGGCGACGTGGACCGCGCCCCGGCTTTGTTCTGTCTGGTGCAGGTCAGCCGAGAGCGTTGCTGAACGTGGTCAGGGCTTCGGTGATCTTCTGGATGCCGTCGACGGCGACGTTCACCGCCGATGCGGCTTTGCGGGGCTGAGTCACCACGAAGTAGGCCGCGAGGATCATCAGCACCGTGGACAGGTAGCGCCGGGGGCGGAGAGCAGGCATGAGCAGTGATCCCTTCTGGTCGTCGTCGGGCCTGTCTCTCCTGGTCGGCCGGGCTCTCATACGAGAGCCTGTCCTGTACAGGTATAGAACAGGCTTGGCGGCTCGGTCAAGCTCCTTCCGGGAGCCGCCGTGTTCGTGGCACTAGAAAACCCCGCAGGTCAGGGGGTACGGCAGCGTTCAAAAGACGGTGCAATTGAGCGTTGGGGGGTGCACTCGCGCCGGGAGGGGGTGCAAACTGTGGGCGACATCGTGATCACGGAGGGTCATCAACCCCTTGCGCGCCGGGAGTGCCATGAAGCTCCGAGAGCCGAATCACCAGCTCGCAGCGGTCATGCAGCGTGCCTCGTGCTCCAATAAGGCGCTGGCGAGACGGGTGCAGGAGGTGGCCGCCGCGCACGGAGCGGACGTTCGCTGCGATCACGTGTCGGTTCGACGCTGGCTCGACGGAATGCACCCCCGCGGCATGACGCCGCACTTCATCGCCGAGGCGCTCAGCAGGAAGCTGGGCGAGCGGGTGAGCGTGCGCGACATCGGCATGCTGTACGCCGAGGCGATCCCTTTCTCACCCGGTGGGCACAAGCAGGCCGACCCCCTGTCCGGCGGCGTGACGGCGCTCGTCTCCGGCGACCTGTCGGCGAACCCCCAGGTGGTCGAGAGCGACGTCTCCCCGGACTCCTGGAACGACTCCATGGTCACGTGGCTGGTGAACCCCGTACCGATCCCGAGACGCGCCCCCGAGGGACGGGCGGTCACCGCCTCCAACGTGGAGGCCATCCGCGAGACGACCGCGATGTTCGCCAAGCTCGACTACCGGTTCGGCGGCGGCCACGCCAGGTCAACCGTCGTGCAGTACCTCGCCATGGAGGTCGAGCCGCTGCTCAAGCACGTACGGCCGGACACGACGCTGGGCAAGCAGTTCCTCTCCGAGACGGCGGCCATGCTCCGGCTCGCGGCCTGGATGGCGTACGACACCGGCCTGCACGGCCTCGCCCAGCGCTACATGACCAAGGCCCTCCACCTGGCCCGCGAGGCCGACAACCGCATGCTCGGCGGACGCATCCTGGCCGGCATGAGCCACCAGGCCAACTACCTCGGCCACTACGGCATGGCCGTCAACCTCGCGCGGGCCGCGACAATGGGCGCCCAGGGCGCGGCCACCCCCACGGCGATGGCCCTGTTCAGCGCCATGGAGGCGCGGGCGCTGGCGTCGCAGGGCGACGAGGCCGCGTGCAGCCGGGCGCTCAGCGAGGCCGAGCGCTGGTTCGAGAAGCGCGACCCCGAGGACGATCCGGTGTGGCTGCGGTACTTCGACGAGGCCGAGCTGGCGGCCGAGTTCGCGCACTGCTACCGCGACCTCGGCCACCACCACCGGGCGCGCGATCGGGTGCTGGAGAGCGTGCAGCTCTCCGAGAGCCTTTACGTACGCAGCCTCTCCTTCGTCCGCACCATCCTGGCCACCAGCCATGTGGCCGACGGGGAGCTGGAGCACGGGCTCGCCGTGGCGCGCGAGGTCGTCACGACCGTGGCCGACCTGCGATCGGCCAGGACGCGCCGCTACGTGCGAGATTTCATGAAGCAGCTCGCCCGCTTCGGGAACGATCCACGAGTGCGCGAGTTCCGGACGTTCGCCGAGACCCGGCTCGCCCATGCGCGGGCGGAGGCTCGCTGACTCGTCAAAAGGGCTGCCAGACGCGCGGCAACTCGTCGTGCCGCAGCGAGGCCACGCGCCTCTCGAACTCGGCACGGGCCTCGGGGCTGTGATCGACGTTCTGCATGAGCCAGGTGGTCATGGTGACCTCCCGGATGCGGCGGATGGTGTGGAAGCCTGGCCATTCGGTGATGTCGAAGCCGTACGCCTCCACAGCCTGTGCGTACTCCTCCGGCAGCATCCACCCGAAGCCGCGGAACGGCAGGCCGAACCCGGTGCAGACATCCCACTCGCGCGGCCCCCAGGCGAACGCCTCGAAGTCGAGCAGGATCACCTCCCCGTCAGGGCGGCGCAGGAGGTTGTTCTTGTGCCCGTCGCCGTGGATGTGGCCGGCGGGCAGGGCGAAGTCGAGCCTGCTGTACTCGGCGTACAGGTCCTTGACCCGCTGCCGCAGGAACGCGATGTCCTCCTCCGCGACGGTCGTGGCGCTGTCGAGACGATCCTCCACGCGGGCCAGCGGATCGAACAGCGGCAGCAGCAGATCCGTGGGCTTGACCAC
The DNA here is from genome assembly GCF_042751225.1 of Nonomuraea fastidiosa. NCBI lineage: Bacteria > Bacillati > Actinomycetota > Actinomycetes > Streptosporangiales > Streptosporangiaceae > Nonomuraea > Nonomuraea fastidiosa. The sequence continues at coordinate 2,198,090 of NZ_CP170570.1, forward strand.
GTCGTGCAGCTTCCTGAGCATCACCGCCGCGTCGGTGAAGCCGGGCGCCGGCCCCTCACTGACCTCGTACCGCCAGAACGTCACCACCCGCCCGTCGTGCACCGTCGCCTGCGGGCAGTCGGGGAACAGCCGCACGCTCGGGAAGTCGGCCTCTTCCAGCCACCTGGCGACCCCCACCTCCTTCCGCACGTCCGGAAGGAGATCGGCGCTGCGGGCGATCCGCACCACGACGGGCGCCGAGGCGAGCCGGTACAGCGCGTTCTCCCCGAGCCTGATCAGCGCCGCGCCGCGGCTGTCCAGCCCGGCGTGCTCGCAGGCCGCGACGAGCGCCCGGTACGCGTCCTGCTCGCGGAAGCCCTGGGGGGTGGGGGTCTTGGTCATGGATCAGCCCTTCTTGTTCGTGTTGCCCGGTGGCGAGCCGGTCGCCACGTAACGGCCTTTGCTGGGGATGACGACGATCAGGCCCTCCTGCTGAAGCACTTCCAGGGCCTTGCGTACCGTGATGCGCGCCGTGCCGAACCTTTCGGCGAGGACAGGTTCACCAGGCAGCCGCACATCCGGAGGGAACTCGCCGGCCTCGATGGCGGCGCGAAGCTCGCCGGCCACCTCCTCGTAGCGGGTGGCAGGTTTGACGTCCGGGGTGGCCTCGCCCCGCACTCTGCGGCCCCGGCCCATCTGGCTCACGACCAGGCCCTCGCGCTCCAGTTCCGCGAGCGCCTGCCGTACGGTGCCGCGCGCGACGCCGTACGCCTGCATGAGGGCCGTCTCGGACGGGATCATCCCGCCCGGTGGGTACTCGCCGCCGGCGATCCGCCGGCGGAGATCGTCTGCCAGGGTGGCGTAGGCGGGCTGAGCTTTGCCGTGAGTCATGAGGCTCCCTTGCCGAGCAACAACACGCTCAAGGCTAGGACGACCGCTCACGCGCGGTAATGCACGCCGACTCAACGGCCGGCGAAGTCTCGCCCTGGGCCGCCCATCGGGTCGTCTCGGGGGCCGCCTGGTCCGCCCGCGACGCGATGCCATCACCGCGCCTGGCCGACGATCAGCAGCCCCCAGAGCCGCTCGGCCTTGGCCCGATGCCAGGGGCCGGCGTACGCGACGACCTCGGGCTCGCTCCGGTTCCTGCGCCGGAACCGGTACATGCCGCCGGCCGCGAGGAACTCGTACGAGGTCTCCCGGCAGGCGCACGTATATGCGATGACCCGCTGCCGGTCGATGCTGTTCACCTTCCGCGTCTCGCTGCGCCAGCCGAGCCAGACCTCCGGACGCGCCGCCCCGTCACAGGGGTGCGCGGCGAACCCCGGACATGGCCAGTCCTCCTCTTCCGGACTTGTCGGTTGTGCCATTTGCCCGCCCTCCCGCCTCGCGGTGTGGCAACGTTCGTGCACGTAAACGCTTATGAGCATATGCCTACCAGAGCACATGAGGAAGTGGTGTTGTGATGATGAACGGTTGTGATCGACTTCGGTTCCGATCGTCCGGTGCACCGCCAGCTGGCCGACATCATCCGCGCGGACATCGCCGCGGGCCGGCTGAAGCCCGGTCAGCCGCTCCCCTCAGAAACCCGGCTGATGCAGCAGTACGAGCTGGGACGGGTGGCTGTGCGGCAGGCGCTCGCGGTGCTGCGGAGCGAGGGACTGATCGTCACCGTGAAGCGTGAAGGCTCCTACGTCCGGCCGCAAGTGCCCGCTGAACGGGTGCCCGTCGAGCGCTCGGCCGAGGTGACGGCCCGCATGCCGTCCCCGGAGGAGCGCAAGCAGCTGGACATCCCCGAAGGCGTTCCCGTGTTCGTCATCAAGCCGCCGCGGAAACGCGCCCAGCTTCTGCCCGCCGATCGAACAATCCTCGTTTGGGAGGACGTCTCTTCAGGAGAGTGGGCGTAGGTCATCCCCGCGTGCGCGGGGAGCACTGGGGCTCGTCTGAGCCCAGGGTTGGTAGCAGGGGACCATCCCCGCGTGCGCGGGGAGCACGCGAGCACGCTTCCGGAAAGGAGGAAATGCGGGGGACCATCCCCGCGTGCGCGGGGAGCACATGCCCGGCACATAATGCTGGCTGATCAACCGGGGACCATCCCCGCGTGCGCGGGGAGCACTCCCGCCCAGGAGTCTTGCCAGGCCAGCGCGCCAGGACCATCCCCGCGTGCGCGGGGAGCACCGCCGCGAGAGCAAGATCCCGGAACTCGCGGTGGGACCATCCCCGCGTGCGCGGGGAGCACATCTTCGCAGCCGCGCTCGCGCTGATCGTGCCGGGACCATCCCCGCGTGCGCGGGGAGCACAGCCAGAGCGGCGGTCATGCGGGGGTTCCCATGGGACCATCCCCGCGTGCGCGGGGAGCACTACCGCCGACTGTGTGCGGAGCTGTGCAAGGAGGGACCATCCCCGCGTGCGCGGGGAGCACGTCAAGGCCGGGCGCACGCCGGGCTTCCCCCGGGGACCATCCCCGCGTGCGCGGGGAGCACATCGCCGGCGCGTGCGCGGTCGCCGGCGGCATGGGACCATCCCCGCGTGCGCGGGGAGCACGTACCAGAAGCTCAAGGAGATCCAGGAGAGCGGGGACCATCCCCGCGTGCGCGGGGAGCACGGGAACACGACCGGCGGAGGGTACAGCACGGAGGGACCATCCCCGCGTGCGCGGGGAGCACTTCTTGACCTCGAGCCGCACGTAGTAGGCGTAGGGACCATCCCCGCGTGCGCGGGGAGCACTCTCGCTGACCTGCGGGGTTACCTGGACTCAAGGCCGTTTTCGAGCACTTTGAGATATTCGGACATATCACCCACACAGCCCGGCAAGCCAGTGCTAAGCGATGAGACACCGCCTGTACGACGTGGTCAGCGCTGTCCATACCGACGACGCCGAGCTACTTTGCTCCAGTTGCGAGGCGGTTCGGGCTCTGGCCGCTCTTGTCGTTCCTTCGGCCTTCGGAGCAAGACAAGCCCCTCGTGGTCGATCGGGTGCCACTTGTGGTCATGCGTTTCGAAGGCGAATCCCTGCTCGTTGTCCGTGGTGTACGCAAGAAGCGCGCGGCCGGTGTCGGCGTACTGCTGAACCTGTAGCCAGAGCTGCTCCCGTATCCGCGCTGACGGCCCTCCGATGAACACGCCTGGGGAGATTTCCATGAGCCAGCGGGTCAGGAACCCCCGTAAGCCAGCTGGGCAACGGGTGAGCACGATGACGGTCACCAGGGCACCTCATCGGCGTAGTTACGGCCTGACTCCACTTCGACGCCGTGATCACTCTGCAGGAACACTTGATCACGCTCCTCGTCAGAGGCGATCTGCTCGGCAGCGGCATCGACCAAGAGCAGATGCTTGATATCGGTCACGCACCGTTTGAGCAGGCCGACCTTGTTGATCCTGTCGCGGATGGCGCGGCGAGTGCGCGATCCAACGTCCTCTGGTCCATGCGCCGCTTCTTCAAAGGCGACAGGGATGGCGATGTCTGTCTTGTAAAGATCAGCAATATCGAGGACGAAGGCGAGTTCATGGCCGGAGTGGATGAAGCCCAGCCCGGGCGAGCAGCCGAGTGCGGCGACCGTGGTTTGAGCCACGCCATACATGCATTGGGCCGCAGCCGTGACCGCCTGATTCAGGGGATCGCTAGCACTGAAGTCGCCCGGCGTGTAGACCCGGCCGTGCCACGCAAGACCGACGCGTTCAGCTTCCTGACGGTAGCGTTCCTTGACCCGGCGGCCCTCTCGTCCGAGCAGTTCGTGCCGCGTGAAGCCCGACGGGTCCTCACCGGGGAATCGCATGCGGTACATCTCCCGAGCCACCTCTAGCCGGGTGCGCCTATTGGCCCATAGGGCCGCTTGGGCCTCGACCAGTGAGGATGACCGGTTGAGCGACCGCCCACCGGAGTAGAAACGTACGCCCTGCTCACCCACCCACACCACGCCGGCCCCGCAGTCGCCGAGCAGGCTCATCGCCTGGTGGGTGACGCGGGTACCGGGGCCTAGCAGCAAGGTGCCGATTGTGGCGGCAGGGATGTGCGTGACGCCGTTTGCGTCCTCGGCGGTGATGGCGTTGTCCTCCCGATGAAGGATGCAGCGTTCCAAGTAGATGAACGAGATACGGTCACCCATCCGGGTGAGTTCGCGTGGCGAGGACTGACCGCGCTGGCCGACGGTGGCCATCGTTCACCCCTTAGCGAGAGTCATCAGACCGCAGCCGTACGCCTTGGCCCTGCCTAGCCCTACAGTGAGGGTGCGGCGAAAGGCCTCCGGATCGGTCACCTGGAGTCTGCCGTCGAAGGTGACGGTGACAAGGGTGACAGGCTTCCGCTGGCCGGGCTTGGTGAACTCGAGTTGCCGGCGGTCGTGCACGGTGAGGTCGTAATGATCCAGCTCGGTTTGCAGGCGCTGCTCAGGCTCCTTCTCCAGAACGGCGAAACCGGCCTTCTCCTGGCGTTGCAGGAGCCAGTCCATCTGATGGCGCCAGCCGACGTGCGCGGTGACCTTGGTCGGCTCGTCGGCCTTCCGGCGGATACTGTGGACGGGGTTGGCAGTCAGGCGAAACGCCCAGGTGTCGCCCTTGGCCAGGCGGGACAGCAGGGGTTCGTAGTCGTAGGTCTGCCAGCGTCCGGTTTCCGGCCACCCTGCTTCTTCCACGAGGTGGGTGAGGTCCGGCTCAGCAGGGCTGACGAGGTACAGGTAAGTCTCTGCGCGGCCGTTGCGGTCGATCCGCCACAGCACGCGGGGACCGCCGTCACCCTGCGGCGGGGGTTCGGCGAAGGCGAACATGACTGCCGCGTGCAACCTCTGCGGAGATGAAAGCAGGCGTCGGGCACCGATGCGAGCGGTATTGAAACGAAACCGGGTCAGGAACATCAGACGCTCCCGAGAGCGGCGATGGGGTCGTGGGCGAGGCGGGCGATGGGATTGATGACCTTCGCTCGTGGTGGCCGGTGGACGCCACGCAGTCGGTACTGCCGGTGTACCGGATCGAAGCTGACCGGTTGATCCCGCAGAGTGTCTGTGGGACCGTCCTCGATCACGGCCTCGAGCAGAAGTTCCAGCTCCACTTCACGTTCATCTCGGTACCGTCTTTGGTACCAGGGCGAGGCACGCCACGGCTCCTGGCGCAGTGCCGCTTCCACGGTGAGTTCGTCACGAACGCTGAGGTACACAGGACGGGACGGCGGGCATGAGCGTCGCCCCAGATATGGCAGAAAACCAGGTTTGTGCAACGCTTGCCGAAGCGTATAGATCAGCCCGGCATCGCCTTCGACGCCGGCGACGAAGACAGCGTCCGCGACATAGAACCGTTCCGACACCGGAGCCGCTTCGCCGGTCACGAAATGGTGGGCGGTCTGGAAGTCACGCAGCAGAATGCCCGGCTGGTCCACCCGGACGCCGAAGCGAAGGGCTGCCAGATCGCTTATGTCCTGCGTGCGTTCACGACCGAGGGCGGCCGCCAGCAGCCCGATCACGGCGCTCTTGGTCGGTGCCGCTTCCGTAGTCCGGCGAGCGAAGCGTGAGGCCGCACCCCACGCCTGGAGTGGGCCGGCGAGCTGCAGCAGCAGGACGCTCATGCCTGCTCCTGCCTCCGCACGACCTCTGCTCCTACAGCGGCGATCAGCTCGGGCATGGGGAGACTGTCACCCAGCCGGGTCAGTGCTGCTGTGGTCTCGCCGACGTGCATTATCCAGGTCGAATCGCTGTCACTGATGCCATAGCTGGTTTCGATGTCGGTGAGGTACGACACGAGTGCCTCGGTGGCCTGTCGCATGTGGCCGCCGGTTTCCGGATCCGCCCGGCAGGGCTCCTCGAACGCGGCGACGAGGTTGATGGGCCGCGCCTCCCGCAGCTTGATCACGACCGCATCGGGCAGGGTGTGATTGCCGAAAGTGTTGATCTTCCCGGTCGGAAGAGACGTCAAGAAGCACTGTACGAACGCCTCGACCGCCTGGCGGACCGGTTCGGTGACCGGCTCGTCATCGCGCAACCCTTTGCCAAGGTTGCGGCGTAGCAGGTCGACGTCCACTGCTGCGTAGCGGTAGAGGGTGGCGGAGTTGAACTCGACCGTGCCGATCATGCCGGCGCCCTTGTCGTCGTCCTTGCGCTTCTTGTAATCGTCGACCGCCGTGTAGTAGTCGGACTCGTTGTCCACCCGGTGCACGCTGATGGCGTGTGCCACCTGAGCCGCTGCGTCCACGTTGATGTCAGTGTCGTCCGCGATCATGCGACCGAACAGCGCGATGTCGACCGAGTGACGGGCTTTGGCGATCTGCTTTGCCTGCTCCTTGACTGCCTTGTCTTTGAAGTACGCCTTGTTCCCTGAGCCATAGCCCTTCACCGCCAGTTCCGCCAGGCCGTCGAGCTGGCGGGCGCTAAGGAATATGAGGTACTTCGATTCCGGAGCCGCGTCCCCCGCCTCACCACGTTCAGCCTGCTCTTTCCGCTTCGGTACCTCGAGCTTCGAGCCAGTGGCAGCCTGGATGGTCTCGGCCGCGATCGACCACGCGTCGGCTTGCGGGATGGAGTCGTCGAGCTTGCGGATGCGCTCGGCGAGGAGTTCGGCCACCCGCCTGGTCCGCACCCCGAGCGCACTCGGGTCAAGCAGGGTGTGGAAGCCTTGCCGAGTTGCCCTCTTCCATGCCTGGCTGGAGACTCGGGCCCGGCGCACGCCACCGTACATAGCCGTTTTGGGCGTACCGGTTTCGTCCCGGTTCAGGCAGCTCGGCGGGACGGTCTGTAGCGCGTGCACTTCGAGGATGGTTCGAATCATTGGGTGTCCTTATCGGAGGAAGCCGCTGTATCGGCATCAGGGCGCGAACTAGGACGGTAAGAGTGGAAGCTACGGCCCCAGCGCTGCCGCACCCGGCGGAGCCCGTCTGGGCTCTGGGCCTGGTAGAGCTGCCGGGCCAGGACTCCGTAGTCGAGCGGAATCGAAGCGTTGCCTAGCAGGATGATGAGGTGCCGGAGTCGGTCGATGAGCACTGCGGGCGTGGTGGCGGTGCCGAGGCGGACAAAGTGCTTACGGATGGGCTCATCCAGCGAGCCCTTGGGCATGAGCTGCCTGACCGCCGCACCGAGTTCAGCGCCTGCCCGGTGCATCGGAATGGGCTTTGACTGCTGGTGCAAGGCGTACAGGGTGATGGCCGCGAACAACGCGAGCTCAGCCCGGGTCGCTTGCCGCTCTGGAAGGTGCTGGTCGCTGTAGAGCCGCTCGATGCCGGCCTTGCCCCACAACTCCGGCACGTCCTCAGGAAGCTTCCGGCCCCGTACCGCAGCTGCGCCAGCGTAGCGACGGCAATACTGCGGTCCGCCAGGTAGCCCTTTTGCAATTCGATCACATATTCGGCGGCCACGCTGCTCACATAGTCAGCAATCGCAGGCCGTGTTGCGGCCGTGCCCGGCGGGGACGAGGTCATGATGTAGCCTCCACGGGGTCAGAAACTTCGCCGACGTCCGGCGGTAGGGGCTCGCGTTCCTTCGGCCGCGCGGCGGGCAGAGCGGCCCGCAAGCGAGCGCGGAAGAGCAGGTCGGCGGCTGAGGCGTTCAGCCACAAACTCTGGCCCTTCTTACTCTCGACCACCCGTCCCTCCCAGGCGGGGTCTCCAGCCATGCGGAGCAGTTCGTCGCCCAAACGGCTGACCAACTCGTACGCCCGCTGCTGCCACGCCGTCCGGAGCTCCTGGGCATCGTCATCCGGTTTGATGGCGGCCAGCCACGTACGGAACGCTCCATCCAGGGCTGCGAACCCTTCATGCCGCGCTGACTCCTTACGGGGTTCGGCCTCATCCCCACCAGCGCGGGCGAGGTCCGCCGCGAAGTCTCCGAGGATGCCGACGGCCTCTTCGGCGTCGTATACCGCGTCGATCGCCGTCTGGCCGAGACGGTGGTCGTGTGCGTGGAGCAGCACCACCGGCATGGTCACAGCATCATCAGTGATCTCGTCGATGACGGATTGCTGCGTACCATAGTGGGCACCGATCAGGCGCGCCCGGATGAGAAATTCCGACGGAAGATCGCTTTCGACGGTCAGCCGGGCGACCCAGTCGAGGATTCGCGGGCGGACGATGGCCGCGGCCTCGCCCCGCTGCTCACCGCCGACCACCCGGCCTGCGACCAGGGCCCCTAAGCCGCGCCAAGCGCTGCGGCTGACCTCGTGCTCCCTCGGGAGATACACCTGGGCAAGTCCGTACTTTTTCTCCTGGGCAGGACTCCGCCGCCAGGCGGTCATCGGCTCGTGCTGGTGCCTGTTACACGGAGCGAGCGGATCGCCGTAAGTAAGGATCACTCCTGTGACTTTGCGGCCATCGTGGAAGAGCCGTACACGACGTGACTGCCAGGTGTAAAGATCGCGAATGCCGGCGGGGCGGCGGCTCAGCTCCAGCTCGTCGGTTTGCCCAGGCCCGTCGGGTGGGCGCCGCCAGGCGGGCCGATCCTGATCTGGTTTGATGCGGAGGTTGTCCGTGTCGAAGGCAACGAGATTCAGCAGCAGTGTCTGACTCAGGGTGTCGCCTTCGACGAAGACACAACCCAAGTTGCCTGCCCAGGCCACCCCCTGCGGGTAGACTCGCCCGCCCTTAACCCGAGGATCGCCGACGACACCGGTCTTGATCCCGGAGGTATCGAAGGCATGGGCATGCACAAGCCAGCGGGCGGCCTCAGCAAAGGGTAGATGCTCAACCCCCCGGCCACGCATGGTGAAAAACGGCAGACCGTTAGGCACGTCGGCGACAATCCGGTCAAGCGTGCTGACTTCGCCTTTCGCCGTCCGAAGCTCTGCCGTCTGGTAGAAGGGCTGGCTGGGATGCAGCAGGTCGAATCGTTCGCGGTGCTGGTCCAAGTAGCTGAAGATGCGGTCTATGGGAAGTCCGCTGTCCCACAGCTCCTGCCAATCGGTGATGTCCGCCGGTCCGTCGATGGCGTCGTGCAGAATCGCCAGGAGCAGCCGCAGGAGCGCGAACTCCTGAGTGGGCACATCGCCCACCAACCGTCGAACGTTTTGCGCCTGCGCGAAAACATCGAGCAGAGAGAGCTCTTCCTCGCCGCCGTCACAGCGCTGGACTGGCAACCAGGGTTCTTGTGTCAAGTCGAAGGTTGCCGGGGCCGGCTCACTCAGCACGAGTCACCTCCAAACCGTCGGTGGACGTGTAGCGCAGGTCGTAGCCTGCCAGCCGTGTACGACAGTTCTCGTCCAACACGAGAATCAGCTCTCCTGCCAGCCAAAAGCTGTCCTTGCTCTGCCAAGCGGGAACGTAATTGCGTTCCAGCTCTTCGATTGCCTGGTCCAGAACCTCGGGGATTGAGAACTGGTACGGCAGGCGCAGGCCACAACCGGCCACGATTCGACCGAGGCCCGGCTGCGGCACCGCGTCCCTGGGCAACTCCAATCCACCGCGCTTCCCGGACAGGCCGGGCAGCGTCGTCCAAACTCCATCGGCGCGACGCTGTACCACCAGGACTTCCAACGTTTCGCGGGTGTCGCGCACTTGTGCGCGGCCACGACGGGTGTCGTCGGCATCTCCCACCCCGGCATCGACCCAGCCGAGCAACGGACGGCCGGCCCGCCTGACCTCCCTGATCTGAAAATCCTGTGCCATCTCCTTCTGACGGGCCTCAAGCAGCTCTTGTGCCGTTGCCGCCTTGGCCATCGCGTCCTGCCATTGTGGGGGCCCGACCGTGCCAGCGCCGTAGGCATCCTGCACCAACGGGCTGATGTCCTCTGGCAAGCGCACGACGTGCCCATTTGGGCCCGTACCAGATAGGAGCGAGTCAAGGACCGCAGCAGACCGCAACAGCGCGTGATCGCGGTAGATCAGCGTGGAGCCGCGTACCGGTTTCGGGGGCAGTGTGTCCCAGTCCGCGCCGGTCACCAGGCATCGCGCTGTGCGCAGCCTTTCCGGACGATGGCTCTGGTTTTCGCCGCGAACGTGCCGATGAAGGCGTCCCATCCGCTGCAAGAGCAAGTCCACCGGGCATAGATCTGAGACCAGTAGGTCGAAATCAATGTCCAACGACTGTTCCGCCACGGAGCTAGCCACGACGATATGAGGCCCCGTGGGACGGTGTTGCCTGCTCTTCTCTGGCGGGCCGAAACGCTGCAACAGGTCACTGTCTTTGTCCGCCCGGTCGAGGTCCACGAAACGACCGTGTGCAACGCTGACATGTTCCTTGCCGAACAGCTCCCGTAAATATGCTGCTGTTTCCAGCACTCGATCGACGGTGTTTCGAACGACCAGCGCACATCCTCCGCCGCTGAGTTCTTGGGTAAGCCGTTGCCCCAAGGCCGTCAGGTCATCATGCAACCTCTCCATGTGGACCTGAGTTGCCCGCCCTGACGCTGCGACCGGCTCCGGCGCGATTCTGCCGTTCGGCTCCACGGTGGTGATCAGCGGGTATCCGAGAGTCTGCTCCACCGCGGCCAGGTCAGCGTCGTTGGAGGCACTGCCCGCATACGCTTCGGCCAGCTCGCGACGGCGAGCGGCAGGCAGTGTCGCCGACAGCACGACTACCGGCACACGATAAGAACCCAGCCATGACAACACCCGGTCAAGGTAGGAGTTCATGTATGTGTCGTAGGCATGCGCCTCGTCGATGACGACAACCTTTCCCGCCAGAGCCAGGTGACGCAACGCCAGGTGGCGGCTCTTCAGCCCCATGAAGAGGAGCTGATCGATCGTTCCAACGACGAACGATGCAAGCATGCCTTTCTTGCGCCCGCGGAGCCACTGATGAGCCACTAACTCAGCCGAAGCCGCAGACCGATCGGCAGAGGGACGCCACTCGCCGCTACCGCCGTCCAGCTCTACACCGCGTACATTACGGCTGCTCGCTCGCACCAGTGCCGCATAGTCCTCGTTGAGCGCGGCCTTGGAATGCGCCAGGAGAACCGACCGCTTGCCCGGCTGCGGTCGCAGATCAGGGACGCGCTTCAACCAGTCCAGCATCCGCGGAAACATGGCGTTGCCCGTGGCCATGGTCGGCAGCGCGATGAAGCAGCCGCCGGCACCCGACCTGGCGGCGAAGATCTCCGCCACCGCCAGCGCTGCCTCGGTCTTGCCCTCCCCCATAGGGGCCTCGATCACCATCAACCCGGGCGCTGACATGCTCCGCGCCAGCTGCACGGCATGCTTCTGAACTGGGCGGAGGCGGCTCCCGGCCGGAAAGCTGAACCTTGACGCGAACACCTCTTCTGGAGAGCCGGTCGGCTCGGACGGTCGCCACAATTCAGGCAGGTCCAGACCATGCCAAGCCGACTCCGCCCGATCCTGATCACGAACCTGCTCCGCATCGGGAAAGTACGGAAACAGGTCCGGGTTGCTAGCGATCCAATCAGCCACGATGACCAGGCCCGTCAGCAGCGCCTGCGCGGGCTGGGAGAGTCGTACGCTCCGCCATCTGGCCAGCCTGTCGCCGACGTCACACACGTCGGCGCAGCGATCCAGCAATTCCCACTGAACCTGACGCCAGAGGGCCGCACATCCTGGCGTCCTGACGAGGTCAGGATGATCGACCAGCGCCTTGATGTCTGAGGCCGTCGGCGGAACTCCGTGATGACCGCCAATGATGATCCCCACCTGCAAGGTGTCGGTCCTGGACCAGCTATGGCGCTCAACAAGCCACTCCTGCATGAGAGCCTGTCCAACCAGACCGTGTGGCCCTAGTTTCCGGTCCACGAATTGTTTGTGCAGCGGCATGTCGAGCCCCACCGAACGCATCGCATCGGCGAGCGACTCCACCTGACATGCAAATGCGGGGCTCGCCTTACCGATGTCATGCGTCGTCGCCAGCCACACCGCCAATCGACGCCCGTCATCTAGGCCAACCGGCAAGCACTCCGCGATCGTCCGCTTCACCTGCAGGGAGATCCAGCGGTCCCAGAGGAAACCTGCGACCATGCCGCTATCTGCCATATGCCGCCATAAGGGCAACCACCCATCGGTGTCCCGATCATGCTTCGCCCAGACAGACCGCGCTTCTATGGACAAGCCATCAGCAAACGCTGGACGGGGCGCTTCGTCGCGGAGCATAAGGGACATTAAAGTGCATGAGCGGGCCACAGAGGTGGCTTTACAGAAAGAAAGGTGCGGCCTGCCTGTGGAGAAGTGACCTATATATCCCAACAGTGCACAAATGCAACCTAGAGCGACCAGAGAGTAGCTTGATGCACAAACCGATTGTTATGCGTTTTCCTTGGAAGTGCTGGCTCTGGGACTCCTCCCTGGCATCTTCGCAGGCCAGGCAGAGCTCTCCCCGCGCACGCGGCGATGGACCCAGCCGGCTTAGGGCCTGTCTCGAAGTATTGATCGGCGGGGTGTCGGAGCCGGGCAAACGACGAGGTCGCCGGTAAGGGTTCATCGACCAAGAAAAACCCGTCCCCGGAGACCTCGTGGCCACCTTAGCGGCGACGCGGCGGTTCAACCCTCACCGAACTTCTCGATCAGCACAGCCTTCTCAGCGCTCTTCCAGTCCCACCGGTAGGTGACGACCGGCAACTCCTCGCCAGGAACGCCGTAGAACCCTTGGCTGCGCCGAATACGTAAGCAAGCCAGAACCCATGCGACACTGGTGTGCAGTCCAGCACTGCCGACAGGCGGTGAAACCACCCCCTTCCCTAGCTGCTTGTTATGTCCAGAATGTCCAATTCGGTGATAGTGCTCGAAAACGGCCTCGCCAACCGATAAAAGCGCAGGTCAGTGAGAGTGTTCCCCGCGCACGCGGGGATGGTCCCACCGCCCGTCCGGGGTCGGTACGAGATCCCTCGTGTTCCCCGCGCACGCGGGGATGGTCCCAGGGAGTGACCGATGTCGCCTTGTCGTTCGTCGTGTTCCCCGCGCACGCGGGGATGGTCCCGGTCTCCTGCGATGGCTGAGAGGTCCTGGCGCGTGTTCCCCGCGCACGCGGGGATGGTCCCCCTCGCAGCCGAGCACGACGCCTACGCGCAGAGTGTTCCCCGCGCACGCGGGGATGGTCCCACGCCGCGCTGGCCCGTGGGCCGGCGGGCGGTGTGTTCCCCGCGCACGCGGGGATGGTCCCACGAGATCACGCCGGACAACTGGATCACCCGCGTGTTCCCCGCGCACGCGGGGATGGTCCCGCGATTCGCCAGGTCGTGGGCATGAAGGTCAGGTGTTCCCCGCGCACGCGGGGATGGTCCCCCATCCCCGAACTCCCGCACGAGGTTGCAGCAGTGTTCCCCGCGCACGCGGGGATGGTCCCGACGAGATGTACAAGTTCGAGAACCGCGGGTCGTGTTCCCCGCGCACGCGGGGATGGTCCCCGCGGCCCGAAACAGGCGTCGACGGCGACGTCGTGTTCCCCGCGCACGCGGGGATGGTCCCACCCGGTCATGCGGTCCCGCTTCGACCAGCCGGTGTTCCCCGCGCACGCGGGGATGGTCCCCACTCAGCGGCGCTCATGTTCGCGATCGTGTGGTGTTCCCCGCGCACGCGGGGATGGTCCCGGGTTCGACAACCCCCTGTCGGTGTCGGATGCGTGTTCCCCGCGCACGCGGGGATGGTCCCCGGGAGATCCGCAAGCTGGGCCGCCTGCTGCTGTGTTCCCCGCGCACGCGGGGATGGTCCCAGGCTTTCCTGGACCTCCTGGACGATCTCCCGGTGTTCCCCGCGCACGCGGGGATGGTCCCCGGACCATCTGGTCGGTGACCTCGAACAGAGCGTGTTCCCCGCGCACGCGGGGATGGTCCCGTCGTAGCGGCTTGCTTCGAGCCGATAGTGCAGTGTTCCCCGCGCACGCGGGGATGGTCCCCCGGGCGCCGGCCAGAGGCGGCCGACCAGCTCGTGTTCCCCGCGCACGCGGGGATGGTCCCGGCGTGGCGCCGGTCCTCCGCATCCGCACGAGGTGCTCCCCGCGCACGCGGGGATGGTCCCATCGCCCGCGCCATCAACAACAGCGCCCCGCTGTGCTCCCCGCGCACGCGGGGATGGTCCCCTGGCCCGCTGCTCTGGGGTGAGGCCCCGTTCGTGGTTCCCGCGCACACGGGGATGCTGCCTACCGGATCGAGTACAACGGCACTGGTTTTGGGTGCTCCCCGCCCACGCGGGAGTGGTTCCGCTTCTACGATCGGAGAGACATTTCGGCGGCTGTGTTTACGTCCGGTACTCCCCGCCCGCGAGGAGCACCTCTTCGTCCGGCCCGACCACTCCCAGCACTCCTCGTGCTTTGCCCCGGGGTATGGTCACCCCTCGAGAAGACATGCTGGAGTCCTTCCGCGGCTTCGGCAATCGCAGGAAGCCACCCATCGCAAGACGTCTCGCTAGCACCTGTGCCAAATACGTGCGCACATCTTCATCAGTTACCCCAACAAGACCTAGCTGAGCTGGGAAAACGTCGTACGCGCTCATCTGACTCCTAAAGCGGGTGCCGCAGGTTCGAATCCTGCCGGGGGCACCACGTCTGACCAGCCATTTCGGCCCCTGACCTGCGGTTTCACAACCGTAGGTCTTTTGCTTCTCCGGACCCTCATAGGCAGCCGAGTGCAGCCATGTGCAGCCGTAGGTCAGAATCCTGGGGACATACGGGGGACGATCTTGAACGCGTCGTCCCACCTCAAACGCTCTCGAGTGCGTCATGGCCTACCCAGTCACGGCCCTGTCGGGCTACTGGGCCTCGGCCTGTAGAGGGCGGCGATCGCGATAGTCAACACGCGGAGCCGGCTCCGGGGCTCCCTCCGTGGCCACGCCGCCTTCCGTCGAGACGGGAACACCAAACGAGATGCGCGTCCGACGACCGTGATCCACGCCATGGCGGCACCCACGACATCCCTGCGACCGCCCCGCATACAAGAGCTCCTTCTTGTACGCACGCCCCCTCCTCGGTGGATCAAACATGCCGGGAGAAATCACAAAAAAGTTGGTTAACGAGGCATCCAAAGCGTGCGGAGTTATCGTCGGTTGGGGCCCTTGACAGTTGCACGAGGAGAGCGGCATGCCCGGTCCTGATCGTGAGCTCATGCAAGCGGCGGTGCAACGCATCCAGAAACTGTCCGACGACAACTGGTGGGTCCTGCACGCCTCCTGCCGGCTCATGGAAGCCCGCGCATGGGTCGGACCGACGGGCGACCGCTTCGGCCAAGCAGTGCACAACTACCAGCACGAACTGCACATGATGCTCACGCAGGCCGTCACCATGGCCAAAGACGCCGCGGCGAGAGCGCAATGAGCTACAGCGGGGTCAAGCTGCCGGAGTTCGACACGCTCGTCGCCCGCCACACGGCAGCCGCCACCCAGATGCAAGAACTGGCCGCCCGCCTCCATGCGGAACTCGCCGGCGCCGGCCTCGACACCACACCGGCCGAACGCATCAGAAAGCTCGCGGCACAGGTCGGCCAGGAGGCCGAAGACCTCCGCAAGCGCCAGAGCATCGTGCGCGAGATGGAACGCCACAAGATCGCCTTCGGCGCCTCCACCGCGGCCGGCTCCTTCATCACCGTGCCGGACTCCCTCCGCGAAGCCCAAGGACAGCTCGATGGCACGCTCGCGGCCAAGGCAGCCAAGGCTGCAGCCGCCGGAGACAAGAATGCGCTGAAACAGCTACAGGCCTACGCCGCGAAAGCCCAGGATTCGTCCTTCGCCAAGACGTTCCTCCGACAGCTCGGCGCCAAAGGAATGACGCAAGTGTCCGCCGCGATCGCCGCCCAACTCCGTGCCGATGCCGCAGGAGGGAACGCCGGTGCGTCGGCCAAGCAGGCCCAGGAGGCGATGCGGCTCCTCGCCACCACCCTCGCCAAGGGCACCAACCCCAAGGACCCCGCCTACATGGGCGACGGCTTCCTCGACGAGCTGGTCAACCACGGACGCACCGAATTAAAGGTGGACGGTATCTCCTACTTCGGCTACCAAGCTCAGGCGCTGATCTGGCGAGCCGGCGAGGGGAAGCCGCCGTTCTCAGAGAAGTTCATGCAGGTCGTTGGACGAGACGCGATCGTCTTCGAGAAGGGGAAGTTCCAGGATCGGTGGGCAGCGTCCAAAGACGCGATCGGTAGCGCTTTGGGCAGTCGGCAAGTGCCCATGGCAGACCTGGCCACTGTGCTCGGTGTCGCCGAGTGGATGATTCCCTCGACACCTTCGGTGGGGCCCGCCAAGCAGCCCGTCAGCCAGTCTCCGGATCGAGGCGGCTCGGCAGTCATCGATGATTTGTTCCACGCGGCGTCGAGCAACGCGAAGTCCGCTCAAGCTCTGCTGAACCGCACACCAGCCGGGTGGAAGCAGTCAGTCCTGTCGTACATGCTGACTGACCGCCTCGGCGCGTTCCACTTCCACGGCAACACCGACCCGTTCGCAGAGGCGCTGCGCAAGGCGACGACGGGAAAGGACTCGGTATCTCTGTCCCTGACCACTGAGGCTCTGAACACCCTCAAGGTGCACGCCGACAAGGTGTTCCGGCCGGATGACAACGACCGGCTCACCATTGCCGACCGCAAGCTGTACGACGAGTTGAGCTTCCTCAGGCGGCCTGTCGGCAGCGCCCTCGCCTCGCATATCGATCAGGTGTACGGCACCTACATCACCAAGTCCGAAGGGTTCGACGGCTTGAGCAAGGCCGAGCTGGATCGCCTGCTGGTGCTGGTGAGCAGCGATAGAGACGCCGCGGTCGAGCTTCAGGCCGCCGAAGCGGCTCGTGTAGTCGATCGGGTCAACGACCATTACCCGACCAGCGGCGACAAGGGGATCAAGGAGCAGCTCATCCCCGAGGCCAAGGTGTTCGGCCACTTGGTGGAAGCACGCAGGCTGGCTCTACTGGCCAACGCTTGGGACGAGGAGCAGACGAAGAAGGATGTGAAAGACACGCTGAATTCCGCGTTCGCGCTGTTCACTTCGCCCATCGGCGGCCTCGGCATGAAAGTCGCGGGAGAACTCGGCGGGCTGGTCGGCGGGAAAGGCGCCGAGGTCGCGTTCGACAAGCTCTCGGCCTACATCGTCAATCGCATGATTCAGACCAGTGTCACCTCAGGCGAGGCTCTGCGCACCGCCGCCGATCAGAATGAAATGGTTGACTGGTTGATGCAGAGTGCTGTCATCAGTGCGAGGATCGCTACGGGCGAGTGGTCAGAAGAGGCTATGAGGGATGCCAAGGGCTCCACTTATGTCACCGACGATCAGCCGCCGAAGCTCAAACCCATCCATGAAATCATGGCCGACCCCAAGACGTTCGACGACTTCATGGAATGGGCACGTCGGCATTCTGCCATCGAGAGCACCTCGAACGAGTTGGCCAACACTGTGCGCACAGCCCGCGATAAAACGCACGACAACCTCAACATCACTGGATATTGATATGCCATCTCGAATAATCCGACCGTCTCGCGGCGCAGTCGTCGGCTTGGCACTGTTCCTCGCGCTGATTGCCGGCTGCACCGACATCGGTCGTGCACCTTCGCCCAGCCCAGAGGCCACGGCTTCGATCAGTCCGGTTGTGGACTCCTCACCCTACTGGTGCGACTTCCTTCCTCAGCAGGCAGTCCGGGAGATCACCGGCCTCGATGTGGCGATCGAGGAGCGTAAGACCGGCGTACCTACGACCCACGGGCAATGCGCGCTTCGCAATGACTATGACCGGCTTTCTCTCCTGTGGTCGATAAGAGACGGCGACAACGTCCTGGACACCGCACGCGAGAACTTCGGCGAACACCAACTAGCGGCTCTCCCGAAAGACCTCGGCACTGGACTTATTGCTTATACCGAGCGTATGCCACGCACGAGGCCGTACTACACGATGATGCTGTTCCGATGCGGAGACAAGCGACCGTGGATCAGTGTGGACCTGTCCGAAGTGAGGAATGGGCGAGACCCCGTGAGCGATTTGACGCAGTTGCTCACTATCGCCCGGAAACGTTACGGGCAGCTGCACAAATGTACTCCCGAGCCAGCCTAACCAAGTGGAAGTGGCCCGGCGTCCGGTGTAAAACCGATCGAGGCAATCACCTTGGCAACCAGGGTTGCCGTACAACGCTTCTGAAACGCTCGTCTACCCGGGACGGGACACCACATTGCAACTCACAACCGCACAGGGCTGACCCATGCCGATCTTTCCAAACGGCGCAGCCCGTTCCATCGTCGCGCACGACCGCTCGCTCGAACTCTTCGCCAACCGCTTCGAGCTGACCCGCCACGTCGTCACCCTCATCAACGACGACCCACCACCCGAGCGGATCCTCTACCTCCACGGCCTCGGCGGCAACGGCAAATCACTCCTCCTCCGCCACCTCGAAAAACGCTCCTGCCTGCGCACCGACCGCTGGGAGGACATCCGCGGCGCCGACGACACCGAACTGCTCGACCGCCTCGCCGAACACGGCCGCCCCGTCCCGGTGGCCAGGATCGACTTCGGCGCACGGCCGGCGGGCGAGAACCGGCCCCAGGAGGCGTTCTCCGGGCTGTTCATGCTCAAACGCCAGCTCGCCCAGCACCGCATCGCCACCCCGCGCTTCGACTTCGCCGCCATCACCTACCTGCACAAGCTCGGCTTCGACATCGCCCACCGCATCCCCGAACTGTTCCCCCGCAGCGAAGTCGACATCGCCCTCGACATCGCCGACGCCATCCTCACCCTCCCGATCCTGCGCGTCGGCCACCACCTGCTGCAGCTGCTCAACTCGCGCATGGACGAGACCTTCACCCGCCGCCGCATGCGCCGCCGCCTCTCCCACGAAGACGCCGACCACATCCTCAGCCTCGTCCCCGAACCCGACCTGCTCCACGAACTACCGCGCTTCTTCGCCCAGGACCTGAACGAGGCCACCGCCGACCACGCCCGGATCGTGCTGCTCTTCGACACGCATGAGGCGTTCTACGGCGAAGCCATCGGCGACGCCGACAGCCTCATCCACGCCGACAAACTCATGCGCGACGAATGGCTGCGCTGCCTGCTCGGCCACCTCGACCTCGGCGCCGGAATCATCGCCATCGTCGCCGGCCGCACCCGCCCACCATGGCCCAACGCCCCCGTCTACCCCATCCCCGACCAGTACATCGATCACCGTCTGGTCGGTCACCTCACCACAGCCGATGCCACCCAGTACCTCACCCTCGCCGGCATCACCGACCCATCGACGCGGACAGCGCTGATCGACTACGCCTCCACCGCTCCGAACGAGGTGCACCCGTACTTCCTCGGCCTGTGCGCCGATGTGGCCCTGGCCGCCGGCCCCCGTCTCGACCCCGGCGACTTCGCCACCCCGCTCGACAAGGAACGCGACCTCGCCAGCCGGCTCCTGCAATACACGCCTGCCGAGGCCGAGTACGGCATCCTCGCCGTCAGCGCCTGCCGCGCCTTCACCGCCGAAACCTTCCACCACCTCGGCCAGGCCCTCGACTTCCCCTGCGACCGCAGCGCCTTCGCCAAACTGACGGCGTACTCCTTCATCTCCCCCATCCGAGGCGGCACGGCCAGCGGCACCGGCGCGTACACCATGCACTCCATCCTCCGGCGCTCCCTGCAACGCGTGCGCCCGGACGAGATCCGTAAAGCCCACGAGGTCCTGGCCCGGCACTACGGCGAGCGCGAGGAGTTCACCGCCGAGCTGGAAGCCGCCTACCACCTCAGCCACCTCGACTCCAGCGAAGGAGTCGCGGCCTGGGTCGCGCTGATGGACCGCAGCCTGGCCACCGGCCGCTTCGACCGCTGCCGTGCCCTGGCCACCCTCCTCAGCGACCTGCGCATCGACAGCGACGAGGACAAAGGCCGCTGCCTGTACCGGGTCGCCCGCGCCCACCTCGGCCTCGGCAACTGGGCCCAAGCCGAAGCCCTCATCGACGGCCTGCCCTTCAGCTCCGCCCACGCCGTCCTCGTCCGCGCCGAAGTGGCCTTCTGCCGCGGCGACTTCGACCACGCCGAACACCTCGCCCAAGCAGCACTCGCCCTCACCGGCGACGACGCCCGCGAAGGCTTCCTGTTCCGCCTCGCCGAAATCGAGCTCTACCGCGGACGCTTCGCCTCCGGCCGCCGGCACGCCACCGAAGGCATGAACACCTCCGCAGACCCGGCGCCCTGGCTCAAGCTCCTGGGCGAGATCGAGTACTTCTCCGGCAACGTCGAACGAGCCCACACCCTCATCAACCAAGCCCTGCAGGACGTGGCAGCACGCCCCGCCCACCAGCGCGACCAAGCCCTGTACGCCGGCCTCCTCCAAGACGCCGCCCTCGTCGCCGAAGCCACCGGCACCTGGCAGACCGCCCTCGACAGCCAGACCGAAGCCCTCGCCATCCGCAAAGCCTCCGAAGACGCCCGCGGCATCGCCCAATCCCTACACGGCCTCGGCACGCGGGCAAGAAGGTCAACGGCCGTAAGCGATTGATCATCACCGACACACCGACTCGCTGATGACGGTCGCGGTGATGGCGGCCGACTGGCAGGACCGCGCTGCTGTCGGCGTAACTGACCACCCCGATCAGGCACGTCTTCGCCGACCAGGGCCTCGCCGACCGGCTGGTGGAGTGGGCCCGCGACACCCTGCACCACGCTGGAGATCGTCCGCAAGCCCGCTGATCAGCGCGGCTTCAGCGTGATTGCACGCCGTTGGGTGGTGGAACGGACGCTGGCCTGGCTGACCGCCTGCCGCCGTCTGGCCCGCGACTACGAACGCGACCCGAGCGTCTCCGAGGCTTTCATCCGCTGGGCCGCCATCGCCGGCATGGCCCGCCGCCTCACACGGAGTGGCCCGGCTCGGCGACAGGCCGAGATCATCTGCGACTGAACAAGATCATCAATCTCAAACACTCACTCACCACGGTCCGGTCCGCAACCGCCACCGGCCTCCACCATGGATAGCAACATATCGTAGTCACCGGTTTCGATCAGCTGCGCCAGCCACTGCCCGAGCGCCGCACTGGTGCTGCGTCATCGCCGCTCGCCCTCTGCACTACTACAGGCAGGGTCATGCGATGACCATTTACATTTCGCAACGCCATACCTACTGACCAGGTCAAACTTGTACACCACTAGCGCGGACGCAACCGCGTCGAAGCCCGATAACGTGGGCGCTGGCGGATGCAAGACTCCGCTGATGCCGACTCAATAATCCTCGACAGGAATCCAAGCTCTCTGTCGATGGCTGCGCCGAAGGAACTTGATGGACGATATCCAGAGAGGCCGTGTCAACGTGGGTACCTCATCGCACAATCATCCTTGAACACGCCTTAGCGACACCTGCTGGGCACCGCCATCGGCTTCCAGCCAAGTCCCACGGCCGGCCACCACTCACCGAGGAAGATCACGTCTTGATGCAGGCTCAGGAGAGTTTGCCGCAGTTAGATCTCCAGGCTATATTGGCCAACTCTCTCACCATCGTCATGCGCATCGGAAAGTGACCCTTCATATGCGCTCTGTACAGGGGGGGTGTCGTCTGGCCAGTCGAATTCTCCCCTCCGTACACCTTCGACAAAGGCGACCCAGTCTGAACGACTGAATTCTAGGACGGCTCCTCCAGGCGAGTTGGAGTCTCTGACGTAGGCTGATTTCGCGCCGAACGCGACCTCCACGCACTCGCCTGTCGCACTTGCAGAGCTCTTACGCCACTTCAGCAGCTCAGGCGGATCGCTGGGCCCCTCAGTCATCAAGCTATCCTCCCACTGTCGCTATGAGAATAGCCTGATAGATCATGATCGTACAGAGCGAGCCGTTCCTGGCCATTGAGCAAGATCCGACGACACCGAACGCGGGTCGAACCGACTCACTCCATGCTGTCGGCTGCCTCTGCGATTAGCATGAGAGACTCGTCTGGATCCAATGCCTCCTCGAGGATAGCTTCGAAGTCGGCACGCACATCTGAGATGCGCGGGTCTTCACCAGATAGCGTCTCATGCAGGTCGCCATTCTCGAGGTGAAGTACTTCGCCTATCCCTCCGTCAAAATCTAGAAGGGTGAAGGCGCCGCGCAGCATGCCTACATGGGATCCAGCATCGAACGGTACGACTTGAATAGTGATGTGATCGCTTTCTCTCGCCACCGAGATCATATGACGAAGCTGTGTTGGCATGATTGCGCGATCCCGCCGGATACCGACATGCCGACGTATGACCGCTTCATCGAGGATGAAGATCTCATGCGGCGGAGTGGGGCGCTGCTTCAACATCTGCTGGCGTTTCATCCGGAGGCTGACCAGCGTCCGGAGGACAGACATGTCTGTGCCGCTGTGAGCTAGAGTTTCCGCGTACGCTTCTGTTTGAAGTAGACCAGGGACGGTAAGAGGCTGGAACTGTCTAATAGTAGATGCCCCTGCCTCAAAACCAATATACGCCAGATAGGCATCACTGACATCTTTCCTGAAATCACTCCACCACGCTTTCGCCCGCGCTCCTCGGTTAAGCAGGTGAAGCTGCTCTATAGCAGCGGAATCAGTGACGCCGTAAAGCCGCGCCAGAGCGTCGAGGTCAACCCTTGAGACGCCGGTCCGTCCACCCTCGATTCGAATGAGCTTCGACGTGTGCCATTCTAGGCTCCGCGCAACCTCATCCTGGGTTAAGCCTGACTGTCTGCGGAGCTCCGCAAGCCTCCTGCGCAGGAGCGCCCCTTGGACAACCGGGCCAAGTTCATCCACTGCGCTTCACCTCACTTTCCGTAGTCATATAGCACTCTGACTCTCAACGCTATGGGCGCAGCCAGCACTTCACGCTACCCCGGCGCATAGAGATCTTCATCTACGCCCCTAGGCACCGTTGAGGGCATGAGCTGCGGATACCCGCCGGTTTCCTCACACATGTCCCGCCCTTGGCGTGTCGCGTGGCGTTTCCATACCTTCTGCTAGGATATGCCATGCAAGGTAGCACTTTACTACCTTGCATGGCTAGAAGGTCTAACGGAGCGTGACGGACGGCTTAGCACTTGGAGCGAGAGGGCTCGCGAGGGCGGCGAAGTAGCTCGCGAGTGGGCAGCCAGGGAACTGGGGAGGCGGCAACAGGAGACGTGATGCGCCACACACTCTGGACTGCCATGACGAACGACATGCCGGTCGGGGAGGGAATGTGTCCAGAGTCCTGTGGAAGCGGACGGCCAACGCCGATCTCGAAGAGATCGGGAAGAGTGCTGTCCTGTGCAGGCTTCTGAGAACAGCGGAGGAGGCAATCTGCTTTCCACCCCGGGAGCAATGCCCGGATGAGGGATGGATCACCGGCCGCGAGGGCGTACTAGCATGGCGGCGGGCGGTGCCTACTTCTGGAGACGTCGATGGCTGCGATGAAGTGGCCGACTACTACTTTCTTTATCGCATACCTACCGATAGTGAGTATCGAAACGCCAATAGGCATATAGCGCACACAATCGTACGCGTGTTGCACGCTTCGGACTTTGAATCGCTCAGCGGATAGTTCATGGCCAGTCAAGACCCAAGCGCCTCGCGAGGTCTTCCGTCACTTGATCGCTCACTTCTTCCGGCTTGTTTCCACTCGCGGATTTGCGTTCGCCTATGACGGCTTCTTGCTCAAGGAACTTTGCAATAAGTTCACCTTCGAGCCCCTTGTTAATTAACGGAGAAATGAGGGCAACGAATCGACCATGGCGAGTAACAATTGCAGGCCGACCGGATTCGTTGATCTCCTGGATCACTTCGGCCGTTCTCTGATTGAGATCACGCATCTTGTAAATACGCACGTCTCCTCGGCCTGTTGATGACTTCTCCACGGGCATGGGCCATCCTTGGAATCTGCGTACTACCTTTGTACTACATCACCCCCTTCGTATGCGACCCGACCCCCTCAATACGGACAAGGACTCAGCCATGACCACTCCAGCCACTGAGCCAGCGCAAGCGGCGGCGAATGATGTGTCTCACGCTTCTGACCTGCGCGCTGCGGCGCGATGGCTGATAGGGGCGAGCGCCTCCGTGGTGGCCGTATTGGTCGCAGGCATCCAATTACGGGACTTCGCAAGTGTCAGCGAAGTCGGACCAGGAGCGGTGACATTAGCCCTCCTTAGCGCCCTGACCTTGCTGATCACCGTAGTCTGGACCCTCTACAGTGCGGCAGCTGTGTTGGCCACACCTCATCGAAGCATCGATGAGCTCGCCGAGATGGACCGTGCGGATAACAGCAACTTCCCGCTTCGCCGCTTGGAGGAGCCTAAGTCGGCGCTCATCTCGTATCTGGTGGTCGACCGCCGCACAGACTTGTTGGGCCCGTCGCGAGACGCCATCTGGCAACTTGTGGCAGATCGCGCCAGCGCACATAAGGCCACCACACTGCCCCAGCCCCCAGGAGAAAAGATACAGATAGGGACGCATGAGTACATTCTGGACAACCCCTCCGATATTGCCGCATTGACAAACCTCAGTCTCGACCTTGAGAGGCGTGCTCAGCGGGTGGTTGAGGCAGCTTTATTTTTTGAAACGCAGCGTCGCTATAACCGGTTAGTGAAAACTATGAAGTTGGCGGGCTTACCGTTTGTGATGAGTCTGCTGCTTCTCCTGTGGTTACAAACGCTTCCTCCAGTCCTCATGAACGTGAAGACTCCGACCAGTGTTCAAGTGATACTGCCCTCGTCGAAGAGTGATCCTTGCTCAGGGAAGACTCTGGAAGGAATCGCTGTCGGTGGCACGATGGACGCTCCAATCGTGGTGCTCCCTCCGCAAGCCGGTTGTTATGCTAGAAAGCTCACTGACACGTCCGATCTTGTCGTCGTACCTCGACCTGCAAAGTAGCGATGCGTGATCTGTTCCCAACACCTGAGCTGTGATCATTGAGCCGTTTTCATCCACGGGTGGCGGGCTGCTGATCACAGCGTGATCGCGAGAGTGGCGTTCGCCTGATGACATGGCGAAACCCCTGGAGAACGGGTTGATCACCACAATCACGTCCGCCACAACCAGGGGCCTCGGATGCTGTTCTACCGTGCTGCCGTCGATTTGTCGCGCTCAACCCTGAACTACGTCGCCGGGCTCATCCGCCGGCACCGCCGGGCCATCAGGTCGACCTGGCGGCTGCTCAACCCAGGACAGCAAGCCCCTGCTCGTGCAGGTCTACCTGCGCAAGGGAGAAACGTTCCCCGAGCTCGGAGCCGGATTCGGAGTCTCCACCGCTACCGCGCGGCGGTATGTGGAGGAGACCGTGATGCTGCTGTCGGCGCGCTCGCCCAAGCTCGGACAGGCACTGCGCAAAGCCAAGCGTGACGGCCTGCACTACCTGGTGCTGGACGGCACCCTAGTCTCCATCGACCGGATCGCCGCCGATCGGCCGTACTTATTTGCACCGCGGCTGTGGTGGGCGGGAAGATGCACCGCAGCATGCCTCCTGCATGTTCGGACCAGGATGCCTCGGGCAGGTGTTTTGATCTGCAGGTGGCGCTCCTGCCGGCTTGTTCCCGAGGCCCGAAACCATCCCGACCGGACATCTATCGTCCTGCGGCGCGCAGGACACGGGCAAGGCCGGCGCCGTGGCTGCGGGTGCCCTCGATCGCCCAGACCACGTTCGGGCCTGGCGCGTGTTCGGTGGCCCAGCGGATCAGATGCGCATACCCGGCGGCGTCGGCGGTGACAGTGATGGCGGCCAGCTCGCCGC
Organism: Nonomuraea fastidiosa; assembly: GCF_042751225.1. Classification (NCBI taxonomy): domain Bacteria; kingdom Bacillati; phylum Actinomycetota; class Actinomycetes; order Streptosporangiales; family Streptosporangiaceae; genus Nonomuraea; species Nonomuraea fastidiosa. The sequence goes on from NZ_CP170570.1 coordinate 2,223,546, forward strand.
CGACCGGGTTGACCAGGCAAGCGCTGTGGCTATCGCGGTGGGTGTCGACCCCGATGACGGCATCGGCCGATTCCGGCAGCATCGCCATGTGCGGCTCCCTTCGACGATGTGGGGGCCTGGGCGAAGTCGCCGCGCGGACACATCTGTGAGGAGTCACGCCGGCAGTGGCGGACAAGCTTCTGATCAAGTCAACGGGCGAGCCAGGCCGGTATCGGTGAGCCAGGGGACACGTCACGCGCAGGGCACACCGGGGCGGCCAGATCCTTCGTGAGTCACCCAAGATCACCGATACCGAGCCTGTCAGCGCTTCGCCTCAAGCGCCACCGCCAGACTCACAGATCCTTCCATGAAATCAACTGCATGGGATTCCATACGCGTCGGAATAGCCGCCAACGGCGTAGCCGACAACCGGCTCGGTCAACTCCGCCGATCCGGCCTGGCTGACGTGGTCGGCGACCATGCCGCGCCAGGAGTCGGCAGGTCGTCCAGAGGACGGATGCGCGTCTCTGCCAGATGGCGGCGTAGCGGTATGGAGCCCGTCTTGCCGAGGGCGGTTGGACAGTAGGTGACGACCTCGTCGCGGACGTCGCGGGCGGTCAAGCTGCGGGCTTGCGCGGCATCTGGGTCGGCCGAGGGACGTGGCCAGGGCATTTGGCAGGCCCGCACTGCGTGTCTTCCACCGAGATTGCTCGTCGGCCGCGGCAAGGGGCCGGTGTTCATCACCGAGCGGCGCGCCCCCGGATCACGCCTCGGTCGCCAGTCTGGCCCGCTACACCCGCCTATATCTTTCGACGCCCTCACCCGTTGGCAAGCCCGGTCCCCATCGCGGAGTCTGACCGGACCGAACTCCTCTCGGCGGCCCCTTTCCGCCGCATTCCGGTGGCACCCCATGGGGAGGGACAGCGCAGCCAGGGCGATGCTGCCGCCCGCAGGGGCCGCCAGATCCATTCCATCGGCCTGGCGGCCCCACTGGCGGGCCTCACGCTCGCGTACCTCGGCGCTCAACCGGTCCAGCGGGCCGCTGAGGTCGGCCGGCTCGCTCGCGCGGACCGCCGCTCCGGATGAGCTGCTGCTCCTTCTCCGCCGGCAACCAGGCGAACTCCGGGGACACGGGGTCGAATACGGCCGGCTCGGCGGCCTCGGCCGGTCAGGAGCGGGCGGGCGCTCAGGTGGCCGGTACGGCGACGGGTGAAGGAGCGGCGAGCAGTTCCCGCACCGCGGCGTCGATGAAGGCGGCGTCTGCGGGATTGGCGCCGCCACCCGACATATGGCCCCAGATCCCCGGGATCACGCGGACTTCCCCGTTCGGGATGTGCCGGACAGCACGGACCTCGTCCTCCGGAGGGAAGTACAGGTCCTTCTCCGCGGGAAGCGCGATGAGCTTGGCCTGGATGGAGCCGAGGGCCGCTTCGATGTCACCGTCGTGTCCTGGGGTGCCCGAGACGTCGGCGTCCTGCCACGTACGGAGCATCGCGAGGAGGTTGTTGGCGTCCTGGCCGATGAAGTTGGCCTCCCAGAAGCCGATCACGAACTCCTCCCGCGACCCGAAGCCCAGCCGCCGCCACGCTTCCTCCCAGTAGAAGGCCTGGGAGAAGCCCCATCCCGCATAGATGCGGGCGAACGCCCTGATACCGGCCAACGGCGGCTCCTGATAGCGCCCGCCGTCGAAGGCCGCGTCGAGCGTGAGAGCCGCCCGCAGGCTCTCGATGAAGACCGCATTGTGCGGCGAGGTCCTCGGGGACCCGCAGTACGGCAGGGCGCGCTCGACCATGTTCGGATGGCTGACCGCCCACTGATAGGTCTGCAGGGCTCCCATGGAGCAGCCGAGGACCAGCGCCAGCCGTTCGATGCCGAAGTGCTCAGTGACCAGCCGGTGCTGCGCCCTGACGTTGTCACGGATGGTGATCGTGGGGAAGTCGGCGGCGGCGTGGGGCGGTGGGGTGTTCGACGGCGAGGAGGACAGGCCGTTGCCGAAGAGATTCGGCACGATGATGAAGTACTTCCGCGGGTCCAGCGCCTTGCCCGGACCGATGAGCCATTCGTTGGAGGTGTGGTCCCCGGCGAACCAGGTGGGGAAGAGGACGGCGTTCGTCCGGGTCGCGTTCAACTCGCCGTACGTCCGGTAGGCGAGCCTGGCCGGGTCGAGGACGGCGCCGCCGTCGAGGTGGAACGACGGCAGCTCGTAGATCTCATACATGGACTTCTCCGGTAGATGTGCAGAGTGCGGCGGTCTGAAAGAGCAGATGCTCACGGCCGGGCAGGCAGACAAGCTGAAGGCCGACGGGGAGACCGTCCACCGTTCCGGCGGTGATGCTGAGCGCGGGCAGGCCCAGCACGTTCCATGGGCTGGTCAGCGATAGGAGGGCGTCGCGTACGGCGACGGGTGTGCCGTTCACGTCCACCTCCCGCCGGCCGAGCGCCGGCGCGGTGATCGGAACGGTCGGCATCGCCAGCACGTCGTCGTGACCGAACAGCGAGCGGACCGTCTCGGCCAGTCGGCTGCGGGCCCCCATGGCGCGGGCGTAGCGCCCGCGCGACACGGTGGCGGCGGTACGCAGGCGTTCCAGCACCTCGTCGTCGAACAGGCCGGGAGCCTGCGCCATGCGCCCGGCGTGCACCTCGATCACCTCGTGGCTCTGGATCGAGAAGAACGTCTCGCGCAGATCGTCGGCGTCCTCCCGTGACAGGCGGCGCTCCGGCGCGGGCCCGGCTCCTCCCTCCAGGAACCGGCGCGTGGCGCGGACGACCCGCGGATCGCAAGGGATTACGGCACCGGGGTCGAGCCAGGCGACCCGCGGGCGCTCGGCCCCGGGTCGCCTGGGGGAAACTGACGGTCGCCGGGCATCAGAGCGCGGTAGGCGACGAGGCAGTCCTGGGCGTCGCGCGCGAACAGCCCGACGTGGTCGAGGCTCTTCGACAGAGGGAAGACGCCGTCCGCCGGGAGCACCCCGTAGGCGGGCTTGAAACCGGTGGCCCCGGACAGCGCAGCCGGGATCCGGACCGAGCCGCCGGTGTCGGTGCCGAGCGCAAGCGGGATCATGCCCGCCGCTACGGCGACCGCGCTGCCGCCGCTGGAGCCGCCTGACATGCGGGAGACGTCGCAGGGGTTGCGCGTCGGCCCGGCGGCGGAGCGGTCGCCGGTCGGGCCGTACGCGAACTCATGGGTGTTCGTCATGCCGACGATGACGGCTCCCGCTTCGCGCAGGAGGGTCACGCAGGAGGCATCGGCATCGGCCACATGGTCGGCGAAGTGCCGCGAGCCCATGGTCGCCGGGAGGCCCTTGACCATGATGACGTCCTTGACCCCCGCCGGCATGCCGTGCAGCGGGCCCCGGTCCACGCCCCGGGACAGCTCGGCGTCGGCCTGGCGGGCGGCGGCCATCGCACCTTCGGCGTCCACGGTGATGAACGCATTGAGCAAGGGGTCGAGCGCGGCGATGGCGTCGAGGGCGTGCCTCGTGAGCTCCACCGACGTGATGCGCCCGGCGCGCAGGTCCCGCCCGAGCGCGCCGAGCGTCCACCCGGTGAAATAGCCTTCGGGCGCACGGAGGGAGCTTTCGGCTTCCAGCATGAAGTCCCTTCTCGTCATGGTGCGGCCGGTCGTGGTCGAGGCGTCGTGGGTTCGGTCATGTTTGTCAGAAACCAGGAAGCAGGTCGAGGAGCGGGATGATCGTCGCCGTGCACACGGCCATGGACGCCGTGTAGGCGACCATGGGGTGGACGTCGTCGGGCAGATGCCGGGCCAGCGCCGCGGCGAGCGGAGGAGCGATGGCGGCGCCCAGCACGGCTCCGGCGACGATCGAGGGCACGGTGCCGCCGAAAGCCAGCACCGTGGCCGGCGTTACCGAGACGATGGGAACGAAGGTCGGGTACCAGCCGGAGGCCGCCCACCGCCCGCCCCACATCAGCACCCCGCAGGCCGCGGTCAGGACCTGCGCCGCCAGCAGGTGCGGCAGCAGTCCGCTGCCGTACGCGGGTGCGGCGGGATTGAGGAGATAGTGCAGGACGCAGCCCAGCAGCAGCCCCGCTCCCGCCCACTCGTTGCCGAAAAAGTGCGCCTCGGTGAAGTCGGCCAGGATGCGGCGCGGCACCCATGACGCTCCATGCCGGACCGGTGCCGTGGACGACGGCTCGGACGACGGCTCGGACGACGGCTCGGATGGTGGCGGCGTCCACGGCGGTGGCAGCCAGGGCAGCCTCCGGCACAGCCAGAAGGCGCCGAGCCCGCCGACGGACATGGCCAGCGTGCTGCCGACCACGGGCGACAGGCCGAAGGGGGAGAACACCAGGTTGACCAGCACCATGGCGAGCGGCGTGATCACCGTCGCGCCGAGCAGCGCGCCGGTCACCGCTACTAGCCAGCCGGGGCCGTACACGATGACGACAGCCGGTGGCACGGACACCATCGGGGCGAACGTGGGCTGCCAGCCGTCGATTGTCCAGCCCCACAGCAGGTTGCTCAGCAGCAGCCCCAGCCCGGCGGCGACCAGCACCCACGGCCACAGCACGCCGGTGCCGCAGGCCAGGGCGAATCCCTGCCAGCGCTTCCCACGGAGGCGCGCGGTGTGCGCCAGCCAGGCCCCCGCGATCATCAGCAGGCCGCCGAACGCCGACTTGGCCAACGTGGCTTCGGTGGTGTCACCGATGATCCAGTACACGTACCAGGTCAGGTCGGTGTACCCCAGGTCCCAGGAGGTGTAGTCGGGCACGATGGCCGGCAACGCGGGCCGGATGGCCATCAGCCCGATCGCAAGCAGTGCGGCCAGGGCCGCGACCGTGGCAGCGGCGGCAAGACGGCGACCGACGGCGCTACCCGGTGCAGTGACGGTAACCATGTCAGCGCGGCGCCACGTGGCCCAGTGTGTAGCCGAGCAGCGGGTCGTACAGGTCGGTGCGCCTGTCACGGATCAGGTCGTTGAGATCGGTCCAGATCGGGGCGCTGCGTTCGGCACGTACCGGGGCAAGACGCTGCTCCCCGCAGGCACCCGTCTGGTCGTGGTGAAGGCCGACGGTTCATGGACGCTCAAGCGCCGCTGACAGGAGAACGCCGTGCACCTCACCGTCCGGCTCGACATGAGCGCCGTCCCCCAGAACAGGGACCACGACGTCACTCTGTTGTTGCAGCTCGTCGCCCCGCCTTCCTCACCTGCCGACCGGCCGCCTGTGACCGTGCAGGTCGTCCTCGATCGCAGTGGATCGATGGCCGGCGCCCGCCTCGCCGGTGCCCAGCGTGCACTGCTGGGCCTGGTGGACCGCCTCACTCCTGCCGACACCTTCGGCCTGGTCAGCTTCAGCGACACTGCCCAGGTCGAGGTGCCGGCCGGCCCGCTGGCCGACAAGGCCGCAACAAAGCGGGCGATCAACACTCTGCACCCGAGCGGATTCACCGACCTGTCCAGCGGTCTGCTCCGTGGCATGCAGGAGGTCCGTCGCGTCATCGGCGATCACGGCGCCACAGTGCTGCTCATCTCGGACGGTCACGCCAACGAGGGCATCGTCAATCACGAGCTCCTCGCGGACATCGCTCGCGACGGCCACCGGAACGGCGTCACCACGACCGCCCTCGGCTACGGCCTGGACTACGACGAACGCCTCATGGCGGCGATAGCCGACGGCGGTGCGGGAAGCTCCCTGCACGCCACCGACGCCGACAGCGCCGTCCGGCTCATCGCAGCCGAAATGGGCGTCATCATGTCCAAGGTCGTCCAGGCCGCCAGTCTCACGATCACACCGCGCATGCCCGTCCCCGGCCTCCGGCTGTACGGCGAGCTGCCGTGCACCCGCCGCACCGACGGCACCGTCGTCGCGGAACTGGGCGACTTCTACGGCGGTGAGACGCGCAAGCTGCTTCTGCACCTGCCCGTGCCCCGCATGGCGACTCTCGGTGCGATCGTCGTCGTCGAGCTCACGCTCACGTATGTGGAAAGCCGGACGCTGACGACTCGCACCGTCACCAAGCCGGTGTCGATCCGTGTCATCCCCGGAGATCGGGCGGCCGAGGTCGTGCCCGACCTCGCGGTGCGAGCCGAACGGCTCTTCCACGATGCCCAGGAAGCGAGGCTTCGTGCCGCGGACGCCTTGCTTCGTGATGACATCGACGCGGCCGAGACCCTCCTCTCCTCGGCCATCGAAGCCCTCGATCAGGGCCTGTCCTGGGTGCCGGACGCCGATGAGTTCCTGACCGAGATGGCGATCCTGCGGAGGCACGTCCGCGATATACGACATGACGGGGCCCGAGTCTCCAAGCAGGTCCGCTCCGAGTGGCACACACGCACCCGCAAACACGGCCGCCCCTACGACTGACCCGGGCCGTCTTCGTAGCCGGTGGCCACCTCCTCGAACAGTTGGACGGCGGTCGCCACGCGCCTTAGGTGGTCGCTGGTTCAGAAAGGTGCTGATCCAGCGTTCCAGGCCGCCGACCAGCTCGCGCGTACGCCGGGCGCGGCGAGGCTGCCGGCATCGACGTTGGCGAACGGGTTGGCCAGATACCGGACCTGGTCGTACTTGGGGCCTGCCTTGCTGACCGTGACCAGTGCGAGGCGGTAATGCGGAGCCGAGTTCATGCCGGTAAGGACCTCGTTGTGGGTGACGAAGAAATCTTCGGCCCCTTCAAGGCGTGCCTTGACCTCGATACGGATGGATGGACCATTATCAGATGGCAGAGATAGGACGTCGTAGCCAGGGTTGTTGAACGCCTGCTCTTGCGGCAGGCGGCCGAGCGCACGCTCTGCGGCCAGCACCGCATCGATCCCCCGCCGTTCGACGACCGCGGCCTCCTTGGCGTGCAGAGGAGCGCTCGCGGGAATCTCGGCGGCCACCATGGCCAGCGGCAGCACCAGCGCGGCGGTCATCAGCTGCGGTGGTTTGGTGGCCAGCTGGGCCTGCTGGTCAAGCAGCGCCAACCGTGCTTGCCTGCGAATCTTCAGGTCGTGCGCCTTCCGCATGAGGCTGTCGGAGCTTTCCTTCGGCTTGATGCCCGCCTGCTCTTTGCTCATGGCCGCCCTGGCCTCATCGGCAAGCCGGCGGTACTCATGGCTCAGGCGCTGGTCGACCCGCTCACGAGTCCTTTGCAGCTCGACGAGCCGGCGAACCGACACTTCGGCGAGGAAGTCCTTGAGCTGGTGACCGATGATCCACGTGCGGGCCTGTGACTCAGCCACGCTGAGCCAGGGCAACCTCGTGGCCGCGACTACAGAAGGAGTCCGCGGAGCCGGCATGCAGTCAAGATACGGTGCGGGCCCCGCCGGGCGGACCTCGCCGGCAGGATTGACAAAGGCGTAGCCGAACCTGCGCGCGATCGACTCTCCGGTGCCGTCTACGACCTCCTCCACCACTCCGACCAGAAGGGTGGGCTCCTCGACCTGTGGTGACACCAGAACGGTGCCGCGCTCAAGGCAGTGCCGCAGCTGGCCAATGGTGAGCTCGGCAACGGCGTCGTGGAGAGGATGTCCTGGGGCGAGCAGGTCGGCACGCGGCCTGCCGTCGACGTTGATGCGTTCCAAATCGAAGGTGACACGCTCGTAGCGCACGGCGACCGGCCCGTGCTTGGTGACCGCCCGGACCGCCGGCGGAACCTGGGTTATTTCGTACCGGCCGGGCTCGCGTCGCGTGAGTCGCCCGCCGAGGCGCTGAAAGGCACGGCGGAACGCCCACTCGATGTAGTACGGCTGCAGCCGACGGGCTCGGGCCTCTTCCATCATCCGCTGAGTGTGCGCCAGATCGATCTCTGACATGGCGTCGTTGGCGAGTGCGCGCTCTTTGAGGAGTTCATTCAGGCCATTGGCGACCGAGTCATCGATCACCTGTTCCATCCTTGCCCGCGTCTCCGGCAGGTCGCCGTACCGGATGGCGTCGATCAGCAGTTCGCGGAGCGGCGTCTCGTCAAAGGCCGCACCGAGAACGTCGAAGACCTTGCCGCCGTAGGCTTTACGCTGCTCTTCGACCTTGTGGAGCAGCCGGGCGAATACCTCGCCCTCCCGGGTGTTTGCGGCCACGAGGTTCCATAGGCGGCAGACCTCGGTCTGGCCTATGCGGTGAATGCGGCCAAAACGCTGTTCGATGCGGTTGGGGTTCCACGGCAGGTCATAGTTGACCATGAGGTGCGCGGCTTGAAGATTGAGTCCTTCGCCGGCCGCATCGGTCGCCACCAGCACCTGGCAGGTTGGACTCTTGGTGAATTCCTCGGTGATGGCGCGCCGTTCGGCCCGGCGCATACCACCGTGGATGGTCTGCACCGTGTCGTTCCTGCCGAACACCGCGCGAATCTTGCGAGCAAGGTAGTGGAGGGTATCGCGGTGCTCGGTAAAAATGATCAGCTTGCGTGGTTTCGCTGCGCCGGGGTGGATGAGGTCGTTGTCCTCCAGAATCTTTCGCAGCTCGACCCACTTGCGATCCGTGTCAAGGTTGCGAACTCGCTGCGCGAGATGGATGAGCTGGTCGAGGTCGGCCAGCTCGGCATTGAGCTCCTCGATGGTGCGCGCCGCAGTGGCGGTGTCGATCAAGTCCTCCTCGACCTGCTCGATGTCGGCGGCGCTGCGTTCCTCCTCGTCCCAGTCGTCCAAATCGACTTGTGCGAACTCATCGGCGACGCTACGGCCGTTCAGTAGGTCGTCGCGGCGGCGCCTCAGCCGGTCCGCACGTCGGACCAGAGACTGATGGATCGCTTCCGGGCTTGACGCCAGACGCCGTTGCAGCACCGTGAGCGCGAATCCGACGGTGTTGCGGCGCTTGTCATCCAGCCGCGCGGCCCGGTTCATTCCTTCGCGCACGTACTCGGTGACGCACTGATAAAGGTGCTGCTCGTCGGCAGTGAGCTGATAAGGGACCGTCTGGGCGATCCGCTCAGGGAAGAGGGGTTTGCCGTCGAAAGTGAGCAGGTCCTCCTTGACCATACGACGCATGAGTCCCGTGGTGTCGGCGTTGTGGATACCCGACTTGAACCGGCCCTCAAAGCCGTCGCGCTCGAGCAAGGTGAGGAACAACTGGAAATCCTCTTCCTTGCCTGCGTGCGGGGTGGCGGTCATCAGGAGCAGGTGACGGGTGTGGTCACGCAAGGTTTCGCCGAGTTGGAACCGGCGAGTCTTGTTCAGCTTGCCGGCGAAGTAGTGCGCGCCCATCCGGTGGGCCTCGTCGACGATAACGAGATCGAACTCGGCCTCATCGAGCTGCGCGAACATACTGTCGTTCCGGGCCAGCTGGTCCATCCTCGCGATGAGGAGCGGGTATTGCTCGAAAACGTTTTGCCCGAACGCGCCGTCCACCATTGCTGGGGAGAGAATGTCGAAACGCAGCCCGAACTTGAAGTAGAGCTCGTCCTGCCACTGCTCCACCAACCCGCCAGGGGCCACGATCAGACACCGCTTGACGTCGTCACGGAGGAGCAATTCCTTCACGTACAGGCCCGCCATGATTGTTTTGCCGGCGCCCGGGTCGTCGGCGAGAAGGAAGCGCAGCGGTGTGCGGTCCAGCATCTCGCCATAGACGGCCCGAATCTGGTGTGGCAATGGCTGTACGTCGCTGGTCGCCACGGCGAGCATCGGATCGAACAGCCCGGCTAGGGAGATCCGCTGTGTCTCAGCGGCCAGCCGAAAGTCTTCGGCATCGGCGTCGAACGGACGGCTGCCGGAATCAGACAGGCTGAGCCTGCTTTCATCCGAGCGGAAGAGCACTTGCTGACGCAGCCCTCCGTCCAGGGTCTTGTAGGTCAGCTCCAGAGCGTCGGAGCCGTGCCACTGTGCGGCGATCACCAGAACGGACTCGCCAGGCATGACTCCGGCTACCCGCACACCGGAACAGAGATCCTCAAGCCGCACCGGCTACCTCCAGAGTGTCAGGCGTCCGGCCTCATCGGCGAACGCCGGGTGAGCCGTCTAAGGCTATTCCTCCATAGGAGGTAGGTGCTTTACCATCACGTACTCTGATGTCCATCCATCACTTAACGAGGCATGAATAAAACAGATCGCACAGAGATACGGCGCCTCGTAGCGGACTTCCAGCAGTGGGGCCGGCAAGCCGCCGGCGTACGAGCTTGGCACTCGGCCGTGCACGTAGCCGCCGATCGTGCAGAACAAGGATTGGCCGCACGTAGCGTCGGGATCGCCCGAGCAGGCGAGATCGCCTGGGGAGTGGTTCCCCTCGGGATGGACGACAGGGACGTCGTCAGGCTTCTATGGGAACGGGCGCATCTTCCTCTGGTCACGGCAGAGGATCACGCCGTCATGCGGCTGCTCACCGACGACATCCCCCGCGCCATCGACGATGTTCAGCCTCTTCTTGGTATGCGCCGTTTCTTCACCGGAGCGGCGACGAAGCAGACGGCAGAGGCCGCCGCCGCATTCCTGCGCGGTCACCACGCGGCGCTCACCGGCTGGCCGAACCGGGCGGAGCGGCTCGGCGCCTTCAGGGGCACCTTCGACCAGGGGCGCTCGGGATTCGGCGCGCTTCTCGATCCCGCCCTTGGTTTCTCCCTTGTGGCCAGGTATGCGAGTTCGCGGCCTGAGCTTTTGGACAGTTCGATTTTCCAGGGTCTGCCTGAGGCTCTGGACGTCATCGCCAGGGTCATCGCGAGCGAGGAGCAGTACCGTGCTGCCGCATCCGATGCGGCCGAGAAGGTACGGCGCGCCGACGTTCGGCGGATGCTGCAGGAAATGCCGGTCGATGCCTTGCGTACCGCCACCCGCGAACGCCTTCGGGTAGGCGTCCTGTCCCAGGCAGGCATTCGAACGGTCCAGGAGGTGCTCGACTGGGACGCAGCCCTGACAGAGTTACCGGGCATCGGAGGGACGTCCGCCTGGCGGATACTGGGAGCCGCACACACGTTGTGGCAGACGACCTACGACGAGATGCCGGTACGGATCGACATCAGCAACCGATCACCCGAAACAACCACACTCCTGCGGCGACTCGCCGAGTGGGACTCATGCCGCCAGACCAGAGGCGCATCAGCCGACCTTAAACGTGCCGCCGAGCTCGCTCCGCTGAGGACGACTATCACCGGTGGAACGAGCCATCTCCTGGTGATTCCGACCAGGGAGCTCACTGCCGGGGAGCTCCGTGAGAGCATCCACATCGTCAAACGGCGTGCCGAGCTGCTCGACTCCTCTCTGTCGTCCGGCGGGCCGACTCTTGGTGGCGACCCATGGGATGACTTCCTCAGCCGTCCCGCGGACTACTACGCCATGCTCGCGGAACTGGGCTTCATCACCGAAGACGAGAACGCAGCGCACGGCGACCTGCCCGAAGAGATCATCAAGGCCGTTCGCGACCAGACACTCAGCGGTGAACACATGACCGCGTCTCTTCGTGGTTACCAGAGCTTCGCGGCCCGCTTCGCCCTGGTACAGCGCAAGGTCATCATCGGTGACGAGATGGGCCTCGGGAAGACCGTCGAGGCCATCGCGGTCCTCGCCCATCTACGAAGCCGGGGTGAAAGCCACTTCCTGGTGGTTTGCCCGGCAGCGGTGGTGACCAACTGGATGCGTGAGGTGGCCGGCAAGTCGAAGCTGCGGGCGCATCGAGTCCACGGTCCTGATCGGGAACGTGCCAGCCGAGCCTGGATGCGAGACGGCGGAGTCGCTGTCACGACGTACGAGACGCTGGCGTGGTGGGGACCGACCTTCAGCCGGCACCGTGACCTCGCATGCATCGTGGTCGATGAGGCTCACTACATCAAGAACCCGCAGGCCAAGCGCACGGTGCGGACGACGGAGCTGATCGCGCGCGCCGATCGGGCGATTCTCCTCACGGGCACACCGCTGGAGAACAGAGTGGCCGAATTTCGAAATCTCGCGTCGTACGTGCGCCCCGACCTTACTGTCGACGCCTCCGATCTTTCGCCACGGATGTTTCGGCGGCAGATAGCACCGGCGTACCTCCGTCGCAACCAGGAGGACGTGCTGACCGAGCTTCCCGAGCTCATTGAGATTGATGAATGGTTGCCGATGAGCTCGGCTGATGCTTCCCGTTATAGAGCGGCCGTGCAGAGCGGAAACTTCATGGAGATGCGGCAAGCAGCCCTCTTGGAAGGGCGCGACTCCGAGAAAATGAAACGGCTCATCGAGATCGTCCGTGAGGCCGAAGAGAACGAGCGGAAGGTCATCGTTTTCTCGCACTTCCGGCGGGTATTGGACCTGGTTTGCCAGTCCCTTCCCGGCCCGGTGTTCGGACCGTTGACGGGGTCGATTCCGGCGCATCACCGCCAGCACATGGTGGACCAGTTCTCGGCGGCCAGGCACGGCGCGGTGCTCGTCGCTCAAATCGTGGCCGGTGGCGTGGGGCTCAACATCCAGTCCGCGTCTGTCATCATCATTTGCGAGCCGCAGCTCAAGCCGACCACAGAGGCCCAGGCCATAGCCCGCGCACACCGGATGGGCCAGGTCCAATCGGTACAGGTCCACCGGCTGCTGTCGGAAGACAACGTCGATCAACGGATAACCGAGCTGCTCGCGGAGAAGAAGGCCCTGTTCGATGAATTCGCTCGAGTGAGCGAGATGGCCGAGTCGACGCCAGAGGCCGTGGACCTCACCGAGGCACAACTTGTCAAGGAAGTCCTTGCCGCCGAACGCAAACGTCTGGCTGAACAAGCCTCAAATAGGCACGTGTCACACTGACACCAGCCGTCGTTAGTCGACCTGTATGTAGACCGGTTCTCAAGGACGGGTGGCGAGGACGGCTATGGCTATTTCGCCGTTGACGGCGTGGTTCGCCACCCGTGGTGCTACCACGCTGTCGACGATCACCGTGGCCTGGGAGGCTGAGCCGGAGCTGTAGCTGACGCCGTCCACCACCGCTTCCTCCGCGATGACGACCGGTTCCGTGGCGTGGTTTCTGCGGCTCGGTACGTGGATGAGCTGGACGCGTTCGCCCCGTCGCAGGTCGTAGGGGGCTTGGCCTGGCTTGAGTGCCAGGCCCAGGCGGACGGGGTGTCCCGCCGTCGTGCCGCCATCGGCGCCTGCGACCATCGCCGGGGTGAGGAGCGTGCCGGGCGGGACCGTGACCGACGCCACCGTGGTCGCGAGCCGAGCCCGTTGCGACCAGGGCCAGTACGTGCCGCCGTCGTCGGCGACACGAGCCTCCTGCAGCACGGCGGGGCCGAAGGGCTGGCCGGCGCCGACCCGGCCGGTGACGCGGATGACGGACATACGCTCATCGGCGCTCATCACCAGCATCATCGCGGTCAGCGCGCCGCCGAGCACCAGCAGCACGGCCAGGGCGGCGAGGCCCGGCTTGCGCTGGCGGGACCACTGGGGAAGCTGACGGGAGGCGGCGTCGGTCAGCACACCCGCTCCTTAGCGTCTTCTGTAAGCCTTCTGTCGGAGTTGTAGGGGGTTCCGAAGCTCTCTGTCAGGCTGCGGGGGTCGGGCGTCTTCTCCTGGAGTTGCGGGGTTAGGACTTTTCTCTTGGGCTTTTCGAATTGTGGTGGTCGGGGCGTCGGTGGATCGGCGGGGGCATGGTCGCTTCTGAGCGGCGGGCGCGGGCCGGCCGGTGTTCAACGCCCTGCCGATCACGCCGCCACATCTTGTCACTCAGGGTGATCGGCCGCAATCCGTTCGTGTCAACCGCTCATGGGGCCCGGCGGCAGACGTCCTGATACGGCGCTCCGCCCAGGTACCGGTCCCACTCGGCGGGCGTCAACGTCCGCCCGACACGGTCGCACGCCTCCTCGGGCACCCGCCGCCCGTCAACGGGGATCGTCCGTACGGCACCCTCCATCCCGGCGTGCAGGGCCGTCCCGTCGGCGTTGAACGCGAGCGACCACGGCCGGCCCGCCCGCACCAGGTAGGAGCCGCCGAGCCGGCGCCGGGCGGGGATGTCCCAGAGCTGGAGTACGCCGTCCAGCGAGGCGGTGGCAAAGGGTCTTGCCGTCGGGTGAGAAGGCCAGGAAGTCGACCTCGCCGGCGGCCCTGGGGAGGGCGGGGAGTATGCCGCCTGAAGGGTCGGACGCGACGTCGGTCGGCTCGCCGTCGGCGCGGTGGTCGAGCACGGTGTGGCGGGTGCGCAGGTCCCAGACCTGGACGTCCCGGCCGCGGAAGGAGACGAGGTGGCGGCCGTCCTGGCTGAAGCGCAACCGGCCGCCGGTTCCGCAGGCGTCGCAGGGGACGGCCGCGCCGCGCGGTCGGCCTGAGACGGCGTCGACGAGGGCGATGTCGGTACGGCCGCCGCAGGCGAGCGTCTTGCCGTCGTCGCCGATCGCCACCGCCTGCGGCCGCTTCGCGCAGGCGGCGAACGGCCGCTCGCTCCGCCACCCCGGCAGCGCGATCTGATCGAGGCGGTCCCCCGGCAGCAGCAGGCGTTTTCCTGCGGGGTCCGCGACCGGGTGGTTCCTGTGGGGTCCACGACCGGATGGCTCACCGCCTTCCCGCCGCGCCGCTCGGAGACGGGCCCGCCGAACCGCTCGCCGGTCGCGACGTCCAGCAGGTATGGCGCGCAGCGTGGAGTCGGCGGCGGCGTGCAGCACCTTGACCGCGACCCGGTTGCCGGCGTCGTCGTAGGCGTCGTGGACGACGCCCTGGCCGCCGGAGCCGAGCCGCCCGGCGAGCCAGTGGTCGCCGATGCGCTGGGGGTCCCCGGGGACAGCGCTTCCATGACGGGTTGAATGTCCTCTTTCTGGTGAACGGTGGGCACGGCAAAAGAGGACCGGCGCGGCCATTCAGCCGGTTCCGGTGTTCAGCAGCCTCGGATGGTACAGAGGGCCACCGACAGCCGTTCAGGACTCCCCGACATTTCACCACTTAAGGCGAAATGTCGGAATTCACAACCGAACATCATTCGTGCTGAGGGGCGCCTATCGCGCGAATTGCCTGGTCGCCGACGCGCCGCGAAAAAACCTCAGATCGCCGCGAACCTCTGCCGCCACAGCGCTATCCAACCTGATGCACCACGGGACAATGAGCTTCCAGAGGGGACATATACCGATGCGATCCAAGCTCGCCGCCCTGATCCTCACGGCCGTCACCGCCGGCGCCTGCGTCGCCGCTACCGCCTCGCCCGCCGCGGCGACGACGTCCGCGTACGGCAAGAGCAAGTGGATCAGCGCCACCAAGGGCTGGCAGCACACGGGCGTGTACGTCGAGCCCGGCGACCTGGTGCGGATCCGCGCCACCGACGGCCGCTGGACGGTCGACCACCGCAAGTTCCCGTACGTGTCGGCCAACGGCTACCACCGCTACACCGACCGCAAGATCTACCAGGGCTGCAAGATCCTGCGCGGGCTCCCGTACGGCACGCTGATCGCCAGGGTCAACGGCGACCACTACCGGGTCGGGACGCGCGGCGTCTTCCGTGCCCGCCAGGCCGGTTTCCTGCAGCTTCGCGTGAACGACGCCGACGGCTGCCTGAAGGACAACGACGGCACCGTCATCGCCAAGATCAGGGTCAGCAACTGACCCCGTTGGAGATCACGGGGTGAGCGCGCATCCAGTGGCGCTCTGCTTCCAGCTGGATCTGCGGGGGACACGCTGTTCAGCGTGAACGGCGGCCCAGGCAGGGGCGCCTGGGCGACACGGGGAAGCGTCCGTCATAAGACGACGCGTACGGGGTTTTCAACGGGGAATTCTTCATCGGCGAAGTCAATGACCTGACTCGCATTCGGCTTAGACAACGCCGGTCTCTTCTTCGAACGTCACCATCCTCTTATGGTCGGAGAATGATGACGCCTGCCCAGGTCTCACCATGACCAAGGCAGGCGTCGCCTTTTGGGGAAGCCGGTGAAGTGTGAAGCGGCTGCGCCGGTCATGCCGTAGGAGCGATTCGGCTCGACGGGCGTGTGGTGGCCTTTCTTGCGCGGGAGCGTGCGGATCAACGGCGTGCATCCGCCCGGTGGACTATGCGGCCTCAGCGGTGATGATTCCGGTGACGAGGGCGAGCAGGCCGTCCATGCAGACGGTCAGGCCGACGATGAGCCCGTGGCGTACGTTGATCTTGCCGGTTTAGGGTGAGGGCGTGTGGTTCGCGCTCGCCGCCGTCGCGGTGCTCGTCGTCGTTCCGGCGGTCGTCGCCCGGCGCAGGCTCGTCGTCGTCCAGGTGAGCGGCGTGAGCATGGCGCCGACCTTCCTTCCCGGTGATCGGGTGCTGGTACGCAGGACCTCGGCGGTGCGGCGCGGCCAGGTGATCGTCTTCGAGTCGACGCGGCCCGGCGGGTGGGGCACGGGGCCGCCACGGCCGCCGTGGGCGATCAAGCGGGTGACCGCGCTGCCCGGCGATCCCGTGCCGGATGACGTGGCCGGGGCGGCCAAGGCCGGGCCGGGTGAGCGGGTGCCCGAGAGGGCGCTGGTGGTCGTCGGTGACGGCACGTCCAGCGCCGACTCCCGGGTGTACGGCTATCTGCCCGCCGACCGGGTGCTCGGCGTGGTCGTACGCAGGCTCTCGGCAGGCCCGTCGTCCCCCGCGCCGCCGGACGAGCCGGTTTCGTCGCCGGCCGCCTGCAGCGTGAACAGCCTGGCGTACTCGCCGTCCGACGCCATCAGCTCGTCGTGCGTACCGCGTTCCGCGATGCGGCCCTCGCTCAGCACCACGATGAGGTCGGCGTCGCGTACGGTGCCGAGCCGGTGCGAGATGAGCACGCTGGTGCGCTCGCCGCGGTAGGCCCGCAGGCCGGTGTGGACCTCGTGCTCGGCCTGGGCGTCGAGGCCGGAGCTGGGCTCGTCGAGAATCAGCAGGTCCTGGCGCTGCCGCAGGTACGCGCGGGCCAGCGCGAGCCGCTGCCACTGCCCGCCGGACAGCGAGACCCCCGACTGCTCGTCGCGGTCGCCGAAGAGGCGGCTGAGCATGGTGTCGTAGCCGCGGGGCAGCGCGGCGATCGTGTCGTGGACGCCCGCCCGGCGGGCCGCCTCCCGCACCTGGTCGCGCCCCGCTGACAGGTCGCCGAGCTGGATGTTCTCGGCGGCGGTGAGGTCGTAGTCCATGTAGTCCTGGAAGACCGCGCCGATGCGCCCGCGCAGGTCGGCCGGGTTCACATCGCGCAGGTCCACGCCGTCCCAGGTGATCCGGCCCTTGCTCGGGTCGTACATCCGGCACAGCAGCTTGACCAGGGTGCTCTTGCCCGCGCCGTTCACGCCGACGAGCGCCACCGTGCGGCCGTACGGGATGAACAGGTCCACCCCGCGCAGGATCCAGGGGTGCTCGTCGCTGTAGCGGAACCACACGTCGCGCAGCTCGATCCCGCGCCGCAGCGCGGGCAGCGCGACGGGCTCGCGCGGGACGGGCAGGTCGGGCTCGGCCGCCACCACCTCCATGTAGTGGCCGAACATCAGCAGCGCGTTGTGCACGTCGGCCCAGTGCCTGACGATCGCGGTCAGCGCCGCCTGGACGCCCGCGACGGCCGCGACGAAGACCGTCACGTCGCCCACGCTGATGTCCCCCGACGCGGCGCCGGCGATGGCCCAGATCAGCCCGCCGGCCGCCACCGCGCTGCCGAGCAGCGCCATCGCGCCCTGGCTGCGCAGAGCGCGGCGATCGACGTCGCGCTCGGCCCTGTTGATGTCGCGCACCTCGTCGAGCATCCGGGTACGCAGATAGTCGCCCAGCCCGAACAGCCGCACCTCCTTGGCCGCCTCGGGCCGGGTGAGCAGGTCACCGAAGAACACCTGGCGCCGCATGGCGGGGGTGATGTCCCACATCACCTCGGCACGTTTGCGGCTGAGCATCAGCTCGACGCGCGCCGTGGGCAGCGCGGCGAGGGCGATGACGACGATCATGAGCGGGTTGATGGCGGCCAGGCTTGCGGCGAAGCCGGCCAGAGTGATGATCGCCTGCCCGATGGCCAGCACGCCGATGACCAGGCGGTCGGGGGCGTTGCCGCTCGCGTCGTACGCCAGCCTGAGCGTGTCGTGGAAGCCCGGCGTCTCGAACCGGCTGAGCCCTGGATGGCGGTTGACCGCGCGGAACAGCCGGTCGTAGATGAGCACGCGCAGCGACCTGCGCAGCTGCGCCTTGGCGTATTCGGCCAGGTGCGGCAGCACGATCACGGCCAGTCCCGCGACGGCGAGCCCGGCCGCCGCCGGGGCCAGCGCGGCGAAGCCGTCGCCCCTGATGATCGCGTCCAGTACGAGCTTCGTCAGCCAGGCGGTCGCGACCGGCGCCACCCCGCTGAGCACGCCGAGCACGGCCGCGCTGACGGCGGCGGCGGGGTGGGCCGTCCAGGCGAGTGCGGCGGCGACGCGTATACGGCCGAGCAGGGGGTTCGCCATGACGGTCAGAGGGTCGCCGGGATCGGCAGCTCGTCCGTGGAGCGCGCCGACGCCGTCACGACGCCCGCGCCGTCCACGAGGTAGAAGCCGGGGAACGGCGGGCGCCCGAAGGCCGTGTACATGGGGCCGTCGCGCTGCTCGGTGACCACGGTCGCGACGTCCGCGAGCGCGGCGGTGAACGTCTCCTCCTTCGGCCCGCCGCCCACGACCAGCGCCACGACGCGGTCGCGGCCCAGGTGGCGGATCCGTTCGGCGAACACGGGCAGGTGCTCGTCACAGGCGGAGCAGTCGGTGGAGAACATGCCGACGACGGTCGGCCCGCCTCCTGCGCCGAACGTGGCCCTGCCGGCGGCCGCGCCGGTGACGGCGGTCGCGGTGAAGTCCGGCAGCCTGGTGCCCGGCGGGGTGAAGGCGGGCGGCGCGGTCACGTGCCGCAGGACGTTCGCGTGCTCGCGCAGGCGGCGTATGACGGCGAGGAGCAGGAAGAGGTTGAGGGCGCTCAGCGCGCCGACGAAGACGACGGCGGCGACGAGGAAGGACATCGGCGACCCTTACGTACGGTTGAACGGGGCGGAAGGGGGCGCGGCGTGGGAGGCGGGGACTCAGGGCTCGGGGCCCGGGGCTCGGGGCGGGCAGGCACGGCGCGTGAGCTCAGTGCGGCTTCGCGAACAGGTCGGCGAGGTCGTCGGTGAAGACGGCGAGCAGCGCGAGCAGGCCCCCGGCGGCGATCGCCAGCACCGCCCCGGCGACGTGCAACCGCGCGTCCCCGTACGAGGTGGCCGCCCCGGCGACGGCCACGGCGACGAGGGCGAGGTTGCGTACGAGGTGCCTGCGCCCGAGCGGCGCCGCCGGCGTTCCGAAGCAGTTGCAGGAGGCCCGGGTCCCCGAGCGGAGCGCGTGCCCGATGCCGAGGGAGAAGGCCAGCAGCGCGGCACCGGCCAGGACCAGCCCGGCCGGTGCCGTGGACCTCGTCGTCAGCAGCACGACGGTGGCGGACTCGACGGCGACCACCGCGGCGGGCAGCGCGGCCGGCACCCGGCCCCGCGGCAGCGGGACGAGCGCCGGCACCGAGCGCCGGAACGCCTCGAACGCCGCACGCCCGCGCACCTTGCCGACCACCGCCACCAGGAAGACGATCCCCAAGGTGCAGCGGGCGGTCACCGCGACGTACTCCATGCCGCTGATCCGTGAGGCCGGGAACTCAGCGGCAGTACGTCTTGCCGGCGTAGATGCAGCAGTGGATACCGGTGTCGGTCCACCAGCAGGGCTCGGCCTCCGCGGTGGTGGTGGGCAGGAACCTGCTGAGCAGCCGGTCGCTCAGCTCGTTGAGTGCACGGATCACAGGGGTCCTCCTTGTGGTGCGAGCCGGCGGCGGAAACGCCGGCAAAGGGGCGCCGTTCGCGATTTGGGTGATCTACGACGACACCTGGACAATAACCACGGATGATCAACTGACATAAGCAGTCAGGGCTGGCAGCATGCTGTAGTGCCGTGCAGCTTCCTGTCACGTCCATCGGGAGCCACATGAGCCTCAGCAGTCTCGGACTGACCGATTTCGAGGAGTGCGTCTACCGAGACCTCCTGAGCGGCCGCGAGACGGCGACGGACGATCCGGACGACTTACCTGCCGCGCTGCACCGGCTGGCCGATCTCGGCCTCGTACGCTTCGACGAGGCCGGACACCCCGTCCCCGTGGAGCCGGAGATCGGCGTCAGCCGCCTGATCCGGCGGCGGCTGCTGGAGACGCACGTGCAGCAGCGGCGCATGTCGGCGGCGTGGGAGGCGGTCCACCTGCTGAACGCGCAGCAGCGCGACTCCTGCCGTACGGTCACCATCGAGCAGATCGACGGCACCGACCGGATCTACGAGCGCATCTGCTCCCTGGCGCTCGACGCGCAGGAAGTGCTGATCATGCAGCCGGAACACCTCCGCCCGTGCACCGACGGGCTCTCGGCCCGCCTGCAGCGGATCGCGGAGGGCGCCCGCTGGCGCACGATCATCTCCAGGAAGAGCCTGCTGGATCCGGCGGTCATGGACCTCTGCGTCACGCTGCACCGCGCCAGCGACCACCATCGGCTCATGGACGACGACGGGCAGGCCATGGTGATCGTCGACCGGTCGGTGGTGTTCGTGCCCAGCGAGCCCGACGGAGGCCACCGGAGCGCCCTGATGATCTCCCAGACTGGGGTCGTCGCGGCCATGACCGATCTGTTCGAACGCGTCTGGGCGCACGCGCAGGACCTCGAACCCTGCCACGCGCCCGGCCTCACCCCGCGCGAGCGGCGGGTGCTCTACCTGCTGGCCAGCACCCATAAGGACGAGGTGGCGGCCAGGGAGATGGGCGTGAGCCTGCGGACATACCGGCGGCACGTGGCCGCGCTGCTCGAACGGCTGGGTGCGGCGAACCGCTTCCAGGGCGCGCTGCTGGCCAAGCAGCAGGGCTGGATCTGAACGCCGAGCCAGAGGCGCGGGCTCCCCGACCGGCTCCGAGCACGCGCCGAAAGGACCGGCTCCGAGCGCGCGCCGAAAGGCTCCGCGTTGGGCGCGCGCCGAAAGCGGGGGTCGCCGGGTCAGCGGGGCATCGCGCGGGCGTGCCGCGCCACCAGCTCCGCCCATCGGGCTTCGGCGCCATCCCCGGGCAGCCGGGTGCCGGGGCCGCTCACCTGATCGGGCCGAGCCCCGTCGGCAGGCCCGTCTCCGGTGCGAGGGCCTCGGCCGTACGCAGGAACAGCGCGGAGACCCCGTTCGACGGGTTCCACAACACGTCATCGCCTACCCGGTAGTACCGGCTCACCGCACCTCCTCCGACGCCGCCGCTGTCCCTCCGGTCGATCATGAGGTGGAGTGAGGGTGGGAAGCAACCCGATGAGGCATCCGTCGGATTTATCAGTAGATGCGGTACTTCTTGCCGCAGTTGTCGAACTTCCCGGCCCAGCAGGAGAACGTGTACACCTTCTGGATCCCCCGGCCACTCCACGTACCGACGACCTTGCCGTCCCACGCCTTGTTGAACTTCACCCAACGGCCGTTCCGGTACACCTCGAACCAGACCCAGCCCTTCTTACCACCGCGCTTGTCCACGCCGTACCACTTCGTGAACACCTTGCCGTGCGACTTCCACGTCTCACCGAACGTGTACGCCTTGTAGTCGCTGGAGAAGAACTTCCCCCACGTGACCGTGGCAGAGTGAGCGGTGCTCGCGGTCGTGGCCGAAGCGGCCTGCGCCGGGCCGCTGATCGCCAGGCCGGTAACGGCCATCGAACCGGCAAGGGCGGCGATCGCCAAGGTCTTCCGCATTTCGGGTTCCTCCCCGTCATTCGGTGTGTTCCGCTTGATGACAGGGACAGTACGGAGCTTCACCCCGATCAACTGTGGACGAATACGCACAACGACCGTGACGGCCATCACACGCCCGCCGCTGGGACCCGCCTCCCTCGCAGAACGCCCGGTATGTGGCGACGACGGCGGCGAGCACGGTGGCGAGCGAGCCCGCGACGATGACCAGGGTGTGGTCGTGGAAAGCGAGAACCGTCAACGCGGTTCCCGCCACTATGAGGAGCACGGCCAAGGTACTGCGGTAAATCCCACGCATGGCGATGCCGGCCTTTCTCGGAATGACGACAGGAAGAGATGGAAGGAGCCGCGGAAAAGCGGCGCCCTGCGACGTCTACAGCGAAACGCATGGCCGGCGGCGGACGCCAGATTTCGAGCTGAGTTGGGACGGCTTAAGCCGGCTCCCGCCGTATAGAGACTTCGTGGGCCGCACCGGTACGCGGAAAACCACCCCGAGGACGGATTGGGACGCTGTACGCTCGGGCCGGGAGTCAAGCTGAGACCGATTGGGACACCTGACGACCGGTCGAGGACGCTCGTCAACCGCCCGCCATCGGTACGATCACGCCATCGATGGCCGCTCTCGGTACGGCCGCCCCCCTCGCCGCACTACCAAGGAAGGAGTAGTGCTCGTGCCATGTGCAAAACAGCTGTGACCACCGACTTGAGCACCATCACGACATGGCCGGAGGCCATTGCCGAGCTGAGGAAGATACGGGCGACGAAACCCCGGCAGAGCTACCGCCACCTGCATGACAAAATGGTGCGCGGCAACCGGGACAACGTGCTGACCTCGGACAGCGTCCCCAGCAAGTCGACGCTGCAACGCATATTCACCGGCGAAAAGCGGCCCAGGGTCAGTTATCTCATCGGCATTCTGTACGCCCTCGACGTCCCGCGCGAGCAGTGGTGCGCCTGGCGTGACCTCGTGAGCCGTCTGGAAACCGCCGAGCAGGGCGATTGTCCGGCGAGTTCCAAGACGGCGCACGATGAGCTGGCGTTCATGAGGTTCCGGCTGGAAAGCGTCGAGAAGGAGATGAAGGCGCTGCGCAACCTCGTTCTCGAAAAGGAGGACAAGCTGGAGAAGGCGCTGCGTCAGGTCCAGGAGCTGCAGGAGCGGCACGAGAGCGCCGCCGAGCGGCTGCAGACATGGGAAAGACCTGCGGCTCCGCGCGGCGAGGTGCCGGCCGTGAAGCCCGGCTTCATCAAGACGCGGGCGAAGCCCGAGCAGCGCCACCTCAGCCCAGGCTCCAACGTCTCCCTCATCCGCCCCTATGTGTACGGCGAGACGTGCGGACGCAGCGCCTGGCCGGGCGACAGGAGCAAGCCCGCAGCCGAACGCGAAGCCGGGAAACCGTCCTCCGTATGAGTGGAGGGGCCCGCGTGGGCCCCTCCGAGCCGGGCGGTCGATCGTGTGCGCGGTGTTGCGCCTCTTCTCCAAGACCGCGACGACGTCGCGCCACCGGCCACCGTAGGCACCCAACCGGTCGGCATACGGGTGAACAGCGTGACGCCGAGCTCCCGCTCCAGGTTGCGGATCTACTGCGAAACGGCCGGCCGGGCGACCGCAGCACCTCGGCCGCCGCCGTCACCGAGCCCTCCTCGGCCACGAGACGTGGGCCTGTCAGTCCATCAGAGCACGGGCGGGTCGAAGTCGAAGTCGAGGCGCCGGCCCCTCTCCGCGACGAGCACATCGGGGTGCCCTCGGCCCAGGATCTGCGTGTAACGCTGCAGCGTCTCGTTCCTGAGCGCGTCCGCCTCGCGGTACGCGCCGAGCTGCCGGAGATCGACGACCAGGTTCGCGGACGCCGCCAGGGTGAGCGGATGCTCAGGGCCGAGTAGATCGCTCAGCCGCTCCTTCGTCGCCTCCCCAAGTGAGCGTGCCTGCTCGTGCTCGCCCATCGCGGCCAGGTCGCTGGCAAGGTTGATCGCGCAGGTGAGGGTGAACTGGTGATGGCGGGTCAGCCTCCGCTTGAGGCCCTCGAACGCCTCTCTGTCGAGGTCGACCGCCTCCTGCACACGTCCGTTGATCCTCAGCAGCAGCGCGTGGTTGGTGTCGCAGCCGAACTTGAACGGGTGATCCTTGCCGTACATCTTCTTGAAGCGCGGCGACAGATCCTCAAGGAGCCGCAGCGCCTCGACCACCTCTCCCGAGGCCCGCCGCGCGTTGGCCAGGCACAGGCCGGCGGCCAGGGTGTCGGGGTGGTCGAGGTCGACGTTGCGCACCTGCACCTCGAAGGTGCGGCGCGCCAGCTCCAGGGCCTCCTCGATCCGGCCGTCGCGCCGCATGGCGATGGACAGGTCCTTGGCGACGCGCAGGGTCCACGGGTGCTCGGGGCCGAGTTGCTCGACGCCGTACTCGTAGGCGTCCTCGCCGATGTCACACGCCTCGCGATACTGACCGAGCAGCCGGGTGAGGCGGGCGAGGCCGTTCCACGACGACAGGACGTTCATGCTGCTGACGTCGGTGCGCGCCCGTTGCGTCTCAAAGGTCTTCTGCTGCAGCTCAAGGGCTTCTGTGTACTTGCCGAGCAGCAGGTAGTCCAGCGCCAGGTTGTTCTGTGCCCGCAGCGTGCGCCGGCTCTCCGGCCCCCATTTCTCCTCGTGGAGGCGGAGCGACTCGCGGTCGTGTTCGAGCGCCGCCGCGAAGTCGCCTCGGAACCGGAGGTCGGCGCCATGGCTGTTGAGCAGCAGCAACGTCTGCTCGTGATACTCACCGAGCACGCGACGCATCCGCTCGAGAAGTCGCTGGTTCAGCGCGAACGACCCCTCGATGTCCCCCAGCTCCCGGCGGATGATGGCCTGGTGGCGCTGCGCGGCCAGAACGTGTTCGCCGTCTTCGCCGTCGGCCCGCCACTTCTCGATGAACCCCTCGACCATCACCTGCGCCGACTTGAAGTCACCCGAGGAGTAGAGATAGCGGACGATCTTGAGAGCGAACTCCCGAATGCGCGGATCACGAGAGCTGCGCACCTCGGAGGGCCCGATGTGGCCCAGGAGGGCGCTGTAGCGAGGCCAGGACGCGTTGCTGTCCGGCTCGGACGAGGCCACCGAGGCCGCGAGGAGGCGATGTGCCTCACCGCGCATCGCGGCGTGCTCGACTTTGGGCAGTTCGTCACGGAGCAGCGCCTGGATCAGGCGGTGCACCTGGAGCGTACGGCTGGCGGAGTCAATCTTGACCAGGGCATAGCGGCCGAGCTCGCGGATGACGCGGCTGGTCAGGATGGGGTCGGCGAGAATCTCCGCCAGTCTCGAGCCCTCGGCGTAGCTCTCGGGCAGCCGCTGGAAGAGGTCGCGCGGGATCGGCTCGGGCCCGAGGAACGCGCAGCAGCGCAGCAGCTCGACCGCCACCGGCATCCGATCGGTGAGCTGTGTCACCGACAGGGCCCATGCGGCCGACATCGACAGCGGGTAGTCGGCCGGCTTGTTGGTGCCCAGCAGCCGGGTCGTCTCCCTTTCGAGCAGCTCCAGGTAATCCTCGACCGCGATGCCGGTCTCGACCTGCAGGGCACCCGCCTGCTCCAGAGCCAGCGGCAGGTCCCCCAGCGCCTCGGCCAGGCGGTCGGCCTCGGCCTCCGTGATCCCCTGGCGGGACCGCTTGATGAGGAACTCGATGCTCTCCTCGCGCGGGAAGACGTTGACCGGCACCGTGGGAACCACGCCCTGCCAGCTGTGGTTGCGTGAGGTGATCAGCACGTGGCCCGGCCCTCGGGGCGCGATCCTGTTGATCTCGTCGACCTCGTCGGCGTTGTCGAAGATCAGCAGCCACTTCTCGTACGGGTCACCGCGCCGCAACGCGTCGAGCGCGGCTTCGGCCGCTTCCTCGACACCCGTCGAGGCACTGACGGGCAGCCGCAGCTCGCGCGCCAACCCGGCCAGCGATGACTTCACCAGCATCGGCTGGTCGGCAGGGATATACCAGACGACGTCGTATTCACGGCGATAGCGGTAGGCGTATTCGATGGCCAGCTGCGTTTTGCCCACGCCCCCTAGTCCATGGAGCGCATGCGGAACGACCGCGGCAACGTTGGACATCAAGCTTTCGTGCAGCTCTCGCAGCAATTCGGCGCGGCCCGTAAAGTTGTTGTTGCGCTGAGGCACACGTCCCCAGATGGGAGGCACACGCCCCGAATCCGGCGAAAGGTGCGAAACCGACACAATACCGCCTACGCTAGAACCGGACTTTGAAATCAAGCTTAGACGTCACGCCGACTCTGGTGAACCCTTTGTGGCGGGGCGGTATCGCCATGCCGTCCTAACCATGGGAAGATAAGGCTGAACTATCACAGCTTATGGATCGGGGAACACCATGACCAGCAAGGAGACAGAGTACGGCGGCGGCCTTGTCGACGTGAGCGGGTTGAGCTTGACCGAACTTGAAAGCCTGCCGGCCTCCCGCTTGACCACGGCTCTGAAGCGCCTTGTCGATGAGGTTGACTCCGGACCGGTCGCGGGCTTTCAATCAGCTCTTTGACTTCTGACTGACACGTTCTAGCCTGTACCAAACAATTATGTACGGCGGCCTTGGGCAGGCGACGTGACGGTCGGGGCGGGTGTGTGAGAGAGCCGGATTGGGAGCGGCTGATCAGACAACTGAGCCGTGGAGACTGCACGCCTCTGCTCGGCGCCGGTGCATGTTTCGGACGCTTACCGACGGGCAGCCAGCTCGCCCAACATTTCGCAGAACGTTACGAGTACCCCTTCGCCGACACGCATGACCTGGCCCGAGTCATGCAATACGCGGCCTGGGCGAGCGGCGACCCCGTGGAGTTGAAGCACGAGGTCTGCACCTATCTTCAGGAGTACCTGCCGACGGACGATGTCTGCGACACGGACCCCCATACAATCCTGGCAAATTTCCCCATCAAGACGTATCTCACCACAAACTATGACGATTTCATGATGCGGGCCTTGCAGCAGGAGAGCGGGGGGCGCAAGCAGCCGGTCAGCCAGGTCTGCACCTGGTGGGACGTCGGGGAGAAGAAGCCGTACCTCGAGCAGCCGACCGAGGACGAGCCGCTGATCTACCACCTGCACGGCCGGTGGAACGATCCCCGCTCGCTGGTGCTCACCGAGGACGACTACCTGACGTACCTGGGCAACCTGGTGGAGATGAGCGCGTCCGCCGAGTCACCTCTGCCCAGCCCGGTGCTGAACACCATGACCGTCAGCCCGTTGCTCTTCGTCGGCTACAGCCTGCGCGACTGGAACTTCCGGGTGCTGTTCTACGGACTGCTCAAAGGAATGCCGGCGAACATGAGACGGCGGCACGTGAGTGTCCAACTGATGCCGGATCTCAACACGTCCGTGGCGGATGCCGCGAACAAAGCGCGGGAATACCTTCAGCGGTACCTCGACGGCTGGAACATCACGATCTTCATCGGCAGTACCGAGGAGTTCTTCGAAGAACTGCGTAGCAGGATGTGAGGGGGCGCATGCCAGTGACGGACCCGCAGGTGCAACCGTACGTGGGATTGCGTCCTTACCGCCGTGAGGAGAGCGCGCTTTTCCACGGGCGCGGCCGGGAGGCCCGGGAGGTCGCGACGCTCTGGCAGGCCGCGGGACTCACCGTCCTCTACGGCGCCTCCGGCGTGGGGAAGACCTCCCTGCTGCACGCCGGGGTACTGCCGCTGCTGGAGCCGGATCGCACCGACGTGCTGCCCGTCGCGCGCATCGCTCCCCGCATGAACAGGCCCAAGGCAGGCGAGAACCCGTACGTCATGGCTCTGCTGTCGTCCTGGGCGCCGGACCTCGACCGCGAGCGCCTCGCCGGCATGACGATCTCGGACTTCCTGAACGACCGGCCGGAGCGTACGGACATGTACGGCGATCCCGTACCGATCCTCGCGGCCATCGACCAGGCGGAGGAGATCTTCCACGGCTCGCCGGTGCTGGAGAAGGAGCGCAAGGCCTTCCTGGACCAGCTGGCCAAGGCCGTCGCCAAGCACCCCGGGCTGCACGTCCTGCTGGCCCTGCGCGAGGAGTACCTGTTCCTCGTCCTCCCGCACGAACGCCGGATCGGGCAGGGCTCGCGTACGCGTTTCCACCTGGAACCCCTCACCCCGGAACAGGCCATGGAGGTGGTGCACGGGCCGTTGCCGCAGACCGGCAGGACCATCACACAGGCCGCCGCCGAGCTCCTCATCGACGACCTCCGAACGGTCGTCTTCGTCAACGAGGCGGGCGAGACCTCCACCATCCGGCTCGACACGGTGGAGCCCATCCAGCTCCAGGTGGTGTGCTCCGCCCTGTGGGAGGCGCTGCCGCCGGAGGTCACCGAGATCACCGAGGAACACGCCCGCCTGTACGCCAGGGTGGAGGAGTTCCTCTTCGCCTACTACAAGCGCACCGTGGCCGAAGTGGCCGCCGAGCACGGCCTGCCGGCGAGCAAGCTCCGCCTGTGGATGCGCAACGCCTTCATCACCGAGCACGGCACCAGGAACGCCGTCTATGAAGGACTGACGGAGACCAAGGGCATGCCGAACGCGGTGCCGCGTGCCCTTGAGGAACGCCATCTCCTCCGCGCCGAGCACCGGCTCGGCATCCGCTGGTACGAGCTGACCCACGACCGGCTCATCGCCCCCGTCACCAGATCCCACTCGCCGGAGTCCTACCTGAAGGAGGCTCGCCAGGCGGTGGAGGAACACGACTGGGACCGTGCGGAACGCCTGGCGGACGCGGCCGAACGCGCCGCCGACGTGGGCGAGGCATGGGTACGCGCGGAAGCGGCGGAGATCTACGCATGGGTTGCGCACGCCCGGGGCGACATCCCCAGCGCCCGGCGGCACTGCGAGGAGGCGGCGGGGATCTTCTCCGAGTACCAGCGCTTCGACGGCGTGGCCCGCGTACTGACCAAAGAGGGGCTCCTGTGGCTGGACCAGAACGACTCAGTCCAGGCCATCCAGCGCATCAAGACGGCGCTGGACTATGCGCCCAACGACGTGTCGGCCCAGATAGCCCTGGCCAGGGCCCTCAAACGGTCGAGCACCCCCAAGGCCGCCGAGACGATTCTCGCCGGTCTTCCGTCAGGTCTTGTCCAGGAAGCGCTGCGGACACTTCGCGATCCGGACTGATTCATTATGCTCACGCCCATGACGCACGCTTCACGGGCCGGCAGACATTGCCCGAATGGCCGCTGACTCTCGATGTGGCCGCGCTGGCCGGGACCGGCCGGCGGCCGACGCCGTTCAGGCAGTTCATTCTGAAGATCCACAGCAGATGTGATCTGGCCTGCACTTATTGCTACATGTACGAGATGGCCGACCAGAGCTGGCGGTCACGGCCGAAGCGCATGGCGCCCGACGTGGTCGAGGCGGTGGCGGCGCGGATCGCCGAGCACGTACAGGCTCACGATCTCCCGTCGGTCGAGGTCATCCTGCACGGGGGCGAGCCGCTCCTCATGCGTCCCGAGGAGATCGACAAGCTGGTCGGAACGGTACGCGGCACCGTCGACGTCCCCGTCGACCTGAGACTGGTCACCAACGGGACGAGGCTGGACAGAGCGTATCTGGACCTGTTCGACCGGCACGAGATCGGTGTGGCCGTCAGTCTCGACGGGGGCGAGCAGGCACACGACCGCAACCGCAGAACCGCCGACGGCCGAGGAAGCTACCACAAGGTCGCAGCCGGCCTGCGGATGCTGACAGAACCGCCCTTCCAGCGCCTGTTCCGCGGCCTGCTCTGCACGGTGGACCTGCGCAACGACCCCCTTGAGACCTATCAGGCGCTTTTGGCATTCGACCCTCCGACCATCGACCTGCTGCTTCCGCACGGCACATGGTCGGAACCTCCTCCCGGGCTGGGCAGCGGCGATCCCGCCACGCCCTACGCCGATTGGCTGATCGCGATCTTCGATCAGTGGTATTCCACGCCGGCTCAACCAGTCGGCGTGCGGTTGTTCGACGACATCATCCACCTGCTTCTCGGTGGCAGGTCCACCAAGGGCGAACAGGTCGGCCTGGCCGCCGCCGCCATGGTGGTCATCGAGACCGACGGTGAGATCGAGCAGTCGGACATCCTGAAATCCGCCTACCCGGGTGCGCCGAGCACCGGATTTCACGTCTTCCGCGACTCCTTCGATGACGTTCTGCGGCTGCCGTCCATCGCGGCACGCCAAATCGGCTGGTCGGCGCTCTCTGACACGTGCAAAGCCTGCCCTGTGGGCCGGGTCTGCGGCGGTGGTCACTACGCTCATCGTTATCGGCCTGGCAGCGGCTTTCTCAATCCGTCTGTCTACTGCGCCGACTTGCTGCGGCTCATCACACACATTCGAAACACGATCCAGCGCGACATCACCGCACTGCAGAAGGACCACAGATGAACCTCGCAGAGCACCGCATTTCTGCTGCGGCCTTCGACGAATTGGCCTCTGGCGCCGGGGGAACGGCAACGGTAGAGCAGCTCAAGGCCGGCCAGCGCAGCAAGCATCTTCTGCTGCTCCGGGGCGTTCTCGAGAAGACGCGCACCGACGGTCATCCGAGCTGGCCCGAGGTGCGCCGGGCCTACGACCTGCTCGCCGGCATCCAGGCCGCGCACCCCGAAGCGGTCAACGCCGTGGTGCACCACCCCTCCGTCGGCGCGTGGGCGCGGCACACGATCCAGACCCTTGAGGCTCCCGAGCAGATGTCCGCGCTGGCGGCCGCCGCGGCCATCCGGGCCGGCGTCGCGTGCGACCTCGACGTCGCCGCGATGGACGGAGTGATCAACCTGCCGTCTCTCGGGCAGTTCACCGTGGGTCACGGCGTCGCCGTCGCGACCCTGCACTGCTCGCCCGACGGCGTGGAGGTCTCCGCCGGGGGCAGGTTCCTGGAGCTCACCGACGACGAGCCGAACTGGCGGCCGCTGCGCCCGCTGTCCGCGCAGGCCGACGACCTGCGGCTCGATGTACTGATCGACGACCTGGACCCGCACCGCATGCCCGGGTCCGACGCCCTGCGCGACCCCCTCACTCCGGAGGAGGCGCGGCGCTGGCAGGATCTCCTGGAAGAGGGATGGGACCTGCTGGTACGCAACCACCACCCGGTGGCCGAAGAGGTGTCGACGGCGATCAGCGTGTTCACTCCCCTGGCCCCGCCGCCCGACGGCATGTCCAGCGCCACCTCGCGGGAGACGTTCGGCTGCATCGCCATGTCGACTCCGCCCGACGCCCACGCGCTGGCCGTCACCCTGACGCACGAAACCCAGCACGCCAAGCTCTCGGCCCTGCTCGACGTCGTGCCCCTGACCAAGCCCGACAACGGCGCGCGCTACTACGCGCCGTGGCGTCCCGACCCTCGTCCGGCCGCCGGCCTGCTCCAGGGCACGTACGCCTATGTCGGCGTCACCGACTTCTGGGAACGCCAGCGGCACCTGGAGAGCGGGGAAGCGGCGATTCGCGCGAACGCGGAGTTCGCCCGCTGGCGTGCCGGGGCACGCCAGGTCGCGGACACCCTCCTCGACAGCGGCGCGCTGACCGAGCCCGGCGAGGTCTTCGTCCGGCGCATGGCGCGCAGGCTCGACGAGTGGGCGCGCGAGCCCGTACCGGCCGAGGCCGCTGCCCTGGCCGCCGGAGCCGCCGACCGGCATCGCTCCCTTTGGCGCGAACGCAATCAATGACGCATCGGGTCATGACACCTTTCATTTGACGGCGCCCGCATTCTCCGAGTGCGGCCTACCATCAAAGGGGAGGTGTCATGCTCCAATATGCCCGGCGCGTACTCCACGACATACGCGAACGCAGGAATATCGAGGCCTACGTCATCTCCCTGCTCGCCATCGTGTTCGCGGCGCTGACGCTGATCGGCGATAAGGTCGATGATCAGTTGAAGTGGGCCGTGCTGCTGGCCGGCGTAGGCGTCCTCGTCCATCAGATCACCGTGCCTCGGAACGAGGGCGCCTTGACGGATCGGGTTCTCGAGGACCGGACCGGTTTCGAACGCGTCTCCTTGAAGGACCGGCTGCGCACGAGCCAGGAAATCTGGATGTTCGCGCCGTCGGGCGTCAACTTCCTGTCAGAGGACCACTGCGGCGCGATCCGTTCGACGGTGCTGAACCGGCATGATGGGAGCGTCAAGATGGTGGTCCTCGACCACGAGGAGTCCGAGGCGGTGCGGATCGCCACCCAGCAGCTCGACAACGGGCTGGAATATCCGCTGCAGACGCTGGCCGACAGCATCGTCACCACGAGAAGCAGAATGGCCGCGATGGCGTCGTGGCCGTTGCCGGGCGGCCGCGAATTCCGGCTGTTCGGCTACAATCCCGGATTCAGCCTGGTGGCGTTCAACCCCACCCGGCCGGACGGGGTCATCATCGTCGAGATCCACGGGGTACGCAATTCATCGACGTCCGGCAGAATGCATTTGGAGTTGACCAAGAAGAACGCGCCGTATTGGTATACGTACTGGCTCGACCAGTTCAACGCGATCTGGAACGCCGCCAAGCCGTTGCCCCTGCCACCCAAGGCGCCGGCAGGAAACCTAGACTAAAGCCCACGAACCTGGACGGCGCATAGCACAGCCTTACAAGTCCGGAAATATACGCCATTCACCTTCGTAGCGCGATAGAACACTACGGCACACGGGCTCTTTCGAAGATCTTTTGGGGTTTCGCTGGGCCGCACTTTTGACGAGCCAGCAAACTGAAGGCCGTGACGAAAGATCTCACCGACGCGCGGGACCGCCTGATCTCCCCCCGCGAGCTTCACCAGGTTGCGGCCCTGCTGAACATGCCGCGTCTCGACGAGAATGCCGTGCGCGAGGACGGGGCTCCGTACACGAACCACCAGGCCGCGCTGTACGCCGGCATCGCCGCGTGGGCGCGGCTGTCGGCAGAGGCGGCCGAGCAGCTCGGCGCGTCGGAGGAGCCTGAAGCGCGCCAGGAATTCGCTTATCTCATTGAATACACCGACCGGCATGCCAAGGGCTGGTATCCGGCGCCCAGCGATGAATCCAGTGGAATGACGCTGGCGGACCGGGCCGAGACGGTCGCGCAGACCGTGCTCACCAGCTACATCAACCACCTGGCCGACAACCGGGACGACTACGAGCTGTGGCTGGTCGACTCGCTGTCCTTGCGGGCCAGCGTGTGGCACGTGAACACCGCCGAGTCGTACCCTCGCGGCCTCGGGCCCGACCGGCCCTCCTCCCCGTACGCCTTCTCGGACGCGGCGATCCCGCCGCACGCCGTCGAGATCCGCACCCCCGTCCAGATCCACCGGGTCATGGACCACCGCATCGCCCCGTGGCCCGACACCGTCTTCTGGGAGCCCGAACCGGCGGTCGGCCTCAGCCCGGCCTACCTGGCCTCCACCGACCACCGCCAGAACTGACGCCCTCTATGAGGTGGGTGAGGGCACGCCGGTCCTCACCCACCTCACCATGTCACGTGCCGAAGGACCAGGCGAAGATGTGCGCCGTGGCCGCGGTCGCCGGTGCGGGCAGGGTCAGGGACTTGACCTGTTTGCCGGGGTCGAGCTCGATCGGGGTCGTGGCGAAGACGTACACGTTGATGTCCTGGCGGCCGCCACCGCCGTCCAGCCGGTACGGCGTGCGCAGGACGATCTCGTTGCCGAAGCGGGGCGGGTAGGCGTCGCGGGCGAGCGCCCAGTCGCTGAAGCCCACCCGGGCCTGCTGGGTCGAGCCGTCGGTGTACGTGATGGTGATGTCGGTCTCGATGTCGCCGGAGGCGCCGGCGCCGAGGAAGGCGAGGGTGGTGGCGCCTTCGGGGGCGGAGACGTCGATGGTCTGGCCGGTGGCCTGGACGTTGTCCCACTCCCCCGGCGCCCGGTCGGGCCAGGTGAACGTGTGGCCCTTCCAGGTGAGCTCGGCGCCGGGGCGGGCGCCGGCGGCGGCGAGCGCCTGGGCGCTGTAGCTCCAGCCGATGCCGTCGAAGTTGGCCAGGCCGGCCTGCTCGTCGTCGCCGATGCCGGCGTTGTTCTGGTGCCACTCGATGGTGCCGCGCTCGGCGACGTTGAGCTTGACCGCGGCGGTGACGCCGTCCGCGTCGAGCTCGACGGGCACGGTGGTGAAGCCGGTCGGCAGATCGGCGGCGGTGGCGAGGGTGATCTCGGCGGTGGCCTTGCCGTTGGCGGGGACGTCGAGGGTGCCGCTCTCCGGGGTCACGGTGACGCCGGTGGGCGGCTCGGCGGTCCAGGTGAGCGTGCCGCCCTCGCCGACGGCCTGGACGGTGAGCGTGGCGGTGACGGTTCCGCCGGGTTCGACGGGGGACGCGCCGGGGTCG
Organism: Nonomuraea fastidiosa; assembly: GCF_042751225.1. Classification (NCBI taxonomy): domain Bacteria; kingdom Bacillati; phylum Actinomycetota; class Actinomycetes; order Streptosporangiales; family Streptosporangiaceae; genus Nonomuraea; species Nonomuraea fastidiosa. Next base: position 2,257,280 of record NZ_CP170570.1, read on the forward strand.
AGGCTCACCAGGTACGGCTTCATGCCCGCCTGGAAGCTCGGCGGCGGCTCCTCCGCACCGAACGAGGTGTCGGGCCGGGAGCCGAGCGCGAAGTCGAGCCTGCCGCTGGTGAACCCTTCGGGCAGCCACGCCCGGTCCGTCGCCTTGCCGTTGACCTTGACCGCCTGGATGTAGCGGTTGGTGTCGGAGGCGCCGGGGGCGTTGATGGTGATCGTCTTGCCGTTGGAGCGGGTGACGGTGATCTTCTCGAACGCGGGGCTGTGGAGGATCAGCTCCGCACGCCCCGGGATGGCGGGATAAATCCCCATCGATGCCCAGACGTACCAGGCGCCCATCGTGCCCAGGTCGTCGTTCCCGGTCAGGCCGTCCGGCGTGGGCTTGAACAGCTCGTTCCTGGCCCGCGCCACCAGATCCTGCGTCTTGTACGGCTGACCCGCCCACACGTACAGCCACGGGCTGAGCAGCGACGGCTCGTTGCCCAGGTAGGCGTGCGGCTTGTTGGGCCCGGCGTTCAGCTCGGCGAAGAACTCATCCAGCCGCGCGATCGCCTTGTCGACCCCGCCCATGGCGTCGAACAGCCCGCGCGGGTTGTGCGGCACCATCCAGTGGTACTGGGCGCCGTTGCCCTCCACGTACATGGACGGGCTGGCCGGGTCGAAGTCCGGCGTGAACGAGCCGTCGCCGAAGCGCGGCTGGATCCAGGCGTTGGCCGGGTTGTAGGTGTTCTGCCAGGACTGGGCGCGCCGCATGAACGCATCGCGCGTCTTCGTGTCGCCGAGCCGCTCGGCGAGCTGGGCGATGCCGAAGTCGGCGATGGCGTATTCGAGCGTGGTCGAGGGGTCCGTGGGGACGTAGCCGTTCTTCAGGTACGAGGCGTTGCCCGGCCGTTCCGTGTAGCCGGTGGCCGGGTCGGCGCCGATGCGCTCCGCGCCCTTGACCATCGCGGCCAGCGCGCCCTTGGCATCGAAGTCGCGCGCGCCGAAGGCGTGGATGCTGGAGATGATCGAGTGGTACGGGTCGCCGTTCATGACGCCGGTGATCGTGTTCTGGTGCGACCAGCGGTCCCAGACGTCGCCGATGGCGTGCGCGTTCTCGTACATGGACTGGGCGATGTCGCTCGCCACGTCGGGCGCGAGCAGCGCGATGAGCTGCATCTGGCTGCGGTAGACGTCCCAACCGGAGAACGTCGCGTAGTGGTGGTGTCCGCGCCTGACCTGGTGTGTGCGGTAGTCGAAGCCGGTGTAGGTGCCGTCCACGTCGTCGAAGACGTACGGCTGGAGCAGCGCGTGGTACAGGTTGCTGTAGAACGTGCGCTTCCTGCTCTCGTCGCCGCCGGTCACCTTGATCTGGCCGAGGCGCTCGTTCCAGACGCGCCTGGCGTTCCCGGCGATGCGGTCGAAGCCCTGAGAGCCGACCTCGGCGCGCAGGTTGCGCTTCGCGCCGTCGATGCTGACGTACGACAGGCCGACGCGCATCTGCACCGGCGTCTGCGGGTCGAACTGGAGATACACCCCGATGCCCGGGCCCTTGACGATCACGTCACGCGCGGCCTGCCTGGCCTGCCGCTGTTCGGCGGGCGGGCTCGGCTGTACGGCGGGCCTCCCCTCCCCGGCGGCGGGCTCCCCCTTCCCGGCGGCGGGCTCCCGCTTCTCGGCGGGGGCGGTCGTGACGCCGGCCAGGCCGTGCGGCTTCACCGCGGGCGGCACTTTAGCGCCGGAACGGCCCTTCACCCGCAGCTCGCCGGGCACAACCGAGCCGTCGCGCCAGGTGCCGAACGCGCGTACCGGCTTATCGAAGGTGGCGTGGAAGTAGACGTAGTACCGGCTCTGCGCGCCGCAGAAGCCGCCCGTCTTGGCCCAGCCGCTCACGGTGAGACCACCGTCGCGGCTGATCGTGGCCTCGGCGTCGTCCACGCCGTTGACGGAGCCGCTGACGTTGAGCAGCAGGGTGAGCGGCTGGCCCGCGGGACCGGTGAAGCGGCCGACGCCCGCCCTGGTCGTGGCGGTGACCTCGGCTTTGACACCGCTGTCTAAAGTGACCCCGTAATAGCCGGGCGAGGCGCTCTCGTTCTCGTGCTTGAACGTCTGGACGTAGTCGTCGAAGTCCGTGGCGGGGGAGCTCTCGACGGTGCCCGAGATGGGGAGCACCGGGAAGTCCTGGGCGCCGGTGCAGCCGGGGCCGGAGATGTGGGTGAGCGACAGGCCGCGCAGGCGGTTGTCCTCGTACTTGTAGCCGCCGCCCGAGGCGCGGACGGTGTCGGGGCTCCACTGCATCATGCCGAACGGCAGGGCCGCGCCGGGGAAGTTCATCCCCGCGCCGCCGCCGTGCCCGAAGTCGGGGCCGCCGTCCTGGGTGCCCATGAACGGGTTGACGTACGCGGCGAGGTCGGCCGGCGGGGCTGCGGCCTGGGCGGGTAAGGAGAGGCTGGGGAGTGTGACGGCGGCGGCTAAGGCCGCCACCCATGCTGAACGGGACAAGGCTCCTCCATGAGGGGCTCGCGTTGCTGCGGGCCCGCACTGCCGCGGTCGGCGGGTCCGCCCGTAGACAACGTTGTCAACCTAGGGACCACTAAACGATCCCGACCGGGGTCTGTCAAGGCGAGTCATCCCACCGTCCACAGCCCCTCCCGCCGCCGTGCGTGCACGGCCTTTTCAGGAGGGGAGAAGGCAGGACCTGTCGAGGCACGTCCGTCCACAACCTCACCCGCCGCCAAGGGTGCACGGCCTCGAGGGAAAAGGGGGCCTTCCCCCACCGAGCCGAGCGTGCGCGGGGGAGGCAGGGCCGGGCTGCCCGTGCGGGGAGGCAGGGCCGGGCTGCCCGTGCGGTGGAGGCAGGGCCGGGCTGCCCGTGCGGTGGAGGCGGAAGCCCGGCGGCACGCACGGCGGGCAGGAGCCGTCCCGGCTAACCGGGGGCTTTCAGCAGGCGCTTGTCCGGCTTGCCGTTCGGGCCTGCGGGCACCTCGTCGATGACCGTGATCGTGGCGGGCACGCAGGCGGCCCCGAGCCGCTCCCTGACCAGGTGGCGCAGGGCGTCGAAGTCGGGGATGCGGCCGGGTGCGGGGACGACGAAGGCGTGCACGGCCTCGCCGGTGTCCTCGTCGGGCGCGCCGATCACGTACGCCTCGGCGAGGTCGGGCGAGGCGGCCAGGGCGCGCTCGATGGGGCCCGCGTAGTGCAGCTCGGCGTTGACGATGATGACGTCCCTGGTGCGGCCGATCAGGTGGAGGCGGCCGTCGGCGTCGAAGTGGCCGAGGTCGCGGGTGCGCACCCAGCCGTCCACGAAGACCCGCGCCGTCTCCTCGGGGTCGCCCCAGTAGCCGACGGCCTGGGACGGGGTGCGGACGTACAGCTCGCCGTCCTGGCCGGGCGGCACGGGGGCGCCGGAGGCGTCCCTGATCGAGATGTCGATCACGTCGGGCGGGACGCCGAGCGACGGGGGCGGGTCGTCGGGGGTGGCCATGGAGATCGTGCCGGTCTCGGTCTGCCCGTAGCCGTGGAACACGACCGGGCCGAGCACCTCGCGGGCCTCGCGCAGCCGGGCGGCCTGGACCGGCGAGCCGGACACCATGAGCGCGCGCAGGCTGCTCAGGTCGGCCGGGGTGGCGCGCTGGGCGGCCACCAGCTTGTACAGGCGGGGCACGGTGATGACGCCGGCGCTGGCCCGGTGCTTGACGATCGCCTCGGGCAGCGACGGCGCCTCGGCGGCGACGAGGGTGCCGCCTGCGGCGAGCGTGAGTATGCCGTACTCCATCATGACCTGGCTGCTCAGCGTGCCGAACACGAGATAGCGCTGGAGCCGGGAGGCCAGCTCCCTGATCGCGGGCGGCCACGACTCGGGGCGGGCGGTCCAGGCGGCGTTCATGGCGGCGTACGTCTGCGCGCACGCCTTGGGCGTGCCGGTGCTGCCGCTGGTATGGACGATCCTGGCGACGTCGTCATGACGGCCGGACAGTACGAGTGGCCCGCCGTCGTCGGGCGCCGACAGCAGGTCGTCCAGGCGCAGGTCGCCGGGGCCCGGCTCCCCGTCGGTCACGGCGGCGGTGATGTCCTGGCTCAGCAGGTGGCGGAGCTGGGCGTCGGGCAGTCCGGGACGGACGCCGACGACGCGGGCGCCCACGACATACCCGGCGATGATCGCGGCGAACGCCTCGGGCGAGATGCCGAGCAGCAGCGCCAGCCCGTCACCGGGGCCGACGCCGGCGGCGCGCAGCCCGGCCGCGCACCGGCGGACCATGCCGAGCAGCCGCGCGCCGGTGACCGCCCGGTCCCCGTGCTCGAACACGGGGCGGTCGCCGGCGGCGGCCAGCAGGTCGAGGACGGGACGGGGGTACGGATCAACCGGCATCGGCCAGGCATTCCTTGGCGAAGGCGGTCAGCGGCTGGCGGTGCACCACCGGCAGGTCCCACTCGTTCTCCAGGTTCTCGGCCAGGTGGTGTACGGCGTTCAGCTCGCCGTCGCGGTAGTAGCGCACCACCGGGTGCAGGTAGCTGGAGTCCTGGGCGTGCTCCCAGTCGTTCTCCTTGACGCGCGGGACCGAGATGTCGAACGGGTCCGTGGTGTCGTGGCCGGGGCCGTATTCGAGGGTGACGACGAACCGGTGCCTGGCCGGGCCGAGCCCGCCGTCGGCGACGTACGCCACCGGCACCTCCTCCTGGTAGAGGGCCCCGCCGTTGACGGTGACGACGTCCCCGAGCACGGAGAACTGCTGCCACAGCGCCGACGACCTGTTGACCCGCTCGATGATCGCGTCGCTGACCGCCTCGGGGCTGGGCTCGATCTCGTTCGCCGGCCAGGAGCCGCCGTGGTAGCGGGTGGTGAGGATGCGGTGCAGGGCGCGCACGCCGTACCTGAAGCCGTGGATGAAGCCGCTGGTGCCCTTCTTGAAGTCGCGCTGCTGGGTGAGCGTGCCGGCGAAGTACAGGTCGGGGACGTTGACGGACTCGTACGCGGAGGTCTGCTCGGGGAAGCGGTCGTTGACGACGAGCGCGGGCCGGCAGGAGTCGTCGAACACCGAGGCGTCGAACCGGAAGCCGGTGCACGCGATCACCCGGTCGTAGCGCAGCTCGCGCAGCGCCTCCACGGTGCGGGCGTAGCGGAAGATGACGCGGTAGCCGCCCTCGGGGCGCGGCTCGATGCTCTCCACCGTGCCGTCGAGCACCGAGTTCTGCGACTTGAGCTGGTAGGTGTCGAGGAAGTTGTTGTTGACCGCGCGCAGGTGGCCGACGTAGTGGGACTGCCAGGCCATCCTGATCGAGTGCGGCCCGGCGACGTGGATGACGGCGGCCTTGGCCACGAGCGCGTCGGCGGTCTCGAAGCCGGAGTTGCCCTTGCCGATGACGAGCACCCGCTGGCCGGTGAAGGAGGCGGGGTCGGTGTCGAACGTGTCGTAGCGCTCGGCGTGCTCGATGCCGGGGATCGGCGGGACGTACAGGCGGGAGACGCCGGTGGCCATGATGAGCCGGCGGCCCCGCCAGGTGCGGCCCGAGGCGTCGAGGATGCGGAAGCCGTCGTCGTCGCGGCCGATCCGCACGACGTCCACGCCGTACTCGGCGCGCACCCCGGTCCGTTCGGCGTAGTCGGCGAGATAGCGCACGAGGTCGTCGGCCTGCGGGAAGTACTCCTCGCTGTAGCGGGTGAACAGCAGGTCGGGATCGTCGCTCAGCAGCGAGTTCCAGTCCATGCGCAGCCGCAGCTCCGGGTCGGCGTACCCGGTGTGCACCTTGTTGATGGAGATGAGCTGGCGGTGCCGCGGGAAGCGGGTGAAGAAGGTGCCCGGCCCCGACCCGCGTTCGAGGACGACGTAGTCATGACCGTGGCGTTCGAGAAGTGCGGCGAGCTGCAGCCCGGCCGGTCCGGCTCCGATGATCACGTAGTCATGCGCCATGATCTGGAAGCTAGGGACGAATTCTCAGAGGATTCTGAGAATCACCGCCCTATCGTCCGGTCATGCGCGACATCGAACTCACCGCTCCGCTGTGTCCCGCCGATCTCCGCCGCGCCGCGGCTCCCGTGTCCGTTCTCGTCGATCCGAGCGTGCGCGGCCGCGTCGAGCGCGGCCGCGGCTACCTGCGCGAGGTGCTGAGCGAGGAGGATCGCCCGGTGTACGGCGCGACCACCGGTTTCGGGGCGCTCGTCGGCTTCGCCGGCCGGGAGGATGAGGCCGACCAGTGCGACAACACGCTCGCCCATCTCGGCGCGGGTCAGGGCCCCGACCTGCCGCTGGAGGTGGCCAGGGCGGCGCTGCTGGTCCGCGTGTGGTCGCTGGCCCAGGGCCTGTCCGGGGTGTCGGCGCACGTGGTGGACGGGCTCGCGGCGATGTTCGGCACGACGTTCGTCCCGGCGGTCCCCCGCTACGGCTCGGTGGGCGCGAGCGGCGACCTCATCCCGCTGGCCTACGCCGCCCAGGCGCTGCGCGGCCGTGGTCACGCGTACGTGGACGGGCGGCGCATGCCCGCCGCCGACGCGCTGGACGCGGCCGGGCTGAAGCCGCTCTCGCTCGACGGGCGGGACGCGCTGGCCCTCGTCAACGGCACCTCGCTCACCACCGCCGCGACCGCGCTCGCCCTGGACAGCGTGCGCGCCTCGCACCGGGCCGTGCAGACGCTCACCTGCCTGCTGGCCGACCTGCTCGGCTGCGATCCGCAGTTCCTCGATGCCCGCCTGCTCGCCGCGTACGGGCATCGCGGCGCGGCGGACGTCGCCGGCGGCATGCGCAAGACGCTGTCGGGGACACGGCCTTCGGGGACGCGGGCGCTGCAGGAGCCGTACAGCATCCGCTGCTCGCCGCAGCTCCTGGGCGCGGCCGAGGACGCGCTGCGGTACGTGGACGGCGTCGTCGCGGCCGACCTCGCGAGCGTCAGCGACAACCCGCTGTTCTTCCCTGAGGACGACCTCGTGGTGCACGGCGGCAACTTCTTCGGCCAGCCGGCCGCGTTCGCATCCGACGTGCTGGCGATGGTGATCGCGCAGCTCGGCAACCTCGCCGAGCGGCAGCTCGATCTGCTCGTCGATCCGGGGCGCAACGGCGGGCTGCCGCCGATGCTGGCCGCCGGGCCCGGCCGGCAGCACGGCATGCAGGGCGTGCAGCTCGCCACGACGGCGTTCGTCGCCGAGCTGCGGCGCGCGGCGGTGCCGGCGGGGATGCAGAGCCTGCCCACGAACCTGCACAACCAGGACGTGGTGCCGTTCGGGACGCAGGCGGCGCTGCGGGCGTACGACATGGCGGGGCTGCTGCGGCTGCTGTGCGGCTCGCTGGCCGTGGGGCTGCGGCAGGCGGCGCACGTCGGCGCGCGCCGGCCCACCGCCCCGGCCTGCGCGGAGCTGCTCGACGCGCTGGCCGAGGCGATCCCGCCGATCGACCCGGACCGGCCGCTGGACGAGGACGTCCGCACGGCCGCGGATCTGCTCACCGGGGTGAGTCAGTAGGGCGGCGAGTCAGCAGGGCCTCGGGTCAGTAGAGTGACGGCGTGGCAGGTGAGCAGCAGCCGAGTGCGCGCGTGGACAGCTGGATCTGGGCGGTACGCCTGATCAAGACCAGGTCGATGGCGGCCGACGCCTGCCGGGGCGGTCACGTGCGGGTCAACGGCGTACGCGTCAAGCCCGCCCACGCCGTCCGCCCCGGCGACGAGGTGCGGCTGCGCCACGAGGGGCGCGAGCGGATCGTCGTCGTCTCCAAGATCATCAACAAGCGGGTGGGCGCCGCCGTGGCCGCCGAGTGCTACGTCGACAAGAGCCCTCCGCCGCCGCCCCGCGAGGAGATCGTGCCGGTCGCCGTACGCGCGCGTGGCGCGGGCCGCCCCACCAAGCGCGAGCGCCGCGACATCGAGCGGCTGCTCGGCCGGCGGGCCCGCCGCGACTGAGCGCCCGCCGTGCGGCGAGCGCTCAGCGGGCGGGCGTGCGGGGCCGGTTCCACCACAGGGAGAGCCCCAAGGCGGTGCCGATGAGCAGCGCTCCCCCGGCCGCGAACAGCGCGGCCGTGTCCACCTTCTCCCGCACCACGGTGAACGCGGCAGGCAGGGAGCCGAGCGCGGTCTGCAGCTCGTCGGCGTTCTCGGCGCGGTGGTAGGAGCCGCCGGTGGTCTCGGCGATCTTCTTCAGCGTGGCCTCGTCGATGCTGCGGACGTTGCGTCCGCGGTCGAAACCGCCCCTGCCCCAGCCGCCCCATGAGCCGAAGCCGCGCCCGTCGAACTGGGAGCTGTCGCACACCATGGGCGCGGGGGTGGTGGTGCCGAAGCCGATCGGGAAGACGCGTACGTGGCGCAGCGCCGCCTCCTGGGCGGCGGTCTGCGGATCGACTCCCTGGGTGTTGGCGCCATCGGTGAGCACGACGATCGCGGCGGCGGCGTAACCGGCCTCACCGGCGGGCGGGGTGGCGCCGGTGGGCGCGACGGACGGGTCCACCTCGGCGATCGCGTCGATCGATGTGAGCATGGCCTGCCCGATGGCGGTGCCGCGGCCGGTGACGAGGTCGTCCAGGGCCTCGATCAGCGCGTCGGTGTCGTCGGTGGGCGGGACGAGCAGTCCCGAGGTGCCGGAGAACGTGACGAGCCCGATGCGCGGCCCGCCCCGCTGCGACTCGACGAACTCGGCGGCGGCCTTCTTCGCGGCGGTCAGGCGGTTGGGTTCCACATCCGTCGAGCACATGGACATGGACGTGTCGAGGGCGAGCAGGATCGTCGCCGACCGCTGCGGCACCGGCACCTCCGCCTGCGGCCGGGCGGCGCCGACCGCGAGCAGCGCGAGCCCCGCGACGAACAGCGCCGGCGGGACCTTCCTGATCCACCGGGTGCGTCCCGGCACGGCGGCGCGTACGAGCGCGATCGAGGTGACACGTACGGCGGCCCGTCTGCGGCGGCGCAGCGCCCACCAGCGCACGGCGAAGATCAGCGGGATGACCAGCGCGAACAGCAGAGCCCACGGCCACGAGAACGTCACGTCAGATCACCCCCGAGCATGTCGATGTCGGCGGCATTCAGATCACCCGTCCAGAGCGGAGCACGGTGAGCGCCGCTCCTGCGGTGAGCAGCGCGATGGCGAGCCAGATGAGCCCTCCGGCGAGGGGCAGCGGCTCGTCGGAGACGGTGAGCCGCAGGTCGATGGAGTCGGCGATGCCGTCGAGCCGCGCGGCGTCGGAGGCGGGGTGGTACTCGCCGCCGGTGGCGCGCGCGATCTGCGTCAGGGTCTCCTCGTCCAGCGAGGTCTGCAGGTGGTAGCCGTCCACCTTGACCGTGGCCCCCGCGGTGGTGCCGACGCCGACGGTGTGCACCTGTACGCCGGCCGTCTGCGCGATCTCGGTGGCCTTTTCGAGGTCCCGGCCCTGGTTCTGGCCGTCGGAGAACAGCACGATCGTCGCCGACGGCCAGTAGCCGATGTCGGGTATGTCGCCGTCCTTGCCGATCGTCACCTGCTTGCCGCTGATCGCCGTCAGCGAGACCGCGATGGCCGCGCCCAGCGAGGTGCCGCCGGAGATCTTCAGCCGGTCGATGGCCTTGAGCGCCTTGGCGTGGTCGGGATCGGGGCGCGCGGTGGTGAGCGCACCGCGTTCGAACGCGACGACCCCGATGTCCACGCTGTCGGGCTGCGCCTCGACGAACGCGCGCGCCGCCCGCTGCGCCGCCGCCAGCCGGTTGGGTGCGACGTCGTCGGCGCCCATGCTGTTGGAGACGTCGATGGCGAGGATGACGGTGCCCGCCGTACGGGGCACCGGCACCATGGCCGTGGGACCCGCCGTGGCGATCGCCAGGACGGCGACGCCGGCGATCGTCAGGCCGGTGCCGAGGCCGGCGCCGAACGACGTACGGCGGCCTCCTGACAGGACGACACCCGCGGCGGCCAGCGCCGCCCTGCGGCGGCGGGCCGAGACGACGGCCGCCCAGGCGAGCGCCGCCGTCACGAGCAGCCCGGCGACGAGCAGCAGCGGGGAGGACAGGGTCATGACGCCTCCTCCACCGGGGCGATGGGTCCTGTGATCATGAGCGCCTGTCCCTGGTCTTGGCGACCACCTCGACGAGCGTCTCGGCCAGGTCGCGGTCGGTCTCGACGCGGTGCACGGGCACCCCGGCGCGGCGCATGCCCGCCGCGAGCCCGGCGTCGCGGGCCTCCACCGCCTCGCGGAACCGCACCCGCAGCAGCGGATCGGCGGAGTCCACGACGAGCTGCTCGCCGGTCTCGGCGTCCTCGACCACGATCAGCCCGGCCTCGGGCAGCACGTCGTCGGCGCTGTCCACGATGCGCAGCGCGACCACCTCGTGCCGGCGGGCCAGGCGCTGCAGCGAGCGTTCCCAGTCGCCCTCGCCGATGAAGTCGGACAGCACGAGCACGAGGGCGCGGCGGCGGGCCAGCCGTCCGGCCGCGTCCAGCATCGCGGCCAGGTCGGTCGTGGCGCCCCGCTTGGCGGCGCGCTCCGCGGTGCGTTCCAGCTCGGCGGCGATGCGCAGCGCGTGCTTGCGCGTCGTCCCGGGTGGCACCACGCGCAGCATGCCCGTGTCGTACAGCAGCGCGCCCACCCGGTTCCCGCTGCGCCCGAACAGCCGGGCGAGAACCAGCGCCAGCTCGGCCAGCACGTCATGCTTGGCCCGCCCCGGGCGGCCCGCCGCCATCGAGGCCGACCGGTCCAGCACCAGCCACACGGTCAGCTCGCGGTCCTCGGTGAAGACCCGCAGGTGCGGCTCGTCCAGCCGGGCGGTCACGTTCCAGTCGATGTGGCGGGCGTCGTCGCCCTCGCTGTACGCGCGCAGCCCCGTGAAGTCGATCCCGGCCCCCCGGTACGTGGTGCGGTGGGCCCCCTGGAGCCGGCCGTCGAGCCTGCGCACGACCTTCCACTCCAGGCGGAGCAGGAGTTTCTCTGGGGCGGTCGCCATGGCGGCTCAGCGGTTCTGCAGGACGACGTCGGGGGCGCGGACCGCGCCGAGCACCCTGGTGACGATCGTGTCGGGATCGACGTCGTCGGCGAGGGCCTCGTACGACAGGACCAGCCGGTGGCGCAGCACGTCGAGCGCCAGTTCGGCCAGGTCGTGCGGCAGCACGTAGTCGCGGCCGCGCAGGAACGCGAGGGCCCTCGCCCCGGTGACGAGCGCGATGGAGGCACGCGGGCTGGCGCCGTGGGTGACGTACCGCTCCAGCTCGCCGAGCCCGGCGGTCGCCGGCGAGCGGGTGGCGGAGACCAGGCGGACCGCGTAGTCGATGATCGACGGGTCGACGTACACCTGGCGGGCGCGTTCGCGCATGGCCATCAGGTCGCCGGGGGTGAGCATCGGCTGCGGCGGCTCCGGCGGGCGCAGCGCCCGCGCGACGATCGCGTGCTCCTCTGCGTTCGACGGATAGTCCACGATCACCTTCATCATGAACCGGTCCACCTGCGCCTCGGGCAGCGGGTACGTGCCCTCCGACTCGATCGGGTTCTCCGTCGCCATGACCAGGAACGGCTCCGGCACCTGGAACGTCTCCCGGCCGATCGTCACCTGGTGCTCCTGCATGACCTCCAGCAGGGCGCTCTGCACCTTGGCGGGGGCACGGTTGATCTCGTCGGCGAGCAGCAGGTTCGCGAACACCGGGCCGAGCTCCGTCTTGAACTCGCCGGAGTGCTGGTGGTAGACGCGGGTGCCGATGAGGTCGGCGGGCACCAGGTCGGGGGTGAACTGCACGCGCTGGAAGGTGCCGTGGACGGCGGCGGCCAGCGACCGTACGGCGAGGGTCTTGGCCAGGCCGGGCACGCCCTCCACCAGGAGGTGACCGTCGGCGATGAGCGCGACCGCCATGCGTTCGAGCAGCACGTCCTGCCCGACGATCGTACGTTTGACCTCGAACAGCACCTGTTCGAGCGGGTGGGCCTGGTCCGGCTCTGGTCGGGTCATGGGGTCCCTTCGCGTCATATCTGCAGCCCTTCGCCGGGCGGTCCTTCGCCGTCGTCGCCGCCCAGGGCCGCGCCGATCGGCACCGCGAACGCGATGCCGGCGAACGCCTCGTCGCCTCCCGGGTCGGCGATCGAGACGACGATCCCGATCACCAGGCCGCGCGAGTCGAGGAGCGGGCCGCCCGAGCTGCCCGGGTTGGCGGCGGCGTCGAACTGGATGAGCCCGTTCAGGTCGCCGTCGTCGGAGTCGCGGTCGGCGGACCTGTTCAGGCCGGACACGACGCCGGTCGAGACGCTGTAGGTCAGGCCGAGGGGGTTGCCGATCGCGATCACGGGCGCTCCGACGGACACGGCGCCGCCGAGCGTCGCCGGGACGACGACCTCGGGCAGCTTCTGCGGCTTGAGCGTGGCGACGTCACGCTTGGGGTTCGCTGAGGTGACGGCGGCCTTGCTCTTGGTGCCGTCGGAGAAGCGCAGCGTGACGTCCTTCGCGCCTTTGATCACGTGGTACGCGGTCAGGACCGTTCCGTCGTCGGCCGCGATCACTCCGGTGCCGAGCGACTTGCCCGCCTGGATGACCACCACCGACGGCCCGACCCGTTCGAAGACGTCGGACACGCTCAACGTGGCACTGGGTGACGGCGTCGGGCTGGGGCTCGGCGCGGCCTCCCGGCCGCCCGCGCCGATGCTGCCCAGGGCGTACGCCAGCACCGCCACGATGACCAGCGCCGCACCCCCGACGACGAACCATCGGACCCGCTTACCGGCTTCGGCTTTCGGGGTGCGTCTGAGCCTCCTGAGCCTCGGCCGCGCCGTCCGCCTGCGGCACGCGCTCCATCGCCCCATAGTCATAAATCTCAGGCGAAAGTGCTACAAACTTCGCCTGAGAACTTCATGAGAACCGGCTGGGAGTCTGGGTTTTGTAGCGGCGGAGGTAGCAGTGCCGACCACCCGCATATCCGACCACCAAGTATCCGACCACCAAGGCCAGACCGTCCACGCCCGCGTTCCGCCTCCCCCTCTCCACGCCTGGCCCCGCAGCCGCGCGCCGCCCCCTCTCCCCAAGAAGCCCCGCAGCCGGGCGACGCCGCCACCACCGGACTGCGTCCCCTTCTCAGCGATCGGCCCGCAGCCGAGCGGCGGCCCCGCCACCGGGTTCCGCCCTCCTTTCTTCTCCCCATGAAGTTCGCAGCCGCGGCGGTGGGGTGATCGGGGGCGCCGGTCCGGCCGGGACAGCCGGAAGCCGCACCGCAATGCTTCCACCCCGCGGCGGGGTGTGGAGGTTTGGGGGCGCGGGGCGGGGTAGGCGTCGGCCCCGGAGGACGCGGCGAGGGAGGGCTTCGATGCGCCGGTTGCTGGCGATCGTCAACGCGGCGGCGGGCGGCGCCGCCGACGACGTCGTCTCGGACATCGTGAACGTGCTGCGCGAGCACGCCGACACCGCAGAGGTCCGGCTCGACGCGCCCGATGCGCTGGCCAAGGCCCTGGACGAGCATCCCGACCGGGACCCGGTGGTGCTGGGCGGCGACGGCAGCCTGCACCGCCTCGTCGCCACTCTGGCCGAGCGAGGAGAGCTGGCCAGCAGGACCGTCGGCCTGATCCCGCTCGGCACCGGCAACGACCTGGCGCGCGGACTCGGCGTACCACTCGATCCCAAGGAGGCGGCGCGGGCGGCGGCTCTGGGCCGGCCCCGGCCGATCGACCTGCTGCGCGACGACGAGGGCGGCGTCGTGGTCAACGCCGTGCACATCGGCGTGGGCGTGGAGGCCGCCCGTACGGCGACGCCGCTCAAGCCGGTGCTGCGCAGCTTCGCGTACGCGGTCGGCAGCCTGGTGGCGGGCGCGCGTACCAAAGGATCGCCGCTCAAGGTGGAGGTGGACGGCCGGGTGGTCGCGGACGGACGGCGCAGGGTCCTCATGGTCGGCATCGGCAACGGCACCTCGATCGGCGGCGGCACGCCCCTCACCCCCGGCGCCCACCCCTCGGACGGGCAGGCCGACGTGGTGGTCTCGTTCGCCACGGGGCCGTGGCAGCGGCTGCGGTACGGGGTGCTGCTCAAGCTCGGGCGGCACGTGGACAGGCCGGAGGTGGCCGCCGTGCGCGGGACGCGGGTCCGGATCAGCGGTCCCGCCGTGCACGTGAACGCCGACGGCGAGCTGACCGGCCCCTACGCCGAACGCACCTGGACCGTCGAGCCCCACGCCTGGCGGCTGTCCATGCCGGAGGTCGCGTCTCAAGCGACTTGAGGTCCGATAGTGGCGGGCATGGACGAGCTCTACTCGATCGGGGACGCGGCCCGCCGTACCGGGCTCAGCGTCAGCGCGATCCGCCTCCACTCCGACGCCGCCATCGTCGCTCCGCGCGGATCAGCCGCTTGTTCCCCGGTGGCCTTGGATGCTCTCGATGAGTCGCCAGACGCCCGAACTCGGGTTGGATCTCGGGGGTGAGCCGTCACCCTCGTGTTTGGTGTCCAGCTTCTGCGCGCGGTCACGGGCGACGTCGTAGCGGTCGGTCAGCTGCTCAAGCGCACGTGGGGTCAGCGCCTTCTCGCAGGACAGGTGCTTCTTGGCCAGCGTCTGCGCTAAGCCTCGTTCGAGCGCGGCCGTCTGATTCTGGAAGTGGAGCAGGAACCACAGCTCGACACACGGGTTCGAGACAGCGATGTTGATCTGGTTGTCGGCGGCCAGCCGATAGGTCTCCGGGAGGTTCGGGAACTCGTCCACATCGAACATGCACCAGTACTCGTCGAAGGCACTGCCACGACCGCGTTTCGCCTCACGCTGGTCCGCTCGTTTGCGAGCACAGGCAGCGCGTACGAGGTCGAGCGGAACGCCATGGAAGTCATCGATCTCCACGATGACGCGCTCCCTGCAGAGCCGATACCAGTGCTGCAAATACAGCACCTCGGTCTTGGTGCCTTCGGTGAACACGTAGAGGGTGCGCCTGGTGCTCTGCGCCGCCGGAACCCTTTGCGAGCGGCTTCGCGGTTTGCGGGTCACTGGTGACCGCCCGCTATGAGACGAGCGACTTCGATGAACTCCTCGTGGCTGACGATCGGCGTCGCACCGTAGCGGCCGGAAAGGTACCGCTTCCCTATGGCTTCCTCCTGGCGCGGCGACAGATCCGACAAGGGGTAGAGACGGCTGCGGCCATCCGCGAGCTTCTCGGTGAACCAGATCTGATCGCGTCCCAGGGACCGCGAACGCGTGGTGCTGCCCAGAAGCGACGGAGCATGGGAGCTGAAGATCAGCTGCGCACCGTGGGGGTTGGCCTCCGGGTCCTGGAACAGACCGATGAGCCGCTCCGTGAGCAGGGGATGCAGACTCGACTCCAGTTCGTCGACCAGGAGGACGGTCCCCGACTGCAGAGCCTCGAAGACGGGCCCCACGATCCCGAGCCAGACGAGAGTGCCCAGCGACTCCTCCGACACGTTGAAGTCCACGTCATCCCGCACGCCGCGGTGACTGAGCACTAAACCCAGCTCAGTGAGGTCGATCTCCGGAAATCCCTCGGCATCGTCCTCATGCCCGGCCAGGATGAGAATGGCGCGGCGGACCCGTTCGAGCACCTTGGGGTCGGGTGGCCGGATCCTGACATCCGCGATGCCGAGGTCCGCGGCGCGAAGCAGCGCCAATACCTGCTCCCGGCTCGCGTCCTCGCGAAGGAGCTGTGCGGTGAACGCCCATCGCGCCTGCCTGCTCGACGCCTCCGCGAGCTTCAGGTTGCGACCGAACCAGTCGTAGAGCGGAAGCAGATCCGGATGCTCGCCCGCTGCCGCAGCCGACAGGAAGAGGGCGTTCGGCCTGACGATGCGCTCGATCGCCCTTCCTATCGTCCGCTTTCCTGCGGGTATCTCGATCTGTTCGCCGTGTGTCCGGTTGAAGATCAAGGCCGCGCGGCCATGCGGATAACGGTATGCCCACTCCTGGAGAACGCGCCGGCTGTCCACGATGACGCCGTACTCGTGACGGACGCCGTTGAGCACGAGATCGATCTCGTAGCGGGTCGGCTTGTCGGCCGCCTCGGGATCGAGCCGGAAGCTGTGCCGGTGAACGCCCCCAGACGGGTCACCGGACCGAAACGAGAACAGCACGAGGTCTCTGAGATGGTGCAGCGCCTTGAGCAGGTTGGTCTTGCCCGAGGCGTTGGCGCCGAACACGCCTGCCGCGGGGAGAACCCGGAGGGGACGGCCGCCTTTGCGGTGCCAGTGAACCTCTCTCGGCACGCCCTTCTCCGCTTGAGCCGTCGCCTCAAGCGAGAAGTCCAACTCGTCATAGAACGAGTAGGCATTCTCCGCCCGGAACGCCAGAAGCATCGAGAGCTGACCCGCCTCGCCGTCCGCCATGAGCGCGATTATTGCGGGAAATCTGCAATCTAGCAATTGAGCCTGACCGAAGTCGCGCTGACAGAGCCTCCATAGGCCGTGCGCAAATGGCTAGAAAATCGGACAACCGCCGATTAACAGAAACCTCCCGCCTCGACGGCCCGACTGGCGCTTAGCAGGGGCACACCTACAGGCCTTAAACAGTCTGTTCAAAACGTTATGTTGACAACACTGCATGAGGCGCGGGACCGTGGGTTCATGCACAGTGAGCAAACCGACCCCTTTGCCGCGCCGGATCCCGAACGGGCGCGCGCCGAGCGCGTCCACGCCTCCCTCTTCCGCATCGCCGAGCGCCACGCCGCCACCGACGAGCAGCGCAGCCGTCAGGTCCACCCCTCGGCGCTCGCGCCGCACGAGGCCGTCAGGCTTGTGACGTTCCTGCTCAGCGGGGCCGCACAGCTCGACGACGGCGAGCCGGAGGTGGACAGGGCCGACATCACCGCCGCACTGACCCTCGTCCCGCTGGTGCGCGGCGAGCTCGACGCGCTGGAGGCCGGGCTGCTGCGGATGGCGCGCGGACGCGGCATGACCTGGCAGGAGATCGCGTACGGCCTGGGCCTCGGAACGGCGCAGGCGGCGAGACAGCGCTACGAGCGCCTGGCCGGACGCACCGCGACCGCCGAGGAGGGCGCGGGCTGACTTTGGGCCTTGCGCGGGGCCAGGGCGTCCGTTAACTCTTAGGAAAGTTTCCTAAGAAAATCGAGGGAGAGATCTCGTGCGTAGACTCCTGGCCCACCTGGCCGCGTTATGCCTGGCCGCGGGGGTGCTCGCGGTGCTGATGCCGAGCGCGGCGAACGCCGCCGCCTGCGCGAGCCCCTGGAGCTCCTCGGCGGTCTACACCGGCGGGGCGCTGGTGTCGTACAACGGGCGCAACTACCAGGCCCGGTGGTGGACCCAGGGCGAGACCCCGGGCAGCGCCGAAGTCTGGTCCGACCAGGGCTCCTGCACCGGCGGCAGCAGCGGGGGCGGGACGAGCTGCAATTACCCGAACTGGGTGGCCGGGCAGTGGTACCCGGTGGGCAGCATCGTCCGCTACACCGACGGCAACCACTACATCGCCGTCCACGAGAACCCCGGCTACGACCCGGTGATCAGCCACTGGTACTGGGACCCGTACACCTGTGACGGCGGCTCCACCGACCCGAACCCCGATCCGTCCGGGTTCGTGGTGAGCCAGGCGCAGTTCGAGCAGATGTTCCCGAACCGGAACGGCTTCTACACCTACAGCGGCCTCGTCGCGGCGCTCAGCTCGTTCCCCGCCTTCACCGAGACCGGCAGCGACACCGTCAGGAAGCAGGAGGCGGCGGCCTTCCTCGCCAACGTCAGCCACGAGACCGGCGGCCTCGTCCACATCGTGGAGCAGAACACCGCCAACTACTCCCACTACTGCGACACCCGCCAGTCGTACGGCTGCCCGGCCGGCCAGTCCGCCTACTACGGCCGCGGCCCCATGCAGCTGAGCTGGAACTACAACTACAAGGCCGCCGGTGACGCGCTCGGCCTGCCGCTGCTCACCAACCCGTGGCTGGTCGAGCAGGACGCGTCCGTCGCCTGGAAGGCGGCCGTGTGGTACTGGATGACCCAGACCGGCCCCGGCATCATGACCCCGCACAACGCGATCGTGGGCGGGCACGGCTTCGGCGAGACCATCCGCAGCATCAACGGCGGCGTGGAGTGCAACGGCGGCAACCCGGCCCAGGTGCAGAGCCGGATCACCACCTACCAGCGCTTCACCCAGATGCTCGGCGTCTCCCCGGGCGGCAACCTGTCCTGCTGATGCCTCCCCGGACAGCCCGCTCTTACCGAGCGGCGGTCCCTTCCTGGACGGCCCGCCCGCCCCCGTGTGGCGGGCCGTCCCATGTCCCGTCCGGCCCTGCCGGCGCTCCGTACAGTCCGGCTGACTCCGTCCGGCCCCGTCGGCTCCGTCCGGTCCGCAGTTCGGGACGGGCCCGTCACATGAAGCCGGCGAGCCGATCCCCCGACACCAGCGCGCCGACCCTGCGCACCGCCTGGTAGTACGACCAGGCCAGGCGGTCGCACACTCTCCTGCGCGCCCCTTGGTGACCCGCGCACACCTGGCGCATGTCATGCAGGAAAGCGTCGTCCACGTGGGCCTTGTTCTCGTCGAACCGGCTCACCGCCTTGTAGTTGCGGTAGCCGAAGTCGTGCCGCGTGCAGGGCATCGTGAAGTCGAAGCCGAGCGGCTTGTCGGGGCTCGCCGAGCACTGGTCGGTGGACCAGTCGAAGGCGTACGCGGCCCATGACGCCTGATCGGCCCAGGCGCTCCGCCAGGCGGCGGCGCTTTCGTCGGTGGGCTGGGTGAACGCGGCGAGCGCGGCCAGCTTCTGCTCCAGCGTCACGGCGTACGCCGGAGCCGGGTACGCCAGGACGGCGGTGGTCATGGCGAGAGCGGCGAAGGATCGTCCGAGCATGAGAGCCTGCCTGTCGTGCCGGAACCTGTCCAGGCAAGCGTCACCTGATCACCCGTCGCGGCACGGGGAGACACGCGGCGGTTCTCCCCAAGTTCCGCTCATGATTCTCAGTAGATGCGGTACTTCTTGCCGCAGTTGTCGAACTTCCCGGCCCAGCAGGTGAACGTGTACACCTTCTGGATCCCCCGGCCGCTCCACGTGCCGACGACCTTGCCGTCCCACGCCTTGTTGAACTTCACCCAACGGCCGTTCCGGTACACCTCGAACCAGACCCAGCCCTTCTTACCACCGCGCTTGTCCACGCCGTACCACTTCGTGAACACCTTGCCGTGCGACTTCCACGTCTCACCGAACGTGTACGCCTTGTAGTCGCTGGAGAAGAACTTCCCCCACGTGACCGTTGCAGAGTGAGCGGTGCTCGCGGTCGTGGCCGAAGCGGCCTGCGCCGGACTGCTGATCGCCAGGCCGGTAACGGCCATCGAACCGGCAAGGGCGGCGATCGCCAAGGTCTTCCGCATTTCGGGTTCCTCCCCGTCATTCGGTGTGTTCCGCTTGATGACAGGGACAGTACGGAGCTTCACCCCGATCAACTGTGGACGAATACGCACAACGACCGTGACGGCCGTCACACTCCGATGTTGAGACGCTCACTTATGCAGATGAGCGTAATGACCATGGACCGTCTCACTGTATGGCCGTCACCATGAAGGCATGCTGGTTCTGGCTCTCGTCACCCTCCTGCTGCACGGCGCCCTCATGGGTCTCTTCTACGCCTTCTCCATGTCCGTCATGCCGGGCCTGAACGCCATCGACCCGGCCCACGCGGGGGCGGCGATGCGCAGTATCAACCGCAAGATCCTCAACCCGTGGCTGTTCATCGTGTTCATGGGCTCGCCGCTGGCGGCTTTGGTGACCGGGATCGTCACCGGGTCCGTCTGGTTCTACGCCGCGGCGGTGGTCAACGGCGTCGGCTCGTTCCTGGTCACCGTGGCGATCAACGTACCGATGAACAACGCCTTGGACGCGGGCACGATGCCGTACCAGAAGTACGCGCCGCGCTGGACGCGCTGGAACACGATCAGGACCGTGGCCTGCGCGGTGAGCCTCGTCCTGACCGGTATCGGCCTGACCGCGCTCTGACGCCGGCACCACCCGCGAGGCGGTGCCGGCGCTGATGGCAGGATCGGGCGTGTTCCACCTCACGCGTCATGAGAGGCACCCGCAGATGGCACCCAACATCGCCACCGCCCGCCGCGTCGAGCTCCCCGAACTGCTCGACTTCCTCCGCCCCCGCCACCACGGCCTGCTCTCCACCACCCGCTCCGACGGGCGGCCCCAGCTCTCGCCGGTCTCATGCGGTGTGGACGACTCCGGCCGGATCGTGGTCTCCACCTACCCCGACCGCGCCAAGGCCATCAACGCCCGGCGCGACCCTCGGGTGTCGATCTGCGTGCTGTCCGACGACTGGAACGGCCCGTACGTGCAGGTCGACGGACGGGCCGAAGTGCTCGACATGCCGGAGGCACTGGAGCCGCTGGTCGAGTACTACCGGTGCATCGCGGGCGAGCACCCCGACTGGGACGAATACCGCGAGGCCATGCGCCGCCAGGACAAGTCGCTGATCCGCATCACCATCGAGCGGTGGGGGCCCATCGCGACGGGCGGCTTCCCTGCCCGCCTGTTCCAGAACGACTGACCGGTCCCCGCTGCGGCGGACCGTCACCCCTTCAGGGCGCAGAGGGCCTTGTCCAGGGCGCCCTCGACGTGCTGCTGCCCCTCGACCGTGGTCGGCAGGTGGGTGACCGCGATGGCGGCGGCGCGGCCGTCCTCGGTGGCGGCGTTCGTCGTGTAGTAGCCGGGGATGGCGCCGCCGTGACCCCACGCCGTGCCGCCGCAGGACAGCTTGACCGCGCTCAGGCCGAGCCCGTACCGGCCGCCGGGGCCGAGCTGGGGCGCCTTGACCGTGGTGCGCATCTGCTTGAGCTGCGCGGGCTTGAGCAGCTTGCCGTCGAGCAGCGCGGTGAAGAAGCGGTTCAGGTCGCTCGGCGTCGAGATCATCTGGCCGGCGGTCCACGCGCTGGACGGGTCGGAGACGGACACGTCGGTCATCGGCTTGGCCGGGTCGTCACGGTGGTAACCGGTGGGGTGGGGGTCGCGGATCTTCTGCTCGCCGACGCCCGGGAAGTAGGTGTGGGTCAGGCCGATCTTCTTGATCGTCCGCTTGGTGATCTCCTCGGCCGCCGGACGGCCGGTGACCTTCTCGATGATCAGGCCGGCGACGATGTAGTTGGTGTTCGTGTACGACCACTTCGTGCCCGGCGCGAACTGCGCCTTCTTCTTCAGCGCCATGTCCAGCAGGTCACGCGGCTGGAAGTAGCGGTGCTGGTACGGCAGCGCGCCCTTGGCCAGGAAGTCCGTGTACTCGGGCAGGCCGCTGGTGTGCTGGAGCAGCTGCCGTACGGTGATGCGGCGGCCGTCGATGCCCTTGCCGCGCAGCAGCCCCGGCAGGTACTTCTCGACCGGGCCGTCCAGCTTGATCTTGCCTTCGCCCACGAGCTGCAGGATCGTCACCGCCGTGAACGTCTTGGTGTTGCTGCCGATGCGCACGTACCCGTCGGCGGGCGGCTCGCCCTTCCCGGCCGTGTAGTCGGTCATCTCGCCGTCCCTGTCCTGCACGGTGGCGATGGCGGCGGGGAACTTGTCCTTGGTGACCAGGTCGTCGAGGAGGTCCTGCACGACGGCGCCCGAGGCGTCGGCGGTCTTGGTGGCGTACGTGGCCGTGGCGGCGTGTGCGGCGGTCACGGCGGGGCCGGCCAGGACGGCGAGGGCGAGGGCGGAGGTGCCGGTCCAGCGAAGGGTGCGTCGAGTGATCATGCGCCCAAGCTACTGACGGGCACCTGGCGCCATCGATCCCGCAGACGCGACACCCTAGGTAGGGCTACCTGTACCATCCCGGCACCGCCACGGGCGGAGTGGCGGCTATCCGCCCGGTCGAGAAGTTGCGCACCCTCCCTTCACGATCCCGCTGATCACCGCGTGCAGGGCAGCGGTACACCCGCCCGCGCCTGAACGCCCGCTGATCACAAGGGTCGAGCAGCGGCCCGCCCGCCCGGCCGAGGACGTCCGCACCCGCCATCACGGGCCCCGCCGACCGGCGGATCGCCGCACCTGAGCCCCCGTCCTCCCGCCTACGCCTCCCGGGCGCGCAGGATCGCCTCCAGTGCCGCCCGTACGGCGGCCCGCGTCGGTTCGAGCATGACCCCGCGTTCCCGCAGCAATCCGACGGACTTCTCGCGGAGCAGGCCGAGCAGCATGTGCTCGGTGCCGACGTAGTTGTGCCGCAGCTCGGCCGTCTCCAGCAGCGCGGCCTGGAGGGCGCGGCGGGCGTCAGCGCCGATGGGAAGCGTGTCGGGTGACCCGGGGCCGGTGGTGAGCTCCCGTTCGAGGTCGGCGCGGAGCACGGCGGGGTCGGCGCCCTGGGCGGCGATCGCGCGTACGGCCAGCGTCTGCTGATCGTCGAGGATGCCGAGCAGCAGGTGGTCGGCGCCGACGGCGGTGCTGCCGGTGCGGCGGGCGTGCGCCTCAGCGCGTTCGAGCGCCTCCTTGGCGCGGCCGGTGTAGCGGTCGAACGCACCGGTCTGCGCGAGGTCGGCCACGGTGAGGCTGGCCCAGCGGCGGCCGTAACGCTGCTGGGCGGCCTGGCGGCTGATGCCGAGGTGGTCGCCGATGTCGGACCACGAGCAGCCTTCGGCCCTGGCCAGCTCGACGAGGTAGCCGAGCAGCCGGTCGCCGACGCCCTGCAGCTCCGACAGCACGCCCTCGGCGACGGAGAGGCGGGTCAGCGGGTCGGCGCTGTCGCTGCGTTCTTCGACGATCGACAGCAGGGCGGTGAGGTCGGGTAGCTCGGGCACCCTCCCATTATGCTGTCAACGTAATCCTTGACACTTTGCGAACGTCAAGGACATCGTTGACGCATGGACATCGCGAAGCTGGCGGAGGCACTGGACGTCCTCACGCCGGAGATCCTCGACCACTGCGGCGCACCCGGACTCTCCCTCGCCGTCGGCGTGGGCACCGAGGTGGCGCTGACCAGGGCGTACGGGCTGGCGGACGTCGCCAGCGGCCGCCCCATGACCACCGACACGGTCGGCCCCACGGGCTCCGACTGCAAGGCGTACACCGCCGTCGCCGCCCTGCAACTCGTCGAACGCGGCCTCATCGGGCTGGACGACCCGCTGGACGAGCACGTGCGCAACCCGCTCGGGGAACGTTCCATCACGCTGCGGGACCTGCTGACCCACCGCAGCGGGCTGGGCACGAACATGGGCAACTGGGACCACGTCCCGCCCCCGCCGCTGGGCGAGCACCTGCGGCGCGTGCTCACCGAGGCCAGGTCGGACGCGTACGGGGGCACGCTGCTGCCGTTCTGGGCCGCGCCCGCCGGCGAGCGCTACACCTACAGCAACATCGGCATCGCCCTGGTCGGCCACCTGGTGGAGCTGCTCAATCCCGACGGGGTGAGCTTCTCCGAGTGGGTGGCGCGGCACGTGTTCGAGCCGCTGAAGATGGGCTCGACCGTGTTCCCGCCGGCGCAGCACCCCGACCACGTGCCGGCCGAGCTGCTCGCCCGCCGCTCCACCGGGTACGCCACGCTGCCGGGTCTCCGGCTCACGCTGCCGCCGCTCTACCCCGGCGACTATCCGGCGGGGTCGGCGCTGAGCACGCCGTCCGACCACGCCCGCTTCATCCTGGCCCTGCTCAACGGCGGCCGCCTGGACTCGGGAGCGGTCCTCGCGCAGGAGACCGCCCGGCAGATGATCACCGCCCAGGCGTCCGGCGGCACCCGCATGGGGCCCAGCCCTTCGGCGTCGGTCGGCTTCGTCTTCAACGTGTTCGACGGCGGCGAGCACCCGTACATCGGGCACGGCGGCGAGTACCTGTGGGGCTGGAACCACTTCACGCGCGGCTGGACCGAAGACCGCGTTGTGCTGGTGATCTCCACCAACCAGTACGACCTCGGCGACCTCGGCCTCTCCGACCGTCCGAGCCACGCCGCCGCCCGCCTCGTCGCCGACATCGTCACCGCCTGGGTCCACGGCACCGACCCGCGCCCCCGCCGCTCCCCGGCCTCAGGCCGCAGCTACCTGGCCGGCCTGCTCGTCGGCGACCGCCTCACCACCCGCCTCGGCATCCCCACCCCGCCCACCGCCGAGCAGATCTCGGCGATGGCGTCCACCGCCGAGGCCAAGGGCGGCTGGGACCCGGACGCCTTCGCCCAAGGCGTCCGCCGAGTCCGCCTCACCGCCAACCCCCTCCTCGACAACGCCCTCACGATCCGCCGCGAACTCCCAGACCACGAGGCAGAGCTGCTCAAACGCCAACTAGGCGTCCCGAACCTGGGCGCCCGCGCCCGCACAACGTCAGCCTCGTAAGCACCGCAGACGCCCTCAGCAGTCCGCTCAGGAGATCCCCCATCTCCACCGCGGCGCCGTCGTTGTGCACCTCGGTCGAATCGAACGTCGGCCGAACCCTGCGAACGGACGCTCGCGAGCCCACCCGCATGCCGTTGGCACCGAGCTCAGTCGCGCACCGGCTCCCCGCCGCCCTGCGCACAGAGTCCCGGGCTCGCTCACGCACCGGCCCCTGCGCACGACCGCACACCGGCCGGCGGGGCCGACCACGCACCAGCCCCAGGCTCGGCCCCGCCCCGGCCCCCGCGTCCACTCGCGCACCGCCTTCCGGGCCCGACCGAGCACCCAGCCCTCAGGCGCGACCACACGGCCGCCCGAATACCCACCCACACACCGACCCCCCGGCCTCGCCCGCCCACCGGCACGCGAACGCCGACCCCGAGGTGAGTCCCCGCACAGCCATCACCCCGACGCCGCGTCCCACGCCGGCTCCCCGAGTGTGTTCGCGCGCCACCGCCGGCGCCGCCGCCCTCAACCGGTGCCGGCGGTCTCGCCGGTGCCCACCGGGACGAAGCCCGTGCCTGCCCGGTAATTCGGCGACTGGTGGCGGAAGTAGGTGTTGTAGACCTGGCAGTAGCGGCCGCCGCGGGCGAGCAGCGTGGCGTGGTCGCCCTCCTCCACGATGCGCCCGTGGTCGAGCACGATGATGCGGTCGACGTGCTCGATCGTGGACAGCCGGTGGGCGATGACGATGGAGGTGCGGCCGGCGAGCACCACGTCGAGCCCTTCCTGGATCTGCGCCTCGGTGAGCGGGTCGACGCTGGCGGTGGCCTCGTCCAGCACGACGATGGCCGGGTCCTGGATGAGCAGCCGGGCCAGCGCGACGAGCTGCCGCTGCCCCATGGACAGCGCCCGCCCGTGCTCGCCGACGTCGGTCTGCAGCCCGTCGGGCAGCGCGTCGATCCAGTCGCCGCCGCCCACGGCCGAGGCGGCGGCGAGCACCTCGTCGTCGGTCGCGTCGGGGCGCGGGTAGCGGATGTTGTCGGCGACGGTGCCGCTGAACAGGAACGGCGCCTGCGGCACCGCGCCGATCTGCCGCCGGTAGGAGGCGAGGTCGAGGGTGCGGATGTCGTGGCCGTCGATCAGCAGCCGGCCGTCCTGGAACTCGTAGAAGCGGGTGATCAGCTTGCTGAGCGTGGACTTGCCGGCCCCGGTGTGCCCGACCAGCGCCACGCTCTCGCCGGCCTCGATGGTCAGATCGAAGTCGCGCAGTACGGGATGGGCGGGGTCGTAGCCGAAGGTCACGCCGTCGAACTCGATGCGCCCGGCCAGCCGCCCGACCTGCCGCGCGTCGGTCTGCACCACCCGGGGCGGCGCGTCGATCAGCGCGAAGACGCGTTCGGACGCCGACAGCCCCTGCTGGAACTGCGACCAGAACGCGGCGATCGAGGTGAGCGGCATCCAGAAGAGCGCGACGCCCTGCAGGAACAGATACCAGTCACCGGCGCTCAGCCGCTCGTTCAGCACGGCGGTGCCGCCGAGCTGGACGAGCGCGACGGTGGCGAGCCCCGCCACGAGGAAGAGCACCGGGAAGATGCCGGAGAAGACGAACCCCTGGCGCAGCGTCACCTGGTAGCTCTGCTGGTTGATCGGCCGGAACTCGTCGTAGACCTGCTGCTCCTGGCGGAAGTTCTTCGCGACGGCGATGCCGCCCATCGTCTCCTGGAGGTTGGCGTTGACCCGGCTCAGCGAGCGCTGGGCCTGGCGGGTGCTGGCCCGCGCGATGCGGCGGAACAGCAGCGCGAGCCCCACCACCACGGGCGCGACCAGCAGCGTCAGCAGCGCCAGCTCGACGCTGCGCAGGAACAGCAGGAACGTGACGAACCCGACCATCAGCACCTGGCTGATCAGGTCCATCGTCAGCGTGGAGACGGTGGCGAAGTCGTCGGTGTCGGAGGTCACCCGGCTGACGATGCGCCCGGACGGCGTCTCGTCGTAGAACGACATGTCGCGCTCGAGCACCGCGTCGAAGGCGTCTTCGCGCAGCTTGAGCACGACGTCGCCGGTGACGCGGGCGCTGAAGTATTGGCGTACGAAGTTGAACACCCACCCGAGCGCCCCGGTCAGCAGCAGCCCGACGACGAACATCCAGCCGACCCGCCCGATCGTGCCGTCGGCGATCGCGTCGACGACGTAGCTGGTCAGCAGCGGCACGAACGCCTGGCTGGTGGACGACAGCACGATCATCACGGCCACCAGCACCATCGACCAGAGCTTGGGCCGGAAGTAGGACAGGATCCGGCGCAGCAGGTCGCGGTCGTTGTAGGTGCGGTCGTAGTCCTCGGCGTCGAGGCCGTCCATGATGAAGCCCATCAGCGCACGCTCCCCTGCTCGCCACTGAGAACAGCCGTCCCGGCCCCGGACCCGGACGCGCCTTCCCGGGGTCCGTCATCCTTGGACATGTCTTCCGGAGGTCCGTCATCCTTGGACGCGGCGTCGCCGGACGGGCCATCCCCGGCCATGCCACCATCGGCCCCGCGCCCTCCGGCCACGCCGGCCACGGCCGCGCCGGCCCCGGCCGCACCAGCCACGGCCGCACCAGCCACGGCCGCACCGGCCCCGGCCTCGGCCGCGCCATCCTCAGCCGCGCCGGCCCCGGCCTCGGCCGCGCCATCCTCAGCCGCACCGGCCCCGGCGGTGCCGTCTCCGGCCGCTTCACTCGCTGAGACGTCGTCGTCGCCCACCGGGCCGTAGTCGGCCTCGTCGTAGTGGGCGAAGATGCGGCGGTAGAGCGGGCTGCGGGCGATGAGCTCGTCGTGGGTGCCGCAGTCGACCAGCTCGCCCCTGCGCAGCAGCACGACCTTGTCGGCCCAGCGGATCTGCGAGAGCCGATGAGTGATCATCAACGTCGTACGCCCTTCCAACACCCGCTCGATGGCCTGCTGGATCTTGTCCTCGGTGGCCGAGTCGATGGCGCTGGTGGAGTCGTCCAGGATGAGGATCGCCGGGTCGGTGAGCAGCGCCCGCGCGATGGCCAGCCGCTGCCGCTGCCCACCCGACAGCGTGACGCCGCGCTCGCCGATCACCGTGTCATAGCCGTCGTCCAGCTCGGCGATGAACTCGGCGGCCTGCGCGTCCTCCGCCGCCCTGATCACGGCCTCGCGGTCGGCGCGCTGGCCGAGGCTGAAGGCGATGTTCTCGGCCACCGAGCGGGAGAAGAGCACGATGTCCTGCTCGATGGTGGAGATCTGGGAGCGCAGCGAGTCGAGGTCCCATGCGCGTACGTCGACGCCGTCGATGAGGATGCGCCCCGACGTGACGTCGTAGATGCGCGGCACCAGCTTGGTCAGCGTGCTCTTGCCCGACCCGGTCTCGCCGACGATCGCGACGGTCTCGCCGGGCTTGACGGTGAAGCTGATGCCGCGCAGCGCCGGCTCCCCGCCGTCGTCGTAGCCGAACGTGACATCGTCGAAGACGATCTCGCCGGAGATGCGTGCGGCGTGGCCGTCGGCGGGCTGGCACAGCTCGGTCTCGGCGGTGACGATGCCGAGGATGCGGCCGGCGGAGGCGATGCCGATCTGCACCAGCGAGAACGTCCAGATCGACATCTGGGTGGGAAAGCCCAGCATGACCATCAGCCCCATGAACGCCACCAGGTCGCCGACCGTGATCACGCCGATGCTCTGGAGGTGGATGGCGTGCCACAGGGCGGCGGCGAGCGCGCCGGCGAACAGCAGCGTCGGGAGGTAACGGGCCTGGACGAGCCCGTTGCGTACGAAGGAGTCACGGTAGCGGCGCGCGCGGGCGCGGAACCGCGTGCGTTCCTGCCCCTCCTGCGCCATCACCTTGATCACTTCGATGCCGCGCACCGCCTGGCTGAGCCCCGCGTTGAGGTCGCCGAACTCTTCGCGCATGCGCGTGGCGACCGGGTTGAGCTGGCGCATGTAGTGCCACAGCGCGAGCACGAAGACGACCGCGAACGCGCAGGGCACCAGCAGCAGCCGCGGGTCGATGGCGGCGATGAAGAGCAGCGGCACCAGCCCGGCCAGGCTGGAGTCGACGATCAGATCGACCCCCGGCGAGATCATGACGGACAGCTGCCTGATGTCGTTGGCGGCGCGGGCCATCAGGTCGCCTACCCGTTGCCGGTTGTGGAAGGTCTGGCTCTTGCCGAGCAGGCTCACGTAGAGCTCGTCGCGCGCGTCGCGTTCGAGCCGCTTGGCCAGCACCTCGCTGGACAGCCTGGCCATCAGGTCGAACAGGCCGCGCGCGAGCACGATGACCAGCAGCACGAGCACGATGAGCGTCAGCGCCCTTGCCGGGTCTCCGCTCGTGCCGAGCACGGCGTCGAACGCGGCCCCGGTGAGCTGCGGGACCGAGGCGTTGAGTGCCGTCATGATGACGGAGCCGCCGAGGAACCCGACGAGCTGGACCGGATGCCGGCGCAGGTGGGACCAGAGCCAGCGCACCGGCCCGCGCTGGTCGTAGCGCGGCCCGGAGACGTCGAACTCGGAGTTCGTCGTGGTGGCGGGCGTGGTGACGGACATGGCCTCCCCCAGGCCGGTGACGGTGGGTGTGCGTGGACTTGATGTGTACCACCGAGAACCGACAATTTCTGGCCGCCGGTCCGCCGCGCCCGTCACCAGAAGTTATGGCAGGGGACCGCACACCCCAGGCTCATGTAGGGCCCCGCGTCACGGGTGCGCCAGGCTTACGGATGTCCGTCCGCCACGGAGGTCCGCAGGCTTGCGCAAGGCCACCTCTCACAGGATGCGCAGGCTTCTTACGTAAGGCCGCCACTCACAGGATGCGCAGGCTTCCTACGTAAGGCCGCCCGTCACAGGGGTGCGCAGCACGCCGAGGCGGTCGATCTCCACCTCCACCACGTCGCCGGGCCGCAGCAACCACGGCGGGTTGCGCACGTAACCGACCCCTTCCGGAGTGCCGGTGGCGATCACGTCGCCGGGATTGAGCGTGAGCGTACGGCTGATCAGCGACAACACCTCGCCCACGCCGAAGATCATGTCGCGCGTGTTGCCGTACTGGACGAGCGTCCCGTTCACCCTGGTACGCACCCGCAGCCCGTCACGCAGGTCGCCCACCTCATCGGCGGTGACGATCGGCCCGAGTGGGCCGCTGCGGTCGGCGTTCTTGCCGAGCGTCCACTGGCTGGTGAGCTTCTGGGCGCGGCGGGCGGTGAGGTCGTTGAAGGTGGAGTAGCCGAGCACGGCCTTCAGCGCGGTGTCGGGGTCGGCGTAGCGCAGCGGTTCGGCGACGTACGCGGCCACCTCGCCCTCCCAGTCCAGCCCGTCCTCGCCGGCCGGGACCGCCACCGGAGCCCCGCCCACGCTCAGCGACGCCGTCCACCGCCCGAACAGCGTCGGATGCTCCGGCACCTCGAACGCCCCCTCCGCGGCGTGCGCCCGGTAGTTGAGCCCCACGCAGATCACCCGCGCGGACGGCGGCACCGGCGGCACGAACTCCACCGCCTCGGTGGACAGCGTGGCGTGCTCGTCGGCCAGCCGCAGCCCGCCGCGGATGCCGGCCACCTCGGCGACCAGCCGCCGCGCGTCCGCCCAGAACTCGTTCACCTCGGCGAGCAGCGTCACCGTCTCGCCGTCGAGCCGCGCCACCCGTACGACGTCGTCCCCGCGCACACGGACACCGACCAGCTTCACCGCTCCTCCTTCCAGTCGAGCGGCACCAGCTTGAGGTCGAACTCGATCTCCTCGTACGGCCCGTCCATCCCCCATCCCTCCGTACGCGGCACCGGCTCGCGGATCAGCTCGTCCTTCACCGCGTACGCGGCGTCGGAGCCCAGGTAGGGGTCGCCGGCCAGGAACACGTGCGTGGTCAGCGGCCGGTATCCGGTGGCGGTGACCCGGTAGTGGAAGTGCGCGGGACGCATGGGGTGGCGTCCGATGGCGTCCAGCAGCCGTCCCGCGGTGCCGTCGGTGGGCACGGGGTAGCTGCTCGGCCGGATCGTACGGAACCAGTAGCGCCCCTCCACGTCGGTGGTGAACAGGCCGCGCAGGTTGCCCAGGTCCTGCCTGTCGTCCTGGGTGTCGTACAGGCCGGTGTCGTTGGCCTGCCAGACGTCCACCACCGCGCCGGGCAGCGGCATGCCGTCGCAGTCGAGCACCCGCCCGTGCACCACGGTCGGCACGCCGCGCTCCCGCTCGGGCCCGTTGCTGATCCACGCGCCCGGCTGCCGCTCCGGGGCGGGCGAGTGGAACGGGCCCTCCACCGACGATGGCGTCATGCCCTCGGGGCCCTCGTTATTGACCGCGTCCACCGCGCTGGTCAGGCCCAGCATGTCGGACAGCAGGATGAACTCGTTGCGGTGCGCGGTGCACATGCGGCCGGTCTCGATGAGGAAGTCGAGCCCTGCGTTCCACTCGCCTTCCGTGGGCCGCACCTCCTCGACGAAGGCGTGCAGGTGACGGACGAGCGCGGAGACCACCTCGTTGATCCGGGGGTCGGGCCCGTCGATCTGGCTCAGGACCTGTCGCAGCAGCGGGGTCACATAGTCCTCCAAAGGCTTGACCGGAGCGTAGCGCCGCCGCGCTCGAAAGACCAGAATGGTTCGGGTGTTTTCTGGTACGCCTCCGACCCGCGCCGAGTCCCTGGCCGCCGACATCGAAGCGCTGATCGCCGAGCGCGGTCTCGGGCCTGGCGACCTGATCGGCACGATGGACGAGTTCCGTGACATGTCGGGTTACGGCCGCGCGACCATCAGCGAGGCGGCCCGCCTGCTCAGCGACCGCGGCACGGTCGAGATCAGGCCCGGCCGCAACGGCGGCCTGTTCGTGGCCGCGCCCAACCCGATCGTGCGGCTGCGGCACACGCTGCTCACCGTACGCTCGATGCCGGCCACGGTGGCCGACGCGATCGCCGTACGCGAATCTCTGGAGCCCCTGATCGCCGCCGACGCGGCCCGCCACCGCACCCGCCAGGACATCACCGACCTGCGCAGACTCCTCACCGCGCTCAAGCGATCGACCGCCGACCGCGACCGCTTCATGCGCGCCAACTGGGCGCTCCACGAGCGGATCGCCGAGATCACCCCCAACCACCTGGCCAAAGCGGTCTACCTGGCCATGACCCGCTGCGTGTCCGACCTGTCGGAACGCGCCGACCCCGACGGCAGCGCCGACCAGGACGAGTACCTGCGGCATCGCGTCGAGGTGCACGCCGAGCTGGTCGAGGCCATCGCGGCGGGCGACCTCGCGCGCACCGCCACCGCGGTGGAACGCCACCGCGGCGCTCGCCCGCTGACCACCTAGGAGTCGACCCAGGCGTCAGCCCCGCTCGCGACCACCTGAAAGCCCTCGACCAAGGCACCGGCCACTTGACCGCCTGACAGCAGGCGAGCACCACCGCGCTGGGCCGGCCACCGACCACCTGACGGCCGTCGAACACCACCGCACCGCATCAGTCACCGGCTTGGGCGTGGCCGCCATCCTGAAAATCGTGTCGCGGCACATCGCCGGGCCGCCGTCGTGCCGCATGAGAACGTCGCGAAGCCGCCACTGACACACACTCAAATGCGCAATAGCGACGAACCGTATTCGCGTTTCCATGCCTTCTCGGTTGTACGGCGCAACGAACGCCCGCTGCAGCGCGTCACCGCTGGTTACGCTGTTCGCGTCACCCAGTTGTCGGCAGCCTCAGGGGACGCGGAATGGCGACGCAGGAGCAGATCGACGCCGTGCGCCGGCAGATCGAGCAATTGCGGGATCAACACGGTGGCGACGTCCGCGGGGTGATCCACCTCATCAACTCCGGCGCGATGAAAGGCCCCGCCGCCGACGCGCTGGTAAGCGAGGCCCAGGGCTGGGATCGAGCGCTGAAGGGCATGTTCGACCGCGCCCTTGCCATGCTCGACACGCTCCGCCCGGACGGTGCCGGCCGATGAGCCCGCAGCCCGTGCCGCTCGGCATCGACCCGGCGCTGATGACGCAGCTCATCAACCTGATGAAGCGGCTCAGCACCACCATCCCCGACATGGGCGCCCAGGTGGACAGAAGTCTCGCCACGGTGCAGCTCCAGCTGTACGGCCCCGGCACAGCCCGCGACATCGGCCGGCAGATCGCCGGCAAGGTGCCCGACCTGCAGCGGCGGCTCGACCTCATGCTGGCCGCGCAGAAGGTCGCGCTCGACACCTCGAAAGCGCTCTGGGCCGACGAATCCAAGTGGCTGTCCGACACGCCCGCCGCCGGCGCCGCCACGGCCAAGCGCCTCGCGGACGCGCTGCGTACTGGATTGAAGAAGGGCACGATCGACGCCAAGACGCTCGCCGAGCTGCAAAAGCACCAGGAGGACCCGTACTTCGCCGTGGCGTTCGCCACCCAGATGCCGCCGCACGAGCTGAAGAGCCTCATCGCGAAGCTCTACCGCGGCCAGACCACCCCGGCCGGCGCCGACCCGGAGGTCATGGCCCAGCTGGACAAGCTGTCGGCCGCGCTCGGCACCATCCTCGGCACCGCATCACGTGGGGCCGGCGGCATGAAGCTGCCCAAGGGGTACGTCGATGAGCTGCTGAAACACCTCGACATCCCGGAGACCGCGTTCGCGCTGAACAAGCTCCTGCGCAGCGGCACCTACGACGACGCCTTCCTCCTCGAGATCGCCACCAAGGTCTACGACTACGAGCGCAAGCAGCCCCGGCAGTCCCCGTACTGGCTTAACTTCACGCCCACCACCCAACCGGCCAACGATCTCCCGGCCGCCTATAAGGATCCGATGGCCGCCGTCGCCGCCGCGCTCGCCAACAATTCCCGGGCCGCCCAAGACTTCTTCACCGACCCGAAACGCAAGCCCCTCGACTACCTGATGCGCGAACGCCCCTGGCACGAGTACACCGACACCGACCTCGGCAACGCCCTCGAAGCCGCCACCAGGACCTTCCGCGACCACGACCAGCCGCCGGAGCAGTCACGCGGATACAAGTCGGCGCTGATCGCCTCATGGGCGATGCACTTCTGGGGCAACCCGCAGGTGCAGAACAACCTCCCCCACACCCGGCAGAACGTGGGGAACATCATCAGCGCGTACATGAGCGACTTACACCGCGCTTCTGTGGATCGGGTGGCTCACAAGCCGGGGGTGATCACGCGCGACCCCGACACAATGCTGGCCGGCACACAGCCGTACGGTGCCGTCTTCGATCGTGACGGTATCAGCGGCGTCATGAAGTGGGCCTTCGCGGACACTGACGTGCTCAAGACCGTCGTGACGGGCCACGGCCAGTACAGCATCGAAGTGCTGGACGAGCGCGCCGCAAGGCTCGCTGAGCAGAATCGCGCCGATTTCGAGAAATGGCACAAGGCACACCCGAACGCGACCGCCGCCGAGATCGCCGCGCAGCGTCAGAAGATCCTGGAAGAGCGGATGAACGGCGCGGACGGCGCGGTTTTCAGCCAGGCCATCGAACGGCTCAGCCGCACCCTCTTTGTGATCACGGATGCGGGCAACATCGCCAAGATCGAAAGCGCAGACCAACACGACAAAATGTTCAACGCCTTCAAAGAAGCGGTCACCAGCGTGGCGGACCTGGCCCCCGGTCCTCAAGGGAAGATCGCCGGATGGCTCTTCGACAGAGCCAAATCCCAGGTGGCAGACCAGTTCACCGCCGGGGCAGGAGCGGCGGCGCGCAGCGAGGCCGCCACGACGACGGGTCAGACCGTGGACATGTTCATGGACCTCACGGCCGACGCGATGATGCGGCACGGGCTCTTCGGCGACGGAGAGGTGCCGGCGAGGACCCACCCGCACGCGTCGGTGAACTACCCGCGCGGCTCGGAGGGCGACTTCATGGACGGCGACAAGATCATCCCGTGGAGCAAGATGACCGCCAAGCAGCGTGAGGCGTACACGGAATGGATCACCAGCCCTGACACAGGAGCCGTGTTCCGCAACCCTTCCAACGCTGTCACCGAGGGCTTCAACCAGGCCAACGACGCCGGAGGACAAGGCGGATGAGAAAGGTCTCCCTCCCTGCGCTGCTCATCGCGGGAGCACTCGTAAGCGCGGCTTGTTCGCCGTCGCCTCCACCCCCCGACACCCGCCCTCTGGGCGATGTGATGGCCGGACCGCAGGAGTGCGGTCTGATCTCAAGGCAGGTCATCGCCCGCATCACGGGCCTGGACGAGTTCCGCGCCACGGGCAGCCGCCCCGGAGAGCCCTTCGACCGCTGCATCGTCAGAAAAGAGGGAGGAGACGCGATCGGGGCGGCGCTGTCGATCACCTTCGACAACCCGTCCGCGCTCACCGTGGAAGAGCTGGAGGGCACCAAGCAGCACGACCGCGGCCAAGACCTGCCAGCCGACCTCGGCCCTGGCTTCACGGCACAGATCGAAGGCGAGGACGGCATGAAGACGTACGCCTACGCCTGGACCCCCGACGCCCGGCGCCGCCTCTCCATCTGGATCACCCCGGGCGCACCGGGCAGAGACCACCGGGCGGACGCCATCGAACTCGTCCGGCAGCTCAAGCCGATCTTGTTTAAGGAGTCCGGATAACTTGGGCGCCTGACAACTTCGCGGCCGGCCCAGATTCTTGGCGCCGCCTCCGTGTCACCTGCCGATCGGCCCAGGCGCCGGGTGGGTACGCCGACGGGTTCACACCTCCTGGAGGTCGCCAGTGATTCGCAGAAGAGCGCGAGCGTCCGCGATGTTGCCGACGTCCATCAGGTGACCCACCACCGCGAGGACTTGCGTGCCAGGCCGGCGTCCGACCATCCTGAGCAGGGTATCCACAGCCTCCGCCAGTCCCCAGTCGCGGCAGGCCTGTATTGCGTCAGCAGCCTCCTTCGCAGGTGCCCTCCCGCCGGCATAGTCGAGCATGCCCATGGCGTGCTCATAGCGAGCGTTGTCCACATGCTTGGCGAGCTCTTCGATCGGCCACCGGACGTATGCCGTCAAGCAGTTGCGCCGGTCCCCTCCTCCCACCAGGACCGGCGCAACGTGTGGAGTACCGGGACCGGCGGTCGTCGTGCCGCCATCGGCAAGTGCACCAGCCGGCCTGGCAACATGCGGATCCTCATCCCACACTTGCTGCACCAGGCGTTCCAGCTCTTCTTCCGTCATAGTCACGGCCGGATTTTTGCGGGCCGCGAGGCGAAGGAGGTTGAGGACCGTCTTTTTGTCGGGATATCCCACCTGTCCCGCGGCCAAGCGACCGAGAGCGGAGCGAGAACTATGTATCTGGTTTGCAACGCTTCGTAACGACCCGCCCGCATCATCTAAAAGCGTTCGCACCGCCTCAGCGAGTTCACGCCGGGCAGGCGAGAGAGATGCTGGAAGAGGCTTCCTTCGCGCACGAGGAGGCATGGTCAGCTCCTTGGTATCCCCTCCGGTTCTGGAGCCATCTTGACGGACGCCTGTGACAAATTACGCCTTTGCCGGATCAGCGAGACACAGCGGGACACCACGCGGGACACACCGGGACAGAAAAGACTTCCCTGAGGTGCCTGGATCCGCTTCGCTAACAGACAACGCAGCGGGTCTCTCTGTCGCTTATCTCCCATGAGAGGAACAGACGAATGTTGGCGATGCCGTCCTGGACGGACAAGAAGCTCGGCACCATGAAGCGGGTAGCGCTGTGGCTCATACAGGAAGTCGGACCAGGAAGCATCTTCACCAAAGAACAGCTGCGCGCAGCGTTCGACGGAGTCAGTCAAATCGACCGCCGCATGAGGGAGCTACGGGACTACGAGTGGCAGATCGACACAAACCGGGAGGATTCGACTCTGGAGTCCTGGGAGCACAGGTTCGTTCGCCAGGGGCTTCCCGTATGGGAACCGGGCGTCGCTAACCGGAAGGCCGCGGAGGCTATAAGCGCGTCACAGCGCCGTACCGTTCTCATGGAGGACAACTATCTATGCCGATCGTGCGGTATCGGCATCGGCGAAGCGTATTCCGACGGCTACGGAACCACTTCACAGCTCGATATCGCACGCCGGCAGGTCACGCTACCCAGCGGCGACAAGGAAGTGCAGCTCGTCACGGAGTGCAACCGGTGCCGTGTGGGGGGACGCGATGTTGTCAGCGACCTGCGGACTCTCACAGCGGCGCTGGAGCGGCTGTCAGCCTATGAGCGCAAGATGCTGTCCGCCTGGATTGAGCAGGACTCCCGCAGCTTCAACGATGTCGAGAAGCTGTGGGGCCTCTACCGCACCTTGCCGACGCCCGCACGCAACCAATTCCGCAGCATGCTCCTGCAGCCCTGAGCGGAAGGCCGGCGCCGAGCACAGCCGGCCACCGCCCCCTCCGATCCCCTGCTGACTTACTCCTGGAAGGAACTCAACCATGTCGATCGACTTTGGCCAGCCTCGCGAGGCTGCTAGCAACCGCGAACTCGTAGAACAGCGGCTCAAGGAACTGCGGAATGGCAGCGGAGTCCCGGAGACTCTGACGGTCGAGTGGCGTGGCAAGCTCACGCACGTCGAAGTCATCGACATGCCGGTTGAGGCACTGCGGTATAACCCTGGCACCCACCGTATCCGTGCCCAGCGTGCCTTCGACCCGATAAGGGACCAAGCCCTGACCGACGATCCGTGGAGCCCCGAGAGCCAGGACTATCTGCACTTCTTGCTGAAGGCGTTGCCGGCGGATCCTTCCGTGACCGACAAGGCCTTCGAGGATCTCATGGAAAGCCTGCGCGAGTACGGCCAGAACGAACCTGGCCTCATCACCCGTGATGGCATCTTGGTCAACGGCAACACACGACGGGCCGCTCTCAAGGAGATAGGAC
The DNA here is from genome assembly GCF_042751225.1 of Nonomuraea fastidiosa. Lineage (NCBI taxonomy): Bacteria > Bacillati > Actinomycetota > Actinomycetes > Streptosporangiales > Streptosporangiaceae > Nonomuraea > Nonomuraea fastidiosa. The sequence goes on from NZ_CP170570.1 coordinate 2,294,114, forward strand.
GGCCCAGCATGCGAGTAGGCGTCCTGCCCGCAAGCTGTACATGGGACGACATACACGCCGTTGAGCTTTCACTCCAGCTGCGCCCGGACAGGCGCCGGGAGTACTCCTACATCAATCATCTGCTCGCCCTGGAAGAGCAGGTAAAACTTGGTAAGCCACTACCGGAGATCGCCCGGAACTTCCACACCACCACGCCGGCCTGTGACCGTGACTTGTGGATTCTCGCTCAGTTGAGGGACCTTATCGACCGCAGCGCCACAGGCACCACGTCGCTGCGGCTGATGGACTTCGAAGACGCGAAAGAACGACTCTTCGAGCTTTATCGGGCGTACAAAGCTGAGGCCGCGCGTAACCAAGAACGCGCAGATCTGATAAAGGAGGGGCGCTTCGCCGCTATCGTGCTCGAGTTCGCCAAAACAGACGTCCGGTTCATCCAGCCTGATTTCTATGAGCGCTTCCTGAATCAGCGGCTTCCCGCCGATCTTATGCCAGATCCCGAGCCCGAGGCTGCGGCTGTCGCGATTCCTGGCCTCGGCCGTACTGTCCAAGCGGCCGGAGTCAGGGTCACGGCCGCAAAGGCTCTTACCGACTCTCTCCTGCGAGTCAAGGCTGTCAAGGCTCCTGGGTCCACCGCCACCGAGGAGGAGCGGAGTACAGCAACCGAGCAGTTCAGGCGCGCAAAAGACGTTTTCAATGAGGCGCTGGAGTTCGCAGGCAGGGACTTCCGGCTCCGCAAGAAGCGCCTCGCCGCCCCTGACCGCGTGACTGACGCATGTAAAGACCTAGAGCAGTGCGTCACCGACCTCGTCCTGGCCCGCGGCAACGGAAGCCTGGATGAAGGCGCCTTTGACGACGCCCTGCTGCAGCTGCGCTCCATCTTGGAGCGCGTCGCCAAAGAGGCCAGCAAGAGCATTACCCTGCCAGGCGACGGGCTCACCTGGCTGCAGAAAGCTGTAGGGAGAGACCAGTGACCGCGCCACATTCAGAGCCGTCTCTGCGGATTTCGCTCGATGTCTCGAAGACACGCGTGGTTCTCCGCAGCAGGCCGGGGTACGAGCAGGATTTCGCGGATCTGGCTGCCCGCATCGCGCCAGGGGGGCAGCGTGCGCCGCTGGTGGGAGAGTTCGATCTTGACGACTTCCTCGACCGCCTCATCGAGCTCGGCAACTGGCATCACGATGATGTTGAGTGGGATGAGGCGCTTCTCCAGCTCGTCAACAGCGTCCTCGATGACGCCGAACAGGCCGAGCGCACGCTCAGCGGCGAAGCTGACCTCCCCGGGAGAACGATCGCGCCAGGTGACGTACTGAAGATGCTTGGCGAGAACTGGATTGGTGATCTCACCGACTTCCAGCTGCGTGATGCAGCCCATCTGCTGTCACTCAGTCACGGTGCGAACTTCAGCGTGCCTGGTGCCGGCAAGACCCGGGTGACCCTAGCCGTCTACTCTGCTATCCGCGAGCAGGGCCTGGTCAGGCGGCTCCTCGTTGTCGGGCCAAAGTCCGCCTACGAGGCTTGGCTGTCAGAAAGCCAGGTGTGCTTCCGCACACCGCCACGCGCGGCAGTGATGGGCCGGGCGCCGGACTATGACGCCGAGATAATGCTCGTCAACTACGAGCGGCTATCCCGGGCTGTCCCCGGGCTCGTGTCGTGGCTGACCAGCGCACCTTCGATGCTGGTGCTCGACGAGGCTCACCGCATGAAGCTTGGCGCCAGCGGAACCTACGGATCAGCATGCCTGACGCTTGGGCCTTCTGCCGCGCGGCGGCTCATCCTTACGGGCACCCCTGCCCCAAACGGGGCTCGAGATCTGGAGAATCTGCTGTCGTTTGTCTGGCCTGGACGGGGCAAACGCGTGGTATCCGATGCCGTACGTGGTGGCGATCTGGCCTACGCCAGTACCGTACTGAGGCCGCTCTTCACCCGCACCACCAAGAGCGAACTAGGCCTCCCTCCGTTCGAGCCGAAGATCCGCTACGTCAAGCTCCCACCCATTCACCGCGAGATATATGAAGCGCTGAAGGGAAACTTATCTGCACGGGCCGAAGCTTCCCGCGATGATATTGAAGCGCTCGGCCGTACTGCGCTGCGTCTGATTATGGCGGCCACAAGCCCGGCTCTTCTCATCGAGGGAGGCAGCCCATATGAGCCACTCGCGTATAGGCCAGCCCCTCTGGAGATCAACCCTGATGACTCGCTCTACGACCTGCTGCGCAACCTGCCCAGCTATGAACTATCACCTAAGTATCAGGAAACAATTCACCTGATTGCTGCCAACGCAACACTGGGCCGCAAGACGATTGTATGGACAAACTTCGTACGTAACATTACTACTTTGGCACACCTGCTCGCTCCTCACCATCCCGCCGTTGTTCATGGCGGAACAATAGATCGAGACGAGCAGATACGGCGGTTCCGCGAAGATGCAGACTGTATGGTGCTGATCTCAAATCCTGCGACCCTTGGGGAAGGAATCAGTCTCCATCAAGTCTGCCATGACGCGATCTACATTGACCGTGATTTCATGGCCGGCCGATTCCTCCAGAGCTTGGATCGAATACACCGCTTAGGTCTCGCACCCGACGCAGAAACCCGGGTCACCGTACTCGCCGCGGAAGGAACTATCGATGAAGTGGTCCAGCTACGCCTCAAGACAAAAATGGAGTTCCTAGGAAGCATCCTGGACGATCCGGATGTGCGCCAGCTAGCCGACCTCGAGGAGGCACCTGCCGATAGCTATGGGCTGGATGCCGGAGACATTCGGGAGCTCCTGCGACATTTGGGCTGATCTGCAGAGCGGAGCACCACAAACACGCGAGCGATCAAGGGGATGCCCATACAGGCCGGAAACCTAGTGCAGATGACCCATCGGGGAGGCATGATAAGGGGCGCAAATGATCGGGTTCTACGCAGAGACAGGAAGCGGCGATGGACGATTACGATCCCGCACTGGAAGAAGTCTTCTCACATCTCATGATGCTGGATGAACTTGGACCACGGCTAGGAAAGGTAGTCCGCCGCACCTTCGACATGCTTCTTGACGGCCAGCACACCGGCCGCTTCCGATGGGAGCAACTCCATAAAACGGAAAAGACGCACTGCGGAACGCTGATTGAGATCAACCTGCAACGCGAGTTCGGATTCGCTGATGGACATGTTCTCGACTACTCCATCGCGGGACATGAAGTTGATTGCAAATATGCACAGAACATAGCGAGCTGGATGATTCCCCCCGAGGCTGTTGACCAACTCATCCTGGGGCTCTGGGCCAACGACAAGAAGGGGCGCTGGAGCGCTGGTCTGGTCCGAGCCAGCGAGGAAAACCTCAACCCTGGGAGAAACAGGGACGTCAAGCGCACCTTAAATCATACCGGCCGACAGGCTATTCGCTGGCTGTTCAAGGACGAACCGCTTCAGGAGAACATCCTCCTCTCCTTGCCCGACGACGACATCGACGCCATCTTCCGCTCCACGAGCGGGCAGAAGAGAATCAATGAACTTTTCCGGCGTGTCCAGGGCAGACGCATAAGCCGCACGGTAGTTGCAACGGTGGCGATGCAGGAGGACTACATGAAGCGGGTACGCGGCAATGGCGGGGCTCGTTCAGCACTACGTCCGGAAGGCATCGTGATTTTCGGGCAGTACCGTAATCACGTTGAGGCAGCCAAGGCTCTTGGCCTCCCTACCCTTGGCCCCGGAGAGTCGATGAGCATTCGGCTGGCGCGTAAGCGTGCACACCATGCTGGGCTGCCGTCCATCACGCTGAACGGCGAAGAATGGGTGGCAGCCTTGCCAGATGATCCTCCAGAAATGGCACCCGAGCTACCCGACATCGGCCCGCTAGGCAGATGAGACACGCTGCCACGCGCCTACCGACGGCGTCAGCATCGGCTTAGGCAAAAAGGCGATAAGCACCAGATCAGCTTCAGCCGACGGGGAGAAGCCGGGCCTCCTTCGAGAGGCTGCTTCTCCCCGCTACGCATCTTCCACTGAAGCCACGCCGAGTGCCGGATACCCGCAACTGCGGCTTAGATGGATGGCGAACCTAGCAGTATCAGCTGATCTTCGACCGATACTTATTGAACAACTCGTGCCGTCGATGGTCTTCCTGCCCGAGGAACGCCTTGAACTCACCGAGCTTGTACGCCACGTCACCATTCGATCGGGGAACTTCCAGCAGCTCGAAGTCGTGACTGAGATGGTTGAGATGGCGTTCGACCTCAGGCAGCTCCATCGGCTTGCCATCATCCGCAAGCTTCTGCACGATCTGCTCGACAGTTAGCGGCCGACTGTTCTTGACCAGGATCTTGTAGACCGGATCGGTCGGCGTATCGGTGTCTTCCACCAAGGTGCGGCGCGGGCCTTCCTTGAGCAGCGCTTTTCTGATAGCTACGCCTAGCGCCTTTGCTACAGGCGGGGGAAAGGCATTGCCGATCTGCCGGTACTTAGACGTCTTCCCGCCAAGAAACTCCCAAGCGGCGAATTCCTCGCCGTACCATCCCTGAATGCGAGCCACCATTTCGACGGTCAGCATCGGATGCTTGGCGCCCTTCACCCGTGGATTATTGGGCCCAGGCGGGACGTCGGCCACGCCCTTCCCATCCACTCCCATCGCTTCCCACGCGGCCTTGGCTCTACTGGGGCCGAGGTCTGCTCCACCATGCTTCTTTGACCCTCCCACGATGGTGGGAGCGATGTCGTTCGCCCCTCGAACCCACTCTTCGAGCCTCTCGGGCGACCAGTCTCCGCGGGCCATGAGGTCCCTGAGCAGCTCGCCCACCGTAGGCGGCTTTTCGGTATTCTTCTCAGGCCAGTCAAAGTACTCTGCGTATTCGGGCCGCAAAGCGACCAGCACGAACCGGGGGCGGAGCTGCGAGACGCCGTAGTCGTTTGCCTGCAGGAGCTTCCACTGGGCGACATAGCCATGCTCCTTCAGCCGGTCTAGGACACGCTGGCGATAAGCGGTGAACCTGGTGCCAGCCAGACCTTTGACGTTCTCTAGCAGGAGCGCCTTCGGCTTCATCTGGCCACACAGTTCCACCGCCCACGCAAACAGATCGCGCTCGTCAGTGGCTCCAAGCTGCTTGCCCGCGATGCTGAAGGGCGGGCATGGCACGCCTCCAGCTAGCAAATCCACGCCCTCGTATTCCTTTGGCTTCCACACGGAGGGGTCAGCCACGTCGCCAATCCTGACGGTTTCCTCAGCCTCCTTCTTGTCATAGTGAAAAACTTTGACGAGGTTATGCCGGAGTGTCTTTGCTGCTTGCGGGTCGAGCTCAATCGCCAGGGCATGCCGGAAACCTGCCCGTTCCAGCCCGAGGGACTGCCCCCAGCGCCGGCACAGATTTCCACAACTCTGAGTGAGCCCTCAGGCGTCCCCGCCAAGGTGCTGGCGGCATCGGACATCGCAGCTTGATCCCGCTCTGAGCTGGCACTTCCCGGGCTTACTGGCTGATCATCAGCTTTCGCCAGGGTCTCGAGGACGTGAGAGTGCTTTCTGGTCACAAGGACCCCTTTCGTAGCCCAGAGGAGGCAAGGGACAAGCGGTCAACTGTATCTTCGCGGAGAGCACTGTTGGCTGTACGCCCGTTGGGACGAGTGTGAGCGAGAGCAAGAGAGCCCAAGCCCGGCAACGGGCTCATGAGCGGAGGACCTATCCTGCGCCGCTCAACGAGGGTCGGTCGCGCAACATGCAGGCCAATCGGCGATCTAACACCAAACCCGAGGTTGCCCTGCGGAGTGCGCTGCACCGCCGTGGCTTGCGCTACAGAAAGGACCTCCGCCTTGATCTGGGCGAGGTCAAGGTCCGCCCTGACATCGTCTTCACGGCCAAGAAGGTCGCGGTCTTCGTCGACGGCTGCTTCTGGCACGTCTGCCCGGAGCACGGTCGCCAGCCCACGACGAACGAGTGGTACTGGGCGCCAAAGTTGCGCCGGAACATGGAACGCGATCAGCGCGTCAACGCCGCCCTCGAAGCAGCCGGCTGGCGGGTGATCCGGCTTTGGGAGCACGAAGCACTGGCCACGGCCGTTGAGACGGTAGTGGCCGCCGTGCAGCCAGATGCCGAACATACGAGCGAGACTAGCGCGCCTGGCTGACAATCCCGCAATCGGAACCGGACAATTGGCACCGCACCAAAGGTAAAGAATTTCCGATCTTCTGCGGAGCCTCAGGGGACACCTAACCCCCTGAGAGCGGTCCTCTAGTACACGTTTGTGCACCCCGGCAACAGTTCCGGCGACCCGTCCTTCGCATCCGTGGCCAGCTCCCTCACGATCGCCGGCGTGCCTGTGCGTTCGTGGCAGGTGAGTCCCAGTTATGCCGGATACGCAGGTAATCGAACCTGTCTTCCCGCTCCTCCCGTACGCGCTGGTGACGTCGGCGGAGGGGCGTGGGTGTGATGCGGAAGCTCGGGCTGATCGCGGCGGTGCTCGTGGCGCTGGTCGGTGGGGTGGCGTATGCCGTTGACTCCGGGGCGGCCGATGGGCCTCGCCCGGCTATGCCGCTCATCTACGAGGCGTATACCGAGCGGGCGCATGCGCAGATTTCCGCCGACAGCCTGCGGGATCGGGGGGCCGAAGGTGGTGGCGGCCTCTGCAGGTGGGCGGATCACGCTGACCGGGTTGCTGGGGAGCCGGCGGCTTGAGGAGACCTCGTCGGTGGCGCGGTTCCGGATCGAGTGCTGGGTCCGGAGCCACGTTTCGTTCACCGCCTACCAGCGGGTGACCTTTCCTCCCTACATCGATCCGACCGTTCCGCCTGAGACGGTGCCGGTGACGGGGACGATGGAGGTTCCGCCTTGTCAGCGGGTCACGAACGGGTGAACGGTCCCTACAGCGGCCAGATCTGCATCGTCGTCGGGGCTCGGGAAGGGGATGACCTCGGGGCGTCGTGCCGGCAGTTCCTTGTCGTGAGCGGGCAACTGCCGGGGCCTGAGCTGCCGGCGCTTGAAGCGGCCGGGGTGGTGACGTTATGGAGGGCCGTACTGAGGCGGAGCTGAAGTCGGTCGAGGAGAAGGGGGCCTACACCGTCATTCAGGGGCTTGAGGGCAAGTACTTCTTTCCGACGCGGGAGCAGGCGGAGAGTTTCAAGCGGCTCGCCGGGGAGCGAGGATGGGGGACGTACGTGGTCACGCAGGCGGAGATCGACGCGCGGCACCTGGCGAAGGCGGAGTCCATCGCGGCGGCCGGGGAAGGGCCCGCATACTTCCTGCGGAACGGGCTGGTGCGGCTGGTCAGGCTGGTGAGGGTTTTCCGATGACGGTGCGGGCGAGGGTGGCGTTGCGGGTTCCTGGGCTGAGGCAGCCGATGCCGCTCCCGACTCGGTCGCTCATGGCTCGTATCGGGACCGATGAGCAGGGGCGGCCGCTGCTGCTCGGGGCTGAGGTGGACGTTCCCGGTGCGGTCTCACTAACCCCTGGTCAGGGCGAGGTCGTGGGTGAGGCTGAGTTCTGGTACGAAGACGCGGCCCAGTACGTCGTTCCCGCCGCCGAGCTTCCCCTTTGGGCGAAGTCGGCAGGCTCAGGGTGCTCGACGTGCTCAGCCGTCCCTGACACGGGTGGGGAGGGGCTATCCAGCCTTCTGTTGCGGCGGTGTCCGACTCGTCGGGGGTCGGGGTGGCGGCCTTTGCCGGTTTTCGCGGGGGTGGATGGCGACAGCCGCTGGGCTCAGGAGGTGTGGCGGCTCTTTCCCTCCGTGACGCCTTCTCCAATAACAGGGCAGGTAGAAGGGGTGATTCCAGGGTGGCGATCATGAGGGTGGCGGACATGTGGTTCGATCCGTCCTGCCCGTACTCCTGGCTGACCTCGCGCTGGCTGCTCGAGGTGAGCCGGGTGCGGCCGGTCGAGGTGCGATGGCACGTCTTGAGCCTGTCGGTGCTCAACGAGGGCCGTGACGAGGACCCGGAAGGGGACACCGAGGGCTATCTGTGGGTGCCGGCGCGGGTCTGTGCGGCGGTCAGGCGCGCGCACGGGCAGGAGGCGCTGGGACGGTTCTACACAGCACTGTGGACGACGGGCGAGGGCGACTGGCCCGGTGATCTGCGTACGGCGCTGGAAGCGGCCGGTCTGCCGCCCGACCTCGCCGAGGCAGGGCTCGGAACCGAGTACGACGACGAGCTGCGGGCCTCGACGGCCGAGGCTCTGCGCATCATCGGCGGTGACCATGTGGGGACTCCGATCGTGGCCGTGAGCGAAGAAGGAGCCGCCCCGGTCGCGTTCTTCGGGCCCGTCATCTCCAAGGTGCCCACCGGTGAGGACGCCGGGCGGCTCTGGGACGGGACGTTGCTGGTCGCATCAACCCCGGGCTTCCACGAGCTCAAGGGCGGCCCGCCCCGCCAACCGGAGCCTTACGGAACGTGAAGAGTTGAGCCGATTCCGTGATACGGGCCCGCCGGCGGAGCTATCTTGTGGGACATCCCCGCACAGCGACGGACAAGAGTTCTCATGGACGAGCCGCACGTGATCACCACCGAGTGGGTCGACGCCCCCGACGACATCTCCTACCGCGACTACGTCGCGGGCACGTACAACACCTTCCGCTGCACCTGCGCGGTCCCGCTGCTGGACCGGGAGGCGGCGACGCTGCACGCGGCCGAGTGGGGCCGGTGCGTGGTGTGCCTGGGGTCGGGCACGGTCTCGATCGCCCCTTTCCACAGCGACGGCTGCGAGAGCTGCGCCGGCTCGGGAGCGGGCCGGCCGGGCGCGGTGGTGGTGCAGGCGCAGGTGACCGAGGACTTCGTCAGGGAGGTGGCGGAGCTGCTGCCCGCGGAGTTCGGGTTGCCGGATGTGGTGGCGGTGCTGCAGGAGCACATGCCGCCGGAGTGCGGCTCGATGGAGACGGTGTTCTCGGTGGCGGCCGGGCTGATCCGTTATCTAGAGGTGCAGGGTCTCGTGGTGCTGGCCACGGCGCCCGACTTCGTGCCGGGTGAGGGGGTGGAGCAGCGGTACGGCGACCCCCGGTGGATTCGCACCCCCTGAGAAGACGACCTTCCATCCCATCGGACGGCGGTATCGGCCCGTCGGACGTCTGTTTCGGCATTCAGCGTCCTGCTGCAACGTCCGTGACAGCGAGCGTCCGCTAGAAGATCGGCAGGACGTCCACGCCGCGTTCCTCCTCGCTGCGCGCCCCGAAGATGCGGCGCTCCGACTCGGCGATCCGTACGTCGTTGATGCTGGCCTCCCTGCGCCGCATCAGCCCCGACTCGTCGAACTCCCACTGCTCGTTGCCGTAACTGCGCCACCACTGCCCTGACGGGTCGCGGGACTCGTACTGGAAGCGCACCGCGATCCGGTTGCCGAGCACCGCCCACAGCTCCTTGCGCAGCGCGTAGTCCAGCTCCCTGGCCCACTTGCGGCGCAGGAAGTCGATCACCGCGGCGCGGCCGATCAGGTGCTCGTCGCGGTTGCGCCAGACGGTGTCCTCCGTGTACGCGAGCGCCACCTTCTCCGGGTCGCGGGTGTTCCAGGCGTCCTCGGCGGCCTGGACCTTGACGCGGGCGGTCTCCTCGGTGAAGGGCGGGAAGGGCGGGCGTGACATGTGCAGGCCTCCTCAGCTGATCGTCGGTCGGGTCAGCTTAGGCACGTACCCACGACAGGCCCGCCCAGCCGCCTCACAGCAGCTTGTCGAGTGTGATCGGCAGGTCTCCGACGCGCTTCCCAGTGGCGTGCCGTACGGCGTTCGCGACCGCCGCCGCGACCCCCGTGATGCCGACCTCACCGATGCCGACGACGCCGAGCGGCATGGTCGGGTCGGGGACGCCGACGTCGTGCACCTCGATGCGCGGGATGTCGGCGTGCACCGGCACGTGGTACTCCGACAGGCTGGGGTTCACGATGCGGCCGTTGCGCGGGTCGACCAGCGTCTGCTCCGACAGTGCGAGCCCGATGCCCATGACGACGCCGCCGCGCATCTGGCTCGCCGCCGTCTTGGCGTTGACGATCCGGCCGGCGTCGAAGACGCTGAGCCAGCGCGCGACGCGCACCTCCATGGTGTCGGGATCGACGCGCACCTCGCAGAAGTGGACGGCGGTGGCCGCCTTGACGTAGCGGCGGCGGTCGCGCAGCGTGCGCAGGACGAAGCCGAGCATGCCCGACTTGATCGCGGCTTCGACGTGGTCGCGCCCCGCGGCGGTGAGGATGTCGGCGTACGTCTGCCCGCCCCCGGCGTGGTGCAGGCCGCCGTCGCGGGCGTGGAGGTCGTCGAGGCGGTGGCCGCGCAGCGGCGAGCCGGGCACCCGGCGGGCCAGGGCGAGCACCTCCTTCTTCACCTTGGCGCAGGCGGCGATCACACCGGCGGCGACGCTCGCGGTCTGCACCGAGCCGCCGGCCATCGGGCCGTCGGGGAGGTCGGAGTCGCCGTACTCGACGCGTACGGACTCAAGGGGCACCCCCAGCTCGTCGGCCGCGATCTGGGCCTGCGCGGTCGCCGCGCCCATGCCCATCTCCTGCATCCCGCAGCGCACCACCACCGTGCCGTCGGCGTGCAGCCGCACGGTGACGCTCGCGGGCAGGATCATCGCCGGGTGGTACGCGGTGGCCACGCCCATGCCGACGAGCAGCCGCCCGTCGCGCATGGCGCCGGCACGCGGGTCGCGCCGCCGCCAGCCGAACAGCTCGGCCCCTTTCGTGTACGCCTGCCGCAGTGTCCGCCGGGTGAGCTGCTGCCCGCCCACCGGGTCGCGCTCGGGCAGGTTGGCCAGGCGCAGCTCGATCGGGTCCATGCCGAGCTTCCAGGCCAGCTCGTCCACGGCCGACTCCAGCGCGAAGGTGCCGATGGCCTCGCCTGGAGCCCGCATGAACGTGGGGGACAGCAGGTCGAGGGTGATGCCCGACTCGCGCAGCAGGATGTTCGGTGCCGCATAAAGGTGGCGGGAGGCGGAGGTGATCGGCTCGGGCGCGCCGCCGATCCTGCTGGTCCTGGCCACGCTGGTGTGGATGAGCGCGGTCAGCCGGCCCTGCTCGTCGGCGCCCAGCGCGACCCGCTGCGTGCTGGGGGTGCGCCCGCCGACCGTACGGTAGACGCCTTCGCGGGTGAGCACGAGGCGTACGGGGCGGCCGGTGGCGCGGGCGGCCAAGACGGCGAGCAGCGTGCCGGGCCAGACCGAGCCTTTGCCGCCGAACCCGCCGCCGACGTACGGCGAGAGCACCCGGATGTCGGGCTCCGGCACCCCGAACCGCTTCGCGAGGTGCTTGCGCAGGAAGGCGATGCACTGCGAGGGCTCGTGCACGGTCAGCTTGTCGCCGTCCCAGACGGCGGTGGTGGCGTGCGGCTCGATCGCGTTGTGGTTGAGCGGCGGCGTGGTGAACGTCAGATCGACGGAGACCGGCGCGGCGGCCAGCGCCGACTCGGCGTCGCCCTTCTCCGCGTTGTGCTCCATGATCATGCTGTTCTTGAGCGGTACGGCGTTGGGCAGCTCGGCGGCGAAGTCGACCACCGAGGGCAGCTCCTGGTACGTCACCTTCACCAGCCCCGCCGCGTACCTGGCGGTCTCGGGCGTCTCGGCGACCACGACCGCGACCGGCTGGCCGTTCCAGTGCACCTCGTCGGTGGCGAGGTAATCAACGTTCGTGCCGGACGCCATGGCGCTGAGGTCGATCGGGCCCCCTTTGCCGAGTGGCTTCATGGCGGGGGCGTTCTCGTGGGTGAGCACCTCGATCACGCCGGGCACCGCGCGGGCGGCGGAGGCGTCGATGGCGGTGATGCGGCCCCGGGCGACCGTAGAGTGCACGAGCGCGGCGTGGGCGAGGCCCGGGTAGTGGTGCTCGGCGGCGAAGCGGGCCTGGCCGGTGGCCTTGGCGGTGCCGTCGATCCGGTCCACGGCCCGGCCGACGTAGGGGGTGCGGGTGACGGGCTCGGCGCGGGTGATGGTGGTCATCGGGCGGTTCCTTCCGTGGTCAGCTCGCGCAGGGTGGCCACGATCGTGCTGCGGGCGAGCCCGGCCTTGAACGCGTTGGCCGGACGTACGGTGGCCGCCGCCAGCTCGGCCTCGGCGGCGCGGCGGAAGGCGTCCTCGTCGGCCGGGCCGCCGGCCAGCAGCCGCTCGGCCTCCCTGGCCCGCCACGGCTTGGTGGCGACGCCGCCGAGCGCCAGCCGGACCTCGGCGATCACGCCGTCGCGCACGTCGAGCGCCGCCGCGACCGAGACGAGGGCGAAGGCGTACGAGGCGCGGTCGCGGACCTTGCGGTAGCGGGAGGGCGCGGCGAACGGCGGCAGCTCCACGGCGGTGATCAGCTCGCCGGGCGCCAGCGCGTGCTCCACGTCGGGGGTGTCCCCGGGCAGGCGGTGGAAGTCGGTGAGCGGGATGCGGCGGGTGCCGTCGAGACCTTGTACCTCGACGACGGCGTCGAGGGCGGCCAGCGCCACGGCCATGTCGGAGGGGTGGGTGGCGATGCAGTGCTCGCTCACGCCGAGGATCGCCGAGCCCCGGTTGAACCCGTCGAGCGCGTCGCAGCCCGCGCCGCGCTCGCGCTTGTTGCAGGAGGCGTCGGTGTCGTAGAAGTACGGGCAGCGCGTGCGCTGCAGCAGGTTGCCGCCCACGGTGGCCATGTTGCGCAGCTGCGCGGAGGCCCCGGCGAGCAGCGCCTGCGACAGCATCCGGTAGCGGGTGCGGACCCGCCGGTCGGCGGCCAGGACGCTGTTGCGGACGAGCGCGCCGACCCGCAGCCCTCCGCCGGGCAGGTCGTCGATGGTGTCGAGCGGCAGGCCGGTGACGTCCACGACGGTGTCCGGCTGCTCGATGCCCTCGCGCATGAGGTCCACGAGGTTGGTGCCGCCGCCGAGGTAGCGGGCGCGCGGCTCGGCGGTGGCGGCCCGCACGGCGGCCTCGATGTCGGCGGGCTTGACGTACGTAAACGGCTTCATCGTCCCGGCTCCCCCGCCCCGTCCGTGGAAACGTCCAAGATCGCCTGGACGATGCCGTTGTAGGCGCCGCAGCGGCACAGGTTGCCGCTCATCCGTTCCCTGATCTCCTGCTCGGTCAGACGGGGCGGCGCGTCCTGCCCGGTCGTGACCACGCTGGGCTGGCCGGCGGCGTGTTCGGCCAGCATGCCGATGGCCGAGCAGATCTGTCCCGGAGTGCAGTAGCCGCACTGAAGGCCGTCGTGGCGGACGAACGCCTCCTGCAGCGGGTGGTCGACGCCCTCGATGGTGGTGATCTCGCGACCGTCGTACTGGACGGCCAGCGCCAGGCACGAGTTGATCCGGATGCCGTCGACCAGGACCGTGCACGCGCCGCAGGCACCCTGATCGCAGCCCTTCTTGGGGCCGGTGACGCCGAGCCGGTCGCGCAGCGCGTCGAGCAGGCTCACCCATGGCTCGATGTCGAGGCTGACGACGTCGCCGTTCACTTTCATCCGTATATCGGTCACGCGATCTCCTCACGGTGCGGTCTAGGCGGGACGGTAACAGGACAGCGTTCACCTAACAAGAGAACGGCGTTCTCTTATCGCCGCGAGCTATGCTGCTGAAGTCATGACGAGGGCGGCGTTTCGCCGGGCCAGGCGGCCCGAGCACAAGCAACAGCGGCGGGAGGCGATCCTCACCGCGGCCCGCGAGCTCGCCCGTACCTCCGGTGTGCGCAACGTCAGCCTGGGCGCGGTCGCCGAGGCCGTCGGGCTGGCGAAGTCCAACATCGTCCGCTATTTCGGCACCCGTGAGGAGATCTACCTCGTGCTGCTCGCCGAGGAGTGGCGCTCCTGGGCCGACGCCGTACGCGCCGCTCTCCGCCAAAGCTCCGAGCCCGGCTCGCCGCATCGGATCGCGACGCTGCTGGCCGACACCCTGATCGAGCGCCCGCTCTTCTGCGACCTGCTCAGCCACTCGTCGACCACTCTGGAGCACAACGTCTCCGTCGAGGCCGCGCGCGCGTACAAGGTCACCGCGCTCTCGCTGGTCGCCGAGCTGGGCGAGCACGTGGCCGCGGCCGCGGGGCTGAGCCCGCGCGAGGGCGCGGAGCTGGTCGGCGCGGCGTGCGCGCTGGCCGGCATGCTCTACCAGGCGTCCAACCCGCCACCCGCGCTCGCCCAGGTCTACGCCGAGGACCCCGCGCTGGACGCCGCCTGCCCCAAGATGGAGCCCTCGCTCGCCCGCGCGCTCACGGCGCTCGCTGCGGGCCTGCCCGCGCTGCGCGAGCAGCAGCCGGGCTGAAACTTTCACCCGGATCCAGGCATTCCCGACCGCCTGAGCCCCTCGACCTGTACATCGGAGCGATTTGCACGGACCATGTGTGCCCGCCAACCTAACCGGTTAACAGAGAAGGGCACCCCTCCATGAGCACACGATTCGGGGCCGCCGCGGCGGCGCTCCTGTCGCTCCTCCTCACGATGCTGATCGCCCCCGCCTCGCCGGCGCAGGCCGCCGCCGGGCTGCGGGTGGACGGCACCAGGATCGTCGAGGCCAACGGGAACGCGTTCGTCATCCGCGGCGTCAGCCACGCGCACACCTGGTACACGAGCCAGACGGGCGCCTTCGCGCACATCAAGGCGCTGCGCGCCAACACCGTACGCGTGGTGCTGAGCGGCGGCAGGTGGCCGGCCAACGGCACATCCGATGTCGCCAACGTCGTCTCGCTCTGTCGGCAGAACCGGTTAATATGCGTGCTCGAAAACCACGACACCACCGGGTACGGCGAGCAGAGCGGCGCGTACACGCTGGACCAGGCCGTCGACTACTGGAACAGCGTCAAGAGCGCGCTCACCGGCACCGAGGACTTCATCATCGTCAACATCGGCAACGAGCCGTACGGCAACAACAACGTCTCGGCCTGGACGGACGCCACGATCGACGCCATCACCCGCATGCGCGGCCTGGGCTTCCAGCACCTGCTGATGGTGGACGCGCCCAACTGGGGCCAGGACTGGCAGTTCACGATGCGCGACAACGCCCAGCGGGTGGCCGACGCCGACCCGCAGGGCAACACGGTCTTCTCCATCCACATGTACGGCGTCTTCGACACCGCCGCCGAGATCACGGCGTACCTGGACGCGTTCAGGACCGCCGGGCTGCCGCTGGTGATCGGCGAGTTCGGGCACAACCACTCCGACGGCGACCCCGACGAGGACACGATCATGGCGCAGGCCCAGGCGCGCGGCATCGGCTACATCGGCTGGTCGTGGAGCGGCAACGGCGGCGGCGTCGAATACCTCGACATGGTCGATGATTTCGACCCGGCCAGCCTGACCTCCTGGGGTGAGCGCATCTTCAACGGCGCGAACGGCATCGGCCAGACCTCGCGCGAGGCGACGTTCTTCAGCGGCGGCACCTCCGACACCACCGTCCCCACGACGCCCGGCACCCCATCCGCGTCCGGCGTGACCGCCACCGGCGCCACCCTCACCTGGGCGGCCTCCACCGACGCGGGCGGCTCGGGCCTCGCCGGCTATGACGTCTACCGCGAGCAGGGCGACGACGACACGCTGCTCGGCCAGAGCGCCACGAACTCGATCACGCTCACCGGCCTGACCCCCGGCACCGAGTACGAGGTGTACGTCAGGGCCCGCGACGGCGCGGGCAACCAGTCGGCGGCCTCGCCGGCCACGACGTTCACCACCGAACCCGGCGGCGGGAACGGCGACGGCGGCTGCACCGCCGAGGGCACCGTACAGACCCAGTGGAGCGACGGGTACGTGGTGCAGCCGGTCACCGTCACCAACGACGGCGACTCCGGCATCACCGGCTGGACGGTCACCTTCACGCTGCCCGCCGGGCACACGCCGGCCGGGTCGTGGAACGCCTCGCTGTCGGTGAGCGGCCAGACGGTCACGGCCAGGAACGCCGCCTACAACGGCACGCTCGCCCCGGGCGGCTCGACCGGCTTCGGCTTCCAGGTGAACCGGCCGAGCGGCGACACCGCCACCGTCTCGTCCTTCACCTGCGCGGCCTCCTGACGTGGAAGAGCCCTCCTCCCCCACAGCTACCCAGGGGGAGGAGGGCGGCCCGTCCCGGCCCCGGCGGAGGGTTCCGGGGCCGGGACAGGCGTCAGCGGACCGTCACGGTGGCCTTGGCGGCGATGGTCGTGCCCGCCACCTGCCCGTCACGGTGAACGTGCCCGGCTCGGCGTACCGCTCGGGATCGACGGCCTCCCAGGTGACGGCCACCGAGCTGTCCTTGGAGCCGTCGTTGTACGTCGCCACGACCGTCTTCGGCAGCACCGGCGCGACCCCCGCCCTGGTCGTGACGGCCTCCTCGGCGATCGAGGTGATGGTCACCGCGTCGGTGGCGCGCACGTACACGGTGGCCTGGGCGGGCTCGCGCACGCCCTCGGCGAGCCCGGCGACGGTGAAGCCGGTGCCGCCGGTCTCGACCTGGTCGGGCGTCACCTGCTGCCAGGTGACCGGGGCCCGGCTGCGCGCGCCGTCGGCGTAGACGGTCTCGACGGTGTCCGGCAGCTTCGGCAGCACGCCCACGAGGGTGGGCACGTGCACGGGCCGCACCTGCTGTCCGGGCAGACGGGGACGGTGGGGCTGCTCACCTCCGACAGCGTCGGCCGGTTCGGCATCCCGGTGCTGCTGGGCGCGGAGGACGCGTTCGGGGCAGGAGAGATGGCGGTGCTGCTGTGCGACGCGCGCGGCGACGCCATCAGGGAGCAGCACCACATCCGCGCGCTGCTGTCGCGGCGCGTCGACGGGCTGATCGTCGTGGGCGAGAGCACCAACCCGCGGCCGTCGATCAGCAAGGACCTGCCGGTCCCCGTCGTGTACGCCTACGGCCCTTCCGAGGACCCCGACGACGTCTCGTTCGTCCCCGACGACGTGGGCGCCGCCGAGATGGCCGTCAACCACCTGCTGGCGCTCGGCCGCCGCCGCATCGCCCACATCACCGGCCCCATGCACTACAAGGCGGCCCGCGACCGCGAGGAGGGCCTGCGCAGGGCCCTCGCCGCGGCGGGCGTCGAGCAGGCGGGCGGCACCCTGTCCGGCGTGTGGTCGCAGCGGTGGGGGCGGCACGCCGCCGAGATGCTGCTCATGGCCGAGCCGGAGATCGACGCGGTGTTCTGCGTCAGCGACCAGATCGCCGCCGGGTTCGTCGAAGCCGCCCGGGAGCGGGGCCGCCGGGTGCCCGACGACATCGCGGTCGTCGGCTACGACAACTGGGAGGTGCTCTCCACCGAGACCAGGCCCGCGCTGACCACCGTGGACATGAACCTGGAGGTGCTCGGCAGGACGGCGGCCCAGCACCTGTTCGCGGCCATCGACGGCAAGGCGACGCCCGGCGTGCACGCGCTGCCCTGCCAGCTCGTCATCCGCGACAGCACGGCCCCACCCGGCATCTCCTGACCGGCCGTGGGCGCGGGCCCATGCCCGCCTTGGCCCGAGAGCCGCGGACCCGCCACCCCGGAGCCGGCGCGGCCCTGCCTCCGCAGCGGCTCGCGATCGGCCGCCACCCCGGAGACCCGCGTCGGACGCACCGCCCGCCCCTTCCCCTGGACCGCACGCCCGGCCACCGGCGGGCGGGCGGTTCGTGAGGGCGGTGCGGACGCACGATCTCCGGGGTGGTTTCCTATACCCATGCCTGATCTCGTGGTGGACGGCGGCGACAAGCTGTGCGTGCAGTTGCTCATCGAGTTGCGCGGCCACGTGCGCAAGGCCGGCCCCGGCGCGGTGATCCACCTCATCGCCACCGATCCCGCCGCCTCCGTGGACCTTCCCGCGTGGTGCCATCTGACCGGGCACACCTACCTCGGGCCCGTCGAGGGGGCGGAACGCCCGACGTACGCGCTGCGCGTGGCCGCGGGCGCCAAGGAGACGCAGGACACCAAGCCCTGGCACGCGGCTTAAGCGGTTAATATCAGTCCGTGAAACGTCCCACGATCGCCGACATCGCCAGCCGGGCGGGGGTCTCCAAAGTAGCGGTCTCCTACGCGCTCAACGGTCAGCCCGGGGTGTCGGAGGCGACGCGGGCCAGGATCGTCGCCATCGCCGAGGAGATCGGCTGGCGGCCCAACAGCGCGGCCCGCGCACTCAACGGCGCGCGGGCCAACTGCGTGGGGCTCGCGCTCTGCCGGCCCGCGCGCGTCCTCGGCGTCGAGCCGTTCTTCATGGAGCTGATCAGCGGCATCGAGGGCGTGCTCGCCGACCGCTCGTACGCCCTGCTGCTGCAGGTCGTCACCAGCCACCAGCAGGAGATCGAGGTCTACCGCACCTGGTGGGGCGAGAGCCGCATCGACGGCGTCTTCCTCGTCGACCTGCACTACTCCGACTCCCGCGTGGCCGAGCTCGAACGCCTCGGCATGCCCGTCGTGGTCATCGGGCACCCGTCGGAGTCGGGCTCGCTGTCGGCCATCTGGTCCGACGACGGCCAGGCCGTACGCGAGACCGTCGGCTACCTGGTGGCGCTCGGCCACCGCCGCATCGCCAGGGTGGCCGGGCTGCCCGAGCTGGTGCACACGGCGGTGCGCGACCAGGCGTTCGTGCAGGCGTGCGAGGGCGTGGCACAGCACGTCATCGTGCACACCGACTACACCGGCGAGGAGGGGGCGCGCGCCACCAGGCGGCTGCTCAGCTCGCCCGACCGGCCCACCGCCATCGTGTACGACAACGACATCATGGCCGTCGCCGGGCTGTCGGTGGCGCAGGAGATGCGGGTGGAGGTGCCGCGCGACCTGTCCATCGTGGCATGGGACGACTCGCCGCTGGCCCGGGTCGTACGCCCGCCGTTGACCGCTCTCACCCGCGACATCCCCGCGTACGGCGCGCACGCGGCACAGCGCCTGCTCGCCTTGATCGCGGGCGAGAGCGTGCCCCCGTACGAAGACCAGGCCGCCAGCCTCACCCCGCGTGGCAGCACCGGCCCCGCCGCCTGACGGAGTCCCTGCGCGGCACGTGCCGCGGGCGATGGGCGGGGCGGCTGGCAGACCGCCTCTCCCCGCTCTCGCGGCACGTGCCGTCCCCTCCTTCGCGGCGTTTCCTTCAGGGCCGCCTCCGCGTCCCCCGCGCGGAGACGGCTCCGTACAGAACGAGTGCGCGAGAGACCTGCTGAGTACCTCTGTACCCGAACGTGACCTGAAAGGGAGCTAATCGTAACCTTTCGCGCAGGGTCGCAGGCGTTCCGCGCAGGGTCGCAGTCGGTGCGCGAAGGGACGCGGACGGTTCGCGCAGAGACGCAGGCGATGCGCGCAGGGGCGCAGGCGGTTTCGCGCAGGGTCGCGGGCGGCGGCAGAAGGCGCGTAAGGCCAGGTCGGCCGGGTAGGCGGCCCCGTATGACCGATGCCTTCGACACCGACATGCTGTGGGAGCAGTTCCACCGGACCGTCAACATGAACTCCGAGGAGCTGCGCGTCTTCCTGCTCGCCGACGCATCCGGCGAGGAAGGCTCCCCCGCCGACCCCGACCTGGGCATCGACGAGCTGGGCCGGGGCGTGCTGCATGTCCTGGCCAAGCGCAAGGGCGACCTCACCGGCACCGACCTCGACGTGATGCGCCGGGTGGTGGAGCTTGTCGAGACCGTCGGCGACCGTACGGACGACGAGTCCAGAAGGGAGCTGATGACGGTGGGGCACGACCCGCTGAGAGGATGACCGCATGATCGACCCGCGTCCCTGGATCGAGGGGTACGTCCGAGCCTGGAACTCCAACGACCCTGACGACATCGCCGCCCTGTTCACCGAGGGCGCGGTGTACTACCCGGAGCCGTACAGCAGGCCCTGGCAGGGGCGCGAGGAGATCATCTCGCAGTGGCTGGCCCGCCAGGACAAGCCGGGCGAGACGGACTTCCAGTGGCATCCGGTTTGCGTCACCGATGACGTGAGCATTATCCAGGGAGTCACGACATATCCGGACAAAACGTTCAGCAATCTATGGGTGATCCGGTTCGCACCCGACGGGCGGTGCCGGGAATTCACCGAATGGTGGATGCGGCACGACCTCAAGTGATGCAATGGGCCGAGCCGTTTTCACCCGAGGAGATCCGTTGAGAGACAACCTCGACCTCGCCGCCAGCGCCCAGGAACTCGCAGACGCCGCCCCGACGGGATCGATCGACCGCGCCGCCGCCACGTCCGTGGCCATCACCCTGGCCACGACGCGCGACATCGACTCGGCGAGAAAGACCCTCGACGGGGTGACCCCGGCCGAAGTCCGCGAGGCCGCCCTGGCCCTGTTCGACCGCCTCGCCACCGCCGACGCGTGACGAGATACCGGCACTGACCGCGCCGGTGGCGCCACCCAGCGTGCCGTCGATCGCCGTCGCGCTGCCCGCCTGAGCGACGCGCCCCGCCCGACCGGAGCGCGGGTCCCGGCATGCTCACCCCGGCTCAGCAGGGGGCGGCCGTTTCCGGCCGGCGCGCCTCTCCCCCGAGTCCCCGAGACCCGCCTCGCGCGATCAAGATGCGGCGCGCCGGCCTCCACACGCCCCTGACCGGTCAGGGGGTGGCTCCTGCCGTCTTGCCGTTCGGGGTGCCGAGGCAGGCGGTGAAGGCTTGGCGGGCGCGCTCGCCCAGGCCGACCACGCCATCAGGGCGGGCGCCGCCCCCCGCGCCCTGGTCGTCGGCGCCGACATGATGACCGCCGTGACCGACTGGACCGACCGCACCACCTGCGTGCTGACCGGCGACGGGGCCGGCGCGGCCGTCGTCGAGGCGGCCGATGAGCCGGAGATCGGGCCCGTCGTGTGGGGTCCGCGCCCGAGCTCGGCACCGCCGTACGCATCGAGGGCACCCCCATCCGCTTCTCCCAGGACGGTCAGACCGTCTACCGGTGGGCCACCACCCGGCTGCCCGAGATCGCCAGGCAGGCATGTGAGCGCGGCGGCGTCCGTCCCGAGGAGCTGGCGGCGGTCGTGCTGCACCAGGCGAACCTGCGCATCATCAAACCCGTCGCCGCCCGGCTCGGCGCGGTCAACGCCGTCGTCGCCAAGGACGTCGTGGAGTCGGGCAACACCTCGGCCGCCAGCGTGCCGCTCGCGCTGTCGAAGCTGCTGGAGGAGGGGAAGGTGGCCAAGGGGGCGCCGATGCTGCTGTTCGGGTTCGGCGGCAATCTGTCGTAGCCGGGATGGTGGTCCGCTGCCCGTGATGCGGCTCGATGCGTACTGTGGACTGCGGCACGCGGGCGTGGAGGGGCGATGCGGGTCGGGATACTGGGGCCGCTGCGGGTGGCGGGCAGCGAGGTCGGCGGCGCCCGCGTACGCGCGCTGCTGGTCCGGCTCGCGCTCGACCCCGGCCGGGTGGTCACCGCCGAGCGGCTCATCGACGACCTGTGGCCCGGCGACCCGCCCGCGCATCCGCCGGCGGCGCTGCAGTCGCTGGTGTCCAGGGCCCGCAGGGAGGCGCCGGGGCTCATCGCCTCGCATCCCGCCGGTTACCTGCTCGACGTGGCGCCCGACGAGGTGGACGCGTGGGCGTTCGAACGGCTCGTCCGGCAGGGCGACGTACGGCGGGCGCTGGCGCTCTGGCGGGGCGCGCCCCTCGCCGACGCGGCCGCACTGCCCTTCGCCACGGGTCCGGCCGCCCGGCTTGAGGAGCTGCGCCTGACGGCCCTGGCCGCCCGCATCGCCGCCGACCTCGACCTCGCCGCATCCCGCACCGTCTCTTCGAGTGCCGCCCGCTCGACCTCCTCGCCGCCCGTCGCCACCGGCCCCGCCGCGGCCCCGCCTGTCGCTCCCGGGCCTGAGGAGCTGGTGGCCGAGCTGGAGGAGCTGGTGGCGGCGCATCCGCTGCGTGAGCCGTTCCACGCGCTGCTCGTCCGGGCGCTGACGGCGGTGGGGCGGCGGGCCGAGGCGCTGGCGGCGTTCGAACGGATCAGGAACGCGCTGGCCGAGGAGCTCGGCGTGGACCCGGGGCCGGAGCTGCGCGAGGCGCACCTGGCGGCGCTCCAGGACCAGGAGCCGTCGCCCGGCCGTGGCCCAGAGCCGCCCGGGAGCAATCTGCCGGCCCGGCTGACGAGGTTCGTGGGGCGGTCGGAGGACATCGCCAGGGTCGGCCGGCTGCTCGGCACCGCCCGCCTGGTCACGCTCGTCGGCCCGGGTGGCGCGGGCAAGACCCGCCTCGCCATCGAGACCGCCTCGGCGATGATCGGTCCTTCCGTCTCCCCCGCCGCCCGGATGACTCCGCCTCTCCAGCAGGCCGCCTCGGTGAGCAGCGGCCGCGCGGAGTCCGGTGCGGGGGAAAGAGCGTCGTCGTTCGTGCCCGAGCGGGTCTGGATGGTGGAGCTGGCGGCGGCCGGTGATGTGCGGGCGGCCGTCGAGCAGGTGCTCAGGACGGCCGACCCCGTGGCGACGCTGCGCGCCGCCCCAGGACCGGCGCTGCTCATACTGGACAACTGCGAGCACGTCATCGACGACGCCGCCAGGGTCGCCCAGTGGCTGCTGTCGGAGGCGACCGGACTGCGCATACTCGCCACCAGCAGGGAGCCGCTGGACGTCCCCGGCGAGAGCCTGCACCACGTACGGCCACTGCCGCCGGGCCCGGCGGTGGAGCTGTTCCTGGACCGGGCGGCGGCGGCCAGGCCGGACGCTACGGTGACGGCGAAGGACGCGGAGCGGATCTGCCGCGAGCTCGACGGCATCCCGCTGGCGATCGAGCTGGCCGCCGCCCGCCTGCGGACGATGCCGGTGCCGGTGCTGATGCGGCAGCTCGGCGACCGGCTGGCGTTCCGCGGCGGCCGCACGTCGGAGCCCCGGCACCGCACGCTGCGCGCGGTCATCGACTGGAGCTGGAACCTGCTGTCGGAGCCGGAGCGTGAGCTGCTGCGCGGGCTGACGGTGTTCGCGGGCGGCGCCACGTACGAGGCGATCGCGGCGGTCTGCGGCGGCGACCTGGACCTGCTCTCCTCACTGGTGGACAAGTCGCTCATCGCGCTCCAGGGCGACCGCTACACGATGCTGGAGACGATCAGGCAGTACGCCGCCGCCGACCTGCCCGAGCTGCGCCGCGCCCACGCCCGCTACTACACGGAGCTGGCCACGACGGCGGACGCGTACCTGCGGACGGGCGAGCAGCTTGAGTGGCTGGCGGTGCTGGACGCCGAGCGCGGCAACCTGGACGCGGCGCTGCGCCACACCGACGACCCGCTGGGGCTGATCGCGTTGCGCTTCTGGCCGTGGATCGTCCGCGGCCGGCATCGCGAGCTGGTCGAGCAGGCTCGCGCGGTGCTGGCCAGGGTCGGCGACGTGCCGCCGCCCGGCAGGGAGCTGGAGCACGGGTTGTGCGTGGCGATGACGGGCGGCCCGGTGAGCGACGTCGTACGCGAGTCCGACCACCCCGCGGCGCTGGCCGCGTGGGCCGTGGGCGGCGCGAACGGCCCGCGCGGCGAGGTGGTGGAGCTGGCCGAGAAGGGCCTGGCCCGGCTGCGCACCCACCCCGACCTGTGGACCCGGTCGGCGGCGATGCTGCTCGCGGGGGCGGTGCGGTTCGAGTACGGCGCGGTGACGGGCGCGGAGGACCTGCTGGAGCCGGCACTGGCCGGGTTCAGGCGGACCGGCGACCGGTGGGGCCAGTGGGCCACGTACTACTTCCTGTCGCTGGCGGCGGAGAACCGCGGCGACTTCGCGGCGGCGGTCGCGCTGACCGAGGAGCCTGAGCGGCCGGCGGCCGAGCTGGCGATGCTGGAGACGCCGCTCGGCCCGATGACGTTCCTGATCCGGCTCGGGCAGCTCAAGGCGCGCGCGGGCGACCACGCGGGTGCGGCGCGGGCGCTGGAACGCGCGTGGGCGGCCGCCGTGCGCTCGAAGGACGACGCCGTGGTGGCGCGGGTGCTGCACGCCCGCGCCGAGCTGGCCCGCAGGACCGGCGACCGGGAGACGGCCCGCGAGCTGCTCGAGCGGGCGCGGGCGCTCGGCGTCCAGGAGTCCGCGCAGTTCCGGGCGCTGATGGCGGTCGAGTACGCCCGCGTCTGCCCCGACCCCGAGGAGCCGCTGCGCCAGGCGCTCCACCTGATGGAGGGCTGCTCCGACCGTACGATCAGGGCCGCCGTGCTCGAGGGGGTGGCCGAGCACGTGCCGCCGGGGCTCGCGGCCGAGCTGCTGGGGGCGGCGCGGGCGCTGCGCGGCATCACCGAGTCGGCCGATCCCCACGTCAACGCCCTGGCCGCCCGCTGCGAGCAGGCGCTCGGCGCCGCCGCCTACCGGGCCGCGCTGGACAGGGGCGCGGCGATCCCGAACCCCGAGAGGTACGCGCTCAGCCCGCTCTCGTCCCCGTGATAGCCGATGTAGCCGTCGGGCCTGACGAGGATGACGCCGCGCTGCCCGTCGAGCGGCGGCAGCACGATCTCCGCGGTGGACGCAAAGCCGGGAGCCCGGTCGGCGAGTAGCAGGAAGCCGGTGCCGCGCTGCTCGGCGAAGTAAGCCCCGAGCCGCTCGCCCCCGCGCTCGCCCACCGACAGCGCGCTGCCGAGGTAGGCGAGGTCGAGCTGGTTGGTGTCGTCGCCGCGCCTGTGGTCGCCCTCGCGGTAGAGCCGGGTGCTCAGGCCGAGCACGTGCTCGGCGACCGCCTTGCGCTCGTCCTCGTACGTCTCCAGCAGCGCCTCCGACCCGATGGCCAGCTTCCACCCCAGGTTGTACGCGTCCTGCACGCCGGTGTTGAGCCCTTGACCGCCCGCCGGCGTGTGCACGTGGGCGGCGTCGCCGGCGAGGAAGATCCGGCCGGCCCTGAACCGCTCGGCGAGCCGGATGTTGACCCGGTACTCCGAGCGCCACACGATCTCCTCGATCCGTACGTGGGGCGCGTGCTCGGCGACGAGCGCGGCCAGGTCGTCGTGGCCGGGGTAGGGCGCCACGAGCTGGAAGATGTCGGTGCCGGGCAGCGGGCACAGCGAGAAGTGCAGTGACCGGCTCTGCAGCGACCCCCACAGGTGCCAGTGCTCGCGGTCGACGCCACGGGCCTTGACGTCGGCCAGCAGCATGCGCTCGCTCTCGTGGGTCACGCCGGTGAACCCGATGCCGGCCGCCTTGCGTACGGTGCTGCGCCCGCCGTCGGCCCCCACCAGGTAGGCGCTGCGCACGCGCTCGCCGGTGGCGAGGGTGGCGGTCACGCCTTCTGCGTCCTGCTCGACGCCGGTCACCTCGGCCCCGTACTCCACGCGGTGTCCCAGCTCGGCGAGCCGGTCGCGCAGGATGCGCTCGGTGCGCCACTGCGGCTGCATGATCACGTTGGGGTAGGGCACGCCGGGCGAGGGCTCGCGCAGCTCGTCCATCCGGCCTTCCCACACCACCTCGTCCCCGATGTAGCTGCGCAGACCGGGGTAGACGGCGCCGGTGGCGAGGATCTCGTCGATCACGCCGAGGTCGTCGAAGACCTCAAGTGTGCGGGGTTGCAGGCCCTTGCCGCGCACGCCGCCGGGCGGTCGCGGCGAGCGTTCGACGATGCGCAGGTCCACGCCCCTGCGGGCGAGTTCGATGGCGAGGGTCAGTCCGGCCGGCCCGGAGCCGACGATCAGTACGTGCGTCATGCCCGTGACGGTGCCCGAGCCCGCTGCCGGATCGCTGTCAGCGTCCTGCCGGACCGGTGCCGGAGATGACAGCGGACGTCACACGATGACCTGATCATGGAGTACGTGGCGTCCTTTCAGTTTGCTGCGGGATGCGCCATGGTTAGGGCAGATCCCACCGCGAGGTAAGAGGTAAGGAGACCTGTGGCCAATACCGGCACGATCGACACGCGAGGCAGTGACTACGCCCGACTCGCCCAACGCATCGCGAAGGCCGGCCTGCTGGACCGGCGTCCCGTCTACTACGCCGTGCGGATGAGCATCGCCGCCGTCGTCTACGCCGGTTGCTGGGCGCTGTTCGCCTGGCTGGGCGACTCCTGGCTGCAACTCCTCGTCGCCGCCGCGCTGGCCGTGGTCTTCGGGCAGTTCGGCTTCATCGCGCACGACCTCGGCCACCGCCAGGTCTTCAGAACCCGCCGCCCGAGCGACATCGCCGGGCTGATCGTCGGCAACCTCTGCATCGGCCTCGGCTGGGGCTGGTGGAACACCAAGCACAACCGCCACCACGCCAACCCCAACCACGAGGACCACGACCCGGATGTCTCCCCCGCGGTGATCGTGTGGTCGCGGGATCAGGTGGCGCGCAGCTCGGGATTGCCTCGTTTTATCGCGAAATATCAGGCTTTCTGGTTCTTCCCGCTGCTCACCCTCGAAGCCTGGCACCTGCACGTCGCCAGCTTCAGAGCGCTGATGAACCCCGCCGCCAAGCGCCGCAAGCTGGAACTCGCCCTGCTCATCGTGCACTTCGTCATCTACGTCGGTGCGGTCTTCGCCGTGCTCTCCCCCGGCAAGGCGGTGCTCTTCCTGCTCGTCCACCAGGGGGTGTTCGGGCTCTACCTGGGCTCCACGTTCGCGCCCAACCACAAGGGCATGCCCATGCTCACCAAGGAGGACAAGCTGGACTTCCTCCGCAAGCAGGTGCTGACGTCACGGAACGTGCGCGGCGGGCTGTTCATCGACATCGCGCTCGGCCAGCTCAACTACCAGATCGAGCACCACCTGTTCCCCAACATGCCGGCGCCCAACCTGCGCAAGGCGCAGCCCATCGTCGAGCGGTACTGCGCCGAGATCGGCGTCCCGTACCTGCAGACCGGGCTGTTCGCGTCGTACGGGCAGGCCCTCGGGCACCTGCACGAGGTGGGCGCGGTGCTGCGGCGGCCTCCCGCCCAAGGCGCGGCCGTCGGCTGACGCCTACCACCCATGGCGCGGCGGTCGGCTGAGGCGTACCGCCCAAGGCGCGGCCGTCGGCTGACGCCTACCACCCATGGCGCGGCGGTCGGCTGAGGCGTACCGCCCAAGGCGCGGCCGTCGGCTCAGGCCGTACGCGGGATGGAGGGCGTGGTCAGCGCGCGCCCTCCTCCTGCTTCAGCCGCTGCAGCAGCCCGTCGCGGCGGCGTTCCAGCTCGGAGATCAGCTCGGCCTGCTCGTCCGCCTGGCTGATCATCGACGCGATCTCCACCTGATCGGTCGCGCCGATGTCCCGGATCTGGTCGCGGATCTCCTGGTTCTCGGCGCGTAGCCGGGCCAGATCCGCCTCGACCTGCTCCAGTTCGTCCTTGATGCTCATGAACGGGCACTACCCAGCAGCGGCCGTCCGATTACCGGATGTCGAGCGCAACGTCCACAATGGTAGCCATGCCGAGGCCCTCCACCAGCACGATCGTGTCGCTCGCGACCTGCGCCGCCGTGCTCGCCGGCCTCGTCATCACCTACGCGCTGCGCCCCGCCCGGCTCAACGCGCTCGACTTCGTGCTGCCGCTCATCGCCTGCGGCGCGCTGCTGGCGCGGCGGCGGCACCCGGTCGCGGCGCTGATCGTGGTGTCGGTCTGCGCCGCCGTCTACTACCCGTTCGCGGGGCTCGACGGGCCGCTCGTCGTGCTGGTCTTCGTCGCCCTCTACACCGCCGCCGACCAGGGGCATCTGGCCGCCGCCGTGACGACGGGCGGCGCGTCACTGCTCGCCATGGGGTGCGGCGAGGCCGGCGGCGTCCGGCACATGGACGACAGCTTGTTCGTGATGATCGCGGGCTGGGTGCTGGCCGCGATCGCGTTCGGCGGCGTCACCCGCAACCGGCGCGCGTACCTGGAGGAGGCACGCCGGCACGCGCTCGACGCGCTGCGTACGAAGGAGGAGGAGGCCAGGCGGCGGGCCGGCGAGGAGCGGCTGCGCATCGCCAGAGAGCTGCACGACGTGATCGGCCACAACATCTCCATGATCAACGTTCAGGCCGCGGCGGCGCTGCACGGCCTGAAGAAGCGGCCGGAGGACGCCGAGGCGGCGCTGCGCACGATCAAGGAGACGAGCAAGGAGACGCTGCGCGAGCTGCGCAGCACGCTGGGCGTGCTGCGCCAGGTGGACGAGGATGCGCCGACCGGTCCCGCCGCCGGGCTCGCGCGGCTGGACGAGCTGGTGGCGGCGTCGGGGCTGCAGGTCCGTACGGAGACGTCGGGCCCGCTGGACGCGCTGCCCGCCGAGGTCGATCTGGCCGCCGTCCGCATCATCAGGGAGGCGCTGACGAACGTGTCCCGCCACGCGGGCACCGACCAGGCGACGCTCACCATCAGCAACACGTCCGGAAATATCATCATTTGCGTGGAAGATGATGGTCCGGGCAGCATGTACGAGGAGGGCAGCGGCTACGGCATCCAGGGCATGCGCGAGCGCGCCATCGCCCTCGGCGGCTCGCTCGAGGCCGGTCCCCGCCCCGAGGGCGGCTTCCGCGTCACCGCCCGCCTCCCCCTGAGTCCTCCGGCGAGCTCATGAAAGAACCCATCGGCCACCCCGCCGCCTCATGACCCGCCCTGCCGGTGAACCCACGATCCACCCGTAAGCCCCACCCATGAACGAGAGCCGATGATCCGCGTACTGCTCGCCGACGACCAGACCCTGGTCCGCGCCGGGTTCAGGTCCATACTCAGCGACGAAGACGACATCGAGGTGGTGGCCGAGGCCGCCACCGGCGAGGCGGCGATCGCCGGAGCCCGCGAGCACCGCCCCGACGTGGTGCTCATGGACATCCGCATGCCCGAGCTCGACGGCCTTGAGGCAACCCGCCGCATCGCGGGCGACCCGGCGCTCGGCGACGTCAAGGTGATCATCCTGACCACGTTCGACCTGGACGACTACGTCTACGGGGCGCTGCGCGCGGGCGCGAGCGGCTTCCTGGTCAAGGACACCGAGCCCGCCGAGCTGATCCACGCCGTCCGGGTGGTGGCGAGGGGCGACGCGCTCATCGCGCCGTCGATCACGCGGCGCCTGATCGCCGAGTTCGCCGGCCGGGTCAAGCGCCCGGAGCCGGGCCCTGAGCTCAACGCGCTCACCGAACGCGAGCGCGAGGTCATGACGCTGGTGGCCGGCGGCCTGTCCAACGACGAGATCGCGACCCGGCTCGTGCTCAGCCCCGCCACGGCGAAGACGCACGTCAGCCGCATCATGACCAAGCTCGGCGTGCGGGACAGGGCGCAGCTCGTGGTCATCGCGTACGAGGCCGGCATGATCACCCCGGGCTGGCTTACTCCCTGAGGAGTACGCCGGCGGGCGGCTGTCATCCCGGGAAGTACGCCGGGTGACCGCCCGAGGCTGACGCGGCAGGCGAAACCGTGCACGCAAGCTCGTCAGCATGGACACCGTTGACCTCGCCCGCTTGCAGTTCGCGCTTACCGCGGGCGCACACTTCCTGTTCGTGGCGCTGACGCTCGGCCTGGCGACGCTGCTGGCGGTCGTCCAGACGGCGGCGACGCTCTCACGGAACGACGTGCACCTGCGGATGACGCGGTTCTGGGGCCAGCTCTACATCATCAACTACGCGATGGGCATCGTCACCGGCCTGGTGATGGAGTTCCAGCTCGGGCTGTCGTGGAGCGGGCTGACGAACTACGCGGGTGACGTGTTCGGCTCGGCGCTGGCGATCGAGACGCTGGTGGCGTTCTTCGTCGAGTCGACGTTCCTGGGGCTGTGGATCTTCGGCTGGAACAAGCTGAACCGGTGGGCGCACCTGGCGCTCATCTGGGTGGTGACGCTCACCGCGTACGCGTCGGCGTTCTGGATCCTGGTGGCCAACGGCTTCCTGCAGAACCCGGTGGGCCACGTGGTGGAGAACGGGCGGCTGCGGCTGACCGACTTCGGCGCGATGGTGGCGAACCCGGCGGCGCAGGCGGCGTTCTGGCACGTGCTGGTCGGCGGGCTGATCGTGGGCGGCTTCTTCATGGCGGGGGTGAGCGCGTACCATCTGCGCCGCCGTACGCCCGAACACGAGGTGTTCCGCAAGTCGCTGCGCATCGGCGTCGGCGTGGCGCTGCCGACGACCTTCCTGAACGCGGCGTTCGGCGGTATCTCGTTCGGGACCCTGCAGCCCGCGAAGGCGGCCGCCTGGTCCGGCTCGGCGAGCAAGCTGGCCGAGGTGCAGGCGGAGTTCGCCGCCAGGTTCGGGCCCGGCGACTACCTGCCCGACGTGGGCTGGGTGCGGACCGGCGGCATCGTGATGATCATGCTCTGGCTGCTGATGATGATGGTGGGCGTGCCGAGCTTCCTGCTCATGTTCGCCAAGCCCGCCGTGTACCGGTTCCGGCCGTGGCACTGGGTGCTGACGCTGATGATCCCGGTTCCGTTCGTGGCCACGCTGGGCGGCTGGGTGTTCCGCGAGATGGGCCGCCAGCCCTGGGTGGTGTACGGGCTGCTGCGCACGTCGGAGGCCATGTCGCCGGTCACGAAGGCACAGGCGACGCTCTCCCTGCTGGCCTTCACCACCGTCTTCGCGGCGCTGATCGCGGTCAACACCTGGCTGCTCGCCCGGTACGCGCGGCGCGGGCTCGGCGCGGTGGCGCTGGGCGACCGGCCGATCGAGGCGCCTGTCCCCGTCCCTTCGTTCTGACAAGCCTCTGGGAGCCCGCAGATGGAGATCTTCGTACTGGCCTTCTTCGCGCTCGGTTACCTCGTGCTGGCCGGGGCCGACATCGGGGTGGGGATGGCGCTGCCGTACCTGGGCAGGACGCCGGGCGAGCGGCGTGAGGTGATCGCCGCGATCGCGCCGTTCTTCCTCGGCAACGAGGTGTGGCTGGTGGCCACGGCCGGGGTGCTGGCCGGGCTGTTCCCCCGGCTGGAGGGGGAGCTGCTGCACGGCAACTTCACGATGGTGGTCACGCTGCTGCTGTCGTGGGTGGTGCGCGACGCGGGGCTGTGGCTGCGCGGACGTGTGCCGGGGACGCGCTGGCAGACGTTCTGGGACGGCGCGATCGTGGCCGGGAGCTGGGGGCTGGCGCTGAGCCTGGGCGTGATCCTGTCCGGCGCGCTGCTCGGCTTCGGGGGGCCGGTGGCGCTGCTCGGCGCGCTGGTGCTGGCCGCGCTGTTCGCCGTCCACGGGCTCGCGTTCGCGGCACTGCGGCTGCAAGGCGCGCTGCGGGCGCGGGCGGCCCTGCCGTCGGGGCCGCCGTCGGGCGGCGCGGGCGAGTGGCGCACGTACGCGCTGACCTCGGTGGCGCTGCTGGTGGTGGGGGTGCTGGCCGGGCTCCGGCTGCCGCTGGAGCCCGGCACGTCGGGGCCGCTGCTGGTGCCGGTCGTCCTCACCCTGCTGCCGTTCCTGGTGGCGGCACAGGCGTGGGTGTGGTGGACGTTCCGGCACCGGGTCAGCGGGCCCTCCTACCTGTGACTAGAACAGCGGCTCGCCGTCCCTGGTGAGCTTCCAGTTGGCGACGGCGAAGTCGGCCGGGTCGATGGTGCCCTGCTCGGTGGCGTACTCGATGAGCGCCTGCCGGATCTCGACCTGCGCGTTGTAGACCACCTCGGCCCCGGTGACGTGCGGGAACCCGCCGCCGCCCGACTGGCGGTAGTTGTTGATCGCGACCACGAACTCCTGGTCGTCGGCGACCGGCTGGCCGTCGTAGGTCAGGTTCGCGATGCGCTGCCCGGCCGGCTTGGCGACGTCGATGTCGTACGAGACGCCGGAGAGCTGGTCGTAGTTGTAGTCGGGGGTGCCGCCCGCGTTGGTGAGCTTGGAGACGTCCACCGGCTCGCCGGGCGCGAGCTGGTTGAAGTACTTGGCCGAGTACTCCAGGTACTCCTTGATCTGCGCGCCGGTCAGCTTCACGGCCATGAGCGTGTTGTCGTAGACGTACAGGCCGGCCACGTCCCTGACGCGGACGTCACCCGCGGGGAAGACGGCGCTGCGGCTGAACGGCGCGGCGATCGACAGCACCGGCAGCGTGTTGCCGGGCAGCGCCTGCTTGACGGTCTCGACCTGCACGTGCTGGATGTAGTCGAGGATCGGGGTGTCCTTGTAGGGCGACTCGGCCGCCGACAGCTCCTGCGCCGACTTGGCGACGGGCTTGTTGACGTAGCCGACCGTGGCCTCGTGCTGCGGCTTCAGCAGCTCGACGATCTTCGGGTCCTCGGGGACCGTGTTGGTGTTGAGCGTGGTGGCCGACTTGCCGGTGACCACCCACTTGCCGCGCTTCTTGGTGAGCTGGAAGTCCAGCACCGACAGGCGCTGGCCCCACTTGCTCGGCTCGCTCAGCAGCACCTGCTGCCCGGTGACCTTGTTGGTCACGAACTTCTCGGGCACCTCGTTGTGCGCGTGCCCGAACAGCACGGCGTCGATGCCCGGCACCTGCTCGGCCACCATCGCCGAGGCGTTCTCGATCGGCAGCTCGTCGCCGTAGGAGGACATGCCGTCGTCGCCCGCGTGCGCGGTCACCACGACGACGTCCGCGCCGTGGCCGCGGATGACCGGCACCCACTTCTTCGCCGACTCGACGAGGTCGGTGAAGCGGAGCTTGCCCTCGACGTTCGCCTTGTCCCAGATGGCCACGCCGGGGTTGGTGAGCCCGAGCACGCCGACCTTGATCGGCTTCTCGCCCTTGACCTTCATGGTCTTGATGACGAACGGCTTGTACGCCGGCAGCCCGGTCTTGGCGTGCACCGCGTTCGCGCCGAGCACGGGCGCCTTCATCTGCTCGATCCAGGTGGCGAGCAGCGGCAGACCGTAGTTGAACTCGTGGTTGCCCAGGGTCACGGCGTCGTAGCCGATGGCGTTCATGGCCTTGGCCATGGGGTGGATCTGACCGATCGTGGTGATCGGCTCGATCTTGGCGTAGTAGTACGCCAGCGGCGTGCCCTGGATGGTGTCACCGGAGTCGAACAGCAGCGTGTGATCCGCTCCCCGCTCGGCCCTGATCTTGTTGACGAGCGAGGACACCTTCGCGAGGCCGATGGAGTTGCCCTGGCTGTCGGCGTAGGCGGCGTCCTTGTAGTAGTCCCAGTTGAGCGCGTTGCTGTGGATGTCGGACGTGCCCATGACCGTGACCGTGACCGTCTTGGCCGGTTTGGCGGCCTGCGCGGGAGGTGCCGCCAGGACCAGCGCGCTGAGCGCGGCGGTCCCGGCGATGGCGAGTCGTGTGGTCTGCATGGTTGGCGAGGCTAACTGGGATGAATCACCCGTTGGTCTCATCGGTGACGAAATTCCTGATCAGCCGGGTGACCTCGTCCGGGTGCTCGTGCAGCACCACGTGGCCGCTGTCGATCTCGGCGTACGCGCTGCCGGGGATGGCCGCGTGCAGCGCCCGGTGGTGCTCGACCGGGATCAGGTAGTCCTTGGTCGCGCCGATGACCAGGGTGGGCACGGCGATCTTCGGCAGCAGGTCCCTGACGTCCACGCGCAGGGCCAGGTCGATCTGGCGCACGGTGCCGGGCGGCGCCTCCCCCGCCATCAGGGACTTGGCGCCGACCGCGCTGACGAAGCCGGGGCTGAAGGCCACCAGCGGCCCGTACGCGGCGAAGCTCTCGGGGTCGGTGTCCGCCAGCCGCGCCCACGTACGCAGGCCCAGCTCGAGCCGGGAGTCGGCGAGGTGGGTCCAGCCCGCGATCAGCACCAGCCGCCTGACCAGCTCGGGCCGCCGGGCCGCGATGGTGACCGCGACCGCCGAGCCCAGCGAGAACCCGACCAGGTCCGAAGGCCCGTCGAAGGTCGCGGCGACCTGGTCGGCGAGCAGGTCGAGCGTGAGGTCGCCGCCGGGGCCCTCGGTCCGGCCGCTGCCGGCGTAGTCGGGGGCGATGACCGTGCGGATGTCGGCGAAGCCGGGCATCAGGTGGGCCCAGTTGGTCTCCGCGTCGCCACCCGCGCCGTGCACCAGCACCAGGCCGGGCCCGCCGCCCTCCTTGCGGTAGTGGACGGTTCCTGTCTCGTGAGAGATCTGCGGCATCTCGAACACTCCTATCTTTAGCGATCGCTACAGAACATAACATAGCGATCGCTATAGAATGGCCGTATGGCCAGACGGCGGGGGTTCGACAGGGACGAGGCGCTGGAGAGCGCGTTGCGGGAGTTCTGGCGGCACGGCTACGAGGCCACCTCGGTCGCCACGCTGACGGCCGCGATGGGCATCAACCCGCCCAGCCTGTACGCCGCGTTCGGCGACAAGCGCGGCCTGTTCGAGGAGGCCGTCCAGCGCTACCAGCGGACCTACGGCGCCTTCACCGCCCGCGCCCTGGCCGAGGAGCCCACCGGCCGCGAGGCCGTCGAGCGGATGCTGCGCGAGGCCGCCGACGAGTACTCCCGTCCCGACCACCCGCACGGCTGCATGATCATCAGTGCCGCCGTCAACTGCGAGTCGGCCGAGGTGACCGAGCTGCTGCGCGGGTTCAGGGAGGCGACGAAGGCGGCGATCAAGCAGCGCATCGACGGCGACGTCAGCGCGGGCCGGCTGCCGCCCGGCACCGACACCGCCGGGCTCGCCACCTTCTACGCCGCGATCATCCAGGGCATGTCCACCCAGGCCCGCGACGGCGCCACCCGCGAGGAGCTGCTCGCCATCGCCGATCGCGCCATGGCCGCCTGGCCCTCGGCAGAGACCGTCACCGCGACGTGACGCCCATGACCGCCTGGCCCCGCGGCGAGGGCGTGCCCGCGACGTGAAGCCTATGAGCGCCCGGCCCCGCGGCGAGGGCGTGCCCGCGACGTGCCCCTGCGGCCAAGGCGTCAGCGCGACTTGACCGAGGCGTCTTCCGGCGCGACCGCCGGCTCCGACGCGCGCAGCCAGCGGCACCCGTACGCGTCGAGCGTCAGCCGCACCACGCCGTCGTCCGGCACCTCCACCGCCCCGTCCACCAGCAGGTCCGTCAGCCGGCAGCCCTCAAGGCCGGCCAGCCGCAGCTCCACGTCCTGCGGCGCGTCCGACAGGTTGTGCGCGACCACCACCGTGGCACCGTCGGCGTCGCAGCGGTGCGCGAGCACGGCGTCCGGGCCGCCGTCCAGCACCGTGTACTCGCCCCATGCCAGCTCGGGACACTCCCGGTAGCGCTCGATGAGGAGCTGGATCCAGCGCAGTAACGAGCCGCCGTCCCGCTTCTGCGCCGCCACGTTGACGTGCTCGGGGCCGAAGTCGCCCTTGGGCATCGCGCGTACCGGCTCGGCCCGGCCGAAACCGCCGTCCGGCGACCACTGCATGGGCGTGCGGACCGCCATCCTGCCCTCCGCCCCGAGGTCCTCCCCCATGCCGATCTCCTCGCCGTAGAAGATCACCGGGGTGCTGGGAAGTGAGAACAGCAGGCTGTAGGCCATCTTCACGCGCCGCTCGTCGCCGCCCATCATCGGCGGCAACCGGCGGCGCAGGCCACGCCCGAAGATCTGCATGTCCTCCTCGGGCCCGAACGCCGCGAAGACCTCCTGCCGCTCGCCGTCGGTGAGCTTGTCCAGCGTCAGCTCGTCGTGGTTGCGCAGGAACATCGCCCACTGGCAGTCCTTGGGCGGCTCGGGACGCGCGCGCAGCGCCTCGGCCAGCGGCCGCGCGTCGCCGCGTGCCAGCGACAGCCACGCCCGCTGCATGCCGACGAAGTCGAAGCACATGGTGAGCTGGTCGCCCAGGCCGTCGCCGAAGTACGACATCAGCTCCTCGTAGTGCAGGTTCACCTCGCCGAGCAGGATCGACCCGCCCATGCGCCGGGTCATGAACGCCCGCAGGTCCGCCAGGAACTCGTGCGGGTTCGCGAGCTGCGGGTCGACGTTCTCGATGAGGAACGGCACCGCGTCCACCCGGAAACCCGACAGCCCCAGCTCCATCCAGAACCCGAGAATGCGCGCGATCTCGTCCCTGACCTGCGGGTTGCTCACGTTGAGGTCGGGCTGGTGCCGGTAGAAGCTGTGCAGGTAGTACTGGCCGGTGCCCTCGTCGTACTCCCAGACGCTGCTCTCCTTGTCGGGGAAGACGATCTGCTCCGGGACGTCGGGCTCCGGGACGTCGTTCCAGACGTACCAGTCGCGCAGCGGCGAGTCCCGGCTCGACCGCGACTCCACGAACCACGGATGCCGGTCCGAGGTGTGGTTGACCACCAGGTCCGCGATGACGCGCAGGCCGCGGTCGTGCGCCGTGCGCATGAACTCCACGAAGTCGCCCAGCGTGCCCAGGCGGGGATCGACGGTGTAGAAATCGGTGATGTCGTAGCCGTCGTCCTGGTTGGGGGTCGGGAAGAACGGCATGAGCCACAGGCAGGTCACGCCGAGCCCCGCCAGGTAGTCGATCTGCTGGGTCAGGCCACGGAAGTCGCCCACGCCGTCGCCGTTGCCGTCCTTGAACGTCTCGACGTCCAGGCAGTAGACGACGGCGTTCTTATGCCATACGTCGCTGGTGTAGGTCAGTCGCATCCGCTTCCGCTACCCAGCTCCGCCGCCCGCATCCCCGGCTCAGTCGAGCGTTCTGATGGCGTCCTCCACGAGCCGCCAGAACGCGGGCACGTCCACGCCGGTCGCCACGTTCGCGTTCGGCGGGCGGTTCAGCTTGCCCAGCAGGTCCACGCACGTCGCGCCCGCCGTCTCCGTGCCGTGCAGCTCGACGTCCACGCGGGTGCGCACCGTCGTCACCAGGCCCGGCCTGGCCACCAGCGCCACCGCCACCGGGTCGTGCAGCGGGCCGTCCGGCATGCCCTGATCGGTCTCGTACGTGGAGTTGAAAAAGTTCAGCAGCTCCACCCCGAACGCCGCCGTCCTGTTGCCCACCGCCCCGATCCTGGCGATCACCTCGCGCGTGGCCAGGACCTGGTGGGTGACGTTCAGCCCGACCATGGTGAACGGCACCCCGGTGCCCAGCACGATCGCCACCGCCTCGGGGTCGGTCCAGGCGTTGAACTCCGCGTACGGGGTGACGTTCCCCCGCCCCGTCGAGCCGCCCATCCAGACCACCTCCTTGATCATCGGCAGGCGGTCGGGGCAGGTGCGGGCGAACATCGCCACGTTCGTCAGCGGGCCGGTCGCCACGATCGTCACCGGCTCGTCGGAGGCGTCGAGGGTGTCCCTGATCAGCTCGATGGCGGTGCGCGGGTCGGCCTCGACGGTGGGCTTCGGCAGCTCGGGGCCGCCCAGCGCGTTGTCGCCGTGGATCCATTCGGCCGGCTTCAGCAGCCGCACCATGGGGCTGTCCGCGCCCGGCGCGATCGGCACGCCCTTGATGCCCGCCAGGCTGATCACCACCCTGGCGTTGTAGGTGGTGTGGTAGAGGCGGCCGTTGCCGCCGACCGTGGTGACGGCCCGCAGGTCGATCTCGGGGTCGCCGGCCGCCAGCCAGATCGCGAAGACGTCGTCGTGCCCGGGGTCACAATCGAGGATCACCGGTGTCGGCATCGCCCCATGCTAGGCGTCCCGGCCCTGCCCGCCCAGGCGGACACGGCCGGAGTCAGCGGGTGGCGAGGGCCGCACCTCGGCCAGCGCGCTGATCAGCTCCTCGTCCTTGAACAGCACCATCGTGGCCATGTGGTCGGAGCACCGCAGCAGCCCGCCGGGCAGGACCTGTGCGCGCGCACGATGTCCGCGGGTGCACGCTTCTCGCTGGTGTCACTCGGTTGGCGATCGTCCCTCCTGCCGCCACTGTGACGTGGGCAACAGGAGGACGCTAAGCAAGTGCTTGTTTGTTATCACTTCCGAAGAAAAGCGCCGAACTCCTCCACGTCGATCAGCCCGTCGCCGTCCTTGTCCAGCTTCCGTACGCCCTCCTGCGCGGCCTCCAGCGTGACCGGCTGGCCGAGCACGTCCATCAGCCGGACCAGCTCCTCGGCCGAGATACGGCCGTCCTGGTCGGCGTCGATGAGGTGGAAAGTCGTCGCGTAGTCGCTCATGAGGGCTCGCCCTTCCGGTTGATCCGTTCGTCGGGTCAGACCTTAGTGGCGGCATGCCGCAACGCGTCGACGAATGCCATCACTTGCGGCCTGTTATCCCTTTCGCGCCAGGCGATGGCGAGTTCTCCTGGAGGCAGCCCGCTCACGGGCCGGTACGTCACCCCAGGCCGGCGGTACAGCTCGGCGTTGCCCTCAGCCACCAGTACGACGCCGAGGCCGCTCGACACCGCCTCGAACACCTCCTCAGCGGTGCTCGCGGTGACGCCGATCACCGGCGGGCGGGTGCGCTGCCCGACCGCGAGCCAGAAGTCGCGCAGCGGCCCCGCCTCGGGCGGCAGCGCGATGAACGGCTCGTCGGCCAGCGCCTCGAACGGCACCTCCGCCAGATCGGCCAGCGGGTGATCGGCGGGCATGGCGACGCCGCGCCGCTCGGTGGCCAGCACGTACGCCCGCACACCCGGCGGCAGCGGCAGCCACAGGAATGCCACGTCGGACGTCCCGTCGGCCAGCCCGCCGCTGGGGTCGTCCCAGCCGACGAGCCGCAGCGACACCTCCCACCCCGGCATCACGGCGCGGAACCGGCGCAGCGCCTCCTGCTGCAGCCCACGGCCCACGGCGGTCTGCAGCCCGATGACGAGGGTGCCCGCGGACGCCGCCGCGCGTGCCTGCTCGACCCCGGCCTCCCAGCGTTCGAGCACGTCACGGGCGACCGGCAGCAGCTCGGCGCCCTGCCGGGTGAGCGTCACCCCGCTCGGCACCCGCTCGAACAGCCGGTACCCGAGCCGCCCTTCCAGCGCCCTGAGCTGCTTGGACAGCGCGGGCTGGGAGACGAAGAGCCGCTCGGCCGCGCGGGTGACGTTCAGCTCGTCGGCCACGGCCACGAAGTACCGCAGCTCGCGCAGGTGGACGTCCATAACCGATGGTTATCGCAAAGGGTCTTGGACGCGCCAGCGGCCGCGGCCGCACGATCGACGGCATGAAGACACGAACTCTCGGCGAGCTGGAGGTCCCGGCGATCGGTTACGGCGCGATGGTGCTGTCGCCGGGCATCTACGGTGAGGTGGACGACGCCCGCGGCGAGGCCGCGATCAAGGCGGCGCTCGACGCCGGCGCCACGCACGTGGACACCAGCGACGCCTACGGGCCTGACGGCCACAACGAGCGCCTGGTCGGCCGGGCGATCAAGGGGCGCAGGGACGAGGTGGTGGTCGCGACCAAGTTCGGGCTGGCGGTTCCGGAGGGCGAGCCGAGCCGCGCCCACCCCGTCGGCTACGCCTTCGGCGAGCTGCACGTGAACGCCGAGCCCCGCCTGGTGCGCCGCTACGCCGAGCGCAGCCTGCGCAACCTGGGCATCGACGCCATCGACCTGTACTACCTCCACTATCCGGACCCCGGCGTGCCCATCGAGGACACGGTGGCAGCGATGGCCGAGCTGGTGCGCGACGGGCTGGTCAGGCACATCGGCCTGTCCAACGTGACGGCGGGCCAGGTCAGGGCCGCGCACGCGGTGCATCCGGTGACGGCGGTGCAGTACGAGTGGTCGATGTGGCGGCCGATCGACGCCGAGCTGCTCGCCGCGACCCGCGAGCTGGGCGTCGGCATCGTCGCCTGGAGCCCCCTCGGCAACGGCTTCCTCACCGGCACGGTCACCGAACTGGGCGTGGACGACTTCCGCCACAACGCGCCCCGCTTCTCGGCCGAGAACCTGACGCGCAACAACGACCGCTACGCGCCCGTCAAGGACCTCGCCGCGCTGCTCGGCATCACCCCGGCCCAGCTCGCCCTGGCCTGGCTGCTGCACCAGGACGAGCACGTGGTGCCGATCCCGGGCAGCCGCACGCCGGCCCACATCGAGGAGAACCTGGCCGCCGCCGACATCACCCTGCACCCGGACACGCTGGCCAGGATCGACGAGGCGCTGTCCCGCTTCGAGGTGAGCGGCGGCACCCTCCTGTGACCCCGCCGACACGGCCTCTGAAGACGGGGGATCAGAGGCCGTCGGTGGCCAGGCGGCCCCTGACGGCGGTGGCGAGCCAGACCGAGGCGAGCGCGGCGTACGCGGCGAGCAGCGCCACGGCGGGCCACCCGAAGACCACCCCCGCGGCCGCGGCCAGGGCGAGCAGCCCGGTCCAGCCGTACAGGACGGCTCTGCGGCGGGGCGCGCCGGTGTGCGCGGCCTCCTGCGCGGGGGTGACGAGCGCCATGACGGCCACGCCCGCGGTGCTCAGCGCGTCCTGGCCGACCGCGATGCCCGTGCCGAGCAGGGCCGCGCCCGCCGCGACCAGCAGCAGGCAGGCCGCCGCGACCCGGGCGGGCGCGCCTTCGAACAGCAGCCGGGTGGACGTGCCGACGGC
Source organism: Nonomuraea fastidiosa (assembly GCF_042751225.1). NCBI lineage: Bacteria > Bacillati > Actinomycetota > Actinomycetes > Streptosporangiales > Streptosporangiaceae > Nonomuraea > Nonomuraea fastidiosa. The sequence goes on from NZ_CP170570.1 coordinate 2,333,975, forward strand.
CAGCCGCAGCGTGGTCCACGCCTCGGCCACCCACGCCACCCAGTGCAGCAGCGCGAGCACGATGAAGACCGCGATGAGCGGCGGCGCGACGGGCAGCAGGAAGATCAGCCGCCACCCGCCGGGGAACCTGCCGCGCAGCCGCGACAGCCACCGGTAGATCGGGTTGCGCTGCTTGAGCGCCACCACCAGCAGGTCGCCGGCCGCGCCGTAGCCGGGGTCGAGGCGCAGCACCTCGCGGAAGGAGTCGGCGGCCTGCCGCGCGTCGCCGAGGCGCAGCGCCACCCGCCCGTAGACGAAGTGCGCGGCGGGGCTCTCGGGGTCGAGCCGTACGGCGTGCGCGGCGGCGGCCCGCGCCGGCTCGGCCTCGCCCGCGTTGGCGTGGGCCAGCGCCAGCAGGCTCACCAGGTCGGTGTCCTCGGGATCGATGGACAGCCCCTGCCGGGCCGCGCCCGCCATGAGCAGCCACTCGCCCTTGAGCATGTGGACGCGTGACAGCACCTCCCAGGCGGGCGCGTACTGCGGTTCGAGGTCGAGGGCCGCGCGTACGGCGGCCATGGCCCTGTCGAGGTCGCGGGCGCGCAGGAACACCTGGGCGGCGGCGTAGTGGGTGAACCACTGGTCGGGCGCGAGGCGTACGGCCTCCTCCGCCTCCGACACCGCCTCGGCGACCTTGCGCTGCTCGATGAGGGCGAGCCCGAGCAGGGCGTGGCCGGAGATGTGCTGTGGCTCCTGTGCCAGCAGGCCGCGCAGCTCCCGCTCGGCGTCGGCCGGGCGGCGCATCTGCAGGAGCGTGCGCGCCCGCTCGACGGGGTCGCCGACCTTCACCACTTGCCCTTGACCCAGGGCATGAGCTCGTCCCAGGCGCCTGAGTCGTTGGCGTGCATGACGTAGTTGCGGGCGGTGGCCATCCATTCGCGTACGGCCGTCGGGCGCACGGTCTTGGCCGCCGCGAGCAGGTCGGCGGTGGTCAGCGGGATCGGGCGGCCCGCACTGATCGACTGCTGGAGCTTGGCCTCGACGGCGCGGTCCACCAGGCCCTTGAGGTCGGCGCCGACGAAGTGCTCGGTCACCTTGGCCACGGCGTCGAAGTCCATCTCGGCGAGCGGCTTGTCGCGGCACAGGATGCGCAGGATGGCGGCGCGCGCGGCGGCGTCCGGCGGCGGCACGAACACCGGCTGGTCGAGCCGGCCGGGGCGGCGGAAGGCGGCGTCCACGTACCAGGGGGCGTTGGTGGCGGCCAGCACCAGGACGCCCTCGTTGGCGTTCTGGTCCACGCCGTCCAGCTCGGCGAGGAACTGGTTGACGAGCTGCCTGGTGTGCGCCTGGCGCATGTCGGAGCGGCGGGCGGCGAGCGCGTCCACCTCGTCGAAGAAGAGCACGCACGGGCGGTTGCGGCGGGCCATGTCGAAGGTGGCGTGCAGGTTGCGCTCGCTCGACCCGATGTACATGTCGAGGATGTCGGCGAGGCCGACGTTGATGAACGCCGCGCCGAGCTCGCCGGCGGCCGCCCTGGCGAGGTGGGTCTTGCCCGCGCCCGGCGGGCCGTACAGCAGGACGCCGCCGCCCGCGCGCTTGCCGAACGCGGCGAACAGGTCCGGCTGCTGGATCGGCAGCAGCAGCTTGATGCGCAGCGCCTCCTTGACCGACTCCATGCCGGCCACGTCGGCGAACGTCAGCCCGGCCTGCTGCACCTCGGCGTTGCTCTCGGGCTCGGGCGGCGAGCCCGGCCGCGGGTTGACCATGGGCTGCCCGTACGAGGCCGCGGGGGTCGCGGTGAACGCCGTGGCGGGCCCGTTCGGCGTCTGGGCGACGGGCTGGGGGGCGGCGTACGGCGGGGTCTGCGGCTGGGCGGAAGGCTGGGGCTGCGGCGGGGTTTGAGGCTGCGACGGCGGGTTCAGCCGGGCGGCGAACTCGGGGTCGGCGAGCGAAGGGTCCCTGGAGATCGCCTCGAAGTACCGGTACGCGGCCCGCGCCAGGTCGCCCTCGCCCGCCAGCGCCCTGGCCGCGAGCACCCCGATCTCGGGCGGGTAGCCGGGCTCGGCGAGCAGCGGTTCGAGCGCGGCCAGCGCCTCGCCGTACGCGCTCTGCCTGACGAACGCCTCCGCCAGCCCGGCGATGATCTCCGGGTTGCCGGGCGAGAGCACGAGCGCCGCCCTGAACTCGGCCTCGGCGTCGGCGAGGTAGCCCTTGGCCAGGAGCTGCCCGGCGAGGTGCTGGCGAAGTGGCAGGTTGTCCGGGGACAGGCGGGCCGCCTCGCGGAGCGCCTGCAGGCCGGCGTCGTCGGGCACGTGCCGTTCCCTTCTGTCGCAGGTTGTCGGGACTCTTTCGCAGCTACGCAAGATACCGAACCACTGCCTACCGGACTTATCGGACGACCGAAACGGCACACGAAGGCAGGCGCCCCGGCCGTACAGGACCCCCTCATGACGAAGGCCGGGCGCCCCGGCGGAGGAGCGCCCGGCCTCGGCGAAGCCGGTGACAGCGGCGGAAGCGTCAGGCGGCGTGCAGGTAGACCTGGCCGAACACCTCGGACAGGTGCTTCAGGTCGGTGGCCGGGTCCACCTCGGGGTTGGCCGGGTCGTAGAGGGTGGCGAGGCGGGGCCGGATGGAGCCGAGCTTCTTGAGCTGCTCCCAGGTGTCGCTGGCCTGCCACTTCTCGCCGTAGACCCGGTTGACCTCGCCGCTAGCGTCCTGCCAGCGGGTCCACAGGGTGACGGTCTGGGCGGCGGCGTCCTGCAGCGGGGCGGCGACGCGCTCGGAGATGGCCTGGGTGAGCTGCTCGCCGGTGAGCTGGGTGCCGGCGAAGGTGGCGTCCTCGGCGGCGATCTGGGCGTAGGCGTCCCAGGCGCGGGCGCGGACCTGGATCCACTGGTTGCGCTGGGCCTCCTTGGCGTCGATCTGCCAGGCGGCGTACAGGGTGGCGAGGTGGCCGTCGTCCAGGGCGAGCTGGTCGATGTAGCCCTTGCTCAGCCAGGCGCCGATGCGCTCGGGGTCGAGCAGCGGGTACTTCTCGGTCATCGCGGCCTTGCAGGCGTCGTTGGCGCCGCAGCCGAACAGCGGGACCACGGTGTGCGCCGACAGCTTCTTGCCCGGCAGCACCTTGCGCAGCGCGGTCGCGGTCTGGCTGACGAACGCGTCCAGCTCCTCGGCGGTGCTGAAGGTCTGGTTGTAGCCGAGCTGCGAGGTGAACCTGACGCCCACGACGCCGGGCTGCGCGGCGACCAGCGCGGCCACTTTCTTGACGGCCTCGTCGAGCTTGCCCGCCTTGTAGTCGTCGGCGAGCTCGGTGTCGATCCAGACGCGCATCGGGGTCTGGGCGGCGGCCTGCGCGGCCCGGCCGGCCGGGGTGGCCTTGGCGGCGCTCTTCTCCGCGGCGGTGACGCCCGTCGGGTCGATGTAGCACTCCTCGCCGTTCTGGCACTCGGGGGTGCCGCCGTCCTCGGCGCCCGGCACGTCGGGGTCGCCGATGTCGTGCATCTCGCCGTCGCCCTCACCGCCGGTCGGGCACTCGGTGCCCGGCTCCTGGCAGTCGATGGTGATCCGGTCGAGCGGGCCGGAGTCGATCATGTTCTGGCCGTCGTCGTCGAGCCAGAACCTGGCGATGTCGGCGGCCTCGTCGGGCTTGGCCAGCCAGGTGCAGACGACGAACGCCGGAGTGTCGGCGGCCATCAGGTCGTTGCAGTTGCGGTCGCCGTCCTCCGACCACGCGGGAACGCCGATGCCGAGGAGGGAGAGGGTGAGCCCGATGATGAGGACCTGCCGTAGCCGCCGTCTCATGGCACCTTTACTTCCAGGGGGTGATCGTTGGCATATCGCACACTATCGGGATGATCACCATCGTTCAATGAGATCAGTAACGTTTTTCACCCATTTCTCCACGGGCTGTAGCCATCGCTGTCGACGCCGTGCACCGGCCATTCATCCACCCGCCGCCGCCCGGCTCACCTGCGCGTTCACCGCCTGACCCGCACCCCGGAATATGTTCGCGACAACGCCCCGCCCACTGAGACACAATGACGGGGTTTGGCATCTTTCAGGGGGTCGGGCGTATGCGTTCCTATCTTGGCGATCTCGGGCTGCTTCGGGACCGCCGCTTCGCCCTGCTGCTGTCCGCGCGCACCATCTCCATGCTGGGCAGCGCGTTCGCCCCTGTGGCGCTGGCGTTCGGCGTGCTCAACCTGCCCGGCGCCACCGCCTCGACCCTGTCGGTGGTGCTCGCCGCCCAGTCGGTGCCCCTGATCGCGTTCATGCTGGTCGGCGGCGTGATCGCGGACCGCATGCCGCGCCAGCGGGTGATGATGGCCGGAGAGCTGCTGATGGCCGCCGGGTACGCCGGGCTGGCGCTCATGCTGCTGATCGGCTGGACCCCGCTGCCCGCGCTGGCCGCGGCGGCGGCCCTGACCGGGGTGGCCAGCTCGGTCGTGTATCCCGCGCTGACCGGGATCATCCCCGAGGTCGTCCCTGCCGACCGGCTGCAGACCGGCAACGCGCTGCTCGGCCTGGGCGCCAACTCCTCCCGGGTGGCCGGCGCGGTGCTCGGCGGCGGCACGGTCGTGCTGTTCGGCGGCGGCTGGGCGCTCGCGGTCAGCGCCGCGATGTTCGCCGTGGCCGCCGCGATGATCGCCAACCTGCGGCTCAAGCCCGGCGAGCGCGCGCACCAGGAGGCCCACTCGGTGCTCGCCGACCTGCGCGAGGGCTGGCGCGAGTTCCGCTCCCGCCAGTGGATCTGGGTGGTGGTCGCGCAGTTCTCGCTGCTGGTCATGGCGGTGCAGGCCGGGCACGGCGTGCTCGGGCCGCTGATGGCCAAGGAGTCGCTCGGCGGGCCCGCCGCCTGGTCGGCGTTCCTCACCGGCGAAGCCGTGGGGACGATCGCCGGGGTGCTGGTGTCGCTGCGGCTGCGCCCGCGCAGGCCCATCCTGGTCGCGGTGCTGCTGTGCCTGCCGCCCGCGCTGCCGTACGTGGTGCTCGGGGTCGGCGCGCCGCTCTGGGCGATCGTGGGCTCGGCGTTCGTGCTCGGCGTCTGCTTCGACGTCTTCGGCGTGCTCTGGCAGACCACGATGCAGCGCGAGGTGCCGCCCGAGTCACTGTCGCGGGTCAGCTCGTACGACGTGCTCGGCTCGCTGATGTTCGGCCCCGTCGGGCTGCTGCTTGCCGGGCCGGCGGCGACGTTCATCGGCACCAGGGAGTCGCTGCTCGGCTGCGCGGCCATCATCGTGATCTCCACGCTGGCCGCGCTGCTCTCCCCCGGCGTGCGCAACCTGCGCGCGCCCCGGCCGGAGCCGCGCGCCGCCGCACAGCCCGACGCGAGCCCGCTGTGAGCTACCAGGTCTGACCGCTGGTGCGCAGGCCCCGGCTGGGGGTGCGCGGGTGGTCGCCGAAGCGCGGTTCCGGCTCGTACGCGCCGTCGAGCACGCCCGCCACGTAACCGGCCCAGGCGGGGCCGTGCTTGAAGCCGTGCCCGGAGTCGCCGCCCAGCACCCACACGCCGGGCGAGATCTCGGTCAGCAGCCACTCGGCGTCGGGCGTCAGCGCGTACTGGCAGACCTGGCTGAACAACACCGGCGCGTCGGCGAGGCCGGGGAAGCGGCGGCGCAGGTAGCCGCGCGCCTGCTCGACGCTGTCAGGGTCCACGGCGCGCGAGCCGTGCTCGGGCTCGTACGGCGGCCCCTCGGCGTCGGACGTGGCCTTCATACCGGTCCCGTCCACGTCGCCGTGGCCGTAGGCGGACGCGCCGTGGTCCACCCAGGCCGGCGTCTCGGGCAGCGACCACGCGGACGGGACGGCGAAGTGCAGGGTGTCCTGCTTGGTCACGGTGATCGGCAGGCCGTCGAAGAGCCTGGGCAGCCACGCGCCGCACGCCCAGACCACCCGGTCGGCGTGGTGCGTCTCGCCGTCGATCTCGACCGCGCTCCGGTACCGCGTACCGTCGCCGGGGACCGGCGTCGCCCTGCCTCTGACCAGCCGCACGCCCGCGTCCTTGGCGAGCGCGGCGGTGACCTGGGTGGCCCGCCTGGCCCGCAGCACGCCGGCGCTGGGCTCCCAGAGCAGGAAGCTGAGGTCGTCGCCGCGGAACTCGGGGAAGAAGCGGCCGCCGTCGCTCGGGTCCAGCACCTCACACCCGATGTCCAAATTTTTCAGTACTTGGGCGCTGGCGTGCTCCCACCCGTCGGGCGTCCTGGCGAACCACACCATGCCCGCCTCGATGTACAGCTCCTCGCCCGCGCGCTCGCTCAGCCGCAGCCAGCCCTCCCTGGCCTGCCATGCGAGGCGGGCGTACCAGTCGTCGGACCCGTGCGAGCAGCGCAGCAGCCGGGTCTCACCCGCGCTGGACTGCCGTACGTGTCCTGGTTTGTGCTGCTCGACCAGCGTCACCTGCCAGCCGGTTTCGGCCAGCCGCAACGCCAAAGACGTCCCCCAAATACCGGCTCCAACCACAATGACCGATTTCATGCCTCCACGGTGACCACAAAACCGGGCCGCCGCAAGAGCGATCAGGACAGCGATCAGAACAGCGGTCGGAACAGCGGTCGGAACAGCGGTCGGACAGCTATCAGACGACGATGAGCCGGACGACCACGCCCGCGCAGTTGCCGGCCACGCAGATGCGCACCGGCACCTCGGAGATGCCGGGCTTGACCGGGACGCCGCCCACGTGGCCGTCGGGGCCGATGCTGACCCCGGCGGGCACCTTGTCGTGGTCGGTGACGGTGAACGTGGGCATCACGCCGCTCGGGCCGCCGTTGATGCCGATCTCGCCGTCGAGCGGCGTGCCGACCCGTCCTGGGAAGGTCAGCTCGCGCGGCTCCCACGGCTCGTACGACAGCACCACCAGCGTCAGCTCCTGCTCCTTGCACGAGCCTGCCGAGCAGACGCGTACGGGGGCGCTGTAGGTGCCGGGATGCTCGGGCCTGCCGTAGAGGCGGCCTTCGCCGTCGACGCGCAGCCCGGAGGCGAGGTAGGCGGGCGTGAACGTGACGCCCTTGTCCCTGGGCAGCAGCCGCTGGCTGACCTCGATGCCCTGGGTGACGTAGAAGGTGTCCTCGACCAGGCTGTCGCTTTGGGGGGTGGCGAGCGAGGCCTGGTGGACGAGGCTCGCGGTGAGCGGCGGCACGGCAGGCGACAACGCGCACACCGCCAGCCCGGCGAGCAACAGAACCCACCCAAAGCGCATCTTTCAACCCCCCGGCTCGTCCCCTGCCCTTACGTACCCCTCCAGCAGCGCAGCGTCACCACGACCTGCGGCCGGCTGGATAATCGGTCGCATGGCCGCAGAATCCGCTCAGACCCTCGAACGCGGGCTCCGCCTGCTGCGCCTGCTCGCCGACGGCAAGGGCGGGCGCACGCCGACCGAGCTGAGCGGCGAGCTGTCGCTGAGCAGGCCCGTGGTCTACCGGCTGCTGACGACGCTGCTGGCCGAGGGCTTCGTACGCAGGGACGCCGAGGGGCGGGTGCACCTCGGGTTCGGGGTGCTCGCGCTGGCCCAGGCCGTGCAGCCGCTGCTGCGCGCGGCGGCCACGCCGACGCTGCGGCGGCTGGCCGAGGAGGTGGGCGCGACCGCGCACCTGACGGTGGCCGAGGGCGACGACGGGCTGGCCGTGGCGGTGGTCGAGCCGTCGTGGACCGACATGCACGTGGCCTACCGCGAGGGTTCGCGCCATCCGCTCACCAAAGGCGCGGCGGGGCGGGCGATCCTGGCGCTGCGCGACGGCCGGCACGACCACCGCGATTACTTCGTCACGGAGGGGCAGTTGCAGGAAGGGGCACGTGGCGTCGCCGCGCCCGTCACCGGGTTGCCGTGGCTGGAGGCGTCGGTCGGCGTGGTGACGTTCGGGCCCTTGGGGGAGTCCACGGGGCCGCGCGTGGTGGCGGCAGCAGCCGAGCTGGCCGCGGAGCTGACCGCCGGGCTCGGTTGACATCTCCCGGCCGATGACGGACGGTTGTTCCACATAAAGGACACTGCCGTCCGATAAACGGACATGTGTGGAGGGTGGATGCCGTACTACCGCGTCGTGGGAGAGGTGCCGCGAAAGCGACACGTGCAGTTCAGGCGTCCGGACGGCGGCCTCTACGCCGAAGAGCTGATGGGCGAGGAGGGCTTCTCGTCCGACTCCTCGCTGCTCTACCACCGCCACCTGCCGACGGCCATCGTCAAGGCCGAGGCCGTCACCCCGTCCGTGGAGACCACGCTGCGGCCCAACCTGCCGCTCTCGCCCCGCCACTTCCGCACCCAGGAGCTCGCCAGCGCAGGCGACCTCGTCACGGGCCGCATGGTGCTGGCGGGCAACGCCGACGTCCGGCTGTCGTACGCCACCAGCGACCAGCCGAGCGAGCTCTACCGCAACTCCATGGGCGACGAGTGCGTCTACGTGCAGCGCGGGCGGGTGCGCTTCGAGTCCACGTACGGCGTCATCGAGGCCGGCGAGGGCGACTACGTGATCGTCCCGACCGGGACCATCCACCGCTGGGTCCCCGACGGCCAGGTCAACGTGCTGGCCATCGAGGCGTCCGGGCACATCAGGCCGCCCAAGCGCTACCTGTCGCAGTACGGCCAGTTCCTCGAACACGCCCCCTACTGCGAGCGGGACCTGCGCGCGCCCACCGAGCCGTACATCGTCTCGGGCGAGGAGGTGCCGGTGCTGGTGCGCACGCGCGGCGGGCTGAGCCGGCTCGTCTACCGCCACCATCCGTTCGACGTGGTCGGCTGGGACGGCTGCCTCTACCCGTACGCGTTCAACATCAACGACTTCGAGCCGATCGTGAAGAAGACGCACGCGCCGCCGCCCGTGCACCAGACGTTCGAGGGGCCCGGCTTCGTGGTCTGCTCGTTCTGTCCCCGGCCGCTCGACTACCACCCCGAGGCGGTGCCGATCCCGTACAACCACCACAACGTGGACTCCGACGAGTTCATGTTCTACGTGGGCGGCGACTACTCCGCGCGGGCGGGCTCCGGCATCGACGTCGGCTCCATCTCGCTGCACCCCGCCGGGTTCACCCACGGGCCGCAGCCCGGCGCGGTCGAGGCGGTGATCGACGCCGTCGCACGGGGTGTGACCGCGACGAGCGAGATGGCCGTCATGGTCGACACCTTCCGCCCGCTGGACCTCGGGCAGGGCGCGCTGTCCTGCGAGGATCCCAACTATGCCTGGACGTGGGCACGATGAAGCTTTACGCCGCACTCGTCGACGACGCAGGACTGTTCCCGCCGTCGTCCCTGCACATGACCGAGGCGCTGGCCCGCAACCGGCGCGACCTGGAGCACGGCAACGAGGTGCTCACCCACCGCTTCCTCTGCCCGGCGAGCCGGCTCGACCGGCTGCGCGGCTCCGACTACCGGCCGCGTCGCATCGGGCTCATCGCCGACACCGACGAGCTGCCCGACTTCGGCGACCTGCCGGTGGACTACGTCGAGACGAGGCTGCCGCCGGACAGCACGGTCGAAGAGCTGGCCGGGCGGCTCGGCCTGCCTCCGGGCGTGCGGCTGTTCGCCGAGGTGCCCGCACACAAGACGGCCGGCGACGTGCCGCCGGGCACCGGGCTGAAGGTGCGCTGCGGCGGTGCGTCGGCCGAGGAGTTCCCGCCGGTCGAGCACCTCGCGCAGTTCATCAAGTCATGCGCGGACACCGGCATCCCGTTCAAGGCGACGGCCGGGCTGCACCACGCCGTACGCCACTTCGACCCCTCGCTCGGCGTCGACCGCCACGGCTTCCTCAACCTGCTGCTCGCGGTCTGCGAGGCCGTCGAGGGACGCGACCCGACGCACGTCCTGCGCATGACCGACGTGCCCCGCCTCGTGCACATGGCCCGCGCCGTGTCCGACGGGACCGCAGAGCGCGCCCGGCGGCTGCTGGTCAGCTACGGCTCGTGCAACACCACCGCGCCGCTCGACGACCTGCGCGCGCTCGGACTCATCGAGGAGGGCACCCGGTGAGCTGGGGTGTCGACAACCTGCCGTACGGGGTCTTCTCCTGTCCCGGGGAGCGGCCCAGGGTCGGCGTCAGGTACGGCGACAGGGTGCTCGACCTGGCGCCCGCGCTGCACGACGAGATCTTCGCCGCGCCTTCGCTCAACCCGTTCATGGCAAGGGGGCGCGCGGCCTGGCACGCCACCAGAGAGCTGATCCGCAACAAGCTCACCACCGACCTGGCGGTCATCGAGGACCACCTGATCCCGCTCGACCAGGTGCGCCTGCACATGCCGTTCGAGGTGGCCGACTACGTCGACTTCTACGCCTCGCTGGAGCACGCGAGCGCGCTCGGCCAGATCCTGCGCCCCGGCACCGAGCCGCTGCAGCCCAACTGGCGGCACCTGCCCGTCGGCTACCACGGCAGGGCGGGCACGGTCGTGGTCTCCGGCACGCCGGTCAGGCGGCCGAGCGGGCAGCTCGGGCCCGGCGCGTTCGGGCCGTGCAGGAAGCTCGACATCGAGGCGGAGCTGGGGTTCGTGGTCGGCGTGCCGACCGAGCCCGGCGAGCCGGCGGGGCCGCTCGAAGAGCACGTGTTCGGGGTGACGCTGGTCAACGACTGGAGCGCGCGCGACATCCAGGCCTGGGAGTACGTGCCGCTCGGGCCGTTCCTCGGCAAGTCGTTCGCCACGTCGATCTCGCCCTGGGTGACGCCGCTCGAGGCGCTGCCGCGCGTACCCGGGCGGGCGCAGGACCCCGAGCCCGCCGCGTACCTGCGGCGGCAGGGCGACTGGGGGCTCGACATCACCCTTGAGGTGCTGCTGAACGGCGAGGTGATCTCCCGTCCGCCCTATTCCGGCATGTACTGGACGCCCGACCAGATGCTCGCCCACATGACGGTGAACGGCGCCTCGCTGCGCACCGGCGACCTGTTCGCCAGCGGCACGATCTCCGGGCCCGAGCGCGATCAGCGCGGCTCCCTCATGGAGCTGACCTGGAACGGGGCCGACCCGATCAAGCTGGCCGGGGGTGAGACCCGCACGTTCCTCGAAGACGGCGACACGGTCACGATCCGGGCCACGGCCGGCGACCTGACCTTGGGGGAGGTTTCCGGAACCGTCGGATAAGTAACTCGACGTGCTTACATCGTGACGCACCGCTACCCTGGGATCTCCCTCTCCCTCGGAAAGCAGGAGTCACATGCGTCGTGTCGCGATGTTCTGTGTCGCCTTCCTCCTGGTCTGCGGGTGTTCGTCCGTCACGGCGCAGGCCCCGGCCGCGCCGCCCGTCGTGCGGGTCTGGCCGCCGTTCGACAGCAAGCGTGCCAGGCCCGATCGGGGGCTCATCGTCAGGGCCCAGGGCGGCACGCTCAGCCAGGTGCTCGTCTACCAGGACGGCGAGCCGGTGCCCGGGCGGCTCGACGCCTCGCGTACGACGTGGCGTACGAGCTGGACGCTCAAGCCCGCCACCGAATACACGGTCACCGCCACCGCCACCCGCGAGGGCGCGCCCGCCACGGTCGCCATGGGCCGCATCCGCACGCGCGCGGTCTCCAGCACGTTCCACGTGGCCCGCACCACGCCGCTGCCCGGCGAGACGGTCGGCGTCGGCATGCCGATCATCCTCGAGTTCGACACCCCGGTCCGCGACCGCGCCGCCGTCGAGGAGGCGCTCGAAGTGCGCGCCGCCGCCCCCGTCGAGGGCGCCTGGCGCTGGCTCGACGACACCAGGGTCGTCTACCGCCCTCGCCGCTTCTGGACGCCGCGGCAGCAGGTCACGGTCACCGCACACCTGGCCGGCGTGCGCGCCGGCGACGGACTCTACGGCGGCACCGACACCACGTTCGCCTTCACCGTGGGCCGCAAGCAGACCAGCACGATCGACACCAGGACCCACCAGATGGTCGTCTACCGCGACGGAAAGGTGGCCCAGCGCATGGCCATCAGCGCCGGTATGGCCACCACCGTCGAATACACCACGACCAGCGGATGGCATTTGACCATGGACAAGGGCCATCCGGTCCGGATGATCTCTCCGGGCAGGGAAAAAGGCGACCCCGGTTATTACGACCTGATGATCGACCACGCCGTACGCATCTCCGACAGCGGCGAATACGTGCACGCCAAGGACAATGTCTGGGCCCAGGGCAGGGTCAATGTCAGTCACGGATGCGTCAACGCCCGCCCCGACCAGGCGGCCTGGTTCTACGAGACCTCACTGCGCGGCGACCCCGTGCTCATCACGGGCACCGACCGCCCGCTCGAATGGCACAACGGGTGGGGCTATTGGCAACTGCCGTGGGAGAAATGGCGGCAGGGAAGCGCGCTGCCGAGAACCGTGGCCGTGCGCGGTGTGGTGCCGAGGGGTTGAAATCAGGATTACGGTGGAGATTGAGGGAACCAGATAAGAGCGCAGGCCCGTTATACCTTAAAGGAGGGCCGACATGGACGAATGGGTCATCTGGGTAATCCTCGCGATCGTCCTCGGTGTGGCCGAAATCTTTACTTTGACGGCGTCCCTCGGTCTGCTCGGCGTCGCCGCTCTGCTCACCGCCGCGACCGCGGCCATCGGACTGCCCGTTCCTCTGCAGTTACTGTTCTTCGCCCTGACGTCCACCGCCGGTTTGCTGGTGCTCAGACCTATCGCGATGCGCCATGTCAAACAACCGCAATTGCCACGGTTCGGCGTGGAAGCGCTCGTAGGCAAGCCCGCCTACGTCGTCTCCGAGGTGACGGGCAGAGGCGGTCGCGTGCGCATCGGGGGCGAGGAGTGGTCGGCGCGCGCCTATGACGAAACCCTGGTGATCCCTACCGGGGCGACCGTCGACGTCATCGAGATCGAAGGGGCGACAGCCCTCGTATATCCCCGGGAGTGATCCATGGACCCGCTGTTGCTGGTCGGAGTGTTCGTCATCCTGTTCGCGGTGATCACGCTGCTGAAAGCGGTGCGGATCGTCCCGCAGGCCCGGGCGCGCAACGTCGAGCGGCTCGGCCGCTACCACCGCACGCTCAAACCCGGTTTGAACTTCGTCATCCCGTACATCGACCGCGTCTACCCCATGATCGACCTGCGTGAGCAGGTCGTGTCCTTCCGCCCCCAGCCGGTCATCACCGAGGACAACCTCGTCGTCGAGATCGACACCGTGCTCTACTTCCAGGTCACCGACCCGCGGGCGGCGGCGTACGAGATCGCCAACTACATCCAGGCGGTCGAGCAGCTCACGGTCACCACGCTGCGCAACGTCGTCGGCTCGATGGACCTGGAGAAGACCCTCACCTCCCGCGACACCATCAACAGCCAGCTCCGCGGCGTGCTCGACGAGGCCACCGGCAAGTGGGGCATCCGCGTCAACCGCGTCGAGATCAAGGCCATCGACCCGCCCAAGACCATCAAGGACGCGATGGAGAAGCAGATGCGGGCCGAGCGCGACAAGCGGGCCGCCATCCTCACCGCAGAAGGCCAGCGGCAGTCGCAGATCCTCACCGCCGAGGGTGACAAGCAGAGCCGCATCCTGCGGGCCGAGGGCCAGCGCACCGCCGCGATCCTGGAGGCCGAAGGCCAGTCGCGGGCCATCGACCAGGTCTTCCAGGCCGTGCACCGCAACGACCCCGACCCCAAGCTGCTCGCCTACCAGTACCTCCAGGTGCTGCCGCAGCTCGCCCAGGGCAGCGGCAACACGTTCTGGGTGATCCCCAGCGAGGTCACCTCCGCGCTGCAGGGCGTGTCCAAGGCGTTCACCGAGGCGCTGCCCCGTACCGCGGCCAGGGAGGACCTGCCCGAGACCTCCGCCGCGGACGAGGAGGTCGCCAAGGCGGCGGAGGCGGCGGCCGAGGCGGTCGCCGACGCCCAGGAGGGCGACTCCACCGGCCCGCGCCAGCTCACCCAGGCCGTTCCGGAGCCGTCGCCGTTGGGCGACCTCGACAAGCAGCCCACCGAGGCCGAACGCCACTGAGGCCGAGCACCGCTGGGGCCTCACGACGCCGCCCGCCGAGGCCGGGCGAGCTGAACACGCGCGACGCCGCCCACCGGGCAGGGGCGGCGTCAGGCGGCTTCCTGCCGGCCTCGCGCGGCGGGCGGCCTTGAGCAGGGCTGGCCGGCCGCTCGCTCCCCCGCGCGTGACGGCGTCAGGCCTCGCGGGACGGGCCGCCTCAGGGCCGGCCGCTCGGTCCCCTCCCGAGGTGAAGACGTCAGGCGGCTTCTTGCTGGCCCCGGTCGAAGTAGGCCGCGAGGTCGGCGTCCAGCGGCGGCACGTCGTACGGCCGGCCGCCGTCGCGCAGCGAGCGCGTGGCGAGGTAGCCGGCCGCGACGCTCATCCTGGCCGCCACCGGCGAGGTGTCGGTCACCCCGCCCTCCCTGGCGAACCACACGAACTCCGACATGATCTGCACGTCCGCGCCACCGTGCGTGCCCTGCGCGTCGGGCACCTTGTACGCGATGTCGCAGTCCTCCCGATACTGCGTGGGCCCGGTGTTCCACACCTTGACCGTGGCCCCCGGCCCGTCGCCGAAGTTCTCCAGCCGGCCTTCGGAGCCGATGACCGTGTAGTTGCGCACGTAGTCGGGCGTGAAGTGGCACTGCTGGTAGGCGGCGATGACGCCGTTGTCGAGCCGCATGTTCATGACGGAGACGTCCTCGACGTCCACGACGGGGTTGAGGTCCTTGCGCGCGGTGGGCGGCCAGTCGTTCTCCATCAGCCAGTCGTCCGGCCGGGGCGTGCCGGGGGCGCGGCGCGGCAGGTCGCCGTGGAGCAGCAGGTCACCGAGCGCGTTGACCCTGGTGGTGTAGCCGCCGGCCAGCCAGTGGACGACGTCGATGTCGTGGGTGGCCTTCTGCAGCAGCAGCCCCGTCGTACGGGTGCGGTCGGCGTGCCAGTCCTTGTAGTAGAACTCGGTGCCGTAGCCGACGAAGTGACGTACCCAGACGGTCTTGGGCTCGCCGATGACGCCCTTGGCGATGATGTCGCGCATCAGCCGGACGACGCCCATGTGGCGCATGTTGTGCCCGACGTACAGGCGGGTGCCGCTCTCGCGCGCGGTGCGCAGGATGGCGTCGCAGCCGTCGATGGTGATGGCCATCGGCTTTTCCAGGTAGACGGTCTTGCCGGCGCGCAGCGCGTCGATGGCCAGCGCCTCGTGCGTGTCGTCGGGGGTGTTGACGATGACGGCGTCGATGTCGGGCCGGTCGAGCAGCTCGCGGTGGTCCCGGGTGAGGAAGCCGGCCGAAGGGAACTTCGCCGATTGCCGCTTGAGCACGGCGGGATCGAGGTCGCACAGGGCGGCCACCACGGCGCCCTTGCCCGGCCGGTCGGCGGCCAGGGCGATGCTGGTCCGCAGGCCGAGCCCGATGACTCCGATGCGCAGATCTTCCACTGATGTCCTTCCCGCGGTCGCTCCGAGCCGGCGATGCCCTGGGGCCGGGGCAGCCCATGCATTACGTAAGTTGGTTGCCTAAATCTGGCACGCTTTTCCGAAGCAGGTCAAGACACCGGGGAATCGCGCACGAGCGCGCAGCGGATCAGTCAAGCGGGCAGCGTAAAAAGGTCACGTTCGGCGTGGTCGAGGGCCCATCTGATCGCGCCCAGCACGACGCACTCGCGGCCCAGCGTCGAGGCCACCACCGGCGGCGGATAGAGGCAGACGTCCGCGAAACGCTCCGCGATCGGCCCGAGCAGCAGGTCACCGGCCTCGGCCAGGACGCCGCCGATCACCACCAGCTCCGGATCGAGCGGGCTGACCACGGTGAGCAGGCCGTCGCCGAGGTGGCGGGCGAACGCGCGGACGGCGGCGACGGCCTTCTCGTCCCCGGCCCGCGCCCGCTCGATCGCGAACTCGGCGGCCTCGCGCTGCGAGCGCATCTCCCCCGGCTCGGCGGCGAGCGCGTAGTCGACGACGTGCCGGTGCGCCAGCCAGTGATCGCCGGATCGGCGGCCGATCTCGCCCGACGCCGTGTGCGCGCCCCGGTGCGGCCGGCCGCCGATGAGCAGGCCCAGACCGAGCCTGCTGCCGGTGAACAGGTAGACCACGTCGTCGTGGCCGCGCGCCCGCCCGCGCCAGTGCTCGGCCAGCACCGCGAGGCGCATGTCGTTCTCGACCAGCACGGGGGCGGGCAGCCTGCGGGCCAGCTCGCCGCGCAGGTCGAGCCCCGTCCACCCGGCCAGCGCGACGCTCTTGACCACCCGCCCCGAGCCGTCGACCGTGCCCGTCGTGCCGGCGCACACCGCCGCAAGGCCCGACACCGGCAGCCCGGCCCGCGCCGCCACCGTCTCGACCAGCTCCGCGATGGCGTCGAGCCGGTCGGCCGCGGGCATCGAGGCGTGGTGGCGTACGCGATGCGCGGCCACCACCGTGCCGTCGAGGTCGCTCACCATCGCGCGCAGCCAGGACGAGCCGACGCCCACGCCTGCCACGTGACCGGCAGCGGCCCGGAACCTGAAGCGGCGCGCCGGGCGGCCCCGCCTGCGGTCGGCGGGCTCGTCACCGCACTCCTCGGCCCAGCCGCCCGCGACCAGCTCGTCCACGATGACCTCGGCCGTGGGGCGGGACACCCGGGCCGCGCCCGCCAGCTCGGACACGGTGGACGGTCCGCTCTCGCGCAGGACGCGCAGGATCGCCGCCGAGTTGAGCCTGCGCAGGAGAGAGGCGTCGCCGCTTCGCCGGGTCATCGCGGCCTCCCCAGGAGGGAGGCGTCACCGCTTCGCCGGGTCATCGCGGCCTCCCCAGGAGGGAGGCGTCGCCGCTTCGCCGGGTCATCCGGCCTCCCCTCCGTTTATGCCAAGTCGGTTGCCTAATTCTGCCACCCTCAGCGCGAAACGGGTCCGTCTGCGGGCCCCAGTCGTGGAAGCCGGCCCGGCTGCCATAAGGGCCGCGTGAAGCGGGCCGACTTTGCGCGAGGGGATATGGGGGGCAGATCCGCCTGGCGTGGGGCCGCGTGAAGCGGAGCTGTGGGGGCACTTAAGAACTCCTCGATGGACACGTCCCGAGCCGAAGCGGCACAGTGCGTTCCGACGAGTCACATCCGGCGGCTCGCCCGCCCTGCGGGGCGGCGGGGTGACGGGCCGGGGTCTCGTCAGTAGGTTGTGACAGGGGGAGCGACGTCATGAAAGCGCTGGTCAAGAACCAGGCCGAGCCTGGCCTGTGGCTGGTGGACGTGCCCGAGCCGGAGGTCGGTCCCGGCGAGGTGAAGATCCGGGTGCTGCGTACCGGGATCTGCGGCACGGATCTGCATATCCGGAAATTTGACGATTGGGCGCGCCACACGCTGGAGCTCCCGCTCATCGTGGGCCACGAGTTCAGCGGCGAGGTCGTCGAGGTCGCGCCCGGCGTCGAGGACATCGCGGTCGGCGACCTGGTCAGCGGCGAGGGCCACATCGTCTGCGGCAAGTGCCGCAACTGCATGGCGGGACGCCGCCACCTGTGCCGCAACACTATCGGGCTCGGCGTCAACAGGGACGGCGCCTTCGCCGAGTACGTCACGCTGCCCGCCACCAACGTGTGGGTCCACCGCAACCCCGTGCACCCCGACGTCGCCGCCATCTTCGACCCCTTCGGCAACGCCGTGCACACCGCGCTGTCGTTCCCCCTGGTCGGCGAGGACGTGCTGATCACCGGCGCGGGCCCGATCGGCCTCATGGCGGCCGCCGTCGCCACCCACGTGGGCGCGCGCAACGTGATGATCACCGACGTCAGCGACGAGCGGCTCGACCTGGCCGGCAAGCTCGGCGTCACGCTCGCCGTGAACGTCGCCCGCTCCTCCATCGCCGAGGGCATGCGCCAGCTCCACCTGCGCGAGGGCTTCGACGTCGGGCTGGAGATGTCCGGCAACCCGGTGGCCCTGCGCGACATGATCGCCGGCATGACCCACGGCGGCAAGATCGCCATGCTGGGGCTGCCCGCCGAGGAGTTCGCCATCGACTGGTCGACGGTCGTCACCTCCATGCTCACCATCAAGGGCGTCTACGGCCGTGAGATGTACGAGACCTGGTACAACATGTCGGTCCTGCTGGAGAAGGGCCTCGACCTCACCCCGGTGATCACCGACCGGTTCTCGTACCGGGACTTCGACGCCGCCTTCGACACGGCGGCGAGCGGCCGTACGGGCAAGGTCATCCTCGACTGGAGCGAGTGAGCCGTGAGCACGGGCCACGAGCCGACGGAGACCGCAGCGTCATCGACCATGAACAGGAGCGCTTGATGTTCACCAACGTGCGCGAGCAGCTGCGTGCGACGCTCGACGAGATCACCGAGGCCGGGCTGCTCAAGCCCGAGCACGTCATCTCCACCCCGCAGAGCTCCCAGGTGAGCGTGGCCGGGCGCGAGGTGCTCAACTTCTGCGCCAACAACTACCTGGGCCTGGCCGACGACCCCCGGGTGATCGAGGCGGCCAAGCAGGCGCTCGACCGTTGGGGGTTCGGCATGGCCTCCGTGCGGTTCATCTGCGGCACCCAGGAGGTGCACAAGGAGCTGGAGTCCCGCCTGTCCGACTTCCTCGGCATGGAGGACACCGTCCTGTACAGCTCCTGCTTCGACGCCAACGGCGGCGTGTTCGAGACCCTGCTCGACGCCCAGGACGCGGTGATCTCCGACGCGCTCAACCACGCCAGCATCATCGACGGCATCCGCCTGTCCAAGGCCAAGCGCCTGCGCTACGCCAACCGTGACATGGCCGAGCTGGAGTCGCGGCTGAAGGAGGCGTCGGACGCGCGGCGGCGGCTCATCGTGACCGACGGCGTGTTCTCCATGGACGGCTACGTCGCGCCGCTGCGCGAGATCTGCGACCTGGCCGACCGGTACGACGCCATGGTCATGGTCGACGACTCCCACGCGGTCGGCTTCGTCGGCCCCACCGGGCGCGGCACGCCGGAGCTGCACGGCGTGACCGACCGGATCGACATCATCACCGGCACCCTGGGCAAGGCGCTCGGCGGGGCCAGCGGCGGCTACGTCTCGGCCCGCAAGGAGATCTGCGAGCTGCTGCGGCAGCGCTCCCGCCCGTACCTGTTCTCCAACTCGCTCGCGCCCGTCATCGCATCGGCGTCGCTGCGCATCCTCGACCTGCTGGAGACCACCAGCGAGGCCCGTGAACGGCTGCGCGCCAACACCGTGCGCTTCCGCGAGGGGATGACGAAGGCCGGGTTCGACATCCTGCCGGGCGACCACCCGATCGTGCCCGTCATGATCGGCGACGCCGCCGAGGCCGCCGCGATGGCCGAGCGCCTGCTCGACCTGGGCATCTACGTGATCGGCTTCTCCTACCCCGTCGTCCCGCACGGGCAGGCGCGCATCCGCGTGCAGCTCTCGGCCGCCCACTCGCCCGAGGACGTGGACCGCGCGATCGAGGCGTTCACCCAGGCCCGCGCCGCCTGACCACCGCGCCTCGGGGCTCCGCGCCTGGGGACTCCGCGCCTCGGCTCCGGGCCCGCCCGGCCCTCAGCCCGCCAGAACCCAGAACAGGGTGGGGCCGGGGCCGCGGGAGCGGCTGAGCAGCGTATTCTCGCTGCGTGATTGACACGCGGCGGCTGCGTACGCTGCGGGCGGTGGCCGACCACGGCACGGTCACCGCCGCGGCGGCCGCGCTGCACCTGACGCCCTCCGCCGTGTCCCAGCAACTGGCCGCGCTGGAGCACGAGGTGGGCCACCGCCTGCTCAATCGCGACGGGCGCGGCGTGCACCTCACCGCTGTCGGCAAGATCATGCTGGCCCATGCCAACGAGGTGCTCGCCCAGCTCGAACGCGCCGAGGCGGAGGTGGCGGCGTACACGACGGGCGAGGCCGGCGAGGTCACCGTGACCTGCTTCGCCACCGCGATCAGCGCCGTGCTCTCCCCCGCGATCACCGCGCTGCGCACCACCGCGCCCGGCGTGCGCGTCCGCGTCCTCGACGCCGAGGGCGACCAGGGCCTGGCCATGCTGCTCGACGAGCGCGCCGACCTGGCCATCGCGGTGGAGTACCGCGGCGCGCCCGACGCCGCCGACCGCCGCCTGTCGCGCCATCCCCTGTACGCCGAGCCGTTCGACCTGGTGCTCCCCCGCGATCATCCGCTGGCCGGTTCCGCGACGCTGGTGTCGCTGGCCCGCGAGACCTGGATCGGCCCCTACCCGGGCAACCCGGTGCACGACGTGATCACGTTCGCCTGCCAGCAGGCCGGTTTCACGCCCGACCTCGTCCACTGCTCCGACGACTTCCGCGCCGTGGTCGCCCTGGTCGGCGCCGGTGCCGGGGTGGCGCTCGTCCCCCGGCTCGCGCTGCGCGACATGGCGCTGCGCGGGGTCGTGGTGCGCCACACGCCGGGTCCCGAACGCCGCGTCTTCGCCGCCGTACGCCGGGGCTCCGACGCCCATCCCCTGCTGCGCCCGCTCCTCGCCGCGCTCCGCGAGGTGGCCGGATCGCTCGGAACGGGCTGAAACACTCCTGTCATATCCGGACATCTCCTCGGGTGTGTTCGCCGATCGGAAGGACCACTCCATGGGCCCACCTGAGCCCGAGCAACGCTTCGAGGAGCTTTATGTGGCGACTATCCCGCCATCGCCACATATGTCAGGCGGCGCGCGTCCCCGGACGACATCGCCGACGTGATCGCCGAGACCTTCACCACGGCCTGGCGACGGCTCGACGACATCCCCGGCGCGAGGAGGAGGCCAGACTCTGGCTGTACGGCGTCGCCAGGCGGGTGCTCGCCAACCACTTCCGCGCCGAGGAGCGCAGGACCGCCCTGGCCGCCAGGCTCCGCGAGGAGGCCGCCTCCTGGGCCGTGCCCGACAGGACGCACGACCCGGCATACCAGGCGTTTCAGCGACTCAGCGACGACGACAGGGAACTGCTCTCGCTGGTCGCCTGGGAAGGACTCAGCGGACCCGAGATCGCCAAGGTGCTCGGCTGCTCGCGCGGCGCCGCCCGCATCCGGCTGCACCGCGCACGCAAGCGGCTGGCCAAAGAGCTGGCCGCCCTCGACCCCACATCGCCGCCTACGGCAGCCGTGCCGTCTCCCTAGCGAAGGGACACTGACCATGACCAAGCAGGACATCGACGACGTCGTCTCCCGGTTCGCCGCCCCCGCCGTCACCTCCGTCAGCGAGGGCGCCCGCGACCTGATGCACCAGATCATCGCCGCCTCGCCCGCCCCCGCCCCCGCGAAGTCCCGCAAGCGCCTGGGCCTGCGCGTGGCGCTCCCCGCCGGCGCGCTGCTCGCCGCCGGCGCCGTGGCCGCCACCGCCTGGGTCTTCCCCGCCCAGCCCGCCTCCGCGCTCAGCATCAAGCAGGAGGGCGGCTACTACGTCATCGAGATCAAGGACCTGTACGCCAACCCTAAGGTGTACGAGCAGGAGCTGCGCAGGGTCGGCCTCGACATCACGCTCCGCGTCCGGCCCGCGACCGCCGCCTACGAACGCCTGATCCGCCCCGTACGGCCCGACTACACGTACATCAAGGAGATCAAGAGCATCCTCCCGCCGGGCCCTTGCCACAACCAGAGCGGCTGCGCCGTCGGCGTCAAGATCCCCAAGGACTTCTCCGGCACCGCCACGATCGACGTGTTCCGCCAGGCACAGCCCGGCGAGAAGTATGAGAGCATCACCGAGTTCAACGCCAAGGGCGAGCCGATGCACTGTGTGCGCTACCTCAACAAGAGGGTCAGCGACGTGCTGGCCATGCTGAAGGAGCGCGGGGTGCGGGTCAACGAATACTTCGACTCCACCCTCGTCGGCAGGGACGACGGCACCGCCAGGCTCGAATCGGTGCCCGGCGACTGGCACGTCGACGGCGGCGCGCTCACCGAACCCGGCGTGGCTTTCCTGTCGGTCTCGAAGGACCCGATGCCCCAGGAGAAGATCACCTTCCTGAATGAGAAGTCGCTGCGGGCGTACGGCTGCCCGATCGTGTGATCTTCGCCAGGTAGCCTGCGGCGCATGACGCGCGACGGGCCGGGCGGTCTCCCCTACCGGAGGCTGCTCGGCCTGCCCGGCGTCGCGGCGCAGGCCGTGCTCGGGTTCCTCGCCCAGCTCACCCAGCAGGTGGCGCCCGTCGGCATCGTGCTCGTGACGCAGCACGCCACCGGGTCGCTGGCCTTCGCGGGGGCGACGGCGGCGGCGTTCTCGGTGGGCGCGGGCATGGGACGTCCGGTGCAGGGGCGGCTGATGGACCGGCACGACGCCGGGCCGGTGCTGGCCGGCACGGCGCTCCTGCACGTGGCGGCGCTGCTGGCGCTGCTCGCCTGCGCCCGCGACGGCCTGCCGTGGTGGCCGCTGCCGGTGCTCGCCTGGACGGCGGGCATGGGGCTGCCGCCGATCTCGGTCAGCATGCGCATCGCGTGGGGCGCCAGGATGGCCGCCGAGGGGCGCACCGCCGCCTACAGCCTCGTCTACCTGGTGCAGGAGCTGGCCATGATGATGGGGCCGCTGGCGTTCGGGCTGCTGATCGCGGTCACCTCGTCGTCGATGGCGCTGGGCGTGGTCGCGGCGGCGGCCGGGGCTGGGACACTGGCCTTCGCCCGCGCGCTGCGCACGGGGAGGACCACGGCCATACGGCAGCGGGGGCGGGTGTTCGCCGACCGGCGGATGCTCATGCTGCTGGCCGTCACCACGCTGCTCGGCGCCGTCGTCGGGGCGCTGCAGGTGGGCGTGCCCGCGCTGGCCGCCGCCCGCGACGTACCCGCCGCCACCGGAGTGCTCGTGGCCGCCCTGTCGCTGGGCGGCATCGCGGGCGCCGCCGCCTACGGAGCCCGCGTCTGGCGGCTGCCCGTCCCCGTACGGCTGGCCGGGCTGCTGCTGGCGCTGGGGCTCGTACTCGCGCCGCTGATCCTGGTGGGGGCGCTGGCCGTGTTCTGGATCATGCTCTTCGCGGGCGGGCTCATGCTCAACCCGTCTCTCACGACGTCGTCGCTGCTGGTGGACGAGTACGCGCCCGCCGCGCAGGCGGAGGCGTTCGGCTGGGTGTCCACGACGCTCGGCATCGGCGGCGCGCTGGGATCCGCCGCCGCCGGTACGGTGGGCGAGCATGTCGGCCCCTCGGCACCCTTCCTCGCCGCCGCCGCATTCGCCTTGGGCGGCGCCGCCCTCGCCGCCACCCTCATCCGCCGCCGCCCCCTCTGAGTGCCTCAGCCGCGCGCCACTTCGAGCGCCTCGGTGAAGCGGGCGTAGGTGGCGAGTTCCGCCTGGGCGGGCTCGATCACCAGCTCGTGGCCGACCTGGCCGATGGCCGTACGCAGCGCCTTCGCCGTACGGCGGGCCCTGCGCCGCCCGCCTGCCCAGGCCGCAAGGCGTGACAGCAGCGCGATGACCACGCCCGCTACCGCGCCGCCCACCAGCAGCACCGTCGGCCACGGCACCGGCCCGGCGGTCGGGAGCGGCGGCTGCGGCAGACGCAGATAGTCCATCGCGAACAGCACGCCCAGCCAGATCGCGCCCGCCAGCAGGGCGGCGAAGACCAGCCACTGGAGGAGGTTCACCGCCCGCCACCACCGTGGCCGCCTGGTCGCACCCGCCGAGGTCGTGGCCACGACCCGGTCGACGGCGTCCGTCAGCTCGATGGCGCGCGACCTGGCCGCCTGCCGTACGGCGGCCGCCCAGGGGCCCGGCAGCCCGCCGGCCGCCACCTCGGCGACGTCCCTGATCGCGGTCTCGACCTGGGCGCGCTGCGCGACCGACGCGGCGGGCACCGACGTACGCCCGACGACCTCCCTGCCGTCCCCATCCCGCCTGCCCCGTGGCGGCTCGATGCGCAGCCTCCGCAGCGGATCCGGCCTGAACCTCCGCAGCCACCTCGTCACCGGCCACCCGGTGGCCACCACCGCGCGGTGCCGGTGCCCCTTCGCCACGGCCTCCACGATCACCGGCACACCGGCCGCCGCGCACAACGCCCCGGTCAGCCCCCGCCCGGCCCCGTCCAGCCGCTTGGCCACCTCGTCCTTACCAGGACCGCCACCAGCGGCGATCGCGGGCGGCTGACCGGGAGCATGCCGGCCACCGGGTGTCGCGGACGGCCCGCCGGGAGCAAGGTGGACGCTGCCGATCGGAGGCGGCTCGCCGGCGGCGAGGTGGTCGGCGGCGGTCGTGAGGTCGGCCGACAGGCGGGCCGACCACGAGCGGCGGTCCGCGACGCGCTGGGCGAGCAGCGTACGCAGGGCGTCGAGGCCCTGCCCGGTCGTGGCCGAGACGGCGAGAACAGGGACGCCGGTCAGCCCGTCGCCCTCCAGAAGGCGGCGCAGATCGTCGAGACAGCGCTCGACGGCGGCCGGAGGCAACCTGTCCACCTGGTTGAGCACCATCACCGTCACATCGCGGTGCCCGGCCAGCGGACGCAGGTAGCGTTCGTGCAGCGCGGCGTCGGCGTACTTCTGCGGGTCCACCACCCACACCAGCAGGTCCACCTGGCTCACCAGGCGGTCCACCTCCAGGCGGTGCGACAGGCGGATGGAGTCGTGGTCGGGCAGGTCGAGCAGGACGAGACCGGCCAGGTCGCCCGCCCCGGTCGCCTCGCTCGCCGAGTGGCGGTACGGCACCTCCAGCCAGTCGAGGAGCGGGCCCGCGCCGTCGCCGTCCCACAGGGCGGCCTGGGCGGCCGAGGTCGTGGGCCTGGTGACGCCGACGTCCGCGAGCTTCTTCCCGGCCAGCGCGTTGTACAGCGAGGACTTGCCGCTGCCCGTGGCGCCGGCCAGGGCGACCACGGTGTGGTCGAGTGACAGCTCGCGCCGTGCCCCCGCGCGTCCGGCCACCTCGCGGGCCGCCGCCACGGCCTCGTCGGGGAGCCGTCCCGCGCCCAGGTCGGCGGCCTCGATCAGGGCGGCGAGCCGGGAGTCGAGCGACGGCCCCTCCTTGCGGCGCAGCAGCTTCACGCGCCCTCCCCCCGCTCAGGACGCCCGCCCGGCCCGCGCTCCCCGGCCCCGGGTCCCGGCCCCCCTGCCCCAGGCTCCGGTCTTTCGGGCCCGCCGCCCAGCCCTTCACCGCCCAGCCCTTCACCACCCAGCCCTTCACCACCCGGCCGTCGGCCTCCGCCGCCCCCAGTCGGCTCCTCGCCGCCGCCCCGCAGACCCTCGCCGCCCTGAGCCGGGCCCTCGCCACCTTGGCGCGGGTCCGCGTCCGGCGACGCGCCTTCTCCAGAGCCAGGGCCGGGCGGGAGAGGGCGGTCTTCGACCGCGCCAGGGACCGGAAGCTCGGCCGTCGGGGCGGTGCCGGGGAGTTCGGTGCGGTGTTCCTGGATGCGGCGGGCGGCCAAGCGGAGGGCGTCGGCGGTGTCCCCGGGCGGTTCGACGGTCGCCAGGAGGTCGAGGAACCGGTCCGCCTCCTCGGCGAGCAGCTCCCGCACGCGCTCCCGCAGGTCCTCGCGGGCCAGGGCGGTGAGCGTACGTACGGCCTGATCACCGAAGACGGCCTCAAGGAGCTTCTGCGACAGCACGCTGGTGCCGCCCGCGATGCCGACCTCGATCCCGGTGAGCCCTCCAGTGGAGGCGAAGACGGCCAGCATGAGCAGCAGCCCGGCGCCGTTCACGCCGAAGGAGGCCGCCCGGGCGGCGGTGCGCCGTTCGGCGCCCTCCTCGCGGACGAGGTCCAGCACGTACGCCTGCCACCCCCGCACCGCCGCCTCGGCCCGCCGTCCGAGATCAGGGGATGCCCGGCCGAGACGAGCGGACTCGACGGCGCCGAGGCGGTCGAGCAGCCCAGGACCGCCTGGCGCGGCCGACCAGCCTTCGAGCGCCCGCTCGGCGGCCCCGTCGGCGGCGCCTCTGATGAGCGATTCGACCCCGCTCTCCAGGGCGTCGCGGAGCTGCACCTCGGGCATCCGCCCGGTGAAGAACCCGACGACGCGGTCACGCAGCCACCCGACGCGGCTCTCCAGGGAACGCATGAGATCGCCGGTGCCGATGAAGTCCTGCCAGCGGGCCAGCACCTCGCCGCGCAGCAGCGAGCCGTCGCGCATGCCCTCGTCGAAGTCGGCCATGCCGCCCGCGTACGCGGCCTCCACGATGTCGCGCAGCCCGTCGAAGGCGTCCTGCTGGCGTTCGACGGCGGCGGCGAGCGCCGGCACGCGGGTGGCCAGGCTGTCGAGCGCCCCGGTGAGCGTCTGCCGCACGACCATGGACCGCTGGGCGGCGTCGGCGGCCAGCCCGGCCAGCCAGTCGGCGATGGGCCGTACGGACTCGGCGGGCAGCCGGGCCTTCTCATCGGGCAGCGCCGCCTCGGGCACGGTGAACAGCCGGGTGCCCTCAAGACCGTTCTCGCGCAGCAGCCGACCCAGGTCGCGGGAGACGGGCTCGACGGCTTCGGGCGGCACCCGGTCGAGTACGACGGCGAGCGCGGTGCTGCGTTCGCGGGCCGAGCGCAGGAAGCCCCACGGCACCTCGTCGGCGTAGCGGGCGGCGGTGGTGACGAACAGCCACAGGTCGGCGGCGGCCAGGAGCTGGGCCGCCAGCTCGCGGTTGGCGGTGACCACGGAGTCGATGTCGGGCGCGTCGAGCAGCGCGAGCCCGGCTCCGAGCGCGGACGAGGTGACAAGGCTCAGGTCGCCGGGCCCTTCGCCGGTGGCGCGCGACAGGCCGGGCAGCACGTTCTTGCCCATGAACCAGGCCCGGTCGGCGGGGTTGACGACGAGCGTGGGCACGAGCGTGGTGGGCCGCAGCACGCCAGGCTCGGCGACGTTGGCGCCGACGAGCGAGTTGACCAGCGTGGACTTGCCGGCGCCGGTGGAGCCGCCGACGACGGCGAGCAGCGGCGCGTCGAGCGCGCGCAGCCGGGGCAGCAGGTAGTCGTCGAGCTGCCCGGTCAGCGCGCGCAGCGCACGCCGGTCGGCCGCGGCGTCGCCGACGGCCAGCGGGAACAGCTCCCGGTCCAGCGGCCGACGCAACGACTCGAGCGCGCCGAGCAGGTCCATACCTGCACGCTAACCCGCAGGTGGCTCCCTCAACACGTAACCCACGCTGCGCAGCGTGTGAATGAGCCGCGGCTCGACGTCGTCCACCTTGCGCCGCAGGTACGACACGTACGACTCGACCACGCCCGCGTCGCCGCCGAAGTCGTAGTTCCACACGTGGTCGAGGATCTGCGCCTTCGACAGCACCCGACCCGCGTTGATCATGAAGTAGTGCAGCAGCTTGAACTCGGTCGGCGACAGGCGTACCTGCCGCCCTGCCCGCCACACCTCGCGCGTCTCCTCGTCCAGCTCCAGGTCGGCCACCTTGAGCTTGCTGACCGGCGCGGCGTCGCCCCGGGTGCGGCGCAGCACCGCGCGGATCCTGGCCTGCACCTCTTCCAGGCTGAACGGCTTGGTCACGTAGTCGTCGCCGACGCGCAGCCCGGCGATCTTGTCCTCGGTGGCGTCGCGGGCGGTGAGGAACAGCACGGGCGCGTCGATGCGCTTGGCCACCTCGAACCCGTCGAGGTCGGGCAGCATGACGTCGAGCACCACGAGGTCGGGCGAGGCGCGTACGGCGACCTCGACGGCCTCCTCGCCGTCGGCGGCGGTCAGCACCTCGAACCCGGAGAAGCGCAGGCTGGCGGCGAGCAGGTCCCTGATGCTGGGCTCGTCGTCCACGACCATGATCAACGCCTCGGCATTCGTCACCTACTTAGAGTGACGCAGCATTCTGAGGGTTAGCTGAACGCTCACTCCAAGGCGAGTGGGAGTTCGACGCGGAAGGTGGAGCCGGCCTCGGGCGAGCTCTGCACGGTGACGGTGCCGTCGTGGGCCTCGACGAGGGCCTGCACGATGGCCAGGCCCAGGCCGCTGCCGCGGTCCTCGGCGGAGCGGCGGCGCGAGCGGGCGGAGTCGGCCCGGTAGAAGCGCTCGAAGACGTGCTCGACCTGCTCGGGCGTGAGTCCTGGGCCACTGTCGACGACCTCGACGAACACCTTGTCGGCGGTGCCGCCGGCCCGCACCACGATCGGGGAGCCCGGCTCGGTGTGCACGATGGCGTTGGTGACGAGGTTGCTGATGACCTGGCGCAGCCGCACCTCGTCGCCGGAGACGATGAGCGCCGCACCGCCGACCACGTCCAGCTTGATCTCCCGGTCGGGGGCGAGGATCCGGGCATCCTGTACGGCGTCCGCCGCCAGCGCCAGCATGTCCACCGGCTGCATGCGCAGCGGACGCTGCTGGTCCACCCTGGCGAGCAGCAGCAGGTCGTCCACCAGCAGGCTCATCCTGGCCGCCGCCTTCTCCACGCGCTGCATCAGCTCGGCGGAGTCGGCCTGCGGGTTCTGCCTGGCGTACTCGGCGAAACCGCAGATCGAGGTGAGCGGGGTGCGCAGCTCGTGGGAGGCGTCGCCGACGAACTGCCGCATGCGGTCCTCCGAGCGGCGGGCCGCGGCCTCGGAGGCCGACCTGGCGGCGAACGCGGCCTCGATCTGGGCCAGCATGCCGTTGAGCGACCTGGCCAGGCCGCCCACCTCGGTGCGGGGGTCGCCGTCGGGCACCCTGCGGCCCAGCTCGCCGCCCGCGATGGCCTCGGCCGTACGCTCGATCTCGGCCAGCGGACGCATGCTGCGCCGCACGATCGTGACGCCGGCGACCGCCAGGATGAGCAGGATCCCGCCACCGCCGCACAGCTCGATGAGCACGAGCCTGCGGGTGATGGCGTCCACCTCTTCCAGGTCGACCGCGACGACGAGCGTGCGCCACGGCCCCTCGGTCTCCAGCACCCGCCACTCGCCGTCGCCGCTCACGGCGGGCGCGGTGTAGGGCTCGTGGCCCGGCCTGGCCGCGAGCACGGGCTTCGGCTTGGCGTCCACGTCGCGGTCGTTCAGCATGGGGACGAACTCGCCGCCCCGCTCCTTGACCAGCGCGATCGCGTCGGACTCGATGAGGATCGGCCGCTCGGGCGTCTCCCTGTCCTTACGCCAGTCGCTCCTGACCTTCTTCTCCATGCGCGCGCTGAGCAGGTGGAGCTGGCTGTCCACCCGGTCGATCAGGTAGCCGTGCAGGACGGAGACGCTCACCAGGCCGATGAAGAACATGCCGAGGCCGAGCAGCGCCAGCATCGACGCGATGAGCTTGATCCGCAGCGGCAGACCGCGCATCAGCTGCCCGGCGGCAGGCGCATGACGTATCCGACGCCGCGCAGGGTGTGGATGAGCCTGGGGCTCCGGTTGTCGATCTTGCGGCGCAGCACGGACACGTACGACTCGACGATCCCCACCTCGCCGCGGAAGTCGTAGTCCCACACGTGGTCGAGGATCTGCGGCTTGGACAGGACGCGACCCGCGTTCGTCATGAAGTAGCGCAGGAGCTTGAACTCGGTGGGCGACAGCGCGACGGCGGTGCCGCCGCGCCACACCTCGTGGCTCTCCTCGTCCAGCTCGATGTCGGCGAACGTCAGCCTGGGCGGGGCCGCCTGCGCGTCACCGCTCGTACGGCGCAGCACGGCGTGGATCCTGGCGACCACCTCCTCCAGGCTGAACGGCTTGGTCACGTAGTCGTCGCCGCCGATCGTGAGACCGCGGATCTTGTCCTCGGTCTCGTCGCGCGCGGTCAGGAACACCACCGGCGTGTGCATCCCGCCGCCGCGCATCCGCTTGACGATCTCGAAACCGTCCAGGTCGGGCAGCATGACGTCGAGCACCACGAGGTCGGGGCGGTGGCGTTGGACGGCGGCGACGGCGTCGAGTCCGCTCTTAGCCGTGGTCACGTCGAAACCCGCGAACCTCAGGCTCGCGGCGAGGAGTTCGAGGATGTTCGGGTCGTCCTCGACTATCAGCAGGCGTGATTCCATCACATCCAAGGATGCCCTCATCGGACGAGTGCTGGGACAATTCCGGCAATGTGCCGGGCGATCGCCAGGCTCGACGTGGCCGCGGGTGAGGGCGCGTTGCGGACCAGGACGACCTTGCCGTGCACGTCCACGACGAAGTCGTCCACCAGGCGGCCGTTTCTGGCGACGGCCTGGGCGCGGACGCCGCCCGGAGCTCTCTCCAGGTCATCGGCGGTCAGCTCGGGTACGTAGCGGCGGGCGGCTTCGAAGAACGCGCCCTTGACGAGCGAGCCGTAGATCTCCTTGATGCCGGTACGCCAGTGGGCCCTGGCCATGCGCAGCGTCCCCGGCCACCCCAAGATTTGCCGAAAATTGCCGAGATTTCGCCACTTGTAGCCTTCGTAGGCGAGCGCCAGCACCGCGTTCGGCCCCACCAGCACGCCCCCGTCGATCCGCCGCGTCAGATGCACGCCCAGGAACGGATAGCGCGGGTCGGGCACCGGGTAGATCAGGCCGCGCACGAGGCCGGCTGCGGCGCCCTTGAGCGCGTAGTACTCGCCCCTGAACGGCACGATCCGCACCTCGCCCGGCGCGCCCGCCATCTCGGCCACCGCGTCGGTGCCCAGACCGGCGCAGACCACCAGGCGGTCGAAGGCCAGCCGCTGCCGCCCGGCCACCACCTCCACCTTGCCCGCGCGTTCCCTGATGGCCCTGACGGGGGCGGACAGGCGTACCGAGCCGCCCAGCTCGGCCACGTCCTGGGCGAGCCGGCGCGCGACGGCGGGGAAGTCGCAGATCGCGGTGCGCGGCGAGTGGATCGCGCCGACGCCGACCGCGTGCGGCTCGATCTCGCGCAGCCCGAGCCCGTCCAGCTCGGCGACGTCCGGCACGCCGTTGGCGCGCGCCCGCTGGGCCAGCGCCGCGAGCAGCGGCCGCTCGGCACGGGTGCTCGCCACCACGAGCTTGCCGACCTCCTCGTACGGCAGCCCGTGCCCGGAGCAGTACTCCTTGAGCAGCGCCACGCCCTCCCTGCAGAGCCGCGCCTTGAGCGAGCCCGGCGGGTAGTAGATGCCCGCGTGCACGACGCCGCTGTTGTGGCCGGTCTGGTGGGCCCCGACGCGGTCCTCCTTCTCCAGCACGGTCACCTCGGCGCCTCTGGTGCCGGCCAGCTCGCGCGCCACCGCCAGCCCGACGATGCCCGCGCCCACGACTCCGATCTTCTCCGTCACACGCCGATTGTCCGACTTACCGCCCGTCGCCGCCATATCCGGCTGGTCCGGGACCGCGCCGGGGCGCCCTCCCACCCTTAATCGAACTTCAGTACGATTGGCGGTATGTACGTCCCGCCAGAGTGGCCCGCCGAGGTCCGCCCGCCCAGCGTGCCCGACTGGGAGACCTCGGCCGTGGCCTGGCTGCTCGATGCGGTGCCGCCGGACTATCGGGCGTACGAGGTGCTCAGACGGCACCCCGTGGCGCTGGCCGCGATGGCCCGCCACCACGTGAAGTCCGCCGTCGAGGCCGCCCGCGCCGGCTACCGCGCCGCCGCCGTCGACCTGAAGGGCCACCTGCCGCCGCACGCCATCGAGGCCGTGCTCGACACCTACCGCGAGGAGGGGCCGCGGCTGGTGCGGCTGTCGCGCTCGATCGAGGTGGTCGAGCGCGCGCTGAGAGGCGACATGTTCACCGCCACCATGCGCCCCGAAGGCCGCGCTCACCGTCCCCGACCGGCACCGACCGGCCGCGACCGGACCGGACCCAACCGGCCCGACCAGCCCTGACCGGACCCAACCGGCCCGACCAGCCCTGACCGGTCCTGAGCGGCCCGACTGGCCAGCCTGTCCAACCCCGACCCGGCCTGACCAGCCTGCCCTGCCTCTGATCGGCCCTGACGGGCGCTGACGAGCGCAGACGCGGGCGCGCTCGCGAGCACCGGCAAAGCCGCGAGTGCCAGCAAAAGCCGCGTGCACTGGCAAAAGCTCGCGGGCACCGGTGAAAGCCCACAGACCCGGCGGCGGTTCAGCGGGTGCGGCGGGCCAGGAACGTGATCACGCTGATCGCGATGGCCGCGGCGGCCAGCCAGATGAGCACGTCCCTGCCGGTCAGCCCGCCCGACGAGTCCGCGGGCGCCGCCTGTGGGCTCTCACCGTCACCGCCCCCGTCCTTCGATGACGTCTCCGACGGGGTCGGCGTCGGTGTGGGTGAGGGCTCGGCGGAGCTCGGGAGCGGCACCCGATAGACCGGGCTGCGCGGCCCCTCGCTGCCGGTGAGCAGCGCCTTGCCGTCGGCCGTGTACGCGATCGACTCGGCCTGCTTCAGATCCGGCATCGTCACCCTGGCCAGCACCTCGCCATTGGGCTTGTAGAGGGTGGCGGAGAAGTAGGTGCGCACGACGTACGACGACCCGTCGGGCGCGTACGCGGCGTCCGTGGCCATGATGGGCGCGGAGGCGACCCGGCGCAGCACGTTGACCCGGTCGCTGCGCAGCTTCTTCGGCGCGGCGTAGACCGACCCGGCGAACTCCTTGGACACGACGTACAGCCGCCCGGTCTTCGGGTGCACCATGATGCCCTCGGCGTTGCGCGCCCCGTCGGCGTAGCGGAGGCGGTAACGGACGGCGGGCAGCGTGGCGTCGGCGAGAGTGCGCGGCTCGGCCACCTTGTAGACGGAGACGTCGGGCCACGCGCCGTCGAGGTTGTCGCCGATGTCGGCGAACCAGAGCACGCCGCGACCGGTCGCCGGGTCCTTGCTCGCGGCCATGGCCTCCCAGTCGCGGGCCTCGGCGCCACGGAGATGGAAAGTGGCGAGCGTGCGCCCCTTGCCGTCCACCGCGTAGAAGACGGGGGCGGCTGAGCTGTCGTTGTGGGTGTAGTAGACGCCGTCGTGGGTCGGCGACACGGCCAGGCCGCTGGACTCCGTGATGCGTTCGTCCCGGAAGGTGAACAGCTTCTCCATGCCGTCATCGCCGGGCGCCGCGAGCGCGGGCGCGGCGGGCAGCAGGCACACGGCCGCGACGACGGCGAGCATCCTGATCACGAAGTCCCCCACGCTCGCCATCATGCACCACAAGCCGGGCATCCCGGCCCAACGCCGCGCTCAGACGGTCACGGCCGCGCCGACCCTGGCGCTGTGCCGGTGGAAGCCCAGCCCCTGCAGCACCACCAGCAGCGCGTTGGCCGCCGTCATGGCCGTCCACAGCCCGGTGATGCCCCAGGTCCGCGCCACGGGCACGACGGAGAGGAGCAGCAGCCCGTATGCCACCGCGAAGGAGCCCAGGCTGGACGACGACCGCTTGAGCGCCGTGAGACCGAAGCCGCGCACCGCCTGGGCGGCGTCGAGCGCCGCCGAGAGCAGCATGAGCGGCAGCAGCCCGAGCACCCGGTCGCGCACGGCTGGATCGTCGGTGAACAGCGCCGTCAGCGGCCCGCCCGCCACAAGCAGCAGCGCCGCCATCACGAGCGTCCCCGACACGGCGAGCAGCGCGGCGACCCGCCCGGCCCGCCGCGCGCCGGCGGTGTCGGTGGCGCGGGCGATCTCCGGCACCGCGGCCTGCGCGATGGCCAGCGACATCATCATGATCAGGCTGGTCAGCGTGGTCAGCACGGCGTGGGCGGCGGTGTCGCGGGGGCTCGTGGTGCCGGCCGCGAACGTCACCGCGCCCAGCACCGCGAACTTGATGAGCACGGTGGCGGCCAGCGGGATGCTGACCCGCGCCAGCTTGGCGATCTCGCGCGGCCGCGGCCGGCTCTGCCCGATCGGGCGGCCCACGGCCAGCCGTACGTTGAGCGCCCCCACCAGCGCCGACACCACGCCGCCCGTCAGCCAGGCGATGCCCGCCCCGGTCAGCCCCATCGACGGCACGAGCAGCGCGGTGAGCCCGCCCTGCACCAGGCCGAAGCCGAGGGTGGGCCAGAGCATGTTACGGCTGCGGCCGAGCGCGACCAGGATGGTGCCCGCGCCGCCGGTGGAGGCGAAGAGCAGCACGTACCCCGCAAGGAACCAGGGCAGCAGCCCCATCTCGGCCACCACCTGGCCGGGCACCCCGGTGGCCGTGGCGAGCAGCGGCACGCATAAGACGGCGAGCGCGCCCATCGTGCCGACCGACAGGCTGAGCCAGCGCGCGTCGCGGATCACCGGAACGGCGGACGCGGGGTCGTCGCGGAAGGGCGCGACGAACGGCCCGAGCCCGCGCAGCGCCCCCATCACGGCCGAGGAGGCCGGGTTGAGCACGGCCGTGACCACCGCGTACGCGGCCAGCGTCACCGTGTCGTGCTGCCCGAGCACCGAGGTGACCAGCAGCGAGCCGATCATTCCGGCGATCATCGCCAGACAGATCGGCACGGCCGAACGCAGGAGGGTGATCGCTAAGGAAGGGGGACGGCCGCCGGATGCCGTCGCGCCGGAAATCACCCGAGAAATGGTATGGCCTGGAGTGCACTCCAGGTCTTTAGGGTTGTGAGCCATGGATTACGTCAACCTCGGACGCAGCGGACTCCTGGTGAGCCCGCTCTGCCTCGGCACCATGAACTTCGGCCCGCGGACGACGGAGGAGGACTCCTTCGCCATCATGGACCGGGCCCACGAGCTGGGGATCAACTTCTTCGACACGGCCAACGTCTACGGCGGTGTCAAGGGCGAGGGCATCACCGAGACCATCCTGGGCAAGTGGTTCGCCAAGGGCGGGGGCCGCAGGGAGCGTACGGTCATCGCGACCAAGGTCTACGGCGACATGGGCGACTGGCCCAACGAGCGCCGGCTGTCGGCGCTCAACATCCGCCGGGCGTGCGACGCCTCGCTGAAGCGGATGCAGACCGACTACATCGACATCTACCAGGCACACCACGTCGACAGGCTGACCCCGTTCGAGGAGTTCTGGGAGGCCATGGAGGTCCTGCGGCAGCAGGGCAAGATCATTTACGTGGGTTCGTCGAACTTCGCCGGCTGGCACCTCGCCAAGGCGCAGGAGACGGCGGCCCGCCGCAACTTCATGGGCCTGATCAGCGAGCAGACCCACTACAACCTGCTGACCCGCGCGCCGGAGCTGGAGGTGCTGCCCGCGGCCGAGGACTACGGCCTCGGCGTGATCCCGTGGAGCCCGCTGGCCGGCGGCCTGCTCGGCGGCGTGCTGCGCAAGATCGACAAGGGCCGCTCGGCCGCCGACAACATGGTCAAGCAGCTCGAGAAGCACCGCGACAAGATCGAGCAGTACGAGAAGTTCTGCGACGAGCTGGGCGAGCACCCGGCCAACGTGGCGCTGGCCTGGCTGCTCAAGCAGCGCGCGGTCGCCGCGCCGATCATCGGCCCGCGCACGATGGAGCAGCTTGAGGGCAGCCTGCGCGCCCTGGAGATCGAGCTGGACGAGGCCGCGCTGGCCCGCCTGGACGAGATCTTCCCGGGCCACCGCACCGCCCCGGAGGACTACGCCTGGTAAGCCGGCCGCGTCTTGAGGTGTGACCGTTCGCCGGCCGCCCGCCCTGGGCGGTCGGCGACGCGGCCCATCATCAGGCACGCACGCCGGCGAGCCGGGCGGTCAGGCCAGCACGGCTCCGACGATCACGATCAGCAGCAGCAGGCCCAGAACGACGGGCAGCAACCAGGGGCGAGGACGGTCCACGCCCTGGAGCCTAGCCCCGCTCGGCGGGTGCCAGCGCCCATTCGGCGAGTGACTCGTACCTCATCGCGGGACCGGTGTGGCTGCGGACGAGCCGTACCCGCTCGGCCCGCCACCGCGACCCGCTGAACCCCGACAGCGCCTCGACCAGCGGCCGCAGATCGGTCTCCGTCTTGGCGCGGGCCAGCGTGAGATGCGGATGGAACCGTTTCTCGTCCGTCTGCGCGGCCCCGGCCCGCCGCGCGCCCGCCCTGACGGAGTCGGCCAGCCTGACCATCGAGTCGCCGGTGACGCCCGCCCAGAACACGCGTGCCCGGCGTGCGGACGAGAAGGCTCCGAATCCTTCGAAGGCCAGGTCGAGCGCGGAGTGGCGGCGTACGGCCCGGGCCAGGCGCACCTCCAGCTCCGGCAGCACCGCCTCGGGCACCTCGCCGAAGAAGCCGAGCGTGATGTGCCACAGCGCACGGTCAGGCCAGCGCAGGCCGGGCACCTGCCCGACGTAGGGGGCGATGGCGTCGGCGATCTCGTCCAGCACCGCATCGGGCGGCACCACCGCCGCGAACAACCTCATATCTCCTCATCCTGCCGAACCATCGGCGGCAGGAAAAAGGATCGTCCGCCTGCCGGGCCCGTCAGGAGAGGTCGAACTCCCCCTTGGACGCACCGTCCAGGAAGGCGCGCCACTCGTCCCGGGTGAAGGTCAGCACCGGCCCCTTCCCGCGGTCCTTCGTGTCACGCACGAGAACGCTGTCGTCGGCACGCCGCATCACCTCGACGCAGCTGCCACCGTTTCCTCCCGACGCCTTGGCCTTGGTCCACACGCCAACGGTCAGCCCGCCCGCATCAGCCATAGCTCGCCATCACCTCACGGATCGTCTCCCGGCTCTGATCGACCGGGTACGCGATGCTGGAAAGAATCTCCCACCGCACGATAAGGGCTTGCACGGTCTCGGCGCGACAAGTGACCCGCCCTTCCTCCGCGCTTTCCAAATAGGCGTGGTCCGCGCCGCCGTCCATGAGCGTCGCCACCTCGAACGCGCCGAGACAGCCCGTCGTCAGGCCCGCGGCCAGCGGCACGATGCGCACCGTGACGTACGGAGGACGCAGGACGTCGAGGATCTTGGCCAGCTGCGCCCGCATCACCTCCTTCCCGCCGACGGGGCGCCGCAGGACGCTCTCGTCGATGAGCGCGGAGTACAGCGGCGGGCGGGCGCGGGAGAAGACGGACTGCCGGTGCATCCGGAAGCGCACCGCCTGCCGCGTCTCCTCGTCGGTGGCCCCCGGCTCGCCCAGGAACACCCGCGTCGCGTAGCCCTCCGTCTGGAGCAGGCCGGGGATCAGCATCGGCTCCCACGTACGGATCGTGTGCGCCGACGTCTCGACCCTCGGCCACTCCCTGAACCACTTCGGGGCCATGGTCTGCCCCTGGATCACCGGCACCAGCTCCATGAGCTGGCCGTCCAGGCCGAGCGCCCGCTCGACCGCGCGCGTGTAGTCGCCGGTGGGCTTGCGCACGAGGCGCTCGACGTGGCCCACGGCGCTCTCGCTGTACGGCAGCAGGCTCGCCAGGCGCTCCTGGCTCAGGCCCCTGCCCAGCCGGAAGCTGCGCTGCCGCCTGGCGTACTCCCGCCACGCCTCTCTGCTCGGATCGTCCCCCTCTGGTGCCATATCGCGCTCCTTGGGTAGCTCGGCGGATCGACACGCACCGTGCTCGGCTACTAACTGTACGGAAACTGTACGCCCGAATTCCGCCCCCAACCCGGCCGATGAAAGCCCATGCTGATGAGACCCCTCCAGCGCGCGCCGGATGGCGTGCGGCGGGAGAGCGTACGAGCCGGGATCGGCGTTGTACGCCTGACGGGCCGAGGTGACCATGCAGAGAGCGGTAGCAGCGAACTCGTACACCAGCGTGAAGGTCTGGCTCATCGACGACCTGGACGACCCGGGCCGGCTGCCGGCGCTGGCGCGGCGCGAGCTGCGCGAGTGGGTGCCGGACCATCCGGCGCTGGCGGATCTCCAGCTCGCCGCCTCCGAGCTGGTGGCCAACGCGCTGGAGCACGGAGGCGGCCCGTGGGTGCGGATGAGCCTGCTCCCCGTACAGGAGGAGGGCCGGCACTACTGGCGGCTCGCCGTCATCGACCCGGGCAGGAACGGAGATGTGCCGCTGCCGCGCACGCCGGGGCCCGAGGACACACGGGGGCGTGGCCTGTGGCTGGTGCACGGCCTGACGGGCGGCTGCTGGGGCACGGGCCTGACGCGGATAGGCGAACGCGTCGTCTGGGCCCTGTTCGCCCGCTGACGGCACTCAGCCGTACGGAAAGCCGTGTACTCAGCACGGAAAGCCGCGCACTCAGCCGTACGGATAGCCGTACGAAGAAGCAGCCGGGCGAAGAACAGCCGGGCAGAAGACCCGGGCAGAGGACAGCCGGGCAAAGAAAACGGGCGCCCGCGTACGGACGCCCGCCTCTCCCCACGTTCAGCACCCACGACGTGGGCTCATGACTCATGCCACCGCGAGCGCCGACCTCCCCACCCGAGCGGTGATCAGGCGGGTCATCAGCACCGCCAGGCCCGTGCCCACGAGGACCAGCACGCCGGAGAGCAGCACGCCCATCCGCGGGCCGCCCAGCTCGGACAGCCAGCCGATCAGCGGCGCGCCGAGCGGCGCCCCGCCGGTGAAGACGAGCATGTAGATGCCCATGACGCGGCCCCGCATGTCGGGCGAGGTGGCGATCTGCACGCTGGAGTTCGCGGCCGTGTTGATGGTGATCAACGCGATCCCGGTCGGCACCAGCAGCAGCAGGTAGATCGGGTAGAACGGCGCGACGGCCGTGGCGATCTGGAACAGCCCGAACCCGATCGCCCCCGCGAACAGCACCTTGCGGGTCAGCCTGGCCCGCCGCGCGGCCAGCAGGGCGCCGGCGAGCGCGCCGACCGCGAACATGCTGGAGGCCAGCCCGAACGAGGACGCACCCGCGCCGAACACCTCGCGCGCCATCAGCGCGATGGACATCGAGAACGACTGCGAGAACATCGACACGAACGCGATCAGCAGCACCGGCATGAGGATCTCCTCGTGCTGCAGCACGTACTTCAGGCCCTCGCGGAGCTGCCCCTTGGCCCGCGGCACGGGTTCGGACTCGTTCAGCTCGGACTTGCGCATGAAGACCAGGCTGGAGATCACGCCGCCGAACGTCAGCGCGTTGATCAGGAAGATCGGCCCGGTGCCGCCCAGCACGTAGATCAGCACACCGGCCAGAGCCGGGCCGACCACGCGCGCCAGGTTGAAGATGGAGCTGTTGAGCGCGATCGCGTTGGGCAGGTCCGTACGGCCGACCATCTCGACCACGAACGCCTGCCGGGTCGGCACCTCCACGCAGGAGATCATGCCGAGCAGGAACGCCATCACGTACACGTGCCACACCTGGGCGCTGCCGGTCATCGTCAGGATGCCGATGGTCAGCGCGAGCCCGGCCATGAGGGTCTGGGCCGTGATGAGGATGGGCCGCTTGGGGTAGCGGTCGGCGAGCACGCCGCCGAACATCCCGAACAGCAGCATCGGCAGGAACTGCAGGGCGGTGGCCGTGCCGAGCGCGGAGGCGCTGCCGTGCGTCAGGTCGAGGACGAGCCAGTCCTGGGCGGTGCGCTGCAGCCAGGTGCCCACGTTGGAGACCGCGCCCCCGGCTGCGAACATGCGGTAGTTGCGAACCCTGAGAGACCGGAACATTCCGGTCCTGGGTTCTTCAGGCTCTAGATCTTGCTGAGCTTCTCCAGAATCGGCGCCGCCTGTCTGAGCACGGCTCTCTCCTCCGGTGACAGCTCCTTCAGTCGTTGCGCCAGCCAGGCCTCCTTGCGCCGGCGCTCCTCCTTCAGCAGCTTCTGGGCGGGCTCGGTCACCGAGACGGTCACCTGCCGCCGGTCGGTCGGATGCGGGGTGCGCGAGACCAGGCCGCGCTCCTCGAGCGCGGCGATCACGCGCGTCATCGAGGGCGGCTGCACCTTCTCGAGCTCGGCCAATTCGCCGGGGGTTATCCCGGAATGCCGTTCCACTGCGGCGAGTGTCGCGAACTGGGTGGGCGTCAGTGAGTGCGCCGCCGCCTGTCGTCGGAGTCTTCGGTTCAGCCTGGCGAGTGAAACGCGCAGCGCTGAAGCGAGACCTGCGTCGCTGCGCAGGTCCATCTTTGGCTGGGTGTTGGTTAGCATGAGTCATTACCTTTGCTAACTATACGGCATGGCAAGATATTTCCTTGAGCAAAGACTCTTGCCCCCTTGATACCCGAGAGCCGCCCCGCGTGCGCGAAGCGGCTCCCTGACCGGTCCTTCGGGTCCCCCGTACGGCCGGTTTCTCAGATGCCGAGCAGCGCCCTGATGGGCCCGATCGCGAAGTACAGGCCGAACAGCACGGCCACGACCCACAGCAGCGGGTGCAGCTCGCGCGCCTTGCCGCGGACGACCTTGATCAGCACGTAGCTGATGAAGCCGGCGCCGATACCGTTCGACACCGAGTACGTGAACGGCATGATCACGACGGTGAGGAACGCCGGGATGGCGATCTCGAAGTCGTTCCAGTCGATGTCACGGACCGCGGTCATCATCATGAAGCCCACCAGCACCAGCGCCGGGGCGGCGGCCTCGTACGGCACGACCGTGACGAGCGGCGCGAAGAAGATGGCGATGAGGAAGAGCACGCCGGTGACCACGCTGGCCAGGCCGGTGCGCGCGCCCTCGGCGACACCCGCCGCCGACTCGATGTAGGTGGTGTTGGAGGAGACCGAGCCCGCGCCGCCGGCCGCCGCGCCGATCGAGTCGACGAGCAGGATCTGCTTGGTACGCGGCAGCGTCCCGTCCTCCTGCACCAGGCCCGCCTGGCGGCCGACGCCGACCATCGTGCCCATGGTGTCGAAGAAGTCGGTGATGAGCAGGGTGAACACGAACAGCCCCGCCAGCAGCACATCGATGCGTACGAAGCCGCCGAACGGGTCGAACTCGGTGAACAGCGTCAGCGGGTTGTGGAAGCCGAAGATCTCGTCGGGCACGGTGGGGCGGTTGAGCTGCCAGCCGCCGGGATTGTCGGGCGAGAACGACCCGGCCTTGGCGATCGCCTCCACGATGATCGCCAGGATCGTGGTGCCGACGATGCCGATGAGGATCGCACCCTTGACCTTGCGGGCGACCATGGCGGCCGTGGCGAGCAGGCCGACGATGAAAACGAAGATCGGCCACGAGGTGAGGTTGCCGGCGATGCCCAGCTCCAGCGGCGTGCCCTCCGCCTTGCGGACGAACCCGGCGTCCACGAACCCGATGAGCGCGATGAACAGGCCGATGCCCACGCTGATCGCGGTCTTCAACGGGGCGGGGATGGCATGGAAGATCGCCGTCCTGAGCCCGGTCAGCACCAGGATCGTGATGATGATGCCCTCAAGGAAGACCAGGCCCATGGCCTCTTCCCAGGTCATCACCGAGGCGATGGTGAACGTCACGAAGGCGTTCAATCCGAGCCCGGCCGCCATGGCGAACGGCACCTTGCCGATGACGCCCATGAGAATCGACATCACACCGGCCACGAAGGCCGTGCCCGCGGCGACCAGCGCGATGTTGGGGGCGGAGCCGTCGCCGATGTACTCGCCGGTCACGTCCTTGCCGGTGCCGATGATCAGAGGGTTCAGCACGACGATGTACGCCATGGTGAAGAACGTGGCCAGACCGCCACGTATCTCCTGGGAGATCGTCGAGCCGCGTTCGGAGATCGCGAAGAAACGGTCGATTGCAGAACGAGTGTCACTCACGGGCGAAGAGTGGCAGTAGGTCGTGAGCTGCGAAAAGAGCCAGTGATGAGATCGAGACCCTATTGGAAGCTAGGCTGGATACGTGGACAAGCAGTGGCATCCCGACCCGCCGCCCATCAAAACGAACGACACGGCCGCCATCGCCGTCGGCACCGGCCTTTGGGCGCTCGCGCTGGTCGTCCTGCTGATCTTCCGCCCTGTGCCTGAGAACACGTGGTGGATCTGGACCTGCGTGACGGGCGTGGCCTTCGGCCTCTTCGGTATCTGGTTCGTCCGCCGCCCCGGCCGCAACTGACCCCCGGCCCCGGCACCCGCACCCCGCCCCACACAGCCGGCCGAGCCGGCACCCGCACCCCGCCCCACACAGCCGGCCGAGCCGGCACCCGCACCCCGCCCCACGCACGCCAACCCGCAGCGCCGACGCCCTTCCCTCGCCCCGCACTTCCACCCCCGTTCCCGTCGTAATCGCCCAACTGACAGCCATTCCTCCGGCCCTCCCCACCCCAACCACCCTCGGCCACCAGGGCGTCCCCCTGACCCCGTGGCGCGCCGACCGGGCGGCGGGGCACTGGAGCGGAGCGGCGAGGCGCTGAGACCGGACAGCACGGCAGGGCGGCGGGACGGCAAGACGGCAGAGCCTGGCGGCGAGGCGCCGGAGCAGGCGACGGGTGACCGACACGATGCGGTGGAGGGCGGCGGACGACGAGGGGGTTCTGACAGGGGTCCTCGGTGGGAGCTGACATTCGTCATCCCGGGCCGCTCGCCGAAGTCATCAGGAAGTGGTGTTATCACCCACTACATCGGCATATGCCCGCCAAATCATGCTGGACGGCATGAAGAAGCCCATCGTGACGCTCCTTCTGGGAGCTGCGTTCCTGACCGCCTGCGGCACCGGAGGCTCCACCACACCGCCCGCCACGACCCCGGCGACGAGCGACGGCCAGGCGGGCGCGATCGCCTGGGGCCCCTGCACCGACCTCATCGGCGCCGACGGCAAGCCCGCCACCCCCGGCCCCGGCGTCGAGTGCGGCAAGCTGCCGGTCCCCCTCGACCACGCCAAGCCGGACGGCGAGAAGATGGACCTCGCCCTCATCCGCGTCAAGGCCACCGGCGAGCGCCTCGGCTCGCTCGTGTTCAACTTCGGCGGCCCCGGCGCGTCGGGCGTGGACACCCTCGCCACCACCGCGCCCATATTCGCGGCGCTGGGCAACCGCTACGACCTGGTCAGCTTCGACCCGCGCGGCGTCGATCGCAGCGCCGGCGTACGCTGCGGCGACACCGTCGACGAATTCCTCTCCGCCGGCCCCAGCGCCGACCAGGACAAGCTCGCGGCGGAGTTCGCCGCCGCCTGCGAAAAGGACTCCAGCAAGGTCCTGCCGCACGTCGGCACCGTGAACGCCGCCAAGGACCTCGACCTGCTGCGGGCCGCGCTCGGCGACGACAAGCTCAACTACCTCGGCTTCTCCTACGGCACCCACCTCGGCGCCGTCTACGCCACCCACTTCCCCGGGAACGTCGGCCGCTTCGTGCTCGACGGCGCCTTCGACCCGACGGGGACGTTCGAGGAGCGGGCGGTCACCCAGGCGCGCGGGTTCGACGCGGCCTTCGAGGCGTTCGCCAAGGACTGCGTCGCCAAGGGCTGCGAGATCGGCGGCTCACCCGCCGAGGTCGAAAAGACCGTGGTGAACCTGCTCGAACAGCTCGAGACCAAGCCCATCAAGGTGGGCGAGCGCGAGCTGACGTACGGGCTGGCCCAGTTCGCCGTCATCACCCCGCTCTACGCCGAGCAGACCTGGCCGGTGCTCGAGCAGGCCGTGGCCGCCGCGCGCAAGGGCGACGCCTCCATACTGCTCTCGCTGGCCGACGCCTACACCGGGCGGCGCGCCGACGGGACGTACAACACGATGATGAGCAGCCTGCTCGCCATCAACTGCGCCGACACCAGCGAGCGGCCCACCCTCGCCGAGGCCGCGAAGCTGGACGCCCGCGTTCGCAAGATCTTCCCCATCCTGGCGACCGGCGGCTCCACCTCGGCGTGCGCCCACTGGCCGGTGGAGGGGGACGACGCGGCCAAGCGCATCGACGCCACCGGCTCGGCCCCCATCGTGGTCATCGGCGGCAAGGGCGACCCGGCCACGCCGTACGAGTGGGCGACGAAACTCACCGACCAGCTCAAGACGGGCGTCCTGGTCACGTACGAGGGCGAGGGCCACGGCGCCTACCTGAGCGGCAGCCAGTGCGTGGCGGGGCTGGTGAACGCGTACCTGGTGGACGGCAAGCTCCCCGCCTCCGGCACCACCTGCCCCGCCTGACGACCAGGCCGGCATCACGGCCCGCCCAGGCACAGCGGGGGCAGCCTGGGCGGGCCTTCCATGCCAAGCCGCTCGTCGTGACCGCTCAAGACGGGGCGGTAGGCGCCCGTCTGTGCCGCTCAGACAGGGCCGCTGCCAGAGCTCATGCGGGCGCGGAAGGCCGCCGCCTTGACGCGGCTCTGGCACGAGCGCGAGCAGAACTGGCGTACGGCGTTGCGTGAGGAGTCGACGTACACGCGGTCGCACGGCTCGGCCCGGCAGACTCCGAGCCGCCCGCCCAGGTCGCTGCCGATGGCCAGGGTGAGCGCGGAGGCGAAGCCCGCGCTCCAGCCGACGGAGATCGAGTCGTCGGCCCCGTGGAAGTGCACCTGCCAGGGCTCCCCCGGCGCCCGGTCGAGCTGCGGCCGGGCGCCGGTGCTGATGATGAGGGCGTTGACGACGGCGGCGGCATCGTCCTCCCTGCCGGCCTCCATGGCCTCGAAGACCCGCCGCACCTTGAGCGTGGTGCTCGCCAGGTAGAGCGCCTCGTCCATGGACACCGTCACCCCACCCGGCAGCACCTCCTCGATGGCCGCCGGGAGCGCATCGCCTCTAGGCGCGGTGTACGGCCTGCTGCCCTGGTGACCGTCGGTCAGCGCGTTGACGAGCCCGACCGCCGTGTCGAGCAGGATCGCCACATGACTATCGAACAGCACTTGACCAGTCACCTGTAAGCCCATAGCGTGCATCGGTAACTCACGTTATCACTTTCGATGGTCATCGCAGGGGGACACGCTCAGATGCCGCGCACCGTGTGGTGGCTGCTGCTCGCACGGGCTGTCAACCGGCTCGGAGCCTTCTCCGTAGGCTTCCTCACCGTCCTGCTCACCACCGGTTTCGGCACCGATCCCGCGATCGCGGGGCTCATCACGGCCGCGTTCGGTGCCCGGCCACCTCGCCGCCACGGTCGTGCTAGGCGGCGGCGAGCTGCTGATGTTCGGCCGCATATACGCTCAGGTGTCCGGCATCGCCCCCGAGCACGCGCGTGCCCGCTACCTGTCGGTCTACGGCACCTCGTGGGGATTCGCCCTCGTGCTCGCCCCGCTGTGCGCCACCCGGCTCATCGCGTACGCGGGACCCACGGGGCTGTGGGGCACGCTGGCGCTCATCGCCCTGCTCCTGGCCGTCGCGCAGCCGCTCGTCGTCAGGCCGCTGCTCGGCCGCCCCGGCCTGACGACGAGATGAGACCGGACCTCAGAGGTTCAGCACGGACTCGGCCAGGTCGGCCTCGGCGAGCAGCAGCGGCACCGCCGCAGGGTCGCGCAGCAGCGCGGCCACCGCGAGCCGGTCGTTCCACTGGCCGGTCGCCCAGGCAAGCCCCCTCGCCAGCCCGTCGACGCCCGTGCAGTGGACCGTGCCCTCGAAGTAGCGCCACGCGCACTCCACGCCGTCGACCAGCAGCTTCTCGTGCTCGACGTACGTCTCGGGCGCGGTGGGCAGCAGCGAGCGCACCTCGGCCGGCACCGGCCGTGTGACGCCCTCCGAGGTGACCTCACCGGCGGTCAGCTCACCGGCGAGCGGCAGGTCGAGCAGCTCGGACAGCGCCTCGGCCAGGTCGTACGGGGCCAGGATCAGCGGCCTGTCGGTGACGAGCTGGAGCAGGTCGGGCGCCTCC
Source organism: Nonomuraea fastidiosa (assembly GCF_042751225.1). Classification (NCBI taxonomy): domain Bacteria; kingdom Bacillati; phylum Actinomycetota; class Actinomycetes; order Streptosporangiales; family Streptosporangiaceae; genus Nonomuraea; species Nonomuraea fastidiosa. The sequence goes on from NZ_CP170570.1 coordinate 2,378,907, forward strand.
ACCACGACGGCGTCATCGGCCGAGGCCACCACGATGTCGCCGCCGAGCACGGCACGCACCTTGGCGGGCGGCGCCACCCGCGACGGGTCCACACCCGCGAGCGCCACCCACAGCGCCCGCAGCTGCGCCCGGTCCACCTCGATCGACTCGTCGGCCATCAGGTCGAGCAGCTCCTCGGGGCCGCCGTGGGAGGCCAGCAGCTCGGGCAGCGTCGTACGGACGCCGATCATGGACAGCGCGGCCTCGTCGAGCCCGGCGGGCGCGTCGGCGTAAAGGCCCTGAAGCAGCGGGTCGGCGCCGGGCAGCCGCAGCTCAAGCGGCTTGCGGCCGTCGAGCACCGGATGGTTGGCCAGCCACCACGCGGTGTAGGACGGCACCTCCACGCCCTGGATGCGCAGCGGGTGCAGCGCGGCGCGCAGCGGCGGGGTGGTCAGCAGCCGCAGCGCGGCCGGCCAGTCGGCCACCAGCTCCAGGTCGCGTACGGCCATGAACTCGGGGATCAACGGCGGCACGTCGAGGTCGGGCAGCAGGTCGAGCACGTGGTCGATCCAGTCGGCCTCGCCGTCGAGGTCGTGGTCGCAGTCGTCGGGGTCGAGCAGCACGTCGGCGTCGCGTACGACGGCGAACCCGTCGAGCACGCCGGCCGCCGCCAGCACCCTCGGCCCGTAGGTCTCCTCCAGCTCGGACGCCGCCACGCCGAGGTGCGTGTCGGGCTCCAGCAGCCCGGCCAGCGCGCCGTCGGCCAGCATCAGCTCGCCGGCCGGGTAGAGGTCGCCGTCGGTGCCGCGCAGCGCCAGCTCGGCCAGCCACGGAGCCTCGCCGGGCGCCAGCCCCGACGCCTCGACCAGCGACAGCACCGCCTTCGCCACCGGCTCGGGGTCTGGGCTGTCGAGCGACTGCGCGACCGCGGCCTTGGTCAGCGGGTCTTCGAGGACCGTGCGGGGCGTCGCCTCGGCCGCGCCGAGCCGCAGCAGCACGGGATGGGCCGCCTCGGGGTGCACGATGCGCAGCCCCAGCGGGGTCAGGTCGAGCTCGGCGCCGCCGTCGCTGAGGATGAGGGTGCCGCGCGGGCCGCGTACGAGCCGGCCGTCGGTCAGCGGCACCGGCAGCGCGCCCAGCGACTCGGGGTCGTCGACCGGCAGCACCTCATAGAGCGAACGCCACCACGACGGCTCGCGCCCCTCCAGCGCCTCGCCCGACAGCATGTCGACCACGTCGGCCAGCTCCACCCGGCGCACGCCGAGCGAGGCCATCGCGGGATGGCGGGCGTTCCAGCCGGAGGGCAGCAGGCCGGGTACGAAGTCGGACACCGCCGCCAGGAACTCCGACGAGGCCCCCGGCACGACGGACGCCTCGCGGCCCGACACCACCCAGCCGTCACCCTCGGGCTCGGGCACGGGATGCTCGACCCGCCACTCGGCGTCGGGCTCGTAGACCCGCTCCTCGGCGAACGACGGGGTCTCCACCACGGGCGCGGGCGCCGACAGCGCGGGCAGCAGCGGCGTGCCGGGCAGCCGCTCCAGCACCGCCCGCCGGATGCGGGCGTCGAGCTCGCCCTTGCCCATCAGCGACGGCACGAGGTCGAGCAGCTTGGGCGTGCGGGGCAGCTCGCGCAGCAGGCGTACGTAGGCGTCGGCGACCCGCTCGACCAGGAAGTCGGTCAGCGGACCCTTGGCGACGTGGCGCCGGTCGGTGGCCATCGGGAACGACGCGATCAGCAGCGCGGGCAGGTCGATCGGCTCGTCGCTCGGCGTCGGCGCGTGGAGCACCGGCGGCACGGTGGACGGCAGCGGCCCCGGCTCGCCCGTCTCGGTGACGGGGACGGCCCAGCGCAGCGACCAGTAGGGGCGGGCCCGCTCCTCGGTGGGCCGGTCGGCGAACAGCCTCGCGACCTCTTCCTGGGTGAACTCGCCGGACTCCGACACCACGTGCCAGCCCTCGGCGACCACCGTGCGGGTCTCGCCGTCGAGCTCGATCTCGATGCGCTCCAGCGCAGGCAGGCCCAGCAGCAGCGCCGGGCTGGTCTCGGCCAGCATCCGCCGGACCGCCTCGACGCTGTCCTTGTCACGCAGCGGCAGGCGTACGAGCGTGTCGAAGCCTTCGGGGATGTCGATGAACGGCGGCTCGTCGAACGGCAGCCGCAGCAGCGGCACATGGCCGCCCCGGTCGGCCAGCTCACCGGCCAGCTCGGGGATGTCGGCCACCAGGGCCGCCGTCTCCGTACGGGACCAGCGGACCGCGCCGTGGCCGCGCGAGCCGATCGCTGGCGCGTCGCAGACCGACACCACCGCCGCGAACCCGACACCGAACCTGCCCGCCGCGCCCGCCTCGTCACGCTTGCCCGAGGCGCGCAGCGTGGACAGGCTCTCCACTCCTGTACGGTCGAGCGGCGCGCCCGTGTTGGCGGCCGTCAGCACCTCGCCGCGCAACGTCAGCCGCAGCACTCCAGGCACGCCCGCCCGCAGCGCCGCGTCGGCCGCGTTCTGGGCCAGCTCGACGATCAGCCGGTCGCGGTAACCGCCGAGCGCGAAGTCCTCCTCCGCGTTGGCGTCTTCGCGGAACCGGGCGGGCGAAGCCGTCCACGCGGACAGGACGGCCGCGCGCATCCGGTCAGTGCCGTAGGTGTCGCTCATCGATCACGATCCTGGTAGAGGGTTGGGGGCCACCGTAGGTTAGCGGCCTTCACCGACACTCACGATCAGGAACCGACACTCACGATCAGGAGTGGCCGAGCTCCTCGGAAGCCGACTCGTCGACCGAGCCCTCCTCCTCCATGAGGTCGTAGCCCAGGTCGTCGAGGATCGGGATCGCCTGCTCGACGGGCGGCGGCTGCACCGCGGCCTCGGAATGGGCGCCGCAGCCGTGGTCGGCCGAGACGACCTTGCCGTCGTCGGGTGCGTACTCGTTAGTGCAAACTCCGAACATCTGCCGCAGACCACCCGAGAGCATCCAGTAGAAGCCGCAGGTGGAGCACTGCGCGGGAGCGGCGTGTGCGATCGGCGTGTGCGGCCCGTGCTCGCCCGAGTGCCAGCGTCTGGCAGCCCGGTCTCTGCCGATGGCCGAGAGCACACGTGCTCGGCCCAGGCCGTACTCGAAAACCGCCTGATGCTCGACGTCGTCGTCGGTCTCTGTGAAACCCGGCGCCAGCCTGTCGTCGTCTTCAGGGGTCGGCAGCAGGTCGCCCACGCCGAGGTCGCCAGGACGCAGCCGCTCACTCCACGGCAGCCACTCGGGCGCCAGCAGCGCGCCCGCGCCGGGCAGCAGGCACGCCTCGCTGACCGTGACCTTACGCGCGCGCGAGGCACGCGTGACGGTGACGGCCCAGCGCCAGCCGCGATAGGCGCGATCCTGGCAGGCGAAGTAGTGGGTGACGATCCGGTCGCCTTCGCTCTCGTAGCCGAGGTGCTCGCCGGGCTCGCCCGGCCGCGCGAGCTCCTCGGCCGCGGCGCGCGCCAGATCGACGGCGGCGACACAGGCCTGGTCGGGAGCGGAGACACGGGCCCTGGTGCGGCTCATCGGCCCGCCTCCGCCGAAAGGTGCTGTTCGCTCACACTTCATTCTCACCCATCGAAGGACCCGCGGGGCCCACAACCGCGCATCCCGCCCCCAAATCCCCCGCACCTTCCCACCGATCGGAACCCGCCCTTCTCACTTTCCGAAACCCACCCTTCCCACCACCCGGACGCCGCCTGAACACCTCACCGCCCCAACACCTCACCGCCTCAGCCCACCCCGCCCACCGACCTCCCGCCGCACCGCGACCACCCCGCCCACCGACCTCCCCGCCGCACATCGACCACCCTGCCCACCGGCGCGCCTCCCCTCCCTCCGGCGGGCCTCGCCACCCGCCCAACGAGCCTCCATGCCCACCGACGGGCCTCCCCGCCGACGGCCTGCCCCCTTCGTCCGCCCATCCCCCCGCGCCTCCCCAGGCCGGCGATCCGCACACACGCCGAGCCGGCGTCGGCCCCACTGACCGCGCCCGGCGTGCCGCCGCCGCGACGGGTGACGCCGCGGTGCCCGGCACACGTGCCTCAGGTCAAGTCGCCCGGTGGGCGCACACCAGCGGAGGCGAGTGCCCGCGAGGCACCGGTCGCGTTCGACGTCAGCCGGAACCACCGCCGGCGAAGCAGCCGAGGTCGGAGGCCGGACCCGCACTGAGATCGCGTAGCCGGTCGGGTAAGACTGGAAGGCGTGGAGGGTGGTGGCTGGGAGCGAGCACGCGAGATCTCGCGGCGGGTGGCGCGCGGCGCCGCCGACGCGGGACGTGCGACCGCGCGCGCGACCAAGGCCACCGCGAGCGGCACCATACGAGCGGGCAAGGCCACGGCCACGGGAGCGCGCAAGGTCGGCCAGGCCACCCGGCGGCTCACCCACGCCAACGGCGCGGGCCGCACCGGGCTCGGCCGCCTGATCGAGCTGTCGGCGGGCAACAGCGCCGGCGACGCGCTCGTCACCGTCGCGCTCGCCAGCACCGTGTTCTTCGGCGTCCCGGTCGGCGAGGCCCGCGGCTCGGTCGCGCTCTACCTGGTCATCACGATGTTGCCGTTCGCGCTGCTCGCGCCGTTCGTGGGGCCGATACTCGACCGTTTCCGATCGGGCCGGCGCTATGTCATGGCCGGCACGCTGTTCGGGCGCGGCCTGCTCTGCTTCGCGATGGCCGCCGCCGTGGGACCCGGTGACCTGCCCACGCTGTTCATCGGGGCGCTCGGCGTGCTGGTGCTGTCGAAGGCGTACAACGTGTCACGGGCGGCGATCATGCCGTCGGTGCTGCCCGCCGACATCACGCTCGTGTCGGCGAACGCGCGGGTGGCGCTGTTCACGCTGGTCTCCGCCGGGATCGTGGTGCCGATCGGCGCGGGGCTGACCGCGTGGCTGGGCAGCGCGGTGGTGCTGCGCGTCGCGATGGTGGCGTTCCTGCTGCTCGGTGTCGTCGCCGTACGCCTGCCGCGCCACGTCGACTCGCCCGACCTGGAGGAGGAAGGCGCCGCGCCGCGCTGGCGCACGCTGCTCAAGGTCGGCCCCACGGTCGCGGAGGCCGTCTGGGCGAACGTGGCCATCCGCGTCTTCTCCGGCTTCCTGCTGTTCTTCCTGCTCTTCCTGGTGCAGGACGCGGCCGTGCCGTGGCTGTCGGCCGACGATCCGGCGGCGCGCGACCCGTTCTTCGACGTGACGAAGACGATCGCACTGCTGGCGGGCGCGGCCGGGCTCGGCGGTCTGGCCGGTGCCGTGGTCGCGAACTGGACGCGTAAGAACGCGCCGCAGCTCATCGTGCTGCTCACGCTGGCCGTCACCGTGGTCGCCATCATCCTCACCGCCGTCTTCTTCGGCGTCTGGGCGGCGCTGGGCATCTCCCTCGTCACCGCCTTCGCGCAGGAGCTGGGCAAGCTCGCGCTCGACGCGATCGTGCAGCGGGAGATCGGCGAGGAGGTGCGGTCGTCCACGTTCGGCGTGGTCGAGGCGGTGTTGCAGCTCGCGTGGGTGTTCGGCGGGCTGGTGGGGCTGGTGCTGTCGCTCACGCGGAGCAGCACGGCCGGGCTGGTCACGCTCGCCGTCGCGCTGACGGCCGCGCTCGGCCGGCTCCTGGCGACCCGGCGCCGTCGCGTACGCGCGGTCGAGGAACGGCTTGACCGCGAACGCGCCACCGCCGAGCCTGCGCACCGCCCGGACCCTGTCGACCCCACCAAGCCCCTGACGAACCCCAACACCTGATCGGCGGACACCGGCCTCCCCCGGTGAAGGACGCGCTCCAAAGGACTCTCTCACGTAGCCCGCACCCTGTCTCAGGCGACGGCGAAGCCGCAGAGGGTGCGGAACGGCCGTCCTCACGAGGAACGGAACGGGGGACGCCGCGTTGCCGCTCCTCCCTCGCGAGCAGGGAGGAGCGGACCCGAAATCGTGCCGTATGGGGTGGGGGCGGGGTGTCAGGCGTCGAGGTCGTCGGCGACGGCGCGGAGGACCTGGGCGATCTTCCTGGCGTGCCCGGCATCGGGGTGCTTGCCCCGCCGGTACGACGTCGAGACGTCGTCGAGCAACTTGATCAGGTCTTCGACGATGACCACCATCTCGTCCGGCTTCTTCCGCTTGCTCTTGGCCTTGACCTTGGCGAGCGACGGCGGCTGCTCCAAGATCCTGACCGACAGCGCCTGCTGGCCCCGGCGGCCCTCGGCAACGCCGAACTCGACCTTCTGGCCGGGCTTGAGCGGCCCCGCACCGGCGGGCAGCGCGGATGAATGCACGAAGACCTCACCGCCGTCGTCGCGGGTGAGGAAGCCGAATCCCTTGTCGGCGTCGTACCACTTGACCTTGCCACTCGGCACAGGAGGACCTCGTTCAAACAGTCGAAAAGAAGGACGGATGGAAGTAGGTTATGCCCCGGGAAGCGCCAGGGCGACCGGGTAAATGCCGGAGAATTACGCGGGAGCCCCTTGATCGCACCATCGGTCGAACCAGGCGGCGAATTCGGTCAGGTCGCCCAGTGCCACATCCGCTCCGTGCTCACGCAGCTCTCCCACCGTGTAAGGACCGGTCGCGACTGTCACGCTCACGGCGCCGCCTGCGCGTGCCGCCTCGATGTCCGCGACATGGTCACCAACATAAGCCGCCGCGCCGAAGCGCGCGAGTGCCGATCCCTTGGCCGCACCGAAAAGCGAGCCGACCACTTCGTCCACCTCCAGGCCCAGCGTCCGCACGGTGCCGACCGCGTCCCGGGGATTCTTGCCGGTCACGACGATGACCCGGCCGCCGGCGCGGCGCACGGCGTCGATCGCCTCGTACGCGCCGGCCATGGGCTTGTGCACCGGAACTCCGATTTTCGGATATATCTCGCGATACAGGTCGGCGGCCGCGGGCACCTCCTCGGGCGGCAACCAGTTGGCCAGCTCCACCTCCAACGGCGGCCCCAGCCGTTGCACGATCGCCGCACTGTCAAAAGGCACGCCCAATCGCACGGCCAGCTCGTCGTAAACGGCCGCGATGCCCTCCCGCGTGTCCGCCAATGTCATGTCAAGGTCGAATCCCACCGAAGTCGTCACGTGTGAAGGATGCCAAACGCTCCCCTACCACCCGTAACGGGCCTTGTTCTGGGAGCATGGGAATGGGAAGAAAGGAATTACTTATCGGAGAGGAGCGGCCGTGACCGACCCCCCACCCGCCGCACGCCGGAGACCGGCTCGTCGCCTCCACCGCCGCGTCCCGCACCGCGAGCTCTTCCGCAGCGCCGCACGCGAAGAGCGGCCCGGCCGCGCCGCACGCCACCGGCGGTCCCGTGGAGCGGGTGGTATCGCGCGCCGAAAGCGACTCCGCAGGGCCGCACGCGAAGAGCGGCCCGGCCGCATCGCGCACCGAGCGTGGCTCCGCGCCCCGTCCGCACCGCCCCGCCCGTCCCGGCGGCAGGGGCGCGACGCCGTGGCGGCGCGTGACGGGCGTGCTGGCCGGGCTGGTGAGCCTGGCCGCCCGGGTCGCGGCGCTGTCCGTGCTGCTCTACGCGGTACGGCCTCGCGGCGATCGTCTGGTTGATCATCGGCTCCGCCGTGGCGGGCCTCATCCGGCGTACCTCGCGGTAGCGACTACGCTCCTTACGGAGGTATCAGCACAGACATGAGCAGATCGACCCGCGAGCGGATCGTCGACGAGGCCCTGCGACTGTTCGCGGAACGGGGCTACTCAGCCACGTCCGTGGCCGAGATCGAGGCGGCATCGGGGCTGTCTCCGGGCGCCGGCGGGCTCTACCGGCACTTCAAGTCCAAGTACGAGGTCCTCGCCGCGGCCATCAACGAGCACGCCGCGCGTACCAGGATCCAGGTGGCGGAGAGCCTGGCGGAGCTGAGCGCCATGGAGACCTCGGTCGCCCTGGAGGAGCGCCTGGCGCACGTGTGCCGCGCCGGCCTGGCCAAGGTGCGCGAGGAGTCGGAGCTGACCCGGGTCTTCTTCCGCGACCTGAGCCAGTTCCCCGAGCTGGTCGCGGTCGTCCGCGAGGGCCTGCTGCAGCCGATGTTCGACGCCATCGTGAGCTGGTTCAAGGAGCAGCCCGAATACCGCGACGCCGACCTCGACTGGACCGGCATCGCGGCCGTGCTGGGCGGCTCGGTGGTGCACTACCGGCTGTTCCAGGAGACGATCGGCGACGTGCCGGGCCACGCGGAGAAGGACCAGTTCGTCGCCGCCTGGGTACGCCTGGCGCTCGGCCTGCTGCCCAGCCCCGCCCCGGTCAGCTGACGTTCAGCGGTCCTCGAGCGCGAGCAGCCGGTAGCCCAGCCAGACGACGCCCAGCCCCGTACCGATCATGAACATCGTGCCGCTGACGTCGAAGAACTGCGTGACGAACGGCTGCCACCCGGCCTCAAGACCGACCCGCAGGCCGCCGACGAGCACCCCGCCGACGGAGTAGCCCAGCATGGGCGCGCCGATGCCGAGCAGTTTGTCGCGTACGTTCCAGTTCTCGCTGAACAGCACCAGCGCCGCGCCGAGCGCCCACACCACCACCGGCACCTGGAAGATCGCCAGCGGCGCCAGGTGGAACGGCACCAGCAGCGCGGCCAGCACGAGGATCACCAGGGCAGCCGCGTCGCGCGGGTACTCCTTGACGATGGTCCTGGCGTCCCTGCCGCCGGTGGCCAGCGGGTTGGCGCGCGACATGGCCACCCTGCGCAGGCCCGCGAACGGCAGCCCGTAGCCCCGCTCCTCCCTGGCGAGCTGCTCGTGGGCGAGCCTGCGGTACACGCGTACGCCCGGCGGCGCGTCCCGGTCGTCCACGAGGGGCGGCAGCCGGCGCGTGCCGTTCGCGGCGACGGGGAGGATCGCCGTGTCACCGCCCGCCGCCGCCCCGCCGTTCTGAGCGGCAGGCTCGGATACGGGTGCGGCGAGCGGGACCGAAGCGCCTCCCGAGGCCCCGGCCTCGGCACCGGCCGTCCCTGCCATGGCGCGGGCCGTCACAGCGGGCCTGGCGGTGGCCCTGGCAGCGGGCCTGGCGGTGGGCCCGCCGGTGGGCTCGCCCGCCTCGGCCAGCCTGCGGACCTCCCGCTCGACCAGCGCCACCGGATCGCCGTACCTGGCCAGCACCCGCTCCACGTGCCGCGCGTCCGCGCTGCCGCCGACCTCCGCCTCGATCCTGGCCCGCAGCCGCCGCGTGAAGTCGAGCCGCTGGTCGGCGCGCAGCACGCCGTGGGCGGCGTCGGCGGCCTTGGAGACGTAGTTCAGCACGAGCTGGTCAGCGCGCTCTCTCACGCCTAGCAATGCTGCCTCAATGAGGTGGGACATACCATGGCAACGATGGAGTTCACGGAGTGGATCAGGGGGCGCACCGACGAACAGCTACGGGCGCTCGTCTCCGCGCGTCCCGAGCTGATCACTCCGGTGCCCGCGCATCTGGAAGGTCTCGCCTCCCGCGCGGCGAGTCCGTCGGCCATCGCCAGGGTGCTCGACCGGCTCGACCGGTTCACGCTGGCGGTGGTGGAGACGCTGGCCGTACGCGAGGAGCCGCTGCCGAAGGACGCCCTGCGCGACCTGATCGCCGCCGCCCTCTCCGATGATGATGAAGCACGTGATCCCGAGCCGGCGCTGACCTGCGCGCTCGACAAGTTGCGCGAGCTGGCCCTCGTGTACGGCTGCGACGACGCCCTGCGCCTCGGCCCCGGCGTCCGCAAGGTGCTCGACGACCCGGCGGGGCTCGGCCCGTGCGCGGCCGACGCGTTCCGCCACCACGCACCCGAGCAGCTCGCGGAGATGGCCGACGACATCGCGCCCGGCACCACGGGCTCGGGCAAGGAACGCCTCGCGGCGGCGCTCGCCGACCCCGCCGACTTGATCGCCGACGTCTCCCCCGAGGCCAGGGCCGCGCTCGACCAGCTCGCCTGGGGCCCGCCGACCGGCCGCGTACCGAACGCCAGGCGCGAGGTGCGCATCGCCTCGGCCCGCTCCCCCATCGAGGAGCTGCTGGCGCGCGGCCTGCTCGCGGCGACCGGCGAGGAGAGCGTGACGCTGCCCCGCGAGGTCGCGCTGTATCTGCGCGGCGGCCGGGTGCACCGGGGCCTGCTCGCCGTGCCGCCGCCGCTGCGGGGGAAGGCGCGCGATCAGAAGCTGGCCGACCGTACGGCGGCGGGGCAGGCGTTCTCGTTCGTCAGGTCGGTTGAGGAGCTGTGCGAGCGGTGGAGCGTCGATCCGCCGGGCGTGCTGCGTACCGGTGGGCTGGGCGTCCGCGATCTGAAGCGGACCGCCGCCGAGCTCGACGTGCCCGAGTGGGTGGCGGCGCTGGTGGTGGAGGTCGCGCACGCGGCCGGTCTGATCGCGGCGGGCGGCGGCGTGGACGGCGAGTGGCTGCCGACCTCCGGCTACGACCTGTGGCGGGTCAGGCCCACCGCCGACCGGTGGGTGACGCTGGCGTCCACGTGGCTGCACATGGACCGCGTGCCGGGCCTGGTCGGCGACCGCGACGATCGTGACAGACCGCTGAACGCCCTGCACACCGACCTGCGGCGCTCGTCCGCGCCCGGGGTGCGGGCGGCCACGCTGGGCGTGCTCGCGGCGGAGCCCGGCCTCGCGCCCGACCGCGACTCGGTGCTCGAACGCCTGGCGTGGGAGCAGCCGCGCCGCCGGGGGCCGCTGCGCGAGCAGCTCACCGAGTTCACGCTGCGGGAGGCCGAGCAGATGGGCGTGACGGGGCTGGGCGCGCTGTCCGTGCACGGGCGGCTGCTCGCCGAGGGCGGAGACGCGGCCGCCGCGCTCGCGCCGCTGCTGCCCGAGCCCGTCGATCACGTGCTGCTCCAGGCCGACCTCACCGCCGTCGCACCGGGGCCGCTCACCAGCGAGCTCAACCGGTGGATGACGCTGACCGCCGACGTCGAGTCGAAGGGCGGCGCCACCGTCTACCGCTTCAGCGAAGAGTCGATCAGGCGGGCGCTCGACGCCGGGCATGGGGCCGAGGAGCTGGTGTCGATGCTGGCCCGTCACTCGGCGACGCCGGTGCCGCAGGCGCTGTCGTACCTGGTGACCGACGTCGCCAGGCGGCACGGCCGGATCCGGGTGGGCACGGCGAGCGCGTACATCAGGTGCGACGACCCCGCCCTGCTCGACCAGATCACCGCCGACCGGCGCTCTGCCGCGCTGCGGCTGCGGCGGCTGGCCCCGACCGTGATCGCCTCGCGTTCGTCCAGGGCGGCGCTGGTCGACTCGCTGCGTGCCATGGGGTACGCGCCGGTCGCCGAGTCGCTCGACGGCGACGTGATCATTTCGCAGCTGGAGAGCCGCCGCACCGAGGGCGTCGCCCCGGTCCGCGCGGTGTCGGCGCCGAACGGCCTCGATCCCGAGGTGGCGGCGGCGGCCGTACGCGCGCTACGGGCCGGCGACGCGGCGCACCTGTCGCGGCGCGAGCCCGTGGACGCCCCCGGCGGCATCCCGCGCGGGCCCGCCACGGCCACCATCTCGGCCCTGCAGGAGGCCATCAAGCAGGGCGTGCGCGTGTGGATCGGCTACCTCGACTCGCAGGGCAACGCGACCTCGCGCATCCTGGAGCCGGCCAGGATGGAGGGCGGTTATCTCACGGCGTACGACGAGACGCGCGCCGCCGTGCACCGCTTCGCCCTCCACCGCATCACCGGCGTCTCCGGCCTGTGAGCGCCACCGGTCAGGGCAGCAGGGCCAGTGACTGGGCGGCCACCGCGCCTACCGGGCCGCCCGCCGACTCCAAGTCCCGCAGGCGGCGCAGGCAGTCGGCCGGGTAGCGGACGGCGGTGCCGCCGCCGAGCGCCACCGCCGCCACCTCGGCGCGCCGGTCGCGGGGGTCGTCCGACCACTCCAGCGCGATCCGCAGCGCCTCGGGGGCGAGGGTGTCGTCGGCGCACATGTACGACAACACGTTGGCCGCCGCCACCCGCTCCGCCGCGCTCCCCAGCGCCCACACCTCCAGGAACTCCTGGCGTACCTCCTTGACCGAGTGCCGCGCGAGCAGCGCGAGCCCGGCGGCGGCGCGCACCTGGACGGCCGCCCCTTGCGAGGGCAGCGAGCGCACCCAGGCGCGCAGCGGCTGCCACAGCCAGAACCCGTACCGCCCGGCCAGCTCGGCGAGCACCTGCCCGCGCTGGTGCGCGGCGCGGAAGGTCACGCGCCCGTCCGCGACATCGACGAGGGGGCCGCCGATCGACCGGGTGAGCGGTCCTGCCGCGGTGTCGCGGCAGAGGCGTTCGAGCCGGGCGAGCTGCTCGTCGAAGGCGCGCTCGGCGAGCCGGTGCGTGAACGCCAGCGCGGCCACGGCCAGCACCTCGCCCATGGGCGGCTTGGTGTCGAACCAGGTGGCGACCTCGTCGGCGGGCGGCTCGCCGCGGGCGAGCCGGGCCGCCAGGCGGACGACCTCGGCGGGGGTGGGCAGCCGTAGCGCCAGCTCCCTGCCGCGGGCCAGCTCGTCCGCCGCGACGCCGGCGCGCCGGTCGAGGCTGCTCAGGCACAGGTCGTACAGCTCGCCGGGGTCGGGCGCGGCCCACGCGAGCTCGACCTCGGCGGCGGCCGACAGCGCGCCGCTCCTGGTGACGACCAGGTACGACCCCAGCTCGGCCAGCTTGCGCGCCAGATCGACCAGGTCGGTGCGGCCCGCGGAGGCGGCGATCCAGTCGTGCAGCAGGTACGCCCGGCCCGGCTCGTACTCGATGCCCGTCAGCAGCTCCGCCACGCCGGCGGCCGGGGACAGCACGGTGATCGTGCTCTCGGCCAGCGACATGCGCGACAGCAGCGCGATGGCTCCGAGCCGCCGCCCGCTGTCCTCCTCGCCGACGAGAACGAGCAGGTGGCGCGCGGCGAGCCGCCGCACCGCCTCGGGGAAGCACCCCGGCTCCAGGTACGACCTGAGCCGCGCGTCGGCCTCCCGCCTGGTCAGGTCTCCGGTGGCGGGACCGGCGGTGGCGCGCAGGTGGTCGTTGACCGCTTTGATGCTGCCTGTGAGCGTTAAGTGGTCGAGGTCTATCTCGCCCGGATCAGGCGTATCTGTCACGAAGCACCTCGTAATAGGGCGGAAGTTTTCTCCGGAAAGAAGACCCACGCGTCAAGGGGTTTCTTTGTTTTCGCACAAGAGGTGACGGAGCGTCATCATCCCGCGCCTGACCTGCGGAAATCCGCCGCCCTTCACAACGGTTCAGACATGTGGATCATGCCTGGCATTGCCCTCTTCGAGCCTCACGGCCCGTAGATATCAACCAATACACGATCGAAGATCGTATGCAACCTCCAAAGCCAATATAGCGAGATTTATCTCTATTTACGGGCTACGACACACATGTCCACAATGACGAGTCAAGTCCCCGGCTCTTGACTCCCTGTCCCCGCTCCCGTCAGGTTGTGAATGTGACCGAGCACGCGCTGGGTCGCCCGGCCGAGGAGTCCCGGCAGCGTTTCGACGGCTACGACTCGGTGTTCGACGAAGGCGTGTGGCATCGCGGTCACGCGCTCACCGAACGCGCCCGCCGGATGTGCGGCGGCTCCACGGAGGCGGGCATCGGGCCCGGCGACCGGGTCGTGGTGATGATGGCCGACTCCCCCGAGGCGCCGATCGTCTACCAGGCGCTGTGGGCGGCGGGCGCGGCGGTGGCGCCGGCGGTGTCCCTGGTGCCGCCGGACGAGCTGGGCAATGACGCCTTGCGCGATTCGGGCGCAGGACGCCCGGCGTGCAGATCCTGGAGGGCTACGGCCACACCGAGACCAGCGCGGTCACCCCGTTCGACCCGCCGGGCCGCCGGGTGGCTAGCGCCGGCCTGCCACCGGCCGACCGCCCTGACACCGGGGTGGGCTCCTGCCAAGCCCCGCCAGAGACGCCGCGCTCAACCGGGCGCCGCACCGATCACGCCGGGAGAGACTGCTCCCCCAAGCCCCGCCAGAGACACCACGCCCGACCAGGCGCCACACCGACCACGCCGGGAGAGACTGCTCCCCCAAGCCCCGCCAGAGACACTGCGCTCAACCGGGCGCGGCGCCGGGCCTGCGAGGGTTTCGCTCTTCTACATACCGGTCAGCCACGTGCCGATTCCGTGATATCTGTTGATCCGTCTGGAGGTGAAGATGAGCCAGGAAGACTCGTCGGGCTACCCGTACATCCCTTACGGGGCGCCGTACGGCGAGCAGCCGCCGCCCCAATACGGTCATGGCTACGGCTCTCCTCCGCCCGCCCCCAGCAGCGGCCCCACGGCCAACGCCATCGTCGCGCTCGTGCTCAACTGCTTCTCGGTCGTGTCCTGCTGCAACATCTTCGGCATCCCGGGCGCGATCCTGGCCGGTCTCGCGCTCGGCAGGGCCACCACCCGCCCGCAGACCGCCCGCACGATGCTCGTCTGGAGCTGGGTGCTCTTCGGCGCGGGCCTCGTCTTCACGCTCGGCACGTTCGTGTTCCTGGGCGCCAACGGCCACCTGGACGACTGAGGCCGGACCCGCACTGGCGCCGTCCAGGACTAATCCTGGCGTGTCCGTTGTTGGAGACACGGAGCGGGGGAGCCGGGATCACGAGACGATGGTCCCGATGCGTCAGAGCCCCGTCCGCAACCCCACGGAGACAAGCCAGTGAGCGATGGACCGCTGATCGTCCAGTCGGACAAGACGCTGCTGCTCGAGGTCGACCACGAGCAGGCCGACGCCTGCCGTAAGGCGATCGCGCCGTTCGCCGAGCTCGAGCGCGCTCCAGAACACGTCCACACCTACCGCGTCACGCCGCTGGCGCTGTGGAACGCCCGAGCCGCGGGCCACGACGCCGAGCAGGTCATCGACGCGCTCATCACCTACAGCCGCTACCCGGTGCCCCACGCGCTGCTCGTGGACATCGCCGAGACGATGGCCCGCTACGGGCGGCTGCGCCTGGAGAAGCACCCCGTACACGGCCTGATCCTCACCTCCACCGACAAGGCCGTGCTCGAAGAGGTGCTGCGCTCGAAGAAGATCCAGCCGATGCTGGGCGAGCGCGTAGGCGACGACTCGGTCATCGTGCACCCGAGCGACCGCGGCAACGTCAAGCAGGCGCTGCTCAAGCTGGGCTGGCCGGCCGAGGACCTGGCCGGTTACGTCGACGGCGAGGCCCACCCGATCAAGCTGCGCGAGGACGGCTGGGCGCTGCGCCCCTACCAGCGCGAGGCGGCCGACGCGTTCTGGAACGGCGGCTCCGGCGTGATCGTGCTGCCCTGCGGCGCGGGTAAGACGATCGTCGGCGCGGCGGCCATGGCCCACGCCCAGGCCACCACGCTCATCCTCGTCACCAACACGGTCTCGGCCCACCAGTGGAAGACCGAGCTGCTCAAGCGCACGTCCCTGACCGAGGACGAGATCGGCGAATACTCCGGCAACAAGAAGGAGATCCGCCCGGTCACCATCGCCACGTACCAGGTGATGACCACCAGGCGCAAAGGCGTCTACAGCCATCTGGAGCTGTTCGACGCCCGCGACTGGGGCCTGATCGTCTACGACGAGGTGCACCTGCTGCCCGCGCCGATCTTCCGGATGACCGCCGACCTCCAGGCGCGCAGGCGCATCGGCCTGACCGCGACGCTGGTGCGCGAGGACGGCCGCGAGGGCGACGTGTTCTCGCTGATCGGCCCCAAGCGCTACGACGCGCCCTGGAAGGAGATGGAGAACCAGGGCTGGATCGCCCCCGCCGACTGCGTCGAGGTGCGGGTGACGCTGACCGACGACGAGCGGCTGGCGTACGCGATGGCCGAGGCCGAGGAGCGCTACCGCTTCTGCGCCACCACGCCGTCGAAGACGCGCGTCACCGAGGCGCTGGTGCGGCGGCACCTGGGCGAGCAGGTGCTGGTCATCGGGCAGTACATCGATCAGCTCGACGAGCTGGGCGAGCACCTCAACGCGCCGGTGATCAAGGGCGACACCAGGGTCAAGGAGCGCGAGCGCCTCTATCAGGCGTTCCGCGACAAGGAGATCCAGGTGCTGGTGGTGTCGAAGGTGGCCAACTTCTCCATCGACCTGCCCGAGGCGGCCGTCGCGATCCAGGTGTCGGGGACGTTCGGCTCCCGCCAGGAGGAGGCGCAGCGGCTCGGGCGGGTGCTGCGGCCCAAGGCCGACGGCGGTGGCGCCCGGTTCTACACAGTGGTCAGCAGGGACACCGTCGATCAGGAGTTCGCGGCGCACCGGCAGCGGTTCCTGGCCGAGCAGGGATACGCGTACCAGATCATCGACGCCGACGACGTGCTCGGCGGGGTGTGAGGATCGGTCGCGATGCCCGGCCGCTCTCACCCGAGCGGCCGAGCATTCACCGTGGTGTCACGTCCACGAGACTCCGCGGGCCGACGACATTCGAACCACCCCCCTCACCTGCGTACTATCACGCCGCCTGCGACATACCCCCATGATCCGACAATCGCACCTGAAATGCCCGAATTTTTCGGTATTTCCAGGATGACGGCTGTCGCACCTTTCCGCCCGGCTCAGCGCGCCAGCAGTCCCCCGAGGAACAACACGCCCTCGGCCACGATCCAGGCCAGCACCCCCGCGCCCATGAGGCGCGCGAACGTGCGCGAATCGGCCCTGGACCACGGGAACAGCCAGGCGGCCGCCGTGCAGCAGGCTGCCAGCGCGGCGAACAGCGCGGACACCGTGGAGACGGTATCAAGCCGCTGCGCGCACGTCGATGGGCTCTCATCGCCGGCGCAAAACGCCTGAAGCCCCCAACCGGCGAACACCGAAGCGGCCCACAGCGCCGCGAGCAGGAAGCTCGCGATCGTGGGCACGATCGGTGAGACACGGAGCCGGAGCACCTCCTATGCGTACCCGGTCGCCCGCGAGTAAATGCTTTGGAGGGCCGCCGGACTCGGCACTAAACTGGCGGATTCGCTGCCTTGACCACCTCCGTTCACGTACTCCAGGGAGGCACTTCCGCATGCCCGGACACCAGATGGCCCCTGACATACGCCCAGCGACCGGCCCGGAGACCGGCCCAGGGACCGGCCCAGGGAGCGGCCCAGGGAGCGGCCCAGGGAGCGGCATCGACGCCGACGACCCATCCGACGTACTCGCGGCCGAGCAACGGCACCTGGCGGAGTCCAGAGCCGCGCTCAAGGCCATGCGTGAGCATGCCGAGTCCCTGTCGGCCGACGCCGCCGGCGACTGGGTCTCCCAGCAGATCCTGCAATCCCTGCTCGACCAGCGGGTGGCCGCGCTGGCCGACCACCCCGACACCCCGCTGTTCTTCGGCCGGCTCGACCGCGCCGAGGGCGACGAGCTGCCCGGCACCATCTACGTCGGGCGCCGCCACGTCCACGACGCCCACAGCAAGCCCCTGGTGATCGACTGGCGGGCGCCGGTGTCCCGCCCGTTCTACCAGGCCAGCCCGGCCGACCCGATGGGCGTCATCCTGCGGCGCCGCTTCGGCTACCAGGGCGGGACGCTCACCGCGTACGAGGACGAGCCGCTGGCCGAGGGCGGCGAGATCGGCCCGTCGAAGATCCTCACCGAGGAGATCGAGCGCCCCCGTACGGGCCCGATGCGCGACATCGTCGCCACCATCCAGCCCGACCAGGACGAGATCGTCCGCTCCACGCTCGCCAAGACCGTCTGTGTCCAGGGCGCGCCCGGCACCGGGAAGACCGCCGTCGGCCTGCACCGCGCCGCCTACCTGCTGTTCACCCACCGCGAGCGGCTGGCCAGGTCGGGCGTCATGATCGTCGGCCCCAACCGGGCCTTCCTGTCGTACATCTCCTCCGTGCTGCCCGCGCTCGGCGAGGTCAAGGTCGACCAGACCACGGTGGCCGGGCTGCTCGGCGAGCACGCCGCGCCCGAGGCTCCCGAGGTCGCCGCCGTGAAGGGCGACGCCAGGATGGCCGCCGTCCTGGAGCGCGCGCTCTGGCTGCACATCACCAAGCCGGAAGACGGCCTCGTCTACACCAAGGGCGCCTACCGCTACCGGGTGGCCGACTACGAGGTACGCGAGATCGTCGCCTCCCTGCGCGGCACCACCCGCTACAACCCGGGCCGCGCGGCGCTCGCCCAGCGCCTCGCCCACATGGTGCTCGTCCGCATGGAGCAGCGCGGCGAGTCGCCCGACGACCGCGTCCAGGACGCGGTGGCCAGGTCGAAGCCGGTCAAGCAGCTCGTGGACGCCGTCTGGCCCAAGCTGACGGCCGACCAGGTGCTCTACCGCCTGCTGTCAGACCCCGGCTTCCTCGCCAAGGCCGCCAAGTCCGACCTGACGGCCGAGGAGCAGGAGCTGCTCATCTGGCGCAAGCCGTACCGGAGCTGGAAGTCGGCGAAGTGGTCGGCGGCGGACGCGGCGCTCCTCGACGAGCTGAACGACCTCATGGAACGCACGCCCTCCCTCGGCCACCTGGTCGTGGACGAGGCCCAGGACCTGTCCGAGATGCAGCTCAGGGCGCTCGGCCGGCGCTGCCGCAACGGCTCGGCCACCGTGCTCGGCGACCTCGCCCAGGGCACCACCCCGTGGTCTGCCACCTCGTGGGAGACCGTGCTCGAACACCTCGGCCAGCGCGACGGCGAGGTGACGGAGCTGACGCTCGGCTTCCGCGTGCCGCGCGAGGTGCTCGACTACGCGGCCCGGCTGCTGCCGTCCATCGCCCCCGGCCTGGCCGCACCGCGCTCGCTGCGCCCCGGCGTCGGCTCGCTCACCGTGCTGCCCGGCGGCTCGGTCGCCGAGGCGGCGGAGCAGGCGCTCGCCAAGGAGGGCTCGATCGCCGTCATCGCCCCCGACGCCCTGGTGGAGACCGTCTCGCAGGCGCTGTCCGCCCTGCCGCACGCCGTGCTCGACCCCGACTCCACCGAGGAGCACCGCCTGCTCGTCGTGCCCGCCACGCTGGCCAAGGGTCTCGAGTACGACCACGTCATCGTCGTCGAGCCGGCCGACATCGTGGCCGCCGAGCCCAGGGGCCTGGCCCGGCTGTACGTCGTGCTGACCCGTGCGGTCACCTCGCTGACCGTCCTGCACGACAAGCCGCTGCCCGCCGAGCTTCAGGTGTGAGCTGCGCGGGCACGGCCGCTTCTAGGATGGCTGGGCAAGCACCTAGCTCTCACCCAAGGAGGATGCCGTGCCCGCACCGCTTCCCCATGAATTCCTGCCATCGGTCCCCGCGCTCGTGGTCGAGAGCGACGACATCCAGGACGGCGAACGCCTGCCCGACCTCCACGTCTTCAACGACTGGGGCATGACGGGCGGCAACCTGTCGCCGCACCTGCGCTGGTCCGGTGCTCCCGACGGCACCCGCGGCTACGCCGTCACCTGCTTCGACCCCGACGCGCCCACCGGCAGCGGCTTCTGGCACTGGGTGCTGTTCGACCTGCCCGCCTCGGTGACCGAGCTGCCCACGGGCGCCGGCACGGCCCCCGACTTCAAGGGCCTGCCCGAGGGCGCCGTGCACGCCCGCACCGACTACGGCACCAAGGCGTACGGCGGCGCCGCCCCGCCGCCCGGTGACCCGCACCGCTACGTGTTCACCGTGCACGCGCTGAGCGTCGAGAAGCTGGGTGTGGACAGCGACGCCAGCCCCGCCGTGGTCGGCTTCAACATCAACGCCAATCTGCTGGCCCGCGGCTTCATCGTCGCCCACTTCGGCGTCTGATCAGCCCATCCGAGTGACCTTTTCCGACGGGCCTGCCGGTCCTTTCCCGGCAGGCCCTTTTTCACGCCCCCTTTTCCGGCGAACGCGTTCCGGCACGCGCCGCAGCGAGCGACCGTCCGCGAGACGTCGAGCGGCGTGCGCTTGCCGCAAGCGAACATCCGCCACTCCTTCGTGTTCGTGCCAGGGGAAGTCGCGGCCACTCCCCCTTCCTCGCCAGAGGTAGCGGATCCCATACGGAACGTACCGGCCGGTCGACAAGAAAGAGCGGCCCGGAGAATCCCGGACCGCTCTTCGTCTGTGCGACGGATGAAGACTTAGAAGTCCATGTCGCCGCCGCCGGGCATGCCCGCGCCGGCAGCAGCCGGAGCCTTCTCCGGCTTCTCGGCGATGACGGCCTCGGTGGTCAGGAACAGCGCCGCGATGGAGGCGGCGTTCTGCAGCGCGGAGCGCGTCACCTTGGCCGGGTCGATGATGCCGGACTCGAACATGTTGACGTACTCGCCGGTCGCGGCGTTGAGGCCCTCACCCGGGGTGAGGTTGCGGACGCGCTCGACCACGACGCCGCCCTCGAGGCCGGCGTTGACCGCGATCTGCTTGAGCGGCTCCTCCAGCGCCTTCTTGACGATGGCGGCACCGGTGGCCTCGTCGCCGTTGAGCTCCAGCTTGTCGAAGGCCTTGGCGCCGGCCTGCAGCAGCGCCACGCCACCGCCGGGGACGATGCCCTCCTCGACGGCCGCCTTCGCGTTGCGGACGGCGTCCTCGATGCGGTGCTTGCGCTCCTTGAGCTCGACCTCGGTGGCGGCACCGGCCTTGATGACGGCGACACCGCCGGCCAGCTTGGCCAGACGCTCCTGGAGCTTCTCGCGGTCGTAGTCGGAGTCGGTGCGCTCGATCTCGGCGCGGATCTCGTTGACCCGGCCGGCGATCTGCTCGGCGTCACCGGCGCCGTCGACGATCGTGGTCTCGTCCTTGGTCACGACGACCTTGCGGGCGCGGCCGAGCAGGTCGAGGGTGGCGTTCTCGAGCTTGAGACCGACCTCCTCGGCGATGACCTGGCCGCCGGTCAGGATCGCGATGTCGTTGAGCATCGCCTTGCGGCGGTCACCGAAGCCCGGAGCCTTGACGGCGACGGAGCGGAACAGGCCGCGGATCTTGTTGACGACCAGGGTGGCCAGGGCCTCGCCCTCGATGTCCTCGGCGATGATCAGCAGCGGCTTGCCCGACTGGACGACCTTGTCGAGCAGCGGCAGCAGGTCCTTGTTGGCGGAGACCTTGCTGTTGACGATCAGGATGTAGGGGTCTTCGAGAACGGCCTCCATGCGGTCGGAGTCGGTCACGAAGTACATCGAGGTCATGCCCTTGTCGAAGCGCATACCCTCGGTGAGCTCGAGCTCCAGGCCGAAGGTGTTGCTCTCCTCGACGGTGATGACGCCTTCCTTGCCGACCTTGTCCATCGCCTCGGCGATGAGCGAGCCGATCTCGGGGTCGGCGGCGGAGATGGAGGCGGTCGAAGCGATCTGCTCCTTGGTCTCCACGTCCTTGGCCAGCTTGGAGAGCTCCTCGCTGACGCGCTCGACGGCGGCCTCGATGCCCTTCTTCAGGGCCATCGGGTTGGCCCCGGCGGCGACGTTACGCAGACCCTCGCGCACCAGCGCCTGGGCGAGCACGGTGGCCGTGGTGGTGCCGTCACCGGCCACGTCGTCGGTCTTCTTGGCGACCTCCTTGACCAGCTCGGCGCCGATCTTCTCCCAGGGGTCCTCGAGCTCGATCTCCTTGGCGATGGACACACCGTCGTTGGTGATCGTGGGGGCGCCCCACTTCTTCTCCAGCACGACGTTGCGGCCCTTCGGGCCCAGGGTCACCTTCACGGCGTCGGCGAGCTGGTTCATACCGCGCTCGAGACCGCGCCGGGCGTCCTCGTCAAACGCGATCATCTTGGCTGCCATAAGGCTAGACCTCCCAGTTGCAGGGTGGCTTGTCGTGGACCGAGCCGACGCCCGCGACGGCATGGGTCAGCATCTCCTTCGGCAGACCCCATCGTCCCGATCCGGTGTTGGCACTCTACTGCACAGAGTGCCAACGAACTGTTTAGCACTCTACCCTGCCGAGTGCAAGCGAACGCCCCTGCTCTCCCTGCTTTCTCCCAGGTCAACGGCCTTTTGCTGGTCTGCGCTCATATGCGCCGGTACGGCGAGCCGCCGGGCGGCCCACCGTACGCGAGTCGACGAAAGAGTGATGAGGGCTCGCACGGACTGCGCTGCCGTGCGAACCCACCCGGTGCGTACCAGGTCGTGGATCAGACAGTGCGGACGGACTCCGCCTGCGGTCCCTTCTGGCCCTGCGTGATCTCGAACTCGACGCGCTGTCCCTGCTCGAGAGATCGGTACCCGTCCATCAGGATCGCTGAGTAATGGACGAATACATCCTTACCACCGTCTACCGCGATGAAGCCGTAGCCCTTGTCCGCGTTGAACCACTTGACGGTGCCCTGCGCCACTTCCGACTCCTCTTACTGGTCTACCAGATCTCGCCCATTCCTCCGCGAGACCTGTAATCGCCCGACTTAACGGAAAATCAGCCGGACGATCGCCTCGACCATACCTGTGGCAAGGGGTTTGGCAACAGAGTCAATCTGCAAACAGCCTATTTCACCCATCCGAAGGTCGTTCAACGTTGAATTGGGCCTGGAAAAGGAGAAGGCGCCCACTAGGGGCGCCTTCAGGATGTGATCCTCGACACTCAGCCGCCGGCGACGGCCGGGATGATGGAGATCTGAACGCCGTCGGGGGCCGGAGTGTCGAGCCCCTGGGCGAATCGGACGTCCTCTTCTCCCACGTAAACGTTGACAAAACGACGAATCTTGCCCGATTCATCCAGAATTCTGGCGCCGATGCCCGGGTAGTCCGCGTCGAGCTTGGTGAGCACGTCACGAAGAGTCGCGCCCTCGCCACTGACCTCGGCGTTGCCCCCGGTGTATGTGCGCAGAATGGTGGGAATCCGCACAGAAACGCTCATGGTTAAAGTCGCCTTTCCTGATTGATCAGACAGTCGCGCGGAACGCGTCGAGGGAGGGCCGGATCACGGCCGTGGGTACGGCGTCGTCGCTGATCGCGTCGAGCGTCTTGAGCCCGTCACCGGTGTTGAGCACCACGGTCAGGGCCTCGGGGTCGAGCACGCCGTTCTCGGTGAGCTTCTTCAGCACGCCCACCGTGACGCCGCCCGCGGTCTCGGCGAAGACGCCCTCCGTCGAGGCCAGCAGCTTGATGGCGGCCACGATCTCCTCGTCGGTGACGTCCTCGACGGCCCCGCCGGTGCGCCGGGCGATGTCCAGCACGTACGGCCCGTCGGCCGGGTTGCCGATGGCCAGCGACTTGGCGATGGTGTCGGGCTTGACCGGCCGCACGACGTCGTGGCCCGCCTTGAACGCGGTGGACACCGGCGAGCACCCGGCCGCCTGCGCGCCGAAGATCTTGTACGGCGTGTCCTCGACGAGCCCCAGCTTGATGAGCTCCTGGAAGCCCTTGTCGATCTTCGTGAGCTGGGAGCCGGAGGCGATGGGGATGATGATCTGCTCGGGCAGCCGCCAGCCGAGCTGCTCGGCGATCTCGTACGCGAGCGTCTTGGAGCCCTCCGCGTAGTAGGGCCGCAGGTTGACGTTGACGAAGCCCCACTTGTCGCCGAGCGGGTCGCCGATGAGCTCCGAGCAGAACCGGTTGACGTCGTCGTACGTGCCCTCGATGCCGATGAGCTTGCCGCCGAAGACCCGCGCCATGGCGATTTTCGCCTGCTCCAGGTTGGCCGGGATGAACACGCACGCCTCCAGCCCGGCGCGCGCCGCGGCGGCGGTGACCGCGCCCGCGAGGTTGCCGGTGGAGGAGCAGGAAAGGGTGTGGAATCCGAAGTTCCTGGCCGCTTCCACGGCCATGGCGACGACCCGGTCTTTGAACGAGTGGGTGGGGTTGCCCGAGTCGTCCTTCACGTAAAGGGACTTGATTCCGAGCGTTCGACCGAGGTTTCCGGCCTTGACCAATTTCGTCCAGCCGGGGTTCATATTCGGCTTTTCGGTCACGTCGGCCGGCACCGGAAGCAGCGCCCGGTAACGCCAGATGTTGGCGGGACCCGATTCGATCTGTTCGCGGGTCACTTCGCCGAAGTCGTAGGCCGCCTCAAGCGGCCCGAAACACTCCAGACAGGCGAAGCTGGGACCCAGCGGGTAACGAGCGCCGCACTCGCGGCAGGACAGACCGACGGCAGGACCAAAGTCAAGCGACATGAAGCGAGGCCTTCCCTCATCTTCGCCCGCGGCCACCTTGACCGCGAACCGGAATTGGCACCTTGTCCCGGTCGGCCTCGCCAGGTCGCGAGTCTCGAAAGCCGGGAGGGTTGCCGGGGCTTCACAGGGCCGGTCCCTCCACCCCTCTGGATGAGCTGTATGAAGTTGTTGAATTGGACTCTACCCGCTGAAGTGGACGAAATTACCACCCGTCTCAAGATGTGAGACGGGTGGTCTCATCGGTAGTCCTCTCCCAGCACGCTCTGCACGTATTTGCGGGCCTGGTGGATGCGGGACTTCGCGGTGCCCAGCGGGATGCCGAGCTGCTCGGCCACCTCGTTGTAATCGAGCTGGACGATGTCGCGCAGCACCAGCGCCTGCGCGAGATCGGGCTTGTCGGCCTCCAGCGCCTCCATGGCGTCGAGCAGGTCGAGCCGCGAGCCCGCGATCACGCTGACCCGCCGCACGTCGGGCTTCTGCACGGGCAGCTCGTCCGAGCTCTGCTCGGCCGCCCGACGCTTGAGCGACCGGTACGTCGTGCGGGCGCAGTTGGCCGTCACGATGTGCAGCCACGTACTGAACCTGGCCCGCCCCTCGAAACGGCTGATATTGCGCGCGACGGCCAGCAACGTATCTTGCGAGGCCTCCTCCGCGTCCTGGTGATAAGGCAGGATTCGGGCGCAATGCCGCATCACATCGGGCTCTATCCGCGCCAGGAGCTCACCGAGTGCGCGATGGTCTCCGGCGGCGGCTGAGCGAGCGAGTTCCTCGGTTAGCTCATCAAGCGCCATAGCTGGGATCCTATGATCGAAAGGAGCCTGGATGAACAGCGTGCTGTTGGCCTCCAACAGGGGGCCGGTCTCCTTCACCGTCTCCGACGACGGCGAACTCACCATGAAGCGCGGCGGAGGCGGTCTCGTCTCCGGGCTGTCGGGCGTGGCCAAGGGCGACGGCGTGCTGTGGGTCTGCGCCGCGCTGTCCGACGGCGACCGCAGCGCCGTACGCCTGGCCGGCGGCGGCCGCATCGACCACGCCGGCTACGACACGGGCCCGATGCGCATGCTGGACATCGCGCCCGCCACCTTCCACCGCGCCTACAACGCGGTGGCCAACTCGACCCTGTGGTTCGTCAACCATCTGCTCTACGACATCCCCAACTCGCCCAATTTCGGCACCCGTTTCGAGCGCGAGTGGGAGTCCTACCGCGACTACAACGGCGCCTTCGCGCTGGCGCTCGCCGAAGAGGCCGGGCACGGCGCGCGCGTGATGGTG
Organism: Nonomuraea fastidiosa; assembly: GCF_042751225.1. Classification (NCBI taxonomy): domain Bacteria; kingdom Bacillati; phylum Actinomycetota; class Actinomycetes; order Streptosporangiales; family Streptosporangiaceae; genus Nonomuraea; species Nonomuraea fastidiosa. The sequence goes on from NZ_CP170570.1 coordinate 2,403,993, forward strand.
CAGGACTACCACCTTACGCTGACGCCGGCCATGCTCAGGGCCGAACGGCCGGACCTGCGCATCGCCCATTTCAGCCACACCCCCTGGGCACCGCCCGAGTACTTCTCCCTGCTGCCCGACGACGTCGCCAGAGAGGTGCTCGAAGGCATCCTCGGCGCCGACCACGCCGGGTTCCTCACCGACCGGTGGGCGCAGGCGTTCATGGACTGCTGCGAGCGGCTGCTCGGCGCCGAGGCCGACCGGGTCGGCCGCAGCGTCACCCACGCGGGCAGGACCACCCGCATCGGCGTCCACAGCCTGGGCGTGGACGGCGCGGCGCTGTGGGAGCGGGCCAGCGAGCCCGACGTCGAGTCGCACATGGCCGCGCTCAGGGAGCAGGTCGGCGAGCGCAAGCTGATCGTCCGCATCGACCGCACCGAGCTGTCGAAGAACATCGTGCGCGGGCTCATCGCCTACCGCGCGTTCCTCGCCGCACACCCCGAGTGGCACGGCCGCGTGGTGCACCTCGCCTTCGCCTACCCCAGCAGGCACGACCTGCCCGAATACCGCGAGTACACCGCCTCGGTGCAGCGCTGCGCCCAGGAGATCGAGGACGAGTACGCCACCGAGGACTGGGACCCGCTGATACTCAACGTCGACGACGACTACCCGCGCTCGCTGGCGGCCTACCGGCTGGCCGACGTGCTGCTGGTCAACCCCATCCGCGACGGCATGAACCTGGTGGCCAAGGAGGGCCCCGTGCTGTCGCCGCGCTGCGCGCTCGTGCTGTCGCGGGAGGCGGGGGCGGCGGCCGAGCTGGGCCCGCACGCGCTCATGGTGAACCCGTACGACATCAGCGGGACCGCCGCCGCCCTGCACCAGGCGCTGATGATGCCGGAGGACGAGCGGCGCATGCGCCGCGACAGGCTGCGCGCGGCCGCGACCGCACTGCCGCCGCAGAAGTGGCTCGCCGCCCAGCTCGAAGCCCTGGCCTGAGATCATCGCCGTGCTCAGCGCCACCGGGCGCGCGCCAGCACGCCGGAAAGGCCCGGCGTGTTCCACTGGTCCACGACCAGGATCCGGGTCTGGGGCAGGTACCACTCGCGCTGGGTGAGGCGGGATTTGACCTTGCCCGTGGTGGAGCGGCAGACGACCGCCCACTCGCGGTAGGCCGCCTTGTGCCCCGGGCCGACCTGGCGCAGCCCCTCCACCCTCGGCTTCGCCGAGGCGAAGGACAGGCCCCACTTGCGGTCGGCCGGGCAGAGCTGCACGTCGGTCGCGGGGTAGAAGGGCGTCTTGCCGGTGTAGGGGTTGAAGCTCTCGTGCCCCACCTTGATCGCCTTGGGGCCGAGGATCCAGAACCCGTCGCATCCCGGAGTGAAGTAGCTCCCCTTCGGCTTGGCGCACCTGCCGGTGACCACGCGGGTCCAGTCGGAGCGGACCTCGTACACCCTCCACTCGGCCGGAAGCCGGAGCGTGAGCCCGCCTCTGAGCTCGAGCGTGCGGGTGGACGCGGCTTCGGCGGGCAGCGCCGTCAACAGCGCCGCCGCCGGGGACGGCGAGACGAGAGCGGCCGCCGCCACTCCCGCGGCGGCGAAACGAGACGTGATCATGCGAGCACTGTACGGAGTCCGGCTTACTGACGGCTGAAAACCGCCTGTCCCGACCGAGGGCGAAAACCGCGGGACGGCCCGCAAGCGCGGCTCACGTGCCGCCGATCGCCGAGACCAGCTCTTCGAGCAGCGCCACCACGCCGTCGGGACCGTCCACCACGATGTCGGCACGCTCGGCGAGCGCGGTCACCTCGGCCGAGCCGCTGCACACGGTCACGCCGGGCAGCCCGGACGCGCGCACGGCCTCGAACGCCGCGAGATCGCCGAGGTCGTCGCCCACGAACATGACCGACCTCGCCGAACGCTCGGCCAGGAACAGACTGAGCGCCTGCCCCTTGTCCATGCCGGGCGGCCGCAGCTCCAGCACCATGCGGCCGGGCTCGACCACCAGGCCGTGCTCGCCGGCCAGCTTGGCCAGCGGCTCGCGCAGCGCCTCCAGCGTGCCCTCGGGGTCGGGGCTGCGCCGGGTGTGCACGGCCACGGCGCGCCTTTTGTCCTCGATGCTGACGCCGCGCACGCCGAGCGACTCCAGCAGCAGCGGCAGCTCGGCCTTCGCGCGCGGCACGCCGGGCGGCGGCGGTGGCGCGGAGATGCGGCCGTCCTCCCAGCGCTCGAAGCCGTAGTGGCCGAGCACCACCAGGCCGGGCACGTCGGCCAGGCCGGGACCGAGCTCCAGTGCGGTGGCCGCGGGCCTGCCGGTCACGATGGCCACCGCACGGACGCGGGCGCCCAGCTCGGCGAGCACGCCGGGCGCCTTCGGATGGATCACGGCCTGGGCCGGGTCGGGCACGATCGGCGACAGGGTGCCGTCGAAGTCGAGCCCGATCACGGCGCCCGCCGGATCGTTCACGATCGCTTCCATTGCAGGGATGTTCTTCACGCGGCTGCCGTACCCAGAGGGTCAGGGACGCATGCCGAGCCTCCTGGCCGCACGATCACGCCTGCGCGCAGAGCGTAATCTGCGCAACCGCTTGACCAGCATGGGGTCCTGTTCGAGCGCCTCAGGCCGGTCGATCAACTCGCCGAGAAGCTGGTAGTAGCGCGTGGCGGAGAAGCCGAACGTCTCCTTGATGGCCTGCTCCTTAGCGCCCGCGTAGCGCCACCACTGGCGCTCGAAGGCGAGGAGATCGAGATCGCGTTGGGTAAGTGGTCGTCGGGACGGTTCCTGGGCAGCATTGTCACCGCTGAGCGGTGCTCCCATGGTGTCCTCCTCGAAAGGGGCGGGTGACGATCTCGCCGCCCGCACGCGGCCCGTTCGCCATCGTAATGTGCGAAGTGCGGCTGTTCACGATGGATTGGGAGACGTACAGTCACGAAATGTGACCTCTGTCATCACGCTCCTCACCGACTACGGGTTAGAGGATGGGTATGTGGCGGCCTGTCATGGAGTGATCGCCCGGCTGGCCCCGGAGGCCAGGGTGATCGACGTCTGCCACCTGATCCCCGCGGGCGACGTGCGGCGCGGCGCGGCGGTCCTGGCGCAGACGATTCCGTACCTTCCCGAGGGTATCCACATCGGCGCGGTCGATCCCGGAGCGGGTGGCTCCCGGCGCGCGGTGGCCATCGAGGCGGGCGGCCGGGTGTTCATCGGGCCCGACAACGGGCTGCTGTCGTGGGCGGTGCACGCCGGCGGCGGCGCGCGGGCGGCGTACGAGATCAGCAACGACGACTGCTTCCTGCGCCCCGCATCCCCGACGTTCCCTGGACGCGACGTGTTCGCGCCGGTGGCCGCGCACCTGTACGGCGGGCTGGCCCTAGCCGAGGTAGGGCCGCAGGTACCGGTGTCCGGGCTGGTCACGCTGCCCGAGCCGACCACGGTGCTGCGCGACGGCTCGGTGGAGGGCGAGGTGGTCTCGGTGGACCGCTTCGGCAACACGCAGTTGTCCATCGGCGCGGGCGATCTGCAGGCGCTGGGCGTGCGGGTGGGCGACACGCTGGGGGTCTGGCTGGGGCGGCGGCGGTTCTCGCTGCCGTATCGGGAGACGTACGCGGCGGTGCCGCCGGGCGAGCTGGTGGCCTTCACGGACTCGGCGGGGCTGATCGCGATCGCGGTCAACTGCGGCGACGCGGCCCAGCGGCTGGGACTCCCGCCCGGCGCGCACGTCCGACTTTCACCTACTTATAGGAAATAGAAGACAGTTCGGAACTACTCCACGTATCGGACTGTTTACGGAAGCGTCCTTACGTCGGCGCACACGCGTGTCAGAATGCGAGCTGACCGGAGGTCCCTCCCCTCCTGCCGAGGTCGACGTGTTCCAGTTGTCCGTTGTACTGATCTTGCTGCTGTCCGCGGCCTGGCCCGCTCCCGTCACCCCCGTCTCCGAACGCTGGCGCTCCTGGCCGGTGGCCCGCATCTTCCCGCCGCTGGTGCCTGGGCACAGCCCGTCGGGGGCGCGGGTCACGTACGTGCTGGCCGGGGTCGCGCCCGAGACCGCCTGCGCGTCCGCCTTCCAGCCCGGCGCCGTGCGGCCGGGCTGCCGCGTCGCCCTGCGCGCCACGTACGCCGACAGCACGCAGACCTTCGTCGTCACCGCCGGCATCGGCGTGCTCGACGGCCCCGGGACGCCCGTCCACCGCTCGGGGCGGCCCGCGACCGTGCGGCCGGCGGCGTTCTCCGGCGGTCCCGCCGCGCGCTTCGGCGACCGGCAGTACGTCACCGGCGTGGTGCTCGGCTCGGGCGAGCGTTACGTGGTGGCGACGGCGGCCGGGTACGCCGACGGGCGGGCGTACCGGCCGGGCGCGCCCGTCCCCTCCCGCCTGCGCGGCGCCGCCCGCCAGGTCGCGACCGCACTGCACCAGGCGCTGACGCGATGAAACCGATCGTCGCATGCCTGGTGTCGGCCGCGCTCCTCGCCGGGAGCGCTCCCGCGGCGTTCGCCGGCGGCATGGGAGACGGCGCGGGAGACGGCGCCGACGAGGTGGCCGCGGCCGCGAGGGCCGGGCAGTGGCAGCTCGGCGCGCTGCGCCTGTCCGAGGCGTGGCGGACCACCAAGGGCGAGGGCGTCACGGTGGCGGTGCTCGACACCGGTGTCAACGCCGACCACCCCGACCTGAAAGGCGCCGTCGTCCAGGGCCCCGACCTGACCGCACCCGGCGGATCGGGGAACGGGCGGCGCTGGGGGCCGCACGGCACAGCGATGGCCGGGCTGATCGCCGGCCGCGGGCACGGCGAGGGTCACAAGGGCGGGGTGCTCGGCATCGCGCCCGCCGCCCGGGTGCTGTCGATCAGGGTCACGCTGGAGAACGGCGACCCGCGCCGCGCCCGCAGCCGCCCGAGCTGGCGCGACGCGCTGGCCAGAGGCATCAGGTACGCCGCCGACCACGGCGCCGGCGTGATCAGCATGTCCCTCGGCGGCGGCAGCGGCGCGTGGGAGGGCTCGGCCGCCGAGGAGGAGGCCGTCCAGTACGCCATCGCCAAGGGCGCGGTGCTCGTGGCGTCGTCGGGCAACGACGGCGCCACGGAGAACAGGAAGAACTTCCCCGCCGCCTACCCCGGGGTGATCGCCGTGGGCGCGGTGGACCGGCGCGGCAGGGTGGCCCGCTTCTCCAACAGGCAGGACTACGTGTCGGTGGTCGCGCCGGGCACGGACATCGTCACGGCCGACGGCGACGGCTCGTACGTGGTGAGCGACGGCACCAGCTCGGCCGCCGCCATGGTGGCGGGCATCGCCGCGCTCATCAAGTCGGCGCATCCGCACCTGTCGCCGTACCACGTGCGGATGGCCATCGAGATGGGCACCAGGCGGCGACCGGGCCAGGACGGCTACAGCCCCGCCTACGGTCACGGGGTGGCGAACGCGGCGCTCGCGCTGCGCGCGGCCGCCAGGCTGGCCGCCCCCACCGCCGCGCCGCCGCGTCCCGGGCCGTACTTCGGCTCCGGCCCCGCCTCCAGGACGGCGGTGGTCGCGGGGATGGTGGTGCTGGCGATCGCGATGTCGGGGTGGGTGGTGCTGCGGTCCCAGTCGCGGCGCGGGGATTCGACCTAGCAAGCCCGGCGCGGCTCCTGCCCCAACCCGCGCTGCCGGCCTGGCCGCGAACCAGGGCCTGTTCGGCCACGGCTCGGCGCTGATCGCCACGGCCTGAGAACGCGAAGACCCCCTGGGGCTCCCCAGGGGGTCTCCATGTGTCGGTTCAGCCCGCGTGGACCACGTCGTGCGTTTCGGCGAAGTGGCAGGCGCTCTCGTGCCCGATGCCGGGCCTGATCTGCAGCAGCGGCTCCTCCTCCGCGCAGATCTCCTGCGCCTTCCAGCACCGGGTGCGGAAGCGGCAGCCGCTCGGCGGGTTGGCCGGCGAGGGCGGGTCGCCCTGGAGGATGATCCGCTCCCGCTGCTCGCGCCCCTCGGGGTCGGGCACCGGCACCGCCGACAGCAGCGCCTGCGTGTACGGGTGCGCGGGACGGTCGTAGATCTCGGCGTCCTTGCCCAGCTCCACGAACTTGCCCAGGTACATCACGCCCACGCGGTCGGAGATGTGGCGCACCACCGACAGGTCGTGGGCGATGAAGATGTAGGCCAGGCCGAACTCGTTCTGCAGCCGCTCCAGCAGGTTGACCACCTGCGCCTGGATCGACACGTCCAGCGCGGAGACCGGCTCGTCACAGACGATGATCTCCGGCTGCAGCGCCAGACCACGGGCGATGCCGATGCGCTGCCGCTGGCCGCCGGAGAACTGGTGCGGGTAGCGGTTGATGTGGTCGGGGTTGAGGCCGACCACCTCCAGCAGCTCCTGCACCTTCTTGCGCCGATCGCCCTTGGGCGCCACCTCAGTGTGGATCTCGAACGGCTCGCCGACGATGTCGCCGACGGTCATCCGGGGGTTCAGCGAGGTGTACGGGTCCTGCATCACCATCTGGATGTTGCGGCGCATGCGCTTGAGCTCGGCGCCCCTGGCCTTGGCGATGTCCCGGCCGTTGATCAGCACCGAGCCCGACGTCGGCCGCTCCAAGGCCATGAGCAGCTTGGCCAGCGTGGACTTGCCGCAGCCCGACTCGCCCACGATGCCCAGCGTCTCGCCCTTGTGCAGGTCGAACGAGACGCCGTCGACGGCCTTGATCGCGCCGACCTGCTTCTTGAAGAGGATGCCCTGGGTCAGCGGGAAGTGCTTGACCAGGTCGCGTACCTGCAGGATGGCCTCACTGCCGCTCGCCATCGAGGACCTCCCTCCAGTAGTGGCAGGCGCTGCCGCGCGTGCCGCTGATCTCGTACAGCGGGGGGGCGTCGGTCTGGCAGTTGTCCTGACGGAACGGGCACCGAGGATGGAACGCGCACCCCTTCGGCAGGTTCAGCAGGTTGGGCGGCAGGCCCTTGATCGCGTACAGCTCCTGGCCCTTCTGGTCGACCCTGGGGATCGAGTCCAGCAGGCCCTTGGTGTACGGGTGCGCGGGGGCCTTGTAGATGTCGTACACCGGGGCGTGCTCGACGATGCGGCCGCCGTACATGACCGCGATCTTGTCGGCCACGTCGGCCACGACGCCGAGGTCGTGGGTGATGAGGATCAGGCCCATCTGGCTCTCGCGCTGCAGCTCGGCCAGCAGCTCCATGATCTGGGCCTGCACGGTCACGTCGAGCGCCGTGGTCGGCTCGTCGGCGATCAGCACCTCGGGGTCCAGCGCGATCGACATGGCGATCATGATGCGCTGGCGCATACCGCCGGAGAACTGGTGCGGGTAGTCGTTCACCCGCTGCTTGGCGGCCGGGATGCGGACCCGGTCCATCAGCTCGACGGCCTTCTTCATGGCGTCGGACTTGGACATGCCCCGGTGGACCCGGAACATCTCGCTGATCTGCCAGCCCACGGTGAACACCGGGTTGAGCGCGGACAGCGCGTCCTGGAAGATCATCGCGATCCGCTGGCCGCGCACCTGCGTGCGCGCCTCCTCCGACAGCTTGAGCAGGTCGGTGCCCTTGAAGCGGATCTGCCCCTTGGGGATCACCGCCGGCGGCATGTCGAGGATGCCCATGATGGCCTGCGCCGTCACCGACTTGCCCGAGCCCGACTCGCCCAGCACCGCGAGCGTCTCGCCGGGGTTGACCGTGTAGCTCACGCCGTTGACCGCTCGTACGACGCCGGCCCGCGTGTGGAACTCCACGTGCAGGTCGTCGACCGCGAGCAGCGGCCCGTCGCCCGGCCCTCCCTCGGCGGGCAACACTTCCGTTTGCGTCTTCTTCACGTGATCCCCCCTTCTACCTGAGCTTCGGGTCGAGCGCGTCGCGCACCGCGTCGCCCAGCATGATGAACGCGAGCACGGTGATGCTCAGGAACACGGCGGGGAACACCAGCGGCAGCGGCGCCTCAAGGAACCTGTTGCGCGCGTCGGCGATCATCAGGCCCCACGAGATGTCCGGCGACTGCACGCCCACGCCCAGGAACGACAGCGCCGCCTCGGCGGCGATGAACGTGCCCAGGTTGATCGTGGCGACCACGATGACCGGCGCCAGCGAGTTCGGCAGCAGGTGACGGAACATGATCCGGCCCGCTCCCGCGCCCAGCGCTCTCGCGGCGACCACGAAGTCCTGGCTCTTCGCCGTGATCACCGCCGCCCGCATGATACGGAAGACCATCGGCCAGCCGAGCACCGTCATCGCCAGGATGACCAGCAGGATGCTGTTGGCCTTGCCGCGGAAGGTGGCCGCGATCAGCAGCGCGCCGAGGATCGAGGGGATCGCGAAGAAGATCTCCGTGACCCGCGAGGCGACCGTGTCGGTCACGCCGCCGCGGAAACCGGCGATGATGCCGAGCAGACCACCGATGAGCGTGGTCATGAGCGTGGTGAGCACGCCGATGACGATCGAGTTGCGAGCGCCGTAGATGGTCCTGGCGTAGACGTCGCAGCCCAGGTTGTCGCGGCCGAACAGGTGACCCGGCCCGGGACCCTGCCGCGCCGTGGACAGGTCGCAGGTCCTGGCGTTGTACGGGTCGATCGCGCTGAACAGCGACGGCCAGAACGACATGACCAGCAGGACCAGAATGATGATCACCGAGATGATGAACATCGGACGGCGCCGCAGGTCGTGCCAGGCGTCGGTCCACAGGCTGGCGGGCTTGCCGCCCTTGCCTTCACCGCCCTCGGGCTCGGTTGCTGGGGCGGCGACCGTGTCGGGGACCAGCGTCTGCGTCTCCGGGAGTCCTGGCCCGCCCGTTGGGGTTGGGTTACTCATAGCGGATCCTCGGGTCGAGCACGGCGTACAACAAGTCGACGACCAGGTTGGCCAGGATGTAGATCAGCACCAGGATGGTGACGATCCCGACGACAACCGGCTGCTCACGCAAGTAGACCGAGGTGAAGAGCTGGTTGCCGATTCCGTGGAGGTTGAAGATCGTCTCTGTGATCACCGCGCCGCCCATGAGGTTACCGAGGTCGGCGCCCAGATAGGTGACCACCGGGATCAGCGCGTTGCGCAGGCCGTGCCTGCCGATGACGCGCCGCCTGGTCAGGCCCTTGGCGACGGCCGTGCGAATGTAGTCCGCCCGCAGCGTCTCGACCAGGCTCGTCCTGGTGAGCCTGGTCAGGTACGCGACGGACACGCCGGCCAGCACGAAGCCCGGCAGCAGGTAGCTGCGCAGGCCCGCGAACGTGCCCGCGACGGGGAAGATGTCCACGCCCGTCCACTGCCTGAGCTGCACGCCCAGCACGAGCTGGAGCACGAAACCGGTCACCAGCGTGGGCACCGAGATCAGCAGCAGGGTGGAGGCCAGGATCATGGTGTCGGTGGCCCGGCCGCGGCGCAGCGCCGCCCACAGGCCGAGGCCGACGCCGATGAGCGCCTCCATGACCAGGGCGACCAGTGCGAGGTTCAGCGTGACCTGGAACTTGCCGGCGAGCATCTCCGAGACCGGCACGTCGGCGAAGTTGACGCCGAAGTCGCCCCTGAAGAGCACGCCGCTGATGTAGTACCAGTACTGCAGAAGCAGCGGATCGTTGAGGTGGTACTGCTCGCGCAGCACCTCGGCCACGGCCGGATCCGGCCGCTTGTCCCCGAACAGTGCCGCGATGGGGTCGCCGGGCAGCGCGAAGACGATGCAGAAGATGAGTAGCGTGGCGCCGAGCAGGACGGGTATCGCCTGGATCAAGCGCCTGATGACATAACGGCCCATTAAGCCCTCCGGTACACACTTGGAGGCAGCCCTCGGAGTCCGTGATTCAGCCGGTCCGAGTGACTGCCTCCAAGCTCAGCCCTCCGACGGGCGGGCGGCAAGAGCCGCCCGCCGGGCGAACGACGTCAGGCCTTCTCGATGTCCGCCCACTCAATCTGGTTCAGCAGATTGAGCTTGACGTTCTTGACCTTGGTGGAGTGGCCGAAGTTGCTCCGGTAGAAGTAAACCGGGATGTAGGGGAGGTCCTTCAGCAGGATGTCGTCGGCCTGCTGGTAGAACTTCAGACCCTCCTCGGCGGTCGGCGCCTGGTCGCCCTTGGCCACCAGCTCGTCGAACTCCTTGTTGGAGTAGCCGCCGTAGTTGGAGCCGGTGGCGATCGCACCGGTGCCGAAGATCGGGGTCAGGTAGTTCTCGGCCGACGGGTAGTCGATGGCCCAGCCCATACGGAACAGGCCCTTGTACTCCTTGGCGTCCAGGGCGTCCAGGATGCCCTGGAACTTCTCGAACGGCTTCGGCGTGACCTCGATGCCCAGGTTCGCCCGCAGGTTGTTGGCGACGGCCTCGATCCACTCCTTGTGGCCACCGTCGGCGTTGTACCCGAGCTCGATGCTCTTGGGGCCACCGGCCTGCTCGTACAGCTTCTTGGCCTCGGCCGGGTTGTACGTGCACGCCTCGCAGGCGCCCTGGCGGTAGCCGGGGATGGCCGGGTTGATGAAGTCGTCGGCGGGGGCGCGGGTGCCGGAGAAGACCGTGTCGGCGATCGTCTTCCGGTCGATGGCCATGGAGATGGCCCGGCGGACGTCGACGTTCTCGAAGTCCTTGTTGTACTTCAGCGGGACGCCGATGTAGCCGACGGAGGCGTCGGGCTCGTCGAAGTAACGGTCACCGAGGACGGACTTGGCGGTGGCGATGGCGGTCGCCGGCAGGGAGTCGTGGATGTCCAGTTCCTCGGCCTGCAGGTCGTTCCAGGCGGTCTCGGAGCTGGTGTAGACCTTGAACTGGAGCTTGGTCCAGTTCGACGGCTTCTTGCCGGGGAACTTGTCGTAGACCGACAGCTCGATGGTCGGGTCGGTGCCCTTCTTGTACGGCTTGTCGAGCTTGAACAGGCCCTGCCCGATCGGCTTCTCACCGTACTCCTGCGTGACCTTGCCGTCGGGGCCGATCGCCGACTCCGGCATCGGGTAGAAGCAGGTGTAGCCGAGCATCGTCTTGAACTGCGAGAACGGCGCGGACAAGGTGACCTCGAGCGTCAGGTCGTCGACGACCTTCAGGCCCTTCATCTCCTTGGCGGTCGGCTTCTTGCCCTCACCCGGGTGGACGTCCTCGTAGCCCTCGATGCGGCCGAAGAAGTAGGACGACGACATGGCGTTGTCCTGGTACGCGGCGTAGTTCCACGCACGCGCATAGTCGGCCGCGGTGACGGGCTTGCCGTCGTGCCACGTGTAGCCGGGCTTCAGCTTGATCGTCCAGACCTTGCTGTCCTCAGTCGTGATCGACTCGGCGGCCTCCTCGACCGGCTGCTTGTTCTCGTCGTAACGCACGAGCGGAGAGAAGACGGCTGCGAGAACCTCAGAGCCCTCGGTCTCAGTGGTGTTCTGCGGGTTCAGGAGCTCCTGGGGCTCTCCGATCTCCATGCGGACCGGCGTGTCTGAGCCGCCCGCGGCGGTGCCACCGTTGTCCGAGGCACCGCCGCCACACGCGGCAACCGCGAGGGCGAGCAGCGCGGTACCGGCGACGATCCGTGCGCCCTTAGTAACACGCATGGTGAAAGAATTCCTCCCTCTACAGGTTGGGCGCCAAGCGCTGAGCTGCGGTGATCGTGAGCAGCCTGACGGGGAGTTCCTGGTATCCCCCCGGATTTGGCTGACATGGTCAAACCAGCCGACGCCCTGCCAGTCGATCGCGACTATCCCTTACTCCTTGCCACCAGGGAGTCTCTGGCGCGTTGCAGTTCGGTCACACGTGTGCCTATCCAGCGTCACAGACAATCCGCCTGATGCCTCGCAAATAGTACAAAACTCAACAGACCGACCAAGCCGGGGTGTGAACAGTCGATGAAAATTACCCCCTACAGGACCGTGGTCGCGCCTCCGCCCCCGCGCGCCCGCTCCCTGAGCTACGGTTGACCAGGTCTTGGCAGCGCCTTGGAACCCGGCGCCGCCTTCGATCGTCCAACTGTCTGTCGTCGATCCGTACGACAGGCACCCCACCCACCGGGATCCAATAGAGTCCTTGCCATGAGCCAGCCGGAATCCGCTGTCGCGGACGCCCAGGCGGGCGGCCGAAGCGGGCAGGAGCCGCTGGCCAAGCTCGCCCAGAGATACGGACTTCGCCGTGCCATCGCGCGGCCGAGGTTCCCTGTATATCTGCGCCAGCTGTGGGAGCGGCGACACTTCATCCTGACGTACGCGACCTCGCGCAACGTCTCGAAATACTCCAGCTCCACCCTCGGGCAGCTCTGGCAGGTGCTGACCCCGCTGCTCAACGCCGCCATCTACTTCCTGATGTTCGGCCTCATCCTGGGCGGCGGCAAGGACATCGAGAACTACCCGGCGTTCCTGCTGACCGGGATGTTCATCTTCACCTACACCCAGCGCACGGTCACCGCGGGCGCCAAGTCGATCTCCAGCAACCTGTCGCTCATCAGGGCGCTGCACTTCCCGAGGGCCTCGCTGCCACTGGCCTACACGATCCAAGAGCTCCAGCAGCTCGTGATCTCGATGGCCGTGCTGCTGGTCCTGGTCGTCATCACCGGCGAGATGCCCACGTGGTTCTGGCTCATGATCCCCGTGGTGCTCCTGCTGCAGACGTTCTTCAACATCGGGGCCGGCCTGATCGTCGCCCGGCTCGGTGCGACGATGCGCGACCTCAACCAGCTGCTGCCCTTCATCACCCGCACCTGGCTGTACGCCTCCGGCGTCTTCTTCTCCATTCAGGACAAGGTCGTGGGGTCGGCGCACCTGCCCCAATGGGTGGCCGATGTGATGTATCTCAACCCGGCCGCGTCGTTCATCGAGTGGATGCGCGAGATCCTCATCGCCACCTACAGGCCCGAGTTCGGCCACCACCCCCCGCCGATGGTGTGGATGTCTTGCGTATTCTGGGCGGTGTTCGCACTCGGCTTCGGCTTCTGGTACTTCTGGCGGTCCGAAGAGAGGTACGGGCGTGGCTGAACTGACCAAGGAGCTGTCACAGGTGAAGGGCGACAAGCCCGCCGTCCCCGGCAAGGACGCCAAGAAGCGTCCCGCCCCGGAGCCTTCGGGCAAGCGGCCCCTCGACGTACCCACGGGCACGCCCACGGTCATCGTCGACGACCTCCACATCGTCTACCGCGTCTACGGCGCCGCCACCGACGCCGAGAAGGGCAACGCGGTCAACGCGCTCACGCGCATTCTCAAGCGCCAGGGCCGCCCGCAGATGAAAGAGGTCCACGCGGTCAAGGGCGTGACGTTCGTGGCCTACCACGGCGACGCCATCGGCATCGTGGGCCGCAACGGCTCGGGCAAGTCCACGCTGCTGCGCGCCATCGCCGGCCTGCTGCCCCCGCACAAAGGCGCCGTCTACACCGACGGCCAGCCCTCGCTGCTCGGCGTCAACGCGGCTCTGATGCGCGAGCTGACCGGTGAGCGCAACATCGTCCTCGGCTGCTACGCCATGGGCATGACGCCCGCCGAGGTCAAGGAGAAGTACCAGGAGATCGTCGACTTCTCGGGCATCGACGAGTTCGTCCAGCTGCCCATGTCCACCTACTCCTCCGGCATGGGCGCCCGCCTGCGCTTCGCCATCTCCTCCGCCAAGACCCACGACGTCCTCCTCATCGACGAGGCGCTGGCGACCGGTGACCGCGAGTTCCGCAAGAAGAGCGAGGCCCGCATCCGCCAGATCCGCGAGCAGGCCGGCACCGTCTTCCTCGTGGCCCACGACCTGAGGGTCATCGAGGAGACCTGCAACCGCGTCATCTGGCTGCACAAGGGCAAGATCCGGATGGACGGCGACCCCAAGGAGGTCATCGCCGCCTACAACAAGGGCTGAGCCCCGTCACTCTTCCTAGGACCCCCGCTCCTGATGGCGGGGGTTTCGCATGTCCAGGTCCGATTCGATCCTCCGTGCGAAACGGGAGCGACGCCTGGGGCGAAAGACTGACAGCGCGGTGACCGTTCCGCTAGAATTCGAACGTCAATTCGATCCGAGGAACGGTGATGGAGTGGGGGCGCGCCATGGGAGAGCTGTCGGCCGCGATTGACCACCTGGCCTCCGAAGACGTCTCCGAGATCCCGCGGATGCAGCTGGCCGAGCAGCTGCTGGAGCTGCACTGGCAGATGGCCCGGCTGCAGGCCCAGATCGCCCGCCGCACGGGCGTCCGCATCCCCTGAGCGCCGCAGGGAGGCTATCCCCCTGAGCGCCCGCAGGAGAGCGCCGTACGCGCCTCTCCCGGGCTCTCAGAGGCCGATGGGGCCACAGGACCGATGAGCGTCGCTTGGGCCGGGCATGCGAAAGCCGCCGACCCCCTGGGGCCGGCGGCGGGGCGGGGCTCGCGTGGCGCCGCTGCCCTGCAGTGGCGGCGCCGCGCGCGAGCACGCCCGGGGCGAGGGCGCGTCCGCCCTGGCCCGTCATCGGACCGTCCGCGCGGTGCGAAGGTCCCTACGTCATCCCCTGCGCGTCAGTGCACCGGACGTCCGGCACCTGAGACGACCTGGTCGCGCTGCCGCGCTCGGCCACGGCCACCGATGCCCCGCTGATAAGGGGAGCACCGGACCGGCCGGAGACGACCCGCCACAGCGGCCGGAGCACCCGAAGGAGGTCCCGGCCCGCCGAAGGCGTGATCTGTGTGGTGGCGGCCGATCCCGTAAGAGAGGGACACCGGCCCGCCAGGAGCGGCACCTGCTCGTGGCCGCCGGCCTCTCGCCGGGAAGCGCTGGATCCGCCGGAGGCGGATTGCCGCGGCGTTCCGGCCTTCCGCCGAGGAAGTGCCGGACCGCCGGAAGCGGGACCTGTGGCACCCCGCGAGGAGCGCCGGACCCGCCGGAAGCGGGACCTGTGGCGCCCTGCGAGGAGCGCCGGACCCGCCGGAGGGGGAATCCGCCGTGTCACGACCGGTCGTTCCACTGCGGGGAACGCCGATCGCAGGAAGGGAGCCCGTCATGGGGAGCGCGCGAAGCGCGTCGTGTCGCCGGACGGAGACGAGGGCGTCGGCACCTAGAAGACGCCCGCGGACCTCCATACCGGCTCACCGGACGAGTCACGCTCGCGAGCCCACCCGGCCCGCGGGCTTAGTGGTGGGCGGCCACGCCGCGCACCGATCCGGTCAGCGCGTCGGTGGTCCAGCCCAAAGCGGTGACCACGTCGCTGTAGGCCCCGGCGGCCTTGACGCCGCGGCTCGCGACGAAGGCGGCGGAGCCCGACACGAGCGGCGCGAGCTCGTCCACGGCGACGGCCTGCGAGGTCGCGGGCAGCGCCTCGACGACCGGCGCGACCTCGGCGGGCGCGACCTTGCCGACCACCGGCGCGAGCCGGCCGTTCCCCGCGTGCGGCAGCGCCTGCGCGGCGGCCTCGCTCAGCCCGGCCACGAAGCGGTCGGCCGAGACGGCCTGCAGGCTCTTGGTGGCGCTCTTGACGGTGCCGGCGGTGAGGACGCCGGCGTCGGCGACGCCGCTGCCGGAGCCCGGCAGCAGGGCGGTGCCGGGCAGCCCGCCGAACGCGCCGCCGACCGGCGAGGCCAGGACACCGTTCACCGTGCTGAACGCCGCCTCGGCCGGGACAGCGCGATCGGCCTTGACGGACGGCTGCGCCATGCGCGCCGCGCCCAGGAGGGGCAGCGACGAGGTCAGGGCGCCGCCGCCGAAGGCCATGTTGGAGACGATGGGCGAGATCTCGGGAATCGGACCGCCGGTGCGGGTGATGTCCTCGAACCCGTTGCCCCTGGCATCGGCCCGACGCTGCGCCTGCAGCTCGCTGAGCCTGTCGCGCTCGACCTCGCTCATCTGCCTGGAGGGGAGGGCGACGGACTTGGCCTTGCCGAGCAGGCCGCCCAGCAGGTCGCCGCCCAGCAGATCGCCGCCGGTCAGGCCGCCGAGGATGCCGCCGAGCGGGCCTGCCGCAGTGGTGCCCCCGGCGTCGACCGTCGCGTGCGCGGCGGTCTCCTTTTGACCATCGGCTTGCGCCGGCACGGCCATGGCCGCCGCCGCCAAGCCGAATGCTGTGACGGCCAGGGCCGTCTTGACTACTCGATTCATGGTTGCCTTCCCGGCTCGTGATCGATCGCTCTCGAATGCGATGGAAATGCGAATCGATAACCCCCGTATGCCGTCGCGTACGCGCTATGGGCACCACACTGAGCGTGTCGCAACGGCTGAGCTACGCAGGAAGTTCTACCACCCGCGGGGAACGGCTCGCAGGCGCATGAATGCCCATGTAGCAGGGGTTTGCAGCCCGGTTACCGAGTAAAGGGGCGGCGTTGAGCGGGGAGACAAAACGGATTCAGGCGGCCTTGTTTCCGATATAGCACGCACAAGACCGCCTGAAATGGGGAGCGCCCCGGCGGCCCGTGAACAAAGGGTCGCGAAAACAAATGTCACGGGCCGGGGGCGCGGTATTTTCCGGGTCGCGATGGACGCGCGCGACCGGATCAGGCGGGCAGCAGGGCGTCCGCCGACTCGAACGGAAAACGGTCGGCGAAGGCCGGGCGCAGGTCCGTCAGCCAGACCGCGTTGGGGTCGAAGCGCGCGAAGAAGGGCCGTCCCACGAGCGACGGGTCGCGAGCCTGGATGAAGTGGAGGACGAACACCTTCTCGCCGGCGATCTCGGTGACGCCGTCGACGCACACCTTGCCGGGCGTGGCCGACATGGACGGCCCGCGTACGGTCCGGCACAGACCGGAGACCGAGGCGTAGGCGTCCCTGAAGATCTCGTACGCCCGCGCCAGCGGGACCGCGAAGTAGTCCTGAGGACCGGTGTCGCGCTCGACGAACATGTAGTAGGGGATCATCCCCATCCGGAGCTGCCGCCGCCACATGCCCGCCCAGATGGCCGGGTCGTCGTTGATCGACTTGATCAGCGGCGCCTGCGTCCTGATCGTGGCCCCGCTGCCGAGGATGTTCTTGACCGCCTCCTCGACCAGCGGCGACTCCAGCTCCCGCGGGTGCGAGAAGTGGGCCATGAACGCGAGGTTCTTGCCCGACGCGACCACCTGCTCGAACAGCCGCAGGGTGTCGCCGGCGTCGGGGTCGCTGGTGAAGCGCTGCGGCCAGTAGGCGAGCGACTTGGTGCCGATCCTGATGCTCTCGAGCTGCTCAAGCTCCATGAGCGGCTCGATGTAGCGCCTGACCACGGGCTCACCCATGATCATCGCGTCACCGCCGGTGATCAGCACGCTGGTCACCTCGGGGTGCTGCCGGATGTAGCCGACCATCTGGTCGATGTCGTCCGAGGCGAACTTCAGGTCCGCGTCGCCGACGAACTGCGCCCACCGGAAGCAGTAGGTGCAGTAGGCGTGGCAGGTCTGCCCCTGTTTGGGGAAGATCAGCACGGTCTCCGGATACTTGTGCTGCAGGCCAGGGATGGGCTCGTCGTTGATCTTCGGGACGTTGAGCTCCTTCTGGCCCGCCGGGTGCGGGTTGAGCTGGGCGCGGACTCGATTGGCCTCGGCCTGGATCTCAGCGTTCGGCGCCTCGGCCTTGAGCAGGTCGGCCAGCCGGGCGACGTCGGCAGCGGGCAGCATGTCCTCCTGTGGGAAGACGAGCCGGTAGATCGGGTCGTCGGGTGCGGCCGACCAATCTATGAGTTCATCCACGACGTAGGCGTTGGTCCGGAAAGGCAGCACCGTGGCGACGGCGCGCACCTTGAGGCGCTCGTCGTCCCCGAGCCCCGCACGCCGCAGAAGCTCGTCGAGGTGCTTGGACGTGTACGCCCGGAAGCGTCGCGTGCCAGCTTGGTTCAAGATCACTAGGCCTTTCCCATCTTTTTTGTTCGATCGGGTGTAAACCTCACGACCCTGTCGCGCGTCTACGGTTCTTAATACCCGGACGCGCGCACCACCGTCACCGGTTCCGCCGGTCTCCAAGTTTTCCTTGAGGTTCGGGACACTCGCGACATATCGCGATCCGGCATAGACTGACTTATCGTGACCCAGGATCCAGAGCTCCGCGCCTCAGACGCCGACCGCGACCGCGTGGCCGCCATCCTGTCCGAGGCGCTCGCCACAGGAAGACTCACCAGCGTCGAGCACGCCGACCGCCTGGACCTGGCGTACAACGCCAAGACCGTCGGCGAGCTCGTCCCCCTCACCCGCGACCTGCCCGACGTGTCCGCCTCCGGGGTGCCCTCGACCATCGAGAAGCAGGTCATCAACTCCACCTTCAGCAAGATCGTCCGCAAGGGCCGGTGGGTGGCCTCCCGGCACCTCACGCTCTCGGCCGGCTTCGGCGCGCTCATCATCGACCTGTCCGACGCCGTGCTGCCCGGCCGCGAGATCACCCTCGAGACCAGGGCGCATTTCAGCAAGGTCATCGTCAGGGTGCCCGCCGACGCCCACGTCATCGACGAGGGCAGCTCGATCTTCGGCAAGCGCAACGTGAACGCGGGCGACCGCGGCGACGGCCCGCTGATCAGGCTGACCGGTTCCTCGGCGTTCTCCAAGGTGATCGTCACGCGCGGAAAGGACGACTGGAACCTGCACTAGCCTCGACGTGCGAGTGGAACGCCCCCGGCCGGGCACCATGAGGGCCTACCTGCCGGTTAGCCTGGCAGCTGCCTTGCCTGCGGTGCGGACATCCGAGCCCGCCCACCGGCCCATGCCGTGACGGCGGGCTCGAAGCCGTACGAGGTGACCATTTGTCAGACACCAGGCCGATCGCGCTCGACGCCATGGGCGGCGACCACGCCCCGCACGAGATCGTGGCGGGGGCCGTGCACGCCGTACGCGAGCGCGGCCTGCCCGTCGTGCTCGTCGGCTCGCCCCGCGTGCTGTACGAGGCGCTCGCCGACCACGACGCCACCAAGGAGATCCCGATCGTCCGGGCCGAGGAGGCCCTGGCCATGGACGAGGGCGCGCTGGCCAGCCTGCGCCGCCCCCGCTCCAGCATCGCGATCGCCTGCCACCTCGTCCGCCGCGGCGACGCCGCAGCGGTCGTCTCCGCAGGGTCCACCGCCGGCGTCGTCGCCACCGGCAGGCTGCGGCTCAAGGGCCAGCAGGGCGTGCTCAGGCCCGCCATCGCCGTCTCGCTCCCCACACAGCCCACCCCGACCGTGCTCGTGGACGCCGGCGCCAACGCCGAGGCCAAACCGGAGATGCTGGTGCAGTTCGCCCAGCTCGGCACCACGTACGCCGAGCTCGCCCACGGCGTCGCCGAGCCCAGGGTGGGCCTGCTCACGATCGGCAGCGAGGCGGAGAAGGGCAACAAGGTCGTCAGGCGCGCCCACGAGCTGCTCCAGGCCGCGCCCGGCGTGAACTTCGCCGGCAACGTCGAGGGCCACGACCTGCTGACCGGCAAGGTCGATGTCATCGCCTCCGACGGCTTCACCGGCAACGTCGCGCTGAAGACCATGGAGGGCGCCGTCCGCTACGCCTTCACCGAGCTGCGCGAGGCCATCGGCGACAGCCGGCTGGCCAGGCTGGGCGCGGCGCTGCAACGCTCCCGCATCCGCGAGCTGCGCCGCCGACTCGATGCCGAGGCCTACGGCGGTGCGGTGCTGCTCGGGCTGAACGGTACTGTGGTCATCGCCCACGGCGCCTCCAAGGCCCAGGGCATCAGCGCCGCCTGCCGGCTCGCCGCCGACCTGGCGGCCGCCGGCATCGTGCCCGCCATCGGCGAGCGGATGTCGGCGACGGGCCGGCCGCATCGATTGTGGTAATAGGGCGAAGTCACCCCCGAGGAAGGGTGCCGACCCTTTAGGGTGTGTCACCGATCCACAGAAACGGGGGGTTATGTGGACGGGCTCACCTCGGTGGTCCACGGGCTCACATCCGCCCAGGTAGCGAGGGCCAAGGCCAACCACGTGCCGCGGCGTTCCAGCAGGTCGCTGAGCGCCATCCTCAGGGCGAACGTGCTGACCCGGTTCAACCTCGTCATCGGCGTGCTCTGGGCGCTGATCCTGATCTTCGGCGAGTGGCAGGACGGCCTGTTCGGGCTGGTCATCGTGGCCAACGCGCTGATCGGCATCGTCCAGGAGGTGCGCGCCAAGCGCACGCTCGACCGGCTCGCGGTCATCAACGAGGCTCCCGTACGCGTGCGCCGCGACGGCGAGGAACGCCTGATCAGCCCCCGCGAGGTGGTGCTCGGCGACCTCATCCTGCTGGGCCCCGGCGACCGGCTGCTGGTGGACGGCGAGGTCGTGGAATCCGACGGCCTGGAGGTCGACGAGTCGCTGCTGACCGGCGAGGCCGACCCCGTGCACAAGCGGCCGGGCGATCAGGTGCTGTCGGGCAGCTTCGCGGTGGCGGGCAGCGGCGCGTTCGTCTCGACCAGGGTCGGCACCGACGCCTACGCCGTACGGCTGGCCGAGGAGGCGAGCCGCTTCCACCTCGCGCACTCCGAGCTGCGCGCCGGCGTGGCCGACTTCATCAAGTACATCACCTGGCTGGTCGTCCCGATCGGCGCCCTGCTGATCTACAGCCAGCTGCACAACTCGGCCGACCTGGGCACCGCCATCACCGGCGCGGTCGCGGGCATCGTCACCATGATCCCCGAGGGGCTGGTGCTGATGACGTCCATCGCGTTCGCCGTCGGCGTCGTACGCCTCGGCCGGCGCCGCTGCCTGGTCCAGGAGCTGCCCGCCATCGAGGGGCTGGCCAGGGTCGATGTGCTCTGCCTCGACAAGACCGGCACGCTCACCGCCGGCGGCATGGACCTCGACCAGGTGCTGCCCGTACGCGACGACGAGCCGGTCGAGCCCGCGCTGGCCGCCATGGCGCACCTCGACGCCCGGCCCAACGCCACCGCCGAGGCCATCAGGGCCCGCCACCCCGCGCCGCCTGGCCTGGACCGCCCGCGACACCGTGCCGTTCTCCTCGGCGCGCAAGTGGAGCGGCGCCGACTTCGGCGAGCGCGGCACCTGGCTGCTCGGCGCGCCCGACGTGCTGCTCAAGGGCGGCGACGCCTACGACAGGGCCGCCGAGCTGGCCGCCTCCGGCGCGCGGGTCCTCGCGCTGTGCCGCGCCGACAGCCTGGATGCCGCCGAGCGCGGCCACGCCGTGGTCGAGCCCGTCGCGCTCGTCACGTTCTGCCAGCCCATCAGGCCCGACGCCCGCGAGACCCTGCGCTACTTCGCCGAACAGGGCGTCACGGTCAAGGTCATCTCCGGCGACAACCCGCTCGCGGTCTCGGCCATCGCCGCCGGCCTCGGCATCCCCGGCGCCGAACACGCGGTGGACGCCCGTACGCTCCCCCACGACGACCCCGCCGCGCTCGGCGAGATGCTCGACTCCCACACCGTCTTCGGCCGCGTCACCCCGCAGCAGAAGCGCGAGTTCGTCACCGCGCTGCAGGCCCGCGGCCACACCGTCGCCATGACCGGCGACGGCGTCAACGACGTGCTCGCGCTCAAGGACGCCGACCTCGGCATCGCCATGGGCGCGGGCAGTCCGGCCACCAAGGCGGTCGCGCAGGTCGTGCTGCTCGACAACACCTTCGCCACGCTGCCCCACGTCGTCGGCGAGGGCCGCCGCGTGCTCGCCAACATCGAACGCGTCTCCAACCTGTTCCTCACCAAGACCTTCTACGCGATCGTGCTGTCGCTGCTCGTCGGCGTGGCGGGCGTCGCGTTCCCGTTCGCGCCCCGCCATTCGACGCTGACGAACTTGCTGGTCATCGGCATCCCCGCGATCTTCCTCGCGCTCGCGCCCACACTCGAACGCTCACAGCCCGGGTTCGTGGCCCGGGTGCTGCGCTTCGCCGTACCGGCCGGGGTGCTGTGCGCGCTGGCGGTGATGGCGACGTTCTGGGCCGCACACGACGCCGCCGCCCCGCTGCTGGAGAACCAGACCGCCGCCGTGATCACGCTCTTCCTCACCACGTGGTGGGTGCTCGTGCTCATCGCCAGGCCGCTCAACTGGTGGCGCGGCGTGCTGGTCGCGGCCATGGCGGCGCTGTTCGCGGCCGGGTTCGCGCTGCCGTTCGTCAGGAAGTTCTTCGCACTCGAACCGGGCGGTCTCGGCGACGTTCTGACCGCCGTCGGCATCTCGCTCGTGGCGGCGGTAACGATAAGCGTGGCGGTCAAGCTCGCCGGTACCCTTAGACCATGACCGACCCGCAGAAAGTGCTCACCGAGCGCGTCCAGCAGGCGCTGGGCCGCGCGTTCGGCTCCGAGTACGCCGACGCAGACCCGCTGATCCGGCCCTCCCAGTTCGCCGACTTCCAGGCGAACGTCGCGATGAGCCTGGCCAAGCGCCTGCGACGGAGCCCGCGGGAGGTCGCCGAGGCGATCAAGGCGGAGCTGTCCGACTTCCCCGGCACGGTCGAGGTCAGCGGCCCCGGCTTCCTCAACATCACGCTCGCCGACGGCTGGATCGCGTCCGAGGCCGACGAGATGCTCGGCGACAAGCGGCTCGGCGTCGGCCTCAGCACCCCGCCGCAGACCGTCGTGATCGACTACTCCGCGCCCAACGCGGCCAAGGAGATGCACGTCGGCCACCTGCGCACCACCATCGTCGGCGACGCGCTGGCCCGCCTGCACGAACACGTGGGCAACACCGTCATCAGGCAGAACCACCTCGGCGACTGGGGCACCCCGTTCGGCATGCTCATCGAGCACCTGCTCGACATCGGCGAGCCGGCCGCCATCGCCCAGCTCGAAGCCGGTCAGGGCACGGAGTTCTACCAGGCGGCGCGCGCCAAGTTCGACAGCGACGACGACTTCAAGGCCCGCGCCCGCAAGCGCGTCGGCACCCTCCAGTCGGGCGACCCCGAGACGCTGCGCCTGTGGCACGTCTTCATGGACGCCACCGTGCGCTACTTCAACAAGGTCTACGACCTGCTGGGCGTCACGCTCACCGACGCCGACATCGCCGGCGAGAGCATGTACAACCCCATGCTGCAGAAGACCTGCGACGACCTTGAGGCGTCCGGCACCGCGAAGATCAGCGAGGGCGCGCTCTGCGTCTTCCCGCCCGGCTTCACCGGCCCCGACGACAAGCCGCTGCCGCTCATCATCAGAAAGAGCGACGGCGGCTACGGCTACGCCACCACCGACATGGCGGCCATCCGCTACCGCGTCCACGATCTCAAGGCCGACCGCATCCTCTACGTCGTCGGCAGCGACCAGGCGCTGCACTTCCGCATGGTGTTCGCCGCCGCCAAGATGGCCGGCTGGCTGCCCGACAGCGTCTCGGCCGAACACGTCCAGATCGGCATGATGCTCGGCAAGGACGGCCGCCGCTTCAAGACCCGCTCCGGCGAGTCGGTCAAGCTGATGGACCTGCTCCAGTCGGCCGTCGACAAGGCGTACGCGCTGATCGCCGAGCGCGGCTACGACGAGGAGACCCGCAAGGAGATCGCGCGGGCGGTCGGCATGGCCGCGGTGAAGTACGCCGACCTGTCGGTCAGCCACGACAGCGAATACGTCTTCGACCTCGACCGCATGGTGGCCTTCACCGGCAACACCGGCCCCTACCTGCAATACGCCCAGGCCCGCATCCGCTCCATCTTCCGCAGGGGCGGCCTCGACCCCGACGACGCGACCGGCCCCATCAGGCTGGGCGCCGCACCCGAGCGGGCGCTCGCCCTGCAGCTGCTCGGCTTCGGCACCGTCGTCGAGCAGGCCACGGAGCTGAGCGAGCCCCACCGGCTGTGCGCGTACCTCTACGCCACCGCCTCCGCCTTCACCGACTTCTTCGAGCAGTGCCCGGTGCTCAAGGAAGGCGTCGCCCCCGAGACCCGGGCCTCCAGGCTCGCCCTGTGCGCGCTGACGCTGCGGGTGATGGAGACGGGGCTCAACCTCCTCGGTGTCCCTGTCCCCGAGCGCATGTAAACCGGCACGTTGGCTCAAAGTCTCCCGTACCGTCATGGGCGCGCCTCCACCGGGTTGGCGCGCCCCAACGGCTAGGCTTTACGCGGTCATGAACCGCGGCCGAAACGGGGAGTTCTCTGCCTTGAGCACGGACCTGACTGCGAGCCCCCCAGCAGCGACCGAGCTGCATCGCTATGCCGAGGCGCTGATCGCGCACCTCGCCGCCAAGGGCACCGCGCCACCGGCCGCACCGAGCTTCAGCGACATACCCGGCTACTGGCTGCCGCCCGCCGTCGAGGCGCTGGTCGCGCTGCTCGCCGGCGAAGACCCGATGGAGCCGCTGAGCCGGGCCGCCGGGCGCGACCAGCAGCAGACCGCGCTCTTCCTCTGCCTCGCCCTGGCCGTCTCCGGTCAGGGCAGCCGCATCCACGCCTCGTGGCTCGGCACCGCCTTCGGCGAGCTGTCGGTCGACCGGCCCGTCACCCACGGCCAGCGCTCGCTCTGGCTGGCCGCCGCCAGAGGCGCGTACGGCCCCGCCGGCAAGATCTTCGTGCTGCGCAAGCTCGACGCGCTCGCCGTCCAGGACCACGCCGACGCTGAGCAGTGGATCCAGGCGCTGGTGCCCGGTGAGCCCTCCGTCGTCGTGCCGCCGTCGCTGGCCGACTTCCCCGAGATGGCGGAGATCCCCGAGCTGGCCAAGCCCGCCATGGCCGCCGCCCGCCTGGCCAGGCTGCGCGCCCGCTGCGCCGAGATCACCTCGGCCCGGCAGGGCGACCAGACCGCCGGCGCCCCGCTCGACAACAGCGCGGGCGAACCCGTCACCAACTGGGCAGAGGACGAACCGCTCGCCGTGCTGCGCTCGCTCATCGGCCAGGGCGGGCCCGCGGGGCCGATGGCCTCGCTCCACACGTACCTGCTCGACGACCTGCGTCCCGGCGCAGACCCGCACCTCGCGGCGATCGCGCTGCACGTGGCCGCCCCGATCCTGCGCGGCGCGGCCGAGGAGCTTGAGGCCGACAGCCGCCTCGAGCCTCCCGAGACGCTCACCGTGCCGCTGCTCGGCCACCGCATCCGGCTGCGTCCCGAGGGCCCCGACCAGACGTCGCTGGCCGCGGCCGAGGAGTCCATCCGTACGGAGGGCATGACGCCGCCCGGGCGGCCGTGGGCCGCGATCGTCCTCATCGTCCTCGGCGTGGCCTGCCTGGTCGGCGCCGTCGTGGCCGAATTGCTGCTCGCCGCCGCGGCCGTCGCCATGATCGGTCTGGCCGGCTGGCGGCTCTGGCAGCGCCGCAAGAAGATCGAGGCGGATGCTCGTTACGTCGACAAGCAGGTCAGCGAGCTTCGTGAGCTGGCCGAAGGGGCGGTGTGGGCGCTGCACGCGTACGCCCGTGAGGCCGAGGCC
Source organism: Nonomuraea fastidiosa (assembly GCF_042751225.1). NCBI lineage: Bacteria > Bacillati > Actinomycetota > Actinomycetes > Streptosporangiales > Streptosporangiaceae > Nonomuraea > Nonomuraea fastidiosa. Next base: position 2,429,022 of record NZ_CP170570.1, read on the forward strand.
CGCGCCAAGCAGGCCGCCGAAGACGCCACCGAGCTCACCCGCCTCATCCGCCGCGGCCCCCGCGCCGCCCACTGACCGCCCTGACGCCCGGCATCCACCACCTGGTACAACCCGCCACGTGAGCGTCACCGTCACTGACGCAGCGCGGGTGACGGCGGGAGCGGACCACCGGCCTGACGCAGCAGGAGAGCCGCCGAGCCCCGCCACTGTCACCGCGCCGCAGCGGGAGAGCCCCACGGCCGGCCACCACCTTCGTCGCGGTGCCGCAAGACGCCGCCCACGGGCGCTTGGACGGCTGCAGATCGCGAGGACCGCCCGCGTGGGGCACAGACCAAGTCATGCCTGCGTCGCGCACATATCGCGAGGGCGAACGGCATGGGGCGCACACCGAGTCACGCCCGCGTCAGGCGCAGATCACGAGAACTACCCGCGTGAGGCGCACACCGACTCGCACCCGCGTCAGGCGCAGATCACGAGAACTACCCGCGTGAGGCGCACACCGACTCACACCCGCGTCAGGCGCAGATCACGGGGGCCGCCCACGTCAGGCGCACACCGATTACCGCTCGCTGCGAGGCTCCGCGGCAGGCCGGTGACGTCGTTCTCCTGGCTCCGCACTCGAGCGCTCACGAAGGGTGATGACCGAGGCGCCCAGGAGCCCCTCGGCAGAAACAGGAGAAAGGCAGGCGGCCTGGGACCGGGAGGGAGACGGCCCAAACCCGCAACGACATCAACCCGGAGAACTACCGAGACCCGCACGGCATCGATCCGGAAGACGGCCTGGCCCTGCACGACATCGACCCAGGAAGAAGGCATCGCCCCAGGGCGACGGCCCGAGCCCGCACGCGCGGCATCCGCACGACACCGAGACGACCTCATGACGGCACCGGAAAGAAACCCGGCCACCTCGGCCGGGCCCGGCGCGCGGAACCACCGGCAGGAACCGGTGTGGCCCGGTCAGGTGACCTCGATCTCCACGTGCGCCGGCGCGAGCAGGAACACCCGCTCCGCAATGCGCTCGATCCGCCCCTCGCACCCGAACACCAGCCCGGCCGCGAAGTCCACCATCCGCGTCGCCTCAGACATCGACATGGCCGTGACGTCCATGATCACCGTCTGACCGTCACGGAAATGCTGGCCGATCACCGGTGCGTCGTTGTACTTGAGCGGCTGCACCATGACGATGCGCGACGAGTCGACATTCGCACGCCACCTGCGGGCTGCCCGCTCGGTCGCCGGGACGTACTCGTCCTCGTACTGGTCGTCGTACTCGTAGCCCTCGTCGTAGTGCTCGACCCCGCTCAATCCAAGGTAGCTCACCACCTTGTGCACTGCCCCCATCGGCTTGTCCTTTCCTCAGGAACTCACCGTAATCGGCACGTCCCTACACATTGGACGGTAACCGACGATTCCGCATTCGCCACGCGACACGCCCAGCCCTAATTCCATTTTGTACAGCTTGCAGCCCGCTTGCAGCTGGATATCCGCCCCCCGTATACCATCGGGCCCATGCGCCTGTTCACCGTCGACGCCTTCACCGGCACGGCTTTCAAGGGTAATCCCGCCGCCGTCTGCCTGCTGGACTCTCCGGTTACTGATCGATGGATGCAGAGCGTAGCGGCCGAGATGAACCTCTCTGAGACCGCTTTCCTGCTTGGAGATTCCCTGCGCTGGTTCACCCCGGCCGTCGAGGTGACGCTGTGTGGTCACGCCACGCTGGCCACCGCGCACGTCCTCTATTCGACCGGAGCCGCGACGGGCCCGCTCGAATTCAGCACCGCCAGCGGCACCCTTACCGTGAATCGCCGTCCCGACGACATGATCACAATGGATTTCCCGGCCAAGGACGTGACCCCTGTCGCCGTTCCACCCGGCCTGGAGAAAGCGCTCGGCGTCACCCCGGTCCGGGTCGGAAAAAGCCGACTCGACCTGCTGGTGGAGCTGGACTCGGCGGAAACCGTACGCGACCTGACGCCCGATATCGCGGCGCTGGCCGAGGTGGACGCGAGAGCCGTCATCGTCACCGCCCTCGGCACCGACACGGACTTCGTCTCCCGTTTCTTCGCGCCGAACGTCGGCGTCCCCGAAGACCCGGTGACGGGCTCCGCTCATTGCGCGCTCGCGCCGTACTGGGCGGCGCGCCTCGGGCGTACGTCTTTGGTGGGGGCGCAGCTGTCCAAGCGCGGCGGCATCATCCACGTCACGCACGCCGGTGACCGCGTCCACTTGGCGGGGCAGGCGGTCACGGTGATGTCCGGCACCCTCCACGTCTGAACAAGCAGCGCCGGCCGGGTGCGGTGGTGCTGAGCTGCCGAAAACCGGTTTCGGACCGCCCCGGCGGCCTTTTAGGGTAGCCGGGTGGCAACAGACGTTATCGTGCTCAACGGCGGTTCCAGCTCCGGTAAGACCGGCATCGTACGGTGCCTCCAGGCCATCCTCCCCACCCCGTGGCTCGCCCTCGGGGTGGACACCATGGTGGACGCGCTGCCTGCGGCGCTGCAGGCGTCGGAGGAGGGGCTCGACATCAGTCCCGACGGCACGGTGAACGTCGGGGCCGAGTTCGCCGCCCTTGACCGCGCCTGGTCGGAGGGCGTGGCCGCGATGGCCCGGGCCGGCGCCCACATCATCATCGACGACGTCTTCCTCGGCGGTGCCGCCTCCCAGGAACGCTGGCAGAAGGCCCTCGCCGGGCTCGACGTGCTGTGGGTGGGCATCAAGTGCGACAAAGAGGTGGCGGCCGGCCGGGAGCTCGCCCGCGGCGACCGCACTCGCGGCATGGCCGCGCAGCAGGCAGAGCTCGTCCACAAGGGCGTCATGTACGACCTGGAGGTGGACACCACGCGCGCCGAGTCCCTTGAGTGCGCCAAAATCATCGCCGCCCACGTCACCACCTGACGACGCCCCGGCAGGCCGTATGCAGCCGACAATGCCCTGAGCACCGCACGGCCCCTGGGGAGGAGACGCCTGATGCCGCAACGCCAGCAGGTCACCGTCGACGTCCACGTGATCCTCGAACGAGGCGACGACGTCCTCCTCTGCCTGCGCCAGGGAACCGGCTACCGGGACGGCTGGTTCTGCCTCCCCTCAGGGCATCTCGAGGAGGGCGAGACCGTCATCGACTGCGCGGTACGGGAGACCCACGAAGAGGTCGGCGTCCACGTCGACCCCGCCGCGCTGCGACCGGCGACCGTTCTGCACCACCTCAACCCCGAGGGACAGCCCCGCATCGGCTTCTTCTTCGCCACCACGCAGTGGACCGGCACCATCGTCAACGCCGAGCCGCATAAGTGCGCCGCCGTCGAATGGTTCCCCGCCCACCGCCTCCCGGAGAACACGGTCCCGTACACGATCGCCGGCCTCCGCCACTACCACCGCAATCAAGGCATAGGCACCCACGGCTGGCCCACCCGCCCCGGAAATTGACTCGGCCTCACGCCGGTACCAGGATCTGGGCGGAGAATCCGCGGTTACGTCCCCTCAAGTGGTGTAGAACCGGCCCTCATCGGCGCGTCGCCTTCGACGCAAGGGGGCCGTCTCCGTGCGGCTCACGCAGAGCCGCTGACGACTGATTCTCGGTGTCTACCGACCATGATTCTCAAAGTCGTGCGGCCTGCCCATGATTCTCAGAGTCGTGCGGCCTGCGCAGGAGCGGCTACAGAGATGCGCGCTGAGGCGGCTTGACGGATCGCTCGCAACCTCCTCAGAGCGGGGCAGGAGGCGCTGTTGGCGAGCTCTGGGCCGGCGACGACATGGCCTCACGAGCTCCAGAGCCTCTGGAAAATATCCGGGCATGCAAAAGAGGGGCTCCGACACCACAACAGATGCCAGAACCCCACCCCCAACACACACAAAAAAGAGGAGCCTTGGTATCCGAAACCAGATACCAAGACCCCTCTCATCAAAGATTGTCCGGCGGTGACCTACTCTCCCACACCCTCCCGAGTGCAGTACCATCGGCGCTGAGAAGCTTAACTTCCGGGTTCGGAATGTAACCGGGTGTTTCCTTCCCGCCATAACCGCCGTAACCCCACGAAACAGCACACCACTTGCTGTCTCAGAATTGCCTAGTGAACGCGAGCAAAAGCTTTGTGGTCAAGTCCTCGGCCTATTAGTACCGGTCAGCTCCACACGTTACCGCGCTTCCACCTCCGGCCTATCAACCCGGTCATCACCCGGGAGCCTTACCCCACAACGTGGGTGGGAGACCTCATCTCAAGGCGAGCTTCCCGCTTAGATGCCTTCAGCGGTTATCCCTTCCGAACGTAGCCAACCAGCCGTGCACCTGGCGGTACAACTGGCACACCAGAGGTTCGTCCGTCCCGGTCCTCTCGTACTAGGGACAGCCCCTTTCAAGTCTCCTACGCGCGCAGCGGATAGGGACCGAACTGTCTCGCGACGTTCTAAACCCAGCTCGCGTACCGCTTTAATGGGCGAACAGCCCAACCCTTGGGACCTACTCCAGCCCCAGGATGCGACGAGCCGACATCGAGGTGCCAAACCATCCCGTCGATATGGACTCTTGGGGAAGATCAGCCTGTTATCCCCGGGGTACCTTTTAGCCGTTGAGCGACACCGCTTCCACACGCCGATGCCGGATCACTAGTCCCAGCTTTCGCTCCTGCTCGACCCGTCAGTCTCACAGTCAAGCTCCCTTGTGCACTTACACTCAACACCTGATTGCCAACCAGGCTGAGGGAACCTTTGGGCGCCTCCGTTACCCTTTAGGAGGCAACCGCCCCAGTTAAACTACCCACCAGACACTGTCCCCGATCCGGATCACGGACCAGAGTTAGACGTTCAAAACGACCAGAGTGGTATTTCACCAACGACTCCACCCGAACTAGCGTCCGAGCTTCCCAGTCTCCCACCTATCCTACACAAGACGCTCCAAACGCCAATGTCAAGCTGTAGTGAAGGTCCCGGGGTCTTTCCGTCCTGCTGCGCGTAACGAGCATCTTTACTCGTAGTGCAATTTCGCCGGGTCTGCGGTTGAGACAGCGGGGAAGTCGTTACGCCATTCGTGCAGGTCGGAACTTACCCGACAAGGAATTTCGCTACCTTAGGATGGTTATAGTTACCACCGCCGTTTACCGGCGCTTAAGTTCTCACCTTCGCCAACTTACGTCAGCTAAGCGGTCCCCTTAACGTTCCGGCACCGGGCAGGCGTCAGTCCGTATACATCGTCTTACGACTTCGCACGGACCTGTGTTTTTAGTAAACAGTCGCTTCCCCCTGGCCACTGCGACCCCCACCAGCTCCAGCAGCAAGTGCCATCACCAGCAGAGGTCCCCCTTCTCCCGAAGTTACGGGGGCAATTTGCCGAGTTCCTTAACCACAGTTCACCCGATCGCCTTAGTATTCTCTACCTGACCACCTGAGTCGGTTTAGGGTACGGGCCGCCACAACACTCACTAGAGGCTTTTCTCGGCAGCATAGGATCATCCACTTCACCACAATCGGCTCGGCATCACATCTCAGGCAAAAGGAACGCGGATTTGCCTACGTTCCGCCCTACATGCTTACCCCAGGACAACCATCGCCTGGGCTGGACTACCTTCCTGCGTCACCCCATCGTTTACCTACTACCCGATCGGTTCAAGCGTTCACCCTGACAGTCATCCCGAAGGACAACCCGAGCTAAGGACTCTTAGCATCACGAGGTTCAGTATGGGCGCGTTGAAGCGGGTACGGGAATATCAACCCGTTGTCCATCGACTACGCCTGTCGGCCTCGCCTTAGGTCCCGACTTACCCTGGGCGGATTAACCTGGCCCAGGAACCCTTGGTCATCCGGCGCGAGGGTTTCTCACCCTCGATTCGCTACTCATGCCTGCATTCTCACTCGCACAGCCTCCACAACTAGATCACTCTGCTGCTTCACCGGCTGCACGACGCTCCCCTACCCACCAACAGAACCCGAAGATCCTGTCAGTGCCACGACTTCGGCGGTGTGCTTGAGCCCCGCTACATTGTCGGCGCAGAATCACTTGACCAGTGAGCTATTACGCACTCTTTCAAGGATGGCTGCTTCTAAGCCAACCTCCTGGTTGTCTCTGCGACTCCACATCCTTTCCCACTTAGCACACGCTTAGGGGCCTTAGTCGGTGATCTGGGCTGTTTCCCTCTCGACTACGAACCTTATCGCCCGCAGTCTCACTGCCACGCTCTCACTTACCGGCATTCGGAGTTTGGCTGACGTCAGTAACCTTGTCGGGCCCATCGGCCATCCAGTGCTCTACCTCCGGCAAGAAACACGCAACGCTGCACCTAAATGCATTTCGGGGAGAACCAGCTATCACGGAGTTTGATTGGCCTTTCACCCCTACACACAGATCATCCCCCAGGTTTTCAACCCTGGTGGGTTCGGTCCTCCACCCAGTCTTACCTGAGCTTCAACCTGCCCATGCGTAGATCACCCCGCTTCGGGTCTACAGCATGCGACTCAAACGCCCTCTTCAGACTCGCTTTCGCTACGGCTCCCCCACACGGGTTAACCTCGCCACACACCATAACTCGCAGGCTCATTCTTCAAAAGGCACGCAGTCACATCACAGCTGAGCAAGCCCAGCTAAGCTCCTACGGCTTGTAGGCACACGGTTTCAGGTACTCTTTCACAACCCCTCACCGGGGCACTTTTCACCTTTCCCTCACGGTACTCGTGCACTATCGGTCACCAGGGAGTATTTAGGCTTACCAGGTGGTCCTGGCAGATTCACACAGGATTCCTCGAGCCCCGTGCTACTTGGGATCCCCTCCAACAGTCCATCCAATTTCGCCTACCCGGCTCTCACGGTCTACGGCGCCCCTTCCCAGAGGCTTCAGCTATCAGACGGATTTATCACTGCTCGTGGCTCCGGCAGAAGCCACCGGAAGGTCCCACAACCCCGAACATGCAACGCCTGCCGGCTATCACACACGCCCGGTTTAGCCTCATCCGCTTTCGCTCACCACTACTCACGGAATCACTATTGTTTTCTCTTCCTACGGGTACTGAGATGTTTCACTTCCCCGCGTTACCACCAACCGCCCTATACATTCAGGCGGAGGCAACACCACATGACTGGTGCTAGGTTTCCCCATTCGGACATCCCCGGATCAACGTCTGGTTGGCGACTCCCCGAGGCTTATCGCAGCCTCCCACGTCCTTCATCGGCTCCTGATGCCAAGGCATCCACCGTGTGCCCTAAAAAACTTGGCCACAAAGATGCTCGCGTCCACTATGCAAATCTCAAACAACAAACAGCGATCCACATCCAAGCCCGATAATCACCGAACTCTTCAATGGCCCTGTCTCCAAGGAACCGGTCGCCCGTTTCCTCAGGACCCAACAGTGTGCCCAAGCTCACCAAGCCCCCGCACGCCCGTTCCCACTCCCAACCATCCCCACAAGAGAGACCGCTGGGCGGTACTAGCACGCCGGCAACCCGGCAAACCTGAATAACCAGTGCTCCACTCGTGAGCTGTCACCACCCCACCAGACACTCGCCGGTGAAGAGTGAAGATGCTCCTTAGAAAGGAGGTGATCCAGCCGCACCTTCCGGTACGGCTACCTTGTTACGACTTCGTCCCAATCGCCAGCCCCACCTTCGACCGCTCCCCCCACAAGGGTTGGGCCACGGGCTTCGGGTGTTGCCGACTTTCGTGACGTGACGGGCGGTGTGTACAAGGCCCGGGAACGTATTCACCGCAGCATTGCTGATCTGCGATTACTAGCGACTCCGACTTCATGGGGTCGAGTTGCAGACCCCAATCCGAACTGAGACCGGCTTTTAGGGATTCGCTCCACCTCACGGTATCGCAGCCCTCTGTACCGGCCATTGTAGCATGTTTGCAGCCCAAGACATAAGGGGCATGATGACTTGACGTCATCCCCACCTTCCTCCGAGTTGACCCCGGCAGTCCCCCATGAGTCCCCAACCCTCCGAAGAGGTTGCTGGCAACATGGAGCAAGGGTTGCGCTCGTTGCGGGACTTAACCCAACATCTCACGACACGAGCTGACGACAGCCATGCACCACCTGTCACCCAGCCCAAAAGGGAAACCCCATCTCTGAGGCGGTCCGGGTGATGTCAAACCTTGGTAAGGTTCTTCGCGTTGCGTCGAATTAAGCAACATGCTCCGCCGCTTGTGCGGGCCCCCGTCAATTCCTTTGAGTTTTAGCCTTGCGGCCGTACTCCCCAGGCGGGGCGCTTAATGCGTTAGCTCCGGCACGGAGATCGTGGAAGACCCCCACACCTAGCGCCCAACGTTTACAGCGTGGACTACCAGGGTATCTAATCCTGTTCGCTCCCCACGCTTTCGCTCCTCAGCGTCAGGTAAGGCCCAGCAAGCCGCCTTCGCCACCGGTGTTCCTCCTGATATCTGCGCATTTCACCGCTACACCAGGAATTCCACTTGCCCCTACCTACCTCTAGCCGGCCCGTATCCACCGCAGACCCGCAGTTAAGCTGCGGGCTTTCACGGCAGACGCGACCAGCCACCTACGAGCTCTTTACGCCCAATAATTCCGGACAACGCTTGCGCCCTACGTATTACCGCGGCTGCTGGCACGTAGTTCAGCCGGCGCTTCTTCTGCAGGTACACGTCAACTTCGTCCCTGCTGAAAGAGGTTTACAACCCGAAGGCCGTCATCCCCCACGCGGCGTCGCTGCGTCAGGCTTCCGCCCATTGCGCAATATTCCCCACTGCTGCCTCCCGTAGGAGTCTGGGCCGTGTCTCAGTCCCAGTGTGGCCGGTCGCCCTCTCAGGCCGGCTACCCGTCGTCGCCTTGGTAGGCCACTACCCCACCAACAAGCTGATAGGCCGCGAGCCCATCCCCAACCGAAAAAACTTTCCACCACCAGACCATGCGATCGGTGGTCGTATCCGGTATTAGACCCAGTTTCCCAGGCTTATCCCAGAGTCAGGGGCAGGTTGCTCACGTGTTACTCACCCGTTCGCCGCTCGAGTACCCCCGAAGGGGCCTTTCCGCTCGACTTGCATGTGTTAAGCACGCCGCCAGCGTTCGTCCTGAGCCAGGATCAAACTCTCCAAACAATGTCTGGAAAACAATCCCAGCCGGCATCAACAACATTGATGCCAACTAAAAGGAATCCACGTCATGGAAACATGACGGGGTAATGCATCATGCACTGGCTTTTAACACACTGTTGAGTTCTCAAGAAACGGACGCGTACATCCCCGACCGAAACCACATCCGCGATCCCGGCGGCGGAGGCGTTCACTCCGTTCGTTTTGTTGTGTCTTAATCTTTTCAGCCGCCCCGAGCCCTGTCAAATTGACCCGAATCGAACGACTTGCCAAGAATTAAGCCGCGTCCCCTTTCGGAGACAACCCCTCTAAGTTACCAGCCCTTCGACCGATCCGCGAATCGATCTCCGAACCAGCGCGTCGCAGGGGATTACCGACGATCCCGGACACACCACACCTATGTCACCGAAGTGAAGGAAGTGGGTTGTGCCGGACCCCGTCGGCTCTTAAAGATTAGCAGCGCCCTTCCACCGCTCGAGCCCGTTCTCCGGCTTCTCCGGCAACAGAACGATCACAACCGAACATAGACTCCCCACGTGAGCAGCAACACGCCGCCAGTGGCGAAGAAGATCCCTACGGAGCGCACCCATCACGGCGACACCGTCATCGACGAGTACGCCTGGCTGAGCAACAAGGACGATCCCGACACCACCGCCTATCTGGAGGCGGAGAACGAATTCCTCAAGCAGGAGACCGCTCACCTGTCGGACCTCCAGGAGCAGGTGTTCCAGGAGATCAAGAGCCGCACCCAGGAGACCGACCTGTCGGTGCCCAGCCGCAAGGGCGCGTGGTGGTACTTCACGCGTACGGAGGAGGGCAAGCAGTACGCGATCTCGTGCCGGGTCCCCGCCGACAGCGAGACGCCACCGGAGATCACCCCCGGCGAGCGGCTCGACCAGGAGCAGGTGATCCTCGACGGCAACGAGCTCGCCGGCGACAGCGAGTTCTTCTCGATCGGCACCAGCTCGGTCTCCCCCGACGGCAAGATGCTGGCCTTCTCGACCGACTACAAGGGCGACGAGCGTTTCACGCTCAGGTTCAAGAACCTTGAGACGGGCGAGATCCTGCCCGACGAGATCACCGACATCTTCTACGGCGGCGCATGGGCGGCCGACGCCTCGGCGTTCTTCTACACCCGCGTCGACGACGCCTGGCGTCCGTACCAGGTCTACCGCCACACCCTGGGCACTCAGGACGACGTGCTCGTCTACGAGGAGAACGACGAGCGCTTCTGGGTGGGCATCGGGCTGACCCGCAGCGAGAAGTACCTCGTGCTCGGCGCGGGCAGCAAGATCACCAGCGAGGTGCGGATCCTCGACGCGAGCGACCCCGGCGGCGAGTTCACGATCGTCAGGCCCCGGCAGACCGGCGTGGAGTACGGCGTCGAGCACGCCGGCGACTTCTTCTACATCCTGCACAACGAGAACGCCGAGAACTTCGAGCTGGCCACGGCGCCCCTCGACGACCCTGGCACGTGGACCCCGATCATCCCCCACCGGTCCGACACCAGGCTGCTGGAGATCGACGCGTTCTCCGACCACGCGGTGGTGCACTTCCGCCGCGACGGCCTGACCGGGCTGCGGATCCTGCCCTACCCGGCCGACGGCGCGAGCTGGCGCGAGCGGGTGGAGGCGGCCGAGCGCAACGCCTACGAGATCGACTTCCCCGAGCCGCTGTACGACGTCGGCCCGGCGGGCAACCCGCAGTTCACCACGCGGCGGCTGCGCCTGGCGTACACGAGCATGATCACCCCGCCCAGCGTCTACGACTACGACCTCGACTCCCACGAGCTGATCCTGCTCAAGCAGCGCCCGGTGCTCGGCGGCTACGACCCGGCCGACTACGAGCAGGCCCGCGAGTGGGCCACGGCCGAGGACGGCACGAAGATCCCCATCTCGCTCGTCAAGCGCAAGGACGCGGCCACGCCCGCCCCCACCGTCCTGTACGGCTACGGCAGCTACGAGACCTCGATCGACCCGAGCTTCTCCGTGCCCCGGCTGTCGCTGCTCGACCGGGGGTTCATCTTCGCGATCGCCCACGTGCGGGGCGGCGGCGAGATGGGCAGGAGCTGGTACGAGCAGGGCAAGCTCACCCGCAAGCGCAACACGTTCACCGACTTCGTGGCGGCGGCCAGGCACATGAAGGCGGCGGGCCTGAGCAGCAAGGTCGTGGCGCGCGGCGGCTCGGCGGGCGGGCTGCTGATGGGCGCGGCGACGAACCTGGCCCCCGAGGAGTTCGCGGGTGTCGTGGCCGAGGTGCCGTTCGTGGACGCGCTCAACACCATCCTCGATCCGTCGCTTCCGCTGACCGTGATCGAATGGGACGAATGGGGCGACCCGCTGCACGACCCCGAGGTCTACGCGTACATGAAGAGCTACTCGCCGTACGAGAACGTGGACGGCAGGCCGTACCCGCCGATTCTGGCGATCACCAGCCTGAACGACACCCGCGTGCTCTACCACGAGCCGGCGAAGTGGATCGCGAAGCTGCGCGCCACGGCGCGCGGCGGGCCGTTCCTGCTGAAGACGGAGATGGGCGCGGGGCACGGCGGGCGCAGCGGACGGTACGACGCCTGGCGTGAAGAGGCGTTCGCGCTGTCCTGGATCATCGAGAAAGGCACGTCATGACGTATCAGGCCGACGAGCGGCGCTACGAGCGGCAGCCGTACAACCGCAGCGGGCGCAGCGGGCTCAAGCTGCCGGCGGTGTCGCTGGGTCTGTGGCACAACTTCGGCGACAACCGGCCGATCGAGAACTCGCGGGCGATCCTGCGGCGGGCGTTCGACCTCGGGGTGACGCACTTCGACCTGGCCAACAACTACGGGGTTCCGTACGGGTCGGCGGAGAGCAACTTCGGGCGGATCCTGCGCGAGGACTTCCTGCCGTACCGGGATGAGCTGGTCATCTCGACCAAGGCGGGCTTCGACATGTGGCCGGGCCCGTACGGCGAGTGGGGCTCGCGCAAGTACGTGCTGGCCAGCCTGGACCAGTCGCTCAAGCGCATGGGCCTGGAGTACGTGGACATCTTCTACAGCCACCGTCCCGACCCGGAGACGCCGCTCGAGGAGACCATGGGCGCGCTCGACCGCGCGGTGCGCTCGGGCAAGGCGCTGTACGCGGGCATCTCCAACTACTCGGCGGAGCAGACGGCGCAGGCCGCGCGGATCATGCGCGAGCTGGGCACGCCGCTGCTCATCCACCAGCCGTCGTACTCGATGATCAACCGGTGGATCGAGGACGAGCTGCTGGACACGCTGGAGGAGGCGGGCATGGGCTGCATCGTCTACTCGCCGCTGGCGCAGGGCCTGCTGACCGACCGCTACCTCGACGGCGTGCCGGCCGACTCGCGGGCGGCGACCAGCCGGTTCCTGAGCGAGGACCAGATCGACCGCGACCTGGCCCGCGACCTCAACGAGATCGCGAAGACGCGGGGTCAGACGCTGGCGCAGATGGCGCTGTCGTGGACGCTGCGCGACTCGCGGGTGACGAGCGTGCTGATCGGGGCGAGCAGCGTCAAGCAGCTCGAGGACAACGTGGCGTGCGTGGACGGGCCCGCGTTCACGCAGGACGAGCTGGCGGCCATCGACAAGATCACCGAGTCCCGCCGCCGCAGCTGAGCACGCGCGGTCAGAGGGCCTCGTGGCGCTGCAGGTAGGTGAACGAGGCCCAGCCGGGCAGCACCGGCAGCCAGAACGTGAGCAGCCGGTAGAGCAGCACCGCCGAGGTGGCCAGCTCCTTCGGCACCCCGGCCAGCACGAGGCCGCCGACCAGCGCCAGCTCGACCGCGCCCAGACCGCCCGGTGTGGGCGCGGCCGAGCCGATGGCGTTGGCGGTGAGGTAGACGACGGCCACGGCGGTGAAGCTGATGTCGTGGCCGAAGGCGGCGATGCACGCGTCGAGGCAGAGCACGAACATCAGGGTGATCATGAGCGTGCCGGTGGCGGCCTCGATCATCTTGCGCGGCGACTGGAGCACGTCGAGCAGCCGCGGCAGCACGTTCGAGAACAGCTTGCTCAGCCGCCCGGTGATCAGGCGGCGCAGCGGCGGCACGCCGAGCACGACCACGACGAGCACCGCGACGCCGAGCAGCGCGAGCACGAGCCCGCGTGACGGCGTGAACGAGGTGGCGGTGCTCGAGCCGGTGATGTAGGCGAACAGCGCGAGCAGCCCGATGTGGAAGACCAGCATGATGAGCTGCGAGGCCCCCACGCTGGCCACCGCGCTGGCCGGGTGGATGCCGCGCTTTTGCAGGTATCGGGTGTTGATCGCGACACCGCCCACCGCGGCGGGCGCGACGAGCTTGACGAACGAGGACGCGAACTGCACGAGCACCGTGCGCCACAGCGGCAGGTGCTCGGGCACGAAACCGCGCAGCATGAGCGCGGCGGCCACGAAGCTCAGGAACGAGGCCACCAGCGCAAGGCCCGACCAGGCCCAGTTGGCCGTGGTGACGACGTGGTAGACGTCGACCTGGCTGAGCTGGGAGAGCACGATGTAGGCGGCGATCGTGCTGGCGATGATCGTGATGAGCGTGCGGGGGCGGAAGCGTTCGAGGCGGATCTCCTCGACCTTGCTCTGCGGCTTGAGCGCGACGATCTGGTCGCGGATGCCGGGCAGCACGTGTTTGGCCTTGGCCAGCGCGGCGCGCGTCTCCCGGGTGAGCGCGATCTGCTGTAGCAGCGGCATGGCGGCGGCCAGCGCGTCGGGGCCCATGACGTCGGCCGCGGCGCGCACGGAGCGCTCGGGGCCGACGCGCAGCGCGAGGTAGGTGAGCAGCTGGGCGACGTCGAGCCTGAGCAGCAGGTCTCCGGCGGCGACCTCGCCGCTGCGGGCGTCGGTGAGCACGACGCGGCCGGCGGTGTCGATGTGGATGCTGTCGCCGGTGAGCCTGCGGTGGGCGAGACGCTGGATCTGCAGCAGCGCGACCTGCTCCCAGATCTGGTGGAGCAGCTGGTCGTCGATCTCCTCGTCGGGCACCTCGTCGAGCGGGCGGGTCTCGATGTGCTCGTAGGCGAGCAGGGCCGCCTCGGTGCCGATCTCACTGGTGCCGAGCAGACGGGGGGTGCTGGCGCCCGCGGCCTGGGCGGCGTACGCCATGAGGGCCTCGCGTTCGAGCTCGGCGCGCAGCGACCGGATGGCGCGGCGGCGGGTCTCGGAGTTGAGCCTGATGCGCCGCCACAGCCGGTACGGCAGCCCGGCCACCTGCCGGTCGCGGTCGAGGACGGTGACGTCGAGGCTGGTGCCGTCTTTGAGCCCGACGGCGTAGCGGCGGCTGCCCTGATAGTCGTCCTCGACGCGGCGGGCGGAGACCGGGGAGAACGACAGCTTGCGCAGGGCGGCCACGACGGCGCTGCCCGGCGGGCGGGTGTTGGGGCTGCCGACGCCGTAGAGGGTGGCGTAGCCGATGGCCATGCCGACCAGGACGGTGACGATGGCGCTCGGGATGGTGATCTGGCGGCCGGAGAAGAAGGCCAGGATGTAGAGCGCGACGGTGGTCCACATCAGCATCCGCCAGGTGGGGCGGCGGGAGATGCGGACGGCGGTGGCGTAGGCGACGACGGAGGTGAGCAGCGTGTTGAGCGGCTCGATCGTCCGGTCGCCGGTGAGCAGCACGCGCAGATCTTCCATGGTGCCGCTGACGAGCCACTGGCCGAGCAGGAACGAGCCGGCCATGCCGACGATGGCGGCGATGAGCCCTTCCGCGACGCGCAGGCCGTCGCGGTGGAAGACGCGCTCGACCGCGAAGGCCACGGGCACGATGAGCACGGCCGCGCCACCGAGGAAGGCGGCGATCCTGCTGAGCAGCGGCACCAGCTCGGCGCCCTCCTTGACATCGGCCTCCAGGCCGATGAGCGTCTGCTTGGCGACGAGGGCGAGCAGGATCACCGCGCCGAGCACGATGAGCGTGGCGAAGAAGCGCAGCAGGTCGGAGGGGCGGCGCAGGCGCTGAGGCAGCAGCGGTTCTACGACGTAGACGTCGGTTTCCGCGCGTGACTCGGCCACGGCAGGATCCCCCTCCGTGAGGTCCTCCGTGTCATCTCGTTCCCTGATATCGGCCACCGACAGCGATTCTGCACCTTCCCGTGGCGGACTGTACGATCTCGAGGCCTTCACTGTGCCCGACCGTCCCCCCGCAGTCGTCGCAGGGGGCAGGCTACACGCTGCCCTTCCCCCGGTTCACCTTTGAATTCCTGTGTACGTGGCGACATAGGCTGTGTCGCATGTCGGGTGCATTGAGAGTATTGGGGGCCTGTCCGCTTGACTGCCCGGACACCTGCTCGTGGGTGGTCGGAGTGGAGGACGGCCGCGCCGTCACGTTGCGCGGCAACCCGGATCAGCCCTACACCAGGGGCGCGCTGTGCGTGAAGGTCAACCGTTACCTCGAGCAGACCCGGGCCGCCGATCGCATCCTCTATCCGCTGCGGCGTGTCGGGCCTAAGGGCTCGGGGCGGTTCGAGCGGATCACGTGGGACGAGGCGCTCGACGAGATCTCCACGCGGCTGCGCGCCATCGTGGACGAGTACGGCGGCGAGGCCATCTGGCCGTACCTCGGCACGGGCACGCTCGGCTACATCCAGGGCTGCGAGGGCGTGGCGGGCCGGCGGTTCTGGAACATGCTGGGCGCGTCCAAGCACTGGCTGAACATCTGCTCGGGGGCCGGTAACAGCGGCCTGCGCCGGACGAACGGCACCGCGGCCGGCATGGACCCCGAGGACTTCGCGCACTCGAAGCTCATCCTGCTGTGGGGCACGAACACGCTGACCAGCGGCCACCACCTGTGGAAGTTCATCCAGCAGGCGCGCGCGGACGGCGCGTACGTGGTGGCGATCGACCCGATCCGCACCAGGACGGCCGACCAGGCGGACGAGTGGCTGCCGATCAGGCCGGGCACGGACGCGGCGCTGGCGCTCGGCCTGCTCAACGTCGTGCTGGCCGAGAACGCCCAGGACGACGAGTACCTGGAGGCCCACACCGAGGGCTGGGCGGAGTTCCGCGAGGAGATCCTGGCCCACCCGGTCGAGAAGGTGGCGGAGATCACCGGCATTGCGGCCGAGGACATCCACAGGCTGGGGATGAGGCTGGCGCACACGCGCCCGACCGGGCTGCGCGCCACGCACGGGCTGCAGCGGCACAAGGGCGGCGGCACGGCGCTGCGGACGATCTCCGCCGTCCCCTCGGTGACCGGCGACTGGCGCTACCAGGGCGGCGGCATGGCCTTCTCGACCAGCGATCACGTGCACCTCAACATCGACACCCGCGAGGACCTGCTGCCAGGCCCGGTGCGCACGCTGGTGATGACGAAGCTGGCCTCGCAGCTCGACGAGTCGGTGAAGTGCCTGTGGGTGTACGCGGCCAATCCGGTGGGCTCCTCCCCCGACTCGAACGCGATCAGGCGGCGCCTCATGCGCGAGGACCTGTTCACGGTCGTCATGGAGCACTTCCCCACCGACACGGTGGACTACGCCGACATCGTGCTGCCCGCGACCATGCAGACCGAGCACCACGACCTGCACGCCGGCTACGGGCACATGTACCTGGTGTGGAACGAGCAGGCGGTGCAGCCGCCCGGCGAGTGCCTGTCGACGACGGAGACGTTCCGGCGGCTGGCGGCGCACATGGGGATGACCGAGCCGTCGCTGTACGACTCGGACTTGGAGCTGGCCGAGCAGCTACTGAACAGCGGGCATCCCTCGCTTGAGGGCATCACGCTCGACAGGCTCCGCAAGGAGGGCTGGGTGCGGATGAACTACCCCAAGCCCTTCATACCGTTCGCCGACGGCTTCCCGACGCGGTCGGGCCGCATGCGCTTTCCGAGGAAGGGCGAGGCGTACGTGCCGCCGCACACGACCGTCGCGGCGGACGGCTCGCCGTACCGGCTGCGGCTGGTGACGCCGGCCTCGCACACGTTCCTCAACACGACCTTCGGCAACAACCCGGAGCTGCGGCGGCGGGCCAAGGATCCGGTGGTGCTGGTCAACCGGGCCGACGCCGAGGCGCGGGGGCTGAAGGACGGCCAGCGGGTGCGCGTGCACAACGACGGCGGCGAGTTCCTCGCGGACGTGGAGATCAGCGACCGGGTGTCGGCCGGCGTGGTCGCCTCGACGAAGGGCCGCTGGCCCAAGCTCAGCCCCGGCGGCGCCAATCCCAACGCCGTCGTGGCCGAGCGGGACGCCGACATGGGGCGCGGCGCGGGCTTCCACGACAACCTGGTGGAGATCAGTCCAGCTTGAGCTTGTAGCCGACGTGGGAGTCGGTGAAGCCGAGCGAGGCGTAGAAGCGGTGCGCGTCCGTACGCGTCTTGTCGGAGGTGAGCTGCACCAGCGCGCAGCCGCGCGCCCTGGCCCGGTCGATCGCCCAGGTGATCATCTTGCGGCCGAGGCCCTGGCCGCGCGCCGCGGCGGCGACCCTGACCGCCTCGATCTGGCAGCGCTCCGCGCCCAGGCGGGACAGACCGGCGAGGTAGGTGAGCTGCATGGTGCCCACGACCTTGCCCTCGCGCTCGGCCACGATCAGTTCGTCGTAGGGGTTGGCGTCGATGCGCTCGAAGGCGGCGAGGTAGCGCTCGTCGCCGGGGTCGCCCTCGCGCTGCGCGCCGAGCGGGTCGTCGGCCAGCATGGCGACGATGGCGGGCACGTCGTCCCTGCGCGCGGGGCGGAAGATGAGCGACATCACGTAGTGGGACTCCATGAGCGACGGGTTGGACGGCAGGGCCATGGTCCTGCCGCTCGGGGTGAAGCCCTTGGCGGCGTACAGGGCGCGGGCGGCGTGGTTGGTGTCCACGACCCACAGGCCCATCTCCTCGGCCCCGGTGCTCCTTGCCCACTCCACGGCGGCGTCCACCAGCCGGGAGGCGACGCCCTTCCTTCTGGCCTCGGGGGCGACCCACATGGACAGCAGGTGGGCGTGCCTGCCCTCGTCTTCGAGCAGCACGCAGACCAGGCCGACGTCCTGGCCGCCGGATGTGGCCACCCAGTAGCGGCTGTCGGGGTTGGCCAGCCGCTCCGCCCACTTCTGCGGGGTGAACTCGACCTCTCTGGCGTACGAGGAGCCGAACGCGTCGGGCGTGTCCTGCAACGCGCGCAGCCGCACATCGCGCAACCGATCTTCGTCACCGGGCCCGAGGGGAACAAGCGGGATGTCCGTCATGGCGACATCATGTCAGGGACAGCTCAGGGTCCGCCCCCGATGCCTCTCGGCAGGTACGAACGGCAGCATGGCTGACATGAACGAAATAACCCGACGAGACGAGGTCTCGCTCTCGGCCGCCGCGCTGCGCGGCGCGCCATGGAAGACCGCCGCCATCACCGGCGGCGCGGTGGCCGCCGTCGGCCTGCTCTGGGACGCGGTCATCGGCGACGGCGGCGACCTGTCGTGGGCGCTGGGTCTCGGCATCGCGCTGTTCTCGCTGGTCGCCGCCATCGGCGCGGTGTCCAAGCCCGAGGAGGGCGACCGGGTCACCCGGCAGGCCAGGCACTGGTCGCTGCGGCACCCGTGGAAGTTCGCGCTCCTGCCCGCCGGCATCATGGCCGTGCTCGACTACCCCGTGCAGCTCGTGCTGGACGGCGAGGGGGTCTTCGGCGCCGGCTGGGACGCGCTGTGGAACGGCGTGCTCGTCTACCTCATCGCCGGCGTCGCGACGCTCTGCCTGCGGGGACGGGCGCGATCAGCGCACTAGACCCTCATCCGGCCGCGGAAGCGGCCCGCTCCTGCGGTGACCTGCACACACAGAACTCGTTGCCCTCGGGGTCGAGCATGGTGACCCACCCGGTGCCGTCGGGATTGCGCAGATCCTGGTAGACGGTCGCCCCCAGCCCGATCAGCCGCTCGACCTCCTGGTCACGGGTCCTGCCCTCGGTGGCGTTGACGTCGAGGTGCAGCCGGTTCTTCACCGTCTTGCCCTCGGGCACCCTGATGAACAGCAGGTAGGGGTCCTGCTTCGTGCGCAGCATCACCGCGTCGTCGCCCGGCTTGTCGCCCTCCCCCAAGGGCAGCCCGGTGACCTTGCTCCACCAGCTCGCGATCTCGTACGGGTCGGCCGCGTCAAAGGTGACGGCGTGAATCTCGATCATGGAGACAGCCCAGCACGACACCATCAAAGGCGTCAAGCCAGTGTTCGCAGCCCGATGACGCCCGCCAGAATCAGGGCGATGCAGATCAGCCGGGCCGGCGACACCTGATCGCCCATGGCGATCATGCCGAGGATGGCCGTGCCGGCCGCGCCGACGCCGGTCCACACGGCGTACGCGGTGCCCACTTCCAGGCTTTTCAGCGCGTACGACAGCAGCCCGAAGCTCAGCACGGCGGTGACGGCGAACGACAGCGTCCACCACAGGTTGCTGAAACCGTTGCTGAGTTTGAGCGACAGGGCCATGGCGACCTCGAACAGGCCGGCCAGTACCAGGACGATCCACGCCATGATGGTTGCTCCCTCGATGACGATGACTGACTCGGGTGCGTCGTCTTGGCGTACCGGGTACGGCGCGTCTCGTCCGGGAGCCTCGTCGGCTCACTCAGGGCAACGTGGCCCCGCGTGCGATCATTCCCACCAGATGGTGACCCACCGGTCCCGCGGCAGGGGCCACATGCCCAGCTCGAGGACCGTCTCGGCGACCTCCTCGGCCCGCGACGGGTCGAGGCACACCCGGCGGCAGACGCTCTGGGCCAGCTCCTCCAGGGAGTTGAAGCGTTCCAGGGGGGACTCCCGCTCCTCCACCTGGACGGGGAAGCCCATGGCGGCCGCCAGCGCCACGCAGTCCTCCGCGATGGGCCGCACCGGCCGGTCGACGCCGTGGAAATGCTGCCACAGCGGGGTCATCCAGCTCATGGGGTGGCGGTCCGGCAGCTCGATCACCACCCGCCCCTTGGTGTGCTCGTCGAGCGCGCGCAGGAAGGGCGCCAGGTCGGGGACGTTGTAGACAACGTGCGCGCAGATGGTGGCGTCGGCGACCGGCACCTGATCGGCGACGTCGGGCCAGCGCCCCTCGACCGTGGTGACCGGCACGCCCAGCTTCTCCGCCCTGGCCGTCAGCCCCTGGAGCATGGAGGCGGAGGTGTCGACGGCGTAGAGGTGGCCGATGCGCTCGTGCAGCGGCAGCGACGACGCGCCGGGCCCCGAACCCACGTCGAGCAGCGTGCCCTTGTCGGGCAGCGCCTCCGACAGCCGGGTCATGGTGGGGCCGTCGTCGGGCTCGGCCAGCGCCCGGTCCGTACGGGTGCCGAACCTCTCCGGCGAATGGCTCCACGGGTCCGCGACGGCCTTGGCCAGGATCTCATCCGGAATCGCCCAGGATTCGAGTCGCTCTCGCCAGCGCGCGGCGAGTTCTTCGGCGTCCATGGAGACGAGCATGCCATGCATGCCGTGGGTTACCCGTGGGTAGCATTGCAGAGTAAGGTTACTGACCAGTACAGCAGCCTCGGTTCAAGGAGATCGACGCCCATGGGCCACTACAAGAGCAACGTGCGTGACCTGGAGTTCAACCTCTTCGAGGTCTTCGGGAGAGGCGAGATCCTCGGCACCGGGCCCTTCGCGGAGATCGACGAGGACGTCGTACGCTCCGTGCTCGACGAGATGAACCGCCTGGCGACCGGCGTGCTCGCCGACTCCTTTGAAGAGGGCGACAGGAACCCGCCCGTGTTCGACGCGGCCACCGGCTCCGTGAAGCTCCCCGAGGGTTTCAAGAAGTCGTACAAGGCGCTGGTCGACGGCGGCTGGGCGAACCTCGACCTGCCCGCCGACCTGGGCGGACCCGGCCTGCCGCGCAGCGTCGCCTGGGCCACCGCGGAGATGGTGCTCGGCGCCAACCCGGCGCTCTACATGTACGCGGCCGGGCCGAACTTCGCGTACACGCTGTGGCGGCTCGGCACCCCCGAGCAGAAGCGCTTCGCCGAGCTGGCCATCGAGCGCAACTGGGGCGCCACGATGGTGCTGACCGAGCCCGACGCCGGCTCCGACGTGGGCGCGGGCCGTACCAAGGCGATCAGGCAGCCTGACGGCACCTGGCACATCGAGGGCGTCAAGCGCTTCATCACCAGCGCCGAGCACGACATGGCGGAGAACATCTTCCACCTCGTGCTGGCCCGCCCCGAGGGCCACGGCCCCGGCACCAAGGGCCTGTCGATGTTCCTGGTGCCGAAGTACCACGTGGACCTCGAGACCGGGAAGCTGGGCGAGCGCAACGGCGTCTACGTCACCAACGTCGAGAAGAAGATGGGCCTGAAGGTCTCCACGACCTGCGAGCTGACCTTCGGCGACAAGCACCCGGCGGTCGGCTGGCTGGTGGGCGAGGTGCACGAGGGCATCAAGCAGATGTTCATGGTCATCGAGCACGCCCGCATGATGGTCGGCACCAAGGCCATCGCCACGCTGTCCACCGGCTATCTCAACGCCCTGGAGTACGCCAAGGCCCGCGTGCAGGGCGCCGACCTGACCAAGAGCGCCGACAAGAGCGCCCCCAGGGTCACCATCACCCACCACCCCGACGTGCGGCGCGAGCTGATGCTGCAGAAGGCGTACGTGGAGGGCATGCGCGCGCTGGTGCTCTACACCGCGACCTTCCAGGACGCCCTGCTCATCGACCCGGAAGACCGGCACGCCGACGAGATGAACGACCTGCTGCTGCCGGTGGTCAAGGGCGTGGGGTCCGAGCGGTCGTACGAGCTGCTCGCCCGCTCGCTGCAGACCCTGGGCGGCTCGGGCTACCTCCAGGACTACCCGATCGAGCAGTACATCCGCGACGCCAAGATCGACACCCTGTACGAGGGCACCACCGCCATCCAGGGCCAGGACCTGTTCTTCAGGAAGATCCTGCGCAACCAGGGCTCGGCCATCGGCAAGCTGCTCGCCGAGATCAACGAGTTCGCCGCCTCCGAGGCGGGCAACGGCCGGCTGAAGGAGGAGCGCAAGCTGCTCGCCGAGGCCGCCGCCGAGGTCAAGGCCATGGGCGACACGATGGCGGGCTGGGCGCTCGCCTCGCTGGAGAAGCCCGAGGAGGTCTACAAGGTCGGCCTGAACACGACCAGGTTCCTGCTCGCGCTCGGCGACCTCATCATCGGCTGGCTGCTGCAGCGCCAGGCGGAGGTCGCGCTGGAGAAGCTGTCCGGCGGCGAGGACCCGTTCTACCTCGGCAAGGTCGCCGCGGCCTCGTTCTTCGCCAAGACCGTGCTGCCCCGCCTGGCCGCCGAGCGCCGCAGCCTCGACTCCACCGGCCAGGAGCTGATGGAGCTGCCCGAGGCCGCCTTCTGACCCCCTTCATCCCCGTCTCCTGGCTGTGTCCTGCGCGGGCGCAGCCAGGAGCGGTGGCACTCGTCGCCCGGCTGAGCGCGGGCAGGGCCGGGCGCTCTCTGTCACCTCTGGCGTGATATCGACGGGTGCGCTGTGCCTTACCCGGGTATGACCGTGGCGGTACGCGTCTTTTCCCTGGAGGTCGTCATGGGTGTCGGGGTAAGCATCTTCTTCCTCACGCTTGGCGCCATCCTGAGGTTCGCGATCGAGCCCGACGTCTTCGGCCAGAGCGTGCACATGGACGTCATCGGCCTCATTTTCATGATCGTCGGCGGCGCCGGGATCGTGCTGAGCATCGTGCTGGCCCCTCGCCGGGGCAGCACGTCCGAAGGCCGGCTGATGCACCGCGAGAACCACCCGCCGGAGGTCTGAGACCCCCGGAGGCCGCTCAGAGGCTGAGCTGGACGGCGGCGCGCGAGGCCACGATCGGCTTGATGTGCCCGGCGATGATCGCCTGGTGCTCGGGGTGGTCGCGGTAGACGAGGTAGTCGTCGGTGCTGTCGAAGTCCGCCACTATCGCGAAGTCGTAGTTGCCCTGGTTGATGCCGGCGTCCCGGCCGTACGTGTACGACTTGATCTCCGGGATCAGGCCCGGCAGCGTCTTCAGAGCCTCGGGCACCGCGGCCTTCTGCTCGTCGGTCGCGTCGTCGCTCCAGGTGAACAGCACGATGTGGCGAATCATGAAAGCCACTGTATCTGGAGGGGCCTCAGGCGACTCTGAGGTCGGTGGGTGCGGGTGTCCCCGCCGTACGGCGGTCGCCGGGAGAGGGGTCCTCCCGGCGGCCGTCGTACCGGTGTCAGCTCCAGGCGAGCATCCTGATGGGGTCCTCCAGCATCGCGCCCACGTCGCGCAGGAACAGCGAGCCCAGCTCACCGTCCACGATGCGGTGGTCGAACGACAGCGACAGCGTCGCCACCTTGCGCACCGCCAGCGCGCCGTCCACCACCCACGGCATGTCCCTGACCTGGCCGAAGGCGAGGATCGCGGCCTCGCCGGGGTTGATGATCGGGGTGCCGCCGTCGACGCCGAAGACGCCGACGTTCGTGATCGTGAACGTGCCGCCCGCCATCTCCGCGGGCTGCGTGCGGCCCGCCCTGGCCGTCTCCGTCAGCTCCGCGAGCCGCGCGGCCAGCTCGGGCAGCGACAGCTCGTGCGCGTCCTTGACGTTCGGCACCACCAGGCCGCGCGGGGTGGCGGCGGCGATCCCCAGGTTCACGTAGTGCTTGACCACGATCTCCTGGGCGTCCTCGTCCCACGATGAGTTGATCATCGGGTGCCTGCCGATCGCCGTCAGCACCGCCCTGGCCACCAGCAGCAGCGGCGACACCTTGACCTGCGCGAACTCCGGCAGCTCGCGCAGGCGGCGCACGGCGTCCATGGTGGCCGTCATGTCCACCTGGAGGAACTCGGTGGCGTGCGGGGCGGTGAAGGCGCTGGTCACCATGGCCTGGGCGGTCATCTTGCGCACGCCCTTGATCGGGATGCGTTCCTCGCGCTCCTGGGGGGCCCTCACCGCCGCGACCGGCTGCTGCCGCTGCTGCGCCCGTGCCGCCGCGGCCTGGACGTCCTCGCGGGTGATCGTGCCCTGGGGGCCCGTGCCCGTCACCGTGGCGAGATCGACGCCGAGGTCCTTGGCGAGCTTGCGTACGGGGGGCTTGGCCAGCGGCCGCGCCTGACCGGGAGCCGCAGCGGGACCTGCGGCGGGAGCGGGCGCAGGGGCGGGTGCGGGGGCGGGCGGCCTGGTCGCGGTGGGCGGCGGCGGGCTGGAGAGCGGGGCGTCCAGGCCCACGCGGTCCGGGTTGGCCAGCGGGTTCGTGGGCCGGCCCGGCGCGGCCTGCTTGCGCGGGCGGCGCTTGGTCGCGCCGGTCTTCACGCCGTAGCCGACCAGGACCGCCTGGCGCTCCTCCTTGGGTGCGGGGCTGCCGTGCACGCCCGGCTCCACCGCGCCCTCGGCGGGCGGCTGCGGCACCATGTCGTCGGCAGGCGCCTCGGGAGCCGCCGCGGGTGCCCCGTCCTCGCCCGCGGTGTCCACCGCGATGATCGGGACGCCCACGTCGACCGTCTCGCCCTCGCCCGCCATGAGCCCGGCCACCACGCCGTCCCAGGGGATCGGCAGCTCGACGATGGACTTCGCCGTCTCGATCTCCACCACGATCTGGTTGACCTTGACCTCGTCGCCGGGCTTGACGTGCCAGCGGACGATCTCCGCCTCCGTCAGGCCCTCGCCGACGTCGGGCAGCTTGAACTCGCGTCGCATCGCAACCCCCTCAGTACCCGAAGGTCCGGTCGACGGCGTCGAGCACGCGGTCCAGGTCGGGCAGGTAGTGCTCCTCCAGCTTCGAGGGCGGATAGGGGGTCGAGAAGCCGCCGACGCGCAGCACGGGCGACTCCAGGTGGTAGAAGCACTGCTCGGTGATCCTGGCGGCCAGCTCGGCGCCGAAGCCGCTGTTGACGGGCGCCTCGTGCACGACCACGACCCGGCCGGTACGCCGCGCCGACTCCATGACGACCGGCTCGTCCAGCGGGTTGAGCGAGCGCAGGTCGATGACCTCCAGCGAGCGCCCGTCGTCCTCGGCCGCAGCGGCGGCCTCCAGGCAGGTCTTCACCATGGGGCCGTAGGCCAGCAGCGTCGCGTCGGAGCCGGGGCGTACGACCCTGGCGGCGTGCAGCGGCGGCCACCAGTCGGTGGAGGAGGTGTCGATCTCGGCCTTCTCCCAGTAGCGCCGCTTGGGCTCGAAGAAGATCACCGGGTCGTCGCTGCGGATGGCCTGCTGGATCATCGTGTACGCGTCGGCGGGGTTGGAGCAGGCCACCACGCGCAGCCCTGCGGTGTGCGTGAAGTACGCCTCGGGCGACTCGCTGTGGTGCTCGACCGCGCCGATGCCGCCGCCGCAGGGGATGCGGACGACGACGGGCAGCTTGATCGCGCCGAGCGAGCGCATCGGCATCTTGGCGAGCTGGGTGATGATCTGGTCGGCGGCGGGGAAGACGAACCCGTCGAACTGGATCTCGCACACCGGCCGGTAGCCGCGCAGCGCCAGGCCGATCGCGGTGCCGATGATGCCGGACTCGGCGAGCGGGGTGTCGATGACACGGTCTTCGCCGAAGTCCTTCTGCAGCCCGTCGGTGACCCGGAACACGCCGCCCAGCTTGCCGACGTCCTCGCCCATGATGAGGACCTTGGGATCGTCCTCCATGGCCTTGCGCATGCCCTCGTTGAGCGCCTTGGACAGGCTGAGTACGGTCACGACGCCTCCTTCGCCCAGAACCGGCCGCCCAGTTCG
The DNA here is from genome assembly GCF_042751225.1 of Nonomuraea fastidiosa. NCBI lineage: Bacteria > Bacillati > Actinomycetota > Actinomycetes > Streptosporangiales > Streptosporangiaceae > Nonomuraea > Nonomuraea fastidiosa. The sequence continues at coordinate 2,454,617 of NZ_CP170570.1, forward strand.
CCTCGCTCAGTCACGGAACCCCTCCAAGTACGCGGCGAACTGGGCGCGCTCCTGGTCGATCAGGGCGTGGGGCTCGCTGTAGACGTGGTCGAAGATGGCCAGCGGCTCGGGGTCGGGCATGGCCAGGCACCGCCTGCGCAGGTCGGCGCCGAGCTGGTCGGCCTCGGCCTCGACCGAGTCGAAGAACGCCTGGTCGGCCTGCTCGGTCTTGAACAGGTACGACTTGACCCGCTCGATCGGGTCCTTGAGCTTCCACGCCTCCAGCTCGCTGGCGACCCGGTAGCGGGTGGGGTCGTCGGTGGTGGTGTGGGCGCCCATCCGGTAGGTGAACGCCTCGATCAGCGTCGGACCCTGGCCGGTACGCGCCGCCTCCAGCGCCTTGCGCGTCACGGCGAGGCAGGCGAAGACGTCGTTGCCGTCCACCCGGACGCCGGGGAAGCCGAAGCCGGATGCCCGCCGGTAGAGGGGGATGCGGGTCTGCTTCTCCAGCGGCTCGGAGATGGCCCACTGGTTGTTCTGGCAGAAGAAGACGATCGGCGCGTTGAACACGCTCGCCCAGATGAACGACTCGTTGACGTCGCCCTGGGAGGTGGCGCCGTCGCCGAAGTAGACCATGGTGGCGGCGCTGGCGTCGTCGCGCTGGATGCCCATGGCGTAGCCGACCGCGTGGAGGGTCTGGCTGCCGATGACGATCGTGTAGAGGTGGAAGTTGTGCTCCTTGGGGTCCCACCCGCCGTGGTTGACCCCTCTGAACAGGCCGAGCAGCTTCACCGGGTCGACGCCGCGGCACCAGGCCACGCCGTGCTCACGGTAGGTGGGGAAGGCCATGTCGGAGTCGGTCAGCGCGCGCCCCGAACCGATCTGCGCGGCCTCCTGGCCGAGCAGCGAGGCCCAGATGCCGAGCTCGCCCTGGCGTTGCAGGGCGACGGCCTCCAGGTCGATGCGCCGGACCAGCACCAGGTCGCGGTAGAGCGACCGGACCTCCTCGGAGGTCAGATCGATGTCGTAGTCGGGATGCTCGACCCGCTCTCCCTCGGGGGTGAGCAACTGGACGAGCTCAGGAGGTGCGTCAGCACCACGAGAGGCGTCTTGTGTCACGTGCCACTCCTGTGGTCGGGGCCGGTCCGGGGTGGGGTTGCCACCTTAGGCCAGCCTTCGTAGCGCCGAACCGGGAGGTGGAGGTTCGTACGCTTTTGGGGCCATCGTGGCAGACATCACAGCCCTGCGCGCAAGCCCCTTGTCCTCCCCGTTCCCGTTGTGTCGGCAGGCACACGCGCCGGTAGGCTGTGCTTCCCATCCACCCACCGCTCCCAGGAGGAACGCAGTGGCCCGCGTCATCGTGGACGTCATGCTGAAGCCCGAGATCCTCGATCCGCAGGGCCAGGCGATCGCCAGGGCGCTGCCCAGGCTCGGCTTCTCCGGCGTCTCCGCCGTCCGCCAGGGCAAGCGCTTCGAGCTGGAGATCGAAGGCCCGGCCGACGAGGCGGCGCTCGCCGAAGTGCGCAAGATGGCTGAGACGTTGCTCGCCAACACCGTGATCGAGGACTACGTCGTCCGGGTTGAGGGGTAGAAGGCACATTTGGGGGCTGGATTTCCCCTGGGGTGGTTAAAGCCGGGTTCGGGCGTGCCACAATCCCACGGGCTTGCCAACAGTAAATAACAACAACGTGATTTTGCGGTTAGCCCCGTTTTCTCAGGGAAACCTACTCCAGGTGACATTCCGGAGCCCGGAGGAGTCCGGTGGATATTGAGTTCTCGTTGGCACTGCCTCGGGATGCGATCGGCATACCGATGGTCAGGCGAGTGCTAGGCGACGCCATGCGTTCACTCAACGTGAGCGAGACGTGCATCGCCGACATGCTGCTCGCCGTCTCCGAGGCGTGCTCCAACGCGGTCCGGCACGGAGGGCCGGCCAACCGCTACGAGGTGACGGCGGCGATCGGTGCCGGCCACTGCGACGTACGCGTGGCCGACAACGGTGACGGGGTGCCGACGATGCCTCCGCACTTCCCTCCTCCCGACACCGAGAACGGCCGCGGCCTGCTGATCATGCGTTCGGTCGTCGATGAGATCTCGTTCGGCGTCACGCCGGGCCGTGGCACCACGGTCCACCTGCGCAAGAACCTCTCCTGGGACGACGACGACGCCGAGGCGCGTCCCCGGGAGCTCGCCGCCGTGTGACCCGCTCCACCTGCGCGTACGTCCCGCGTCCGAGCCGATGCCGACCACCGGAGCGCACCCGATAACCTGGTGATACCGCCGAACCGCCCCGATGGGACGGTGGCGTGCGCATTCCTCCGGAGGGGACGACTGTCATGAGCGCTGCCCGTGTGGGCGTTGTCACGTTTCCCGGCACTCTCGACGATCAGGACGCAGCCAGAGCCGTGCGCCTCGTGGGCGCGGAGGCGGTCCCGCTGTGGCACGCCGACCACGACCTGAAGGGAGTCGACGCGGTCTTCCTGCCCGGCGGCTTCTCCTACGGCGACTACCTGCGCTGCGGCGCCATCTCCCGGTTCGCGCCGATCATGGACGAGCTGGTGCCCGCCGCCAAGGCGGGCCTGCCGGTCATCGGCACCTGCAACGGCTTCCAGATCCTCTGCGAGGCGCACCTGCTGCCCGGCGCGCTCACCCGCAACGCCTCGCTCCACTACGTCTGCCGTGACCAGCGGCTCAGGGTCGAGCAGACCGAGACGGCGTGGACCAACAACTTCGCGCAGGGCCAGGAGATCGTGCTGCCGATCAAGCACGGCGAGGGCCGCTACGTCGCCTCCGACGACACGCTGGCCGCGCTGGAGTCGGGCGGGCACGTGGTCTTCCGCTACATCGGCAACCCCAACGGCTCGCTCAACGACATCGCCGGCATCCGCAACGAGGCCGGCAACATCGTCGGGCTCATGCCGCACCCCGAGCACGCCGTCGAGGAGCTGGTCGGCGCCCCGAGCACCGACGGCCTCGGCATCTTCACCTCCATCCTGAAGAACCTGGTGAACGCATGACTGACACCGTGCAGCGCGCGGCGCAGACCCCCGACGAGCCGATGCCCTTCGCCGAGCTGGGCATGAAGCAGGACGAGTACGACCGGGTCAAAGAGATCCTGGGCCGCCGCCCCACCGGCTCGGAGCTGGCCATCTACAGCGTCATGTGGTCCGAGCACTGCTCGTACAAGTCGTCCAAGGTCCATCTCAAGCAGTTCGCCACCAAGGCGCCGAAGTCCGACGCGCTGCTGGTGGGCATGGGTGAGAACGCCGGCGTGGTCGACATCGGCGACGGCTGGGCGGCCACGTTCAAGATCGAGTCGCACAATCACCCGTCCTACGTCGAGCCGCACCAGGGCGCGGCCACCGGCGTCGGCGGCATCGTGCGCGACATCATGTCGATGGGCGCGCGCCCGATCGCGGTCATGGACGCGCTGCGCTTCGGCGGCGCCGACGCCCCCGACACCCGGCGGGTGCTGCCCGGCGTGGTCGAGGGCATCAGCAGCTACGGCAACTGCCTCGGGCTGCCCAACATCGGCGGCGAGGTCGCCTTCGACCCCTGCTACATCGGCAACCCGCTGGTCAACGCGCTGTGCGTGGGCCTGCTCCGTAAGGACCAGATCAAACTCGCCACCGCCCCCGGGCCGGGCAACAAGGTCGTGCTGTTCGGCGCGGCCACCGGCCCCGACGGCATCGGCGGCGCGTCGGTGCTGGCCAGCGCCACGTTCGAGGACGAGTCGCAGGCCAAGCGGCCCGCCGTGCAGGTCGGCGACCCGTTCATGGAGAAGCTGCTCATCGAGTGCTGCCTGGAGCTGTACGCCGCCGACGTCGTGGTCGGCATCCAGGACCTCGGCGCGGCCGGCGTCTCCTGCGCCACCACCGAGCTGGCCGCCAAGGGCACCGGCGGCATGACCGTCGACCTCAACCTCGTCCCGCTCCGCGACCCTTCGCTCAGGCCCGAGGAGATCCTCATGAGCGAGTCGCAGGAGCGCATGATGGCCGTGGTCCGGCCCGACGACATCCCGGCGTTCATGGCGATCTGCGCCAAGTGGGACGTCCCGGCCACCGTCATCGGCGAGGTCACCGACACCGGCAGGCTCGTCATGACCTGGAACGGCGAGGTCATCGTCGACATCCCGCCGGGCACGGCGGCCGACGACGGGCCGGTCTACGAGCGGCCGTTCCACGAGCCCGCGGGGCAGGCGGCGCTCAACGCCGACACCCCCGACCGGCTCCCGCGCCCGACCGACCTGCGGCACACGCTGCTGCAGCTCCTCGGCTCGCCGAACCTGGCGTCCAAGGCGTGGGTGACCGACCAGTACGACCGCTACGTGCGCTCCAACACCGTGCTGGCCCAGCCGGCCGACGCGGGCATGCTGCGCATCTCCGAGGCCATCGCGGGCGCCGAGCCGACCACCCGGGGCATCGCGCTGTCCACCGACGGCAACGGCCGCTATGCCAAGCTCGACCCGTACGCGGGGGCGCAGCTCGCGCTGGCCGAGGCGTACCGCAACGTCGCCGTCACCGGCGCGAAGCCGCTCGCCGTCACCAACTGCCTCAACTTCGGCTCTCCCGAGGACCCCGAGGTCATGTGGCAGTTCGCCGAGGCCGTGCGCGGGCTCGCCGACGCCTGCAAGACCCTGGGCGTGCCGGTGACCGGCGGCAACGTCTCCTTCTACAACCAGACCGGCTCGACCGCCATCCACCCGACGCCGGTGGTGGGCGTGCTCGGCGTCATCGACGACGTCGCCAAGCGGGTGCCCACCGGGTTCGTCGCGGAGGGGCTGCGGGTCGTGCTGCTGGGCGACACCCGCGAGGAGTTCGGCGGCTCGGAGTGGGCCCACGTGGTCCACGGCCACCTGGGCGGGCTGCCGCCGCAGGCCGACCTGGAGGCCGAGGAGGCGCTCGGCACCGTGCTGGTCGAGGCGGCGCGGCGCGGGCTGCTCGAAGGCTCCCACGACCTGTCCGACGGCGGTCTGGCCATCGCGCTCGCCGAGTCGTGCCTGGCCAAGGGCATCGGCGCGACCGTCGAGCTGACCGGCGACCCGTTCACCGACCTGTTCAGCGAGTCGGCGGCGCGGGCGCTGGTCGTGGTGCGGCCCGAGGCGTACGACGAGCTGGCCTCCCTGTGCGGCCGGCACGACGTGCCCTGCTACGGGCTCGGCGAGACCGGCGGCTCGTCGCTGGTCGTCAAGGACGTGTTCGAGGTGCCGGTCGAGGAGCTGCGGGAGACGCACACCGCGACGCTTCCCGCGCTGTTCGGCTGACCCGGCCAGAACCGACGCCGCACGAAGACGCTTTTCGAAGGGCCGGTACGGATATCCGTGCCGGCCCTTTCACGTGCCCGGCTTCACGTACCCGGTGCTTTTCGACCGCGCCCGGGTGAGTAAAACGACGCAGTCACGGCAGCGGGCCCGCGTGGATAATCGGTCTGTGTCAACCCCTGGTCCCACGCCGTACCTCCCACCGGCCACCCAGCCCGTACGCGGCGTGGTCTGGGGCATCCACCTGGCGCTGCCCATGCTCGGCCTCTGGCTGCTGCTGGCCAACGACCACCTCAACATCCCGTGGCAGCACAACCCGAGCCACTTCTGGCTGATCATCCTGATCGCCGGCGTCAACCTCGTGCTCGGAGTGCTCATCAGCGAGGCGTCGCGGCGGCGCAGCGACGCCCGGCTGTTCCTGGTGTCCATGGTGTTCATCACCAACGCCGGCTTCTTCTTCCTGCACGGCCTGGCCACCCCCAAGGTGATCCTGCCGGCAGGCTCGGTCGGCTTCGACGCGGGACAGCAGCTCGGGCTGTCGATCGCGGCGGTGTTCGCGTTCGTCTCCGCGCTGCCGCTGGGCGAGCGGGTCGCTGCGGCAGTGCTGTCGTGGCAGCACTTCGTCCGGGGCGCGCTGCTCGGCGTCATGGCGCTGTGGGGCGTGGTGTCGCTGGTGCCCGGCCTGACCGCGGTGAGCGAGCCGCCCGAGGTCTCGCCGATCGGCTGGCTGACGTGGGGGTCGGTGCCGGGCCTGCTGCTGTACTCGGCCTCGGCGGTGATGATGTTCCTGCTGCACCGGCGGCGCCCGTCGGCGATGCTGGTCAGCCTGATCACCGCGTACGCGCTGCTCGCCGAGTCGATGGTGGCCGGGATGTCGCAGCTCAACTGGCACCTGTCGTGGTGGGAGTGGCACCTGCTGCTGACGCTGGCGTTCGGGTTCGTGGCCTACAGCGCCTACCTGCAGTTCCGGCGCGAGGGGTCGAGCGCGGGGCTGTTCGACTCGGTGGCGCTGTCGGAGACCGTGGCCCGCATCAGGCGCGACTACGACCAGGCGCTGGAGGAGCTGGTCGAGCACGTGCGCAAGGGCGAGCCGCTGGCGGCGGCCCGGCTGTCGGGCAAGTTCCGGCTCAACGAGGGCCAGGCCGCCGTGCTCGACCGGGCCGGGCGGGCGCTGGCGGAGGAGCGCGAGCTGTCGGAGCGGCTGTCGGCGCTGGTGGACGTGAGCGTCAAGACGCGGGTCGGTCTGCCCGAGGACGAGCTGCTGACGGCCTCGCTCGAGCGGGTGCGGCAGGCGTACGGTGATGTGAAGATCGCGCTGGTGTCCGACGGCAAGACGCAGATCGGCTCGCGCGAGTACGTGTTCGCGGGCGACGACCCGATCAGGCGCGACGGGCTGCTGGCCTTCCCGCTGACCGTCAAGGGCCACCTGGCGGGCGTGCTGGAGGTGCCGATCGGGCGTACCAGCCAGGACGAGGCGCTGGCCGCGACCCTGGCCGGGCAGCTGTCGATCTCGCTGGAGAACGCCCGGCTCTACCGTGAGCTGCACACGCTGTTCCACCAGTACATGTCGCCGGACGTGGCGCATGCGCTGCTCGCCGACCCGGCGCAGGCGGAGCTGGGCGGCGAGGTGAAGGAGCTGACCGCGCTCTTCGCCGACCTCAAGGGCTTCACGACGTTCTCGGAGAAGGTGACTCCGGGCGAGATCGTCGACATGCTCAACCGCTACCACACGGTCGCCGTGCCCTGCATTCTCCGCAACGGCGGCACGATCGTGCAGTTCGTGGGAGACGCGCTGCTCGCGCTGTTCAACGCGCCGGCCACGCAGCCGGGGCACGCGCGGGCGGCCTGCAAGGCGGCGCTGGAGATGCAGCGGGCCGCCGCCGAGGTGGCCGAGGAGATGGCCTGGCAGCGCTCCGACGGCGTGGAGTGGCCGACGTTCCGGGTGGGCGTCAACACCGGGCCCGCGCTGGTGGGCAACATCGGCAGCCCCGAGCTGCGCGGCTTCAACGCGATGGGCGACTGCGTGAACGTGGCGGCCCGGCTGCAGGCGATCGCCGAGCCCGGCACGGTGGTGATCGGCGAGGCGACGTACCGGCAGCTCGGAGATGACGTCTCGGTGAACTCTTTGGGCGCGCTCAGCCTGAAGGGCAAGGAAGAGCCGGTGACCGCGTACGTGCTGAAGGGCCTCGACTAGAAGATCGACATAGATGCGGGGTCCGCTTGCCGCCATAATCGGCGCATGGCCCCCGAACCTGGCGAATTCCTCACCCTGCTGACCGACGAGGAGGTCGCGTCGCTCAAAGCGGCCGGCCGCCAGCGGCGGTGGGATCGCGGCACGACGATCATGACCGAGGGCGACACGTCCGACTGGGTCCTCGTGCTGCTGGACGGCCGGGTGAAGTGCTCGTCGCACACCAGCGCCGGCACGGAGGTGGTGCTGGCCGTGCGCGGCCCAGGCGCGCTCATCGGGGAACTGTCGGCCATCGACGGCTCGCCCCGCTCGACCACGGTCACCGCGCTCGAACCGATCTCCGGCATCGTCGTCCGCGACTTCGTCTCGTTCCTGGAGTCCCACGGCCGCGTCGCGGTGCTGCTCATGCAGCAGATCAGCGCCAAGCTGCGCGACTCCGACAGAAAGCGCATCGAGTACGGCGCCTTCGACACCACCGGCAGGGTCGCCACCCGGCTGATCGAGCTGGCCGAGCGGTACGGCGAGAAGACCGCCGAGGGCGTGCGGGTGGCGCTGCCGCTCTCGCAGGACGAGCTGGCCGGCTGGACCGGCGCCTCCCGCGAGGCCGTCAGCAAGGCGCTGCGCGCGCTGCGCGACCGGGGGCTGATCGAGACCGGCAGGCGGCGGGTGGTCATCCACGACCTGGAGGGTCTGCGCAAGCGCGCCAGATGATGACATTCCACGACGTACGACGTACGTCATAGTGGAAATCATGGTCGCGGTCACCTCACCCGACGCCACCCGCATGCGCTACGCCTGGCGGGTCTGCGCGGTCACCAGCCTGGGCCTGGTCCTCATCGGCATCGCGGGCAGCACGCTGAACGTGGCGCTGCCCGCCGTCGTGCGGCACTTCCAGGCGGGCCCGCTGGAGTCCGGCTGGATCCTGCTGTCGTTCCTGCTGGTCAACACCGCGAGCCTGGTGTTCTTCGGCCGGGTGGCCGACCTGCTGGGCAGGCGCGAGGTCTACCTGACGGGGTTCGCGCTGTTCACGCTGGCCTCGCTGCTCGCCGGGCTGTCGCCGTCCGTGGGCTTCCTCATCGCGATGCGCGTGTTACAGGCGGTCGGCGCGGCCATGATCCTGGCGAACGGCACGGTGATCATCACCGACGCGTTCCCGCCCGAGCGGCTCAGCCAGGGCATGGGCGTCTACATCGGCACGATGTCGGTCGCTCAGCTCGCCGGGCCGACCGTAGGCGGCCTCATCGCGGAGACGGCCGGCTGGCAGTGGATCTTCTGGGTGAACGTGCCCGCCGGGCTGCTCGCGCTCGGCGTCGGCGCGGCGGTCCTGCGCAGGATGCCCCGGCGGCCCAGGCAGCCGGTGGACGCGCTGGGCAACGTGCTGGTGTTCGCCGCGTTGTCGGCACTGCTGCTGGCGCTGTCGGAGGCGGGCTCGCGGGGTGTCTCCAGCCCGGTCGTGCTCGCGGGGGCGGCGGCGTTCGCCGTGCTGGTGCCGCTGATCGTGTGGGCCGCGCGGCGGTCGGAGAACCCGGTGCTCGACCTGCGGCTGTTCGGCGGGCGGCTGCTGGCGTGCGCGAACCTGGCCTCGTTCTGCAACGCGCTGGCCCGCTCGGCGCTGATCCTGGTCGTCGCGCTGTACTTCCAGGCGGCGCGGGGCGTGGACGCGTTCGAGGCGGGGCTGAGCGTGCTGCCCGTGCCGGTGGGGATCGGGCTGGCCTCGCCGATCGTGGGCATGCTGGGGCGGAAGGTGTCGCCGTACGCGCTGTCCGTCGGCGGCGCACTGCTGAGCGCGGCCGGGCTGGGCACGCTGGCGCTGACGGCCGGCGCGCGCACGCCGTACTGGGTGATCGGGATCGGGCTGTTCGTGGCCGGCTGCGGCAGCGGAACGTTCCTGACCGGCAACACCACCCAGGTGATGAGCGAGCTGCCGGCCGGCAGCCTGGGCGTGGTGAACGGGCTGCGGGTGATGGTGATGAACGTCGGCATCGTGCTCAGCGTCGGCCTGTCGCTCAGCGTGCTGACCTCGTCGGTGGGGCCCGAGCTGCGCGCCCAGGTGTACGCGGGCACGCTGTCGGCGCTCTCGCCGGTGGCCGTGGGGCAGCTCATGGACGGCTTCCAGCGGGCGTACGCGGTGCTGGCCGCCGTGGCCCTGGCGGGGGCCGTGCTCGCCGCCCTGGCGCGGCCTCAGAGCGCGGCGGCCAGCCGCGCCTCCACCTCGCGGTAGCGGGCGACCGGGATAAGGTGCACCCCGGCGAACGCCCCGCTCTCGCGCAGCGCCAGCACCTGCTCGCACGCGGCCTCGACCCCCGCCATCCGGTCGGCCGCCACCGCGCTCACAAGCTCGTCGGGGATGGCGATCTCGGGGATGGCGGCGGCCAGGGTGCGGGCGTGCCGCTCGCTGGCCAGCACCATCACGCCCGCGTAGACCGGCAGATCGACGGGGTGCTCATCGCGCCAGCGGAGCTGGGCCTCCACCGAGAAGCTGACCTGCGAGAACAGGAAGTCGGCTGTGCGCTTCCAGGCCGGCAGCGGGCGCAGCGCCGCCGCCGCGCCCACCTGGAAGCCGGGCGAGAACTCCCGCGCCTCCTCGATCATCGAGCGCACGGTGAGATCGCTCGTACGGTTGCCGCTCGCGGGCTTGTCGCCGTAGACGAACAGGAAGCGCTCGACGCCGTACGCGGCGGCCGTCAGCAGGTCGCGGCGGAACCCGAGGAGGTTGCGGTCGCGCGAGTTGAGGCAGGCGATGCCGCGCCCGCCCATCGCCTCGACCTCGTGCGCCACGGCCACGCTGGAGACGGTGGCGCGGCCGATGTGGTTGTCGGGGATGAGGAAGGCGTGGGCGATCGTGCTCAGCGTGCCGATCTGATGCCTGACGTGCTTCAGATCGGGGCGGGTCGGCGGTTCGATCTCACAGATCAGCTCGAAGGCCATGATCGGGACTCTAACGTCTGGCCGCCAGCGCCTCTATGCCGCTGATGACGAGGTCGACGCCGAAGGTGTCGTACAGGCGGGCGTCGAGCGGGGTCACCAGGAGGTGGGCCATCTCGACCAGGTGGGGGTAGGCGTCGGCGTTCAGCGCCTGCAGCCCGGCCCGCTTGGTCCTGCCGATCTCCTCCACCTCTTCTGGCGTGCGGCCCGCGCGGTGGCGCACGGGCGCGCCGGCGAAGGAGATGGCCGAGTCCAGCAGGTATTTGGTGATGAGGCAGCTCTCCTCGACGCCGAAGCCGGCCAGCCGGGTCAGCCGCAGCGCCGCCTCCCAGACGGTCAGGAAGCTCGGCACCGTGATGGGGTCGATCTGCTCCAGGATGGTCTTCGCGCACGGGTAGGAGCGCAGGGTCCTGACCAGGCCGAGGATGAGCTCGCGGAGCTGCTCCTGCCAGGGCCGCTCGTCGGCCTCCTTGGGGGCGAAGCCGCCGATCAGGTGGTCGGCCATGCCGATGAGCAGCTGCTCTTTGTTCTTGTAGTGCCAGTAGAGGGCCATCGGGGTGACGCCCAGGTCGGCGGCGAGGCGCCGGATGGTCACGGCCTCGATGCCCTCGGCGTCGCCGATCTGCAGCGCCCGCTCCGCGATCGCCTGCGCGGTCAGCTTTCCCATCACGGTTGACAACTATACGGCGTACAAGTTACCTATACGCCGTACAAGTACGGTGTATAGGAGGATTTATCGTGAAGTGGTGGGCGCTGGCCGCCGTGACGCTGGGCGGCTTCATGACCTTCCTGGACAACAACGTGGGCAACGTCGCGTTGCCCACCATCCAGCGGGACTTAGAGCTGACGATCTCGGGGCTCGAATGGATCGTGAGCTCGTACGTCCTGGTGTTCGCCGGGCTCATGCTGGCCGGCGGGCGGCTCGCGGACGTGCTCGGCGCCCGCCGGGTCTTCCTCACCGGGCTGGCGATCTTCACGCTGGCCTCGCTGGTGGCCGGGCTCGCCGTCTCCGGCGGAATGCTCATCGCCGCCCGCGCCGCGCAGGGCGCCGGCGCGGCCCTGCTCGCGCCGGCCACGCTCACGCTGATCCGGCAGACCTTCACCGACCCCGGCGAGCGCGCCAAGGCGGTGGGCATCTGGGGCGCGGCGATGCCGCTGTCCATGGCGATCGGGCCCGCCGCGGGCGGATTCATCAGCGAGCACCTGCACTGGAGCTGGATCTACCTGATCAACGTGCCCATCGGCGTGGTGACGGCCGCGCTCGCGCTGTGGGCGATCGCGCCGGCCGGTGACCGGGTGCGGCACAGCCTCGACCTGCCCGGCCTGGTCACCTCCGCACTCGCGCTGTTCGCTTTGACGTACGCGCTCATCGAGGGCGAAAGCGCCGGCTGGACTTCGGCCCCGATCCTGGCCTGCCTCGGCCTGGCCGTGCTCGCGTCGGCGGCGTTCCTCCTGGCCGAGCGGCGGGCGGCCGAGCCGATGATCGTGATGTCGCTGTTCCGCTCGCGGGTGTTCTCCGGCGGCCTGCTCATCACCGGCGTCTGGACGTTCGGCGTGTTCGGCGTCTACTTCTTCAGCGCCCTGTGGCTGCAGAACGTGCTCGGCTTCTCCCCCACCGCCGCGGGCGCGTCGTTCGTGCCGATGGCGGTGGTGATGGGCGTGCTGTCGGTGCTGTCACAGCGGATCGCGGCGCGCTTCGGCGTCGCGCGCACGGTCGCGCTCGGCATGACGTTCATGGCGGTCGCGATCTTCATGCTCTCCCGCGTCGGCGCGGGCGCCGGCTACGCCGACGTGGCCCCCTGGTTCATCCTGTACGGCCTCGGCGGCGGCCTGCTCGTCCCCCTGACGGCCGCCATCCTCGACGGCATGCCCGGCGAGCGCGCCGGCATCGCCTCCGGCGCGCTCAACGTCTTCCGCCAGGTCTTCGGGCTGCTCGGCATCACCGTGCTCGGCGCGATCCTGAACGCCAGGCAGGGCGCGAGCGGACTGCCGCCGGTCGCCGCCTTCCTCGACGGCTACCGGTTCACGCTGGTCATCGCGGCCGTGGTGGTGCTGACCGGTGTACCGATCGCGCTCTACGCGCTGCGGCGCGACCGGTCCGCCACCGGCGACGCTCAGGCGGCGGCCCCCGTGGCCGTCGGGTCCTCGAACTGAGTGCGGTACAGCTCCTCGTAGCGGCCGCCCGCCGCCAGCAGCTCGGCGTGCGTGCCGCGCTCGACCACCCGCCCGTCCTCGATCACCAGGATCAGGTCGGCCGCCCGCACCGTGGACAGCCGATGCGCGATCACCACGGCGGTCCTGCCCTCGAGCGCCTCGCCGAGCACCGCCTGCACCGCCGCCTCCGACGTCGAGTCCAGCGCGGCCGTCGCCTCGTCCAGGATCACCACGCGCGGCCTGGCCAGCAGCAGCCGGGCGATCGTGAGCCGCTGCCGCTCGCCGCCCGACAGCCGGTAGCCGCGCTCGCCCACCACCGTGTCCAGCCCGTCCGGCAGCGACCTGATGAGCTGGGCGAGGCGGGCGCGGGTGAGCGCGTCCCACAGCTCCTCCTCGCTCGCCTCCGGCCTGGCCAGCAGCAGGTTGGCGCGGATGGTGTCGTGGAACAGGTGGCCGTCCTGGGTGACCATGCCGAGCGTGTCGCGGATGGAGTCGGCGGTCAGGTCGCGTACGTCCACGCCGCCGATCCGCACCGCGCCCGAGTCCACGTCGTACAGGCGCGGGAGAAGCTGGGCGATCGTGGACTTGCCCGCCCCCGATGAGCCGACCAGGGCCACCATCTGCCCGGGTTCGGCGCGGAACGACACCCCGTGCAGCACCTCTTCGCCGCCGCGCGTGTCGAGCACGGCCACCTCCTCAAGCGAGGCAAGCGAGACCTTGTCGGCCGAGGGATAGGAGAAGCGCACGTCCTCGAACTCCACCGAGACCGGGCCCTCGGGCACCTCGCGGGCGCCCGGCCGCTCCTGGATGAGCGGCTTGAGGTCGAGCACCTCGAAGACGCGCTCGAAGCTGACGACCGCGCTCATGACGTCCACGCGGGCGTTGGCCAGCGCGGTCAGCGGGGCGTACAGGCGGGTGAGGAGCATGGCCATCGACACCAGAGCACCGGGGGCGAGCTGGCCGCGCAGGGCGTAGAAGCCGCCCAGGCCGTACACCAGCGCCAGGGCGAGCGCGGAGACCAGGGTGAGCGCGGTGACGAACGTGGTCTGCGTCATGGCGGTGCGCACGCCGATGTCGCGCACCCTGCGAGCCCTGCGGGCGAACTCGGCCGACTCGTGCGCGGGCCGGCCGAACAGCTTGACCAGCGTCGCGCCCGGCGCGGAGAAGCGCTCGGTCATCTGGTTGCCCATGGCCGCGTTGTGGTCGGCCGCCTCGCGCCGCAGCCGGGCGATCCTGCCGCCCATCCGCCGCGCCGGCAGGATGAACACCGGCAGGAGCAGCAGCGCGAGCAGCGTGATCTGCCACGAGATGCCGATCATCGCGATCAGCGTCAGCACGAGCGTGACGAGGTTGCCCACCACGCTGGAGAGCGTGTCGGTGAAGGCCCGCTGCGCGCCGATCACGTCGTTGTTCAGCCGGCTCACCAGGGCACCGGTGCGGGTCCTGGTGAAGAACGCGATCGGCATCTTCTGTACGTGATCGAAGACGGCCGTACGCAGGTCGAGGATGAGATCCTCGCCGAGCCCCGCCGACAGCCACCGGTTCAGCAGCCCGAGACCGGCCTCCGCGATCGCGATCCCGGCGATCGCCAGCGACACCACGACCACCACGCCGAGCGGCTCGCCCTGGAAGATGGCGTCCACCACCCGGCCCGCGAGCAGCGGGGAGCCCACGGCGAGGCCCGCGAGCACGATGCTGAGCAGCACGAACCACGTGATCTTCGCCCGATGCGGCCGGGCGAAGGCCGCGATGCGCCGGAGCGTCGCCCGCGACAGCTTGCGACGCTCCGGCCGGTTGTTCATCGAGTACAGCTGGTGCCAGGCCGTCATCTCCATGCTCATGGCATGGACGGTAGGACCTCGACTTAACTTGAGGTCAAGCCCCGATCTTCTTGCCCTTGCCGTGCCAGACCACCGCCACCGCCGGGCGCGGCTGGTCGCCGTCCGGCCAGCGGCTGCCCGGGTTCTCCGGCGAGGCGCCGTCGATCTCGCCCGGGTGCTGCACCGCCACGAACACGCTGCGCTGGTCGGAGGAGACCAGCGGGCCGCACGTCTCCGCGCCCACCGGGACGGTCAGGAACTGGCGCAGGTGCCCGCGCTCCTTACCCTTGACCGGCATCACGAACAGGCCGTCGTTGGAGCCCAGCTCGTTGCCGTCCGTGGAGATCCACAGGTTGCCGTCCTTGTCGAACGTCACGTTGTCCGGGCAGGAGATCGGCGAGACCTTGCGCTTGTCGTAACCGGCGAAGTAGGTGTCCGGGTCCTTCGGGTCGCCGCACACCAGCACCAGCGACCAGGCGAAGCGCCGCTCGCCCGCGTCGCCGCGCCGCTCGGTGATCTCCAGCACGTGGCCGTGCTTGTTCGACGGGCGCGGGTTGGCCTCGTCCACCTGGGCCGGGGTGCGGTTGGTGTTGTTGGTCAGCGCCACGAACACGCCGCCGGTCACCGGGTTGCGCTCGATGTCCTCAGGGCGGTCCATCTTCGTCGCGCCCACCTTGTCGGCCGCGACCCGCGTGTAGACCAGCACCTCGGCCGCCGACATGCCCTTGACGTACGAGCGGTCGCCCGACACCAGCGGGATCCACTCGCCCGAGCCGTCGAACTCCTTGTCCTTCGGCAGCCTGCCGGAGCCGTCGATCTCCTTCTCCGGGCTGTCGCCGGTGAACTTGGCGACGTACAGGGTGCCCTCGTCGAGCAGCGAGCGGTTGTGCCGGTCGTTGCCCGGGATGTAGCGGTCCTTGGAGACGTACTTGTAGATGTACTCGAAGCGCGAGTCGTCACCCATGTAGACGACCAGGCGGCCGTCACGGGCCAGCGTGGTGGTGGCCGCCTCGTGCTTGAACCGGCCGAGCGCGGTGCGCTTGATCGGCGTGGAGTCGGGGTCGAACGGGTCGATCTCCACGATCCAGCCGAACCTGTTGGCCTCGTTCGGGTGCTTGGCCAGGTCGAAGCGCTCCTCCACCCGGTCGAAGCGGCGGTTGTCCTCGGGGGTGCCCGTCGTGATCGTGTAGCGCTCGATGTACGGCTTCTGCTTCGCGGGGACCTTGTCGCCGTTGACGAAGTACTGGTCGATGTTCTCCTCGGCGGTCAGCACCGTCTTCCACGGCGTGGTGCCGCCCGAGCAGTTGTTGAGCATGCCGATCGGCGTGCGGCCCTTCGGGTCGGCGGCCGTCCTGAGCAGCTCGTGCCCTGCCGCCGGGCCGCTGAAGCGCATCTTCGTCTGGGCCGTGATGCGCCGGTTGTAGCGGCGGCGCCCCTTGGTGACCAGCCTCCACTGGCCGCTGCCGCCGACCCGCTCGATCTCCACCACCGAGCCGCCGTGCGCGGCCAGCGCGATCCTGATCTGCTCCTCCGTGGCCTCGGCGCCGCCCGTGTAGCCGCGGAACATCAGGCTCTCGTCGGTGTACTCGTGGTTCACCCACATCAGCGCCCGGTCGCGGCCCAGCGGGAACACCGTCACGTAGTCGCAGTTGTAGCCAAACTGCTTGGCCTGGGCGTCCGCCGTCTGGTTCTCGAAGTCGAACTCCGGCGCGTCCGGCAGCACCGGGTCGCCCCAGCGCACCACCACCGAGGACTTGTAGCCTTCGGGGACGCGCAGCGCGTCCTCCTTGTTCGGCGGCACCGGGGTGAAGCGCAGGCCGGAGCCGCCGCCGGGACGGCTCGCCGTCTCCGCCGCCGCCCCCGCCGTCGCCGCCTGCCCGTCCGCGTGCGCCGGCGCCGCCCCCGCGATGCCCGCACCCGCGACCAGGGCGCCGAGCGCGCCCGCCCGCAGCACGCCGCGTCGCGACAGGGCCTCCTTCACCACGTCGCCGAAATAGGCGTTGTCCGTGGTGTTGGCGACGTCGTGCGCGCACGCGTTGCCGCAGCGGAACTGACAGGTCAGCGCGGATCGGCCACCTTTGTGCGGGGTCGACAGCAGCGGCAGCAGCCGACGACCTCCCGCGTTGGGGTTCGCCACAGGTCCTCCAGAAAAAGTGCGCAGTTGTACGGCGGGGAGGCTACGGGCGGCGTCGAAACCGGAGGTGAACGAAACTCTCCGTCTCGATGAACGCGTCTCGATGAACGCGTCTCGATGAACGGTTGCCGCGAGACAATGGAGGGGTGCCACCACGCAAGCTCGACCCGGAGAAGCTGAGAGCCGCGCTCGACGGCCAGCTCGTCGCCCTCGACTCGCCCCCGTACGACGGGCCGGCCTCCGCCCTGCCCGACGCGCTCGTCGCCGCCGTGCTCGCCGCCTACGACCGCGGCCTGCGGCCCGAGCGCGACGCCGCCAGGCTGGCCGTGCGGTACCTGCTGGACAAGCTCGCTGCCGCCGCGCCCGGCCGCACCGTCGAGGTCCGCGTGCCGCCGTACGCCGCCGTCCAGGCCATCGAAGGGCCCCGGCACACGCGCGGCACGCCGCCCAACGTCGTCGAGATGGACGGTCGCACGTGGCTCGAGCTCGCGCTGGGGCGGCTCACCTGGGACGAGGCGGTCGCCAAGGGCGCCGTCTCCGCCAGCGGCTCCCGCGCCGACCTCTCCCCGTACCTGCCCCTCTGACCCGCCCCGCCACTCGGCCCCGCCGCGTCCCACTCGGCCCGGCCCCCCACTCGGCCCCGCCGCATCCCACTCGGCCCGGCCCCCCACACGGCCCCGCCGCATCCCACTCGGCCACGCCGCATCCCGCCCGGCCTTCCGCGACCCCGCCGTCTCGGCCCGGCCACTGACGACCTGCCGTCCGGCCCGCCGCTCGCGGCCTGACGCAGCCGCAGCCGCTCCCCCTGGCACTTACGCGCCCTCAGCGACTCCGGCATCGGTGCCGCCCTGCGGCCGTGGCGGCCCTCCGGTCGCGGCCCCCGGTCGCGGCCCCCGGTCGCGGCCCGGCTCTGAGCGGATAAGGCCTCCGCAGCGGGCCGGCCTGGTCACTCGGTGCCGGTCATCCACGGGAACTTCGACTCGAAGCAGCGATCGGCGGCCGGGCTCGGCAGCTGGGCGCATTCCTGCACCACGTTCCAGAACCAGATCGCCACGATCGCGAACAGGATCAGCGACAGGACGCTGATCACGATGCCGGCGATCGCGCGGCCCCGGCCCGCGCCCTTGGCCAGCGCGACCCAGCCGAAGATGATCGACAGGATCGCGGTGATCAGGCCCGTGAAGCAGACGAAGACCAGGAACGGGCTGGCCACGCCGAGCACGAGCGAGGCCGTCGCCAGGCCATTGCCCGGGCGGGGCGGCTGGTACTGGCCGTAGCCGTACTGGCCGCCTCCCGGGCCGTAGGGCGCGCCTGGAGGCGGAGGCGGCGGGTAGCCGGGCGGGCCGCCGTACGGGCTTGACGGCATCGTGCCCGGGATCGTCTGGTCCTCGTCGCGCCCGCCCTGGTACGGCTGCCCCTGCCCGGACGGGTACTGCCCGGACGGGTACTGCCCGGACGGGTACTGCCCGGGCTGGTGACCCTGGCCCGGCTGCTCCCCTTCGCCCGGCTGCTGCCCCTGGCCCCCTGGCCCTTCGCCTGACTGCCAGCCCTGGCCCTCTTGCCCTTCGCCTGACTGCCAGCCCTGGCCCTCTTGCCCTTCGCCTGACTGCCAGCCCTGGCCCTCTTGCCCTTCGCCCGGCTGCCGGCCCTGGCCCTCTTGCCCTTCGCCCGGCTGCCGGCCCTGGCCCGCCTGCGCCTCACCCGGCCGATAGCCCTCACCCGGCCGATAGCCCTGGCCTGGCTGGTAGCTCTGGCCCTGCTGTCCCTCGCCCGGGAGGCAGATGCCGCCCGGCTGGTCGCCCTCGCCCGGCATGCAGACGCCGCCCGGTTCCTCGCCCTCGCCGGGCTGGTAGCCGCGGCTCTGCTCGTACTGACGGCCCTCCCGGTACGCCTGGTCGCGCTGCTCCTGCTGCTCGGCCGGGTGGGCCTGGTCGCCGCCTTGCTCGCCCGCGTGCGGCGGTGTGCCTGCCGGGCCGGCTCCGGCGGGTGGTGTGCCCGCTTGGCCGCCCTCCCAGCGCGAGCTGCCGCCCGGCGGCGCGAAGTGCGGCTGGTCCGGCTGGTCGCCCGGCTGCTCGTAGCGCGAGGGCTGCGGCCTGGCCGGGGGCTCCTCCTCCTGCGATGTTCCGCCCCACCCCGGGTAGGTCGGCCTGCCGCCGGGGATCGGGAACACTTGCGTCTCCTCGGCGTCGCCGCCCGAAGGCCGCTCCGGCGGACTCTTCGGTGCTCGCGGCTCCTCCCCCGTGTCCTCACCGCGAGCGGGTCGCAACCTCCCGCCCGTGTCCTCGCCCCCGGCTCCGGGCTCGCCCCCGGACGGGCCTTCCCCGCCCCCGGCCGGCTGCGACGGCCCGGACGCGCCGGCGCCGCCGATCGGTCCCGGCACCTCAGGCGCGGTCGGCAGGTCAGGGTGAGACGGCCGCTCGGGCGACGTCCCGCCGCCCACCGGAGACGGGCCCCTGCCGCCGATCGGTCCCGGCACCTCAGGCGCGGTGGGCAGGTCAGGGTGAGACGGCCGCTCGGGCGCGGTCCCGCCGCCGACCGGCTGCGAGGTCTCGGGTGAGGTCGGCAGGTCGGGGTGTGACGGCCGCCCGGCCGGTCGGGGCTCGTGCGTCGGCGGCACATCGGGCGGCGGCACCACGGGCGGCGCCGGTGCGATCGGCTCCTCACCCGGCTGCCTGGGCTCACCGGGCTCCTCGCCCGCACCTTCCTCGCCCGCACCTTCGTCGCCCTCGCCCGGCGACCGGCCGGGCGGGCGGTCGTCGTCGGGCAGGGCGCCCTCGTTCCACCACTCGGGTTCGGGCGTGTCCTGCTGCTCTCGACGCTGGTCCTGCCCCGGGCGGGGCTCGTTGGGGTCCCCAGGTGTGGTCACGTCTGCGTCTCCCGACGGGTCTGCATGCCGGATACCTCACCCTTTCGCGGAGAGCGACCGCTAAACCGCGCGACACGGTAAGAGAGCCCTCATCCTTGGGTCACCGTGTGACAAAACGTCAGAACGTGAGTAAGGGAGCGGGCGATCGGCAGGCGGAGGCCGTACCGACGATAAGGACGAAAGCGGGCAGGTCACCGCAAGTCCGCTGAGTCACCCCCAGGTGTGCAAGCACGTACGCGGCCAACCTAGACTGAGGCATGTGCTGAAGGGCGACGGCCGGCTCGGCCATGACCTGGACCCTAACGACCGCGCACCTAAAGACGCCTGTGGCGTCTTCGGCGTCTGGGCTCCGGGCGAGGAAGTTTCCAAACTCACCTACTACGGGCTGTACGCGTTGCAGCACCGCGGGCAGGAGTCCGCGGGCATCGCGGTCAGCGAGGGCAGCCGCATTCTCGTCTATAAGGACATGGGCCTGGTCGCCCAGGTCTTCGACGAGTCGGTGCTCAGCACCCTGCGCGGCCACCTGGCCATCGGACACTGCCGTTACTCCACGACCGGCTCGAGCGTGTGGGAGAACGCACAGCCCACGCTGAGCTCCACCGAAGTGGGCGGACTGGCGCTGGCCCACAACGGCAACCTCATCAACACCCCCGAGCTGGCGCAGCGCCTCGCGCCCGGCTCCATCCGCGCCACCACCGACACCGAGGTCCTGACGTCGCTGCTCGCGCAGGACCGCAGCAGGTCCGTCGAGGACGCCGCCGCCGAGCTGCTTCCGCAGGTCAAGGGCGCGTACTCGCTGGTCTTCATGGACGAGCGCACGCTGTATGCGGCCCGCGACCCGCAGGGCATCCGCCCGATGGTGCTCGGCCGCCTTGAGCGCGGCTGGGTGGTGGCCTCCGAGACTGCGGCGCTCGACATCGTGGGCGCCACGTTCATCCGCGAGATCGAGCCCGGCGAGCTGCTGACGATCGACGAGCGCGGCGTCAGGTCCCGCCGCTTCGCGCTCGCCGACCCCAAGGGCTGCCTGTTCGAGTACGTCTATCTCGCGCGCCCCGACACCACGATCGCCGGTCGCGGCGTGCAGACCACCCGCGTCGAGGTGGGCCGCATCCTGGCCAGGGAGCACCCGGTGGAGGCCGACCTGGTCATCCCCACGCCGGAGTCGGGCACGCCGGCCGCGGTCGGCTACGCCCAGGAGAGCGGCATCCCGTACGGCCAGGGCCTGGTGAAGAACTCGTACGTGGGCCGCACGTTCATCCAGCCGTCGCAGACCATCCGCCAGCTCGGCATCAGGCTCAAGCTCAACCCGCTGCGCGAGGTCGTGGAGGGCAAGCGGCTGATCGTCGTGGACGACTCGATCGTGCGCGGCAACACGCAGCGGGCCATCGTGAAGATGCTGCGCGAGGCGGGGGCGCGCGAGGTGCACGTCCGCATCTCCTCGCCGCCGGTGGCCTGGCCGTGCTTCTACGGCATCGACTTCGCCACCAGGGCCGAGCTGATCGCGGGTTCGCTGACGGTGGAGGAGATCAGGGCCTCGCTGGGCGCCGACTCGCTCGGCTACATCTCGCTTGAGGGTCTGACCAGGGCCACGACGCTTCCCGCCGACCGGCTGTGCCGGGCCTGTTTCACGGGCGAGTACCCGATCCCGATCGACCAGGACAACGTGGGCAAGTTCGTGTTGGAGAGCAAGGCGTGAGCACGTACGAGGCGGCCGGCGTCGACATCGAGGCCGGCGAGCGGGCCGTCGAGCTGATGAAGGACAAGGTGGCGCGCTCGCGGCGGCCGGAGGTCGTGGACGACGCGAGCGGCTTCGCCGGTCTGTTCGACGCCTCCGCCCTGCTGCGCTACAAGCGCCCGCTGCTCGCCACGTCCACCGACGGCGTCGGCACCAAGGTGATGATCGCCCAGCGGTACGGCAAGCACGACACGATCGGCATCGACCTGGTCGGCATGGTCCTCGACGACCTGGTGGTGTGCGGGGCCGAGCCGCTGTTCATGACCGACTACATCGCCTGCGGCAAGGTGGTGCCCGAGCGCGTCGCCGAGATCGTGGGCGGCGTCGCGGAGGGCTGCCGGCTGGCCGGGGCGGCGCTGGTGGGCGGCGAGACCGCCGAGCACCCCGGCGCGATGGGCCCCGACGAGTACGACCTGGCGGGCGCCGGTACCGGCGTCGTCGAGGCCGACAAGATGCTCGGGCCCAACCGGGTCGCGGCGGGCGACGTGGTGCTGGGCCTCGCGTCGTCCGGTATCCACTCCAACGGCTACTCGCTCGTACGCCACGTGCTGCGCGAGGCGGACCTGTCGCTCGATGCCGTGCTGCCCGACCTGGGCCGGCCGCTGGGCGAGGAGCTGCTGGAGCCCACCCGCATCTACGCGCTCGACTGCCTGGAGCTGGCCAGGCAGGTGGAGGTGCACGCGTACGCCCACATCACCGGCGGCGGCATCGAGGCCAACCTGTCGCGCTCGCTGCCCGCGCACCTCGACGCGGTGCTCGACCGCTCGTCGTGGACGCCTCCGGCGATCTTCGGCGTGCTCGCGGGCCACGGGCGCATCGCGCAGCCGGACATGGACAAGACGTTCAACCTCGGTGTCGGCATGGCCGCCGTGCTGCCGGCCGGCGCGGCGGACACCGCGATCAGGCTGCTGGCCGAGCGCGGGCTGGACGCCTGGGTGCTGGGCGAGGTCGTCCCTGGCGAGGGCCGGGCCCGCTACCGCTGACCGTCCAAAGCCCGCCACGCACAGATGGCCCGGCCGTGAGAACGGCCGGGCCATTGTTCGTTCGGGCCCGCTGGAAAATGTGACGAGAGCCCCACGGCAGCCCGTGGGGCCCGAAGCGTGAGCGAGGATCCGGCGCGTCCGCAGGGGACCCGCGCCGGGCCCTCGTCACATCAACCGGTCACATCAACCGGTCACATCGACCAGAAGAACGGCTATCGGCGGCCGGACCTGCGGCCGTCGTCGTCGTCACCGGCGGCATAGTCATCGGCGTAATCGGCATAGCGATCCGCCAGCTCATCGGTGAGGTCGTCGGCGTCGTTGTTGCGGCTGGAGTCTCCGACCCCGAGTTCGTCGCGAAGACGGTCAAGATCCGTGCCACCGCTGTTGTACTTCAGCTGGCGAGCAACCTTGACCTGCTTGGCCTTTGCTCGGCCGCGCCCCATTGGCTCGACCCCCTCGTGTGGGGTCGTCCCCGACCCCTCGTCGCTAACGCACCACACACTGACGCCGCCTGACTTCGGGCGTCAGCCTATCGTTCGCCTATTACCGTACCTGTTTTGTGCCCAGCTCGGTACGCCGTATGGGCGCGGGGCGTCAGTGGCCCAGCCAAATGGACCGAATACGCCCGACTTCCGACATTCTGCGCTCGGCCAGCCTATCCGCTGCGACGGCGGGAGGAACGCCCTCGTCGGCCGCGATCGAGAAGATCTTCAGAGTCGTGTCGTAGATCTGGGCGGCCTTCGACCTGGCGCGCTCCATGTCGAAGCCGCCGATCTCGTCGGCGACCTGGATCACGCCGCCGGAGTTGACGACGTAGTCGGGCGCGTACAGGATGCCGCGCTCGGCGAGCTGCTTCTCGACGCCGGGGTGGGCGAGCTGGTTGTTGGCCGCGCCGCAGACGATCTTGGCGCGCAGCTTCGCCACCGAGTCGTCATCGAGCACGCCGCCCAGCGCGCAGGGCGCGAACACGTCGATGTCGGAGGTCATGAGCGCGCTCGCGTCCTCGACCACGTCGACCTCGGGGTGACGCTGGCGCACCCGCTCGATCGCCTTGGGCGAGACGTCGCAGATCACGACCTCGGCGCCGTCCTCGCGCAGCAGATCGACCAGGCGGTGGCCGACCTTGCCGACGCCCTCGACGCCGACCCGCTTGCCGTGCAGCGACGGCGTGCCGAAGACCCGCTCGGCGGAGGCGCGCATGCCCTGGAACACGCCGAAGGCGGTGAGGATCGACGAGTCGCCCGCGCCGCCGTTGGCGACCGTGCGGCCGGTGACGTACCGGCACTCGCGGGCCACGATGTCCATGTCCTCGCTGTAGGTGCCCACGTCGCAGGCGGTGATGTAGCGCCCGCCGAGCGACTGGACGAACCTGCCGTACGCGCGCAGCAGCGCCTCGCTCTTGTCGCGGGACGGGTCGCCGATGATGACGGCCTTGCCGCCGCCCAGGTCGAGGCCGGCCAGCGCGTTCTTGTAGGCCATGCCCTTGGCGAGGTTGAGCACGTCGGCCAGGGCCTCCTGCTCGCCGGCGTACGGGTAGAACCGCGTGCCGCCGAGTGCCGGGCCCAGGGCCGTGTTGTAGATGGCGATGATGGCACGAAGGCCGCTCTGCTCGTCGGCGCAGAAGACGACCTGCTCATGTACGTCCTTGTGGGACGCTCCGAAGACGTCGGTCACGGTAGTGACTCCCTGTCCGGTCCACCGCTCCTTTGCGGCGGAGATAACCTCACAGCGTAGTAAGACACACGACGATGCACGCGAGTTCGCTTCATGACACGATGCCTCCGTGCTGCCCTATGCCGCCTACCTCCGTGTCTATGAGCCACTGACCGCGTTCGCCGAGTCCGAGCGCAAGGTGTGGGCCGAATATGCCGAGTCACGTGACCGCCCGCGACGCGCGAACGCGCTCAATGCGGAGCATGGCGAGTCGCTCATGCGTCTGCTCGGCACGCCCCCTCAACCAGTTCCCGCCCAGGAGAGCCCCAACGCCTATCTCCGGCGCGTTGAGGACCGTCTCTATGTCTGCCCCTGGCAGACGCGCCTGCGGTCGTGGCTGGCCTTCTCACGGCTTCGTGGCACCACTCCCACGAAAATCATGGACCATCTGGTGCCCAAGGCGATCGCCGACCAGGTGGCCGACGACTTCGACCGGTACAAGAGACAGGCCGGCTCGGCCGCGTTGCGGACCCACATCCGCACCACGGCGTGGCACGTGCCGCCGTCGTGGTTCGTGCCGTTTGATGGGAACGAGCGCTGGCTGGTGCTCGGCTCCGCCAACCCGGGACAGGACGTGACGACCACGACCGGCCGCAACCTCATTTACGTCACGTCCATGGCCCAGGCCCGGAGGCGGACCGCCCGCGCGCTCAACGTGCTGCGCCGCCACCTGGGCGACGCGGCGGCCAATCTGGAGGTCGAGGACGTCGCCAGGTGGCTGGAGGAGTTCCATCCGCACTCGCTGGTGGAGCTCGACTACGGCGGGCTGGTCCACCTGATGGACGACGACGCCCTGCAGGCCGACCAGTCGGTTGCGGAGCTTTCTGCCGCTTTGACGGGCCTGGACACGGGTCAAGAAGAACTTGCCTATGCCATGTACCAGAGGGTCATCCTGCGGTGGAAGTCAATGCAACTGCTGGAATCTGCCAACTGAGCCCCAATACGGCCGTCTGACCTGCATGAGTAGGTCACGTCTCGCGGCTGCTCTCTTCTGCGAACTGAGTAGTTTGCCGTTTTCACTGCGATACCACGAACCGTGTCGCTAGAATCACCGAGCGTGACATGGCCACGGGGGCGGGCAGCTGGGTCAAAGAAGGGCTCGCCAATCGCTCTGAGTGGCGGTATGGTCACATCGGGTGATGCCGCATATGGCTCAGAAAAGCCGCACGCTCTGTGCCATAGGGGGACATCCGTGACACGCGCAAAGGCAGTCACAGGATCGCAAGCCGGTCCACACGGAGGAGAGGCCGCACAAATGTCAGCTCGTACACCCGAGGCCGAGCCACTGCTCACGCCCGCTGAGGTCGCGACCATGTTCAGGGTCGACCCCAAGACCGTTACGCGGTGGGCCAAGGCGGGCAAGTTGACGTCGATTCGTACCCTCGGCGGTCATCGGCGTTACCGGGAGACCGAGGTTCGGGCGCTGCTCGCGGGCATCCCGCAGCAGCGTTCCGAGTAGCGGGAAGGTCGTCACGGACCTCAGGGGGGTTTGAAGGGGTGGACCGGGTCGCCTTTCTGGCCGGGTCCACCACTGTGACGACGAGACATCGGATGGAAGTTGGCGCCGCCCGCCCGGCGCCACTCTTCCGTGTCGTCCGTTGCGTCTCTTCCGTGTCGTCCGTTGCGTCGTTCACCGTGCCGTCCGCTGGCGTCGTCCGCTGCGTCGTCCGCTGGTGTCGTCCGCTGCGTCGTCCGCGGTGTCGTCCGCGCCCCTGTGCCGTCACGCCGGCCGTTCGAGTAGACCGGCGACGTCGCCGTCATGTGACGCGGCGACGCGAAGCAGCGCGACCATCTGGTCGACCAGCAGCTTCTCCAGGGTCGGCCGGTCGATGTCGCGATGCTCGAGCCAGTCGAGCCCGGCGG
The DNA here is from genome assembly GCF_042751225.1 of Nonomuraea fastidiosa. Classification (NCBI taxonomy): domain Bacteria; kingdom Bacillati; phylum Actinomycetota; class Actinomycetes; order Streptosporangiales; family Streptosporangiaceae; genus Nonomuraea; species Nonomuraea fastidiosa. The sequence goes on from NZ_CP170570.1 coordinate 2,480,240, forward strand.
TCTCGACGGAGGCGATCCACGACCTCAGCGTCGTGCGCAGCACCGGGCTGGGCTCCTCGACGCCCATCTGCTTCTGGATGAGGAGGAAGAGCCGCCGGCGCACGCCGTCGACGATCTCGCCCACCTCGCCCGTCCTGTTGGCCGGGCCGCCGCGCAGCAGCGCCGCGAAGCCCGCCGCGTGCTCCTCGACGAAGTCGAAATAGCGCTTGAGCCCGGAGGTCAGCTCATCGAGCGGCCTGCCGCCCTCCTGCGGCCGAAGCCGGGACTCCAGCTGCTCCGCCGCGCTTCTCAGTGCGGCCACGTAGAGCTCCTGCTTGCCACCGAAGTAGTGGTAGACCAGGGCCCGCGAAGCCCCCGCCTTCGAGGCGACGTCATCGATCGACACGTCTTCCGCGTCACGGGTGGAGAACAACTCCAGCGCCGCCGCCATCAGCTCTTCCCTGCGGCGGTCCACACTGAGCCTGCGCCGAGCCGGTCGCGCCGTCTCGGCTGACTTCCCGGGTGTCACATCTGCACAGTATCCGACCGGTCAGGGCTGTCTTCCCCCATGGCGGGCGCCGGAACGCGGGCCGCCGGGCGACTCGATTACGGCAATCCGTGACGCAAGCCGTACCCTGCGGTCAACTCGATCGTTTGGTCAGACAGGTGCCCATATCCGCATCGCGGGGAGACACATGTCAGGACCGCCCGTCAACACTTCCACCGTCACTGAGCTAAGAGAGGTAGACGCGCTGCCTCGGCCCAGACCGACCATCCGTAATGTCGCTGAACGAGCCGGCGTGTCCAAATCGCTGGTCTCACTCGTGCTGCGCGGCTCCCCGCACGTGAGCGAGCACCGCCGCCAGGCCGTGCTACAGGCGGCCCGCGAGCTCGGCTACCGGCCCAACGCGGTCGCGCGGAGCCTGGTCGAAGGACGTACACATCTGGTGGGCGCGCTCGTCGCCGACCTGCACAACCCGTTCTACGCGGAGTTCCTCGACGGCCTGCAGGAAAGCCTGCACGGCGACGGGCTGCGCATGCTGATCGGAAACAGCCAATGGGACCCCGCGTTCGAGGACGAGGCCGTCGAGGCCTTCCTGGAGCTCCGGGTCGACGGGCTGGTCCTGCTCGGCATCGCCCCGACCAGCGAGACGCTGATCGAGGCCACCTCCTACACCCCCACCGTGGTCGTGGGAGAGCGCGACATCCAGCTCGACGGCGTCGACATCGTGGTCGACGACGACCAGCACGGCGCCCGGCTGGCCATCGACCACCTGGTCGAGCTGGGCCACAAGCGCATCGCGCACATCGAAGGCCGGCGGGCGTCGCGCTGCGAGGGCTACCTCGTGGCGATGCGCAGGCACTCGCTGGCGCCGTACATCATGGTCGAGGCCGCGGAGTCCACGGAGGACGGCGGCAGGGACGCGGCGGTGGCGCTGCTCACCCGCGACCCCAGGCCCACGGCGATCTTCGCCGCCAACGACACGGTCGCGCTCGGCGTGCTCTCCGCCGCGAGAGAGCTGGGCCTGCGCGTCCCCGAGGACCTCTCCGTCGTCGGCTACGACAACACCCACCTGTCGGCGTCCCGGCACATCTCGCTCACCTCGGTCGACCAGCCTCGCCGCACCATGGGCAGGTCGGCGGCCGCGCTGCTGAGCGACAGGATCGGCGACCCCGGCAAGGGCTCACGCCTGCGGGAGGTGCACCCCGAGCTGATCGTCCGGCGGACCACGGGACCCGCCTGAGAGCCTCAAAACCGGGTCAAGCCGTGTGGCGTTGCCGCCACACGGCGGTTTACTCGGCAGGGTCATGCTAGGAGTGGCCGGATCCGATCCGGCCACGGTCTGATCCGGGGGAACAGCTATGCGTGATCCGGAACTGGTGTCCTGCGCCCAGCGCGCCGCGGCTGAGCTCGAACGCGCCTGGGGGCAGTGGCGCGCGGGCAGAGGACGGGGCACCGACGGCGCCGCCGAGTCGGTCGCCAGCTACGTCGCCCACTCGCTCGACCATCCGTGGGGCCGTCCCCGCGTCGTCCTCGGCCTCGACGCCGAGGACGCGCGGGAGCTGGCCGCCCTGCTCGAACGTCAGGAGGCCGGGGAACGCGTCTGGTGAGGACGTACGGCGTGCGACGCTCGCAAGCGGCACGCCACGCTAGGCATTTGTCGAGATCGAGTGCGTAGATTGCCGTAAGTTGGACGGCATGCGTGCTCTACCAGCCACAGTCCTCGCCGTCTGCGGCCTGATCGCCTCCGCGTGTGGCGGCACCGGCACCGGTGACGCCGCGGCAGGTCAGGCCGCCCCAGCGACCGCGGCGGGGCAGGCGGCGGCCACAGCGCCCACCAAGGAAGGGCCCGCCAAGGAAGGGCCCGCCAAGGAAGGGCCCGCACAGGAAGCACCTGCGAAAGAGGCGCCCGCGAAGGACGCGCCGCCCAAGGCCAAGCCGCTCGAGGGCAAGGTCGTCGTCATCGACCCCGGCCACAACGGCGGCAACTGGCGCGCACCCAAGGCCATCAACCGCAAGGTCAACGTGCTGACCCAGATGAAGGCCTGCGACACCACCGGCACGTCCACCAACGACGGCTACAGCGAGGCCGCCTTCACCTGGGACGTCTCCAAGCGCCTCACCAAGATCCTGGAGAGCCGCGGCGCGACGGTGAAGCTGACCAGGAGCGGCAACGACGGCGTGGGGCCGTGCATCACCGAGCGGGCCGCGATCGGCAACAAGGCCAAGGCCGACGCCGCGATCTCCGTGCACGCCGACGGCTCCGCACCGGCCAACCGCGGCTTCCACGTCATCATGCCGAAGAAGATCAACGGGCCGGTCGACAAGGTCGTCGGCGCCTCCAGCAGGCTGGGCGTGGCCGTGCGCGACGCCTTCCGCAAGGGCACGGGGCTGCCGTACTCGACCTACATCGGGCGCAAGGCCCTCGACTACCGCAGCGACCTGGGCGGGCTCAACCTGTCGACGGTGCCGAAGATCTTCGTGGAGTGCGGGAACATGCGCAACGCCACCGAGGCCGCCAAGTTCCGCGACCCGAAGTTCCGGCAGAAGATCGCTGTGGCGCTGGCCAACGGATTGCAGCACTATCTGCAAGCATGATTCCTCGCCCAGAGCTGCTTCGTGACCTTTCCTCCTCCTTCGAGCTGACGCCGTCGCCCACGGTCTCCGGCGACTTCATCGCCTCCGTACGCGCGGCGCTGGCCGGGCTGGACCCGCTGCCCGGCGACAACGGCGAGATCGACGTGCGCCGCGACCCGGCGCTGAGCGAGGAGGCGTACCGGCTGACGGTCGGCTCGCGGGGCGTGGAGATCGTCGCGGGCGGCCCCGCGGGCGCGTTCTACGCCGCGCAGTCGCTGCGCCAGCTCCTGCCGCCGGCCTCCTACCGGTTCTCGTCCGGCGCCGCCTGGCCGGTGCGCGGGGTGCGGATCGAGGACGCGCCCCGCTTCGCCTGGCGGGGCCTGCACTTCGACGTGGCCCGCCACTTCTTCCCCAAGCGCGAGGTGCTGCGGCTGATCGACCTCATGGCGGTGCACAAGCTCAACCGGCTGCACCTGCACCTGGCCGACGACCAGGGGTGGCGGGTGGAGAGCCGGGCCTACCCGCTGCTGCACGAGGTCGCCTCGCACCGGCCGCGCACGGCTATCAACCACCACCGCGAGCCGGACGCGTACGACGAGGTGCCGCACGGCGGCTACTACACCCTCGACGACCTGGCCGAGATGGCCGCCTACGCGCGCTCGCGGCACGTGACGATCGTGCCGGAGATCGACGTGCCCGGCCACGCGTCGGCGATCCTGGCCGCCTACCCGGAGTTCGGGGCCACCGGCGAGCGGCACGACGTGCTGGACCGGTGGGGCATCTCCCCCGCCATCCTGTCGCCGCTGCCGAAGACCGTGGAGTTCCTGACCACGATCTTCGACGAGCTGCTCGGCGCGCTGGGCGAGACCCCCTACGTGCACATCGGCGGCGACGAAGTGGTGCTGGACCGGTGGGCGGCGTCGCCGGAGATCACCGCGTACCGGGAGTCGCTCGGGCTCGGCTCCGTGGCGGAGCTGCAGGCGCACTTCCTACGCCGGCTGGCCGACGTGCTGGCCGAGCGGGGCGCGCGGGCCGTGGTGTGGGACGAGGCGTTCGTCAGCGGCGAGCTGCGCAAGGACACGATCGTCATGCCGTGGCGGGGCATGAACGTGGGCCGCAGGGCCGCCGCGGCCGGTCACGACGTGGTGGCAACGCCGGTGTTCCCGCTCTACTTCGACTACGCCGAGGCCGGCTCGCCCGACGAGCCGATGGCGATCGGCGACGCGATCACCGTGGCGGACGTGGCGGCGTTCGAGCCCGCGCCTGCGGACTGGAGCGAGGAGGAGCGGGCGCGGGTCATCGGCGTGCAGGCCCAGCTCTGGACCGAGCGGGTGCCCGACCCGAGGACGGCCGACTACCGCATGTGGCCGCGCGCCTGCGCGCTCGCGGAGGTGGCCTGGGCGGGACGGGCCCGCGACGACTTCGACGGCCGGCTGGCCGGGCACCTGGCGCGGCTGGACGCGCTCGGCGTGGAGTACCGGCCGGCGGCCGGGCCGCGCCCGTGGCAGCGCCGCCGTCCGCACCGGCCGAGCGCCGTGCGGGTCACCGAGGTGATGGCCCGCATCGACGCCATGACGCACGACGCCGCATCCACCAGGCCCAGTATTTGAGCGCCGCATCTGATCTAGAACGAGAACGCGGGGCGGTCGTTGAGTATGCGCTGCCACAGCAGGTGGTGCTGCCAGCGGCCGTCGATCTCCAGATAGTCGGGCGCGGTGCCGTACGGCTCGAAGCCGCTCTTGCGCAGCACGCTCTGCGAGGCGGCGTTGTCGAGCAGCGTGCCCGCCGCGACGCGGTGCAGGCCGATCTCCTCGTCGGCCAGCCGGCACACCTCGCGTACGGCGGCCGTGGCGATGCCGCGGCCGTTGTACGCGGCATCGACCCAGTAGCCGAGGTCGGCGCTGAGCCAGGGGCCGCGCACGATGTTGCTCAGCGTCATGCGGCCGACCACGCGCTCGCCGTCGAGCAGCAGCCAGGGCACCGCCTGGCCCCTCTCGCACGCCTGGAGCTGGCCCTTGAGCCCCTCGGCCTGCGCTTTGAGGGTGTAGAACGCCTCGGAGCGGCGCGGCTCCCAGCGCTTGAGGTGGTCGCGGTTGCGGGTGTAGGCGTCGAGCAGCGCCTCGGCGTCCCGCTCGGTCGCCAGGCGCATGACCACGCCGCCGGGAAGGGTCACGGGTCGGATCACTCGCCCCACCTTAGAGGAGCCGCCGCTCTAGCGGAGACCCGATCACTTTCGAGGGGACGCCGGCCACTTTGGACGCCGGTCACTTTGGACGCCTGCCACTTTGAGGGGACGCCGGTCACGCCGTACGGCCGATGGCCTCCGTGATCGAGGTGAGCCCGTGGCGGCGGACCCGGCGCAGCAGCCGCCGGTGGATGTGGGAGGCCCACAGCGGGCCGCCGTAGATCCAGCCCGTGTACGCCTGGACGAGCGTCGCGCCCGCGAGGATGCGCTCCCAGACGTCGTCGACGTCCTCGACGCCGCCGACCGAGATCAGCGTGATCCGGTCGCCGACCTTGGCGCGCAGCCGCCGCAGCACCTCGAGCGAGCGCTCCTTGAGCGGGCGGCCGGACAGCCCGCCGCGCTCGCCGTCGTGCTTGATCGTGGTGTTGGTGGCGATGATGCCGTCGAGCCCGAGCTCCATGGCCAGCTCGGCGACCGCGTCGACGTCCTCGTCGGCCAGGTCGGGCGCGATCTTGACGAGCAGCGGCGTACGGCGCGGCGTCGAGTCGCAGACCTCCTTGACCGCGGTGAGCAACGGCCGCAGGAGGGAGACCGCCTGGAGGTCGCGCAGCCCGGGCGTGTTGGGCGAGCTGACGTTCACCACCAGGTAGTCGGCGAGCGGGGCCAGCTCCTTGGCGCTCGCGACGTAGTCGGCGGCGGCGCCCGACTCCGGGATCACCTTGGTCTTGCCGATGTTGACCCCGACCACGACAGGGACGCCGCGCGGGCGGCGCAGCCTGCGGGCCGCGGCGTGGGCGCCCGCGTTGTTGAAGCCCATCCGGTTGATCAGCGCCCGCTCGCGGAAGCGGCGGAACAGGCGGGGCCGCGGGTTGCCCGGCTGGCCGTGCGCGGTGACGGTGCCCACCTCGACGTGGCTGAAGCCGAGCGCGGCGATGGCCTCGGCGCACACGGCGTCCTTGTCGAAACCGGCGGCGAGACCCAGCGGCCCGGGGAAGTGCACGCCGAACGCGCTCACGCGCAGGGCCGGGTCGTGCGGCGCGTACGCCCGGTGCAGCAGCCGCTTCAGCAGCGGCAGCCGGGCGAGGAGCGCGAGTGCGCTCACGGTGAGTCGGTGCACGGCCTCGGCGTCGAAACGCCGCAAGACCTGCGTGAACACGAGGCGATACATCACGCGTCAGGCTACCAAGCCGGCCTCGTGGGCGATGATCGCGGCCTGTACGCGGTTGCGCACGTCGAGCCGGGTGAGGATCGCGCTCACGTACGCCTTGACCGTGCCCTCCACGATGTGCAGCTCACGCGCGATCTCCGCGTTGGACAGCCCGGCCCCGAGCAGCGCCAGCACCTCGCGCTCCCGCTCGGTGAGCTGCTCGATGCGGTCGCGCGCCGCCGCGCCACGCGCCATGCGCCCGCCGGACAACTGCGCGATCACCCGCTGGGCGACCTTCGGCGACAGGTACGCCGCCCCGTCGGCCACCGCGTGGATGCCGGCCAGCAGCTCGCGCGGGTCGCCCGACTTGAGCAGGAACCCGCCGGCCTCCACGTCGAGCGCCTTGGCGATGTAGTCGTCCTCGCCGAACGTGGTGAGCATCACCACCGCCGTGCCCGGCGCCGCCCTGCGGATCTCCGCGGCGGCGGCCAGGCCGTCGAGGCGCGGCATGCGGATGTCGAGGAGCGCGACGTCGGGATGGTGGCTGATGGCCAGATCGACCGCCTGCCTGCCGTCGCCCGCCTCGGCCACGACGTTCAGCTCGGGGTCTGATTCGAGGATCGCCCTGACCCCCGCTCTGATCATGGCCTCGTCGTCGGCCAGGAGTATGCGGATCACGCCCTCTATAGTGACCGCATGGCGCAGGTGAAGGTGTACGGCCGCAGGGACGTCTGGGCCGACCGGCGGCGCGAGCTCTCCGACCTCATCCAGGCGAGCCTGGTGAGCGTGTGGGGCCTGCCCGAGGACAAGCGGTTCCACCGCTTCCTGCTGCTCGACGCCGACGACTTCATCTGCCCGCAGCGCAGTGAGCGTTATCTCATCATCGAGATCATCTGCTTCTCCGGGCGCAGCGACGCCGCCAAGAAGGCGCTGATTCGCGAGATCTACGACAGGTCGGGGTACGATCCCCAGGACGTCGAGATCACGATCATCGAGATGCCTCCGCAGAACTGGGGCATCCGCGGCGTTCCCGCCGATGAGCTCGCGCTGCCGTACAAGGTGGAGGTCTGAGGTCAGGGGCAGGTACGCCCGGGCGGTATGGTCCGACACATGAGCACTCACTATGACGTCGTCGTACTCGGCGCGGGTCCTGGAGGGTATACGGCCGCCGTCCGCGCCGCCCAGCTCGGACTGCGCACCGCGGTCGTCGAGGAGAAGTACTGGGGTGGCGTCTGCCTGAACGTGGGCTGCATCCCGTCCAAGGCGCTGCTGCGCAACGCCGAGCTTGCCCACATCTTCAAGAACGAGGCCAAGACCTTCGGCATCAACGGCGAGGTCACCTTCGACTACAGCGCGGCCTTCCAGCGCAGCCGCAAGGTGGCCGACGGGCGGGTCAAGGGCGTTCACTACCTGATGAAGAAGAACGCCATCACCGAGTACAACGGGCGCGGCACGTTCCTGGACCCCAACACGCTCCAGGTCAACGGCGAGACCATCACGTTCTCTCACTGCATCATCGCCGCCGGCGCCACCACCCGGCTGATCCCGGGCACGCAGCTTTCCGAGCGTGTGGTGACGTACGAGGAGCAGATCCTCTCCGAGGAGCTGCCGAGCAGCATCATCATCGCGGGCGCCGGCGCGATCGGCGTCGAGTTCGCGTACGTGCTGCACAACTACGGCGTCAAGGTGACGATCGTCGAGTTCCTCGACCGCATCGTGCCGCTGGAGGACGAGGAGGTCTCGGCCGAGCTGGCCAAGCGCTACAAGCGGCTCGGCATCGAGGTGATGACCTCCACCCGCGTCGACTCCATCGAGGACACCGGCTCCTCCGTCAAGGTCACCGTCACCCGCGGCGACCAGACGCAGGTGCTCGAGGCCGACAAGGTGATGCAGGCCATCGGGTTCCAGCCGCGGGTCGAGGGCTACGGCCTGGAGAAGACCGGCGTCGAGCTGACCGAGCGCGGCGCGATCGCCGTCGACGGCCGCTGCCGGACCAGCGTGCCGCATATCTTCGCCATCGGCGACGTCACCGCCAAGCTGATGCTGGCGCACGCCGCCGAGTCGATGGGCATCATCGCCGCCGAGACCATCGCGAACGCCGAGACCATGGAGCTCGACTACGTGATGATCCCGCGCGCGACCTACTGCCAGCCGCAGGTGGCGAGCTTCGGCTACACCGAGAAGCAGGCCCGCGAGAAGGGCTTCGACGTGAAGGTGGCGAAGTTCCCGTTCACCGCCAACGGCAAGTCCCACGGCCTCGGCGACACCACCGGCTTCGTGAAGATCATCAGTGACAACACCCACGGCGAGCTGCTCGGCGCCCACATGATCGGGCCCGAGGTCACCGAGCTGCTGCCCGAGCTCACGCTGGCGCAGCAGTGGGACCTGACCGTGCACGAGGTGGCGCGCAACGTCCACGCGCACCCGACGCTCGGCGAGGCCGTCAAGGAGGCCATCCACGGGCTCGCCGGCCACATGATCAACATGTGAGCACCCGGTTTCCCTGACGCACACGCGTCTTCCCTGCGTCACAGCCGTCTGTTCGATGTCTTCGATGTCACAGCCGTCTGTCCGATGTCGCAGCAGTCTGTTCGATGTCACAGCCGCGACCGGCTCGGCCTGCGTCCCCGGGCCGGCTGGTGCGGCCGGGTCACCCGCGAGAGGCGCGCTTCGCCCGTCTCGTGGGTGGCTTACGGGGGTGTGACCGGCTGCAGACTTTAAGCACCGCTGGGGATGTCCCGAGCCGGGGCGTGGAAGTGTGCATCCATGGGGGTCCCCGCGAGGCGCCTGCCGGTGTCCGAGGCGCGCCGGGCGCAGATCACGTCCGCCACGATCACGGTGCTGGCGCGTCGGGGGTACGCGGGCACCAGCTTCGAGGCCATCTGCCGGCAGGCCGGGCTCAGCAGCAAGCGGCTCATCTCGTACCACTTCGCCGACAAGGAGGAGCTGCTCGCGACTGTGGCGCGGGTGGTGCGGGAAGAGGAGGCGGCTTTCGTACGGCGGGCGGTCGAGGCCGCCGGCGCCTCCGACTTCGCGGCTCGGCTGGCGGCGTACATCCGGGCGCGGCTCGACTTCGCCGCCGCGCGGCCCGAGCACGTACGGGCGCTGCGGCAGATCGTCTGCAACACCCGTGAGGCGGCCTCCGACGGCTTTCCCGCCGGGCTGTTCTCGGAGGGGCAGCGTGAGGGGGCGTTCGGTGCGTTCGACGCCGAGGTGATGAGCACCGCGCTCCGCGCCTCCATCGAGGCCCTGGCCCTGTCGGACGATCCCCGTCGCGTAGCGGACGACCTGGTACGGCTCTTCGAGCGCGCTACACGTCTCTGAGGGGCCTTACAACACTCCTGACAGCACTTCCAGATCTTCACATTTCACCCTCCACCCCGACCGGCCCAAGCCCTCTGACGGCCCGTACCAGCACCCCTGACAGCACTTCTCACCAGATCTTCACATTCCACTGAGAAATATCTGAGGATCCCCCGAGACCGTGGTATCGACGAAGACCCCTCGTACCGGACGGTGGTCCCCGCACATGACCTCAACCACTCCTCGAACGACCGCACGGTCCAGCCACCGCCGCGGGCCCGTCGGCGCTGCGGCGCTGCGGCTCGGGCTGCTCGCCCTCGTCGCGATCGGCATCGTGGGCGCCTCGCTCGAGCTGGCCTTCGAGCGGCACTGGCAGAGCCCCGTCCAGCTGATCCCGTGGGTGGCCATAGCGCTGCTCGCGGTCGCGCTGCTCATGCTCGCCGTGCGCGACGCGGGTCCGGCGCTCACGGTGGTGCGCGTGCTCGCCGTGATCGTGCTGCTGGCCTCGGCGTACGGCGTCCTCATGCACGTGGTGGCCAACCACGGCATGGGCGCGATGGATCCCGATTGGGACTCGATGTCGCCGCTCGCCCAGTGGTGGTCGGCGCTGACCAAGTCGGTCGGCGGCGCGCCGCCGCTCGCGCCCGGCATGCTCGCCCAGGCCGCGCTGCTCCTGCTGCTGGCCAGCGTGACGCCGAAGCGCAAGGAGCCGCTGGCCTGACCTAGGGGCACCAGCGGTGACCGGCCCAATGGGTGGGGGGCCGGTCACCGCCGTCCCATGCCCGGGTCCCGGCCGCCCCATGCCTCCCCGAGGCGCCGTCTCAGCCCCCGTGCGGGCCGGAGCGCAGTCGTTCCGGCAGGGCGAAGACCGACTTCAGCCGCCGCTCGTCCGGCACCGCCGCCCGCCGGTCGGGGTCGATGAGGAAGGCCGGGATCCCGTACCGCTCGGGCCCGGCGAAGTCGGGTTCGTAGGTGTCGCCGACGAAGACCGCCGATGACGCCTCGATGCCCAGCGTGTCGAGCGCGACGGCGTAGATGCGGGGGTGCGGCTTGCGCCAGCCGACCTCGACGGAGGTGACGACCGCGTCGAACGCCTCCAGCACCCCCATCGCGGCCAGGTGCCCCGGCACGAGCGACGGCGTGTGCGTGTTGGTCACGACGGCGAGCCGGTGCCCCGCCGCCAGCTCGCCCAGCAGGTCGGCGAGGCCGGGCAGGTAGCGCACGCCGGTGTTCCACTCGGCCAGGTAGCGGGTGACGAACTCCTCCACCTCTCCGTCGCGCGGCGCGCGCCCCAGCGCCTCGCCCAGGTACGCCGCGCCGCACTCGGTCATCGAGAACTCGCTGTCGTCGGCGTCGCTGCGCCGGTCGAAGGCCGCCGACGTGCGCGACCATCCGTCTAGGAACTCCTCGTACGACAGGGTCGCGCCGAGTTCGCGCAGCAGCGCGTACGAGGAGTCGTAGCCCTGCTCGGTGCGGCTCGGCGAGTAGTCGACGAGCGTGCCGAAGAAGTCGAAGAGGATGTGGGTGCGCGGCATACGTCTCATACTGCCCGTCCCCGCCCGATTCCCCTCGCGGCTGTCATTTTCACGACATGTCGTCATTTGACCAGGCGGTTTGCGCCCTGCGGACCGCCGGGATCCTCCATTCTCATGAGCGGGTAAAGCCGCACGAAAGATCGGTTTTTTTCATGAGATGGATCCCACTCTTCGCCGCCACCGGCGTGGGCCTGGCGCTGCTTGCGGCTCCGGCCCAGGCCGCGGAGCCCGGCCCTGAGGCCGGCGGGGAGCTGCACCGGGTCACGTTGATCACCGGTGACGTGGTCACCGTACAGGAATTCGCGGGCGGAAAGCGCGCCGCGACCGTGCACCCCGCCAAGGGCCGTGAGGATGTCAGGTTCTTCACCCGCGAGGAGGACGGCGAATTAGTCGTCACGCCCGCCGACATGGTGCCCTACCTGTCGCGCGGATTGGTGGACGAGCGGCTGTTCTCCGTCAGCGACCTCATCGAGCAGGGCTATGACGACGACAGCAGCGACGTGCTGCCGCTCATCCTGTCCTACCAGGACAAGGGCGCGAAGGGCGTCACGCTGCGCAGCGTCAACGCGACCACGATGCGCGCCGAGAAGGACGACCTGCCCACGCTGTTCAGCGCGTCGTCGAGCGAGCCCAGGCTGCGCGATGGGCTCGCCAAGGTGTGGCTCGACGGCAAGGTGCACGCGACGCTGGAGAACAGCGTCCCGCAGGTGGGCGCGCCGCAGGCTTGGCAGGACGGGTACGACGGCAGCGGCGTGAAGGTCGCCGTGCTGGACACCGGCATCGACGAGAACCATCCCGACGTCGCCGGCAAGATCGCCGAGGCCAGGAACTTCACCGCGGACCCTTCGGTGAAGGACGAGCACGGCCACGGCACCCACGTCGCCGCGACCGTGGCGGGTACCGGCGCCGCCTCCGGCGGGCAGCGCAAGGGCGTGGCCCCGGGTGCGCAGCTCGTCATCGGCAAGGTGCTCAACAGCCAGGGCAGCGGCACCGAGTCGGAGGTGCTGGCCGGCATGGAGTGGGCGGCGCGGGAGAGCGGCGCCGACATCGTCAGCATGAGCCTCGGCGGCGACCCGACCGACGGCACCGACCCGCTGAGCGTCGCCGTCGACACGCTCACCGAACAGACCGGCACCCTGTTCGTCATCGCGGCGGGCAACGCGGGCGACGAGTACACCGTCGGCTCCCCCGGCGCGGCCACCTCCGCGCTGACCGTCGGCGCCGTGGACGGCAACGACCAGCTCGCCCCGTTCTCCAGCAGGGGCCCGCGCCTCGACGAGGCCATCAAGCCGGACATCACCGCGCCCGGCGTGAACATCACCGCCGCCAGGGCCGAGGGCACGATGATGGGCAACCCGCTGGACGACCGCTACACCCGGTCGAGCGGCACCTCCATGGCCACGCCGCACGTGGCGGGCGCGGCGGCGATCCTCGCCCAGCGGCACCCGGACTGGACGGCCGGGCAGCTCAAGGACGCGCTGGTCTCGACGGCCAAGACGATCGACGGGCAGACCCCGTACGAGCAGGGCGGCGGCCGCCTCGACGTGGCCCGCGCGCTGCGCCAGACCGTCACCGCCACCTCCTCGCTCAGCCTCGGCGTGTTCGAGGACGGCGCCACCGGCACCCCCTCCGGCACCATCACCTACACCAACTCGGGCGACTCCCCCGTCACGCTGACGCTCACGCCGACGCTGTCCAACCTGGACGGCGACGCACCCGGTGAGGGCGCGCTGACCCTGTCGGCCGCCTCCGTCACCGTCGAGCCGGGCCAGAGCGCCACCGTGGACGTCCAGGTGGACCTGACCAAGCTGGTCCACGGCCGGCACGCCGGCTGACGTCACCGCGACCACCGCGGACGGCTCCGCGCTCGCGCACACCACGCTCGCGCTGACCACCCGCGGCAAGATGCACAAGGTGCACTTCACCGGGATCGAACGCGACGGCTCGCCCGCCCGCGTCCCCGTGATCATGATGCAGAGCGCGTCCAGCAGGGACGACGCGTTCGGCTACATCCTGGACGAGGAGGCGGGCTGGACCGTCGAGGTCCCCGAGGGCGTCTACCACACGCAGGCCGTCATGGGCGAGTCGCACGACGAGCTGCCCGTCGACTCCCTGATCCTCTTCCCCGAGCTGAAGGTGGACCGGGACCTGGAGGTCGTGCTCGACGCCAGGAAGGCCGTGCCGATCGAGATCAGGACCTCGCAGCCGGTGATGCAGGACGGCATCGCCACCTACTTCACCTACCGCACGATCGGCAACAGAAGGCTCGCCTTCGGCGCGATGAACTTCCCCTCCGTCGAGGCCCTGGCCGTCACCCCGACCGCCCAGGTGCAGGAGGGCACGTTCGAGTTCTCCTCCCGCTGGCAGCTCGCCGCGCCCCGGGTGACCGTCAAGGTCGGCCGCGACACCCTGCTGGTCCGTCCGACGATCAGGTCGCCCGAGATCTCCGGCACCAAGCGCTGGAAGCTCGCCGACGGCGACGCGGACGGCAAGCTGAAGGGCAAGATCGCCGTCATCACCAGCAAGGAGCAGGGCGACTGGAACAGCAAGTTCGACGGCCTCAAGGAGCGCGGCGCGGCCGCGGTGATCGTGGTCGGCCCCGACGGCTCGCCGATGTGGCAGCCGTGGCAGCCGACCGGCGACCGTGACCCGCTGCCCGCCCTGATGATCACGCATGATCGCGGCCAGGTGCTGCTCGACCGCCTGCGCAAGGGCGGCGGCACGGTGGAGGTGACCGGCCGGTTCCAGACCCCGTACCTGTACGAGGTCATGCAGGTCTCCCCCGGCCGGGTGCCCGAGAAGATCGTGCACGACGTGAACTGGCGCAACACCGCCCTGGTCGACTCCCACTACCCGGCGACCGGCAGCGATCGGTACGCCAAGGACCAGCGCTTCGGCTGGCGGCCCTGGCAGATCTACAGCCTGGACGCCCAGATGGAGACGCAGCGCGTCCTGCCGACCGCCAACCGCAGGGCCGAGTACGTCAGCTCCGGCGACACTCAGTGGCAGCACATCGTGCAGCACATGCACACCTGGGAGTCCAACTCGCGGCTGCGCGGCGGCCTGACCGACGGGCCGCGCTCGTACCGGGCGGGTGAGACGGTCAAGGAGCGGTGGTTCGCCCCCGTCGTCCGGCCGGCCGTGACGAGCGCCACCCGTACGGGCGACGTGCTCGCGATCCAGGTGCCCGAGTTCGTGGACGCCGACGGCCACACCGGCTACGCCGGCGGCAGCGACACCACGGACACCGTCAAGGCCCGCTTCTACCGCGACGGCAAGCTGGTGGAGGAGCGCGACTCGCTGCGCGGCACGTTCACCGCGGCCGAGCGGGACGCCGAGTACCGCATGGAGCTGTCCACCGCCCGCACGTCGGAGACCTGGCGCTACGCCACCGCCACCGAGTCGGCGTGGACGTTCAGGTCGGCCCGCACGCAGGGCACTCAGGCGCTGCCGCTGCTCGGCGTGGACTACGACATCCCCGCCGACCTCGAAGGCAGGGTGCCGAAGGGGCTCCCCGTGCCGCTCGGCTTCACCGCCAAGGGGGCGAAGACCTTCAAGGCCGAGCTGTCGTACGACGACGGCAAGACCTGGAAGCCCATCCCGGTGCTGCCGCTCGGCCAGGGCCGCTACACCGCCCTCGTCGGGCACAAGAAGACCGAGACCGGCGTGTCCCTGCGGGTCACCGTGACGGGTGACAAGGGCAACCGGTTCGAGCAGACCGTGACCAGGGCGTACGGCGTGCGCTGACCGGTCACAACCAGCGCTCGCGGGCCGCATGCCAGGCAAGTTGCATCCTGGTCTGCGCGCCCGCGAGCCGCATCAGGTGGTAGACGCGGCGCTGCACCGTACGGAGGCTGAGCCCGAGCTGGCTCGCGATCGTCTTCTCCGGCACGCCCGCCACCAGCAGCGACAGCAGGTAGAGCTCGTCGGCGTCCAGCGGGCATGACCCGGTGTCGGCCACCTGGCCGTCCTCGGAGAACCTGATGGGCGTCGCCCGCTCCCACTGCGCCTCGAACAGCGCGATCAGCGCCTCCAGCAGGCTGCTCTCCCTGACCAGCGCGGCCGTCAGCTCGGCGATCCCGCCGACGTGCTGCACCAGCGGCAGCAGCGCCGTCTCCCGGTCCACGATCATCATCCGCACCGGCAGCGCCCGCACGGCGCGGGCCTGCTCGCCGAGCTTGATGCCGTACGCGACGTTCTCCACCATGCCGGGCTCCTCCAGCAGGGCCCGCTCGTAGATGACGCGGTAGCTCACGCCCCGGCCGAGCGCCTCCAGCTCCTCGTCGTTGTCCTGCGACGGCATCACCACGTGACCGGCGCGGCAGAAGTACAGCACCTCATCGCGCGCGCGGTCCTGCAGGTGGCGCACCTGCTCGCGCAGCGCGGCCCGGCTCGGCAGCACCTCGATCAGCCGGTGCGCGTCCCGCCTGCGCACGCTCGCCCGGTACTCCTCAGAGAGCTGCTCGACCGCCTGGCGGGCCCAGTCGATGGCCTCCTGGCCGCGTACGAGCCGCGGGCCGAGCGCCACGTCCGGCGCCACCGGCGCGTACCTGCCCGCCGCCACCTCCCTGACCAGCCCCTGCTCGCGCATCCCGGCCAGCGCCTTGGCCGCCTCGTCGTCGCTGATGCCCAGCTCGGCGGCCAGCCCGGCGACGTCGCCCTCCCCCGCTCGTACGAGTGCCCGGTAGGCCCGCTCCTCCGTTTCGTCCAGTCCCGCAGCCTCCAGCATGCGCTCCATCATGGCATCCGAGGCATTTCATGAAAGTTTCAGCCGCGATTGACGGGCGTGAGGCGACCCCTGATGATCGCCTTGCTTCCTGGTCAGGAGGAGGCGTCGAGTGAATCCCCCGCCTGAGTCCCCCGCCGTCCAGCACGAGGTGCGCCGATGCCGAAAGTCCCGTTACGAGCCGCGCTGGCCGTCCTGCTGACGCTGGCCGCGTTCAACGCTCCAGCCACCACCGCGTACGCATCAGACGACGAGCCCGTACACGTCGCCGTCAACGCCCGAGCGGGCCTGGCCACCGTCCCCGAGACCGGCATCGGGACCAACCACGCCATCTGGGACACGAACCTGGGCACGAACGAGACCGCCGACCTGCTCAAGGACGCCGGCGTGAAGTTGCTGCGCTACCCCGGCGGCTCCTACTCCGACATCTACCACTGGGAGACCCACACCGCCCCGGGCGGCTACGTGGCGCCGGACACCGACTTCGACACGTTCATGAACGGCGTGCGCAGGACCGGCGCGCAGGCCATGGTGACCGCCAACTACGGCACCGGCACCGCCGAGGAGGCCGCCGGCTGGGTCCGCTACGCCAACATCACCAAGCGGTACGGCATCAAGTACTGGGAGATCGGCAACGAGATCTACGGCAACGGCCACTACGGCGCCGAGTGGGAGGCCGACGACCACCCCGACAAGAGCCCCCACGAGTACGCCCGCAACGTCGTCGCCTACGCCGACGCCATGAAGGCCGTCGACCCCACCATCAAGATCGGCGCGGTGCTGACCACCCCCGCCAACTGGCCCGACGCCATCGTGGCCGAGGGCGACAGCGGCTCGTGGAACCAGGTCGTGCTGTCCACCGCCGGCTCAAAGATCGACTTCGTGATCCTGCACTGGTACCCCGGCGCCCTCGACAGGACCGGACACATCTCCGACATGATCCAGCTCACCCGCGAGCAGATCGCCACGTACGCAGGGCCCGGCTCCGAGCGGATCGGCATCGCGATGACCGAGTTCAACACCGGGTCGAGCAGCAACGGCACCAACACCCAGCCGGGCGCGCTGGCCGCCGCCGACTCGTACGCGACCCTGCTCGCGAACGGCGTCTTCACCGTGGACTGGTGGAACGTGCACAACGGCATCGGCGAGGTCACCGAGGTCGCGGGGCACACCGACTACGGCGACTTCGGCCTGCTGTCGAGCGCCTCCTGCACCTCCGACGGCAGCGTCTGCGAGCCGCCGCTCAACACCCCCTTCGCGCCCTACTACGCGCTGCAGATGGTCGGCAAGTTCGCCAGGCCCGGTGACCGCTTCATCCGCGCGGCCACCGACCGGCCCGAGGTGGCCGCGCACGCCGTACGCCGGCCCAACGGCGACCTCGCCGTCCTGCTGATCAACACCTCGGAGGACACGTCGTACCCGGTTGAGCTCGACTACACCGGCTTCGCCCCCGCCGCCGGCGCGCCCACCGTACTGACCCACACCAACGGCGCCACCTCAATCACCAGCGGCTCTACCGGCACCCCGACCGCGCAGACGCTGCCGCCGCTGTCCATGACCACCGTCATCCTGCGCCCCGCGGACCCCCAGGCCGGCCGCCCTGGCAGCCCGGGACAGCCGAAGCTCACCGCCGTGACCGGCACCACCGCCACCCTCACCTGGCCCGCCGCAAAGCCCGGCACCCGCAAGATCGCCAAGTATGAGGTGGTCCGCCAGCACGGCGCCGTCACCGAGCAGCTCGGCGAGACCTCCGGCACCACCATCACCGTACGCAACCTCAAGCCCGGCACCCGCTACACCGTGAACGTGCTGGCCCGCGACACCGGCGGCGCGCAGTCCTGGCCGTCCGCCCCGCTCACCTTCACCACCGGCACCCCCGCCGACAGCTCGTGCAGCGTGAAGCTGACCGTCCAGTCCGACTGGTCCAGCGGCTACGTCGGCTCGCTCGACATCACCAACCACGGCGCCCCGCTCGACGGCTGGACGCTCTCCTTCACCTGGCCACGAGCCTGGCAGAGCCTGGACAGCGGCTGGAGCGCGGTGTGGACGGAGGACGGACGCGAGGTGCGCGCCGTGAACGAGGCCGCCAACCCGACGCTGGACACCGGGGCCACGGCCACGATCGGGTTCGTCGGCAACTACTCCGGGCCGAACGTCCTGCCCGCCGTCTTCACCCTGAACGGCACCACCTGCACCACCGTCCCCTGACCTGCGCCGACCTTCGCGTCGAGCCGGGCCCGCCGTCAGCACGGGCCCGGCCCATCAGCCGGGCGGCTCGGCCTCCCCTTCACCCGCCGCTCAGGGGGTGATTCACCCGCCGCTCAGGGGGTGAGCCCGGCCTGCTCTTCGTCCTGCGTTCAGCGGTGCCAGAGGAGGACGGCGGCGGTCAGGGCGGCGCGGTGGTAGGGCGGCAGGTCGTCGCCGGTCCAGTAGACCTCCACCTGCGGGTCGGGCTCGTCCATCTGATCCATCTCGGTCTGCGCCTCAGCGGTCAGCTCCCAGGCGGCGACGCCCGGATCCACCTCCGCCAGGTAGACGCGGTGCGGGGCTCCCGAGCCGTCGAGGGTCGCGCGCCAGGCCCGCCGTACCGTCACGACACCCGCGCGCTCGCTCAGCGCGTCCACCACGAGGTGGTCGGTGAGGTCGAACAGGTCGTCCTCCAGGTCGGCCGACTCAGGAGGGACCCCGCTGCTCAGGTCGAGCCCTGGCGGGATGCGCGGGGGACGTACCGAATCAGGAGAGAAGGCGTATCCGGGGGCTTCCGTGCCGTCCTGCGGCGGCACGGCGGCCGCCCCGGCGGGTTCGCCGTCCAGGCCGAGTGCGGCGAGCACGTCGCGCAGGAGGTCGAGGTCCCCGGCCGTCAGCGAGACGCCGTTCTCGGCCGCCGCGAGCGTCAGCATGTCGGGCAGGTACGCCAGGTCGCCCGCGGCCAGCATGGTCCTGGCCCGGGTGACGACCTCGTCGGGCAGCCGCCCGGCCAGGCGGATCAGCAGCCGGTGCACGCCGGCGTACAGCCGCCAGGCCCGGTCGTCCAGCGCGCCCCATGGGGTGCTCACGTCAGCCTTCCTCCATCACGATGATGTCGTACGAGCGCGGCACCTCCGGGATGACGCCTCGCTCGACCATATCGGCCGCCACCCGGTCCACCTCCTCGCGCAGCCGCGCCGCGAACTCCGGATCGTCCACCCTGGTCATGCGCGAGCGCGGCGGGAAGACGGCCTCCTGGTCCTCGGCGAAGGAGGAGAAGACCGAGATGTCCTTGGCCTGCCCGCCAGTGAGCCGATAGGCCACGATGACCTTATGGTCTCCCGCCGGGTTCTCGGCCATGAACCTGATCGCGACCTCAAGCAGCCTGCTCACGCTGAGAAACTCGCGGGCCATTCCGTGCGGATAGAACGGCGCACCGTAGATGGGCCACTGCGCCGGCGACAGCCAGTCCCCCCGATAGGCGATCACGGGCCGCTCCGGCGAGCCCACCCCGGGAAGCTGCATCATCGCGTCGTGCACCATGTCGGCGTGCCAGCGCATCTCGTCCCACAGCCGCGGGACGACCCGGCCGACGTGTTCCTTCAGCGCATCCCATGCGTGCTGCCGGTCCCTTCTGGCCGCCCGCATGTCCTGGCTCGCCTGCCTGGCGTCGTCCCTGCGGCCCTCGTCCCTGGCCTGCTTGAAGCGCTCGGCGGCCTCGTCCGATCGGCGGACGGCGTCCACGTACGCGTCGGCGAGCGGGTTCAGCGGCGACTCCGAGGTGAGGTGGCCGGCGCCCTCGTGCAGCATCGGGCGCAGGGCCAGCGGCAGCGGGAGCGCCTTGGTGCGCGCGGCGATGTTGTCCAGGTAGTTGCCGACGAGCTGATCGACCTTGGCCGCCATGCGGTTGCGCACCAGCGACTCGGAGATCCCGTCGGTCCAGAGCTGGAAGCGCGTGACGTTGTTGATCAGGTAGTGGCTGTGCCTGGTGTACACGGTCAGCGCCATCACGTGCGCCGGTGACAGACGTTCGCCCAGCGCCCGGACGGCGTCGGGGTTCCCCGGGTCGATGCCGGAACGATCGAGCCACGCCGCGAGGTCCGGGTCGGTCACCCGGCCGCTTTCGAGCTGCGGCCACAGGCGATCGACGGTATCGATCACCTTGTGGTGCTGAGTCTCGGAGAATCCGGCGATGTCCCTGGCGTTCGTGTAATAGCGGGACTCGTGCGGGAACATCCCGTCGGGCAGCACCTCGCGCCGCAGCGTGGCGAGGTCGATGCCGGGCAGGTTCCGGTAGAAGTCCACGGCGGTGGGCCGGGCGCCGGGCTCCAGCCGCATCCCGCCCACGCCGGCGATCTGCGCGCCCCTGGCGATCTCGAACAGCGAGTGATCCCGGCCCGGCAGCATCCACCCCATCAGCGCGCCCAGGAACCGCTCCGTCATCGCCGGCCCGAGGTTGAGGAACTTGACCGCCGTCAGCATCTTCGCCGTGGTGCCCGAGACGCCGTCGATCACCGGGAAGCCCTCGCTCGCGACCTTGCGCGCCCACCGGCTCGACGTCGTGTCGTGCATCGTCACGCCCTCGCGCCACGGCAGCGGCGTGTCCGGGTCGAGCCGGCCGCCGGTGTGCTGCTCCGCGTACGCCCGCTCGTACCTGCCGAGGGGCGTGCCCAGCCGCTCGTAGTGCGCCGGCGTCGTGTTGAGTCCCAGCTCCTGGATCTCGGTTTCCGTACGGTCGCGCCTGCTGTACTGGCTCGACACCATCTCCACGACGTCCCTGGCACCGCGCTCCGACATCATGCCCACGTTGCCGGTGCCGAACGGGTCGCGGGTGAAGGTGTAACTGCCGTCCATGAACCTCGACTCGAGCCGCCCCAGCACCGGACGGTGCAGCCGCTCGTCGAGCTGGTGGTGCGCGCGGCGTACCGCTTCGACGTCGAGCCCTGCCTGCCGGGCGCGGTCCCAGCCGCCGGTGTCCATGATGTCGAGCAGCGCGTTGCCGAAGATGCCGAGATTGTCGCGGTTGTAGTAGGCGCCGTTGTAGAACGCCGTCACCAGCTCGCGGAGGTTCCCGTGCGCGAGCAGGTCGTCCACGGTCAGGCCGGCCCGCGTACCGACCTGGCCGGCGCTGGCCGGGTCGTCCTTGAAGAAGACGCTCTCCACGCGGCGGGCGAACGCCTCAGGGGTCTCATCCGGCCGTCTCGGGGTTAGTTGCATGAGGACGTCGCGCATCTTGGCGAGCGCGGCCCTGGCGGCGTCCAGCGTTCGGGGGTCGTTGAAGTAGTACGCGCCCAGGCGCTGCTCGAACCTGGTGGCCTCGTCGTACCAGCGGGGGTCGTTGTAGAACCGCTCGAAGTCGAACGGCACCCGCGCCGCCCGCGGGCCGCTCTGGCCGGCGCCCCCGGAGTCCTCCCCTGGCCGCGCTGGGGGTGCACCGTCGCCGGTGGGTTGTGGTGTGGCGGCGCGGCCTTGCGGTTGCACGGCTCCGTTCGCCTGGGGCGGTGGTGGCGTGCCTTCCCCCGGCCGGTCCGTCACCGCGCCCTCGGCGCGGCTCACCGCCCGCGTGGGCGGCGCGGAGTCGGGTTCGGGCAGGTGGTTGAGCAGCCGCTCGATCCTGCTCGGCCCCGGTGCCTCGCTCGGCCTCGGGCCCGGCACCTCGCCCGGCCTGGCGGCGGCCGACGACTCATCCGCCCTGTTGGGTGACAGCGCCTCGCTCGACCTGATGGAGGGCGGCGCGTCCCCGGCCGTCCCAGCAGCCCTGGTCGCGCCCGCCGTACCGGTCGCCGCGGCCGAAGTGCGGTCGGACGGTGCGGACGCACGATCGGACGGTGCCGCGGCGCGGTCGGCGGGTGCGGAGGTGCGGTCGGACGGCGCCGCAGCACGATCGGACGGTGTCGCGGCCGGTTGCTCCGGTCTGCCGCGTTCCGCCGAAGAGGCGGATGCGTGCCGAGCAGCGGAAGGCTCCGGCGTGGTGCGGACCGACGCCTCCGACGCGGTGCGGACCGACGACGCCTCGGGCGTGGTGCGGGCCTGCGACGCCTCCGGCGTTCTGGAACGTGGAGCGGCCTCGCCACCCTGGCCGGGTGTGGTCCGCTGCTCCGGCCCGCCCTGCTGCCGGACCTCCCCCTGCGGCACGTGCGCTTGCCGATCGAGCCCCGGGTACGGCGCGGCGGAAGCCTGACGGGCACCTTCCGCACCAGCGCCAGCACCGGCACCGGCACCGGGGTCACCTGCCTGGCTCAGCATGGCGCCGCCGTCAGCGACGGGACCCGGCCCGGCGACAGTCGACGGCGCCCCTTGCACGGACACAGTGCCCGGCCCGCCGCCGGAGCCGTCGTTCCCCTGCGTCTCAGATCCGGAACGGGAGCCAGGAGCGGCCCCCGGATCCTGGCCATCCCGCGCACCCGCGCCCGAGGTGACGTCGGGCCGGGAACCAGGACCGGGATCCGGGACGGAGCCATGGCCAGGTCCGGAGCCAGGGCCGGGGCCGGAGCCGAGGGCGGGGCCGGTGAGCGAGTCGCCGTACGAGGACGGGACGCGACGGCCGGGAAGCGTCGTGGTGAGGTGCTGCCCGTCGGCGCCGAGCGCGCTGGACGTGATGCCCTTGGCCAGCATGTCCCAGTCGAAGTCGCCCTGCGCCAGCATGGTCCCGGCCGTGGTGATGCCGCCGGTCAGCGCGTACTGGGCGGCCTGCCCGTACACGGACGAGTGGGCGGCCGCCAGCAGCCGCTCCATGGTGGTCATCTCCGCCTTCGTCAGCCCGGCGCGCAGGGCGGGCGTGGCGAGCCGGGTGAGCCCGCCGCTCAGCAGCCCCATGAGCCCGCCCATGGCGCCGCCGCTCAGCGCCGACACCCCGATCTGCCGCAGGTCCAGCTCGTCCCTGCGGCCCTTGGCGATCTGCGCGAGCTGGACGCCCGCGTCCATGCCCGCGACGATCCCGGCGAAGATGGCGATGTTCTTGAGTGCCAGCTTGGCGATCTGCGCGATGGTGAGGCGGGCGATCTGTACGCGCGGCCCGATGAGCAGCAGGCTCGCTCCCTTGGTGGCGACGGCCATCGCCAGCAGGTACGAAAGCTGCGCGACCAGCAGCCAGACCGTCATCTCGATCATGTACTTGGCGTACTGGATCTGCACGCCGACGCCGTTGAGCGCGACGGCGGCCTTGATGAGCCGGTCGACCAGCTCGGCGGCCCGGCCTCCGACTCTCTTCGCGACGTGCTCGGCGAAGGCGAGGTGGGCGGCGCCGTCCCAGTCCGCTCCGATCTTGTCCGCGCTCCACGGCTGATCGGCGGCGGTGCCCTCGACGACGCGGTGCGCGGCGGTCACGCACGCGTCGGCGAGCCGGAAACACCCGGTCTCGTCGCCTTCAGGCCAGTCCATGCCGACGGCCCAGCCCACGTACGGCTTGGCCCAGTCGGGAACGAGGAACCCGTCGAACCCCATGAACCGTCAGCCCTGGAACGTTCCGGCGCCGGCCGCTCGGAGGCGGCGGATCAGAGCGTTCATGCGCCGGGATCCACGGTCGGGGGCACGAACGCGTCGAGCGAGACGCGCTCGCCGAAGACCTGCTCGTACGGCAGCCCTTCCGGCAGCAGCGGCTCCATGAGCCGCCGCCGCTGCTCGTCGACGTCCGCCGTAGCCCTGCGGATCTGCACCATGATGGCGTCGGCCAGCTCGGACGCGGAGAGCTTGCGGTAGACACGCGGGTCCAGGCGAAGGTCGCGGAGCTGCCCCTGCGACCCCACAGTGACGCTGATCATGCCGTCGGACGAGGTCTTGGTGGCCTCCACCGCGTCGAGCGCCCCGTACGTCTCGCGTACGCGCGAGATCTGCTCGTTGACCTGCTCTGCCAGTTCCTCGACCGAAGCTTCGAAATTGTTCATCAATCTTACTACCCCCGTAAAGGACAGTTCATACCACATTCAACATTGGTTGCAGAAGCGCCAGAAGCCACATAGGGGGCTGAAGTCCATGTTGTACAGGTGAAAGATCGCGACATCTCGTGATCATTCACCCTCCCAGATCGACTTGGAGGCGTGCGGCAAGAACGGGCAGAGTGGCACGGCGTACCGGCGATGCCCGTGGCGCGCGGCGGCCGCAGGCAGCGGAATCCGTGCGATCGCGCGTACGGCACGGCAAAGAACGCCGACGCCCTCCGCACGGGAGGACGGACGGTTCGAGCAAGAATGACACAGCCGAAGGAATGCGGGACAGGTTGTGACGTTTCCCCAGCACTCTCCGCCGCCGCGCCGCGTCTCGCCGGGCGGGCGTTCATGGGCGCGGTGGATCGTGGTCGCGGCAGGTCTGGCGGTGCTCGTGGTGTCGCTCATCGCCGCCGTGGGACCGTACCGGCAGACCACGGAGTTCCGCGAGATGATGGCCTGCGAGCGGAGCGGCGGCGGCTGCTTCGGCGCCGAGGGCGGCACCATCGCCGACCGGCGCACGTACACCACCACCGAGACCACCACCCACACCGACGCCGACGGCCGCACCCGCACGTCCACGCGCACGATCACCCACCACGAGATCACCTGGCAGCGGGCCGACGGCACCCGGCAGGCCCGTGACGTGGACGCGCGCTTCTACGCCAAGGCCGAGGAGGGCCTGGCCACGCTCCGGCTCTGGCGCGGGGAGGTCGTCGGCGTGGAGGTGGCGGGAGGCGCCGCGTGGTTCCCGCCCGAGGTGAAGGGCTCGCTCGCGTACTGGCTCTACCTGGCCTTCATCGGCCTGGGGGTGCTGCTGTGGGGGCTGCTGCCCGTCCGGTGGGACGGGGTCCTGATGCTCGCCTACCGCGCGTTCTGCTGGACCGCCATGGGCTTCCTGCCGGTCCACATGGCGGCCGACGCCCTCGCCGGGAACCTCGGCACCGGCCTCGCACTCACCGCCGAGATCGTCGGCTGCCTGCTGATCGCCGCGATCACCGGCACCATGCTGGTCCGCTCCCTCACCCGCCGCCGGCCGTGACCATAGCGCGCCCGGCTCAGGCGTCGATGCCCGCGACGAAACCGCGGATCGCGCCCGCCAGCGCCTCGGGGGCCTCCATCGCGACGTAGTGGCCCACGCCGTCGAGCAGCACGGACGTGACCTCGGCCGACGCGGCCTGGGACAAGGTGTCCGCCGTGAAGGAGCCGCCGCCGGCGCCGACCGCCGGCACGGACGCCCGCGGCCCGGGGGGCGAAGCGATCTTCGACGAGCTACGCGAGCGGTGGACGGCAGATCGGCACCGCCGAGCTCGGAGCCCTCGAAGCGCAGCTGACGGAGCTGGTGGGCAGGCAGCCCGTACGCTTCGACACCCCGGGCCGGCTCACCCGCGACCTCGGCGATCCAGGCGACTGACTCCCCGCCGCCCCGGGAGGTCTGACCCGTACGGGCGTGAGCGGGGCGCTGGTGTCAGCGCTACCGTCACCACTTCGCCGGGACCTGCGACATCGTTGAGTTTGTCCTCGTGTCAGTGACCGAGTTCGCGCGCGGCCGCCTCCCCTGAGGCCCCGCCGGGGCAGGTCGGGCTGTTCGACTGGGACGGCACCGACATGTTCATCCTGGACACCTTCATCCTGCGCTTGATCTTCCACGCGCCGCGAGCAGCGGGGACCGTACATGCGAAGTAGTGCGTGTGGCGGCGTTGCTGTGCTTCCCGGCTGTGCAGCGGACGACAGCAACGCGCTCGCGCACTGTCGAAGGTGCGGCCGTGCAGGCGTGAGGGCCACTCAGTGCGGGTCGGCAGCGGGCCGGGGCGCGACGATGAGCCTTACCGTGCCCTTCTCAGGACCGCCCAATGCCTCATGCACGTACCAGGTGTCGGGAACGTCTTCGGCTTGGAGAGGGTGCTCGGTCACATCCAAGCCTGAGCCGCCACGACCGGCGGGCTCAGGAGGTGCCTTGTAGTAACGCGAGACGGTTGCATGCCGCTGCTGAAGCATGATCCTGACTTCACCCACCGTCTTGTTCGCCGGCTTCATTCCTTCCAGGATCTCGCCGCGAGCCGTCGGATCTCCTGTGATCTCATACCGTTCGCCAGGCAGAGCGGCCCGCCCGAAGGTGACTTCGAAAGGGCTGTGCAGATCGACAGGAATACTCACCCCGGCCAGACACCATGTCCGGCCGCAGTCCGTCCCTTCGATTTTCTTGATTCTGCGGCTATTAGTTCCGTCCTTGATTTCGAAACCGTCGCCGTGGAACACCACCATTCTTTGGGGAGCCGAGACAGAGACCAGCGCGCCGACAAGGCTGGGCGACGCGGGTTTCATCTTCAAGTCGACGCTCAGGCCATACGCCGCGAAGTCCTGCCGGTATCGCTCGGGGTCGGCATCCGGGTCCAGGATCCTGACGTCGATATAGTCACCGTTCCTGGTGAACGCCAACGCTTTGGCCGGTCCCACGGTCATAGGACCGATCTCCTCGGGGTGCATGATGACCGGCGCGAAGACCGCTGCTCCGACCAGGAGTGCCGTGACGGGGATGAGGGTGAGCCACTTCTGCCAGGACCGTGTGGTCTTGGGGGATTCCCGTACCGACGCAGCGATGACGCTTTGGAGAGTGGCGGACATCACGAGAGGATCCGCTCGGACATGGCCGGCAGGGTCGTGCGTCTTGAGCGTAGTCGTCAACTGCTTGAGAGGATCGGTCATACGGCATTCCCCTGGCAGGAAGGCTGGCGAGCAGCGACGGTTTGCGGTTCTTCTCCGAGCAAGCGCCGCAGCCGTTTGCGCGCGCGGTGCAGTCGCATGGCAGCCGTAGGCCGGGAGCAGCCCACCACCTTCGCGGCTTCGCGGAGGTCGAGTCCTTCCCAAGACATCAAGAGCACCAGTTCCCGGTCGTCCTCGCTCAGGCTGTTCAGCGCGGCGAGCGCCGTTTGGCGTGCGACGACTGCGGTCGCGTGATCTGCTTCGGCACAGTGGTGCGTCAAACCCTCGCCTAACGGCCCTGCGAGTGCGTCTCGCCGGTTGTCTCGTCTGATCAGATTCAGCATGAGATTCCGGGCCGTCGCGTACAGCCAGGGCAGCGGATGTTCCCGGGGCAATCGCTCGTACTTCTCCCAGGCGATCTTGAACGTCTCGGCGGTTATATCCGGAGCGTCCGCAGGACCGACCCGCCGCCAGGCGTACCGCAGAACCGCCTCGTAATGGTCCTCGAACATGCGGGTGAAGCTGTCTTCATCGCTCACACGCCGCCTCCCCTCCACCATTGCGGTGCACGTTGTGCCTTCCACCTGGTGAATGTCGCGCAGCCGTCAGGTATCACTCACCGATGACCAAAACGCCCTGATGTGAGGGAGCTCACAGTCGCTTTCTCACAGGGCGTCGGTGAGGTCGGCTTGAACACCTCCTGGGCGGCTTGAAGGGCACCCACATGACTGGGCATCCCTCACGATGTCGAGCGCGTGGGCGACGTCGGCCGCGACCGCCCGGCGACCGGCTGGCGCAGGCGGGCTGCCCTGATGGACGTGAAAAGTTGCTTTCTGGCCCGACCGTCGTTGTGTCTACTGAGGTTCGAAAGCTACTGCTTGTACGGCTGGGCGGTGGGTGGTGCCTGGCCTTCAGGCCGTTGCAGCCCGATCAGGGCGGGGCGCCCTGTCCTCGCGATCGGTGAACCATCGCACGATGGCCGTTGCGATTCCTGTGCAGCTTCAGCCGCCACCTGAATCCGGCCGCTTCGGCACTTGCGTGAGGCGGATTCACTGGTCGGCTGCGGTCAACCTTCCCGCCCACCCGCCTGAGGCGCATCGTTGCTGTCGCTGTTGCTGTCAGCGGAGATCAAAAAGCCCCGAACGACGATTCCGTCCGGGGCGTTTCTGATGGTCGTTCTTGTGGTCAGGGGCAGGGTCGAACTGCCGACCTTCCGCTTTTCAGGCGGACGCTCGTACCAACTGAGCTACCTGACCCAGAGCGGTCCTGACGGGATTTGAACCCGCGGCCTCCACCTTGACAGGGTGGCGAGCACTCCAAACTGCTCCACAGGACCTTGCGTTTCTTGCTGTTTGCGCTCGCTTAGCTTACCAGCTTTCCGGAGGTCTTGGACCAGCCGTTTTGCGGGTGCGCTAGGCGCTCGCAGTGCCCCCAACGGGATTCGAACCCGTGCCGCCGCCTTGAAAGGGCGGTGTCCTAGGCCGCTAGACGATGGGGGCTCAGGATTCCCTGTCGCCTTCCGTCGGAGACCCCTGAAGCATAGGGGACGATTGCCCCTGATGCCAAAGTGGCGTACCGGCGGTCGATGACCCGGTGCCTTTGATCGATCCCGTTGGCGACGGGGCGTTCTTCGGCTCCGGGGAAATCATACGTTGCGGGTCGGGCTCCACGTGACGCTGGATGTACACCGACTGCTCGCCGAGCCCGCCGAGCGTGATGTCGTCCCAGGCCCGCAGGCGTCTGGTCTCTTTGTCGAAGTACAGGACGGACGCCTGGACGGGGGTGGGCTGGGCGTGTTCGAGCGCGCGCAGGCCGGCGCCGCCGGTGGAGCCCTGGATGAGCAGGCGGGTGCCGGTCGGGAGCATGTTCGTGCGCCGGTCGTGGGTGTGCCCGGAGAGGATCATGGGGGCGAGGCCGGAGAAGCCGCGCCCGGCGTCGGGGTCGTGTACGGCGATCAGGTCGGGTTTGCCCACCTTGCCCAGGTGGGCGCGGGCGAACTCGCGGAGCGATTCCGGGTTCGAGTAGGCGTCGGTGGTCTTGTCCGGGGTGAAGCGGGGGTCGCCGAGGCCGTAGATGGTCAGGCCGGCGACCTTTTTCGTGGTGTCGTCGAGGACGATCGCGTTCTTCTGCTTGGCCACGGCCTTCTGCGTGGTCATCGAGTCGTGATTGCCGCGTACGTACACGTACGGGACCTTGAGCTTGCCGATCTCCTCGACGAACTTGTTCTCGGCCTTGGTGCCGTGGTCGGAGATGTCGCCGGTGTCGACGATGAAGTCGACGCTGAACTGGTCCGTCAGCGAGTGGATGACGTTCCAGGCGATGGGATTGATGTGGATGTCGGAGACGTGCAGGACTCTGATGGTCTTCGTGTCGGCCTCGTACAGGGGCAGGGTGGAGACCGTGTCGTAGAGCTTTGAGACGTTCGTCACGAGTTTGGTGAGCTGCGCCCGGTACGACTCGAAACGCGTCACGATCGACTCCGCGCTGCCGACCAGCGACGGCGCGGCGGCCACCAGGCCCGAGTAGCGCGGCTCCACAAGCGAGTTGGGGCGGAAGGTGAGGGCCGCCAGGGCCCCGGTGGCGGAAAGGGTCACAGAGGCCGCCAGAAGGCCCATCAGGGCCGTTCTGGGGCGCCGGTGAACGAGGATGACGGCGACCATGGCCCCGGCGCCCGCACACAGCAGCGAGCGGATGAGGAGCGCGCGCACGCCGTCCAGGAGATCGTCCTCGATCATCTCGGGCAGCCGGTCGGCCACCCGCGGGTCCTCGATGAGGGCTTTGGCGCGTTCCTGGTCGATGTTCTCCAGCGTGATGCGCAGCCTGAGCGGCGCGCTGTGCGTGCGGAAGGTCAAGGTGCCGAGGGGGCTCGCGTCCACGACGGTCTCGCCGGTCCAGGCGGGCCGCAGGGACATCCCGGCCTCCACTGGGCCGACGCGCGCGGTCTCCGTACCGCTGAGAAAGATGCCGAGCCACGCGCCCACGGCGGCCACGAAAAGCACGGCCACGGCCTTCGCGGCACGTGACCGGAGAATGGCCTTTGACCAGTGCACGAACTTCATACAGATTCTTGCTTACCTGACCGGCGGGGCAGAATGGCAAGTGTGATCGAGGTATCGCGGCAGAGATTCGAGGAACTCGTGGCCGAGGCATTGGACACGATTCCGCCCGACCTCACGCGCGCCATGAGCAACGTGATCGTCACCGTCGTCGATGACCCGCCTGAGCCCGACCTGCTCGGCCTGTACACCGGTGTCCCCCTCACGGAACGCGGCGACTGGTACTCAGCGGTTCTGCCCGACCGCATAGAGATCTACCGCAACCCGATATGTGAGATTTGCGATACCGAAGAGGCAGTGATCGAAGAGGTGCGCATCACGGTCGTCCATGAAGTCGGGCATCACTTCGGCATCGATGACGCCCGACTTCACGAATTGGGCTGGTAACCCTTTGCGTTTGGTTGGCTGCTTCCGGTTGCGGACGGCGGGCACTCTCGGGCACCTTAGGTGACATAGCGAACACCCTGAGTCAGGCACAGCGGAGTCCAATGGGGGCCATGCGGGCGCGACGGCACCCGGGACGGCATCGCCGTGCCGGGGAAGCCACACAAGCCACATACCGGGAAGTCATCGCCATCCGGGAGTTCAGGGCCCTCTGGTACGGCCAGGGCCTCTCGCTTCTCGGCGACCAGCTGGCCCAGGTGGCGCTCGCGGTGCTCGTCTTCGACCGCACCGGCTCCCCGCTCGCCACCGCCGCCGTCTACGCGCTGACCTACCTGCCCTCCATCCTCGGCGGGCCGCTGCTCGCCGGCCTCGCCGACCGGTTCGCGCGCCGCGGCGTCATGCTGACCTGCGACCTCATCAGGGCGGCGCTGGTGGCCGTGATGGCGGTGCCGGGCGTGCCGTTCTGGGCGCTGTGCGCGCTGGTGTTCCTGGTCGTGCTGCTCAGCGCCCCCTTCTCGGCCGCGCGGGCGGCACTGCTGCCCGAAGTGCTCGAAGGCGACGCGTACGTCATCGGCTCCGCGCTGCAGAACATGACGAACCAGGCCGTGCAGATGCTCGGCTTCGCGGCCGGCGGAGCGCTCATCGCCGGCATGGGCCCGTACCGCGCGCTGGCCATCGACGCCGCCACCTTCCTCGGCTCGGCGCTGATCCTCGTCTCCGGCGTACGCCGCCGCCCCGCGCCCCAAGGCGAGGGCGCCAAGCCGTCGATGTGGCACATGACCACGAGCGGCGCCCGGCTGGTGTTCGGCTCGCGGAAACTGCGGACGCTCGTCCTGTTCGCCTGGCTCTGCGGCTTCTACATCCTGCCCGAGGGCATCGCCGCCCCCTACGCGGCCCGCCTCGCCACCGACGAGCTGCCCGCCGCGGTGATCACGGGGCTGCTCATGGCCGCCATGCCGGCCGGGACGGTGGTGGGGGCGTTCCTGTTCAGCAGATTCGTCTCGCCCGCGCGCCGGCTGCGGCTCATGGGATGGATGGCGATGCTGAGCTGCGCGCCGCTCATCATCACCGCGATCAAGCCACCGCTCGCCGTCGTGCTCGCCGCGTGGGTCCTGTCGGGCATCGGCGGTGCCTACCAGCTCGCCGCCAACGCCGCGTTCGTCCAGCACGTGCCCGCCGAACGTCGCGGCCAAGCGTTCGGCCTCGTGCAGTCGGGGCTGATGGCCGTCCAGGGGGTGGGGATCCTGGTGGGCGGGTTCGCCGCTGAGAGACTCGGCCCCGAGCCCGTGATCGCGATCGCGGGGCTCGCCGGGTTGGTCAGCGCCGCCGTGCTCTCCATGATCTGGGCCGAGTCCCGCGGCAAGAGCGGCCGGGTACGCGCCCAGGCGCCCGTCTGATCACGGCTGCGGCTTGTGCTCGCCGCTCCAGTCCGTCGTCGTGGCTCTGCTCTGCTGCTGCTTGGCGATGAGGTCCTGGACGATCGAGGTGTCGTGCTCCTCGTCCGGCATGAGGAGCCAGCCGATCGCGTAGATGCCGACGCCGAGCCCGCCGAACAGCGTCGAGATCGCCAGCGCGATCCGCACGAGGTTGGCGTCGATGCCGACGTACTCGCCGACGCCCGAGCAGACGCCCGCGATGATCCGGCCTTTGTGGGTCCTGCGGAGTTTCTTGTATTCGCTCATGCCCCAAGACTGCCCGGCGGCCCGATGTTCGCACATCAGGATTGCCCCTGGTAGAACCCTGGTAGTCCCCTATGTGAGGAGAGGACCCTGTGATGGACGACCTGCTGCGCCTGGACGATCAGCTCGACGCCGACCAGCGACTGATCCGCGACACCGTCAGGTCCTTCGTCGCCGACCGCATCCTGCCGCACGTCGGGGACTGGTTCGAGGAGGCGGTCTTCCCCGCGCGCGAGCTCGCACCCGAGCTCGGCTCGCTCGGCCTGCTCGGCATGCACCTTCAGGGGTACGGCTGCGCCGGCACCGACGCCGTCTCCTACGGCGTGGCCTGCCGCGAGCTCGAAGCGGGCGACTCCGGGCTGCGTTCCTTCGTCTCCGTGCAGGGCTCGCTCGCCATGTTCCCCATCTGGAAGTACGGCTCTGACGAGCAGAAAGAGGAATGGCTGCCCCGCATGGCCGCCGGCGAGGCCATCGGCTGCTTCGGCCTGACCGAGCCCGACCACGGCTCCGACCCGGCCGGCATGCGCACGTACGCCAAGAAGGACGGCTCCGACTGGATCCTGAACGGCTCCAAGATGTGGATCACCAACGGATCCGTCGCCGACGTCGCGGTCGTGTGGGCGCAGACCGACGACGGCATCCGCGGCTTCGTCGTCCCCACCGACACCCCGGGCTTCAGCGCCCCTGAGATCCGCAAGAAGATGTCCCTGAGGGCCTCGGTCACCTCGTCCCTCTACTTCGACGACGTACGCCTGCCCGCCTCCGCCGTCCTGCCCGGCGTCACGGGCCTGCGCGGGCCGCTGTCCTGCCTGTCCGAGGCCCGGTACGGCATCGTCTGGGGCGTCACCGGCGCCGCCCGCGCCTGCGTCGAGGCCGCCGTCGACTACTCCAAGACCCGCGTCCAGTTCGACAAGCCGATCGGCGCGTTCCAGCTCACCCAGGAGAAGCTGGCCTGGATGTACGTCGGCCTCGCCCAGGCCGGCCTCACCGCCCTCCACCTCGGCCGGCTGAAGGACGCCGGCACCCTGGAGCCCCGGCAGATCAGCTTCGGCAAGCTGGCGAACGTACGGGCCGCGCTCGACATCGCCCGCCAGGCCCGCTCCATCCTGGGCGGCAACGGGATCACGCTGGAGTACCCTGTGATCAGACACATGAACAACCTCGAAAGCGTGCTCACCTACGAAGGCACCCAGGAAGTCCACACCCTGGTGCTCGGCGAGGCGCTGACCGGGCTGTCGGCTTACCGATGATGGTGGCGTCGCGGACAGCGCGGTAATCTCTGTACCCTTGCTGTTGCTAGGGGCGTTAGCTCAATTGGCAGAGCTGCGGACTTTTAATCCGTAGGTTCCGGGTTCGAGCCCCGGGCGCCCTACTATCCTCCACCTCGGATCATGCCCCTGAGCTGGGGCTTTTCCCTTGCCGGGCTTCGGGCTGGTAGGCAGCCGTACGCCGCTGGACGCCGCCGGATGCCACCCTCCGCGGAATACACGGAATGGATCTTGGCGCGTTTTCCCAGGTCACAGCGGCAATCCGGGAGTCGTTACCGGGCCATTCCGCGGCAACGACGAAGGATCCCGAGACGCCCCGGGGTCCTGTCCTGAAGGTGCTGGTCATGCGGCATTGAGCGCGGCCAGGATGCGCTGGTTCGCCACCTCGCGTTGACCGTCGATGCACTTGGCATAGACGCGTAGGAGCACATCGACGCCGTGCCCCGCCCGTTCGGCCGCCTCGGGAGCGTGCACGCCCGCGTTGAGCCAGAGCGACACGGCCGCGTGCCGAAGATCGTACGGGCGAGCCGCCAGCGGTGAGGCCACCTGGTCAGGGGTCAGCGCGTACGTACGCGCCTCGCGCCAGACCTTCGAGACGGTCGAGCCGGGGAAAGGCTTGCCCGATCCCGTCCTGAACAGCCGACCGTCCTCGGCCACCCCGAACCGGTCGATGTGCTCGCGCAGGATCTTCACCAGTTCGGGCGGGATCGGCACCAGGCGTGTCGCCTTCTGGTCCCGATGCTTCAACCCCCGCTCATCGTGGCTCTCCCCCGAGTCGGTGTAGCGCCTATTGCTCTCCGGGCGGGTCTTCTCCAGCGTGAGCATGCCCCATCCCTCGTCGGGGAGGTGACAGTCCTTCCTGCGCAGGCTCGACGCCTCGCCCGGCGAAGTACATGCAGGCGAACATCGCCACCATCATCGGCCCCCTCCTCTTGCCGACGTAGCTGACGGCGGCCAGCAGCGCGCGTGCCTGCTGCGGATTGACCACCGCGCGCCGATCCACTTCGCCACTGACCTTGACCTTGCGGAACTAGACCTTGTGCAGCGGGTTGGCGGACAGCTCCTCCGCGATCTCCGGAGTCGGAACGGGACGCCGGTCTTCAGGCAGGAAGGAGTACGTCAGCAGCGCGCTCCACGTACAACTGCCAAAGTCAGAGACCTCCTCCTGGCCACTGCCTTCTGCTCTTGGCATCTCTCCCATACGGCAGAATGCCGCCATGCGCTTGGGTTGGGACGCCCTGCACGGCTACGACTGGTCGCGCTTGTCGCACGCGTATGGGAGGGCGGTCGATACCCGGGGTCATTTGATGCGGCTACGAAAAAACGATGAGGCCGGCTGGGTCGAGGCGATTGAGCACCTCTTCGAGTCCGTCGTCCACCAAAGCTCTATCTACTCCGCCACCGCACCAGCAGCGCTCGTAGTGGCCGGCCTACTGGAAGATCCTCGATTCGATCGGCCGATCTCGATCTTTGGGTGGTCGACAGAGCCAGTACGCGCCCACCTACTCGGCTTCCTTCACGCAGTGGCCGAGGGCACCGAGCCCGACAGAACCGAGAGCGAACTCTGGCAGGCCTACTGCACGATCTGCGACCGCGATACCTCGGGAGGTGAGGACAAGGAACTGGATACCGAGGACTACGACGCCATCATCCATTGCCGGGTCGTCGCCCCCGTCCTGGTCGATCCTGTTCTCCGGTGCGTAAGCCACAAGGAGCTGCAAACTCGGGTACAGGCTGCGGATGCAGCGGCGATGCTATGCCAGGTACCGACCGTCGCAAACCGACGAACCGAGATCATCACCCTGCTCGAAAGCCGAGCACGCGACGCCGACACCTACTACGAACGAGCCAAAGCCCTCTTTGCACTCGACCGGCTCGGCGCCGTAAATCGAGCGTTTCTCTTCGACCACGATACAAGGATCCGGGTCAGGGCCGCCTTCGCATCCAACCTCGCGGACGACCCGGACGGAACACAGGTCATCCTCGACGCGATCGCCAATCCGGACCACATCGCCGGCTGGTATCCCGACTCGGACCTGCAAACGCTCCCCGACGACTATCCGGATCGGCTGATCATTGAGGCCATCCGGCGAGTGCCAGACTTCGCCGAACTACTGCCGACAGCGCTTGCGGTGGCATCCAGGTCGAGCCGTTCCACCGGTTATCCGGACTGGAGCATGCTGCTGCAAGCCGCCTTTCCCACACCATTCTCGACGACCGGTTCGCTGAACGATGCTCAGCGTGCTTACCTCCAAGCTCTGCTGGAGAACGACGAGATCTGGAACCTGTCGCCCGTAGAGACGTTCGGGCTGCCGCCGGACATGCTGTTCGCCCTGTTAGGGCTGCCCTACGACCGTCAGCTCCTGTCGGCCATTGTGAACACAGGCAGCTGACACAGCGTCGCGCGCTGACTTGATCGTCATGCCAGATGCGCGCCAGAACGGGCGGCGATCGGCGGTGAATTACGAGGACTCAGCCCGAGGCCCCGCCCGTTAACGTGCGATCGACCCCGTCGCCTGGACGACCATAGCCGCTACAAAAAGGCGTTCGGAAGTGATTTTCCGTAGGCCGCCAGGCACCGGGCAACGCAGTGTGAGCCGTCCCAGTTGCAGTTCCATGCCGTTCAGGGGGCGTTCAAGGGGGACCGTGCATGCGTCCTGACCTGCAATGAACTGTCTGGAACCATGATCGGCCGAGCTGATAATCCGCAGGTTCCGGGTTCGAGCCCCGGGTGCCCTACCAGCCGAAACGCCCTCGGAACGATCTTCGTCCGAGGGTGTTCGCTAACGGATCTGCTAGCAGGCGTGCCTCGATGCCGCCTCTCCACGACTCCACTCGGGACAGGTCCCCCAGTCGCCGGGAACCCGGACCGGGAAACCTGTCCCCCAGTCATCACAGCAGCTTGGCGCGTGGAGCACCCCAAGGATCAGGGCCAGGCTGCCGGCGAAGGCCCCTGCGCCCGCCATGCAGCACTGAGAGACGCTTGCTCCGTCGATGGCGACCAGAATGCCCGTCGTCTCTCCGACGATGGCTCCGATGAGTGCTGCGGTCGGCACGCTCGTGCTCGCCCCGCAGTCCGGCGACGTCTCCGTCACCGCCGCCGGTGCCTCGGCTTCCCTGAACGCCGGCACCACCCACGGCCGCATCACCAACGCCCTCAAGAACACCGGCACCGCCGAGCCGGCCATCCACACCACCACGTCCAACGGCGACATCACCGCCCGCAGGCTCTGAGCCACGGCCGGACCGAAGGGTCAAGGAGCGGGCTCGACGCGGGAGTGCCGCGCCTGGAACCAGTCGGCGGCGACGTCCGTTCCCGTGACGCGGCCGATCAGCGCCAAGGCCGAGCTGACGCTCTCGTCTATCTCCACGAGCTCGTCCGGGTCGTCGCACTGCATGCCGTCACCTCGTCCGGGCAGGGACGCGCTGGAAGTACAGCCGCGGACCGG
This sequence comes from Nonomuraea fastidiosa, assembly GCF_042751225.1. Lineage (NCBI taxonomy): Bacteria > Bacillati > Actinomycetota > Actinomycetes > Streptosporangiales > Streptosporangiaceae > Nonomuraea > Nonomuraea fastidiosa. Next base: position 2,516,622 of record NZ_CP170570.1, read on the forward strand.
CACCCGTGTGGTCGCTGCATGCGAACCAGGAGTCCCGCTGCTCGGGCGGCAGGCTGCGGCTGTAGTCGTCCCAAGTGGCGATGCCCTCAGGCGGTTCCGGCGGGACGTACCCCAGCACCTCGCATCAGAAGCGGCCGACACGCTCAGATGAAGTGCAGTCGAAGGCGACTTGGATCCCTGACGGATACCACCGGAATTCCTCCTATAGAGCACCACGCGTGCCGCGAGCGCCCACGTACACCCCGGCGGATTGGAGAAGTCCTGAATTTTCCGCGCCCACGGGGGTGCACGTCAAGAACGAGGACGTCATCGCGGCCGGCTCCGCGACCACGATCGAAGTGATCGCGACTCTGCTGCGCCGGCGAGCTGGGACGCACCCGGTCTCGTCGCTTCCGGGTAGGGCGGCCGCGATGAAGCCGTCAAGGCGTGGCGGAGAAGTCCTCCAGGACGTCGAAGAGCTCGATCGCCGAGGGGGCCTGCATGCCGGGCGCGTCGGCGTTGGCGTGCGCGGCCTTGAAGGAGTCGGACTTCATCCAGGCGCGGAAATCCTCGGCCGAGTCGAACTCCATGGTCGACACGTACGGGTCACCGGGCTTGGCCGGGCGCATCAGCAGGCTGCGCCGCAGGCCGGGCACCCCGGCGAGCGTCGCGCGCATGCTGGCGCTGAAGGTCTCCTCGAAGGAGGCGGCCTGTTCGGGAGCGACTTCGATGCGGTTGTGCACGACGTACATGGTGTTCCTCCGAGGATCGAGCCTGCCGGTGCCGCCATTTTACCGACATAGCGTCGGCAAACCCTCAGGCGCTCAGGGCGTCGTCTGCTCCGAGGCGCGGACGAACGGCTCCAGCAGGCCCCGTGCCGACTCCCAGACGGTGTGCAGGTCGGTGCCGGACTCGATCAGCCGGGACCCGGTGAACACGATGGCGTTGATCATCTCCGCCGTCTCCGGCACCGCGGGAACTCCGAGGAGGCGCAGCGTCTCCACGAGGGGCTCCAAGAGCTGCGCGTGCATGGCACGGGTCTGCTCGGCGACGGTGTCGCCCGGCACGACCTCGGCGAGGACGGTGGCCAGCGCGTGTTCGCCCTCGGCGATGAGCTCGAAGTTGGTCAGCACGTAGGCGAGTACGCGGTCGGCAGGGGTGGCCGCGGCGTCCATCGCCGCTGCCACCCTCGCCGACCAGCGGGGGAAGACGTCTTCCACGACCGCGTTGAGCAGGTCTCCCGACGACCGGAAGTACTGGTAGAGGCTGGACCTGGCAAGCCCGGCGCGCTCGGCGACCCTGGCCAGCGTCGGTGGCCGGCCGGTCTCCGCGAGGATCTCCCTGGCCGCGTCGAGCAGCGCCCGGCGCTGGGCGGCCCGATGCTCGGCGACAGTAGGGGCTTGAATGCGCGGCACCTGCCCTCCCCCATGGTCGGCCTACTCCGACAGTCTTCCATCCACCATCGACAGGACGCGATCGCAGTGGTCGAGCACCTCGTGATCGTGAGTGACCATGATCGTCGCGACGGCGAACTCGTGCGCCTCATGCGCCAGCAGCTTCACGATATCGTCGCTGCGGGCACGGTCGAGCGCGGCGGTCGGCTCGTCCACCAGCAGCACGGCCGGGCGGGTGACCAGCGCGCGGGCGATTCCCACGCGCTGCCGCTCGCCACCGGACAGCTGGTGGGGGCGGTGCCCGGCGCGGTGTCCCATCCCGACCCGGTCGAGCAGCTCTCGCGGATCGTGACCGCCGCCTGCGCGCTTGCCCGCTATGTCGAGCGCGAAGCGGAGCTGGTCGAGCGCGGTGAGTGCCGGGATGAGGTTGCCGGACTGGAAGACGAACCCGATCCGTTCGCGCCGGTGGTGCGCCTTCTCTCGCGAGCTCGCCTTGGTGATGTCGACGCCGTCGATCAGAACCCTGCCGGTGTCGGGTGTGGTGAGCGCGCCGGCGACGGCGAGCAGGCTCGACTTGCCGGCTCCTGACGGCCCCACGATGGCGACGAACTCGCCGGCCGCCACGTCGAGGTTGACGTCATCGAGCGCGGTGACCGTGGCGTCGCCGTCGCCGAGTGACAGGGTGACGCCCTCCATCAGCAGGCCGCCGCGCTCTTGGGCACCGGCCAGGCGGGAGTCCGGACGCTGGGACCTGGAACGAGTGGTCATCGCTGCCCTCCCAGGGCTACGAGCGGGTCGACGCGGACGATGCGGCCCACGGCCGCCGCGGCACCGGCGAGGCCGAGGCCGACGAGGATCAGGGCGGCGAGGACGAGCGGGCCCGCCTCCAGGGCGAACGGCATGGGCGTGGTGGTGAGCATCGCGCCGCCGCCGACCCCTATCAGGAAGCCCACGGCGGTGGACACGGTCAGGATGACGGCCGCCTGGATCATCGTGTCCCGCATGAGGTAGCCGGTGGAGGCGCCCATGGCCCGTACGACGGCGAGCTCGTGCTTGCGCTGGATCGTCCACACGGTGAAGAACGTCCCGACGACGAGCGCGGAGATGGCGTACAGGAAGACCTGGATGAGCGTGAGCGTGGAGATCTCGGCGGTGTAGCCGGGCGAGGCTCCGAAGGACTCTTCGAGCGTCATGCTCGCGGTGCCCGCCGCGGCGTCGCCCCCGGCCAGGTCGATCTCGTCACCGTCCCGTGCGCGCAGGGCGATGGCCGTGGCTTCTTCGTACGCTTCCGCACGCACCTCGTCACCCGGGCCGGCGCCGGCGTGCACCTGCTGCCAGGAGCGCAACGGCAGGTACGCCACATCGACGTGCCCGAACGTGCGCTGGTCGCCGGTGGTTCCGACGATCTTGAGCTGTGTGCCCAGGCGGTCGATGACGACGGTGTCGCCGATCGCCAGGCCCTCGTCCAGGACGGTCTGGCTGACCACGATCCCGTCGAGGTCGCCCAGCCCGGCGCCGTCGGAGACGGGCGGCGTGAGAAACGAACCGGGCTCGACGCCGAACAGCGCCAGGTCGATCGGCACCTCGGTGCCGGCTCGCGTCGTGGCCTTGGCGTTGACCAGCATGACGCCGAACGGCGCGGCGTCGCCGACGTCGTCGCGGCCCTTCCATGTCTCGGCCTTGCTCACGTCGACGGTGCTGCGGGAGAAGGCGGAGTCGGTCTTGGTGCCCTCGGCGAAGGCGAACGCGGTGACGGGCAGCCGTTGGAGCCCGGAGACGCCGTCGTTGACGAGCCCCGAGGAGAGGCCGGACAGCAGGACGACGAGGATTGCGATGAGGGCGACGACTCCGCCCATCAGGCCGAAACGTGCGCGGGCGAAGACCAGCTCGCGCCAGGCCAGGAACATGGCACTCCTTGACGGGAAAGGGGATTTCACGGAACCGACGCCTTAGTTACCGACGCGCCGTCGACAAGATACCAACATGGTGTCGGAAAGATGAAACTCGACGCGTCAGCCACGAGAGACGTCATGAGCCCCGCATCGGCGTGCTAACGCGGGCCGCCGGGTCGCGGGAAAGCTCCGCGAAGGAGCGGTTACACCGCCGTGCGGCGATGGCGCACGCCACGGACAGACCGATGGCGACGTACAGGGCGGGATTGACGAAGGCCGGGACCAGATCGACGACCTGGTCGCCGGATGTGCACCACGGGTCGCTCAGTGGCCACAGGCTGTGGTCATCCGGAAGGGCATCCGAGTAGGCGTACCCACGGGACATGCATGGATCCTCCGGATCCTTCTAGAAGAAGCCGCCGTAGAAGAATCCGGCCCCATAGATCGCCACCGCGGCGCAGGCCACCGTGACGCTGCCCTCGATCCACACCGTCCACGCTCGCCGCCGGCGTCTCTTCAGCGCACTGACGGCAATGTGGACGGCCAGCCCCGCCGCGACGAGCGCGACCAGGGGCCAGCCTAGAGACAGCAGGAGGAGGGATATGCCCAAGAAGGCAGTCATGGGCACCATTGATACCGGGCGCGACCTGCGGACGCTTTCGAGCGCGTGGCCCGCGCCGACCTCCCTCCTGTACGTCCGCAGGTCAGGACGGCGTGATCGCTACCGCCCTCCGCAGGAGCCGGCGACGGTGACGTTCTCGAACGAGGTCTGCGTGGAGGCGTAGAGCCCGACGCCGCCGCTGCGTACGACGGTGTCGCGGCCCTTCAGGATCTGCGTGCCGTTCAACGTCACGGTGAGGCGGTCGCCGTGGATCGCCGCGCCCAGCCGTACGGGACCCGTCAGCGGGTCGGTGATGTCCGCCTTGGCCACGATGAAGGGGCCCGAGGCGTGGGCTTCGCGGATGATGCTCGCGTACCGGTCTCCGTCACCGGTCTTACCGACATGGATCCGGTACCCGTACGCGTCCGTGCTGTCGCGCAGCGAGATTCCCGCGTTGCCGGCCGATCCCTCGAGCGTGAGCGTGGTCTCCACGGCGTAGTCGCACGTGTCGGAGAAGCGTTTCGGCAGGGTCGAGTCGGCCAGGACGTGCGCCCGGCCACCCCCGGCGGGCGGCGTGAGGCGCAGTGCGCCCGAGGCGACGGACACGGATCCGGTGATCCCCCGCCAATTGGCCTGATCGATGCCTTCCCTGATCACGATGTCGTCGAAGGACGCGGCCCGCCGGTGCGTGTAGGCGGCGGCGCCGCCCGTCGGCAGTTGCGTGTCCTCCGCGGTGATCGACGTATCGCCGACTTTGGCGCTCAGGTGCTTCCCGATCGCGGAGACGACCAGCTTGTGCGGGACGTTGGCGCTGATCGGCAGTTCGGTCTCCGCGAGAACCGTGGTCTGCGCGTCGTAGATCTTGACGAGCTTCAGTGTCGCTCCCGACGTGGAGTTGAGCACTTCTGCCCGGTAGTAGTTGCGGGAATCGTGGTAGCGGAACGCGAGACCGGTACGGGAGGTCGTCTGGCCGCGCGGCCCGGGGACGATGTCCGCGGACATGACCACGTCGTCGGGTACGTCGTGCAGCGCCGCGAACGACACCATGTCCGCGGTCGAGGTTTGGGCGAGCTGCCCGCCGGTCACCACCCAGGTCCCCTGGACCGGCCGCCAGCCGCCGAAGGATTCGCTGAAGTCGTGAACGGTGCGGTCCAGGCCGGCGTCGTCGAACTCCTCACCGAGCACGGGTGCCGGGGCGAAGCGTTCCTGACGTGACACGGTGACCAGGTCGCCGGTGCGGGTGAAGGCGACAGAGGCGTCGTTCACCGTCACCGCGGTCGCGTCCGGCGCGTGGATGGAGAGCGTGCCGGTGTACGGGTCGCCGAGCGAGATCCGGGCGGTCGTGCCGCGCAGTTCCACACTGATGTCGGACACCGGCGCGGACGCGCTGATGACGGTGTCGCCCGCGTCGGTCAGCGACGTCCCCCTCGTCAGCGCGTACCTGGTGAGCCCGCCGCCCGAGGCGCGCTCGAGGTACGCGGTCTCGCCGTCGGTCGTGGCGGCCCCGAACGTCCTCGACGAGGGAGTCGCCTCCCGCGACAGGTAGAAGCGCCCGGTCGCGCCCGGCAGGCCGATCTCCAGCGCCGTCGCCACGGAGTGAGGCACCCCGGACATGGCGATGCGTCTTGCCGTCACCGAGGGCGCCGCGCCGGCCGGGCCGGGGACCACGACCGTGTCCAGTCCCGTCGCACCAGTGGTGGACCAGTCGTACGACAGGTAGTCGACGTTGGTGAGCACCCGGTCGCCGACGCGCACCGCGCCGTTCTTGCTGATCCTGGGGGTCACCGCGGCGCCGGACGTCGCCACCGGGATGAGCCGCACGCCGGCGACGGGCGCGGCCCCCGGCACGGTGTCGAACCCGACCGTGGCGATCTTCGTCGACGGATCGACGGTCACCGGATCGCCGGGGAAGTGCCAGAGCTGCCGGTAGGCGTGCCTGGCGGTGTCGCCGGTGAGGGAGTCGGAGACCACCCAGAAGCCGGGCTTGACGAAGTAGACCGCACGATCGTGCTCGACCGGCCGGTACCCCATCGCCGCACCGCGGTAGATGTCGAGGCCCGCGTTCGAGCGCCACAGCGACGTCGTGCGGGGGACGCCTTTGGCCTGCGGCTCTCCATCGACCTCGATGGTATTGTGCGCCTCGGTCTGGCGGCGCATCCATTCGTTCGTCGGAGTGGCGCTGTAGTCCCCCACCCCGGAGTCGACGATCAGCGGACGCCCGTACGCGGCCATCACCAGGCTGAGGTCGTCAGGATGCCGATGCGAGGCGGTGTAGCTGGAATGCTGGTTGTTGATCAGCATGTACCGGGCGTCGGCGTCCCATCCGGAACGCTGCACCGCGAAGCTGATCGGGAACACCGTGGACGACAGCGTCGGCTCGCTCCCCTGCGTCCGGCCCGAGGCGACCCAGGTGAAGTCGGGCCAGGAGTTGCGCACGCCGCTCCTGCGGATGGCCGACGTGCCCGCGGTGGTGTTCGGCGTGTCGCCGATCGCCGCGGGTTCGAGGTTCGGCTGGCGGGTCGCGAACAGCGAGTCCGCGATCCAGTCCGCCGCCTGGACGAGGTATTCGGGAACGTTCCGCCCGTTGAGCTCCGCGACCGCGATGACGGAGTTGAGGAGGTCCGCCACGTACGCCTGATAGTTGAAGGCCGGCTCGCGGTACACGCCGTCGCCCTTCAGGAACGCGCGCAGGAACCGCTCGGCCGAGCGCACCGCGAACCACTCCCAGCCGGACGCCGCCGAGAACTCGGGCAGGTACACCGCCGCCGCGTGGACGGAGCGGGCCATCGACATGTACCAGTTGTTGCCGACGTGCTCCTGCATCACGCCGGCGAGGAAGTTCGTCGTGACGTGCACGCCGGTCAGGTACGTCACGAGATCACCGGAGTCGATGCCGGGATCGGCCCTGAACACGGAGAACCCGCTGACCATCTGGGCGAGCCGCTTGGCCGCCGACAGGTTGCGGCCCTTCGGCCAGCTCTGGTTGTCGGCGAAGAAGTCCAGCGAGATGTCCATCCACGCCTTCGCGTACGCCGCGCGCTTGGCCGGGTCGCTCTCGGACACGTACGCGTAGGTCAGTTTGGGCATGAACGTGAAGTCGCTCATCAGCGTCTGCGCGCCGCCCGGGGCGGCCTGCGTCCCGCCCCAGAGGTCCTGCCAGTCGATGTCGATCCGCTGCTCGGCGCTGTCGTAGAAGTTCCTGGTCTGGGAGCCGAACCGGAAGATTCCCGCCGCGATCTCGTCGGCGGTGGCGTCGCCGCCGCCCAGGCCCGCGGCCGGAGCCGGGTAGTGCACGTCGGTGCGGCCCGCGTAATACGCCTTGAGCTCGCTCGCGGCGCCTTCCTCGTCACCGGCGGCCAGCTCGGCCGCCACCGCGCCGAGCCCCGGGCGGGTCAGGTCGAGCAGCCTGCCGAGATCCGACATGTCGGCGGCCGCTGCACCGGCCGGCACGAGCAGCGCCGCCACCAGAGCCGGCGCGACCGCCGCGCATAACCTGCCCGTCCACCCCTTGAGAGCCACGGTCAATCACCCGCCTGTTCCTCGTACTCGGCCTTGATCTTGTTGCCCACCCGGTCCATGAACTTCTTGATGGCCGGCTGCCACGCGGAGACGGGCTTGTTCCCGAGCTGGATCTCCAGCAGCACCGCGTCCAGCTCCTGCTGCTCGCTGGCCGCCTTGCTGGCGGCGGTCTCCGAGTACAGCCCGAGCGTCGGGTCCGCAACGGCGAGTGGGACGCCGGCGACCTGGTGGTCGTGCTGGTCCTTGACGGCCTGGCGGTTGCCCGGCTCGTAGATGACGGGCGAGGCCTCGGCGATGTACCGCACCGGCAGGAACACCTGGCTGCGCCCGGCCTCGGTGAGTACCGGGTCGGAGCCGTCGCGGGTGAACGTCTCGCCCTCGACGCCGTACCGGAGTGCCAGGTACTCGCTGCTGCCGAAGGGCGAGCACAGCCAGTCGAGGACCTTGAGTATCTGCTTGATCCGATCGGCGTCGCCGGTCTTGGCGATGGCGGTGAAGCTCGACAGGGTTGGGCCTGGTGTGCGTACCCGCTGCCCCTTGCCGTCGCGGGTGGGCGAGAGCATGCCGGTCAGGCGGAAGCCGGGCACGTCCTTGGCCTGGCCGTAGAACTTGCCCCACCCGGCGTATCCGCCGATCGTGAACGCGGTCGTGCCGGCCAGCATCCACGCGTTGCGCTTGGTGTTGGGCACGCCCGCGTGGTCGGGGTGGATCACCCCCGACTTCACCAGCTCGACGGTGTCCGCGAGTGCCTGCATGAACTGCGGTGTCGTCCCCGAGTGGGTGAAGACGCCGCCTTCCGCCTGCCAGACGCCGGCGCCGCCGGGCCAGTTGCCGGTGATCCCGTTCATCTCGAGGATCGTGGTGAACGGGATCTGCCCGAACGCCCACCGGCCGGCCCGCTCGTCGGTCAGCGCCCGCGCCATCTCCTTGAACTCGTCCCACGACTCGGGCTGAAGGCTGAGTCCCGCCTTGGCCAGCAGGTCGGCCCTGGTGTACAGCACGGTCCCGATCCGCGCCCGCGGCACGGGGACGCCCCAGATCCGCTGGTCGTAAATGGTGGCGCGCCAGGCGTCCGTGGGGAGGGCGGCGAGGTTCGGGTACGCGAGGACCGCATCCCCTGACAGGTACTCGGTGAGGTCGGTGAACGTCGCCTTCAGCATGGCCGGCATCTGCTGGAAGACGCCCTGGATGGCCACGATGTCCGGCAGATCGCCACCGGCGATGGTCGTGGCGACCTTGCTCTTGTAATCGGCCGAGGCGACGTATGTGATCTTCAGCTCGGTGCCGATCTGCCTGTTGAGGTTCTGCCAGTAGGGGTTCGCGTCGAGCGCGGGGGCGATCGGGTCATAGGTGTACGTCAGTGCCGTGACGGGTGCGCCCTGCACCGGTTGCGCTGCGGCGCCGGCGCCGGACGGGTAGGTGAAGTAGCCCGGCGACACACCGGCCGGCTTGGCGGCCAGGTCGGGCTCGGCCACGGTGACGGGCTTGTAGGTAGGCGGCTTGACCGGCCCTGATGAGCCGTTCGGCGCGCTCGGGCCGCCGTCACCGCAGGCCCCGAGCAGCGGGGCCAGCCCCGCCGCCGCGCCGAGTGCCAGGACGTGGCGGCGGCTGAAGGTGGGTGCCACGTCGTCTCCTTTCCACATTGCGTGGACGAGCGGTCAGCCCTTGACGGCGCCGACCATGAGTCCCTTGGCGAAGTGCTTCTGGATGAAGGGGTAGATGAGCAGGATGGGCAGGACGGAGATGACGAGGATCGCCATCTGGACGGAGATCTGCGGCGGCAGGTTCTCCAGGCTCGAGCTGAGCTGGTCGGCCCCGATCGGGGTGTTGTTGACGACGTAGGTGCGCAGCACCAGTTGCAGCGGCCACTTCTCCGGTGACTGGAGGTACAGCATCGCGGAGAAGAAGGCGTTCCAGTACGCCACCGCGTAGAACAGCCCGATCACGGAGACGACCGCCTTCGACAGCGGCAGCACGATCCGCAGCAGGATGCGCAGCTCCCCCGCGCCGTCGATGTGGGCGCTCTCCCTCAGCTCGCGCGGGATCTCCTGGAAGAACGCGCGCATGACGATGACGTTGAACGCGTTCACCAGCACCGGCAGGATCAGTGCCCAGTAGCTGTCCAGCAGGCCGAGCTGCTTGACCGTCAGGTACATCGGGATGATGCCCGGGTTGAACAGCAGGGTGAAGAGCGTCATCAGCAGGACCGGCTTGTGCAGCAGCGAACCCGGCCGCGACAGCGCGTACGCCAGAGCGATCGTGGCGACGAGGCTGAGCGCCGTGCCGACCACGGTGATGCCGGCGCTCACCAGCAGCGCGCGGGTGACGATGCCGCCGGACAGGACGGCCCGGTAGGCGTCCAGCGTCGGTTCGTTCGTCCACAGCACGAAGCCGCCCGCCTTGTTGACCTCCTCCGGGGAGGCGATGCTGGTCACGAGCACCGCCCAGAACGGCACCAGGACCGCCAGGCAGCCCAGGCCGAGCACGAGTCCCCGCGCGCCGACCCCCAGCTTGCTCGGCTCGCCCATCCAGACCGGACGCTCACCGCGGCCCGAACGTGGCCTGGTGCGTGCGGCGCGGCGCGCCACGGGCGCCGCGGCCGCCGCGGGTCGGCTCGTCATTTGGCGTACACCCCCTGCTCGCCCAGGGCGTGGGCCAATCTGTTGGCGCCGAGCACGAGCGCGACGCCGACGATGCCCTTGATGAGCCCCACCGCGGCCGCAGTGCCCCAGTCGCCGCCGACGATGCCGTGGTTGTAGACGTACGTGTCGAGCACTTCGCCGGCGCCGGCGCCGACCTGTGCCTGCTGCAGGATGATCTGCTCGAACCCGACGGACAGCGAGTCGCCGAGCCGCAGAATCAGCAGCAGGACGATCACCGGGCGGATGGCGGGCAGGGTCACGTGCCACAGGCGGCGCGCCGCCGATGCGCCGTCCACCACCGCAGCCTCCATCTGCGCCGGATCCACCCGGGACAGCGCGGCGAGGAAGATGATCGTCGACCAGCCGGTGTCCTTCCAGATCACCTGCGATGTGATCATGAGCTTGAACAGCTCGGGCACGCCGATGATCTGGAATGTGGCGAGGTCCGCCGAGCGCAGCCAGGCGTTGAGCATCCCGCCGTTGCCGAACATCTGCTGGAACAGGGCGACCACGATCACCCAGGACAGGAAGTGCGGCATGTAGAGGATCGACTGGGCGAGGCGCTTGAGCCGTTCGCTGATCGTCGCGTTGAGGATCAACGCGAGGCAGATCGGCAGCGGGAACACGAAGATCACCTGGATCAGCGTGATGATCACCGTGTTGACGAGCGCGTTGAGGAAGACCGGGTCGCCGGTGAACACCGGCTCGAAGTTGTCGAACCCGACGTACGGGCTGTGCCAGACGCCGAGGAACGGCTGGAAGTCCTGGAAGGCGATGATGTGCCCGCCGAGCGGCAGGTAGTGGAACAGCAGCAGCGCCGTGACCCCGGGAAGCGCGAGCAGCAGCAGGACCCGGTCGCGCCGCCAGCGGTCGCGCAGGCTACGCATCGCAGGTCCCCGCCGATAGGGCCGGCCCGCCGCGCAGGCCTCCACCGCCGCCCGCAGCCGGTCGTCGGCGTTGCCCGCGACCCTCCTGCTCCGGGCGGCCGCGGGCGCCGGGTCGGTGGCGATCTCGGTGACCGCCGCGACGACCGCCGCCGCGGCACGATGGTCGAGCTCGATCACCATGTCCGGGGCGCCGAGGTCGGCGAACATCTGCGACTTCGTGGTCTCGGTCGGCTGCCGGAGGTAGATGGCCGGGATCGCATGCCGTACGGCCATGATCGGCGAATGGCACTCCATGCTGACCACCAGCGACGAGGCGGCGTAGACCCCGGTCGCCTCCTCGAGCGGCCAGTACCGGTCGAGGAGCCGGACCTGATCGAGCGTCTGCGGGCTGAGGAGCTGGGGAAGCTGTGCGTGCGCGAGCTCGACGGCGTAGCTCATCTCGGGCACCACGACGGCGGGCAGGCCGCTGACGCGCACCCAGGTCTCGATCGCCGCCGCCAGCACCGCCAGGTCGTGCGTCGCGGTGGCCCGGTTGACCGCGTCGCGCCGCATCTGCTCGCGGGTCGGCTCGGTGCCGTAGATCTTCGCGTACGGGGCGTAGCGCAGCCGCGGGACGAAGCAGGCGAACCGGCCGGGTCGCAGGCCGAAATCCTCCAGCAGGCGGGCGGCGGCGACGGCGTCGGTGTGGTCGAACGCGAACGTGCCGTCAGGGCCGAAGGCGAGGTCGGGCCCGGTGATCTTCTGGCCGCGCAGGGTGGCCAGAGTCAGCGTTTCCCGGCAGTACACGAAGTCGGCGCCGTCGAAACGGTCCTTGACGTCGTCCTGGATGTAGGACGGCGGGAGCAGCTCGACCATCTGGGCCAGCTCCGGCAGCGTCGCCGTGGTCGGCGGGCAGAGCGGGTCCACAGTGATCCCGAAATATCCGTACGGGCGGCCCACGTGCTCGCGCCACCAGTCGATCTCACTGCCCTGGAAGGCGTCGGCACCCGATCCGTGCATCAGGACGTCCGCGCCGTCGATCGCGGCGGCCAGCTCCGGGGTGCTCGGCCCGTCCGCGCCGAGGGTGCCATCGACGATGCGCAGGCCGGGGAACGCGTGCCGCAGCATGGACCGTTCGCGCTCTTCCAGCCGCACCGGCCAGAGGACGACCTCGACCTCGGGGGCGAACCGCTGAAACGCCCGCACCACGCCAGGGGAGTGAGCCACGTCGCCGATGTTCACCGTCGCCCATGAGGACCGCAGGAGGACGGTACGACGTGTAGATGTCATATATACTCCTTGTTGACGCAACGTTAATTCAAAATAGGGATGGTGAGACGTTGCGTCAAGGACCGAGGAGGCTTTCAATTTGGTGACGCAACGTGACGTCGCACGGGCGGCCGGCGTGTCGCTCGCCGTGGTGTCGGCGGTGGTCAACGGCACGAGCCACACCCGGATGAAGGAATCCACCCGCGCCCGGGTGCTCGAGGCGATGCAGCAGCTGGGCTACCAGCCGAACCAGACGGCCCGCTCGCTGCGGCGCAACCGGACCGACATGATCGCGATGATCCTCAACAAGGTCGACAACCCGGTCTACGGGCCGCTGCGGCGCGGGGTCTACGAGGCGGCGGCGGAGCACGGCGCCACGGTCCTGCTGGGCGATGCCGACACGATGCGCTCAGGCAGCCGGTTCCTGACCCGGCTGCTCAGCCAGGGCACGGTCGACGGCATCCTGATCCGCGGCGAAGGGCTGCTCGACGACGACGTGAAGGCCGAGCTCCGTTCCCATCCCAAGCCGATCCTCGTCCTGGAACACGCACTGGACCACCCCTGGATCGATGTGGACGACCTCCGCGCGGGCGAGATCGCGACGCGGTTCCTGATCAACCTCGGCCATCGCCACATCGTCTTCGTCGGCGGTACGGGATACCTCTCCCAGCAGCGCTACCTGGGCTACAAGCAGGCGATGGACGCCTCAGGCCTAGCCCCCGCCCCGCACCTGGACACCGGCTTCGGCGAGCAGGCCGGCGCCGACGGGCTCCGGCAGGCCATGCAGGCGGCCACGGCGCCGACCGCCATCGTCGTCAACAACATCATGAGCGCGGTCGGCGTCCTGGCCGCCGCCCACGACCTCGGCATCGCCATCCCCGACCGGCTGTCCGTGGTCGGCATTCACGACGTCGACCTGATGCAGCACCTGCGCCCTGCCGTCACCGCGGTCAGGATGCCCATGTACCAGCTCGGCCGGGCCGGCGTCGAGGCGCTGTACGACCTGATCGCGGGACGGCCGAGCGCCGGCGGCGTCATCACCGACCCCGAGCCCGAACTGGTGATCCGCGACTCGGCGACCAGGTTCGCCGGGTAACGCGGCCGATCGCCGAGCTCGAAAGAGCCGTTGCCCCGGGCGTCAAGCGGCAGGAGCGCTCTGCGGGTAACGGCTCGGAGCGCACCAACCAAGATCCGGACCATGTGCGGAACGGCAAGGGGCCCATACCGGGCTCGCCGGTGAGGGGCCCCATCCACCTGCTCGACGAAGTCTCTTCACCAGGACCTAGCACCGCCCTCTTTCGGGACGGTGCGCCAGGTATGGGCCGCTGAAAGCCCCTGCCGGCGCAGGTCGAGGAGAATCGGCCGGGTGCGCTCCCACAGCAGGCGGACGATCTCGCTCTGGCTTTCGGCCATGTGCAACGCCCTTGTCACGGTTTCCGCATCGGAGGGATCGTTTCCGACCACCTGCGGCAAGGAGTCAGCCAGGTACTTCCTCCGTACATCGGAGGGAGGATGGGACCCGAGCTGACGGGCGTCCTCATCGCCGGTCTCAAGCAGAGCGACCGCCCGGTCCATGATGTCCATAGCGTCGAAGAACAAGCTGATACCTGCGAAAGTCAGGTCGAAATCTTGATTCTCGTAGTTCATGAGCGCGTGGATGGCCAGAGCCATGCCGAGCCAGTCGGCCTGCATCTCCATGTGCCAGGAGTAGGCGAGCACCTCGGCTTCCTCGGCCGGCAAGACCCCCTTGCGCGTCGCGGCCGTGTCCAAGTGGCCGCACAGGATGTGGCCGTACTCATGCCCCAGAACGAAATACTCCAAAGAATCACGGAGGTTCGAGGCGAGGGTCAGATAGCCCGGCGGCATCAGATGATGGGCCGCCTCGGCGACACTGCCTGTTGCGGCATAGCTGATGACGATGTCGGCGAAGCGTACGGTGATCTCGGGGTCGGCCTTGATCCGCTCGGCGATGGGACCTGTGCCCCACTCGAACGCGATCATGTGTTCTTGTGCCGGGTGGGGGTAACAGGGTATGGCCCACGCGATCGCTTTACTGATCTTCGAGGCGAAGAGTTTCATCTCCGTCTCGAAAAGCACCAGATAGGCACCGTGACGGCCGGGCACCCGCATGCTCACGGCGTTGAGCTGCCCTGTCTGAAGCTCGGCGACGAACGGGCGGAGGGAGGTGAAATCGATGGGCCCTCCGTCGGCACGAGTGATGCTGCGAACGGCGATCCTCTCGATGTTCTCATGCATCTGCCCGAACATCTCAGTCCCGGCTTCTTCTCTGTCTCGTGCCCGCGCCTGCTCCCACAGGCGCCGAATTTCTGGATTTCGAGCATCCTCAGGAATCAGGCTCTCACGCAGAAACCGATTGAACAGCTCATCATTCACCGCATCCTGACCAGGATGCGCGGTAGTGGGAGGAAGTCCGAGTGCGGCCCGGTTCTGCATTCGGAGTTGTTCGACAAAGCGCCGCGCTTCGTCATGCGCCGCGCTCACGATTCACCGCCCCGGCGCGGGCTGCGGACCGTATCCACCTCTACGTCGGAGCCGAATTTCGTGGTGACCGCTTGGGTGATCTGAGCCACGCTCTCATCGCCACCGGCGAGTAGCTCAGAGAGGCCGGAGACCACCTTGCCGAACATGCCGTCCGGCTCTTTGACCTCTACGGTCACCGTGCCGTCTTTCGAGACGATGACGACGGTTCCGTAGACCACATCCGGTGTGCGGTAGAACGCCTTCGGCGCTTCCGGTCGCAGGTCGATGACCTGGCCGCCTCTGCGCTGCTCCAGAACGTGAACCACCGTGCCGACCGCGGCCGCCGTACCCATCAGCACCAGGGTCACGGTGGCCACGGGCTCGATGCCGAGGCGCGGCACCTGTTCCACTTCGACGCCGTGAGCATTTGCCAGCGCACGGGCATCAGGTAATTGGTCTAGGTCGACGATGACGACGTGCTGCGTCTGCTCCGACTCAGTCAACGATCCCCCTTTGACATGGCCCCAATCGCATCGTATCCCCCGAAAGGCCACAGAGCAGGCCGGCAGAATTCCTGTTAGTCCTGTAGGCCCCTTCTGGCCAAATCGTGCCGGCCCGCAGGTGGTGAGCGTGATCGTTGATTTCGGGCCGCCGGGCCTCGCGGTCGCCGCCTCCCGGAAATGCAGCTTCGCGCTCTGCCTGAGGTGCAGTGGTTGTTGAAGTACACGGTCGCGCTCGAAATGCCGTCGCTCCACGAAGAGTTCACGTATCTGCGTGCCGAGTTCGAGCAGGTCATGCTCTTGCGGTGCACGGCCGCGACGGCCGTCTCCGCGGAGGCGGCGGCGCGTTCGATGCCCGTCCCCGCGAAGCCGGCTCCGCCTTGGGGACGTTCACCGGCCTGGCCGCATGCTCCTTCGCCGGCGATGCCGATCAGGAGTAGGTGCTGATCTCGACGAGGTTCCGGTCGGGGTCGCGGATGTAGACGCTGCGGATGGGGCCGGTCGCCCCGGTGCGTTCGACCGGCCCCTCCTCGATCGGGACGCCGTGCGCCGCGAGTTCCTCGATCACCTGCTCCAGCGGATCCGTGGTGATCAGGCAGAGGTCGGCGCTACCCGGATTGGGCCGGTGGACCTTCGGCTCGAATTCGCCGCCGGCCTGGTGCAGATTGATCTTGGTGCGTCCGAACGTCAGGGCGGTGCGGTTCGCGCCGAACGTCACCGCCTCCATTGGCGATGGCGAGCCTGCGCGTCACAGCATGTCACGCCCGGGCCGTCACGGACCGGGGTCGCGGCGGCGGGCGGCCAGGCGGGACGGGGTCGGCCAGCGGACGTCGCGCACCCAGCCCAGCCGCTCCAGCCACCTGATCAGCCGGGCGGAGATGTCGATCTGGCCGGGCAGCATGCCGTGGCGGGCGCAGGTGGGGTCGGCGTGGTGGCCGTTGTGCCAGCTCTCACCGAACGAAAGGATCGCCAGCGGCCAGAAGTTCGCCGCCCGGTCCCCGGCGCGGGTCTTCAGCGGCCGCTCGCCGAAGACGTGGCAGACGGAGTTGATCGACCAGGTGACGTGGTGCAGCAGCGCGAGCCGTACCAGCGAGCCCCAGAAGAACGCGGTCACCGCCCCCGCCCAGGTGCCGGTGACCAGCAGGCCGACGGCGGGCGGCAGCAGCATCGAGACCGCCACCAGCGGCCCGAACAGCCGCTCGACCCGGACGATGCCGGCGTCGTTCAGCAGGTCCTTGGCGAAACGCTCCCGGTTGGTGAGGTCGCGTCCGAACATCCAGCCGACGTGCGCGAACACCAACCCCTTGGCCAGGCCGCGCACGCTGTGGCCGTAGCGCCAGGGCGAGTGCGGGTCGCCGTCACGGTCGGAGAAGGCGTGATGGCGCCGGTGGTCGGCCACCCACTGGATGACCGAGCCCTGCACCGCGAGCGACCCGGCCACGGCCAGGGCGATCCGCAGCCAGCGCCGTGCTTTGAACGCGCCATGGGCGAGGTAGCGGTGGAAGCCCACCGTGACGCCGAGCCCGGTCAGGACGTACGCCGCGCCGGCGATCACCACGTCGGTCCAGCTCAAGCCCCATCCCCAGGCCACCGGCACGGCGGCGACCAGCGCCGCGAACGGCACCAGAACGAACACCCACAACGCGACCACCGCCGCGACCGGTTTACGGCCGCCTATGAGCGGCGCCGCCCCCGCCCGTCCCTGATAGAACGCGCCTGCCTCCGACGCAGCCATGTCCGCATTCCCCCTTATACGGCGACGCCGATCTCCTGATGTACTCATGTGCCCACGAACGCGCAGGTCATGTCCGGGACCACGGGAGCCCGCCGGAACGCGGCGCCCATCGCGGACGTGCCGCCCGGCCCGAAGGGGCATCCGGCCTCCTGAGCCCGCGAAGCAGCGAGCGTTCGCGGGAATCGCCGACCCTCCCTGGTCGACAGGTCACCGGCGCGCAGCGGAGATCATCCACGCGTGGAGCGCCGCGGGGCTCTCCGGCTCGGGGATGATCCGAGCCGGAGAGCCCCGGACGGCGTCACGAGATGCCGTAGGCGCGGGTGATGGTCTGGGTGAGGGAAACGCCGTCCGCGTCGGTGACGGTGGCACGGAGAGAGGCGAATCCCGGTGCGGACGGGTTCTGGATGGCGCCCGTCCAGCCGGTGCCGGAGGCCGTCACCGGAGCCGGCTGCCAGGTCTTCCCGTCGTCGAAGGACACCTCCAGCCGCACGCTGTTGACCTCCGGCCCGGTGGCGCGCTCCACCCACATGGGCACCTCCGTCACGGTGCCGGTCTTGGCATGGTTGGAGTCGTCGAGGCCGGTCGGGGCGTACCGGACCACGGGCAGGGGCAGGGGCTGCCGCTCCGGGGTGCGGGCCGAGTCGAACTCCCATACGGCCTCCACCGCCGTGGACAGCGCCGCGTCCGGCCGGGCCATCGACACGGCCAGCGTGTACCGGGCCGCGTCCTGCGGCAGGACGGTGTCGAGGACGCAGGTCGGGCGTTCATAGATGTCGCAGCCGGACAGGTCGGCCCGGCCGAGCACCTGTCCCCCGCTGCTCAGCGTGGCGGTGCCGGTGGCCGCACGGTCCGCGCCGGCGTGGCCGGCGACGCCGTCGGCGAAGAACGGGCCGGCGTTGAGGTGGAGGTCGTCACCGGTACGGGTCGCGGTGACGAGGGACGGCCCGGTGACCGCCGGGTTCCACGTCTCCGTGGTGTGCCCGCGCTCGATGAGCCTGCCGCCGTCGGCCACCACCGTGCCGCCGATCTGCAGCATGCTGTCCCAGACCAGGCCCGGCGTGCGGTGGTAGGTGGCGCTGCCCGGCAGGCTCACCTCGGCCGGGAGCGGCTGGTATATGGTCGGGGACCCGTCATCGGCCCGTGGCGCGAAGGACGGCAGGCCCTTGGCCGCGACGCCGGGAGCCCGGTAGGTGGCGGTCACCTCGGCGAGGTCGTCGCGGCTCGCCCGGAGGCCGGGGTCGTCGGGGATCCCGCCCGTGCGCTGGTCGACCAGGTCGTACAGGTGCGGCCGCCCTGAGGAGTCCGTGCCGTCCCAGACGCTCCTGATCATGTAGTGCAGGCCGGTCTCCTTGGCTGGGATGGCGAAGAGGTCGGTACGGACGTCCAGCCCGATCCTGAAGATCATCGCCCACTTGCCGTCGCTGAGCTCGAAGTTGACGGTGTCGGTGGGCGCGGCGGCCGGGTCGTCGATGGAGAAGCGGACCTGCGCGGCCTGGCGGCCGTCCAGGGTCACCTGCTGGTCGGCCTCCACCTGGAGATCGCGGTGCGCGAGGGTGATCTTGCCGGTGGAGTCGAGGATCTCGGCGTACAGCTTCCAGTGTCCCTTCGGCACCCGGATCGTGCTGGTCGCGCTGTCGAGGATCCGCTGCCGGGTCTCTCCGGTATCGGGGTCATAGATCTGGACGAAGACGTTCTCGACGTCGCCCTCCCTGCCGTGCGCGCTGAGCCGGACGTCGTACGACTCGGACTCGACGTACGCGCCCGCCAGCGTGCGGACCGCCTTGTCGCCGTAGGTGGCGGTGATGGTCCCCGGGTAGTCGCCTGGCGCCTTGCCGGCGGCGTCGATGGTCAGCGTGACCGACGCCGTCCCCTTGGCCGGGACGTCGAGCCGGCGCGTGGACAGCTTCAGGACGTCTCCGTCGGCGGCGAGGTCGAGGGTGACGGGGGTATCGCCGGTGTTGGCGTAGGTGAGGGTCGTGGTGCGGGTACGTTCGGATCCCGTCCAGGGGAAGGCGGCCCACACGTTCGGCTGATCGGCCACGACCTGCTGGTCGATCGCCTGTGCCACGTCCACGCGCCCGGCGCCTTCCTCGTACGGGGTCGCGCCCTCCAGGGGATGCGCGCTGCCGATCAGCGCGGACTTGAGGCGCTCGCCGGTCCAGTCGGGGTGCTGCTCGGCGAGGATGGCCGCGGCTCCCGCGACGTGCGGGGCCGCCATCGAGGTGCCGTTGTAGGCGACGTACGGCCCGTCGGCGGTGCCCTCGGCGGCCGCGGCCATGATGCCCGCACCGGGCGCGGTGATGTCGGGTTTGATGGCGTGGTCTCCCTCGCGCGGCCCCCTGCTGGAGAACCCGGCCACCCGGTCGTCCCGATCGACGGCGCCGACGGTGAGTGCCGCGTCGGCGCTGCCCGGGCTGGAGACGGGCAGGTCATGGCGGTTGCCCGCGGACACCACGAATAAGGCCCCCGTCTGCTCCGACAGCGTGTTCACCGCCTGTTCGAGCGGGTCGAGCTCAGGTGCGTCGGGGCCGCCCAGGCTCATGTTGATGATTTCCGCCTTGACCTCCGTGGCGGCCCACTCGACGCCGGCGAGGATGGCGGAGTCGCGGATGTAGCTGCCGCCGACCTTGCCGATCGCGAGCTTCACGCCGGGAGCCACGCCCCGGTACTTCTCGCCGCGCCCGGCGATGATGGACGAGACGTGGGTGCCGTGGCCGACGTTGTCGCGCATGTCCGGCTCGTCGCTGAAGTTGCGCTCCTGGACGACGACGTCCTTCAGGTCGGGGTGGCCGGCGTCGTAGCCGCTGTCGAGCACGGCGACCGTGACGCCCTTGCCCGTCAGCCCGCGTTCCCACGCCTGCGTCGCACGGATCTGCTTGACGCTGCGATCGAGATCGAAGGTGCGGCGGCCGTCCAGCCACAACCTGGTTTTCGTGGCGCGGAGCGCGCGGGGGCCGCCGGTCAGGTCCTTCCAGGTACGAGCGGCGCTCGCCTTCGGCACGCTGAGCGCGTTCATGCCGAGACCGGGCAGGCTCCTGGTGACGCGGGCGCCGGCGGGCTCCTGCTCCGACTGGATGATCAGGGGGATGTCCGGCGTGGCGGCGTCGTCGTACCGCCAGGCGAGAAGCTGCGTGACGTCGAACAGCCGCCTGTCCAGCAGGCCCTGGTCGAGCAGGGGCTGGGCATCGGACGGGATCACGAACACGTGCCCGCCGATCACCTGCCGGGTGAAGCGTACCTGTCTGCCTTGGCCGGGCTCGATGTGCTGGGCGGCACCGGTGATCACGACGCGGTCGCCGGTGATCAGGGTGACGCTCTCGGGCTGGTGGCCGGGGGTGGACCGGGGTTCAGCGTGTGCGGGGACCGCCCCCAGGAGCATGGCCAGGGCGGTGATCCAGGATTGTCTGAGTATCGACACGTTGGATCTCTCGGATGGCGCCGGTTACGGGGTGGGGAAGTCCGTCGGGTTGTCGACATGGACGCGGCGGTAGTACGTCGGGTCGTCGATCGGGACGCACGGCGCCACCGGGCCGACGATGATGCTCGCCGTCAGGCGGTACAGCGGCTCGTCCTTCGCCAAGCCGTCGATGTTCTCCGTGTGCCCGGCGAACTCCAGCACCAGCGTCTGGTCGTTGGCGAGGAGCCGGGGATCGATGTCGAACCCGCCGCCTCGAACTCTGCGGGCCACCGCGTCGGCGTCAGGGCCCATGGCGCGGCGGCCGCCGAACGTCTTCCCCCTGCCGCTCTTGCACTGCTTCCCCGGCGGCAGGTAGGTGATGTCGGCCCTGACGTTGTTCGCCATCAGGTCGCGTTCCAGCTTGTCCGCGTCCTTGAATTCGTTGATCTCCACTCTGACGGTGCCGTCGGCGTTCGTGCTCACCGCGTACGCCGGCGCCACGGTCAGCGAGGGGACCGCGACCGCCACGGCCGCGGCGACGGCGGCCACCGCTCCGCTCGCGTACAGGCGGCGGTTGCGGCGCCGCCGGGCGGCGCGCCTTTCGATCTCGGCCTTGAGGTCCATCAGTACGCGCTCCTCGAATCTCATCCTGGGACTCCGTTCATGACGAAGGGCAGGTTCCGCAGTGTCCGCCGGGCGCGATGCAGGCGTACCTTGGCGGCGCTCTGCCTGATGCCGAGGGCGAGCGCGGCCTCCGTGACCGTGAGCTGGTCCATGACGACCAGCTCCAGTACCGCGCGCTCCCC
This sequence comes from Nonomuraea fastidiosa, assembly GCF_042751225.1. Classification (NCBI taxonomy): domain Bacteria; kingdom Bacillati; phylum Actinomycetota; class Actinomycetes; order Streptosporangiales; family Streptosporangiaceae; genus Nonomuraea; species Nonomuraea fastidiosa. The sequence continues at coordinate 2,537,703 of NZ_CP170570.1, forward strand.
CTCCGGCAGCTCGGACATCGCCTCGATCGCCTGCCGGGCCTCCCGTTCGGCGTCGATGCGCTCAACCAGCCTGGCGACGTCGTCGGAGTCCAGCGGGCGCCGCCCGCCCTCCCGATCCGCCAGCTGGTACTGCTTGTACCGCCGGCGCCGTTCGGCGGAGATCGTCTTGCGGGCCACCCCGTACAACCAGGCGATCTCCGAGCCGAGCTCGGGCCGGTAGGTGTGCGCCGAGTCGAGCACCGCCATGAACACCTCGGCGACCAGGTCGGCGACGTCGTGCGGGTCGTCGACGCGGCGCGCGAGGAAACTGGTGACCGCATCGACGTGCCGCCGATAGAAGGCCTCGAAGGCCACAGGATCTGTGGCGATCTTCGGCTGTTTACGACGCACCGGTCATGCTCCCTTCATCGGTTCGTCCCTGCTTGGTGAGAACCGCCCGGAAGGGTTACATCCGCACGTCAGGGCACATCTGCCCGGTCGGCGGCGGGTTCAGCGGTCGTCGGCGAAGCCGGTGCGGTAGGCGAGGACGACGGCCTGGACGCGGTCGCGCAGGTTCAGTTTGGTGAGGATGCGGGAGACGTACGTGCGGACGGTCTCGAAGCTGATGACCAGCTCCTCGGCGATCTCCTGGTTGGACAGGCCGCGGGCGATCAGGCGGAGCACCTCGCGTTCGCGGGGCGTGAGGACGGCGAGCGGGTCATCGGCCGGCTGCGGGGAGGCGGGGCGGAGGCGGTCGGCGTAGCGGCCGATGAGGTTGCGGGTGACGGCGGGCGACAGCAGGGCCTCGCCGCGGGCGACGGTGCGGACGCCGTTCACCAGCTCCGTCAGGGGCGCGTCCTTGAGCAGGAAGCCGCTGGCGCCGGCGCGCAGGGCCTCGTAGACGTACTTGTCGACGTTGAACGTGGTCACGACCAGCACCTTCGGCGGCGACTCCGCGCCGGGTCCGGCGATGCGCCGCGTCACCTCGATGCCGTCCATCAGCGGCATCTGGATGTCCATGACGACCACGTCGGGCTTCAGCTCGTGGATCGCCTCGATCGCGGCCGGGCCGTCGGCGGCCACGCCGACCACGGTCATGTCCGGCTGGGCGTCGAACGCCATCTGGTATCCGGCGCGGACGATCTCCTGGTCCTCGCAGATCATGACGCGGATGGTCACGCGGCACCGTCCATGGGGATCGACGCGTGGAGGCGGAAACCGCCGTCCGGCTGCTTTCCCGCGGCCAGCTCGCCGCCCAGCGCGCTCACCCGGGCGCGCAGCCCGGACAGGCCGCGCCCGCCGGACAGGTCGCTTCTCGCGCCGGCGGGCTGCGCGGCGGGGGCGTTCGTCACCTCGACCTCCACACGATCGTCCCGGCAGCCGACCCGTACGGTGGTCGGTCGGCCTTCTGCGTATTTGACGGCGTTCGTCAGGCCCTCTTGCACCACCCGGTACACGGCCAGGCCCACCGCGACCGGGAGCGCGGGCAGCTCGCCGTCCTCCACGAGCTCGACGGGCTGGCCGCCGCCGCGTACCTGCTCGACCAGGTCGCGCAGGCTGCCCGCGACGGGTCTTGCCGACTCCCCGGTGGCCTCAAGCACGTCGAGCAGGTAGCGGAGTTCGGCCAGGGCGCGGCGGCCGGTGCCGCCGATGGTCGTCAGCGCCGCGCGCACGCGGTCCGGCTCCGTGGCCACGAACTGGGTGGTGTCGGCCTGGATGACGATGCCGGTGACGTGGTGGGTGACCACGTCGTGCAGCTCGCGGGCGATGCGCGCGCGTTCCGCGGCGGTCGCGGCCTCGGCGGCGTGCCTGCGGCGTTCGGCCTCCTGGCGGCGCTGCCCGCGGACGAAGGCGCCGACCAGCCAGCAGGCGGCGAAGAGAACGTAGAACACCACGAACTGGCTCGGCCCGGCGGGCGAGCCGAGCAGCAGCATCGTCACGACCAATAGGACGTACGCGGCCGACGCCGCGACGGCGACACCGCGGCGGAACCGCTCCTGGTGCGCGCCCGCCGAGTACAGCGCGAGGTACACCGTCACGGTGCTGAACCGCATGGGGTAGCCGAGCGCCTCGTGCAGGGCGAAGGACGTGCCGATGATCGCCAGGCAGGCGGCGGGCCACCGGGTGCGTACGGCGAGCGGCAGCGTCTGCGCGAGCGCCAGGACGATCGCGAACGCGTCCTCGGGGCGTTCGGGCAGGTCGCCGAAATCGACGCTCATGTTCGCCAGCAGCGGCACGAACGCGAGCCCGGTGAACACGGCGGCCAGCACCGGGTCCCAGATCGCGGCGCCGGATGAGCGCCACGCGTCGCGCGATCTTCGTATGCGGTCGGCGACCCGGGCCCACGACATGGGTCAGAGCCTATCGATCCCTGATCGTCAGCGTTTGTCCCTCAAATGAGCTACCCGGATTGTCCGCAGCACAGTGATTCGGAACGTGCCTCTGACCTCGTACTTTCCTGTCAGCCGCACAACGGAGAACAGCACAGGAGGCACGATCATGGGAGACACCATCCGCGTACGGACCGCCATCGCCGGCGCCCTGGCCGCGATCGCGACGGCGGGCACGCTGGTCGGCGCGCAGCCGGCCAAGGCCGCGACGCCGATCACCTGGGGGAAGTGCCCGCCGCTCGCGCAGGGCGCGGAACGCGACCCGAGGCAGACCTGCGGCACGGTCGAGGTGCCGCTGGACTACCGGCGTCCCGGCGGTGAGACGATCTCGATCGCCGTCTCCAGGATCGCCACCGCCAAGCCGGGCAAGAAGCGCGGCGTCCTGCTGCTCAACCCGGGCGGCCCCGGACTGCCCGGCCTGGACATGCCGGGCCAGATGGCTCACACGCTGCCGAAGCCGGTGCTCGACGCGTACGACCTGATCGGGTTCGACCCTCGCGGGATCGGCCACAGCAACCCGATGAGCTGCGGGCTGAGCGGCGCCGACAGCCTGTCCACCCTGTTCCCCTATCCCGGGCCCGGCGGCGCGATCGAGCCGAGCGTGGCCGCCGCCCGCAAGGTGGCCGAGCAGTGCGCCGCGAACGCCCCCAAGCTCCGGTACTTCACCAGCGCCAACACCGCCCGCGACATTGACCGCATCCGCCAGGCGCTCGGCGTGCGGAAGATCTCGTACTGGGGGCAGTCCTTCGGCACCTACCTCGGCGCGGTCTACGCCTCGATGTACCCCCGCCACACCGACCGGATCGTGCTGGAGGGCAACGTCGACCCGCGCAAGATCTGGTCGGGCATGCTCGACACCTGGAACCAGGGCATGAACGACCGCTTCCCCGACGCCGCCCGCATCGCCGCCGCCGACCACGCCACGCTGGGCCTGGGCCGCACCGCCGACGAGGTCACCAAGACCTTCATCGCGCTCGCCGACCGCCTCGACAGGAAGCCGGCCACGGTGCCGGGCACGCAGGTGACCATCAGCGGGGGGCTGCTGCGCGCGGTGACGTACCAGATGCTGCTGCACGACGAGACGCTCGCGCCGCTCACCAGGATCTGGAAGGCGGTGTCCGATCTGTCGGCGGGCAAGGCCCCGTCGAAGGAGGGCGCCGCCGCGCTCCAGCAGGCGCTCGCCGGCACCCCGGCCACGCCGGGCGTCCCGGAGGACAACCAGGTCACGATGGCCCTGGCCATGCTGTGCGGGGACACCTCGTGGTCGCGGGACGTCGGCTCGTACGCCAAGGCCGTCAAGACCGCCCGCGCGAAGTACCCCTTGAGCGCGGGGATGCCGGGCAACATCCGGGCGTGCGCGTTCTGGCCGGAGAAGCCGATCGAGCCGACGGTCAAGGTCACCTCGCGGGGCCCGCGGAACGTCCTGGTCCTGCAGAACCGCCGCGACAACGCCACCCCCTGGGCGGCGGGGAAGGGCATGCGCAAGGCGCTCGGCCACCGCGCCGTCCTCGTCGGCGCCGATCAGGGCGGCCACTACGTGTACGGCACCGGCTCGGCCTGCGCCGACCGCGCCACGGTCGCCTTCCTGGCCAAGGGCGAGCTCCCGGCCCGCGACCTCTACTGCCGCTCCTGACCCCGCCCCCCGCAGGACGCCACGGTTCCCGCTCGTCTCCACGGCGGTCGCCGTGGCCCTGGCGGCCGGCGCGCTCGCCGGGGCCGCTCCTGCGACGGCGCACCTCGACGCGCGGCCGGTGGCCGCCTCCTCCGCCGGGTCGTTCTCGCTGGCCTACGTACGGGTCGCCGGCAGCTCCAGGATCAACCGGGACGGCGTCACGTGTTACTCGGGGCCGGTGAGCTTCGGCATCGCCCTGAAGGAGCCGAAAGCTGAAGAAGTCGGTCACGTCGGTCAAGTGCTGACGTTCTGCTCCCGCTCTCCGCCCTCCGCGACGTCCTGAAGGGCTTCCCGGCGGGCGGTGAGTGCCGGGGCACCGGCCCAGACGACGACGCAGTCGGCGTCTGCGTCGTACCCGAGATCCGGATGGGCGGGTGTTCCCTCCGCGCTCATCCAGACGGACATGCCGAGACGCCGGCCGATCGAGCGGAGGAGGTCACGAGGACGTCCCCTCCACGACCACATCCGGCAGGGTTCCGTTGAGCGCGGGGTCGAGGAAGGGCTTCACCTCCTCCCACAGCAGATCAGGCACAGCAGGCATCATTCCCGAGACCCGAGAACGGCACGGCTGCGAGAGTATGGCGGAATGGACCACCAGAAACTTCGCGATTCGATCAGCAACGCGTGGGCGGCGGACGTGCTGCCCAGCCTCTCCGGGCTGGTCGAGATCCCCGCCGTGTCGGCCGCCTACGACGCCGCCTGGGAGGAGAACGGGCACCTGCGGGCCGCCGTCGAGCACGTACGCGGCTGGATAGCCGCGCGGGGGCTGCCGGGTGCGCGGTGCGAGGTCGTGCGGCTCGACGGCCGGGCGCCGCTGCTGTTCGTGGACGTGCCCGCGACGCCCGGCGCGGCGGCGACCGCCGGGACCGTGCTGCTGTACGGGCACCTCGACAAGCAGCCGCCGCTCGGCGACTGGTCGGAGGGCCTGGGGCCGTGGCAGCCGGTGATCCGCGGCGACCGGCTCTACGGCCGGGGCGCCGCCGACGACGGATACTCGGGTTACGCGGCCACGACCGCGCTGGAGGCCGTACAGGAGGCCGGTGGCGAGCATGCCCGTGCGGTGCTGCTGCTGGAGACCGGCGAGGAGTCGGGCAGCCCTGACCTGCCCGCGTACTTGGAGCATCTCGGCGACCGGCTCGGCGAGGTGTCGCTGGTGGTCTGCCTGGACGGGGGCGGCGGCGACTACGAGCGGCTGTGGCTGACCTCCAGCCTGCGCGGCGCGGTGCAGGCGACGCTGACGGTGCGCCTGCTGGAGACGGGCGTGCACTCCGGGCTCGGCAGCGGCATCGTGCCGAGCTCGTTCCGGGTCATGCGCCAGCTGCTCGACCGCCTGGAGGACCCGGAGACCGGCGAGATCAAGGTGCCCGAGATGGTGGTTCCCATCCCGGACGAGCGGCGCGCGGAGGCGGCGGAGCTGGTCGCGGGCCATCCCGAGGTGGCCGTGCCGAAGCTTCCGGTGCTGCCGGGCGTGCGGCGGGTCTCCGATGACGAGGTGGAGCTCGTGCTCAACAACACCTGGCGGCCGACCCTGTCCATCACCGGCGCCGCAGGGCTCCCTGACCCGGCGGTGGCGGGCGCGGTGCTGCGGCCCTGGACCTCCGTACGGCTGAGCTTCCGCCTGCCTCCCACGGCCGACGCCGAGGCGGCGCGGGCGGCGCTGGAGCGGGTGCTCACGACCGACGTGCCGTACGGGGCGCAGATCGAGGTCGGCGAGTTCATGGTCCTGAACGGCTGGCACGCGCCCACGGCGGCCCCCTGGCTGGAGGCGGCGCTGCGGCAGGTCGGCGATGACGTGTTCGGCAGGCCGTGCCAGAGCATGGGGATCGGCGGCGGGATCCCGTTCATGGAGATGCTCGGCAGGCGGTATCCGCGGGCGCAGTTCGTCGTCACGGGTGCGCTCGGCAACGACTCGAACGCCCACGTACCGGATGAGTGGCTGCACATCCCGTTCGCCAAGCAGGTGACCGAGGCGGTGGCGCGCCTGCTCGACGCGCACGCGCGGGCCGGCGCGCAGAGCTGACCGCTCACACCCCGAGCGTGCGGCGACTGCTCCGGCGGACCGGGGCCGGCGTTGGCCGACCCCGCCGCGCGGAACCGTCACCCCTCCTGAGCCTGGCCGGGCTCACCGTGTCCGCGCATGGTGACGAAACAGATGGCGGCCGCCGCCAGGACCGGGACGCCGACGAGGATCGGCGCGCGCAGCCCCCACGACGCCGCGACCACGGACTCTGTCCTTATCTGCCGATGTCTGATCTGCGGGCCCTGGCAACCAGATCATCACGTCGTCGCGGGAGTCCATCGCGTTCTGCTCTCGGCGGATTGCCGGAAGGCGAACAGCCCGCCTCCGGCTCGACCTGCCGGGGCGGACCAGATGGGTCATGGGTCCATGGTGCCTGTCCGGCATGGCGGTGATCCTGGCGTTTGTCAGCTCAGGGCGCGGGTCACCTCGGCGATGCGTTCCTCGGTCCACTCGACGTCGGGGTCGGGTTCGAGGAAGGCGGTGAGGGTGGCGGCGACGCCGAGGGCGGGCAGGGACCAGTGGGCCGGGTCGGAGTCGCCGAAGGGCGCCGCCGTCACGCGGCGGTCGGCCACGTCCGGGGTGCTGAGCGCCGTGGTGACCAGCCCGCGCAGGGTGGCGCTCGCCAGCAGTGCGACCGTCTCGTACGTGGCCCCCGTCTCGGGCTTGATCCGGTAGCCGAGGAGCGTCGCCATCTGCTCGTACGTGGCCGCGATGGCGCTGATGAACCCGTGCTCCGACCGGGCGAGCACGCTCCTGACCTCCTCCCGCAGCTCGCCGTCTGGCAGGCTCTGGAACGTGGCGTGCAACGCCAGGTACGTGCGCCACTCCGTGGAGCCGTGAATGCGCTGGAAGTCGCGCCGCGCCCCTTCGCGTATCAGCTCCATGATCAGGCGGTGGCGCTGCTCCGGCGTCCGCAGCCGGTCGAGGCGGTCGCGGACGATGCGGCGGATCATCTCGTCAGTGCCCTCGCGCGAGATCGCGGCAGGGGTCGCCGCCGCCGCGATCTCCTTCAGCAGGTCGCTGAAGAACAGGTCTTTGTACGGCCAGCGGCGGTAGGCGGCGCTGCGGGAGACCCCGGCCTCGCGGATCACCTCCTCGAAGCTGATGTGCTCCAGGCTCACCGTCAGGCCGGTGCGGGCGACCGCGGTGATCGCGGCCCGCAGCATGCGCCGCGCGGTCTCCTCGTCCGACAGTCGTGGCCGGCGGCCGGTGAGACCGGTGGGGGTGCGCGGGGTCGGGGTCGGCATGGCTATCCTCTCGTTTGAGACACTGTATTTCATATCTCAAAATGAGGACGAGCGCTGTGATCCCCTTCTTCGCCCTGGTGTTCGTACTCTCGGTCCCGTTCTGGGTGGCGGGGGCGTTACTCGGCGACCTCCCCGGCAGCCCGATGAACCTGCCGGTGGGCGCGCTGCAGTTCCCGTGCCCCCTCATCGCCGCGGCGATCCTGCTGCACCGGCGCGAGGGGGCGGGTGCGGTACGCCGGCTGCTGCGCACGACGTTCGCCGCAGGAGGCATGCGCCGGGCGCCCTGGCTGGTCACCGCGTTCCTGCTGGCGCCCGTCATCGACCTGGCGGCCTACGCGCTCGCGCTGCTGGTGGGCGGCCCGCTCGGCGGCGAGCACTCCCCGCTCCTGGCCGCACCGCTGCTGTTCGCGGTGTTCTTCGTCGCGGCGGCCTGCGAGGAGGCGGGCTGGATGGGGTACGCCGCGGGCCCGCTGCTGGACCGGCGGGGCGTGCTCGGCACGGGCCTGATCATCGGCGTGGTGTGGGGAGCCTGGCACGTCGTGCCGCTGCTCCAGGCGGGCCGCTCCCCCGCCTGGATCGCCTGGTGGTTCCTGGGCACGGTGGCCGCGCGGGTGATCATCGTCTGGCTGTACGCCGGCACCGGCGGGAGCGTGCCGGCGGCCGTGGTCGTGCACGCGATGCTCAACGTGATGCCGTCGCTGCTGCCCGGCTACACCGCAGGTGACACTCTGATCGCCTGCTCGGGGCTGATCGGCGCGCTCGTCGCGGTGGCGCTGCTCGTCTGGAGCGCAGGACCCGCTTCATCACGTACGCCCCGGCCGGCCAGAAGAGCGTGATCGCCCCGGAACGTACGACCAGGTGGACCGGGTCGGTCCGCAGCGTGCCGCACGCGGGCCGGCGCGGCCCCGGTCGTCAGGCGGCCGGCGCCACCTCCCCAACCGGTCGCCTGACGATGACGTTCAGGCGGTTGACGGTGTTCATCAAGGCGATGAGGGAGACCAGGGCGGCGAGCTGCTCCTCGTCGGCCGTCGGCAAGAGCCCGGCGGCGGTCCGGCAGATCGCCCACCGGGCCCGCGCGCACGTCGCCGCCCGCCGCCCCCGCGACGCCGCCTCCCCGGCCGAGGCCCGCGCCGTGCTCGCGGCCTTCCAGCGGGCGGTCGAGACGGGGGATCTGCAGAGCCTGTTCGACCTGCTCGCCCCGGACGTGGTCGCCCTGAGCGACACCGGCGGGCTCAAGCAGAACCTCCCGCGCCCGCTGTCGGGTGCCGATCGCGTGGCCCGCCTGCTCGCCACGGGCCTGCGCATGCTGGGCACGCGGCTGTCGTTCCAGCCGGCGCACGTCAACGGCAGCCCCGCGCTCCTCGTCCGGATCGACGGGGAGATCGACGGCGTCATGGCGGTACGGGTGGAGTCCGGCCTGATCACCGGCCTCTACTTCGTCCGCAACCCGGACAAGCTGTCCCGCGTGCGGCGGGAGCCGGACCTGCCCGAGATCGCGGTCAGGCCGCCTCGTCCTCGCGGCGGGGAACCGGTGCCAGGTGCGGGCGTGCATCGTCCTCAGGGAAGACCCACTTCCTGAACGCCCACCGACGGCGAAGAGCAGCGCGGAGCCGATCATCACACGGTGAAGAGCAGCGCGGAGCCGATCAGAAGCACGACCGCGGTGGCGAAGTGAACGCCGTACGCGGTGGCCTTGGCGCCGCCGTTGCGCAGCACGATGAGGGTGTCACTCAGCGGTGCCAGGGCGGCGACCAGCAGGAACCACGCCTCCGCCTGCGCTCCCGCGAAGGCCAGCAGGGCCAGGCCGACCAGCCCGTACGTGCCGTCGCGCACCCCCTTGATGGTGAGGTACGCGCGGTCGGTCGTGGCGGGCACGCCGTAGCCCGCGGCGGCGGCGTACGGCGTGAGCAGGAAGCGTGCGCCGATGAGCAGGCACAGCAGGTTGATGGCGATGGCGAGGCCGTACGCGACAGCGGTCAGCATGGCGGGACTCCACGAGTGCTAGCAGTGCTAGGGACGTTGCCGACGCTAGCAGAGCATCGACAATACTTCTAGCGGTGCTAGATTTGGCCCATGTCGATCCAGAGCCGCAAGGAACGCGAACGCGCCCAGCGGGAGAAGCTGATCATCGCCGCCGCGCGCGAGCTGGCCGAGTCAGAAGGCTGGGAGGCGGTCACCACGCGACGGCTGGCCGAAGAGGTCGAATACAGCCAGCCCGTGCTCTACAGCCACTTCACGAGCAAGGACGCGATCGTCACGGCCGTCGCGCTCGAAGGCATCGCCGACATGGCCGAGGAACTGCGCGCCGCCCGCACCGCCGCGCACTCGCCCGCCGCCGCCCTGGCCGCGCTCGCCTCCGCGTACATCTCCTTCGCCGAACGGCGGCCCGCGCTCTACGACGCCATGTTCAGCCGCCGGGTCGATCTGCCCTTCGCCACCCAGGAGGCGCCGCCCGCGCTGAAGGCCGCGTTCGGCGAGTTCGTCGAGGCCGTACGCCCCTACACCGGGGACACCGCGCCCGAGGTGCTGGCCGAGATCCTCTGGGCCGCCCTGCACGGGCTGGTCACGCTGATGCGCGGCGGCCGCATCCCCCGCGAGGCGCACGAGGAGCGGCTCACGGCCCTTTTGGCCAGGTTCACCCAAGCCACCGGTTGACCGCCCACGGCGCGCCCGCCTCAGGCTCCGGTCAGCTGGGCGCGGAGGGCGGAAGCTCCGGATTCTGCGAGCCAGTCGGCGAGGGTGCGCGCGGTGTTCAACGCGGCGGCGCAGCGGTTCCGGGACGCGCTCGGCCGGCTGCTGCGCGAGCCTCAGGAGGCCGGGGTGGTGCGTGCCGACGTGCGGAACGACGACCTGGCCGCGCTGCTGGCCGGCCGCGCCGCTACTGCGGCCCCACCTGCCGCCGGCGCGCCCACCGCCGCGGCCTCGCCGGGTGACCGCCCACGCCGTACCCGACCGACCTGTACGACCTCATGGCCTCCTTCGGCGTCAGCGGCCCGGATTTCGACGATCTCCACGTGCTGTGGGCTGAGGGCATGGGGGGCAACGAGCTCTGCCGCCGCCTGGGCGCTGATCCGGTGAATGCCGGCCACTTCTCGCTGAGTGGGCGCTGAACGCGGCGGTCTGCGCCCGCCACTGCTCGGCCGGCCCGCCCTCCTGGTTGAACACCACACACCGCCGACGGACGTGCGCCTCGCGGCCGCACGCGAAAAGTGGTCATACCCCGTCCCGGCGCGTTCTCACTTTCTCGGGGCGAAAAAATGAAAGTCGCAGGTCACGAAGCCTTTCACGGAGCCGAGTCAGCCGTTGTGGGAAGCAGTCAAAGGTCGAGTCACAAATATCAACGCACCCCCTCCAAAAGATCCGAATGCTGGTCTATGATCCAGTCGTTACGAGGGAGCCTCGCGAGATGGGAGTTCGAACCTTGTCCGGTGATGTCATCGACGCCGCCTCTCGTCCCCGGCGCCAGGACGGCACGCGGGTTCGCCGCGTCGGCGGCCGGGTCGTGCTCATTCTTGATTCCGGCGGGCTCGAACTCAATGAGACCGCGGAATCGGTCTGGCAACTCTGTTCCGGATCCACGTCGGTCGTCGAGATCGTCACCAAAATCAGCGAGGAATACGACGCCGAGGAGGACGAGATCCGCAAGGACGTCGTGGAGCTCCTGGAAGAACTGGAGAGCCTCGGAGCCCTAGAGATCGTCGCCCCGGCGTAAGCGCAGGTCGTGACGCCGATGGAGAGTACCGGCGAGGGCTTCCTCACCGTTCTGCTCGGCCCCGACGGCGCCGGCAAGACGACGCTCACGGCACGGCTGAAAAAGCTCGTGCCGGAGTGGCGTTTCACGTCGCTGCAGCCGGAGGACCTATATCCGATCGAGAACCTCGACTGTTACAACTGGGCCCTCCGGACCCATCCTCGCGAATATGTGCAGCACATGGCGCCCATGGTGCGCACGTCTTTCTTTCTGCATATCATCGCGCTGGAATGGGAATATCATATCCGCCCCGCGCTGGCCGAGGGCCGTATCGTCCTATGCGATTCCTATTGGTATCGCACGGCGGTCAAGGAGTCGATTCACAATCCGGGTGCCGCGTCGCTGCTGAGCGGCATCACGGAGCTGCTTCCTGAGCCGGACCTCATCGTCTGGCTCGATGTCCCGCTGGAAGAGGCGTGGCGGCGCAACGGCGTTCCGACCGTTTTCGAGGTCGCCGGTGACGACCTGAGCTATCCCGCTTTCGAGGATTTCCAGCAGCAGGTGCTGAACGATCTGCACGACCAGGTGAAGGGGATTCCGCAGGTGTCGTTCGACGGAAGGCTGGGCATCGACGAGCTCGCTCGTTCCGTGGCCGACCAGGTCGGTGCGCTCGCCGCGCACCATCGCACCGGCCGGACTCGAAGCAGGCAGGCGGGGCGGTAATGCCTCCTCGCCTCGCGCAGATCTACCCCCCGCCCCGCACGAAGACGGCCCCGCCCCCCATTTTCACCCCGCGCACGGTCGCGCTGCCCGCGGCCGTGACGCTCGGCGCGCTCGCCTGCTGGGCGGTGGACGCGCCGGACTTCGCGGTCATGCTGGCTGCCGTGGCGACCGTGTGGGCCATGCAGCTCATCGCGCCCGCCGTGCGGCGGCGCAGCCTGTCCATGGCGGGCTGGGCGTCGGAGGTGCTGTTCGCGGCGCCTTTCGTGCTGTTCTTCCTGCCGTACGTGGCGTGGACGGCGATCGTCCGCCCGGCGTTCGCGTGGGACTGGGCAGGCGCCGTCCTCGCGGTCGTCGTCGCGGCGGCCGTGTACGCCAGCGACTGGCGGCGGCTGCGCCTCGGCTTCGACCGCGAGCTGCTCGAACTCATGGCGCCGCTGCGCCTGTCCACGGCCGCGCTGCGCAGCTACCAGTTGCTGGCCGCGGCGATCGGGCAGGAGCTGTTCTACCGCGGCGTGCTCTTCGCGTTCCTCGTCCCGGTCGTCGGGTGGTGGGCGGTGCCCGTCTCGACCGTGCTGTTCGTCGTGGAGCACCTGGGCAACCGCTGGGCCGGCACCGTCATCAACGTCGCCTACGTCGTGCGGATCACCGTGCTGTCGACGCTGCTCGCCTCGATCGCGTACGTGACGGGCTCGCTGTGGGCGGCGGTGCTCGGTCACGTCACCTACAACCTGTTCCCCGTGGCACAGATCGTCTGGCATTACCGGACCAACCCGTACCGGGGCGGCGCCGGGTAGCGCCGCCCCGCACGGCTCAGCCTGAGAAGTCGACCCCGAGGATCTCGGTCGCCGCCTGCTTGGGCCGCTCGCCCACCCAGTCCGCCGTCAGCAGGAACAGGTAGGACACCGCCGACCAGTCGCCGTCGGTGCCCGCAGCCGCCGCTTCGAGAGCGTTCGCCCAGGTAAGGAGGATGAAAGTGGACAGTTCGTCCGCGCCGACCGTCCACTCCCGGCCGGTGAAGCGGTCTCGCCAGCGCAGGTCGGAGCCGTGACCGAGCTGGGGGTAGACCGCCTTGCGGTCGCAGCAGCCGTACAGGTAGACGGCCGACTCAGCGGAGGTGCCGATGAGCTCGCGCAGCTTCGGCCGGTCCTCCAGCGTGACGAGCGGAGAGACCAGGCCGTCGGTGCCGTACACGGCGTGGCACAGGCCGGCGACGGCGATCTCCTCCGGGCAATCCCAGCTCAGGAGCAGCTGCTCGGTCCCGACGAGGTGGTCGAGCAGGGAACGGTGGTGGAGCCGGATGTCACCCGTGCCCAGCTCCTTCAGAAACTGCAGCGTCGCGTTCCGATCGATGGTGTCCACGGTCCGGCGCCTCAAATCGCCTTGAGAATGAGTTCGTCACCGAATTGCAGGCAGCGCCGCGTCAGGGCGCCGACGTCCCCGACGTCGGACCCGGCGATGCCCTCGCATTCGAGGAAACGGTCCGACAGCTCAGTGTCGCCTTTCAGCAGCCGGACGAGCTTTTTCCAGCGCCACTTGTCGACCCGGGTATTGGTCTCGCCGTGAGCGGCCAGATACATGTCGATCGCGGCTTCCATGCGTTGCCTGGCGACCAGGTAGGCGGAGACGGCGTCGCCTTCGTCCAAAAGTCCTTGGGCGTCGTCGAAGAGGCTGTCGGCGCGATTCTGGTAGAAGCGCATCAGGTACTGGCGGAACTTCATGAAGTCGATGCCGTTCCTGACTTCTTCAAACCGCTCGGCGTTCGCCAATGGCACGCCGATTCCGAGTCGGTGCACGAACTCCCGGAAGTTGTCGCTCCACCCGGTCGGGTAATCGGTCTCGCCGTTGAAACGGCCGAGGAAGCCGGCGACCGCGGTCAGCAGGTCGGTGGAGACGACCGTGAGGTCGATTCTGGTCCTGCCCGGAGTGAGGGTCATGTACATCGGCGGCATGCCGGGGCCGGTCACCTGGGGCACGCCGCTGGTGCGCTCCTTGTCGGAGGTGATGAGGTAAAGGTCGAGGTCAGAGCGTGAGTTGCCGAAGCCCTCGACCCACGAGCCGCTCCAGAAGAACGTCTCGTCGTCCTTGAGGCGCACGTCCTCCACCAGCTCGGCGACGCTGCTGCCGCAGCGTTCTTTCAGCAGGCGATCGAGGAGGTCGGGAGTCGCTCGTTCCGCGTTCATCGTGCGTCCTCCCTCTTACAGAAGGTCGTGGTGTCCACTCGCCGATCGTGCAAACTCACGGCATTACTCCAGGGTCGAGCAGCCATCAGCACGTTCAGAGTGTCGCAGTCGCAACAAATGTTAGTCAAGGTGCCTTCGCACCCCGGATGAATACCAGGAAAACGAGTATGGACAACCGATTGCGGGCATATTAACATGTCTGCCCACAGGAATCCGATAACCCGAGCATCGCCATTGAAGGCGCGACCTCGACTCATCCTTCTCCCGTGAGTCACCGCCTTTTGTCAGTTCAAATCTAGCTATTCCTGGATCATCGATATAGGCTTTTAGCCAAGTGCGCTGCGCCGGCTGGTGTGCCTATTTTTTCGCAGCCGTTCACAGAGATGGGGAGTAAACGGGCGTGTGCGGTCTGGCCGGTATCGCGGTCTGGGATACGACCGGCGAGGCGGAAACCCCTGGCGTTAAGCGGATGCTCGATGCCATGGCGCACCGGGGCCCCGACGGTTCCGGGCTGTTCTCCGCCGAGCACGTCTGCATGGGCACGGTCCGCCTGGCGATCGTCGATCCCGAGGGCTCAGACCAGCCGCTGTCGGCCTCCGGCGCCGACGTTCACCTGGTGTTCAACGGCGAGATCTACAACTACCGCGAGCTGCGCGAACGGCTGGAGCGCCGGGGGCACACGTTCAAGACCGGCGGTGACGGCGAGGTCATCCTGGCCGCGTACCTGGAGGACCCCGAGCACTTCGCCGCCCGGCTCGACGGCATGTTCGCCTTCGCCCTGTGGGACGGCCGGCGGCGCCGGCTGCTGCTGGGCCGCGACCGTTGTGGCATCAAGCCGCTGTACTACTGGGCCGACCGCGAGCGGGTGGTCTTCGCCTCCGAGGCCAAGGCACTGCTGACCGACCCCGCGGTGCCGCTCGCGGTCAACCGCGACGCGATCGCCGACTACATCGCCGTACGCTTCCCGCTCCCGCCCGGCTGCGCCTTCGACGGCGTGCGCAAGGTCGCGCCGGGCACGCTGCTGGAGTTCGGCCCCGGCGCACGCTCCGGGCGCGAGCGCCCATTCCACGTCCTCGACGTACGCGGCGCCCCAGGGCCCGCGACCGCGACCACGCTGGCGGAGGCGCTGCGCGGCGCCGTCGAGACCACCGGCCAGCCGGGCCCCAGGCTCGGGCTGCTGCTCAGCGGCGGGCTCGACTCGACCACGCTCACCGCGCTCGGCGCCGGCACGGCGGCCGCCGTCGACGCCTACAGCGTCGGCTACGAGAACGCGACCTGGCAGGACGAGACCGGATACGCGCGGGAGGTCGCCCGGCACGTCGGCGCCGAGCACAAGGTGACGGTGCTCGGCACGGCCGACCTCCTCACCTGCTTTCTCGACACGCTCTGGCACCTCGAAGAGCCCATCTACACCCCCGTGTGCCTCAGCACCTTCGCCGTCACCGGGCTCGCCGCGCGCGATTACAAGTCCGTGCTCGCCGGAGACGGCTCGGACGAGCTGCTGCTCGGCTACTCCCACATGCACCGGGCCCAGCAGGAGGCCGCGCTCGGACGTCCGTGGCAGCAGCTCTACTGGGACGCGCTCGGCTGGCTCTCACCCGACGACAGGAAGGTGCTGCTCGACGAGGACATGGCCGGGCGGTGCGAGCCTGCCGCTGCGCAGTCCCGCGCCGGCTTCACCGACGCCGTAGCGGGCGGGACGGCCCCGGCGGACGCGATCCGCGAGTTCGAGACGGTGAAGAAGCTTCCCGAGTACCACCTGCTGCGCGTCGACCGGCTGTCCATGGCGCACAGCCTGGAGGTCCGGGTGCCGTTCCTCCGCAACGACGTCGTGGCCTGGGCGCTGTCGCACAGCGCCGGCGACCTGATGCGGGGCGAGCCGAAGCAGCCCCTCCGCGACCTCGCCCGCCACATGGTGCCGCGGCACATCGTCGACCGCCCCAAGCAGAAGTTCTCCGCCCCCGCCGCGTCGTGGCTGGCGGGACCGCTGCGCCCGCTGGCGCTCGACCTGCTCCACGACGGCGCGGGCGCGGAGGAGCTGGGGCTGAGCAGGACCGGGCTGCGCCGGCTGGCCACCGCGTTCCACGACGATCCGGCCACGACGCCCGACATCACCTGGGGGGTGGTTCTCCTTCTCGGTTGGTATCGCTTCGTCTTCGAACGACTGGGCCGTACTCGCGCAGAAAGGCAAACCGACAGATGACGTCAACCCTGCAGCCCGCACCCGCGGCGGCGCGTTTCGAGATGCCCGTGCAGTGGGCGCCGATGCGCTCCGCCGCAGCTCTCGAGTCCGAGGCGAAGGTCCGGATCATCCACTTCGAACGTGGCGACTTCGAGGGAGAGGAGTTCCTGCCGGCGCCACACGTGATCGAGGCGTGCTGCCGCGCACTCAAGGACGGCAAGGTACGTTACGCGCCGGGCGCGGGGCTGACCGAGCTGCGCGAGGCCATCGCGGCCGACAACACCGCGCGCGGCAGGCCCACGCGGCCGTCGGAGGTGCTCGTGACCTTCGGCGCCAAGCATGCGCTGACGATGTCGCTCATGACGCTCCTGACACCGGGAGCGCGGGTGATCACGCCGAACCCCGGCTACCCGCCCACCGAGATCTGGATCAAGTATCAGGGCGCCGAGGTGGTGCACGCCCCGCTGGTCGCCCCGTCGTTCTCGTTCGACCTGGAACAGCTCGACAAGCTGCTGCCCACCGCGTCGCTGCTGGTGATCAACAGCCCGCAGCGGCCCACCGGCATGCTGCACCACGAGATCGACGACATCGCGCAGCTGTGCGCCAAGCACCAGGTGCCGATCATCAGCGACGAGATCTTCAGCCGCATCGTCTACGCCCCTGAGGGCCACCGGTCGATCTCCACGGTCGAGAGCGCCAGGGACCGCACGGTGGTGATCGACACCTTCTCGAAGTCGTGGCAGATGACCGGCTTCCGCATCGGCTGGTGCATCGCCCCCGAGAACATCATCAAGACCCTCGACATCTACCAGCAGAACTCGGTGACGAACGTCCCGGTGTTCGTGCAGGAGGCGGCGCTCGCCGCGCTGACCGGGCCGCAGGACCACACCGAAGAGGTGGTCTCCCGCCTGCGGGCCAAGCGCGACAAGGCGGTGGCCGCCATCAAGCGCATGCCGGGGCTCGACTGCGTCGTTCCCGAGGCCACCTTCTACGTGATGCTCGACGTCCGCGGGCTGGGGATGACCTCCGAGGAGTTCGCCAAGGAGCTGCTCGAACGGCACCACGTCGCCGTGGTTCCCGGGACCGCGTTCGGCAGCGTCGGCGAGGGCTTCGCCCGCATGACGTTCGCGGTGCCCGACGACGTGCTGGAAGAGGGCCTGGCCAAGCTGGAGAAGGCGGTCACGGAGATGGCCGAGCGGGCGGGCTAGCCGATGAACGTTCCGGCCGGCTCGCCCGCGAGAGCGGCGCGGACGGCCGGAACGTCGCGGCCGGAGACGATGCGCGAGGTGACGCCGTGCTCCAGCAGGCGGAAGGCGGAACGCAGCTTGCCGCGCATGCCGCCGGTGACGTCGCCGTCGTCGTCACCGATCAGGCTGAGCCGGTCGAGGTGGGCGCGTTCGAGCACCGGGGCCACCTCGCGGGTGCCGTCGGGCCCGTCGACGAACACGCCGGGGACGTCGGAGAGCCAGATGACCTGCTTGGCCGGCATCTCGCGGGCGACGAACTCGACGATCGCGTCGCTGGACACGATCGAGTACGTCCCGTCGTCGTCGAGCACGGTGCCGCCGTACAGGACGGGCACCTCGCCGGCGGCGAGCGACGCGGCGATCGGGCCCGGCCAGCCGTCGGTGATGTCCCCCGCGTGGCAGCGGAACAGCGACTGCGGGTCGAAGCTGCGCAGGGTCCTGCCCATCGGCTGCAGGCAGGCCACCACCTGGTCGTGCAGCGAGCGCAGGTCGGCCTGGATGGTCCTGGCCAGCAGGGCGCGCTCACCGCCGATCGTCGCGGACGGCCCGTCGTAGAGCGGCATCCACGCCCGGCCGAACGTCCCGAGCCCGTGGACCAGGCACAGCTGGCCGTCATGCCGGCCGAGCAGCTCGGGCAGCCAGTCGCACCAGGAGTGTTCGAGCACGCGCGAGCCGCCCCGCCGGGTGAGTATCGCGCCGCCAAGTTTCACGACAAGCATGTCCGTCCATATTCTCGCAGCTCGCTGCGGACTTATTTCGGGGAGGGCGCGATCAGTTAAAGGACTCGCCGGGCGGAGTTCTCCAGGAAATAGCCCTTGACCCTTCTGAGCCGTCGTTCGCCCGGGCCCAGCGCCGTCCTGGCGTGCAGCGCATGATGATTGTCGATGAGAATGAGCTCGTCCGTTTCCAGACGCACCTGCACGGCGAACGAACCCGGGTCGGCGAGCACCTCGTGCAGCACGGTGAGCGCGCGCCGGTGAATATCGTCCAGGTCGAAGCGCTCGGCCAGTGCGGTCAGAATGTCGCGGCGGTAGCGAATGGACCACTCGTGGCCGTCGCGATGGAGAATGGGGACGAGCTGGATGCCGTGTCCGAAGAGCGGGTCGCGCAGATAGAACGGATAGACCTGGTCGCCGAGCGCGGCGAGCACTTCGTCGCCGCCGACGGCCCGCACTCGTTCCGCCACATCGGCCGCGCGCACGATAATCGACTCGCCGCCCGAGTCGCTGTTTCGCACGCAGGCGAGACCGAGGAAATCGTGAGGAATGGCGAAGAAAGTGGAGTCGGTGTGCAGCGGGAACTCGGCTTTGGTGCCGGATACGTCTTCGGACCGCGACGAGTCAGGGGAGATGTCGAAGAACAGGGTGTCGCCGTTGCCCAGCGCTGAGGGAACGGCGACGAGGCCGATGAGGGCGACGAGCTCGGCGTCTTCGCTGCACGGGACGTTGCGCAGCAGCGCGTAACCGTCCTCGCGGAGCCTGTGGCGCACGGCCCGGCCGATCGATTGAAGCGACTCGGATTTCCTGGCCCTATCCCGCAGAGCCTCGACGGACGGCCCATCCAGTGACCACCCAATCACCACCGACGCCACTTCGCTCAGCTCACGCCGGTCGGCTCCACGGAGGCAGATCTCACTCAAGACTCTTCCCTCGCGAGTGAACACTGAATGGACCGCCTGTGCATTTCTTACACCATTCCGTCGAGCTAGTCGATGATCACAGCGCCCAAAAGGTCGATGTGCCGCACGACGGGCTTCACATAGCGCTTCTTCACGTCATCCTCCTTTCCCCATCTATTGGCCCGGACGTTAAGTGATCGTAAGCTCCGGTACACACCCCGTCAAGCACTCCAGTCCCGTACACATTGGGCGACCTCAAGCCCCTCGAGGCCGACGGCTCCTATAACACCCTGACTGCATTCGGTCAAGAACTCAGTTTTGCCGGGCAATGATTGTGAGACGGTATTGAGAAGCCACCTTGTGAGGCGTCGCAATGGTTGCGCGGCCATCCTTTTCGCTTAGAATCTTGGAATCTGCTGTGCCTCCCGGTATAACTGATGGAAGGGAAGCGCATATGGGAGTCTCCAGCGAGCTCTCCGGCGACCAGAGAGCGCTGCTGACCCGCACGTTCATCGACCCCTCCTTTCGAAAAGCACTACGAGATGACGCGTCGTCAGCCGTGCGTGCCGCCGGAATCGATCCGTCGAGTGCGTCCGGCGTATCGATGCTCAAGGAGATCGAGTCCTTCTTCGCCCGCGGAGGCGGCGGGCGCGGCCTCGGCGACCTGGCGACGGTGAGCCTGGACATCGCCGCCGCGAAGCCGGCGGCCGATGACGGATCCCCGCGCGTGGCCTTCGTCGTGATGCCGTGGGCCGAGACCCGCTGGGCGTCCATCGGCGTCTCGCTGCTGCAGTCCGCCCTCGCGGCCGACGGCCTGGCGGCCGACGTCATCTACGCCAATCTCGACTTCGCCGAGGCCGTCGGCAACGACACCTACAACCGCATCGGCACCAGCTCGCCGAAGGTGGCGCTGGTCGGCGAGTGGCTGTTCGCCGAACGGTCCGACGGCGCGGACGAGCGCTTCCTCACCGAGGTCCTGCTCGCCGAGCACGCGGACTTCGCCGACTTCGCCACCGTCTACCGGCTCGGCGAGATCAAGGAGCTGACCGAGCCGTTCCTCGACGCGCTGGCCCGCCACGAGATCTGGGGCCGCTACGACATCGTCGGCTTCACCTCGACCTTCCAGCAGAACGCCGCCAGCTTCGGGCTCGCCAAGCGCCTCAAGCGGCTCCGCCCCGACCTGACGATCATCATGGGCGGTGGTAACTGCGAGGGCCCCATGGGCTCGGCGGTCCTGCGCAACTACCCCGCCATCGACTACGTCTTCCGCGGCGAGGCCGAGTGGCTGATCAGCCGGTTCGTCCGCGACCTGCGCGCGGCCGGCGCCCGCCCCGGCTGGGTCGAGTCCGACACGTTCTGGAGCGACCGCGTGGAGCCGCATCCGGGCGGCCGAGCCGTCATCGAGGCCGGCACCGCCCCCAGCATGGACGACCTGCCGGTGCCCCAGTACCACGACTTCTACGCGCGGCTGCGGACCACCCGCCCGGGCAGCACCCTGCCCGTCGAGACCGCCGTCCCGCTGGAGACCTCGCGCGGCTGCTGGTGGGGCGACAAGAAGCACTGCACGTTCTGCGGGCTGAACGGCCTGACGATGGCGTTCCGCAGCAAGTCGGCCGCCAGGGCCTTCGACGAGCTGCGCCGGCTGGTGCACGAGTACGGCAAGGGCGGCAAGCGCCGCACGGACGTCCTCGTCGTGGACAACATCCTCGACTACCGCTACTTCAATGACCTGCTGCCGATGATCGCGCAGTCGGATCTGAAGGTGACACTCCACTACGAGGTGAAGGCCAACCTCCGTCTCGACCAGCTCATGCTGCTGCGCGACGCGGGCGTCTACCACCTGCAGCCCGGCATCGAGTCGATGAGCAACCGGCTGCTGGAGGCCATGCGCAAGGGCACCACCAGGCTGCGCAACCTGCAGACCATGAAGTGGTGCACGGAGCTGGGCATCGACGTGTCGTGGAACTACCTGCACGGCTTCCCCGGAGAGACCGACGACGACTACGC
This sequence comes from Nonomuraea fastidiosa, assembly GCF_042751225.1. NCBI lineage: Bacteria > Bacillati > Actinomycetota > Actinomycetes > Streptosporangiales > Streptosporangiaceae > Nonomuraea > Nonomuraea fastidiosa. The sequence continues at coordinate 2,558,659 of NZ_CP170570.1, forward strand.
CGACCTGCCGGAGCTGTTCGGCCTCGTCACGCACCTGTCGCCGCCCGAGCACGTCGGCCCCGCCCGCGCCGACCGGTTCAGCCCCTTCTACGAGTCCGGCGCCGACTTCGGCATCGTCGAGCTCGAACACGAGATCGCCTACGACCACATCTACGCCGACCTGCCCCGCGCCGAGCGCCGGGACATGGCGTACTTCTTCCGGATGCGCTGCGACCGGCCGCTCGCGTCCGAGGGCGTGCTGGCCGCGTTGCGGGCGGCGGCCGACCGGTGGCGCCGTGACCATCCCGAGTCGCGGCTGGAGGCGTCCTGGATGGGCGATCACCTGCGCGTGCTCGACACCCGCCCGGCCCGCCCGCACCCGGAGAGGGAGTTCGACCTCGACCCGGCGGCGAGCAGCGTGCTCATCGCGCTCGACCAGCTCAGGTCGGCGAAGGCGATCGAGCGCGCGCTGCCCGTGCCGGTGCCCGCCGAGGAGATCGCGGGCGCTCTCGACCGGCTGCTCGCGGCCGGCCTCGTCGTACGCGACGACGACAGCTATCTGGGCCTGCCGATCCTGCACCGGCGGCGGATGCCGGGCCCGAAGCCCGCGGTCCGGGTGCCGAAGCAGCTTCCCGTGCTGACCGGAGCCGCCTGACTCCGCAGCCGCCAGGCTCCCCCGTTCTCCCCCTGAGGGCCGTCACCCGCGACGGCCTTCACAGCTTTGAGGAAGTCACCGTGACGGAGACCGCTTTCCGCTTTCCCACCGACAAAAGGCCAGGACCGTTCGACCCGCCGGACGTCTTCCGCAAGATCCGCGAGGAGCGTCCCCTCACCCCCATGACGTTCGCTGACGGGCACGAGGGCTGGCTCGCCTCCAGCCACCGCATCGTCAGGAAGATCCTCTCCGACGACCGGTTCAGCAACCGGCGCGAGCTCATGCACCTGCCGGTCGCGCGGGACATCTCCACGAAGCGGCAGCCGTCCGAGCCCGGCATGTTCATCCGCATGGACCCGCCGGAGCACACGCGCTACCGCCGGCTGCTCATCGCCCAGTTCACGGTCCGGCGCATCAAGCAGCTCGAACCGCGCATCACCGCGGTCATCAACGACCGATTGGACGCCATGGAACGCTCGGGCGGCCCCGTCGATCTCGTCGAGGAGTTCGCCATCCCGATCCCGTCGGCCGTCATCTGCGACCTGCTGGGCATCCCGGAGAGCGAGCGCGGCGAGTTCCAGCGGGCGATGGGCGTCGCCGTGAACCTCAACACCAAGCAGAAGGACCTCGTCGAGGCGTTCCTCACGATGCAGAGCCTGTTCCCGCCGCTGATCGCGGGCAAGCGGGCACGGCCGACGGACGACTTCTACAGCGACCTGATCAACAACAGCGACCTCACCGACGAGGAGCTCACCAACATCGGCTTCATGTTGTTCGGGGCGGGTTTCGAGACCACCGCCAACATGCTGGGGCTCGGCGCCTTCGCGCTGCTGGAGCATCCCGAGCAGGTCGCGGCGCTGCGCCAGGACCCGTCGCTGATCGACAGCGCGGTCGAGGAGCTGCTGCGCTATCTCACCATCATTCACATCGGCCCGATGCGGGCGGCCCTGGAGGACGTGGAGATCGAGGGCGTCACCATCAAGAAGGGCCAGGTGGTCTGCATGTCGCTGTCGGCGGCCAACCGCGACCCCGAATGCTTCGACGACCCCGAGCGGCTCGACCTCACCCGGTTCACGCGCGCGGGGCGGCGGATGGGCCATCTCGCCTTCGGGCACGGCATCCACCAGTGCCTCGGCCAGCAGCTCGCCCGCAGCGAGATGCGCTTGGCGTTCCCCGCGCTGTTCGAACGCCTCCCCGGCCTGCGCCTCGCCGTGCCCCGCGAGGAGGTGCCGACCAGGGAGGCCAGCGTCATCTACGGCCTGGAACGCCTGCCGGTCACGTGGTGACCTCCTGTCCGGCCTCGGGCTCATGCGTACGGGTGCGCTCGGCCCAGGCCACGGCCGGGGGCAGCAGGAGGCCGGCGGCGACCATCAGGGCGCCGAGCGCGATCCAGCCGGGGACGCCGACGCCGAGCACGAGCACCGCCAGCAGGTACGGCCCCGCCGCGCCCGCCAGGCCCTGCCCGAGCCCGAACACGCCGCTGTACTCACCCTGAAGCTCGACCGGCGCGAGCCCGAAGCTCAGCTCGAACTCGGCGGCGGCGTAGCGCAGCTCGGCCAGCGTCATCACGATCGTGCCGGCCACGAGGATCACCGTCGCGGCCACGGCGCCGAGCCCGGACGTCAGGCCGTAGAGCACGAATGCGGCCAGCAGCCCGAAGCTCGCGACCCGGGCCGCGCGCCCGGCGAGAAGCACGCCGTCGATGCCTTTTGTCGCGGGCAATTGCAGCAGCGCGACCATGACGGTGTTGATGGTGACGAGAATGGCGACGAGCGTGCGCGGAGCCTCGGTGTGCTGCACGATCCACAGCGGTATCGCGAATGTCAGCACCGGCCCCTGCAGAGAAAGGACGCCGCACAGTACGGTGACCGCCAGAAATGGCCGGTCCCGCAGCGCCACGCCGGTTTTCGCCGCGGATTTCGTGCGCAGCGGTTCGAGTTTCGGCAGCATCATCACCAGCAGCACATTCACCGCGAACGTCGCCGCGTTCGCGAGAATGAGCACGGTATAGGCCGCCTGGGTGTCGACGGTGATGACGACGCCGGCCGCGAGCGCGCCGACGCTCGATCCGATGTTGACGAGCGAGCGCAGGACGGCGCGCAGCCGGGTGGCGCCGGCGCCGCCGATGCGGCGGAAGACCGGCATGCGCGCGGTCTGGCTGGCCGCCGCGGCGAACTGGCTCACGCACGCGACGAGCACGAAGAGCGGGAGCGAGTCGACCAGCAGGAAAGCGGCCATGGCCAGGGCTTCGACCACCAGGAACCAGGCCCACAGCCGGCGCGGGCCCCACCGGTCGGCCATCCGCCCCACCGGGATGCCGGCGGTGAGCGCGACGAAGCCGGCGATGGTCAGTCCCGCACCGACCTCCACGGCGGACAGGCCGGCGACCCGGGTGAAATACAGCGCACCCGCGGTGATGAAGAGCCCGTTTCCCGCGGTGTTGACCAATGTCGAGACGGCGAGGACCCGGCGCGGCCCGGTTTGCATCTCGACGGATTCGAGCAGGCGCCTGCCCCACCCTTTCGTCTGCTCTTCTGGAGCCGCGGACATCATCTGCACCGGTCCACGGAAATGACATCGGCCACTACAGCGTGCACCTGCGATCCAATCTTCAGAGGCCCGGGGTCAGGCCGTTTTCAGAAAGCTCAGCGAGTGCCCGTCAAATGCCGAGAGTTGTCATATGCGACCTGACTTTCCCTCAGGATTCACGGTAAGGGGGACTTTCGGTCATGTTAAGTGGATCAAGAAGGGCCGCGCAAGGGTCTGTCAGCCGTGTAAGGGTCTTTCACGCGCCGCCGGGCTCGGCGTTTCGCTCCCACATCGACTTCATCTCGGCGAACCCCTGCTCCATGATCCCCACCATGGCCCGCCTGGCGCGCTCGCCGTCGCGGCGCTGGATCGCCTGGGCCACGTCGGTGTGCAGGTGCAGCGCCTCCTCGTCCGGATAGTGCGGCATCAGGTGGTAGTGGTGGCGTCCCGCGAGCACCTCGGCGACGATCACGTGGAGCTTTTCGAACATCTCGTTGCCGGACGCGGCCAGCACCCGCCGGTGGAACTCGATGTCGAGGTCGAGGAAGCGCTGCTCGTCGCCGGCCTTGCCGGCGGCCCACATCTTGGCCGCGAGGCCCACCAGCTCGCTCGCGTCGTCGTCGCTGATGTGGGCGGCGGCCAGCAAGGCGGCGTGCGGCTCGACGGCGGTGCGCAGCTCCGTGATCGAGCGCATCTGCGCCATGCGCCCGTCGGAGGCGAGCCGCCAGCGGATCACCTGCGGGTCGAAGACGTTCCAGGCGCTGGGGGGCTGGATCATGATGCCGACGCGGCGCCGGGTCTCGATCAACCCCATGGACGCCAGCACGCGCAGCACCTCGCGGATCACCGAGCGGGACACCTGATAGCGGTCGATCAGGTCGTCGATGCTGATGACCGAGCCGGCGGGGATGTCGCCGTTGCAGATGACGGTGCCGAGCCGGTCGAGGACGCGAGCGTGCAGCCCAGCCTCGGCAGGGGCGGATGGGGTTGGTGCGCCCATGGGGGAGGACTGAGTCACATATAAAGCATATCTATCGAGAGACGACTCTTGAATAAGTCTGCTTTTTTGTCCTAGCATCCCCGCATTAACCCGATGTAACGGAAACATGGCGCGTTGGGGGCAGCGACCATGACAGAAAGGCGAGATCACGTGCGACATCGGTCGATCATCGGTGCATCTCTGGCCGTGGTGGCGTCCTTGACCCTGTCCGCCTGCGGCGGCGACGACGGCGAAGGCTCGTCCACCACGCTGCGGGTCACGCTGGCCAACCACGTGTGGACCGACAACATCAAGAAGGCGCTGCCCGAGTTCGAGAAGCAGAGCGGGCTCAAGGTCGAGGTGACCCAGCTCGGCGAGGACCAGCTCTCCGACCAGTACAACGTCAAGCTGAACGCCGGCTCCGCCGACATCGACGTGATGATGTACCGCCCCCTCCAGGAGGGGAAGCTCTTCGCCAAGAACAAGTACCTGGCCGACCTGACCGACCGGGTCAAGGCCGCCGCGAACTGGAACTACTCCGACTTCCAGGCCGGGCCCGTCGAGGCCACCACGTACGAGGGCAAGCCGGTCGGCGTGCCCATCATCACCGAGCAGGAGGTCCTCTACTACCGCAAGGACCTGCTGGAGAAGGCCGGGCTGGACGCGCCGCCGAAGACCCTCGACGAGCTGAAGGAGGCCGCGCTCAAGATCAAGCAGAGCGAGCCGGACGTCGCCGGGTTCGTCGCGCGCACCGGCAAGTCCGCTGCCGTCACGCAGTTCTCCAGCTTCCTCTACAGCTTCGGCGGCGACTTCATGGACGCGAGCGGCAAGGCCGCGGTCGCCACCGACGCGGCCAAGCAGGCGTACGCCTACTACGGCGGCCTCATCAAGGACGCCGGCCCGGCCAACGTCAGCACCGACATGAGCTGGCCCGAGGCGATGGCCATCTTCACCCAGGGCAAGGCCGCCTTCTACACCGAGGCCAACTCGCTCTACCAGAACGCCACCGACCCCGCGAAGTCGAAGGTATCCGACAAGGTGGGCTTCGCGCCGTTCCCTGAGGGGCCGGCCGGGTCGAAGCCGTACAACATCCCGTCGTGGGCGCTGGGCATCAACGCGGCCTCCGAGAACGCGGACAACGCGTGGAAGTTCATCGAGTGGGCCACCAGCAAGGAACAGACGCTCGCCCAGCAGAAGGCCGGCGTCCCGGGCGCCCGTACGTCCGTGTGGGAGGACCCCGAGGGCACCTCGACCTTCCCGAAGGATCTGGCGGAGGCCATCGCGGCCAGCACCAAGGGCGGCGTCGGTCATGACCGGCCGCTGGTGGTGAAGGTCGCCGAGTCCCGCGAGATCGTCGGGCAGCCCATCGTCGACGCGATCACCGGCAAGGACGCGGCGGCGGCCGCCGACACCGCCAACGCCGCGTTCCAGAAGTTCCTGGACGACGAGGCCAGGTAGCCGCTCTACCTCGCCTCTTCACTGGAGATCCCGTGGCAACGACCACCACCGAGCCACCGCGCAGCGCGTCCACCGAGACCCCCGTCACCCCCGGGTGGGCGCGCTGGGTGGACGATCACCGCAAATGGCTCTTCGCCGCGCCGGCGATGACGTTCGTCGCCGTGCTGCTCGTCTTCCCGCTGGCCTGGACGATCTACCTCAGCCTCACCGACGCCGAGGGCTCCGTCCGCGCGGAGAGCGACTTCGTCGGCCTGCGGAACTACCTCGACGTCCTCACCGACACCGAGCGGTTCTGGCCCGCCGTCGGCAGAACGGCCGCCTTCACCCTCACGGCGCTGCTGTTCGAGGTGGTGCTCGGGATGGCGATCGCGCTGCTGCTGTGGCGGCCGTTCAAGGGCGAGCGGTGGGTCCGCGTCGCCATCCTGCTGCCGCTCGTCGCCACCCCGGTCGCGGTCGGCATGATGTGGCGGCTCATCTTCGACGCGAACATCGGCCTGGCCAACCAGATACTCGGCTGGTTCGGCATCTCCCCACAGCCCTGGCTGGCGGGCCAGCACACCGCGCTGCCCACCACAATCCTCATCGACGTGTGGCAGTGGACGCCGATGGTGGTGCTGATCCTGCTCGCCGGGCTCACCTCGCTGTCCGACGAGCCGCAGGAGGCCGCGCTCATCGACGGCGCGGGCACCTGGCAGCGGTTCAGGCACATCACGCTGCCGCTGCTGACGCCCACCCTGACCGTCGCGGTCCTGCTGCGCGGCATCGACGCGCTCAAGACCTTCGACATCCTGTACGCCACCAAGGGCCGCGGCGGCGGCTCCTTCCACGAGGTGGAGACGCTCAACGTGTACGCCTACGGGCTCAGCTTCGACTACAACGAGTACGGCGTCTCGTCCACCGTCCTCATCCTCTTCTTCCTCATCATCATCGGGGCGATGTGGGCCCTGACCGCCCGGCGCAAGGAGGCACGGCGATGAGGCTGCGGCCCGCGTACCGGATCTTCCGCGCGGTGGCGCTCACCGTCGTGGTGCTCGTGCTCATCGCGCCGCTGGTGTGGATGGTCGCCGCGTCGCTCAAGACGAACGTCGACATCTACGACCCCGCTAAGGCGCTGGCCTTCTCCCCCACGCTGGACAACTACGGCAAGGTGCTCCAGCAGGCCAACTACATCGACTTCATACTCAACAGCCTGTGGGTGGCGTTCGCCGCCACGGTGGCCTCGCTCATCCTGGGCGTGCCGGCCGCGTACTCGATGAGCCGGTTCAACATGAAGAAGTCGGCGCTGGTCGTGCTGATGGCCCGGATCATCCCCGGCGTGTCGCTGCTCGTGCCGTGGTTCTACGTCTTCTCCAACCTGCGCATGGTCGGCGGCTTCGGGGTGCTGATCATCAGCCACATGTTCGTCTCGCTGCCGCTCGTGGTCTACATCATGATGGGCTACTTCGACAGCCTGCCCACGGAGCTGGAGGAGGCGGCGCTGGTGGACGGGCTGACGCACGTCGGCGCGTTCCGGCGGATCACGCTGCCGCTGTCGGTGCCGGGCGTCGCCACCGCGGGGATCCTGTCGTTCATCTTCTCGTGGAACAACTTCATGTTCGCGCTGGTGCTGTCCGACGCGGACACCAAGACCCTGCCCGTGGCGATCTTCGACTTTGTCGGGTACGCCAGCATCGACTGGGGCGGCCTGATGGCCGCGACCACCGTGGTCACGCTGCCGATCATGGTGATCGCGCTCTTCGTCCAGAAGTACGTGGTCTCCGGCCTGACCGCCGGCGCCACCAAGGGCTGAGGCGCGGTCAGGGGCGGTCGAAGAGTCCGCGTTCGAAGGCGGCGGCGACGGCGGCGGCGCGGTCGTTGACGCCGAGCTTGGCGTAGATGTGCAGCAGGTGGCTCTTGACCGTGGCCTCGCTGATGAACAGGCGCGCGGCGGCCTCCCTGTTGGTGCAGCCCCGGGCGATCAGGCCGAGCACCTCCAGCTCGCGGGCGCTGAGCGGGTCGGACGGCGCGCGTACCCGGCCGAGCAGGCGGGTGGCCACCGACGGCGAGAGCACCGACTCGCCACGGGCGGCGGCGCGGACGGCGCGGACCAGCTCGTCGGGCATCGCGTCCTTGAGCAGGTAGCCGGTGGCGCCCGCCTCGATGGCGGGCAGCACGTCCCGGTCGGTGTCGTACGTGGTCAGCACGAGCACCCTGGCCGTGCTCCCCCGCTCGGCCAGCCGCTTGATCGCGGTGACGCCGTCGGTGCCCGGCATCCGCAGGTCCATGAGGATGACGTCGGGCCGCAGCTCCTCGGCGAGCGCGACCGCCTGCGCGCCGTCGCCCGCGACCCCGACCACCTCGATGCCGGGCTCCCCCGCGAACATGCCGCACAGCCCGTCGCGGACGATGGGGTGGTCGTCGACGACGATCAGCCGGATGGACGCCTCGTGCAACGCGGTCATCGGGGCTCCCTGGCGGGGACGGTGGCGGAGACGGCGGTGCCCGTGCCTGGCTCGGACTCGATCTCCAGCGTGCCGTCGAGCGCGGAGACGCGCTGCCGCATGGACGTCATGCCGAAGCCGCCACCGGTGCCCGGCACGAACCCGCGTCCGTCGTCGCGCACATCCAGTGTGACCACGTCGTCCATGTACGACACGGTGACGCCGACGCGGGAGGCACGGGCGTGCTTGGCCACGTTCGCGAGCGCCTCCTGGCAGACCCGCAGCAAGGTCACCTCCACCTCGGGGTGCAGCGGCCTGGCCGTCCCCGTCGTCGTGTACGCGGCCGGGACGCCGTGCACGGACTCCCACCGCCGCACCACGTCGGCCAGCGCCTCGGGCAGCCGGGCGGACTCCAGCTCGGCCGGGCCCACGGCGTGCACGGACCGGCGCGCCTCGGCCAGGCTCTCCCTGGCCAGGCGGGCGGCGTTGTCGAGGTGACGGCGCCAGGCGTCGCGATCGTCCTCGGCCTTCACCGCGGCCTGGATCTGCGTGATGATCCCGGTCAGCCCCTGGGCCAGCGTGTCGTGGATCTCCCTGGCCATGCGCTGCCGCTCGTCGGTGACGCCGGCCTCGCGGGCCTGCAGGAGGAGCTGGGCCTGCAGCCCGGCGTTCTCCCGCATGGTCTCCTCGAGCCTGGCGTTGGTGGCGGCGAGCTGCTCGACCATCTGCTGCCTGCGTACGCTCTGATCGTTGATCATGTCGCCGAAGAGGCTGAACAGCACGACCATGACCACGATGGCGGCGATGACCAGCACGTACGAGGAGATGAGGGCCGGATCGGGCCCGGGCAGCCCGCCGAAGAAGCCGGTGACGGCGGCCGCCGCCGTGGCCGCCACGCCCGCGATCCGCCAGCGTCCGCGCAGCAGCTGCCATGAATGCAAGTAGCCGATGAAGGCGTAGAAGCCGGCGAACCATGGGCTGAGCAGGCCGAGCGCGGCGATGAGCGCGACCAGGCCGGCGATGTAGACGGCGGCGCCCCTGGCGCTCGCCGTGCGGGCGGGGCACAGCGTGACCAGCCACGCCGTCCAGGCCGCCGCGAGCGTGCTCAGCACGATCACCGCGTTCCGCTGAACCGTCGTGAGGTCCTCGGTGAGCAGCGCGAGCCCGGCGGAGACGACGAGCAGCACGTAAGGCACGGCGGCGAGACCGAGGGTCACGCGCGTGTGCGCGGTCTCGGGTTGCTCGCTCACGCGTACCTCACTCCCAGCGGAAGATTCGCGCCGCGACCCCACCAACTACCAGCGCATATGCCGCCATTATGGCAAGAATGAGGGGTTGTGTCGCCGCCCCGCTCCAGGCGTCGAACACGGCCTGGCGGAACAACCCCAGCGGGGTCCACTCCCCGATCGCGGCCAGCACCTCAGGCATGGCCTCCTTGGGCTGCATCAGGCCGCCGAGGAAGGCGAGCGGGAAGTAGAGCAGCACGCCGATGCCGTTCGCGGCCCGGCCGCTCGGCGCGGTCGCGGCGATGAGCAGGCCGATCGCGAAGACCGCCGAGGTGCCGAGCAGGAACGCGACCGCCATGGTCACGGCTCGCGCCGGCACGGCCGCCGAGAAGGCCGCGACCGAGACGCCCACGAGCAGCGCCGAGGCGAGCACCGCGAAGACGAGCTGCAGCGTCAGCTGCACGCCCAGCAGCGTGACCGGGCTGACCGGGGTCGTGGACAGCCGGCGCAGGATGCCCCGCTCCCGGTACGTGGCCAGCGTGGTCGGCACCATGTAGAGCCCCACCAGGCCCACCGCGACCGTCATCGACATCGCGGGCAGCGCGACGTCCCCGGGAGCGGCGCCGCTGCCGAAGACCGCCAGGATGAACAGCGGAATCACCATGCTGAAGATCGCGCCGGGGTCGCGCAGCAGCAGCTTGGACTCGACGCGGGCGAGACTTCCGAAGCCGGTCACGCGTCCTCCCCGCCGTCGAACGGACGTCCCGTCAGGGCGGCGAACGCGTCGTCCAGCGTGTGCTGATCGACGCGCAGCCCGGCCACCGGCACGCGCTCACGCGCCAGCGCGGACGTCACCGCGACCGCGAACTCCCCGCGCCCCGCCACGATCACCTGCTCGCCCTGGCGGGTCACCGACACCACCCCGGGCAGCCCCGTCAGCAGCGCGTCGTCGAACGGCGCGAGCGGCTTGAACCGCAGGTGCTGATCGGCGTCCACGGCGGAGATCAGGTTCGCCGGGGTGTCGAGCGCGACGATCCTGCCCCGGTCGAACACCGCGACCCGGTCGCACAGCTCCTCCACCTCGTCCATGAAGTGGCTCACCAGGACGACCGTGACGCCCGCCGCGCGTACCCGCTTGATCAGCTCCCAGGTGGCGCGGCGCGCGGCCGGGTCCAGGCCCGTCGTCAGCTCGTCGAGGAAGGCCACCTTCGGATCGCCCACCAGCGCCAGCGCGATGAACAGGCGCTGCTTCTGCCCGCCCGACAGCGCCCCGAACCTGGCCTTGCGCCGGTCGGCCAGCCCCCAATCCTCCAGGAGCCCCCGCCAGTCCCTGGGGGATCGGTAGAAGGAGGCGAAGAGCTGCAGCGCCTCCTCCACCTTGATGTTCTCCGGCAGCAGCGACTGCTGGAGCTGCACGCCGACCTGGTGGCTCAGCTCCCGCCGATCCTTGACCGGGTCCAGCCCGAGCACCCTGACCGAGCCGCCGTCCGGCCGGCGCAGCCCCTCGATGCACTCCACCGTCGTCGTCTTGCCCGCCCCGTTGGGGCCGAGGATGCCGAAGATCTCACCCTCCGCCACGGAGAACGAGACCTCGTTCACCACCGGCAGCCCGCCGTACCGTTTGACGAGCGCGTCCACCTCGATAACCGCCATGCCCCTACTGTGGCGGGAGAGGCCCCTCGCCCGAATCGCCCGGCCGGCCACGAACCGGCGCCGATACGGCTGAGCCGCGAATCAACCGATCGGTGGATGCGCGGCTTACGTGTGGTCCTTGTCCTTGTTCCAGTCGCACCGGGGATGGTCGGTCTTGTACACCGAGCGGAAGTTGGCGAGCGACATCCACCCGTGCGTCCTGGTGCCCTTGATCCGCCCGTAGACCCAGAGGTTGCCGTGGGAGTTCTTCCTCCAGCAGTGGAAGTAGAGCACCTGCCCCGCGCGCATCCGGGTGACGTTGCACGCGCCTTGGGCCGGGTCCTTCTTCAGGTTGAACGACCCCTTCATCACCCCATAGCCGTCGTCCAGGTTGGGCCCGGTCGTCGTGCTGACGCGCGCACATCTGACGTACCACTGCTCGTCCTTGGGAGGCCCGGCTGCCACAGCGTGGGCGGCCGGGACTCCCGACAGGGCGACTCCGGCGGCCACCAGCGCCACCGCAGCCTTGCTCAGCAACCGCATATGCCTCTCCCATCCCTCGAAGTGACTTCTCGATCAGAAGTCTGGGCATGGGCGTGTTGAGGATGTGTTGAGAACGTGTTGATCCATCACTCCCGGAAGCGGCGGCGCAGCCGGGCCAAGAGCTCCCACAGCCTGGGCAGGAGGGCGGCAAGAGCGAGGGCGGCGAGGACGAGGAGCAGGTTGCGGCCGTAAGCCAGCGGCAGGATCGACGGGTTGTCGCCGCGGCGGCCCAGGGCGAGCACGGTCGGCAGGGTCGCGAGCGTCACCGTGCCCGCCACGATCGCGGCGGCCCGCACCGCCCAGCCCGTCCTGCGCAGTGCCAGCCCGGCCAGCAGCACCAGAGGCACGAGGATCGCGTCGTGCGCCACCGCCGCGCCGCCGAACCACACGGCCCAGCCCACCGGATTGCTCTCGGCGATGAGCCCGGCGAAGCCGAGCAGCACCAGGGCGGCGCCGGCCGCGTACATGATCCATCTCATGCGACCCGCACCGTCCCCACCCACTTGGTCTGCATGACGCCCGGCCGGTTCGGGGCGATGAGGCGTACCGGATAGCCGTGGTCGGGGTCGAGCGTGCGGCCGTTGAGCTTGAGCGCGAGCAGGGTGAGCGGGTCCTGCCAGTGCGGCGGGCGCACCTCGCTGCTGCGGTAGTAGCCGTTGCGCTCCAGCGACTCGACGGTCAGGAACGCGTCGGGCGCGCCGCCGGCCGCGGCGATCAGGTCGCGCAGGCGCACGCCCGTCCACTCGCACTCCACGCTCCACCCCTCCACGCAGGCGATCGGCAGCCGCACCGTGTGCTGCGGCATGCGGGCCAGCTCGGCGTAGCTGATCGACAGTTCCGTACGTACGGCGCCGGTCACGACCAGCCGGTACGCCGGGTCGCCGAGCACTTGCGTGACCCCGGCCGCCGCGGCGGACCTGTTGACCGGCACGCCCTGCGGCCCCACGTCCGGATCGCGCGGCGCGAGCACCGCGAGCCGCTTGAGCGGCGTGACGGTCTCGCCCGCGGTGACCAGCGCCGCCACGCCGCACGCGGCGGCCACCGTGGCGAGGAAGCGGCGGCGGTCCGGCTGCTCCACCCGCGTCCAGGCGTGCCGCCTGACCTTGGCCCACTCGTTGGCGACGTGGATGACGAGCGCGCCGTACACGATGAACGCCGTCCAGTAGTGCGCCTGCACGAACCCGAACGGCCACAGGTACGTGTAGGCGATGTTCATCAGCCCCGTGACGAGCTGGAACAGCGCCCCCGCGACCAGCAGCAGCACCGACAGCCGCTCGGCCGCGTGCCCGGCCGAGCGCAGCGGCGGCCACTGCCACAGCTTGGGATAGACCGTCCACAGCTTGGCGAGCAGCAGCGGGACCGTGGCGATGCCGCCGATGACGTGCAGTCCCTGCGTCACCCGGTAGAGGTTGACCGGCCGCGACGGCCACAGCAGCCAGGCGGGCGTGTGCTGGACGAAGTGGCTGAACAGCCCGGTCGCGAACGCGACGGTGAAGCTGACGCCCAGCCACATGCCCAGTTTGGCCGCCACCTGCTCCGAGTGCAGTGTGCTGGTGAACCGGCCGGCCAGCGACTTCGCCACGTCCTCGGCTCGTCTCAGTCGGCTGCTCATCGTCCCGCCCCGGTTACACGTGCTCGCGGATGTAGCGGACCAGGCCGGCGACGTCCTCGGGGACGAGGCGGCCGATGGCGCCGCTGGAGTAGACGCTGATCAGGACCCGGCCGTTCGGGTCCAGCACGAAGCCGGTCGACTGGAGGTAGAGCGGGTCTTCGTTGACGAACGCGCCCGTGGCGGCGGCGAACGCATGGGCGTCCGCGCCGTACCCCACCGGGAACTCCAGGCCGTGCTTGTGGATCGTCTCCTTGGTGGTGGCCTCGTCGTCCACGGAGGCCGCCACCACCTTGACGTCCAGGTCGGCCAGCTTGTCCAGCGAGCGCTGGAACGCGCGGAGCTGGGCGTTGCAGTACGGGCACCACGCGCCCCGGTAGAAGAGCACCACGCCGTAGTGGCCGGCGAGCGCGCCCGGCAGGTCGAGGGTCTGCCCGCCGGGCAGGGTCAGGGTGAGGCCGGGGAAGGTGTCTCCGGTGTCGAGCAGGCTCATCTCGTCGTTTCCTCTCTCGGGGTGATGGCTGGTCAGGCGGCGTCGGCGTCCCAGACCTGGGCGGTGCCGTCGTCGTTCGCCAGGTGGTCGAGCAGCTTCTTCGCCGACTGCTCCGGCGTGATCAGGCGCCCTTCGGCGTGCGTGCGGACGAACCGCTCGTGCAGCGCGGCCCCGATCCTCGCGGGGTCCTGGGCACGGATGTAGGCGGGCATGGCCGTGTCGACCACCCCGGGGCGGTAGACGTTGACGGTGACGCCGGTGCCGTCCAGCTCGAGCGCGAGGTTGATGGTGTGCATCTCGAGCGCGGCCTTGGTGGTGACGTACGCGTTGCCGCCGATCATGCTGGCCGGGCGGGTGACGGCGCCGGTCGAGACGTTGACGACGCGGCCCCAGCCCCGCTCGACCATGCCGGGTGTGAACGCCACCGCGAGCGTCACCGGCGCGAGCAGGTTGATGCGCGTGGCCGCCGCGTAGTCGGCGACGTCCAGGGTGGGCGTGGGCCGCAGCGGCCACACCACGCCCGCGTTGTTGACGAGGATGTCGACCGGGCCCAGCTCGCCGCGCACCCGCTCGATCGCGCGGGACAGCTCGCCCTCGTCGCCCAGGTCGGCGGGCACCACGTACGCGGTGCCGCCCGCCGCCTTGATGATGCCGGCCGTACCGGCCAGCTCGTCCTCCGACCGCACGAGCAGCGCGACCCTCGCGCCGCCCGCGGCCAGACCGGCGGCGATGGCCCGGCCGATCCCCCGGCTTGCTCCGGTGACCAGGGCGGCCCTGCCTGTGAACGAATCGGTCATGCCCCGTTCGCGACGACCGGGGGCGAACCCTTACCGCGATGTGACGCAGGTCACTCGGTGATGGCGGCGAGCAGGCCCTCGAAGTCGTCGTCGCACGGGCCGCAGGCGCGCAGGTGCGCGGCGATGCCCGGATGACGCCGCTCCGCCTCGGCGGGGTCCTCGGCCGCCAGCTCCACGTACACGTGCAGCATGGCCATCGCCTCCTCGCAGCCCACGTCGCGCGGGTCGGTCCGCAGGAAGCGGTCGAGCTCGGCCCAGTCGTTCATGGGCGCCTCACCATCGTGTCGTCCACGTAACCCTTAGCGGCGAGCGCGGCCCTGAGCTTACGCCTGGCGTCGAACATCGTCTTGTAGATGGCGTTGCGGTTGGTGCACAGCTCGGCGGCCAGGACGTCCAGCGGCACGCCGGTGAGCACCAGCGCGACGAAGACGCGGCGCTGATGCTCGGTCAGCGTGTCCTGTACGGCCTGGCGCAGCGCGGCGAGCAGGTCGCGCCACTCCGACTCCCTGGCCGGGTCGAGCCCGAACCGGTCGGGCAGCCGCTCCCACTGCTCGCCCTCCATCGGCACGCCGGGGTCGCGCCAGAAGTGCCGCGCGACCTTCCCCGCCACCTCCAGCACGACGAACTTGTACGCCCAGGTCGTGAACCGGCTCTCACCACGGAAATCGCCGATCTTGCGGGTGATGGCGAGCAGCGCGTCGGAGGTGGCCTGCTGGGCGAGGTCGTCGAGCTCGGGCCCGGTCACGCCGAGCCGCGCAGCGCGCCTGGCCACCTCTTTCCTGGCGATGCGCAGCAGCAGCGCGTGCAGCCGGTCGACGGCCTGCTGACGCTCCGGCGCGGAGCCGCGCAGCGCGCGCACCCACTCGGCCGACTCGTCGTCCAGCGTGACGCGCCCCGGCGAGATGCCTCCCCCCATGCGGGCATGCTACCGAGCCCGCTGGTTGGGCCGGCTAGGTGACGGTGACCAGGCGGAGGATCGCCGTACGCTGCCGCACGGTCCACCAGGCCGCGCCGAACACGCCGAGCACCACCGCCAGGAAGAGCCAGGCCACGGTGAGTCCCGCCGCCTCGACCAGCCAGCCCGCGAGCAGCGAGAAGCCCGCCTTGGCCGTGCCCGCGACCGCGTTGCGCACCACCGCGAACCTGCCCACCTGATCCTCGGGCGGCGCCTGGTTGGTCAGCACCTGCATCGCCATGACGTGGCCGGTCATCACCATGTTCAGCACCAGCATGACCAGCACGACGGCGGGCGGCCACAGCGTCGCGGCCACCGCCGCCGACAGCACGCCGCCCGCGACGAGCGCGGCGTTCAGGAACGTGCGCGAGGACATGCGGCCGCTGGACAGCGCGGCCCCGGCCAGGAAGCCGCCGCAGGTGCTCGCCACGGTGAGGATCGAGTACAGGGTGCTCGAACCGGGCGCGACGGCCTGCGCCAGCGGGACGGTGAGCGTCGAGATGAACGGCAGCGAGCCGCTGCTCGGCACCGAGTACAACAGGATCAGCCGAAGCCGCCCCGCCGCGCCCGCGTCCGGCGCGGAGCCGGTCCCGCGCCCCGGCCCCGTCGCGGGACCGGATCCGCGCGGCTGCTCCGGCTCCGGCACGGGATCGGCCTCCACCTCGGCCCCGGCGGGGGCCTCGGCGGCGGATCGCTCGCCGGCGGGGTTTTCCTCGCCGGACGAGCCCTCGTCGCCGGGGCCGTTCGCGGCGGCCGGGCGGGTATCGGCGTCCGGCCGGGAACCGACCCGCCAGGCCGAGGCCAGGCTCAGCACGTACAGCAGGGCCGCACCGCCGAAACACCACCCGGCGGCACCTGTCTCCAGCACCAGGCCCGCCGCGCCACCGCCGACCAGCCCGCCGACCAGCCCGAGCGAGGTCACCTGCTCGCGCAGCCTGATGCCCGCGGGCGACGGGAACCGCTGCCTGATCACGCGGCCGACGTACGCCTTGTTCAGCGCCTTGACCACGCTCAGCACGCACTGGGCGACGATGAACGCGCCCAGCACCACGTCATGAGACGACCCGGCGGCGTACACCAGGGCGAGGGCGGCCGAGCCGCCGGCCAGTGCCCAGTTGGTGAGGGCGAGCTGCCGCGAGGCGTGCCCGCCGTCCACCCGCTTGCGCAGCACGAGCCCGAGCACGATGCCCGGCACGTACGCGGCGGCGTTGACCACGCCGGTGACGGTGGCGTTGTGGGTCAGCTCGTACGACGCCCAGAGGATGGCGACCGCTTGCAGCGCCTCGGCGACGCTGCTGAGGAGGAAGTAGGCGAGCAGCCAGGCTCCGCCTTGGGGGATACGCGACAACGGTCGAAAGCACTCCTTGTCAGGATCGCCGCCAGCGGATCTCGCCGCCGACGACGGTGGTGAGCACCCGGGTGCGCAGCACCGCCGCCGGCGCCTCCAGGTAGGGGTCGGTGTCCACCGCGATGAAGTCGGCCAGCATGCCGGGCGCGAGCACGCCCTTGCGGTCCTGCTCGCCGGCCGCGTACGCGGCGCCCAGCGTGTGGGCGGTGATCGCCTCGGCCATGGTGAGCCGCTGCTCGGGCTGCCAGCCGCCCTCGGGGGTGCCGTCCTGCCTGGTGCGGGTGACCGCGGCGTACAGGGCGGCGAACGGGTCGGGGCTCTCCACGGGCGCGTCGGAGCCGAACGCGAGCGCGACGCCGGCGTCCAGCATGCCGCGCCAGGCGTACGAGGCGAGGTCGTGCCCGCCGAGCAGCGCGTCCACCAGGGAGATGTCGCTGGTGCAGTGCACCGGCTGCATCGAGGCGACGACCCCCAGCCTGGCCATCCGCGCCAGGTCCTGCGGCCTCAGGTGCTGGGCGTGCTCGATGCGGTGCCGCAGGCCCGGGGTCGGTCCGATCTCCTCGTACGCGTCCAGCACCAGCCGGTTGGCCCGGTCGCCGATGGCGTGCGTGGCCACCGCGATCCCGGCCGCCGCCGCGGTGCGGAAGATGCGGACGAGGTCCTCGTACGGGGTGACCGCGATGCCGGTGTTGCCGTCCTCGCCGGCGAACGGCCGGTGCATGTGGCAGGTGTGCGAGCCGAGCGCGCCGTCGCTGAACACCTTGACCGGCCCCGTCCGGATCCAGTCGTCGCCGTCCCCGGTCCTGCGCCCTTCGGCGATGGCCGCCTCCAGGTGGTCGAGCGGGATCGCCTTGTGCACCCGGATCTTCAGCTCGCCCGCCTCGCGCAGCTCCAGGTAGGCGGCGCGGCAGTCCTCGCCGTCGATGTCGTGCACGCTGGTCACGCCCAGCGCGAGCAGCTCCTCCTGGCCGGCGCGCAGGCGGTCGCGCAGGTCGCCGGAGACCATCAGGGCGCGCAGCGGGGCCGCCGCCGCTTCCCGCAGGATGCCGGTGGGCTCGCCGTCCGCGTCCCTGACGATCTCGCCGCCCACCGGGTCGGGGGTGCTCGCGTCGATGCCGGCCAGCCGCAGTGCGGCGGTGTTGGCCCAGACGGTGTGGGTGTCGGCGTTCGGCAGCGCCACGGGCAGGTCGGGGCAGACCGAGTCGAGCGCGCGGCGGTCGGGCTGGACGGGCGGGTCCCAGGTGTTGCTGTCCCACCGGCCGCCGAACAGCCACCCGCCGGGACGCAGCCTGGCCGCGTGCGCGGCGATCCTGGCCAGCGCCTCGTCCAGGGAACGCGCGTCGCGCAGGTCGACGCCGGTGAGGCTGTTGGCGTACTGGGCGGTGTGGATGTGGGCGTCGTAGAAGCCGGGCAGGACGGCGGCTCCGTCGAGGTCCACCGGCTCCGCCGCCGGGCCCGCCGCCGCGCGCACCTCGTCCTCGGTGCCCACGGCCACGATCCGCTCGCCGTCCACGGCCATGGCCGAAGCGGCGGGAGCGCCGGCGACACCGGTGCGGATGGCGGCGTTGCGGTAGACGAGCATGCGGCGGTGACCTCTCAGTGCCGCTCCCAGCAGGAGTCGCGAAAAGGGCAGGAAGCACTATAGACACGCGCTTTCCCAGCTCATCACCCGGCTCGGTCACCGGCGGGCGGGCGGGCGTCAGGAGGCGAGGCCGTGGCGGTAGGCGTAGACGACGGCCTGGACGCGGTCGCGCAGGTCGAGCTTGGTGAGGATGCGGGAGACGTACGTCTTGACGGTCTCCTGGCTGATCACCAGGGTGGCGGCGATCTCGCTGTTGGACTGGCCGTCGGCGATGAGGCGCAGCACCTCCAGCTCGCGCGGCGTCAGGGCGGGCTCGGTGGCCTGGACGTCGGCGGGGCGGATGCGGGCGGCGAACTTGCCGACGAGCTGCCTGGTCACCTCCGGGTCGATCAGCGCGGCGCCGGTGGCGACCGTACGGATGCCGTGCAGGAGCTGGGCAGGCGGGGCGTCCTTGAGCAGGAAGCCGCTGGCACCCGCGCGGAGCGCCTCGTAGACGTACTCGTCGAGGTTGAAGGTGGTGACGACGAGCACCTTGATGGGATCCTCGACGCCGGCCCCGGCGAGCCGGCGAGTGGCCTCGATGCCGTCGAGCACGGGCATGCGGATGTCCATCACGACGAGGTCGGGGCCGAGCTTGCGGGCCATCTCGACCGCGGTGCGGCCGTCACCGCACTCGCCGATGACCTCCATGTCGGGTTGCGCGTCGATGATGGTGGCGAACCCGGTGCGGATGAGCGCCTGGTCGTCGCAGACCAGCACCCGGATCGGCGCGGTCACGACCCGCTCCCCGTGGGGATGACGGCGCGTACGGCGAAGCCGCC
The DNA here is from genome assembly GCF_042751225.1 of Nonomuraea fastidiosa. NCBI lineage: Bacteria > Bacillati > Actinomycetota > Actinomycetes > Streptosporangiales > Streptosporangiaceae > Nonomuraea > Nonomuraea fastidiosa. The sequence goes on from NZ_CP170570.1 coordinate 2,577,685, forward strand.
GCCGGCCTGCGGTTCGGCGGTGAACTCACCGCCGAGGGCTTCGACGCGTTCGCGGAGCCCGGTCAGGCCGCGCCCGCTGCCTCCCACGGCCGCGGCACGGGAGCCGGAGCCGTCGGTGGTGACCGCCACGCTGATCTCCTCCTCGCCATAGCGCACCTGGACAACGGTGTGGCTGCCGTGCGCGTACTTGAGGGCGTTCGTCAGAGCTTCCTGGACGACTCTATAGGTGACGAACTCGGCACTGCCCGCCGATTCGGATGGTTTGCCCTCTTCGTCGAACTCGACCGGCTGTCCGGCCTGCCGGGTCTGCTCGATCAGGTCGCCGATGTCGCTCGCCGACGGCACGGTGAAGTCCGCCTCGTGCTCGGGGTTGAGCACGTCGAGCAGGTGGCGCAGGTCGGAGATGGCCCGCCGGCCCGTCTCGGTGACGGAGGCGAGCGCGCTGTCGAGGCGCTCGGGGGCCGCGGTGAGGTAGCGCGCCGCCTCGGCCTGCACGACCATGGCGGTGACGTGGTGGGTCACGACGTCGTGCAGCTCGCGGGCGATGCGGGTGCGCTCGGCGGTGCGGGTGGCCTCGGCGATGCGTCGGCGGCGTTCGGCCTCGGCGGCGCGGGTGGAGCGCACCCAGGAGCCGACTCCCCACAGGACCACGAGCGCCACGTAGAACACCACCAGGTCCGACGGCGTCTCCTTCGAGCCCAGCATCTCGAGCCAGGAGATCAGCACCAGGTACGCCAGCGTGAGCAGGACGGCGGTGAGCTTCCTGCGGCGTTCGAGGTGGGCGCCGGTGTTGATGAGCGCGAGCGGCAGCGCCATGCTGCTCACCGCGTGGTAGGCCATGACCTGGTCGAGCGAGAAGCCGATGACCACCAGCGTGACGCACAGGCCCGGGCGCCGCCGCCGCACAATGAGCGGCAGGGCCTCCAGCGCGATCACCACGAGCGCGAAGACGTCGAAGGGGCGGTTGGGCAGCAGGCCGAGCGAGGTGCCGCTGCCGTGGAACTCGGGCACCAGCGAGAGGACGACCAGCAGGAGCGCCAGGGGGAGGTCCCGTACTGTGACGTCGCTCCGCCGCCAGACCTCCCCGATGCGTCGAAGATCCATCACCCGGCGAGCCTAGCGGTTGCGCGGGGTGGTATGCCCAATTCGGAGCGAAGTCGTGGCGGCTTGTCCCCCTTGCGAGCTACTGGCGATTGTCCACTGTGTGGTGACGCTTCAGGGGTGCTCGATTCCGTAGCGTAACGGACGTAACGCCGAGGACGTTCCTTTAAGCCCCTGGAGGACACCATGTTCCGCACCTTCAAGAAGACCGCCCTGACCGCCGTCGCCGTCGCCCTGCTCGGCATGGCGGCCGCCGGTTGCAACCCCGATGAGCTCGACAAGCTTGACGAGTTGGACAAGCTGGACAAGCTCGACTCCCTGGTGACCACGTCCTCGGAGCCCGCAGAGAAGCTGTTCACCGGGACCCAGAAGATCGACGTGGCGGGCGTGAAGGTGAACGTGTCCTGCACCGGCGAGGCCGAGAAGGACAAGCCGGTGATCATGCTGATGGCCGGTGCGGGTGACGGCCTGGACAAGCTGGCCTCCCTGCAGAAGACGCTGAGCGCCAAGCACCGGGTCTGCTCCTACGACCGCCCCGGCGAGGGCGCCAGCGACAAGCCCAAGGGCCCGCAGACCTTCGACAGCGCGGGCGAGGTGCTGACCGCGGTGCTCGACAAGGCCGCGGGCGACCACCCGGTGGTGCTGGCCGGCCACTCGCTCGGCGGCCTGCTCGCCGGCCGGTACGCCCCCGAGCACACCGACAGGGTCAAGGGCGTCGTCCTCATGGACGCCACCCCGCCCACCATGCTCAGCGACATGGAGAAGTCGATCCCCGCGAACGCCAAGGGCCCGGCCGGCCAGCTCCGCGCCCAGAACCTCGCGGTCTTCAAGGGGCAGAACCCGGAGCTGCTGAGCATGCCCGACGGCCCGGTCGGCTCCGCCGGTGACATCCCGGTCGAGGTGCTCAAGCACGGCAAGGAGTACCTCGCGGCGATCCCCCAGTACGGGCAGAAGCTGGAGCAGGCCTGGACCGCCGGCCAGCGCAAGTGGCTCGGCCTGTCCAGCAACAGCAAGCTGATCGTGGCCGACAAGAGCGAGCACTACATCTACGTCGACCAGCCCGAGCTCGCCGTCGAGTCCATCGAGCGGGTCGCCGGGCAGGCCGCCGGAGGCCAGTCCTGACCAGCCGGGTCTGCTCCACCCGAATTTGCCCCGACCGGCCGATCCTGACCGGCCATCCCCGACCGGCCGATCCTGACCGGCCGTCCCTCACCAGCCGGTCCTGGACGGCCGTCCCCGACCTGCCTGTCCTGACGGCCATCCCTGACCAGCCGGTCCGAACCGGCCACATCCGATCGGCCCGTAGCGGCCGGACCACAGACCGGGCGCGCCACCAGATCGGGCGCGCTGCCAGACCGGGGCGCGTGCCCCGCCGCTCTCAGGGGCTTGCGGCGGGCACGCGCCTCGTTCCGTGTGTACGGGGCCACGCGCTGTACGCGGGCGCAGAAGCGGCGCAGCCGGTCACCGGCACACAGCCCCCGGCCCTGCCGCCGCTGCCCTGGGGACGACAGACGCCCACGACCGGGCCCGTCGCCTACCCGCCACCGTCCGGCGTGCCCGACACGGCGGTGCGCATGGACGTCGTCAACGTCGGCCGGCCCGGGATCGGGTGGGTGCGCAATGGGGCGTACTGGTTCGACGTGCGGGCGCCGCACCGGCTCGCCGGCTACTCGGGCGGTGACCTGCTGACCGCTACGGAGCCCGCCGAGGACGACGCGGCCCGCCTGACGGCCACGCCCGGCGGGGATCAGGAGGCGAAGGACACGTACGCGGCGCTGGCGGCCGAGCGGCGCCGCCGGCCTGGCCTCCGCCCTCCCCACCTCCTGAGCCCGAGACCCGGCGGCGGGGTCGCGGCCGGCGCTCACGGGGCAGGGGGCGAGCCGGCGCGCAGGGGGTATGGCGAATACGCGAGTTGCCGCAGGGGCGCGGACAACGCACCCCCGGCGCGCATCACTCCTCCGTCAGTTCCTGGATGGCGGCGCGCTGGGCGGCGGTGGCGCGGGTGACCCAGTCGAGGATGAGCTCCAGCTCGTCGTCGGTGTACCGGTCGTAAAGCTCGGCGAGCCTGGTCACGAACGGCTCGAACAGCTCGGCGAAGCCGGCCAGCCGGGCGTGGTCGATCTCCACGATGACCCGGCGGCGGTCCTTGGTGTCGCGTACGCGCCGGGCGAGCTGCTTGGCCTCCAGCCGGTCGATGAGCCCGCTGACCGTGGCGGGCGCGAGGCCGGTGTGCTGGCCGATCTCCCCCGCGGTGAGCGGCCCGAGGCGCTGCAGCAGGTCGAGCGTCTTCTCCTCGGTCATGCCGAGCCCGAGCCGCTCGCCGAGCGCGCTGTGGTACATCACCGCCGCGTTGCTCTGCTCGCGCCCGGCCGTGGTGAGCGCCTCCAGCAGACTCTTTCGTCGCTCCGAAATATCTCTCGACACCGTTCGCCACCCTTGCCTATTATTTCGTTCGTCCGAACGAAAGGTTATCACCATGAAGGCTCTGATCATAGGTTGTGGCATCGCAGGACCCGTGACCGCGATGGCGCTGCGCGAGGTGGGCATCGACGCCGAGATCTACGAGGCGTACGCGCGCGGCGCCGACGACGTCGGATCCTTCCTCAACGTGGCCTCCAACGGCCTGGCCGCGCTGCGCGTGCTCGACGCCCACCACGAAGTGCTCAAAGCCGGCATCCCCACGCCGCGCATGGTGATGTGGAGCGGCACCGGCAAGCGGCTGGGCGAGGTGGCCAACGGGCTGGAGCTGGACGACGGCACGGTCAGCCACACGATCTTGCGCTCCGACCTCTACCGGATCGTGCGCGACGAGGCCGAGCGGCGCGGCATCCCCATCACGTACGGCAAGCGCCTCACCTTCTACGACGAGAAGCCGGACGCGGTGACGGCGGTGTTCAAGGACGGCAGCCGCGCCACCGGTGACCTGCTCATCGCCTGCGACGGCGTGCACTCGCGCACCCGCACGGTGCTCGACCCGCAGGCCCCGTCCCCGCGCTACAGCGGCCTGTACGGCTTCGGCGGCATCGTCGCCGAGTCCGGCCTCGCCGGGGAGCCCGGCACGTACCACATGGTGTTCGGCAAGCGCGCCTTCTTCGGCTACACGGTGGCGGCGTCCGGCGAAACCTGGTGGTTCGCGAACCTGCCGCGCAAGCTCGGCGACGTGCCGGCCGACTGGAAGCCGGTGCTGGTCGACGCCTTCAAGCGGGACGCGAACGCCTCCGCCGACCTCATCAGGCGCAGCGACGTCGGCCCTGGGCTGCCCATCTACGACCTGCCCGAGCTGCCGACCTGGCACCGGGGCCGGGTGCTACTCACCGGCGACTCCGCGCACGCCACCTCGCCCAGCTCCGGCCAGGGCGCCTCGCTGGCGATCGAGGACGCGATCGTGCTGGCCCGCTGCCTGCGCGAGAGCGGCGACCACGAGGAGGCGTTCAAGCGCTTCGAGTCCGAACGGCGGCCGCGGGCGGAGCGCGTGGTGGCGTACTCCAGGACGATCAGCAACAGCAAGGCCGCGGGGCCGATCGTGCGGGTCATCCGCGACCTGATGATGCCGTTCTTCCTCAAGAAGAGCGCCGGCCAGGAGTCGCTGGCCTGGATGTACCGCTACCAGGTCAGCCTGTGAGGCCGCCCGGGTGCTGTGCGGGGCCGTCGATCGCCGCGGCCTGAACTCGACGGCCCCGCGTGCTCCTCACAACTCACTTCCCCGTACAGTGAGGTGTCCGCCACAACCCCTGTGAGCTTGGAGTACGTGTTGCACGAGAAGTTGTCGGCGATCTATGACAACGTCCTGCGCCGCAACCCTGGCGAGATCGAGTTCCACCAGGCGGTGCGCGAAGTCCTCGAAAGCATCGGCCCAGTGCTCGGCAAGCACCCCGAGTACGCCGAATCGAAGATCATCGAGCGGATCTGCGAGCCCGAGCGGCAGATCATCTTCCGCGTCCCATGGACGGACGACAAGGGCGAGGTGCACATCAACCGGGGCTTCCGGGTGGAGTTCAACAGCGCGCTCGGCCCCTACAAGGGCGGCCTGCGCTTCCACCCGTCGGTCTACCTCGGGATCGTCAAGTTCCTGGGCTTCGAGCAGATCTTCAAGAACAGCCTGACCGGACTGCCCATCGGGGGCGGCAAGGGCGGCTCCGACTTCGACCCCAAGGGCCGCTCCGACGGCGAGGTCATGCGGTTCTGCCAGAGCTTCATGACCGAGCTCTACCGGCACATCGGCGAGTACACCGACGTGCCCGCCGGTGACACCGGTGTCGGCGGCCGCGAGATCGGCTACCTGTTCGGCCAGTACAAGCGCATCACCAACCGCTACGAGTCCGGCGTCATCACCGGCAAGGGCCTGGTCTACGGCGGCGCCCAGGTGCGCACCGAGGCCACCGGCTACGGTTGCAGCTTCTTCGTGCAGGAGATGCTGAAGGCGCGCGGCACGTCGTTCGACGGCAAGCGGGTCGTGGTGTCCGGCTCGGGCAACGTCGCCATCTACACCATCGAGAAGGTCGAGCAGCTCGGCGGCGTCGTCGTGGCCTGCTCCGACTCCTCCGGCTACGTGCTCGACGAGAAGGGCATCGACCTCGACCTGCTCAAGCAGATCAAGCAGGTGGAGCGAGCCAGGCTCGACGTGTACGCCCAGCGCCGCCCCCACGCCACGTTCGTGCCGGGGCGCAGCGTCTGGGAGGTGCCCGGCGAGGTGGCGATGCCGTCGGCCACTCAGAACGAGATCACCGGCCACGACGCCGCCACCATGGTCGCCAACGGCCTGATCGCGGTCGGCGAGGGCGCCAACATGCCGACCACGCCCGAGGGCATCAAGGTGTTCCAGGAGGCGGGCATCGCGTACGGGCCCGGCAAGGCGGCCAACGCGGGCGGCGTCGCGACCAGCGCCCTGGAGATGCAGCAGAACGCCAGCCGCGACTCCTGGACGTTCGAGTTCTCCGAGCAGCGGCTGCAGGAGATCATGCGCGACATCCACGACCGCTGCCTGGCCACCGCCGACGAGTACGGCATGCCGGGCAACTACGTGGCCGGCGCGAACATCGACGGCTTCCGCCGCGTCGCGGACGCCATGCTCGCCCTCGGCCTGATCTGACGGGCCTGATCTGATGGGCCTGATCTGACGGGCCTGATCCAACCGGCCTTCTTCTTTCCGGCCGACCCGGCCAACGACGTCCGGGTCCACCGGCCACCTGACCCTCCGCCTGAAAACGCGCCCGTCAGCGCCAGGCGGACACCGTACGGGCGACGTAGTCGCCGAAGTCGATCGGATCGCGGCCGAGCGCCCGCCGCACCCCGTCGCGCGGCTCGACGAACAGGCCCGCGCATCTTCGCGTACAACGCGTTCAGCTCCTCCGCCGCCTCTTGCGACGCGCCCTCCGCCAGCAGCTCCTCGCGGTACTGCTCAGGGGTCACCGTCTCGTACGTGATGGACCGCCCCGACGCCTTGGCGATGGCCGCCACCGCCTCGCCGAACGTCAGCCCGCGCGGCCCGGACAGCGTGTAGACCTGCTCGTGGTGGCCGTCCTCGGTGAGCGCCACCGCGGCGACCTCGGCGATGCCGCCGCTGACGTATCTGAAGGAGTGGCGGATGGCGCTGGCCGCCGACCTGCTGGGCGAGCCCGCCTCGACCGTCGCCGCGGTCGCCCCCGGGTGGGGTACGCCGACGCGTTCGGGTTCAGCACGGCGTTCAAGCGCTTCTACGGCGCCAGCCCCACCGAGTGCCGCGCGTCCTGCCAGGCGTGAAGGCGCTGTAGCGTGCTGGCGGGCTCGCCGGCGACCGGCCGGCGGACGACGGCGGGGCTCAGCGCAGCGCGCGCTTGACGGTCGTGAGCCGCCTGGGGTGGTTGGTCATGATGCCGTCCACCCCGTACGAGATCAGCTTGCGCAGCACGGCGGGCTTCTCCGCCGTCCAGGTGTAGACCCGCATGCCGCGCCTGTGCACCTTCTCGACGTACCGAGGGGTGAGCTGCTTGTGCGCCAGCGTGAGCCCGTCGGCGTAGCGGGCCAGCTCGCTCAGGCGGGCCTCGTGCGGCCGGCCGAGCAGCGCGATCGGCAGTCCCGGCACCATGGCGCGCAGCACCCGCATCGACTGCCAGCCGAACGCCTGCACGGCGAGCCGCCCGTCGCCCCACAGGTCACGCGTCTCCAGCAGCTCGGCGGCCACCCTGCGGTCGATGTCCGGCCGGTCCGGCGGGTGCTTGATCTCCAGCAGCAGCCGGGTGCCGGTGCCGCGTACCGAGCGCAGGGCCTGCGCGAGCGTCGGCACGCCCTCACCCCGGAAGCGGGGGAGAACCAGGAGCCGGCGTCGAGCCGCTGGATCTCCTCCAGCGTGAAGTCCGAGACCCGCCACGGCGCCCGCTCCGGGAAGAGCTTCTCGACGTTCGTGGTCCGGTCGAGCGTCTCGTCGTGCATCAGCACGAGTTTGCCGTCCTTGGTCTGCTGGACGTCGAACTCGCACACGTCCGCACCCTGCCTCCTGGCCAGGGCGCAGGCCGCGATCGTGTTCTCCGGTGCCTTCGCCATGCCGCCCCGGTGGGCGATGGTGTCCACGTGGGGCGGCACGACGGGCGCGGCGACGGCGGCGGGGCCCGGCACGACGCCAAGGCCCGCCACGGTTGAAACGGCGAGAACGCCGAGAAAGCGATACATGGTCACTCCCCCCGGTATTGCTGTGCCAGAGAGATTCCCACTAAGGGGGGAATGACCGTTTCCTCCGCGCGTGTCGCAAAGATCCGTACGAACTTTTGACCGCGCGCCTTCCGGCCGACCGCCGGCCGCACGACCGCGACAAGCGCCCGCAGGCGACGGCTACAAGACCGCGACAGGCACCCGCAGGACGCCGGCCGCAAGACCATGACAGGCGCCCGCAGGCCGCAGGTTGCACGACCGCGACGGGCGCCCGCAGGCCGCAGGTTGCACGACCACGACGGGCGCCCGCACGCCGGAGCGCCCGTCGCGGTCACGCGGTCACGCGGTCACGCGGTCAGTAGCGCAGCTCGCGCAGGTACCGGTAGCCGACCTCCGCCGTACGCTGCGGCGTCACGTCCGGGGTGTCGTTCTCCACGATGTACTCCTCCACTCGGTGCGCGCGGAACACCCGGCGGAAGTCGATCGTCCCCGTCCCCAGGTCGGCCATGTCGCCGTCGAGGTGCCGGTCCTTGACGTGGTACTGCAGCACGCGCTGCGGCGCCCTGCGGATCACGTCGATCGCGAACTTCACCGGGTCGCGTTCCCCGCGGCCCACGCCGCCGGTGACCGCCCAGTAGATGTCGATCTCCAGGTGGACCAGGCGCGGGTCCAGCTCGGAGGTGAGCACGTCCCACGGGGTGACCCCGTTGCCGAGGTCGGTGGTGAACTCGTGGGCGTGGTTGTGGTAGCCGTAGCGCAGCCCGGCCTTGCGGGCGGCCTCGGCCTCGACGTTCATCCGCTCGGCCCACGCCTTCCACTGGTCCAGGCTGTCGGATGCCAGATAGGGCACGACCATGTACTTCTGGCCCAGCGTCAGCGCGTTCTCGATCTTCGTTTCGAGCCCGGCGGCGTCGGAGCTGATGTCCTCGTGGCTGGAGCTGGCGCGCAGGCCGAGCCCGTCGAGGAAGCGGCGCAGCTCGCGCGCGGTGCGGCCGAAGTAGCCGAGCGCCAGCTCGACCTTCGGGTATCCGGCCCTGGCCACGTAGCGGAGCGTGGCGTCGTAGTCCTTGCTCAGGTCGTCGCGGAGCGTGTAGAGCTGGATGCTGATCTTGCCGGGCGGCACCCGCTCGCCGTGATGGCGGGGCGGGTGCACCGCCGCCGCGGCGGCGGGCGACGCGGCGGCCACCGCCGCCGCACCCAGCCCTAACCCGGCGGCGAGCAGGGAACGCCTGCTGGGGCCGTAGCCGTAACACATAGTGGTCCTCCTGAGTCCGCCTAATTCGTGGCCGGCGCTGTGGGCTGGAGCACGACCTGGGCGCTGCCGGTCAACGGCGGCAGGCCGCCGGTACCCGGGTCGGTGTAGGTGGCCACGAAGACACCGGTGAGGTTGTCGTTCTCCGGGTCGTGCCCGCTCGGCTCGGTGGTCTGGATCGACCCCGTGCAGCCGCGGGCCGTGGTCTGCGGGTGGCCGTGGTCGTCGTGGCCGAGGATGTAGTCCACGGTCACGTTGGCGCAGTCGACGGGCTGGTCGTCGGTGACGCGGACCTCGAACTCGACCACGTCGCCGAAGCTGAACCGGTCGCCGTCCACCGGCTTGACCAGCTCGACCACCGGGGCCGCGTTGCCCACCACGATCCGCACGGACGTCGAGGCCGACCGCCCCTTCGGGTCGGTGACCTTGAGCGTGGCGTTGTACAGGCCGTTCTCCTTGAACGTGTACGACGCCGACGGGCTGCGCGAGTCCACCTTGCCGTCGGCGTTGAAGTCCCAGGCGTAGCTGAGCCGGTCGCCGTCGGGGTCGCTGGTGCCCGTGCTGGTGAAGTCGACGGTGAGCGGCGCGAGCCCGTCCGTCACCGACGCGGCGGCCACCGGGATCGGCGAGTGGTTGCCGGTGCGGCCGATGTAGTCGATGCGGGAGAGCTGCGCCTCCGGGTTCTCGCTGAAGTAGCCGTCGCCGTATTCCAGCACGTACAGCGCGCCGTCCGGGCCGAACTCCATGTCCATCGGGTTGTCGAAGACGATCGACGGCAGCACGCTCTCGATGCGGCCGTCCGGGTGCATCGCCTTGACGTAGTCGCGGGTCCACTCGTACAGCAGCGGCACGCCGTCGTAGTAGCTCGGCCAGGCCACCGAGTCGCGGCCCTTGGTGTCGGCCGTGCGGATGTCGTACGCCGGCCCGCCCATCGGCCCGATACCGCCGGTGCCCAGCTCGGGGAACTCCGGCGACAGCCCGTACGAGTACCACACGTCGGGCTGGGTGACCGGCGGCAGCTCGCGCAGGCCGGTGTTGTGCGGCGACTCGTTGATCGGCGCCTTGCAGTCGAACGTCTCACCCGACTCGCCGGTGGCGAAGTCGTAGTCCACGTACGGCAGCTCAGCCGTCGCGCAGTACGGCCAGCCGTAGTTGCCGGGCTTGCGGACGATCGTCCACTTGCCGGTGCCCGCCGGGCCGCGCTTCGGGTCCGCCTGCTGCTGGTCGGGCGAGTAGTCGCCGACATACAGCTCGCCGGTCCTCTTGTTCAGCTCGATTCTGAACGGGTTACGCAGCCCCATCGCGTAGATCTCGGGCCTGGTGCCCTTCGTGCCGGGCCGGAACAGGTTGCCCTTGGGGATGGTGTAGCCGCCGCCGTTCTCCTTGGGCTTGATGCGCAGGATCTTGCCGCGCAGGTCGTTGGTGTTGCCCGAGCTGCGCTGGGCGTCGAACGCGGGGTTGCGGTCCGGCCGCTCGTCGATCGGCGTGAAGCCGTCGGAGGAGAACGGGTTGGTGTCGTCGCCGGTGGACAGGTAAAGGTTGCCCGCGGCGTCGAAGACGATGTCGCCGCCGACGTGGCAGCAGATGCCGCGGTCCACCGGCACGTCCAGGATGCGCTGCTCGGAGCGCAGGTCGATGGTGGATCCGGTGAAGCGGAAGCGTGACAGCCTGATCAGGCCCTTGAACGGGGCGAAGTCGGCGGGGGTGCCGGTGACGGGTGCGTCGCCCTCGTTGACGTCAGGGGTGGCGGGATCGTCGACGGGGGTGTCGAGCGGAGGCGAGTAGTAGAGGTAGACCCAGTCGTCCTTCTTGGAGCCTTTCCCGAAGCCCGGGCTGAGCGCGATGCTCTGCAACCCCTCCTCGTCGTGCTGGTACACGTCGAGCTTGGCGGCGAGGGTGTTGAGCCCGGTCTTCGGGTCGTGTAACCAGACCTCGCCGCGCCTGGTCGTGTGCAGCACCCGGTTGTCGGGTAAGACCGCGAGGTCCATGGGCTCGCCCGGATGGTCGTTGAGCGTCACCTTCTGGAACTGGTCGTCCGGCGGTGGGGCCGCCGTCTCGGCGTGCGCCGCGGACTGCGCGCCGAACGGCACGATCATCGCCGCGGCGGACAGCACCGCGATCATGGTTCTCGCTCTCACGCCTCTCTCCTTCGGTCTACTCGGGTGGATAAGAGAGGGCAAATTAACGTGAATGTAACCCGAGTTACGCCGATCGAGGAGGGCCTAATTCACGCCCGCCCGCGTATCTCCCGCCCCCGATCGCACTAAGTGAGAAAGGCGTACGACAACGCGATCGCCCCTGCCGGAGCAAGGGGCGATCGGGATCGTCTATAACGTCAGTTCTTCTGCTCCTCCATGGTGACGGTCACCGTGGACTCCTTGCCGTCGCGCTGGTACGTGATCTGCACCTGCTGGCCGACCTTGAACCCGCGCACCTGGCCGACCACCGTGTCACCGCCCTGCACCGGCGTTTCGCCGATCTTGGTGATGAGGTCGCCCTCCTTCAGCCCCGCCTTGTCGGCCGGGCTGCCCTTGGTCACGTCGCGGATGAGCGCGCCGGGCACGTCGCCGGTCGCGTCGGTCACGCTCACGCCCAGGTAGACGTGGGTCACCTTGCCGTTCTTGACGAGCTGCTCCGAGACGTGCTTGGCGGTGTTCACCGGGATCGCGAAGCCCAGGTTGACGCCTTCAGGAGCGATCGCGCTGTTGATGCCGACCAGCTCGCCTGCCGCGTTGACCAGCGCGCCGCCGGAGTTGCCCGGGTTGATGGCGGCGTCGGTCTGGATCATGCCGCCGAGCGTGGTGACCTCCTCGGCCTGCCCTCGCCCGCCCCAGCCCGGCGGGAGCTGCTGGTCGCGCGGGCCGCTGCCGGCCGTCACCGTACGGTCGAGCGCGCTGACGATGCCCGCGGTCACCGTGCCGTCCAGGCCCAGCGGGCTGCCGATGGCCAGCACGTCGTCGCCCACCTTGAGCTGGTCGCTGTCGCCCAATGCCACCGCGGCGAGGCCCGAGACGTCCTGCGCCCTGATCACGGCGAGGTCGGTGGCCGGGTCGGTGCCGACGACCGTGGCTTTGGCCATTTTGCCGTCGTTGAACTTCACCGTCAGTCCGCTGTCCTGCCCGGACACCACGTGGTTGTTGGTGAGGATCAGCCCGTCGGCCGACAGGATCACGCCGGAGCCCTCGCTCGTACGGCCCTGGATCATGACCACCGACGGCTGCACCTTCGCCGCCACCTCGGCCACCGTGTACTGGTCCGAGGCGGTGCGGAAGACCGGGCTCGGCGTGTTCGGCGTGGCGGTCGCCGCCGGCACCGGGGTGCCGCCTCCGGCCAGGGCCGCCCCCACGGCCCCGCCGCCCACCGCGGCGGCTCCCAGCGCCGCGACGGCGGCCAGCGCCAGCCCGGCGATCGCCTTGCGGGTCAACGTGAACGCGTGCTTGCGCGCGGGCGGTGGCGGCGGCGGCATCGAAGGGATCGGCCGGGTGAACCCTCCGGCGGACGGTGGGGTCGCACCGAACTGGCTCCAGCCGTCGGTGCGAGGCTCGCTCGGCTCGTTCGCGCTCATGTCATCTCCTCAGGTCCCGATGACACAAGCGTGCGCGCTGATCCGTAAACACCGGCTAAGCAGGGGATCGCGCGCGTTCGCACCCCCTGATACCGGCCTTATCACCGCTGGTGGCAAGCCGCGGGCCCGGAAGAATCCGCCCGGAAAAAGAGATGAGATGTGAGGGTTCTCGACACCCTCACATCTCCTGACGGTCCCTCGGCGTATCAGCGGCGGCGCCGTCGGCGCCGTCGGGCCCGTCCGTAGGTGTCGCCCCCGTTGCCCGGCGTGGGCTCGGGCGCGAACGGCAGGCGGAAGGCTCTGAGTCCGAGATAACGCTGTATGGCCATCGTTCCCCCTCGTGGAAGCCGTGGGGTTCGGCACACCGGACGGCTGCGCGTCCGGCGGTGCCGGACTGAAGCCCCCATACCCGCCACGCTCGGCCAGTACCCTGACCTGCGAAATCCGGTTACTTGTTGGAGAGCTTGCGGCCCTTGAACGTCGGGTGCTTGGTCTCCCAGTAACGCCAGCCCTCCACGCGGGAAGGCACGTTCGCGATGCCGGTGGCGACCCTGTGGCGCTCGCAGGTGCCGAGCACGTTCCAGGCCGACCAGCCGATGCGGTAACCGAAAACGCGGTACCACATGTTGCCGTACTTGCCCGGGCTGATTTCCCGGGTGTATTCGTGCCCGGTGAAGACCATGTGCCGCTCTTCGAGGTGCGGCAGGCCGAGCCGGCGCAGGCTCTCCACCACCGACTTGGTGTCGGGGGTGCCGTCCTCGTCGTCATGCGTAAAGGTCTTCTCCAGCGTCTTGGTCTTCTCGTTCTCGGCTTCGAGGAAGGCGAGGACCTCGTGCTCGCGCGTGACCGACACCGTCATCGAGCCGCCAGGGCCGTCGATGAAGCGGGTGCGGGGCACGAAGAAGTTGCGCGGCGAGAGCTTGTGGATCCGCCAGAACGTGTGCGGCCTGCAGTTACGGCCGCCGTCCTCGTCCTTCCTGCCGGTGTGGAAGCCCCTGTCGCTGTGGATGCCCTTGAACTTGCGCAGATGGTGGTCGTCGCGGTTATCCGCGCTCGCCGCAGGTGCCATGGTGACCGCAAGCGCCACCGCGAGCAGCCCGTGCACCGCCGGCCTCGCCATTTTTCTCATTGGGGTGAGCATTTACCGTTCCTTTCGGAATACGACCCATGGTCGCCAGACCGGTACGATGCTTACAGTTGCCGCGAGCCGAATGACAACGCCACGCCGCAGCCGAATATCCCGCACCCGGAAAGAATCGGTGAAAAGCACCAACTGCGAATGGCTTTCAGTAAAGAAAAATTAGCGCCTCGGCCTATGCGTGCCATATGACACCCTGCGCGATGTGTCGCCTTCGTCCCGTGATGTCGGTATATCCATTTGGGCAGGCGTTGAGGAACATCGTTCGCACCGTACGTACCTCCCTACGGCAGTTACCGGGTTTCGGGAGGTACGTAATGCACCGCAGAGTCGCCCTGCTCTCCGCCGCCGCGCTCGCCCTCGCGGGCGCCCTGGCCCCCATGGGCACCGCGAACGCCGCCGGCGGGCCGGACTTCCGGCGGCCCGCCACGTGGACCGCCACGGATTCCTGGTCGGAGCGCAGGACCGTCTCGCAGTACTGGACCGCCAACCGCATGCTCGCGGCCAAGCCGCTCAACGCCCCCGCCCCCCGGCGCAACCAGTGGCGCGGGCCGTCGCGGGGCAACCCCTGGTCCGCGCGGCCCACGCGGGGCTCGGCCGGGAGCCGTACGACCTGGTCGGCCCAACAGGGGACGGGCCACTACGGCAACGGCGGCCAGGGCACGGGCAACCGCGGCACCGGCAACCCGGGCACGGGAGGCCAGGGCAACCAGGGCAACGGCGGTCAAGGCAGCGGCGGCCAGGGCAATCAGGGCAACGGTGGCCAGGGCACGGGCGGTCAGGGGAACGGCAACCAGCAGCGCAGCGCCGTCAACAACAGCCCCGGCCTGCGGTGGACCGACGGCGGCGCCGTCGTCCGCACCACCGGCCGGGTCTTCTTCACCACCGCGGACGGACGCAACTCCTCCTGCTCCGGCACGGCCGTGACCAGCGCGAACGAGAGCGTCGTCATCACCGCGGGCCACTGCGTCAAGCTGAACGGCGCCGCCCACCGCAACTGGGTCTTCGTGCCCGCCTTCGAGAACGGCCGGCGGCCGTTCGGCACGTGGGTGGGCACCAGGATGTTCACCACCCAGCAGTGGAACGCCCGCGAGGACATCAACTTCGACGTGGCCGCCGTCGTGGTGGCGCCGCTCAACGGGCAGACGCTGACCGACGTCGTCGGCGGGCAGGGCGTGGCGTTCAACCAGGCCAGGAGGCAGCAGATGTTCTCCTTCGGGTACCCGGCGGCGGAGCCGTTCGACGGGGCACGGTTGATCTACTGCAGCGGGCGCGTGTTCAACGACACGGTCATGACGCAGGATCAGGGGCTGCGCTGCAACATGACCGGCGGGTCGAGCGGCGGGCCCTGGTTCCTGAACTTCGACCCCGCCACCGGGCTCGGCTCGCTCAACTCGGTGAACAGCTTCACCTATAACTTCGCGCCGGGCTTCATGTTCGGACCCTTCTTCGGAGACGAGGCGATGGCCGTCTACCGGGCCGCCGAGAGCGCCGACGCGGTCTGACCGGCGGCCCTGACCGAAAGCGGACAAGGACGGCGGCCTGGGACGGCGGTCCTGTTCCTGGGACGGTGGTCGTGCTCCTGGGACGGTGGTCGTGCTCCTGGGGCGGTGACGGTGACGCGCGCGCTCGGGGCGGGCGTCACCGTCGCGTCATGTCACACCCAGGATCGTCACGTAGTCACACCAGTCACTTAAATCCCACAAGCCTCAAAAATATCCGAAAAACAGGGCATTGACGAAAAATCCTTACATGGTACTCATAGATCGAGTCGGAAACCTTCAACCCCCCGCAGAGATCGTCAACGAGCGCACCCAAGGAGGACGCGCATGGCGCGAAGCAAGGCCACCGACCCGCCCGCCGACTTACTCGGCCCCGTCCAAGGAGAGGTCTCCTGGTTCTGCTGCGGCACCGCCTGGGGCCCGTGCAGCAGCACCGGCAAGGGGGCCTGCGGCACCTGCAACTCAGGAAACCTGCAGCACGCCTGGCCGAACGCCTCCGACGCGTGCTGGTCCATCACCCGTCCCGACCGCTGCGGCGTCAGCCTGTCGCGCCGGACGTGCGGCTTCCGCCACCGCATCACCTCGCTGTGCGGCGGCGGCAGCGTCGTCACCGCGATCGCCGACTGCGGCCCGCAGACCGACCTGTTCTGCGGCGAGCGGAGCTGCTGCGGCTCGACCTGCGCCAGCAACCGGCTCATCGACCTCACGCCCGCCGCCTACAGCCAGATCGCCAGCCTCTCCTCCGGCCTGCGGCCGGTCGAGATCTCGACGGCCTGAAGGGCGGGGTACTCATGCGCAGCAGAAGAGACCTGCTCAAGTCGGCCGTGCTCGGTGGCGGCGCGAGCGTCGTCGCCGCGACCGCGATGGGCTCGCTCGGCCCCGAGGCGGCCTTCGCCGCCACCGCCCCCACCAAGCAGAAGGTCGAGCCGGGCGCGCCCGACCCCGACTTCGCCGAGGGCAGGATCCGTTCGATCAAGGACGACACCATGCTCGTCCTGGGCTCGAACATGGTCCTGCACACGATCAGGGTGGTGAACGGCACCAGCCTGTGGAAGCTCGGCCCGGTCGGGTTCGACGCGGCCAAGCCGGGCGACGGCCTGTACGCCAGAGGCGTCCGCATGCCGGACGGCGTACTGGCCGCCGAGTCGGTGTGGCTGAACATCGTCAACATCAAGGGCCACATCACGAACATCAAGGACCAGACGCTCCACCTCGATCACAACGGGCAGGAAGTGCTCTGCCACGTCGTGGCCGGCACGTCCGTCGCCATCCGCTCCGACGGGCCGCCGACCACGGACCTGTCGCTGCTGCGCGTCAGCCAGCACGTGCAGATCCTGGGCGCATGGCGTCCGGATACCAACGAAGTGGACATCGCCACGGTCTTCTCCCCGCACTAGGAGGCAGTTCGTGAACGGGATCGCCGCGTCGCAGCCGTATGTGATCGCTACCTTCCTCCTCTGGGCAGGTCTGCTGAAGCTGCTCAGCCGGCGGATGCGGGCACAGGCCGGGCGCACGGCCCTGGCCCGGCTCACCGGCCCGGCGCGCGCGGTCCCCGCGCTGCGGCTGGTCGGTCTGGTCGAGCTGGCGGTGGCGGCCGGGCTGCTGGTGCCGTCCGCCCACCCGTGGAACGCGGGGGCGGCGGCGCTGCTCTCGGCCGGGTTCCTCGCCTACCTCGGGTACGCGCACGTCGCCGCGCCGACCGCGTCCTGCGGCTGCCTCGGTACGCACTCGCGCCCCGTGGACGTGCGCTCCTTCGCCCGCGCCGCGCTGCTGCTGCTCGCCGCCGTGCTCGCGGCGCTCGCGCCCGAGGGCACGCTTCCCGCAGCCGTCGTCGCCGTGGTCGTCGTCGTGGAGGTGCTGGCGCTCCTCGCGCTGTCGTCGGAGCTCGACGGCTACTGGCTCACGCCGCTGCGCCGCCGCCTGGTCCGCCTGGTGGCCGCGCCGCCCCCGGACGGGGTGCCGCTTGAGGCGTCCCTGCACCTGCTGCGCCGCAGCCCCGCGTTCTGCTCGGCGTCCGCCCAGCTCACCTCGGACGTCCAGGAGACGTGGGACGAGGACGGCATCCGCTTCGTGGTGTACGGGGCCCGCGACCGCACGGCCGTCTTCGCCATCCCGCTGGGCGTCGACGACCCCCGCCAGGTCAAGGTGGCTCTGGTCTGATCCGGTGGCGCCGCCGCACACAGCCTGCGATACTCGAAAACCTGATCGAGGATTGGAGGGCCGGCGTGGCCGAGGTGCTGCTGTTCCATCACGCGCACGGACTGACGGAGGGCGTACGCGAGTTCGCCGCCACACTGCGGGCGGCGGGTCACACCGTCCACACGCCCGACCTGTACGAAGGGCAGGTCTTCGACGCGCTGCAGGACGGCGTGGCGTACGCGCAGAAGGCGGGCTTCGGCACGATCGTCGAGCGTGGCAGGACCGCCGCGCTCGACCTGCCTGCCGAGCTGGTCTACGTGGGGTTCTCGCTGGGGGTGCTGCCGGCCCAGAGCCTCGCGCAGACGCGCGCGGGCGCGAAGGGCGCGGTGCTGATCGACGCGTGCGTGCCCGTCACGGAGTTCGGCGACGCGTGGCCGCAGGGGGTGCCGGTGCAGGTGCACGGGATGGAGGCCGACGAGATCTTCGCCGGTGAGGGCGACCTCGACGCGGCGCGGGCCCTTGTGGGGTCGGCCGCACACGCGGAGCTGTTCCTCTATCCCGGCGACCGGCACAACTTCGCCGACCCGGGTCTGCCTTCTTACGATCGGGCCGCCGCCGGGCTGCTCACCGAGCGGGTGCTCGATTTCCTCGGCGAAATCAGGTAGCGCGGGCGGCCGCCCGGTTGCTGGCGATGAGCTCGTGGTGCCTGACGACCTCGGCGATGATGAAATTCAGAAAACGCTCGGCGAAAACGGGATCGAGCTTCGACTGCTCGGCCAGGGCGCGCAGGCGGCGGATCTGCGCGGCCTCCCGCTCGGGGTCCGCCGGGGAAGCTCGTACTCCGCCTTGAGGCGGCCGACCTCCTGCGTACACTTGAACCGCTCGGCCAGCAGGTGGACGAGGGCGGCGTCGAGGTTGTCGATGCTGTCGCGGAGCCGCTGCAGCTCCTTGCGTACGTACGCTTCCTGATCAGGACGATTTTCCGAGGCTTTTTCCACAAATATCCCCTTTCATCCTTGGAAGGGGAAATCCTACCCACCGCCGGCTGACAAGCGGCGTGGCTCGCTGAGGGAGAGATTCCCACCCACCGCCCCCGTACGGCAACGCCGCCACACACGAACGTGCCGACCGGACGCGCAACCTCTTCCGCAGAGCCGGACGCGAGGGCAGGACGCGGGACCACCAGCCAGACGCGCAACCCCTCCCCAGAGCCGGACGCGAGGGCAGGACGCGGGACCCCGGCCGGACGCGCAACCCCTCCCCAGGGGCCGAGGCGGAACCCCCTCCCTGCCGGACGCGAACCCCCTCGGCCGGACGTCCGAACCCCTCCCCCGCCGGACCGCGGCGGGGGCGCAAGGCGGGCGGGCGGCGGGGGTCAGTGGCGGCGGGTGGCGTAGTGCTGGTGGATCAGGGTGGCGGCGCAGGCGAGGGCGGCCAGGCCGAAGCCGACGCCCACGTACACCGGCAGGGTCGACACCGACGTGACCACGTTGGCGACCGCGAAGACCGCGAGCAGCGCCCACAGCAGGGGGCGGCTGACACGGTGGCGGGCGACGGGACGGATCTCGGTGGTGTGCTGGGTCATGGCGTAACTCCTTTGCCGTTGCGGTGCTCGACTCGCTGACACCGAAAACGCTACGAATCACCCCGGTGCCCCATCGATCCCGTCAACGCGACAACCCGCGTACAGGCTGCTGTACTCGCCGGCCACCCCCTGAGGGCACCACACAGCCCGTGAGCTGGTGAAACAGGCGCCCTGCCGCTCTGCCACCGGTCCCCGCACGACGCACACCCGCGAACCGGCGAGGCGCACGCCCCCGGTCACTCACGCGCCCCGTGACCACGCCGGCACGCTCACAATCCGACGATCGGACGAGTGGTACAGCCTGCTGTACTCTTCCGGCCCGCCCCTGACGTCGGTGCCTGCTCGTGACCTACATTCAGGTGGCGAGGAGGTGCGGATGACAGGTCACGACATGGCGGACGGGCGAAGGCGTGCCCGTGCGCGGGGCCTGTCCGCCCGCGCCAGGACGACGCTCGACGGGATCGAGCACCTCGTCGGCGGCATCGGGACCGGCGCGCTGGCGCTGCTGGCGCTGGTCGGCCTCATCCTCGTGGGGGTCGCCTGCCTGGTGGGCGTGGGCCTGCCGCTGCTGCCGACGGCGCTGCGCGCGTTGCGCGCGGTGGCCGACAGGGAGCGGGCGCGGCTGTCCCGCTGGGGCCCGGACGAGCTGATCAGCCCGGATCCGGTGCCCGACGGGTGGCGGGAGGCCATCGCGCGGCCCGCGAGCCGCAGAGAGCTGGCCTGGGTGGTGCCGCACGCGACGATCGGCCTGCTCATCGGCTTCGTGGGGCTGACGCTGCCGTTCAGCGCGGTACGCGACCTGCTCTACCCGCTCTACTGGCGGCTGCTGCCGCCGGGCGAGACGGTCGGGGCAGGGCTGTTCATCTGGGACGGCGACACCGTCGGCAGCGCGTTCGCGGTGAGCGCGCTCAGCCTGTTCTGGCTGGCGCTGACCTTGATCCTGGTGCCGCCGATGGCGAGGCTTCAGGCGTGGCCGGGGCGGAAGCTACTGTCCGCCGACCCCACCACCGACCTGGCGCTGCGCGTCGCCCAGCTCACCGCCACGCGGGCGGCCGCGCTCGACGCGCACGCCGCCGAGCTGCGCAGGATCGAGCGTTCGCTGCACGACGGCACGCAGAACCGCATCGTGGCCGTCACCATGCTGCTGGGCGCGGCCCGGCGGGCGCTGGAACGCGATCCGGCCACCGCGGACGCCGTGCTCGAAAGCGCGCAGAACGCGGCCGAGCAGGCGCTGGCGGAGCTGCGCGGCGTCGTACGGAGCATCCTGCCGCCGGTGCTGGCCGACCGCAGCCTGCCGGACGCGCTGACCGGCCTGGCCGCGGGCAGCCCCGTGCCGTGCCAGATCGACGCCGACGTGCCGGGACGGTGTCCCGCCTCCGTCGAGGCCACCGCCTACTTCGTGGTGGCCGAGGCACTGACCAACATCGCCAAGCACAGCCAGGCGACGCGGGCCCGGGTCACGGTCCGGCGTACCGACTCCTGGCTGCGCATCGAGATCACCGACGACGGGCGCGGCGGCGCGGCCGAGTCCGGAGGGTCCGGGCTGAGCGGCATCCGCCGCAGGACCGAGGCGCACGACGGCACGTTCGAGCTGACCAGCCCCGTCGGCGGACCGACCACCATGATTGTGAGCCTTCCATGCGGATTGTGATCGCCGAGGACGACCCGTTGCTGCGCGAGGGTCTCGCGCTGCTGCTGCGCGCCGAAGGGCTCGACGTGGTCGCCACCGCTTCGGAGCCGGACGGCTTCCTGAAGGCGATCGACGAGTACGAGCCGGACGTGGCCATCGTGGACGTGCGCATGCCGCCCACCCACACCGACGAGGGCATCAGGGCCGCGGTCGAGGCCAGGCACCGGCTGCCCGGTCTTGCGGTGCTGGTGCTGTCGGCGTACGTGGAGCAGGCGTTCGCCACCGAGCTGCTGTCGCACGGCAGCGCCAGGCTGGGCTACCTGCTGAAGGAGCGGGTGGGCCGGGTGCAGGAGTTCCTGACGGCGCTGCACCGGGTGGCCGAGGGCGGCACCGCCATCGACCCCGAGGTGGTCGCGCAGCTCCTCACCCGCACCAGGCCGGACAACCGGCTCGACCGGCTCAGCCCGCGCGAGCGCGACGTGCTGGCGCTGATGGCGGAGGGGCTCGGGAACGCGGCGATCGCCGAGCGGCTGGTCGTCACCGACGGCGCGGTGCACAAGCACATCCGCAACATCTTCGCCAAGCTCGACCTCGCGCCCACCGACAGGACCGACCGGCGGGTGGCCGCCGTCCTGCAGTATCTGGAGAGCGGCCACCGGCGCGCGTGACGCGCGAGGGCGCTATGAGCCCAGGTCGCGGACGATGTTGTCGAGGCGGTGCGCCAGCTCGTCGAGCTCCCGGTCCGACGGTGTGCCGCCGGCGAACCTGGCCATGAGCTCGTCGCGGCTGGCGATCACCAGGCCCTTGTGCGCGTCGTCGATCTCCGAGGCGGGCAGGACCTCGCAGCCCCCGCGGATGAACACCAGCGTGGCGTCCGGGTGCCGGGAGTCCAGCAGCCGGCGCACGCATTCCCTGTCGATCAGTGACGTCGCGGACATCGCACCACTCCTCCGATCAGGCCCTCCCAGCAGGCCGTTTACCCGGTGAGAAGCGGTGAAACCCGGCGCGGGGTCAGCCGAAGGTGGGCGGGCCGCCGTTCTGGCGGGCTCTGCGCACCCCGAACAGCACCAGGTAGACGGCGGCGGCCAGGGCCACCAGCGCGGGCGGCACGGCCAGCGGCGCGTTGCCCGCGAGCACGGCGAGCACGGCCAGCACCACGCCGCCGAGCACCAGCAGGGCGGCCGCGAGCAGGCACAGGCTGACCGCGTTGGACGGCGCGGGCCTGCGCGCCCAGTTCCCGTGTCCGGCCCCGTGCACGTGCGGCACGCCGGTGTCGCTGGCGTCCTCGCCGGGCGGCGGCTCTCTCAGCACGGGGGCGAAGAACTCGTCATCCTCACGTCGTTCGGGCATCGTGCCTCACCTCGCGCGATCGGTCACGTTGCGAAGAACGCTCCTCCGCGCCCCCTGCCCCGTGGCCGCCCCGTCTACCAAAAGCCCGCTTACCAGAGCCCGCCTACCAAGAGCCCGCCTGTCAAGAGCCCGCCTACTGAGGCCCGCCGACCAAGAGCCCGCCTGTCAAGAGCGCGCCGACCAAGAGAACGAGCGCCGGCCGCGAAGACCGGCGCCCGTCTCACGGACCTTGACTCAGCGGACTCCCCTGTGCACGCACAGGAGCTGGTCGCGGGTGGCGTTCCTGTCGCGGTAGGCGATGACGGCGGGGCCCTCGCCGCTGAAGTGGCCGGGCAGCCGCTCGTCGGCGCTCCATGAGGCGCCGTTGAAGCTGCTCCACCACAGGCTCTGGTCGGCGGTGCCGCGGTGCACGCAGAAGAGGCGGTCCTTATAGACGGTCAGCGTGGGCCCCTCGGCCGCGTGGTGACCGGGCAGCCGCTGGTCGGGGCTCCAGGTAGAGCCGTCCCAGCGCGTCCACCACAGCGCGGTGTCGTCGCCCGCGCCGCGGTGCACGCAGTAGAGGTGGCCGCGGTAGACGGCCAGCGCCGGGTTCGCGCCGGTGGCGTGGGCGGGCAGCCGCTCGTCGGGGCTCCACTGCGAGCCGTCCCAGCGGGTCCACCACAGCGCCGCGTCGTCCCCCGCACCCCGGTGCACGCAGTAAAGCCGCCCGTCGTACGCCGCCAGCGCCGGGGCGGTCTCGCTGAAGTGCCGGGGCAGCCGCTCGTCGGGAGTCCACTGCGAGCCGTCCCAGCGCGTCCACCACAGCGCCGCGTCGTCCCCCGCACCCCGGTGCACGCAGTAAAGCCGCCCGTCCCACGCCGCCAGCGCGGGCGCGGCCTGGCTGAGGTGCTGCGGGAAGCGCTGGTCGTCGCTCCAGCCCTCCTCGGCGTCGTAGACCGCCCACCACAGGCTCTGGTCGCCGTCGCGGCCCCGGTGCGCCAGGAACAGCCGGTCCTGGAACTGGCCGAGCGCCGGGCCGGTCACGCTGAAGTGGTCGATGAACCGCTGGTCCGCGCTCCACCCCTCGTCGGGCTCGTGGACCGCCCAGTACAGGCCGGCGCCGCCCGCGGGCCTGCCGTCCTGCCTGGCGGGGACGAGCATGCCGGGCGCGGTCCACGGCGAGACCAGCTTGACCCCGTACGGCCTGGCGATGGAGGCGATCCAGCCGGCCTTGCTCCGTACGGCGCGCTCGATGAGCGGAGCCAGCCAGGAGCCCACGACGGTCGCCGCGGCCTGCCCGATGAGCTGCGGGATGTCGGCGGCGAGCAGCGCGGCCGACTCGTTGAGGTGGATCTCGAAGCCCCACCAGCGGGAGATCGGCCAGACGTCGGCGCCCATCGTGCGCAGCTCGCGCTGGATGTCGCGCATGCGCTGCTGGTCCTGGGCGGCGAGGTCGGCGATCTGGCGTTCGCTCTCGCGCCTGGCCTCGACCGCCTCGCGGGCCGGCGCGTCCTCCAGCAGCTCGGCCTCGACGGCCGCGTCCACGGCGGCGGAGGCCGCGGGGTCGTCCTGGGCGTGCAGCAGGGCGGCCTCGCCGCCGAGCACGCCGTCTTCCGCGTCGATCGTCGCCTTGCCGGCCCGGGTCTCGTCAGTCATATCCAGCCCCCTGGAGTGATAGGTGCGAACTGCGCCATCGTAACCAGGAGTAGCGTTTTGATTACTCTATGACGGTCTTGATCCCGGTAAACTCGCCGCAACCCCGGGCGCTCACCCCGTTGTCCCCACGGATCGGCGTCCATGGGGACAACCGGCGACCGGCTACCTCAGGTGCCCCAAAGCCATGCGGAGCGCGCCCGCCGGGTCGCCGTCGCGCCAGGCCACGTGCTGGTCGGGGCGCACCAGCGCCAGCGGCTCCCCGGGCAGGTGCACCTCCTCCAGGGGCACGCCCATCTCGCGCGCCTGGTCGATCAGCGAGGCGGCCTGCGGCGAGCCGAGGTCGCCGACCAGGCTGAAGCCGCGGCCGAGCCGGTCGTACAGCGACTCGCCGGGCGCGAGCCAGCGGTGCGGCAGGCGCTCGCCGGTGCCGGGCGCGACGATCGGCGAGCCGGTGTAGGTGTAGCCGAGCACCAGGTCGAGGCTGTGGAACTCGCTGTCCTTGGTACGGAAGATCGCCTCGGCGACGGCCGGGCGCACCCGCGCGAACTCCTCATCGCTGCCCATCAGCGCCGGGTCGGCGAGCTCGGGGGCGAGCGTCGCCATGTTCGCCGCGGCGGCCTCGATGGTGTCGGCCGCGATGGGCCTGCGCTCGCTCTCGTACGTCTGCAGCAACGCCGGCGGCGCCCACCCGCGCAGTACGGCGGCCAGCTTCCAGCCGATGTTGACCGCGTCGCCGACCCCGGTGTTGAAGCCGTGGCCGCCGTAGGGCGGGTTCTGGTGCGCGGCGTCGCCGGCCAGGAAGACGCGCTCGCCCGCGTACCTGTCGGCCAGCAGCATCCGCGCCGTCCACGGGTCGGTGGCGAGGATCTCCACGTCGATGTCGGCGCCGGCGAGGTTGCGCACCAGCCGTACGGGGTCGGCGTCCTCGGCGCGCACCCCCTGGGCGATGCACCACCAGGTGTCCTTGAGGTCGAGGCGGCCGACGATGCCGGGCTGTGCCGGGTTGAGCACCCAGTAGTGGACGGCGGGACCGTGCGGCACCCGGTCGGCGAGGTCGGGGGCGCGGAAGGTGATGTTGAAGTTGGGGCGGGCGTCCTGGCGGCCCTCGTAGCGGGCGCCGATGGCGTCCCTGGTGACGCTGCGGGAGCCGTCGCAGCCCACCACGTACTGGGCGCGGATCTCACGCTCGGCGCCCTCGGCGTTCGCGATGCGCACGGTCACGCCGTCCGCGTCCTCTTCGAGGCCGGTCACCTTCCAGCCGGTGAGCAGCGCGTCGCCGACGGCCTCGCGTAGCACCTCCTCGACCAGCGGCTGCGGCACCTGCTGGCCGGGCTCGGCGGCCAGGTCGGAGCCGACGAGGTCGAGGCCGAAACAGCGGTCGATTCGCGCGATCTCCCGGCCGAGCAGGCTGCTCACGAACACCGCCTCGTCCGACCAGGACACCGCGAGCGGCGCACGCGCGCGTAAGGTGTCGGCCAGACCCCATCTGCGCAGGATCTCCATCGAGCGGGCCGAGGTGGTCTTCGCCCGCGGGCGCAGCCAGGACACCGTCTCGCGCGGCTCGACCACCAGGCATTCGATGCCGTGATAGGCCAGCTCGACCGCGGTCGACAGGCCGACGGGCCCGCCTCCGGCCACCAGCACGGGCACAGAGCCGGGAACTTGCCGTACCAAATCCATGGGCCGTCCTCTTCATCATGATGAGCGGGGGCATGTTTCCTGCGCCGCCGAGCGCGCGTCAACCCGCCGGCCGCCCTGCAGCCGCGATGCGGCCGAGGTTTTGGTACGACCCCGCAACGATTGATGATCGCTTCTAGTGAAGCGATCACCGGGATCAGTACGGTGCTGTGCAAGTAACGGAACCATCTCAGGGGATTGCATGAGCGAAACCTCGGCGATGCCGCTGCACATGCGGCGGGTGGCGTTCGATCCCGCGCCGGAGCTGGCGGCGCTCAGGGACAAGGAAGGTATCAAGAAGATCACGACCGCGTTCGGTTCTGAGGCGTGGCTCGTGACCAGGCACGCGGACGTCCGCGAAGTGCTGGGCGACGCGGAGACGTTCAAGGTGGCGCCGCAGACGATCGCCCGCCTGCCCGGAGCGCCGCCGATGACCGAGGAGCAGCTCGCCAAGGTCCGCGCGGGCAACCTGCTCGGCGTGGACCCGCCCGAGCACACGCGGCTGCGCAGGATGCTGACGCCCGAGTTCACCATCCGCCGCATGCAGCGGCTCGAACCCCGGATCAAGCGCATCGTCGACGAGCACCTCGACGCGATCGAGGCCGCCGGCTCGCCCGCCGACCTCGTGCCGTCGTTCGCGTTACCGATCCCGTCGCTGGTGATCTGCGAGCTGCTCGGCGTCCCGTACGCGGACCGCGACGAGTTCCAGCAGCGGACGAACCGGATGCTCGACATGACCGTGCCGGGCGAGGAGCGCATGAGGCTCCAGTTCGAGCAGCGCGCCTACATGGAGAGCCTGGTCGCGCGCATCCAGGCCGACCCGGGCGAGGAGCTGCTCGGCATGCTCGTGCGCGAGCACGGCGACGACCTGACCACCGACGAGCTGATCGGCATCGGCGGGCTGCTGCTGTTCGCCGGGCACGAGACCACCTCCAACATGCTCTCGCTCGGCACGCTCGCGCTGCTGCGCCACCCCGAGCAGCTCGAGCTGCTGCGCCGCGAGCCCGAGCGCATCGACGCGACGGTGGAGGAGCTGCTGCGCTACCTCAGCATCGTCAACTCCGGCACCACGAAGGTCGCCACCAGGGACACCGAGGTGGGCGGGCAGCGGATCGCGGAGGGCGACCTGGTGCTGTGCTCACTGCCCACCGCCAACAGGGACCCGTCGTTCCTACCCGACGCCGACACCTTCGACCTGCGCCGCGGCGCTCCCGGCCACCTCGCGTTCGGGCACGGCGTGCACCACTGCCTGGGCGCCCCGCTGGCCCGCATGGAGCTGCGCATCGCCTTCCCCGCCCTGCTCGACCGCTTCCCGGGGCTGCGCCTGACGGACAACGAGCCGCAGTTCCGCACGTTCAGCATCGTCTACGGCCTCGCCTCCCTGGAGGTGGCCTGGTAGCGGGCGGGTCTACGCTGTTCGCATGCGCGTTGTGGTGATCGGCGGTTCTGGGCACATCGGTACGTACCTCATCCCGCGTCTGGTGAGTGCCGGGCACGAGGTGATCAACGTGAGCAGGGGCACGCGCGAGCCCTACACCCCGCACGGCGCGTGGCGGAAGGTGACCACGGTCACCGCCGACAGGAAGGTGGACGAGGCCGATCACACGTTCGGGCGGCGCATCGCGAAGCTGGAGCCCGACGTCGTCATCGACCTGATCTGCTTCACCGAGAGCAGCGCGGCGCTGCTGGCCGACGCGCTGGCCGGCAAGGTGCGGCACTTCCTGCACTGCGGCACGATCTGGGTGCACGGGCCGAGCGCCCAAGTGCCGACGACGGAGGACGCCAAGCGCACGCCCTTCGGCGAGTACGGCGTGCGCAAGGCGGCCATCGAGGCGATGCTGCTGGAGCGGGCGCAGCGCGACGGCTTCCCGGCCACGATCATCCATCCCGGCCACATCACCGGGCCGGGATGGGTGCCGGTCAACCCGGCGGGCAACGTCAACCCGGAGGTGTTCCAGAAGCTGGCCGAGGGCTCGGAGCTGGCGCTGCCGAATCTGGGCCTGGAGACCGTCCAGCACGTGCACGCCGACGACGTGGCCAGGCTGTTCGTGGACGCCATCAACAACCGGGCGGCGGCGATCGGCGAGAGCTTCCATTCGGTGTCCACCACCGCCCTGACGCTGCGCGGCTACGCCGAGGCGGTGGCGGGCTGGTTCGGCAAGGAGGCGCGGCTGTCGTTCCTGCCGTGGGAGCAGTGGCGCAAGACGGTCTCGGAGGAGGACGCCACGCTGACGTACGACCACATCGCCCACAGCCCCCACTGCAGCATGGCCAAGGCCGAGCGGCTGCTCGGCCACCGTCCCCGCTACACCTCGCTGGAGGCGATCGCCGAGGCGGTCGATTGGCTGGTGCGCGCGGGGACGATCAAGCCGTAACGACGATCAAGCCGTAAGTGACGCTCAGCCGGTCAGCGGGCCGAACTCGGCGCGGGTGTCGATCACGTCGCCGAACAGCTCCCACCGCTCGCCCTTGAACCGCATGAGCTGCATCGACTCGATGGGGAACCCGTCGTCGGGCCCGGTGTCCATCGTGACGCCGGGCAGCAGCATGTCGACCTTGACGCCCTTGAGGTTGCGCACGGAGTCGCGCAGCCCCTCGCGGGTGGGGCAGGCGGCGGCCTCCATCGCCTTGTGGAAGCTGGCCGCCACGGCCCAGCCGAACGTGTGGTACGGCACGTTCACGTCGGCTTCGGGCGCGTACTGCTTCATCTTCTCCTTGTAGAGCCGCATCTCGGGGTCGTCGGCCCAGGTGGGGTCGTTGGGGTCCTTGTAGTAGGCGGACGACACGACGCCCTGCACGTTGTCGAAGCCGACCGGCTTGAGCACGGTGATCGAGGCGGCGACGTTGTTGACGATGTGCAGCGGGTTCCACTTGGTGTTCTTGGCGTCGGCGGCCAGCGCCTGCGAGCCGAACTTGGGCGTGGTGACGTTGAGGAACACATCGGCCTTCGACTCGGCCAGGTTGCGCATCTGCGGGTCCACGCTGGGGTCGGTCACCTCGTAGCTCTGCTCGGCGACGACCTGCACCTGCGTGCCCTCGATGGCCCGCTTGAACCCGCCGAGCAGGTCCTTGCCGAAGTCGTCGTTCTGGTAGAGCACGGCGACCTTGGCCTGCGGCTTCTCCCTCTTCAGGTACGCGGCGTAGACGCGGGCCTCGGAGATGTAGTTGGGCTGCCAGCCGATCGTCCACGGGTGGGCGGTGTCGGTGCCCCACTGGGAGGCGCCGGTGGCGACGAAGATCTGCGGGACCTTGCGCTGGTTGGCGTAGTCCCAGGTGGCCGCGGTCGAGGGGGTGCCGAGGGTCTGGAACAGGGCGAACACCTGCTCCTGCTCGACCAGCCTGCGGGCCTCCTCCACGGCCTTGGGCGGCTGGTAGCCGTCGTCGCGGACGATGAACTCGACCTTGCGCCCGTTGATGCCGTTCTTCTCGGCGTTGATGTAGTCGAAGTACGCCTTGATGCCCTTGGGGATGTCGCCGTAGGCGGAGGCGGGGCCGGACAGCGGGTAGATGCCGCCCAGCTTGATGCTGGTGTCGGTGATGCCGGTGGTCTGCTGCCCCTGGCACTGGCCGGTGGCCGCCGTGCCGGTGGTGCCGCCGCCGCTGTCACGCCCCCCGCAGGCGGCGACGGCGAGCAGGAGCAGCGCCGCACCGCCGATCGCAGATACTCGTCGCATCCCTCTTACTCCTTCCGGGAATCTTCTGAAGCAGCCGCCCGGCCAGACCCGCGAGCCCCGTCGGGGCCACGTACATGACGGCGATGATCAGCAGGCCGAAGATGACGCCGGGCGCGGCGTCGTTGACGTCCTGCGAGATGCTCGGCACGAACATCACGAACAGCCCGCCGAGCACGGGTCCTGGCAGCGAGCCGAGTCCCCCGACGACCAGGCCGGCCAGCAGGGTGATCGACAGGTTCACGGTGAACGAGTCGGGCGAGACGAAGCCGATCACCCAGGTGTAGACGCATCCGGCGGCCCCGGCGTACATGGCGCTCCAGGCGAAGGCGAGCGTCTTGTACGACGACAGCCGCACCCCCATCACCTCGGCCGCCGTCTCGTTGTCGCGGATGGCGTGCAGCGCCCGGCCGACCCGCGAGCGCAGCAGCCCCGCGGCCACCAGGAAGGCGACGGCGGCGAAGGCGAGCGTGATGAAGTACAGCCACTGGTCCTCGGCCAGACCGCTCCAGGCGGGCGGCGCCGGCTTGGCCAGCGTCAGGCCCATGGAGCCGCCGGTCAGCTCCTCGAAGCGCTTGAGCAGCGGGACCAGGAAGATCGCGATGGCGAGCGTGACGAGCGCGAGGTACAGGCCGCGCAGCCGCATCGCCGGCACGCCGAGCGCGAGGCCGAGCACGAACGCCACGGCCGCGGCGGCGGGCAGGGTCAGCGGGTACGGCAGGTCGTACCGGTCGAGCAGGATGGCCCCCGTGTACGCGCCGACCGCGAAGAACGCGCCGTGCCCGAGCGAGATCTGCCCGGCGTGCCCGACGAGCAGGTTGAGCCCGAGCAGCGCCACGCTGTAGATCAGCACCATCGTGAGCTGGAAGACGTGGAAAGGCGCGAGCTGGAAGGGCGCGTAGACGGCGGCGGCCAGCAGCAGCGCCAGGGTGGCCCACCGCCAGCGCGGGTCGGATGCGCGCCGCGCCTGCACGGGCGCCCGCGTGGCCTTTTCCGCATGTTTCACGTGGATCATGCGCGTTCCACCACCGCTCGCCCGAACAGGCCCTGGGGCCGCAGCAGCAGGACGCCGAGGATGATCACCAGCGGCACCCCCACCTTGAGGTCGGATCCGATGACGCCGATGTACGCGCCGGCGAGCGTCTCCGCGACGCCCACGATCAGCCCCCCGGCCACCGCGCCGAGCGGGCTGTCGAACCCGCCGAGCGTGGCCGCGGCGAACGCGTAGATGAGGACGCCGCCCATCATGTTCGGCTCCAGGAACAGCAGCGGCGCGACCAGCACCCCGGACACCGCGCCTACGGTGGCGGCCAGGCCCCAGCCGAGCGCGAGCGTCCAGCCGACCCTTATGCCGACGAGCCGCGCCGATGCCGGGTTGGCCGCCACCGCGCGCATGCCGAGCCCGATCTTTGTGTGCCGGAAGAGCAGGTAGAGCAGGCCCATGACCAGCGCCACCACGCCGAGCACGCCCAGGGTGGAGAAGGAGACGCTGATCCCGGCCGCCTCCAGTGCGCCGCCGGGGAACGGGTTGGGGAAGTCCTTGATGAGGAACGTCCAGATCCACCCGGCCGCCGCGTTGACGAAGATGAACAGCCCGACGGTGACGATGACGATGGTCAGCTCGGGCGCGCCCTCGACCGGCCTGATGATGATCCGCTCGATGAGCATGCCGCCCGCGAACGACACCACCAGCGTCAGCGGCAGCGCGACCCAGAACGGCAGCCCGGCCGCCATGCACTGCCAGGCGATGTAGGTGGAGAACATGGCCAGCTCGCCCTGGGCGAAGTTCACGATGCCGGTGAACTGGTAGATCAGCACCAGGGCCAGCGCCAGGCTGGCGTAGATGGCGCCCGCGCCGAGCCCCTCGACGATCTGCTGCAGGAATCCGGCCATCGCCTACACCCGGTATCCGAGGTAGGACTGTGCGACCTGCTCGTCGGCCCGGATCTCCGCGGCCGTGCCGGACAGCACGATCCGCCCGGTCTCCAGGACGTGGGCCTGCTGGGCTATGCCGAGAGCGAGGTGGGCGTTCTGCTCGACGACGACCACGGTGGTCTGCTCCTCTGCGTTGATGGCCTGCACGATGCGGAACAGCTCCCGGGTGACCAGCGGGGCCAGGCCGAGCGACGGCTCGTCCAGCAGCAGCACCTTGGGGCGCAGCATGAGCGCCCTGCCGATGGCCAGCATCTGCTGCTCGCCCCCGCTCAGGCTGCCCGCGGCCTGCTTGAGCCGGGTCTTCAGCACCGGGAAGTAGGTGTAGATGCGGTCGAGGTCGCGCGCCACGGCGGCGCGGTCGCGGCGGACGAACGCGCCGAGCCGCAGGTTCTCCTCGACGGTCAGCGGCATGAACGTGCCGCGTCCCTCGGGCACGTGGGCGACGCCGAGCCTGGCCACGGCGTCGGGCGGCCGCCCGGTCAGGTCGGTGCCGCCGAGCGTGATCGTGCCACGGGCCTTGACCATTCCCGACAGGGCTCTGAGCAGGGTGGTCTTGCCGGCGCCGTTGGGCCCGAGAATCGCGCAGACCTCGCCCTGCCGTACGGTGAAGCGCACGCCGTGCAGCACCTGTGCGTCGCCGTAACCGGCGACCAGGCCGTCCACCACGAGATCGCTCATGCGCCCGCCTCCTCGCCGGCGGTCCCCAGGTAGGCCTCGATGACGGCGGGATCGCGCTGCACCTGCTCCGGCGGCCCTTCGGCGATCTTGCGGCCGAAGTCGAGGCAGACGATGCGGTCACAGGTGCCCATGACGAAGCCCATGTGGTGCTCGACCACGATCACCGTCAGGTCGTACTCGTCGCGGATCGCGCCGAGCGTGCCGGCGAACTCCTCCACCTCGGCCGCGTTGAGGCCGTTGACCGGCTCGTCGAGCAGCAGCAGCCGGGGCCTGCCGATGAGCGCGCGGGCCAGCTCGACCCGCTTCAGCGTGCCGAACGGCAGCCCGGTCGCCGGGTGCCCGGCCACGCCGGCGAGGTCCAGCCGCTCCAGCACCGCGTCGGCGTCGGCGCGCAGCTCCCGCTCCTCGCGGCGCACGCCGGGCAGCCGGAGCCCGGCGGACAGGAAGCCGGCGCGGGCCCGGTGGTGCGCGCCGACCAGCACGTTGTCGCGGACCGACAGGCGCGGGAACAGGCCGAGGTTCTGAAACGTGCGCGCGATGCCGAGCCCGGCGATGGCGTGCGGGGGCAGCGTGGTCAGGTCGGTGCCCTCGTACGTGACGCTGCCCGCGTCGGGGTCGTACCGCCGGGTCAGGCAGTTGAACAGGGTGGTCTTGCCGGCGCCGTTCGGCCCGATGAGCCCCACCATCTCCCCGCCCGCGACGCCGAACCCCACCCCGTCCAGCGCGGTGATGCCGCCGAAGCGAACGGTAAGATCGTGTACCTCCAGCATCCGGCCTCCTGGAGAACAATGTTCTGAAGTTGGCCTCAGCGTAGGAGCCGCTCGTCGCGAGCCGCATTGGGCACGGTGACCCAAGATGTTTCGGGCGAGTTGTCTTCTGAGCACAGCGAGGGTCTCATCACGGTTACGACCCGTTGACCGCCCGCCGCAGGCCATGGATCATCCCGGCATGTCCACCGGTTCGCACACCGTGGAAGCCGCCGTACGCGCGGAACGCACACGCATACTCTCCGAGCTGCTCGACGACCTGCCCCACCTCGCCGACATCGCCGTGGCGACGATGCGCGCGGAGATCCCCGCCTACGACGCCCAGGGCCCGGACTTTCACGCCGACGTTCGCGACCAGGTGGTCAGGCACTATCGCGCCAAGCTGGGCGTGCTGCTGGAGGACCGCACGGTCACGCTGGACGACATCTCCTTCACCAGGCGGGCGGCGATGCGCCGGGCCAGGGCGGGAGTGGCGCTGGCCGACTACATCAACGCGTTCAGGGTGGGCCAGCAGGTCTTCTGGGAAGCCGTGGTCGAGCGGGCGGGCACCGCGTTCGCCGGGCGGGAGGCGGCGCTGACGCTGGCGGGCCCCTTGATGCGCTACTGCGACTTCGCGAGCACGCACGCGGCCAACGCGTACATGGAGTTCCAGCAGTACGCGGCGGCCGAGGCGGTGCGCGAGAGCCGCGACCTGCTGGAGACGCTGCTCGCCGGCTCGGTGCCGACGCGCGGCAGGGAGCTGGCCGCCGCGCAGGCGCACGGCCTGGCCCCCGACGCGCGCACGCCGCTGCTCGTGGTGATCGCGGTGCTGGCCGGTCCCCCCTCCGTGACGAGCGGGCCCGACCAGGGGGCCGACGCCCGGCACGCCGCCTGCGCGGCGATCGCGCGTACCGGCGGCAACGGCACCCGCACGCTGTCGGTGGTGCGCCAGTCGGAGATCGTCGCGATCCCCGTGCTCGGCCCCGGAGCGGACGCCGAGGAGCTGTGCGACCGCCTGCAGAGCGTGCGCGACAGCCTGGCCGCCGAGGGCATCAGGCTGGCCATGGGCATCAGCACGGTCGTCACCGGCACCGAACGGATCCCGCAGGCGTACCAGGAGGCTCGGGCGGTGCTGGACTTCGTGGGTGAGGAGGGAGGGGTGGCGGCGCTGCCCAGGATCACCGCGTTCCAGTACCTCGCGCTGAAGGCCGACGACACCGCGCGCCACCTCGTGGACCGCCGCATCACCGCGCTGCTTGCGGAGGACCGGGCGCGCGGCGGCGTGCTCACGGCCACGATCAGGGCGTTCGCCGGGGCCGACCTCAACCTGCGGGCCGCCGCCGAACGGCTGCAGATCCACCCCAACACCGCCCAGTACCGGCTGCGCCGCATCCAGGAGCGCACCGGGCGGAGCCTGCGCTCGATCAACGATCTTTTGGAGCTGCTGGTCGCGATCGCGCTGCACGATGCGCTGCCCACCAATGCCGGGCGGGAAAGACTGGGCACCGTGACCAATGAGGGGCGTGGGAGAGCGGACGTACGGTCGATCCATGAACCTCGCTGACCGGCTCCACACCGCCGCCGACCGGCTCGGCGGGCGGGCGGTTCTCACGCTGGACGAGGCGGAGCTGACGTACGGGGCGCTGGAGGAGCTGAGCGCCCGCCTCGCGGGCCTGCTGCGGTGCCGCGGTATCGGCCCCGGCGACCGGGTCGCGATCATGCTGCCGAACGTGCCGGAGTTCGGCGTCGTCTACTACGGGGTGCTGCGGACCGGCGCGGTGGTGGTGCCGCTCGATCCGCTGCTGAAGCGGCGGGAGATCGCCGCGTACCTGGGGGACTGCGGGGCCCGGCTGCTCATCGCCTGGCACGCCTTCGCCGAGACGGCAGAGGCGGGCTCTGCGGGCACGAAGGCCGACTGCTTCTTCGTGGTGCCCGGCGAGTTCCGCAGGCTGCTGCGCCGCGTCACCCCCGAGCGCGAGATCACCCCCACGGGTGCGCACGACACGGCCGTCATCCACTACACCTCGGGCACGACCGGCCGGCCCAAGGGCATCGAGCTGACCCACGGCAACCTGGGCGGCAACGCCGCCACCGTGGCCCGCATGCACGCGCTCGGCGTGGACGACGTGGTGCTCGGCGCGCTGCCGCTCTACCACACCTTCGGCCAGACCTGCTCGCTCAACGCCACCGTGCACGCCGGCGCCCGGCTGACGCTGCTCCCCCGCTTCGACCCTGGCCGGGCCCTTGAGGTGATCAGGCGCGACGGGGTGACGGTGTTCCAGGGCGTGCCCACCATGTTCATCGCGCTGCTCGACCATCCCGGCGCCTCCGACATGTCCATGCTGCGGGTCTGCGCGTCCGGCGGCGCTGCGCTGCCGCTCGACGTGCTGCGCGCGTACGAGACCCGCTTCGGCTGCGAGATCATCGAGGGGTACGGGCTCAGCGAGACCTCCCCCGTCGCCGCGACCAACCGCGGCGGCCGGCACCGCAGGCCCGGCTCGATCGGCTGGCCCATCAGGGACGTCGAGATGAAGGTCGTCGACGAGGAGGGCCGCGAGGTGCCGCGCGGCGAGATCGGCGAGATCGTCGTACGCGGCCCCAACGTGATGAAGGGCTACTGGAACGACCCCGCCGCCACCGCCGAGGCCATCCGCGACGGCTGGTTCCACACCGGCGACCTCGGCAGGGTGGACGACGACGGCTACTTCTTCCTGGTGGACCGCCGCCGCGACGTGATCATCCGCGGCGGCTACACGGTCTACCCGCGCGAGATCGAGGAGGTGCTCTACGAGCACCCGGCCGTGCGCCAGGCCGCCGTGGTCGGGGTGCCGCACCCGGAGCTCGGCGAGGAGATCGCGGCCGTGGTGGCGCTGCGCGCCCCGGTGAGCGACCACGAGCTGCGCGACTTCGTCCGCGAGCGGGTGGCGGCCTACAAGTATCCGCGCCGCCTGACGTTCGTGGACGAGCTGCCGATGAGCCCCACCGGCAAGATACTCAAACGCGCCCTGGTCCCCTGAGCTCGTTGACGCAGCGCAGCACCGGGTACGACGTGAGCGCCGCCGCGTCCAGCTCGGCCTCCGTGGCCACGTGGAAGGTGACGCTCTCGCCCGGCAGCAGCGTGACGAGCTGCTCGTCCACGCTCGCCGCCGGGTCGAGCCGGTCGGGGAAGAGCGCCAGCTCGCGCACGACCGTGGCGGCCGTGACGGTGACCGCGTATCCGCCGGGCTCGCGGTCCACGGTGGCGGTGAACTCGGCCGGCGGGTAGCCCATGGCCGGGTCCTCGGCCGCGGGGAACAGCGCCCGGTGCCCGTCCAGCTCGGCGGTCAGCAGCGCGGCCGCCTGGTCCTGCGGCGGGGCGACGCGCAGGGTGGCGCGGGCCGGCACCGTGACCTGCTCGCTCTGCGCGGCCAGCGCCCGGCCCGAAAGGTCGCGCAGGGCCAGGGTGAGCGTGCCCTCCCAGGCGGCGTCGGTGTCGTTGACCAGCACCACCTCGTCGCCGAGCCGGGTGATCAGGCGGTCGGCGAAGGCGCGGCGCAGCGCGTACCACAGGGGTTTCCTGCGGCCCGCGCCGTCCACGGCCGCCCAGGAGGTCACCGGCCAGCAGTCGTTGAGCTGCCAGACGATCGTGCCCATGCAGTACGGCATCAGCGCGCGGAACCGCTCGACGCCGAACGCCATCGCGCGGGCCTGGTTGAGCTGCGTGTAGTAGTGCCAGTCGTCGAACGTCTCGGGGCGCGGCAGGTGCTCGCCCAGCCCGGCGATCAGCTTCTCCTGCCCGCCCGGGGCCTTCTGGTGCGAGGAGCCGGGGGTCAGCGGCTCGTCGGATGAGGCGGCGCGCAGCGTGGCGTACGTCGGCGGCCCCTGGTAGCCGAACTCGGCGACGAAGCGCGGCGTGTAGTCGGCGTAATGGACGTAGTCCTGGCCGCCGCCCCAGACCGTCCAGATGTGCACGGTGCCGGTGGAGGGGTCGCGTACGTCCCGGTCGGGACTGCCCGAATACGGGCTGCCCGGCCAGTACGGCCTGGTCGGGTCCAGCTCCGACACCACCGACGGCAGCACGTCGTAGTAGAACCCGGCGCCCCAGCTCTTGTCGCCGAGCCGGCCGCGCCAGTCCCAGTGCTGATGTCCCTCGATGTTCTCGTTGTTGCCGCACCACAGCACCAGGCTCGGATGCGCGGACAGCCTGGCGACGTTCTCGCGCGCCTCGGCCTCGACCTCGGAGCGGAACGGCTCCTCCTCCGGATAGGCCGAGCAGGCGAACGGGAAGTCCTGCCACACCAGCAGGCCGAGCCGGTCGGCCAGGCCGTAGAAGGCGTCGGACTCGTAGACGCCACCGCCCCACACCCGCAGCGTGTTGGCACCGGCGGCGACCGCCTGCGCGAAGCGCTCGGCCAGCCGCTCCGGGGTGACGCGGGCGGGGAAGCAGTCGTCGGGGATCCAGTTGAAGCCGCGGACGAACACCGGCCGGCCGTTCACGATCAGCCGGAACGCGTCGGTGTCCAGCTCGACCGTGCGAAAGCCGATCTCGCGCCGCCACTGGTCGGAGCCGGCGCGCACGGTCAGCGGGTAGAGCGGCTGCGCGCCGTGGCCATGCGGCCACCACCGCTCGGCGTGCGGCACGTCCAGGCGCAGCACGGCCTCGCTGCGGCCCTGCCCCAGCTTGGCCTCCACGCTCACGCCGGCCACCTCGGCGGTGACGGTGACGGGGGCCTCGCCGGTACGCTCGA
This sequence comes from Nonomuraea fastidiosa, assembly GCF_042751225.1. Classification (NCBI taxonomy): domain Bacteria; kingdom Bacillati; phylum Actinomycetota; class Actinomycetes; order Streptosporangiales; family Streptosporangiaceae; genus Nonomuraea; species Nonomuraea fastidiosa. The sequence continues at coordinate 2,614,640 of NZ_CP170570.1, forward strand.
CGCGTACGTGGACGTCCACGCCGTCGCCGCGCACCAGCGGCCGCACCTCGGCCAGCCGGGCGCCCGACCAGGAGTGCAGCCCGATGGGCCGCCAGATGCCACTGGTCACCAGCGTGGGGCCCCAGTCCCAGCCGAAGTTGCAGGCCATCTTCCTGATGAACGCGTACGGCTCGTCGTAGGCGGCCGGCCGGTCACCGAGCCTTTCCCGCTGCTCCTCGGCGTAGGCGTAGGGGGCGCGGAAGCGCACTTCGAGCGTGTTGCGGCCCTCCTGAAGCAGGTCGCGGGCGGCGAAGCGGTAGGTGCGGTGCATGTTGGCGGTGCGGCCCAGCTCGTGGCCGTTGAGCAGCACGGTGGCCACGGTGTCGAGCCCTTCGCAGACGAGGTCGGTCCGCTCCGAGCCGTCGTCGTGCCAGTCGAAGGCGGTCTCGTAGATCCAGTCCGTACGCCCGATCCAGGTCAGCCGCCGCTCGTTGTCGTCGCGGTAGGGGTCGTCGATGAGGCCGGCGGCGAGCAGGTCGGTGTGGACGCTGCCCGGCACAGCGGCCGGAACGCCCGCCAGGTCACGCCTGTCGTCGCCGCCTGCGCGGAGGGTCCAGCCGTCGTGCAGCGCACGGAACACGTGTTTCTCCCATACCGCTCTCACTAAACCGAGTAAGCCCCCGCGACTCTACGTGGGAGCCATAGGGCCGTCAACGGCTGGCATAGCGAGATTAACCGGTTCCCTCAAGAGCGCACGGAAGGCGCTGTCCGTCGTAGGCGAGGCGCCCAGCGGGCGCAGGTCCGTCGGCGTCGCAGTGCGCGCTCACGCGCTCAGGCGGGCTGCTCGCCCGCCGTGCTCTCGCGGACGATCAGACCGGCTTCCGCTACCTGACCGCCGTCCACCTCACCGGCAACCAGTGCGCCGTACGCTACGGCATCAGCACGCTCCCCAGCCCGGCCCGCCAGATCACCGGGCCCGGCGGCAAGTGCCTGGACGCCGGCGCGCAGGGCACCGCCGACCACACCAAGGTGCAGCTCAGGGAGCGCGACGGCCTGTACCCGCAGAAGTGGTCATGACCCCGTGACCTCGCCGGGCCCTGTCCTGTGGGCGGGGCCCGTTCGGTCTGGGGTCACCTGAAGGGGCGGGCCATCTGGTCGAGGGTCTCGCTGACGACCTCGCGCAACGTACGGGCCTCGTCCTCTTCGGTCCACTGATGGGACGCCAGCCGCAACGCCACCAGGAACGCCGCCGCCAGCACCCGCGGCGGCACGTCGGCCTTCCTGTCGGCGACGGCCTCGACGAGATCCCGCTCGAGCCCCGCGTGGTTGGCGAGCTGCCGGGCCAGCAGCGACGGATGCCTCTTGGCGAGCCGGGTGCGCACCGCCCACTCGCGATGCGGCTCGCCCAGCTCGTCCTGCAGCTCGTCGACCGAGACGCGCAGCGCCTCCCAGGCGCTCAGCTCGGGCGGCTGCGCGCGCACCCGCTCGACCAGCGCTCTTATCCGCTGCTCCTCGCCGTAGAGCAGCGCGTCCTCCTTGCTGGAGAAGTAGTTGGAGAACGTGCGCCGCGAGATGTTGGCGGCGTCGGCGATGGACTCGACGGTGACCGCGTCGAGGCCGTGCTCGACCACCAGCCGCAGCGCCGCCTCGTGCACGGCCTGGCGAGTCTCGGCCTTCTTGCGTTCGCGCAGCCCGGGCGTGGCGTCCATAGTGTGGTCAGCCTACCGGGGGGCGTGCGAGCCCCGGCTGCGGACAGGGCTCGCACAAGATCATTCTGCCCCAAAAGGATCTTGGAACGCACACCGCCCCCTCCGGCGCGGACCCAGACCGAGGGGTGCGGGACGCACGACCCCGCCCCCGCGACCTCCAAGATCCGAGGCCCCGGGAGCGAAGAGCGGGCCCTCGGCGGCAAAAGCTGAGGAACAATCGGAAGGGTGCAGTTCCGCGTCCTTGGTCCGCTGGACGTGCGGACCGATGCCGGCGAGCCCGTCTCCGTCGGCGGTCCGCGCCCGCGCGCGCTGCTCGCCCTGCTGCTGCTCGACGCCGGACGACTGGTCAGCCTCGAACGTCTCATCGACGGCCAGTACGGCGAGCGGCCCCCGTCCGGCGCGGCCAACGCCGTACAGGCGCAGGTGTCCCGGCTGCGACGGCGCCTGCCGAGCGGGCTGATCGAGTCCCACGGGTCCGGTTACCGCCTCGCCGTCGACCGGGACGACGTGGACGTCCACCGCTTCGAGCGCCTCGCCCGCGACGGCCGCGCCCTGCTCACCGCCGGACGGCACGCCGCCGCCGCGACCGTGCTCCGCGAGGCGCTCGACCTGTGGCGCGGCCCGGCGTTCGCCGACGTCGCCGACGCGCCATTCGCCGCCCCGCAGGCGCTCCGGCTCGACGAGCTGCGCCTGGCCGCAACCGAGGACCTGTACGAGGCCGAACTGTCGCTCCCCGGCTCCGCCCCGCCCGTGGCCGGGCTGCGCGACCTGCTGTCCGCCCACCCGTTCCGCGAGCGCACGCGCGGCCTCCTCATGCGCGCCCTGCACGCGGCCGGCCGCCAGGCGGAGGCGCTGACCGTGTACGACGAGGGCCGCCGCCAGCTGGCCGACGAGCTGGGCGCCGACCCGTCTCCCGAGCTTGCCGCCCTCCACCTGGAGATCCTGCGCGGCCCTCAGGAACGCACCTCCTTGGCCCGCCCACCGGCCCAGCTCACCAGCTTCGTCGGACGCGAGGACGAGCTGGCCCACCTGGCCTCACTCCACGACGCCCGCCTGATCACCATCGTCGGCCCCGGCGGCACCGGCAAAACCCGCCTGGCCATCGAACACACCCTCCGCACCGCCACCGCCGCTCCGGCCGCCTTCACCGACCTGACCCTCGTGGACCCCGCCCCGCCCGCCGAAGCCCACCGTGCCACCGAGGCCGGTGGGGACGGGGCGGTGGCACGGGTGGTGTGGCAGGCGCTCGGGCTGCGAGAACCGGCGCTGCGCCCGTCGGGCCCCGGCGGGCCCGACCCCGTGCGGCGGCTCGTCTCCGCGCTGGCCGAGCAGGAACTCCTGCTCATCCTGGACAACTGCGAACACGTCATCGACGAGGCCGCCGCCCTCGTACGCCGCCTGCTGTCCGCCTGCCCCGGCCTGCGGATCCTCGCCACCAGCCGGGAACCCCTCGGGCTCACCGGCGAGCACCTCGTCCCGCTCACCCCGCTCCCCGTGCCGCCACCCGGCGAAGAACCGCCGCAGGACCCGCTGGCCTACCCGGCCGTCCGCCTGTTCGCCGAGCGAGCGGCGGCAGTACGGCCCGGCTTCGCCCGTACCGCGAAAGGCCGCACCCTCGCCGCCATCTCGCGGATCTGCGCCGACCTCGACGGGTTGCCGCTGGCGATCGAGCTGGCGGCGGCGCGGGTGCGAACGTTCGGGGTGGCGGAGATCGCGGAGAGGCTGGCCGAGCACGGCCGGTTCAGCCTGCTGTCGCGCGGCGACCGTACGGCGGCGGCCCGGCACCGGACGTTGCGCGCGGTCGTGGAGTGGAGCTGGAGCCTGCTCGACCCCGGCGAGCAGGCCCTGGCCCGCCGCCTGGCCGTCTTCACCGGCGGCGCGACGCTGGAGGCCATCGAGCGCGTCTGCACGCCTGACCGGCCGGAGGAAGGGGCGGAGGTGCTGGCCGGGCTGGTGGACAAGTCGCTGGTGGAGACCGACGGCGAGCGGTACCAGATGCTCGACACCATCCGCCTGTTCTGCCTCGAACGCCTGGCGGCGGCCGGAGAGGAGGAGACGGCACGGCGGGCGCACGCGGCCTGGTTCCTGGAGTTCGCCGGGCAAGCGGACGACCACCTCTACCGGGAAGAGCAGCTCGACTGGCTGGCCCGGCTGTCGGCCGACGACGCCAACCTGCGGGCGGCCCTGCGGTGGAGCGCCGAGCACGACCCGGCGACGGGGCTGCGGCTGACGGCGGCGCTGGCCATGTACTGGTGGCTGAGCGGGCGGCGGGGCCAGGCCGCACCGCACGCCGCCCGCCTGCTCGACCGCGTCGGCACCGAGCCGCCTGCCGGGCTGGCGGAGGAGTACGTGATGACCGTGCTGCACGCCGTACCCGAGTCCGGTTCGCCGCACTGGCGGCGGGCCGGGGAGATCGTCGCGTCGCTGGGACGGCCGATGCGCCACCGGTTCGGTGTGGCGCTGTGGAGCATGATCGCGGGGCCGCCCGGCGAGGCCGAGGATGAGCGCGTACGACGCGAGACGCTCAGCCAGGACCCGTGGAGCCGGGCGCTCGGCGACCTCGGCACCGCCCTGCTGAAGGTGCTCGATGGCGCGCCCGCCGAGGCGGAGCCCGAGCTGGAACACGTCCGCGCCGCCTTCGCCCGGCTGGGCGAGCGCTGGGGCACGGCGCAGGCGCTCGACTGGCTCGCCGTGATCGCGGGCTGGCGCGGCGACTGGGCGCGGGCCCGGCGGCTGTGGCGGGAGGCGCTCGGGCTGCTGGAGGAGCTGGGCGCCCTCGACGAGCTGGCCGACGTGCTGATCCGGCGGGCCGCCGCCCTGTGGCGGGCCGGTGACGTCGCCGCCGCCCGCGCCGACTGCGCGCGGGTCGCCGAGCTGGAGCATCGGCTCGGACGGCCCGAGCTGACCGCCGCGCTGCGGCTCCAGCTCGGGGAGATCGCCCGGCACGCAGGTGACCTTGACGAGGCGGAGCGGCTGCTGTCGGCGGCGCTGGCCGGGTCGGAGAGCGGGGCGTTCACCTCGGCGGGTACGCGCTCGCACGCGCTCACGGCGCTGGGCCGGCTGGCCGAAGCGCGCGGCGACACCGAACGAGCGGCCGGCCTGCACGCCCAGGCCCTGGCCACCGCACTCACCTCCCCCATGGCCGCCGACCTCGCCGACGCCACCGAGGGCCTGGCCGGCGTCACGGCCGCCGGTTCGCCGGATCGCGGCCCGGCGGAGAGGGCGGCGTGGTTGCTCGGGGTGGCGGTGGCGTTGCGGGGGATGGCGGTGGCCGGTGATCGGGACGTGGCGCGTACCGCAGCGAGAGCCACCACGATCCTAGGCCCCGAGGAATTCGCCGCCGCGTACGCCAGAGGCGCCGCCATGACCAAGGGCGACGCCAGAGGCGCCGCCATGACCAAGGGCGACGCCAGAGGCGCCGCCATGACCACGGACGACGCCCTGTCCGCGCTCAAGCGCGGGCGCTGACAGCCCAGGGAGCGGCTGTCAGCCGATCGTCGCCCGGCTGTCAGCGAGGCTTACGAAGCTGGCGGGCATGAAGAACACCACCGTCCTCATCTCCGGCGCGAGCATCGCCGGACCCGCACTCGCACACTGGCTCATCCGGTACGGCTTCGCCGTCACCGTCGTCGAACGCGCCCCGTCGCTCCGCCTGGGCGGCCAGGCCGTCGACTTCAAGGGCGAGACCCACCGTACGGTGCTGAGCCGCATGGGCATCCTGGACGACGTGCGCCGCCACCAGACCGGCGGCAGCGACCAGGAGATCGTGGACGCGGCGGGCCGCACGCTGGCGGTCATCCCCGGCGAGTTCAGCGGCGGCGACATCGAGATCACCCGTGGTGACCTGTCCCGCCTGCTGTACGAGCGCACCGCCCCCGCCTGCGAGTACGTCTTCGGCGACTCGATCACCTCGCTCACCGAGACCAAGGACGGCGTGCACGTCACCTTCGAACGCTCGGCGCCCCGCACCTTCGACCTGGTGGTGGGCGCGGACGGCATCCACTCGAACGTGCGCAGGCTGGTGTTCGGGCCGGAGGAGCGGTTCGTCCGCTTCCTCGGCCATTACTACGCGCTAGTGGAGACCGGCCTGGACTTCGGCGAGCCGGGCAAGATGTACAACGAGCCTGGCCGCATGGTGGCGGTGGGCGGGACGAAGGCGCCGGCGTTCTTCGTGTTCGCGTCGGAGCCGCTGCAGTACGACCGCTACGACGTGGAGCAGCAGAAGAAGCTGCTGGATCGTGCGTACGCCGGGATGGGCTGGCGCGTCCCCGAGATCATGGAAGCGGTACGCGGCGCGCGCGAGGTCTACTTCGACTCGATCAGCCAGGTCAGGATCGACCGGTACAGCCAGGGCCGGGTGGTGCTGCTGGGCGACGCGGCCTACGGCAACACCCTGGGCGGCTTCGGCACCGGGCTGGCCGTGGTGGGCGCGTACGTGCTGGCGGGCGAGCTGGCTGCGGCGGGCGGCGATCACCGGGTGGCCTTCGCGGAGTACGAGCGCCGGTTCCGCCCCTACGCCAAGATCGCGAAGAGCGGCAACGCCGGGCCGTTCCTCGCACCCGGCAGCCGGGCCAAGATGCTCATGCGCAACTGGACGTTCAAGTACGGCTTCCTGCTCGGCCTGATGCTGAAGGTGACCGACAAGTTCGCCACCGACATCAAGCTCAAGACGTACCCGCCGACCGCCGCGTGAGGACCCTTCGGGAGAGAAAGCGCGAAGGCGGGTGAGGGCGAGCCCTCGGGCGGTAACGCCAGAAGGCCGGTGCGGGGCCCTCGGGGGAAGAGCCCCGTGAGGCGGGCGCAGGGGCGTCAGGCGGGGACGCGGCCCACCGCGCCGTCGATGCGGAGCCGGGGTGGCGCGTCGAGCAGCGGGATGCGGGTGTCGTCGGGGCCGATGTGCCAGTCCTGCACGGGCACGAGCCCAGGCCCGATGAGCTCGAATCCCTCGAACAGCGCCAGCACCTCCTCGCGGGTGCGGAACCTGGACTGCACGGGCGAGCCCGCCGCACCGGCCTGGAGCTGGGCGATGGCCTCGGGGTCGCTCTCGGCCATGGCGTGGGAGATCACCAGGTGGCTGCCCGGCGCCATGCGCTTCTTGAACGCGGCCACGATGCCGGCCGGATCCTCCTCGTCCATGATGAAGTGCAGCACGCCGACCATGAGCACGCACACCGGCTGGTCGAAGTCGATGAGGCCGGTGACGTGGGGGTCGGCGAGGATGTCGCCGGGACGGCGCAGGTCGGCCTGGATGCCGGCGACGCCGGGCGAGTCGGCGAGCAGCACCTGCGCGTGCAGGCGTACGACGGGGTCGTAGTCGACGTAGATCACCCGGCAGGCCGGGTGCACCGAGCGTACGGTCTCGTGGATGCTGGGCGAGGTCGGGATGCCGGTGCCGAGGTCGATGTACTGGCGGATGCCCTGCTCGGCGAGATGCCTGACCACTTCGACCTGGAACTGCCTGTTGGCCCTGGCGACCAGGCGGCTGTCGGGCGCGACCTTGAGGAGGCGTTCGGCCATCTGGCGGTCCACCGCCAGGTTGTCCTTGCCACCGAGCAGGTAGTCGTAGACCCGCGCGGAGCTGGGGACGTTGGGGTCGACGCCGGGTGGTACCCGCTCAAGCTCGGTCACAGGGCCGTCTCCTTCGCCACGGGCAGCTTGGCCGTCATATTACTCGGCGGTCGGCTTCCATACCCGGCGTGTGCCTGCCTCAGGCATGAAGGTACTGTCCTCGGCGTACGGAATTACCGCCTCATGACCGATGCGCTGAGGGCATGAGCCTGTGCATCCTGGTGGGGACGGGTCCGGCGCGAGGGCTCGTTCCGGACCTGAGAGGAGTCGCGAGGGCATGGACAACGCGACAGGCCGCCCGACCGTGATCTTGGACAACGGCGTCGTCGGCAGGGTGGTGCTGGCGCATCCGTCCCAGCGCGACCTCGTGCTCGTGCTCGCCATGGACGGCACCTTGCTGAGCTGCCGGCTCGACGACATCGCCTGCGTGCTGGGCGGCGACCCGCTGTGCCGCGACGGCTGATCACCCCACGGGTTACCATCGGGCTGGGGACGGCCGACCACCCCGCGGATGGCGGCACCGGACCGCGGACGACCGACCACCCGCAGGTGACGCCGCCCGGCCCGGTCAGCCCTTCAGGAAGCGTTCGATCCCGTCCGCCATCGCGGCGGCCATGCGCTGGCGGAACGCGGGGTCGGACATCTTGGCCGCGTCGCCCTTGTTGCGCATGTTGCCGCACTCGATGAACACCGCGGGCCGCGTCGACAGGTTGAGCCCGCCGAGGTCGGTGCGGGTCTGCAGGCCGTTGCGCGCGGTGTAGTTCGCGTACGGCATGCCGGTGCCCTCGCGGTAGGCGTCGCGGACGTCGCGGCCGAGCCGACGGGACGGCTTGATGACGGCCTCGTTGTGCCCCTTGATCAGCCCCGGCATGATCACGTGGAAGCCGTGGCCGCTCGGCGCGGCGCCGTCGCCGTGGATGGACAGCACCGCGTCGGCCTCGGCCTTGTTGCCGATGGCGGCCCGCTCGGTGATGCAGGGGCCGACGCCCTTGTCGTTGGGCCGGGTGAGCACGACCTTGGCGCCCTTGCTCTCCAGGATGGGCCGGAGCCGGGTGGCCACGTCCCAGGTGAAGGCGTGCTCCTGGTAGCCGGCGGCGGTCTGGGTGCCGGTGGTGTTGCACGGCTTGCGTCCGGTGATGATGTCGACCGGCCGGTTGATCTCCTCAGGGTGCGAGGCGTTGCCGCCGTTGTGGCCGGGGTCGATCACCACGACCTTGCCCGCCAGCGGGCCCGAGCCGGGTGTTCCGGTCGCGGTGGGCGAACCGGCGACGGGGGTCTCGCGTACGGCGGGCGCCGCCTCGTCACCCCCGCATCCGGCGACCAGGCCGACCGGCGCCACCAGCGTGATCAGCGTGATCAGCAGGGCCGTACGGGTACGCATGCCGAGGGCCGTACCCGGGCTGTTCATCGCTCACCGCCCGGCAGCGAGGGCTCGTCGTGCTTGCGGATGACGTACGGCGGCAGCGCGAGCGCGTGCAGGCCGGTCGTCCGCAGCACCTCGATCGAGTGCTCCGGCGTCTCGGCCAGCGGCTCTCCCGGGCCGTGCAGCGAGGTGTTGATGAGCACCGGTACGCCGGTGAGCGCGTTCCACTCAGTCAGCAGCGCGTGCAGGAAGGGCGTGCTCGACCGTTCCACCGTCTGCGGGCGCGCGGTGCCGTCCACGTGGGTGATGCCGGGCAGCCGGTCGCGGTAGCCGGGACGTACGGGGACGACGAACTGGCCGAACGGCGACGGGCGGTCCACCTCGAAGACGCGCCCGGCGTGCTCGGCCGGCACCAGCGAGGCCAGCGGGCGGAACCACTCGCGGCCCTTGACCTCGAAGTTGATGTAGTCCTGCATGACCGGGTTGCGCGGGTCGGCGAGAACGCTGCGGTTGCCGAGCGCTCTCGGGCCGGACTCACTGCGTCCCTGGTGCAGGCCCACCACCCGGCCGCTCGCGAGCAGCCCGGCCACCTCGGCGGCCAGGTCGGCGGGGCGCTCGGCGTACAGGCCGGCGGGCAGGCCACGTACGGCCGCCTCGATCGCGTTGTCGTCCTGGTCGGGGCCGAGGAAGTCGTCGCCCCAGCGGAACCCGCTCTCGACCTCCAGGTGCTCGATCAGTCCGTACAGGGCGCAGCCGACCGCGGTGCCGCCGGTGTGCGGGCTCGGCGGGATGAACACCTCGCGGAACGGCGATTCGCGGACGATCCTGGCGTTGGCCGCGCAGTTGAGCGCCGCGCCGCCCGCGTAGGCCAGGGCGTCCAGACCGGTCCTGTCGTGCAGCCAGGCGGCGAGGCGGATCAGCGCCCGTTCGAAGGCGCGCTGACCGGCGGCGGCCAGGTTCGCGGCGCGGCGGAACTCCTCGCCGCCCGGCTCGTAGACGTAGTCGTCGCGGCGGGCGAAGAGCTCGCACCAGGCGGGCGGGATGTGCACCTCGTGGCCGCGTACGTCGAGGTCGGGCAGGCCGAGCGCGTCGGGGTCGCCGAACGCGGCCAGCGCCGCCACCTTGCCCTCGTCGCTCTCATCGCCCTGGCTCTCCGGCCAGATCATCGCGGTCAGCAGCGCGTAGAAGCTCCCGAGCCCGGCCGGCCGCTCCCAGTCGCCGTCCCAGAGCTGCTTGGCCAGGCACTCCACGCGTCCGCGCGTGCACCGGTAGAAGGAGGCGACCTCCATCAGGTCGCCGCCGGTGCCGGGCGGCAGCTCGACCTGCTCGGTGAAGTCCCTCACGTGGCTGCCCCGCGTACCGATCACCAGCCCGGCCGCCTCCTCGAACGGCGACGGGTGGAACGCGCTGTAGATGTGCGAGAGGTGGTGCGAGACCAGCACGACCTGCGCGCCGTCCTTGAGCCCGAGCGTCTCGCGCACCTCCTGCTGGTACGCGACCGCGTGCTCGATCTCGGTGTCCGACGAGTAGCCCTCGACCACGAGGTCCACCGGCTCCTTGAGCAGGGGCATGGCGGGCAGGTAGCGGTCGGACAGGTCGCCGAGCCGGCCCCAGTGGTGCTTCCTGCGGCTGATCCGTTCCTTTTGCAGGCTGTACATGCCCGACTCGCCGAGGGCGACGGCGATGGAACCATCCTGGGTGCGATTTATCCCGACAACAATGGGGAAGTCCGCCATCTCGCTGCCTCCTGATCGTGATCTCGGGCACCGATACCCCAGGCCAGAACAAGTGGATCTCCCAACCGCGTAAGGGGCACGTCAGCTCTTAGCGGCCGAAGCCCTAACGGCTGAGACCGGGCCGGTCACGGGCGGTGAAGCCGCGGACGTGCAGGAAGCAGGCCGGGCGGCCGGCTGTTCAACCTCCGGCCCGCCATCCGCACCGCCACCGCCGCCGACGCGGCCAAGGCCGCCGAGCTCATCGCCACCGCGTCCGCCGGGCTGCGCTCCGTGACCTACCTGGTGCCCGAACGCGGGCAGCGGCACCGGGTGCTGACCGGCGGCTTCCTGACCAGCGTCGAGCAGGGCATCGAGCAGGGCGAGGTGCCCATGATCGGCTCAGGCGCGCACTGGCCGGTGGCCCGGCACGCACTGATCCATACCACCTCAGCATCGCTCTCTCCGCGCGGTTCACAGACCGGCGGCCATGGCTCATCGTGTGGGTGATCGCCCACGCCACCGGCCAGCACCCCCGGCCGGTCGTGGCCGCCCCCCAACACCTGCCGGAGGGAGTCCTCATGGTCCGACGGATGCTCGTCGCGTTAGGCGCGGCCTTACTCGTGCTCAGCCTCGCGCCGCCCGCCCAGGCCGCCCAGGGAGAGGTGTACGTCGCGCTCGGCGACTCGGCCGCCGCAGGCCCGCTCATCCCGAACCAGATCGGCCCTCACTACGGCTGCTGGCGCTCCGACCGCAACTACGCCCACCTGACCGCCCAGGCCATCGGCGCGCGCGAGCTGCGCGACGCCACCTGCTCGGGCGCCAAGACCGACGACCTGTACGAGTCCCAGAACACCGACCTCGGCGACGTGCCGCCCCAGTTCGACGCGCTCGGCCAGGACACGACGCTGGTCACGCTGCAGATCGGCGCCAACGACCTCGGCCTGACCGACTTCATCGAGGACTGCCTCAACCTGCTGCCCCCGCCCGTCGGCGACGCCTGCAACGACGACTACGTGGTGAACGGCCAGGACAAGTGGCGTGTGGAGACCGACGCGTTACGCCCGCGGCTGCTCAGCGTCATCTCCGACATCCGCGCCCGCGCTCCGCAGGCGCGGATCTTCGTGGTCGGGTACGCCACGTACGCGCCGCCGGACGGCTGCTACCCGCGCGTCCCGATCATCCGCGCCGACGCCAACTACATCAGGGCCACGCTGATGTACTTCAACCGGATGCTCGCCGAGCAGGCCGCCGCGGCCGGTGCCGGCTTCATCGACCTGCAGACCCCGAGCGCCGACCACTCCCCGTGCGCCTCGTCGAGCCAGCGGTGGATCGAGCCGTACGTGCCCGCCTCCCCCGCCGCGCCCTTCCACCCGAACGCGCGCGGCATGCAGAACTTCGCCACCATCGTCACCGGCGCCGTCAGCTCCGACCTGTGACCGCCCGCCGCCGGTCCCGTCACCGTCAGGGGCGGGGCCGGCGACGCAGACCGGCGCCAGGACCGGCGCGGGATCCGGCGACACGGACCGGCGCGATAGCGACGCCGGATCCGGCGACACGGACCGGCGCGATAGCGACGCGGGAGCCGATGAGCCGGGACGCGTGCGATGAAAGTTTCAGCGTCTTGCCACGGGCGCACCGTGGGCCCGGCCGTGGCGCGCCGCCCGGCCGGGCACGGGGCCGTTGACGGCGCATCAGGGGTTGAGGAGGATCGGGGCGTTCCGTTGGGAGCGCTCCCAAAACGAGCAGAAGGACCTCCATGACCCGATGCCGAGCAGCCTTACTGGCCCTCCTCACCACTCTCGCGTTATCCGCCGTCCCCACCACCGCCCACGCGGCCGACGAGGGACCCGAGCAGATCGTGAACGGCACCTTCGACGACGGCACCGCTCCCTGGTGGGGCACCGAGAACGTCACGCTCGCCGTGGACGACGGCCGGCTGTGCGCCGACATCCCCGGCGGCACCGCGAACCCCTGGGACGTCATCATCGGCCAGAACGACATCCCGCTCGTGGCCGGCGAGACGTACGCCTTCCGCTTCTTCGGCTCCGGCACCCCCGCCAAGGTCGGCAAGGCGCTCATCCAGCTCCCGGTGGACCCGTGGACGCAGTATTTCGCGGCCAACCCCGAGCTGAGCGTCTCGGGCAATGAATACTCCTACACGTTCACCGCCCCCGTGTCGCTGCCGGACGCCCAGGTCGTCTTCCAGCTGGGCGGCAGCGCCGACCCCTGGAGGTTCTGCATGGACGACGTGTCGCTGCGCGGCGGCGCGGAGCCCGAGGAGTACGTGCCGGACACCGGCCCCCGGGTCCGCGTCAACATGGTCGGCTACCTGCCCGGCGGCCCGAAGAAGGCGACGCTGGTGACGTCCGAGACGCAGCCCCTGGAGTGGGAGCTGAAGAACGACGACGGCAAGACCGTGGCCCGCGGCAGGACCGTCCCCAGGGGTGTGGACGCAAGCTCGGGCCAGAACGTGCACACCCTCGACTTCGGCGCCTACCGCAAGGAGGGCACCGGCTACACGTTGAGCGCGGACGGCGAGACCAGCCGCCCGTTCGACATCAAGGAGGACCTGTACGACGAGCTGCCGATGGACGCGCTGAAGTTCTACTATCCGCAGCGCAGCGGCATCGAGATCCTCGACAGCCTCAGGCCCGGCTACGGCCGCCCGGCCGGTCACGTGGGCGTCGCCCCGAACCAGGGTGACGTGGAGGTGCCGTGCCAGCCCGGCGTCTGCGACTACACGCTGAACGTCAAGGGCGGCTGGTACGACGCCGGCGACCACGGCAAGTACGTCGTCAACGGCGGCATCTCGGTGCACCAGCTCATGTCCGCGTACGAGCGGAACAAGGCCGCCTTCGGCGACGGCCAGCTCGAGATCCCGGAGAGCGGCAACGGCCGCCCGGACATCCTCGACGAGGCCCGCTGGGAGCTTGAGTTCCTGCTGAGCATGCAGGTGCCGGACGGCAAGCCGTTCGAGGGCATGGCGCACCACAAGATCCACGACCGGGAGTGGACGGGCCTGCCGCTGCTGCCGCACCTCGACCCGCAGCCGCGCGAGCTGCACCCGCCGTCCACCGCGGCCACGCTGAACCTGGCCGCGACGGCGGCGCAGGCGGCCCGGCTCTTCGCGCCGTACGACGCGGAGTTCGCCGGGAAGAGCCTGGCGGCGGCGCGCAAGGCGTGGGCGGCGGCCAAGACGAACCCGGACAAGTACGCCGACCCGAACGACGGCGTCGGCGGTGGCGCGTACAACGACTCCGATGTGACCGACGAGTTCTACTGGGCGGCGGCGGAGCTGTTCATCACGACCGGTGAGAAGGAGTTCAGGGACTTCGTGCTGGCGTCGCCGCACCACACGGGCGACATCTGGCGCGACCGGGGCTTCGACTGGGGCAACACCGCCCAGCTCGGCCGCCTGGAGCTGGCGACCGTGCCGAACGCGCTGCCGGACCGCGAGCGGGTGCGCCAGTCGGTGGTCGAAGGCGCGGAGAAGTACCTGGCGATCCAGCGGGCGCACCCGTACGGCATCCCGTACGACGTGCCCGACTACGACTGGGGCTCCAACAACCTGATCCTGAACAACCTGGTCGTGCTGGCCACCGCGTACGACCTGACGGGCGAGGAGAAGTACCGGGCCGCGGTGCGCGAGGGCATGGACTACATCCTCGGCCGCAACGCGCTCAACCAGTCGTACGTGACCGGCTACGGCGAGGTGGCCTCGAAGAACCAGCACAGCCGCTGGTACGCCCGCCAGCTCAACCCCGACCTGCCCAACCCGCCGCGCGGCACGCTCGCGGGCGGTCCCAACTCCTCCATCCAGGACCCGATCGCGCAGCGCCTGCTGAAGGGCTGCAAGCCGCAGTTCTGCTACATCGACGACATCGAGTCGTGGTCGACCAACGAGCTGACCATCAACTGGAACTCGCCGCTCGCCTGGGTCTCGGCGTTCCTGGCCGACAGGGGCGAGCGGTCGGACTGCCGGGTGCGCTACTCGGCGCACGGCGCGTGGCCCGGCGGGTTCACCACCCAGGTCGTGGTCGAGAATCGCGGGAAGAAGGCGGTGGACGGCTGGGAGCTGCGCTGGTCGTTCCTGGCCGGGCAGCGGGTCGGGCACGCCTGGGGCGCGGCGATCTCGCAGTCCGGCTCGGTGGTGACGGCCAAGAGCACGGACTGGAACGGCCGGATCAAGCCGGGCGACGTGGTGACGTTCGGCTTCAACGGCACCAACCCGTCGGGGCCGAACCCGGCGCCCGAGGTCTTCCACCTGAACGGCGCCCGCTGCCGATGAGACCGAAACTCGCTGCCGAATCGCCCGGATTCTGGTAGTTACGTCCTGGTACGGCAGGAAGACCACTACGCTGCCGGACGGAGCCGTAACCGGCCGCCCCCGCGACCGGACCGGCTTCGTCGTCCCGCCCTTCCACCTGCGCCCGCGCAGGGTGCGGAGGCGCCGCGCCCGCCGTGAAGCGGGCGACGGCGTCGCGGAGGAGAGGGGAACGGGCCCTGGCGGCGCCGGAACGTCTCGACCCCGGTCGCCGGGACGGGTGCGCTGACACCCGACCGGCTGTCCGGGAGGCGAGGCCCCGGTGCACGGCCATCGCCAGGGCCCGCTTTCACTCGGCCCGCCCGCATCAGCCGGCTCACGCCCGCACCCCGACCGGCCGCATCACCTCCCCGCCCGGCCGTCAGCCGGCTCACGCCCGCACACCCTCCCACCCCGACCGGCCGCAAGCCCACCCAGGACCGCCGCATCACCTCCCCGCCCGGCCGTCAGCCGGCTCACGCCCGCACACCCTCCCACCCCGACCGGCCGTGAGCCGACCCAGGCCCGTCGCATGTCCCCCCGGTCGGCCGTGAGCCGTTTGAGGGCGGGATACGTGGAAGAGGGCATGACGTTGTGGCGAATCGCGCTCCTGCCCCTGCTCCTCCTGCTCCCCAGCACGTCCATGCCGCCCGCCCAGGCGACGGCGGCGGACCGGGCGACGGGCAAGCGGGTGCTGGTGGAGCTGCGCAAGGAGGGGGGTTTCGCGGGCCTGCTCGACCGCGTGACCGTGCACGCCGACGGATGCGCGCGCTTCGACCGGCGCAGAGGGCGGGCGATGGGCGCGTGCCTGACCGCCGGGGAGCTGCGCAGGCTGCGAACCCACCTGCGCGCGCTGCGGCTGGGCGCGCCGGAGCCGCCGCCGCAGGGGGCCGACTTCATCAAGTACACGCTGGCCTACGACGGGCGGCGGGTCAGCCGCTACTCGCTTCCGCCGACCTGGAAGCCGGTCGTGACCGACCTGGAGCGGGCGCTGGAGAAGTACTGGAAGCCCAGGTGAGCGGGTCTGAGCCGCCCGGTCGCGGGCAGGAGGACGGCGTGCTGAGTATCGGGGCGCCGCTCTCGCTGTCCGGCCGGTTCGCCCGGTTCGGTGAGCAGGCCGCGCGCGGGCTCGCCGCCTGGCGCTCGCTCGCGGACGGCGCCGAGCTGCTGGTCGAGGACGACCGCAGCGACCCGGACACGCTGGAGCGGGTGCTGCGCGACCTGGCGGGCCGGTGCGACCTGCTGCTCGGGCCGTACTCGGTGGGCCTGGTACGCCGGGCCGGGCAGGTGGCCGTGGACGAGGGGCTGCTGCTGTGGAACCACGGCGGCTCTGGCGGCCCGGCCTTCCCCGGGCACGTGGTCCCGGTGCTCACCCCCGCGTACCGGTACGCCGAACCGTTCGTCCGGCACCTGGTGCGCAGCGGCGACTTCCGGCCGCTGTGGATCGTCCAGGGCAAGGGCCGCTTCGCCCGCGAGGTGGCGCTCGGCGCGCAGCTTCAGGCGCGGGTGGCGGGGCTGGCGGTGACCGCGCGGCAGCCGCGCGAGCCGTCGTGGCACCTGTTCAGCGCGGGCTCGTTCGAGGAGGACGTCGCCGCGGTGACGCGGATCGAGGTGCCCGGCGCGGTGTGCGCGGTGGCGGCAGGTGTGCGGGCGTTCGGCGGCGCCGTACCGGATCCGCGCGGCGTCTACGGCGTCGGCCAGTGGTTCCCGGGCAGCGGGCCGAGCCGGCGATCGGGTGCGCCGAGCGGGAGTTCATCGCCGCGTACGGCGCGCCGCCCGACTACCCCGCCGTCCAGGCCGCGGCCGCCGCGATCATCGCCGTGCACTGCGCGGGCCTCGCGGGCGGCACCGCGCGCGAGGACCTCTGGCAGGCCGCCGCCGGGCTGCGCACCACCACCCTGTACGGCGCGTTCGCCCTCGACCCTGGCACCGGCGTGCAGACCGGCCACCGTACGGTGCTCACCCGCTGGGAGCCGGACGGCCCGGTGCGCTTCGGGCGCGGGTGAAGCTCTCAGAACGCGAGTAATGCCCCCTGAGAACGCGAGTGATGCCCCCTCAGCGCGCGAGTGCAGCCCCCTCAGCGCGCGAGTGCAGTACCTCAGAACCCAAGTGAAGCCCCACAACGCGGGTGAAGCCCCTAGCACCGGTAAAGAGCCTCATCACCTCGTAAAGCTCTCCATCAAGTGATTGACCGGGAGGCCGGGGCACAATTAGCGTCGCCCTATGACTCCCGCTGAGAGCACCCAGGCCGACCTCATACTCAAGGTCGCGACCCAGCTCTTCGCGGCGCTCGGCTACGACGGCACCTCCACCCGCCAGATCGCCGAGGCCGCCGGGCTGAACATCGCCACCGTCAACTACCACGTGGGCGGCAAGCGGGAGCTGTATCTCGCGGTCATGGAGCGAGCCCACCAGGCGGAGAAGGCGGCGCTGGAACGCGCGCTCGAACGCCTGCCGGGCGGCGACCCGGTGGCCGCGCTGCACCGGCTCGCCGACGACTACCTCGACTTCTGCGTCGACCACCCCGAGGTGCCGGCCCTGTGGATGCACCGCTGGCTCTCCGACGCGGGCGACATCACCCAGCTCGAACGCCAATACGTCAAGCCGCTCATGGAAGCGGTGAGCGCGGCGCTGCGGCCCGCCGTCGAGTCGGGGCTGATCTCCCATGAGGCCGACGTGGAGTACACCGTCTGGACCGTCATCTGGGCCGTGCACGGCTTCGCCAAGGGCGGCGTGCTCGACGCGGAGGGCCGCCGCAGGGCGGCGGGTGACCGGGCGGCGCTGCGCCGCTTCCGCACCCACCTGCACCACGTCGTGCACCGCACGCTCGGCCTGCCCGGCGACCCCCGGTGACCGCCCGCGGTGCCGTCGCGCTCGGGCGCGGCCGGTTGCTCGGCTACGGCATCGGCTCGGTCGGCACCGGCGTGTTCTCCGCCGTCCCCGGGCTGCTGCTGCTCTACTACCTGACCGACATGCTGGGCGTGCCCGCGGCGGTGGCCGGGGCCGTGCTGGTCGCGCCCAAGATCTGGGACGTGCTGCTGAACCCGCTGGTCGGCGCCGCGAGCGACCGCGAGGCCGTGCGGACCGGCCGCAGGACGCGGCTGCTGATGGCCGGTGCGGTGGCGCTGCCGGTGGCGTTCGCGCTGATGTTCAGCGTGCCGGGCGACGTGCCGGGGGCGGTCTGGTCGGGGGCGGCGTTCCTGCTCGCGGCCACCGCGTTCGCCTGCTTCCAGGTCCCGTACGTCGCCCTGCCCGCCGAGATGTCGCCCGACCAGGGCGAGCGGACCAGGATCATGTCCTGGCGGGTGGTCTGCCTGACGGTCGGCATCCTGGTCGCGGGCGGCCTGGCCCCTGCCCTGGTGGACGTGGCGGGCGGCGGCAGGCCCGGCTACGCGGTGATGGGCGTGACGATCGGCGCGATCATGGGCGCGGCGCTGGTCGCCGCGACGCTGGCCACCCGGTGGGTGCCGTCGCTGCCGGGGCAGCGCCAGCTCGGCCCCATGGCGGCCTTCCGGCTGGCCAGGGGCAACCGGCCGTTCTTCGTGCTGCTGGCCGCGTTCGTGACGCAGGCGCTGGCGGTGGCGGTGATGCTGGCGGGCGCGCCGTACGTGGCGGCGTACCGGCTGGGCGACGACGGGCTGACCTCGGTGATGTTCGTCTGCCTCGTCGGGCCGAGCATGCTCGCCGTGCCCATCTGGGCCAGGCTGGCGCGCGCCCACGGGCCGGTGCGCTGCTACTTCGCCGCGTCCGCCGGCTTCTGCGCGATCGCGGTGGCGTTGATCTGGGCCATCGCGGCGGGCGGCCTGGTCCCCACGCTGGCGCTGACCGCGCTGGCCGGCGTCTGCTACGCGGCGCTGCAACTGCTGCCGCTGTCGCTGCTGCCGGACACCGTGCACGCCGACGCGGCGCGTACCGGGCAGACGCAGGCGGGGGCGTTCACCGGGCTGTGGACGGCCGGCGAGACGGCGGGCCTGGCGCTCGGCCCCGGCCTGTACGCGCTGGTCCTCGCCGCCTCCGGGTTCGTCTCCGCCGCGACGGAGTCGCCGGTCGCGCAACCGGCGGGCGCGCTGACCGGGCTGCTGCTCGGGTTCACCGCGCTGCCCGCCCTGCTCATGCTGATCAGCCTGCCGTTCATCCTCCGGTACGGCAGGCTCGCCCTCACGAGAAAGGAGGCCGCGTGAACCTGCCCCCGGCCGGACGATCGACCGAGGACCTGCTGGCGGAGATCGCCCGGCTCAAGGAGCACGACCTGCCGGTACGCGGCGGCCAGGTGACCGCCTACGTCTACGACACCGGGCGGGCCGCCGTGCACGACGCCGCCACCCGGGCCTACCTGGAGATGCTGGAGGTCAACTGCCTCGACCCGACCGCGTTCCCCAGCGTGGTCGCGATGGAGCGGCAGGTCGTCGGCGCGGTCAGCGACCTGCTCGGCGGTGGTCACGGGATCTTCACCAGCGGCGGCACCGAGTCGATCATGCTGGCCGTCAAAGCCGCCCGCGACTTCGCCGCCGCAAAAGACCGCGCCACCGCAGACAGCGCCACCGCAGACGGGGCAACCGCAGACGGGGCAACCGCAGACGGGGCAACCGCAGACAGCGCCACCGCAGACGGGGCCGCGCGGCGCCTCGCCCCGGGCGAGCGGCCGAACCTGGTGCTGCCGGTCACCGCGCACCCCGCCTTCCACAAGGCCGCCCACTACCTGGGCGTCGAGGTGAAGCCGGTGCCGGTGGACCTGGAGACGTACAAGGTGCGGCCCGGCGATGTGGCGGCCGCGATCGACGAGCGCACGATCCTGGTCGTCGTCTCCGCGCCGTCCTACCCGCAGGGCGTGATCGACCCGGTCGAGGAGGTCGCGGCGCTGGCCGCGCGTGCGGGGATCCCGTGCCACGTGGACGCGTGCGTGGGCGGATGGCTGCTGCCCTGGTTACGCGAGGCGGGCGCGCCGGTGCCGCCGTTCGACCTGTCGGTGCCGGGCGTCACGTCGCTCTCCTGCGACCTGCACAAGTTCGGCTACGCCCCCAAGGGCGCGTCGGTGCTGCTGTTCGCCGATCCGGCGATGCGCCGCAAGGCGTACTTCGCGTCGGCGGACTGGCCCGGGTACACGATCATCAACGCGACCGTGCAGAGCTCGCGCTCGGCCGGGCCGCTCGGCGGCGCGTGGGCCACGCTGCAGGCGCTGGGCCGCGAGGGCTACCTGGAGCTGGGCCGGGCCACGTGGGAGGCGACCCGCAGGCTGCGCGACGGCCTGTCCGGGATCCCCGGGCTGCGGGTGCTGGGCGAGCCGGAGTCGTCGCTGGTGGCCTTCACCGGCGCGGACGTGGACGTGTTCGTGCTGGCCGACGAGGCGCGGGCGCGCGGCTGGTTCCTGCAGCCGCAGCTTTCGTACGCGGGCATCCCCGCGAACCTGCACGTCACGGTCACCGGCGTCACGCTGGCCGGGGTGGACGCCATGCTGAAGGTGATCGCCGAGTCGGCGCACGCCGCCCGCGAGCGCGGCCCTGCGGTACTGCCGGAGGGGCTGGTCGAGCTGGTCGCCGGGCTCGATCTGGAGGCGATCGACGACGCGACGTTCGCCGAGCTGAGCGCCTCTGTCGGCGTGGACCTGCGGCCGGGCTCGGGACAGCCGGAGATGGCCATGGTGAACGCCGTGCTCGACGCGCTGCCCCCGGCGTCGAGGGAGGCGGTGCTGGTGCGCTTCCTGTCGGTCATCTACGGCGACTGACGCAAGGCCCGCCCCCGTGCGAGGCGCTCGCCTGGACGGTGGCCGCGGTCAGATGGGAAAGTTCGCCTCGATGCGCTGTCCGCCGTCCGGCAGCGGGCCGCACTCCAGCGTGCCGCCCGCCAGCTCCACCTGCCGCCGCAGATCGAGCAGGTCCATGGCGGAGGTGGCGGTGAAGTGCGGCGGGCCGGCGTCGGGGCGGCCGCAGGTGTGCCGGACGCACACGCGTACCGTGCCGGGCAGCCACCGTACGAGCACCCGCGCGCCCGCTCCCGGCGCGTGCTTGCGCGCGTGCGCCAGCGCGGTCTCCACCACCACGTACGCCGTGCGCCCCACCTGGCCGGGCACCGGCGCGGGCTCGCCGTCCACCGACAGCTCGACCGGCAGCCCGTCCCTGGCCGCGTCGATGACCAGGGGCCGCAGGTCGGGCAGCGGCAGCCCGAGGTCGAAGCCCTCGCCGGTGCCGCGCCGTAACAGCGCGACCATGTGGCGCAGCTCGTCCAGCGTCTCCGTACCGGCCGCCCTGATCTCCTCAGCCGCCGCCCTGGCCCGCTCGTCACCGGTGCTCATCGCGAGCACGCCGGCCTGGAGCACCATGCGGCTGACCCGGTGGATGACGACGTCGTGCAGCTCGCCGGCCAGCCGTTCGCGCTCGATGCGCTGCTCCCGCTCGGCCAGCTCGGCGCGCAGGCGCTCCCTGACGCGGACGTAGCGGCCGTACATGACGGACAGGGCGAGCGCGGCCTCGGTGCGGCCGGCCAGCGGAAGCCGGTCGGGCAGCGCGAACACGCCGAGCGCCAGCACGGCCAGCGGGAGCCAGCGGGCGGGCGTGCGGGCGGCCGACGCGAAGGCCATCACGCCGTAGGCGGCGAACGGCAGGCGGGCGGCCAGATCGGGGCGTCGGCCACGGGAGGCGGCACGGCCGAGGGCAAGAGCACCGACAGGACGGGCAGCGCGACCGCCGTGCCCGCGCAGATCCAGGCCACGACGAGCGGCGCGCGGCGCAGCCACAGCACCGGCACCGCCGCCGCGAGCAGGATCGCCAGGACCGCGCCCCGGTGGCCGGTCGCGAGGGTCAAGCCGGCCGCGACCAGGACCGCGAGGGCGTCGATCGGTCGCGGGCGGGCACCGTCCACCGCATCATCGTACGATCACCCGCCGTGCCTGCCCACCCCTGTTCCAGTAGCCGGTCAGACCCGGGTGATCCGGACGGCGTCGGCGATGACGTAACCGGAGGCCGATGTCCAGCGGCTCACCCCGACGACGTTGTAGGTGCCGGCGTTGAGGGAGAAGGTCCCCAAGGAGCGCCAGGCGCCGCCGCCGCTGCGCTGGTCGACGGTGACCGTCCGGTTCCCGCCCGATGCGGCCACGATGTACGGCGTCGCGCTGTTGTAGCCCGCGTCGGCCGGATACCACACCTCGACCCGGTAGGTGCCCGCGCTCGGGATCGCGGCGCGGAACCACGCGGGGTCGCTGGCCGCGACCGGCTCGGCGAAGCGGTAGTCGGCTCCGTGGCGCTGCCCCGAGTACGCGGACGTGCCCCAGGACGAGCTCGCCGTGAACCCGGAGTCGGCGTTGTCCACCACGACGCTGAACCCGCTGTCGCCGTCGCCTTCCGGCGCGCGGCCCTGGCTGGGCGCGCTCTCCTGGTGGGTGCGGTTGAGCGCGGTCACGTAGTAGGTGGGCGAGGACGTCGGCGCGGGGTCGGTGAACGTCTTCTGCCTGGTCGTGCCGATGAGGTTCCTGGCGTCGGCGAACGAGCACTCGTCCGCGGTCCCGTCCACCCGGTAGACCGCGTACGCGGTGCCGGAGCCGTTCCATGCGAGCTGCACGCCGCCGCCGGAGCGGGTGGCCGAGGTGATCGACGGCGCGGCGGGCGCGGCGGCGGAGCCGCGCGCCGGCACCAGCGCCGGCCTGCCGTAGTGGTCGCGGACGACCCTGGTGAACGCGCCGATCCTGTCGGCCTTGACGTCCTTGGCGCTGAAGAAGACGTCACCGGTGATCTCGGGGTGATTGCGGTTGTCGGTGAGGTGGTCGCTCAGCTCGGCCGGGTCCTGCCAGGCGGGGTCCTGCCCGGACGCGCCCGCGCGGTAGGCGGCCTGGCCGACGACGAGCTGCACGCCGGTGCCCCTGACCACGTCGGACCACCAGGCGGTGAGCACCTCGTACGCGGCGGTGCCGAAGCCGATGTGCCAGTAGATCTGCGGCGCGAGGTAGTCGACCCAGCCCTGCTTGACCCAGGTGCGGCTGTCGGCGTAGATCGCGTCGTACGACTGCAGGCCCGAGGTGCGCGAGCCGAGCGGGTCGGTGGAGGCGTTGCGCCAGATGCCGAACGGGCTGATGCCGAACGCGACGTGCGGCTTGGCGGCGTGGATGCGCTGGTCGAGCTCGCGGACCAGGCGGTTGACGTTGTCGCGCCGCCAGTCGCCGATGTCGCCGAACGAGCCGCCGTAGCGGGCGTAGGTGTCGGCGTCGGGGATGCTCTCGCCGCTGACCGGATAGGGGTAGAAGTAGTCGTCGAGGTGCACGCCGTCCACGTCGTACCTGCTGACGGCGTCCATGATCGCGTCTTCGATGAAGTCGCGGACCTCCGGGATGCCGGGGTTGTAGTAGAGCTTGCCGCCGTAGGCGAAGCGCCAGTCCGGGTGCTGCCGCGCGGGATGCGTGGAGACCAGCCTGGACGGGTCGGCGTGGTTGGCGATCCGGTACGGGTTGAACCAGGCGTGGAACTCCAGGTTCCTGGCGTGGGCCTCGGCGACCATGAAGGCCAGCGGGTCGTAGCCGGGGTCGCGGCCCTGGGTGCCGGTCAGCCACTGGGACCATGGCTCGTACGGCGACGGCCAGAATGCGTCGGCCGTCGGCCTGACCTGCACGATCACGGCGTTCATGCGCTTGGAGACGGCGAGGTCGAGCCAGGCGCGGAACTCCGCCTGCTGTGCCGAGACGCTGAGCCCGGTGCGGCTCGGCCAGTCGATGTTGGCCACGGAGGAGATCCACATGGCGCGGAGCTGGCGCTTGGGGGTCGCGGGGTCGGGGGTGCAGGCCGCTGCCGCGGCGGAGACGGGGTTCACGAGGCTGAGGAGCGCGGCGGTGAGCGCCGCCAGGACGATACGCGGAAGCGCGGTCACGAAGGGAAGTTTCAGCGCAATTGACGGCGAGCGCAATAGTTTTCAGAAAGATCGCTATGTCAAGGCCACGCTAGAGGGAGAGAATTTTCACTTAACTCAGAAGTAATGTCAATTATCGACATTAGTCAGGAGATTGCCGTAGCGTGCTGGCGTCACGTCTGTGAACGAGGAGCCCTCCATGACTCTCGCCCGCACGCGATTAGCAGCCCTCGCCACCGCGATCCTCACCCTCATCCTCGTCGGCGCAGGCCGGCCTGGTCCCAGACCGCCGCCGAATCCCCGCTGGCCACCGCCTTCGCCAAGGCGGCGCAGACGCACGACGTACCGCGTGACCTGCTGGTCGCGCTCGCCTACGCCGAGACCCACCTCGACGGGCACGACGGCGAGCCGAGCGCCAGCGGCGGCTACGGCGTCATGCACCTGGTCAGCAACCCCACCAACCACTCGCTCGAACAGGCGGAGAAGCTCACCGGCATCCCCGCCGACAAGCTCAAGACCGACGACGCGTCCAACATCCTCGGCGGCGCGGCCGTCCTGCGCGCCCACGCCGACGCGCTCGGCCTCGACGAGACCGCGAGGAAGGACCCGGGCCGCTGGTACAAGGCCGTCGCCAAGTACGGCAACGCCAGTTCGCCCGAGCTGGCCCGCCTGTACGCCGACGCCGTCTACGAGCAGCTCGGCCTCGGCATCGACATCCGCGGCGTGCGCGTCGCGCCTCAGGAGGTCACCGCCGACCGCGGGGAGTACGCCAAGGCCCGCGACCTGAACGCGCGTGCGAGCGACAAGTCCGGCCAGGCCGCCGACGGCCCCGTCGGCATCGCCAGCCCCGACTACCCGCCCGCCGCCTGGGTCGCCGCCAGCTCCAGCAACTACCGCGTCTCCAACCGCGAGACCAGCTACAACATCGACCGCGTCGTCATCCACGTGACGCAGGGCTCCTACGCGGGCACCATCTCCTGGTTCCAGAACCCCTCCGCGCAGGTCTCCGCCCACTACGTGGTCAGGTCCTCCGACGGCGCCATCACCCAGATGGTCCGTGACAAGGACGTCGCCTGGCACGCGGGCAACTCCAGCTACAACAACCGCTCGATCGGCATCGAGCACGAGGGCTGGGTCAACGACGCCTCGTGGTTCACCGACGCCATGTACCGGTCGTCCGCCGCGCTGGTCCGCTACCTGTGCGACAAGTACGGCATTCCGAAGAACCGGACCGGCATCATCGGCCACAGCGAGGTGCCCGGCGCGACCCACACCGACCCCGGCTCGAACTGGAACTGGACCACGTACATGAACTACGTGACCGGTGGCGGCACCCCGACCTGGCAGACCACGGTCGACAACGCCACCGCCGGCCAGTTCACCGCCAGCGAGAACTGGGGCACCTCCGCCTACTCCAGCCAGCGCTACGGGACCAACTACCGCTTCGCCGAGCCGGTCGCCGCCAGCGACCCGGCCTGGTACTCCGCGACCATCCCCAGCGCCGGCACGTACCAGATCGAGGTCTGGTATCCGGCCGACCCCGGCTATAACAGCTCGGCGCCCTACATAGTGGCGACATCGAGCGGCAACCAGACCGTGTACGTCGATCAACGATCAGGCGGCGGATCCTGGCGCTCCATCGGAACCTTCTCCTTGAACGCGGGCACGTACAACGTGGTCGCCGTGAGCCGCTGGACCGGCGGCACCGGCCTCGTCATCGCCGACGCCGTCCGCATCAGCCGCTGACCCTCCAGGAACCACGGCCCGCGCCTGCTACCTCCCGGGCGCGGGCCGTCTCCTGTGCAGGCGCCGTCTTCTGCTCCCCGGCGAATCCCGCCGGCCCAGGCGCTCGGCCTGCCACCGGCGGACTGAACGGGTCAGGCGGCGGCGCCGCCGTCCACGACGTGGTCGGTGCCGACCACGAAGCTCGACTCCTCCGACGACAGCCACAGCGCGGCGGCGGCGATCTCCTCAGGCGTGGCGACCCGGCCGATCGGCAGCGCCGCCTTCATGCGGGCGTCGCGGTCCTCGCGGGTCTCGCCGGGCCGCAGGGACATGGGCGAGTCGATCGGGCCGGGGCTGAGCGCGTTGATGCGGACGCCGTCGGCGATGTGGTCGCGGGCGGCGGTCCTGGTCAGATGACTGACCGCGGCCTTGGACGCGACGTACGCGCTCGCGCCCGGCCGCCGGTAGTGCGCGCCGAGGTTGGAGGCGACGTTCACGATGACGCCGCCGCCGTGGGCCCGCATGTAGGCGATCTCGTGCTTCATCGACAGGAACACGCCCTTGAGGTTGACCGCGATGACGTCGTCCCAGGTGTCCTCGTCGTAGTCGGCGAGCGGCGCGACCGCGCCGAAGACGCCGGCCGCGTTGAGCGCGACGTCGAGGCGGCCGTAGCGGGTGGCGGCGGCCTCGACCATGCCGGCGACCGAGGCCGAGGAGGTGATGTCCACGGCGTACGCGCTCGCCCGGCCGCCGCTCCCCTCGATCTCCTTCACCAGCTCGGCGAGCCGGGCCTCGTCGCGGCCCGCGGCCAGGACGGCCGCGCCCTCCCTGGCGTACGCGAGGGCCGATGCCCGCCCCACGACTCCGCTCGCGCCCGTGACGAGCGCGACCTTCCCCTCGAACCGTCGCACCATCATTCAATACCAATCGTTCTCATATTTGCACCGCCACCATGGCCTGATCGACCGCGTCGCGCAGCCTGCGCGGGTCAGGGTCGGCCCTCGCGAGCACCTGAAGCCCCTGCAGCAGCACGAGCAGGAACCTGGCCAGGGCCTGCGGGTCCTTGCTCTCGGGGATCTCGCCCTGGGCGCGGGCCCGGGTGAGCGCGCCGGCCAGCGCGGTCTCCAGCTCCGTCCAGCTCGCCGCCACCTTCGCGAGCACGCCGGGGTCGCGGGAGGCGAACTCGACGGCCGAGTTGACCACCATGCAGCCCCGCCGCAGCTCGTCGGCCAGGCAGGTGGCCACGTACGAGTCGAGGAAGGCGCGTACGGCGGGCACCGCGGGCCCCGGCTGCGCGAGCGGGCCGATCACATCGCGCCGGCGCAGGTAGCGGTCGAGCGCCTTGACGTAGAGCTCGCGCTTGCCGCCGAACGTGGCGTAGATGCTCGCCTTGGCCACGCCGAGCCGCTCGACGAGGTCGTTCATCGAGGTCGACTCGTAGCCGCGCTCCCAGAACAGCTCCAGGGCGCGCTGCAGCGCCACGTCCGGGTCGAACTCCTTGGTCCTTGCCACGGACGTGACGCTAGCAGTATCGAGACCGATCGGTCAAAAATCTATCTGGGAGTGAGGACCCAGTCCCAAGAGCGGCTCTCCTCGTTGTCGGTGTTGGCGGCGAGCTGGGTCATCTCGGAGCCGTCCACGCTGACCAGCACCAGCCCGTTGTTGAACTCGTTCTCGCACTTGCCCGCGCAGCCGAGCGCGATGACGTGCTGGTCGTCCGCCCAGGCGAGCAGCCGCAGCACCCGCTGCCGGCGGCCACCTTGCCCGTCTCGATGTCGGTGATCCTCGTGGGCAGCCCGTCGGGGCCGAGTAGCAGGCGGCCGTCCGGCGAGAGCGCCGAATGGCGCGAGTGGCGGACATAGCGCTGCCCTTTCGGCGCGTCCGCCGTGCGGCCGTCGATCGTGTACCAGACGCGGTCGGACCTGCTGATCGTGGGGCCCCAGATCAGCTTGCCGTCGAGGCTCCAGTCGAGGTCCTGGCGGGCGTTCGCCTCGGGCTGCGAGAGGTAGGTGCGGTCCGTGGTCCGCGGCCGGGAGATGGTGGACTGACCGGAAGTCGGCAGCGGCGCCAGCTCGCGGTACTCGTACACGCCCGCCGGCACGTCGATCACGTAGTAACCGGTGCGCGGGCTGGGCTGTTTCTGGGGCATGAGCTGGCCGGGCTGGTCCTTCACGGGCTCGAAGACGTCCGGATACGACGAGTACGCGGTGGCGAGGATCTTGGTACCGTCCGGCGACCAGGCGACCGAGGCCACGTCGTGGTCCAGCTCGTACCAGTCGATGATGCTCCGGGTGTTCAGGTCGAGCACGCCCACCCGGTTGCCCATCAGGTCGCCCTCGATGACGGCCGCGACCTGGAGCCCGGGGGCGACGTCCACCCACGCGTACGGGGTCCGCGCGTAACCGCCGCTCGCCGGGTCGTACACCGACCAGGTCCGCCGCTCCCGCACCATGCCGTCCTCGGTCTTCTCCCTGGTGGTCACGTAGTACGCCGACACGGCCAGGTTCCCCGCGGCGATCAGCTTGGCCGGCGGGACGTTCCCGGTGTCGGTGCGCACGTCCGTGGGCGCGGGCGAGGGCCGGACGGGGAGCTCCACGCCCTGTGCGGGCTGGACGTCGGGCTCCTGCCGCATGGTGACGAACACGGCGACGGCCGCGATCATCGCGCCGACGAGCAGCGCGGCGCCCAGCGGCAGCCAGAGGGAGCGCCTGCCGCGCAGCGCCCGGTCGGCGAGGTCGTGCGGCACCCTGACCTCGTCGGCCCACTCATTGAACGTGTCGCGCAGCAGCCTGGTCACCTGGCCACCTCCTTCATCTCCTGGGCCAGCTCGGGGGCGATCTCGCGCAGCCGTGCCAGCGACCGGTGCGCGGTGCTGCGTACGTTGCCGACGGAGCAGCCCAGCACCCGCGCCACCTCCTGCTCCGGCAGGTCCTCGAAATAGCGCAGCACCAGCACCGCCCGCTGCCGGGCGGTGAGCCTGGCCAGGGCCGAGCGCAACATCAGGCGTAGCTCGCTCTGATGGTGGGCGTCGCGGGCCGCGCGTTCGGGCAGGATCGGCTGCACCACCTCGGGCCTGCGCACGCGCGCCCGCCACCAGCTCACCTGCTGGCGGTACATGATCTGCCTGACGTACGCCTCCGGCGCCGCCACCTGCCGCCATCTGCCCGCCAGCTTCGCCAGCGCCGTCTGCACCAGGTCTTCGGCCGCGTGCTGGTCCCCGCCGGTCAGCAGAAACCCGAGCCGCATGAGGGCAGGCGAACGATCGGCGACGAACTCGCGGAACAGTGGCTCGTCCGCGGCGTCCACGGTCACCTCCAAGGGAATCGACTATCACCCTTGCAGACGCCGTGCGGCCGCGCCGCTATGCGACCTAGCGCATGATGTCCGGGTCGTCGTCGTCCGTCATGGAGCCGAGGTGGTCCCGTACGGGCTTGTCCTCCGCGGCTCGCTGCCTGGGCACCTCCAGCAGGCCGAGCGTGTCCTGCTCGCCCCTGCGGGTGATCACCTCGTTGATGGCCTCGGTCAGCTCCCGCCTGTCGTAGTCGCCTTCCGTCAGCTCGTTGAGGTGTCCGAGCAGGTCGGCGGGCAGGCCGACGTGCCGGGACGCCTGCGCGTACACCTCTCTCATCGCGACCCGCTCGCGCCCCTGGAACGCCTCGTCGATGGCTTTGCGCAGCTCGTCGAGCACCACGTGATCCGTCATCCGCTCTCCCCCGAAGTTCCGTGGAGCAGGTCGTACGCCTGCTCCGCCACCATGTCCACCGTCACGTCGCGCACCCATGACTCCTCGTGCGGGCAGCGCTCGGCCGCGGGGTCGACGCCGTCGGCGCCGCAGGTCGGGCAGGCCGTGGTCCACGAGATCAGCGGCCGGTGCGCGGCCCTGCTGAGCGGGCCCGCGTTGATGAGGTTGCCGCACCAGTAGACGGCCACCGTAGGGGTGCCGACGGCCGCCGCCAGGTGGCGTGGGCCGGTGTCGTTCGAGATCAGCAGGTCGCAGCGCTCGTACAGGGCGGCGAGGCCGCCGATGCCGAGCACGCCGACGACGGGGATCGCGGGCCCCCGCATGGCCGCGACGACGCCCGCCACCAGGTCCTCCTCGGCGCGGGTGCCGGTCACCACAACGGGCCTGCCGGTACGGTCGGCGACCTCGGCGAAGCGCTCGACCGGCCAGCGCCGCCGCGGGTCGGTCGCGCCGGGATGCACGGCGACCAGCCCGGTGGGCGGCAGGCCGAGCGTGCGGGCCAGCTCGGCGCGGTCGGCGGCGGTCACCTCGATGCGCGGCTCGAGCCCGCCGCCCACCCCGCCCACGAGCGCCGCGACCTGGAGGAAGCGCAGCGTGTCGTGATGGTAGTGGGTGTACGGCAGCCACCGGTCGAGGCTCTCGGCCCCCGGCGCGCGCAGCCCCGCGGTCACCCTGGCCCCGAGCCGCCTGATGAACGGGTTGGAGTAGCGCCCGCCGCCGTGGATCTGCACCGCCAGGTCGAAGCGCCGGTCGCGCAGCTCGTCGTAGAGCGCGTCGGGGGCGGTGCGCCCGTTCTCGTACGTGGACACGCCGGTGATCGGCGGCAGCGCCACCACGTCGTCCACCGGTCCTGGCCGCCCGTCGAGGAACGTCGCGTGCCACGGCGTGGCGAGCAGGGTCAGCTCCGCGTCCGGGTAGGCGCGCTTGAGCGCCTCCAGCGCGGGCACCGCCATGAGGTAGTCGCCGAGCGCGTTGGCCCGCAGCACCGCGATCCGCCGCACTCCGTCGACCGGCCCGGCGTCCATCGCGAGGCCGGGCGACGCGCCCGCGTTCCCGCCCTCCGGGTCGGCCGGTACGAGCACATCGAGGTCTCCAGGGCCCTGCATAGCGGCCTGGCTACCCGCCCCCTATCGCGCCTAACTTCCCTTATGCCGGGTTTGAACAGCGCTTTTGCTGGTACTCGCCACTCATGGGCACAGACAAGATCGTCAGCGCCGTGGTCGTCGGTGACGTGATGCTCGACTCGTGGCTCCACGGCTCTGCCAAGCGCCTCGCCCAGGAAGCGCCAGTGCCCGTCATGAGCCTGGAATCCACCGAGGACGCCCCCGGTGGTGCCGCCAACACCGCCGCCAACCTCGTCGCGCTCGGGGCCGGTGTGCGGCTCGTCGGCGTCGTGGGCGACGACGAGTGCGGCGCGAAGCTCGTCGAGGCGCTGCGCCTGCACGGCGTCGGCGTGGACCTGGTGACCGTGCCCGGCCGGCGGACCGCGCACAAGCGGCGGCTGATCACCAGTGGCCAGCTCACCGCGCGCTACGACGAGGAGGACCACGCCGAGCTGCCCGAGTCGGCCGAGCGCGAGCTGCTGCGCCGGCTCGGCGACGTACTGCCGGCCGCCGACGTGGTCGTGGCCTGCGACTACGGGGGCGGCGTCTGCACCCCCGCCGTCCGCAAGGCCCTGGCGGGGCTGCCGCTGCTCATCGTGGACGCGCACGCGGTGGCCCCGTGGCGGGAGTGCGGCCCGTACGCGGTGCTGCCGAACTTCGCCGAGGTCGTCCGGCTGCTCGACGACGAGGACGAGACCGGCGACCGGCCCGCGTACCTGATGGCCAGATCGCAGCAGCTCCTTGACCTGACCGGCGCCCGCATGATCGTCACCACCCTGGACGGCGAGGGCACGCTGCTGCACCGGGCCGGGCGGCCGCCGTACCGGACCTACGCCCAGCCCGCGCCGCAGCACATGGCGACGGGCGCGGGCGACACGTTCACGGCGGCGTTCGCGCTCTGGCTGGCCGGCGGCGCGCCCCCCGAAGAGGCCGCGCGGGCCGGGCAGGCGGCGGCCGGGGTCGTCGTACGCCGCCAGGGCACCGCCGTCTGCACCCGGTACGAGCTGCTGCGCGCGCTGCGCCGCCAGGAGGGCCAGGAGGGCAGCGTGCAGCCCGCCGAGCGGCTGGCCGAGCTGCTGGACGAGCACCGGCGCAGGGGCGAGCGGGTGGTGTTCACCAACGGCTGCTTCGACGTGCTGCACCGGGGGCACGTGTCGTATCTGGAGCAGGCGAGCCGGCTCGGCGACGTGCTGGTGGTGGCGGTGAACAGCGACGCCGGCGTGGCCAGGCTCAAGGGTCCGGGACGGCCGGTCAACCCGTGCGAGGACCGCATGTCGGTGCTGGCCGCGCTCACGTTCGTGGACTACGTGACCGAGTTCGACGAGGACACCCCGGAGCGGCTGCTGCGGATGATCCGTCCCGAGCTGTACGTGAAGGGCGGCGACTACACCGCCGAGATGCTGCCGGAGGCGCCGCTCGTGCGGGCGCTGGGCGGCGAGGTGCGGGTGCTCGGCTACCTGCCCGATCACTCCACGACCGCCATCATCGGCCGCATGCGCCTGCTGCCTTGAGCGTCGTCAGACCGCGAGCACCTTGGACAGCCAGGGGCGCAGGACCGGGAGCACGGCGGCGGGCTGCATCGTGGTCATGTGATCGTGCCCGTCGAGCACCTCGACGTCCCAGCCCCGCTCGGCCAGCTCGGCGCGGTGCCGGATCAGCGGGCCGCCGATGTCCACGGTCACGCCGCCCCACTTCTGGTCGTACCGGATCTGGTCGGCCGAGCCCGCGAAGCACAGGCGCGGGCACGTGAGCCGGACCTTCGTGTCGTCGAAGTCCCGCAGGTTCTCGTAGAGGGTGACGAACTGCCGGGCCTGCTCCTCGTTCGGCAGCCCGGCGGCCGAGGACCAGGGGTCGTCGTCCTGCTCGGTCTCAGCGGCGGGCTCGGGGGCGGTGGCCAGCTCGTACGTCGCCGTCGTGACCTTGAGCATCTCCGCATACGGCCCCGCGTACGGCGGGAACCCGCCCATGGCCAGCGCGGAGATCCGGTCGGTGCGCACGGCGAGCTGGAGCCCGCTGAGCGCCAGCCACGAGTACCCGTAGTACGCGAACCGCTCGGCCCCCGCCGCGTCGGCCACGGCCAGGAAGTCGCGGGCGATGTTGTCGGGGGTGAGGGTGTCCGGCTTGGGGTGCTCCATCACGTGGCCCTGGTAGTCGAAGGCCACCACCTGGAAGGCGTCGGCGAGGCCGTCGATGAGGTTGCGCCCGAGTGCCGGGTCGTTGCCCCATGTGCGCATCTCCTCTGCCTGCTCGCCCTCCACAGGGTGTGGATCGACGGGCAGCAGCACGGCCGGTCCCGATCCGCGCACCTCCACCTCGATCGTCCTGCCGTCGTGCAGCGTCGCCCTGGACATGGCGCCCCTCCGCTAACTCGTTACGCCGTAAAGGATTGTGTGGCGACGATAGCTTATGGCGTAAAGAGTCGCAAAGGATTGGGGACGTTCACCCAGCGCATGGCCGCGCCGTCGTCGTCCAGCCAGCGCAGCAGCAGGTTGGCCTTGGCCGGCACGTACGCGGCGGCGAGCAGCTCGCGCAGCTCCTGCGGATCGCCGTAGTCCTTGGCCGCCGCCGCGAACACCGCCCTGGCCCGCGACCACAGCTCCGCCCGCACCCCCGGATGCCGGTCGGCCAGCGCACCCGCGATCTCGCACAGGTTGTTGGTCACCAGGCAGTAGACCAGCCGCTCCCACGCCCGCCGCTCGCCCAGCAGCGGGCCTCCGCCGCCTGCGTGCCGGTCGGCGACCAGCTTGACGCCCTCGTAGTCGCGGAACAGCGCCTGCCCGGGCAGCCCGGCCGCGTCCACCGCGACCAGCACGTTCTGCAGGTGGCATTCGAGCACCACCCCGTGCCGCAGGTACGCGTGCAGCACCGGCGGCACCACGTGCTCCAGGTAGCGCTGCCACCACAGCAGCGCCCCGTCGGCGTCCAGGCCGTCCAGCGGGCTGCCGGGAAAGCCCTCCGCGATCCCGGCCGCCAGCAGCGCCGTCAGCCCCGGGCGTACGTGCTCGCGCAGCCCGTCGCGGACGATCACCGCCAGCGCCTCGCCGCCGTCTCCGCCCAGCTCCACGCTGCGGTAGCCGCGGTCGCGCAGCAGCGACGGCCTGGGCAGATGTGCGGGCATGTCGTCGAAGGCCGCCTCAAGCAGGGCCGCGACCACCGGGAGGTGACGCAGGTCGTGCAGCCACAGGCGGCGTACGTCGTTCGTGATCCGCACGTCCAGGCTGAACTTGCAGAACAGGTCCGCCTCCGGCAGGTAGACGGTGCGGATCGAGGCCGTGGCCACCGCCCGCCGGATGGTACGGCCCAGCTCGGGCAGCTCCGGCAGGCCGCCGAGCAGCTCCACCTGCCAGGGATGCGCGGGCAGCGGCACCAGACCGGCCTCCCGTGTCCCGCCGAGCCGGTCGAACGCGCTCGTGTCCCCCACCTCGATCAGCTCGCTCTCGGGGACGCCCAGCAGTGTCAGCGGGAAGCTCGCCCGCGCCTCCGGCGAGTACGGCAGCCACGCCTGCGCCCCTCCGCCGCCCCTCGCCTTGGGTGCCGGGTGGTAGGGGTGGCCCGCCATCAGGGCCTGCTCGGAGCGCAGGTACAGGTCGGCGGGCGGCGTCGTGTCACTCCTGGCGGCGAGCAGCGCGGCGGTGACGTCGCGGCTGTGCAGGATCTCGGCGGGCAGCACGTCGTTGACCGCCCCGGTGCTCGCCCGCAGCTCGCCGGCGGCCACCTCGACCAGCTCGGCCAGCCCGAGCGCCCGCCACCCGCCGGCGTCACGCAGCATCGGCGCGCTCGGCCGCCGCCCGCCCTCGACCCGCAGCACGCGCCCGGTGGCCGGCAACCGGTACGCCCCCGCTCCGGCGGGCTCGGCCACCTCCCGGATGAGGCAACGCAGCAACGCCGTGATCGCCATCGCCTCGGCCTCGTCACCCACCCGCTCCAGCGCCCCTGTCGGCTCACCCGGCGCCTTGGCAGGCCCAACCGGCGGTCTGGGAGGCCCGGTCAGCGGTGTGGGAGGTCCGGTCGGCGACGTGGCCCGCCCCTCCTGCGGCCCGGCAGGCCCAACCGGCCGTCCGGCAAGCGCGTCCGGCGACCCTGCGGGCTCAGTCGCGCGTCCGGCGGGCTCGGGTCGCGGTTCGGTGGGGTCGTCCCGTGTGCGCACGGGGGCATCGCCCGGGCCCGCGAGGTCATGTGGCGGGTCGGCGGATAGGGACGGATCGTCGGTAGTCGCCATGGCGACCGTACTCCTACCCTTTTGTCCCCGTTGGTGCCCACGGGGTAGCCGACGGGTTGGAGACGGGGAAGGCGGAGATCATGGGCGCCGTGATGAGGCCGGTGGAAGCGGAGTTCGCCGAGGAGCTGGCCCGCGTACGGCCTAAGCTGTCCGGCCGCTACACCGCCGCACTGCCCGGCGCGCGGGCCGCCGTCATGGGACGGCTGTGGCGGGGACTGCTGTACGAGCCGCTGCCGGGCCTGTCGGCGGCCGGGCCCGGGTGCGTGGTGCTCACCGACGGACGCAAGCTCACCGGGCCCGAGCGGCGGCCGTACGACGTGCGCGACGAGCCCGTACTGCACCTCGACGGACACCCGCACACCCACCCGGCCGCGCTGCTCGACGCGCTCGCCCTGCCCGGCACCGCCGCCCTGATCGCAGATCTGGACAACAGCGTCGCCTCGCTCGCGCTCTCCAGAGCCGGAGCCCCGGCCCGGCCCGCCGCGACGCCCGAGGAGCACGAGCAGGCCGTGATCGACGGCCATCCCTACCATCCGGGCTGCCGCAACCGCCCCGGCGTGTCGGTGGCCGAGCAGCTCGCGTACATGCCCGAGCACCGCCCCATCGTCCGCCTCGACCTGCTGGCGGTGCCCGCCCGCGACTGCCTCGTCACCGGTCCGTGGCCGGACTCCCTCAGGGACGGCGACCGGCTGCTGCTGCCCGTGCATCCGTGGCAGAGCGCGCATGTCCTCGCCGGGCTGGGGCTGCGGCCGCACGCGACCGGGGTGATCCCCGCGCGCCCGCTCATGGCCGTACGCACGCTCGCCCCGCTCGACGGCGGGCCGCATCTCAAGACGGCCTTCTCCACCCGCATGACCTCGGACGTCAGGGACATCTCCCCCGGCTCCGTACGCGACTGCGTGCCCCTGTCCGGCCTGCTCACCACAGTGGCCGCGCGCTGCGGCGGCGGGCTGCGCATCGCCCGCTACCTGGCGGGCGCGGCCGGTCCGATCGACGGACGGCCGAGCGCCGATGTGTCGATCATGCTCCGCGATCCCACGCCCGAGCCCGAACCCGGGACCGGCCCAGGCACCGTCCTCCCGCTCGCCGCCCTCGCCCTCGCCGTCCGCCCGCTCGCCGCCCGGCCCCTCGCCGCCCGGCCCCTCACCGCCCCCGAGGGACCCGCATCGCCCGGCCACGAGTTCCCCGGCCCCGCCGCGCCCGCGCTCTGCGCCGTCGCGCGGGAGCCGGTGGCGTGGCTGACCGCGTTCGCACGACTGGCCTGGGAGTCGGCCCTGGGCATGCTGGCCTGCGGGATCGCCATGGAGGCGCACGGCCAGAACCTGCTGGTGGCGCTGGACGGCGGCGGCCGGCCGTACCGGCTGATCTACCGCGATCTCGCCGACGTCAGAATCAGCCCCGCGAGGCTCGCCCGCCACGGCGTCGAGACCCCGCCGGTGAGCGCGCGGCTGCTCAGCGACGACCCGGCCGTCCTGCACGCGAAGCTGTTCGGCTCGCTGATCGGCACCACGTTCGGCAGCCTGATCTCCGCCTTCGGGCAGGGCGACAGGGCCGCAGAGGCGAAGCTGTGGCAGGTCGTGGCCACGGCCGCCCGTGACGCGGCCGGGTCGCTGCCGGCCGCCGACCGCGCCGCGCTGTTCGGTGAACGGCTCCCGGCCAAGGCCCACCTGCTGGCCCGCATGGAGGGCGCGGGCGACCGCTGGACCACGCTGCCGAACCCGCTCATCGGAACTCTTTGACGCGAAGTGCCTATCGCCGTGCCCGCCGGGGAAGGAAGATGGGCACCGGCTCACGCGCCCCATGTTCTGAGAGGGGGGCTCGCGATGATGCAACTGTCCGTCCGGCTCGTTCCCATCGATCACACGACCCTGGTGATCACCCTGACCGGCGAGCTGGACCGTACCACCCGGCCCGTGCTGGCCTCGTTTCTCGACCCCGTGCCCAAATCGCCGCTCACGCACGTGCTGGTCGCGGCGGGCGACCTGTGGTTCTGCGATCTCAGCGGCATCGAACGGCTCGCGCTCACCCACCGCGCGCTGCGGGCCAAGGGCGGGCACCTGGCCGTCGCCGGGGCCCGCCCGCCGCTGCGCCGCCTCATCGCGCTGATGGGCGAGCAGGCGGACGCGGCGATCCCGGTGTTCGCCACCATGGCGGAGGCCCTCGCGGCGGCCGGCGTGGCCGCGTACCGCCCGGCAGGCCCCGCCCGCCGCCATCTCCCCCGCCTCCGCACCGTGCAGCCGGCTCCCCGCCGCCCCCGCTGAACACCGTCCCAAGCGCCCCGGCCCTCGCTGACCGCCGCACACCCCTAAAGCCCCCGCCGACCACCGTCCCAAGCGCCCCGGCCCTCGCTGACCGCCGCGCGCACCTCACAAGCCCCCGCCGACCACCGCAAACGCCTCGCCACCCCACCCCCGCCGAGCCTCGTACCGTGGACCGGTCGCTGCGTCCGGCGGCGGGGCGTGAAAGCATCGGCTAAAAGACCGGGCGAGTGCTTGGGGAGGCAGCGGTGGCGGACGAGTTCGATGTGATCGTGATCGGCGCCGGGCCCGCAGGAGAGAACGTGGTGGACCGCGCCGTGCGCGGCGGGCTGACCGCCGCCATCGTCGAGGAGCGCCTGGCCGGCGGCGAGTGCTCCTACTGGGCGTGTGTCCCCAGTAAGACGCTGCTGCGGCCGGTCGATCTCGCGGCGGATGTGGCCAGGGTGCCGGGGATGACGCTGGGCGAGATCGACGTGCGGAAGGTGCTGGCCAGGCGGGACGAGGCGGTGTCCGGCTACGACGACGGCGGGCAGGTGCGCTGGATCGAGAGCGTTCCTGCCGAGTTCGTACGGGGCCGCGGCAGGCTCGACGGCCCCAAGCGGGTGCGGGTCACCACGGAGGACGGCGACGAGCGCGTGCTGACCGCCCGCCAGGCCGTCGTGCTCGCCACCGGCAGCACCGCCGCCGTGCCGCCCGTGCCGGGCCTGGCCGAGGCGAAGCCGTGGACGAGCCACGAGGTGACGGCGGCATCCTCGATCCCGGAGCGGCTGGTGGTGCTGG
Source organism: Nonomuraea fastidiosa (assembly GCF_042751225.1). NCBI lineage: Bacteria > Bacillati > Actinomycetota > Actinomycetes > Streptosporangiales > Streptosporangiaceae > Nonomuraea > Nonomuraea fastidiosa. The sequence continues at coordinate 2,651,930 of NZ_CP170570.1, forward strand.
GCGGCGGCGTGGTCGCCTGCGAGATGGCGCAGGCCATGCACGGGCTGGGCGCCCGCCAGACGACGATCGTGGTACGCGGGGACCGCCTGCTCGGCCGCATGGAGCCGTTCGCCGGCGAGCTGGTCGCGCAGTCGTTCGCGGAGTCCGGCATCGACGTGCGCTTCAACACGAGCATGGAACGCGTCGAGCGGCCGGAGCCCGGCGGCAAGGTCACCGTGCACCTGAGCGACGGCCCGCCGATCGAGGCCGACGAGCTGCTGGTCGCCACGGGCCGCAACGTCGCCACCCGCGGGCTCGGCCTCGACACGGTCGGCCTGCCGGACGACACCCCCGTCGAGGTGGACGACAGCATGCGGGCCACCGGCGTGCCCGAGGGCTGGCTGTACGCCGTGGGTGACGTCAACGGCCGGGCGCTGCTCACGCACATGGGCAAGTACCAGGCGCGGATCTGCGGCGACGTGATCGCCGCCAGGGCGCGCGGCGACGAGCTGCCCGCGATGCGCGACCTGGCCTACGGCTACGGCTCGCCCCAGGTCGTCTTCACCGACCCGCAGGTCTGCGCGGTGGGCCGCACGGAGGAGCAGGCCCGCGCCGACGGCTTCCGGGTGCGGGCGGTCGAGTACGACATGGGCGCGGTCACCGGGGCGTACCTGCTGGGCGACGGCTACCGCGGCAAGGCCAAGGCCGTGGTGGACGAGGACAGGAAGGTGCTGCTCGGCGTCACGTTCGCGGGTCCCGGCGCGGCTGAGCTGCTGCACGCGGCCACGATCGCGGTGACGGCCGAGGTGCCGCTCGACCGGCTCTGGCACGCGGTGCCGTCGTTCCCGACGGTGAGCGAGATCTGGCTGCGGCTGCTGGAGACGTACGGGCTGTGAAACCTCACCCGGTGGCGCGCCCGGCGGCACCGGGCCGCTCATCGGGCACCGTCCGCTGCCCGGACGGGTGCTCAGACGAATGCTCCGCCGGGTGCCCGGACGGGTGCTCTGACGGGTGCCCGGGCGGGTGCTCTGATGGGTGCAGGGCCAGCTCGGTCAGCGTTTCGGCCACGCTGTCGCGCAGCTCCACGTGCGGCAGCAGGCCGGTCAGCCGCAGCACGGTGAGCAGGTGGGCGCTGGGCCGGACGAGGATGATCCGGCCGCTGCCCCCTTCCTCCTCCATGCGCTGCATGACCATGCCGAGCACGCCGATGATCGAGGCGTCGTAGAAGTCGAGGTCGGCCAGGTCGAACACGAGAACGGGGCCGACCGACCAGTTCCACACGATGTCGACGCAGGAGCTGAAGCGCTCGCGGCCGGCATGGTCGAGCACGCCGGCGGCACGGACGACCGTGCAGTGGAGGTGCCGGGTCGTCTCGATCAGCAATCCGCTCCTGCTCACAGATAGACACTGCCCACAGAGCGGCGTTCTCACAGGTGATCGCCGATTCGAGGGGCCGCAGGTGACGGAACGGGCATGATTCGCCCGCCGCGCCAGGCCCGCCAAATGCGGCGGAATGAGCATATCCCGGCCTTGAGACGCGCGTGCGTCAGTCGGACTGCGTGCCCGATTCCAGCGTCGGCACGCAGTCGGGGGACGGCCCGAGCAGCACCAGCAGTGGCGACCCGGACGGGCCCGGCAGCACCAGCTCGGTCACGTTCCCCTGCTCGCTCTGGTCCGGCGCCCCCAGGTCGCCGTCCCTGATGCTGAGCACCCGCTCCACCCTGGGCGCGGCCGAGTGCAGCAGCTTCCTGGTGGCGTGTCGCAGCCAGCGCAGCTCGCTGTTGACCCGTCGCCAGGTCGCGGGGATCATGCTGACCGCCTCCGCACGGGTGCCGAGCCGCAGGATGATCTTCTCCTTGGAGCCGAACCGGTCCTTGAGCACGGGGTTCACGACGAACATGCCCGATCGCAGCGCCCGCCTGCCCTGCCGGTGGGCGTTCGCCAGCCCGCCCGCGCTGATCAGCCCGTACAGCTCGCAGCGTGACCCGTCGAGCGTGTCGGGGTCGTAGTCCACCGGGGGCGGCTCCTCGAAGACGACCTTGTCCAGCCGCACGCCGGCCGCGCCGTCCGCGGCGACCCGCCCGGAGACGGCGTCGCGCACGTCCGGGTGCACGCCGTCGCCCTCGATGATGTCCAGCACCTCGATGCAGATGAGGCCGTCGTCGGGGATCTCCTCGGGCGTGAGGTCGAAGGCGACCTTGGCGTGCGCCCTGCGGCCGCGCAGCAGCACGCACTGCCGCATCCGGCCCTGGGACCTGATCTGGACGAAGCGCGGCACGGGCCCGACCGGCTCGGCCCGTCCCTCGTGCCAGCCGCTGACCGACCGCTCGTCGGTGGACAGGGAGACGTGCACCCGCAGCGGCCGTCCCTGCGCCGACACCTTGAACCCGGCCAGCCCCGACGTCTCGAACCTGCCCACGATCTGCGTGCCTCGGCGCAGCCGGTCGGTCACCTGGAGCGCGGCGACCTTGCCGCTGTTCAGGTGGACGGGCGGGATGGCGGGAAGGATCACCGGGTCGACGTCGGTGACCGATCCTGTGCTGCTCATCGGGTGTTCCTCCAGGGGGTGCACGTGATGTCCTGATCGTGGAAGTCGAAGCGGGTGAGCATGGGGTCGCGCCGCTCCCACAGCCGGGCCACGGCGCCGAAGAGGGGGTCTCCGTCGGGCTCGACGTGCCGCAGGTTGACGGCGAGCACGCGTGCGTAGTCGTCGCCCTGCTCCCAGTGGGGCAGGAGCTGGCTAGGCACGTCCGCGCCGCAGCGGCGCAGCCAGAGCCAGAGCCTGGCGCGCTCGCGCTGCTCCGGCCCGAGGATGCTCTCGCCCTTGGCGTGCCTGGCGATGGCCTCGGCGAGCAGTGCGCGCAGCTCCGACGGGGTGGCCGGAGCGTGGACGGCGCCGCACGCGCGGCCCTCCGACCAGCCGGCCTGGATGACGGGGATGCCGAACGCGGGCAGGTCGCTCTCGCCGAATGTGACCGCCGCGTCGGTCATGCTCCACAGCAGGTTCGCAGACAGCCGGCCGTCCACCCGGCGGACGCGGGAGTGGCCGGTGACGGGGTCGTGGAAGAGCCAGTTGGCGGACTCGTCGCAGGAGGCGAACTGAGTGAGCGCGCCGAACATCCGGTCGTCGCGGCCCGGCGCGTGGGCGTGGACGGTGATCGTGGGGCGGTCGGGGTCGAGGCCGAGCCTGGCGCAGCCGTAGTGGCGGAGCTGGCGGCGCTCGGTCTCCGTACGGACCTGGTAGCTGCGCCGCGCCCGCCGGGTGGCCCGCTCGGCGCCCGGCCTGATCTCGTGGCGCCGTGGCCAGACGTGCCGCTCGAAGAACGCGCCGACCCTGGCGGGCAGCTCCTCGTCGATCGAGCAGGCCCCGTGGTCGGGGAAGAGCGCGTACGCCTGGAGCGAGCCCTTGCCGTGCACGTGGACGACGGGGATCTCCCTGGGCACCGAGCGGTCGGCCACCGTGGTGACCACGGCGGCGGGCGGCTGGTCGGGTGTGGTGTCGGTGGCGCCGAAGGCCACGGCCAGCCGGGCCCATTCGGGGCGGGTGCGGGCGACCAGCCGCGTCCCCAGCAGCGCGCAGAGCGCCCGCGCCACCAGCAGCGTCCTCGCCACAGCCCGCAGGTCCTCGTCGTACGCCTCGACCGCGACGTATCCGTCACCGCCCGGGCCGTCTCCCCAGCAGGTCCTGGCGGCGGCGAGCAGCCGGTCGACGTGCTCACCTTCCCCGACGTGACGCATAAGCCCCTCCACCAAGGCGCAGGAAGAAATGGCCTGGTAGACGTTGCCAGTCCGGGCCGGGGGACACGGTGGCCGACACGCATCCTTGCCCGCGGCTTGGGGGAATCTCAGCCGCCACAGGAGATCACTCGGACCGCAGCAGCCTCAAGCTGGGCAAACAGCGGTTATACCCAGGATCCCCGTAAAAAACGCCGATCCCGCACAACTTTCGGGGCCCAAGGGGCGTCCAAGCTTTTACGCGGAGCATGTGATGCCCGGGTTTAGGATGCACCCTATTGCCACAAGTGGGAGGGGTTTACCACCATGGGTTCCCGTCTGTCGAGTGTCGCGCGCCTGACGGCGGCCGCCGCGGCGGCCGGCGTGCTGGCCGCCGCCGTCGCGTTGCCCGCGGTCGGCGGCACTGGAGCGATATTCGTCTCGGCATCCGAGGAACTCGGGATCAAACCCGAAGAGCTCAAAGAGCCCCCGCTCGCGGAGAAGACCACGGTCGTCGACGCCAAGGGCAACGTGATCGCGCAGTTCTGGGAGCAGTACCGCGAGTCGGTCACGCTCGACGAGGTCGCGCCGATCATGAAGACGGCCATCATCTCCATCGAGGACTTCCGCTTCTACGAGCACGGCGCCATCGACATCGAGGGCACCCTGCGCGCCCTGGCCAAGAACCTCTCCTCCGGCGGCATCGCCCAGGGCGGCTCGTCCATCACCCAGCAGTACGTCAAGCAGGTGCTGCTCAACTCGGCCACCACCGACAAGGAGCGCAACGCCGCCCTTGAGGCCAGCTACGCGCGCAAGCTCAAGGAGCTGCGCTACGCGATGGCGGTCGAGCAGAAGTACACCAAGGACGAGATCCTGGAGAAGTACCTCAACATCGCCTACTTCGGCGCCCACGCCAACGGCATCGAAGCCGCCGCCAAGCGCTTCTTCGGCGTCCGCGCCTCCGAGCTGAACCTCGCGCAGGCCGCGACCCTTGCCGGCGCCGTGCAGGACCCGAACGCGACCGACCCCAACCTCGGCAAGGCGCAGCGCAAGCGCCTGCTCGCCCGGCGCAACGTGGTGCTCGACCGGATGGCCGAGCTGAAGAAGATCACCCCCGAGGAGGCCGCGGAGGCCAAGGCCAAGCCGCTCGGCTACAAGGGCACCCCGCTGCCCGGCGGCTGCGCCTCCAGCAAGTACCCGTACTTCTGCATGTACGTGCGCAACGAGGTGCTCAGCAACCCGGCCTTCGGCAAGACGGCCAAGGCGCGGGCGCAGTTCCTCAACCGGGGCGGCCTGACCATCCAGACCACGATCGACCCGAAGATGCAGGCCGCCGCCGAGCGGGCGATCAGGAAGCACGTCTACGCCTCCGACGACCCGGTCGCCGCCGAGGCCCTGGTGCAGCCGGGCACCGGTCAGATCAAGGCGATGGCGGCCAGCCGCAAGTACGGCAACAACAAGCGCAAGAAGGAGATGTCGTACAACGTCGTCGCCGACGCGCAGCACGGCGGCGGCACCGGCTTCCAGGCGGGGTCGACGTTCAAGACGTTCACGCTGGTCACCGCCCTGAAGCAGGGCTGGAAGATCAACGACGGGTTCACCGTGGGCAGCGGTTACCGCGCGCCGTACTACTCGTCGTTCAAGAACTGCAAGAAGGAGAACATCGGCGACCCCACCCACACCGTCACCAACGACGAGGGCGGCGGCGGTTTCAAGACGCTGGCCACCGGCACCTGGCAGTCGGTGAACACCTTCTTCGTCATGCTGGAACAGAAGGTGGGCCTGTGTGAGACGATCCAGACCGCCAAGTCGCTCGGCATCCACCGCTCCGACGGGCTGCCGCTGACCGAGTACGAGACCTTCACGCTCGGCACCAACGAGATGGACCCGGTGACGGTGGCCAACGCGTACGCCTCGCTGGGCGCGCGCGGCAAGTACTGCAAGCCGATGGCGATCACCAAGATCACCGACCGCAACGGCAAGGTGACCACCTACCGGCCGCAGTGCAAGCAGGTGCTGGACCCCGAGGTCGCCGACGCGGCGGCGAACATCCTGTCGGGCGTGTTCACCAAGGGCACCATGCGGGGCGTGGGCGGCATCGGCCGGCCCGCCGCCGGCAAGACGGGTACGACGGACAACCAGGCCACCGCCTGGTTCGCCGGGTTCACCCCCGACCTCGCGGGCGCGGTCAGCATCGGCGACCCGCGCGGCGCGCAGGACCACAAGCTGAACAACATCACCATCGGCGGGAAGTACTACCCCTCCGTCTTCGGCTCCTCGATCCCCGGGCCGATCTGGAAGGACACGATGATGGCCGCGCTGAAGGGCGTGCCGCCCACCGACTTCCACCCGGTGAACACCGCCCGCTTCGGCGGCTGCGGCTCGGGCTGCGCGCCGGTCCGCCAGACCTCGCCGGACGACGCCACCAACGGAGACGACGGCATCGAGCAGCTCGACGAGGCGGACTCGGACTTCTAATGATCACCCGATAGGAGCGGTTTCCTCATTGTCGGATAAGACAAATCGGGCACGGAAATACCGTCGTGATCAGTTGACCTCGCGGAAACCTCTACGAGTTACCACCGCCTCTAGCTGAGCAAATTCGGAGTGCGTCCGCACACGCGGACGCACTCTCAGCAAAGGCCCTATTAACAACGGCGAAACATTGGTAACGTGGGAGCGCTCCCAGGATCTTTCCGCGAGGTGCTCCATGACCGAGCAGCCCACACTGGCACAGGTGGCGGCCGCTGCAGGGGTTTCCCCCGCGACCGCATCAAGAGTCCTCACGGGCTCGGTGCGGGTCAGTACCTCGACCCGCCGCCAAGTCTACGACGCCGTGTCCCGTATGGGATACGTCCGACAACGCGCACCCCGGGGAAGCGCCGCCAAGACCAGCACCGACGGCGTCACGGCGGTGATCTGCGACCACCTGCCCCGGCTTTTCTCCGAGCCCTACTACGCCCGGCTCCTGTCCGCCGCAGGCGCCGTGATCAGCGAACACGGCACCCATCTCATGGTGACCACCGTCACCCCGACCTCGTCCACGCTGCCCGCGTTATCCGGCTCCGTGCTCATCATCGGCGCCAGAGAGCGCCATCCCCTGGCCATCAAGTTATCGACATCGGGCATCCCGGTCCGCAACATCGGCCGGCCGCCCCACGACCTCAAGCTTCCGTTCGCCGACGTCGACAACCTCGACGGCGGCCGCCAGGCGGCCGAGCACTTCCTGCTCACCGGCCGCCGCAACGTCGCCGCCATCGGCGGCCCGCCCTCCTTACCCGGCGCCCGCGACCGGCTGGAGGGCCTCGTCCGCACCCTCCAGGCGGCCGGGGCGCCCGACGTCCCCGTCGCGTACGGTGACTTCACCGCAGCTTCAGGCACCCACGCCATGCAGTGGTTGCTGCGCCACGCACCCGGGCTCGACGCCGTGTTCGTGGCCTCCGACCTCATGGCGGCGGGCGCCATCCAGGCGCTGCGCAGAGCCGGACGCAAGGTGCCGGCCGACGTCGCGGTGATCGGGTTCGACGACGCGCCGGTGGCCCGGCACACCGTCCCGGCCCTGACCACCATCCGCCAGCCCGTCGAGGAGCTCGCCACGGTCGCCACCCGGCTGCTCCTGACCGGGGCGACGGGCGTCGACCCGGTACTCCCCACGGAACTGGTCGTCCGTGAGTCGGCTTGAGCCTGGGGACGTCCTGGCCCGGCGGTATCTGTTGCTGGATCCGCTGGCCCGCGGGGGCATGTCGGTCATCTGGCGCGCCTTCGACCAGTCTCTGCACCGGATGGTCGCGGTCAAGGTGCTCACGGCCTCGCTGCACGATCCGTTCGAACGGGTCAGCGTACGCAGCGAGGCCCGCGCCGCCGCCCGCTTCATCCACCCCGACTCGATCGAGATCTACGACTACGGCGAGACCGTCACCGCGAGCGGCAGCGTGGCCGCGTACGTGGTGATGCCGCTGCTCGACGGCACCCCGCTGGCCGAGCGCATCGAGCAGGGCCCGCTGCCGTGGCAGGAGGCGGCCGCCATCGGGCTGCGGCTGGCCAGGGTGCTGATGGCCGGGCACGCCCGTGGCCTGGTGCACAGGGACGTCACGGCCGAGAACGTGCTGCTCACCCCCACAGGGCCCAAGCTGCTCGACTTCGGCATCGCGGCCTGGGCCGGCGACCCCGACGACGACCGCGGCACCCCGCCCTACGTCGCCCCCGAGCGGCTGCTCGGCGTGCCCACGCATCCCGCCGTGGACGTGTACGCCTTCGGCGTGCTGCTGCACCTCATGCTGACCGGGCGCACCCCGTACCCGGAGACGACATGGGAGGAGATCGAGGCGGCGCGCAGGACCGAGCCGCCGCCCCGCGTGACCGGCGTGCCGAACGCCATCGCCACGCTCTGCCAGCGCTGCCTGGCGCACCGGCCGGAGGATCGCCCGACGGCGGCGCAGATCGTCGCCGCGCTGACCAGCGCGCTCGGCACCGCCTCGCTCGGCCGCAACGTGCGGCGCGGACTGACGGTGGCGGGCTCGGCGGCGCTCGCGCTGTCGGCGCTGCTGTGGTTTCAGCAGTCGGCGCCGCAGCGTGAGGCGCCGCCCGACCCGGTGGCGGTGCCGCCGTCTCCCTCGGCCCGGCTGATCGAGCGTTCGCCCGCATCGGCGCGGACGCTGGAGCAGGCCGCGGCCGAGTTCACGACCACGCTGGAGGCCAGGACGCCCTGCGGCGCGACGGACGACGACGTGGTGCTCGACCTCAAGCAGGTGCTGGCCGCCGTGGTCGCCCCCGCCCAAGGGCCGGCGCACGGGCCGTCCGCGCAGGGCCCCAGGACGGGCGAGCTGCGGCAGAAGCTCTCCGACCGGCTGCGCGAAGGCCGCCTGCGGCCGGCCTGCCTGAGCGAGCTACAAGCCAGGCTGGACGACATCGAGGCCGCGCTGGAACGCGACTGATCCCGGCGGTCCGTCTCGGGAAGGCTCCCGGCCCGGAAGGCTTCTCGGCTGGAGCAAGGGTGAGGGGTACGGCAGCACCAGCCGTACCCCTCGTTCGCGCGGGCCGGGCCCCTCGCAAAGCGTGCCCGCGCGAGCCTCAGGCGCAGGTGTAACCGTTCGGCACCTGCGAGTTCCCGTCCGGCCGCGACGCCTGGAAGCCGAACGTGGCGCCGGCGTTCGGCGCGAGGCCGCCGTTGTGCGGCAGGCTCCTGACCGTCACGGTGTCGCCGCTGACCGTGTACTCGGCGTTCCACATGCCGGTGATCTGATGTCCCGGCGGCAGCGGGAAGGTGACCGTCCAGCCGTTCAGCGTCGAGGTGCCGCGGTTGGTCACGGTGACGGGCTGGACGACGTAGCCGGAGTTCCACTCGCCTTGGATGGTCGCGGTGACCGCGCAGTTCCCGCCGCCGTTGCCGCCGTCTCCGCCGTCACCGCCTCCTCCGGTGGTGAACGAGAACGAGTTCACGCTCAGCCCGGCACCGCCGATCCAGGGCTCGAAGCCGGCCTGGACGCTGGTCAGGTACCACGACCGCTGGCCGTAGCCACGGCTGACCACGTCCGAGTAGAAGGTGTCGATGGTGAAGTCGAGCGAGGTGGCCGGCGAGGTGCGCACGTAGGAGATGACGTTCCAGCCGGTGTTGCCGAACCACACCTCCCAGGTCGCGCCGGCCAGGTTCGCGGTGCCGACCCGCGAGCCGATGGGCTGGATCGAGCCCTGCCGGTTGAGCCAGATCATCAGCTCGGCGCCGGTGTTCTGGCCATCGGTGCGCGGCGTGGGGTCGAACCACAGGTCGTAGGAGGCGTTGTAGGTGCCGGAGCCCGGATACGACATGCTGACGCTGCTCCTGAGCGCGGCGAAGCCGGAAGCGCTCGCCTGCATGGGCAGGTTGCTGCCGGTGGTGCAGTTGCCGTAGTGGCAGCCGGCGTAGATGGACGGGTATCCGGCCGGTGCGCCGCTGGTGGAGTTGTCGTGGTCGGACTGGGTGATGCTGAAGCCGCCGTTCTGGTTGACGTCGATGCACTGCGCGGTGCTCGCGCCCCAGACGTTGTTCTGCACGATGTAGCGGCCGCCCTGGATGCTCGCGGAACCGTACTTCTCGCAGATCACCGGTGCGGCATAGGCAGGCGACGCGACCAGGCCCAGCGTGAACAACGCCCCGATGAGCAAAAGGATGTGCGCGTTCCTCATGGCGTCTTGCTCCCGCCTCTCTGACAGGGGAGTGTAGTGGGAGCGCTCCCAATCGTCAGCCTTCCGGCGACGGAAACGTCCGGCAAGCATTCCTTACGTGCTTCATGGGCCGGGCGGGCGGTCACCAGCGCAAAGTGGGACCAAGATCGGATGAAAGTTTCACGGAAGATTGTCGAATCCCGAAAAGTCGTGATTCAATGCGCTGGCCGGGCGGGCAGGTCGTGGGCAGGTTTCCTCTGTCGTCAGCGCAAGGGAATCTCCACATGAAGTTGTTCAAGTCGGCGGGAATCACCGCCGTCCTCGTCCTCATCACCTCAGTGTTAATGGTGCCCACACAGGCGCAGGCGCACGGCGTGACGATGTTCCCCGGCAGCCGTACGTTCCTGTGCTGGCAGGACGGCCTGCGGGAGAACGGGCAGATCCAGCCGTACAACCCCGCGTGTGCCGATGCCGTCGCCCAGAGCGGCACCACTCCCCTGTACAACTGGTTCGCCGTACTGCGCTCCGACGGCGCCGGCCGGACCTCCGGCTTCATCCCCGACGGCCAGATCTGCAGCGGCGGCACCGGCGGCCCGTACGACTTCACCGCCTACAACGCCGCCCGTACCGACTGGCCGACGACCCACCTGACCTCGGGCGCCACCATCCAGATGCGGCACAGCAACTGGGCCGAGCACCCCGGCAGGTTCGACTACTACATCACCAAGAACGGCTGGGACCCCACCAGCCCGCTGAAGTGGTCCGACCTGGAGCTCTTCGGCAGCGTCACCGACCCGCCCAAGTCCGGCGGAGCGGGCGGCCTGAACTACTACTACTGGAACGCCCAGCTCCCGTCCGGCAAGAGCGGCCGGCACATCATCTTCACGCACTGGATCCGTTCGGACAGCGCCGAGAACTTCTACAGCTGCTCCGACGTCGTCTTCGACGGCGGCAACGGTGAGGTCACGGGCGTCGGCCCCGACGGCAGCAACCCCGGCCCGTCGCCCGACCCCGAACCGACCGAGCCGGATCCGGAGCCCAACGGCGACTGCACCGCCACCTGGAAGGCCACCGACACCGGCTGGGCCGGCCACTTCCAGGGTGAGGTGACGGTCAAGAACACCGGCACCAGCGCCATCAACGGCTGGACCGTCAAGTGGACCTACACCGGTGGCCAGGGCTTCGAAGGCTCGCCATGGAACGGCGTGCTCTCGGCCCAAGCGCCCAACGTGTCGGTCACGAACGCCACGCACAACGGGCAGCTCGCGCCCGGTGCCTCCACCACGTTCGGGTTCAACGCCACCGGCTCCATCCCGAACCCCGCACCGAGCCTGACCTGCACCAGCTCGTGATCACTTCGCGTCGCGGGCTCATCGCGGCGACCATCACCCTGGCCGGGATCACCCTGGCCGGGGTGATGTTCTTCGCGAGCAGGCAGCCGTCTTCCACGCTGAACGAGGAGCTCGCCGCGCAGGTGACACTGATACTCGAACAGGCGTCGCCCGGCGAGCACCACGCCCATGGACACAACTTCGAGTCCGGCGTCGTGTGCGCCGTCGAACCCTTCGGCACCGAGCCGCCGAACGCGACCTCGCTGGTCGAGGTGCGTTGGGTCTACGCCCGCCACATGTGCGCCGTCACCGGCGAGAGCCCCGAGTGGGCCTCGTCCGTCCGCGCCTCGGGGCCGATCGCCGTGAAGATCGGCATCCCGCCGCAGATCAAGGTGCCCGAGCCCGGCCCCGGCTATCCTGAGCGGGTCAAGCGGCTGATCCCCGAGCGCTACCATCAGCAGGCGTTCGAGGACTTCCAGGACGACAGCGCGATCGATGCCGCCCGCGAACGCTTCGCCCTGGCCTCGTCGGCGGCCAAGTAACGCTCTTGCGAGGCAGGGGTGCGCGGGCCGCCCCGGACGGCGCCTCCATCCCGCCGGACCCGCCCCAGCGGCGACCCGCCCCGACGACCGCGCGGCCCCATCCGCCCTCCGCACGCCCGGCCCGCCCTCCGCACGCCCGGCCCGCCCTCCGCACGGTGGCCCGCCCTCCGCACGGTGGCCCGTCCGACAGCGCTTCTGAGCGGCGACAGGGAAGCCGGTGAAAAGGGGCGGTGAAACACGGACGCGGCCGAGTGGAGGTTCGGCCGCGTCCGTCCCATCCGGGCGGGGATGGTGTTCGGGCAGGGATTTAAGGGTTCGCCTCACCTCCTCATACGCACCTGTGGGCCGACGGGTTCAGTGGAACCGCCCCCGCCGCTACTGCGGCGGGGGCGGGGTCTTCACGCGGTGGTGCAGGTGATCTCGGGGGTCGTGGACGTGCCGTTCGCGATGAACCCGAACGTCGCGGACGCGCCGGGCGCGAGCCCGCCGTTCCACGCCTCGTTGGAGACGGTCACCGTGCCGCCGGAGGCGGTGTGCCGGCCGCCCCAGAGCTGCGTGATCGTGCTCTGCGTGCTCCAGGAGACGGTCCAGCCGCTGATCGTGGAGCTGCCGTCGTTGGTGACGGTCACCTCGGCCTGGTAGCCGCCGCCCCACGAGTTGACCAGCGTGTACGCCGCAGAGCACCCGCCGGACGGCGACGAGCCGGACGTGGTGAACGACGTGCTCTCCGATGCCTGCGAGCTGTTGCCGGCCGCGTCGCGCGCCACCACGCTCACCGTGTACTCGGTGTCAGGGCTGAGCCCGGTGAGGTCGAACGACGTGGTCGTGGCCGTGCCTGCCTTGGTGGACCCCAGGTAGACGTCGTAACCGGCCACGCCCACGTCGTCCGTGGACGCCTCCCAGCTCACGAGGGCGCCGGTGGCGGTGATCCCGGACACCGTCGGCTTGCCCGGCCTGCTGGGCGGCGTCTGGTCGGCGGAGTCCTCGGTGGTGAACTCCGCGGTCTCGGACGGCTCCGAAGTGTTGCCTGCCGCGTCCCGCGCCACCACGTGGACGGTGTAGGACGTGGCAGGGGTGAGCCCGGTCAGGTCGAAGGACGTGGTGGTGGCGGTGCCTGCCACGGTGGACCCCAGGTAGACGTCGTATCCCGCGACGCCCACGTCGTCGGTCGAGGCCGTCCAGGTGAGCCGGGCCGATGAGCCCGTGATCGAGGAGACCTCGGGCGTGCCCGGCTTGCTGGGCGGCGTCGTGTCCTCTTCCTCCTGACCCGGCGGCTCACCCCAGATCTTGGTGTCGCCGCTGTAGAGGGTGATGCGGTCCGTACGCACCGGCGTGGTGCCCGGCGTGGTCGGGATGTCCTGGTACGACCAGTCGTTGGACGGGTCCCACGTCCCCGCGCTGGCGATCCGGAACTGCACCTCCCTGCGGTGCTGCGACTGACCGGCGGGCGCGATGGCCTGCCCCGAGCAGTCGATCTCCGCGTAGTACGTCCGCCCGCTCGCCTGGTGCAGCGTCGGCGCCTCGCACTGCGTATAGGCGGAGGAGACGCTGATCTGCGAGGCGGTGGTGTCGCCGTCGAGCGTGAAGTAGTAGCGGAACTTGCCGTCGGACAGCACCCGCGCCGGCCAGGCCGACTGGTTGCGCACGATGGCCTTGATCTCGGTGAACGTCGAGCCGGAGGCGTTCACGCCCGCTTCCACGAAGATCTCGGGACCGTCCGGGGTCTCCTCGACGGGGAAGTTCGCCGCGGGTTCGCCGCCGTACTCCTGGTAGAGCCGGGCCACCGCGCTGGTGAAGCCGGCGTTGTAGTCGGTGGCGACCTCGTTCATCACGTAGTCGTCACGCTCGTCGGTGTAGGCGTCGTTGGGGTCGGGCGGGCCGCCGACGAGCGCGCCGTACAGCGTGTGGCGGGTCTCCTCGGGGTTGGTGATCTGGTCCGTCCACGAGCCGTGCGCGGTCCGGTGGTGCGGGTTCTTCGGCGGGTTGTCGCCGAAGCCGATCACGTACGAGGAGTTGCGCGGGTTGTCGCCGAGCGCGTAGTTGATCTGCTGTACCGCGAAGTCGTGGTAGCGGGCCTTACGCGTGGCGTCGGTGATCGAGTCGCTGTGCACCAGCGCGGCGAACGCGGTGTTGGCCGCGTAGCGCAGCGAGCCCCACCGGTCGAGCACGGCCTGCCCGCCCGGCGAGTACGCCACCTTGGAGCCGTTCACGCCGACCGTCCACCAGTCGAGCCAGCGGTTGGCGTCGTCCAGGTACTGCTGCTTGCCGGTGAGCTTGTGCAGCAGCACGTACGCGCCGTACGACTTGTCGTCCCAGGCGATCGTCCACTTGTACGACTTGATGTCGGTCTGCGGCTCGGTGCCGAGGTTCGCGTACCCGGCTTCGGCCTTGGCCAGGTAGGACTCGTCGTTCGTGGCCCGGTAGAGCCAGATCGCGCCCCACACCAGCTCGTCGTTGTAGCCGCTCCAGGAGTTGTAGTAGCCGGAGGCGTCGGTGATGCAGTCGGTGTACTTCTGCCGGACGGTGTCGGCGAAGTTGTACAGCTGTTCGGCGTGCGTGACCAGCGTATCGGCGTAGGACGGGTTCGTCGGGCGGAAGACGATCGACGAGGCCGCCATGGCCGCCGCCGTCTCGCCCGCCAGGTCCGACCCGCCGCACGAGGCGTCGATCTTGTACGCGGGCCGGTTCATCGCCATCGCCTCGGCGGGGCCCCACCAGGCGTGGTCGGTGCCGCCGTTGCCGACCTGCCCGTAGAGCACGTTCGGCGACGGGTGGGCCTTGATGAAGTAGTCGTTGACCCACTTGAGGTTGTTGAGCAGGTGGGTGAGCTGGCCGGAGGAGACGTAGGCGTCGCGGTACTCGACCGCGCCCCAGGCCAGCATGGTGGCGGAGAAGGCCATCGGGAAGCCGAACTTGACGTGGTCGCCCGCGTCGTACCAGCCGCCCGTCAGGTCGAGTCCGACGTCCTTGCCGTCGTCGAGGCCCGAGTCGCCGCGCCAGGAGACGCGGTTCCAGTCGGGCAGCCTGCCCGACTGCTGGGCCTCGTAGAACCACAGCGACTTCTGCAGCGCCTCGCCGTAGGCGAAGGCGGGCGCGGCCTGCGCTGCGGCGGCGTGCGCGTCCTTCGCGGCGTGGGCCGCCGGCCCTGCCCCGAGCAGGGGCAGGACCAGCGACGCCGCGGCGATCATCACCGCTTTTCTCACGGGAACAACCGCCCGTACTCGGCGAGGGCGACGGCGACGTCCACCTGCGCCCAGAACCGGTGGTAGTTGAAGACCGGGGCGGGGCCGGTGCCGTCGAGGTAGTCCTTGACCTTCTCCCAGTCGGGGTCGTCCTCGTAGAACGACCTGATCGACAGGAACGTGGAGTCCGAGTTGATCGGGTCGCCGTTCGGCATCGTGCCGCTCCAGCCCTCCGGGACGTAGATCGGGTCGTCCACGCGCTGGTAGTCGGCCTTGGTCTCCGGCACCGAGACGCCCTTGTCGTCGCGGTTGGCCCAGACGCCGTCGAGCAGCGCCTTGGCGGTGTCCCTGGCCTCGGCGTGGTTCGCCTTGGCCGCGTAGTACATCAGCACCTTGGCGTACGCGCCGGCCACGCCGACGTCCTGCGTGTAGTCCTTGACGGTCACGTGCAGGTTCGGGTTGGCCGGCGGCATGCCGGTGTCGGAGTCGAAGTCACCGGCGGGAGCGCCGGTCCACTCCAGCGTGGAGGGGATCTCGTAGCTGCCGTCGGAGTTGATCGTGGTGTGGTCGAGCGCCCACTCCACCCACTTGTCGAGCAGCGCCTTGGCGTCGGCGTTGCCAGTGGCGTAGTAGAGCTGCGCCACGCGGTCCATCGTCCACGCCTGGAAGCCGAACCACTGGTTCGACGGCGGGTCGTGGTAGACCGGCTGCCAGTCGTAGGTCATGCCGTGGAACTTCGGCAGGTTCGACGGCGGCGTGCCGTAGTGGCCCTCCCAGCTGTTGGTCGCGCCGCCGGCGATCGCGCCCTCGGCCGACTGCAGCCACGTGTAGAACTGGAGCTGCCGGGTGAGGCTGGTGCTCCAGTCGCTGGCGCCGGTGGCGCTCTTCGGCTTGAGCTCGTTCACGTTCGACAGCGCCCAGGCGGCGAACGGGTTCTGGTAACCCGAGTGGCTGTGGCTCGAACCGATGCGCCAGGCCCAGCCGGCGCTCGAGTCGGTCGCGCCGCCCCACGCGTAGTACCAGCTCAGCAGGTAGTGCGAGGCGTTCTTGCCGGTGCCGGCCGGGCACGAGGGGCTCGTGCAGCCGGGCTGCTTGAAGTACTTGTCGTACATCGCGTAGCGGAGGTAGTCGCCCATCTTGGCGGCCTTCGCCACGGTGTCGGAGATCTCCGACTCCTTGTTCTGCTCCTTGGCCCAGGTCAGCGCCCAGTAGGCGGCCTGGACCGCGCGGGCGTCGGCGTCGGGAGCGTTGGTGTACTTCCACTGCTTGGCGTACGAGGCGTCCTTGGTGAACAGGTCCAGGTAGCCGTTCGGACCGCCGTGCGCGAACGTGTCGCAGGACGGCTGCGGGATCGTCTCGAAGACCGACTCCTCGGCCCCGCGCTGGTAGGTGTTGATGTAGGCGGGCTTGGTGGTGCCGTCGCCGCAGCGGCCGAAGCCGTAGGTGTTGTCGACGTCCAGCAGCCAGTGCATGCCGTAGATGTCGCGGGTGCCGTACGCGCTCTGCAGCTCGTTCGCGATCGGGTCGGAGCCGACCGACACGCTGCTGTCGAGCTGCGTCGGGTACTCGCTGATGTCGGTGTGCTCGGCGGCGTACGTCGCCGGCTTCGACGGGTCGTAGAACGAGTTCGTCGGCTGGTCGGCGGTGGACGGGATGATGTACTGCTCCATCGACGCCCACGCGGCGTTGAACTTCGACCAGTCGCCGGTCACCCGGCCGTAGGTGGCCTCCAGCCACAGGTAGTAGCTGTAGGCCTCGGACGTGGTCTCGTGACCGTGGTCCGGCGCCTCGACCATGAACGTCTCGATCGAGTGGTACGGCACGCCCTCGGGCGAGAAGTAGCCGTTGGCCGGGTCGTGGATCTCGTTGTACAGCTCGACGAAGCGCTGCACGTACTCGTTGTCGCCGCCGACGTCGTCGTCCGCCTCGTTGGCGGTCACGTCCACGGCGGTGTATCCGTCCGCGCTGACGCGGAAGACGGCCGAGCCGGCGGTCGTGTCCTCGTCGTCGGCCGCGCTGATCGTGAAGGTCTGCGCCTCGTCGTAGTCGCTCGGGGTGAACGTCGCGGACTCGGGCGAGACCGTGAGGTCGGTGTCACCGCTGACGCGGGCGACGCTGACAGTCACGTCCGAGGAGGGCTCCTGCGAGAGCCGGACGCTGAAGGTGGCCTCGCCCTCCTCGGGCACGGAGACCGTCGTCGGGCTGACGACGAGCGCCGGGCCGGTGTTCGGCGAGACCGTGATGCCGACGGGCGCGGAGGTGGTGACCAGGCCGCTGTTGTCGGTGGCGCGGGCGGTGATGGAGTAGCTGCCGGCCGCGACGTTCGTCCAGTCGTAGGTGTAGGGGGCGGAGGTGTCGGTGCCGAGCAGGGTGGTGCCCTGGTAGAACTCGACCTTGCTGATGGTGCCGTCGGAGTCGGAGGCGGTCGCCGCGATCGGCACGGTGGCCGGGGCGGTGAACGTCTGGCCCGCGGTGGGCGAGGTCAGCGTGACGGTGGGCGCGGAGCCGGTCTCACCGCAGGTGACGCCGTTCACGCTGAACGTGGTCGGGCTCGGGTTGCTGCCCGTCCAGGTGCCGTTGAAGCCGATCGAGACGGAGGCGCCGGTGGCCAGGTTGCCGTTGTACGGCATGTTGGTGGCGGTGACGCGGGTGCCCGACTGGCTCCAGTTCGCACCCCAGCCGCTCGGGGTGTACTGCTGGCCCGTGGTCGGGAAGTCGAAGGCCAGGGTCCAGGAGCTGATGGGGTCGCCGGTGTTCTTGAGCGTGATGTTGGCGGTGAAGCCGCCCTGGTTCTGGCCGCTGGTCCACTCGTTGGCCGCGTACGTCACGTCGCACGCCACGGCCGCCTGGGCGGGGGTCGCCGTGACGGTTGTGGTCAACCCTGCCGCGAGGATCAGGGTGGTGGCCACGGCGAGCCGTCTCGATAAGCGGGTCAAGAGGTTCGGAGGTCTGTGCTTCACGGGATCTCCAGGGGAGTAGGAATTGTGGGAGCGCTCCCAAACGGGATTGTGGGTGACGCTGCCCGTATGTCAACGGAATGGCATCGCGGTAACCCCCGCGTTTCCTCTCACCTGGCTGCCCGGGATGAAAGTTTCATCCGCGTTCCGGGGCATTAGACGAGCATGTGGGGCGGCTGAGGGCTTCCGGAGGGGCGGCCTCTGTACACCGTGGCGAGTGCGGCAGACCATGGGAGCGCTCCCAGCCACCTAGCCACTGGAGATGATCGCAAGTGAGACTCCACCGCGGCCTCCGCAAATGGGCCGTGACCATGACAGCCGCGAGCATCGCGGCCTTAGGACTCGTCGCCGGCCAGAGTACCGCGGCGAACGCCGCCGTCGCCTGCGACGTCACCTACACAGCCAACTCGTGGACGAGCGGCCAGAACCAGGGCGGTTTCACCGCGAACATCACGCTCAAGAACACCGGCGATCCGCTCTCTTCGTGGTCGCTGGCCTTCGACTTCCCGACCACGGGCCAGCAGTACACCCCGAGCGGCTGGGGTGCGAACTGGAGCCAGTCGGGCACCCGCGTCACCGCCACGAACATGCCGTACAACGGCGACCTGGCCACCGGCGCCTCCGTCTCGATCGGCTTCAACGGCACGTGGACCGGCAGCAACCCCGAGCCCACGTCCTTCACCGTGAACGGCACCCCCTGCGGTGACACGCAGACCCCCGCCGAGCCGTCGGTGATCCTGTCGGCCAGCTCCGTGGCCGTCGAGGAGGGCGGCACGGCCTCGATCACCGCCCGCCTGTCGGAGGAGCCCTCCTCGGCCATCACCCTCACCACCGCCCGCACCAGCGGCGACACGGACCTGACGGTCGAGACCGGCGCCACGCTCTCCTTCACGCCGAGCAACTGGGACACCCCGCAGACCATCACGCTGGCCGCCGCACAGGACGACGACGACGAGGCGGGCACCGCCACCTTCAGCGTCGCGGGCAACGGCGTCACCGGCGCCACGTTCACCGCGACCGAGGTGGACGACGACGCCACGGTGGAGCAGGCGATCATCGTGACGCCGACCTCGGTGACCGTCCCCGAGGGCTCGACCGGCACGTTCACCGCGCGCCTCGCCGCCGAGCCGTCCTCCGACGTGACCGTCACCACGACGGCCGGCAGCGGCGACTCCGACCTCACCGTCAGCTCCGGCGGCTCGCTCACGTTCACCGCGTCGAACTGGAACACCCCGCAGACGGTCACCCTGGCCGCCGCGCAGGACTCCGACTCGGTGAACGGCTCCCGCACCTTCACCGTGGCCGCCGACGGCCTGACCCCGCGCACGGTCACCGCCACCGAGGCCGACGACGACGGCGTCTCCACGCCCACCCACGTCGAGAACCCGTACGAGGACGCCACCGGCTACGTCAACCCCGACTGGAGCAGTAAGGCCGCGAACGAGCCCGGCGGCAGCGCCGTCGCGAACATCTCCACCGCCGTGTGGCTCGACCGTATCGCCGCCATCGAGGGCGCGGGCGGCGCCATGGGCCTGCGCGCACACCTGGACGAGGCCGTCAGGCAGGACGCCGCCAACGGCTCCGCGCCGCTGACCATCCAGATCGTCATCTACAACCTGCCCAACCGCGACTGCTCGGCGCTGGCCTCCAACGGTGAGCTGCGCATCTCGGAGAACGGCTTCAACCGCTACAAGTCGGAGTACATCGACCCGATCGCCGAGATCCTCAGCGACTCCGCCTACTCCAACCTGCGCATCGTCACCATCATCGAGCCCGACTCGCTGCCGAACCTCGTCACCAACCTCGACAGGTTCGCCGACTGCCGCGAGGCCAACGGCACCGGCGGCTACCGTGACGGCATCCGGTACGCGCTCGACCAGCTCCATGCGATCCCCAACGTCTACACCTACCTCGACGCCGCCCACCACGCCTGGCTCGGCTGGGACTCGAACTTCCAGCCCGCCGTGAACCTGTTCTACGAGACCGTGGCCGGCACCGCCGACGGCGTGGACAGCGTGGACGGCTTCATCGTCAACACCGCCAACTACTCGGCCACGGTCGAGCCGCACTTCACCATCAACACCACGGTGAACGGCCAGTCGGTCCGCCAGTCCAAGTGGGTGGACTGGAACTACTACGTGGACGAGCAGTCCTTCGCCTCCGACCTGCGCAGCGCCCTGATCTCCAAGGGCTTCCGCTCCGGGCTCGGCATGCTGATCGACACCTCGCGCAACGGCTGGGGCGGCTCCGACCGGCCCACCGGCCCGAGCTCGTCGAACCAAGTGGACGAGTTCGTCGACCAGTCGCGAATCGACCGCCGCATCCACGCCGGCAACTGGTGCAACCAGAGCGGCGCCGGCATGGGTGAGCGTCCGACCGCCTCGCCCGCTCCCGGCTTCGACGCCTACGTGTGGATCAAGCCGCCGGGCGAGTCCGACGGCTCCAGCGAGGAGATCGACAACGACGAGGGCAAGCGGTTCGACCGCATGTGCGACCCGACCTACGAGGGCAACGAGCTCAACGGCTACAACCTGACCGGTGCGCTGCCCAACGCGCCGATCTCCGGCCAGTGGTTCTCGGCCCAGTTCCGCGAGCTGCTCGCCAACGCCTACCCGCCCATCAACTGACAGGCCCGGCCGGCCAGAACCCCGCCTGACCCGGGGCGACGGCCGGCCTGAGGGACTCGCCTGACCCGGGTCCCTCGACTCCCGAAGCGGGGTCCGGACGCCGTACCGGACCCCGCTTCCTCACGCCCGCAGGTAGCCGCCCCGCCCTCCACCCACTCGCGCCCTTTCCAGGCGGACGCGCTCGACCCTCTTGCTCGCCCGCACTCACCTGCCCCCGGCGAAAGGCGCGGGCAGGGCAGTGGCCTGCGCCTGGCCGAAAGCGCAAACCGCGGGGCAGGATCGGGCGCCACCGGCGGGGCGGCGCGTACCGGGCAGCGGTGTGAGCGCGCAGCAGCGGCGGGGCGGCGCGTACCGGCAGCGGTGCGAGCGCGCACCAGCGGCGGGCGCAGCACGTATGGACGCCGGTGGGAGCGCGCGTCAGCGGTGGGTGCGGCGCCAGTCGGCGGCGATCGCCTCCACGTCGAACGGCATCATGTTGAGCGGCGGCCCCGAAAGCCCCGTCCTGATCGCCTCGCGGATCCGCTGGTTGATCTCCTCGATGATGCGCCGTGCCTCGGCCTCGCTGCGGGCGCCGCGCGCCTCGGCCAGCGCGGTCTCAGCGTCCTTGCGGAGCTGCAGCGACGGGGGCAGCGGCATCGCCAGCCCCTCGCTCTCGATCTTCTGCTTGACCCACCAGTTCTCGTCGAGCGGCTTGCCCTGGTCGGGCAGCGGCTTGCCCTTGCCGGGCAGGTCGTCGAACTCGCCGCGCTCCTCCGCCTCGCGGATCTGCCGGTCGATCCAGCTCTCGAACGGCATCCCGATGGGCTTGCGCTGCGTCACGTACGGGTCCTCCTCATGCAAGGTTGTGGCGGGGCGCCAGGGGAGCGCGCCAGCCCAGCACGGCCTCGGTCATGCGTACGGAAGCGACGGTCGCGGCGACGTCGTGCACCCGCAGGATGCGCGCGCCCTTGAGAATGGCGATCACGTTGGCGGCGATCGTGCCCTCCTTGCGCTCGCCCTGGGGCCGGTCGAGCGTCTCGCCGATGAAGTCCTTGTTGGACAGCGCCACCAGCGTCGGATAGCCGATGGCGGTGATCTCCTCCAAGCGGCGGGTCAGCTCCAGCGAGTGGAAGGTGTTCTTGTTGAGGTCGTGGCCGGGGTCGATGATGATCTTCTCCGGCGCGATGCCGGCCTTGAGCGCGTACTCGACCCGTTCGCGCAGGTAGTCGGCCACCTCGGTGACGACGTCGCCGTAACTGGGCCGGAGCACCCGCCGGCCGGGCCCGCCCAGGCTGTGGGTGACGACCACGGCGGCGCCGGTGGCCGCCGCGACCTCGGCGATGCCCGGTTCGCGCAGGCCGTTGGTGTCGTTGATGACGTCGGCGCCGGCCGCGATGGCCGCCTCGGCGACCTCTGGGCGGTGGGTGTCGACCGAGATCACGGCGTCGGTGGCGGCCCTGACCTCGGCGATGACGGGCGCCACCCGGTCGATCTCCTCGGCCGCGCTGATCGGGGCCTGGGCGGCGCTGAAGGCGAAGCCGCCGATGTCGACCCAGTCGGCCCCTTCGTCCACGGCCTTGGTGGCCGCCGCGACCGCCTGGTCGAGCGCGAAGGTGCGGCCCTGGTCGTGGAAGGAGTTGGGCGTCCTGTTGACGATGGCCATGATCGCGACCTGGCGCTCGAAATCGAACTCCCGCCGGCCGAGACGCCGGACGGGAGCGATGATGCCGGATGCTGGGATGTCGCCGCTCACGTGGTGATCCTCTCCGTCCCTTCGAGCCTACCCGGCGGCCGTGCCGGTCAGCCGCGCGCGGGACGGGTTCGCGATCAGGCGGTGAAGCAGCCGGAGCGCCCGTCCCCGGGGGCGGCGACCCTGATCCGCCGCATGCCCCTGCGTACGGGGAGTCCGGCGGCGGGCGGTAACCGCATGGTGAGCAGCACGCTGGTGCCCTCAGGCCCGGTGCGCAGGTCGGCCGTGTCGCACAGGCGGCGCATCAGGTACAGGCCGCGTCCGGTGCTCGCGTTGCCGGACGCCTGTTTGTCGCCGTCCACGTACGGCTCGGGGATGCCCGCGCCCCCATCGCTGATCTCGGCCCTGATCGCGCCGTCGGCCGTCCACAGCCGCAGGTGACCGATGCCGCCCGCGTGCTCCACGGCGTTGACCACGCTCTCGTGGACGGCGAGCACGAAGTCGTCGAGCCGGACGCCGTGCAGCCCGCAGCCGATGGCGTGTTCGCGACTTCGCGGCGCAGCCTGCTGATGTCCTCGGAGGTGAAGGTCTGGCTGAACGACATGCGCATGCGCTCCTCCGTGCCAATTCCGACACAGGCCGCGCTTCAGGACCTCCTGTGTTCGTTCATTTCCCAGACCGCCGGAATTTACACAAAGTCAGAGACTCAGGGGCGTTTGCCCATGCCGGACGCCATCTCGCGCACCCGTCCCGCCGGTCCACTGTCGGGGGCCAGCGGCCCGGTGTCCATGCCCGCGCCCTCGCGCAGCCCTTCGAAGAGCTCCTGCATCGCCTCGTACGACGAGTACCGCGGCGTCCAGCCGAGCACGTCGCGCGCCCGGTCGGTCTTCATCAGCGGGATGCGCAGCGCGAGCTCGAGCAGGCCCGGCGAGGCCGGGAAGAGCCGCAGGGTCCAGCCCGCGGTCACCGCCGCCATGGCCAGCCGCGGCGACACCTTCAGCGTGCGGGTGCCCAGCATGTCGGCCAGGTCGTGCGGGTCGAGCACGGGCTCGGCGGCGATGTTGAACGCCCCGCGCACGGGTTGGGTCACGGCCAGCCGGTACGCCTGCGCCGCGTCTTCGGCGTGCAGCACCTGTAGCCGCAAGCCGGGGATGTCCGGCACGAACGGCACCCGCCCCGCCCTGATCAGCCGCCTGGGCACCAGAGGTCCGGCGAACAGCCGGCGCTGCTCGGTGGCCGCCGCCCGCTGGAAGATGAAGCCGGGCCGCATGCGGACCACGCGGATGCCCGGGTGATCGTGCTCGAAGACGTCGAGCACCCGCTCCACGTACGCCTTCTCCCGCCCGTACGCCGCCCCCGGCCAGCCGTGCGTGGGCCAGCTCTCGTCCACGGGACGGTCCTTGGGCCCCGGCGAGTACGCGCCCACCGACGAGGCGTGCACCAGCGCCCGCACCCCGGCCTCCGCGGCGGCGCGGAAGACGCGCATGCTGCCCAGCACGTTCGCCCGCCAGGTGACGGCGGGGTCCCTGGTCGGCTGGAACAGCCAGGCCAGGTGCACCACCGCGTCGGCGCCGTCGAAGATCCTGGTCAGGTCGGCGGTGGCCACGTCCGCCTGACGCCACTCGGTGCGTTCGGCCTGCCAGCCGGGCATCCGGCGGGCGACCCCGACGATGGAGGTGACGTCGTCGTCCGTGCTCAGGGCACGCACCACGCTGGTGCCCACATTTCCCGTGGCTCCCACCACTACGACTCTCATGGCAGCACCGCTGCCCTGGTCGTGGGCGGCGAAACCCGAGCTCAGGGCTGCAACAGGATCTTCACCGCGCCGTTCGCCTTCTTCTGGAACATCGCGTACGCCTGCGGCGCCTGGTCGAGCGAGAGCCGGTGGGTGGCGAGGTCCATCACGCCCAGCGGGTCGCCGTCGCCGGTGAGCAGCGGCATCAGCGGGCTGATCCAGCGCTTGACGTGCGCCTGCCCCATGCGCAGCGTGATGCCCTTGTCGAACATGCGCAGCATCGGCAGCGGGTCGGTCATCCCACCGTAGACGCCGATGATCGAGATGACGCCGCCGCGCCTGACGGTGTCGATGGCCTGGTGGAGCGCGTGCAGCCGGTCGATGCCCGCGTTGGCCATGAGCGGCGCGGCCACCGCGTCGGGCAGCAGCCCCGTGAGTGTCTGGGCGAGCTTGGCGCCGGGCGAGCCGTGCGCCTCCATGCCGACCGCGTCGATGACGGAGTCGGTGCCGCGCCCCGACGTGCGCTCCCTGACCTCGCCCGGCACGTCGGCGACCTCGCTCGCGTCGATGACCTCGATGCCGTGGCGGCGGGCCATCTCCAGGCGGGCGATGACGCCGTCCACACCGATCACGCGGTGGCCGAGGTGGCGGGCGATGCGGGCGCACATCTGGCCGATCGGGCCGAGGCCGTACACGGTGACGCTGCCGCCCTCGGGGATGTCGGCCCACGCGACGGCCTGCCAGGCGGTGGGCAGCACGTCCGACAGGTAGACGAAGCGCTCGTCCGGCGGCCCCTCCGGGACCTTGATGGGGCCGAACTGGGCCTCGGGCACCCGCAGGTACTCGGCCTGCCCGCCGGGCACCTGGCCGTACAGCCTGGTGTAGCCGTACAGCGCGGCGCCCATGCCCTGGTCGCGCACCTGAGTGGTCTCGCACTGCGCGTACAGCTCGAGGCCGCACATGTGGCAGTGGCCGCAGGAGATGTTGAACGGGATGACGACGCGGTCGCCGGGCTTGAGCGTGGTGATGGCGGAGCCGACCTCCTCGACCACGCCCATGGGCTCGTGCCCGAGGACGTCGCCCTCGGCCATGAAGGGGCCGAGCACCTCGTACAGGTGCAGGTCAGAGCCGCAGATCCCGGTGCTGGTGACCCTGATGATCGCGTCGTTGGGCTCCTTGATGGCCGGGTCGGGCACCTCCTCGACCCGTACGTCGCGCTTGCCGTGCCAGGTGACTGCCTTCATGCTCGTCTCCTCGAAGCCGGAGCAACAAAGGCCGCATACCCCCACATAGAACGCCAAACAGCGTCGCGCGCCGGGCGGCCGCCCTAGACTGCGCGCATGGACAACCCCCTGGAGCCCCGCGCCGACGACAGCGTCCTCGAGCCGCGCGTCCTGCACCGCCCGGCGCAGGAGAGCGTGCGGCCCACCCCGCTGGACTCCGACGAGGAGGCGCGCTTCTACGCCACCATGGCGCAGTGGCTCGCTCAGGAGCTCGCACAGAAGGGCTTCGTACGCCTGGCCGCCGCCGACACCCCGGAACGGCAGCGCCAGTTCCAGGAGGTGGCGCACCGCGCGAGCGAACTGATCCGGCGGCCGATCACCACGACGTCGAGCAGCCACGGCATGACCTTCGAGCTGGCCGGCCACGAGCCCCTGCCCGGCGCCCGCTGAACGCGCCGCATCAGACCCTGCCCGGCGCCCCCAGAACCCGCCGTATCAGATCCTGTCGAGGGCGTGCAGGGCGTCGCCGGCGGCGCGTGCGATGCCCTCGCCGGTCAGCCCGGCCTCGGCCAGCAGCTCCGAGCGCCCGCCCTGGCCGATGAACGCGCACGGCAGCCCGAGGTTGAGCACGCCCTGGCCGGGCCCGCACACCTGGCGCACCAGCGCGCCGACCCCCGAGGCGGCGACGCCGTCCTCGACGGTCACCACCAGCCGGCTGCCGCCGACCGCCTTGCGCAGGTCATCGGAGACCGGGATGACCCACCGCGGATCGACCACGCTCGCCCCGATGCCGGACTCCGCGAGCAGGGCCGCCGCGCTCAGGCACGGCCCGGCCATCGGGCCCACCGCCACCAGCATCACGTCCTGCCCTCCGGAGACCAGCACGTCCACCTCGCCGACGCTGCCGACCGGCGGGATCTCCGCGCCGACCGGCGCCTTGGGGAAGCGCAGCGCGGTGGGCCCCTCGCAGGCGACCGCCTCCTCCAGCAGCTCGCCCAGGCGTACGGTGTCGCGCGGCGCGGCCACCCGCAGCCCCGGCACGATCGCCAGCGTCGCGAGGTCCCACATGCCGTGGTGGCCCGGCCCGTCGGGGCCGGTGATCCCGGCCCTGTCGAGCACGATCGTGACCGGCAGCCGGTGCAGCGCGATGTCCATCAGCACCTGATCGACCGCCCGGCCGAGGAACGCCGCGCAGATCGCGACCACCGGGTGCAGCCCGCTCATCGCCATGCCGGCCGCCGAGGCCATGGCGTGCTGCTCGGCCACGCCGACGTCGAACATGCGGCCGGGAAAGCGCCGCCCGAACGCCGCGAGCCCCGTGGGGCCCGGCATGGCCGCGGTGACCGCGACCAGGTCGCGGCGGCGCTCGCCCAGCGCGCACAGGTGGTCGGAGAAGGCGTGCGTCCACGTGCCGCGCACCGGTGACAGCGGCCGTCCCGTGGCCGGGTCGGAGGCGGGGATGGAGTGCAGGTGCTCGTCAAGGTCCTGCACGGCGGGGCCGTAGCCGCGCCCCTTGCGGGTGACGCAGTGGACGACGACGGGCGCGCGCAGCTCGCGGGCCGTGCGCAGCGCCTGCTCCAGGGCGGCGATGTCGTGGCCGTCGACCGGGCCGAGATAGCGCAGGCCGAGGCTCTCGAACACGGAGACGCCGGGCTCGGCCCGCAGCCGGGAGAGATGCTCGGCGCAGCCGCCCACGGTGGGCGCGTAGGAGCGGCCGTTGTCGTTGAGCACGACGACGACCGGCAGGCTCCGGTCGGCGCCGAGGTTGTTGAGCGCCTCCCAGGCCACGCCGCCGGTGAGCGCGCCGTCGCCGACCACCGCGACCACCGGCCTGCCGCCGTCGCCGGCCAGCCTGCGCGCCTTGGCCATGCCGTCGGCGTAGGCGAGCGCGGTGGAGGAATGGGAGCCGTCGACGTGGTCGTGCGGCGACTCGGCCCTGCTCGGGTAGCCGCTCAGCCCGCCGCGCACGCGCAGCTCGTCGAAGGCGTCGCGGCGGCCGGTGAGGATCTTGTGGACGTACGCCTGATGGCCGGTGTCGAAGATGATCGCATCGTCCGGCGAGTCGAACACCCGGTGCAGCGCGATCGTCAGCTCGACGACGCCGAGATTGGAGCCCAGATGGCCGCCCCGCGCGCTCACCTTCTCGATGAGGAAGTCACGGATCTCGCGGGCCAGCGACGGCAACCGCCAGGAGGGCAGGGCCCGCAGGTCGTCGGGGGTGGACACGTGGGGCAGCACCGTCTTCATGACATCCCCTGGCCGCGTGACTGCTGTGGCAAAAGAAAACCCGAGCCACAAAAGATACTTTACACAATCCGTATCGGATGAGTAACTAGGTGTAGTGACGGACGACAGAAGGGCCGCGCGTATGCCGGTGAGCTTCCCGCAGCACTCCCTTGGTTCCCGCATCGACAAGCGACTCGGCGAGTTCCTCGATGCCTGGGGCAACCCGGTCTCCGACCCCGGCGTCGAGGCGGCGTACGGACTGCTGGCGGACTTCATCCTCGGCGGCGGCAAACGCGTGCGGCCGCAGCTGTGCTACTGGGGCTGGCGCGGCGCGGGCGGCGACGACTGCGAAGAGATCATCACCGCGGCCGCCGCGCTTGAGCTGTGCCACGCGGGCCTGCTGATCCACGACGACATCATGGACGGCAGCGACCTGCGCCGCGGGCAGGCCACCGTGCACCGCAGCCTGTCGGCCCTGCACAAGGGACCGGGCGCGGAGGCGTTCGGCAGGGCCGGCGGCATCCTGCTCGGCACGCTGAGCCTGGCCTGGTCCGACGCGCTGCTGTCGTCGTGCGGCGTCGAGGCGGACCGGCTGCGCGCCGCGCACCACCTGTTCGACGCCATGCGCACCGAGGTCATCAGCGGCCAGTACCTCGACGTGCTGGCCCAGCTCCGCGCGGGTGCGACCGAGGCGCAGGCGCTGACCGTGATCCGCTACAAGAGCGCGAAATACACCGTCGAGCGGCCGCTGCAGATCGGCGGCGCGCTGGCCGGCGCCCCGCCCGACCTGCTCGACGCCTACTCCAGGTTCGGGGTGCCGCTCGGCGAGGCGTTCCAGCTCCGCGACGACGTGCTCGGCACGTTCGGCTCGGCCGAGGAGACCGGCAAGTCGGCGCTCGACGACCTGCGCGAGGGCAAGCAGACCGTGATGTACGCCCACGCCGTGCAGCACGCCTCCCCCGCCCAGCTCGCCCACCTGCGGACCTGGCACGGCAACCCCGAGCTGACCGAGGAGCGCGCCGAGGAGGTGCGCCGCATCCTCATCGACACCGGCGCGCTGGCCAGGGTCGAGAACATGATCGAAGACCGCGTCCGCCAGGCCGTGGCGGCGCTGGACGAGGCGCAGATCAAGCCCGAGGCGGCCGGCGTGCTCGCCGAGATGGCCGACCAGCTCGCACATCGCAGCAAGTGAGGGGATCCCCACATGGGACGGGTGCTGCTCGCGGCCCCGCGCGGCTACTGCGCGGGCGTCGAACGCGCGATCGTCACCGTCGAGGAGGCGCTGCGGCGCTTCGGACCGCCGGTCTACGTGCGCAAGCAGATCGTGCACAACACGTTCGTGGTGGACGACCTGACCAGGCGGGGCGCGGTGTTCGTCGAGGAGCTGGACGAGGTGCCCGAGGGCGCGCTCGTCGTGTTCTCCGCGCACGGCGTCGCCCCGGCGGTGAAGGAGGCGGCGGGCCTGCGCGGCCTGCGCACCATCGACGCCACCTGCCCGCTCGTCACCAAGGTGCACAAGGAGGCGGCCAGGATGGCCGAGGCCGGGCACCAGATCGTGCTCATCGGGCACGCCGAGCACGAAGAGGTCGAGGGCACGGTGGGCGAGGCCCCGGGGCGCATCCACGTCATGGACCCGGCCAGGCCGGACGAGCTGGCGCTCGACGGCTCGGAGCCGGTGAGCTGGGTCTCGCAGACCACGCTGGCCGTGGACGAGACGATGCGGGCGGTCGCCGGGCTGCGCGACCGCTTCCCCGGCCTGGTCGATCCGCCCAGCGACGACATCTGCTACGCCAGCCAGAACCGCCAGGAGGCGGTCGCCAGGATCGCGCCCGAGTGCGAGCTGGTCGTCGTGGTCGGCTCGGCCAACTCCTCCAACTCGCGGCGGCTCGTCGAGGTGGCGCTGAACGCCGGCGCGGACGCGGCCCACCTGATCGACCGGGCCGCCGACGCCGACGAGCGCTGGCTCGACGGCGTGCGCACGGTCGGCGTCAGCTCCGGCGCGTCCGTGCCCGAGCCGCTGGTCGGCGAATTACTCGACTGGCTCTCGGCCCGCGGGTTCGCCGACGTCCAGCCGGTGACCCTGGCCGAGGAGACGCTCACGTTCTCCCTTCCGCTCGAACTCCGTTCATCCCGCAACCCCGGCTAGTCCGCACATAGAGATTGGTGGTGCACGATGACAGAAACGACCCACTCGACCGCGCCCAACGCCAACGGCAACGGGGGCATCAACGGCAACGGGCAGCTCAGCCTCAGTACCGACGCCGCCAGACAGCTCGCGACGACGACCAAGACGCCGCCGCAGATGCAGGAGATCACCACGCGCTGGCTGCTGCGGCTGCTGCCGTGGGTCCAGTGCTCCGGCGGCGTGTTCCGGGTGAACCGGCGACTGACGTACACACTGGGTGATGGCCGGATCACCTTCAGCACCACCGGCGCCGACGTGCGGGTGATCCCGGCCGAGCTGACGGAGCTGCCGATGTTGCGCGGCTTCGACGACATGGAGGTGCTTGAGGCGCTTGCCGACCGCTTCACCCAGCACGAGATCGCACCCGACGAGGAGATCGTCGCCGAGGGCGGCGAGGTGGACCGGCTGGTGCTCATCGCGCACGGGCGGGTGGCGAAGATCGGGCGGGGCGCGTACGGCGACGAGCAGAGCCTCGGCGTGCTGGCCGACGGCGACTACCTCGGCGAGCAGACGCTCGTCCAGGGCGGCAGGTACGAGTTCAGCGCCCGCGCCAAGACCACGACCACCGTCCTGACGCTCTCCAGGCAGGACTACGAGCAGATCGCCGAGCGCTCACCCGCCCTGCGCGAGCACGTCGAGACCTGGCGCACCAGCGGCTCGCGCGCCCAGAACGACTACGGCGAGGCCGCGATCAACCTGTCGGCGGGCCACGTCGGCGAGGCCGAGCTGCCCGGCACGTTCGTGGACTACGAGACGAGCCCCCGCGAGTACGAGCTGAGCGTCGCCCAGACCGTCCTGCGCGTGCACAGCCGCGTCTCCGACCTCTACAACCAGCCGATGAGCCAGCTCGATCAGCAGCTCCGCCTCACCATCGAGGCCCTGCGCGAGCGCCAGGAGGACGAGCTGATCAACAACCGCGACTTCGGCCTGCTCCACAACGCCGACTTCAGCCAGCGCATCCGCACGCGCTCCGGCCCTCCCACCCCTGACGACCTCGACGACCTGCTGTCCACGGTGTGGAAGGAGCCCTCGTTCTTCCTCGCGCACCCGCAGGCCATCGCCGCGTTCGGCCGCGAGTGCAGCAAGCGCGGCGTCTACCCGCAGTCGACCGAGGTGAACGGCCACCGCGTGCCGGCCTGGCGGGGTGTCCCGATCTTCCCGTGCAACAAGATCCCGATCAGCAACGCGCGGACCACGTCGTTCCTGCTGATGCGCACCGGCCAGGAGAACCAGGGCGTCGTCGGCCTGCACCAGACCGGCATCCCCGACGAATACCAGCCCAGCCTGTCGGTGCGGTTCATGGGGATCAACGAGAAGGCCGTCATCTCCTACCTGGTCAGCGTCTACTACTCGGCCGCCGTTCTGGTGCCCGACGCGCTGGGCGTGCTGGAGGACGTCGAGCTCGGCCGCATCGGTTAGAACGTTCCACGGCCCCGTCCGCCACCCCTGGCGGGCGGGGCCGCTTGCCGCCCTGCCCCGTGATGACGCGAAGGAGTCGACCATGACGCAGCCGTTCGAACTGCCGGACTTCTACCTGCCATATCCCGCCCGGCTCAACCGGCACCTGGACGAGGCGCGCGTGCACTCCAAACAGTGGGCGCGCGACATGGGCATGCTCGAAGGCTCGGGCGTCTGGGAGGAGGCGGACCTCGACGCCCACGACTATCCGCTGATGTGCGCCTACACCCACCCCGACTGCGACGCGGCCGAGCTCGGCCTGATCACCGACTGGTACGTGTGGGTGTTCTTCTTCGACGACCACTTCCTGGAGTTCTTCAAGCGCACCGGCGACCTGGCGGGCGGCAAGGAGTACCTGGCGCGGCTGGCCGCCTTCATGCCGATGGGGGCGGACCTGAGCGTGCCCGAGCCGCAGAACCCGGTGGAGGCGGGCCTGGCCGACCTGTGGCCGCGTACGGTGCCGAGCATGTCGCTCGACTGGCGGGCCCGCTTCGCCGGGAGCACCCGCAACCTGCTCAACGAGTCGCTGTGGGAGCTGGCCAACATCAACCGCGGCCGGGTCGCCAACCCCGTCGAGTACATCGAGATGCGGCGCAAGGTCGGCGGCGCCCCCTGGTCGGCCGGGCTCGTGGAGCACGCGGTCGGCGCGGAGGTGCCGGCTCAGATCGCGGAGAGCCTGCCGCTGCGGGTGCTCAAGGACGCCTTCTCCGACGCCGTGCACCTGCGCAACGACCTGTTCTCCTACCAGCGCGAGGTCGCCGAGGAGGGCGAGCTGAGCAACGGGGTGCTGGTGCTGGAGAGGTTCCTCGGCTGCTCCACGCAGGAGGCCGCGAACGCGGTCAACGACCTGCTGACCTCGCGGCTGCAGCAGTTCGAGCACACCGCGGTCTTCGAGCTGGGCCCGCTGTTCGTGGAGCACGGCATCGACCCGCTCAGCGCCGCCGGGGTGGCGGCGTACGTGAAGGGGCTGCAGGACTGGCAGGCCGGCGGGCACGAGTGGCACATGCGCTCAAGCCGCTACATGAACGAGCGGGCCGGGGCGAGCAGGCCGCTCGGCATGTCGTCGGTGATCGATTTACTGGGTGCCAAGCGGGTGCGCTCGTTCACGCACGTGCCGTACCAGCGGGTCGGGCCGTCGCGCATCCCCGACCTGTACGTGCCGTTCCCGCTGCGCCTGTCGCCCCACCTCGACCGGGCGCGGCGCAACCTCGTGACCTGGTGCCACGAAATGGGCATCCTGGAGCCGTCGCACGGGGTCGCCGGGCCCGCCGTCTGGGACGAGGCCAAGCTCGTCGATTACGACCTGCCGCTGTGCGCCGCCGGCATCCACCCCGACGCCACACCCGAGGAGCTGGACCTGGCCTCGGCGTGGCTGGCGTGGGGCACGTACGGCGACGACTACTTCCCCGTCGTCTTCGGCCGCACCCGCAACCTGGCCGCCGCCAAGGTCGCGGTCGCGCGGTTCGGTGCGTTCATGCCGCTCGACGGCACGCCCGCGCCGCCGCCCGCCAACGCTCTGGAGCGGTCGCTCGCCGACATCTGGGCGCGTACGGCGGGGCCGATGCCGCGGGAGGACAGGCGCAAGCTGCGGGAGGCGGTGGAGGCGATGTGCGAGAGCTGGCTGTGGGAGCTGGCCGGCGAGATCGCCCACCACATTCCCGACCCGGTCGACTACGTCGAGATGCGGCGCTCGACGTTCGGCTCGCAGCTCACGATGAGCCTGAGCCGGCTGCGGCACTCCGAGGACATCCCCGAGGAGTTCTATGCCAGCGGGCCGATGGTGGCGCTGGTCAACGCCATGATGGACGCGGGCACGCTGGTCAACGACGTGTTCTCGTACCAGAAGGAGATCGAGTTCGAAGGCGAGGTGCACAACGCGATCCTCGTCGTCCAGAACTTCTTCGACTGCGACTACCCGACCGCGCTGGGCGTCGTGGACGACCTGATGGCCTCGCGGGTGCGGCAGTTCGAGCACATCGTGGCCAACGAGCTGCCCATCGTCTGCGACGACTTCGGCCTCGGCGAGGAGGCGCGGCGCGACCTCGACGGCTTCCTCGAGGAGCTGCGCAACTGGCTGGCCGCGATACTCAACTGGCACCACAACTGCCGCCGCTACGACGAGCCCTCGCTGCTGCGGCACCATCAAGCGCCGCGGCCGCGCTTCCACGGGCCGAGCGGGCTCGGCACCTCGGCCGCGGTGATCAGGCCGCCGGGGGCCGTCAGCCCTGTCGCGTAGGTGATCAGGGTGCCTGGGGCTGTTGCGTAGGCACGTGGATCCTGGGCTGGTAGAACCAGCCCATCATCCGCAGCAGCCGGCGCTGGTAGGGCGTCACGTTGTAGAGGCGGATCCAGCGCTCCGACGGCGGCACCGTCGGCATCGCCAGCACGCGCAGCCCCGACACGTCGACGAAGGTCAGCTTTCCGGTGTCCACCACGATGTAGGTGCCCTGGCGGATGCTCTCCAGGGCGCCGGCCACCGCGCGGCTGTTGGTCGCGTCGATCTCGCCGACCAGCGCGACCGCCGGCACGGGCGGCAGGCCCGGCGGCGCGGCCGTGGTGATGGTCAGCTGCCGGTCCTGGTACAGCAGCCGTTCCTGAACGCTCACGCTCCCCCGCACCCCCCAACACGCTCTTTCTGGGGGTTGTCGCCGTACGCACCTGCGGATCCCCCCGCACGCGCTTTCCGGCGATTAATCCGAAACCTAGGCTACACGAAACATGCCGGGCATCGGATTTTTCGTCGGATAATGACCGTTTTATCGGATAAAGCTGAAGTTGACGGTCTCGCGGGGCCTGTCCGGAGTTGCGAGGTGCTGCGGAGGCGGGGACGACGGGCTTTACCGAGGATCTATGAAGTCGCTCGGAGGGTCGGCGATCTGCCCTTTATCAGTGGAAATTTCACCCTATTGCGTACGTACCCCGATGGCGTTTTGTCGGCATAGAGAGCGAGAAAAGCCACAGAGGAGACAACTGCGGGCAGGGCGGCCACATCGGCCCCTGGCGCGGCTCGGATCGGGAGCGCGGATGTGCCATGGACCAGGAACGGAGACGGCAAGAACGGCGCGGACGGCCGGTACGGCGTAGGCAGCAGGACCTGTGGACACGGCCGGACCGATGGACACGGCCGGACCGGCGAAGACGGCCTGCCTTGCGGATACGGCGGGCCTTGCGGCGACGGCCTGAACGGCGGGGACGGCCTGCGGGAACGGCGGCGCGGGCGGCGGCGGTGGGGATGGCGGTGCTGGTGTCCTGTCTCCTCGCCCCTAGCAGCGCCGCCGCTCGGGCGACGGCGGGTGGGATCGCGTTGCGGGCGGCGCTGGAGATGATCGGGACGCCGTACTCGTGGGGCGGCGGCGGGGTGAACGGCCCCGGCTACGGCATCGGGCACGGCGCCGCCACCAAGGGCTTCGACTGCTCAGGCCTGACCGAGTACGCCTACGCGCGGGCGGGCGCCCTCATCGGCACCACCACGTACGAGCAGTGGCGCGCAGGCGTCAGGATCACGCGTGACCTGCTGGAACCAGGTGACCTGGTCTTCTACGACAGCGACAAGAAGACGCCGGGACCCGAGCACGTGGCGCTGGCGGTGGACGATCAGCGCATCGTGCACGCGCCGCACACCGGCGCGTACGTGCGCATCGACCCGCTGGACCGCGCCGACCTGCTCGGCTTCGTCCGCGTGGAGGTCGGCCGCGGCGACCCAGACCGCTGACCGGCCGCGTGCCCGTGAAGCGGCCCGTCTCCTGGGGAGCCCGCCGCGTGCCCGTGAAACGGCCCGCCTCCTAATACTCCAGCCGCATTTAGTGATCGATGATTCGTCGCTGTCGCTGGTAATGGCAGCGGCGGGCGCGGGCTTGATGCCGACGTCGCCACTGTGACCAGCGGATTCGATGACTGGCAGGGTGCCGGGGCTGGGCAAGATGAGCATGCAGACGCCGGATCTCGTTGACGGTAAGCGGGATCAGCTCGCCGGAATCGTCACCGTTCGCACCCTCAAGCTGTGATCGTCCCTGTCGGCAGGGCCCCCTGTGTGGCCAGGCCCGAGAAAGCCTCGCCCTGCTGAGCGCCCGTTGCGCCGGGTGGGCCGGCGGCGAGGAAAGCCAGGTGAGCGTGAGCGACCATGGCCAACGTGACGTGCCGATACCAGGCCAGGTGCTTGCGGACCTGGTAATGGTCCAGGCCGACCTCGTTCTTGGTGGCCTGGAAGCATTCCTCCACGCTCCACCGCGATCCCGCCACTCGCACCAGCTCCGGCAGCGCGACCGGGCCGGTGGCCCAGCAGGTGTAGAACGCCAGCTCGCCGGAATCAGTGATGGAGCGGCGGGCCAGCAGCCACTCGGCCGGGCCGAGCGGGATCCACGCCCAGTCGTAGTAGCGGTGGCCCTTGGCACCCTGGCCGCAGGAGTAACGCTGCCACGCCTGCTCCTCCAGCGCGGCGAAGACCTCATCGGCACGCATCTTCCGGCCGGCCAGCACGATCGGGTGGTCACAGGAGACAGCGAACACGTAGCTCAAACCCCGGCTGCGGCACCGCTCACGCAACACGGGGTTGTCGCCGTAGCCCTCATCCGCGGTGAGCCAGGCGAAGGTGAGCAGCGGATCGTCGGCGGCCCGCTCGATCATCCTCCAGGCCAGCTCCGGTTTGGTCGCGAACTCCACCTGCTCCGGGATGCCGGCGTCGGTGCGCCGCTCGGGTGCGGTGAACCAGGAAGCGGGCAGATACAGTTCCCGGTCGATCAGCACCCGTTGCCGGCCGGGGTGCAGGTAGGAGGCGAACACTCCGACCTGACAGTTGGTGATCTTTCCGGCCGTGCCGGTGTACTGGCGCTGCACCCCGGCCGAGCGGCGGCCCTTCTTCTCGAACCCGGTGTCGTCGACCACCAGCACCCCGTCCAGGCACCCGAGCCGCTCGGCGACCTGGGCCCGCAGTGCATCCCGGACCGCATCGACGTCCCAGCGGGCGTGGTTGAGCAGTCGTTGCATCCCGTCGGGTGTCGCGTCTCCGGCGAACTCGGCCAGGGACCAGCCGTTCTTGCGTTCCAGCGAACTCAGCAGGCCCAGCAGGTAACCACGCGCTCTGATCCGCGGCTCACGCCGGCCGAAGAACGGTGCCACTACCTGCGCGAACAGGTCATCGAACGCATCGGCCCATACACGCGGGTCGATTTCGGCTACCGTGGCTGCCACGGCCACCGCCGATCATCTGGATTCCACACACCCACATGATCACTGCGGTGGCCGTCTCACGTCTCAGCCTCGACCAGATCGAGATCTCGAAGTGCGGCTGGAGTACTAAGGAGCCGGCCGCATGCCCGTGAAACGGCCCGCCTCCCGGGGAGCCGGCCGCGCACTCCCGGCAAGGCCGTGCACTCCCGCTAAGGCGGTGCACCCTATTAGTACGTGAAAAGGATTAGTACGTGAAAAGGCCGTACGCCCCCGGGCGGTCCTTGGTGGGATCGCGCCGGAGGCGTACGGATCACCGAACGTTCGGTCCACCGGCAGGGCCGGGCCGTGGCCTCGCGAGTCTCCACGGCCGGCCTCGCCGGATCGCCCAGGTCACGGGAGAGCGGTTGGCCACGCGGCCCGTCCGGTGTGGGGCCGCCGCGCCCTCCCCGCCTGCGCGCCCAGGGTCTTACCGGGCCTGCGTGTTGCCGTTGTCGATGCCGGTGTTGACGTTGCCGTCACCGACCCTCGGCTGGTTGTTGTTCAGCAGCGCGACATTGATCTCGTCGAGGAAGCTGAGGAAGCCGACCTCGAGGTCGTTGACCGAGTGGTTGAGCACGTGATTCAGGACGTCGTCGCCCAGCTGCCACTGCGTCAGCAGGGCCTGGCCCGAGTTGTTCGGGTTGGGCCCGACGCCGGCGGACGCGGCGGACGCGGAGAAGCCGAAGACCGCGGCCGCCACAGCGGCGCCGGCCAGAATACGACGGATCATGTTTGCTTTCCTCCATGAAACGGCGCGGCATTACCACGCCAGGTTTTTTTGTTCAGGGCTGTGCGGCGCCGCTGA
Source organism: Nonomuraea fastidiosa (assembly GCF_042751225.1). Lineage (NCBI taxonomy): Bacteria > Bacillati > Actinomycetota > Actinomycetes > Streptosporangiales > Streptosporangiaceae > Nonomuraea > Nonomuraea fastidiosa. The sequence continues at coordinate 2,688,909 of NZ_CP170570.1, forward strand.
CGGTGATCGTGGTGATATGGGAGATGCGACTCGTAATGGAGGTCAAGGAACGCGTGAAACCTGTGGTGCTGATTCCCGGCCGACCAGGTGAATTCCGGTCCTCCCGCGGAAAGCGCCTATAACCAGATCGGCACCTTTTCCGGCCGATTTCCGGATGGCGTTCGCGACGGCGCCGGCCGTACCTGGACGATTCATCGATCGCCTGCCGAGCGTTTCGGCGCTCCGGGAAGCGCTCCGCGACCTTGCGAGTCCCCACGATCGTTCAGTTCTGTGACGCGCCAGGAGAAGGCGGGAAGAGCGGCCGGCCGTGCGGCCGGGTGCGGTCGCACGGCCGGCGCACCTGCCCTGCCTCCGCGACCGGTCTTACCTGGCCTGAGCCTGGCCGTTCTTGATCTTCGTGTCCTTGTTGTGGTCGCCGACCGCCGGCTGGTTGTTGTTCAGCGCGCTCACGTTCACCTCGTCGAGGACCTTGACGATGCTGAGCTCGAGGTCGTTGAGCGAGTGGTTGCCGACGTTGTTGAGGACGTCGTCCAGGATCTGGAACTGGCTGAGGATGGCCTGGCCCCCGTTGTACGGGTTGGGGCCGACGCCGGCGGACGCGGCGGTGGCGGAGAAGCCAAGAGCAGCGGCCGCGATTGCGGCACCAGCCAGAATACGACGGATCATGTTTGCTTTCCTCCATGGAACGGCCCGGAATTTCCGGCGCCATAGTCGTTCGTGCAGGGCTGTGAGGTGCCGCGAATAACAATCGCGGCAGGTGGCGGGGCCCGCAACCCGGAAAGACCTTACGGAGGTCAAGAAGACGCCTCGATTCTTTGGCATCAGGTTTCGCCGGTCACGATTCTGGAAACCGGCGCCCGCTTATCCGCGGGCGCACCCGATGGCTGGGCGGCGTCAATGCCATCGCGGGCCTGCACTTTTTACCTGTGCACCGGCGGCGGGGGCGATGGTTCGCCGCCCGCGCGCCCACCGGGCTACTGGGCGCGAGCGTCGCCGTTGTCGATCCGGGTGTTGATGTTCTTGTCGCCCACCTTCGGCTGGTTGCCGTTCAGCGCGCTCACGTTCACCTCGTCGAGGAGCTGGCCGATGGCGATCTCGAGGTTGTTCAGCGAGTGGTTGCCGACGTCGTTGAGCACGTCGTCCAGGATCTGGAACTGGCTCACGAAGCTCGCGCCCTCGTTGTGCGGGTTGGGGCCGACGCCGGCGGACGCGGCGGAGGCGGAGAAGCCGAAGGCTGCGGCCGCGACAGCGGCACCGGCCAGAATGCGACGGATCATGTTTTCTTTCCTCCATGGAACGGCGTGAATTTACCGACGCCGTGGTCGTTCGTTGCAGGGCTGCTAGGTGCCGCGAATAACCATCACGGGAACCCTCGAAAAGCGCAACTGGAAAATCTCTCGGCAAGGTCAAAGAGCCGCCTGGATTTTTTGAGCCGCTTTTCCGGCACTGCGGCGGCGGTGCACGATCGGCACTCCGCGGGATCCGCTATTGAACCGGTGCCGCCGCCGGGCCACGCCGCGTATGGGGTGGAGGATCACCGGTCTTTGGACAACGATCGACCGCCGCTTGGCGCTGGTATCCGGCAGCAGGAAAACGCTTTTGAAAGGGCCGCCGCGGACCACGTACGAGGACCGGGGGCACCTGTGATGACGTGCGGGAATCCCGCCGGGGCGGTTCGCCGCCCGGCGAAGATCCGGGCCCGATCCCGTGCGAGGATAGTGTTCATGGCAGAGATCGTCGGCGGAGGACGTCCGGTCAACGACGCCGAGCGGCGCGTGATCGCATATCTGCGAGACCACGCGCCCGCCGACTGGTTGCTGCTGCACAACATCGAGGTCCCGCGCGGCCACGACGTGTTCGAGGTCGACCTGCTCGTCCTGACCGGCCACTCGCTGGTGGTGGTCGACGTCAAGGGCACCAGGGGCCGCATCGAGGTGTCGGGCACGCGCTGGTTCCCGCCGCGCAGGGAGGCGTTCGGCTCGCCGGTGACCAAGCTGCGGGGCACCGCCAAGGCGCTCAAGGGCCTGCTGGTCTCCCGTGCCACCCAGCTTGAGCGGGTCTACGTCGACAGCCTGGTCGTGCTCACCTCACCGGACGCCGAGCTGATCGATCCCGCCGGGCGCGACGCGGTCAACGTCACCGACCTGCCCAACCTGGTGGCGACGCTGAGCGACGTCTCGCGGGTGCGGCGCGGCTGCAGCCCCGACATCCGGCCGTACATGACGGCGATCCTCGACGCGCTCAACCAGACCGTGCGCCGCAGCACCGCGCCGCCCAGGTTCGGCAACTGGGAGGTGGAGGAGCAGCTCGGCGGCGATGCCAAGGTCACCGAATACCGCGCGTTCAACGCCACGCTGCCGGGCAGCGAGACCGTGCTGCTGCGCGTCTACCAGGCCGACCCGCTGGCCGATCAGGAGTCGCGGGCGGCGGAGCGGCAGCGCATCGCGAACGCGTATCAGACGCTGGCGCGCATCCCGCCGCACCCGTGCGTGGTGCGCTCGCGCGACTTCTTCGCGATCGACGACGAGAGCCGGTTCGTGCTGGTGCTCGACGACGTGCACGGCGAGGCGCTGCACCTGGCGATGGGCAAGGCCGCCCCGATGGGCGTCATCACCGACCTGCTGCGCGGCCTGGCGCACGCCCATCTCCACGGCGTGGTGCACCGGGCGCTCACGCCCGCGGCGGTGCTGGTCACCGACGACGGCCACGCGGTGCTGACCGGCTTCGACTACGCCAAGCCGGGCCCGCGCAACTACACGGTGGCCCACGAGCTGGGCAACGTGCTCGACGCCCACTATGTGGCGCCCGAGTGCCAGGAGCGGCCCGACCTCATGACCACCTCGTCCGACGTCTACGCGGCCGGCGCCATCGCCTACCAGCTGCTCACCGGCCAGCTCCCGACCAGCGCCGACGCCCAGGGGCCGGACGTGCCCGAGGTGGTGCGCATGATGCTCGACCACTCCCCGGCCAAGCGCCCCACGGCGGCGCAGGCGCTCCAGGCGCTGCGCGACGCACCGCCGCCGCCCGGCCGGCGCCACAAGTCACGGCTCACCAGGTTCGTCCGCCGCATCGTGTCCCGACCGTAGAACACACCAGGCTCGTGGAGCACACCGGGGTCGCCGCCGCACAGCGTCCCGGCCGTAGGGCTCACAGGCTGGCGCGCAGGGCGTCGGCCTGCCTGAGGTAGTCGCGCGCCAGCCCGGTACGCCCCGCCGAGCGGTGCAGCTCGCCGAGGAGCTGCGTGCTCGACGCCTCCCCGCTGCGATCGCCCAGCTCCTGGAAGATCTGCAGCGCGCGTTCGAGCCCGGAGGAGGCGCGGGCCAGGTCGCCGTTGGCCGCTTGCAGGCCGGCCAGGCTCTGCAGCGCGTACGCCCCGCAGTGCCGGTCGCCCAGCGACTCGAAGATCTCCAGCGCGTGCCGGTGGAACGAGATGGCCTGGTGCAGGTGACCCATCTGGACGCACACGCAGCCCTCCCTGTGGGAGTCGCCCAGCTCCTGGGCCAGCCGCATGGCCAGGCCCAGCGACTCCGACGCCTGCGCGAGGTCACCCGACTTCAGGCACACCCGGCCGATGGCCTGGCGGGCGTACGCCTCGCCGGGCTTGTCGCCGGTCGCCTCGAAGATCGCGAGGGCCTGGCGGAAGTGGCCGAGCGCCTGCGCGTGCCGGCCGCGGAACTGGCTGACCGCGCCGAGGCCGCAGATCGAGGTGGCCTCGGCCCTGCGGTCCCCCATGTCGCGGAAGATCTGGCGGGAGCGGGTGAAGGCGTCGGTGGCCTCGTCGTAGCGATCCTGGTAGAGCGCCACCTGGGCAAGGCCCCTGAGCATGGCGGCCTCGCCGTACCGGTCGCCGGCGGCGCGGGCGGCGGCCAGTGCGACGGTGTGCGTGCGCCGCCAGGTGCCGAGGTGGCAGCGCAGATCCAGGTACGGCACCATCGCGGCGGCCAGCCCCCACGCCGACTCGGCCGCCCCGTTGCCCGCCGCCGTCTCCACGGCGGCGGCCAGCGTCTCGTGCTCGGCCTCGAACCACGTCACCGGGTCGGCGGTGAGCCGGTCGAGCACGGGTCCCGGCAGCCGCCAGCGCGGCGCCCCCGCGGCGGTGAGGCTGAACACCGTGGTCGGCAGGCGGGCCATGGCGTGCTCGGCGGTCGCGGTCCACGCGGCGAGCACCCGTCCCACGGCGGCGGGGTCGCCGGGCTGCCGCCGGGCGTGCTCGGCGATCAGGTCGGGCACCCGGTAGCGCGGCTGGCCGGTGTCGTCGGTGCCGACCGGGTCCAGCAGGTTGACCTCCACCAGCAGGTCGGTGACCTCGCCCGCGCCGTGGCGGCCGAGCGCGGCGTCGATCACCCAGCCGGGCTGTGCGGCGGGGCCGAGCAGGCCCAGCGTGGCGAGCGTGCGGGCGGCCTCGTCGGGCAGGCGCGCGTACCCGCGGTCGAGGCCCTCACGCACGTCGCGCAGCTCGGCCAGCCAGTCGTCCTCCAGGTGCTGCCGCAGCACCGACAGCGACCAGCCGGGGCGGGCGGCCAGGCGGGCGCCCGCGTTCCTGACGGCGAGCGGCAGGTGGCCGCAGGCGGCCACGATGGCGAGCGCCGCCTCACGTTCCCTGGCGACCCGGTCCGTGCCCGCGACCTTCGCGAGCAGCGACAGCGCCTCGCCGGGCGGGAGCGGCCCGAGCTGGACGAACGCGGCCCCGGGCAGCTCGGTGATCCGGCGCCGGCTGGTGACGATGACGGCGCTGCCGTTGCCGGGCAGCAGCGGGCGCACCTGGGCGGCGTCGCGGGCGTCGTCGAGCAGCACCAGCATGGGACGCTCGGCCAGCAACGAGCGCAGCAGCGCCGACCGCTCGGCCACCGTCGGCGGCGGCGTGGCGACGCCGAGCGCCCTGAGCGCCTCGGCCAGCAGGTCGCCCGGCTCGCGGTCGCCGAGCTCCAGGTAGAGCTGCCCGGATGGGTAGGCCGCGCGTAACGCGTGCCCGACGTGCACGGCGAGCGCCGACTTGCCGCAGCCGGGCGGCCCCGAGACGACCGCGACGGGATGCGGCCGGCTCAGCCTCGCCACCTCATCTGCTCTGCCGGTGAAGTCGGGCAGGTCGGGCGGGAGCTGGCGGGGCACGACGGTCGCGCTCTCGTCGGCGAGTATCAGCTCGTACGCGCTGCGCAGCTCCGTCCCCGGCTCGACGCCCAGCTCGTCGACCAGCCGGCCGCGCACGGTGGCGTAGGCCCGCAGCGCCTCGGCCTTCCTGCCGCCGCGGTGCAGGGTCAGCAGCAGCCGCCCCCACAGGTCCTCCCGGTAGGGCTGCTCGGCCAGCAGGCCGCGCAGCTCCGAGACCGCGCCGTCGTGGTCGCCCGCCGCGATGCGCCGCTCGATCAGCGCCTCCGCGGCACGCGCGCGCAGGTCGCGCAGCGCTTCGATGCGGCGGTCCCAGACGGGGCTGCCGGGCAGGTCGCACAGGGGCGCGCCGCGCCATAAGGCGAGCGCGGCGTCGTACTCGCCCTGATCGACCAGCTCCTCGAAGGCCAGCAGGTCCAGCTCAGACGCGGTCACGTCGATGGCGTAGCCGCCGCCGTCGGAACGCAGCAGATCGCCCAGGTCGGCGCGGAGCGAGCTCGCGTACGTGCGCAGGTTGGCCTGCGCCGAGCGCGGCGGCCGCTGTGCCCAGAGCACCTCGGCGAGCAGGTCGGCGGCCACCACCTGGCCTGCGTCGAGCAGCAGCGTGGCGAGCAGCAGCCGAGGCTTCCTGCCGGAGATCCGGACGGGTTGTCCGTCGCGGCGGACCTCCAGCGGGCCGAGCACGTGGAAGGTGACCGTCATCCGCATCAGCTCCTCTACAGGGGCCTGACAGCCGTTTGTATCGGTTGTGGACGTTTTCTGTGCGGCTCGTACGGACCCTGGGTCTCAGAGATCCCACGGAAAGGATCACCCCATGAAGCTCTACGGAGCAATGGCCGCGGCCCTGGTGCTGATCGCCGGCCTCGGCGCAGCGTCCCCGGCGGCGGCCGATCCCGTACCGGAATCGGAAGAGGCCCAGATCCTCGCGACGAACTTCCAGCTCCCCTTCCCCTGTGGCCAGACGTGGACGGGCAACTCCAGCGCGAGCAGCGCGCACCGCTCGTACGAGATCGACTTCAACCGGGGCAGCACCGCGGACGCCGACAAGGGCGACACCGTGGTCGCCGCTGCCGCCGGGACGGTGGTGATCTCGTCGCACCAAGGCTCGACCAACGGCTTCGGCAACCTGGTCAAGATCGACCACGGTGGCGGCTGGGCGACGTACTACGCGCACCTGGACACCCGTACGGTCAGCGTCGGACAGTCCGTCTCCCAGGGCCAGAAGATCGGCACGGTCGGCAACACCAGCAAGCCGGGCAACAACATCTCGCCGCACCTCCACTACGAGGTACGGCTGGGCGACAACTATCCGTCCAACATCCAGCGGGCCGTTTTCAACGGGGTCACGTTCGGGTACCCCCAGCAGACCCTGACCTCGCAGAACGGCTGTAGCGGCGGATCGACGAACCCGTACAAGCCCGAGCAGGTGTGCGGCTCCGGCTTCAAGGTCATCGACTCGGCCAAGCTGGGCACCGACGGCACGGTCTACCTGCTCTACAACTCCAGCAACGCCAACAACTGCGTGGTGACGCTGAAGGCGAAGAACATCGGTAAGGCCACCGCCGTCAGCGCCTATCTCGAGGTGCAGGGCAAGTCCCGCAAGACCGACTCGGGCAACTTCAGCTACTACGCGGGCCCGGTCAAGGCGGCCGCTCCCAGCACATGCGTCAAGTGGGGCGGCAAGGCGGGCTCGTCCACGTACGACAGCCCGTGGGAGCACTGCAGCTGACCTGACCCGACTCCTCATCTGACCAGGCCGGGCGGCGCGAGGGCCGCCCGGCCTACGCGTGCGTGACGGTGTCGAGGATGTCGATCACGTAGAGCCTGGGCCGCTCGCCCGGCGACGGCACCGCGATCCTGCTGCCGACCCGCCGCCCGGCCAGCGCGCCGACCCAGGAGGCCGGCACCGCGCCCGGCTCCAGCGTGAACGCGCTCGGCCCGCCCCGCCGGTAGGAGGAGTCCACGACCCGGCGGGACGGCCAGGACGCGGCCACGTACTGGACGACCACCTTCGAGCCCGCGGCGACCTCGCCGCCCGAGCCGTCGATGAGCACGCGGGGCGGGTCGGCGGGGGCGAGGTCGGCGGGCACGACCGGCAGCGTCCGCCCGACCAGGCGCGCGTCCGGCGGGTAGCCGCCGATGATGTCGAACACGAGCACCAGCGTGTCGTCGGGGTCGAGGCCGGCCGACGGCACGTTCGGGCCGAGCGCCTGACCGGCCGGGCTGATCAGCATGACCCGGCTGCCCGCCGGATGCCCGATGAGCGAGCGCCGCCAGGTCTCCGGCACCTTGCGGCCGTCGAAGACGACCGTCGTGGGCTGGTCGCCGTCGTAGGTGCTCATGTACGGCCGGTTGCCCGACCAGCGCCGGATGTCCACGTCGGCGAGCACCACGTCGCCCGGCATCGTCCGGCGCCCGCTGCCCGTGGACAGCACCGTGATACGCGGCGTCCGCCCCGGCTTGCCCTTCGGGAGGGCGACGACCGGCTTGCTGCCGAAACGTCCCGTGACGACGGGTTGCGTGCCCTCCTCCGCCAGGCCGCACGAGGTGGCGAGCAGGAGCAGGGCAGGCCAGAACAGACGCAACGTTCTCTCCTCCAGGGCTCTCCTCCGGGGCCCGAGTCCGAAGGAGTTACTTGCCGCAAGCGGTGCAAGGAAAGCTTCGCGCCGCGCCATCTCACGACAAACTTGGAGGGTGTCCAAGCCCAACCTGGCCCGCAGGGTCGCCCAAGCCGCCGAGATCGCGTTGACCACCCGCAAGTACGTGACGTTCATCGACGTGGTGACGGGCCTGCGCTGGCTGCACACCAGGCACGTGGACGTCTGGCGGCAGGGCCGCGCCGGCACGCTGGCGGAGCTGGCCGCGGTGGACGAGGACCGGCTGCTCGTCACGGCGGGGCTGCTGCGCGAGTGGGCGCTGGCCAAGGGGCTGCGGCCGGTGGAGACCCCGTACGTGGCGGGCACCCGCGACCGCCGCGAGCTGCGCTTCGTCAAGGGTCCCGACCAGGCGCCGTTCCGGGTGCACTGGCTGTCGCCCGACCTGAGCGAGGCCCGGGTGCGGCGGCTCACCGAGGCGCAGAGCAAGGCGCCCGACCTCATGGTGGTGGCCCCGCTTGAGCCGTTCACCTGCGCGTCCTGCGGCGACACCGGCCCCTATCTGATCATGGAGGACGACGAGCCCCACTGCCTGACCTGCGCGGACCTCGACCACCTGGTGTTCCTGCCGTCCGGTAACGCGGCGCTCAGCCGCCGGGCCAAGCAGGAGAGCGGCCTGTCAGCGGTCGTCGTGCAGTACAACCGGCGGCGCAAGGTCTACCAGCGCAAGGGCCTGCTGGTCGAGGAGGCCGCGCTGGCCGCCGCCGAGGAGCGCTGCCTGGCCGACGAGGAGGTACGCCTGCGCCGCCGCGAGCGCGACCGCGTCCGCAGGGCCGAGCAGGACGTCGAGTTCCAGGCGAAGATGGCGGCCGAGATCGCCAGGCTCTTCCCCGGCTGCCCCGAGCCGCGCGCCCGCGAGATCGCCGAGCACGCGGGCCAGCGTGGCAGCGGCCGGGTGGGCAGGTCGGCCGCCGCGAAGGCGCTCGACGAGAACGCGATCACGCTCGCGGTGATCGCCTCCATCCGGCATCTCGACACCGACTACGACCGGCTGCTGATGGCGGGCGTGCCGAGGATGGAGGCCCGCGACCGGGTCAGAGACGTTATCGAACGCAAGCTCGAAGAATTCCGCCGGCCGGGTTAGGGTGAGGCATGAGCGACTGGCATGACGTGCGGGAAGAGCTGCTGGCGTTCGCGCTCGGCCTGCCCGAGGCCCACGAAGACCACCCCTGGGGCGAGACCGTCGTCAAGGTCGGCAAGAAGGTCTTCGTCTTCCTCGGCCTCGACGAGCCCACCGGCAAGTGGCAGCCGGCGTTCACCGTCAAGCTGCTCTCCGAGGCCCACGGCCACGCGCTGACCGTCCCCGGCGCGAAGCCCAGCGGCTACGGGCTGGGCAAGGCAGGCTGGGTGACGGTGCCGTTCATGGCGGAGCTGCCCGAGACCGAGGTGCTGCTCGACTGGGTGGAGGAGAGCTACCGCGCGGTCGCGCCCAAGCGCGCGATCAAGGCTCTCGACGCGCTCTGACCCGTCGCCCCGCCCGCCCTTCACATCCCTTGGGCGCGCCGCGCAGGCGTGCCGTCGCGTGGCCCGGCGACGATGTCCGGGCGACGGCCGCGCGGGCGGCGAGGCGTCAGGTGACGGCGAGGCGGACGGCGTACTTCTCGTCCCGCCACAGCTCCTTGTCCAGCACCTCCAGCAGGGTCGCGGCGGCGTCGTAGACGTCGGTGTAGCCGAGGTAGAGCGGCGCGAAGCCGAACCTGAGCGTGTCGGGCGCGCGGAAGTCGCCGTGCACGCCGCGGTCGATCAGCGCCCGCATGATCGGGTAGCCGTCGGGGTGGCGCAGGCTGATCTGGCTGCCCCGCGCCTCCGGGTCGGCGGGCGAGGCCAGCTCCAGCCGGTCGCCGACCAGGTCGACGAAGAGCGAGGTGAGGGCCTTGCTCTTGGCCCTGACCTGCGCCATCGGCACGCGTTCCCACACGTCGAGCGCCGCGTCCAGGGCCGCGAGCGACAGCACGTGCGGGGTGCTGATCACGAACCTGCGCATGCCGTCGGCGGGCCGGAAGTCGGTCTCGAACGCGAACGGCGCGGCGTGCCCGTGCCAGCCGGACAGCACGTTCTCGGCCGTGCCGTGGTGGCGCGGGTTGACGTAGAGGAAGGCGGGCGCGCCCGGCCCCGCGCTCAGATACTTGTACGTGCATCCGACCGCGAAGTCCACGTCCGAGACGTCCACCTCCATGGCGCCCACGCTGTGGCACAGGTCCCACACGATGAGGGCACCGGCGGCGTGCGCGGCGGCGGTCACCTCGGCCATGTCCCTGCGGGCTCCGGTCCGGTAGTCCACCTCCGAGAGCAGCACCACGGCGGCGTCGGCGAAGCTTCCCTCGGCGAGGTCGCGAATCTCATAGCCGCCGACCAGCCCGGCCAGGCCCTGCACCATGTAGTGGTCGGTGGGGAAGTTCTGGGCGTCGGAGACGATCACCCGGCGGTCGGGCCGCAGCCGCAGCGCCGCCGCCACCGCCTGGAAGATCGCGATCGAGGTGGTGTTGCCCACCACGACCTGGCCCGGTCCCGCGCCGATGAGCGGGGCCAGGCGGTCGCCGAGGGTGAGCGGCAGGTCGTACCATCCGGCGTGGTTCCAGCCGCCGACGAGCTGGCCGCCCCATTCGTCCTCGACCGCGCGCCGCATGCGCTCCGCCGTACGCTTCGGCAGCGCGCCGAGCGAGTTGCCGACGAGGTAGATCACGCCTTCTGGAAGGACGAACTCGTCCTTGAACGCCCGCAGCGGGTCCTGGGCGTCGAGGGCGAGGCACTGGTCGCGATCCACGGGATTCGCTCCTGTTCATGGCGGAATGGTGGCTGTAACGCTGTTCACCCCATTGTGGTACTCCCTGGCGTACCAGTTCTGCACCGGCTCGTGCCGCTCGTCCAGACGGAACGGGCCGCGCGGACCCGCCAGTTCGCCCAGCTCCCCCAGCCGCCGCGTCAGATCGCCGCCCCTGGACAGGGCGGCGTCGATGACCCGCATCGCGTCCCAGCCCTGCAGCGCGACCGCCGACGGGTCGCGGCCGGTCCTGGCCCGCCAGCGGGCGACGAAGGCGGCGTTGTCCGGGTTGTCCAGCGCGGGCGCGTACATGCCGACGCTCGTGATGCCCTCGGCATCGGGACCGATCGCGCGCAGCACGTCCTCGTCGGTCAGGTTCATGGAGGCCAGCAGCGGCACCTTGGCGTCGTAGCCGAGCCGCTTGTACGCCCGGGCGAACGCCACCGCCTCCCCACCCGCGTAGCAGGCGAACAGCAGCTCGGCCTCGTCAGGGACGCGGGCGAGGTACCGCTCGAATTCGGTGACGGTGCCCGGCGGCGTCATGACGCGGGCGATCGGCTCGGCCCCGTAGCCCTCGACGAAGCCACGCAGCGTCTCCTCGCCCGCCGAGTAGCCGGAGGCCATGAGCGCAACGGGCCGCCGGCCGTATCGCTCGGCGGCGTACCGGCCGGCCGCGCGGCCGTGCTCGCGGTTGGTGTACGAGACGCGGAAGACGTGCGGCCCGCCCAGCTCGTCCGCACCGGCGTTGGCGACCACGACGGGCACCGCACCCGCTCCGTCGGCCCCCTCTCCCCCGCCCGGCCCCAGGACGGCCCTTCCGCGTGCTCCCCTGCCCGCCTCATCGGCCACCGCCACCGCGACAGGCGAAGAGATGAGCCCGGTGAGCACGTCGGCGCCCTCGCCGATCAGCCGCCTGGCCTCCTTCCTCGCCCTCTCGGGGCTGCCCGCGTCGTCGGCCACGATCAGCCGGGCGGGCCTGCCGCCCAGCCGTCCGCCGTGATCGTCGAGGTAGAGCCGCATGGCGGTCTCCATCTCGTCGCCGAGCGCGGCGTACACGCCGGTCTGCGTGATGATCGCCCCGACCTCGACCGGCGCAGCGTCGCCGGCCTGCGGCACCGCGCCGCCGCAGCCGGCCGCCATGAGCACCGCCAGCCCGGCCGCCGGCAGCCCCAGCATGGGCAGGCGCATGGGGAGACTCCCTTCAGCCCGGCGACGGTAAGGCCCGCTCCTGCGGGTGGTAGGCGACCGCCTGCATCTCAAAGTCGCCGGCCCGCTTGACGTGCGGGTGCCGGCCTGCGGGCGTGGCCTTGCCGGGCACCCGGAAGGCCCTGGGCGGGGGTCTCACGCGCCGAACACCGCCCGTACCGAGCCGAGGCCCTCGATGCGGGCCTCGAACACGTCGCCGGGCTCGACAGGGACGATCGGGCCGAGCGCGCCGGTCAGCACCACGTCTCCGGCCCGCAGCGCGTAGTCCGTGCGGCCGAGCCGGGTGGCGAGCCAGACGGCGGCGTTGAGCGGGTGACCGAGGCAGGCTTCGCCCGAGCCGGTCGAGACCTCCGCGCCGTTACGGGTCATCGTCATCCCCGCCGCCCGCAGATCGAGCCCGGTCAGCGGCACCGGCGTACTGCCGAGCACGAACGCCCCCGCCGACGCGTTGTCGGCGACGGTGTCGGCCAGCGTGATGTCCCAGTCGGCGATCCGCGAGTCGGCGATCTCGATCGCGGGCAGCGCGAAGTCCACCGCCCTGATCACGTCGGCCACCGTGAAAGGACCGCCGGTGAGGTCGTCGCCGAGTACCAGCGCCACCTCGGCCTCGGCGCGCGGCTGCAGGAACCGCTCGTACGGGACCGGCAGGCCGTCGCAGTAGGACATGTCGGCGAACAGCATGCCGTAGTCGGGCTGGTCGATGCCGAAGCGCTGCTGGAGCTGCGCGTTCGTGACGCCGACCTTCCTGCCGACCAGCCGCCGCCCTTCGCCGAGCGCCCGCCTGGTGTGGATCTCCTGTACGGCGTACCCGTCGGCCGCCGTGCTGACCAGGTCCCTGATCGGTTCGCAGGGCTTGCCCGTACGCGCCGCCTCGGCCAGCCGGTCGGCGGCCTGGGCGTGCACGTCCACTGCCTGGGACCATTCGTCATGCATCGGGCTGCTCCAGTTTGATGGTGATCGTGGTGGGTTCTGAGTAGAAGTCGAGCGACCGGGTGCCGCCTTCCCTGCCGATGCCCGAGAGCTTCACGCCGCCGAACGGCGCCCGCAGGTCGCGCACGTCCCAGGTGTTGACCCAGACCTGCCCCGCCTCCAGGCGCTGGGCGACCCGGTGGGCGCGGTCCAGGCTGGTGGTCCAGACGGTGGCGGCCAGGCCGTACTCGCTGGAGTTGGCGAGGTCGAGGGCCTCGGCCTCGCTGTCGAAGGGCGCGACGTGGCACACGGGACCGAAGATCTCCTCCCGGTTGAACCTCGACCATTCCGACAAGCCTGCCACTACCGTCGGTTCGACGTAGTATCCGCCGTCACGGTGGTCGCCGAACACCGGCACGCCGCCGCCCGCCAGCACCTTGGCTCCCTCCGAGCGGGCCAGGGCGTAGTAGGACAGCACCTTGTCGCGGTGCGCGGCGGAGATCATGGGCTGCGGCTCCACCTCCTGGGCGCGGGCGGCCAGGCGGGCGCAGAACTCCTCGAAGATCGGGCGCTGCACGTACATGCGCTCGGTGCACAGGCAGACCTGGCCGCCGTTGGTGAAGGCCGAGCGGACCGTGCCCTCCACGGCCCTGTCGAGGTCGCAGTCCTCGAAGACCAGCCCGGCGTTCTTGCCGCCCAGCTCGAACGAGATCGGCTTGACCCGCTGGGCCGCCGTCCGCATGATCGCCGCGGCGGTCCTGGTGGAGCCGGTGAATGTCACCGCGTCCACGTCGGGATGCTCGACGAGGAGCTGGCCTGCGGACCCGTGCCCGAAGACGATGTTCACCACGCCGGGCGGCAGCCCCGCGCCGGCGCAGATCTCCGCGAAGACCGCCGCCGAGCCCGGCGTGTGCTCCGACGGCTTGACGACCACGGTGTTGCCGCAGACGAGCGCGGGCGCGAGCTTCCACGTCATCAGCAGGAACGGCAGGTTCCACGGGACGATCACCGCGACCACGCCGAGCGGCCTGCGCACGGTGTAGCTGAGCGTGCCCGACAGGTGGAAGGCCTCCTCCGGCCGCTGGGCGGCCATCTCGGCGAAGGCGCGGAAATTGGCGATGCCGCGCGGCACGTCGAGCGTGCGGGTCTGGTCGAGCGGGTTGCCCGTGTCGGCGATCTCGGCGGCCACCAGGTCGTCGAAGCGCTCCTCGATGCCCTCGGCCAGGCGGCGCATCCAGCCCGCGCGTTCGCCGACGGGCATCGCCGCCCAGTCGCGCGCCGCCTCCCTGGCCGCGCGCACCGCCCGGTCGGCCACCTCGGGATCGGCCTCGTGGACGTGCCTGACCACGAGGCCCGTGACGGGATCGTGGACGGGAAAGCCCGGCCCCGCGGCGACCGGCCGGCCGCCGATGAAATGGGTCAGCACCACGTTCTCCTCATCTCTCCTCCACTTCCCGGTGTCGATCGGTTCGCGGACGGCGGCGGGCCTCGCGGGGCACGGACGGCACGGCACCGGCGACACGACGCGGACTTCACGACGCACACGACGCTGACGACGCTGACGACACGGACCCGCCGTTCGCATCGTCTCGCCGGAACGCGGCGGGCGCCATGCGCGATGCTGGTGGACATGCAGACCCGCACCGATCGGATAAGCGCCCACGACGGCACCTTCGACGTACGGACCTGGCTGCCCGAGTCGGGCGGCGGGCCCGGGATTCTCCTGATCCAGGAGATCTACGGCGTCGGCCCGTACATCGAGAAGGTCGCCGCCGAGCTGGCCGCAAAGGGCTACGTGGTGGCCGCGCCCGACCTGTTCTGGCGCATCAGGCCGCACTGGCGAGGCGAGCACACGCCGGAGGGCACCGCGACCTCCATCGAGCTGGCCCGCGACTTCGACCTGGCCCAGGGGGTGGCCGACTGCGCGCTGACGGTGACCCACCTGCGCGCGATGCCGGAGGTGCGCGGCGGGGTGGGCGCGCTGGGCTTCTGCCTGGGCGGCACGGTCGCGTTCATGCTGGCCACCCAGATCGAGCTGGCGGCCGTGCTGTCCTTCTACGGCTCGGCGGTGCCCGAGTCGACCGGGCTGCTCGAACGCATCGACGCGCCGCTGCTGCTGGTGTTCGGCGGCGACGACCCGTTCATCTCGCGTGATCGGGTGGCGGTGGTGGAGGAGGCCGCGCGGAGCCGTCCGAACGTGGTGATGTACATCGAGGAGGAGGCGGGGCACGCCTTCCACAACAGCGAGGCGCCGATGTTCCACCACCCGGAGGCGGCGGAGCGCGCCTGGCGGGTGGCGCTGGAATTCCTCGACCGGCACCTGCCCGTCTCTTAGGCCCGTCTCTTAGGCCCGTCTCTTAGGCCCGTCTCTTAGGCCCGTCTCTTAGTACTCCAGCCGCATTTAGTGATCGATGATTCGTCGCTGTCGCTGGTAATGGCAGCGGCGGGCGCGGGCTTGATGCCGACGTCGCCACTGTGACCAGCGGATTCGATGACTGGCAGGGTGCCGGGGCTGGGCAAGATGAGCATGCAGACGCCGGATCTCGTTGACGGTAAGCGGGATCAGCTCGCCGGAATCGTCACCGTTCGCACCCTCAAGCTGTGATCGTCCCTGTCGGCAGGGCCCCCTGTGTGGCCAGGCCCGAGAAAGCCTCGCCCTGCTGAGCGCCCGTTGCGCCGGGTGGGCCGGCGGCGAGGAAAGCCAGGTGAGCGTGAGCGACCATGGCCAACGTGACGTGCCGATACCAGGCCAGGTGCTTGCGGACCTGGTAATGGTCCAGGCCGACCTCGTTCTTGGTGGCCTGGAAGCATTCCTCCACGCTCCACCGCGATCCCGCCACTCGCACCAGCTCCGGCAGCGCGACCGGGCCGGTGGCCCAGCAGGTGTAGAACGCCAGCTCGCCGGAATCAGTGATGGAGCGGCGGGCCAGCAGCCACTCGGCCGGGCCGAGCGGGATCCACGCCCAGTCGTAGTAGCGGTGGCCCTTGGCACCCTGGCCGCAGGAGTAACGCTGCCACGCCTGCTCCTCCAGCGCGGCGAAGACCTCATCGGCACGCATCTTCCGGCCGGCCAGCACGATCGGGTGGTCACAGGAGACAGCGAACACGTAGCTCAAACCCCGGCTGCGGCACCGCTCACGCAACACGGGGTTGTCGCCGTAGCCCTCATCCGCGGTGAGCCAGGCGAAGGTGAGCAGCGGATCGTCGGCGGCCCGCTCGATCATCCTCCAGGCCAGCTCCGGTTTGGTCGCGAACTCCACCTGCTCCGGGATGCCGGCGTCGGTGCGCCGCTCGGGTGCGGT
Source organism: Nonomuraea fastidiosa (assembly GCF_042751225.1). Classification (NCBI taxonomy): domain Bacteria; kingdom Bacillati; phylum Actinomycetota; class Actinomycetes; order Streptosporangiales; family Streptosporangiaceae; genus Nonomuraea; species Nonomuraea fastidiosa. The sequence continues at coordinate 2,704,847 of NZ_CP170570.1, forward strand.
GAACCAGGAAGCGGGCAGATACAGTTCCCGGTCGATCAGCACCCGTTGCCGGCCGGGGTGCAGGTAGGAGGCGAACACTCCGACCTGACAGTTGGTGATCTTTCCGGCCGTGCCGGTGTACTGGCGCTGCACCCCGGCCGAGCGGCGGCCCTTCTTCTCGAACCCGGTGTCGTCGACCACCAGCACCCCGTCCAGGCACCCGAGCCGCTCGGCGACCTGGGCCCGCAGTGCATCCCGGACCGCATCGACGTCCCAGCGGGCGTGGTTGAGCAGTCGTTGCATCCCGTCGGGTGTCGCGTCTCCGGCGAACTCGGCCAGGGACCAGCCGTTCTTGCGTTCCAGCGAACTCAGCAGGCCCAGCAGGTAACCACGCGCTCTGATCCGCGGCTCACGCCGGCCGAAGAACGGTGCCACTACCTGCGCGAACAGGTCATCGAACGCATCGGCCCATACACGCGGGTCGATTTCGGCTACCGTGGCTGCCACGGCCACCGCCGATCATCTGGATTCCACACACCCACATGATCACTGCGGTGGCCGTCTCACGTCTCAGCCTCGACCAGATCGAGATCTCGAAGTGCGGCTGGAGTATTAGGCCCGTCTCTTAGGCGCCATGCCTTAAGGGGCGACCGTCCCTTAAGACCTGTCCGAAGGGACATCTTCCGGTATCCCTAGATCATCGCCATCATGGTCGGATGGCACGGACATGGGAATTGTGGGGAAACGTCATAATTGCTGGGACGATTGCACTTCCGCTGGCCTTGCTGGCGATCGTGCTCCTCGCCCGCCATCGCACCCGTTCCGGCCATCCCATGCCCCTGCGCACCTCCGTCGCCGACGTGGGCATCGCGGTCGGGACCGCTCCATGGATCTGGATGATCCTCACTCCCGCGGGCGGCGCCGACGGGGTCTCGCTGGTGCCGTTCAGCGACCTCGCAGACCTCGCCGGAGCGCCGTGGGAGGAGGTGTTGGTGCAGGTCGGAGGCAATCTGCTGGTCTTCGCCGCGCTGGGCGCGCTGCTACCGGTGCGCAGCCGCGCGATGTGCTCGACGGCCAGGGTCGCGGCCCTCGCCGCGGGGTTTTCGGTCATCGTCGAGACGCTTCAGTACGTCCTGCGCCTGGGCCGTTTCTCGTCCGTCGACGATGTGCTCCTCAATGCGGCGGGCGCCGCGATCTTCTCTTTGGTTACTCGCCGCTGGTGGGCGGATCGAATACCGGCCCGGACCGTTCCACAGTAACGGTCCGCTAAAACCTCGCGGAATTCACCACTCAGGCACGATCCGTCCAAAATCTGCCCGCGACCATCGCCTGCATCTGTGCGATCGTGGACAAGACGGGGCAAGTTCTCTGGAGACGCCACAACCTGGTTGGTGACAGAGGGTGATCAAAGTTGTCTGAATCCCCGGTACCCCACGAGCCCCCTATCTATCGACGCATCGCCGACGGTCTCCGCGCCCGGATTCATGCCGGCGAGTTGCGCGACGGGGACCGACTGCCGGGCGAGAACGCACTGATGGCCGAATACGCAATCGCTCGAGCCACCGCCAGGCAGGCGCTTGCCGTACTGATCAACGAAGGGCTGGCGGTGCCCAAACGAGGTTCGGGGGTTTACGTGCGGCAGTTCAAACCGATCCGCAGGCACGGCGCACGACGCCTGTCGCGGGAGCAGTGGGGGCAGGGCAGGGCCATCTGGGACGCCGACGCGCGCGGGCGTCCGTTCACCGTTGACCGGGTGGAGGTGGCGTTGGAGCGAGCCGCCGAGGACGTGGCGCGGGTGCTGGACAGCGACCAGGTGTGGGTGCGCAGGCGGCGCTATCTGGTGGACGCGCGGCCCGTGCAGCTCGCCACCTCCTACTTCCCCGCCCACCTGGTCGAGGGCAGCGCGATCACCCTCACCGACACCGGGCCCGGCGGCGTGTACGCCAGGCTCGCCGAGCTCGGCGTGCCCCCTGCCCACTTCACCGAGGAGGTGCGCGCCCGCATGCCGAACCCCCGCGAGAGCAACCTGCTCGACCTGCCGGGCGGCACGCCGGTGATCGTCATCGCGCGGACCGCGTACGCGTCGGACGGGCGGCCGGTCGAGCTGAACGAGATGATCCTGGACTCGGCCGCGTATGTACTCCAATACGACTTCGACGCATGATTCAAGGTGATTTGTCAAGGCAACGTTGACCTGACCCCCGCGATCATTGAATTCTCTAGAGAGGTGGCGCATCTTCTTAAGAGAGATGGAACCTCGCTCGGGGCCCGGGAAGGTGGACAGCGATGTCCTTTGATCGGCACCTCGCCGAGATCGCCCGGGAGCATCCCCAGTGGACCATCTGGCGGAGCGACGCGGGCCGCTGGTGGGCCACGAGACACCATCCGCTGAGCGCGGCGCAGCGCGAGGCAGGATGCGCGATGACCATCGACGCGGACGACCCGGAGGGGCTGCGCGACCAGCTCCGGGACCAGGAGAGGCGGGCCGGCGAGCAGGAACGGGCCGGCCCCGCGCCTCCATGACGCGGGCGGCGGAGCGTCACGCCACCCGCACGCGAGCAGCCCGGTGCCGGGTCCAGCGTCTCGGCGGCCCCGGTACCGGGCCCCCAAATCAGGAGGGGCCACGAACGCGGAAGCCTCCGACCCTATCGGGGGCGGAGGCTTCCGCTCGCACCGCGGTCACTTGTGAGCGGGAGTCTCCGGCAGGCGCACGATGTGCACGTCCGTGTCGTCAGAGACCTCCGTGCCGGCCGGATCGGGGGCCGGCACGGAGGCCGGCTCCGATGCGGTCTCGCCATCCTCGATGATGACCCGCACGTCGTCCTGCGGCTCCTGCGGCGGCTCGATGCCCTGCTGCGGCTGCGGGAGCGCGGGGGAGGTGGAGACCGCCGACTCGGGCACCAGCGGCCCGGCGTTCGACTCGGCCACCATGAGGTCGCCCAGCACCGTGCTGATCTCCGTCAGCCTCCGCACCACCTCCGTGTGCGTGTTGGTGAGGTAGTCGACCCGGCGGCCGGCCTGCTCGTCGATCGCCGCCGCCCGCTGCTGGGCGCCGGTCAGCAGCGCGTCGGCCTCGGCCCGCGCGCCCGAGACGATCTGCTCGGCCTGCGCCTGGGCCGACGCCAGGAGCTGCTCGGACTCCTCGCGGGCGGTGGTGACCAGCCGCTCGGCCTCGGCCCGCGCGTTGGCCAGCGTCTCCTCCGACTCCGTACGGGCGGCGGAAAGCTGCTCCTCGGCGTCGCTGCCCGCCTGGGCCAGCATGCGCTCGGCGGCCTGCGTCGCCTCGCTCACCCGGCGCTCGGCCTCGGCCTGGGCGGAGGTGAGGATCTTGTCGGAGGTCTCGCGCGCCGACGTGACGAGCCGGTCGGCCTCGGTCTTGGCCTCCTCGCGCACCCTGGCGGCCTCGGCCTCGGCGTCCTCCCGCTTGGCCTGGGCCTCCTCCTCCCCGAGCCGGAGGATCTGCGCGAGCCGCGGGCTCAGGTCCTCGTAGCTCTGGGGCGTCTCGACCATCCGCCGCCGGGCCTCGGCCAGCTCGATCCGGCCTTGCTCCGCCTGCTCTATGGCCCGCGCCAGCCGTTCCTCGAGATCCCGTATCTGGTTACGGGTGCGCATCATGTAGTCGTGGACCTGGCGGCGGTTGTAGCCGCGCATGACGACCTCGAAGGTCTCCTCTTGCATCAGATCGGGAAAGTTCTCGTGCTGGTTCATCATGGGGGTTACCTAAGGGTTCGCGTGAGGCGGGGGAAAACTGCGGGTTGTGAGGGTCTGGCGACGAGACGTCAGGAAACGACTTTCCTGCCATCGGCCCACAGCCGCAACCCGAACGCCATACCCCGACCTGGAAATAAGATGCCTCGAATGTACATAGCAGCGTTGGATGGCGGAGCAACCCCGGACATACACCCCGATGCGTACATCGCGCCCGGCGCCGTGGTGGTCGGCCGCGTACGCATCGGACGGGCGTCCAGCATCTGGTACGGCTCCGTTCTCCGCGGGGACGACGAGCGGATCGAGATCGGCGAGGAGTGCAACGTCCAGGACCTGTCGTGCCTGCACGCCGATCCCGGAGAGCCCGCGATACTCGAAGACCGCGTGAGCCTGGGCCACAAGGCCATGGTGCACGGCGCGTACGTGGAGCGCGGCGCGCTGATCGGCATCGGCGCCATCGTGCTGGGCGGCGCCAGGATCGGCGCGGGCACGCTGGTGGCGGCCGGCGCGCTGGTCGGGCCGGGCAAGAAGATCCCGTCCGGAGTGCTGGTCGCGGGCGTGCCGGGGAAGATCGTGCGCGAGCTGACCGACGACGACCGCGCCTCCTTCGCCCGTACGCCGGACAACTACCAGGCCAAGGCGATCAGGCACCGGCAGGCGTCATCACTTTGATCAGCACTTCGTCCGAGACCGACGCCTCGTTGAGCGGATCGGCGTAGTCGGGCAGCTCCGGCCGCAGGAACCGGACGAAGTCGACCGTGAGCTTGAGGTCGGGCGTGCCCTTGACCTGCTTGGCGTTGCCCTTGGCGGCGTCCTTCTTCAGCGTGCTGTAGCTGTCCCAGTCGGTGTAGGCCGTCACCCCCCACTGGAGCACGTCGGGCAGCGTCGAGGGCCAGCGCTTGCCGACCTTCCACGTGCCGCCCTCCTCCTTGTACAGGGCGACGAACACCCGGCCGACCCGGCCGAGCACCAGCTCCACCCAGCCGTCCTTGACCGCCAGCTCCTCCGGCTTGGAGCTGCCGTCCTGGGTGTACTTCACCTCGACCTGGCCGCTCTTCTCCGCGGTGCCGGTGGTGATCGAGACCCAGTTGGGCTTGGCGTACGAGCCGGGCTGGCGGGCCATCAGGCCGCCGAGCGAGAACAGCCGCTTGGGCTTGCCGCCCTTCTTGCCGGTGACCTTGACCTTGGCGTACATGACGATGTCGCCGGCCAGCTCCTGGTAGACGAAGGGCCCGCGGAAGGCGTCGAACCAGGCCGAGGTCTTCGGCTCCAGGTACATCGCGCCCTTCACGGTCTCGTTCACATCGAGCTTGGCGATCCTGTCGATGTCCTTCTCGGTGTCACTGAGCTTGGTCCACATGGACAGATCGGCCGCGTCGTCGAACTCCGTGGACGCCTCGCCCACCTCCCCGCCGGGCGCCGGCGCGGTGGCGTTCTGTAGCGTGAGAATCCCCGGCCCTGAGAGCGTCGGTTGTGCCGGCGCATCCGCACCGCAGCTGGAGAGCACGCTGACGACCGCCACGATCCCTGCAACCTTCGCCCTCATAGCGGCCATTCTGCCGCGAAATGCCGATGGATGATCCACCTTCGCCCAGTACGATGACCGCCGTGCGACCCTGGGATGCCTTCACCGCCACCGAGGCGGAGGTCCGCACCATGGTCGCCGATCCGCGCTGGCAGGGGCTGTCCGTGCCCGACCGCGCCCACGTCCTGGCGGCCCGCATCCTGGTGACCCCCGACGGCGACCGGTGGCTGTTCGGCGCGCACGCGCGCTGGCACCTGTACGACCCCGCCGACGGCCGCTGGCACCTCGCGCCACCGCCCCGCAGGCTGCGGGCCCGGCGCGACGCGCACCCGGCCGCGGCGCTGCCCGACGAGGTGGTGCCGCACGGCTACGACTTCCACGCCGAGCCCGGCTCCACGCAGTCGTTCATCGGTCCCGACGTGCCCGAGGGCCTCACCGAGCAGGTCAGGCAGCTCGTACGCGCCTGCGGCCGCAAGTCGGAGCTGGACTACCCGCTGACGGCCTTCGGCGAGATCTTCGCCTCCGACGTGCCCAGCACGGTCGCCGCCGTGTGGGGCACGATCATGTGGTGCGCGTACGCGCCCGCCTTCGACGGCAACGAGCGGCTGATCACCGTCTTCGGCGAGTATCTGCGCCGGTCGTTGCCCGGCGACGAGTGGGTGCGCTGGCTGCCCGCGCCGCCGCTGCTCGACCTCGCCACGCTCGTCGCCGAGCGGCTGCGGGCCGGGCAGCCGCGCGCGGCGCTCAGGCTGGCCGCCGTCATGGCCGACACCGCGCAGATCCTGCTGCTCGACACCCGCTTCAGGCCGCGCGCGCTGGCGCTGCTCACGATGGTCGAGCCGATGCTGCGCAAGGCCGAGATCGACGAGCCGCACGAGGACGACGCGGCGCTGCGGCAGGCGTGGCTGAAACGCTGCCCGCCCCGGCTGTGCCGGGCGCTGCTCGTCGAGAACGACCCCGAGGGTCACTTCTCCCACTCCGTGTACGACCTCGTGGACGCGCTGTCCTTCATGCCCGACCCGCGCGAGGCGGCGGCCACGTTCCTCGCCGACCTTTCGGACTCGCGCGGCGTGCTGCCGGGGCGGCTGGACCACCGGCTGCGGATGGCGTACGAGGAGCTGCGCCGCGCGGGCCTGACGAGCACCTCGGCGGCCGAACGGACCGAGCCCGAGGGTTTCCCCGTACGCGGGGGCGGCGTGTCCGTGGCGCCCGCTCCCGTCATCGAGGTGGCGCCGCCCGACCGGGCGAGCGCGGCGGCCGTGCTGGGGGCCGCGTACGCGACGGGGCTTGCGTGGGAGCGGCTGACGGGGGCCAAGATGCCCGAGCGCGGGCTGGCGAGCCAGACGGCGCTGGTGCGTAAGATCGTCCATGAACGTGACGACCACCACACAGGTCACATGTAAACCAGTAATACCGCTATTTCCACCTTACCTCCCCACTATCGTTTCAACCCTTCCGATAACACCCGATTAGCTGAATTGTGATCTCGGAAACGGGAAATGATCCCCCTGGGGCCCCTAGGCGACGAAAGGAATGACTCCGATGGGCCATGTCGCCGGAAGGGCCCGCGCCGTAACCTCGTAGAGGGTGTGGGCTGCGGAAGGAAGGACGACGCGGTGGGGCACGATGACCTGGACTCTCGGGTCCACGACCGTGTCGCGTTGGACGAGATTGCGCTCTACGCCGAGGTGCTCACGGCCGTGGCCGGTAGCGAGCGGCGGCTGACCTTGGACGAACTCGACGACGCGCTCGGATTGCGGACTTCGGCGAGCCGCTGAAGAACCATCACGATTACTAGCCCCGGGGACCTAGTTCCCGGCCCAAGGGGGTCGGGAACACCGGTTTCCGGGGTTTCACATAACTAGTCATTCCGCCACTCGGACTATCCCCCTCACGGATGAGCCCTCCCCTCTCCCAAAACGATCTTCCCGGCACGCCAGACCGAACGCGGGCGCGCACACTCGGACCATCCCCTCAGACACGAGCCCGCCCCACCCCCTGAGCGACCTTCACACGCCAGGCCGGACACGGGGCGTGTGCGCCACGGCCGCGCTGAGGGCGTCACGGGCGGCACGGGCATCAGGCGCGGAGGCGGAGGCCCCACAGCACGACCGCACAGACCGGGCCGGGCGAAGGCGTCACGAGCGGACGAGGCGGGCGATGGCCGCGGAGGCCTCCTTGACCTTGGCATCGGCCTCAGGGCCGCCGGTGGCGATGGCGTCGGCCACGCAGTGGGAGATGTGCTCCTCGAGCAGCCCCAGCGCCACCGCCTGCAGGGCCCTCGTCGCCGCGGAGACCTGGGTCAGCACGTCGATGCAATAGGCATCGTCGTCGACCATGCGCTGCAGGCCCCGAATCTGCCCCTCGATTCGCCGCAGGCGGGTGAGATATGCCTGCTTGTCTCCGCTGTACCCATGCATGCTTCTACGGTACCCGTAAGAGGTATGGCCCAGGTGATCTAGCGAAGCCCGGAGATGAGCTTCTCCCACTGTTCGGCGATCTCGTCGGCCGAGTGCCGCAGCGCCGTGTCGCGCGCCCCGGCCGCCAGCGACCGCCGCCGGCGCTCGTCGTCGATCAGCGCGAGCAGCGCCGCCGCGAACATCGAAGGGTCGTCCTCGGGCACCAGCACGCCGTTGTAGCCCGTCGCGACGAACTCCCTGGGCCCCCTGGCCCCCTCGTACGCCACCACCGGCACCCCGCAGCCCATCGCCTCCAGCACCGCCATGCCGAGGTCCTCGCTGCGCGAGGTGCTGGCCACGATCGACGCCTTGGCGAACTCGCCCGCGAGGTCGGGTGTGGTGCCCATGAAGTAGACGTGGTTGTGCAGGTTCAGCTCCCGCACCAGCGAGCGCAGCAGCCGCTCCTCCGGGCCGCCGCCGTACAGCCGCAGCCGCCAGTCGGGCCGCTTGTCGGCCACGATCGCGAACGCCCTGATCAGCCGGTCGTACGCCTTGACCGGCACCCACCGGCCGCCGGCGGCCACGATCCTGTTGTCCATGCGCGAGCGCGGCCGCGGCCCGCAGGGCAGCGCGTCGAGCACGCAGTGGACGGGCGGCCCGCCGTCGTCGAGCAGCCTGGTCCACTCCTCCTGCGCCGACTCGGTGGCCGTCACGACGGCGTGCAGGCGCGGATAGTAGCGCTTGACGGGGCCCGGCACGGCCGGCCTGCCCCACTCGCGGGCGATCTTGAGGGTCTCGCGCGGCGCGTGCCTGGCCACCTGCACGCCGATGCCCGGCCTGGTCGTGATCACCACGTCGGATCTGAGGTTGCGCAGCACCCGCCAGAGCGCGACCTCCGTACGCACCTGGCCGCGCGGCAGCAGGTGGCGCACGCCGGGCCTGGCGTCCACCACGCTGCGCAGTGAGACCTTGGAGCTGATGGGGAAGAACGGCTTCTCCTTCTGCCGCCTGACGCTGATCACCTCGACGTCGTGGCGTTCGGCCAGGGCCGTGGCCAGGTTCAGCATGGCGCGCACGTCACCGCGCATACCGTACGCGGAGGCGAGCACCAGGCTGATCCTCATCCGCCGACCTCGATCCGCAGCTCGTCGTCGGCGGTGTAGCAGGGCTTGATCAGCACGCCGTCCACCCGGGCCGACGGGTAGTGCAGCCGGCGCCGCTTGCCGTCCACGTCGTCGAGGCGTGAGCCGAGCCGCAGCGCCGTGGGCACGTCCTCCACTTCGAGCACCGGCTCCCACGTGCCGGAGCCCGCGGCGCCCTCCGGGTCGGCGGCCAGCACGTCCACCAGCGACACGGCCGCGTGGAAGCGCACTCCCTGCACGGTCGCGTTGCCTTTCAGCCGGGCGCCGGTCTGCCTGCGGCTGAGCGTCAGCACGGCCTCGTGGCGCGAGTCGTCGTCCTCCAGGCCGGTGTAGGCGAGCAGGCCCATCACCTCGAAGCGGCCCTCCCTGAACCAGACCGAGCGCACCTCCGCCACCGGCTCCGCCTCGGAGATCTTCAGCGCGAGGTAGCCGTTGCGGGTGCGGTAGGAGCGGTAGGCGAGGGTGCGGCGGCACAGCGCGTACGCGTCGAGGTGGTCGAGCGAGAAGCCCGGGTCGATGCTGCGCAGCCTGGTGCGCTTGCCGCCGCGGCGCAGGTAGGCGTCCCACCGGCCGGCGGTGAGGCCGAGCGGCTCCAGCGACACCGCGAGCGAGGCCTCGCGCGCCCGGGCGCCCGGCGTGCCGAGCCGCACGGCGCGTTCCACGCCCGTGGTGCGGTGCCGCAGAACGAGTTCGGTGCCTTCCTCCAGAGGTCCGTCCATGGCGAGGCGCAGGGAGAGCACGTCGGCAAGGGTGACTTCGGCGTCTGTGACGACGACGCCCATCACTAGCCCCCTCCCCGTCCGAATAGAGCCATGCGACGTTGAGGTTACCGTGATTTTCCCGTTATGTGGATGCCGAATTTCTTCCTGTCACGTGCGTTGACATGCGACTCCTCCACATCAGGTGTGGAGGAGTCCGACATGTCGCGGTCAGGACGGGCTCTTGACGGACTTGATCAGGAGCTGCGCGACGTCCACGACCTCCAGCGATTCCTTGGCCTCGCCGTTGTTCTTCTTCTCGTTGATCGCGTCGCCGAGCATGACCATGCAGAAGGGGCAGGCGGTCGAGACCGTGTCAGGGTTCGTGGTCAGCGCCTCGTCCACGCGCTCGGTGTTGATGCGCTTGCCGATGCGCTCCTCCATCCACATGCGCGCGCCGCCCGCGCCGCAGCAGAAGCCGCGGTCCTTATGGCGGTGCATCTCCTGGGTCTGCACTCCGGGCACCTTCGCCATGATGTCGCGCGGCTGGGAGTAGACCTTGTTGTGGCGGCCGAGGAAGCACGGGTCGTGATAGGTGATCTTCTCCTCGATCGGGGTGATCGGGGTGAGCTTGCCCTCATCGACCAGCTTGGCCAGCAGCTGCGTGTGGTGCACGACCTCGTACGTGCCGCCGAGCTGCGGATACTCGTTGGCGAGCGTGTTGAAGCAGTGGGGGCAGGTGGCCACGATCTTCTTGACGCCGGCCTCGTTGAGCGTCTCGATGTTCTGCTGGGCGAGCATGTTGAACAGGTACTCCATGCCCAGCCGCCGCGCCGGGTCGCCGGTGCACGCCTCCATCGGGCCGAGCACCGCGAACTTGACGCCCGCGATGTGCAGCAGCTCCGCCACGGCCTTGGTGGTCTTCTTGGCCCGGTCTTCGAGCGCGCCCGCGCAGCCCACCCAGAACAGGTATTCGGCGTCCTCGGGCATCTTGTCCTCGACGACCTCGACCTCGAAGTCGAGCTCCTCGATCCAGTCGGCCCGCTTCATCTCGGACATGCCCCACGGGTTGCCCTTGTTCTCCAGGTTCTTGACCATCACTCCCGCCTCGGACGGGAACGACGACTCCACCATGACCTGGTAGCGGCGCATGTCGAGGATGTGGTCGATGTGCTCGATGTCCACCGGGCACTGCTCGACGCAGGCGCCGCAGTTGGTGCACGACCACAGCACGTCTGGGTGTATCACGCCTTCCTCGCCGACCAGCGGCTTCTCCAGCAGCGCGAGCACGTCGGCGTCCTTGTGCTCGACGCCGTTCTGCGCGGCCATCAGGTACGGCGCCACGGCGAAGGCGTGGTCGCGCTGGTCGAGGATGAGCATCTTCGGCGACAGCGGCTTGTCGGTGTTCCACGCCGGGCACTGCGACTGGCAGCGGCCGCACTCGGTGCAGGAGTAGAAGTCGAGGAAGCCCTTCCACGTGGTGTCGGCGATCTTGCCCCGGCCGAGCCGCTCGGGGTCGAGGTCCTCGTCTTCGAAGTCGACGGGCTTGCCGTCCACCCGCAGCTCCGGCGCGCCGCCGAGCCCGTCGGGGCGGCGGGAGAACAGCACGTTGAGCGGCGCGGTGAAGATGTGCAGGTGCTTGGAGTTCACCACGATGATGAGGAACACCAGCATGAAGCCGATGTGCAGCAGCAGCCCGATCTCTTCCAGCAGCGCGCTCTGCGGAAGCACGTCGCCGAGCGCCAGCGAGACGAACGCGCCCGAGGAGTAGGGGAAGTTGCCGTTGGCCGCCGCGGCGCCCCTGGCCAGGAAGAGGGTCCAGATGATGTTGAAGATCATGAACAGGACCAGCCAGGCGCCGCCCAGGTGCGAGCCGGAGAAGCGGGAGCGCCGGCCGAGCTGCTTGGGCGAGTTCTTGACCCGGATGACCGCGAACGCGACCAGGCCGAGCAGGCAGGCCACCGCGATGAAGTCCTGCAGGAAGCCGAGCACGCCCCAGGTGCCGATGAGCGGGATGTGGAAATTCGGCCGCCCGGTGATCGCGCCCTGGATGATCGCGCCGTACGCCTCGATGTAGACGGTCAGCAGGATGAAGAACGCCCACATGACGAAGAAGTGCGCGACGCCCGACGGCGTCCACTTGAGCAGCTTCTTCTGGCCGAAGACCTCGACGAGCTGCGCCTTGATCTCGTCGCCCACGTGAGTCTTGGCGTACTCGATCCGCTCGGGCGCGGGCGGGCCCACGGTGGCGAGCTTGTACAGGAACAGCACCCTTCGACCGGCCACGGCCACCGCCAGGACGGTCATGACGAGCCCGATGATGGCAACCCAGAGCACGGGTCCTCCCACAGACGACGTTGGCTGTCAGCGTACGGTCACCCGCTGCGCAGGCATAGGCCGATCCTACCCACGAGTAACTTTACTGGCTCACGCGACATACCCTAAGGTCGCCGCCCATTCTAGAACAATGCTCTACCCGTAGAAGTAGCGCTGAATCGTCGGCGCCAGCAGCTCGACCAGCTCCTCGATGCTCGCGCTCGCCAGGGGCTCCAGCTTGAGGACGTACCTACCCATGATCACGCCGAACATCTGCGCGAAGGCCGCCTCCACCCGCAGATGCGGCACCCCCAGACGGTCGGCCACCTGGTAGAGCAGCGCGTGCAGGATGAACTCGCGGAACATCGTCGCGGCCTGCTCGTTGGTCATCGCCGAGCGCAGCAGCGCCACCATCGGCTCGCGCATCTCCGGCTCGGCCGTCACCCGCAGCAACATGCCGACCAGCCGCTCGCCGATCTCCTCGCGCGGCCCCTCGAGCAGCAGCGGAATGACCTGCTCGGGCGTGATCGGCAGCTGCATGGCCGCGGCGAACATGCCCTCCTTCGTGTCGAAGTAGTGGTGCACGAGCGCGGGATCGACGCCGGCCTCGCGCGCGATGCCGCGTACGGTCGCCTTGTCGAAGCCCTTCTCCGCGAACACCTTCCGCGCCGCCGCCAGGATCTCGCCGCGCGTGTCCACCGCGCCGGGCCTGCGCCCCGGCCGCCGCCGCTGCGCGGTCATCGCCTCGCCCCGCTTCTCGCGCCCGTCGCCGGGCGGCGCTGTGCCCCGCCGGTCCGTACGCCCGGCAGCGAGGGGCGCCCGCCCGTTTCCAGGCAGCGCGTCACCGGCCCACCGCCAGGTAGACCCGCATCGGCACCGACAGCACGCCCTCGGGAAAGGCCGCGCGCAGCTCCGCCCGCCGCCGCGCCACCACCTCGTCGGCCCGCTCCGGCGACAGCGCCGCCATGTACGAGTGAGAGCGCAGGTCGAGCAGGAAGTGCTCGATGCCGACCAGCCGCGTCCACGGGATCCAGCGCTCCCCCACCACCTCGAAGGCCGACGCGATCGGCGGCACCGACCACTCCTCCACGGCGGGGCCGTAGTAGGTGGGCACCTCCTCGGCCAGCCTCGTCTCGTACGCGGCCAGCCAGTCGGCCTGGGACGCGTGGTTGAAGTTCCAGCAGCCCACGATCGCGCCGCCGGGCCGCAGCACCCGCCGCGCCTCGGCGATGGAGGCGGCCGGGTCGAGCCAGTGCCACGACTGGGCGTACATCACCAGGTCGGCCACGCCGTCGGTCAGCGGCAGCGCGTTACCGTCGCCCAGCACGGCCGCGAGCGGCGCCTCCTCCCCGCCGGCATAGCCGTCCTCGCCGCCGCCCTGCCCGGCCTGCCCGGTGCCCTGTCCGGCTCGCCGGGCACGCCCTCGCTCGTCCTGCGCGCGCCCTCGACCGGCTCCCCGTCCGCCCGATTTGGCGACGAGGTGCGCAAGCATCGGCTCGCCGGGATCCACCGCGATCACCCGCGAGCCGCGCGCCCGCAGCGCCCGCGTCATGATGCCGGTGCCCGCACCCACGTCGACCGTCGTCGCGCCGTCGAGCTCGACGCCCGACACCTCGGTCATCGCGCGGTAGACCTCGTCGGGATAGCCGGGCCGCCCCTCGTCGTAGGCGTCGGCCACCCGGTCGAACGTCCGCGCCAGGTCCTTGAGCGGCCCGCTCACGTGGACGCCGCCAGGTGCAGCCGGGCGAAGGCCAGCCCTTCCGCGAGGTCGTCGATGCGCTCGGTGCGGCTGGCCGCCTTCCTCGTGTTGATCTCAAGGACCACGAGCCCGGAGTAGCCGTTGCCGGCCAGCCGCTCCAGGATCTGCGCGCACGGCTGGTTGCCCCTGCCGGGCACGAGGTGCTCGTCCTTGTTGGTCACGCCGATGCCGTCGGCCAGGTGGAGGTGCGCGAGCCGGTCGCCGAGCTTGGTCGCCATCTCCATGGCGTCGGAGCCCGACACGGCGGTGTGCGACAGGTCGAGCGTGACCTGGGGGAAGTCGTAGTCGATCGGGTTCCAGTCGGGTGCGTACGGCACCACGTCGTTGCCCCTGGCGCGCAGCGGGAACATGTTCTCCACCGCGAACGTGATGTCCGTCTCGTCGCGCATCCTGGCCAGCCCGGTCTCGAACTCGCGCGCGTACTCGCGCTGCCAGCGGAAGGGCGGGTGGACCACGACCGTGGACGCGCCGAGCCGCTCTGCCGCCTTCTGGGCCCGCAGCAGCTTGGCCCACGGGTCGCGCCCCCACACCCGCTGCGTCACCAGCAGGCAGGGCGCGTGGATGGCCAGGACGGGGACCTCGTAGTGATCGGAGAGCCGCTCGATCACGTCGATGTCCTGGCTCACGGGGTCGGCGCCGACCATGATCTCGACGCCGTCGTAGCCCAGGCGGGCGGCCAGCTCGAACGCGTCGGGAGTGCGTTCCGGATATACCGAGGCGGTGGACAATGCGATCTTCGCATTGGGCACACGGATGACATCAGCCACGTAGCCAGCCTAAGCCGGAGAAGCCGATCTGGCGCGTCAGGCCCTTCTGCCCTGTCCGTATGTGCCTTCTGCCCCGTACAGACGAGCCGTACCGACGGCCTGTCCGGACGAGTGCGCGAAAGGCCCTAGCGTGGAACGCATGCCACGGATCGTGAAAGGCGCCATCCCCAGCCCGAACATCTGGAACACCCCGCAGATCTACGAGCTGGAGAACCGCGCCGTCGATCCCGACGGCGCCGCCGACGTGGCCATGCGCGCGCTGCGCCCCTGGGCCGGCGCCACGGTGCTCGACATCGGCTGCGGCACCGGCTACCACCTGCCGATCCTCGCCGCCGAGGCGGCGCGGGTGATCGGCGTCGAGCCGCACGGCGACCTGGCCGCGCTGGCCCGCCGCCGCTGCGCCGCGCTGCCCAACGTGACCGTCCACACCGCCGCCGCCCAGGACCTGCCGCTGCCGGACGCCGGGGTGGACGTCGCCATCGCGCGCTGGGCGTACTTCTTCGGCCCCGGGTGCGAGCCAGGGCTGCGCGAGCTGTCGCGGGTCATGCGCAGGGGCGGCGCCGCGTTCGTGGTGGACCTCGACGCGACGCGGGGCGCGTTCGGCCGGTGGTTCTCGCGTACGGTGCCGACCTACTCCGCGCGCGAGGTCGAGGCGTTCTGGGACCGGCACGGCTGGCAGCGCAGGCCGCTCGACCTCAGAATGGTCTTCCAGCGCAGGGCCGACCTGGAGGCGGTGCTGCGCATCGAGTTCGCGCCCGAGGTGGCCGAGCAGGCCATCGCCGAGACGCCGGGGCTGGAGCTCGACTATCCCAACGTGCTGCGCTGGCGCTACTTCTGAACGCTTGACCTTGACACGAGTGTCAACGTTTAGCCTGGCCGCATGCGCATCGGTGAGCTGGCGGAACGCACCGGGGTGAGCACCCGCTCCCTCCGTTACTACGAGAAACACGGGCTGCTCCACGCCCGCAGGGCGTCCAACGGCTACCGGACCTACACCGAGGACGACGTCAGGCTCGTCTCGGAGATCCGCGCCCTGCTCCAGATCGGCTTCACCCTGGAGGAGACGCGGCCGTTCGTCGACTGCCTGCGCCGTGGTCACAGCACCGGCGGCTCCTGCGCCGAGTCGGTCGCGGTCTACGAGCGCAAGCTCAACGAGATCGACCGGGAGATCCGCGTGCTGCTCGCGCGGCGCGCCGAGGTGGCCGCCCAGCTCGCCCAGTCCTGTCCTGGTTGCTTCGTAAGGGGATGAAGATGATCACGCTGACCACCGACAACTACGAGGAGCGGGTGCTCAAGAGCGACGAGCCGGTGCTGGTCGAGTTCTGGGCCGAGTGGTGCGGGCCGTGCCGGATGGTGGGTCCCGTACTGGAGCAGATCGAGGCCGAGCACGGGCTGACCGTCGGCAAGCTCAACACCGACGAGAACCCCGAGATCATGACCCGCTACGGCGTCATGACCGTGCCGACGATGCTGCTGTTCGAGGGCGGAGAGCCCGTCAAGCAGATCGTGGGCGCCAAGCCGAAGCGCCTGCTGGAGGCGGAGCTGGGCCTGTCCTGAGGCGATCGGCCGAGCCGGTCCTGCCCCGGGCCGGAACGACTGCCGGAGGCCGAGCTGGGCCTGTCCTGATCGGCCTCATCAGCCGGCGCGCCGCGCCGGTCGCGGTTACGGGCGGGACGGGTGGGATTGTCGGTGCCTGGCGCTAGCCTGCTGCTCATGGCCAAGACTGCCCAGAAGCCCGGATACCGCTGCACCGAGTGCGGCTGGCGCACCCCCAAGTGGGTGGGCAGGTGCGGTGAGTGCCAGGCGTGGGGCACGGTCGACGAAGAGGGCGCCCGCGCCGGCGCCACCGTCGTGCAGGCCGGTGCCACCACCGCTCCCGCCCTGCCCATCGGCCAGGTCAAGGCCGAGGTGGCGACGGCCCGCACCACCGGCGTGGGCGAGCTCGACCGGGTGCTCGGCGGCGGCCTGGTGCCAGGCGCCGTGGTGCTGCTGGCCGGCGAGCCCGGCATCGGCAAGTCCACGCTGCTGCTCGAGGCCGCCGCCCGTATCGCCGAGCGCACCACCGTCCTCTACGTCACGGGCGAGGAGTCCGCGGCCCAGGTGCGGCTGCGGGCCGACCGCATCGGCGCGATCCAAGAAAACCTTTACCTCGCCGCAGAGACCGAGCTGTCGGCCCTGATCACCCACGTGGAGAAGGTGCAGCCGCGGCTGCTGGTCGTCGACTCCGTCCAGACCATCGGCACCAGCCAGGCCACGGGCGTGCCCGGCGGGGTCACGCAGGTGCGCGAGGTGGCCGCCAACCTCGTGCGGCTGGCCAAGGAGCGCAACATGGCGACGCTCATCGTCGGCCACGTCACCAAAGAGGGCTCCATCGCCGGTCCGCGCACCCTTGAGCACCTCGTCGACGTCGTGCTCAACTTCGAGGGCGACCGCCACTCCCGGCTGCGCATGGTCCGCGCGATCAAAAACCGCTTCGGCCCCACCGACGAGGTCGGCTGCTTCGACCTCCACGAGCGCGGCATCGAGGGCATCACCGACCCGAGCGGGCTGTTCGTCTCCCGGCGCAGCGAGCCGGTGCCCGGCACGTGCGTCACCGTCACCGTCGAGGGCACCCGTCCGCTGCCCGCCGAGGTGCAGGCGCTGGTCGCGCGCACCGAGGCCCAGCAGCCCCGCCGCACCTCGTCCGGCCTCGACCCCTATCGCGTCCAGATGATCCTGGCGGTGCTGGAGCGCCGGCTCAACGCCCGGCTCGGCGGCTGCGACGTCTTCACCGCCACCGTGGGCGGCATCAGGCTGGCCGATCCCGCCGTCGACCTGTCGGTCATGCTGGCCGTCGCCAGCGCGGCCGGCGACAAGCCGCTGCCCTCCGGTCTGGTGGCGCTCGGCGAGGTCGGGCTCGCGGGCGAGCTGCGTCCGGTGAAAGACGTTCGCAGGCGGCTGGGTGAAGCGGCGAGACTGGGATTCAAGAGGGCACTCGTTCCCGCCGGATCGCTCGACGAGGGCGGGCGAAAGCGCGGCGGCCAGCGCGCATTGGTGCCGGTCGGGCCGGTCGCGTTCGCTCCCGGGTTCGAGGTGGTGCAGGCGGAGAACGTTTGGGACGCACTCACACACGTCACGTGAGCGCGGCTAAGCTGAGGTGACCGATCGACACGGGGGTCAGGTGGATAGGAGTCTTGACGACCGCCGTCGCGAAGCGCTGGCCGCTGTAGCGCCGGGCACTCCTCTGCGCGACGGCCTCGAACGCATCCTGCGCGGGCAGACCGGCGGGCTGATAGTCCTCGGCTACAACCGCACCGTCGAATCGCTCTGCAGCGGCGGTTTCGAGCTCGACGTCGAATTCTCGGCCACCCGGCTGCGCGAGCTCGCCAAGATGGACGGCGCCATCGTGGTGAGCGACGACCAGAAGATCGTCCGCGCCGCCGTCCACCTCGTTCCCGACCCGTCCATCCCCACCGACGAGTCCGGCACCCGCCACCGCACCGCCCAGCGCGTCGCCAGGCAGACCGGCCTGCCGATCATCGCGATCAGCAAGTCGATGCGGATCATCGCCCTCTACCTCGACGGCATCCGCTACGTGCTCGAAGAGTCGGCCGCGATCCTGTCCAAGGCCAACCAGGCGCTGGCCACGCTCGAGCGCTACAAGCACCGGCTCGACGAGGTCTCCGGCACGTTGTCGGCCCTGGAGATCGAAGACCTGGTGACGGTGCGCGACGTCGCGGCCGTGGCACAGCGGCTCGAAATGGTCCGCCGCATCTCCGACGAGATCAAGGGCTACGTCGTCGAGCTCGGCACCGACGGCCGGCTCCTCTCGCTCCAGCTCGACGAGCTGGTGGCCGGCGTCGACTCCGAGCGCGAGCTGGTCATCCGCGACTACCTCCCCGCCCCGGCCTGCTGCTGCCAGCGCCGCCTGCAGGAGGCCATGCACGACCTCGACCACTTGTCGGGCTCCGAGCTGCTCGATCTGTCGGCGGTGGCGCGCGTGCTCGGCCACAGCGGCAGCGACCAGCTCGAAAGCCCGGTCAGCCCGCGCGGTTTCCGCCTGCTGGCCAAGGTCCCCCGGCTGCCCGCCGTCGTCGTCGACCGCCTGGTCAACCACTTCGGCAGCCTGCAGAAGCTGCTGGCGGCCAGCATCGACGACCTCCAGGCCGTCGGCGGCGTCGGCGAGTCCCGCGCCCGCAGCGTCCGCGAGGGCCTCTCCCGCCTCGCCGAATCCTCCATCCTCGAACGCTACGTCTGACGCGATTCCTCCGTCCTCGAACACCACGTCTGACGCCGAACCCGCCATCCGCGAACGCTATGTCTGACGCCGGACCCGCCATCCTCGAACACCACGTCTGACGCCAGACCCTCCATCCTCGAACGCAACGTCTTACCCTCCGGCTCCGCGCCTCCTCGGGTGACGTGGTTTCCCACCCGGCCGCCGAGCAGCGCCCCCTTTCTCCGTCTCACGTGAGCCTTGTCGCCCGGCAGCGCCCACCAGCGCACCGAATCTCCGACCGGGCTCCCCGCCAAAGCGCACAGCCCCTCGCGCCGGACCCAGGCCACCCACCACGACGCAAAAGCGCCCCACTGCGCCCAGGCACCCACTCTCGCGAGCTCCAACAGCCTCCTGCTCCCGGCGGCCGGACCGCACGGCTACTCCCGGCGACCGGAGCGCACGGCTACTCCCCGGCGACCGGAGCGCACGGCTATTCCGGCCGGGCCGCACGGTGAATGACTTATTTCACATCGGGGGATTTCTCGCGTCCCATGTCGAGACCGGCCGACCCGCTCCGACCCCTTGGTGACAACGACCACTGAAGGGAAACGGAAACCATGCGGAAGATCCTGTTCTGGGTGCACACCTCCATCGACGGCCACATCGAGGGCCCCGGTGGCGAGTTCGACTGGGCGATGATGGGCGAGGAGCTGTCGGCGTACTCCAACGAGCTCTGCGCGCGGGCCGGAGCCTTCCTGTACGGCCGAGGCGTCTGGGAGATCATGGTCGGCTACTGGCCGAACGCCGAAGCCCTGTCCGACGACCCGCACGACCTGACGTTCGCCCCCGTCTGGCGCAAGACGCCCAAGATCGTCGTCTCGACCACCCTGGAGCACGACGAGTGGGCCGCCGAAGTGATCCGCACCGACCCTGCCGAGCGCATCGCCGAGCTCAAGCGGCAGCCCGGCGCCGACATCCTGCTGATGGGCGGCGCGGGCCTGGCAGGCACGCTGACCCGGCACGGACTCATCGACGAGTACCACATCGCCGTGCACCCCGTGGTGCTGGGCGGCGGCCGCCCGCTGTTCCCGAACGGCACCGACCGGCTGGGGCTGCGGCTGGTGGAGTCGCGGGTCTGCGACAAGGGCGTGGTGGTGACCCGCTACGACCGCCCGTGACCCCAGCGGTGCTCGTGGTCAGCGCAGGTGGAAGACGCCCTTGTGGCTGCGCAGCCTGCCCATCCGCGCGATGGCCACGTACGTGCCGGGCAGCGCGGCGGGCGGCTCGGCCCGGCAGTCGGAGCTGGACCGCCGCCGGTTCCACTCCAGCATGCGCACGTACGGCACCCCGCGCCGCAACTGCTTGATCTCCGTGCCCTCGCCGCTCACGCAGTCGGCCGTCGACCAGATGCGGTCCGTCCCGGAGGTGATCCGGATCTCCATGGACCGGGGGCCGACGTCGGCCGTGCACATGACCGGCCCCGTGTTCACCAGCGTGACCAGGAAGGACGGCCGGGCGTCGCCGCTGTAGATCGGCTCCTTACCGCTGCCCTGGAGGCTGAGCACCAGATCCTTGTCCGAGCACGGCTCACCTGGTCGCCTCCGTTCGGAGGGCGACGCCTTGGGGCTGGCCGTCGGCGTGGGCGACGGGCTGGCGGTGCCCATGGCGAGCGTACGCAGGCCCGCGAGCAGCGGGTCGACGGTCGGCGTGGGGCTGACGCTCGGTGACGACTGAGCGCTGGACTCACGTTCCGGCCCGCTGCCGCCGCTTGAGCATGCCCACGCCACCACGGCCACCACGACGAGCACCGCGATCAGCACGCTCATCCGGCGCCGCCAGTAGATGTCACCGCCGTCGCCACGCATAGTATCCGGGTCCATACGCCAAGGATGGTGAGAGAGCGACCACGTTCGGTGACGACACGCCGACGGCCTTAATCTCCGAATACGCTTGACCGCGTGGTTGAGCCGAACCTCCTGCACGCCCCCGTTCTGGACTGGTACGAGGACAACGCCCGAGACCTCCCGTGGCGCGCCCCCGACGCGACCCCGTGGGGAGTGCTGGTCAGCGAGATCATGCTCCAGCAGACGCCGGTCGTCCGTGTCCTGCCGGTCTGGCACGAGTGGATGGAACGCTGGCCCACCCCCAAGGCGCTGGCCGCCGAGCAGCCGGGCGAGGCCGTACGCCACTGGGGCCGGCTCGGCTACCCGCGCCGGGCGCTGCGCCTGCACGCCTGCGCCCGCGCCATCACCGAGGAGCACGGCGGCGAGGTGCCCTCAGACCACGACACGCTGCTGTCGCTGCCCGGCATCGGCGAGTACACCGCGGCGGCCGTGGCCAGCTTCGCCTTCGGCGGTCGTCACGCGGTGCTCGACACGAACGTGCGGCGGGTGTTCGCGCGGGCGATCCGCGGCGAGGAATACCCGCCGGCCGCAACCTCCGCCGCCGAACGCCGCCTCGCCGAGAGCCTGCTGCCCGAACTGGGCGCGCCCCGCTGGGGTGTGGCCGTGATGGAGCTGGGCGCGCTGGTGTGCACGGCCCGCTCCCCTCGCTGCGCCGACTGCCCGATCACCTCGCTGTGCGCCTGGCGTCTCGCGGGCAAGCCGCCGCACGAGGGCCCGGCCCGCAAGGGCCAGACGTACGCCGGCACCGACCGCCAGTGCCGCGGCCGCCTCCTCGCCGTGCTGCGCGAGGCCCACGGCCCGGTGCCCAAGTCGGCGCTCGACGTGGTGTGGGACGACGCCGTCCAGCGCGAACGCGCACTCGACGGCCTCATCGCCGACGGCCTGGCCGAGGTGCTGGACGACGGTACCTACCGCCTGCCCACCTGACGATTCCACCAAGGGAAGCTCACCGGGCGAACCGGACCCACAGTTCGGCCTCCCCCGCACCTCCTGGCAGGCCGATCAGGAGAGTTCACCGGGCGAACCGGCTCACCTGCCCCACAGGGGGACGATGCGCTCGTCGTCCTTAGGCGCGAGGTGGCAGGCGTCGGGCTCCGACGTACCACCAGGGTTGCAGACCTTCGCCCCACCCGCGCCTCCACCCGCCAGAACGCCGCCTCCGCCTGCCCCTGCGCGGGCGAGGCGAGCGTGGTCATCACGCCGTTCGGCGTCTCGGCCCGGCGCGCCTCTTTCGCCGTCACAACGCTCACCGCGCTCCCCCTCACGCGATCCACGGCGGAACGCCGTACTCGTCACCGCTGCCGTCGGCCGCGAGCGCCCGCGCCCCGGCGGGCGCCATCACGACGGCGCTGTAGCCCGTTTCGGGGTCGGCCAGCACCCGCCGCACGGTATGCGCCGGCATGACGACCGTGTCCCCTGCGCCGACCGTGTACGTCTCTCCGCCCAGCTCCACGGTCGCCGCCCCGGCGATCCAGCTCCACACCTGCTCGCGGTCGAAGTCGTGCACCGGCCCCACGGCTCCCGGGTGCGCGTCGACCCGCCACATCGCCCGTGACGCCCCGCCCTGCGTCGGCGAGGCGAACGTCGTCATCACCCCGCCCGGAGTCTCCGACCGGCGCTGTCTATCGTGTCAAGCTCCGGCTTCGAACTGCCCCTGCGCCTGCTGCTCGCGTTCCGAATGATCATCGACGAGCTGCACGCCGAGAAGATCGTCCGCCTCACGCCGCGCGGGGCCGACGCGCTCACCCGTTCCGCCCGCATCTTCGGCACCCTGCGCGCCCGCTGGGCCGCCGAGCTGGGCGAGGACCGCCTGCAGGCCCTGGAGGCGGACCTTCGCACCATGACCCCCGCGAACCCGTGGCGCCTCGACACCCCGGGCTGGTTCGGCAACCTCTGACCGCCCCGGCACGCAAAAAGCCCGGCCGGCGAAAGAAGCACCGGCCGGGCCTTTGCAGATCGAGCCGCTCAGGCGGCCAGCTGCAGCCCCAGGGCGGTCAGGTTCGTACGCGCCCAGTCCAGCTCCTCGGCCAGCAGCGACACCAGCGCACCAGGCCCCTTGGCGCGGCCCGGCACGGTGAGGTTGTGGGTCTCCACTTCGATGTGAGCGCTGCCGCTCACCGCCCCCGACAGCATGGCGGTCAGCGTGTCGTGCAGCACGGCCCCGGTGCTGGGCGTCTCGCCCGTGTGGTTGTGGACGTGACCGAGCTTCACCACAGGCGCGCCCGCCTCGGCCAGCCCCTTGAGCGCCTGGCCCGGCTCCTCGGCCCCGCAGGCGAGGTGGCAGGCGTCCAGGCACACGCCCAAGTGTTCGGAGTCGATGCCGCCGACCCGTTCGAGCGCCTGCTCGGTGGTCTCCAGCACGCACCCAGGCCAGGGCTCGAAGCCGACCCTGATCGTCTTGCCGGTCGTGCTGTAGATGCCGCGCAGCTCGCGGGCCA
The DNA here is from genome assembly GCF_042751225.1 of Nonomuraea fastidiosa. Classification (NCBI taxonomy): domain Bacteria; kingdom Bacillati; phylum Actinomycetota; class Actinomycetes; order Streptosporangiales; family Streptosporangiaceae; genus Nonomuraea; species Nonomuraea fastidiosa. Next base: position 2,727,680 of record NZ_CP170570.1, read on the forward strand.
GCCGCTCCAGGCGGCGGGTGGCGATGGCGTGCAGGTCGGCGGGCCAGTCGCGGCGCCATCCGATGGGGATGGTGGAGATGCTGCCGAACTGCACGTCCTCCGGCAGCAGGAACGCCAGAATCCTGGCCAGCGCCATCGTGTAGCGGTAGCGCTCGGGCTTGGCCCAGTCGGGGCCGGGCACCTCCTGGTTGCGGCCGCCGGTGCCGTTGAGGCTCACGACCTCAAGGCCGCGCTCCTCCAGGGAGCGGCGCAGCCGTACGAGCTCGATCCGGTCGGCGATGAGGTGGTCGGCGACGCTCGGGGACAGCCACAACCCGATGCCCATGCGCTCAACGCCCAGCCGCTTGCGCACCGGGACCGCGTAACGGGTGAGGTGCGCGATGAGGTTCTCCAGGTCCTCAGCGGGGTGGACGCCTGCGTTGTAGGCGAGGTGAACGAGCGTTCCGTCATCGTGACGCAGGCGCATCGGTTTCCTCCACGGCTTGCTTGTTGTGTCCCGTCGCCCGCCTCGTTGCGTGCGAGCCAGGTGAGCATGTTGCCTGTCTGCGGGTCGTATGCGCGTCCGCCCTGAGTCGATCGTCCGCTACTCCGCTGGGAGCAGCCTCAGCTCGGGATAACGCTCTTGTGGCTCACTTGGTGAGACTTGGCGATGCTCTACGCAGTGTAGTACTACTTCCGGTGGTGGCATACCCGGCCACCCAACAATTACGCAACGGTCATCACAAACCGGGATCATTCACCGTGAAGACCGCCTGTGGCCGCCTCGGAGCGCCCGGGGAACCTCCCACCCGCCCTGACCTTAGGACAAACGCCGAAAGCCTCCCAAACATCCCCTCAGCGCCTCACAAGCCCCCACTGGGCCACCACCCGGACAGAAAGCCGGAAGAGGTATTGCGCTGGGCCACATGAACATCGCATCGTGTGATCAGGGCCGCCTGGTCCGGGACCCCTCCCAAACCTCCGCACCGACAATGGCGGTGATCCGAGCAGGGCCGTGAGCCGTTCGTACGAGAAAGGCGCCACGATGGATCCGAGACCGGCGAGTGCCCATGACCTTCCACCTGAATCTGGGCCGACCTCCGACCCCTTGGCCGTGGCGCTCGGGAACGCCTCGCTGCTGGGCGTCGGATACCTGATGATGCGGCGGCGCGGGCTGGCATTCGGCTCCGTGGCGGTCACGATCGCGCTCGTCGTCGTGCTGGCCCTGGTCGCGCGGGTCACCTGGTTCGAGTACGTGGTGCTGCTGTGGTGGGTCCTCGTCACCGCCCACGGCTGGTGGCTGGCGAGCAGGGGCTTACAACGCGAGAACCCCGAGGAGAAGCGACGGCAACGGCTCGTCGGGCTGGCCGCGGCCCTCGTCGTCCTGCTGGCCGCCGGCTACCTGCGGTTGGACGCCTACCGTATCCACCAGGAGGCCGCGGCGGCCCACCGTGACGGCGACTGCACACGAGCCCTGTCGGCTCTGGCAGGGCTTTGGGCCGGGCACCGGGTGGCCGACTCCCCGCTGACCGCCCGGGCCGAGAACGAGGGCGCGGCCTGCGAGCTGCTGGTGACCGCCGAGCGGCAGGCTTCGACCGATCGGCTGCTGGCCGCCCGTACGCTCGAGACTTACCACGCGCACCCGGGCGCGCTGTGGCAGGGCGTGGACGGACGCAGGGCCGACCTCTTCCTCGCGCAGGCCGCCGGCGACCTGAACACCGCCCTGACCGGCGACACCAAGGCCCTGGAGTCGGGCTTCGGCCACCTGTCGCAGGCGCTCAAAGAGGCCGCCGGCCAGGAGGCGAAGGCAGGCAAGGTCCTGGACGACTTCCTGAAGGCCCTGCCGACCAAGGACGCCTGCGAGACCAAGACGATCACCGACTGGCTCGGTGAACGGCCTTCCGATGGCGGGGTGCTGGCCCGCGCCGCCGAGATCGTCCCGAAGGTCGCGCCCGCTGCGATCGTCGAATGCGGTGACGCCCTGGCGAAGGACAAGAAGTGGAAGAAGGCCAAGGCGCAGTACGAGCAGCTCCTCAAGCAGTACCCCAAGGACGACCTCGCATCCAGGGCCAAGGACGGCAGGAAGCGGGCCGGCCTGGAGATCGAGCTGGCGAACGTCCGCAAGCTGCTCAAGGGCGGCAAGCCCAAGTACTGCAGCAGGCCCGCGCCCTACTCCGGCGCGAAGCCGTACCGGGGCAGGGGGCCGCACCGCGCGATCCTGATCGGCAACAGCGGCCACAGGAAGAAGCTGCCCTCCTCGTGGGTGACCAAGGACCCCGCGAAGGCCGTCCTGGTGATCTGCGCCGGCGAGACCACGTACGGCTCTTCGGTCAGAACCTGCCCGTACAGGTCCACCACCAGCTTGACCGCTTTCAGCCCCAGCTACGTGACGTTCAAGAAGCGGAAGGTCCCCGTACGCGTCTACGAGCTGCGCACCGGCAAGCGCGTCGGCCCGCGCAGCGTGCAGATCGGCGGCTCCGCCTGCCCGCGCCGCATCCACTACACCTACTGGGGCGGCATCGACACCGGCCCGCCCAGCGAGATGTACGTCAAGTCCTCGAAGTCGGACATCCGCGCCGCCTACGGAAAGCTGATCCGCCCGTGACGTGACGCGGGCACCCGGCATGGACGCCACAAGGGCGCGGGCAGGCGGACCCGCACCCCCACACCACCCGCGACACCCGGCCGCCCAGCAGGCGGGCCGGCGCTCCCCTGGAAAGCGGGTCTGGCGAGCTCGTCCCGGACGGCCTGGCCCCGCGGAGCGTCCCGCAGTCCCGGTCCCGTGCACGCCATAAGGCTGCTCAAGCACGCTCGTGCCCAGCGGCGAGGCCCAAGCCCCGGGAGGCGGCGGCCCGCAGCGCGCCCTCAAGAAGCGCCCCAGCGGCGCGCCGACGCCGTCCCTGTCGAAGAACCGAGCGCCCCCGCACAGCCACCCGCGAAAAGACCCCAGGCACGCGGAAGCCCCCGTGCGAGCGACTCACACGGGGGCTTCCGGTTCAGCCCCTAAGGAAGGGACGTCAGTTCTGGATCGGAGCTGCGATCGCGGCGGCCGAGTCCGGGATCTTCGAGGCGGTCTCGCCCTTGAAGACGAACTTGGCGTCGTCGCCCTCGCCCTCGACCGTCACCTTCACGACCTGACCGGGCCGGAGCTCGCCGTACAGGATCTTCTCCGACAGCGAGTCCTCCAGCTCGCGCTGGATCGTACGGCGCAGCGGCCGGGCGCCCATGACCGGGTCGTAGCCGCGGTCGGCGAGCAGCTGCTTGGCCTCGGGCGAGACCTCGAGCCCCATGTCGCGGTCCTTCAGCCTGGCGTCGACCTGGGCGAGCATCAGATCCACGATCTGGATGATCTCGACCGGCGTGAGCTGGTGGAAGACCACGATGTCGTCGACACGGTTGAGGAACTCGGGCCGGAAGTGCTGCTTGAGCTCCTCCTGGACCTTCGCCTTCATCCGCTCGTAGTTGGACTCGGTGTCGTTGGACTTCGCGAACCCGACCCCGATGCCCTTGGAGATGTCGCGGGTGCCGAGGTTGGTGGTCATGATGATGACCGTGTTCTTGAAGTCGACCACCCGGCCCTGGGCGTCGGTCAGGCGACCGTCTTCCAGGATCTGCAGCAGCGAGTTGAAGATGTCGGGGTGGGCCTTCTCGATCTCGTCGAACAGGACCACGGAGAACGGCTTGCGCCGCACCTTCTCGGTGAGCTGACCGCCCTCCTCGTAGCCGACGTAGCCGGGAGGCGAGCCGAACAGCCGGGAGACGGTGTGCTTCTCCATGAACTCCGACATGTCCAGGCTGATCAGCGCGTCTTCGTCGCCGAAGAGGAACTCCGCGAGCGCCTTGGACAGCTCGGTCTTACCGACGCCGGACGGGCCGGCGAAGATGAACGAACCGCCGGGACGGCGCGGGTCCTTCAGCCCGGCGCGGGTGCGCCGGATGGAGCGCGACAGGCCCTTGATGGCGTCGTCCTGGCCGATGATCCGCTTGTGGAGCTCGTCCTCCATGCGGAGCAGGCGCTGCGACTCCTCCTCGGTCAGCTTGAAGACCGGGATGCCGGTGGCGGTCGCCAGGACCTCGGCGATGAGCTCCTGGGTGACCTCGGCGACGACGTCCATGTCGCCGGCCTTCCACTCCTTCTCCCGCCGCTCGCGCTTGAGCTGGAGCTGCTTCTCCTGGTCGCGGAGTGCAGCGGCCTTCTCGAAGTCCTGCGCGTCGATCGCGGACTCCTTGTCGCGGCGGACGTTGGCGATCTTCTCGTCGTACTCGCGCAGGTCCGGCGGCGCGGTCATCCTGCGGATGCGCATGCGGGAGCCGGCCTCGTCGATGAGGTCGATCGCCTTGTCGGGCAGGTAGCGGTCGCTGATGTAGCGGTCGGCCAGCTGCGCGGCGGCCACCAGCGCGTCGTCGGTGATGGACACGCGGTGGTGTGCCTCGTAGCGGTCGCGCAGACCCTTGAGGATCTCGATCGTGTGGCTGAGCGACGGCTCGGCCACCTGGATCGGCTGGAAGCGCCGCTCGAGTGCCGCGTCCTTCTCCAAGTACTTGCGGTACTCATCGAGCGTGGTCGCGCCGATCGTCTGCAGCTCGCCGCGGGCCAGCATCGGCTTGAGGATGCTGGCGGCGTCGATCGCGCCCTCGGCGGCGCCCGCACCCACGAGCGTGTGCAGCTCGTCGATGAACAGGATGATGTCGCCGCGCGTGCGAATCTCCTTCAGCACCTTCTTCAGGCGCTCTTCGAAGTCACCGCGGTAGCGGGAGCCGGCGACCAGGGCGCCGAGGTCAAGCGTGTAGAGCTGCTTGTCCTTCAGCGTCTCGGGCACCTCGCCCCTGACGATCTTCTGCGACAGGCCCTCGACGACGGCGGTCTTGCCGACGCCGGGCTCGCCAATGAGAACGGGGTTGTTCTTGGTCCTCCTGGAGAGGACCTGCATGACCCGCTCGATCTCCTTCTCGCGGCCGATGACCGGATCCAGCTTGCCCTCGCGGGCGGCCTGGGTCAGGTTACGGCCGAACTGGTCGAGCACCAGGGACGTGGACGGGGCCGACTCCTGGGGGCCGCCCGCCGCGGCCGGCTCCTTGCCCTGGTAACCGTGGAGCAACTGGATGACCTGCTGCCGGACACGGTTGAGATCAGCTCCAAGCTTGACCAGCACCTGGGCGGCCACACCCTCACCCTCGCGGATGAGCCCGAGCAGGATGTGCTCGGTGCCGATGTAGTTGTGACCCAGCTGCAAAGCCTCACGGAGCGACAGCTCGAGGACCTTCTTGGCCCGCGGGGTGAACGGAATGTGCCCCGACGGAGCCGACTGGCCCTGGCCGATGATCTCCTCGACCTGCTGGCGCACACCCTCAAGGCTGATGCCCAGGCTCTCGAGAGCCTTGGCGGCCACGCCCTCACCTTCATGGATCAAACCAAGAAGAATGTGCTCAGTGCCGATGTAGTTGTGGTTGAGCATCCTGGCCTCTTCCTGGGCCAAGACGACAACACGCCTCGCTCGGTCGGTGAACCTCTCGAACATCTCGTCGCTCCTCACAGAGCGGTCAGTCAGGCCGGTAAATCCGGTCCCGTCCTCCCGCATGCTAGCCCTGGCTCGGCGAACCGTGCCCTCTGCCGCTGACACGCTCTATAGCAGACACGTTCCCCGAGAGCAGGGCGTTCACCCTCCATCCAACTACTGATCGGGGGTGACGTGTTCCCGCTACGCCGCAAGCGAACGATGTTTAAGCCGTCTCTCAGGAACGACTGGAATTGCCACTCGCGGCGCATGCGGATCACACACGCATCTGGCCGCCGGACGCCTCGTACGACGCGGCGTTGGGGACGCCACTTCGCCCGCGCATCAGCACTGATGCAACGTCCGTATCTGTTACGTAATCATCGTATGTCGTGATGCGAGGCTTGGCCAAGCGAGCCCGTTACGCATCGAACACGATCAACCACAGTGCGCGCACCGCGCTCCCGGAAGGCCCGTACCGTCGGTAATCGGTATTCCGCCATCCGATCAGGACGGTTACCGAACCCATCCCGCATGATGAGACGCGCTCGGCGGTTGATGCGATGCATTCTCTCGTGATCCTTGCACACACACGTGCACGGCAATCGGAAACGAACTGCTCGCGAGATGGCCGCATTGCGGGGGGATGCAGGGGAACCGGCATTGCGCGAGCCTTGCTCATAGTCGCGTCATATGCCCGGGAGGGGCGCGGGAGCGGGATATCGGGATGCCCGCGCATCCGTACGCTTCGTGTTTACGGCCGCGTACGGTAACCGTGGATCACGCTTTTACACTACAGCGCGTGAAGAGTTCAGCGGCCGGCTTAACCGGCGGCCCGGGATTTGCGCCGCACCGGCGGGGGCACGGCCGGCGAACGGCAATGTGGGCGGCCGCCCCGCGGCGTACACGGAGCGTACGCTGAAAGCGGCACGGCCGCCCCACACGGCTTTCGGCGCGCGCTCGCCCGCATATCGCGGCCCCGGCGCGGAAACGCGCCGGGGATGGCCAAGGAACGCGCGTGCCCATTACGCCCGGATATGGGCGCCTTACGCGATCATCATCCACCGAAGTCCGGATTCGTGGACGCCGGGGATACGATCATGCGCTTATGGCGGTCGCCGGGGTCCAAGGCGAACATCATAAGCGCATGGTCGGCTGTCGCTCTGTTAGAGAGCGGCGTCAGTGCGCGGCCTCGTACTTCTCCACGACGGTGGAGGCGATGCGGCCGCGCTCGCTGACGGGCAGGCCGTGGGCCTTGGCCCACTGACGGATCTCCGAGCTCTTCTCCCGGCTCATGGCCCGGCTGCCGCTGCGCCCGCGACGACGCGTGGTGGCCGAGCCCGCCCTGCGCGCGTGCTGCACGAAAGGCGATAGAGCGTCCCTCAGCTTCTTCGCGTTAAGGTCGCTGAGGTCAATCTCATAGGACGAGCCGTCAATAGCGAAGCTGACCGTCTCATTGGCCTCGCCCCCATCGAGGTCATCGATGAGAATCTCCTGGATCTGCTTGGCCATGTACGCAATCCTTTCGCGGAGCATTGTTTCATTCGCCTGCCCAAACATATACCCGGAAAGGCGTGGAGACAATTCAGCGCTACGGGGATTCGGCTGACTGGCCGATCAGTTCTGGCCCTCGGGCTGATCCTCGCGGTTTCGGCGGCCCCCCAGAGCCTCGGAGCGGACCAACTTCACTACGCCAAAGATGAAGGCGCCCGCCACCACCGCCGGGGGGATGAGCGCTGACAATACCTCTGTTAGGGCTTCCATTCGTCCTTCGCCTCCACGGCTAGCGGGGTTTCGGGGGCGCTTAAAGCGTCCGGTGCGTCACCTCGAGAGCCCGGCTCCTCATGACGCACGGTGCGATGCCACCCGCAACCGACCATAGCGGCACACAGATGCCCTGCGTGTCGCAGGGGCGCCAACATCCGGCAACCCGGACGCCCCATAGCCTAATGCCAGTCTCTCCAGGCTCCTTACCGGATCAAGCGAAAATTTTACGAAAAGACATCGCCCCTGGTACACAAGGCTCAGCGAAGATCTTTTACTACCCGCGTTCCAGCAGCTCTGTCGTGCGGGCCCCGCTCCAGCGGCTTGTCCATGAGGATGAGCAGCCCCACGCCGAAGAGCAGCATTCCGGTCAGCAGATTGACCACGGGAATGCCCATGAGCATCAGCGGGGCGGGATAGACCAGCGACCGTTTCAGCAGCTTACGGGCCTGCCGGCCGGCTCCAGGCGAATGCGCATGATCGCCTTGCCGAACGTACGCCCGCGCCGTGAATGGGCCCACCAGTCGTAAGCGGCATAACCCAGCCCGGCCACCGCCCAGCCTGCCACTCCGGGCAGCCGGCCGCCGAACATCTCCGACATCCCGACAGTCCGCAAGATGGCCCACAGCGCAATGAACAGAATGTAATAGAAGACCCCGAAGACGAGCGCTTCAATGAGCCGGGCGGCCAGGCGTTCCCACCATTCAGCGGGAGGTGCGTCCGGTACCTGCGGTGTCCCGGCCATATCTCCCACCTCACGTCTTCGCGGAGCACGGGGGGCCCTCACCATTTTCTCCGGGGTCTGCGGACATAACACAAGGGCCGGCGCGAGCAGGCCCTTGTGACGCCTGTGAGGACTTCTGAGGGGTCTACCTGACCTTGACGACCACGGTCTTGGCGAACTTGTCGGCGAACGTCTGCTGCAGCGGCTTGTCCCAGAGCTGGGACGCGCCGTTGAGCCCGTAGGCGACCAGCGTGATCAGCCATCCGACGAAGGGCACCCAGTAGAAGATGTAGCCGCCCACCGTCATCGCCGAGCGCTTGAGCGCGGGGCCGGTCGGCACGCCGTCGGGCTGGAGCTGCCCGCCGACCTGGACGACCTTGATGCCGAGCGCCATCTTGCCGAGCGTCTGACCCTTCATCCTGGTCAGCTGGAAGTCGTACAGGGTGTAGATCAAGGTGATGAGGACCGCGGAGACCACCGTGTACAGCAGCGCCGAGGCCAGCCCGCTCGCGACGCCCGTGATCGAGCTGTACGAGGGATACAGCGGCGTCAGCAGCAGCGACACCACGACGATCACGACACCGAAGACCACACCGTCGATGAGCCTGGCGAGCAGTCGCTGCCACCACTCCGCCAGCGGCGCCGGCGCGCCCGGAGGCTGCACCCCGATCGGCTGGCCGTAGGGCTGACCGTAACCGGGCTGCCCGTAGCCCTGCTGACCGTACGGCTGCGGCTGGCCGTAGCCCTGCTGCCCGTACTGCTGCTGAGCGTCGTAGCCCTGCTGACCGTACCCGGGCTGCGCGTAGCCCGGCTGGGACGGCTGCTGCTGCCCGTAGCCCTGCTGCCCGTACTGCTGCTGAGCGTCGTAGCCCTGCTGACCGTAGCCGGGCTGCGACTGGGGCTGCTGCCCGTACTGCTGCTGGGCGTCGTAGCCCTGACCGTAACCAGGCTGGGACTGCGGCTGCTGACCGTACCCGGGCTGAGACGGGGGCTGCTGTCCATAGCCGGGCTGGGACTGCGGCTGCTGGCCGTAGCCCTGCTGGCCGTACTGCTGCTGGGCGTCGTAGCCCTGCTGGCCGTAGCCCGGCTGCGACTGGGGCTGCTGCCCGTACGGCGCCTGCTGGTCGTAGCCCTGCTGGCCGGAGGGGGCCTGCTGGCCGTAGCCGGGCTGGGACTGCGGCTGCTGCCCGTAAGCCTGCTGCTGGGGGTCGTAGCCCTGCTGGGGGTAGCCCTGCTGGCCGTAGCCCGGCTGCGCCTGCTGGCCGTAGCCCGGCTGGCCGTAAGGGGGTTGCTGCTGGCCATAGGGGGGCTGCTGCTGGCCGTATCCCGGCTGGGACGGCTGCTGCTGGCCATAGCCGTACTGCTGTTGTCCGTACTGGGGCTGCTGCCCGTAGGCGTCGTCCGCCCGGTAGCCGACCACAGTCGCGTCCGGGTCGGGCGCGCCGGGGTGGCGGCCCGCGTTCTGCGGCCCGTAAGGGGTGCCGGGTGCAGAATTCTCGCCGGATTCGTCCTGTGGATACGGCGGCTGTCCGGTGCTCACCGTGTCACCTCGCTTCAAGTGCGCATGTGGCACGTGTCAGGACACATGCCTGTGCTGCCCAACGTATCGACATAGGTATCAACAATCACCTTTCCGTCTGGTCAGGGTCCGCGTCACCCGATGTCAGATGGAGCAGCATGCGGGTGTTGCCCAGGGTGTTCGGTTTGACGTGTTCGAGATCGAGAAACTCCGCCACACCCTCGTCGTACGAGGCCAGCAGTTCGGCGTACACCTCGGGTGAGACCGGCGTGCCCTGAATCTGGCGAAAGCCGAGCCGGGCGAAGAAGTCGACCTCAAAAGTCAGACAGAATACACGCCTCAGACCCAGATCCTTCGCCTGCTGTATGAGCGCCGAGACGATCCGACGGCCGACGCCCATGCCCCGGCACTCCGGATCCACGGCCACCGTCCGGACCTCGGCGAGGTCCTCCCAGAGCACGTGGAGCGCGCCGCAGCCGACGACCTGCCCGCCCCGTTCGGCCACCCAGAACTCCTGTACGTCCTCGTACAGGGTGACGGTGGCCTTCTTCAGGAGCCGCGGGCCCGCTCCCGCGTAGGTGTCCACAAGCCTCCTGATGGCCCGCACATCGGGTGTGCGGGCACGCCGGACCACCACCGCGGTCTCGGCTGCTGTCAGTTCGGCCACCTGCTCCATGGCCCTCCAGGGTACAGATGTCATTACGGCTCGGCCGTAACTCCCACGTCTCGCCCCATGCTGTAACAACTCGTGCTCATCCGAGCACGCGCTCCGAGCAGGCGTGCAGCCCATCCGAAGTTGCGCCAAATCCGGCATAAAACCGGTTCTGTACGGCCAGGCACGAGATCACCTTGTGACCCTTCGGTTGTGAAACCTCAACAGAGTCGGCAGTTCTGGTTGAGCACGAACCCGGAGTGCATTAGTGTCCAGCGACGATGTTCCCCGCGTGTCGCGCGCGGGCGACACGCCTAATCCTCCGCAGGGAGGAGCCGGGGAACCGCCGGTGGCGCCCCCAACGCCACCCGGGGTGAATCCGCACCACCGGTAGGGCTGCTCCGGCCCGAACCCGTCAGCTAACCCGGCAGGCGCCGATGGAAGGAGCTGGTTGGTGAAGCGTACGCGCGAGCGTGAGAGGACGACGGCGGGCAAGCACGCCCGCCCTCCGAAACGCGCCGCACGGCGGTCCCGCCTGCTCGGTGTAATAAGTGTCACACTCGCGGCGTTCATGGCCGCGACCCCCGTCGGCTCGGCATCCGCCGACCCCAAGCCCTCGCTTCAAGACCTGGCCAAGCAGGTCGAGAAGATGCACACCGAGATCGAGCAGCTGACCGAGCAGTACAACGGCCAGCGGGAGAAGCTCAAGAGCGCCAAGAGGGCCGCTGAGGCCGCGAAGAAGACCCTGGCCGCCAGTGAGGCCGATCTCGCCGCCAAGCGCGCCAAAGCGGCCGCCTTGGCCGAGAACGCCTACATCACCGGCGGGCTCAGCCGCATCCTGGCCTTCGCCACCTCCGACGACCCCGACACGTTCCTCGACCGCGCCGCCACCACGTACGTGCTGGAGCAGCAGCAGGGCGAGGCCGTCAACCAGGTCACCAGGGCCCGGCAGGCCGCGGAGCGCGCCAGGGCGAGCGCCAAGACCCGCATCGACGAGGTCCAGAAGCTGATCTCCGACCTCGGCGCCAAGCGCGACAAGATCACCAAGCTGGTCGCCAAGGTCGAGAGCAACCTCTTCCGCCGGGCGCTCGGCGAGGCGGGCCGGCCCGGCACCCGTGCCCAGCGCGTCGACCTGCCCATCCCGGGCAGCGGCAAGGCCGCCCAGGCCGCGAGGTGGGCGCTGACGCAGCAGCTCAAGCCGTACGTCTGGGGCGCCGACGGCCCCAACTCCTATGACTGCAGCGGCCTGGTCATGGCGGCCTACCAGCAGGTCGGCATCTCGCTGCCGCACTACACCGGCAGCCAGTGGACGGCCGGACGGCACATCGACCGCTCTGAGCTGCGGGCCGGCGACCTCGTGTTCTTCTACAGCGACCTGCACCACGTGGGCATCTACCTCGGCGGCGGCATGATGATCCACGCCCCGCGCACCGGCGACGTCGTCCGTATCGCCTCCATCGCGAACAGGCCCTACGCCGGCGCGGTCCGCATCGCCGACTGATCCGCCGCCAATGAGCGCCCGTCGCCCGGCCCTGACCGCCGGGCTTGATCGGCGCGGCTAGATCAGCTGGCGGCGGGCCGCCCAGGCCACGGCCTCGATCGCCGTGGCGACGCCGATGCGGTCGCAGATGACCCGCAGCCGCCGTCGTACGGTGCGGCCGCTGATGTCCAGCCGCCTGCCGACCCTGTCGACCGTGACCCCTTTGGCCAGCTCCGCCAGCAACGCGAGATCGGCGTGGCTGAGTTGAACATCCTCAGTGAGCACTTCCATCGGGAGCCCTCCCCCCAACAGCGCAGAACGTGGGCCTCTCGACCGGACCCAGGTTGCTCCTCGCAGACCGTAAACGCATCTCGGAAAGGTCGTCAAGCAATGACGTCTTCCATACTTGACCAGCACTATTGACATGATCCGAAATATGTGACGCCCTGACGATAAAGCGCTACAGATCGGTGTCTCCTGAGCGGTCTCGCGAGCCTCACCCCCTTCGGGAAACAACGGCTCAGGCGGCCGTCGATCTTCGGGAATCGATCCGTTCGATGGTGAATATCAGCGTGATCCGCACGCGCGTTACCGCGAGCCGAGCGCACGCGGACCGCTCTTCCGCATGTGCGGGGGACGGCTCGCCGAGCGCCGCCGCTCAATGACGCCGCGCCCCTGACCTCAGGGTGACGCTGAGTGAAAGATCCCCAGGTCAGCGACTCGAATCGGTCCTCCGCCCGGCCCACCCGGCCGCAGCGGGCTGCGCGTGCCGGTGAGCCTGCCCTCCACCCCGCGCATGCAGGAGCGGCTCAGGCAGCACAGCGAGACGCCGATCGAGGCGCCGCCCGAGTAGCGCGACCGCAGGGCGGAGCCGGCCTGCCCGCCGCCCGTCATGGTGATCAGCCGGTCGTCCGGCGCGCTCATGCGGCGGGACCAGCTGAAGCGAGGTGGCGGACCGCGGACTTGACCCGGTGCTTACAGACGATCAGTTGTCGGAAACCGGACGGGCCAGAATGGCGTTCGACGGCTACTACCGGGGACCGGCCGTGCACGCCCCGGAGGCGCGCTCCTGAGCGCTCCAACGCGCATTCCAGAGCGGCCCGGGCAGATTTCGGTCGAGAAGGCGCCGAGTGGGGGACGGCGGCCGCACCGTGCAAGGCGCGGAGCGGCCCCCGCCGTGAAAAGCGCGCAACGGCCGCGCCGTAAAAGCGGCCGCGCCGTAAAAGCGGCCGCGCCGTAAAAGCGGCCGCGCCGTAAAAGCGGCCGCGCCGTAAAAGCGGCCGCGCCGTAAAAGCGGCCGCGCCGTACAGCGCGGAACGGCCGCACCATAAAAGCGCGGGGCGGCGGCGCCGACGTGTGGCCGCGCCGCCGCCCCGCAGAATGCTCAGTGAGTGGGCTTGACCAGCGGGAACAGGATGGTCTCGCGGATGTTCTTGCCGGTGAACGCCATGATCATCCGGTCGATGCCCGCGCCCATGCCACCGGTCGGCGGCATCGCGTACTCGAGCGCCTGCAGGAAGTCCTCGTCGAGCTGCATGGCCTCGGGGTCGCCGCCGGCGGCCAGCAGCGACTGCTCGACCAGGCGGCGCCGCTGCTCGATCGGGTCGATCAGCTCGGAGTAGGCGGTGCCCAGCTCGGTGCCGAACCCGATGAGGTCCCACTTCTCCGTCAGCAGCGGGTTGTCGCGGTGCTGGCGGGTCAGCGGCGAGGTCTCCAGCGGGTAGTCCATGACGAACGTCGGCTGCACCAGCGTGTGCTCGACCAGCGCCTCGAACAGCTCCTGCACGAGCTTGCCCGGACCCCACTTCGGATCCCAGTGGACCTCGCGGCGGTCGGCGATCTTGCGCAGCTCCTCAAGGGAGGTGGAGGTGGTGATCTCCTCGCCCACGGCCTCCGACACCGCACCGTACAGGGTGATGCGCGGCCACTCCTTGAGGCCGAGGTCGATCTCGACGCCGTCGTGCACGACCACCGTGGTGCCCAGCGCGGCCACGACGGCCTTCTGGTACATGCGCTGGGTCAGGTCGGCCATGTCGTTGTAGTCGAGGTAGGTGCCGTACGCCTCGAGCATCGTGAACTCGGGGTTGTGCGTCGAGTCGGCGCCCTCGTTGCGGAAGTTGCGGTTGATCTCGAAGACCTTCTCGATGCCGCCCACCACAAGACGCTTGAGATAGAGCTCGATCGCGATGCGAAGGTAGAGCTCCATGTTGTAGGCGTTGATGTGGGTCTTGAACGGCCGGGCCGCCGCGCCGCCGTGGATCGGCTGCAGCATCGGCGTCTCGACCTCGAGGTAGCCCTCCTCGTGCCAGAAGTCGCGCACCGCGCGCACAGTGGCGCTGCGGATGCGCGCCATCTTCCTGGCCTCGTCGTTGACGATGAGATCGACGTAACGCTGGCGGACCCGCGCCTCGGGGTCGGTGAGGCCGATGTGCTTCTCCGGCAGCGGGCGCAGGCACTTGGCGGTGATCTGCCAGGAGTCGGCGAGGATGGACAGCTCGCCTCTGCGCGAGGTGATGACCTCACCGATCACGCCGACGTGGTCGCCCAGGTCGACGTCGCGCTTCCACTTGGCCAGCGACTCCTCGCCCACCTTGTCGAGCGAGATCATGACCTGCAGATCGCCGCTGCCGTCGCGCAGGGTGGCGAAGCAGAGCTTGCCTCCCACGCGGCTGAGCATGACGCGCCCCGCGACCGCGACCTTGTCACCGGTCGAGGTGTCGGGCTCCAGGCCCTGGTATTTCTCCCTGACCTCGGCGTTGGTCGCCGTACGTGGGAAGTTCACCGGGTAAGGGTCGACGCCCTCGCTGCGAAGGCGGTCGAGCTTCTCCCTCCGGATGCGCATCTGCTCGGGAAGTTCGTCGCTCACACCATCAAAGGGTAGGGGATATGGCGAACTGAAAGGCTCGTCGGCCTGATGTAGATCCTCTGCAAGTGCTGGTCGGCGCACTGTAGATCCTCTGCAAGAGCCCTGCTTTACATCTTTCTTACGAGCTCAGGGGGGAGCCGGTAGGGAATCGGCCCAAGGGGAGCTCAAGGAGAGAAGATGTTCAAGAAGATCGCCACAGGGCTCCTGGCCGCGGCTGCGACGACCACGCTGGCCCTGTCACTTCCCACCGCCGCCCAGGCGTCCTCGTTCGGCCCTCGCGACAGCGTCGAGTCGTTCAGCACCTACTCGAGCAACAGGCTGGCCAAGGCCGAGGGCACCATCCGGGTCAACTGGGACGGCCGGCGCGACAACACGGCCGTCGTCCGGGGCCGCCTGTACGACCGCGACGCCCGCAGCTACCGCCGGGGCGGCAAGTGCGCGTGGGTGACCTTCCAGGCCCGCGAGTTCCGCGGCGGCTGGGACACGGTCTACACCGACAAGTACTGCGGCTACCCGAACTCCAAGCTCATCCGCTTCCGCGTCTTCGACGTCTCGGGCGTGCGGGTGAAGGTCTGCCAGGCGGGCCCCGAGCGCCGCGCGTGGCCGACGCGGTGCGGCAACTGGGACTACATCTTCAGCGCCAGGGGCTGACATCAACCGGCAAGCGAGCGGCCCTCCGCACTCGGCGGAGGGCCGCTTTTCCTTGCGTACGCGCTCAGCCGGCGTTCCTGTGGTAGATCAGCCGCAGCCCGATGAGGGTCAGCCACGGCTCGTGCACGTCGATCGAGCGCGACTCGCCCACCACGAGCGCCGCGTGGCCGCCGGTGGCCACCACGGTGACGTCGTCGGGGTCGTCGGCGAGCTCGGCGGCCATGCGCTCGACGATGCCGTCCACCTGGCCGGCGAAGCCGTAGATGATGCCGGCCTGCAGCGCCTCCACCGTGTTCTTGGCGATGACCGAGCGCGGCCTGACCAGCTCGACCTTGTGGAGCTGCGCCCCGGCCGCCGCCAGGGCGTCGACGGAGATCTCGATGCCGGGCGCGGTGACCGCGCCGACGTACTCGCCCTTGGCGGAGACCGCGTCGAACGAGGTGGCGGTGCCGAAGTCGACGATGATGCAGGGGCCGCCGTACTGGTCGATGGCGGCCAGCGCGTTCACGATGCGGTCGCTGCCGACCTCTTTGGGGTTGTCCATGCGTACGGGCACCCCGGTGCGGATGCCCGGCTCCACGATCACCGCGGTCACGTCGCCGTAGTAGCGGCGGCACATCTCGCGCATCTCGTTCAGCACGCTCGGCACGGTGGAACAGATGGCGATGCCGTCGACGTCGGCCCCTTTCAGCAGCGGCGACTGGGCCAGCAAACCTTGGAGTACGACCGCGATCTCGTCGGCGGTGCGCCGGGCGTCGGTGGCGAGCCGCCAATGCTCGATGACGTCCTCGCCCTCGAACAACCCCAACACCGTGTGCGTGTTGCCGACGTCGATCGTGAGCAGCATCAATTACCCCCGCAGATCAAGTGCGATGTCCAGGGCCGGCGCTGAGTGCGTTAGCGCGCCCACCGCAAGGTAGTCGACGCCAGTGTCCGCCACATCACGGGCCGATTCCAAGGTCAATCCCCCGCTCGCTTCAAGAGCAACCCTATTTTTCGCCCGATTTTTCACGACTTGTACGGCACGCGCCGTGTCCTCGACCGTGAAGTTGTCGAGCAGGATCAGCTCGGCCCCCTCGTCGAGCACCGGTTCGAGCTGGTCGAGCCGGTCGATCTCCACCTCGATCGGCAGGTCCGGATACCGCTCCCTGACCGCCCTGAACGCCTCGGCCACGCCTCCTGCCGCCACCACGTGGTTGTCCTTGATCAGCGCCGCGTCCGACAGCGACATCCGGTGGTTGACGCCGCCGCCGCAGCGCACCGCGTACTTCTCCAGCGCCCGCACCCCCGGCAGCGTCTTGCGGCTGTCGCGCACCCGGGCGCCCGTGCCGCGGATCGCCTCGACCCAGCGGGCGGTCAGCGTGGCCACGCCGGACAGGTGGGTGAGCAGGTTGAGCGCGGTGCGCTCGGCCGTCAGCAGCCCGCGTACGGGACCCTCCAGCGTCATCAGCACGTCGCCCGCCTTGACCCGCTCGCCGTCCTTGGCCGCCCGCTCGGCCCGTACCGCGCCCAGCCGGACGAACACCGCCTCGGCCACCGCGAGCCCCGCGACCACGCCGTCCTTGCGCGCCACCACGTCGGCCACCGCCCGCCGGCCGGCCGGGATCGTGGCCAGGCTCGTCACGTCGCCGGCCTCCTGCAGGTCCTCGTCGAGCGCGCGGCCGATCAGCGCGTCCACCTCGGCCGGGTCCAGCCCGGCCGCCGTCAGCTCCTGCGCCAGGCGCGCCGGCATCGCGTCCCCATGCGGCGTGTACGTCATGCGAAGCCCCTCCTCGGTCAGGGTCACGTCCAGGTGGCCCAGCCACTCGTTGTCGTCGCGCACCTCGTGGTCCTCGCGCCAGTGCGAGCCGCGCGTCTCCAGCCTGGCCGCCGCCGCGCCGGTGAGCACGGTGGCCACCGTGAGCAGATTCGTGGCCTCCCACGACTCGGTGCACGGCGGCACCGCGACCGGCGTCCAGCGGGCGTCGCGCAGCGCCCGCGCGGTCTGCAGCAGCGAGTCGCGGCTGCGCAGCACGCCCGCGCCGTTGCTCATGTGGGCCTGGATCCGCGGCCTGACCCGCGGGTCCACCAGGCCCTCGTGGCCGGTGCCCGGCACCGGGTCGCCGGGCGACGGGCGCGAGGCGTGGATGTCCTCGGCGATGCGCTCGGCGAAGACCAGCCCTTCGAGCAGCGAGTTGGAGGCCAGCCGGTTCGCGCCGTGCACGCCCGTGCAGGCGACCTCGCCGCAGGCGTACAGGCCCTCGATGGAGGTACGGCCGCGCAGGTCCGTACGGACGCCGCCGCTCGCGTAGTGCGCGGCGGGCGCGACCGGGATGGGCTCGCTCGCCGGGTCGATGCCGTGCTCGCGGCAGACCGCGTAGATGGTGGGGAAGCGCGACTCCCAGGTCTCGCGGCCGAGGTGGCGGCCGTCGAGGTAGACGTGCTCGCGCCCGCTCTCGCGCATCTTGCGCATGATGGCCTTGGCCACGACGTCGCGCGGCGCGAGGTCGGCCAGCTCGTGCACGCCCGTCATGAACCGTTCGCCCTCGTGGTCGATGAGGTACGCGCCCTCGCCCCTGACCGCCTCGGAGATCAGCGGCTGCTGCCCGGTCGAGCCCTCGCCCAGCCACAGCACCGTGGGGTGGAACTGCACGAACTCGATGTCGCGCACCACGGCGCCGGCCCGCAGCGCGAGCGCCACGCCGTCGCCGGTGGAGACGACCGGGTTGGTGGTGACCGCGTAGACCTGGCCCATGCCGCCGGTGGCCAGCACCACCGCCCTGGCGTGCACCGCGCCCACGCCGTCGCGCGCGCCCTCGCCCATGACGTGCAGGGTCACTCCCCTGGCCCGACCCTGGGCGTCCTTGAGCAGGTCGAGCACCAGGGCGTGCTCGATCACCTCGATCGAGGCCGCGCGCACCGCCTCGACGAGGGCCCGCTGCACCTCGGCGCCCGTGGCGTCGCCGCCCGCGTGCACGATCCTGCGCCGCCGGTGCCCGCCCTCCCTGGTGAGCTGGAGCTCGCCTTCGGGGGTGCGGTCGAAGCGGGCGCCGCGCTCCATCAGCCGCCGCAGCGCTCCCGGGCCCTCGGTGACGAGCGTGCGCACCGCCCGTACGTCGCACAGCCCCACACCGGCGACCAGCGTGTCGTTCAGGTGCTCATCGGGGGTGTCACGCGGATCGAGCACGGCCGCGATGCCGCCCTGCGCCCAGCGGGTCGAGCCGGACGACAGCTGGTCCTTGGTGACGACCAGAACCTTGGCCTCCGGCTCCAGCTCGGCGTAGTGCAGGGCCACGGTCAGGCCCGCGATGCCGGAGCCCACGACGACCACGTCCGCGTCCACGGTCCAGCCGGGGCTGGGCGCGGTCAGACGCAGGGGAATCGCCGGTGCACTCATGGGGGTCTCCTCACTGAGGCGATTTCGTCACTATGACGATAACGCCTGGCTCGGCGTGGCCATGCCCCGGGGTGCGCAGGCGGGCGCGGCACTTCTCAGGTGGGCAGGCGGGCGGCGCGGAAGGCAGGCGCGGCGCTCCCCAGACGGACAGACGGGCGGGCGGAAGGCAGGCGCGGCGCTCCCCAGACGGGCAGGCGGGCGGCGCGGAAGGCGGGCGCGGCGCGCTCCGGTGGCGGGCTGCGTGGCCCTCGCGCCGCGCCCGTGTTCAGCGGCCGTCGTTTCGGTCAGGCGGGAGTGGTGGTTCGCGGGTTGAGGGTGAGCGTGACGTTGTCGATGAGCCGGGTGGTGCCGACCCTGGCGGCCACCGCGAGCACGGCCAGGCCCTCGTAGTCGTCGCCGACCTCGACGAACGTGGCCGGATCGACCAGCGCGAGGTAATCGACGTCGAGCGCGGGCCCGGCCTCGTCGAGCACCTTGCGCGCCTCGGCGCGGATCTCGGCGGGGGTGAGCCGGGCGGCACCGGCCCGCAGCGCCCGCGACAGCGTCAGCGCCACCTGCCGGTCCTCGTCGGACAGGTAGCGGTTGCGGCTGGACATGGCCAGGCCGTCGGGCTCGCGTACGGTGGGGGCGCCGAGGATCTCGATCGGCAGGTCGAGGTCGGCGACCATGCGCCGGATGAGCGCGAGCTGCTGGGCGTCCTTCTGCCCGAAGACCGCGAGGTCGGGCTGCACGAGGTTGAACAGCTTGAGCACGACCGTGAGCACGCCGTCGAAGTGGCCGGGACGCGCGGCGCCCTCGACGATGCGGCCCATCTCGCCGGCGGAGACGCTGACCTGGCGGTCGGGGGCGTACATCTCCTCGGCGGAGGGGTGGAAGACGACGTCGACGCCCTCGGCCCGGCACACGTCCAGATCGGCATCAAATGTACGGGGATAACGCGAAAAATCCTCGTTAGGGCCGAACTGTAGAGGATTGACGAAAATGCTGACCACGACCTGATCGGCGCGCACCCGGGCCAGCCTGATCAGCGACCTGTGCCCCTCGTGGAGCGCGCCCATGGTGGGCACCAGCGCCACCGTGCCACTACGCCGTGCCTTGACCAGCTCTTCCCGGTTTCTGGCGACGATCAGCTCCATAAGTGCCCTCCGAACGCTACGGTCAGGTCCATATATTGCCCCCGAGCGCGTCGAGCAGCCGCTCCGCCTCCTCCGGCTTGAGCAGCCCCGCGGCCAGCGCCCTGTCCGCGGTGAGCCTGGCCAGCGCGATGTAGGCGTCCGCCGCCTCGGGCGCGGCCAGGATGAGCGCGTCGACATGTTTGCGTACGGTGCCGGCGTCGCCGCGGACGACCGGACCCGTCAGCCCCGCGATGCCGAGCCGCAGCACGTTGTCGAGCGCGGCACCGAGCAGCGGCCCCAGCATCCTGCCGGGGTGCTCGACCCCGATGCGGCGCAGCAGGTCGGACGACTCGGCGATGAGCGTGACCATGTGGTTGGCGGCCCCGGCCAGGGCCGCGTGGTAGAGCGGGCGGTCGCTGTCGGCGATCCAGACCGGCTCGCCGCCCATCTCGATCACCAGCGCCTCGGCGACGGGACGCAGTACGTCGGGCGCGGTGACACCGTAGGAGATGCCGGTGAGCTTGTTGAGGTCGTCGTCGCGGCCGGTGAACGTCATCACCGGGTGCAGCGCCAGCGGCAGCGCGCCCGCTTCGGCCGCCGGGTCGAGCACCGACAGCCCGTACGCGCCGCTGGTGTGGACGAGCATCTTGCCCCGCAGGTCGGCGCCCGTGCTGGCCAGCCCGCCGACCAGGTCGGGCAGCGCGTCGTCGGGCACCGTCAGCAGGACGAGCTGGGCGGCCGCCACCACCTCGTCGGGCCTGGACGGCGAGACGCCGAGCCGCTCGGCGGCCCACCGCTGGGAACGGTCGGAAACGCCGCTGGCGGCCACCACCCGATGGCCTGCCTGCGCGAGCGCCGCGCCGAGGGCGGAACCCACCTTGCCGGCGCCCAGCACGCCGACGGCCAGCCGTGCCGGGCGGTCCCCTGCGTCCATGACGTCTCACCCCTGACCAACGTGATGGCACTGCCGACCAGCGTAACCGTCTCGCGGAGCGGCGAGTGTGACCGGTGTTTTGCCGCGCGTTGAGTTAACGACAAAAGGGGCAAGGGCAGACAAAACGGTGCACCCCCTGTCGGAAGAGATGAGGAGAGGGGCCATCGCAATGGCAGCGGGCGCCGAGTCCTTCAGGACCCGACGCCCGCGACTGTGTATGACCCCTTGGGAGTGCGCCGGCGGGTCGACCGCCGACTGATCCGCCGGGATAAGGACCGGGCCGGCCTACACCGGCCCGGGCTCATCCATGTCGCTCAGTGGTGGCTGGGCGCGTAGGCGTTGGCGCCGCCCTTGCAGCCCGCACTCGCGAAGCCGATGACGGCGATCGCGTTGCCGCAGACGTTGATGGGGGCGACGATCGGGACGTGGAGCTGGTTGCCGGAGATAACGCCGCCGGTGCCGTTGGTGATGTCGGCGTGCGCCGGGGCGGCCAGCGAGAGCATGGCGACGGCTCCGGTTGCGACCAAGATCTTCTTCAGCACGAGGGCTCCTCTCTTTCGCGGCGTCATACCGCGGGTGCTGGTTCGGCGAGTGAAAGGCCACACCACTTGGGGGTTGGCGCAGCGCAATCACTCAGTGACAACAGGTAAACGCTACCGCAACTTCGCAACGTCTCGTAGTCATTCGATGACAGTGCGTCTCCAATGTAAGTCATGAGATAGTCCAGACATGTGGCTCACCTGGCGCGCCGCGACCGAGCGCGCGCTGTACGGCGAGGAGGGCTTCTACCTCCGCGAACGCCCCTCAGGCCATTTCCGCACCTCGGTCAGCGCGTCCGCGGCCTTCGCCGAGGCGGTGCTCACGCTGCTCGCGGAAGTGGACGCCGAGCTGGGCAAGCCCGACGTGCTCGACCTGGTCGACATCGGGGCGGGTGAGGGCGTGCTGGTGACCCGCGTGCTCGAACGCGCCGAGCCTGGGCTGCGCGACCGGCTGCGGGTCACGGCCGTGGACCTGTCGCCGCGGCCCGACGACCTGCCCGAGGAGATCGTCTGGTCCAGGAGCCTGCCGGACGCCGTCACCGGGCTGGCCATCGCCAACGAGTGGCTCGACAACGTACCGCTCGACGTGGTCGAGCAGACCTCGCGAGGGCCGCGGGTGGTGATGGTGAACGTCTCCACGGGCGAGGAGCGCCTGGGCGACCCGCCGCATCCCGCCGACCGCGAGTGGCTCGACCGGTGGTGGCCGCTGACCCGGGTGGGCACGCGGGCCGAGATCGGCAGGCCGCGCGACGAGGCGTGGGCCTCCGTCCTCGTACGCCTCACCAGGGGCAGGGCGATCGCCATCGATTATGCACATCCTGTGGATAACCGTCCACCTTGTGGAACGCTGACCGGATACCGGGACGGGTCGGTCGTGACCCCCGTACCCGACGGGAGCTGCGACATCACCGCACACGTAGCACTCGACGCGTGCGCCGAGGCCGGGCGGCGGGCCGGCGCGATATCCACAACCTTGTCCACACAGCGCGAGGCGCTGCGCGAGCTGGGGCTGACCGGCGCGCGCCCGCCCCTTGAGCTGGCCCGCACCGACCCGCGCGGCTACCTCCGCGCCCTGGCACGCGCCTCCGAAGAGGGCGAGCTGCTGGAGGCGACCGGCCTCGGCGGCTTCGGCTGGCTCAGCCAGACCAAGTGAACCCGCCCTTTTCGAGGCGCAAATGACCGCTTCGCCCGCCACGCGTCGCTCGCTCGCTGCCCGCTGCCCACCGGTGCCGCACGCGCCGCCCGCCGCGCACGCCTGGCGAGGCGCCCCCCGTGTGAGCCGCGCCTGAGCCCGGTGGCCATCCAGGCGACGGTCGGGTGACCGACCGACACTGGGGTGGCCGACGGCTGGGCCGGCAGGCGCACGGGACAGGAGGCGGCCCGGCCGGCAGGCGCATGGGCCGGCAGGGGTGCGGGGTGGCGGAGGGGCGGGCGGCTGAAGCGGGGTGCTCAGGCGGGGATGGCGGTGAGTTGGAGTGCGCGCAGGCCGCGGATGACGTACCCGGGCTTCCACTCGGGCTCTTCACGCAGCTCCAGCTCGGCCGTGCGGTCGAGCAGCGCGCCGAACGACTCGGCCAGCTCGATCCTGGCCAGCGGCGCGCCCAGGCAGAAGTGGATGCCGGCCCCGAACGAGATGTGCGGGTTGTCGGCGCGCCCCACATCGAGCCGGTCAGGGTCGTCGAACACCTCGGGGTCGCGGTTGGCCGAGCCGAACAGCAGGGCCACCTCGGAGCCGCGCGGGATGCGTACGCCGTGCACCTCGATGTCCTCGAGCACCCACCGCTCGAACATCTGCAACGGCGTGTCCCACCGCAGCAGCTCCTCGACGGCGGTGGGCAGCAGCGAGCGATCGGCCCGCAGCCTGGCCAGCTCGCCGGGGTTGCGGAACAGCGACCACCAGCCGTTGCCCGTGACGTTCACGGTGGCCTCGTGACCGGCGTTGAGCAGCAGCACGCAGGTGCCGACCAGCTCGTCCTCGGTCAGCTCGTCGATCTGGGTGAGCGCGCTGATGAGGTCGTCGCCGGGAGCGGCGCGGCGCTCGGCGGCCAGGGCCTTGAGGTAGTCGGCGAACTCCGACGCCGCGCGTACGGCGGTGTGCTGGGCCTCCAGGGTGGGGTTGAGCTCGTACATGCCGCAGATGTCGGCCGACCAGGGGCGCAGCAGGTGGCGGTCGCTCTCGGGGATGCCGAGCATCTCCGCGATGACGGTGACCGGCAGCGGCTCGGCGACCTCGGCGATGAGGTCGCCGCCGCCCTTCTCCACGTACGCGTCCACCAGCTCACGCGCGATGGATCTGACGCGGGGCCGCAGCGACTCGACCATGCGCGGCGTGAACGCCTTGGAGACCAACCGGCGCAGCCTCGTGTGCACCGGCGGTTCCACGTCGAGCATGCCCGCCCTGATCACGCGCCAGAACGGCTCCTGGAACTCCGGCTCCGGCGGCCTGCCGAACTCCTCGTGGGTCGCCACGTGCAGGTACGAGCGGCCCAGCCGGCGGTCTCTGAGCAGCGCGTTCACGTCGGCGTGCCGCGCGATGAGCCACTGATTGGTCGGCTCGAAGTACGTCACGGGCGACTCGCGCCGCAACTCGTCGTAGACCCCGTAGGGGTGCGCTACGAAATCCGGATTCCAAGGATCAAAGCCCACTATTTCATCTTAGGAGTGACCTGCTCCTTCTTCGCGTGCCTGCTCCGTACCCGGATGTTGAGCAGCTCCACCACGACAGAGAACGCCATCGCGAAGTAGATGTAACCCTTCGGGATGTGCTGGTCGAGACCCTCGGCGACGAGCATCACGCCGATGAGCACCAGGAACGCCAGCGCCAGCATCTTGATCGTGGGGTGGCTGTCGACGAACCGGCTGATCGGCCCGGACGCGAAGAGCATCACGGCCACCGCCACGATGACGGCCGCGATCATCACGCCCAGCTCGTCGACCATGCCGACCGCAGTGATCACCGAGTCGAGCGAGAAGACGATGTCCAGCACCATGATCTGCAGGATCACGGAGGCGAACGAGGTGGCCGCGACCTTCTTGCCGCCCTCCTCCTCGTGCGGTGCCTCCATGTTGTGGTGGATCTCGGTGACGCTCTTGCCGAGCAGGAACAGGCCACCGAGCAGCAGGATCAGGTCGCGTCCGGAGATCTCATGGCCGAAGACGGCGAACAGCGGATCGGTGAGCCGCACCACCCACGACAGGCCGAGCAGCAGGAGCAACCGGCTCACCAGGGCCGCGCCGAGGCCGAGCACCCGGGCGCGGTCGCGCCGCTCGGGCGGCAGCTTCCCGGCGAGGATGGAGATGAAGATGATGTTGTCGATCCCCAGCACGATCTCCAGGGCGACCAGGGTTAAGAAGCCGATCCAGATCTGCGGGTCGGCCACCCAGTCGAGCATCGGGTACCTCCATGACTCGGGAGCTGTCGGATATCCGGTAGCAACGAGTCGGAGGTCACATAAGTTCGCCCTTGCGATTTCTGCCGGGCCGTCGGTTATAGTTCAGCCCGTAGGTCATGAGCGCCAGCGTCAAGCCCCGGCTAGCTGGCCGGCAACCCTCGCGTCCGCGGCGGGGTGCCCCGGGTGAAGACCTGGTCCGTCACGAGGTGTGGCGGGCAAGCGCGGGCTCCGTGGCTGCTTCCAGGGGCCCGATGGTCCCCAAGGAGGTTTGCCGTGTCCACTCTGACGATCTTCAACTCCGGCCGCGCCGCCACCGCTGAGGAGAGCTCCGCCACCGCCACGCAGCAGCGCCGGCCGATCCCCGCCGTCCTGGGCGCCGACCTCGAGGTGCCGGTCAAGGGCGGCCGCCTGGTCGGATACGCCAACCTCGACTACGCCGCCAGCGCCCCCTGTCTCGAGCCGGTCAGCGCCGCCGTCACCGCCGCGCTTCCGGCTTACTCCAGCGTCCACCGCGGCGCGGGCTACGCATCGCAGCTCACCACCGCCCGCTACGAGCAGGCCCGCCACACCGTACGCGCCTTCGTCGGCGCCCGCCCCGACGACGCGGTGATCTTCACCCGCAACACCACCGACGCCACGAACCTGCTGGCCGGCTGCCTGCCCGAGGGCTGCACCACGGTCGTCTTCGACACCGAGCACCACGCCTCGCTCCTGCCCTGGCCGAACGCCGTCCGGCTGGCGCCGCCCGCCTTCCCCGGCGAGGCGGTCCGCGCCGCCGACGAGACGCTGGCCGCCATCGACGGGCCCAAGCTGCTCGTCGTCACCGCCGCATCCAACGTCACCGGCGAGCTGTGGCCCATCGCGGCCCTGGCCCACATCGCGCACCGGCACGGCGCGCGGATCTTCGTGGACGCGGCGCAGTACGTACCGCACAGGAAGCTCAACCTCACCGCGCTCGACCTCGACTACATCGCCTTCTCAGGCCACAAGCTGTACGCGCCGTTCGGCGCGGGCGCGCTGGTCGGGCGGCGGGACTGGCTGGCCGCTGGCGAGCCGTACCTGAAGGGCGGCGGCGCGGTGCGCTCGGTCGGCGAGAGCGTCGAGTGGCACGACGACCCCGAGCCGCGCCACGAGGCCGGCACCCCCAACGTGCTGGGCGCCATCGCGCTGGCCGCGGCCTGCGACGCGCTGACCGCGACCGGCTGGACGGAGCTGGTCCGCGAGGAGGAGCGGCTGCTCGCCCGGCTGCGCGCCGGGCTGGCCTCGATCGACGGGGTGCGCGAGCTGTCGCTGTGGGGCCCCGACCACCCCCGGGTCGGCATCGTGTCGTTCACCGTGGACGGCTACTCGGCGCGGGAGGTGGCCGAGGTGCTGTCCGGCGAGTACGGCATCGGGGTGCGCGACGGGAAGTTCTGCGCGCACCCGTTCGTCCGCCACCTGCTGGGCGCCTCCGACGGGGGCTGCGAGGACGGCACCGCCTCCGCCGTACGGGCCTCGATCGGCATCGGCACCACGCAGGAGCACGTGGACCGGCTCGTGTCGGCCCTGCGCGACCTGGTCTCCCGCTGACCGTGCGCCCGGGTTCTCGGGCGCTCATTCCGGACGTGAGCCCGCAGACGCGCAGACCGGAAGCGCGGCTCGGCGGCCACCGGGTCAGCGGGTCGCCGGGTCGGTAGTTCGCCGGGTCAGGCGGTTCGGCAGGTCGCCGGGTCGCCGGGTCGCCGGGTCGGCAGGTCGGCAGGTCGGCGGTTCGGCGAGTCAGCGGTTCGGCGGCTTGCGGTGCTGGGGCGGCTCGTCGGCGACCAGGGAGTCGATCTCCCGCATGTCGTCGTCGCTGAGCCGGCTCGCCCGGTCCTGCCGGGACCCACCAGGCTCGTGGTGGGGCGCCGTCTGCTGCCGAGGCACCTCCGGCTGCTCGGTGGTGGCGGACCTGGCGGGCGTGGTCGGCCCGCCCGCGCCATAGCCCGCAGAGGTGGCGCCGCTCCGGCCCGTCTGCTGGGACGCCAAGTCCTCGTCCGCGCGTTCGTGCCGCTTGCGCCACATGCGGCCGAAGATGCCGTCGATGCCGATGCGCCCGCCGCCCAGCGCGACGAACAACAGGCAGAGCGCGGCGAGCGCCCCCGCGAGCTCCCAGCCGCCTTCGTCCACGAAGAGGCCCTTGCCCGAGTGCGCGAAGACGACCGCGCCGATCATGTTGATCAGCAGCAGCAGCGCCACCGGCCGGACCAACGCCCCGAGGATGAGCAGCACCCCACCGATGAGCTCGACGACCATGGCGTAGCCCGCGGCAAGCTCGGGCATCGGGATGCCCATCTCGCCGAATCCCGCCGCGATCGCGGCGTGCCCGCCCTGCCACTTCTGCCATCCGTGCGCGACGAAGATCACGCCGGTCACGATGCGCGCGATCAGGGCCGCGATATCGAAGAGAACTCTCTTCATGGTCCTTCTCCCCCGTTCCAGCTATTCCTCCCCGTGTCCGCCTACGGGATGCCATCGCATACCATCTCTTGACCAACCCCCCTGCTGGATCACCGGTGACGACGGTGGGAGCATGGCCGTATGACGGAACGTGTGGTCGGAATCGGCGCGGGAGCTAAAGAGCTGGCCACCGAGGACATGATCCTCAACATCGGTCCGCAGCACCCGTCCACCCACGGCGTGCTGCGGCTGCGGCTGACGCTCGACGGCGAGCGCATCACCGCCGCCGAGCCGATCGTCGGCTACATGCACCGCGGCGCGGAGAAGCTGTTCGAGGTGCGCGACTACCGTCAGATCATCATGCTCGCCAACCGGCACGACTGGCTGTCGGGCTTCGCGAACGAGCTGGGCGTGGTCATCGCCGCCGAACGCATGCTCGGCATGGAGCCGCCCGTGCGCGCCGTCTGGGCCCGTACGCTGCTGGCCGAGCTCAACCGCGTGCTCAACCACCTGATGTTCCTCGGCTCCTACCCGCTGGAGCTGGGCGCGATGACGCCGCTGTTCTACGCGTTCAACGAGCGTGAGCGCATCCAGGCGGTCATGGAGGAGATCTCCGGCGGGCGCATGCACTACATGTTCAACCGGGTCGGCGGCCTGAAGGAGGACCTGCCGCTGGGCTGGCTGGATCGGGTGTCGGCGGCCGTCGCCGAGACCCGCCGCCGGGTGCCGGACATCGAGAACCTCATCCTGCACAACGAGATCTTCATCGCCCGTACCAAGGGGGTGGGGGTGCTGACGCGCGAGCAGATCATGCAGTACGGCGTCAGCGGCCCCATCGCCCGCGCCTCCGGAGTGGACTTCGACCTGCGGCGCGACGATCCGTACCTGGCCTATGGCGAGCTGCCGGTGAAGGTCGTCACGCGCGGCGCGGGCGACTGCCACGCGCGCTTCGAGGTGCTGTTCGACCAGCTCAAGGTCTCGCTCGACCTGGCGGACGCGTGCGTCGAGCGGCTGCGCGAGCTGCCGCCGGGGCCGATCAACCAGCGGCTGCCGAAGGTGCTGAAGGTGCCGGAGGGCCACACGTACGCGTGGACGGAGAACCCGCTCGGCATCAACGGCTACTACCTGGTCTCGAGGGGCGACAAGACGCCGTGGCGGCTCAAGCTGCGCTCGGCGTCGTACAACAACATCCAGGTGCTGAGGGAGATGCTGCCGGGACACGTGGTCGCCGACATGGTCGCCATCCTCGGCTCGATGTTCTTCGTCGTGGGTGACATCGACAAGTGACAGGGCGGCAGTGACAGGGCGGCAACGCGACAAGTACATCGACTGGCTCCGCGCGATCAGCCTGGTCGTGGTGGTGGTGTGGCACTGGGCGTTCACCATCCTCGAATGGAAGCCGTCCGGCCCCGAACCCACCAGCCCGCTCGGCTTCACCTCGGGCCTGTGGATCCTCACCTGGCTGCTGCAGGTGCTGCCGCTGTTCTTCTACGTCGGCGGCCACGTGCACCTGCTGTCCTGGCACCGGGCCAAGGAGCGCGGCGTCGGCATCGGCGCGTTCGTGCTGCGCCGCATCCGCGCGCTCGCCTTACCCGCGCTGTTTCTGTCCGGGGTGTGGGTCGTCATCGGGGCGATGGTGACGTACACCTTCGAAGTGGACTGGATGTGGCGGGTGGTGCTGCTGGTGCTCAGCCCGCTGTGGTTCCTCGCCGTCTATCTCGTGCTCATCGCGCTGCTGCCGGTCGCGCTGTGGCTGCACCGCCGCTACGACGTGCTCGCGCTGATCTGGCTCGGCGGCACCGCCCTCGTGGTGGACGTGCTGCGCTTCCGCTACGACCTCGACTGGGTCGGCTGGCTCAACATGATCGTCGTGTGGGGGCTGGCGCACCAGGCGGGCTTCTTCTACGACCGGGTCGTGGAGCTGCCCAGGCGTTACGACGCCGCGCTGCTGTGGACCGGCTTCTTCGCGCTGTTCGGGCTGGTGTACTCCGGCATCTACCCGGGCTCGATGGTGGGCGTGCCGGGCGACAAGTGGTCGAACATGGCGCCGCCCACGTTCGTCATCGTCGCGCTGCTGCTGTTCCAGATCGGGCTGGTCGAGGTGCTGCGCCCCGCCATGGAGCGGGTGCTGGAGCGTCCGCGCTGGCGGCGGCTCAACGAGTTCATCAACCGCTACTCGCTGCCGCTGTTCCTCTTCCACACCACCGGCATGGCCATCTCGCTCGGCCTGTCGTGGTGGCTGTTCGGTACCCTCGGCGACCGGATACCGCCCGACCTCGTGTGGTGGCTCGAACGCCCGCTCGCCGTCATCGGCCCGCTGATCTGCACCGCCCCCGTCATCTACCTCTTCGGCCGCCGCCGCGCGCCCGTCCGTCAAACGCAGGACAAGGCCGTCGGCGGGTCCATAAGCTCAAGGCATGGCTGAGATCGCCTTCCGGGCCAACGCCGAAGACGAGCGGATCATCCGTACCGCGTTGCGGGAAGGTGAGCGGCCCAGCGACGTGCTGCGCCGCGCGCTGCGCCTGCTGCAGCGCGAGATGTGGCACGACCGCCTCGCCGCCGCGCAGCGGGCCATCGAGGAGGGCCAGCCCGGCGAGCGCTAGTCGCGCGGCTGCTCGTCCTCGGGCTTCTTCGGCACCTTGCAGCAGTGCTCCAGGTAAAGCGCGGCGCAGACGAGCAGTACGCACGACACGAGCGAGCCCGTCGCGATGAAGAACTCACCGCGCGGCGTCTCGCGGTCGAGGAGCTGCACGGTGTGCAGCGCGAAGCCGGCGAAGATGCCGCCGAAGACCGCGCCCGCGTACGCCGACGCCTTGGCCAGCGCCGCAAGGCGGGCCACCGCGAGCGGCTCGACCGGCTTGGTGCCGGGCTTGCGCGCGATCCTGGCCTTGGTGGCCCAGCCGCTGTAGCCCTCGCCGAGCGCCAGCAGCAGCAGCGTGGGAATCGCGGTCCACGGCAGCACCGGCCACCCGCCGTAGTCGCCCATCATGATCGCCGCCCAGGTCGCCAGGGCGACGATGATCAAAATGCCGACGAGGGGACCAGGAGACGTTGGCTTCAATCGGGCCTCTGCAGCTTGAGATCCTCACGCAGGCGCACGCCCCGCCGATCGAGCCCTTCGAGCAGCCCGGCCACCGTGCCCTTGCCGGGCAGCTCCCCCTCGGGGTCGGCGGCCGCCCACGGCACCAGCACGAACGCCCGCTCGTGCGCCCGGGGATGCGGCAGCGTCAGCTCGGGGTCGTCGGAGACGACGTCGCCCACCACGATCAGGTCGATGTCGAGGGTACGCGGGCCCCAGCGCTCAAGGCGCTCGCGGCCGAACGCGTTCTCCACGCTCAGCGCCCGCTCAAGGAGCGTGCGCGGCTCCAGCGTGGTCTCCGCGATGACGATCGCGTTGAGGTACGGCCGCTGCCCGCCTGGGCCGCCCACGGGGTCGGTCTCGTAGACCGGGGACGCCTTGACGAACTCCAGCCCAGGGGCGTCGAACAGGGTGTCCAGCGCCCCCTGGAGGGTCGTGAACCTGCGCCCCAGGTTGCTGCCGAGTGAGAGCACCACCTTCATGCGCGGCTCCGCTCGATGGTCACGATCACGTCGTCGAACGGCAGCGGGATCGGCGCCGCCGGTTTGTGCACGCTCACCTCGACCTTGTGCACCAGCTCGTTGGCCAGGCACACGTCCGCCAGGCGCTGCGCGAGCGTCTCGATCAGCGCGACCGGCTCGCCCTCCACCACCGCGGCCAGCTCCTGCGCGAGCTCCCCGTAGTGAACGGTCTTGGTGAGGTCGTCGCCCGCCGCCGCCGGCGCGGTGTCGAGGTACAGGGTGGCGTCCACGACGAACTCCTGCCCCAAATCACGCTCCGCAGCGAGCACGCCGTGCCTCCCCCTGGCGCGCAGGCCCTTGAGGGTGATGCGGTCAGCGCTCAAGCTCGCCTTCCTCCTCATCGTCGTCGTCGGCCTGCAGCACCGGCGACCCGTGGTGCATCCACAACCGCCAGCCCTGCGGGGTGCGGATGTAGACGTTGCTCGCCACCACCTTGCCCGCGGCGAAGCTCGCCTCGCCCTCCTCTCCCGCGGTCAGGATGTTCTCCACGCAGGTCAGGACGGCCACATCGCCCAGCACGGTGGTGTTGACGTCGGTCAGCACGAACTGGATGTAGGTGGTGTTGGCCATGATCAGGGCCCACGACCGCAGCACCTCGGACCGGCCCGTCAGCAGGGTCCAGCCCGGGTGGACGCAGCTCACCTGGTCGTCGGCGGTGTCCTCGGCCCAGATCTCGGTCATCTTGTCCAGGTCGCCGCTTTCGATGGCGGCGTAGAACTCCTGGTTGACCGTCTCGACGGCGGCGGTGTCGACGCTGCTCATGTGCCTGCTCCGGCTCTCTTCCATGCGGCGGCCACGCGCACGGCATCGGCGTTGGGACCTACCTCGTGCACGCGTACGCACCAGGCTCCGGCCTGGGCGGCCAGCGCGGTCACTGCCAGCGTGGCGTCGTCGCAGCGGCTGAACGGCCTGGGCGTGCCGTCGGGATCGGCCAGCAGGCGCCCCAGGAACCGCTTGCGTGAAGCCCCGATGAGCAGCGGGAAACCCAGCTCGGCCAGGTGCGGGATGCCGGCCAGCAGCGCCCAGTTGTGCTCGGCGTTCTTGGCGAACCCGAGACCCGGGTCGAGCACGATCTGCTCCTCCGTCACGCCCTCGGCCAGCACCAGATCGACCCGCTTGCTCAGCTCTTCGCGCACCTCCGTCACCACGTCGGTGTAGATGGCGCGGCTGTCCATGTCATGGCTGTGGCCACGCCAGTGCATGACCACGTAGGCGACGCCGGTCGCGGCCACCACGCGCGGCATCTCCGGGTCGGCGAGGCCGCCGCTCACGTCGTTGACCAGCCGCGCCCCCGCCTCCACGGCCGCCTTCGCGACCTCGGCGCGCATGGTGTCGACGCTGACCACCACCCCGCCGGCGGCCAGCTCCCGGATCACCGGGACCACCCGGGCCAGCTCCTCCTCCTGCGACACCCTGGCCGCGCCCGGACGGGTGGACTCGCCGCCCACGTCGACGATGTCGGCGCCCTCGCGCACCAGGTCGAAGCCGTGCTGGATGGCGGCGTCAGGGTCGAACCACTTGCCGCCGTCGGAGAAGGAGTCGGGCGTCACGTTGACCACACCCATGACGAGGCACCGCTCCGCACCTCCCGGCACGCTGATGGGCACGCTAGTCATGGGCCAAGCCTAGGCGCTTCTTCGCACCTGCTGACATCGTGGGTACCTCGTTCGCCGCGCGCGAGCAGATCAGCGCCCAAGGATGAGCGCCATGGCCTCGGACCGGGTCTTGTCACTGGTACGGAAGTCGCCGCGCACGGCCGATGTGACGGTCTTGGCGCCCGGCTTGCGCACGCCGCGCATCGTCATGCACAGGTGCTCGCACTCCACGACCACGATGACCCCGCGCGGCTCCAGCACCCGCATGAGCGCGTCGGCGATCTGCGAGGTCATCCGCTCCTGCACCTGCGGCCTGCGGGCGAACACGTCGACCAGCCTGGCCAGCTTCGACAGCCCCGTGACCTGGCCCTTCTCGTTGGGGATGTAGCCGACGTGGGCCAGGCCGTGGAACGGGACGAGGTGGTGCTCGCAGGTCGAGTAGACCTCGATGTCGCGTACGAGCACCATCTCGTCGTGATCGACGTCGAACACCTTGTTGAGCACGTCCTCCGGCGTCTGGCCGAGCCCGGAATACTGCTCGGCCATCGCGCGGGCGACCCTGGCGGGCGTCTCGATCAGGCCGTCGCGGTCGGGGTCCTCGCCGATGGCGTAGAGGATCTCCCGAACGGCCTTCTCGATCCGCCCGAGGTCAACGGCGTGCTGCGTCACGACGTACTGTCCCCCGAGGGCAGCGCGTCCTTCTGACCGCCCGTGGTGAGCGAGCCGTTGGCCGACTGCTCCTTCGGGGTCAGGATGGGCGGCCGGTCGGAGGGCAGCCGCTTGCCGTAGCCGGCGTAGGACGGGCGGTGCTCCTTGACCACCACGGGGGCGAAGATCTCCAGCACCTGCTCACGGGAGAGGGTCTCCTTCTCCATGAGCTCCAGCACCAGGTTGTCGAGCACGTCGCGGTATTCGACCAGGATGTCCCACGCCTGGTCGTGCGCCGTCTCGATCATCCGGCGGACCTCCTCGTCGATCGTGGAGGCGATCTTCTCGGAGTAGTCGCGCTCGTGGCCCATCTCGCGGCCCAGGAACACCTCCGCCTGGCCGGTGCCGAACTTACGGGCGCCGAGCTGCTCGCTCATGCCGTACTCGGTCACCATGCGGCGGGCGACGGCCGTGGCCTTCTCGATGTCGTTGGAGGCGCCGGTGGTGGGCTCGTGGAAGACGAGCTCCTCCGCCGCGCGGCCGCCCAGCAGCATCGCGAGCTGGTCCATCATCTCCGACCTGGTGGCCAGGAACTTGTCCTCCATCGGCAGCGTCATCGTGTAACCGAGCGCCCGGCCGCGGGACAGGATCGTGATCTTGTGCACCGGGTCGGAGTTGGGCAGCGCGTGCGCCACCAGCGCGTGACCGCCCTCGTGGTAGGCGATCATCTTCTTTTCCTTGTCGGACATGACCCGGCTCTTACGCTCGGGCCCTGCCATGACGCGGTCGATCGACTCCTCGAGGACGTCCATCGTGATCAGCTTCTGGTCGGCCCGTGCGGTGAGCAGGGCCGCCTCGTTGATCACGTTGGCCAGGTCGGCGCCGGTGAACCCGGGCGTGCGGCGCGCGATGACGTCGAGGTCGACGTCGGGCGCGAACGGCTTGCCGCGGCCGTGGACCTTGAGGATGCCCTTGCGGCCCTCCAGGTCGGGGCGGTCGACCGTGACCTGCCGGTCGAAACGGCCGGGACGCAGCAGCGCGGGGTCGAGGATGTCGGGCCTGTTGGTCGCGGCGATGAGGATCACGCCGCCCTTGACGTCGAAGCCGTCCATCTCGACGAGGAGCTGGTTGAGCGTCTGCTCGCGCTCGTCGTGACCGCCGCCCAGGCCGGCGCCGCGGTGGCGGCCGACGGCGTCGATCTCGTCGATGAAGATGATCGCGGGGGCGTTGGCCTTCGCCTGCTCGAACAGGTCGCGCACGCGGGAGGCGCCGACACCGACGAACATCTCGACGAAGTCGGAACCCGAGATCGAGTAGAACGGCACCCCGGCCTCACCGGCGACCGCGCGGGCCAGCAGGGTCTTACCGGTGCCGGGCGGGCCGTAGAGCAGCACGCCCTTGGGGATCTTGGCGCCGATCGCCTGGAACTTCGCCGGGGCCTGCAGGAACTCCTTGATCTCCTGCAGCTCCTCGATGGCCTCATCCGCACCCGCGACATCGGCGAACGTGGTCTTGGGGGTGTCTTTCGTGATGAGCTTCGCCTTCGACTTGCCGAAGTTCATCACCCGCGAGCCGCCGCCCTGCATCTGGTTCATGATGAACAGGAAGATCAGCACGATGATGACGATCGGCAGGAAGCTGACCAGCAGGCTCAGCAGGACGTTCTCCTGCGGCACCTCGGTCGTGAAGCTCTTGGTCTTGCCGGCGTCGACCTGGGCCTGCAGCTCGTCGGTCAGCTTGCTGCCGTAGCCGGTGACCCAGTCGGACTGGATGAGGTTGGTCGGAGTGCCGCCCGGCTCAACCGCGACCGGGTTGATGAGCTTCACCTCGATCCGGTTGTCCTTGTCGACGATCTTGGCGTTGCTGACGTTTCCGGCGCGAATCTGCTGAAGAACCAAGGACGTGTCGGCCGACTTGTAATTTCCACCGCCACTCCAGAGCTGGGTGACGAGGAGGAGCAGCACGACGATGCCCAGGATCCACAGCAGTGGCCCACGTGTAAATCGCTTGAGATCCATCCGATGCGGAACCCCTTGCGGGCCCGTCCCTTCCTGACCATGGCCTGGAACCCCGGGCACGCCCGGGGCCGCGGCATCCGACACCGCGACTTCTGACTACCCGAAGGGGACACGGGGTCACCCTCCCGGAGTCTGAAGGTACACCGGCGAAGCGCACGGAGGGACCCCGCCCGCTACACCGGCCTTGCCCTATCAACGTACGTCAGGTTGCGCCATGTTCCCGGCCATTGCCGGAACGGAGGGCCCTATCCGTTATCGATATACGTGCGGAGCGAGGGTGCCGATGAACGGCAGGTTGCGGTATCGCTCCGCGTAGTCGAGCCCATAACCGATGACGAACTCGCTGGGAATGTCGAAGCCGACGTATTTGACGTCGATCGGCACCTTGACCGCGTCGGGTTTCCGCAGCGCGGCGCAGATCTCCAGCGACGCCGGATTGCGCGACTTCAGGTTTTCCAGCAGCCAGTGCAGGGTCAGGCCCGAGTCGATGATGTCCTCGACGATCAGCACATGGCGGTTCATGATGTCAGTGTCAAGGTCTTTCAGCACGCGTACGACGCCGGACGACTTGGTGCCCGCCCCGTACGACGACACCGCCATCCAGTCCATCTGCACCGGCACGTGCAACGCTCTGGCCAGGTCGGCCATGACCATGACCGCGCCCTTGAGCACGCCAACGAGCAGCACTTCCTTGCCCGCGTAATCCTCATCTATGCGGGCCGCGAGTTCTTTGATCTTCGCCTGGAGCTCGTCCTCGGGAATGAGTACCTTTTCCAGGTCATTGCCCATGTCGGCAGCGTCCACCTGTGGTTCCTTACGGGATGGGACTGATGGCGAATATCAGGGTGCCATACCGCCGCACGGCCGACAGACCCCCGGGCAGGTCCACCGCTTTCTGCCCGCGCCAGTGCGTGATGAGCCGGTCCACGGCCAGCACGTGGGTGGCCGAAAGCGCGCCGGACGGCGCTCCCGCCGCGATCGCCGCCCTGCGCACCACCCGCCGCCTGACGGCGTCGGGCAGCTTCTCCAGCTCCGCCACCTCCAGCCGTACCGACCCGCCGATATCGCTAAGAGCGCAATTTCCGTACGCCGTGTCCGCCCACGCGTCGAGCGCGTCCGCGTCCTCCCGGGCCAGCGCGGCCGTCCGCGCGAGCGCCTCCGCCACCCCCGGGCCCAGCTCCTCCTCCAGGACCGGCAGCACCCTCCTGCGGACCCGCACCCTCGTGAACCTGGGATCCTCGTTGTGCGGGTCGTCCCAGGGGGTCAGGCCGAGCGCCTCGCAGGCAGCTCTCGTCGTTTTCCGCGGGATGCCCAGGAACGGGCGGCGGTAGCGTCCCGTCACGGCCGCCATCCCCGACAGGCTGCGCGTACCGCTGCCCCTGGCCAGGCCCAGCAGCACCGTCTCCGCCTGGTCGTCGCGGGTGTGGCCGAGCAGCACCGCCTCCGCCGCCAGCCGGTCGGCCGCCTCCGCCAGCGCCGCGTACCTCGCCTCCCTGGCCGCCGCCTCCGGGCCGCCGTTCGTACCGACCGTCACGGCGATCGCCTCCGCCGGCTCCAGCCCCAGCTTCGCGCCGAGCGCCACCACCTCCGCGGCCCGCTCTCCCGAGCCTTCCTGGAGCTGATGATCAACGGTCACCAGCCCGGCTCTCAGCTTCATGCGCGGCGCCACGAACCCCGTCGCCGCCGCCAGCGCCAGCGAGTCGGCCCCGCCGCTACAGGCCACGAGAACCAGCGCGCCGTGCGGCACATCGGCCAACGCCTCCCGCACGGCCCTGCGAACGTCGGCAACAGCCGGATGCGGACCCACGCCCCCATTCTCCCGCCCCGCGCGCGGCGCTCGGATGGGTCAGCCCTGACGGAGCAGAGCGAGCCCAAAGCGTGCGTGCCCGACGGCGACTCAGCTGCCGAAGCCGTCGCCGCTCCAGCCCGAAGGTGTCACCGCGGAAGCCCGCGTACCGCCTCCCCTGTGCGGGTCACCGCCCGCAAGCCGCAGGCGTTTTCCTCCACTGAGGCGGGCGAGCCCCGGGTCAGGCGGGAAGGGCCGGGGTGTCGGTGCCTATCACGCGGTTGATCCAGGCCGTGGGGTCGGCGATCTCCGGGGTGGTCGGAAGGGTTTCGGGGGACGTCCAGACCTTGTTGAAGCCGTCCATCCCCACCCGGTCCACCACAGTACGGACGAAGGCGGAGCCCTCCGCGTACTGCTTCATTTTGACCTCGATCCCCAGCAGCCGCCGGACGGTGCGGTCGAGGCGGGAGCCGCCCTCGCGGCGCTGCGCGAACTTCGAGCGGATCTCGGCCACCGACGGCACCACGGACGGCCCGACCGCGTCCATGACGTAGTCGCCGTGCCCCTCCACGAGGGTCATCACGGCCGTGAGCCGGTCGAGGATCTCCTTCTGCCCCGGCGACTGGATGGCGTCGATGAGGTTGCCCTCGCCGCCGCGTACGACGTCGGCCACGGTGTCGGCGGCGTTGCGGAGGCGTTCGAGCAGCGTGGGCAGGTCGAGGTCGGAGGCGAGCAGGAACTCCGTCATCTGCGAGCGCACGTATTCGCGCAACCAGGGCACGCCGGTGAACTGCACGCGGTGGGTCTCTTCGTGCAGGCACACCCACAGGCGGAAGTCGTGGGGGTTGACGCCCATCTCGCGCTCGGCGTGGACGATGTTGGGCGCGACGAGCGTGAGCCGCCCCGCGGGCTCCTGCCCGGTGGGGTCGGGCGGCAGGAACAGCTCGTACTGCCCGAGCACGCGGGAGGCGAGGAAGGCGAGGACCGCCCCGACCTCGACGCCCGTGATGCGGGAGCCGACGGCGCTGACGATGGCCGGCGGCTGGTTCTCGGAGTTGCCCATGCGCTGGGTCAGCGGCTCGAGCACCACACGGAAGCCTTCGACGTTGGCCCTGATCCAGCCGGGCCGGTCGACGATGGTCGCCGGTCGTGGCGCGGTCTCCGTGTGGATCTTGGTGAACTGCCGGACGTGGCCTTCGGCCTCGCGCGACAGGGTGCGGAGCTCGGTGACGGCCTGCCTGGCCTCCTCCCGGCTCACTTGAGGGCCGGGGCGCACGAGGCGCGTGCCGGTCGTGACGGCCAGATCCCAGTCGATCACCTGCATAACGTCCACGGTACGTGTTTCTCGTCCGCCCCGCGAAGGACCGGCTCAGGAACGTGCGAAGGACCGGCTCAGGAACGTGCGACGATGGCCGCCAGCCGGTCGAGCACGGGCTCGGCGTTGACCGGCACCTGGTCGGCCATGAAGGCGTAGGTGACCAGCCGCCCGTCCTTGGTGGTGGCGAGCCCGGCCAGGGTGTTGACGTGGTTGAGCGTGCCGGTCTTGGCGCGTACGAGCCCGACCTGGTCCTTGCTGCGGCTGTCGACGAAGCGCCGGCCGTTGCCGAGCGTACCGGAGAAGCCGGCGATGGGCATGCCGGTGGTGACGGCGCGCAGCTCGGGGTGCTGGGGCGAGCCGGCCAGGGCGATGGCCTTGGCGAGGGCGTTGGGGCTGATGCGGTTGCGGATGGACAGGCCGCTGCCGTCGGAGAGCGAGACGTTCTGGGCGATCCCGAGGCGCTGGAGCACGGCGAGCACGGCCTTGGCGCCGCCGGCGAACGACGCCTCCTGGCCCTCCTTGATGGCGACGTGCCGCATGAGGGCCTCTGCGAGGTCGTTGTCGCTGCGGGTGAGCGTGTGCTCGACGAGCGCGTAGAGGGGCGCGGAGTCGACGCGGCCCAGCTCGGCGGCGCCCGCGGGGGCTTTCGCCGGGCGTACGGACTTGGCGACCGAGATGCCGTGCCTGGCGAGGAGCCCGCGGAAGGCGTCGGCGGCGTACTGGGGCGGGTTCTGTACCCGGGGGGCGCGCATGCCCGGGTTCTGGCGGCCCTCGTCGATCATGAGGGCGTGTACGGGGGCGACCTCGCCGTCGGGGATGTAGTTGGGCTTCCAGCCGGGCGCCTTGGGGGTGCCGGTGAACAGGGTGCTGTCGTAGAAGAGCGTGACCTTGCGCACACCCTGCGCCTTGAGCGTGGCGGCGGTACGGGCGGCGAGGGTGTTCAGGCTGGCCTGCTTGGGGTAGCCGGATTGCTTGGCGCGGGGACCGGCGAGCAGGGGGTCGCCGCCGCCGACCAGGACGATGGCGCCGGGCTTCGACC
Source organism: Nonomuraea fastidiosa (assembly GCF_042751225.1). Classification (NCBI taxonomy): domain Bacteria; kingdom Bacillati; phylum Actinomycetota; class Actinomycetes; order Streptosporangiales; family Streptosporangiaceae; genus Nonomuraea; species Nonomuraea fastidiosa. Next base: position 2,766,588 of record NZ_CP170570.1, read on the forward strand.
CCTGGACGACGCGGGTGGACAGCCGGGCGTCGGGCCCGAGTGAGGCCAGGGCCGCCGTAGTGGTGATGACCTTGGTGGTGGACGCGGGGGTGATGGGAGTGTCGGCGCCGGAGGCGAAAAGCTGCTCGCCCGTGGCGGTGTCGATGACGGCCGCACCCACGCGTTCGCCGAGCGCATCGTCACCCAGCGCGCTGGCCAACTGCTTCGTCAAAGTACCCTTAGTCGGGAGAGGTCCGTCTCCTGACTTCGCCGAAAGCTGGGCCAGCACAGGCCCCGCGGTGACCACGGGGACGGGTGGAGAGCCTTCCGCCGGCGACGCCGTCGGATCGGTCGAAGCGGACCCGCTCGTCAGCGCGCTCAGGTTGAAGTCGGTCGCTATCGCGTAGACGCCGATGACGATCGTCAGGACCTGGAGCACGGCGAGGGTGGTCAGCATCACCAACCGGTCACGCCGCGCCACGTCGCCTGCCCTCTCTCCTGTGTTCGCTTACGAGACATTAACGCCCAGCCGGGGGTGCCCGGGGGCCTGAGCGGAGGAACCGCGGTGGAGTTCGACGTTGTCGTTGAGATTCCCAAGGGACAACGGAACAAGTACGAAGTGGACCACGAGACCGGCAAGATCAGGCTTGACCGGCTGCTGTTCACCTCCACGCAGTACCCCGCCGACTACGGCTTCATCGAGAACACCCTCGGCGAGGACGGCGACCCGCTCGACGCGCTGGTGCTGCTCCAGGAGCCGACGTTCCCGGGGTGCTACATCACGTGCCGGGCGGTGGGGATGTTCCGGATGACCGACGAGAAGGGCGGTGACGACAAGGTGCTGTGCGTGCCGTCCACCGACCCCCGCATGCATCACATCCAGGACATCCACCACGTCTCGGAGTTCGACCGGCTGGAGATCCAGCACTTCTTCGAGGTCTATAAGGACCTGGAGCCGGGCAAGTCGGTCGAAGGCGCCAACTGGGTGGGCCGCATCGAGGCCGAGGCCGAGATCGAGCGCTCGTTCCGCCGGGCCAAGGAGCAAGGCCACCACTGACCCTCATCAGCGGGGCCTGGTGGCGCCCACCAGGTCCCCGCGCCAGATCGAGGCCACCCGCACGACGTCGCCGGTCTGCGGCGCGTGCACCATCTGGCCGCGGCCGACGTAGATGCCGACGTGGTGGATGGTCGAGGGGTCGCCGCTGACGTGGGCGAAGAACAGCAGGTCGCCGCGGCGCAGCTGGTCGAGCGGCACGTGCGGGCCCGAGGTCCACTGGGTGCCCGTCCAGTGGTCGAGCCGCACGCCCGCCTTCTCCCAGGCCCGCATCGTCAGCCCCGAGCAGTCATAGGTGTCGGGGCCCGCGGCGGCCCACACGTACGGTTTGCCGAGCTGGGTGAGCGCCCAGTTCGCGGCCACGTCCCCCAGCCTCGAACCACCTCTGACGAGCCCTGACAGCGCCGCGTTCCGCCGCCTGGCCAGCAGCCGGGCGCGGGCGCGGGCGGCGTTCACCTTGCGCTGCAGGGTCGTCTTGCGGGCCATCAGCTCTTTGGTCTCGCGCCGTTGCCGCGCCACCGCCTTCTCGGCGGCGATCTTCGCTTTCCGTACGCTCTCCGCCGCCGCCAGCCGCTCGGCGTGGGCGCGGGCGGCCTGCGTCCTGAGGATCGTGGCCACCTCCTGGGCGTCGCGCAGCCGCCGCATGACGGCCGCCTGCTCCTCCTCCAGGTAGCCGAGGACGCTCGCCCGGTGCAGGAACCCCTCCGTGCCGCCCCGGTCGGCCAGCATGGCCATGTACGGCTTGACCGTCCCCAGACCGCCGTAGCTCTCGGCGGCGAGCAGCGCGACGTCCTGGCGGGCCCGCTCCACCTCCGCGTCAGCGGCCGCCAGCCGGGCCGTGGCCTGCTGGTGCGCCTGCTCGGCCCGGTGCAGCCGGACCATCTCCCCGTTGTACGCCTCCACCAGGCGCTCCACCTCCGCCGCCAGCCGGTCCAGCCGCGACTGGGCGGTGACCAGGGCCGCCGTGGTCTTGCTGAGCTGGTGTGAGCGGTGGCGTACGAGCTGGCGGGCCTTCTTGACGTCCCGGGCGGACGGCCCTCTGGGTTCGGCCACGGCCGGCGGGCACGGCGGACAGGTGGCGAGCAGGCAGGCAACGAGGAGCCCGGCCCGGAATGCGCGCATAGGTCCCCCTGAAACCGTTGGTTACTCTATGCGCACGATTCCCCTGGGTTAACACACGTAACGTGACTCTACCGAGCCTCACCTGCCCCTTTCCGAACCACTGGCCAAACGGTGATCTGCCGGCGCGGGCCCGGGGTTGGCGAGAGGGGTCAAGCCGCCCCCGGACGCGCCGGCCGAGCTTCTTCGTGAGAGTGCGGACCTGCGTACGGCACGGGGCCGGCGTCGGCAGCGAAAGGGGTGGGCAGGCGAACCGCCACTCGGCCGCGCGCGACCGAGGTCCTTCACGAAGGCGCGGGTCGTACGGGGCTGAGGTCCTTCGCGCGAAGGCGCGGGTCGTACGGAGCTGAGGTCGGAGAGGAGCGAACGGGCTCAGGCCGGTCGGGGAAACGCCAAGCGCCGAGCGACGCCCCGGGAGGCGACTGCGAAGCCTTCGAGGGGTGAGGCCGCACGGGCGGCGGGTGCACAGGCGCAGGCGCAGGGTCAGCTGCGGTTATCCGGTGTGGCGGTGATGGCCGGGGCCTCAGTGGGGGTGATCGGAGGGGGTGTGGGGGTTTGCGTGGGCGTCTCCGTGACGGTCGCTGTGGGAGTCGGGGTGGGAGTACGGGTGTGAGGTGGCCATGGGTGAGGGCGGGGTGGGTGCTTGGTGTGCGGGCGTTCGGTGTGGGGGTGCTGCGTGTGGGGGTGCTGCGTGTGGGGGTGCTTTGTGTGGGGGTGTCTCGTCGGCTGGTTCTGCGAAGGCTGCGTGGACGGAGAGCCCGCGGGTGGGGTGAGGTGGGTCGGGGGCTGGGGCGGGAGCGTTACGGGAGGTGAGGCGGGGCTGGTCGGCTGTGGGACCGGATGCTCCGACGGCGGTGCGGGCTCGCCATGGGGGGATGACGGCACCGGGTGCGTGGTCGGGGTGGTGGTCATCGGAACGGCGGGGGGCGGTTGGATGGGCGAGCCGGTGACGCCGAGGGGGTGCGTGGCGGTGCCGTCGAGGATGGGCATGACGGCCAGCGGTACGTCCTCGGGGTCGGCCTGCCAGGGCAGGCGGATGCCGGGCGGCTCGCCGGTGGCGGGGAAGGCGGCCGTGGCGACGCCGGTCACGCCGCCGTTCTCGCGTCCGATGTGCTGGAAGATGACCGCTATCGCCACCACGGTCGCGACCGCCGCCAGCGCGCCCGCCACCGCCTGAGGCCACCGCCGAACGTGGTGCGCGGCGGGAAGGGGAAACCCGGCGGCGCCGAGCACGGCGGTGCGGCGGGCGACGTAGCGGCGGTAGGGCAGCATTTCGGGGTCGGCGAAGCAGCTCATCACCCGAACGCGCAATGTCTCGGGCAGCGCGGGCTCGGGCAGCAGCTCGTAGACCTTGGCGACGGAGACCTCGCGGCCCCGGTGCGGCGAGCAGACCTCGCAGCGCGGCAGGTGGCGGACCAGGTGCTCGCGCATTTCGGCGGTCAGTTCGCCGGAGAAGCCGGACAGGATGCGGGCCCGGCGGGGGCAGTCGTAGGGCCCCTTCCTCGCCAGCACCTCGGCGGTGATCGCGTCGCCCAGGCTCTCGCGGGCCCGCTCGTGCAGCAGCTCGACCTGGCGTATGGGCAGCGAGAGCACCTGCGCGAGCTCGGGCCCGGGCAGCCGATGGCGGTGGACGAGCTCCAGCACCTCGCGTTCGGGCGCGGGCAGGCCGCGTACGGCGTGCCACGCCATGACGCGCAGGTCGGCGTCGGCGGGGTCGTCGAGCTGCGGCGCCTCGGCGAGGCTCTCGCCGGCGTCGGGCGATTCGGCGGCCCTGCGGCGCAGGCACTCGGCCCTGGCCAGCGCGAGCAGCCAGGTACGGAGCCTGTCGGGGTCGGCCAGGGCGCCGGCGTGCGCCTCGGCGGCGATCAGCGTGTCGCGGAGAGCCACCTGAGCGCTCTCGGCGCTCAGCAGCAGGGACCAGCAGTAGCGGTAGACGCTCTCCGCGTACGCGTCGTAGAGCGCGGCGATCGCCCCTGGATCGCGGGCGCGGAGTGCTTCCACCAGGACGCGGTCAGTCATGTGACCGAAGGTAATGGATCCGTAACTAGTAGTTCCACCACTTCCGGGCTTATCGCCGGTTCTTGTCGGAGAGCGGGCGGAATCCCGTACGGAAATTTCCCGCTGTAAGCCATTTCCGCCCGAAATTTGCGGAAATCACTGCTTGAGTTCGGACACGACCGCAGTGCTCCTGTCCACCGCGAACGGCTCGGTCGTCGGCTTGACGGTGTGCATCGGCCGCGCCCCGGCCAGCGCCAGCTCCTCGTACGGACGCCCGGTAGACCCCCAGGTCCTGGCGGTGACCTCGGTCGTGGCGACCTTGGCGTTCTTGGGCAGCCCGAGCACCGACAGCACGAAACGCGGCGGGCTGCCCGGTTTCACGTCGTCCACGAACGTGTCACCGCCGCCGAGCAGCTTGCCGGATTTGTCGCGCAACATCGCGGTCACCACCAGGCTGCTCACCGGCATTTGATATGGATTATCGACATATCCGGTAATGAGGTAAGAGCCGTCTTTTTGCGGCAATGTCTGCACCCGGCTGATCGGGAAGCGCTGGAACGCCGAAGGAATCCGCGCCGCCTGCCGCCACTGCGCCGGGCGGTACTGGATCGTCACCTTCGCCGGCTTCACCGAGGTGGGCGCCTGCCCGGTGAACGCCAGCGAGCCGCCCGGCGGCACCGCGTCGAGCGGCTGGTCCAGCTTCAGCACCTCGGCGCCCTTGGCGTCGTGGCCGACGATGGTGGCCACCACGTGCTCGCCGAAGTGCCACGGGTTGGCGTTGGTCAGCACGCCCGCCCAGTTGACGGCGTAGCCGTCGGCGGACTTGACGATGTTCGAGACCTGCTCTTTGAGCGCGAGCGGCTTGAGCTGCGGCTTGACGGGACGTTCCTCGCTCGCGCACCCGGCGAGGCAGATCGCCCCGAGTGCGAGGAGGCTGACGGTTCGGCTACGCGGGATCACTTTGCCGTGATAACCCGGTCATGGGCACGCCCGTCACCGGACACGCGCCAGCCGTACCAACTCTTTGCCGCCCCCTGGTCCAGCGCGGTCAGCGCGGGCGCACCACCCTGGTCTCGTCCCAGACCGGCTCGGGCGACTCGTAGACCGTGCCGTCGGAGCCGAAGACGAGGTAGCGGTCGAAGTCGGCGGCGAACCAGCGGTCGTGGGTGACCGCGAGCACCGTGCCCTCGAACGCGTCGAGTCCCGCCTGCAGCGCCTCGGCGCTGGCCAGGTCGAGATTGTCGGTCGGCTCGTCGAGCAGCAGCAGCGTGGCGCCCGACAGCTCCAGGAGCAGGATCTGCAGCCGGGCCTGCTGGCCGCCCGACAGCGTCTCGAAGCGCTGCTCGGCGACGCGGCCTGCCAGCTCGTAGCGGGCCAGCGCCTTCATCGCCTCGTTCTTGAGCTTGCCGTGCTCGGTCATGACGATCTCGACCGGCGTACGGCCGAGCAGGTCAGGACGGGCGTGGGTCTGGGCGAAGTGGCCGGGCACCACGCGCGCGCCCAGCCTGGCCACGCCCTTGTGCGCGACCGGCTCGCCGGCCAGCAGGCGCAGGAAGTGGGACTTGCCGGAGCCGTTGGAGCCGAGCACGGCGACCCGCTCGGAGTACCAGACCTCCAGGTCGAACGGGCGCATCAGGCCGGTCAGCTCGAGCTGCTCGCAGATCACCGCGCGCTTGCCGGTACGCCCGCCGCGCAGCCGCATCGAGATGCGCTGCTCGCTCGGCGCGACCTCGGGCGGCCCCGCCTCCTCGAACTTGCGCAGCCTGGTCTGGGCGGCGTGGTACGCGGGCGCCATGCCGTCGTTGTAGCGCGCCTTGTTCTTGAGCATGTTGACCAGGGCCTTGAGCTTGGCGTGCTCTTCGTCCCAGCGCCTGCGCAGCTCGTCGAGGCGCTCGTTGCGGGCCTTGCGCGCCTCGGCGTACGTGGCGAAGCCGCCGCCGTGGATCCAGATGTTGCCCGACTCGACGGTGATGATGCGCTCGGCCGCGTTGGCGAGGAGCTGCCGGTCGTGGCTGACCAGCAGGACGGTCTTGGGCGTCTCCTTGAGCTGCCGCTCCAGCCACTCCTTGCCGGGCACGTCGAGGTAGTTGTCGGGCTCGTCGAGCAGCAGGGTCTGGTCGGGGCCGCGCAGCAGCGCCTCCAGGACCAGGCGCTTTTGCTCGCCGCCCGACAGCGTGGCCACGTCGCGGTATTTGACCCGCTCGTACGGCAGGCCGAGCGCGGCGACCGTGCAGGTGTCCCAGAGCACCTCGATGTCGTAGCCGCCCGCGTCGGTGTAGTCGCCGATGGCCTGGGCGTAGCGGAGCTGGGTCTTCTCGTCGTCGCGCTCCATCATGGCCAGCTCGGCCTCGTCGAGCCGCTCCGCCGCCTCCCGCACGGCCGGCGGCGCGACGCCGAGCAGCAGGTCGCGTACGGTGCTGCCGTCGCGCACGCTGCCGATGAACTGCCGCATCACGCCCAGGCCACCGGAGCTCGCCACGCCGCCCTCGACCGGCTGCAGGTCGCCGGCGATGAGGCGCATGAGCGTGGTCTTGCCGGCGCCGTTGGGGCCGACGAGCGCCGCCTTGACGCCCTCGCCGATGCGGAAGGAGACGTCGTTGAGCAGCGGCCGCCCGTCCGGCAGCACGTACGTCAGATGCGCTACTTCCACGTGACCCACCCGGGCAGGGTAGCGGCCGGGCAGCCAGGCGGTCATTCGGTTTTCCGGCCCGCAAACCCGCATGAAACCGCAAGAGCAGGCCGCCCGAAGACCTCACTTCACCCCTGGACACCAAGTGATCTAATGACTAGAACTGTAGGGAACTCCCCTCCCCCTAGGACCGGTCATGACGCGATTCCGCTCAGCCCTCGCCCCCCTCGCCATCGCGTTGCTCGGCTTCACCGCCGTACCCCAGCCCGCCTGGGCCGCCCCGCCGAAACCCGTACCCACCGCACAGCAGCAGGCCCCCGCACAGACCGCGAAGGCGAGCGCCGCCTGCGCGCCCACGGTCGCGGGCGCCACCCCCAACCTCCGCCTGACCAGCCTGTTCACCAACTACGGCAACGACAACAACCGCCTGGACGACTGGACGGGCGCCGACGGCACCTACTCGCTGAAGCTGCCCGGCGGCCGCGAGCTGTGGATCTTCTCCGACACGTTCCTCGGCAAGGTCAACCCGGACGGCACCCGGCCGCCGGTGGTCGAGGAGGGCGGCACGACCGTGTTCCTCAACAACACGTTCGCCGTCGAGCGCGACGGCCGCCTGTCCACCATCCACGGCGGCACGCCGGACGCGCCCAAGGCCGTGATGCCGCCGCGCGACGAGGACCACTGGTACTGGGCCGGCGACGCGACGCTGGCCGGCGGCGTCGTGGAGGTCACCTACCAGGAGTACGAGCGCTTCGGCCCCGGCGCCTGGGACTGGCGCTGGCACCGCAACGTGGTCGCGCGCTTCTCCCCTGGGCGGCTCGATCGCCCGCTGAGCGTGCACGACCTGCCCAGCGGCAACGGCGTGTCCTGGGCGTCGGGCATCCTCAGGGACGGCGGCTACACCTACGTCTACGGGGTCGAGGACCACGGCTCGCCTAAGTACATGCACATCGCCAGGGTCAAGGGGAACAGCCTGCTCGGGCCGTGGGAGTACCGCACGGCCGACGGCGGCTGGTCGCCCGACGAGGCCGACTCCGCGCGGATCATGGAGGGTGTGGCGAACGAGTACAGCGTCAGCAAGGTCGGATCGGGATATGTCCTGATCACGCATGACACGACCGAGCCGCTCAACCCCACCATCGTCGCGTACTCCGCCTGCTCCCCCGCCGGCCCCTTCACCGGCAAGCAGCACGTCTACACGACCCCCGAGACCGGCGGGAACATCTTCACCTACAACGCCCACGCCCACCCGGAGATCGACGGGCCGGGGCTCGTGGTGTCGTACAACGTCAACAGCTTCGTCAACACCGACCACTACGACGACGTCTCCATCTACCGCCCCCGATTCCTGGATGTGACGTTCACGTGAGGCGCAACTGGGCGGCCCGCCTGCGACAGGGCACGATCGAGGGAATGCGCGCGGTCACGCTGGAGAACGAGCGGCTGCGCGTGACCGTGCTGCCCGACAAGGGCGGCGACGTCATCGAGTTCCTGCACAAGCCCACCGACACCGACCTCGTCTGGCTCACCCCGCGCGGCCTGCGCGACCCGCGCGAGCACTTTCAGGGCGCGCCCGACGACGTCGCGCCGTTCGCCGACTACTACGAGGGCGGCTGGCAGGACGTCTTCCCCAACGGCGGCGCGCCCAGCGAGTACCGGGGCGCGCGGCTGGCCCAGCACGGCGAGGTGTTCGCGCTGCCCTGGGAGTGCGAGGTGGTCGCCGACTCCCCCGAGGAGGTCGCGGTACGGCTCGGCGTGCGGACGCGGCGGCTGCCGTACCGGATGGAGAAGGTGCTGCGGCTGCGGTACGGCGCGGCCGCGCTGGAGATCGAGGCGTCCGCCACCAACGAGTCGGGGCAGCGGTTGCACGCCATGTGGGGCCAGCACATCGTGTTCGGCCGGCCGTTCCTGCACCCGGGAGCGCGGATCCGGCTGCCCGACGGCGTCACCGTGATCCCGCACGACGTCCCGATCGCGCCCGGCGGCCGGCGGGTCAAGCCCGGCGGGCCGTGGCAGTGGCCGGTCGTGCCCGCCGAGGGCGGCGGCGACCTGGACCTGAGCGTGGTGCCCGAGCCCGGCACGCCGAGCGACATCGTCTACCTGACCGGCTTCTCCGAAGGCTGGTACGAGATCACCGGTGAGATCGGCTTCCGGGTGGAGTGGGACGCCGCGCTCCTGCCGTACTTGTGGATGTGGCAGGAGTTCGGGGCCACCACCGGGTACCCCTGGTGGGGTGAGGCGTACACGGTCGGCCTCGAGCCGTTCGCCGGCATGCCGACCAACGGCCTGGCCACCGCCGTGGAGAACGGCACGGCCCTGGTGCTGGAGCCGTACGAGACGAAGGTGCTGAGGTTGCGCGCGGAGGTCGTGGCATGAGCGAGTTCGACGGCAAGGTGGCGCTGGTCACCGGCGGTTCGATGGGCATCGGGCGGGCGGTGGTCGAGCGGCTCGCGGCCGGCGGCGCGTCGGTGGTGTACTGCGGCGTGGACAAGGAGGCCGAGCGGGACGGCGAGCGCGTCACCGGCCGGGTCGCCGACGTGCGCAGCGCCGATGACATGCGCGGCCTGGTGGACCTCGCGGTCTCCAGGTACGGCGGTCTCGACATCGTGGTCACCTGCGCGGGCGTGCAGCGCTACGGCACGGTCGAGGACACCCCAGAGGAGGTCTGGGACGAGGTCCTCGACATCAACCTCAAGGGCGTCTACCTGACCTGCAAGGCCGCGATGCCGCAGCTCCGCGCGAGGGGCGGCGGGTCGATCGTGGTGGTGTCGTCGGTGCAGGCGTTCGCCTCGCAGGCGCAGGTGGCGGCGTACACGGCGAGCAAGGCCGCGCTGAACGGGCTGGTCAAGGCCATGGCGCTGGACCACGCCCGCGACGGCGTCCGGGTGAACGCGGTCTGCCCCGGCTCGGTGGACACGCCGATGCTGCGCTGGGCGGCCGACCTGTGGCGGGGCGAGCTGTCGCAGGAGGAGCAGGTCGCGCAGTGGGGCAAGAGCCACCCGCTGGGCCGGGTGGGCCGTCCTGAGGAGGTGGCCGAGGTGGTGGCGTTCCTGGCGGGGCCGCGCTCGTCGTTCGTGACCGGCGCGGAGCACCGGGTGGACGGCGGGCTGCTCGCGCAGAACCCGGCAGCGCTCCCCGAGTAGCCGGCCTCCCCGAGTAGCCGGCCCGAGTAGCCTCCCCGAGTAGCCGGCCCAGTAGCCGACGCTTCCCGAATAGGTCGAGCGCAGGCCACGGGTTCCTCCACGAGGGCCAAGTCTTCTGCCAACGCCGTGAAAGCGTTGTGCGGGGCCTTGATAGCAGTGAGTGCGGCGGGCCGGGCCCGCGACCCTGCACGGGCGCGGAGCCTTCAAGCGATCGCGCGGGGGTCAACGCGGCTCGCGGGCGATTCGCCGCCTGTCGGGTTCCAGGCCGAAAACGACTCACTGATCGGAGAGAAACCTGTGAGGCTCACCAAGAAGGCCGCCGGTCTCATCGCCGCGGCCACGCTGTTCACCGTGGTCGCCCCGGCCGCCGCGGCGGCGGCCAGCCCCCGCTCGACCTGCTACGGCGGTCGCGTCTGCCTGTACGCGGGCTACGACTACAACCGCGGCCAGGTCGACCACTGGCGGGACTTCGTCTCTGACGACTCCAACTTCGCCGACAACAACTGGCTCAACTGGGACTTCAGCAACTCCTGGACGAGCATGGACAACGACACCAGCTCGATTCGCAACCGCATCGGCTGCAGCGCCACGCTGTGGCAGCACCCCGGCTACACCGGCGCGCACAGCACGTTCACCCACAACTCGAACGACGGTTACCTGGCGAACAACGCCATCGGCAACGACCGCGCCAGCGCGATCGACATCTGGTGCCGCTGAGTAAGACAGGGAGTGCCGGTTTCCGGGCTTGGCCCTCGGAAACCGGCTGCCGCGGACTCCTCGCGAGCACGCTGGTGCTGGCGACGGCCGCCGCGGCCTGCGGCGTCGAGAAGCCGGCGGCACCGCCCGCGCCCGCCAAGGGCGTCACCTCGGTGTCGCACCTGGTGCTCCCGTTCGACGCGTACAAGACCACTCCCGAGCAGCGGGCCACGCTGGGCAACGCCCACAACCGTCTCGTCGTCAGGTGCATGCGCAAGCAGGGCATCACCATCGACCCACCCGCCGAGAGCGCGGCGCAGATCGCCGCGATCGATCCCGGCAACTCCCGCCGCTACGGCGTCGCCGACCCGGACGCGGCCAAGACGCACGGCTATCACCTGGCCAGGCCGCCGTCTCCCGACACGACCGGCGCCTGGGCCTGGCAAGCTGCCCAAACGCGCCCGGCACCGCCTGTACGGCACCGCGGCCGACCGCGGCTGCCTCGACCGCGCCACGCTCGCCCTGGAGGAGGGCGCGCGCAAGGCGGACTGGCCGTGGCTCGCGCTGCAGGACTCGCTCACGCTCGAACAGGCCGCCAAGCACCCGTCGGTGACGGCGGCGGTCAAGCGCTGGCAGTCGTGCATGAAGCAGGCCGGCCACTCCTATCCGTCGCCCGAGGCGGCCATCGGCGACAGCCGCTGGAACCTCGACGAGCCCACGGCGGTGACGGACGAGGAGCGGCGCACCGCGACCGCCGACACCCGGTGCAAGTGGGCGTCGGGCCTGGTCGCGGCCTGGTACGCGGCCGATGCCGAGCTGCAGCGGGCCCTCATCCGCGACAACCCCGACAGGTTCGCCGCCCTCCGCCAGAACCTGGAGCAGCGCCTGGCGAAGGCCTCACGCCTGCTCGCCGAGGACGAACGCCGCGAGGTCGGCTGACTGGGCGAGCCTGCTGGGCTCGTGCACGTACATCATGTGGCCGGCCTCGTAGTACTTGAACTCGATGTTGCCGGTCAGCTCGGGCGGCACGGGCAGGTGGGCGAAGGTGTGCTCGGCGGCGTAGTACGGGGTGGCGCCGTCGTGGTAGCCGCAGGCCACGTGGACGCGCAGGTGCGGGTTGGCCCGCATGGCCGCCCCGAGCCGGGAGACCACCTGCACGTGCGCGTTTTCGAACTCCTTGTACGACCACGGCCGCACCCGCGAGGTGAGCACCTCGTACGGCAGGTCGCTGGCGTAGCCCAGCTCGGTGCGCAGGTAGTGGTTGAGCGCCGCGCTGTAAGGACCCATGATCGCGTCCATGCTGGGGTCGGCGGCGAAGTGCTCGCGGCCGGCGTCGGGGTCCCAGCCGGTGAAGCGGCCGTCGAGCCTGCCGACGACCTGCCGCCGGTGGCGCAGCACCTCGGTGAAGAACCTGATGTGCTCGATGCGCAGGTTCACCCGGTCGACGTAGTCCTCGCTCAGCCCGGTCAGCCGGGCGATCTTGGCGACCGCGGCGGCGCGCTCCTCCGGGGTGAGCCGGTTGCCGCGGGCCAGCACCCACAGGTAGTCGCGGTCGGCGTACTCCTCGGCCTCGCGCAGCACGTCGGCGAGCGGCCGGTCGCCGTGCAGGCCGTGGTAGTGGGCGATGGCCGCGTACGTCGGCAGGTAGAGCGCGTAGGCCAGGTCGTTGCCGTCGTTGAACTCGCCGGTGATGAAGTCGAGCACCGAGGAGATCAGGATGACGCCGTTGAGGTACATGCCGTAGCGCGACTGCAGGTGCTCGGCGAGACCGGCGGCCCGCACGGTGCCGTACGACTCGCCGGCCAGGAACTTCGGCGACATCCACCGCGCGTTCCTGGTGGTCCAGAGCCTGATCACCTCGCCGACCGACTCCAGGTCTCCGGTGAAGCCGTGGTACGGCTCCGCCTTCTCCCCCTGGGCGGCCCGCGAGTAGCCGGTGGAGACCGGGTCGATGAAGACCAGGTCGCTCACCCGCAGCAGGCTCTCCTCGTTGTCCACCAGCCCGTACGGGGGCGGCAGCAGCGCACCGGCGTCGCCCATGACGACCCTGCGCGGCCCGAGCACGCCCAGGTGCAGCCACACGCTGGACGAGCCGGGCCCGCCGTTGAAGGCGAAGGTCACCGGCCTGCTGCCGGGGTCGGCGCCGTCGAGGGTGTAGGCGGTGACGAACACCTCGGCCTTGGGGCGCAGGCCCTCGAACGTGCCGTCGGTGGTCACCTCCTCGCGCAGCACCAGCGTGCCGGCGGTGGCGGTGTACGACTCGCCGGTCGGCAGCGTGTGGGAGGAGGTGACGAGGTTGTCGGCGGGGGCGGCAGGCTTCGACTCTTCAGACATATCGCCCCATTATGGTGCGATTTCCACCGTCGGGTCCGCGAACCTCTCGTTGGGGACCGTGGCGTACCAGCCGGGACGCCCGGGGTCGCGGTCGTAGGGGTAGCCGCCCAGCTCGCGGTAGAGCTCGGCGTACCGCTCCACCTTGTCGCGGTCGAGCCGCACCCCCAGACCCGGGCCGTCCGGCACGGCGATGGCGCCCTCCGAGTACGCCATCCTCCCACCCTCGATCACGTCGTCCCTGAGCTGGTGGTAGTGGGCGTCGGCCGCGTACGTGAGGTTCGGCAGCACCGCGCCCAGGTGCAGCATCGTCGCGAGCTGGATGCCCAGCTCACCCGAGGAGTGCACGGCCACCCCGATCTGGAACGTCTCGCACACCCCCGCCGCCTTCACGCACGGCCTGATGCCGCCCCAGAACGTCGTGTCCAGCAGCACCACGTCGGCGCTCCTGCGCAGCACGTTGGAGGCGAGCTGCTCGAAGTTCACCACGACCGTGTTCGTCGCCAGCGGCACGCTCACCCGCTCGCGCACGGCCCGCAGCCCTTCGAGCCCCCAGACCGGGTCCTCCAGGTAGTCGTTGTTCAGGCCCTCGATGGCCTTGCCGAAGCGCAGGCCCTCGGCCACCGACAGCACCGCGTTGGGGTCGTACCTGAGCCGGTCGCCGGGGAAGGTCTCGGCCAGCGCGCGGTAGCACTCCAGCTCGTAGTCCGGCGGGAACACGCCGCCCTTGAGCTTGTGCACGGTGAACCCGTGCCGCTCCTTCAGCCGCCTCGTGTGCTCCACGAGCTGGTCAGGGGTGCGGATCTCGGCGTGGGCGTCGGAGGCGTACCGGAAGAACAGGTACGACGCGAACGGCACCCGGTCTCTGATACGCCCGCCGAGCAGGTCGCAGACCGGCACCCCGAGCCGCTGCCCGACCAGGTCGAGGCAGGCGAACTCGATCGCGGCGAGGAGCTGCGTGCGGTTGTTGTAGAGCGAGGCCGTCGGGTTTGCGACCTTGAAGCGCAGCGCTTCGAGCTGGAACGGGTCGTGCCCCTTCAGGTACGGCACCAGCGCGCGGAACGCCGACTCCGCGCTCTCCCCGCCGCCGCCCATCTCGCCCAGCCCGACCAGCCCGTTGTCGGCCTCGACCTCGACGATCGTCCGGACGAAGCGCCCCCAGTGCGCGCCGTTGCTGTGCCGCAGCGGCGCCTCCAGAGGCACGGCCACCGTCGTGGCCCGGATGTCGACGATCTTCACTGACGCGTCCCCCTGACCACGGCCACCCCGCAGGCGGGCAGCCGCACCTCGACCGGCTCCTGTCCCGGCATCGTCACCTTCGTCTCGACCGGCTCGGCGGCCAGCGACTGCAGCCGCACGCCGTCCCAGCCCACCGACGTGACCAGCACGTCGGGATGGTCAACTGTCACGTACGTCTCCGACGCCTGCGGGCCGCCGGTGATCAGCGCGCCCACGAAGGGCTCGCACAGGCCCGCGGCCGCCGCCGCGCCGAGCCGCCGCCCGTTCGCGCCGCTCTCGGACGTGACCGCGTACCGGAACGTCGTCTCGCCCTGCTGCTGCGCGGGGAAGTTGGTGTCCCAGATGTTGTTGAGCGCCCACGAGTAGACCGTGCCGTCCTCCTGCTCCAGCGTCGGCGGGAACGGCGCGTACGGCATGTGGATGGTGCCGAGCTGCACCAGCGGCGCCTCCAGCGTGGCCCAGGCGATGGTCAGCCCGGGGTCTTCGAAGGCGATCCAGTGCCTGATCGGCAGCATGTACTCGGCCGAGCCCGGCACCCGCGGCACGTCGGGGCCGCCGACGCCGCCGGTCAGCTCCCAGGCCGTGGCCTTGCCCGCGGCGAACGGGAACGCGAGGAACACCGCCTCCTTGGCCGCGGTGCCCTGCTTGGCGAGCTGATAGGTCAGATCCAGCCTGGGCACGCCGTTGTGCAGCTCGATCGTGGTGCGGATCCAGTCCACGCCCTTGCCGCGCAGCTCCACGACCAGCCGCTCGCCCACCGCCGTGCGCTTCGCCTCGGTGATCCGCGCGTGCTCGCCGATCGACCGGTTGCCGAGCAGCGTGCGGTCGTGCGCGCCGACGTGGCCCGACAGGTGGTTGAAGTGCGGTGCGGTGGCGTACTGGTCGTAGACGTACTGGCCGAAGCCGGCCGCCGCGTCGCCGTTGACCAGCTCGCGGCCGGCCCGCTTGTCGAAGATCGAGCCGATGTAGCCCTCGCGCACGTCGTACGCCACGCGGTAGAACTCGTTCTCGATCACGCCGCTCTCGTCCAGCTCGACCGGCTCGGGGGCCTGCGTCTCGCCGGGGACGACGTCGAGCCGTACGTAGCCGTAGCCCGGCACGTCCTTCACCACCGCGTGCACGTGCCGCCCGATCGGCCGGGTCGGCCAGTCCGCCGGGTCCACCGGCTCCTCGTGGTGCGGCAGCCGCTCACCCGTCCTGGCGTCCACGATCGCGATCGGCACCTCCGTGCCCACCACGTCCCTCGGCAGGAACGCGCGCACGACGTCGGTCCGCGCCCACGTGGCCGGGCTGAAGACGGCGAACGAGGCCAGCGCGCCGCGTGTGTCATCCTCCGCGCCCGCGTCCGAGAGCGCCGCGCCGAACCGCCTGGTCGCCGCGTGCAGCAGGTCGGAGGCGTCGTCCTGGGCGTCGTACGCGCCGGACGACTTGCGCGTCCACTGCAGGCCGCCCGAGTCGCCGCCCTCCTCGGCGTCCTCCCACGGGTTCGCCGCGCCCCAGGTGTGCTCGTTGAACAGCGCGACCTTGTCGTACGCCGCGTCGATGCGCTCCGTCGCGTCCACCCCGGCCAGCGTGTGCAGCGTCTCGGCCACCCGCAGCGCCGACTGCGCCCTGCGCACGTAGCCCAGCGGGCGCGCCCCCGAGCCGAGCCCGTCGGCCCACCAGTCGGTCCAGTCGCCCTCGTGCACCGCCAGCCGGTCGTGGTAGCGCTCCTCGACGAACTCGAAGAAGTCGCTGTTGACCGCGCTGCGCAGCCGCGGGTAGGCCCACTGCTCGTTCCACCGCCGCGCGATCGTGGCCGGCACGATCGACGGGCCCGCGTTGTCGGCGTGCGCGCCCTGCACCCGCAGGTGCAGCACGTCCAGCTCGTACGGCTCCTTCGGCGCGTCGGGCCCCTGCCAGCCGAACGTGCCGGGCCCGTACGGGTAGCCGCGCGTCGCCAGCGCCGACAGGTAGCGCGGCAGCAGGTCGTCGGCCAGCTCGTAGGAGTCGGTCAGCCCGACCGTGTTGCCCTCCATGTACGCCATGCCGTGCGGCGTGTCGGTGAACCACACGAGGATCTCGTTGCCGCTCGGCGCCCGCCAGCGGAACGGCCTGGTCAGCTTGTCACCGCCGTGCAGGTACGGCACCGACCGCCCGGCCCAGTTGTGCGCGGCGGCGAGGTAGCGCACCCCGGCCTGGCTGAGCGCGTCCACCAGGCCCACGACCGCGCCCGGCACGTCGGTGTGCATGGCCGACTTCGTGGCGAAGCCGTAGCGGCGCTCCAACTGGGCGGTGAAGCGGAGCTGCCGGTGCAGCTCCTCGGTCGAGCACGCCTCGGTGTGCAGCTGGAACGGCAGCGCCGTCACCTCGATCTGCCCCGACCTGGCCAGCTCGGCGAAGGCGTCCACCATCTCCTTCGGCCTGGCCTCCAGCCAGCGCAGCGCCGGCATCGACGACTCGACCGTCCAGCGGAAGCGCGCGTCGTCCGGCCAGGACGCGCTCTCCTGCGCCAGCCGTACGGCCGCGTCCAGGTAGTCGAGGTGGTGGCGCAGCACCGTGCCCTGCGGGTCGGTGTAGCCGATGTCGAGGTGCGAGTGATGCACCACGAACACGTTCCACTTGCGCTGCGGCGTCACCGTGATCCGCGCGCTGCCCACGACGCCCGCGTCGTCGCGGCACTCCAGCGTGAACTCGCGCGGCGCGTCCACCTCCGGCACCAGCAGCGTCACATCGCGGCCCGTCGCGCTGTCCACGCCCACCAGCACGTGGGTCAGCGGCTCGGTGCTGGAGACCCGGACCGCCTGGCGTCCGTCGTGGGTGAACAGCGGCAGCACCGCGACCCGGACCTCCAGCCCGCGCACGCTGATCACAGGCGTCGAGGTGTCGTCTCGCAGCGCCTGCCTGATCCCGTCGTAGTCGGGACTCCCCAGGCTGCGCTGGAGCAACCGGCTGGTCATTGCACACTCCCTAGAGACAGGCCCCTGGCGAAGAGGCGCTGGGTTGCCAGGAACAACACCACGGTCGGCAGCGAGACCACGAGCCCGGCGGCCAGGCCGACCGGGACCGGGGTGCCGGCGTACACGTCGGTCATGAGACCCGCGATGGCGGTCATGACCGGCCTGACCTCTTCGGTCTGGGTCAGGGTCAGGCCGAAGATGAGGTCGTTCCAGATGAAGGTGAACTCGAGGATGAACACCGCCGTCAGCGCCGTGAACGAGATCGGCAGGTAGATGCGCCAGAAGATGCGCCACGTCGAGGCGCCGTCCATGCGGGCCGCCTCGAAGATCGAGAACGCCACCCCGCTGTAGAAGTTGCGCAGCACGAACGCGGCCAGTGGCACGTTGATCGCGGTGTAGATGAGGAGCATGCCGAGGCGGCTGTCGTACAGGCCGGCGTCGCTGTAGCCGACGAAGAGCGGCACCAGCAGCATCTGCGAGGGGAACACGGTGCCGCCGAAGATCAGCAGGAACCACCAGAACCCGTGCCGCAGCCGCAGCACCACGATCGTGTAGCCCGCCAGCGCGCCGATCAGCACGCCGAGCAGCGGCGAGAGCACGCTGTAGAGCGCGGTGCTGGCCAGGCTCGGCGTCAGGTTCGCGCTCTCCAGCGCCGTCGCGACGTTGTCGAACAGGGCGAAGTCGCCCGAGGGCAGCCACGCGCCGGCCGGGTCGTACGCATCGGACGGCCGCGCGGCGTTGACGAGCAGCAGGTACGTCGGCCCGAGCCAGATCAGCCCGAGCGCGACGAGCACGGCACGGCGGATCACGTGGCCGTCACCTGCCTGCGCAGATACAGGTAGGAGGCCAGCCCCGTCACGACGGTCAGCATCACCGCCACCGCCGAGCCGTAGCCGTAGTCGCTGGCCACGAACGTCTCCTTGTACATGGTCACCGCGAGCGTCTCGGAGTTGCGTCCAGGACCGCCCTGCGTCAGCACCCAGACGATGTCGAACGTCTTCAGGCTCGCCACCAGCGCGAGACCCACCACGACCGCCGTCAGCGGCCGCATGAGCGGCCAGATCACGTGCCGGAACAGCCGCCAGCCGGACGCGCCGTCCAGCCGCGCCGCCTCGATCGGCTCCTTCGGGATCGACTGCAGGCCCACGACGAACAGCAGCGTGTTCACGCCGAGCTGCTGCCAGGTCCAGACCGCGAGCATCGCGAGCGTGTTCACCGGCGCGTCCTGCAAAAACGCCGTGTCCACGCCGAGCAGCACGTTCGCGATGCCGCCGTGGGACAGGATCGGGCTCCACACCATGGCCAGGCCGGCGCCGCTGAGCGCGTACGGCAGCATGAACGGCGCCCGGAACCACGCGCCGCCCTTGATGTCGTACGACAGCACCGCGACCAGCAGCCCGAGCCCGACCGGCAGCACCATCGTGCCGATCACCCAGATCAGCGTGTTGCGGGTCGAGGTCAGCAGCGCGGTGTCCGCGAAGAGCTTGCCGAAGTTGGCCAGGCCGGTCCAGGCGGGCGGCTCAAGGCCGTCGTAGCGGGTCAGGCTCAGGTACGCGGTCCACAGGAACGGCGCGTACAGCAGCACCGCGACCAGGAGGGCGGCGGGCGCCACGTACCCATGCCTGAACCGGCCGAGCAGCGGGGCTTTCACCTGAGTTGGGGCCGCACTCACTGGTGCGTGCTCCAGTACTCGTCGGCGGCCTTCTGGATGGTCTGCAGGACCTCCATGTACGAGTCCGGCTCGGTGACGAACTTGCCGAACCCGTCGAGCGCGGCGTTCAGAATGGGCGGCGGCGTCGCCTCGAAGTAGCGGTTGACCAGGCGGTACTTGCCGCTGCCCGCGTCCTTGGTGACCGTGCCGAGCGCCTTGTCGTCGATCGTCACCTTCGGGTTGGCGCTGACGTCACCGCGGCTCTTGGCCCACTTCTCCTGCGCCTCGGCGGTGGTCCACCACTTGAGGTACTTCATGCTGGCCTCGGGGTCGGCCGCCTTGGCGAGCGAGCACAGCGGGCCGCTCTCGAAGATCATCGACGTCTTCGGCAGCGACGGGTTGACGTTCGGGATGACGAAGAAGTCGTAGTCCGTGCCGGCCTTCATGTCGCGGCTGGTCATGCTGGTGTTGAACCAGGTGCCGAACGTGACCATCGCGGCCTTGCCGTTCTTCAGGACGTCGCCCGGGTCCGTCTTATCCCCCGGATTAATGAAATATCCGGCGTCGATGAGCTGCTTCCACCGCTCCATCACCTGCACCACGCCCGGGTCGGTGTACTTCGCCTTGCCGGTGGAGAGCCGGTCGTACAGGTCGGGGTCGGTGCCGGCCAGGAGCTGCTCGAACCAGACGAACGAGAACAGCACGCTGGTGTGGTAGAACGCCTTGACCCCGTTCTTCTTCAAGGTCTCGGCGATCTGGACCAGCTCGTCCCACGTCTGCGGCGGCTTCAGGTCGTACTTGTCGAAGATCTTCTTGTTGTAGAACATCCCCCAGTAGGCGACGTTCATCGGCACGCAGTACTGCTTGCCGCCGACCGTGTAGTACGGCAGCAGGTCCTCCGACAGGTCACCCGCCTTGATCGCCTCCTGCCAGATGGCCGAGGTGTCGGCCACCTGCTTCTGCTTGACGATCTCCTCCAGCATCCCCCCGGTCTGCCAGGTGAACAGGTCGGGCTTGACGTTCGTGCGGAACGACGCCTTGATGAACGCCTGGTACTGCGCCGAGTCCGTGTAGCCCGTCGGCTTCATGCCCAGGCCGATCTTCTGCTTGGACAGCGCGCCCATCTCGTCGAAGTACTTCGACCACGCGCCCTTGTCGTTGTAGAGGGTCAGCTCCGTCTTCTTCTGCTGCTCGCCGGCGCCGTTGCCACCGCAGGCGGCCAGGACGAGCGCCGCCACGCCGAGCGTGGCCACACGTGACCGGAACATGGGCCGGCCTCCTTGGTTCTCATCGGGGGGATTGCAACCTGTGCTCGATAACGGTCTTCACATCGACCAGGTGGGCCCGCATCCGCTCCTCGGCCTGCGCCGCGTCGCGAGCTTCGATGGCCCCCAGGATCGCCAGGTGCTCCTCGTAGTCGCGGCGCCGGTCGTCGAAGAGATGCAGGATCTCGCGCTGCTCCGGGCCGTGCACGGTCAGCAGCGAGTCGACCACCTCATGCAGGACGCTGTTGCCCGCCATCCGGGCGGTCGCCCGGTGGAAGGTCATGTTCGCCTCGTGCAACTCGGCGTCCTCGCCCCGCAGATGCCTGCCCGCCTCGTCGAGCACCTGCCTGAGCGCCGCGATCTCCTCCTCGCCGGCGTGCTCGGCGGCCATCGCCGCCAGCGGCGGCTCGATGACGATCCGCGCGCCGAGCAGGTCCAGGAGCTGAGGGGCGTGCATCTCACGCATGTTCGGATTGGGCAGCACCAGCCGCTCTATGGCGGCTCCGACGTAGATGCCGGAACCGTGCCGCATCTCGATGGCCCCGGTGGCCTCGAGCCTGCGCAGCGCCTCGCGCAACGTCGGAGTCGTGACGGCGAAGCGCTGGGAGAGCTCCCTGGTCGAGGGCAGCCTGTCGCCGGGCCGGTGCCCGCCCGTACGGATGAGCTCCAGCATGCGCTCGGTGAGAGCGTCGGAAAGCGAGGGCCGCGTTACCTCGGACATATCAAGTGATCTAATCACTTTTCGGGTGTGGCGTCTATGAGGGATATCGATTCGTCACAGATCGCCATGTGAGGCCCGTACCGCTCCGAGCAGGTTCTCCCCGGACCACCCCGCACACGACGACCCGCCGAACCCCCGGTCCGCAGGCGAGCCGGGGACGCGCGAGAGCCCGGAAGAGCAACCGCGGCGCCCAGCGAGCAGCGGGGCGGCCTAACTCTTGAGCAGCTTGAGCATCAGATCGATCTGCCCCTTACGGGAGCTCTGCACCTGGGCCGCCCACTTCTGCACCTCGGGGTGGGCCCCGCCCGCCACCTCGGCCGAGGCCATCTGCACGGCGTCGTCCTGGTGGGCGATGAGCAGGTTGAGCAGGTCGTACTCGAAGTTCTTCGACACCTTCAGCGCCTGGATGCGCTTGGCGTCGGTCTCCGGCATGCCGCCGTGGTGGTCGTGGGCGCTGCTCGGCGGCGTGACCGGCTGGTCCCAGTCGCGCAGCCAGCGTTTCAGCATCTCGACCTCGTCCCGCTGTGTGGCCACGATGGCCGAGGTCAGCGTCTTGATCTCGGGGTCGGTCGCCTGCGCCGCGCCGATCTGGGCGATCTCGATGCCCTGCCGATGGTGCTGCACCATCATCTGGACGAACATCACGTCGTCGGCGTTCACCGGCGGCTCGTCCTTCCGCTGGCCGCAGGCCGTGATGAGCAGGAGCCCGAGGACCGCTAAGACCGTACGCAACCGCCTCAACTCCCGCTTATCAGCCAGGAAACCTTCCTATTGGAGGATTGCCCACCTGCGCAAGGTCTGTCACCCACCCCGTACGAAGCCGAGCGCCTGCCCGATGTGGTGCCGGACGATCGCCATCATCGCCTCCCGATCCGGGAAGTCCCCATCGAGCAGCCGCAACGGCCCGGCCACCAGCGCCAGGCTCTGGGCCAGCCGGTAGAAGCGCATTCTGGCCTCGTCCAGCCCTTCGATCCGCAGCCGCGGGTAGTGCTCCCCGAACCTGAGCCGCAGGAAGACGTGCTCCCACTCGACGTCGAAGAACTTCGCCCCGTCGATGTCGATGAGCACCGGCTCGCCGCCGTCGTCCATCAGCACGTGGTCGGGCCCCAGCTCGCCGTGGATCAGCGCGTGTTCCGTACGCGGCTCGATGCCGGCCGCCATCTCCCGCAGCAGCTCCTCGAACGCGTCCCGCTCCCGCCTGATGGCCTCGACCCGTCCCGCCGCCTCCGCCAGATCCTTGACCGCCCACCCCAGCACGACATCCGGGCACACCCCCGCCTCGACCTGCCCGACCCTGCCGAGCCCCGCCGACCGCCGCCCCGCCATCGTTTCGAGGTAAGCCGCCAGCGGGCTCAGACCTCTGAGGTCGTTCCTTCGAAGCCGCTCCTCAAGCGTGCCACCGCGCACATCCTCAATCACCGCCACCTCACCCGGGTAGTGCCGCCCGCTCCCGTCGGCGAACAGCAGCCGCGGCACCCGCACGCCCAGCGCACTGAACTCCTGATGAGCCGCGAGAAAGGTCTGCAGCCCCGAAGGCCCCCCTTCATCACCCCAGAAGTTCTCTTCAACCGCCCAGGAGTAAAGAACAGCACTGGGCCCCCGACCGAACGTCAGCCGATAGACCCCTTTCCTGGTCCCACCCCGCAACCGCTCCACCCCGTCGAGCCGGGTTCCGGGGCCGAACACCTCACGTACCAGCCCGGCCAGCCGGTCCCGCCCCGCAAACCGCCGCCCACCGGCAACCCCCGCGCTACTTACAGAACCCCCGCCACCACCGACCGGACCAGCCCCGCTCGAAGCCTCCGCCTCACTCACACCGGCCGCCTTTGCCCGCATGACCCGCTCCAGCCACCCGCCCGCCAGCCTCGGCCGACGTGACGGGACGCATCCCGATTCGCGCCGCCACCGGCACATCGTCCCGCCCCACGATCCCCACCGCCACCGGCTTTCCTGGGCAGCCGTCGCCGGCCGGATCACCGGACTACTGGCGACCGAATCACCGGAATAAGCGCAGCAGGCGCCTCAAGCAGAGAACAAAGGCCCAGAAGATCCCTGACACGGACGCATGCCCCCTTCCCCATGACACCGACCCATTTGGTACGAGAACGATCCAGCGCCCCCGATCGTTCACCCCTGCCGCACCCCCTTTCCCGCCATCATGCTCGCCTCACCCGCCCCCGCCAACCGCGTATCCACAAGCCCGGCTCCAACCGGCGAAGCCATGCGAAAGACTCAGCCTGCACCGGAACCCCGGAAAGCTCCCGCTCTAACGTCACCACAATCCCGTCCCGCTCACGCACACCAGGATCAGCGGCGTAGCGAACGGCAAAGACTGCCGAGCGATCTGGGCGAACACCCGCCGACTCACCTCAACCTGCGGCCCCACACCCCAAACCTTCGCGACCACCCATGCTCGGCGAACAATCGACCTCTCATCCGGAGCGCGTGTCGCCGCCATGGTGTCTACCTCAGCAGAAACGCCGCGGTCGAGGTGACGGCTCAGCTAGCACCCCCGGCATTGTCCTCCAACTGCGCCCCCAGCCAGGCCCGAACTGCTGCTTCTTCTTCGTACGTGAAGGCCAATCCCACCTGATCGGCCCGGCTGAGCATGCTCTTCACAAACGCCATGCCGATCTCCACTTCAGTTGGCGAAGGTTGGCGATACAGAGGGCAACCACCATTTGCCGTGCCATGCAGGACGACTTCGATGACCTTGCGGCTTACAGCAAGTCCTTGAGTCTGAAGCTGGTCGCGCGACCAGCTAATACAATGAGCGAGATTGAACTGATGGGAATGGGCGTAGGCGGAAAGCGTTTGATATATGGCCGGCCACCACCCAGATGGCAGCCGAGGCAGGCTGAATAGTTCGGTCAAGCGCTCGACAGGCTCCGGCAGAGCGACAACCTGCCCTACGGCATCAGGGGGCGTGTGACGGATCTTGTCCCACAAATAGTGCTGCGACATACATAGGTTGGGCAGATTGAGACTTTCCACCGCTCGAGCGAACCCGCCATGACCAAACCAGTCGGTGTGAGCGATCACGTCACCCAGCTCGCTGCGCAGCTGCCCCGCTAGAGTAGCCATGTTTATCGGCGCGGGCGCCTCGTTATACTCCCTGAGGACCTTCGAGCGGAACGACATGTACGCCTCATCGTGGTCGACCGACACGCCATCGGAATGCGTGACCCCACCGTCGCAGTCCTCACCCTCGGTGTCCGCGGTCATGTCCGCATCGTCATCGAAGTCAACATGTTCACCCGAAACCAGCGCCAGCAGCTGCCGACTGCCCAGGACTTGATCGGCGATTGAGGTGAACGCCTCGGCGGCATCTGCCGGTGACACGATCACTGTGCGCCGGTCTGCGCGACGCAGTCGTTGCAGTAGAGGCGCCATATCGGAGTCACCGGAGGCGATGACGAACTCCTCATATAAAGTGTCGGCCGACAGTGCATCAACGGCATCGATGACAATCCTGATATCGGCGCCGTTCTTCGTAGCGCTGTAACGCGGACAGTCGATCACCTCGAAGCCGGCGCGAACGAACGACGGCCTGAACCGAGAGAAGTACAGCCGCTCCGCCTTCCCATCCGGGTCGCGATGGTTCACCCATCCGGATGGATTCAGGTAACAACGCAGAATCAGCCAGCGTCGTGAAGCATCCGTAGTGGATGTCGTAGACAGACGGCGAAGCCAAGCGCCCGGATCGCTCGCGAACTGGATAGCCACCTCTGGATCCAAGTTGAACATGCCGGTGAAGACATTGTCAAAGTCGAGATAGAGCGCAGTCCGGACATACTCCACACCAGTAACCTACCACCGTCAACCCATCCGCAAGAGAGGAATTACGGTTCGGCATTGCCAATCGCGTACAAGAACGACAGCAAGCGGAACTACGACCCAAGGAACACGAACGAAGCGCGAAGGAGCCTCGAACTTGTCAGCCGTTGCCGGCCGAGATCAAACCGACATTAGACGACATCAAGCACACTGGCATCGGCGCATGCGTCTAGCTGTACTTGGCCAAGGTCTTGGTGACACGCGGTCGCAGGTAGTTGATCACGCAGAAGACCTCCGGGCGTAGTGGAGTTTGCCGCTTCACCACCACCCGGAGGTCTTGATGGGTCACGCTAACGCGCGGCTGACGTTTCATGGCAGATGCCTGCTGATTCGCCGTGTCGTGTTCGACGGCCGGCCGGTAGCGCATGTCGCCGCCGAACTCGGTATCTCCCGGCAATGCGGACACCGATGGGTGCGCCGGTTCCGGACCGAGGGCTGGGACGGGCTGCACGAGCGGCGCAGCGGCCCCCGCTTTTGCCCCCGCCGCACCCCCGCCGCCACCGAACAGCGGGTGCTCACCGCCCGTGCCCAGCTGCGCTCCGGCCCCGACCACATCGCCCGGGTCACCGGCGTACCGGCCAGAACCGTCACCCGCATCCTGCGCCGCCACGGCGTGCCGCTCCGGCCGCCTGCGCCCCCTCACCGGCACCCCCATCCGCGCCCACCGCAAAAGCGCCAACCGCTACGAGCACGCCGCGCCCGGCGACATGATTCACCTGGACGTCAAGAAACTCGGCCGCATCCCCGACGGCGGCGGCTGGCGCGCGCATGGCCGTAGCGAGCAGGTCCGCGGCCGCGGCATCGGCTACGACTACCTGCACACCGCCGTCGACGACCACAGTCGCCTGGCCTACGCCGAAGTCCTCACCGACGAAAAGGGCACCACCTGCGCCGCCTTTCTGACCCGCGCCGCCGCCTTCTTCGCCGCCCACGGCATCGACCGCATCCGCCAGATCCTGACCGACAACGCCAAGAACTACCGCAGCAGCCGCGCCTTCCAGCAAGCCTGCGCCGAACTGGGCGCCCGCCAGAAGTTCTCACGCCCGCACTGCCCCTGGACCAACGGCAAAGCCGAACGCTTCAACCGCACGCTGGCCACCGAATGGGCCTACCGCCGGCCCTACACCAGCAACCAGCACCGCACACACCTCGGCGGCCAGCCACCCATCAGCCGACTGACACCAAGTTCATGACCAAGTACATCTAGCACGGGACCTTCGGCACCGGGGCGGACGATGACGCCCTATTACCCCCGGTCATGCTCGCCCTCAATGCCGCGAAGATCGGCGTGGCCAAGGCCGGCAGTAGACGCACCGCCCTGCACGAGAGCGCAAGCTGACGCTGCTTACGACGATCTAGACGTCAAGTCGGCGTGCCTGGCCCGTGGAACACCTTGTCCTTAGCACCTGGTCGCCACTCGGCCTGTCCCACGCGTCAACCTTCGGCCATGCCGTACGCAGGATGCACAGAGACCGTCAGCCTGGATACCAAAGGCTTGATGACAGCAAGTGAGCCGTTCATCAAGCCAGACGCGAACCCGCCCTCCCGAATGAGCCACCAGAGCCGATCAGTTCGGCTCGCGTGAGGTCATGCAGGAACATGCAGCGACCTGCGGTGAACGAGGGCGTTAGCAAAGGGCCTCCCGCGACGATCGCGAGAGGCCCTTTCAACTGGGAGCCGCCTTGGGGATTCGAACCCCAGACCCCTTCATTACGAGTGAAGTGCTCTGGCCGACTGAGCTAAGGCGGCATCTGCCGTGCAGCGTGAAAGAGTCTACAGGAGCCTGAGGGGTTCTCGCTCCCATCGATCTCCGATCCCCGCAAAGCACCCGGGTTCGCGCCACCCACGGCCCGGGTCGGGTCACTCCGCCGAGCCTCGGGGCACGCTGTCCGTGCCCCGAGGCCGCTCGCGCCCATGGGCCGCCTGCGGTCTAGTTCGCGCCTCCCGGCTCCCCGCCGCCCCCGTACGCCGAGTCGTACGCCTTCCGGGGCCCGCACACGCTCGCACGGGAGCACGAGCACCGCCTCCCGCCGTCGTTGAGGCGGACCACGACCGAGTCGGAGGGCACGTTGTGCCCCACCACCGTGCCGGGCCCCTCGGGCGTCTCCACACTCGTGCCCGTGCGTGGGGCTGTGGCGCGGAACTCCTGGTAGAGGGGGTGTTCGTACTTGAGGCAGCACATGAGGCGCCCGCACGCGCCGGCGATCCGCAGCGGGTTGACCGGGAGGTCCTGGTCTTTGGCCATGCGTACGGAGACCGGCTCGAAGTCCTTGAGGAAGGTCGCGCAGCACAGGTCGCGGCCGCAGGGGCCGATGCCGCCCTGGAGACGGGCCTCGTCACGGGGGCCGATCTGGCGCAGCTCGACCCGGGCCCGGAGGTTGCGGGCCAGGTCGCGAACGAGGGCGCGGAAGTCGACCCGGTGCGGCGCCGAGAAGTAGACCGTGTAGACGTTGTCCTTGTCGAGGTAGTCGACGCCGACGACCTTCATCGGCAGCGAGTGCCGTTTGATCAGCCGCTTGGACACGCTACGGGCCTCGGCTCGGCGCCGCTTGTTCGACTCGTCACGTGACAGGTGCTCTTCGCCGGCCGGTCCGGCGCACACCGGCAGGCCCTCGATGTCCTCGCTCGTGTACTGCGGCGCCCAGACGCACTCCGCCACCTCGGGCCCCGCGTTGGTCGGTACGAGGACTTTGTCGCCCACCTTGTACGTGCGATCGCCGGGATCGAGGTAGTAGAGCCTCCCGTAGCGGGTGAAGCTCACGGCCATGATCATTCCCATGGGCTCGAGCTCGCCTCCTGACGGCCTCGGGGTCGGTCACTTACGGCCTTCCCCGCCACACTACGTGCGCATGCCTGGAAGGCCACCCCCGGCCGAGCTCCTTATTCCGCCGCCTTGCCCAAGGCCGCCGTCCCGCCGGCCGACCGTCTCGGCCGCCTCAGGAGCACACCCTCCCCGCAGGGAGCTCCAGGCCGAAGTCGACGTACAGCGCCCGCCGCTCCGCCACACACCGCTGGTACACCACCTCCGCCACCCCGGGCTGCCGCTCCAGCTTCTCGATCACCTCGGCCCCCTTCCTCTCATCCTTCAGCGCGATCCTGAACGACTCCGGCATGTCCTCCACCGCCGTGTGGCGCCTGAGGGCCGCATCGTCGGCGAACGTCTTCTTGAACTTCGCGTACGCCGCCTCCTTGCTCTCATAGACGTACTCCGCCACCTGCGGCATCCGGCGGATCAGCCGCTCGATCGCCTGCCTCTGCGCGGCCGTCACGGCCTTGGCGGGTCCCGAGCCGCATGCGGACTCGCGCGAACCCCGCTGGCACAGGAAGGCGGTGATCTGCCACCTGGTCTCTTCAGCGGTCGGCTGCCGGGTGACCTCCGGCGAAGCGTGGTTCACGATCCCGGCGAGCCCCGCCAGCGAGATGACGGCGTCCTCCACCTGCTTCCGGTCCCCGCCCTTCTTGATCTTCAGCCGGTACGCCGCCGGCAGGTCCTCGGCCTTGACCGCGCCGAGCATCGCGGTGTCGCCCGCGAAGCTCTTCTTGAACCGCTCATAGGCCGCCGCCTGGTCCTCGAAGGACAGCTCGTTGACCTGAGGAAGCCTCCGCAACGCGGTCTCGATGGCCTCGACCTGCGCCGGGGTGGCCTCCTGCCCGCGGCAGGGCGGCCTCTTCGCCGACTTCGTGCACAGGAAGACGACCATCTCGGCCGCCTCGCTCTGCGCGGGCTCCACCGCCGCCACGTGCTCGTCGCCGCCGGTGCCCAGCGCCACGGCGGTCGCCGCGCCCGCGATCGCCACCGCGGCCGCCGCCACGCCCACCAGCCGCAGATCCACCCGCACCCGCCGCCGCTCGGGAGTGCGCAGGGGCCGAAGGGTGTGGGGGTCGAGCGCCGCCCCGGCCTCTTCCAGGGCCTCGCGCAACCGTTGTTCGATAGGGCTGTTCATGAGTCCTCCCCGAGAGCCCGGCCGAGAGCCGCCAACCCTCGCGCGACCGTGGACCGCACGGTGCTCGCACTGATCTTCATCGTCTCGGCGATCTCCTGGTCTGTGAGATCGAAGTAGTAGCGCAGCGTGAGCGCCTCGCGCTGCCTGCCGGGCAGCCCGCGCAGCGCGAGCAGGACCGCCCGGCGCTCCTCCCCCAGCAGCGCGGCGCTCTCCGCCGACCAGACGGGCGGATCGTACGGCGGCGTCTTCCTGAACACCGTGGCCCGCCGCCGCAGGACCGATCGGCACCCGTTGAGCACCGCGGACCGCACGTAGGCGAGCAGCTTGCCGTCGTCGCGCAGCCGGCCGCGGCGGGCGCACGTGCGCTCGAACGCCTCCTGCACGACGTCTTCGGCGCTCGCCTGGTCGCCGACCATGATGAGGGCCAGCCGGACGAGGCCGACGTGGTGCTCGGCGAAGATCGAGGCGACGTCGGCCCGGCGCCGCGACAGGTCTTCCTGCCGGGTGAGCAGTTCGGTTTCCACGCAACAGAGACGCCTGACCGGCTCATCTGCTGCTCCGGTCACGCGAGTATTTTCAGCGCAGGGCGAGCATCATCGCCTCGACGGCCATCTGCGGGTTGACGCTGGCCGCCAGCCGTTCACGGCACTGCATGATCGCGTCGATGCGCCGCAGCGTCTCCTCCGGCGTGGACGACTTGGCGAGCTGGTCGAGGTCGAAGCGCAGGTCGTCGTTGGCCAGCTCGACCTCCGTCGCCCCGAGCTGCATGGCCAGCACGTCCCGGTAGAACGACACGAGCTCCAGCAGGGCGGCGTCGAGCGAGTCGCGCTTGATGCGGGTGGCGCGCGACTTCTGCCGGTCCTCCAGCTCCTTCAGCGCCCCGGCCCCGCCGCGGACCAGCCCGCGGTTGAGCCCCTTGCCTGATGATCCCTCGCCGTACAGCTTGCGCAGCTCGGCCGTCTCGCTCTCGTTGAGCGCGGCCGTGGCGGCGGCGGCCTCCTCCTCGGCGGTCTTCACGAGGCGTTCGGCCGCGGCGATGCACTCGCCGACGCCGGTGAGCGTGCGCGGGATGCCGAGTACGGCCTCACGCCGCTTCCTGACGCCCTCGTCGAGCGCCAGCGCACGGGCGCGGCTGATGTGGCCCTGTGCGGCCCTGGCGGCGAATCTGGCGGTCTCCCAGGGCACGTTGTCGCGGGTGGCCAGTACGTGGGCGACGGCCTCGGTGGTGGGCGTGACGAGGTTCACCAGGCGGCAGCGGGACCTGATGGTGATCATCAGGTCGTCGGGTGCGGGCGCGCAGAGCAGCCACACCGTACGCGGCGGCGGCTCCTCGATGGCCTTGAGCAGCGCGTTCGCGGCCGACTCCGTGGCCCGGTCGGCGTCCTCGAACAGGATGACCCGCCACCGCCCCTGCGTGGGCGCGCCGGCCGCGCGCAGGATCAGCTCGCGGGTCTGCTTGACGCTGTACGACAGCCCTTCGGGACGTACGGACTCCAGGTCGGGATGCGAGCCGATGAGCACCTGGTGGCACTGCTCGCAGTGGCCGCAGCCGCCGTCGGGGCAGAGCAGGGCGGCGGCGAAGGCGCGCGCGGCGTCCTCGCGTCCGGCGCCCGGCGGGCCGGTGAACAGCCAGGCGTGCGTCATGCCCGCGCCGCGCCCGCCCGCGACGACCTCTCCGGCCGCGGCCGCGGCCCGCGACAGCACGGCGATCGCCTGGTCCTGCCCCACGAGGTCATCGAAAACCGTCACGGCCCAAGGCTAGTCGCCGCCGCCGCCCGCCACGTGCGTACGCTCGACCCGATCTTGACCTCCGGCCGGCGGTTGCCGACCATCGGAACAGTGCGCTTCCCTCGCGTCAAACCCGAGCACGCCCCGAGCCGCTCATCCGACGGCACCATCCGCCTCGGCGGCGTCATGTACGGCATCGCCTCGGAGATCGAGGACCCCGACGGCTGGGCCTGGGCCGCGCTGACGCTCATGGACGGCACGCGCCCCACCGACGAGATCACCGCCGAGCTCGCCAAGCGCTTCACCGAGCTGACCCCCGAGGAGGCCGGCGACATCGTCGCCACGCTGCTGTCCTCCGGCCATGTGGAGGAGGCCGACCCGGGCCCCTGCGCGGAGCTGAGCGAACGGGAGAAGGAACGCTACAGCCGGAGCAGGGACTTCTATCGCTGGATCGACCTCACCCCGCGCGACCACGGCTGGGAGCCGCAGCTGCGGATCAAGGCCGCGCGGGTGCTGGTCATCGGCCTCGGCGGTACGGGCGGCCATGTGGCCTGGTCGCTGGCCGCCTCCGGCGTGGGCCGGCTGCACCTGGTCGATCCGGACGTCGTGGAGCTGTCCAACCTCAACCGGCAGTTGCTCTACACCGAGGCGGACATCGGGCGTCCCAAGGTCGAGGTGGCGCTGGACAGGCTGCGCCGGCTCAACTCCGACATCGAGATCACCGGGGAGAGCGCCACGGTGGCCGGCCCCGATGATCTGGATCGGCTGGTCGACGGGTTCGACGTCCTCGCGCTGTGCGCGGATCACCCGCGCGAGCCGGGCGGCATCCAGACCTGGGCGAACCGGGTCTGCGCGCGCAAGGGCATCCCCTGGGTCAGCGGCGGATACAACGGCCCCCTCGTCAGCGTGGGGGTCTTCGGTCCCGGCGGCCCCTGTTACGAATGCGTCCGCGCCGGCATCCCGCCGCAGCCCGGCGCGGACTACGCCTGGCCGGGTGTGATGGCCGCGTCGGCCGGGCTTTCCGGGCAACTGGTCGCCCATGACGTGCTGGCGCTCATCACCGGGATCTTGCCCGCACCACCCGGCTATTTCCACGGTGTGGCGCTATTGGATCCGAACGGGCATGTGTACGCACACAATCCGTCATTACCCGGCTGCGAATTCTGTTCTTGATCGATAGCGAAAAAGAGGGGAATCTAAAACTGCCCTTCTTCACTGCGATTCGACAAGGAGTGTCATGAGCAACACATCCGCGCAGGAACCGCAGCACGAGCAGAAGCCGCGCAAGAAGAAGATCGTCGTCCGCCGGCTGGAGAAGATCGAGCCGACCACGTGGACGCCGAGTCACGGCAACTCCAACTGATCCACCTGCGGGCAGGGCGACCTGCCCGCACTTTCGGAGGCTTTGATGAGTGATGTGCTGAGCCGCGTACGAACCGCACCCGCGACCACCATGGACGCGGCCGAGTACGGGACCGACTTCGGCAAGGAGTTCGAGGCCGCCGCCGGAATCGTGTGGAAGCTCGAACGCGCCCAGCATTTCGACGAGGGGGATCTCCCCAGCTATAAGGCGATGCTGGAGGGCGACTGGGAACGCTCGATGAAACTGGCGGACCAGATGCGCCCCGGTTTCCGCGCCGACAATCCCGACCGAATGGACTTCCGGCGTATCAGAGTGGTGGAGGAGCCGCTCAGCCGATACCTCCGCTGGGAGCTGGAGGTGCTGGCGATACGCGCCGAGGAAGGCGAGAACAACCGGGTGGTGACGGTCTCCGCGGTGCGCCCGTACGAGGCCGCCGGCCCGGTCCCCGAGCTCGTGCTGTTCAACCCGACCGTGCTGTACGAAGTGCTGTACGACGAGAAGGGACGGCACACCGGCGCCCGCAAGATCACCGACCCTGAGGTCATCGAGCCCTGCATTCCGGTCCTTGCGTCCCTGTTCGACGAGGGCGAGGACCTGCGTGCCTATTGCGCCAGGACGAGGCGCGCTTGATCGTCGCCTTCCACCCTCTCGGCGTCCGCCAGGACGGCGCGGAGTGGATCGTCGGGCGCGTCGACTCCGGCGACTTCGTCGTCGTGCCCGAGGAGGGCATGCGGGCGATCCGGCTGCTGCAGGACGGGCTGAGCGTCGATCAGGTACGGGCCCGCCTGCTGACGGAAGCGGGCGCCGATCTCGACGTGGCGGACTTCGTGGCCGATCTGTCGGAGGCGGGCCTGGTCGCGGAGATCGACGGACGCCCGGTCGCGAGCCCGCCGCCGCTCCGGCCGACCTTTCCCCGGCTCGAGCCCCGGCACCTGCGCTGGGCCCTGCACCCCGCACTCCACCTGGCCCTGCTCGCACCGATCTGCGCGGGCATCGCCTGCCTCATCGCCCGGCCCGCCGTCTTCCCCGACCTGCAGACGGCGCTCTGGACCGGCCACGGCGCCTTAGTGCTGCTGTCGTGGACGGTCCTCGCGTGGCTGACGACCGGGCTGCACGAGCTGGCGCACCTGGTCACCGCGCGCGCGGCGGGCGTGCCCGCGCGGATGAGCCTCGGAACGCGCCTGCAGTTCCTGGTCGCCCAGACCGACGTCTCCGGCGTGTGGGCGGCCCCCACCCGGGTCCGCGTCACCGTCTACCTCTCCGGCATCGCCCTCGACCTCGCCATCTGCGGCGCGGCTCTGACCTGGACGTACGTCGCCGGACCACATCCGCTCGCCGCGTGGATCATCCTCATCCAGCTCGCCCGCGTGGCCTACCAGCTCCTGGTGTTCACGCGTACCGACCTGTACTTCCTGCTGCAGGACCTCACCGGCTGCCGGAACCTGTACGGCGACGGCCGCGCGTACATGCTCGCCCTGACGCGCGGCAGGCGCGGCACGCTGAACGGGCTGCCGCCCCGCGAACGGGCCGCCGTGCGCTGCTACGCGCTGCTCCAGGCCGCCGGAACCCTCGCCTGCCTGGCGCTGGCCGCGCTGGTGATGCTGCCCTTGCTGGGCACGCTGATCGCGCAGGCGGCGCAACACCTGCTGCACGCGGACGATCCCCTGGCCATGGCCGAGGCGCTCGTCGTGCTGGTCCTCGTCGTAGCGCCCGAACTGCTGTGGCTGCGCACCTGGTGGCGAGGCCACGGGCGGCGGGTCAGAGCGTGGCTCACCAGTCGCGGATGGCGGGCATGGTGCCCGTGGCGTCCTCGGACTCGCGAGGAACCGGGTCGGGCAGGATCTCCCTGATGCGGTCCTGGATCTGCCGGGTGATCGTCTCCTGCGGCAGCGTGCCGTCGACCACGAGGTAGCGGTCGGGGGACGCCGCCGCCAGCGCGCGGAACTCCTTGCGTACGCGCTCGTGGAACTCCAGCGGCTCGGACTCGATGCGATCGGCGGCACCGCCCAGCCGGGCCAGGCCCACCTCGGGCGGGGTGTCGATGAGGACGGTCAGGTGGGGCACCAGCCCGCCGGTCGCCCAGGCGTTGAGCTTGGAGACGTCTTCGGGGTCGAGGGTGCGCCCCGCCCCCTGGTACGCCAGCGAGGAGTCGACGTAGCGGTCGGTCACCACGAGCGAGCCCCGGTAGAGCGCCGGCCTGATCACCTTCTCGACGTGCTCGGCCCGGTCGGCGGCGTACAGCAGCGCCTCGGCCCGCGCCGACAGGCCGCGCTCGGCGGCGTCGAGCAGGATGGCCCGCAGCCGCATGCCGATCTTGGTAGCGCCGGGCTCGCGCGTCTGCACGACGTCGTAGCCCTGGTCGCGCAGCCAGATGGCGATCACCCGCGCCTGGGTGGTCTTGCCCGAGCCCTCGCCGCCCTCGAACGCGATGAACAGCCCCGGCACCTGCTCGGCCGCCTGGGCCGGGTAGCGCTGGCCGCGCACCGCCGCGATCAGGTCGGCGGCGAGCGGGACGCCCTTCCTGTCGTCCATGTGACGCAGCGCCAGCACCCCGACCACCATCGCCAGCGCACCGGCGATCACCAGCACGAGGTTGGTGCCGTCGAAGCGGTAGCTGAACTGCCCCATGCCGATGACGTGGACTCCGAACAGCGCCGCCAGCGGGTTGGCCACGGCCACCACGAACAGCAGCGTCACCCGGGCCGTGGACTGCAGGAACGCGAACGTGCGCCCGCGCAGCGCGTCTTCGACCTCGAGCCCGATCAGCGTGTAGCCGATGATCCAGGCGATGCCCGCGCACGCCCCGAGCAGCACGGTCAGCATGACCACGATGACGAGGTTGTGCACCAGCGCGATCGCGACCAGCACCAGGCCCGCGACCGTGATGGCCAGCCCGAACAGCCGCCGCCGCGACAGCTCGCGCAGCAGCCTGAGCCCGAAGAACATGCCCAGCGCCATGCCGGTGAAGACGGCGCCGAACACCACGCCGTAAGCGGCGTCGCCGCCGCCCAGCGCCTCGACGTAGATCTTGGCCACGCCGACCACGGCGCCGCCCGCCGCGAACGCGCCCAGCATGCCGATGATCAGCCCGCGCACCACGCGGTTACCGCCCACGAACCGCCAGCCCTCGACGATCTGCTTGAGCACCGACGGCGTGGAGATCGCCCCGTCACGCTTGGGGATGTCGCGCAGCGTGAAGATGAGGACGGCCGAGACGAGGTAGGCGCAGGCGTTGGCGATGAGCGCCATGCTGGTCGCGCCGTGGCCCGGCAGGAACGGCAGCAGGCCGCCGATGAGGTCGCCCGCCACCGACAGCGCCGCGAAGAGCATGGCGGCGACCGGTGCGGTGCCGTAGGTGACCAGCAGGTTGAGCCGGTTGGCCGACTCGAGCTGCGCCTTGGGCACGAGGTTGGGCACCGTGGCGTCCTTGGCCGGCACCCAGAACAGGTTGATGCACTCGACCAGGACGGTCGCGACGATGACCCACTGGTAGGCGTTGACGAACGGGATCGACAGCACGACCGCGAACCTGAGCAGGTCGGCCGCGAACATCGTCAGCCGCCGGTCGAACCGGTCGGCGAAGACCCCGGCGAGCGGCCCGAGCAGCACCGCGGGCAGCATCTTGGCGACGAAGACGCCGCCGACGGCCAGCGACTGCACGCGGTAGTCACCCTGGGTGAGGTTGCCCGCGAGGGCGGTCAGTGCCAGCAGGTTGAGCCAGTCGCCCAGGCTGCACACCGACATGGCCGTCCAGAGCCGTCGGAACGGCGCATTGGCCAGCACGTGGGCCGGGCGGCTCCGGCCAGGGGCAATCATGATTTCAGCGTATCCAGGTGTCGACCGGAAGGGTGTGGTCAAAAGACGGCCCGGATCTCCCCGGTCGTCCGTGGCTGAGGGTAATACGTCGGCATAGCCGGGCGCAGGGGACACACCCCGAATAGGCCCCAGAAAGCGTCATTGGTGCGCCACTCCGGCCTCGTGCCGCGCCGCTTCCACCACCGGCCGCCAGGCCGCGGCGATCTCCTCGGGCAGGACCAGCTCGTCCCACAGATCGATCAGCAGCACCGCGTCGATATGGCCGAGCAGCTCATCTGGCCCGCCCTCGCACAGCAGCGCGGTGTAGGCGGCCCGCCGCTCGTCACGGTCGGCCAGATCGTAGGCCCGCCCGCCGACGCGCACGACGCCCAGCGCCGCCGCCACGGGCAGCCGCCGCAGGCGGGTGGGCACGTGGAACGTGCGCCCGTCACTCGTCGTGCGGGCCGAGCACTCGACCTTCGCCTGCAGCACCAGCTCGAACCCGGCGGCGTCGAGAATGCGCCCCGCGGTCTCCAGCGTCGGCGACTTCCTGCCGTGCTCATAGGCCGACAACGTGGTGCGCGAGGTGCCGCTCACGCTGGCCAGCGCCGCCTGGTTGAGGCTCGCGGCCCGCCTGGCCTGCTTGAACAGCTGCCCGCCGCGCCTGGCCCAGGAGGCGACCTCCTGCCGCAACGCCCGCTCCACCGGGGAAGATGCCATGACCGCCCTCCGTGAGTATCCGCGCGGATACTCTACGCCATCAGAGCGTCACGTGACCACTTCATTACCCGAAGTCAGCTCCGCAATTCCACCAGACTGATCTCCGGCGGCGCGCCCACGCGTACCGGCGGGCCCCAGAACCCGGCGCCGCGCGTGACGTACACCTGTACGCCGTCCACCGTGGCAAGGCCCGAGACCACCGGCTGCTGCAGCCCCACGACCAGGTTGAACGGCGCGATCTGCCCGCCGTGGGTGTGGCCGGAGAGCTGCAGGTCGACCCCGTGGCGGGCGGCCTGCGCCACCTGGATCGGCTGGTGCGCGAGCAGCACCGTGGAGCGCCCCTCCTCGCGCCCGCCGAGCGCCTTGGCGAAGTCGGGGCCGTCGCCGCTGGAGGCGCCGCCGACGTCGTTGACGCCGGCCAGGTCGAGCACGGCCCCCTGATGCCTGATCTCCACCCGCTCGTTACGCAGCGAGCGAACGCCCAGCTCGCCCAGCTCCTCGATCCACTCCTCCGGCCCCTCGGGCGCGAAGTACTCGTGGTTGCCGGTCACGAAAAAGGCCCCGTATCGGGACTCCAGGTCCTTCAAGGGCCGCGCCAGCCGGCCGAGCCGGGCCACCGAGCCGTCCACCAGGTCGCCCACGATCGCCACCACGTCGGCCTCAAGTCCGTTGATCATGCGGACGATGCGCTCGGTGTGCCCGATCCCGGTCAGCGGCCCGAGGTGGATGTCGCTGACCACGGCGAACCGCAGGCCGTTCAGCCGCGGGTCGAGCTTCGGCAGAGTGATCTTGACCGGTTCGATCACGGGGTCGCCGAGCGCGCTCGTCATGCCGTACGCGACCGTGCCGACCGCGCTGACCCCGGCGATCGCGGCGGTGGCCCGCCCGAGGAAGAGCCGCCTGCTCATGTCGCCGGACGCCGGACGCTCGGCCTCCTCCTGCGGAGCCTCCACGGCTCCCGCGGCGGGCGCCGCCCCGACCAGCTCGGGCACGGCGGCCGGCTCGGGCTCGGGCGCGGGGGCGCGCGAGGCGACCCTCCTGCGCAGCACCGTCCCCACGATGGCCCGCGGGATCTCCAGGACCGCCAGGATGATCACGAGGTAGAACATCACCGCGAGCCAGACGTATCCGGCCCAGGCGATCCAGCTCTCAATCCCCAGGCGGGTGCCCAGGAACGTCCCTACGAGGACCGCGAGCAGCAGCGCCAGCGTCAACGTCAGCGCCTTGCGCAGCCGGCCGGGCCCGGTGGTGCCCCGGACGAGCCGGTGCCATAGGTAGAAGTGCGCGAGCAGCACGCCGCCCACGAAGATCAGGACGAACACACTGACGATGCTACGTCCGGCGGCCACCGCGCGATGACCGCCGGGAATCTGACGTTATGACTTGGTCGCCGTCTTCTTCGCCGTGGTCTTCTTCGCGGTCGTCTTGCGCGTGGTCTTCTTCGGCGCGGGCGCCCGCTCACGCCGCTCGGCCAGCAGCTCGGCGGCACGCTCGATGGTGATGTCCTCGACCGTGTCGCCCTTGCGCAGGGACGCGTTGGTCTCGCCGTCGGTCACGTAAGGGCCGAAACGCCCCTCCTTGACCACCACGGGCTTCTTCGAGTTGGGGTCGTCGCCCAGCTCGCGCAGCGGCGCCGCCGCCGCGGCCCGCCCCCTGCCGCGCTGCTTGGGCTGCGCGAACAGCTCCTTGGCCTGCTCGATCGTGACCGTCAGCAGCTCCTCTTCCGAGGCGAGCGAGCGGGAGTCGGTGCCCTTCTTCAGGTACGGGCCGAACTTCCCGTTGTGCGCCACGACCTCCTCGCCCTCCAGCTCGCCGACGACCCGCGGGATCGACAGCAGCTTGAGCGCGTCCTCCAGGGTGATCGTGTCCAGGGACATCGACTTGAACAGCGACGACGTACGGGGCTTGGGCGCGTCGGCCTTCTTCGTACGCCGCTTGGGCGCGTCCTCGTCGGCGGGCGGCTCCGGCAGGACCTCCGTCACGTAAGGCCCGTAGCGCCCGTCCTTGGCCACGATCAGGTGACCGGTCACCGGGTCGTGCCCGAGCTCACGGTCGCCGGTCGGCCGCGAGAACAGCTCCTCGGCCTTCTCCGCCGTCAGCTCGTCGGGCGTCATGTCCTCGGGGACGTTGACCCTGGCGCCGTTGCGTTCGAGGTAGGGGCCGTAACGGCCGACCCGCAGCACGATGTCGGTGCCCTTGATCGGGAAGGAGCTGATCTCCTTGGCGTCGATCTCGCCGAGGTCGGTGACCATCTCCTTCAGGCCCTCGTCGCCGTCGGAGCCGTAATAGAAACGCCGCAGCTCGGGCACCCGCTCGGCCCGGTCGTTGGCGATGTCGTCGAGCACCTTCTCCATTTCGGCGGTGAAGTCGTAGTCGACCAGGTTGCCGAAATGCCGCTCCAGCAGATTGACCACGGCGAACGCCAGGAACGACGGCACCAGCGCCGTGCCCTTCTTGAAGACGTAGCCCCGGTCGAGAATCGTGCCGATGATCGAGGCGTACGTGGACGGCCGCCCGATCTCGCGGTCCTCCAGCTCCTTGACCAGCGACGCCTCGGTGTAGCGCGCGGGCGGCTTGGTGGAGTGGCCGGCCACGTCGAGGCGGGTCACGCTGAGCGGGTCGCCCTCCTCCAGGTTGGGCAGCCGCTTCTCGGAGTCGTCGCGGTCGGTCGACGGGTCGTCGGCGCCCTCGACGTACGCCTTCAGGAACCCGTAGAACGTGATGGTCCGGCCGGACGCGCTGAACTCGACGTCCTCCCCGGACGACGACCTGCCGCCCACCTTCACGCTGATCGACTCACCGACCGCGTCCTTCATCTGCGACGAGACCGTACGCTGCCAGATCAGCTCGTACAGCCGGAACATGTCGCCGGAAAGACCGGTCTCGCCCGGCGTGCGGAACTCCTCGCCGGCGGGCCTGATCGCCTCATGCGCCTCCTGGGCGCTCTTGACCTTGCTGGAGTAGACGCGCGGCTTGGCGGACACGTAGTCGGGGCCGTACAGCTTGAGCGCCTGCGACCGCGCGGCGGCCACCGCCGTCTCCGACAGCGTGATGCTGTCGGTACGCATGTAGGTGATGAAGCCGTTCTCGTACAGCCGCTGCGCCACCTGCATCGTGTACTTCGCGGAGAAGCCCAGCTTCCGGCTGGCCTCCTGCTGCAATGTGGTCGTCCGGAAAGGCGCGTACGGCTTACGCGTGTACGGCTTGCGCTCGACCGTCTTGACCGTGAACGAGGCTCCGGACAGCCGCCCGGCCAGCTCGCCCGCGGCCTGCTCCGACAGGTGCAGCACGTCGGCGCCGCCCTTGAGCTGCCCGGTGCTGGCGAAGTCGCGGCCCTGGGCCACCCGCCTGCCGTCGACGGTGGTCAGCGTGGCGGTGAAGTCGCGCGGCCGCTCCTCGGCCTTGCCGGTGTCGAACAGCGCCTGCAGGTCCCAGTAGTGGGCAGGGGTGAACGCGATGCGCTCGCGCTCGCGCTCCACGACCAGCCGCGTCGCCACCGACTGCACCCGGCCCGCCGACAGCTTCGGCTTGACCTTCTTCCACAGCACGGGGCTGACCTCGTAGCCGTAGAGCCGGTCGAGGATGCGGCGCGTCTCCTGGGCGTCGACCAGGCGGAGGTTGAGGTCGCGCGGGTTGGCCACGGCCTCCCGGATGGCCTGAGGGGTGATCTCGTGGAAGACCATGCGGTGGACGGGGACCTTCGGCTTGAGCACCTCGCGCAGGTGCCAGGCGATGGCCTCGCCCTCGCGGTCTTCGTCAGTGGCGAGGTAGAGCTCGTCGGCGTCCTTGAGCAGCTGCCGCAGCTTGGCCACCTGCGAACGCTTGTCGGGGTTGACGACGTACAGCGGCTCGAACCCCTGCTCGACGTTCACGCCGAGGCGTGCCCAGGGCGCCCTCTTGTACTTGTCGGGGATGTCATCGGCCTTCTCCGGCAGGTCGCGGATGTGACCGATGCTCGATTCGACGATGTAGCCGCGCCCCAGGTACCCGGCGATCGTCTTCGCCTTGGCGGGCGACTCGACGATCACCAGGCGTGTTCCACCGGCGCTGCCGTTCTTGGCTGGCACGCTGCTTCCTACCTCGCTGTTCGCTTGCAAAATCCCCCTGCCGGGAGTCGGCACAGACTGAAAGGTAACCCGACTCGCGGAATTTTCCTTCCCCCGGGGCTACCCACTAGCTTCCGGGTCCACCCACAAGCACGCAGAATAAGGCCCATCGAGCGGCATGGCGCCCTGACTCACATGGAGACTAATCGTTGTGCTCGACTACTCCTACATGGATATCTTCATTCCGCGCGATCTCACTCGCGAAGCAGCACGTCAGCTGCTGACCGAACACGCCGAGTACGGGCAGTGGGAGCTCGCGCGCGTCCGAGTGCACCCTGACGGCAGCCGCCACGTACGTCTGCGCAGGAAGATCATGCGCGTCCGGAGCACGCTGCGGGCCTGACCCCGCCCGGCACGGGCGTCTTGTACGTGACGAACCCGTCGCTGCTCGTCACGGACGTTCTCGCCCGTCCGAGCAGCCCCTTTGCGGGCGACCTCGGGCGGCACGCCGCGGGCACCCCTGTGCCCACCTCGGCCGGCACCCCTTCGCCCACCTCGGCCGGCACCCCTTCGCCCACCTCGGCCGGGACCCCTTCGCCCCCCTCGGCCGACACCCGCGAGCACGCCTTCCCCATCCTTGCCGACACCCGCGAACACGCCTTCGCCCGCGTCAGGCGGCACCTCGCGGGGGGGTGACTTTGCCCGCCCTGGCCGGCACCCTGCGGGCATGGCTTTGCCCGTCCCGGGCCGCGCCCCCGGAACGGGCAAAGTGCATCAAGGTAGTCGGTGAACCTCGAAGTACCTCAGATAAGAGCCTCCTTTCTGTTACTTACGACTACTTACGGCCGAACCGGAACCGGCGGGCGGAAGCGAACAGCGTCGCGGCGGCGGCCAGCATGCCGCCGAACGCGAGGGCGAGCAGGGAACCGCTGTTCATTCCGGTGACGCCGCAGGCTGCTCGGCGCTCATGAGGCCGATGTCGCCGATCGGCAGGCTGCGGGTGGCCGAAGTGACGGCGCTGCCGGCCGGGTGGAGGCGACCAGGTCGGTCGCCGGAGAGAGTGCCGAGATCGGGCTCGACGAAGCGGTACGGCGCTTGCGGTCGGCGGACGAAGCGCGACTCTTGCTGTCGGCGGCGGCCGCGTGGTGGACCCTGCGCTTCGGCGGGGTGGCGGTCCGCTTCGGCGGCGTGGCCGGGGCCTGGGTCAGGCCGGGCAGCTCGGGGAGCGCGGGCAGGCCGAGGGTCTTGGAGATGTCGTCGACGACCGGGAGCTGCGTGGTGACGCCCTTGGCGGGCCCGGTGGCCTCCCTGACGTTGCCGACGCCCTCGACGTGCTGCGTGAACCCGCTCAGGTCGCCCGCGCCGGGAAGGTGCTTGGTGACGTCGGTGGCGGGCAGGTGCTTGGTCAGCCCGGCCGCCGCGGCTCCGACCTCCTGGCCGCCGCCCAGCACCGGCAGAGCGGGCGCGACGGGCAGCAGCCCGCCGCCCTTGGTGGCCGCGACTTTCGTGGTGGTACGCCCGAAGTGGCCGAACTTGCTGGGCCCGTGGTGAACGGGCTTGCCGACCCGCGAGCCGCCGAGGCACCCGGCAGCCGCGTCACCGAGGACCGCGGCCGCGTTGCCGCAGACGTTGACCGGAGCGGTGATCGGCGCGACCACCTGGTTGCCGCTCAGCACGCCGCCCGCGCCCGAGGTGCGGTTGCCGCCCGCCCCCTTGCCCGACTGGTACACCGACGCGCCGCCCTGGCAGCCGGCCCGCGACAGGCCGACCACGGCGGCCGCGTTGCCGCAGGCGTTGATCGGGGCCGTGATCGGCGCCACGACCTGGTTGCCGGACAGCACGCCGCCCGCCCCGGACGTACGGTTGCCGCCCGCGCCCTTCAACGGGGTCTTCGCTGTCGCGCCGCCCTTGCACCCGGCGAACGCCTGCCCGATCACCGCCACCGCGTTGCCGCAGACGTTGATGGGCGCGGTGACCGGCGCCACGACCTGGTTGCCGCTCAGCACGCCGCCCCTGCCGGACGTACGGTTGCCGCCGCCGGAGCCCGACTGGTGGACCGTGGCCCCGCCGCGGCACCCGGCCGCCGCGTTGCCCACGGCGTTGCCGCAGACGTCGATCGGCAGGGTGATCGGCGCGATGACCTGGTTGCCGCTGCCGACCCCGAAGCGCCCGTCGGTGTCGTTGCCCGTCGAGCCGGGCTTGTGGTGCCGCACGTGGTAGCGCTTGCCGGGCCCGCCGTTGTTGGTGACGGACGAGCCGCCCTGGCAGCCGGCGAACGCCCGGCCCACCGCCGCGACCGAGTTGCCGCAGATGGTGATCGGCACACTGATGGGCGCCACCACCTGGTTGCCGCCGAGGACGCTGCCGTTGCCCGACGTACGGTTGCCGCCCGCACCCTTGCCGGTGTTGTGCACGGTCGCGCCGCCCTTGCAGCCCGCGGTCGCGTCGCCGAAGATCGCCACCGCGTTGCCGCAGGCGTTGATCGGGGCCGAGATGGGCGCGGTGATCTGGTTGCCGCCGAGGACGCTGCCGTCACCCGACGTACGGTTGCCGCCGGCCCCGCCCTTGCCGGAGGTGCGGACCGAGGACCCGCCCTGGCAGCCGGCGTCGGACTTGCCGATCAGGGAGACGGCGTTGCCGCAGGCGTTGATGGGGACGCTGATCGGCGCGTTGACCTGGTTGCCGCCCAGCACGCTGCCGTTGCCCGACGTCTTGTTGGGGATGCCGCCGCGGCGGGTGTCGACGACCTCGGCGCCGCCCCGCGAGGTGGCCTCCGACTTGCCGATGGCCGCGATCGAGTTGCCGCTGATGTCGATCGGCAGGGAGATCGGCAGATCGACCTGGTTGCCGCCGCCGACGGACCCGTTGCCGGAGGTGTCGGCGAGCGCGGTGCCGCCGCCGAACGACATGACGGCCACGGCCAGCAGAGCCGCAGGGCTCGATGCCTTCGCCCACGTACGCATGAGAATGCTCCTAGTGATTTTGGGGGGATGTACTTGATCGGTCTCGCGGCCTCGCCCGGGGCCTGGCACAGCGTTCTGGTTTGTCCCTGTGCCGTACGTTTCACGCGTTGTGACCGCGTGCAGCGGGAGAGCCCATGGGCTCCGCGAACCGGTGTGAACTGACGTTGATGTCACCCGCGGGCGGCGTCCGGCATGTCAGGACGTGACGGACACGTCGTGGCCGTGCGTGATGGCGCTGTCGGATCGAGTCGCCACGCTTCGCCGCCGCGTTCGTACCTGGAAGCAGCGCCGGCTCCGGATCCGGAAAGCCGCGCGCCTCGCCGTCCGGGGGCGGCCGGGCTCGATGCCGGCCCGCGCCCCGGACCTACGCGGGATCAGTCAGGTGAGAAAGAAGGGTCGTCCGCCGCTGTGCGGACGACGGGGGAAGCAGGCGCGCCAGAGGTGCGCGACCGGCCTCGAGCCGCGGGTCGAAAACGGACCTCGCGACGTCCCCTGAAACCGGGCCGAA
Source organism: Nonomuraea fastidiosa (assembly GCF_042751225.1). Classification (NCBI taxonomy): domain Bacteria; kingdom Bacillati; phylum Actinomycetota; class Actinomycetes; order Streptosporangiales; family Streptosporangiaceae; genus Nonomuraea; species Nonomuraea fastidiosa. The sequence goes on from NZ_CP170570.1 coordinate 2,810,256, forward strand.
CGGCCCGTTACCACCGCCGTTGGGCACCAGACCATCGGTGCTCAGGATCTTGTTGGCGTCGGACGGTGACGGCAGACCAGGATCCCGCTGGCTGTTGAGGCCGTCGACCGTGCGCCCCGCCATGGCCTCGGCGTTGTCGGACGCCGTCACGCCATCGGGGCTGATGAGCGAGTGATGAGCTTGGGACGCGGTCTCACCGGGAGAGCCGGCCTCCGAAGCTTGAGATGCCGCTTCTGTCGCCGCGGTGGAGTCCGCGGCCGCCGGAGCGGCGGTGAGCATGCCGAACAGAACGGCGAACAGCCACCCGACGGCCACGAGGGCCCCGGTGGCGGCTGCCCGAAGGGCGATACGCCGGGCGCCGGCCGCGAACCGCGCCATCCGGTCCGCCCGGTCGATGGTCACGCCCTGCGTCGGTACGGCGACACGCGGGCGGCGGGCAGCCGGGGCCGCAGCCCCCGCCGGCCGTTCCGCCACGCGCGTCATAGTGCCCTCCAAGCTCCAGAACCGGCCCCACATCGTGAGGCCGGTCCGTGGACTCACCCCTCAACGGTCCGTAACCGTAGCAGTACCCAAGGTTGCCGCAAGCACTTTTCAGCCGACGGCCAGAAAATCCTCAACTCCCCCGTACGCAGACCCACGCGAACCACCCCAACCCCCTCCTGCACGCCCCACGAAACCCCCATCCGGAGACCCCGTTCACCCCATGCCGGCGCGCCCGCGCTTTCTCGGTATGACGCAGTGCTCAGAGTTTGCTAACCTTACGGAGCCGACGCGAGATGACGGTCCCGCGTGCAGGCACCAAGTCCGGGTGGCGGAATAGGCAGACGCGCTAGCTTGAGGTGCTAGTGCCCAGTGATGGGCATGGGGGTTCAAGTCCCCCCTCGGACACGTACCGGTGCACTATGGGGTCCTGGTCACGAGCAGACGTGACCAGGACTTTCTGTTTTGAGGGATGGTAGGTCAGCCGCAGGCCGATCTCCGCGTAGATTTTCGCCTTGCGGAGCGGGTCGGCGTTCGAGAGCACTCGCACCATGTCTCCGAGTCTGTGTGTGATCTCCGCCAGCTCATCGCGTCCCAGCCGCTTCTGAGGCCGCACGTGCGCGTTGCTCAGCCGTTGCTGGGCCGCTTTCTTACGAGCGAGCTCCTCCTGAATCCAGCCGGTGACCAGAGCCGGGTCTGCGCCCGACTCAAGGGCCGCGCGATGCTGGGCGAGCTTGCGATCGCACTCGGCGATCTGACGGCGTGCCACGACGAGGGCTTGGGCCTCGGGCGGGGCCAGATCCTGCGCGGCAACCAGAAGGTCGAGAGTCTGATCGACTCGGTGCGGCGCGAACAGCCGGCCGAGCCAGCGGTCGAGTCGCGGGACCACACGGTCTTCCCGTAGATAGACGTTGCGGGGATGCATGACGCGGTTGGCCAGGGCGTACTCCTCCGGGAAGGCGCAGCGGTAGTAGGGCGCGTCGTTGACCCATTGGCCCTGCATCCTGCGGTCGCAGATGCCGCAGTACAGCAGCCCTCGAAGCTGGTACGGCTTCGGGGTGCGCTTGCGGGTCTTGTCCGTGTGGCGGTTGCCCCGCCCGGCCAGCGTCGTCTGAACGGCGTCGAAGTCCTCCTTGGACACGATCGGCGGATGAACGACCTGTTCCGACCAGACCCAGTCCTCCTTGTCGTTCCACCTGAGTCTCGTGGTGTGGCCCAGGCTCACGTCATCCACGTTCATGAGGACCTCGTGCTTACCCTGCCGGTTCCACACCTGATGGCCCACGTAACGAGGATTGGTCAAGATGGCACGCACCGCGCTCTTGGACCAGGCGATGCCGGAGCGGTGACGGTTCCGGGCCGGGTCGTGCGCCGACGGGCTCGGGACCCCGTTGCGGGTAAGCCTCTCGGCTATGGCGAACAGGCCGTAGCCGTCGAGGAAGGCGGCGAAGATCTCTTCCACCACGGGCGCGGCGGCGGGATCGAGTTCCAGTCGGTGAGCACGCTTGCCGTCGGCGGCCTTGGCGGGGTTGGGGTGGGGCCCGGCATCGGCCAGCCGGTAGCCGTAGGGTGGCCGGCCACCGAGGAAGCGGCCTTCCATCTGAGCTTGGGCGGACATGGCACTGCGCACGCGGATCTTGATGCGATTGCGCTCGCCCTTGCTCATGCCGCCGAACACGCTCATGACCAGGTCATGGGCCTCGTTGGCCGGGTCGATGGGGCCGCCCACCTCGGGCACCCAGAGCTGGACTCCGAAGTGCTCGAAGACTGGGTAGGTGAGGCTGTACTGGTTGCCGTAGAAGGCTCGGTGTGGCTCGCCGATCACCACCGCGCCGAAGCCTCGATCGGGGTTACGCAGCTCGGCGAGCAGCGCCGCCGCGTGCGGGCGGCGCTGCCAAGGAATCGAACGGGACTTGTCGATGTCGAAGAACTCGGCGACGATCACGCCCCCGCGCGGCTCGATGAGCGCGCGGGAGCGGGTGATCTGCCAGGCCCGTGAGGACTGGGGGTCCTGGTTGTCCTCAGTGGAGACCCGGCCGTAGAAGGCGAAGGGGATCGTGTTCATGGGTTCCTCAGGCCGCGTCCGGGTGGCTGGTCTGGAGGTGATGATGGGCCTCTAACAGGATGGCGAGCAGTTCCGAAGCGGCGCCAGGCGTGAGGCGGGGAGGTCCGCTCGGCAAGACAACGTGGGGAGTCGGTTGGGTACGACGGGTGGATGCCTTCATGATGGGGGTGCTCCTATACGTTCGTTGCTGACGGCAGGAGTGCGGCCCCGGCGACGTGCTTGGCGGTACTGGCGTCGGGGTCGCTTGAAACCACTGGGCGCTCTGGAAGAGCAGCTCTGTGCATCCTCATGCGGTTTCCTCCAGCGCGATGCCATGGCGGCACAGAGCGCACGCACGGGGCCGTGGGTCGCCGTGGATGCACACCGCACTCGTCGTCGCCTCGGCCACAGTTCGCTCATTCGGATATGTCCGGCGGGACCTACTGGGCGGATCAGGGAGGTCGCCCAGGCGAGATGTCAGAACGGCGTACGGGCTGCGCACTCCAGTGGTGTTGGCTCCTACGTACTCGGCGAGAACGGTGGGATCCCAGCCGGCTGCGATTGCCCTGGTGACGACGGGGAGGAGGCGGCGAAGCTGCCCCTTGGACAGCGGCCAGTCGGGGCCGAGCTTGGCCAAGAACAACTCGACCGGCGTGGCGGTGGCTTGCTGATGGCTGCCGAGATCCGCACCGCCCGCCCCTCGGTTGTCCACAGGTGTGCCGGCGTCGATGCTGGCCCGTGCGGGCGGTGGTGGTTCATCGCTTGGTTCAGTGGAGAGTTCCGGTGCAGCGGCTGCACCCCGTAGCTGCACCGGTTGCACCTCGTCGCCACGTCGGTTGCACCCCGTGGAGGCGACGGGGTGCGAGAGCTGCGCCCCGCCTTCCTGGTTGTCCACAGCCTGTGCGTCGGCGTTGTCCACAGGTGCTTCGGCGGCGGCGGCCTTCGCCGCCTCAACGCGAGCGGTGACGCCGGGGAACATGGTCTCCAGGGCCTTGAGGTCTTCAGCATCCAGATCGGTACGCACGCGCTCCATCGCAAGGTCCCAGACTTGCGGGCGTCGATCACCCCGCTTGATGTGGGCGGCCACGATGGCCGGGTCACCTTTTCGGATGATCTGGTCGGCCTCCAGGCGGTCGAGTGCCGTACGTACGGTGCGCTCGCACCGGCGGGTGTAGCGCACAAGCGTCCTGGTGCTGGGGAATGCGCCCTTCCCGTCGGGGCCGGCATGAATGGCCAGCCCGACCAAGACAGCGGCGCACGAGGCGTTGGGCTTACCGTTGGAATCCATCGGAATGGGCGCAAGGTTGTGCGCCCACTTAACTGCTTCGTGACTCATCTCTCGTCTCTTGTGTTCATCTGTAGGGTTCGGAGCAAGATCCGAACGTCGGATTGCTGCTGCAGGCTCGGGAGGCCGTCGTTGACCTGTCGCTGCAGACGAAGCGTCCAGCCGGTTCCGGAAAGCCCGGAAGCGACCGCTAACTCTCACCGGCCCCTGTGAGGTGCAGGGTGGCGGTGGTGTTGAAAGCGCAGTCGATGTGCATCGCAAGATCGCGTGCCATCTCCTGAGCCAGAGTCAGTTCTGACAAAGCCTTGTCAAGACGCCCAGCAGGGTCTCCACAGTCGTCGCCCAGTTGTCCTGATGCCTGCATGCGCTGCAACGCCTCACCGAGCTGCCTCAGCAGTTGATCCAGCCGAGCAGCGGCAACGCTGACCTTGCCGAGCACGTCGTTGACCGTGGCCGGATAGGAGACGCCCGCGTGAGAGAGCGTGGCATGGTTGAGTACGCGGACCGCCTCGGACAAGGCCGCGGCGACCTCGCACGTGTATTCGTCGTCGTGAGGGCCGTCTGCTGACAGCCGAACCGTCTCTTTCACTCCCTGACTCCAGTCGCGAAGAACTTGTCAAGTTGCGCTCTGGCCGTCAGAGTGGTGATCAGAGTCAGCAGCCGATGCACAAGCGACCAAGGCACCCCCAAGGTGTCTGCGCTTGCGTTCGATGGCATGCTGAACACGACCGACTCCTTTCGAGTGGGTCTGGCGGGAGGCCCGGTGCCTCAGCGCCTGCAAGCTTTGCGGCGCCGGGCTCTCCCCTGTCAGTGGATCAGAACAAGGTCGACATCATGGACCTCGCGTCCGTCGACCAGGTGCGTGCCCGAGATCGCGTCTCCCCGCGTCTCCGGCCTCGATCGCTTCCAACGTCCCCCCGCGTGTTATTTGGGTCACATCAAGACCAGGTGTACCAACTATAGGAAACAACGGCGCTTTACGGAATGTTGACTGGCCTGTCAAGGATTTGAGGCTACTACTCCGACGCTCTGCAAGACCTTCGCGGGACCGTGACAAAGCTTGCCTCGGCCGCGACTTTCCGCACGTCAGCGCATTCTTTTCCGGATTCAGACCGCCTTGGACGGCAATGGATCCGTCTCGCCAAAATCTGGGCGGCACCTCGCGGCATGCAGCAGGCGTAAGACGACACCACCTCCCGGATCTGAGCGGACGAAAGCTAGCTAACCATCACTGTACTAGTTCAGTCTAGATCTAGCTCAACACCTCTTTCCTGGTACACGCAGAACACCTAGCCTTGGTGTCGTGCCGGTGCCTGACTTCAGCAATCCTCGACCTGCCTACCTCCAGATCGCGGATGACCTGCGACAAGAGGTAGCAGCAGGCCGCCTCAAAGTGGGCGAGCGGCTGCCCGCGCGGCGGCAACTCGCCCAGCGCTACAGCGTCGCCGTGGAGACCATCCGCCGGGCGTTGGACGAACTTGCGCGCGAAGGCGTGATCAGCACCCAATCGACCCGCGGCACATATGTGGTCAAGACTCCCGGCGAGCCTGAGCCCTCTCCCGATCTGCAGCAGCTCATCAGCGATGTGCGACAGCTGACCGAGCGCATGAAAACGCTGGAGGCCCGGGTGAAGGACCTTGAAGGCCGCTGACTACCTTCACGCCCTCTGCTCAACGGTGCTGAAGGCCAACTTGGGTGCCGCTCTCGTACCTCACCTGCGGTCCTCCTCGGCAGTTGCCCGCAGCCGTCGAGAAGCCGCGGGTCCAGGTGGAGCGGACCGAGCGCAGCGAGGGCCGACTACCTGGAGGCGCGGCGAGCGACGGTCATAATCGGGCTGCGAGGAGGGCCGAGGTGTCACCGGGCCGAGTCAGCTTCTTCTCTCTACCTGCTCAGGCCACGTCTGTGAGTGGATTCGTTGCTGGAGTGGTGGCGGGGCGGCTGGTATGCCTGCCCAGGAGGTCGCCGGTCCGGGCCGTTCGGGATGCGCTGGTCTGTTCTTTCCCGGACGTCCGTGTGTTCGGCTCGGATCAGCTGTTCGAGGTCGCGCTGGTCGGGAGGGAGATCGAATCGGCGCATGATCTCGTTTTGGATGGCGGTGAGTTCGCGCTGGGCGGCGGCTCGGGCTTGCCGGTGTTCACGGGCGCGCATCTCGGCAAGAGAGACGTCGCGTTGTCTCGCGGCGTGTAGTTCTCTGTCAAGGGTGCGTGTCAGCTCAGCGTGGCGGCGTCGTACCTGTTGCCAGGTGCCGGCGGGTGGGGCCTGTGCGGCGGTCTGGCGGGCTGCCTCGTCCAGCGCCGGGCCTTGGGCGCGGAGTGACGTCAACTCATGGGTGATGCGCTCGTGGGCGGCGTGGAGATCGGCGAGGGTGGCTTTCAGGTCGTGGCGGCGAGTTCGGTGCCACGGGCGCAGGCTGTCCAGCTCGCGCTCGGCGGCGCGCTGTCGTCGGCGTAGCTCAGCCTGGCGCTGGCGGGCCTCGGTGACGGCCTGGCGGGCCTGCCGGAGCCTCAGGGCCGCGGTTTCCGCCGTCTCGATCTGACGGACTTGCTTCTCCAAGGTGTCTCGCTGGGAGAGCAGGCGGCTTTCGCAGCGCCCTCCGCCCTCGGCAGCCAGGCGGTGAACGTTCTGTTCGATCCCTTCGGCATCAGCTGCCAGAGTGGTGAACCGTTCACCGAGCCGGCTCATGCGCTGCTGCAGCTCGGCATCACTGACCAGCTCGAGGCCGGACGGGGAGCCGAGAAGCAACTGCTGGGTACGGGCACGCTGTACGGCGAGATCAGCCTCGCGCTCGGCGGCCCGGAGCTCGGCGCGGGCGCGAGCAAGCTCGGCATCTTGGGGCCGGACCGTGTGCGCGATGGGATCGGGCTCGGGGGTCAGGAGGCGGTCGGCGCGGTCGCCGTAGAGGGTGAGGGCGTAGGCGGCCAGGGCCCGCTGTAGTTCGTCGGCCGGGCCGCGTACAGGGCCATGGCGGAGCTGGTCGGCTTCGCTTTCCAGGAGTTCGCGAGGTAGGTACAGGCGGGCGTTGTGCCGGTCTCGGCTCATGCCCGTATAGAGGGTGTGCACGTCCGCGCCCAGCCCGTAGACGAGGCTGTACTGGCTGGTCAGGCCCTGGGCGGAGGCCACGGTCATCGCGGTGCCGTACGACAGGCCGCCGGCCGCGATGTAGGCAGGGCTCACCCATTCCCGTGACAGGGTCGGTCCGTCCGCACCGGTCCGGCGCCATTCGACCTGTACGCCGCGGCGCGGGTCGATGGCGGTGACGCAGCCGCGGTAGCCGTTGAGTACATCCACGGGGCCTTCGCCGCGCCGTGCGCGGTAGTCGTTCTTGCGCACCCGTACGTGGTCCCCGACCGCCAAGGCGATGGTGGCTCCACCGGCCAGGTGGTAGATGCGCTCGGGGCCGGACAACTCGCCCAGTTCGCGGCGGATCGCTCGGGCGGCCAGGTTGAGCCGGTTGACGGCGTCGTTGGTTCCTGCGAGCACCAGCAGGTCGGCCAGCTCGTCATGTACGGCCGGTCCTTCGGCGCTCCGGTACGGCTGCCGGGCAGTCGCCCAGTCGGCGATCAGACGCGCCATCGTGTCATCGGCGCCGGCCTCGGCGCATACGCGTCCGCCGGCCGCCCAGGTGTGCAGGGCCTGTCGGTGTTGACCGGCGCGGAACAGCTCCAGCGCCCGACGTTCCAGGGGATCGCGCTGGCGGCGGTTGTGCCGCAGCACCAGCCCGTCCACCTGGCGGTGGATGGCGGCGAAGCCACCGCCCACGCCGATCGCGCGCAGCTGCTTGGGATCCCCGAGGAGCACCACCTTGGTGCCGTGCCGTTCGGCGTCGGCGAGCAGCGTGGCGAGCTGGCGGTCATCGACCATGGCCGCCTCGTCGACCACCAGCACGTCCACCCCGGCCAGCCCCGCCCCGGTGCGGATGCGCAGCAACCAGGTGGCGACCGTGTCGGTGTCGATGCCCGCTTCCGCACGCAACGTGGCGGCTGCCACCGCCGCGGTGGCCGCGCCCCGCACGACCAGGCCGCGACTCTCGTACGCCACGCGTGCCGCGGCCATCAGCGTCGTCTTGCCCGCCCCGGGAACACCGATGACCGCCTCAACCCCGTGTCCGGCACGCAGGATGCGTTCCAGCACGGCGCGCTGCTCGTCGGTGAAGGTCAGGTGGTGACCCACTTGGAAGGTGTCCAGCGACAGGCGGACGGTGTCGGCGTCGAGCGCGGCCACGCCCCGGTCGTAGCGGCGGCGCACTGTGGACAGCAGCGCCTGCTCGGCCTGCAGGATGTCGGTGGACGTGTAGCGGGCGGCGTTGGACATGTGCCGGGCGCCGGCATCGGACAGGCGTACTGCCGGACTCAGTCCCAGCACGTGATCGGTGAGGGCCTCGACTTCGGCCAGGTCCGCCACGCCATCGGGAAGTGCATCGAGGACCGCGGCTAGCACATCGGCCCGGGTGACCTCCTTGCGACGCGCGGTCAGTCCGCCTTCCGGCCGCCAGATCCACGCCGCGATCTCCTCCGGAGAAGGGCGCACGGGTAACCGCGCACCACTACGGCAGGCGGAGACGAGCGTGGGAGCGTCGTATCCGGCTGCCGCGGCCTGGGTGCGCCAGTCGGCGCGCAGCTCGGCCTCGGTGGCGTCGGTCTTGCGCTGGCGGCTTTGCGTCGAGGCCACCTTGCGCGTCGCGCGGGAGGCGTCGCCGACGGAGATGCCGAGCTTAGCCAGCACCTGCTTGATCTGACCGTCACGTTTGGAGAACAGCGTCCGCACCTCGGCCGGGAGAGCCGCGATCTCCCACGCGCTCGTCTCCGGGTTTCGAGTGCAGGAGATTCCGTAGTCTTCGATCAGCGTCCGGCGCATGCGGGCCTTGAGATAAGCGTCCGCGGCATGCGCATGGCGGTACAGGTCCCGTCCACCGGCTGCGACCGCTGACCATTTCCCATCCAGCCCGCGCACCAGGTTGGCGATGACGAAGTGCACGTGCAGATGCGGGTCGGGCGACGCCGAGCCGACCGGGCGCGCGGTACGGTGCACCATCACCCAGCCGATCAGCCCTGACGTGGCCATCTGTTCGGCCAGACGGCCGTCGCCTTGATGGCCCCGCTGGCCGTACCCGGCCCACTGCTCAACCGCGGCTGCGGTCTCGAAGACCACCTTGGCGAAGACGGCCTCCAGCTCCGCCGCGAAACGCGGGCCGGCCAGCCCGTGCAGCACCGAGACGCTCTTGGGCAGGTCCAGGGTCAGGTCATAGCCGCGGTTGCCGATACGGACCCGTGCATCACGCCACTTGCGCGCGTACGCCAACTCCTCCGGCTCATACACGTCGGCCAGATCGATGCCTGCGGCGAAGGCCAGCCGGTCGAGATCGTCCATGCGTACGAGGTGTGCCTCCCCTTCCCGGGCGATACCGCATGCCATCTGTGCCGCACGCTTGACCATCGCCGGGCGAGCTGCAAGTAGACCTTCGACAGTGGTGCCTCGTTCGGTTGCAGCTTCTTCCAACGCCACCCGGAGTGGCGCCGCGGGCAGCTTGCCGCGCCGGTCCACCACGTGCTTGGCCGCCATCAGCTGCTTGCCGGTGTTCGGATCCCTGCCGTCCATCAACGCCCGCGCCTTGTCGTGCTGATCAGCCGTCAGCGGCGTACCCGGGACGATGCCGAACTCTCGCAGGCCCTCACCGATCCACACCAAATTGCACTCGCCGTCCAGCCGGTAGCCCAGCTGTCCATCCGGCTCCTCCTGGGCTTCCCCGCCGCGCTCACCGGTATGGGGTAAGCCGCAGCCAGCACCTTCCTGTAATCGGTATTCCACCTGCTCCATGCAGGGGCCCAACGCGCTGACCCAAGCCATCTGATCCCCCGTCTGAACATGGGAGGCAGCGGCGACGATTGTCTCGTCCCGGCCTACTTGTCGTCCTGGCTAGCTTCCGACTTGCGAGATGTCAGGTGATTCCAAACGATGGTCGCCACCTCGGTCCGGAGTAACTCTGCATTCTCGGTGCGCCCTCCTCCCTCTGCGGGCCATGGGGCCCTGGAGGTTCGCCTAGTCCGCAGGCTCGGGAATGGGATCGCCTGGTCGTGGCGTCGGGTCGATGACGAATTCCATTGGAGTGGAGAGGTGCCATCGAATCGCCACGACTGCGAGGGTGATCAGGCAGATCGCTACCACCCACCGCAGGTGGGTGGAGTGGTCGGCGTTCCTTCTCATCTCGATGAGCGCGAGAACTAGCCCGATCAGGGCGAGTAGAGCGGCCAGTATGCCGTTGAGCCAGAACATCAGGAGGCTGCCCCCTGCTGCGATCTGCGCGGTTGTGCTCATCCTGCGTCTTGTTCGCATGCCCGCTCCTTCGGCTGTCGGAGACATATCCCTTGGTCAGACCCGTCCCGCGTTCTCGAACGGCAGCAGCGTGCACACGAAGTTGCGAGCCCTTTGGCCGGGTGGCGGTTCGTCCCATGATGTGGCCTCATCATCCCTTCGTGTGCAGGGTTACTCCGGACGTCGCATGGCCGATGGCAAGGTAAGTCCGGACGGTGCAAGGTTCATCCGGACGGGACAACGATCTGGGATCCGTGGCGCAGGTGAGTCCCAGAAGTATCGCAGATACCTTCGGTCCACTTCCTGACTGGATAGATATTTCATAGTAAATGCAGCCTGTCAGATACTAATAGAGAGTTTGCAGGATTTAAAGTAGGAGCCATGTTGAGCTGGTTGCGCTCTCATCAGGAACTATGGTGTTCAAGACGGCTGCTGAGTGGGGCTGCGGTTGCGGTCGCATAACCACCGATCGCCGCCAGCGTGGCAGCCTCATTGAGGGCCATGGGATCGCGCTCAGGGTCTCGTATCGCCCCCGTGGGCTCACCGCGGCGCTGTGCGGCAGCGCATCCACGGTCATCATTCTCGGCAGTATCCGCCGGGGTTGTCGGGGGCTGGGCTTCGGCGAGTAGGGCCGGCGGCTCATACGAGTGGTAGCGGAGAACACGCCTCCGGACTGCCAAGGACGCGGCGTACGCTTCGTCGCATGGGAGGTAGGGCTCGGCGACGGCGAGAAAACCGATCCGGGTTGCGACCGTCGTTTGTTGGTGCTCCTCGCGGGCACGGCGGTGCTGTTCAGCGTCGGCTCTACGTTGCGGTTCCAACGACGTGGCTCCAGATCGTGTTGGGCGTGGCCGCGGTGGCGTGCGCTGCGGCCTCAGACGCCTATAAAAGGGCCCTGTGTGTAGGAAGAAGAATCTTCCTACACACAGGGCATATTGCAGCGTGCGGCATCAGGACTCTTCGAACTTGATCAGGGTTTGAGCTCTGGGCGGGCGAGGGGGGGCTTGGGAGAGAGCTCGTGGCTGTCGGTGGTTCTTCTTGTTGTCGAGGCAAGAAGATCACGTCAGACAAGCCACGAGCATGGTCAACGATACGACGCTACTGCTCGGCCTGGGCGGGGTGGCCGTCACGGGGGTCGTCGCCGCAGGTAAACGGGGCGCAGGATGGGCCGGTGGTGCACCTGGCCACCACCGATGAACGCGCCCGGTGCTGCCCCCGGTGTGGTGCGGCCCGCATCGGTGCGTAGCCGTTGGTTTCCGGGGTTGCGGAAGCCGTAGGCATCGCGGGCGGTGGTTTGATGACGCGGTTGGTGCCTTCGGCTCCGGCGTTGGTGATGGCGGTGCGGAGAAAGGCCAGGATCTCGGGCCACCAGGTCTCGATGGTGGTGGCCAGGCGGTGGAGTTCGGGCAGGCCGGAGGCGGCGCAGCGGTCGTAGAAGCGGAACAGCCGGTCGGCGATCACATGGCGATCGGGGTGGGTGCGGGCCAGGGAGAGCAGGTCCAGTAGGTCTTCCTTGGCGTTCCGGGCGGCCAGGATCAACCGGCCGGGTCGAGCGGGCAGGGCTTGCAGGTCATCGACCATCGGATCGAGTTGGCGGCCGTGCATCCGGGCCGCGGAGCGGGTCAGCCGGTTGCGCAGCTCCCATTCGCGGTTGCCCTATCGACCGCGCCGCCCGCGGACCTGGACGGTGACGCGGCGCGGACCTCGGTCAGGGCCTGGTTGGCCAACTGCACGACGTAAAAGTGGTCGATTACCAGCGTGGCATGGAGCAGTGCCTGTCCCACGGCGGCCTTGAAGATGGTGCACATGTTGATCGCGACGAAGAGCACCTGTCGCCGTCAGGGTGCCTCACGCTGGGCGAGCCGGCCGGTGACGGCGGCGATGGTACGGCCTTCGACCTGGCCGAGCAGCCCTTGATCCCCGGGCAGGTCCACGAAGCCGACAAGTCACCGGTCGCCTGCGGTCGTCCAGGTGCCGGCGGCCTCCTCCGGTACCCAGCGGGGCCGACCGCGGCGCACCTCGTCAATGCCCAGCACGACGATCGATCCGGGCTGGGCGGGCAGCACCCCAGAGCGTGCTCGGTGAACGTCGCCGACACGACAGGCCACGAGAGACCACGACAGCCTATGGTCTCGCGCCGCTTGCATCACCGTCCGCCCACCGTCACCGGCGGCCTGGCGTAATCGCCGCGTCAGCCGGGACCGTGCGGGGATCTGCGGCACCTGCTCGGTGAACGTCTGACGCGGACAGGACGCCTGGTCGCAGCACCAGCGCCGCCTATACCACCGCAACACACACCACCGGCCCGCCCATGGGCAGATCCCATGGGCGGGTGGTCACTCATTCGTTCATCGACCGCGGGCCGCGGACACCTCAACCCCGCTCAACTTCGAAGAGCCAGTAAATACCGGCTGAATAGTCCAGGCCACACAACCCGCCTTCCACACAACGCTCACATCAGACGGCCATGCATGACTCTTCGTTGAAGGATCACAACATCATGTAGCTACCCGAGATTGCCGCACATGAGTGGCTCAAACTAGATTCCTTCTACATGGCTCCACCACAACAGGAAATGCCAGTTGCCGTTTACAAGAGACATTCAGGCAAGTCAAGACTTGAATCCCCAGGTTCGGTCTTCGATCATCCGTAAGACAGGATAAGCCGCACGAACGGGGAATCCTTGGCGGGGTAATCACCGTCCGTGCGGCACGCAACCGCGTAAGGAGAGTGTACTCCGCATGTCCCGCAATCGCTTAGCAGTGCAGGTGGCCATCCTGCTAGCGCTGGTGGCCGGAATCGGCGGGTTGCTGGTTAGCCCAGCAGCCGCGGCGGACGCCCCAGCCTCATCCCCCACTACACCAGCAGTCGGTTCCCGGCCTGATTCTCACCTACTCCGCCTTCGCAGTATGGAGCCCGGCGATGGCTGCAAAGTCGGCGAGTCGTGTGTCACCACACCACCGCCCGCGCCGAGCATAACGACCCAGGATGCTCAGGCATGTGTGGTCGTCTCCACCGGCAACGGCTACTTCTGCGGTGGAATTTTCGGGTACGACAAGTACATCGACTACTTCTTCGCAACGCGTCAGCCGGCACCGGCCATCCAAGTCTGTGACTACCAAGGACATCTCGCGGTTTACAATTCCAGCGGGTCGTCCATCTACGGCCAATACACTTCGCGCCATTCAGGCTGTTCCCTCAGAGCGTGGTTCGACCCTGTGTGGACCCAGCGCAACTTCCCGACTGGTGACACCGCCTGTGTGTCATGGTTCGAGAGCGGCACGCGCCTGGCTCGTGTGTGCTTCTACTTGACCTACGACACCCCGAGCGCTCCTTAGAGCTGCCCACACTGGAGATCGCCTTAGTTTCAAGGAGGATCAGCTCTATGGAAAGAAAGAATTCAGGCGCACGCCGCACATGGCTCAACTTACTTACCGCCTTCCTCAGCGCCGGCCTCATGCTCATTATGAGCGTAAGCCCCGCTGGGGCAAGCGTGCTGAGCTCCCCGTCGTCGGCCTCAGAGCCCATCTGCCGAATCGGGGATCCCTGCGAGACAGAGCCACCACCCCTCAACGGAACGCTCGACGCCAGCGGCTGCACGGGCGCATCCGGCGGTACCGTGTGCGGCGCAGCTATCGGCACCGCTCGCTATGTACAGGGCGCGTATGTTCGACGCACGGCGCTGGGCGCAATGTGCCAGCCGAGCGGCAGGTATTATGTCTACGACACCAGCGGCTCGCTGATCGACTATCAGGAGCAACACTCCATCAACTGCCACGCAGGGCCAGTGATGGAGTTCAACTTCACCGTCAGGAAGCAGTACCCGAACAGCGCTCGCACGGTCTGCCTAGGCTGGTACGAGGAAGGCGTCCGGATCGGGCGCGTATGCATGTCATTCCCGATCTAGGCAATAGAATCTAGCGTGGATTGAGAGTGGGAAGAGATTCTCTTCCCACTCTTGTCGCGTATGCCACTGGAGGTGCCAATGCTAGGAATGGGATGGAACGAGCTTCTGGTTCTAGCCATGGCGGTTTTGGCCATCGTGATTATTGTGCGACTCTTCCTAAGAAGATTCTGGCGCAAGTAAGGGAGGAACCCCTGCTTGCCATGGGCCTGGCTCTCCTCGTCGATCTGGGCCTGGCGGACCCAGGTGCGCAGTGAACTCTTCTCATCTCTATGCGGCCTGCGCGACGCGGTGGTTCTGAAGGACAGCGTTGGCCTTGCAGAGGTGGCTGGCCTAGTCTAGGACGGGCTGCAGCGTAACTTCCTCCAGCTCTTCGGCTGGGCATTCGGCGTTCGCCGGGGCCGCAAATCCTGACGTGGGAGCGGTTGGCCTGCTTTTTGTGACTCAAGTCGCCATTGGTGACTGAGGCCATCCGAGCGATGTATAAGCCGGCGGGAGATGCCGTTACCGGTTCGGGTGCGAGATGAGCTGGGTGAGTTGTTCGCCGAGCAGTTCGTAGCCGCGTTCGGGACGGAGGAGGCCGGGCTGGTCTCCGGGCCGCCTGGCGTTGATCACGGTGCTGCAACGGGGTGGAGAACCTGACCGATCAGCGGGCTGCTGAAGCGGTCCGGACAGATCTGTCGTGGAAGTACGCGCTGGGGCTGAAGCTGGACGATCCGGGGTTCGATGCGAGTGTGCTGAGTGAGTTCCGGTCCCGGGTGATCGCCCATGGGCTTGAGGAGCAAGTCCTGGACCTGTTGCTGGGGACGCTGCAGGCCAGGGTATTGGTGAAAGCGGGCGGGAAACAGCGCCCTGATACCACACACGTGATCTCGGCGGTGCGGGACCTGAACCGGGTGGAGCTGGCCGGCGAATGCGTGCGGGCCGCTCTGGAAGCCCTCGCCGCAGCCGCGCCCGGCTGGGTGGAACAGGTGCTGGAGGTGCCGGACTAGGCGGGTCGGTATCAGTCACGAGTCGACTCCTGGCGGCTGCCGGTCTCCAAGACCGCGCAGGAGCAGCTCGCACGGGCCTACGGCGCTGACGGGTACGCGCTCTGCACGGCTCTCTACGCGCCGTTCTCCCCCGCCTGGCTGCGGGAACTGCCTGCGGTGTAGGCGTTGCGCGTGATGTTGATCCAAAACTTCGTCCGGACTGTTGACGCCCGCGGACGGGAGGTGGTCGAACGGCGGCGGCCCCTGCGCGACGGCGGCGTGGGGCTGCCGCCCGGCAGACACCGGCTGGCCTCACCCTACGACCCAGACACGCGCTGGTCGGCCAAAGCCGACGTGTTGTTCAAGGCGCGCTCTATCGCTATCTCGCTCGTTTGTGCAGCCTTGTGAAGGTCGGCCATGAGTGGGACCGGGATGGTGCCGAGTCCGAGCCCGGTGGTCTCCACCATGGAGGTGAGCGACTTCTCTTCGGTGTGGCTGAGGTGCGTTCTGCACCAGTGGTGGGCGACCACCTCCCGAGCCACGTAGCCATCTGCGGAGCCCAGGGCTTCATTGACGAGGCGAGCGTACGCCGGACGCACTCGAGCGGGAGCGGCGCAGGCAGCGAGATCGATGACGGCCAGGCCCAGGCGGGTGCGGTAGACGCCGTGTCCTGGCTCTGGCACGCCGGCGAGGTACCGTTCGATCATCCGGCCGGTCTCCCAGTCTGTGTTCTGGTCTCCGGCGAGGCGGCACAGCACCGCCAGGCACGCGGAGACCTGGGCTTCCCAAGCCTGGGTGATGGTGCTGTGGTCCAGCACGGTTTGGGCGGCGTTCGAGTTTCCGGCGAGGCAGGCGTTGACGATTTGTACCTGGCGGCCGTCCATCAGATGCAGGCCGATGCCCTTGTTCTGTTCGATGTGGGTGAGCGCTGCGCGCCAGCGGCCGAGACGTACGAGGGCGCGGGTGCCTTCGGAGAGGTAGATGCGCCACGTCCAGATGCGTAGCTCTTGGTACTCCTCCGAGCTGCCGATCAGATCTCGGGTGGGCAGCGGCCAGCCTTCGATGACGGCATGAGTGTTGGTCTTGAGGGCGTGATGGAGGGTGCTGAGCGAGGCCCATGCCGCCTCTGCGTCGCGCGCTCGTAGGCGTAGTCGAGCCAGGTTCACGACGGGTTCGAGCATGTGCATGGCCTGCGGGACGGTGAGGCGGCCGGCATTTCGGTAGGGGTTGATCTGCCGCCAGCACAGCTCTCGCGCCAGTTCCGGTAGGCCGCAGTCGCTGGCGATCAGGGCGGCTCGGTTGAGTGTTCGGGCGGCGCCGAGGAGCGGGTCGGTGGTGTGCTCGATGTTGCCAGCGAGAGTACGTACTTCAGCCGCCCGCGCGGCGAGGGGCGGGTACGTGGGGCGGGGGCGATCGACCAGCGGGAACCAGCGGACGAGCTGGGCGATCTCGTTCGCCGTCATGCCGAGTCCTGGGTGGGCAGGACGGCCTCACGTGCGGCGCGGCTGAGGACGGCTTGCGCGGAGGCGGGCAGGCCGAGACGGTTCCAGTTGAAGATGACCATATGGGTGAGGACGTGGCGGATGCCCCGGTCCAGGTGACCGGCCCCCGAGGCCTCGCCGAGCTGCTTGCCGGCTTCACGGTAGACGGCCGCCCAGGGCGTAGCGAACGCGCATGCCCCGGCGGGGGTGGTGGAGGCGATGTCGGAGGCGATCAGCGGGCGGATGCGGTCGGCCATGGCCTTCAGCCGACCCGGGGGTGTGTCGGTGGGGAGGGGGCGTAGTTCGGCGACGCTGTTCCACAGGTTGCCGCGCTCGAACTGGTCCAGGCCGGCCGCGCTCAGCAGTGTGGTGGACAGCAGCATCGTCACTTCCTTGCGGCCGACACCTGGCGGCGGTTGCCTGAGGTAGGCGAGGGTGTGGCGGCTGTCAGCACAGAACAGAGCGTGGGCGATCTCGGTGCCGACTGGTCCGCCGAACGAGGCGTCTTCGGGCTCGTAGACGACCGGCCACCATCGGGAGAGCACGCTGAATCTGGTCAGCTCGTTGAGCGCGGTGTTGATGGCGCTCTTCGCGTCGTCGGCGACCCCGTCGAGCGGGCGTAGCCGGATTCGCCAGCACGGGTGCTTGCGGATGAACCACCATCCGCTGATCAGTTTGCGGTCCTGGAAGCGGTCCAAGCGCGGGCCGAGCTCCGTCACGGCGGCCTGCTCGGCACTTTCCCAGTCGGACCACTCGGTGCGGACGCTATACCAGCCGTGGTCGGCGACGCCGGCCTCCAACGCCTGGTATCCGGCAATCTTGTAAGTCTCGACGGCGTCGTTGATGGTTTCGGGCCTGGCGCTGATGGCGGCTGCGGCGACCTCGACAGCGGTGCCGGACAGGACCGCTTGCACGGCCTCGGCCATCCTGCGTGGTGAGAACGGGCGCGTGGGTGTCACGTGAGGAGCAGGCATGAGTCCCATCCGGAGTGCGGGGGCGTTTGGTGGGCGGAGGTGTGCAGGGCCAAGGCGAGTCCGGCGGCGCCGTTGAGCAGGCTGCCGTCGTTCTTCGTGGTGACGGCGTGCTGGTTGAGCAGGCCGGCCAGGAAGGGCAGGCGTGCGTTGATCGAAGGGGTGCGGGCGTCGCGGGCGGCTCGCCACGCGGTTTGGTAGACGCCGGCGACGCCGTGGCAGAGCCCGGGACCGGTGAGGTGCCGAAGCTGGGCGGGGTCGTTGAGGCAAGCGGCCAGGGCGTGCTCCGCCTGCTGCTGGCGGGCGACGTCGTCAAGGGCGAGGCCGGCCAGTTGGAGGGCGCGGGCGATTCCCGGCGTGCCGTAACACCAGGACGGGCGTGGCGGGCCGGGCTGGCGGAGGCGGCCGTCGGCCAGCTCGGGGAGTGTGATCCATTGGGGCCACCACGGTCCGGTCCGGCCGTCTTGGCGCCATCGGTCGAACCACGCGCAGAGGCGGTCGATCGCCTCGGACTGCCCGTCAACGGCCACCCCTTGGCGCGTCGTGATGGACAGCAGGGCGAGCAGGCCGGCAGCACCATGGGCCATGCCGAGATTGGCGTGACCGCCAGGGGTGGGCTTGATGCGGTCGGGGTCATGGGCGACCCACCAGCCGGGCAGCCCGTCGCTGGTGGGATGGGTAAGCCTGATCAGGTGGCGCAGGATCGGCGGCAAGATGTCGGCGTCGGGTGAATGGCGCAGCAGCAGTGCGGCGATCCCGGTCAGCCCGTAGAACAGGTCGTACTCATGGAACGTCGCCGGATCGCCCCGGTCGGCTCGGGCGGTCGCCTGAGCGAGGCGCCGTTCGGCGAGCCGGGTCACGTAGCTGTCGATTGTCTTGATCGGACGGTGGTAACGCTCACTGCCGTCGGCCTGGGCGGCGTGTAGAAGGAAGCTGACGGCGGGGGCCCCGTAGTAGAGGCCGGCGTGATCGGCGGAAGTGATCTCTCCGCTGGTGGCCTGCTTGATCCAGGCGTGTGCGGAGTGCCAGCTCTCCGTGCCGACATGGGCTCGCTCGATGTGCAGCAACGCCATCCCGGCCGTGCCGTTCGCCAGGGATTGCGCCCCGGGCCCGGTCACGACATTGCCTCCTTGTTCATGGTCAGGAGGCGTAGGGCGGCGGCGCGGGCCAGCCGGTTGGTGACGGCCTCGGTGGTGGGATCGACGCCGAGGGCGCGGACGTGGTGGTCGTGCAGCAGGGATCGCAGCACGGTGATCGGCAGGTAGTCGTGGCGGCCGAGTTGGACGTGGTAGTCGTGCAGCGCAGCCCGCCGCAGAGCCCACGCGTCGGCTACGGCGGTGCCGCCCGGGTGGGCGCGTAGGGCTTGGTCGTCGTTGAGGGCGTCGGCCAGGCGCAGCGTCGTGTCCTGCAGCGTCCGGTCGAGCTCGCCGTACTGCCGGGGCAACTGGTTGACCAACCACCCGTACCCCTCATTCGACGTGGCCAGGCTGGCGGCGAGGTCGGCCATCGACGCCGCAGCGATGGCCTGGCCGGGAAGCTTGGCGAAGCCTGCCATCGTGATCTGAGCCAGCGCCACGACGGAGTCCGCGGCGGCTACTCGGTGCGCGGCGGCCATCGCCTTGCCGGGGCCGTATCGGCCGGTCTGCGGCTGATAGGCGTGCAGAGACAAGGTGGCGAGCAGGTCCTGCGATTGCAGGTCGGACGCGAAGTCGGCCAGATGCGAGGCCGCCGTGCTGTACTGGCCGGCGTCGGTGAGCTGAAGGTAGAGCCAGAGTTCCTGGATGCTGTCGGGCCGGGGGGTGTCGCGGTAGCGGCGGAACCACCATCGCAGCGGGCCGAGGGACTCCAGGAGATAGCCCACGTGATGGGTGAGGATCTCGTTGTAGCGGTCGGGGTGGCCGAGCAACCGGGCGTGGATGAGGTCGCCGGCACCCGGCATCACCGTCGCGGTGGGACGCTGCACGACTGCGGGGGCCCGCGGCAGCCGACCGGCTGACTCATTGGCGGTCAGGACGACCAGGAACTCGCAGGGGCGGCCGACCCACGCCTCTGGCGCGCGGGACGCCTCGTGCAGCTCCACCCGGTCCGCTCGGTTGAGGCTGCGGCGCAGCAGCACGCAGTCGAGGCGGCTGTCCAGGTCGAGGGGAAGCCGCTGCCCGTTCTGGTGCAGGACGACCGCGGACGGCACCCGCCAGCGATCCCGCCAGTCGCTCAGGGCCTTCTCCCACAACGGCAGCGGCTCGCGCGGTCCGGCCAGCGCGGAGGCGGGCAGGATCCAGCGGGCCGCTGCCAGCACGGTGCGGCCGTAGCGGATCCTGGGCAGGTACGGCAGCAGCCTCGCCACGCCGAAGTCGATGGGCCCGTAGATCGCGTGGCGAGCCGTCGCCACCCCGGTCAGGAACCGCGCCAGTGCGGGGGTGTGGGCGGATGCCTCCAAGGCGTGCAGCGCCTGGGGTACGACGCGCTGGCCGGTGGAGAGCCGCACCAGGTACATCGGGGTGGAGTCGGCGGTCACGGCCAGGTCGTCGAGGCCGATCACCGGCGTGCCGGGCGCGGGATGTTCGGTCAGGGGGATCACGGCGGGCAGGAGTTGCGGTACGCGGACGACGTTCTCGGTGCTGCGCAGTCGCGGCGAGAATGACAGCTGCGCGGTCGCGACCTCTTCGTCCGGGGGTTCGTAGGAGGCGATGAGCTGCTCCACAGCCGGTTGCGGAAGCAGGTGAGCGAACCGGCCGGCCATGCTGCTCTGCGGCCGGGGCGTGGCGTACACCCACAGCCGGAACCGGCCGCGCTCCAGCAGATGGGCGGTCTCGGCGTGCAGCTCGAATCCCAGCTCGACGCGGCGCGGGATGACCATCTCAGCCGGGTCGTCGGCGACCGTCAGCGACGAGATGTCCTGCTCGCTCAGCACGATCTCGTCGCGGCCGTCCACGGTGGCCTCCTGCACCAGAGCCAGGAGCTTGGCGTCACGGTCGGGCATGGCACGAGCTGGCCGCCCGTAGGAGGAGCCGAGGAATCCCGCCGGCATGCCGAGCCCGGAGTCGGCGAGCAGCTCCCGTACTGGGACCGCCGCCCCTGGGCCGTAGTGGCGGCGGAAGCGCAGGTGGTAGTCGCGCCACACCTCCGCACCGAACGGGCGGCTGGTCAGCCGCAACAGCACTGAGGCGGCCTTGGCGGCCTCGTCGAGCACGGCCCGGGGCAGGGCGATCGTGGCATCGGCTGCCGTGTCGGCGGCGAGCATGCGATCGCCGCCGGTGCACAGAGCGCGCATGCGAGTGGTGAGGGGCGCGATGTCGGCCAGGTCCACGATGGCACGGCGGGCGGACAGGTCGCGGTGGAGGTCGACGAGAGCCGTCAGCGTGGGTGCCAGATCGGGCGCGTCGCCGGCGGCGGCGCGGAGCTGGTCGAGGACGAAGAGCAGGCCGTCCTGGATGGTTGAGGGCGGGCGCAGGCTGGTCAGCAGGAAGCCTTGGTGGACCAAGGCGGTCAGGGTGGCGGCGACGGTGCCGGGTGGTGTGCCTGGGAACTCGGCCGTGAGCTGATCGGCCAGCTCGCGGAACGCGATGGGCGTAGTGGCCGCGGCCAGTGCCTTCCGGATGGGTGGCAGGTGCCGGATGGACACCTCCCGGGAGGGGCCTGGATCTGTGCCGTCACCGGGGCGGGCGGGGATGACGGCCCGACCCCCGCGAACCATGATCATGCTGTTGGTGGTCACCCGCAGGCGCGGCAGCGCAGCGGGGTGCGCCTCCAGGTGATCGACGAGGGCGTTCAGCCACTGCGCGTCGGCACGCAGCACGACCTGATGCTGTGTCCCGATCGCCGCGGTGACCGTGCGGCCGACTTCCACCGGTGCGACGCCGGCGAACAGGCCGAAGGGGACGGCACGCCGCTGCCAGCGCAGCAGGTAGGACGCGACCGCCATGCTGATGCGCGTCTGGCGCGCTGGGTCGCCGCTGGTGAGTGCCTGGCTGGTCTGCTCGGCCAGCTGAGGGGTGGCCACCGTGATGGCGGCGCGCACGTCGGGCCGGGCCCAGATGCGGGTCAGCCACGTGGAATCGGCCGGTTCTCCTGAGTCGAGCAGTTCGGGCAGTTCCAGGTCGCCGGGGTAGGTGGTCACCCGGGCCAGCGCCAGGCCAGTGGGCCGGAACAGCAGGGATGATCCCATCGGGCTCTCCGCCGTCAGATCGAGAGGGGGATGGTGGGTGCCGCCGGCGCCCTCGGGTGTGGCGCCGGCAGCAGTTCACGCGGTCAGGAAGGGTCGGCGACGTTGGTGGTGCAGGCGCTCGTCGAGCAGCTGGAGCCGCAGCCGTCGCCGGTGGAGCACAACATCTTGGGGATGGGGATGCTGGCCTCGACCACTCGCATGTCGAGGTCCCAGGGGTCCTCGACGACGGGCGTCGGAGCGGTCGCTGTGGCGATGGGGGGCATGAGCCTCCTCCTTCATCTGTGTCGGGTTCGGTTACCCACCTGGGCAGAGGTGCGGTGTTACGCCTCCGGCCAGGAGATCGCGACGTGCGTGTGCTGCTTGGGGATGACCAAGGTCGTGGGCGGCATCCCGGCGGGGCGGCCGTTCGGCCAGACCGAGAACTCCGGGCCGGGATGGCCGCGGTGGTCGCGGTTCCAGACGCGGACCTGCTCGACGATGGCCTGGGCGACTTCACCGCCGTGGGGTCCGTAGCCGTGCGCGCCCAGCTCGACGTGGCTCTTGCCCGCCGGCCGCACGGACAGGTAGGCGAAGGAGTCGTCCTCGACCGTCGCGTAGGGGAACCATCGCCCGCCCCGCTCGACCGCGATGCCGGGCTCCTCGTCGCCGGATGCCGCCACGGTGAGGTTGCAGAAGCCGGGCAGCGTTGTGGCCAGCCAAAGGGGCAGGTCGCCGAGTGGCTCGGACCGGGCCACGGTCACCCCGGACCAGTCCGCAGTTGGTTCGCCGGCCAGCACGCCGTCGAGCCTGCTCGGGTCGGACAGGTTGCCGTCGTCGAACCTCAGGCCGACCTTCTCGCCGTTGAGCAGCCACAGGTGCTCGTCGTGCCGGCTGGCGCCCTGCATGGGGACGAAGCCGCAGATTCCCGCCGAGAGGGCGGCGAGGTGGTCGTTCGTGCGCTGGAGGGCCAGCGAGCGGCTGACGCCCTTCATCCGCAACGGGAGCACGATCCTGCCGCCGTCGGCGAGTTGGTCGCGCCACGCCGGTGGCACGTCCCACGCCCCCACCGTGATCATGATGCGGTCGTACGGGGCATTGGCCTTCCAGCCGTACTCGGCGTCGCCGGTCACGACCTGCACGCCTGGGTACCTGGCGGCGATCAGGCAGGTGGCGGCCCGGCTGGTCACCACGGGATCGATGTCCATGGTCGTGACGTGGCCGGTGGGTCCCACCAGTTCCGCCAGCAGCGACGCGAAGTATCCCCCTGATCCGACCTCCAGCACGCGCATCCCCGGCTGGATGTCGGCCTGGACGAGCTGCATGGCCTGGATGTCGGGCGAAGACATGGTGGAGATGAGCACGCCGTGCTCGTCGCGCTTCACCTCCACGGGCTCCACCGCGTAGGCGGCCTCCAGCGACACTTCGGGGGCGAAGAGGTGGCGGGGAGCCGTACGGAGCGCGGCCTCGACCCGCACCGGGAGCGGGAAGCCCCATTCGGCGCAGGTGGCGGCCACGGCGGTCGCCATGTCGTTGCGCAGCGTGGCGGCCTTCTGGGCGTCGTTGTCGGTGGTCACGGGTTAATCCCCTCTTCGTGGTCGTGATGGGCAACTGGTCGATCGTGGTGGTTGTGGGATCGCCGCGGGATTAGCCGCGCCGTCCCTCTCGCGCGAGGTAGGTGTCCGGCTCCGGGCGTTCCCCTCGGCCGCGATGGTCGGCATGATGCTGTTTGACCAGGGCGATGTAGGCGGCGAGGGCGATGGGGTAGCGGCCTCTGCCGGTCTCCTCGTAGCGGGCACCACCGACGTGGCGCAGGACGAAGAAGGTGCCGCCCCCGGAGGCGAACTCGTACATGCCGCAACACGAGGTGTGCGTGACCCGGAGCACCCCGCTCGGCCTGTACGGCTCCCACGTGAACGCGGGGTCGTCTTCAACCAACTCCCGTCGGTCGGCATTCGCCATCGTCTGCTCTCTCCGCCCTGGCCTGACTGTCTTGGACCGTGGAGGGGCAGTAACGATGGCGGTTGAGAGTTGGGGCTCGCAGCCCCCGGCGGCCAGGGGCTCCACCGTGGGACTGCGAGTTGTAGGCGGCGCGGGTTCCAACCGTGCTCTATCGAAACCCGCGCCGGAGTGCGCGGTCGGTCAGGCGTGAGTAGCCCTGGACCGGCCGCGCCAAGACGCGGCCTAACACCCCCGACGGCCTGCTCGGCCACGTCTCGTTTCATCACCCGCGCCCCCTCTGAGGGCTGGGAAGCACGCTTCTCCTAGAAAGGTGTGGTAGCCCTTCTGTCTGCCAGCCAGGCGGCGCCACGCCGTTCATGAGGTGCCAGAGCTCGTCCGGACTGTTCGCTTGGAGGATGATGCCGTGATCGCATTCGCCCATGTAAATGGCGATGTGGCGGCGCCAGTAAGGGGAGTACATGAGGTAGAACCAGCCCCGGGCACGGCGCTGCAGTTCCGCCACCTGCCTCCTCGCTGCTTCCGCGGCGGGTTCGGCCTTGCCGGTCAACATGGAATCCTCCTGCCGTACAGGGTGGTGCCGGATATTGCCGTCATTTGTCCTTGCGTTCCGCCATCACCATGAGGAAGTGCGGGGCATCGCGCAGAGGAGCACGTCCGCCCTCCTCCGGCATGAAGTCGATCGTCCGGACCACGCCTGGGTCCCGAACGGAGAAGTCCCGCACGAGACCCATGACCTGGGACTCGCTGCGAACGTAGATCGGGACGCCGCCGTGCAGCTTCTCGTAGGCCGCTCGGCCTCGCTCGACGTTGGCCGGATCCAAGCCGTCCCCGGTCACGTGCGTCAGGACGACCAGGCTCCGGGGCGCGAGACGGGCGCGCAAGGCGAACCTGAGGTCGGTGCACTCTTCGTCGGTCAGGAAGTGCAGCACCGCGCCCAGGATGACCACGACGGGCTTGCTCAGCCAGAGATGCGAGCCCATGGCGTCGAGCACCTTGGCGCTCTGACGCAGGTCCTGCTGCACCACGCTGATACCGGGTCCGCGCAGTAGTGCCCGGCAGGTGGTGACAACCAGTTGGTCGGAGTCCAGGGCGAGCCAGCGCACGTCAGGATTCACGCCGGCGGCGACGTCGTACAGGTCCGGCAAGCCGAGAGCGTCCATGCCTTGAACGGGCTTGCCGCATCCCAAGTCGGCGAACTGGGTGTAGCCCCGGCCCGCGAGATGGCGGACAACCCGGACCAACGCGGCGGCGTTCTCCTGGGCCACCTCGTCGACCTTCTCGTGGATCGTCCTTCGGAGCTCGTCCACGGCTTCGCGGTCACGGGCGAACGCCTCCTTGCCCGCTCCGCGCAGCGCGGCGTAGGTACGGGCGGGCACGGCCTCGGCCGGGTTGAAGCTGTCACCGGGTGGCGGCGTGAGAGGGGTGTCGGTCATGAGGATCTCGCCTGTTTCCGGGGAAGAGGGGGAGATGGTCACCATGCGGCCGTCTTCGGCGGTTGATCGTCCGATACGGCGAAGAACGCCCTGAGCCTGTTCCTGATCGTGACGGCGATCTGGTGGGCATCCGTGCCGACATCGACGCGTAGGACGTCGTATCCGGCCTGGATGAGCCGGTCACACGCCTGCCGGTAGAAGTGCGCCTCAGCATGGCTGGATCGGGGAGTCAGTTGGAACCGGTTGTGCGCTCCTCGCTCCGCCAGCCGTGCGGCGATCAGCTCGGGCGGGCCTTCCAGGACCACCGCTAAGTCCGGGCGTTCGGCAAGGGAGTTCAGGCTCCACAGGAAGACCGGGTCCACTCCGTCGAACCGCTGCATGACCAGGGCCGAAGGCACGTACCTGTCGCAGAGGACGACCTCGCCGGCGTCCAGGTGGGGCTGGATCTCGGTTTCGAGGTGGTGGTAGCGGTCGGCGGCGTAGAGACAGGCCAGCGCGGGGCCGGTGATGGTCTCGGTCATCTCGCGGGCGATCTTCCCGAGCACGCCGTTGGACGGTTCGGCGGTGGTGTGAACGTGCTCGCCGTCGGCCACCAGAAGCTGGGAGAGGTGGGCGACGATGGTCGACTTACCGGCGCCCGAGGGCCCGTCGATGCTCACGAACAAGCCGCATCGATGGTCAGAAAAGGGTCGGAGCTGCGTCATCGGTCGGTCCTTCGCAAGAGGTCGTCTTCGCGTCGTTCAGGAGGTCGGTCAGCTCCGCACCGTCAGCGAGATGAGCGAGCAGGCGGGCACAGGCGAGAGCGTCGTAGGCCGCGCGGTGCGGCTTCGAGCCGGCGGGCATGTCCGTGGCGAGCTTGAGCTCCTCGGCGAGCAAGCTCAGCTTGTACGAGGACCGGCCGGGCAACCTGTGCCGGGCCAGCTTCAGCGTGTCGATGACGATGGCGGGCTGGAAGCCGCGCAGTTCCCGCGTCAGCACGCCGAGGTCCACGTGGGCGTTGTGCGCCACGAAGATGGTGTCCTCCAGGATGGCGCCGATCTCCGCGGCATATTCGGCGGCCGGCGGAGCGGAGGCCACCTGCTCGTTGGAGATGCCGTGAATGCGGCGGGCCAGCGGAGTGATGGGGCTGGGTGGCTTGACCAGCCAGGTCAGTGGAGCTCCGATGACGCCGTCGTCGATCAGCACGATGGCCAGCTCCACCAGGTCGGGAGGGCGCTGCCCGTTACCCTCGATGTCCGCGACGGCGTAGCGGAACGCTGTCCATGGGGCGTTCTGGTCAGCCATTCGCGCTCTCCCATCCGAGGTCGGCTCGGCCGTGTCGCCGCTGGTGATGCGGGTGGGCGGCGTCATGGATCTGGAAGGCGAGCCGGTGCTGGAGGTAGTACCGCGGCTGCTCGGACGGGAGGCCCTCCACGTGGGCCGCCCGTTCTGTGACTTCGGTGACGTGCATGTGGGCCGCTTCGGGCAGGCAGGCGGCGGCCTCGTGGAGCTGGGGCGCGGTGGGGACCTGGTGCGCTCGGGCACACTTGTCCAGTTGCGCGGCCGGACAGATGTCGCAGAGCTCGTTGATGCCGTAGTGGCCGTTGTAGTCCGGCAGGCCGTGGACGTACGAGACAGCGCACGAGGTCTTCCTGAACAACGGCGGCGCGCCGGACGGCCGGCGCTCGAAGCGCGCGAGGATGCGTCTTTCCAGCGTCTCAGGGACGATCTTGCGGCGGGCGGTCTCCTGGTAGGGCTCGGGCAGGCCGTTGGCGCGGTAGTAGTCCGCGATCTCGTCCCGGTAGAACAGGCCGGTGAACACCGTGGCATCGGCCCATCCGGACAGAACCGCGGCCCGCGCCAGATGAGCGGTGGTGTCGTTCAGTCCGGGCACCAAGGGCCGCCAGTAGAAGATCGTCCGGTACCGGCGCGCGGCGTGGGTCGTGGCGAGCCGCATGGAGTTCACGACGGTCTGCGCGGGGTGCGGCTCGATCCTCTTGTCGCCGATCCCCGAGTACGTGAACAGCAGCGTCACCTTCAGGTGCCGTAGCGCGTTCAGCCGCTCGCAATCGCCGACGTTCATGCGAGCACGGGTGATCACGAGCACGTGGTTGGTGAGTTCGCGGCTGTCGAGGTCCTCCAGGACGGCGAACAGATGCTCGCGGACGCCCGGCAGGAACGGGTCGGTGGCCCGGTTGAAGACCTGCAGCGGGGTGTCGTGCGGCCGGAAGTACCGATGGCTGACGAGCTGTTCGACCGCCTCGGCGTCGCTCATGAGGGCCTGCGGCAGACGGGCGTCCCAGAGCCCGTAGGTGTGGCGGATGCAGTACGCGCAGCCGAGCGGGCAGCCCTGGATGTGGTTGAGGGACAACCCGGACTTGCGGTATTCGACGACGTCACGGGCGCGCTCGGGCAGCGCCGCCACGGCCTCGGCAGGCAGCAGAGGGACGTAACGTGCGCTCATGAGCTGCCTCCCACGGGTACGGGCTGAGGTGTCGCCGTGAGCGTGGCATGAGGCTGACGAGAGGGCCTAGCAAGTTTCTCGGAGTTTCAGCAACTCCCTCCGAATCCAAGAAGCCGAGAAACTTGGCGCTACTCCTCGGGCTCGGTTTCGTCGGCCAGCAACAACCGCGACAGGTCCTCCATGACGTTCGTGATCAGGGCCCTGGCGGCTTGTCCGTAGGACGCCATCCCGGCCAGAGAGCGGAACACCCGGGCGTACTGCTCGATCTCCGGCGGCTGGGCGAGATGGAGCTCGGCGGTGAACGTCTCGACCATGACGAGGTCGTTGTCGAAGATCCAGAACCCATGCTTGGGGGCCGTCACATAGGTGGTGCCGAAGCCGATGACGCCGAGCCGGACGTTCGGCAGGGTCGAAGCGGCCACCAGCCGGTCGAGCTGCGGCACCATCACTTCGGGCGCGCACAGCCGATACCTCAGAGCGGCCTCCGTGACCACGAACTGGAAGCGTTTGCCCGGGTCGTAAAGGATCTGCTGGCGCGTCATGCGCGCCTGCATGGCTTCCTCGATGTCGTTCGGCAGATTGTGCATGGCGATCGCTTCGGCCATGCGCGCACGGGCATACTCCGCCGTCTGCAGCAGCCCGGGGACGTAGACCGGCTCGAAGACACGCAGCAGGCCGGCACGCCGTTCGGCATCGCCCCACTCGTTCTGGTGGTGGCTCATGCCTCCCCGCAGGACACGCTGCCACTCGGCGTGACGCGATTCGAGGGTATGGAGCGAGGCCAGTAAGGCGAGCCGCTCTTCCTCGGTAGCGCCGGTCGCCTCGGCCCACGAACCGATGTCGGCGTCGCTGGGCGTCTGCCTGCCGGTCTCCAGCTTCGACACCTTCGAGTGCGGCCATGCGAGTAGCTCCGCGAGCTGACGGCCGGTCAAGCCGGCGGCGTTCCGCAGCTCGCGGAGCCTGGCCCCAAGTGCTTGCCGGGCCTGATGGACGCTGGTCACGCCCCGATTCTTACCTGATCTTGTAGTCATCCGGCAGTCGTGCCACGAACTCTTCGCGTGAGAGGGAACGGTGAACGGCGTCGTCCAGCGCGGCGGCGCACTCCACGACCACTGCGGGATCGGTGATGATCTCCGCGCCGAGCAGCTGGTCGTCGTCCGTGAAGTGCAGCAGCGCGACCCGGGACGAGTCGAACACCCAGAAGTCCCGCTCAGGAAGGCCGGCGGCCTGACTGCGGTCGAGGTACCGGATGTCCTCGCCGGCCGCCACGGTGTGGCGTGAGAGGTCGAGCCCGAACCTGCTGTAGTCGCTGAGCGGGAGCGAGACGACCCGGACGCGCTGGAAGATCTTGCCTTCCTCGGTTGCCTTGCCGACGATGCCCAGCCAGTTCTGGAACCAGGCCAGGTCTTCCGGCTCACCCTCCAGGAAGCGGCGCAACGGTTCGCGTTCACTGGGCGAGTCGTACCGCTCTCGGGTCTCCAGCCTGCGGGCGGTGTGAGCAAACGTACGGAAGAGATCCACGAACGCCGGCCCGCTGATCAGGGTCAAAGCGCCTCCTGGCCTTCTGTGGAGGTGGCGCGCTGACGGTTGTTCCGAGGGTCGGTGGTCAGCGGCTCATCCGCGAACCGGAGGATGTCCCGCGTGATCTCCACCACCGTCTCGCCGTCCGGGATCTCACCGATGTCGGAGAGGGCCTGAGGGTCGGTGACGATGTAGCCCTGGACGAGGATGGTGCCCCGATCGGTGGCGAAGAGCGTCGGGGAGCCGCCCTCTCCAGACCCTGATCCCAGATACTTGACCCTCATCGTGCCACTCCTTCGAGAAGCTTTCGGGAAGTTTCTCCATGAGAAGACACTGCTGGGGTGCGTCCGTCAACCCTCCATGCATGATCGATCCCACTGGTGCGGCTCTACTGGGATGGCGGCGCTCACCGACCCATCTGACGCCATGCACACATCGTGTGAGCCGAGGCGGCGTCCAGATGCCACTACCGTACGTAGACTGGCCAACCGGGGATCATCCTAGAGCTCGGGAGTTTGAGCTCCATCGGCAAGCAATTTAGTTTCATTGTGGACCTTAGCAATTAGCTCTGCCAGTCGATCGTTGCGACGCGTAGTAAGGCGGCCTAAAACATCTGCGCTCCAGACAATCCTCTCATCCGCCAAGCTAGCGAGCTCCCCGGCCACTGGCGCGCCTTTTGGGTAGGCAAGAAGTACAGTTGCACCCATGTTTTGCACTTCTCGCACCACCTCCGCAAGGTCTCGATCTCCAGCGACAAGGATAATTCTTTTGGTCATTCCTTGCTGAACGAAACGAAGCATGTCGAGGACCATTAGCGTATCTACGCCTTTTTGAGCGTACCGAGTCTCAAGCTTGAAATGGCTCATGAGATGGCTATAGTCGACCTCGGCCGCGCGCGCGGCGGATCTCAGTTGCTCTTTATGTTCAAAGGGCACGGCCTGCAAGTGGCCGAGCCTGAGCTGTATTCCCGGGCACTCCTCAAGCTTATCTAGCTCGGCACGCTGACGGTGTCGAAGCGGCGCGCCCTCTGGGTACACGCCGTCGTACCAATAGCAGCGCAAGAGGCCACAGCCCATACGGGCGGCGGACATCGAAAACCATGACACCAATTCCTCGCCCTCGATGTGCACTTCACCCACGGAAACCTTGAGCCATGGATGCCGATTTGACGAGGAAGCCGGCATCCACCAAGCCGACTATTGACGGTTTCATCTCAATCATCCTTTGCCGTATGCTACGCCTCTAGGGAAGAGGAGATTCCATGACAGACCAGCCAGAAAAGGACCTGTGGAGCAACGAAAGCCAGGACTTCCCGATGCCGCGAGGCAGGAGCGGGGGCGATTCTACCCTAATAAGCCTGGAAGCGGTAGTTAATGTCACGCAGGGGTCGATAGGTGTTCTGTTGGTGATGCCGGGAGGTCTGCTTCGCGGCCTCCTCGTCAGCTCCGCCCAGTGGCACAGTGAGTGGTTTGCCAGCATTGCAGAGGCTGGCGAGGCAGGCGCGTCCGCGCACGCAATTCTTAAGGGACTGTTCGGCACCACAGGCCACCTCACATCAGAAGGAGAAATGATTGATCATACCGAACATTATTTGTATATAAAAGATGGATATTTCACCGCTGGCGCTGGCGAACAGGGGCCCATGCCCTGGAAAGTTAAGCTGAGTTCAATAGTTGCTTGGAGTATCGGCAACAGGCCACCCGCTTGAAATGCGGCTTGGCTTGTATCTAGCAGTGACCATGCTGTTTCACTGAACCTGTGATGAAGTGGCGAGTTTGCAGTCGTGACGATCGCCACACCCGTTCTTGTCAGATGCATGGAGGCGCACGTTCCAGAGCGCCGGAACGCAAACCACTGAATGTCGTTCTGCCGAATGAGGATTCGACGGCGAATGGTCTGCTAGCGGATATGCCGCTAGTACTCCAGCCGCACTTCGAGATCTCGATCTGGTCGAGGCTGAGACGTGAGACGGCCACCGCAGTGATCATGTGGGTGTGTGGAATCCAGATGATCGGCGGTGGCCGTGGCAGCCACGGTAGCCGAAATCGACCCGCGTGTATGGGCCGATGCGTTCGATGACCTGTTCGCGCAGGTAGTGGCACCGTTCTTCGGCCGGCGTGAGCCGCGGATCAGAGCGCGTGGTTACCTGCTGGGCCTGCTGAGTTCGCTGGAACGCAAGAACGGCTGGTCCCTGGCCGAGTTCGCCGGAGACGCGACACCCGACGGGATGCAACGACTGCTCAACCACGCCCGCTGGGACGTCGATGCGGTCCGGGATGCACTGCGGGCCCAGGTCGCCGAGCGGCTCGGGTGCCTGGACGGGGTGCTGGTGGTCGACGACACCGGGTTCGAGAAGAAGGGCCGCCGCTCGGCCGGGGTGCAGCGCCAGTACACCGGCACGGCCGGAAAGATCACCAACTGTCAGGTCGGAGTGTTCGCCTCCTACCTGCACCCCGGCCGGCAACGGGTGCTGATCGACCGGGAACTGTATCTGCCCGCTTCCTGGTTCACCGCACCCGAGCGGCGCACCGACGCCGGCATCCCGGAGCAGGTGGAGTTCGCGACCAAACCGGAGCTGGCCTGGAGGATGATCGAGCGGGCCGCCGACGATCCGCTGCTCACCTTCGCCTGGCTCACCGCGGATGAGGGCTACGGCGACAA
The DNA here is from genome assembly GCF_042751225.1 of Nonomuraea fastidiosa. Classification (NCBI taxonomy): domain Bacteria; kingdom Bacillati; phylum Actinomycetota; class Actinomycetes; order Streptosporangiales; family Streptosporangiaceae; genus Nonomuraea; species Nonomuraea fastidiosa. The sequence goes on from NZ_CP170570.1 coordinate 2,841,862, forward strand.
CCCCGTGTTGCGTGAGCGGTGCCGCAGCCGGGGTTTGAGCTACGTGTTCGCTGTCTCCTGTGACCACCCGATCGTGCTGGCCGGCCGGAAGATGCGTGCCGATGAGGTCTTCGCCGCGCTGGAGGAGCAGGCGTGGCAGCGTTACTCCTGCGGCCAGGGTGCCAAGGGCCACCGCTACTACGACTGGGCGTGGATCCCGCTCGGCCCGGCCGAGTGGCTGCTGGCCCGCCGCTCCATCACTGATTCCGGCGAGCTGGCGTTCTACACCTGCTGGGCCACCGGCCCGGTCGCGCTGCCGGAGCTGGTGCGAGTGGCGGGATCGCGGTGGAGCGTGGAGGAATGCTTCCAGGCCACCAAGAACGAGGTCGGCCTGGACCATTACCAGGTCCGCAAGCACCTGGCCTGGTATCGGCACGTCACGTTGGCCATGGTCGCTCACGCTCACCTGGCTTTCCTCGCCGCCGGCCCACCCGGCGCAACGGGCGCTCAGCAGGGCGAGGCTTTCTCGGGCCTGGCCACACAGGGGGCCCTGCCGACAGGGACGATCACAGCTTGAGGGTGCGAACGGTGACGATTCCGGCGAGCTGATCCCGCTTACCGTCAACGAGATCCGGCGTCTGCATGCTCATCTTGCCCAGCCCCGGCACCCTGCCAGTCATCGAATCCGCTGGTCACAGTGGCGACGTCGGCATCAAGCCCGCGCCCGCCGCTGCCATTACCAGCGACAGCGACGAATCATCGATCACTAAATGCGGCTGGAGTACTAGGCCTAGCGGGTCCGCTCGCGGATCACGCCCACAGTGACCTGGTACCTAGCGTTCTAGCGGCCTCCTGCGAACGCCCTCGGAAGCGACTCCAAGGGCGTTCATCATGATGAGGCTCAAGCTTGGCTAGATTTTCGCCTGCCTAGTGCCCCGACCACGTCGGTGCGAATAAAACCCTTGCGGTTGCGGCCCTTACCGGCGGAGTCGCGGCCCCACGTGTCCTCCGTGCGAACCCCGTACTCCTTCAAGCGGGCGGTCAGTGTGGCGGTCTTGGCGTCGTCCTCCAGGTCAGCCCACTGGCCGTAGGCGTCCGGCCGGAAGTCGGCCAGCCGGTCCACGACGATGCTGTTCCAGATCTTTTCTTCCTTGGCTGTAGTCACGGTCAGGATGTCGGGAAGCAGGTCGTAGGAGACCCGCTGCGGCCCTTCCTGGCCGATCGCCTGCCCGGACAGTGTTCCGGCCGCCTGGCGGAGGTGAAGGGCTCGCTCGGCGATCAGCTCGGAGGTGGGGCCGTCCAGGTAGGCGGAGCGGACGATGAGCGGGTCCTCGGCGATGCCGACGGCCCAGGAGATGCCCTTGTCGTTGAGGGTGAACATGGTGGCCTTGACCCCGGCCTGGTGCATGCCGGTGCCAAGGATCATGTCGTTCTCCTGCCAGCCCATCACCCGCAGGCAGATCCGGATGCCCGCGTTCGCCGAGATGGCCTTGGGCAGGCTGTCCTTGTCCGGCCGTTGGGTGGTCAGGATCGAAGATGATGCCGAGGGCCGGGCCGCGCTTGATGATCGCGGTGGCGTACTTGGCGGCCTCCTCGCCGTACTCGTCGTCGGTGAACAGCTCCTGGCACTCGTCGATCGCCACCACCATCGGATGCAGGCCGAGATCGCGCCGGGCCGCCAGTTCGGGTGTGACCTTGAACTCGGGTGCTTGGTGGCGGGGCAGGCCGTCGATGACCTCGGCGCGCCGGTCCAGCTCGGCGTACACCTCGGCGAGCGAGGCGACGCAGGCGGCCTTGGCGGAGTCGGTGGCGCCCTTGGCGTAGTGGTGGGCCACCTTCTCCAGCGCCGATAGGTCGCCGGTGCCCTTCAACTCGAACAGCCGCAGCTCGGCCAGCGGGTCCAGGGCGCAGGCCAGCAGCAGCACCCGCAGCGCGAACGTCTTGCCGTAGCGCGGCATGGAGCCGATGAGCACGTTGGCGAACATGAGCAGGATCGAGATCGGCCGGCCGCGCTGGTCGTTGCCGTACGGGACCGGCTCGAACAGGCTGACCTGCCCAGACTTCAACAGCGGCCAGGCCGGCTGCCTGGCCTTGCGCATCTCGACGTCTCCCACCCACAGCACCAGCCGACCAGGGTGCTCCTCGGACACCGGTTCGGGCCACACGCACCCGAGGGCGCGGCGCAGGCCAGAGGCGAGCTTGTCGCGCTTCTCCAGTACCTCCGCCACCGTCACGCCGAGCGGGAGATCGACCTCGGCCCGCCAGCCCGGCCCGTCACGCATGATCGGGGCCGGGAAGGTGATCCCGCGTCCCTTCTTGCCCAGCGCCTGGTTGATGGCCGAGATGCCGAGTGAGCCGAGCGCGTCCAGCACCTGGTCACTGGTGAGCTTGCGCACGTGAGTGGGCACGATTGCCCGGTCCAAGAGCGGCTTGTCGGCGGGAGACCCGACCGCGCCGAGGACTGCGATGAGGAGACCGACGGTGGCCCAGTGGACCCAGGCCGGTGCTACCAACGTCACCACGGTGCCCACGAGCAGCAGCGCGATGGCGCCGGTGAGGAGCGTCCGCAGCCGCGCCTTGACCCGGCTGTCGCGCTGCTTGGAGAGCGCCAGGTATTCCGCGGCCTGCTCCTTCGCCACGGCCGCCCGGCGGACCGGGTGGCCTTCCAGATCGAACAACCAGCGCACCAGCCCGGCGAGCGCCCGCCAGACGCCTGCCGGGGACCGGGCCAGGAGCTTGGCCGCGTACTTCGGTGTGCGCAGCAGGTGATAGGTGAACACGTAGCCGGTGTCCTCGGCCTGCCACCTCAGCACCTGCAAGGCGTCCGCCCGCGACCTCAGCCACACCGGCACCAGCGCCGACCGCTCCTGCCGGCGCGCAGCCAGCTCGGCGAGCAGATCGGCAGGGCCAGACCGATGTGGCTGATCGACCAGGACGACGGTGCCCTCAAGAACGTCGTTCTCGTCCGGGGTCTGCTTCGGTTCGGTGATGGAGGTGAGTGGCGAGGTCTCGTCCTGGAGGGCGGTGGTGATGCCGTCGTGCATGTCCTCCATCACGGGAACGCCTTCACCTCCGGTCCGGTGACCAGCGATCCAGGAATCTCGGCATACATGGCGCGCGGTTCGGTGACGATCTCTACGGCCTGGGTCCTGTACGCAGCGAGACGGCACAGGTCCTGGAAGATGAGGATGCCCTTCACGCCGCGTCCTCCTCATACGTGTCGCTCGGTGGCACCGCACCCTGAGCGTCCGACCTCTGCGGCCCTTTCGCTTCGGCGGCCTGTGCTCGTTCCCGCTCCACCTCCGCGATGATCTCCTCCGCTTCGCGCTGCTCCAGCCCCCACCGGTTCATCAGCGGGCGACGGCCGAGGCGCTGCCTGCCTTCACCGAGGCTGTCGAGGTAGGCCAGCCGCGCCGCCTCGAACCGGTCGGCAGGCACCACTGGCACCTGACGTTCCACCTCGATCACAGTCTCGGTGGGCTGGCACACGTGCGTGTCCGGGGAGGTCTCCTGAGAGGGGCGGCGGTTGTTGCGGACGATCCACATCAGCAGTTCGTACGCGGCCCCGAACGCGAGCGGCGCCAGGGCGCTGACCAGGCGCGACCCCAGCCCGCCCGACCAGCCGTGCGCCACGTTCGCCGCCAGCGTCACCGCGCCTCCCAGGGCGAGAGTGACCCACGCCAGGACTGGCACACGCATCCGGCGACGCGAGCAGTAGACCATCACGATCGAGGCCATGACGATCACGCCGTCGGACATCGCCGGGTAGAGGACGGCCATGTCGTGCCGCTCCCCCAGGGCGATGGCCAGGGCGTAGAAGTGGTGGTACGAGACGTACGCCGCCGCGCCGGCGACCGCCAGCAGGACGGCCACCGCGAAGCCGAGGATGACCCGATCTCCGACCGGCCTGTGCCAGGGTCGATGGGCATTTCAGTGTCCGGCGCGAGGCGCGTACGGCGTGAGAGCAAGAGGTTGGAGACGAAGCGTCGAAGGAGGGGCGGCGGAACCTCGTCGATGGGTTGCGTTTCCGTCGTGACGGTGGGTGTGGAAAGGTTGGGCCTCATGGCCTGGCTCCTGGTTCAGTCAGGTTGCTGGGTCGCAGGCCGGGGTCGGTGTTACAGTCACCGGCTCCCGGCCGCCTTACTGGCATGGGTTTGGGGCCAACGACGTGGTACTGGAGACGCGTCCGGACGATCGCTCAGGCGTCGGGGCGGATCTCAACACGGGCCAGCCGCGTGGCACTGGATCTTGTCCGGCGTGGGCACGACCTTCGTGGCGATACTGCGACGGCCTGACCGCGTGCGCCTCCCACGGGCGCTGTGCGGTTAACGGCTCGGCTCGGCCGCAAAGCTTGCGCACCGGACTGGACATCCGCCCCAGTCACGAGATGTCCAGCCACGGGCTGTCACAACTGCCCAAAAGATAGTCGATCGGTTCAAGACCGACCTCGGACACGCACTCTGACCCGATGGAGTCCTGGTTGCTGGTAACAGCAACCAGGACTTTTCGTTGTGACGGGTAGTAGGTCAGTTCCAGACCGAGTTCGGCGTATATCTTCGCCTTGCGGGACGGCCTCGCGTCACGGAGAACGTCCACCAGGTCGCCCAGCTTGCGCAGGGACGCCGCGAGAGCGTCCCGATCCATGCGGGCGCTCCGGGCCGCCGGCAGGCGCCGTAGCCGACGCTCCAGCTCGCTCCGGTGCGACTGCTCCTCCCGCATCCACCCGGCGACGATCACCGGATCAGCACCCGCCTCCAGAGCCGCGCGGTGCTGCCCGAGCTTCCGATCACTCTCAGCGAGCTGCCGCTTGAGCAGTTCGCTCTCCTGAGCCGCCGGCGCCGGGCCTCCATGGGCCCCGACCATCTGGTCCAGCGTCCGTTCGATGTTCCACGGCGTGAACAGCCGCGCGAGCCACTGCTCAAGCTTCGGGGTGATGTCGCGCTCACGGACGTAGACGTTGCGCGGATGTGTGACGTGATTGGCCAGCGCGTATTCCTGCGGGAAGCGACACCGGTAGTACGGCATCTCGTTGTTCCACTCCCCCTGCATCCTGCGCCCGCAGATGCCGCAGCGCAGCAGACTGCGGAGCTGGTAGTAATGCCGAGACCGCCTGACTGTCTTGTCCGTGTAGCGGTGGCCCCGGCTCGCCAGCGCCTCCTGCACCGCCTCGAAGTCCTCGCGGCTCACGATGGGCGGGTGCGCAGGCGCATCGGACCAGATCCACTTGTCCTGGGGATTCCATCGAAGCTTGGTGGTGTGGCCGAGCCCGACGTCATCGATGTCGATCAGGACCTCGTCCTTTCGCTGCCGGTTCCAAACCTGGTAGCCCGTGTAGCGGGGGTTCGTCAGAATCGCGCGCACGGCCCCCTTGGACCAGGCCACGCCGGAGCTGTGGCGGTTCCGCGCCGGGTCGTGAGCGGAGGGGCAGAGGATCCCTTCACGCGTCAGCCTCTCGGCGATGGCGAACAGCCCATAGCCCGCCAGAAAGTCGGCGAAGATCCGGGCGACCACCGCCGAGGCGAAGGGATCGAGTTCGAGACGGTGCATCCGCCGGCCATCAGCCGCCTTGGCCGGATTGGGATGCGGGCCGGCGTCCACCAGACGGTAGCCGTACGGCGGACGCCCACCCAGAAAACGCCCTTCGACCTGAGCCTGAGCCGACATGGCGGTACGAACGCGGATCTTGATCCGGTTGCGCTCCCCCTTGCTCATCCCGCCGAACACACTCATCACCAGGTCGTGCGCTTCGTTGGACGAGTCGATCGGACCACCGACCTCGGGCACCCACAGTGGGACCCCGAAGTGCTCGAAGAGCGGGAAAGTCAGCCCGTACTGGTTGCCGTAGAACGCCCGATGCGGCTCGCCGATCACCACAGCCTGGAAGTCCCGATCCGGGTTGCGCAGCTCGGTCAACAGTGCCGAAGCCTGCGGACGGCGCTGCCAGGGAATCGAGCGTGACTTGTCCACATCGAAGAACTCGGCGACGATCACGCCCCCTCTGGGCTCGATGAGCGCCCGGGAACGAGTGAGCTGCCAGGCCCGCGAGGATTCCGGGTCCTGGTTGTCCTCAGTCGAGACTCGGCCGTAGAAGGCGAAGCGGGTAGCGCTCATGGTCCTCCTTCACGCCGCGTCGGCCAGAAGGCCGCTGAACGGCTCAGGACTCGCTTCCATCAGAATGGCAAGCAGCTCCATCGCCGCGCCGGGAGTCAGGTGAGGATCATGCGCGGGAAGGACGACTTCCAGCTCTCCCCCACCCCTCATGCCGCCACCTCCCCTCCCATTGCCGAAAGATCTTGCTCTAGCCGGTTCATGTGGGCTCGCCAGCGTTGGCGTTCGGCGACGGTGCGGAGGAGGCGTACGGCGAGGGGCGGTACGTTCGCGTCGCCGGCCGGGACGGGCTTCCAGATGTAGCGGTGCGGGTCGGTGGGCTGGTCGGGGTGGCCGAGGGCTTCCAGGACCCAGGTGCGGCGGTCCTGCCTGTGCTCGGCGAGGGTCTTGTTGGACCACTTGCGCGAGACCAGGACGCGGCGTCCGGCGTAGCCGAGGTGTCCGGGCTTGTGGGCCTTGCCACGGCAGCGGCCGGGCTGCATGCCGGGCCTGGCGTTCTTAGGCTGGATGCCGTAGCGGAGCCAGTTGGCGCAGGTGGGTGAGCACGGCTCGAAGCGGAGGGCTTCGACGAGCCGGGCCGCGTGGTCGCGGCGGGCCTGGTCGTCGGTGGCGGCGTCGAGCGGGTCGGCGAGGCTCTTGGTCAGGTACTTGGTGAGGTAGCCGAGCCACTTGCCGGCGGCGGGCGTGCCGGCGAGCACGCTTTGGATGTTGTGCTGTTCGCCGAAGCCGACCACGTGGAGGGGTTGGGCATCATCGTCGGCGTCGAGCTGGTCGAGGGCCTGTTCCCAGGTGGGCAGGACTTCGCCGGTGTCGGGGTCGAGGTAGCCGGTCCCGTCCTGCCAGAGCGGCAGGTGGTCTCCCTCGAAGCGGATGGTGTCGGTGGGTGGCCACCAGACCTGGTGGTAGGTGGCGGCGATGATCTGCTTGAGTTCGGCGCGGGGCAGTGTGCCGCGGATGGCCATGTGCAGGTGCGGGGCGAGGCGTTGCTGTGGCTCGACGGTGGCGAAGTACTGCACGTCGTATCCGGCCACGCGGCGCAGGTTCTGCACGAAGCGGTCGATGAGCTTGGAGAAGTGCAGGGCGTCGCGGGCGGCGCGGCGGTAGTCGTAGGTGTCCGGGTCGAGGGGTACGCCGTCGCGGACCTTGCCGTAGGACGGGAGCGTCAGGGTGATGAACATCGAGGGCCGGTAGACCCGGCCGTCCGGTGCGGTGAAGGTGCGGCCCAGCGTGGTGGCGGCCATCTTGCGCTTGGGCAGGTCCGGGGCGTCCTGGCGTCGTCTGGTGGAGCGGACGCGGCGGCCGGTGGTCCGACCGGTGACGTGACCGCGCATCCCGGCCTTGGTGATCTCTTCGTCCAAGCCCTCGGCGAGGATGTCGAGGCCGGTGCTGTCCTGGCCTGCTCGTCCGGCGGCCTCTTGCTGGGCGTGGACGTCGGCGCGGAACTCGACCAGCCGACGCTGCTCCTCGTCCGGCTCGTTCGGGGTGCTGGCCGGTTCGTGGTCGAGGTGCCAGCCCTCGCGGCATTGGGCCATGCGGAGCTGACGGTTGCGCTTGGCCGGCAGTGATAAATAGTCGGGGGCGGGGCCAGCCATGACTGGCCCCGCCCCCGCGCGCGCAGCACTGTCAGATGTCGCCGCCGCGTAGGCGGTAGGCGCGTTCGTCTCCCGGGTCCAGCAGGATCGCCGGCAATTGCTCCAAGCCGAGGTCGAGGGCACGGTGAATGCGGTGCCAGCCGTCGATCACCAGGCGGTTGCCGGGCGGCTGTGCGCACGGCAGTGGCTCGAGCGTCCCGCGCCCATGGAGGATAGGCTCCTGCGCCTTCAGCCGTCATCATGACGTGGGGCCTGATCGTCCTGACCGTGACGGCAGCAGTGAACCGAGTCGTCACCGAGCGGAGATCGTCAAGACTTCTCCCAGACCGTTAGTCGTCCCCTGACCGTCTTGCCGACCTCTTCTACGAAGAAGGCACCGAAATGTGACTCCACCGTCTTGATGCAATACCACCGTCCAACGCTTACTGCCAGTTCCTTAGAGCCCTCGGCATAAGCGGCGTCGTAGCATTCCTCATAGCCCGGCTTGCCTGCCCCTCGCCAGAGAGCCACAAGACCGTTGTCGTACAGATCGAGTTCGTAGCGCTTTTCCACCCACCATATGTCGTTGACGTCGGGTCGTGATGCCGGCGGGCTGGCATCGAGATCTTTGCTGTCACCGTCTAAGCGGAGCCCGCCTTCGTAGAGGACCGAAGGACCCGGGCTCGGAGTCGCCGAGGAAGCGGTGGTGGGCGACTCGTCTGGACCCCATATAGGGGGTATAACGGTCACAAGAGCCACTACGCCGGCGATGATGGTCCAGATCTCAGCCTGCGTTTTACGATTCCACCAACTCGCGAATCTGCGCTTATGACCGTCTTTCTTTTTATCAGTCAGCACCTCCGCCCCTTTCCCGATCACCGGCCTGACAAATGAAGGCGAGGCCACGCTTGGGAGAACAGGTGATCATTATTCATGGGCATGCGCCAATCGCGACGACGCATTCATGCCGCCGCATATCCCTCGGCCGTCATGCGCTCCGCACCGGCACACGTGCGGCCGGAGCAAACAGCCCTCGCCCGCCGCCGGCGTGCGATCCATACGGGGAATGATATTAGCAATGCATGCCACAATGTGTGCCTACTAGCGCTTCTGACCGAACACTTTGCGGCCAAAATTCGCATAGGACGACATAACGGTGCAATTGAGCGATTCTGCCGGCTAAGGGCGAGGTGGGTGCCTGTGAGCAAGCGCGGCTACTTCCCCGTATCGGGATGAAGAGCCTAAGGTGGCCGGCCGCGCCCAAGGCTCGGGTGTGGTCACCGCAGTCCGGGCAGCTCCCTGAGCTGGCGGCGGGATGTGATGCCGAGCTTGTGGAAGATGTTGCGCAGGTGGGCGTCGACGGTGCGCGGGCTGATGAACAGCCGCCCCGCGACCTCCTTGGACGTGGCGCCGCCCGCGACCAGGCGGGCGATGTGCGTCTCCTGAGCGGTGAGATCGTCGATGTCGCCCGTCGTGCGGCCGCGGACGACCTCGCCCGCCGCGCGCAGTTCAGCGGTGGCGCGGTCGGCGAAGGCGGTCATGCCGATGTCCGCCAGCCGCTCGCGGGCGGTACGCAGCTGCGTGCGCGCGTCCCGTTTCCTGCCCTGGCGGCGCAGCCATTCCCCGTAGAGCAGGTGCGCCCTGGCCAGGTACGGGGCGAGCCTGGTCGCCCCGAGGTGGTCGAGCGCCGCGCGATGGTCGGACTCGTCACCGGTGACCAGCGCACGGGCATAGGCGCCGACCCCCAGCGCCCACGGTGTGGCGCTGCCTTCCGTGCGCTCGGTGAGCGAGGCCAGCGCCGCCCTGGCCGTCTCGTGATCGCCGCTGCGGGTCGCCGCCTCCACCAGTTCGGGCAGGGCGATCGCGGTGACGAACAGGTCGCCGTGGCGGGTGGCCGCCCTGGCGGCGGCGAGTGCCGCCGGGTAGTCGGCGAGGCCGTTGTCGAGGACCGCCGCCGCCCAGTTGGCGTTGGCGATCGTCTGCCCGGTGCCGCTCGCGGTGGCCTCGGCGGTGAACGCCTCGATCATGGGCCTGGCCTCGTCCACCCGGCCGCAGCCGTTGCGCGTCGTCGTCGGTGAGGCCGGTCAGCTCGACGCCGGGCAGGTCGTCGAGCCCGTGGCGGGTCGCCAGCACCATCGCCACCGGCTCGGCCGCCCTCGCAGGGCTGCTGGCGGAGGTGGACTTCCGCGCGCCGTCGTGGCTCTATGCGGTGTCCGTCGTCATCGTGCCGTTCGCGATGCTCGCCGTGCGCGAACAGCGCACCGCGCCCGCGCCCGCCCGCCGGGTGCGCGGGCGCGGGCCCGCCGCCGGCTGGGCGGCGCGGCCATCACCGCCGCGAGCGTCGCCCTGCTGGCCGCCGGTTGGCTGGTCATCGGCACCGCGGGCACGACCCCGTTGGTCGTCGCGGGCCTGCTCGTCGGCGGCACCGGGGTGGGGCTCGCCGTACCGAACCTGAACCTGCGGCTCACCGAGCTGGCGCCGCCCGAAGGCCGCGGCCGGGTCCTCAGCGGACTCGTCGCCTCCGTGTTCCTCGGGCAGTTCCTCTCGCCGCTCGCCGCACAACCCCTGATCGAGGTGTCCGGCATCGCGGGCGCCTTCACCTTGACCGGGCTCGTGGCCTTCGCGGGCGTCCTCGCCGCCGCGGTCACGATCCGTCGTTGCCACCGAGGAAAGGAAATCCGGTGATCTACCACACCATCCGCCTGACGCTGCGCCCCGACGCCCCCGCCGACAAGGTCGAGGCCGCGCTGGACAGCCTGCGCAACCAGGGGCGGGTCATCCCGGAGGTCGTCTCGTTCGTGGTCGGCCGCGACGTCGGCGGCGCGTACACGTGGGGCGCAACCTTCGTGCTCAAGGACCTGGACGGCTACTGGGCGTACCTGAAGCACCCCGCGCACCGCCACACCGACGAGATCGGTCTCCCGCTGGTCGAGAACTTCGTCTCGTTCGACGTCACCGACGACGAGGACCCGGAGATCGCGGAGAAGATCGCCGCGCTGCACCGGCGCCGCTACGAGGAGGACCCGCGCTCGCGCGGCTCGTGTCCGACCTCCCCGTCCTACACGGGCAGCAGCGCCCCCGGCCCGCACGGGAACTGACCGCGAGAACCGGCCTCGCGGCGGGCGCGGCCGGTCGGGCCGTGCCTGACCGACGGCCTGACAGGCGGGGTTTCTGTGCATGCGCGCCGCGACCGCAGCAGCCGTGAAATCGGGCGCGCATGGAAACGACCGGCGTGCGGGGAGGACGCACGCCGGTCGTTCCTGGTCAGCGGGCGGTGGATCGGTCGGCCACGGCGGCGTCCGGGGCGAGGGCCTCCGCGACCGTCACGCGCCGTCCCGCGCGCTGGCGCCAGACGCCGACGCCTACGACGATGACGGCCACGGCCACGCTGATCGCGAGCTGCGACCGGTTCCCTTCGTCGAAGAGCATGCCGAGCAGCAGGGCGATCATGCCCGCGATCGACGCCCAGGTCAGGTACGGATAGCCCCACATGCGCAGGGTCAGCTTGTCCGAGGTCTCACGCTCCAGCACCCGGCGCATCCGCAGCTGGGAGAACGCGATCACCAGCCAGACGAACACCGCGACGGCGCCGGAGGAGTTGGTGAGGAACAGGAACACCGTGTCGGGCGACACGTAGTTGAAGAACACCGTGACGAACCCCACGACGGTCGACGCGAGCACGGCCACGACCGGCACCTTCGCGTTCGACAGCCTGCCGAAGGCCTTGGGCGCGTCCCCGCGCACCGCCAGCGAGTAGGCCATCCGCGAGGCGGTGTAGAGCGCGGAGTTCAGGCACGACAGCACGGAGGTCAGCACGATCGCGTCCATCACCACGCCGGCCGCCGGCAGCCCGATCCGGTCCAGCACCGCGACGTACGGGCTCTTGACCACGCTCGCGTCGTTCCAGGGCAGCAGCGTGACCACGACCGCGATGGAGCCCAGGTAGAACACCAGGATCCGCCACACCACCGAACGCACCGCGGAGCGCACCGCCTGCTCGGGGTGGGCCGACTCGCCCGCGGCGACCGTGGCGATCTCTGCGCCGAAGAAGGAGAAGACCACGACGAGCATCGCGGCGAACACGTGCCCCGGTCCGTTCGGGAAGAAGCCCTGGTGCCCGGTGAGGTTCGACAGGCCCGGCGCGGGGAAGCCGGGCAGCAGTCCCGCGATCGCCACCACGCCGACCAGCAGGAACACCGTGATCGCGGCGACCTTGATGGAGGCGAACCAGAACTCGAACTCGCCGTACGAGCGGACGGAGACCAGGTTGGTGACGGTCAGCGCGACCATGAGCAGGAGCGCCCACCCCCACTGCGGCACCCCGGGCAGCCAGCGGTGCACGATCGCCGCGCCCGCCGTGGCCTCCACGCCGAGCACGACCACCCAGAACCACCAGTACAGCCAACCGATCGAGAAACCGGCCCAAGGGCCGATCGCCCGTTCGGCGTACGCGGAGAACGAGCCGGTGTCGGGGTTGGCGGCCGCCATCTCGCCGAGCATCCGCATGACCAGCACCACGAGCAGGCCGGCGGCGGCATAGGACACCAGAACGCCGGGGCCGGCCTGGCTGATGGCGGCCCCGCTGCCCACGAAGAGGCCCGCTCCGATCACGCCGGCGATCGCGATCATGCTGAGGTGGCGTTTGCCGAGGGAGCCGGCCAAGCGGGAGGCCGAACCTGGGGAACCGGTAGTGCGCCCGTCCATTCCTTCTCCTTCCCGAAGAGCTATGACGGAAGGTTCGTGCCGTGTGACGAGCGCGGCCAAGTGCCCTTTTCTGACAAGTTCCTCGACGAAGTTGGCCATTGTGGAGTAGTGCCGGCAGCAGCGGTGACGGCGCCGGCATCGCTCACCGAACGCACGTTCGCGCTGCCGACGGCGCCCGCACCGACGGCCTGGCCGACGTCATCGGCCCGCTCCCCCGGCGAGAAAGCCGCTTGCTCGCTCGCCGGAGCCGGGCCAGGCCGGGCCAGGCCAGGCCGGGCCAGGCCAGGCGGGGATCACGCGGGGGCCGGCCATAGACCGGGGCGTCAGGCGGCGGCCAGCCAGAGGTCCGGGCCGAAGACCTCGTACTTGATGTCGCGTGCTGCCACCCCGGCCTTCAGCAGCTGGCCGCGCACATCGCGCATGAACGGCAGCGGCCCGCACAGGTAGGCGATCGCGCCCTCGGGGATCTCGACGTCCGACAGGTCCATCAGGCCGTCGCGGTCGGGAGCTGCGGCGCCTCGTTCGTACCAGAAGATGCGATCGTCGGCGAGGTTCGCCATGTCCTCGCGGAGCGCGTGCTCGGCCGGTGAGCGGTCGGCGTGCAGCAGCAGGACGCGGCGGTCCGAGCCGGTGGCGGCCAGGTGCTGGAGCATCGCCACGATCGGCGTGGCGCCGATGCCCGCCGAGGCCAGCACCAGGGGCGCGTCGCCGTCGTCCAGGGTGACGTCGCCGAACGGCGCGGACAGGGTCAGCTCGTCACCCGGGCGTACGGTCTCGTGCAGCAGCGTCGACACCTCGCCGGCGGGGTCGCCGGTCACCCGCTTGACGGTGATCCTGCGCAGCTCGCCCGCGCTGGACAGGGTGTACTGGCGCAGCTGGTGGACGCCGTCGGGCATGCGTACCCGGACGCTGACGTACTGGCCGGGACGCGCGGGCGGAACGGGCGCGTCGCCGAGCGGACGCAGCAGGAAGGAGGCCACGTGCGGCGTCTCCTCCCGGCGGGCGACCACCCGCCACTGCCGCCACGTGTCGCCGTTACGCGCGCCCGCCGCCGCGTAGATCCTGGCCTCCTGGGCGATCAGCGCCCCGGCCATCAGCCAGTACACCTCGTCCCACGCCGCCGCGACCTCCGGGGTGACGGCATCGCCCAATACGTGGGCGATCGCGGCAAACAGGTACTTGTGCACGATCACGTACTGGTCGTCGGTGACGCCCACGGCGGCGTGCTTGTGCGCGATGCGCGAAAGCAGCTCGTCGGGGCGCTCGTCCGGATGATCGAGCAGATGTGTCGCGAACGCGGCGATGGACCCCGCCAGGGCCCTGCGCTGCTCGCCGTTCGCCTGGTTGCCCCGGTTGAACAGGCCGTCGAGCAGCTCCGGCCGTTCGGCGAACATCGTCTCGTAGAAACGCGCGGTGATGGCGTCGAGCGAGGCACCGACGACGGGCAGCGTGGCACGGACGATCGCCGCAGATTCCGCGGACAGCATGAAACCCCCAACGCAGATGGACTACGGAGGCCCGGTGGGCCGGGGTCCAAGCTACGGACGAGGCCGGGCTCGCTCACCAGGCGAACGTCGGTCATCGCAGGGTCGAAAGTCCCTAAAGCGGGATCAAGCGGGCCGGACAGCAGTCCCTATAGCGAGATCATGTGCCGGGCAGCGCGGTGGCCAGCAGAACGACGCCGACCGACCCCACCAGCGAGCCCACCGCCATGACCCGCGCCAGTGTGGGCCGCCCCGCCCCGGACGCCCACCCGTGCACCCCGGCCGCGGCCATGACGACGCAGAACAGCAGCAGCTTGGCGGCGAGAATCCGCCCGTAACCGGGCTCGGCCAGCGAAGCCCAGGTGACGCCGTGGTGCCAGGCGATCGCCACGCCCGTGGCCAGCTGAACGGGCAGGAACACGGCGGCGGTGAGCAGCCCGAAACGCCGCCCGACAGCGGTCATGACCTGTCCGCGCCGCTCACCGTCCAGCATGCGGCGCGCCAGCGGCAGCACGACCAGCGACACCGCCAGCTGCCCGCCGACCCAGAGCGCGGCTCCGAGCACGTGCAGGAAACGCACCACCGTCCACCACGTCATGACACGCTCACCTCGGTATGGTGCCCTGGCCTGCCGCCCTGGGCTTGGAGGTGCTCGCGATCGACCATCGGCAGGCCGGGCGGGTCGATGACGACCGCGCCGTACATACCGTTAGCGAAATGCTGGGTGATCGGCATGGTCCCATCATGCAAGGGCCACACTCCGCCCGGCACGGCAGGTCGCTCGTTCGTCCCGCCGTATGACGCCGGTCGGCACCGCCCGGTGCTGGGGTCAGCGGCCGGGGAGGTTCTTGAGGGATTCGGAGCGGCGGGCGAGGAGCTCGGCGTAGGTGCCGTCCCGTTCGGCCCAGCGCAGGGGCAGGGCGCGCTCGACGATGATCTCGTTCGGGGTCGGGTTCTGGGTGAGCAGGCCGACGGCCTCGTCGAGGTAGCCGTCGAGGGGGAGCGCGGCGGGGTTGAGCTTGGCCTGCTGGTCGGAGGTGGCGACGGCGGGCGGGATGAGCTCGGTGACGTGGATGCCGGTGCCGGCGAGCTGGGCGCGCAGGGACTCGGTGTACGAGTGCACGCCGGCCTTGGTGGCGCCGTACGTCGGCATCAGGGGGAACGGCATGAACGCGATGCCGGAGGTGACGGTGATGATGTCCCCGGCGCCGCGGCCGAGGAGGTGCGGGGTGAAGGCGTCGATGACCCGGATGGTGCCGAGGAGGTTGACCGCGATCGTGGTCTCGGCCTGAGCGATGTGGGCCGGGTCGCGGAGGTCCTCGGCGAGCATGACGCCCGCCATGGTGACGAGCACGTCGAGGTCGGGGTGCTTGGCGAGCACCTCGTCGCGGGCGGCGGCGATGGAGGCGGGGTCGGTCACGTCGATCCGTACGGCCTCGACGCCCTCGACCCGGTCGATGTCGCGCCCGCCGACGACGACGGTGCTGCCGGCGTCGATGAAGCGCTGCGCCAGCCCGCGCCCGATCCCGTACGTGCCTCCCGCGATGAAGACGGTACGGCCGCTGATGTCCATGGCTTGACCTCTTTCCTGGTGTCCGATCTGCTTCCCACGGTCGTCGCGGGTGCGCGAGCGCGGAAGGACCCTGGTGTTCCTGGGGTCAGGCAGGGCCCCCTCTCCGCCGGGCGCCGCTCGCTAGCCTGAACGTCATGGACGGGGAGAAGGCCAACCGGCTCGGCGAGTACCTGCGTGCCCGGCGGGCGCTCGTCACGCCGGAGCGGGCCGGCATCCCGGCCGGGCCCAACCGCCGGGTGCCCGGGCTGCGGCGCGAGGAGGTCGCGATGCTGGCCGGGATCAGCGCCGACTACTACATGCGGCTGGAGCGCGGGCGCGACAAGCATCCGTCCGTCCAGGTCCTCACGGCGCTGGCGCGCGTCCTCCATCTCGACGAGGTGGAGCAGCAGTACCTGCTCGACCTGGCCGCGCCGCCGCGGCCGGCGGCCCCGCGGCGCCGGCGGGCCGAACGGGTGCCCGCCCGGCTGCATCACCTGCTCGCCACCATCGGGGTGCCGGCGTTCATCGAGGGCCGCGCGTACGACGTCCTCGCCTCCAACGCGCTCGCCCTCGCCCTGTCACCGCGGTTGAGGCCGGGTGAGAACCGGCTGCGGTCCCTGCTGCTGGATCCCGAGGAGCGCGAGTTCCACGCCGACTGGGAAAGGGCCACCGAGGAGTTCGTGGGGGCGTTCCGCCAGTCGATCGGGGAGGACACCGACGACGCGCGCGTGGTGGAGCTCGTCGGCGAGCTCTCGCTGGCCAGCGCTCGTTTCCGTACGCTGTGGGCCCGCCACGACGTGCGACGCCTCGAAGGCGGCACCGCCGTGGTGAACCATCCGATGGTCGGCACGCTCCATCTGCATCGCGAGAAGCTGCCGGTCGATGGGGTGCTCCTCGTCCTCTACTACGCCGATGAGGGCAGTGAGAGCGCCGAGAAGCTCCACATTCTCGCTTCCCTGGCCGAGTCCAGTGCTTCTGACAGCGGGTCAGGCGGGCGGACCTCTCTCCAGAGTCGTGGGTCTCGGCGGCCGAACTGACGGTCTTTCAGCAAGCGGTCTCTTCGCGGGTGCCAAGTGGACGCCTCGAACGGGCTCCGCCCGGTGGCGGCGGACAGCACGGGGCGGCCGGTGTCATGAGGCGTTGGGGTCGGCGAATAATCGATGGGAACGTCCGGTTGCCGACACTACGATGAGCGCCATGGCAACCACTTCGGGCAGAGCGCGGCGCTGATGGCCGTCAGCATGCACGACGTGGCTCGCGCCGCGGGGGTCTCCCAGCGCACGGTCTCCAACGTGGTCAACAACTACCCCTACGTCCGCCCGGAGACGCGCCAGCGCGTCCTGGCTGCCATGGAGGCGCTCGGCTACGTGCCCAACGCGGCGGCGCGCAGCCTTCGCGCGGCCCGTACGGGGCTGATCGCGCTCGTCGTGCCCGAGTTCCGCGCGCGCTATTTCGCCGAGCTGGCCGAGCAGGTCGTGCGCGCGGCCGAGCCGCTCGGCTACACGGTGCTGATCGAGCTGACCGAGTCCGACCGCGAGCGCGAGCTGAAGGTGCTGAGCGGCGAGCTCAACCAGCTCACCGACGGCGCGATCATGTCGGCCGTGGCGCTGCGGCCGGGCGACGGCCGCCGGCGCCGCCCCGGCTACCCGATCGTGCTGGTGGGCGACGAGGTGCTGGAGGGTCCGATCCACCACGTCGGGATCCCCAACCGGGAGGCCTCGCTCGCGGTGGCCCGGCACTTGGTGGCCGGCGGGCGGCGGCGGCCGATGGTGCTCGGCTACCGGCCGCACGTGCACATCACGGCCCGGATGCGCGTCCAGGGCTTCCTCGACGGGCTCGCCGAGGCGGGCCTGGAGGTGCCGGACGAGCTGCTGGTGGGCGGCGACTGGAGCCGTAAGGTGGGCCTGGCAGGCGGTGGAGGAGCACCTGAGCGCGGGCCTGCCCATGCCGGATGCGATCTTCGCGATGAACGACTCGCTGGCGCTCGGCGCGCTCCGCGCGCTCGCCGAGCGCGGCGTGCGGGTGCCGGAGGACGTCGCGGTGGTCGGCTTCGACGACGTCGAGGAGGCCCGCTACTCGACGCCGTCGCTGACGTCCGTGGCCCCCGACGTGGAGGCGCTGGCCTCCAACGCGGTGGCCATGCTGCACGAGCAGATCACCGGCAAGCCCAGCGGGCTGGGCTCGCGCGTCACGGTCGACTTCAGCCTCCAGGTGCGCGAGTCCAGCCGGTGAGCCGGTCTACTGGCCGCCGAGGCCGGTGGTGGCGATGCCCCTGATGATCTGCCGCTGGAAGAACAGGAACACCACGATGAGCGGCAGCGCGGCCATGACCGCGCCCGCCATGTTCTGCGCGAAGACGACGCCGTAGCCGGTGGTGACGGTCTGCAGGCCGACCGGCAGGGTCATGAGGTCGGGATCGTTCGCCACGATGTACGGCCATAGGAAGTTGTTCCACGCGCCGACGAATGTGAAGATCGACACCGCCGCGATGATCGGCCGCGACAGCGGCAGCACGATGCTGAGGAAGATGCGGACCGACCCGGCCCCGTCGACCCGGGCGGCGTCCTCCAGCTCCCGCGGGATGCTGTCGAAGAAGCGCTTGAGCACGAACACCATGACCGGCGCGACCACCTGCGGCAGGATGATCCCCCAGTACGTGTCCACCATGTTGAAGGCCAGCATCTCGTCGAACAGCGGCACGATGAAGATCGTGCCCGGGATCATGATCGACGCGACGGTGACGCCGAGCAGGAGCTTCCGCCCGGTGAAGTCCAGCCGGGAGAAGGCGTAGCCGGCCATTGTGGAGATCACCAGCGTGATGAGCGTGACGCCGGTCGCCACGATGAGGCTGTTGATCATCCAGGTGGGGATCTCGCCGAGCCGGAAGATGTAGGAGTAGATCTCGAAGGTGTAGCCGTGCTCGGGCAGGATCGTCACGGGCGCGGCGCTCGCGTCGGCCTCCGACTTGAACGAGGTGTTCACCGCCCACAGGAACGGCGTCAGCATCAGGAGGCTGAACAGCGCGAGGACCACGAAGGCCACGACGCGCCCGGCGTTGCTGCTTTTCATGAGTCGGACCTCCGGGCGAACCGCAGCTGGAGCAGCGACAGGACGAGGATGATGGCGAAGAAGACGTACGAGATCGCCGAGGCGTAGCCGAGCCGGTAGCCGGTGAAGCCCGAGTCGAAGATGTACATCAGGATCGAGCGGGTCGAGTCGTCGGGCCCGCCGCCGGTCATCTGGTAGATCTGGTCGAAGACCTTGAGCGAGGCCAGCACCTGGAGCACCAGGATCAGCCCGGTGATGTTGCGCAGCAGCGGCAGCGTGATGGAGAAGAGCTGCCGCCACTTGCCCGCCCCGTCGATCGCGGCCGCCTCGTAGACGGTGGCGGGGATGTTCTGCAGCGCGGCCAGGTAGAGCAGGAAGTTGAAGCCCAGCGTCCACCAGGTCGTGGTGGCCGCGATCGCCGGCATGGCGGTGTCCGGATCCTGCAGCCACGCCTGGTTCTCGAACCCCAGCCGGCCGAGCACGGTGTTGATCAGCCCGAGCTCGGGGTTGTAGAGCCAGCCCCAGAACTTGCTGACCACGGTCGAGGCCAGCAGGTACGGCAGGAAGAACGACATCCGCCACACCCACTGCCCCGGCAGCCCCATGTTGACCAGCAGCGCGGCGGCGAGCGCCACCACCACCAGCGGGATCGTGGTGAGCACGGTGAACAGCACCGTATTGCCGAACGTCTTCCACACCATCGGGTCGGTGAGCGCCTCGGCGTAGTTGGAGAGCCCGACGATGTCCGGCTGCCCGCCCGCGGCGAGGTCCCGGTTCGTGAAGCTCATCCAGAAGCCGTAGACGGTGGGCCAGACCAGGAAGAGCACGAAGAACACGAAGAACGGAGCCACCCAGAGCAGCCCGACCTTGCTCCGCGCGACCTTCGTGGCGGTCTTGGAGGCGTCGGCGACGGCGCCCTTGGGCAAAGTGATCGACGTCATCGCTGCACCGCCTTGGACATGAGGACATTGACGCGCTCGGCGAAGTCGGCGATGGCGTCCTTGACCGAGGTCTGGCCGAGCATCACGTTCTGGAACGAGTTGCCGAACTGGTTCTGGAAGCCGGAGCCGCCTCCGGTGAACGACGACGGCGGGTCGTACTTCAGGTACGACGCGGTCTCGGCGTAGTCGCTGTTGGGCCGCATCGTCTTGAACTCGGGGCTGTTGACGACGGGCAGGTAGGCGGGCGTGTGCCCGGCGCCGCCCCACGGCAGCGATGCCTTGAGGATTCTCGCCACCGCCTCATAGGCCAGCTCGCGTTTGGCCTCGTCGGGCTGCGACTGGTGCGGAAGCACGAACGTGTGCGAGTCGCCCCAGGCCGCCTTGATCCCGGTGCCGAACAGGTTCGGGATCGGCATCGCGCCGAGCTCGAAGTCCGCCTTCTGGAACTGCGGCAGGTCCCACACCCCGGAGAAGATGAGACCGGACTCGCCGTTGATGAAGGAGGAGTTGGCGGTCCCGCCCTCGGCGCTCCTGGAGGCGACCTCGCCGTCCACGAGTTTGCGCATGGTCTCGATGGAGTCGCCGAACGCCTCGGCGTCGTACGTGAAGCGGTCGCCCTGCAGGTCGAACGTGGCGCCGTGCATCGAGTAGAAAGTCCAGAAAAGTCGCCAGAGCTGGCTACCGTCACCGAGATATCCGTACGCGATGCCGTACGGCTTGCCGGTGACCCGCTTGAACTCTTTGCCGAGCCGCTTCAGGTCGTCCAGGCTCTTGATCTCCGGCAGCTTGCCCTGCGAGTCCAGCACGCCGGCCTTCTTCGCCAGGGTGGCGTTGTAGAACGAGATGAACGCGTGCGAATCCAGCGCGATCGCGTAGACCTTGCCGTTGACGATGGAGCTCTGCCAGGCCGAGGCGGTGAACGTCTGCTCGGTGATCCCGTAGCGGGCCAGCCGGTTGAGGTCCCAAGGGTCGAGCAGGCCGCCCGGGGCGAAGCCGGCGAGCCGCGACATGTGCACGATCGCGAGGTCGGGGGCGCGCCCGCCGGCCGCGGCCATGGAGAGTTTGGTGTAGTAGGGAGGCCCCCAGGCGAGGACGACCGGTTTGATGCGGGCGGCGTCCCAGCTGTTGTCGATACCGGTCAGGATCTCGGCCATGCGTTCGCCGTCTCCGCCGCCGAGCAGGTGCCAGAAGACGATTTCCCGGGGATCCCGGCCGGCGATCCCCGTGCCACAGCCGGCCAGAAGTGCGGTAATTCCTGCGGCTTGCAGCATTCTGCGCCGGGAGAGGCGGGAATGGGTCCACTCGTTCATACGTGGTTCCTCGCGAAAATCCGGCCGCCCTCACAGCTCGGGGTGACCGGATGTTGACTCCGGTTGGAGGGAGTGTGGCACACTTTGCTACGTAGCAAAAGACCTCTTTGCTACGTAGTAAAAGGCCTGATCCGCCCGCGTGCCGGGATTGCCGAGGTTGCCAGATGCCGAGTTCCGTTGCCCCCGACGTCCCCCGCGCGGAATACCCGCGCCCGCAGATGGTCCGCCCGGACTGGCTCAATCTGAACGGCCCCTGGCAGTTCGAGATCGACGCCGGCGACACCGGGCTGGAGCGCGGATTGCGCGAGCGCGACCTCGCCGGGACGATCACCGTGCCGTACGCGCCCGAGTCGGAGCTGTCCGGCATCGGGAACACCGACTTCATGCCCGCCGTGTGGTACCGCCGGACGGTGACGATCCCCGCCGAGTGGGCAGGACGCCGCACGCTGCTGCACTTCGGCGCGGTCGACCATGACGCCACGGTGTGGGTGAACGGCGTGGAGGTGGTGCGCCACCGCGGCGGCTTCTCCCCCTTCACCGCCGACCTGTCGGGCGTGGCGCGGCCAGGCGAGGAGGCCACGATCGTCGTGCGCGCCCGCGACTCCCGTCACGGCCCGCAGGCGCGCGGCAAGCAGTCCACCCGCTACCACAACTACGAGTGCCTCTACACCCGCACGACCGGGATCTGGCAGACCGTGTGGCTGGAGCCGGTGCCCGACGTGCACCTGCGCCGCCCCCGGATCACGCCGGACGTCGCCGGCTCGGCGTTCACCGTCGTGGCCCCGCTGTCGGCCAACCGGCCGGGCAACTCCGTGCGCGTCACGGTCTCCGACCCGGACGGCGTGGTCGTCGCCGGCACCGTGCGCGCCGACATCGACCTCTCCCCCACCGTACGGCTGGAGCTGCCCGCCGGCCGGGTACGGCTGTGGGAGCCGGGCGACGGGTTCCTCTACGACGTGAAGATCGAGCTGCTCGACGCCGCCGGCGCGGTCATCGACGCCGTGGACAGCTACGCGGGCCTGCGCTCGGTGTCGATCGACGGCAAGCGGCTGCTCATCAACGGCAAGCCCGTCTTCCAGCGGCTCGTGCTCGACCAGGGCTACTACCCCGACGGCCTCATGACCGCGCCCAGCGACGAGGCCCTGCTGCGCGACATCGAGCTGAGCCTCGCGGCCGGGTTCAACGGCGCGCGGCTGCACCAGAAGGTCTTCGAGGAGCGCTTCCTCTACCACGCCGACCGCCTCGGCTACCTGGTGTGGGGCGAGTTCGGCGACTGGGGCTCCCACGCCGAGGGCGAGCACAAGCACACCGCCTCGTTCGTCACCCAGTGGCTCGAAGTGCTGGAGCGCGACGTGTCGCACCCGTCGATCATCGGCTGGTGCCCGCTCAACGAGACCGGCCAGGTGATCCACGACCACCTCACCCACCTCGACGACGTCACGCGCGGCATGTTCCTCGCGACCAAGCTCGCCGACCCCACGCGCCCGGTCATCGACGCCTCCGGCTACAGCCACCGGGTGCCCGAGACCGACGTGTACGACTCCCACAACTACGAGCAGGAGCCCGAGGCGTTCGCCGAGCAGCTCAGCGGCCTGAGCAAGGACCAGCCGTACGTCAACGACATCGAGGGCCGGCCGATCTCGGTGCCGTACCGGGGGCAGCCGTACTTCGTCAGCGAGTACGGCGGCATCTGGTGGAACCCCGAGCTCGCCGGCACCGAGCAGGCCGCCGACCGCTCGACCTCCTGGGGCTACGGCCAGCGGGTGCGGACCGAGGAGGAGTTCCACGAGCGCTTCGCCGGGCTGACCGGGGTGCTGCTCGACGACCCTGACATGTTCGGCTACTGCTACACGCAGCTCACCGACGTGTTCCAGGAGGAGAACGGCATCTACCGGTTCGACCGGTCGACGAAGCTCGACGTGTCGCGCGTGCGCGCGGCGCAGACCCGCGAGGCCGCGTACGAGCGCACGGCTTCCGAAGGCTGACCGGACGCGATCAGCCCTGGGACGGACTCCGCCCCGGGCTGCCCTGGCCGAGTCCAGCGCTTCCGATGGCGTGCCAGGCGGGCGGACCTCTCTCCAGAGGTCGTGGGTCCCGGCCGTCCGAGTAAGCGGGTTTCCAAGGGCTGAGGTGGTGCACCTCAGCCCTTCTTTCTTTTATGCGCCTCTGACGCTGAGCGGTCTAATGTACTAGGACATTAGATGAATGGAGAAAGTCGGCCATCCGCACCACCGGCGTACAGGAGGACATGGCGTGACTTCCGTTCTGCGAGCCCAGGGCCTGGGCAGGAGGTACGGCAGGCGCTGGGCGCTGCGCGACTGCACACTCGACGTCCCCGCCGGACACGTCGTCGGGCTGGTGGGCCCCAACGGGGCCGGCAAGTCCACGCTGCTGAAGCTGGCCTGCGGGCAGCTCGAACCGTCGGCGGGCGCGATCTCGGTGCTCGGCGGCCGGCCGGCGAGCACGCCGGCGCAGCTGGCCAGGGTGGGGTTCGTGGCCCAGGACACCCCGGTCTACGGGGGCCTGACCGTCGAGGATCATCTGCGGCTCGGTGCCAGGCTCAATCCACGCTGGGATCAGGAGCTGGCGCGGGAGCGGGTGGCGCGGCTCGGTCTCGACCCCGCGCATCGGGCGGGCAGGCTGTCGGGCGGCCAGCGCGCGCAGCTCGCGCTCACGTTGGGCCTGGCCAAGCGGCCCGACCTGCTGATCCTGGACGAGCCCGTGGCCGCGCTCGATCCGCTGGCCCGCCGCGAGTTCCTGCAGGGCCTGATGGAGGCCGCGGCCGAGCAGCGGTTCAGCGTGGTGCTCTCCTCGCACCTGGTCTCCGATCTTGAACGCATCTGCGACTACCTGATCGTGCTGGCAGGCTCGCGGGTGCGGGTGGCCGGGGAGGTCGATGAGCTGCTGGCCACCCATTTCCGGATCACCGGGCCGCGCCGCGATCCCGGCCGGCTGCCCGCAGGCCAGGACGTGGTCTCGGCGCGGCACACCGAGCGGCAGAGCACGTACGTGATCCGCACCGAAGACCCGGTCCTCGACCCCGCGTGGACGGTCACCCGGCTCGGCCTGGAGGACCTCGTCCTCGCCTACATGGACGAGCAGGCGAGCGGCCACCGGCCCGCAGCGCTGGAGGTGCGGTGATGATCTGGCTGACCTGGCGGCAACTGCGCGGCTCGGTCGCGGTGACGGCCGCCGCGCTCGCGGTGCTCGCCGCCGTCCTGGTCGCGACCGGCCCCGGCCTGGCCGGCCGCTACGCCTCCGGGATCGCCGAGTGCACCCGTCAGGGCACCTGCGCCGACTTCTACAACGAGTTCTTCGGCTCGTACGAGCTGGAGTTCCTGGCGGTGAGCCTCGTAGTGCTGGTGCTGCCGGCGCTGATCGGGCTGTTCTGGGGTGCGCCGCTGGTGGCCCGCGAGCTGGAGGCGGGCACGCATCTGCTGGTGTGGAACCAGAGCATCACCCGCCGCCGCTGGCTGGCGGTCAAGCTCGGGCTCACCGGCCTGATCGCGGTGGCCGCCGCCGGTCTGTGCGGGCTCATGGTGACCTGGTGGTCGGGTCCTCTGGACGAGTCGGCATCGGAGAACCTGGCGCTGATGGCTCCGCTGGTGTTCGGGGCGCGCGGCATCGCGCCGATGGGGTACGCGGCGTTCGCGTTCGTCCTGGGCACGACGGCCGGCATGATGGCGCGCCGGACGCTGCCCGCCATGGCGCTCACGCTGGCCGTCTTCGCCGCGCTCCAGCTCGGCATGCCGCTGCTGGTCCGCCCGCACCTGATGCCCCCGGCCGTGGCGACCTCGGAGCTCGGCCTGGAGAACGTGGACAGCCTCGCCATCCAGCGCGGGGGCGGCGGGCCCGTGCGGGTCCTGCTGAGGTCGGCCGTGCCGGGGCAGGCGGGCGCCTGGGTGCTGTCGAACGAGCTGATCGACCCGTCGGGACGGACGATCTCCGACGGCGGCGAGGCGGCCGTCCCGGTCTCCACGACCTCGGGGCCCTGCGCGCCGGGGGGATCTCCGGTGGCCGGCACCTGCATGGCCGAGATCAACCGGCTCGGCTACCGGCAGCGGGCGACGTACCAGCCGCTTGAGCGCTTCTGGCCGTTCCAGTGGATCGAGACGGGCATCTACGCCCTGCTCACGCTCGGCCTGACCTGGTGGGCCTTCCGGTGGGTCCGCAGGCGTACGTCATGACCGCCGTCAGAACCGCAACGGCCGGGCTCGCGCTCCTGCTCGCGATGGCCTGCACGACTCCCGCGCCGCCCCGCAGCCACGCGAACGCGGCTTCCGGTACGGTCTGCGCGCCGCCCCAAGGACAGCCGGGGCCGGAGACGGCCACCACGATCGACGTGATCGAGCAGGCGTACTTCTGCATCCTCGGCAACTACTACGCCGGTGCCACCCTGGACGCGCGCACGCTGCTGACCGCCGGGTTCGCCGCGCTGACGCAGGAGATCATCCGGAACGGGCGCGACGTGCCCGACGCCACCATGCCGGCGCTGACCGGCGACAGGAAAGCCGACTGGACCGCCTTCGAGACCACCTACAGAAGGGTCACCGGCCAGGTGCCGGACGACCTCCGCGACCGGCTGGCGGTCGTCACCCTGGAGGCCATCGTGGCCGCGCTCGGGGACGATCACGCCCGCTGGACGCACGGCGTCGAACGTCCGCCCGACGCCTACGACGGCGACGGCTACGGCCTGGGCCTCGAAGCGAACGTCACCCGCCCCCAGGCGACCGGCAGCGCGGAGACCGCCGTGCCCCCGCTGTTCGTCACCGCCGTACTGGGCGGCGCGGCGCGGAAGGCGGGGCTGCGTCCCGGCGACGTCATCGAGTCGGTCAACGACTCGGCGCCCTTCATCGACGGCAAGGCCGGCCCTGCGATCGCCGGGCTGTATCCGCGGTATCCGGACGCGCGGCCGGTCCGGCTGCGGCTGCACCGGCCGAGCACCGGCCGCCGCTGGAGCGTGACGCTCAAGCCCGGCCTGTTCCCGCAGGACCCGGCCGACCTGCAGGTGGTGCGGTCGAAGCTGGTGGACGGCGACGTCGCCTACGTGCGGATGCGCGGGTTCGCCCCCGACTCCGCCGACCGGGTGCTGCGGGCGATCGCCAGGCTGCGCGAGGGCAGAACGCTGCACGGCGTCGTGCTGGACCTGCGGGGCAACGGCGGCGGCAGCCCCGTGGAGGCGGTCCGGCTGGTGAGCGCGTTCGTGCACGGCAAGGTCACCGCCTACCAGTGCACGGTGGACGGCGCGTGCTCGGCCTCGCGTACCGACGACACCGTGGAGCCGGTCGGGCTGCCGCTTGCGGTGCTCACCGACCGCGGCTGTGCGTCGGCGTGCGAGCACTTCAGCTCAGCGATCAAGGACCTGCGCGCGGGCACGCTGGTCGGCACCAGGACTGCCGGGGCCATCTCCGGCCCTGCGCAGAGCTACCTGCTGCGCGACAACACCACGCTCGCCTTCCCCAGCAGGCATCACCTGGGCCCGAACCGCGAGGTGATCGACAAGGTCGGCGTGGCCCCCGACCACCACGTGCCCCTGACCCCGCAGGACGCGGCCGCCGGGCGCGACCCCGCCCTGGACAAGGCCCTGACCTTGCTGCACGAGTGAGAGGACCTCCCGATGAGACGTCTGCCGGCCGGACCGGCCGTGCTCGCTGTGCTCGCCGTGCTCGCCGTGTCCGCCTGCTCTGGGCCCGCGCCGCCCCGATCCGCCGCCCGGCCGACCGCTCCGAGCGCACCCGCCGAACTGCCCGCCCCCACCGGCGGGCATCCGGTCGGCAGCACGGTCCTGCATCTCAAGGACGCCTCCCGCCCCGACCCGTGGAACCTCGACGCCGAGGCCAGGGAGCTGAAGGTCACCCTGTGGTACCCGGCCGAGCGCGGTGACGGGCGGCGCGCGCCGTACATGACGCGGAAGGAGGCGGAGCTGCTGCTCAAGGGCAGGCGGATCGCGGGCGTGCCGGCGGACCTGCTGAGCGGGACCCGCACCCACGCCATCGAGAACGCCCGGCCCGCGGGCAGGCGGCTGCCGCTGGTCGTGCTCTCCCCCGGCTTCACCAACCCGGTCAGCACGCTCACCTCGCTCGCCGAGGACCTGGCCGCCCGCGGGTACGTGGTGGCCGGCATCGACCACGCGTACGAGAGCCACGCCACGACACTCGCCGACGGGCGCATCGCCGAATGCCTGGCCTGCGACAGCGACACCGACCCCGGCTTCGGCACGGGCGTGGTGGCGGGCCGGGCGGCCGACGTCTCCTTCGTGCTCGACCGGCTCCCCACGGCGTGGAAGGGCGGAGAACGGATCGACCGCTCCAGGATCGCCATGGTCGGGCAGTCGATCGGCGGCGCGAGCGCTCTGGCCGCCATGGCGAAGGACTCCCGGGTACGTGCCGGGATCGACATGGACGGCACCACCTACGCCAGGATCCCCAAGGGCTTCTCCCGGCCGTTCATGTTCCTGGGCTCGCCGCAGCACGCCTCAGGGGGCCGCGACACCTCGTGGGATCGCGACTGGAAGCTGCTGGGCGGGTGGAAGCGGTGGCTCGTGGTGACCGGGGCCGAGCACGCGTCGTTCACGGACGCGCCGCTGCTGGGCGACGCGCTCGGCGTCGAACCCGCCGCCGTCCTGCCCGCCGCCCGCGCCGCCGAGATCACCCGTACGTACGTGGCCGCGTTCCTCGACCGGCACCTGAAGGGGAGGCCGCAGCCGCTCCTGGACGAGCCGTCGCCGCGCTTCCCCGAGGTGCGGTTCTGTCCCTCGGCCTGCGGGGGATCCTGAGCCGCTGGGCAATTCTCGGCCTGCGTACGGCGAAGATCCGGGCAAACGCCGGACGCGCCGCCCCTGCCCGTGGCGTGCGGCGGCCTAGCGTCCTGTCCTGACGACCGTGGCGAAGGAGGGGGACGATGTCGGGCAGTGACGTCCGCGGTCTGCTCGCTCCGTTCCTGCTGCTGCTCATCTGCGAGCGGCCGGGTCACGGGTACGACCTGATCGAACGGCTGGCCCGGCTGGGGGCGTCCGACGCCGAGCCCGGCCAGGTCTATCGCGCGCTGCGCTCGCTCGAACGCGCCGGCCACCTGGCCTCCGACTGGGTCGCATCGGAGGCGGGCCCCGCGCGCAGGCGCTACGAGCTGACCACCGGCGGCATGGCCGAGCTGCAGGCGTGGATGCGGCGGCTGACCGAGGTACGCGGGCTGCTGGAGACCTGCCTGGACAGGTGGACGCGGATCAGCGGCGAAGCGGGCGGCCCCGAGCTTTCCGAGCGTTCCCCTGCCGGACGCGAAGAGTGGGAGGAGGCGTCGTGGGCACGGCCCCTGACATGATCGCCATGACCGCCGTGTCCGCCGCGATCGAGCGGCGGACCGCACCGGCCACCGCCCTCGGCGAGGACTCCGAGCGGATCGTCCGCGCCTGCCAGGAGATGGCGGAGCGGTTCCGCGACGGCGGCACGCTGCTGGTGTTCGGCACCGGCGGGTCGGTGGCGGACGCGCAGCACGTCGCCGTCGAGTTCGCGCATCCGGTCGTCGTGGGCAAGCCGGCGCTGCCCGCCGTCTCCCTGGCCACCGACATGGCCGTGACCACGGAGATCGCCCGCACCCGGAGCCTGGACGAGATCTTCGCCGCCCAGCTCAGACTGCTGGCCGGGCCGCGCGACATCGCGCTCGGCCTCTCGGCGGATGGCGACTGCGCCGCCGTACGCGAAGGGCTGGCGGCGGCGCGCGAGCTGGGGCTGCTCACGGTGGCGCTCACCGGCGGGCAGGCGGATCCCGAGGCGGACCACGTGCTCGCCGTACACTCCGACGACCCGCTGATCGTCAAAGAGGTGCACATGACGATCTATCACGTGCTGTGGGAGCTGGTGCACGTCTTCTACGAGCTGGAGGCGGCCCGATGACGGAGCCGGCCGAGCGCACGGGACCGGCCGACCGGCCTCCCGAGCCGACGATGACGGGCCACTGCGGCGACGAGGTCTGCGTCACCTGCTCCGACGTGGCCGTGCCGGTGCGCGTGCTGCGGCTGCTCGGCGACGACCTGGCGCTGGTCGAGACAGAGGCGGGGACCGAGGAGGAGGTCAGCGTGGCGCTGGTGGACGCGCGGCCCGGCGACGTCGTGCTCGTGCACGCCAAGGAGGCCATCGCGAGGAGGCGGCCGTGAGCACGGTCGGCGAGCCCGGCGGGATCGAGGCGCTTTATCCGTTCCTCGCGCCCGCGCCCACCGATCGGGAGGCCGTCGTCGCGGACCTGTGCGCGTCCACGCGGAGAAAGGCCGCCGAGATCGTCGAGCTGCGCAGGTCGCTCATCGATCTGCACGGCGAGCGGCTGGTGGCGTGCGCGCGGGCGATGGCGGCGGCGTTCGAGGCGGGCGGGCGGCTGTTCGCGTTCGGCAACGGCGGCAGCAGCACCGACGCCCAGGCGATCGCGCAGCTCTTCACCGCACCACCGGCACGAAGGCGCGCGGTCGCCGCGATCCCGCTGGCCCAGGACGTCGCGCTGCTCACGGCGCTGTCGAACGACGTCGGGTACGAGCTGGTCTTCGCCCGGCAGCTCGCCGCGCTTGGCCGCCGCGGCGACGTGGCCATGGGGCTGTCCACCAGCGGCGGCTCGGCCAACGTGCTCAACGCGATGGCGCAGGCGTCCAGGCTCGGCATGCTCACCGTCGGCCTGGCCGGGTACGACGGCGGGCCGATGGCGCAGGACGACCGGGTGTCGTACCTGTTCGTGGTGCCGTCGGCGTCCGTGCACCGCATCCAGGAGGCGCAGATCACCCTCTGCCACGTGCTGTGGGAGCTGACCCAGCGGGTGCTGACCGGCGAGACGTGACGGCCGATGTCCGAGGCGAGGACGCGCCGCATCCGGGTGCGGGTCGAGGGGCTGGTACAGGGCGTGGGGTTCCGGCCGTTCGTGTGCGGTCTGGCCGGTACGTACGGGGTGTCGGGGTTCGTCGGCAACGACCCGGGCGGGGTGTTCATCGAGGCCGAGGGCGAGCCCGGCGTGCTGGAGGCGTTCACCGCCGGGCTGACCGGCAAGGCGCCGCCGCTCGCCCAGGTCGAGCGCGTACGAGTGGAGCCCGCCGAGCCCGTCGGAGAGCCGGGTTTCCGCATCGTGCCCAGCCGGCGTTCCCTGTCCGGCGCGGGGCCCGCTGCGGGCGTGGCGCTGGTGTCGCCGGACGCGGGGACGTGCGCCGCCTGCCTGCGCGAGCTGCGCGACCCCGGTGACCGCCGCTACCGGTACGCGTTCGCCAACTGCACCGACTGCGGGCCGCGCTTCACCATCGTCACCGGCGTGCCGTACGACCGGTGCGCGACGACGATGGCCGGCTTCGCGATGTGCGCCGCCTGCGCGCGCGAGTACGCCGACCCCGCCGACCGGCGCTTCCATGCCCAGCCGGTGTGCTGCCCCGCGTGCGGTCCCGCGCTGCGCGCCCTCGACGCGGACGGCCGGCCGGTGGACGGCGACCCGATCGAGGTGGCGGCCCGGTGGCTGGAGTCGGGGCGGGTCGTGGCGGTCAAGGGGCTGGGCGGCTACCACCTCGCCGTGCTCGCCGCCGACGAGGCCGCCGTGGCCGCGCTGCGGGCACGCAAGCGCCGCGAGCGGCGGCCGTTCGCGGTGATGGCGGCGGACGTCGCGGCGGCGGGGACGCTGATCCACCTGGACCAGGCGGCCGAGCGGCTGCTCACCGGCACGAGCCGCCCGATCGTGCTGGCTCCGCGCCGCCCCGGTGCGCCGGTGGCCGACGCGGTGGCGCCGGGGGCGCGGGATCTCGGGGTGATGCTGCCGTACACGCCGCTGCACCACCTGCTCTCCGACCGCCTGTCCGCGCCGTACGTGCTGACCAGCGGCAACCTCACCGACGAGCCGATCGCCTACCGCGACGAGGAGGCGCTGCGGCGGCTGGCGGGCGTGGCCGACGGCTTCCTCGTGCACGACCGGCGCATCGAGGCCCCCGCGGACGACTCCCTGGTGCGCGCCTTCCGCGGGCGCGCGCTGACGTTGCGCCGGTCCAGAGGGTACGCGCCCGCCCCCATCGCCGTGCCCTGGCGCTTCCCCCGCCACGTGCTGGCCTGCGGCGCCCAGCTCAAGAACACCTTCTGCGTGGCCAAGGGGAACCAGGCGTTCCTGTCGCAGCACATCGGCGACCTGGAGAGCTACGAGACGCTGCGCTGCTTCACCGAGGGCGTCGAGCGCTTCTGCCGGCTCTTCGGCGTACGCCCCGCCGTGGTCGCCCACGACCTGCACCCGGAGTACCTGTCCACCGCGTACGCCCGCGAGCGCGAGGCCGTGGACCTGGTCGGCGTGCAGCACCATCACGCGCACATCGCCTCCTGCCTGGCCGAGCACGGTCACGGCGGGCCGGTCATCGGGGTGGCGTTCGACGGGCTCGGCCTGGGCACCGACGGCACGCTGTGGGGCGGCGAGCTGCTGGTCGCCGACCTCGCCTCCTTCCGGCGGGCGGGGCATCTGGAGACGGTGCCGATGCCGGGCGGCGCGGCGGCGGTGCGGCAGCCGTGGCGGATGGCGGCGGCCTGGCTCGACCGCGTGCACGGGAATGTCCCGGCGTTGACCGAGCGGCATCGGGACCTGTGGCCGGCGGTCGTCCAGATGGCGCGAACGGGGTTGAACGCGCCGCTCACCTCCAGCGCCGGGCGGCTGTTCGACGCGGTCGCGGCGGTCGCGGGCGTCTGCGACGTGATCGGGTACGAGGGGCAGGCGGCCGCCGAGCTTGAGGCCAGGGTGGACGCCGGGGAGCGGGGCGCGTACCCCGTCCGGCTGGTGGCGGGCGACCCTCTGGTCATCGCGGCGGGCGACCTGGTCGCGGCGGCGGCCGAGGACGCCGCGGCGGGGGTGGACGCGGGGCGGATCGCCGCGCGCTTCCATCGCGGGCTGGCCGATGCGGTGGTGCGCGCGGTCGAGGTGCTGGGCGAGGAGACCGGGCTGCGCACGGTGGCGCTGTCCGGCGGTGTCTTCCAGAACATGGTGCTGCTTGAGGCCATGGTGTCGGGCCTGGAACGCGCGCGCTTCCGGGTGCTGACGCACTCCCGGGTGCCGCCGGGCGACGGCGGCATCGCGCTCGGGCAGGCGGTCGTCGCCGCGGCCGACGACCGCCGTTGATCTTCCCGTACGGCCACAGCGGATCTCCCGTACGGCCCAGCGAGTCTTCTTGTACGGCGTCAGCGAGTCTTCTCTTACAGCGTCAGCAGATGCGCGGCAGCGGGTCGCCGACCAGCATGTCCACGATCCTGGTGCCGCCGAAGGCGGTGTTGAGCAGCACCATCCCGGCCGGTCCGGGCTCGATCGAGCCCACCACCGCCGCGCCCTCGCACACCGGGTGAGCATGCAGTGCCGCCACCGCGGCCTCGGCGTGCTCGCCGTCCACCACGGCCACGAACCTGCCCTCGCACGCCACGTACAGCGGGTCAAGGCCGAGCAGCTCGCAGGCGCCGCTCACGATCGGGCGGACGGGAACGGCGCGCTCGTCCACCGTCACGGCCACGCCCGCGCCGCGCGCGACCTCGTTCAGCACGGTCGCGACCCCGCCCCTGGTGGCGTCGCGCACCATCCGCACCGGTACCGCGTCGAGCAGCGCCGCGACGGCGTCGTGCACGGGCGCGGTGTCGGAGGTCAGGTCCGCCTCGATGTCCAGGTCGCCCCTGGCGATCATGACGGTGATGCCGTGCTCGCCGATCGGCCCCGACACGATCACCGCGTCGCCCGGCCTGACCTGCGGCTCGCCCAGCGTGACCGGCCGATCGAGCACGCCGACGCCGGCCGTGGTGACGTAGCAGCCGTCGGCCTTGCCGCGCTGGACCACCTTGGTGTCGCCGGTGACCACCCGCACCCCGGCCCGCTCGGCGGCGGCGGCCATCGAGGCGGCGATCCTGCGCAGGTCGGCGATCGGGAAGCCCTCCTCCAGGACGAACGCCGCCGACAGCGCCATCGGCCTGGCCCCGCAGACCGCCAGGTCGTTGACGGTGCCGTTGACCGCGAGATCGCCGATGTCGCCGCCGGGGAAGAACAGCGGGGAGACCACGTACGCGTCGGTCGTGAACACCAGCCGGCCGGTGCCGAGGTCGAGCGTCGCGCCGTCGTCCAGCGGCCGCAGCGCCGGGTTGCTGAAGGCGTCCACGAAGACGGCCTCGATCAGCGTCCTTGACGCCTTGCCGCCCGCGCCGTGCGCCAGCGTCACCCGCTCCTCGGTGATCTTCGGCTTGCGGTTGCGGGCACGTTCGATCCGTTCGAGGACTTGCTCCTCGCGGGAGGCGGGCTCGTGACGGCCGGACTCGGCCAGCGCCCGTTCGGCCCACGCCGCCGTGGTGGGGACCCTGTCGCTCATGTGCGGCTCCCCAGGGTCACCGGCACGGGCTCGCGCCTGCGGGTGAAGCGGCCGAAGTTGTAGTACGCGGCGCAGGCGCCCTCCGACGACACCATGCAGGTGCCGATGGGCGTCTCCGGCGTGCAGGCGGTGCCGAACACCTTGCACTCCCACGGCTTCAGCACGCCCTTCAGCACCTCGCCGCACTGGCACGCCTTGGGGTCGGCCACCCGTACGCCAGGCACGGAGAAACGCGTCTCGGCGTCGTAGCGCGCGTACGCCTCCCGCATCCGCAGCGCGGAGTTCGCGATGAAGCCCAGCCCGCGCCACTCGAAGTGCGGCCGCAGCTCCATCACCCGGGAGATGGCCGACAGCGCCCGCCGGTTGCCGTCCCACGGCACCACCCGCGTGTACTGGTTCTCCACCTCGGCCCGGCCGTCGGCGAGCTGTTGCAGCAGCATGTACACCGACTGCAGCACGTCGAGCGGCTCGAACCCCGCGCACACCAGCGGCCTGCCGTAGTCGCGGGCGATGAACTCGTACGGCCGGCAGCCGATGACCGTGGAGACGTGGCCCGGCCCGATGAAGCCGTCGAGGCGCAGGTCCGGCGAGTCCAGGATGGCCTTGATCGCCGGGATGATCGTCACGTGGTTGCAGAAGACCGCGAAGTTGCCGATGCCCTCGGCCTCGGCGCGCAGCACGGTCATCGCCGTGGACGGCGCGGTGGTCTCGAACCCGATGGCCATGAAGACGACCGTGCGGTCCGGGTTCTGCCGGGCGATCTTGAGCGCGTCCAGCGGCGAGTACACCATGCGGACGTCCGCGCCCGCGGCCTTGGCGTCGAAGAACGAGCCCTGCCCGCCGGGCACCCGCATCATGTCGCCGAACGACGTCATGATCACGCCGGGCTCTCGGGCGATGGCGATCGCGTCGTCCACCCGTCCCATCGGGATGACGCAGACCGGGCAGCCGGGGCCGTGCACCAGCGACACCGACTCGGGCAGGTAGTCCTCTAGCCCGTGCTTGTAGATCGTGTGCGTGTGACCGCCGCACACCTCCATGAAGGTGTAGCGCCGTCCGGGCTCGCACAGGTCCCGGATGCGCGCGGCCAGCCTCCTGGCCTCGCCGGCGTCGCGGTACTCATCGACGAACCGCACTGTCCCGCCTCTCAGGTGATGTCGGATTCCGCGAGCGCTTCGAGCTCATCGGTGTACGCCTGCCCGAGACCGCGCAGGAGCTCCAGCGTGGCCGCCGCCTCCCGCTCGTCGATCTTGGACATGGCGAAGCCGACGTGCACGAGCACCCATTCGCCGGGACGTATGCCGTCCTGGTCGACCAACCCGACGTTGATGACCCGGCGGACGCCCGCGACCTCGACCTTGGCGAGTTCGGGCTGTCCGGGGATGAGTTCGACGATCTCGCCGGGAATGCCCAGGCACATCGGCCGCCTCGTTTCCTTTCACATCCGTCGCATGGTGATGTAGCGCTTGATGGCGGGCAGTTCCCGCCAGACCATCGTGATGATCGCGGCCCCTGCGAACAGGGCCAGCCACTTGCCTAGCTGCCGCATGTCGGCCTTTCACCTCCTCTCGCGCTAGCTGGGTGAGAGGTTCGGCATGCCCGACACGATCGGGTTCTCCTTGCGTGGGCGTACGCCCGTGGAGCGCCGCGCGTCGGCGGTGCCGTCCTTGCGGTGGCCGCGCTGGCGGCGGTAGTTGCCCGTCGCGTTGCCCTGCCGCACGCCTTTGACGTGCGAGGGCGTGTCGGGCTGCACGTCGGGCTCGCCTACGCGAATGCGTGCCATGTCGTCCTCCTCATCGGTCGGGTACGGCTTCATCGAGTTCCGCGAAGAAGGCCGCGATGCGGTCCCAGAGGCGCTGCCCGCCGGACATGCCCGTCCACTCGCGGCGGACCAGCGCGACGAGCCGGTGGCAGTCGTCGATCGGCACCAGCCAGCGCTCGTCCATGCCGCGCACCATCGCGACCAGGAACGCCTCCACCGCCGGGCGCATCGACGCCAGCTCCGCGTGGCGGCTCGCGAGCCGGTCCCAGGCGTCGGCCTCCACCTCCCAGCGGGTGGCGCCGGCCGGGCTCGGGTAGTGCGCGACCACCGTGCCGCCGGAGCCGCGGACGAAGAACGCCAGGCCCACGGGCACGCCCAGCTCGGACGGCGACGGCCCGGCCAGGCGCAGCCGCCGATCGGGCACCAGCAGGAACCGCCCCGGCGCGCCCTCTCCATGCTCGAACAGCAGCGCGCAGGCGCGGCAGGCGCACAGCAGCAGGTCCTTGCGCTCCTCCAGCAGGTGGGCGTGCTCGCCGGGCAGCGGCTCGCCGCACAGCTCGCATGGCTCGGCGGCCCGCCTGCGGGCTACCGGCCGCTCCATCACCCGCCCGAGCGCGGTCGCGGGACCGGACGTGCAGCCGGATTGGAGGCCGGGCGCTACGCCGGGCGTGAGGCCGGGAGCGGGACCGCTCATGGGGCCGTCCCTGAGGAGGCGGCGGGGTGGCGGGCGAGCGGGCCTGTCTCAGAGGCGGCGGGGCGGCGGGCGAGCGGGCCTGTCTCAGAGGCGGCGGGGCGGCGGGCGAGCGCGTCGAGCGGGATGAACGCCGTCTCCCGCTCCCCCGCAGAACCCTGACCCACGGTCACCCCGTGCAGCACGAACAGGTGCGCGAGCAGCACGTCATCAGCCAGCGACGCGCCCAGCTCGGGCGAGGCCGCGGTGACCCGGTCCACGACGCGGGCGAGCGCCTCCCCGTACACCCCGGCGAGCGTGGCGATCGCGTCGAGCGCCAGCTCGGCGGTGGGCCCCTGGGCCGACTCCAGCTCGTTCAGCAGCTCCTCGAGCAGCTCCAGCCGCCCGGCGACGGCCCGCTCGTCCAGCCTCTCCGGCCGCTGCTCAGTCATGCCCGCCGCCGAACATCGGCGAGTGCAGCTTGCGCACCGTACGCCCCTTGCCGAGGTACATGTGGACACCGCAGGGCAGGCACGGGTCGAAGCTGCGCACCGCCCGCATGATGTCCACGCCCTTGAAGTTCTCGGGCCCGTTCTCCTCGAAGATCGGCATGTCCTGGACGGCGTCCTCGTACGGGCCCGGCGTGCCGTAGTGGTCGCGCGGGCTGCCGTTCCACGGCGTCGGCGGGTACGGGTGATAGTTGGCGATCTTGCCCTTCTCGATCACCAGGTGGTGCGAGAGCACGCCGCGCACCGCCTCGTGGAAGCCCACGCCGATGGCCTGGTCCGGCACGTCGAAGTCCTGGAACACCTTGGTGTCGCCGCTGCGCACCCGCTGCATCGCCCGCTCGATGAAGTACACGGCCATGGCGGCGGCGTACGCGACGAAATAGACGCGGGCGCGGTTGCGCTCGATGGCGTTGGACCACTGCGGGATCCGCCACTCCAGCGTGACCTCGGGCAGCTCGGGCCCCTTCGGCAGGTTGATCTGCACGCTGGAGCCGGTCGACTTCACATACGGCGTGTCCACCAGCCCGGCCAGCGCGGTGGTGTAGAGCCGCGCGAACGGCCCGCCGCCGGTGTCCAGCGCCAGGTGGTCGCCGGTGCGCTGGTCGAACCAGCGCGGGCTCATCACCCAGCTGTACTTGCCGTCGAAGTCCCGCTTCTGCGGGGCGGGCAGCGTGGTCTGGTTCCACGGGTGGCGCATGTCCACCGGGTTGCCGAGCGGGTCGTGGGTGACGAACGGCTCCTCGTTCACCCAGTCCTCGTAGTAGGAGCTGCCGAGCAGGATGCGGATGCCGAGGTTGATGTCGACGAGGTTGGTCGTGATGAGCTCGCCGTCCACGACGATGCCGGGGGTGACGTACATCGCCTTGCCCCACTCGTTCATCGTGTCGTAGCGGTAGTCGACCACGTCGGGGTCCTGGAAGGCGCCCCAGCAGCCGAGCAGCACCCGGCGCCGGCCGACCTCCTCGTAGCCGGGCAGCGCCTGGTAGAAGAAGTCGAAGACGTCGTCGTTGAGCGCCACGGCCTTCTTGATGAAGTCGATGATGTTCATCAGCCGCGACAGGTAGTCGGTGAAGACTGACGGCGACGGCATCGTGCCGACGCCGCCCGGATAGACCGTCGACGGGTGCACGTGCCTGCCCTCCATCAGGCAGAACATCTCGCGCGTGACGCGGCTGACGGTCAGCGCCTCCTTGTACGCCTCGCCCTCGAACGGGTTGAACGCCCGCATGATGTCGGCGATCGTGCGCCTGCCGTGGATGCCGGCGTTCGGCGCGTCGGTGGTCTCGGCCCGCTGCAGCACGCTCGGGTTGGTGCCCTTGACCATAGCCTCGCAGAAGTCGACGAAGACCAGGTTGTCCTGGAAGAGCGTGTGGTCGAACATGTACTCGGCGGCCTCGCCGAGGTTGATGATCCACTCGGCGAGCTTCGGGGTCTTGATCCCGTACGCCATGTTCTGCGCGTAGACCGAGCACGTCGTGTGGTTGTCGCCGCAGATGCCGCAGATGCGGCTGGTGATGAACCCGGCGTCCCGCGGGTCCTTGCCCTTCATGAACACCGAGTAGCCGCGGAACAGCGAGGACGTGCTGTGGCACTCCACCACGCGCTGGTTCTCGAAGTCGATCTTGGTGTAGATGCCGAGGTTGCCGATGATCCTGGTGATCGGGTCCCAGGACATGTCGACGAGCGTCCCCGGCTTGTGCGCTGCTTTCTCCTGCTGCTCGATGGCCATCGGCCGTGCTTTCCTTCCTCGTGCTCGCCGGCGGCTCTACGGGCGCCAGCGCGGGTTGTATCCGCTGGTCAGCGCCTCACGGTTGTGCCGCCACCGGGGCTCTCTGTTGACGGTGTGGTTGGTGAGGCCGCGCATCCTGCGGACGAACGCCCCGTACGGCTTGATCAGGACCGACGACAGGTGGCCGCCGGGCGGCTCGTCCATGAACGGCATGAACTTGTCCGGGAAGCCCGGCATGGTGCAGGCGATGCAGATGCCGCCCACGTTCGGGCAGCCGCCGATCCCCCGCATCCACCCGCGCTTGGGCACGTTGCAGTTGACCACCGGGCCCCAGCAGCCGATCTTCACCTGGCACTTGGGCGAGTTGTAGTCGCGGGCGAAGTCGGCCTGCTCGTAGTAGGCGGCCCGGTCGCAGCCCTCGTGGACGGTCTTGCCGAACAGCCACTGGGGCCGCAGCATCTCGTCGAGCGGGGGCGGCGGCGCGCTGCCCGCGGCGTGGTAGAGCACCCAGGTCAGGGTCTCCATGAAGTTGTCCGGCTGAACCGGGCAGCCGGGGACGTTCACGATCGGCAGCCCGCCGGTCGAGCGGAAGTCCCAGCCGAGGTAGTCGGCCAGGCCCATGCAGCCCGTCGGGTTGCCGGCCATCGCGTGGATGCCGCCGTACGTGGCGCAGGTGCCGATGGCGACCACCGCCCACGCGCGCGGGGCGAGCCGGTCGATCCAGGTGTTCAGGGTGAGCGGCTGGCCGGTCTCCGGGTCGTTGCCGAACGACGTCCAGTAGCCGTCGCCGTTGATCTTCTCGTTGGGCACCGAGCCCTCGATGACGAGGATGAACGGCTCCAGCTCGCCGCGCGCGGCGGCCCTGAACGGCGCCAGGTAGTCCTCGCCGCCGAGGCTCGGCGACAGCACCTTGTTGTGCAGGTGGACCTTGGGCAGGCCGGGAATGTTGCCGTTGACCACGTCCTCGATCGCGGGCTGCGTCGCCGCGGTGATCGAGACGGTGTCACCGTCGCAGCTCATGCCCTCGGATATCCACAGGATGTGCATCTCGTCGTAGCCGGCGGTCGTGCCGCCCTGCTGCTGCGTCTGTGTCATGCGCGCACCTCGCTGGCGTCCTGCTGGTAGGTGATCGACTCGACGACGACCCCGGCGTCGGCCGCGAGCTCGACGTCCACGCCGCCGCAGCGCGGGCAGGCGACGAGCGCGAGCGCGTCGGTCGCGGGCGTACGCGCGCCGCAGCCGCCGCAGCTCACCGCGGGCGGCTCGATGATCAGCTCGATCCGCGCGTCCTCGGCCGGCGTACCGGCCGCGGCCACGCGGAAGCCCTGCTCGACCACCTCCGGGTCGGCGCGGTGCCCGGCGAACGAGACGCGGACGCGTGCCGCGGCCACCCGCCGTCCCTCCGCCCTGCGCAGCAGCGCCTGGACGATCTCGTCGCACATTCCCGTCTCATGCATCGGCGCGCTCCCTGTCGGCTGCTGGGTCGGCTGCTGGGTCGGCTGCTGGGTCGGCTGGTGGGTCGGCTCGTCGGTGGGCCTCGTCACACGCCAGTGCCGTCACCGCCGCGACCGCGCCTTCGACGGCGGCGGCGACGGGCTCCGACAGGCCCATGACCTCGTCGATGGTCTGGGGGCGGCAGCCCACCAGCAGCACTCTGGGCACCCGGCCGCCCAGCCTGGCGAGCAGGTCGAGCACCGCCTGGGGATGCATGCCGTGCCCGTTCACGGGCGGCGACGTTTCGGGGACGGGCTCGTCGTCGATCTCCAGGACGGCCACGGTGCCGGGCGGTCCGTCGATCTCGACCGCGTCCACCATGATCAGCGTGTCGTACGCGCCGCCGAGCAGCTCGTAAGCCAGGTGGACGCCGCGGATGCCGTAGTCGGCCACCCGTACCGACGCCGGCACGGCCATGGGATCCATGCGCCGGACCACCTCGACGCCGAACCCGTCGTCGCCCAGGAAGACGTTGCCGATCCCGGCCACCAGCACCCGGTTCATGCGGGCTCACCGTCCAGCGGCTCGGTCTCGTCGGGCGAGAAGTAGCGGTAGCGGCCGTACCACTGGTTCAGCTCGGCCGCCGGGTCGTCCTCCAGCGTCACCGCGAGGTGGGGGGCGCCATCGACGTCCTGCAGCACCGCCTCCACCAGGGCGGTCCTGCCGTCGAGGAACATGTCCTGCGGATCAGAGCCGCGCAGCCTGGGCCGCAGCCGCACCCTGCTGCCCCTGCGCACGACCTTGCCCGCCACTTCGACGGTGTCGCTGTGCGCCTCCGGGTGCCACGAGGGCGCGGGGCTCTGCGGGTCCCTGATCGTGCCGTGCAGGCGGGCCAGGTCCTCCGGGGTCATCGCCTCGACCCGGTCGATGATGGCGGCGGCGCGCGGGTCGGTTGCGCGCGCCTCCCGCTTCTCGGCGTCGGTGAGCGTCAGCGTGCGCAGCGACAGGATCTCGTCGATCTCGGTCGCGTCGTGCAGGTCGCCGGGGCTCTCCGGGGCGACGCGCGGGTTGTCGTAGAGCAGGATCGGCGACGACAGCACCACCTGCTCGCCGCTCAGCACCGGGTACGTCTGCGCGTTCACGCACTTGCCGGCCGCCTCGCACGCCCAGCCGGGCGGGTCGAGCAGCGAGACGAACCGGCCGCCCGGCACGGTGAGCAGCGTGTGGCAGGCGATCAGGGCGTGCGGCAGCGCCTCGTCCCTGGGCGCGTCCCGCGGCGGGCCCAGGGTGGCGTTCTCGGTGCGTACGCGGAGCTTGAACAGGCTCTCCCCCGCGCGCAGCGGCGCGTCCGCGGTCACCTTGCACGGCGTCAGCGAGAGCGTCACCCGGGTGCTCAGCGGCCACTCGCGCCACCGCGTACGCCCTTCGCCGCCGGGCAGCGGGCTGACCGTCTCCGAGCCCGGAATCTTGAGGTTGAGCAGCTTCTCGCCGGCCAGCAGCTCCGCCACGGACGCCGCGACGTCGAGCTCGCGCGGCACCCCCTCGTCGAAGCCCAGCACGTCGCCGACCCGGTCGGCCGCCCGGTGGCCGCCGCCCGGCAGCCGCTCCTCGGGCGTGCGGCGGCGCAGCTGCAGGAACCGGAGCCGGCCCCGTACGGTGGCGCCGGCGGGCGCGACGAGCAGGCACTCCGTCTGCTGCCACCACGACTCCGCCGAACCCGCCACACCGCCGCCCTCAAGGTCGTGCGCCCTCGCCCACGACTCCGGCAGCAGCACGCCGAACTGCCACCTGACCTGGTTCTTCGGCGATGAACGGCGATAGGGATAGAGCAGGTAGCCCTCGTACAGGACGGAGTCCGCCACCGCCAGCGCGGCCCGGAAACCGGGCACGGCGTCGATGTCGTTCGCCTCCACGGGAGTGGCCCCCTTGCTTCCCCTGGTCGTATGTGACTCTTCTCGGTATAGCCACGCCGACCTGGGACAAGTAGGTGAGCCACTCCCCTAGGTGCAGTCCTCACTTAGCGGTTCTTGGTGATCCATCCGGGCGGGAATCGGGGCTTGCGTTCCGAACGCCCGCTCCACCCCAACAGGATTTGGCCACCGCCTTGCCTCGCGGACCGCCTCACAGCCACGTGCGGAGGTCGTCGATGTCGACGAGCGGCAGGCCCCAGCGCAGCGCGGACGCCTCCAGGTCCGCCGCCCCGGCCATGACGCCGTCCGGGCGCATCACCTCGCAGCACACGCCCACCGGCGGCAGGCCCGCGGCCAGGCACAGGGCGACGGTCGACTCGGTGTGCCCGGCGCGCTCGCGCAGCAGGCCCGGCCTGGACGCGATCGGGATGACGTGGCCCGGCGTGACGAAGTCGGCGGGCGTGGCGTCGGGGCGGGCGAGCTGCCGTACGGTCGCGGCGCGCTCGGCGGCGCTGACCCCGGTGCCGGTGGAGGCGGCCAGGTCCACCGGCGCGTGGAAGGCCGTGCCGTGGCGGTCACCCGGGCCGTCCAGCGCCGGGATCTCCAGCCGTTCCAGCACCTCCGGCGCGCAGGGCACGCACGGGTAGCCGTACACCTCGGTCAGCAGGAACGTGAACGCCGCCGGGCGCAGGCCCGCCCCCGCGAAGATCACGTCGCCCTCGGCCTCGCGGGCGGGGTCCCACACCATGACCGCGCCGCCCGCGGCGATCTGGCGTACCGCCTTCTCCACCCCGACCCGGCCCGACAGGTGCCCGGCCCAGCCCAGCGCGGCGACCGCCTTGGCGACGTGCGCGCTCGCCGTGGCGGGCGCGGCCGCCAGCCTGCCCACCATGTCCGACTCCAGGTTGACCCGGTCGCCCACGGACAGCTCGGCCAGCGTCGTCCCGGCGAGCGTGGACGGGATCAGCGCCACCGAGAAGCGGTCCTTGACGACCTCGGCCACGGTCAGGCTCACGCCGTCCACCGCGATCGAGCCCTTCGCCATGACCTTGGCCATGAACCGGTCCGGCGGCCGGATCCACAGCCGCCGCCCCAGCCCGGGATCCTCGTCGGCGCGTACGACCTTGCCGACGCCGTCGACGTGCCCCTGCACCAGATGCCCGTCCAGCGGGTCGCCGACGGTCAGCGGCGTCTCCAGGTTCACCCGCCGCCCGGGCTCCGGCATCTCGTCGAACGTCGTGCGGCGGCGGGTCTCGGTGCTGACCGACATCCTGATCAGCTCGCCCTCGACGTGCTCGGCGGTCAGGCGGATCCCCGCCACGCTCAGCGACCCGCCGGGCGCCAGCCGTCCCGCGCACTTGGGCGCCCTGATGACGACGTCGTTCGCGCCGACGGACTCGATCACGCCGATCTCGTGGATTCTGCCGGTGAACATGCCCTTCCCCTTTCACGCTGGTGTCCGGCCGCGCTCGCGGCCCGATGGCGTCAGGGACCCGATCATCGGAGTCCGAGAAGGGGGCGGGGTATCACCGCATGGCTCCGGAATCACACCGGATCGTTCCTCCGACGGGAGAAACCGGCGGGCTGTCACCGCCACACCTGGCTTTGCACCGCCTTCACGATAACTCCCGCCCCGAGGCCGATGAAGAGGCCACCGCTGCTGCGGAGAGATCGCCAAGGGATGCAGGATGAACCGGACCGGATCTCCCCGGCAGAAGGGCGCAGCTCGTGTCCTCGGGTTATCCGGCCCGCAGGCGGCTGTGGCCGCAAGTGCCCGACGCCATAGCTCTTGGTTATGGCTACAGGTCTTGGACGTGTGCGAGTGTGCGGTCGCATCATCGGGGCCATGATCGCCCGACCGATACCCTCTTTTCCGGCACTCAGGTGGTGGGCGGTGCTGCTGGTTTGCGTACCTCTTCTGATGGTCGCCGCCTGCGGTGCCGGCGCGGCCATCGAGCCATCCCCCACCGTCGCCACGTCCGCCTCTGGGCAGGTGGTGCCGGAGGCGCAGGCGTACGTGGACGCCGTTAACGCCAAGGACCTGGCCGCCCTCGTCGCGTCCTTCGCGCCGGACGGCGAGATCGTGGACGTCTCCCGCAGCATCAAGGGCCACGACGCCATCCGCGCATGGGCCGACCGCGAGGTGATCGGCGGGTCGCTGCGGGTCATCGAGGTCGCCGAGCAGCGGGCCGACGGTCAGAAGCTGCTCGTGTACTGGGCTCCGGCGGGCTCGGACGGCTGGCGCGCCCACTACGACTTCACCGTCGGCGGCGGGCGCATCGTCAAGGCCGACCTGCAGTACGCCTGACCCGCGTCACGCGGAGTCCAGCACCTTCTGGGCATTGGCGTACCGGGTGCGCTGGAGGGTCGCCAGGCGTTCGACCTCCTGCTTGTGCCGCGCGATGACCGCCCGCTGGGCGTCGGCGTACGCGGCGAGCCGGGCGCCGCTGTAATTCACCTGAAGGCGGCAGCGCTCGTCGGCGACGGCCGTGCTGAGCTCGTCCTTCGTCGGCGGCTCGGTGTCACGCCTGCTCGCCCAGCGCGGGTCCGCCTCCGCTTCGGCGGGCATGGCGTAGCGGTGGCCGGCCTCGCGCATGCAGGCGCTCCACGCGGCGTTCGCGGCCTTGATGCGTTCGTCCTGGTACGCGATCTCCGCTGCGTCGTCCATGTAGACGTAGAGCTGCTTGTAGATGTGCGGCTTGGCGGGCGCGACGCCGTCGGGGCCCGGGGCGTCGCCGTTGAGCCTGCGCTGCGCCTCCCCGTCGCACCCCTCGGGCGGCACGGGCTTGCCGCGGAATCTCTTCACCGTTCCGGTCTGCACCGCGTCCTGGCTCGGCGGGATCAGGTAGCCGCGGATTCCGTCCACGGCCGCCGCGACCTCCGCGAGCTGACCGCGCGGGCCGCTGTAGCCGTACGTGCCGACCTGCTTCGCGCCGAGCCAGCCGAGGTAGGAGGCGTTCTTGGGATAGGTGACCGGCCGGGTGTCGTGGGGTTTGAACGGCAGGCCGTAGCGCGACAGGCAGCGCTCGATCAGGTGGTAACGCGCGGTTTGGACGACCGAACGCTCGACCGCGTTCAGGTCGTAGGCGTCCAGCGGGAGGACGAGGTCCTTCGCGCTCGTCACCCGGCGCTCTTGAGGAGGCGCCGGCTCGGTCGAGCAAGCTGCGACGACGACCAGGAGGGCGGCTGAGAGCGTTCGCGGCGGTAAGGGAAGCTTCATGATCAAATTCTCCGGGATCGACGATGGCCGCTGCTCGTGGTCGATGTGAAGGGTCTCCAGCCGGGTGCGGGGGCCGTGGTGATGGTGCCCGCCGGGGTCGGGATACTCGGGCTCAGCGTCGGCTTCTTCTTCGTGCTGACCCCGATGATCAGCGCGGCCGCGCGGGCGCTGCCGCCCGAGCAGGCCGGAGCCGGCCTCGGGATCCTGCAGGGAGCCCAGTTCCTCGGCGCGGGCGCGGGTCCCGCCGTTCTCGGCGTGCTGGTGACGGCGCGGCAGCAGGCCGGTGCGGACGCGCTCAACCCGCTGCACGCCGGGGACGCGGCCGCCGCCTACTCCGATGCCTTCCTGGCCATGGCCGCGATCGCCGTCCTCGCGGTGATCGTCGCGCTCAGGATGCGCCCAGGTCGCGGCGGCGCAGGCCGTACAGACCGAGCACAGTGAGCAGAACGGCGAGCAGCACCAGCCTCGGCTCCCGCGTTACGGCCGGACGATGACCTTGCCCTTCGCGTGGCCCCGGGCGACGTGATCGTACGCCGACGCGGC
The DNA here is from genome assembly GCF_042751225.1 of Nonomuraea fastidiosa. Lineage (NCBI taxonomy): Bacteria > Bacillati > Actinomycetota > Actinomycetes > Streptosporangiales > Streptosporangiaceae > Nonomuraea > Nonomuraea fastidiosa. The sequence goes on from NZ_CP170570.1 coordinate 2,886,661, forward strand.
GTCCGCCAGCGGGACGGTGCGGTCGGCGACGATCTCCGCGCCGTTCCGACCGCAAGCGGCTCGTCCACCCCCGACTGGGCGTCATCGAGCTGGACTGTCTGAGCCTCGCTGAGGGAGGACGGCTCCCAGCGCCGCCTGACGTCCCCAGCGAGCGCAGCGCCTCACCGGCCCGAGACGGCCGTCAGCTCCGCTGGGTCGAGCCGCGTTCCACCAGCGTGGGGGCGATGAGCTGCTTGAGCGGGCGGGCGATGGGCGTACCCGAGATCTCCTCGAGCAGCAGGTCCACCGCGATGGTGCCGATCTCCTCTGCGGGCAGCCGCACCGTGGTCAGCGGCGGCGACAGGAAGGCGGAGAACGGGTGGTCGCCGAACCCGATCACCATCATGTCGTCGGGCACCTTCAGCCCGTGCTCTTCCAGCGCCCGGTAGAGGCCGAGTGCGAAGTAGTCGTTGCCGGCCACGACCGCGTCGGGCAGCCGGGTCCTGCGCAGCATGCGGCGGGCCACCTGGTACGCCTGCTGCGGCTGCCAAGGCAGCGCGGCCTGCTCGTGGCGGCGGGTGGGGACCCGCATGATGCTGCCGCGCGGCACCGGCAGCCCGGCCTCGGCCATGGCGCGGCGGAAGCCGGCGATGCGGTGGTCGATCGTGGTGATCGGCAGATCTTCTTCCAGCACCACGATCGAGCGGGCGCCGCGTTCGATCGCGTGGGAGGTGGCGCGGTAGCCGCCGAGCTCGTTGTCGGTGCCGACGAAGCGGTAGCCGAGGTCGGGCAGATCACGGTTGATCAGCACGGTCGGCACGCCCACGGAGCCGAGCCGCCGCCACGCCTCGGTCCCGGACTGCACGGGCACGACGATCGAGCCGCTCACCGACGAGCGCAGCAGCGACTCGGCGGCGCGCATCTCGTGCTCTTCCGACTCCTCGGTGACCGTGAGCAGCAGCGAGTAGCCGTGGGAGCGGGCGCGGGTCTCGATGGTGGAGATGAGCTGCGCGTAGAAGGGGTTGGACGGGTTGGTGATGGCGAGGCCGAAGGTCATCGCCGAGCCCAGGACGAGCGAGCGCGCCATGGAGTTGGGGACGTAGCCGACCCGCTCGGCCTCGGCCCGTACCCGGGCCCTGGTCTCCTCACCTATGCCGTCCTTGCCGGAGAGGGCACGCGAGACGGTGTTGACGGAAAGGTTCAACGTCGCGGCGATGTCCCGCAAGGTATGACGTCGAGCCCCAGCCATTCGCATGCCCCCTCTGGTCGGTTTCCGCGGTCGCTCTCAGCTCTTGACCGTGAGATAGATGCGCAGTTTGGCGGACGGGTCGGTGCCCGTCACCGTGCCGCGCAACCGCAACCATTGTCCGAAATGATCTACCGGCCATGTCACCAAACCGGGTCCGTTGATGACATGTTCCTTGCCGTCGAGGTCGCACCAGGTCAGGCCGTCCGGCGAGATCTGGGTGACCAGCCGCACCTCGGTGTCCTGGCCGGAGGTGGCGAGCGTGTGGATGAAGAACCGCGCCTCGCCGGCCCAGGCCACTTCGTACGGCTCCGTGGCGAAGTCGGAATCGAACGTCGTGTCCCGTTCGAGGACCGCCGTCTGCACCTGCCGCATTACGTCACCACTCCGTGGAAATGAGTACCGAGTCAAGGAAGAGGAAGTTGCGGACCGTCGAGTGGGTCCGTACTGAGAAGTAGAAATTCAGCAGGTTCTCCAGGGAGTCGTAGCGCTCCTTGTACGGCGGCACCGGAACGTCCGACATGTCCATGATGCGATCGTTGACCTGCAACTCGACGTTACGTCGTGCTTCGGTGTCGATGACCCAGCGCAGGTAATGCCAGTTGACCTTCGTCGGCACCTCGTTGTAGCAGAGCTCCTGCGGTTCACCGAACGGATGCCAGTCTTCGGGGTTGGGCGCGGTGAAGTCGGCGCCGTACTCCAGCTTGATCTTTCCTTCGAGGTGCTCGCGCGGCGTCGGCTCCGGCACGATCGGATACATCCACTGGCGCTTGAGCTTGTTGTCCAGCGACGTGTTCATGTAGCGGGCCACCGTGTGATAGCGCAGGCCGCCGTCGCCGCACAGGTCGGTGGCCACGGTGAAGCAGCCGAACTGCGCCTCCGACGGGTGCAGGTTGCCGTCCCAGGTGACGTCGCCGAACTCGTCGCTCGCGCTGCCGTCGATGGTGGCCTCGGCCTTGTACGTGAAGTACGCCTCGATCTGCAGCAGGCCGCGCCCGCTCATGGTGAGCCGCCTGATGGCGGTGGCGGTGTGCCCCGTGTACGGCCGGGTGGCCAGCTTCAGCGCGTACGAGCCGGTCATCGCGCCGTGGCTGCCGATGTCGAAGAACGTGCAGTTGGACAGCTGCGGGGGCCGGAAGTCCCGCATGTGGTCGTCCACGGTGGACAGGTCGCCGTTGCCGTTGTAGTTGCCCAGCAACTCGGTCCAGCCGTGGGTCCCCGAATTGAAGTCGTCGTACGCGAGAATGCGTCGAAGCGGGGAAAACTTCGACAGTCTCGGGTCTGCCGACAAAATGGCAGTACGAAGTTCTGCGGCCAGGTCGGGCCGCTCCGTCGTGGTCATCGCCGAATGCTCCTGAAAAGGTCTTGGCACAAAAGAGTCGCGAATGCCTACGCCCGACCGATCGACCGGAGTGAGTCATGCGGTCGCAGTCGGACGTTAACGTTAATGTTGCGCGGCGGTCAACCCTTGGGTGGCCACCCCACGTGGCCCGAGACCCTCACAGCGTAGCGGTGACGAACTGTTACCACCGCACGTTTGCGCAGGTAGTATGCATCGCCAGAGGCCGTACGCGAGCGCTGGAGCGGCAGAAGACGGGGGACGGACCCTTGACGGTCGGGGCCGGTCATCCTAGCATCAGCCAGCAATCGCATTAACGTTAATGTTCCCGGCAGGAAACACTCCGGCCACACCGCCGGCCGGTGCCCCGCCGCCCCCTCCCCCCGTATTCGTCCCTCTCTCAAGATCGGCCGGCCGCCCGCCGGCCGATCCCCTCAAGCCCCCGAAAATCCCGCCATGCGCCGACGGCGTCATGGCTCTATCTGGAGTTGCCTGTCGATGCTGAAACGGGAAGCCCACCGACAGCGAGCGGGCCGGCCATGACCGCGTACCTCATCCGGCGCTCGCTGTTCGCCGCGTTCGTGCTGTGGGGCGCCGTGACCATCGTGTTCCTGGTGCTGCGGTTGGTTCCCGGCGACCCGGCCCTGCTCATCCTCGGCTCCGACGCCACCCCCGACGAGATCGAGCAGCTGCGCGAGCAGATGGGGCTCAACCAGCCGCTGCTCGTGCAGTACGGGATCTACTTGGCCGACGTGGTGCGGTTCGACTTCGGCGACTCCTACCGCTACCACGCCGACGCGATGGGCCTGGTGCTCGACCGGTTCCCGCTCACCCTGCAGCTCGCCGTCGTCGCGATGGTGATCGGCCTGGTGCTGGGCATCGCGCTCGGCGTGGTCGGCGCGCTGCGGGTCAACCGCCTGGCCGACCGCATCGTCTCGGTGTTCGCGCTGCTCGCGCAGTCGATGCCGTCGTTCTGGATCGGCATCATGTTCATCCTGGTCTTCGCACGGCAGCTGCACATCTTCGCAAGCGGCGGCCACGGCGGGTTCGACCGGCTGATCATGCCGGGCGTCACGCTCGCGCTGCCGCTGATCGCGATCCAGATCCGGCTGACCCGCAGCGGCCTGCTCGACGTCGTGCACGAGAACTACATCCAGACCGCGCGGGCCAAGGGCCTGCCGGAGCGAGTGGTCATCTTCCTGCACGCCATCCGCAACGCGATCATCCCGATCGTGACCGTGGCCGGCCTGGAGTTCGGCAAGCTGCTCGGCGGCGCGGTGATCGTCGAGACGGTGTTCTCCTGGCCCGGCGTCGGGCGGCTGCTCATCGACTCCATCTCGGCCCGCGACTACAACGTCGTGCAGGCCGCGATCCTGCTGATCGCCGGCGGGTTCGTCCTGATCAACCTGATCGTGGACGTCCTGTACGGCTACCTCGACCCGCGCATCCGGCTGGGACGGTGACCATGGACAGGCCAATGGACCAGGTGCTGCCAGGCGAGGCGGTGACCGTGATGGACCCGGCCGAGCCGCCGGCGGCGAACCGAAGCAGAGCAAGACCCGGGTGAAGATCGGGCGGCTGCGCATCATCGTCTCGCTGTCGGTGATCGGCCTCTACGTGCTCGCCGCCATCTTCGGCCCGATCCTGCTGAAGTACGACGCGGTGGCCACCGACCTCGGCTCCCGGCTGAAACCGCCGGGCACCACGCTGGCGAACGGGCAGGTCGCCGTCTTCGGCACCGACCAGGTCGGCCAGGACATCCTCGCCCAGATGATGCAGGGCGCGCGGGTGTCGATCACCGTCGGCGTGGCGACGCTGGTGCTGGCCGGGCTCATCGGCGTGGCCGCCGGCATCGCCGCGGGCTATTTCGGCGGCTGGCTGGACATGGTGCTCATGCGGCTGGCCGACATCCAGCTCACGTTCCCGTCGATCCTGCTCGCCATCTTCATCGCGGCGATACTCGGGCCGAGCGTGGTGAACGTCGTGATCGTGTTGTCCATCTCCAACTGGGTGACGTTCGCCCGGGTGACAAGAAGCCAGGTGCTCGGGCTGAAGAACAGGGACTTCGTCGACGCCACCCGCACGCTCGGCGCGCGCACCTGGCACCTGCTGACGCGCAGCATCCTGCCGTCCATGATCGCGCCGATCCTGGTGGTCGCGACCGTGGAGCTCGGCCACGTGATCCTGGCCGAGGCGTCACTGAGCTTCCTCGGCCTCGGCACCCCGGCCAGCACGCCGAGCTGGGGCATGACCATCGCCAACGGCCGGGACTACCTGTCCAACGCGTGGTGGATCTCCACGATCCCCGGCATCGCCCTCGCCGCCCTGGTGATCAGCTTCGGTGTGCTCGGCGACGCCCTGCGCGACCGGTTCGACCCGCGGCTGAGGAGCATGTGATGGCCGACCCATTGCTGTCGGTGCAGGACCTGACCGTACGCTTCCGCACCCGGGCGGGCACGATCACCGCCGTCGACAAGGTCAGCTTCGACCTCGCCGAGGGCGAGACGCTGGCCATCCTGGGCGAGACCGGCAGCGGCAAGAGCGTCACCGCCCAGGCGTTGATGGGTCTCGTGCCGCGCCCCGCCGGCCAGATCGCCGGAGGCCGCATCCTGTACAAGGGCCGCGACCTGCTGGCGCTGCCGCGCTCGGAGACCCGCAAGCTCAACGGCACCGACCTGGCCATGGTGTTCCAGGACCCGCTGAGCTCGCTCAACCCGGTCTTCCGCGTCGGCGCGCAGATCGGCGAGCTGTTCCGGCGCCGCCAGGGCCTGTCCCGCGCCGAGGCGCGGCGCAAGGCGATCGAGCTGATGGACCGGGTGGGCATCCCGGCCGCCGACCGCAGGGTGGACGACTACCCGCACCAGTTCTCCGGCGGCATGCGGCAGCGCGTGATGATCGCGATGGCGATCGCGCTGAAGCCGCGCGTGCTCATCGCCGACGAGCCCACCACCGCTCTCGACGTCACCGTCCAGGCGCAGGTCATGGCGCTGCTCGCCGAGCTGAAGGCCGAGCACAGGATGGCGATGATCCTCATCAGCCACGACCTCGGCGTGGTGGCCGGCGTCGCCGACCGGGTGCAGCTCATGTACGCCGGGCGGGTGGTGGAGACCGGCGACCTGCGGGAGGTCTACGAGCGCACCGGGCATCCGTACACGCAGGGCCTGATGGCCTCGATCCCCGAGCTGAACGGCCCGCGCGAGCGCCTGACGCCCATCAAGGGGTCGCCGCCCGACCTCACCCGGCTGCCGTCGGGCTGCCCGTTCCGCCCCCGCTGCCGGTACGCCACCGACGTCTGCGCCGCCGAACGTCCCGAGCTGCTGCCGCTGCCCGAGCGTCCCGCCTCTCACCGGGCCGCCTGCCACCACGCGAAGGAGGTCGTCACCGATGTCGTCACCGGCTGAGCCTCTGCTGTCGGTCAAAGACCTGCACACCAGCTTCCCCGTACGCTCCGCGCTGCTGCGCCGCAAGATCGGCGCCGTGCACGCGGTGTCGGGCGTCTCGTTCGACCTGCCCAAGGGCCGCACGCTCGGCCTGGTCGGCGAGTCGGGCTCGGGCAAGACGACGCTGGCGCGCACGATCATCGGGCTCGCGCCCGCCGAGTCGGGCCAGGTGCTCTTCGACGGCCAGGACCTGCTGAAGCTGCCGGGCGACGAGCTGCGGCAGGTGCGCAGGCAGATCCAGATGATCTTCCAGGATCCGTACGCGTCGCTGAACCCCCGGCTCACGGTCGAGCAGATCATCAGCGAGGCGTGGCTGGTCAACCCCGGTGTGCTGCCCCGCGAGAAGTGGGCGTCCGAGGCGCGGGAGCTGCTGGCCAGGGTCGGGCTGAACCCCGACCACGCCGACCGCTACCCGCACCAGTTCTCCGGCGGCCAGCGCCAGCGGGTCGGCATCGCGCGGGCGCTCGCGCTGCGGCCCCGCCTGGTGATCTGCGACGAGGCGGTGTCGGCGCTGGACGTCTCGGTGCAGGCGCAGGTGCTCAACCTGCTCGTCGACCTGCAGGAGGAGATGGGGCTGAGCTACCTGTTCATCGCCCACGACCTGTCGGTGGTGCGGCACATCAGCGACGAGGTCGCGGTGATGTACCTCGGCAAGGTGGTGGAGCAGGGCACCACGGAGCAGATCTTCGAGGCGCCCGAGCACCCGTACACGCAGGCGCTGCTGTCGGCGGTGCCGGTGACCCGGCCGTGGGCGGGGCCACCGCGCGAGCAGATCATCCTCAAGGGCGACATCCCGTCGCCGGTGTCGCCGCCGTCCGGGTGCCGCTTCCGTACGCGGTGCTGGAAGGCGCAGGACCGCTGCGCCACGGAGGAGCCGGCGCTCACCAACCGGCTGGGCGAGCACGTCTCGGCCTGCCACTTCCCCGAGCTGCCCGCGACCCCGGCGGGTGCCCGATGAGCGGCGCGACCAGGCTGATCCTCGTCCGGCACGGCGAGTCGCTGTGGAACGTCGAGGAGCGCTACCAGGGACAGGCCGACTCGGGGCTCACCGCCACCGGGATCGAGCAGGCCGAGACGGCGGCGAAAGTGCTCAAGGCCCGCTTCGGCAGGCCCGACCTGGTCGTCTCCAGCGACCTGCCGCGCGCCTGGGACACCGCGCAGGCGTTCCTGCGCCTCGCCGGCGGCGCGGCCGAGCGGGATCCCCGGCTGCGCGAGGCCGACATCGGCGACTGGGTCGGCCGCACGTTCACGGAGATCGCCGCGGCGTACCCCGACGTGCTCGCCGAGGCCGCGCGGGGCGGCGATCCGCGGCGCGGCGGCGGCGAGACGTTCACCGACATGCGCAGGCGCGTGTGGGCCGCGCTCGTCGACATCGCAGAGCAGGCGGGTCCCGGCAAGAGCGTCATGGTGTTCTGCCACGGCGGGCCGATCCGGGTGGCCGCGGCCGCCGCGCTCGGCCTGCCCGAGCCAGGCCACCTCGCCTTCTCCCCGCCGGTGAACACCTCCGTAACGGTGATCGACTACCGGGGCGAGCGGGGCAACGCGGTGGTCGAGTACAACGCGCCGACCGCGTGGGCGGCGGACGCCACGCGTACCGACTGAATCGGAAGGACCTCTCAGCATGCTGACCGGATCGTTCACCTTCGTTGCGATGACCTACAACCTGTGGGGCGACGCGCACCTGGAGCAGCGAGAACCGGCGATCCGCGACCTGTTCGCCACCCGGCCGCCCGACCTGCTGGCCACGCAGGAGCTGCGCCCCCGCTCGCGCGCCGTGGTGGACGAGATGCTGCCGGGGCACGCGCGCGTGCACGACGACTTTCCCGGGTGGGGCACGCAGAGCAACCTGTGGTGGCGTGAGGAGCTGTTCGAGCTCGTCGAGTACGGCTTCCGCGACGTCGGCATCCTCGCCGAGCACGCCGGGCTGTTCTGGGTGCGGCTGCGGCCGAGGACCGGCAGCGCGCAGCCGCTGGTGTTCTCCACCGCGCACCTGACCTGGCCGGGCCACCCGCAGGAGCGGGCCGACCGCCGCAACCTGCGCGCCGGGCAGGCCGAGCGGGTGGTGGAGGCGCTGAACGAGATCGCCGGTGACGCGGCCTGCCTGTTCACGGTGGACATCAACGACATCGGGCAGCCGCTGTGGGCGCTCGGCAACGGCGGCTTCCTCGACTCGTTCACCGCGCTCGGGCGCACCTCGCCGGTCACCCACCCCGTGTCGCCGCTGCCGTTCACCGCCGAACGCGGAACGCGTCTCTCCCCGCTCATGTCGCCGTCGAAGGCCATCGACTGGATCTTCTCCCGCGGCCCCGTCGTCACCCGGGCCAGCGAGGTCGTCGAGTTCTTCTCGGCGGGGAACGCGCCGTCCGATCACAAGCCCGTGGCGGCGACCTTCACTTTGACACCCCCCGCGACGGCGTGAGCAGCCGCGGCACCAGCAAGAACGAATGAAGGAGAGAGAGGCATGATCTCACGATCCCGGGCCATGGGCTGTCTCGTCGCAGCCGCTCTGGTGCTGGGCCTCACGGCCTGCGGCGGCTCCGGCGGATCCGGTGACTCCGGCGGCGGGGAGAAGGTGCTGCGCTACGCGCCGCAGCTCTTCCCCGTCTCGCTGGACGTGCAGCAGTACCCGGCCGAGGAGGCGGTGCAGACCACCGTCCAGCAGAGCCTTGAGACGCTCACCGTCATGGTGGACGGTCAGCCGCAGCCGAAGCTGGCCACGTCGTGGGAGAGCCCCGACGACAAGACCTGGGTGTTCCACCTGCGCGAGGGCGTGACGTTCACCGACGGGACGCCGTTCACCGCCAAGGACGTCAAGGGGTCGGTGGAGCGGCTGATCGGCCTCAAGGGGTCGCTCGCCCCGCTGCTCACCGGCATCGAGGAGATCCAGGCCACCGACGACCACACGGTGACGTTCCGCACCTCGTCGCCGCTCGGCACGCTGCCGAGCACGCTGTCGCTGGTCTTCATCGGCAAGGGCGACAAGGTCAACGACGACGCGTACTGGCAGAAGCCGATCGGCACCGGGCCGTTCATGTTCGAGTCGTTCAGCCCCGACGACAAGGTGGTGCTGACCCGCAACGACCAGTACTGGGGCGACAAGGCCAAGGTGGACAAGCTGGAGATCCTCAACATGCCCGAGGTCTCCGCCCGCATCACCGCGCTCAACAACGACGAGGTGGACGTGCTGGCCTCGATCCCGCCGGACCAGGTGGCCGAGGTGAAGGACGTGCCGGGCATCGTCTACGGCACCGGCCCCAGCTACAACTACTACTTCCTGTGGTTCAACCAGAACAACAAGCCGTTCGACGACGTCAAGGTGCGCCAGGCCATGCTGCACGCCATCGACGTCAAGAGCATCGTCGGCGACCTGTTCGGCGACCTCGGCACGGTCGGCCAGGCGCCGGTCACGCAGGCGGTCTTCGGGGCGACCCAGCTTGAGCCGTACGCGTACGACCCTGAGCGGGCGAAGAAGCTGCTGGCCGAGGCCGGCTACCCGCAGGGCATCACCACCACGATCCAGTGGCCGCTGGAGGGCGGGCCGAACATCCGGCCCATGGCGCAGGCGTTCATCTCGGCGTGGGAGAAGGTCGGCATCAAGGTGCAGCCGCAGGAGAAGGAGCGGGCGACCTGGCTGAAGGACCTCAACTCCCTCAACTGGGACATGAACCTGCAGACCAACGCCACCGGCACCGGCGACGCCGACTTCACGATCAACCGCCTCTACAACTGCGACGCCAAGCGGATGGGCTACTGCAACAAGGACCTCGACAAGATCCTCGTCAAGGCCCGCGAGTCGCTGGACCAGAACGAGCGTAAGGACCTGTACGCCCAGGCCGCCAAGATCATTTGGGATGACGCGGTCGGCCTCTACCCGGTGGACCTCAAGAACAACTACGCGGTCCGCGACGACGTCAAGGGACTGGAGATGCCGGCCAGCGGACGTCCGGACTTCTCGAAGGTGTCCGTGGGCTGACCCACCGGATCTCTCCCAGACGCCCGTCGGCCGACTCCCGCCCGACTTCCCCCAGACGCCCGTCGGCCGACTCCCGCCCGACTTCTCCCAGACGTCCGTCGATTGACTACCGCCGGACTTCTCCCAGACGTCCGTCGGCTGAGTTCCGGCGGAATCCTCCCAGGTGTCCGTGGGCCGACCCCGCCTGCGCCCGTCCAGCCACCCCCCAGCATTGGAGAGACTCCATGCCTCGTAACCGTTCCCCGCACCCCGCCCTGGTCGCCGGGCTCGCCGCCGCGGTGACCCTGTCCGGGCAGTTGCTGCTCAGCCCGGCGGCGCAGGCCGCGCTGCCCGAGCCGGCCCGCAGCGCCTGCCGCAACGCCGAGACCGTGCCGGTCGAGACCGGCGCCGCCTTCAACGACCCCGTCGCGGGCACCCCCACCGCGGTCGTCGAGCGCCTCTGCTCGCTGATCAAGCAGGCTCCCGCCGGGTCGTCGATCGAGATCGCCGAGTTCGTCATCTCGGGCGACGCCGGGGCCGACTACGTGGCCGTGCTGCTCGACGCCTACCGCCGCGGCGTCGAGGTGCGCATGGTCATCGACGGCTACCAGATCGACAACCCCGCAGCCCAGCAGCTCATCGGCACGCTCGGCACCGACAAGTCGGCCACGTCGTGGGTGCACGTGTGCAGCCACCTGAGCCCGGAGGGGAACACCTCCTCCTGCCAGGGCACCAAGGGCATGCACAACAAGTTCACGCTGTTCTCGGAGACCGGCGGCAAGCGCGACGTCGTCGTCCAGGCGTCCAACAACATCACCGACGTCAACTCCACCAGCTACTGGAACAACCTGGTCGTGCTGCCCGGCAACCGCGAGCTGTTCCAGGGCTACGCGAAGTACTTCGACGACCTCGCCGCCGAGGTGCAGAACCCCGACTACGACACCACGGTCGTCGCCGGCGGGCCCGCGGGCAAGATCACCGCGCAGTTCTACCCGGTGGCCGACCGCGACCCGATCGCGCAGCGGCTCGCCGAGGTCGGCTGCAAGAGCAAGGGACGCACCCGGGTCGAGATCGGCCAGTCCGAGTGGGACGGCACCCGCCTCGCCATCGTCGACGAGCTGGCGAAGCTGAAGGCCGCGGGCTGCCAGGTGCGCGTGGTGCACGGCCTCGCCGACGACTCGGTGAAGGCCGCGCTGGACGCCGCCGGCATCGAGCGGCGGGCGCTGGACGGCTCGACGCCCGCCGGGCGGATCCACTCGAAGTACATGGTGGTCACCGACTCGACCGGGCCCGGTTCGGGCAAGGGGTGGGTGATGACCGGCAGCCACAACTTCAACGCCACCTCGCTGCGGCGTAACGACGAGGCGATGGTCGAGCTCTCCGAGCGGGGCGTGGTCGCGGCGTACGCGGCGAACTTCGCCCGGCTCTGGGAGGTCGGGGTCGCGCCGCAGCCCGCCTCCTGACCCGCGCCCTGGCGCTGGTCCTGGCGCCCGGCCCTGGCCCCGGCTCGTTCCGCAGCAAGCCGCATCCTCACCCCGCGTCCTTGCCCCGGCTCCTCCACCGAGCCGGGGCGAGGACGTTCAGCGGCCATAGGCTTCGAGCAGCCGCAGCCACACCTCGCTGACCGTGGGGTACGACGGGTCCCGCGCCGATGACGATGACGTCGTACGCGTCCACGTCACGCCCCCTTGGCGGCGCGGCCGAGCCGCAGGGCGGAGATGAGGAAGAAGATGCCGCCGAGCACGGCGTAGCCGGCGATGTTGGTCAGCATCGGGTTCGGGGCGGAGGCGCCCATGATGAACGAGCCGCCGGCCAGGACGGAGATGCCGCCGCTGAGGATCATGGCCCACTGGCCGCCCATCTTGCGCCGTACGACGGCCACGACGAGCTGGACGAGCCCGGCGACGATGGCCCAGGCGCCCCACACGACGAGGATGCCGGGGACGCCGTTGCCGCTCGCGACGGCCAGGCCGATGGCGGCCAGGGTGCTGATGGCGATGTTGGCGTACAGGCCGTAAGGAGTGCCCCCGGCCTTGGACGAGCGGGCGTCCACGATGGCCGCCGCGACGTCGAACAGCGGGTAGATGACGACGAGCGCGATGCCGAGCGGCCCGAGCTGCGCGGCGGTGGCGAAGATCAGGCCGGCCCAGATGAGCTGGAACGCGAACCGCACGAAGTAGAGCCTGCGCAGCGCCTGCGCGATCCCGCGGGTGGTGGGGGTGTCGACGGTGGTCACGGTGTTCCTTTCAGATGGTGTTTCAGCGCGGGAGGCGGCCGGGCCGAGGGTCCATGGACGGCCCGGCCGCCGGCTTCATGCGACGGTCGCGTCCACCGTGACCGGGATGTTGCCGCGCGTGGCGTTGGAGTAAGGGCAGATGGCGTGGGCGGCCTCGACGAGCTCGTCGGCCGCCTCCTGTGAGACGCCGGACAGCTCGGCGTGCAGGGCGGCGCTGAGCGTGAATCCGCCCTCCGGGGTGGGGTGCACCTGCACCTCGGCGATGACGGCCGAGTCGGTGACGGGCGTCTTGCGCTGGGCGGCGACGGCCTTGAGCGCCGAGTGGAAGCAGGAGGCCCAGCCGGCCGCGAAGAGCTGCTCGGGGTTGGTGGCGCCGCCGGGGCCGCCCATCTCCTTCGGGATGGCCAGGGAAACGTCGAGCAGGCCGTCGCTGGTCCTCGCCTGCCCTCCCGCCCTGCCGTCGCCGGTGGAGGTGGCGATGCCGGTGTACAGAGTCTCGCTCATGACGTTCCTTCAGAGGTAGACCGAACGTTCTATCTTTTGCATCATGCACCTAAGGGTGCTGCACCGTCAAGACCGAACGTTCTACCTAGGGCTGGGAGCAGGGGCCGGCAGGCCGCCGGATAGCGCGCGAAGACAGGTTCATCCGGCCGCCAAATAGCGCTGGAGCAGCGTGAACCCGGGCATCGTGCCGGTGGGAGTGACCCCGACGTCGAACATCTCCGGGTCGTCGAAGACGGGCTCGCCCTTGGGGCGGCGTACGTACGCGACCCGGCCGTAGTCGATGCCGTCGGCACGGTCGAAGCTCATCCACGTGATGGCCTCATGCTCGCCCTCGCGCAGCGGGCCGCCGCCGAGCGGGCGGACGGCGATCGTGCCGGGCGGCTGGAACAGCCACACCTGCGGCACGGTCAGCACCCAGCGGTCCGCACCGAGCGCGAGCGCCCGCTCGGCCGCCATGACCTCGAACGCCTGCGCCGCACGGACGTCGCGCAGGTAGTCGTAGGCGCTCAGCAGCAGCCTGCCCCTGCCCTCGATGGCGACCATGGCCGGGCACTCCAGGGCCGCGATGTCCGCCTCCAGCCGCTCCACGGCCGCGAACAGCAGACGCGCGGTGGCCTCGTTCATGTCGCCCTCCGGCCGGTTCGTCTCGGGGTTGCCCGGCAGTTGCAGGCTTTCAGACGGCCACCCGGCGGGGTCCGGCACTCCGCGAGCCGTCTACGGTGTGCAATCAGAACGTTGCACTATGTCAACAAGCGTGTCACCAGGAAGGTGTGAAAGGGACAGCCTGCCGCAATGTTTACCGAGGCCGGGCATCACAGACGCTACTCGCGGTAAGGACACCAGCACGAGGCGACGACGCTTTTCCGGGGGGTACCAGTGCCTGACAAGCCGCCTGGACCCGCCTTCGGGAGAAAGACGCTCGAGCGGTGGTGGCGGGCGGGCCCTCCCGGGCCGTTCCGCCCCGGCTTCTGGCGCAGCCCGCTGCGCGGCCCGTGGCTCACAGCGGTCTTCGGCATGGTGCTGCTGGTCGGCCTGGCCGTCGTCGCGATCACCGGGTTGCTGTCGTACGCCGCGTACGAGCCCCGCCTGCCGGGCAACGACACCACGCCGGGCAAGGGGCTGCTGGGCTTCTACCTCTTCGAGTGGCCGGCGGACCCCGCCTGGCTCTACCGGGTCACCCAGGGCGCCCACGTCATTCTGGGGCTGACGCTGGTGCCGGTGCTGCTGGCCAAGCTCTGGTCGGTGATCCCGAAGCTGTTCGACTGGCCGCCTGCGCGGTCGGTCGCGCAGGCCGTGGAGCGGCTCAGCCTGGTGCTGCTGGTGGGCGGGGCGGTCTTCCAGTTCGTCACCGGGATCCTGAACATCCAGCTCTTCTACGTTTTCCCGTTCTCGTTCTATCCGGCGCACTTCTACGGCGCCTGGATCTTCCTGGCGGCGCTCGCCGTGCACGTCGCGCTGAAGCTGCCCAAGGCCGTGCGGGCGCTGCGGTCCAGGGACTTCCTGCGCGAGCTGCGTACCGGACTGGACGGCACGCGGCCTGAGCCGCCCGACCCCGACGGTCTGGTGGCCACACACCCGGCCGCGCCCACGATGTCGCGGCGCGGCCTGCTCGCCTTCGTCGGCGGCGGCTCGGCGCTGATGTTCGGGCTGTCGGTGGGGCAGACGCTGGACGGGCCGCTGCGCCGTACCGCGCTGCTCGCCCCGCGCGGCCGCGACTACGGTCCTGGCCCGAACGACTTCCAGATCAACAAGACGGCGGCCAGCCTCGGCGTGACCGCGGCCGACACCGGTGACGCGTGGCGGCTGACCGTCGCCGGGCCCAGGACGGTGGTGCTGACCAGGGCCGAGCTGCTGGCGATGCCGCCGCACACGTACGCGCTGCCCATCGCCTGCGTGGAGGGCTGGTCCACCGAACAGGAGTGGACGGGCGTACGGCTGGCCGACCTCGCCGCGCTGGCCGGCTACGCGCCGGGCACGGTCGGGGTCACGGCCACGTCTGTGCAGCGGGTGGGCTACTTCGGCGCGGCATCGCTCAACGCCCGGCAGGTGGCCGACCCGCGCTCGCTGCTCGCGCTGCGGGTCAACGGCGCCGACCTGTCGCTCGACCACGGCTTCCCCGCCCGGATCATGGCGCCGAACCTGCCCGGCGTGCACACCACCAAGTGGGTGCACAGGCTCGACTTCTTCCGGGAGCAGCGGTGAGCGGGCCGGGCCTGTGGCGGCGCGCGTACGGCGCGCGCCCCTGGCACCTCCTGGGGCTCGCGGCCTGCTTCACCGTGGCGGGCTATGCCTTGACGCGGGTGGTGGATGCGGGCATCCTGCTGGGCTTCACCGTCTGGTTCGTCGGCGCCATCGTCCTGCACGACCTCGTGATGTGGCCGCTCTACACGGCCGCCGACGGCGTGCTGCGCGGCCGCCGCTGGATCAACCACGTACGGGTGCCCGCCGCGCTGTCGCTGCTGCTTCTGCTGGTGTGGTTCCCGCTCATCCTGGGCGGGGCAGAGGCGAACTACCGCTCGGCCGCCGGGCTGAGCACCGCCCCCTACCTGATGCGGTGGCTGCTCGTCACCCTGGTGCTCTTCGCCGCCTCCGGGCTGCTCTACGTGGTGCGGCGGCGGGCCGCGGGACGGCCGGATCGTTGAGCGGTCGGCTGCTACCGGCCGCCGGGCGAGACCGCGAGACCGTGACCACGGGCGAGAACCGCGGAACTGCCGGATCACCGAGCGGCGCACCCCTACCAGCCGGCCGGCCGGGCCGTGGAAAGGGCGTGCCGGCATGATCGGCGCCCTTTACGAGCAGGGCCTGCGCGGCGGATACGTGGAGGTCGAATACGCCGACGGCCGCGTCACGCCGCTCGCCGCCCAGCGGTGGCTGCGGCCCATCGAAGGCGACGAGTGCATCCTGGCCCGCTGCGGCGGCCCCACCCTCGACGTCGGCTCGGGGCCCGGCCGGCTGACCGTGGCGCTCACCCGGCGCGGCATCTTCGCGCTCGGTATCGACGTCACCCCGCTCGCCGTCGAGCTCACCCTGCGAGCCGGCGGCCTGGCCCTGCAACGCTGCGTCTTCGACCCGATCCCGGGTGCAGGACGCTGGGCCGAAGCCCTGCTGACCGACGGCAACATCGGCATCGGCGGCGACCCCGTCGCACTGCTGCGCCGCCTGCGGCAGCTCGTCAAGCCCGGCGGGACCGTACTGACCGAGCTGTGCCCGCCCGGCACCAAGAGCTCCATCGACCGGGTACGGCTGCGCCACGACGGCCGTACCGGTGAATGGTTCAGCTGGGCCACCGTCTCCGCCGACGACATCGAGTCTCTTGCTACGCGGTGCGGGTTTCCGCACGTGGAGCAGTGGAGCGTGGCACGCCGCTGGTTCGCGGCCCTGTCCTGACCACCTGCTGCTTCATGACCGGCTGCCGGCCGCACGCACGGCGGCCCCCGCCAACGCCACACCCGCCGCCACCGCGTACGCCGCCGTACCGTC
Organism: Nonomuraea fastidiosa; assembly: GCF_042751225.1. Taxonomy (NCBI): domain Bacteria; kingdom Bacillati; phylum Actinomycetota; class Actinomycetes; order Streptosporangiales; family Streptosporangiaceae; genus Nonomuraea; species Nonomuraea fastidiosa. The sequence goes on from NZ_CP170570.1 coordinate 2,902,837, forward strand.
ATCGACCCCGAGGTACGCGGCCGTGCTCGCGACCGGGACGCCCAGCCACTCCCACCGCCCGTCGAGCGCGACCAGCGCCACCAGCAGCAGGGCGTACCAGGGGTAGCCCGGCGTGAACGCAAGGAACGCCGCCCCGGTCACCGTCAGCGCCCCGCGCCACGGCCGTTCGGGGTCGCCGCGGCGGAGCACGAACAGCGCCGTGACCGCGACGGCCGCGAGCGCCACCGGCCCGGCCGCCGCGTCCGGCACGGCCAGGCGCAGCAGCGCGTACCGTCCGCCGCCGGACGCGGCGTACCCCTCCTCGTCGAGGTAGCCGAACAGGTAGCCGAGCACGGAGCCAGCGCCGGTCGCGAGCGCGTACGGCAGATAGGCGATCCCGACGACCAGCGCGGCGGCCCCGAGCACCGCCGCCGCATCCCGCATAGGCGCTCGGCGAGAGAGCAGGCCGGACAGCGCGCCCGGCACCGCGAGCGCGGGCAGGAACTTGACCGCGATCGCCGCGCCGAGCAGCGCCCCGCCGCCCGCCCCGCGCCGGGCGACGACCGTCAGGCCGAGGACGGCGAGCAGCACGGCCAGGACGTCGGCGTGGGCGTTGCTGACCGCTTCCAGCGGCACCGCCGGGCACCACGCCCAGCAGGCCGCCAGGACCGGGCCACGCCTGCTGCGGCGTAGCGCCCGCAGCAGCACCAGCGACGTCGCCAGCGCCAGCAGCGCGCCACCCACCTGGAGCGGCTTGTATCGGCTCTCTTCGGGCGAGAGCAGGTGCACGACCAGGAAGTACGCCTCCGCCAGCGGCGGGTAGATCGTGTGCACGGCCGGGCGGTTGATGCGCGTGCACCCCTCGGGGTCGTGGACGGGGTACCGGTACGGGTGATGGCAGGCCGCGCCGGTCGGGAACAGCCAGGGGTCGCGCAGCCCCGCCAGCGCGGGATCGCCGGGGGCGTGCTCGTACGGGGAGACCCCCGCCGCCTGCACCCGGCCGTCCCAGACGTATCGATAGGAGTCGGTACTGGTCGTCGGGGGCGCGAGCAGCCCGGTCGCCGGCACCGCGACGGCTCCCGCGAGCAGCAGGAACACCGCCTGCCTGTACGGCACCCGCCGTAGCGCCCACACGGCGGCGCCGAACAGCACCCACGACACCGCGTACCAGCGGATCAGCGCCGAGAAGTCCCCGGTGAGCGACCCCGCCGTGACCGTCAGCACCAGCGCGCCGACCAGGCCGGCCAGCAGCACCCACGCGACGGCAGCACACCCGGACACCCGGCCCGGCCGGTGGACGGGCGGCTTCGGACGGTTTCCGTCGCGCGGCGGGGTGGGGGTGAGCATGGTGGTCAGGCCAAGGAGGCGGTGGCGAACTCCTTGATGCCTTCCGCGAAGCCGATGCGCGCCTGGAAGCCCAGCTCGGCCGCCGCACGGCGCGAGCTGGCCACGATGTGGCGGACATCGCCCAGCCGGTACTCGCCGGTGACGACCGGGGCGGGCCCGCCGCGTTCGGCCGCGAGCGCCTCGGCCAGGTCGCCGACGGTGTGCGGGGTGCCGCTCGCGACGTTGTACGCGGCCAGCGTGCCGGGCGTCCCTGCGGCCAGCGCGAGGGCGTTGGCGTCGGCGACGTCCCGTACGTGCACGAAGTCGCGCGTCTGCCCGCCGTCCTCGAAGACGCGCGGCGCGCGACCCGCCTCCAGCGCCGACCGGAAGATCGCCGCCACCCCCGAGTACGGCGTGTCGCGCGGCATCCCCGGCCCGTACACGTTGTGGTACCGCAAGGCCACCGCCGTGCCGCCGGTCTCGCGGGCCCAGTTGGCGGCCAGGTGCTCCTGGGCGAGCTTGGTCGTCGCGTACGCGTTGCGCGGGTCCAGCGGGGCGTCCTCGCCGATCTCGGCGAGCACCACCTGATCGCCGCACTCCGGGCAGCGCGGCTCGAAGAGCCCCCGCGCCAGATCGTCGGCCGAGCGCGGGCCCGGGCGTACCCGGCCGTGCCTGGCGCAGTCGTAGGCGCCCTCCCCGTAGACCACCATCGACGAGGCCAGCACCAGCCGCTCCACGCCGTGCCTGGCCATCGCGGCGAGCAGGACCGCCGTGCCGTACACGTTGATCGAGGCGTAGTCGGGCAGGTCGGCGACGTCCACGCCGAGCCCCACCTTGGCCGCCTGGTGGACGACCGCGCCGACGCCGGGCAGCACCTGATCGAGCCTGGCGGCGTCGCGCACGTCGTCGCCCGTACGCAGGTCGAAGCCGATCACTTCGTGGCCGCGCGCCTCCAGCGCCGCCACCACGTGACCGCCGATGAACCCGGCCGAGCCGGTCACCAGGATCGCCGTCATCGTCGCGCTCCCGTTCCCGCGAGGGCGGCGGCGTAGCGGGAGCCCGGGGCCAGCCTCGCCACCTCGATCGCGTCCGCCATGGTGTCCACATCGGTCAGGCACGGCATCAGCGCGACGCTCATCCCGGCCTCCTTCAGCCTGCGCAGCTGGATCTCGCCCGTGCTGGGGTCCGACATCGGTACGCCGAGCAGCAGCGCGGTGGCGGGGATGCGCAGCCCGAGCAGCCAGAAGCCGCCGTCGGTCGCGGGGCCGAACACCGCGTCGTACCGGCCGAGCCGGGCCAGCGCGTCGGCCAGCATGCCCGGAGCGACCTGCGGGGTGTCCATGCCGATGAGCACCATGGGGCCGGGCCGCAGCCGGTGCGCGTCCTCGAACGCCGCCGCCAGCCGCTCGTCCAGCCCGTCCCCGCGCTGCGGCAGCACGGTGAACCCGGCGGGCAGCCACGGCCCCGGCGCGCCGTCGAGCGCCAGCACCCGCCCCGCGGCGGGCACCTCGGCGACGGTCCGCAACGTGTCCTCCAGCGCGGCGCCTGCCAGCGCGGCGGCCTCCTCGGGGGTGAGCGGCGGCACAAGCCGGGTCTTCACCCTGCCTGGAACGGGCTCCTTGGCGATCACGATCACCTGCCCGCCGGGTGCGGCGGGGAGCGGCGGGGCGGTCACGCGGCCCGGCCTTGGCGGGTCATGACGCGGCGCATGTCGCCGACCGCGCGCAGCGTGCCGCGTACCGTGCCGGTCACCTTGGATTTGCCCCGGCGCGGCAGGTAGTCGACGTCGATCTCGCCGATGCGCCAGCCCGCCGCCCCGGCGCGCAGCACCATCTCCAGCGGGTAGCCGAAGCGCCGGTCGATCAGTCCCAGTCCGAGCAGCGGTACGCGCCGCGCCGCCCGCATCGGCCCCAGGTCGCGCAGCGGAACCCCGGTACGGCGGCGCAGCACCCCGGCGAGCACGGCGTTGCCGAGCCGGGCGTGCAGTGGCCAGGAGGCGCCGGGCGCCAGGATGCGGCGGCCCAGCATCAGGTCGCGCTCCCCCGCCGTCACCGGATCGGACACCCGGGGTAGCTGGGCGGGGTCGAGCGAGGCGTCGGCGTCCATGAAGCACACGACGTCGGAGGCCGCCGCCTCAAGCCCGGCGTGGCAGGCGGCCCCGAACCCGCGCCTGGGCTCGGTCACCACCGTCGCACCCAGCTCGGCGGCGATCCGCGCGGACCCGTCGGTCGAGCCGTTGTCCACCACGATCGGGTGGAAGCCGTCCGGCATGCGCCCGAGCACCCACGAGAGGGCCGCCGCCTCGTTCAGGCACGGCAGCACCACGTCGATCTTCATGCCGCCGACGCTAGGCCGCCCGCCGCCCGCACCCGGTGCCGGGACAGGGCGGTCTTCCCGAGAAATTACCTGCTATGAGGGCATTCCTGGCCCCCGGGAACGGCCACCGCAGGAGGCCGACGCCCGCTGGCCGCCTGTTCCGACGCCCACGGACCACCGTGGGAGACCGGCGCCCGCGGACCGCCTGCGCCGCCGGCCGCCTGTGCGCGTGGTCTCAGCGCCTCGGCCCCGGGGCCCGTCGTACGTCCTCAGGAATCGCTCTCGGGTCTGGCCAGGGCGTGTGCGAACGCGACCGAGAAGAACAGCGACATCGCGATCGCCAGCCAGGGGTTGTCAACGGTGGCGCCGAAGGCGACGCCGATGGTCAGGCCGGTGGCCAGTCCGAGCGTCCAGTTGGGGGAGGTCTTGTCGCCCTTCGTCATGTCACCATCGTGGCCGCGCGGCCGATCAGCACGGTAGAGGCCGCAATCATGGAAGCCGGATGACAGATGTCATGTCGAGCGGCGGTCGGCACGGGCGGCGGGGCCGTTCGCGTGCTCGCCGCGCATGCCCTGGACGGCCGCCTGAACGTCGGGGCGGATGTCGAGCGCCTGGCCGACGCCGCTGATGCGCAGCACCCGCGCGGGCGCGGCCTGGACGGCGGCCAAGCGGAGCGCGCCGCCCTGGTCGCGGACGGCGGCGTCGAGCCGGAGCAGCAGGTAGAGCCCATGGCTGTCGATGAAGGTCACGCCGCCCACGTCCAGGATCAGGTCGTCGCCGGGGCGGAGGTGCTCGTGGACGTACGACTCAAGGCCGCGCTCGTTGGTGGAGTCGAGTTCGCCCCGCACGGCGATGAGAAGGCCGCCGGGCAGGTCGCGGCGGGTGTAGCTCAGGGGCGACGACATGGCGGTGCGGCATGGGGCGAGGCGGCGGGCCGGGGTCGATGGTGTCGGGGCGGGTTGCGTTCCAGCTCAAGCTCCGTGGTGGTCGGCGTGCGTGCTCGGCGCGGTGCGTCTTCGGTCCACTTTCGTCCCTAGTCAGGGGCCGGTCAGCACGTGGAGCGAAGCGGGGCGGGTCACGGAGCGAAAGCTCAGGCGTTCAGGGTCTCGCTGGGCGCGCAGCCGTACGCGGCCCGGTACGAGGAGGCGAAGCGGCCGGGGTGGAAGAAGCCCCAGCGGGCGGCGACCGCGGCGACGGTGAGGGTGGCGGGGTCGCCGGCGCGCAGCTCGTCGTGGGCCCTGGCGAGGCGCACGCGGCGCAGGTAGCCGAGCGGGGTGGTGTTCAGGTGGCGGCGGAAGGCGTACTGGAGGGCGCGCGGGCTGACGCGGGCGGCGGCGGCGATCTCCGCGATGCCGAGCGGCGCGTCGGCGTGCTCCTCGATGAACGCGACGGCGCGGCGGAGCGTCTGGGTGTGGGCGTCGCGGCGATCGGCGGCGGCCTCGTCGCCGGGCAGGGCGGCGTTGCTGGGCAGGGCGGCGTTGCTGGGCAGGGCGGCGAGCACGGTGGCGGCGAGTAACTGCCCGGCACCGGCGGCGACGAGCGGCTCCGCGGCCAGGTCGGGGTCCGACAGGACGTCGTCGCGTACGTACGCGATCGTGCGGCGCAGGTGCCGCGCGGCCGAGGCCGAGACGGGACGGTGCCCGAGCAGGCGGATCTGCTCGGCCCGGCGGCCGGGCAGCGTGGCCGCCACCTGCTGGAGCAGCCCGGTGTCGAACATGACGATGCTGTAGCCGGCGCGGCGGAGCCGCCCGCTGTAGGGCCGGTCAGGGGGGCTGAGCAGCACCGCGTCGCCCGGCACGAAGACGTCCTCGTCTTCGCCCGCGACCCGGTTGACGATGCTGCCCGACTCGACGAGGAGCAGGCAGACCCTGCCGAGCGGGTTCACCGCGTAGCTCATGTCGTAGTCGAACTCCAGGCGGTCGGCGATCACCGCCCCCATGACGCGGCGCGAGACGCGGGTGCGCGGGCTGGCCACGTCGGATCCGATGCGCATCTTGGCGTACGCCCTGCTGAGGAACTCCTCGGTCTGGCCGAGATCACGGCTTTCGAAGGTCAACGGCTCCATCGGACGCTCCGCTCGTCAGCCCCTCCCGCGATGGTAAGGCGCGCCCTGGTCACGGATCATGCGAGTTCCTGCCACACACCCGCGCCCTCATCCGCTGCCGCCCCTGCCGTCACCCCCCACAGCGCGGCCACACGCCGGGGACCCCAGAGCGAGGACGAGCGGGGGTCCATGGTGGCGAGGTGGCGGGCGGCGGCCCGGCCCAGCGCGCGGTAGGGGCGGGCCTCCGGGTCGTGGGGCGGCCCCGCCGTCACCTCCCGCCGGCGGCGGCGCAGCAGCACGAACGCGGTGTCCGGCGTGTACGCCGCCCGCGCGGGCGCGAGCGCCCCGATCGTCCCGGCCACGGCCACGCCGCCGAACCGCAGTAACGAACGCCTCGAAGGCCGCGACACCCCCCGATTATCACGCAGGCGGGTCAAAGGCCCGCTCTGAGCGGCACGACGTTGCCCGCCGTGCCCTCGCGCGGGATCGCGAACCAGGTGGCCTTGCCGACCAGGTCGGGCCGGGTGGCGTAACGCTGGGGGTGGCAGCCGTAGAAGCCGTCGGAGAGGCGGGCCACGATGCGCAGGCCGCGACCGTGCTCGGCGGCGAGGTCGTGCGGGGCCTGGGCGGGCAGCAGCGGGCTGCCGTCCACGACGGCGCACATGATCTCCTTGGCGTCCACGTGCAGCAGCAGCTCGTACGGGTCGTCTCCGTACATGAGGGCGTTGGTGACCAGCTCGCTCACCATGAGCACGGCGTCGTCAACCAGGTCGGGTGGGAGGGCGAGTTCCGTCAGTCGTTCTCGCATGAGAGCCCGGGCGTGGCCTGCCGTCCGTGCGTCCTCGGGCAGCGGCCAGGCGTACTGCTTACGGCTCCGGCGAGTCGATCGCAGCCTGGTCATGGCGTCTCTTTCCGGTCTTTCCGGTCTGTGCGCTTCCGGTCCTTCCGGTCCTTCCGGTGCTGAAGGGCGGCGCGTTTCGCTCAACAAGAGGACCTGCCTAGGGGTCGACGTACACGGCCGTCGAAACCTGTACGCACGAAAGGCCCGAACGGGTCAAAGATTCGGGGAGAATTCGGCAGGGTTTCGCCCGCCGCCGCGCACGGCCGTACGCGGCCGGGTACGGACACCCGCATGAGCAGTGCAGACCGCAACGCACCCAAGAACGACGCCGCCAAGCGCCGCAAGCGGCCCGAGGCCGAGCACAAGCCCGCCGGCCGGCAGGCGCTGGAGCAGGCGCTGTCGGAGTCGGGCAAGGCCCTGGAGGACCTCACCGGCGGCCCGGCCCCGGCCTGACACCTGAGCCCGGCCCGACCGGACACACGACCCCGGCCCCGGCCTGACATCCAACTCGGCCGGACGGGACACACGACCCCGGCCGCGGTCTGTCAACCGAAGCCTGACCTGGCCTGACGTCTCAAAGCCAGGCCCCGATCTGACATCCGTGCCCGGCCCCGGCTAACATTCCAGGCCGCGCCCGGGCCGGCAGCGCATCCCCCGGGCGCGCGCCCACTACTCGGACGTACCGCGAGCGTCCTGAAGCAGGGACCAGACGGTCTGCGGGGTGAGCGGCACCTGCGTGACCGACCCGGCGATCTCGGGGAGCGCGTCGGCGACCGCGTTGGCGATGGCCGCGGGCGGCCCGATCGTCCCCGCCTCTCCGGCGCCCTTCATGCCGCCCGGCGTCACCGGCGAGGGCGTCTCCAGCATCGTGATCTCGATGTCGGGCACCTCGCGCGTGGTCGGCAGCAGGTACTCGGTGATCGGCTGGCCCTCGTCGGTGTAGACGATCTCCTCGGTGAGCGCCTGCCCGATGCCCTGGGCCACGGCGCCGCGCAGCTGCCCTTCGACGACGGTGGGGTTGACCAGCACGCCGGAGTCGTTGACCACCCAGTAGCCCTCGACCTCGACGGCCCCGGTCTCCGGATCGACGGCCACGGCCGCCGCGTGCGCCCCGTACGCGAACGTGTAGCCGGGCGGGTCGTAGCTGACCCGCTCCTCCAGGCCGGGCTGCATGCCGTCGGGCAGGTCCCAGCCGCGCCACGCCGAGGTGGCCAGCTCCTTCAGCGGCACCGATGCCCGCGGGTCGCCCTTCACCCGCACCGAGCCGTCGGCGATCTCCAGGTCCTCGGCCGCCGCCTCCAGGCGGTGCGCGGCGATGGCGAGCAGCTTGCCGCGCAGCCGGTCGGCCGCCTGCGTGAGCGCGCCGCCGCCGACCGGCAGCGAGCGGCTGGCGACCGACCCGATCGACGAGTACGGGGTCGATGCCGTGTCGCCGAGCACCACGCGTACGGACTCGATGGGCACGCCCATACGGTCGGCGGCGAGCTGGGCGAGCGTCGTCTCGATGCCCTGGCCGATGGAGACGACACCGGATGAGACGACCACGGAGGCGTCCTGCTCCATGCGCAGCACGGCGCTCTCGTAGCCGCCGGCCAGCATGCCGATCGCCTTCATGTCCATCGACGGCCCCATGCCGGTGGACTCGACGTGGCAGGAGTAGCCGATGCCGCGCCTGCGCCCGTCGTCCTTGGCGACCGGGCGGACCATGTCCTTGAGCGTGCGCAGGGCGCGCGGGTAGTCGCCGGAGTCGTACGCCTGGAACACCCGGGTCGTGCAGGGCAGCTCCTCCGGCCGGTACATGTTGCGCAGCCGCAGCTCGATCCGGTCGATGCCGAGCCTGCGCGCCGCCTCGTCGATGAGCCGCTCCCTGGTCAGGGTGGCCTCGGGCTGGCCGAAGCCGCGGTAGGAGCCGGTGGGCGTGGTCGTCGTGACGACACCGCGCACCCGCACGGCGAACCGGTCGAACCGGTACGGGCCCGGCAGCAGCGTGGCGGTCACCGCGAACGTCGAGCAGCCCACGTTCGACGGGTGGGCGCCGAGGTCGCCGAGCACGTCCACGTCCATGGCGAGGAAGCGCCCGTCGCCGTCGAGCGCGAGCCGCGCCCGGTGCACGGCCTGCCGGGCGGGCAGCGTGGCCACCACCCGGTCGCCTGGCTGCTCCGTCCAGGCCACCGGGCGGCCGGTGCGCATCGCGGCCAGGCAGATCAGCGCCTCGTCGGGGTAGACGTGCTCCTTGCCGCCGAACCCGCCGCCGATGTCGCGGCTGATCACCCTGATCCGGTCGTGTGCCATGCCGAACGCGTCGGCCAGGTGCTCGCGTACGTGGTGGGGCGCCTGCGACGAGCAGTGGACGGTCAGCTCATCGCCGTCGTAGGAGGCCACCACGCCGCGCGGCTCCATCGGGTACGGCGAGACCCTGCCCATCCTGAACGTCATCTCGACCACGTGCTCGGCCCCGTCGATGACGGCCGCGCAGTCCGCGTCGCCCACGGTGAAGTCGGCGGCCACGTTCCCGCCGAGCTCCGGATAGATCGCGGGCGCGTCCTCGGCGATGGCGCGTTCGACGCCGACGACGGCGGGCAGCTCGTCGAGGTGCGGATCCAGCAGGTCGGCCGCGTCCCTCGCGGCCTCGGGCGTGCGGGCGACGACGACGGCGAGCGGCTGGCCCGCGTACCTGATCGTGTCGTCGAGCACCGGATAGGAGGTGAGCCGCTGCCCCGGCGACACGCTGACGCAGGGCAGGCGCAGGCCGGCGGCCTCTTCTGGGGTGATGACGTCGATCACCCCCTCGACGGCCCTGACCGCCTTGGCGTCGCAGCCGAGGAACCGGCCGTGGGCGATGGGGCTGCGCAGCACGTACGCGTGGAGCGCGCCGGGCAGGCGCACCGTGCCGACGTATCGTCCCTTTCCTGTCAGTAGCCTGGCGTCTTCCCGTCGCGGCGTCCGAGCGCCGACATAGGCGTCTCCCATGGCCTGATTGTGAGCGCCGGGCGGCGGCCGGTCTATACGATCCGCGAGAAGGAGCACGTCAGCGGGGGGACGGACCGATGCAAACATTCCTGCCTTATCCGGATTTCGCGGCATCGGCGGCGGTCCTCGACCCGCTCCGTCTCGGCAAGCAGCGCGTCGAGGCGCTCCAGGTGCTGCGCGCCCTCACCGTCCCCGGGTACGGCTGGCGGCACCACCCCGTCGTCAAGATGTGGGCCGGTTACGAGGAGGCCCTCGTCCGCTACGGCCTTGAGGTGTGCGTGCGCTGGTGCTCCCTGGACCGCCCCGACACGTGCGCGGGCACGATGACCACGGAGCTGGCCGCACATCTGGGCAGGCCGGGCGTACGCGATCAGAGCGAGCTCGCGGCGGCCGGCGAGCTGCCGCCCTGGCTCGGCGACGAGGCGCTGCACCTCAGCCACCGCTCGGCGCTGCTGCGCAAGGACCCCGGCTTCTACCGCCCGGTCTTCGGCGACCACGAGCCGGACGACCTCCCGTACGTCTGGCCGCGCTCCGACCGCCTGCCCGACCCGCCGCCATGAACGAACGGGCGAGTCGGCAGTGGCTATCGGGGTAGTTCGTGGTGAAATGGCGAGGGAGGCGACGTGGCCATCATTTCGCGCGGTTTCACCGGCAGACGCAGGAACGACAGCGATCGGCTGCCGCCGGGCCAGTACCTTGTCGAGGACTTCCCGGTGCTGTCGGCGGGCCCGACACCGCGGGTCCCGCTCGACCGGTGGGAGTTCGCCATCGACACCGAGGACGGGCGGACCCACCGCTGGACCTGGGCGGAGTTCATGGCGCTCCCCCAGGAGACGCCCACCGCGGACATCCACTGCGTCACCCGGTGGTCGAAACTGGACACCGAGTGGCAGGGCGTGTCGCTGGACGTGCTCTTCGAGGACGTCGAGTCGGCCGCCGAATACGCCCTCGTCTACTCCTACGGCGGCTACACCACGAACCTGCCGGTCGACGACCTGCTCGACGGCAAGGCGTGGATCGTGCACCGCTACGGCGGCGAGGAGCTGGCGCCCCAGCACGGCGGGCCCGCCCGGCTGCTCGTGCCGCACCTGTACTTCTGGAAGTCCGCCAAGTGGGTACGCGGCATCCGCCTGCTCAACGAGGACTGGCCGGGCTTCTGGGAGACCGCGGGCTACCACAACTACGGCAACCCCTGGCGCGAGCAGCGCTACGAGGGCGACTGATGCGCCGCAGGCTCACCTGGCGGCCGGCCGAACTGGTCGCCGCCAGGCAGGAGACCCCCACAGCGCGCACGCTGCGCCTGCGGGTGCCCGGCTGGCCAGGGCACCTGGCGGGCCAGCACGTGGACGTGCGCCTGACGGCCGAGGACGGCTACACCGCCCAGCGCAGCTACTCGCTGGCCGCACCGGCCGACGGCGACGTCATCGAGCTGACGGTGGAGAGCGTGCCCGACGGCGAGGTGTCGCCGTACCTGGCCGAGGTCATGGAGGTCGGAGACCAGATCGAGGTGCGCGGCCCGGTGGGCGGCTGGTTCGTCTGGCGTACCGACAGCAAGCCGCCGGTGCTGCTGGTCGGCGGCGGGGCGGGCGTGGTGCCGCTGATGGCGATGATCAGGGCGCGCCGGCAGGCGGGCAGCCGCGTGCCGTTCCGCCTGGTGTACTCGCTGCGCGAGCCCGGCCGCCGCTACTACGCCGACGAGCTGCGCACCCCCGACCCCGGGCTCGACGTCACCTACCTCTACACCCGCTCGGCCCCCGACGGCTCGTCCCGGCCGCCACGCCGCATCATGCTGGACGACCTGGCCGAGGGCGGCTGGCCGGCCACGTTCGAGCCCGACTGCTTCGTGTGCGGGCCGACCGGGTTCGTGGAGACGGCGGCCGACCTGCTGCTCGCGCTCGGCCACGCCCCCGAGCGCATCAGAACCGAACGATTCGGTCCCACCGGAGGCTGACATGACGGCGGAACACCTCGACGGCAACGCGCTGGCCGGCCCGCTCGGCGAGATCTTCGCGGTGGACGCGGTCTCCGCCACCGGCCGCTGCGCGAGCTGCGGCCTGGAAGGGCCGATCGCCTCGCTGCGCGTCTACGGCCCCGACCCCGGGCTGGTCGGCCGCTGCCCCGGCTGCGACGAAGTGATGCTCAGGCTGGTACGCGGCCCCGGCACGGCCTGGCTCGACCTGCGAGGCACCGTTTCCCTGCGCATGAGCGTGCCCGACTGAGTACACTCTGGCTCTGTTCACCGGCCGAGATCTGTACGGCGAGGCTCTTGGCCACGGGCGCCACCCTCGGCCCCGGTCGTAGGGGGAAGTCACGTGAGCAGGGCTCTTGCCGACGCGCCGCCGTCCGGCCACCGCCTCCCGCCGCGCCGCCACTGGCTGCGCTGGGTGATCATCATCTCCGTGGTCGTCGTGCTCCTCGTCGTCGGCGTCGCCGTGGGCGTGTTCGCCCGGTTGACCGGCAACGTCAAGCACACCGACATCACCGCCGACGACCTCGGCGCCACCCGCCCGCCGAAGGTCGCCACGACCGCGATGAACCTCCTGGTCGTCGGCTCCGACCAGCGCGACGGCAAGAACGCGAAGTACGGCCGCGTCGCGGGCGAGCGCACCGACACGATCATGCTGGTCCACGTGTCGTCGCGGCGCGACAACGCGATGGTGATCAGCTTCCCGCGCGACTCGCTCGTGCAGCTCCCCGACTGCCGGGCCACCGGCTCCTTCCCCGGTCAGCGGGCGCACATCGGCATGATCAACGAGTCGTTCAACTCCGGCGGCATCGGCTGCACGTGGAAGACGATCGAGTCGCTCACCCACATCCACATCGACCACTTCGTGAAGGTCGACTTCACCGGCTTCAAGGGCATCGTCGACGCCGTCGGCGGCGTGGAGGTGTGCCTGCCCGAGCCGATCGACGACAAGAAGGCGCTGCTGCGCCTGCCCGCGGGCCGCCAGACCCTCAACGGCGAGAAGGCGCTCGGCTACGTGCGCGCCCGCTACAGCCTCGGCGACGGCTCCGACATCGGGCGCATCCAGCGGCAGCAGATGTTCATCGCGTCGATGGTGAAGAAGGTGCTGAGCGGCGACACGCTCAGCAACCCCGCCAGGCTGCTCTCCGTCCTCGACGCCGGCACCAAGGCGGTCACCACCGACCGCGGCCTGACCATCGGCGTCATGAAGGATCTCGCCACCAGCCTCCAAGGCATCGACGTCGGCAAGATCCGCTTCATCACCACGCCGTGGCACTACTCATTGACCCACCCTGGCCGGGTGGAGTGGGTGCAGCCCCAGGCGCGGAAGTTGTTCCAGATCGTCGCCAAGGACGAGAGCGTCGAAGGCGTCAAGGGCGGCCAGGAGAAGGTGGCCCGCTCGAAGATCCAGGTGGAGCTGCGCAACGGCACCTGGCGCACGGGCCTGGCCACCGAGGTGGCCGCCGCACTCGAACAGCGCGGGTATCACATCGCCAAGATCGGCGACACCGCCCGCAAGCCGCAGCAGGCGACCACCGTGCTCTACGGGCCCAACGGCGCGACACGAGTGCCGACGCTCACGAAAGACCTGCTGAAGAGCCGGCCGCGCGAGCTGGCGGCGGCGCGTACCAGCAGGCTGGTGCTGGTCATCGGTGACGACTGGCAGGGGCTCAAGCCCCTGCGGGCGAACGACGCGGAAGCGCTCAAGGGCTTCGACGCCACGCACGACACCTGCGCCACCTGACCGGTGGACGGGGCCCTCATGGGGCCCGCCGGAGCGTGGGGGCCCCGGCGCCCCGCGAGGCCGGCCCGGTCAGCGCCCGCGCTCGGGCTCCTGCTCCGACGTCGTAGGCGGGTAGATCTCCTCGCGTCGCGTGTCGGCGCCCAGCTCCTCGCGAAGCCGGTCGTAGTCGATGTTGTGGTGCGCGTACTTCAGCTGGCGAGCGACCTTCGTCTGCTTCGCCTTGGCTCTTCCTCGGCCCATGGCGCCTCCCTAGTCCCCGCTGTCATGCTATCCAACAACATAGCGACTTGAAGAATTATGCAACTGCGCTGGATTAGTCTGGCAATATGCACGTGGAGGTCTACCAGGCCAAGGCCGACTTCTTCCGGACGCTCGGCCACCCCGCTCGCATCCGAGTGTTGGAGCTACTCCAGAACGGGCCGCTACCCGTCAGGGATCTGCTGGCGCAGATCGACATCGAGGCCTCAAGCCTGTCGCAGCAGCTCGCGGTCCTGCGCAGAGCCGGCATCGTCAGCGCGATCCGCGAGGGCAGCACGGTGGTCTACACGCTGGCCACGCCCGAGCTCGCCGATCTGCTGAACGCCGCGCGGCGCATCCTCACCGACATGCTGGCCGATCAGGGCGAGCTGCTTGCGGAGCTGCGCGCCGAGGTCACCTAGCAGGCATCACTCGGCGTACGCCCGCCGCACGTGGCCGGGGTACCACGCGGTGAAGGCGGCGGGCACCACGAACGACAGCACCTTGATGGCGATGACCAGCGCCGTCGCGTGAAGGGAGGCGCGCAGCACCAGGGTCAGGGCGATGGCGGCGGCGGTGAAGGCCACCGCCCAGACCGCGGTGAGCACCGCGTTGAGCCGGTAGAAGCGCGGGTGGTCCCACACCTCTCTGGGCGCCCTCGTACGCGCGATGCCCAAAGTGAACGGCTTGCGGATGGCCAGCGAGCCCCAGGCGGTGCCGGCCAGCCAGACATTGACCAGCGCGGGCCCGTACGGCGTGAGGGGGGAGTGCGGGTCCGCAAGCGAGAGCGCGGTGAGGCAGGCGAAGAAGACCACCGCGCTGCTTTCGATCACCATCTCATCCCATGCCTTGCCCGATCGCCGGTCGATGACCACGAGGACGACGGCGATGACGAGGCCGGTGATGGCGCCCCAGCGCCACTCGTCGCCGGTCGCGACGAACGCGTAGACGATCCAGGGCAGGAAACCGAGCAGTCCGCGCATGGGTGATGCTCCCGATGACGTTCCAAGAGTGACATGTCGAAAGTAGAACTTCCAAGTCCGATATGTCAACATAGGAATATGAGTCTTCGACATGCCGTGCTGGGGCTGCTCTCCGAGGGTTCCGCGAGCGGATACGACCTGATGAAGCTGTTCGACCTGTCGCTCGCCAACGTCTGGCCGGCCACGCAGAGCCAGCTCTACTCCGAGCTCGGCAAGCTGGCGGAAGCGGGCCTGGTGGACGTCACGGCCGAGGGCCCGCGCGGGCGCAAGGAGTACACGATCACCGAGAAGGGTCTCGCCGAGCTGCGCCACTGGCTCACCGAGGTCCCGCCGGCGCGGGTGCTGCGCAGCGACATGCTGCTGCGCGTCTTCTTCCTCGGGCGCGTCTCACCCGAAGAGGCCAAGGCGTACCTGAGCGGCCAGGCCGAACTCGCGCGCAAGCAGCTCGAACACATCGAGAGCATCCGCGGCCTCGTCGAGAACGGCACCGACAACCTCTCCGTGTACGGCCGCCTCGTCCTCGAATACGGCCACCGCCTCGCCCGCAGCCAGCAGGAGTGGGCCGAATGGGCGCAAAAGCAGATCGGTTAGGCTCTCGGCCATGGTCTCCGAGCTGTTCGATCCCAAGGCGTGGCAGCCGGTCGAGGGATTCGACTTCACCGACATCACCTACCACCGGGCCGTCGATCAGGGCACCGTGCGCGTCGCGTTCAACCGCCCCGAGGTCCGCAACGCCTTCAGGCCGCAGACCGTCGACGAGCTCTACCGCGCGCTCGACCACGCCCGGCAGACCACCGACGTCGGCTGCGTGCTGCTCACCGGCAACGGCCCCTCGCCCAAGGACGGCGGCTGGGCCTTCTGCTCCGGCGGCGACCAGCGCATCAGAGGCAAGGACGGCTACCAGTACGCCGACGGCACCCCCTCCACCGGCCGCCTGCACATCCTTGAAGTGCAGCGGCTCATCAGGTTCATGCCGAAGGTCGTCATCTGCGTCGTGCCCGGATGGGCCGCCGGCGGCGGGCACAGCCTGCACGTCGTCGCCGACCTCACCATCGCCAGCGCCGAACACGCCCGCTTCAAGCAGACCGACGCCGACGTGGCGAGCTTCGACGGCGGGTTCGGCTCGGCGTACCTGGCGCGGCAGGTCGGGCAGAAGTTCGCCCGCGAGATCTTCTTCCTCGGCGAGACCTACACCGCGGCCGACGCCCACCGCATGGGCATGGTCAACGCCGTCGTGCCGCACGCCGAGCTGGAGACGACCGCGCTGGAGTGGGCCCGCAAGATCAACGGCAAGTCGCCGACCGCGCAGCGCATGCTCAAGTTCGCCTTCAACGCCGTCGACGACGGGCTCGTGGGGCAGCAGGTGTTCGCCGGTGAGGCGACGCGGCTGGCGTACATGACGGAGGAGGCGGCCGAAGGCCGCGACGCGTTCCTGGAGAAGCGCCGGCCCGACTGGTCCCCCTTCCCCTGGCACTACTGACCCTGGTGCTTTGGCGCCGCCAGGGCACGGCCCAGGCGGCGTCCCGTGCTTCTTGGCAGACAGGAGCGCAGGCCGCGCAGCCGTGACGGACTTCTTGGCAGACTGGGGCCATGAGGATCACGGTGCCCCCGGCCCTGACCGCCTCTCACCTGCGCCACGCGGAGGACGCGGGGCCGGCCTGGGTCGCCGCGCTGCCCGCGCTCGCCGAGCGCTTCCTGGACGAGTGGGAGCTGCGGCCCGACGGTGAGCCGAGCCACGGCATCGTGGCGCTCGTGCTGCCCGTGGTGCGGGCCGACGGCACGCGGGCGGCGCTCAAGCTCCAGCCTGTCACCGAGGAGACCGCGCACGAAGGGCTGGCGCTGCGCACGTGGGCGGGCGACGGCTCCGTACGCCTGCTCGACGCTGACCCCGCCACCGGCACCCTGCTGCTCGAACGCCTGGAGGCGGACCGGTCGCTGGAGGCCGTCCCCGACGTCATGGCCGCCCTCGAGGTCCTGACCGCCCTCCTCCGCCGCCTCTCCGCCCACCCCGCCCCACAGCCCGCACCCAGCCGTCCCGCGCCCGGCCCAGGCCGCCCCGCACCCGGCCGTCCCGCGCCCGGCCAGCCCGCACCCAGCCACCCGGTACCCGGCCGGCCCGCGTCCGGCAGCACCATGCCCACGGACCCGCCTCCCCCGTCCGAGGGCGACGAGGCCGGTTCTGGAAGCGGCGCGGGCGTGGCGAACCCCGCACCCCACGGGCTGCGGCGGCTGGAGGACATCGCGCGGCGAATGCTCGCGGAGGCGGACAGGGCCGTGGCGGAGCTGCCGCGCGAGCGCGACCGCCACTGGCTGCGTCGTTGCGCCGCCGCGGTCGCCGAGCTGATCCCCGAGCTGGCGGGCGGCCACCGCGACCGGCTCCTGCACTGGGACCTGCACTACGCGAACGTGCTGGCGGCCGAGCGGGAGCCGTGGCTCGCCATCGACCCGAAGCCGCTGGCCGGCGACCCCGGCTTCGAGCTGCTGCCCGCCCTGTGGAACCGCTGGGACGAGGCCGTGGCCACCGGCGACGCGCGCCGGGCGGTGCTGCGGCGCTTCGACCTGATGACCGACGGGCTCGGCCTCGACCGCCGCAGGGCGGCCGGCTGGACGCTCGGCCGGGTGCTGCAGAACTGCCTCTGGCTGGTCCGCGAAGGCGCGCGCGAACTGGACGACGTCCAGCTCACGATCGCCGAAGCCGTGCACACCCGTTGGTGACCGGCGAGCGACCAGAAGCAGGCACCCGGCCGAAACCGCCCCGCCGACCGCCGGTCCGAGACCCGCCTCACGGGTTCGCGAGCAGTCGCGGGAGGGCGTCAGATGGTCAGGACGACCTTGCCGGCGCCGTGGCGGCCCTCCACCTCGCGGTGCGCCTCCGCGGCCTCCTCCAGCCGGTACGTCCACCGCACCGGCCAGGCGAACTCCCCGGCCGCGTACAGGCGCGCGTACCGGCCGAGCCGCTCGGCTGAGCGTTCGCCGCGCACCAGCCGCACCCCCAGCGCGTCGGCCTTGCCGTGTTCGGCCAGCGTGACGATGCGCTGCCGGTCGGCGACCAGCTCTAGGGAGACGTCCAGAGCGTGCCCGCCGGCCCCGTCGAGTGCGGCGGACACCCCGCCGGGCGCGAGCGCGCGCACCCGGTCGGCGAGGCCGTCGCCGTACGTGACGGGGATGGCCCCCAGCGAGCGCAGGTAGTCGTGGTTGGCCTCGCGGGCGGTGCCGATGACGGTGGCGCCGCGCCGCCTGGCGATCTGCACGGCGGCGGTGCCCACGGCCCCGGCGGCGGCGTGCACCAGCAGCGTGTCTCCCGCGCCCAACCCGATGTCGTCGAGCGCCAGCTCGGCCGTCTGCACGCCCGCGGTGAGCCCGCCGGCCACCTCCCACGGCACCTCGGCGGGCTTGGCGGCGACGTTGGCGGCCGGCACCACGACGTACTCGGCGTAAGAACGCAACGCGCTGAACCCGAGCACCTCGTCACCCGCCGACAGGCCGGTCACCCCGGTCCCCACCTGGTCGATCACGCCGGCGAACTCGTTGCCGGGGATGCGCGGATAAGGAACGTACTCCATGTACGCGGGCAGGAACCCCTGCCGGACGGCCGTGTCGAACGGCTGCACTCCGGCGGCCCGCACACGCACCCTGACCTCGCCCGGCCCCGCCTGCGGGGCGGGCAGCTCCATGACCTTCAGCACTTCCGGGCCGCCTGGTTCGCTGAAGGCGGCCGCCCTCATGACCTCGCTCATGCCGACCAGGCTGCAACCTCAAGAGCGCTTGAGGTCAACCCGATCTCGAGTGGGGAACTTTTCCCTTTACTCGTACTTTATGTAGATATAGTCCGACTGGACACACACGGGGGACGGGGCGATACCGAGGCTGCATGACCGACTTCATCCACATCTCGCTGGCTTTTCCGACTGTCATTTTCACTTTCCTTCTCGTGGTGGTCATCGCCTATTGGCTGGCCGTCATCACCGGTCTCTTCGAGCTTGAAGACGACGCCGCATGGCTGGGATTCGGGGGCGTTCCCGCCGGTGTCGCGCTGTCGCTCTTCGTCGCGCTCGCCTGGCTGCTGTGCTTGATCGGCGCCACGGTGACGAGCGGCGGCCTGCTCGTGGCCGTTCCCTTCGCCGCCTTGGCCGTGGCCTGGCTCGCCATACGTACGCTGCTGAAACCCTTGCGAGCGCTCTTCCCGCAAGGGGAGACGCGCTCGCGCAGCGACTTCGTGGGCCAGATGTGCGTGATCCGCACCGGCACCGCCACTCCGGACTTCGGCCAGGCCGAGGTCACCGCCGCCGACGGCTCTTCCGCGGTCGTGCAGGTGCGCACGACCGGCGCCGACCGCCTGTCCCGCGGCGAGCACGCACTGATCTTCGACTACGACAAAGACGGCGAGTTCTTCTTGGTCATGCCGTACGAAAGTGAGCACTGATGGACGTCATCTCCACCGGTTTCGGCGTTTTCCTCGCCGTCATCCTCGTCATCGTGATCGGCCTGCTGCTCGTGATCGGCCGCCTTTTCCGCAAGGTCGAGCAGGGCAAGGCACTCATCGTGTCGAAGATCAATAAGGTCGATGTGACGTTCACCGGCGCGGTGGTCCTTCCGGTCATCCATAAGGCCGAGGTCATGGACATCTCGGTCAAGACCATCGAGATCGAACGCACCGGCCGCGAGGGCCTGATCTGCCGCGACAACATCAGAGCCGACATCAAGATCACATTCTTCGTCCGCGTGAACAAGACCGCCGAAGACGTGATCAAGGTCGCGCAGGCCATCGGCACCGCCCGCGCCAGCGACGAGTCCACGCTGCAGGAGCTGTTCAACGCGAAGTTCTCCGAGGCGCTGAAGACCGCGGGCAAGCAGCTCGACTTCGTCGACCTCTACACCAAGCGCGACGAGTTCCGCGACGAAATCGTCCGGCTGATCGGCACCGACCTCAACGGCTACAGCCTTGAGGACGCCGCGATCGACTACCTGGAGCAGACCGCGCTGCACCAGCTCGACAAGAACAACATCCTCGACGCGCAGGGCATCCGCAAGATCACCGAGCTGACGGCGATCGAGCACGTGCGGACCAACGAGTACCAGCGCAACGAGGAGAAGGAGATCACCCGCCAGAACGTGGACGCCCGCGAGGCGATCCTGGAGCTGGAGCGCCGCCAGGCCGACGCGGAGATGAAGCAGCGCAGGGAGATCGAGACCGTCAAGGCCCGCGAGGAGGCGGAGATCGCCCGCGTCCAGGCCGAGGAGCGGCTGCGCGCCCAGACCGCGCACCTGAAGACCGACGAGCAGCTCGGCATCGCGAACGAGAACCGCGCCCGCGAGATCGCCGTCGCCGAGAAGAACCGCGAGCGGGTCATCGCCATCGAGTCCGAGCGCATCGAGAAGGACCGCATGCTGGAGGTCATCGCCCGCGAGCGGGAGACCGAGCTGTCGCGCATCGCCAAGGACAAGGAGATCGAGACCGAGAAGCGCTCGATCGCCGAGGTCATCCGCGAGCGCATCGCGGTGGACAAGACCGTGGCCGAGCAGGAGGAGGCCATCAAGCGGCTGCGCGTGGTCGAGGAGGCCGAGCGCACCCGCCAGCAGGTCATCATCGCCGCCGAGGCCGAGGCCCAGGAAAACCTGGTCAAGGACATCAAGGCCGCAGAAGCCGCCGAGGCCGCGTCCAAGTTCAAGGCCCGCGAGGAGCTGGTGCTCGCCGAGGCCCGGCAGCAGGCCGCCGACCTGGAGGCGCGCGCCAAGATCCGGCTGGCCGAGGGCCTGCAGGCCGAGGCCGCCGCGGCGGGCCTGGCCGAGGTGCAGGTCAAGGAGCGCGACGCCGAGGCCATCGAGAAGGTGGGCCGCGCCGAGGCGCTGGCGCTGAAGGAGCGGCTGGCCGCCGAGGCCGAGGGCGCCAGGGCGATGGCGCTGGTCGAGGGCGAGCGGCTCAAGGCCCAGGCCGAGGGCGAGCAGGCGATGGCGCATGCCGCCGCCGCTGCCGTGGGCGAGAAGCTGAAGGCCGAGGCCGAGGGTCTGACCGAGAAGGCCGCCGCGATGGCCGCGCTGGACGAGGCGAGCCGCGCCCACGAGGAGTACCGCCTGCGGCTGGAGGCCGACAAGGAGATCCGGCTCAAGCACATCGACGTCACCCGGCAGGTCGCCGAGTCGCAGGCCAGCGTGCTCGCGGCCGGGCTGTCCAAGGCCAACATCGACATCGTCGGCGGCGACACGATGTTCTTCGACAAGGTGGTCGGCTCGATCACCGCGGGCAAGGCCGTGGACGGGTTCGTGAACCACTCCAAGCTGGCCGACGCCATCGCCGCGCCGTACGTCAACGGCGAGGCGAGCTTCGCGCAGGACCTGGCGAACGTGATCGGCGGCGTGAGCACGGAAGACCTCAAGAACGTCACCGTCTCGGCCCTGCTCATGCGGCTCATCCAGAACGGCGGCCCGCAGTCGTCGGCCCTGCATGAGCTGCTGGAGACCGCCCGCAGGCTGGGCGTGGCGGACTCGCCGGTCTCGGTGGCGGCCGCCTCGCCGGTGTCCGTGCCGGCCGGCGCCAAGTGAGCTCGCTCGAAACGAGCCTGGAGGCGGGCACCTACGAGGTGCTGAGGAACCGCCTCCAGGCTCAGGCCAAGGCGCTCGCCGAGGCGGCGGCCAGGCTCAACGACGAGCGGCTGAAGGTGTTCGGCGGCACGGAGCTGCGCCTGCTCGGCACCGAGCGCATCCGTACGGAGCACAACTGCGTCCCCAGGGACATCGTCTCCCTGGGCGACGTGATGCTCTTCGGCTACAACGTGTTCATCGGGCTCAAGCCGGAGACGACGGTGTCCGACGTGTTCGCCGTGCACCGCTTCTCCAGGGACGGCGACGCCTTCCGCTTCGACACCGACCGGCTGGCGGCGCTGGAGGACCCGGCGTTCAAGAAGGACTTCGCCGAGCTGTACCGGTACTACAAGGAGACCCGGCTGCAGCAGCTCAGGCGGGTCGAGGGCAAGCTGCTCGCGGTGTTCATGACCGGACCCGGCGACACGCGGGTGCTGCGCTGGGCGGTCGACGAGCACGGAGTACCGAAGTACCTGGACAACCGGGGCGAGCGGGACCACGTGTTCCCGCCGTCCCACGACTTCGAGTGGATCGCCACCACCCGCGACGACCACGTGCTCGGCCGCCACCCGCACATCTCGATCGAGGGCGAGGTGTTCGTCGAGACCGTCGGCGGCGACCTCACCATCAAGATCGAGGACAACACGGAGACCGGGGCGGGCATCTACGCCGAGCCCGTGGCCGAGCCGCTGCAGAGCCTCGGCGACGCCGACGTCGAGTACGCCCGCGTCGGGCCGCTCATCCTCATGCGGATCCGGCCGTACAAGGAGCCCGACTGGCGCTACCTGGTGTTCAACACCCGCACCAAGGCCGTCGAGCGGCTCGACGGCATCGGGCAGGCGTGCCAGCGGCTGCCCGAGGACCAGGGGCTGATCTTCCCCGGCGGCTACTACCTGGCCACCGGGGTCAGCAAGACGTTCGACACCGACGTCACGGACCTGGAGTTCGAGCGCGTGGTGCGCTCACCCAACGGCGAGGACGTCCTGTACGTCTTCCACGCCAGGGGCGACGGGCGCTCGCTGCTGCTGCCGTACAACGTGATCAGGAAGGAGGTGGCCACCCCCATCGTCTGCCACGGGTACTCGCTGTTCGACGACGGCACGATGGTGGTCTTCCGCGCCACCTCCGACGAGCCGACGCGGGTGCACCCCATGCAGGTGTGGCAGACGCCGTACGTGTCCGACACGTACGCCGCCGCCCAGCCCGCCGGCACCGGCCCCCTGGAGCGCATCGGCAACGCCGAGCTGGTGCGCGGCATCTCCGACTGCCTGTCGGTGGCGCGGATGGTCGAGGAGATGGCGCCGTCGGCCGGCACGTTCGAGGGGCTGATCGCGGCCTGCACACGGGCGTTCGACTCCTACCACTGGCTGGGCGAGCACGGCCTGCTCGGGCCGCTCACCGACGTCCGCGCCACCGCCGAGCAGGTGCTCGACGAGTACGAGAACGTCGAGCAGCTCACCCGCGAGGCCGCGCGCACGCTGGCGGCGGCCGAGGAGGAGACCGCCCGGCTCGTCCGCCGCGCGCAGGCCGACGACCCGGCCACCGCCGACGCCTGGGTGACGCTGCTGGCCACGCTGCGCCGCGCCCAGGGCCACCTGGTGACGCTGCGCGAGACCCGTTACATCGACCTGGCCGCGCTCGACCGGCTGTCGGAGGCCGTCGCCGAGGCGGTGGACGACACCGGTCGGCGGGCCGTCGCCTTCCTGTCCGGCGAGGACGCCTTCACCGAGTACCACGCCGCCGTGGAACGCCTGGCCGCCGAGGCCGCCGCCATCGAGACCGCCGCCGAGGCCGCGCCCGTCGCCGACCGGCTCGCCGAGCAGGCCGAGGGGCTTGAGGTCGTCACCGAGGTCGTCGGGTCGCTGGACATCGCCGACGCGACCGTGCGCACCTCGATCCTGAGCCGCATCGCCGAGGTGCTCGGCGGCGTGAACCGGGCCAGGGCCGTGCTCGACGGCCGCCGTCGCGAGCTGCTCGGCGCGGAGGGCAGGGCCGCGTTCGCCGCCGAGTTCGCGCTGCTCGGGCAGGCCGTCACCGGCGCGCTCGCGATGGCCGACACGCCCGCCAAGTGCGACGAGCAGCTCGGCCGGCTGATGCTGCAGATCGAGAACCTGGAGACGCGCTTCGGCGAGTTCGACGACTTCGCCGCGCAGCTCGCCGCCAAGCGCGAGGACGTCTACGAGGCGTTCTCCGCGCGCAAGCAGACCCAGCTCGACGAGCTGGCCAGGCGCGCCGACCGGGTCTTCGCCTCCGCCGAGCGGGTGCTGTCGGGCGTCAGCAGGCGGCTCGGCTCGCTCGCTTCGCTGGACGAGGTCAACACCTACTTCGCCACCGACCCGATGGTGGCCAAGGTCCGCTCGGCCGCAGCCGAGCTGCGCGAGCTGGGCGACGCCGTACGGGCCGAGGAGCTGGAGGGCCGGGTCAAGGCCGCGCAGCAGGAGGCGGGCCGGGCCCTGCGCGACCGCCTCGACCTGTACGACGACGGCGGCGAGACGCTGCGGCTCGGCCACCACCGCTTCGCGGTCAACACCCAGCCGATCGACCTGACGCTCGTGCCGCACGACGGCTCGATGCACTTCGCGATCACCGGCACCGACTACCGGGCGCCGGTGCCCGACTCGTTCGCCGACACCCGGCCGTTCTGGGAGCAGACGCTGGTGTCGGAGACGCCGGAGGTGTACCGGGCGGAGTACCTCGCGGTCTCCCTGCTCGACGAGGTCACGCCGGGCGCGCCGCTCGCCGACGTCGTCAGGCGCGCCGCCGAGTCGCGCTACGACGAGGGATACGAGCGCGGCGTCCACGACCACGACGCCACGCTCATCCTCGACACGCTGGTCCGGCTCCGCGACGGGGCGGGGCTGCTGCGCTATCCGGCGGACGTACGGGCGGCGGCGCAGCTCTTCTGGGCCTTCGGGACGGACGAGGTTTCACGTAAAACATTGGCCACCCGGGCCGCGTCGCTGGTGCGCGCCAGGGAGCTGTTCGGCCCCTCGGCGGCGGTCGCCGAGCTGGCCGGGGAGCTGGGCGCGGCGATCGCCCGCTTCATCGAGCAGACGGCCCCCTCCTGGCCGTCCGGGCTCGCGCCGCTCGCGGGCGAGTACCTGGTGGAGGAGCTGGGCGGCACTCCCGCCGGCTTCGTCACCGGGAAGGCGGCGCGGGACCTGCTCGAAGGGTTCCGTGACGCGCTCGGCCCGGCCAAGAGCCGCGAGTTCGACGACGATCTGAAGACGCTTCCGCTGCCGGAACGCCTCCAGCTCGCCGACGCCTGGCTGAGCGCGTACCGCAAGGGGCCCGAGCTGCCCGAGGCGGTCGCGGTGCTGCTGTGCGACCTGCCCCGCCACGACTCCAGCGCCACCACGGCCGAGACCGTGCACGGCCTGCTCGGCACCCACCCGCGCATCAAGGACCGCTCGCTCGACCTGCGGCTGGACGAGATCCTGCCGCGCGTGCGGCGGTTCGCGGCCGAGCGGGTGCCGGCCTTCCGCGCCTACCAGCGGCGCAGGAGCGAGCTGGTCGAGGCCGAGCGCCGCCGCCTGCGCCTCGACGAGTACAAGCCGAAGGTGATGAGCGCCTTCGTCCGCAACCGGCTGCTCGACGAGGTCTACCTGCCGCTCATCGGCGACAACCTGGCCAAGCAGCTCGGGGCGGCCGGGGCGGGCAAACGTACGGACCAGAACGGCCTGCTGCTGCTCATCTCGCCGCCCGGCTACGGCAAGACCACGCTGATGGAGTACGTGGCCAGCCGCCTCGGCCTGGTCTTCGTCAAGGTCAACGGCCCCGCGCTGGGCCACGAGGTGACCTCGCTCGACCCGGCCGACGCGCCCGACGCCACGGCCAGGCAGGAGGTCGAGAAGATCTCGTTCGCCTTGGAGACGGGCAACAACACCCTGCTCTACCTGGACGACATCCAGCACACCTCGCCCGAGCTGCTGCAGAAGTTCATCTCGCTGTGCGACGCCCAGCGCCGCATCGAGGGCGTCTGGAACGGGCGCACGAAGACGTACGACCTGCGCGGCAAGCGGTTCGCGGTGGTCATGGCCGGCAACCCGTACACCGAGTCGGGCAAGCGCTTCCAGATCCCCGACATGCTCGCCAACCGGGCCGACGTGTGGAACCTGGGCGACGTGCTCACCGGGCGGGAGGAGCTGTTCGCGCTCAGCTACATCGACAACGCGCTGACCTCCAACCCGGTGCTCACGCCGCTCTCCGGCCGCGACCGGTCCGACGTCGAGCTGCTGGTACGCCTGGCCAAGGGCGACACCACCGTCCAGCCGGACCAGCTCAAGCACCCGTACACCAAGCCCGAGCTGGAACGGATCCTGGACGTGCTGGGCAAGCTGATCCGGGTCCAGGAGGTGGTGCTGGCCAACAACCGGGCCTACATCGCCTCGGCGGCCCAGGCGGACTCGGCGCGTACGGAGCCGCCGTATCGGCTGCAGGGGTCGTACCGGAACATGAACAAGATGGCCGAGCGCATCGTGCCCGCGATGAACGATGCCGAGCTGGAAGCGCTGATCGACGATCACTATCTGGGCGAGGCGCAGACGCTGACCGCCGACGCCGAGGCCAACCTGCTCAAGCTGGCCGAGCTGCGCGGCCGGCTGACCCCCGCTCAGGCGGAGCGTTGGGCGGCGGTCAAGGCCGCGTACCTGCGGGACAAGGCGCTGGGCGGGGCCGAGGACGACCCGATGGTGCGCGCGGTCGGCGCGCTCGGCCTGCTCGCCGACCGTGTGGGCGAGGTCGGCTCGGCGATCGAGCGCTCGAACCGCTGAAGGGCCTCGCGCTTCGCGCGGCCAGGCAGGCGGAACGGCCTCACCTCTGTACGGCGTTCGGGGGCGGCGTGGCAGGACCGCCGCCCCCGAACCGGGGAAGCGCCGGATGTCCTCCCCCTGGTGGGAGGCGGCCAGAACCGGAGGGAAAGCCTGTGCCGCCCCCTGGCTGAGGTGGTCAGAGCCGGATGGAGGCGGCGCGGGTGACCGCCTCCTGGCTTGCGGGCACGAGCGGGAGGCGGACGTCCGGCGTCGGGATGAGCCCGCGGGCGTGCAGCACGCCCTTGATGACGGTCGGGTTGGGCTCGGCGAACAGCGCCGCCGACAGCCGGGCCAGCCGCCGCCCGAGGTCGCGGGCCCGTGCCACGTCCCGGGTGTGCCAGGCGGTCACCAGGTCGGCGAAGCTCCTGGTCTCCAGGTGCGCGGAGGCCAGGATGCCGCCCACCGCGCCGAGCGCCAGCATCGGCGAGATGACCGCGTCGTCGCCGCCCAGCACGGCGAAGCCCTCGGGCACGTCGCCCAGCAGATCGACGGCGTCCTGATCGACGCCGCCCGTCGCGTACTTCACCCCCGCGATGTTCGGGTGCGCGGCGAGCCGCCGCAGCGTGGCCGCGCTCACGGCCTGCCCGGTCCGGTACGGGATGTGGTAGATCACCAGCGGCACCGGCGACTCCTCGGCCAGCGCCTCGAAGTGCGCGATGACGCCGCGCTCGCCGGGCCGCAGGAAGTACGGCACGGTCACCAGCGCCGCGCTCACCCCGGAGGGCAGCGCGCGCAGGGCCGCCGCCGTGCCGCGGGTGTCGTTGCCGGTGACGCCCACCGTCAGCGGGACCTCCCGCTCGGCGCAGACCCGCGCGCACGCCTCGATCACCCGCGCCCGCTCGTCCTGGTCGAGCGCCGCGACCTCACCGGTGGTGCCGAGCGCGACCAGCCCGGACGCGCCCTCGTCGAGCACGTGGCGGCCGAGCTTCTCGATGGCGTCCACGGCCACCGCGCCGGCGGCGTCGAAGGGAGTGATCAGCGGTACGTGGATTCCGGTCAGCATGCTTCGAGCGTGCCGCCCCGCCATACGTTAGGTCCAGCACGGATTTCTTCGTTCGAGCTTAAGCTGAACTTATGCTCGATCCTCGCAAGCTGCACCTTCTCCGCGAGCTGGCCAGGCGCGGCACGATCGCCGCCGTCGCCGAGGCGGTCACGTTCACGCCGTCGGCCGTCTCCCAGCAGCTCAGCGCGCTCGAACGGGAGGCGGGGGTGCCGCTGCTCGAGCGCACCGGGCGCACGGTGACGCTGACGCCCGCGGGTCACCTGCTGGTCGAGCATGCGCAGGCCGTGCTTGAGCAGCTCGAACGCGCCTCCGCCGCGCTCGCCGCCGCCCGCGGCGGGCCCCTGGGTCCGCTGCGCATCGGCGCGTTCCCCACGGCGGCCCGTGTGCTGCTGCCGCCCGCGCTCGCCGACCTGACCGGCTCGCACCCGGGCCTTGAGCCGATGGTGTCGGAGATCGACCCCGCCGACGTCTCGGCCGCGCTGCGGGCCGGGGAGCTGGACGTGGCGCTCGTGCACGAGTACGACTTCGTCCCGCCCGTCACCGACGCGTCCATCGAGACGGAGCCGCTGTTCAGCGAGCCGATGTACCTCACCGACCGGCCGTCGATCGCCGCCGCCCGCGACGACCCCTGGATCACCGGCAAGCCCGGCACGCTCTGCCACCTGATGGCGATCAGGGCCTGCCAGGCGGCCGGGTTCGAGCCGATCGTCCGGCATCACATCGACGACTTCGACACCGTGCTCGCCTTCGCCGCCGCGGGTCAGGGGGTCGCGCTCGTGCCGCACCTCGCGGCCACCGCGCCGCCGGAGGGCGTCCGGCTCACCCCTCTGCCGCTCGGCCGCCGCACGCTCGCGGCCTTCAGACGCGGGAACGGCGAGCACCCGGCCATCAGAGCGGCCGTCACCGCCTTCCGCTCCGCCACCGCCCACCTGCCGCTCTGACCCGGCGGGTCGCGCGGAGAGCGGCGGCCGGTCTATCGGCCGAGCACGGCGTCCAGGGCGGCCACCGCGCTGGTGTGCGCGCGGTCGTACTCCCCCGCCGTCATCGCCACCACGAGCCGCTCATCGGGTACGAGGAGCAGCCGCTGACCGCCGTTGCCGACGGCCTGGGCCCGATCGCCGCCGCGTCCCTCGTGATGATCTCGACGATGAGCGCACTCGCGCCGCCGTAGTAGCGCCACCGCGTCACCCGCTCGGCCGGTCCCATGGTCATCCCTTCGCCGAGCCGGACGTCGCCGCGCGCAGCTCGGCCAGTGCCCGCTCCCACGGGTCGCCGTCGCGGTCGAGGACGAAGCGTACGCCGTCGGCCTGCAGGTCGCGGACGCTGCGCCGGTACGCGGTGCGCGACGACAGCGCCTCGTTGACGAACGGCAGCACCACCACCGGCCGGCCCAGCCCAGGCGCCTCTGCCAGCACGCCCAGCGCGTACGTGTCCGCGATGCCCTGCGCGAACTTGTTGATCGTGTTGTACGTGGCGGGCGCCACCACGAACGCGTCGGCCCTGGGCGGCTTGGGTTCGTGCGGCTTGCGGTAGCGGCTGCGCACGGGCCGCCCGGTCTGGCGTTCGAGGGCCGGCACGTCGATGAAGTCGAGCGCCGACGGCGTGGCCACGACCTGCACCTCCCAGCCGTCGTCCTGCGCCATGCCGACGAACCTGCCGACCTCGGAGGCCGCGCCCGCGGCGCAGACCACGAGGTAGAGCTCCCCCTTCACGCGCTGCCCTCCCACACCCGGCGAAACCGATGTCCAGCATCCCCTATTTCGCCGGGAAACGGCCACGCGCGACGACACCCCGCTCACACGCCGCCCGCGCCACCGCGCCCGCCGTCGCACGAACCGCACCACCACACCCGCCGTCACACGAACCGCACCACCACACCCGCCGTGCCGACCATCCCCGCCGTCAGACGGCCTTCGTGGTCTCCGCGGCCGAGAGCGGCGCGGCGATGTCCTCCAGCCCCTTGCGTTCCGCCTTCACGCCCAGGAACAGCTCCACGAGCCCGCCCGCGATCATGATCAGCGCGCCGATGGTGAACGCCAGCGCCGTGTCCCCCGGCACCCCGCTCTCCACCAGCGAGGAGAACACCAGCGGACCGGCGATGCCGCCCGCCGCCGTACCGATGGCGAAGAAGAACGCGATGGCCATGGCCCTGGTCTCCATGGGGAAGATCTCGCTGACCGTCAGGTACGCCGAGCTCGCCCCCGCCGAGGCCACGAACAGCACCACCGACCAGCACGCAGTCAGCGTCACCGCCGTCAGCGCGCCCTCGTTGAACAGCCACGCCGTGCCCAGCAGCAGCACCCCCGACCCGATGTACGTGGCCGAGATCATCGGAATCCTGCCGATCGTGTCGAAGAGGTGGCCGAGCAGCAGCGGGCCGAAGAAGTTGCCGAGCGCGATGACCGCGAAGTAGTAACCCGTGTAGGTGTCGATGCCGAAGAACGTGGACAGGATCTGCGCGTACCCGAAGGTGATGGCGTTGTAGAGGAACGCCTGCCCGATGAAGAGCGACAGCCCCAGCACCGTGCGCTTGGGGTAGAGCGCGACCATGGTGTGCGCGATCCGGACGAACCCGATCGACTTGCGCTGGTGGATGGTCATCGCCTTGTCGGGCTCCGGCAGGTCGTCCCGGCCGATCTGGCGCTCGACGTCGTCGACGAGCTGTTCGGCCTCGCGGTCCCTGCCGTGGATGAACAGCCAGCGCGGGCTCTCCGGCACGTTGCGGCGTACCAGAAGGATGGCCAGACCCAGCACCACGCCCAGACCGAACGCGACCCGCCACCCGATGTTGACCGGCAGGTCGTTGAGCAGCGGCACGGTCAGCAGCGCGCCGCCCGCCGCACCGAGCCAGTAGCTGCCGTTGATGATGATGTCGATGCGACCTCGATGCCGGCTCGGGATCAGTTCGTCGATGGCGGAGTTGATGGCCGCGTACTCGCCGCCGATGCCGAACCCCGTGATGAACCGGAACAGGAAGAACCACCACGCGCTGAAGGAGAGCGCGGTCAGCAGCGTCGCCACCAGATAGACGACCAGCGTGATGATGAACAGCTTCTTGCGGCCGAACCTGTCGGTCAGCCAGCCGAAGAACAACGCTCCCGAGCACGCGCCCGCGACGTAGAGCGCGGCCGCCGTACCCGCCACCTGCGCCTGTGTGATGTCGAGGCCGCTGCCTGGCGTGGCGAGCCGCGCCGAGAGGTTACCGACGATCGTGACCTCGAGCCCGTCGAGGATCCACACGGTGCCGAGGCCGATGACGATCATCCAATGCCAGCGGGACCATGGCAGCCGATCAAGCCGGGCGGGCACCTTCGTGGTGATGGTGCCGGTTTCAACGTCGCTCATAAGGTCACGTCGCTACCCGGTGAGCGGAATTTCTATCCGGTC
The DNA here is from genome assembly GCF_042751225.1 of Nonomuraea fastidiosa. Taxonomy (NCBI): domain Bacteria; kingdom Bacillati; phylum Actinomycetota; class Actinomycetes; order Streptosporangiales; family Streptosporangiaceae; genus Nonomuraea; species Nonomuraea fastidiosa. The sequence continues at coordinate 2,933,023 of NZ_CP170570.1, forward strand.
GGCTTCCTGGCCTCGACGATCGTGGTGGCGAACCAGGGACCGCCGTACCAGTAGCGCCACCCGGCATCGCGCCGCCGCACGTCGATCACGCCGAGGTCGCGCAGCGTCTGCTCGTAGTCGGGGGCGTGCTGGAAGTCGGCGAGCAGCATGAGCCCGCCGGGCCGCAGCACCCGGTACGCCTCGCGCACGGCCTGCGCGCGGCCCTCGGCCGACGGGATGTTGTGCAGCGCCAGGCCGGAGAGCACGACGTCGAAGCCGTCGTCGCGAAAGGGCAGGTCGCGCAGGTCGCCGGTGACCAGGTCCACCCGGTCGGCGACGCCTTCCGCCTCGGCGTTGGCCCTGGCCGCGGCCTCGGTGTTGCCCGTCTGGTCCTTCGAGAGCCACAGGTCGACGCCGGTCGCCCGGCCGCCGTCGGTCAGCCGTCTGGCGGCCGTCAGCAGCACCGCGCCCCGGCCGCAGCCGAGGTCGAGCACCCGTTCGTCGCCGCGCAGCCGCCGCAGCTCCTCGTCCCAGACCGCGAACTTGCCGCGCCTGGTCGTGTAGAGGTAGCTGAACGCGCTGGCCAGCGTGTAAAGCCCGCCGAAGGTGAACGCGACGCCCGCGGCGGCGACGTCGACGACGAACGAGATCACCGCGAGGGCCAGCAACAAGATCGCGCCCAGGAAGAGGCCCACCAGGGGCCACGGCGCGTCGAAACCGTAACGACCGTGTCGCTTGCGCACACTCAAGTTATATCTCAAGTTTCGCTTGACTGGTATTTGAAGCAACTCTTCCCTTTCGCGCCAAGGGCCCGGAGCGGAGCATTACTACCGTTGCTGGGATGGGCCGTCTATGGGGGTTTGACCAGGCATGACGGGAGCAAATCGACGCTTCGGACTCGGCGCGAGCCTCGCGCTGACGGTGGCCTCGACACTGCTGTGGGGCGTCGCCCACCTCGCCGTGGAGCGCCGCAGAACAGGGCTGGCGCTGATGGCCGCGTACGTGCTGATGCTGGCCGGCGTGCTGACCGTGTTCACCGCGTTCAGCACCCACCTGCTCTCGCTGGCCGTGCAGCCCTACTGGCTGTCCTGGCTCACCGCCGGGGTCGCGGTGATCGCCCTGGCCTGGACCGGCGTGATCGTGTGGTCGTGGCTCCTCGTCCGGCCCGAGCGCTCCGACACCGTCGGCCGCTTCTTCAGCACCACGCTGACGGTCGCGCTGTGCGCGCTCATCCTCGCGCCCACCGTGTACGCCACCCGCCTCGCCTACCTGTCCCGCGACGTCGTCAACACGCTCTTCACGCCCAGCAGCACCACCGCGCCCGTGCTCGCCCAGGACCCGTGGAACGGTGCGGAGCGGGTCAACTTCCTGCTGCTCGGCGGTGACGCCGCGCCGGGGCGTCCGGGGGTGCGTACCGACAGCATCACCGTGGCCAGCGTGGACGTGGAGACCGGCGCCACCGTGCTGTTCGGCCTGCCGCGCAACCTGCAGCGGGTGCCGCTGCCCGCCGGCCCGGCCAGGGACCTCTTCCCGTACGGCTTCACCGGCAGCGGCCCAGACACGCCGGGGCTGCTCAACGAGATCTACCAGTACGCCGAGGATCACCCCGAGATGGTGCCCGGCGTGGCGGCGGGCAAGCGCGGATCCACCCTTTTGAAGGCCACTGTCAGCGACATCCTCGGCATCCCGGTGAGCTACTACGCCATGGTGGACATGAAGGGCTTCGCCGAGATCATCGACGCCATGGGCGGCGTGCAGGTCACGATCAAGGCCCCCATCGTGTACGGCAAGTACCGCGAGGGCCTGCTGCCCGCCGGCACCCGCAAGCTCTCCGGCCAGGAGGCGCTCTGGTTCGGCCGCTCGCGCACCGACAGCGACGACTACGTCCGCATGGGCCGCCAGAAGTGCCTGCTCAACGCCGTCGCCAAGCAGGCCGACCCGGTGACGGTGCTGAACAGCTTCGAACGCCTCGCCGCCGCCACCAAGCGCGCCATCTCCACCGACCTCCCCCAGGACCTGCTGCCCGCCGTCATCGACCTGGCCGGCAAGGTCAAGAACGCCAAGATCCGCAGCCTGAGCTTCGTGCCGCCGCTGATCAACACCGCGTACCCGGACTGGTACCTCATCCGCCGCAAGGTCAAGGAAGCGCTCGACCCGCCCGCCTCGACCACGACCGCGACCGCCCACGCCCCCACCGCCACCACCACCCCCGCCCAGGACGACCCCCTCACCCTGGACACCGCCTGCCAGTAGGCCCTCCCCGATCGCCGATGAGCCCCTGGGGCTCTGGTGAGTCCCGGGCCCCGGCGAGCCACGGGCCCCGGTGAGCGCGTCGGCGAAAGCCCACCACCCCACCGCCACGCGTCTCGCACCAAGAGCGAGTGGGGCCACTGCGCGGCTCAGGCAGGCGAGCGCCTTGGGCCACTGCAAGCTCGGACCGGTGGGCCCCTCCGGCCGGTTGCAGGCTCGGACCGGTGAGCCACTCCGGCCGGTTGCAGGCTCGGACCGGTGAGCCACTCCGGCCGGTTGCAGGCTCGGACCGGTGAGCCACTCCGGCCGGTTGCAGGCTCGGACCGGTGAGCGCCTTCGGACGGGCGAGCGCCCCGGCCCGCCGGCGATGGCAGATCGCCGCCGGCGATGGCACATCGCCGCCAGCGGGCGCCCTCACGCCCCGGCCCGCCGATAAGGCGCGCTACCACCGCCGGCGTGGCGCGCCGCACCCGCCGGCAAGACGCCCGTGCCCGCCGGCGAGACGCGCCGTGCCCGCCAGTGAGACGCCGTGCCCGCCGGTGAGCAGCCTGCGTCCGACGACGAGCTGCCCACGTCCGCCGGTGAGCAGCCCGCGCGCCCGCTGGCGAGCAGCACGTCCCCGCCGATAAGCCGCGTACCCCCACAACCCCCAGCGACGCACTCGGCCACTCGCCCGCCACTCGCCCGGCGCAGCCGAAAAAGGGCTCTCAACCTTCACGCGCTGTGGCATGATGATGACCACCGCAACTGGAAACGGTTTTCATCATCATTCTTGGAGCATCCCGTGAGAGTGGCGTTCGTCGGAAAGGGCGGAAGCGGCAAGACGACGATCTCTGCCCTGTTCGCCAGGCACGTGGCAGGTCAGGGCGCCCCGGTGGTCGCCATGGACGCCGACATCAACCAGCACCTCGCCCTGGTGCTCGGCCTGGACCGCCAGCCCGAGCCGCTGGGCGCCCACCTCACCGAGATCAAAGACCGGCTGCGCGGCACCAACCCCCGCATCCCGTCCGCCGACGCCATGGTCAAGACCACCCCTCCGGGCCGCGGCTCCACCCTGCTCGACTTCGAAGACCTGCTCACCGACCCCTACGGCCTGACCACCCCCGACGGCGTGCGCCTGCTCGCCACCGGCCCGTTCAGCGAGGACGACCTGGGCGTGGCCTGCTACCACTCCAAGGTCGGCGCCGTCGAGCTGCTGCTCAACCACCTGATCGATGGCCCCGGCGAGTACGTCGTCGTCGACATGACGGCGGGCGCCGACTCCTTCGCCTCGGGCCTGTTCACCCGCTTCGACCTGACGTTCCTGGTGGCCGAGCCGACCCGGCAGGGCGTCAGCGTCTACCGCCAATACCGCGACTACGCGGCCCAGTACGACGTCGCCCTGGCCGTGGTCGGCAACAAGGTGCACAACGAGTCCGACGTCGAGTTCCTGCGCGAGCACGTAGGTGACGATCTCCTTACCTGGATGGAGCACTCCGCCGCCGTCCGCGCGCTGGAGCAGGGCCGCCACTTCACTCTCGACGACCTCGAGCCGGCCAACGCCGACGCGCTCGCGCTGCTCCGCAAGACCCTCGACGAGCAGCAGAAAGACTGGGCGAAGTTCGGCCGCCAGACCATCGAGTTCCACCTGCGCAACGCCGAGGCGTGGGGCAACGCCCGCACCGGCCGCGACCTGGCCGAGCAGATCGACCCCGACTTCGTCTACGGCCCCACGACCACATGACTGTGCCGGTCAAGGCTCTGGAGCATGCCCGCTCCAGCGATCTAACGTCCGATTTGAGCCCATCCGAGAGGAGACAGCATGTCGCTGACCGTTCCGAACGATCTGCTCGACCAGGCCAAAGCCGGTGAGGTGGACGACGAGGCGTTCCTCGCCTGCGTCCGCGACTCGCTGCCGTACGCGTGGTCGCTGATCAGCGACCTGGTCAAGCAGCGTGAGCAGAGCGGGGCCGAGTTCGCCGACAACCAGGTGCCGCCGCCGTCGGAAGAGGCACGCGGCCAGCTCCTGCGCTGCATGGCGAGCGACTCGATGCGCGGCGCGCTTGAGCGCCACTACGGCGTGCGCCTGGCCTTCCAGAACTGCCACCGGGTCGCCGTCTTCGACCCGACGGCCACGAAGGCGCTGGCCGACTTCGTCACCCCGCGCGCGCAGATCCTCAACCAGAAACCGGAGCTCGTCGACTGCTGAGCTTCCTCCGGCGAGCCGGCTCCCCGGCTCGCCGGCCGGCGGCCCGCGCGCCACACCGCTCGGAAACGAAGCGGCCGGACAGCGGGCGGTGCGAGCCGCACAGAGGGCGGTGCAAGCCGCGCAAAGGGCGGTGCAAGCCGCACAGAGGCGGAGCGAGCCGCGTCCGCGGTCAATGGTCGCGGAGCAGCGGCAGCACCTCGGCGCCGAACCGGCTGATGTTCTCCAGCGTCCGCCGGTGCTCGCCGAGCCCTTCCACCAGCAGCACGAAGTGCTCGATGCCGGTGCGTTCCGAGGTCCGGCGCAGGGTGTCGGCGCAGTGCTTGGGCGACCCGACCGGGTGGATCTTCGTGAGCAGTTCGACGTAGTCGTCCACGTCGCGGTGCGGCCGTGGCCGATCGTCCACCGGCTCGTATCCGGCGAGGCCGGGCCCCAGCCAGGCCGGCATCGTACGCATGAGCTCGTGCGCCGCCCCGATCGTCGAGTCGGCCACGTACGCCACCCCCGCCGCCACGTGCTCGACCGGCGGCCCGCCGAAGGCGCGGTAGCGCTCGACCATGGCGGCCTTCTCGTCGTCTCCGATGTGCAGCCCGAGCAGCATGGGCAGCCCGCGCTCGGCCGCCAGCCGCACGGTCGGCTCAGAGGTGCAGGCGACGACCGGCCGCATCCGCGCCTGCGGCACCATCGTCACCTCGCGGAAGCGGAAGAACTCGCCGTCCGCCGAGACCCGCCCATCCGACAGGGCGGCGAGCAGCAGGTCGAGCGACTCGCCGAAGCCCCGCTCGAACCGTTCGAGTCCGGTGCCGAACACCTCGAGGTCCACCCACGGCCCGCCCCTGCCGACGCCGAGCGTGAACCGCCCGCCCGACAGGTGGTGCAGCACCGCCGCCTGCTCGGCGAGCGCCACGGGATGCTGCGTGGACAGCACGCTCACGGCCGTGCCCAGCCCGATGCGGCTGGTACGTCCCGCCGCGACGGCGGCCAGCGTGGTGGGCGACGGGCACACGCCGTACGGCATGAAGTGGTGCTCGGCGATCCACGCGTCGTCGAACCCCGCCTCCTCCGCCGCGACGATCCACTCGACGGCGTCGGCCAGCACCCGCCCGGCCTCCCGCCCGGGGAACAGCCCCGCGACGACAAAGATCCCGATCCGCATGCTCGGAATGATGACCGATGCCAGGGCGCGTATGCGGGCCGACATGCGGAGCCCGCCCACACCCGCCCCGCGCAGCGACACCTGCCCACGCCGGGCGAACACCCGGAACGCATCTCACCCCAGCAGGGCGCCTCACACCCGGAGCGGACCCACGCACCGCGAAAACGCTCCGCACACCACGCGCCGCCGGCGCCCGCTCCACCTCACGCGAACGCTCGGCCCACCCCGGGCGAACACTCAGCCGGAGAGCCGGCGCGCGGACCCCTCAGCCGAAGAGGCTGACCTGGCCTTCTCCGACGAGCGGGTCGCGGTGATGCTTCAAATGCCGCCATTGGGGCAGCTCGTCAAGGTATGACCAGGAGAGCCGGTGGTGCTGGGTGGGTCCCAGCCGTGCCAGCGCCTCCTGATGCGCGGGCGAGGGGTAGCCCGCGTTCTCCGCGAAGCCGTACTCGTCGCAGCCGAGCGAGGCCATGTAGGCGTCGCGCCGCACCTTGGCGAGGACGGAGGCCGCGGCGACCGAGATGCTGGCCGCGTCCCCCTTGACCTCGAGCCGCACCGGCCACGGCGCTCCGATGTAGTCGTGCTTGCCGTCGAGGATCACCGCGTCGGGGCGTACCGGCAGGGCCTCGAGCGCCCTGCGCGCCGCCCGGCGCAGCGCCTCGGTCATGCCGAGCGTGTCGATCTCGCGGTGGCTCGCCTCGCCGTAGCCGACGCCGGCGGCCCATTCGGCCAGCTCGGCGGCCAGCGGCCCGCGCTTGGCCTCGGAGATCTGCTTGGAGTCCGTGAGCCCGGCGGGCGGCTCTGACAGGTCGGTGACGACCGCGCAGACCAGGACGGGCCCGGCCCAGGCGCCGCGGCCCACCTCGTCGACGCCCGCGACCGTGCGCGTGCTTGGCTGGGAGAGCAGGAGTCGCTCGATCTCGTACGTAGGCGCCATGGCCGCAGACGCTACCGCGATCGCGCGCCCCAGGCGGACCGAACGATCGAGGGTCACTCGCCGAACTGCCGCCCGGCCACGTGCTTGGCCGAGCTCACGCGGACGTCGAGCCCGTCGAGCGGCGGCTGGTCGGTGCGGGAGCGCTCGGCCAGGCTGACCGGCTCAAGGTCGGCGGCGATCAGGCGGGCGGCCACGTGGATGGCCCGCAGCGTCACCGACACCGACGGCCGGTGCACGCTGGAGCCGCGGGCGACGGCGTGCACGTCGCGGCCCACCGGGTTGCCGGGGAACTGCCGCACGGCCAGCCCCCGCACCCCGGCGGCCAAAGCGAGCGCGGGTACGGCGGCGATGCCGATGCCCTTGGCGACGAGCGACAGGATGGTCCCGAGACCTTCGAACTCCCACGGGCTCGGCCTGGTGCCGCCCACGTCGACGAGCAACCGGTCCACGGCCAGACGCGAGGGCTCACCGTCCGGCGTGGCCATCCACGGCTCATCGCGCAGCTCGCGCAGGTCAACGGGCACGTCGGGGTCGGCCAGGCGGTGCTTGCGCGGCACGACGAGCACGAGCGGGTCGTGCAGCAGCGGGAAGACGCGCAGGCTGTCGCTGTCGCGGACGCGGCCGTACCAGTCGTCCACGAGCGCGATGTCCACCTCGCCCGACTGCACCTCGCGCAGGCCCCGCCCCGACCTGCTCTGACCGAGCCGCAACGTCAGCTCGGTGTGGCGGCGCAAGGAGCGGGCGAGCGCGGGCGCGAACGCCACCGCGGCGGTGGGGAAGGCGGTGACGACGACCCGCCCGGCCGGCTTGCCCGCGTGGGCGGACAGGTCGGACTCGGCCTCCTCGACCATCGACAGGATGCGCTCGGCGTGCATGACGAGGCGGCGGCCCGCGTCGGTCAGCTCGGCGCTGCGCGCGGTCCTGTCGATGAGGGCGGTGCCGGTCTCGCGTTCGAGCGCGGCCAGCTGCTGGGAGACGGCCGATGGACTGTAGCCCAGCGACTCCGCCGCCGCCGCGATGCTGCCCTTCCTAGCGAACTCGCAGATCAGGACCAAACGTCTCAATTCGAGCATCAGACTTCCTTATGCCTACCCACGAAAAGCCTCGCTTGTGCTGATGCCTTCATCCAATCACCCTGGGAACGTGACAAACATGACCGTGACCCTGTCCGCCACTCTGGCGGCCAACGAGGACATCGAACGAAGACGGCGCGCCGGGGAACGCGTGCTGCACCTGGCCTTCGGCGAGGCAGGTCTGCCCGTCCACCCGGCGCTGCGCGACAAGCTGGCCGCCGCATCAGAACGCAACGGCTACGGGCCGGTCGCGGGGGCGTCCGGACTGCGCGCCGCGGCGGCGGGCTACTGGACACGACGGGGGCTGACCACCGACTCCGACATGGTCGTCTGCGGCCCCGGCAGCAAGTCGCTGCTGTACGGCCTGCTGCTGGCGATCGGCGGTGACATCGTTCTGCCCGTGCCCAGCTGGGTGAGCTACGCCGCGCAGGCCGACCTCGTGGGATCGCGTCCCATCCTGGTGCCCGCACCACCGGGAGAGGGCGGTGTGCCCGATCCCGACGTGGTGGCGGCCGAGGTGCGCAGCGCCAGGTCGCGCGGCAGGACCGTCAGCTCGGTGCTGGTGACGCTGCCCGACAACCCGACCGGCCGGCTGGCCACTCCCGAGACGGTGGCCCGCCTGGCCCAGGTCGCCCGCGAGCTCGACCTGACGATCATCTCCGACGAGATCTACCGCGACCTCGTGCACGAGCCCGGCCTGACCTACACCTCCCCGGCGGAGCTGGCGCCCGAGCGCACGATCATCACGACCGGACTGAGCAAGAGCCTCGCGCTGGGCGGCTGGCGGATCGGCGTGGCCCGGCTGCCGGAGAACGGCGCCCTGCGCAGGAACCTGCTCGCGGTGGCCAGCGAGATCTGGTCCGCCCCCGCTGCGCCGGTCCAGGAGGCCGCGACCTACGCCTTCAGCGACCCGCCCGAGCTGACCGAGCGCATCGCCCGCAGCCGCCGCCTGCACGGCACGCTGGCGAGGGCCGTGCACGAGCGCTTCGCGGAGATCGGCGCCGAGGCGCCCGTCCCGCAGGGCGGCTTCTACCTCTATCCCGACCTCGGCCACCTCAGGCTCGGCGGCTCCGCCGAGATCACCAAGATCCTGCTGGAGAACCACGGCATCGGCGTCCTGCCGGGTCACGCGTTCGGCGACGACCCCTCGGCCGCCCGCGTGCGCGTCGCGGTGAGCCTGCTCTACGGCGACACCGCCGAGCAGCGTGAGGCCGCTCTGCACAGCCCGGACCCGCTCCGGCTGCCGTGGATAGCCGACAATCTCGACTTCCTGTCGACGGGGCTGAAAGAGCTGGCCCTGGTCCGTCACGGCGCGGTGAGCCGGCCGCATCCGGCGTTCGTCACCGCCCCATGTCACGGTTAGGCGAATCTTTCCCCAAGAGCGGGTTTACCCTCCCCCAAAAGGGGCCTCTGACCTGCGGAAACACCATGGCCGTCACAGCGGCGGAAAGTTCCTGCGCGAAAGCCTGGTCACAGGGGTGCCCACCAGCCTCCATCATGTGCTCATGCCCGCTCTTGTCACCCTGTCCGGGCGCTTCGTGCGCCTGGAGCCTCTCAGCCTCGCGGCGGTCGATGACCTGGTCGCCGCGGCGAGTGAAGACCGTTCCACTTACGCCTTCACTCGCGTCCCGAACGGCAGGGACGAGGTGGTCTCCTACGTGGAGGCGGCCATGGCTGAGCAGGCGGAGGGCCGCTCTTTGCCCTTCGCCATCCGGTGGCTCAACACCGACCGCGTGGTCGGTGCCACCCGTCTCATGAACCTGGAGTACTGGCAGGGCCCCATGCCCTGGCCACCGGGTACGCGAGGTGCGGTGGGCGACATCCCGTCCGTGGCGGACATCGGTTACACCTGGCTGGGCGCGAGCGCCCAGGGCACCGGGGTCAACCGGGAGAGCAAATACCTGCTGCTCTCGCACGCCTTCGACGACTGGAACGTCCACCGCATCACGCTGAAGGCCGACGTACGCAACACCAGATCCCGGGCCGCCATCGAGGCCCTCGGCGCACACTTCGACGGGGTGCGGCGAGCGGACAGCCGGGGCGCCGACAATACGGTCCGAGATACCGCCTTCTACTCGATCCTGAACTCTGAATGGCCGGCCGTGCGCGACCGGCTGCGCACGAGGCTCGGTCTGGTCGAGGCAGCCTGAAACCGTCCGCCCATGGCCCCGCCCGAAATTTCCGGGCGGGGCCGGTATTTTTCCGGCCCTGCCCGCACTCTGTAAGACACACGCCCCCGCGATGCGTGCCCGCGTCACCGGTTCTCAGCATTCAGGGGCGAGTTCAACACCTGATTGACGACGGATCAACGGGCGAATGAACGGATCTGTCTGGATCTAGGTGGTCAAAGAACGATGGACTTATCATTTGGCAACAAATCATCTCGCTGGCTGGGAGACGAACGGCATGGCTGGTCAGAGCGGCGAAGGCGGGCTGCGGTTCGCCGTGCTCGGTCCTGTCCGCGCCTGGCATGACGGCCAGGAACTCGACCTCGGCACTCCGCTGCAGCGTTCCATCCTCGGCATGCTGCTGCTGCGCGAGGGCCACGCCGTCACCCCTCAGGAGATGATCGACGCCGTCTGGGGCGAGGAGGCCCCGCCGCGCGCACTCGGAGCGCTGCGCACGTACGTCTCACGCCTGCGCACGGTGCTCGAACCAGGCAGGCCCGCCCGCTCCCGCCCCGAGCTGCTGACCTCCATCGGAGGGGGCTACGCGCTGCGCCTGCCGGAGGACTCGCTCGACCTGACCCGCTTCGAGCGCCTGGTCGCGCTGGCCGAGAAGGCGCGCAAGGCGGGCCGGCTCGCCGAGGCCGCCCGCGAGCTGCGCGAGGCGCTCGACCTGTTCGAGGGCGAGCCGCTGGCCGGCACCGTCGGCCCGTACGCCGAGCACCAGCGCGACCGCCTGATCGAGCGGCGCATCAGCGTCATCGAGACCCTCATGGACGTGGACCTGGAGCTGGGCGAGCACGCCAAGATCGTCTCTGAGCTGATCGCGCTGACCGCCGAGCACCCACTGCGCGAGCGCCTGCGCGCCCAGCTCATGCTCGCCTACTACCGCTGCGGCCGGCAGGGCGACGCGCTCAACGTCTTCACCGAGACCCGCGAGGCGCTCATCGACGAGCTGGGCATCGAGCCCGGCCCTGAGCTGACCTCGCTGCACCAGCGCATACTCGCCGCCGACCCCACACTCGCCGCTCCCGTCAGGCCCGGCGCGGAGGCGGTCACCGCCGAGGAGCCGCCCGCCGCCGAGGACGATCAGCCCGCCGCGCCCGAGCTGCCCAGGCCCGCACAGCTCCCCGCCGCCGTCAACGACTTCACCGGACGCAAGGAGGTCGCGATACGCCTGCGGACGATGCTCTCGGCCCAGTCGGCGGCCGAGGGCGTGCCGGTCGCGGCCATCTCGGGCATCGGCGGCGTCGGCAAGACCACGCTCGCCGTACACGTCGCGCACCTGCTCACCGACGTCTTCCCCGACGGGCAGCTCTACGCCGACCTGCGCGGCTACAGCGACGAGCCGACCGCGCCGGAGTCGGCGCTCGGCGGGTTCCTGCGCGCGCTCGGCATCCCGCCGGACGTCATCCCCGACGGTCTTGCGGAACGTTCCGCGCTCTACCGCTCGATCCTGGCCGAGCGCCGCATCCTCGTGCTGCTCGACAACGCCCGCGACGCCGGCCAGGTCAGCCCGCTGCTGCCGGGCTCGCCGGGCTGCGCGGCCATCGTCACCAGCCGGGGCAAGCTCGCCGACCTGCCCGGCGCCCGGCTCATCGACCTCGACGTCATGGAGCCGGACGAGGCGCTGCAGCTCTTCTCCGCCGTCGCGGGCGCCGAGCGCGTCTCGGCCGAGCACGGCGCCGCCATGGACGTGGTCGCCGCCTGCGGCTTCCTGCCGCTCGCCGTCCGCATCGTGGCCGCCCGCCTGGCCGCGCGCCCCTCGTGGACGGTGGCCTCGCTGGTGCCCAGGCTGGCCGACGAGCAGCGCCGCCTCGACGAGCTGCGGGTGGGCAACCTCGCCGTGGAGGCGACGTTCGCGCTCGGCTACGGGCAGCTCACCCCCGTGCAGGCCCGCGCGTTCCGGCTGCTGTCGCTGTCGAACGGCCCCCACATCTCCGCGGGGGCGGCCGCCGCCGTGCTGGCCTCCGACGCGCTGGAGACGGAGGAGGTGCTCGAATCGCTCGTGGACGCGAGCCTGCTCGAAGCGCCCGCCCCCGGCCGCTACCGCTTCCACGACCTGCTCAAGCTCTTCGCCCGTCGGGAGCTGGAACGCACCGAGCGCCCCGAGGACCGCTCGCTGGCCCTGCGCCGCCTGCTCGGCTTCTACCTGGCCTCGGCGCAGTCGGCGCACGCGCTGGCGTACGAGGGCAGCATGATCTCGGCCAACCTCGTCGTGATCGGCACCGGCCGCACGTTCAGCACCGTGGACGAGGCGGTGGCCTGGCTCATCGCCGAGGGCGACTCGCTGTTCGCCACCATCCACCAGACCGCCGCCTGCGCGCGCACGGAAGAGGACCTGCTGCCCGCCGCCGACCTGCTGGTGGCCATGGAGCCGCTGCTGGAGTCGGGCACCCACACGCGCGAGTTCGACCAGAGCACCCGCGCCGTGCTCGCCGCCGCGCTGAAGAACGGCGACCAGGGCAGCGAGCTGCGCGCCAGGTACGTGCTCGGCCGGGTGCTGTTCGCCGCCAACCGGCTCAAGGAGGCCGAAGAGCACTTCAGGGTCGTCCACGAGCTGTCGGTCGCCCGCAAAGAGAAGATCGTCACCGGCGAGGTGCTCAACGCGCTGGCCGTCGTCGTCGGCAGGCAGCGCCGCCACACCGAGGCGCTGGCGTTCTTCGACGAGGCGATGCGCTTCTACCGCGACAACGACGTACCGGCCGGCGAGGCGCTGGTGCTCAGCTACTCCGCCCGCGATCACCTGGGTCTCGGCCGCCCCGACGACGCGATCGCCGCGGCGGAGAAGGGACTGGCCATCTTCACCGAGATGGGCTCGGGGCCGGCACCGCCCGCGCCCGCTACCACCTCGGCATCGTCCTGTCGCGGGTCGGCCGGCTCACCGAGGCCGTCCATCACCACGCCGAGTGCCTGGCCTTCTTCCGCGCCAGCAAGCAGCGCGTCTGGGAGCAGCGGGTGTGCTCCCGCCTGGCCGAGACGTTCATCGCCGCCGAGCGCTACCCCGAGGCCGTGCGCCACGCGGAGGAGGCCCTGGTGGTCTCCCGTGACATCGGCCACCCGTACGGCGAGGCGCTGTCGCTCACCGTGCTCGGCAAGGCGCTGCGCGGCCTCGGCAACATCCCGCGCAGCCGCGACTGCCTACGCCGAGCCTTCGAGATCTTCACCCGGCTCGGCGCGCCCGAGGCCGGCGATCTGAAGGCCATGCTCGACAGCTTCCCTCCCGATGTCCCCACCGATGTTCCGGACAAGCCCGGCTTCAGGAGCGGCGCCGATTCCGTCGTCGAGTCCTGAGTACAGCTCGTCGTCCAGACGTGTCATCCACACATGGTTGATCAAGGCTGTCCTTAGGGGTGCCACGAAGAAGCTCGTGATCGATGGAGTTCAGCCCGGCCGGCCATCTCCGGCCATCACGCGTCGCTAGGGGGCCCGGTCATCCGGATGCTCCGCGCGGCGGCCTGCCGCCTCACTAAGACGACCGGCCGGACCTGACACGGCCCTCGAACCCCCCAGGCCCGTGCCATGCCCCAGAGCCTCCACCCCCGGGGTCAACGTCGAATCAACGCCGGATCAAAGCAGGAAGTACCCCTCGGCGATGAGCGGCCTGAGCGCGTCGGCGTTCGGGATCTCGCCGTCTCCGACCAGCTCGGCGATCACGTTGAGCAGCGGCCCCAGCGCGAGCTCGCCGTCGCACACGCCGGCCAGCGCGGCCTCCACCGTGCCGACCTCCCTGCTGCGGCGCAGCCCCTGCGTCTGGCGCAGCACGATCTTCATCGGGTCCTCCGCGCCCGGCAGGCCGATGCGCTCGTCCAGCAGGCCGTCGGCGGTGCGCAGCTTCGCCGACTCAAGGCCCTGGGCCCGGTGCGCCGACGCGATCGCGTCGATCACCCCGTCCACGTAGTCGCCGACAGGAAGCGCTACCTGGTGCGCCAGGTGCTCGACGCGTACGACGGGGTCGAGCGTGCCGGAGTTGCGCATCGTGATCCAGCCGAACCCGACGCCCTCGACCCGCTGCTCCTCGAACCAGGCGAGCCAGCGGTCGTAGTGCTCGGCGTAGGCGGGGGTGCCCTGCTCGGCCGCGTCGCGCAGCCACAGCTCGACGTACTCGGCCGGGTCCTGCACGTCGCGCTGCACCACCCAGGCGTCGCAGCCGGTCTCGCGCAGCCAGCCGCCCACCCGGTCACACCAGTCCTCGCCCGCGACGTGCAGCCAGTTGGCCAGGAAATGCGCCTGGCCGCCGGGGTTGAGGAAGGCGGGCGTGCGGCGGATGAGGTCGCGGCAGAAGTCGTCGCCGGACGCGCCCGACTCGCGGTAGGTCAGCCGTCCCGCGCGCCGCGGCGCGATCACGAACGGCGGGTTGCTCACCACCAGGTCGAACCGCTCGCCCTCGACCGGCTCGTACATCGAGCCCACCCGCGCGTCCACCTCGGAGATCCCCGACAGCTTCCAGCTCAGCCGGGCCAGCTCGATCGCGCGCGGGTTGACGTCGGTGGCGGTGATGCGCTCCGCCCGCCCGGCGAGGTGCAGCACTTGCACCCCGCAGCCGGTGCCGAGGTCGAGCGCGCTGCCCACCGGGCGGCGGGTGACGAGCTGGGCCAGGTTGGCCGACGCTCCCCCGGCGCCGACCACGTGGTCGGGCCGCAGCGCGGGGTCGCCGGGACGTACCTTCCTGTCGGAGACGAGGTAGCCGCCGGTCTCCCACGGCTGCAGGTGCACGGTCGCGGTGACCTGATCGCCGTCGGCCGCGACCAGCCCCGATTCGAGCACCTCCGGCGCGACGCTCTTGGCCGGCACGGGAACGCCCAGCCACCACAGCCTGATCAGCGTGCCGAGCGGGTCTCCGTCGGCGGTGGCGCGCAGGGCCGGTATCAGCTCCTCGCGGGCGAGTGCCGATGCGGCGGTGTCGCCCAGGCGCTCGCGAACGCCGTCGATCGTGTAACCGGTGTCGAGGAGATGATGGCGCAGTCGTTCCACCTGACCATCCTTTCACCGTGGACACATCCACATGAATCGACACCGACAGTGTTCACACTGTTACTTTGAGGTCAAGCGTTCTGCAAGCGTGGGACAAGGGACTCGCGATATCTCTGGAGAGGCAAGCACTTACCACCCCCTGGAGCAGGCCCATGCTGCTGCCCTGCCTGGCTTGTGATGCGACGTTCCGGCCCGACGAGTACTTCAGCGCCTGCTCCGACTACGACCGCGGCTTGGACCTCGTCTCATGGACCTGCCCGCGCTGCGGCAACCGTGACGACATGCGGGTGCTGCCGGGCGAGCTGGGTTTCGGCTATCCGAGCGGCGGCAGGTTCGACGTGCACGACCGCGTACGCGTGCCAGGGCTGCGCCGGAGGCGGCGCGACATGCGCCTCGACATCACTCTCGACCGCTCGATCTGGCACGTTCCAATACGGCGTCCCGCCTGCACCGCGGCCCCGCCTGCGACGGAGCCGGTACGCCGTACCTGACCCTCACCCGCATGCCGGACCCTTCGCGGCGCGACCCCGCATGGAGCAGGAACGGTTCAGGAGCGCTGGCGGAGGCTCTGCCAGGCCGCCTCGCCCAGGTCCTTGATCTCTTCCTCGGTCGGCGTGTGCGCCCCCGCGAACCACAGCCGGCACATCTCCTGCGCGGGACCGAGCCACAGCACGTAGCACATGGTGGCGTGCACGGGCCGCAGGAGCCCGTTCTTCATGTGCGGCCGCCACCAGTCGGAGACCTGCTTGAAGAACGCGCGCCGCGCCTCGGCCACCTCGGCGCCGCCCGGCTCGTGCTTGCGCGGCGGGCGCTCGCTGATGAGCAGCCGGGCCTTCTCGGGATGCTCGCCGGCCCAGCGCATGTGGAAGGCCACGATCGCCTCGATGCCGGCTTTGGCGTCGTCGTGGCGGACCAGCTCGGCGAGGAATTCCTTCTGGTAAGCGTCGAGGATCTCGCCGTACAGCACGCCGAAGACGTGCTCCTTGCTGGCGAAGTGGTGGTAGAAGCTGCCGACGCTGACGCCGCTTTCCTCGCGGAGGCTGGCCAGGGTGGTGGCGGACACGCCGTCCTGGCTGAAACGGCGGAGGGCGCCCTCGATGATCCTGGTGCGGCCGTCGCGTCCGTTCTTGACACTCTTCACACTGTCAATGGTGTGGCACCAGAACGTTGTTCCGCAAATAGGCCGGGCTGACCGATCATAGCGGTCACTTCGACCGTACCGGATTGTACCCGCATCACGGCGTCCGGCCAGAGGCGGCGGATGAGTCGCAGCACGCGCCGGTTCTCCCCCATGACGTCCATGCCCACCGTACGCGCGCCGCGCAGCGCGGCCCTGGACAGCAGCTCGTCCACGAGCCTGGTGCCGAGCCCGCGGCCCTGCCAGGCGTCGGCGACGACGACGGCGATCTCGACGTCGGCGTACCCGCCGCCGCGGAAGCTCATGGCGTGCGCGACGATCTCGCCGCGGTCGTCGGTGGCGACGAGGGCCTCGCGGTGCTCGTCCGCGGCCAGCAGCGCCCGTACGAGCGCGGCGGACGGGGCCGAGACACCGGTGAAGAAGCGCAGCGTCTGCGTGTGCAGCGAGAGCCCGGCGAGGAACCGCCTGATCCGCTCCTCATCGTCGGGACGCACCGGACGGAGCTGAGTTCGTTGCATAGACTCAGCCTGCCCGTCGAAGCTGAGTCTGTCAATTGAACTCAGGTATACTGCAAAAATGAACATGCCTTATCGCATGGATTTCCGGGTGGACAATTGCTCGATCGAGCGCACCCTGGAGATCGTCGGGGAGAAATGGACCTTCCTGGTGCTGCGCGAGGCGTTCAGCGGCGTACGGCGGTTCGCCGACATGCAGGCCATGACCGGCGCGCCCCGCCAGGTGCTCAGCGCCCGCCTGGCCCGGCTGGTCGGCGAGGGCCTGCTGCGCAAGGTGCCCTACCGCGAGCCCGGTCAGCGGCAGCGCGACGAATACCGGCTCACCGACAAGGGCCGCGACCTCTATCCCTTGCTCGTCGCCCTCATGCATTGGGGCGACAAATACCTGGCCGGCGAGGACGGCCCACCGGTAGTGCTCACCCACCGCGACTGCGGCGCCCCCATCGAGCTGCGCTTCCGCTGCGCCGAGGGCCACGAGGTGGGCGGGCCGCGCGAGGTCACCCCGATCCCGGGCAGGGGCGCCCACCTGGAAACCGCCTGAGTTCGGCACCACTGGTGCCGGTGCCTAGTCTTGAAGGCGTGTACCGGTTCCTGCTGACGCCTCGATGGCTCGTGCTCCACGTCGTGGTGCTGCTGGTCATCCCCGCTTTCGTGCTGCTCGGGCGGTGGCAGTTCGGCAGGTTCGAAGAGCGCTCCGCCAACAGCGAGCGGGTCACCGCCAACATCGAGGCCCCGCCCGTGCCGATCGACCGGCTCGCCGCGCCGGGGCAGCAGGTCAAGCAGGACGACCGGTTCAGGAAGGTGACGGTCACCGGCACGTACGACACCGCGCACGGCCTCGTCGTACGCCGCCGCCCCCAGGAGGGCCGCAACGGCTTCTACGTACTGACCCCGCTGGTCACGGGCCCCGGCACGGCCGTCATCGTCAACCGCGGCTGGGTGCCCGCGGGCGCCACCGCCGACACCGCGCCCGATGTGCCCGCACCGCCCTCCGGGCAGGTCACGGTGACCGGGCGGCTGCGGCCGAGCGAGACCGAGGAGAACAGCGGCATCCGCGACCGCGGCGGGCTGCCGCCGGGCCAGGTGCTGCTGATCAACGCCGACGCCATCGGCAAGGGGCTGCCGTACCGGCTGGTGGGCGGCTACGTCGAGCTGATCGAGCAGCAGCCGGCCCCGGCCACGGCGCCCGCGCCCGTACCGGAGCCCGACGTCGGCTCGGGAGGGGGGCTCAACCTCGCCTACGGCGTCCAGTGGTGGCTGTTCATCGGCATCGCGATCGGTGGCTGGGTGCTGCTGATCCGGCGCGAAGTGGCCGAGCGCCGCGCCAAGCAGCCGGAGGAGTCGCCGGGCGAGCCGACCGGGAAGCCGTCGAACGAGCCGACCGGCGAGTCATCCGGGAAGCGGCCGGACGAGCCGGCCGGACAAGCGGCGGC
The DNA here is from genome assembly GCF_042751225.1 of Nonomuraea fastidiosa. Lineage (NCBI taxonomy): Bacteria > Bacillati > Actinomycetota > Actinomycetes > Streptosporangiales > Streptosporangiaceae > Nonomuraea > Nonomuraea fastidiosa. The sequence continues at coordinate 2,950,828 of NZ_CP170570.1, forward strand.
CCCTGAGACGAAGACCGGCGCCAACTAGCGGAGCAGTCCCGAAATTTCTCGCCATAGAGAGATACGTCACGCCGGTGCTCCAGCTTTCCCGTCAAGACGGCGGCAGATTTCCGAACTCACGTCCTGACTACGCAGAAAATGCCTGGGTAGAGACATGCGGTGCCTGCTCGCCACGCCGGACGGGCCTGGTCGGCGGGGGATCGCCCGCCATCCCCGTCCCGGCGCTCCCGGGCCGGCGATTGTGCGCAGAGACCCAACGGATACGTCGCAGCTTGTTCGACGTTATGCCGCCGTCGTACGGTTACGTGCGTGACTACGCCGCTGCTCCCCGACCCTGACCCCAGGCGGCGCGACTACGTGATCATCTCCGCAGACGATCACCTGATCGAGCCGCCCGACCTGTTCGAAGGGCGCCTGCCGGAGAAATACGCCGAAGTCGCGCCCAAGGTCGTGGAGACGGAGTCCGGTCACCAAGTGTGGCGCTACGGCGGCGCCACCTACCCGTGCGCCGGCATCGACGTGGGCGCCGGCCTGCCGCGCGAGCAGTGGACGCTCGACCCGGTGCGGTTCGAGAACATGCGCCCCGGCTGCCACGACATCGAGGCCCGCATCAAGGACATGGACACCGCCGGCATCTGGGCGGCGCTGTGTTTCCCCGGCATGCTCGCCCAGCAGGCCGGCATGCCGTTCGCCAGGACCCGTGACCAGGAGCTCGGCCTCGCCCTGGTCAGGGCGTGGAACGATTGGCACATCGAGGTCTGGGCCGGCACCTACCCCGAGCGCATCATCGGCCTGCAGCTCCCGTGGCTGCCCGACCCCGACATCGCGGCCAAGGAGATCAGGGCCAACGCGGCCAGGGGCTTCAAGGCGGTGGTGTTCCCCGAGTTCCCCACCAGGCTGCGGCTGCCGTCGATCCACACCGGCCACTGGGACCCGTTCTTCGCCGCGTGCGAGGAGACCGGCACCGTCGTCTGCCTGCACGCCGGAGACTCCTCCTGGTCGCCTGTGCCGTCGCCCGACACGCCCATCGAGGCCATCACCACGCTCATGCCGACGAGCGCGATGTTCGCCTGCGCCGACTGGCTCTGGTCCGGTCTGCCGCTGCGCTTCCCCGCGCTGCGCATCCTCATCGTCGAAGGCGGCGTGGGCTGGCTGCCGATGCTGGCCGAGCGCGCCGACTACGCCCTCGACCACCCGGTGGCGGGCGAGACGTCATGGGACGGCGGGCTCAAGCCCAGCGAGGTGCTGCGCCGCAACTTCTTCTTCGGCACGCTCGACGACCACGCGCTGTCGGGTGTTCGCCTCGCGGTCGGGCTCGACCACGTGCTCCAGGAGAGCGGCTATCCCCACTCCGACTCCACGTGGCCGGACACGCAGAAGTCGGTGGCCCGCAATCTCGGAACGCTCCCACCGGCCGACATCGCCAGGGTCGCCTACGGCAACGCCGCCCGGTTGTTCGGCCACCCGCTGCCGTCGCGTGCGTGGCTGCGGATGGAGGAGATCTAAGCCTCCTCGACCCGGCCTCAGATGACGTCGTCCGCCATCCGGCCCTGGATGAGGTCCTCCTCGACCTGCCCCTGGATGACGGCGCGCTCGTGCTCGACGTAGCGTCCGCTCTCGCCGAGCAGCGAGGCCATCAGCCACAGGAACACGCCGAAGTCGTCGGCCACCCCGATCAGCATGAGGAAGTCGGGGATGACGTCGACCGGCGAGATGAGGTAGACCACGCCGAGCCCCATCAGGGCGAGCTTGCCCTTGCCCAGGCCGGCGTAGCGCCCCCGCATGACCGCGCCGAGCATCCGCGGGATCGCCCGGACCCTGGTCATCAGTGGCGGCGTGCCCGGCCTGGTCACCTCGCGGTAGGTCCGCCACGCCGCAGCCGCCCGTGCTGCCTTCGCCATCATGTGCAACCCCCTACCCCCGGCTTCTCACGACATAACGCGTCGGAACGGCCAGGGGTTCCTGACCCCCTCACGGCTCAGGGCAGGCAGGGGTGCTCGAACGGCCTGGCCTGCTCGATCTGGGCGGCCACCCGTACGAGGAGGTCCTCGCGGCCGGCGGCGGCCACGAGCTGGACGCCCACCGGCAGCCCCGACGCGGTCCTGTGCAGGGGCAGCGAGATCGCCGGCTGGCCGGTCGCGTTCATCGGCCCGGTGTAGGCGACGACGGACAGGGTGCGGCTTGACGCGGTGGTGAAGTCGTCGGGCGGGATCCAGCCCAGCCTGAACGGCGCCGTCCCCATCGACGGCATGAGCAGCAGGTCGTATCCGGAGCTCCACCAGGAGGCCATCCGGCGGCGGAAGCGGTCCATCCACTGCGCGGACAGCAGGTGATCGGCGGCGCTGCGCTCGCGGGCGGCCGCGACCATGGCGGCGTTGCGCGGTTCCAGCTCGTCCGGCTCGACCGGCCTGCCCCGCCACGCGCCGAGCCCGGCGACGAGCGCGGCCACGTTGTCGGAGACGATCGCGGCGAAGTGCCGGGGGAACTCGGGATCGGCGAGGGCGGCGGGACCGCCCTCCGTGACGTCGTGGCCGAGTGTCTCCAGCAGCGCTGCGGCCCCTGTGACCGCCGCCGTCAGCTCGGGATCCTCGGGTACGTCGCCGCGCGGGTGCGCGGTGAGGAAGCCGACGCGCAGCCGCCCGGGGTCGCGGCCCACCTCGTCGGCGAGCCTGCCGGGCAGCGGCGGGGCGTCGTACGGGTCGCCCGGCTCCATGCCGGAGACGACGTCGAGCGCCGCCGCGGTGTCGCGTACGGTCCTGGTGACGAAGCCGGGGCAGGCGAACCCGTTCCAGCTCTCGCCGAGCGCGGGCCCGTGGCTGACCCGCCCACGCGACGGCTTGAGGCCCACCAGTCCGCACATCGAGGCGGGCACCCTGATCGACCCGCCGCCGTCGCTCGCCGTGGCCAGAGCGACCATCCCGGCCGCCACCGCCGCCGCGGAACCGCCGCTCGACCCGCCCGCCGAGTACGCCGCGTCGTACGGGTTGCGCGTCGGCCCGAACGCCACCGGCTCCGTCGTGATCGTGGTGCCGAACTCGGGCGTGTTCGTCCGCCCGAGCAGCACGAACCCGGCCTCGCGCAGCCGCACCACCCCGTACGCGTCGGGGGCGTCCTCGGCCTCGTCGCGTACGTTCGAGCCCGCGCTGTACGGCTCGCCCGCCTCCCGCCAGCCCAGGTCCTTCAGCAGGATCGGCACCCCGCGGAAGGGCGCGTCCGCCGGGATGGCGTCGATCTCGGCGAGCGCGCGCTCGAAGCGGCGGTGGATGACCGCGTTCAGCTCGCCGTCGGCCTCCTCGATGCGCGCGATCGCGGCCTCGACGAGCTCCCGCGCCGACACCTGGCCGTCCCTGACCGCCTGGGCCTGGCCGACCGCGTCCAGTCGCAGTAACTCCTTCATCCGGCTACGCCTCCGGCGCCAGCTCGCGCACCGCCTGGTCGATGGGCATCGGGCCGGGCAGGGGCGCGAGTACCGGCGTGTCGAGGCCGTTCGCCACGTACTCCTTGATGCGGGCCCGGCAGGTGGCGGCGTCACCGTGCACGATGAGATCGTCCACCACCTCGTCGGGGATGGCCTTGAGCGCGGCCTGCCGGTCGCCCGCTGCCCACGCCTCGTGCATCGGCCGCAGCGCCTCGCCGCGGCCCAGCCAGTCGTGGAAGGCGGCGTACACGGGGACGGTCAGGTAACCCGCGAGCATCCGCTTGGCGGTCTGGCGGACCCGCTCGGCGTCGTCGTCCACGCAGACGAACAGGCGGGCGATCAGCTCGGTGCCTGCGCCGATCTTGGCGCGGACCTTGCGCACGTCATCGGGCGAGAGCCAGTTGGTGATGGCGCCGTCGGCCTCCTCGGCGGCCAGGTGCAGCATGCGGGGGCGCAGCGCGGCCAGCACGATCTTCGGGGGCGTCTTGGGCGCGCGTTCCAGCTTGAAGCCCTTCACCTCGAACGTCTCGTAGCTCTCCGAAACCTTCTCCCCCGCCAGCGCCTTTTTCAAAAAGCGCAGCGTGTCGCGGGTGCGCCCGTACGGCTTGGTGAACGTGCCGGCGTTCCACCGCTCGACGATCGCCGGCGACGACGCCCCGATGCCCAGCACGAACCGTCCCGGCGCGAGGTCGGCCAGCGTGGCCGCGGACATGGCGAGCAGCCCTGGGCCGCGCGTCGAGACGGGCACGATGGCGCTGCCCAGCCGCACCTGCGGCGCCCACTGCGCCGCCAGCGCCAGCGGCACGAACCCGTCGGCGCCGTTGACCTCCGCCGACCACACGTCGGTGTAGCCGAGCGCGGGCAGCTCGGCGACGAGGTCCTGGGCCCTGGACAGCGAGCGGTCGTAGAAGGGGATCGTCATGCCCCAGTTCTGCGTCATGCACGGCCTCCCATTCGGCTGACAGGAGGACCATACCAACCGCTCGGTATGTAGCCCTAGGCCCGGAGTTCGTGCACCGCCGCGATGAAGTCCTTGGTGATCCCCCGCAGCCCCGGCAGGTGCGACAGCCCGACCAGCCGGTCCACCAGCGGCACCGTCACCTCGATGAGCCGGTACGTGCGCGCACATCCCGGCGAGGTGTCGTGCACCCAGAACAGCACCATGCCCATCGACAGCAGCCAGAGCAGCTCGGGCAGCTCCTCGCGCAACTCCGCGTTCATCTTGTCGCGCGAACCCTCGACGACCTCCCGGTAAATGGCGATCGACGCCTCACGCGCGGGCGACGACTGCTTGCTGAACGGGCTGAGCGGATTGGTCGGCTCGGCCGCGTGCTTGAAGAACTTCACGGCGAACTCGTGGTACGGCTCGGAAACCCGCACCCACTCCCGCAACACTCCGCTCAACCTGGCCGCGAACGACTCCTCTGTGGCCAGGAACTCCCTGCACGCGGCTTCGTGCTCGGCCTGCGCGCGGTCGTAATAAGCCTGGATCAACGCTTCCTTGCTGTCGAAGTAGTAGTAAGCGTTGCCCACGGACACACCGGCTTCGGCCGCGATGGCCCGCATGGTGGTCGCTTCGAAGCCGCGCTCCCTGAACAGTCGCAAGGCCGTCTCGACGATGACCTCTCGAGTGCTCTCCGCTCCTCTGTTTCGGGCTTCGGACACGTTCGTCACTTTACGTCGTCGTACGCGGTTAGGTCATGGAGCCGCACGGTGATCGCCGCCACAAGGCAAAGTTGCGTCCGCGGCATGAGTTATCTCCAGTGAATGGTGGGATTGTCGTTTCAGGCGGAAGGGCTATTTCCGCGAAAAGGCATCGACATGTGGATACGTGGAACAGTGCGGCTCCTGATAGTCGCGCTCCTCGGCATTCAGATCACCATAATCGCGCTGGCCTCCGCTGCCTCGGCCGCCACCCGCCCCGAATGGGTGCCGGCACCGGGCAGCCTGTACGGGTCCGGCGGATGGGAGCACGGCCCGGCGCTGCTGACGCTCGCGGACGCGTACGAGATCGGTCCGCGCGTCGCCGCCAGGTGGGCGCACAAGCGGCTCATCGAGGCCCGCGCCCGGCTCAGTGAGGCCGGCGAGTGGCCGTCGTGGGACGACAGCGCGCAGGACGACTTCTGGGGGTCCTCCTCCGACGCCGCCTCCGACGCCGCCCCCGACGCCGCCCCCGACGCCGTGATCCAGGGACGGCCGGCCGCGGTGGACGCGGTCACGACCCGCCCGGCACAGACCAAGGCCCAGCCGGCGCGGACCAAGGCGGAGCCGGCCGCGCCCAAGGCCAAGACGAAGGCGCGTCCCGGGGCCAGGAAAGCGAAGAAGGAGCGCGTACGCTCCCGGGTGGCCGAGATGCCCAGGACGCGCGCGCACGCCGCTCACAGGCACGCTCAGGTCGACCTGGCGCGGGTCCTGCCCAGGAGGGCGGCGGTGACCATGTCGCACACCACCGCCGCGAGCTGGCTCAGGTACGCCGGGCTGCGGACCAAGTCCACCGGCCACTGCACCAGCAAGCACCTGCGTCACTGCACGTCGCTCGACCGCATCAGGACCGGCACCATCGCCAAGATCATCGAGCTGAAGCAGAAGAGCGGCTGCCCGATCCTGGTGACCGGCGGCACCGAGCACGGCCACGCGCCCGGCGTCTACAGCCACGGCAACGGCTACAAGCTCGACATCGCACACAACTCCTGCATCGACCGGCACATTCACCGGCACTACGACAAGGCCGGCATCCGCAGCGACGGAGCGCGGCTCTACAAGGGCGACGGCGCGGTCTTCGCCGACGAGGGCGACCACTGGGACATCCTCTTCCGGTGACAGGGCCACGGCCGTCCAGGGCCGCGTACGCGAGCCCCCGGCCGGCAGAACCACGGCGGACGGAGCCGACCGGCCGACAGACGGAGCGGTTGGCAGCACCACTGACAGCGCGCCACGCCTCGGCAGGCCGCGACCGGCAGGGTCACCCGCACCCCGGCCCCGGCGACGAAGCCGGGGAACACCGCGCACAAAAAGATGTGACGCCGCACGCGAACGTACGGCGCCACACCGGGTCACGTCATCCGACGTGTCAGGTCAGCTCGGCCGCCACCAGCTCGGCGATCTCCGCCGCGTTGAGCGCCGCGCCCTTGCGCAGGTTGTCACCGCAGACGAACAGGTCGAGCGTGTTGGGGAAGTCGATCGCCTGGCGGATGCGGCCGACGTAGGTGGGGTCGGTGCCCACCACGTCGACGGGCGTCGGGAAGACGCCGTTGGCCGGATCGTCCATGACGACCACCGTCGGCGCCGCCTCCAGGACGCGACGCGCATCGGCGACCGTGATCTCGCGCTCGAAGCGCGCGTGCACGGCCAGCGAGTGCGTCGTGACCACCGGGACGCGGACGCAGGTCGCGGAGACCTTCAGGTCGGGGATGCCGAGGATCTTGCGGGACTCGTTGCGGAGCTTCAGCTCCTCGGAGGCCCAGCCGTCGCCCTTGTCGGAGCCGGCCCACGGCACCACGTTGAACGCGATGGGCGCGGGGAACGGCGACTCGGCCGGCAGCTTGTTGGCCAGGGCCTTGCGCACGTCGCCCGCGGCCTGCCCGATCGTACGGTCGCCGGCCAGCGCCTCGACCTCGTCGTACAGCCGCGCGGAACCGGCCACGCCGGCCCCGGACACCGCCTGGTAGGAGGCGACGACCAGCTCCTTGAGCGTGAACTCGGCGTGCAGCGCGCCCATGGCGGCCATCATCGACAGCGTCGTGCAGTTGGGGGTCGAGATGATGTTCCGCGGACGCTGCCGCGCGTCCTGCGGGTTGACCTCGGGCACCACCAGCGGCACGTCGGGCTCCATGCGGAACGTGCCCGACTTGTCGATGGCGATCGCGCCGCGCTCGGCCGCGATCGGCACCCACACGGCCGACACCTCGTCGGGGACGTCGAAGATGGCGATGTCGATGCCGTCGAACACCTCGGGCGCGAGCGCCTGCACCACGACGTCCTCGCCGCGCACCTTCAGCACCTTGCCCGCCGAGCGGGCCGAGGCGACGAGACGGATCTCGCCCCAGATGTCCTCACGCGTCGACACGATGTCGCGCATGACGGTGCCCACGGCGCCGGTCGCGCCGATCAGTGCGAGATTGGGCCTCTTGCTCATCGTCCTGTACCTCCGTACACCACGGCTTCGACCTGGTCGGCGTCGAGGTCGAAGGCGCGGTGCGCGGCCGCCACGGCCGCGTCGACACCGTCCTGCCCGACGACCACTGAGATGCGGATCTCCGAGGTAGAGATCATCTCGATGTTGACCCCCGCGTCGGCGAGGGCGGCGAAGAACGTCGCGGTGACGCCGGGGTGCGAGCGCATGCCCGCGCCGACCAGCGACACCTTCCCGATCTGGTCGTCGAACAGCAACGACTCGAAACCGATCTGGGGCTGGATCTTCTTCAGCGCCGCGAGGGCCGTCTGGCTGTCGGCCGTGGGGAGCGTGAAGGAGATGTCGGTGCGGCCCGTGGCCGCGGCCGAGACGTTCTGCACGATCATGTCAATGTTGATCTCGGCGTCGGCCAGCGTTTTGAAGATCGTGGCAGCCTCACCGACCTTGTCGGGCACGCCGACAACAGTGATCTTGGCCTCGCTCCGGTCGTGCGCCACGCCGGAGATGATCGGCTGCTCCATCTCGGTTCCTTCGTTGTAAGGGTCGGCTACGACCCACGTGCCTTCCTTGGTGCTGAACGAGCTGCGTACGTGGATCGGCAGGTTGAAGCGGCGAGCGTACTCGACGCATCGCAGGTGCAGGATCTTCGCGCCGCAGGCCGCCATCTCCATCATCTCGTCGTACGAGATCTTGGGGATCTTGCGCGCCGCGGGGACGATGCGCGGGTCGGCGGTGAAAACACCGTCGACGTCGGTGTAGATCTCGCAGACGTCGGCTTCGAGCGCCGCCGCCAGCGCCACGGCCGTGGTGTCGGAGCCGCCTCTGCCGAGCGTGGTGATGTCCTTGGTGTCCTGCGAGACGCCCTGGAACCCGGCCACGATCGCGATGTGGCCCTGGTCGATCGCCTCCCTGATGCGGCTCGGCGTCACGTCGATGATGCGCGCCTTGCCGTGCGTGGAGTCGGTGATCACGCCTGCCTGCGAGCCGGTGAACGAGCGAGCCTCGTGGCCGAGGTTGGCGATCGCCATCGCCAGCAGCGCCATCGAGATGCGCTCGCCCGAGGTCAGCAGCATGTCGAGCTCGCGTGCCGGAGGCAGCGGCGACACCTGCTCGGCCAGGTCGAGCAGCTCGTCCGTCGTGTCGCCCATGGCGGAGACGATCACGACCACGTCGTTGCCCTTCTTCGTCGCGACGATCCGCTGCGCGACCCGCTTGATGCAGGACGCGTCGGCGACGGACGAACCACCGTACTTTTGCACAACGAGCGCCACGAGAGTCTCCCGGTTTGGACTGTGAGCTGCCAGTCTATCGGGGGCGTCTCGTGGACCGACTGGGTCGTACCAGTATGTGGATGATCAGACCGAAGTCTTCTCCTCTGCCACGTCGAGCCGGGAATGCGCGGCAAGGGCCTGCAATGCCCGCATCGCCGCGCCCGCGTGGTTGCCCCACGTGTTGAAGTAGGAGAACTGCCACCACCACAGCGCCTCGTGCTTGCGGCCGGCGTGGTAGTGGCGCAGCCCGTGAATGAGGTCGGCCGCGACGGCGGTCAGGTCGTCGGAGAGCCGGTACGGCGTGACGGTGGTGTCCTTATACGGGTCGAACACCTCCACGTAGTCGTCGACCGCCTCAAGCCGCTCCGCCAGGGCCGTGCGCACGCCGTCGATGTCGGGGTCCTCGCTCATCGGCGGCTCGTAGTTGCCCGACAGGATCACGTCGCGGTTGGCCCCCAGCTTGGCGCCCGCCAGGCTCACCTGGGCGACCTCCACCAGCAGGATCGACCAGATGGCGTCGCCGCCCTCGCCGCCCGCCACCCTGGTCAGGCCGTCCACGTAGTTCTGCGCGTGCGCGGAGATCTCGTCGGCCAGGTCACTCCACTGGTCAGACATCCAGCAGCCTCCGTCCTTCGAACGCGCGGCCCAAAGTGACCTCGTCGGCGTATTCGAGATCACCGCCCACAGGCAGACCGCTGGCCAGTCGTGTCACTTTGACGCCCATCGGCTTGACCAGACGGGCGAGGTAGGTAGCCGTCGCCTCGCCCTCCAGATTGGGGTCGGTGGCGAGGATGAGCTCGGTCACCCGGCCGTCGGCCAGGCGCGTCATGAGCTCGCGGATGCGCAGGTCGTCGGGGCCGACCCCGTCGATGGGGCTGATCGCACCGCCCAGCACGTGGTAGGTGCCCCGGAACTCGCGCGTCTTCTCGATGGCCACGACGTCCTTCGGCTCCTCGACCACGCAGATGACGTGCGTGTCGCGCCGGGCGTCGCGGCAGATGCGGCACTCCTCCTCCGAGGCCACGTTCCCGCAGACCCGGCAGAAGCGCACCTTCTCCTTGACCTCCAGCAACGCGTGCGCCAGCCGTTTGACGTCGGCTGGATCGGCCGCCAGCAGGTGGAACGCGATCCGCTGCGCGCTCTTGGGACCGACGCCGGGCAGCAGCCCCAGCTCGTCGATCAGGTTCTGGACGACCCCTTCGTACATGCCTAGAACCCTGGCAGCTGTCCGAGACCGCCGCCACCCAGACCTTGGGCCAGCGGGCCGAGCTTCTCCTGCTGCAGGTCGGCGGCCGCGCGTACGGCGTCGCGGACGGCGGCGATCACCAGGTCGGCGATCGTGTCCGCGGTGTCCTGCGGATCGCCCGCGTCGATCACGCTCGGGTCGATCTTGAGTTCCAGCAGCTCGCCCGAGCCGTTGACGACGGCTTTGACCATGCCGCCGCCTGATGAGCCCTCGATCTGCGCGTCGTTGAGCTCCTGCTGGGCGCTCACGAGCTGCTGCTGCATGAGCTGGGCCTGCTCCAGCAGCTGCTGCAGGTTGACATCCCCTGGGTTCACCGTCGTGCGCTCCTCGTGGCTCCGCGTTCGTGACTGCCACGAGCCTACGGTGTTTGAGCGGCGTCATGTACTGGGGTGTCCCCTAGTTTCGTCGCCGGTTATCCGCACGGGACGACCATCTCTTCCCCCGATGCCGCCCATGGCGGGCTTTTGCGCTGCGCGAGCACCGTTCTGACCTGGCCCTCGTACTGCCCTCGTCCCCCGTTTCCGTCGCGTTTCCGGCCGTTGGCCGGACGCCGGCGCGTTATGGCCCCCTTCTTCGGGCGCCGGCGTGTTATGGCCGCTCCTTCGTATGTCGGCGTGTTCTGGCCGGATCTCGGCCCCCCTCCAGCGTCCGAGACCCGGCCACCACGCCGACGGAGCGGCCGCACCACGCCGACGCGTTGGGCAAGGACGCTAACGAGCACAACGTTGCACACACGTTGCGCTCGTTCAATCACTCTCCGCAATCCCCCCTGAACGACTTGCGCTCGCCCGCCCCAAGGCGGATGCTCTTTCTGACTACTTGGAGTGACCGATGAGTTACCCCCATCTCGACGCGTACTCCCGCCTGCTGCGGGGGGCGCACGAGGCCGTCGCGGCGGGCGAGAGCTGTCCCCAGGCGCCCCGCCACCTCATCAAGGCCTCGTGGATGCGCTCCCTCGACGCCGGCATCGGCCTGGAGGGCACCAGCGCCCCTCTCGTCATCGACCCCTCCCGCATCAGGGACGTCCGCGATGACCATCCGCTCCAGCCCCTGCTCCCGCTGCTCGCCCAGACCCTGTCGGGCCTCGCCGAGGAGAGCGGCCACGTCATGATCGTCACCGACGGTGACGGGCGGGTCCTGTGGCGCGAGGGCAACCACACCACCATGTCCCGCGCCGACGGCATCGGGCTCGCCGACGGCCACCAGTGGAGCGAGCATCGCGTCGGCACCAACGGCATCGGCACCGCGCTCGCCACCGGGCGGCCCGTGCACGTCTTCTCGGAAGAGCACCTCATGCGCGTACTGCACGTCTGGTCCTGCAGCGCCGCCCCCATCACCGACCCCGACTCCGGCCGCATCATCGGCTGCGTCGACGTCAGCGGCACCTCCCGCAGCCTCCACCCCGCCACCGTCGCCCTCGTCGCCACCACCGCCAAGCTCGCCGAGACCCAGCTCGCCCTGCGCATGCACGAACGCGACGAGCGCCTGCGCCGCCGCTACGAGTCCCTGCGCGGCAAGCCCGGCATCCTGCTCTCCGCCACCGGCCGCGTCATCTCCGGCGACCCCGCGGGCTCCCTCGGCGAACGCGTCCACCTCGACGGACGCCCCGCCCACTTCGCCGGCAGGCGCATGATCCTGCGCGACGGCCGCGTCGCCCTACTCGAACCCTTCTCCGACGGCTACCTCCTGCGCCCGTCGCCGCCCGCCGCCCCGCCCCTCCTCAGGCTGTCCTTCCTCGGCGAACGCCCGCCCACCGCCGTCTACGGCGACCGCGAGCGCCCCCTGTCACTGCGGCACGCCGAGATCCTCACCCTCCTCGCGCTCCACCCCCACGGCCTCACCGCCGAGCAGCTCTCCTTCCACCTGTACGGCGACTACGGCAACCCCGTCACCATCCGGGCCGAGATCCACCGGCTGCGCTCCCAGCTCGGCAACGCCATCGCGGCCAAGCCGTACCGGCTGACCTGCCCCATCGACGCCGACTTCCTCGCCCTGCGCCGCCTCCTGCCCGCCGGCGACCCCGCCACCCTCGCCCGCTCCTACCCCGGCCCGCTGCTGCCCCGCTCCGAGTCGCCCGAGATCCGCCGCGAACGCGACGAACTCGAAGCGCAGGTCCGCGCCTGCCTGCTGCGTCACGGCACGCCTGATGATCTTTGGGCGTACGCGCAGACGTGCAACGGCCGCGGCGACTACGAGGTCCTCGAACGCCTCGCCGCCCTTCCGTCCACCGACCCCCGCAGCGCCGCCGCCCGCTCCCGCCTCCTCGGCTGACCCCGGTGACGGCCTCCACCGAGCCGTCCGCTCACCCGTTCCCGGCTTGCGCAGCCCCAACAGCCACAGTGCCACCGCCCGCGCGCCTCCGAAGGCGCTCCGCCCCTCGCGATCGCAGACCTCCAGCAGCCGAGTTGTATCCCCCTCGACCGCTTACCGTCGCCGGCCAGGAAGCCGCCCCGGCATGCATGGCCCCCCGCAGCTGTGCCTTAACAGAGAGCTGCCCGCATCAGTCCCGAAGAGCCGCCCGCGTCACCGTCTGGGAGGCAGAGGCACGCGCGCTTGACCGAAGGAAGGCGTGCCCGCCGGCGTGAGATCCGGCCGCTCGCGCCGCCCGTGCGACCGATCGCGCCACCCGTGCGAGCCGGGCGGGCCAGGTCAGGCGTGGTCGATCTCGCCGATCACCTTGGCGCCCAGCTCGCGTTCCAGCAGAGCCATGCCGGAGATGGCGGACACGTCGGCGTCGGCGTCGTTCAGCGGGTCGACGTCGTCGGAGTCGGCGGGCTTGGGGTCGCGGCCGGGGATCGTGTCGGGCCAGGCGGACGCGCCGCCCCTCGCGGACGGGACGCGGGGGCCCGCCTTGGCCGCGGCCTGGGCGGCCGAGCGGGCGGCGGCCAGCCCGCTGCCCGGGCCCGTGGAGGCGCGCTGCCCGGCCGGTACGGTCTGCGCCAGGTCAGGCCCCGGCGGCGGGCCGAAGTCCGAGTCGTCGTCGGGGGCGTCGGGCCAGGACTCGTCCGTGGTCGGACGGGCGGCACCCCCCGCCGGACGAGCTGCCGCACCCCCCGGACGGGCCGCCGCGTCCCCTGCCGGGCCGGCCGGAGGCTGGTCGGAGTCCTGTCCGCCCCGGTCCTCGTGGGCGGAGGAACCATGCGAGGCCGTACGTCCCCGGGAACCCGAGGGGCCCTGCGCCCCCTGAGCCGCGCCCGCGGACCCCGGCGAACCGGCCGCCCCTTGAACGTCCTGTACGCCGCCACGCCCCTGCGCGCCCGGCCCGTGCCCGCCGTCGGCCGGACCGCCGGACCCGTTCCCGGACGCCGGACCACCGGACCCATTGCCGGACGCCGGACCACCGGAGCCGTTTCCGGACACCGGGCCGCCGCCGGGGGAGTTCGGAGCGCCGCCAGGCGCGGGCACGCCGCCGCTCCCCTGGGGACCGCCCTGAGGACCGCCGTGCGACGGCGGACGGGCGGGGCCACGGGGCGGCTGCGGCGCCGAGGAGCCCCCGACCACCGCCTCGACCCGCCACGTGCCGCCGAGCACGTCGCCCAGCGCGGCGGCCACCACGGCGTCCTTGCCGCCGCCGGTGAAGTTCTTCATCGCGCCGACCTGGGTGAAGCCGAGCGTGACGAGGTTGCCCTCCACGCCGACCACCTGGGCGTTGGTGCTCACGTTGGCCCAGACGACGATGCTGCGCTGCTTGAGCGCGGCCAGTACGGCGGGCCACTGCGACTGAATGGCCCCGGCCCCACCGCCACCACCGGGAGCCGGGGCGGGAGCGCCGGCGGCCGGACGCGTACCGGCGGACGGCCCGGAGGCGGCGGCACTCGACAGAGCGGCCGCAGCGGGCGCCGCGCCCGATCCAGGGCGGACGGGCTCGGGCCAGTCGTCGTTGGAGGAGGCGGCAGGGGCCTGTGCGGGACCAGCGGGCGTGCCCGTCGTGCCCCCGGCCGCTGAGCCACCGGCCGCCGGGCCGCTTGACGTCATCCCCCCAGTCGGCGCACCCCCACCGGTCGCCTGAGCCGGGGCACCCGCCCCGGCGGCGCCGGACGTACCGGAAACAGGCTGAGCAGCGGGAACGGCGGGAGCGGGTGGCGCGGCCGGGGCGGCGGCGCGGGCCGCCATCTGGGCGACGGCGCCGCCACGCTCAAGCCGCTCGATACGCGCGAGCAGCGCCGCCTCGCCCTGGTCGGCCCCGGGCAGCAGCACACGCGCGCACATGAGTTCGAGCAACAGGCGCGGCGAGGTGGCACCGCGCATCTCGGTGAGCCCCGCGTTGAAGACCTCGGCGGCCCGGGTCAGCTCGGCGGGGCCCATGGAGTTGGCCTGCTGGACCAGGCGTTCGAGCTCGTCGGCGGGACGGTCGAGCAGGCCGCTGGTGGCCGCCTCCGGGACGTTCGCCAGGATCACCAGGTCGCGGAAGCGTTCGAGCAGGTCGGAGGCGAAGCGGCGGGGGTCGTGGCCGCCCTCGATGACCCGGTTGACCGTGTGGAAGACCCGGCCGCCGTCGCGGGCCGCGAACGCGTTGACGACCTCGTCGAGCAGGTCGCCGTCGGTGTAGCCGAGCAGGGAGACGGCCTTGGCGTACGTGATGCCGTCGTCGTCGGCCCCGGCGAGGAGCTGGTCGAGGATCGACAGGGAGTCACGCGCGGAGCCCGCACCCGCGCGCACGACGAGGGGCAGCGCGGCGGGCTCGAAGGGGACGTTCTCGGAGGTGAGGATCTCCTCCAGCAGCCCCCTGAGCGTCGCGGGCGGCATGAGCCTGAACGGGTAGTGGTGCGTACGCGACTTGATGGTGCCGATGACCTTTTCCGGCTCCGTCGTCGCGAAGATGAACTTCAGGTGGGGCGGGGGCTCCTCGACGAGCTTGAGCAGCGCGTTGAAACCCTCGCGGGTCACCATGTGCGCCTCGTCGATGATGTAGATCTTGTAGCGCGCGGAGACGGGGGCGAAGAAGGCCCGCTCGCGCAGGTCGCGCGCGTCGTCGACGCCACCGTGCGAGGCGGCGTCGATCTCGATGACGTCGAGGTGGCCTGGGCCGGTGGGAGCGAGCGCGACGCACGATTCGCACTCGCCGCACGGATCGGGGGTCGGGCCCTGCTCGCAGTTGAGCGAACGCGCCAGAATGCGCGCGCTGGAGGTCTTGCCGCACCCTCGGGGGCCGCTGAAGAGATAAGCGTGGTTGATGCGGCCGGTACGCAACGCCTGCCGCAGCGGGTCAGTGACGTGCTCCTGACCCTTGACCTCGGCGAAGGTCCCGGGTCGGTACTTGCGGTAAAGCGCAAGGCTCATGCGACCATCCCGCCTTCGAGGGGGCTCTCAACGAAGAGACCCCCCGCACACCCGCCAGAGCCCGCTTATCCTTGCTGCCTTCCGGCCCTGGGGAGGTTCACAGGATGACGCCGCGCGAGGGGTCCGTGAACAGTCTAGCCGGATGCCGCAGTGCTCGCTCCACCCTGCGGGAACCCGTCCCGCCGAAAAAGGTGGTCTTGGCACCCTCGGAAGTCCGGTAAGCTCGTCGGCGGAGGATTCGCCTAGTGGCCGAGGGCGCACGCTTGGAAAGCGTGTATAGGGCAACCTATCGGGGGTTCAAATCCCCCATCCTCCGCCAGCACAGAGGGGGTGCGCCGTGATCACGGCGCACCCCCTCCGGCGTTTGGGTCTTCCCGGAGGGTCCGTCTCCCCCCTCGCCCGTCGGGTGCGTCTCCCTCCTCGCCCGTCGGCGAAGCGCGCCGTCGACCTTCCTGATCGCCATGTTCGGTAGGCCGGACGCGCTCAGGAGGACGTGCGGGGGTGGCGCCTGGCGGTGATGTCCGCGGCGATGAGCAGCCCGGCCGGGACGACGATGAAGAGGAAACCGCTCGGCCCGATCAGGCTGACGGCCATCGCTCCCCAGGCGAGGATCACCCAGCCGACGTACGCGGGCATGCGCTGTCCTTGCCGCCCCGCCCGCGCTACCAGGAGCCCCAGCAGCGCCAGCACCACGACGAAGCCGCCGGGCAGCGCCCAGAAGGTCGCCACCGATGCGCTGTCCGCGGCAGGGCCGCGGAGGTCTCCGGCGAGCCAGCTCGCCCAGGGGGCGAGAGGGACGAATACGGCGGTGTGCAGCAGCGCGATCAGGATCATGGTGCGGCCGGCCCAGATGGTGCGCCGGCTCGGGGGCGCGGACAGTGCTGGTACGTGGGCTTCGGATGTCGTTCTCATGATTGCCAGCTTCTCCGGCCGCGGCCCGGCCGGGTTCCCTCCGCAGGGGGAAGTCGCTCCCCCACCCCGGGGAACGGCCCGCCGGCGAGAGCGTCCCGATCGCGCCCAGCCCCTCGCTCGCTACTCCAGGGGGCGCGAGGACGTCACGATCCGGCCCACTTCCTCGCTCCCCCTACCTCGGGAGCCGCAGCCACCTCCTCGCCGAACCCGTTTCACGGACGCGAACACGAGGAGCGGCAGGCCCGCGAGCTCGCGGCGCACATCATCGGCCTGGCCCCACCCGCCTGATCCCCGGAGGCACCCCCGTGCACGACCACGCACCCGCCGATTACCACTGCCCGTTCTGCCACTCACCCCGGACCGCGAGCCCGACGTGGTCTATCGCGACGAGCGGGTGTACGCGATGGTCCGTCCCCAGTGGTGGCCGCGCAACCCGGGACACCTGCTGATCATTCCGGTCGCCCACCGCGAGAACATCTACGACCTCCCCAGCGCCGACGGCCATGCGATCTTCGACGCGACCCGGCTGCTCGCCCGTGCCATGCGCACCGCGTACGAGTGCGCGGGCGTCTCCACCCGCCGGCACAACGAGCCCGCGGGCGGCCAGAGCGTCTGGCACTTCCACCAGCACCTGTTCCCCCGCTACCCGGCGACGACCTCTACCGCACGCCGCCGCAGCCCGAGTGGCTCCCCGCCGAACGCCGCCGCGCCTACGCCGACCGGCTGCGCGCCGTACTCGACGTGTGAAAGCCCTGTCCGTCCTCACCGTCAACGCCGTGGCACGCACCTCCGCGAGATCCGTGAGGAGACGCGGCTGAGGGCGAGCCCGCCATCGAGTGCCTGACCCGTCGTAGCGGTTCCGACGTGCGCTTGCGAACGTGGCCGCTCGGCATCGGCCAGGCCCCCGCCACTCGACGCCTGAGCCGGGGTCAGGGGGTCACGAGGGCCTTGGAGCGGTCGGTGGCCATGGAGACGGCGAAGACGCCGAGCACCGTGCCGGTGAGGTAGCGCTGGATGCGGAGCCAGACCGGGCGGCGGGCCAGGAAGGCGGCGAGGCTGCCGGCGGAGATGACGATCAGGCCGTTGACCAGGGTGCCGATGGCGACCTGTACCGAGCCGAGCGCGAGGCTCTGCAGCAGGACGTGGCCCATCGACGGGTCGACGAACTGCGGCAGCAGCGACATGTACAGGATGGCGATCTTGGGGTTGAGCAGGCAGGTCAGCAGGCCCATCGAGAACAGCCTGCCGGAGCTTTCGGCGGGCAGCTCGCGCGGCTCGAAGGCGGAGACGCCGCCCGGCTTGATGGCGTTCCAGGCCAGCCAGAGCAGGTACGCCGCCCCGGCGATCTTGAGCGCGGTGTACGCGGCGGGCACGTACGCGAAGATGGCCGTCAGCCCCAGGCAGGTGGCGATGAGGTACGTCGTGAACCCGAGGAACACCCCGGTCAGCGAGATCAGCCCTGATCGGCGACCTTGGGTGAGCGAACGTGACACCAGATAGATCATGTTGGGCCCCGGCGTGAGCACCATGCCCAGCGAGACCAGCGCGATGCCGATCAACCCAGCCGTCATAAAGGCAGATTACCCGGACATATCACGGAAGTCCCAGGAATTTTCGTAGCGTAGCGTAATCGTCACGCTACGGGGGAGAACTGCGGTCGGAGGCTTCGATGCAGTTCGACGACGACAAACCGCTCGACCCGTCCCAGGTCGAGGACGCACGAGCGTCGGGCCGGCGCCCCGGCAGAGGCGGCGGGCTCGGCGGGATGCCGGGCGGCTGCATGTTGCCGATCGGCGGCAAGGGCGGCGGCTGCCTGCTGCTGATCCTGGCGGTGGCCGCGATGTTCCTGTTCGGCCTCATCCCGACGCCCTTCACCGGAGACCCGGGCGAGCAGGGCGATCCGGGTGTCCAGGGCGGCGGCCGGCAGCCCAGCGCGCCCGCGACCGGCAACCTGGCCGAACGCTGCAGGACCGGCGCCGACGCCGACCAGTCGGAGGACTGCCGGGTGGTCGGAACGGTCAACAGCATCCAGGACTACTGGAAGGGGCAGATCTCGGGATACCGGCCGGCCAAGACCGTGCTGTTCACCAGAGCGGTCCGGACGGGCTGCGGCGCGGCCGACTCCGCCGTGGGGCCGTTCTACTGCCCGGCCGACCGCAGGGTCTACCTGGACCTGACCTTCTTCGACACGCTCCAGCGCGACTTCGGCGCCGAGGGCGGGCCTTTCGCCCAGGCGTACGTGATCGCCCACGAGTACGGACACCACGTACAGAACCTCCTCGGCACCATGGACAAGGTGGGCCGCGACAACCGCCCGGGCGCCGACAGCCCGTCGGTGCGCCTTGAGCTCCAGGCCGACTGCTACGCCGGCGTCTGGGCGCGCAACGCGGTCAAGACCGGCTTCTACGAGCAGCCGTTCTCCCAGAGCGACATCCAGCAGGCGCTCAGCGCGGCGGCGGCCGTCGGCGACGACAGCATCCAGCGGCGCTCCCAGGGCCGGGTGACGCCCGACGCGTTCACGCACGGCACGTCGGAGCAGCGCGAGCGCTGGTTCAGCACCGGGTACGAGACCGGCGACCCCAACCGCTGCGACACCTTCTCCGGGCGTATCTGACCCCCACTGCGATACGTCTGTCACGGTTCGGGGCAATCTGTCATGCGGGCAATACCCCGAGAAGGGATGTCAGCATGGACTTCAGAGACCAGGCGGATCTCGACGCGTCGCAGGTGGAGGACTACGGGGACGTCGGCGGTGGCGGCTTCTCCGGGTTCTCCGGTTTCCCCGGCGGCATCATCTTCGGGGGCGGCGGCATCGTCGGCCTGATCGTCCTGGTGCTGGTGTTAGTGCTGAACAACGTCGGCGACACACCCGAGCCCGGCCACGGGCGGCCTCCCGCCAACCTGACGGCGCAGTGCCAGACGGGCAGGGACGCCGACCAGTCGGAGAAGTGCCGGGTGGTGGGCGTGGTCAATAGCATCCAGGACTACTGGAAGAAGGAGATTTCGGGATATCGACCGGCGAAGACCGTGCTGTACTCGGGGCGGTTGAGAACCGCCTGCGGCTCGGCCAGCTCGTCCGTCGGCCCCTTCTACTGCCCCGGCGACCAGCGCGTCTACCTCGACCTCGGCTTCTTCGACCAGCTCCGCTCGCAGTTCGGCGCCAAAGGCGGGCCTTTCGCCCAGGCGTACGTGATCGCCCACGAGTACGGACACCACGTACAGAAACTTCTCGGCGCCCTCGACGCCGGCAGCTCCGTCGCCGTCGAGCTCCAGGCCGACTGCTACGCCGGCGTCTGGGCGCGCAACGCGATCGAAACCGGCTTCTACGAGCAGCCCTTCACCTCCGCCGAGATCGCCGAAGCGCTCGACGCCGCGGCCGCGGTCGGCGACGACAGGATCCAGCAACGCACCACCGGAAGAATCGATCCCGAATCGTTCACGCACGGCAGCTCGCGGCAGCGCGTCGCCGCGTTCACGCGCGGATACGAAAACGGATCACCGGCCGACTGCGCCCTCGGAACGCTGGGGTGATGTGGCCGGACAACGCGAGGAATCGGAATCTCTCCTAAAATCGGGGGGTGATCTTCAAGCAAGTCGGCGACGGACGCCCTTATCCCAACCACGGTCTGACCAACCGCGATTGGGCCCAGATCCCTCCACGGCAGGTCCGGCTCGACTCGTTGATCACCACGAAGGCCATGCTGGACCTGCACTCGCTACTCGCGGCCGACTCCACGTTCTACGGGGACCTCTTCCCGCACGTGGTGCAGTGGCAGGGCGAGCTCTATCTGGAGGACGGCCTGCACCGAGCGTTGCGGGCGGCACTGCACCAACGATCGATCCTGCACGCCAGGGTCCTTGAGCTGCCCAACTGAGAAAGGATTTCAAAGAGGGGAGCCGTGAGATTCGCGCGGCCCCCTCTTTGTTTTTCCGGCCAACATCATTTTTCCGCGATGAACCGCCGGTGAATACGGTTACGGTTGTCGCCGGGCGGCGCGAGCTCCGACAAGCGAACGCAGGCGAACGAGCGAACGCAGGCGGATGGGCGAACGCCGGCGAACATGCGAAAGGGCCCCCGAGATCTCGGAGGCCCTTCGGCGATGGCGGTGGTGGTGGGATTTGAACCCACGGATGAGTTGCCCCATCACACGCTTTCGAGGCGTGCGCCCTCGGCCACTAGGCGACACCACCGCGCATAACCTTACCGGATCCTGCGAGTGGCGAAGAACCGCTTTAGCGCCGCACCGCACTCAGCTGCGAGTACTCCCATGACGACCTCGGGCCGATGGTTGAGCCGGCGGTCGCGGACGACGTCCCAGAGCGATCCCACGGCGCCGCCCTTCTCGTCCGTGGCGCCGTACACGATCCGATCCACCCGGGCCAGCACGGCGGCGCCCGCGCACATCGTGCACGGCTCCAGCGTCACCACGAGCGTGCAGCCGCCCAGCCGCCACTCACCGCGCAGCGCGGCGGCCTTGCGCAGCGCGAGCACCTCGGCGTGCGCCGTGGGGTCGGCGGTGGACTCGCGGTCGTTGCCCGCCGCGGCCAGCACCTCGCCGCGCTCGTCGAGCACGACGGCGCCGACCGGGATCTCACCCCTGGCGGCGGCCGCATCCGCCTCCGCCAGGGCCAGACGCATCGCGTCCTCGTACGTCACCGCAACCGGTCGAGCTCGTCGGCGAAGGACAGCCGCTCGGCGATCACCGACAGGATGTCGGCAGGCAGCATGCCCTCCTCCATGCTCAGCTCGAGCAGCTCGTCGGCGCTCACGCCGAGGTCGCTGAGCAGCTCGAAGTCGCCGGCAGGGCGCACGCCGAGCCCGTTGCCCTCCTTGTCGGGCGCCACCCCCGCGAACTCGGCGAACAGCTCGCCGAGGCGGTCGGAGACGATCGAGTGCACGTCGGAGAGGAACACCCGGGGCTCCTCGATGCCCTGATAGCGGGCGATGGCGAACCATTCGTCCTCGACCTCGACGCACAGCAGGGCGAGCTCGTCGCCGGTGAGACCCAGCGCCTCCGTGACGGCGTCACCGAAGTCGTCGACGATCTCGACGTCCCCGAGATCGACCTCGGCACCGCTCCAGCCGTCGGAGGTCCTGACGAAGGCCGCAGAAAAGGTGTTGGACGCCATGTCCGCGCTCCAGGGGGTCAGCCGAAGACTGATTCGATGGCACGCTCGAACGGCTCAGAGAACCCGAGCCGCGCGGCGATGCTGGACAGCACATCTTCGGGAAGCAGGTCAATGTCGCCGGAGAGGATGCCCAGCTCCATCTCGTCCAACCCGAGATCGGCGAAGATCGACAGATCTCCGGCGGGGAGCACGGTCTCCTCGTCCTGCAGGATCTCGTCCAGCTCCTCCTCGTCCGGCACGGGGATGTCGAGGTAGTCGAGAACCTGACGGGCCAGGGGGAAGTCCCACGAGGCGGCGATGTCGGACAGGAACACGTCCACCCGGTCGCCCAGCACCCGCAGCGCCACGAAGAACTCGTCGCCCACGGCGACAAGCCCGATCGTGCCGCTCTCGCTCGGCTGCTGCTTCAGGGCGTGGATGAGCCCCTTCAGATCGGACGTGAGCGAGACCGGCAGGAGCTCGGCCTGCCAGCAGTCGTCCTCGCGGTAAACCACGATGGCGAAGTCGAGAGCGTCTTCGTCTGTCATCGCCATCCCCACCCGACCTCTGACACGACAGATATCACCGGGACCCAATCGTTCCAGACCCGGCCACCGGGCGTGTGGCTCTCCGACCAAATTGTGATCAAAACCAAAGATGTGATCCCCGCGCGTCCCCAATGTCCCGTTCGCACCCCGGCCTTCGGAAGGGGAGCCCCGGCCTTCGCCGGAAGGCAGCCCCGGCCTTCGGGGAGGCAGCGGCATCCGGACCCCCTGCCGCCCCGCTCGCCCCTCACCCGGGCGCGACGGTCCTGGTCCTTGAGGAAGAAGTACGAAGGCGACGCCCGTACGATCCGGCGCCCGCTCACGGCTCGCCGACCACGACCGCCCTGACCCCTGGTGACGGGGAGCGACGCCCGCGCCCCCGGCGCCGGGCTCTGACGCGCCCCACCCGTCTTCAGACCGACCCGTCTTCAATGGAAGAGGGACGGAGGGCGACGCCCGCGCAGCTCGTACACCACCCGTGACGTGATCTTCCAGGGCCGGGCGAGGGGTCGATAGCAGGGTTGTCCAGGAGATACCGTTGGGTGCCATGGAGACCCTCGTCGTCGATCATCCGCTCGTGGCCCACAAGCTCACCACGCTGCGTGATGTCCGCACCGACTCGCCCACTTTCCGCAGGCTCGCGGACGAGCTGGTGACGCTGCTCGCTTACGAGGCCACCCGCGACGTTCGGGTCAGCGAGGTCACCGTGCAGACTCCGGTGGCCCAGGCCAAGGGGGTGCGGATGGCGAAGCCGTACCCGCTGGTCGTGCCCATTCTGCGGGCCGGGCTCGGCATGCTCGACGGCATGACGAGGCTGCTGCCCACGGCCGAGGTCGGGTTCCTCGGCATGATCCGCAACGAGTCGACGCTGCAGGCGGAGACGTACGCGACGCGGCTGCCCGACGACCTGTCGGGGCGGCAGTGCTACGTCGTCGACCCGATGCTGGCCACCGGCGGCACGCTGGCGGCGGCGGTGCAGTTCCTGTTCGACAGGGGCGCGGTCGACGTCACCGCGATCTGCCTGCTGGCGGCGCCCGAGGGGCTGGCGTACATGGACAAGGTGTTCGCCAACTCCGGCAAGCCGATCCGCGTGGTCACGGCGGCGCTGGACGAACGGCTCAACGAGAACGGGTACATCGTGCCGGGGCTCGGTGACGCCGGCGACCGCCTCTACGGCGTCGTCTGACGATCGGCGCCCAAGCCCGGGCCCCACACCATGACGGCTCCCGGGCTCCGGGCTCCGGGCTCCGGGCTCCGGGCTCCGGGCTCCGGGCTCCGGGCTCCGGGCTCCGGGCTCCGACGGAGTATCCGTCGGCCTCGCGATGCCCCGTCTCCGTTCGCGCGCTTCCGGTCCGGCGGCCCGTCCCGGCCGCCCCTCGACGTGCCGGGGCGGGAAAGTTCTCCTCGGAAAAGTCCATGACCCGTCACGACACGTCATCACTTCGTTACATACTGTGGTTGTGTGGGTACGAAGAGAACCGGAAGGCAACTTCCGCATGCGCGTGGGGGCACGATGAGCGATCACACCGAGGCGGACCCGACTCCGTACGCCGACGTGGAGTCGATGTTGTGCGACGAGTTCGCCGGCATACACTCCGCGACCACCGTAACGCGCTGCGTGGAAGCGGCGCACTACGGCGCGCTGGAGGTCACCGGCTACGCACATCCGAGCCTCGTGGAGCGCATCGCACGCAAACACCTACACGTGCTGGCCCTGGTGGCCAGCGAGCGCGGCTAAGCAAGATCAAAATCAACCCGCCAAGTCACCTTTACCCGGGCACCCGGGTGGGTAATGTAGAGGGCGGGTGGAGTGGGTAAGTGGCACGGAGGCGACGGTGCAGGTCAAAAAGGTCCTCACATACGGTGGTATCGCATTTGTCGCGTACTACCTGTTCGCGCGACCAGCTGACGCCGCGGATGCGGTGAAGGGAGCGTTCGACACGGTGTTCAACGCGGCCGACTCGCTGGCCCAATTCGTGAACAGCCTCTCATGAGACTTGTGACCCACGGGGACTCTGCTCCATCGTCGGTCAACCGCTACCTCCTCCCCCAGGAACAATCGGTCATCATGGTGCGGCGGCATCCCGCCATTCTGCTGCGCCCGGTCGCCGAGGTGCTCGGCGGCCTCATCGTCGCCGGGCTCCTCAGCCGGTTCTTCGGCGGCGGCGAGGCGGGCGGCACGGCGCTGGTCGTCGTGTGGTGGCTATGGCTGTTGCTGCTGATCCGCTTCGTTTGGAAAGTCGCCGAGTGGTCGGTCGATTACTTTGTGGTGACGTCCAAACGAATGCTGCTCACCACCGGGCTGATCACGCGCAAGGTCGCGATGATGCCTTTGGGCAAGGTCACCGACATGAGCTTCCAAAGATCTCTACTGGGGCGCATGCTCGGTTACGGTGAGTTCATCCTCGAATCCGCTGGTCAGGACCAGGCTCTGTCAACGGTCGAATACATTCCGTATCCGGAGACTCTCTACCTTGAGGTCTGCCAGATGCTTTTCCCCGGCAAGGACGACGGGGACGATTAATCTCGACGTGGCAAAATTTCACGCGGGGATACCAGATTCAGCTACTTCATGCAATCATTGCGTGTTGTTGACCCTTCCCCGCCTTGAGAGATGAGATGCCGAGTCAGGGAACCATCGGTGACCGCGTCCGCGGATTGCGGCTGAACAGGCGGATGTCTCAGGCCCAGCTGGCCGGACCCGACCTGTCGGACAGTTATGTCTCGCTCATTGAGTCGGGTAAGCGTACGCCGACTCCTGTGGTTGCCCGGCTCCTGGCCGAGCGGCTGGGATGCACGACGGAGTTCCTCCTGCATGGGATCGAGCCCCGCCAGCGCATCGACACCGAGCTCGGGCTCCGTCATGCCGAGCTCGAGCTGCAGCATGGCGACCCGGCCACCGCGGCGGACCGCTTCACGGACATCGTGAAGGCCGCGGACGAGGAGAACGCCATGCTGACCGCGCAGGCGCGGTTCGGCCGGGCGCGCGCTCTCGAGGCGCAGGGCCGTCTGGGTCAGGCTGTTGAGGCGTTCGAACGGCTGCGCAGGGAGGCGGCGGCGCACCCCGAGCGGCTGGCGGACCTGCCGATCACCATCGCGCTGAGCCGCTGCTACCAGCAGGCCGGCGACCGGCTGCGGGCGCGCGACCTGGCGGCCGTGGCGCTGGGGCAGGCCGAGCGGCTGCAGATCACGCAGGGCGAGGTGGCCGTCGAGCTGGCCGCCGCGCTGATCGAGGCGCGCGGCGAGAGCGAGACCGACTCCCCCGCGCTCGCGTACGTCAAGCGGGTGCTCGACACCGCGGGTGTCCCAGAGGTTGTGGACCGTTCCGCCGAGATCAAGGCGTTGTGGCACGCCAGCGCGGCCGCGGCGGCCGGTGAGGACTCGGCGCTCGCCGTCAGCCTCGCCGACGACGCGATCATGGCGGGCAGGGAGAACCGCATCGCGCTGCTGCTGGCCCGCACGGCGATGCACTGGGCCAGGATGGGCGCGGGCCCGATCGAGGAGGCCGAGCGGCTGGCCGGCGAGGCCGTCAGGGCGTTCTCGGTGTTCCCGTCCACCGTACGCGAATACGGCGAGAGCCTGATCGTCCACGCGCGGGTGAAGCTGCGCGCCGGCGACTTCATGGGCGCGGGCGAGCTGGCCGTCAAGGCGTCCGGGCTCGAGCACGACGGCTCGGGCACCACCGCGGCCGAGGCGCACCTGGTGCTGGCCACCGTGGCGTTCGAGCAGGACGGCGACGCGACCGCGCATCTGAGCACCGCGCACGAGCTGCTCGACACGCTCAACCGGCCGGTGTTCGGCTCGGATCGCCAGGCCGCACGGTGCTGGCGTGAGCTGGGCGACCTTTATGGCAGGGGCGAGTCCAAGGCACTGCAGACGGCCGCATATCGTAAAGCCCTTGAAGCTGCCGGAGTTCGCTCCGCCATGGCAGGGGTGACGATTGACGCCACAGTTTCTCGCTGAACCTCCGGGAGCTTCCAGATTGGCCTAGTGAGTCTGGAATAATGAGGGTCTACCAGTCATTGACTCATAGGATGATTGGTTTCCCCGGAGGAGGCGGACTGTGAGTCTGCGTACGGCGCAGCGGGCTTCGCTCGTCGATCAGGTGATCGAGCAGCTGAAAGAGCAGATCACCTCAGGGTCGTGGCCGATGAACGGCAAGATCCCGACCGAGACCGCGCTCGCCGAGCAACTCGGGGTGGGCCGCAACACCGTCCGGGAGGCCGTACGCGCCCTCACACACGCCGGGCTGCTCGAGTGCCGTCAGGGCGACGGCACTTACGTGCGCGCGACGAGCGAGCTGTCCGGCGCGATGCTGCGGCGGCTGCGCCAGGCCGAGCAGCTGGAGATCCTCGAGGTACGCCGTGCGCTCGAGGTCGAGTCGGCCCGCCTGGCCGCCACCCGGCGCACGGATGAGGACATCCGGCGCATCGAGGAGGCGCTGGCCGAGCGGGAGCGGGCCTGGCAGCTCGACGACCCCGACTTCTTCGTCGAGGCCGACCTGGCCTTCCACATGGCGGTCGCGCACGCCACGCACAACCTCGTTCTCATCGACCTGTACGAGGACTTCTCGGCGGCACTGCGGGCCAGCATCACGGCCGCGGGCACGTCGCTGAACAAGAGCTACATCCCGCACGACGCCATCGCCAGGGCCATCGCGGCCGGCGACGCGACGGCGGCCGAGCGGGCCGGGCACGCCTGCATGGAGCACATCCTCATCGCGCTCACCGAGTCCGAATCCGAGTCCTGAGCCGTTCGCACGGGCGGAAGCTGCCGGGCGATGGCGCACATGGACAGAAGCCGGCGTGCGCACGAGGATCCCGATCTCGGGATGCTGGCCGGGCGCACGCTGTTCGCGCTGCAGCGCGCCCTGTTCGCCGAGCTGGCCGTGCAGGGGCATGACAAGCTGCGGCCCCGCCACGGCGCCGTGCTGGCCTATCTCGACGACTCCGGCACCCGGGCGACGGACCTGGCCGCCCGCTCGGGCCGGCACAAGCAGGTCATCGGCACGCTCGTGGACGAGCTGGTCGAGCTCGGTTACGTGGAACGGCGACGCGACCCCGCCGACCGGCGTGCCAAGCTGATCGTGCCCACCGGCAAGGGGCGCGACCTCATCGCCCGCTCGGACGCCATCCTCGCCGCCATGGAGGCGGCACACGCGCGGGCCGTGGGCGAGGAGGCGTACGCGGAGTTCAAGCGCGTCTTCCGGCTGGTCGCCGCACGTCAGACGGCGACCATGGCCGACGCGGGGACACAGGCCGCTCTCACACCTGACGCAGGGACATGACGAGGTAGCGGAACGCCGGGTTGGCGTCGCCCGGCACGTCCTGGATCAGCGCGGGCCTGGTGGGCGATTCGAGGTTGATGCGGGCCAGCTCGGTCTCGATGCCGGTGAGCCCGTCGAGCAGGAACTGCGACTGGAACGCGATCTGGATGTCGTCGCCGCGCAGCTCGCACGGCACCACCTCGGCGCCGCGCCCGATGTCGCCGCCGCTCGCCTGGACCAGCACCTGCCCCTGGCTGAACGACAGCCGCACCGCGGTGTTGCGCTCGGCCACCAGCGCCACCCGCTTGACCGCGTTGACGAACGTCGCCACCGGGACGTCGGCCCTGATCGACCAGTCGGTGGTCAGCCGGGAGCGGTAGTCGATGAACTGCTCGTCGAGCAGCCGCACGGTGGTCCTGCGCCCGACGCTCTCGAACCCGGCCACCCCGTCGCCCATCGCCACGGAGACCTCGCCGCCGCGCAGCGACTTGGCCACCTCGACCAGCACCCGGGCGGGCACCATCGCCGACACCGCGACGCCGGGGGCTGCGGGACGCCAGGTGAAGTCGCGGGCGGCGATGCGGTAACGGTCGGTCGCCGCCATGGTCACCGACTCACCCTCGATATCGACCCTGATGCCGGTGAGCATGGGCAGCGTGTCGTCGCGGCTCGCGGCCGGAGCCACCTGGCCGACCGCGGAGGCGAACACGCCACCGCCGATCGCGCCGATGGCCGGCGGCATGGCGGGCAGCGACGGGAAGTCTTCGACCGGCATCGTGATGAGGCCGAACTCCGCGCTGCCGCAGGTCAGCACCGCCTCCGTGCCCTCGGTGACCAGCTCGACGTCGTCGGCGGGCAGGCTGCGGGTGATTTCGGCCAGCAGCTTGCCGGGGATGAGCACCCGGCCCGCCTCGGACACGTGGGCGTCGACCTCGGCGCGCGCCGAGACGTCGTAGTCGAACGCGGACAGCGTCAGGAGGTCGTCCGTCGCCTCCAGCAGCAGCCCGGACAGGACGGGCACCACGGGGCGGCTCGGAAGAATGCGGGCCGCCCATGCCACAGCATCTGCCAGAACATCGCGGTTAACCCGGATTTTCACCTCATACCACCTCTTCTTCGCCGCCACCTGCCCTATGAAAATAGCCGGTGCCACCGACAACTCCGCCCGGGTCTGAGTAGCCCCTGAGATACGCGAGCGTGGCGACGACCTGCAGGTCCTAAGGGCTGAGGACCAGAGGGGAAGTGGGGGTGGCGGCCCCCTGCAACCGACAACTCCGCCCCGGTCCGAAGCGGCCCCCGAGGCACACGAGCACAGCGACGGCCTACAGCTCCCCCACGGCCGAGGACCAAAGGGAAGTAGAGGTGCGCCCGGCCCGAAAGGCCCCCGAAGCACACGAGCACAGCGAGGACCTGCAGGTCCGTGCGGGCTGAGGTCGAAGGAGGCGGGAGGCGCGCCGGCTCGTCCCGCCGGCGACTCGGTGCGACGGGATCGGCGGCGGTGGAAGGCGTGCAGGCAGGGTGGTCAGCGGCTGTTGAGGTAGGCCAGTACGGCGAGCACGCGGCGGTTGTCGTCGTCCGACGGGGCCAGGCCGAGCTTGGCGAAGATGGAGGCCGTGTGCTTGGCCACGGCGCTCTCGCTCAGGTAGAGCCGCTGGGAGATCGCCGCATTGGAGCGTCCTTCGGCCATGGCCTCCAGCACTTCGCGCTCGCGCGGCGTGAGGTGGTCGAGCGGCTGCCGCTTGGAGTTCTTGGCCAGCAGCTTGGCGATCACCTCGGGGTCCATGGCGGTGCCGCCGGCGGCGACCCGGCGTACGGCGTCGATGAACTGCTCGGCGTTGAAGACGCGATCCTTCAGCAGATAGCCGATCCCACCGGAGCCGTCGGCGAGGAGCTCGCGGGCGTAGAGCTGCTCGACGTGCTGGGACAGCACGAGGATGGGCAGGCCGGGCACCTGCCGCCGGGCCGCGAGCGCGGCCTGCAGGCCCTCGTCGGTGTGGGTGGGCGGCAGCCGTACGTCGACGATGGAGACGTCTGGACGCAGTTCGAGCAGGCCCTTGAGCAGCTCTGGCCCGCTCTCGACAGCGGCGACGACGGTGAAGCCGTGGGCCTGGAGCAGGTGGACGAGGCCGTCCCTCAGCAGGTAGAGGTCTTCTGCGACGAGAACGCGGTTCATGGAATCCAGGGATTGAGCGGCTTGGAGTAAAGCAGGAAGCGCTGGTTGTCGTGAGCGGCGGGGATGCGAATGGCCATGACGTGCATGACGACACCTAGCACGATCATGCCGATGATCGTCGGCCATTGCCACTGCGGCGGCAGGTAAAGGGCGAGGAACCACGCCTTCTCATCGATGTCGAAGATCTTGAAGATGGCGGCCACCACGCCCTGCGGGAAGGTGGGGCACCAGGCCGTGGCCCAGAGGAGCCCGACGACGATCATCTTCCACCTGGGCATCTTGCGGGTCGCGCTCTCGGGCTCCGGCAGCACGTGGGGCAGGTCCATGGTGACCGTGGTCGGGCCGCCGGGCGGGCTGTGCACGGCGAGCACGCCGTCGAACGCCGCCAGCCGCCGCTCGATGCCGGCCAGGCCGCTGCCCTTGGACGGGTCCGCGCCGCCCATGCCGTCGTCCATGACCGTGACGCGCAGGTGGGGGCCGTGGGCGCTGATGTCCACGGTGGCCTCCTGCGCGCCGCCGTGCCGGGCGGCGTTGGACAGCAGCTCGCTGATCGCGAAGTAGACCGCCGCCTCCACCGGCGGCTCGGCCCGCTTCGGCAGGTCCACGTCGACGGTGACGTGCAGCGGGCTGTCCATGGCGAGCGCGCGTACGGCGTCGGCCAGGCCGCGCTCGGCCAGCACCGGCGGGTGGATGCCGCGGATGACCCGGCGCAGCTCGGTGAGCGTCTCCGACGACGCCTCCCTGGCCTTGGCGAGCAGCGCCTTGGCCGCGGCCGGGTCGGTGTCCACGAGCTGCTCGACCGCGCCCAGCGTCATGCCGATGGCGACCAGCCTGGCCTGCGTGCCGTCGTGCAGGTCGCGCTCGATCCTGCGCATCTCGGCCGCCTGCGAGTCGGCGGCCAGATTGCGGGTGCGCCTGAGGTGGCCGACCTGGGCCGCCAGGCGGCTGGCGGCGGTGGCGCCGAGCAGCAGCCGGCACCAGCGGGCGTACAGACGCAGGCCGCGACCGGGAACCAGCAGCAGCGCCGGCAGCAGCAGCACCTTGACCAGCGGGTCGAGCAGCAGCCAGCTCTGGTCGCGCCACGTGCCGGGGTCGCTGACCAGCCACCGCCACCGGTTGTTCCACGCGGGCACGCGAGGGGTCTTGTAGAGCGTGCGATCGGAGCGGTACATGCCGTCGGCCTGCGGCACCGGAGGCGGGGGCGGCGGCAGGTAGGGCGACTCGACGGCGATGCCGGCATGCCGAGTGACCAGCCGCCGGTGCAGCTCGGCCATCCGCCTGACCATCATCACCTGCGGCGGGAACAGGAAGACCATGCCGAGCGCGAACGACAACAGCAGCAGCACGCCGCTCGCCACGATCATGGGCACCTGCACGGCACCGAGCGCCAGCAGCGCGGCGACGTGGCCGTACCTGTTGAGCATGACATCAGTCTGCGACAGCGGGCGGGGTCGCCACACTGCACCTAGGTACACCCTTGCCGGGCATCTAGCGAGATTCCGCGCGTGAGGTCGCGTTCCTAGCGTCGATGGCATGAAAGTCATCGAGGTCAGGAACCTGCGCAAGCAGTACCCCAACCACCTCGCGGTAGCCGACGTGTCGTTCGAGGTGGCCGAGGGCGAGATCTTCGGCATCCTCGGCCCCAACGGCGCCGGCAAGACCACGACCGTCGAGTGCGTCGCCGGGCTGCGCGAGCGCGACGGCGGCACCGTACGCGTGGCCGGGCTCGACCCGGCGACCGACCGCGACGAGCTGCGCCGCGTGCTGGGCATGCAGATCCAGAGCGCCGCGCTGCCGGAGAAGATCAAGGTGTGGGAGGCGCTCGACCTGTACGCCTCCTTCTACCCCGACCCGGCCGACTGGCGTGAGCTGCTTGAGCGGGTCGACCTCGGTCCCAAGCGCGACACCGCGTTCAAGAAGCTGTCCGGCGGTCAGCGGCAGCGGCTCTCGGTGGCGCTGGCCCTGGTGGGCCGGCCGCGCGTGGCCGTGCTGGACGAGCTGACGACCGGGCTCGACCCGCAGGCCCGCAGGGACACCTGGGAGCTGATCGAGCAGGTACGCACGTCCGGCGTGACGATCGTGCTGGTCACGCACTTCATGGAGGAGGCCGAACGGCTCTGCGACCGCATCGCGCTCATCGACGCGGGCCGGGTCGTCGCCACCGACACCCCAGCGGGGCTCATCGCGCAGGTGGGCGGCGAGCAGCGGCTGCGGTTCCGGCCGTCCGCGCCGGTCGACGACGCGCTGCTGCTGGCGCTGCCCGAGGTGCGCGAGGTGTCGAGGAGCGGCGAGCAGGTCGTCGTCACCGGCTCGGGCAACCTCGCGCCCGCCGTCACCCTCGCCCTGGCGCACCACCAGGTCGTCCCGGGAGACCTGCGGATCGAGCAGGCCACGCTGGACGACGCGTTCCTCGCGCTGACCGGAAGGAAGCTGTCATGAAGCTGCTCGTCACGGAGACCAAGCTGCACCTGCGCGAGTGGCCGCTGCTGCTGTTCACGGTCCTGCTGCCGCTCGCGCTGCTGGTCGTGCTGGGGCTCAGCATCCCCGACTTCACCCGGGCGGACGCGGGCGGCGAGCGGTTCGTGGACGCCCAGTGGCCGAGCATGATGACGCTGCTGTCGCTGCTCACGCTGTCGTGCAGCGCGCTGCCCGCGACCCTGGTCACCTACCGGGAGCAGGGCGTGCTCAGGCGGATGTCCACCACGCCGGTCGGGCCTGGGCGGCTGCTCGGCGTACAGCTGCTGATCAACCTCGGGATCGGGATCGTCACCACGACACTGCTGATCCTCACGGGGGCGCTGGTGTTCGGCTCGGCGGCGCCGCGCCACATGGGGTGGTTCGTGCTGGTGTTCCTGCTCGGCACCGCCGCGCTGCTCGCCATGGGGCTGGTCATCGCCTCGCTCGCGCCGAACGCCAAGGTCGCGCCCGGCATCGGGTCGGCCGTGATGTTCCCGCTGATGTTCATCGCCGGGATGTGGGTGCCGCGCGACGTCATGCCGGACGTGCTGCGCATGATCAGCGACTACTCGGTTGCCGGGCCGTTCGCCCAGGCGCTCAGGGACTGCTGGGCGGGACAGGCGCCGCAGCTCCTCCACCTGGTGGTGGTGGGCGCGGGGCTGATCGTCTTCGGGGGCCTGGCCGTACGGCTGTTCCGATGGGAGTGAGCCGCGCACCCGCCGGAGCAGGGGCGCGGCGGGGCGGGTCAGCGTCCGGTGGCCCACACCGGGCGCGCTCCCGTGACGTTGGTCAGCAGCGAGTACAGCGAGGTCGCCGCCGCGATGAACAGGTGGTTGCGCTTGAGCCCGCCGAACACCAGGTTCGCGGCCGGCTCGGGCAGCTTCAACCGGCCGAGCAGGGTGCCGTCGGGGTCGTAGCAGAGCACCGCCTTGCCGGCCGCCGTCCACACGCGGCCCTTGTTGTCGAGCCGCATGCCGTCGTACGAGTCCTGCTCGCCTCCTGCGGCGAACTCCTTGCCGCCGCCGAGCGTGCCGTCGTCCCGCACCTCGAACACGCGGATGTGCCTGCGCCTGGTGTCGGCCACGTACAGCAGCCGCTCGTCCGGCGAGAACGCGAGCCCGTTGGGCCGGTCGAAGTCGTCGGCCACGATCCGCACCTCGCCCGTCACCGGGTCGGCCCGGTAGACGTGGCAGCCGTCGATCTCCGGCTCGGCGGCCACGCCCTCGTAGTCGCTGAGGATGCCGTACGGGGGGTCGGTGAACCAGATGGAGCCGTCGGAGCGTACGACGACGTCGTTGGGGCTGTTGAAGCGCTTGCCCTGCCACCGGTCGGCGATCACCGTGACGGAGCCGTCGTGCTCGGTGCGGGTGACCCTGCGCGGGCCCTGCTCGCAGGAGATCAGCCGGCCCTCGCGGTCGAGCGTGTTGCCGTTGACGTAATGGGACGGCCGCCGGAACGGGCCCACCGCGCCGGTCATCTCGTCCCAGCGCAGCATGCGGTCGTTGGGGATGTCGCTCCAGACCAGGAACCGGCCGGCCGGGAAGTAGACCGGCCCCTCGCCCCAGCGGGTGCCCCTGTACAGGATCTCGATAGTCGTGTCGCCGCCGACCGCGGCCATGCGCTCGTCGAGCACCTCGAACTCAGTGGGGATCGTGTCCGTCATGGCGACCACCCTACGGGGGTCCGGCCCGCAGTCCCTGAAGTAATGTCGAGGTATGTCGAAGGTCGCCTGGAACACCAAGGAGCTGACCGTCGGGCAGCTCGCCGAACGTAGCGGCGTCGCGGTCTCCGCCCTGCACTTCTACGAGAGCAAGGGCCTCATCAGCAGCCGCCGCACCGCCGGCAACCAGCGACGTTACACGCGCGACACCCTGCGCAGGGTCGCGTTCATCAGGCTGGCGCAGCGCATCGGCATCCCGCTCAAGGTCATCAAGGACGCGCTCAGCGAGCTTCCCGACGAACGCACCCCCACCCGCGAGGACTGGGCCAGGCTGTCGGCCGCCTGGCGCAGCGAGCTGGACGACCGCATCGAGCAGCTCCAGCGGCTGCGCGACGACCTCACCGACTGCATCGGGTGCGGCTGCCTGTCGCTCGACCGGTGCCCGGTCGCCAACCCGTACGACCGGCTGGGCGACGAGGGGCCCGGCGCGCGGCGCATCGACACCCGGATCTGCCCACCGCCCCAGCGCCGGCCCTGCTGCGACACGGCGTCCTGAGCCTTGGCTTCGGCTACGCCTTCTTGGCGGGCGGAACGATGAGGGTCGGCCGGTGCGCGTGATGCAGCACGTGGTTGGAGACGCTGCCCAGCAGCACCGACCGCACACCGGCCAGACCGCGCGAGCCGGTGACGATCAGCGAGGCGTCGATCTCGTCGGCCACGTCCACGATCGTCTTCCAGATGGAGTCGTGGTCGGCCACCGCCCGGTAGGTGACGTCGGTGAGCCCGGACGCGATGGCCAGCTCGGCGCCCTCCTTGGCGTGGTGCTCCGCCTGGGCGTGCGCCTCGTCCTCGGTGCTGGTGTCGATGGAGCTCACGGCCAGCGGAAACTTCTTGAGCTGAACGAGCAGCGGCTCCCAGACGGTGACGATGACCGTGGGCTCGGCGGTGAGGTGCTTGGCGGCGAACTCGATCGCGGCGCGGGCGTCGGCCGAGCCGTCGTAGGCGACAAGGATGGTCATGGCTTGCTTCCCTTCGCTTCGGTCATCTCGTAGAGCACCGAAGCGATCATCGGCCATTCCTGAGCGGATTGTCTGTTCCGTCACAGAACGCCCGGCGTAAGAAGCGGGCCGCTCGCGTGTGCGCCCCCTTCGCCGCGCTCGAAGCGCGGGCGTCAGTGCTGGGCCATGTCCACGAATCGGCTGTAGTGGCCCTGGAAGGCGACCGTCACCGTGGCCGTGGGACCGTTACGGTGCTTGGCCACGATCAGGTCCGCCTCACCCGCCCGCGGCGACTCCGGCTCGTACGCGTCCTCCCGGTGCAACAGGATGACCATGTCGGCGTCCTGTTCGATCGATCCCGATTCGCGAAGGTCGCTCACCTGTGGGCGCTTGTCGGTGCGCTGCTCGGGGCCTCGGTTGAGCTGGGAGATCGCGATGACCGGCACCTCCAGCTCCTTGGCCAGCAGCTTGATGGCACGCGAGATCTCGGAGACCTCGTTCTGGCGGCTTTCGACCTTCTTCGGCGAGCTCATCAGCTGGAGGTAGTCGATGACCACGAACCGCAGGTCGTTGCGCTGCTTGAGGCGGCGGCACTTGGCGCGGATCTCCATCATCGACATGTTGGGCGAGTCGTCGATGAACAGCGGCGCCTCGGCCACCTCGCTCATCCTGCGGGCCAGGCGGGTCCAGTCTTCGTCGCCCATCATGCCGGAGCGCATGTGGTGGAGCGCGACGCGGGCCTCGGCGGAGAGCAGGCGCATGACGATCTCGTTGCGGGACATCTCCAGCGAGAAGATGACCGTGGTCATGCCGTGCTTGATCGCCGCGGACCTGGCGAAGTCGAGGCCGAGCGTGGAGTTGTGGGTGGGGATCAGCGTACGGCCGGCGAGATAGAGGTGGTCGGCGTTGTCGACCTCCACGCACCGCACCGGCACCGACGGCACCGGGCGGACGCCGGTGATCGTGCGGTGGAGGGTATCGGCGGCGGTGTCGATGTGGACGTTGGCGTCGCTGCGCCGGAACACCTTGTCAGGCGGCGTGAACGTGATCGTGTGGCCGGTGCCTGCCTCGTCTGCGGACACCGAGTAGCCCAGGCCGTGGATCAGCTCGCGGACGTCACCGGCCAGGTCGGCGTCGGCGAGGGTGAGCCGGATCGTGCCGGTGTCGTCGATGGTGGCGGCGGCGTCGAGCAGGCCCGCCAGGAGCGCCCTGCGCTGCTCCTCCGACGCCCGCAGGTACGCCCCGGGAATGCGCCCGCACGGCTCCGCCTGGGCCTGCGCGCCCAGCGAACCGCCGTCCGCGCCACACGCGCCAAACGCGCCACAGGCGCCGAAAACGCCCGGAGCGGTCTCCGCGCCGGAGGCATCCAGAGCGGCATCCACGCCGGAGGCGCCCGGAGCGATCTTCGCGCCGGAGGCGCCGAAGGCCGTGGCGAGGTGGGTGCCCAGCTCGTACGGGGGCGTCGGCAGGTCGCGATCCGGCAGCTCCAGGGGGCGGGTGTTGGCGACGGAGTGGCCGGTGTGCACGGTGGCGGCGATCTCCTCCGTCGTACGGACCCGAGCCGGCCCCCGTCATCGGCGGTGAGCCACTGGTGGAGCGCGTCGGCCACGATCACCGTGCCGTCGCTGAACTCCACCTCGTAACAGGGCCGCCCGTGCAACACCTCGGTGGCCGCGACGACCGTGGTGGGCCGCCCGTCGGCGCCGATGAGCAGGTCGCCCACCTGGACCTCGCCCATCGTCGTCCAGCCCGACGGGGTGGGCAGCGGCGTGTCGAGCGCGAGGGCCTTGCCGATGGCGGGCCGCGCGGCGACGACGATCATCTGGCCGGGGTGCAGGCCGTTGGTGAGCTGGTCGAGGTCGGCGAAGCCGGTGGGGACACCGACCATCTGGCCGCCGCGGCTGCCGATGGCCTCCAGCTCGTCGAGCGCGCCGGGCATGATCTCCGACAGCGGCGCGTAGTCCTCGGAGGTGCGCCGCTCGGTGACCTTGTAGATCTCCGCCTGGGCACGGTCGACGAGGTCGTCGACCTCTTCGTTCTGGCCGCCGTAGCCGTAGGAGACGATGCGGGTGCCGGCCTCGATGAGGCGGCGCAGGACGGCCTGCTCCCGGACGATCTTGGCGTAGTAGCCGGCGTTGGCGGCCGTGGGGACGACGGCGGTCAGCGTGTGAAGGTAGGCCGCGCCGCCCACTCGGGCCATCTCGCCGCGCTTTTGCAGCTCGTCGAAGACGGTGACGGCGTCGGCGGGCTCGCCCCGGCCGTACAGCTCGGTGATGACGTCGTAGATGATCTGATGAGCCGGACGATAGAAGTCGTCGGAGCGCAGGATCTCCACGACGTCGGCGATGGCGTCCTTCGACAGCAGCATGCCGCCCAGGACCGACTGCTCCGCCTCGATGTTGTGAGGAGGTGTGCGCTCGAATCCAGGACCGCCGACGGCCTCGTCGTCAATGCTCACCGCGCCCCCTCGTGCAACTCGCAGGTGGTCGCACCACCCCCACTTGTAGTCGACCGGTGTGACAGTTTCGCGGAGTCCGGGTCGCTCGGCAACGTGGCCTGTGGACAACCCTGTGGTCAACCTGTGTACGACTGGCCTGAGGATGTGAACGGCCTGTGGACGGGGCTGGGGATAACTGTTTCAGATATCCACCGAAGCCCCTCTGAGCAGGGCGAACGGTGTCCACTGGCTGTGGAGAAAAGAAAGTTGGCCTCACACGCCGTGTAATGTCCATAATGGACAAATGCCCATTACATCCAGAGACCGGGAGATTCTCCGACTCGCCGTGCCCGCGTTCGGCGCACTCGTCGCCGAACCGCTCTTCCTGCTCGCCGACTATGCCATCGTCGGCCACGGCCTGGGCACCACGGCGGTCGGCGCTCTGGGCGTGGCGGGCACCGTACTGACGACGCTGGTGAACCTGTGCGTCTTCCTCGCCTACGGCACGACCGCGCAGGTGGCGCGGCAGACCGGCGCGGGCGAGCACGCGCGGGCCATGCGCAGCGGTGTGGACGGCATCTGGCTGGCCATCGGCCTCGGCGTGGCGCTGATCGCGGCGTGCTGGCCGCTCGCGCCGGAGATCGTGAGCTGGTTCGGCGCGAGCGGTACGCAGGCCGCGCAGGCGGTGACGTACCTGCGGATCAGCCTGCTCGGCACGCCCGCGATGCTGGTCGTGCTTGCCGGCACCGGCGTGCTGCGCGGCCTGCAGGACACGGTGACGCCGCTGGTGGTGGCCGTGGGGTCGTTCGCCGCGAACGCCGCGCTGAACGCCTGGTTCGTGCTGGGGCTCGGCTGGGGCATCGCGGGGTCGGCGTGGGGCACGGTGATCGCGCAGAGCGGGGGCGCGGCCGTCTACCTCGTCGTCGTCGCGCGCGGCGCGCTGCGGCACCACACCCCGCTCACCCCGTCATTCCAGGGGATCAGGCAGGCGGGCACGGCGGGCGTCGCCCTGTTCATCCGTACCGTATGCCTGCGCATCGTGCTGCTCGCCGCCACCGCGATCGCCACCAGGATGGGCGAGGCCGAGCTGGCCGCGTACGCGCTGGCCACACAGGTCTGGACGCTGCTCGCGTTCGCCCTCGACGCCATCGCGATCGCCGGGCAGGCCATCACCGGACGCTCGCTGGGCGCCGGCGACGTGCCGGCCACCAGGGACGCCACTCGCCGCATGGTCCAGTGGGGCCTGTGGTCGGGCGCGCTGCTCGGCCTGCTGGTGATCGCGGCAAGACCGCTGGTGCCGGGGCTGTTCGACGCCGAGCCCGCGGTGGCCGGGCTGCTGCTCGACCTGCTGTGGCCGGTGGCGCTCTTCCAGCCGATCTGCGGGATCGTGTTCGTGCTCGACGGCGTGCTCATAGGCGCGGGCGACCAGCGCTACCTGGCGTGGGCCGGGGTGTGGACGACGCTGGCGTACCTGCCGGCCGCCCTGCTGGCCTCGGGGATCGGTGTGGTCGCACTGTGGTGTGCGCTCGGCGTGTGGATGGTGGCACGCCTGGTCACCCTCGTACGCCGCGCGGCCGGCACCGCCTGGCTGGTAACCGGCGCGTAACCGGATTGTGCTTGCTGTTACCGAAGGGGTGGAGCAGAGTAGGCGCATTCCCTGAGCGGGGTGTGCTTTGTCCACGATTCTGCGAAGACTGCCGCCTTCTGAGGCCACCGGACTGCGTACGGGCGCCCGGCACAGCCTTGCCGAGGTGTACCGGCCGGCCGACCTGGTCGTGCTCGGACTCGGCGTGATGATCGGCGCGGGCATCTTCAGCATCGCCGGTGAGCAGGCCGCGACCACGGCGGGCCCCGGCGTGATCCTGTCCTTCATGATCGCCGGCATCGCCTGCATGCTGGCCTGCCTGTGCTACGCGGAGCTGGCCTCGACGATGCCGACGTCGGGCAGCGCCTACACGTTCACGTACGTCATCTTCGGCGAGGTCTGGGCGTGGATCATCGGCTGGGCGCTGATCCTGGAGCTACAGCTCGCCGCCGCGCTGGTGGCCAGGGCGTGGGGCGCGATCGCGGTCGGCGCGATCGGCAACTTCGGCATCCGCGTCCCGAACGCCGAGCTGGTCCAGGACATCCTCGTGTTCGTCATCCTCGTGCTGCTCACCGGCATTGTGGCGCTGGGGGCGCGGGTGGGGCTGCGGGCACTGTGGATCATGGTGGCGGCGAAGCTGCTGGCCATCGGCGCGGTCATCGCCGTCGGCCTGCCGCACATCGACCCGGCCAACTTCGGCGGCTTCGTCGTACCGCCCAAGACCCTCGACACCCCGCCCGCCACCGTGCTGGAGACCCTCATCGGGGAGGGGCAGGCGTTCGGCTGGTTCGGCATCTTCGCCGCGGCCTCGGCGATCGCGTTCGCGTACGTCGGGTTCGACATCGTCGCCACCTCGGCCGAGGAGACCGTGAACCCGCGCGAGGCCGTGCCCAAAGGCATGATCCGCAGCCTGGTCATCACCACCGTCATCTACATCGCGGTCGGCCTGGTCATGGTCGGCATGGTGCCGTACACCAAGATCTCCGAGGAGGCGCCGCTGGCCAGCGCGTTCCAGGCGGCGGGGCTCGGCTGGATGGCCCACGTCATCGACGCGGGAGCGGTGCTCGGGCTCACCACCGTGATCCTCGTGCTGATCGTGGGACAGACGCGGGTGCTGTTCTCGATGGCGCGCGACGGGCTGATCCCGCGCGGGCTGGCCAAGGTCAGCCGCCGCTACCACACGCCGTCACGGGTGACGCTGGTCATCGGGCTCATCGCGATCGTGCTGGCGGAGTTCGTCCCCGTGGTGCCGCTGCGCGAGCTCGTGGTGATGGGGACGCTGTTCGCGTTCGCATTCGTGGCGGCCGGCGTGATCGTGATGCGCCGCCGCATGCCGGACCTGGAGCGCGGCTTCCGGGTGCCGCTCGCGCCGCTGCTGCCCGCGCTGTCGCTGTTCGCCACGCTCTGGCTGATGGTCAACCTGCGCCTGCTCACCTGGGCGTGGTTCGTGCTGTGGATGGCCTTCGGCCTGCTCGTCTACCTCGTGTACGGCCGCCGCAACAGCCTCCTCGCCCGCCCGCGCACCGAGCCGTTGAGGCCCGCCCACGGCGGCCGCCACCGCCGCTAGAACCGGCCCGACTCCAGCACGCTGCGCAGGAACTCGCGCGTCCGCGGATGCTCGGGCTCGCTGAAGATCTTCTCCGGCGGGCCCTTCTCCAGGAGCACGCCGCCGTCCAGGAAGCACACGGTGTCGGAGATGTCCCGGCAGAACGACATCTCGTGCGTCGTGAGGATCATCGTCATGCCCGACTCCTTGAGCTCCCTGATGATCCCCAGCACCTCGACCACGAGCTGCGGGTCGAGCGCCGAGGTGACCTCGTCGAGCAGCATC
Source organism: Nonomuraea fastidiosa (assembly GCF_042751225.1). Classification (NCBI taxonomy): domain Bacteria; kingdom Bacillati; phylum Actinomycetota; class Actinomycetes; order Streptosporangiales; family Streptosporangiaceae; genus Nonomuraea; species Nonomuraea fastidiosa. The sequence goes on from NZ_CP170570.1 coordinate 2,991,148, forward strand.
AGCCTGGGCTGCGTGGCCAGCGCCCTGATGATGGCCACACGCTGCTGCTGGCCGCCGGAGAGCTGGTCGGGGTAGGCGCGGGCCTTGTCGGCCAGCCCGAAGCGTTTCAGCAGCTCATGCGCCTGCTCCTCGGCCTGCGCCTTGGCCACGCCGTGCACCTGCCGGGGCGCGAGCGTGACGTTGTCGAGCACGGTCATGTGCGGGAACAGGTTGAACGCCTGGAACACCATGCCGAGCCGCTTGCGCACCTGGTCGGCGTCCACCCGGGGGTCGGTGATCTCGTCGCCGTCGAGGTAGATGGCGCCGTCGTCCACCGTCTCCAGCAGGTTGATGCAGCGCAGCAGCGTGGACTTGCCGGAACCGGACGCGCCGATGAGGCTCACCACCTCGTGCGGCGCCACCTCCAGGTCGATGCCACGCAGCACGCTGTTGCCGCGGAAGTGCTTCCACACGCCCTCGATCGTCAGGACGCTCATGCGCCGCGCCTCCTGCGGGTGCGTGCGGCCAGATGGTCGGTGAACCTGGCCATGGGGATCGTGAGCAGGATGAACAGCAGGGCCGCCACCAGGTAGGGCGTGTAGTTGAAGCTCTGGGCGCTGTGGATCTGCGCCTGCCTGAGCGCCTCCAGCGGCCCGATCGTGGCCACCAGCGCCGAGTCCTTCTGCAACGAGGCGAAGTCGTTGAGCAGCGGCGGGATGACCCGGCGGGTGGCCTGCGGCACGACCACGAACCTCATCGTCTTGGCGTGGCTCAGCCCCAGCGAGCGCGCCGCCGCGATCTGGCTCGGGTGCACCGACTCGATGCCCGCCCTGAACACCTCGGCCACGTACGCGCCGTACGAGAGCGTCAGCGCGATGATGCCCAGCGTCGCGAGGTCCGTCGGGATGCCCTGCAGCCGCAGCGCCGGCAGTCCGAACCCGATCAGGTAGATGACGAGGATCGTCGGCACGCCCCTGAACACGTCGGTGTAGAGCGTGGCCAGCATCCTGATCGGGAAGAACGCGGGCGCGGTGATGCCCCTGGCCAGCGCGACCAGGAGCCCGATCACCAGGACCAGCACCTCGGCGATCAGGAAGATCTTGATGTTGAGCACGAACCCGCTCAGCACGTCGGGTATCGCCGCGACGAACTGCTCACCGTCGAAGAACGTCCTGCGCACGGCCGGCCAGCCGGGCGAGCTGGTGACGCCCCAGACCACCAGCACCAGGAAGACGACCGTCGACGCCGTCGCGATCGAGGCCGAGCGGCGGCCGTGCGACCTGCGGACACGCTCCCGCTCGACCTGCCGCTCAGACTTGACCCACTCGCTCATTTCAGCTCGGGCGCGCCCGCCGCCGAGCCCAGCCACTGCTCCTCGATCTTGGCCAGGTCGCCCTTGGACTTCAGCGCGTCGATGGCCTTGTCCACGCACGGCTTGAGCGCGCTGCCCTTGGCCATGACCAGGCCGAACTCCTCAGGCGTGTCGCCCGACGAGCCGAACTGGCCGACGATCGTGGAGTTCTCCACCTGCGCGGCGGTGACGTAGAACGCCGTCGGCAGGTCCACCACGACCGCGTCCACCTGCTTGTTCTTCAGCGCGTTCACGACGTCGATCTGGTCGTTGTAGACGTTCGGGTCCGCGGACGGCTTGATGACGTTCTTGACCGCGTTGAACGAGGTCGTCCCGACCTGTACGCCGATCTTCGCGTCCTTCAGCTCGGCCAGGCTCTTCGCCTTGGCGAACTTGCCGTCCTCGGCCGCCACCACGGCCTGCTTGACCGTGTAGTAGCCCTTACTGAAGTCGACCGCCTGGGCCCGCTCCGGGGTGATCGAGACCTGGTTGATGTCGAAGTCGAAGGTCTTCTCGCCCGGCGCGTACGCGTTGTCGAACTTGACCGTCGTCCACTGCACCTCGTCGCGGTCGAAGCCCAGCTCCCCCGCCACCGCGAACGCGACCGCGCTCTCGAAGCCCTGCCCGTTGCTCGGGTCGTCGTCCTTGAACCACGGCTCATAGGCGGGCTTGTCGGTGCCGATGGTGAGCTTGCCCGGCGTCTTCAGCGCGAGCTGGTCCTTGGTGCACGCGGTGGAGGTGGTGGGGGCCGCGACGCTCGCCGTGTCGTCGACCGGGGCGCACGCGACGGTCGCCGCCGCCAGTGCTCCGAGTGCGAGCAGCATCGAGGGACGGGCCATGGCCTCTGCCTCCAGGGGGAACGTGCGAAAGATCGAGGCGATTCTACGCTGCTCGTATCGGAAATCCGCCCCCAGGGTGCCGCCCACCACCCCAATCCCGGCACCCCACCGCCCCGCAGCCGACCGGCACAAGACCGGACCCCGCGGCATCGGGGGTGACGCACGGCATCGCGAACGTGACACGCAGGATCGCGGGTGACGTGAGGTGGCGCGAGGTGGCGTGGGCCGGGCCTCAAAGCGGCCGGGCCAGCGCGCGGAGATCGAGCGGCGCGGTAAGACCGGCGCGGGGCCGAGTGGTGCGGGGGCGAGTGGTGCGGGGGCGAGTGGCGCGGGGGCGAGTGGCGCGGGGGCGAGTGGTGCGGGGCGGGAGCCGTTCGTACGAAGAAGGGTGGGAAAACAGAAGGGCCCCCTGAGAAGGGGGCCCGCTGCTTGCTGAAGGTCAGCCCGCGACGACCTCGACGTCGACCGACGCGGAGACCTCCGGGTGGAGCTTGACCGTCACCCGGTGGGAGCCGACGCTCTTGATCGGGTTGGGGATCTCGATGCGGCGGCGGTCGAGCTCGGGACCGCCGGCGGCCTTGACGGCCTCGACGATGTCGCCCGAGGTGACCGAGCCGAACAGCCGGCCCGACTCACCGGCACGGGTGGCCAGGCGCACGCGCAGCGCGCCGAGCTGGCCGGCGACCTCCTTGGCGGTGCCGAGGTCGCGGATCTCGCGCGCGTCGCGCGCCTTGCGGATGGCCTCGATCTGCTTCTCGGCGCCGCGCGTCCAGCGCATGGCGTAGCCGCGCGGGATGAGGTAGTTACGGCCGTAGCCGTCCTTGACCTCCACGACGTCGCCGGGGGTGCCGAGGCCGGAGACCTCGTTGGTGAGGATGAGCTTCATGTCGACGAACCTCCCTTAGCGCGCCGTGCTCGTGTAAGGCAGCAGGGCCACCTCACGGGCATTCTTGATCGCCGTCGCCACGTCGCGCTGGTGCTGGGTGCAGTTGCCCGTCACCCGGCGCGCACGGATCTTGCCGCGGTCGGAGATGAACTTCCGCAGCAGGGCCGTGTCCTTGTAGTCGACGTAGGAGATCTTGTCGTGGCAGAACAGGCAAACCTTCTTCTTCGGCTTGCGCAGTGCCGGCTTAGCCATCGTGGTGCTCCTTTCAGAGCCCCGCCGTCAAAGCGGGAATGGACTCGGGCTTGTGGACAGGTTTAGAAAGGCGGTTCGTCGCTGAAGTCGTTGCCGCCGCCGAAGCCACCGCCGCCCTGCGGGCCGCCGAAGCCGCCGCCACCGCCCTGGTAGCCGCCGCCCTGAGGCGGGGCGGGCGTCGCGGAGGCCCAGGGGTCATCGACCGGACCGCCGCCGAAGCCGCCGCCGCCCTGACGGGAGGTGCGGTTGACCTTGGCGGTCGCGTTACGCAGGGACGGGCCGACCTCGTCGACCTCGACCTCGTAGACCGTGCGCTTCTCGCCTTCCTTGGTCTCGTAGGACCGTTGCTTGAGCCGCCCCTGCACGATGACCCGCATGCCGCGCTGAAGGCTCTCGGCGACGTTCTCCGCCGCCTGCCGCCAGACGTTGCAGGTCAGAAAGAGGCTTTCGCCATCCTTCCACTCGTTGGTCTGCCGATCCATGTACCGCGGAGTGGACGCGATGCGGAATCGAGCCACCGCTTGCCCCGTCGGGGTGAAGCGCAGCTCCGGGTCGTCGACGAGGTTGCCGACGATGGTGATTACGGTGTCGCCTGCTGCCATGGCTAGCGCTCGCCTTCCTGCACGCCTTCGCTTGGGTTACGGCTCAGAGTACGGGGCTTCCCCGACAAAAAACCGGAGGTTAGTGCACGTCCGGACGCAGGACCTTGGTGCGCAGGACACCCTCGTTGAGGTTGAGCTGGCGGTCGAGCTCCTTGACCGTCGCGGGGTTCGCGGACAGGTCGATGACGGCGTAAATGCCCTCGGACTTCTTGTCGATGTCGTACGCGAGCCGGCGGCGACCCCACACGTCGACCTTCTCCACGGTGCCGCCGTCGTTGCGGACCACGGAGAGGAACTGGTCGAGGGACGGAGCGACGGTGCGCTCATCGAGCGAAGGGTCCAGGATGACCATTACTTCGTAACGACGCATGCGGACTCCTACCTCCTCTGGACTTTTGCGGTCACGACGCTCTGCCGTGACAGGAGGACGCTGACGCCTGAGCCCGGCGGGCCCCTTTCGGCACCCCGGGGCGACGAGTCACCCGTCGCAGCGCAGCGTGCCCCAGGTTACCAGCCGCTGCTCGATGGGAAGGCCCTATGGAAACCAAGGGGGTGGTGGCTGTGCCACAAGTGCTTCAGCCCTCCGACAGGGAGCGCTTCAGGTTCACGCTCAACACCGACGGACGTCCGCATCGCGCCGAGAACACCTTCGCGATCATCACGCTCGTGTGCGGCGTGGTGGCATTCGTCGCGACGTTCTGGCCCTCGGCGCACGTGATCTCGTCGTGGTTCGGCACGCTCGGTTTCGGCGTGGGCCTGTACTCGCAGTACATCTCGGCGACCACGCCGCAGCGCTCGCTCAACGTGGTGGGTCTCGTCGGGTCGTTCGTGGGAGCCGCGCTCGGCATCGCTCACGGCGGCTTCCTCCCGAACCCCTGACCCCGCGCGCACGAGCGGACGGCCCCGGGCGTACGCGCTCCGGGGCCGTTCCGTATCTGCTCTGTAGAGAAACGATCTGCTCTGTAGGGAAACGGCCGAGATCAACCGATGTGCAGGTCGATGCCGAGGAGCACCAGGAACCACAGGAAGACCGCGAGCAGCGCCTCGGCGACGTCCCTCAGCAGTCCCGGCGTAATGTAGTCGTGGACCCAGGCGACGTAAAGGCCGACGACGACGTAGACGGCGACGATCAGCGCGCGTAAGCGCCAGCGGCTCATGGGGGACTCCTCGTGTCGGGGGCCTCCCGGCTGCCCTGGGGCACACCGGCCAAACCCGGCCGCCTCCCGCTCGGGCGGCGGATAGCCTTACCGCATGGTGCGAATCGGAGCTCACGTCGATCAGGACGATCCCGCCGCCAGGGGCGCCGAGGTGGGGGCCGAGGTGGTGCAGTTCTTCCTCGGCGACCCGCAGGGCTACGACAAGCCGGTGCTGCCCGCCAAGCCGGTCGAGGGCGTCGACATCTACATCCACGCCCCGTACCTGATCAACGTGGCGACGACCAACAACCGCATCAGGATCCCCAGCCGCAAGCTGCTGGAGCAGCACCTCAAGGCGGCGGCGAGCCTCGGCGCCAAGGGCCTGGTCGTGCACGGCGGCCACGTCAACAAGAACGACGACCCGCAGGCGGGCTTCGACAACTGGCGCAAGGTGTTCGAGCGCATGGAGTGCCCGATCCCCGTGCTGATCGAGAACACCGCGGGCGGCGGCAACGCGATGGCGCGCAAGCTGGAGCGCATCGCGCGGCTGTGGGACGCGCTCGACGGGTTCGACGTGGGCTTCTGCCTCGACACCTGCCACGCGCACGCGGGCGGCGAGGAGCTGGTCGACGTGGTCGAGCGGGTCAAGGCCATCACCGGCCGCATCGACCTCGTCCACTGCAACGACTCGCGCGACGACTTCGGCTCCGGCGCGGACCGCCACGCCAACATCGGCCAGGGCAAGATCGACCCCGAGCTGATCCTGGCGGTGTGCCGGGCGGCGGGCGCGCCGATCGTGGTGGAGACGCCGCGCGAGGGCCAGGCCGAGGACATCGCGTTCCTGAGGAAGAACCTCTAGCGAACGTTCCTGAGGAAAAACCTTCAGCGAATACACACAGGCTGTGGATAACTTCCCTGGATTACCCAGAGAAGAAAGTGGGTAAGAAGATCAGCCCGCCCACGCGCCGCTGAGGAATCTGGCCGTGTTGACCAGCATCAACGGCCCAGAGATCAACACGTAGAGCGCCATCAGCCAGGGGCGGCGGGCCGACACCCGGGCGAGCAGCACCCACAGCGGGAACCACAGCAGCAGCGAGCGCGGGATCGACAGGTAGTACGCCGACGTCATCAGCGCCGCCGCCTGCCCGCCCGCGTACACCGCCTCGCTCCACCTGCGCAGCACGAGCAGCCAGATGAGCGCGGCCACGACCACCACGGCTCCGGCGATCTCCATGCGGAACGCCACCGCGAAGTCGTCGGAGCCCATCGCCGAGCGCCAGGTCGTCCGCCACGCCTCCCACGGCCAGGCGAAGTCGCGCCCCCAGCCGGCCTCCTGCGCGTGCTTCCACGCCAGCCAGTCGCCGGTCCTGCGGTACTGGTAGAACGAGTACGCCGCCAGCGGCAGGAACGGCACCGCCAGCCAGGCGGCCCGGCGCACCGGCTCCCTGCGCACCACGTACTCCACGACGAGCGCCACGGCGAGGAACAACCCGGTGATGCGCACGCACGACGCGCCCGCCGCCAGCAGTGCCGCCGCCGGCCAGCGGCCCTGGCGGGCGGCCAGCCAGGCCGGGATCGCGAAGGCCAGGAAGAGCGACTCGCTGTAGCCGGCGGCCAGGAACACCGCCATGGGGAAGGCCAGCAGTCCCAGCACCGCCATCCACCCAGGGGCGCCCTCGACCTCGGCGAGCCGGGCCAGCGCCACCATGGCGACCGCGCCGGAGACCAGCGAGACCAGCAGCCCGGCCGCCGCCCAGTCGGGCACGACGAGGTGCACCAGCCGCAGCGCCATCGGCAGCCCGGGGAAGAACGCGGGCAGGCCGTCGTCGGGCGGCCTGCCGGGCTCGCCGTCGTAGCCGTACTCGGCGATGGTGACGAACAGCGTGGTGTCCCACTTGCGCCACTTGTCGGCGTATCCGGCCAGGGTGGTGCCGAGCAGGGTGGCCACCAGCAGCCCGGCACGCGAGCCGAACCAGAGCAGCAGCGCGTCCCGTGCGGCAGACCGCGTGATCATCTGACCAGGGACGCCAAGGTGAACCGGTCAGGGGCGCCGTCGAACACGCCGCCCGTCTGGTCGTCGGCTCCCGCCGCGCGCACCACGTCCTTGTCGGGCTTGAGAATGTCGCGCACGACGAACGCCATCATGATGGCGATGGTGATGATCCGCCCCCACACGGCGGTGAAGTACGTGTCGTCGCCGATGCCCAGGTCCTCACGCCCCAGCGGCGGCTGCGAGAGCAGGTAGAGCCAGATCGCCACGAAGTACCACACCTCGGCGAGCTGCCACAGCGCGAGCGGCTTCCAGTTGGGCCTGGCCAGCACCGCGAACGGCACCAGCCACAGCACGAACTGCGGCGACCAGACCTTGTTGGTCATCATGAACGCGGCCAGCGCGAGGAAGCAGATCTGAGCCAGCCGGGGCCGGCGCGGCGCGGCCAGCGTCAGCACCGCGATGCCCAGGCACAGAATGGCCAGGGAGAGCATGCCGAGCGTGCTCACGTCGGTATCGCCGAGGATCGGCCAGCCCTTGGTCTGGAAGAACAGCCACGGCGAGCCCCAGTCGACCCCGCGCTCCTGGGAGAAGACGTAGAAGCGGCGCCAGCCGTCCCACGCGAAGATCATGAAGGGCAGGTTGACGAGGAGCCAGGCCGCCGCCGCCGCGCCCAGCGTCTCCAGGAACGGCCGCCATCGGCCGGAGCGCCACGCCAGCAGGAACAGCGCGCCGACGAACATCAGCGGATAGAACTTCGTCGCGATCGCGAGCCCGAGCAGCACGCCGGCGAGCACCTGCCGCTCGCGCTTCCACGCCAGCAGCATGCCCATGGACAGCACGCCGGCGACCAGGTCCCAGTTGATGTACGCGGCCAGCACCACGGCCGGGGAGATCGCGTACCAGAGGGGGTCCCAGCGCCTGAGCGGGCCGGCCACCGCCGCCATGAGCAGCACCCCGCCCACCAGGCAGAGGCCGAGCAGGATCACGGTCAGGTCGTAGAAGCGCACCGCCTGGGTGACCGTGTCGGGGGACAGCGCGCGGGCGATCCAGCTCATGACCTGCATGACCTCGCCCAGCACCACCGGGTATTCGACCTGCTTGTCGAACGGCACCGCGGCGAAGTAGGGGTTCTCCCTGTCGAGGGCGCGGTCGAAGTACAGGGGGTAGATGTCGGTGTAGCAGAAGTTCGTGTACGTGGTGACCTGGTCGTTCCAGCCGCCCGTACGGCACGGCAGGCGCACCACGTACGCGAGGCTCGCCCCCAGGGCCGCGATGAGCCCCAGGGGCAGGTACGGCACGGCACGCGCCACCCACGGGGCGCGTGCCTCGGTCGCTGGCTGCGTCACCGGCCGCGTCACTGGTCCTCGTGCCTGGCGGGTGCGGGCCGGGCGCCGCTCGGCCTGGCGTGCGGCACCGCCCCGCCCCCTGCGGTGTCCACGTCGCTGTCGGGCAGGCCGAGCTGGTCGCTGTCGTCCATCCCGGTGTCGACGTCGCCCTCGGGGAGGGTCGGGCCCTCGTCGACGTCGCAGTTGACCAGGCAGTCCTGGTTCTGGTCGCCGAACGGGTCGCCGGTGTCGAGCGGCTCGTCGTCGGCCTCGGGCGTCGGGGTCGGCGTGGGCGTCGGGCTCGGCACGATGTTCTCCGGCGTGCCGACCTCGGCCCGCTCGGGGAACTTCTCGATCGGCAGGCCCTCGTGGGCGAGCTGCATGAACTTCTGCCAGACGATCGTGGGCGGGCCCGCGCCTTCGAAGCCCAGGGAGACCTCCTTGACCCTGGTGTACGGGTTGTTCGGGCCGTACTTCTTGCTGCCCTTGCGGTAGATCGGGCAGTTGGAGTGCTCGGGCGGGACGACCTTGCCGGTCTTCGTCACGCACTGCTCGCGGTAGAAGCCGACCGCCGTGGAGATCTGCGGCGTGTAGCCGACGAACCAGGCTTCCTTCTCGTCGTTGTTGGTGCCGGTCTTGCCGGCCGCCGGGCGGGCGCCGAGGCCCTTGCCGGCGGCGGTGCCGGACTTGAGCACCTCCTGCATGGCGACCGTCGCGTCCGCGGCGACGTCCTCGTCGATGACCCGCTTGCTCGGGGCCATCTCAGGGTAGACGACCTTGCCGTCGCGGTCCTTGACCTGCTGCACCACGTGGTAGGGGGTGTACTTGCCGCCGTTGGCGAAGATGGAGTAGCCGGCCGCCTGCTCCACCGGCGTCACCAGAGCGCTGCCGATGGCGAACTGGTACTGGTGCTCCTCGACGTCCTGATCCATGCGCTTTTCGTTGAAGCCGGCTTCCTTGACGAGGTTCTTGACGTCGTCGAGCTTGTTGGGCAGCGCGTAGGCCATCGACACGTACGCCGTGTTCACCGACTGCGCCGTGGCCTTGATCACATCGACGGCGGTGCCCACGTTGTGGCTGTTCCTGAAGCCGCCCACTTGCTGGCCCGGCAGTTCCTTGGGCACCGTCTCGTTGCCCGGCACGTAGCTCTTGAGCGAGTAGCCCGCCTGCAGCCAGGCCGCCAGCACGTACGGCTTGAACGCCGACGCGGCCTGCTTGGTCGACTGGAAGGGCTCGTTCCACGGGTCGGTGACGAAGTCGTCGCCACCGTAGAAGGCCAGCACGCGTCCGTTCTTCGGGTTCACCGCGGCCAGGCCGGCGTGGAACTCCGTGGACATGTTGTAGGCCTTCATCGTCTCCTTGACCGCGGTCTTCGCATGCAGCATGAGCTTTCTGTCGAAGGTGGAGATGATCTTGAAGCCACCGCTCCTGACCTTGTCGCGGGTCAGGCCGCGGCCCTCGAGCTCCTTCAGCACCTGCTCGACCATGTAGCCCCTGAGCCCGCCCATCTCGTTGTCGGACACCTTCGCCCGGGTCTTGGGGAACTTCGCGGTCTTCGGCAGGTTCCCGTACTTCTCGGGCCACTGCTCCGCCATGTACTGGATGACGGTCTTCCAGCGCGCCTTGAGCGCGGGCGCGTCGTGGTCCCAGCTCGGCCGCTGGATGCGCGCGGCGAGGTAGGCGCCCTGCTCGGGGGTGAGGTTCTTGGCGTGGACGTTCTTGCCGGGGAAGTACGCCTTCGCGGCGGCCTCGACGCCGTAGGCGCGGCCGAAGTTGATGGTGTTGAGGTAGTTCTGGAGGATCTGTTCCTTGGTCAGCTCCTCGTCGAGCTTGACCGCGACCATGATCTCCATGACCTTACGCTTGATCGACACTTCCTGGCTGAGGCCGTCGTAGTAGTTACGGGCCATCTGCTGGGTGATCGTCGAGGCGCCCTGGAGCTGCTGGCCGCTGACCGTGCTCCACAGCGAGCGGATCATGCCGGTGATGGAGATGCCGGAGTCTTCCCAGAACGTCTTGTTCTCGATCGCGATGGCGGCGTCCTTGACGGTGTCGGCCATCTCGGTGATCGGGACGCTCTCACGCTTGAAGCCGAGCGTGGCGATCGGCCTCTTGCCGTCGCGGTAGTAGATGGTGCTCTGCTCGGCGATCGCCTGGGCCTGAGCCTCGTCGGGCACGGGCGTGTTGGCGTACGCCACCATGATCATGCCGAAGACGCCGGCCGCGAGCACCACGACGCCGGCCACGACCATCTTCCAGCTCGGCAGGAACCTGCGCCAGCCGCCGCGACCGCCGCCGCCTCTTTTGACCGGCGGCTCGGGCGGCTCCGACGGCGGGCCGGAGGAGCCGCGGCGGCGCGAGCGCCGGGGGCCGTCGCTGACGATCGTCTCCTCGTGGCTCGCCGCGCGCGTGTCGTGGCGGGCGCGGGAACGCGCCGGCGGCCGGTCGCCGCGCTCCTGCGCGAAGTCGCCGCGCGCGTGCGCGTAGTCGCCGCGCCGTTCGTCGCCGCGCGCGTGCGCGTAGTCGCCACGCCGTTCGTCGCCGCGCGCGTGCGCATAGTCGCCACGCCGTTCATATCCGCCCCGCTGGGGGCGCTCACCACGCTCACGGGCGTAATCGGCCCTCGCCCGTCTGGGTGGCGGAGGGTCGTCGTCGAACGACGGCGCGGCCATGGCGCCGGTCTGCTCATAGGCGGCTTCAGGACGACGCGGCTGCTGCGCAGCACTCCAACCCGGCTCGCCGGTTTGCGGAGGAGAACCCGGGGGCACAGAACGGGATGAGCTGGAGCGACGGCGCCTTCCCGGGCGTGCCGTCCCCTCATTCATGCTGTTACTCACACGTCCTCGCAACCTTGTTCGGAACAAAACGGCGGTCGGGCGTGAGGCTGCTCGCCGCCCTCGGGTTTCACGCTTGATCGACGAGGTCAGGCGGTCCGTTCCCGAGGACGTACGAAACCGTCAGGTGATTCCAGGAACAACCTTGGCAGACCTCGACAACGTACGCCCGGAACTCATCGTAATCATGGGCCATTGCGGCGAGTTCTGCCGCGACCTTTGCCTGACCGGCATGCCGTCCGAGCGCATCGCCATAGACGAAGGTCACCTCGGTGACGTTCCTGCTCTCGCAGACCGGGCAGGGGCGTTCGGTCGGCTCGCCGAAGTGGCGGGCGGCGCGAAGGAGGTAGGGCTGCGCGTCACAGACGTCGCGGCGCGACGACCGGCCGGCGCGAAGGGAGCGGACCACCGCCCTTTTCGCCAGGCCGTAATCCACCACCCCTCTCTGCGACCGCATGAGCGCCACACTACGGCGTTTCCGAGCTTGATCCCAACGACTTGGCGATTCGCCGATTGCCGCGATATAGCGCCGCGACGTATCCTCGTGATGTATCGGCTCGATACATCGACGCGAGAGGGGGCGGTTCCAGTGGCCAGCGGACAGGGCAGGGTGCTGGAACTGGCCGTGCTCGGGTCGCTGCACGAGACGCCGCTCCACGGCTACGAGCTGCGCAAACGGCTCAACGCCCTGCTGGGGATGTTCCGTGCGTTCTCCTACGGGTCGCTGTACCCCTGTCTGCGATCGCTTCTCGCTCAGGGCCTCATCGCCGAGGAGCAGCCGGCTCCTTCCACGATCGTCGGCGGCAGATCGAAGATCGTCTACAAGCTGACGGCCGAGGGCAAGGAACGGCTGCAGGAGCTGCTCACCCAAGCCGGGCCGTCCGCCTGGGAGGACGAGAGCTTCGGCGTGCACTTCGCGTTCTTCCGGCACACGGAGGCCGAGGTGCGCCTGCGCATTCTCGAAGGCCGTCGCAGCCGTCTTTTGGAGCGACTCGACGCGGTGCGCACCGCGCTGGCACGCACCAGGGAGCGACTCGACAGCTACACGCTCGAGCTGCAACGCCACGGACTCGAGTCCGTCGAGCGCGAGGTGCGCTGGCTGAACGAGCTGATCGCAACTGAGCGTCGGGCCTCGTCGGAAGGCGGGCCCGAGAGAGATACCACGTCAACTGATGAGTAAGGGAGCGAGTGCGATGGGTTCGGTTCGCGTGGCCATTGTCGGCGTCGGCAACTGCGCGTCGTCACTGGTCCAGGGCGTTCACTACTACAAGGACGCGGATCCGGGCACGCGAGTCCCGGGCCTGATGCACGTGAAGTTCGGCGACTACCACGTGGGTGACATCGAGTTCGTCGCCGCGTTCGACGTGGACGCCAAGAAGGTCGGCCGCGACCTGTCCGAGGCGATCGTCGCGAGCGAGAACAACACGATCAAGATCTGTGACGTGCCCCCGACCGGGGTCACCGTGCAGCGCGGTCACACCTTCGACGGCCTTGGCGAGTACTACCGCGAGATCATCGAGGAGTCCGACGAGGACCCGGTGGACGTGGTCCAGGTGTTGCGCGACAACAAGGTCGACGTGCTGGTGTCGTACCTGCCGGTGGGCTCCGAGGAGGCCGACCGCTTCTACGCGCAGTGCGCCATCGACGCCGGGGTGGCCTTCGTCAACGCGCTGCCGGTCTTCATCGCCTCCGACCCCGAGTGGGCGGAGAAGTTCACCGAGGCGGGCGTGCCGATCGTCGGCGACGACATCAAGTCGCAGGTCGGCGCCACCATCACGCACCGCGTGCTGGCCAAGCTCTTCGAGGACCGCGGGGTCGAGCTGCTGCGCACGTACCAGCTCAACTTCGGCGGCAACATGGACTTCATGAACATGCTGGAGCGCACCCGCCTCCAGTCGAAGAAGATCTCCAAGACGCAGTCGGTCACCTCGCAGATCCCGCACGAGATGGCCAAGGCCGACGTCCACATCGGCCCGTCCGACCACGTGCCGTGGCTGGACGACCGCAAGTGGGCCTACGTCCGTCTGGAGGGCCGCTCCTTCGGCGACACGCCGCTCAACCTGGAGTACAAGCTGGAGGTCTGGGACTCCCCGAACTCCGCCGGCATCATCATCGACGCCGTGCGCGCCGCCAAGATCGCCCTCGACCGGGGCATCGGCGGTCCGATCTTGTCGGCGTCCTCCTACTTCATGAAGTCGCCGCCGCAGCAGTACTCCGACGACGAGGCCCGCGAGTACGTCGAGAAGTTCATCAGGGGCGAGGTCGAGCGCTGACCCGTCACACGCTCCCGACGGCGCCGTGACCCCTCACATCGAGGGGCGCGGCGCCGCTCCATGTACGGCCCCGGCCCGCGGCGCCACCCGGGCATTCAGGCCCGATCGGCTTGACTGCCGCGTGCTCAGCCCCTGGCGGCGGGCGGCAGGCCCTCAGGGCTGGCCGGCTGCCAGGCGAGCGGGTCGGCGCCCAGCTCCACCAGCAGCGGCACCTGCTCCCTGCACCACGGCGAGATCGCCAGCAGGCCGTTCTGGGCGCCCTCGGCGAACTCCTTCCACGGCATCCAGCACGTCTCCCCCACCTCGTCGGGGTTCGGCGTGACGGGCGCGTCGACCGTGACCCGGTAGACCGGGCAGAGCTCGTGCTCGACGATGCCGTTGGCCATCACCGCCCGGTAGGAGAAGGAGGGCAGCATGAGGTCTGCGCTCTCGACGACCAGGCCCAGCTCGTACGACAGCCGGCGCACCACCGCGCGGTCGAGCGGCTCGCCCGGCAGGGGATGGCCGCAGCAGCTGTTGGTCCAGACGCTGGGCCAGGTCAGCTTGTGATCGGCCCTCCTGGTGAGCAGCACCCGGCCGTCCGAGTCGAAGACGTAGCTGGAGAAGGCAAGATGCAGGGGGGTCTCGCGGCCGTGCACCGACGACTTGGGCGCGGTGCCCAGCGCGTGACCGTCGCGGTCGACCAGCACGACGTGTTCCTCGCTCGTCACGCTTTGAAGCGTACGTGATCATGAGTACCACTTGGAACCCCATAAACCCGGCCGGCAGGCGCGGGCTAGGCTGACGGCGTGTCTTTCGTCGCCGATCTCCGCACGGTTCTGCGGGGCAGGGACTTCAGGCGGCTGTTCGGCACCCGGCTGGTCTCGCAGTTCTCCGACGGCATCTTCCAGTTCGGGGTGACCGGGTTCGCCTTCTTCAGCCCCGAGAACCAGACGACCGCCATCGAGGTGGCGGCCGGGCTGGCGGTGCTGCTGCTGCCGTACAGCGTGCTCGGACCCTTCGTCGGCGTCTTCATCGACCGGTGGTCGCGGCGGCAGATCCTCATGGTGGCGCCGTTCGTGCGCGGCGCGCTGCTGCTCGTCGCCGCCGCCCTGGTGGCCTCCGACGTGCCCGACCCCGCCTTCTACGCGGCCGCGCTGGCCGTGCTCGGAGTCAACCGGTTCTTCCTGGCCGCGCTCGGCGCGTCGCTGCCGCACGTGGTGCCGCCGGAGCGGCTGATCTCGGCCAACGCGGTCGTCCCCACCTCGGGCACGGTCGTCACGTTCGTCGGCGCGGGCGTCGGTTTCCTGCTGCGCGAGATCTTCGGCGGCGATGACAAGGGCGTGGCGCTGCTGCTCGTCACCTCCGGCGTGGTGTTCGCGCTGAGCGCCCTGGTCGCGCGGACGATGGACCGCGACCTGCTCGGCCCGTGGCCCGACCCCGACCGGCCGCAGGCCCGCCAGGAGCTGCGTAACGTCGTCACCGGCCTCATCGACGGCGCCCGCCACCTGCTGCACCACCGGGTGGCCGCCGCGACGCTGGGCGCGATGGCCACACACCGCTTCCTGTTCGGCATGTGCACCGCGCTCGGCATCATCCTCTACCGCTACTACTTCACCGACGGCGACGCCGAGGCCGCGCTGCGCGGGATCAGCCTGGTGGTGGTCGCCGCCGGCGTCGGCACCGCGATCGCGGTCGTCGTCACGCCGTACACGACCGAGTGGTTCGGCATCGAGCGCTGGGTGCAGATCGCGCTGGTCTCGGCCGGGGTGCTGACCGCGGCGCTGGTGCTGCCGTTCCAGGAGTGGGGGCTGCCGATCGCCGGGTTCGTGCTGGGGCTGGCCGGGCAGAGCGTGAAGATCTGCGCCGACACCACCGTCCAGCGCGACGTGGAGGACATCTACAGGGGCCGCGCCTTCTCCATCTACGACATGCTCTTCAACGGCATGTACGTGCTCGCCGCGGCCCTGTCGGCGGCGATCCTGCCGCCGGACGGCAAGTCGTACGCCGCCGTCGCGATCATCTCGCTCGGCTACCCGCTGGCGGCGCTCGCCTACCGGATGGTCACCGCGTCAGCGCGCTCCGAGGTCGGTTGACCGCGCCCACTCCAGCAGCGCCTCGGTGGCGGCCTCCTTGCCGATCACGCCCTTGTCGAGCCTGAGGTCGAGCAGGAACTTGTAGGCCTTGCCCACCACCGGGCCCGGCCCGATGCCGAGCACCCGCTGGATCTCGTTGCCGTCGAGCTCGGGGCGGATCTTGGCCAGCTCCTCCTCCTCGGCCAGCCTGGCGATGCGCTCCTCCAGGTGGTCGTAGGTGCGCGAGAGCGCCGCCGCCTTGCGCTTGTTGCGGGTGGTGCAGTCGGCCCTGGTCAGCTTGTGCAGCCGGGTGAGCAGGTGGCCGGCGTCGCGGACGTAGCGGCGCACGGCGCTGTCGGTCCACTCCCCCGTGCCGTAGCCGTGAAAGCGCAGGTGCAGCTCCACCAGGCGGGAGACGTCGGCGACGACGTCCTTCGGAAAGCGCAGCTCGGTCAGGCGCTTCTTCGTCATCTGCGCCCCGACCACCTCGTGGTGGTGGAACGACACCCGCCCGCCCGGCTCGTGGCGGCGCGTCTTGGGCTTGCCGACGTCGTGCATGAGCGCCGCCCAGCGCAGGATGCGGTCGGGGCCGTCCTCCTCCTGCGCGATGGCCTGGTCGAGCACGGTCAGTGTGTGCTCGTAGACGTCCTTGTGCCGGTGATGCTCGTCGATCTCCAGCCGCAGCTTGGGCAGCTCGGGCAGCACGTGGGCGGCCAGCCCGGTGTCGACCAGCAGGCGCAGGCCGTCGCGCGGGCGGGCGCCGAGAATCAGCTTGTCGAGCTCGTCGCGGATGCGCTCGGCCGAGACGATCTCGATGCGGTCGGCCATCGCGGTCATCGCCGCCACCGCCGCACGATCGACGGTGAAGCCGAGCTGGGAGCTGAACCTGGCCGCGCGCAGCATGCGCAGCGGGTCGTCGCCGAACGACTGCTCCGGGGTGCCCGGCGTGCGCAGCAGGCGCGCCCGCAGGTCGTGCATGCCGCCGAAGGGGTCGACGAACTCGTGCGACGGCAGCCGCACCGCCATCGCGTTGACCGCGAAGTCGCGCCGCTCCAAGTCCCCTTCGAGGGTGTCGCCGTAGATGACGTCGGGCTTGCGCGACTTGGGGTCGTAGGACTCGCTGCGGTACGTCGTGATCTCGATCAGCCGGTTGCCCTTGCGCAGGCCTACCGTGCCGAACTCGATACCGATCGTCCACACGGCGTCGGCCCAGTCTCTGACGATCTCCAGCACCCGCTCAGGGCGCGCGTCGGTGGTCAGGTCGAGGTCGTTGCCGCTGCGCCCGAGCAAAAGGTCGCGTACGGGCCCGCCGACGAGGGCGAGCTCGTGGCCCTGGGCGGCGAACAGGCGGCCGAGCTCGTCGGCCACGGGGGCGATCTTGCGGAACAGGTCGTTCATGGCCTGCTGCTGGCTTTCGGTCAGAGTTGCGTCGGACAAACTGAGATCGGCCTTCTTGTGCGCTTCCGGAACATATCCCCCGAGCCACACCAGGTCCGGGTTACCGTCGGTCTTGGGACCGTCGGGGGCACGTGAACCAGGCAAGGAGGACTATATGAAGGACGCCCTCGCGCTCCACCGCTGGCTCCTCGCACACCAGGTCCATCATGAGATCGTACGCCTTCCGCGTCCCATGACTTGCGCCGAAGAGCTGCCGGAGACGGTCTACGCGGCGGCCGGGCGCTGCCTGATGGTCACCGTGCTCGAGGTCACGACCAGGGTCGGCAGCGAGGTCGTCATCGCCGTCACCACCCCCGTCTCCGCGCCGCCGAGACCCGGCGTGGTCGGCGGTCTGCTCGGCGCCCGCCAGGTGCGTCCCGCGCCCGCCCACGTGGTCAACGCCGCCACCGACTACGCGCACGGGCTCGTGTGCCCGCTGCTGCTGCCCGCCTCGCTGCCGATGCTCATCGACGACCGGATCCGCGAGGATCGTGAGCTCCTTTACACGCCCACCGGTGAGCGGCATACCGCGCTCGCCATGAGGGCGCTCGACCTGCTGGCCGTCCTGCCGGGAAAGATGGTGGATCTACGGGGCGCGCGCCACCGAGGACCGCGTGCGGCGGTCGCGGGACGGCACTGAGCCCGTACCATTGCGGGCGTGTGTCGTCCTCGTCCCGCCCGGGCCTCGGCGTGATCCGTAAGGCCACGCTACTCGCCGCGCTGTCCGCCGCGTTGCTCTCCCCCACGCTGGCGGTCACGCCCGGTGAGGCTGCCGTGACGCCCGCCGTGACGGAGGTCAGGCGGCAGACCCTCGCCGTGTCCATCGCCTCGATCACGCCCGAGGTGCCCAGGAGCCTGACCGACGTCATCAAGATCACCGGCACCGTGCGCAACGACACCGGCGCGGCGATGTCCGGCTTGCAGGTGCGCCTGCGCTACAGCGCGCAGCGCTTCACCGACCGTGCCTCGCTGGCCGCCTACCAGTCCAGCCAGGACAACGCGACGCTCCCGGTCAACGTCTCCACGCGCAACTCGTTCCAGAACCTCGAGCCGCTCAACGCGGGCGCCACCGCGCGCTGGGAGATCACCGCCACGCCCGCGCAGCTCGGCCTGCGCGAGTTCGGCGTCTACCCCATCGCGGTCGACGTCGCCCAGTGGAGTGTGCCGATCAGCGCGCAGCGCACGTTCCTGACGTACGCGCCGCCCACCGAGCCGCGGCCGCCGCGCAACAAGCTGGCCATCGCGCTGCCCATCATCGACCAGCCGCGCAGAGCCACCGACGAGGATCCGGAGGCGCCCGGCAAGGGTCCGCTCTTTCTCGACGACAAGCTGAACCAGGCGCTGTCGGGCCGTGGCCGCCTGGCCGACCTGCTGCGCATCGCGCAGTCCGTGCCGAGCAGCGTCACCTGGGTGGTCGATCCCGCGCTGCTCGACGATCTCCACGCGATGACCCAGGGCTACGAGGTCAGGACGAAGGGCGGCAAGCGGTCGCAGCCGCCGAGCGCCGCCGCCTCGCAGTGGCTGACGAGCATGCGCACCTCGCTCGCCGCCTCGCCGGTGATCGCGCTCCCGTACGCCGATCCCGACGTCGCCGCGCTCGCGCACCAGGGGCTCGACGCGCAGACCGCCAGAGCCATCCAGCTCGGCGGGCAGAAGGCACAGCAGCTGCTCAGCACCAAGGCCAAGACCAACCTCAACTGGCCGGCCGGCGGCGTGCTCGACCTCGACGCGCTCGACCTGCTCGCGGTCAGCGGCGTCGACACCGTGCTGCTCGACGCCAAGAATCTCCCGCCGCAGCAGGCGGTCGCCATCACGCCCGACGCCGCCGCGACGCTCGACTCGGTCAACGGCCCGGTGAAGGCGCTGGTCGCCGACCCCGGGCTGAGCCGGCTGTTCGAGCCGGCCGCGCCCACGTCGCAGGCGCTGACCAGGCAGCGGTTCATCGCCGAGACCGCGGTGATCGCCACCGAGCCGGGCCAGACCAAGCCGAGGTCGCTGGTCATCGCCCCCTCCCGGCGCTGGGACCCCAACCCGTCGCTCGTCACCTCGCTCATCAAGACCGCGGGGCGGCTGCCCTGGCTGCAGCTCACCACGCTGGAGTCGCTCAAGCCGGCCAAGACGTCCGTGCCGCGGGCCGGGCTGACCTACACCGATCAGGACCGCAAGCAGGAGCTGTCCGGCAAGTACCTCGGCTCCGTCAAGAAGTCGTGGCGCATGGCGCAGCTGCTCTCCAGCGTCACCACGGACCGCGCTCCGTCCGCCTACGACTCCGCCGTGCTGCGCCTGACCTCCTCGGCCTGGCGCGACAGGACCCGCACCGCCCGCGGCGCGGCGAAGATGGTCAGCACCGCCGTCACCAAGACCACCGACAAGGTGCAGATCTTCGGCGTGGGCGGGCCGCGCACCCTCGCGGGCAGCAACGGCGTGGTGCCCATCAGCGTCAAGAACGACATGGGCCGCCCCATCGCCCTGTACATCGACGTCAAGTCCGACAATCCCGAGCTGCTGCAGGTCAGCCTCACGCAGGAGACGCGGACGATCGGCAGCGGCCAGAGCACCACGTTCCAGGTGACGATGAACGCCACCCCCGACACCAGCGGAGACGCCACGGTGACGGTGCAGCTCAAGACCGCCGACGGCCAGCCCTACGGCAAGCCGCAGCGGCTGACGATCCGCACCACCGGCTACACCGGCATCGCCCTGGTCATCGTGGGCGCGGCACTGACCGTGATGCTCGCCGCCGTCGTGACGCGGCTGCTGCGGCGCAGGTCCGAACGGAAGCTCGCACGTGCCAAGACCCGGGAGAGTGAGACCGTATGAGCCGCATGCTGCGGGCCGGCGCCATCATGGCGGCGGGCACCATGGTGTCCAGGGTCACCGGTTTCGTACGGACCATGGTGCTGGCCTACGCCATCGGCACCAAGGCGCTGGGCGACGCCTACAACGCCGCGTACGCGATCCCGTACAGCATCCTCGACCTGCTGCTGCTCGGCGTGCTGAGCAGCGTGATCGTGCCGATGATCGTCCGGGCCCAGCAGCACGACGCCGACGGCGGACGGGCCTACGAGCAGCGGCTGCTGACGCTCGCCACCGTCGCGCTGGCCGCGGTCGCCGCGCTGGCCGTGCTGGCCGCGCCGCTGCTCATCGACCTCTACACGGTCTGGGACCCGGGCAGCAGGGAGTTCGAGGTCGCGGTCATGCTGGCCAGGTTCATCCTGCCGCAGCTCGCCTTCTTCGGCGTGGGCGCGGTGGCCGGCGCCATTCTCAACACCCGTGACCGCTTCGGCGCCCCCATGTGGGCCCCGGTCGTCAACAACCTGGTCGTCATCTGCGTGTTCGCGCTCTACGCGGCGGTCGGCTCCGGCGACGACGTCGCGGCCGTCACCAACGCCGACCTGGCGCTGCTCGGCCTCGGCACCACGGCGGGCATCGTCGCCCAGGCGTCGGTGCTGATCGTGGCGCTGCGGCGGGCGGGCTTTCAGTTCGTGCCCCGCTTCGACCTGCGCAACGCCCGGCTCGGCGAGATGGCCAAGGCCGGCGTCTGGACGATCGGCTACGTCGTCGTCACCCAGGCCGGCTTCATGCTGACCACCAACCTGGCCAGCGCCGCCGGTGACGTGGTCGAGGGGCACGGCATCAGCCCGTACACGCTGGCGTTCCAGCTCTTCCAGCTACCGTACGGCGTGATCGGCGTCTCCGTGATCACCGCCATGCTGCCCAGGATGAGCCGGGCCGTGGCCGACGGCCGGTTCGACGACGTGCGGGCCGAGTTCGGGTCGAGCGTGCGGCTGGTCTGCGCGCTGATGGTGCCGGTGTCGCTGCTGCTCATGGTGGTCGGGCCGGCGATCACCGTGCCGATCTACGGCCACGGCGCCAACTCCGTTGCCGACGCCGTCTACATCGGCAACGTGCTGCAGGTCTACGGGCTCGCGCTGATGCCGTTCGCGATCTTCCAGCTGCTTTTGCGGGTCTTCTACAGCTTCGGCGACACCCGCACCCCCGTCTTCATCGGGGCCGGCACGACCGCGACGAACGCGCTGCTCATGGTGATCGCCCACCTGGTGCTGCCGCCCCGGTACGCGGTGATGGGGCTGGCGCTGGCGTACGCGGTGGCGTACGCGCTGGGCGCGGTCCTCGCGTGGTGGCTGGCCGCCCGCCGGGTGCGGGGCCTCGACGGCTGGGCCATCGGCATGGCGATGACCAGGATGTACCTCGCGGCGCTGCCCACCGCCGTGCTGGCGCTCGCGACGGTCTGGGTGATCACGACCGCCTTCGGCGGCCTCGACTTCCTCAACTCCGTGATCGTCCTGGCGGTCGGCGGCGGCCTGGGGCTGTTGCTCTATCTCGGCGTAGCCCACAGAATGCGCATCCCAGAGGTCAACTCGATCGTTGGGATGGTCGCAAGGCGGGTAGGTCGGTAAAGAACGCGGGCGGAATCTCCTCGGCACTACCATGGAGGCCGACACGCGCGAATGGAAGCAGGAGGGGCGTGGGCGGATCCACCCGGCATAGCGTGCCTTCGTGGGACACGACCACGCAGGTGAGTCAGACCATGAGCACGCCCGATCGGCCAAGCGGAGTGAGCCAGTGAGCAGCACGTCGGCCGTCGCACCCGGCACCCGTCTCGCCGAGCGTTTTCGGCTGGAGGACCGCGTCAGCGAGTCCGACGGCGCCACCCTGTGGAAGGCCATCGACGAGATCCTCGCCCGTCCCGTCGCCGTCCACACGTTCGCGCCCGACTTCCCGCGCGTCCACGAGGTCGTCACGGCCGCCCGCGCGGCGAGCCGGCTGACCGATCCGCGCCTGACCCAGGTCTTCGACGCGGCCGAGGACGACAAGCACGCCTACGTCGTCAGCGAGTGGGTCACCGGCGAGTCGCTGACCGACCTGCTCGCGGGTGGCCCGCTGGAGCCCGAGCGCGCCGCCGGGCTGGTCGCCGAGGCCGCCGAGGCGCTCGCGCACGCCCACGAGGCGCACCTCTACCACCTGTGCCTGCGCCCGTCCCACCTGGTGTGGACGACCGGCAACACGGTCAAGGTGCTCGGCGTGGCCGTCGACGCCGCCATGTACGGCCTGACCACCGACCAGCCCGCGCTCGACGACGCCGAAGGGCTCGGCCGCCTGCTGTACGCGGGCCTGACCGGCCACTGGCCGGGCGACGAGGAGGAGGGCGGCCTGCCCGCCGCCCCGATGACCGACGGCCACTTCTGCACGCCCCGCCAGGTCACCGCGGGCGTGCCCAGCTACCTCGACACGGTCACCGTGCGCGCCTGCCTGCCGGAGTCGCGCAGGGGCCAGGGCGCGCTCGCCAGCCCCGCCGAGGTGGCCGACGCGCTGGCCGACGTCGCCAGGCCGATGCCGATCCCCATCACCTACCCCTCGACCCCGGCGGTGGCCGCCGCCACCCACACCGAGGGCCTCGACATCGCGCATCGGCAGCAGGCCGCCCCGCCTCCTCCCCTGCCGCCGGTGCCGCAGTACCGCCCGGCGGGCGGTGGCGGCAGCAAGCTCAACCGCGTGCTGATGACGCTCGTGGTGCTGCTCGTGATCGCCGCCGTCGGCGTGGGCGCGTGGACGATCGGCCGCAGCCTGGGCAGCCCGGCGACGTCCCCGACGGCCAGCGCCAGCCCCTCGGCGTCGCCGTCGCAGACCGTGCAGGTGCAGGCGGTCAAGCCGGAGAAGGCTCAGGGCTTCGACCCGCTCGGCGACGGCGACGAGAAGCCCGACCTGGCCAAGCTTGCCATCGACGGCAAGCCGAGCACGTTGTGGAAGACCGAGACCTACACCAGCGCCGACCTGGGCCGCCTCAAGGACGGTGTGGGCCTGTTGCTCGACATGGGCAAGTCCCTGCAGATCAGCGACGTGGTCGCTACGCTGTCCGACGCGCCGGGCGCGACCGTCGAGCTGAAGGTGGGCGACGCGCCCGAGCTCAGTGCGCTCAAGACGGTGGCCACGAAGAAGAACGCCGCAGGTAAGACCACCCTCGCCCCGGAACAACCGGTAACCGGCCAGTACGTTTTGATCTGGTTTACGCGCGTTCCGACGGATGCGGGCACTTTTCATGGCACCATCTATGAGGTAGTGGTGCACTCTCCCGGATCGGCATAATCAGGAATCTCTCTTGTGAACTCCCCACCCGAGACACCCTCAGCAGCGGAGCAGCAGGCGCTCACAGACGCCGAGCTGCTGGCCGCACATATCAACGGGGATCCACGCGCCTTCAGCGAAATCGTCAAGAGACACCGCGACCGCATGTGGGCGGTCGCCCTGCGCACGCTCGGCGACCCCGACGAGGCCGCCGACGCCGTGCAGGACGCCTTCGTCTCTGCCTATCGCAAGGCCGCCACGTTTCGCGGCGAAGCGGCCGTCACCACCTGGCTGCACCGCATCGTGGTCAACGCCTGCCTTGACAGGATGCGCCGTAAATCCGTACGGCCCGTCGCCGACGACGAGCTGATCGAGGCGGCGGAGCGCGAGACCCCGCTGCCCGACCAGACCGTCGAGCGCGAGGTGTCGATGGAGGTTTCGGCCGCGCTGAAACTGCTGCCCGCCGACCAGCGGGCCGCGCTCGTGCTGGTGGACATGATGGGCTACTCAGTCGAAGACGCAGCTCAAGTGCTGCAAGTGCCGAGTGGCACGGTGAAGAGCCGGTGCGCCCGAGGGCGCGCGAAACTTGCCCCAATTCTTTCGCATCTGCGGAACCGAACCACCCTCAATCGCGTCTCATCCGCGAAGGGAGCAGAACTTCGTGACGGGTGATACGCACTACGATCTGGACACTCTCGCCGATTTGGCCGAGGGTCTCCTGGACGCCGACACGGCACGCCAGGTCCGCGGGCATCTCGCGGTCTGCGACCCCTGCGGGGAGCTACTGGCTGACCTGGCGGCGGTTCGCGAGGTGCTGGCCGCGACGCCCACACCGGCCATGCCGATGGGTGTCGCACTGCGCATCGACAAGGCGCTCGCCGCCGAGGCGGAGTCCCGGCGCGCCGGAGGTGTCGGCCTCGCGGAACCACCGGACTGGGATGAGCTCATGCGGGACGCCCCGTGGGAGCGCCCGGCGGAGGTCTCCGAGCCCGTGCGGCTCGTTCCCGAGCCTGCCCGGCTTGAGGAGGTCTCCGAGCCCGTACGGCTGGAGAAGGCTCCTGAGCCCGCGCGGCTCGAGGAGACCGCTGAGCCCGCGCGGGACGAACCCGCCGGTGCCCCTGAGCCGGTCCGGCTCGGCGTGGTCGCCGACGACGGCACGATCGTCCCGGCCAAGAGCCGGTCGATCCGGCGGCGCCGCTGGGCGGTGCCCGCGGTCGCGGCCGCGGCCGCAGCCGTCGTGGCCGGCACGGTGGTGGCGGGCACGAGCCTGCTCGCCGCGGGCGGGCAGACGCCCGCCGAGCCCGCGCCCGTGGCGCTGCCGCCGCAGACGTCCGCCGCGGAGCCCACGCGGAGCGCGATCCGTGCGACCCCGTCGGCTCGGGGCTACGCGCTGACCAACAGCGACCACAACTACAGCGACCCCGAGCTGCGCCTGCCTCTTGAGGGCTTCCTGGCTCCGGCTCCTGCGCTGCACGGCGACTCCAACGACGCCGACAAGGTCAGCAAGTGCGTCGCCGCGGTCTCCAACCGCTCCAAGCTCGACGTCTTCGCCGTGGACCAGGGCCAGTACAACGGCCAGGAGGCGCTGGTGGTCGCGAGCTGGAAGAACCAGGCGACCAAGAGGATCCGCATCGACGTCGTCGATCCGTTCAACTGCAAGAACCTGCGCAAGCCCGCACTGGGCCGCTGGTAGACCTGAGGTCCGGCCGGGCCCCGCTCGCGGGCCCGGCCGCGACACTCGGCGTCGTTTCACCGTCCTGGCCGCGTGACCCCATGTCAGAGCCCGCAGTTCGCGGGCTCTTTCGTTTGCACCGGCGTTGTGGGGTGGGGCGGGAATCACTGCGGCCTAGGATCTGTTGTCGCCGGTGGCATCGACAGACGAGGAAGGCGTGGAGCGTTGAGCGACGTTCGTAACGTGATCATCATTGGTTCCGGCCCTGCCGGTTACACGGCGGCCGTCTACTCCGCTCGTGCCGAGCTCAAGCCGCTTGTCTTCGAGGGCTCCGTCACCGCGGGCGGCGCGCTGATGAACACCACCGATGTGGAGAACTTCCCCGGGTTCCCCGACGGCATCATGGGCCCCGACCTGATGGACAACATGCGCAAGCAGGCCGAGCGGTTCGGTGCTGAGCTGATCGCGGACGACGTCGTCGAGGTCGATCTGCGGGCCAACCCCAAGGTGATCAAGACCCACACCGACACCTACTACGCCAAGTCGGTCATCCTGGCCATGGGCTCCCGCTACCGCGAGCTCGGCCTGGACAGCGAGAAGCGGCTCTCCGGTCACGGCGTGTCCTGGTGTGCGACCTGTGACGGGTTCTTCTTCCGCAACAAGGACATCGTGGTCGTCGGCGGTGGCGACACCGCGATGGAGGAGGCCAACTTCCTGACGAGGTTCGGTCGCATGGTGACGGTGGTGCACCGCCGCGACACGCTGCGGGCCAGCAAGATCATGCAGGACCGCGCGTTCGCCAACGACAAGATCCGCTTCGTCTGGGACTCCGAGGTCTCCGACGTGATCGGCGACGCCAAGGTCGAGGCGGTCAAGCTGCGCAACGTCAAGTCGGGCGAGGAGAGCGAGCTGGCGACCGACGCGCTGTTCATCGCGATCGGCCACGAGCCGCGCACCGAGCTGGTCAAGGGCCAGATCGACCTCGACGAGAACGGCTACATCAAGGTCGCCCACCCCTCCACTGCCACCAACATCGAGGGCGTGTTCGCCGCCGGCGACGTCGTCGACCACACCTACCGCCAGGCCATCACCGCGGCCGGCACCGGCTGTGCCGCCTCGCTCGACTCCGAGCGCTGGCTGGCCAACAACGAGAAGTAAGGAGCGCACCGTGAAGGCTGTCACCGACGCCAACTTCGAGTCCGAGGTCCTCAAGAGCGACAAGCCCGTCCTGGTCGACTTCTGGGCCGAGTGGTGCGGCCCGTGCCGTCAGGTCGCGCCCATCCTCGAGGAGATCTCCAAGGAGCACGGCGACAAGCTGGAGATCGTCAAGCTGAACATCGACGAGAACCCCGAGGTTCCGCGCCAGTTCGGTGTGCTCCAGATCCCCACGATGAACGTCTACAAGAACGGCCAGGTCGTCAAGCAGATCATCGGCGCCAAGCCGAAGGCCATGCTGCTGCGCGAGCTCGAGGGCATCATCAGCCGGCTCTCGGCGGTGGTCCGCCGCTCGGGGGACGCGTTGCGCCCTGCCGAAAGCCCCTCGTGGTCGTCAACCGCGAGGGGCTTTCCCATGCGAGGGCCCGCGTCGGACGTCACGGGGCCGCGTCAGGCGAGGCCAGGACCGAGGACGGTCAACCGCCGCCGGGGGCTTCTGCGGGGCTGTGAGGGCCGTCAGACGGGACGGAGAGCCCGTTCCGGACTCATATGGCCCAGAAGGCGTTCGAGGGCCACCTCGACGTCCTCACGCCACGAGACGGCGGTCTTCAGTTCCAGCCGCAACCGCGGGAAACGCAAATGCGGACGCACCGTCTTAAACCCCACAGAAAGCAAGTAATCCGCTGGAACTACGCAACTAGGCTCTTCCCACTTCAAGTCCCCGAAAGCTTCAATGGCTTTCACCCCGCGCCGCGTCAGGTCTTTGGCCACGCCCTGGATCAGCATGCGGCCGAGCCCGCCACCTGAGAACTCGGGAATGATGTGGGCCGTCATCAGCAGCACCGCGTCGGCGCTGACCGGCGAGGTCGGAAAGGCCACCGAACGCGGGCTGTAAAGGGGCGGGCTGTAGAGGACGAACCCGGCCGGCACCCCGTCGACGTACACGATCTTGCCGCAGCTGCCCCATTCCAGCAGCGTGCTGGACAGCCACGCCTCCTTCTCCAGCGCCGGGTCGCCGGCGTCGAGCGCCCGCTCCCCGTTGACGGGATCCAGCTCCCAGAACACGCACCGCCGGCAGCGGCGAGGCAGATCATCAAGATTGTCCAGGGTTATGTTGACCAGCCGGCGCGACAACTACCGCTCCTATCGTTGACCCGGAAAAGCGCGCGAAAACCGCGTCCACAGGTGGCATCGTAGCCCAGTACAGATGTCGTCAGCGGACACCACGACGGTCCAGCCCGGTCACGGGCGACATGTCCGTCTGGCGTAATCTGGTATTTCAGTCCGATATACGACACTTAGGAGGTGGGCCGTGACAGAAGAGCTGGATCACGGTCAGACACCCGCGACCCAAGGGTCGCGCATCGACGCCTACGTCGATCGGTACGCCGCGCGAGCTACCGGGATGGTCGCCTCCGAGATCCGAGCTCTTTTCGCCGTCGCGTCGAGGCCCGAGGTGGTCTCGCTCGCCGGCGGCATGCCGTACGTCACGGCGCTCCCCCTCGACATGGTCGGCGAGCTGGTCGCCGACCTCGTCACCCGGCGCGGCCCCGTCGCGCTGCAGTACGGCTCCGGCCAGGGTGACCCGCACCTGCGCGAGCAGATCTGCGAGGTCATGAAGCTGGAGGGGATCAACGCCGGGCCGAACGACGTCGTCGTCACCGTCGGGTCGCAGCAGGCCCTCGACCTCATCACCCGGATCTTCATCGACCCTGGCGACGTGGTGCTCGCCGAAGGGCCCTCGTACGTGGGTGCCCTCGGCACGTTCGCCGCGTACCAGGCCAAAGTCGTCCACATCGCTATGGACGATCAGGGCATCGTGCCCGAATCGCTGGCCCAGACGATCTACGCGCTGGAGACCGCGGGCGCGCCCGTCAAGTTCCTGTACACCATCCCGACCTTCCAGAACCCGGCCGGCGTCACGCTCAACATCGCCCGCCGCCAGCAGGTGCTCGACATCTGCCAGCGGGCCGGGATCCTGGTCATCGAGGACAACCCGTACGGACTGCTCGGCTTCGACGGCGAGCCGCTGCGCGCGCTGCGCGCCGACAACCCCGACGGCGTCGTCTACCTCGGCTCGTTCTCCAAGACGCTGGCCCCGGGCTTCCGCGTCGGCTGGGCGCTCGCGCCGCACGCCATACGCGACAAGCTCATCCTCGCGATGGAGTCGGCGGTGCTGTCGCACTCGTCGTTCACGCAGCTCGCGGTCGGCCAATACCTGGCCACGCAGCCGTGGCGCGAGCAGATCAAGTCCTTCCGCGAGCTCTACCGCGAACGCCGCGACGCGATGCTCGACGCGCTCGAATCGCTGATGCCGCCCGAGGTGACGTGGACGCGTCCCGGAGGCGGCTTCTTCGTGTGGGCCACCCTGCCCGAAGGACTCGACTCTAAGGCGATCCTGCCGCGGGCCGTGGCCGAGCGGGTCGCGTTCGTGCCCGGCACCGGGTTCTACTCCGACGGCAGCGGCGCCCGCCACATGCGGCTGTCCTACTGCTACCCCGAGCCCGACCGCATCCGCGAAGGCGTGCGGCGGCTGGCCGGGGTGATCGAGCAGGAGATGCAGCTGCGGGACACGTTCGGCACGGGGTCCACGCGTGACCACCAGGGCGTCGACACACCCGGCCCCGACCTGGCCTAGCCCCCTCGCCCGTAGAGGCGCCCGGCTCTCAGGGGCGCCTCTACGGAACCGAGAGAGCACCTGATCCTCAGCGCGCGTCTCCGGAACCGGGGAAGCACCTGATACTCAACGCGCATCTCCGGAACCGGGGAAGCACCTGATCCTCAGCGCGCATCTCCGGTGCCGGAGGGCACCGCGCAGGACGCGGCGTGACGGGAGGGCGGGCGGCCCTCCCGTTCTCCTTTCGGCATTCTCATCCCAGCGCCAAGAGATCCCCTTCCGATCGGCTGAGATGGGATGGGATCGCCCCACATAGCACCTCACGTACACACCTGATCCCCAGCGCCGGTACGGTTGGACAGCGTGTCGTCAGCGGAGGAGAAGTGATGAGCGATCTGGGCCACGTGCTCGTGCTGGCCGGAGGTCTCTCCTACGAGCGGGAAGTGTCCCTGCGCTCAGGCCGCCGGGTGAGCGAGGTGCTGCGGGCCACGGGCATCTCCGTGGAGACCCGTGACACCGACGCCTCGCTCGTACCCTCGATCCTGGCCGACCCGCCGGACGCCGTGTTCGTCACCCTCCACGGCGGGGCCGGCGAGGACGGCGCGATCCGTTCCGTGCTGGAGCTGCTCGACGTGCCATACGTCGGCGCCGACCCCGACGCATGCCGGGTGGCCTTCGACAAGCCCACCGCCAAGGCCGTCGTGCGCTCCGTCGGGCTGCGCACTCCCGAGTCCGTCACCCTCCCCAAGGAGACCTTCCACGACCTCGGCGCCACCGTGGTGCTCGGCCGCATCGTGGAGCGTCTCGGACTGCCGCTGTTCGTCAAGCCCGCGCGCGGCGGCTCGGCCCTCGGCGCCTCCTTCGTCCGTACGGCCGAGGAACTGCCCGCCGCCATGGTCGGCTGCTTCGCGTACGGCGACACGGCGCTCATCGAGCGGTACGTCGAGGGCGTCGAGGTGGCGGTCTCCGTCGTCGACCTCGGCGAGGGGCCGGTGGCGCTGCCCGCCGTGGAGATCGTCCCCGACGAAGGCGTCTACGACTACGCCGCCCGCTACACCGCCGGCCACACCGAGTTCTTCGCCCCGGCCCGCCTGTCCGCCCAGGCCGCCGCGGCATGCGCCGAAACCGCGGTGACCGCGCACACGGCACTCGGGCTCCGCGACATCTCCCGTACGGACCTGATCGTGGACGCCGACGGCGTGCCGTACTTCCTTGAGGTGAACGTGGCGCCGGGCATGACGGAGACGTCCCTCCTGCCGATGTCCGCCGAGGCCGCCGGGCAAGACCTGGGCGAGCTCTGCCACACCCTCCTCCGCATCGCCGCCGCCCGCTCGGCCCGCTAGGGCGCGGCCCACCGCTAGGGGGGCGGGGGCGGCCCACCGCGCTACTCTGCCGCACCGCCGCCCCGCCTCGCCCACCAACGCGCCACACCTCCGCCACCCCGTCACGTTGGCTTGCCAGATCGCCCCGCCATGCCACCCGCACGGCGCCAACGGCCCGCACCGTCGCAACGTCGCGCCCACCGCACCACCCCACCGCGTCCCCCACCACCAATCCACGGAGGAGCGAACTTGCCTGGCGACCCGGCACAGGACGGACCGCCTGACACCACCAGAAGCAGCACGACACACGCCGCCCCCTTCCAAGCGCGCTACAACGTCCAGCAGGACACACGCCCCAACCCGAGCCGCGCTACAGCGTCCAGCGCGACACACGTCCCCGAACCGAACGCGGCGCGACGTCCAGCGGGGCGCACGCCGCTCCCCGAACCGAGCACGATGCAACGTCCAGCACGATGCACGACTCCGAGCCGACACGACGCCCAACCGGCGACACCGACGCGCCGCACCCCCGAAGCCAGCCGAGAGCAGAACGGGACACCTCGGTGTGGGCGATACGCGCGCGAGCGTGACAGCACCCGAAACCCGGATCAGTAGCCTTACCGTGTGCTGTTCGATTCCACGTACCCCAAGAGCTTCGCCAGCGACAACCACGCGGGCGTGCATCCGACGATCCTCGAAGCCATGGCCGCCGCGAACGACGGAGACGCACCCGCCTACGGCGACGACAAGTGGACGGCGATATTCGAGGAGAAGATCAAGGAGGTGTTCGGCCCGGACGCGCAGGGCTTCGCCGTCCTCAACGGAGCGGGCGCCAACATGGTCGGCCTGGCTCCCATGCTCGGCCGCTACGACGGCATCATCTGCGCCGACAGCGCCCACATCGCCACCCACGAGACAGGTGCGACGGAACGTCTGCTCGGCGTGAAACTCCTGACGGTCCCGACCGAGGACGGCAAGCTCCGTCCGGCCGACATCGAGTCCCGCCTGGGCGGCGTCGGCAGCCACCACGAGCCGCAGCCCACCGTCGTCTCCATCTCCCAGGTGACAGAACTCGGCACCTGCTACTCCCCCGCCGAGATCGCCGCCCTCGCGGAAAAGGCTCACGAGCACGGCCTGCGCCTCCATGTCGACGGTGCCCGCCTCGCCAACGCCGCCGCGTACCTCGGCTGTGACCTCAAGGCGATCACGACCGATGTGGGCGTGGACGTGTTCAGCTTCGGCGGCACCAAGAATGGCGCGCTCGCGGCTGAGGCCGTGGTGGTGCTCGACTCGTCACTGTCTCACGCCATCCCGTTCCTGCGCCGCCAGTCCCTTCAGCTCGCCTCGAAGATGCGCTACATCTCCGCTCAACTCACGGCGCTCCTTACGGACGACCTGTGGCGCCGGAATGCCGCCCACGCGAACCAGATGGCCGACCGCCTGGCCGCTGGACTGACGGACATCCCCGGTGTCTCGCTGGCGTACCCGGTGCAGAGCAACGCCGTCTTCGCCACCCTCCCGAAGGCAGTCGCGGACACTCTCCAGCAGCGCTACCTGTTCCACTTCTGGGACGAGACCACCGGCACGGTCCGCTGGATGACCGCCTTCGACACCACCCCGGAACACGTAGACGACTTCCTGGACGACATCCGCAAGGCGGCCACCGCGTAACCCACGCGCTAACTCTCACACTGCCTCGCCCGCCTACTCCCCCGCAGACGCACTCCCCTGGTTTCACGTGAAACATCGCGCGCCGACCACCGGCGAGCCCGGCAAGGCGCTGGACGGCTGACGCGGCCCAGGCGCCCCTTGCCAACGACCGCTGCGGGCGCGCGGCTGCGACGGGTTTCCGAGTCGCCGAGCGACCAAACGGCCGCCTCCGTGTTTCACGTGAAACACGGAGGCGCACTTCCCCGTCCCGTCCTCTGGAGTGCTGGCCTCCAGCACCCACAGCCTCGCCAGACACCCCGCCGCCGCCAGCGTCCACTCAACAGCAGGGCGTGGGACCGCATCGCGTCGAGCGCGTCACGTCGAGCGTCATCACGCCCTCCGAGGCGAACGCACCAGTCACCTGACCGAGGACCTCCAGCATCACGACAACGGTTTCACGTGAAACACCCTGTCTAGCGAAGCCTCGCCCTCGACGAGGACGCGTACCGCCAAGCCGCCTCCGCACCTCACGCCGCGCCACAGCACCTCACCACGCCGCAGCGCCTCCCCCGCCTCACCGCGCCGCAACACCCTACCGCGCTACAGCGCCTCCCCCGCCTCACCGCGCCGCAACACCCCACCGCGCAACAGCACCTCGCCGTGTGCGGAGCCTCGCCGTGTGCGGCGCCTCGCCGTGTGCTGGGCCTCGCCATGGTGCAGCACCTCGCCGCACCTCACCATGGCCACAGCGCCTCGCCGTGCGCTGGGCCTTGCCGTGGCGCAACGCCTCTCCGTGCCTCACCACAGTCGCAGCGCTTCAGCACCTTGCGGGCCCACTACTTGCACCTGCCACCTCGCGTGCCGCCACCTTTTAACGCCTCGTGGCCTTTCGGCACCCCCGCTTCTAATGCCTCATCGTCTTCCGGTTGCCCACCGCTTCCTACGCCTCGCCGCCCTGCTACACCCGCCGCTTCCTACGCCTCGCCGCCTTGCGACGCCCACCCTCACGTACGCATCGACGCCTTCCGGCGCCCGCCGCTTCTCGCGCGTTGCCAGTTCCTCACGCTTGAACGGACGGCCTGCCGCCCGGCATCCGACCGACGAAATCGCCACCGAGCTCCAGCACGAGCGCCACCGCCGTCCTCTGCGAGCTGAGTTGTTTCACGTGAAACATCGAACGCGTAGCCCACGCGCGCAGCGACTCCCAACGGGGACTCGTTCCGCAGGAAACCTCGCGCCGGCAACCCGCGCGTGCACGTAGGCCTACGCGGGCACACAGGGCCCGCCGCTGGCGTGACGTTTCACGTGAAACATCGAAGGCTCGCCCGCCCACTAGCCGCACGCCGATCACCAACCGCACCACCGCGCGTGCCCCCATCCTGCGACTCGAGTCGCCCCCACGCGAGACGCGCGGCCCGAGTCGCTATTACTCGGTCGAGACTTCCCTGAGCCACTTCGGACTCACGTCCCCCACCCGCAGATCCGTTCCTACGCCGCTAGTCCCTTCAGCTCGCCAGAAGATGCCCTACATCTCCGCGTAACTCGCGGCGCTCCCAAGCAAACCAGGAAAAGCGCCGAACTAACACCACGACCGGTCACCCAGTTTCCCCAGCCGATCCCGCATTGGCGCAGCCCGACTTCAATCAGGTAGCCGCCTCGGCCGGCCCGTGCAGAAGGGGCAGTCACAGCACGAGCACCGTCACGGACAGCGAAGCATGACACCACCCCCGCAGCCGGGTCGCTACCAGCCAGCCACGCGATCTCCTCCCCGTAACGCTGCATCAACACTGTCGCGAGCCACAGCGCATCAAGACCGTCACGGGGCGCGCCGCTATCAGTGCCATGAGATCGCCTGCCCCGGAGCGACGCGTCAGCGCCGTCACGGCCGAGCCGCCACCTGCGCCACGAAATCGTCTGGCTCTCGAAACGCCGAACCGCGCCCAACCGCCGCACCTCGACGCCGATCCACCGTCCGCTCCCCCAGCCCGACCGCCGCCGCGCTTGTAGCGAGCATCCGTCACCGGCAACGGTGAGCGACTGGACCAAACGACAGGCGACGGCGGGCGGCTGGACCTGCGCGGCGGACGACCGATCCGAGCGACGGACAGCCGACCCGAGCGACGGACAGCCGACCCGAGCGACGGACGACCGACCCGAGCAGCGGACGACCGACCCGAGCAGCGGACGACTAGCCCGAGCAGCGGGCGACTAGCCCGAGCAGCGGGCGACTGGTCTGAGCGGCGGACACCTGGGCCTGAGCGGTGGGCGTGGTGAGTGAGCGCCGCCCGTCCACCGTGCCCGGATCCTGGTTCCAGGCTCCTGGTTCCAGGCTCCTGTGCACCACAGCGACCGGGCGGGCGGCACGCTAATCAGGGCGGGCGGCCGGCTGTTCAAGGACGGTCAGCTGCGTCCCTCGGCCGCGCCGACTTCGGCGGGTCGACACCAGCCACCAGACCGTCTGAACGCCCGACCGCGCTAAGTCGCGCCAGCCGTCGTCACCGTGGCGGAACCTCAGCTCACCCGCTGGGTTCTGTCGAAAGACCGAACTTACGGCGCGAAAGACCGGACGGCGCAGCGCGAGAAACCAGACTACGCAGCGCGAAAGACCGGAGCGCGCGGCGCGAGAAACCGAACCACGCGGCGCGAGAGGCTTGGCGGCGCGGGCGAGCGGCCGAGGTGCGGGCGAGCGGCCGAAGCTGAAGCTCAGGCGCGAGAGCTCATCAGCCACGAGAGCTGAGAAGCACGGGAGCAGGGAACCCGGGAACCCGAGAGCCCGGGAACTCGGGAACCCGAGAGCCCGGGAACCCGAGAGCCCGAGAGCTCGAGAACTCGGGAGCTCAGGAGCTCGAGAGCCCGGGAACCCGAGAGCTCGAGAACTCGGGAGTGCGGGAGCTCGGAAGTGCGGAAATCAGTCCTCGGCTTCTCGCATCGCCTGGATTGCCTCCGGCGCCATGGTGCCGATGATGCGCTCCAGGTCGTCGATCGTCGCGAACTCCACCACGATCCGTCCCTTCCGCCGCCCCAGGTCCACCTTCACCTTGGTTTCGAAGTGGTCGGAGAGGCGGTCGGCGAGGTGGGTGAGTCCGGGGGCGGTGGGCTTGGGTGCCTTCCGGTCGCGTAGCGCCTTCTTGGCCGCCTTTGAACTACCCATGGCGACGATCTCCTCGACCGCCCGTACCGATAGCAGCTCCGCCACGATCCGCTTGGCGAGCTGGATCTGCTCCTCCGGGTCGTCGAGTCCGAGGAGCGCCCGCGCATGCCCGGCGCTGATCGTCCCGGCGGCGACCTTCAGCTGTACGTCAGGAGGCAGGTTCAGCAGACGCAAGGTGTTGGTGATGTGAGAGCGCGAGCGGCCGATCTTCTTCGCCAACTGATCGTGCGTCGCCTGAAAATCGTCAAGAAGCTGCTGGTACGCCGCCGCCTCTTCGAGCGGGTTCAGCTGCTCACGCTGAAGGTTTTCGATCAGCGCATCCCGCAACAGGTCGTTGTCCTGGGTGTTGCGTACGATCGCCGGCACCGGGTCAAGGCCGACCTTCTTACACGCACGCCAACGCCGCTCCCCCATGATCAGCTCATACTGACCACCGCCGACCGAGCGCACCACAATCGGCTGGAGCAGCCCAACCTCACGGATGGAGGTCGCCAGATCCTCCAGGCGCTCCTCATCGAAGACCTCACGCGGCTGCCGAGGGTTAGGAACGATCGCCTCGAGCGCGATCTCCTTGAAGTACGCCCCCGCAATCGGCTTGGGACCCGTCTCCCCCGTCGACCCGTTGGCCGGGGCCGGCGCCGCCCCCGTGCCGTCAACGATGGGACCGGTCGGGATGAGCGCCCCGAGTCCCTTGCCCAATCCCCGCCGCTGCTGGCTCACTGCGTCTCCTCATCCACCCGGTCGATTCCGGTCACTCCAGGAGAGGTTACCGTTGTGGACCGGACCGAGTGCCCCCTCGCCACACACCGTCCGGTTGGATTTACACCGACACGGTCACAAACCTGCCCAACCCGTGACTGAGCCCCAGCCCATCCGCGTTTTGCACCCTGCTTTCAACCCGCCATCCCGGCCCGCCCGGCCTCCGAGCCGCCTCGGCCCGCCCGGCCTCTGAGCCGTCTCGGTGCGAGAGAGCCATTCGGTGCCGGCGGTGACCACTGGGTCGGCGCGCGACATGGCTACCCTGCGCCTGCTTCGTACGGGTCCTCTACCGCTCAAGGGCCGAAGCTTCCAGCGTCGAAGCTCCCGGTGCCGGGTTCGCTTGCCGCGCGGTCCCATCCCTGTGCGGGGCCCATCGCCGCACGGGCCCATCCTCGCGCGGGGCCCATCCTCGCGCGGGACCCATTCTCGTGCAGGGCCCATTCTCGTGCAGGGCCCATCCTCGTACGGGACCCATCCCCTCGCAGGACCATCGCCGCACGGGCCCATCGCCGCGCAGGCCGATGGCTACACGGGCCGATGGCTACACGGGCGGCGTGATACGAAAGCTCCGATCTCGGAGTTTGCTCTGCGCGGAGCCACGCCTAGACGGCAAAAGCCCCGCGGCCCTAGGAGGCACGGCTCGAAGATCCCCGCGCGGAAACCCGACCCCGCGGAACGACACAATGATTCCACGGCGGGACGCCCCCGGCGCCCGACGCTCCCCGCGCCCGACGCTTCCCGCGGTGGCGCACCCAGCAAGGGCGCACCCAGCTCAGCCCTGAGCGCAGGCGCTCCTGCACCCCGCGCCGCACGCAAACCGTGATCCCGGGGTAAGTGGTGTCCGGAGCCGAGAAGGGCCCGGAAAAGGCAGAGGAGGTGGTCAGGAGACCGTGGCGCGGTGGGCGATCTCGCGGGCCGCATCCATGTACGCCATCGCCCCGCTCGACCCCGGGTCGTACGTCATCACCGACTGCCCATAGCTGGGCGCCTCCGACAGCCGCACGCTCCTCGGGATCACCGTGTTCAGCACCGTGTCCCCGAAGTGCGCCCGCACTTCCTCGGCCACCTGGGACGCGAGCCGCGTACGCCCGTCGTACATGGTCAGCACGATCGTCGAGAGCCGCAGCGTCGGGTTCAGGTGAGCCTTGATCAGGTCCACGTTCCGCAGCAGCTGCCCGAGGCCCTCCAGCGCGTAGTACTCGCACTGAATCGGGATCAGCACCTCGTCGGCCGCCACCAGCGCGTTGACGGTGAGGAGACCGAGGGAGGGCGGGCAGTCGATCACGATGTAGTCGAACTTGATCGCATCGTACGCCGCCAGCGCCCGCCGCAGCCGCGCCTCCCTGGCTACCAAGGACACCAGCTCGATCTCCGCACCGGCCAGGTCGATGGTGGCGGGAGCGCAATACAGGTTGGGCATGTCGGGCACCTGCTTGACGATCTCCGCCATCGGCAGGTCGTCCACGAGCACCTGGTAAACGTCCGGGACGTCACCACGATGCTCCGTCGCCAGCGCGGTGGAGGCGTTGCCTTGCGGGTCGAGGTCGACCACGAGGACCCGCTGGCCGTGCATCGACAGGGCGGCGGCGATGTTGACCGAGGTGGTCGTCTTGCCCACGCCGCCCTTCTGGTTGGCCACTGCGATCACTCGGGTCTTGGGCGGACGCGGCCAGCCGCCGTCGCCATCGCCAGATGCCTCGCCAGTCTGGGCGGCCGTCGGGGTTGCAGATGTTTCACGTGAAACCACTGAGCTGAGCGCCTCTCGTACCAACGGCGAATCACCGGGGTTCAGGGGGGTCTGGGTCACGATGGCCATCCTTTCAACCACTGGTGTGCCGGTGCCGGGAATTTGCTGTCGCGACACGCCCATTTCGGGCCAGCCAACCCCGGTTGGACTCTGAGACGGAGGGCCGTCCGGCCAGCCAAGACCACTTGACGCGACTGGCACAACCGTCACCTCCTTCGTCGCCGCCTGGCTCGCTCCGGCGGGCGACCCGCTACCACCCGAACCAATGTTGCAGGCGGCTCGACCTTACCGCGCCCGACCGTGACGAGCTCGGCCGTTCGGGCGCCGACGGCGCGCAATTGCTCCTGTGCCTCGGCCAGCTCGCCGGCGGCGCGCTCGCCCTTCATGGCGATCAGCTCGCCGCCCTCGCGGAGCAGCGGCATCGCCCACTTGAGCAGCCGATCGAGCGGCGCCACCGCACGGGCGCTGGCCACGTCGAACACGCGCTTGCCCGCCAGCTCTTCCGCCCGGCCGCGCAGCACCTCGACGTTGTCGAGCTTGAGCGCTTCGACGCACTCCTCAAGGAACACGGTACGGCGCAGCAGCGGCTCCAGCAGCGTCACCGTGATGTCCGGCCGGACGATGGCGAGCACCACACCGGGCAGGCCGGCGCCGGAGCCGATGTCCACCAGCCGCACATCCGGCGGCACCGCCTCGGCTACGACGGCGCAGTTGAGCATGTGGCGATCCCAGATCCGGGGCACCTCCCGCGGACCCAGCAGCCCGCGGACGACACCGGGACCCGCCAGCAGGTCTGCGAACGTGATGGCGCGATCCCAGGCCTCCCCCGCGAAGACGTCCCTCGCTATCTCCGGCGGCTCCGGAAGCTCATCGCTCACTGGTAGGTGGCCTTTCTGGGGCTCGTGGCCCGTGATCGGGGTGATGGTCGCCGGGCGCGCTTAGGCCGCGGCGACGGATCCGGTCTCCACCCAAGGCTACGGGGTGAGATCACAAGGGAAGCCTAGCGGGCCTTGGTGAAGGTGGCCTGTGAGCACGCCGTCAGCGCAACACCGCGCAGGCCGATAAAGGGGGAAATGTCGGTGTACCGGGGGTGGGGACGCGCCCTGAGGAAGCGTACCGGGGAAAAGGACTGCCCCCCGGGAAGCGGCACTCGGGAAGCGGCATATGGGACCGATGCGTCGGCGGGTCCGGTTCCGATCAAGCTCATCCGCTGGTCCGGGGACAGGTCGGTTGCCGTCGTCCGCGGTCGGCCCGTCGGTTGCCGTCGTCCGCGGTCGGCCCGTCGGTTGCCGTCGTCCGCGGTCGGCCCGTCGGTTGCCGTCGTCCGCCGTCGGCCCCTGTCGGCAGCCATGGTCCGGTCGGCTGCCGTTGGATGTCGTCGGTCAGGTGGTCAGGTGGTCAGGTAGCGGAAGGACTCGCCGTCTGGTCCTGACAGCCGAACGGGCCGGCCACACCCGCGGCCGACCCGTCAAAGCGGTCCGTCAAAACGGTCCGTGACAGCGATCCATCGAAGTCCACTCCGTCGAAGGTCGATCCGACGGAGTCCGGTTCGTCAAGGTCCGGTTCGTACGGCCGAAGCCGCCGAGGAGGCGACCGAGGTCACCGCCCGAGAGCCGAATCCGCCGCTCAGGCGGGCAGAACCACCACGTACCGGTTCGGCTCCTCGCCCTCCGACTCGCTGCGCAGCCCCGCGGCCGCCACCGCGTCGTGGACGATCTTGCGTTCGAACGGCGTCATCGGCTGCAGCGACTTGGGCTCGCCGCGGTCCTTGACCTGGTTGGCGATCTCGGTGCCCAGCTTGGTCAGCTCGGCCCGCCGCCGCTCGCGGTAGCCGGCGACGTCCAGCATGAGCTTGGAGCGCTCGCCCGTCTGCCGGTGCACGGCCAGGCGGGTCAGCTCCTGCAACGCTTCGAGCACCTCTCCCCCGGGGCCCACGAGTTCGGTGCTCTTGATCCCGACGACGGAGACGAGCGCGCGGTCGCCCTCGACGTCCATGTCGATGTCGCCGTCGATGTCGGCGATGTCGAGAAGGCCCTCGACGTAGTCGGCAGCGATCTCGCCTTCCTGCTCCAGCAGAGTGAGATCAGGAGCCTTCTCCTGCTCGGCCTCGGTCATGGCCGGCCTCTCCTTCGTGTTCACGACTTCTTGCTGCCGGTGCGCTTGCTACGGGGTTGCCTGCTCGGCTGCTGCCTGATGATCTTAGGCTGCGGAGGGGGCGGAGGGGCCTGTTCTTCCGGCGTGGTCTTGCGCAGCTTTGCGATCAGGCCGGGCTTGGGCTGGACCGGGATGGGGTTGCCCTTGGCGTCGTACTGCGGCATGGGGTGCCGGCTGTAGAACCAGTGCTGCTGACCGAGCGTCCACACGTTGGTGGTGACCCAGTAGAGGATCAGACCGAGCGGGAAGTTCAGGCTGAAGAAGGCGAACAGCGGCGAGATGTACATGAGGATCTTCTGCTGCTGCGCCATGGGGTTGTCCGGCATCTGGGCCATGGAGCGGGTGACGCTCTGCCGGACGGTGAGGAAGGTGGTCAGCGAGCTGATCGCCACGAAGCAGCCGATGACGACCTTCTCGCTGATGGCGGGAGCCTCGAAGAACGTGGCGGGCAGCGGCGCGCCGATGATGAGCGCCTGCTTGGCGCTGTCGACCAGCTCCTGCGTCATCCCGAACTTGGCCTCGTCGGCCGCGATCGCGCGGAGCACGGTGAACATGGAGATGAAGATCGGGAACTGCGCCAGGATCGGCAGACAGCCGCCCAGGGGGTTGGCCCCCGCCCCCTGGTAGAGCGCCATGACCTCCTGGTTCAGGCGCTGCTTGTCGTTCTTGTAGCGCTTGCGGAGCTCCTGAACTTTCGGCGCCAGCTCCTGCATCTTCCGCGAAGATCGCATCTGCTTGAGGAACAGCGGGAAGATCAGGATCCTCATGCAGATGGTCAGCGTGATGATGGTCAGCGCCCAGGTCAGACCGCTGTTGGGGTCGAGGAACGTGCTGTACCCGGTATGGATCCAGGTGATGACTTGGGCGACGGCTGTGTACAGCCAGTTGAGCCAGGACAGCTCCACCGAGCTATCTCCCTTGCGTTTCGTGGGACGGGACCGGGCGTGGGGGCACCGGGTCTATACCTCCGGGATGAAATGGATGGCACCGCCCGATGCGCCGGACAGTCAGCCAAATGCCGCGCAGTGCTCCATGTACGGCAATCGCTTCGAGCCCGTATGCGCTGCACGAGGGGTAGAACCGGCAGCGTGGACCGAGCAGCGGGCTGATGAACGCCCGATAGAACCGGATGGGGAGGATGAGTGCGCGAGCGGCGAGGCTCGGCACCGCGACCCCTTGCGGTTGCTCCGTCATTTCCGTCCACCCGTCGAGGACTCGCGCCGCCTGAGCAAACGATCCAGCGCGACGTCGAGTTCGGCGGCCAGTTGCTCGAATCGCGCGGACGCGGCCGGTGGATTGGCGCGTACCACAAGCAGGCTACCTCGCGGCAGCCGGTGGAGTCGGTCCCGCATCAGGTGTCGGAGCCGTCGTTTGACCTTGTTTCGGGTCACCGCGCCCCCGACGGCCTTACTCACCACGAAACCCACAAGGGGTGGCTCTTCCCCAGAAGTGGTGAAATGCACCACCAGGGTGGGGCGCCCAGCGCGCTTGCCGCGCCTGACCGCAGCCTCGAACTCCTCCCCGCGTCGCATGCGGGATTGACGGGACAGCACCGTATACGTCTAACGCCCGCCGGCGTGATGCGCCGGCGGGCTGTCGTCGCGCGGGACGGTCAGGCCGACAGCCTCTCGCGGCCCTTGCGGCGGCGAGCGGCGAGGATGGCGCGACCGGCCCGGGTGCGCATGCGCAGCCGGAAGCCGTGGGTCTTCGCGCGGCGACGGTTGTTCGGCTGGAAAGTACGCTTGCTCACGGGTGGGCTCCAGGCTTGATGGTGCGCCGCACGGGCGCCTAACACACATGGATGGCCTGCCAGGGAAGCGAGGG
This sequence comes from Nonomuraea fastidiosa, assembly GCF_042751225.1. Lineage (NCBI taxonomy): Bacteria > Bacillati > Actinomycetota > Actinomycetes > Streptosporangiales > Streptosporangiaceae > Nonomuraea > Nonomuraea fastidiosa. The sequence goes on from NZ_CP170570.1 coordinate 3,032,247, forward strand.
CACGCGAAATAGCCGTCGCGTGACAAGCCGACCGTCGTACGTTACGAGGGAAGGCGCCCGCAGGTCAAACCGGACGCGGTTATCCACTGATCCACAGGCCACTTTTCCACCGCCGCCCCCACGTCCACAGTATGTGCACTCAGGTGCCACTAGGCTGTGGACAACGTCTTGAACACAGCTGTGCACAAAGCTACTGTCAGCCCTTCCGGGCCGCTCAAAGCCTGTGGACAGCCTGTGGATCTCCTGTGGAGTGCGTGGGCGGGACGCCCGCCGGCCGCGTGTGGACGAAGGAGTCGTCGATCATCGTGATCGGCTGTGGCATGTGGATAACCGATCGCGGGGGGCCGCGACTGAGAGGAGGGGGAACCGCATCGTGAACGGTGTCGACCTCGGCACGGTATGGGCGAGGGCACTGGGCAACTTCCTCAACGAGAACGTGCCCATCCAGCAGCGCACGTGGCTGTCGATGGTGCGCCCGATCGCGCTGGCCAACGACACGATCGTGCTCGGCGTCCCCAACGACTTCCTCAAGGACCTCATCGAGGGCAAGCTGCGCCCGCTGGTGGCCCATGCGCTGTCGCAGGAGCTCGGCCGGACCATGCGGCTGGCCGTGATGATCGACACGACGGCGCCCGAGCAGCCGTCAGGTGACGCTCATCAACAGCCTGGGGGTCAGGGTTATCCCCAGGGTGTGGAGAGCCAGCCGCGTTATGCACAGCCCGCGCAGCCGCAGCACAACCAGCCTTCCGAGCCGCCACAGTACTATTCGCCGCAGCCCGAGCAGCAGCAGATATCCACCGAATATCCACAGCAGAGCTTCGGTTTTGAACAGGGCCAGTCCTACACGCCGCCCGTGGAGAAGCCCGCGGAGCCGGCGCAGAACCTGACGCAGAACCGCTGGGAGGCGAAGAGCAGCAAACCCAGCGAAACAGCCCGGCTCAACCAGAAGTACACATTCGAGACTTTCGTCATCGGCGCCAGCAACCGTTTCGCGCACGCCGCCGCCGTCGCGGTCGCCGAATCGCCGGCGAAGGCGTACAACCCGCTCTTCATCTATGGCGACTCGGGGCTGGGCAAGACGCACCTGCTGCACGCGATCGGCCACTACGCGCAGAGCCTGTACGACGGCGCCCGCGTCAGATACGTGAGCTCCGAGGAGTTCACCAACGACTTCATCAACAGCATCCGCGACCACAAGGCCGACGGGTTCCGCGGCCGCTACCGCGCGATCGACATCCTGCTTGTGGACGACATCCAGTTCCTGGAGGGCAAGGAGCAGACGCAGGAGGAGTTCTTCCACACCTTCAACACGCTCCACAACGCCAACAAGCAGATCGTCATCTCCAGCGACCGCGCGCCGAAGCAGCTCATCACGCTGGAGGACCGGCTGCGCAACCGGTTCGAGTGGGGCCTGATCACCGACGTCCAGCCGCCCGAGCTGGAGACCCGCATCGCGATCCTCAGGAAGAAGGCCATCCAGGAGGGCCTGGCCGCGCCGCCCGAGGTGCTGGAGTACATCGCCAGCCGCATCTCCACCAACATCCGCGAGCTGGAGGGCGCGCTGATCCGGGTCACCGCGTTCGCCAGCCTCAACAGGCAGGGTGTGGACCTGCAGCTCGCCGAGGTCGTGCTGAAGGATCTCATCACGTCGGAGTCCGACAACGAGATCACGATCGCCTCGATCATGAGCGAGACCGCTCAGTACTTCGGCATCAGCATCGACGACCTGTGCGGCACCTCGCGCAGCCGGGCGCTCGTCAACGCCCGGCAGATCGCCATGTACCTTGCCCGCGAGCTGACCGAGCTGTCGCTGCCGAAGATCGGCCAGCAGTTCGGCGGCCGCGACCACACCACGGTAATGCACGCCGAACGCAAGATCCGCTCGCTGATCGCCGAGCGCCGCTCGATGTACAACCAGGTCAACGAGCTCACAATGCGGATCAAGCAGACACAGCGTGGGTCGTGACGTCGTACACAGCCTGTGGAAAACGCTGTGGACCAGCGAAAACGCAAAATCGGGGCGGCCGATTGCCCGCAAATGCTGGGAAAAATCCGTCCACAACGGTTGGGGACAGTGCTGGGGACATCCTGGGGAGAACCTGGGGACTACCAGTGGACAACGTGTGGACAGGCTGTGAACAGTCGATCTGGGGCTCCAGAAGGGGCCTTATTACCCCGTGGATAACCTGTGGAAACCTCGTGGATAACCCCGCCTCAGCCGTGGATGACGGCACCAAGATCTGGGGACGGCCTGTGGGCGAAGTTTCGTCGTCCCCAGGCGCGCGAGTTCTCCCCAGGCGCCGCCCACACCCACGGTGGATAAAAACAAGGGCGCTGACCAGCAAGGACGCCGGTTGTCCCCAGTTTCCACAGCCCCTAATGTGATGACCTCTTATCTCTCTAACTAAGAAACTCAAAGACCCATAGAGGGGTTCTCCCGGAGCGCGAGGCCGGGAGGGTGGATCCTTGAGATCCTTCAATCAACGACGAACCCAGGAGGCTGATCACCGTGATGTTCCGAATCGAGCGAGACGTCCTCGCTGAGGCGGTGGCATGGACGGCACGCAGCCTCCCGGCGCGCCCGTCGGTGCCCGTTCTCGCCGGCATGCGCCTGGAGGTCACCGAGGAGCAGCGGCTGAAGCTGTCCGGCTTCGACTACGAGGTCTCGGCGGAGGTCACGCTCGAACTGCACACCGGCGAGCCGGGCGTCGTCCTGGTCTCCGGCAAGCTGCTCGCCGAGATCACCCGCGCCCTTCCCGCACAGCCTGTGGACTTCGTGGTGGACGGCGCCAAGGCGGTCGTCACCTGCGGCAGCGCCCGGTTCACACTCCTCACCATGCCTGTGGAGGACTACCCCACCCTCCCGTCGATGCCCCCGGCCGCCGGGCGGGTCGGCGCCGACGTGTTCGCCTCCGCCGTCAGCCAGGTCGCCGTCGCCGCCGGCCGCGACGACACGCTGCCGATGCTCACCGGCGTACGCATGGAGATCGAGGGCGACACGGTGACGCTCGCCGCGACCGACCGCTACCGCCTGGCCGTACGCGAGCTGAAGTGGCAGCCGGGACAGCCCGACTTCTCGGCCGTCGCGATGATCCCCGGCAAGACGCTCGCCGACACCGCCAAGGCGCTCGGCGCGACCGGCGCCGAGGTCGAGATCGCGCTCAGCTCCGCGGGCGGCACCGGCGAGGGCATGATCGGCTTCTCCAGCGCCGGCCGCCGCACCACGACCCGCCTGCTCGACCCCGAGTTCCCCAAGTACCGCTCGCTGCTGCCGACCGAGTTCTCCGCGCGCGCCGATCTGTCCACAGGCCCGTTCGTCGAGGCGGTCAAGCGCGTTGCCCTGGTCGCCGAGCGCAACACGCCGGTGCGCCTGGCGTTCAAGAGCGGCGAGGTCGTGCTGGAGGCGGGCAGCGGCGACGAGGCGCAGGCCGTCGAGGCGCTGCCTGTGGACTACGAGGGCGAGGAGATGAACATCGCCTTCAACCACCAGTTCCTGCTGGAGGGCCTCGGCGCCATCGACTCCGATGTGGCCAGGCTGCAGATGACCACGTCCACGAAGCCCGCTATCCTCACCGGGGGCAAGCCTGTGGAGGACGGCGGCGGCACTGACTACCGTTACTTGATCATGCCCATCCGGCTGTCAGGCTGAACCGGCCATCAGGGATGATGGAAGCCTGACAAGGGGGTAGACAACATGCAGATCGGCATGGTCGGACTGGGCAAGATGGGCGGCAACATGGCCGAGCGCCTGCGCCGCGGCGGTCATGAGGTCATCGGCTACGACCGCGACCCGGCCATCAGTGACGTCGGCAGCCTCAAAGAGCTGGTCGAGCGCCTGCAGGCGCCGCGAGCCGTCTGGGTGATGGTGCCGGCGGGCAGGCCCACGCAGTCGACCGTCGACGAGCTCGGCAAGCTGCTCGACGCGGGGGACCTCGTCATCGACGGCGGCAACAGCCACTACGCCGACGACCAGAAGCACGCGGGCGAGCTGGCGGCCAAGGGCATCGGCTTCGTCGACTGCGGCGTCAGCGGCGGCGTCTGGGGCCTGCAGAACGGCTACGCGCTCATGTGCGGCGGCGACAAGGCCCACATCGAGCGGCTCATGCCGATCTTTGACACGCTCAAGCCCGAGGGCGAGGACGGCTTCGTGCACGCCGGCGACGTCGGCGCGGGCCACTTCGCGAAGATGGTCCACAACGGCATCGAGTACGGCATGATGCAGGCGTTCGCCGAGGGCTGGGAGCTGCTCGAGGCGTCCGACGTCGTCAAGGACGTCAAGGGCTCCTTCCGGAGCTGGCGCACCGGCACCGTGATCCGTTCCTGGCTGCTCGACCTGCTGGTGCGGGCGCTTGAGGACGACGAGCACCTGGAGCAGCTGCGCGGTTATGCACAGGACTCCGGCGAGGGCCGGTGGACGGTGCAGGCGGCTGTGGACCACGCCGTCCCGCTGCCGGTCATCACCGCCGCCCTGTACGCCAGGTTCGCCTCCCGCCAGGACGACTCGCCGGCGATGAAGGTGGTCGCGGCGCTGCGCAACCAGTTCGGTGGCCACGCCATCACCTCGGCGGAGGGCAGCACCGGCAAGGGGGCCGACTCCCCCGGCGCCGACGTCGCGCCGCCGCGCGAGACCGATCGCTAACGGTTTTCCACAGGCCGCATGCCGGTGACCCCGGCGGCCGTCGAGGCGCACTACCCTTCGTGGGGTGCATGTCGCCCACCTCTCGCTGACCGACTTCCGGTCCTACGCGTCCGTGGAGCTCGGCCTGGAGCCGGGCGTCACGGCGTTCGTCGGACCCAACGGCCAGGGCAAGACCAACCTGGTCGAGGCGCTCGGCTACGTCGCGACGCAATCCAGCCACCGGGTCGCGAGCGACGCGCCGCTGGTGCGCCAGGGCGCGACGCGGGCGATCGTGCGCTGCGCCATCCAGCGTGACGACCGGCGGGCGCTGGTCGAGCTGGAGATCAATCCCGGGCGGGCCAATCGCGCCAGGCTCAACCGTTCGCCCGTGTCCAGGGCCCGCGACGTCGTGGGCCTGCTGCGCACGGTGCTGTTCGCGCCTGAGGACCTGGCGCTGGCCAAGGGCGACCCGTCCGAGCGCCGCCGCTTCCTCGACGAGCTGCTGGTGGCCAGGACGCCGAGGTTCGCCGGCGTGCGCGCCGACTACGACCGGGTGCTGAAGCAGCGCGGCGCGCTGCTGCGCACCGCCGCGCAGGCCCGCAGGGGCTCGCGGAGCGCCAGGCGGCGGGAGAGCGAGGCCGCGTTCGCGGCGGCCGGCGCCGGCGACGTGCTGAGCACGCTGGAGGTGTGGGACGCCCACCTCGCCAGGCACGGCGCGGAGCTTTTGCGCGGGCGGCTCGAGCTGATCGAGGAGCTGCGGCCGCGGGTGGCGCACGCGTACGCGACGCTGGCCCCGTCGAGCGCACCCGCGACGCTCGCCTACCGCAGCACGTTGTCCACAGGTGGGGATGACGCGGGGGCGTCCGGCGAGGCGGAAGGCCCCGCTGAGCGGGGATCTTTCGATACACAGACGTTATCCACAGACTTGGGGAAAACCCTTGAAGAGCGCCTGCGCGAGCGGCTATTGGAGGTCCGCCAGGCCGAGCTCGAACGCGGGGTCACGCTCGTCGGTCCCCACCGCGACGACCTGATACTCGGGCTCGGCGATCTGCCCGCGCGCGGCTACGCCAGCCATGGAGAGTCGTGGTCGTTCGCGCTCGCGCTCCGGCTCGCGGCCTACGACCTGCTGCGGGCCGACGGCGGCGACCCCGTGCTGATCCTCGACGACGTGTTCGCCGAGCTCGACAGCCAGCGCAGGCGCCGCCTGGCCGAGTTCGTGGCCCCGGCCGAGCAGGTGCTCATCACCGCGGCGGTGCCCGACGACGTGCCCGCGGAGCTTTCTGGCGGCAGATTCGATGTCGCAGAGGGGAGTGTCACACGTGTCCGCTGACCAGCGGCCCCGCGAGAACGGCGAGCGCAGTGAGCGCGGCGAGAACGCCACCGCCAGGGGGGTGGCGCTGGCCAGGGAGAAGCTCGCCCAGGCCAAGGCCGACGCCGCCAAGCGCGGCCAGCTCCCCCGGCGCGAGCCCAGGCGCAAGGCGAAGGGCCCGCGCAGGGAGAGCGGCGACCCTCAGCTTTTCGGACGCGCGATCGCCGAGCTGCTCGCCGATCGCGGCTGGGAGCGCAACGCCGCGGTCGGCGGGGTTTTCGGCCGCTGGCCCGAGATCGTGGGCCCCGACCTGGCCGCGCACACCAAGCCCGAGTCGTTCGACGACGGCGAGGTGGTCATCGTGGCCGACTCCACGGCCTGGGCCACGCAGGTGCGGCTGCTCGCCCGCACGCTCGTACGCAGGCTCAACGAGGAGCTCGGCGACGGCACGGTCACGCGGGTCAAGGTCAAGGGCCCGCAGAACGCTCCGCGTCCTTCAGGTGGATTGCGGGTGACCGGAAGTCGAGGTCCGCGCGACACCTATGGGTGACCTCCAGGCGGGTGCAATCCGGCTGTCCGGGTTGGGCGCCCGGAGCGGCCAGAAAGCCGCAGACGCGATAAGCCCCCTTTCCGGAGGGGGGATGCTTGCCTGGGGGCAAAACGAGCTAGAGAGCACCACAGGCGCGTTCATTGCCACCTTGGCCCGCCGGAAGCGGTAGAATGAAAAAGGATTCCGGACACGTCCGCTTGCGTGTCACCCCGGCAGCAAGCCGACTCCCCTGGGTGACCGCGCATCGGGGCACTCACGACGGTGACGGGCACGGCAGGGGCAGCTTCACGAGTTGATCGCCTCCCCCGCCGCGTGTCCGCGGCAGGAGGATTTCGCAGTTGTCCTACGACGCTAGCTCAATCACCGTACTCGAGGGGCTTGAGGCGGTTCGCAAGCGCCCGGGTATGTATATCGGCTCCACCGGTGAGCGCGGCCTGCATCACCTCGTCTACGAGATCGTCGACAACGCGGTGGACGAGGCACTCGCCGGCTACGCCGACAGGATCGACATCACACTGCTTCCCGACAACGGCGTACGCGTGGTCGACAACGGCCGAGGCATCCCCACGGGCATCCACCCGGTCGAGGGGATCTCCGCGGTCGAGCTCGTGCTGACCACGCTGCACGCGGGCGGCAAGTTCGACAGCCAGTCCTACGCGGTCTCCGGCGGTCTGCACGGCGTCGGCTCCGCGGTCGTCAACGCGCTGTCCACGGCCATGGACGTCGAGGTCAAGCAGAACGGCCACTACTGGCGCCAGCGCTACGAGATGGCCAAGCCCCTGGCCCCGCTGGCCAAGGGCGAGGAGACCGACGAGACCGGCACGTCGATCACGTTCTGGCCCGACCCCGACGTCTTCGAGACCACGACCTGGAACTTCGAGACGCTTTCGCGCCGCTTCCAGGAGATGGCCTTCCTCAACAAGGGCCTCAAGATCACCTTCACCGACGAGCGGCCCGACCACATCAACGGCGAGCCCAAGCGGGTGGAGTACTACTACGAGGGCGGTCTGGCCGACTTCGTCAAGCACCTCAACTCCAAGAAGGAGCCGGCGCACGCGTCGATCATCTACTTCGAGGAGGAGGGCGACGGCATCGCGGTCGAGATCGCGATGCAGTGGAACAACTCCTTCACCGAGTCGGTCTACACGTTCGCCAACACCATCAACACCGCCGAGGGCGGCACCCACGAGGAGGGCTTCCGCGCGGCACTGACCTCCATCGTCAACCGCTACGCGCGTGAGCAGAAGTTCCTCAAGGAGGGCAAGGACGACAACCTCACCGGTGAGGACGTCCGCGAGGGCCTGACCGCGATCATCTCGGTCAAGCTGTCCGACCCGCAGTTCGAGGGGCAGACCAAGACCAAGCTCGGCAACACCGAGGCGAAGTCGTTCGTACAGAAGGCGTGCAACGACCACATCCGCGACTGGTTCGAGCGCAACCCCGGTGAGGCCAAAGACATCATCAACAAGTCGCTGCAGGCCTCGCGCGCCCGTATCGCCGCGCGCCAGGCGCGCGACCTGACCAGGCGCAAGTCGCTGCTGGAGCAGGGCAGCGGGCTGCCCGGCAAGCTGGCCGACTGCCAGTGGAACGACCCCGAAAAGTGCGAGCTGTTCATCGTCGAGGGCGACTCGGCCGGCGGCTCGGCCAAGGGCGGCCGCGACTCGCGCTACCAGGCGATCCTGCCCATCCGCGGCAAGATCCTCAACGTCGAGAAGGCGCGGATCGACAAGGTCCTGAAGAACAACGAGGTCCAGGCGCTGATCACGGCGCTGGGCACCGGCGTGCACGACGAGTTCGACATCAGCAAGCTGCGGTACCACAAGGTCATCCTCATGGCCGACGCCGACGTCGACGGCCAGCACATCAACACGCTGCTGCTGACGCTGCTCTTCCGCTTCATGCGGCCGCTGATCGAGGCCGGGCACGTCTACCTGTCCTGCCCGCCGCTCTACAAGATCAAGTGGGACCGCAAGGGCGAGGAGGCCTCCTACGCCTACTCCGACGCCGAGCGGGACGCGATCATCGCCGAGGGCATCGCCAACGGCAAGCCCGACCCCAGGCCGCGGGACAACGTCCAGCGCTTCAAGGGTCTGGGTGAGATGAACGCGGGCCAGCTCTGGGAGACCACGATGAACCCGGAGACCCGGCTGCTGCGTCTCGTCACGCTGGACGACGCGGCCCAGGCCGACGACCTGTTCAGCGTGCTGATGGGCGAGGACGTCGAAGCGCGGCGTGACTTCATCATCCGCAACGCCCGCGACGTGCGCTTCCTCGATGTTTAGTCAGAAGGACCTTTACCTGTGACGGACGTGAATACCACTCCCCCGGCCGATCGCATCGAGCCGGTGGACATCCAGTCCGAGATGCAGCGCAGCTACATGGACTACGCGATGTCTGTCATCGTGTCCAGGGCGCTGCCGGACGTACGCGACGGTCTCAAGCCGGTGCATCGCCGCGTGCTCTACGCGATGTACGACGGCGGCTACCGTCCCGACCGCGGCTACTTCAAGTGCGCCCGCGTCGTCGGCGACGTGATGGGTACCTACCACCCGCACGGCGACACCTCGATCTACGACGCGCTGGTACGCCTGGCGCAGCCGTGGTCGCTGCGCTACCCGCTGGTCGACGGGCAGGGCAACTTCGGCTCGCCGGGCAACGACCCGGCGGCGGCGATGCGCTACACCGAGTGCAAGCTCGCGCCCATCGCCATGGAGATGCTGCGGGACATCGACAAGGAGACCGTCGACTTCCGCCCCAACTACGACGGCAAGTCGCAGGAGCCCGACGTCCTGCCGTCCCGCTTCCCGCAGCTGCTGGTCAACGGCTCGGGCGGCATCGCCGTCGGCATGGCCACCAACATCCCGCCGCACAACCTGCGCGAGGTCGCCGCGGCGGTCAAGTGGGCGCTCGAGCACCCCGAGGCCACCGACGAAGAGCTGCTCGAAGCCGCGATCAAGCTGGTCAAGGGGCCCGACTTCCCGACCGGCGCGCTCATCGTGGGCCGGCGGGGCATCGAAGACGCCTACCGCACCGGCCGCGGCTCCATCACCATGCGGGCCGTGGTCGAGGTCGAGGAGGACAAGGGGCGGCAGGCGCTGGTCGTCACCGAGCTGCCGTACCAGGTCAACCCCGACAACCTGGCGCTGAAGATCGCCGAGCTGGTGCGCGAGGGCAAGCTGACCGGCATCGCCGACGTCCGCGACGAGAGCTCCTCGCGGGTCGGCCAGCGGCTGGTCATCGTGCTCAAACGCGACGCGGTCGCCAAGGTCGTGCTCAACAACCTGTACAAGCACACCCAGCTCCAGGACACCTTCGGCGCCAACATGCTGGCGCTGGTCGACGGCGTGCCCCGTACGCTGCGCCTCGACCAGTTCATCCGCCACTACGTCGCCCACCAGATCGAGGTCATCGTCCGCCGGACGCGCTACCTGCTGCGCAAGGCCGAGGAGCGGGCCCACATCCTGCGCGCCCTGCTCAAGGCGCTCAACCGGCTCGACGACGTCATCGCCCTCATCCGGGCCTCCGAGTCCGCCTCCGCCGCACAGCAGGGCCTGATGGAGCTGCTGGAGATCGACGAGGTCCAGGCGCAGGCCATCCTCGACATGCAGCTGCGCAAGCTGGCCGCCCTGGAGCGGCAGGCCATCCAGGACGAGTACGACGCCCTGATGGCGCAGATCGCCGAGTACAACGCGATCCTGGCCAGCGAGACCCGGCAGCGCGAGATCATCAACGAGGAGCTGGCCGAGCTGGTCGGCCGCTACGGCGACGACCGCAAGACCGAGATCATCGCCTACGACGGCGACATGTCGATCGAGGACCTCATCGCCGAGGAAGAGGTCGTCGTCACCATCACCCGGGGCGGCTACGCCAAGCGCACCCGTACCGACATGTACCGCGCGCAGAAGCGCGGCGGTAAGGGCGTGCGCGGCGCTCAGCTGCGCCAGGACGACATCGTCGACCACTTCTTCGTCACCACCACCCACCACTGGCTGCTCTTCTTCACCAACAAGGGCCGGGTGTACCGGGTGAAGGCGTACGAGCTGCCCGACGCCGGCCGCGACGCGCGCGGCATGCACCTGGCGAACCTGCTCGCCATGCAGCCCGACGAGACCGTCATGGAGGTCCTCGACCTGCGTGACTACAACGTCGCGCCGTACCTCGTCCTCGGCACCCGCAGCGGGCTGGTCAAGAAGACCCGCCTGTCCGAGTACGACTCCCCCAGGTCGGGCGGTCTGATCGCGATCAACCTGCGCGAGGACGACGAGGTCATCGGAGCCCTGCTCATCGACGAGACCGACGACCTGCTGCTCGTCTCCAAGGGCGCGCAGTCCATCCGGTTCACCGCCTCCGACGAGACGCTGCGTCCCATGGGACGCGCGACCAGCGGCGTCATCGGCATGAGGTTCCTCGAAGGCGACGAACTTCTCTCCATGAATCGGATCGCCGACGGTCAAGACGTGCTTATCGCCACCGAGGGCGGGTACGCAAAACGGACGCCAGTGGAGCAGTATCCGGTCCAAGGACGTGGCGGTCGAGGCGTGCTTACTGCGAAGATCGTTGCATCTCGTGGCAAGCTGGTCGGAGCCGTCATGGTCAACCCAGAGGACGAGGTCTTCGCGATCACGTCCGCAGGCGGCGTGATCCGGACGAGCGCCGGTGAGATCAAGCAGTCCGGCCGCCAGACCATGGGAGTGCGATTGATGAATCTCGCTGAAGGCGACAGCGTGGTGGCCCTCGCCCGCAACGCGGAGTCCAGGGAGACTTCGGTCGAGAATGAGGAAGACGGGGGAGGAGAGTAACCCATGAGCGCCCAGGGTGGCACCGCCAGGACCACGGCGGCTTCGGGTAACGGACAACAGCCGAAGAAGCCCACAGACAACGAGATCTCCCACAGGGCGGACGACGGTAAGGACACCTCGCCCGCGCAGGGCAGACCCAGGCCGGGCCAGGAGCCCCAGCCGCACGCGGCGGGCTCCATGAGCCCCTCTGCGCCGCCTGCAGGCCCGCAGACGGAGAGCAACGACACCGTGCGCCTGCGCCCGTCGCTGGCCACGGAGGCCCCGCCGGCCCCGACACGTCCAGCAGCAAGAAGAAGTCGTCCGCCTCCTCGGGCCGGCTTCCTCGTAAGGCCCACCTGGTCCTGCGCCGCATCGAGCCGTGGTCGGCCATGAAGTTCAGCTTCGTGGTCTCCCTGGTCTGCTTCGTGGTGCTCTTCGTGGCGGTCGCCGTGCTGTACGGCGTGCTGTCGGGCCTGGGTGTGTTCGACTCGATCGTCGACCTGGTCAACCAGCTCGGCAAGGGCGAGCAGGGCCAGAGCTCCATCCCGATCGACATCGCCTCCTGGTTCGAGCCCGTACGCATCCTCGGCTACACGGCCCTGATCGGGGCGGTCAACGTCGTCCTGATCACGGCACTGGCCACTCTGGGTGCGGTCATCTACAACATCGCCTCCGACCTGGTGGGCGGTGTCGAGGTGACCTTCAGCGAGGCCGAGTGATTCCGGCTGCTCGCGCCGTGCGGCCCGCCCGTACGGTGCGAGCAGCCCGCCGGACACGGTAAGCTTTACCTCGTCCCGAACGAACGGTTCGCCTCCGGGAGGCGGATGCGATAACGTTCGGGGTGCGAGCGGGGCTATAGCTCAGTCGGTTAGAGCGCTTCCCTGATAAGGAAGAGGTCCCTGGTTCAAGTCCAGGTAGCCCCACCCAGTTCGAAGGCCATTTCCAAGCATCGGAAGTGGCCTTTTCGGTTTTCTGCGTGACTGGCCGGGTGACCACGTTTCCCCGGGTCGAATCTGACGAGCATCACCTGTCGTCCGCCCACGTGCTTCCTTTGCGATCGGCGTTTCTCGATCTGGTGCGGTCCGGTGACGGGCGGCGGTTGCTGGAGATCGGCGTGGGCACCGGCCAGGACAGCCTGTACTTCAAGGAGAGCGGCCTGGACGTCGTCGCCGTGGACCTGTCCCCCGCCATGGTGGCGCGGTGCCGTGAGAAGGGCCTTGAGGCGTTTGTCATGGACTTCCTGCACCTCGACTTCGCGCCCGAGTCGTTCGACGCGGTGTACGCGATGAACTGCCTGCTGCACGTGCCCGACAGCGACCTGCCGGCGGTGCTGGAGGCCGTGCGCGGGCTGCTGCGGCCCGGCGGGGTGTTCTTCTTCGGGGTTTACGGCGGGGGCGCGCTGCTGGGTGAGGGGCCCTACGACGGGGACGACCATGAGCCGCCCCGGTTCTTCTCGTTCCGGGGTGATGAGGAGCTGCAGGAGTTCGGGCGGCGGTTGTTCGAGGTTGTGGATTTTCACGTGGTGGGGGCGGGTAAGCAGCGATTCCAGTCGTTGACGCTGCGTCGGCCCGCCCGCGTGGGCGCTTAGGGCGGCCGGAGACGCCGCCCCGGGTGCAGGCCCTTGCGGTGGTGGGAGCGTGCGGGTTTTCGGGGCGGTCGTACGTGGGCGGTGGTGCGGAGGCGGTTGTGCTCCGTGCGGGGGGTTGCGCGGCCCCTGGGGGCGGTTGTGCTCCGTGCGGGGTGGTCGCGCGGCACCCCAGGTTAGCTAGCCGTAGCGGCCGGAGGTGGTGGGGGTGAGGGCGGTGGCCAGGGCGTCGGCCAAGGGCTCCAGGTCCTCCACGTCCAGCGTTGAGACCGTGAGGCGTAGGGCGGGCGGGGTGGCGATGCGGTTGCGGGCGCCGGGGGCGCAGGCCCAGCCGCGGGCCAGCAGCCGGGTGAGGGCGGTGGACTCGTCGGCCACCGGGATCCACACGTTCAGGCCGGTGCGGCCGTGGGCGCGGATGCCGCGCCGGGCGAGCGCGGTGACCAGGCCGTCGCGCCGTCGCCCGTACGAGGCCGCCACCGCCGCCGGGTCCACCGCGCCGGTGCGCCAGAGGTGGGCGACCGTACGCTGCAGCAGGTGGCTCACCCAGCCGGCGGCCAGGCGCTGCCGTCCACGTAGCCGGGCCAGCGTGACGGGGTCGCCGGTGACCAGGGCGAGGCGCAGGTCGGGGCCGAACGCCTTCGCGGTCGACCGGAGGAGCACCCACCGCGACGTGGCCCCGGCCAGCGGGTGCAGCGGCACGTCCACGAAGCCCGAGCCGTGGTCGTCCTCGATCAGCAGCACCTCAGGGGACGCCCCTAGCACCGCGCGCAGCTCCGCCGCCCGTTCGGCCGTCACGGCGGCGCCCGTCGGGTTCTGTGCTCGCGCGGTGACCACCACCGCGCGTACGCCCGCACGCAACGCCCGCCGCAGCTCGTCGGGCAGCGGCCCGTCGTCGTCCACCCGCACCGGCACCGGCCGCAGCCCGAGCACGGCGACGAGGTCGAGCAGCGCCGTCCAGCCCGGGTCTTCGACGGCGATGGCGTCGCCGGGCCGGAGCTGACCGGCGAGCACGCGTTCGACGGCATCGGGGGTGCCCGAGGTGACGGCCAGCGGTCCCGGCGGCACCCCGTCGGCGCGCAGCCGCTCAGCGGCCAGCGCCATGAGCTCGTCGTCGTCGCCGGTGCCGTACATGGCGGGCCGCTCCTCGTGCGCCCGCGCGGCGGCGGCAAGAGCGTCGTGCAGCGACGGCAGCAGGCGGGCGTCGGGGTTGCCCTGGGACAGGTCGCGCACCCCCGGCGGCACCTCGACGCGGATCTCCTCCCTGAACGTGCTCGCCGGCCGCGCCCTGACCCGGGTGCCGCGCCGACCGGCGGTCTCGATGATGCCGCGCTCGCGCAGCAGGCGGTAAGCGGCCGCCGCCGTGCCGGGGCTGACACCCGCCATGGCCGCCACCTCGCGCACCGGGGGAGCGTGGCCCCAGGCGGCAGCCGCCCTTCGGACACGGCGACCTCGACCCCGGCCGCTATCTCGCTGGCCGTCGAACCGGCGATCAGATATGTTTCTGGCACAATGCTCATTATGTACTAGTACAAAGAGGTTCGCATGCTGATCCACCCTTGGGACGCGGCCAGGACCGACGACGAGTGGCGCACGTGGCTGCGTACGCGCGATTTCGGGCAGATCGCCGCCAACGGTGTGGACGGCGCGCCCCCGGTGGTGGTGCCGACCCACTTCCTGTACGACGGGCACGATCAGGTGCTGCTCCACCTGGCCCGCCCCAACCCGATCTGGCCCGCCCTTGAGGCCAACCCGGTGGCGGTCGTCAGCGTCTACGACGACTACGCCTACATCCCCACAGGCTGGCGGTCGGACTCCCCCGAGACGGGCGTGCCCACCAGCTATTACGCCTCCGTGCAGCTCATCTGCGAGGCCGAGATCGTGGACGACAAGGAGGGCAAGGCCGACATCCTGCGCCGCCAGCTCGCCCACCACCAGCCCGACGGCGACCACGGGGAGGTGGCGGCCGACTCCGGGCCGTACCACAGGCAGCTCTCCGGCCTGCGTGGCCTGCGGCTGCGGGTGACCGACGTACGGGCCAAGTTCAAGTACGACGATCACAAGCCGGCCGAACTGCGTGATCGGGTGGCCGTCGGCCTGGCCGCCCGTGACCTTCCTGGGGACGCCGCCGTCCTCGCTCAGCAACATCGTCGCCGCACCTCCTGACGGGCATCATGGCCGTCCGCGACCGTCAGGAAGCCGGTGACTCACAAGCTGTGGATAACCAATGACTCTTGTGGATAACCCGTTTTCGCACCCCCGTGCGAGAGCCTCATCCACAGCCCGTCGCGCCCGCGTTCGCCGCCCTTGCCCGCACCCTCGTTCGGCGCCGTCCCCGCCGCCGGTCCCGCAGCCCCGCGCTCACCAGCGGTTATCCACATTTCCCCAGGTCAGGTGTGTGTTCTAGGTCACCGGTACGGCCTCGACCGGACGACCCAGAGTGCCCAGGACCGGCCATACCACACTGAAAAAGTCGCCGGTACATAACGTTCCAAATCACCCCTTGTGCCCAGGGCGTCCGGGCGGGTTCCGCCGCCGTCCACCGCACCCCTCACCCTGTGGATGAACGTCGCTCCTGTCGCCCCCCTCAAGCCAATGGACGGCGGGCCGAGACCGAGTCCCCGCAGAGCGTTCCCGGCCCGCCATCCACACCCCACCGCCCCCAGCTCAGCTCAGTGCCTCCAGCGCCGGCGTTGTGCGCGATGGTGCTCACCGCGCCATACGCTCCCAGCGCCATACGCTCTCCGCGCCATACGCTCTCTGCGGCCGCCACAGCTCGGCATCCGGTGGCCGGCATCCACAGGCAGCCGCTCCCCTGTGTGACGTTCACAGGCGGCCGTCCTTCACCGGAGTCACACCCGACCGTCCCTACGTGTCCACGGCCGGTCGTCCGCCCCCGTGTGCAACGGCCGGTCGTTCCTGCCCCGGCGTCCACGGCCGGTCGTCCTCGTCTCGATGTGCAACGGCCGGTCGCCCCGGCGTCCACGGCAGGCCGTGCCTACCCGGTGTCCACAGGCGGCCCTGTCCACCTGGTGTCCGCCCCTTGCCGTAGTCGGTGAACAGGCCGGTCAGCCGGGCGCTGGGGGTGGCGCCTCGCGACTGTGGGTGCGAAGTCCGAGCTCGCCCGCGCTGTCTGCGCGGGGTCCGACTTTGTGTGATGTGTACTGGCCGTCTCCCCCCCCGGATATCCACAGCCGGCTGTCCCCCGTACAGCGTTCGCAATCGGCTGTGCCCTACCCGGCGTGCACAGGCCGCCGCTTCACGGGCGGCGTCCACAGCCCGGCACGCCGGGTCGTGCTCACGTCACCAGTTCCAGTACGACTTGGCCTCCGAGTTCCACGTCTTCGGGTAGAACTGGTGGATCTTGAACGCCATCCCCTTGCCGCGGGCGATGTACTGATCCCGGTCGAGCTTCCGCTTGATCGGCTTACCGGGGCTGCCGTTGTTGTCCCACCAGGACTCCCACTGCTTGATGCAGGTCTGCTTGCCCAGGTAGCGGTTCGAGCAGGAGGCCGGCGGATACCAGATCTGGGTGTGCCCGAAGTCCACGACCTTGCCCGAGGACTGCTCGGTGATCGTGCCCCACGCCTTCAGGCAGTAGCCGGTGGATGGAATGGTCCACTTGACGTAGTGCTGCGGCCCCGACGTGGCGAAGGTCTTCAGGTTCTTGCAGTTGACGTCGCCGATCTGCTCCTTGGTGACGCGGAGCTTGTAGTACGTTCCATTGTCCCGCCACCCGTCGAGCATCAGCCAGTCGCCCGAACGGACGAACTTCTCCGCGTACGACGGCGGCCACTTCTTCGGGTCGCCCCAGCTGATCTCGGACGTCGTCGACGACAGCGGCTTCCACGCCCACTGCCCGCCGACCTGCCCGCCCGACCAGTGCTGGCCTGCCCGGCGCTTGCCGAACATCGAGTACTGTCCGTAGTTCTCGGCCGCCTGTGCGGGCACCGTGATCCCAGCGAGCCCCGTGGCCGCCGCCGCCCCCACGACGGCGACGGCCCGTGCGCATCTCCTCATGTTCCTCACCGCCAGCACGTTAGCGATGACGGCGCGTGCCGTAGCACAGATCAAAAAACCTCGAACCATGGCAAAGCGGTCGTCTGTTCGGGGCGAGGTGACCTCCGGCTGGGGCTGAAGTAGACGCGAAGACCGGCCGCCGCCTGGACGACAGCCGCGCGTACGTCTTCACCGCCGGGCCCGCCGCGAGCCCGGCGATGCGCGCCCGCACCCCCAGTGAGCTAGCGGACCGGCTTCAGCACGCCGTCGAGGCGTACGACGCCCTCGCCGTACTTGTCGTCGAGCCGCCGCTGCAGCTCCTCGTCGGCCACCAGGACGCCGGCGACGACCTGCTCCTTCACGATGTCCACCGAGGCCGAGACGAAGTCCGAGCCGAGCTCGCCGCTCAGGGAATCCTGGATCTCGCGCAGCTCGGCCTCGCTGCGCCGGGCCTGGCTGACGCAGAGCGCGCCGCCCCAGGTCTGCCTGATCCACGCCTCCCGGCCGGCCAGGTCGCCGGTGAACTTCACGTTCAGCACCAGCTTGGTGGGGTCGTTGGCGTACTTCTGCGCCATGTCGGGATCGCTCTCGTCGTAGCCGGGGATCGCGTCGAGGTAGCTCTGGTCCAGCCACACCCCGCCCACGCCGTCCGCCTCGTTCAGCCGCTGCTGGGTCGTCTCCAGCGCGGCCTGCGTGGCCTTGGCGGGATCGACCGGCCGCCAGCCGCCCTCGGGAGCCGGGCACGGGGAGCCGAAGCGCGGCTCCTCCTTCTGCCCCGAGGTCGCCGGTCCCGGCGGTTCGGTGAGCGTGAGCTTGGCGCCGTCCCAGGTGCCGACCACGCGGTACTGGCCCCACGTGGTGCCGCCGTGGCTCTCGTGCCGCACCTTGGACCAGTCCCAGCCGACGACGTCGGGCCCGCTGCACTGGGGCGGCAACGATTCGGCCACCGTGCTGCACAGTTGCGGCCCGTGCTCGGGGCTTTCCAGGACGGTGACGGAGTCGGCCGCGTACGTGACGGGCTCGGCGGTCGTCGTGTCACCCCCGCCGCAGGCGGTCAGCGCGAGCAGGGCGGGGAGGGCGAGTAAGGGAAGGCTCCGCATGACCTCCATCACGTACGCGGACCGGAAAAGGTTCCGCCTCACGTGCCGTGGAAGCCCTCGGCGCGGCACCAGCCGAGGACGTGCTCCCCCAGCGCCCGCCCGGCGCCCTTGCCCTGGTGCGCGGGATCGACGATGAAGGACGCGGTGGCCACGTGCGCTCCCCGGCCAGGCCGGTTGGGGCCCATCTTGGCCGAGCCGACGATCGTGCCGGCGTCGTCGGCCGCGACGACGGTCTTGCCCGGAGGCGGCTCCATCCACCAGGAGCGGGCCTCTTCGAGGGTCTGCCGCTCCGAGTAGGGGTACGTGCGCCCCGCCGCCATGATCTCGGCATAGAAGGGATAGATGTGCGGCCAGTCCTCGGTCGCGGCATCTCTGATGATCAGCGTACGATTCCACCCCCGCGGTACGCCGTCGAGATCGGCGATACAGGATAAGCCGCGAGCTACCGGGTCACGCACCTGCTTTATCGCGCTGGTCGTAGACGGCGAGCACGACGGGGGCAAGATCGCGGAAGCGCCAGGACAGCCGCCGCCTCCCGCCGAGAGGAGGGCCCCTCGTGGGGGCCCTCCGGCGGGCCGGTCAGGACAGCAGGGACTCGCCGATCCAGCCGCCCTCCGCGCACCCCGGCGGAATCGCGAAGACCGCCGACCCGATCGTGGTGATCCACTCGTTGAGCAGGTCGCCTTCGGCCAGCATCCGCTGGATCGGGACGAACTGCCGGTCGATGTCCGCCTGGTACGACGCGAACAGCAGCCCGGCGTCCGGTTCGCCCTCCGGGCTCAGCCCGTCGTCGTAGTTGTACGGCCGCCGCAGCAGCCGCAGCGCCGGGTCGGCCACGTGAGCGCGCCTGATGTGGGCGTACTCGGAGATGACCGGGAACCCGAGCCGGTTCTTCGCGGCGAAGTCGGGCTCGTCGCGCTCGGCGACGCCGGTGAGCGGGGCGCCGTTGTCGAGCCTGCGGCCGATGGTGAACTCCCTGGCCGTGCGGTCGACGGCGTCCCACGTCTCCAGCGCCATGCGGATCCTGCGCAGCACCAGCGTGGTGCCGCCGGCCAGCGGGCCCTGCCCGATCCAGACGGCTCTGTCGAGGTCGGTGGCGTTGCCGGTGCCCTCGATCTGGCCCATCAGGTTGCGCCGGGTGGCGGAGCGGAAGCCGCGCTGCGTCCACCGTACGCGGGCGAACGACCGCGCGTCCTTGACGATCATCCGTACGGCGTGCGCGACCGTCACGTTGTCGTCCGCGCACACCTGCACGAGCAGGTCTCCCCCGCTCCACCGCTTGTCCAGCCGATCGGTGGCGAAGCGCGGCAGCGGCTGCACCGGAGAGTCCGCCCCGGCCGCGTCGAACAGCCCGGGCCCGAACCCGAACGTGCAGGTCAGGCGGGCCGGGTTCGCGGCCAGCTCGGGCTCGGTGTCGGCGAGCGCCGGCCGCCCCTGGGTGAGGCGGGCGGCGTCGTCGGTGAGCAGCTTGAGCAGCCGTACGAGGGCCTCCTTGCGGGTGCCAGGACGCAGGTCGAAGCCGATGAACACGGCGTGCGCCTGCGGCTCCGTGGCCACCCCCGCCTGGTGGAGGCCGTAGAAGGGCTCGGTGCGCGAGCCCGTCGCGACCTCGCGCACCAGCGAGCCGACGTCGAGAGTACGGGCGGAGGTGTCGCTCGCACAGCCCGCGAGGGCGCCGGCCGCGGTGACGGCGCCCCCGGTGAGCAGCCCGCGCCGGGTGATCACTTGTGCCCCGGCTGGTAGTCCTCCTCGCCGCCGGCGAAGTCCTTGCCGACGGCGGTGAACTCCAGCGGCTCGCCGCCCTGCACCTGCAGCGTGAACGGGATCTGCGCCCCGGGCAGCACCTCCTCGGTGACGTCCATCAGCATGATGTGGTCGCCGCCCGGCTCCAGCTTGTGCGTGCCGTGCGCGGGCACCACGAAGCCGCCCTCCTTGGGCCGCATGACCATCTTGCCGCCGCTCTCCACCACCTCGTGCAGTTCGATCTCCGAGGAAAGCGGCGAGCTGCCGGACACGATGGTGATCGGCTGGTCGGTGTTGTTGACCAGCGTGCCGAACGCGGCGGTCATCCCCTTCTCGGCGGTCTTGACCCAGGGGTCGGTGATGCTCAGCCCGCCGGTCGCCGCCACTGCGGAGTCGGACGGGGACGGGCTCGGTGCGGCGGCGGGCTCCGCCGAGGAGCCGCAGGCGGCCAGCGCCGTCGCGGCGGCCGCGAGCACGAGGGCATGACGGAAGAACATGGCAGTGCCTTTCTCCGCCCGGCATGCCGAAATAGACCCTGCCGGGCGGTGGGTCGTCTGAATGGAGAGGGGAACGTCGTGCCCGACCACGTAGGTCAGGCGGCGACGGCCCGCGGCGGACCCCTCCGGCTGACGACGTGCCGCAGGACGGCCGAGCGCAGGATGGGCGGCTCGGTCGTGCACAGCGGCGTGGAGAAAGGCGTGACCAGCAGCGGCAGCCACAGCACCAGCAGCCGTACGGCCAGGCGGCGCAGCAGCGCCCACAGCGCGGCCTCGCCGCGCGCCAGCCACAACGCGGTCAGCGCGACCGCCCAGCCGTGGGTGATGAGCATGCCGAGGTTCGGCACCAGGCCCGAGTGCAGGTGCGCGGCCATGAGCTGCGGGGCGGCCGGTCCGTCCGGTGCGAGCACCGCGTGAGAGAGCGAGAACATCAGATGCAGCAGCACCTGCAGGCCGGCGAGCAGCGGCAGGATCACGGTCAGTGAACGCTCGCGGCCCGCCAGCGGGTACGCCGCCGCGAACGACAGCCCGAACGCCCACACCCCGGCCGCGGGCGGCACCGATGCGCCGCCGAGCATGTGCGCCGCGACGCCCAGCCCCAGACACACCGCGGCGAACACCGCAGTGCGGGCAAGACGGAACGGCAGCGCCATGTCCCTAGCATTCCACGCGACCCTGGCGGTCCGGATGCCGATCCTCGGTTGTGTGTGGGGTGGGGCTGTCCCGCCGTCGTGGGTGGGGGTTCTTTTGGGTGGGGTGTGTTGGCGGTCCGGGTGTCGATCCTTGGTTGTGTGTGGGGTGGGGCTGTTCCGCCGTCGTGGGTGGGGGCCTTTGGGTGGCCCCAGGGGGCGATTGTGATTCACGTGAAACCAGCCGCCGCGGCCTGCTCGTGCGTTTTGGGGGTTTTGGGAACGGGTGCGGGGGCGTGGGGTGTCGCCGCATAATCGGGAGCGATGCCGAAATTTCAGGAGCTGTCGGAGTTCGCTGAGGCGATCGCCCCGGTCATCAACGCCGCCCACGTCAACGTGCACGCCTCCGCCGTCAGAGCCGTGGCCGGCCTCACCGCGGCATCGGGCTTCACTCCAGGGCTCCTGTCCGACCTGCGGTTCAGCCTTCCGCTGCGCCCGCTGACCCGCAGCGGGCTGGCCGTGCTGTTCCGGTACACCGACCCGGAGCCCGACATCCGGGAGCATCTCCGCCAGGGCACGCTGGCCGAGGACGGCGACGGCGTACTGCGCGTGACGGACACCGGCAGGTCCTTCATCCACCGCCTGTACGAGCTGCACGAGGCCGCCGTCGAACGCGTCTGGGCGGGCGGCGACCTCACCGAGGCCGCCGAGCTGGTGGGCCGCGTGCTGGACACCGCCGACCGGCTGCCCGGCGGGGCGTTCGAGCTGGTGTCACCGCCGTACGAGCCGGAGGGGTCCTCGCCGGGGCTGCTGCTGTTCAACCGGCTGGCCGTGCTGCGTTACCACCGCGCCGACGCGCACGCCGCGGCCTGGCAGGCGGCGGGGCTGTCGGCGGCCGAGATCGTACGCCTGGAGGACGGGCCGCTGCGCGCGGAGATCGAGGCGGACACGAACCGCCGGGCGGGACAGGCGTACCGGACGCTGCCGGAGCGTGAGCGCCACACCCTGTACGAGACCCTGCTGAAGCTCATCTGAAAGCCTTCCGCGAAGCCCTCCGGAAACGTGCACAAATAACACCTAAAGGGCTATAGAGAAAAGTTCCTCTCAAGGCAGGACAAATACCCCGCCTAAAGATCCCGCCTCCCCACCCGCCATGCCGCCGACCTGGGGTCCCATCCGCGTTCCAAAGGAAACTTCGGAGTTCCCAAACTGCCACCTCCCGGTAACCGATGGGTAGGCGCACTATGGTCGTACTTCAACAGGAGGCACCGTGGAACAGGAACTGCCCGGCGGCCCGCGGTTGATCGTTGGGGTCGACGAGTCCCCGGCCGCGCGTTGGGCTCTGGCCTGGGCCATCGGGGCGGCCAGGCTGCACCGGATGGCTCTGGTGGCCGTGCATGTCAGCCGCGCGCCCGTCCATCCTTTTCCTGAGGCGCTGCCCGTGCAGCATGCGGTGCGTCAGGGCGAGGAGGCGCGCTGCTCCGAAGTGATCACATCCGTGTTCGAGGACGTGGCGGGCGGCGTACCCGACGATCTGACGATCGCGACGGTGGGACGGGTGGGCGACCCCGGCTACCACCTTGTCGACCTGGCCCGCGAGGGCGATCTGCTGGTGCTCGGGCGAGGGCGGCGCGGCCTGCTCAGCCGCATCTTCCTCCCCTCGACCAGCATGTACTGCGCCCGGCACGCGAGGACGACAGTGGTGATCGTGCAGCAACCCGCGCCGCCCGACGACTCGGAGATGTCAGGAGAGCGCCACCGCCGCTTCTGGACCCGCCGACATCCGTGACCTGAGCAGCCGCAGGCCCGCGGCCACGGCGTCGGTGGGGATCGCGCCGTAGCCGAGCACCAGGCCGTGCTGCGCCGGTTCCTCCCCGCAGTACGACTCAAGCCGCTCGACCGCGAGCCCGTCCCCCGGCCGTACGCGCACGCCCGGAGCCAGGCGGGCGCACAGGTGCAGCCCCGCCGAGGACGGCACCGGCAGCAGCCGCTCGTCGGCGTCCAGCGCCTCGGCGATCATGGCGTGCCTGGCGGCGTACTCGCGGGTGGCCTTCCTGATGTGCCGCGAGAGCAGCCCCTCGTCGATGAAGCGGGCCAGCGCGGCCTGCGTGGGCAGCGCGCCGTGCCAGTCCGTGAGCTGCCTGGCCGCGCGCAGCGCCGGCGCGAGCGAGGCGGGCGCGACCAGGAAGCCGACCCTGAGCATGGGCAGCAGGGTCTTGGAGAACGAGCCCACATAGATGACCCGGCCGGCCCGGTCGAGGCTCTGGAGGGGTTCGAGCGGGCGGTCGCCGAAGCGGAACTCGCTGTCGTAGTCGTCCTCGATGATCACTGCGCGGCGGCGTTCGGCCCAGGCCAGCAGGGCGGCGCGGCGGGCCAGCGACATGGGGGTGCCGAGCGGGAACTGGTGCGACGGCGTGACGTAGACGATGCGGGCCTGGCGTGGCAGCGCGGTGACGTCGATGCCCTCGCCGTCCACGGGCACGCCGGCCACCTTGGCGCCGAGCGTGCGGAACAGCAGCCGGGCCGGCGGGTAGCCGGGCTCCTCGACGGCCACGACCGTGCCGGGCTCGATCAGCACGCGGCCGATGAGGTCGAGCGCCTGCTGTGCGCCGTTCGTGACGATCACGTCGTCGGGGCCGGCGTGCACGGAGCGGCTAAGCCCGATGTGCCGGGAGATGGCCGCGCGCAGCGGCTCGTGGCCCGCCGGGTCGGCGTAACCGGCGGCGCTCGCCCGCAGCTCGCGGGCCACCAGGCGGCGCCAGGTCTCCATGGGGAACAGGCGGGCGTCGGGGACGCCGACGCGGAAGTCGTAGCGGGCGGGCGGCATGCCGCTCGGGGTGAGGCGCAGGTCCCGCCAGACCGGGCGCGGCCGTACGACGCCCTTGGGCGCGGCCCGCCCCCTGACCGGCTCGGCCGACACGAACGTGCCCGCGCCCGCCCTGCCCACCAGGAACCCGTCCGCGACCAGCCGGTCGTAGGCGAGGGCGACGGTGTTCCTGGAGATCTCCAGCCGCCTGGCCAGCTCCCTGGTCGGAGGGAGGCGTTCGCCGGATCTGAGCCGGCCGTCGAGTATGGCGTCGAGAAGCTGCCGGTACACCTGTGCGGCCAGGTCACGGCGGCCTTCGAGGGTGATGTGCACGTCCATGATTGGCCCAATCAAATCGCCGGAAATCGGAGCTTATCTCGGGACAAGCCAGGCTCCAAGATGGTGGCGTCGGCACGCGAGGCAGGGGGCGTACACCTCATGAGATATCGGCGGATCCTGGCACAGGCGCAGCTTGCGAACTCCATCGGCGACGGTGTCTTCCTGGTCACCTCCGCCTTCTACTTCTCCACCGTCGTCGGGCTCACGCCCACCGAGATCGGCATCGGCCTGACCCTCGGCTGGGGCGTCGGTTCGGTGGCCGGCGTGCCGCTCGGGCACCTCGCCGACCGGCGCGGGCCGCGCGGCGTCGCCGTGCTGCTCGCGCTCGCGACCGCCATCGCGGTCGGGTCGTTCCTGCTGGTACGGACGTTCCCGCTGTTCGTGCTGGCCGCCTGCCTGTACGGCACCGCGCAGACCGGACTGTCGGCCGCCCGCCAGGCGCTGCTCGCCGCCCTGGCGCCGCCCGAGGAGCGGACCGTCGTACGGGCCGTGCTGCAGGCCACGCTCAACGGCGGCCTGGCGCTCGGCGCCGCCATCGGCGGTCTCGCGCTGCACGCGGGCACCCGGGAGGCGTATCTGGCGGTGTTCGGGCTGGACGCGGCGACCTTCCTCATCGCCGCCGTCCTGCTGCTCCGCCTGTCCCCCGTACGTCCGCAGCCCGCTCCTGCCGGGCCCCGCCTGGCCGTGCTCAGGGACCGGCCGTACGCGCTGGTCACGCTGATCTACGCGGTGATGCTCTTCTACATGCCGCTGCTCAGCGTGGTCGTGCCGCTGTGGATCGCCGCCCGTACCGACGCGCCCACCTGGGTCGTTTCGGTGCTGCTGCTGATCAACACCGGCGGCGTGCTGCTCTGCCAGGTGCGGGTGGCCCGCCGGGTCAAGGGGGTGCACGACGCCGCGGCGGCGGTACGGCGGGCGGGGCTGATCATGTTCGCCGCCTGCGCGGTGTTCGCGCTGAGCCCGTCATGGTGGGCGTTCCTGCTGGTCGCCGCGGTTTTGCAGGTGATCGCCGAGCTGTGGCTGGCGGCCGGCTGCTTCGAGATCGGCTTCGGGCTCGCCCCCGACGACCGGCAGGGCCAGTACCAGGCGTTCTTCGGCAGCGGCGTGGCCGTGGCCAGGATGCTCGGGCCCGCCGTGCTCACCACGGTCGTGCTCGGCGGCGGCACGCTCGGCTGGCTGCTGACCGGCGCCGCGTTCGTGGCGGCCGGCGCCTCGATGGCGC
Source organism: Nonomuraea fastidiosa (assembly GCF_042751225.1). NCBI lineage: Bacteria > Bacillati > Actinomycetota > Actinomycetes > Streptosporangiales > Streptosporangiaceae > Nonomuraea > Nonomuraea fastidiosa. The sequence goes on from NZ_CP170570.1 coordinate 3,057,419, forward strand.
CGGCCGCCAGATGGTCGCTGTCACGAGAAGCGGCGCAGCCGCAGGCTGTTGCTGACCACGAAGACGCTGGAGAACGCCATCGCGGCACCCGCGATCATGGGGTTGAGCAGCCCCAGAGCGGCCAGCGGCAGGGCTGCCACGTTGTAGGCGAAGGCCCAGAACAGGTTGCCCTTGATCGTTGCTAGCGTGCGCCGGGCCAGCCGGATGGCGTCGGGCGCCACCCGCAGGTCGCCGCGTACGAGCGTCAGGTCACCGGCCTCGATCGCGGCGTCCGTGCCCGTGCCCATGGCCAGGCCCAGGTCCGCCTGGGCCAGCGCGGCGGCGTCGTTGACGCCGTCGCCCGCCATGGCCACCACCTTGCCCTCGGACTGCAGCCGCTTGACCACGTCGACCTTGCCGGCGGGCAGCACACCGGCGATCACCTCGTCGATGCCCACCTCGGCGGCGACCGTACGCGCCACGGCCTCGTTGTCGCCGGTCAGCAGCACCGGGGTCAGTCCCAGCGCCTTGAGCTCGGCGATGGCCTCCTTGCTCGTCGGCTTGATCACGTCGGCCACCACGAGCACCGCGCGGGCCTTGCCGTCCCAGCCGACCGCCACGGCGGTGCGGCCCTTGGCCTGCTCCTCCTCCATGGCGCGGACGAGGTTGTCCGGCAGGTGCTGCGACCACTCCTCCAGGAGCCGCGGCCGGCCCACGAGCACCGCGTGCCCGTCCACGACGCCCTGGACGCCCAGGCCCTCGATGTTCGTGAAGTCCTCGGCGGTGGCCTTCGAGCCGGCCTCGCGGGCGATCGCCCGCGCGATCGGGTGCTCGGAGGCGTGCTCCAGCGCTCCCGCCAGCCGCAGCACCTCGTCGCGGGACTCGCCCTCGGCCAGGTGGACCTCGGTCAGCGTCATCTTGCCCTCGGTGACCGTGCCCGTCTTGTCCAGGACGATCGTGTCGATCCTGCGCGTCGACTCCAGCACCTCGGGGCCCTTGATGAGGATGCCCATCTGGGCGCCCCGGCCCGTACCGACCAGAAGAGCCGTCGGCGTGGCGAGGCCCAGCGCGCACGGGCAGGCGATGATCAGCACCGCGACCGCCGCCGTGAACGCCGCGCTCGCGCCCGCACCGCTGCCCAGCCAGTAGCCGAGCGTGCCGATCGCCAGCGCGATCACCACCGGGACGAAGACGCCCGAGATGCGGTCGGCCAGCCGCTGCACCTGCGCCTTGCCGGTCTGCGCCTCCTCCACCAGCTTCGCCATCTGCGCGAGCTGCGTGTCCGCGCCCACCCGGGTGGCCCTCACCAGCAGCCGGCCGCCCGCGTTGACCGTCGCACCGGTCACCGGGTCGCCCGGCCGCACCTCGACCGGCACCGACTCGCCCGTCAGCATCGAGGCGTCCACGGCCGAGGTGCCCTCCTCGACCACGCCGTCGGTGGCGATCTTCTCGCCCGGCCGGACCACGAACCTGTCGCCGGCCTTGAGCTGCTCGACCGGCACGCGGCGCCCGTCGGCCAGCTCGACGTCCTTGGCGCCCAGCTCCATCAGCGCCCGCAGCGCGGCGCCCGCCCGCCGCTTCGAGCGGGACTCGAAGTAGCGGCCCGCCAGGATGAACGCGGTCACCGCCGCCGCCGTCTCCAGGTAGATCGTGCCCGAGCCGTCGGTGCGCCCGATCGTGAACTCGAACGGGTGCGTCATGCCCGGCACGCCCGCCGTACCGAAGAACAGCGCCCACACCGACCAGCCGAACGCCGCCAGCGTGCCCAGCGAGACCAGCGTGTCCATCGTGGCCGTGCCGTGCCGCAGGTTCGTCCACGCGGCCTTGTGGAACGGCCAGCCCGCGTACGTCACCACCGGCGCGGCCAGCGTCAGCGACAGCCACTGCCAGTACTCGAACTGCAGCGCAGGCACCATCGCCATCGCCACCACCGGGACCGACAGCACGATCGCGGTGATCAGCCGGTCGCGGAGCGGGTCGCGTTCCTTCTTCTGCTCCTGTTGTCCGTCAGGGGCTGGAGTGGGCGGGGGTGGCAGCTCGGCCGTGTAACCCGCCTTCTCCACCTCGGCGATCAGCACCTGCGGGTCGACATCCACGGGGAAGGTGACCTTCGCCTTCTCCGTCGCGTAGTTGACCGTCGCGGTCACGCCGTCCAGCTTGTTGAGCTTGCGCTCGATCCGGTTGGCGCAGGACGCGCACGTCATGCCGCCGATCATGAGTTCGACGGACTTGCCTTCGGTGAGGGAAGACGTCATCGTCACCTCTCCTTCCTCGTGTCCGTCAGTGGGTGTGGCCGTCGCCGCCGTGTCCGGCGGGCGCGCCGCCGGCCGTCGCCGTGAAGCTCGCCGTACGGACCTCGCCCTTGTGCTTGAAGTCCAGGAACAGACGGTAGTCGCCCCGGCTCGGTGCTTCGGCGTAGAACGTGATCTCGGGGCCCGCCGTGTCGCTCTCCTCCGGGTGGACGTGCAGGTAGGCCAGGTCGCCCGCGCGCAGCGCCACGAGGTGGCCGTACGCGCCCAGGTAGGGCTCCAGGTCCTCGACCGGCTTGCCGTCCTTGCTGACCGTGAGGGTGAGCTTGGTCGAGGTGTTCGGGGCCAGGTCGCCGTCCAGGCTGACCGTGTAGCCGTCCACCTTCGCCGTGCGGCTCGCCTCCGGCAGCGGGTCGGGGTCGTAGTCGCCCGCGGCCGTCAGATCGGCGCCCAGCGTCAGCTTCTCGCCGCCCTTGGGGATGAAGTCCGCGAACGCCTTGTACGGGCCGGGCTTCGGCGCCTTCAGGCGTACCGACCAGGTGCCGTCGGGGGAGAGCTCGGGGTGGAGGTGCTGGAAGCTCGTCAGGTCGCGGGAGACGACGATGAAGTGCAGCTTCTTGTCGTGCTCCACCTCGTAGTCGGTCACGGGGGTGCCGTCGGGGCCGATGACCTTGAAGGTGAAGTCGGTGGCCTTCTTCGTCGAGATCGAGTCGATGAGGTCGAGGGTGTAGCCGTCCTGCGACACCTGGAGCCCCCCGGGGGTATGGCCGGTCTGCTGCTCGTGGCCCTTCGCGGGGGTGTTCTCGTGGGCCGCCGAGGTTGCCTCGGCCGATACCCCTTGGCGCTCGCCGGTCGTATGCCCGTGGCTCTTGGGGGCCTGCTGGGCCTGTTGGCCGGGCTCTTGGCTGCTCGGGGCCTTTTCGCTGCTCGCGGCCGCTGTGGAGGAGGGGGCCATCAGCTTGCCCACGCCCAGGGCGCCGCCGAAGACGACGGCGAGGCCCAGGACGTAGGAGCCGAGCTTGACGGCGGCGTTCATGGGCGATCCACCAGCTCGTCGCCGGCTTCCTTCACCGCGGAGGCGATCAGGTCGCGCGCCACCGGCTCGTCACTGCTGACCGTCAACAGGCCAGTGGCGAGATCCACCTCGACGCCGGTCACACCGGGAACCTCGCTGACCTCCTCTTTGACGGAGCTCACGCAGTGGCCGCAGGTCATGCCGTTGACGGTGTAGGTGGCGGTGCTCATGGCGGGCTCTCCCTCTGCTTCTGTCCTTTTATGGTGCGAGTCTAACACCGTACCCCCCTAGGGTATGCCCGAGGTATGGGTCTGGGCATTCCGGTGTGTTACCGGATGAACGTAATATACCCCCAAGGGGTATGTCAACACCGTCCGTACGCCCCCGAACCATGACATACAGCCCCTCCGTACCCACTGGCCTCCCGTGTATGCGGTCACCGCCGGACGGAGGCGAGCCACTCGCGGCCCGAGGCCGGGGAAGCAAGGGGAATGAGACCTGCGCACCTCGGCCGCATATTTGGCATGATCGAGCTGTTGCCCGTTATGGGAGAACGACAGGATGCCGGCCGCATGGACGTGGACGTGAACGTAGACGACGAACGGGGAACGTACGGGTCGATGACCGACATCGTCGGCCGCCGTCTTCGCGCACGAGGTGACGGGTTATAGCGGTCTCACCAGGGATTGAACGCCCGTCCTTTGCCTAATCCACCCATCTGGTCCGCGCACAACACAGGGAGCGCAGCCATACCTTGCTAGGCTGCTTGTCAACCGTTGGGTCTCACCCCGGCAGGTGAGGCCGTCGAAGAAGTGGGGTCACACCGTGAAGAAGCTGCTCGTTCTGGCGCTGATCGCCCTTGGGGGGTTGCTGATCTGGCGTAAGGTGCAGGCCGACCGCGCAGAGCTCGATCTCTGGACCGAGGCGACCGGTAGCGAGAACTAACCGACCGGCGAGGCGATGAGTGACATCGTCCCCATCAAGCTGGTGTGCCTTGACCTGGCCGGCACCACGGTCGGTGACATCGCCATGGTCGAGCGCGCCTTCGCTGAGGCGATCGCGACTCAGGGCATAGTGCCCGGGACCGGAGCGTACGCGAGAGCCATGGTTCACGTGCACCGGTCCCGGGGCTGCCCCAAGATCGACGTGTTCCGCGGCATCTTCCCGGGGAACGAGGCGCAAGCGCAGGCGGCGAACCTGACGTTCGAACGCTCCTACGAGGGGGCGATCGAGCGGGCGGGTCTCACTCCCATGCCCGGAGTCCTGGAGGTCCTCGACAAGCTCCGGGGCAACGGCATCAAGCTCGCCCTGATCACCGGCTTCAGCCGCACCACCTTGAGCCGCATCCTCAGCGTCCTGGGCTGGCACGACAAGATCGATCTTGCCATCTCCCCCGAAGACGCCGGCGGCCGCGGCCGCCCCTGGCCCGACATGGTCCTGCACGCCGTACTCCGCCTGGGGGTCGACGACGTACGCCAGGTCGCCGTGCTCGGCGACTCGGAGAGCGACATGCTCTGCGGCAAGCGCGCCGGCGCCTCCATCGTCGCGGGCATCATGACGGGCGTCCACAGCCGCGAACGCCTCCTCAAGGGCGGCGCCACCCACATCCTCGACTCCATCCAGGACTTCCCTGGGTTGGTCCTCAGTGATGATCTCGGTACGACGCAGGTGGCTTCATCGGCCCGGTAAGCTATCTTCGTCGAAGGGGCCTTAGCTCAGTTGGCAGAGCGCCTGCTTTGCAAGCAGGAAGTCAGGAGTTCGAATCTCCTAGGCTCCACCAGGCGAAACGCCCCGCCACCGATCTCGGTGCGGGGCGTTCGTGCCATCCACGTGCCATTAGCTGTCGGCGATCTTCTGCTGTTCGGCCGCGACGCGGGCACTCAGCGCGTCGGCGATCCGCTGGTCCGCGTCGCGCGTGGCGTGCTGGTAGATCAGCGCCGCCCGGTCGCTGTCATGCCCCATCCGCGCCTTGAGGTCGGCAAGGCTCGCGCCGGACTGCGCGGCGAGGGTGTTGCCTGTGTGCCGGAGATCGTGGAAGTGCAAGCCCTGGAGTCCCATCTCCTTCAGCGCCTCCGCCCACCTGGCCTCGCGCCGGAAGTTGCTGCCCCGAAGGAACGCCCCGCGCTTGCCGAGGAAGACGAAGGCGTCGTCGGCCTCATCGACGTACGCGGCGAGGTGTTCGGCGAGGACAGGGATGATGACTGCGGGGATGCTGACCGTGCGCCTGCCGGCGCGTGACTTGGGCGGGCACAGGCGCATCTCGCCGTTGTCGAGTTCGAGGAGCTGTTCGCGGATCGTCACCGTCCGCGCGTCGAGGTCGATCGAGCTACGACGGAGGGCAATCACCTCACCCCAGCGCAGGCTCGCGAAGGTGGCCAGCAGGATGAGGGCCTTGAAGCGCTTGTCGGCCATCCGGTCGGCCAGCTCGAAGACCTGGCGCACGGTGAGGACGGGCCGTTCGGGAGTGTGCTCGTTGTCGGCGCCCTTGATCCTGCACGGGTTGCGCGCGATCAACTGGTCCTCTTCGACGGCCGTCATCAGTATGGCGCGCAGCAGGCGGTACGCCTTGGCCGCAGTCGAGACGGAGACGCCGTTCGCGAGAAGATCGGCGCGCCACGTGCGGATCGCCTGCGCGGACAGCTTGCCGACCGCCACGTCGCCCAGCGTCGGAATGATGTGGCGTTCGAGCAGCCAGGTGTACAGCTCCACCGTCTTGGGGCGCAGGCCCGGACGTTCCTTGATCCAGGCGCGGGCATAGTCGGCGAGCCGGACCTTGCCTCGATCCGGGTCCGTCCACTCGCCCGAGATCATCTGAGCTTCGATGAGCGTCAGCGCCCGGTCGGCGTCGGTCTTCGTTCGGTACGTCGTGGTCCCGGTGCGCAGCCGGCCATCAGGGCCGGGATAGCGGATCTGGAACCGACCGGAGGGCAACTTACGGATGCTGCCGAAACGTCGGCGACCTTCCCTCTTGGCCATCAGGCGGCCCTCCCCGGCGACCGGCGGGTGTCTCCCGCGTTCATGGGGGCGACGGTGCCGGCGGTGACGTAGGCGATCAGGGCCGACTCCCGGATGCGCACCAGCCGGCCGAGCTTGACGAACTCGATCCGCCGTTCAGCGATCAGCCGCCGGACGAAGCGCGGGGTGGTGCTGAGGAGTTCAGCCGCCTCATCCACCCTCAGGAGCTTGTCCACTACGCCGCCTCCTCTCCGATTGCCGAAAGATCTTGCTCTAGCCGGTTCATGTGGGCTCGCCAGCGTTGGCGTTCGGCGACTGAGCGGAGGAGGCGTACGGCGAGGGGCGGTACGTTCGCGTCGCCGGCCGGGACGGGCTTCCAGATGTAGCGGTGCGGGTCGGTGGGCTGGTCGGGGTGGCCGAGGGCTTCCAGGACCCAGGTGCGGCGGTCCTGCCTGTGTTCGGCGAGGGTCTTGTTGGACCACTTGCGCGAGACCAGGACGCGGCGTCCGGCGTAGCCGAGGTGTCCGGGCTTGTGGGCCTTGCCACGGCAGCGGCCGGGCTGCATGCCGGGCCTGGCGTTCTTAGGCTGGATGCCGTAGCGGAGCCAGTTGGCGCAGGTGGGTGAGCACGGCTCGAAGCGGAGGGCTTCGACGAGCCGGGCCGCGTGGTCGCGGCGGGCCTGGTCGTCGGTGGCGGCGTCGAGCGGGTCGGCGAGGCTCTTGGTCAGGTACTTGGTGAGGTAGCCGAGCCACTTGCCGGCGGCGGGCGTGCCGGCGAGCACGCTTTGGATGTTGTGCTGTTCGCCGAAGCCGACCACGTGGAGGGGTTGGGCATCATCGTCGGCGTCGAGCTGGTCGAGGGCCTGTTCCCAGGTGGGCAGGACTTCGCCGGTGTCGGGGTCGAGGTAGCCGGTCCCGTCCTGCCAGAGCGGCAGGTGGTCTCCCTCGAAGCGGATGGTGTCGGTGGGTGGCCACCAGACCTGGTGGTAGGTGGCGGCGATGATCTGCTTGAGTTCGGCGCGGGGCAGTGTGCCGCGGATGGCCATGTGCAGGTGCGGGGCGAGGCGTTGCTGTGGCTCGACGGTGGCGAAGTACTGCACATCGTATCCGGCCACCCGGCGCAGGTTCTGCACGAAGCGGTCGATGAGCTTGGAGAAGTGCAGGGCGTCGCGGGCGCCGCGCCGGTAGTCGTAGGTGTCCGGGTCGAGGGGCACGCCGTCGCGCACCTTGCCGTAGGACGGGAGCGTCAGGGTGATGAACATCGAGGGCCGGTAGACCCGGCCGTCCGGTGCGGTGAAGGTACGGCCCAGCGTGGTGGCGGCCATCTTGCGCTTGGGCAGGTCCGGGGCGTCCTGGCGTCGTCTGGTGGAACGGACACGGCGGCCGGTGGTCCGACCGGTGACGTGACCGCGCATCCCGGCCTTGGTGATCTCTTCGTCCAAGCCCTCGGCGAGGATGTCGAGGCCGGTGCTGTCCTGGCCTGCTCGTCCGGCGGCCTCTTGCTGGGCGTGGACGTCGGCGCGGAACTCGACCAGCCGGCGCTGTTCCTCGTCCGGCTCGTTGGGTGTGATGGCCGGTTCGTGGTCGAGGTGCCAGCCCTCGCGGCATTGGGCCATGCGGAGCTGACGGTTGCGCTTGGCGCACGGCGGGCAGGCGGACTCCAGGGTCGCCCCGCAGGGTACGTCCACGATCTCCGTACGGCCGGTGCGGGTGTCGAGGCGCTGGAAGGCCACGGGGCGGATGCACACGCCGTACCGCTTGGCGACCTCCTTGACCACCTCCCGGGCCAGCGGCCGGGTCAGCCGCACCGCCCTGGGCACGGAGCGATCCGTCATAGGGCCTCCCTTCCGTCGATGCCGAAGGCCCTCGGGCGGGCGAAGGCGCTGACCATGGCGTGGATGTCGTCGTCGGAGACGTAGGCGGCGCGGACCCGGATCGGGTCAGGACTGGCCTCCAGGCGGACGTAGCCGACGCCGGCGCCCTTGGCCGGGTCGGGGGAGATCTGATCGGCCAGTGCGCCACGATCGCGGGCGCCGTCGCCGAGGACCATGTCCACCTGTTCGGACTCGTCCAGCCGGAGGGCGATCTTGTCGGGGAAAAGGTTGCGGATGTTCATGACCTCTTTGCGCGGGTCCTGGAGGGCCGCCAGGACGCCGATGCCGACCGCGCGGCCTTGGGTGGTGAGCGTGGCCAGCGCCGCCGTGATGCGTTGCCGCAGGTGCTTGTCGGCCTGGTAGGCGGTCAGGAAGGCCACCTCATCGACGATGACCAGGATGAACGGGTCCTGGGTCGTGGGCGTGTGCGAGCGCTGAACCCCGGCGAACCGGGCGGCCCGTTCCTGCATCACCTTGACGGCCTGTTCGAGGAGGTCGGCGCATGCCTCGGGGGTGGCGGCGTAGCGAGGTCCGAAGAGGTCGCGGCCGAAGGACAGCTCCATGAGCTTCGGATCCAGCGCCCATAGCTCGACGAGCCCCGCCTGGACGGCCGGGAGCAGCCCTCGGATGGTGGACCAGATGATCGAGCCCTTGCCCGCACCCGTCGCGCCGGCCACCAGGATGTGCGTGCCGTGGACCTTGAGCCGCCAGGGCAGGCCGTTCTCCTGCTTGCCGATCTCGACCGGTCCGACGCTCGTCCGGTCCGGGATGGGAAGCGCCGGCAGCGGGTCGGCGAGGGGGTCGTGACGCGGGAAGGTGAGCAGCAGCCGACCGGCCTTGAGAACCGAGACGCGGCAGGAGGGAGCGCCGAAGCCGTGCGCCAGGTGATCGGCGCGGTCGGTCCAGTCCTTGACCGTCTGGCCGTTCAGCATGCGTACGGTGACCAGGTCGGCCCATGCGGTGCAGGTGACCTTGCCGAGACGCGGGAGGTAGTCGCGGCCTTGCAGGTGCTTGCCGAGCCCGGAGATGATCACGACGGGTTGCCAGAGACGGCGGTAGATCCAGACGAGTCGCCACCAGGCCAGCAGCCGCCGGCCCACCAGGCGGGCGAACGACGTCCGATCGAGAACGGCCCACGTCGCCAGGCCCGTGAGCGGAGGAACGGTCAGCAGGAGGCCGGCCCTCCAGCCGTACAGCCAGCACAGCGCGAGCGGCGCGACGGCCACCGCCACCGCCACGGGATGCCGCCAGATCGTGCGTGCCAGACCTGCGACGAGGCGGGCGACGAAGACGGCGAGGGTGATGAAGGCCGGGGTCGTGACGACGGCCGGCTTGAACACGACGGCCGTGTCCGGGGTGGTGGAGACGATGCGTTGCGACTCTTCGCCGGGCATCTTCTTGAACATTAGAGTGGAAGTCCTTCCGAGCATGTGGTGTGTCCGGGAGATCAAGGGGCCGCAGGAAGTTGCCGCTTCCAGCGGCCCCGCTGGATGTCAGGCCGACCGCCGGCCGCGAAAGGTCCGCTCCACGCTGCGGGCGAAGTCGTTCGCTTCACGGGCCAGTTGCCGGGCGAACTCGACTTCCGCAGCCGTGACGCGGTCCGCCTGGGCAGTGGCGATCTGCACCTGCGTGGTGCCGAACCGGATGATCAGGACCGGCGTTCTGAGCTGATAGGAGTGGTTCTCGGCCACCGCGCCTTCGGCGGTGTTGATGGTGATCACGCTCGTCGGCCGAGCCTGCCGCCGCCCGCTCATGCCGCGTCCGTTGCGCTCGGGGCCTGCTTGGCCGTACGGCGCGGGGCCGGTGCTCGCATTTCGCGGGCCCGGATGGAGTAGGCCAGCCGCCCGACCTGGTTGACGTACGGCGTGACCGTGATGTGGTCGAACTCGACCGGCGTGAACGGCATCCCCGGCACCGCAGCCGGGCAGGCCGGCTGAACCGGCGACAGGATCTTGACCGCCACCGTCTTCTGCGCGGGCTTGAGCGTCGGGTCGGCGTCCACGACGGCGACCTGCCACACCGGTTCGCCGGTGGCCTTGTCGCGTGCCTGGACGAACCGGCCGTTGGTGGAGGCGTCGAAGTCCTTGACCTGCTCGACCTCCCCGACCAGGTAGCAGCCGTGGGGGAAGACCATTTCGAACGTGACCGGGATCGGTCCTTGGAGTGCCATGTGGCGTCCCTTCTGTCAATCCCCCTAGACAGTGGCAGGTGTCCTGCTCGACGAACTGTCTAGGGGGCTATGCAAACGAAGATACGGACGGTGTTCCCGGACTGTCTAGGGGGGTAAACGGAGTCGGTCTCAAAAATGCCGAGCGGTTATGGATCGAGTGGCGGTTTCTGCTGTTTCAAGGCATTGAGAGCGTGACCACGGTGGCGTCGTCGAAGGTCTTGCCCCGTGGCCAGCGGGCTCCGGTGGGGTCGCTGTGTTCGGCGGCGCGTACGCGGCTGATCAGCGCTTCCGGTCCCTCTTGGTCGAGCAGGTCGAGGGTCTGCCGCCAGGTGGCGAGGTGGAAGCGATCGACGAGACGGGATGCGCCGTCGCTGAGGAGGACCGCCGTGCGCACGGCCTCCTGGGGGACGGTCCCGGTGAGGGCCTGGTCGGCGGCGAGGGGATCGGTCGCGGCCACCCAGAAGCCGCCGTCGCGGTTGCGGTGGGCGCGCAGGGTCTCGACGTATTCGCGGTGGGCTTTCTGGTGTTCGGGGGTGCCGGAGTCGAGGGCGTCCATGGCCTTGCGGTAGCGGGCGCCTACTTGGGCTTCGCGGTCGTCGCAGATGACCATCGGGTCTGTGGTGCCGCCCGTGTCGAGGATCAGGCTGGAGTCGGCCAGGACGAGCCATTCGAGGGCGTCGTCCGTACGGCGGAGCATGACCACGGTCGCCGAGGGCGAGCCGGGGTGGGCGAGGTCGCAGGTGTCCTCGTGCAGGCCGGCGACCGCCTTGATCTCGCCTGCCAGCAGCTCGGGCAGGGTCTCGTTCGGCTTCTGCGTCATAGCGGCCAGCAGCGAGGAGCCGAGGGTGCGCGCGTACCACGCGACCCCGTGCGAGCAGCCGGACTCCGAGCCTGGGGGTGTTCCAGCCCCGTCGAGGAGGACTGCGGCGTCCGCGGTCACGGCGGCGAAGTCTTCATTGGGACGTCCCGGTGCCGCCTCGGTGGCCAGCGCGACGCGCATGCTCACTCCTCTTCGTGCCGGTAGAGCGGACTGGCGAGTTCGACCTTCACGGGTTCCCCGCTGTCCGGGGCGTACTCCGTGGCCACGATGGTCGAGAACGGCTTGTCCGCCACCTGACCCCACAGCGCCGTCAGCTCGGTTTGCAGGAGCCGGACCACGCCGAGCGTCCCTTGCGGGTGGATGCCGGTGAAGACCAGGACGTTGCCGGCCCCGTCAGGGCGAGGAAGCCGTCCCAGGTAGGCGTAGTCGACCGGCCGTGCGGGGTCGTCGTCGGAGCCCGATCGGTAGCGTTCATCGGTACGGGTGTCGTGAAGGGTCCACACGTCCTCCTTCACCCACTCCAGCACCGGGTCCCGCTCGTACAGCTCGCCCATGACCGTCGAGAGTCGTGGCCCGCAGATCACCACGAGGTTGGGCCGGTTCAGGTCGATCTCGCCGCCGAGGGGTACGTGCTCCAGCTCCACGGCCAGATCGAACCCACGCGCCAGATCCTCCAGCCGCTTCGCCGCCGCGACGTCCTCGACGGCCACGACAGGGCGTGCCTGCCGGGCCTCGCGCTTGAGGGGCGTGACGAGCGTGATCGTCCCCTGGCCGAAGAACGCTCCCTCAGGGGCAGGGCCGGTGTGGCGGATCTGGTGGATGCGGCCCCGGGTGAGGCCGGCTTCCTTGGCGATCTGGGCGTACGACATGCCCTGTGCGTGCAACTCCTGGATGACCCGCCGGCGAAGACGCGACAGCTCGGTCACCTCCTGCTGCGCGGCGTTCAGGCGCTCGGTGGCGACTCTGAGCAGTTGATACGGATCTTCGATCGCGGCGATCCGCTCCACGTCGTTCGATGGCAATGGTCCCCCTCGGATCATTGCCGATGAGTCTAGGCCCCTAGACAGAATGGCGTCTATCCCCCTCGACGGTACGCATTCAAGCGGTTCGCCGGTTTTGGGATGTACTGCCCGAATTGCTGAGCGTCGTCGAGGAACCCCGCGCGGGCTCATCGAGCATGCCCTGACAACAGAGCCTGCCACACCTCGTGCGCTTCGCCGGTCCGCATCCGGAACGTGTCGGACACTCGCCATCCTTTGCCGGCCCGCACGTACCGTCTGACGAACCCCTGACCTGCGGCCTCGCGCAGTTCGTACACGATCTCCTGGCAGTCGCATGTCCACTGGACGACCCTCTGCCTGCCGTCATCACGAGGCGCCCGCCAGGGGAGGGCTTTGCAGGTGGGCTGCGGAAGCCCCACGTGGGGCGAGATGCACATCAGCAGTCCCGGCGCTGAGGCTGCGGCGCTTCGTGCAGCGAAGCCCAGACCGTGCGGCCCCTGTGGTCGCCCAGCACGCCCCAATCGGTCGCCATCTCGGAGACGATCCGCAGGCCGCGCCCGCCTTCCAGCTCGGGATACTCGGGGAAGATTTGTGGTCTGCCGGGGCCACCTTCGTCCAGGACGCCGATCCAAACTCGGCGGCGTTCGGCGCGAATGGTCACATGGAAGCGACCGCCGAACCGTCCGCTGGCCGAGTGCCGTATCGCGTTCGTGGCCAACTCGCTCACGATCAGCTCGGCCGTCTCGACGTCCGGCCAGCCCTTGAGGAACGTGGTGACGAAGCGCCGAGCTTCCGTGATCGAAACGGTGGACCCGAGGAAGGAGCGGGAGATGCACCAAGCTGACACGGGACACTCCTGGGTATCTAGGGGACTATACGCCGCCGCGCACCCAGCGTATGAGCAGCATCGCAGCAAGCTCAAGGTATTAGACGTATAAATGCGCGCCTTAGTGAGAGCGGGTTGTCAGTTCCTTCATGTCCTGGGCGATCTGCCCGAGAAAGTCCCGCAGCTCGTCCCCGTACACGGCGGCGTTGCCGAAAAGCTCGAAGGTCTCCTCGTGTGCCGCCACCTCATGCGCCTGCGTCATCGTGAGATCACCGGTCAGGGACTCGACCACGCTCACGCCGTCGTCAAAGAGCGTGAACCCGTGCAGCGGAAAGGCCGGCGCCTCCACCGTCCACGGCACAACCCCCAGCCGCACATGCGACAACGTGGACACCTGAACCAGCCGATCGATCTGCGCCACCATCAGCGCCGGCGACCCCGGCCACGTCCGCACCGCTCCCTCGGTCAGCACGAACGCGAACTCCCGGCCCGCCTCGAACAACACCGCCTGAGACTCCACACGCACGGCCGCCGCCTTGGCCGCGTCCTCCTCATCGACATCCCGACCGATCGCGAGCGCCAGCCGCGCATATTCGGCCGTCTGGAGGAGAGCCGGGATCATGGCCGACTGGAACGACCTCACCCGCCGAGCCGCACGCAACCGAGCCGCGTTGGCAGCCTCCCGGCCGGCGAGCCCACCCTTGAGCCTCGACACCTCATCACGCAGCCGCGCTAGCAGGCCATCCAGCTCTGCCCGCTCGTTCTCATCCAGTGCCAGGGCATCGACCAGGCGCTCAACGGTCTCCGGGGTGGGAAGCAGCCGGCCGGTCTCGATCCGGGAGACGGTGGGCTGAGCGATCTGGGCGCGCTGCGCCAGCTCCTTGCCCGTCAGCCCTGCCCGCTTGCGCAATCTCCGCAGCAGCTCACCCAACGCCCGCAGGCGATCCCGTCGATCCTCCACACCGAGCGTTCTACCACTCTGGCTGTGGCGGGCATTGCCGAATTGTTCTCATAGGGATCAAGCGGCGGCGCGGCGCGCCGCCGTACCCCGGCCCTCCGCCCGCCCGCCATCCGGGCGTGCGGCCTGGGGGCCGGTCCCGAACGGCGGCGGGACACCGGGCCGGGCACCGCACACCGGCCCCGCCGTACCGACCGAACCCGCCGACCGAAGTTGCCACGCCGCCGCACGAATGCAGCCCTTACGATCGCCACAGCATGGCTGGTCGCCGTACGTGCTTGGGGGCGATCGCCGAGCCAGGGTTCGTTCCTCACCCTGGCTCACCGGTCATGGGGCTGATCTCCGGACTTTGCTGTGGGACCATCCGGGTGAGCACCGTACGGACGGTGCTCGTGAGAGCCGAGGAGCCCGGCGTGTTGCTCGTGACAATCCTCTGGTATTCGATGCCAGTCGTCCTCGTCGGTGCGTCTCTCCTTGTGAGGTCCCGTAGCCCTCGACGCGAGGTCGTCTACTTGTCGCTTGCTTTTGTCGCCCTGGCCGTTGCCCTCGTGGTCGCCTGGGTGACGGATCGGGAGGGATGGGGAGTCTGGCTCTTCTTCCTTCTTCCCGTCATGCTGGTTACCGGGGTCCGGTTGATCATTGCTGCGGTGACGGTACGGACTCCGGCGGCTCTACAGGGAGGGCGGAAACGCGATTTGGGAGCCACCTTGGGAGCCACCCGAACAGACGATCATGAACACCGGTGAACGGTGGCGTACAGCGAAGATGCCGTTAGCCCAGGTGGCGAACGCCCACGAACCACCGTGGAGATCGTTTGGGCACCTTGTAAACAGAAGGTGCCGATAGGACTCATCGTGGAATATACGCGGGATGATCTTCACCTTCTCGGGTTTCATTGCCCACTCAGCAGCAGGGCAGCGGGCGTTTCGATGGCGATGCTGTGTCGGACTCATAATCCGATTGTCCTTTGTCCTCCTTGCTGCCCCGAGTATCCCGGCCGTGCCCGCCGAGTCAAGGGCGCCTGCGGCGTCGCTGCGCGATCAGCTCCGCTGACCCTTGACGCGACGGTCCCCGGCCTGGGGGTCGGCAGCTACGAGGAGGACGGGGCGGACCAGGAGGCGGGGCGCGGGCCCCTTGCTTGGGCAGATCGGGTCGCGTGATCGTCGTGCCATTAGCGTGCCATTGAGAGCGGTCAACAGGGGGTACTCGCGGTCACTTGTGGACTGCTTTCTGCGCAGGTAGGAGCCGTTTTTCCTGGTGATCGGGCCGATTTGCAAGCAGGAAGTCAGGAGTTCGAATCTCCTAGGCTCCACTGCACGTAGAAGGCCACTTCCCATGATCGGGAGGTGGCCTTTTCGATCTTGTACAGCTGCAAAATACAGCTACAGCATCAACTTGCCTCGACACGCTCGCTCTGCTCCTGGGGGATCGGGAAGCCGTAGCGCTGTGAGATCTCCTTGAGAGCCTCGACGCAGGCTGACTGCACTGGCTGGTAGTCCGCGTACCGGAGCTTCACGCTCGCGTACGGCTCGTTCGGACACGGACCCCGTTCCTCAGTCATCCCGTGCCAGCCGCAGAGATCTTTGTATCCTTCTGTGTCCGGGTTGTGGTTTTCTCGCTCGTAGGGCTTCACTCAAATCACGACATGCGCCATGGCCATGACCTTATGAGCGCTTGGTGACAGCAGGATCGGGAATCGCTGCGGTGAGGGACCTAGATTGCGCGAAGGCCACCCCCAGAGGGATGGCCTCAGCAACGATCTTCGGTCTCAACGGTCTAGGTGATCCCCGAGGCGCTTGAGTGCCTTGCGCGTCTCCTCCGAAGACACCTCGCTGTAAATGTTCATGGTCACTGCGATCTGTGAGTGGCGAAGGATCTGCATGGCGACGCGAGGGTGGACGTCGAGGGCGACGAGCAAGGATGCGCAGGTCTTGCGAGTCGCGTGGACGTGAACTTTCCGGACTCCCGCCTTGGCGCAGGCGTTCGCGAAGCTGCGCCGGAAGTTGGACGGCTCGATCGGTCGGCCACTGGCGGTGGTGAAGACGAGCCCCGTGTCCTGCCAGTCGTCTCCAGCCGCTTCTCGGGCGGTGTCGCGTGCTCGTTGACGAGCGCGGAGGGCCGTCGTGACGACCTCTGGGAAGGGCAAAGTGGCGTCGGACGCGTCGGTTTTGGTCTGGCGGTGTAGCAGCTTGCCCCCAACGCGCTGGAGCTGCCAGCCGATCGTCATCTCGGCCCGGTCGAGATCGACGTCTTCCCAGCGCAGCCCCAGCGTTTCACCCAGACGCAGCCCGAGGACGAGCACCAGGACGTAAGCCGGGTACATCGGGTCGTTGTTCGTGCGTGCCGACTCCAGGAAGGCTCGTGCCTCTTCGACGGACCAGGGCTTGACCTTGCGCTTGCGCGGCACCGACATCTTGACGTTGGCGGCGACGTTGCGGGTCAACGTCTCCTCCCGTACGGCGTTGCTCAGGGCGGCCCGCAGCGTCATGTACGCGTCGTGAACCGTCCACTCCGAGGGCAGAGACCGACAGCACTTACCAATGGCGCAGCAGCGCCGACGCCGCTTCGGGTTGCTGTGATGCTCGGGGCGTGCGGCGTCTTTGCCCTGGTCGCAGCAGAGGCAGGAGCGGCGCAGCTTGTTCAGCCAGGTTTGGACGTCCCGAACGGTCAGCTTGTCGAGCCGCTTGGAGCCGAGCGAGGGCGTGGACGCGCCCGTGCTGGCGGCCAGGGTATTGCCGGTGTGCCGGAGATCGTGAACATGGATCTCTGACAGCGAGCCGTGGGTCGGGCATGTGCCCGGCCTGGGGCGCAAGAGGGGCTTCACGCGCTGCATCCGACCGGCCAGTGGCGTTGACGAAGCCGTCGGAGCGCATACTTGCGCCATTTGCCCTTGTTGATGCGGCCGGCGTGGTCAGCCTCGTTTCGTTCACGAGGGACTCGTCTTCGTCGCCGGCTCGGCGGGGTCGGTGAGGCCGGCCAGGGGCAGTGCCTGGTCGGGGATACGCCTGGTCGCGGCGGCCGAGGTGGCGCCGGGCTCTTAGACTCGGCGGTCGAGCGCTGATCTGGAAAGGACAGGAGGCCGGGGGTGGAGCCGACAGGTCCGCTGGCGGAGGCCGACTGGCGGTCGCATCGGCCCGCCGTGTTCGGGGCGGCCTACCGCATCCTCGGCAGCGTGGCCGAGGCCGAGGACGTGACGCAGGAGGTCTGGCTGCGCGCCGCCGCCGCCGACTTGTCCGGGGTACGCGACCTGCGGGCCTGGCTGGTGACCCTGGCCGCCCGGGCCTCCTACAACGTGCTCAAGTCGGCGCGCGTCCGGCGGGAGTCCTACGTCGGACCCTGGCTCCCCGAACCGCTGCTGACCGGGCCCGACGCCGCCGCTCAGGTCCTCATGGACGAGTCGGTGAGCACCGCGATGCTCGTGCTCATGGAGACGCTCACCCCAGCCGAGCGCGTCGCGTTCGTGCTGCACGACGTCTTCGACTTCCCGTTCGCCCGGGTCGCCGAGGTGCTCGGCAGCACGCCCGCCGCCAGCCGCAAGCTCGCCTCACGCGCGCGAGCGCGAGTCGCCGCGGTCAAAGAGCGGCCCCGGGCGTCCAAGGCCGAGACCGAACGCCTGCTCAAGGCGTTCAAGGCGGCCGCCGACGCGGGAAACATGACTGAGCTCGTCGAGCTGCTGCACCCCGATGCCGTCTATGTCGCAGACGGCGGCGGCAAGGTCACCGCCGCGCGCAGGCCGGTCCAGGGCGCCGAGCGGATCGCCCTGCTGACGGTCAGGCAGATCGAGATGAGGCGTCCCGACGCGTTCCAGATCATCGAGGTGAACGGGCAGCCGGCCCTGGCGACCTACCACGGTGGCGAACTGATCTGGCTCGACACCGTGGAGATCGCCGACGGGCGGATCACGACGTTGCGGAGACTGGTCAATCCCGAGAAGTTCCCCCACATCGGTCACATCTGAACCCGCTGTCTTGTCTCCCTGTCGCCCCGGATCCCCAGGGGTGAGACTGAGAGAGACGAGATGGCACACGTTGTGATCATTGGAGGCGGTTTCGCGGGCGTGTGGAGCGCGGCGGGCGCGGCGCTGGCACGCGAGCGCGCGGACGGAGATGCGGACCTGCGCATCACGCTCATCGCGCCGAACGAGCACCTGGTGCTGCGGCCGCGCCAAGATTCTGCGGGACGCCTTTCACCGAACCGGCCGGCAGGATCAGCGTCCAGTGGCGGTGTTCGATGACGTCGGTGATGCGGGACAGCGGCTGCTCGGGTTCACGGACGAGGGGTGGCGGAAGGCTTCGTCTGCTGGGCCCCGTGCCCGTACGACAGCGCCAGGCCGAGAGACACGGCCATCGCGATGCCCAGGAGAACGTTGGACGATGCCATGCCGACCCCTGTGCCAATGGCCAGGCCGCAAGGGAGGCCGAACTTCCAGTTGGGGAGGGTCTTCATGTTCTTCATGGCTCACATCCTTCCGTGGAGGCCGCGTGCGCAGTAGAGACGGAGATCATCGGTGTCGCATGACATCTGTCAATGGGAGCTCGGACCGGCCCGGAGTACCGTGAGGCCGGTGAGCAACCGTGGGGTGCTCTCCGTAGGGTCCCGTCATGGAGATCCCCGAGCCGGCTGAACTGATCCGGCTCTTCGAGGACGAGCCGGAGAGCGAGTACGAGGACGTTCACTGGCCGGTCGGCCTGCACTCATTTCGCCTGACCCAGGGCTCGGCATCGGTCCTTTGCTCCATCGACCCCCTGGCGAGTGAGGCGTACATCAGCCTCTACGCGGACGGCGAGGAGATCGCCTACCTCGGGCGGCTGCGGCGTCTCGGGAGACTGTCGGTTGAGCGCGAGCGGTCCGGCTATGAAGGGCTGACGCTGTGGTTCCAGGAAGACTTCAGGGAGCCGGTCATGCTCCAGACCAAGCCCACGATCCGGCTGGCATGGGACGTGAAGTCTCTCGGCGAGACGTGAAGCGGCCTCGGGAAGGGTGTGATCAATCGCCGGGCGCGGCCTGGATCGGCTGACGCCGGCATGAACACGTCCGCCTCGTCCTCGGTCTCGACCGTGAACCCGTGCCGTTCGTACTGTCGCCTAACCGGACTACGCCTGCTGCGCGTTCAGCCGGGCAGGCCGTTGCGGGCTTGGGTGGCCGTGCTCGGCTGAACGCTATTCAAGGTCGTACGTCTCCGGCCCCGCGTTCACCGCGGTCCGAAGTCCTTGCAGGCCGCCTTTTGGGCGTCACTGTGGTGCGCGCCAGTGAGCGAGCTGTTTGCTCGTGCTTTTGACCACGCGCGGTTCCGACTCGTCCTGCGGCCAGATCTGGAGGAGATAACGGTCGATGACTTCGTCGGAGGTGTCGGTCTCCGCGGCCTCGTCCATGTTCTTCGCGTGGTAGCGGAGCCGGTACCAGCCCGGCCCGGCAGGCAGCGCGGGGAGTTCGTGGACGTTCTCGCCGCCCCATTCGTGCAGGGACAGCCGGCGGCCTCCGACTCGAGGCTGACTTCCACGATGTCCTCGTAACCTTCGGTGTCCGGCCCCGGGTCGTGGTCGGTCACGGTCACGGTGAAGCCGACCTTTCCGGTGTGCAGGCCCGTGATCAGGAAGGCTCCGCCCTCGTCCACCCGAAGGATCCCGACCGGGTGCTCGGGGTGGTCATCGGGTAAGTCCTCGAAGCCCATGGCGTCGTCGGTGTCGTCGAGAAGGTAGGCCTGGCCGTAGTGAACGCCCAGGTCGAACGACACGGTGTGAGTATCGGTCATGGCAGGGAAGCGTACGATCTCGCACTGACAATTCAGCGCGAGTCGCGTGGCGAGTGGCGCGATCTGCGGTGGCCGGCGGGGCCGGACACTGTGAAGGTTCCCGAGGCGGACGGTTCGAGCCGGTATCGCGCGTAGCGGTCGCCGGGCGGTGTGAACTCCAGGCCGTTCTCGTCGAGGGCGTTGCAGATCGTCGCCTGGCCGTTCGGGAAGCCGAAGCCCAGCGACACGATCGTGCCCTCGACGCCGTCCCTGTTGAGCAGCATCAGCAGTTCCACTGCCGTGCAAGGCTGTCCCACCAGCGCGGTGAGCTCGTCGATCGCGTCGTCTCGCCATTCGAGGTGGAAGTCCTGCCAGTCCAGGCCGCGTTCCGGGTCGATGGTGTTCCAGGTGATGGAGACCTCGTCGAACTTCCAGTGGTTGATCTCGACCTGTTCGCCCTCGAAGTTCAGCAGGATCGGGCAGTTCGTGAACCACTCGTCCGCATCGAGGTCCCACGCGAGGAGGGCGCGGGTCAGCCGGCGTCCTGTGAGGCGGGCCAGGCGCGCTCCATGCGTGGCCGTGATCGCCCGGCGGTCGCTCAGCCACTCCGGCCGGTATCCGGGGACTCCGAAGTCGAACATTCACCGATTGTCGCCCAGTCCATGCCTGCCGCTTGGGGTCTGCGCAGGGTTCACGAGCCTATGCGGCGGGTCGCGGAGTTCCGCGAGGCGGCATACGCGGTGGTGGCCAAGGCCACCACCGCCCCGTTCGTGAGCGCAAGGGCCCGTTCACTGTGACTTCTCGCCGCCGGCCACCGGTACGACCTTGGTCTCCGTCAGGCGGTCGAGGATGCGGCGCCGGTCGCCCCACACGGCCGGGACCCAGTCCACCCACGCGAACGGCCCCAGCAGCAGGCATAGCCTGCGGACGATGCCGGTGATCGGGTGGATGCGCAGCCCGTTCTCGGTGACGACGCGGAGCTTCATCAGGCGCTTGCCCGGCGTCATGCCGGTGCGCGCCTCGATCAGCCCGAGCCCGATGATCGACCAGGCGAGCGCGATGGGGAAGCCGAGCGTGTAGACGAGGCCGGAGTCGTCGTACGCGCCGCACCTCAGGGGTGTGAAGGCGACACAGCCTTCGCCGAACCTGAAGTACGTGGCGGGCGGAAACGACACCGTGAACCCGCTGCCGCCCTCGATGGTCCTGATCAACCCTTGTACGAACAGCGCGATCGAGATCCCGACCAGCGGCAGGTTGTCGATCAGCACGGCGATGAAGCGGATGTCGGTGCGGGCGGGCTTGGCGTTGCGCAGTTCGGCGAAGGAGGCCGCCGCCTCGGCCGGGGTGCCGAGCCGCTCTAACGCCTCGGAGAGCTCGCCGGCCTCCGCCGCCTCCGCCAGGTGATCGCCGAGCTCCGCCCTGGCCTTGTCGCGTTCGGCGCCGACGAGGTGGCGGGCGACCTTGTCGGTGTAGTCGTCGATGGTCTGTCGTACGTCGCTCATTCGTGTACCTCGCCCAGGGTGTTGAGTAGCTGGCGCATCGCGTCGACGAGGCCGCTCCACTCCTCGCGCAGCATGGCGAGGTACGCGCGCCCGTCCTCGGTGATGACGTAGTACTTCCGCGGCCTGGACCGCCCCTCGGCCTCCCAGGTCGCGACGATGTGGCCGGAGTCCTCAAGACGGTGCAGCAGCGGGTAGAGCGTGCCTTCCTTGACCTCGAGGACGCCCTCGCCCGCGTCGCGCAGCACCTTCATCAGCTCGTAGCCGTATCGGCGGCGAACGTTGAGCACGGACAGCACGGCCAGCTCGGTCGTGCCCCGCGCGAGCTCCCGGCGGAGCCGTGCGATGGTGGCCGACCCCGGCATCGTCTCGGCATCCTCAGTCATACAAGCACAGTACGACCCGATACCTTGCGCGACAAGGTATCGGGTCGAACATAGCTACCTGCTCTGGCAGATGGCGCCGTCTGACCGTTCGTCCAGGCCCGGGAGGGGCCGCTCACCGCACCGGCTCGTACAGCCGCGACACACGTACGGCCGGCGCCCCTCTGCCGGGGCCGGCCGCGATCCACCTGCCGCCCGACGCGTCCGGCCCGTACGCGGTCAGCGCGGCCCCGGGCACCGCGCGCGGGACCCAGCGCCCGCCCTGCCGGCTGCCAGGTGTGCGTCAGCCGTCATGCCTCGCCATCCGCCTCCTGCCGAGCACATCCGGCGGAGCGGCAGAAGCAGCACCGCTGAGGCTGCTCGCACGGGTCAGCGTCGCGGGCCGCGCCGGCTCGGGGTGCCGCGTCCCGCTCGTCGCGGTTCGCTCTCGGGGAAGAGGTTCGAGCTGCGGATGTGCTCGTACACGATGGAGGTGCGTACGTCGGCGACCTCCGGCTTCTCGGTGAGCCGGTCGATGACGAACGCGTACAGGTGATCGTTGGACGGCACCGCCACGTGCAGCAGGAAGTCCTCGTTGCCCGCGGTCACGAACACGCCGATCACCTCGGGCAGCCCGGCCGCCCACTCGCGGAAGCCCTCGATGTTGGCCCGCGTGGGCGGGCGTACACGGACCGCCACGAGCGCCTGCACGGCCCGGCCGATCTTGGCGAGATCGACCTCAAGCCGCGCGCCGGTGATGACGCCGCGGTCGCGCAGCGAGCGAGTGCGGTCGAGCGCCGTGGTCGGTGCGACGCCGACCGCCGCCGCGACGTCACGGTTCGTACGCCGCGCGTCGCGCATGAGCTCCCGCAGGATCGCCGTATCGAGTTCGTCCAGCTCAGCCATACGCCGAGTATCGCCGAACTTCATACGTCCCGTAGACGATCTTGCGAATATCCAACTACTGCCGCGTGAGTTTCCCGAATAATCGACGTCGAGGACGACGACGGACGTCGCCGCCCTGCAGCCGCATGAACCTCAGGCCGCCAGCTTGGTGATCAGCGCCGCGGCCTCTCGATCAGGCGGATCGAGGCGGGGTCCTCGGCGAGGTCCCACAGCGGGCCGTGCCGCCCGGGTAGAAGACGGCGTCGTAGTCCTCCACCGAGACCGAGTCCAGGCGTCTGAGCCGGCGGGGCCGGGAGGGTGCCGTCAGGCGAGGCGGAGGATGCGGGACCCTGAGCCGGCGGGAAGCCGGGAGGGTGCCGTCAGGCGAGGCGGAGGATGCGGGACGTCGCGGCGAGGGCGCTGTCGAGCGGCCCGGGATCCCGATGGATCTTCGCCCTGACGCTCGCCCCCACCCACATCTCGTACAGCGTCTGGGCGACCTCACGCGTTCACGTGCCTTGCACGACGGCGATGACGGCCGTGATCGTGAGAGCCGCCAGAGCCGCGAGCATGGCGATGATGCCCAGGCTGCTCCACCGGTATTTGCGCGAGGCCACTTGGGCGTTCGCCCACACCTGTTCGGCCACGGCCGTGGTGAGCGCGTCGGGATCTCGGATGAGGCCGCCCAGGTCGCCGGCGTACGCATCGGGCCGGTCGCGGTAGCGCTTGGCGATCTGGTGGTAGTAGAGGAGGCCGGCGGTCTTCACGTTCACGCGGCGGGGCAGGAGGCTGAGCCCGGCACAACAGGCGGCACCGATCACCAGCAGCGCGCAGATCGCGACAGCGATCGAGAACAGCGCGCTCGGCCGCACAGTGGTCCTGATCAGCGTGTAAACGAGACCGCCGATGACTCCTGAAGCGGCAAGAGTGAACCCCGCCTTGTTCTCCGCGTGCTTGACCAGATCGACGACGAGCGAGAGGGCCCTCCACGCGTCCTCCACTCCCGCACGCGACCGGTCCGGTTGAGGGGCGGGCACCGGTGCCTGTCGCGCGGTGCGCATCTTGCTCAGGAACATCTCACCGGCCCTTCGAACGACACTGATCGGCTCCGACGATTACGGAGATCGCCGAGAGCCGTGGTGATACCTCTTCACTGAGACGGCGGTGTCTGAATTCCGTATCATCACGAATACCGCTTACATGCGAAGGT
Source organism: Nonomuraea fastidiosa (assembly GCF_042751225.1). Lineage (NCBI taxonomy): Bacteria > Bacillati > Actinomycetota > Actinomycetes > Streptosporangiales > Streptosporangiaceae > Nonomuraea > Nonomuraea fastidiosa. The sequence continues at coordinate 3,080,952 of NZ_CP170570.1, forward strand.
GATGGTCATGCCGTGGCCCAGGGGCACGTTTATGGCAGGGCTCGACCAGCAGACTCAGGCGGAGATTCTCGCGCTGGGCGAGCCGCAGCACTTCGATGCGGGTGATGTCCTCCTTCGCCAGGGTGATCCGCGCGTGGATCACGTCTATCTGCTGCGCTCGACGCGAGCGGGAATGTGCGCGTGCGCGAAAGTGACGGCGAACCGGGGAACGGGCGTCGAAACGCTCCTCGGTATCCGGGTCAGCGGCGATCTCATCGGGGAGATGGGCGTGCTGCGCGGCACGGAGCGCTCGGCCACGGTGACGTCCTGCACGCCGACTCTGGCTTTCCGCATCACCGCGAAGTCCTTCACGAATTACCTCAAGCAGCGGCCCCAGGTCGCCACGGCCATCGCCGCCATGCTCGCCAACCGGCTCGACTGGGCGAATCAGCGGCGGCTCGATTTCGCCGCCTTCGACATCCCCGTACGGCTCGCGCGCATCATCGGGGAGCTCGCCCGGCGTCACGGGGTGGAGACTCCGGCGGGGATCGAGCTCGGCGTCAATCTGTCCCAGCAGGAGTTGGGGCGGCTCATCGGGGCGCGGGACGCCGCCGTGAGCAAGGCCATGCGATTCCTCAAGGAAACCGGCGTGCTGCGTACGGGTTACCGCCAGTACGTCATCACGGACCCGGCCCGGCTCCACGACCTGGAACGCGCAAGCTGACCGGGCCGGCATTGGCGGCGTTTAGAGCAGAACGTCACATACGCCCCATCTGTCGGAATCGCGGGTGTATTGTGCCGCCGGATTCTTCCCATTAATAGGTAGTCTGCGCGCGCTTAAGCGCTCATACTGATACCCGCGTCAGAGGCAGAGAGGCGGTCTATGGTCGTGGAAAGCACAACTTTCGGGCGTGCTCTCGTGGTTTCGAGCGACCTCAAAGGCTATGGGCGCGGCAATGACAAGCGTCATGAGACCATGCAGGCGGAGTTCGTCCGGATCCAGCAGGCCGCCACGCAGGCGGCAGGTCTCAACCGGGACGCATGGGAGCGCCAGCCGGGTGGTGACGGCGAACTCGCGGTGCTGCCCGCGGGTGAACCTGAGATAAGTGTCATCGACCAGTACGTCAGAGAGCTGGGCAAGCAGCTTCGTGACTATAACGCGGACCTTCCATTGGAGGAGCGGCTGCGGCTGAGGGTGGCGATGGCCTTCGGCACGGCCTATCCCGCCGCCAATGGCTATGCCGGCCAGGCGGTCGTGGAGGCCAGCCGGCTCCTGTCGTGCCGGCCGCTGAAACTCCTGCTGGACAGGAGGCCAGAGGTGGATCTGGCCCTCATACTCTCGCAGCGGGTCTTCGACGAGACGGTGCGGCAAGGGCACACCTCGTACTCGGTCTCGGAGTTTCGGGAAGTGCAGGTCCAGGAGAAGGAGTACGTTTCATCGGCCTGGATCCGCGTGGCCGGTATTGACGTCTCCGACTTGAGCTCGCTTTTCGCGGAAACGGAACCCGAACCGAGCGGGCCGTCGCCGCGCCACGTCGTCGGAGCGATGACCCAGAAAGCCGAAGTCATCACCAATCTCTACGGCGCCGTCGACGCGCGCAACGCTGTTTTCGGCGTGAGCGGGAAGTGACGATGGCGGAAGCATCACCGGCAAAGGAGCCGGCCGATCCCAAGACGCCTGAGGATGGCTCTGCATCCGAGGAGGGGAAGGCGTCGAAGGGGAAGGAGACCGCCGAGCAAAAGGGCGAGCAGAAGGCCGAGGAGAAGAGCGAAGAGAAAGACGAGAAGAAGGACGAGAAGAAGGACGACGAGAAGGGCGAGCAAAAGCCCGAGCAGCAGGACAGGAAGGAAGAAGCCGCCTTCGACGAGGGCGCACTCGGTCAGAGCGCCACCGTCATCAACAACTTCTTCGACGCGGTGGACGCCTCGCAGTCCGTCTTCGGCGTCGCCTCCCGGCGCTCCACGCGTACGATGACGGGCACACTCGGCCCCGCCGACATCGAGCGGGCACTCGACTCTTTCGTGCCTCCCCCTTGCTTCGAAGACGCTCTGGCGAAGTTATGCGAGCATCGCGTGCTCGTGCTCGTCAGCCGTGAGGACACCGGCAAATGGACCAGCGCGGTCGCGCTCCTGAACCGGGTCAAGCGGCCGGACACGAAGATCATCGTGCTGTCACCCGCTCGCGCCCTCGACGACCTGGCGAGCAAGACCGCCTATCGGAACGGCTGGGGCTACGTCATCCAGGGATGGACGCCGGACGACATCGCGCCGGCCCTGCAGCACTTCGAGTTCGAGACGCTCGCTCGCACGCTTGAAGAGGCCGACGCCCACCTGGTGCTCACCGTCCACCGTGACCCGGCGACCGCCGCGCCGGGGCCCTTCCACATGCGCTGGCAGATACCGGAGCCTCTCGCGCTGTTCGACGCCCACCTCGGCGGCATGGTCCTCACCGACGAGCTCGCCGAGGTGCGCGCCCACGCGGCGGAGCTTCGTTCACCCGGCCAGATCGCCGGTCTCGCACGTCAGATCGCCGTAGGCGGGCGATCCCCGGCCGACGTGCTCGCGGAGATCTCCGACAGCGAGGTGACCAAGTGGTTCGAGAGGCAGCCCAAGCGGTCCGAGGTCCTCGTGGTCGCCGCCCTCGCCTTCGCCTACAACCTCCCCGAGCGGATCTTCGAACGCCTGCTGGTCGACTTCGAGCGCATAGCGGAGGACGTCAAGCTGCGCGGCAGGGAACCGGGCGCGCAGAACGATGACGACACCCTGCCGCAGCATCGAGCGCAGTGGAGCGGTGACCACCCGCTGATCACCGTCGACAGCTCGTCGGACCTGCTCGCGGGAGAGCGCAGGATCGTCTTCCGCGCGGCCCGCCATCGTGAGCAGGTCATCACCGAGCTGATGCTGCTCTACAGCTACGACCTGTGGGAGCCGCTGCGGCTGTGGATCCGTGCCCTGGCCGACGACCTGCCGGAGGTACAGGCTCAGGTCGCGGAAGGGCTGTCGCTGCTGGCCGCCGTCAACCCCCAAGAGGTGCGCGAGTCGTTCCTCGAACCGTGGGCCGCGGGCCCGGCGTCGGAGCAGATCATGGCCACGCTGCTGCTGTCGATGATGTGCGCGAATGACACGCTGGCCCCGATAGCCCTCAGAACGGTCTTAGGGTGGGCCGTCGACGCCGCCAGCGCCGTGCCATGACCGCGGCGCTGGCCTTCGCCGGCGGCCTGTCCATCCGCTACCCGGCCGACAGCATCGACTGGCTGTGGTTCCTGTCCTTGCGCGCGATCGACATCCGCGTGGTGGCGATACGTGCGCTCGTCCTGCTGATCCAAGGCGCCGCCGAACGCGAGGAAGGGGCGTCACAGGCACTACGGCTCCTCACCAAGCACATCGAGCTCGAGCTGCACGGCCCCATCGACCCCGGCTACGCCCGCAAGGCCCTCGCCGTGGCTCTGGAGGTCCTCAACGCCGTCCGGCTCGATACCGAGGACGATCCTCTGGCGGCCTGGCTGCTGCTGAACGAGCCCGACAGTGCCCGGCCCCTGGGCACTCTCTGGGCGTGGGCCCTGCGCAGCGGCCACTACCGGAGGGACGCGATACAGGCCCTCTACCGCACCTTGCGGGCCCTCTGCGGCAAGGACGGAGCGCGCGCCGCCGCCATGGCCTTGGGGAAGGTCGTGTGGTCGTCGCTGCCGCCCAACACGGTTCCCCTGGTCAAGCGCGCGATCGAGCGCGCGGGCAACACGTTGCGGGAAGGCCGCGAAGACGCCGGCAGGACGCGGGAACTCGTTCTGGCGGTGCTCGCGGCGAGCGCTGGAGGAGGGCTTTCGAGCAGCACACGAACAAGAGGAGTCATGCCGTGAGCACCTCATATCCGATCATCGAGGAACAGGACCTGCCCCCGTCGCAGCGACGTTTCGGGATCTTCGCCCGCCGCGATCCCGCCCAGCTGCCCCAGCCGCGTGCCGGAACGGTCCTGGTCTTCGAAGTTCACGGCGGCCATCACGCGTTCGCGGAGCGCGGGCACCCAAGAGGGACCGAGGAGGCGGTCGTCGAGGCGCGCTCCGTCGCCGTCGTGGACGTGCGGGCCCGCCACGTGTCCGCCGAGGTCGAGCTGCCTTCACGCGACCTCGGCTACAAGTTCACCGTGCGGGCGAACTTCAGATGCCGGGTGACCAACCCGGAGACGGTCGTCGCCGATCACGTGAAGGACGTCGCCGAGATCCTGGCCGGGCATCTCCGCAAAGACTCGACCTTGATGCAGCTCGGAGCGACCCGCCCGATCGAGGACGTCAACGCCCTCGCTCCCGACGTCGTCTCCAGGGTGCAGGCCTTCTTGGAGTTCCATCCGCCGGTGATCGACGGCATGGAGATCGCGCTTGAGAACGTCGAGCTGCTCATGCCGGACGACGTCGCCGTACACGGAAGAGGGCTCAAGCGGATCCAGTGGGGCGGCGAGAGCGCGGAGCTGCGCGCGGCGATCGAGAACCGGGACGTCGAGCGCATCGAGAGCATTCTCCAGCGCGGGGTCGAGGCGGCGACCGCCCTCGGCATCAGCCGGGAGCAGATCATGATGAACGATGTCGTCCAGGCCAGCCGCGCGCTTCACGAGGAACGGCTGCAGCGGCTGCAGAAGGTGCTCGACAGTCTGCCCGAAGGATCGCTGGACTTCCTCCCCATCGACTCCCAGCAGCTGCTCAGCAAGGTGATGAAGGCGATGGCCGGTTTCGAGCCCTTCGACGAGGTGCCGGGGTCAGAGGAACGGCCTGCCCTACCCGACGGGCGCGATCGGGGTGAGACCGACGGTCCACGGTCCATAGGGCTGGAGGATCTGGATGACTGAGTCCGCACAGCATACAGGGCCGTCGCACGTCGGTCGGCGGTCTTGGCTGCGCAAGGTCGATGTGGGCCGGCGCCTGCGGGTGCTCGCCGGCGTCGACGAGGCCCTGCTGGCGCGCGTGCCGCTGGAACGCACCCGCTACACGGGGGTTGGCGGCGTCATTCTGGGCACCGCGGTGATGGCCGGGCTTTCGATGTGGTTCGCGCTGAGCCAGGTGCTCGGAGGTTCCCATCTGCTGCTGGCCGTCCCGGTCCTGATCTGGGCCCTCATTGTGCTCAATCTCGACCGGTGGCTGGTCTCCACCGTCACGGGCATGTGGCAGCGCCGCCTCCTCACGCTCATCCCGCGGCTGCTCGTCGCCGTGGTCCTGGGAGTCGTCATCGCGGAACCGCTGGTGCTGAGGGTGTTCGAGACAGCGGTGGTCCAGCACGTCAAAGACCAGCGCGAGACGCTCAGGAACGTACGCAGAGCCTGGTGGGTGGAGTGCAATCCCCTGCCTCCCGCCACCCCGAAGCGGCAGGACTGCCAGGGGAGCAGCCTCATGGCTTCGACACCGGTGGCGGACCTCACCGCTCTGGCCGATCTGCAAAAAGACGCCGAGAAGCTGCGGAAACGCATCGACACGGCCAACCGCCGCCATGCCAAGCTCGTGGACCAGGCGAGTGACGAGTGCGCCGGCAGGTCGGGCCCGGGGCTGAGCGGAAGAGTGGGCGAAGGGCCCCGGTGCCGCCGCCTGAAGGAGGAGGCCCGGCGCTATCTGGCGAACAGCCGTCTCAAGGAGAACACCGCCGAACTGCGGCAACTGGAAGCGCGGATCGACAAGCTGCGCGAGCCTCTTCCGGTCAAGGGGGAGGCGTACCAGAAGGCCCTCGACGCGGAGATCCAGCGGAGACTCGCCGAGATGCCGTCGCCGGACGACCCCGTCGGTCTGCTCGAACGCCTCAAAGCACTGCACGAACTGACGCGGGACAACACCTACCTCGGGGCGGCGAGCTGGCTTCTCCGGCTGTTCCTGATCCTGATCGACTGCCTGCCCGTGCTCGTCAAGCTCATGGGCGGGACGACGACGTACGACCGCATGGTCGGCGAAGAGAATCGCCGCAGGGAAGAGGTCCACGCACACCAGGTGCGGCTCGCGGCGGAGGCCGAGATCGGCCGGCTCGAACTGAGCGCGTACATGACCGCTGAGGAACGTCGCAGGGCCCGGCAGCAGATCGATGTGGAGCGGAAGGCGACCGACCTGGCCGCACGCAGCAAGATCGAGGAGATGATTAGCAACCGGACGCGTGAGCTGCGCAGGACGATGCTGAACGACGGGCGCAACGGCGCCAACCACCAGTTCAGCTGACCCCACGGCGGGCGCGGGCGCGCTGACGTCTCTTAGTCTGCGGCCATGGCGTTCAGTGAGGAGGAGTACGTCGCGTGCCTGGAGGGTGAGCGGCGCCGGTACGCCTGGGTGATGCGGAGGTACGGCGGGCTCGGTGAGGCCGAGGCGGAGGCGGCGGCCCGGGAGTTCTACGCGTACGAGCCGGCCGGCGAGCCGTACCGCGGCCTGGTCTTCCACGACGAGGCGTGGCACTGGGCGATGCTCGGGATCTACGGCGAGCGCTACTGGGTCGCCCATCCCGAGCTCGCCGACCCGCCGCCCGAGTACCGTGCTCTCGGATGAGAGCCGCGGCGGCCGCATCTCGTTCGGCGGGATGCGGCCTGTTCGCCGTCGCGCTCTGCCGGGTCAGTCCCGGACGGTCCTCTGGTGCCAGGTGTAGTAGAGGAAGGTGCTGTCGGGCCCGGTCATCGTGCCGTCGATCCGCCACCAGCTGTTGGGTGGCATCGTGTAGCTGAACGCCTTGTCACCGGGCCGGTCGTCTTCGAAGACGACCTTCTCGTCGTCGGTCAGGTCCTTCACGCGGATGGTGAACGTCTCGCCGTCCGGGATGTCGAGGCAGACCTCGTACGTGGTCTTCTCCGGCCCGTTCGCATTCCAGGCCGCGTTGTTGACCCCGTACCGTTCCACGTTGGTGGGCACGTACAGCTCATGAACCTGGTCCCACGGGCCGCTCGCGGCGCAGTCGATCGACGACGTGGCCGCCGAGGCGGGGCCGCCTGCGACGAGTGCGGTGCCGAGGACGCCGGCGGCGGCCAGCCCGGAATAGATGCGCTTCATGCCACTCTCCATCAGTGTCCCCAACCGTGATGGTTGAACGCTCAACTGATTGAGCGCGATCTTCACCTTCAATGCAAGATCGGAAAAAGTCCGGAGTCAGGTGGTCCGGTGCGGAGGCGAGGTCGCCACGGACGTCCCCCGAGTGGCGACAGGCCGCATCCCTGCGGGCGGGATGCGGCCTCAGTGGCCCGGTCGCGTCAGGACAAGGTCCGCTTCTCGTACCAGGTGTAGTAGAGGTATGTGCTGGCCGGCCCGGTCAGCGTGCCGTAGACCTGCCAGAAGCTGTCGGGTGGCAGCGTGTACGTGAAGATCTTGTCGCCCGGCCGGTCGTCGGTGAACGTGCTCCAGGCGCCGTTGTTGTAGATGCGCACCTCGATGGCGAACTTCGAGGCTTCGTCGGGGATGTCGAGGCAGATCTCGTACGTGTACGTGTAGGGGCCGCCGATGTTGTAGCTGCGGCCGTCGATCGCGGGCCGCTCGACGTTGGTGGGGACGTAGCTGTTGCGGACCCACGTGTAGTCGTCACGTGCGGCGCAGTCGACGTCGGAGGTGGCCGCGGATGCGGGGGCGGTGCCTAACAGCGTGGCGCCGAGGACGCCGGCGACGAGAGCGGAGACGGTGCGCTTCATGCCTCTCCTTGTCCAGTCTCTTCAACCGGGATAGTTGAAGTCTCAAGAGATTCTGGCGCGCGTGCCCGCTCTTGTTCAAGGCTCGGCAGCGACGTACGCGTGCGCGACGTGGGGGGTTGTCACGGTTTCGCCCATCCGGCGGACGGTACAGGGGAGCACCGACACTCCCCGATATTCGGGTGAGGCGCGGACAAGGCGGTGGATAGCGTTCCGGTATGCGGCGATGCGGGGAGTGCGGGTGGTGGGAGCCGGCGGGGGCGCCGGACTGCCGGCGGTGCGCGGGCATCGTGGACGAGATCGTCGAGTCCGGGTGGCGGGCGTTCGTCGCGAGCGAGTTCGGGGCGCTGAACGGCCAGGAGGAGCGGGACGTCGCCGCGATGGTGGTCGACGAGCCCAACAAGCACCTGTGGCGGGTGGTGGACGCCGCCTACGACCGGCTCACCTGCGAGGAGTGCGGCGGCAGGCTGAGCAGGGGGCCCGCCGGGTGCGGCACGTGCGATCGGGCCAACGGGTTCCGGTACGTCGCCATCGAGATCGACCGGCCCGGCGTCCCACCGGGCAACGAGCACGCGATACGGGTCAACGTGTCGGTGGTGCGCAGGCCGTACGGGCTTTCATCGAACGAGCTGGTCGCGCGGCGGCTCCTGCTGCCCTACCTCCTCGGCGGGCGGCTGCCGACGACCGCGCAGGCCCAGGCCGTCAAGGCGCTGCTCAACAGGGGCGGCACGGCCGATGACCTGGCCGAGCAGCTCGATCTGGCCTGGGGGTGACGGTCCTGCGTCTACACCGCGCGCATCAGCAGGTGGCCGCGGCGGAAGCGTTCGTCCTCCAGGGGCTCGCGCAGCATGCGTCCCACCTCGGTGAAGCCCTCCTTGCCGACCAGGCCGGCCAGCTCGTCGATCGGCCAGCGGTAGGCGGGGGCGACCTTGTGGTCGAATTCCGTCACCGGTCCGCCCTCGGACTCGAAGAACCCGAGCAGGAGGTGGCCGCCGGGGGCCAGCACGCGGCGGAACTCGGTGAGGTACGGCGGCAGCTCCGCAGGCGGGGTGTGGATGACGGAGTACCAGGACAGCACGCCGCCCAGCGCGCCGTCCGGCACGTCGAGCGCGCCCATCGAGCCCAGCTCGAAGCGCAGATCGGGGTGGTCCCTGCGGGCGATCTCGATGAACGCGGGCGAGAGGTCCACGCCGAACGCGTCCAGGCCGAGGTCACGAAGGTGCGCGGTCATGTGGCCGGGTCCGCAGCCGGCCTCGACGACGCGGCGCAGGCCCGAGGCCCGTACGAGCTCCGCGAACGCCCCCACGATCGCCCGGTCCAGCGGCAGGGCGTCGAGGGAGTCCCTGATGAGGTCGGTGTAGAGGTCGGCTACGGCGTCATAAGCGTCCGCCGTGGCGGTCAGATAAGAGGGGGACGGTCCGGCCATGGCGGACGACTGTAGCCCATCCACCCGGCCATCGGCGCAGCGGTCACTCGGCCGGGGCGGGGGCCTTACCCGCCGGTACGACGACCTCCGGCGCGTCCTTGCGCCGCGTCACCCAGACGTACACGATCGCCCCGGCGAACAGCACGAGCGACGTCCACTGGTTGATCCTGAGATCCAGGAACGTCACCGCGTGATCGACCCCGCCCACCGGGTCGATCCGTAGTCCTTCGATCCAGAAGCGGCCGAACGTGTATCCGGCGACGTAAACGGCGAACAACCTCCCGTGATGGAGCTCGAAGCGCCGCCCCGCCCACAGCAGGGCGAGGCCGAGCGCCAGGTCCCACAGCGACTCGTACAGGAAGGTCGGATGGTAGAGGACGCCGGGCTCGCCGCCGTGCGCCTGGTCGATCTCCAGCCCCCACGGGAGCGTCGTGGGGCTGCCGTACAGCTCCTGGTTGAACCAGTTGCCCCAGCGGGCGATGGCCTGGCCGACGGCGAGGCCCGGCGCGATCGTGTCGGCGACGGCGCCCAGGGACAGGCCGCGGCGGCGGCAGGCGAGCCACACCCCGACGCCACCCAGCGCGACCGCGCCCCAGATGCTCATCCCGCCCTCCCAGATGAACAGCACCTGGTAGGGCTCCTTGGTGGCGCGCGGGCCGAAGTAGAGCTGCCAGTCGGTGATGACGTGGTAGAGGCGGGCACCGATCAGGCCGAAGACGACGGCGGGGACGGCGATGTCGGTGATCGTGTCCGGCCGGCCGCCTCGGGCGCGCCAGCGGCGTTCGCTGATCCAGGCGCCCACGACGATCCCCGCGATGAAGCAGAGCGCGTAGGCCCGGATCGGGATGAATCCGAGATGCCAGACACCCTGGGAGGGGCTGGGAATCGCGGCGAGAGGCATGGAAGCGACGCTAACGGATGCGGAGCTCACCGCCCGGATTCGTGACGCGATTGTGGAATTTGTGCTGCCTGTTCGTCGCTGTACGCCGGTGGAGAAGACCGGCGCCGCCGGCCGATGAGTTCCGTCGGTGGCGCCGGTCAGTATGTGCATGACGACGATGAGCGCTTGTGACGGCGCCGTCCCCCAGGCGAAGCCCCTGACCACCTTCTGACTGACGACCGGGATCGAGGCTCCGTGATCACTTCCCCGCAAGACCACCAGCAGGACGCGCCACCCCATACCGGGAAGGCCGAAAGGCGCACGCCGCCGGTGATCCGGCTGCTGGTGCTGGCCACATTCGTGGTCATACTCAACGAGACCATCATGATCAACGCGATCCCGCGTCTGATGACCGCGCTGAGCATCAGCGAGCAGACCGCGCAGTGGCTGTCGACCGCGTTCATGCTGACGATGGCGGCGGTCATTCCGATCACCGGGTGGTTCCTGCAGCGGGTGTCCACGCGGGCCGCCTATGCCACCGCGATGGGCCTGTTCCTGCTGGGCACCGCGCTGGCCGCCGTGGCGCCGGCCTTCGAGGTGCTGCTGGCCGCCCGCATCATCCAGGCGTCGGGCACGGCCGTGATGATGCCGCTGCTGATGACGACGTTGATGCATGTGGTGCCGGAGAGCAACAGGGGCCGGGTCATGGGCAGCGTCAGCCTGGCGATCTCGGTGGCGCCCGCCATGGGGCCGACGATCTCCGGGTTGATCCTCGGCTTCGGGTCGTGGCGGCTGCTGTTCGCGGTGGTGCTGCCGATCGCGGCGCTGGTCACCTGGCGCGGTCTCGCGCAGCTGCAGAACGTCGGGGAGCCGCGCTTCAGCACGATCGACTGGTTCAGCGTGGTGACGGCGGCGGCCGGGTTCGGCGGCCTGGTCTACGGGCTCAGCAGGTTCGAGAGCGGTGAGGTCGGGGTCGCCGCGGGCATCGTGGCGGCCGGGCTCGCCACCATCGCCGTGTTCGTGGTCCGCCAGCTCGTGCTGCAGCGGCGCGGGGTGCCGCTGGTCGATCTGCGCACGCTGCGGCACCGCACGTACACGATCGCGCTGATCATGATGTCGGTGGCCTTCATGGCGATGCTCGGCTCGATGGTGCTGCTGCCGCTCTACCTGCAGAACGTCCGGTCGTTCAGCCCGCTGGAGACCGGGCTGCTGGTCATGCCGGGCGGCCTGGCGATGGGGCTGCTGGGGCCGGCCGTGGGGCGGTTGTTCGACAAGTTCGGCGGTCGGGTGCTGGTGGTGCCGGGCGCGATCGGCATCATGCTCTCGCTCGCGGGCTTCACCCAGATCACGATGACGATGCCCTACTGGCAGCTTCTCGCGCTGCACGCGCTGCTGTCGATCAGTCTGGCGGCGACCTTCACCCCGGTCTTCACGCTCGGGCTCGGCGCGGTCCCGCCGTCGCTCTACTCCCACGGCAGCTCGATCCTCAGCACGCTGCAGCAGGTCGCGGCGGCCATCGGCACGGCGCTGGTGGTCACGGTGATGAGCGCGCGCAGCGCCGCACTGCGGGCGTCGGGCGTCACCGACCTGCTCGCCGACCTCGGCGGCATGCGCCTTGCGTTCACCATCGGCGCGGTGCTGTCGGTGGCCGTGGTCATCACCGCCGTGCTGCTTCCCTCCAGGGCGGCTCCCGTCAAGGAGTGAGCGCCTTGCGCGGTCGCGGTGGCCGGTGTACAACCTGTCACCATCGACGAGGAAAGGTCATCAGTGACCGCGTTCGGCATTCTCGGTGCGGTGCAGGCTCGTTCGGCGGACGGGCCGGTGCACGTCCCGGGGAAGCAGCGGTCGGTGCTGGGCGTGCTGCTGCTCTACCCCAACACGCCGATCTCGATCGAGCGGCTGATCGACTGCCTGTGGGAGGAGCCGCCCGCCTCGGCGGTGTCCAACATCCACAGTTACGTCACCCGCCTGCGCCGTACGGTGGCGCCCCGCCTCGTCACCCAGGATCACCACTACCTGCTCCCCCTCGACCGCACTGAACTCGACCTGCTCGTCTTCGAGGACACGCTGGCCGAGGCACGCCGCCGCGCCGACGCGGGCGACCTGGGGGCGGCGCACGAGGCGTACCGGTCGGCGCTGTCGCTCTGGCGCGGCAGGCCGGCCGAGGACGCGCAGCTCACCGGCGCCGTGCTGCCGCGCGTCGCCGACCTGGAGGAGCTGGCGCTGTCCGCCCGCTGCGACTGGACGGACCTCCGGTTACGCCTGGGCCTGCACGAGGAGCTGATCGGCGAGCTGCGGGCGCTCGCCCAGGCCAATTCGCTCAACGAGCGCGTCTGGCGGCAGCTCATCCTGGCGCTGCACAGGTCGGGCCGCCGGGCGGAGGCGCTGGAGATGTACGGCCGGGTACGCGCGGTGCTCTCGGCCGAGCTGGGCGTCGAACCCGGCCCCGAGCTGCGTGACCTGCACGCCGCGATCCTCGCGGGCGACGAGACGCTGACCCCGCCCGTACGCGCCGCCGCCCCCCGCATCGTCCCCCGCCAGCTCCCGCCCGCGCTGGGCCGCCTGGTGGGCAGGCGCGCGGAGCTGGAGCGGCTGGAAGCGGTGTCGGCCGCGAAGCTGATCCTGGTGGTCGGGGGTGCGGGCGTCGGCAAGACCACGCTGGCCGTGCACTGGGCGCACCAGGTCGCCGGCCGTTTCCCCGACGGCCAGCTCTTCCTGGACGCGCGCGGTTTCGACCAGGCGCCGCCGATGAGCGCGGCCGAGGCGCTGCCACGCCTGCTCCAGACGCTCGGCTGGCCCGCCAAGGACATCCCCGTGGAGCTTGAGGCCCAGATCGGCCTGTACCGGTCGATCCTGGCCGGGCAGCGAGTCCTCGTGGTGCTGGACAACGCCGGCGATCCCGACCTGATCAGGGCGCTGATACCGCCGGGCAGCGGCTCGCGGATGCTGGTCACCAGCCGCGACCGGCTGAGCGGCCTGGTGGCGCTGGAGTCGGCGGCGCCGGTCACGCTGGACGTGCTCGACCTCGACGAGGCGGTGGCACTGCTCGCCGAGACCGCCGGGCCGGAGCGGGTTCGAAGAGAGCCGGAGGCCGCCGCCCGCCTGGCCGAGCTGTGCGCACGCCTGCCGCTGGCGCTGCGGGTGGCCGCGGCGAAGGTGGCGGCGGGCCCGCACAGGACGCTCGCCGAGTACGTGGCCGAGCTGGGCGGCCATGACCTGCTCTCGAAGCTCGAAGTGGCCGGCGACCGGCGTACGGCGGTGCGCGGCGCGGTCGGCAGGTCCCACGAGACGCTCACCCCGCGGGCTCGGCGGCTGTTCCGGCTGGTCGGGCTGGTGCCGAACACCGGCATCACGGTCCCCGCCGCCGCCGCGCTGTCCGGCTACCCGACAGGGGAGGCGGCCGGGCTGCTCGACGACCTGGCGCGGGTCCACCTCATGAACGCGGGACCCGACCGCTACACCTGCCACGACCTGGTGGTGACGTACGCGGCGGAGCGGGCGGCGGCCGAGGACCCGCCCGACGAGCGCGAGAGCGCCGTCACCCGCTATTTCGACTTCTACCTGCGCTCGATCGTGGCCGCGGGCGAGCACGTGGACGTACGCGTCGTCGGTCCCGCGCCGGGCTGCCCCGAGACGGAGGCGACACCGCTCGCCTTCGGCGACCGGGCCGAGGCGGAGAGCTGGCTTGACCGGGAGTGGGACACCATCGCCGCGCTGATCGCCCGCGCGGCCGAGCACGGCCCGTACGCCATGGCCTGGCGGCTCGCCGACGCGCTGAGAGACGTGCTGCCCTGGCGGCGGCCGGTCGCCGAGTCCTTGCGCATCGCCGAGCTGGGGCTGAAGGCCGCCCGCGCCGAGCGCGACAGCCTGGGTCAGGGCGCGACGCTGATGTCCATCGGGTACGTGCGGTGGCGCATCGGCGACCTGGAGGCCGCCATCGACGCCTACCAGGAGGCGCTGCCGTTCCTGCGCCGCGCCCGCTGGCGGGCGGGCGAGTCGGCGGCGCTGCGGGCCGCCGGGGTGGCGCTCGCGCAGGTGGGGGAGCCAGAGCAGGCCGCCGACAGGTTCCGCCGTGCGCTGGCCATCGACAGGAGGCTGGGCAACCGGGCCGGCGAGACGACCAGCCTCGCCAACCTGGCCTCGCTCTCCCTCGACCTCGGCCGGCTGCGCGAGGCCGAGCGCCGCCATCAGGAGACCATCGTCGCGGCCGCCGAGATCGGCAAACGCCATCTCGAAGCCGTCATCCTGGTGAACCTCGGCGTGGTCAGGCGGGAGCTGGGACGGCTGGACGACGCCAGGGCCACGCTCGGCCAGGCGCTGTCGGCCGGGCGGGAGACCGGGTCGCCGTACGTGGAGGCCATGGCGCTGGAGTCGCTCGCCTGCGTGCACCTGGAAGCCGGCGGGAACGAGGAGGCGCTGCCGGTCCTGTCGGACGCGGCAGAGGCGGCGCGCAGCGCCGAGAGCCCCGAGATCGAGGTGCGGGCGCTCATCGGGCTGGCGCTCGCCCACCTGCGGCTCGGGAACGTCGCCGAGTCCGGCGAGCGGCTCGATGCCGCCGCGGCGATCGCGGAGCGGACCGGCCACCGGCCGATCCAGGTGGAGCTGCTGCTCGCCCGCTCTGAGCTGGCCCGCGCCCAGGGCGCGCCCGCCGACGCGCTGGCCTTCGCCGGTCAGGCCAGGCACCTGGCGGGCCGGGGGTACGGGCTGGCGCTGGGCAAGGCGTACGCCGCCGTCGCGGACGCGCAGCTCGACCTGGGCGAGCCGGCCGCCAGCGAGGGGAGCTGCGAGGAGGCGCTGCTGGTCTTCCGCAGGACCGGGCAGCGGCTCGCCCGCGCCAGAACGCTGATCACGCTCGGCCGCGCCCTGCACGCCACGGGACGCCGGGACGCGGCACGGTCGGCCTGGCGGCGCGCGCACGCCATCGCCGCCGAAGCCGGAGCTCCCGAGCGGGGTCAGGCCGCAGCCCTGCTCGCCGGGTCCTGATCACTCCCGCCCGGCGGCCGGGCTTGGTCACGCCTGCTCGGCGGCCGGGCTTGATCACGTCACGGTGGCGCTTGATCACACCTGCTTGACGAACGGTGCGCCCTCGTACCCGGCGCGGCGGGCGGCACGCAGCGCCGTGCCCGGGGTCGGGCCGTGACCGACCACGCTGTCGTCGCCGGCGACGGCCACCCAGGTGCCCGCGGGCATGCCGGTCGCGGACCGCGCGGCGCGCAGCGAGCCGGCCAGCCGCTCGACGCGGCCGGAGGTGTCCACTTCCGACGCCGGCAGGCCGAGCCACTCGTGCGTACGCCGCTCGGCCCCGCGAAGCCGCCGCCAGATCACGTACTGGACGAGGATCGCCGGGCCGAGCACGGTCAGGAACGCCATCCCCGAGCGCAGCACGCCGGTGACGAACCCGATCTCCACCAGCACGATCAGGCCGATGCCGACGGCCGCGCCGATCCAGCCGGCCGCCTTGCCGTACGCCTTCGTCGCCACCAGCGGCCACAGCGTGAGCATCAGGCAGTCGCCGAGGCCCGCCGCCACCGGCGCCGACCCGCCCGTCACCGCCAGCAGCGGCGCGAACGGCTGCCCCACCACCTGGGCGAGAAACCGGTCGGTCAGGTCGCCGAGCCCGGTCGCGAACAGGTCGTACACCGCGAGCACGGTGGCGAACGCCGCCACGTGGCCCGCCTTCATGCCGGTCTGCGCCCACAGGCTGCTCACCCCGATGACGGCGATCACGATGAGCAGCGCGTTCAGCACCAGCACCGCGCCGCCGGACCCGGCGGCGGCCGCGGCCACGTCGGCGGCGACGAGCAGCAGCGAGAGCAGCGTCGCCCACCGCCCGCCGGCCAGCGGCGCGAGCGTCATCTGGGCGCCGGCGAGTAACAGGAGCCCGAAGATGGCGGAGACCGCGGGACCCGGCAGCGAGAGGTACGCGACGGGCATGACGACCACCAGGCAGCTCATGATGAGCACGTCCGAGGCGGTCGAATGCCCGACCGGCGGCCGGGGCAGGGTGAAGCGCCGCACGTAGCCGAGGCCGCCCAGCACGATCCCGGCGATGAGAACGTCGAGCAGGGCGATGTTCTGGAAGGTGAGCATGATGAAGGAGGTCTCCGGCGGCTGGGAAAGCGGCGGCTAGGAAAGCGACGTCTCGAAGCTGTGCTCGTACAGGTCGGCGCGGACCCGGCAGGGCTTGGGCAGGTCGTCCGCGCCGTCCACGAGCAGGATCTTGGAGACCTGGAGCGAGCGGGCGGTCGCCAGCTCCTCGATCCGGCCCAGCGCGCCGGGCGGTGCCACCACGTGCAGGTCGGGCTTGACCGGGTCGCCGGTCAGCGCGTACCTGGTCGGCAGCGGGACCTCGCGCACCCGCTGCAGCACCTCCAGGACGTCGCGGGCGGTCGGTCCTCCGCCGTAGCCGGTGGCCCGCCCGAGCACCTGGGACGTCGCCGGGAGCAGGGCGAGCTCGCAGCCGTACGGCTCGTCGGGCAGGCGGCGCACCAGGTCGCCCGTGCGGTAGCGGATCAGCAGCGTCGTCTCGCGGTACGGCGCGTACGGGGTGGCCACCAGCTCGCCGATCTCGCCAGGGGCGACCGGGGTGTCCGCGTCCACGTCGAGGACCTCGAAGTGGGCCTGCTCGGCGGCCAGGTGCAGGTGCTGCTTGCTGCACACCATGCCGGTGGTGGGGACGAGCTCCGTCATGCCGTACACGTCGGACACCGGCACGTCGAACACCTCGCGTACGCGCTCGCGCATCGCGTCGGTGAGGATCTCCGCGCCGGTGAAGATCCGGCGCAGCCCGAAGTCCTTCTTCTGCCAGCCGTCCCGCTCGGCCCGCTGCACGAGCGCTCCCAGGTAGGAGGGGACGGTGTAGAGGTCGGTGACGTACGGGGCCTTGCGGGGCAGGTGCAGCGGCGTGGCCAGCCGGTCGAGCGCGATGCCGGGATCGACCAGCCCCTGCGCGATGAAGCCGGACCCCACCAGGTTCAGCGCCCGCTGCGCCGTGATCAGGCCCACGGTCGCGCGCGAGCTGATGCACGACAGGCCCACGTGGTGCTCGCGCATGTCGCCGACGATCAGGTACGAGATCGCCGACAGCACCGCCGCCAGCTCAAGCTCGTACCGCGAGAACCAGACGATGGTCGGGATGCCCGTGGTGCCGGTGGTCTGCGCCAGCAGGACCGGCTCGCTCTGCTCCGACACGAACGCGGGGCCGGCGCCCCGCAGGGCCGACTTGGGCGTGGACGCCACCTGCGTGATCTCGTCGAGTCCGACCCCGGCCGGGTCGATGCCGTGCTCCCTGAACCACAACCGGTAGTACGCGGTGTTCTCTGCGGCGCGCTTGACCGCCTGCCGCAGCCGGCGGTCCGCCATCGAACGCCGGATCTCCGGATCGTCGACACCGCCGCCCGGCGGCAACTCGCCCGCACCCTCACCCGGCTCGCCCAGCTCGGCCAGCATCAGGCGGAGGTCGGTCACCATCTTCCGTAGTGCGTCCACATCGAAGCGGCCACCGCGAAGGACGGTGGCGGCGTAACGAAGCTGTCGAGCGGCAGTGGCGAGCAATGGCACCTCGATTCATCGTGACGGCGCGATGGGGCCAGGCCCGCGAGGGACCGGCAGGCTCTGTCCGATCAGGTGGCGGGGATCTGGAACAGCGCGGTCGTCAAGGTGCTGACGGCGTACCTGGCGTAACGCAGGCCCATACGGATCACAGGTTCCTCCAATCGACGCTCGCCGCGGAGTTCCGCAGCGAGGCAGGTGATCGCCTCCCGGCTACGATCGCTCGGCACTCCACAAAAGCTCCACATGATCACCACATGGGCCTGTCAACCGTGAACGCCCTGCTCAGGGGCTGGGATGCGGGTGAGGGTCAGGCGCGGCGCCTGGCGCGGTAGGCGCTGGCCTTGGCGCGGTTCTGGCAGGACAGGTCGCAGAAGCGGCGCGAGGCGTTGCGGGTGGTGTCGAAGAAGACCAGCGTGCACTTGCCGGCCTGGCACGCGCCCAGCCTGGCGGCCTGGCCGACGCCGATCACCATGGCGAGCGCGGTGCCCATGTCGGCCGCCCAGGCGTCCACGGGGTCGGCGTCGGGGCGGTGGAAGGACAGGCCGAGCGGGTTCGCGGGGGAGCCGTGCAGGTTGGGTACGGCGTGGTGGCGTACAAGGAGGTCGTTGAGCCCGGCGGCGGCGTCGGCGAGGCCGTCGCCCGCGGCGAACACCGGCCGCAGCTCGGCGGCGATCTCGGCCAGCCGGTCGGCGTCCGCGGGGGTGAGCAGGTTCGCGGCCGGATGGACCGTGAGGTGCTGCTGAGCGGCGAGCACGGCGGCCAGCCGGTCGGCTCCCGACGCGGGCGGCGTGACGGCGCGGCCGTGCTGGAACGGCGTGGCCAGGGTGTTGATCAGCCGTACGGCGAGCTCGATCCTGCTCCCGACATAACCGTCTATTTCCGCTTGACCAGTGATTCGCCATGCTTCTACCATCACTGGCATACCTTATCTAGACAGTGAGGATTATTGTGGCCTTCGAGCAACTCGCCCGGCAGATGTGGCACCAGATCGAGCCGGTGCACGCCACGCTCTACTACAGCAAGGAGGCGTACGAGGAGGCCGCGGCGCTGGGCTACGCCGTCGAGCCGCGCTGGCCGAGCTACTTCGCCTGGCGCACGGCGCCCCTGGGCGCCGCCGGTCGCGGGCTGGTCGCCGCCGCGTACTACAGCTTCAGCCCGAAGATGATCGCCGAGTACGTGCCGGCGATCTGGGCGACGGCCGCCCCCGACCAGGTGCTCGAGGCCAGGCTGCGGGCGGTCGATCGGACGGTCCGCGCCCTCACCGGCGATGTCGCGGCGCTCGCGGAGGCGGCCGAGCTGGCGGTCAGGGCGGCGGAGAGCGCCGACGTGGCGCACCGGCCGCTGGCCGCGGCCAACCTGGCGCTGCCCTGGCCCGACGAGCCGCACCTGCGGCTGTGGCAGGCGTACACGGTGCTGCGCGAGCATCGCGGCGACGGGCACCTGACGGCGCTGCAGGCGGCGGGGCTCGACGGGTGCGAGGCGCTGGTGTCGTTCGCCGCCGTCGGGGCCGCGCCCGCCGCCACCTTCGACAGCCGGGGGTGGAGCGAGCAGGAATGGGCGGCGGCCCGCGAACGGCTGGCCGCCCGTGGGCTCGTCGACGCCGACGGCGTGGCCACCGACGAGGGGCGCGCCCTGCGCAACCGGGTCGAGCGCCACACCGACCAGCTCGCCGCCGGACCCTGGCGGGCGCTCGGCGAGGAACGCGCCGCACTGCTGGCCGAGCTGAACCTGCCGCTGCTCGGCGCGGTGTTCGAGTCGGGCATGCTGCCCTCGCAGACCACGCTGGGCATCGGCAAGATCGCCGTCGCGTACTGACCGGGCCGCGTCGGAGGTACGGACCGGAGAAAGAAAAGGGCCCGCCACCGCGAAGGCGCCGGGCCCGAAGCTTCGGCCCGCCATGTCAGCGGGCCGGGAAGAAACCCCTGTGACAGGGCCGGAGGTGGCCCGCCACTCCTTCAGCAGGTGGTGGCGGGCCGGGAGGATCAGGACAGGTCGAACCGGTCGAGGTTCATGACCTTGTCCCAGGCGGCCACGAAGTCCTTGACGAACTTCTCCTGGGCGTCGTCGCAGGCGTACACCTCGGCGAGCGCCCGCAGCTCCGAGTTGGAGCCGAAGACGAGGTCGGCGCGGGTGCCGGTCCACTTGAGCTCGCCGGTGGAGGCGTCGCGGCCCTCGAAGGTGGTGGAGTCTTCGGAGGTCGGCTTCCACGTGGTGTTCAGGTCGAGCAGGTTGACGAAGAAGTCGTTCGTCAGCGTGCCGGGCCTGGTGGTGAAGACGCCGTGCTGCGACTGCTGGTAGTTGGCGCCCAGCACGCGCAGACCGCCGACCAGGACGGTCATCTCGGGGGCGCTGAGGGTCAGCAGGTTGGCGCGGTCGATGAGCAGGTACTCGGCCGGGAGCCGGTTGCCCTTGCCCAGGTAGTTGCGGAAGCCGTCGGCCTTCGGCTCGAGGGCGGCGAAGGACTCGACGTCCGTCTGCTCCTGCGTGGCGTCCACGCGGCCGGGCGTGAACGGCACCTCGATCTCGAAGCCCGCGTCCTTGGCGGCCTTCTCGACGGCCGCGCAACCGGCCAGCACGATCAGGTCGGCCAGCGAGACCTGCTTGCCGCCGGTCTGCTCGCCGTTGAACGCCTTCTGGATGCCCTCAAGGGTGCCGAGCACGTTCGCGAGCCTGTCGGGGTCGTTGACCTCCCAGCCGGCCTGCGGCTGCAGGCGGATGCGGGCACCGTTGGCGCCGCCGCGCTTGTCGCTGCCGCGGAAGGACGAGGCCGATGCCCACGCGGTGGAGACCAGCTCGGAGACCGACAGGCCGGAGGCGAGGACGCGGCTCTTGAGCGTGGCGATGTCGTCGGCGTCGATCAGCTCGTAGGTGCGCTCGGGCAGCGGGTCCTGCCAGAGCAGCACCTCGCTCGGCACCTCGGGGCCGAGGTAGCGGGCCACCGGGCCCATGTCGCGGTGGGTCAGCTTGAACCACGCCCGCGCGAACGCGTCGGCGAACTCCTCGGGGTGGTCGAGCCAGCGCCGCGTGATCTGCTCGTAGATCGGGTCGTAGCGCAGCGACAGGTCCGTGGTGAGCATCGTCGGGTGGACGCGCTTGTTCGGGTCGTGGGCGTCCGGAACGGTGCCCTCGCCCGCGCCGTCCTTCGGCCGCCACTGCCAGGCGCCCGCCGGGCTCTTGTACAGCTCCCACTCGTACTTGTAGAGGGTCTCCAGGAAGCTGTTGTCCCACTTGGTCGGGGTCGGGGTCCAGATGCCCTCAAGGCCCGAGGTGATGGTGTCGGCGCCCTTACCGGTGCCGAAGCTGTTGCGCCAGCCGAGGCCCTGCTCCTCCAGGGGCGCGGACTCGGGGTCGGGGCCGACGTTCTCGGCCGGACCGGCGCCGTGGGTCTTGCCGAACGTGTGACCACCGGCGATCAGCGCGGCCGTCTCCTCGTCGTTCATCGCCATGCGGCGGAACGTCTCGCGGATGTCGCGGGCGGCGGCCAGCGGGTCGGGGTTGCCGTTCGGGCCCTCGGGGTTGACGTAGATGAGGCCCATCTGGACGGCGGCCAGCGGCTCCTCCAGCTCGCGGTCGCCGGTGTAGCGCTCGTCGCCGAGCCACGTGGTCTCGGGGCCCCAGTAGACGTCGTCCTCCGGCTCCCACACGTCCTCGCGGCCACCGGCGAAGCCGAAGGTCTTGAAGCCCATCGACTCCAGCGCGACGTTACCGGCGAGGATCAGCAGGTCGGCCCAGGAGAGCTTCCTGCCGTACTTCTTCTTGACCGGCCACAGCAGGCGGCGGGCCTTGTCGAGGTTGGCGTTGTCGGGCCAGCTGTTGAGCGGGGCGAAGCGCTGCTGGCCGGAGCCGGCGCCGCCGCGGCCGTCGCTGATGCGGTACGTGCCCGCGCTGTGCCAGGCCATCCGGATGATGAACGGCCCGTAGTGGCCGAAGTCGGCCGGCCACCAGTCCTGCGACGTGGTGAGCACCTCGGCGATGTCACGCTTGACCGCCGCGAGGTCGAGGGTCTTGAACTCCTCGGCGTAGTTGAAGTCCTCGCCCATGGGGTTGGCCACGGCGGGGTTCTTCGCCAGGATCTTCAGGTTGAGCCGGTCCGGCCACCACTGACGGTTACCGCCGCCCTGGGTGGGGTGGGGTGCGCGGTGGGCTACCGGGCAGCCACCTCCATCCTCCGGCTTCGGGTCCGTGACGATCGCGTCGTGGTTTTCAGACATGGGAATCCCTCCGGACTATCTGACGCAAGATGCTCATGAGCTGGTGGCTGTGGAACAGTCGGGGCACAGACCCCAGTAGATGACCTCGGCCTCGTCGATGGTGAAGCCGTGGTCGTCGGACGCGTGCAGGCAGGGCGCGTGTCCGACCGCGCAGTCCACGTCGGCGACGGCGCCGCAGACGCGGCACACGACGTGGTGGTGGTTGTCGCCGACCCGTCCCTCGTATCTCGCCGGGCTGCCCGCCGGTTCGATGCGGCGGACGAGTCCGGCGGCCGTGAGGGCGTTGAGCGCCTCGTAGACGGCTTGGAGCGAGATGTGGCCGACGCGCTCGCGCACCCCGGCGGCGATGGCTTCGACGTCGAGGTGGTCACCGTCGCGGACGGTCTCGAGCAGCGCGACCCGGGCGGCGGTCACCCGCAGCCCTACGCTGCGCAGCTCCTCGGCGCCGGTCGGCGTCCTGGGTGCGGTCATGGCGACTAACCTACTCACCTAAAGGCGAACGATACAAGTTTATGAACGATGCAATTTCAGTGTCGCTTCAAAGATAACTTGGGGTTCCGCTGGGTTTGCCCTGGTTCGGAGGCGGCCCCGTCGCGTGGTCACGGGGTAAGTGAGCCGAGGAGGGTGCGGGCGAACGCGACGACCGCCTGGCTCGCCGGCGAGTCCTGATCGCCCAGCGCTGAACGCCTGCCGTGTCGCCGTCGCGGCCGGCCGGACCGGGTTACGCTCGGCGGCGTGACGTGGGATCCCGACGCCCCGGGCGTGCTGCGCCTGCCTTCCGGGCGGCTGGTGCGCGGCCGTGGCCTGCGCCATCCGCTCCCGCCGGGCCCCGAGCCCGACTTCGGCCTCTACCTGCTCGGCAAGCAGCCGCCGCCCACCACGTGGGAGCAGCGGTGGGTGCGCTGGCCGGACTTCTGGCTGCCGTCCGATCGGCGTAAGGCCGCCGCCGACCTGCGGGAGGTGTGGGAGCGTGCCGCGTCGGAGCGGGTCGAGGTGGCCTGCGGCGGCGGACGCGGGCGCACCGGCACCGCACTCGCCTGCCTGGCCGTGATCGACGGCGTCCCCGCCGATCAGGCGGTCGCGTACGTGCGGGAGCACTACTCCCGCCACGCCGTCGAGACGCCCTGGCAGCGCCGCTACGTCGCCCGCTTCAGCGCCCAGCCGTCACCCGACCGCCCCTGAGCCCGCGCTCGCGGCCGACCGTCGACCCGACCCCGCAAGCCCGCGCTCGCGGCGAGCCGCCGTCACTCGACCGTCCGTAAGCTGTGCCCGATCGTGGCCGTGCCCGGTGCTCAGCCTGGCGAAGATGCGCAGGCGCAGCGGGTTGGCCGGCGCCGCCGGCATCGCGGCCAGGGCGTCACCGGTGGAGCCCGGCGCTGAGGAGGTCATGGCTCGCCGTCGCCTGCCGGCGGGCGAGGAACGGGGTCGGCGGCCCGAAGGCCAGCCCCACGGCCAGGCAGATCAGCGGGATGGCCGGGATCACGTACCGGACGTCGAAGGCGGCGAGGAACGGCGGCGAGGCGACGAGCGCGAGCGCGGCCAGCGCGGGCAGCAGCGCGTCCCAGCGCCGCCGCAGCGGCGCGGCGACCAGGGTGCCTGCCAGGACCAGCGTGAGCACAGGGAACGGCACGTACCCGAAGCGCTGGTAGGCGCGCAGCCAGCCGGCGTACGGCTCGACCACGCGGGTGGCGGCGGGCCCCATCTCGTACGACTCCGCGACGCCCCGTACCGACTCGCTGATGGGCCGCTCGGACGAGGGGAACTTGTACGGCGTCTTCTCGTCCACGGCCGTCCGCTCCCACCGGAAGAGCTGCCCGAGGTCGGTCAGCACGGCACCGAGGTATTCGCCCGGCTGGGCGAGGATGGCGGCGCGGGCGAACTCACCGGCGAGCCGGTTGCGGTTGGCCGTGCCCGGCACCTTCGGCAGCGGCGAGAAGTCCTCCCACAGCCAGTGGGGCGGGTAGGGCCGCTCCTCGACCGGCATGTCGGGGCAGAGCACCTTCAGCCGCTCGGGCGGCTTGATGACGTCGCAGTCGGCGAAGCTCATGGTGCGCGACCACAGGAAGTTCCCGTCGGCCTCGGTCAGCGCGAAGACGCCCTTCTCGGCCTTCATCCAGGTCGCGTACGCGCCCAGCGGGATCGCCCCGGCGACCAGCAGCGCCACCAGGGGGCGCCAGCCGTAGCGGCGGATGAGCAGGTAGGCGGCGGTGAGGATGAGCAGCGGCAGCCCGACGGTCCTGGTGATGCCGGCCAGGCCGAGCAGCATGCCGCCGGTGGCGGCGGTGGCCGGGGTGACCCGCCGGACGAGCAGCGCGACCGCGGCGGTGACGAGCACGATGAAGACCGCATCGGCCATGATCATGTGCTCGAGCAGGATCATGAACTCGTCGTAGAGCAGCGGGGTGACGAGCAGCGTGGCGCCCCAGCCGGGCAGGCCGCGGCGGCGCAGCAGGGCGTACAGGGCGACCGCGAGCCCCAGCACGAGCAGGTGCTGCAGGACCGTGACCAGCGTGAGGCTGTGGGCGGGGCGCAGCAGCGCGAGCAGCAGGGAGTAGCCGGAGGGCCGCGTCGTGCCGGGGGTCAGCTCCTCGCGCAGGAAGGCGAAGGAGTCGCCGTAGAAGAGGATGGCCGGAGGGAAGCCGAGCACGGCGAGCACGCGCAGCCCGATCGCCGGCAACATGGCGATGACCAGTGCGCGATGGGCCAAGACGAATCCGCTTCCTCGTGAGTCCCGGGACCACACAATAGTGGACAAGCTGGTCAGCGCATCGGGGCCGGGCTTGCCGCGACTATTTCCGAATGACATTCTGAAAATGAGGTCCGGACATGCCGTACGCCGCCGGAGGGATGCATGACCGTCGCCGACCGTCCCGCGATCGACAAGGAAGCCCTCCGCCGGAAATATCGCGAAGAGCGCGACAAGCGGCTGCGCCCCGACGGCAACGACCAGTACATCCGCCTCACCGGCCGCTTCGCCCGCTACCTCAAGGACCCGTACACCCCGGTCACGGCACGCGCCCCCAAGACCGACCACGTGACGGTCGCCTTCATCGGCGGCGGCTTCGCCGGGCTGCTCACCGGCGCGCGCCTCAAGGAGGCCGGCATCGACGACGTGCGCATCGTGGAGAAGGGCGGCGACTTCGGCGGCACCTGGTACTGGAACCGCTACCCCGGCGCGCAGTGCGACACCGCCTCGTACGTCTACATGCCGCTGCTCGAAGAGACCGGCCACATGCCGTCGGAGAAGTACGCGCACGCGCCGGAGATCCTCGAACACTGTCGCCGCATCGGCAAGCACTACGGCCTGTACGACAACGCCCTCTTCCACACCGAGGTCACCGACCTGGAGTGGGACGAGGCCCGCTCCCGCTGGATCGTCCGCACCGACCGGGGCGACGCGTTCACCGCTCGGTTCGTCGCCATGGGCATCGGCCCGCTGCACGTGCCCAAGCTGCCCGGCATCCCCGGCATCGACGACTTCGCCGGGCACTCGTTCCACACCAGCCGCTGGGACTACGCCTACACCGGCGGCGACCCCTCCGGCGCACCCATGGACCGGCTCGGCGACAAGCGGGTGGCGATCATCGGCACCGGCGCGACCGCCGTGCAGTGCGTGCCGCACCTCGCCAGGGCCTGCCGCGAGCTGTACGTCTTCCAGCGCACGCCCTCATCCGTTGACGTACGCGACAACCGGCCGACCGACCCCGAGTGGTTCGCCTCGATCGCCACGCCCGGCTGGCAGCAGCGCTGGCTGGAGAACTTCACCGCCAACCAGACCGGCGTCCTGGCCGACGAGGACCTGGTGATGGACGGCTGGACCGACATCGCCCGCCGCTTCCGCGCGAAGATCAGCGCGCTGCCGCCCGGCCAGATCACCCCGGAGAGCGTGCAGGCCGCGTTCGAGGACGCCGACTTCGAGAAGATGGAGGAGATCAGGGCCCGCGTGGACGCCGTCGTCCGCGACCCGGAGACCGCCGGGAAGCTCAAGGCGTGGTACCGCCAGCTCTGCAAGCGCCCCTGCTTCCACGACGAATACCTCCAGGCGTTCAACCTGCCCGGCGTCCACCTGGTCGACACCGACGGCAAGGGCGTCGAGCGCATCACCGAGCGCGGCGTCGTGGCGGCCGGCCACGAGTACGAGGTGGACTGCGTCATCTACGCCTCCGGCTTCGAGGTCGGCACCGACTACACCCGCCGCGCCGGCTACGAGGTCAGGGGGCGCGGCGGGGTGCGGCTGTCGGAGCGCTGGGCCGACGGGATGCGGACCCTGCACGGCATCCACGTGCACGGCTTCCCCAACGTCTTCATCGTCCAGCCGGCCCAGGGCGCGAACCTCATCTCCAACATCCCGCACAACTTCACCGAGGCCGGCAAGACCATCGCCGCGATCGTCAAGCACGCCATCGAGCACGGCCACACCCAGGTCGAGGCCACGCGGGAGGCCGAGGACGCCTGGATCGAGCTGCTGCTGTCGGGCAAGGGGCGGATCATGGGCTCGCTCGACTGCACGCCCGGCTACTACAACAACGAGGGCCGCGACCTCGGACTGAAGTCCTGGCTGAACGTCGGTCACCCGCAGGGCGCGATGGCCTACTTCGCCTACATCGACCGCTGGCGGAGCTCGGGCGACTTCGAAGGGCTGACGTTCCGCTGAGGAGCGCCTGCGAGGGGCGGGCGTTGCGCTGAGAAGCGCGTCCGAGGGCCTGAGCCTTCGGTGAAAGGGCCTGAGCGTGCGGTGAAAAGCTAGACCCAGCACTACTGACCACGCCTCGCACCAGCGGTTACGGTCGCAGAATGCTCGACAGGACCGCGCTGGAAGCCCTCACCCGACGGCCCTTGCCGTTCCTCGCCTCCGCCTGGCCGTGGCGCGGCGCCGCGTACCTGCTGGCCAGCCTGGTCCCCGGAGCGGCGGCGGGGGTCACGGTTGCGGCGACCGCCGCCGGGTTCGGCTTGACGCCGTATCTCGGCGTCGCGACCGGGCTGGCCGCGCTGGCGCTGTGCGTGCCGCTCGTCGCCGCCTTCGAACGCCTCCGCCTGCGCCTCGTCGACCGGATCGCCGTGCCGAAGCCGCCGGACCGGCGCAAGCGGGAGGCGGGACTCGCGCTCATGACCGTGCTGGCGCTGTGGTGGATCGACCTGATCATGCTCGCGTTCACGGCCGGCGGCCCTGTGCTGCTCATCCTCACGCCGGTCGTGCAGCCCGACGTCAACACCGTGGTCAGCACGGCGTGAGGGGCTGATGGTTCATGGGGGCATATGTCATGACCCGGCGCGCTCAGTATGGTTCGGTGGCATGAACGAGCAGTGGCAGGAAGTCGGCGACCGGGTCTACGTACGGCGCCACCGGTCGTACGACGTGAACACGGGCCTGATCGTGGGCGACGGGCACTGCCTGGTGCTGGACACGCGCGGCTCCCACCGTGAGGGCGCGGACCTGGTCGAGGCCGTCCGGCGGATCACCCCGGCCCCCTGGACGATCGTCAACTCCCACTCCCACTTCGACCACTTCTTCGGCAACGCGGCGTTCGGCCCCGCCGAGATCTGGGGCCACGTCAGGTGCGCCGAGGAGATCGAGCAGTACGGCGAGCAGCAGCGGGCCCACCTGATCGAGAGCCGCCCCGAGCGGCGCGACGAGTGGGAAGAGGTCACGATCGTGCCGCCGGACCACACGTTCGCCGCCGCGGCCAGCCTCGACATCGGCGGGCGCATGGTGCACCTGCGGCACTTCGGGCTCGGCCACAGCAGCAACGACATCGTGGTGCAGGTGCCGGACGCGGGTGTGCTGTTCGCCGGCGACCTGGTGGAGGAGGGCGCGCCGCCCGCGTTCAGCGACTCCTACCCGCTGGACTGGCCGGTCACCACGGCCGCGATGCTCGCCGAGATGCCCGAGCAGGTGATCGTGCCCGGCCACGGCGCGGTGGTGGACCGGGCGTACGTGCAGGGGCAGCAGGAGGAGCTGGCGCTGGTCGCCGACCTGGCCAGAAAGGCCCACGTGGAGGGGCTGCGCGACTCGATCAAGCTCTTCCCCTACCCCGAGCCGATCTCCCGCCAGGCCATCGAGCGCGCCTTCATGCAGCTCGACCAGCTCGACGCCTCGGTCAGCTGAGGTCAGCCGAGCGGTCAGCCCGGGTCAGCAGAGGTCAGCCGAGGTGAGGCCAGCAGAGGTCAGCAGAGGTCAGCCGAGGGGGAAGCGCGCGACGAAGCCGGAGTCGTCGTACACCAGCGAACCGCCGTGCAGGTGCGCGATGTCCCTGGCGATGGGCAGCCCGAGCCCCGCGCCGCCCGCGTCCCTGGCCCGCGCCTCGTCCAGCCGGGTGAACCGGCCGAACACCGCCTCGCGCTGGTCCGGCGGGATGCCGGGGCCGTCGTCGCTCACCACCAGCACCGCCGCGCCGTCCTCGGCGGCGACCCGCACCTTCACGGTCGAGGCGGCATGGCGTACGGCGTTGTCGACCAGGTTCGTCACCAGGCGGTCGAGATGCGCGCTCGACCCTGACATGACCACGTCGGGCGCGACGTCCAGCTCCACCCGCACGCCGGGCCGCCGCCTGGCCCGCAGCGCCGCCTCGGCCGCCACCTGACCCAGGTCCAGCTCGGCGGCGCGCAGCGGCTCGCCCGCGTCCAGCCTGGCCAGCATGAGCAGGTCGGCGGCCAGCGACTGGAGGCGTTCGACGTCGGCCAGCGCCTCGGCGGTCAGCTCGCTCGGCTCGGCCAGCTCCAGCCTGGCCCGCAGCGTCGCGATCGGGCTGCGCAGCTCGTGCGCGGCGTCAGCCACGAACCGCTTGTGCTGCTCGACGGCCGTCTCCAGCCGGTCGAGCGTGCCGTTCACGGTGGTCGCGAGCGCCGCGACCTCGTCCTTGGAGCGCGGTACGGGCACCCGCTGGTGCAGGTCACGGGCCGTGATGTCGGCCACCTTGGCGCGGATCGCGGCCACCGGGCGCAGCGCGCGGCCCACCGAGAGCCAGGTCATCGCCGCCACCACCGCCAGCAGCGCCGGCACGCCGGGCAGCAGCGCCCCGTAGACGGTGCGCAGCGCCTGCTCGACGCCGTCGAGCGGGACCCGCGACAGCAGCGTGGCGGGACCGTCGGCGGTGGTCACCTCGACGGCGGCGACGGCGTACCCGCTGGCCCTGACCAGCTCCGCGGCGCCGTCCTCCTTGGTCACCATCACGTCGGGGTCGGCGAAGCGCACCGCCACGCCCTCCTCCGGGACCGCCGCCCGCTGCGCCCCCTTCACCAGCTTGGGCTCTTCCGCCGGGGCCTTCGCGTCCGGCTCGGCGATGCGCTCTGTGGAGTGCTCGGGGATCTCCAGCGTCCGCGCGTACGGCACCGCCGCCGTGGCCCTCCTCGCCGCCTCCGCGTCGGCGCTGCTGACCAGCGTGCCGCGCAGCGACACCACCAGCACCAGCGCCGCCATGCCGAGCGCGAGCGCCACGACGAGCGTGGCCGCCGCCGTCGCGCGCACCCGCACCGAGGACAGGCCGGGGGAGAGCCGCCGCCAGAGCGCCTTCGGGCCGCGCGCGAGCTTCCCGGACAGGATCGTGATGCGCGGACGCCGTGCGAACCAGGGGGAGTGCCGCGTGAACCAGGGGGAGCGTCGCCCGTTCTCGGGGGAGCGCCGGGCGATCATGCCGCCTCCAGCCGATATCCGGCACCGCGTACGGTGATCAGCGTC
Organism: Nonomuraea fastidiosa; assembly: GCF_042751225.1. Lineage (NCBI taxonomy): Bacteria > Bacillati > Actinomycetota > Actinomycetes > Streptosporangiales > Streptosporangiaceae > Nonomuraea > Nonomuraea fastidiosa. The sequence goes on from NZ_CP170570.1 coordinate 3,110,301, forward strand.
GTCTTCCCGAACGGCACGTCGATCTTGCGGCGCAGCGCGCTGACGTAGACCTCCACGATGTTCGGGTCGCCGTCGTAGCTGAAGTCCCACGCCTGGGCCAGCAGGTCGCTCTTGGAGACCACCTCGCCGGCCCGCCGGGCGAGCGCGTGCAGCACGGCGAACTCCTTCGGCGTCAGCGCGATGTCCACCTCGCCCCGGCGGCAGCGCAGCCCCGCCGGGTCGATGACGAGGTCGCCCACGGTGATGCAGACAGGCCGCTCCCGCCCGCCGCGCCGGACCAGCGCGCGCAGCCGGGCCAGCAGCACCACGTACGAGAACGGCTTGGCCAGGTAGTCGTCGGCCCCGTTGTCCAGCGCCTCGGCCTCGTCGTAGACGCCGTCCTTGGCGGTGAGCATCATGATCGGCGTCCAGTTACCGGCTTCGCGCAGCCGGGAGCACACGGCGTAGCCGTTCATCCTGGGCAGCATGACGTCCAGGATGATCACGTCGTAGGTGTTCTCGGTGGCCAGCCACAAGCCGTCGCGCCCGTCGTGGGCGACGTCCACCGCGAAGCCCTCGCCCGCCAGCCCACCCTTGATCAGGTCGGCCAGCCGCTCCTCGTCCTCCACCAGTAAGACTCGCACGCCGTCCAGCCTGCCTCAGCGCACCTAAAGCGAACCTGAAGATCATTTGGGCTCTCTTCAGGATCACTTCAGGTCCGTGCGGCCACCCTCGGAGCCGTCCGATCGTTTCCGAGAGAGGAGAACTTCATGTTCAAGCGGCGTTTCGCGGTGCTCGGCGCGGCGGTCGCGCTGACCGTCGCAGGTCTGACCGGGTCCGCGCTGGCCGGGACCCCGTCCTCGCCGCCCGAGCCCGTCGCGGCCTCGGTGGCCTCCGTCGCCGTCCCAGGGGCCGGCACGCTGACCTGTAAGACCTCCGACGGCAAGGTGATCGAGCTGGCGAGGGTGAAGCCCGCCGACGGCGGCGCGGTCGCCGAGACCCGCCCGGCCCAGCCCGCGGACCCGTCCGGCGTGATCACGCAGCCGCAGCGCGCCGAGTCGGTGGACCCGAACGGCAAGCCGCAGGTCGTGTCCCCGGGCAGTGGTGAGGGCAAGGCCGAGGGGGTGAAGTTCCGTGCCACCAGGGCCGCCGAGAGCGGCGAGCCCACCGCCGACGCCCCGGCCAAGGTCCGCGTCGTGACCCCGTCCGAGACCGCCGAGACCCAGGCCGAGAAGCCCGCCGAGACCATCGAGCTCGTCTGCAAGACGATCGGCGGTGCGGGGCTCGACGACTAAGAGCGCCGCTCACGCCCTGCACGACCGGCCCCGGACCCCAGTGCATGCCGTGCCGCCAGTCCTGCTCCAGGCCGTAGCCGGTACCGACCATGAGGTGCACAGGCGGCAGCGGCGTACAGCACGTCGAACGGCTTGCCGGGCGGCGCGAACGTGATCACAGCCTTGACGACGTCGCGGGTGCCGGGAGCGTAGACCGGACGCCGGCGCCCGTAACGCGAAGCGCGCCCCCGTCGTGTGACGGGGGCGCGCTTCCCAGGACGAACGCGCTCACGATGTCTTGTGCGAGGTCTCGTCCGTCCTGCTGGACACCGTGGCCGCAACCTGGTCCGCGGACTCCGCAGCCCTGTCCGCCTTCTCATTGACCCAACGTGTGGCATCGGAGGCGGAGTCCTTCATGTGCTCGGTCCACTGCTGAGCGTTGCGGCGGTAGAACATGTAACCGATCGTCCCCACCGCGAGGCCGGTCAGCAGCACGAGCGTCGGCCATCGCCGCGATGGCGTCGGCTTGGGGTCGATGCGTTTGGCCGCGGCGGTCAGCATCGAGCTGACCTTGGGAGCGACCTGCTGCTCGAACCCGTGCGCCGCGGACTCCAGCCGCGGCGCCGCCCAGTGACGGGCTTCTTCGATACGCTGCGCCGCGACCACCTTGGCCTGGTCTGCCATCGGCGCGAGGCGCTGGCCGGTTTCAGCGGCCCGGGTCTTCACTTGACCCATCCACGTGGTGGGCACGTCTATGACCACGCGGCGTCTCTTCATTGTCAGGGACACGACAACCTCCCCTGTCGTTGGGGCCCCGAGCCTGACCTTCCCTGGACAAGGCGGCTCAATCATGGCCGTCCATGGGAGGATGGCTCGGTAGGCCGAACGGCCATAGTCCTCAAAACACCACAATCGAACCCTGTTCATAGAGGGGGGCAGCTGTCTCGTGGCTGAGAAGCTGATCGCGAACCTGCAGACCAATCACGGCAATATCAAGGTGGAGCTCTTCCCCACCAAGGCACCCAAGACGGTGCGCAACTTCGTGGAGCTCGCCGAGGGCACCCGTTCCTGGACGCACCCCGGCACCGGCGAGAAGAGCAACGCCCGCTACTACGACGGCACGATCTTCCACCGGGTCATCGCCGGCTTCATGATCCAGGGCGGTGACCCGCTGGGCCAGGGCATCGGCGGCCCCGGCTACGAGTTCGACGACGAGATCCACCCCGAGCTGCGCTTCGACCGCCCGTACCTGCTGGCCATGGCCAACGCGGGCAAGCGCTTCGGCAAGGGCACCAACGGCTCGCAGTTCTTCATCACGGTCGCGCCGACCCCGCACCTCAACGGCAAGCACACCATCTTCGGCGAGGTCATCGAGGGCAACGAGGTCGTGGACGCGATCTCCAAGACCCGCACCGACGGGCGGGACCGCCCGGTCGAGGACGTCATCCTGGAGTCGGTCACCATCGAGCGCCAGGCCGCCTGACATCCGGCCGCAGGGAGGCCCGCAACGCCGGCGTGCAGCGTCAGGGGGCGCGCACACCGGAGGCGGGCCTCGCGGGGCCGGATGGCCGTTCTCAGAGCCCTTCCGGCCGCGCCGGGGCCGCCGGTCCAGGAGGCTCACGCAGCACGCCTCCGTAAGCCTTAGGCTTCGGTCATGACCAGCCAGCCGCCGAGCCAGCCCCCGCAGCCCGAGCAGCCCGCTGAAGCCGTCCCCACGTGCTACCGACACCCCGAGAGGGAGACGTGGGTGCGCTGCCAGCGTTGTGAGCGCCCCATCTGCCCCGACTGCATGCGCGACGCCGCGGTCGGCTTCCAGTGCCCCGAGTGCGTCGCCGAGGGCAACAAGGCCATCCGCCAGGCCAAGACCGCCTTCGGCGGCGGCGTGGTGCGCACCCCGATCGTCACCTACGCCATCCTGGCGCTCAACGTTCTGGTCTTCCTCGCAACGCTCGCCGCCGACTTCCTCCTGGGCGGCTCCTACGTCGTCACCGCGGAGCTGGGGATGTCGCCCATCGGGGTCGCCGTCCTCGACCAGTACTACCGCCTGATCACCGCGGCGTTCCTGCACCAGGACGTCATCCACATCCTGTTCAACGGCTGGGCCATCTGGGTCATCGGCCCCTATCTCGAGCGCGCCTTCGGCCACGCCCGCTTCACCGCCCTCTACCTGATCAGCGCGCTGGGCGGCTCGGTGCTCGGCCTCTGGCTCGACCCGCTCAACACCCTCACGCTGGGCGCGTCGGGTGCGGTGTTCGGCATGTTCGGCGCGGTCTTCGTGGTCGGGCGCAAGCTCAACCTCGACGTACGCGGCATCGGCCTGATCATCGCGCTCAACCTGGCCATCACGTTCGTGCTGCCCGCGATCTCAGGTGTGCGCATCAGCTGGACCGGCCACGTGGGCGGCCTCCTCACCGGCACGCTCCTGGCCCTGGCGCTGGTCTACGCGCCGAAGGCCAACAGGGCGCGGGTGCAGTGGCTGGCGATCGCTGGAGCGCTGGCGCTCATGGTGGTGCTCGTGCTCGTACGCGTCCCAGCGATTGTCAGCATGCTCGGCGGCTGAGCTTCCCCAGGCTGTGGAAAAGACTGTGGAAAGAACTAACGCCAGCGGGTGGAAAGAACCACACCGAAGATGATGAAAACAAACCCGATCAGCAGGTTCCAGTTCTGGAGGTCCCTGAAGAACGGCGCCTGAGGAGCGACGTAATAGGTCGCGATCCACAGGATGCCGATGACCCACGCGGCCACCATCGTGGGGGCGAGCCAGCGCGGGCTGACCTTGACCTGCTGCGACCGCTGCGGCGGGGTGTAGACCGCCTTCTTGCGAGTTTTGGACTTGGGCACTGGATGACTCCTGCTGAGGGCCTGGGCATCCGGATCGTCCGCAGGCTCTTCGGTAAGGGTAGTTGAAGTGAGGCCCAGGATAGTCGCCACGCGCATCGCATGGCGATCCCAGGGGGCCGCATCGCCGCGGATTACCCTGAGCGCATGCGGGCCGCCCTGCGGGCCCTCGGGGAGCTCAGCATCACCGCGGGCCTGATCCTCATGCTGTTCTGCGCGTACCTGCTCTGGGGGACGGGCGCGTACACGCAGCGGCAGCAGCTGCTGCTCCAGCGCGAGCTGGCGGCCAAGGAGAGCGGCGCGCGGCGTCCGCCGCAGCCGGCCATCGGGCAGGCGTTCGCGCTGCTGCGCATCCCCAAGCTGGGCCGCGACTACAAGTACGCGGTGGTCGAGGGCGTCGGCGCTGAGCAGCTCAAGAAGGGGCCAGGACACTACCCCGACAGCGCGATGCCGGGCGAGGTCGGCAACTTCGTGCTGTCGGGCCACCGCACCACGTACGCGGCCCCGTTCAACGAGATCGACGAGCTCGAACGCGACGACGAGATCATCGTGGAGACCCGCGAGGCCCGCCACACCTACCGCGTCACCTCCCAGGACATCGTGCGGCCCGACGAGGTCGAGGTGCTCGCCCCCGTGCCCGGCAAGCCCGACATCCGGCCCATCCGCGCGTTCATCACGCTGTCCACCTGCCACCCCGAGTACTCCGCCGCCGAGCGGCTCATCGTCTACGGCGTGCTCAAACACAGCGAACCGCGAGAGGAGTGACCCGTGTACGCCTGGCTCTGGCGCAAGCTGCCCGGCCGCCCGCCCGTCCGGCTGCTGACGGCCGCCCTGCTGGTGCTGCTCGCGGGGGCCGTACTCTGGTACGTCGTGTTCCCGCTGATGGAGCCGGCGGTGACGCTCGACGAGGTGACGGTGAGGAAATGAGCCGGGTGCTCGTCGTGGACAACCACGACAGCTTCGTCCACACGATCGTGCAGTACCTGCGCGAGCTGGGCGCCGACTGCGACGTCCGGTCCCGCGACGACGTCCGCGTGTACGACGCCGACGGCTTCGCCGGCGTGCTCGTGAGCCCGGGACCCGGCACGCCGGAGGCGGCGGGCGTCAGCGTCCCGCTGGTCCACCACGCGGCCGAGACCGGCCTGCCCCTGCTCGGCGTCTGCCTCGGCCACCAGGCCATCGCGGTCGCCTTCGGCGCCACGGTGGCGCGGGCCCCCGAGCTGTTCCACGGCAGGACGAGCGAGATCGTCCACGACGGCAAGGGCGTGTTCGAGGGCCTGCCGTCGCCCGTGCGCATGACCCGCTACCACTCGCTGGCCGTGCTGCCCGAGACCGTGCCCCCGGAGCTCGACGTGACCGCGCGCACCGAAGACGGCGTCATCATGGGCCTGCGGCACCGTCAGAAGCCCATCGAGGGCATCCAGTTCCACCCCGAATCGGTGCTGTCCGAGCACGGCCACCGGCTGCTGGGGAATTGGTGGCGGAAAGTGGCGGAAAACCGTGTAACAAACGGCTCGCGAAGAGCGACGTACCAGTGAGCGTCCCCGCCGTTGCCCCCGAGCGGCGGGGGCGTTCTCGTGTGCGGACCTCCTGCCGCACGGGGGCTCCCGTGCGCGGGGACCAGGCCGCGCGGCGGATATGAGCAGCGAAAAGCCGCCCCTTCCCGAGCGGAAGGGGCGGCTTTCTCGTCAGTGCCTCGGGCCTCGGTTGTGCAGGCCGCCGCCGAGGCCGTCCTCGATCGGGCTGTCGCCCGGCGGCTCCTCCTCCGACGGGAAGTCGTCGCTCGGCTGGTCGTCGCTCGGGACGTCTTCCGTCGGGAAGTCGTCGGCCGGCGGCGGGGAGTCCTCCTGCTGCTGGGGACCGGTCGACACCGTGATCGTGATCGTGGTGCCGGGCAGCAGCTTGGTGCCCTCACCCGGGTTCTGCTGCACGACGGTGCCCTCGGGCTCCTGCGCGGGCTGCTGCGAGACCTTGACCTTGAAGCCCGCGGACTTCAGCTGGGCGGTCGCGTCCTCCTGGGTCAGCCCGATGACGCTCGGGACCTCGCGCATCTCCTTCGGCACGAAGAGCGTGACGGAGCCGCCCTTCTCCAGCTCGGCACCGGCCTTCGGGTCGGTCGCGATGACCGTGCCCTGCGGCTTGGTGGAGTTGCGGGTCTTGATGACGCCGCGCAGGCCGACCTCTTCGAGCGCCCGCTGCGCGTCCTCCTGGGACATGCCGACCAGGCCGTCGGGCACCTTGATCTTCTCGGGGCCCTTGGACACGACCAGCTTGACCGTGGCGCCCTTCTCGACCTGGGTGTCGGCCGGCGGGTCGGTCTCGATGACCGCGCCCTTCTCGACGTCGGAGCTCGCCTTCAGCTCCACGTCGGGCACCAGCCCGAGCTTCTTCAGCTCGGCCTCGGCGTACGAGCGCTCCTGCGACACCAGCGACGGGATCGTCACCTTGGTGTCGGACGGGGTGTCCTTGCCGCTGAAGACGGTGTAGCCGATCGTGATGAACGCGCCGATGATGAGCAGCGGAATGATGATCCACAGCGCGGTCTTGAGCGCGTTGTTGCCGCCACCTCCGCTCGACGCCCTGCGCCGGCCACCGCCGCCGCGGCCACCGCCGTCGTCGTCGTACTCGTACGGCGGGATCGCGCTGGTGCGCTGGGTGGCCGGGCCGGTGGCCGCCTGGGTCGCGGTCATCATGCGGGTGCCCTGGTGCATGGGACCGGTCATCGCCATCGTCTGGGCGTCGGTCGGCATGCCGGACATCGCCCGCTGGATGTCGGCCCGCATCTCGCCCGCGCTCTGGTAGCGCTGGCTCGGGTCCTTCGCCATGGCCTTGAGCACGATGGCGTCGGCCCACTGCGGGATCTCGGGGTCGATCTGGGACGGCGGGATGGGCTCCTCGCGCACGTGCTGGTAGGCGATCGCCACCGGGGAGTCGCCGGTGAACGGCGGCTGGCCGGTCAGCAGCTCGTACAGCACGCAGCCGGTGGAGTAGATGTCGCTGCGCGCGTCGACCCGCTCGCCGCGCGCCTGCTCGGGCGACAGGTATTGCGCGGTGCCGATCACCTGGGCGGTCTGCGTCATCGTGGCCGCCGAGTCGGCCATCGCGCGGGCGATGCCGAAGTCCATCACCTTGACGTCGCCGGAGCGGGTGATCATGACGTTGGCGGGCTTGATGTCGCGGTGCACGATGCCGCCGCGGTGGCTGTAGTCGAGCGCGCGCAGGATGCCGTCGACCAGCTCCACGGCGCGCTCGGGCAGCAGCCGGCGGTCCTGGCGCAGCAGGTCGCGCAGCGTCCTGCCGTCGACGTACTCCATCACGATGTACGGCACGGGCGTGCCGTCGGTGACGTCTTCGCCGGTGTCGTAGACCGCGACCACGGCCGGGTGGTTCAGTGAGGCCGCCGACTGCGCCTCACGGCGGAACCGGGCCTGGAAGGTATGGTCTCGCGCCAGATCAGACCGGAGGGTCTTGATCGCGACTACGCGGTCCAGCCGGATGTCTCTGGCGCGATACACCTCGGCCATGCCGCCGCGCCCGACGACACCGTCGAGCTCGTAGCGACCTCCGAGTAGCCGAGGCTGAGTCATTTCCTGCACTGTCCCTTACCGTTCATCTTGGGTACCGGCCGGCTCGCGGGGCCGCCGGTGTCCATCATCGACCCCATGGCGCGTCACGTCTCCTCATTGGGCGGGTTTGTCTCACCCGGGTCCGGCGAGGTGCTGGTCGTGGTGGGTGTCGGAGTTGTCGGAGTCCTGGTGGGCGTTGGGGTCGGGGTGGGGGTGGGTGTCCGGGTGGTCGGGGGTGGTTTCGGCGTCGGCTTCTTGGTGGGAGTAGCCGACGTGCTTACCGTAGCCGACCGCGAGGGTATCGGCCTCGGTGTCCTCACCGTAACAACCGGCGGTCGCCGCGTGGTCTTCGTCTTCGACGGCCGCGGCTTTGGCCGGGTCGGCGTCGACTTCACGGTAGGCGATTGTGTCGGTTCGGCCACCTGCGGAGTGGCCTGCGGCCGCTGCGGGTCGGCGAACGTGATGGCGGTCAGCCCCACCGCCGCCGCGCAGCCCGCCGTGGCGACCAGCGCCAGCGTCCGCGCGCCCCTGCGCCGCTTCCTCCCCGTGCCCTCCTGGAGCGTGGCCGGCTGGAGGTCGTCGGTCACGAGCTCGTCCTCAGGGGCCGGCTCGCGGACGCGGAAGCCCGCAGGGTCGGTCAGCATACTGAGCTCGGCCGGGCCCTGAACAGCCCCGGCCAGCGACTCGCGCAGCACGTACGCCCGGTCGGCGACCTCGATCGCCGACCCCGGCCGCTGCTCCGGCTCCTTGGCGAGCAGGCTCATGACCAGCTCGCGCACCGCGGCCGGCACGTCGGCGCCGAGCGGCGGCGGCTGCTCGTTGAGGTGCAGCAGCGCGATCGCCACCTGGCTGTCGGCACGGAACGGCGTGCGCCCGGCCAGGCACTCGTACGCCACCACGCCCAGCGAGTAGAGGTCCGTCGAAGGCGTCAGGGGGAGGCCCTGCGCCTGCTCGGGACTGACGTACTGGGCGGTGCCCAGCACGGTGCCGGTCTGCGTCACCGGCGCGGCCTCCAGCGCCCGCGCGATGCCGAAGTCCGTCACCTTGATCGCCCCCTCGGGGGTGACCAGCAGGTTGCCGGGCTTGATGTCGCGGTGGATGATGCCGGCCGAGTGCGCCGCGTGCAGCGCCTTGGCCGTCTGGTGCACCACGTCGAGCGTCACCTCGGGCCCGAGCGCGCCGTTGCGCCCCAGGATGGCCGACAGCGGCTCGCCGTGCACCAGCTCCATGACGAGGTAGGCCAGGTCGCTCTGCTCGCCGTAGTCGAAGACCTGGGCCACGCCCGGGTCGGCCAGCGCCGCGGTGAGCCGCGCCTCGTTCCTGAACCGCTCGCGGAACGTGGGGTCGGCGTGCATGTGGCTGCGCAGGATCTTCACCGCCACCTCGCGCCCGAGCAGCTCGTCGCGGGCACGCCAGACCTCCCCCATACCGCCCGTGGCGATGCGGGAGACCAGGAGATAGCGGTTACGGAGCCGCATGACCCAGCAGGTTACCGTCACTCACTTGTTCAGCACCGCCTCCATCACGGCTCTGGCGATGGGCGCGGCGGTGTGACCACCGGTGGCCTCGGCCCCGACCTTGGCCGCCCCGGACTCGACGATGACCGCGACGGCCACCTTCGGGTTGTCCGCGGGCGCGAAGCTGATGAACCAAGCGTGCGGGGGCCGGCCGTCGGTGGTCTCCGCGGTGCCCGTCTTCCCCCTACTTCGACGCCTGGAATCTGCGCGAGGTTGGCGGTGCCGTTGGAGACGACGCTCACCATCATCTCGCGCAGCTTGGCCGCCGTCTCGGAGCTGACCGCCTCGCTGAGCTCGTCGGGGTCGGCCTCCTCGATGGTGTCGCCCTTGGAGTCGGTGATCTTGTTGACGAGGTACGGCTTCATCACCGTCCCGTCGTTGGCGATGCCCGCCGCGACCATGGCCATCTGCAGCGGCGTCATGCGGTTGCTGCGCTGCCCGATCGAGGCCATCGCCACGGCCGCCTGGTCCTCCTTGGGCCCGAAGTCGCTCTGCGCGACCGACATCGGCACGCCGATCTGCTCGCCCATGCCGAACTTCTCGGTCTGCTCCCGCATCTTGTCGTAGCCCAGCTCCATGCCGATCGCGCCGAACGGCGTGTTGCACGACCGCTCCAGCGCGTAGGTGAGCGTGACCTGGCCGCTGCCGCACGCCGCGCCGCCGTAGTTGGGCAGGCTGATGTTCGTGTTGGGCAGCGGCAGCCGCTGCGGGGCCTGCACCGTGGTCTCGGGGCCGCGCGAGGAGTCGTCCTCCAGGTACGCCGCCGCCGTCACGACCTTGAACGTCGAGCCCGGCGGGTACGTCTGGGCGATGGCGCGGTTGAGCAGCGGCTGGCTCTTGTCCTTGGCCAGCTCGTCGTACCGCTTGAACACCGTCCCCTTGTCGGTGCCCGACAGCTCGGTCGGGTCGTACGTGGGCAGCGAGACCATCGCGAGTATGCCGCCGGTCTTCGGGTCGAGCGCCACCACGGCACCGCGCTTGCCGCTCTGGCGCAGCGCGTCGTAGGCCGCCTTCTGCGCCTTGGGGTCGATCGTGAGATCGACGTTGGCGCCTTTGGTCGGCTCGCCGGTGAACAGGTCGATGCTCCTGCGCAGCAGCAGGTCGGCGCTGGAGCCGTCGAGCAGCTTGTTCTCGGCCGCCTCGATGGCCGAGGCGCTCTCCGGCGAGAAGAAGCCGGTGACGTGCGCGTAGAGCTTCGCGTCGGGGTACTTCCTGATGAAGCGGAAGTTGTTGTCGCCGGTGTCGACGGACTCCGCCAGCACCTTCCCGCCCGCCGTGATGCGGCCGCGCTCGATCGCGTAACGGTCGAAGAAGTTGCGGCGGTTGCGCGCGTCGGAGACGTACTCGTCGGCCTTGACCGCCTGCAGCCAGTTCACGTTCACCATCAGGAGCGCGAACATGGCGAGGGCGGCCACCGCCACTCGCTTCAGGGTGCCGTTCATCGCTGGAACACCTGCGTCAGTCCCTCGTTCTGGATCGCCTGGGGTGGGGGGCGTCTGGCGGCGTCTGACGTTCGTACCAGCAGCGCGATAAGGATCCAGTTAGCCAGCAGCGCCGAGCCGCCCTGCGACATGAACGGCGTGACCAGGCCCGTCAGCGGGATGAGGTTCGTCACACCCCCCACGATGATGAACACCTGCCAGGCGAGGATGAACGACAGGCCGCCCGCGAGCAGCTTCGAGAAGGGGTCGCGAGCCGCGAGCGCGGTGCGCAGGCCGCGTTCGACGATCAGCGCGTAGATCATCAGGATCGCCATCAGCCCGGTCAGGCCGAGCTCCTCGCCGACGGCGTTGAAGATGAAGTCGGAGAACGACAGCGGGATCAGGTCGGGGTGTCCCTGGCCGAGCCCGGTGCCCAGGATGCGGCCCGCGCCGAGCCCGAACAGGCCCTGCATGATCTGGTAGCTGCCGCCGAACTCACGGTCGTAGTACTCGGGGTTGCTCGGGTCGAGCCAGACGTCGAAGCGGTCGCCGACGTGGGAGAAGATCTGCCCGGCGACGAACGCGCCGCCGACGAACAGCAGCAGGCCGATCAGCACCCACGACGTGCGCTGCGTGGCGATGTAGAGCATCACCACGAACCCGCCGAACAGCAGCAGCGACGAGCCCAGGTCCTTCTGCAGCACCAGCACGCCGATGGCGACGGCCCAGGTGATCAGAACCGGGCCGAGGTCGCGGGCCCTGGGCAGGTCGATGAAGAGCAGCCGCCGGCCCGCCAGCGCCAGCACGTCGCGCTTGGCGACCAGGTAGCCGGCGAAGAAGACGACCAGCGCGATCTTGGCGAACTCGGCCGGCTGGATGGTGGCCGAGCCGAACCCGATCCAGATGCGCGCGCCGTTGCGCTCCTGGCCCAGCCCGGGGGTCAGCGGCGAGATCAGCAGGACCACGCCGACCAGCCCCGCCGTGTACGTCAGCCGCTGCAGCATGCGATGGTCGCGCAGCACCAGCAGCGTCACGGAGAACAGCACGACACCGGCGCCGGTCATGACGATCTGAGTGGTGGCGGATGCGCCGGCCATGCCGGCGTTCTCCAGCCGGTAGATCATCACCAGGCCGATGCCGTTGACCAGCGTCACCAGCGGCAGGATCAGCGGGTCGGCCCACGGGGCGAACTTCGCGAGCACGAGGTACGCGGCCAGCATCAGGCCGCCCAGGCTCAGCCCGTACGTCAGCATCCCGGCCGGGATCTGACCGTCCATGGCCAGGCCCACGTTCGCGTAGGCGCCCATGACGATGCCCACGGCGAGCGCGAGCATGAGCAGCTGCGCCACGCGCCGCTTGGCCGGCATCGGGACGGGGGTGACGGCGACTTCGCTCATCTACTGCTGTCTCGTCTTGGACTTGGTGGCGGAGGCGCTCGCGGTGGGAGTGGCGCTCGCCTCCGTCTCGGGCTGCTGATCTTCGGTTTCGGCCTTGTCGGCCTCTTCGTCGTCGGCGAACGACAGACTGTTGATCTTGGTGATGCCTTCGTCGACGGTGGTGACGGGGATGCCGTCCTTGACCAGAGCCTGATCGGCTTCGGAGAGCTGGGAGAGCTTGCGGCCAGTGGGCTTGGAGACGTGGAAGAGCTGGAAGGGACCCACTTCCTTCTTGACCCCCTGGAACACGACCACCTCGCCGCCCCTAGCGCCGACGAAGAACTGGTCCTGGGTCCACTGGTAACCGAAGTAGCCGCCGACGGCCACGCCGACGACGCCTACGCCGAGCACGGTGACCAGCACGGGCCACAACCTGCGACGCTTCCGCGAGCGCCGGGACGTGGCCTCGGCGACCGGCTCATCGAAGTCGTCGCCGGAGAGCACCGGCTGGGGTGCGGTCACCGCGCCTGCTCGCCCCGGCTGGATGTCCTTGGTCGGGTCGAGCCGGTTCATCCCCGCGGCGCCGACGATGGCGGCCTCCGCGGGCAGCTGTTCATCGTCGGCGATCTCCAGCACGTCGGCGAGAACGCACGTGATGTTGTCAGGCCCGCCGCCCCGGTTCGCCAGATCGATGAGCTGACGGACGACCTCTTCAGGATCGTCGATGTTGGTGAGCGTGGCGTGCAGCGTCTCCGCGCTGACCACGCCCGACAGGCCGTCGGAACACAGCAGATAGCGGTCGCCTACCTGCGCCTCGCGCAGCGTGAGATCGGGATCGACCTCACCGCTGCCGTCGAGCGCGCGAAGCAGGATCGACCGCTGCGGATGGGTGGCCGCCTCTTCCGGCGTGATGCGCCCGTCGTCGACGAGCTGCTGCACCAGCGTGTGGTCATGGGTGATCTGGTAGAGCTCACCACGTCTCAGGAGGTAGGCCCGCGAGTCGCCCACATGGACCAGGGCGACCTGGGTGCCGTTCCAGAGCATGGCGGTGAGCGTCGTGCCCATGCCTTTGAGGCTGGGATCCCGCCCCACCATTTCGTGCAGCCTGCGGTTGGCGTCGCGCACCGCTGCCTCGATGGCGTTGAGCAGGTCACCCCCCTGTTGGGCCTCTTCCAGAGAGGCCATGGCGGCGATGGCGACGGAACTCGCCACCTCGCCGTGTGCATGCCCGCCCATGCCGTCGGCGACGGCGAGCAGGCGGCCGCTAGCGTACGCCGAGTCCTCGTTCCCTTCGCGGAGGAGGCCGACGTCCGAGCGGGCGGCGTAGCGGAGTGCGATGGTCATTTGCGCAATTCAATGACTGTCTTGCCGACGCGGATCGGAACACCGAGCGGCACCGGGGTCGGGCGGGTGACTTTCGAACGGTCGAGATACGTGCCGTTGGTGGACCCAAGATCTTCCACGATCCATTGACCGTCCTGAGGAAAGAGCCGGGCGTGCCGGCTGGAAGCGTAGTCGTCGGTGACCACCAGCGTGGCGTCATTGGCCCGGCCAATGGTGATGGGCTGCTCCGTGAGGTTGATGGTGGTGCCCTGGAGAGGCCCACCCGTGACGATGAGCTGGCGTGGCTCGCCCTTCTTGCTCTTGGGCTTCGCCACGGGTTTGGCGGGCTTCATGGCCTTGCGGCCACCCGCCGGCGCGGTGCGTGAACCGAACAAGTCAGTCCGGATCACGCCGACTGCGGCAATGACAAAGAACCACAGCACCGCCAGAAAGGCGAGCCGGATCAGCAGCAGCGTGAGCTCGGACATGGACCGTCTGTCTACCCCTAATCGCGCCGGAACACCAGAGTCGTACGCCCCAGCGTCACTCGCGTGCCGTTTTGGAGCTCGATCCTGCGCACCGGCTGGCCATTGACGAAAGTGCCGTTCGTCGAACCCAGGTCGACGAGGACCACATTCTGGCCCTCGACCCGCAGCTCCGCATGATGCCGCGAGACACCGGGATCGACGAGACGAAGATCGCAGTCGGTGCCCCTGCCGAGCAAGGTCACCGGAGTGGTGAGCTCGTAGGAGCGGTCGCCCTGCGGATCGTCCTGAGTGGAGACGAGCAGCCGCGGCCGCCCGCCGAACGCATGGGGCCTCGACGGAGGCAGGTCGCTCGCCGGCTGGCGAATCTCGTCCTGCTCCACCGTCGCACCGCGGATGACCCCCGACCGGATGCGGAACAAGCCCACAGCCAGATCGCCGGCGGTCTCGAAGCGAACCCGGACCGGTCCCACGAAGGAGTAGCCCTGCTCCTTGGCGTACTCCCTGGCGAGGTTGGCCAGCTCGTGGCTGATGCTGTCGGCGTACACCTCAAGCCGCTCGGCATCGGTCGTGGACAGCTCCACCACGAAATCGTTGGGCACGAGCGTGCGACCTTGAGCGACGATCGCCGCACGCTCATCCATCTCCCGCTGAACCGCGCTGGCGACCTCGACCGGCTGAAGGTCAGATTTGAACGCCCGCGCAAAGGCTCCCTCAACCAGGCCTTCGAGCCTTCGCTCGAAGCGCTGAAGGACTCCCACCGGGTACCTCCCTTCCTCCGTGCATATGATCGCGGCCCCGTAGACGCATCGGCGCCCGGTCTCCGCTCGTTCCACGTGACGGTGTCACAGGCGCTCGTCGGGCGGCCGCGCCCAGCTCCTCCGCTCCCGTGTCTTATGCGATCGTATCCGGGTTCAGTACCAGTGGCTGTTCCGTGCTACTGTTCTTTCCGCACCCACAAGGGCGGGTGGCGGAACGGCAGACGCGCACGGTTCAGGTCCGTGTGTCCGAAAGGACGTGAGGGTTCAAATCCCTCCTCGCCCACTCGGTGACTGGGGGACCCTGGTCGCAAGCCTTGATCGGCTTGCTCCCTTGGGTCCCCTCGTCATGTCTGCCCGGGGGGTAACCCCCGGACCCCCAGGGGGTCGCTGGCGCTCCTGGGGGCTTTGCCCCCAGACCCCCAGCCGACGCTTCGCTTCTGGGGGCTGTCGCCACCAGACCCCCAGTTGATGCTTGCGGGCCTTTTGGGCCGGAGTTCGGGGTTCGGTGCTTGGTCTTCTCTGGTTTTGCTGTGCTCACCCTGGCTCAGGGGTGCTCTCTGCGCAAGGGGAACCGGTCTTCTTTTCTGCTTCACGGTACGACTTGGGGCTTGCAAGGTGCTTGCAAGCCCCAAGTCGTATCCTTTGCCTCTCTTGTGAGCTACGTCACACTTGTGGCCCTTGTGTCCAAGAGTTCGCCCACCAGGTCGGTGAGGCTCACCATTCCGATGATTTTCTGGTCCTGGTTCGTCACCAGGGCCAAATGGGATCGTTGTTCCTGTAGGGCCGTTACCGCCTCCGGCACCTGTGTCGTGCAGGGCAGTGAGGGGAGCTTGCGGAGGAGGTCCTTTGCCTTGCTCCCCGGGTTCAGCAGGGCGTCCCGTACGTGTAGGGCGCCCTCTATGCCGTTAGGGCCTTCCACCAGGAGTCTCAGGTGGGCGCTGCCCGCCGCCGTCTTCTTGATCTCGGCTGCCGTCGCCTCCGACTTGACCTTGACCACCTTCTCCAAGGGGACCATCAGGCGCTCGATGCCCTCGTCCCCCAGGCGCAGGGCCCTGGTCAGAAGGTCGTGTTCCTCCCTGTCCAGCAGGCCCATGCGGCCTGACTCCCCTACCAGGATCGCTAGCTGGCGAGGAGTTCTCGTCGTTGCCAGCTCGTCTCTCGGCTGGACGCCGAAGAGATGGAGAGTGACGTTCGTCAGGGCGTTGAGCGCCGACAGCAGCGGGCGCATCACCGTCGTGAACGCCCTGAACGGGAACGTCAGCAGCAGGGCCGCGCGCTCCGGGTGGGTCAGGGCCCAGCTCTTCGGCGCCATCTCGCCCACCACCATGTGCAGGAACGTCACCAGGGCCAGCGAGAACGTCAGCGCGATCGGCATGCGCATCGCCTCGGGGATGCCCACGGCCGCGAACACCGGCTCCAGGTAGTGCTCGATCGCCGGCTCCGTCACCTGGCCCAGGCCCAGCGTGCACAGGGTGATGCCGAGCTGGGCGCCCGCGAGCATGAGCGAGAGCCTGCGGCTGCCGCCCGCCGCCGAGCGCGCCGCCATCCTGACCAGGCGGTTGCCGCTCGCGCCGATCTCCTCAAGCCGGTGGCGGCGCGAGGAGACGAAGGCGAACTCGGCGGCCACGAAGAGCGCGTTGAAGGCCAGCAGGGCCACGCTGAGGATGATGAGGCTCATCGGGGCGTGGCCTCCGCGTGCTTGTTGAGCGGGGTCAGCCGCACCCACTCGGGCACCCTGCGGTTGAGCGAGATGACCGTCAGCTCTGCGAACTGCTCCTCGGTCTCGTCCGCGAACGGGTCGGTGTCCTGGCTCACCGGCACCGTCACCGTGTCGCCCGGGTCGGGCAGGCGGCCCAGCCTGGCCAGCACCAGGCCCGCCAGGGTGTCGTAGTCGTCGCTCTCAGGCAGCGCGAAGCCCGTCGCCCGCTCCACCTCGTCCAGGCGCAGCCGGCCGGGGACCTCCCAGACGCCGCCCGGGTGCTCGACGGCGCCCTGCGGCTCGGGGTCGTTCTCGTCCACCAGCTCGCCCACCAGCTCCTCGGCCAGGTCCTCGATCGTGATGACGCCGGCCAGGCCGCCGTACTCGTCGATGACGCAGGCGATGTCGTCGCGCGCCGTGCGCATGCGGTCGAGGACGGCGGGCAGCGGCAGCGAGTCGGGCACCAGCAGCGCGGGGCGCGTGATGGCGGCGATCGTGCCGTCCTCCACGCCGGTGGTCAGCAGCTCGCGCACCCCCGTCACGCCCGCCACGTCGCCGTCGTCGGTCACCACCGGATAGCGGGAATGTCCGCCGTCGCGCATGACGTCCAACAGGTCGGAGATGGGCTGTGAGGCGCGCAGCACCACCACGCGGGGGCGCGGCACCATGATCTCCTCGGCGATGCGGTCGCCGAACTCCAGGGCCCGCTCCAGGAGGTCGGAGAGCCGGGCGGGCAGCTCGCCCGCCCGGGTCGACTCCGCGATGATGCGCGACAGCTCCTCGGGGGTCGCGCCGTGCTCCACCTCCTCGACGGGCTCGATGCCGACGCGCCTCAGCAGGCCCGTGGCGGCCGAGTCGAACAGCCTGACCACCGGGCCCACGACCGCGAGGTACGCCAGCGTCGAGCGGGCCAGGAACTTGGCCACCGGCTCCGGCCTGGCGATGCCGAGGTTCTTGGGCGCCAGCTCGCCGAACACCATCTGCACGACCGTGGCCACGAACACGCCTGTGGCCACGGAGACACCGGTGATCGCGGCGTCGGGGAGGCCGAGGCCGCTCAGCCAGGGGCGTACGAGTGCGGCGATCGCCGGCTCGGCGAGGAAGCCCACCAGCAGGGCCGTCACCGTGATGCCGAGCTGGGCGCCCGAGAGCATGAAGGAGAGCCGGGAGGTGACCTGGAGGGCCTTTTCCGCGGAGGTGTCGCCGGCCGCGGCCTGCTCGCGCAGGACGCTGCGGTCGGCGGCGACGAAAGCGAATTCCTGGGCGACGAAGTAGCCGGTCGCCGCGGTCAGAAGCAGGAGGGCCAGCAGCCCGAGATAGGCGCTCACCGTGGTGAGTCCTCAGATGAACCCGTGCCCGAGCACGGGCGGGGACTACACGGGTCCGAGTCGGACACGATCTTCCTTTCGATAGGGGTCGTCCATAACCGTAACGATGGTGGGTGGCATCTATGTTTCCGCGGTGACTCTCTGCTGGTTCCGCGTACTTTTCCGTAGGAAATCCTTGGCGGAAGGTCTTGACTGCCGGGGTTGGGACGTAGCGTTGATGACAAGTGAAGGGAAGAGGCGAAGTGTCTGAGGACGACCGGACGCGGGCAATGCGCTCGCCAGGCGACGGCCGCCCGCTGCCACCACGGCCCGGTGACGGCCGTCTCCGCTCTGGGGGCGCGCCGGCGCACCGGATACCCCCCGCAGGGCCTACTCCGCCTGGTGGGCCGACTCCGCCTGGAGGGCGCATTCCGCCCGGAGGGGCGCCCACACAGAAGCTTCCCGCCCCCGTGCCTCCCGGTCCCGCCGAGGACGAGCCGCGCAGGGCGTCCTCGCGGATTTACGGGCGTGAGCGGTCGGGCAGGAGCCCGATCAGGCCGCTCAGGTCGCGTTCCGGCTCCGACGAGCGGCGGCCCTGGGGGCTGGTGCCGCGCCCGCGGTTCTCCGGCAAGACCGTTTTGGCGATCATCGCCGGTTTGCTTGTGGTGCTGTTGATCGCCGGCATCGGGATGTACTTCTGGATCGACTCGCGGTTGACGGGCATCGAGGGGGTGCTGGACGACTACGAGGGACGGCCCGCCGACACGCCGGGCACCAACTGGCTGCTCGTCGGGTCCGACAGCCGCAAGGGCCTGACCGCCGCCCAGCGCAAGAAGCTGGCGACCGGGCGGGCCGCGGGGCAGCGTACGGACTCGATGATGCTGCTGCACATCCCCGAGACCGACGACCCGCCCACGCTGGTCAGCCTGCCGCGCGACTCCGCCGTCACCATCCCCGGCAGGGGGCGCGACAAGCTCAACGCGGCCTACGCCTTCGGCGGGCCCAAGCTGCTGGTGCGCACCATCGAGAACGCCACCGGCGTGCACATCGACAACTACATGGAGATCGGTTTCGCCGGGTTCGTCGACATCGTCGACGCCGTCGGCGGGGTCGAGATCAACGTACGGGCCGCCGTCAACGACCCCAAGGCCGGGCTCAAGCTGAAGAAGGGCGTGCAGACGCTCAACGGCGCGCAGGCGCTCGGCTACGTGCGCACCCGCAAGGGCGGCGCGCTACCCGACTACGAGCGCACCAAGCGGCAGCGGCAGTTCCTCAGCGCGGTCGTGAAGAAGGCCGCGAGCCCCGGGGTGCTGTTCAACCCGTTCACCGCGATCCCGCTGGCGGCCAGCGCCACCGACGCGGTCGAGGTCGACACGGGCACGGGCGCGTTCGACATGCTCTCGCTCGGGCTGGCCATGGGCGACAGCCCGGTGACCACGGTGGTGCCGTTCGGGGGCAACGAGACCGTGCCCAGCGGCGCGGCGGTGAAGTGGGACCGGCCCAAGGCGCTGGCGTTGTTCAACGCGATCAAGGAAGACCGGCCGGTGCCGAAGGACGTCGTCGACTCCAACTGACCACCTCGCTCAGGTCCGGGACCCCGGGCACCCCCGTCCGGGCTTCGGGGCTGAGGGCGCCGCGCTCAGGTCCCGGACTCAGGGCGCCGCCCTCAACCGCCGAAGCCCGGGGTGCCGTGCTCAGGTTCCGGGGCCGGAGGGCCGTGTGGTCTCTTCGGTTTTCCGCGCGTGCCGGGGCAGCCGTACGGCGTCAAGGTCCCCACCACGTGGACCGACGGTTTTCCGCGCGTGCCGGGGACAGCCCCGGGCGGGACGTACGCTGGGGGCATGCCCGAACTTCCCGAGGTGGAGTCCCTCACTCACTTTCTGCGCGAGCGGGCGGTGGGCCGCGCGATCGCGGGGGTCGATGTGGTGGCCATCCAGGCGCTGAAGACGTTCGATCCGCCGGTCACCGCGCTCAACGGGCTGACCGTGACCGGCGTGGCCAGGCACGGCAAGTTCCTCGACCTCGACTGCGACGGGCTGCACCTGGTCATCCACCTGGCGCGCGCGGGGTGGCTGCGCTGGCGCGACGACCTGTCGGGCGCGAAGCCGGTGCGGCCCGGCAAGGGGCCGCTGGCCGTACGCGTGCGGCTGGCGCCCGACGAGGAGGGCCTGGCGCCGGGGTTCGAGCTGACGGAAGCGGGGACGCAGAAGCGCCTAGCCGTCTATGTCACGAAAAATCCGGACGATGTGCCGGGCATCGCCGCCCTCGGCCCCGACCCGCTCGCCGAGTCGTTCACCGTCGAGGCGCTCAAGCGCATCATCGGCGGCAAGCGCACCCAGATCAAGGGCCTGCTGCGCGACCAGAAGGTGATCGCCGGCATCGGCAACGCCTACTCCGACGAGGTGCTGCACGCGGCGAAGATGTCGCCGTTCAAGATCGCCGCCACGCTGACCGACGCGCAGATCGCCGACCTGCACGAGGCCATCGTGACGACGCTGCGCGACGCGGTCGAGCGGGCTCGCGGCCTTGCGGCCAAGGACCTCAAGGCGGAGAAGAAGTCGGGGCTGCGGGTGCACAACCGTACGGGGCAGTCCTGCGACGTGTGCGGCGACACGATCAGGGAGGTGTCGTTCGCCGACTCCTCGCTGCAGTACTGCCCGACCTGCCAGACCGGCGGCAAACCGCTGGCCGACCGCCGCCTGTCCCGCCTGCTCAAGTAGGCGGGACAGGCGGCGGGTGCACCGCCTCGCGCAGGCCATGATGGAGTCATGACCGTTCCTGAGATCGAGGCCAGTGCCGTACCCGCAGACGCTTACCTGCTCGACGTCCGCGAGCAGGAGGAATGGCTGGCGGGCCACGCGCCGCAGGCCGTTCACATCCCGATGACGCAGATCCAGGGGCGCGTGGACGAGGTCCCCGACGACCGCACGATCTACGTCGTGTGCCGGGTGGGCGGCCGTTCCCTGCAGGTCGCGGCCTGGCTCAACCAGCTCGGGCGCGAGGCGGTCAACGTCGGCGGCGGCATGCAGTCGTGGGAGGCGGCGCGGCGGCCGATGGTCAGCGAGACGGGACAGGAGCCTTTTGTGGCATAAGTCGCCCACTATGGCGAATTAGTCGCCATTGAGGCATCATTGGGGCGCAAACTACAGATCGTCGCGGGAGCTCGGGGTCGCCGGGCTGAGAGGGCAGCACAACCATCCGCTGCCGACCGCCTGAACCTGTCCGGGTAATGCCGGCGTAGGGAGTGTGCGATGTCGCACGGCGTCGAAGAAGTGCCGCTGACCCTTGATGGAGAGGCCCCCAAGACCCTGGGCGTGCTCGATCAGGGCGCGCTCTGGGCCAATCTCGGGGTCAGCCTGCTCGGCTTCTCCGGAGCCCTGCTGCTGCTCGATCCGCTGGGCAACGCCCCGCTGACGCTGGCGGCGGCGCTGATCGCCACCGTGGTGGGCAGCCTCATCGGCACCGCCATGGTGGGCCTGTCGGCCGTCCCCGGCACGCGGACGGGCAAGCCCGCGATGGTGCTGCTGCGCGGGCTGTTCGGCGCCCGGATCTCCTACGTGCCCACGGTGCTGAACATCATCCAGATGATCGGCTGGGGCGCCTTCGAGCTCTGGGTGATCGCCAAGGGCGCGGGCGCGATCTTCCCGGCGGTTCCGTACCAGGTGTGGGTGATCGTGGCGGGCGTGCTGACGGCGGCGCTGACCATCTGGCCGCTCGGCTCGATCCGGCTGCTGCGCCGCTACGTCACGGTCGGCGTGATCGTGGCGATGATCTGGTTCACGGTGTTCTTCCTGCGCGAGGCCCCGTCGCCCGAGGGCGGGAGCTGGACGGCCTTCCCCGCCGCCGTGGACTACGTGATCGCGCTGTCGGTGTCGTGGGTGCCGATGGCGGCCGACTTCGCCCGGCACTCGCGCTCGGGCCGGGCCGCGTTCACCGGCGTGGTCGGCGGCTACACGCTGGCCCAGGTGGCCTGCTTGGGGCTGGGCGTCTACGCGGTGGCGCTGGCGGGCGCGGACGGCGTGCTGGCCGACCAGACGACGGTGTTCAACCCGTTCGTCGCGGTGCCGCTCGGCGCGCTGTTCTTCGGCATCCTCGTGCTGCGCGAGACCGACCAGTCGTTCGCCAACGTCTACTCCACCACGATGTCGCTGCAGAACCTCATGCCGCGGGTGGACCGGCGCATCCTGTCGACCGCCATCGGCGTGGTCACGATCGTGATCGCGCTGTTCGCGGACGTGAACTCCTACGGCGTGTTCCTCGGCGTGATCGGCGCCGTGTTCGTGCCGATGTTCGCGGTGCTCGCGGTCGACTACTTCGTGCTGCGCCGCGGCGAGGGCTGGAACACCGCCGAGGACGCCCCCTCGCGCTGGTCGATGCTGGTGCCGTGGGCGCTGGGCTTCGCCGCGTACTGGCTGACCACCTCGACGCCGACCTTCCCCGCGTGGGACGGCTGGTGGGCCGGTGTGCGCGACGCGCTCGGCTTCGTACGGGAGCCGTGGATGAACGGCGCGCTGGGCGGCGCCTTGGTGGCCGCCCTGATCACGCTGCTCATCGGGCTCATCCAGCGATCGCGCGCCGCTCGACGTTGAGCAGATGCTGCTTGGCCGCCGCGCCGCCCGGGTAGTCGCCGAGCTCGCCGTCCTCGCGCAGCACCCGGTGGCAGGGCACGATCACGCAGACGGGGTTGGAGGCCAGCGCGTTGCCGATCGCCCGCAGCGCGCGCGGCCTGCCGATGCTCTCCCCGATCCGCTCGATCGTCGTGGTGGTGCCGTAGGGGACCGCCATGGTCTTCTGCAGCACCGTACGCGCGAATGGCGTGGCCAGGGTCAGGTCCACCGGCGTGGCGAACGCGCGCAGCCGCCCGGAGAAGTACGCGTCGAGCTCCCTGCGCACCGGGTCGAGCCGGCGCGAGTCGGGCCCGATGAACTGGCCCAGATGCCGCGTGACCCGCTCGAACACGTCGTTCTCCGCCTCATAGCTGCACGCCACGATGCCCTTGGCGGTCACCGCCAGCACCAGCCTGCCCACCGCGCCGTCGTAGGTGCCGAACGCGATGTCGGGTGGGGTCTCGCCCCGATAGGTGCTGGAGGTCACTCGCAACAGGGCATCGAGATCGTTGCTCGACATACCCCTCACCCTCCCACCTGCCGGGAATCACCGTGACCGCAGCGTATCGGACGGATCGCCCGACGCACCCACCGCGCCACATGCACTATGGAGTGGTGGGGGACGAATGGGCCGGTAGTGACGATGAGATCGCTCGTGCGGCGCTCGCCAGCTCGCCCAACGCCATCGTGGCGCTCGACCGCGACCAGAGCGTCCTGGTGTGGAACGCCGCCGCCGAGCGCATGTTCGGCTGGAGCGCCGACGAGCTGCTCGGACGCCGCGCGCCGATCGTGCCTGAGGAGCTGACCGCCGAGCACAACGCGGTGCTCGAGCGCGTACGCACGGGAGAGCCCGTCTCGCTGCGCACCAAGCGCCTGCACGCCGACGGCCGGGTGCTCGACCTGCGGGTGGACATCAGCGCCCTGCGCCTGGGCAGCGCCGTGGCCGGCGACGTGTGCGCCTACCACCCCGCCAGGGCCGACGAGGTGGCCGAGCACCGCATGGCGCGCAGGGCCCGCCTGGTCGCCCGGCTCACCGACGTCGTGGGCGACATCAACTCCGAGCTTGAGCTGCCCGCCGTGCTCGACCGCATCTCGGCCAGCCTGACCGAGCTGACCGGGGCGGACGCGGGCGGGTTCGTCCTCATCGAGGGTGACAAGCTGCGGCTGGTCAGCACGTACCAGCTTCCCGAGGCGATCAGAGGCATCACCACCGACCTGCGGACGAGCCTGGTGGACAAGCTCTTACGCACCGGCAAGACCGTGCTGCTGCAGTCCGAGGGGCTCGACGACCTGGTGTGGGCGCGGCTGAAGGGGCTGCACACGATCGCTTTGGGGCTCGCGGCCGTGGGCGGGCGGCCGTACGGCGCCCTGTACGCCCTGTTCGCCCGGCGCACCCCCGGACACCTGGAGCTGGAGCTGCTGGAGCTGCTGGCCGGGCACGCCGGCATCGCGGTCGGCAACGCGGTCGCCTACCAGGAGGCGGTGCGGCAGCGGGCGCACGAGCGGGCCGTGTTCGACGCGAGCGCCGACGGCATCGCGGTGCTCGACCAGGAGGGCAACGTGGTGCGCTGGAACCCGGCCGCCGCCGAGCTGACAGCGCTGCCCGCGGAGTCCGTCATCGGGGGGCCGCCGCCGTTCCCGCTGCCCAAGGCCGGTGAGAAGGGCACCTTCCAGCTCGACAACGGCCGCTGGCTCGACGTGGTGAGCGCGCAGATCGAGGAGACCGGCGAGGTGGTCGTCGACTTCCGCGACGTGACGGCGGCCAAGGAACTGGAGGAGGCCAAGGACCTGTTCCTGGCCACGACCAGCCACGAGCTGCGCACCCCGATCACCATCGTGCGGGGCTTCGCCAGCACGCTCGACTCGCGCTGGGACGCCATGACCGACCAGGCCCGCCGCTCGGCCGTGCACACGATCGCCGAGCGCGCGAAGTCGCTGGGCGTGCTCATGGACCACCTGCTGCTCGGCGCGCGGGCGGGCGCCGACGAGCTGAAGGTCCGCATCGAGGAGTTCGACCTGCGGGAGCGCATCGTGGCGGCCACGCTGGGGCTGCCCGAGCTGTCGGACCGGCACCGGGTCGAGGTGGACGTCCCCGAAGGACTGCCGCGCGTGCTGGGCGACGCGCTGGCCACGGACATCCTGCTGGGGCAGCTGCTGGAGAACGCCTTCAAGTACTCGCCGAAGGGCGGGCTGATCAGTGTGGCGGCCTGGCCTGAGGACGACAACGTGGTCGTCGTCGTGGACGACGAGGGAGTGGGAATCGCCCCTCCTGACCGCGAACGCATATTTGAACGCTTCGTCCAGGTGGACAGCGGCGACCGGAGACGGTTTGGTGGAGTGGGGCTCGGTCTCTACATCGTCCGCAGCCTCGCTCGTGCACAGGGGGGAGATGTGAGCGCGCATCCGAGACCGGGAGGGGGCACCAGAATGCGGCTCGTTCTGCGGGCCTCTTCCTCTATCGGATCCGACACACCGATGCGGTAACGAGGTGGTCACGGTTGCGCTGATCTATCTTCCAATGTGTACAAGCTGTGATCGAGATGCGGTTTCTGGGATCGAGTAACGGGGCATTTCGGTCGTACCGGGGAGTGTTCCCGCGGGGGGCACAGGGAACGGGGAGGTGGGTGTGTCAAGCGTGGTGCTGCTGCCGTACGCGCCGTCCAGCGTTGCCGTTGCCCGCCAGCGTCTGAGCACTGATCTGCAGGACAGTGGGGTCTTCACCTCGGCCATCGACGATGCCGTGCTCGTGGTGAGCGAGCTGCTGAGCAACGCGCTGCGGCACGCGCATCCGCTGCCGTCGGGCATGGTGCGGGTGGCGTGGCTGTGCAGCGACGATCACATCGAGGTGGCGGTCAGCGACGGCGGCGCGGCCACCGAGCCCCGAGCGGGCCTGCCGACGCTGTCCTCGCTCGGGGGGCGGGGGCTCGGCATCGTGGAGTACGTCGCCGAGAGCTGGGGGGTCAGGCACGACGGTGACACCACGACCGTGTGGGCGATCCTGCCCGCACCGAGCAACAAGGTGAACGGGCAGGTCGCGGCGCTCAGAGAGGCCGGCTAGCCAGCACGGCGCGCTCGCCCGTGGCCCACGCCGTGGAGACGAGCAGATAGAGCCCGGCGGCCAGCGGCAGCACGAGCGCGGCCAGCACAGAGCCGTACGGCAGCAGCGGCATGATCCTCCTCAACGGCTCCGGCTGCTCCTCTGTGATCTTGATCTGGCGGGCGGAGAGCCACGCCACCACGATGACCAGCGCGATGACCGATACGAAGACCAAAACCGGTGCGCTGACCAGACCGAAATGAGCGATGACTCCGGCCAGCTGCTCCCCGAGCGGAGCCCCGAACAGGGTGTGCCCGGCGAGCGCCGTGGGATGCGTGGCCACCCGGTACATCAGCCACAGGAACGGCAGCTGGGCGAGCGACGGCAGGATGCCGGCGAACGGCGACGAGCCCTCCTTGGCGTAGAGGGCGGTCATCTCCCTGTGCAGGCGCTCGGGGTCGCGCCGGTGACGCTCGCGCAGCTCGCGGAGCTTGGGGGCGAGGCGTTCGCGGATCTTCGCCGTACGGGCCTGGCGGACGTTGAGCGGCAGCAGCGTCAGGCGTACGGCCAGGGTGAACAGCACGATGCCGAGCGCGGCACTGCCGCCTGAGGCGTCGATGATGAGCGTGACAAGAGAGTCGATCATGAACCCTGATTCCTTTTGAGCGAAGGGGACCCCGTTGGACGGGTTTCCTTTCGGCAGAAGGGACTCCGTTCGGCGGGTTTCCCATCAGCGAAGAGGGCCCGTTGCAGCGGGGTGATGACGACGGGCTCGCTCGTCATGCCGAGCAAGCCCCGCTCGACGGGGTCGCGGAGCGCGGAGAAGCGCGGAAGGCGCGGAAAGCGCGGAAACGCGGCGAGTAGCGCGGAGAAGCGCCGAAAAGCCGAGAGCGCGGGGAAGCCGAGAAGCGCCGAGAAGCGCTTACATGCGCCGAAAGCGTGGAGAAGCGCCGAAAGCCCCGTCCGACGTGTGCACGTCGAGAAGCGGGGCGCGCCTAAGGGGCGCGGGGACGCGGACGCCCGGCCGCGTCTGGATCGCGCAGCCGCTGGAAGGCCGTGCGGCGCGCGTAGGACAGGGGAAAGCCCAGCGGCTCCCCGTGCAGGGCGGGCAGCAGCGCGGCCGCCCACGTGGCCAGCAGCAGGATCACCACCATGGTGATCCCCACCAGCCACGGGTCGAACAGCAGCTGCATCAGGTGGAGCGCGAGGTCTTGCCGACGACGGTGACGGCGACGAACACGATGAGGGCGATCACCCCGATGATCAGCGCGAGCTTGATCAGGCCCACCAGCATCGGCAGGATGAAGGTGAACAGCACGAAGAGACCGAGCAGGGTGCCCAGAACGAGCATCACGACTTTACCCATGCAGTTACGGTACGTCTTCAGGGCATGATCCGCGACCCTTACGAAGCCATGACGTACCCCACTGTTTCCGGCAGGGTGGCCTTACCGTGAAGGCGTGAACACGCGCATCCTGGTGGTGGACGACGATCCCACGGTGTCCGAGGTCGTGGCGCGCTATCTGGAGCGCAACGGCCACGAGGTGGAGTGCGTCGGCGACGGCGCCGAGGCGCTGCGCAGGGCGCTCGCCAACCCGCCCGACCTCATGGTCCTCGACCTCATGCTGCCCAAGATCGACGGTCTCCAGGTGTGCCGGCGGCTCAGGGAGCGCTGGCCGGTCCCCGTGATCATGCTGACCGCGCTCGGCGAGGAGATCGACCGGGTCGTGGGGCTGGAGACCGGCGCCGACGACTACGTCACCAAGCCGTTCAGCCCCCGCGAGCTGGCGCTGCGCGTGCAATCCGTGCTGCGGCGGGCGCGCGGCGCCTCCGTCACCGGCGGCACCGGCGTACTGCGCGACGGCGACCTGGTGGTGGACGTCGGGGCTCACGAGGTACGGCTGCGCGGCCACGAGGTGCTGCTCACCGCCCGCGAGTTCGACCTGCTCGCCTACCTCATGCGCAACCCGCGGCAGGCGTTCAGCCGCGCGGCGCTGCTCAACCAGGTGTGGGGGTGGTCGTTCGGCGACTCGTCCACCGTGACCGTCCACGTACGGCGGCTGCGGGAGAAGATCGAGCCCGACCCGACGGAACCGCGGAGGATCGTCACGGTGTGGGGTGTCGGGTACCGGTACGAGCCTCTGGAGAGTCCCTGATGTCCGGCTACGGGCCCCTGATGCCCCGGCGAGGCGCCGAGCCCGCGATGCCCGGCTGTGAGCCCCTGGAGGGCCCCTGATGCCTCGTCCTGGCGATTTGCCCATGGTCATGGCGGTCACCGCCGGGCTGGGGCTGCTCATCGCGCTGGCGGGCATCTGGCTGATGTGGCGGCTGCGCACCCGGTCGATCGGCGTGATGATGGCCGTCGTCGTGGTGGTCGCGGTGGCGGCCACGCTGGCGGGCGTGGTGGCGATCATCGACATGATGATCATCGAGGGGCCCACCAAGGACTTCGTGCTCAGCGTGGTGGCCGTCGGCGGGCTCGTGGGGCTGGGGGTGGCGTTCGTGCTGGCCCGGCGGGTGGTCCAGGAGAGCAGGCGGCTGGTGGCGGCCGTACGCGACCTGCCCTTCGCCGCGCCGAGCGGGCTGCCCGCCGAACTGCAGACGATCGCCAACACGCTGGAGGAGGCGTACGCGCGGGAGCAGGCACTGGAAGGGGCGCGGCGGGAGCTGGTGGCGTGGGTGAGCCACGACCTGCGTACGCCGCTGGCCGGCATGCGCGCCATGGCCGAGGCCCTTGAGGACGGCGTGGTCACCGACCCCGAGACGATCAGGCGCTACCACCGGCAGATCAAGGTGGAGGTGGAGCGGCTGTCGGCGATGGTGGACGACCTGTTCGAGCTGTCGCGCATCCACGCCGGGGCGCTGCGGCTGTCGCGGTCGCGCATCGGCCTCGCCGACCTGGTCGCCGACACGCTCGCCGTGGCCGAGCCGCTGGCCAGGGCCAAGGGGGTCGTGCTCACCGCCGAGGCCGCGGAGGCCGTGCCCGTGGAGGCCGACGCCGGAGCCCTGGGACGCGCCCTGCGCAACCTCGTGGTCAACGCCATCAGGCACACCCCGTCCGACCGACCCGTGGTGCTGAGGGCGGCGGTCGAGTCGGGGATGGCCTGCCTGTCGGTCAGCGACTGCTGCGGCGGGATCCCCGAGGAGGACCTGCCGCGGGTGTTCGAGGTGGCGTTCCGGGGAGGCCGCGCGTACGCCCACCGCCGACGGCGGCGCCGGGCTGGGGCTGGCCATCGCGCAGGGGATCGTGGAGGCGCACGACGGGGAGATCGGCGTGGTCAACGACGGACCGGGCTGCCGCTTCGAAATCCGCCTCCCTCTGGTCGGCTGAGCCCTCGACAGGCCGGGACCGCACGGGCGCGTCGGATGCCGCTGCGACCCGCCTGCCGGACGCTCGCCCGGCTCAGGCGCATTCCGCGGCCCGGTTCGGGCGTTCGACCCCGGCTCGGGCATGTCGGGCACCCGGCTTCAGGCGCCGTCCAAGAGGTCGCGGCCGAACGACTCCGACATCGCCCGGAACGTCGGGCAAGGCCAGCGCCACATGCAGCTCCTGCAGCGCAGGATCGGATGCGCGGCGTCGCTCGTGATGCCCCCCGCATCACGCGGCTGATGCAGGTCGAGCAGCCTCAGCCCGAGCTCGGCGAACCTGAGCAGCTCCGTACGCGCCCCGGCCAGGAACTCCAGGTCCTCGAGCGCGAGGCGGGCGCGGATGGGGACGTAGCCCTCATGGTTCACCAGGCCGCGCAGGTGCCCTGCTTCCTTCTGCCATGAGGTCGCCTTCTCTGTGGTGATGAGGATGGTCTCCAGGCGTTCGCGGAGGCCCTGACGCTGAGGATCTTCGGGTTCGTCGGCGTTCATCGATCCGGGGCTCGTCGCTGCTGCCCCAGCCCCTCCCTCTCCGTGAAGCGGTGGCGGTTCCGGTGTCACGCTGTCAAGCTTCGCGTACTCTCCGTTTTCATGGAGCCCAAACGGAGGACAAAAACCTGTGCTTGCCCTATCGGCGTGACAACGTGACCGGAAGCCTCAGCGCCGCTAGCCTGCCCATGTGGAGCTCAAGGTCTCGACTCGATCACATGCCGGGTGCGCGCTCGTCGCCGTCACCGGGGAAATCGACCTCTACACGGCGCCCCACCTGCAGTCCGAGTTCACTCGGCTGCTGCAGGAGGGGCCTAGCCGGGTGGTCATCGACATGTCCGCCGTGGATTTCTGCGACTCCACGGGGATGAACGTCCTGCTCTCGGCGCTCAAGCGGATGAAAGAGCAGGGAGGGACGCTCGAGGTCGCCGCGCCGCGTCCCGCCGTACGGAAGATTCTGCAGGTCACCGGGCTCGACTCGGTCTTCACCGTGCACGAAGAGGTGCCGCAGGAGTTCCTCATCACCGAGGGATCATGAGAGAACGCGATCGCGGCTGCGCCGCGTCCGAAGGAGGTGCGGCTCGATGAGCGGTGACACGGCGGTCATCATCCCGGCCGCCGACGAGGCGGACCGCATCGCCGCCACCGTCAAGGCCGCCGCGGCCCTGCCCGGCGTCGATCTCGTCGTGGTCGTCGACGACGGCTCGCGCGACCAGACCGGCAGGATCGCGCGCGCGGCCGGCGCGCGGGTCGTCAGGCACAGCCGCAACCGCGGCAAGGCCGCCGCCATGGAGACGGGGGCCGAGGCCGTACGCCTCCTCGATGAGGACGACTCCCCCCGCCACTTGCTGTTCCTCGACGCCGATCTGGGCGACACCGCTCAGGCCGCCGCGCCGCTCATCGAGCCCGTACGCGCGGGCGAGGCCGACATGACCATCGCCGTCTTCACCACCAGGGTGAAGCTGGGCGGTCACGGGTTAGTCGTCCGCCTGTCCAAGGAGGGCATCCGCCGGGCCACCGGGTTCGACGCCACCCAGCCGCTCAATGGCCAGCGCTGCCTGACCAGGGCGGCCTTCGAGGCGGCGCGCCCGCTGGCGCATGGGTTCGGGGTGGAGACGGCGCTGACGATCGACCTGCTGCGCAAGGGGTTCCGCGTCAAGGAGGTCGAGGTCGACATGGCCCACCGCGCCACCGGCACCGACTGGCGCTCCCAGCTCCACCGGGCACGCCAGCTCCGTGACGTCGCGCGGGCGCTCGCGGTGAGGGAGCCGGTGGTCGTTCAAAATCTGGACAAACTTCGTCCCAAGCGTTGAAATGCGGTCGGCCTGGCGTAACCCCTACACTTGCCGCCCATGACCGACACAGACGAGCACGGCCGTCCCGAACCTCCCCTTGCCGGCGACGAGCTCGGCATGCTGGTGGGCTACCTGGAGTTCCACCGCGCGACCCTCGCCTGGAAGTGCGCCGGCCTCGACTCCGCGGGCCTGAACGCCACCGTGGGGGCGTCGACGATGACGCTCGGGGGATGCTCAAGCATCTCGCGTACGTGGAGGACCACTGGTTCGCCCGCATGCTGCACGACCGGGAGGGCCAGCCGCTGTGGAGCACGGTCGACTGGAAGGCCGACCGTGACTGGGACTGGAACTCGGCCGCCTCCGACTCCCCTGAGGAACTCCGCAGCCTGTGGGAGGACGCCGTCGAGCGTTCCAGGAAGCTCCTGGACGAGGCGCTGGCCGGTGGCGGCGGGCTCGACCAGCTCGCCCGGCGGAAGTGGCCGGACGGGCGGGCGCCCAGCCTGCGGTGGATTCTGGTGCACATGATCGAGGAGTATTCGCGGCATAACGGGCACGCGGATCTCATCCGGGAGGCTGTGGACGGTCTGACGGGCGAGTAGCCTGCCGCGGGTCCGACCGCCCGTGGTCCGCGCCGCTCGTGTTCGGCGGCACCCCGATCTTGTCGGCGAGCGGCGCACCGCCGTAGCCCTCGTGGTCTCCTGCCGGGGTGGGGGTTGTCCACAGGGTGGGTGTTATCCACAGACGGAGCCGTGCGGGCGGGAGCCGTGCTGCGGGTGTGCTGGAATTTCCCGGTGACTTCGGATGCGCGGCGCAGACAGGGACGAGGCCGGTTGGCCGGGCCGGCCATGGTGGCGATCGCCGCCTCGATCCTGCTGACCATCACCATCGGGCTCCTGGGCCCGTCGGCGATGGTCCCCGCGCTCACCGGCCCTGCCTGGCAGCCGCCCTACTCCCTGGCGGCGGCCCCTGAGCCCCACCTCGTCATCGTCCTGGCGGTGGCGGCCTTGTCGCTGGGCGGCCTGGGGCTTCTGGCGGCCCTGCCGGCGCTTTCGGAAAGCGGCGACTCCCACAGCCCTCCAGCCGCCGGGCACCCATCCACTCCCGCCCCTGGGTCACCGTCCGCTCCCAGCTCCGAGCGTCCGTCCAAGGGGGTGCTTCGATCTCTGGGGGCGTTCCCCAGCCCGAAGACCCTGGTGATCATCGGGTGCGTGGCGGCCGCCGTTCTGGCGTTCCTGCCGCCATCGGGCTCCGGTGACCACCTCAACTACGCCGCTTACGGCCGCATGGTCACCTTGGGGCTCAACCCGTACACACACGGCGCGACGGACCTCCCGGGCGATCCCATAGCGGACGCCGTCGAGGAGCCCTGGAGGGAGGAGCCGAGCGTCTACGGGCCGGTCGCCACGGCTCTCCAGGCGGTGGCGAGCTGGATAGGCGGCGACTCGGTCCGGTTGACGATGTTCGTCCTGGCGCTGTTCAACGCGGCGGCGTTCATCGCGACCGGGCTGCTCATCGACCGCTTCACCCGGCACGACCCCCGCAGGCGGCTGCGAGCGGCGCTGCTGTGGACGGCCAACCCGCTGCTGCTCTACCACCTCGTCGCCGGCATGCACGTCGACACCCTCGCCATCGCGTGCATGGTCGCGGCCCTGCTGGCCAGAGGCCGTCCCGCAAGCTCTGGGGTCCTGCTCGGGCTCGGCGTGGCGATCAAAGTGAACGCGGGTCTCGTCGCGCTCGGCCCCGCCTGGGAGCTCCGCCGCCGCCCCGGCCGCCTGGCGCTCATGGCGGGCTGCGCGGTCGCGGTGGTGGTCATCGGGTACGCCATCGTCGGCCTCGACGCCCTCGCGCCGATCACCCGTACGAGCAAGGCGATCTCCCACGCGTCGTTCTGGAAGCTCGTGCAGGGCTGGCTACAGGCCATCGTGGGCACGGGGAGCGCGTATCGGGGGCCCATCCAGGTCGGGTCCCTGCTGGTGCTCGCGCTCATCGCCTGGTCGCTGCTGCGGTTGGCCGTACGTACGGGATGGACGAGCGCCGGTGGTCCGCTTCCACGGCACCTCGCTCCGTCCCCGCCGACCCCTGTTCCGGCCTCGCAAGCCCCTGCTCCGGCCTCCTCCCAAGGCGCCGTTGCCCTTCCCCCGCAGGACGGCCTTGCCGCGCCGCCCTCTCAAGGCGCCGTTGCTCTTCCCCCGCAGGACGGCCTTGCCGCGCCGCCGTCTCAAGACGCCGCTGCGCTCCCGCAACAGTCTGCTGCGCTTCCGCCGGATCCGGCCTCGTCTCCGCAGGACGGCGTGGTGCCTTCGCAGCCGTCGGAGGGTTCTGCTGCGACTTCGCGGCGGCACGGGTCGTTGGCCGGCCGCCTTTCGTTCCCTCGCCTTCTCGGGTGGTCGTCTCGGGCCGCCGGGCCGGAGGTGGTCTCCGCGGGTGGAGGGCTGGAGGCGCCGGTTGTGGCCATGGCGCTGGTGGTGGCGTACCTGTTCGCGACGCCCTACATCCTGCCTTGGTACGACGGGCTGGCGCTCGGGATGCTGGTGCTCGTGGGGGCGTCCGCGCTGGACGGGCTCGTGGTGGCGCACCTGCTGGCGCTGTCGCTGGCGTACCTGCCCGCCAGGGTCGAAGGGCAGCCCGAAGACCTCGAATGGCTGCGCACGGTGGTCAGGCCGCAGATCGGCTGGGCGCTGCTGGCTCTGACGGTGGCGCTGGTGGTGTGGGCGTGGCGAGCTGCAGGGCGCGAACGCAGGCGGCCAGCGTGAGCGGCACGGCGACGGTCAGGGCCATGGCGGGGATGGCGATGCCGGAGTCGTTCATGAGGAAGCCGATCAGCGCGCACGCGAGGGCGCCGAACAGGCCCGCTCTGAGCGTCGGCGCCATCTGGTACGTGAGGCCGAGCGCCGCGACGCCCCAGCGCGAAGGACGGGCCAGCACCAGGAAGAGGAAGGCCAGCGCCACCAGCGAGAGGAGGGTCAGCGACCAGTTGCCGACGGTCACGCCGACCATCGCGGCGAACTTGCGGCCGACGACGGTCCACGCCTCACCGTCGATGATCTGCTGGACGAACGCGCCGAGGTGGGTGCGCTGGGACTCCGGACGCAGCCAGTCGATCACCGACAGCACGCCGACGAGCGCCGCCCCGGCCAGCCCCACGAGCAGGAGCCGCAGCGGCGACACCCGCTTACCGGAGAGCAGGATCAGGAAGACGGCCAGGCCGATCACGAACGCCGGCACGCCGCCGAAGTCCGCACCCCAGGAGGGCCATCCGTCCGCGAACACCGCGAATCCGCCGTACGCGGCGCACAGCGTCACGACCACGGCCCTCGGCATCCTCTTGCCGAGCAGCCAGTGGGCGATCCCGGCCAGGCCGAGGATGGTGCCGGTGGAGTAGATGGCGAAGGCGATGTTGCTGAAGCCGTAGAAGCGTCCGCCGGTCACGGGCTCGTAGCCGCTCACGGCGTTCACCTGGAGCGTCGAGCCGGTCATGACGTCGAGGAGGAGCGCGACGGAGGTGATGGCGGCGACGGTGGTCAGCGGGCCGAGCACGTGAGCGCGCCAGGGGCCGGCGAACGCCACGGCGGTGATGAGCACGGCGATGCCGAGGATCGTGACGATCACCGACAGCATGGGCACCGGCAACGTCCACCAGGGGATGAGCTGGGCCAGGAACGTCGAGACGGCGATCGCTCCGCTGACCACGGCCACGACCTGGACGGACTTCAGGAGTTTCGAGCCGCTTGCCGGGTTGCCGGTGGTGGCCGAGGTTGAGGTCCGCTCGGTCGTGCCGGTGGGTTGTGCTGGTCTTGTCGGTTCGGTCGTGCCGGTGGGTTGTGCTGGTCCTGTCGGTTCGGCCGGAGCTGGTTCGTCCCGGGTGCTGTCTGTGCGCTGGGGGCGGGGGCGCGCCTGGTCGGCCGGGATGCCGGCAGGGGATGGCTGGGCTTTCAGAGAGCCAGGCGACTCCCCAGGGGTGTCGATTTGTGATGCTTCTGCGGGTGAAGGCTGGGCTGGGGCCGGGCTCGGGGGTGTGGGTTCGGGCGCGATCGGGGATCGCTTCGGCCCCTCAAGCCCTGGGCGTGCCTTTGTGGTTCGCGTCGATGCGGGCCTCCTTCGGCGGAGGGTCAGGGCGGCCAGGGCGTAGAAGAGGAGCTGGGCGGTGACCAGGACGGTGAAGAACGGGCCGCGGACCTCGCGGAGCACTTGGCTGGCCAGGTCTTCGCCCGCCAGCTCGGTGACCACCTCGGCGGGGGTTGCGGGGGCGGGGGCGCCGGACTGCCAGGGGCGGCCGACGACCTCGCGGGGGGCGGTCAGGCCCAGGGCCTGGATGGCGGTCGCGGTGAGGTCGCTGATGGTGACGAGGGCGTCCTGGCGGGTGGAGGTGGCGGTGAGATAGCCGTGGCGGTACGCGGAGCCGTCCGGGGAGGGGCCGGTGGCGATGGCGACGTGGAGGTGGGCGTTCGGGGTGATGTCGGAAATGCCGGCCAGCAGGATCGTGGTGCGGGGAGGGAGCAGGGCGAGCAGGTCGCCGATGCGCCGATCGGCCTCGGCGGCGGCGGTCTTGCGGGCGGCGACGGGGAGGCCGGTGGGGATGCCGTACTCGTCGCGGGGCTGCTTCGCCCAGGCGGTGGCGAGGTCGGGGACGTCGAAGACGATCAGGCTGTACGGAGCCGGGTCGCCGAGCGCGGAAGGGGTGGGGGCGTATTTGGTGATATTTCCGGACTTGTCGGCGGCGGCCAGTGCGGCGCCCGGCCCGATGGCGGCCACCTTGCCGCCTCCGTCCGCGACGATCTGGCCCAGCGTGCCGATGCGGGCGGCGTACCCGGTCTTCGGCTGGTAGGCGGCCAGGGCGTTCCAGCCGGGGATCGTGGCGCCCTCGCCGTTCTGCTGCGGGGTGGGCGGGGCAGGGCAGCCCTCGTCCGGCGTACCGGCTCGCTGGCCTGCGGAGACCGTCAGCCAGCCGGCGATGGGGCAGGTGATGCCGCGGCCTGAAGGCGGCACGGTGCGGGTGGAGAGCGACGCCGATGAGCCCTCTGACATCAGGCGCCAGAGGTTGGGGGTCTGGGCCTGGTCGATGTCGCTCCACTCCAGTCCGGGGATGCCTATCAAGGCCACTCGTCCCCGGAGTGCGGTCGCATCTTTGTCGCCGCTGGTGACGGTGGTGGCGGCCAGCGTGCCGGGTGAGGTCGGCGGGGCTGACGGCCGTGCTTCGGCGGGGGTGGTCTCTGTGGTGTCGGTGGGTGCGGTTCCGCTGGTGTCGGTGGGTGCGGCTCCCGTGGTGTCGGCAGGGGCGGGGACTGGCTGTCCGGCGGCGGCCGTCGCCGGTCCTGACGGCACCGGGGCGGTGGCCGGCCTCTCCTGCGCGGCGGCTCGCCCTTCGAAACCGGGTGGGAAGGCGGTGTTCGACGGGGTTTCGGGGGCGGCGGCCGGCCCCTCCAGCGCGGGTGGGGTGGTGGTGCCGGACGCGGGGGTGGTGAGGGCCAAGGGGAATGCGAGGGCCAGGAGGGCCGTGAGGTGGCGGACACGCGCGTTCAGCCGCTTCCCGCGCCGATCCGGGCACGGCGTGGCGTTCGGCATGTACGGACCCCCAGTAGTCTGCCCCTCGATCAAACAACAGCCACGGTAACGTGCCACACCGTGACAAGTGGCGAGGTACGGGTGAGACGGCGGCAGTGGTGGGCGTGGGCGATCGCGGCCCTGCTCGTCGCGGCGGCCGCGGCGCCGCTGGTGTACGAATGGCTCACCAACCCCGACGACCAACGCCTGGTCGACCTGGACGTTTACCGTACCGGCGGGCAGATGCTGCTCGACGGCAAGCCGGTCTACGACTACTTCACCCCGGCCCCGCAACTGCTGCCGTTCACCTACCCGCCCGTCGCCGCCATGCTGGCGGTGGCGCTGGCCGGAATGTCGTGGGAGACCGCGCAGTGGGCGTGGACGGCAGGGATCTTCGTGGCGCTGGGCGTGACCGTGGGGTTCGCGTTCCGGCCGCTGCTGACCCGGGAGACGCTGCGCAAGTACGCGCCGTGGGTGTTCGCCCTGCTCATGGTGATGTGCACGTACCTGATGCCGATCAGGGACCAGGTCAGGTTCGGGCAGGTGGACATCCTGCTGGTCGCGCTGTGCGTCGCCGACTGCGTGGCACGGCGGCCCTGGTGGCCCCGCGGCTTCCTGATCGGCCTCGCGACGGCGGTGAAGCTGACACCGGGCGTCTTCCTCATCTACCTGTTGATCACCAAGCAGTGGCGTACGTTCTTCATGGCCTGCTTCACGGCCGCGCTGCTGACGCTGCTGCCGTTCGCGGTGATCCCGCAGGACGCGGTGGACTTCTGGTTCGGGGCGCTGCTCGACCCCGAGCGTCTCGGCGCGAACGCGGCCACCACCAACCAGTCGATCCGCGGCATGCTGATCCGGCTCTACTGGCCGGACGCGCTGACCTCGGTGCTGTGGGTGCTCATCGTGGCGGGGGTCGGCTGGTACGGGTTCCGCGGCGCGCGTGACGCGTACCGGGCGGGCGATCACATGACCGCGGTCGCGCTGGTCGGGCTGATGGCGGTGCTGCTGTCGCCCGTGGCCTGGATCCACCACCTGGCCTGGGTGGTCGTGGTGCTCGCCGCGATCGTGGGCGACGGGACCGACCCGGTACGGCTGCGCGTGGCGGCCGGCGTGTGGCTGTACTACGTGGTGCCGGTGCCGTGGTGGGGGGTGTCGCTCAAGGCGGCGGAGATCCCGGGCGTCAGCCTCGTCCTGGGGAAGATCGTGCAGAACGGGTTCGGGCTCGGCGCGCTGGCACTGGTGTGGCTGCTCGTGCATTGGCTGCCGAAACGGCGGCGGCTCGCTTGACTTTGCCGTTACTCTTCGTGGCGTGCTCGTTACCATCTGGGTGATCGTGGGCGTCGTGGCCGGACTCAGCGGCGTGCTGGTCGGCTGCTCGGCGCTGCGGCAGGCCAGGGCCACGGTCGAGGACTGCCGGCGGATGCTCGTCAGGCAGCAGCTCGGCGAGGGCCGGGGCGATCTCAGGGCCATCAGGGACGTCGCCGTCTGCCGGTACGACGCGCTGTCGGAGATGTCGGGGCGGCTGTCGTTCTCGGTGGCGATGATCAACGGGCTGGGTGACGGGATCGTGCTGACGTCCATCAACGGGCGCAGCGAGACCCGTACGTATGTGCGGCCCGTGGTCGGCGGCAAGGGGCAGGAGCCGCTGTCGCCCGAGGAGGAAGAGGCGGTGCGCGCGGCGAGGCTCGGCCTGGGGCCCCTGGTGGCCGCTCCGATCTCCGAGACTCTCTAGCAGGGGCTCTTACCTGCGGATTCGCCTCGGGGTGAAACCGCCGCGGGCGCGTTCGCCTGGGGCTACCCTGGACGCATGCCCAAGCTCGCTTATCTCGGGCCGGAAGGCACCTTCACCGAAGAGGCCCTGCGGCTCCTCGACCCCACGGCCGAACGCCTGCCCTGCGCCAATGTGAGCGCCGCGCTCAACGCCGTCCGCTCCGGCGAGGCCGACGGCGCCGTGGTTCCGCTGGAAAACTCCATCGAAGGTGCCATCACCACGACGCTCGACGAGTTCGCATGGGGCGAGCCGCTGGTGATCAACGCCGAGCTGCTGCTGCCGGTGCAGTTCTCGCTGCTGGCGCGGCCGGGCACCGAGATCCCGCACATCAAGCGGGTCTACACCCATCCCGCGGCCATCACCCAGTGCCGCGCCTTCGTCGCCCGCGAGCTGCCCGACGCGGTCGTGGTGTCCGCCCCTTCGACGGCGGCGGCGGCGCAGGAGGTGGCGCTGCCGGGGTCGCCGTACGACGCGGCCATCGCCGCGCGCATCGCCGGTGAGCACTACGGGCTGGTCGAGCTGGCCTCCGACATCGGCGACAGGTCCGACACGGTGACCAGGTTCGTCAAGGTCGCACGGCCGGGGCCGCTGCCCGAGCCGACCGGGTCCGACCGCACCACGCTGGTGGTCTTCCTGGCCGACGACCACCCGGGCGCGCTGCTGGAGATGCTGACCGAGTTCTCCGTACGCGGGGTCAACCTCACCCGCATCGAGTCCCGGCCCACGGGCGACGGCATCGGGCGCTACTTCTTCCACTTCGACTTCGAGGGCCACATCGCCGACGCGCGGGTCGGTGAGGCCGTCGCCGGCCTGCACCGGATCTGCGGTGAGGTGCGCTTCCTCGGCAGTTATCCGCGGGCCGACGGGCTGAAGCCGCAGATCAAGCGCGGCACCGCCGACTCCGACTTCTCCGAGGCCGCCGAGTGGCTGGCGAAGGTGCGGGCGGGCAAGATCTGACGCCGGCGGTCGCGGGCTCTCCGGCTCGTCGAATGCGCCGGGGCGTGCGGCTTGTCCGGAGTGCTGAGGCGTCCGGCTGGCCGGGGCGTGCGGCTTGTCCGGAGTGCTGAGGCGTCCGGCTGGCCGGGGCATGCGACCTGGCGGGATTTCCGTGTGAACGGGCAGGTGAGCGGGCCGGGGCGAAGGTTTCCTCGGCGTCGGTGGATAACCGGGGGCGGTCAGGCGCCGTACGCCGGTAGCCTTTCCTTGTGATTGACCTGCGTACCCTTCGTGAGGACCCTGACCGGCTACGGGCGTCGCAGCGTGCCCGCGGTGAGGACGACTCGGTCGTCGACACGCTGCTCGACCTCGACGAGCGCCGCCGATCGGCGCTGACCTCGTTCGAGTCTCTGCGCGCAGAGCAGAAGAGCATGGGCAAGTCGGTCTCCAAGGCGCAGGGTGAGGAGAAGGCCGCGCTGCTCCAGCGGGCCAAAGACCTCGCGAGCCAGGTCAAGGCCGCCGAGTCCGAGGCGGAGAAGCTCGGCGCCGAGCTCGACGAGCTGCTCCGTACGATCCCCAACCTCGTCGAGGAGGGCGCGCCGCCCGGCGGCGAGGACGACTACGTCGTGCTGGAGACGCACGGCGAGCCCCGGCAGTTCGACTTCGAGCCGAAGGACCACCTGGCCCTGGGCGAGGCGCTCGACGCCATCGACACCGAGCGCGGTGCCAAGGTGTCGGGCGCGCGGTTCTACTTCCTCAAGGGCGTCGGCGCGCGGCTGCAGCTCGGCCTGCTCAACATGGCGATGCAGCAGGCGATCGAGGCCGGGTTCACGCCGATGATCACGCCGGTGCTGGTCAAGCCGGAGACCATGCAGGGCACGGGCTTCGCCGTGGCCCACGACAGCGAGATCTACCGGCTGCCCGAGGACGACCTTTACCTCGTCGGCACCTCGGAGGTGTCGCTGGCCGGCTACCACGGCCAGGAGATCCTCAGCGCCGACGCTCTGCCGCTGCGTTACGCGGGCTGGTCGTCCTGCTTCCGGCGCGAGGCCGGCTCGTACGGTAAGGACACCAGGGGCATCATCCGGGTGCACCAGTTCGACAAGGTCGAGATGTTCTCCTACGTCCGTCCCGAGGACGCCCACGAGGAGCACCTGCGGCTGCTCGACTGGGAGAAGGAGATGCTGGCCAAGATCGAGGTGCCGTACCGCATCATCGACACGGCCGCGGGCGACCTCGGCATGTCGGCGGCGAGGAAGTTCGACTGCGAGGCCTGGATTCCGACCCAGGGCCGCTACCGCGAGCTGACCTCGACGTCCAATTGCACCGAGTTCCAGGCGCGCAGGCTCGGCATCCGCTACCGCGACAAGGACGGCAAGCCCAAGCACCTGGCCACCCTCAACGGCACGCTGGCCACGACCCGGTGGATCGTGGCCATCCTGGAGAACCACCAGCAGGCCGACGGCTCGGTGGTGGTACCCAAGGCGTTGCGGCCGTACGTGGGGCTCGACGTCCTCGAGCCGCCCAAGTAAGCCTGTGGCTCGAGCCGCTCCGCTACCTGGGTGCGGCTCGCACTGTCCGAGTAACCGTCACGACCCCTGCCCTTCGGTGGGGGTCGTGTCGCGTCGTACGTGAGGGCCCGGCGTCTCGGCGTCCTGAGCGTCGTGCCACGTGAGCGGGTTCGGTTCTCCGGTGGCGGGCTGTACGAGGACGTCGGCGGGGACGGTGTCCCGGGCGGCGCGCCGTACGAGGAGGACGCTCGTGACCAGCACGGCCGAGGCCAGGAGCGCCGCGAGGGCGGTGGCGACCTGGTACGAGGCCAAAGCCCCGCTCGACCAGGCCTGGAACGGCGTCCAGATGGAGGTGAAGACCAAGGGCGCCCCGAGCAGGCCGACGGAGACGGGCAGGGCGCGCGCCCGCCCGCCGGCCGCGAGACCGAGGCAGCTCGCGCCGCCTATCAGGGTCACGTAGAGTCCGCCCATGGCCATGATCATTCCGACCACCTCGTCCGACGGGCCGGACGACGGATCGACCTTGAAGGTGACGAACGCCGCGAACCCGGCGTAGGTCACGGCGGCCACACACAGGTACGAACGGACGAGGCGGCGCAGCCCAGCCCCCACGAACCCGAGCAGCGTGCAGGCCGCCAGCAGCCACGCCCAGAGAAGCTCGGTGGTCAGCGGCACCGCCGGCAGGTCGCCGTCCAGAGGGACGTGCCGCCACGTCCCTGAGGTGTCCCGGACCAGCACCATGTCGGGCCCGCTCGCGGCGACCACGACGTGACCGCCGGGGCGCTCCTGCACGGCCAGGGTGGTGACGAGGTCGGTGCTGTCCTCGTACAGCCGGCGCAGGCGCTTGATGTCGTCCGCGGACGGCCGCCAGGACGGACGCCACGTCGTGCCGCCGTCGTCCGACTGGTCCACGCCGGTGCGATGGTCGGTGACCCGGTAGCAGCGGGTCGCCTGCTTGGGTACGCATTGGGCGCTCTGCCCCTTCTTGCCCTCCTGGGTGAAGGAGTCGAGCGACCACGTGATGCCGCCGTCCTCCGAGACGTACGAGCTGCCTGCCGAGGTCTGGACGAGGAGGCGGCCGCGGTCGTCCACCGTGACGTCGCTTGCGTACGAGTGGACCGGCATGGCGGAGGTCGCGGTCACCGCCACCATGGCGAGCGGCATCGTCACCACGACCCGCCACCGGGCGGCGGGCGGTCTGCGCAGGCTGTGGTTCCGTGCCCACCAGGAAATGACGAGCGCCGGCAGTGCCAGCAGGTCCGTAGGATCGGCCAGGACGCGCGACGGGCCCGCCAGGAAGGTCCACACCTGGGAGGCGGTCTCAGCGCCCGCCTCCGTCGTTTTCACGAGCGTGAAGAGCGTCCCGGTCAGTACGACCGCTGTCACGTCGCTCCGCAGCCACCGCAGCTCGGGCTTCGCGCCCGGCCGCTTGGACCAGGGGCCCGGCTGCCTGGACCAGGGGCCCGGCTGCCTGGACCAGGAGTCCGGCCGCCCGAACCGGAAAGCCCGGCTACGCCGGTCGGCCTCGGAAGGTCGCCCGGCAGTGCGGGCTCGACGCTCCGCGCGGGGGAAGGCGGCTCGGAGGCGGGCGGCCAGGGCCGCCGCCGGGCGGGTGAGCAGGACGGCGACCAGCGCGGGGGCCATCACCAGCCCCGCCACGTCGCTGAGCTTGCCCGTCACGACCCCAGGAAAGGCCGGTTTGAGCAGGTGGTCGTTGATCAGGAGGAGGAGTACCCCGGCAACCGTCACGGGGTGGCACAACCACGCGTACCTCATACCCCCATTGACCGCTGCGCGGTGGGAGCGGTTCAAAGCGCATGTGAGTCGAGTCACAGCCGTGACCAACCCGACACCACCGGAAGACCGCGGACATTAGGGCTGGCGCCTCGGTGTGGGCGGTGGCGTGCTGGTGCGGGCGGCGGGGGCTCCCGGCACCGGTGGGTGCTGGGCGCGAGCGAGGGTGCTGGTCTGGGCGATGGAGTCCTGGTGCGCGCGGCGGTGGCCTCCCGGCGCCGATGGAGGATTCCCGGCGCTAACGGTCGGGTG
Source organism: Nonomuraea fastidiosa (assembly GCF_042751225.1). Lineage (NCBI taxonomy): Bacteria > Bacillati > Actinomycetota > Actinomycetes > Streptosporangiales > Streptosporangiaceae > Nonomuraea > Nonomuraea fastidiosa. The sequence continues at coordinate 3,152,446 of NZ_CP170570.1, forward strand.
CTGGTGTGGCCGGCGGGCTCGGCATGCGTGACGTCCCGGCGCGAGCGGAAGTCCCGGCGTGAGCGGAAGTCCCGGCGAGCGGAAGTCCTGGCGTGAGCGGATGCCCTGGCATGGGGTGGTGCGATCCCGGCACGGGCGGTGGGCTCTTGGCGTGGGCGGAGGACTCGCGGTGCCGGCGGTGGCGTCCTGGTCCACCACCGGCATGGTCACCCTGCTCGCCGGCCTCGGCGCATGGAGGCACCCTGGCATGAGCGGAAACCACGGCGGTTCTGGCGTCGGCGGAGGGTTACGGCGCGCTGGTGCAGAGGCTCCTGGGCGGGCAGACGAGTGGACAAGCCTCGGAGTGAGCCAGGGAGCTCTGATGCGAGCGGAGGACCGACCTCCAGTACCTCCGACAGCGAGCAGAGAGCGCCCGGCGCACGAGGGCGGATCCCCGGCACGAACAGGAGCGCTCGGCAGGAGCAGGGACTGGGCGCGTTTGGGCAGCTTGCCGGCCCAGGCGCCGGTCGTGTCGGGAGACGGCGGCCTGGCCAGGTGATAGCCGTGCGTCTTGGCCGCGTCCGGGTCGGCGACGCCGTAGCGGCGGGAGTTGCCGGGATCGATCGCGGCGATCTGCGCCGCGCTCTCGGCGGGTGGGTCGATGGTGATGCCCTGCTTGCGCATGCACCTGACGACGAGACGGTTGTGAAGTGCCTGGGCCGAGCGGGAGTGCCTGGGCCGAGCAAGGAGTGTGCTGGGCCGAGCGGGAGTGCCTGGGCCGAGCAAGGAGTGTGCTGGGCCGAGCGGGAGTGCCTGGGCCGAGCAAGGAGTGTGCTGGGCTGGGCGGGGAGTGCCTGGGTGAGCAGGGGACGAGCGGGAAGTGCCGGGGACCGGTAGGGAGTGCTCGGGCGGGAGCGGCGTCATCCCCTGGACGAGCGAAAGATTTCCTGGGCAAGCGAAAGGCCGGGGTCCGCTGGAAGCGGACTCCGGCCTGTCTCGCTGCTACAGGTCAGATGGCACGGACCTGAGAGGCCTGCGGCCCCTTCTGGCCCTGCGTGATCTCGAACTCGACCCGCTGGCCGTCTTCAAGGCTGCGGTAGCCGTTGCCGACGATCTCGGAGAAGTGCACGAACACGTCCGGCGCACCGCCGTCCGGGGCGATGAAGCCGAAGCCCTTTTCGGCGTTGAACCACTTGACGGTTCCCTGAGCCATAAAAGCTCTCCCTCAGGATGTGAATCTATGGGACCCACACCTCGTGGGTCCCGGTGTGTCGTACAGCAAGCACCCCGGGGTGGCTCAGACAAAGTCATGCTGGTTTTCACTACGGGATCAGCTAATACAACGCCATCACATCTAACACCATTCTGGAGCGTTGGTGTTCCCGTCCCAACGAAGATTTCTGTCAGCCGGCATCACCGGGCAAACTGGAACCTGTTATGCAGAGCGATCCCTCACCGCGGCTAGTGGCCACCGACCTCGACGGTACCGCGTTGCGTACGGACGGAACCGTGTCTCCCCGCACGGTCGCCGCCTTCGGCAAAGTCGAGGAATCGGGGGCGGTCCTGGCGTTCGTGACGGGGCGTCCGCCGCGGTGGATGGGCGGGGTGGCGAGTGCGGTACGTCACCGTGGGCTGGCCATCTGTGCTAACGGGGCGCTGATCTACGACCTCCATACCGAACGGATAGTGGAATCTCACCTGATCAGCGTCGATGTACTCGAGGAAGTCGTCGCTCAGCTAAGAGCGAACGTGCCTGAACTCGTATTTTCGGTCGAGTATGAAGCCGGTTTTGCGCATGAGTCGGATTTCCTCCCAGGTGGGTTGGACCGGACACGGGACGCGACACGTGTGGATTCGGTCACTTCCCGCCCATGCGCCAAGTTGCTCGCCCTCCACCCCCGTATGGACCCCGACGAGCTGCAGGCGACGGTGCACGAGCTGGTCGGCCATCTGGTGACCGCGACGCACTCAAGTCGCAGGGGTTTGATCGAGATGAGCGCCCGGGGCGTGACCAAGGCGACCGCCCTGGCGGCGCTCGCCGAGCAGCATGAGATCAAGCCGTCGCAGGCGGTGGCGTTCGGGGACATGCCGAACGACCTGCCCATGCTGAGCTGGGCAGGCACGTCGTACGCGGTCGCCAACGCGCACCCGCTCGTGCTGGCGGCGGTCGATCACGTGACCGCCACCAACGACGACGACGGCGTTGCGCAGGTCATCGAGAAGCTTTACGCCTAGACGCCCAAAGCCCACGCCTGACATCTGACGGCCAACGCCCGCGCCTGACGGCCCAACACACGCGCCTGACATCTGACGCTCATCGCCCGCCTGACATCTGACGTCTGTGGGTGGCGCCCCGATCAAAGCGGTGCCCTGGGCAGGCTTGGCGCCTGCGGTGCCCTGGGCAGGCAGCTTCATGTCTGAGGACGGGCTCCCGGTCCCGCAGGCGCCGTGCCTGAGGGCGGCGACCCAATAACGCTTCGTGCCTGCGGGCGGCGCACCAACGAAACTCGGCGCACCAACGAAACTCTGCGCCTGAGAACTGGGCCCCTGTAGGCCCTGAAGCGGGCCTACAGGTAGGGGCCGGAGCCGCCGTGCGGACGCTGTGCCTCCTCGCCCTGGGGCACACCGGTGGGCAGCGCCCTGCGCATCTGCTCGAGCTGGGCGCGGGCGGCCATCTGCTGCGCGAACAGCGTGGTCTGGATGCCGTGGAACAACCCTTCGAGCCAGCCGACGAGCTGGGCGTGCGCGATGCGCAGCTCGGCGTCGCTCGGCGGCGTGCCGTTGTCGTCGGTGAACGGGAGCGACAGCCGCTCCAGCTCGTCGACCAGCTCCGGCGCAAGACCGTCCTCGAGCTCCTTGATGGAGGACTCGTGGATCTCCTTCAGCCGCTTGCGGCTGGCCTCGTCGAGGGGAGCCGCGCGCACCTCCTCAAGGAGCTGGCGGATCATGCTGCCGATGCGCATCACCTTGGCGGGCTGCTCGACCAGGTTGGTCACCGAGCGATCGTCTTCGCCGCCATCGCCGTGACCTTGGAAATCAGGGCCCACCACCACGACGTGGGGGGTGTTGTTGTCCTCAGCATTCATAACACTCACCGTACTAGCAGGATCTTGCCGACGTGCTCTCCCGAATCCAACATTCGGTGGGCTTCGGCGGCTTCGGACATCGGCACCTCCGCGTGCACGACGGGACGCACGGCACCCGCGCCGACCAGGGGCCACACGTTCTCGACGACGCTGCGGACGATGGCCCCCTTCTCGTCGACGGGGCGCGCGCGCAGCGTCGTGGCGTGGACCGTGGCCCGCTTGGCCAGCATCACGCCGAGGTTGATCTCGGCCTTGGTGCCGCCCTGCAGGCCGATGACCACGAGCCGGCCGCCCGTCTTCAGGGAACGGACGTTCCTGTCCAGGTATTTCGCGCCCATGATGTCGAGGATGACGTCGGCCTGGACCTTGTCGGCGAAGTCCTCCTCGCGATAGTTGATCACCTCGTCGGCGCCCAGCTCCCTGACCCGGTCGGCCTTGGCCGCCGAGCCGACGGTGGTGACGACGCGGCTGCCGAGCGCCTTGGCGAGCTGCACCGCGAACGTGCCGATGCCGCTGGCCCCGCCGTGCACGAGCAGCGTCTCGCCCCTGCGCAGCCGCCCGATCATGAAGACGTTGGACCAGACCGTGCACGCCACCTCGGGCAGCCCCGCGGCCTCGCGCAGCGACACGCGTTCGGGCACCGGCATGACCTGCTGCCAGGGCACGGCTACGCGCTCGGCGTAACCGCCGCCGGCGAGCAGCGCGCACACCTCGTCGCCCGGCTTGAACTGCTCGACGTCGGCTCCGACCTCGGCCACCACGCCGGAGACCTCAAGCCCCGGGTACGGCGACGACCCGGGCGGCGGATCGTAAAATCCCTGCCGCTGCAGCACGTCGGCACGGTTGACCGCGGACGCCGTGACGTCGATCAGCACGTCTCCCGGCCCGACGTGCGGCTCCGGCACCTCGCGCCATTCCAGCACCTCTGGCCCGCCTGGCTTGACGATCTCAATGGCTCGCATGCGAACCACGGTAGCCGGGCAAAGAACTTGTGGGTTGCCGGGCTGCATGGGAGCAGGTGGCGTTACCCTGCAATGTGTTTGCTGCCCCTTTAGACCCACCCGAGGGGGAACACGGTGGCAAGACACGATCGAGAAGAATCTCTCGAGGAACAGCTCGCCTGGCTTGACGCGATCAAAGAGACGGAGGAGACCCCTGTCTCCGTCAGCGCGTCGTCAGCTCCGGTGGACGAGCCGGTCGCGTCCCCGTACCCCGCGGACCCGTGGGCGCTGGTGCGGCAGCAGCAGGAGACGACCCCGCCGCCGGTGTTCAGGGCGGCGGTCGACTCGGCGTACCCCGCTGAGGCGTACGGCGGTTCCGCCGCGACCGAGGTGTACGGCGGTTCCGTGACGGCCGACGACATTCCGGCGAGCCGCAGCGGCTCCGGCGAGTGGCCGGCGGGCCCTGCCGTGGACGAATCCCGGGCGAGTGCCGCGCCGAGCGTGGACGATCCGTTCCTGGCGCCGCTCAAGCCGCTGCCGAGGCTCGACGACACCGACACGTACGCGCTGCCGTTCACCCCGCCGCAGCCTGCGGGGAAGACGGAGGACGCCACGTGGCCGCCCGCCTCCGACTGGCCCGGCCCCGACGACGGTCCTTCCGCCAATGACACGGTCCGCGTGGAGCCGCTGCGCGCGGAGCCCGAAGCCGCCGGTACGCGGAGCGACGGCGACCAGGAGCCGGTCAAGGACGCGGGGGCGGCCGACACCCAGCCGCGCACCGAGCCGCCGACGCCGCAGAAGCAGGCGGCGCCCGACCGGGAGAGCGGCGACGAGCCGGCGAAGGCCCGGGAGACGACGGTCGAGAAGCCGGCGAAGGAGACGTCCGAGGAGCCGGAGGAGCAGCCCGCCGCGCGCGACGAACGGCAGGAATGGTCCTCGGACGTGTCCGAAACCCTGCCGCGCACCGAGCGCCCCCGCTGGGACGCCGCCGAGCCGGAGGACGAGCCGGCCGCGCCGAACGCCGACACGCCCGCCACCGGTATCCCGCAGTGGGCGCAGGAGGGCTCCCAGTGGAGCAGGGAGCAGGCGGAGTCGCTCCCGCGCTGGGACCGCACGTCCGGCGCGTCCAGCACGTCCGGCGCGTCTAGCACGTCCGGCGCGTCTAGCACGTCCGGCGCATCCAGCGTGTCCGGCGCGTCGGGTGAGTCCGCGAGGGCCGGGAAGGCCGCGCAGGCCGGGAAGGCCGCGCAGGCCGATGACGCCGACGCACCGGCCCGCGAGCCGGCCCGCGAGCCCCAGGAGCGGCAGGAGCAGCCGGCCGCCTGGGCCGACCAGCCGGAGCACTTCGAGTGGGGCAAGGACCCGGCGGCGAAGACCCCGCACTGGGGCAAGGACCGGCCGCAGGGGGCCGAGGAGGGCAAGGGCCCGCGCTGGGGCGCAGACGGTCCCGAAGCGGCCTCGCCGTGGGGCGACGGTTCCAGTGACGAGACCTCGCCGTCGTGGGGCGGGGCGCGCAGCGATGAGGCTTCCCCATGGGGCGGGCCTCAGCGGGACGAAACGTCCACATGGGGTGGAACTCAGCCGGACGAAACATCCCCGTGGGGCGTGAGCCAGCGGGACGAGACCCCGGGCTGGGGCCAGGAGCGGCGTGACGAGGCCGCGTCGTGGAGCCAGGAGCGGCCGGAAGAGCGCCCCCAGTGGGTACGCGACCAGCCGGAAGAGCAGTGGGCCGAGCGGCCAGAAGAACGCCCGAAGTGGGCCGAGCAGCCCGAGTGGCGCCCGGCCGACCGGGAGATCCCGCAGGTGCGGCAGAACCGCCGCCCGGCGCCCGCCCCCGTGTTCAGCGCGCCGCCCAGGCCGCCGGTGACCGGCCGTCCCACGGCCGACAGCCTCGACCCGGAGACGCTGCTGCGCGGGCGGCGCAACGCCCCGTCCAAGGGCTGGCGGCGTCTGGTGTACAAGGCGTCCGGCGGCTGGATCAAGCCGGGCGAGCCGCCGGAGGTACGGCGCCGCCGCGAGCTGATCACCCGCGCCCGCACCCCGGTCACCACCGGGCATCACCGCGTGGCGGTGCTGAGCCTGAAGGGCGGCGTGGGCAAGACCACGACGACGGTGGGGCTGGGCGCGACGCTGGCGCAGGTGCGCGGCGACCGCGTGATCGCGGTGGACGCCAACCCCGACCGCGGCACGCTCTCCGACAAGGTGGAGCTGGAGACCTCGGCCACCGTACGCGACCTGCTGAACGAGCGTGACCAGGTCAAGCGGTACGTCGACATCAGGGCGTTCACCTCGCAGGCGCCGTCGCGGCTCGAGGTGCTGGCCTCAGACCGCGACCCGGCGGTCTCCGAGGCGTTCAGCGGCGAGGACTACCAGGCCGTCGCCCAGGTGCTGGAGAACTTCTACTCGATCTGCATCACCGACTGCGGCACCGGCCTGCTGCACTCGGCGATGGGCGGCGTGCTGGGCATGGCCGACCAGATCGTGCTGGTCAGCTCCCCGTCGGTGGACGGCGCGCGAGCGGCGTCGGCGACGCTCGACTGGCTGGAGGCGCACCAGTACGGCGACCTGGTGAAGAACGCCACCGTGGTGCTGTGCAGCGTGCGGCCGCGGTCGAAGTCGGCGGTGGACATCAAGAAGCTGGAGGCTCACTTCGCCGCGCGCTGCCGCGAGGTGATCAGGGTGCCGTACGACCCGCACCTGGAGGAGGGCGCGGAGATCGACCTGGACCGGCTGCAGGAGGCGACCAGGGACGCCTACCTGCAGCTCGCCGCCAGCGTAGGCGACGGTTTCGCGGGGATCCGCGACTGAGCGGAGGGTGTGGGATTCGAACCCACGAGGCCATCGCTGACCTGGCCGCTTTCAAGGCGGCTGCACTCGTCCACTATGCGAACCCTCCTGTGCGGAAACCACGATAGCGGCTGTGATGGCGGCGGTGTACGTTCAGGTGGTGGCGGATCTCGACGTCGAGGTGCAGCGGGGTGGCCACGACGTGCGCGTGTGCCTCGCCGGCGACCTCGACAAGTCCACCGCGCCGCTGCTCAAGGACACCTTTCTCGCGTTGTTCGCTGAGGGCCGAGTGCGGGTGGTGGTCGATGCCGAGCGTCTGGAGTTCTGCGACTCCAGCGGGTTATGGGTGCTGGTCGAGCACCGGCGCCGGGTCGCGGCCCAGGCGGGGTCGCTGGGCATCGTGGGCGTGCACGGGGTCTTACGGCGGGTGCTCGACGTCACGGGCCTGAAGTCCGCCTTCGACCACGTGACCGTCGCCGAACCATGAACGTTCAGGCGGGCGGCTGCGCCTATGCGGGCAGCCGCGGCGGGACGCTCATGCGGGTAGCTGCGACAGCAGCCACTTGGGCCCGACGGTCTCCGCTCCCAGCTCCGCCACGCGTTCGCGCAACCCCCGATCGGCCGTGACGACGAGCACGCGCTCCCACGGCCTGGCCCGGCGTACGACGCCCACGATCGCGTCGTCGCCGCTTCCCATGGCGGCGACCACCTGAATCCCCGGCACCTCGGGCGCGCTCTTGGCCGCGCCCTCCACGACGGCCACCATGCGCGGATACCACTGCGCCAGCACCGGGTGGCTCAGCCGCAGCCCGGAGACGGCCCGCAGCAGCCGGGTGGCCGCGCCCAGGCGGTCGTTCCACCAGCCGTGCTCCGCCCGCGCGCCGACGATGTTGGCCACGTCGAGCACGAGCGTCTCGGGCTTGATCGCGCCCTGGATCTCGTGCCAGGTGGCGGCGAAGCCGGGATGCAGCTCGCGCCCGGTGACCTCGGGCAGGGCGAGCCAGCGCAGCTCGTCGCTTTCGTTGTTGGCCGGCGCGGCGGCCAACAGCTCGGGCGACTCGGCGATGACGGTCTCGAACGCCCACCCGCCGTGGTCGTCGAGGTAGACGCCTTGGACGCGGAGCCGGTCAAGGCCAAGGGCGGCCTCCTCGCGGGCCTCGCGCAGCGCGGTGGTGAGGGCGTCCTCGTGGCTGTCGCGCGCCCCGCCGGGCAGCCCCCAGGTGCCGCCGTGGTGGCAGCGCAGCGAGCGCTTCTGCAGCAGCACGTACGGAATGCCCCGATCGTCGTGGTGGACGACCAGGAGCCCGGAGGCGCCGTGGACGCCCCAATGCCGGTGGCCCTGGGCGCACTCGGTCCAGCCGTCGCCGTCCTTAGCCGTCATGAGGGGATCCTCTCAGCCTCCGCCCTTGGAGAAGTGCTGGTAGTCCTTGGCGCCCGACCAGTAGCCGCCCCACTCCCAGCCGACCTCGGCGAACGTCTTCACGACCCGATCACCGGGGTTGATGACACCTTTACCCTTCATCGGGCGCTTGGTGAACTTCCTGGCGTTGCGGTGCGCGGTGCTCCCGCTCGCGGTGACGTACGGGTTCTCCAACGGGTTGACGTCGATGGCCTCCCCGTACGCGTGGTTCGACCAGTTGCTGGACCCGGTCGCCCGGCGGCAGTTGAAGGCCGAGGTGTTGTCGTTGTCGATCGAGTCGTAGTCGTCGGCCTTGTAGGCGTCCACCAGCTTCATCTTGCGGATCGGCCAGCGCCGGTCGTACAGCTTCTTGAAGACCTTCTCGATGTCGCCGGTGACGGTCTTGCGCACGACCAGCTCGCCGATGTGCGGCTTGCCGTCGAACCCCCAGTACGACAGCGTCACCAGCCGCAGATCGCGGTAGTGGACGGGGCAGCCGGGCCGCCAGGAGTAGGGCAGACGGTCGCGGGAGACCCGCGAGACCTTCGAGGTGAACGGGGGCGGCGCCGTCGGGCTGGGCGTCGCCGTGGAACGATCCGATGCGGTCTGTTCTGCCGTGGCGGTCACGGGCGTGGACGAGCGCGGCCGGTCGGCGGGCGCGGCGGCCTGCTGCCCCGCGCCTGACTCCGCGCACGAAACGGACGCGAGCACCACGAACGCCATGGCGGCAACACGTTTCATCTCGCCACCATATGCGACGTCAGGCCAGGTCAGGGCACTACCAGCACCGTTCGCCTGGCGCGTTTCGCGAGCTTGGCCGCCACCGAGCCCCGCCACGAGGACCGGGAGCGGCCCACCACGATGGCGTCCGCCATGTACGTGTCGGCCAGCGCCTCAAGCTCGCGGGCCGCGTCGCCGCGCACGCTGACGAACTGCCAGGGCACCCCGCAGCCGCGCAGTTCGTCCCTCAGGTCCTCGGTCAGGTCGGCCGCCGAGTCGGGGACGATGGGCGCCCCGGCGAAGAACCACAGCGTGGCCGTGTTGAGCGCTTCGACGAAGGCGATGAGCAGGACCGCGTCGTCCCTGCGGGCGAGCCCGGCCGCGTACGCGAGCGCGTTGCGGCTCGGGCCCGATCCGTCGAAGCCCACGACGAGCAGACCGGCGCCGTCCTTGCCGATCTCGAACTGCCCTTCGGGGAGCCTGCGGGAGGCGGGCTCCCACCGCGGGTCCACATCACTGCCGGACACGGCATGTTCCGGCGTCAGGCGTCCGCGTGCTTGCCGCGCCGGGCCAGCTCGCGCAGGGCGTCGGCCGCGTAGATCACGAGGGACACGAACGAGATCCCGGCGATGACGCCGCCGAGCCACAGGTCGTTGACCGTGGCGTCGACGTACTCGGCGCCGCGCGGCTGGTAGCCGACCGCGAACGGGGCGGCGATGAGCCACAGGCCGCCGAGGAACAGCAGCACGAGGGCGCCCACGCCCAGCTTGGCCTTCATCGGTTCTCCTCCACTCCGACCAGGGAAGCCTTGCCGTTCTGGCGGTGCTCGCCGCCGCCGTTACGGGCGTTCAGGTCCTCGCGCAGCGCCTCCACGAGCGGGGCGAGCAGGGTGGCGAGCTCGGCGGACGACGACTGCGGCGCGGCGACCGGCACGGGCTCGGGCTCCGGCTCGACGCGGCGCGGCTTGGGCACGACCAGGCCGCGTGCCACCAGCTCCTCGTAGATGGCCGACACGAACGCGATCACGGCCACGACGCCCACGACGGCCACGCCCAGGCCGGTGAAGAACTCCGACTTGGTGGCGTTCATCCAGTCGGCGTCCTCCGGCTGGGTGCCGAGGGCGAAGGGCGCGAGCATCAGCCACAGCCCGGCCATGACGGCCAGGGCCGCGGTGACGGCACCCACGAACTTGCGAATCATTGCGTGATTCCTCCTGTGACAAGGTCTTTCTGCGGCGGCGTGGCCTGCGCGATCAGGGCCCGTGAGGTGGGCCGCAGCACGTTCTGCGCCACCGACCTGGCCCGCTCGCGTTCCGTGCGGTCGTCGGGCGGCGCCATCTTGGCGACCGCGGTGAGCAGCGCGGAGTGCTCGCCGTTGGCCCGCTCGATGCGCTGGGCGATGAGCTCGAGCAGCAGGCCCGCCAGTACCAGGTCGTCCTTGCTGAGCGGCTTGGGCTCGGGGGCGGCCGGCGCGGCGGTGCTGCGCAGCGGCAGCTCCTTGAGCAGGAGCGTGGCGAGGAAGCCGAGCAGCGCGATCGGCACGCCCACCAGGAACACCGTCTCCAGGCCCCGCGTGAACGCCTCAAGCACGATGTTCTTGATCGGCCCCGGCAGATGGTGGATGGCGTCGGGGCTGCCGAGCTTGACGTCGCCACCGCCACCGGGCAGCTTGATGCCGGCCTCCCGCACCATCTCGGCCATCTCGTCCTTGAGGCGGTTGGTCAGGATCGCGCCGAACGCGGCCACGCCGACGGCGCCGCCCAGGGAGCGGAAGAACGACACGCCGGACGTGGTCGAGGCCATGTCGCGCAGCTCGGAGCCGTTCTGCGCGGCCAGGATGAGCATCTGCATGGACAGGCCGAGTCCGATGCCGAGCACCGCGACGTCGAAGCCGATGAGCCATTCGCTGGAGTCGACGTGCAGCTTGGACAGCATGAACAGGCCGACGGCCACGATGAGCAGGCCCGCCACCGGGAAGATCTTCCACCGCCCGGTCTGCGTGACGATCTTCCCGGAGATCACGCCGGACAGGAACAGCGCCACGACCATGGGCAGCGTCATCAGGCCCGAGTTGGTCGGGCTGAGCCCCTTGACGATCTGCAGGTACTGCGGCAGGTAGATCATCGCGCCGAACATCGCCATGCCGACGAACAGCGAGGCGGCGCTGGTGAGCACGAACGTCCGGTTGCGGAACAGCCGGGGCGGCAGGATCGGGTTGCCCGCGGTCCGCTCCGACAGCACCGCGAGGGCCAGCATGAGCAGGGCGATCGCGGCGAGGGTGTACGTCCAGGGCGAGTTCCACGCGAACTCGTTGCCGCCCAGCGTCAGCAGCAGCATCAGCGCGCTCGCGCTGGCGGTGATCGTCGTGGCGCCCCAGATGTCGATCGAGGTGTTCCGCTTGACCCGCGGCAGCTTGAGCACCTTCTGGATGACGATGAACGACACCAGGGCGAACGGCACGACCACGTAGAAGCACCAGCGCCAGCCGAGCCATTCGGTGTCGACGATGAAGCCGCCCAGCAACGGCCCCGCGACCGTCGAGATGCCGAAGACGGCGCCCATATAGCCCGAGTAGCGCCCCCGCTCGCGCGGGGAGACGATGTCACCCAGGATCACCTGCGACAGAGCCGACAACCCACCGACACCGAGGCCCTGGATGGCACGAGCGGCGATCAGCTGTCCCATGTTCTGCGACATGCCGGCCACCATCGAGGCCGCCACGAACAGCGCCAGAGCGGTCTGGAAGAGCAGCTTGCGCCCGAACAGGTCGGACAGCTTGCCCCACAACGGCGTCGAGACCGTCATCGTCAGCATGGTCGCGCTGGCGACCCATGAGTACTGATCCTGACCGCCTAGCTCCCCCACGATCGTCGGCAGCGCGGTGCCCACCACGGAAGTCGAGATCATCGAGGTCAGCATCGCCAGCATGAGCCCGGACAGGACTTCGAGGATCTCGCGGTGGGTGTAGTGCCGCTTCGCGGGGGACGCGGCCGGTGCGTGCGCTACCAAGACAACACCACATCCCCTTCGTACTTTTTATCCACCAGGAGTATACGACTGTTTACTAGCCGGGCGGTAAGTCGGGTGTCCGTTCAGTAGAGTGCGGGCATGAGTCCCCAGGTGACTGAGGCCAGGCCACGCGACCGTGAGGCCACCCGGGAGCGGATCTTGCAGGCGGCCCGTACGCTCTTCGGCGAGCAGGGCTACGAGCAGGTGACCGTACGCATGATCGCGGCGGCGGCCGACGCCAACATCGCACTGGTCGGCCGCTACTTCGGTTCCAAGGCCGGCCTGTTCGGCGCGGTGCTGCAGGGCGAGCCGACGTTCAGCGCGCTGTTCGAGGGCGACGAGAAGGACCTGCCGCGCAAGCTCGCCGAGTACACCGCCGAGCGCATGCACCGGCCGCCGGACAGCCCCATCCTGCGCACTCTCGAACGCTCGGCCGGCCACCCCGAGGTGCACGCGGTGGCCAGGGAGCGCCTGATCACCGCGGTGATCGAGCCGCTGAAAGCCAGGCTGTCCGGGCCCGACGCCCACGCCCGTGCCCGCATGGCCACCGCGGTGCTGCTCGGCGTCGGCGCCACGCGCCGCCGCCTGGGTCCCGAGGAGCCGACGCCGGCCGACGTCGATCGGCTCACCGCCGTCTTCAAAGCGTGCCTGGGCGTCTGAACGCCCCGGCTCGACGCTGAGCGCCGGACCGGCCTCAGCTCCCGACATGGCCTCAGGCCCCGGCTCGGCCTCAAGCGCCGGGCCGGCGCTTTCCGTGCGGCGGTTGAAAGTTTCACCGTCCGCAGCCGCGCCGACCTGCGATGACGGCGTGGGCAGCGATCGGAGGTCTTTGTCCTGACGGGGGCCGCTCCCTACCATCCTGAAAGCCGGTGGGAGCGCTCCCACACGACGGACGGAGATCGTTCATGTCTCGCAGAAAGCCCGCACTGGCGGCGCTCCTCACAGCGATCGCCACGGCCGCGGCGGGGGCGGTCATCGCCGCCTCGTCCTCCACCGCCCAGGCCGCAGACTCCGCTTTCTACGTGGATCCTCAGACCAACGCCGCCAAATGGGTGGCCGCCAACCCCGACGACAGCCGTACGCCGGTGATCAGGGACAGGATCGCCGCCGTGCCGCAGGGCCGCTGGTTCGCCACCTACAACCCGGACACCGTGCGCGCCCAGGTGGACGCGTACGTCGGCGCCGCGGCGGCGGCCGGGAAGATCCCCATCATGGCCGTGTACGCCATGCCCAACCGCGACTGCGGCGGCCCGAGCGCGGGCGGCGCCCCCGACCACGCCGCCTACCGCGCCTGGATCGACCAGATCGCCGCCGGGCTCGGCGGGCGACCGGCCACGATCGTCCTGGAACCCGATGCCCTGGCCATCATGACCAACTGCATGAACGCCTCGGAGCAGGCCGAGGTGAAGGCGTCGATGGCCTACGCCGGTAAGCGGCTCAAGGCCACGTCGTCGCAGGTCAAGGTGTACTTCGACATCGGGCACGACGCCTGGCTGTCGGCGTCGGAGGCGGCCTCCAGGCTGGTCGGCGCGGACATCGCCAACAGCGCCGACGGCATCGCGGTCAACACCTCCAACTACCGCTCGACACCTGGCCTGATCTCGTACGCGAAGAGCGTCATCGCCGCGACCGGCGTGTCCACGCTCAAGGCGGTCATCGACACCAGCCGCAACGGCAACGGCCCGTCCGGCAGCGAGTGGTGCGACCCGCCAGGCCGCGCCACCGGCACCTGGAGCACCACCGAGACGGGCGATTCCGCGATCGACGCCTTCCTGTGGGTCAAGCCGCCGGGCGAGGCCGACGGGTGCATCGCCCAGGCGGGGCAGTTCGTGCCGCAGCGGGCGTACGAGCTGGCCATGGCCGCGCCCGACCCCACGATCACGCCGACCACCGACCCCACCGAAACGCCCACGCCGGGCACCGAGGGCTGCACGGCGGCGTACAAGGTGGCCAGTCAGTGGAACGACGGCCTGCAAGGCGAGATCACGGTCACCAACACCGGCGACGCGCCCATCAGCGGCTGGAAGGTCTCCTGGACGCCGCCAAGCGGCCAGACGATCTCGCAGCTATGGAACGGCACCCTGTCCACAGGCGGAGGCACGGTCAGCGTCACCAACCTGAGCTGGAACGGCGCGCTGGCACCCGGCGCGACGACCTCGTTCGGCTTCATCGCGAGCGGCGGCTCGGGCGACCCGTCGGCGCTCACCTGCACCGCCTCCTAGCGCGCGCCTCCGGCCTGCGCGCGCACCCCGCCGAGCCCCCGCGCGACGCCTGCGGGGGCTCGGCCTCTCGTTACGGGCCGCTCATTGCGGTCATCCATTGCGGCCCCCATAAGCCCCTCTCACAACGGGCCCCTCACTACGGGATGAAATAACCGCGCAGGCGCGGCTGTTGACCACGACCAGGTCGATTCCGCTCTGCGAAAGGCTCGTACTCATGGCTCTGCCGCTGTCCATCCTTGATCTGGCGCACATCGGCGAGGGCGAGACGGCGGCCGACAGCTTCGCCGCCAGCGTGGCCCTCGCCCAGCGGGCCGAGGAGCTCGGTTACAAGCGCATCTGGTACGCCGAGCACCACAACATGGACAGCATCGCCTCCTCCGCCACCAGCGTGCTCATCGCCCACGTGGCCGCTCATACTCGGACGATCCGCCTCGGGGCAGGCGGCGTCATGCTGCCGAACCACTCGCCGCTGACCATCGCCGAGCAGTTCGGCACGCTGGAGACCCTCCACCCCGGCCGCATCGACCTCGGGCTCGGCCGCGCGCCGGGCAGCGACCAGCAGACCATGCGCGCCCTGCGCCGCACCCCGTCGTCGGCGGACTCGTTCCCGCAGGACGTGCTGGAGCTGCAGGGCTACCTGACCGGCGAGACCCGCATCCCCGGCGTGCACGCCACCCCTGGCAGGGGCACGAACGTGCCGCTCTACATCCTCGGGTCGTCGCTGTTCGGCGCGCAGCTCGCCGCCGCGCTCGGCCTGCCGTACGCGTTCGCCTCGCACTTCGCGCCCGCCGCGCTGGAGGAGGCCATCGCGCTCTACCGGCGCGAGTTCAAGCCATCGGCGCAGCTCGACCGGCCGTACGTGATCGCCGCGCTCAACGTCATCGCCGCCGACACCAGCGAGGAGGCGCAGGAGCAGTTCCTGGCCTCCAAGCGGCTGCGGGTCACCAGGTTCCTCGGGCGCGGGCGCACGTTCACGCCCGAGGAAGCGGACATGATCCTCGAATCCCCGGCGGGGCAGCAGATCGTGCAGATGACCAAATACTCGGCCGTCGGCGACCCCGCAGAGGTCAAGGCGTACGTCGAGCGGTTCGCCGAGCACACCGGGGCCGACGAGCTGATCGTGGCCTTCTCCGCCGTCGACAGGAAGGTGTGGCTGCGCTCGGCCGAACTGCTCGCCGAAGCCTGGTCGCTCTAGCCGGTCCTGCCGCGCCGGTCCCTCAGTCGGCCACCAGCCGGGCGCGGCGGTGGCCGTCGTGCTCGCGCTGGCGGCGCACCACGTACGTGCCGGGCGCGCAGCCTGAGCCGCCGTGCTCGGGATGCAGCAGGTAGACGGGGGCGGAGGCGGAGAACACGCCGATGGCCAGGCCGTCGGCGTCGGTCACGTTCACCGTCCAGCGGCAGCTGCCCGGCTCGGCGACCAGCGTGTGCGGGTTGCCGCCGGCCTCGCCGCGCAGCAGCTCGATGCCTTCCGGCGGTACGGCCTGCCATCGGGGATCGTCGCGAATCTGCACCGCCGCCGACACCAGCCGCAGCGGCACCACGATGAGGTCGCCCTGGGCCTGCGGGCCGTCGAGCACGGGGATCTGGATCTCCTGCTCCAGGTGGTCGAGCACGGTCATCCCGGTCTGGCGGGCCAGCGAAGCCAGCGTCACTGTCATGGACATCACCTCAGGTTCTGCGTAGGAGTTGGGCGTACTGCTCGCCGGACAGCCCGTACGTCCAGCCGGCGGCGGCGAGCGGATCGTCGAAGGAGCCGGGCACGAGGAGGCCGTACTGCCTGCGGTGGCCGTCGCGCTCGACCGAGCCGTTGACCGCGAGCAGCACCCGCGTGGTCCGGCCCCTGTCGATGAAGGCTGTGTCGTAAAGGCGCAGCTCGGAGCCCGCGTTGCCGGGATCGGGCGCGGTGGCGACCAGCCGCAGCCCGGCCTTGGCGATGTAGGCGGGCCAGCCGATGCGTTCGATCGCGCAGCGCCTGACCTCGGCGTTGGGCTCGGCGGAGATGCGTTCTGGGGTCGGATCGTCGATCACCCAGGACGGCACCACGGTGCCGTGCCAGGCGTGCACGGCCCAGCCGTCGGCGTACTGGATGGCCGGGCCGTCGTCGCGGTGCGGGCGGCGCTCGCCGTTCTGCGCCCATGCCTCGGTGTGCAGCTCGGCGGGACGTTCGGAGACGACGCACACGTGCTCGGACGGCCACCACCAGTGGGACGCGGCGGCCACGGCGGTCCACAGGCCGAGCCGTTTCGACAGCTCTGCCGGCAGCTCGACGCCGGCGACCTGGCGCAGCGCGTCGCAGTGGGCGATCCAGGAGACGCACAGCGTGCGGTACCAGACCTCGGTAGGCGAGCCCACGTTGTGTGCGCGGCGGACGGCCGGCAGCAGGCAGCGGCTGGTGGTGCCCAGGAGCGGCTGGCAGACCTCGTCCCGCATCCGCCAGTCCACCTTGTGCTGCCCCCCGCGGATGTGGGCGTGGACCGCGCCGTACAGGCGGTCGCGCAGCTCGATGAAGCGTTTCGCGAGCGGCCATTCGTCCACCCGCTCAAGGAGGCGGCCCGGCGGCAGCCCGGCGGGCACGGTCGCGAACGCGGCGGCAGGCGAGGTGACCCAGTGGAATCGGGGCGGAGACAGACCGATGTGCCGGTAGAGGGCGGAGATGGCGGCCTCGGCGGCCGGGCGGTCCGCGGGCCGTGTCGAGAGCGAGCGGCCCATCCATCGGTCACGGAGCTTGACAGCAGCTTCCCGCTGCAGGACGTAGCTCACCGGGCGCGGGCGGAGGCGCCCTCCTTTCGCATGATCATGAGTGGAATGGTGACAGAAGCGGGCGGCCGATGTCCACCCGTTCGCTCACGTGGCGGGTGACAGAGACGGCACGGCCGGCCGTACGGGTCCTGCGCGTCAGCCCTTCTCGATGAGGGTCGTCGGCGGGAGGTTCCACGCGTCGAGCCGAATCCTGCGGTCCTGCGGCGGCACGCCGTCCCAGGTGGCGCGGAGTACGCGTTCCTCGCCGGGCAGCAGGTCGAAGGCGTTGTCGTCCCAGCGCACCCAGCCGGGCGCGTGCGCGGGCCGGTCGTCGAGCAGACGCAGGAACGGCACCACGGGCCCCGACTCGTGGCGCAGCCGCAGGGTCCACGCGTCCTCGCCGGTCTCCAGCTCGGCGGTGACGCTCGCCTCGGGCAGCGTGAGCAGGTCGGCGAAGCCGGGGCCGCCGGTCAGGACGTACCGGTTGGTGATCGTACGGCCGGTGTCTCCGCGTACGGACAGATCGAGCAGGAAGCTTCCCGCCCCCGGGGCGCACGCGATCACGCCGATCTCGCCCGGAACGGTGGCGGTCCAGCGCCGCTCGGCGCGCACACCTCCGTCGAGGCCGAGCACCCGCGCCTCGACCTCGGCGGGACCGCCCTCCCACCACGCCCATACGGTCGCGCGCAGCTCGTCCACGCGGGGCGCGGGCAGCGCCGCGCACACGTGTTCCCGCCGGTACGCGCGGCGCACGTAGTGGTAGGCCGCCTTCGGCTCGCCGAAGTAGTCGACGGACGACGTGCACCAGCCGTTCGGGAACGACTCGTTGAGCTGCCACGGCAGCACCCCGCAGCTCGCGGGGCGGCGGCGGTTGGCCTCGATCGCGTAGCGCAGGCCGTCGGCCTGGAGGAACTGGCTCGCCCGCGACATCGCCCGCAGGTCCTCGATCGCGCCGCCGAACGCGGCCCGCACCAGCGGCTCGTTGTTCCACCAGCGGCCGAGGTGGTCCCAGACCGGGTTGCGGTAGGTCGGCAGGCGGCGCTCCGGCGCGGGCACCACCGACTCGATCGCCCGCAGGTTGCTCATCCCCTCCACGCCGAACTCGCTGAGCAGCAGCGCCCGGCCCTCGTCGTAGAGGCGGTAGTGGTCGTCGAGCCCCTGGTGCTCCCACGGGCCGTGCACGTCGTGGTGCTCGGGGCCGCTGCGCACGCTCTGCAGCGTGTTGCCGAACACCGGCCCCGTCGGTGAGGTCGGCAGCCAGTGGCGGCCGGGGTCGAGCCTGGCCACCACCTCGTGCAGCGCCGCCAGCACCGGCGAGCCGTCGTCGGTCAGCGGCACGCCGTCGGCCCGCTGCAGCTCGTTGCCGCCGCACCAGATCGCCAGGCTCGGATGGTTGCGCCGCACCGGGACGATGCGTTCGGCCTCGGCGACCATTCTCGCCACGAACGCCGGGTCGTCGCTGGGCAGGCTCCGCATGCCCGAGCTCGACTGGGCGAACTCCTGCCAGACGAGGATGCCGTACTCGTCGCACAGGTCGTAGAACGCCTCGGTCTCGATGAGGCCGCCGCCCCAGACGCGCAGCATGGTCACGCCCGCGTCGCGGGCCAGCGTGAGGAGGTGGCGGAGTTTCCCCTGGTCGATGGCGCCGTAGAGAGCGTCGGCGGGGACCCAGTTCCAGCCCTTGATGGTGACAGGGCGGCCGTCCACGGTGAGGCGGTAGGGCAGCGAGCCCTCGGGGGCGCCCGGGTCGCGGGTGAAGCGCACGTCGCGGAAGCCGATCCGGGTCTCGCGCCGGTCGCTGACCTCGCCCGTCGTGTCGCGCAGGACCGTGGTGAGCGTGTAGAGGTGGGGGTCGCCGTCGCCGTTCAGGTGCCAGCGGCGGGGGTGGTCGACGGTGAGCTCGGCGGTGCCGCTGGGTGGGGCGGTGGCGGTGGCGACGACCTCGCCTTCCGCCGTACGCAGGGTCAGCTCGGCGCTGCCCTGCCCGTCTCCGTCCGTTGTGAGATGGACGGCGACTTTCCCGGTGCTCCCGTGCAGTGTCGGGCGGGCCCACACGTCGGCCAGCCGCAGCGCGCCCGTCGTCCGCAGCCGGACCTCGCCCCACAGGCCCTGGTGCACGAGGCGGGGGCAGAAGTCCCAGCCGTACCCCATGCGCCCTTTGTGGACCTTCACCTTCTCCGTGTAGCCGACCTGCGGCTCGCTCACGGGCGCCGGCTCGATGACCACGGCCAGCGCGTGCTCGCCGCCCAGGCGGCCGGTGACCTCCACGACGAGCGGCACGTACGTGCCCTCGTGCCGCGCGATCCGCTCACCGTCGAGGTAGACGGCCGCCGCGTAGTCGATGCCGTCGAACTCCAGGAACGCCCGCCGCCCGGGTCCCGGCTCCGGTGTGACCAGCCGCGTCCGGTACACCCAGGTCCGCTGCGGCACCCACTCCGACAGCATGCTCTGCCGCCCGACGTACGGGCTCGGCACCTCACCGGCCGCCAGCAGGTCGGCGAGCACGCTCCCCGGCACTCTGGCGGGCACCCAGCCGCCGGTGGCGCCCTCGCGGGCGTGCAACTGCGCGCGGTGCAGCTGCCAGTCGTCCCCGAGGAAACCCCGAAGCTCCCAGCCCTTGTTGAGAACGCGTAGAGATGACGCGGAGGACACGGAGGACATGGCGCCTTTCAACGGGGTTGTGGCATCGTTCCCACAGGATGCTAGGGGCGGTGCCTTCGCGCGGTCAACGGGAACGGCCACCGCCGGACGGACAGTGCTTGTGTGTGGATATGTCACTGCGCGCCCGCATACGGGACGGGGATGCCGAGGCGTTCGAGGCGCTCTACGAGGAGACGGCCAGGCCGGTGTTCGCCCACGCCTTCCGCCTGACCGGCGACTGGTCGGCCGCCGAGGACGTGCTGTCGCTGACGTTTCTCGAAGCCTGGCGGCTGCGGCACCGCATCGACGCCGACGGCGGCAGCCTGCGGCCATGGGTGCTGGGCATCGCGACCAACGTGGCCCGCAACCTCCGCCGCGCGGCCCGCCGGTACGAGGACGCGCTCGCCAGGATGCCGCGAGGCGACCGCATCCCCGACTTCACCGACGAGATCGTCGGCCGCATCGAGGCCGCCGAACGGCTGGCCGCGGTCCGGCGGGCCTTCGGCGCGCTGCGCCGCCACGAGCAGGAGGTGTTCGCGCTGTGCGTCTGGTCGGGGCTCGACCACGCCGAGGCGGCCGAGGCGCTGGGCGTCGCCGTGGGCACCGTCAGGTCCCGGCTGTCGCGGGCGCGCAAGAAGCTGGAGAAACTCGCCGCAGAAGAACGGGAACGCCCCGCCGCGCGGCGACAGGTAACGGGTGACCACGAACACGTGGCCCGGTCCGTACGGGAGGAGAGGCGATGAACGCGGACGAGCGCGACACGCTGGCCGAGCTGCTGCCATTCGAGGCGGAACCGCGGCTTCCCGACGGCCGGCACCATCAACTCAAGGAGTTCGTCATGTCGGAGATCCGCAGGCCGCGCCCCAGGCGGCTGCCCCGCCCCGCTCTCCTGGTCCCCGCGCTGGCCCTCGGTCTCGCGGCGGCCGTGGGCGTTCCCCTGGCGCTCGGCGGCGGCACGCCCGCGTACGCGGTGTCGAAGAACCCCGACGGCACCCTCACCATCACCATCCAGCAGGCCAAGGACCCCAAGCCGCTGGAGGCCACGCTCCGGTCCATGGGGGTGAACGCGGTGGTCGACTACATCCCCAGCGGCAAGCGCTGCTCGCCGCAGCCGCGCAGCACCGCCTTCCTGTCCCGCGAGGAGGCGCAGAACCCGGCCGACGGCCGGCCGTTCCTGATCTGGCCGCCCAAGACCGAAGAGCGGGCCTTCCAGATCGACCCGGGCGCGGTCAAGCCGGGACAGACGGCCGTGCTGGAGTTCAGCGTCTCCGATGACGAGCGCGTGGCCGGCATCTGGGCGAACATCTCGAACGGCCCGGTCGAGCCCTGCACGCTCGTGGACAGCGACGAGGCCCCGCTCGGCCCACCGCCGGGCTGGGACGGCTGACCCGGGATATCGTTGCGCGGTGACCGTCCGGTACGCGTGGCCCGACCACTTCTCCGCCCGCCCCCACGGCACGCCGGGCGGCCTGAATCCTCCGGCCGCCGAAGCGGAGGTCCGGGAGCTCGAAGCGCGCCTGGGGGTGGGGCTGCCGCCGGGCTACCGGCAGTTCCTGCTGTTCGCCGACGCTGGCGCGAGGACGACGACTGCTGCCTGCTGCGCGCCGCCGAGGCGGGCTGGCTGCGTGAGATCGATCCCACGCTCGCAGAGAGCTGGGCGGCGCCCAAGCCCGAGCACGGGTGGAGCGTGCCCGACGAGCTCTACTTCGTCTACGGGCCGGAGCAGGACTCCATCCACTTCCGCGGGGAGTACGTGCCCGACACCCTGCTGATCGGGTACTGGGACGACGGAGCCGCCCTGCTCAACCCGCACGTCCGCACCGCCGAGGGCGAGTGGGAGGCGTGGTACCTCGCGCCGTGGAAGCCCGGGGCCGGCCGCTACCGGTCCTTCTGGGACCTCGCCATGGACGAGCTGCGCTTCCTGCGCAACCCGGGCTGACCCGCTCACGCGGCGTCGCGGTGCCGGGCCGAGGCCGCAGAGGTCGCGCGCGCCGGGAGGGGGTCGCGCGCGGCGGGATGAAGCGTCGGGGATGCGCGCGACGGGGTGGAGGCGTCACAACGTCGCGCGCAGCCGGGCTCAGGCGTCAGGAGGTGGGGTCCGCTTCGTGGGCCGGGCGGGCGCGGCGGGTTTCCGGTGTGGGTGGTCCAGGGGATCAAGGTGACCATCATCGAGCCCGGCGGGTTCGCCACCCGGGACGGCAACAACCCCGACCCGCTCGCCAACGGCCACATGGCGACGACCGACCCGGCGTACGACGGACTGCGGCAGCGGCTCGGGGCCATGACCGGCAAGATGCCCGCGGGCGACCCGGCCGCCGCGGCTCAGGCGCTGCTGAAGCTCGTCGACTCCGCGAACCCGCCGCTGCGGGTGCTGTTCGGCAAGGGGTTCCAGCCGATGATCGAGCGGGCGTACGCCGACCGTCTCAAGACCTGGTCCGACTGGCAGGAGCTCGCGATCGAGGCACACGGCGCCCTCGAAGCAAGCTGAGCCGGCGGCCGCGCCGGACGGGCGGCGGGCTTCCCGGGAGATCAGCCGGAGGAGAAATTCGATTGCCCGGCGATGCCGGGCGAGCCTAGGGTCCTGCTCCTGATGCGAAATGATCCGGAAGATCCGGCGCAGCTTCGACAGGACGGGCCACGATCGTCAGGGCGCGAGATCCCTGCCGCCTTGATCATGCTGCTCGCCGGCACCACCGTCTCCACACTCGGCGACGGCATGGCGACCCTGTCACTGGTGCTGGAGGCGGCCGACAGCGGCCCGTCGTGGTGGGTCACCGAGGTCTACCTGGCCGAGCTCGTACCGCCGCTGCTGCTCGCCCCGCTGCTCGGCGCGTTCGTGGACCGGACCGACGCGAAGCGCGCCTGGCTGGTGGCGGTGCTCGTCCAGGCGGCGCTGTTCGCCGGGGCCGCCGCCACCCCGTTCTTCCACGCGCGGGTGCTCATGGTGGCGCTGGCGAACGTGCTGGGCGTGATCTCCTCGGCCGCGGGCTTCAAGCTGCTGCCCGCCGTGGCCGGCCGGGCGGGGCTGGAGAAGGCCAACAGCTGGCTCACCGCGGCCACGTCGCTCTCCACGCTGGTGGGTCCCGGCCTGGGCGGCGCGCTGCACACCGCGTACGGGAACGCGTGGCTGCTGGGCTTCAACGCGGTGACGTTCGTGGCGGTCTCGCTCGTCGTCTGGTTCGTGGTGCCCGCGGGCAAGGACCAGCGTCTGTCCGTGGGCGGCGGCTCGATGGCGGGCGCGCTCGACGGCATGAAGGTGATGTGGCGGTCGCCGGTCATCCGCCCGCTCCTGCCGATCCTCGCGGCCGTGGTCTTCTGCACCGCCCTTGAGGGCGTCGCCGGGGTCTTCTACCTGCGCAGTATCACCAGCAGCGACACGCTCTACGGCTTCCTGCTGTCGGCGTGGGCGCTCGGCTCGCTGCCGGGCTCGCTCGTCGCGGGCTGGGGCAGGCTCGGCAGGCAGCACCTCGTCCTGGTGCTGGGCGGCGCGGCGCTCATGGGCGGCGCCTTGCTCGTCGAGGGCCTCGTCCCGGTCGCCCTGGTCATCGCCGTCGTCTTCGTCCTGGGCGGTTTCGGGAACGGCGCCCACAACGTCGGCCTGCGCAACGTCATCCACCACCACGTGCCGCCGGACATGCACGGGCGGGCCTGGGCGTACTGGCGCGTGCTGGCCAACACCTGCGTGACCGTCGGCTATCTGGTCGGCACGCCCGGCGTGATCCTGGAGGCGCGGGCGGCCATCATCAGCTCGGGCGCCCTGACCCTGCTCGCCATGCTGTACGGCGTGTGGCGGCTGAACAGCGCCGGCCTGCTCCGCAACTACCCGGCCGCGCAGCCCGCCGGGTGATCCGCGTCGTCCCACCGCCTGCGCCGCCGCAGCCGGTGAAGTCGGAAAGGGACGCGATGACCTTCCCGGTGAAGGGCTCGCCACGGTAGAAGAGGCGATCACCGGTGGCACTGAGCCCCGGATCGCCCGCCTCCACGGCCACCACGTACACGCCTCTTTTGCAAGCCGGTTCCGCTGGCCGTCGCAGGGCCGACCTCGGCGCGTACCGAGGACCTCGAAGAGATCTCGCGGCGGGTTCGCGCCCCGCACGAGCTCGCCGAGATCTCCCGCCGCTTCGACGGAAGCTTCTGCGTCTTCGGCTCGCTCGACGGCGTTCTGTTCGCCAACGGCCCCGCGATGCAGACACGGCAGGTCTTCCACGCGATGATCGACGGCGTGCGCGTCCTGTGCGACCGGGCCGACGTGCTGAGCGAACTCTGCGGGCTGCCTCTGGACGAGATCGCGCTGGGGCTCCGCCTGGCCCGCGGGCTGCCGTACCCCGCCGACAGGCTGCCCATGTGGCAGGGCGTGAGCGCCGTACCCGGGCCGCAGTACGTGCTCGTTCGGCGTGACGGGCGGGAGGCCGAGCAGCGGACCTGGTGGCGCCGGCCGGAGCCGCGCCTGACGAGAGCGGACGGCGCCGCGCTGCTGCGCGACGCGCTGGAGACCGCCGTCCGGGTTCGTACGGAAACCGAGGCCGATATCGCGTGCGACCTGTCGGGCGGGCTCGACTCGACCCCGCTGTGCTACTTCGCCGCCCGAGGCCCCAAAGGAGTCATCGCCCGGACGTTCTACACCGACGACCCGGGCGGCCGCGAGGACCTCGAATGGGCGCGCCGCGCGCTGCCCGCGATGCCGGGAGTGCACACGCACGACGTGTTCTCCGCCCAGGGCCTGCCCGGCTTCTACGAGGGCCTGTACGACCTGGCCATCCCCATGGACGAGCCCACGCAGGCCGGGGCGGCGATACCGCGGATCAGGCACATGCTCGCCGACGACGTCGAGCGCGGCGTGACGATCCACATCAACGGTCTCGGCGGCGACCACCTGTTACGCGGGGTGAAGGCATGGAACCACACCCTGATGCGCGCCAGGCCGTTCACCGCGTGGTCGCGCTCCCGCGCCGAGGACGCGCCCATGGGGATCGGCCCGCTCTCCACGCTGCGGCAGCTCATGGACCGCCGGACCTACCGGCAGTGGTACCTCGCCACGGTGCGCGACGCGGCACGCGGCGTCGAGCCCCCCGAACTGCCCAGGATCAACGACTGGTCGGTGCCGCTCTCCTTGCCGGACTGGCTCACGGCCGACGCCCGGGCGTCGATGCTCGACCGATTACGGCGGCTCGGAGCCGAGGCCACACCACTCGGCACCGGCCTGGCCAGGCACTTCGATGTCTTCACCGTGCAGCAGGCCGGCCGCCTGGCCAGGAGCATGGGACTCGTCGGCCAGTCGCTCGGCGTCTCGTACGACGCGCCGCTGCTTGACGACCACGTGGTAGAGGCCGTGTTCCAGGTCAGATACGAGGAACGCGACTCGCCGATCGAGTGGAAACCGCTCATGAAGGCCGCGATGACGGGATTACTGCCCGACGACTATCTGCGGCGGACCACGAAGATCGGCGGCGCCCCGACCCGATCGGCGGCTTCGTGACCCTGTGCTGGGTGCTGCCGCTCGGCATCGTCGCGATGCTGCCCATCGGCGTGATCCTCGGCGTCGTGGTGCGGCATCCCCGGCAGCTCAGCTTCGTCTCGTTGCTGCTGATGGGCATGACGGCGGTATCCGGGATCTTTTACCCGCTGGCGCTGCAGGCGCCGTACCTGCAGGTCACCGGGCAGCTCTTCCCGCTGTACTGGCTGGGCCTCGGCATGCGGTCGGCGATGCTGCCCGCCGAGCTGGCCGCCACCGAGATCGGCGGGTCGTGGCGGCCGGTGGAGACGGCGGCCGTACTGGGGCTGTGGGCGGCGGCTGCGACCGCGCTGGCGCTGCTCGCCCTGCGCAGGATGTCGCACCGCGCCGCGGGATCGCGGCCGCGGGCGGCCGGGCACGGGAGGGCAGCCCGATCAGCCGGCGTCACGGCGACCCGTGATCCGTCCGGGGTGCCGCCGTACGATGGAGGGCGGATGACTGACGCATCAGCCCGCGTGAGCACGAGCGACGATGCCCCGGGCATCGGGCGCCCGCCGGCCGGTGCTTCCGGCACGTGGTTCCAGGAGCGCCCCTGGGTCGTGGAGCTGGTCGTGGTGCTCGCCGTCTTCACCTACAACCTGCCGATTCAGGCGAGTTTCGTCCCCAGCGGGCTGTGGCCGGGCACCGGCGCGGTCGTGTCCGTGGCGCTGTGCGCGCCCTACCTGGCCAGGCGGCGTCATCCGCTCGGCGTGTTCTGCGCCATCCTGCTGACGGCCGTGGTGCAGGTGCTGCTCGGCGTGGGCCTGCTGGTCGCGGACGTGATGCTGCTGTTCGCCCTCTACAACCTCGCGACGAGGCTGCGGTGGACGGTCACCGTCCCGGCCGCCGCGTCGGTGGTGGGGTGGCTGCTGGTCGCGTCCGTGCCGGTGATGCGCCAGGGGTACACGAGCGTCGGCGACATCGGCGTGCTCGTCGTGGTGATCATCTGGGCGTGGACCTGGGGGACGCTGGTCAAGACCCGCCGGGCGTACATCGACAGCCTGCGCGAGCACGCCCGCTGGCTCGAACGCGAGCGCGCGGCCGAGGCGAAGGTCGCGGCGGCCAGGGAGCGGGCGAGGATCGCCAGGGAGATCCACGACATCGTCTCCCACAGCCTGAGCGTCGTCGTGGTCATGGCCGACGGGGCGGCCGCCAAGGCGCACAGCGAGCCGGACCGCGCCCGGCAGGCGATGCTGGCCGTACGCGACACCGGACGTACGGCGCTGGCCGAGATGCGGCGCATGCTCGGCGTGCTTCGCGACGGAGAGCCGGGTTCGCACGCCCCGCAGCCGGGCATCGCGCACCTCGACCACCTGATCGAGGAGTCCAAGGCGGTCGGGCTGCCGGTCGAGCTGGCGGTGCGGGGCCGGCGGGTGGAGGTCTCCGCGGGCCTGGACCTCGCCGTCTACCGGGTGGTTCAGGAGGCGCTGACCAACGTACGCAAACATGCCGGGCCGGAGCTCGGCAAGGTCGAGGTGGAGCTGCACTACGGTGACACGAGCCTGCGCGTCCGGGTCACCGACGACGGCCGCGGCGTTCGGGAGGGCGTCCCAGAGACGGGTCCGGGCGGTCACGGCCTGGTCGGGATGCGCGAGCGGGTCACGGCGTACGGCGGCACGCTGCGCGCGGGACCCCGGCCGGACGGCGGCTTCGAGGTGGTGGCGGAACTTCCGATCGGAGGCGACTGTGACGATCCGCGTCCTGCTGGTCGATGACCAGGAGATGATCCGGATGGGCTTCCGCATGGTGCTGGAGTCGCGTCCGGAGATCGAGGTCGTCGGTGAGGCGGACGACGGCGACACCGCGATCGAGGCGCTGAAGACCGTCGAGGCGGACGTCGTGCTCATGGACGTACGCATGCCGCGCATGAGCGGCGTCGAGGCCACCCGGCGCATCCGGGCCCGCGACGACGCCCCGCGCGTGCTCATCCTCACCACCTTCGACCTCGACGAGTACGCCTACGAGGCGCTCCAGGCCGGGGCGAGCGGCTTCCTGCTCAAGGACACCCCGGTGGAGGAGATCGCCGCCGCGATCGCCCACGTGCACGCCGGGGACGCGGTCGTGGCGCCGAGCACGACCCGCCGCCTGCTCGACCACTTCGTACGCGGCCGGCCGCCCGCCGACCTGCTACGGAAGGGCAGCCGCCTGCCCGGGCTGACGCCCCGCGAACGCGAGGTGCTACTCCTGATCGCCCGAGGGCTGTCGAACGCCGAGATCGCGCGGGAACTCGTGCTCACCGAGGGCACCGTCAAGATCCACGTCGGGCGCATCCTGGCCAAGCTCGGCCTGCGCGACCGCGTCCAGGCCGTGGTGCTGGCGTACGAGACGGGCCTGGTGACGGCCGGCGACCACTGACCGCGTCTATGCCCTGAGGCATACGCGGCACGGCGCCTATCGCCTGAGGCATACGCGAAAGATATGCCTGCGGCGAGACGATCCGCGCCCGCCCTTCCAGGCACGGTTGAGCCATGTCCTACATCGTCGCCACCGAGCAGCTCACCAAGCGGTACGGCAGCCGCACCGTGGTGGACGGCCTGAACCTGCGCATCCCCCCTGGCTGCGTCTACGGCTTCCTCGGCCCGAACGGATCGGGCAAGTCCACGACCATGAAGATGCTGCTGTCCCTCGTCCGGCCGTCCAGCGGCGAGGTGCACATCATGGGACAGCCGATGAACCCCGCCACGCGGCGCGGGCTCCTCGCCTGCATCGGCTCCCTCATCGAGTCGCCGCCCGGCTACGGCCATCTCACCGGCCGGGAGAACATGCGGCTCGTGCAGCGCCTCCTCGGCCTGCCCGACCGGTACGTCGACGAGGCCGTACGCACCGTGCGCATGCAGGACCAGCTCGACAAGAAGGTGCGCGACTACTCGCTGGGCATGAAGCAGCGCCTCGGCATCGCGATGGCCCTGGCCAGGCGGCCGCGCCTGCTGATACTCGACGAGCCCACCAACGGGCTCGACCCGGCCGGCATCGAGGAGATCCGCGACCTGCTCCGCCGCCTGTCCGGCGCGGGGGTGACGGTGATGGTCTCCAGCCACCTGCTCGGCGAGATCGACAAGACCGCCACCATGCTCGGCATCCTGAACGGCGGGCGGCTGATCTTCCAGGGCACCCGCGACGAGCTGCTCGCCGCCTCCACCCCCGACGTGCTCATCGACACCCCGGACCCGGAGTACGCCAACGCGCAGCTCAAGGGCATGGTGGTGAGCCGCCTCGACCGCGGCTCTGTGCGCGTCAGCGGCATCGGCGACCCGGTGACCGCGCGGGTGGTGGCGCACCTCGTCGGGGCCGGGGTGGACATCTACGGCGTGCGGCGGGACGAGCAGTCGCTGGAGGACGTGTTCATGGCCCTCACGAGTGGAGGCGGGCTGTGAACGGGCGCGCCGGGGCGAACGAGGCGCGGGCTGTGGGCGCGCTCGCCAGGGCGGACGGGTGGGGGACCCTGGCGAACAGGTGGGCGGCCGTGGCGAACGAGTTCGCCAAGATGCGGCACCTGCGGATGGGCGTGGTCGCGTCCGTCATGGTGATCATCGTGGTCGGCCTGTCGGTCGGCAGCGCCGCCACGAGCCCGGCGTTCGCCGAGGCGGCGGGCCGCTCCTGGGAGGCGCTGCTCGCGGGCATGTCGCTGGCCGTGCCGCTCGCCTCGCCGCTGCTGCTCGCGGTC
Organism: Nonomuraea fastidiosa; assembly: GCF_042751225.1. NCBI lineage: Bacteria > Bacillati > Actinomycetota > Actinomycetes > Streptosporangiales > Streptosporangiaceae > Nonomuraea > Nonomuraea fastidiosa. The sequence continues at coordinate 3,181,122 of NZ_CP170570.1, forward strand.
ATGGCCAGCCGGCAGGTGGACATCGAGCACCAGGGCAACGGCTGGCTGCTGTCCCAGACGTCCGGGCTCACGCCGGGCGGCCTGTGCCGGATCAAGCTCCTCGCCGTCGGCATCGTGGTCGCCGCCGCGACCGTCCTGGAGAGCGTCCTGCTGCTCGGCGCCGGGCTGCTGCTGGGCGTGCCCGACCCGGTACCCGCCGGGCTGTGGGCGGGATACACGGCCTCGGTGTCGGTGGCGAACCTGGTCGTACTGGCCCTGCACATCCTGCTGTCGGCCCGCATCGACAACCAGCTCGTCGGGCTGGGCATCGGCGTGCTCGGCACGATCGTCGCGGTGTTCGCGACCGCGCTGCCGCCCGCCGCGGCGCACGTCACCCCATGGGGCTACTACGCGCTCGCGGCCGCCGCCGGTTACGAGGGGGAGCGGCTCGTGGCCATGACGCCGGCGTACGGCAGCATCGCCGCGCTCGGGGTGGTCGCCGCCGCCTTCTTCCTGTTCATCACCGGCCGTTCTGGCTGGAAGGAGGGCTGACATGGGTGCCGTACGCGCGGAGTTCATCAAGCTCAAGCGCTCCCTGAGCTGGACCGTCGTGGTGCTGCTCCCCGTGGCGATGGTGATCGCGGGCGCGGTCAACTCGCTCGTCTCCGGCGAGAGCCCCGAGGACGGCTGGCCCACGATGTGGCTGCGGTCGGTCGTGTTCTACGGGCTGTTCCCGCTCGCCATCGGCATCGGCATCCTCGCCTCCCTGGTGTGGCGGGTGGAGCATCGCGGCGGCAACTGGAACGCGCTCATGAGCGGCCCGACGTCCTCGATGCGGATCGTCGCCGCGAAGGCGGTCGTGGTGGCCGTGCTCGCCGCCGCGATGCAGGCGGTCCTGTTCCTCACCGTGACCGTCATCGGCTCGTTCGTCTTCGCCATCCCCGGGCCGCCGCCCGGCCGGTACGCGGCCGTCAGCCTGCTCATCATCATCGCCTGCCTGCCCGTGGCCGTGCTGCAGTCGGGGCTGTCGATGCTCATGCGTTCCTTCGCCGCGCCGATCGCGGTGGCCTTCCTCGGCGCGGGCGCGGCCGTCGTCCTGCTGCTGGCCGGTCTCGACGCGGCGATCTTCGTCGTCCCGTACGCGCTCATCAGCCGGGCCACCCAGCTCGGCACCGGCACCTTCAGCGACACCGGCGCCATCACCGGGGGCGACGTGGTCTCGATCGTGACCGCCGCGCTCGTCCTCACCACGGCCCTGCTCACCGCCACCACGGCGATCCTGGACCGCCGCGACACCCGTACCTGACCTTCCACGAGTGCTGAAGGAGCGACGATGTCATACGAGAACATTCCGGAACCCGCTGGGGAGCTCGGGCGGCGCTCGGCCAGGTTCCATGGCGTCCTGGCGCTCTGCTTGGCGGCCGCGGCCTTCGTGTTCTCGCCGTTCTTGCTGCTGATTCCGCTGCTCGGCTTCCTGCCCGCGCTCATGGCCGCGGCCGGGGTCGCGGTGGCGTGGGCGGGGCTGCGGCGCAGCGACCACGGCACCGGCCTCGCGCTCACGGGGCTCATCGTCTCGGTCGTGGTGTTCGGGCTGACGGCGAGCGTCGCCACGCTGTGGAACTTCCTCATCGTCGACCCGGCCGTCCGCGACTATGAGGAACTGCACGAGGTGATCGACTACATCAGGAGCCTGGTGTTCGGATCCTGAATGCTCTCTCGGTTCGGTCCGCGCTGACGACATCCGTGCTCATGACAGGGGGTTGGCACAATGCTCGTACCGCTTCGCAGACCTGCAGGACCCGTCCACGGCGCGTGTGGCGCCCCGACCCCGGCGCGCTCCCGCCGGCTGGGGGTGAGGGGTGAGCCCGCTCGCGACCTACGGTTACACGCCGAAGCCGGCGGACATCGACCCGGACGCGACTCCCCAGTTCTCCCCGATCATCGCTAGGACGGAGACCTGGCACCAGCCGGTCTGCCCCAGCGCGTACGACTGCGTCCGCCTGGTCGTGCCCCGGTCGGGCTCGGCGATCCTGCTCAGCGAGTTCGGCGAGAAGCCCGTCAAGCCGGGCGACGTCGTACTCCTCGGCTCGAACGTCCTGTGCGGCAGCGACCCCGAGGGGCACTTCACGACGACCACCGTGTACCTCGACACCGACTACCTCGTCGACCAGATCTTCTGGCAGTACGCAGGAGTCCTGCAGGACCGGCTCGACGCCCAGGGCTTCGCCGAGACCGTCTACAGCGAGCCCGCCCAGATCCTGCGGGTCGGCGAGCAGCGTACCGGCATGATGATGCCCTGGCTCGACGAGCTCGTCGCGCTCACCATCGCCGGCGACTACACCTCCACGTTCCACCGGATGCAGGCGCTGTGGTTCTCGATCGTCGACGTCGTCGCGCCGTACATCCGGATCTCTCCTGTACGCCGCACGCCCACGCAGCGGGCCACCACCCGGCCCACGCTGCCGCGCGACCGCCGCTTCGCGCCCCTCAGAGCCGAGGCCGCCCAGGTCCGCGACGCGATGCGGGCCGACATCGCCGAGTCATGGACGCTGCCCAGGCTCGCCGCCATGGTCCACTTATCGCCGAAGCACCTGTGCCGCATCTTCACCGAGACCTTCGGCAAGACGCCGCTCGCGTACCTGACGATGCTGCGGGTCGAGGAGATGGCGCGGCTGCTCCGCGAGACGGACCTCACCGTGGCCGAGGCGGGGCGGCAGGTGGGCTGGCGCAGCCGCAGCCGCGCCAGCGACGCGTTCGTCCAGTGCATCGGCGTCACGCCGCGCCGCTACCGGGCGATGCGCAGCACGTACCCGCGCCACCAGGACCAGCCGACGTCCTGACGGCTCGCTTGTATCGTTGCGACACGATCCACTCCGACTGGTCGGATGTACGCGACAGGCTCGCACGGCCGGCCGAGGTCAGCGGCGCTGCGGGCCAACGGTTGGACGCCCGAGCCGCCCCTGACCCTGGCGAGCTGGCCGCGTCCATCGAGGAGTACAACGCGGCCGATGAAGCGTAGGGAGCAGTACCACGCGGTCGTTTACGCCCTCCGGCATTCGACCGGCCTGCTGTATCTCGGCGACCTCGGGTGCGCCCGGTGGGCGTCGCTGGTGGTCAGCGGGCCTGCGCGGGGGCAGATGTGGGGCGACCACACCGCCGACGGCGGCGGATTCTTTCCGCTCGTCGACGACGATGGGAGGCGTATGGGGTTCGCGCGGTGGTACCGGCGCTGGCTGGACGAGGCCGAGGAGCAGGTGATGCGCGACGCCCGCTGAGCCGTCGGACGGCCGGCGGGGATACGGGATGCGGCCGTTGAGCCATCTGCTGACGGTTTTCAGGCTACGGACAGGGCGGCGGCTACGTCGGCGGCGTTGAGGCGGGCTGCGGACCTCGGACCTGGCCCCCACCACGCGGACGGGCACACCCATCGAGCCGCGGAACTTCAACCGCGCCTTTGAGAGCCACTGCCGGCGAGCGGGTGTCCCGCGCATCCGCGTCCACGACACCCGCCACACCTGTGCCTCGCTTCTGGCCGCCCTCGACGTTCATCCTCGCGTGGCCATGCGCATCCTGCGCCACTCGCAGATCTCGATGACCATGGACGTCTACACGCAGATTCCCAGTCCTGAAACCCGTAAGGCGCTTGACCGGCTCAACCGGAGCCTCGACCGTTCAAGCGATATGTAACTAATCCCTCAGTGCTACAACATAGGCCCTCTGGGGATATCCCAGAGGGCCTATGTGTGTGCACCGGACCCCGTCTTAGCCGAAGAGATATGTCGGACTGGCTACGGTGGTCATTTCGCTTTTCGCTGCTTGTGATTCAAAAGAAGAGGGCTTCCAGCGAAGCGCTCAATTCACTGCCTGCCGGATGGGGCGGAGGGCGGATGACGCACCCTGTGATCTGTGAACGGGCCAAGGGGCACAACTGCGCGTGTTCTGAGCTCAGTGGCTGCGCCCTGGCCCGAGAGACGCCCCGTCCTCAAGGTTCTCGTCGTGCGCGCACCCGTTGCCGTAATGAGGCCCGCCGTTGGGGTTGGGTGGCACGATATCCAACGTGCCAAGGCCGTCGTGGTCGGCAAGCCGCAATGGAGCCCGGCCACTGAGGCCGGGGGACAGATGCCGGTGCTGGACGTGCTGCCGCAGGCGTACTGGGTGCCGCAATGAGGCCCGGCTACTGAGGCCGGGTGACACCCGATCCCCAGCGACGCGGAGTTGGTGTGACGCGCCGCAATGAGGCCCGGCTACTGGGGCGTCGCCGGGTTAAGGACAGCTCGATGAAGACCGGGCCCCAGTTTTTTCACTCAGAGCATCCAGATTCTTTAGACGGCATTCTATTCTTCCTTATACGGGAACGTAATTGCGGGGTACCCCAACGAGCGGATGCAGTCGATTGCACATCGGCAATGTTCAATCGTGCCTATGCAAGGCCTCACTCGATTATGGGTCTCGTAAGGATTAGCTCTATCAGTTCTCTCGCAAGTTCCACAGGCTGCCTTTCTATCCCGTTACGTATCGTCGGCCAACCCTCCTCCTGAGCTCGCCGGCGCAGTCCTATCGCTATTCTTTCGGTAAAATTGCCGAAATGGATAGGGTCACGGGTGACCACCCCTTGTGGATCGTATACCGGCTCGACGCAGCCACCAGCTTCATACCATTTGACCCGAGTATCCAGATCGGTGTCAATCAGCACAGTCATTTGCTGGGCTTGAGAAAGCTTGGTTGAGGACGGCATGAGCCCTTGCTGCCAAGTGCTGAACGCCAGTTCCTGCGAAGGGTCCAAGTAACCACAGATCGAAGCTTCTATCGCCAGCCTCACCTGTGTCTTATGCCACCAACTCTCAGCAATGACCACGCCACCGGCGAGCACACTATCTTCCACCTCTGTTTGCAGGAGCGCTAGGCACTGCGTGGCTGCAGCTAGACTGAGCAAGTCCCATCGCGCGCCTATTTCATCGCTTTCAGCGAATAGTCGGCCTACTGTGCGAATCAAAGATGCGTGTGCTTCATCTCCGCGCGGCGAACCACGCAGGACGCGACGAATATCCAATCCGGCATCACGCCCTAGGGTCACCAACTCTGTAGCCACGGCGCTCTTACCTGATCCGTCGGCCCCTTCGAGCACCAGGAACAGCCCCTGATGGTTATGGCTCGTAGTCATGCTCCGCCGTCCTGGCGTGACGAGGTCTGGATACTGGGTATATGGATCAGCAAGTGGCTCCCCTAGCATAACAATCGCGGCATACAGCCTTTTGCTGCCGACCTATAGCGCGAATGAATAGGAAAATACCCATCCACTCACCTCGTCGGCCGCAGCACCTTACGCCAGTATGCCTAGCAGCGTGATTCGCCTTCTCGGCGAGCTCCCATTAAATCGCCCGGCAGAGGCCCGACATGCATGAATGGACTTAGGCCGCCGATGCAGGGCCAGCCGTGCTCGAGACGACCTTCCGTTCCAGGTACAGGTATTCTCTTTGGACGGCTGAACCTTCTATCGCTGGACTGTCTGACTTACATGGGCGCGGCCAAGTCATGGCTACGCAGAAATATCGACCAAACAGTCCTTCCGGCCCAGCGGTTGTTTCACGTCGGGTACCCGTTGCCATACATCCGTTCAATCGCACAGCAGGCTAAAGTACGACAAGTCGGGAGTCAAGAAGGTTGCTCTGCGACGACGAATCCCTTGACCTGTACTACATTCGTAGGTCTTGAGGTGGCGGGTCGCCTCGCTGCCGGTAATGGCTGATCAGAGCACGGGTTTGGTGCTCTTGCCGGAATTGGGACCAGGCCAGGACATGGTCAATCAGGTTGTTGGCGGGGACGACGAGGCGGGCGAAAACGCGGCGGATCTCGGCCAGGGACGGCCGGATCAACCCCAGCGCAGTCAGCCGGCCCTCTCCTGGGGCAGGTGGTCTTTTCCCTGGTCGGCAGGGGATATGGTGGACGTCGCCTGCTCGCTGGGGACAGGCTCCTCGAGCCGGGCGGCGGCTGACGGCCAAGAAGGCCAGGGCGAGCATGACGGTGGTGACGTGCCGGTGCCAGCCGACCCACGTGCGGACCTGGTAGTCGGTCAGACCGAGCAGGTCCTTACCGGCCTCGTTGTTCTCCTCGACCTTCCAGCGCAGCCCGGCCACCGCGATGAGCTCCGGCACCGGCGTGCCGATGCGGGCGTGGGCCAGGAAGAACTCGATGTCCGTAGGATCACTGAGGGTTTTCCAACCTGATCGCGCAGTTCAGCAGGAGCGGTGCCGGGGCCGGTTGGCATGACAAGAGGCTCCCGGTAAGACAGCAGTCGACCAAGATCCGATGCCTCTACCGGAGAGCCTCGTTGCTGTCTTATCGTGCCTCGATTCCGCTGTCCAATCACAGAGCCTTTTTCATCCTGGGTAACGGCCCTCTTCGATGAGCTGCAGCACGAGGATCGCTTGCACGAGCTTGGTCGCGCGATGCGGGCAGCAGCGCAGCTTGGTCAGGACCTTCCATGCCTTCAAGGTCGCGACGGCGCGCTCGCCGATGGCGCGGATGCGAGCATGGGAGCGGTTGACCTCTCGCTGCCCGCGTGACAGCCGGCGACGGTAGCGATGCCGCTTGAACGGCGTGCGGATGGTGCCGCCCGCACCTTGATAGCCCTTGTCAGCGAAGGTCTTGACGCCGGCGCTGGTCAGGGCGTCGATCAGACCGGCCGTACGAGCGGCGGTCACGTCGTGAACGGCACCCGGAAGCGCGGGTGAGGCCCACACCAGCCGGCCTGCCGGATCAGCTAGAACCTGCACGTTCACCCCGTGCCGCTTGTGTTTGCCGCTGTAGTAGGGCCGCTCGTCGGCGACGCGGTCGATCGGGATTAAGGTGCCGTCCAAGATGGCGTAGGCCAACCGGCGTGCTCGTGCCATGGCGGCGTGCACGTCATCGGCCAGGACGGCCACAAGGTCTGCGGCTTCGCGCACGTAGCGCCAAGCGGTGGTGGTGCCGATGGTGAAGCCGGCGGCCAGGCGTGCGTAGGTATCGCCGTTACGCAGATGGGCCAGGACCAGCAGCGCTTGCTGTGCCGGGTCTAACCTCCGCCACCAGCAGCCTCGTTCGGCCCGTTGCGCGCGGATGAGCCCGGCCAAGCGGACCAGGGTGTGATTGGACAGCGGAATCGAGGCACGATAAGACAGCAACGAGGCTCTCCGGTAGAGGCATCGGATCTTGGTCGACTGCTGTCTTACCGGGAGAGCCTCTTCTCATGCCAACCGGCCCCGGCACCGCTTCTGCTGAACTGCGCGGTCAGGTTGGAAAAGCCTCACTGTTCGCCGCTCATCTCCGAGGAGGGCCGGGTGTGCGGTGGCACCCCTTGCGGCTCTTCCGTCCGTACACCTCGGCGAATTGGACCGCGTTGCTCGTCGTCCTGGCCGCGTTGGCTGTCGACGGTCTAGTATTACAACAACACTTCGTTGTTCTTGAGCCAGCGTCTCCAGTAGTGGCTGCTGCGTGCTCGCGTCTGGGAGACGCGTCGGCGTTGGGACCAGGCCAAGGCGTGAGTGAGTGGACGGGCGGTCAGGTGGATCAGATGTGCCAGGAGACGACGGATTTCTGCTGGTGTGAGGCGGACCAGGCCGCTCGGGCTTTTGGGGCGTGAGCAGCGGTGACGACAAGATAGGCGTGGGCGAGCATGGCCAGCGTGATGTGCCGGTACCAGGCTTTGTAGCGCCGTACTTGATAGTGATCCAGGCCGGTCTCGTTCTTGGCTGAGGCGAAGCATTCCTCGATCGCCCAGCGGGCGCCGGCCACCCGGACCAGATCGTCGATGCTGGTGCCGATGGGGCCGTAGCACAGGTAAAAGGCGATGTCGTCGGGATCGGTGAGGCTGCGGCGCAGGAGAACCCAGCGGGCAAAGCCGGGCTCGGCCTCCCAGTGAAGCGTTCCGGCCGCCCAGTCGTACCAGCGCGGCCCCTTGGCTCCCTGACCGGCCGACATGCGCTTCCACGCCTGGCCGGGGATGTCGGCCAGGAGGCTGTCGGCGCGGATATTGCCTCCCAGCCCCAGCCCCACGGATTGGTTACGCGGTACCGCCACCACATAGCCGAGCCGGTGTTGCTCGATCATGCGGCGGAACTTCGAATCCTGGCCGTAGGCTTCATCGGCCGTCACCCACCGGGCCGGCACTCCGGCCGCGAACGCGCGTGCCAGCATCGCCCGGGCCAAGGCCGGCTTGGTGGCGAACTCGACCTCAGGCGGGATCCCGGCACGCGCACACCGGACCGGATCGCAGGTCCACGACTTGGGCAGATACAGCTCGCGGTCGATCAAGGCTCGTCCGCGCGCCGACGCATAGGCCAGGAATACCCCCAGCTGGCAGTTCTCCACCCGGCCGGCCGTGCCGGAGTACTGGCGCTGCACCCCCGCCGATTGGTCGCCCTTCTTGAGGAAGCCGGTCTCATCCACGATCAGCACGCCATCGGGGCCGCCCAGCTGCTCCACCACATACGCCCGCAGGTCATCGCGGACGGCATCAGCGTCCCAGGCGTAGAAGTTGAGCAAGCGCTGCATGCCTTCCGGCCCGTCATCCCCCGCCGCCTCGGCCAGCTGCCAGCCGTTCTTGCGCTCCACCGGAGCCAGCAACCCCAGAAGATAGCCCCGGGCCCGGCGGCGCGGCTCCACCCGCCCGAACCGTCCGGCCACCCGCGCGAACAGCTCATCAAAGCCCGCCAGCCAGACAGACATGCAGATCTTGCGCAGTCACCGACTCCGACATAGCCCACGATCATAATTAACGAAGTGTTGTTGTAATACTAAGCCTGACGGTGACGAACCCCAAACCCTCGATCGAGGTCGCCAGATGGCGTAACCCGTGGGCGCATTCAGCAATCGGAGATGAAGGTTCCGGAGCAGATCCGCGAGCGTCTCCCCCAGGAACTCCGCAAGCGGCTTGGCAAGCGTTCCAAGAAAAGGGCACAGAAGCAGGTCGGAAAATACGCGGTAAATCCGAGTATCCCCTCATGGCAGAGGTCAAGCAGGAGTCACGCGTCGTCCGATAGACGACAGGCAGCGGAAGGTGGCAGGATGTGCCATCACGAGGTCCTCCTTTGTCGTACCTCGCCGATAAGCTTTGCTCCGACGATCCGGCCTCCGGTGGGCGGTCGGCTAGAAACATCGACATCGGAGTAAGGCATGCTCGAAGGCCGGTGGACCACTGTCACCGAGTCTGAGTTCGACCATGAGCGTCGTGGCCTGGAAGCCATCCGGGACAGGCTGCCCGACTCCGAGCCCTGGCGAGCCTGGTCCAACTTCACCTTCACCGCGCAGGCGGGGCACGTCCGCGAGGTCGACCTGCTGGTCGTCGCCCCCGGCGGCGTTCACCTGATCGAACTGAAGGACTGGCACGGCAGCGTCACCACCGAGAACGGCGCATGGGTGCAGACCACACCCAGTGGCCGCCGGGTGCCACACGGCAACCCGTATCACCTGGCCGACAAGAAGGCCAAGGAACTCGCGTCACTCCTGGGCAAGTACGGTAAGCGCGTCTGGGTTGGCGCGGCGGTCTGCTTCACGGACTCGTCCCTGCGAGTGCGTTTGTCCCCGAACGATCAGAACGGCGTCTACACGGTCAACGAGCTCGTGCAGATGCTGAAGGAGCCTGCCCGCTACGAACAGCGAAGGATCACCCTCACCGACTCGCGCGAGATCAAGACCGCGCTGGACAAGGTCGGGATCAGACGGAGCGACGCTGAGTACAAGGTTGGTCCTTTCCTGCTCGAACGTAAGTCCTTCGACACCGGCCCTACCTGGGCGGACTACCTGGCACGCCATAGCGAGCTACCTGAGCTGGCGAGGGTTCGTATCTATCTTCGTGAACGCGGTTCGGACGCATCGATCCGCCAGTCCGTGGAGAACGCGGCGCGACGCGAGGCCGCCGTCCTACGGCGCTTCAAGCACCCAGGGGTCGTCCAGCTGAAGCAGTATGACCCGTCCGGGCACTCGGCTGGCCCGGCTTTGATCTTCGACTATCACCCGCACACGCTGCGCCTGGACGAATACCTCGTCCAGTACGGCGACAAGCTTGACATCCTGGCACGCATGGGTCTCGTGCGGCAGCTCGCGGAGACCATGCGCTCGGCGCATGCCAGTCGCCTTCATCACCGCGCTCTTGCTCCTCACTCCATCCATGTGATTCCCCGCAACCGAGGGCCCGAAGGTCAAGCCATCGGTGAGGAGGCCGCCTGGCTTGCACCTCGACTGGAGATCTCCGACTGGCAGATCGCGCATCGGAGCAGCGGGCAATCACAAGGCGGGACCAGATTCGCGCCCACCGCCCTGTCGACAATGCATGTGGCGGAGAGCTCCGATCCCTACCTAGCCCCCGAACTGACCGCGCAGAAGCCCGACCCCATCGCCCTGGACGTCTACGGGCTCGGCGTGATCACCTACTTGCTGGCCACCGGCCAGCCGCCGGCAGCCAGCCAGGCCGAGGTACTGGCCCAGCTCGAAGTAGGAGAAGGACTACGCCCCAGCGCGGTGGTCGACGGCCTGTCGCAGGACATCGACGAACTGGTGCAGGCGGCCACGGCCTACCGGCCGAGCCAGAGGCTTTCGTCGGTTGACGAGTTTCTGGAGATGCTGGAATGCGTCGAGGATTCGCTGACCGAGCCGGAGCCCGGTCCAACGGACGCCGCTCACCTTCATGCTCAGGAGAAAGACCCGCTGGAAGCTGTCTCAGGTGATGTCCTGGGCGGCCGCTGGGAAGTGCGCAGAAGGCTGGGCACCGGTTCCACTAGCCGCGCTTTTCTCGTACACGACCTCCAGGGCAAAGCTCGCGGCGGCCTAGCCGTGTTGAAAGTGTCCCTGTCGGACAGCCGCGGCGAGGTGCTGATCCGCGAGGCCGAGGTGATGAGACGGCTGCGAGCCGACTCCCGAATCATCCAACTTGTGGAGAAAGAGCCGCTGATCATCGGTGGCCGCATCACGCTCGCCCTGGAATACGTCGGCGACGAACGCGATCCCGGGACCATCTCGGAACCGGGCGGCGCCGTCAGCCGCCGCAGGGAGGAGACCGTCGCGCGGCAACTCCGTGAAGGCGGGAGGCTCCAGATCGACCAGTTGGAGGCCTACGGCGACTACCTCTTCGGCGCCGTCGACTTCCTGGAAGGCGAGGGCGTCTGGCATCGGGACATCAAGCCGGACAACATCGCGATCAGAGTGCGACCGAACCGCACCCGCGAGCTCGTGCTGATCGACTTCTCGCTGGCTGGCTACCCGGTCCAAGAAGTCGAGGCAGGCACTGACGGCTACCTCGACCCATTCATCGGCACGCTGACCCGGTCGGTCTACGACGCCCATGCCGAGCGCTATGCCGTGGCCGTAACCCTTCACGAGATGGCCTCGGGTGAGCTTCCCCAATGGGGGGACGGCAAGGTCTCACCCCGGCAGACCGACGCGCAGGAGCACCCTTACCCGACGATCGCCATCGACGCCTTCGACCCGGCTATACGTGACGGTCTGGCGGCCTTCTTCCGCAAGGCGCTTCATCGCGATGTATCCCAGCGCTTCCCTGAACTCAAGCCGATGCGGGACGCCTGGAAAAAGATCTTTTTGGACTTGGCGGAGGCTGCTCCGGTTCTGCGAGCCTCCAAGCATCCCGCTGCCGCTCGTTCGACGGCGGCGACGATCAACGAAGCCGAGCCGGTATCCGCAGCGGAGCAGCGCGATCGGTTTGCCGCCGCCGCCACTCGCGAGACCCACCTGTCAGCAGCAGGCCTCACCCCGGCAGCTGAACAGTTCCTCTACGGCCTTGGTATCACCACTGTCGGTGAGCTGCTCGACTTCAGCCAGCGAGGCCTCGTCAACGCTCCCGGATTGGGCGCCAAAACCCGCAGTGAGATCCAGCGACGCCAGCGCGAGTGGGGAGAGCGGTTGCGCGTCGCCCCAATCTCCCCCCTGAGCCCAGAAGGCCGCCGTCAGGCCGACGAGGAGCTGCAGCGGCTCAGCCAAGCGGAAGCCGCCCTCATCGACAGCCTGGCCGCAGGCGGAAACGTGGATCTGCTCCCGCAGCGGACCCTCCGCTCGGTCAGCCTCGACACCCTTGCCTCCCTCCTGGTGCCCGAACTGAAGAGGGGGGGCGTCAACGGTAACGAGGTGGAGATGGTGCGGCTGCTGCTGCGCCTCCCCAACGAGCGGGGCGAGCTGCCTTCGGCCGTCGGAGTCTGGCCGAAACAGAAGGACGTCGCCGAGGCGCTGGGACTCAGCGCCGGGCGAATCCCCCAGATGCTGAAAACTCAGCGGCTGCGCTGGAAGAAGCTTCCGGTCATTGCCGCACTCCGCGAGGAAATACTGGAGCTGCTGGCCGATCTTGGGCGTCTCGCCTCGGCCGCGGAGATCGCCGACGCTTTGGTCGTACGGCGGGGCACTCGGCTTCAGGGGCGCGAGCGGCGCCGCGCACTGGCATTGGCCGCCATCCGTGCCGTGGTCGAAGTCGAGCAGCTCGACCCCGCATCCAGCCAGTTCCGGCATCTGCCCAACCGCGCTGCCAAGGACGAGGCGTTGGGCGCCGGCCTGCTGGCACTGGAGGTAGGCGAGGAGGACGGACCCGACACTCCTTCCGCACCAGGTTTGCTCGACTATGCTCAGCGCCTCGGCAAGGCGGCCGATCGGTTGGCCAGGCTCGACACACTCCCGACCGCTGCCCTGGTGTTGAGCGAACTGGGCGCGATCACGCTGCCACCCGGCACTATCGACTGGGATGAACGCCGCATGGTAGCCGTGGCGGCTGGGGCCTCTCGCAATGCCGCCGTCACGCCGCGATTGGAGATCTACCCCCGTGACCTGTCCCTGGTGCGAGCACTACGGCTTACGCAGGCGGGCCTGGTACGTCTCATTCCCGGGGTGCCGGACGGGCGCCAGCCGGGGCTGACGGTAGCGGAGATTCACGACCGGGTCCTCGCACGCTTCCCGGAGATCACCTATCAGGGTAAGCCGGAGCTGCCCACCGGGGGCCGCCTCACAAAGGCACTCCACGACGCTGGTTTCGACCTCGTGCTCTCCACTCGCGAGGACACCAGAACCCTTCGATATCTCCCCGTCCGCACGACACCTGAGTCGAGTTACCAGACGGTCGGCGCCTGGCGGCAGATGACACGGCTGAGCGCGGCCGGCCGTTACGCTGATGACCCCCTTATGGCCAACGCGTTGCGGGCTGAGGAACGGCTGACGGCATCGGCCGGGCGCGATGGGTTCCGCGCTCTCACCGTGCGGGCCGTGTTGAGCCCTCTCGCCAGTGACGAGCTGTCGGGCAGCCGGTTCGGCGCACAGGTGGTGTCAGTAACGAGGTTGTTCCTGGAAGCGATGCACGAGTTGGTTCCGCCGGGGACCAAGCCGACGTGGGAGACGATCCTGCGGGCCGACGTCGCTGAGCCGGGCAGCAGAGCGGCTCTGAAGTTCGCCGAGTACGTCCGCACTGCGTGGGGGCGGGTCGAACCGAGAATCGCTACGATGCTCGACTCTGGCTCCGGGCCGGTGCTGCTCACGGATGCGGCGGTCCTCGCTCGATACGACGCGATGGGCATGCTCGACCGGCTGGCGGCGACGGCCAGGCTCGGCCGGCGAGGGCTGTGGCTGCTGTGCCCGCAGGGGGATCCCGCGCGGGAGCCCAGGCTCGGGTCGGTGGCTGTGCCTTACCAGGCGGGGCTGGGGGAGTGGATCGAGTTGCCCGACTCGTGGGTGCGCAACGCGCACCGGGGAGGGCTTTTGGGAGCGGGAGAGGCGAATTGATCGACAGCGAGCTGCTGCGGGATGACCTCAAGGGCCAGGTCAAGGCGATCGAGGCCGACCTCGCCAGGCAGGTCAAAGTGCTGCCTAAGGTGGGGGCTCGGCTGCGGGCCGAGTACGACCAGGCGCGCAAGCTGGGGCGGACCGCTGCGACGTGGACTTCCTGGCTGGACGAGCGAATCACGCAGGTCGCCGTCGCGTGGGTGCTGGGCACCGTATTCGTGCGCTTTTGCGAGGACAATCTGCTTATTCCCGAGCCCTATGTGACTGCCCCTGATGCTGAGCGGCGGGAGTTCGCGCAGGCGCGGTATGAGGCTTATGTCGAGGAGGACCCCGACCCGACGTATCGCGGGTGGTTGGAGAAGGCATTCGCCGAGTTGGGGGAGGGACAGGCCGGTGCGCTGCTGTTTAACCGCAGGCACAATCCGTTGTTCCAGATCCCAATCTCCCACGACGGTGCCCGGGACCTGGTCGAGTTCTGGCGGCGCAGGGACGAGATGGGCACGCTGGTTCACGACTTCGCCGATCCGCTGAACGAGGACGGCACCGAGGGGTGGAACACCCGCTTCCTCGGTGACCTGTATCAGTGGATGTCTGAGGATGCGCGGAAGAAGTATGCCCTGCTGCAGACTCCCGAGTTCGTCGAGGAGTTCATCCTCGCCCGGACGATGGAGCCCGCGATCCGGGAGTTCGGGTACGAAGAGCTGAAGATGATCGACCCTACCTGTGGGTCTGGGCACTTTGTGCAGGGCGCCTTCCGTCGACTGGTTAAGCTGTACGGCGAGCATCAGGGCGATCGGGATCCCTACGAGCGTGTACGGCTGGCGCTGGAGTCGGTTCACGGGGTGGACCTCAACCCGTTCGCGGTCGCCATCGCCCGGTTCCGGTTGCTGGTCGCGGCGATGGCGGCTGCTGGGATACGGACGATGAGAGAGGCGGCCAGGTACGACTGGCCTATCCATCTGGCAGTAGGCGACTCTCTGATCAAGGAGCGGCAGCTTGCACTCACGTCGGAGGGCGATGTGGCGATCGATTCGCTTGCTGACTTCAGCTACGTCACCGAGGACGTGCACGAGCACCCGCGCATCCTGGAGCCTGGCCGCTATCACGTGGTCGTGGGCAACCCGCCCTACATCACAGTCAAGGACAAGGGCCTCAACAAGCTCTACCGTGAGCTCTATCCGGATGTGTGTGCAGGGAAATATGCACTCTCTGTGCCGTTTGCGCAGCGCTTTTTCGAACTGGCCAAGCACGGCGACGCCGATGGGCGAGGCTACGGGATAGTCGGCCAGATTACGTCAAGCTCGTTCATGAAGCGCGAGTTCGGCACGCGGTTGATCGAGAACTTCTTCGCGCACAAGGTTGAGCTTACTGAGATTATCGACGCCTCCGGGGCATATATTCCCGGCCATGGTACGCCCCCCGTCATCCTGATCGGAACGCGTCGCGCGGGCCGTCTGCGCACGGAGACTGTTCGTACAGTGCGCAGCGTCCAGGGTGAACCTCGAGTGCCGAAAGTGCCGGAGCAGGGATTTGTATGGCGCGCTATCATAAACCAAATAGATAAGCCTGGTTCTGTCAGTCAATGGGTATCGGTCGACGACCTTGAACGTAGCCGCTACTTTGCGAAACAGCCGTGGATTCTCGCCGATGGCGGGCTGGAACTCAACGAACAGATTCAAGCGAACGCAGGTGCCGTTCTCAAGAGCAGGCTGTCGCGTGACATTGGCTTCGCGAGTTTTCCGGGTCAAGATGATGCCTTTATTTACACTCCGGAGGCGCTGCGCCGCAGAGGTGTTCATGACGCGCTGTTCAGACCACTCATCGTTGGCGAAGTAGTCCGTGACTGGGAGACACGCTGCGTCGAAAGCGCTATTGTGCCGTACGATGCCGACCTCAAACCCGTTCCGTACGACGAGACGAGTGCGTGGGGACGTCTGTTGTGGACATGCAGAAGCCACCTCAGATCGACCACGGACTTCGACGGCCAGACCCAGCAAGATCTCGGCAAGCCCTGGTGGACTTGGTATCGATGGGTGGCCGACCGTTATCGGACGCCGTTGTCGATCACATTTCCTGAGGTTGCGACCCACAACCACTTCGTCTTGGATCGAGGTGGAAAAGTGTTCAAGCAGACTGCGCCCATTATCAAGCTCCCCGAGGGAGCTAGCGAAGAGGATCACGTCCGCCTGCTGGGTGTGCTCAATAGTTCGACGGCGGCCTTCTGGCTAAAAATGAATTGTCACAAGAAGGGTGGCAGTCCTGAGTCTGGTGGTGGTGAATCGGACCAGCCGTGGTCCTGGAGCTACCAGTTCAATGGGAGCAATGTCGAAGAACTTCCGCTTCCCGTCGAGTATCCGACCGAGCTAGCCTCCAAGCAGGACGGATACGCGCAGCAACTTGCGTGTGCCTGTCCAGCAGCGGTGGCGGCTGCGGAAGTCCCCACAGGTGCACGGCTCCGAGAAGCTCGGGCCACATGGGAAGCCGTACGGAACCGCATGATTGCATTGCAAGAGGAGCTGGATTGGCAGGTCTACTCGCTCTACAACCTCTATCCCGAAGACCTGCGAGCTCCTAAGGACGCTGTGCCCGAGCTGGCGCTCGGTGAGCGAGCCTTCGAGATCGTGCTCGCTCGTAAGATCGCCAAGGGCGAAGCGTCAGGTGAGTGGTTCAAGCGCCACAACTCCACCCCCATTACCGAGATCCCCGCTCACTGGTCCGAACCGTACAAGCAGATCGTCAAGAAGCGGATCGACGCCATCGAGTCCTCACGTGCGATCGGCATGATCGAACGGCCTGAGTACAAGCGCCGCTGGGCCACCGTGGGCTGGGACGCGCTCCAGGCGAAAGCGCTGCGCTCCTGGCTGCTGGACCGGATGGAAGCTCGGGAGCTTTGGTTCGACGACAACGGCCAGCCGGCCATCATCACCCTGCCCCGCTTCGCCGACACTCTGTCCCGCGACGCGGATTTCGTTTCCGTCGCAGGAATCTACGCCCCACGCCGCGACCTCCTCGCGGTCGTCACCGACCTGATCTCTACCGAGCACGTGCCCTTCCTGGCCGCGCTTCGTTATAAGCCCAGCGGCCTGAAGAAGCGTAAGGATTGGGAGGAGGTCTGGGAGCTGCAGCGTCAGGAGGACGCCGCGCCCGAGTTCTCTGACAACCCCAAGGTCAAGACCAAGAAGCAGATTCGCGACTCCATCCCGGTGCCGCCGAAGTACACTTCCGCCGACTTCCTGCGCTCCTCCTACTGGTCGGCGCGTGGCAAGTTCGATGTGCCGAAGGAGCGTTTCATCTCCTACGGTGACACCAACACCCAGACCCCCGCCCTGTACGGCTGGGCCGGATGGGATCATCGAGAGCAGGCCCAAGCCCTGGCCACCTACTTCACCAATCACCCCATGACGGCCGAGGAGATCACGCCGTTCCTGGCTGGCCTGCTCGAACTCCAACCGTGGCTCTACCAATGGCACAACGAGTTCGACATCGCCTACAGCGGGTCGCCCGCGGAATTCTTCGCCGCCTACCGTCAGCAGGTCCAGCAGGAGCACGGCCTGACCGATGACGACCTGCGCGCATGGGGTCCGGTCGGGCCGGTCCGAGGCGGCCGGACCAGGAAGTGACGGTTGTGGCGCGCATTGTGACGTGAGTCACGGAAGCGTTGTTATCATCTTGCTTTGGAATTATTGATGCTGCGGTAAAGACTGGCTGGGGGCGTGGGAATGAGCGGTTTGGTCTCCTCTCACACTCCGATCCCGGCGTCCGTGATCATCGACAGCCGCAACCTTGCCGGCCAGGCGAAGGAAGTCCTCGGCAAGCCGCGCTACCCCAGCGTTGCCGGCGTGCGCGAAGCGCTGGCCGCGTACGGCTTCGCGGTGGAGAAGGTGATCGCCGCGGTGGCCACCCGGTCGCAGGGCAACGCGGCGCGCAGCCCCCGGGTGAGCAAAGCTCTGCAGATCAACTGTGACTTCGCGGAGCGGATCAGGGCGGACGGAGGCGTCGTCGCTGAGGGCTACCTGCGCGATGACTACGGTCCGATGGAGGAGAAGCAGGTCGACGTCCTGTGCGCCCGCGCGATCGCCGACGAGGCCTACGCGGTCCGGCACGCCGCCTCTCCTGCGCGGGCGATCGTGCTGCTCAGCAAGGACGCCGATCTCATCCCGATGTTCAGCTTCGCGCACGACCTGGGCGTCCCGGTCTACGCCGCGGCCTCCTCCACCGTGCACGACCGCAGGCTCGACCACTGGCTGCTGCTCGGTCAGGCGGCGCTGTGCACTATGACCGGCATGCGCGGGATGGTTGGTCATGGACTTCGGGATAGGGTGGCCGAGTTCGCGCTCCGCCGCTGGGATCGGCACTACTCCTGGACGGTCGTCGGTACGGTACACCGCTCCGGCGTAGAGCTGGTGAGGCTTCTGCATTCCTGCGGCGTTCAGGGCATCGCGTCGCTCGCGGAGTTTGGCGGGCGGGCTCCGGCCCATGGCAGCGTCCATGCCCTGTACCCGGCCGGGATCGACGCCGGTGAGTGGCGTCGTGAGCTGCCTGAGCTCGCGTTGGTCGCGGTTCCGCCGACTCGTCCCTCCCCCGAGCTGACGACGGCGGTCGTCATCGGCCGCATCGGTCCGACCAGGGCGGAGATCCGCCTGGCCAACGGGGTGATCGAGCGGTTGGAGATCCCCGTGGACAACATGTGCATCGGGCGGGAGATCCTCGTCCACTGCACCAGACGGAGTGTGCGGCTGGTGGGCGGATTGGACGCGCCGACGCCCGGCGCGTCGCCACTTCTTACGCCCACGCTCGTCGAGGTGACCGGGATTGTCCCCGGGACGGGCGCGGCCAAGGGCCTCCTGCCGGACGGTTCGACCGTGCTGGTCCGGCTGCCCAGGAACGACCGGGGTGGGATCGGGTCACGCTACGTGGCGATGGCGGCGGGCTCCATGCCGGACGGGTTCCCGCTCGTGCAGGCCATCTCCACCGGCTCGTACCATGATGGGTCCGAATGCGACTGAGGACGGGCCCTTCGGGCCCGTCCTCAGCTCTGACATAACCACCGGCCCCTACGTCCGGCAAAGAAGTGTTAGCGTCCTCTCGGACGACCTCAGTATTAGTGAGACTCTAGGTCCACGTCAAGCGCAAGCTTGCCGACGACCCTGGTGAAACACCAGGTAGGGGCACTGCCCATCGCGGAAGTGCCTCATGCGGACCTGGTGAGCGGCGACCATTGAATTCGTAAACATCAGCGAGGGAGAGGTCAGCACCCCCATGGCCCAGCAGCCGTTGCTTCGTGATGTGATCGACATCAAGGAGTCGATTTCCACGTCGGACTTCGTGCTGCGATTGGCCGAGGCGGTGACGCCGGAGGGTGCCGAGCATGCGCTGAGGGACTACGTGGTCACCGAGCGCCTCCTGGAGAACTTCGAAGAGGCGCTCGATCTGATCAAATCCGCGCTGGACGGGCACACCTCGAAGGCGGCTTACCTGCACGGCTCTTTCGGCGCCGGTAAGTCCCATTTCATGGCAGTGCTGTACGCGCTGCTCAGCGGCCACCGGACCGCTCGCTCTATGAGCGTTTTTGACAAGGTGTTGACCAAGCACGAGTGGCTGGTCAACGACGACAAAAAATTTCTGCTGGTCCCGTACCACATGCTGGGCGCTAAAGCCATGGAGCAGCGGGTGCTCGGCGGCTACGTCAACCACATCAAGAAGTTGCACCCCGATGCGCCCACGCCGCAGGTTTACCGGACGGACTCCCTTTTCACCGACATCAGGGCCATGCGGGCAAGGATGGGCGACGACGCCGTAATCAACGGCCTGGGCGGTGGCGTCGACGGTGAGGAGGACGAGTGGGGTGAGTCCTTCACCTGGACCTCTGAGCTGCTGAACCAGGCGTTGGCCGCAGAGGAGTCGCACGATGGCGGCGAGCCGCTGAACCTGGTACATCCCACCAGCCCGGCGGAGCTGCGGGCCAAGCTGGTTCATGACGCGAGCACGAACCTACTGCCCGGTTTCACGCAGAACGCGGCCGAAGACGAGCATGGTTTTATCTCCCTGGATGCCGGCCTGTCCGTGATCGCCCAGCATGCCAAGTCTCTCGGCTACGACGGGTTGATTCTCTTCCTGGACGAGCTGATCCTCTGGCTGGCCACGCTCATTCATGATCAGAAGTTCGTCGCCCGCGAAGCGAGCAAGATCACTAATTTCGTCGAGGGCGGCGACGAGCGGCGGGCCATCCCCATCGTCTCCTTCATCGCGCGACAGCGTGACCTGCGGGAGCTGGTAGGCGAAGAGCTGGACGCAGGCGCGGCGGAGGCGTCGATCCAGGACACGCTGAACTTGGCATCCGGACGCTTCGACAAGATCACTCTAGAGGACCGGAACCTCCCGCAGATCGCGCACGCCCGTCTGCTCAAGCCGAACCCGGGCAAGGAGCACCTGATCGATGCGGCGTTCGCGCAGACCAAGAAGATAGGCCCGCAGGTGTGGGACACGCTGCTGGGCTCGGACAAGGGGGCAACAGGGGCGGATGAGGAGTCCTTCCGGCTCACCTATCCCTTCTCGCCTGCCTTCATGGACACCCTGGTTCACATCTCTTCGGCCCTACAGCGCTCCCGCACGGGCCTTAAGCTCATGGGGCAGCTGCTTGCCAACCATAGAGACGACCTCCGGCTGGGTCAGCTGGTTCCTGTGGGGGAGCTCTACCCGGTGATCGCCGACGGCGGTGACAAGCCGTTCGTCGATAGCCTGAAGGTGGTCTTCGAGGCCGCCGACAAGCTGTACAAGACTAAGTTGCGGCCTTACCTGCTGTCGTCCGCCGGCGTCACCGAGGATGACGTCGAGCAGTTTCTGCACCGTCCGGAGACGATCACAGACCCGCAACTTGCTCAGCGTTGCAGGGTGTTCATCGGCGACAACCAGCTCATCTGCACCCTGCTGTTGTCGGCACTGGCGCCCAGCGCGTCGGCGCTAAGCGACCTGACGATCCGCCGCCTCGGCGCGCTCAATCACGGCTCGGTGACGGCACCGATTCCTGGCAGCGAGGTCGGCATCATCGCCAACAAGGTGACGGAGTGGGCGGCCCGATTCCCAGAGATCAAGCAGTCCGGCACCGGGCCCACCGCACGCGTCCGGCTGGAGCTCACGGGCATCGACGTCGACACGGTCATCGCGAATGCGGCGGTCAACAACAACCCCGCCAACCGGATCGCGCTCGCTAAGAGATTGCTCATGGAAGAGCTCGGCATCGACCACGCCGACGGCAGGCTGGGAGCCGACGAATTGCGCTTCGTCTGGCGCGGCTCCAACCGCACGGCCGAGGTCATCTTCGGCAACATCGCCGACGAGGACGAGTTGCTCGATCATGACCTGCAGCCGCAAGTGGACGGTCAGTGGCGAATCGTCGTTGACCTGCCATTTGACGAGAACGGCTACGGGCCCAGAGAGGATGTCAATCGGCTGCGATCTCTCGGCGAGCGGCAACGCGAGCGCACCAGGACCATTGCGTGGATCCCCTCCCATCTGTCGGCCCAACGGATGGACGAGTTCAAGCGCCTGGTGATCATCGACAAAGCACTCACCGACGACAACCGGTTCGCCACGCAGTATGCCGCCCATCTCAGCCCCGACAATCGGGCCAGGGCCAAGGGCTTGCTGGAGAGCCAGCAGGAGGCGCTGCTCAAGAACCTCAGGGGCGCCTTCAGGCAGGCGTATGGCCTGGCCAGGAAGACGGAGGCAGACGTCGAGACAGAGTTTGACGAGCACCTCATGTCTCTGCGCGATGTCGATGGGCTCAAGCTCTCGCTCGGCCAGTCGATGTACGAAGCGCTGAGAGGCATCGCGGGCAAGGCGCTGGCATCGCAGTTCCCCGCTCACCCGGACTTCGACCCGGACGGCAACCGGGTCGCCGTCAAGCCGGTAGACGCCAAGACGGTCTTCACGTATGTCCGGGCCGCTGCGGAAGCCCATGACAACCAGGCCGAAGTCCCCTCCAAGGATCGCAAACTCATGGAGCGGGTGGCTGGTCCCCTGGGCCTTGGGCTGCAGAAGGAGGCGTACTTTGAGCTGTCTCAGCGTTGGGCGGACCACTTCCGGCGCATGGCGCAAACCGAGGGAGTCACGGGAGACCTCAGCCTGATCCACCTCATGGACTGGATGGACAAGCCGGTCCCCATGGGGCTGGAGCCGTTCCTGGTCAATCTGGTGGCCGCCTCCTTCGCCGAGATGGACGACCGGGTGTGGGTGCGCGGCGGCGTACCGCTCGATCTCTCGCCCGAGCTCACGCAGATCAAGCCGGGAGACGCCCTGCGGAGCCAGCCGCTTCCCGGCGAGCAGGACTGGACCACCGCGCGAGAGCGGTTTGCCGCAATCTTCGGGGAGAAGGCACCGACGCTGCGCCGTGGGCGGATGGTGCACCAGTTCGCGAGGCAGATCCTGGTGGCTGCCCGCAACTACCAGGAGGCGGCTGCCACCCTGGTCGAGCAGCTGGAACAGCATGCCACCTTCCTCGGTTTGGACGAGGCGGACGAGTCCGGGCGTCTGGTGATCGCCCGGAAGTCGCTCGACCTGCTGAAGGCCCTAGTGGCCACGGGACAGACAGGTGCGGGGGCCGCATCGGCCAAGAAGACGATCGAGACGCTGGCCCGCGTCAACCTCGGACCCGTGAGCCCGGATCGGTACGGGACTTCCGTCAAGAAGGCTCACGCGGTGGCCCAGGCGTTGGCCGGGGCCTCCTGGGACACGCTGGACCTTGCCTCGGGGCAGGGCACGGAAGGCCACGCTTTGCTCGAGTCCCTGCGCGGCGTCGCCCGTGCGGATCAGCGCACGGCCGACCTGATCGAGGCGTTGGACCGCACCCGGCGCGAGATCACCGCGTTGATCAAGCGCAACCAGATCGAGTCCTCGCCGCCCCCCAAGCCGCAGCCGCCGGTGCCCGGACCGGACAACGTTGACCTGACCGGGGGCAGCAGCCACCCGCCGGTGCCGGTCGAGGTTCCCAAGCGCAGATCCGGCGGCAGGCGCACCACGGCGGCCAGGGCGGTGGCCGACCTCCGGGAGGAACTGGCCGCACTGCCGCCGGGCACGGCCATCGAGATCACCTGGCGGGTCGTGGACTGATGAGCGTCCATGGCAGTGCGACGCCGGGAACGGTACGGCTGACCCCCTCGACCGTCGCCCAGTACTTGACCTCACAGACCTCCCTGCCCGCTGCGCTGGAGCGCGGGCGGCGAGTCGTGGTGCTGCGCTCCGCCCCGCAATGGGAGGGACCTGCCGAGGTGATCTGGGGGCTGGGGCAGCGGGCCCGAGTGGCAACCGCGGTCTCGCCGCTTGCCGTACACGAGCTGGTTTTGGACCACTTGGGCGCAGGCGAGCAGGCTCCTGAGTTGCTCGTGGTGCTGACCGATCGCGAACAGGCCGAGCTCGATCCGGCGATCCTTGCCCGCGTGCACAAGCAGCGGGTCGAGGCCGTGGATCGATGGAACGTCGTGCAGCAGGCGTTCGGCGCGGAGGGCATCGACCCCCGGCTGCGAGAGGCGAACTGGGCGGCGGAAGCGCTCCTGGATGCCGCGCCACCCGGGGGCTGGCCCCAGGTGGCCGGAGGCCTGCTCGCCCGCCGGGTCGCGCTCTCCGAACTCGCGGCACGCCGGCTCCGGTTCGGGCGTTACGGCACAGACGGTGATCAGCTGTTCGGCGACAACTTGGACATCTACGCTCTGTTGTCGTGGTCGCTCAGCCCCGGAGGCCCTGAAAGACTGCTTGCCCTGCGCGGGCCGGAACGGGACGGGCTGGCCGCCTTCCTCGGTGAGGACGATCAGGCGGGGGCACCGGGAAGAGCGCTGCTAGCCCTGGTGGTCGAGGAGCATGGTGCCGACGCCGTACCGTTCGGGTTGGTCTGCGCTGCCCTCTGGCAGCATGCGGAAGCCGACGCACACACCTACCGGGTGCGCGGGCGGGCCGAAAGATGGTTCGGCGAGCATCCACCCGCCGAGGGCGAGGCATTGGACGCGCTCGTGACGGCGTTCGGGCGCGCGTGCGAAGAATTCGTCACGGTGCTGCTCGGCATCAGCCGCACCGACCCGGACGAGGAACAGGCACGCCGCGCGCGGCGGATCTCCACCATGGTGCTGGACCAGGCCGAGGCACTGAGCCGCCGACTCGGGACGGACGCACAGGCGGCGGCCAGCCCCATCCTGGGGTCGGGGCTCAAGGCGCGCTTCGCAAAGGCAGGCCAGGCACTAGCAGAGGGGGATGCGGGAGCGCTCGCGAGATCGGTGCAGGAACTGCAGGATCACCTGCTGGCAGCGGATGCGGACGCGCGCGTACGGATCGATCGCATCCGAATGGCACAGCGACTGACGCAATGGCTGGCCACGGGCCCCGTTGTGGAGACCGAGACCGTTGCCGCCGGGGTGCAGCGACACGTCGCCGAAACCGGATGGGTGGATCAGGCGCTGGAGCACGTCGAATCCGGAGGGGACCCCGATCCTTCAGTGAAGGCCGCCTACGACACGTTGAGCGTGAGCGTGCGCAAGCGCCGGCGCGCGATCGACCGCTCATTCGCGATGGCCTTGGCGGCCTGGACCTCGGCCGGCACCGACCCCGGCACCATGCTGACCGTCGAGACCTTCCTGCACCGGGTCGTTCGGCCGTTGGTGGCCGCGAAAACCGGGCGCCGGGTTCTCCTTTTGGTGCTGGACGGCATGAGCGCGGCCATTGCCTGCGAACTGGGCGAGCAAATGCGCCGGCATTGGGCCGAGTACGACCCCCTCGCCGGTGCACAGGACAAGCCGCGACGCCGAGCCATGGCGGCGGCACTCCCCACACTGACGGCCGTGTCACGCACGTCCCTGTTCGCAGGCAAGCTCATGAGAGGGACGCAGGCGGACGAGGAGCGCCTGTTCCCCACCCATCGGTTTTGGGGCGGGGCACCGGCTGCCGTCTTCCACAAAAACGACCTGCGTGGCGGCACCGCAGGCGACCCCTTCGGACCCGAGCTAGCCGAAGCGCTCGCGGACCCGCACACCCATGTCGCCGTGGTGCTGAACACCATCGACGACCGGCTGGCCAAGGAGCAGAAGCTGGGCGACGGCGCTTGGCGGCTCGACCAGATCGGGATGCTGCGTGAACTGCTCCGTGCCGCGGCCGACCAAGGCATGGCGGTGATCATGACAAGCGATCACGGGCATGTCGTGGATCGTTACGGTGCCAGGGCTGCGGGCGAAGGCATCGCCTCAGCCCGGCATCGGGTGCCGGGTGGCGATCTGCTGGATGTGGAGGTTTTGCTGTCCGGGCCGCGGGTGGTGTGGCCGGAAACCGATGGCGAGATCGTGGCTCTATGGGACGCCGACTCCCACTACACCTCGCAGAAGGCCGGCTACCACGGCGGTGCATCGCTGGCCGAGGTCACCATTCCGGTTCTCGCCTTCCTGCCGTTCGGCGCCGAACCTCCTAAGGGGTGGCGCGAACTTGGCGACCAGCACCCAAGCTGGTGGTCGTTGCAGCCACCGGCGGCGATTGCACCGAAGGTGACCCCACCGGCGGCTCCCGAGCCGAAGAAGCAGGCCAAGCGGACGAAGGCCGCGCCGCCGAGCCATGACGCGTTGTTCGATGTGGTGTTGGAATTGGGCGAGCAGGATGCGTTGCTCACCCCCCAGCCCCGGTCGGCCGACGACATCCTGGTCGAAGCCCTGCTCGCATCAGAGATCTTCAACGAACAGGTCAATCTGTTGGCCCGTAAGCCGCCCATGGACAAGGTGGAATCGGCGATTCGCGTCCTGCTCGACTCTGGCACGTTGCCGTCCACCGCGCTCGCCCAGCGGGTCGGCTACCCGCCCGCACGCGCCGACGGCTTCGCAGCCGTGTTGCGTCAGCTACTGAACTATGAGGGCGTGCAGGTGCTGGAGACGCTGCCGGACGGGCGGACCCTGCGGCTGAACATCGGATTGCTGCGTGAGCAATTTGAGCTGGCACGATACTGAGGGGATGGGTAGGAGTCGGTTGGTACAGGTGAGCGCGGCGCGGCGGCGCGCGGTGATCGACGCGCTCCGGCGCGGTGCCGTACCCGAGAGCGGCCTGGACCTACTCGCTACCGGGCTGGCGCGATTCGAACCGGCTCTCGATGCCGAGCTCGACGCCGCCGCTTCCGGAGCCTCGGTGTTCAAAGCCGTCCGGGGCGAGTACGGCTCGGGCAAGACGTTCTTCGCGCGGTGGCTGGGAGAGCGGGCGAAACGGCGCAACTTCGCCGTCACGGAGATCCAGATCTCGGAAACCGAGACGCCCTTGCACCGGCTGGAGACCGTTTATCGCCGGCTGACTGAGCGGATTTCCACCGTCAGCTTCCCGCCCAGCGCCCTGCGATCGCTGGTGGACGCCTGGTTCTACGCACTCGAAGAGGACGCACTGGCGGCGGGTACCAGTGAGGATGCTCTGTCCGAAGAGGTAGAGAAGCTGCTCGAGGCCAGGCTGGTCGAGGTGTCGAGGCAGACGCCGTCCTTCGCGACGGCTCTGCGCGGCTACCGAATGGCGAAGGCGGCGAATGACGAAGCGACCGCGGCCGCGATCCTGGCCTGGCTGGGCGGGCAACCGCATGTCGCCGCAGCGGCCCGCCGTACGGCCGGAGTGCGGGGTGACCTTGACCATTTTGGGGCGCTCGGTTTCCTGCAGGGCCTGCTCACCGTGCTGAGAGACAGTGGGCACCCTGGGCTGCTCGTCGTGCTCGACGAAGTGGAGACTCTGCAACGGGTACGGTCCGACGCGCGCGACAAGGCGCTCAACGCGCTCCGGCAGCTCATCGACGAGGTGCACTCCGGCCGGTTCCCGGGCCTGTACCTGCTGATCACGGGCACTCCGGCGTTTTACGACGGTCAGCAGGGCGTCCAGCGGCTTGCTCCGCTCGCCCAGCGGCTGGCGACCGACTTCACCACTGATCCACGCTTCGACAACCCGCGCGCGGTCCAGCTCAGATTGCCCGGATTCACCCTGGAGTCTCTGGTCGACCTCGGCATCACCATCCGGGATCTGTACGCCGCGGGCAGCTCGGATCGGATCAAGGCCGTAGCCGACGACGCCTACATCGCCGACCTGGCGTCCGCGGTCAGCGGAGCGCTCGGAGGCAAGGTCGGGGTGGCGCCTCGCCTGTTCCTGAAAAAGCTCGTGGGGGATGTGCTCGACCGCATCGACCAGTTCGACGACTTCGACCCGCGCAAGCACTACCGACTCACGCTTTCCAAAGCCGAGCTGACGGAAACGGAACGCAACTTCGTGGCCACCGCGGACAACATCGACCTGGACGTCGAATGACAGACATGTCGGATCGGCTCCACCCGGTCGTCCTGCACCATATTGTCAACACCCTCGGCTGGTCGGACCTGCGCCCCTTGCAGCGTGCCGCGATCACGCCACTGATGGACGGCGAGGACACCGTCCTGCTCGCCCCGACAGCCGGAGGCAAGACGGAGGCCGCGTGCTTCCCTCTGCTGTCGGCGATGGAGCGGGACGGGTGGACCGGTGTGTCAATGCTCTACCTGTGTCCCCTGAAAGCGCTGCTCAACAATCTGGTCATGCGGATCGGCTCCTACGCCGAGTGGCTGGGACGTCGGGCCGCCGTCTGGCATGGAGACGTCAGGCAGGCCCATCGACAGCGCATTAGGACGGACCCGCCAGACATCCTGCTGACAACTCCGGAGTCGCTCGAAGCGATGCTGATCGGGGTGAAGACCGACCACGCGCAGTTGCTCGGCCGCGTCCGGGCCGTGGTCGTGGATGAGGTCCACGCTTTCGCCGGGGACGACCGGGGTTGGCATCTCCTGGCTGTATTGGAACGCCTGGAACGGGTGGCGGGCCACCGAATTCAGCGGATTGGTCTGTCGGCCACGGTGGGCAATCCGGAACAGCTCCTGACTTGGCTGCAGGGAGCAGGCGCCGGCAAACGTACCGGCCGGGTTGTGGCGCCCAAGGTGACGGCATCGGGCAATCCCGCAGGGGAGGTCGAACTCGACTATGTCGGCTCCTTGGAGAACGCAGCCAAGTTGATTGCGACACTGCATAGGGGCGAGAAACGACTGGTGTTCTGCGACTCGCGGCGGCAGGTGGAGCAGCTCGGGGCGGCACTCCGTGACCGAGAGGTCACGGTGTTCCTGTCTCACGCCTCCCTGTCGGCCGAGGAACGCGCGCGTTCGGAGCAGGCCTTCGCCGATGCCCGCGACTGCGTGATCGTCTCCACCTCGACCCTTGAACTCGGGATCGACGTCGGCGACCTGGACCGGGTCATCCAGATCGACGCGCCCGCCAGCGTCGCCTCCTTCTTGCAGCGCATCGGCCGCACTGGGCGGCGCGCTGGCACTGTGCGCAACTGTCTGTTCCTAGCGACCAGCAAGAACGCCTTCCTCCAAGCCGCTGGCTTGCTGCTCCTATGGGGGCGCGGCTGGGTGGAACCCGTGAGCCCGCCGCCCGAACCGCGTCACCTCGTCGCGCAGCAGCTTCTCGCCGTCGCTCTGCAGCAGCACCGGATCGGGGACCGGCTGTGGGAGGAGGAATGGAACGGGCTGGCGCCCTTCGATCAGTCGGCTGCGCCCATCCTGCGCCACATGGTGGATGCCGGTTTCCTTGACCGGGACGGTGGGATGCTCTTCGTCGGGCCTGAAGCCGAGCGGAGGTTCGGACGACGGCATTTCATCGAGCTGACCGCGTCGTTCACCGCGCCTCCTCAGTTCACCGTACTCGCTGGACGCCGGGAGATCGGCCGAACCGACGTCTCGGTACTCACTGAAGAACGGCAAGGGCCGCGGCTGCTGCTGCTCGGCGGCCAGAACTGGCGGGTGACTTTCATCGACTGGCCCAGCAAACGAGCCTTCGTCGAACCGGCCCACCGAGGTGGGGTGGCTAAATGGACCAGCAACGGCATCGCAGGGCTGTCATTTGCCCTGACCCGCGCGATGCGGGATGTGTTGCTCGGGGCCGATCCTCCTGTGTCACTCACCCGCCGAGCCCAAGCGTGCCTTGCAGACTGGCGCGAAGAGGCCCCGGCCCTCGTGAACCCCGGCGGGACTCTGGTCATCAGGAGTGGTGCGGACGTGCGCTGGTGGACCTGGGCCGGCTATCGCGCCAACGCGACCCTGGCCGCCACGCTGCCTTCGATCGCCGACCCGGTGCAACGGCCGACCGATTTCGCGGTACGACTCCGCCACGATCTCACCCTGACTGCATGGGAGACGGCGAGAAAAGGCACCGGCAATGGAGAACTCCTCGTTCTTCCTGACGTCGACCGTCGGGCAGTCACCGGACTAAAGTTCGCGACCGTACTCCCCGAACGGCTGGCGACGGCCACCGTCGCGGCCCGTCTGGCGGACTTCGAGGGCGCAAAGACAGTTTTGATGGAACCCGTCCGCCATCTGCACCTCGGTAGCCATTGATCATTGCGCCCAACGTCCGTGGACGTGACCCAAGTTCACCCACACTCCGGGCCTGATTGTCGTGTGCGCCAAGGAGGTTGTCACTTCAGGAAGTGATACCCCCGCGCCAAGAGGCCGATGTTGTCGTGAGGGGTTGGCGGGGGGTCTGTACGGTCTTCGGCTCTGCCAAGATTCCTGTGGTAACTAACCGTCGTGCTTCTGGGCGAGGAGTATCCGTTTTCGGAGCAGCGATAACCCGGCCTTGCCGTACGTCTGCCGCTTGAGGAGCTTGATCTTGTTGACGACGCCCTCGGTGGGCCCGTTGCTGTAAGGCAGGGCGAGTGCGGCGGCTACGGCGTCGTGGTCGATGAGCAGGCCTTCGGCGAAGGAGCGCAGGGCGGGGACCTGCTGATCGGCGCGTACCTTGTCGATCCAGGCGTCCAGGCGTGCGGTGTGCTCGTCGAGGTTGCCGTCGTGGTCGGCGGTGAGCAGGGCGGCGAAGGAGCGTACGTGGCCGGCGACGGCCTGCAGGTCGGGGCAGCGTTTGAGGGCGTGTTCCAGGCGGGTCTGCTGGGAGGCGCTGAGGTTGTCCGGGTTGGTGGTGATCCAGCGCGTGAGACGGCGGGGCGAAGGTGGCGGGTGCTCGCCGTCGGCACGGCCCTGCCCCAGGTAGCGGTAGAGCAGGGTGGAACCGCCCTGGTACCCCATCGCCTTGATCTCGCCGAGCAGGGTCCAGGTGGTCACGCTGGGCTCGATGGTGCGGCGTTTGCGCAGGTAGTCGCGGAACGGGTCGACCAGGGTGGTGGAGTATTTCGGCCCGTGGATCAGTTGCTCGGCGTGCTTGGCGGCGGCGTACTTCTTGACGGTGTTGCGAGACAGGTGCAGCTTGCGCATGATCTGTCCGTGCGAGGCGCCCTGGGCGAGCAGGGCGTGCACCGCCGCGTGCCGGGATCGGGTGCGCTGCGCGGAGGGGCCCTCGCTGCGGGCGGCGCCGTGATCGGGGTCGCTGTAGCAGGCACGATGCGCGATGGAGGCCTTCTCCACTGCCTCGATCAGGTTCTTCCACACGTGCCATCTGTCGGCGATTTGCACCGCCTGCGGGGCACCGTCTCGAGCGCCGGCCGCGTACGCTGTCGAGCGGTCCCGGCAGATCAGCTTCACCTCCGGGTGGGCCTTCAGCCAGGCTTCCAGCGTCACCGCGAGCCGGCCGTCCAGCACGTCGAGACGCTCATGGGTGTCCGCGTCGATGATGACGGTGGCGTAGCGGTCGTTGCGCTTGAGCGCGAAGTCGTCCACCCCGATCGCCTCCGGGGCACGGACGGTGGGGTCGGGCAATGCCATCAGCGCGGTCAGCACCGTGGTGCGGCTGAGCAGGACTCCGGCCGTGGCCAGCAAGGCTGATCCGGCGCGCCCGGCCAGGGCGACCGCTGCCGCGGCGACCAGCGTGGCCAGTGGCGGGGTGCGGCGGGCGTATCGCTCGGCCAGCCCGGGCACCTGCTCATTGAAGGTCTGGCGCGCGCAATCCAGGTTGATGCACACGAGGCGCCGCAGGACCAGCTCGAGCACCACCGGTGCCCCACCGGCCGGACTGTCGGCCAGGCGCCGCCGGTAGTAGCCGTGCACCTTACCCGTCGCCGCCCCGCACGACGGGCACGGCATCGGCTCCCCACGGGAACGAGCGATCACACGTAACGCATCACCTTCACGCTCGACACGCTCGACCAGCACCGAGTCCAGATGAGGGAAGACAACAGCCACCACGTCAGCGTCACACACGACCGACGGTGACACCCAGACGCCAGCTCTGTAGCCAATAACACACTTTCAGTTACCACAGAAATCTTGGCAGAGCCGTCTACTGGACAGCCCCCCACCTGGTCATACGTGATCAGAGTCCGCGACCCCGAGACAGGCGAGAGCAAGCCGAAGTGGGTAGGCGGCTTCGCCACCGAGGACGACGCCAAGGAGGCCCGCGATGAAGCCAGTGTGAAAGCCCGGCGTGGTGAGTACGTGGACCGCAACACCATCACCGTCGGCGAATACCTCGATGAGTGGATCGAGGCTCACGCCGTCGAGATCAAGCCCAAAACCCTCGCCGACTACCGGCACATCATCGAGCGCTACATCAAGCCCAACATCGGCGCTCTGCGGTTGCAGGCTGTTCGGGCTTCCACGATCACAAAGCTGTACCGGGATCTGAGGGTCGGCGGTGGTAAGAACGGGCGGCCGCTCTCCGCCCGGACGGTCGACTACGTCCACGCGGTGCTTCGGAAGGCGTTCCGCGACGCTGTGCACGTCGACGAGATCTTGTCGTCCAGCCCGGTCGATAAGGCCAAGCGCCCTCGACGGGAGATCAGCGAACCTGGCACGGTGTGGACCACGCAGCAGCTCAGGACCTTCCTACGCGCTGCTCGCGATCACCGGCTCTGGCCCTTCTTTCACGTCGCCGCTTATACCGGTGCCCGGCGCGGTGAGCTGCTGCACCTGCGCTGGTCGGATGTGGACCTGGAGGGCAAGCAGATGACCATCCGCGGTTCGGCCTCGTTCATCAGCGGTGAGCGGGTCGAGGGCACCACCAAGAGCGGTCGTAAGCGCGTGGTGAGCCTGGACGCGCTGACAGTCCAGGTCTTCCGCGCGCAGCGTGCACAGCAAGCCAGGGAAAAGCTCCAGCTCGGCCCGGAGTGGCGAGGCGGCGACGACTACGTGTTCACCACGGGATGGGGCGAGCCCGTTCATCCCGACACGCTCAGCTCGCTCTTCCCGATCCTGATCAAGCGGTACAACAAGGCGAACCCACGTACGCCGCTACCTCACGCTCGCCTTCATGACCTGCGCCACATCCACGCCACGACCCTGCTCCTGGCCGGCGTCCCCGTCCATGTCGTCGCGGCCCGCCTCGGTCACGCCGACCCCTCAGTCACTCTTCGGGTGTACGCCCACGTGATCCGGTTGCGTCCACGGGAGTGGTGTACGAGTTTGACCTGGTCAGCTGGCGTGGTGCCGTGAAATGGTGACGGCCATCGCGTGATCCTTCGAGTAGCTAGTCCAAGATCGAAGGAGGACACGTGATGGCCGCGGACAACAGTGTGACGCCCGAGCAGTGGCTGGCGCAGCAGATCCAGTCCGGCGACCCCGACATGTTGCGATCCATGGTGAAGACCATGGCCGAGGCGTTGATGTCGGCCGAGGCCGACACCCTGTGCGGAGCCGGCGACGGCCGGCGCAGTACCGAGCGGACCAACCGGCGCAACGGCTACCGGGCGCGTGAGTGGGACACCCGGGCCGGCACGATCGAGCTGGCCATCCCGAAACTGCGGTCGGGCTCGTACTTTCCGGACTGGCTGCTGGAACGCAGGCGGCGGGCCGAGCAGGCGCTGATCAGCGTCGTGGCCACCAGCTACCTGCTGGGCGTCTCCACCCGCCGTGTCGACAAGCTGATCGAGCAGCTCGGCATCACGCACATCTCCAAAAGCCAGGTCTCGCAGATGGCCAAGACGCTCGATGAGCAGGTCGACGCCTTCCGCACCCGCGCACTGGATGCCGGGCCGTACACGTTCGTCTGGCTGGACGCTTTGACGCAGAAGGTGCGCGAGGGCGGGCGGATCGTCAACGTCCACGTGCTGGTCGCCACCGGGGTGAACGCCGACGGACGGCGCGAGATCCTCGGCCTGGACGTCACTTCGGCTGAAGACGGCGCGGGCTGGCCGGCCTTCCTGCGCGGCCTGGTCGCCCGCGGCCTGTCCGGAGTGCAGCTGGTCATCTCCGACTGCCACGCCGGGCTGGTGGCCGCAATCGGCGCCACGTTGGCCGGGGCGTCCTGGCAGCGCTGCCGCACCCACTACCTGCGCAACCTGCTCACCTGCGTGAACAAATCCGCGCAGCCGTTCGTGGCCACGCTGGTGCGCACCATCTTCGACCAGCCGGATGCCGCCTCGGTGCGCGCCCAGCACGCCTGGGTCGTGCAAACGCTGGAAGCCAAGCATCCGCACGCCGCCGAGCACCTGGACGCCGCCCGGGACGATCTGCTGGCCTTCGCCGCCTTCCCCCGCGAGATCTGGCCGCAGATCTGGTCGAACAACCCGCAGGAACGGCTGAACAAGGAGATCCGCCGCCGCACCGACGTGGTCGGCATCTTCCCCGACCGCACGGCGATCATCCGCCTCATCGGCGCCGTACTGGCCGAGCAGACCGACGAATGGGTCGAAGCCCGCCGCTACATGGGCCTGGACATCCTCGCCAAAGCCCGCATCCGCGTCGTTGCCGGCGACACACCCACCCAGAACCCACTCCCACAGACACTTACCGCTTAACCTGCAGAAACAGGATCACGTGAAGATCGGTTCTTACACCACGTCCGTGGACGTGACCCGTGATCCGCGCCGCCGAAGCCTCAGCGGCCGACATCTTCGCCGAATCGGTCGGCGAGGAGGAAGAAGGAGCTTGTCAGCAGAGGTGTTAGCAAGATCACGACATTGTGCTGACAAACACTAAGGCCCGCTCCCCAGGAACCCCTGGTAGCGGGCCTTTCGTATGTGCGCGGCCGAGAGGACTCGAACCCCTAACCTTCTGATCCGTAGTCAGATGCTCTATCCATTGAGCTACGGCCGCTTGGCGCTGCCGCTTTGACCTGCCCGGCCTCAGCGACAAGAAGACTCTACCAGAGTCGCACAGTGCTTTTAGCCGTCTGAGCGCCGTCCCGGGGATCCGGCGGACGTTCGGCGTCTCTCCCACCCCCGTACGGCGCGCGTGCCCCCGGGCTTCGGGCTGTGGATACATCGAAGGGTGTATTCACAGGCGGACCTTCGCAGGAGGTCAGGGGCGGTGGGAGGTGGTGGGATGGAAGGCATGTGGCGAGTGGTGTTGGGGGCTGTGGTGGCCTTCGCGACCGGCGTGTTGCTGATCGTGGGCAATGCCTACCTGCCCCGTGGCGTGCCCTCGTGGGTGCTGGTGGTGCCGCTGGCGTTCACCTGTGCGGGGGTGCTGGTGCGGCAGCGGGCGCCGCTCGCCTCGCTGGCGCTGGGCGTGGTGGGGGTGACGATCGACGGGTTCGTGGGGCCGTCCCTGGGGACGGTGCTGGTGTTCACCGACAACCTGTACGCCGCCGCGCTCTACGGTCCCGCCCGCTTCGCCCGCGTGCTGCTGGGCATCTGTTCCGTGCTGGCGGTCGTGGCGGGGGCGCTGGCCGGGATCCTCGACTCTGACTGGCGGACGCTGGCCGTCATGGGCATCCAGGCGGGGCTCGTGCTCATCACGCCGGTCACGACGGCGCTGGTGCTGCGCGAGCACCGTGACCGGGCGGCGGCGGAACGGGCGCGGGCCGAGCAGGTCGCCCGCCTCGCCGAGCTGGACCGGCAGGCGGCCGTCACGTCGGAGCGTACGCGGATGGCCCGCGAGCTCCACGACCTGATCGCCAACCACTTCAGCGCCATCGCCATCCAGTCCACGGCCGCGCTGTCCCGCAAGGATCTCGACGCCAAGACGGTGCGATCGATCATGGAGTCCGTACGCGAGAACAGCGTCAAGGGCATGGCCGAGATGCGGGCCATGATCGGGCTGCTGCGGCAGGAGGGCGACGACGGGGAGGGCGAGGCCACGCGTCCCCGGCTGGCCGACGCGCAGACCCTCATCGACCGGGCGCGTCAGGCGGGGATGTCGGTGGACGCGCGGGTCGAGGGGGAGCCGCGGGAGCTGCCCGCCGCCGTTGACCTGGCCGGCTACCGCATCCTCCAGGAGGCACTCACCAACGCCATGAAGCATGGGGAGTCGCCGGTGCGGGTGCTGATCTCGTACGAGGGCGGCAACGGGGGCGGGCAGGTCGCCTTGCGCGTGGAGAACCGGATCGGTGGCGAAGGCCGGGCGAGAGGGGTAGAGGGCCTGCTCGGTGTCGGAGCCGGGCTGGTCGGGATGCGGGAACGGGCCTCGCTGGTGGGCGGGTCCTTCGAGGCCGGTCCTGTTACGGGGCCGGCGGCGGCCGGGTCTGCCACGGGTCCGTCGGCGGGTCCGTCGGAAGGGGCGGCTGAGGGGGCGGTTTCCGAGTCCGCTGTGGGCTCGGCGGCGAATCCTGCGGTCGGCCCGGGGGCGGGGCCGGTGACAGGCCATCTGGAGGGCCGGACGGCGGGCTCAGCAGGGTCGGTGACGGGTGCGGCCGGCTCAGCGGAGGGTTCGGCCGCGGGCGGTGCGGCGGCGGGCGATGCGGCGGCGGCTGCTGCGAACAGCGCCGGCGGGCAGTGGTGGCGGGTGATGGCCGTGCTGCCTGCTGATCCGGACGCCGAGGTCGGGGCGGCTTCCGGTGGCGGGATTCGGTGATGGGGTTCCTTCGACTTGCGGTGGAGGTGGATGGTGGCTGTACGGGTGCTGGTCGCTGACGATCACGCGGCGGTCAGGGTCGGCATCGTGCTGATCCTGGAGGGAGCCGAGGACATCGAGGTCGTGGGCGAGGCCGCCGACGGGGTGGAGGCCGTGGCCATGGCCAAGGAGCTGCGGCCCGACGTCGTGTTGATGGACATACGGATGCCGCGTCT
Source organism: Nonomuraea fastidiosa (assembly GCF_042751225.1). Taxonomy (NCBI): domain Bacteria; kingdom Bacillati; phylum Actinomycetota; class Actinomycetes; order Streptosporangiales; family Streptosporangiaceae; genus Nonomuraea; species Nonomuraea fastidiosa. The sequence goes on from NZ_CP170570.1 coordinate 3,216,745, forward strand.
CGACGGCATCTCCGCCACCCGCGAGCTCGCCGGGGTCTGTGACGTGCTGATCCTCACCACGTTCGATGTGGACGAGTACGTGTTCGGGGCGTTGCGGGCGGGCGCGGCCGGGTTCCTGCTGAAGAACACGGACGCCGATTCCCTGGTGGAGGCCGTACGCGTGGTGGCGCGTGGTGACGGGCTCATCTCGCCCGGGGTGACGCGGAAGCTGATCGCCGCCTTCGCCGAGCAGGCGCCGGCACCGGCGCGCAAGCCCGAGGGCGGTGCGGACCTGGCCGCGCTGACCCCGCGCGAACGCGAGGTGCTCGCCTGCATCGGCCGGGGGCTGTCCAACGCCGAGATCGCCCGGGAGCTCGACATGGCGGAGGCCACCACGAAGACGCATGTGAGCCGGGTGCTCAACAAGCTGGGGCTGAAGAGCCGCGTTCAGGCGGCGATCTATTACTCGGAGGGTGCGTAACGGGGCAAGTGGACTGTTGGGCCGTAGGGTGTGCGGGGTGAGCGTTTTGTCGTTGCTGTCCTGGTCGTCGTCGGCGCCCGGCTTCATGCGGTACGGGCTCGCCGCCGTCGTGAGCGGGCGGTGAAGGCGTTGACCGGACGTCGCTTGCGGATGCCGGGTCCGATCATGGCGATTGGTCTGATCGTGACGACTAGGGGGGTGGACCGAGCCGATGACCACGACACCGCCGTCGGGGCCTGACGAGGAGCCCGAGCAGCCGGGGCAGGGGGATGCCGAGCCGGCGCAGCGTGACATGCCGCCGCGCGACATGCAGCCGCCCGGACAGCCGGGCCAAGAGGGCATGTCGGGCGGTCAGCCGGGTGAGGGCGTGTCGGGCGGTCAGCCGGGTGAGGACGGGGTGCCTGCTGAGCAGCCGCAGTTCCTGCCTCCGCCGGACGGGTCGGTGATCAAGCCGCCTCCCAGTGCCGAGCCGCCCGGTGGGCAGCCGGTGCCGCCGGCTCCAAGCGGCAGGCCGATCATGATGCCGCCGCCCACCGGTACGCCCGCCGCCATCCCGCCTCCGTCCGGTGTCCCGAGGCCGATGCCGCTGCCGGACGAAGACACGTGGGGTGTGGGTAAGCCGCGCGCGAGTGCAGCCGAGGCTGGGGAGTCGCGCCAGGGGGCGCAGGGCGGTGAGACGCCGGGCGACGGGGACCGGCAGCCCGAGGCGTCGGGTGAAGGGGAGGCGGGTCACGAAGAGCCTGGGCAGTCGTCGGAGGCGTTCTCGGGCGCCGGGCCGTCGTCGGACGTGCCCGCGGGGGCTGGGCGGCCGACGTTCGTGCCGCCCGACAACGCCTACCCGCTGCGCCCCGAGCCGCCGCAGGGCCGCAGCGGTCCGCAGTACGAGGGCGGGTTCGCCGGGCAGCCGCCGTACGGGCCTGGAGGCGGTTATGCGCAGCCTGGGGCAACCGGCCCCGGGCAGCCGCCGTACGGGCCTGAAAGCGGTCATGCGCAGACCGGCCAGGGGCAGCCGCCCTACGGCGGCCGGCAGCCGTACGGAGCCACGCCGCCCGGCCAGTCACCGCACGAAGGCCAGCCGCAGTACGGCGGCCCCACGCCCTCAGGCCAGCCGTACAACCCGCAAGGCCAGGGCCCGTACGGAGGCCCGCCGCCGGGCGGGCAGTTCCCGCCGCCCACCTTCGGCCCCCCGCCACCCCCGCCCACGGCGAGCAACAAGGCGGGCGTCGTGGTGGCCTTCTTCTTCGCCGGCCTGGCCATCTACAGCGTCCTCAACGCGGTCATCGGCTTCTTCGTCTTCTTCGCCGCCCTGAACGCCGAGGGCAACTCCAACCCGTACGTGATCGCCGGCACCGTGATCCTGGCCGCCGTCGGCCTGGTGGCGGGCATCGGGCTGTGCTTCGTGCGCAGGCCGTGGGCGCGGGGCCTGGGCCTGGGGCTGATGGTCGGGTGGGCGCTGTGGTCGATCATGTCGGCGGGCTTCTGCACGGGCCTCAATCCGGACCTGTACACCTGACATGCCGTACCACGAGATCTTCGTCGGCCTCGGGGTGCTGGTGGCCGGGATCGTGTTCGTACGCGAGGCGCGCAGCAGGGGCGCCCTCAACGAGCAGTCCCTTGTGGCGGTGGCCGGGGCGCTGGTGGGCGGCGCGATCGGGATGCGGCTCGCGGGCTGGATGGAGACCCTGAATGTGAAGGACCTGTGGCTGTACGGCTCGCGCAGCATCCTGGGCGGTCTGACCGGCGCGTACGCCGGCGTGCTGGTGGCCAAGCGGATCATCGGCTACAAGCAGCGCACGGGTGACCTGTTCGCCCCGGCGGTGGCGCTCGGGATGGCGGTGGGCCGCATCGGTTGCCATCTGACGGAGGCGCCGGGCCGGCCGACGGACCTTCCGTGGGGCGTGCACGCGCCGCCGACGACGCCGGAATGCCCGGGATGCCTGACCGGCGAGGCGATGCACCCGTCGTTCATCTACGAGATCATCTTCCAGCTCGCCGCGTTCGTGGCGTTGCGCTGGGCGCGTCACAGGATCACGCAGCCGGGGGAGCTGTTCACGCTCTACCTGGCGGGTTACGCGGTCTTCCGCTTCTTCGTGGAGTTCACCAGGGCGAACGAGACCGTGTGGCTCGATCTCACCAGGCCCCAGTGGTTCCTCATCCCGGGCATGGTGCTGCTCGGGGTGCGGCTCGCGTACGGCTGGCGGCGCGGTTACTACGATGCCCTTTTCAGGCGGGAGGTCATGACATGAGTGCTGGTATGGGGCTTCGTGGCGATCGCATCCTGCGGTACGTGAACGCGTTCTGCCCGAGCTGTCACGGCCGCGACCTGGCGGAGGTCGAGCGGCTGAGCGGGTACCTGGCCGAGCGGGACGGCAAGGTCTGGCTCGAACGCGGCTGCCGCGAGCACGGCTTCATCCGCACCCTGTACGACGAGGACCCGGAGATCCTCGCGTACCTGGAGGAATGGACCGCCCCCACCAAGCAGCACATCCCCGACACGCCGGGGAACTTCCTGCCCATCCCCTCCGCCTACCTCCAGGGCCTGCCGGAGATGCAGACGCAGCACACCTGCATCCTCCTGGAGGACATCGCCGAGACGTGCAACCTGCGCTGCCCCACCTGCTTCGCCGACAGCTCGCCCGACCTGACCGGCGTCGTCCCCGTCGCGGACGTGCTGGCCAACGTCGACCAGCGTCTCGCGCGCGAGAACGGCAAGCTCGACGTCCTCATGCTCAGCGGCGGCGAGCCCACGCTGCACCCCGAGCTCAAGACGCTGCTCGCCGAGCTGACCGCCCGCCCGATCACCCGCATCCTCGTCAACACCAACGGCGTGCTCATCGCCAGGGACGACGCGCTGCTCGACCTGCTCACCGAGCACAGGGAGCGGGTGGAGGTCTATCTCCAGTACGACGGCACGTCGGCCGAGGCGTCCCGGCACCACCGCGGCGGCGACCTGACCAGGATCAAGGCGGACGCCGTACGCCGGCTGTCGGAGCGCGAGATCTTCACCACGCTCGTCATGACCGCCGCGCTCGGCGTGAACGACGGGGAGATCGGCGACGTCGTACGCATGGCGCTGGACACCCCGTACGTCGGGGGCGTCTCGCTGCAACCCCAGTTCGGCTCCGGCAGGTCGGGCGCCATCGACCCCAACGACCGGCTCACCCACACCGGCGTGCTCAAGCGCCTTGGCCCGCAGACCGGCGGGCTGGTGACCTGGCGCGACCTCACCGCGCTGCCCTGCTCCCACCCGCACTGCTGCTCGGTCGGCTACATGCTGCGCGACGACGCGGGTGAGTGGCGCTCGCTGACCGCGCTGATCGGACACGACCGGCTCAAGGCGAACCTCGGCCTGGTCTCCAACCGCATCGCCGACACCGAGATCCCGCGCGAGCTGCGCCTGGCCGTACAGGAGTCGCTGCTCGGGCTGCTGTCGGAGCAGTCGTCGCTGTCGCATCCGCAGATCGGCGACCTGTGGCGGACCATCTGCGAGAACTGCGACCTCGGCATCTCCACCCTGCTCACGCTGGCCTCGTCGGCGCTGCCGGGACGGCGCAAGAAGCTGCGCAGGATGCTGGGCGAGCGGGTGGTGCGGATCACGATCAAGCCGTTCATGGACCTGTCGACGATGATCGAGGAACGGCTCACGCAGTGCTGCGTGCATGTGGGGACGCGCGGCGAGCAGGACCAGTGCGCGCCGTTCTGCGCGGTGCAGGCCTGGCCGCAGCTTTCGCGTCAGCGGCTGTCGGCGGTGGCGCGGATGCCCGAGGGCCGGCGCCTGCCGGTGGTGGCGCCCGTGACCGAGCCACAGGGGACGCCGCGGTGAACGGGGCGCAGGGCCCGGCGGGGGTGCAAGGGTCGGCGGGTGCGCAGGGATCGGGGGGTGCGCAGGGGTCGGGGGCGCAGCCGTACGATCCGCTGCGCCTGTGCGTGTACGCGACCGTCGCCCTCCTGGCCTGGCTGCTCGGCCCCTGGGCGGTGCTGGGCTTCGCGGCGCTGGGGTTCGCCGGCTGATTGGCGGGCCAGGCGAGCGGGGCTGTCCAGGAGCAAGTGCTTCCTCCGGGACACCCGGCTCGTGCTGGCCTACCTCGGGCTCATCGGCCTGGCCGCGCTGGCGGCCATCGTCGTGGGATTCCTATGACTCCGCGGGGACGTACAGGCTGAGGGTCTCGGCGACGCAGGCGGGACGCTTCTCGCCCTCGATCTCGATCGTCATCTTCAAGCTGGCCAGGTAGCCGGCCGGGGTGCCCTTGACGTCGGTCAGCTCGCCGACCGCGCGCACGCGTGCGCCGACCGGCACGTGGCGGGGGAAACGTACCTTGTTGAGGCCGAAGTTGACGCCCATCTGGATGCCCTCCACCTTGACCATGGAGAACATGAACGAGGGCAGCAGCGACAGCGTCAGGTAGCCGTGGGCGATGGTGCCGCCGAACGGCCCCTCCTTGGCCCGCTCCACGTCGACGTGGATCCACTGGTGGTCGTCGGTGGCGTCGGCGAAGGTGTTGACCTGCTCCTGGGTGATGGTGCGCCACTCGGTCGGGCCGAACGTCTCGCCGACGGCCGCCTTGAGTTCCTGTACGTTCGCGAAGGTCCGCATGGCCACGAACGCTATTGCGCGGGCGGTACGGCTGCCAACTCCCCGTACGCCGCCGGGAGGGCGCGACGCGCCGGAAACGGGGCCGGATAACCCGGGGCTCCGGGTGTTCCCAAGATCTTTACTCGAAACCATCGCATCTGTGTTCGAGTCCGCGCTACAGTCTTGGGTATCGCAATCGAACAGAGGTTCGGCCTGGTGAGAGGGGATGTGTCCGATGACGGTGTGCGCGCCCGCCCCTGCTCGGACACGCCGTAGCACTTTCTTCCCAAATCTAAGACGGCCGCTATATCCGGCAATAAAGTCCGAGAGCGTGGACCCTGTGCGAAACCCCTACGCTCCCGGCGCCGGGCAGCGACCGCCGGAGCTCGCCGGGCGCGATCGCGAGCTGCAGCAGTTCGAGGTCGTGCTGGAGCGGGTGGCCCGTGGCCGTCCCGAGCGCAGCATGGTCGTGACCGGCCTGCGGGGAGTCGGCAAGACCGTCCTGCTCAACACGTTCAAGTCCATGGCCATGCAGCGGCTGTGGGGCACGGGCAAGATCGAGGCCCGGCCCGACCAGTCGATCAGGCGGCCGGTGGCCGCCGCCCTCCACATGGCCATCCGCGAGCTGGCGCCGCGTCACCGCGCGCCCGAGCGCATCGAGGAGTTCCTCGGCGTGCTCAAGGCGTTCGCGATGCGCGACCCGTCCGCGGCCAAGGGCACCTCGCACTGGTCGCCCGGCATCGAGGTGCCCGCCAGCCGCGGGCGCGCCGACTCCGGTGACCTTGAGATCGACCTCACCGAGCTCTTCGTCGACGCGGCGAGCGTGGCCACCGACCTGGGGGTGGGCATCGCGCTGTTCATCGACGAGATGCAAGACGTCCAGCCCGCCGACGTCTCCGCGCTCTGCGCCGCCTGCCACGAGCTGTCGCAGTCGGGCGGGCCGCTGATCGTGGTTGGCGCCGGGCTGCCGCACCTGCCGAGCGTGCTGTCGGCGAGCAAGAGCTACTCCGAGCGGCTCTTCCGGTACGCGCGCATCGACAAGCTCGACCGCGAGGCGGCCGATCTCGCGCTGATCCTGCCGGCCCGCGAGGAGGGAGTGGAGTTCACCCCCGAGGCGCTCGACGCCCTCTACGAGGCCGCCGACGGCTACCCCTACTTCGTGCAGGCGTACGGCAAGGTCGCCTGGGACCTCGCGCCGCGCAGCCCGATCACCCTCGAAGACGTCAAGGTCTCCGCCCCCGAGGCCGAGGAGGAGCTGGCGGTCGGCTTCTTCGGCAGCCGCTACGAGCGGGCCACCCCGGCCGAGCGCGACTACATGCACGCCATGGCGCAGATCGGCGACGAGCCGGTCGCGACCGCGGAGGTGGCAGAGGCGCTGGGGCGCAAGCCGTCCAGCCTCTCGCCCGCCCGTGACAGCCTCATCAAGAAAGGGCTCATCTACAGCGCCGAGCGCGGCCAGATCGCGTTCACGGTGCCGCACTTCGGCAAGTTCCTGCGCGCCCAGCCCATCTGAGCGCGCCCCTAGACCTCTATTGGGCTGTCTAGTGGGGAAGCTAGACAGCCCAATAGAGTCATATCGCCATGCCTGTCGAGCGGAATCTAACGCTTTCTAGCGTCAGGCCGATACCGTCGTATATTCCGTAAGAGGCTCGCTGCCCTCCGCGCTGACCACGGCCATCCGCACCGCAGGCCGCCGCCCGCTGAGATAGACCGCGAAGACCACGTCGTCGCCGTCGTGGTTGCGGAAGGCGAAGAACCGCCAGCACAGCTCCCGCCACGAGTCGTACGGCTCGGCCGACGTCAGCGTCTCCTTGTTGGCCCGCCAGACGCCGCTCGACCTGAGCCGCGACAGCGTGACCGACTCGGCGGGGCCGCGGCGCTGCTCGCAGGGGGCGCGGAAGCGTACGCGGTCGATCAGCTCCTCGATCTCGGGCGACAGCAGCACGAGCAGGGCCACACCGGCGGCGGCGTACCAGGACAGCTGGAAGGCCGCCACCCAGCCCGTCACCGGCGACCATACCGACATCAACGCCATGCCGGTCAGCACCACCGTGCGGCCGATCGAGCGCAGCCCCACCGGCGCCGAGCTGACCTCGCCGAAGCAGCCGCAGCCCGCGTCCGGCCGCCTCCTGCGCAGCTCAAGGAGCACGTACGTGGACAGCGCGAAGAACGCCACCGTGCCCCACCGGAACAGCGGATGCGTGGTCACCAGCAGCCCTGCGGCCAGCACCAGCTCGCCCACCGCGCACAGCAGCAACGCCGGGACCTGCATGCGCCCCGGCACCAGCACCGCCGGCCCAGCCTCGACAGCGACCCGGGCTCGCGGCCCGAGGTCACGGTGCCCACCTTCGCCACCGTGCCCAGCAGGAGCATGACGATCAGGAGCGGAAGCTGTGATTCAAGCACCAACGTCACCCCAATCCGATCTGCGCATTGAAGCACCCTTTGACCAGGTCGCCGCCGAGCTCGACGTACGAGGTGGGTGAAAGCTCCGCGATCCGCCCGCGCGGCGAGGTGTCGCACTCGACACACCGGTCGCAGAACCGCCCCGCCACGCACCCGCACGCCACCACTGGCACGTTGGCCGAACGGTTGGTGCACACGTTACGCACCCGCAGCAGGGAGCCGAGCGACAGGTACGGCAGGCCCGCGCACGACACCCCCGCCTGCGGGCAGCCCGTGTCGGAGCGCTCCAGCATGGGGTAGGCGGCGCCGCGCTCCTCCTCGTCGAACGTGTCGGACCAGGTGGCCGTGCCCGCGATGCGCGACTGCGCGCCCGCGTACGCCGGGGGCGGAGGCGGCACCGCCCGCGCCGGGTAAGGCGGCTGCGAGGTGGCGGGCAGCAGCGCGAGGCCCGCGCCGTCCTGCCGGATGCCGATCGCGTCGAACAGGTAGCCGGGCTCGAACCTGGGATGGCGCACCTGGAGCCGGCCGGAGGCGCGGTAGGGGATGACGACCGTACGGTGTCCGCGGTGCGGGCCGCAGTCGAGCTCGACGGTGAGGTCTCTGCGGCCTTCGATGGACAGGATGGTTCCCGTGATGCGGGTGGTGTCGACCCAGATGCGCTCGACCACGCGCCCGTCGCGCATCGCCCGCATGAGCACCATGGAGCCCACGGGCACGTCGGCGGGCGCCACCTCCGCGCCGTGCCAGGCGGTGGCCCAGGGCGCGATCACCAGGCGCTCTTCGCCGCCGCCGGGGGTCTCGATGGTGATCAGGTGCGGGCTGACGTCGAGCACCTCGCCGACCACGGCCCGAAGCGGCTCGCCGGTGCCCGCCTCGGGGCCGGGAACGCCTCCCTCACGGCCGAGCGCCGCCGCGGCGAGCACCCTGCGGCGCTCAACGCTCGGATAGCCCATCCGCCCTCCCTCGCCTCGGGTACTAGGGTCACACGATTCCAAGGCTGGTCACGCCGTGGAGGCTGGATGAGAGCAAAATACGCATCCCAGGGGAAGTGCCTTCACCTACGGCGTCGTACAAACCGCCACCAACCTTGACCTACCTTTGTCTGCGGTGGGCCGAAACCTGAATTGCGGTTCGGGCACAAAAGGGCATCAGGCTGCGATTCTGGCCACGATGCAGACCACCGGCTGGGAAGACGAGTTCCGCGAGTACGTGAGGGCGCGCGGTCCCGCTCTGCTGCGCCAGGCGCACCAGCTCACCGGGCACCCGCTCGACGCGGAGGACCTGCTGCAGAACGCGCTCACCAAGACGTACTTCGCATGGGACCGCATCGAGGACAGGGGCGCGCTGGACGGCTACGTGCGGCGGGCCATGGTCAACATCAACATCTCGCAGTGGCGGCGGCGCAGGCTGGAGGAGTACCCCTCCGCCGAGCTGCCCGAGGTCGTCGTCCACCACCAGCACCACGAGCAGGGCGGTGAGCTGCACGAGGCGCTCGAACAGGCGCTGCGCGAGCTGCCCGAACGCATGCGCGCCGCGATCGTGCTGCGCTACTACGAGGACATGACCGAGCCGGAGATCGCCAAGACGCTCGGGATCAGCGTGGGGACGGTCAAGAGCACGGTGTCGCGCGCGATGGCCAAGCTGAGGAACGCGCTGACGGGCTAGGCGGGTTCGCTTCGCCTGGGGGCGGGTGCGGCGGGCTCGGGCCGAATGGCGACGGCTCAGGAGCGGCTCCGCATGGCGGAGGCTCAGGAGTGGACCGACGAGCCGGCGTCAGCGGTGCCTGCCGGGATGCCGGCGGTGGCGCACGGCCGTACGACCTGCCGGATCTTGCGCAGACTGCCCAGGAACGCCTCCAGCTCCTCCTTGCCGAGCAGCCCGGTGAAGGAGTCCTCGATGTCCTGTACGTGCTTGGGCAGCACGTTCTCCAGCCGCTCGCGTCCGGCGTCGGTGAGCGCGGCGTACGAGGCCCGGCGGTCGGTGGCGCAGGCCTCCCTGCGGACCAGGCCCTCGCGTTCGAGGCGATCGACGACCCTGGTCACCCCGCTGGTGGACAGCCCGGTCTGAGCGGCCAGGTCGGACATGCGCAGCCGTTCGCCGGAGGAGCGCGCCAGGCGGATCAGTGTCTCGAAGTCGACGTCCGACAACCCCGCGGCATTGATCACTGGCGCGAAGCGCTCCATCAAGCCCTCGTGCACTTCGTGCAGCAGTCCGATCGCCGTCACCCGAGGGTCGTCCACGTTCATCACACTCATACCTTAGCCGACGATAGTTGACGAGAGGAATATTCCTCAGGTAGACAATCGTTGCCGCAGTAATCCACGCAGCAACTTTCCATCCAAGGAGATCCGATGACCACCCGTACCTGGGAGTCCCTGACCATCCCCGCCGCCGGTACCTACACCATTGACGTAGCCCACACGACCATCGGTTTCGTGGTCAAGCACATGATGGTCAGCAAGGTCCGCGGCCACTTCGGCAAGTTCAGCGGTTCTGTCACGATCGCCGAGAACCCGCTCGAGTCCTCCGCCGAGCTGACCATTGAGGCCGCCAGCATCCACACCGGCGTCGCCGACCGCGACGGCCACCTGCGCGGTGACGACTTCCTGTCGGTTGAGAAGTACCCGAACATCACGTTCCGCAGCACCCGCGTGACCGGCCACTCGGGCGACGAGTTCACCGTCGTGGGCGACCTCACCATCCGCGACGTCACCCGCGAGGTGGAGCTCAAGGTCGAGTACGGCGGCGCGGGCACCAACCCGTGGGGCCAGGCCGTGTGGGGCTTCTCCATCACCACGGAGTTCGACCGCGAGGACTTCGGCCTGACCTGGAACCAGACGCTGGAGACCGGCGGCGTGCTGGTGGGCAAGAAGGTCAAGGTGGAGATCGAGGGCGAGGCCAACCCGGCCGCCTGACCTTCTTTGGGCGTACGGGGGCGTTGAACCCCCGGGGGATCCCTGTGGAAAACTCAGTTATCCACAGCCCTGAAGCCCGCCTCAACACTGGGCGGGCTTCATCCACAGGCAGTTACCCACAGCCTGTTGATAACTTGTGATGGAGGCCCGCGGAGCAATCGCTTTGCCGCCTCGCCGGAAGGCCGGTACGCTGTGCTGAGCCGCACTGGCTTCCAGGAGGATTCGCCTAGTCAGGTCTATGGCGCCGCACTGCTAATGCGGTTTGGGCTTACCGCCCATCGAGGGTTCAAATCCCTCATCCTCCGCACGTGAGAGGCCCTTCCCCGGGCAGCCGGGGAAGGGCCTCTTTGATCTTTGCAAGCATCAGAGGTGCCGTTGTCCTCAGGACGATCCCCAGAGCGCGGCGCCCATCCGCTCACCGGCGTCCTTCATCTGGAGGGGTCGCCACTCCGTGCGCTCGATCAGGCCGCCGAGCTTCGTTGCGAAGACCAGATCGTGATCTGTCCACTTGTCCCCAGTTCTGAGCCGTTCGGCCGTCTGGACCTTCCTGTGGGCCCGTAGGAGAGCCAGGAGCGCGGGAGGGAGCCGGCCGGGGGACGGGCATGCTCGCGAGCGTGAACCGGGTGATTCTGCGTGCGAGGGCGTGGGAGCATGCGTGCCATGGTGGCGCTACCGACGCGCGCGGAGGTCGAAGCCCGGTTCGAGGGGCTGCTCCGGGGTGACATGACCCGGGAAGAAGTGGACCGGTGGGCGGCGCGGTTCGTGGCCGCCGACATGGCCGAGGGGGACGACGAGCCGGTGTGGGAGGCGTTGATGCATCTCTGCGGCGTCGACTTGCGCTCCGGCCCCGATGGGGATTACCTGCACGACGATGAGCAGGTGGCCGGGTGGCTCGGTGAGTTCCGCCGGCGGGTCCGGACGGAACGCCGCCGCGATTGAATGCTGCGTCCGCCGACCGCGATTGAACGCTGCGTCCGCCGACACCGACCTGAGGATCTTCTCCTGAGGGCCGCTCGGCTGTGCTCCGCCGACGTACGGGCCGAGCTCGGTGCCGGTGTGGGCGATGTGCTCGATCACCTGGAGCACGACGAATGGGAGATGGCTCTTGTCCTGCTCCAAGAGCTGGTGACGTCCCATACGTGCCCGCCTGCATTCTGGACGCTACCAGCGGATGTCGCTTGCCCGTGGCGATGGCTTTCTAGTCGCGTTGGGCGTCATCGAGCCCCCTCGTCGGAGCGGCTGAGCCCCAGTCCCAGAGGGCTTGCAGGACGGGGCCGAGGCGGCGGCCGCATGGATGTTCCCATTTCCCGCCGCGACTTCTTCGACGGGATCGCCGTCGGCTGCGTGGCCGCGAACGCCGCCCCGTCCGCCGCCGCGCCCGCGCGGGCGGCCCAGGAGCCCTCAGGGCCGTCTGCGCTCCGTACGCCGCTCGGGGTGCCGATCACGGTTCGGCCGCGCCACGTCTACGCCACGGGGGTCGACAACCCCTTCGGAGTAGCCCGTACGTCAGTGGCCTCCTGAGTCAGCGGGGTCGCCGGTACCGCAGGTCGACGATCCCGCTCTCAGACGGTGTGCTGGAGATCAGCTCCAGCTCGTACGACTTCGGGACGCCGTTGAAGAGGCGGGTGCCTTCGCCCGCGACGTACGGGAACAGGCTCACGTGCAGCTCGTCGAGCAGGTCCCGCTGCATGAGGGAGTGCCAGAGGCGGACGCCGCCCCAGACGATGATGTAGCCGTCGCCGCCCTGCCGCAGCTTGTCGATCTCTTCTGTGGTGTCGCCGGCGACGATCGTGGTGTTCGCCCAGTCGGTCGTCTGCATCGTCCTGGAGAAGACGACCTTGCGGCCGCTGGTCAGGAGGTCGGAGAAGGGGTGGTCGGGGGAGGTCATCATGGCCTTGGACGTGCCCTCGTACGTGGTGCGGCCCATGACGTGGGCGTAGGCGCCGCGCAGGAACTCGAGGTGGGCCTGGCCGTCGGGCCGGCGGTTCTCCGGCAGGCCGAAGCAGAACTCCCAGAAGTCGGTGTCCTGGTCGGCGAGCAGGCCGTCGAGGGAGTAGTTGAAGACCGTCGCTATCAGTTTCCGCATGATCGGGACTCCCGGGGTCGCTGGCTGTCGAGCGACCTTCGTGTCGCTCGTGCTTATGACGGCGCTTCCGTCCGGGAATCATCGGTGAACGTGAACATGCGCCGCCCCGGCACGAGGGGAAGGGGGTCGGCTTTGAAGCGGTGGACGCCGACGCCGAAGCCGGCCTCCGGGGGCGACACCCACGCGCGTTCGAAGCCGCGTTCCTCGAACCAGCGGCAGATCAGCGGCACCCGGTCGGGGGCCTTCCGGTGCCGGGTCCAGATGACCACGCCGTCGGTGGCGCACAGCTGGGGGCAGGTGTCGATGGTGCGCTCTATGTCCTCGTCCGTGATGTTGCCGAACACGCCGCAGACGAGGACGATCTCGGCGGGCGTCAGGTCCTGGTAGCGGTCGGTGAGTGCGGCGTCGGCCGTCAGCACCTCGACCTGGCCGAGTCCGTACGATGCGATCGCCTCCGAGGCGATGGCGGTGTTGCGCGGGTCCAGTTCGACCAGGCGGGCTCGGACGTCGTCGCGGCGCGGGTGCTCGGCGAGCACCTCCAGCACGTGGCGGCCCTGGCCGGAGCAGAGGCTGATGAGCCGCAGCGGGCCGGGCGGGGAGGTGTCGAGCGCGAGGCGGATGCGCTCTTGGACGACTTGTAAGCGCCGCGCCAGGTTGGAGCCGGGGACGTCGTACTGGTCGTGCCACGTCAGCCAATCCATGATCGAAGCCTACGAGGACACCCGGTGGTGTTCCACGCTTCGATTCGATGATCTGCACGTAGTCGCCGTCCGGGTCGATGGCGGTGGCGAGGAGGCTGGGAGCGGTTCGTCATCGGACGGTCCCCGCATGTGGACACCCCTACATGTGCCGATCGCTGCGTGCTCCCGTGCGGGCCAAGAAAATCCGGCTGTACGCGGCATTCGGGTCGTTATGCTCGGTGGCGTGGCCGGTCCTGTGTTGCTGATCGAGTTACCGGAACCGGTGCCGGACGCGGCGCTGGCGGACCTGCGCCGGATGCTGTTCCACATGTCCGGTCGTTTCGAGGAAAGGCGTCCCGGCGCGTACGACCTCACTGTCTGCGCCAGGCATCTCGGGATCGTCGAGGACGAGACGCCGGGGGCACATCGGCCGTTCCTGGTCACCGTCCATGGGCCGGGTATCGGCGAGGAGGAGTGGTTCGAGGCCGAGCACCTGGAGTCGCCGGATTTTCCGGCGTACATCGGCTTCGAACCGACGCAGTCCGTCAACGTGGCCGCGATGAGCAACGGTCAGATAGACCACGTCGCCAATGCCCTCCTGACCGCCGCCATCATGGACGTGGTCGGGGGCGTCGCCAACGTCGAGGTGGATGACCGGCATGTACCGGCGGTCGCCGATCTTGAGGGTCTCATCGCGCTGGTGCCGGAGCACTCGACGGCCTTCGGCACACCGGCGTTTCTGCGCGCATGGGCCGCGCATCCCGAGTTCTGCCTGGTCAAATGACGGTGCGATCGGGAACCCGGTGATGGCCGGGCCGAGCCGGGCGGAGTTCGCAGGCAGGCCGGGGCGGACGCCGCCGGTGACGGTTCCGCGGTGCTCTGACGCATCGCCGGAGGACGCCGGACCGGAGCAGAGCAACGACAGGCATCGCGACGGCACCTGCCTCCGCGTCGCCGATCCGTGAGCGCACCGGAGTCAGTGGGGCTGGTTGAGCTGGATGATCTGGACGTAGTTGCCGTCCGGGTCGATGGCGGTGGCGAGGAGGCTGCCGTCGCGGTCCTCCAGGCCGGCCAGCCACTGGGTGCCGGCCTGCTCCATGCGGGCGACGACCGCGCGGGCGTCGGGCACGTCGAAGTTCAGGATCACCCGGCCGGGCTCGGGGTTCGTGTCGGCGATGTCCCCGCGGCCGTCGATGAACAGGTAGAAGCCGCCGAACCTGAGCACCCGGTATCCGTTGACCTCGGTGTTCTCCGACGGGTCGAGCGCGGTGGCGTACCAGGTGCGCAGCCGTTCCGGGTCGGTGCTGGACAGAAGGATGCTGCCGAGTGCGGGGCGCTGCATCGCCAAGAGGTCCCTTCTCGCTGACGTCGGCAGTACAGACCCGCGGGCCGTGTGAAAGTCATCGCGGTGGTGCCGCAGGGGGCGAGCGGCCGTCCGGCGCGATGGGCGGGGACGGGCCCGATGAGTCGGGGCGGCTTGATGAGCGGGGACGGGCCCGATGAGCCGGGGGCGGCTTGATGGGCGGGGGCAGGCGCGAAAAGGGCGGCGCGCCCCGTGGGGACGCGCCGCGTTTTATCCGCGTAGGCAGCGGAGGATCAACCGGTGACGAGGGTGAGCCCGTACACGCTCAGGGCCTCGTTGACCGGCTGGTGGTAGGTGGTGCCGCCGTAGGTGCAGTTGCCGGACCCGCCGGAGGTCATGCCCTGCGCCTGGTTGCCGGAGATGAACGAGCCGCCGGAGTCACCGGGCTCGGCGCACGCGCTGGTCCTGGTCAGGCCGGTGACCGTGCCCTGCGGGTAGGTGACGCTGGCGTTGTGCTGCTGGATGGTGCCGCAGCGCCAGCCCGTGGTGGAGCCGGAGCGGCAGATCGACGAGCCGACCGAGGCCTGCGTGGAGCCGCGGACGGTCACGTAGGCGCCGCCGGACCCGCGGACGTACGGGGTCACGGTGTTGCCGGGGGCGGCGACCCAGGCGTAGTCGTTGCCCGGGAAGGACGAGCCCTGGAAGGTGCCCGACGGGTTGCTCGTGGTCTGGCCGGCCCGGCCGCAGTGGCCCGCGGTGACGAAGCCGGGCGTGCTGCCACGGGTGACGGCGAAGCCGACGCTGCACCGGCTGGAGCCGATGTAGTACGGGCTGCCGCCGATGATGTTGATGAGCGGCTTCGGCTGCTCGGTCGTCGCGGAGACGTTGACGGCGCTCTTGTCGACGCCCGCGGCGTCGGCGAGGGCCTGGGCCGCCTCGACGGTGGGCGCCTGGACGGAGACGGTGTTGGTCTTCACGTCCACGTACCAGAGCGCCGCGCCCGCCCTGGCCTTCTCCGGGGCCTGGTCGAGCTTGGCCATGATGCCGTTCAGTTCGGCGAGCGAACGCTTGACGACGACGGGCTTGGCGCCGCGCGCCTCGATGGCGGAAACCTCCGCCGGGTCGGTGGTGGCGACGTTCAGCTGGGTCGCGTCGTCGTTGAGCCAGGCGCCGCCGAAGGAGTCGTTGCCCAGTTCGGAGCTGAGGCTCTTCTCGGTGGCGGCGGCGCGCTCTTCGTTCGCCAGGCGGGTCATGACTTGATCTTCGGAGAGACCGAGGTCGCGTTCGAGCGCGTCGATCATCTCCGGTGGTGCGGACGGGGAGGCGGTTTGAGGTGCCGGGTCAGCTAAGGCCGGGCTCATGGGGGTTGCCAGGCAGACGGCGAGGAACAGCCCGCCTGCCAGCGCACAGCGCTTACTCAACATGTGCACTCCTCGGGTGGGGGTGCTGTCAAGTTAACGGCTGTTGCGCCCGATGTTCAGATACCGAAAGGGCACTATTTCGGTGTTATGGCTCCCATTGCGGACCTATCTCACAGCGCATAAATGTCGTCCGAAAAGACGTGGCCGGAGCCGGTTCTCGGCTCCGGCCACCGATGGCGCTGCTCAGGCCGCTATCGGGGAGCGCGGGCGGTGAGCAGGGCGATGATCAGGTACGGAAGGGTGAGCAGCGCGAACGTCGTCCCATTGGACCCGTAAGTTGACAGAGCCCCGTAAGCCCCGTACGTCCCCAGGGTCACGACGTTCGTGCCGAGACCGGCCACCGAGGTGACCGTGGCCCGGGCGGGCCCGCTGATGCGGTTCTGCAGCCGTACGTCGGCCAGCACCCCGGCGAGCTGGAACGCCCCGAACGCCAGCGCGATCAGCACGAACCCGGCGACGTGCCGGCTGAGCGCCCCCGCCACCAGGGCGAGCGCGGCCAGACCGAGCAGCAGCCCGTACGCGCGGGGCGGCAGCCGCTCCGCGGGCCCGGCGAGCATGCTGCCGCCCGCGACGCCCAGCGTGACGAGCAGGACCAGCAGCGGCACCGCGGCCTTGGGCACCCCGGCTTCGAGCGCGAGGTACGGGATGTACTCCTCAAGAGCGCCCCAGACCGCGACCACGAAGGCGACCAGCAGCACCGCGTGCGTGACGCGCCGATCGGCCCGCGTCTGCGCGATGCCCTCGCGCAGCACGGCCAGGTACGACGGCGCCTCTTGGCGCACCCGGTGCTCGGGCAGCGTCAGCGCCGTGGCCGCGCACAGGACGCAGGCCGCCACGCTGGCCGTCGCGACGGCGGGATGGCCCCCGACGGCGAACACCGGCACGGCCAGCGCCATGGCGGCCGCGGTGGCGATCATGCCCGCCGCGGTGGCCCGGCCGATGACCGTGGCGTAGCGGCCGGCCTCGCCGCGGTGGTCGAGCTCCTCGTACGCGAGCGCCTCGTACGAGCCGGACACGAGCGTTTCGCCCGTCCCCCAGAGCACGAAGCCGACGGCGAAGGCCCAGTACGAGGGGAACAGCACCCACAGGGCGAACCCGAGCCCGCTCAGCAGCGGGCCGAGGCAGAGCAGCAGGCGGCGGGAGACCGCGTCGGCCCAGGCGCCGGACGGGATCTCCAGCAGCAGGCCGGTGATGGACCAGATGGCGAACAGGCTGGAGACCTGGGCCAGAGAGAGACCGGTATCGGTGAACAGCAGCGCGTATACCGGGTAGAGCAGGATGAATTCGCTGAGGAACGCGTACGCGTACAACGATGCGACGAGCATGAGGCCTTCCAGGGGCGGATCGAATGGGGCTCCGAGTGCTCGTCGACTCGGAGGCCCGCGCGCCCCGCGCCGGCCTCTGGTGATGGATCCGCAGGTTATGGATCAATGTCGCCAGGTCATGCCGTCGATTCTAGGCGACGGATTCGCGCACGCCAGGCGCGTTGCGCTACCGGCGTACGCAACGCAAAAGCCGCAGAAGCGGGCGACGGCTGCGAAAGTCGCGTGGGGTGCGAAGTCCGCGAGGGCTGCGAAAGTCGCGTGGGGTGCGAAGTCCGCGAGGGCCGGACGGCCCGCAGGAGTCACAGGACGCGGGTCAGGCGGAGGCGGCTTCGGGCAGCGGGATCCACTTGTGCGCCCACGTGACCAGTTCGTCCACGACAGGGCGCAGCTCCTGCCCCATTTCGGTCAGGTGGTATTCGACGCGTACGGGCGAGGTGGCGAGCACCCGGCGCTCGATGATGCCGGCGGACTCCAGCTCGCGCAGGCGCCTGGCCAGCATCGTGTCGTTGATGCCGGGGATGGCGGCCTTGATGTCGGCGTATCGATGGGCGCCTTTGAAGATGATGCTGATCACCGCCCCTGACCAGCGGGCGCCGATGAGTTCCAGGGCGATGTGGAAGCGCGTGCACACGGACGGGGGGCTCATGTTTCCAGTGTAGCGTTTGCTAAGGAATATGTAGCTCCTCAATAATGTTGAGCAGTCAAATCCCGCTCACCTGGAGTAACCATGGAAGTCAAGCCTGTCCTGCAGATCATCGTCGGCAGCACCAGACCGGGCCGCGCGGGCCGTCCCGTGGCCGAGTGGTTCCGCGACAAAGCCGCCGCGTCCGGCCTGTTCGACGTGGAGCTGATCGACCTGGCCGAGGTGGCGCTGCCGCTGCTCGACGAGCCCAACCACCCCAAGCTGCGCCAGTACGTGAACGCCCACACCAAGGAGTGGAGCGCCACCGTGGAGCGGGCCGACGCGTACGTGTTCGTGACGCCCGAGTACAACCACAGCTTCCCCGCGACGATCAAGAACGCACTCGACTACCTGTGCATCGAGTGGCAGCACAAGCCGGTCGGTTTCGTCAGCTACGGCGGCGTCTCCGGCGGCACCCGCGCCGTCACCGGCCTGCGCCACGTCGTCAGCTCGATGAAGATGGTGCCGGTGCTCGAAGGCGTCATCATCCCCTTCGTCGCCCAGCGCCTGACCGAGGACAAGAAGCTGCGGCCCACCCCCGAGATGGAGCAGGGGGCCGACGCCATGCTGGCCGAGCTGGCCAAGCTCACCGAGCCGCTGCGCGCGATGCGGCTCGCCCACGCCTGAGCTACGCTGCCGGACGTGGCGCTGGCAGTCTGTGTGGTGGTCCGATATCGCAAGGCGGTGACGTACGGGGTGCACGCCCTACTCGCCGCCCTGGAGACCGCGAAGGTCGAACACGAGCTGCGGCTCGGCACCACCCCAGAGGAGACCGCCGAACACATCAAGGCCACGACGGCCGACCGAGTGATCACGCTCTGGTCGTTCTACTCTCCCGACGCCGAGGCCATGGCCGCCGAGCTCGCCACGGTCAAGCAGCTCAGCGACGGCCGCGGCCTGCACATCGCGGGCGGCGTACACGCCACCGCCGAGCCCCAGCAGGTCATCGACGCCGGGTGGGACCTCGCCGGCATCGGTGAGGGCGAGTCCACGATCATCTCGCTCGTCCGCGCGCTGCAGGACGACGCGCCGCTCACGAGCGTGCCCGGCCTCGCCATCAGAGACTCCGACGGCGTCGCGCTGCGCACCAGGCCGGCGCCGCAGCTTCCGCTCGACGCGTTCCCGTCCTTCGTGGGCAGGCACGGGCCGATCGAGATCACCCGCGGCTGCCGCTACACGTGCCGCTTCTGCCAGACGCCGTTCATGTTCGGCGGCCAGTTCCGGCACCGGTCGGTGGCGAGCGTGCGCGAGCACGTGCGCTCGATGGTCGACAGAGGGCTGCGGGACGTACGGTTCATCACGCCCACCTCGCTCTCCTACGGCTCGCCCGGGCCCGACCCCGACCTCGACAAGGTGGAGGAGCTGCTGGCCGGGGTGAAGGAGGAGCTGCCGCCGCACGGCCGGGTGTTCTTCGGCAGCTTCCCGTCCGAGGTGCGGCCCGAGCACGTCACCCCTGAGGCGATGCGGCTGCTCAAGCGGTACGTCGCCAACGACAACATCATCATCGGCGCCCAGTCCGGCTCCGACAAGGTGCTGGCCGCCTCAGGGCGCGGCCACGGCACCTCGCCCGTACGCGATGCCGTCAGGATCGCGGTCGAGCACGGCTTCCGGCCGAACGTCGACTTCATCTTCGGCATGCCGGGGGAGTCGCCCGAGGACCAGGCGCAGTCGCTGGCCCTGGCCGGTGAGCTGGCCGACATGGGCGCCCGCATCCACACCCACACGTTCATGCCGCTGCCCGGCACGCCGTGGCGCGACGCCGAGCCCGCGTTCATCCCGCTGAGCACGATGAGCGAGCTGGACCGGCTGGCGCAGCGCGGCGACGCGTACGGGCACTGGCGCAAGCAGGCCGAGCACGCCGCCCGCCTGGCCGAGACCGCCAAGGCCTACCCGCGCAGGACCAAACGCCGCCGCACGAGCTGACGGTCACTCGCCGCGCCGGTCGGCCTCCTCGCCCTGCTCACCGCGCTCGCCCTGCTCGATCATCGCCTGGCCGACGTGTTCCTCCAGCGACGTGAGCACCCGTTCGAACGCGTCGCCGATCGGGCGCAGCGCGTGGGTGACGGCGTTGACGAGCGGTCCGAAGATATCGCTCACCTCGGTCATGAGGTCGGGGCGCTTGCTCTCGGGCGGCGCCCAGCGCATGGCGTCGGCGCTCAGCGTCTCCCACTCCTCGACGACGCCGTCGATGGCGTCGACCACATGGTCAGGATCGCTTGGCATGGCCGGTTCTCCGTATGACCAGAGGGCTTATACCTCCACGGTACGTCAGGCGGGAATCGACACCCCCACGCCGCCCCTGGTCCGCGCACCGTAGCGCCGTATGTCGGCGTCGAGGTCGAGGGGACGCACCCGCGTCCGCCCCGCCAGCGTCTCCTCGGTGAGCAGCGCGGCGGGCACCAGCCAGGACACCTCGAACTCCAGCCCGTCGGGGTCGCGCGCGTACAGCGCCTTGGTGGTGCTGTGGTCGGACGCGCCGACCAGCGCACCCAGCTCGGCCAGCTTGGCGCGGACGCGTTCCAGCTCCTCCAGCGTGTCGACCTCCCAGGCCAGGTGGTAGAGCCCGACGGAGGTGCGTCCCGCGGGCGACGGCGCGGCGTCCGGGCCGATCTGGAACAGGCCGAGGTCGTGATCGTTGGACGAGCCTGGGGCCTGGAGGAAGGCGGCGCCCGGCATGCTCATCACCACGTCGAATCCGAGGGCCTCGCGGTAGAAGGCGACGCTCGCCTCCACGTCGCGTACGTACAGGACGGCGTGGTTGAGCCGCTGGACCGGCATGGTTCGCCCCTCTCGACGGGTCCCGGGATCGAGTATATGAGCGTGCAACTAAATTGGGAGGGTGACCAGATGGCTGGATGATGATGAGCAGCGCACGTGGCGCAACTTCCTGGCCGCGACGCGGCTTGTCCACGAGGCGCTTGAGCGGCAGATGCAGCGCGACGCCGGCATGCCGCACACGTACTACGTGATCCTCGCGGTGCTGTCGGAGCAGCCCGGGCGCACGATGCGGATGTCCGATCTCGCGGTCAAGGCGGGGTGCTCGCAAAGCCGCCTGTCGCACGCCGTGCGCCGCTTGGAAGAGCACGGGTGGGTGCGCCGCGAGCAGGACAGCTCCGACCGCCGCAGCCACTTCGCCGTGCTCACCGACGAGGGGTATGCGGTGCTCGAATCCGCCGCTCCCGGCCACGTCGAGGAGGTGCGGCGCAGCCTGTTCGACGTGCTCACGCCGGAGCAGGTGCGCCGGCTGGACGAGATTTGCTCGGCCGTCAGGAACACGTTGGAGGGCTAGCGAGAAAACTGTCGGGCGGAGGCCGTAGCGTTGCCGGGTACCCGACCGAGGAGAGGCCGATGCACGACACCGAAGAGGCACTGTTCAGGGCGGTTCACGGGATCGCGGGCCGGTTCGCCGGCCAGCCCGTCCCCGTGGTGATGGACGCTTTGCTGCGCCATCTGCCCAAGGCTCCCGGCCTCGAGGTGGCGGAGATCCGGAAGATCGCCGAGGAGATCAGCGTGGGGCGCGATCCCTCCGGTCTCTGAGCCGCGGGGCGCCCGGCGGCGGGCCCTGGGATCGCGCGATCGCGTTCGGCATGGTTGTGCACGACCGGCTGCCAGGGGAGCATCGAACCATGGACGAGCCACCCCCTGACGGCTGGTTCACGTTCGGTCTGTGGACGGCCGGTTCGCGGACGGCTGGTCTGTGGATGGCCGGTCTGTGGATGGTCGGTTCGCGGACGGCTGGTCCGTGGACAGGCCGGCGGGCGTGCGATCCGTTCGGGGGCGCCGTGCGGGCGCCCCTCGGCCCCGCCCAGAGCGTGCACCGCCCGGCCGGACCAGGGGCCTACGGCGCTTTCATCCGCGACGTGCGGCGCAGAGCCGCCCGGGGCATCGGCCCCGCGCCCGATCGCGGCGAGACGCAGACTGGTCTCGTGGGCGACGACATCGTTATCGAGGCAGCCGCCGTCCGCGGATACCATTTCACGCATCTCACCCAGCTTGCGCTGGACCACTTGTTAGGAGTTCGTGGGTGACGCTGGTCGCAGGGGTCGATTCCTCCACGCAGAGTTGCAAGGTCGTCATTCGAGACGCGGACACCGGTGAGCTGGTGCGGCAGGGCCGGGCCTCCCACCCCGCCGGCACGGAAGTACATCCGTCCCACTGGTGGACGGCGCTGTTGCAGGCCATCGACAAGGCCGGCGGGCTGGACGGCGTGTCCGCCATCAGCGTGGGCGGGCAGCAGCACGGCATGGTCTGCCTCGACGAGTCGGGGCAGGTCGTGCGCGAGGCGCTGCTGTGGAACGACACCCGCTCCGCGCAGGCCGCCACCGATCTGATCGCCGAGCTGGGCGGGCCGCAGGCGTGGGCCGATGCGGTCGGGTCCGTGCCCGTGGCCTCGTTCACCGTCACCAAGCTGCGCTGGCTGGCCCAGAACGAGCCGGACAGCGTCGCGCGCACCGCCGCCGTGTGCCTGCCGCACGACTGGCTCACCTGGCGGCTCATCGGGGCGCTGGAGAGCGGGCCGTTCTCGGTCTCGGCCTGGGCCGACGCGCCCGCGCCTTCGCTCGACAGGCTCGTCACCGACCGGGGCGACGCCTCCGGCACCGGCTACTGGTCGCCCGCGACGGGGGCGTACCGTACCGACCTGCTCAAGACCGCGCTCGGCACGGTGCCCAAGCTGCCTCGCGTGCTCGGGCCGGCCGAGGCCGCCAACGAGGGCCCGATCCTGGTCGGTCCCGGCACCGGTGACAACATGGCGGCCGCGCTGGGCGTCGGCGCGCGCTCCGGCGACGTCGTGGTCTCGCTGGGCACCTCCGGCACGGTGTTCGCGGTCGCGGAGTCGCCGAGCGCCGACCCGGAGGGGCTGGTCGCCGGGTTCGCGGACGCGACCGGTCGGTTCCTGCCGCTGGTCTGCACGCTCAACGCCGCCCGCGTCCTGGACGCCGCCGCCCGCATCGCCGGCGTGGGGCTCGAGGAGCTGAGCGAGCTCGCGCTCCAGGCGCCGCCGGGTGCCGACGGGCTGACGCTGGTGCCGTACCTGGAGGGCGAGCGTACGCCCAACAGGCCCACCGCCACCGGCTCCATTCACGGGCTCACGCTCGCCACCTCCACCCCCGCGCACCTGGCACGGGCGGCCGTCGAGGGCATGCTGTGCGGGCTCGCCGACGCCCTCGACGCGCTCGCCATGCAGCCGGAGCGCGTGCTGCTCATCGGCGGCGCGGCCCGCTCCGAGGCGGTGCGCCGCATCGCCCCGACGGTCTTCGGCCTGCCGATCACCGTGCCGCCGCCGGCCGAGTACGTCGCCGACGGCGCCGCATACCAGGCGGCCACGCTCGTCACGGAGCCGCCGGACTGGAGCACGGGGGAGGCGGAGACGTACACCGGCGACCCCGTTCCCTCGCTGCGTGCGCGCTACCACCGCGCCACCGGCCACATCCTGGACTGATCGCGATTTTCCGCGCCCCCGCCTGCACGCGACGCCGGCGGGGGCGTCGTATTTTCCGGGCGCGGGACCGGGATTTTCGATGATCGGATTTTTCCACCCTCGCAAATGATCATTCAGGGGGGTTCAGGGGTGTCCTCTAGGGGTCGGGTCAGGGGTGGATAGGGGGAAAGGCCCGATGTGTACGGCCCCGCACTGGCGGAAGAGTTGGGCGCATGACCGCAGCAGTGACGAGGCTCAGCCCCTGGATCGCCTGTGCCGCGATCCTGTTCTCGGTGGTGGCCGTGGTGGCGGGGCAGCTCGTCCCCGATCCGCAGCTCGACCCCGTGAACGTCACGGTCAGCGAGTACGCCGTGGCCGACCGCGGGGGCGTCACGGAGACCGCGATGGCGGTGCTGGGCATCGGGTCGCTCGCGCTGCTGCTGGGCCTGCGGGCGTCGGGGGCGCCCGTGCGGGGATGGCCCGAGCGGTTGCTGATGGTGTGGTCGGGCGCCCTGGTGGTGGCCGCGGCCGTCCCGACCACACCCATCGGCCAGAACCTCGACCTCGCGGCGCAGATCCACCGGTACACGTCCGTGGCGGCGTTCGTGAGTCTCCCGGCCGCGGGAGCGCTACTGGTGCCCAGACTGGCCTCAGACGCCGCCTGGAAGCCTGTGGCGCGGGCGGTGGAGTGGGTGTCGCTGGCCGGGGGGTTCGGGCTGCTGGCGATCACCTACGTGGCGCTGCCGGGCGAGCGGGTCATGATCGGTCTCGTTGAGCGGTTGCTGCTGGGTGCGGAGGTGGCGCTGCTCGCCGTACTGGCCGGCCTGGTGGTGCTGACGTGGCAGCGGAGCACCCGCAAGGCGATAAATTTCCCGACATATCACAGATTTATCGCTAGTCGATCTTAAAACCATGTGTTTCGATGCTATTCTCTCCCGCGATCTTCTATCCGGGAGCAGGTGTCATGGCATCGGGCAGATCCATCCGATTCAAGATCTCGACGCTGCTCGTCATCCCCTTGGTCTCCCTGGTAGCGCTATGGGGCTTCGCCGCGAGCACCACGCTGGGTGAGGCGCTCAACCTGCTCAAGGTCGAGACCATCTGGACGGGTGTGATCAACCACGCGGACTGGCTGATCGCCGACCTCCAGACCGAGCGGCTGGAGACGGCCGAGCGCCTGGCCGGATCGGGCGGCGACGAGGACGCCATCGCCAAGGCCCGCGCCAAGGTGGACGAGCGCGTCAAGAACTTCCGCCAGGCCGCCACGTCCGACGACACCCAGTCGGCGCTGACGGAGGACATGAAGACCCAGCTCTCGACCGTCTTCGAGGCGATCGACCGGCTGCCTGACATCCGCCGCAAGGCCGACGATCGCCGCTTCACCCCGAGCGCCCTGGTCACCGAGTACGCCAGGATCTCCGACGAGATCCACCTGCTCTACTCCCGCCTGACCGTCAGCACCGACCTGGAGCTCGCGCTCCAGGCCCAGGGCCTGATCGCCGCCGACCAGGCCCGCGAGCTGCTGTCCAGGGAGCACGCCCTGGTCATCGCCTCCAAAGGCAAGGCGGGCATGCACGACGTGCACATGCTGGCCAGCCTCGACGGCGCCAGGAGGTACGAGTTCCCCAAGGCCCTGGCCAACCTCGACACCGAGCTGCGGGCGCCGTTCGAGAAGCTCTACTACAGCTCCCGCTACGTCACCATGGAGAACCTCCTGGAGGCGTACATCAGCGGCCAGCCCATGGACCTCGACCTGTGGCGGGGCATCTCCGACCAGGTGCGCACGGAGTACCGCCAGGCGATCTCCACCACCGGCAACAAGCTGCTGGCCCGCATGGAACCCGCGGGCACGGCGGTCGTGGTGCGGGCCGGCGTCGCGGGCGCGCTCGGCCTGATCGCGGTCATCTTCTCCGTCGTCATCTCGGTGCGGGTCGGCCGCCGGCTCACCCGCGAGCTGGGCGCGCTGCGCCGTACCGCGCTCGACCTCGCGGAGATCAGGCTCCCGGACGTCGTCGCCAAGCTCCGCAAGGGCGACAAGGTCGACATCGCGACCGAGGCCCCGCCGATCACCGTCGGCGAGAAGGCGACCAGCGAGGTCAAGGACCTCGCGGCGGCCTTCGACAGCGTGCAGAGCACCGCCGTGGACGCCGCCGTCGAGCAGGCCAGGCTGCGCGAGGGCATCGCCGAGGCGCTGCGCAACCTGGCCAGGCGCAGCCAGTCGCTGCTGCAGCGCCAGCTCAAGCTGCTGGACGAGATGCAGCGCCAGACCGAGGAGCCCGAGGCCCTTGAGCGGCTGTTCCGGCTCGACCACCTCACCACCCGCATGCGCCGCCACGCCGAGGGCCTGGTGCTGCTGTCGGGCGGCTCCGCGGGCCGCAGGTGGCGCGGCCCCATCCCGATCGAGGACGTGCTCAGCGGCGCCGCCGCCCAGGTGGAGGAGTACACCCGGGTCCGCGTCTACCCGATGCCGGAGTGCGGCGTCTCCGGCGCGGCCGTGGCCGACCTCATGCACCTGTTCGCCGAGCTGATCGAGAACGCCACCTCCTTCTCCTCCCCGAACAACGAGGTCTCGGTGCACGGCGAGATGGTCGGCAGGGGCTTCGCCGTCGAGATCGAAGACCGCGGCCTGGGCATGGACGAGGAGACCCGCAGGGCCATCAACGCCCGCCTGGCCAGCCCGCCGGAGTTCGACCCGTCGCAGACCGAGCGGCTCGGCTTCGCCGTCGTGGGCATGCTGGCGGCCAGGCACGGGGTGAAGGTCACGCTCAAGCCGTCACCGTACGGAGGCACCACCGCGATCGTGCTCGTGCCGGCCTCGCTGGTGGAGCCCATCGCGCCGCCCGCACCGCCGGATCCCGAGCCGGTCCCGGTGTCGGTGGTCAGGTCGGAGCCCACGGGGCCGGGCGGGCTGCCGCGCCGTATCCGTACGAGCAAGCGCAACAACGCCGGGGCGGTGCTGCCGAGGCAGGCGCCGCCCCAGGACGACCCGCCACCCCAGCAGCTGCCGCGCCGTGAGCGGACCACAGGGCTGCCGCAGCGGCAGCGGCTGAGGCGGGCTCCTGAGCCCGGCAACGGTCAGACACGGGCTCAGGGACCGGCTCAGGGGCCGGCTCCGGCCGCTGAGGAGCGCTCGCCTGAGGAGGCCAGGGCACTGCTCTCCTCGCTCCAGTCGGGCTGGCAGCGCGGCCGGCAGGAAAGCGAGCAGGATGGGGGATCTCGATCGTGAGCCGCGAGCACGAGTGGGTTGACGAGGAGGCGGGGCCCGTCGTGCGGCCGTACGCGGTCGCGCGCGGACGCACCAGGCCCGCCTCCGCCGAGGTCGACTTGCTGGCGACCGTCGTGCTGACGGGGGCGTCCGCCCCGGCCAAGGCCGAGTTGAGCGCCCAGCACCGGCGGCTGCTGAGCTGCGTGTCGGGTCACAACAAGCCGGTCGCCGAGATCGCCTCGGATCTCGGCCTGCCCGTCGGTGTCGTCCGGGTGCTGATCGGCGATCTGCTCGAACACAACCTGGTCACGGTGCGCCCGCCGCGCGACAGGGCCGCCACCCCGTCGGAGAGCCTGCTCCGCGAGGTGATCAACGGCCTGCGTGCCCTGTAGCGGGTCCGGGGCGCGCAGGCCGCTAGTTGGCCGAGGTGAGCTGCCGCAAGGAGTGCTCGACCAGCGTGATCATGACCTCCTTGGCCGACGAGCGCCGCCGCACGTCGCAGAGCATGACGGGCACGTCGTCGTCCAGGTCGAGCGCGATGCGCACGTCGTCCACGCTGTGCCGCTGGGCGCCGTCGAAGCAGTTGACGGCCACCACGAACGGCGTGCCGCGCTGCTCGAAGTAGTCGACGGACGGGAAGCAGTCGGTCAGCCGCCGGGTGTCGGCGATCACGACGGCGCCCAGCGCGCCGTAGGACAGCTCGTCCCACATGAACCAGAACCGCTCCTGCCCGGGGGTGCCGAACAGGTAGACGACCAGCCCTTCGCGGATCGTGATGCGGCCGAAGTCCATCGCGACGGTCGTGGTGTTCTTGCCTTCGACGCCGTCGAGGTCGTCGATGCCGATCCCGCGGTCGGAGAGCACCTCTTCCGTGCGCAGCGGCTTGATCTCGCTGATCGACCCCACCAGGGTGGTCTTGCCGACGCCGAACCCGCCCGCGATCAATATCTTGAGCGCGACGGGGTCCTCAGAGAGCACGGAGTCCATTGATCACTTCCTTGAGAATGCGCTCATTCGACCGCGCGCCTCCGGCGGAGGGCGACGTCACCGAGATGAGGCCGTTGTCACGCATGTCACCCAGCATGACCCGGATGACACCGACGGGCAGATCGAGCTCGACGGCGAGATCGGCCACCGAGATCGGGTTTCGCGCTGCCCGCAGGATGTGGCGCTGTTCGGGGCCGAGGTCGTCGCCGGGCTCCGCCTCGGGGTCGCCGAGCGTGCGCACGGTGGCCACGAGGTCGAACATGTCGCCCGACGACCGTGTTCTGCCGCGAATCAGAGCATAGGGGCGGACGACGGGTCCCGCCTCCTCATCGAACCACTGCGGGCCGTCGCTCATGACGCTCCAGCGCGCGGATTGGTCGTGATGTGCTGGCCCACCCGCTTGACCAGCATCGCCATCTCGTACGCGATCTGGCCCACGTCCACGTTCGCCTCGGCGATCACGGCCAGGCAGGTGCCCTGGCCGGCCGCCGTGACGAACAGGAACGCCGACTCCATCTCCACGATGGTCTGGCGCACGTCACCGCCGCCGAAATGCCGTCCGGTGCCCCTGGCGAGGCTCTGGAAACCGGCGGCCACGGCGGACAAGTGCTCGGCGTCCTCACGGGTCAAACCCTTCGAGTGGCCGACGGCGAGCCCGTCGGTCGACAGGATCACCGCCTGGCGCACCGCTGCGACCCTGGTGGCAAGGTCGTCGAGCAGCCAGTTGAGCTCACCGGTGTTGGCGGTCGGCACAGTCATGCATCCCCCTTAGTCATGGCCCCTCCTCAGGAGCTTCTTCTCGGGCGCGTTGGGCTCCCCGCTGGAAGGCGGAGAACAGGTCGCGTACCTCGTCGGGAGAGCGTTCTGCCTGCCGCTCCTGCTCC
Organism: Nonomuraea fastidiosa; assembly: GCF_042751225.1. Taxonomy (NCBI): domain Bacteria; kingdom Bacillati; phylum Actinomycetota; class Actinomycetes; order Streptosporangiales; family Streptosporangiaceae; genus Nonomuraea; species Nonomuraea fastidiosa. The sequence continues at coordinate 3,245,091 of NZ_CP170570.1, forward strand.
GGCGGTGGTTCTTTGAGCTGCGGTGCGAGGCTGGCCTGGCGGACGCGTCGCGGCAGCCCGTTGTGGGTGCCGGAGGTCACGACGGCCAGCGCCTTCTTCCGCGTACGGCTGGGCAGCTCGGCCTTGCCGCCGCCGCCCGCCGCCTCCAGGGCGCTCTGCTCGGTGACGACCGAGCGCGGCACCAGCACGATCGCGGTCGTGCCGCCGAAGGGGGAGCGGCGCAGCAGCACGTTGATCCCGTGCCGCTGGGCCAGCGTGGCCACCACGAGCAGGCCGAGCCTGTCGCTGTCCGCCAGGTCGAACTCCGGCGGCTTGGACAGCAGCGCGTTGTAGCGCGCGTAATCGGTGGCCGACAGCCCCAGCCCCCGGTCCTCGACCTCGATGGCGTAGCCGTTGCTGACGAGGTCGCCGCGCACCTCGACGGTGGTGTCGGGCGGCGAGTAGATGGTGGCGTTCTCGATCAGCTCGGCGACGAGGTGGGTCAGGTCGGCGGCGACGGTGCCCTCGACGGCCCCGGCCGGCATGGTCTCGACCGAGACACGGGTGTAGTCCTCGACCTCGGCGATCGCGGCTCTGACGATGTCGATCACCGGCACCGGCTTGCGCCAGGCCCGTCCGGGCGCGGCGCCGGAGAGCACGATGAGGCTCTCGGCGTGCCGCCGCATGCGGGTGGTCAGGTGGTCGAGGCGGAACAGCTCTTCGAGCCTGTCGGGGTCGTGCGTACGCCGCTGCATGCCGTCGAGCAGCGCGAGCTGGCGGTGCAGCAGGCCCTGCTTGCGGCGGGCGAGGTTGAGGAAGACCTGGCCGATCCCGCGCCGCAGCGCGGCCTGGCCGACCGCCGCGTCGACGGCGGTGCGCTGCACGGAACCGAAGGCCCTGGCCACGTCGGTGATCTCAGCGGATCCGCTCACCTTGATCGGCTTGGCCTCCTTCCGTACGTCGACGTCCTCACCCTTGCGCAGCCGTGCCACGATCGCGGGCAGCCGCTGCTGCGCCAGCTCGACCGCGGCGGCACGCAGCCCGGCCAGCTCTCCTGCGAGGCGACGACCGAAGCGTACAGAGATGATGATCGACGCGAGCACGGCGATCAACCCGAGGCCGCCCGCGATGGAGATCTTGACGAGGGTGGCGATGGCGGCGCCGGAGGCGCGTTCGGCCAGGGTGGCGGTGGAGGAGGCGTTGAGGTCGTCGAGGCGGGAGGCGAGCCGGTCCATGGTCTCGTGCCAGGCGGCGATGTCATGCGGCGGCGCCCCGGTCTTGATCACGCGGTCTTCGAGCGAGACGAAGCTCAGGTAGGGCTCGGTGGCGAAGACCTGCTCGTACGGCCGCCGCAGCGCCACGTCGAGACCGGCGAGGCCACGCGAGTACAGGAACTTCCTGGAGGCGGCGTACTCGGTGAAGGCGGTCGCCTCGGCCTCGCTGAGCCGCTGCCCCGCGCGCCTGCCGACGATGAGCGCGTTCTCCCTGGCGATGTACTCCCTGGCGTGGCCCATGGCCTGCAGCGAGGACGCCTGCTGGGAGAGCGTGAGGTCGGGGAGGGTGACGATGTGGTCGTAGACGGCGAAGAGGGCGTCGAGTATGCGGTTGTAGGCGTTGAGCCCCGACAGCCGTGAGGCGGAGCCGTTGTCGATGTTGGCCCGGATGGCGGTGAGGTTGTCGAGCGCCTTGTCGAGGGCCTGGATCGGGCGGCGCAGGCTGCCGTCGACGGCGCCGCCCGCCTCGGTGACGGCCTTGCGGAAGTCGGCGACCGAGCGGTCGGTGCGGGCTCGCTGGGCGCGCACCACGTCGGAGAGTTGACGCGTTGTGACCGTCTCCGCGGAGCGCACGCGTTCGGCCTGGAGCTGAGTTCCCAGGTCCATGGAGGTGACGCCGATGGTGGAGTAAAGGGTGTTCGCACGAAGCAGTGACTGTGCGTCGCCCATGGTGAGGTTGAGGACGAAACCCCACAGCGCGCTCAGAGACAGGAGGGGTAGCAGCAGCAATAAGAAGATCTTGAACCGAATAGACCGGTTTCGCGAGCCCATGTCCCAACCTCGAGTCGGGGGCATTTCCACACCTTGTGTAAATACACCTCCGGAAGATCGCACAGGAGACTAGCACCGATTATGCTTCCGGCGCAGTGGGGGGAACACGTTCATTCTCGTGATTATTGGGACAAGATCTCCCTCTCGCGGCGTCCTCCGGACACCACACCCCACAGCCACACGAGCGCCACCAGCGAGATCACGATGAGTCCCGCCCAGTTCACCAGCGTGTACACGTGCACCTGCCACGCCGACACGTCCGGCACCCGGCCGATGCGCAGCAGCTCGAACTGCCACGGCCGCCCGGTCAGCACGAGCGTGATCGCGATGGCGATGGCGCTCATCGAGTCCCAGAGCGCGTGCAGCAGCGAGACCCCGAGGTAGGTCAGCAGGACCGGTGCGGAGAGCCGGCCGCGCGCGGCGAACAGCACGCCGCCGGTGATCGCCGTCCACAGGCCGTGGCCGACGGGGGTGAGGATGCCGCGCAGCACCTCGGTCTCCACGAGCTGGGTCAGCGACAGCCCGTCGGCGGTGAACAGGGCGTTGAAGGCGTACCCGGCGCTCTCGAACGCGGCGAAGCCGAAGCCCACGGTCGCGCCGAGCACCACGCCGTCCCTGGTGAAGCGCCTGGCCACGTGACGGGTGACGAACACCAGCGCGGCCAGCTTGACGCCCTCCTCGATGAGGCCGACCAGCACGTACATCAGCAGCGACGGGCGGATCAGCCAGTTCTCCAGCAGCGAGGCCCCGAGCACCCCGAGCACGCCGCCGATCACGAACGCCTTGAACAGCAGCTCGACGGTCACCACCGGCGAGCGGCCCCGCCCGTACGCCCACACCACGAACGTCACGGGGACCAGGAAACTGCCGAACAGCACCACGGTCGGCACGAGGTTGGGGTTCTCCGTCCAGGCGGTGACCACGACGGTCGCCAGCCACAGGACGAGACCGGTCAGGAAGATCCGCGGCCACAGTCTCTTCATCTCGTCAGCTCCTCGACGGCGAGCACGGCGGCGCCGTCGCCCGCGTCGGAGCCCGCGATCGCGATCCGGCCGAAGCGCCCGCGCGCCGCGTCCGCAGGGGACGGTCCGTCCGGATGAAACTCGTGCCACGGTCGCCGATATTCCGGGGGAATCGCGTGTCCCCAGCGGTGCACGGTGATCGCCGCGATGCCGCGCCCCGGGTCGAAGCCGGCCGGGCCGAGCAGCCTGGCGAGCTGATCGCGCACGGTGTGCTCGAAGACCTCGTAGGGCGTCCTGAACAGCTCGCGCCGCCCCGCCGCCGAGCCCGCGTCGGGACCCAGCTCCGAACGGCACGGCGTGGCCAGCAGCCGCACCCGGTCGGGCGGCGCGAACTCGGCGGCGCACCAGTACGCCCCCGTCCACCGCACCCTGCGCACGCCCAGCCGCCGCCACGCTTCGGGGTCGCTCAGGCGCACCTCGGCGCGCAGCAGCGGCACGCGTACGGCCCTGGACAGCGCCCGCCGCCGCTCCTCGGGCAGATCGGGCACGAGGTACGGGACGGCCGCGCTCGGGCAGGCCAGGATGACGGCTCCCGCCTCGACGGTGCGCACCCGGTGCCCGTCGAAGTAGCCGACGGTCGCCGTACGCGCGCCGTCCCGCACGGACACCACGGGACTCGACCATCGCACGGGTGCGTCCTGCGGGGCGGGCGTTTCCCGCGCGGCCCCGTGCCACTCGGCCCGTACGGTCGCCGAGTTGTACCGGGACGGCCTCGACCGGTCGAGCCCCAGCCCGTCGAAGCCCGGATAGCCGGTGCCCCAGGCGTCGATCGCGCCGAACGCCCGCGTGTCGTAGCCCCACTCGGGCGCGGACATGGTGCGGCAGAACCGCTCGGCGTCCGGGTGCGCGCCGCACACCTCGCGCAGGAACGCCGAGTACGTCAGCCCCGCAAGCCGCTCCTCCTTGGCCTCCCGCGACAGGCCGGGCAGCCAGTCGGGCGGGTCGTCGTACAGGGTGCGCAGGTCCTTGCGCGCCTGCCCGTCGATCGGCAGCCAGTCGATCCAGCCGGGGCCGGAGAGCGTGACGAGCGTGTCCGCGCCGAAGCTCTCCCTGTCGCACATCACGGCGTCGAACGCCACACCCCGGCGCAGCGGCTCGCGCCCTGCCCCGCCCTCGGGATGGTTGTCCAGGACCAGCACGCGGTCGCGCGGGCGGCGGCGCGACCACTCGGCCGCCGCCTCCAGCCCGCTGCGGCCCGCGCCCACGACCACCAGCCCGTAGTGCTCGCCCGTCGGCACGGGGGTGCCCGCGTGCTCCCAGAACCGCCCGTCCCGCAGCGCGTGCGGGACGCTGAGCGCCTCACCGGTGTCGCCGAGCACCGTGAACGGCGTACGGAGCGCGGACGGCCCTGAGGGCTCCTGGGCCGCCCGCGCGGGCGCGGCGGCGTACGGGGCGGCGGTCGCGGCCACGCAGCCGACGGCGATCCCGTCGAAGAAGTCGCGGCGGGAAATGGGAACATCCATGCCGAGATCGCGCGGGGTCAGGCTCATGCCGCGATCATCGGCAGCGCCCGGGAAAAGCCGCACAGGGGCGCGCAGCACATCGGCGAACATTTTGCCCGCCCCATTACAGCTGATGCCGTTTTGTGGGTGCATCCACCGAGGTGGAGCCCGTTACGCAGGGCGAACGGTAAATGGCTCCCGAAGCCGCTTAATCCCGCGGATAGCGACGTTGCGCGGCCCCTCGTGCGCTGCTTCCTCTAACGTTTCCACAATGCCGCTGGAGTGAAATGGAGAACCCATGCGTCAAGCAGTTTCCGGCATATTTCTGAGCACACTCGTACTCGCCGGATGTTCCGCCGCCGACAAGCCGTCCGCCCCGGCCGCCACCGCCCCGTCCGCGCCGTCGGCCGCCGAGGCCGACCGGCTGCGCGCCGCCCTGCTGCCGGTGCCCAAGGGCATGCAGGTCGCCTACGGCCCCGAGACCGGCGCGTTCGGCTCGCTCAAGTCCACCCAGCAGGGCCTGGAGGCCGTACGCCAGGCCAAGCTGCAGCACCCCGAGTGCGCGGGCGCGGCCCAGCTCGACGCGGCCAAGGCCGAGGTCGCCCAGTCGCCCGCCGCCGTGATCGCCTTCTCCGCCGAGCGCGGCTCGATCAGCCAGGCCGTCGTGTCGCTGCCCAAGCCCGACTTCCCCGCCGCGCTGCCCGAGAAGTGCACCTCGTACACGGCCGACGTCGGGGGCACGCCGGTCACGTACACCACGCGGACGCTCGACATGCCCACCAAGGGCGACCAGTCGCGCGCCTACCTGACGACCGCGAAGGGCGGCGACCAGAACGCGCAGATCGGCTCCGTCATGATCAGGCGCGGCACCACGGTCATGTCCATGCTCGTCGTCGGCCGCCAGGTCAAGCCCAAGGGCCTGTACGAGCTGGCCGACCTCGCCGACCAGAACCTCGCCAGGGCGAGCAGGTAGCTCACCAGCCCGCGAAGAGGTCCACCACCACCGAGGCGCGGGGAGTGCGCTCGACGTAGATCTCCCGCCCGTCGCGCCGCCGGGAGATCAGCCCGGCCGACTCCAGCCGGTTGCAGTGGTAGCTGACCGCGTTGGGCGCGTAGCCGACGCGCCTTGCCAGCGCGCCCATGGTCAGCGGGCGCTCCAGCGCGGTCAGGATGGCCGCGCGCACGTCCCCGACGAGCAGGCGCAGGCGGTCCTCGTGCCGGCGCGGCGGCAGGTCGGCGCCCGGCAGCGGGTAGCCGAGCCAGACGGCCTCGGGACCGTCGAGGCGCGAGATGAGCGCCTCGGGGCCGGCCAGCATGGGCATGAGCACCAGGCCGCGTGAGCCGATCGTGAAGTGCTCGGGCTCGAAGTCGGGGAAGCTGAGCGTGTCGTCGCGGTAGCGGCAGTTGGGGTGCAGGCTGTTGAGCAGGACGTCGAGCGAGCGGCGCGCGGCGGCCACCGCCACCCGCTCCACCTCGCGCTCCAGCAGCGGCCGCGCCCGCTCCCAGACCGGCCGCATCGCCGACCAGACCTCCTCCAGGAGGGCGGCGTAGCCGTGCAGCCAGCGGTGCGGGTGCGTGAGCGCGGGCCGCCAGTGCTCGGGCGGGCGTCCGCCGACGATCGTCTCCACCTCCTCGACCAGCGCGTCACCCGGCAGGTCGCGCAGCATGTCGAGCTGGTCGGGCACGTCGAGGTCGCGGGTGAACTCACCGGGCAGCACCAGGTCGGGCAGCACGCTGAAGCCGGGGCTGGCGAGCGAGCGCACCACCGTCGGGTCGGGCCGGCGCGCCGCCGAGCGCACCAGCCGCCGCCATGCCTCGGGCGCGCCCCGCGCGCGGCCCGCCAGGGCGTCGGTGATCAAAGCGAGCATCGACAGGCCGGGCGTCAGGGTGACCGTCACCGGCACGCGGTCGATGCGTTCGATGAGCAGGCTCGTATGCACGAACGCGCCCCTTCACCCACTTACGGCACACTTTCCGCTTCGTCATCATATGTAGACGAATGTAACGCTGCGTCACGTGACGTCTCAGATGAGCACGTGGTCGTCCGGGCGGCCGACGAAGGAGAACTGGGCGTTGCGGGTCAGCTTGATGTGGTCGGCCTGCCAGGTGTGCATCTTCGTGTCGGCGCTGCGCCAGTACACGAAGTTGAACCGGTCCGCCGAGTAGATCTTGACCCGGTCCTCCTTGAGCCGGCGTACGAGGTGCGTGTCCTCACCCCGGGTGATGTCCGCGAACTGGTACTTGCGGAACAAGTCGGCCTTGCCGAGGAAGGTGCCGCCCTGCACCAGCCACGAGTACCGGTGCTCCAGGCCGGGCAGCCGCAGCATCGTGGTGTTGATGCCCTCGAAGTACGCGTAGTGCGCGCCCTTGCCGACCAGCTCGGCGTCGGAGTAGTCGAAGGCCCTGACCAGGTCCGACAGGTAATGCTCGCCGTAGAGGTTGTCGTCGTCCATCTTGGCGATCAGTTCGCCTTCGGCGGCGGCGATGCCGAGGTTGAGGCAGGCGCCGAGGGTGAGCGAGGGGTCGGCGGGCAGGACGACGACGTCGGTGACGCCGGCCATCCTGGCCTTGTCGGCCACCACGACGGGGTCGATGTCGAGGCCGTGCAGCACCATGACGAGCTGGAGCGGCCGGTGCCGCTGTTTGGCCACCGAGGAGATCGCGTGCTCGATCTGCGAGGCGCGGTTGGTGGGCAGCACGACGCTGATGGAGCGCGAGCGCGGCGTCACCTTGTGGCCGAGGTTCTGCAGGATCTGGTCCACGCGGTGCGAGAACAGGTGCTTGTCGAAGACCTCGCGCATCGCGAGGTGCCCGAGCCGGGCCCGCAGCTCGGGGCTGTTGATCAGGTGCAGCACCTGGTTGTACGCCTCGACCGGCTCGCGCGCGATCGGGATGAGGTCGCCGAACGTCTCCTCGATGGCCCGCGACCACCCGGACACCACGGGGGTGGCGCAGGCGGACAGCTCGAAGACGCGCCGCGCGCACATGGTGGGCGAGTCGAGCACGGAGTTGACGTTGAGGAAGACCTTGTACATCCGGTACGCGGCCAGCATCTGGTCGTAGGGCAGCTCGCCCACGATGTGCGGCCGGTACTTCTCCGGCCAGGCGTACTTCTCGTCCACCTCGCCGTTGCGGGCGAAGATGTGCAGGCCGAGCTCCCTGACCGGGTCGAGCACGATCTCCATCTGCTCGCGCCGCTCGGGGTGCTTGTCGCGGAAGTACATCCCGGCGAAGACCACGTCGTGCAGGCGGCCCTTGTTCTGCTGGATGGGGTTGTGCACGCGCGGCTGGGCGGCGAACTGCAGCACGTCGACCCGGTCGTGCCCGAGGACCTCCCGGTACTTCGGGATCATGTCACCGTCGCAGGTGAACACGTAGTCGAAGAGCTTGGCCGTGTCGATGAAGAAGTCGAAGTTCGGCGGGTCCTCCTTGTTCCAGAAGACCGTGGGGATGCCCTCCTGCTTGCACCAGGCGACCAGCTCGCGCAGCGGCTCCTTGGGGGCGTTGGTGCCGGTCATCTGGTAGCGCCAGCGGCCCTGGTTGCCGTGCCAGGCCGACTCGCAGAACAGCAGGTCGGGCCGCTTCTCGGCGAAGATGTCCTTCCAGTCCTTGAGCCCGAACTCGATCTGGTCCCACTCGTAGCGGAAGGCCATGCGCGAGAAGTCGTCGAGGATCACCGCGACCTTCAGGTCGGGCCGGTTGATCGGGCCCTTCGGCCACTTGACCGGCGGCACCTCGACGAGCGGCGGCCGGTTCTCGGCCTGCTGGATGGCCTCGCTGACCGGGATCGGCGGCTTGGGCGCGCGCTCCCGCGAGCGTACGGCCTCGACGATCTTCCTGGGCTTCTTCGAACCCAGGGCCTCGCCCAGCTTGTACGTCCGCTTGGCCTGCGTGGCCTCCAGCTTCCAGGTGGCGTACGCGGCCTTGGCCTCGGCGATCTCCAGCCGCTTGCGCAGCTCCCTGACCTCCGCCTCGTAACGCTCGACGAGCTTGCGCTCCTCGGGCAGCCAGTTGACGGGCCCGAGCCGTTGGAACGTGGGCTGTTCGGGGGTTTCGGCCATGGTGGTACGCCTATCGCTCAGCGGAGGTGTTTCATACTACGGCGGGGTTTGCCGCTATTCGGGGCGTTTGGCCTGAGAGGCCGGCGCGAGGTTGTCCCCCTTCAGCCAGGCGGCGATCACCGTGGCGATCCGCGGGCCCGCCTTGCCGTCCCACAGCACCGGCAGTTCGCCCGCCGGGGTGGCGGCGCCGTCGGCCAGCGCCTTCTCCGCCGCGACCGGCAGCAGCGCGGGCGTGACCAGGCGGTTGGTGCCGTGCGTGATCGTGATCGGCCGCTCGGTGTTGGGCCGGACCGTCAGGCAGGGGACGCCCAGCATGGTCGTCTCCTCCTGTACGCCGCCGGAGTCGGTGACGACGAGCGCGGCGCCGCGTACGAGTGAGAGAAAGTCCACATACCCGAGAGGGTCGATGACCTTGACGGTCTCGCCGTCCACGAGACCGGCCTCGGCCAGCCGCGCCTTGCCGCGCGGGTGCACCGGCACCACGACCGGGACCTGACGCGAGACCTCCAGCACCGCGTCCACGAGCTCCTTGGCGGCCTCGGCGGTGTCGACGTTGGCCGGGCGGTGCAGGGTGGCCACCGCGTACCGGCCGGGCAGGCCGAGCCTGGCCTTGATCGGCGCGGGGTCGAGCTTGGGCAGCGCGGAGAAGAGGCTGTCGATCATCGGGTTGCCCACGAGGTGCACCTTGTGCGCCGGCACGCCCTCGGATGCCAGGTACGACAGCGCCTCAGGCGAGGTCGCGAACAGCACGTCGGCCAGCGCGTCGGTGACGACCCTGTTGACCTCCTCGGGCATGCTGCGGTCGTAGGAGCGCAGCCCCGCCTCCACGTGCGCCGTGGGCACCCCCAGCTTGGCGCAGACGAGGATGGCGGCCAGCGTCGAGTTCACATCGCCGTACACCACGACCAGGTCCGGGTCCTGCTCCTGCACGACCTCTTCGAGACCGACGAGCAGCGCCGCCGTCTGCTTGGCGTGGCTGCCGGATCCGACGCCCAGATTGGCCACCGGCTCGGGCAGCCCGAGGTCGGCGAAGAAGACGTCCGACATGAGCGCGTCGTAGTGCTGACCGGTGTGGATGATGCCCTGCCGCACGTCGAGCTCGCCGAGTGCCCGCACCACCGGGGCCGCTTTCACGAAATTGGGGCGAGCGCCCAATACGTGCAGGACCAGGGGGTTCTCCCTCATTGACCTCGCCTTTCATAGCGGAAGGGAAAAAACGCTGCCTATGGTACGGTCCCACCGTGGCATCCGACGCCAGTCGTCAAGACTCCTCCCGTACGAACGACCGGGTCTCCGCGAAGTCCGCCCGTGCCGGCGTCGGTGGGCTTCTGAGGGGGTTCGTCAACCACCCCGTCATCGTCTCCCGCGTGGTGTGGACGAAGGTCAGGACCGACCCGGTCCGCGTGGCACAGGCCGCGGCCGAGACGCTTCCGCCGAAGCTGCGTCCCGTCGTGGGCAGCGTCGCCTGGCCGGCCGCCCGCAAGGCCCGCCGCATGGTACGCAAGTTCGGCATGCGCGTGGTCAAGGGCCCGTGGAACGAGGCCAAGGAGCACTGGGACGCCGGGCGGGTGAGCGAGGCCGCCGCGGTGCTCGAGGCCCACACCAAGTACCCGTTCGTCAAGCGCAGGGCCGCCTACTACCGCGGCGAGCTGGCCGCGATCAGCCCCGACCCGATCCCGCCGGGCCCGAAGGTGGCCATCCTGGAGCGGGTCCGCAACCGGGTGCTCCACGTCGTCACGAACGCGCTGCCGTACACGCAGGCCGGCTACACCGTGCGCACCCACCGCATCGTCACCGCCCAGAAGGCCGCGGGCATCGACCCGCACGTGGTCACGAGCTGGGGCTGGCCGATGCTGCAGGGCCACGCCGACGCGGCGCCGTACGACGAGATCGACGGCATCCCCTACCACCGGCTGCTGCCCGAGCCGGGCATCGAGATGCCGTTCGAGACGCAGGGCCGCATCATCAGGGGCGCCGACCGGGTCACCAAGCTCGTGACCGAGCTGCGCCCGCAGATCCTGCACGCGGCCACCGACCACCGCAACGGCTCGGTCGCCCACGCCGTGCGCGACCGCACGGGCACGCCGTTCGTGTACGAGGTCCGCGGCTTCCTGGAGGAGACCTGGGCCTCCCGCAACCCGATCAGGGTCGGCAGCCAGCGTCACGTGCTCCAGCGCGAGCGCGAGGCGTTCCTGATGCGCGAGGCCGACGCGGTCGTCACGCTGGCCGAGACCATGGCTCAGGAGATCGTCGAGCGCGGCGTCCCGAGGGAGAAGATCCACCTCGCGCCCAACGCCGTGGACGACTCGCTGCTGACGGCGCAGTACGACGGCGCCTCGTTCCGCAGGGCGTACGGCATCGCCGACAGCGAGATCGTCGTCGGCTCGGTGTCGAGCATCGTGGCCTATGAGGGATTCGCCACACTGCTGCGGGCGGCGGCGCTGCTGCGCGACGAGGGCTCTCCCGTACGCGTGCTGCTCGTCGGCGACGGCACCGAGCGCGAGAACCTGCTCCAGCTGGTCGAGGAGCTGGGGCTGAAGGACGCGATCCTGCCCGGCCGGGTCGGCCCCGACGAGGCGCTGCAGGCCCAGGACGCGATCGACATCTTCGCCTGCCCGCGCGAGGACCTCCGGGTCTGCCGACTTGTTACGCCATTGAAACCCGTCGAGGCGATGGCGCTCGGCAAGCCGGTCGTGCTGAGCGATCTGCCCGCGCTGGCCGAGCTGGTCGGCTCCGACGGTGCCGGGATGCTCGTGCCCGCAGGCGATCCGGAGGCGCTGGCCAAGGCCATCGCCGGGCTGCGCGACGACCCCGCCAAGCGCAGGGAGATGGGCGAGGCGGGCAAGGCCGAGGTCGCGGCCAAGCGCACGTGGAGCCGCGTTGCCGAGACTTATCAAGCTCTATACCGTTCACTTACCGAACGTTGACCGTTCAGATGGCTGTCTCTTGTGACTGGTTCGCTCGCATTAGGCGTGAGCTAGGTGGACTTGAGATAACCTTTGCCACCATGAAGTGTTGTTTCCGGCTCCCAAAGGCACAGCTGTGACAGAAATCGACTTGGCTGTCATCGGTCTGGGCTACGTCGGCATGCCTCTCGCCAAGGAGGCGGTGAGCGCCGGCCTCCGGGTCGTCGGCCTCGACGTGGACCCGGCGAAGGTCGACTCGCTCAACGCCGGGCGGTCGTACATCGATGACCTGACCGACGCCGACCTCGAGCACATGCTGGCCAACGGGTTCAGCGCCACGCTCGATGAGACCGTGCTGGCCAGAAGCAACACGATCGTCATCTGCGTGCCCACCCCGCTGGACGAGGACCATCGACCCGACCTGTCCGCCGTGGAGGGCGCGACCAAGGCCGTCGCCCGCAACCTCACCAAGGGCACGCTCGTCGTGCTCGAGTCCACCACCTGGCCGGGCACCACCGACGAGGTCGCAAGACCGCTGCTCGAAGCGTCCGGGCTCGTCGCGGGCGAGGACTTCCACCTCGCCTTCTCGCCCGAGCGCATCGACCCGGGCAACCCCAAGTTCGGCCTGCGCAACACGCCCAAGGTGGTCGGCGGCTACACCCCGACCTGCCGTGACCGGGCCATGGCGTTCTACGGGCGGTTCGTCGAGCGGGTCGTGCCGGTCAGCGGCACCCGCGAGGCCGAGATGGCCAAGCTGCTCGAGAACACCTACCGGCACGTCAACATCGCGCTCGTCAACGAGATGGCGATCTTCTGCGACGAGCTGGGCATCGACCTGTGGGAGGCCATCGAGGCCGCCTCCACCAAGCCGTTCGGCTTCCACAAGTTCCTGCCGGGGCCCGGCGTCGGCGGTCACTGCATCCCCGTCGACCCGTCGTACCTGTCGTACACGGTGCGCAAGCTCGGCTACCCGTTCCGGTTCGTCGAGCTGGCGCAGGAGATCAACGAGCGGATGCCGTCGTACGTGGTCGCCCGCGCGCAGCGCCTGCTCAACCGGCACAAGAAGGCCGTCAACGGCTCCAAGGTCGTGCTGCTCGGCGTCACGTACAAGCCGGACATCGCCGACGAACGCGAGACCCCGGCGCTGCCGGTGGCGCGGGCGCTCCTGGAGCTGGGCGCCGAGCTGTCGTTCGCGGACCCCTATGTGAAGGAGTGGTCGGTCGACGGCACCCCGGTCAAGCGTGAGGAGGATCTGGCGGAGGCCGTGACGAACGCGGACGTGACGCTGCTGCTGCAGCAGCATTCCGCGTTCGATCTCGACATGGTCGAGGCGAAGGCCAAGCTCGTGCTGGATACCCGCGGCGTGCTCGCCGAGGGTGAACGCGTCGAGCGGCTGTAGCGACGGAGGGCTGCGCGCAGTGCACGTGCTCGTCATGACGGTGGTGCATAACCCCGAGGACGCGAGGATCCTGCATCGGCAGATCCGCGCTCTCGTGGACGCCGGTCATGAGGTCACGTACGCCGCCTCCTACACCGCGCACGGCGTCGTCCCCAGGCCCTGGGTCAACGGCGTCGACCTGCCGCGGGCGGCCCAGCGCAAGCGCATCGCCGCCGTGCTCGCGGCGCGGCGGCTGTTCAAGCGCATGCGCGACAAGGTCGACCTCGTGCTCATCCACGACCCCGAGCTGCTGTTCGCCGTGTGGGGCGTGCGCAACAGGCCGCCGGTGGTGTGGGACGTCCACGAGGACACCCCCGCCACGCTCTCGCTCAAGCCGTGGCTGCCCGCGATGCTGCGCCCGCCCGTACGCTTCCTCGCCCGCCTGCTCGAGGGCACCGCCGAGCGGCACCTGCACCTGCTGCTCGCCGAGACGGCGTACGCGGGCCGGTTCAAGCACGCCCACCTCATCGTGCCCAACGAGACGTGGGTGCCCGACACGGTGACGCCGCCCGGCGACGACCGGGTGGTCTACCTCGGGTGGCTGTCGCGGGCGCGCGGCGTGTGCGAGGCGGTCGAGGTGGCCAAGCTGCTCCAGCCGTACCAGGTGGCGGTCGAGCTCATCGGGTACGCCGACCCGCAGAGCCGCCCGATACTCAACAAGGCCGTCACCGAGGGCCTGCTGGAGTGGCGCGACTTCATGCCCAACGACGAGGCGCTCAAGCGGCTCGACGGCGCGCTCGCCGGCCTGTCGCTGCTGCACGACGAGCCCAACTACCGGCACTCGATGCCGACGAAGATCGTCGAGTACATGGCGCACGGCATCCCGGTCATCACCACGCCGTCGCCGCGCGCGGTCGAGCTGGTCGAGCGCTACGACAGCGGCGTCGTGGTGCCGTGGGAGGACCCGAAGGCGGTCGCGCAGGCGGTGCTGACGCTGCGCGACGACGAGGAGGAGCGGCGGCGGCAGGGCGCACGCGGTTATGCGGCGGCCCGCGCCAACCACCACTGGCCCAACTCCGCCAAGCGGTTCGTGGCGCAGCTGGAGGCCTGGGCCGGGGTCAAGCCGTAACCAACGAGGGGCGGGTAGGTTCCTGAACGTGCGCTGGCTCTTACTGGTCGCGGGCGCAGCCATTCTCGCGGTGATCGCCGCGGTGGTGATCGTGCTGCCGTTCGGCGACTCCGAGCCGACGGCCGCGAGGTCCCCGGTGGCCAAGCCGTCGAGCACGCTCCCGACGCCGAAGGTGAGCGAGTTCACCGACCCCTGTGGAACGTTCGACACCGGCGAGATCGCCCCGTACGCGGTGACCGGCTACTGGATCACCCCCAAGTCGAACCCCTGCACCTGGCGCAAGCAGCTCCAGGAGATCCACCGCGTCGGCGGCGACACGATCATCAGAATCGGCTACGGCCTGCAGTTCCGTACGGTCACCGCCTCCGGCCAGGTGCGCACCAAGGACGGCGAGATCGACTCGCTGTACAAGGCGTGCGTCGAGGACGGCATGAGCTGCCACGACGCGGCCGAGCGCGACCTGAAGCGGGCCAACCCCAAGAACCGCATCGGCCGCGTGTACGTCTACAGGACCGACGAGGCGTTCGGCTCCGGCCTGTACCGCTGCCCGGAGATGGAGCACTCCATCGAGGCGGGCAAGCGCATCTACTACCGCCTCATCACCCAGGCCGACGGCTCCGACGACGCCACCTGCGACTTCAGCAGCAAGGCGCAGGCGTACGACATGATCCTGGTGGCCGGCTCGCCGTCCGACAGCCTGAGCGAGCTGCTCAACCTCGGAGATCAGTTCGGCATGCGGATCTTCCCCGCGCTGCCGCTGGCCCCGCGCGACCACAAGACGCCGATCAGGGCGGAGAAGCGCCACCTCGGCACGCTCACCACCCTGACCAGGCGCATCCTGCAGGACTACGGCCAGCGCTTCGCCGACCGCGAGTCGCTCGGCGGCGTCTACCAGCCGTTCGAGGTGCAGATGTCGGCGACGCTCGCCGACAACCCGACGCTTGAGGTCTACGCCGACCAGCACCGCATCGTGCAGCAGGAACTGCCGGGCAAGCCGATCCTCATCAGCCCCTACATGGACGCGCGCAAGCGGGTGGCGTTCGGGCAGACGCCGCAGCAGGTGGCCGAGGGCTTCAAGGCGCTCGCGCGCACCGGGGTCGGCATCATCGCGCCGCAGGACAGCCGCGGCACCGGCAAGGTCGGGCTGTTCTGGCCGGACGAGCGCGACACCGAGGTGGACGAGCGGCTGCGGCCGGTGGTGGGGGAGTCGACGTACGGGACCGCCTACCACGGCTCCACCCGCGACTACTACCGCGCGATGTCCGAGGCGCGCGACCAGATGATCGACGAGGGCCACCACGTGCAGCTCTGGGCCAACGTCGAGGTCTTCGAGCCGTCCGGCGACAAGCCGTGCGCGCCCACCGGCACCCGCGGCAAGACCGACAAGGAGCGCCTCGACCAGGCGGTCGCGATGGCCGGCCGGTACGTCCAGAAGATCGTCTCCTACATGTGGAGCGACTTCATGACGTGCGGCAAGCCGTCCATCGAAGAGGAGATCATCAAGGACTGGCAGCGCCCGATCGCCGTGGACGCCATCAGACGGCCCCGCGAGGCCGACGACGGCGTGGAGGTCCGCGGCTACAACCTCGACCTCGGCACCGTCACCATCCAGTGGTCCGGCGGCACCGAGGAACGGGACATCGCGAGCACCGGCTACCTCGACCGCGACCCGATCGAGGAGGAGCTGCCCGAGGGCATGGCGGCGGCATGGGTGCCGTTCGACTGGACGCAGGTGCCGCCGGGCGAATGGGTGCGCATCGGGGTCAGGCTGCCGTCGGGCCAGGCCACGACCGAGGAGCTGCACGTCCGCATCGCGGCACCGGCATGACGTAAAGGATGACGTGCGGCATGACGTACGGTTCGCTGCGTTCGTACGACTGCGTGTAACGTGCCGGGCATGGTCCCGCGCATCCCGGTCAGTGTCGACCTGGTCGTGCTCACCGTGCGCAACCAGGCATTGAGCGCTCTCGTGTGGCGCCGCGACAACCCGCCGTTCCTGCGCCGCTGGTCGCTGCCCGGCGGCTTCATCCAGCTCGACGAGGACCTGCCGGCCGCCGCCCACCGCATCCTGTCCGAGCGTGCCGGGCTGCCCGGCGCGCCCGTGCATTTGGAGCAGCTCCAGACCTACGGCTACCCCGACCGCGACCCGCGCCAGCGCGTGCTCAGCGTCGCCTACCTCGGCCTCGCCCCCGACCTGCCGGCCTCGGAGAAGGCCCACATGAGCTGGCAGCCGATCGATTCGCTGACCGTGATGGCCTTCGACCACCGGCGCATCATGCTCGACGGCGTCGAACGCGCGCGCGGCAAGCTCGAATACACCTCGCTGGGCGCGGCGTTCTGCCCGCCCGAGTTCACCGTGGCCGACCTGCGGCGGGTCTACGAGATCGTCTGGGGCCGCACGCTCGACCCGCGCAACTTCCACCGCAAGGTCACCAAGGCCGAGGGCTTCCTCGTCGAGACCGGCGGCACCACCGCCCGCGACGGCGGGCGGCCCGCCAAGCTCTACCGCCGCGGCCCCGCGGAGCTGCTCCACCCGCCCATGCTCCGCAGCCTCAAAGAATGAGCCTCGAAGATCGAAGGGCAACCGGGTGATGTCCCACCCGGCCGTTCCTCTTAAGGTGATGCCATGCCTCGTTTCCGCCAGATTCTGGACACCATGGCCCCCTACACCCCGGGCAAGGCGGTCGTCGCGCCCGACGGGCGGTCGTACAAGCTGTCGTCCAACGAGTCCCCGTACGAGCCGCTGCCCTCCGTGGCAGAGGCCATCGCCGAGGGCGCGAGGACCATCCACCGCTACCCCGACGCCGGCGCGGTCAAGCTGACCGAGGCCATCGCGGAGCGGTTCTCCGTGCCGGCCGAGCACATCGCGCTGGGCGCCGGGTCCGTGACCGTGGCGCAGCAGCTCTTCGAGGCGGTGAGCGAGCCGGGCGCCGAGGTGGTCTACGCCTGGCGGTCGTTCGAGGCGTACCCGCTGCTCGCCGACCTGGCGGGGGCGACGTCCGTACGGGTGCCGCTGGCGGGCGAGGACCACGACCTCGACGCCATGGCGGAGGCGATCACCGACAGGACCCGCATGGTGTTCGTGTGCAACCCGAACAACCCGACCAGCACCGCCATCCGCAGGGCCGAGCTGGAGTCGTTCCTCGACCGGGTGCCGCAGGACGTGCTGGTCGTGCTCGACGAGGCCTACCGCGAGTACGTGCGCGACGAGGACGTGCCCGACGGCCTGACCCTCTACCGCGACCGGCCCAACGTGGCCGTGCTGCGCACCTTCTCCAAGGCGTACGGCCTGGCCGGGCTGCGCGTCGGCTACATGATCGCGCACGAGCCGGTGGCCACGGCCGTCCGCAAGACGATGATGCCGTTCGCGGTCAACCACCTCGCCCAGGTCGCCGCCATCGCCTCGCTGGCCGCCGAGGACGAGCTGCTCGACCGGGTCGAGCAGGTGGTCAAGGAGCGCACCCGCGTCCGCGAGGCGCTGATCGGTCAGGGCTGGACGGTGCCGCCGAGCGAGGCCAACTTCGTCTGGCTGCGGCTCGGTGATCGTACCCAGGACTTCGCCGCCGCCTGCGCCGCGGAGGGCGTGGCGGTGCGGCCGTTCCACCCCGAAGGCGTGCGGGTGTCGATCGGCTCGCCCGAGGCCAACGACGCCTTCCTCGCCGTCGCCGCGCGCTTCCCCCGCTGATCAGGCCTGCTGCGGGGCCGTATCGACCTCGCCGGCCTGGGCGGGTGCCGGTGTCCTCTTCGCGCGTCGCTCTGTCGAGACCACCAGGGCGACGCCGATGAGGATCACCACGCCGCCGAGCACGATCTGCGCCGTCACGTGCTCGTTCACGACGAGCACGCCCAGGACGACGGCGACGGCCGGGTTGACGTAGGCGTACGTGGAGACCAGCGAGATCGGCGCGTTGCCGAGCAGCCACGTGTACGCGGTGAAGCCGACCAGCGAGCCCACCAGCACCAGGTAGGCGAGCGCCGCCCACGACCGCCCGGAGACCGCGGCCAGATCGACGTGCTCGCCGATCGAGGTGCTGACGATCGCCAGCCCGGCGCCGCCGGCCAGCATCTCGACCGCGCTGGCCGTCCACACGTTGGGCGGCATCGGGATGCGGCTGGAGATGAACGAGCCGATCGACCACGACAGCGAGGCCAGCAGGATCACCACGATCCCGGTCGTACCGGCCTCCTCGCCGCCGCCGTTGAGCGACAGCGCGGCCACACCCCCGAAGCCGACGAGCACACCCGCCACCGTCAGCAGCGCGGGCCTGTCGCGCGCGATGATCCGGAACACGACCAGCCACAGCGGCACGCTGGCCACGAGCAGCGCGGCCAGCCCGCTGGAGATGTGCTGCTCGGCCACGGCCACCATGCCGTTGCCGCCGGTCAGCAGCAGCAGGCCGACCAGCGCGGCGCCGCCGAACTGGCGCGGCGTCATCGTGAACGCGGCCGTGCCCTTCTTGATGAGCAGGAACCCCGCCAGCAGGAGTGAGGCGGTGACAAAGCGCGTGGCGCCGTGCAGCAGCGGCGGCAGCGTCTCGATCGCGATTCTGATGCCGAGGTACGTCGAGCCCCACACGACGTAAACGATCGCCAGCGCGCCCCAGATGAGGAGCGGGGATCGGCTGACAGGAGCGTTTGCACTCATGGCTCATGACTGTACAGCCCGGGTACGACAGATCACCTGCGAATATCAGCCCTTGAACCCCCAAGGCCGACCCATCGGGCACTCAGGTCATTTCTGACGTCCGCGCGGCCATCCGCACACGCCCGCGCACCTCCCGTTCGTGCGCCCCGCACGGCCTGCGCAGCTCCCGTTCGTGCGCCTCGCGCGGCCTGCGCAGCTCCCGTTCGTGCGCCCCGCGCGGGCCTGCCCGCACTGGCCGCGTGCCCCACCCGCCCCGCCGCACGCGTGGGCCGTGTCCGGGCGCGCGGCGGTCACTCGACGGGACGTAACCGGGTGGGTCGGCGGGAGCGCTTACAGGGCCGGTTCTGGGCGCCGTTCAGGATGGCCGAATCCCGAGAGCCACCCCTACGGCGGCGGGCGCTCACAGCGCCGTACAGGCCCGCACAGCCCCTATTCCGCCGCCCACCCCGGCCGTCATTTCCTCAACAAACCCGAAAAAGCCCCAGAAAAGGCGCAAAAGGGTACGAAAACGTACGTTGCGCAGGCGGAGCGTCACACCGGATCGTCGACGATGGTGAGGATTTGGTGCCCCCGTCCGAATCCCGTCGATCGGGGGCGTGGGAGAACATACCCGCATCTCCACGGGTCAACCAATCCGTTCACAAAAGTGCGCCCGCAATGTTCCTGAAGCCGACACGCTCCGGTCAACGTCCGGACCAAGAAAGAGGCCGGCACGCTCCAGTCAAGGTCCGGACCAAGAAGAAGGCCGGCCCGCGCAGAGCGGACCGGCCTCGTCGTCCCGGCTCAGCGGGGTCCGAGCTTCTCCACGATCAGCCGGTAGAGCTGCCGTGGACGCCCAGGCTGCGGCGTGCGGTTCGGCGGAAGCGGCCACGCGAGTCCCTCGTCAACCAACGTGCGCAGCAACCGCCGTGCCGTACGCGGCGTCACCCCGAGCATCTTGCCCGCCCCTTCGGCGTCGACCACCGTGTCGCCGCCTTCGAGCTTGGCCGCCAGCCGGGCCAGTACCTCCACTCCTTTCGGTTTCAATGCGGTGGCCCCGGTCGGCGGCATCCGCGGAGCCGGGATCAGCGCCCGCCCCTCGCGGTCCACCGCGAAGCCCTGTGCCTGCTTGCCCGCCTGCGTGCGCGCCAGCGCGGCGCGGGCGTGCGACTCGGCGTCGTGCGTCGTGCGGCCCATGCCCACGCCGACCTCGACCGCCAGCCCCAGCTCGTCCCTGATCCTGGCGGCGAAAGGCAACACCCTGAACCCGTCCGTGGCCGCCGCGATCGAGCCTCTGGTGGCGGTCACCAGGTAGCTGTGATCGTCGATGGGCCAGACGGTGGCGTTGATGCGGTTCGCCTCCTGGACCAGCAGCCGGTGCAGCGACAGCCGCAGCTCGTCGCGCCAGTAGCGGGGCGCCGCACGCCGCACGGGCTCGCGCAGCGTCGGCACCTCCACCAGCACGACGGTGAGCTGCGACTCCTCCAGGCGGTGGTGCGCTCCGAGCAGCGCCGCGGTGTGCAGCGCCGTACGGACCGCCGCCGAGGTCGGCTTGATCCTGATGACGGGCACGCCCGCCGTCTGCAGGCGTTCGGCCACCGCGGGCAGGCACGTGAGCGCGCCCGTGGTGGCCCCCTGCCGGGCGAGGCGTTCGTGGTAGGCCGCGATGGTGCCGGTGGCGCCCGGCTCGTCGCGGCTGTGCACGTCCGTCGCGGGGATGCCGAGGTCGGTGTACGCCTCCTCGACGTCGGCCCTGGTGACCACGTCGATGCTGACCCGTTTCGGGTCGATGCGGGTGTCGAGCGCCGCCTTGGCGAGCGCCGCCACCAGTGCCGCTCCGCCGAGCTGCACGTACGTCGCGGGCATCGTCAGCACGCCTGAACGCCGGGCCAGGTCGTAGGGGACCGGGCTGGCGAACAGGCACGCGTCGACACCGGGACCGAGCCGCGTCACCTTGTCGGGCGCCTCCTGCTCGTCGCGGTAGGCCGCGGCGACCAGGCGACACGGCAGCGGCGCCGCGGCGTGACCCATCAGCATGACTCGCTCGACCAGGTCGTGGGGTCCGACCACGCCGATGGTGAGGTCCGGTGTCATAGCGCCCGGGCGTGACACTCGGGGAGTTTCTTCGGCCCTCTCGACCAATGTTCGTCCCATCCTGCCGTCCGTTGCAGTGCTCTCTTTTGGAACGATCGCTCGCGGGGGCCGTAATGTCACGCCCGACTTTTCCGGAAAGCCGTTCTGCTGGACCGTCCGACTACGTGTTTTGGCAGCTCAACGCCACTTTTCTGGCGTTTTTAGCGCTCAGAAATCTCTCGTGTAATGTCCGCTCCGAGAGCACGCATTCGCGCCGCGAGATGTGCGTGGCCGCGGTCGATCAGGTAACCGGAGTCGATCACCGTCTCGCCCTCGGCGGCCAGCCCGGCCAGCACGAGCGCGATGCCCGATCGCAGATCGTGAGCGGTCACGTGCGTTCCGGTGAGCGGCGTACGGCCACGGACGATGGCCCTGCTGCCCTCCACCTCGACGTTGGCGCCCATCTTGTTGAGCTCGCCGGCCAGCGCGAAGCGGCCGTCGAAGATGCGCTCGTGGATGTAGCTGGTGCCGTCGGCGAGCGCCGCGACGGTCATCATCGGCGACTGCAGGTCGGTGGCGAAGCCCGGGTAGGTGTCGGTGATGATGTTGATCGGGCGCAGCGGGCCGTCGCAGCGTACGTGCAGGACGGCGCCCTGCCGGTGGAACTCGACGCCCATCTGCTCCAGCTTGTAGCGCACGACGCCGAGGTCGAGGCCGGTGCCGACGAGGCTCAGCTCGCCCTGGGTGATCGCCGCCGCCATGGCGAAGACGCCGGCGTCGAGGCGGTCGGGCATGACGGTGTGCTCGACGGCGTGCAGCTCGTCGACGCCCTCGACGGTGATGAAGCCCGTGCCGCCGCCGCTGATGCGCGCGCCCATCTTGCCGAGCATGTCGATGACGTCGAGCACCTCGGGCTCAAGGGCGGCGTTCTCGATCACCGTGGTGCCCTTGGCCAGGCAGGCGGCCATGATGAGGTTCTCGGTGCCGGTGTGGGACGGGGTGTCGAGGTAGAGGGTGGCGCCGGTCAGGCCGGCCGCCTTGACGTGGATGACGGTCTCGCCCTCGTCGACGACCGCGCCCAGGCGCTTGTAGCCGAGGTAGTGGAAGTCGAGGTTGCGGCTGCCGAGGTTGCAGCCGCCGACGCCCTCCACGACGGCTTCGCCGAGGCGGTGCAGCAGTGCGGGGGTGAACAGCACCGACCCGCGGAAGCGCCGGGCGATCTCGGCGGGCAGGACGGGGCTGCTGACCTTGGAGGCGTCGATGACCAGCGTGCGCTCGGCTTCGTGCAGTTCGACGTACGCGCCGACCGCTTCGGCCAGCTCGACCGCGCGGCGCACGTCCTCGATGATCGGCACGTTGCGCAGGACGGTGCGGCCCTTGGCGGCGAGCAGGGCCGCACCGATCATGGGAAGCACGGCGTTCTTCGCGCCCTGGATGAACGCGGTTCCACGCAGTGCGTTGCCACCGCGCACGCGGTAACGGACCATTTCGTGCGGCTCCTTGATTTCCGGTGAGGCTCGGACGGGCCAACAGTAGTCGCTCACACCACTTGGCCCAGCCGAATCATCCGCTAAAGGGAGCCCCCGTGATGCGCTCATACGCTTCTAGGTATCGCTGCCGGGTGCGCTCGACGATGTGGTCCGGAAGGCGCGGTGGGGGGTTTCCGGTGGATTTGTCCCATCCGGATTCGGGCGATAGCAGCCAATCGCGTACAAATTGCTTGTCAAAAGAAGTCTGACTGCGGCCGGGCTGCCACTCGTCGGCAGGCCAGAACCGCGACGAGTCGGGAGTGAGCACCTCGTCGCCCAGCGTGAGCACGCCGTCGGAGTCCCAGCCCAGCTCGATCTTCGTGTCGGCCACGATGATGCCGCGCTCGGCCGCGATCTCCGCGCCGCGCTCGTAGACGGCCAGCGTGATCCGGCGCAGCTCCTCGGCGGTCTCCGCGCCGACCTCCGCCACGACCCGCTCGTACGAGATCGGCTCGTCGTGCTGACCCTGCGGCGCCTTGGTCGACGGCGTGAAGATGGGCTCGGGCAGCCTGGAGCCGTCCTCCAGCCCCGGCGGCAGCGGCACTCCCGACACCGTGCCCGTGGCGCGGTATTCGCTCAGCCCGCCACCCGTCAGATAGCCCCTGGCCACGCACTCGACCGCGACCATCTTCAGCGGCCTGCACACCACGCTGCGGGCGTCGTCGCCACGCTTGACGACGTGGTTGGGCACGACGTCCTTGAGCTGGTCGAACCACCACAGCGAGAGCTGGGTGAGAATGGCCCCCTTGTCGGGGATGTCGGGCTCAAGAATGTGGTCGAAGGCCGAGATCCGGTCGGACGCGACCATCACCAGCAGGCCGTCGTCCGTCTCGTAGAGATCGCGGACCTTGCCAGAGTGCACATGCTTCACGGGTCAAGTCTGCCACCGGCCGCCCGCCCCGGCGGGCGAGGGGGCACGTCCGGCGGGCCCGGCGGGCGAAGGGCCATGCGGCCCCTCGCCCGCGGCGTCACATCACTTCACGGTCGCGAAGTCCATGCGGTGGTCACTTCACGGTGGCGATGTCCGTACGGTGGTGCGAGCCGCGCATCTCGATGCGGCCGACCAGCTCGTACGCCGCCCGCCGCGCGCTCTCCTGGTCGGGCCCGTGGCCGATGACGTTGAGCACCCGGCCGCCGGCCGAGACGATCTCGCCGTCCTTCCACGCCGTACCGGCGTGCAGCACGTACGCGTTGTCGGTGGACTGCAGGCCGCGGATCACGTCGCCCTTCACCGGCGAGTCGGGGTAGCCCTCGGACGCCACCACCACGCACACCGCCGAGCCGGCCTTGAAGACCGGGTCGAGCCCCAGCTCACCGGTGGCGCAGGCCATGAGCAGCCCGCCGAGCGGCGTCTCCAGCCGGTCGAGCAGCACCTGGGTCTCGGGGTCGCCGAAGCGGGCGTTGAACTCCACCACTTTCGGGCCCTTCGAGGTGAGTGCCAGCCCGACGTACAGCACGCCCTGGTACGGCAGCCCGCGCCGGGTCAGCTCGCCGATCGTCGGATGCACGATCTCCCGCATGACCTGCTCGGTCAGCCCGTCGGGTGCCCACGGCAGCGGCGTGTACGAGCCCATGCCGCCGGTGTTGGGGCCCTGGTCGCGGTCGTAGGCGCGCTTGAAGTCCTGGGCGAGCTGCAGCGGCACCGCCGTGCTGCCGTCGCACAGCGCGAACAGCGACACCTCGGGCCCGTCGAGGTACTCCTCGATCACCACCCGCTCGCAGGCCCGCGCGTGGGCGAGCGCCTTGTCGCGGTCCTCGGTCACGACGACGCCCTTGCCCGCCGCGAGCCCGTCGTCCTTGACGACGTACGGGGCGCCGAACTCGTCGAGCGCCGCCGCCGCCTCGGCCTCGGTCGTGCAGGTGCGCGAGCGCGCGGTCGGCACGTCGGCGGCCGTCATGATCTCCTTGGCGAACGACTTGGAGCCCTCGATCATGGCCGCGTCGCGCGAGGGACCGAAGCAGGCGAAGCCCGCCTCGCGTACGGCGTCGCTCACCCCGGCCACGAGCGGCGCCTCCGGCCCGATCACCACCAGATCGACCCGCAGTCTGGTCGCCAGCCCCGCCACCTGCTCGGGGTCGAGCGGATCGACGGGATGGACGGTGGCGACCTCCTCGATGCCAGGATTGCCTGGCGCACAGTGAAGCTCGCTGACCTGCGGATCGAGCTTGAGTGAACGGCACAGGGCGTGCTCACGCCCTCCGGAACCAATGACTAGAACGCGCACGCGCCCCATTCTCGCAGGCCCACCACCACCCACGAGTCCCCCGCCCACCCGCCGAGACGCGGCTCTTCGGCGGGGCGGGGTGCGTCCTTCGGTGGGGTCGGGGCTGCTGATCTTCGCTTCGGAGGGGTGTTGCCCCGGCTTCGCCGGGTCTGTCCCGCCGGCGGTGTGTCCGGCGGACTTCGCCGTGGTCGGGTGGGGCCGTCCGGCTGACCCTGCGCTCCGGCGCTCCCGCCGTACTTCGGTGCTGTCCTTCGGGAAGAGGAGGAGGTGGCAGCCGCTGCGTCGGGCCGTCCACGGCCGGGCGCTCGCGGTGGTCGGCGAGGGCCGTTTCGCCGACCCGCCGTCGCGACGCTCCCGCCGTATTTCGGTGCTGTCCTTCGGGAGACGGGGGCGGCAGGGGGGAGCCGTGCGGCTCGGTCGCTTCGGTGCTGCCCGGTGTGCCGGGTTCCGGCCTCGGAGGGGCGCCGCCCTGGCTTCCGCCGGGCCGCCGAGCCGCCGGGTCGGCTCCGTGCTCGGCGGACTTCGCCGGATGGGCCCCGAAGGACAGTACCGAAGTGCGGACAGGCCCTCGCAACGGCGGGCCCCGGGGTACGGCGGCGGGGATGGCGGAATAGGCAAGAAACTTTGTGGAGTTCTACATCGGCGGGGGCCTGGGGGCGAGTATCGTCAGATGGGTTCTTCCCGCCTGTGGTAGGTTAGGGCGGCTCTACGGCGTCTCGTGTGATTGGAGGTGGTCCGGGATGAATCCTGGTGATCCCAGCAGTACGTGCTCGCACACGTACACCGTGCATACCCCCGACCACTCCAATTCGGCAGCCTGATCGTGCCTCCACGCATGTGTGTTTGATTGAGGTGACTTCGTCGCGCGTGGAGCGTGCCTGGTCGGGCGGAAAGGGACTGCCATGCGCTCGTCCACCCTTTTCCGTCGCATCAACCGACACTCGTCCGTACCTACGCGTGCCAAGCATCAGCACGTGAAGCCCCCGGCACCGGTACGCGTGCCGCCGGGCGACTCCGTCGTCGAGTTCGGCGCCTACGTCCAGGGCAAGAAGATGCCCGCGCCCGGCATCGTCGAGGCGCTGGAGCTCGTACGCGAGCACAACGCGACCTCCGACGGCGCGAACGCCTTCGTCTGGGTCGGCCTGCACGAGCCCGCCGCTCCCGAGGTGGAGTGGCTGGCCGGCGTGTTCGGCCTGCACCCGCTGGCCGTCGAGGACGCGGTCAAGGCCCACCAGCGCCCCAAGGTCGAGCGGTACGGCGACTCGCTGTTCATGGTGCTCAAGACCGTCGCCTACCTCGACCACGAGCAGCCGGGCGACGGCAGCGAGATCATCGCCACCGGCGAGATCATGATGTTCCTCGGCGCGGACTTCGTGGTGACGGTGCGCCACGGCCGCCATTGTCCGCTCGGCGGGGTGCGCGAGCGCCTTGAGGACAAGCCGGAGCTGCTCAGCCGCGGCCCCTCCGGTGTGCTGCACGCGATCGCCGACCACGTGGTGGACCAGTACCTCCAGGTGGCCGACCTGATGCAGCTGGAGCTGGAGGAGGTCGAGGCGACCGTGTTCGCCGACGTCAGCTCCCGCGACATCAACCGCATCTACCAGCTCAAGCGCGAGATGCTGGAGATGAAGCGGGCGGTCACGCCGCTCCAGGCGCCGCTGCAGGCGCTGCCCCAGCGCCGCGTCATCCCGTCGGAGATGCGCGAGTACTTCCGCGACGTCGGCGACCACCTGTCCCGGGTGTGCGAGCAGGTGGAGTCGTCGAACGAGCTGTGCAACTCGATACTGCAGGCCGCGCTGGCGCGCTCCAACGCGCTCGCCAACGAGGACATGCGCAAGATCTCGTCGTGGGTGGCCATCCTGGCCGTGCCCACGATGATCGCCGGCATCTACGGCATGAACTTCGACTTCATGCCCGAGACCAACCAGGTGTGGGGTTATCCGGCGGTGCTGGGCGTCATGGTGACGGTCTGCGTGCTGCTGCACCGGGGCTTCCGTCGTAACGGCTGGCTCTGAAGCCTGAGCCACGCCCCGGTGCGGCTCACACGCCGACCGGCTTGAGCGGGCCGACCGGTTCGGGAAGCTCGAGCCCCCGCTCCCGCCACAGCTCCCGCATCCGGTCGGGGTAGTCGGTGACGATCCCGGCCGCGCCCAGATCCAGCATCCGCGCCGCCAGGGCGGTGTCGTTGACGGTCCACACCGCGACGTCGAGCCCGGCGGCCCGCGACTGCGCCATCAGCGTCTCGTCGACCATGATGTGCTCGGGCGAGAGCGTGGTGGCGCCCGCATCGCGCGCCGCCGCAGGCACATCGTCGCCGACGCCCTCGTTCCAGTGCAGGGTGTCGAGCTCGATCAGCGCGAAGCGCCGCGTGCCGGGCGCGAGCTTCTCGGCGTGCCTGATGATCCGCCAGTCGAAGCTGAGTATGGCCGCGTTGTCGAGCCTGCGGTGCCGTTCGAGCTCTTCGAGCACGAGCTCGGTGAACATGTGCGGGTCCGACGTCAGGTGCGGCCGCGTCGGGTCCGACTTCAGCTCGACGTGCACCCGTACGCCATCGGCCTCGTAGGCGTTGATCAGCCCCAGCACCGCGCCGAGCGTCGGCATGCGGGTCTCGGGCATGGGGACCTGAGTCATGGCGAACGGGTCGTTGGGGTGACGCGGCACGCGTACGCCCACGTCGAGCGTGCGCAGCTGTGCCAGCGTCAGGGAGTTGATGGGCTTGCCGACGTAGGGGTAGAGGGGATCGCCGGGATAGGCCGGACGCCGGTCGGCGCTGGTGACGGCCGACACCGTCAGGTCGTGCGTGAGCACGAGGCGGCGGTCGGCGGTGAGCGCGACATCGAGCTCCAGCGCGTGGACGCCCAGCTCCATCGTGCGGCTCATCCCGGGCAGGGTGTTCTCCGGCCAGAGGCCGCGAGCCCCCCGGTGACCATGTATCTCAACGCGCACACCCGGGACCCTACCTGGCCGGAGGCTCTTGAAGGCAGAGCCACGCCGTGTCCTTTTCATCCTGATACGCCCGGTCGGGTGAATCAGGCCAGACAATAGGCTGTTCGTCATGACGGAGGTTCTCAAGTCAGCCCATTTCCCGACAGTACGGGCGTGGGTTGACGGCTGGGTCATCTCCCGCAAAGCCCCCCGGCCCGTACGCGAACCGTGGGGCCTGCGCGTGGACGTCGGGCTGCCCGGCCACGTGGCCCGCCACATCGTCTCGGCGCCGACGCCCGAGATCCTCCGCCGCCTGACGGCCACCATCCGCACCCCGGGCACCTGGCTCAAGCTCTGCGCCCCGCCCGAGGCCGTGGCCCCGCTGCTGCCCGAGCCCTGGGCCGTACAGGACCCGGAGTTCATGATGACCGCCCGCCTGGTCCGCGACCCCGTGCCCGCGCCCGACGGCTACACGCTGGCCGTCACCACCCGCGCCGGCGTCACCGTCGCCAGGGTGCTGACCGCGGCGGGCGAGGTCGCGGCGCGCGGCCAGTTCGCCATCGCGGGCGAGACCGCCGTCATCGACCAGGTGGAGACCGCCGCGAACCACCGCCGCCGCGGCCTCGGCACCGTCGTGATGAAGACGATCGCGACCGCGGCCACCTCGATGGGCGCCACCAACGGCGTCCTGGTGGCCACCGCCCAGGGGCGCGCGCTCTACTCCACGCTCGGGTGGACCCTGCACACCCCCATGACGGCGGCCGTCCTCACGGGGTAGCGGCTCAGACCAGCGGGCGCACCACGATCGTCTGGTCGCGGCCGGGGCCCACGCCGATGGCCGAGATCGGCGCGCCGCTCATCTCCTCGATGGCGCGCACGTACGCCTGCGCGTTCGGCGGCAGGTCCTCGAACGACTTGGCGCTGGAGATGTCCTCCTGCCAGCCGGGCAGCTCCTCGTAGACCGGCACCGCGTGGTGGAAGTCGGTCTGCGTCATCGGGATCTCCTCGTGCCGCACGCCGTCCACGTCGTACGCCACGCACACCGGGATCCGCTCAAGCCCCGACAGCACGTCCAGCTTGGTCAGGAAGTAGTCGGTGATGCCGTTGATCCGGGTCGCGTACCGGGCGATCACCGCGTCGAACCAGCCGCAGCGGCGGTTGCGGCCGGTGGTCACGCCGTACTCGCCGCCGGTCGTGCGCAGCCACTCGCCCATCTCGTCCTCCAGCTCCGTCGGGAACGGGCCGGAGCCGACGCGCGTGGTGTACGCCTTCAGAATGCCGATGATCTTCGTCAGCCGGTTCGGCGGGATGCCCGCACCCGCGCACGCACCACCCGAGGTGGGCGAGGAGGAGGTGACGAACGGGTACGTGCCGTGGTCGATGTCCAGCAGCGTGCCCTGACCGCCCTCCAGCAGCACGAACTTGTCCTCGTCCAGCGCCTTCGACAGCACCAGCGAGGTGTCGGCGATGTGCGGCTTGAGCCGCTCGGCGTAGGCGAGGTACTCGTCCAGCACCGCCGCCGGGTCGATGCCGCGGCGGTTGTAGACCTTGGTCAGCACCTGGTTCTTCTCGGTCAGCGCGACCTCGATCTTCTTCGCCAGGATGCCCGGGTCGAGCAGGTCCTGGACGCGCACGCCCATCCGGGCGATCTTGTCGCCGTACGCGGGCCCGATGCCGCGCCCGGTGGTGCCGATCCTGGCCTTGCCCAGGTAGCGCTCGGTCACCTTGTCCAGGGCCTTGTGGTGCGGCATGATCAGGTGCGCGTTCGCCGAGATCAGCAGCCGCTCGGCGGAGATGCCCCGCTCGGCCAGCCCGTCGATCTCGCCGAGCAGCACACCCGGGTCTATCACCACGCCGTTGCCGATCACCGGTACGACGTCCGGTGACAGAATCCCCGTGGGGAGCAGGTGCAGCGCGTACTTCTGATCACCGATGACCACGGTGTGACCCGCGTTGTTGCCCCCCTGATAGCGGACGACATAGTCGACGTCGCCACCGAGCAGGTCGGTGGCCTTGCCCTTGCCCTCATCGCCCCATTGGGCACCCACGAGTACGGCAGCCGGCATGGTTCAGTCTCCCGAGCACAAAACGAAAACCCCTGGCGCAAGCGCGACAGGGGCTCTTGCGTAGAGAGACTACCCGAACGTGCCTATTCGTCCCAAGGGTCAGCCCTTGGTCAGCGCGTCGTATCCGCTCTCCGTGCTGTCCTTGAGGAACTGCAGGCAGCGTTCGGCCTCGTCCTTCTCGCCGATCGCCTGAGCGGCGCGGTGCAGCGCGTACAGGCAGCGCAGGAAGCCGCGGTTGGGCTCATGCTCCCAGGGGATCGGGCCGTGTCCCTTCCAGCCGTTACGGCGCAACTGGTCGAGCCCGCGATGGTAGCCCGTACGGGCGAAGGCGTAGGAGGTCACGGCGTGGCCCTGGGCGAAGTATTCCTCCGCCAGCGCGGCCCACGCAGCCGGGTAGGCGGGGAAACGCGCGGCCACGTCGGCCGCCTTGGCACCGGATTCCAGTGCCTGCCTGGCCTCGGGCAGGTCCGGCAGCTTGGTCGGGGGCGGCCCGGCGAGAAGGTTTTCCATAGGACAAGTCATACCCGCAGGGCCGCCCACATGACTAGGAGATCTTCGTCCCAGCGCTCTTGAGGTGCTGGCACGCCTCGACCACGCGGGCGGCCATGCCGGCCTCGGCGGCCTTGCCGTACGAGCGGGGGTCGTAGGTCTTCTTGTTGCCGACCTCGCCGTCCACCTTCAGCACGCCGTCGTAGTTGCGGAACATGTGGTCGGCGATCGGGCGGGTGAAGGCGTACTGGGTGTCGGTGTCGACGTTCATCTTCACCACGCCGTACGAGATGGCCTCGTGGATCTCCTCCAGCAGCGAGCCGGAGCCGCCGTGGAAGACCAGGTCGAACGGCTTCTCCTTGCCGTACTTGGCGCCCACCGCCTCCTGGATCTCCTTCAGCACGCTCGGCCGCAGCTTGACGTGGCCCGGCTTGTAGACGCCGTGCACGTTGCCGAACGTGGCCGCCAGCATGTAGCGGCCCTTCTCGCCCAGGCCGACGGCCTCGGCGGTGGCCAGCGCGTCCTCGGGAGTGGTGTAGAGCTTCTCGTTGATCTCGCCGACGATGCCGTCCTCCTCACCGCCGACGACGCCGATCTCCATCTCCATGATCACGCGCGCCTTGGCGCACTTGTCCAGGAGCTCCTTGGCGATCTCCAGGTTCTCCTCGAGCGGTACGGCCGAGCCGTCCCACATGTGCGACTGGAACAGCGGGTCGAGACCCTTGTTGACCCGCTCGATCGAGATGTCGAGCAGCGGCCGCATGTAGCCGTCGAGCTTGTCCTTCGGGCAGTGGTCGGTGTGCAGCGCCACCGTGACCGGGTACTTCGCGGCCACCACCCGGGCGTACTCCGCGAGCGCCGTCGCGCCCGTGACCATGTCCTTGACCGTGCTGCCCGAGAGGTACTCGGCGCCGCCCGTGGAGACCTGGATGATGCCGTCACTCTCGGCCTCGGCGAAGCCACGCAGGGCGGCGTTCAGCGTCTGGGAGGAGGTGACGTTGATCGCCGGGTAGGCGAATCCGCCGGCCTTGGCCCGGTCGAGCATCTCAGCGTAGACCTCTGGAGTCGCAATAGGCATGATTCATCTCCCTGAGAAGTTGCGGCTTCGCGCCAGGGCCCAGTATCCCGGCTCACTACCCGCTGTGGTAGAGACAACGCGCGCTTCATGGTCTGTAGTGGAGACAACACGTCTTTGACGGCAGATGACGGGGACAGCATCCTTGAAGGTCATCTGCCGCATCCCGGCTACAGGTAGGCTCTCCGCCGTGGACTGGCTCTTGAATCTCCTTGACCCGACATGGTGGCTGACCATTCTGGGCGCTTTCGCCACCATCGGCGTTCTCGCCATCATCTTCGCCGAAACGGGTCTGCTCCTAGGGTTCTTCCTGCCCGGCGACTCGCTCCTGGTGGCCGCGGGGATTTTCAGCTCGGCCTCGGTCGCGCAGGGCATGGGCATCGAACCGCTCTCCTTCCCCGTCCTGGTGATCGGCACACCGCTGTGCGCCATCGCGGGCGCTCAGCTCGGACATTTCCTCGGCATGCGTTTCGGCCGCAAGATGTTCGACAAACCCGATTCCCGGCTGTTCAAGCGCGAACACGTCGTCAGGGCCGAGGAGTTCTTCGAGAAGTTCGGTCCCGCCAGGGCGGTGATTCTGGCGAGGTTCGTGCCGATCGTCCGCACGTTCATGAATCCCGTCGCCGGCGTGCTGCAGATGAGCAGCAAGCGATTCTTCATCTGGAACGTCGTCGGCGGCGTCATCTGGGTCGAGGGCCTCATCCTGCTCGGCAACTTCCTCGGCGCCCAGGTCGATCCCAAGCAGATCGACAAGTACATCCTGCCGGGCGTCTTCCTGATCGTGTTCATCTCGCTGATCCCGATCATCGTCGAGGCCATCAAGCACCGCCGCGCCGGCAAGCGGCTCCCCGAGCCCAGCGGCAAGCACCACCGCGTGCCCTCGAGCTTCGACGGCCAATACTGACCGCTCGTGAGCCGGGCGGGGCGGATCGTCTCCAGGTACGCTGCCCCCTGTGGGACGCCACAGGTCTGAACCGATGGGCCTCGCCCGATTAGCGCTCCTCGTCGTGACCGCGCTGGCCGTCGTGGCACTCCTCTTCGTCGGCGGCCGCGCCCTGCTCGGCATGCTCGGCGACGCGGCCGGTGAGACCGCACGCGAACGCTCCTCCCCGGCGCCCGACGGGGGCACGGAGGCGGACACGCAGGCGGACGCAGAGACGGACGCAGAGACGGGCGCTGAGACCCCCTCTGCCAGTGCGCGGGTGCCCACCGTACGCATCGAATGCATCGCCGAGACCTGCCCCCTCGTCACAGTCCGCGTACCGGGTGGGGACGTGCTTCTGTACCGGGACATGGCGCGGGGCGAGGAGGTCAGCTACTTCGAGCCGGAGCTGGACGTGGTGCTGAGCGACGCCGCCACGGTCCGCGTCACGGAGAACGGCGAACTCCGCCCCCAGGGCGCCCCGGGCAAACGCGAAGCCTTCACCGCCACCGCCCCCGACTGACCCGAACCGCTGCGTCGGCCGCGACCTGGCGGTCTCGGCCGTTGTGCGCTCAGGTCCGAGATCGGGCCCCGGTCGGCCTCGGCAGCGGTGTGATCAGAGACCGAGATCGGCCCCGGCCGGGAGCGGTGTGCTTAGAGTCTGAGATCGGCCCTGGCCCGAAGTGGTGTGCTCAAAGTCCGAGATCGGCCAGCGTGTACGCCGAGCGGTATTCGAGCCCCTCGGCCGCGATCCGCTCGGTGGCGCCACGGTCGACGATCGTCGCGACCGCCACCACCTCGGCGCCCGCCTCACGCAGCGCTTCCACGGCCGTCAGCGGGGACGAGCCGGTGGTCGAGGTGTCCTCGACGACCAGCACCCGCCGTCCCTTGACCTCGGGCCCCTCGATGCGCTTCTGCAGGCCGTGCGCCTTCTGCGCCTTGCGCACCACGAACGCGTCGAGCGTACGGCCCCGCGC
Source organism: Nonomuraea fastidiosa (assembly GCF_042751225.1). NCBI lineage: Bacteria > Bacillati > Actinomycetota > Actinomycetes > Streptosporangiales > Streptosporangiaceae > Nonomuraea > Nonomuraea fastidiosa. The sequence goes on from NZ_CP170570.1 coordinate 3,277,958, forward strand.
CGCCGCCGCGTGCAGCATCGCGACCGCCACAGGATCGGCCCCCATCGTGAGCCCGCCGACGGCGTCGTAGTCGAGGTCGCCGGTCAGGTCGAGCATCACGCGGCCGACGATCGGCGCCGCCACGCCGTCGAGCGTGATGCGCCGCAGGTCGAGGTAGAAGTCGGCCTCCTTGCCCGAGGACAGGATGACCTTGCCGTGCACGATGGCCTTCTTCGTGATCTCGGCCAGGAGGGTGTCGCGATCCGTCATGCGTCCAAGCTTAGGCTCCTGATCAAAACGGCCCTCCGCCGGTACGCCGCAGGCGCACCGCCCCCTGCTTCCGCCTGCTCGCCCCCGGTCGGTGACGCCCTCACGCCGCAGGCGCGGATCGCCCGCCCTCGCGGGTGCCCGCCGCCCGCACTCGCTGAGGTGCGCCGCCCGCGTTACGTGCCGCCCGTGCTGCGCGCCACTGCGCTTCGCGGTGGCCCGCTGCTCGCGCTTCTCGCCTTGCTCGGGCAATGGCCCTCGCACTTACCGGTGCCGCACAGCCACGCCTCACCTGCGCCTTCCGCTCACGTTGGCTGGTGTGCGCGGTGGGCGTGCGGTGGGGCGGCTTGTGTCAGCTCGTGTCGGTTCGTGGCGGCTGGCGTGCGCTGCGGGGGCGCGGCTCGCTTGTTCGCGCCGAGGCACGCGCGGCCGCCACGCTGCCTTGCTCGTCGGCGCACGTCCTCGCCACGGCGTGCGCCGGTGTTCGTGCTCGTCGGCGCATGCCCTCGCCACGGCGTGCGCCGGTGCTCGTGCTCGCCGCCCTGCCCGCGCCGCTCTCCCGTGGCCGCCGGTCCGCGGCTCGCCGATAGCAAGGCTGCGGTCGCGCGGAGTAAAGGGCCGTGCGCGGTTTAGTCAACAGGGGGAGTGCGGAATGATTGCGCGGGCAACCCCGCGTAATCGTGAGGTCACTATGGGTACCGTATCGGCACAGAGCGACGCAGAGCTCCTTCAGGCGGTCAGAGAGGGCAATGCCGCTGCTTACGGGCAGCTCTACGAGCGCCACGTGGTAGCGGCGCGTGCCATGGCCCGGCAGCTCGTCAGGAGTGCCGAGGCCGAGGACGTGGTGGCGGAGGCGTTCACGAAGATCCTCGACCTGGTGGGCAGGGGTGGCGGGCCCGACACGGCCTTCCGCACCTACCTGCTGACCGTCGTGCGCCGCACGGTCCACGACCGCTCCCGCGTGGAGAGCCGCCAGGTGAGCTCGGGCGAGATCGAGCAGTACGACCCCGGGGTGCCGTTCATCGATCCCGCGCTGGCGGGGCTGGAGAAGTCGCTGATCGCCAGGGCGTACCTGTCGCTGCCCGAACGGTGGCGGGCCGTGCTGTGGCACACGGAGGTCGAGCGGCTCAAGCCGGCGGATGTGGCGCCGCTGCTGGGCCTGTCGGCCAACGGCGTGGCGGCGCTGGCGTACCGGGCCAGGGAAGGGCTGCGGCAGGCGTACCTGCAGCTGCACCTGGGCGCGCCGCCGCAGCGCGAGTGCCGTCCTGTGCTGAGCAAGATGGGGGCGTACGTACGCGGCGGTTTGGCCAGGCGCGAGTCCAAGGCGGTGGACGAGCACGTCAAGTCGTGCGAGGAATGCAATGGGGTGCTGCTCGAGCTGACCGACGTCAACCGCGGGCTGCGCGTCATGGTGGGCCCGCTGATCGCCGGGCCGATGTTCGGCGGCTACGCGGCGGCGCTGGCCAAGGCCACGGCGACCGGCGGCGCGGGCGGTCTGCTCGGCATGCTGCGGCGGCTGCGGCGGACGCCCAGGCAGCAGCAGGCCATGATGGCGGGCGGCACGGCCGTGCTGGTGGCCACGGCGGCCGGGCTGCTGCTGGTCTCCGACGAACGTCCGCTGCAGGCCGCGCATCCGGCGGCCACGCCGGTCGCGCAGTCGCCGGTCACGCCCGATCCGGTGCCGGTGCCGGTCGATGCGCCATCCGATGCCGAGACCCCCGTGCCGGTACGGGCGCCGAGCCCGAGCGAGGCGCCGGCCAGGGTGCCGCCGCCCGTCAAGACGGCCAAGCCCGGCCCCGCCCGGCTGCGGGTCACGATCGAGCCGCTGGGCGCGCTCGTCCGGGCCGAGACCGGCCTGATCGCGCTGCGCCTGCGCAACTACGGCGGTTCCGCGAGCGCGAGCCTGTCCGCCGACGTACGCCTGCCCTCCGGCGTGACCCTCATCCCCGCCCCGGCGGCCCGCCCCGGCTTCGCGGTCCCGGCGGCTCACCCCTTCACGGGCTCCTCCGGTCGGCCGGCGTCGGGAGTTCCGTCTGCTCAGGGGGCCGCTGTCACGGCTCGTGGCGGGGGTGGTGCGGCGGTTGCTGAGGCGGTCGAGCGGGCGGCCGGGCGGAGGTCCGATGAGGCGGCCGGGGCAAAGTCCGACGGGTCCTCCGGTCCGAAGAGCACGATGGACGGGTGGACCTGCCGGCCGTCCTCCGGCGGGGCCACGTGCACGAGGAGGCCGCTGGCGGCGGGGCAGGGGACGGCGGTGTTCCTGCGGGTCCTGGTGGCCGAGAGCGCGCCCGAGGGCGGTGGCCCCTCGGTCCGGGTCGCGGCCGGGTCGCTGCGTGTGCGGGCTAAGGCCAAGCACGGCGTACGCGCGTCCGGCGCGCCCGCCAGGTTCGCCACCGACGGCCCTGTGACGGTACGCGCGATCGGCAACACCCTGCTGACCTGCCCGCGCGAGGTCGCGAGCTGCGCCGAGGCACGCAGGCGCGCGGGCGCCCAGCGCGACAACGACCTGTGGCCGATGATGGCGCTCGACCTCGACGACCGTTCCGAGACCAAGTCATCAAGCGGCGCGAAGCTGACGCTGCCGAAGGGCGGCAAGGTGGTGTGGGCGGGCCTGTACTGGTCGGCGACCGGCGACGAGGCAGGCCCGATCAAGCTGCGGCCCCCGGGGCGGCGGCGCTACGTGACGGTCAAGCCCGCCGACGTGGCGGTGCGCGAGCTGCCGCTCGGCCCGGTCTACCAGGCGTTCGCCGACGTCACCCACCTGGTCGGCAAGAGCGGCACCTACTGGGCGGGCGACGCCCCCATGGAGGAGGGCCCCGCCCGCCACGCGGGTTGGAGCCTGGTGATGATCGTCAGCGACCCGGACGAGCCGTACGGCCGGGCCATGGTGCTCGACACCGCCACCGTGATCGGCGGCGCGTCACGGCGCGTACGCTTCCCGCTCGGCGGACTCACGCCCGCCGCCGCGCCGGCCAGGGCGGAGCTGGTCACCTGGGAGGGCGACGTGGACCTGCGGGGCGACAAGGTCTCGCTGGGCACGGGCGCGCTGACCCCGGTGGGCGGCGACCGTGACCGCTCGAACGTCTTCGACGGCTCATCGCGCGGCGTGCCGGAGCTGACGTTCGGGGTGGACGTCGACACGGTCACCGCCGAGCTGGGCGCCGATCCCGGGCTGACGATCGTCACGGACAAGGACGTGGTGCTGTTCGGAGTGGCCGCGGTGAGCGTACGGGCGAGGCAGTGACCGTGAACGGGACAAACTGGTACGGTTCGGCTGATTGCTCTGGTGAGACGGCGAGTGCTATTCGAATCGTGGTGATTAAGCCTCGCGCGATCACCTGCTTTCATTACCCTGAGAGAGGGCCGCCGAGTCCGGTCTCTGACGGTGCAGAGCCAGCAAGGTCGGACCACCAGGAAAGGGGCGGTGTCAGTGGATCGCTGCGCGCTGTTCGTGGACGCTGGCTATCTGCTGGCTGATGGCGCGATGGCCGTGCACGGCACGCGTCATCGTGAAGCGGTCGCCTGGGATTACCCAGGGCTGCTCCAGCTGATGACCAGTCTGTCGCGTGAGCGCACCGGCCTGCCGCTGCTGCGCTGCTACTGGTACGAGGCGACGGTCGAAGGCCGCCGCACTCCAGAGCACGACGCGCTGGCCGACATCCCCGGGCTCAAGCTGCGGCTGTCGCGCATCAGGCCGGGCCGTCGCGAGGGCGTGGACGCTCAGGTCCATCGCGACCTGATGACGCTCGCCCGCAACAACGCCATCTGCGACGCGGTCGTGGTGAGCGGCGATGAGGACCTGGCGCAGGTCGTGTGCGACGCCCAGGACCTCGGCATCAGGGTCACCGTCATCCACATCGCCGCCGAGGGCGGCTGGGCCGTCTCGCGCTCGCTGCGCCAGGAGTGCGACGACCTCGTGGAGCTGGGAGCGGTCCATCTGCGGCCGTACGTCACGCTCGTCTCCGGTGCCACCGAGGCGTCCAACGGCCACCAGCCGCTCAGCAACGGGCAGGCCGCCCACTCGCTGCCGCCCGCCCAACCGGCTCAGGCCCAGGCTCAGCCCCAGCCCGCTCAGCCGGCGCAGCAGCCGTCGCTGCCGGCGTCGTCCTCGCTGCCGCCCATGCCGCAGGCCCCGCAGCCCCAGCAGTCCCAGCAGTCCCAGCAGCTTCAGCAGGGTCAGCAGCCTCAGCAGACGCCGCAGCCCACCGGCAGCCACGCCGCGGGATCGCAGTCGGGCTCCTCGTCCACCGGCAGCCACGCGGCCTCCAACGGGCCGTCGTCGGGCCAGCAGCAGTCGCAGCCCGTGCTGCCGGCGTACGCGAACTATCAGCCCGAGCAGCCGGCGCAGACGCCGCCGCCCGCGCCCGCCAACCCGACCGCCACCGCGCCGGTCCAGGCGCAGCCGCAGTCGTCGCAGAGCGGCAACGGCAGCACCGGCCAGTTCCCGGCCCAGCCGAGCACCTCCTACCAGCAACAGCAGCCGGCGCAGTCGAGCGGCTCCTACCAGCAACAGCAGCCCGCCCAGTCGAACAGCACCTACCAGCCCGCGCAGCTCGGCCCCTACACCGGGCCGCAGCCCGCCCCGATCAACCCGCCCCCCGCCGCCACGGCCGGTGCCACCACGCTGGCCGACGCCGTCAAGTCCGCGCACCGGGAGGGCCACGACTTCGGCGAGTCCGTCGCCCGCGACGCGCCCGCACTCTGGCTGGAGGCCGTGCTGGCACGCAAGCCCCGCATGCCCTCCGACCTGGAGGCCCGCCTGCTCCAGGGCTCGTCGCTGCCGATCGACTTCCTGCTGCACGACGAGGTACGCCACGCCCTGCGGCGCGGCTTCTGGGACGCTTTGGAACGCGCCCGCCACTGACCCTTTCCGGCCAGGGCCGTGGCGAGCGGTGGAGGTCAGGAGAGGGCGTCGAAGCCCGCGCGCAGCCGGGCGACGCGGTCGGCGAGATCGGCGAGCGGCACCGCCAGCGCCGGGTCCTGAGACTTGCGGGCCAGCTCGCGCACCCTGGCCAGCTCGTCCTCGACGGCCGTCAGCCGCCGCGACAGCTCGGGCAGCACCGACGCCTGGTCGCCCGCGCCGGGCGGCAGCTCGCCGCTGAGCCGGTCGCGCAGCATGCTGGCCTGCTCGGCGAGCCGCTTGTTCATGTTGTACAGCTCGGTGAACACCGACACCTTCGCCCGCAGCACCCACGGGTCGAAGGGCTTGGTGAGGTAGTCGACGGCGCCCGCCGCGTAGCCGCGGAAGGCGTAGTCGGGCGCGCTGTCGACCACGGTCAGGAAGATGATCGGGATGTTGCGGGTACGCTCGCGCCGCTTGATGTGGGCGGCCGTCTCGAAGCCATCCATGCCGGGCATGCGAACGTCCAGCAGGATCAGCGCGAACTCGGTGTTGAGCAGCGCTTTCAGCGCCTCCTCGCCCGATCTGGCGCGTACCGGCACCAGGTCGAGCGAGCTGAGGATGGCCTCAAGGGCGATCAGGTTCTCCTCGCGGTCATCGACGAGGAGGATCTTGGCACGCTCCGGCATCGATCACGACCCTTCGGATGGCGGTGCGGACGTGTCGGCCGAGCCGCCGCTTCCCCGGCTGAGCCAGCCGCGCAGGCGCTCGAGCAGGCGGTCGACATCGACGGGCTTGGGAACGTAGTCGGACGCACCCGACGCGATGGACTTCTCCCTGTCGCCGCGCATGACCTTGGCGGTCAGCGCGATGATCGGCAGGTCGGCGAACTGCGGCATGCGGCGGATGGCCGAGGTCGTGGCCCAGCCGTCCATCTCCGGCATCATGATGTCCATCAGCACGAGCGCGACGTCCTCGTTCCGTTCGAGCTGTTCGATGCCTTCCCGCCCGTTCTCAGCGTAGACCACGGTGGAGCCGTGGCGTTCGAGCACGCTGGTCAGCGCGAAGACGTTACGGATGTCGTCGTCGACGATGAGGATCTTCGCGCCGTTGAGCGGGTCGTCGCCCTGCCACTTGCTGGGCGTTTCGACGGGCGGCTCGACCAGCTCGGGCATGGGCAGGTCGAGCGGCAGCGGCGGCTCGGGCACGGTGGTGGCGGCGGTGGTCGTCGCGGCGGTGGCGGTGCCGGTCACCTCCTCCGGCGGCGGCGTCATGAGCTGGCGCCGCGAGGCGGAGCTTCCGTCGGTGGCGGCCAGCGGGCCGGTGTAGGAGGCGGGCAGGTAGAGGGTGAACGTGCTGCCCTTGCCCAGCTCGCTGTCCACGTGGATCTCGCCGCCGAGCAGCCGCGCGATGTCGCGGCAGATGGCGAGGCCGAGGCCGGTGCCGCCGTACTTGCGGCTGGTGGTGCCGTCGGCCTGGCGGAACGCCTCGAAGATGACGTCGCGCTTGTCGGGCGCGATGCCGATGCCGGTGTCGATCACCTGGAACGCCAGCAGGTCCTCGGCGTCGTGCAGCGAGTCGTCGTCGTACTGCACGCCGGGCGGCGCGGTGGAGACGCGCAGCTTGACCTCGCCGCGCGGGGTGAACTTGACCGCGTTGGACAGCAGGTTGCGCAGCACCTGCTGGAGCCGCTGCTCGTCGGCGCGCAGTTCCTGCGGCACGTCGGGCTCGATCTCCACGCTGAAGGCCAGGCCCTTGTCCTGGGCCACCGGCGCGAAGGCGGCCTCGAGCAGCTCGACCATCTTCGGCAGCGACACCTGGATGGGGTGGATGTCCATCCGGCCGGCCTCGACCTTCGACAGGTCGAGCATGTCGTTGATGAGCTGCAGCAGCGCCGAGCCCGCGCTGTGGATGGTCCGCGCGAACTCCACCTGCTGCGATGTGAGGTTGCCCTCGGCGTTCTCGGTGAGCAGCTTGGCCAGCACCAGCAGGCTGTTGAGCGGCGTGCGCAGCTCGTGCGACATGTTCGCGAGGAACTCGGACTTGTAGCGCGAGGACACCGCGAGCTGCTCGGCGCGCTCCTCCAGCGTGCGGCGGGCCTGCTCGATCTGGAAGTTCTGGATCTCGATGGCACGGTTCTGCTTGGCGAGCAGCGCCGCCTTGTCCTCCAGCTCGGCGTTGGACCTGCGCAGCTCCTCCTGCTGGCGCTGCAGCTCGTCGGAGCGCTCCTGCAGCTCGCGGGTGAGCCGCTGCGACTCCTTCAGCAGGTCCTCGGTGCGGGAGTTGGCGATGATGGTGTTCATCGTGACACCGATGGTCTCGACGAGCTGCGTCAGGAAGTCGAGATGCACCTCGCCGAACGGCGTGAACGAGGCCAGCTCCAGCACGCCGAGCACGCGGTTCTCGAACAGGATGGGCAGCACCACGATCTGGGCGGGCGTGGAGCGGCTGAGCCCGCTGTCGATGGTGATGAACTCGGGCGGCACGTCGTCGAGCACGATGTGCCGGCCCTCGGCGGCGGCCTGGCCGACGATGCCCTCGCCGATGGCGAAGCGCCGGCGCGGACCCCGGTCGGGGCGTACGCCGTAGCCGCCGATGAGGATCAGCTCGTTGTCGGCGTCGGGGTCGATGCTGTAGAAGGCGCCGTAGCGGGCCGAGACCAGCGGGGTCAGCTCGCTCATCGTGAGCTTGGCGACTTCGAGCAGGTCGCGGTGGCCCTGCATGAGCCGGGAGATGCGGGCCAGGTTGGACTTGAGCCAGTCCTGCTCCTGGTTGGCCTGCGTGGTCTCGCGCAGGCTGGCCACCATGGAGTTGATGTTGTCCTTCAGCTCGGCCAGCTCGCCCTGCGCCTCAATGGAGATGGAGCGGGTGAGGTCGCCGCGGGCGACGGCGCTGGTCACGGTGGCGATGGCGCGGATCTGCGTGGTGAGGCTGCTCGCCAGCTCGTTGACGCTCTCGGTGAGCCGCTTCCACGTGCCCTCGACGCCTTCGACGCGGGCCTGGCCGCCGAGCTGGCCTTCGGTGCCGACCTCGCGGGCGACGCGGGTGACCTCGGAGGCGAACGACGAGAGCTGGTCCACCATCCGGTTGACGGTGGTCTTGAGCGCGAGGATCTCGCCCTGGGCGTCCACGTCGATCTTGCGGGTGAGGTCGCCGTTGGCGACCGCGGTGGTCACCTCGGCGATGTTGCGCACCTGGTACGTCAGGTTGTTGGCCATCGAGTTGACGTTGTCGGTGAGGTCCTTCCAGACGCCCGACACGCCCTTCACCCGCGCCTGGCCGCCGAGCTGGCCTTCGGTGCCGACCTCGCGGGCGACGCGGGTGACCTCGTCGGCGAAGGACGACAGCTGGTCCACCATCGTGTTGAGGGTGTCCTTCAGCTGGAGCATCTCGCCCTGCGCGTCAACGGTGATCTTCTTCGACAGGTTGCCCTGCGCCACCGCGGAGGACACGGCCGCGATCTGCCGCACCTGCGAGGTGAGGTTGTTGGCCATGGAGTTGACGTTGTCGGTGAGGTCCTTCCAGACGCCCGACACGCCTCTTACCTGCGCCTGGCCGCCGAGCTGGCCTTCGGTGCCCACCTCACGGGCGACGCGGGTCACCTCGGAGGCGAACGACGACAGCTGCTCGACCATCGTGTTCATCGTGGACTTCAGCTCGAGGATCTCGCCCTGGGCGTCCACGTCGATCTTGCGGGTGAGGTCGCCGTTGGCGACCGCGGTGGTGACCTGCGCGATGTTGCGCACCTGGTACGTCAGGTTGGCCGCCATGGAGTTGACGTTGTCGGTGAGGTCCTTCCAGACGCCCGACACGCCCTTGACCTCGGCACGGCCGCCCAGCTTGCCCTCGGTGCCGACCTCGCGGGCCACGCGGGTGACCTCGTCGGCGAAGGACGACAGCTGGTCCACCATCGTGTTGAGGGTGTCCTTCAGCTGCAGGATCTCGCCCTGCGCATCGACGGTGATCTTCTTCGACAGGTCGCCCTTGGCCACGGCCGTCGCCACCGTCGCGATGCTGCGCACCTGCGAGGTGAGGTTGTTGGCCATGGAGTTGACGTTGTCGGTGAGGTCCTTCCAGACGCCGGACACGCCGGTCACCCGCGCCTGGCCGCCGAGCTGGCCTTCGGTGCCGACCTCGCGGGCCACGCGGGTGACCTCGTCGGCGAAGCCGGAGAGCTGGTCCACCATCGTGTTGACGGTGTTCTTCAGCTCGAACATCTCGCCCACGGCGTCGACCGTCACCTTGCGGCTCAGGTCGCCCTTCGCCACGGCGGTGGTCACCACGGCGATGTCGCGCACCTGCGCCGCCACGCGCGAGGACATCGTGTTGACCGCCTCTGTCAGGTCGCGCCAGCTCCCTGACATGCCGCGCAGGTTGGCGCTGCCGCCCAGCCGGCCCTCGGTGCCCGCCTCGCGGGCGACCCGCAGGACCTCGGAGTTGAACAGCGCGAGCTGGTCGACCATGCCGTTGATGGCCTTGCCGAGCCTGCGCACCTCGCCGCGCGCCGACCTGTCGAGGTCGATGCGCCGCGACAGATCGCCCTTGGCGACCGCGTCGATGACGTCGGCCGCGCCGCTCACCGGGCTGACCAGGGCGTCGATGAGCTGGTTGACGGACTCGACGCTCTCCGCCCACGCGCCGACGCCGGGCCCGGGCGTCAGACGCTCGCTGAAGCGACCTTCCTTGACCACTTCTTTACGTACGCGCGTCAGCTCTTTGGCCAGGTGCTCGCGACGGTCGGCGATGTCGTTGAGCACCATCCGCACTTCGCTGAGTATGCCGGGAGGAGCATGAGGAACCCGACGCCGGAAGTCGCCGTCACGCCAAGAGTAGAGAGTCTCCAGGATGGGTACGAGATCCGACTCCGTGTACGTCCTCTCCTTTGGACTTGGCGCAACTTTGGCCGTGGTCATGGGGCCTCCTTCACTCGCGGCTGGCTCCAGCGAGTGATTCAAGTCTGTCACGATGAGTAGCTCGTAGTCCTGTCCTTGGATTTACCCCAAGTCAGCGGGAAGTGTGGTAGGCACGTGAGGATGACTGCTTCTCCCCATGCGGTGCTCGCTGCGACGTTCGCGCCGGGCGAGTCCGCTGCGACGGCTGCGATGAGGTTCACGCGCGAGGTGATGACCGCGTGGGCCACCGGCGGCGTGCTCCATACCGCCGAGCAGGTCGCCGGAGATCTCACCGCGCAGGCCGCCGATGAGCCGTTCGAGGTGATCTGGAAGCATTTCGGGGACGCAGTCCAGGTCGAGCTGCGGCAGCGAAACCTCTCCCAAGGTGATCTGAGGGCTCCTTCCGTGCACGTCGAGGAGTGGGGAGTCACCTTCTCGGGCGACTCCCGTGTCCACTGGGCCAGACTCACGCTACCCGGCTCCCCGGACACCATGGCCGCCGAATGGACGGAGGAGAGCAACAGAGGCCCCCACTGGCTGGGCTTCCTCGCCGACGCGAGCGACCTGCTCGCGGGCACGCTCGACCCCGACATGGTGCCGGCCATCATCGCCCAGGTCGTGGTGCCGCGCCTGGCGAGCTGGTGCGCCGTCTACACCTCCGACCACAGCGCGCCGCCGCGGCTGGTCTACCTCTGGCACGCCGACGAGGCGCGCATCGACGGCCTGCGTGAACAGCTCGGCGAGATGGACGTCGCCGCCGCGGCCGACACCCAGGTCACCTCCACCATTCACCTCGCCGAGTGGCAGGTGCTCGCGGTGCCGCTGATCGCCCGCGGCCGCACGCTCGGCATGATGTGCCTGGGCCGCTCCGACCGCTTCCCTGACGAGGTCATCCAGTTCGCCGACGACATCGGCAGGCGCGCGGCGCTGGCCATGGACAACGCCAGGCTCTACGCCCAGCAGGCCGCCGCCAACCGGGCGCTGCAGCGCAGCCTCCTGCCGCCCAACGAGCCCGAGGTGCCCGGCCTCGACTACGGCGTCATCTACGAGCCCGCCGGCGAGGCCAACGAGGTCGGCGGCGACTTCTACGACCTGTTCAAGGCCGGCGACGACTCCTGGCGCTTCGCGATCGGCGACGTGTGCGGCACGGGCCCTGAGGCCGCCGCCGTCACCGGCCTGGCCCGCCACACGCTGCGGCTGCTGGCCAGGGAGGGTTACGGCGTGGCCGCCGTGCTCGGCCGGCTCAACCAGGCGATCCTGGAGGAGGGCGAGCGGGCGAGGTTCCTCACCCTGCTGCACGGCGACATCACGCCGATGCCCGAAGGGGGTCTGGAGGTGCGGCTGGTCTCGGCGGGCCACCCCGAGGCGCTGCGGCTCAAGCCGAGCGGCAAGGTCGAGGCGGTCACCACCCCGCAGTCGCTGCTCGGGGTCTTCCATGAGGTGACGTTCGAGGCCGACACCGTCAGGCTCGACCCCGGCGACGTGCTGCTCGCCGTCACCGACGGGGTGACCGAGCGCCGCTCCGGCGGGCGGCTGCTCGACGACGACGGCGGGCTGGCCAAGATGCTGGCCGAGTGCGCGGGCCTGTCGGCCAGGGCGGTGGCCGAGCGCATCCGCAGGGGCGCGGCCGAGTTCGCCTCCGAGCCCAGCGCCGACGACCTGGCGATCGTGGTGCTGCGCGCCCGCTAGGGCTCGTCCGATCATGGCGGGCTCGTGTTGTCGCTGCTCACGTACGTTCTTTCCGGGTGGGTACGGGGTGCCGTGATGCTGACACGCCGGATGACCGAAGGTCAAGCCCTTGGTAAGAAAGCGCGATCAGATGGGCCCGGCGTGCTTGCGCGCGAAGTCGAGCTGGATGGCCGTCTGCGCGATGCGCTCGGAGACCACCAGCGAGCCGCGGATCGCGTCGTAGGTGTAGACCTCGTGCTCGACGCCGTGCTCGGCCAGCCGCGCCACGTACTTCTCGATCTGCCGCAGCGGGCAGCGGGTGTCGTTCTCGCCGGCCAGGATCAGCAGCGGGGCCTTGATCCGGTCGACGTACGTGATCGGGGAGCTGGCCGCATACCGCTCGGGCTGCTCGTCGGGTGAGCCGCCGAACAGCGCCCGGTGGTAGGCGCGCAGGCTCTCGGCCTCGTCCTCGTACGACGTCTGGTGGCAGGCGATCGGTACCGCGGCGATGCCGCAGGCCCACAGGTCGGGCTGGGTGCCGAGGCCGAGCAGCGTGAGGTAGCCGCCCCACGAGGTGCCGGCGAGCACCGTCCGCGAGCCGTCCACGATGCCGTGCTCGACCACCTGCTCGCGCACGGCCGCGACGTCTGCCAGCTCGATGTGGCCGACGTCGCCGTGCAGCGCGTCGCGCCAGGCCGAGCCGTAGCCGGTGGAGCCGCGGTAGTTGACCCGCACGACCGCGAACCCGGCGTCCACCCAGGCCGCGACCTCCGGCGAGAACTCGTCGCGGTCGTGGCTGGACGGCCCGCCGTGCAGCAGGAACACCGCAGGGTAGGGGGCGGTGCCGACCTCCGGCCGCGACACCAGCGCGTGGATGCGCCCGCCCGCGCCCTCGACGTCGATGTCCTCGACCGGCACACTCGGCGGCGCGGGCGGCCCGAGCGAGTTGAGCACGACCTGGCCGCTGGTCGAGCGGATGACCGGCGGGCGCGACGCGCTCGACCACAGGTATTCGACGTGGCCGCCGGGCCTGGGCGCGGCCTCCTCGATCACGCCGTGCGGGGTCTCGATGGGGGTCAGGCCGCCGCCCCTGAGGTCGTAGCGGTGCAGGTACGTGCGGGCGCGGTGGTCGCGCAGGATGAGCAGGCCGCGGCCGTCGTCGTACCACTCGGCGGCGAGGTCGCCGGAGTCGCGCAGCCAGATCTCGCGCTGCTCGCCGGTCACCGGGTCCCACACCAGCGGCTCGCTGCGCTGCCTGCGCTCGTGCAGGGCGAGCAGGCGGCGGTCGCCGGCGACGGGCGCGAAGCTCAGGCCGGTCACGCCCTTGCGCGGGCCGTCGTACAGCTCGCCGACCGTGCGGCCGTTGTGGCGGACCACGCGCAGCGCCGGGTGGCGGAAGTCGCCGTACTCGCCGTGGTTGATGGCGATGAGCGAGCCGTCGAGCGACATGGCGGCCACCCAGGCGGCCTCGGTGTGCTCGTACAGGGTCTCGGTGGGCTCGCCGGGGCGTACGAGGTGCACGCGGAACTTGTCGCCGCCGGCCAGGCTGATGGCGGCGGAGCCGGTGATGGACAGGCCGATGCCGCTGGGCTGTCCCGGCTCCAGGTCGGTCGCGATGGGCTCGCTCGCACCGCCGGTGAACGGCTGGCGCCACCATCCGCCGAGCTCGTCGCCGTCGGTGTCGGCGAACCAGTAGATCCACTGGCCGGTGGGGTCGATGGCCGCGTACCTGGTGCCCTTGGGCTGGTCGGTGACCTGACGGACGGAGCCGGTGACGCGGTCCCAGGCGTAGACCTCCCACTTGCCGGTGGCGTTGGAGCGGTAGATGGAGCGGTTGGGGGCCTGTCGCGCCCAGGACGGCAGCGTCATGCGCGACGCACGGAACCTGGCCTGCCAGCGTTCCTCCGCCTTCATCCGGTGCGCCCCCTCCCATAGATGTCCCGCGCTCCGGGGCGTGGGATGTCGTCCAGTATTGCGCCTGCGCCGGGGAAATTCTTCGAGAATGTGGGGGAATTTCGGACTAAATGCCCCATCAGTAACACCGGTCGCACCTGCCCGTCAAGAAACGGCGCTTGAACGGGGTGCCGGTTCGAAGATGGACAGATGGAATGCCGCACGGGTAACTACACCGTGTTTTCCTGCGGCGACATTTCTTGCCACAAATGCGGCAATTCGCTCATCGAGCGTGGCCGGGTCGTTATGCCATGCATTCGGTCCCATACCGACGACCTGGGTGATGTCTCCATGCCCCAGCTCCATCTCGAAATCGATCGAGCGCCGGTCGATCTCCACGAAACCGTCGAGGCTGCGTGCCACCCTGCGCTCCTTCTCCTCGTCCACCGAGAGCAGCCCCAGCTCCTCGACCAGCGGACTCAGGTGATGCGGCGCCGGAGTGACGACCACGGCAGCGCCGCCGGGACGCAGGATGCGCCGGAATTCGGGCCCGTTTCTGGGCGCGAACACGTCGATCACCACATCGGCCACCCCGCTCCTGATCGGAAGCGGGCGCCACACGTCGGCCACGAACGCCCCTGCCCTGGGATGCACCCGCGCCGCCCGGCGTACAGCGTGCTTCGACACATCGAACGCCATCCCGATGCCATCGTTCATCGCATTGAGCACGGCCGCCAGATAATGTCCGGTGCCCGTGCCCGCGTCGACGACCACCGGCGAGATCCTGCCCTTCACGCCACGGTCATCGACGGTGTCCGGTTTCCGCCCGGAATCACCAAATCCCGGGCCGTCGCCGGCCTCCACTCCCGCCCCACGGTACGCCCTCAACTCCGCGCCGTCATTCGTTTCGGTAGAGGACTCATGTTCTGCCGCATCGATCCTGGTCAGGACGGCCTCGGCGAGCGCATTCGCGAGCGGCGCGTAGTGACCCTTGTCGAGAAACGCGGCCCTCGCCGCCACCATGGCGGCGGTGTCGGCGGTGCCCGGCGGTCGCGAGCCGACCAGCAGGCTGACGTATCCCTGCCGCGCCACGTCGAAGGAGTGCCCGGCGGCGCAGCGCAGGGCGCCGGCGTCGAGCCGCAGCCCGGCCTGGCGATCGACCCCGCAGACGGGACAGATGAGATGTTCGACGATGTCGGCCAGCATGCGGCCATTCTGGTGCACGCACAGGTGGGGTGCCGGATCAGGCCGCCGCGGCGGCGTCCATGAGAAAGGCGGCGTTGGACGGCGTCGAGCGCAGCCGCTCCACCAGTACCTCCATCTTGCGCGCCGGCTCCATCGCCGACAGCGAGCGGCGCAGCCGCCAGACGATCCGCCGCTCCTGCTCGTGCAGCAGGATCTCCTCGCGGCGGGTGCCGGAGGCGTCGAGATCGACGGCGGGAAACAGCCGCCGCTCCGCCAGCTCGCGGGTCAGGTGCACCTCCATGTTGCCGGTGCCCTTGAACTCCTCGTACAGGTTGTTGTCCATCCGCGAGCCCGTGTCCACCAGCGCGGTGGCGAGGATGGTGAGCGAGCCGCCGCCCTCGACGTTGCGCGCGGCCCCGAAGAAGCGCTTCGGCGGATACAGCGCGCGGGCGTCGATGCCGCCCGTCAGCACGCGCCCGCCGCCGGGCGCCACGTTGTTGTACGCCCGCCCCAGCCGCGTCAGCGAGTCCAGCAGCACCACCACGTCGCGGCCGGACTCGACGAGCCGCTTGGCCCGCTCGATGACCAGCTCGGCGAGCGCCGTGTGGTCGCGGTCGGGGTGGTCGAAGGTGGATGCGTACACCTCGCCGCCGATGCGGGCCCGCATGTCGGTGACCTCCTCGGGCCGCTCGCCGACGAGCAGCACCATGAGGTGGACTTCGGGGTGGTTACGGCTGATGCCGGCGGCCAGCGCCTGCATGACCATGGTCTTGCCGGCCTTGGGCGGGGCCACGATGAGGCCGCGCTGCCCCTTGCCGATGGGAGCGAACAGGTCGATGACGCGGGTGCTGAGCGACTCGGTCTCGATGCGCAGCCGCTCTGTGGGGTGTACGGGGGTGAGCGCGGCGAAGGCGGGCCGCTCGCGCCAGTCGGACAGGCCGTTGACCGCGTCGACGGCGATGAGCTTGTTGCCGGTGAAGCGCGCGGTGACGTGGTCGCCGGGGCGCAGGTCGTACTGACGGATCTTCTCCGGCGGGACGCGGACGTCGCCGGGTCCCGGCAGGTGGCCCGCCCGGATGAAGGCGGACTTGTCGCGTACGTCCAGCAGGCCGCGCATCATCGAGCGGGCCTGGGCGGACGTGCGCTGCGCGGGAATGGTGTGCGCGGACGTTTCGAGCATGGTGAGCCCCTTGAGGGAGATACGCCTGATCGTGCCAAGGCGATCGGCTGGTGATGAAGAGAACGAAAAGAGCAGGGCCGCGCGCCGTACGGAAGACAAGCAGTCCGGAAGAGAAGGGCGGAGCCCGAGGTGAGAGCCAAGCGGAGCTGAAGCTCAACGCTTAGTCGGAAGATACCACACGATCTGGCTCATACAACGCCTAGCCCTGATGGGCTATTCCCGGGCTGTTCTCGTGTCTTCGCACGCGCGCGAGTGTCTTGAGGGTGACAATGTTCTTGCGACACCGGCTCGCGAAGAAAATGACCGCAGCAGGTGTTCTCAACGACACAGAACCCACATCGGGCCCGGATCGGGGCCCCATCAGCGTGCCGCCATCGCGTTCAAGCGGCATGCAGGGACCCTGCAACCCGATGAGGGTTTGTATGACATAGGAAGAAAGACTCCTCAGGAGAGCACCCATGAAGACCGTCAACCGCTGCCCGCGGTGCCACCACGAGCTCGACGAGGGCCCGATCATCTACCGTTGCGCGCACTGCCGGCGCGCCGTCTACGCCGCCGACATCGAGAACGAGTACGTTCCGCGGGAGCCCGTCGCCGCCTAGGCTGGTCGGGTGCCACACCCTCCGATCAGCACCACCTCCGGCGTCGAGGTGACACCCCTCTGCGACGCCGTGGGACCCATGGGGCCGTCCATCGCCCGCCCGCCGGCCGAGTTGTTCCCCGGCTCCGGGCTGCCAGACGAGCCCTGGGTCCTCCACTTCCACTGCTATCTGATCCGCGACGCCGCGGGCCGGCTGACCCTGGTCGACACCGGCATCGGCGCCGCGGACTCCCCGGCGTCGAGCTGGGCCCCGGTTCCCGGCACGCTGCCCCGTGAGCTGGCCGCCGCCGGCGTCACGCCCGCCGAGATCGACACGGTCATCCTCACTCACCTGCACAGCGACCACGCCTCAGGCGCGGTCGCCGACGGCAGGCCGGTGTTCGAGAACGCGCGCCACGTGCTCCAGCGGGCCGAGCTCGACGCCGCGGGCGGCCGGATGCTCGACGAGATCGTCACCCCGCTCAAGGGACAGCTCCACGTCGTCGACGGCGACGCCGAGGTCGCGCCCGGCATCCACGTGCACGCCACGCCGGGACACACTCCCGGGCACCAGATCGCCCGCGCGGGAGAGCTGGCCATGACCGGCGACCTGGTCCTCCACCCCATGCAGCTCGCCGACCCGGCCATCCGCTACCTCTACGACCAGGACCAGGAGACCGCCGCGCGCACCCGCGCCGAGATGCTCGCCGAGCTGAGGGCCGAGCGCGCGATCCTCGCCACCGCGCACTTCAGCGAGCCGTTCCACCGGCTCTGACACCGGCTCTGTCACCGGCCTGCTCGCAGGCCGGCTTCCACGTCGACGCCGGGCCCTCTGGTCGAAGGGTCCGGCGATCAGTTGTGCCCGGCCAGGGCGGGCTGGTCGGCGAGCAGCGACGACGGCAGCGCGACCCTGGCGGTCAGCCCGCCGTACGGCGAGGACACCAGCATGACCTTGATGCCGTGCCTGGCCGCCAGCCTGGAGACCACGAACAGGCCGAGCCGGTCGCTCTGCGCCAGGTCGAACTCGGGCGTGTTGGCCAGCCGGTCGTTCAGCTCGTCCAGCTCGGTCCTGGGCAGCCCGAGCCCGCGGTCCTCCACCTCGACCACCATGCCGTGCGGGCTGAGCGCGCTGCGCACGTCCACCCGGGTCTGCGGCGGTGAGAAGAGGGTGGCGTTCTCGATCAGCTCCGCCATCAGGTGGGCGACGTCGGTCACGGCCGAGCCGACCAGGAAGACGGGTGGCGGCGAGAGCACCTCCACCCGCTCGTACTCCTCCACCTCGGCGACGGCGGCGCGCAGCACGTCGAGCACCGGCACCGGCTTGCGCCAGGCCCGGCCGGGCGCCTGATCGGACAGGATGATGAGGCTTTCCGCGTGGCGGCGCATGCGGGTGGTGAGGTGGTCGAGCTTGAACAGGTCGGCCAGCGTCTCCGGCGCCTCGGTCTCCCGCTCCATGCTGTCGAGCTGCATGAGCTGGCGGTGCAGCAGCGACTGGTTGCGCCTGGCCAGGTTCACGAAGACCTGGCTGACGCCGTGCCGCAGCCGCGCCTGGTCCACCGCCGCCTCCACGGCCGTGGCCTGCACGTCGTTGAACGCCTTGACGATGTCGCGGATCTCCGTGGTGGTCGCCTCGACCTCAAGCGGCGTGATCTCGGCGGACGTGGGCGGCTCGGTGTTCGTCCGCAGCCGCTTGACCAGCCCGGCCAGCCGTACCTCGGCCAGCTCGGTGGCGGCGTCGCGCAGCGCGGCCAGCTCGCGTACCAGCCGCTTGCGGAAGCGCAGTGAGAACAGGATCGAGGCGACGACCGCGATGAGGCCGGCGCCGGCCGCCACGCCGATCTTGACGAGCATGCCGACCGCGGTCGGCCGCACCCGCTCGGCCAGCGCCCGCGTGCTCTCGGCCTGGTTGCGCTGCACCGCGGCCCACAGGTTCTCGCCGTCGATGGGCCAGGTGGCCGCCGCCGCGGGCAGGCCGTCGTTCGGCGACTGGTCCTTGACCGCGTCCTCGGTCGTCATCCACTCCTTGTAGACCGGCGAGCCCGACAGCCGCTCGTACGGCCCGCGCAGCCCGCCGTCCAGGTACGACATCGCCTGCGCGAACAGCAGCCGCCTGGTGGCCACCATGCCGGTGAACGCCTCGCGCTCGCGCCCGTCGAGGCGGCCCCTGGCCAGCACGGCCGCGATCACCGCGCGCTCCCTGGAGAGCACCTCGGTGGCCTCGCCCATCATGATCATCGCTCGTGCCTGCTGGTAGAGCGACTGCTCCGGCACCATGATCATGGCGTCGTACAGGCGGAACGAGGCGTCGGCGATCTGGTTGTAGTCGTCGATGACGTCGATGGGCTCGACGACGTTGACGTCCACCTGGCGGCGGATCTCGGAAAGCTGGTCGAGCTTGACGTTCAGCGCCTGGAGCTGGGTGGTCATCTCCGGCGGCAGGTCGCGCACGCCGCCCGCCGACGCGCGGAAGCGCTTGATCGCCTCGTCGGTCTTGCCGCGCTCCTTCTTCACCTCGGCGGCGTCGCGGTGGCCCATCATGTACTCGACAGAGGCCAGCCGTTCGTCCTGCAGCGCGACGTTGACCTGCGTGGACGGTCCTGTCAGGTGCTCCGCCATCTCGTTGGCCTCCAGCAGGCGCAGGCCGTCGCCGCCGGTCAGGCCGGCCGCGAACGCCCACAGACCCACCAGGGACAGCAGCGGAACGAGCAGGAGGACGAGCAGCTTGACGGTGATGGGGCGGCCACGCGTGGGGGGCATGCGACCTCCGGGTGCATGATGAGACCGCCTCGCAGATTACACCCCCCTTTGAGAGGATTTCCGTGCGTCTTCCGCGTTCTTTCTCCGGCTGGACCATAGGCGTCTTCGGCGTCCTCGCCTTCGCGCTGGGTCTGCTGGGCCTGATCTCGCCGGGCACGCTGCTCGCCATGCTCGGCTTCGAGGTGCCGGACGTGCGGCCCGCCGGCGACTACACGCTGGTCTACCTCGCCGCCTCATCGATGGCGGCGGTCAACATGGGCGCCTACTACGTCTTCGCCGCCGCGCACGACTACGCGCCGTTCTTCCGGTGGACGGTGCCGTTCCGGCTGGTCACGTTCACGGTCTTCACCACGCTGGTGGTGACGGGGGCAGCGCCGGGCGAGTTCTTCGGCGTCGGGCTGTGGGAAGGGCTCGGGGCCGTGATCACCGGGGTCGCGCTGTGGCGCGAGGGCAGGCTGCTGCCCCCGCGCCACGAAGCCACCGCCTGACTACCGGCGGTCCTCGGCGCAGGCCGGCCACCAGGTGGTCGCCGTCGCCCGCGCGCTCGCGTTCGAGCCGCCGTTCCAGCTCGCGCTTCTCGTCCTCCAGCCGGGCGACCCGGTCGGAGGCCTCGGCCCGCGCGCTGCGCAGCCGGCGCCGCTGCCTGGCCGTCCTGCGCGAACCCGAGCCCATCAGCCAGAGGCCCACCAGCAGGAGCGCCGCCGCGGCGGCCCCCGTGAGGAACATCTCGACGTAGCCGAGCTCGAAGGTCTGGCCGAACAGGACGTACCTGGAGCTCTGCTCGACGAGCACCAGGGCGAAGGCGGCACCGGCGAGCAGGATCATGAGCAGTCCCAGCACGATCATCCAACTCACCCCTTGTCGGAAAGAGAGGCTTCCCACTGCCCGGAGATCGGCGGGATATGCGCGAGGATGGCGCTATGAGACCAGCGCCTGGGGAGGTTCTGCACTTCTCGGAAGACCCGACGATCAAGCATTTCGCGCCGCACGTGGCGCCGACCAGCCGGCACAGCGAGGCGTACGTGTGGGCGGTCGGCCCCGACCGCTGCCCCGACTTCTGGTTTCCGCGCGCCTGCCCGCGGGCGATGGCCTGGGTGGGACCGCGCACCACCGAGCACGACGCGGCCCGCATCCTCGGCGCCGGCTGCGGCCCGCGCGTGCACGCCATCGAGTACGGCTGGCTCAAGCCGATCATGAACGTCCGCCTGTACGCCTACCGGCTGCCCGCCGGCACCTTCAAGCCCATCGGCGACCCGCCGACGGCCATGGTCTCCACGGTGCCGGTGACGCCGCTCGGCCCGCCTGAGCCGGTGGGCGACCTGCTGGCGCTGCACGAGGAGGCGGGCATCCAGCTCAGGGTGCTGGACAACCTCTGGCCGTTCTGGGACGAGGTGATCACCAGCACCCTGGAGTTCAGCGGGATCAGGCTGCGGAACGCGCGTCGATGAGCGCGCGCACCTGATCAGGGGTCATCGAGCCGGGGGCGAGCCGCTCGCGGGCGACCCTGTTGGCCTCGCGCCGCAGCGTCTCGTTGACCGGCGTCGGCACGCCGTGCTGCCGGCCGATGAGCACGATCTCGCCGTTGAGGTAGTCGGACTCGATCGAGCCGCTGCCCCTGGCCAGGCTCTGCCAGGACGATCCGCCGGCGCGCTCGACGCCCTCGATGGGCCTCGCGTCCACCTTGTGGCCGCGGACCTCGGCCTCCTCCTCGGGCGTGTTGTAGGCGATGCCGGCCCGGTCGAGCACGGTGCGCGCCTCGGCCCTGGCCAGCTCGGCGAGGTCGGACATACCGGGCACGTGGCCGACCAGCGCCTCCACGGCGTTGGCCAGGTTGCCGAGCAGCTTGCCGTACTTCCAGCGCATCACGTCGGGCGAGGTGCGCCCGACCAGGCCGTGCTTGCCGAGGTCGGTGGCGATCTGCTCGGCGAGGTCGTCCACACCCTGGGGATAGCGTCCGACGTGCAGCATCCCCGAGTACGGGTACCCGTGCGCCGCCACGGTGCCCGGTGCGGGGATCTGGGCCGGCAGCCACACGCACATGCCGTAGACGCGCTCGAAGCGCCGCAGCGCGATGCGCTCGTTGGCGACGCCGTTCTGGGCGCACACCACGGGCAGGTCGGGCGACCACGGGGCCAGCGCGGCGATCGTGTCCTGCGTCTTGGTGGCCACGACGAGCACGTCGTCGTCGCGGGTGGGGATCGGGCCGTCGGCGGCGGGGATGGGCAGGGTCTCGGTGGAGTCGGGGGTGATCAGGCGCAGGCCGTCACGCTTGAGAGCCTCGTAGTGTGCCCCGCGCGCGATCAGGACGACCTCGTGCCCGCCTTGGAACAGGCGGCCCCCGATCGTGCCCCCGACCGCTCCTGCTCCGATCACTATGTAGCGCATTGTTCGAGGATGTCACTCCTCATTTCGCCAGCGCCACCTGGGTCCTGCCCGTCACGGCGGCCCCGCGCGACCGCTCGCGCCAGATGGTCCGCAGCACCCGCCAGCCGTCGCGTACGGCGTGCAGGTTGCTGGCGCCGTGGATGCGGGAGCGCTCGCGGCTTGGGACCTCGCGGATGACCAGGCCGGCCTGGGCGGCGCGGACGTTCATCAGCGTCTCGATCTCGAAGCCGTCGCAGTCGAGGTCGAGCACCTCCAGGTGGCGCCGCCAGAAGGCGTTGTAGCCGTAGCAGAGGTCGGTGTAGCGGGTGCCGTAGAGCAGGTTGGTGACCGCGGTGAGGAACCTGTTGCCGAGCGAGCGGATCGGGCTGAGGTCGTCCGAGCCGCCACCAGGGGCGTACCTGGAGCCCTTGGCGAAGTCGGCGCCGTTGATGAGGGTGGCGACGAAGGAGCGGATCTCCCTGCCGTCGGTCGAGCCGTCGGCGTCGATCATGACGATGATGTCGCCGCGGGCGGCCTGGAAGCCCTCGATGAGCGCGTTGCCCTTGCCGCGCCGGCTCTGGGTGACGACCCGGAGGTCAGGGCGCAGCCTGCGCGCGACGGCGACGGTGTCGTCGGTCGAGTTGCCGTCGACGAGGATGACCTCGTCGATCCAGTCGGGCAGCGTGGCGAAGACGTGAGGAAGGTTCTCGGCCTCGTTCATCGCGGGGACGATGACACTGACGCTCGCGGCGAAAGGCGGCTTGTTCATGCCACAAAGCTTTCCCCGTGCACATGCAAGCCGCTTGATGATTTCTTGCAGCGGCGGTGGTTATTCCGGCGCGCCCGCTATTTGCGCCTCTCCGGCCCTGGAAATGATCTCGTCGATGGTCTCGTCCGGCGTTTGGCGCGAGGTGTCGAGCCACAGGCCGATGCGCGGCGTCTCCTCCCTGAGTACGGCGTCTAGCTGGGAGATCGTCCATCCGCCGCCGTAGCCGGTCTTGGCGCGGGCGGTCTCGCGGCGCTCAACGGTGGCGGGGTCGGGAGCCAGTACGATCACATAAAGCGGCCGTGATCGTATTATTTCTGTAAATAGCTGTAAATCGCGGCCAAGAACGACATCTTGAACGATTGCCGTAAATCCGGCATCGCAATAGGTATCGGCCGTTGCGGCCGCCAGGCGATAACGCATATGAAGCTGGCGCACCGCCTCGGCATCCGCCTCCGGCGTCATCTCGGCGCGCCCGCCGACCACCATCCGGCGGAACACGTCGCCCCGCACGTGCGCCGATCGCGGCAGCCGCTCGGCCAGGCGCTGCGCCACCGTGGACTTGCCGGCCGCCGAGATGCCGGTGATGAGGATGACTCCCCTCATGCACCCACCAGCTTGCGCACCCGGTCGGCGCCCACCGCCATGAGCAGCGTGGGCAGCCTGGGGCCGGTGTCGCGGCCGACCAGCAGCTTGTACAGCAGCGCGAAGAAGGCCCGCTGCGCCGCCTTCAGCTCGGGCGTGGCCTTCGCGTCCGGCGGCAGGCCCGCCTGGATCTTGGGCACGCCGTACACGAGGTCGGTCAGGCCGTCGAGCGTCCAATTGTCGAGGCCGTCGGCCAGCAGCCGCAGCGCCTCGCGCTCCTCGTCGCCGAGCGAGCCGAGCAGCTCGTGGTCGGGCGACTCGCGCACCCGCGTGCGCTGGTCGGCGGGCAGGTGCTCGGCCACCCAGCGCTGCGCCCTGTCGAGCCGGGGGCGCGCCGCGTCGAGCGACTCAACGCCGTCGAGGTCGCGCAGGATGCGCAGGGTCTGCTCGGCGTGGCCGGTGGTGATGTCGAGCACCGAGGCGAGCGTGCGGTAGGCCACCGGATGCGGCGTCATCGGCAGCGGGCCCGCGGCGGTGGACACGGCCCTGGTATAGGCCGCCAGCTCGGCGGGCTGCGCCCGGCCGCTGTCGACCTTGCGGCCGAGCGCGTCCCACTCGTCGTACAGCCGCTGGATCTCGTGGTCGAAAGCGATCTTGAACGACTGGGCGGGCTTGCGGCGGGCGTACAGCCAGCGCAGCACCGGTGCCTCCATGATGCGCAGCGCGTCGGACGGCGTCGGCACGTCGCCCTTGGAGCTGCTCATCTTGGCCATGCCGGTGATGCCGACGAACGCGTACATCGGCCCGATGGGCTGCTCGCCGCCGAACACCTCGCGGACGATCTGCCCGCCCGCGACCCACGCCGACCCCGGCGAGTGGTGATCGACGCCCGACGGCTCGAAGATCACCCCCTCGTAGGCCCAGCGCATCGGCCAGTCGACCTTCCAGACCAGCTTGCCCTTGTCGTGCTCGGCCAGGCGCACGGTCTCGCCGAAGCCGCACTCGCAGGTGTAGGCGAGCTCGGTGGTCTCGTCGTCGTACGCGGTGACCGTGGTCAGGTCGCGCCCGCACAGCTCGCAATACGGCTTGTACGGGAAATACTCGCCCTCCCGCGCCGGCTCGCCCTGCTGCTTGGTGCGGTAGCGGGAGAGCACGGCGTCGATCTTCGCCCGCTCGCGCACCGCCAGCAGGATCTGCTCGCGGTAGGCCCCCGACGTGTACTGCTCGGTCTGGCTGATGGCGTGGACCTCGACGCCCAGCTCGGCCAGCGCCTCCAGAAACGGTGCCTTGAAGTGCTCGGCCCAGGTGGCGTAGGGGCTGCCCGGCGGAGCCGGCACCGCGCTCAGCGGCTTGCCGATGTGCTCGGCCCACGACGGGTCGATGCCCGCGGGCACCCTGCGGAAGCGGTCGTAGTCGTCCCACGACAGCAGGTGGACGCACTCGTGGCCGCGCCGCCTGATCTCGTCGGCGACCAGGTGGGGCGTCATGATCTCGCGCAGGTTGCCCAGGTGGATCGGGCCCGACGGGCTCAGCCCTGAGGCGCAGACGATCGGCCGGCCGGGCGCGCGCCGCTCCGCCTCGGAGATCACCTCGTCTGCGAACCTGGAGACCCAGTCGGTCTCCCTACTGTCAGCCATCGCAGCATTGTCGCGGCTCCGCGAGCCGTAAGCCAACGCAATACGGCTCATGAGGAGTCATCGGGCTCGATGCGGGGGTCGGCGAAGACCTCGGCCAGCTCGTGGCTGACCCGCCGCGCGGCCTCGTCGGTGACCCTCAGGACGTGGCGTCCGGGGGCGACGGGCACGAGCCCGAAGCCGGCGTCGGCGTCGTCGTCGGACAAGCCGAGCAGGCGCAGCGCGTCGCCCAGGGTGGCGTCCGGCGGCAGGCGTACCTGGATCATCGCCATCTCAGGCAGCGCGGGTGCGGTTCTGCCTGGCGAGCGCGGCGAGCACGGCGGGCGGATCGATGACGCCGAAGCCGTAGTCGTAGTCGAAGCCGACCGTGCTGCGGTCGTCGGCGGTGCGGTGGAGCAGCGTACGGAGCTGGGCGGGCGACAGATCGGCGGCCGAGCGGCGCGTCCTGACGGCGGCCACCACGCCGGCCGCGACCGGGCAGGACGCCGAGGTGCCGGTGTCGGCAGGACCGACCGCGCCGGAGCCGGCGAAGTGCGTGTAGGCGCACAGGTCGGGCTTGCGCTCCGACAGCCTGCCGGGCCCCTGCGAGGAGTAGCCGACCCGCTCGCCCCGCGTGTCGACGCCGCCGACGGACAGCACGGCGGGGTGCGAGTTGGCGCCCACGATCGTCCTGTCGGGGTAGCCGCAGCGCCCGTCGGGGCACTCGCGGCCGCAGTTTCCCGCCGAGAACAGGATGTCGGCGCCCGTGCCCTCCAGGCTGCCCACGATCACGTTGAACGGGTGCGCCGGGTTGTCGGAGTAGTTGCCCGGGTGACCGGGCGGGAAGTCCATGTCGGGCGAGAACAGCCCCCAGCTGTTGCTCACCACCAGCGCTCTGGACTCGGCCGGCATGGCCCGCAGCACGCGGTCGAGGTGGGCGTAGGCGGCCAGCGCGTCCGACAGCAGGCCGTCGGCGAGCGAACCGCCCTCGCGCCTGCTGAGCAGCACGGGGATGTCGAGCAGGGTCGCCTTGGGCGCGGCGAGCAGCACGTCGAACGCGCACATCGTGCCGTGGTCCACCGGGTGGCGGCCGGGCCGCGCGGGCACGCCCGGCGGGCTCCAGCTCCGCTGGGCGTCGAGCGTCACCTCGTGGCCGATGCGGGCGGCGACGTGATCGGCATTGACGCCGCCGTCGACGATCGCGACCGTGACGCCCTCGCCGTCGTGGCCCGCCGACCACAGCTCCTCGGCGTGCAGCAGCCGCCTGACCTCCTGCCAGTCGCCCACGGGGCCGTCGCCGCCGCAGACGGGATGGGGCTGGATGTGGGGGTCGGCGAAGACGCCCGCGACCTCGCGTACGGAGGAGGTCAGCAGCGCCGACCTGGTGGCCAGGTCGCCGTCGGCGATCTCGCCTCTGACGAGCACCGAGGCGTCTTCCGGCGCCATTGAGAACTGCATGCGCTGATAAGGCGAGAGCGAGACCGGGCGGGGCACCGCGACGGGCTCGAACGCCTCGTCGATGGCGACTCCCGGCAGGTCGCCCGCGACGTCGCCCGCCGCGCTGGCGGCGCCGGTGTCCATCACCGACGCGACGACGTCGAGGCCGGCCGGAGCTGGATCATGACACGCATGGGCATCCCCTTGAGCTTTCGGTTACCGCATGATTACCCATCGTAATCATCGAGGATGCCTGTGTGACCGGACCCGGCATCGGGCCCGGTCACACGCGATCTTCTTTACAGGGTGGCGGCGTACGGGTCCCAGTCCTCCGGCAGCGGCGCCGGAGCCTCGGGAGCGGAGTCGATGTCGCGGAACTCGGACCGCTCGCCCGACTCCGTGATCGCCGACATCAGTTCGAGCACGTGGTAGGTCAGCTCGCCGGACGCGCGGTGCGGCACGCCTGCGCGGATCGACCTCGCCATGTCGAGCACGCCGATGCCCCGCCCCGCCGTCGTGCCGGTGACCGGCAGCTCACGCCAGTCGGCGTCGGCCGGCCCGCGCACCAGCAGCGGCCCCTCGAACGTGTTGGGATCGGGCAGCGAGAGCGCGCCCTCGGTGCCGATCACCTCGATCATCCGCTTGCTGATCGGCGAGTCGAAGCTGAACGTGGCCGACGCCGTCGCCGTGCCGGGGAAGTCCAGCAGGGCGTTGACGTGGGTGGGCACGTCCACCGGGAAGAGCTTGCCCGCCTTCGGCCCCGAGCCGACCACCCGCTGGTCGCGGGCCTTGCGCGTGCCGGCCGCCACCCGGACGGCGGGACCGAGCAGCGCGACCAGCGCCGTCAGGTAGTAGGGACCGAGGTCGAACAGCGGGCCGCCGCCCGGCTGGTAGAAGAACTCCGGGTTGGGGTGCCACGACTCCGGCCCGAGGCTCTGCGTGGCCGCGGTGACGGCCACCGGCTTGCCGATCGTGCCGGAGGCGAGCGCCCGCAGCGCCGACTGCAGGCCCGCGCCGAGGAACGTGTCGGGCGCGCCGCCCACCCGCAGCCCGCGGTTCGCCGCCTCGGACATGACCTTGGAGGCCTCGCCGGTGGTCATCGCCATCGGCTTCTCGCCGTACACGTGCTTGCCGGCGCGCAGGCTCTCCAGCGCGACGGCCGCGTGCGCGGACGGGACGGTGAGGTTGACGACGATCTCCACCTCGGGCACGGCGAGGGCGTCGGCGAGCGTGCCGGACACCT
Source organism: Nonomuraea fastidiosa (assembly GCF_042751225.1). Classification (NCBI taxonomy): domain Bacteria; kingdom Bacillati; phylum Actinomycetota; class Actinomycetes; order Streptosporangiales; family Streptosporangiaceae; genus Nonomuraea; species Nonomuraea fastidiosa. The sequence continues at coordinate 3,305,204 of NZ_CP170570.1, forward strand.
CCACGCCGTGCTCGCGGGCCACGGACGCGGCCCTGCCGGTGTCGATGTCGGCGACGGCGAGCACGCGCACGTCGGGGAAGGAGGTGAGGTTGCTGAGGTACTGGCCGCTGATCACACCGGCGCCGACGATCGCGACGCCGACCGGGCCGTTGCTCAAGAGCCCTCCAAGGAGGTGAGATACGTGTGGCTGTCCGCCAGGGCGGCGAAGACGTCCGTCGCGCACTCGTCGAGCTCGACCACGCGCCGGGCGCCGGGGGCGGCGGCCAGGATCGCCGGCACCGGCATGGCGCCGGCGCCGACCGCCGTGTGCGGCTCGCCCTTGACCACCGGGCCGTCCTTGACGTGCAGCGCCTCCACCCGGCCCGCCAGGCGGCCGAGCAGGGCGGGCACGTCGGCGCCGCCCACGGCCGCCCAGTAGGTGTCGATCTCCAGGAACACCTCGGGCGCCAGCAGGTCGGCGAGCACCTCGATGGCGTGCCTGCCGTCCACCTGCGGCTCGATCTCCCACCAGTGGTTGTGGTAGCCGAGCCGCACGCCGTGCCGGGCCGCCTGCTCGGCCAGGCCGTTGAGCAGGTCGGCGGCCCGGCCGAGGCCGTCGCGGGAGGTGAACTCCTCCTCCGCGATCCCGGCCGGGACGATCACCTTGTCGGTGCCGATGGCGGCGGCCGCGTCGAACACCTCGGCGGGTTCGCGCTGCAGCAGCGCGATCGCGTGCGTGCCCGACACGCTCAGCCCCAGATCGTCGGCGACCGCGCGGAAGCCCTTCGGGTCGTTCAGCGGGTCGAAGGGCTCGACGGCGCGGTAGCCGGCCTCGGCGACGCGGCGCAGCGTGGCGTCGCGGTCTTCGGCCAGCGCCTCGCGGACGGTGTAGAGCTGGACGCTGAGCGGCCTGCTCATCCGCGCACCCCGAGCAGGTGCTCGAGGGCGAGCTGGTTGAGCCGGGTGAAGTGGAAGCCGCGGGCGGCCGCCTCGTCCACGTCGAAGTCGTCCTTGGCGAGGTCCTGCCAGGTCTCGCCCTCGGCGAGCGTGGGCTTGCCCAGCTCGTCCACGCGCGAGGCCTTGAGCGCCTCCTGCACCTCGGGGTCGGCGCGGAAGGCGCGCGACTTCTCCTTGAGGATCAGGTACGTGCGCATGTTCGCCGCGGCGGAGTCCCACACGTCCTGCTTGTCCTCGGTGCGCAGCGGCTTGTAGTCGAAGTGGCGCGGGCCGTCGTAGCCGCCGTTCTCCAGCAGGTCCACCAGGAAGAACGCGCTCTTCAGGTCACCGTGGCCGAAGATGAGGTCCTGGTCGTACTTCGGGCCGTGCTGGCCGTTGAGGTCGATGTGGAAGAGCTTGCCGTGCCACAGCGCCTGGGCGATGCCGTGGACGAAGTTGAGCCCGGCCATCTGCTCGTGGCCGACCTCCGGGTTGAGGCCCACCATCTCGGGGTGCTCCAGCTCGTTGATCAGCGCCAGGGCGTGGCCGATCGTGGGCAGGAGGATGTCGCCGCGCGGCTCGTTCGGCTTCGGCTCGATGGCGAAGCGGATGTCGTAGCCCTTGTCGATGACGTACTGGCACAGGAGGTCCAGGCCCTCCTTGTAGCGGTCCAGCGCGGCCTTGACGTCCTTGGCGGCGTCGGACTCGGCGCCCTCGCGGCCGCCCCAGCACACGTACGTCTTCGCGCCGAGCGAGGCGGCGAGGTCGAGGTTCCGCATGACCTTGCGCAGCGCGTAGCGGCGGACGTCGCGGTCGTTGCTGGTGAACGCACCGTCCTTGAACACCGGGTGGGTGAACAGGTTGGTGGTGGCCATCGGCACCTTCATGCCGGTCTCGTCGAGCGCCTTCTTGAAGGCGGCGATGGCCTTCTCGCGGTCGGGCTCGACGGCGAGCAGGTCGTCGTCGTGGAACGTGACGCCGTACGCGCCGAGCTCGGAGAGGCGGTGGACGGTCTCCACCGGGTCGAGCGGCGGGCGGGAGGCGTCGCCGAACGGGTCGCGGGCCTGCCAGCCCACGGTCCACAGGCCGAAGGTGAAACGGTCCTCGGGAGTCGGCGTGAAGGAAGCGGTCATTTCGGGCCCCTGTAACTTTTAGTCCATAATCTGTACTTATCCTGAGGAGGTGGGCACCGTGTCGTCAAGAGGGGTCAGGCACGATTCCATGCGTGCCCGTAACCTGGCCGTAGTGCTGGCGACCATCCACCGATCAGGACCTCACACCCGCGCGGCGCTGGCCGAGCGGACCGGGCTCACCAAGACCACCGTATCCAGCCTGGTCGCCGACCTCCTGGAGGCGGGCGCGGTGACCGAGACCGGCGCCGTGCGCGCGGGCGAGCGCGGGCGGCCCGGCGTGGCGGTCAGCCTCAGCGGGCACCGGGTGGCCGCGCTCGGGCTGGAGATCAACATCGACTACCTCGCCGCCTGCGTCGTCGATCTCACCCGTACGGTCCGGGTGCGGCACATCATCCCCGCCGACAACCGCAACTCCGACCCCGCCGTCATCCTGGAACGCCTGCGCGGCCTGGCCAAGGAGATCACCGCCGAGGCCGCCGCCGAGGGACTGCGCGTCATCGGGGCGGCGCTGGCCGTGCCCGGCCTGGTCGAGGGCGGCATGCTGCGCAGCGCCCCGCACCTCGGCTGGCGCGACGTACGCGTGGCCGATCTAGTGGACGTGCCCCTGGAGATCGACAACGAGGCCAACCTGGCGGCGCTCGGCGAGCTGTGGTTCGGCCCGCGCGAGAGCGACTTCCTCTACGTCTCCGGCGAGATCGGCATCGGCGCGGGCCTCGTCGTGCAGGGCGGCGTGTTCAGGGGCACGTACGGGCTGGCCGGCGAGCTCGGCCACGTCGTGGTCGTGCCCGACGGGCCCGGCTGCCGCTGCGGCGGGCGCGGCTGCCTGGAGGTGTACGCGGGCCAGGACGCGCTCCTCGGCGACCTCGGCTCGGTGACCGAGCTGGTGTGCGTGCTGGAGTCGGGCGACGAAGCGGCACTTGAGGCGTGCCGGCGGGCGGGTCACGCGCTCGGCGTCGCGCTCACCTCGGCCGTGCACCTGCTCGACCCCGGCACGATCGTGCTCGGCGGCATCTTCGCGCCGCTGTTCCCCTGGCTGTCGGAGCCGGTCTCCGCCGGCCTGGAGACCAGGCTCGGGCAGATGCGCGGCGCGCCGCCCGCGCTCGCCGTCTCGTCCACCGGCTCCGACGCCGCCGTGCTGGGGGCGGCCGGGCTGGTCATCCAGCAGATCATCGCCGAGCCCGCCAAGCTGCTCGGCCTCTGACCGGCCTATGAACGCCCGGCCGCGCTTGCTTCAGCCGCGTGCGGTGAGCGCGAAGACCTTCAGGTTGGGCACCGCCGTGCTGGTGAACGAGACCGCCTCGCGGGAGGCGTCCACCGGCACCGAGACCCGCCAGATCGTCACCTTGCGGCCGTCGGCCGTGCCATTGACGTTGTAGCGGGTGTCTGCGGTCAGCGCGGGCTCCTCGCCGAAGTGCGCCGACGAGGCCGCCCAGTCCGTCACCTTCAGCGGTGCCGTGGAGGTGGTGCCGTCCGCGTACGCGATCGTCAGCTCCGTCTGCTGGTCCCCGTTGACCGCCGTGACCAGCAGGTCGAGCGCGCTGTAGCGGCCGGGCGTGAGGTAGGTGCGCTGCCCGCGCAGGCTGTGGAAGTTGCCCGCCGTCCCCTTGGTCTCGGGGATGAGGAAGCCGTCGCGCACGCCGGGCTCGGGAAGCTGCTCGGCGGGGAAGCTCCAGCCCTTGCCGTCCAGGTCGCCCTGGTCGCGCGCGTCGGTGGTGGCGACGCCGTCCACGTCGTACTGCAGCCGCTGCGCGCAGCCGTCGCCGACCGGCTCGCACGCCTCGGGCAGGTTCGGGATCGGCTCCCGCGCCGGCTCCACGTGGTCAACGGGCAGGTCGGACTCCGCGGTCGCCCACTCCTTGTTCGGCGTCGTGCCCACGTTCACCGTCACCTCGCCGCCCTTGAGCAGCAGCGACTCGGGCAGCCACGACTTGCCGTACGGCTTGCCGTTCAGCCTGACGCTCTGCACGTAGATCGCGTCGGGGCCGGCCTGCGGCGCGTTCACCGTGATCGTGCGGCCGTCGCCGCGCTTGATGCGCGCCTTCGGGAACATCGGGCTGGACAGCAGCATCTCGGCCCTGCTGGGCGTCTGCGGATACATGCCGAGCGCGGCGAAGACGTACCAGGCCGACATCGTGCCGAGGTCGTCATTGCCCGGCAGGCCGCTCGGGCCGGTCTTGTAGACCAGCGACGCCATCGCGCGCACGGTCTCCTGGGTCTTCCACGGCTGCCCGAGCGCGTTGTACAGCCACGGCACGTGGATGCCGGGCTCGTTGGTCGGGTCGTAGCGGAAGCCGTCGCCGCCCGTCGCCCACGAGCCGTCGGGCTTGTGGAAGAACGCATCCAGCCGCGCGGCCGCCGCCTGCCTGCCGCCCATCGCGGCGGCCAGTCCTGACACGTCGTGCTGCACCATCCACGTGTACGTCGCGCTCGTGCCCTGCGCGAACCCGGTCTCCGAGGTCGGTGAGAACGGCCACACCCAGCTTCCGTCGGCCTTGCGCGCCTGCTGGTAGCCGCCCTCGGCTCCGGCCGACGGGTTGAACGTGCTGCGCCACCAGCTCGCCCGCGGCAGCAGCACGTCGCGCTCCTTGCGGCGGCCGAGCCGGGCGGCCCAGTCGGCGAGCGCGAAGTCGGCGGTCGCGTCCTCCAGCGTCTCCGCCGCGCCGCCCCAGCAGTGGCAGGTGTCCTGCGGGGCGTAGTGCAGGCGCAGGTACTCGGCCAGGTTCGGCCGCTGGCCCTCGCACTGTCCCGGGCAGCCCTTGTCCGACAGGCCCGACTCGTGCGGCACCGTCGCCTGCTTGTACAGCGAGTCGAACGCGCCGCGCACGTCGAAGTTGCGCACGCCGAGCGCGTAGAACCCGGCCAGCGCGGGCGCCGACGGGTCGCCGGTCATGACGTGCGTGGGGCCGTTGATGTGCACCCAGCGGTCCCAGACGCCGCCGTTCTGCCTGGCCAGGTTGTACAGCGACTGGGCGTAGTCGCCGGCCACCTGCGGTTCGAGCAGGGCGAGGAGCTGGGTGTGCGCGCGGTACTGGTCCCAGCCGGAGAAGTTGCCGTACTGGACCTTCTGGCCCTTGGCCAGGCGGTGCACCTCGCCGTCGCTGCCCAGGTAGGTGCCGCCCACGTCGCTGGTGACGTTCGGCTGCAGGTAGGCGTGGTACATCGCGGTGTAGAACGTGGTCAGCAGGTCGGGCGTGCCGCCCGTCACCTCGATCGAGCGCAGCGCGTCGTTCCAGGCGCGGCGCGCCCTGGCGGCCACCGCGTCCACGTCGTCGCGGCGCGAGATCTCCGCGTCCAGGTTGCGGCGGGCGGCGTCGAGGCTCGTGTACGAGATGCCGATCCGCATCCGCACGCCGGCGTCCGTTGAGGTGTCGAAGCTGACGTACCCGCCGGAGCCACGGCCCGCACGGTCGGCGCCCGTCGCGTAGCCCTCGCCGCCCGAGGCGGTCTTCGCGCCCTTGCGCAGCTCGCCGTTCACCCACGTGCCCTGGCCGGAGAACGCGCGGTCGAACGCGGCCACGAAATGCAGGCGGTAGTAGCTCTTGCGGTTGTTCTCGCCGCCGTTGGCGCGGCGGCCGCAGAAGGCGCCGGTGAGGACCGAGCCGGTCACCGTACGCGCCTTCGGGTCGATCGTGATCTCGGCGTCCTCGCTGCCGTTCAGCGAGTTGGACACCCGGAACAGCAGGTTCGCCGGCGAGCCCTTCGGGAACGTGAACTCGCCGATCCCGGCCCGGGTGGTGACCGCGAGGTCGGTCTTCACACCGGAGTCGAGCGTGACCGTGTACCGGCCGGGCACGGCCTTCTCGTCGGCGTGGTCGAACGAGCTCGCGTAGACCGCGTCGGTCGTGTCGGCCGTCGGCGACGAGGTCACCTCGCCGGCGAACGGCATGATCGGCACGTCGCCCGCCGCCCCGGGGTGGCAGCCCGCGCCGTTGACGTGCGTCAGCGCGAACCCGCGTACGCGCGGCGTGTTGTAGGAGTAGCCGTTGGAGCCGGCGGCGTTCGTCTGGTCGCCCGCCGTGTTGGTCGGGCTCCACGAGATCATCCCGAACGGCACGACGGCCCCGGGATAGGTGTTGCCGCCCCCGGCCGAGCCGATCAGCGGATCGACGTACGCGACGGGGTCGGTGACCTTCGGAGGCTGGGAGGGGGTGCTTGCTGCGTCGGCCGGCACGGCGAGCCCGGTGGCCAGGACGGCACCTGCTAACGCCGTGGCGAGCCACGAACGGGGAGAGAACACCTCGTGATCACACTGCTCCACCTTAACCACACGGTGAACGCCCTTGTAAGACCGGAGAAATCTTCAACTTCGGGGCGTTATCTGGCATCTTCCGAGTCTTAGATCCGCATTACACGGTGCCTTCTATGGTGACGGCCGAGACCGTACCTCGGGAGCAGCCCATGTCAGAGAGAAAGGCGAAGCGCAGGCGGGCCGCGATGCGGCGCGAGGAAGCGAAGCGGCGTGAGCAGCGCCGGCGTCTCAGACGGAAGATCGGTTACGGCTCCGCCGCCGTGCTGTCGGTGGTGTTCGTGGCGATCGGCGTGCTGGCGTATGTGACGGCCGACGGCCCCTCACCCGCAGCCGGCACGGCACCCTCCACGACGGCCACTCCCACGGCCACAGCCTCACCCACCGCAACGCCGTCCGCCGAGAAGTCGGACGGCGGGAAGTCGGACGGCGGGAAATCGGACGGCGGGAAGTCGGACGGCGGGAAGTCGGACGGCGGGAAGTCGGACGGCGGGAAATCGGACGGCGGGAAGTCGGACGGCGGGAAACCGGAAGGCGAGAAGCCGGGCGGCGAGAAGTAGGGCTCGCCCTCGTCCTCGTCCTTCCTCGTCCTCGTCGTCGCCCGAACCGTCGTCGTCCGGAGACAAGTAGCGTCCCGCGGCGCCGGCCCGCCGCCCGCCTCGGCTGATGCGGGCGGCGGGCCCGCGCGATGCGCGCCTGTGCGTACCGATGGACACGAGCCTGTGCGTACCGATGAGTTTCGGCCGATGAGTTTTGGCGGCCCGCGTGGTCCATATCGGCACACACCGGGAACTTCCTGAAGGAGGCCGATATGCGGAAGATCACCGCGCAGCTGTTCATCTCGCTCGACGGCGTCGTGGAGGCGCCCGACCAGTGGCACTTCCCGTACTTCAACGAAGAGATGGGCGCGGCCGTCTACGCGGGGCTGAGCAAGGCGGACACGCTCCTGCTGGGGCGCAAGACGTACGACAGCTTCGCGGGGGCCTGGCCGGCGCGCGAGGAAGCGGGCGACGTGGACGCCTCCTTCGCCAAGGTGCTCGGCGACGCCCGCAAGATCGTCGTGTCCCGGCAGCGGCTGGAGTTCACCTGGCGCAACAGCGAGCTGCTGCAGGGCGACCTCGTCGAGGCCGTCACCGCGCTGAAGAACGAGCCGGGCGGTCCCATCGGGATGAGCGGCTCCGTCTCGGTCGTCCGCCAGCTGCTCGCCGCCGGGCTGCTCGACGAGCTGCACCTGATGGTCCACCCCATCGCCGTGCGCAAGGGGATGCGGCTGTTCGACGAGGGCGAGCCGGTGCCGCTGCGGCTGGTGTCGTCGGAGACGTTCACGACCGGCGTGCTGAACCTCCTGTACGCGCCCGCCCCCTCGCCCGGCACCGTCGGGTACGACGACGTCAAGGAGCGCATGTCGTAGCGAGCCCCGGGTGGATCTGAGCGCGGCGGTAGTGGCTCGGCGAGACGCCGTACTCGCGGCGGAAGGCGCCGGAGAAGGCGAACTCGGTCGATCCGCAGCATGACGAAGTCGTCGTTGCCGGCGGTGGCGATCATCGATCCGTCCGGGCTGTAGGCGATGTCGTGCACGGTGGCGTCGTGCCCGCGCAGGGTGAAGCGGAGCCCGTTCGTCGTGGCGTCCCAGACGAACACCTCGCCGGACGCCGTCCCGGCCGCGTACGTGGTGCCGTCGGGGGAGAAGGCGGCTCCGTACATCTCCTCGTTCGCCTGCGGGTAAAGCTCGGTCATCATGGTGCCGGGCACCACATTCCACCTGCGGACCGTCACATCACCGGCGGTCACCAGGGACTCCCCGTCGGGGGTGAACGCCACCGCGTGCACGTTGCCGAGGTGCCCGGTCAGCGTCTTGACGTGTTCTCCCGTGGCGGGGTCCCACAGCCGGACGGTCCTGTCCCCGCTCGCGCCGGCCACCAGCTTGCCGTCACGGCTGAAAGCCAGGTCCTCGATCGCGGCGGGGTGCCCGGGCATGGTCCGGACACGGCGGCCGCTGCGCACGTCGTACAGGCAGATGCCGTACGGGCACGGACCGGCGAGCAGCGCGGCGGCCCCGAGGGCGGCGCCCAGCGCGAACAGCGCTCCCCTGTTGCGCTTCGCGGGATCGGCTTTCGTGGAAGCGTGCGGAGACTCGACGAGGGTCTCGCGCAGCGTCCGCCCGGGGCCGCCGCCGTGCCCGCCCTGGCTCGCCGGGGTGGTCAGGGCCGCCGGGTCCGCCGGGGCCGGGCTTCCCGGGGGAGTCGGGCCTTCCGGCTCGTCTTCGGGCTGAGCGGGCGGCAGACCTCCAGGACGTGGTCGAGCTCCGGCCGGGCGTCCGGGTTCTTCTCCAGGCAGGAGGCGATCAGCTTGACCAGCGGCTCGGGCACGCCGGACAGGTCGGGCTCCTCGTACACGATGCGGTGGGTGATCGCCCACGGCGGGCCCTCGCCGAACGGGCTGCGCCCGGTCGCCGCGTACGCCAGCACGCAGCCCAGCGAGAACACGTCGGCGGCCGGCCCCACGGGCAGAGCCGTCACCTGTTCGGGGGACATGTACGCGGCGGTGCCGAGGACGGTGGAGGTGCGCGTGTACGAGGTGGCGTCGAGAGCGCGGGCGCCGCCGGAAGTCGGGATCGTCGGCCAGCTCGGGGCGCACCACCTTCAGCGCGACGTCTCGCCCGCCGGGCGAGCGCCCGAGGTAGACCTCGCCCATGCCGCCGCCGCCCAGCTTGCGCACCACCTGGTAAGGGCCGACCTGCTCCAGCGTACGGGCGCAACCGGGATTGCGGAGCGTCCGCGAGACCCGCGCGGGTGGTCCGAATCCCCGGCGGAATCGGGGTTTCCGAACCAACGGCGGTGCGGTCGCGTCAGACGAAATGATCACGCTTGCCCGGGAGACCGCATGAGTCTGACGCCGCTCACCCACGACGATCCGACCCACATCGGTGCGTACGCGCTGGCCCGCCGCGTCGGCGCGGGCGGCCAGGGGGTCGTGTACGAGGCGTACGACCCGGCGGGCGTGCGGGTGGCGATCAAAGTGCTGCATCCGGGAGGCATACGCCGCCCACCGGCCAAGGAGGTGGCGGCGGCGCGGCGGGTCTCGTCCTTCTCGACCGCCAAGATCCTTGAGGTCGATCTCGACGCCGAGCGGCCGTACATCGTCAGCGAGTTCGTCGACGGTCCCAGCCTGCGCGCGGCGGTGGCGCAGGCGGGCCCGTACGAGGGGGACGCGCTGCACCGGCTCGCCATCGGCATCGCCACCGCGATGGCCGCCATCCACGGCGCCGGCGTCGTGCACCGCGACCTGAAGCCCGAGAACGTGCTGCTCGCGCCGGACGGCCCGCGCGTCATCGACTTCGGCATCGCGCGCGTCCTTGAGGCGTCGTCGACGATGACCAGCGGCCTGGCGGGGACGCCCGCGTACATGGCCCCGGAGCTGTTCCGCGGCGAAACCACCCCGCGCCCGGCCGCCGACGTCTACGCCTGGGGCATGATCATGGTGTTCGCCGCGACGGGGCGGGTGCTGTTCCAGCGGAACAACATGGCGGCGACCATACACGAGGCCCTGACCGCCGAGCCCGACCTCGACGGCGTGCCCGACTCGCTGCGCCCGCTGGTGGCCAAGGCGCTGTCCAAAGACCCGGACGAGCGGCCGCCCGCGCCCGACCTGCTGCTCTCGCTGGTCGGCTTCGGCTCCGCGGGCGTGGTCGAGCCGCCCGCCGGGCTGGAGCGGCGTACCCCTGAGCTGGGGGAGATCGCCGAGGACCTCTACCTGTCGCTCAGCGAGGACGAGCAGGCCGCGCTGCCCCTGGCCATGCTGCGGCTGTACGGCGCCGACGGCGAGCCGCGCACGGTGGACCTCGCCGACCTGGGCCCGATGCCGGCACTCGACAGGCTGGTGGAGCGCGGCCTGCTCGTACGCGAGGGCGGATCGATGCGCCCGGCGAGCGCGGCCCTGGTCCACGGCTGGCCGCGGCTGCGCGGCTGGCTCGCCGCCGAGAGGCCAGGCCACGCCGTGCACCTGCGGATCAGCGAGGCGGCCCGTGAGTGGGAGGCCAACGGCCATAAGGACGGCGACCTGCTCGGCGGCTCCTCACTCGACGCGGCCACGCGCTGGGCGGCCGAGCCGCACCCGTACATCACGCTCAACGTGCGCGAGAAGCGTTTCCTGGACGCGAGCATGCGCGCGGCGGGCAGGCGCGCGAGGCGGCGTCGCGCCACCGTCATCACGCTCGCCACGATGCTCGCGATCTCGCTGGCGCTCGCCGGGGTGGCGCAGACCCAGCGCGCCATCGCCGAGGAGCGCCGCGTCGAGGCCGACAAGCGGCGTGACGAGGCCGTCGCGCTCAACGTCGCCACCCGCGCGAACGACCTGCGCCAGTCCGACCCGGCCACCGCGATGAAGCTGAGCGTGGCCGCGTACGCGATGGCGCCCCGCGTCGAAACCCGCTCCGCGCTGCTCGCCTCGTCCACCCAGACCGAGACGAAGGTGTTCAGCCCGCCGAGCGTGGACGTGCACGCCTTCAGCGGGGACGGCGGCACCGAGGCAGTTCTCCTCGGCCAGGAGGTGCAGATCTGGGACACCGTGAAGGGGACGCTCAAGCGGACGTTCCGCGTCGAAGGCGTGAACCCCGAGGACTCCGAGCTCCAGCTGAGCGCCGACGGCGGCGTCCTGCTGATCAAGCCGATCCGCGAGGGGGAGACCCAGGTGTGGAACGCCGAGGCCGGCGAGCGGCTCGATCCGCCCGCAAAGACCATGAGCCTCGGCTGGCAGGGCCGCTACCTCGTGGACGGCGACGGCCGTACGTACGACCTGCCGAGCCTGACCGAGGTGCGGTCGCCGCACCTGGAGGCGGCGATCAAGGGCAGCAAGGTACGGGTCACCCGGGTGGGCGCCACTCGCGAGGACGTCGCGGTCATCGACCTTTCCAAGCAGAAAGTGGAGGAGCTCAACGGCCCGGTGCCGGCCGCCATGAACAAGACGGGAACTCTCATCGGCGTGGCCACGGGCGAGACCGTCGCGGTCGCGAGCATCAGCGGCGACACGCCGCCCAAAGTCGGCACCCTGCCCGAGCACATGGGCCCATCCGGCGACGGCGGTCTGGTGCTGCCCGTCTTCGATCCGACGGGGACGGTGCTCGCCACCGCCTCCAATTGGGCGGTGCAGCTCTGGGACGTCAAGAGCATGACGGCGCTCAGGCAGTTCTCCTATCCCGGCTTCGCGCCCACTCATCTGGTGTTCCGCGACGGTGGCGACACCCTCATGGTGGGCGGGCTCGACGGCAGCGTACGCATGCTCGACGTCGGGTGGTTCACCCGCCCGTCGTCGCTGCTCACCGCGGCTGGAACGCCGAACGGCCTGGTCCGAGGCGCGGTCTTCAGCCCTGACGGCCGCACACTGGCGACCATCACCGGGGACGCCATCCGGTTGTGGGATCCGGCCACCCGCCGGCAGCACGGCGGCGACATCAAGGGCAAATGGAACGTGCAGTGGCAGGGGCTCAACGCCACCACCATCACCAGGCCGCCGCTCGCCTTCTCACCCGACGGCACGACCATCGCCACCGCCCGCGACCTGCTCACCGTGTCCCTGATCGACGTGGCGACGGCGAAGGAAAAACGCACGCGGGCCCTGCCGAAGGATCCGGACAGCGTGAGCGAAGTGCTCTCCGTGGCGTTCAGCCCGGACGGCCGGCGCCTGGCGATCGCCACCAGCGACTGGCGCGTGATGATCCTCGACGCCGACACCCTGCGCACCGTCGCACAGGCGGGCACCCCCGGCGAGCTCCTGGCGACGGTCGTCGAATGGGACCCGAACGGGCACGTCGTGGCGCTCGGCAGTCCCACCGAGACCCGTTTGTGGGAGGTCGGCTCGGGTGACTCCTCCGCCGCGTCGCCCGCGGCCGTGCGCAAGCCGGGCAACCCGATGGCGCGCGAGCACAGCAGCGAGCCGCTGGCGTTCAGCCGCGACGGCAGGCTGCTCATCGTGCGCGGCGAGAACGAGTGCGCCTGCGCCACCCAGATCGGCCCCGAGGTGGACGCCCGCGTCTGGGTGTGGGACATGGAGCGCCGCACGCCGGTGAACCCGCCGCTCGCGGGCCACACCATGCCGGCGTACGCGGCCGCGTTCTCCCCGGACGAATCGATGATCGCCACCGTGAGCGCCGACAGCACCCTGCGCCTGTGGGACGCCGCCGACCACCGCCCGGTCGGGCTGCCCATCGACCGGCACCGACATGAGGCGCTCGCGCTCTCCTTCTCCCCGGACGGCAAGTCGATCACCACGGTCGGCGCCGACAGCTCGATCCGTACGCTGCGGCTCGACGAGGCCGAGGTGACGGCGGCCGTGTGCGCCCGGGCGGGCGGCGGCCTGACCGAGGCCGAATGGGCGCGGCACATCCCGGAGGTCCCCTACCGTCGCACGTGCTGACGGTTAGGCTCGCTTTGTGCCGGGCGCCGGGTCCTTACGGGAGATGAGCCGCTGGGCGGGCTTCACCGATGACCGCCCTCCTCTGGTGCTCAGCGTGTTCTTCTGGGGTTCCGCGTTCATCAGCGCCGTGACGGTCGCGGGTGCGCTGTGGAGGCTGGACGAGTTCGGCTGGCCTCTGGCGAAGGCGTTCCCACTGGCCGGCGCCGGTGCGCTGCCGCTGATCTGCGTGCTCTGGCCGCTGCTGCCGTGGCGGCGGCGGCCGGCGCCGCCGCGCAGGGCGGTCACCGTGGCGTTCCTGGCCGCGAGCCTGCTGCTCCTTCCCGCCGGCGGCATCGTGGCGCCGCTGATCGTGAGCGTGGCGGTCGGCAACGCGCTGATCGTGTTCGGGCGGCGCGGCAGCATCGGGTACGTGGCGACGGCCGCGCTGTTCGGCGTCGTACTCGGCCTGCTCAACCCCGGAAGGTCGGCGCTCGGGGCCGTGATCGACGGAGTGCTGGTGCTGCTCCTCGGTCTGATCATCATGGTCGTGGTGGCCGCGATGATCGAGTCCCAGCGCCGGGCCGAGGAGACCCGGCGGCTCCTGGCCGACCTGGAGGAGGCGCACGCCGAGCTGCGGCGCTACGCCGCCCGTACGCGTGACCTCGCCATCGCCGAGGAACGCGCCAGGATGGCCAGGGACATGCACGACTCGGTCGGCCACTACCTGACGGTCATCAACATGGGCCTCGCGAACGCCGAGCGCTTCCGCACCGCGCGCCCCGAGGCCGCCTGGGACGAGGTGCGCCAGGCCAAGGAGCTGACCCTGGAGGCCCTGGCCGAGACCCGCCGCTGGGTGCGCGCGCTCAGGCCGCTGCGCATGGAGGGCCGTACGGGCGTCGAAGCCCTGCGCGCCCTCGCGCGGTCGTACGGCACCGACGTGGCGTTCACCGTGACGGGCACCTGGCCGGACCTGGACGAGGAGCGCGTGCTCGCCTGCTACCGCGTCATCCAGGAGGGCCTGACCAACGCGCTGCGTCACGCCAAGGCCGGGCACGTCGCGGTCGCACTCGACGGCACACCCGAGCGGGTGCGGGTGACGGTCTCCGACGACGGCGAAGGAGCCGAACCGGACACGACGGAAAGCGGCTTCGGGCTGCGCGGCCTGCGGGAACGCCTGGAGTCGATCGGCGGCACCCTGGACGTGCGCAGCGAGCCCGGCGCCGGCTTCACCCTCCAGGCCGTGGTGCCGGTGCGAGCGACCGAGATGGGGAGTACGCCGACGTGATCCGGGTGCTGCTGGTGGACGACCAGGTCCTGATGCGGGAGGGCCTGCGCAAGCTGCTGGAGATCGAGCCGGGCATCGAGGTGGCCGGATCCGCGCAGAACGGCGCGGACGCGCTCGCGCTGCTGTCGCGTACCCCGCCCGCCGAGCACCCCCACGTGGCGCTCGTGGACGCCCGCATGCCCGTCATGGACGGGGTCGAGCTGGTCTCGCGGCTGCGTACGGAGTATCCGGACATCGCGCCGGTGATCCTGACGACGTTCGACGATGACGACTACATCTTCGGCGGCCTGCGGGCAGGGGCCAAGGGGCACCTGCTCAAGGACACCCCGCCCGACGAACTGGTGTCGGCGATCAGGCGGGTGGCGCGCGGCGAGACCGTGCTGGGCGGTGCCGCTACGGAACGCCTGGTCGCGGCCGTACGCGAGGGCGCCGTCCCCCGTACCGGACCCTCACCGGATGAGCCGCCCTGCGGGCTGACCGGCCGCGAGTACGAGATCGCCCTGCTGGTCGGCTCGGGCGCCACGAACAGGGAGATCGCGCGCCGCCTCCATATCACCGAGGGCACCGCCAAGAACCACATCTCGAGCTGCCTGCGCAAGCTCGGCCTGCGCGACCGGACCCAGCTCGCGGTCTGGGTCACCCGGCACCGATAGGCGTACGGCGGTGCCATGACTCCGGTCATGCCCGCCCGGCCGTCAGGACATGACCTGATCCATGTCGCGCGGTGGATGCCGCGTCCGAACCCCGCGATCTACGGTGCTCGCATGCAGCACCACGAGCCCGCCGGCCCCGTGCGGTGCGCCCGCCATGGGCCGGCGTCATCGTCTCCACCGCCGGTTTCCTCGCCATGATCGCGATCGCCTGGGCGCTGTGGGACTCCCTGCCCGAACACATCGTCACCCGCGAGGCCACCGATACCCGCGCGGGCGCCACGGTGCCGCGGCTCGTCATGGCCGGCGCCCTGCCCGCGGGGCTGCTCATCGTCGCCGCGCTCACGCCCGTGGGGTTGATCGTCCAGCGCAGGCTGGCCCGTCACTTCCCTCCCTTGCTCATCGCCCCGCCGCACGCGCAGGCGCGGGCTCTGAACGTGCTCTTCGTCGTCCTGCCCCTGCTGCTTGTGACGCTCCAAGCCGTAGCGCTGGCCAAGGAGGCGGGATACGACATCCCGGTGGAGCGGGTGATGGGGGTGGCGCTCGGGATCGTACTGATCATCCTGGGACGCGCGCTGCCCGCGATGGGCTCGTCCGATGCCGTGCCGGACGGCTCGATCGGCAGGCTGATCGCGGCCTGGCAGCGGTCGCACCGCGAGGGCGGCCTGGCGCTGACGGCTCTCGGCGCGGCCTGCGCGGCGGGCTCCCTCTTCCTCCCGCCGCTGCTCGTCGGGGTCGCCTCGGCGCTGCTCGTGGGCGCGGTCTTCGCCCTGATGGCCGTACTGGCCGTCGTCCGTACGCGCTGATCGGGACCGCGCATGCCGGACCGCCGTCCCCCTCCAGAACGGCGGTCGGCTCCCTACATGTGGAACGGGCTCAGCAGATCTTGTAGTCCTGCCGCGACGAGTTGTACGAGCAGGAGTCGATCAGCTTCCCGGCCGGGTTCCGCAGGTAGGCGGTGTCGCTGACCTGGTTCCAGATGTAGGCGAGGGTGCCGCCGCTCCTGCCCCAGTAGCGGGTGGTGCTGGTGTTCGTGCCCTTGCCGGTGCGCAGGGTGACCGTCTTGCCGGGCTTCAGGACGAACTTGCCGAACGTGTAGACGTGGTCCGGCCGCCGGGTCGCGTCGCGGATGGTCCAGCCCGCGAGGTTGACGGCCTTCTTCGTCATGTTCCTGATCTGGACGTACTCGCCGTTCAGGCTACGGTTCCCGCCGTCGTCCGGCGAGCCGGGCGAGTCGTAGTAAATCTTCGTGATCTTGACGGCAGGCGCGGCGGCGTACGCCGGCTGCGCGACGGCGACGACGGACGCGGATAACAGGGCGGCGGTCAGCAGAGATCGAACACTCACAGGGACGCCTCCTGGGGAGTGAGATGGAATGGAACGATCCTATTGATGTTGCTGAGAAAGGAATGGACCGTTCCGTATCGGTTTGATGTCCCATGCGCGTCCTGACTCTGAGTCGAGGAACGGACGGGACAATGTCGCGTTGATCGGCCGCCATCCGCCCAGGTGATCCTGCGACCATGCCCCTGGGGACCTGGAAGATCCTCTTCATGCCCGAGGATCTCGCCCGTGTCCGGATCGCTCCCCGCCCCGACCCCTGTGGGAGATGATGCCGAGCCTGGCCGGGACGGTCCGGGGCAAGCCGCCCTCCCTGAAAGAGGGCGGATGCGCTTCAGGTCGTCACCTGGGCGGTGGTTCAGCGTGATACCGGACCGAGAGGTGCGTACGGTACCTCTGCCCTGCGGTCGATGACCTCGCCCGTCTGGTCGTACGCGGTCACGGTCACGGCGGGGGTGTCGAGGTGCTTGCCGTCCGCGTTCACGCGCGCGGGCACCCGCCCGATGAAGAAGCCGCCGGCCACCGCGGCGTCCGTGCGCCTGCCGTCCGCCCAGTCGATCTCGACGCGGGTCACCTCCCGCGCCACGCGCCCCGCCACGACGCGGTAGCGGCCGCCGCTCTGGTCGTCGTCCGACATGGCGTTGGAGTCGGTCTCCGTCGTGTACGCGTCCACGGTCAGCGGCCCGGAGACGCCCGCGTCGAGGTCGCCGGGCAGGGCGGACCCCCACGGCGTGAAGACGGGGGAGCTGGGGAACGCTTCCTTGTCCTTCTGCGGCGTGCAGAGGACGAAGCCGGTCTCGCTGCCGACGAGCGCGGTCGAGCCGACGTCGTCGCGGTACACCACCAGCTCGCGGAAGTCCTTGACGTCGGCGTCCGCCGGGTATCGCTTGCGGGTGTCCATGCCGTCCACCGGCCCTCCCAGCGGCATGCAGTCCCGTACGGACTGGAGCTGCGCGGAGGTGTTGGCCGGCAGGCCGGCGGGACCGCTCGCAGGAGTCGCCGTGGTCGTGCCCAGGGTGAGCGGGACCGCGATCAGCGCGCCGGCGGCGACGGCGACCGCGCTCGCGGCCAGCGACCAGGTCAGGCGGCGGCGTCTCGCCCCTGCGACGGCCCGCGCCACCATGGCCTGCTCGTTCACGGGACGGGAGGCGTCCGCCAGCCGCCGCAGCTCAGCGGCGATGGTCTTCTCATCGACGTTCATTTCCAGGCCTCCAGCATGACGGGCTTGCGGACCAGCTCGCGGAGCCGGGTGATGGCTTGATGGGTCTGGCTGCGTACGGTTCCCACCGAGCAGCCCATGATCGTGGCGACCTCGGATTCCGGGAGATCCTCGTAGTAGCGCAGCACCAGCACGGCGCGCTTGCGCGGTGGCAGCGCGCGCAGGGCCTGCTGCAGGGCAAGATGGTCGTCTACCTCGGCCGTACGGTCACTCGCCATCCGCTCAGGGGGCGAGTCCACCAATTTCTCCCTGCCCCAGCGGGGACTTCGCCAGCGGCTGACCTGTTCGTGGTACATGACCTTCCGCACGTACGCCTCGGGGTTGTCACGGATCTTGTTCCAGCGGCTCGCGGTCTTGGTCAGCGCGGTTTGGAGCAGGTCCTCGGCCGTGTCCTGGTCGCCGGTGAGGACGTAGGCGAGCCTGATGAGGCTGTCCGATCGAGCCGCTACGAAGTCTGCGAAGTCGCGTTTCTGCTCGTTGTTCAACACATCTCCTCGGTTCGCCTCCTAAGACGCGACGCTTCACCGGACCTATGGCGTACCGGCGAACAACCCTTGCGGCAGGGGCTGCTCCAAGGCGCGGATGCGGAAGTCAGGCGCCGAAGCGGCGGCGGGACGTCTCGATGCCGGCAGGGAGGAGCCGGCGCGGGCCATGTCCCCGAGCACCTGGTCGAGATCTGAAGCCACCGCCGTCCTCAGCTGGAGGCCACGCCTGGGAGGACGGCCGTCAGTCCAGGCCCGCGGAGATCCACTGGAAGGTGCCGCGACAGGGTAAGGAGTCGGTACGCCGCGCGGTGAGCCGCATGAATCGGGCGTCGCGCGGCGGAGTGCCGGTGACCTCGTGGTCTCCGCTGCCCGCCGTGACCGTGCCCTGCGCTATGGCTTTGCCGTCCACCAGTAATGACCAGTCCACCACGGCCGGACAGTCCCGGACCTCTTGCTGCTCCTCGATGAAGAGGCGCGCATCCAGGCGGAACCAGCCTCGTAGTTTCGTCCGGTCGTGGATGTCCTCGCGTTCGAACCGGGTCCGGATGACGCCTGAAGCGGGCACGGTCCATTTGAAGCCGGGCGGTGGGCAGGGACCGGAGTCGGAGTAGCAGAGCGCCCTCTTCATTTCCACCGGTGCATCGCCGGACGCGTAATCCAACCCGTCGGTCGGGTCCGAGCTGACGATGAAGTAGCCGAGGACGGCGCTTATCGCCAGGAGGAAGACCAGGCATCCGGACCCGGACGACCCGCCGTAGTCGTATGAATGGCTACGTCCGGCCACATGCCCTCCCTCGGTCATGCTGCCTTTCGCTTCATGATTCCAGAGAGCGCCGCAGAGGTCACCGGACACCGCACCTGACGTCACATCGGCTCAGTGCACTCACGAACCGGCCGGCTCAGCAGCAGGAGTCTCATAGACCGCTCGGCGGCCACGGAGGCTTCTCGACTCCGTTCATGACGATCCCTGCGAATATCGCGATGAGGAGCGCTAAAAGGAGCGCCCAAAAGGCGAACACGCAGATCCTCCTCATCGTTCACCCCCCTGGCCCAGCCATCGAATACCCATGCACGCCGACCGGGGCACTCGTGGTGGGCGCGGCGGAGTGCGTGGTGTGGCCAGGACGGACTCGATCTCGTCTTTCGAAGTGTCCGCCGGCCTGAGGGGAGGGAGGAAGTCCGGAAAGTGTGGGGCGTGCCTCTTTTCCCTCCTTGAGCGGCTTGGCGACGCGGTGGTTTTCCGCTGAATGAGCGGCGTCAGCAGCAGGTGGGTGTTGAGCGGCCGGACGCGGCCTTCTGCTGGTCCTGGAGGATGCGGCCGCGCAGCATCGTCTCCATGACCTTCATGAAGCGCTGCGTCCTGGCCGGGCCGATGATGAAGGGGTTCTTCGTGGCTCCCGCACGGAGTTGCTCGATGCGGGTCAGGCCGTAGTCGGCGCCGCCGTGGTTGTTCAGCTCGACGTCCACGCCGGCCTTACGCATCGCGACGGCGGCCGTACGTACGGAGGACAGGTACGTTCGCTTGGCCGCCGTCGTGGCGGGCGGGTTGGTGCCGCCCCACAGGATCGCGGTGTGGCGGCGGCCCTTCCAGCGGACCGGGAAGACGGGCGAGACGGTACCGGGGGTGTGGCCCGGCCTGTGGTGGAAGACGATCGTGGCGTCGCCGAGGGTCAGCTTCTGGCCGTCGGTGATCTCGAGGTCGCGCTTGGGGGCGTGCTCAGGGCGTTCTTTGGCGATGAGGTCCCAGTCGGCCTTGTGCATCATGACCCGGGCTCCGTACGTGTCCGCGAGGTACTGTGCGCCGCCGAAGTGGTCGTCGTGACCGTGGGCGGCCACCACGTACTTGATGTGGGTGGGGTTCACGCCGACGGCACGCAGGCCGGGAATGATGATCTTCCTGGCGTCGTCCGGTGAGCCCATCGCGTCGATGAGGATGACGCCCTTCGAGGTGAGCAGCGCCATGGCCTGGACGAACGTGGTGCCGACCACCGCGACGTTGTCGAAGATCTTGAACGGCTTGACAGGCTGCACGGCCGGCATCTGGAGGTCGGGGGAGAGCGCCTTGACCAGGGCCTTCAGTACGGGGTCGTCGCCGGCGAGCTTGGCCGCGCGGTCGTAATAGTCCTGCACGGTCTTGGGCGCGGCTGATGCCGGGCGCGCGCCTACCGCCAGCGGTAGCAGGGCGGCGGCGGCCAGCACGGTACGACGGGACGGCATCAACCAATACCTGCTTTCTCGGAAGACGGTTCGGACAGCGAAGCAGACCTCGTTTCCGCATGTCCAATAGCGATCTTCATCGCCGACCGATAAGGGAGCCGATATCGCGCCAGGTCGGACCTGATCCCACCCCCGGGTGGACATCATCGGGAAGGACCGTCACCTAGATGCGCATCCTCGCGGAGACGCGCGTCATCCCCAGGTTGGGGAAGCCGAAGCTGTGGCAGCTGCGTGCGGATCACGTGGATGAGTGGCTGGACGCATTCTCCGGCGACCTGGCCACCAGGACGCTACCCATCGACGTCCAGACACGGAAAAGGGCCCGATCCGCTGTGCGGATCAGACCCTCTGCCTGCGGCAACTGTGTCGGGGTGGCGGGATTTGAACCCACGACCTCTTCGTCCCGAACGAAGCGCGCTGCCAAGCTGCGCTACACCCCGGTGCACGCCCGTCGTGTGCGTGCTTGTAAGAGTCTAGCGGACTTCCCAAGTGCTTGTGACCGCCTTTATCTCCGGGGCACGAGCGTCAGCAGCGTGGCCTCGGGGAAGCAGGCGAATCGGGCGGGGGCGTAAGGGGAGGTGCCGAGGCCGGCGGAGACGTGCAGCCAGGCGTTGTCGTGGCGGCTGAGGCCCTTGACGCGGGCGCGGTCGATGCCGCAGTTGGTGACCAGGGCGCCGTAGAACGGGATGCAGAGCTGGCCGCCGTGCGTGTGGCCGGCCAGCAGGAGCTGGTAGCCGTCGGCGGCGAAGCGGGACATGTTGCGCGGCTCGGGCGAGTGCATGACGCCGAGGCGCAGGTCGGCGTCCGCGGGGGCCGGGCAGGCGACGAGGTCGTAGCGGTCGCGGTTGATGTGGCTGTCGTCGATGCCGGCCACGGCCACGTCGAGGTCGCCGACCTTGATGCGGGCCGTGGTGTTGTTCATGTCGAGCCAGCCTTCGGCGGCCATGCCGGCCCCCAGCTCCTCCCAGGGCAGGTTGGGCGTGTGCTGGCGGCGGTCGTTCTTGGAGGTGCGCCACAGGTAGCGTGCCGGGTTCTTCGGCTGCGGCGCGTAGAGGTCGTTGGAGCCGTACACGAACAGGCCAGGACGCGACAGCAGGGGCTCCAGGGCGTGCAGGAGCGCGGGAACGGCCTCGGGGTGCGCGATGGAGTCGCCGGTGTTGACCACGAGGTCGGGCTCCAGGGCGCCGAGCGAGCGCACCCAGTTGATCAGCATGGTGCGGCGCGGCGTCAGGTGGAGGTCGGACAGGTGCAGGACGCGTACGGGACGCTGCCCCCGCTCGAGAACGGGCACGTCGAAGCGGCGCAGCCGGAACCAGTTGCGCTCGACGACGGACGCGTAGCCCAGCCCGGCCAGGCCGAGACCGAGCATGGACAGGGGCACTGCGACGGCTTTCCTCACACCTTCATGATGCCCGACATCCGGCCAGCGGAGTCCGGATGGCGACGGGGTGGTCCGCGCAGGCGGCAAGATAAAGCGCATGAGCGCATTGAAGGACAAGCTGAAGGCCGACCTGACGGCCTCGCTGAAGAGCAAGGACGAGGTACGTCTGCGTACGGTCCGCATGGCCCTGGCCGCGATCAACGTCGAGGAGGTCGCGGGCAAGGAGGCCAGGGAGCTGACCGACGACGAGGTCATCAAGGTCCTGACCAAGGAGGCGAAGAAGCGGCGCGAGGCCGCCGAGGCGTTCCGCAACGCGGGCCGCACGGAGCAGGCCGAGGCCGAGCTGGCCGAGCAGGCGGTGCTGGAGGAGTACCTTCCCGCGCAGCTGTCCGACGAGGAGCTCGCCGCGCTGGTCGACGCCGCCATCGCCGAGACCGGCGCCTCGGGGCCGCAGGCCATGGGCCAGGTCATGAAGGCGGTCAACCCGAAGGTCGCCGGCCGGGCCGAGGGTGGCAGGGTGGCCGCCCTGGTGCGTGCCCGCCTCACCGGTAAGTAGGGCCTACGGGGCTTCTGGTACGCGGTCTCGGTTCAGGGCCCCTTTCGGCAGGGCTCCTTTCGGTCCTACCGGGCTTTCGGCACGCGGCCCGGGCTTCGCGGGTTCGGTACCGGGTGACGGAACTCGCCGCACGGTGTCCCGGTCCACGGCCCGCTGTACGGCTCTGGTTCGCCCGGAGCGTCCCCATGCCTCCCCGTACGGCCTCCGGCGCCTCTCTGCGCCCCAGCGGCCCGTCAGGCGGCATTCGTAGGCATTCAACAGCTTTGAGGCCTCCACCCGCGAAGGGAGGAGGCCTCAAAGCGTCTCAGGGCGTCTCAGAGACTCTCAGCGTCGGCCGTCGGGCATGGTGAACGGCGGCCCGTTGTCGCCGGCGCGCCCGCGGCCACGGTCGTTGTCGCCCCAGCCGCCGCGCCCGCGGTCGCCCCGGTCCTGCGGCCCGTCACCGAACTGGTCGCGGTCGAAGAAGTCGAACGGGTTGCCGCCGTCGTCGTCCTTCTTCTTTTTCTTCGGCTTGGGCGCGCAGTGGTCGGTGCACCCGCCGAACCGCGACTTGTCGACCGGCTTGAACTCGGCCGGCTCGATCCCCTTGAGCGCCTGGATCATGGAGTCCTTCCAGATGCGCCCGGAGATCGACGAGCCGTACACGTACGGGTAGTAGCGCCCGCCGATGGTGACGCCGATCAGCTTGTGGGCCGAGGTGCCGCGCGGGTCGCCCAGGCTGACGGCGGAGGCGAGGTTGGGGGTGTAGCCGGAGAACCAGGCCGACATGTAGTTGTCGGTGGTGCCGGTCTTGCCGGCCGCGTCGCGCCCGATGCCGCCGACCTCGGTCATCGTGCCCTTGGTGAACACCCCGGACAGGATGCCGCTGACGGCGTCGGCGACCTCCTCTTCGAGGACCTGGTTGCACTTGGGCTTGTACTGCTTGACCTTGCCGTTGCGGTCCTTGATCTCGGTGATGGCGAGCGGCTTGCAGTACTTGCCGCGGGAGGCGAAGACGGCGTAGGAGCTGGCGATGGTGACGGGGTCGACCTCGTTGACGCCGAGCGTGAACGTCTCGACCTCCGACAGCTTCTGCCCGTCGGCCCGCTTGACGCCGAGCTTCTTGGCCATCTTGACGACGTCGCAGAGCCCGACCTTCTCCTGCAGCCGCATGAAGAACGTGTTGACCGAGCCCCAGGTGCCGGTCTCCAGCGTCTTGAAGCCGCCGCCGCCCTCGCTGGAGTTGCGCACGGTGTGGGACGGGTCGCCGACGTTCTGGCCCTTGCAGTTCTTGAACGTGCTGTAGCCACGGGCCTTGTAGCCGGCCGGCGAGGGGAAGCCGTCGCCGTACTTGAGCCCTTCCTCCAGGGCGGCGGCCAGCGTGTAGACCTTGGCCGTCGAGCCCTGCTGGAACCCGTGGCCGCCGCCGTGCGCGGCGTCGGCCACGATGTTGTAGCTCATCTCGTTCTTCTTCTTGCTGCGGCCGAACTTCCGCGAGGCGGCCATGGCCTTGATCTCGCCGGTGCCGGGGACGACCATGGCCTGCGAGGCCACGGGCTTGTCCTTGGGGCTGACGTACTTCCTGATCGCCTTCTCGGCGGCCGCCTGCATCTTGGGGTCGAGCGTGGTCTTGATCTGCAGGCCGCCGCGCTGGAGCAGCTTCCTGCGCTCCTCGCGGTTCTTGCCGAAGTCCTCGTTGTTGAGGATCTCGTACTGGACGTAGAGGCAGAAGTACGGGTATTTGCTGGCCTCGCAGCCGCCGGGCGCCTTGACGTCCTTGAAGCCCAGTTTCTTCTTCTTGGCCTTCGCCGCCTCCTGCGGCGTGATCTTGCCGAGCTCCGCCATCCGGTCGAGCACGATGTTGCGCCGCTCCAGCAGGCGCTGCCGCGACTCGGCGCTGACGTTGGGGTCGGTGCGCGCCGGGTTCTGCACGGCGCCGGCGAGCGTGGCGGCCTCGGTCAGGTTGAGCTTGGAGGCCGGCTTGTCGAAGAACCTCTTGGCGGCGGCCTGGATGCCGTGGGCGCCCGCACCGAAGTAGGCGATGTTGAGGTATTTCTCCAGGATCTGGTCCTTGGTGTACTTCTCCTCGATCGCCATGGCGTAGCGCAGCTCGGTCAGCTTGCGCGAGATCGTGGGCGCGATGGCCGCCGCCTGCTCCTCAGGCGTCTCGGCCTTGTTGACCAGCACCTGCTTGACGTACTGCTGGGTGATCGACGATCCACCCTGCGTGACGCCGCCGCTGGTGAGATTCTTCATCAGCGCTCTGGCCGTTCCCTCCACATCGATCGGCCCGTGCTGGTAGAAACGGAAGTCCTCGATCGCGATCAGGGCTTCGCGCATGATCGGGGCGACCTTGTCGAGGGTGACGGACTCCCGGTTCTCGAAGTAGAACTGGGCGATCTTGTTGCCGTCCGCGTCGTAGAGTTCGGTGCGCTCCGGCAGAGGAGGTTCGTCGAGTTCCTCGGGCTTGAGGTTGAGTCCCTCGACTGCGGTCTTGGTCGACATGCCCACTCCGCCTACCGCCGGAAGGGCCACGGCGGCGGCGAGCACCCCAGCCGCCGAGCCCGCGATGAGGAGGCGCAGGACGCTGAGGATGGGGTTGGAACGACGTTTGCCCTGGGCTTGCACGTCTCTAAGAGTACGTCGAAACCCAGACCGAATCGGTAGCAGGACACCATTTCACCTTGACTGACGGGGGTGACTAGTCATTCCCGGTCAACATCACCCGCGAGAAATTGGTCCTCTGGGGTCTGTCGGCCCGAACGTCTGGTTGCGTACGTTCTCCCTGCGGCAACTGAATACGGAGGCTCGGCGCCCGCGCCCGTCGGCCCCAAATGACGACTGACCACCTAAGGGGAGTGGGGTCGAAAAATGTGGATCACGGATTGGACCTCCCGTGCCGCCTGTAAGGGTGCGGATCCGGATGCCCTGTTCGTGCAGGGCGCCGCGCAGAACAGGGCGAAGCTCATCTGCCGGGGTTGCCCGGTCCGCACTGAGTGCCTCGCCGATGCGCTGGACAACCGCATCGAGTTCGGGGTGTGGGGCGGCATGACCGAACGGGAACGTCGCGCGCTGCTTCGACGGCGCCCTGACGTCACCTCGTGGCGAGACCTGCTCGAGTCCGCCAAGAACGAGTACGAACGCACCAATGAGCTGATCGCGGGCTGATCCCAGCCCGGCGACCGTGTACGGCCGGCGCCGCCGCCGGCCGTACTTCTATGCGGTGGCCAGCAGGTTCCCGATCTGGCGCAGCCCCGCCAGGTCGTGGACGTCCTCGGACATGGCGCGGACCTGCACCACGGGCACCGTGGGGTGGGCCGAGACGAAGTGCTCCTGCTCGCGGTTCTCGCGGGCGGCGAGCTGCATTCGCCCGGCGTGCAGCCGCAGCACGGCCGCGGTGAGCTCGTGCTCGCCCCTCGACTCCAAGTCCTCCGCGGCGGCGGCGCTGCGGGCGGCTGAAAGCCCGGCTGCGGGCGAGACGTGCACCCGGTTGACCACCAGACCGGCCAGTGGCATGCGCTCCTCGGCCAGGCGCTCCACGAAGTAGGAGGCCTCGCGCATCGCGTCGCGCTCGGGCGCGGCGACCACGAGGAAGGCCGTGCCAGGGGCCTGGAGCAGCCGGTACGTCATCTCGGCCCGCTGCCTGAACCCCCCGAAGACGGCGTCGAGCGCGGAGACGAACGTCTGAAGGTCCTTGATCACCTGCGCGCCCAGCAGCTTGGTCATCGCTCCCGCCATGAGCCCGAATCCGGCGTTGAGCAGCCGGAACGCACTGCGTCCTCCGGCTTTGGCAGGCGCGGTCAGCAGCCGGATGAAGCGGCCGTCGAGGAACCGGCCGAGCCGCTCGGGCGCGTCGAGGAAGTCGAGCGCCGACCGCGACGGCGGCGTGTCGACGATGATCAGGTCCCACTCGTCCGAGCGGCGGAGCTGGCCCAGCTTCTCCATCGCCATGTACTCCTGGGTGCCGGAGAAGCTGGACGACAGGGACTGGTAGAAGGGGTTCGACAGGATCTGGCGGGCCCGCTCAGGGTCGGCGTGCGCCTCGATGATCTCGTCGAACGTACGCTTCATGTCGAGCATCATCGCGTAGAGCTGGCCGCCGCCCTCGGGCGAGCTGACCAGGCGCGGAGTGTTGTCGAGCTCGGTCAGCCCCATCGACTGCGCCAGCCGCCTGGCCGGGTCGACGGTCAGCACGACCACGCGGCGGCCGCGCTCGGCGGCCCGCAGGCCGAGCGCCGCCGCGGTCGTGGTCTTGCCCACGCCGCCGGCGCCGCAGCAGACGATGATCCTGGTGCCCCGGTCGTCGAGGATGGCGTCGAGGTCGAGTGCTGGGGGCTTTTTCACGCTGCTCCCTGGGTGCGCATGCTCTCTGCCAGCTCGTACAGGCCGGCCAAGTCCACGCCGTCGGCGAGCAGCGGCAGCTCGTAGCGGGGCAGCCCGGCTCCGGCCAGCGTCTCGCGCTCGGCACGCTCAAGCTCGGTGCGGTGCGCGTGCTCGACGACCTCCTCGCCCAGCGCCCTGGCCAGCTCGCCGGCCTGCGCGCCGTCGGCCACACCCGCGGCCTTGAGCCCGAGCACCAGCTCCTCGGGGTTGAAGCGGCCCTGGGCGGCGGCGTCGAGTACGGGCTGGGGGAGCTGCGACTCGCGCACCATGTTGACGAAGACGCCGCCCGCGGGCAGCCCGGCGGCGCGCAGCTCGGAGATGCCGTCGAGGGTCTCCTGGACCGGCATCTCCTCCAGGAGGGTGACGAAGTGCACGGCCGTCTCGGCGGACTTCACGACGCCCTTGACGAGCTCGGAGTGGTTCTTGATGGGCCCGACCTTGGCCAGGCCGGCCACCTCTTCGGTGACGTTGAGGAAGCGGGTGATGCGGCCGGTGGGCGGCGCGTCCATGACGACCGCGTCGTAGACCCTGCGGCCGTTCTTGCCGCGCCTGCGCACGGCCTCGCTGGTCTTGCCGGTGACCAGCACGTCGCGGAAGCCAGGGGCCACGGTGGTGGCGAAGTCGACGATGCCCATCTTGGTCAGCGCCCGGCCGGCCCGGCGCATCCCGTAGAACATCTCCATGTACTCGAGCATGGCCTCTTCTGGATCGATGGCCAGCGCGTAGACGTCGCCTCCGGAGGGCGCGACGGCGATCCTGCGCTCCTCGTACGGCAGCGGCGGCAGGTCGAAGATCTGGGCGATGCCCTGCCTGCCCTCCACCTCGACGAGCAGCACCTTGCGGCCGCCCGAGGCCAGCGCGAGGGCGAGGGCGGCGGCGACGGTCGTCTTGCCCGTGCCGCCCTTGCCGGTGACGACATGAAGCCGCACGTCGGCCCAATGTGTGTCCGTCGAGTCCACGACTTGAGGCTACCGAACGGTCACTTGTCGAAAGCCTGCGACCACCATTTGAGATTGCTCACAATAAGCTGCCCCCATGAAGAAGTGGGAGTACCTGACAGCACCCGTGCTGATTCACAACACCAAGATGATCCTCGACAACTTCGGCGCCGACGGCTGGGAGCTCGTCCAGATCGTGCAGGGCGCCAATCCCGAGCAGCTCGTCGCCTACTTCAAGAGGGAGAAGCAGTGACGCCTGAGCAGAAGCTCGAGGAGCTCGGATACACGCTGCCGCCGCCCGTCACGCCGGTCGGCTCCTACCTGCCCACCGTGCGCACCGGCGACCTGCTCTACACCTCGGGCCAGGTGCCGATCCTGGAGGGCAAGCTGCACCAGACCGGCAAGCTCGGCGCCGACCTGGGCGTGGACGAGGGCAAGGCGGCGGCCCGCCAGTGCGTGCTCAACGCCCTGGCCGCGCTGAAGGCCGAGCTGGGTGAGCTGTCGCGGGTGCGGCGGATCGTGAAGGTCGTGGTGTTCGTGGCGAGCGCGCCGGACTTCGTGGATCAGCCGCAGGTGGCCAACGGCGCCAGCGACCTGCTCGCGGAGGTGTTCGGCGAGGCGGGCAGGCACGCGCGCAGCGCGGTGGGCGTGGCGGCGCTGCCGCTGGACGCTCCCGTCGAGGTGGAGCTGATCGCCGAAGTCGGCTGAATGGGCATATGTCACCATGACCGAGTGAAGTTCTAGAGGAGGTCATGTGACCGCGATGCCGGG
Organism: Nonomuraea fastidiosa; assembly: GCF_042751225.1. Lineage (NCBI taxonomy): Bacteria > Bacillati > Actinomycetota > Actinomycetes > Streptosporangiales > Streptosporangiaceae > Nonomuraea > Nonomuraea fastidiosa. The sequence continues at coordinate 3,333,093 of NZ_CP170570.1, forward strand.
AATGCTGCTACCAGCCGAGCTCGCCGCCCGGGCCAGGGAGGTCATGGCCGGGCGGCTCCAGCCGGTTCCGGCGCGGGACGCCGCCACGGTGGTGCTCCTGCGCCCGGGGCCCGGGGGCCATCCACAGGTCTATCTGCTGCGGCGCAAGGCCACCATGGCCTTCGCCGCCGGCGCGTACGTCTTCCCCGGCGGCTCGGTCGACGCGCGCGACACCGACCAGGCGGTCGCATGGGCCGGGCCGTCGCCCGCCGAGTGGGCCGAGGTGCTGCACGCGGACGAGGCGGTGGCGCGCGGGCTGGTGTGCGCGGCGGTGCGCGAGACGTTCGAGGAGTCGGGCGTGCTGCTGGCCGGTCCAGGACCTGACTCGGTCGTGGACGACACGACGGGCGACGACTGGGAGGCCGACAGGCTCGCGCTGATCGACCGCTCGCTGTCGTTCGCCGAGTTCCTGTCCCGGCGGGGGCTGGTGCTGCGTACGGACCTGCTCAAGGCGTGGGCGCACTGGATCACGCCGGAGGTCGAGACCAGGCGGTTCGACACCCGGTTCTTCGTCGCCGTGCTGCCCGAAGGCCAGCGCACCCGCGACGTGGGCGGCGAGGCCGACCGGGTCGTCTGGCAGCGGCCGGCCGAGGCCGTCGAGCTGGCGCACCGGGGCGAGATCTTCCTGATGCCGCCGACGTACCGGACGCTGAGCGAGCTGGCCGGCTGCGCCGACGTGGCGGAGGTGCTGGCGACGCCGCGCGACATCGTGACGATCATGCCGAGGGCCGTCGAGGTGGACGGCGAGCTGCGGCTGGTGGTGGCGTCATGAGCGGCCTGTACATCCCGATCGGCTCGCCCGACGGCTCGCGCACCGAGCACGCGGAGAACCTGCTCGCGCCCAACCCGTCGGTGATGACGCTCGACGGCACCAACACGTGGGTGATCGGCACCGGCGACGAGGTCATCGTGGTCGATCCGGGGCCGGACGACGAGGGCCACCTGCGGCGCGTACGCGACCATCTGGGGGAGCGGCGGGTCACCACGATCCTGCTCACCCACGGCCACTTCGACCACAGCGGAGGGGCGAAGGCGTTCGCTCAGATGGTGAACGCGCCCGTACGCGCCCTCGACCCTCGTCACCGCCTCGGCGACGAGGGGCTCGCCGACGGCGACGTGGTGGCCGTCGGCGACCTGGAGATCCGGGTGTACGGCACGCCCGGCCACTCGTTCGACTCGCTGTGCTTCTGGCTGCCCGCCGATCGGGCGATGCTGACCGGCGACACCGTGCTGGGCAGGGGCACCACGATCGTCGCCCGCGACGGCGGCCTCGCCGACTACCTGCGCAGCCTCGACAAGCTCAGGGCCGCCGCCGAAAGCCTGGAGGCGCGGGCGCTGCTACCCGGCCACGGCCCGGTGCTGCCCGACCCGATCGGCGCGCTCGACGGCTACATCGCACACCGCAGGCAGCGGCTCGACCAGATCAGGGCGGCGCGCGAACAGGGCGCGCGCACGCCGCGCCAGATCGTCAAGATCGTGTACGCCGACGTCGACCGCTCGCTCTGGCCGGCCGCCGAGATGTCGGTGGCCGCCCAGCTCGACTACCTCGACGGGCGCTAGCGCGAACGGTTGCGCAGGCGCTCGACGTCGAGGATGACCACGGCCTTGGCCTCGATGCGCAGCCAGCCGCGTCCGGCGAAGTCGGCGAGGGCCTTGTTGACCGTCTCGCGGGAGGCGCCGACGAGCTGCGCCAGCTCCTCCTGGGTCAGGTCGTGGTGCACCCGCAGGCCGTCCTCGGTCTTGGTGCCGAACCGCTCGGCGAGGTCGAGAAGCTGCTTGGCCACCCGCCCGGGGACGTCGGTGAAGACCAGGTCGGCCAGCACGTCGTTGGTGCGGCGCAGCCGCTGGGCCAGCGCGCGGAGGAGGTGGAGCGCCACCTCGGGACGGCCGGTCAGCCAGGGGCGCAGGTCGTCGTGGCCGAGGCCGGCCAGGCGGACCTCGGTCAGCGCCGTCGCCGTGGCCGTACGGGGCCGCGGGTCGAACAGCGACAGCTCGCCGAACATCTCGCTCGGCCCGAGCACGCTGAGCAGGTTCTCACGCCCGTCGGGGGAGGTGCGGGACAGCTTGATCTTGCCTTCGAGCACGACGTAGAGCCGGTCGCCGGTCTCGTTCTCGTGGAAGAGCGTCTGTCCCTTGGACAGCTGGACCTCGGTGATGCTCGTGCGCAGCGCCGCGGCGCTTTCGCGGTCCAGCGCGGCGAACAGGGGGGCCTTGCCCAGCACATCTTCGGTGTTCACTCTGCCTCCTCTGCTGCCATTGTGACTCACCCCACTCCAGGCGTGCGTCTACAGGTTAGGGGAACGCCAGAGTGGTTGTGCCTTGTCCGGACTTGTGAAGTCCGGGAGGGTCAGGAGGGAAAGGTACCGGACGTCCGTTCCCGGATCGTGACCGGGACCACCTTTCGAGCTCGACCGGCCGTGTGCCACGGGTCGTCGGCCGAGGCCGCCGCCGTTCTGAGCGCCTGACATGGGTTCAACCGTCCCCGGAAGCTTCTACTCTTGCGGCATGGCGACGAACGCGGCGACGAAAGCGGCGGGGCGCAAACCGGAGAGCCGGCTCGCCCTGGTCCGGCGGGCGCGCAGGATGAACCGCATCCTCGCGGAGACCTACCCCGACGCCCATTGCGAGCTCGACTTCTCCAACCCGCTCGAGCTGCTGGTCGCGACCATCCTGTCCGCGCAGTGCACGGACAAGCGGGTCAACATGGTGACCCCCGTGCTCTTCGCGAAGTACCCCACGGTGGAGGACTACGCCGCGGCGGACCGCGCGGAGATGGAGGAGATCATCCGCTCCACCGGCTTCTTCCGCGCCAAGACCAACAGCATCATCGGCATGGCGCAGGCCATCTGCGAGCGCTACGGCGGCGAGGTGCCCGGCAGGCTGAAAGACCTGGTCACGCTGCCCGGCGTGGGCCGCAAGACGGCCAACGTGGTGCTCGGCAACGCCTTCGGAGTGCCGGGCCTGACCGTCGACACCCACTTCCAGCGGCTGGTACGCCGCTTCGGCTGGACCGAGGAGACCGACCCCGTCAAGATCGAGCACGCCGTGGGCGAGCTGCTGCCCAAGAGCGAGTGGACGATCTTCTCCCACCGGGTGATATGGCACGGCCGCCGCATCTGCCACGCCCGCAGGCCCGCGTGCGGGGTGTGCCCGCTGGCCGCGCTGTGCCCCTCGTACGGCACCGGGCCCACCGACCCCGCACAGGCGGAGAAGCTCGTCAGATCCGGCCCGTTCTCCTGACCCGGGGAAGTGATCGGTACCACCGCGTGTTGGAGGATGCGTGACCCACGTGCCCGAATGGCTGGAGCGACTGGCGGCGCAAGCGCAGCGGATCAGAGTCCCACTCCCCCTCCGGCCACCGGACGGGCGCGGGCGGGCCGCCGCGGTGCTCATGCTGTTCGGCGAGGGGCCCAACGGCCCCGACGTGCTGCTCATCCAGCGCAGCACGCGCGGGCGCAATCACGCGGGCCAGCCGGCCTTCCCGGGCGGCGGCGTCGATCCCGAGGACGCCGGGCCGATCGAGGCCGCGCTGCGCGAGGCCGAGGAGGAGACCGGCGCCGACCCGCGCGGGGTCCACGTCATCTGCACGATGCCCGAGCTCTACCTCACCTACAGCGACAACCGCGTCACGCCGGTGATCGCCTGGTGGCGCGAGCCGTCCGCGGTGCACGCGGCCTCGCCCGACGAGGTCGACTCCGTCGAGCGGGTGCCGATCGCCGAGCTGGTCGATCCGGCCAACCGCCTCATGCTCCGCCACCCGCGCGGCGGCCTGCCGGGGCCCGCGTTCCGGGTGCGGGGGATGCTGGTGTGGGGGTTCACCGCGATGATCCTCGACACCGTGCTGCGCGAGGGCGGTCTCGAACGTCCGTGGGACTCGACGCGGGTTGAGGAGCTGCCGCCCGATGCCGTCAGGCTCAGCACCCGCTGAGTAGCCGCCTAGGCTCCCGACCTGAGCGCCACGCCCAGGGCCGCCCAGCCGGCCACGTCGGCGTCCTCGTCGCCGGCGAGCGCCCGCAGCGTCTCAAGCCCGGCGCGGTCCGGCGGCTCGCCCAGCACGTGCTGCAGCGCGTACGCGGCGCCGTACCGCACCCTGGGATCATCGTGCGCCGCCAGCTCGATCACCGACGGGAGCGAGCGCGGGTCCGCCAGGTGCCCGAAGGCGATCAGCACCGAGTACAGCACCATCGCGTCGTCCTCGCTGGCCGCCAGATAGCGCAGCACGGGAAGCGTACGGTCCACGAAGGGGCGCAACTGGCCCATGATGTCCACGCCGAGCAACCGTTCGGCGACGCTGTCGGCGGCGCACAGCCGCCTGGCCTCGATGAACGACTCCAGGTCGCCCCGTTCGCGCAGCAACGAGATCACGTGCCAGCGCAGGGCCCCATCGGGATCGGTGTCACGCAGAGCTGCCTGGATGAGTTCGCGCACTGTTCCCCCGTCCGGCGGCATACCGCTCAAGGTAGCCAGCGGGGTGACGCCATCCTGATCGAACACGTGCACACTTGACCCACTTGCTGGTTAGCTTTGAAGCGTGCGCGGTGATCTGCTTGACCTCATTCTGATCGGCCTGGTGATCGCCTTCGGCGTCTCGGGTTACCGCCAGGGCTTCATCATCGGGGCGATGAGTTTCGTGGGGTTCGTGGGCGGCGCCGTGCTCGGCGTGTTCATCGCGCCTCCCATCGCCAAGGCCCTGGTCGATGGCGACACCCCGCAGGCGCTGCTGGCCATCGTGATCGTGTTCCTCGCGGCGACGATCGGGCAGTTCGCCTCGTCCACGCTCGGGGCCGTCGTCCGCAGCCACGTCACGTGGGAGCCGGCCAAGGTGGCCGACGCGGTCGGCGGCACGTTCGCCAGCGCGCTGTCGGTGCTGGTCATCGCCTGGCTGATCGGCTCGCTCATCGTCTCCACGTCCTTCACCCCGCTCGTCGACCAGGTGAAGAACTCCGCGCTGCTGACCACCGTCGACGACGCCATCCCGCAGGCCGCGCGCAATTGGCAGCAGCCGTTCAAGAAGTTCATCGACCGCTCGGAGTTCCCGCCGGTCTTCGACGCGATCGGCGCCTGGCTCATCGACGTGCAGCCGCCCGACCAGAGCGTGCTGCAGGGCGCCGAGCTGCGGCGCGCCCGCCGCGCCATCGTCAAGGTGCAGGGCAACGCCGAAAGCTGCAACAAGCACATCGAGGGCACCGGCTTCGTCTACGCGCCCGGCCGCATCATGACCAACGCCCACGTCGTGGCCGGCGTGACCCGCAACCTCGAGGTCATCGACGCCTCCGACAACCGCCACACCGCCACCGTCGTCCGCTACAACCCGCGCCGCGACATCGCCATCCTCTACGTGCCCGGCCTCGACCTGCCCCAGCTCGCCTTCGACGGCGACGGCTCGCGCGGCGACAGCGCCATCGTCGCCGGCTTCCCCAAGGGCAAGGGCTTCACCGCCGAGCCCGCCAGGATCGGCGGCCAGCTCGACGCCGAGGGCCCCGACATCTACCGCGACACCACGGTCAGGCGGAAGGTCTACGTGATCCGCGGCCAGGTGCTGCCGGGCAACTCCGGCGGCCCGCTGCTCACCCCCGAGGGCAAGGTCTACGGCGTGATCTTCGCCGCCGCCATCAACGAGGAGCAGACCGGCTACGTGCTGACGGCCGAGGAGGTCGCCCCCGACGCGGCGGCCGGCCGCAACGACACCACGCCCGCCAGCACCCGTAAGTGCGACTAACGGGGCAGCTTGGCCAGGATCAGCGCGATGGCCGCGCCGGGGTCGCTGTCCTGGGTCAGGTTCGAGGCCGCCTTGCCGACCTCGTCGTACGCGCCGCCGTACGACTGCGTCTTGGCCGCGCCCCTGCTGAACAACGTCACCGCGCCGCGCCCGTTGCCCCGCTGCAGATGCGTCAGCCCGACGCAGATCTGCGCGAGCCCCTGCCACAGGTCACGCTCGTCGTCGGGCGCGCACTTCCAGCGGCCCTCGAACACCTCGTGCGCGTTGAACGGCAGGCCCTGCTCAAGGAAGCGGCGGCCGTCGGCCAGGGCCTGCTCGGTGGTGGGGGCGTAGTCGTCGGGGACGCGCGGCATGCCCTGCGAGCCGTAGGGCAGCGGCCGGCCGTACGCGTCGCGCGGCCTGGCGTTACGCGGCCTGCCGTCGGGATCGCGGTCTCTCATCGGTCGGGCTCCGGGTCGTTCAGCCAACCGAGCAACTCGGTGTCGAACACGTCGGGGATCTCCTCGTGGGGGAAGTGGCCGGCGCCTTCGAGCAGCCGCCACCGGTAGGGAGCCGCCACGTAGCGGCTCGACCCCTGCGCCGTGCGCGGCAGCACGCTCGGGTCGAGCGCGCCGTGCAGCTGCAGCGTGGGGGCCTCGATCTCGGTACGCATGAGCCGGGCGTAACGCCGCCCGTCGGGGCGCAGCTGCGAGCGGCCGAACCAGCGGTGGTACTCCAGCGCCGAGTGCGCCACGGCGGGGATGCGGAACGCCTCCCGGTACGTACGCGACTCATCCGGCCCCGGCCACCCCGGCCGCGACCAGGTGTCGAGCAGCCGCCCCACCAGCGCCGCGTCCCGCCGGGTGAGCCGGTACTCCGGCAGCAGCGGAAGCTGGAAGCCCAGCCGCCACGCGCTGACCTTGAGCTGACCGAACGGGTCGGTGACCAGCGCGCTGCGCAGCCGCAGCGGATGCGGGGCCGAGACCACGACCAGGCGGCGCACGCACTTGGCGTCGAGCACGGCCATCGTCCAGGCCAGCAGCCCGCCCCAGTCGTGGCCCACCACGATCGCGCCGGTCTCGCCGAGCGCCCTGATCAGGCCCGTCGCGTCGGTCGCCAGCGTCGGCAGGTCGTAGCCGCGCGGCGGCTTGTCGCTGCCGCCGTACCCCCGGAGATCGACCGCGACCGCGCGATAACCCGCCCGCGCCAGCGACACGAGCTGGTGCCGCCACGTCCACCAGAACTGGGGGAACCCGTGCAGCAGCAGCACCAGCGGGCCTTCGCCCGCCTCGACCACGTGGAAGCGGGTGCCGCCCGCGTGCACCGCGCGGTGCGTCCACGGGCCCTCGATGTGGACGACCGACTCGTCAGGTGCCATCGCGGGTCACCGGCTCCCGATCGGGGGCGAGCGCCGGCTCCGCTCCTGCTCGTCGGGCGTGGCGATCTCCTTCAGCCCCTTGATCGATCTCGTGGTCCGCTTCATCCCGGCCAGGCCCTTGAGCCGGCGCACGCCGAACAGCACCGCCAGGCCCGCCACCAGCAAGTACAGCACCGTCACGATGAGGAAGGCCAGCCAGTGCGGCATCACCTGGGCCAGCGCGTACGCGATCGTGAACGAGGCGAGGATCAGGCACAGGTGCGCCATGAACGCGGCTCCGGCGAACATCCCCACCGCCGTGCCCACCCGTTTGGCGTCGAACCTGAACTCGGCCTTGGCCAGCTCGATCTCCGAGCGGATCAAGGCCGAGATGTGACTGCTCGCCTGGGCGACCAGCGAGCCCAGCGATTCTTCCTCGGGAGTCTGCGGCATGAACGTCTCCTATCGAGGCCGGTTGGCCGTGTCAAACATCATCAGCGCGACGCTTGCGTACCCGCGTGTCAAGCAGCACCGCCGCCGTGCCTGCTCCTTCGACAGTCTCGCCAGGCCGGGCCACGAGGGCCGCCAGGCGCCGCCGAACACGCCGAGGAACTTACCGAGCACGGTTCCGCCATCACTCCCAGAACTACCTGATCGGACAAGATAGCGCTCGGGGCGGCGGGCTGCGGCTTCGCCCCCTCAGTGGGGTTCGACGTTCTGATCAGTGGGGTTCGACGTTCTGAGAAACCGCGACGGCCGCTGCCCGGCGCGCGCTGTGCTGCTGCGTGCGCCGGGAGCGGCCGTTTCACGTGGAACCTGAGGAGGCTCAGTCCTCGGACTTGGCGGACGGGAGCTTCTGCGAGATCAGGTCCATCACCGTGCTGTCGGCCAGCGTGGTGACGTCGCCGATGCTGCGGTTCTCGGCCACGTCGCGCAGCAGGCGCCGCATGATCTTGCCGGAGCGGGTCTTGGGCAGCTCGGGCACCACCAGGATCTGGCGCGGCTTGGCGATCGGGCCGAGCGTCTTGGCCACGTGGTTGCGCAGCTCGGTCGCGATGTCCTCGCTCTCCTCCGCGCCGCCGCGCAGGATCACGAACGACACGATGGCCTGGCCGGTCACCGGGTCGGTCGCGCCGACCACCGCGGCCTCGGCCACCTTCGGGTGGCTGACCAGCGCGCTCTCCACCTCGGTGGTGGAGATGTTGTGGCCGGAGACGAGCATGACGTCGTCCACGCGGCCCAGCAGCCACAGGTCGCCGTCCTCGTCCTTCTTGGCGCCGTCGCCGGGGAAGTACATGCCTTCGAAGCGGCTCCAGTACGTGTCGATGTAGCGCTGGTCGTCGCCCCAGATCGTACGGAGCATGGACGGCCACGGCTCGCGGACGACGAGGAAGCCGCCGCCGCCGTCCGGCACGCTGTTGCCCTGGTCGTCCACCACGTCGGCGCTGATGCCGGGCAGCGGGCGCATGGCGGCGCCCGGCTTGGCGGCGGTGACGCCGGGCAGCGGGCTGATCATGATGGCGCCGGTCTCGGTCTGCCACCAGGTGTCGACGACGGGGCAGCGGTCGCCGCCGATGTGCTTGCGGTACCAGACGTACGCCTCGGGGTTGATCGGCTCGCCGACCGAGCCCAGGATGCGCAGGCTGGACATGTCGTACTTGGCGGGGATGTCGTCGCCCCACTTCATGAACGTCCTGATCGCCGTCGGCGCCGTGTAGAGGATCGTGATCTTGTACTTCTGCACGATCTCCCAGAACCGGCCGCGGTGCGGGGTGTCCGGCGTGCCCTCGTAGATGACGCTGGTGGCGCCGTTGGCGAGAGGGCCGTACACGATGTAGGAGTGGCCGGTCACCCAGCCGATGTCGGCCGTGCACCAGTAGATGTCGGTCTCCGGCTTGAGGTCGAAGACCGCGTGGTGCGTCCAGGCCGTCTGGGTCAGGTAGCCGCCGGTCGTGTGCAGGATGCCCTTCGGCCGGCCGGTGGTGCCGCTCGTGTAGAGGATGTACAGGGGGTCCTCGGCGTCGTGCGGCTGCGCCTCGTGCTGGTCGCTCTGGCGGTCCACCAGGTCGTGCCACCAGATGTCCTTGTCGGTGGTGGAGATCTCCTGGCCGGTACGCCGTACGACGACGACGTGCTCCACCTGCGGGCACTCGGCGACCGCCTCGTCCACCGTCGGCTTCAGCGCGGACGGCTTGCCCCTGCGGTAGCCGCCGTCGGCCGTGATGACCACCTTGGCGTCGGCGTCGTCGATCCGGCTCTTCAGCGCCGTGGCCGAGAACCCGCCGAACACCACCGAGTGGATCGCCCCGATGCGGGCGCAGGCGAGCATCGCGATGGGCAGCTCGGGGATCATCGGCATGTAGATCGCCACCCGGTCGCCCTTGCCGACGCCCAGCTCTTGCAGCGCGTTCGCGGCCTTGCTGACCTCGCGCTGCAGGTCGCTGTAGGTCAGCGTACGGGTGTCGCCTTCTGGCTCGCCCTCCCAGTAGTAGGCGACCTTGTCCCCGCGCCCCTCCTCGACGTGGCGGTCCACGCAGTTGTAGGCGACGTTCAGCTGACCGCCCACGAACCACTTCGCGAACGGCGCGTTCCACTCAAGAGTCTTGTCCCACTTCTTGGCCCAGGTGAGCCGATCGGCCGCGCGCTCCCAGAACGCGAGACGATCCGCTGCGGCCTCGCCGTACGCGGCTTCGGTCACGTTCGCGGCCGCCGCCAGGTCAGCCGGCGGTTCGAACCGGCGATTCTCCTGCAGCAGGTTGGACAGCGCCTGGGTTTCGTTACCAGCGGTCTCCGGGGCCACCTCGTGCTCCTTCTATGGCCAGAATGGATAGGTTCGTGTCCCACTTCACCAGCTCACGGCCTCCGTACACAAGAGGTCTAGACAGGTCCGTACCGTGCGGCGCGGCGGGTCGGCGGGTTATCTGCGCGCATGACAAACGCTATTGAAACGTTGTCATCCTGAAATCTTCAGAATGCGGGGACCGGGGAATCAACATCCTTTATGGGTCCCCCTTGTGGTGGTTTTCGGGGATCCGGACAACGGTGCGGGCGTGGCGCGGGTAATGCCTGGATCGTCGGTCATGGGCGCTCTGCGGGCGTTTCTCGGGCCCGTTCGACCTTCCCATGGGCCTACCGTACGCAACGGTAGCCACTCCGGTCCGCACCGCCTCGCCCCGCCTTGCTCTGGCCCATGTCCCCACTGAAACCAGGGGAAACCCCCCGTCCGAGGGCCCGCCTGCACATCGTGGTGCGACCCACCCCCGGCTTCCTGCGCACCTGCCTCCCAGCTTCCTGCGCGCCAGCCTCCCAGCTTCCTGCGCGCCAGCCTCCCAGCTTCCTGCGCGCCAGCCTCCCAGCTTCCTGCGCCAGCCTCCCAGCTTCCCGCGCACCTCTGACAAGCGGCGATGCACATGTGCACCGCGAGGCGTGCACCTGCGCGCATGCACGTCTGCATACCCGCCACGCGTCAGTTACACGTCGGCCGGGCGTCGGCTACACGTTCGTGCCCGCGCGCCTGCATGATGTGGCGCCCACCGGTCCGTACGGCTGCACATGAGCACAACGCACCACGCGAGGTCCTGCAGGCCCCTTACTCGCAGGTAAGGTCGGGGACGTGAGTGACCCATTGGCCGTCATCGCCCAGTTCCCCGGCGTGCCCGAGGCGGTGGACGAGGCCCGGCAGGCCGTGGACCGGCTCTACCGGCACCGCGTCCTGCGCCGCGCCAGCCCGGCGGTGTCCGCGGAGTCGTCCCTGCGTGGGGCCCGTGCGTCGGCCGCCATCGAGGGCACGGACGTACCCCTCGACGCCCTGCGCCGCGACGAGGTGCACGACCCGCTGGTCCAGGGGGCGCTGCGCGCGTCGGCCGAGATGGGCCGCCTGGGGCAGACCTGGCGCAAGGCTCCCAGGCAGGTGCTCGCCAGGCTGCACACGGTGGCCGCCGCCGGCCTGACCGACCAGGAGGGCCTGGGACGTCCCCGATCGGTGGACGAGGCCCCGGATCCGCTCTCGCTGGGCCCGGCGCCGGGCGTCGTGGACACGACGGCCCGTATGGAGACCCTGTTCACGCTGCTTGAACGCCCCACGAAGGCCCCCGCGATCGTGCTCGCCGCCGTGGTGCATGGGGAGCTGGCGGTGCTGCGCCCCTTCGGCACGGCCGACGGCGTCGTCGCCCGGGCGGCGGGGAGGCTGACTCTGGTCGAGTACGGCCTGGACCCCAAGTCGCTGGTGGCGGTCGAGGTGGGGCATCTGGAGCTGCCCTACGCGGACGCGCTCAGGGCGTACCTGACGGGCACCAAGGAGGGCGTCGCCGCCTGGGTACAGCACTGTGCCTCTGCGGTAAGCCTGGGCGTTCGCGAGACGACTGCAATCTGTGAGGCCATGCAGCGGGGCTGATCCGGCACCAAGGGGGATCGCACATAGCGGACGGCGTCCCTGTCACGAGACGCCGTCGGCCGTGCATCGCACCGGGTTACCAAGCGTGCACCTTCTTCCGTCGGAGCGGGACAAGCCCGTCACGACGCGCCTCCCGCGGCTGGTCGCGCGTGGGTACCCGGTCGATGCACCCGGACAAGGTGGTCCGTAACACCGTTCTATGTCCAATCCGCGCAGATGGGAAGCCCTGGCCCCAAGACCTTTACTCATCCATGGGTCGCGCCAGCCGTTCGGTCACTCTCCGTGACCATCTTTATGTGATCGTTATGCCAGGACGAAAAAACTTGGCGGAAATTCCAGATTGCTCCTCGACGAAACTCGAGTGGATCGGGCAGCATACGGTGGTATCGCCCGAAACTGGAGCGGTCTTGCTCGGGATGGCTTTGCGAGTCCCTTGCCAGGCTCCGGTCTAGTGATGAAAGCTTTCTTCTGAAACGGGACCGGCTCTACCCCCCCGGAGCCGGACCGATCAGGCGACCCCCGCTCTCCCCCCGGCGGGGGTCGCCCCTTTTCCTCGGGCCTCCTGACGCCTTTCCCGCTGCCTTGCCGCCGCGCGCTGCGCCCCGCTCGCCCGAGCGATGCGGCGCTTCCGCTTTCGCGAGCCGAGCCGTTCTTTCGTACGGAGGGGCGTCCCAGAGCTTTCGTACGGAGGGGCACCCTGGAGCCCCTGAGCCGCCGCGCCAGGACCGACACGGTCCCACGGAGAACACTTCAACCTGCGGGGACCGACACCGTCTTCACGAGCACGAGCACGAGCACCGCCACCACTGCCACCGCGGAGGACCTCCGTGCCGCGGGAACCGCCGTGCCGCGGAGGACCGCCGTGCTGCGGGAACCACCGTGCTGCGGGAACCACCGTGCCGCGGGAACCGCCATGCCCCCGGACACCCCTATGCCTGCGGACACCCGCACGCCCGGACGCATCCACAGGGGACAGACGCATCCACAGGAGAGGGAGACCAGCCAGGCCGCCATCCCCAGAACCCCGTTCGGCCCTACGCAACCCCGCCCCGCTCGACGAAGCTCGGACCTCCCACGACGAGCACCACCCGAGACCACCCGAGCGATCACCCGAGCGATCACCCGAGACAGCCCGAGCGGTCACCCGAGATCGCCTGAGACCACCCGAGGTCGCCCGAGATCGCCCGATGTCGCCCGAGACCACCGAGACCACCTGAAACCACCCGTAAGAACCACCCGTAAGAACCACCCGGGAGGCCGACCCGACCATGCACCGCCCTCTGGTCATCACCGAAGACCACGCCCTGCTCGACGACCTCGTCCGCATAGCGGCCGCCGCCGGAGCCCAGCTGGACGTGGCACACGCCCCAGCCGCCGCCCGCCCGTTCTGGAACCTGGCCCCGCTCATCGCCATCGGCGCGGACCAGGCGGACGCCGTGGCCGCCACCTCACCTCCGTCCCGCGACCAGGTCCTGCTGGTCACCAGAGCCCCGGACGACCCTGACACGTGGCGAAAATGCGTGGCGGTAGGAGCGCAGACCGTCCTCACCCTCCCCGCCGACGAACGCCGCCTCGTCGACCGCCTGGCCGACGCGATGGAGCCCGACCCTCGATCTGGTTCGATCATCTGCGTGATCGGCGGCAGGGGAGGGGCGGGCGCGAGCGTCCTGGCGGCCTGCCTGGCGCTTCGAGCTTCGGGCGACCGCCTCCGTACCCTCCTGATAGACGCCGACCCGCTGGGCGGAGGCATAGACGCCCTCCTGGGCCACGAGGAGGCCAAGGGTTCCCGCTGGGGCGATCTGGTGGCGCGGGAGGGCAGGATCAGCTCCAGCGCCCTCCAGGCGGCGCTCCCATCGTTCGGAGACCTGGCCGTGCTCTCCTTCCACCGGGGCGAGGTCGCCCCGATCCCCGCACAGGCCATGCGCTCGGTCCTGGAAGCGGGCCGGCGGGGGTTCGACGTTGTGGTCGTCGACCTTCCCCGGCACCTCGACCCCGCCGCGACGGAGGCCCTCGCCAGGGCCAAGACCACCCTCGCGGTGGCGCCTGCCGACGTACGCGGCATCCTCTCCACCGTCCAGGTGCTTTCCGAGGTACGCAAGCACACTCTCGACGTCCGCGCCGTCCTGCGCCCCGGTGTGCTGGACGAAGACCTGGCCGTCTCCTCCTTGGGCATCCCCTCCGCCGGCACCCTCGCCGACCAGCCCAGACTCACCGCCACCCTCAATCGGGGCGAGCTCCCCAGACTGGGCCCCCGTACGGTGCTCGGCGCACTGTGCACGTCCCTACTCCGCGACCTACTCCCACCCGCATGAGCACCGCCCCGACCACCGCAGGCCGCCTGAGCACCGCCCCAACTGCTCTCCGCCGCACGAACGCCGCACAGACTGCTCCCGACCACATGAACGCCGACTTGCCCGCACCCGGCCGCATGACCGTTGACCCGACCGCTCCCCGTGGCATGAGTACCGCTCCCACCGCTGGTGGCCGCATGAACGGTGGCCCGGCCGCTCCTGCTGAGTCCGTCTCTCCCGAACTGGTGGAGGCCGTTCGCGTACGCCTGGCCAGGGCAGGCGTCGAGCCGACCGCGGCTCAGGTGGCGGTGGCGCTCAGAGCGGAAAAGGCCGTCTACGGGGACGCCGAGATCCTCGCCGTGGCCCGTGCCCTGTGCGCCGACCTCATCGGCGCCGGCCCTCTGGAGCCGCTGCTGGCCCGACCCGACGTGACGGACGTCCTGGTCAACGGCCCCCGCGAGGTCTGGATCGACGACGGCGCCGGCCTGCACCGCACCGCCATCACGTTCGCCGACGACGGAGCCGTACGCCGCCTCGCCCAGCGCCTCGCCACGGCGGCGGGCAGGCGCCTCGACGACGCCTCCCCGTACGTGGACGCCCGCCTCCCAGGGGGAGTACGCCTCCACGCCGTGCTCCCACCAGTGGCCCCCGGCGGCACCTGCATCAGTTTGCGCCTACCGCCCCGCCGCACCTTCACCCTGTCCGACCTCGTCCAAGCCGGCACCATCACCCCACCCGCCATCCCGATCCTGACCGCCATGGTCACCGCGAGACTCGCCTTCCTCGTCACCGGAGGCACCGGAACCGGCAAAACCACCCTCCTCTCCGCCCTGCTCTCCCTCGCCGACCGGGGCGAACGCCTCCTCCTGGTGGAAGACTCCGCCGAGCTGCGCCCCCTCCACCCCCACGTGGTGCGCCTGGAAACCCGCCCACCCAACCTGGAGGGTGCGGGCGAGGTGGGCCTGCGCGATCTCGTACGGCAAGCGCTCAGAATGCGCCCTGACCGCCTGGTGGTGGGCGAGGTGCGGGGCTCGGAAGTGGTGGATCTCCTGGCCGCGCTCAACACAGGCCACGAGGGCGGCTGCGGCACCCTCCACGCCAACACGGCGGCCGACGTACCGCCCCGCCTCGAAGCCCTAGGCTGTGCGGCCGGCCTGACAAGGGAGGCGGTCCACAGCCAGCTGGCCGCCGCCTTGGACGCTGTCATCCACCTGACCCGTGACCGCCAAGACGGCAGAAGGCGCATAGCCGAAATCTGCCTGCTCACCAGAACCCCCTCGGGCCTGGTCGAATCCATCCCCGCCCTGACCTTCACCGCCCAGGGCACCGCCCACCCCGGCCCCGCCTACGAAGCCCTGGCCACCCGCACCCAAACCCCACAACACCGACCCACCACCACCGCATCAGCAACGCCACAAAGAACTCCGCTATCGCAAGCCACTGCTGGTCAGCCACAACCGGCCTATCCGGCACAAACGCGTGTGACGTCGCGGGAGAACGCATGTCGCCCAGGGGAAGCTGCCGCACGGTCACCAGCCAGGCTCGTACCAGCGGCACCGCTATCAGCTTCACCGGTACCAGCGGCACCGGTGCAGGCCGCACCACCACCTCAGCTCACACGCTGGCAGCCCCCTGCACCACCACCTCAGCCCACGCCCTCGCAGCCCCCTGCACCAGCACCCCAGCTCACGCCCTCGCAGCCCCCTGCACCAGCACCCCAGCCCACGCCCTCGCCGCCCTTTGCACCGCCGCCCCGGACTACGGCCTCACAGCACCCTGCATCACCACCACCACCGGCTTCACCCCCGAAGCGGGCGACCGAACCAGCGCCTACCGCGACCGTGCCTACCGCGATCGCGGCTACCGCACTGTCGGCGCAGACCGTCGCTGTAAGGCGGCCCGGTTCACCACCATCGGCCAACCCACCGAGGCCCGGTGGCCGGACCGACACCGACCGCACCGTTGGGGCAACCCGCTGAAGCAGCGCGGCTCGGCTCCTGAGCCGACCACGTCGCTGACCGCGCAGTTCCGCCGAAACCGGTAATACCGCCGGGGCCCGCTGTCGCACCGGCGCAGTAACCACCACCCGCAGACGACCACCACCCGCAGACGACCACCACCCGCAGACGACCACCACCCGCAGACGACCACTACCCGCGGACGAGCACTACCCGCGGACGAGCACTACCCGCGGACGACCACTACCCGCGGACGACCACTACCCGCGGACGACCGCTACCCGCGGACGACCACCACCCATGGGACGATCTGGAAATCGCCGATGATCAACGCCCTGCTGGCCGCGCTGTCTACAGCCTGTGCACTCTGGCTGTGGACAGCCCCCACCACAGCCACCACTCGCCTGACAAGACTGCTGACCGCGAACCAGCCTGCACACCGCCCCCGACCGTCGCTGTCCAGGCTGTTCGCTCGCCCCAGCCCCACCCGCCGAGCCGAAGCCTGGCGAAAGGCGTGCATCGAACTGTGCCAGGCGTTGTCAGCAGAGCTCTCCGCTGGACGCACCCCGGCAGAGTCGACGACCAGAGCCATAGCCGCAGTGGATGTCCCCGACCCCGACCTCCTCCGCCCTGTCATCGCCGCAGCAAGAGACGGCGGTGACGTCTCAGCAGCCCTCAGAGCGGCCGCTCCACCGCAGGGCGGCGAGGGCCTGCATCAACTGGCAGCGTGCTGGGAGGTCGGTACCACGGTGGGCGCGGGCATGGCCGCCCTCATCGACAGAGTGGCGCAGACCCTACGAGCCGCCCAAGCCCACCGCGAGGATGTGGCCGCTCAACTGGCCGGTCCCCGCACCACGGCCAGGATGCTCGCCATCCTCCCCGCCCTGGGCCTCCTCATGGCCGCCGCGCTCAACATGCATCCGTTGAGCTTCTTGTTCGGCAGCATCCCGGGCCTGATGTGCCTGGTAGCCGGCGTGACCCTGGACGTCTGCGGCCTGTTGTGGACCAACCGCATGGCCACCCAAGCCCAATCCTGACCTCAACCCGTAACACGGAAGCTCAACCCGTAACGCTCAAGCTTGTCCTGAGCCTGCGACGCTCAAGCCTGACCACAGCCGCAACGCCCAAGACTCGACCCCAGCCCTCAACTTCGGAGGTCTGACCCCAGCCCGCGACGTCCAGCCGACCCGACATCTAGCGCAACCTCAGAAGCCTGAAGCCCCAACCTCAATCTCCAGCCCTGCCTAAACCTCGATTCCAGCCCCTGCCCAGACCCGCAACCTGCAGCTCTTGCTCGGACCCCGCGACCTTCACCTCTTGCCGGACCCATGGCCTCCAGCCCTCGCTCGACCCGCGACCTCAAGCTCTCAACCCAGCAGCACAACTCCCAACCGCACACTCCTAGCTCACTTGACCGCTGACTACCGCCCATCCGCCCAACCTGGACCCACCGATGCTTCCTCTGCTGTCAGCCCTGTGTGCCGCCATGTCCGCATGGCTCTGGGTCTCCCCACGGACACCCGCTGAACGCCTCGCCCGCCTACGCCCACAACCGAGCAGCGCCCACCCCGTACCCGAGCAAGACCCCGCCCATCCACCAGCCCCAGACCCCACCTGGTCGGAGCCCACCAAGCGCCGCCTCACGAAGAGAGCGACCCTCCCGGCAGCAGGCACGGGACTGCTCGCCGCAGTCCTGATCGGCGGCATCCCGGGCCTGATGGCCGGCGCACTCATCGCCCCGGCCGTGGCCCTCTACCTACACCGCAAAGCCCCATCCCACTCCAAGGACGATCAGCGCAGGATCACCGCCGACCTCCCCTTCGCCGCCGACCTGATGACGGCCTGCCTCCGAGCAGGACGCCCGGTGAGCGCCGCCACCGAGATCGCCGCGACCGCAATCGGCGGCCCCTTGGGCGAGCGCCTGATGTGGGTCAGCACCCAACTACGCCTGGGCGCCGATCCGGAACCCACCTGGGCCTACCTGGCCAAAGAACCGTCGATGGGCAACCTGTCCAGAGCCATGAGCCGAGCCGCTCAGAGCGGCGCCCCAGTAGCCGACGTACTGACCCGCCTGGCCGACGACGCCAGAGAAGCATCCAGAGCAGCCTCGGTCGCCGCCGCGAGAAAAGTGGGCGTGAAAGCAGTGGCACCGCTGGGCCTGTGCTTCCTACCGGCGTTCGTACTCCTCGGCATCATCCCAGTGGTGGCCGGCCTGGCCTCGACCATCGTCCTGCCGTGAACACGCCAACCGTCCAACCGGCCGGGGGAAGCGAGGTTGAGCGACGGATCGAGCGCCAGCCGGTGGAGCCCGGAGCACAAGCACCAGACAGTCGCCCCAGCAGTGCAGCGCAGAGCTAAGAGTCAGGCAGACCGATCAGCCGTGCACGAAGCGCAGCCACATCCCCATCGGTAAGCCCCGCTGCCCGCAGATGCTTCTCCACATCCAGCCCGTCCAACGCGTCGAGAAGCGCATCCCGAGCAGTAGTGCCCTTACGAGCAAGAATCCGCCGGATCTCCTCAGTTTGATCCGCCATACCAAGGGCCCGGAACAAGGGAGGCAGTCGAGCCGCACTCAACTCATAGTCAGCGGCGATGTCCTCAGGCGCGACTCCGGCCAGCGCCAGCACCAGCATGACGATGAGCCCGGTCCGATCCCGCCCGAGCCCGCAGTGCACCAGCACCCCTCCAGGCCGGGCACGTGCGATGGCCGCGACGGCAGCGGCGCACAGCCGCGCCTTCCGCTCGATGAAGACCCGGTAGTAGAGCGGAGACCCGTCGAGCTCGTTCTCCCAGATCTCGTTCCAGAACGCCGTGTCCGCGGAGTCGTCCAACGGCACATGAACGGTCGTCAGCATCTCGGGCCGAGGATTCAAGTCACCGTGGCGCTCATCCTCGTTCCGCAGATCGACGATGGTCCGAACGCCGTAATCGACGAGAGCCCGCCACCCCTCCGGAGTAAGCCGCTCCGGGTTATCAGACCGAATCAGAGCCCCTGTGCGGATGGCCCCACCGCCACGCACGGCGACCCCGCCAAGGTCCCGTACGTTGAAGCACCCTTCCCATCCGACGTGCCGTCCACCACGCACAGACCCTCCCAGAGGCGAGACCAATGGGGGAGAAGACCGCACTTCGCCCGCCGCTGCCAATCGATGAGACAGAGCCGCCCTCACTTTGGTTCTTCGCCACCTGGACGTTGATCGGCCGCCATGCCACCGAAGCTGATCTCATTGCCTTCGGGGTCTTCGTAGATGACCTTGGTGACGCCGTTCTCGTACGTTTCACGCTTGACGGGCTCGATGCCACGCCGCGCGATCGCCGCCACCCGCTCGCCCAGGTCGTCGGAGAACGACACCACCAGCGCGTTCCCGGCGCGCTCCGGGGCGTGGACGACGTAGACGTACCGATGCTCCGCGAGCTCCCACACCGCCTCGATATCGTTCGGCACGAATGACGGCGGCTCACCGAACAGCCGCTCGTACCACGAGAGCGCCGCGTTGTAGTCGGTAACGGGAATGCCGACGAAGAGGTCCAGCGCCATGTCACCCTCCACGGGGAGTCGAGTGTCGCCGTTGTAGACCCCGGCAACAAGAAAAACTCATCGCCTCCCACACCGCGCCCACCCAGGGCCATACGTCCCCATGCACCAGGAGGCCGGACTTCCCGAGTAGCGCCCGCCAAAGCGATGTACGACACCTCGGGCCACAGGCACCGCAGGCGCGGCATGCCGGCGTCCGTAGTCGTCGGCCTGGCAGTACACCGGCGGGCGCAGCTGTGTGAACCGCTCGTAGGCGGGGCGAATGCGTGGGCAGGGCGAACTCCTGGGACTGGGCGAACTCGTGGGGCGGGCGAACTCGTGGGCGGGCGAAGGAGCGCTGGCCGCCCGCACGGAAGAGCGCATCCTCGCCCGCACCCTATGCCCGGCAGACGAATACGCGTACTCGGCAGATGAGAAGGGCCATCCCCGCGATGCCCATCGTCACGTCGACCACGGTTACCCCCGATGACGATGGCGCCGACCACCGTTACCCCCGATGAGGATCGCGCCGACCACCGTTACCCCCGATGAGGATCGCGCCGACCACCGTCACTCCCGATGACGATGGCGGCGACCACCGTCACTCCCGATGAGGATCGCGACGAACACCGCGACCCCCATGCGGATCGTCACCAGCTTGAGCCGCGTCGCGAACCGCAGCACCGGCGATCCACAGACCTTTACCGTCTGGCGGGCCATCCACAGAACGCCGCTCGGGCCATCGCCCGCCACCCCGCCTCCGCCACCCTTTGAACCCCCGCCGGACAACTCCGGCCCTCAACACCTGGAGGCACGATGCCAAGTCCCGCCACCATGCCAGACGACATCAAAGCCACCCCAGACCACCACAGGCGCACCCCGTCCGCCAGACTCGGGCAAGCGGGTCAAGCCACACAGCACAACACGCGACGAGCCACCCAGCCGCTCAACACCGCGCCGCCCAGCCCAACCCGCACCCACCAAACCGCGTCCTCGACCAGCACTGCGGCACCCCACCCGACAAGCCACCGATCCGCAGCACCTAACCCGCAGAGCAGCGGATCACCCCAACTAACAGAAGCCTCGACGTCCACGCGCACCCGTAGCACCGCCAGACGTTCCTGGCCCAGCGTCGCCCAGTGGCTCCATTACGCGGCCGTCAACCGCGAACGCGGCATGTCCACCGCCGAGTACGCGGTAGGCACGATCGCGGCCTGCGCGTTCGCCGCGCTCCTGTTCAAGGTGGTGAGCAGCTCGGAGGTCCAGGAGATGCTGACGTCGCTGATCAACCGAGCCCTCAACACGGCCAAGGAATGATCCTTCGCCTCGCGCGGACGCGTAGAGGCGCTCGCGGGCAGGCATCGCGGGGTTCGGTCACCGCCGAAACCGCCGCGATGCTGCCCGCCCTCATGGTCGTCCTGGCCGCCGCCCTGTGGGCGATCCAAGCGGTCGGCGTACAGCTCGAATGTGTGGACGCCGCCCGCGCCGCAGCCCGGGCGGCCGCCAGGGGAGAGCCGCTCGATCAGGTCCGTGACTACGTCCGTGCAGCCACAAGACCGAACGCCGAGATAGCCGTTACCCGCGACCCCGACCTCACCAAGGTGCAGGTCACGGTCGAAGTCCGCCCGCCCTGGGCGGGGTCGCTGCCCGCCGTCCAGGTATCAGCCGCCGCCACCGCGGTCACCGAGCCATGACCATCCCTACCGAACCGGAGAAAGCCGAACCGGAGAACCCAGTGACCAATGTCAAGGAACGCGGATCAGCCACCCTCTGGGGTGTGGCCCTCATGGGCCTGCTGATGGCGGTCGCCATGGCGTTCGCCACGGTCGGCTCCGTACGCGTGGCCCAGCACCGCGTCAACAGCGCCGCCGACCTCGGCGCTCTGGCAGCGGCCAAGCTCGCCCTGATCGACCCGGAGGGCGCGTGCGTCCGGGCCACCGAACTCGCCGCCCAGAACGGCGCCAAGCTGACCAAGTGCAAGATCACAGATGACAGAGCCGACGTCTGGACCACCCTGCCCCTGTCACTCCCGCTATTAGGCCAGATAACGCTGAACGGAAGATCCCGAGCCGGCCCAGCACCTCCTACACCCCCGAACAACCCTCACTAGCCAACTCCACCCTCCCGCCCAGAGCCCAGGGACGGGCGCGGGGAGGCCACGAGCCCGCGAAGCACCTTGGCAACGACCCGAAGGGCGTGCCCCTGAACACCAAATTGCGTAGCGACCTGAAAGCCGGCAGGGTCACCAGCCCGCACTGTTGCTCGTCCAGCGAGCCCGCGGAATGACAAGGCAACCCCGACTCAAGTTCACCAAGCCCGTACGAGAGTTCAGCATCGCCGACCCGGAAGTCCATCAGGTTGTGGACGCGACCGTGAGCAAGAAGCGCCGCGGGACCACCAGGCACGGACGTTCCACCGCTGCCAAGAGCCGAGCTCACCCGGCCAGCAGTGTGCTGCGCTACGACGAGCTCCCCGCGTCCACACCCAGCTTTCGGCAGGGCGGGCCGCCGATTTGGTCGGGAGGGGGTGAGCCCATCGGCGCTGCGACGCACCGGGACGCTCCACGACGGTTGGCTGCCCTACACGCCCGGTCGGTGACCGTTGTCTGCCGGGCGGACTGCACTTCCGGTCGTCCCATGGGCGCCCCGAGGGTGCTTGAGCGGCGCGAGGCTCTCGGCGGAGGGAAGCGTCGTGACGGTAGTCGCCAGAGTGGCGGTCACAGGAGCGATCGCAGCCGGTTTCCTCACGTTCGGCGTCCCTGCTCACGCAGCCGTGACGTGCAAGCCCGCAGGCCCACCCAACCTCACCGTGCAAGCAGGGCGCGGCGGGCGGGGCGGCCCTTCCCGGGGAGATCACTTCGCCGCCCGCCGGTGAGGTGGTCACAAGCTCATCGGTGCCGGTCTGCGCGCGGGCCGGACTCATACAGCTGAAGGTGGGTCTGTACGTCGAGGGGCCCTCCACGCCCAGCCAAGTGATCGGCACCGGCGGCGGCAATCAGACGATCTCCGGGACCTTCGATGCCGGCGACACCCCCGCTGGAACCTTCACCGTTCCCCTCAAGGGCGAGATCACCGGCACCACGTACGCCGGCAGCACGTTCACTCTGCGCAGACCCGCCCCGGTGCCGACGGAGGTGAACGTCAGCAGAAAGTGGACGAGGAAAGTCCTCGTGACCTGGCGCAAGGGGCCAGGGCCGGACCTTCCGTCGTACGAGGTGTCCAGCACGCTGTCCGGAGTCAGGGGGCGGTTGCCTGTCGAACGTGCGTGCTCGCTCCGGGGATTCGTACAGGGCAGAGCTGGCGGTGCCGGCCGGGGCGGTGGGCAAGAAGGTCGGGTTCGCGGTCGAAGCGTTCAGGGGCGACGGAAGCGGCGGATCGATCGGGTCGGGGGAGTCGGCGATGGCGTACGTCAGCTTCCCGCCCGCGCCCTCCGCCAAGCCGGCGAAGAAGAGGTCGGCCGACACAGGTGGGCCGCCAATCGCGGAACGACGGACCGACGGAGGTGGACCCGCTGCCCGTGCTGCCGGGAAAGCACAGGCTCAGCCGTCGGACAAGCCGGCGAACCGCGCATCGGCGACGCGCCCCGAAACGCCCGAAGCCGATCGGAACGTGAACCTTCCCCCTCGCTCCGATGTGAGGCGGGGCGGAAAAGACGGCTCGGATGCGGGCACGGGCGAGCCCAGGGGCGGAGCGGATTCCGCTGCGGGGCGGAGCGACGGAATGAACGCCGCGTCGGGTGAGTCCTCGCTCGGAAGCGTCGGTCGGTACGGGCTGTACGTTGCGGTCGGCGTCGCCTTGGCACTGCTGGGGCGCATGCAGGTGCCTGGGCTCGACGGCGCTCTCTGGCTGCGGGGGTGATGGGTGGCCGTCACGAGTCCTCATCGGCAGCGCGGACGGCAGGGCCAGATGGTTCTGCAGTGCGGACGGCAGCGTCAGATCGTTCGGCAGGGCCGAATGGTTCTGCAGTGCGGACGGCAGCGTCAGATCGTTCGGCAGGGCCAGATGGTTCTGCAGTGCGGATGGCAGCGTCAGATCGTTCGGCAGGGTCAAATGGTTCGGCGGTGCGGGCGGCGGGGCCAGATGGTTCGGGGCAGGTGGTTCAGGGGCAGGTGGTTCGGCATAGGGGTTTCTTGCCGCCTGTGTCCGATTCTCTAGAGGACAGTGCATTCTGGGCGTTTTCCTCGGGAGAAAGTCGATGTATCCGGCGAGGTTGACCACGGCGGCTATAAGGGCGGAGGGCAAGGAGGGGTGGGCACTAGCCGCTTTCCGGAAAGATACGAAGGGTCGGGGAGAGCAGGGAAAGGGGTATTCCTGCTGATGGGGAGTGAGGCTTTGCGGTGAGTTGTTCGGTGCAAGCGTCAGGTAGGTGCTGTAGTCGTCATGGCCCTGAGGGCGCGGTCCTCGCACCCGTTGTTCAAGGCGGTGCACAGCGGTGGCGTTGACGTGAGCGCGCTGAAGCTGGTGCACCGGAGGGCCTGGAAAGTGGTGCACCTTAGGGCATGGCCCTAAGGTGTCGTCGTCCTCTGTGCCCTGCGTCGCGGGCTGCGGTCCCTCATGACCCATGGCGAGACGGCGCTTTTGTCGCCGACCCAAAGCAATAAGGAAAGTCAGGCATCGGACGCATCTGCGTCAAGACCGTCCTCACGCACCTGGACATGTCACGCGAGCTGCGCCACTGGTCCGGCCGCGAGAAGGATGTCCTGGTCTATGAAATGGGCAGTTCAGCGGTGAGCTGAAATGTCCAGCACCGGTGCTGGTGGAGGGGTGGGTTGGCATAGAGTTTAGGGCACGGGGCAGGGTGTTGTGGCGAGATTCAGTGAGCTACTTCTTATCGGGATTTCTTTTTCGATCATTGTGGGGATAGCAGGATGTTGAGGAGGCGGATTGCGCCTCTTTTGTCCAAGGGTTCGTTGCCATTGCCGCATTTCGGGGATTGGATGCAGGAAGGGCAGCCGCGTTCGCATTCGCAGGACAGGATGGCTTCGCGGGTGGCGGTGAGCCAGTCGGTGGCGCGGGCGTAGCCGCGTTCCGCGAAGCCGGCGCCACCCTCGTGGCCGTCGTACACGAAGACGGTGAGCAAGCCCGTGTCGGCGTGCAGTTCGGTGGAGACGCCGCCGATGTCCCAGCGGTCGCAGGTCGCGAACAACGGGAGCAAGCCGATGGAGGCGTGTTCGGCGGCGTGGGCGGCGCCGCCGAGATCGATGCCGGCCTCGGCTAGCGGGGCCACGGCCGAGGCGGGCAGCGTCCACCAGACGGCGCGGGTCCGGAGCGTACGGGGCGGCAGCTCCAAGGGCTCGTCGCCGAGTGATTCGCCAGATTGGAGGCGCCTCTTCAGGTAGGAGACGACTTGCCGGGTCACCTCCACCTCGCCGAAGTGGAGGGTGCCGGTGCCGAGAGGTTGGGAGCGTTCTGTGGAAAGGATGGAGATGTCGGTGATGTCGCGGGCGAAGGTCGTGTAGTCCGGGTTGGCGCTGGAGACCAGGGCCACTCCGGCCTCCAGGTCCAGGAGCTCCACCAGGAAGGTCTCGCCCTGGTGCAGGTAGATCGCGCCCGTGTGCACGGTGGTGTGCGCGGAGGGCTCGTCCACGCTGCCCAGGAGACGGCCTGTGGACGACTCCACGACCTGGATCGGGTTTCCTCCACCGCCTCGGATGTCGGCGAGGTCCGTGGCCCGCTCGCGCTTGGTCCAGAACCATCCCGCCGGACGCTTCCTGAGCATGCCCTCCGCCACCAGGTCCTCAAGGACCTTGGCGGTGGTGGGGCCGAAGATGGGCAGGTCGTCCTCGGTCAGCGGGATCTCGGCCGCGGCTGCGCAGAGGTGAGGGCCCAGGACGTACGGGTTGTCGGGGTCGAGGACGATCGCCTCCACCGGGCGGCCGAACAGCGCCTCCGGGTGGTGCACGAGGTAGGTGTCCAGCGGATCGTCCCGGGCGATCAGTACGGCCAGCGCGTCCTGGCCGTCGCGGCCCGCCCTGCCTGCCTGCTGCCAGAACGAGGCGCGGGTGTCCGGCCAGCCGGCGATCAGTACGGCGTCGAGGCCTGAGACGTCCACGCCGAGCTCGAGGGCGTTGGTGGTGGCCAGGCCCATGATCGTGCCTTCGCGGAGTGCCTTCTCCAGGAGGCGGCGGTCCTCGGCGAGGTAGCCGGCCCGGTAGGCGGCGATCTTGTTGGGGAGGTCGGCGAGGTCGTTGAAGTCCGTCTCGGCCTGCTCCGGGATCGCCCAGGTGAGGGACGACGGCGGTTGCCCCGGCTGCGTGGAGGGTTGATCCCCGCGCTCGCGGGGGCGGCCTGGATGCGCGTCTGCGGTCGTCTCAGGGTCTGAAGGGGTGCCCGGGTCCGCGGTGGCGCTCACGTCTGCGGGTGGCTCAGGGGGCAGGGCGGCCCCCGTGTACGTGGCCTCCGCATGCGTGGCCAGTGCGGGTGTGTCCGGGGTTGAACCGGTCCTCGGGTCTGTGGGTGGTGCAGGGGTGGGGGTGGTCTGTGCGTGCGTGGCCGTCGTTGGGTGTGCGGGTGTGTCCGGGGTCGGACCGGTTTTCTCGTCTGTGGGTGGTGCAGGGGTCGGGGTGACCTGTGCGTGTGTGGCCGTCGTTGCGTCTTCGGGTGCGTTCGTGGTCGGCCCGGTCTTCGGGTCTGTGGTTGGTGCAGGGGTGGGGGTGGTCTGTGCGTGTGTGGTCGTCGTTGGGTGTGCGGGTGGGTTCGCGGTTGAACCGGTCTTCGCGTCTGTGGCCGGCCCAGTGTGGGTCGGGGTGTAGGGGAGGGAGAAGGCTACGTCGGCCAGCTTGGCGCGGGCGGTCAGGGCGACGGTTTCCGCGCCTCGGCGTGAGCGGACGAAGGCGAGCGTGCGTACGTCGGCCAGGACGAGGTCCGCCAGCAGGTCGGCGGCCTCCGCCGTGGCCGTCCGGCGTACGGGAGCGCCTCCCTCGCCCCGGAGCTCGGTCAGAGGCGGCTCCCAGAGCGCGAAGGTGGTGGCGCCCTTGGGGGAGGCGTCCACGGTCACCTCGTCCATCTCGAGGCCCGTCAGCCTCCTGCCGAAGACGCCGGGCTCGCTGGCGGTCGCCGAGGCGAGGATGAAGGTGGGGTGCGAGTGGTAGCGGGCGCAGGCGCGGCGGAGGCGGCGCAGGATCTGGGCGACGTGGGAGCCGAAGACGCCGCGGTAGCCGTGGCACTCGTCCACGACGACCAGGCGCAGGCGGCGGAAGAACGACGACCACTGCGAGTGCCGGGGCAGGATGCTGCGGTGCAGCATGTCGGGGTTGGTCAGCACGTAGTTGGCGTGCTGGCGTACCCAGGTGCGTTCCTCGAACGGGGTGTCGCCGTCGAAGGTGGCCGCGCGAAGTTGCGTGATGCGCAGCTCGCGCAGGCTGCGGAGCTGGTCGGCGGCAAGGGCCTTGGTGGGGGTCAGGTAGAGGACCGTGCCGCCGTCGAGGCAGGCGGCCACGGCCGGGGTGAGGTACGCGAGCGACTTGCCCGACGCCGTACCCGTGGAGATGATCACGTTTCGGCCACGGAATGCCAGGTCGGCGGCCTCGTACTGGTGGGGCCAGAGTCCTGTCACCCCGCGGTTCGCCAAGCGCGTAACGAGGACTTCCGGAGCCCAGTCCGGCCAGCGCACTTGACCCGCCTGACGTGCGGGAACATGCTCCACATGGGTGACACGCTCACGACGCGAGGGCACTCCTAGAAGGTGGCGGAGGAGTGATGCCGTCTGTTCTGGGGAGGATCCGGTGGAAGTCACTGTTTCCAGTCTTGCATCCGTGGGCAAAGTCGCCGGGAATCGTGATTTCGTATAGACACAAGCCAGGCGCGTGGTTGAATGCCGCGCGTCAGGGTCGGACAGTCTGGGGCTACGCTCCAGATTGCCAGGCCGGCAAGAGTACTTTCGCAGGCGAGGCGCTGGAGGATCTGTGGATCTGAAGTTGGATCACCGCACCGAGGACCGACTCACCATCGTCGAGGTCGAGGGTGAGATCGATGTCTACACGGCGCCGAGATTGCGTGAGCTCCTCATCGATCTGGTCAACAAGGGCAACTTCCACCTTCTTGTCAACATGGAGAAGGTCGACTTCCTCGACTCCACGGGCCTCGGTGTCCTGGTCGGGGGGCTCAAGCGGGTTCGCGCGCATGACGGCTCGCTCGAGCTGGTCTGCACGCAGGAGCGCATCCTCAAGATCTTCCGGATCACCGGTCTGACCAAGGTCTTCGGGATCTACGCTTCGGTCGACGAGGCCAAGGAAGCTCACGGCAAAGACAAGTAGCATGGCTACCGTCGAGCTCACGTTCAGCGCTCTCCCCGCACACGTGCGCACCGCACGGCTGGTCGCGACGGCGATCGCCCGCCGCACCGGTGTGGACGAGTCGATGCTGGACGAAGTCCGGCTCGCCGTGGGTGAGGCGTGCTCCCGGGCAGTCGAGGCGCATCGAGCGCACTGTCCGGGCGAGCCCATCCGCATCGAGCTACGTGACGATTCAGGGCGTTTCGAAGTCACGGTCAGTGATTCGGCCCCCAGCGAGGAGATCGAGCAGGAACAACCGCTCGATCTGGGCATGCTCTCCGACTCGTTCATGTCGAACCTCGGTATCGCGGTCATCGAAGGGTTGGCCGATGATGTCGAGGTCTATCCCACCCCAAAGGGGACGAACATCCGGATGAGCTGGCCGGCCGCCGTCAACACCGGAACCGGCACCGGCACCGCCGCCTTCTGACCCAGGTTCAGGTCACGCAGTTCGCCCTAGGGTGCAGTTCGCCTCGTTCGCCTTGAGGTTCGGGTTCGTGTCGGTGCTCAGGGTCTGAGTGCCCGGTTCTGCGTCCCGATGCTCAGGGTCTGAGTGCCCGGTTCTGCGTGTTGGTGCTAAGTGTCTGAGAGCGCGGTTCTGCGTCTTCGTGCTCAGCGTCTGAGTGCACGTTCTGCTTTGGGCGGCTGAGGGCGTGGTTCTGCGTTGCGGCGTCTGAGGTTCGGTTCCCTGCGCGGCCTCTGAGGGCTGCGGGGCATAGGGGGTTGGTTGGTTCGGTCAGGAGCGGGCGTTCGGCTCCTCTGAGGGCGCTTTGGGGGCCTCTGGTAGGGCATTCTCGGGCTCTCTAGGGGCTTTCCGGTTGTAGTTGGGCTCTTGATTTCTCCTGGCGAAGCTCGCGAGGTTTCTCGTGGCGGCCGCTGGTGGCTGTCCGTGGCGGGGACCTGCGGTAGGGCGGTTCGGAGGTTGCGTGTGGGTGAGCGTCTGTGATGGAGGCGGCGGCTTACCAGGGGCTGCTGTGGTGGACGGTTGCGGTACGTCCGCGTTCGGGGTTGGTCGAGGCTGAGGGCTGATCGTGATGCGGCGGCCGGGATGACCAGTGGGTGCGTGGGTGCGGGCTTGGGACCGGCGACCGGCGCATGAGCGCGGGCGTGGCGATGGCGTGAGAGAAGGAGCGCCTGGTCATGGCGTGAGAGAGGGAGCGGGCCTGACCGTGGCGTGAGCGTGAGTGGCTGGGGCGTGGTGTGAGCGTGAGTGGGGCCGGATAATCGCGTGAGCGCGAGCGTCGGAGGGGGCCTGGCACGGAGGGCGGCTCGGGCGGTGGCCCGGTTCGTTCGTACGTGGTGGCGCCGTGACGCCCATCGTCCCGATTGACGGTCGAACGGGTGGGTGCCGTCGTGCGTAGTCACGAGTGAGGGGCTGCGCGGGCTTTTGGGCGGTGGCCGGGAGCGGGCCACCGCGCGGCGGGGGCGGGGCGCGGACGGCGAGCGGGAAGGGCCAGGGCGCGTACCGGGACGCCGCAGGGACGGGCGGAGGCGGCCGCAACGCGGTCGCCGACAGGCCCCGGAGCGGGGCGCGCGAAGCTCGGGAAGGCCGAAAAATACGGGGTTCCGGGCCGCCCGAAATCATGGCTTGCAGTGACCGTAAAACCTTGGAAATTTATCCTGTCAGATCCCAAACCCGGGCACTGTCAGGGGATTACCAGACACTCGCACAATTAGCGAGCCTCAGAGCCTTCATATCCGCCGACTGCCTGCGTAGACTCCCGGCACCGGCCAAGGTGATCCGGCGGAACGCGGATTCAACCGGAAGCGGCACCCACAACCCGGACGGTGCCGCGAACACCCGCCGAGGAAAACTGCAGCACCGCCCGGGCAGGACGACCGGTCTTGCCGAGGAGAACGATGAGCAGGCACATGCTGGCACTGGAGCCAGCGTCCAATCTGGTTCTGAGCGGAAACAATCTCACCATCGTGATCGTGGTCGCCGCGGTCGCACTCATCGCGCTAGCCGTCGCCGGTGGCCTGGTGCGCGAAGTGCTGTCCAGCGGCCAGGGCACCGAACGAATGCAGAACATCGCCCGCGCCGTCCAGGAGGGCGCCGCGGCCTACCTCGCCCGTCAGTTCCGCACGTTGGCGATCTTCGTCATCGTGATCCCCTTCCTGCTTCTCCTGCTACCGGGAGAGATGGACGTACGCATCGGCCGCTCCATCTTCTTCGTGGTCGGGGCGGTCTTCTCCGCGCTGACCGGGTTCATGGGCATGTGGCTGGCGGTACGCGGAAACGTACGCGTCGCCGCAGCCGCCAAGGAGGCGGGCGAGAAGCGGGCCATGCGCATCGCCTTCCGCACCGGCGGCGTGGCCGGCATGTTCACCGTGGGTCTCGGCCTGCTGGGCGCGGCGGTCGTGGTGTTCATCTACCAGGGCGACGCGCCCGGCGTGCTGGAGGGCTTCGGCTTCGGCGCGGCGCTGCTGGCGATGTTCATGCGAGTCGGCGGCGGCATCTTCACCAAGGCCGCAGACGTCGGCGCCGACCTGGTCGGCAAGGTCGAGCAGGGCATCCCTGAAGACGACCCGCGCAACGCCGCGACGATCGCCGACAACGTGGGCGACAACGTCGGCGACTGCGCCGGCATGGCGGCCGACCTGTTCGAGTCGTACGCGGTCATGCTGGTCGCGAGCCTGATCCTGGGCCGGGTGGCGTTCGGCGAGGAGGGTCTGGTCTTCCCCCTCATCGTCCCGATGATCGGTGTGATCACGGCGATCATCGGCATCTTCGTCACCGGCCTGCGCGACCGCGACCGCAACGGCATGGCGGCGATCAACCGCAGCTTCTTCATCTCCGCCGGCATCTCGGCGGTGCTCGTGACGGCTGCGGCGTTCTGGTACCTGCCGAGCAGCTTCTCCGGCCTGAGCGGCTCCGCCGTGCAGTCCGACGCCGACCCGCGGCTCATCGCGATCGGCGCGGTGCTGATCGGCCTGGTGCTGGCCAGCGCGATCCAGCTGCTCACCGGCTACTTCACCGAGACCAACCGGCGCCCGGTCAAGGAGATCGGCGAGAGCTCGGTCACCGGCCCCGCCACCGTCATCCTGGCGGGCATCAGCGTCGGCCTGGAGTCGGCGGTGTACTCCGCGCTGATCATCGGCGGCGCCGTCTACGGCGCGTTCCTGCTCGGCTTCGGGAACGTGACGATCGCGCTGTTCGCGGTGGCCCTCGCGGGCACCGGCCTGCTGACCACGGTCGGCGTCATCGTCTCGATGGACACCTTCGGCCCGGTCTCCGACAACGCGCAGGGCATCGCGGAGATGTCCGGCGACGTCGAGGGCGAGGGCGCGCGGGTGCTGACCAGCCTCGACGCGGTCGGCAACACCACGA
Organism: Nonomuraea fastidiosa; assembly: GCF_042751225.1. Lineage (NCBI taxonomy): Bacteria > Bacillati > Actinomycetota > Actinomycetes > Streptosporangiales > Streptosporangiaceae > Nonomuraea > Nonomuraea fastidiosa. Next base: position 3,363,946 of record NZ_CP170570.1, read on the forward strand.
AGGCGATCACCAAGGGCATCGCCATCGCCACGGCGGTGCTGGCGGCGACCGCGCTGTTCGGCGCGTTCCGTACGGCGGTGGAGACCGAGCTGACCGCGGCCACGGCGGCGGTCAAGAACGCGCTGGGCACGTTCTCGACCTTCAGCCTCAGCATCGACCAGCCGAACGTGCTCGTCGGCCTGGTCATCGGCGCCGCGGTGGTGTTCCTGTTCTCGGGCCTCGCCATCATGGCGGTCGGCCGGGCCGCGATGCGGGTGGTCTTCGAGGTGCGCGACCAGTTCCGTAACAAGCCCGGCATCATGGACGGCACCGAGAAGCCCGAGTACGGCCGCGTCGTGGACATCTGCACCCGCGACTCGCTGCGCGAGCTGGCCACCCCGGGTCTGCTGGCGGTCATGACGCCGATCGCGGTCGGGTTCGCGCTGGGGTACGCGCCGCTCGGCGCCTTCCTGGCCGGTGCGATCGCGGCCGGCACGCTGATGGCGGTCTTCCTCGCCAACTCCGGTGGCGCCTGGGACAACGCCAAGAAGCTCGTCGAGGACGGCCACCACGGCGGCAAGGGCTCCGAGGCGCACGCCGCCACCGTCATCGGCGACACGGTCGGCGACCCGTTCAAGGACACCGCCGGCCCTGCCATCAACCCGCTGATCAAGGTGATGAACCTGGTGGCGCTGCTGGTGGCGCCGGCCGTGGTGCTGTACGCGGGCAACCCGGCCCTCCGCATCGGCATCACCGTGATCGCGGTGGCGGTCGTGGTGGGCGCGATCATCGTGTCCAAGCGCCGGTCGGCGGCCGTCGCGCCGGCGAACGACAACAACCGGGAGCACGAGCCGGTCGCCTCGTGACGCATCCGGTGGCAGACGCCCGTCCCCGTGGCTCGGGGGCGGGCGTCCTTTTGTGGGGGTGGGGGTGGAGCACGGACTCGCCGGTGGGTGTGGTGACGCGTAGGTGTGGGGTGAGGGGCGGACGGTTCCGGGAGTGGCGGGCGGGTGTCCTTTTGCGGGTCCGTACGCCGGACAGGCGGGGAAGGGACCCAAGGGCGGCGGTGGGAAACTGGGCGCGTGAAGGATGACAAGCAGCAGCCCAACGGCGGCAGGGCCCTGGGCTTGATCCTGCTGGCCATGGTCGCCATCCTGGCCGTGATCGTGGGCCTGGCGGTCTGGGCGTCGAGGGGATGAGTTCGTGCGTACGTTGATCGTGCTGCGGCACGCCAAGGCCGCCCACGTGCCGGGCCTGGCCGATCGCGAGCGCCCGCTGACGGACCGGGGCGAGCGGGACGCCAAGCGCGCGGGCGAGGAGATCAGGGCGGCCGGGTTCGTCCCCGATGTGGTGCTCTGTTCGCCGGCGGTCAGGACGCGGCGCACCGCCGAGCTGGCCTTCCCCGGCGTCGAGGTCAGCTACGAGCGGGACATCTACCAGGCGTACCCGGACGAGCTGCTCGAGCTCGTACGCCGCTGCGACCCCGAGGCGGCCACGGTGGTGCTGTGCGGCCACAACCCCGGGGTGCACGAGCTGGCGCTGGGGCTGGCGGGCGGCGACTACGGCTTCCGGCCGGGGTCGTTCGCGGCGATCGCGGTGGAGTCGCCATGGGAGGAGCTGTCCCCGGGCGAAGGCCGCCTGATCTCCCGGTGGGCGCCGGAGAAGGACTGAGCCGTCAGGAGGCGGTCAGCACGCCGTCCTCGGCGTCGGCCGCCTCCACCTCGTCACGCGAGATCCCGAGCAGGTAGAGGATCGAGTCGAGGTACGGCGTGTTGACCGCGGTGTCGGCGGCCTGCCGGACGACGGGTTTGGCGTTGAACGCGATGCCGAGCCCGGCCGCGGCGATCATGTCGAGGTCGTTGGCGCCGTCGCCGATGGCCACGGTCTGGGAGATGGGCAGCCCGGCCTCGCGGGCGAACCGCTCCAGCGCCCGCGCCTTGCCGGGCCGGTCGACGATCTCGCCGACGACGCGCCCGGTGAGCTTGCCGTCGACGACTTCGAGGACGTTCGCTGCGGAGTAGTCGATGCCGAGCTCTTCGACGAGGGCGTCGGTGATCTGGGTGAAGCCGCCGCTGACGATGGCGAAGCGGTAGTCGAGCCGCTTGAGCGTGCGGACGAGCGTGCGGGCGCCGGGCGTGAGCACGACCTGCTTGCGCACCTGCTCGAACACGGACTCGGGCAGCCCTTCGAGCAGGGCGACGCGCCGCTTGAGCGACTCGGCGAAGTCGAGCTCGCCGCGCATGGCCTCTTCAGTGACGCGGGCGACCTCTTCCTGGCAGCCGGCGTGGGCGGCCAGCAGCTCGATGACCTCGCCCTGGATGAGGGTGGAGTCGACGTCCATGACGATGAGCCGCTTGGCCCTGCGGGACAGGCCGGTGCGCTGGACGGCGACGTCGACCTCCTGCTGAGCGGCCTCGGCGGCCAGCTCGACGCGCAGCGCGGCCGGGTCGGCGCCGGAGACCGACAGCTCGATGCAGGTGACGGGCCACTGGGCGAGGCGCTCGATGCGGTCGATGTTGGCGCCGGCGGCGGCGATGCGGCCCGCGATGCCCGCGATGGCGGCGGGGGAGAGCGTGGTGCCGAGCACGCTGACCGACAGCCGGCCGCGGCGGCGCTGCTCCTTGGCCTGGGAGCCGGTGGACAGCTCCACCTCCATGCCGAGGTCTTCTGCGACGCGCTCGACGGCGGTCCACATGGCTCCGAGCGTGGTGCCGGTGCCGGTGGAGGGCCCGCCCGCGTACGCGACGAGCACGCCGAGCGTCAGCCGGCCTCTGATGACGACCTGCTCGATGTCGGCCACCGTCACGGGGAACTGCGACAGCACGGAGAAGAGCCGGGAGGTGACCCCGGGGCGGTCGGGGCCGGTGAGCGTGATCAGGAGGGTGCGCTGGTCCACATCCAGTCACGGTACTGCGCCCGATCCGATGCTCGCGCAGCAGGGCGCGGATTCGGGGTCGGGCGCAGTGCGGCCGGAGCTAGCGGACGACCTTGGTCTTGACCGTCTTGGCGTAGCCGTGGACGGGGATGCCGAGCCGGTCCAGCTCCTCCTTGCTCATGTCCTCCATGCCCGTCTGGACGTCGTAGGAGACGATGCCGAGCCTGGCGGTCTGGGTGCCCCTGGCCTTCTTGGTGAGCCGCACGTCGAAGATCATGGCGATGGCCTCGCCCTTCTCCACGACCTTGGGGATGAAGCAGTAGAGCGCCCGGCCGTCGAGCTCGCACTCGGTTCCCTTGACGCTGGAGCGGTAGTAGACCTTCTTCAGGTCGATGCCCTTGGGGAACTGGCCGCCGAGGAAGTAAAAGTCGGCGTAGTGGGGGCCCTTGTTCTGGGCGATGACGGTGTAGGAGATCTTTCCGCCGGCCTTGACCTTCTTCGGCGCCTTGACCGACACGTCGAAGACGGAGAAGGGCTCGGCCTGCGCGGCGGCGGCCGACGCGGTGGCTGACGTGGTGGCCGACGCGGGGACGGCGGTGAGCAGCAGGGCGCCGGCCGTTAACGCGACGGTGGCGACCTTCGGCAGTGTGTTTCGCATGCAAACGTCTCCGTTGCGGACGGGAAACGGGGACGTGTCACCTAAGGCCCCCGTAAATGTTGGCTTTTCCTATCACGCAGGCAAAAAACATGTAAAGCCTATTCCTGCAGGATCAGATGCGTGTCGCCGAACTCGTGCCACAGGTAGCCCGCGCGCAGCGCCTCGTCGTACGCCCGCGCCAGCGCCCGCTCGCCCGCGATCGCGGCCAGCATCATCAGGTGGCTCGACCGCGGCTCGTGCAGCCCCGTGATCAGGCCGGTGACCGCCCGTACGCCGCCCTGAGGCGTCACCACGTGCCTGGTCCACCCCCTGGCGGCGGTGACCTTCCCCGAGGCGTCCGCGGCCGTCTCAAGAGCCCGTACGACGGTCGTGCCCGCCGCCACCACGCGGCCCCCGCCGCGCCTGGTGACGTTGACCAGCCGGGCCGTGGCGGCGGGCACCTCGTACCGCTCGGCGTAGGGCGGCTCGTCCTTCTCCGGCGAGGCCACCCCCGTGTGCAGGGTGATCGGCGCGATCCCGATCCCGCGCGAGACCAGCGCGGTCACCAGCGCGTCGCTGAACGGCCGCGCCGCGCTGGGCATCTCCGCGCTGCCCGGCACGGTCGCGAAGACCGTCTGGTACGCCTCGATCGGCCAGTCGCGCTCCACGTACGCGTACCGGATCGGCACCCCGTGCACCCGCAGGTACGCCTCCACGTCCCGGTCGAGCGCGGCCCGCCACAGCCGGGGCGTGGCCCGCTCGATGAGCCGCAGCGTGGCGCGTCCCGGCAGCGGCAGCCACTCGCCGGGCTCGCCGCCCGCGTACGGCTCGGTGGCGATGCCGGCGCGGCGGCGCAGCTCCACCAGCCAGGTGCCGTCCTGCTCGGCGGTGGAGAAGTGCACGGCGAGCCGGTCGAGCCGGACGGCGGCGGGCAGCGTCGCGGAGTTGTTGACCACGATGAGATCGCCGGGGTCGAGCAGGTCGGGCAGGTCGTGGAAGCGGTGGTGGCTCGGGGCGAGGTCGCCGCGCGTCAGCAGCAGGCGTACGGCGTCCCTGGGCGTGCCGCGCGCCTCGGGCGGTTCGTGGGCCGACAACTCGGGCGGCAGCGAGAAGTCGAGCGCCGCGGTCATTGCAGGCTCACCTTGCCGCTCGCCGGGCGCGAGCTGATCAGGTCGTACAGGGCCGCGGCGACCTTGGCGGGGTCGGTGGCGTTCGCCGCCTCGCCGGCGCCGACGGCGTCGGCCAGCATGCGGGTGTTCATCTCGCCGGGATCAACCCACCACACGCGTACGCCGGGCTCCTCGGCGGCCAGCACGTTGGAGAGCTGCTCCAGCGCGGCCTTGCCGGCGCCGTAGCCGCCCCAGCCCTCGTACGCGCCGGTCGCGGCGTCGGAGGTGACGTTCACGATCGAGCCGCCCGCGGCCCGCAGCGCCGGCAGCGTGGCCTGGATGAGCGCGAGCGGCGCGGTCACGTTCGTCTCCAGCGCTCGTCTGAAGGCGTCCAGCGGATAGTCCGCGAGATGCGGCAGTGGCGTCGCGCCGAGGTCGCTGGCGTTGTTGACCAGCAGGTCCAGCTCGGGCGCGGCGGCGGCGAGGCGCGCCACGTGCTCGGGGTCGGTCACGTCGCCGGGGATCGCGGCCGCGCCCAGCTCGGCGGCGGCGCGGTCGAGGTCGGCGGCCCCGCGGGCGGTCAGGACGAGTTTCCAGCCCGCCGCGCCCAGCGCCCTGGCCAGGGCCAGGCCGAGTCCGCGTGAAGCTCCGGTGATGAGTGCGGTGTTCGTCATGTGACCGACGCTAGGAACGGGCGGCGCTGCGGACATCGGGCCGCGGGCCCGCCCCCGCCTGGGCACTTCGTCCTAGGACCATAGAGTGAGGCACGTGCCATCCGACAGAGACGCGATCCTTCAGGCGGTGAGCTCGGCCGTGCTCGCGGTCACCCGCCACCTGTCGGTGCGCGAGGTGCTGCAGGTGATCGTACGCTCGGCGCAGCGCCTGCTCGACGCCCGCTACGCCGCGCTCGGCGTGCCCGACGACGACGGCTCGTTCGCCGAGTTCGTCGCCGAGGGGCTGACCGACAAGCAGTGGGAGGCGATCGGGCCGCTGCCCCGCCAGCACGGCATGCTCGGCGCGATGCTCCGCGACGGCAGCCCGGTCAGGCTCCCCGACCTGCGCAAGGACGAGCGGTTCGAGTGGTGGCCGAAGGCCCACCCGGTGATCAAGGACTTCCTCGGCGTGCCGATCCGCGACGGCGACGAGGTGCTCGGCATCATCTTCCTCGCCAACAAGCGGGGCGGCGGCGGGTTCACGGAGGCCGACCAGGAGCTGCTCACGCTGTTCGCCGCGCACGCCGCGATCGCGCTCACCAACGCCCGCCTGTACGAGCACAGCCGCGAGCTGGCGATGCTGGAGGAGCGCAACCGCGTGGCCAGGGAGCTGCACGACGCGGTCAGCCAGAACTTGTTCTCGCTGCGGCTGTCGGCGCAGGCGGCGGGCGCGCTGCTGGACAAGGACCCGGGCAAGGCCGCCGCCGAGCTCGACCGGGTCCAGCGGCTGGCCGGCGAGGCGATCTCGGAGCTGCGGGCCGTCATCGTGGAGCTGCGGCCGGCCGAGCTCGACCGGCACGGGCTGAGCGAGACGCTGCGCAAGCAGGTACGCTTGCTCGACCGGTTGCACCCGCCCCTGGTGGTCTTCGAGTGCGGCGAGCTGCCGCCGCTGGCCGCCGAGGTCGAGGTGGCGGTGCTGCGGGTGGCCCAGGAAGCGCTGCACAACGCGCTGCGCCACTCCGGCGCCGAGACCGTACGCGTGCGGCTGGCCTGCGAGGACGGCACGCTGGTGCTGACCGTGCGCGACGACGGCAGTGGCTTCGACCCGTCGCAGCCGCAGCGCGGGCTCGGGCTGGCGTCGATGTGCGACAGGGCCGAGTCCGTCGGGGGCGTGCTGACGGTCGAGTCCGCCCCCGGCCAGGGGACGACCGTACGCATGGAGGTGAGCGCGTGATCCGGATCCTGATCGCCGACGACCATCCGGTGGTGCGGCAGGGGCTGCGCACGTTCCTCGACCTTCAGGACGACATCGCGGTCGTCGGCGAGGCCGGCGATGGCGCGCAGGCCGTCGAGCTGGTCGCCGAGCTCTCGCCCGACGTGCTGCTGCTCGATCTGAAGATGCCGGTGCTCGACGGGCTGGGCGCGCTCGAACGCCTCACCGGCACGCCGACCAGGGTGGTCGTGCTGACCTCGGTGAGCGACCCGGCCGACGTCGGCCCCGCGATGCGGGCGGGCGCCGCCGGCTTCCTGTACAAGGACGTCGATCCCGAGGCGCTCGTGCAGGCCGTACGCGCGGTGCACGGCGGCCAGGTGCTGCTCGCCCCCGAGGCGGCCGAGGCGATGCTGGCCTCACCGGGCAACGGCCCCGCCCCGGGCCCCGTGCCGCTGACCGAGCGCGAACGCGAGGTGCTGGCGCTCATCGCGGCGGGCCGCTCCAACAGGGAGATCGCGCGCAGCCTGGCGGTGGCGGAGAAGACCGTCAAGACGCACGTGTCCAACGTGCTGATGAAGCTCGGCGTGCAGGACCGCACTCAGGCGGCGCTCTACGCCGTACGCCACGGGCTCGGCTGAGTCACTGGTAGGAGACGGGCTCGAAGATGGCGTGGTGCGCGGCGATCAGCGCGCGGCGCACGGCACGGTCCAGCTCGCGCAGCGCGCGCTCGCGTACGGCGAGCTGCCCGGAGGTGAGCCCGCGCGAGTCGGCCAGGCGCAGCACGGCGGCCAGTCGCGTGGCGAGCGCGGAGACCCGGTGGGCGCGTGCGGGATAGCCGGGGGCCAGCTCGCCGCCCCCGCCCAGGCGGCCGGGGCGGTCGCCCGCGGGCCCCTCGACGGACGTCAGGGCCTCGGTGGCGGCGCGCATCGTGTCGGACAGCTCACGCTCGGCCTCGGCCAGCGAGGGCAGGTCATGGCGTACGGGGCCGGCGTCGTGCACCTCGAAGCGCACGCCGGCGTACGACGAGCCGCGCAGGTCCGGATGGGGCACCAGGCCGAGGTTGCGGTCAGCGAGCACCGCGATGACGGCCTGCCCGGCGTCGACCGCTGCGGAGTTGAACGCGGGCGGCCCCGACAGCCCCAGCGGGTCTCCGGGCACCGGCAGGGCGAGCCGCAGCTCGCGCAGGCCGTCGGCGCGCAGGTTCGCGAGATGTTCGCGCAGCCGCAGCTCGCCCACGACGGCGGGCCCGGCCGCGGCTTCCACCTGGTCGGCCGCCTCGTCGAGGCCCACGTGACCGGACAGCCACGCGTTGCCCCAGGCGACCAGTGATGGGCTGACATTCGATTCAGGGCGCACCGGTCCACGATAAGCGGTCGCCCTGCAATAGGTTTGTCCCCAGGGTCACTCCTAAGGAGGTATCGGGGATGGGTGGTCAGGTGCTGCGGCTCCAGGACGTCGCCGTCAGGCGAGACGGAGCGGCCCTGCTGCGCGGCATCGACTGGACGGTCAACGCCGACGAGCGGTGGGTCGTCATCGGGCCCAACGGCGCGGGCAAGACGACGCTGCTGCAGGTCGCGGCCACGCTGCTCTATCCGAGTGAGGGCGTGGTCGAGGTGCTGGGCGAGCGGCTCGGGCAGGCCGACGTGTTCGACCTGCGGCCGCGCATCGGGCTGGCCAGCGCCGCGCTGGCCGAGCGCATCCCGCCGGAGGAGAAGGTCATCGACCTCGTGCTGACGGCCTCGTACGCCATCATGGGCCGCTGGACCGAGGAGTACGACTCCAACGACGTCACCAGAGCCGTCGAGCTGATCGACATGATGGGCGCCGCCCACCTGATCAGGCGCAGGTTCGGCACGCTGTCGGAGGGCGAGCGCAAGCGCGTGCAGATCGCCCGCGCGCTCATGCCCGACCCCGAGATGCTGCTGCTCGACGAGCCGGCGGCGGGACTCGACCTGGGCGGCAGGGAGGATCTGGTGCGCCGGCTGTCGCTGCTGGCCGGCGACTACCGCTCGCCGACGCTGGTGCTGGTGACGCACCACGTGGAGGAGGTGCCGGCCGGCTTCACCCACGGGCTGCTGCTGCGGCACGGCTCGGTGGTGGCGCAGGGGCCGCTCGACCACGTGATGACGGCCGACAACCTGTCGCAGACGTTCGGGGTGCCGCTGTCGCTTGAGCGCAGCGCGCAGGGCCGCTGGTACGCCAGAGCCCACTGATCGCCGTTTCGTACGGTAAAGAACGCCCCAAGAGGAAACCCCCTAGGATCTACGGAGTCGGTTTCCTCGGCTTCGGAGCGTCGCCATGTCCGTCGAGCAGCTCGTCGTCGCCCTCGTCGTGGTCGCGGCGGTGGGCTTCGGGGTGGCCCGTACGATCCGCATCATCCCCCAGGCCACGGCCGCCATCGTCGAGCGGCTCGGCCGCTACCACCGCACGCTCTCACCCGGGCTCAACCTCGTGGTGCCGTTCATCGACCGCATCAAGGACGTGATCGACCTGCGCGAGCAGGTGGTCTCGTTCCCGCCGCAGCCGGTGATCACCTCCGACAACCTCGTGGTGTCCATCGACACCGTCGTCTACTTTCAGGTCACCAACCCCAAGGCGGCCACGTACGAGATCGCCAACTTCCTGACCGGCGTCGAGCAGCTCACCATCACCACGCTGCGCAACGTCGTCGGCGGCATGGACCTGGAGCGCACGCTGACCTCGCGCGAGGAGATCAACACCGCGCTGCGCGGCGTGCTCGACGAGGCCACCGGCAAGTGGGGCATCAGGGTCAACCGGGTCGAGCTGAAGGCCATCGACCCGCCCGCCTCCATCCAGGACTCGATGGAGAAGCAGATGCGCGCCGACCGCGACAAGCGGGCGGCGGTGCTGAGCGCCGAGGGGCAGCGCCAGGCGGCGATCCTGGCCGCCGAGGGCGAGAAGCAGGCGGCGGTGCTGCGGGCGCGCGGCGAGGCGGAGGCGGCCGTGCTGCGCGCACAGGCCGAGGCCGAGGCGCAGGCGATGCGGGCCAAGGGGCAGGCCGACGCGATCGGCATGGTGTTCAAGGCCATTCACGAGGGCAACCCGACCCAGCAGCTCCTCGCCTACCACTACCTGCAGACCCTGCCGGAGATCGCCAAAGGCGACGCCAATAAAATCTGGATCGTCCCATCCGAAATGGGAAAGGTCCTGGAAAACCTGGGCGGCCTCTTCACACCCCCCAAGGGTTCGGACACCCAGTGAGAGTCCGGCGGGCTGCGCGGTCCTGACCGGGATGATGTGACGGCAGTCCGATCGGGAGGGTCGTGTGACGGGGTGGGAGCTGGCCGTCGTCGTCGGCGTCGGTGTGATCGCCGGCGCCATCAACGCGGTGGTGGGGTCGGGCTCGCTGATCACGTTCCCCACGCTGGTGGCGCTCGGCGTCGATCCCGTCGTGGCGAACGTCTCCAACACCGTCGGCCTGGTCCCGGGCTCGTTCTCGGCCGCGTACGGCTACCGCGCCGAGCTGCGCGGGCAGCGTGACCGCCTGCTGCGCCTGGGCGCGGCCTCCACGATCGGCGCGCTGATCGGCGGCGTGCTGCTGCTGTTCCTCGATCCGAGCGTGTTCGAGGTCGTGGTCGTGGCCCTGATCGCGCTCGCCTGCGTGCTGGTCATGGTGCAGCCGAGGCTCAACACGTGGATGGCCGCCCACCGCGATATGCCGCACCCGCACGGCGGTCCCGCGCTGTGGCTGGGCGTGCTGGGCGCGGGCGTCTACGGCGGCTACTTCGGCGCGGCGCAGGGCGTGCTGCTGATCGGGCTGCTCGGCATCTTCCTCGACGACGGCCTGCAGCGCATCAACGCGGCCAAGAACGTGCTGGCGCTGACCGTCAACGGGGTGGCCGCGCTGCTGTTCGTGATCGTGGCGGACGTGGACTGGCAGGCCGCCGCCGGGGTGGCGTTGGGCGCGATCGTCGGCGGCTGGCTGGGGGCGCGGCTGGGCCGCCGCATCCCGGCGCCGATCCTGCGCGGCATCATCGTGTGCGTGGGTATTGTGGCGATAATCGTACTGGTGTACGGATAACTCCACCTGGGTATGACTTTGTCATGAAAGGTGACCGGGTGGAGATCGTCATCGACGCGGGTGGCTCGTCACCCCGCACATACGAGATCACGGCCACCCGCGCCGGACGGCGGGTCGAGGTGGCCACCCGGCGCGGGCTCGTCGAGGTGAGCGAGGTCACCAGGAGCGGCACGCCGGTGCGCACCGCGCGGTTCATGTCCAGCCGCATTCTCGCCCTCGTGGAGCATCCCGCCGACGAGTCCTAGCGGAAGTCGGCCGCGTGGTCCTCGGCCCACTGGCGGAACGTCAGGGCCGGGCGGCCGAGCAGCCGCTGCACCGTGTCGGTGGCCCGCTCGGGGGCGTCCACGAAGGAGCCCCAGGTGGTCAGCGCCTGCTCCACGAACGCCGCGTCGCCCCACGCCTCCATGAGCTGCTCGCGGGCCTCCGCTGGCGGCTGCTCCTCCCAGCGCACCTCGCGCCCGATGACCTCGCCGATCACGCGTACCTGCTCGATCTGGGTCAGCTCGGCGGGGCCCGTCAGCGCGTACGCGGCGCCGCTGTGCCCGGCGGAGGTGAGCACGTGCACCGCGACCGAGGCGATGTCCCGCTCGTGGATGAGCGCCCGCGACGCCTGCCCGAACGGCCAGCGCACGACGCCGCGCCTGATCTGCTCCGCCCACACCAGCGTGTTGGCCGCGAAGCCGCCGGGCCGCAGGAACGTCCACTTGAGCGGCGTGCGCCGGATGAGCCGCTCGATCGCCGCGTAGTGGGTGTTCTCGCCGCCCGGCACGTGCGCCGACAGGTAGACCACCCGCCGCGCGTGCCTGGCGATGGCCTCCACCACCTCGCCGGCGTTGCCCACGTTGAACTCCGGCCAGAGCAGGAAGACGCTCTCCACGTCCTTCAGCGCGGGCTCCAGGCTCTCGGGAACCGTCAGGTCACCCTGTACGGTCTCCACGCCCGCCTGCACCTTCTCCGGCCGCCTCGCGAACGCCCGTACGTCCAGACCGGCTTTGGCGAGCCGGGACACCACATGTCTGCCCACATTGCCGGTCGCACCGGTCACCAGGATCTTTCCCATGCTGCGACCGTAGGACCTCAACCAAAGTTCAGGTCAACCCCGGCCGCACCTGAATCGTGCCGTCGCGCCTGATCCGGGTCTCGAACACCGGGGCGGGCGCCGTCGCCGGCCCGTGCTTCACCGAGCCGTCCTTCAGCCGGAACGTGCTGCTGTGCCACGGGCACACCACGCACGCCTCGCCGTCCTGCATGACCAGCCTGCCCTGGTGCAGCGGGCCCGCGAGGTGCGGACAGCGGTCGCCCAGCACGGTCACGCCGTCGCCCTGGCGCAGCACGAAGAGCTGGATGTAGCCGAGCCGCCGCGCCACGGGCCGCCCCTCGGGCAGGTCCTTGATCGGGCACAGGTCGTGCCAGCCCAGCGGCACCAGGTGCGTCACCTGCGGCGCGTGGTTGGCGCCCGCCGCCTGCCGGTGCGCCAGGTGCCCGCCCAGGTACGCGCCGAGCCCGCCGACGGCCAGGCCCGCGTACGACAGCATCCGGCCGGGCCGCTCTTGCCCGCGCAGGCGGGCCAGCAGCGAGGCGGTGAACAGGCCGAGCGCGGCGGTGTTGGCCAGCATGTGGACAAAGCCCACCCGCTGCTGCTCGCGGTGGAGCATTGACCAGTCGGTCACCCCGGAGGCCGTCGTGGGCAGCGCGTTGACGATGCCGGTCGCCAGCAGCAGGCGCGCGGCCCTGGGGTCGGCGTTCGCGAGGTCCAGCACGGCGGTGGAGAGCCAGCAGCCCAGGCTCACCGTGGCCAGCGACGGGTGCACGGGCTCGCCGAGCGGCACGCCGTGCAGCATGTCGCGCAGGCGGCCCTGGCGCAGCCGCCGGCGTACGACCTTGGCGAGCGCGCGGATCGGCCGGTCCAGGCCCTTCGACTTCTCGAGCCGATCGGCGAGGGCCACCGGCCCGGCGAAGCCCCGGAATTGCCGACGCTTCGCACGTACTGTCTCTTTCACGACAAGTCCCCTACCCCGGGCATGAGGGGATCACTCGGACAGGTGTCCCCTGGCCACGGAGAGTTCGACCAGCTCGAGGGCGTACTTGCCCAGCGACGGCGAGCCTTCCTCGATGATCCGCACCTTCTCCCGAACCTGCGCCGCCGTCACCTTGAACAGCGGCCAGGTGCCCCCTTCGGTGTGGTGGTTGGCCAGGATCGGGGCGAACCTGTCGAGCGCCTTGGCGAACTTCGCCTCCGGCGTCTTGCGCTCCTCGAACTCCTCCCACAACTCCCGCAGCCGCGCTCCCTGCTCGGCGGGCAGCAGGCCGAAAATGCGGTCGGCGGCGGCCCGCTCGGCCTCCGCCTGCGCGGCCACCTCCACCGGGTCGTAGATGAACGTGTCACCCGCGTCGATCTCCACCAGATCGTGCACCAGCAACATGGCCACCACCCGCTGCAGGTCGGTTCCGGGTGGGGCGTGCTCGCCGAGGATCATCGCCAACGTGCCCACGTACCAGGAGTGCTCGGCGGTGTTCTCCCGTCGCGAGCCGTCGATGAGGTGGTTGCGGCGGATGATCCGCTTCAACTTGTCGATCTCGATGGCGAAGGCGATCTGGGCGTTCAGGCGGTCCTCTTCTGGCACGATAGTCACGCGCGACACCCTAATGTGCGGTGATCACCCCGGTTGGTGAAATCGTGACCGGAACTCCGTTGAACACTGCGTTACCACTTGGGGCGTCGATCGCCGTTTCGTCCGTGAGCGCGTTGGCGCTGACGCCCGCGTGATCGGCCGCCACGCGCTGCGCGCTGTCCGCGTGGCCCCAGCCGTGCGGCAGGCTGACCACGCCCGGCATGATCGTGTCGGTCGGCTCCAGCACGACCGTGACCTCGCCCTTCGCCGAGCGCACCACCGCCTCGCCGTTCAGCCCGAGCCTGGCCACGTCGTCGGGGTGGATCTGCAGCGTGCACGTGTTGCTACCGCCCACCAGCGGGGCGACGTTGTGCATCCAGCTGTTGTTGGAGCGCAGGTGCCGCCGGCCGATGAGCACCATCTCGGGCGGGGCCTGCTCGAGCTTGGCGCGCAGCCGCTCGACGTCCTCGATGATGTGCGGGGGAGCCAGCTCGATGAGCCCCGACGCGGTCCGCAGCACCTCGCCGAGCCGCGGCTGCAGCGGGCCGAGGTCCAGGCCGTGCGGGTGGTCGAGCAGTTTGCGCAGCGACAGCTCACCCTTGCCCGACCACTCGCCGTACGGGCCGAGCCGCAGCATCATGTCCAGCCGCCGCTCCGCGCCCGTCTCACCGTCCAGCAGCGCGCGCAGCTCCGCGACGTCCCGGCCCTCCACGCCGGACCCGGGCGTCTGCGTGGCCTTGCGCAGCGTCTCGTCGATGACGTACGCGTCCAGGTCGCCTTCCAGCCCCGAGGCGATGCCCGCCAGCCTGGCCAGGATCTCCGCCTCCGACGGCCGCCCGTCCAGCGGCAGCACCGGCCGCGAGTACCTGGCGTAGTTGCGCACCGCGAGCCCGAGCAGCGAGAAGTCGTAGTGGCCCGACTGCAGGATGCGCGGCGGCGGCAGGATCACGTCGGCGTGCCTGGTCGTCTCGTTCAGGTACGGATCCACGCTCACCATGAAGCCGAGCCGACCCAGCGCCTTGTCCAGCCGGGCCCCGTTGGGCGCCGACAGCACCGGGTTCCCGGCGATCGTCAGCAGGAACCTGACCTGGCCCTCGCCCGGCGTCTCGATCTCGTCGGCCAGCGTGGCCACCGGCAGCTCGCCGTTCGCCTCCGGCAGCCCGCGCACCCGGCTGCGCCAGCGCCCCACCTGGTACGGCCGGCGCCGCCCCGGCGGCTCCGTCGCGGGCTTGGCGAACATCACGCCGCCCGGCCTGTCGAGGTTGCCGGTCAGCACGTTGAGCACGTCCACCAGCCACTGGGCCAGCGTGCCGAACTCGGCCGTGCAGGTGCCGATGCGGGCGTACACGGCGGCCCGGTCCGCCGCCGCCAGCTCCCTGGCCAGCCGCGTCACCACCTCGGCCGGAACCCCCGTACGGGCCGCGACCGCGTCCGGCGGGAAGTGCTTGGCCGCCTCGCGCACCTCGGCCAGCCCGTTCACCTCGTGCCGCAACCTGACCAGGTCCTCGGCGAACAGCGTGTGCACGATGCCGAACAGCAGGTACGCGTCCGTGCCCGGGCGGATGAACACGTGCTCGTCCGCCAGCGCCGCGGTCCGCGTACGGCGCGGGTCCACCACGACCAGCCGGCCGCCGCGCCGCCTCAGCGCCTTGAGCCTGCCTGGGAAGTCGGGGGCCGTGCACAGCGAGCCGTTGGACTCCAGCGGGTTCGCGCCCAGCATCAGCAGGTAGCCGGTCCTGTCCAGGTCGGGCACCGGAATGGCCATCGGGTGGCCGAACATCAGCCCGGCCGCCACGTGCTTCGGCATCTGGTCGGCGGTGCTGGCGGAGAAGACGTTGCGGGTGCCGAGCGCCTTGACGAGCGGGGCGACGTACAGGGCGCCCGCCATGGTGTGCGCGTTGGGGTTGCCCAGGTAGACGGCGGTCTCGCGCCGGTCTTTCACCTGGTCGAGGCCCGCTCGTACGGCGCTGAACGCCTCCTCCCAGCTCGCCTCGCGAAACCGGCCGTCGCGTTTGACGAGCGGGACGCTCAGGCGATCGGGGTCCTCGTCGAGCCGGCCCAGGCTCGCGCCCTTCGGGCAGATGAACCCCTTGCTGAACGGGTCGTCCTTGTCGCCGCGCACGCCCGTCACGCGCCCGGCGTCGTCGAGGGTGAGCGTCAGGCCGCAGACGGCTTCGCAGAGGGGGCAGGTCCGGTGCACGGTGGACGGCATCACGACTCCTGAGTTCGCCGGATGAACTCATCTTCGCGCGGACCGCGCGCATGGGGAAGCCCCGGAGATCGCCGGATCTCCGGGGCCGGGCCGTGTGGGCCGGACGCACGGGGTGGGAGCATGGGGAAGCCCCGGAGCCCCCGCGGTCTCCGGGGCTTCGCTTCCTAGGGACCCGGTTCCCTAGGTCTTCACGCCGCCCTCGGCAGCACCACCTCGGTGCGCAGATCAGGCGGCTCCTCGAAGTCGGTCCGCAGGGCGACCCAGGAGCGGCGGCCGTACAGGCGGTCGAGCCCCGGGGAGATCGCACCGGGCGATTCGTCCCTGCGGACGATCTCCACGAGCACGAACTGCGAGCGCGTGCGGTGCCGGTACACGTTCACGCTGCGGGCCCAGCAGGCCGCGGCGATCTCCTCGGCGTACGCCTCGAACTCCTCGGCGCTGATGCCGGCCCTGACCATGATCAGCGCTTTCTCGCCCGTCACCGTCGGCGTGATCCACAGCACCAGCGGGATCCGTCCCGCCCGGGTGTGCATGGTCGTCTCCATGCACACCCGGTGCAGGCGGTGGCGGGAGACCACGCACCAGAAGTGCGCGGCGACCCAGCTGCGGCCCGCCTTGGTGGCGGCCGGCGCCGACACGGCGCTGGTCAGCAGGACGACCGGCACCCATTGGCCGTTCCGGGTGGCGCCGAAGAGCGCCAGCACGAACAGCGCCGCGGCGCCGAGCAGCAGCAGCTCGGTCCTCGCCCGCCACAGCTTGACCAGCGGCCGGCTCCCGCGGACGGCGGGGAGGTCCTCGTTGGCGGGGTAGATCTGGTTGCGCGGGTTCCTCGCCATCAGGACACCTCCTCTGTCACCTTGCGTGGGAGGCGGAGCTGGTCGAAGCGCGGGTCGCGGTAGCGACGGGAGCCGAACCCCGTCCTGGTCACCGTCCAGCCCATGCGGAAGGCGAACTCGTCCGGCTCTACGCAGATCTCGTAGTCAGCCGAGGCGATGAGGTCCCGGATCCAGGACTTGATTCGGCTGAGTCCCTTGGTACCTTGTGAGTACATAGAAGACCCCTTTCGCGGCATTTAGAGGTGGCTTCTTGGCCGGTCCGACGGCTGATGACCGGTCTCGCCGCAGGGTGGCAGCCCGTGGTGCGACGAAGAATCGGTGGTCAGCCGCGGATCGGCTTTTTGCATGCTCGATCGAGCGAATTCGCGCTGTGCGCTCAGGCGATGACGAAGTCCTTCCGGCAAGTGGCCTCCCTGGGGCGGTGATTCGTTTCCGGGACGGCGACGTTGCCGGGGGCGCGCCCGCCGAACGAGCGCGTGATCATGGCTGGGAGTCCCCACGCGTGCGGCCGATGCGTCATGTCCGGCCTCCTCACCACTCGAGAACCCTCCTAGTTCAGATCGTCCCCCGAGGTCGGCGAAGCTGCAATACTTTGAGCAAGGGAAGATTTAAGTTTCTTCGCTTATTGCCCTGCAACTTGCACGCCAACTGTCATCGCCACGGTACGAGGAGGAAAACCTGGCCCGCCTCCGGCGCACCTGCGAAGGTTGTCCTTGCCCCTACGCTCTCTCCGTGAAAGCCTTCTGGCAAGGCTGTGCGGCACAACTCATGCAACTTGCAGTGTAAGATTGGGCGAACGGCCCAAAAAGCCGGACTGCAAACGATCCCTTCCGGCTACACCTTCATTCCCGAGAAGGAGAGTGGACGGTGCCATCGCAGCAGGGCAGTCCCACAGTACGGCGGCTCCGCTTGGGCCAGGAGCTTCGCCTCCTCCGCGAGCGGCGCAAGCTCACCGGCGCCAAGGCGGCCAGAGACCTCGGCTGGTCCGCCAGCAAGGTCAGCCGCATCGAAGCCGCCAAGACCATGCCCAGCACTGAGGACATCAAGGCCCTTGCCAAGCTGTACCGGCTGGACGGTGACAAACTTGATGAACTCTTCGGCTTGTTGCGTGATGCGGAGCAGCGAGGGTGGTGGGAAGATTACGAGGACGCCCTGCCCGAGGAGTACACGACATTCCTGGGGCTGGAAGCGGAGGCCACCGTTCAGCGCAACTGGGAACCCCAGGCTGTGCCTGGCCTCCTGCAAACCGAGGACTACGCGCGAGAGGTCATCCTGGCCACGCGTGGTATCGCACGCATAACGCACAGTGGTGTCCGTAGTCGCGTCGAGGCCCGTCTGGACCGGCAGCAACGAGTTCTCCACAGGCCGAACCCGTGCCAGTTGAGCGTGGTGCTGGACGAGGCGGCTTTGCTGCGGCAGTTCGGCGAGCCCTCGGTCATGCGGGAGCAGATGGAGCATCTCCTGGAGATGTCCGTCCTGCCGCACGTGAGCGTCCACGTCCTCCCGCTGGATGCACTGCATCCGGTGAACACGGGTGCGTTCATTCACCTGAAGTTCTCGGGTTTTGACGATGTGGTGTATCTGGAACAGCTGTATACAGCCGACTTCGTCGAAGATCTTGAACGGGTCGCCGGATATGAAATGGCATTCGATCATATGAAATCGGAGGCCTTGGATGAGGATGAATCGCGAGTCCTGATCCAGCGAAAGGCGATGCTGTGGCGACGATGACGGCATGACCTCACCAAAGAGGCAATGACGCCTCTGACCCTTTGGGGAGAATATGCACAACGATATTTCGAGGGCGGCCTGGCGTAAGGCGAGCTACTGCAACGGTGCGACCGCGTGCGTTGAAGTGGCGCCCCTGGCGGATGGCAACGTAGCGATCCGCGACAGCAAGCAGGACGACGGGCCTGTGCTTGTGTTCACTCCTGAGGAGTGGGCCGCCTTCGTTGCGGGAGTCCGCGACAACGAGTTCGACCTGGCCACGCTGGGCGCGAGCGCGTGACGAACGGCCCTGGAGAGTGACGTCACCGGCTCTCCAGGGCCGTTCCTTTGTGATGCTGAAACCCCTTTGTTGCATGCGGCCCTGAAAAGGGCCGCTCAATCCCATCAAACGTGTCGACTATGGCCGGGGAAGCGCGACTCCGGCGTGTTTGCTGCGGCATGCTCTACCCCCTCATGGCGTGACCGTGCATTCCGAACTCCTGCGCGGAGTCGGTGATGGCCTCAGGGCTCGTGAGAGGATGCCATGGGTAACTCGGATTCACCTACGAGCGAGTGACTCTCCCGCCTTCTGGATCGCCGGCGCGAACGCGATGTGACGCTCTGAATCGCTATTCGTCTCGGACGTCATCTCCGGTCCGGGATATGACGGTGAATGGCCGGACCACCGGGGGTTGCCCGGTGCCCGGCAAGGGGGGAGTCGGTCATGCGGAGGCGAGGGGCTTTGGGCGGCGGGTGAGGAAGAGGGAGCTGAGGCCCGCAAGTACGGCGAGACCGGCCATCGCCAGAGATGTGGTCATGGGGGCGGAGGACGTGGGGCCGGTGTCGAGGGTGATGAAGAGGGTGCCGATGGCAGCGACGCCGATGACCTGGCCGATCTGCATGACGGTGAGCAGGGCGCCGCTCGCGTCCGCCGCGTACGCGCCGTCCACCTGCTCGGTGGCCAGGTTCGTGACCGCGACCTGCACGCCGAGGCCGGCGCCGACGAGGGCGCTCATGATGGCGTACACCACGCCGCCGCTCGCGGCGAGGCCGAGGCCGACGTAGGCGGGGGCGGCGACCACGTAGCCGAACGGCAGCAGCGGCCGCTGCAGGCGTACGGGCAGGCGCGGCCAGGCGAGCCCGACGAGGCCGAACGCCAGCGCGCACGGCACCAGCATCATGCCGGAGGCGAGCGGGGTCATGTGCAGGTCGCCCTGCAGGTGCAGGGCGGAGGTGAACAGGAAAGCGCCCCAGGTCGCCGGGCCGAAGAGCAGGACGGCGAGGCCGGGCCGCATGCCGGGCGCGCGCAGCACCCGGGCGTCCACGAGCGGCCGGCCGCCCCGGCCGGTGACCCAGCGCTCGACGCGTACGAACACCGCGAAGGTCACCACGCTCAGCGCCATCGAGATCCAGCCCCACAGCGGCCAGCCGAGGTCGCGGCCGAGCACGAGCGGCACCACGAACAGCAGCACGGCCGCCGACAGCGTCACCAGGCCCCACGGGTCGAGCCCGGTCCGGCCGCCGCCCGAGTCGTGGGGGAGCAGGCGATGCCCCGCGATCAGCAACAGCGCGGCGACGGGCACCAGCACCAGGAACACGATCCGCCAGCCGAGCCCGACGCCCAGCAGGATGCCGCCGAGCGCCTGCCCCGCCACGATGCCGCCGCTGATCATCAAAGACCAGAGGCCGATCGCCCGGCCGCGGGCCGCGCCGTGGTAGTTGCGCTGGATCAACGTCAGCACCTGCGGCATCATCATCGCCGCCCCGGCGCCTTGCAGTAGCCGGGCCGCCACCAGCCAGCCCGTCGTGGGGGCGAGGCAGGCGGCGAGCGTGGTCACGGTGAAGGCCGCCAATCCGCCGAGGAACGCTCTGCGGTAGCCGAACAGGTCGCCGACCCTGGCTCCGGTGATCAAAAGGACCGCATAGACAATGGTGTAACCAGCGATGATCATCTGTAGCCCGGCGCCCGACGAGTGCAGGTCGGCCTCGATGGTCGGGGTGGCCACGTTGACGATGTTGACGTTCAGGATGGCCAGGAACTGCCCGAGGAGGATGGTCGTCAGGAGCAGCCCACCGGCTTTGGGGGCCTCCTGCGGGGTGGTCACCCCATCAGAGGACACAACGGTGGTTTGCGACATGTTGTGAAGTCTGCCGTGACCCCAGTACCAGTAACGAGAGCCCATTTATACTGGTATTGGGAGTAACTGGCTAAGTGCCGCAGATGTCACGCATAGTGGATTAATGCAGGTGGCTGAGGCAAGACGTACGGATCTGTCGGCGTTCCTGCGCTCCCGCCGTGCGCGGATCACGCCGGAGATGGTCGATCTGCCGCCGGGCACGCGCAGGCGCACCCCCGGGCTGCGCCGCGAGGAGGTCGCCCAGCTCGCCGGGGTCGGCGTCACCTGGTACACGTGGCTGGAGCAGGGCCGGCCGATCAACGCCAGCCCGCAGGTCCTCGACGCGATCGCGCGTACGCTGCGCCTGGACAGCGCCGAGCGGCAGCACCTCTACCGCCTGGCCGGCCACGTCGCGGATCCGGTGCCGGCGAGCTCCGGGCAGATCACGCCCGAGATGCAGGTCATTCTCGACCGCATGGGTGACATGCCCGCCGTCATCTCCAACGGCCGGTGCGACGCCCTGGCCTGGAACGACGCGTACGCGGCGCTCTTCCCCGAGGTCTGCTCCGCTCCCGAGGGCGAGCGCAACCAGCTCTGGCAGCTGTGCACGCGCCCCTCGACCACGCTCATGCTGGTCGATCACGACCAGGAGCTGGCCAGGCTGGTCGCCGTCTTCCGCGGCGCCTACAGCCGGCACTCCGACGACCCGTGCTGGCAGGACTTCGTACGCCGGCTGCAATCCGAAAGCGCGGTGTTCGCGCGGCTGTGGGCCCGGCAGGACGTGGCCGAGGCGGGGTCGCGGGAGAAGGCGTTCAAGCACGTCGAGCACGGGCTGCTGCGCTTCAGTGTGACGAGTTTCACCACGGTGCCGGAAACGCGGATGCTCGTCTATACGCCGATGGATGACCCGACTCGTACGGCGATGTCCAAGCTCATGGAGGCTCCCCGGTAAACCGCCCTGCATGGCATGCTCGATCCCGAAAAGTCAGGTTTCGAGCGGAAGTGGCGGCATATGAGACTCCCCCGTGCCCTCCCGGTTTTCGCTGCGCTCTTTTCCGTGGCCGCCTGCTCGGCCATCCCGGGAGCTGAGCCGGAACGGCAGCCGCAGCGCAAGGAGGTCCAGCGGCAGGCCGCCGAGGAGCCGACCAGCGAGCCGACCAGGAAGCCCAAGCCCAAGCGGCGGCCGTACACCATCGCCTTCGGCGGCGACGTGCACTTCGAGGGGATCCTCCGTCCCCGGCTCGCCAACCCGCGCACCGCGCTCGGGCCGATCGCGAGCGTGCTGCGCAAGGCCGACCTCGCGATGGTGAACCTGGAGACCGCCATCACCACAGGAGGGACGCCGGCGCCCGGCAAGCAGTACACGTTCAGAGCCCCGGCCAGCGCGCTCACCGCGCTCAAGGCGGCCGGGGTGGACGTCGCGTCCATGGCCAACAACCACGGCATGGACTACATGGAGAGCGGGCTCGCCGACTCGCTGAAGGCGATCAAGCGCGCCAAGTTCCCCGTGGTGGGCATCGGGGCGAACGCGACCGAGGCGTACCGGCCCTATCGCAAGACCGTGAACGGCAACCGGGTCGCGATCATCGGGGCCACCCAGGTGATGGACGCGGAGTTCATCCAGGCGTGGACGGCCACGTCGACCAAGGGCGGGCTCGCCTCGGCCAAGAACGAGGCCGCGCTGCTGAAGGCGGTCAAGCAGGCGCGCAAGAACTCCGACACCGTCATCGTCCACCTGCACTGGGGCACCGAGCTGCAGAAGTGCCCCAACGAGGCGCAGCGCTCGCTCGCCCCCAAGCTGGTCAAGGCGGGCGCCGACGTGGTGGTCGGCGGGCACGCGCACATCCTGCTCGGCTCCGGCTACCTGGACGACGCCTACATCAACTACGGCATGGGCAACTTCGTCTTCTACAACTCCAACCCCGCCACCACCGGCAGGACCGGCGTACTGACGCTGACCATCAACGGGCGGCGGATACTCAAGGACGTCTGGACGCCGGCCACCATCCAAGGGGGAGTGCCGGTGCCGATGACGGGCGCCGCCAGGACCCGCGCGGTGGCCGACTGGAAGGCGCTGCGCTCCTGCACGGGACTGTCCGCCCGCCCCGAATCGGAGTGATGGGGGCCGGGGCTCTTCTCCGCACGCCCGCCTGACGCGGGGACGGCGGGGCCGTGTGACGCGCACCTCCGGGCGCGGCCGGCGGGTGCGGCCGGTTCGCGGTGGCCTGCGTGGGGTGGTCGGGGTGGTCTTGTCGGCCTCGTCTATTGGATGGTTCGTCCAATAGGAGGCCAGGATGTGGCGGGTGCGGTCAGGGGACGTACGGCGGGCGGGTGGTCTGCGCGGATATCGACATCGGCGCGGCGAAGCAGACGGCCGACGCTATTGCGAAGAATATTCGCGGTACGGCTTACGCCATGCGAGTGGACGTGGCGAATAGCGATCAGATGGAAGACTTCGCGCGAAAAATCATCACCGAAAATGGGGTACCGGACATTGACCTGAACAATGCCGGTATCGCGGTCGCCGGCGCGTTCCTCGATCACACCGTGGCGGACTGGCGCAGGGGCCTCGACGTCAATCTGCGGGGCGTCATCCACGGCTGCCGGCTCTTCGGCGCCGCCACGGCCGACCGTGTACGCGGGCGGGCACATCGTGAACGCGGCGTCCCTGGCCGCTTTCGTGCCGACCCGGCTGCTGCCCGCCTACACGGTGTCCAAAGCCGCCCTGAAGGCGCTCAGCGACTGCCTCAGCGCCGAGCTGGCCGGGCGCGGCATCGGGGTCAGCGTCATCTGTCCGGGTTTCGTCTCGACGGGGATCGCGGGCAACGCCACGTACACGGACGAAGGGCTGCGCGGGGCGGCCGTGCGGGCGCTGGCGCGGCGCGAGACCCGCCGAAGCGGGTGGCGGCGTACATATTGCGCGCGGTGCACCGTAATCAGGCGGTCGTTCCGATGAACGTGGAGGGAAAAATCGGGTATGCCCTGTCGCGGATTTCGCCTCGAGCCCTCCGCGGGTTCGCCCGCTTGAGCTCTCCTACGAGGATTCCGGAATTCGGCAGGTAAAGATCGCCCCTACGGGAGAAGATGGTTTCGTGTTCTCGCCGCAGCAAATGGACGACGCATGCGTCCCGCCGAAAGCTCTCAGGCGGCAGCCATCACAGCGCCGCAGCGCCCGACGGGTCGAGCGGATGCTCGACGCGTGTGCCGAGCTCCTCGACGAGATCGGCTACGAAGCCCTGTCGACCACCCGCATCGCCGAACGCGCCGGAGTGGCGATCGGATCGGTCTACCAGTTCTTCCCCGACAAGCGCGCCATCACCCAAGAGCTCACCAGGCGCAACGTCGAGGAGTTCGTCCGCAGGGTCGATCGCCGGTTCCTCGAAGAGGACTATCGCGGCTGGTGGGAGGCCGTCGACGCGATCATCGACATCTACGTCGACATGCACAGGACCGTCGCCGGCTTCAAGAGCCTGCGCTTCGGCGACGCCGTCGATCTCAACCTGCTCGACTCCGACTCCGACAACAACGCCGTGATCGCCGGACGGCTGCGCGGGTTGTTCCTCAAGGAGTTCGGCTTGGCCGACAGCCCTTCACTCGACCTCGCCGTACTCGTCGCGGTCGAGGCCGGTGACGCGGTGCTGAAACTGGCCTTCCGCCGCGACCCGCAGGGCGCGCCCGAGATCATCGACGCCGCCAAACACCTCATCAGAGGGTTTCTGTCCCGGCAGCTCCGATCCTGGTCGCCCGCCGCTGCGCCCGCGAAGGAGCGCGTCGGGGAGCAGGTGGAAGAGCCCGTCAAGGAGCCCGTGGCGGGCCAGTAGCGGGATCGGGTCAGTAGCGGACCATGCCCGGCCGCTCAGGCAGTTCGGGCAGCCATCGCTCGGCCTCCTCCTGCTCCGCCAGCGCCGTCGCGGGCATGTCCTGGAGCTGGGGCGGGGCCGGCGTACTTCGGCATGCGCCCGAGAGCGAGGCCGGGCGTGCCTCTCTCGCCTCGCGGATCTGCAGCCGGGTCTCCAGTGCGCGCAGGTTGCGTTCGGCCGCCTCGATGGACTCCAGGCGGGCCGACAGGTCAGCCGGCCACCCCTGGCCCGAGGGCCGCCAACACCACGGCACAGGCCAGCGTGAAGGTCGTCTGCTTGGACATGCCCATCACAGTCCCTCCGCTCGCTGTGGCGGCTGAGTGACGCCTATATGCCCGATGACCTGGGCGAATACGCATTCCGTGCGCTGGATTGGCCGAGACGTTACCGAATTTGCACGTGACCGGCGATGCGGATTGACCGGGCAAACGGCCGGGTGGCTCGGTAGTCTCGCGGTGTGGCGCATGTGACCCGTGAGCACCTTGATCGTCTGCTCGAGCAGGCCCTGCTGGCCGACGACCACAGTTCCCTGGCCCGTCGGCTGTACGACGTCGCTCAGGACTATTCGTCCGGCGACGTCTCCAGGGCTTCCATCCTGGTCCTCGCCGCTGAGGAGTGGCGAGCGGCCGGGCAGCCCGCCCGCGCGATGGAGTGCTTCCAGCTCGCGGTCGAGGACGGCGGCGATGCGGGTTTCGACGCGCGTGCCGGCATCGCCGACACGCTCTTCGAGCTCGATCGGCCGGACGAGGCTAGAGAGATCATCGAGACGATACGCGCGGAAGGCAACGTCTCCACGGCGACCGCTCACACGATCGCCGAGACGCTCGTGGCGTACGGCGACCTGCAAGGGGGGCTCGAATGGGCCACCCAGGCCGCCCTCGCCTGCGATGAGAACGATCCAGAGCAGGTGGCGGTGCTCCGCACCCGCTACCGCATCCGGGTCGATCTCGGGTTGCCTGAGGACGAGCTCGACGAGCTCGTCTCCTGACGACCGCGCGCCCTGGCGAGCCCCGCCGCTCGTGGCGGGGCTCCCTGAGCCGTGCCCGCAGCCGGGGATCGGGTCGGGTACGCGGCGGCTTCCGGCGGAACGTTCCGACGCCCCGCACCGTGCCGGGCCGCGGGGCGTACCTTCCCGGAGTGCCCGGCGTGGGGGCGAGCGGGCGAACCACGTGGTGCCTGGGGTGGGTGAGTGAGTGATCCCGTGGTGCTTGTGCGGGGCGAGCAGGCGAACCGCGCAGCTCCTGGGGTGGGCCGCGTGATGTCCGGCGCCGGGGCGGCCGGTGGGCCGGGATGACGGTCGCGTTGGGGTCATTGACGGCGAAGCCGGCGCCGGGTGCGGCCGGCGCGGCGGTGGCTGGGTGGCGCACGAGCCGGCGGGTTGAGCACAGCGTTGCGGGTTGCGCGGCCCTCTAGCGCCGTTTCGTGGGGCATGTGGAGGGGGTGGCCGGAGGGACGGGTTGCCCTGGTCCCTCCGGCCTGGAGGCCGGGCGCGGCAGGCACGACCCGCGCCCGGACAGTGGCTCACCTCCGGCGTCAGCGGCGAGGAGGCGTCGCCGCTCGGATCCGGCGGACGCCGGGGTGAGGAGCTCCGCCCGGCTCCGGTGAGTGCCGGTGAGGAGCGCTTATCGCTCGGCCCCGGTGAGGGGCCGGAACGGGACGTACGAGGGCCAGCGCAACTCGGCCTCGCGGCGTGGCGAGAACGTGGGGGTGCTCCAGCGTCGCGCGTGCCGCTCAGTCCTCCCCTGGCGCGGCTCCGAGCCGGTGAGACCGGGCTGAGCCCCGTGGGGAGCGCTCAGGGCCGCGTGCGGTCTCTGAGCGCGTTCAGCGCCGGGGTCAGCCCAGGGGGAGCGGGAGGGCCTGGGTGAGGCCGCCTAGGCTGCTGAAGCCGCTGATGATGGAGCCGCCGCTGGGGGCGAAGCGGGTGCCTTCCAGGGTCTCGAACGCCTTGGGCAGCAGCTCGCTGATGACCTGGGAGCCGACCTGGCGTACCGGCTCGTGCAGATTGGCGGGCGAGTCGAGCCGGGTGCCGGCGACGGTGGCGGGCGGGGGCGCCTTGCGTGCATGCTTGCCCGCGCCGTGCTTGCCCGCGGGCGGCCTGCCGGTCAGCGGCACCCGGGGGAGCTCGGGCAGCGCGGGGACGCTGCGCATGGTGGCGAGGTCCTTCATCGTGAGCGGCTCCGGCACCAGGGGAAGCAGCGTGGGCGAGCCCGCCAGGGACGGCATGCCCCACGTCGCCGCGATGCCGCCGAGGTCGCTCATGCCGAGGGCCCGCTTGCCGGTCGCGAGGCCGGTCAGGCCGAGCCGCCTGGCCGTCTCACCGGCCGCCATGGCCAGCCTGTTCGTCTCCGTGGTGACCACCCGCGAGGCGCCGATTCCAGGGTCGTCGAGTGCGATGTCCGTGTGGTGCCCGCAGTGGGTCAGGGGCAGTGCCGCCGGTTCCGCTCGGGTGCAGGTCCGGGCCGCCGCAGGACCGGCGCACAGCCAGCTGACGCCCGCGGCCACCGCGACCACGGCGATCGTGCTCCGGATCTTCTGGAATGACACCGCACGTCCCCCTCATCGATGTCGGTGCACTGACGAACGCACAACGTAGTCAGCGATCTCGACCGGGGGAGGCGGCTTGTCCGAAGAGTGGGGCGAACCTTACCGAACGCCGGGCCCGATGACCCGGTCATGACACGCCGAAGCCCGGAGATCTCGCAGATCTCCGGGCTTCTTCATGCGTCGAACGTCATGCGTGGAACGTCATGCGCAGAACATCCTGCGCCGAACGTCAGGCGCCGGACATGGCAGTCGGTCGCCGCAGCGGCCCCGTGGCGAGCCGACCGGCCGTGCTCGAAGAGCACGGCCGCGCGCGTCAGGCGGCGCGCTGGATCAGCAGCTCGTCGTCGCCGAGCTCCACCTTGACCGTGTCGCCGTCCACGATCTCGCCCGACAGCACGGCCTTGGCCAGCTTGTCGCCGATGGCGGACTGCACCAGGCGGCGCAGCGGGCGGGCGCCGTAGAGCGGGTCGTAGCCGGTGAGGGCCAGCCACTCGCGGGCGGCGGGCGTGACCTCCAGCCGCAGCCGGCGGTCGGAAAGACGCCGCGCCAGGCGGTCGACCTGCAGGTCGACGATCTGCGCCAGCTCCTCGGAGCCGAGCGCGTCGAACAGGATGACGTCGTCGAGCCGGTTGAGGAACTCCGGCTTGAACGAGCTGCGCACCGCCCCCATGACGGCCTCGCGCTTGGCGCCGTTCTCCAGGCTCGGATCGACGAGGTACTGCGAGCCGATGTTGGAGGTCAGGATGAGGATGGTGTTGCGGAAGTCGACCGTGCGGCCCTGGCCGTCGGTCAGCCGCCCGTCGTCGAGCACCTGCAGCAGGATGTCGAAGACCTCGGGGTGCGCCTTCTCCACCTCGTCGAGCAGCACCACGGTGTACGGGCGCCGCCTGACGGCCTCGGTGAGCTGGCCGCCCTCCTCGTAGCCGACGTAGCCGGGAGGCGCGCCGACGAGCCTGGCCACGCTGTGCTTTTCGGAGTATTCGCTCATGTCGATGCGGGTCATCGCCCGCTCGTCGTCGAACAGGAACTCCGCGAGCGCCTTGGCCAGCTCGGTCTTGCCGACACCGGTCGGGCCGAGGAACAGGAACGAGCCCGTGGGCCGGTCGGGGTCGGCGACGCCGGCGCGGCTGCGGCGTACGGCGTCGGACACGGCCTGTACGGCCTGCCGCTGCCCGATGATCCGCTTGCCCAGCTCCTCCTCCATGCGCAGCAGCTTGGCCGTCTCGGCCTCCAGCAGCCGCCCGGCGGGGATGCCGGTCCACGAGGAGATCACCTCGGCGATGTCGTCGGCGCCGACCTCCTCCTTGACCATCGCGTTCTCCGGCTGCGCGGCCTCGGAGGCGGTCTTGAGCGCCTGTTCGAGCCGCGGCACTTCGGCGTACATCAGCCGGGAGGCGGTCTCGAAGTCGCCGTCGCGCTGGGCCCGCTCGGCGGCGCTGCGCGCCTCGTCGAGCTGCTTCTTCAGCTCACCGACCTTGTTGAGCCCGGCCTTCTCCTGCTCCCAGCGGGCGACCAGGGCGTTGAGCTCTTCCTGGCGGTCGGCCAGCTCCCGGCGCAGGCGTTCGAGCCGCTGGACGGAGGCCTCGTCGGTCTCCTTCGACAGCGCGAGCTCCTCCATCTTCATGCGGTCGACGTTGCGCTGGAGCTGGTCGATCTCCACGGGACGGGAGTCGATCTCCATGCGCAGCCGCGAGGCGGCCTCGTCGACCAGGTCGATGGCCTTGTCGGGGAGGAAGCGGTTGGTGATGTAGCGGTCGGACAGCGCGGCGGCGGCGACCAGCGCGCTGTCGGCGATCTGCACCTGGTGGTGTGCCTCGTAGCGGCCCTTGAGCCCGCGCAGGATCGCGATGGTGTCCTCGACCGACGGCTCGCCGACGTAGACCTGCTGGAAGCGGCGCTCGAGCGCCGGGTCCTTCTCGATGCGCTCGCGGTATTCGTCGAGCGTGGTCGCGCCGATCATGCGCAGCTCACCGCGGGCGAGCATGGGCTTGAGCATGTTGCCGGCGTCCATCGAACCCTCGGCGGCCCCCGCGCCGACGACGGTGTGCAGCTCGTCGATGAACGTCACGATCTGCCCGTTGCTCTCCTTGATCTCGGAGAGCACGGCCTTGAGGCGCTCTTCGAACTCGCCGCGGTACTTCGCACCGGCCACCATCGCGCCCAGGTCGAGCGAGATGAGGCGCTTGCCGCGCAGCGACTCGGGCACGTCGCCGGCCACGATGCGCTGGGCCAGGCCCTCGACGACGGCGGTCTTACCGACGCCGGGCTCGCCGATGAGCACCGGGTTGTTCTTGGTGCGGCGGCTGAGCACCTGGACGACGCGGCGGATCTCCGTGTCGCGGCCGATGACCGGGTCGAGCTTGCCGGCGCGGGCGCGCTCGGTCAGATCGACGCCGTACTTCTCCAAAGCCTGGTAGGTGTCTTCAGGCGTCTCGCTGGTGACGCGGGCGTGGCCGCGTACCTTCTCGAACGCGTCGAGCAGCGCCTGCGGCGTCGCGCCCTGGGACTTCAGCAGCTCGGCCGTCTGACCCCCGTCGGCCGCCAGGCCGACCAGCAGGTGCTCGGTCGAGACGTAGAGGTCTTCGAGCCGGTTGGCGTGCTGGGCGGCGGTGTTCAACACGGTCAGCAGCTGGCGCGAGGTCGACGGCGCCCCCACCGTCGCGCCCTGCGCCTTCGGCAGCGTGGCGAGCTGCTCCTCGTTGCGGGCCTTCAGCGCCCGCCAGTCGGCGCCCACGGCCTCCAGCAGCGGAACGGCCGTGCCCCCCGTTTGCGTGAGCAGCGTGCTGAACAGATGAGCAGGAGCGACCTCGGGGTTGCCCTCGGCGGCGGCGCGCCGAACGGCACCCGAGAGCGCTTCCTGGCTCTTCTGGGTGAGCTTGTAGTCCATATTCTCAGGCCCCCGGTGGCAACTGGTAGCGGATCAACGCCTTGATCATCGCCATCTCGGCGCGCAGGCGGTGCACTTCCTCGCGCAGCCGGAGGTTCTCGTTCTCAAGCTCGAGGATCCGCTTGATCCCCGCGAGGTTGATGCCCTCCTCTTGAGAGAGCCGCTGCACCTCACGGAGCTGGATGATGTCTCTTGTGGAGTAGAGGCGGCCGCGCCCGGCCGTGCGGCCGGGGCTGACCAGGCCGAGCCGGTCGTACTGCCGCAGGGTCTGCGGGTGCAGCCCCGACAGCTGCGCGGCCACCGATATGACATAGACAGGGGTGTCGTCTGACAGATCGAAGTAGTTGGCGTCCATCCCCGCTCACTCGCTTCTGGCTCGCTGAATCAGCTCGGCGCGCGGGTCTTCGCCCGCGGTCGCGTTGGCGAACTCGCTGAGGAGTTCGCGCGACTTGTCATCGAGCGTCTTCGGCACGAGCACCTCGACGGTGGCGAGCAGGTCGCCCCGAGTGCCGTCCTTCCTCCTGACACCCCTGCCACGGATGCGGAACGTGCGTCCGTTGGGGGTGCCGGCGGGAATGCGCAGGGTGACCGGCATGCCGTTGAGGATCGGCACCTTGATCTCGGCCCCGAGGGCGGCTTCCGTGAACGTCACGGGAACGGTGACGGTCAGGTTGTCGCCCGTTCTGCCGAAGACGGCGTGCGGCTTGACGTGGGTTTGAATGTAGAGGTCTCCGGCAGGCCCGCCGTTCTCGCCCGGCGCTCCCTTGCCCTTGAGCTTGACCCGCTGGCCGTCGGCCACGCCGGCCGGGATGCGCGCCTGGATGGTGCGGGTGCTCTTGGCACGCCCGCTGCCGTCGCACACGGGGCAGGGGTCGTCCACGATCAGCCCGCGGCCCTTGCAGTCGCGGCACGGCTCGGAGAAGGCGAAGCTGCCCAGGTTGCGGCTGGCCGCGCCGGTGCCCTCACAGGTCGGGCAGACCCTGGGGGTCGTGCCCGCCTTGGCGCCGGTGCCGCTGCACGCGGTGCAGGCGGCGGAGCTGGTCAGCCTCAGCGACACGGTGGTGCCCTCGACGGCTTCGGTGAACGTCAGCGTCACCTCGGACTCGATGTCCTGGCCTCGCCGCGCCCGGGTGGCGCCGGTGGTGCGGGCGCCACCCCGGTTGAACAGCCCACCGAACAGGTCGCCGAGCCGTTCGCCCGCGCTCCCTGCACCCTGCGGGCCGGTGCCGCCGAACAGGTCACCGAAGTCGAACGGGAAACCGCCACCGCCGGCCCGCTGGCCGCCCACCCCGGACCCGAACAGCGTGCGCGCCTCGTCGTACTCCTTGCGGCGCTTGGCGTCGGACAGGACGTCGTACGCCTCGGAGATCTCCTTGAACTTCTTCTCCTTGGCGGCGTCGCCCTGGTTGGTGTCGGGGTGATATTGGCGGGCCAGCTTCCGGTAGGCCCTCTTGATCTCCTCGGCGGTGGCGGTCTTGGGCACACCAAGGACGGCATAGTAGTCCTTCTCCAGGTAGTCCTTGGTGCTCATCTACGGCCCTTCGTCCTTGTTGTCAGTTTTCTTGGTCGTCATCGGACGCCGCTGGAGTGTCCTCACCCGGCTCGGCGACGGCCACCCGCGCGGGGCGCAGCACCCGGTCACCCATCCGGTATCCAGGCTGCAGCACCTCGACCGCGGTCGGCTCGGTCACCTCCGACGAGTAGCTGTGCATCAGCGCCTCGTGGATGGTCGGGTCGAACGGGTCGCCCTTCTGCCCGAAGGAGCTGAGGCCCAGCTTGGTGAGCACGGACTCCAGCGATTCCGCGACCTTGGCGAAGCCTCCGGTCAGCTCGCCGTGCTCGCGGGCCCGCCCGATGTCGTCGAGTACGGGAAGGAGCTCGGTCAGCGTGGCGGCCACGGCCTGCTCGCGGACCGCGACCCGGTCGCGCTCGACCCTGCGGCGGTAGTTGACGTACTCCGCCTGGAGACGCTGCAGGTCGGCGGTCCGCTCGGCGAGCTGGGCCGCCAGCTCGCCCTCCTGCGGCTCCTGCGGCTGCTCGCCGGCCGGTCCTGTGGCCGGAGCGGCGGCCTCCTGCTGAGGCTGCCGCACCTGGCCGTCGGCGGGCGGCTGCTCCCTGACCTGGCCCGTCTCCGGGTCGATCTTGCGCTTGTCGCGGATCACCGGCTCCTCGTGCCCGTGGTCACTAGGCGGCATCACTGATCCTTCTTCGGCTGGTCGTCGTCCACGATCTCGGCCTCGACCACGTCGTCGTCGGCCTTCTGGCCCTGACCGGCCGAGGCGTCCTGAGCGCCGCCCTCAGCGCCCTGCTGGCCCTGGCTGGCGGCGTAGATGGCCGAGCCCATCTTCTGGCTCACCGTGGCGAGCTTCTCCGCCGAGGTGCGGATGGTGTCGACGTCGGTGCCCTCCAGAGCCTTCTTCAGCTCGGCCAGGGCGTCGTTGACCTCGGTCTTGATGTCGGCCGGGACCTTGTCGTCGTTCTCGCGGAGGAACTTCTCCGTCTGGTAGGCGAGGCCGTCGGCGTTGTTGCGGACCTCGGCCTCCTCGCGGCGCTTCCTGTCCTCCTCGGCGTACGACTCGGCCTCGCGCATCATGCGCTCGATGTCTTCCTTCGGCAGCGCGGAGCCACCGGTGATCGTCATCGTCTGCTCCTTGCCCGTGCCCAGGTCCTTGGCGGAGACGTTGACGATGCCGTTGGCGTCGATGTCGAAGGTGACCTCGATCTGCGGGATGCCGCGCGGCGCCGGCGCGATGCCGGTCAGCTCGAACGTGGCCAGCTTCTTGTTGTAGGCCGCGATCTCGCGCTCGCCCTGGTAGACCTGGATCTGCACCGACGGCTGGTTGTCCTCGGCCGTGGTGAAGACCTCGGAGCGCTTGGTCGGGATCGTCGTGTTGCGCTCGATGATCTTGGTGAAGATGCCGCCCTTGGTCTCGATGCCCAGCGACAGCGGGGTCACGTCGAGCAGCAGGACGTCCTTGACCTCACCCTTGAGCACACCGGCCTGCAGGGCCGCGCCGATGGCGACGACCTCGTCGGGGTTCACGCCCTTGTTGGGCTCCTTGCCGCCGGTCAGCTCCTTCACCAGGTCGGTGACGGCGGGCATACGGGTCGAGCCGCCGACGAGCACCACGTGGGCGATGTCGGAGACCTTGATGCCGGCGTCCTTGATGACCTGGTGGAACGGGCCCTTGCAGCGCTCGAGCAGGTCGGCCGTGAGCCGCTGGAACTCGGCGCGGGTCAGCTTCTCGTCGAGGTGCAGCGGGCCCTCGGACGAGGCGGTGATGTAGGGCAGGTTGATCGTGGTCTCGGACTGCGCGGACAGCTCGATCTTCGCCTTCTCGGCGGCCTCACGCAGACGCTGGAGCGCCATCTTGTCCTTGGACAGGTCGACGCCGTGCGCGTTCTGGAACCGCTTGATCAGCTCGTCGACGATGCGCTGGTCCCAGTCGTCACCACCGAGGTGGTTGTCACCGGAGGTGGCCTTGACCTCGACGAAGCCGTGACCGTCCTCCTGGCCAACGTCGAGCAGCGACACGTCGAAGGTGCCGCCACCGAGGTCGAAGACCAGGATCGTCTGGTCCTGCTCCTTGTCGAGCCCGTAGGCGAGGGCCGCCGCGGTCGGCTCGTTGATGATGCGGAGCACGTTGAGGCCCGCGATCTGGCCGGCTTCCTTGGTGGCCTGCCGCTGGGCGTCATTGAAGTAGGCGGGGACGGTGATCACGGCGTCGGTGATCTTCTCACCGAGGTACGCCTCAGCGTCCTGCTTGAGCTTCTGCAGCACGAAGGCGCTGATCTGCTGCGGCGAGAACTTCTTGCCGTCGATCTCCTTGGACCAGTTGGTGCCCATCTCGCGCTTGACCGAGCGAATGGTCCGGTCGACGTTGGTGACGGCCTGCCGCTTGGCGACCTCACCGACGAGGACCTCGCCGTTCTTCGCGAAGGCGACCACGGACGGCGTGGTCCGCGAGCCCTGCGCGTTCGCGATGACGGTGGGCTCACCGCCCTCGAGGATCGAGACGACGGAGTTGGTCGTCCCCAGGTCGATACCTACCGCACGTGCCATGAGTACGTCCTTGTAGTCAAAGTTGAGTCCTTGCGACTCAACCTATGGATGTGTGTCGCCTTTGTCAAACGACTTGAGCCTACTCGACTCAACCCCCCTGAGCCTCGATGCATTCCCCCCGAGAGGGAGAAAAAGCTGTAAAGACGCACATTCGGGGCAACGAGGGCGGTCATCCTCAGGGTTCCGGGCGTGGGCAGGTTCAGGGTCGGCTCAGGGTCGCCTCAGGGGCACGTGGGACGGTTCAGGCGCGCGGACGGCTTCCAGGGCGGTTCTTGCGCATGGGGACGGACGGCTGCCCGGGGGTTCTCGCGCATGGGGACGGACGGCTGCCGGGGTGGTTCTCGCGCTTGATGGGACGGCTGCCGGGGCGGCTTGCGCATGGGGACGTACGAAAACGGGGCCCGGCGCAGTGCCGGACCCCGTGAAGCGCCGCAGCGGCTCCCTGCCCGAACCCCGGGCCTATGGCCTACTTGGTCTTGGCGCCGTCGACGAGCTTCCGCTCGCCCAGCGGCTTCTTGAGCTTGACCGTGGTCGTCTTCTCGATCGCCATCATGATGCAGGCCATGTTCCTGGCCTTGGGCGCGGTGCCCTCGTACAGGGTGATCGTGACCTTCTTGGACGTCTCCGTCACCTTCACCCGGTCGAGCACCGTGCACGGCTCCACCCCCGACCACCACGTGAGCTGGACCTGACGGCCCTTGGCCACCGGCTTGGCCTTGGTCCAGCGGACCTTGCGCACGTTGATCGCGTTGCCCTGCGGCTTGACCGCCTCGGGCTTCTTCGTGGGCGCGGTGGTGACCGGCTCCGACGCCACCGGCGGCTTGGCCGGGGTCGTGGCGGCCACCCGCTGCGCCGGCTGCTCGGAGGCGCAGCCCGCCACGAGCGCCAGACATCCGGCCAGGAGAGTCGCTGTCATAGTCCGCATACCCTTACGACGGAATCCGCCACGCGGCGGTTCAACAGGGCCGGGACCAGTGCTCAGCCCGGGTTCAGTGATTAGTGTGGATCACGTGCTCCGTCAGGCCATGCTCGCCCTCGCCAAGAGCGGCGAGCCGAGCGGTTCATCACCACCTCGCCGTTCACCGCGGACGTCGTCAGGCGGTACGTCGCCGACGACGTCTCCCGCGTGGTCGGCGAGCTGACCCGCCATGGGCTGCTGGTCAGCGTCGACCACCTCGGCGAGGAGATCACCGACGAGGCCGCGGCGCGGCAGTCCGTCGGCCACTACCTGGAGCTGCTCGACCTGCTGCCCGCGGGGGCCGACGTCTCGGTCAAGCTCACCGCGCTCGGGCTGCGGCTGTCGCAGCGGCTCGCGCTCGGCAACGCCGAGACCATCTGCGCCGCCGCCGGCGAACGCGGCATCACGGTCACGCTCGACGCCGAAGAGCACGACACGATCCCCGGCCTGCACGCCGTGCACGCCGATCTGCGCCGCCGCCACCCCGACGTGGGCGTGGTCGTGCAGTCCTATCTGCCCGACTCGATCGACCGGTGCGAGAAGCTCGGCGGCGCCCGCGTACGCCTGTGCAAGGGGGCCTACACCGCGCCAGGCGCCTACACCAAGCCCGCCGACATCGACCGCTCGTACGTACGGTGCCTGAAAGTGCTCATGGCGGGCACCGCTTACCCCATGGTCGCCACTCACGACCCCAGGCTGCTGCGCATCGCCGCCGCGCTAGCCGAGCTCGCCGGGCGCGACGCCACCGGCTTCGAGTACCAGATGCTGTACGGCATCCGCCCCGACGAGCAGCTCCGCCTGGCCGGGCAGGGGTCGCAGGTACGCGTTTACGTGCCGTACGGCTCCGACTGGTATCCCTATCTCATGCGCCGCATGGCGGAGCGACCTCGGAATCTCACCTTCTTCCTGCGCTCGCTGCTGTCGCGGCACTAGCCGATAGGCTGCGAGATCCGCGTTCGTTCCGTACGAGGGGCTCCGAATATGATCGCGATTCTGGGCACGGGCAAGATGGGCGAGGCCCTGCTGTCCGGGTTGTTGCGTGCCGGGTTCAAGCCGGGCGACATCCTGGCGACCACGCGCCGGGCGGAGCGGGCCCAGGCGCTGCGCGAGACGTACGGCGTGCGCGTCGTCTCCAACTCCGAGGCCGCCAAGGCCGCCGACACCCTCATCCTGGCCGTCAAGCCGCAGGACATGGGCACGCTGCTGGCCGAGATCGCCTCCTACGTGCCGTCGTCGAGCCTGGTGATCAGCGCGGCCGCCGGCATCACCACATCGTT
Source organism: Nonomuraea fastidiosa (assembly GCF_042751225.1). Lineage (NCBI taxonomy): Bacteria > Bacillati > Actinomycetota > Actinomycetes > Streptosporangiales > Streptosporangiaceae > Nonomuraea > Nonomuraea fastidiosa. Next base: position 3,399,527 of record NZ_CP170570.1, read on the forward strand.
CGTGGAGCAGCGGCTCGGCGGCGAGGTGCCGGTCGTGCGGGTGATGTCCAACACGCCGATCAGGTTCGACGAGGCGATGAGCGTCATCTCGCCGGGTGCGCACGCCGGCGAGGAGCACCTCAAGCTCACCGAGGAGCTGCTGAGTCCCGTCGGCAAGGTGCTGCGCATCCCCGAGTCGCAGCAGGACGCCGCCACGGCGCTGTCCGGCAGCGGGCCCGCGTACTTCTTCTACCTCGTCGAGGCCATGGTCGACGCGGGCATCCTGCTCGGCATGCCGCGCGCCGCGGCGCTCGACATGGTGACGCAGTCGATCGTGGGCGCGGCGGTGATGCTGCGCGACTCCGGCGAGCACCCGGTCATCCTTCGGGAGGCCGTCACCTCGCCGGGCGGCACGACCATCGCGGCCATCGCCGAGCTGGAGCGCCACAAAGTACGCGCGGCCTTCCTCGCCGCCATCGAGGCCGCCCGCGACCGCAGCCGCGAACTCGCCTCCGGCTGAGCCGCCCGGCTCGCGCTGAGGCCCCGGCCGTGTCACCGCCGGCTCGGCTTCGGTGGTGGTCGGATGTTCTTCGGCGTGGCTCCGGCGTGCAGGGCGGGCCGCATGGACCCGGTCGCCGCCCTGCGCGCCGCGTGACGCGCCCCCGCCGGCCCTGCCGGTCTCCGCCGCTGAAAGCCGTCGCGTCGTCACCGGCGAGCCGTTCAGGCGTCCCGCCGTCGCATCAGGACGGCCCCCGCGAGCACCGACACGGCGATCCAGGCGAGGTACACCCCGAACCCGCTCCACGGCCCCAGCGAGTCGTTCGACCGGTTCGCGACGATCAGGGAGCCGGCGTTGGTGGTGAAGTAGTCGGAGACGGTCCTGCCCCACTCGCCCGGCAGCATGGTCGTGAGCTGCGGCAGCACCATGATCAGGGCGATGGCCGAGACGATCGCCCCCGGCGTGTGCCGGATGAGCGTGCCGAGCCCGAAGCCGAACAGCCCGCACGCGGTCAGGTAGAGCGTGTTCCCGACGCCGGCCCTGACCACCTCGGCGAGGTCGAACCCGGTGGGCTGGGTGATGGACAGGCCGATGGCGATCGCGGCGGCCGTGGAGACCGCGCCGGCCACGAGTGCCGTCGCGGTGAACACGATCAGCTTGCCGGCCAGCAGCTTGTACCGGTTCGGCACGGCCATCAGGGACGTCCTGATGCCGCCCGTACGGTATTCGCTGGAGATCACCAGCACGCCCAGCGCGGCCAGGGAGATCGTGGCGACCAGCCCTCCTGCGACCGAGATGTTCAGCGCCTGGTCGAGCGTGAGCGGTCCGTCGCCGTTGACGCGGGCCGATCCGTTGATCAGCGCGCTGAAGCCGATCATGAGCAGCACGGTGACGACGAGCGACCACATCGTGGAGCGCACAGAGCGGATCTTGGTCCATTCGGACCTGATGACGTTCATCATGACGAGTACTCCAGGCTGTCCTTGGTGAGCTCCATGTACGCGGCTTCGAGCGAGGGCTGCACGTACGTCAGCTCCTCCAGGGGCAGACCGGCGCGCGCGGTGAGCGTGCCGATCTCCAACGTGCTCATCGCGGTCACCCGCAGGTGGTCGTGGTGCAGCTCGCCCACCTTGACCAGCTCGGCGACCTCGGTGAGGCGGGGCGAGCGGACCCGTACGTAGCCCTGGGAGCTGCGCCCGATGAACTCCTGTACGCTCGTGTCGGCGATCAGCCGGCCCTTGCCGATCACGATGAGGTGGTCGGCGGTCTGGGCCATCTCGCTCATGAGGTGGCTGGAGACGAACACGGTCCGCCCCTCGGCCGCGAGGTCGCGCATGAGCGTGCGGATCCACAGGATGCCGTCGGGGTCGAGGCCGTTGACCGGCTCGTCGAACATGAGGATCTCGGGGTCGCCGAGCAGCGCCGCGGCGATGCCGAGCCGCTGCGCCATGCCGAGGGAGAACCCGCCGACCCGGCGCCCCGCGACCCCGCCGAGCCCGACGATCTCCAGCACCTCCTGGACGCGGCGGGCCGGGATGCCGTTGCTCTGGGCGATGGCCAGCAGGTGGTTGCGGGCGCTGCGGCCGCCGTGCACGGCCTTGGCGTCGAGCAGCGCGCCGATCTTGCGCAGCGGGTGCCGTAACTCCGCGTACGGCTTTCCGTCCACGAGCGCTGACCCGCCCGAAGGGTGGTCGAGCCCGAGGATCATCCGCATCGTGGTGGACTTGCCCGCTCCGTTGGGGCCGAGGAAGCCGGTCACCCGGCCGGGTTCGACGGTGAACGACAGGTCGTCCACCGCCACGGTGTCGCCGTAACGTTTGCTGAGATTCGTTGCCCTGATGGCGGTCATGATTTGAGCGTGCCGCCGGGCCTGCCCGATTACCTCCTGCCCGCGAACCGTTCGCACGGCGGCGGTCTGGGAGCGTGGTCCTACTCTCCGGGGCGGACGAGCCCCGCCTCGTACGCGGCGATCACCGCCTGCGCCCGGTCCCTCGCCCCGATCTTGGCGAACAGGCTCGTCACATGGTTCTTGACGGTGGAGGGGGAGACGGCCAGCTCGGCGGCGATCTCGGTGTTGGACCGGCCGCGCGCGATCAGCACCAGGATCTCGCGTTCGCGGGCGGTCAGCTCGGGCAGTCCCGGCCGCCTGGCGGGCTCAGTACCCGCCGACACTGTGCCGGCCGGAACAGTGCCGGTCGGAACAGTGCCGGTCGAGTCAGTGCGCGGCGGGTTATTGCGTACGAACGTGCTGATGAGCCTGGTCAGCAGCCGGGGCGCGACGGCCGACTCGCCGCGGTGCACCACGCGCACGCCCTCGATCAGCTCCTCGGGGGAGACGTCCTTGGGCAGGAAGCCGGCGGCGCCCGCGCGCAGCGCCGCGACCACGTTCTCGTCCAGGTCGAACGTGCTCAGCGCGAGCACCCGCACCTGCGGCAGCCCGGCGGTGATCAGCTCGGTGGCGCGCACGCCGTCCATGCCGGGCATGTGCAGGTCCATCAGCACCACGTCGGGCCGCAGCCGCCCGGCCAGCTCCACCGCCTGCTCGCCGTCCGCCGCCTCGCCGACCACGCCCAAATCGGGCTGGGCCTCCAGCATCAGCTTGAAGCCCCTGCGGACGAGCGCATGGTCGTCGGCGAGCAGCACCCTGATCTGCGTGCGCTCCCCGGCCGGCTGCTGTTTCCCGGCCGTCATGCGTTCTCCAAGGGGATGCGGGCGTGCACGCGGAACCCTCCCTCCGGTCTGGGACCCGTCGTCAGCCGGCCGCCGCACAAGGCCACCCGTTCGGCCATGCCGCCGAGCCCGAAGCCGGGCGCGCCGCCGTCCTTGGCCACGCCGTCGTCGAGCACCTCGACCTCCACGGCGTCGGGCTCGTACGTCAGCCGCACGCTCGCCCTGGCCCCCACGGCGTGCTTGCGGGTGTTGGTGAGCGCCTCCTGGACGATCCGGTACACGGCGTGGTCCACGGCGGCGGGCAGCTCGACGGGCTCGCCGGTCACGGTCAGGCCGGCCGGCAGCCCGGCCGCCCTGGCCTCCTTGATGAGCGCGGGTAACCGGGCGGCGCCCACCCCGGTCGCCGCGTCGGGCCCCTCGTTGCCGTCGGCCCTGAGCACGTCGAGCAGCCGTCGCATCTCCGTCATGGCCTGGCGGGCGGTCTGCTCGGCGCTCTCCAAGGCTTCCCTGGTGACCTCCTGCTCGGGCGGCAGCGTGGCCCTGGCGCCGCCGACCAGCGCGTTGATCACGGTGATGTGGTGCGCCACGACGTCGTGCAGCTCCCTGGCGATGCGCCGCCGCTCGGCGCGTACGGCGGCGTCGGCGGCTTCGCGGGTGGCGCGCTCCCTCAGCTCGGCCCTGAGCCTGATGAGCTGTCCCCAGCCCACCAGCAGGCCGAACACGAACAGCAAAGGCACCCAGAAGTACATGCCGGGCTTGGCCACCTCCGTGGCGGCGGCGGCCAGGGCGTAGGTCGCCGCGAAAGAGATGGCCGTCGCGCGGCCCGAGGTGTAGCGGCCCAGGCTGTAGAAGGCGATGAGAGTGGGCAGTTGAGCGGGCAAGGGGGAGGTGGTGGTCAGCGTGAAGACGGCGTCGATGGCCGTGAACACGCTGACCGGGTAGATCGGCCGGCTTCGGCGCACGAGCAGGATCGGTGTGCCCGCTGCTTGCAGAGCGCTGCCGAGCGCGAGTGCCGTCTCGCCTTGCATGGCCAAGGCCACGGTGCCGATCACCGGGATGACGGACAGCAAGATCACCAGCGTCCGGTCGAACACCGTGGGCCGGCGGAAGAACCGCACGATCCTCAGGAACGTCCCTGCCACCCGCACGCTGGTAACCCTAAGTCACGACATGTCGATATCGGCGGCCAAGCGACCGGCCGCTTGAGGCCGGTCTACAACCAGCGATCTGCGCTGCGGTAACGTCGGCCGCAAGGCGAGGGCATGCGGCAGAGGGGTTGGCATGAGCCGTTCGGCACGGGTGATCTGGGACGACGATCTGACCTCGTACGACTTCGGCCCCAGTCACCCGCTGGCCCCCGTGCGCGTCGAGCTGACGATGGCGCTGGCCCGCGAGATGGGCGTGCTCGACAAGGTCGAGATGGCCGGCTGCCTCCCGGCGACCGACGACGAGCTGGCCCGCATCCACGACCGCGGCTACATCGAGGCCGTCAAGCGCGTCTCCGCCACCGGCCTGCCCGACATGAGCGCCGGGCTGGGCACCACCGACAACCCGGCGTTCGCGGGCGTGCACGAGGCTTCCGCGCTCATCGCCGGGGCCTCGCTGGCCGCCGCCCGGGCGGTCTACGAGGGAGCGGCCGAGCACGCGGTCAACGTCGCGGGCGGGCTGCACCACGCGATGCCCGCCATGGCGAGCGGCTTCTGCGTCTACAACGACCCGGCGCTGGCCATCGCGTGGCTGCTCGACCAGGGCGTGGAGCGCATCGCGTACGTGGACGTCGACGTGCACCACGGCGACGGCGTGCAGACGATGTTCTACGACGACCCCAGGGTGCTGACCATCAGCCTGCACGAGAGCCCGCGCACGCTGTTCCCCGGCACCGGCTTCCCGCACGAGACGGGCGCCGACGGCACGGCGGTCAACGTCGCGCTCCCGGCCGGCACCGGCGACGCGGGCTGGCTGCGGGCGTTCGACGCGGTGGTGCCGCCGCTGCTGCACGAGTTCGGGCCGGAGATCCTGGTCACCCAGCACGGCTGCGACAGCCACGCGCTCGACCCGCTGGCCAACCTGATGCTGAGCCTCGACGGCCAGCGGATCGCGTACGAGGCGCTGCACCGCCTGGCGCACGAGACGGCCGGCGGGCGGTGGATCGCGACCGGCGGTGGCGGCTACGAGCTGGTGCAGGTGGTGCCGCGGGCGTGGACGCACCTGATGGCCGAGCAGGCGGGGCATCCGATCGATCCGGCCACGCCGACCCCCGAGGCGTGGCGGCGGTTCGTCCGCGAGCGTACGGGGGAGACACCACCGCTTACCATGACAGACGGCCGCAATCCGGAATTCAGACACCTATCCGGTGGTTATGATCCTGCGGACCCCATTGACCGTGCGGTCATGGCGACCCGGCAAGCGGTGTTCCCCCTGCACGGCCTCGATCCGATGCCCTGACGAGGAATGAAGCAGTGCTGAGCCGCGACGAACTCCGAGAGCACCTTGTCCAGAGCCGCATCGCCGGCGATGTCGCGACCTCCCGCGAGAACAACCTCGATCACTACAGCTCGCTGGCCAACGGAGATCCCTACTACGCGCTCGGCCTGACCTTCGATCACCCGTGGTCCTACCGCGACATCCTCGCCCTCATGGCCAAGTCCGCGGGCGTCGTCGCCGATCCCGACCATCGCTGGGGCCAGGACACCATCGATCCCGATCTGACGATCGACGCGCTCGACGCGATGGCCGAGCGCATCGCCGCCGTGCTGTCGCGGCCGGAGCCGCGCGTCCTGTTCGCCACCGGGCACCCCACGGGCCTGCTGGCGATCCACCTGCCGCTCGCGGCCTTCTGCGTGTCCAAGGGCGCGACACTGCTGACGCCCGCCGAGGGCTGGTCGTACTCGGGGTCAGGGTTCGGCAGGCCGCGGCGGATCCGCTACCTCCAGGACGTCGCCATGCTCGACGACCGCGGCGCCCTCGTGCACACCCACGATGCGGCCCCGATGCGCCACATGCTCGACGAGCTGGACGGCGAGCTGCCCGACCTGGTGATCGCCGACCACGGCTGGGCCGGCGCGGCGGGCGAGGCCGGCGTGCCGACGGTCGCGTTCGCCGACTGCAACGACCCCGGGCTCTTCGTCGGAGAGGCGGAAGGCAAGCTTGACGTGGTCGTGCCACTCGACGACAACGTGCTACCCCGCTATTACGCTCCGCTGACGGAGAGGTTGGTCACAGAAGTCTCACGAGCCCTTTGAGTCGATAACGGTCCTCCCCATACCGTCTTTTCGCGCCTGCATTCCAAGGGGCTCGCTGTCCCTTTGCCAACTTTAGACAGTGCCTCGGCGACTCTTATATGTGGCAGCTTGGACAGTTCCAGAGTCCGAGTGAGGTGCTTGGCCAGGCGGTTGGCCAGCGATTTCGCTGGTTCGGCTGACAGGTGACTCCGTTGACTGGAAAAATAGGGGGTTTGCGCACTCGGAGTCCCGACTTACGCTGACGGCAGTACACGTGCGTGAGCAATGGCACCAGTGGGGATAACCCGGAAACACGTGCGGAAGAGGCGTCCGATGGGTGCAGGCGAAAGACCTCTCAGCGAGGTGAAGTTCCTGACCGTCGCAGAAGTGGCGACGGTCATGAGGGTGTCCAAGATGACGGTGTACCGGCTCGTCCACTCCGGCGAGCTGCCGGCCATCCGAGTCGGCCGCTCGTTCAGGGTGCCTGAGCAGGCGGTACACGATTATCTCCGGGAGGCCTACATCGAGGCAGGTTGACGTAGCGACACGCCCGAGCGTGTCGTGAGTGCCATCGCGGGAGAGGCCCGGCCGCCCGCTGGTACGGCCGGGCACTCACCCCCGAGGGGCGATCTACCGTGGATCGCCGGTAGTCTGTGAGCCGGTGTGCGCTCGCACTCCGTTTCAGACTTGCTATCAGTACCTGGGGGTCCCGTGGGCTCTGTGATCAAGAAGCGCCGCAAGCGGATGGCTAAGAAGAAGCACCGTAAGCTGCTGAAGAAGACGCGCATCCAGCGGCGCAACAAGAAGTAACCGACGCAGCTGCGAGGCGCTGATGACCCACACCGTGCTCGTCACCGGGGTCTCGCGCCACATCGGCGCCCGGGTGGCGAGCGTTCTGGCGGCAGACCCGGACATCAGCCGTGTCATCGGAGTCGACACCGTGCCGCCCCCCTCGCTCACGCGAGACGGGGTCGTCTCACTCGGCCGGACGGAGTTCGTCCGGGTGGATCTCCGCAGCCCCGACATCGCGCAGGTGATCGCGGCCGCGGACATCGACACCGTTGTGCACATGAGCCTGGTCAGCGCCCCCTCACGCAACGGGGGCAGGGCCGCCATGAAGGAGCACAACGTCATCGGCACCATGCAGTTGCTCGGCGCGTGCCAGCGGTCGGCGACCGTGCGGCGCGTGGTGGTGCGCTCCACCACCGCCGTCTACGGCTCGTCGCCGCGGGATCCCGCGGTCTTCACCGAGGACCTGGAGCCGCACGAGGGCCCCGTCCACGGCTACGCCAAAGACGCGGTCGAGGTCGAGGGCTACGTACGCGGCTTCGCGCGGCGGCGTCCCGACGTCACGGTGTCGCTGCTGCGCTTCGCCAACTTCATGGGTCCAGGCGTCGACTCGCCGCTGACGCGTTACTTCACCCAGCCGGTGCTGCCGACCGTGCTCGGCTTCGATCCGCGGCTGCAGTTCGTCCACGAGGACGACGCGGTCGAGGTGCTGCGCCGGATGGCGACCGAGGACCACCCCGGCACGTACAACGTGGCCGGGGCCGGCGTGTTGTTGCTGTCGCAGTGCGCGCGCAGGGCGGGCCGTCCGTCGCTGCCGCTGCTCTCGCCTGCCTTCAAGGTGCTCGGCGGCGCGGCGCGCAGGCTCGGGCTGGTCGAATACTCGCCGGAGCAGCTCAGGCTGATGTGCCACGGCCGGGCGGTCGACACCGCGCGCCTGGAGGCCGAGCTGGGCTGGAAACCCAAGTTCAGCACCGGAGCGGCCTTCGACGACTTCCTGCGCTCGCGCGGGCTGCGCCCGCTGGGAGGCGTCCGCACATGAGCGTTTCCCGCCCAGCGCACGAAGAGGAAGGCCGGGTGATCCCCATCACCGCGGCGCCGTCGTACGACGAGCCCGAGACCGATCCCCTGGCCGAGTCCGTCGCCAGGGCGCTGGCCTTCATCCGCAGGCGCGTCACCGGCGACTACGAGGTCGACGAGTTCGGCTACGACCCCGAGCTGACCGACAAGGTCGTGCTCGAGCTGCTGCGGCCGCTCTACCGCCACTGGTTCAGGGTCGAGACGCTGGAGCACAAGAACGTCCCCGATGACAGCGGCGCGCTCATCGTGGCCAACCACTCGGGCACGCTGCCGGTCGACGCGCTGATGCTGCAGGTGGCGCTGCACGACGAGGTGGGCAGGCCGCTGCGGCTGCTCGGCGCCGACCTGGTCTACCAGCTTCCCGTCCTCAGTCACCTGGCACGCAAGACCGGCCACACGCTGGCCTGCCGCGAGGACGCCGACCGGCTGCTGCGCAAGGGCGAGCTGGTGGGCGTGTTCCCCGAGGGCTTCAAGGGCGTCGGCAAGCCGTTCTCCGAGCGCTACAAGCTGCAGCGCTTCGGGCGCGGCGGCTTCGTGGCCTCCGCCATCCGGGCGGGCGCGCCGATCGTGCCCACCGCGATCGTCGGGGCCGAGGAGATCTACCCCAAGATCGGCGACCTGAAGTCGCTCGCGCGGCTGCTGGGGCTGCCGTACCTGCCGATCACCCCGTTCTTCCCGCTGCTCGGGCCGCTCGGCCTGGTGCCGCTGCCGTCGAAGTGGATGATCGAGTTCGGCGAGCCGATCCGCACCGACGACTACGACCCGTCGGCGGCCGACGACCCCATGCTGGTCTTCAACATCACCGACCACGTGCGCGAGGTCATCCAGCAGATGCTCAACGAGCTGCGGCTGCGGCGCGGCCACGCCTTCCCCCCGCTCCTCTGACGCCGCCGGCGCGACGGTCTCTGAACCCTGACGGCGGGTTGTGGCAAGACATCCGTGACACATTCCCCGCAGAAGGGCGGAGATGATCACGCAACCTGCCGTCGGGGGTGCGGACGCCGAACTCGTGAACGCCTCACTGACCGAACCCGAGGTGTTCGCCGAGCTCTTCGACCGCTACTCCGCCATGCTCTTCAGGTACGCCTCCAGGCGCCTCGGCCCTGAACCCGCCGAGGACCTCGTCGGCGAGACGTTCCTGATCGCCTTCTCCCGCAGGAAGAGCTACGACTTGGCCTACCCGGACGCCAGGCCGTGGCTCTTCGGCATCCTCACCAAGCTCATCTCCCGGCACCACCGCACGGAGGCGGCCCGCTACCGCGCACTCCTGCGCGCCCCCATCGACCACGAGGTGGAATCGCCCGCCGACCGGGTGGCGGTCGGGGTGTCCGCCCGTGCCGTCCGCGCGGAGCTGGCCGGCGCCCTGGCCGCGCTGCCCGCCAAGGACCGCGACGTGCTGCTGCTGATCGCCTGGGGCGACCTCACGTACGAGGAGGCCGCGCGAGCGCTCGGCATCCCCGTCGGAACCGTGCGCTCCCGCCTCAACAGAGGCAGGCGGAAGGTACGCGCGGCGCTCGGCGACACCAACCCCTTGGAGGAGGAGTGACGATGGACGACTTGAAGCTGCTCCGCGACTTCGGGGCCGAGCTGGAGCACCAGCCACCCGCCACCCTCGTCCGCCATCGCACGGGCTTCCTGCGCGGCCGTCCCCGGCGCAGGTGGCCGCTGGCCGCGCTCGTGGCCGCGGCCACGGCTGCCGTCGTGGCGGTGACGACGGCGTTCATCACCGGCATCCCCGCGGCCGCGCCGTCCGTCGGTGGCCAGGTGGACATGAGCGGCGCCATGAACGTGCTGCTGATCGGCTCCGACACCCGGGACGGTCCTGGCAACGTGAAGTACGGGCCGAAGTCGCAGGGCTCGGGCCAGCGGGCCGACACCATCATCATCGTCCACCTGCCGGCCGACAGGGGCCGGGCCACCGCGATCAGTGTCCCCCGGGACTCCATGGTGCGGGTCCCGTGCGGTTCGACGCCGGGCCGGATCGCCATGATCAATTGGACGTACGACGAAGGCGGCGCCGCATGCCTCAGGTCCACGCTGGAGAAGCTGACGGGGCTGCGCCTGGACCACACGGTCGAGGTGGACTTCGCCGGATTCAAGACCATGGTGGACGCGCTCGGGGGCGTGCGGATCAAGGTGCCGAGGCCCGTGGACGACCGCGCCTCGAAGCTCAGGCTGCCCGCGGGCGAGCAACTGCTCGACGGCGAGAAGGCACTCGGCTACGCCCGGCTGCGTTACTACGGCGACGGCTCGGACGCCGCGCGGATCAAGCGGCAGCAGCGGCTCGCGCAGGCGATGCTGGACAAGGCCCAGCGGCATCTCGTCTCCGATCCCGCCAAGCTCAGCGCCTTCGTGTCGGCGGTGCGCGGAGCGGTGAGAACGGACCTCAGCGTCGAGGAGATGTACGAGCTGGCCACCCAGCTCGCCAGGACCACGATGGCCACGGTGTCGGTGCCCAGTGAGCCCTATCCGCAGGACCCGAACCGGCTCCGGTGGAAGCAGCCGGAGGCGGACAAGCTGTTCGGCACGCTGAAGTGAGCCGGCTGAAGTGATCAGGGGCGGTCGCGGTAGTGGCGGCGCAGGGCGATGCCGGCGGCGACGCCGCCCGCCACCGCGCCCACCCCGGCCGCGATCGGCAGCGCGGCGAGCGTGGCCTTGCGGCCGGTGCGGAAGTCCTTGATCGGCCAGTCGTGCTTCCTCGCGTACTCGCGCAGCTCGCTGTCGGGGTTGATGGCCACGGCGTGGCCGACCAGCGAGAGCATCGGCAGGTCGTTGGCCGAGTCGCTGTAGGCGGTGCAGCGGGTGAGGTCGAGGCCCTCCCTGCGGGCCAGCGCGCGCACCGCCTCCGCCTTGGCCGGGCCGTGCAGCAGGTCGCCGACCAGCCGGCCGGTGTAGACGCCGTTGCTGGTCTCGGCGACCGTGCCGAGCGCGCCGGTCAGGCCGAGCCGCTGCGCGATGACCCTGGCCAGCTCGATGGGGGTGGCGGTGACCAGCCAGACGCGCTGCCCGGCGTCGAGGTGCGCCTGCGCGAGCGCGCGCGTGCCGCCCCAGATGCGGTCGGCCATGACCTCGTCGTAGATCTCCTCGCCGAGTCGTACGACGTCGTCCACCTTGGCGCCCGCGACGAACGCCAGCGCCGTCTCCCTGGCCACCGCGATGTGCTCGGGGTTCTCGTTGCCGCGCAGGCGGAAGACGGCCTGCCCGACGGCGAACTTGAGCAGGTCTTTCGTGGTGAACAGCCCACGCGTGGCGAGGCCGCGGGCGAAGTGGTAGATCGACGCGCCGCGCATCATGGTGTTGTCGACGTCGAAGAAGGCCGCGGACTCGAGATCGGGCTCGGCGGGCGCGACGGTGACCGCCGCCTGTGCCGCCGCCTCGCCCGCGACCTCCGGCTGCGCTTCCTGTCGTCGTCGCAAGAGCCGCCACATGGGCTTCAGCTTAGCTACCTACTCGGGTGCGACCAGACCTTCGATGTAGCTGAGGTACCCCTGCGCCTGAACCTGTTCCGCCTCGTTGAGCTGCTCGATCATCGGCTCGACGACCTTCTTCTGGTCCCGCGCGAATTTCTTGATCTTCGGCGACCGCGGCTCCGCGCGCTTGAGCCGGCTGATGCCCGCACGGGTGGACTCCTCCATGTCCTTGAGCGTCTTGCCCACCAGCGGCCCGTTGTTGGACGAGCCGAGCAGGGTGGCGACCTCCTTGGCGCGGGTCTTGGCGGAGTCCAGCTCGCGAGCGGCGCGCTCGGCGTCGTCGGAGGTGAGGCGGACGAGCGTGCTCTCGGCGGCGCGCTTGAGCGGGTAGAGCGAGTCGCCCGGCACGGCGCGGTACGTCGCGAACGAGGACACCATCAGCGCGGCCACCAGGCCGACGGTGGCGAGCTGGGACAGCAGGGGACGGCCACGGGACCGGCGGCGGCGACCGCGCGCTTCGACGGCCGTCTCGCGTCCCGGCCCGGCGGTTCTCAAGGCGTCCTCCGCCAAGCGGCCGGGCGTGTCGGGCTCGGCCGTGGCGAGGGCGCCCGACAGCAGCTCGGCGCGCAGCCGTTCCTTGAACGCGGGCTCGGGCAGGCCGCCGATCGGGAGCCTGCGCAGCTCGTCGAGGTGCATGAGCACGCGTTCCCGCCGCTCGCGCGCGCTACTCATCACCACGGCTCCCGAGCCTCACGGTCATGACACCTGTCCTAACGAGGGGCGGCTTGCGGAGGTTACGCCAGGTCGTGCTTGAGCGCTCTGGCCAGCGCGCGTACGGCACGGAACTGCAGCGCTTTGATCGCTCCACTCTTCTTTCCCATGATCAGCGCGGTTTCCGCGAGCGAGAGGCCGTGCAGGAAGCGCAGGACGACGCATTCCTGCTGTTCGGGATTGAGCTCGCGTACGGCACGCAGCACCCGGTCGTTGATGATGGCCGTGACCACGGCGTTCTCGGGAATGTGGGAGCCGTCGAGCGGAACGTCGATGATCTCGCCCGTGGGGATCTCCAGGCGGTAGCGGCCCGACTTGAAATGGTCGGTCACCAGGTTTCTCGCGATGGTCACGAGCCAGGCGCCGAAATCGCGGCCCTGCCAGGTGAAATCGCCGATCCTGCGCAGCGCGCGGAGGAAGGTCTCGCTGGTCAGGTCCTCTGCCAGCGGGTGCGAGCCGACCCGGAAGTAGATGTAGCGGTAGACGAGGTCCACGTAGCGGTCGTAGAGCGTGCCAAAGGATTGCGTGCATCCGTTCTTGGCGTGCATCACCAGCGTACGGAGGTCGTCGGTCGCGTCCTCGCGCACGCCGAGCTCGCCCGTCCGGGCATGGCCGGCGACGGCCGGCGCCAGCAGCCCGGCGAACGGCGACGAGTCAGGCATCCGGTATCCCTGGGGGTAAGGGGTGCGGCGTGCTCGAACACTCTAGAAATCAACTGGAAAATCCACAATCCACGGAAGTCATGCATGACTAGGCGTAATCGGCAGATACCGTGGTTGACCGACCCGTTCCCTCTTCGGCTACCGGCTGGGAGGCATTGTCCGGCAGCATTGGAGTCACCATGGAGATCCTCGTTGCTGTCATAGCTCTTGCCGGTGCGATCCTGGCCGGTATCGCCACGGCCGCCCTGATCCAACGCCTTCGCGAGGAGTCCGAGGGCTGGTTGATCGCCTGGATCGTCGCGCTCGTAGGGCTATGCCTGTCACTCGCGGTGATCGCACTGGGATCCTTCATGGGCTTCGGCGGCGTCACGTTCCGGATCTTCCAGGTGACCGGGTCGATGCTGGCGCCCCTCTGGCTGGCCATCGGGCTCGTGCAGCTGCTCGCCGAGAAGGTGCCGCCGAGATTCCTCGCCTGGCTGCTCGGCTCCGCCCTGACCTTCGTGGCCACCGTCATCATGGTCTGGGACCCGCTCAAGACCGAGGACATGGGCAAGACGCTGCCCAGGGCCGTGACCCACTGGAACATCGTCCCCAGCTACCTGCTCACCGGCGTCCACGCCGTCGCCGCGCTGGTCATGCTGGTGATGCTCGTCGTGGCGGGGGTCAGATGGCGCAACGGCGACGAGTACGACACCGACAACCTCCACGCCACCGCGGTCATCGTGCCGTCGGGGCTCGCGCTCATCGGCGCGATGAGGTTCGCCGTGCCCGGTCTGTTCGCCACCGTGCTGCTCGCCGTCGCGGCGGCGGCGGTCTGGTACTGCGTGCTGCGGCCGCTGGCGCCGTACGAGGACGACGAGGACGACTTCGACGACGAGATCCCTGAGCGCGCGCCGCGGCGTGAGGAGCGGGTCCCGCGCGAGCGCGCGATGCACCACGAGGGTGCGCCCGACGAGCGGCCCATGTTCCGCGACGAGGCGCCGGGACGCCGCCGCGCGCCCGAGCCCGCGCCCGCCGACCTGCCGCCCGCGCCGCCGCGCAGGTCGTCGGGGCTCGGCGACCTGGTGGCCGAATACCGCGCGGGCGACCGCGAGGTCGACTACGCCTCCCGCATGGCGCCGCCCGCGCCCGACGACGGCGGCCCCTCCACCGGCTACATCATGAACGGCGCCCCGCCCCAGCGCCCCGACTACAAGCTCTCGCCCGCCGCGCCCGCCACCGGCGCCGTCTACCCCGGAGCCGACCTGTTCTCGCCCGCACAGCAGCAGGCCGCATCCGGCAGGCTGTCGCCCAACATCTACGGCATGCTCACCGTCTTCACGCTCATGGACGGCGCGGGCGAGGCGTTCGACCGGCTGGCCGAGGCCACGGTCGAGGCCGTGCGCAGGGGCGAGCCCGACACGCTCGTGTACGCCTGCCACGCCGTCAAGTCGGCCCCGCTGCAGCGCATCGTCTACGAGCTCTACCGCGACGAGGTGGCCTACCGCGACCACATGCGCCAGCCCCACGTGGAGCGCTTCGTCAACGACCGCCAGTCGATGGTGCTGGCCACCAACGTGATCGAGCTCGACGTCAACGCCGCCAAGGTGGTGCCGCTGCCCACCGTCATGTACTGACGCGGGAGTCGCGGCTCAGGAGATGCTCAGGACGTGAGCGCCGCGCGCAGCCTCGCCTCGTCCACGCGCCAGAAGTCGTGCTGCACGCCGTCGATCAGTGTGACCGGGATCATCTCCCAGTACTTCTCCTTGAGCTCCTCGGAGGAGTCGATGCTGATCTCCTCCCACGGCACGCCGAGCTCGCCCGCGACCCTGGCGATGATCTCGCGCGCGTCGTCACACAGGTGACAGCCGGGTTTGCCGAGCAGGGTGATGCGATGCATGACGCAACCGTACCTCTGCTGACTTTGTGCATCGGTTCACAAAGGGATTAACCTGAAAGACGGTCCGATTCCGTTAACGCGGTCCCCAAGCCGCCCGTCCCCTGGAGCACCGGCACGTGAAGAGCCGCCCGTCCCAGCCCCGTGACCGCGGCATCCCCGAGGCGACGGTCGCCAGGCTTCCGCTTTACCTCAGGGCGCTGCACGGGATGGCCGAGCGGGGCATCGCGACCGTGAGCTCGGAAGACCTCGCCAACGCGGCGGGGGTCAACTCCGCCAAGCTCCGCAAGGACCTTTCGCACCTCGGCTCGTACGGCACCCGCGGCGTAGGCTATGAGGTCGAGTACCTCGTTTACCAGATCTCCCGCGAGCTCGGCCTGACGCAGGACTGGGCGGTCGCGATCGTCGGAGTCGGTAACCTCGGCCGCGCGCTGGCCAACTACGGAGGTTTCGTCTCCAGGGGCTTCCGGGTCGCGGCGCTCGTGGACGCCGACCCCGAAGTCGTGGGCGAGACCATCGCGGGGTTGAATGTTGAGCACATCGACGACTTGGAAGCCGTGATCAAACGGCGTGGAGTTTCGATCGTGGTTCTGGCGACACCGGCGGCAGCGGCGCAGGAAGTGTGCGATCGCGTTGTCGCCGTGGGCGTGACCAGCATTCTGAATTTCGCCCCCGTCGTGCTCTCCGTGCCGGAGACCGTCGATGTACGGAAAGTCGACCTGTCAATCGAACTGCAGATTCTCGCGTTCCACGAGCAACGCAAGGCTGGGGGGCCACTCATGGCGGTGGACGGTCAATGAGCGTTCTGGCTGTCGGGCTCAGCCACCGGACCGCACCGGTGGGACTCCTCGAGCGCGTCTCCGTCACCGGTGACGCCCTCGTCAAGCTCCTGCACGACGTGCAGCACGATCCCTGCGTGGCGGAGGCCATGGTGGTCTCCACCTGCAACAGGGTCGAGGTCTACGCCGCCGTCGACCGCTTCCACGCCGCCGTCACGTCGATCAGCGGGCTGCTCGGCGTGCACTCCGGCGTCCCGGTGGAGGAGCTCATCCCGCACCTGTACGTCCACTACGAGGAACGGGCGGTCGAGCACCTGTTCTCTGTGGTGTGCGGCCTCGACTCCATGGTCGTCGGCGAGGGGCAGATCCTCGGCCAGGTGCGCCAGGCGCTCAAGCTCGCCCAGCGCCAGGGCACCGTCGGCGCCACACTCAACGAGCTGGTGCAGCAGGCGCTGCGGGTGGGCAAGCGCGCACACCACGAGACCGGCATCGACAAGCACGGCGCGTCCCTCGTCTCCGCCGGGCTCGCGCTGGCGGGCGAGCTGGCCGGGCGGCGGGCGCTGGTCATCGGCGCCGGCTCCATGAGCTCGCTGGCCGCCGCGACGCTCGCGCGCTCCGGGGTCACCGACATCGTCGTGGCCAACCGCACGTACGAGCGGGGCGCCCGGCTCGCCGCGTCCGTCGGCGGGCGGGCCGTCGAGTTCTCCGCCGTGGCCGACGAGCTGGCGCACGCCGACATCGTGATCGCCTGCACCGGCGCGGGCAGGCACATCGTCACGGCGGATATGCTGGTCAAGCCGGTGTTTCTGCTGGACCTGGCGCTGTCGCACGACATCGATCCGGCCGTGCGCGAGGTGCCGGGGGTCACGCTGGTCGACCTGGAGACCATCCAGGAGTCCGGCATCGGCTCGCGCGAGGGCGACGCGGTGCCCGCCGTGCGCGCCCTGGTGGCCGAGGAGCTGCGCGCCTACCTCGACGCCGAGCGGGCCTCCAGAGTGACGCCGACCGTGGTGGCGCTGCGCAGCAAGGCGGCGGGCGTCGTCGAGTCGGAGCTGGGCCGCCTGCTCATGCGGGTGCCCGACCTCGACGAGCGCACCCGCGACGAGGTCGCCATGACCGTCCAGCGGGTGGTGGACAAGCTGCTCCACGAGCCCACCGTGCGTGTCAAGCAGCTCGCCACCTGCCCGGGGGGCGATCATTATGCGGAAGCCCTGCGCGAGTTGTTCAACCTGGATCCGAAGATGCCCGAGGCCGTGAGGGAGGTGGAGCTGTGACGAGGCCCGCTCTGCGACTCGGCACCCGGCGCAGCCTCCTCGCGACCACGCAGTCCCAGATGGTGGCCGACGCCTTCACCGAGCGCACCGGGACCCCTGTCGAGCTGGTGGGCATCACCACGTACGGCGACGTCACCAAGGCGCACCTCGCGCAGCTCGGCGGCACCGGCGTGTTCGTCAGCGCGCTGCGCGACAAGCTGCTCGAAGGCGAGATCGACTTCGCCGTCCACTCGCTGAAGGATCTGCCGACGACGCAGGACCCGCGCTTCACGCTGGCCGCGCTGCCGCCCCGCCACGACCACCGCGACGCGCTCGTCAGCCTGCACAAGTTCGCCGACCTCCAGCCGGGCGCCAAGGTCGGCACCGGCTCGCCGCGCCGCGTCGCCATGCTGCGCGCGCTGCGCCCCGACCTCGAATACGTCCCGATCCGCGGCAACGCCGACACGCGCATCGGCAAGGTCACCTCGGGCGAGCTCGACGCGGTCGTGCTCGCCTCCGCCGGGCTGACCAGGATCGGCAGGGCCGCCGACATCGCGCAAATCTTCGAGATCGAGGAGCTGCTGCCCGCTCCCGGCCAGGGCGCGCTGGCCGTGGAGTGCCGCGCCGACCGGCCCGGCCTCGTCGAGGCGCTGTCCGTGCTCGACGACCCGGCCACCCGCTCGGCCGTCACCGCCGAACGCGCCCTGCTGAGCGCACTCGAAGCCGGCTGCTCGGCTCCGGTGGGTGCTTTCGCGTTCGATGACGGGCACACTCTGAACCTGACCGCTGTGGTCGTCTCCATCGACGGCCGCGAAGCGGTCCGCAAGTCCGCCGCCGGCTCTCCTTCGGAGGCAGCGAACCTGGGCCGCCGCCTCGCGGCCGAGATGATCGCCGAAGGGGCCGACAGATTGATGGGGGAGCATTCCCATTGAGCTCCGATAGTCCAACCTCCGGATTCGTCGCGTTCGTCGGCGCGGGTCCCGGCGATCCCAATCTGCTCACGGTCCGCGCCGCCGAGCTGCTCGGCAAGGCCGACGCGGTGGTGCTCGACTCCGAGACGCAAAGACCGCTGCTGCGCCACTGCCGCGAGGGCGTCGAGGTCGCCGAAGGCGACTTCGTGCAGCGCGCCGCGCGCGGCCAGCTCGTGGTGCGCCTGTGCCCCGGCGACCCCATGCTGTTCTCCTCGATCTCCGAGGAGGCCGCGGCCTGCACCGCGGCGGAGGTGGACTTCGAGATCGTGCCCGGCGTGCCGCCCGCGACCGCCGTGCTCGCCTACGCCGGCATCCCGCCGGCGAGCGACGTGCCCGAGTTCAGGATCGTCGACGCCGCCCAGGAGCAGGACTGGGCCGTGCACGCCGGCTGCAAGGGCACGCTGGTCATCTACAACGGCGTCTCCGACGCGGTGGCCATCGGCAAGGCGCTGATCGCCGGCGGCAAGCCCGACACCACGCCCGTGGCGGTCAGCAGCGGCGGCACCACCACCGAGCAGTACACCGTGGTCTCCTCGCTCGGCCGGCTGCAGGCCGACCTCAAGCACGCCGGGTTCACCGAGCCCGCGCTGATCGTGGTCGGCGACGCCGTCGCCCAGCGGGACAAGCTGTCGTGGTTCGAGACCAAGCCGCTGTTCGGCTGGCGGGTGCTGGTCCCGCGGACGAAGGAGCAGTCCCGCAGCCTGTCCGAGCAGCTCGTGGCCTACGGCGCGGTGCCCGAGGAGGTGCCGACCATCTCGGTCGAGCCGCCGCGCACCCCGCAGCAGATGGACCGCGCGATCAAGGGCCTGGTCACCGGGCGCTACGAGTGGGTGGCCTTCACCAGCGCCAACGCCGTCAAGGCGGTGCGCGAGAAGTTCGAGGAGTACGGGCTCGACGCGCGCGCCTTCGCCGGGCTGAAGGTCGCGGCCGTGGGCGAGGCCACCGCCAAGGCGCTGGTCGAGTTCGGGGTCAAGCCCGACCTGCTGCCCTCCGGCGAGCAGTCGTCGGAGGGGCTGGTGGCCGAGTGGCCGCCGTACGACTCCATGCTCGACCCGATCAACCGCGTGCTGCTGCCGAGGGCCGACATCTCCACCGACACGCTCGTGGCGGGGCTCACCGAGCTGGGCTGGGAGTGCGACGACGTCACCGCCTACCGCACGGTCCGCGCCGCGCCGCCGCCAGCGCCGATCCGCGAGGCCATCAAGGGCGGCGGTTTCGACGCCGTGCTCTTCACCTCGTCGTCCACGGTCCGCAACCTCGTGGGCATCGCCGGCAAGCCCCACAACGTCACCGTGATCGCCGTGATCGGGCCGCAGACGGCCAAGACGGCCGAGGAGTTCGGGCTCAGGGTCGACGTCATGGCCGACAAGCCATCCGCCACCGCCTTGGCCGCCGCGCTGGCCGAGTTCGGAGCCAAGCAGCGCCAGGCGGCGCTGGCGGCCGGCGACACGCCGCGCCGTCCCTCGCAGAACCGCCGTGGCGCGAGGAGGAGAGCCAGATGAGCGCGCAGTTCCCCATCGCCCGCCCGCGCAGGCTGCGCAGCAGCCCGGCGATGCGCCGCATGGTCTCGGGCACCAGGCTGCACCCCGCGGACCTGATCCTGCCGCTGTTCGCCAAGGAGGGCATCACCGAGCCGCAGCCGGTGGCCTCGATGCCGGGCGTCTACCAGCACACCCGCGACTCGCTGCGCAAGGCCGCCCATGAGGCCGCCGAGGCCGGGGTGGGCGGCGTCATCCTGTTCGGCGTGCCCGCGGTGAAGGACGCGCGCGGCTCGGCCGCCGACGACCCCGACGGCGTGCTGCAGGTGGCGCTGCGCGACGTGGTGTCGGAGGTCGGCGACGCGCTCGTGGTGATGGCCGACACGTGCCTCGACGAGTTCACCGACCACGGGCACTGCGGCATCCTGACCCCATCGGGCGACGTCGACAACGACGCCACGCTCGAGCGGTACGCCTCCATCGCGGTGGCGCAGGCCGAGGCCGGCTCCCAGATGGTGGCGCCGAGCGGCATGATGGACGGCCAGGTGGGCGCCATCAGGGCCGCGCTCGACAAGGCGGGCCACACGAACGTGCCGATCCTGGCGTACTCCGTCAAGTACGCCTCCGCCTTCTACGGCCCGTTCCGCGACGCCGCCGAGTGCGCGCCGCAGTTCGGCGACCGCAGCACCCACCAGCAGGACCCGGCGGGCCCGCTGGAGGAGGCACTGCGCGAGGTCAGGCTCGACCTGGCAGAAGGCGCCGACGCCGTCATGGTCAAGCCCGCCATGCCCTACCTCGACGTCATCACCCGCGTCCGCGACGAGGTGGACGTGCCGGTGGCCGCCTACCAGGTGAGCGGCGAGTACGCGATGATCGAGGCCGCCGCCGCCAACGGCTGGATCGACCGCGAGCGGACGATCAACGAGTCGCTGGTCGCGATCAAGCGGGCGGGGGCCGACCTGATCCTCACCTACTGGGCGACGGAAGTGGCGCGCACGCTCTAACCAAGGGGTTTCCCGTCAACGCCTGGGGCGTGTGGGTTAGAGTTGCATGACAAGTGCTGGTGTGTCCCGCGTGTGATGCAGGCGCAGGCTGTTGCTGCCCTGCGGCCGGCCGCCGTCAGCGGCCCGCCGGCCACCCGGATCCGGGACCTCCTCAGGCGCTGTGACTTTTCTGACGGGAGAGACCATGGTGGGGGTACCTCTGGCTCGGCGTACCAAAAAGCGGTCCCGGCCGACGCGCATCGAGACCGTGCTCGAATACGCCGCCATGGGCTGGCCGGTCGTGCCCGGCGCCCACCCGCTGCGTCAGGGCCCGCGCGCGTGTTCCTGTGACCGGCTCGGCTGTCCCGACCCGGGCGCGCATCCGCTGTCGCCCGCCTGGCACCTGCAGGCCACGACCGACGCGGCGGTGCTCACGCGCTGGTGGCAGAACGAGCCCGAGACCAACATCATCCTGCCCACGGGCCGCGTGTTCGACGTCTTCGACGTACCGCTCGCCGCCGGCCTGTCGGCGCTCACCCGAATCGACGCCGCCGGGGCACACCCGGGCCCGGTCGCCGCCAGAGGCGACCGGGTCTTGTTTTATGTCGCCACGCGCGGTAACCCCGAGGACGAAGACGAGTGGTGGTCCTGCCACCTCGACTGCGACCCGGCCACCATCGACGACACGCCTGGGCTGCGCTGGCACTGCCGCGACAGCTACGTCCTCGCCCCGCCGTCCACGATGCCCAACGGGCAGTCCGTGAGCTGGCTGCGCCCGCCGGACGGCCGGCCGCTGCCCGACCCGCTGCGCATCCTGGAGTGGCTCGCCGACTGAGCCCCGCGGCTCCGGGCCCTTCGGCGGCGTCCTGCGGCTCCGGCCCGCCTGCGGTCCGCCGCCCGGCTTCTGCGAGCGCCGTTCGGCTGCGGTGCCGCCCGTGCCCGCTCCTGGGAGCGGGCGTACCTGCGGCTACCCTGGGTGGGTGAGTCGTACGAAGAACTCCGAAGACCTGTTCGCCCGCGCCCGCGACGCCGTCCCGGGAGGCGTCAACTCCCCGGTGCGCGCGTTCGGAGCGGTGGGCGGCACCCCGCGGTTCATGGTCTCGGGGCAGGGCCCCTACATCACCGACGCCGACGGCAACCGCTACGTCGACCTGATCTGCTCCTGGGGTCCGATGATCCTGGGTCACCGCCACCCGGCCGTCGTCGAGGCCGTCTCCGAGGCCGTGGCGGCCGGTTTCTCCTACGGCACGGCCACGCCGGGCGAGGTCGAGCTGGCCGAGGAGATCGTGGCCAGGGTCGCCCCGGTCGAGAAGGTGCGCCTGGTCAGCTCCGGCACCGAGGCGACGATGAGCGCGGTACGCCTGGCCAGGGGCTTCACCGGCCGGTCCAAGGTGATCAAGTTCGCCGGCTGCTACCACGGCCACGTGGACGCGCTGCTGGCCTCGGCGGGCTCGGGGGTGGCGACGTTCGGGCTGCCCGACACGCCGGGCGTGACGGGGGCGTCGGCGGCCGACACGATCGTGCTGCCGTACAACGACATCGCGGCAGTGGAGGCGGCGTTCGAGGCGGCCGAGATCGCGTGCGTGATCACCGAGGCGTGCCCGGCCAACATGGGCGTCGTGCCGCCGCGCGACGGCTTCAACGCCCGCCTGCGCGAGCTGTGCACCCGGCACGGCGCGCTGCTCATCGTCGACGAGGTGCTGACCGGCTTCCGCGTCTCCAAGGCCGGCTGGTACGGCCTCGACCCGGTCGACGCCGACCTGATGACGTTCGGCAAGGTCATGGGCGGCGGGCTGCCGGCGGCGGCGTTCGGCGGCCGGGCCGACATCATGGCCCACCTCGCGCCCGAGGGCCCCGTCTACCAGGCGGGCACGCTGTCGGGCAACCCGCTGGCCTGCGCCGCGGGCCTGGCCACGCTGCGCAACCTGGACGACGAGGCGTACCGCAAGGTCGAGGCCGCGGCCACCGCGGTGGGGGACGCCGCGTCCGAGGCGCTGCGCGCGGCCGGGGTGCCGCACCGGCTGCAGCGGGCGGGCAGCCTGTTCTCGATCTTCTTCACCGACGCCGAGGTGACGAACTTCGACGAGGCGCGGACGCAGAACACCGAGGCGTTCACCGCGTTCTTCCACAGCATGCTCGACCAGGGGGTCTACCTGCCGCCGTCGGCGTACGAGGCGTGGTTCCTGTCGGCCGCGCACGACGACGAGGCGCTCGGCCGCATCGCCGACGCGCTCCCGGCTGCGGCGAAGGCGGCCGCGGCCGTTCTCTGACCCCGGTTCCCGTGGCGGCCGGGCCGGGTGTCAGCGCCCGTCCCGCCGCCACCAGAAGGGCGACAGGGCGCTGCGGCCGCGCGGCTGGGTGCCGGCGTACAGGACGCCGAAGACGATGAGCACGGCGGCCAGCACGCGCGGCCACGACAGCGGCTCGCCGGTCATCAGGACCGCCGACGACATGCCGAACACCGGTACGAGCAGCGTGTACGGCGCCACCGTCGAGGCGTCGTAGCGGCGCAGCAGCCAGCCCCAGACGCCGAAGCCGCCCAGGGTCGAGATGAAGGCCACGTACACGAGGGACAGCCAGCCCTCGGCGGGCGAGGAGAGCACGAGCGGGCCCTCAAGGAGCAGGGAGAGCAGCAGGAGCGGGGGCGCGGAGAACGCGCTCACCCAGATCATGAAGCGCAGCGAGTCGGGCGGGGCGGCGTGGCGCTGGATCACGTTGCCGAGCCCCCAGGCCGCTGCGGCTGCGACGCACAGAAGGAAGGCCCCGAGCGGGCCGGAGACGCCGAAGTCGACGGCGACGATGGCGAGGCCGGCGAACGCGACGGCCAGCCCCAGCACGCGGCGGGCGGTGAGCCGCTCACCGAGCAGGGTCACCGCGAACACCACGGTGAACAGCGCCTGCACCTGCAGGACGAGGGAGGTCAGGCCGGCCGGCATGCCGGCGCGCATGCCCACGAGCAGCAGCCCGAACTGGCCGACTCCGAGGGTGGCGGCCACGCCCAGGACCCAGCGCCAGGCGACGCCGGGCCGCCCCGCGAACAGCAGGGCGGGGAAGGCCGCCATGGCGAAGCGGAGGCCCGCGTACTCCAGCGGCGGGAAGTGGCGTAGGCCCACCTGCATGACCACGAAGTTGTAGCCCCAGACGGCGGCCAGTCCGACGGCCAGGGCGAGGTGGCGGGGGCTCACCTGGGCGCGGTCACCGGGTGGGCTTCTGGTACCGGATGCGCATGTCGCGCGCCTGCTCGGCGAGCACCTTCAGGTACGAGATGGAACCGGTCTGCTGCTTCTTCGTCTTCACGTTTCTCATGCCAACAATTTTCATCTGCTACACAATGAACCACAAGCGAGACTTTCTACGCTAAACGGTTTAGAGTGGCTTACATGTTGGACCTCAACCGCCTCAAAGCCCTTCACGCCGTCCATGTCTACGGCTCGGTCGGAGCGGCGGCCGAGGCCCTCATGGTCACCCCGTCGGCGGTCAGCCAGCAGATCGCCAAGCTGGAGCGCGAGACCGGCGCCCGGCTCATGGAGCGTTACGGGCGCGGCGTGCGGCTGACGGACGCGGCCGGGGTGCTCGCCGAGCACGCCGAGCGCATCCTCGCCCTGGTCGAGACCGCCGAGGCCGACTTCGAGGCGCTGCGCGGCCAGGTCGTCGGCCGGCTCAACGTCGGCGCGTTCCCCACCGCCGCGCGCGGCGTCATGCCCGGCGCGATCGCCTCGCTCAAGCAGCGCCATCCCGACCTGTGGGTGCAGCTCAACGAGCGCGAGCCGGAACGCGTCGTCCGCGAGGTCTCGCGGGGCGAGCTCGACCTCGGCGTCGTCCAGGACTGGCTGACGCGCCCGATGGCGCTGCCCGACGGCCTGTCGAAGGCCACGCTGCTCGACGACGTGGCCGACGTCGCCCTGCCCGCCGATCATCCGCTGGCCGGCGAGCGCGAGGTCGAGCTGGCCGCGCTGCACGGCGAGCAGTGGATCAGCTCGTCACCGGGCACGGTCTGCCACGACTGGCTGGTGTTCACGCTGCGCAGCGCCGCGCTGGAGCCGGTGATCGCGTGCATGGCCGACGAGTACCCCACGCAGCTCGCGCTGGTGGCCGCCGGCCTGGGCTGCGCGATCGTGCCGAGGCTCGGCCGCGACTGCGTGCCCGACGGCGTGCGGCTGGTGCCGCTGCTGCCGCGCCAGTCGCGGCGCATCTACGCGATCTGGCGCTCCGACGCCGCCCGCCGTCCCGCGATCAGGGCCATGGTGGACGCGCTGTCGGAGTCGAGCAGGAAGCAGGAGAACGCCTGGGCCGTCCAGTGACCGCCCGATGACCTCTTCCACGGCCCGCTTCCACGGCCCGCTTTCAGGGCCCGCTTTCAGGGCCCGCTTTCAGGGCCCGCTTTCAGGGCCCGCTTTCAGGGTCGGCGCCGCGCCGGTGCGGGCCCTGACCGGGCCCTGCGGACGAGCGGATAGGCTGTGCCCACCATGGCTGAAACCACCGTCGTCCACCTGCTGCGCCACGGTGAGGTGCACAACCCCCAGGGCGTCCTCTACGGCAGGCTGCCCGGCTACCACCTGTCGGAGACGGGCCGGCTCATGGCCGAGACGGTCGCCAAGGCCGTCGGCGGCCGCGACATCGTCGCCGTCTACAGCTCGCCGCTGGAGCGCGCCATCGAGACGGCGACCCCGCTCGTGGAGAAGCTGGGCCTGGAGATCGTCCAGGACGACCGGCTGATCGAGGCGGGCAACCTGCTGGAGGGCCGCGCCGTCGGGCAGGGCCTCGGTGTGCTGCGCAATCCGCGCAACTACCGCTACTTCTGGAACCCGCTGCGCCCGTCGTGGGGCGAGCCGTACCCGGCCATCGTCAAGCGCATGAAGTCGATGATCGACGACGCCAGGGCGGCCGCCAGGGGACACGAGACGGTGCTGGTCAGCCACCAGCTGCCGATCTGGGCCATCCGCTCGGCCGCCGAGGGCCGCAGGCTCTGGCACGACCCGCGCCGCCGCCAGTGCGCGCTGGCCAGCCTCACCACCTTCACCTTCGACGGCGATCGGCTGATCAGCATCGGCTACAGCGAGCCCGCGGGATCGCTGCAGACGGGGCCGTCGATCCCCGGGGCCTGATGTCCGGAGCGTGCGGGCGTCCCGGTAGGGTTGGAAGCTCTACCGGTTGTAGTACAAGGAGATCTTCCTCCGTGCGCGCCAAGTCCATCTCCCTCTTCATCCTGGCTGCGCTGGTCGCGGGCTGCGCCGGCAACCAGGGCGGCCAGCCGCAGGCCGGCGACACCCGCTTCGTCGCGGGCGACGGGAAGATGCAGGTGTTCGAGGCGAGCGAGCGCAAGCCCGCGCCGGCCATCGAGGGCCCGACGCTCGACGGCGGCGCGGCCTCACTCGCCGCGCACAAGGGCAAGGTCGTCGTGCTCAACTTCTGGGCCTCGTGGTGCGGGCCCTGCCGGGCCGAGGCGCCCGTGCTCAAGGAGGTCTGGTCCAAGACCAAGGACACCGGCGTGCAGTTCCTCGGCGTCGACTTCAAAGACCGCCAGGCCGACGCCAAGGCGTTCGAGCGCACCGAGCAGACCGGCTACCCGCACATCTACGACCAGCCGGGCAAGGTCGCGCTGGCCTTCCAGGGCACCGTCCCGCCCGCCGCGATCCCGTCCACGCTGATCATCGACAAGCAGGGCCGCATCGCCGCCAGGGCGCTCGGCGCGGTCAAGTACACCGACCTGATGAACGCGGTGACCAAGGTGCGCGATGAGTGACGTCGTCGCCTCCGGCTCGCTGCTGCTCGCCGTGCCGATCGCGGTGCTTGCGGGCGTGGTGTCCTTCCTGTCGCCGTGCGTGCTGCCGCTGGTGCCCGGCTACCTGTCCTACGTGACCGGCATGACCGCCGACCCCAAGCGGGGGCGGCTGGTGCTCGGCGCGACGCTGTTCGTGGCCGGGTTCGCCCTGGTGTTCGTGCTCAGCGGCGCGCTGTTCGGCGGCATCGGCTCGGTCGTGCTGGGCCACGCCGAGATCATCACGCGGGTGCTCGGCGTGCTCACCATCGTGCTCGGGCTGGCCTTCCTCGGCGTGCTGCCCGGCCTCATGCGCGACGTGCGCATCCACCGGCTGCCCGCCGCAGGGCTCGCCGGAGCGCCGCTGCTCGGCGTGGTGTTCGGCCTCGGCTGGACACCGTGCATCGGGCCCACGCTCGCCGTCGTGCTGACGCTCGGGCTCAACGAGGGCAGCGCGGGGCGCGGCGCGCTCCTGGCCGTCGCCTACGCCCTGGGCCTCGGCCTGCCCTTCGTCGGCGCGGCGCTGGCCTACAGCCGGGCGCTGCGCACGTTCCGTGCCATCCGCAAGCACTCGCGCCTGATCACCAGGGTCGGCGGCGGCATGATGGTCGCCGTCGGCGTGCTGCTCGTGACCGGCCTCTGGGGAGAGATGATCGCCGCCATGCAGGGACTGATCGGCGCGTTCGAGCCGGTGATCTGATGAGCGTCAAGGAGCTGGAGAAGGAGCAGACGGAGCGGCAGGCGTCGTTCGGTCTGATGGCCTGGCTGCGCTGGGCCTGGCGCACGCTCACCTCGATGCGCACGGCGCTGATCCTGCTGTTCCTGCTCGCGCTCGGCTCGGTGCCCGGCTCGCTGGTGCCGCAGCGCGGCGTCGAGCCCGACAAGGTCGCCAGGCTGTACGAGCAGAGCCCGACGCTCGCCGAGTGGTACGACAGGTTCCAGCTCTTCGAGGTCTTCACCTCCACCTGGTTCGCGGCCATCTACCTGCTGCTGTTCACCTCGCTGATCGGCTGCATCGTCCCGCGCACCGCGGTCTACCTGCGCGAGCTGCGCCGCAAGCCGCCCGCCGCGCCGAAGCACCTCTCGCGCCTGCCGCACCACGCCGCCTTCGACGGCGAGCTGACCGTCGAGCAGGCCGCCGCGCGGCTGCGCAAGAGGCGCTTCCGCGTGGTCACCGGCGACGGCTGGGTGTCGGCGGAGAAGGGCTATCTCCGCGAGACCGGCAACCTGTTCTTCCACATCGCGCTGGTCGGCATCCTGCTCGCCGTCGGCGCGGGCTCGCTCTACGGCTACCGGGGCAACGTGCTGGTCGTCGAGGGCGACGGGTTCGCCAACACCGTGGCCGCCTACGACCGCTTCATCCCGGGCAGCAGGGTCTCCGCCGAGTCCCTTGAGCCGTTCAGCTTCCAGCTCACCGACTTCGAGGTGGCCTACCAGGTCGCCGGTGACAAGCGCGGTCAGGCGCTCGACTACACCGCCCACCTCAAGGTCAACGACACGCCGACGTCCCCGGCCCGCGACTACGACCTCAAGGTCAACGAGCCGCTGGAGATCGACGGCACACAGACGTACCTCATCGGCAACGGCTACGCCCCCGTCTTCCGCGTCACCGACGGCAAGGGACAGGTCGCCTTCGAAGGGCCCGTGCCCTGCCTGATCGAGGACAAGGCCACCATGACCTCCGGCTGCGTGGTCAAGGCGCCCGACGCGCAGCCGTCGCAGCTCGGGTTCCTGCTGCGGTTCCTGCCGACGAGCGTGCCGCTCACCGACGGCACGTACGCCTCGGCGTTCCCCGGCAAGATCAACCCCGAGGTGCAGATACTCGGCGCGTTCTCCGGCGACCTCGGCATGCGCTCGGGCAAGCCGCAATCGGTCTACGAGCTGGCCGAGCCCGAGGTGATGCGCAAGCTCAAGCCGGTGCTCATGGGCTCCGACGCGCCCAAGCCGCTGGCCGTGGGCCAGTCGGTCGATCTGCCGGGCGGGCTGGGCAAGCTGGAGTTCACCGGCGTCAAGGAGTGGATCACGCTCCAGACGGCGTACGACCCGGGCCGCATGCCCGCGCTGCTGGCCGCCGCCACGGCGGTCGTCGCCATCGCGCTCTCGCTCATGATCCGCCGCCGCCGGGTGTTCGTCCGCGTCGGCCAGGGCCGGGTCGAGGTGGGCGGGCTGACCCGCACCGACAACTCCGCGGCGGGATTCGCCGAGGAGTTCGCCGACATCGTGAAGGTTCTATCAGCAGGAGAGAAGGATGTCCGCTGAACAACTCGCCGAGCTGAGCGACCTTTTCGTCGTCGCAGCCGTCCTGCTCTACGTCGTCGCCATGCTCGGATTCGCCATGGAACTGGCCTTCGGGCGGGCGCGGGCGGGCAGGGCCGCGAGCGAGCGGCGGGTCGAGTCCAGGCAGCCGGTCGCCGTCGGGGCGACGGCCGCGGGCCCCGCCGTGAGCACCGCCGTGAGCACCGCCGAGGTCTCCGCGACGGCCGGCGACGCTCCGGCATCGGCGGGCACCGCTGCTGAGACCGCCGTCTCCGGCGCTGAGGCGCCCGTGGAGACGCTGTCGGAGGGGCCCGAGTCCTCCGCACCGAGCTCGCCGCTCGCGGCCCGCGCGGGCGTCGTGGCGCTCGTGCTCGCCTGGATCGGCTGGGCGGCCAACCTCGCCGCCATCATCACCCGGGGCCTGGCCGTCGACCGGTGGCCGTGGGGCAACATGTACGAGTTCGTGGTCGCCATCTGCTTCGCCGCCGTGACCGCGTTCCTCGTCACCCAGATCCGCGTCAACGTGCGCTTCCTCGGCGCGTTCGTCATGGTGACCGCGGCGCTCGGCCTGGGCCTTGCGGTCAAGGTGTTCTACACCGCGGCGGGGCCGGTCGTGCCGGCGCTCAACTCGTACTGGATCGCGATCCACGTGACCGCCGCGATCATCGCGAGCGGGCTGTTCACCCTGGCCGGTGTCGCGGGCGTGCTCTATCTGGTGCGCGGCGACGGCCTGTCGCGGCTGCCGTCGCGCGAGGTGCTGGACAAGGCGGTCCACCGGGCGGTCATCTTCGCCTTCCCGCTGTGGACGTTCGCCGTCATCGCCGGTGCCCTGTGGGCCGACCGGGCGTGGGGCCGCTATTGGGGATGGGACCCGAAGGAGGTCTGGTCCTTCATCACGTGGGTGGCCTACGCCGCCTATCTGCACGCCAAGGCGACGGCCGGGTGGAGGGGCAGGGCTGCGGTGATCGTGCAGCTCGTGGCGTTCGGCTGCCTGCTGTTCAACCTGATCGGCGTCAACATCTTCATCGACGGCCTGCACAGTTACGCGGACGTCGACTAGACGCTGAAGGCCCGGATCCGGGCGCGCCGATCAGGAGACGTCGTCGCCGCGCATCCGCCGCTCGAGCTCGCGCAGGAACTCGGGGTCGTCGTCCGGGCCCTTCGGCGCGCCCGGACCGGGGGTGACGGGCCGCGCGGCGCGGGGCACGCGCGGACGGCCGCGCGCCATCCACACCAGCCCGCCCAGCAGCGGGATGAGCACCACGACGAGGATCCAGAGGGGTTTTGGTACGTTCCTAACCTCGTCTTCCGGTGTCGTGACGACGTCGAAAAGCGAGAAGAGCCAGAAGGCCAGCAGAGCCAGGCCGATAACAACACCTGCCATGACCCGAACTGTAAGCCATGTTGAGACGTGATCGTGCTGCCTGATGTCCCATTTCGGGTGACTAGCGGAAGATCTGCGTCGTACCGTGGAAGCCGATGCGGCGGTGTCCACGGGGCTCCGAGGGGCGTTGATGAGAGGTGCGATGGCGTTTTCTCACGACAAGAGCTCCAATGACCGAGGACGGCATCGGCGCGGGCGATGGTGGCGGCGCGGATCGTATTTGTTCTCCCGGCGTAAGGAGGCGCCGCCCGACGCCGACAGGTCGCTCTGGCGCGACGTCCGCGAGCGGGCCCAGGACCGGCGCGAACGGCGTAAAGAGCTGAAGAAGGCCGAGCGCGGTCATCCGCCCGGTGGCGGCGAGCAGAGGCTGGACCGGCCGTTGTGGCCGGGCGCGGACGATCCGGCGGCGCAGAGCCCGTCAGGGGCCGCCTGGGACGCTTTCGCGGTACGCGAGCGCGCGGAGCGGCTGCCCGCCGCCGTCGTTGTCGAGCGGCCCCGCTACACCTGGGACGACTTCGAACTGCCCGACCGGCCGCTGAGAGCCCGGCCCAACCGCCCCGACCAGCCGTCGCTCGGCGACGGCCTGCGCCACTGCGGGGCCCTTGAGAAGATCCTGCACCGCCAGTGGGACGCCAGGTACGGCCCGCCGCCCGTGGAGGTGGTGCGCGCCGTCGAGAGCCTGGCCAGGCTCCCCGACCGGCTCAAAGAGCTGCTCGCCGACGGCCTTGAGGGCATCTACCTCGGCCCCGGCGGAGTGCCCGACCTCGACGACATGGGCTACTTACGCGGCGCCCCGCTCCCGTCGGGGCGCGCGACCTGGGACATCTGCGCGGGCGCGTACGGCGACAAGAAGATCGTCGTCGGAGACCGCCCCTCGCCCACTCCCGACGTGATGATGCACGAGGTGGGCCACGCGATCGACGACGTGGACTCGCCGCACGGCGAATGGGTGTCGGACTCGCCGGAGTTCATGAGACTGTACGAGGCGGCGCTGCCGCTGCTGACCTCCACTTTCCACCGGCAGGGAGGCGGGCTGGGCCGCAAGGAGTTCTTCGCCGACGCCTTCGCCGCCATCGCCTCCCGTCAGCGTCCGGCCCTCGTGGACATGCTCGGCGGTGACACGCGGATGGCGCTCGACATCATGCTGTTCTTCAACCGGCGCTACGGAATCTAGGTGATCGGCCATGTACGTCATCCGGCTCGCGGACGGGACGTTGCGCGTACCGCAGAGCCTGACCAGCCAGGACGGGCGTTTGATCGGTAACGCGTACGTGGAGGTCCAGCCCGGTGACCCCGAGTACGAGCAGTGGCTGGCCGAGTCGCTGACGGAGGAGGAGGCGGAGCTGCGCCGCCGGCGTTGGGCAGAGGAGAACGACGAGCTCGAGCGGGAGTTCCTCGCCTACAAGGCACGGCAGGAGGACACCTGAGCACCCGTGATCGCGTACTTGGCTTCAGGCGCCCGCGAGGGGTACGGACAGGCGCCAGCCACGGTCGGCGGTTGGCGCCGCCCCAGTGCCTTCCCGCACGAGAAGTGTCGGCGGGAGTGCACGCGAACAGTGGGTTCCGCCAGCGGTGATCCTGGCGGGACGGACCACCTGTGTAGCGGTCCATCGTGCAGGATCACCGACTTGACGGAACGTCAGACGCGCGGGGACTCACCTGCTGGCCTGTCGGCCGTAAGAACGTCCTCGCCTCGGAGAAGGGCGTGGACTTCCGACTCGCGGAAGCGCCGGTGCCCTCCGGGGGTGCGGATACTGCTGATGCGGCCTGCCGCTGCCCAGCGTGTAACCGTCTTTGGGTCTACCCGGAAGAGGGCGGCAACCTCTCCTGGGGTCAGCAGACGCTCGCTGCTACTCTCCACCAATCTCTCCCCCTCGCATCCCGCTTCCTGCCAGCGGGCGGACAGGTAACCAGTGTGTCGAGCGAAGCCTGATTTATCCGTGGTTTTCTACAAAGATCACGGGTTGTTATCAGCTGACTGCCCGATTGTTATATGATAGAGCCTCTTTGGGGCTCTCGTGGGTGTTTCTTTACGAAACTCCCTAACTGGGAACAGTAGCAGTGCTCGCGTCCCATGCGAAGAGCGAGCGCTGCACAGGTCCGAGTAACCTCGAACCTGTGCGTCCCGTTCTCGTTTACACCGCGTCGCGGATCGGCCTGTTTCTCGTGACCTTGGGTGTGCTCTTCCTGCTCGGACTGTCAAACCCGCTGGCGCTGATCGTCGCCTCTTTCGTGATCAGCGGCATAGCGAGCTACGTGTTGCTGTCCAAGCAGCGAGACGCCATGAGCGAACGTCTCAGCGCAAGGCTCGAGCGGCCGAAGTCGCAGGACGACTAGGGCAGGGGGAACATGCCAATCCGGGCATGGTACTCCCGTCCGAGTCTGGTTGTGTCGCTACCCACAAGTAGTCCGGTGCTGTGGGCGTAAAACGCCTTCACACCGATCCCGCGCTCGCGCGTCGGATTCCAACTGAGGGCCTTTCCGGTACGCGGATGAATGGCTCCGATGCCGGGCCGCGACACCGCGCCGGGGCCGGCCGAGTCGCGGCCCTGCGGATTGTCCAGCCAGCGCTGGTGCCCGCCCACATAGACGGCCGCGCCGGTCACCGCCACGGAGTACAGAGAATCTCCGCCTGTGCTGTTGACCCAGGTGGGCTTGACGTTCGAGCCCTTGGCATAGGTCTCGAACCGCGCTGCTGTGTCACATATCCCGCCCTTTGGGCCTCCCGTGGTGACGACCACGAAATAGCGCCCGTCGGGGGAGAAGTCGAGACCTCTGACGTAGGAGGGAAACGCGGTGGCGCAGCGGCGCGCGTACGTGGAAGTGCGCCACGCGGCGACCTTCGCCGTCCGCCGGCCGATGTCGATAAGCCCGACCTGGGGCCGCGAATGGCCGTCGAGCGTGGTGAACGTGCCGTCCACCAGCAGCCGGTCCCGGCTGACGGCCAGCGCGTGCACCTTCACCCGCGCCGTCAGCGGGTCGCCCGGCGTGACCGTGAAGCCCGGGTCGGCCGCGCCGGTCGTGGCGTCGAGCCTGGCCAGCGCGGTGCGCGGGCTGACGAAGTCGCCGCCCACGTAGAGCTGGGAGCCGTGCCTGGCGAGCGTGCTCACCATGCCGCCGCCGATGCGCGGCTCGAAGCCGGGCACGAGCGCGCCGTCGGAGAGCCGCAGCCTGGCCAGGCCGCGGGCCCGCTGGTGGTCGATGCCGTGGAACTCGCCGCCGACGTAGACGGTGCCGCCGTCGCCGGCCGCGAGCCCGTACACCGGGCCCGCCACGCTGGGCGCGAAGTCCGGCAGGACGCGCCCGGTGTGCAGGTCGTAGGCGAACAGGTTGGACCGCGGGTACGTCGTACGCCGGCCTGCGTCGCTCACTTCGCTGAACGAGCCGCCGACGACGACGGTGCGGCCCACCACCGTGATCGCGTTGACGATGCCGTCGAGCACGTGAGGTGTGGTGTCGACCGGGTCGGCCGAGACCACGCGCGGGTGCGCGACGGGGGAGGCCGCCGCCGCGCCCGCGTGCGCGACGGCGGACGAGCTGAGGATCGCCGCAAGGGCGACACGGGCAAACATTCGCCAATATTTAGCAGACGCACGGTAATCAAGTTGCTACTTTCCGTCGAATATCCTGATGGCCATAGGGTGTGGGCATGACGCGCGCTCAGTTGGACAAGAGGCCGGACGAGGTCGCCGCGATGTTCGATCGCACCGCCCGGCGCTACGACCTGGTGAATGACGTGATCTCCCTCGGGCAGGTCAGGGCTTGGCGCAAGGCGGTGGCCCGCGCCGTGGACGCCGGCCCCGGTGAGCTGGTGCTCGACCTGGGCGCGGGCACGGGCACGTCGACCGACGCGTTCACCACGCTCGGCGCGCGGGCGATCGCCTCCGACTTCTCGCTCGGCATGCTGCGCACGGGGGTGCGGCGGCACGGCGGCAACGCGCTGTCGGGGCCCGGAGTGCCGTTCATCGCGGGTGACGCGCTGCGCCTGCCGTTCGCCGACAACGTCTTCGACGCGGTGACGATCTCCGTGGCGCTGCGCAACGTGCACGACACCGGGCAGGCGCTGCGCGAGATGCTGCGGGTGGCCAAGCCCGGCGGCCGGCTGGTGATCCTCGAGTTCTCCCACGTCACCGTGCCGGGCTTCGATCTGATCTACCGCGAATACCTGATGCGGCTGCTGCCCAAGGTGGCCAAGGTGTTCGGCTCCAATGACGACTCCTACGAATACCTGGCCGAGTCGATCCGCGACTGGCCCGACCAGCGCACGCTTGCGCGGACGATCCAGGAGGCCGGTTGGGAACGCGTGGCCTGGCGCAACCTCACCATGGGCATCGTCGCCATGCACCGCGGATTCAAGCCCGCCTGAGCATTGGGCCCCGGGGCCGCGGCGGCGCTCATTTTCGTCATCGGCTCGCGTCTGACGAAAACCTCAATTCCGCCCGGCCCGATTTGCCGCTCGGGGGTCGCGCCACGGGATGTTCACCGGGTGCGACCCTCGGTCATTTTCCGGGCCGATTATGGTCATCGTTCACCCCGCGCGTATGGCCGCCGTCGCGGCGGAGCGTGGAATGCGCGCGGCGGGATTTCGGACCCGCGCGAGCGCGCCCAGGAGGCGTATCGCGCGGTCGCGGCGCGCGGAAGTCTCAGGAGCGCATCGCTCACGGGACCGCCCGCGAGCCGTCGTGAGCTTGACTGCTAGCGTGACGATCATGACTGTGCTGCCCCAGGCGACACGCCGTCCCCTTGGATCACGGAACAGTACCCCGACTGCCACTATGTGTACGAAAAGCAGTAGACTGCGGGCCGGTAAGTTTGTGAAGGGGTTCACAAAGGAACGAAGGCGCGCCACCCCATGGCCTTCGAGCGTGTGTAGGGACAGGACAGTCCAGTGACCGTGCCAACAGCCACCCATCGAGCGCAGGAGCTCGTCGCGCGTGCGCACAGCCGACGAGTGGCGAAGCGGGCGCGATCATGAGCGACGCCGACGTCATCGTCGTGGGCGCCGGCCCCGCCGGCTCCGCCACCGCCTTCTATCTCGCGCAGGCCGGCCTCGACGTATTGCTCCTGGAGAAGACCAGGTTCCCCCGCGAGAAGGTCTGCGGCGACGGACTGACCCCGCGCGCCGTCAAGCAGCTCCAGAACATGGGCATCGACATCGACGCCCCCGGCTGGATCAGGAACAAGGGCCTGCGCGTGGTCGGCGGCGGCCTGCGCTTCGAGCTCGACTGGCCCAAGCTGGAGCGCTTCCCCGACTTCGGCCTCGTGCGCACCCGGCAGGACTTCGACCAGATCGTCGCCGCCAACGCGGTCAAGCACGGCGTACGCCTGATGGAAGGCGTCACCGTCACCGGCCCCGTGCTCGACGACCGCAGCGGCCACATCGTCGGCGTCACCACCAAGGACGGCCGCGAGTTCCGCAGCCCTGTGGTCGTCGCCGCCGACGGCAACAGCACCCGCCTGGCCATCGGCATGGGCCTGCACAAGCGCGAAGACCGCCCCATGGGCGTGGCCGTGCGCACCTACTTCGAAAGCCCCCGCCACGACGACGACTACCTCGAGACCTGGCTCGAGCTCTGGGACGGCGACACGCTGCTGCCCGGCTACGGCTGGGTGTTCGGCGTGGGCGACGGCACCTCCAACGTCGGCCTGGGCCTGCTCAACACCAGCGCCCAGTTCAAGCACATCGACTACCGCGACCTGCTGCGCCGCTGGTGCCGCTCGATGCCCGAGGAATGGGGCTTCACCGAGGAGAACATGACGGGCCCGATCCGCGGCGCCGCGCTCCCGATGGCGTTCAACCGCCAGCCCCACTACACGCGCGGTCTGGTGCTCGTGGGAGACTCGGGCGGGTCGATCAACCCGTTCAACGGCGAGGGCATCGCCTACGCCATGGAGACCGGCGAGATCGCCGCGGAGATCATCGCGAAGGCCCTCAGGGAGGCCACCCCCGCACAGCGGGAGCGGACCCTGCGGACCTATCCTCGGGTGCTGAAGGACGCCTACGGGGGTTACTTCACGCTGGGCAGATGGTTCGTCGAGGCCATCGGCAAGCCCGGCGTGATGAGCTTCGGCACCAGGCACGGGCTGCCTCACCCGAGGCTGATGCGCTTCGCGCTCAAACTCCTTGGTAATCTCACCGACCGGCGAGGCGATGCGTCGGACATGATCATCAACGCACTCTCGAAGGTCGCGCCACCAGCATGAATCTCAGAATCACCAGATCCCGCTGCGCGCCCGCGCGCGCGGCGACTCCAGAGGAGGCGTAGCGATGGACCTTTACGTGCCCATCCTGGTGCTCGCCGTCATCGCGGGGGGCTTCGCGATCTTCTCGGTCGCCATCGCTCCCTTCACCGGTCCCAAGCGCTGGAACCGCGCCAAGCTCGACGCCTACGAATGCGGCATCGAGCCGACGCCCCAGCCGGTCGGCGGTGGGCGGTTCCCGCTCAAGTACATGGTCACGGCGATGCTCTTCATCGTCTTCGACATCGAGATCATCTTCCTTTACCCGTGGGCCGTCTCGTTCGCGCCGCAGACGAACGACATCGGCCGCGTGGCCACCTCGGGACTCGGCCTGTTCGCGCTCGTCGAGATGCTGCTGTTCATCGTCACCGTGCTCGTCGCCTACGCGTACGTGTGGCGCCGCAAGGGTCTGGACTGGGACTGAAAATGGGACTTGAAGAGAAACTCCCCAGCGGGTTCATCCTCAGCACGGTCGAAGCGGCCGCCGGATGGGCGCGTAAGAACTCCGTATGGCCGGCGACCTTCGGCCTCGCGTGTTGCGCCATCGAGCTGATGGCCACCGGTGGCCCCCACTACGACCTGGCGCGCTTCGGTATGGAGCGCGCTTCGGCATCTCCCCGCCAGGCCGACCTGATGATCGTGGCCGGCCGCGTGTCGCAGAAGATGGCGCCCGTGCTGCGCCAGATCTACGACCAGATGGCCGAGCCGAAGTGGGTCATCTCCATGGGCGTGTGCGCCTCCAGCGGCGGCATGTTCAACAACTACGCCATCGTGCAGGGCGTCGACCACATCGTGCCGGTCGACATCTACCTGCCCGGCTGCCCGCCGCGGCCGGAGATGCTCATCGACGCGATCGTCAAGCTGCACGACAAGATCCAGAACATGAAGTTCGGCGCGCACCGCGCCAAGCAGATCGACGAGCTCGAACTGCAGGCGCTGCGCACGCTGCCGCTGATCGACCAGGGAGCCTCGAAGTGACCTCGCCCGACAACCTCCCCGAGGTCCCGGACGCACAGGTCCCCGAGGCGCCGGCGCCCCAGGAGGCGCCGATCGCCCGCCGGGGCATGTTCGGCGCCAAGGACTCGGGTGACACCTCCGGCTACGGCGGCCTCGTCGTACGCCGCCCGCCGCAGATCTCCACGCCCCGCCCGTACGGCGGTTACTTCGACGAGATCGTCGACGCGCTGGCGCTCGACGACGCCATCGAGCGCGTGGTCGTCGACCGCGGCGAGCTGACCCTGCACATCAAGCGGGAGCGGCTGGTCGAGGTCTGCCAGAAGCTGCGCGACGACCCGGCCCTGCGCTTCGAGCTCTCGCTCGGCGTGTCCGGCGTGCACTACCCGCACCTGAAGGGCGAGGAGCTGCACGCGGTCTACCACCTGTGCTCGATCACCCACAACCGGCGTGTGCGCCTCGAGGTGAGCTGCCCGGACGACGACCCGCACATTCCATCGACGGTCAGCGTTTACCCTGGTCACGACTGGCATGAGCGGGAGACGTACGACTTCTTCGGGATCATCTTCGACGGTCACCCCGCGCTCACCCGGATCATGATGCCGGACGACTGGGACGGCCATCCCCAGCGGAAGGACTACCCGCTCGGCGGCATCCCGGTCGAATACCGCGGCGCCACCATCCCGTCGCCCGACCACAGGAGGAGCTACTCATGAGCACCGCTTATGACGAGGCGACCGAGGGCAAGGTCTATTCGGTCAACGGCGCCGACTGGGACCAGGTCGTCTCCGGCGTGCGCGAGTCCGAGGAAGAGCGCCTGGTCGTCAACATGGGCCCGCAGCACCCGTCCACCCACGGCGTGCTCCGGCTGGTGCTGACGCTCGACGGCGAGACGGTGACCGAGGCCCGCAGCGTCATCGGCTACCTGCACACCGGCATCGAGAAGAACATGGAGTTCAGGACGTGGACCCAGGGGACCACGTTCGTCACTCGCATGGACTATCTCTCGCCGATCTTCAACGAGACGGCCTACTGCCTGGGCGTGGAGAAGCTGCTCGGCATCGAGGATCGCATCCCTGAGCGGGCGCAGGCGATCCGCGTGATGATGATGGAGCTCAACCGCATCTCCTCGCACCTGGTCGCGATGGGCACGTTCGGCATGGAGCTGGGCGCGACCACGCCGTTCCTCTTCGGCTACCGCGACCGCGAGATGGTGATGGACCTGTTCGAGTACATCACCGGTCTGCGGATGAACCACGCCTATATCCGGCCGGGCGGCGTCAGCGTCGACCTGCCGGCGGGCGCGGTCGACAAGGTCGGCGAGTTCCTCAAGGAGATGCCCAAGCGGATCAAGGACATCCGCAAGCTCCTCGACGAGAACCCCGTCTACCTGCGCCGCACCCAGGACGTCGCCTACCTCGACCTGACCGGCTGCATGGCGCTCGGCGTCACCGGCCCCATCCTGCGCGCCGCCGGTCTCCCGTGGGACCTGCGCAAGGCGCAGCCCTACTGCGGTTACGAGACCTACGAGTTCGAGGTCGCCACCGAGCGCGGTTGCGACGTCTACTCGCGCTACCTCGTCCGCATGAAGGAGATGGAGGAGTCGCTCAAGATCATTGAGCAGGCTCTCGACCGCATCGCGGGCCCGCTCAAGGGCGACCCGGTGATGATCGAGGACAAGAAGATCGGCTGGCCCGCGCAGCTCGCGCTCGGCCCCGACGGGTTCGGC
This sequence comes from Nonomuraea fastidiosa, assembly GCF_042751225.1. Lineage (NCBI taxonomy): Bacteria > Bacillati > Actinomycetota > Actinomycetes > Streptosporangiales > Streptosporangiaceae > Nonomuraea > Nonomuraea fastidiosa. Next base: position 3,438,266 of record NZ_CP170570.1, read on the forward strand.
AACTCGCCCGACCACATCGCCCACATCATGGGCACCTCCATGGAGGCCCTCATCCACCACTTCAAGCTGGTGACCGAGGGCTTCAGGGTGCCGGCCGGGCAGGCGTACGCCAGCATCGAGTCGCCCAAGGGCGAGCTGGGCGCCCACGTGGTCAGCGACGGCGGCACCCGGCCCTACCGCGTGCACTTCCGCGAGCCGTCCTTCTGCAACCTGCAGAGCTTCCCCGCCATGGCGGAGGGCGGCCAGGTCGCGGACGTGATCGCCGCGGTCGCTTCTATCGACCCCGTCATGGGAGGTGTGGACCGGTGACTTATTCACCGGAAGTCCGTGAGCGTCTGGAGCGGGACGCCAAGGAGATCATCGGGCGCTACCCCAAGACCCGCTCCGCCCTGCTGCCGCTGCTCCACCTCGTGCAGTCCGAGGACGGCTACGTCTCCGACGACGGGCAGGAGTTCTGCGCCGAGATGCTCGGCATCAGCAAGGCCGAGGTCACCGGCGTGGCGACCTTCTACACCATGTACAAGCGCAAGCCCGCCGGCGAATACCACGTCGGCGTGTGCATCAACGCGCTGTGCGCGGTCATGGGCGGCGACCAGATCTGGGAGGAGCTGTCGGAGCACGTCGGCGTCGGTCACGACGAGGCGACCCCCGACGGCAAGATCTCGCTGGAGCGCCTTGAGTGCAACGCGGCCTGCGACTTCGCCCCGGTCATGATGGTCAACTGGGAGTTCTTCGACAACCAGACTCCCGAGTCGGCCAAGCAGCTCGTCGACGACCTGCGCGCCGGCAAGGAGGTGCGGCCCACCCGCGGTCCCAAGCGGCTGTGCACCTTCAAGGAGGCCTCGCGCGTGCTCGCCGGGCTGCCCGACGACCAGGCGGGCGAGGGCCCGTCGGCCGGGGAGCCCTCGCTTGAGGGCCTGAAGCTGGCCAAGGCCAAGGGATGGAAGGCCCCCGAAGCATGACGACGACTTTGACACCGGTCCTGACCGCGAACTGGGACCAGCCCAACTCCTTCACCATCGACGTCTACGGCGAGTACAAGGCGGCGAAGAAGGCGCTGGGCATGGACCCCGACGCCGTCATCCAGACCGTCAAGGACTCGGGCCTGCGCGGCCGCGGCGGCGCGGGCTTCCCCACCGGCATGAAGTGGGGCTTCATCCCGCAGGGCGACGGCAAGCCGCACTACCTCGTCGTCAACGCCGACGAGTCGGAGCCGGGCACCTGCAAGGACATCCCGCTGATGATGGCCAACCCGCACGCGCTGGTCGAGGGCATCATCATCACGTCGTACGCCATCCGCGCCAACCACGCCTTCATCTACGTGCGCGGCGAGGTGCTGCACGTCATCCGCCGGCTGCACGCGGCCGTGCGCGAGGCGTACGCCAAGGGCTACCTCGGCAAGGACATCTTCGGCTCCGGCTTCGACCTGGAGCTGGTGGTGCACAGCGGGGCGGGCGCCTACATCTGCGGCGAGGAGACGGCGCTGCTCGACTCGCTCGAGGGCTACAGAGGTCAACCCCGGCTCAAGCCTCCGTTCCCCGCCGTGGCGGGCCTGTACGCCTCGCCTACTGTGGTGAACAACGTCGAGTCGATCGCGAGTGTTCCCTCGATCATCGCGAACGGCGCCGACTGGTTCGCCGGCATGGGCACCGAGAAGTCCAAGGGCTTCGGCATCTTCTCGCTCAGCGGCCACGTCACCCGGCCCGGCCAGTACGAGGCTCCGCTCGGCATCACGCTGCGCGAGCTGCTCGACATGGCGGGCGGCATCCGCAAGGGTCACAAGATCAAGTTCTGGACCCCGGGCGGATCGTCCACGCCGATCTTCACAGAAGAGCACCTCGACGTGCCGCTCGACTTCGAAGGGGTCGGCGCCAAGGGCTCCATGCTCGGCACCCGGGCCCTGCAGATCTTCGACGAGACCACCTGCGTGGTCCGTACGGTGCTGCGCTGGACCGAGTTCTACGCCCACGAGTCCTGCGGCAAGTGCACGCCCTGCCGCGAGGGCACGTACTGGCTCAAGCAGGTGCTTGCGCGCCTGGAGAAGGGCCAGGGCACCGAGGACGACCTGGCCACGATCACCGACATCGCCGACAACATCCTGGGCCGCTCGTTCTGCGCGCTCGGCGATGGCGCGACCAGCCCGATTCACTCCTCGGTGAAGTACTTCCGCGATGAGTACCTCAAGCACTTCGAGATCGGCGGCTGCCCGTTCGACCCGAAGAAGTCCACTCTCTGGGGTGAGCAGTGACAGTCGTAGAGACCGAGACGAACCTGGTGACCCTGACCATCGACGGGTTCCAGGTCAGTGTTCCCAAGGGCACGTTGATCATCAGGGCCGCCGAGCTGCTGGGCATCCAGATCCCGAGGTTCTGTGACCACCCGCTGCTCGACCCGGCCGCCAACTGCCGGCAGTGCCTGGTCGAGATCCCCGACGCGGGCAACGGCCGTGGCTTCCCCAAGCCGCAGCCGTCGTGCGCGATCGAGGTCGCCGAGGGCATGGTGGTGTCGACCCAGCTCACCTCGCCGGTCGCCGAGAAGGCGCAGCGCGCGGCGATGGAGCTGCTGCTGATGAACCACCCGCTCGACTGCCCGGTCTGCGACAAGGGCGGCGAGTGCCCCCTGCAGAACCAGGCCATGTCCAACGGCCAGGGCGAGTCGAGGTTCCAGGAGCAGAAGCGCACCTTCCCCAAGCCACTGGCGCTGTCCACGCAGGTGCTGCTCGACCGCGAGCGCTGCGTGCAGTGCGCGCGCTGCATCCGCTTCTCCGACCAGATCGCCGGTGACCCGCTCATCGAGTTCTTCGAGCGCGGGGCCAAGGAGCAGGTGCGGGTGGCCGACGGCCAGCCGTTCAACTCCTATTTCTCCGGCAACACCGTGCAGATCTGCCCGGTGGGCGCGCTGACCGGCGCCGCCTACCGGTTCCGCGCCCGCCCGTTCGACCTGGTCTCCACGCCGAGCGCGTGCGAGCACTGCGCCTCCGGGTGCAGCCTGCGCACCGACCACCGGCGCGGCCGGGTGACCCGCCGCCTGGCGGGCAACGACCCGCAGGTGAACGAGGAGTGGAACTGCGACAAGGGCCGCTGGGCGTTCACCTACGCGCAGCAGCCCGACCGCCTCAAGCAGCCGCTGGTCCGCAACGAGGAGGGCGTGCTGGTGCCCACCTCGTGGCCGGAGGCGCTGGAGATCGCCGCTCAGGGCCTGGCCAAGGCCCGCGGCAAGGCCGGTGTGCTGGTCGGCGGCCGCGTCACCGTCGAGGACGCCTACGCGTACGCGAAGTTCGCAAGGATCGCGCTCGGCACCAACGACGTCGACTTCCGCGCCAGGCCGCACTCGGCGGAGGAGGCGCAGTTCCTCGCCCACGCGGTGGCCGGCAAGGGCATCGAGATCAGCTACGCCGACCTGGAGAACGCGCCCCACGTGCTGCTCGTCGGGTTCGAGCCTGAGGAGGAGTCGCCGATCGTCTTCCTGCGCCTGCGCAAGGCGTGGCGGAAGAAGGGCCTGAAGATCTCCTCGATCGCGCCGTTCGCCTCCCCGGGCCTGGTGAAGATGGGCGGCACGCTCATCCGCACCGCTCCCGGCGCCGAGGCCGACGCGATCGGCGACCTGGTCGGCACCCTCGCCGAGGGCACGATCGTGCTGGCCGGCGAGCGCCTTGCCACCGTGCCCGGCGCGCTGTCCGCGCTCGTCCGCCTCGCCGCCGCCTCCGGCGCCAGGATCGCCTGGATCCCGCGCAGGGCCGGTGAGCGCGGCGCGGTCGAGGCCGGCGCGCTGCCCAACCTGCTGCCGATCGGCCGCCCGGTGGACGACGAGACCGCCAGGGCCGAGGTCGCCAGGGCGTGGAACGTCGCCTCGCTGCCCGCCACCCCGGGCCGCGACACCACCGCCATGCTGGCCGCCGCCCGCGACGGCGAGCTGGACGCGCTGGTCGTCGCCGGCGTCGACCCCTACGACCTGCCCGACCCCGCGGCGGCGCTCGACGCTCTCGAGCACACGCCGTTCATCGTCAGCCTGGAGATCCGCGCCAGCGCCGTCACCGACCGCGCGGACGTGGTCCTGCCCGTCGCCTCCGTCCAGGAGAAGGGCGGCACGTTCGTCAACTGGGAGGGCAGGGGCCGCTCGTTCGACGCGCCGCTGAAGGTGCCCGGCCTGCAGTCCGACATGGCCGTCATCGGCAACCTGGCCGACCGGATGGACGTGCACCTGGGCCTGCCCGACGCCAAGGCCGTCCGGCGCGAGCTCGCCGCGCTCGGCTCCTGGCGCGGCAGCCGGGTCAGCCCGCCCAACGCGCTGTCTCGCACGCCGGAGGTGCCGGAGGCGGGCCAGGCCCTGCTGGCCACCTGGCACCTGCTGCTCGACGAGGGCAGGCTGCAGGACGGCGAGCCGTACCTCGCGGGCACCGCCCGCCCCGCCGAAGCACTGATCTCGGGGACCACGGCCGCCGAGCTCGGCGTCGCGGACGGCGACAAGCTCGTCGTCGGCGACCCCGACAGCGGCACCGTGACCCTGCCGGTGCGCATCGCCGACCTGCCCGACCGCGTGGTCTGGGTGCCGGCGAACTCCGGCGGCTGCTCGGTCACGCGTGACCTGCGCGCGGTGGCCGGCGACATCGTCACCATCGGGAGCGCCTCATGACCCACGTTCTCGCGGCCGATCCCACCCTTGCCGACTTCGGCAAGGACCCGCTGTGGATCACGATCATCAAGGCCGTGATGCTGTTCGTCTTCCTGATGCTGAGCATCCTGTTCGGCGTCTGGTTCGAGCGCAAGCTGATCGCGCGGATGCAGCACCGCTACGGCCCTAACCGGGCCGGCAAGTTCGGTCTGCTGCAGTCCGTGGCCGACGGTCTGAAGATGGGCCTGAAGGAGGACATCTTCCCGCGGACCGTGGACAAGGTGCTCTACCTGCTGGCGCCGGTCATCATGGTGGTGCCGGCGTTCCTGGCCTTCTCGATCGTGCCGTTCGGGCCGATGGTCAACCTGTTCGGCGTGCAGACGCCGCTGCAGCTGGTGGACCTGCCGGTTGCGGTGCTGTTCATGCTGGCCATGGGCGCGGTCTCGGTCTACGGCGTGGTGCTGGCCGGGTGGTCGTCGCGCTCGCCGTACGCGCTGCTCGGCGGTCTGCGGTCGGCGGCCCAGGTGGTCTCCTACGAGATCGCGATGGGCCTGTCGTTCGTGGCGATCTTCCTGTTCGCCGGGACGCTGTCCACCTCCGAGATCGTCAGGGCGCAGGAGCAGACCTGGTTCGCGGTGCTGCTGATCCCGTCGTTCCTGGTCTACGTGGTCTGCATGTTCGGCGAGGCCGCGCGTATCCCGTTCGACCTTCCCGAGGGTGAGGGCGAGCTGGTCGGCGGTTTCCAGACCGAGTACTCCTCCTCGCTGAAGTTCGCCCTGATCATGATGGGCGAGTACCTGCACACCTTCACCGCCTCCGGCATCGCCGTGACGCTGTTCCTCGGCGGCTGGCGGGCCCCGGCGCCGATCACCACCTTCTGGGCGGGCGCCAATGAGGGCTGGTGGCCGGTGCTGTGGTTCTTCATCAAGTTCGTGCTGACGTTCTGCTTCATCGTCTGGGTGCGCGCCTCGCTGCCGCGCGTGCGTTACGACCAGCTGATGTCGCTGGGCTGGAAGGTGCTGATCCCGGTCAACCTGGCCTGGATCCTGCTGGTCGCGGCGGTGCGCAACGTCGTCGTCTACGAGGAGAGCCGCACGATCGGCATCGGGCTTGGCGCGGTCATCGTGATCGGCGCGCTGGCCATCTGGATGCGTTTCGACACCGTCAACCAGCGGCGCAAGGAGGAGAAGAAGGCGGAGGTGGAAGCCGAGTTCCAGCAACTGTCCGAGGAACCGGCGGCCGGTGGCTTCCCGGTGCCGCCGCTCGACCTGCCGCACTACCACGGGGTGCAGCACAAGGAGATTCCCAGTGGGACTAACTGACTGGCTGAACCCCGTCAAAGGCTTCGGGGTCACCTTCCACACGATGTTCAAGAAGCCCGTCACGACGAACTACCCGGAGGAGAAGAAGCCGACGGCTCCTCGCTTCCACGGGCGTCACCAGCTCAACCGCTGGCCTGACGGGCTGGAGAAATGCGTCGGGTGCGAGCTGTGCGCCTGGGCGTGTCCCGCCGACGCCATCTACGTCGAAGGCGCGGACAACACCGAGGAAGAGCGCTACTCGCCGGGCGAGCGCTACGGACGCACGTACCAGATCAACTATCTGCGGTGCATCCTGTGCGGCCTGTGCATCGAGGCCTGCCCGACCCGCGCGCTCACCATGACCAACGAGTACGAGCTCGCCGACACCAACCGCGAGAGCCTCATCTACACCAAGGAGATGCTGCTCGCGCCCCTCACGCAGGGCATGGAACAGCCGCCGCACCCCATGCGGCTCGGTGAGACCGAAGAGGACTACTACCGGCTGGGGCGGACCAATGGGTGAGACCATCACTTTCTGGGTGCTGGCCGTCGTCTCCGTCGGCGCCGCGCTCGGCATGGTCTTCAACCGCAAGGCCGTGTACTCCGCGCTGATGCTCGGCACCGTCATGCTGTGCCTGGCCGTCCTGTACGCCGTGCAGGACGCGCCGTTCCTGGCCGCGGTGCAGATCATCGTCTACACCGGCGCGATCATGATGCTGTTCCTGTTCGTGCTCATGCTCGTGGGCGTGGACTCGTCCGACTCGCTGGTCGAGACGATCAAGGGACAGCGCTTCTGGGCGATCATCGCCGGTGCGGGCTTCGCGACGCTGATCATCCTGGCCGCGGGCAACGCGATCTTCGCGCCTGAGGCGGGGCTGGCGGCGGCCACCGGTCAGGGCGGCTACATCCGCTCGATCGCGCTGCAGCTCTTCACCAAGTACGTGTTCCCGTTCGAGATCACCTCGGCGCTGCTGATCACGGCGGCGCTGGGCGCGATGGTGCTGGCGCACCGCGAGCGGGTCACGCAGAAGGCGACGCAGAAGGAGCTGTCCCGCGCCCGCTTCCGCGGCGACCACCCGTCGCCGCTGCCCGGCCCCGGCACCTACGCCAGGAGCAACGCCATCGACATGCCGGCGCTGCTGCCCGACGGGTCGGTGGCCGAGGCTTCGGTCAACCGCCACATCGCTCGCTACGACGTGGAGCACGGTCGCCTCCCGGACAACCCGAAGCTGGCTGAGGCGATCAAGCACGCGGCCGAGGAGAGCACGGCGCCGACCGAGGCCGAGCAGGACGCCGAGACCAATGAGGTGACCAAGTGACGACGCACTACCTCGTCCTGTCCGGCCTGCTGTTCGCGATCGGCGCCCTGGGCGTGCTGATCCGGCGTAACGCCATCGTGGTGTTCATGTGCGTCGAGCTCATGCTCAACGCCTGCAACCTCGCGTTCGTGACGTTCGCCCGGCAGGTGGGCAACCTTGAAGGCCAGATCATCGCGTTCTTCGTGATGGTGGTGGCCGCGGCCGAGGTCGTGGTCGGCCTGGCCATCATCGTGACGATCTTCCGAACCCGCAGGTCCGCGTCCGTCGACGACGCCAACCTGCTGAAGTACTAAGAGGTGACTGGTGGAATCTCAAATCGCTGAGATCGCCCAGCACACCGGTGGAGTGATCGGCAACGCCTGGCTGATGATCGCGTTTCCGCTCGTGGGCGCGTTCATCCTGCTGGTGTTCAACCGGTTCACCAACCGCTGGGGCCATCTGCTGGGCGTGGCCATGTCCCTCGCCTCGTTCGTCGTGGCGGTGCTGGCGTTCTTCGAGCTGATCGGGTTCGGGGAGGAGGAGCGCCGCCGGGCCGTGCACCTGTACGAGTTCATCCCCGGCATGGTCGACATGGGGCTTCTCATCGACCCCCTGTCCATCAGCTTCGCGCTGCTGATCACCGGTGTGGGCTCGCTGATCCACATCTACTCGATCGGCTACATGGCGCACGACGAGCACCGGCGCAGGTTCTTCTCCTACCTGAACCTGTTCGTCGCCGCGATGCTCCTGCTGGTGCTGGCCGACAACTACGTGGGACTGTTCATCGGCTGGGAGGGCGTCGGTCTGGCGTCGTACCTGCTGATCGGCTTCTGGCAGTTCAAGCCGTCCGCGGCGACCGCGGCGAAGAAGGCGTTCGTCGTCAACCGCGTCGGTGACTTCGGCCTGCTGGTCGGCATGTTCATCATCTGGACGACGTTCGGCACCCTGACCTTCAAGGGCCTGGGCGAGCAGATCCAGCCCGGCCAGAGCGACGGCACGATGCTCGCCATCGGCCTGCTGCTGCTCCTCGGTGCCTGCGGTAAGTCGGCGCAGCTTCCGCTGCAGTCCTGGCTCCTCGACGCCATGGAGGGCCCGACCCCGGTCTCGGCCCTCATCCACGCCGCGACCATGGTCACCGCCGGTGTCTACCTGGTCGTTCGCTCGGGCGCGTTCTTCTTCCCCGAGGGCTCCGGCGCGGCGCTCGCCGTCGCCATCGTCGGCGCGGTCACGCTGCTCGCGGGTGCGATCATCGGTTGCGCGAAGGACGACATCAAGAAGGGCCTGGCCGGTTCGACGATGTCGCAGATCGGCTACATGATGCTCGGCGCGGGCCTCGGCCCGGCGGGCTACGCCTTCGCGATCGGCCACCTGATCACGCACGGCTTCTTCAAGGCCGACATGTTCCTCGGCGCCGGCTCGGTCATGCACGGCATGAACGACGAGGTGGACATGAGGAAGTTCGGCGGCCTGCGCAAGGTCATGCCGATCACCTTCGTGACGTTCTTCATCGGCTATCTGGCGATCATCGGCTTCCCGCTGCTGTCCGGTTACTTCACCAAGGACGGCATCATCGAGGCCGCTGTGCACCACGAGCCGATCCTCGGCTGGCTGGCCGTGCTCGGCGCGGGCGTCACCGGCTTCTACATGTCGCGGATGGTCTTCATGACCTTCTTCGGCGAGAAGCGCTGGGACAAGGAGGCGCACCCGCACGAGTCGCCGCTCGTGATGACGGTGCCGCTGATGATCCTGTCGCTCGGCTCCCTGGGCCTCGGTGCCTACCTGGTGCTCGGCGGCACGCTCTACAAGTTCCTCATCCCGGCGGTCGGCGGCAGCGTCGACGCGGTGCCGCACTTCGACCCGTTCAGCACGCCTGGCCTCGCCACGCTGGCGCTGGTCGCGGTCGGCGTCGTGTTCGCCTGGATGCGGTACGGCCGGGTCGAGGTGCCGTCGGTGCAGCCGCGCGGCAACTTCCTCACCACGTTCGCCCGGCGCGACCTGTACGGTGACGCGCTCAACGAGTCGCTCTTCATGCGTCCCGGCCAGTGGCTGACCCGCGTCGCGGTGTTCTTCGACAACCGCGGCATCGACGGGATCGTCAACGGCCTGGCGGCGGGCATCGGCGGCAGCTCCGGGCGCCTTCGGCGGATCCAGACCGGTTTCGCCAGAACGTACGCGCTGTCCATCCTGATCGGTGCCGCCCTGCTGACCGGCGCCCTGCTCCTCGTTGGGAACATCTGATGTCACCCTGGCTTCCGATACTCATGGCGGTGCCCGTGGTGGGCGCCATCGTGGTGGCCCTGCTTCCCAAGGGCAGTGACAAGCTGGCCAAGCAGGTCACCCTGCTGTTCTCGCTGGTGACGCTGGTCCTGACCGGCGTCATGGCCGCCGGGTTCGACCCCGACGGCGACCGCTTCCAGTTCACCGCCGCCTACAACTGGATCCCGAGCTTCGGCGTGAAGTTCGGGGTCGGCGTGGACGGCGTCGCGCTCGTGCTCATCGCGCTGTCGGTGGTGCTGGTGCCCATCGTGGTGCTGGCCTCCTGGCACGACGCCGACGGCGTCAAGACCGCCGACGGCACGGTGATCGCGCCCAAGCGCTCGGTGAAGACGTACTTCTCCCTGCTGCTGGTGCTGGAGACGATGATGATCGGCGTCTTTGCGGCGACCGACATCTTCCTCTTCTACGTCTTCTTCGAGGCGATGCTGATCCCGATGTACTTCATGATCGGGTCGTACGGCGGCGCCCAGCGGTCCTACGCGGCCGTCAAGTTCCTGCTGTACTCGCTCTTCGGCGGCCTGCTCATGCTGGTCGCGGTGATCGGCCTGTACGTCGTGGGCGGCAAGCAGTCCTTCATGTTCCCCGAGCTGATCGGGGCCATCCAGGACCCGGCCATGCAGAAGTGGCTGTTCGGCGGCTTCTTCATCGCGTTCGCCATCAAGGCGCCGCTGTGGCCGGTGCACACCTGGCTGCCCGACGCGGCCGCGCAGGCTCCGGCCGGCGCCGCGGTGCTGCTCGTGGGCGTGCTGGACAAGGTCGGCACGTTCGGCATGCTCCGCTTCTGCCTGGAGCTGTTCCCCGACGCGGCCAAGGCGTTCACGATGCCGATCGTCGTGCTGGCGGTCATCAGCATCATCTACGGCGCGATCGTCGCCATCGGCCAGACCGACATGAAGCGGCTCATCGCGTACACGTCGATCTCGCACTTCGGGTTCATCGTGCTCGGGGTGTTCGCCATGTCGGACGTCGCCCAGTCCGGCGCGGCGCTCTACATGGTCAACCACGGCTTCGCCACCGGCGCGCTGTTCCTGGCCGCAGGGTTCCTGATCGCACGGCGCGGCTCGCCGTTCATCGGGGACTACGGAGGCGTGCAGAAGGTCGCCCCGCTGCTCGCGGGCTTCTTCCTCATCGCCGGTCTCGCCGGTCTCTCGCTGCCGGGCCTGTCGTCCTTCGTCAGCGAGTTCATGGTCATGATCGGCACGTACTCCAGCCAGGCTCACGGGTCCGGCGCGCTGACCGCGGCCGCGATCATCTCCGCTGTGGCGGTGATCCTGGCGGCCGTCTATATCCTGTGGATGGTCCAGCGGGCTCTGAACGGGCCCACGGCCGAGCCGGTCAAGGCGTTCAAGGACCTGAACGCCCGCGAGGTCTGGGTGCTGGCTCCGCTGGTCGCCCTGATCATCGGGTTCGGCTTCTTCCCCAAGCCGCTGCTTGACGTGATCAACCCGTCAGTGCAACACACGCTGACCAACGTGAAGGTACCCACCTCCACCGTCGCTGAGAAGGGGACAGGCCAGTGAACCCCGCCATCGAAGCGCCGACGATCGAGTACGGCCTGCTGGCGCCGTTGCTGGTCGTCTTCGGCGCGGCCTGCATCGGCGTGCTCGTCGAGGCGTTCGCGCCGCGCTACCTGCGCAAGCCCATCCACGTGCCGCTCACCCTGCTGAGCATCGCCGGCGCGTTCGCGCTGGTGCTCGTGCAGGCGCTGCGCGGCGGAGTGCCCACCACGGCCGCCGCCATGGGCGCGCTGGCCGTGGACGGCCCGTCGCTGTTCATCTGGGGCGTCATCCTCGTCCTGTCGTTCGTCTGCGTGCTGCTCATCAACGACGAGGGTCACTTCGTGGCCTCCGCCGCGTCCGTGCCGGGCAGCCCGGAGGAGGAGCAGGCCGAGTCCCACGACAGCGGCACCGGCCACACCGAGGTCTACCCGCTGGTCCTGTTCGCGGTGGGCGGCATGCTGCTGTTCCCCGCCGCGCACGACCTGCTGATGATGTTCGTGGCCCTCGAGGTCATGTCGCTGCCGCTCTACCTGCTGTGCGGCCTGGCCCGCAGGCGGCGTCTCCTGTCCCAGGAGGCGTCCATGAAGTACTTCCTGCTGGGCGCGTTCTCCTCGGCGTTCTTCCTGTACGGCACCGCGATGATCTACGGCTTCGCGGGCACCGTCTCGCTGCCGGGCATCAACCAGGCCATGGCGGAGGGCAACGCGCTCGACCCGCTGCTGCTCATCGGGTTCGCGCTGCTCGGCGTGGGCCTGCTGTTCAAGATCGGTGCGGCGCCGTTCCAGGCGTGGAAGCCGGACGTCTACCAGGGCGCCCCGACGCCCGTCACCGCGCTCATGGCCTCCGGCACGCTGGTCGCCGCCGTCGGCGCCGTGCTGCGGGTCTTCTGGGTCGGCCTGGGCAACCTCGACTGGGAGTGGCGGCCGGTCATCTGGGCCGTCGCGGCGCTGACGATGATCGTCGGCTCGATCCTGGCGATCACCCAGACCGAGCTCAAGCGCATGCTGGCGTACTCGTCCATCGCGCACGCGGGCTTCCTGCTGGTCGGCGTGATGGCGACGTTCAGCGACGCGCAGCAGAACGCCGGCTCGCTCAAGGCGATCCTGTTCTACCTCGCGGTCTACGGCATCACCACGGTCGGCGCGTTCGCCATCCTGACCCTCGTCCGCGACCCGGGCGGCGAGGCGGGGCACCTGTCCCGCTGGGCCGGTCTCGGCAAGCGGTCGCCGATCCTGGCCGGCGTGTTCGCCTTCTTCCTGCTGGCCTTCGCCGGCATCCCGCTGACGAGCGGCTTCATGGGCAAGTACGCCGTGTTCGCCGCCGCGCTGAACAGCGGCACGAGCCCCGGCGACTCCATGGGCGGCTGGATGGCCGGCCTGGTCGTCGTTGGTGTGGTCGCCTCCGCGATCGCCGCGTTCTTCTACGTTCGCGTGATCGTGCTGATGTTCTTCAGCGAGCCGGCCGCCGACGGCCCGGCGATCGCGGTGCCGAGTATGGGGACCGTGGCCGTCATCGCCGTTTCGCTGCTGGTTACGGTAGGAGTGGGGCTCTACCCGGAGTCCATCCTCGGTGTTGCCAACGACGCTGCTAGCAGCCTGTTCATCAGATAAGGGGATCTCGTATGTCCGCGCCTCCCGTGGTTGACCTTCCCATCGAGGACGAGCGGTTGGCGCAGGACGTGGCCAACGGACTGGCCGCGGTCGAGAAGCTCCTGCGCTCGTCCGTCGAGAGCGAGGACGCCTTCGTCACGGAGGCGTCCAAGCACCTCATCGAGGCGGGCGGCAAGCGGTTCCGCACGTTGATGGTGCTGCTGGCCGCCCAGTTCGGCGATCCGTCGGCGCCGGGCGTGGTGCCCGGCGCCGTGGTCATCGAGCTGACCCACCTCGGCTCGCTCTACCACGACGACGTCATGGACGAGGCCCCGGTGCGCCGGGGCTCCCCGTCCGCCAACGCCCGGTGGGACAACACCGTGGCGATCCTCACCGGCGACTACCTGTTCGCCCAGGCGTCCGACATCCTGGCCGACCTCGGCCCTGAGCTGATCCGCATTCAGGCCCAGACGTTCTCCCGGCTCGTCCAGGGTCAGATCAGGGAGACGATCGGCCCGCGCAACGGCGAGGACCCGATCGCCCACTACCTCAGCGTCCTGTCCGACAAGACCGGCTCGCTGATCGCGGCGTCGGGGCGGTTCGGCGCGCTGCTGTCGGGCGCTCCCGCCGACGTCGAAGAGCGGCTCAGCCGCGCCTGCGAGGCCATCGGCGTGGCCTGGCAGCTCGGCGACGACCTGCTCGACGTCGCCTCTTCCGGTGCGCAGTCGGGCAAGACGCCCGGCACGGACCTCAAGGAGGGCATCAAGACCCTCCCCGTCCTGTACGCGCTCGCCGCCGGCGACAATCCCCGGCTGACGGAGCTGCTGTCGGGCCCGGTCCCCGAGGAACACCTCGAGGAGGCCCTGACCCTGCTCCGCGCCCACCCCGCCATGGACAAGGCGCGGGCCGAGCTGGTGGCCTGGGTGGACCGGGCGCGGGCCGACATCGCGGGCCTGCCCGGCATCCCGGCCAAGGACGCGTTCCTGGCGCTCTGCGACTACGTGGTCGAGCGCTCCGGCTGAGCCTGTACGGCGATGCGGCTCCGGGCGGTCTGACGGGCCGCCCGGATGCTGTCGTACGTGAAGATCGCCAGCGCCAGCCAGACGATCGAGAAGCCGATCCAGCGGCTCGGCGGCATGACCTCCTTGGCGATGAGCACGCCGCAGGCGAACTGCAGGATCGGCGCGATGTACTGCAGCAGGCCGATCGTGCTCAGCGGCACCCTGATGGCCGCCGCCCCGAAGCAGATGAGCGGCACGGCGGTGATGAGTCCGGCTGTGACCAGCAGCAGCGCGTGGCCCAGGCCCTCGTGGCCGAACGTGGCCGTCCCCGTGACCTGGAGCCAGGTCAGGTAGCCGAGCGCGGGCAGCAGCAGCACCAGGGTCTCCACGGCCAGGCTCTCGGTGGCCTCGACGTTCGCGCGCTTCTTGACCAGGCCGTACACGCCGAAGCTGAACGCCAGCGTCAGCGCCACCCACGGCGGCCGTCCGTAGTCGACGGTCAGCACCAGCACCGCCAGCGCGCCGAACCCGACCGCCGCCCACTGCAGCGGCCGCAGCCGCTCGCGCAGCAGCGCCACCCCGAACAGCACGTTGACCAGCGGGTTGATGAAGTAGCCGAGCGCGCTCTCCACGACGTGGCCGCTGTTGACCGCGTAGATGTAGGTGCCCCAGTTGACGGTCACGAAGATCGCCGCCAGCGTCAGCAGGCCGAGCTTGGCGGGCTGCCTGACCAGCTGTTTCACCCAGGACCAGTGCCGGCGTACGGCCAGCGCCATGGCGACCACGACGAGGGACCACACCATGCGGTGGGCGAGGATCTCGACGGCGCCGGACGGGTTGAGCAGTGGCCAGTAGAGGGGGAACAGGCCCCACATGGTGTAGGCGGCGACCCCGTAGAGGATGCCGCGCCGCGAGTCAGGCATGTACCCCAGTTTCGGGCATTACTACCTTTAAACACAAATTCTGTCCACTTAGTGGAAATGTGTAGACACTCTTAAGTGTTGGGGGGTGTGTAGTCTGGATCGAGAGCTCTCGGAGGTCGCTATGGGCTGGCTGTTCGGCAACAAGACATCGATGGTCCGACCCGAGGACGCCCTCCCGGGCCGCGCGGAGCAGATGCCCGTGCCCGCCCGCCACGTCGTCCTCGACGCGCCGCTGGCCCCGCCGTACCCCGAGGGTCTCCAGGTCGCCGACTTCGGCCTCGGCTGCTTCTGGGGCGCGGAGCGCATCTTCTGGCAGACGTCCGGCGTCTACACCACCGCGGTCGGCTACCAGGGCGGCTACACGCCCAACCCGACGTACGAGGAAGTCTGCACCGGGCGCACCGGCCACGCCGAGGTCGTCCGCGTCGTCTTCGACCCGGCCAAGATCTCGTACAAGCAGCTGCTGAAGGTGTTCTGGGAGGCGCACGACCCCACCCAGGGCATGCGCCAGGGCAACGACATCGGCACCCAGTACCGCTCGGCCATCTACTTCCACTCGCCTGAGCAGCAGGCGGCGGCGGAGGAGTCGCGGGAGTCGTACCAGCGGGTGCTGAAGGACGCCGGCTACGGCGACATCACCACGGAGATCGCCCCCGCCGGCCCGTTCTACTTCGCCGAGGAGTACCACCAGCAGTACCTGTACAAGGTGCCGAACGGATACTGCGGCATCGGCGGCACGGGCGTCGCCTGCCCCGTCGGCCTGACCACCGGTGAGGCGTGAGCCCGCGAAGGCAGCCTGATCTCTGGCCCTTGATCGCCCGGACTTTTGTCCTGGCCGCTCATGGGCCAGAGCCGTTTCCGGGCAGAAAGAGGGCCTGCAGCGCATCGGCTTGCGGGGCCTAGGGTTCTGGTGTGCTGCTTCAAGAGGTCAACGAACTTATCGCGTACGACGAGGACTTACGGATGGTCCCTGGAGACCGTGAGCGGCTCATCGCGCTCATCGACCCCGTACGCGCTCAAAACCCCTCTGACTATGCCACCCTGCGCGCGCTCGGGGTCGGGCTGCTCGTTCTCGGCGAGTACGGCGACGCGATCGGCCACCTCGGCCGCGCGCTCGACCTGGCGGACACGAGTCGCAGGCGGATCGCGGCGTCGCTGAATCTCGCCGACGCCTACCGGTATGCGGGTGATGCGGCGGGCGCGGAGACGGTGTGCCGGGCGATGCTCGCGCTCGCGAGGGAGGAAGCGCCGGAGATGCTGTCGTTCGCGCTTCAGCACCTGGGCAAGGCGCTCATCGATCTGGGGCGTCGGGAGGAGGCGCGTGAGGTGCTGGAGGAGGCTCTGGACCTGCGCGTGGCCGAAGGAGACCCCGAGCTGATCGCGAGTAGCCGAGCGGTCTTACGGCTGCTCGGCACCTCCTGATCGCCGGTGAACCGGCCTGGGCACTGTTCGGCCGTTCCGGCCGTCCCCGGCAAGGTGCCTGTCGGGTGATGCAACATTCCGGGAGGTCTGGGGCGTCACAGACGGGATGAACAGAGGATCCTCGCGCGTGAACGGCCCACCGGAGTTAGCGGACTTCGTCACCCAACGTGGGCATGCGTTGTTCCGCTATGCGTACATGCTCACCGGCAATCCGCACGATGCCGCCGACCTGGTGCAGGAGGCGGTGGTGCGGTTGCGCGGCTCGTGGTCGCGCGTGCGGCGCAAGCACAACCCCGAGAGCTACGTCAAAACCACGATCACCCGGCTGCACATCTCCGTCTGGCGGCGGCGCAGGCGCGAACACCTGGTGTGGGAGGTGCCCGAACAGGCTCATGCGGAGGCGGAGTCGCTGGACCTGTGGGACGAGCTGACCAAGCTGCCCAAGCGTCAGCGTGCCGTACTCGTCCTGCGTTACTACGAGGACCGTTCGGATGCCGAGATCGCCGAGATGCTCGGCATCTCTCCGGGAACCGTGCGGAGCCAGGCGTCCCGCGCGCTGGACAAGCTTCGCGACGCCGTCGGCCAGCTGAGGAGCCTGCGATGAACGACGTTGAAGAGCTGTTGCGCCGTACGTTCGCCCGCGCGGAGGCTCGGATGCCGGAGATGCCGCCGGATCTGCTGCGCCAGGCGGTCGAGTCGCCGGGCCGGCGCAGACGGCCGATCCTGGTGCTGGCGAGTGTGGCGGCGGCCACCGGGCTCGTGATCTTGGTCATGTCGGTGCTGGTGTGGCGGGCGCCCGAGCCGCAGCCGGCCGTGTCGCCGCAGCCCGTGCCCGCAGAGACGGTGACGCAGACCCCGCGTGCGCAGAAGCAGAAGCCGCGGACCGTGGAGAAAATCGCGCCGCCGGTGGAGCAGGCGCTGGCCTCGGCGGTCGCGGTGGTGCCGATGAAGGTGCCGAACGGCAAGGACTTCACGCCGAAGGCGTTCCTCGACGAGCGCACCTTGCTCGGATACGTGGCGAAGAAGGGGTACGATCCCGCGCCCGAGTGGTGGTCTTACAGACTGGATTCGCGGACCTTCAAGCGCCTTGCCGTACTCGACTATGCGGTCGCGCCGGTGCAGACACCGGCGGTGGGTGAGGAATCGATTGCCTGGTTCAAGATCAAGGATGAGAACGTCCAGATCCTCACCATCCCGGTGACCGGGGGCACGCCCCGCCGGGTGGTCTCGTTCCCCGCCGAGCGTGACGTGGACAAGGTGAACGGCGACACCGTCCACGGTGTCCGGCTGGCTATCGGAGACGGCAAGATCTTCTGGTCGTCGCTCAAGTCGGGCGGTGTGCATCATGTTCCGTTGTCGGGTGGCGAGCCGTCGTTCGTTCCGGATACGGAGGGGCTGCATCTCGTCCGCTGGCCCTGGGTGGGGCCATCCGACGAACGCCTGCGAGGCGTACGGAATCTGCTCAACCTCAGCACAGGGGAGCGGCCGGACGATCCCGCGCGGGCGGTGTGCGACGTGACGTGGTGCTTCACGGAGGACCAGGCGGTCCGCCGCGACGGTGGCAAGGCCGCGGACCTGCCGGGCCGGCACCCCCGGAGGATCGTGGGCGATCGCTTCGTCCTCCTCAGCCAGGTCGACAAGCAGGGGCGGAAGGCCGACGCGGTCTACGACATCGCCACGTCGCGGGTCGGCAGGCTGTACGTCCAGAGCAGGAGCAAACCCAATCCCACGCTCTACGTCGGCACGGACATGTTCCACTTCAGGCGTGGTGACACGTGGGTGGTCGTCCACAACTGACCCCACCGCTTCGTGAAACGGCGTCGCGGGCCCGGCCCGCGACGCCGCGCGGCTCAGCCGGCGACCGGCTTCGCGGGCGGGATCACCTCGCGGGTGATGCTCGGGCCCAGCCGGTGGAGCCGGGCGATGGCGACGGTGATGTCGTCGTGCGGAGGTGGCGTTGAACCAGCAGATGCTTCCTGTACAGAAGAATGTACAGTGGGGGTATGACTGTTCTGCACGACGCCACTGAGTTGAGCGTCACAGAGGCGGCCAAGCGAGGCGTTGCCCGTCTGGTGGCTGATGCGGAGCATGGGACCGATCTGGTGGTCACTCGCCGGCATCAACCTGTGGCGGCCGTGGTGAGCATCCGCCGGCTCAACGAGTTGGAGGAGGCCGCTGCTGATCTTCGTGATCTGGCGCTGGTGCTTGCCCGGTCGGTCACGGATACAGGAGAGCGGATCGCGCTCGACGATGTGCTCGCCGCTTTCGGGCACACTCGCGAGTCTCTGGCTGCTCTCCCGGACGATGAGTGAGCCGTGTCCGACGTCGTCTTCACGGCGCAGGCGGTCGACGATCTTCGGCGCATCGGCCCGGACGCGGTGCCCACGATTCTCAAGAAGATCCTCCTATTGCTGGACAACCCTGAAGCCGGTTATCCGCTGGGCGGAGAGCTGACCGGTTTTCGGAAGCTGGTGGTCGGCCGCAACACTTGGCGCGTCGTTTATCGCATCACCGAGGACAAGTCGGTGGAGATTTGCGAAGTGTGGGCTGTCGGTGAGCGGGCCGACGCGGAAGTGTACGCGGAAGCGACGGCAAGGATCCGCCAGGCGGGAACGGACCGTCCTGAGGTCGTGCAGCTCGGCCAGGTCATTGAACGTCTTGGTGCGCTGGTAGCGGACATCCGCGTGCAGAAGGCTGCTCCTAGGGAACCGGTCCCTGATTGGCTCGCGGACCGGTTGATCTACACCGTTGGAATGACGCGTGAGGATGTTGCTGCTCTTGATCTCCAAGAGGCGGTCGACAAGTGGGCTGAATACCGCTCCAAGCCTCAATAGGTCGTTCGCAGCACGCGGAGTCGCTCGTTCGGAGCGGTGAATTCAGCGCTCGCGCCTCGGCCGCCGTCCGGGGCCCGCGTGTAACGGGAAGGGCCCGGGCGCCGGGTTCGCGTCAGAGGTCGATGACGACCTTGCCGCGTACGTGCCGGCCGGCCTGGAGTTCGGCGGCGCGGCGGATCTCCGCGATCGGGAACGTCGCCGCGATCGGCACCCGGAGCCTGCCCGATGCGACCAGGCGGGCGATCTCGATGAGGTCGCCCGGGGTGGCGTTGGCGCCGTTGGCCGCCGGTACGCCGTCCACCTGTGCGGCGATGGTGCAGATGCGGCCGTCCGGGACGCCGAGTTCGCGTGCGGCCTCCACGGTCTCCGTGCCGTGCAGGTCGAGGGCGGCGGTGATGCCGTCGGGGGCGAGGGCTCGTACGCGGTCGGCCAGGCCGTCGCCGTACGCGACCGGCTCGGCTCCGAGGTCGCGCAGGAAGCCGGCCGAGGCGGCGGAACCGGTGCCGATCACGCGCGCCCCCGCGATCCTGGCGAGCTGGACGGCGAACACCCCGACCCCGCCGCCCGCGCCGCCGATCAGCACGGTGTCGCCGGGGCCGGGGTCGATCACGGCGAGCGCGGCGGAGGCCGTACGTCCGGCGATCGTGAGCGTGGCGGCGGTGCGGTCGTCCACGCCGTCGGGAGTGTGGTGGGCCTCCTCGGCCGCCGTTCCCCCTGACAGGTCGATCACCACAAAGTCGGCGACCGCGCGGGACAGCGCGCCGCCGAACACCCGGTCACCGGGCTCGAAGCCGGTCACCCCGTTGCCGACCTGGTCGATCACGCCCGCATAGTCGGTGCCGAACCCGGCGGGGAGGCTCAGGCCGAACCGGGCCGCGGTGCCCGCGTCGGCGGTCATGATCCAGTCCATCGGGTTGAGGCCGGCGGCGGTGACCCGTACGCGGATCTGCCCCGGTCCTGCCTGCGGTGCGGGGACGTCACGGACGTCGAGGACCTCGGGACCGCCCCACGCATCGAGCCGTACCGCCCTGCTCACGCCCGCCTGCGGTCGAACGCTCTGTGCCACGCCTGTCTCCTCGGATCAAGGGAGCGCTCCGGAAAGTGGACTATGCTCCGTTTCCGTGCGTGACCCTAACACAACCGGAGCGCGATCCGTTTTGTCGGAACGCGCACCGCGAGCCGACGCTGCCCGCAACCGGGACCAGTTGCTCGCGGTGGCGACCCGGATGTTCATGTCGGCCGAGGCCGAGCTGTCGATGCGCGCCATCGCCCGCGAGGCCGGAGTCGGCATCGCCACGCTCTACCGGCACTTCCCGACCCGCGAGTCGCTGGTGGACGCGGTCTACCGGGACCAGGTCGTACGGCTCACGACCGGCGCCCGCGACCTGCTCGGCGAACTGCCGCCCGCCGCGGCGATGCGGCGCTGGATGGACCTGTTCGGGGACTGGATCGCGACCAAGAACGGCATGCTCGACACGCTGCACGCGATGGTCGAATCGGGGGAGATCGCCCACGCGCAGACCAGGGCCGAGCTGCTCGCCGCCATCACCGAGATCCTCCAGGCCGGTCGCGCCGCGGGTGACCTCCGTTCCGACGTCGAAGCCGACGACATCGCCGCCGCGCTCATCGGCATCTTCACCGTGGCGCCCCGGGGCGTACACGAGGCCAAGGCCGCTCGCCTGCTCGACCTGCTGATGGACGGCCTGCGCCCCACCGGCCGGCCTGAGCCCCGACCGGTGCGGCCCTGGGCTCAGGACGGCCGGGCGGTGTTCCTCGCGGTGGCCCGGTCCAGGAGGATCAGCGGCACACTGATCGCGGCGAGTGCGGCGCCGATCAGGCAGACCGAGGTGAGCGCGCCCCCACCGGCCAGCGGGACCGCCGCCAGCACGGGGGTGAGGCTGATGCCCAGCTGAAAGGCCGACACGGTGGTCGCCCCGGCGAGCGTCGGCGCGTCGCCGGCGATGGCGAAGACGCGTCCGTACACGGCGGGGTTCAGCACGAACCCGGCGACGCCGAGCAGGAAGACCGCGGGCACCGCCGCCCAGACGTGCCGGATCGCAGCGGTCATCACGACCGACAGGATCACGATCGCCGCCGCCCCGGTGAGAAGCGCGAAGTGGGGACGCCGGTCGGAGATCCGGCCGCCGATGGACAACCCGGCGAAGGCGCCCACCCCGAACAGGGCGAGGACGGCCGGGATCCAGACCCCGGGGACGCGGGTGATGCCGGCGAGCATGGCGGCCAGATAGTTGTATGTGATCATGTACGCCGCGGTGGTCAGGATCGTGATCGCGTACACGCCCCAGAGCATCGGCCTGCGCATCGTGGCGAGCTCCCGCGCGACGCTGGGCTCGGCGGCCCGCCCGGCGCCCGGGGCGGCGGCGGGGATCCCGATGAGGCATCCGATGATCCCGGCCGCCGTGAGGACCACGATCGCCCAGAAACCGGTGCGCCATTCGATGAGATGGCCGAGCAGCGTGCCCGCGGGACCGCCGGCCACCATCGCCACGCTCAGCCCGCTGACCACGACCCCGGAGGCGCGCGCGGTGCGGTCCGGCGTCACCAGGCTTATCGCGGTCACGGACGCGACGGCGAAGAAGCCCGCGTACGCGATGCCCGTGACCACCCGCGACAGCAGCAACACCTCATAGCCGCCCAGTAGCCCGATCGCCACCGAGGCCGCGAAGAGGCCCTGCGCCGCCACGAGCGCGGTGCGGCGCGGCCAGCGGAGGCTGAGCACGGCCAGCGGCGGCCCGCCGACCACGACGCCCAGCGCGAAAGCGGTGATCAGGTAGCCGGCCGATGAGAGCGGGACGTTCAGGTCGGCGGCGACTCCCGGCAGCACGCCGGCCAGGAGGAACTCCGCGCTCCCCATCGCGAACAGGCTGTAGCCCAGCAGGTAGACGCCGGCGGGCAGCCGGCGGGAGCGAGTGCTCGGCGGCGTCTCGGTGGCGGTCATCGGACCCCGCCTTCGAAGGCGGCGGCCAGCTCCCGATCGAGCAGCCAGGCGGTCATGGCGATGGCGGCGGTGGAGCCCGCGCCCGCGGCGGTGACGACCTGGGCCCGGGGGTTGACCACGTTCCCCGCCGCCCACAGCCCGGGGACGCTCGTGGCGCCACGGGCATCGACGGCGATGAGGCCGGTCTCCGGGTCCCTGGCCGCGCCGAGCATGGCCGGCACCGCGTCATGGGGCCTCGGGCGGGGCGCCACGAAGACGGCGTCACACGTGATCGTCTCGCCGTTCCCGAGCACGACCGCGACCGGGCTCGCGGCTCCGGGCGGACCGGCGCTCGTCGTGATCGCCGTGACCCGTGCGTCGATCACGCGCACGCCGTACGCGGTGAGTCGGCGCCGCTCGACCTCGCCGATCTCGGTGGCGTTGACGCAGAACGTCACCGAGTCGCTGTAGCGGCGCAGCAGCGCGGCCAGGTGCGCCGACGTCGCCGCCATCGCGCTGCCGATCACGACGATGGTGCGCCCGCGCACTTCGTAGCCATGGCAGTGGGGGCAGTGATGCACCTGGGACGCCCAGCGTTCCGGCAGTCCCGGAATGTCGGGCAGCTCGTCGGTCAGCCCGGTCGCGACCAGCACCGAGCGGGCGCGCAGCGCTCGGCCGTCGTCGAGCCGCAGCTCGAACATGCCGTCGGCGGCGCGCCGCGCGGCGGTGACCGACGCAAGGGCGAGCGTGCCTCCGTACCTCGTGAACTCGTCCCTCCCGGTCGCGATGAACGCGCTCGGCGCCATGCCGTCCCTGGTCAGGTACCCGTGCATGTGATCGGCGGGGCCGTTCCTCGGCGCGCCGCCGTCCACGACCAGGGTCGCGAACCGCGCTCTGGCGAGCACGACGCCCGCCGACAGGCCGGCGGCTCCACCGCCGACGATGATCGCGTCCCACATCGTTGTGTCCACTGGGATCACCTCCGCCTGAAGGATGGGGACGCGTACCCGGGACCGGCAAAGATCCTTGCTGTTTCCGGGACGGATTGGTTGACTGCGTTCCATGGAGCAGCAGCCGAGCGTCAACGCCGTGATCGAGCAGATAGCTCCCCGGCTGCGACGCGCCCGCGAGAAGAAGGGCGTCAGCCTGGCCGAGCTCGCGCGCGCCACCGGCATCTCGACCAGCACGCTCTCGCGGCTGGAGTCGGCCCAGCGCAAGCCGAGCCTCGAACTGCTGCTGCCGATCACCGCGGCGCTGGGCATCCCCCTCGACGAGATCGTCGCCGCGCCCCGGATCGTCGATCCGCGCGTGCCGCAGCAGCCCACCACGAGGGGCGGCCGGGTGCTGATCCCGTTGTCCCGGCAGCAGGGCGAGCCGCGCGCGTACAAGATGACCATCCCGGCTCACGACGAGGAACCCCACCTGCGGACCCACACGGGGTACGAGTGGCTCTACGTGCTTCGCGGACGCCTTCGCGTGCGGCTGGGCGACCACGACTTCGTCATGGGCCCCGGTGAGGCGGCCGAGTTCGACTGCCAGATCCCCCACTGGTTCGGCGCCGCGGGACACGGCAGCGTCGAGGTGCTCAGCCTGTTCGGCAAGCAGGGCGAGCGCATCCACCTGCGCACCTCACAGCGCTGACACGGCACTCGAGGGCGTGTCCGGCCGGTAGGCCGGATCGTCAGCACGCCTGCGGGTTGCGAAACTCGCGTCATCAGAATGTGTTCTGACATCGCCATGCCGGAGGTCTTCCCGTCCAGGTATCCGCGTGAGCCCGAAGCGTGGGGGATCCGGTGATTCACGGGTGCCGGCATCTACGCGGCTCCTCGGCACCCGAAGGACACCGAGTAGAGCGGCCGGTTACGGGCGCTGGGCGGTGAGGTCCTGGGTGCCGATGACGGCGAGGAGGGCGAGGCGTTCGGCGTCCTCGCTGCCCGGTTCGGCCGTGTAGACCATGATGCGCAGGTCCTCGCCGGCGACGACGAGCACGTCGCAGTCCAGCGTGATGGCGCCGACCTGCGGGTGGTCGATGGTCTTGCGGGCGGACTCGTGGCGGCCGACGGCGCCGGACTCCCAGAGGGCTTCGAACTCGGGGCTGTTGTCGCGCAGGCGGGCGATGAGCTGGTGCAGCCGCCGGTCGTCGGGGTAGCGGGCGGCGGTTCTGCGCAGGTCGGCGACCTGGGCGGCGCGCAGGGCGCCGAGCGATTCAGGGGTGTGGCGGACGCGGGTGCCGGCGCCGGCGAAGTTGCGCCACACGGCGTTGAGGTCGTCGCCCCGCCAGTCGCCCATCAGCGCGGTGTAGAGGGGGTTGGCGAGCAGCTGGGTCCAGGCGGCGTCGAAGACCGCGACCGGGGTGCCGGTGAGCCGGTCCAGCATGCGGTGGACGCTCGGCGGGATGTACGCGGGCACGATCTTCGCCCCGGGGACGGCGAGGCCGGCGAGCTGGAAGAGGTGGGCGCGGCTGTCGCTGCCGAGCCGCAGGGCGCGGGCGAGCGCCTCGACGACCTGCGCGGACGGCTTGGTGGCGCGGCCCTGCTCGAGGCGGGTGAGATAGTCGACGGAGATGCCCGCCAGCTGGGACAGCTCCTCGCGCCGCAGCCCGGCGGCGCGCCTGCGGCCGCCCGCGCGCAGCCCGGCCGCCTCGGGTGAGACCTGGTCGCGCCAGTGCCGCAGGGCCGCGCCGAGTTCTGTCGTTGCCATATCAGACAGTGTGCATCAACCGGCATGGACCGGTCCTGGCCCTGATAGTCCTATGACAAGCAGGTCAGGCGGGTCATTCGCCGGGTGGGAAGGCGGCCGCGAGGGTGAGGTGGGACCAGCGGGTGGCCTCTTCGGCGCGTTCGCGGGAGGACTCCTCGGCGATTTCGAGGGCGTCCTTGCCGAGGAGGAGGCGCAGGGGCGGCTCGTCGAGGTCGACGATGTCGCAGAGGATGCGGGCGGCGCGGGCGGGGTCGCCGGGGGCGGAGCGGTCGAAGCCGGCGCGGCGGTATCCCATGGCGCCGACGGTCTGCTCGTAGTCGGGGCCGGGGGTGACGGTGCGCATGGAGGAGCCGGCCCAGTCCGTACGGAACGCTCCAGGCTCCACGATGGTCACCTTGACGCCGAACGGCTTGACCTCGTTGTTCAGCACCTCGGAGAAGCCTTCGACCGCGAACTTGGCCGACTGGTACGCCGCCAGGCCCGGCGAGCCGCCCACCCGGCCCCCGATCGAGGAGAACTGGATGAAGTGGCCGGACCGCTGGGCGCGCAGGACGGGGAGTGCGGCCTTGGTGACGTTGACGACGCCGTAGAAGTTGGTCTCGACCTGGGCGCGGAAGTCGTCGTCCGGGGTTTCCTCGATGGCCGAGGAGTTGGCGTAGCCGGCGTTGTTGGCGACGACGTCGAGCCGGCCGAACGCGGTCACGGCCTCACGGACGGCGGCGCGGGCGGCCTCGGCGTCGGTGACGTCGAGGGGGAACGTGCGGACGCGGTCGCCGTACCGCTGGACGAGGTCGTCGAGGCGACGCGGGTCGCGGGCGGTGGCGAGCACGTGGTCGCCGCGGTCGAGCGCGGCCTGGGCGAGCGCCCGCCCGAACCCGCGCGAGCTGCCGGTGATGAGCCAAATCGTCATGGTGGTTGTTCCTTGGTCGTCGTGAGTCGCGAGGCGGTAGGGCGTGATCGCGCGCCGGCCGATCTCGAGGCGCGTGTGCGTCCTGTCGTCTTACGTCTGCGTCTAGTTTCAGTAAGTGCCACATAACTGTGGCGTCTCTTGTCTGTATATGCCTCTGACGTGTGTCTGTCAAAGAGGCATCTGTCGCATCGCGTCTAAACTGGGCGGGTGATGAGAGCCGACGCCGCGCGTAACCTGCGGGCCGTTCTGCGTACGGGCGCCCGCTTGCTGGCCGAGGACCCCGCGACGAGCATGAGCGCCATCGCCGCCGCGGCCGGGGTCGATCGCAGGACCGTCTACCGCCGCTTCCCGACCCGGGAGGCGCTGCTCGCCGCCGTCTTTCAGACCAAGCTCGACGGCTCCGAGCAGGTCCTGGACGAGGCCAGGCTGGTGGAGGCGCCGGTGGCGGTGGCGCTGCACCGCTACGTCGAGGGCATCATCCCGGTCAGCAGGGAGTGGCCGGTGGACGTACGGCGGATGATGCGCGCGAACGAGGCGGCGAGCGCGCGCATGAAGGAGCAGAGCGCCCGGCTCGACCGGTTCGTACGGCGGGCCGCCGACGAGGGGCTGATCCGCGACGACGTGCCGCAGGAGTGGGCACGCGCGATGCTCGACGGCCTGATCGACATCGCCGCCCACCGCTTGCCCGACCTCGACCCGCCGCGCGCCGCCGACCTCGTCGTGGAGAGCTGGCTCAAAGGCGTCGGTCGCGACTGAGCGGCATCGAGGTGACCTCACATCGGAGGGAATTGACGGTTGCGGGTCTGTTAACGATCTCCATAGGGTGTTGCGACCCCCAGCAAGATCGGAGTTCAGATGCGCGAGCCAGATCCCACCCCCTCCGAGCAATGGTCTTCCTGGGACACCGAGCCGCGCCTGCCGCCCACCTGGCCGGGCCTGGAGGACGAGCGTCACGCGGAGGGCTTCCACATCGACCGCAAGGGCGTCAAATCGGTCGCCGGCCGCATCACGGACCTGGCTCTCCGCGGCCAGCCCTACTGGCATGACCAGCCGGGCTGGCCCGAGATGCATTGGGCTCTGCCCCGCGAGCTGTCGACCCTGTTCAATATGGCCGACTACTACGTCAACCAGTTCTGGAGCGATCTGCACACCGAGATCGGCATGGCGGGGATGCTGATCGAGCGCGCCGCCACCAGGTACGACCTCGCGGAGAACCCGAAGCTGGGCGACATCCCCTTGGGCCGGCTGGACGATCGTCTCGTGTCCCGGTTGAAAGGCGACCCGCCTGCCGACATCCTGGCGGAGCCGAGCGACCTTTATCCCAACGTCAGCGTGTCTCTGGAACTGCCGAAGGGGATCTCGTACGGCGTCGACGACATGACGGCGGACAAGCTGAAGAAGGACCTCGGCGAACTCGACCTCTGGATCGACCCGGTCCGGTTCGAGGAAAGAGCCGAGTCCCTCGTCGAGATGGCGAACCTGTTCCGGCTGCGCGCGCAGGACCTGAACGACGCCCCGTGGTACGGCGAAGCCGCCGCGAAAGCGCAGGGCGCGCTACGGCAGATCTACGGGAACATCACCTCGCTGGCCGCCCTGTGCGGCAAGTTCGGCACGGCGGCGCGATGGTATGAGGAGATCGCCGCCTGGTGCAGGGAGAACTTCGTCAGGGTGGCGGACCCGGACCGCAGCGGCTGGGACGAGTTCTGGGACTTCGGCGGCACTCCCGACAGCCGCACCCGTGACTTCCTCGAAGAGCCGAACAACAGGTTCATGCAGGTCTACGAGATCATGCCCAAGCGGATCACCATGGACCTGCCGGGACTGCTGGTGAACGACGCCAGCCTGGCCGAGATGCGCAGGATGGTGCGGTGGGTGGAGACCAGGCCCAAGGACACGGAGTGGGAGAAGGAGAACGACGAGGGCTGGCTGAAGTGGCACAAGCCGCGCCTGCCCGCCTATGAGGAGGCGGAGCGGCAGTACGGCTGAGCAGGGCGCGGGCGCGGGTCGCCTACCCGGGATGCGAAATCGGACCCCAACGCGGAATGAACCGCCGCTTTCGATCTGAAGGCCGTCCACCTCGGCAGGTGGACACGGCGAAAAGAAGAAAGGATATTGGAAAGAAAGCGGAGGTGTTTTCATGCGCGTACGCCTTGACCATCTCGTCTGCTGGGTCTCCGATCAGCTCGCCTCGCTCCATTTCTACGAGCAGGTGATCGGGCTGCCCGGGGTGCGAGCCGAGGAGTTCCGTGAGGGGAAGGCACCGTTCCCGAGCGTGCGGATCACGCCCGACTGCATCCTCGACCTGATGTCGTTCGAGGCGATGCGCGGCGTGGACGAGGGCACCGGGGTCCACGGCAGCGCCGGGCACCCGGTCAACCATTTCTGCCTGGCGTTCGGGAAAGAGGATTTCGACGCCCTCAAATTGCGTCTCAAGAAACACCAGGTGGAGATCACCGGCACCGGCACCAACTCGTTCGGCGCGCGCGGCATCGCGCCGGAGACTATCTATTTCCCTGATCCCGACGGGAACGTGATCGAGGCCCGATACTACGAGTGAGCCTCGCGCGTACGGCGCGGCGCGCCACGGGGCCCATGTCCTCCAGGGCCGTCACCAGGCCCGCAAGCTGGTCGAGGGCATTGAGCGCCTGCGCCGCGCCGTCGCCGTCGACGCCGTCGTACAGCTCCAGGCCCACGAACGCGGCCGCGGTCGCCTTGGCGAGCCCCGCCACGTCCACGAACTCGGCGAGCGGTGAGCCGGCCAGCACCCGCCTGAGCGTCTGCTCCACCTCGCCGATCCACAGGTTGAGCCCGGCGACCACGGCGGGTGCCAGCTTCTCGTCGGTCTGGCTGCCGGCGAGGAGCTGCGCGAGCGCGGCGACGTTGCCTTCGGCGGCCTCTTCGGCGTGCACCTCGCGGCCGAGGTCGAGCAGCTCGCGCAGGGTGGTGACGGCGGCGAAGCGTTCGCGGTAGCGCTCGACGCGGCGGGTCGAGCCGTGGGCGCAGGCGGCGGACAGGAGCTGGTCGACGCTGCCGAAATGGTAGAAGACCAGCGCCTGGTTGACGCCGGCCGCGGCGGCGATGGTGCGCGCCGACGCCCCGGACATGCCGGACGTGCTCAGGACCTCGAGCGCCGCTTCGAGCAGCTTCGTACGCGTGTCGGCCACCGCTCCACTCCGAGTGCAGGTCAGCGACGGGCCTCCTCCCGTCTGGGCCTCACCGTAGCGGGAACGCCGTGCTCCGCGACGTTCACGTACGAGACCGTGAAGCTGCCCCAGTAGCCGAAGATCCGGCCGAGCAGCGGGTTCGTCACGGTCACCGCGACCCTGAACCGCTCGGCCTGGTCGTCGTAGTGCTCGGTGACCACGGCGGTGCCGGTGGCGGCGGCGGGGACGGGCAGCACGAGCGGTCCGAGCAGGCGCTGGGGGCCGGAGCGGATGATCAGGCCCCCGCGGTCGTCCACCGAGAGCGCCAGCGGGACGGCGAGGTGCTGGTGGGTGCCCAGGTAGTCGACGATCTCGCCGCGCTCCTCGTCGTAGATCATGGTCGCGTCGAAGCGGCTGCGGGGAAACGTGCGGACGAAGGTGACGGTCTCGCGGCCGTAGGAGTCGGCGTACGGGTAGTTCTCGATGCGGAACGGCACGTCGCGGCCGGTGTCGGTGGCGAGGATGTTGCGGCGGCTGCCGAGGGCGAGGAACGGGCGGACGATGAGGCCCGCGTTCCAGACCCGGTTCATCACGCCGGTGCCGATGCACGCTTCTCCGGAGTCGAGTCCGACGCCGAAGCGGCGCTGGAGCTGGGGGTGGAGGCGGTCGAAGCGAGTGCCGAGTGCGCGCTGGAAGATCGAGGGCATGGTGCCTCCAGACGGGATCGGTGCTGTGCGACGGGGCGGTGCGCTGAGGTGCGGCGTTGCTCTGCGACGGGGCGGTGCTCTGTGATCGGGCGATGCTCTGTGATGGGGCGGTGGCGCAGGCAGCGGCGGGCGGCCGGGGTGCCGGGGAGCGGCGGCCACAGCAGCGCCAGGACCGCCACGGTCAGCGCCGCCCACAGGGGCAGGGCCAGGCCGGCCGCGACGACGGCGGCCACGCGTACGGCGACCTCGGCGAGCGCCCGCCGCAGCGCTCGCTCGGGGGTGAGGCCGGTCTCCAGCCACAGGCGCAGCCGGTCGAACGACCAGGCGGTGGCCCACCACATCAGGCGGCGGGGCAGCAGGCGGGGGCGGTAGTCGTACAAGGTGAGGAAGCGGATGCCGGCGGGCGTGGGCAGGTAGCGCCAGTAGCCGGAGCCGGAGCGGATCGGGGACAGCGGGTGGGTGGAGCCGAAGCGCAGCGCTGACGTACGGGTGCCGTCGGGGGCGTCGCGGTCTCCCGTGGCGACGGCCGTGCCGCTGATGCCCAGCGTCGAGTAGCGCATGTGGCCGGACGGCAGCGCGGTGATGTGGCCGAAGCGCAGGTCCCAGCGCTGGTGCAGGGGGAGGTCCTGGGTGGTCCGCCACACCTGGTCGATGTCGGCGCTGATCAGGGTCTCGACGTAGATGCGCATGGCGCACGTCCTCAAGGCAAGGGTTGAGCGAGTGCTCAAATGAGCGTAGGACGATTTGAGCGACCGCTCAAGACCTCGGGGCGGCACGTTTTGAGCGACCGCTCAAGGCGGCTGGAACTGTCGGACCCGTCTGGTACACAGGCGGACATGGGAGTGACCGTGGACGAGTTCCTGGCGATGCTGGACGAGCTGCCCGAGGTGCGCTTGAGCCATGGGGGCGAGTGGGTCGGCATCAAGGTGCGCGACAAGGGCTTCGGCTACTTGTGGGAGGCCACCGAGACCGTCGGGCTCAAGGCCACCATCGAGGAGCAGATCGCGCTGGTCAACGAGCGGCCCGAGGTCTTCGAGGTGCAGTTCACCGCCGGGCGGTTCGGCTGGGTGGTGGTGCATCTCGACAAGATCGACGCCGACGAGCTGTTCGAGCTGGTGGTCGAGGCATGGTGCCTGACCGCGCCCAAGCAGCTCGTGGAGGACTTCGAGGCGACCCACCCGATCGGGCAACGGGTGCAATACGGGTAATGTCCGACATTGTGCCCCTCTTGAACGTCCGGCTGCGCGAGTGGCGCGAGGACGACGCGCCCGTCGTGCTGCGTGCCTTCCAAGCTCCCGACATGCGGACGCAGGCTCCGTGGCCGGTGGTCACGCTCAAGGACGCCGGCGGCTGGATCGCCTCATGGGAGGGTGTCGGCCACGCCTTCGCCATCATCGAGGAGGGTGACGGCGGAGAACGGGTCGTCGGCAACGTGGCGGTGACCAGGATCGACGATCACCGCAACGGCTGGGTGTCCTACTGGGTCGTGCCCGAGGCCAGAGGGCGCGGCATCGCGGTGGCCGGCACCAGGCTGCTCGCGAAGTGGGCGTTCGAGGAACGCGGGCTGTTCCGGCTGGAGCTGGGGCACCGTACGAACAATCCGGCCTCGTGCCGGGTCGCTGTCAAGGCCGGGTTCCTGGCCGAGGGCATCGAGCGGGGGCGGCTCTGTTACGAGGGTGTGCGGTACGACGTCGAACGCCACGCCCGCCTCGCCACCGACGCATATCCCTGATCACGTCGCCGGCCCTCGGGGCGCAGGCGCGCGCCCCGGCCGCCTGATCGAGCGGCGACGCGGATCGGCCGAGGCCGTCGTGAGCGTCACGTCGGCCGCGCGGGCCGGCGTCGGCCGCGCGGAAGTCGATGAGCGCGATCGCGGCCCGCTCGCGAGCGCCGGCATATCAGGCGCTAATCGCTTTCTCTGTGCGGTCGGAAACGTCAACCGCTCGCCCGCGCCAGTGGAACGCGCCGTCCTCGCCGCCGCGACCGTATTCACTCTCGCCAGAGCGATTCACTGATCACGTACGGCTACTGTGAAAAGCTAAGTGCGGGCATTTTCCCTTGTCGTTTCCGCCGAATGATGCGATGGAGGCGTAAAAAGGGAAGCCGAAAACATCGTGACGGCCTGTTGCCCGGCGTCTCCGAAGGCGTTTCGGGGGCGCGCATCGAGGCCGAGTTACGCAGTTGTTATCCCCTTTTCTCTTGGCAGCCGATTACGGACTGATCAGCATCGGCTTCGGGTCTGTAACCGAGACCTGATTCGACAGCGGTGGGGGAGAGAAAGATGCGCCTACGAGAAGCCACGGCGTTATCCAGGCGGCTGCTGACCGTCCTCGGAGCACTGGCGGTGTTCGTACCGGCGGCGGGGACGGGACATGCCGCGACCACCACGCCGGAGGCACGATTCATGCAGGTCGTGGCACACCAGGACGACGACCTGCTGTTCATGAACCCCGACGTCCACGACTCCATCCAGGCCGGGATGCCGAGCGTGACCGTGTTCATCACCGCCGGCCAGATCACCGGGCTGGGCGACACCGACGCCGAACGGGCCCGTAACCGGCAGCGCGGCATTCAGGACGCGTACGCGAGGATGGCCGGCGTACCGGACGCCGACCCGCAGGACCAGGAGGAGTGGGAGGGCGACGTCTGGACCCTCTCTGGCCGCCAGGTCGAGCGGTTCACGCTCAAGGACGCCCCGCAGGTCCAGCTCGTCTTCATGAACCTGCGCGACGGCCAGCTCGGCTGGTTCGTCTGGGGTGACGACTTCGTGGACCACACGATCATTCCGCAGGGCAGCCAGATCACGCGGTCGTTCACGTACGACACCCAGGACGTGATCAACGTGCTGTCCGGGATGATGCGGCACTACCGGCCCACCGTGGTGCGCGCGCTCGACCCGATGCCCGAGCATCGCGGCCACGCCGACCACGTGGGCGCGACCATGTTCGCCAGGGAGTCGGCGGCCGCGTACGGCGTGCCGCTCATCCAGCTCCACTACCGCGACTACAACATCACCGACGCCCCGGTGAACCTGGCGCCGCCCGCCATCGCGCAGAAGCTGTCGATCCTCCAGCACTACAACACCTACGACCCGTTCGACCCGGACGGCCGGGAGTCGCGGCTGTACTACCGCTGGGCCCGTGGGACGGCCTGGGCGGGGCGGGACGGCAGCGGGCTGCCGCACGTGTTCGTGGTGCGCAGCGGGCGGGCGTACGCGTACGCGCGGGACGCGCTCGGGCAGTGGACGGGCCGGCCGCGCTCGCCGACGCCGGTGGGCCGCTCGCGCAGGGGATCAGCGTGGAGCTCGACGCCGGCGGCCGGATGCAGATCTTCGCCCGGCGGATGTCCGACGACACCGTGGTCTCCCTGCGCCAGACCGCGCCGGGCGGCGGCTGGGCCGCGACCTGGGCGAACCACGGCAACCCGGGCACCGGTGACCCCATCCACATGGGCACCCCCGTGGTCGCCCGTGACGGTGACGGGCGGCTGCGGATCTTCGTCAGGAACGGCGCGGGCGGTGTGAGCACGCGTGCCCAGACGGCGGCCGGCTCGACCACGTGGGGCTCCTGGACGGACCTGCCCGGGAGCGGCGTCCAGGACGGGCTGGCGGTCGCCGCCGATCCGCAGGGCGGGATCGAGCTGTTCGCCAGTACGGCGACCCGCATCCTGCGCTGGCACCAGTCGGGCGGCGGGTTCGTGCTCGACGACACGCTGCCGTCCGAGGTTCCGGCCAGCCCGCCGACGGCGGCGCTCTCGCAGGACGGGCGGATCGCGGTGGCGTACCGCAAGGCGGGCACCGCCGAGCTGGTCGTCACCCGGCAGTCCGCACCCGGCGGCCCGTGGGAGCCGGCTCCGGTCGTGATCGGCGGCCACGCGGGCGTAGGCGAGCCTGAACTGATCACGACCCCGCCGGGCCCGGACGCTCGCGTGCTGATGTTCCACCGCAACGCCGACGCCGGGGTGAGCGTCGCGGTGCAGCAGAGCCCGAACGGCGCCTACGGCACCTGGACCGACCTCGGCGGCTTCATCACCGACTACCCGGCGGCGACCCTGGACGAGAACGGTGCGGTGCTGCTGTTCGCTGTCGGGGTGGACGGCAAGCTCCACGTCCGCGAGCAGACCGCCCTGGACCCGGACGGCCCCTTCGCCGACTGGGAAACCCTCGGCTAGGCGACTGCGTGCGACGCCGACCGGCCCTGCTGCGGTACGGCACCGGCCGGTCTGTGCGCGCCGCTCGCCCCGGTCCACTGCGGCGCTCGGCTCCGCTGGTCGCAGGTGTGGCGGCCAAGGCCCAGGGCCTGTGCGGCGCCCGTCGGTGTGAGCCGGGGGGCGCATGCCCGGCCTGGGAGCGCGCGGGGCTGCGGCCCGGGTCCGGCGTGCGGCGGGTCGGTCCACGAAGCGTGCGGCGGGCTGGTGCCGGGGGTCTGCGGGACGGCGGGTCGGTGTCGGGGCGGGCGGGGCTGCGGGCCGGGCCTTGGGGCGTGCGGCAGACCGGCCCCACGAAGTGTGGGCGAGCCGGTTTCAGGGCGCAGGGCGCGGCCGGAACAGGGCCGGCGCGTGGTCGGTTCGCCGCAGGCCGTGGGGTGTGGTGTGCTGACCGGGCGTGGTCGGTTCCCCAGCAGGCCGTGGGGTGTGGTGTGCTGACCGGGGGTGGGTGGGAGGACGGGTGGTCGGGGCGTGCGGCCTGATCTAGGCTTTGGCTGTGGACGGCGAGAGTCTGGCCGCGGCCAACCTGCTGGTGGCCCTCAGCCGGGCCGCCGGGATTCTCGCGGAATCACGGCATCCCTTCGTACGCAGCGCCCCGTTCTCCTACCTCATGCCCCCGGCCGGCGCGCGTGTCGGCACGCTGTTCCTTCTGCCCGACGGGCGCGAGGTCGCCTTCCACGTGTCCATCGCCGCCACGGACGGCGGCTTCCGGGTGGAGGGCGGTGTGACGGCCGAGGCGGACGACCTCATGACGCTGCCGCCCGAGACCTTCGCTGAGATCGAGGACGCGCTGACGGTGCTCGACGACTACGCGGGCGAGGTGGCACAGGCGGCCGGACGGCTCATCGACCGATTATTGGATGCGATTGTCTGACAATTAGACAGTACACTGGCCCGTATGAAGTACGGACCCCTCGCGGTCGTGGCCGCCGCCGTGCTCTGGGGCACGGCCGGTACGGCGGGCCTGCTCGTCTCCGCCGACTCCGTCGCATTGGCCGCGGCCCGCCTGGTCATCGGCGGCACGGCCCTTGCCTTGCTGGCCGGGGCGCGGCTCAAGCGGGCGGTGAGCCCGTCGCTGCTGCTCGCCGCCGTGGCCGTGGCCGCGTACCAGCTCTGCTTCTTCGCCGCCGTCAGCCGCACCGGGGTGGCGATCGGTACGGTGGTGGCGATCGGCAGCGGTCCCGTCTTCACCGGGCTGCTGTCGTGGCTGCTGCACCGGCAGCGGCCGAACGCGCGCTGGGCACTGGCGACGACCGCGGCGATCTGTGGCTGCGCGGCCCTGCTCGTCGGCGGTGACGACGGCGGCGCGCAAGGCGGCCAGGCGGCGGTGGGGGTGGCGTTCGCGCTGCTCGGCGGCCTGCTGTACGCGTTCTACGCGGTCAGCGCGTCCCGCGCCATCGGCAGGGGAGCCGAGTCGGACGCGGTGATGGGCGTGCTGTTCGGCGGCGCCGCGGTCATCATGCTTCCGGTCCTGCTGCTGAACGGCGTGACGTGGCTGGCCGATCCGAAGGGCCTGCTCGCCGTCGCCTACCTGGGCCTCGGCACGACCGCGCTGTCTTACGTCCTGTACGGCAGGGGCCTGCGCACCACGCCGGTGGCCACGGCCGCCACGCTCGCACTGTCGGAGCCGGCGGTGGCGGCGCTGCTGGGCGTCGTGGTGCTGGACGAACGCCTCGGTCCGGTGTCCATCGCCGGGCTCGTGGCGCTGGCGATCGCGCTGGTGGTGGTGGCTCTGCCGGAGAGGCAACGCGAAAGGGCACTAGAGTCGCTGCCGTGAACCAGCCTCTCAGACCAGTCTCGACCGTCGACGCGCTGGCCGACGCCCTGCGTGCAAGGGTGCTCTCCGGTGAGATCTCTCCGGGCACGCCGCTGCCGGAGCAGGAGATCGCCGCGGCGTACGGGGTGGCCAGGCCGACCGTGCGCGAGGCGCTGGCGGTGCTGGTCCACGAGGGGCTGCTGAAACGCGAGCGCAACCGCAGCGCGTATGTCCCCGAGGTGACGATCTCGGACCTGAACGACCTCATGTACGTCCGCAGGCCGCTCGAAGACCTGATGGCCCAGGCGCTGTCGGGGCGCCGGGTGACGGCGGCCCAGGAGGCGCTCGACCGCATGGCCGAGCTGCCCGCGGACGCGCCCTGGGCGGCCGTCGTGGCCGAGCACATGGCGCTGCACCAGGCGCTCATCGAGGCCGTCGGCAGCCCGCGGCTCGTACGCCTCTACTCTGCCCTGGCCGCCGAGACCAGGCTGGGGCTGGTGCGTCTGCGCCGGGTGTACGAGGACAGGGACGTGCTGGTCAGCGAGCACCGCGCGCTGCTCGACGCGATCGCGGCGGGTCCGGAGGCGGCCGCCCGCAAGGTGGTCGCCGAACACCTCAGCCATTCCTGGGGCGCCGACGAGCAGGTTTCTCACCAGCACCATTGAGTACGGACCCTTGCGGGAAGCGGCCATAAGTCGCAAGAATCGCGGCCATGCACGGCAATTCGATGCCGGACTCCTACGTGTACGTCACGGAAGAGGGCGTCGCCCGTCACTACGCGGACGGGAGCGTCGAGGCGCTCGCGTGGGAGGACGTGGTCGAGGTCCGTGTCGTCGCAGGTCCGGGGAAGAGGTGCGTTACGTCCTGCTCGACCGCGACGGCGAGGGCTGCGTGGTGCCGCGCGACGCGACCGACGCCACGTTTCTCGCCCGCCTGCGCTATCTGCCGGACTTCGACGTCGACCGGCTCCAGGTGGCGGCCGACTCGCCCCACGACGGCGTCGTGGTCGTCTGGCGCAGCCCCGACCCCCCGTCCGCCCTGCCCGACCTCGAATACGACTGAGCCCAGCCTGCCGTAACGCGCTGCCCGACCTCGACCAGCCAGGCCCGCCGTACGCGCTGCCCGGTCTCGGACCACGGCTCGTCCGGCCCGCCAATTCCCCGACACCACCGGCCCGGCCCACCGTCCGCCCCGCCCCCCGCATACGACGACGCGTCACCGGACAGGTATCCGCCGTGTATGGCGTGGCGTTCATGCTTTGCATCTTTTGGATCGTTCCGTCAACCCCGGCCCACCGATAACTCGCGTCCTAATGTGGACATTTACCGGTATTTCCCAGCTTGTATCTGATCTTTAGTCTTTAGTGGGGGCCGCCGCCCTTGATAAGGCATGGGCCTTTCTCAACCCATGTGTCGCAAGACGTCATGTTACTGCGGTGCCGGAGTTGTCAGGGTGGTACTGATGAGGGTGGGGACTAGGGGGTCCGTCGGCGTGCTCCTTGGGGCCGTGCCGGGCCGGAAATCCAGTATTTGGACAAGAGCCTACTTACGGACCCTGTTACTCGGCGACACCTTATGCGCGCTGTGCGCATGTGGTGTCGTGCTGGGAATCCGCTGGCTCAACGGCGCGTACATCCCCGTCGTGGAGTTCGCCTTCGGCCTCGGCCTCGTCCTGTCATGGCCGGCCGCGCTCGCCCTGGGCGGAGCGTATCGCCGGCGGGCCAACGGCGAGGGTACCGAGGAGTTCAAAGCCGTCTTCAACGGCGGCGTCGGCCTGATGGCCGCGGTCGCCATCGGCGCGTACGTGACGCAGACCAGCATCGCGCGCAGCTTCGTCATGGCGATGCTGCCGCTGGGCCTGCTCGCGACGCTGTTCTACCGCTACAAGATGCGCAAGCACCTGCACCGGCGCAGGGAAGTCGGCGAGTACATGCGCCAGGTCATCGCGGTCGGGCACCGCGACTCGATACTCGACCTGGTCATGCAGTTCCGCAGGCAGCCGTATCACGGCATGCAGGTGGTGGGCGCCTGCCTGCCGTCCGATGACCGGGACGTCGATCTCGACGGTATCCCGGTGCTGGGCTCGTTCGCCGACGTGGCGGACGTCGTGGCCCGTACGCGGGCCGACGCGGTGGCCGTGCTGGCCTGCCCCGAGCTGGACGGCGCGGCGCTGCGCAGGCTGGCGTGGAGCCTGGAGGCCGACAGGACGGACCTGTTCGTCGCGCCCGCGCTGCTCGACGTGGCGGGCCCGCGCATCAGCATCACGCCGGTGGCCGGCATGCCGCTGCTGCACGTGGAGCATCCGGAGTTCAACGGGGCCAGGCAGTTCGTGAAGTCGGTCTTCGACCGGGTGGTGGCTGGCACGGCCCTGGTGGTGCTGGCGCTGCCGCTGGTGGCGGTGGGTGTGCTGATCAGGCTCACCAGCCCGGGTCCCGCGTTGTTCCGCCAGACCAGGGTGGGCAAGGACGGCAAGGAGTTCAGGGTCTACAAGTTCCGTACGATGGTGGCCGACGCCGAGCAGCGCAAGGCCGAACTCCTCGACGCCAACGAGTTCGACGGCGTGCTGTTCAAGATAAGGAACGATCCACGCATCACCAAGGTAGGCGCCTACCTGCGCCGCTACTCCATCGACGAGCTGCCGCAGCTCCTCAACGTCATCCGCGGCGAGATGTCGCTGGTCGGCCCGCGCCCGCCGCTGCTCGAAGAGGTCGCCGCCTACGGCACCGACGTGCGCCGCCGCCTGGTGGTCAAGCCGGGCATGACCGGCCTGTGGCAGGTCAGCGGCCGCTCCGACCTGACCTGGGACGAGTCCGTACGGCTCGACCTGCGGTACGTGGAGAACTGGTCGCTCATCCTCGATCTGCAGATCCTGTGGAAGACCTGGGGTGTCGTCACCCGTGGAGAAGGGGCGTACTAGCGTGAAAGCACTCGTGCTCGCCGGAGGGTCGGGCACGCGCCTGCGGCCCATCACCCACACCTCGGCCAAGCAGCTCGTGCCGGTCGCCAACAAGCCGGTGCTGTTCTACGGCCTGGAGGCGATTGCGGAGACCGGCATCCGCGAGGTCGGGCTGGTGGTGGGCGACACGCACGCGGAGATCGAGGCCGCGGTGGGCGACGGCTCGGCGTTCGGCCTCGAGGTCACCTACCTGCGCCAGGAGGCCCCGCTCGGGCTCGCGCACGGCGTGCTGATCGCCCGCGACTTCCTCGGCGAGGAGGACTTCGTCATGTACCTGGGCGACAACTTCATCGTCGGCGGCATCAAGGACCAGGTGGCCCGCTTCGCGGCCCGGCGGCCGGCCGCGCAGATCATGCTGACCAAGGTCGGCGATCCCCGGCAGTTCGGCGTGGCCGAGCTGGACGCGCGGGGCCAGGTGATCGGCCTGGAGGAGAAGCCGGCGGTGCCCAAGAGCGACCTGGCCCTGGTCGGCGTCTACCTGTTCAGCCCGGCCGTGCACGAGGCGGTCGCGGAGCTCAAGCCGTCGTGGCGGGGCGAGCTGGAGATCACCGACGCGATCCAGTGGCTGATCGAGGCGGGCCTGGACGTCGAGGCGTCGATCATCACCGGCTACTGGAAGGACACCGGCAACGTCACCGACATGCTGGAGGTCAACCGGCTGGTGCTGGAGTCGCTCGACCGGCGCGTGGACGGCGCGGTGGACGCGGTCAGCGAGATCGTCGGCCGGGTGGTGGTGGAGCAGGGCGCGGTGGTCGAGCGATCCCGCGTGGTCGGCCCGGTGATCATCGGCGCGGGCACCCGCATCCGCGACAGCTACATCGGCCCGTTCACCTCGGTCGGCGCGGACTGCACGGTCACCGGCAGCGAGCTGGATTACTCGATCGTGCTGCGGGGCACCTCCATCGCGGGGGTGGGCAGGATCGAATCCTCCCTGATCGGCCACCACGTCGAGGTGACCGCCTCAGTCAGTACCCCCAAGGCCCACCGTCTCGTGCTGGGCGATCACAGCAAGGTGCAGATCGGTACATGAAACGCATTCTGGTTACGGGCGGGGCCGGCTTCATCGGGTCCCAGTTCGTCCGCGGGCTGCGCGACGCGGACGTGACGGTGCTCGACAAGCTCACCTACGCGGGCAACCGG
Organism: Nonomuraea fastidiosa; assembly: GCF_042751225.1. Classification (NCBI taxonomy): domain Bacteria; kingdom Bacillati; phylum Actinomycetota; class Actinomycetes; order Streptosporangiales; family Streptosporangiaceae; genus Nonomuraea; species Nonomuraea fastidiosa. The sequence goes on from NZ_CP170570.1 coordinate 3,477,476, forward strand.
GCCAACCTGGAGGGGGTGCCGCACCGCTTCGTGCACGGCGACGTGTGCGACGCCGAGCTGCTGAGCCGGATCGTCCCCGGCCACGACCTGGTGGTGAACTTCGCCGCCGAGTCCCACGTCGACCGCTCGATCGAGGGCGCGGCGGAGTTCGTGCGCACCAACGTGCTCGGCACCCAGACGCTGCTGCAGGCGTGCCTGGACGCGGGCGTGCCCAAGGTCGTGCAGGTCTCCACGGACGAGGTGTACGGCTCGATCGACATCGGCTCGTGGGACGAGTCCGCGCCGGTGCGGCCGCGCTCGCCGTACGCGGCGTCGAAGGCCGGCGGCGACATGATCGCCCAGGCGTACGCGATCACTCACGGCCTGAACGTCTCCATCACCCGCTGCGGCAACAACTACGGGCCCCGCCAGTACCCGGAGAAGATCATCCCGCTGTTCATCACCAACCTGCTGCGCGGCAGGAAGGTGCCGCTCTACGGCGACGGCGGCAACGTACGCGACTGGATCCACGTCGAGGACCACTGCGCCGGCATCCGCCTGGTCGCCGAGGCGGGCGAGCCCGGCGAGGTCTACCACATCGCGGGCACCGCCGAGCTGACCAACAAGGAGCTGACCGCCCGGCTGCTCGAAGCCTGCGGCCGTGGCTGGGACATGGTCGAGTACGTCGCCGACCGCAAGGGCCACGACCGCCGCTACTCACTCGACGACCGCAAGCTGCGCGCGCTCGGCTGGCGGCCCAGGATCTCGTTCGAGCAAGGGCTGAAGGAGACCGTGCGGTGGTATCAGGACAACCCCGGCTGGTGGGCGGGGGTATGAGGTGGCTGGTGACCGGCGCGGGCGGCATGCTCGGCCGGGACCTGACGCGCCTGCTGCGGGCCGTGCCGGGAGCGTCGGTGCACGCGTTCACCAGGGCGGAGCTGGACGTGTGCGACGCGGGCGCGGTCGCCGCCGCGCTGCGCGCGGTCCGTCCCGACGTGGTGGTCAACTGCGCGGCGTGGACGGACGTGGACGCCGCCGAGCGGGACGAGGCGCGGGCCATGGCGGTCAACGGCACGGCGGTGACCGGGCTGGCCCTGGCCTGCACCCGGGTGGGCGCGCGGCTGTTACAGCTGTCGACCGACTACGTCTTCGACGGCGCGGCGCGCACGCCGTACGCGGAGGACGCCCCGACGCGCCCGCTCAACGCCTACGGCAGGGCCAAGCTGGCAGGCGAGCAGGCGGCGCTCGGCCACGGCCACTACGTGGTGCGCACCGAGTGGCTGTACGGCGCGCACGGGCGCAGCTTCGCCAGGACGATGGCGATCAAGGCGGCCGAGTGCACGCCGGTGCGGGTGGTGGACGATCAGGTCGGCCAGCCCACCTGGACCGTGGACCTGGCCGAGCGGCTGATCCTGCTCGGCGGCAGCCGGTTGCCTCCGGGGATCTACCACGTGACGAACGCGGGCACGACGAGCTGGTACGACTACGCCAGGCGGATCTTCGAGCTGGTCGGCGCCGATCCCGGCATGGTGGAGCCGGTGAGCACGGCCGACTTCCCCCGGCCCGCCCGCCGCCCCGCCTACAGCGTGCTGGGAAGCGACGCCTGGCGGCCGCCGGTGCCGATGCGCGACTGGCGCGCGGCCCTATCCGCCGCGTGGCCCCACCTGGTGGCCGCCTGGGGAGGCGTAGTGAGCCAGGCAGTCGGCGTAGGAGGGCAGTAGCCCTTGGTCCGCAGCCTGCGCCAGTGTGGGCGCCGCCGCGTCCTTCTCCGACAGCACGGGCTCGACGCCGGACGGCCAGCCGATGCCGAGGGCCGGGTCGAGGGGGTGCACGCCGTGCTCGCGCAGCGGCGCGTACGGAGTGGAGCACAGGTAGACGACCGTGGCCGACTCGCTGAGCGCGAAGAACGCGTGTCCCAGGCCCTCGGCGATATAGACGGCACGCCGCCGCCGGTCGTCCAGCTCGACGGCGACGTGCTCGCCGAAGGTGGGCGAGCCGGTGCGGACGTCCACGATGACGTCCAGCACGCTGCCGGACACGCAGGTCACGTACTTGGCCTGGCCGGGCGGCACGTCGCTGAAGTGCACGCCGCGCAGCGTGCCTCTGACCGAGATCGAGCAGTTGGCCTGCGCCACGTCCATGGGCCGGTCGAGCGCGTCCTGTTTGAACCACTCCAGGAACGCGCCGCGGTGGTCGCCGTGGATCTTCGGAGTGTGCAGCCATGCGCCGTCGAGGCCGAGGGGATCCATGAAGCGGATCATGACATGACGGGAACGTTCCGACCAGGCTCTGTAACGAATACGACAAGCGCCGCGAAATGTCTGCCGGTGGGCGAACGGGGACGGCGGACGGCCGCGGCTTTGGACCGCGCCAGACACACACAACGGCCGAAGTGGGGAGATTTCATGATGCGTGATCGGGGTCGATGCCCGTGAAAGGCTGCCGGTTATGCGGCTCGACCGAGCTCGCGAGCGTGGTCGACCTCGGCGCCACGCCGCCGTGCGAGCTGTTCCTCACCCGCGAGCAGCTCGACGAGCCCGAGCCCACCTATCCGCTGCACCTGCGCGTCTGCACGAGCTGCTGGCTGGCGCAGATCCCGCCGCTGATCCGGCCTGAGGACACCTTCACCGAGTACGCCTACTTCTCGTCGTACTCGACCTCCTGGGTCGAGCACGCGCGGCGCTTCACCGACGACGCGCTCGACCGGCTGGCCCCCGATTTCGTCGTGGAGGTCGCGAGCAACGACGGCTACCTGCTCCAGCACGTCGTGGCCAGGGGCGTGCGCTGCCTGGGCGTCGAGCCGTCGGAGAACGTGGGCCGCGCCGCCAGGGAGAAGGGCGTGCCGACGCTCACGGCGTTCCTGGACCCGCAGACCGGCGCGGCGATCAGGGCCGAGCACGGGCCCGCCGGGCTCGTCGTCGCCAACAACGTCTACGCGCACATCCCCGACATCGTCGGCTTCACCAAGGGGCTGCGCGCGCTCGTCGCCGACGACGGCTGGGTCTCCATCGAGGTGCAGCACCTGCTCACGCTCATGGAGCTGAACCAGTACGACACGATCTACCACGAGCACTTCCAGTACTACACGGTCGCATCGGCCATGCGGGCGCTGGAGTCGGGCGGGCTCGCCCTGGCCGATGTCGAGCTGCTGCCGACGCACGGCGGCTCCATCCGCCTGTGGGCCAGGCCCGCCGAGGCGGTGAGCGGGCACAGCCGCAGGGTGGCCGACGTGCTCGACATGGAGAAGAGCGCGGGGCTGCGGGAGCTCGGCGGCTACGCGAGGTTCGGCGAGCGGGTGGCCAGGGTCCGCCGCGACCTGCTGCGCTTCCTCATCGACGCGGCCGACGAGGGCAAGACCGTGGTCGGCTACGGCGCGCCGGGCAAGGGCAACACGCTGCTCAACCACTGCGGGATCCGGCCCGACCTGCTGCCGTACACGGTGGACCGCAACCCGTATAAGCACGGCAGGTTCACGCCGGGCACCCGCATCCCCGTCCTGCCGCCCGAGCGGATCGCCGCCGACCGGCCCGACTACGTGCTGGTCCTGCCCTGGAACCTGCGCGCCGAGCTGACCGAGCAGCTCGCGTACGTGCGCGAGTGGGGCGGCCGGCTGGTCTTCCCCATCCCGTCCTTGGAGGTCGCACCATGAAGGTCGTGCTCTTTTGCGGCGGTTACGGCACCCGCATGCGCAGCGGGCAGCCGGGAGACGTGCCCAAGCCGATGCAGCTCGTCGGCCCCCGCCCGCTCATCTGGCACGTGATGCGCTACTACGCGCACTTCGGGCACACCGACTTCGTGCTCTGCCTCGGCTACGGCGCCCAGCACATCAAGGACTTCTTCCTCAACTACCAGGAGACCGACTCCAACGACTTCATCCTGCACAAGGGCGAGGTCAGGATGCTCTCGCAGGACACCTCCGACTGGTCCATCGCCTTCGTGCAGACCGGGCTGCGCTCGCCGATCGGGGAGCGGCTGCGCCGGGTGCGGCCGTATCTGGAGGGCGAGGAGATGTTCCTGGCCAACTACGCCGACGTGCTCACCGACGCGCCGCTGCCGGAGATCATCGACCGGTTCAAGCAGGCGGACGCGGGCGCGTCGATGATGGTGGTGCCGCCGCCCGGCACCTTCCACTGCGTGGACGTCGCCGACGACGGGGCCGTGCGGGCCATCAGCCCGGTCAGCGAGATGCCGCTCTGGGTCAACGGCGGCTACTTCGTGCTGCGCCAGGAGGTCTTCGACCACATCCCCGAGAACGGCGACCTGGTCGGCGACGCCTGCGTGGAACTGGCCAAACGCGGGCGGCTGACCGCGTACCGGCATCGCGGCTACTGGCGGCCGACCGACACCGTCAACCAGCGCATCGAGCTGGACGACGCCTACTCGCGGGGTGAGCGTCCGTGGGCGCTGTGGGAGCGATGATCGGACTCGTACCGGTCAGGCTGGGCTCGCTGGTCGCGGTGGGCGCGCACTGCGACGACGTCGCCATCGGCGCCGGCGGCACGCTGCTCACGCTCTGCGCCGCCCGTCCGGGGCTGCGCGTCGACGCGCTGGTGCTCTCCGGTGGCGGCACCGAGCGCGAGGAGGAGGAGCACGCGGCGCTCGCGGCCTTCTGCCCCGGCGCGGATCTGCGGCTGAACGTGCTCAAGCTGCCCGACGGGCGGCTGCCCGCGCACTGGCACGAGGCCAAGGAGGCGGTGGAGGAGCTGCGCGCCGCCACCGAGCCCGACCTGATACTCGCGCCCCGCCGCGACGACGCCCACCAGGATCATCGCGGGCTGGCCGAGCTGGTGCCCACCGCGTTCCGCGACCATCTGACGCTCGGCTACGAGATCGTCAAGTGGGACGGCGACCTCGGACGTCCCAACGTCTACCAGCCGCTGCGGCCCGAAGTGGCCGAGGAGAAGGTCTCCCTGCTCCAGCGCCACTACCCCTCGCAGCGGCACCGCCCCTGGTACGACCGGGAGGCGTTCCTCGGCCTGGCCCGCATCCGCGGCATCGAGTGCGGCGCGCGCTACGCCGAGGCGTTCCACGGCTCCAAACTCGTCCTCGACCTCGGAGGCTAGGCCGACATGCGTGTACTGCTGACCGGGCACCAGGGCTATCTGGGCACCGTCATGGCTCCCGTGCTGAGCGCGGCCGGGCACGAGGTCACCGGCCTCGACTCGGGCCTGTTCGCCGACTGCGTGCTCGGCCCGCCGCCGACCGACCCGCCGGGCCTGGCGGCCGATCTGCGCGACGTGCCGGCCGAGGCGCTGCGCGGCTTCGACGCGGTGATCCACCTGGCCGCGCTCTCCAACGACCCGCTGGGCTCGCTCGCGCCGGAGCTGACGTACGACATCAACCACCACGCGTCGGTGCGGCTGGCCCGGCTGGCGCGCGACGCCGGGGTGCGGCGCTTCCTGTACGCCTCCACCTGCTCGGTCTACGGCGCCTCAGGCGGCGACGAGCTGGTGACCGAGGACGCGCCGCTGCGGCCGCTGACCCCGTACGCCGAGTCGAAGGTGCGCGTGGAGGACGAGCTGGTGAAGCTGGCCGACGCCGACTTCACCCCGGTCTTCCTGCGCAACGCCACCGCCTTCGGCTTCTCGCCCCGGCTGCGCGCGGACATCGTGCTCAACAACCTGGTCGGGCACGCCCACCTGGCGGGCGAGATCAAGGTGCTCTCCGACGGCACGCCGTGGCGGCCGCTGGTGCACGTGCTGGACATCGCGGAGGCGTTCGCCGCGGCGCTCACCGCGCCCAGGGAGGTCGTGCACGCGCGGGCGTTCAACGTGGGCGGCGAGCAGAACAACGTCACCGTGGCCGAGATCGCCGCCACCGTCGCCGAGGCGGTGCCCGGAGCTTCGGTGACGATCACGGGGGAGACGGGCGCGGATCCGCGCTCGTACCGGGTGGACTTCTCCCGGTTGCGCGCGGCGCTGCCGGCCGCCGAGGCGCGGCGGACGGTGAAGGACGGCGCGATCGAGCTGATCGACGCCTACCGCCGTCACGGGCTGACCAGGGAGGCGTTCGAGCGGCGCTTCACCCGGCTCGCCCGGCTGGCCGACCGGCAGGCGGAGGGCACCGTGAACGCGGAGCTGCGCCCGTCATGAGCGGCCAGATGACGGGCGCGGAGATGCACGCGCTGGTGGCGCGGCTCTACCCGCTGTGCAGGAGCATCACCGGCGACGGCCTCCGCGCGACCCTCGGCGTCATCGGCGAGCACCTGCCGCTGACCGTGCACGAGGTGCCGACCGGGACCCAGGTGCTCGACTGGACGATCCCGCAGGAGTGGAACATCCGCGACGCCTACATCAAGGACGCCTCAGGGCGGCGCGTGGTGGACTTCCGGCGCTCGAACCTGCACGTCGTGGGCTACAGCGAGCCGGTCTCGGCCACCATGACGCTGGACGAGCTCCGCCCCCACCTGCACACGCTGCCCGAGCAGCCGGACCTGGTGCCCTACCGGACCTCGTACTACGCGCGGACGTGGGGCTTCTGCCTCAGTCAGCGCACGCTCGACGCCATGGGCGACGGGCCGTACGAGGTGGTGATCGACTCGACGCTGGCCGACGGGTCCCTGACCTACGCCGAGCACGTCGTGCCGGGGCAGACCGGCGACGAGGTGATGATCTCCTGCCACGTCTGCCATCCGTCACTGGCCAACGACAACCTCGCCGGAATCGCGGTGGCCGTGGCGCTGGCCAGGAGCCTGGAGCGGCCGCGCCACACCTACCGGTTCCTGTTCGCACCCGGCACGATCGGCGCCATCACGTGGCTGGCCCGCAACCGGGAGCGCGTGGGGCGCATCAAGCACGGGCTCACGCTGGCCTGCGCGGGCGACTCCGGGCGGCTCACCTACAAGCGGAGCAGGAGGGGTGACGCGGCGATCGACCGGGCGGCGACGCTCGTGCTCAAGGGCCGGCCGCATCGGGTGCTGCCGTTCACACCGTACGGCTACGACGAGCGGCAGTTCTGCTCGCCCGGCTTCGACCTGCCGTTCGGCAGCCTCACCAGGACCCCGTACGCCCAATACCCCGAGTACCACACCTCGGGGGACGACCTGGACTTCGTCACCCCGGCCGCCCTGGAGGACACCCTGGACGCGCTCCAGGCCATCACCGGGGTGCTGGAGGGCGACCGTACCTACCTCAACCTCAGCCCGTACGGCGAGCCGCAGCTCGGCCGGCGCGGGCTCTACGACTCGCTCGGCGGGCGCAGCGACACGAAACAGGCGCAGCTCGCGATGTTATGGGTGCTCAACCTGTCCGACGGGAGCAAGAGCCTGCTGGACATCGCCGAGCGCTCGGACCTGCCGTTCGCCGCGCTGCGTGCGGCGGCGGACGCCCTGCTGGCGGCCGGACTGCTCAAGGAGACCGGGTGATGCGCTACAAGGTCGGAGACCTCGTGGAAGTGCGAAGCGAGGCCGAGATCCTGGCCACGCTGGACGAACGGGGCGAGCTCGACGGGCTGCCGTTCATGCCCGAGATGCTGGCCTACTGCGGCAAACGCCTCACCGTGCACAAGGTGGCGCACAAGCTGTGCGACACCCAGACCCGTACGGGGCTCCGCAAGATGGACAGCGCCGTGCACCTGACCGGCGCCCGCTGCGACGGCTCGGCGCACGGCGGCTGCCAGACCGCCTGCTCCCTCTACTGGAAGGAGGCATGGCTCAAGCCGGTGACGGACGAGCCCACGACCGCGCCGCAGGACGCCAGGCTGCTGCCGCTGCTGGAGGCGAACACCCGCAAGCCGCCCGCCGATGACGGCACCGTGCGCTACTCCTGCCAGGCGACCGAGCTGCTGCGCGCCGCGCCGGCCTGCCTGCCGTTCACGAACGCCCGCCAGTACGTCACCGACGTGCGCTCCGGCAACGTGGGCCTGGGCAGGACCGTGCAGGCCATCGCCATCGGGCTGTTCAACCGCCTCCAGCGCCTGTCCAGGCGGGTGCTGCCGCGATGGCTGCTGATCAAGGAGGGGCTGCCGTGGGGCTTCCTCAAAGGCCGCCTGAAGGGGCGGACGCCCACGCAGACCCTCGGCCTGCGACCCGGGGAGCTGGTGCGGGTCAAGTCCAAGGAGGAGATCCTCGCCACGCTGAACGAGGACCTGCTCAACCGCGGCATGGGCTTCGAGCAGGAGATGGCCCGCTACTGCGGGAAGACGGCGCGGGTGCAGGCCAGGGTCGAGCGCTGCATCGACGAGAAGACGGGCGAGATGCTGACCATGAAGAACCCGTGCATCGTGCTGGAGGGGGTCGTCTGCGCGGGCGTGCACAGCCTCAACTGCCCGCGCGAGTTCGTACCGTTCTGGCGGGAGATCTGGCTGGAACGGGTCTGACCCGCCGTGACCGACGACCCCGTGACTGACGACCCTGTGACCGGCGACCCTGTGACCGGCGACCCTGTGACCGGCGACAGGGTCGAGTCCATCGGCCGCAAGGCGAGCAGCGGGCTGCGCTGGAGCCTGCTCGGCAACACGGTCACCAAGGCGGCCTCGTTCGTCATGAGCCTGGTGCTGGCCAGGCTGCTGGCGACCGAGGACTTCGGCGTCTACGCGGTCGCGCTGGCCGCCACGCAGTTCGTCATGGTCGTCAAGGACGCGGGCGTCATGGCCGCCGTCATCCAGTGGCGCGGCCGGGTCTCCGAGATCGCGCCCACGGCCACGGTGCTCGCGTTCTGCTTCGCCACCGGCCTGTACGGGCTGTTCTGGGCCGGTGCGCCGTACTTCGCCGCGCTGGCCGGCAGCGAGCCGGCGACCGGCGTGGTGCGGCTGCTCACGGCCGTCATCCTCGTCGAGGCCGTGACCGCCGTGCGCAGCGCGGTGCTGATGCGCGAGTTCGCCCAGGACCGCCTCGCCGCCGCGAACCTCGCCGGGTTCGCGGTCAACGCCACGGTCGCGATCTCGCTGGCGGCGGCCGGCGCGGGCGCCTACAGCTTCGCCTGGGGCCAGCTCGGCGGCGCGATCGTGACCGGTGCCGTCATCGTCCGGCTGGCCAGGATGCCGTGGCGGTTCGGCTTCGACCGGGCCATCGCCGCCCGCCTGCTGCGCTTCGGCCTGCCGTCGGCGCTCGGCTTCGGCCTTGAGGCCGTGCTGATGAACTCCAGCTTCGTCGTCGTGGGCGCGGTGCTCGGCGAGCAGCAGCTCGGCTACTACCTGCTGGCCTTCAACGTGTCGAGCTGGGTGCCAGGGGTGATCGGCACGGCGCTGCGCTACGTCGCGCTGCCCGGCTTCTCGCGGCTGGCCGAGGACCCGGACTCGCTGTCGGAGGGCGTGCGCAGGTCGGTGCCGCTGCTGGTGTCGTTCGTGATGCCGGTGGCGCTGGTCATGGCCACGCTCGCGCATCCCCTCATCACGTTCCTGTACGAGCCCCGCTGGGCTCCCGCGGCCCCCGTGCTGAGCTTCCTGTCCGTGCTCATGGTCGTCAGGATGATCACGTCGTACCTGGTCACCGACATCCTCATCTCGACCGGCGCGACCAGGAGCACGGTCTGGCTCAACCTCGGCTGGGCGCTCGCGCTGCTGCCCGCCCTCATCATCGGGGCGCACCTCGGCGGCATCACGGGCGCGGCCATCGGGCACGCCGCCGTGGCCGTCCTCGTCGCGCTGCCGCTGGGCGCGCTGCTGCTGCGCCGGCAGGGCGTACGGCTGCGCGGCGTGCTGCCCGGCCTGCTCCGGCCCGCGCTGGCCTCGGCGGTGACGTGCGCGTACCTGACCGCGCTCGCCGCCGCCTTCGCGTGGCCCCCGCTGCCAGAGCTGCTCGTCGTGGGCGGCTCAGGACTGGTCGTATTCGCCCTGCTGGCCACGCCGCGCGCGATGCTCGGCCGGCTGACGCGTCGAGGGAGGACCCATGTCCGGCTCTGAGATGTCCGGTGCTGAACTGGTGTCGATCGCCCTGCCCGTCCGCAACGGCGCGGAACGGCTGGAACAGGTCGTGAAATCCGTGCTCGCGCAGGACTACGGGAACGTCGAGCTGGTCATCTCCGACAACGCCTCCACCGACGCCACCGAGGAGGTGTGCAGGGACCTCGCGGCGGGCGACCCCAGGATCGTCTACCACCGGCACCCGCACAACGTCGGCCTGCTCGGCAACTTCATCCACGCCGCCAGGATCTCCCGCGGCGCGTTCGTCCGCTGGATCGGCGACGACGACCGGCTCGACCCGTCCTGCATCTCGCGCGCCATGGCGGCCTTCGCGGCGGACGAGCGGCTGGTGCTGGTCACCACGCAGGTCGCCTACACCGGCCCCGACGGCGTGACCAGGATGGCCGCCTACGACGGCACCGGCCTCGGCTCCGACGACCCGGTGGAGCGGCTGCGCGAGTGGCTGCGGCTGCTCAACGAGAGCCCGCTGCTCATGGACCCGCTCTACGGGCTGCTGCGGCGCGGGCCCGCGACCGGCATCCCGCGCAGGAACATGCTGCACGAGGACGAGATCTTCGCGGCCAAGCTGGCGCTGGCCGGTCCCTGGGGGCATGTGCCCGAGGTGCTGGCGCACCGCAACACCCGCGTCGAGCGCATCACCAAGGTGGCGCGCAGGCTCGGCGTGCCGTCCTGGCAGGCGCACGTGTCCAACACCCTCCAGCTCCGCGAGCTGCTGCGGTGGGTGGGCTCCGCCGAGCACGTGCCGGGGCTGACGGCCGCGCAGCGCCGCGCGGCGCGGGCGGCCGTGCTGCGCATGTACGCGCGCAGACAGCGCCGCACGGTCGCCCGGCGCGGCCGTAAGGTGCTGTCCCTGCTGCGCCCCGCGTAACGAGTGCTGCGTAACGAATGCCATGAACGCACGATTTCCCGATGTATCCGATATACCGGAACAACGCGGACGGGCGGGCCAAGTGCGCTTCTGGACGACTCTTCTCGGTCTGGCCGGGAACAAGCTCGTCGGTCCTCCCGTCGTCGTGGCGGCGCTCGCGTTCGCCGCCGCCGGGTTCCTCCTCATGCCGGCCCGTTACGCGTCCACGGCGGCCATGGTGGTCACCATCTCCACCGCGGGCGGCACCCAAGAGGTCAGGCCCGCCGCCGAGCAGAGCCTGACCAACCCGCTGCTGCAGTTCGGCGACCCGCTGCGGACCACGGCGGGGATCGTCATCCTGTCGATGCGCAACGAGCGGGTGGCCAAGGCGCTGGGCGTCACCGACGGCGGGCCGGTCGAGGTGACCGTGGACGACGGGCGCACCGACCCCGACCTGCTGAAGGTGGGCTCCAGCGGGCCGTTCCTGCACATCGAGGTGGAGGGCCCGTCCGCCGCCACCGTGCGGGAGGTCATGGCCAAGGCACAGGGCCAGGTGCGGACGGAGCTGAAGAACTGGCAGACGTCGCTGGGCGCGCCGCCCATCACCCACATGGGCCTGCTCGACGTGCGGCCCGCCACCCCGCCCGAGCCCGTCTACCGGGACAGGATCCTGGCGGCGGCGGGCGGCGGGGCGCTCGGCGCGCTGATCGGAGCCGGGGCGGCGTACGCGCTCATGCGGCGGGCGAGGAAGGCTGGGGGGCGAAGGTGACCATGGCTTTCTGGAACGATGTGCTGGGGCTGCTCCGGCGGCGCGCCATCGCCCTGCCGATCCTCGCACTCGGTCTCGTCCTCGCGGTGGCGGCGTACCTGATCACCCCTGCCCGCTACGCCACCGAGTCGTCGCTGATCCTCACCCCGCCGCCGAGCGGCGGCACCCTCTCGCTCGACCCGGCCGGCCCGGTCGGCCAGACCAACCCCCTGCTGCAGCAGAACAACGGGCTGCGCACCGTGGCCGGCATCCTCATCGTCGCGCTCAACGGCAAGGACGAGCTGCGCCGCCTCGGCGTCACCGAGAACGGCCCGACCACCATCGTCATCGACGACGGGCGGTCGAACGCCGACCTGCTCGGCGTCGTGACGCTCGGGCCGTTCCTGCACGTCGCGGTCGAAAGCGACGATCCGGCGACCGCCACGCAGGTACTGGAACGGGCGCACCGGCGGCTGCGCGAGCGGCTCACCGCGTACCAGGTCGCGCTCGGCGCGCCGCGCAGCACGTACATCACGCTCAGCACCGTCGTGGTGCTGCCACCGAAGTACGACCCCACCGCGAAGATCCAGTACGCCGTGGGCGCGCTGCTCGCCACGATCCTCGCCGGCCTCGGCTGCGCGTACGCGGTGCAGGTGCGCGGCCTCTTCCGCCGCCGCACCGCCCCGGCCGTGGACGGCGGGACGTTCACCTCGGACGCCTCGCCCAACGGCCAGGCACCCGCGAGCACCTCGGGAACCGGAGCGGATCTGGTCGGCGCGTCGAACGAGACGGCGGCCGACAAGTCCGGCGAAGGCGATTGACGCCGGGTCAGGACGTCCGGGCGGCGACCTCCATGCCGTGCCGGATGGCCGCCTGCCGCACCTCGGGCGGTGTGCCCGACTTGGAGGAGATCATCATGCCGATCGCCTCGGGCCCCACCCGCCCGGCGAAGTCCAGCGCGGTGCGCAGGTCCATCGGCGACTCGTCGGGTGTCTTGTGGCAGATCGAGGTGTCGGAGGGCGGCCGTCCGTCGGTGGCGCTCAGCACCTCGTCGACGAAGACGCCGTACAGCATGAACTCGGAGACGTGCAGCCGCGAGCCGAACGCCTCGATCCAGTGCCGCCCGGTGGTCTCCCTGAGCCGGTCCTGCAGCTTGCGCACGGTGGCGGGCTGCCAGAAGGTCAGCGGGCTCATGTAGTCGGGCAGCGGCGGCCCCGGCGGCGGCGGAAGCCGCAGCAGGTCGCGGGCGACGCGATGCCAGAGCAGGTGGCGGGGCATCGCCGCGTGCACGCCGCCCTCCAGCCTGTGCAGCGCCACCCTGCCGTCGACCAGCGCCCGCGCGGCGGTGACCGGCCGGAGCAGCACCACGTCGGAGTCGGCGACCAGCACGACGTCGGTGTCCATGGCGGCGCTGGCCGCGATCTTGACGATCTGCTGCATCACCCAGCCGCGCACCGGCGGCCAGGGCCGGCGCACATTGACCCACATGCCCATGCGGGGCACCTGGACGTACCGCCTGGGCAGCAGCTCGTCCACCGTCCAGACCCGGCAGCGCGGCCCCGCGTACGGCGCGAACAGCCGCAGGTCGGGGCGCGGCACGATCACGTGGTGCACGGTGCCGGGCGGGGTGAAGCGGAGCACCGAGTCGTGCAGGTCGCCGAAGTGGCCGGCGTCGGGGCCGTAGCTGGGGGTCACGACGGCCAGCGTCCTCATGGGCGGCCCCACGGCGCGCAGCACTCTTCCACGGCTCACCTCTCGCGGATGCCTCTGTCGGCCCCCGGTGTATCGAGGCAGGACTTTGGCACGTTACAGACATCGGGTAACACGCCCCGCTTTCCCGTCGATTGCCTCAAAGAGGGGTGAGGGGGACGACGTGGATTTATGGCAGGCGATCTCCGTCCTCGTCCGCCGCTGGTACGTGGCCTTGTCGGCGCTGCTGCTGACGATCACCGCCGCGTACGGCATGTACACCACGGTCCCCACCCGGTACGTCTCGACCACCCTCATGGTGCTCACGGTGCCGACCAGCGGCTCCTACCGCATGCCGCAGCCCAACCACCCCAACCCGCTGGTCAACCCGCTGCTGAACTTCGACGGCGGCCTGAACATGACGGCCTCGATCATGGTGCAGGTGCTGGGCAGCCCCGAGGTGGCCGCCCAGCTCGGCGTGCACCCCGACTCGCCGACGACGTACGAGGTGCACAACGGCCATCCCAACCCGGAGTTGCTGATCAACGCGCCGTTCGTGGTGATCGAGGGCACGAGCCCGTCGCCGCAGGACGCCAAGCGGATCGTCGAACGGGTCGCCGAGCGGGCCAAGGCCGAGCTGGACCGCCGCCAGCACCTGCTGGGTGCGCCGCCGGAGACGTTCATCAACCTGACCCCGATGATCGGGCCGACCGAGCCCCAGCCCGAGCGGGGCGGCAAGACGCGCGCCGCGGCGGTCGTGCTGGCGCTGGGCGTCATGGCCGCCCTGGGCGCCTCCTACGCCACCGAGAGCATCGCGCAGGGGCTGCGGCGGCGGCGTCAGGAGCAACGGCCGCAGGAGGCCGGCGCGGCCGCCGCGGCGGCCGAGGAGGCGGTGCTGCCGCGATGAGCGTGGCCAGGCTGCCATCGTCGAGCACGGGGCGCCGCGGCGCGGACGCCGCCACGCTGTGCGCCGTCTTCGTCGTGGTGCTCATGCTGGTGCCCGCCCGGCAGGTGATCGGCGGGCTGCCGTTCGACCTGACCTACGCCGAGGCCATCGGCCTGATGGCCGCCGTCTGGTGGTGCTGTGCCCACCTCACCACCACGCTCGGCGCCGCCAAGGGCCCCAGCATGGTCAGGTACGCGATCTACTTCTACGTGATCACGTTCCTGGTGACGTACGCGTACACGACGGCCGGTTACCTGCCCGCGCACGAGCTGGCGCTGTCGGACCACATCCTCGTCATCACGGTCGGCGTCGCCGGCATCGCGCTGCTCGCCGTGGACGGCGTGTCCGGGCGCGACCGGCTCGACCTGGTGCTGAAGACGCTCGTCGTCGCGGGCGCGATCATGGGCGTGATCGGCGGGCTGCAGTTCCTGTTCACCTTCGACCTCACCGAATACCTGCACATGCCCGGCTCCCGCCTGCGCTCGGTCGAGGAGACGATCCTGCAGCGCAACGGCGTCAACAGGGTCGCCTCGACGGCCACGCACCCCATCGAGTTCGGCGTGGTGTCGGCGATGGTGCTGCCGCTCGGGCTGCACTACGCGTTCGACGCCTGGGAGCGCCGCGCGCCCTCGCTGCGCTGGTGGGTGATGTGCGCGCTGATCGCGGGCGGTATGGCGTTCTCGGCCTCCCGCTCGACCGTGCTCGGCCTGGCGGGCTCGGGGGTCATCCTGCTCGCCGGGTGGAACAGGTCGCGGCGGCTGCGGGCGGGCGCGGGGCTGATCGGCTTCCTGGTGCTGCTGCGGCTGTTCGTCCCCGGGCTGCTCGGGGCGATCATCGGGCTGTTCGGCAACCTGGACAACGACGAGAGCCTGCGCTGGCGTACCAACGACTACAGCACCGCGCTCGCCGAGTTCCTCCGGCATCCCTGGCTCGGGCGGGGCCACGGCACCTGGTTCCCGCCGCACCACCCGGTCTTCGACAACCAGTACCTGCTCACCGCCGTGCAGGGCGGCATCTGGGGGCTGCTCGGGTTCGCCGGGCTCTTCGTCGTCGGCATGGTGGCGGCGCTGCGGGTACGGCGGATCGGCGCGGACGCGCGTACCAAGGATCTCGGGCTGACGCTGGCGGCGGCGCTGGCGGTGCCGCTGCTCGGCTGTGCCACGTTCGACCTCAACTCCTTCAGCACCGCCAACTCGCTGTCCTTCCTGCTGATCGGGCTGGTGGGCGCGCTGCTGCGGATGGTGCGCCGCGACGCCGGCGCGCAAGCCGCCGGGGTTCGAGCCGGGGCGGCGCTTTAGAGGCCCAGCCGCCGCAGCGCGTCCTTCCACGAGCCCGCGTTCAGGTCCCGCGCGCTGATCGCGGTGACCGGCAGCGGCCAGGCGATGGCGAGGTCGGGGTCGTCGTAGCGGACCGAGATGTCCTCGGACGGGTCGTGCTCCCTGTCGATGCGGTAGCAGACGTCGGCCTCGGTGAGCGCCTGGTAGCCGTGGAGCAGGCCCGGGGGCACGTACAGGTGGACGAAGTCCTTGTCGTCGAGCGTGACCGCCATCTGCCGCCCGAACGTCGGCGAGCCGGGGCGGGCGTCCACGAGCACGTCGTACACCGCGCCGCGGGCGCACCTGACGAGCTTGGCCTCGCCACGCCCGCTTCTGCCGTGCAGGGCGCGGATGCCGCCCGCGACCGTACGCGACTGGCTGTCCTGGACGAACGCGGCCGGGTCGAGACCATGCTCCTCGGCGATGGCGGCGTCGAAGGTCCTGGTGAAGAATCCGCGCTCGTCGCGGTGCGGGGTGGGGGTGAACAGCAGTGTCCCGGCCAGCGGGCCGCGCTCCACTCTCATAGGGCAATCCTGACCCTTGGCACGTAACGGATAAAGCCCTGCCCCGATGACAAAAAGGAAGGACTGACGGCCAGGCACGTCAAGCCCGAGGAGGGGTGAGGACAATCCCGTGGACCGCTCCTCTGACAGGAACGATCCAGCATCCCGAGCCCGGGTGGGGGCCATCGAGGTCATGGCGATGACCGAGGCCGAGGTCGCCGAGCACGTCACGCGCGCCTGGCGCGCCGGCCTGGGCGGCGCGATCGTGACCGCCAACGTGGACATCGTCAGAGCCGCCACCCGCGCACCCGACCTGGCCGCGCTGGTCGCCGCGGCGGAGCTGGTGGTGGCCGACGGCATGCCGGTCGTGTGGGCCGCCAGGATCGCCGGCGCCCGCCTGCCCGACCGCGTCACCGGCGCGTCCCTGGTCTTCACGCTCGCCGCGTGCGCCGCCCGCGAAGGCCGCTCGGTCTTCCTGGTCGGCGGCGAGCCCGGCGTGCCGGAGCGGGCAGGAGAGGTGCTGGCCGCCCGATACCCCGGCCTGGTGGTGGCGGGCGCGTACGCGCCGCCGTTCGGCTTCGAGCGCGACCCCGCCGAGGTGGACAGGACCGTCAAGCTGGTCTGCGCGGCGGCCCCCGACCTGGTGCTGGTCGGGCTCGGCTTCCCCAAGCAGGAACGGCTCATCGCCGTGCTCCGTCCCGAGCTGCCGCGCGCCTGGTACCTGGGCTGCGGCGCGGGCATCCCCATGGCGGCGGGACGCTTCAAACGGGCGCCGCGCGCCCTGCAGCGAGCGGGCGCCGAGTGGCTGTTCCGGCTCGCGCTGGAGCCGCGCCGCCTGGCACGCCGGTACCTCCGCGACGACCTGCCCTTCGCCTTCGGCCTGCTGGCCGGCGCCGCATGGCGGCGCCTGACCGCCGGCCGCCGCCCCTAGACACCCGACAGATTGGCCACCGCCGATGAGCGTGCCCGCGATCGACCACCCCGCGCTTGCCGTCGTCATCGTCACCTACAACAGCGGCGAGGTCATCGAGGACTGCCTGGCCGGCCTGCCTGACGCGCTGCGCGACGCCGGCCCCAGCAGGACGATCGTGGTGGACAACGACTCGCGCGACGACACCGTGGCCAGGGTGCTCGCCGCCGGGCCGGGCGTCGAGCTGGTCCGTACGGGCCGCAACGGCGGGTTCGCGGCCGGCGTGAACGCGGGCATCCAGGCGGCACCCGGCTGCGACGTCCTCGTGCTCAACGCCGACATCAGGCTCGCGCCCGGCTCGGTGCGGCTGCTGCGCGAGAAGCTGCGCGAGCCCGGCGCCGGCATCGCGGTGCCCCGGCTGACCCACCCCGACGGCAGGCTCCAGCTCTCGCTGCGCCGCCGCCCCACCGTGCTGCGGGCGCTCGGCGAGGCGCTGCTCGGCGGGTTGCGTGCGGGCAGGTACGCGCCGCTCGGCGAGCTGGTGGTCGATCCCCGCGCGTACGACCGGCCCGCCTACCCCGACTGGGCCACCGGGGCGGCCTGGCTGATCTCCCGCCGCTGCCTGGACACCGTCGGCCTGCTGGACGAGCGCTACTTCCTGTACTCCGAGGAGACCGAGTACATGCTGCGGGCCCGCGACCACGGGCTGCGGGTGGCGTACGAGCCGCGCGCGCGGGCCGTGCACATCGGCGGCGAGCAGGACCGGTCGAGCCCGCTGTGGACGATGTCCGCGCTCAACCGGGTCAGGCTGCACCGCGAGCGTCATGGACCCGCCAGGGCTTCGCTCATGCGGCTGGCCGTGGCGCTGAACGAGGCGCTGCGCGCCGTGGCCCGCGGCCGGACCGGTGGCGCCCGGCACCGCCAGGCGCTGCGCGAGCTCGCCCGCATGCCCGCCTGGCCCACCCCGCCGGGGGCTTCCGGCGGCTCCCCGGGAACTTCCGGGGAGCCGCGGGCGGCGGGGGAGCCGCCGCCGTACGTCTGCTTCTCCGGCCAGGACTGGTGGTACCACAACAGGGCGCACTCCGACTTCCAGCTCATGCGCCACCTGGCCCGCTCGCGCCGGGTCCTGATCGTCAACAGCATCGGCATGCGCATGCCGACACCCGGCAAGACCACGTACGTGGCCAGGCGCATCATCAGGAAGCTGCGCAGCGTCGCCAAGCTCGTCCGCAGGGTCGAGCCGCGCCTATGGGTCATGTCGCCCCTGCCGCTGCCCTTCTACCGCAGCCCCAGGGGCAGGGCGCTGAACGCCTGGCTGGTCAGGACCCAGGTGCGCGCGGTCTGCGCCCTTCTCGGCCTGCGCCGCCCGGTGATCATGGTGACGATCCCGACCGCCTGGGACGCCGTGCGCCTCATGCCCCGCCGCGCCCTGATCTTCAACCGCTCCGACCGCCACTCCGACTTCCCCGAGTCCGACCGCCCCACCATCGAGGCGCTCGAACGCGCCCTGCTGGAACGTGCCGACCACATCGTCTACGTCAGCCGCGCCCTCATGCGCGAGGAGGCCCCGCTGACCGGCGAGCGCGCGTACTTCCTCGACCACGGCGTGGACCTTGCGCACTTCACCCCCGTGCCCGAGGAGAGGCAGCCCGCCGACCTGCGCGCCATCCCAGGACCGCGCATCGGCTTCTTCGGCGCGCTCGACGACTTCGTGGTGGACTTCGAGCTGCTCGAACGGGTCGCCGTCGAGCTGCCGGAGACCTCGATCGTGCTCATCGGCGACGCCAACGGCGACATCGGGCGGCTCACCAAGCACCCCAACGTGCACTGGCTCGGCTTCCGGCCGTACCAGGAGATCCCCGCGTACGGCTCCGGCTTCGACGTCGCGATCATGCCCTGGCCGGCCAACGACTGGATCAGGCACGCCAACCCGATCAAGCTCAAGGAGTTCCTGGCGCTCGGCCTGCCGGTGGTCAGCACCCCGTTCGACGAGCTGGCCCACTACGCGGGCCGGGTCAGGGTGGCCGCCACCCCGGAGGAGTTCGTCGCGGCCATCAAGACGAGCCTGGCCGACGGCCCGCCGCTGCCCGCGGAGGAACTGCGCGCCTCGCTGGCGGGCGCGACCTGGGCCGGCCGCGCCGCCGCACTGGCGGCCCTGACCGAACGGGAGCCGGGATGAGCCGGGACGAGCCCGCGAAGACGGCCGGGCAGGGCACACCGGCGGTGGGGCGAGGCACGTGGGCCAAGGTGGCTTCGGTGGTGACGGCCGCCGCGATCTCGGCGGGCGGCTGGGTCTGGCTGCGCGACCACCCGGCACAGCCCCCGCCGCCGTCGCTGACCGCGCCGTCCATGACGCTGCGCGCCCTGCCCGGGGAGGGCCCGGACGCGTACGCGGCATGGCCGCGCCTGGCCGAGGCGGGCTGGACGCGGGAGTCGTTCTTCCCCGTCGGACTGTGGTTCTCCTCGGCCCGCACGGCCCGGCAGGTCGCCGCCGACCGGGCCATGGGCGTGAACACGTACCTGGAGCTGACCGCCGACAGCCGCCCCCGCCTGCTGCGCAAGGCCGGGATGACCGCGCTGACCACCGAGCGCCCGCCCGGCACGGGCGCGGAGACCGTGGGCGCCACGCTGCCCGCCAAGGCCGACGAGTGGGCGGGCATCGGGCAGTCTCGCTGGAGCGGCAGGACCGGCCGCGCGCCGTGCCGCCCCGAGCTGTCGTACTGCGGCTACAGCGTGCTGAGCGCGAGCGCCGCGAAGCTGCCCCGCCGCGACGGCCCCGTCTACGCGACCTTCGGCAAGGGCGTCGTCCACCAGGCCACCGACCCGCAGGCCGGCAGGTTCGTCAACGACTACGCCGACCTCATCGGCGTGGACGTCAACTGGTACGCCGACAAGAACGTCTGCGCCGAGGCCGCCCGCTGGCGGCAGCTACCGGCCGGACAGTGCCGCCTGGCCGCTAACTACGGCGCGACCGTGGACCGCGTACGCGAGCTGGACGCCCGCGACGGCCTGCGCAGGCCCGTCTTCGCCGTCATCTCGCTCGCCGGCCTCACGCCCGGCCAGGTCGGCGGCGCGGTGATGAGCTCGCTCATCCACGGCGCGCGCGGCATCGTCTACGACCCGCACGGTCCAGGCCCGCGCTGCAAGAGCGACGACCTGCTGCGCAGCGCCTGCGGCGCGAAGGTCAGGAAGGCGGTGACCGAGCTGAACGCGCTGATCGAGCGGCTCGCGCCCGTGCTCAACAGCCCCTCGTACGCCTACGACTTCGCCCCCGAGCTGGACACCGTGCTCAAGGAGCACGACGGCGCGTACTACCTGTTCGCCATGCCGGGGCGCGGCGCGGCCACCGGCGACCACACGCTCACCGTCCCGGCGAACCTGTCGCCGCGCGGCCGGATCGTGGACCATCTCACTGGACGCCCGATCGAGGTCGACAGGGAAGGCCGCTTCACCGCGACCTTCGCCACCGAGCACGCCTACCACGTCTATCGGATCACCCCGTAGCTGGAGGGACATGGCTTCGCGCAGGCTATCGAAGTGGTTACTGCTCATCCCGCTGGTGCTGGTGGTCGGCGTGGCCTGGGTCATCGCGCAAGGGGGAGCCGCCACCACGGCCGAGCGCTTCGATCTGCCGCGCGTGCCCTGGGAGGGCGGCCCCGCCTACTACGCGGACTTCCCCGTGGCCAAGGAGGCGGGATGGACGGACCCCGCGTTCTTCCCCATCGGGGTCTGGTTCGAGTCCGTCCTGGAGGAACGTGACGTCCGGCTCGACAAGGAGGCCGGGCTCAACACGTACGTCGAGCTGACCGCCAACAGCGACATGAAGCTGATCCGCGAGCACGGCATGTACGCCATGACCAGCAAGCCCCTTCCCGGCGCGGGCCCCGAGACGGTCGGCTGGCTGCTCACCGACGAGCCCGACATGTTCGCGGGCCCCGGCGACGGCAAGTGGAGCGGGAAGTTCGCCGGAGAGGGACAGATCTGCCTGCCGGAGAAGCCGCCCTGCGGCTACACGGTGATGCGCACGCTCAAGGACAAGCTGCCCAAGGGCGACGGCCGCCTGCACTACGCCAACTTCGGCAAGGGCGTCGCCATGTGGGAGTCGGACGAGGAGGCGAGCACGTTCGTCAACAGCTACACCGACGTGCTGTCCACCGACATCTACTGGTACACCGACGCCCACATCTGCTCAGAGGCCGAGACCTGGCTCAAGCTGCCCCGCGACCGCTGCCCCAGGGCCGCCAACTACGGCCGGGTCGTCGACAGGACCCGCCGGCTCGACGCGCTCGACGGCCGCCGCCAGCCCGTGTACGCCTTCGTCGAGGTCGGCTGGCCCGGCGCCAACGGACGTACCGCCATCACCGCCGACCAGATCGCCGGGGCCGTCATGAACGCCCTCGTCCACGAGGCGCGCGGCATCGTCTACTTCAACCACAGCTTCGGCGGGGCATGCGTCAGCCAGCACGTGCTGCGCGAGCCGTGCACCAAGGACATCAGGGCCGCCGTGACCGAGCTGAACCGGCGCATCACCTCCCTGGCGCCGGTGCTCAACACCCAGTCGTACGCCCACACGTTCGAGCCCAGGCTCGACACCATGCTCAAGCGGCACGACGGCTCCTACTACGTCTTCGCCACCGTGGGAGAGCAGGGCTCGCCCGGCACCTACCGGCTGCGGCTGCCCGCCGCGCTCGCCTCCGCCGGCAGCGCCGAGGTGCTGTTCGAGAACCGGAGCGTGCCCATCCGCGACGGCGTCGTCACCGACGCCTTCGCCACCGAGCACGCCTACCACGTCTACCGAATCACGCCCTGATCGGGGCTCCTGGTCGTGCCCTGGTCGGTCTTCCTGGTCACGCCCTGGTTGAGCTTCCTGGTCACGCCCTGGTCGGCGAGGCGCTGGGCGTACCAGGCGAGCGTGCGGCGCAGCCCGGCGGTCAGGCCGACGGTGGCCCGCCAGCCGATCAGCTCTTGCGCAGGGCCGGTGTCGGCCACCTGCGTGATGTCCAGCGGCCGGTCCGCCACCGCCCCGAAGCGCGGCTTGACCGGGCTGCCCGCCAGTTCGTAGAGCTGCTCGACCACCTCGCGCACGGACGTCGTGACCCCGGTCCCGACGTCGAAGGACCGCCCGATCGCCCGGTCGCTGTCCGCGGCGGCGACGAACGCCTCCACCACGTCGTCCACGTACACCCAGTCGGCGAGCTTCGCGCCGCTGGTCAGGCGGGGCTCCTCGCCGCGCAGCAGCGCCAGTGTCACGTACGGCACCAGCTTGGTCTGGTCGCGCTGCGCGGGCCCGTACACCATGGAGGGGCGCAGCACCGTGCACGGCAGCCCCCACAGCCGCCGGTACAGGTCGGCGTAGCCGGAGGCGGCGTGCTTGGCCATCGCGTACGGCGACGGCGGCGCGGCCTGCTCGTTGCCCGGCCTGGGCTCCTCGATCGAGCCCGCCAGCACCACCCGGCACTCCGCGCGCACGGCGGCGGTCAGCAGGTTCACCGTGGTCTGCAGGTTGCCCGCCAGCGTGCGCGGCACCAGCTCAGGCTCCCGCGCGCCGTTCACCTCGCTCGCCAGGTGGAACACGACGTCCGGGCGTACCGTGCGCACCAGCTCGGCCGTGGCCTCCTGGTCGCGCAGGTCCACCTGGTGGCGGCGCACCTCCGCGCCGCCGGGCCGCTGGGTCCTGCTCACCCCGTGCACCTCGGCACCCAGCGCGGCCAGGCGCGCGGCGAGGTGCCCGCCGATGAAGCCCGACGCCCCCGTCACCAGGGCCCGTCTGCCCGTCCACGTCATTGGCGTCCCTTCCCCCTGCCTGCCGGTCACAGATGTATCCGGACCCGCTCCTGCGCCGTTACGACGGACGCGCCGTAATGAGGGACGCCCTGTCACCGCGGGTGGGCCGGCATCACGGACGCTCTACAACGGCGAACGCCGCCGCCCCGCACGGGGCGGCGGCGTCCGTGACGCTCGCGGGGGAAGGCGTCAGGCGATGCGCCAGGTGTCCCCGCCCATGAGCAGGTCGCCGAGGTCGCCGGGGCCCTGCTGCGCCACGGCCTCCTCAAGCTGGTCGGCCATCAGCGAGTCGTACGACGGCCGGTCGACGTTGCGGAAGATGCCGATCGGCACGTGCTCGAACGCCGGCTCGTCCAGCCTGCTGAGCGCGAACGCCACCGACGGGTCGGGGTTGTGCGCGTCGTGCACGAGGATCTGGTCCTCGCTGACGCTGTCGCGCGGCACGACCTCGATGCCGCCGGACGCGCCGCGCACCACGGCCTTGCTGGCGCTCACGATCGGCTGACCGTGCTCCAGCCGCAGCGTGATGTCGTCGCGGACCTCGGGGTCCTTGAGCGGCTCGAAGGCGTTGTCGTTGAAGATGTTGCAGTTCTGGTAGATCTCCACCAGCGACGTGCCGCGGTGCGCGGTCGCCTCGCGCAGCACCGACTGCAGGTGCTTGCGGTCGGAGTCGATGGTGCGGGCCACGAACGACGCCTCCGCGCCGATGGCCAGCGAGATCGGGTTGAACGGCTTGTCCAGCGAGCCCATCGGCGTCGACTTGGTGATCTTGCCGAGCTCGGAGGTGGGGGAGTACTGGCCCTTCGTCAGACCGTAGATCCGGTTGTTGAACAGCAGGATGTTCAGGTTGACGTTGCGGCGCAGCGCGTGGATCAGGTGGTTGCCGCCGATCGACAGCGCGTCGCCGTCACCCGTGATCACCCACACGCTCAGGTCGGGCCTGCTGGCCGCGAGCCCGGTCGCGATCGCCGGCGCCCGCCCGTGGATGGAGTGGAAGCCGTAGGTGTTGAGGTAGTACGGGAACCGCGACGAGCAGCCGATGCCGGAGACGAACACGATGTTCTCGCGCTTCAGCCCCAGCTCGGGCAGGAAGCTCTGCACCGCCGCAAGGATCGCGTAGTCACCGCAACCCGGGCACCAGCGCACCTCCTGGTCGGACTTGAAGTCCTTCAGGCTCTGCTTCACGTCGGTCTTGGGGACGAGCGACAGGCCCTTCCCGTTCACCAGCTCAGTCACTGTCGATCACGTCCTGGATGACTCCGGCCAGCTCCTCGGCCTTGAAGGGGAGCCCGCGCACACGGTTGTAGCTGATCACGTCGACGAGGAACTTCGCCCGCAGCAGCAGCGCGAGCTGGCCCAGGTTGATCTCCGGCAGCAGCACCTTGTCGTAGCGCTTGAGCACCTCGCCGGTGTTGGCGGGCAGCGGGTTGAGGTGGCGCAGGTGGGCCTGGGCGACCTTGCCGCCGCTCCTCCTGATGCGGCGCACGGCCGCGGCGATCGGCCCGTACGTCGAGCCCCACCCGACGACCAGCACCTTCGCCTCGCCGTCGGGGTCGTCGACGACCAGGTCGGGCACGTCGATCCCGGCCACCTTGGCGGCGCGGGTGCGCACCATCAGGTCGTGGTTGTCGGGGTCGTAGGAGATGTTGCCGGTGCCGTCGGCCTTCTCGATGCCGCCGATGCGGTGCTCGAGCCCGGCCGTGCCGGGGATCGCCCACGGGCGGGCCAGCGTCTCGGGGTCGCGCTTGAACGGCAGGAACTTGCCGTCCTCGCCGTTGGGCTCGGTGGTGAACGGCTGCGAGATGTCCGGCAGCTCCGACACCTCGGGCAGCCGCCACGGCTCAGAGCCGTTGGCGAGGTAGCCGTCGGAGAGCAGCATGACCGGCGTACGGTACTTGATCGCGATCCTGGCCGCCTCCAGCGCCGCGTCGAAGCAGTCGCTCGGCGACATCGGCGCCACGACCGGCACCGGCGACTCGCCGTTGCGGCCGAACATCGCCATCAGCAGGTCGGTCTGCTCGGTCTTGGTCGGCATGCCGGTGCTCGGCCCGGCCCGCTGCACGTCCACGATGATCAGCGGCAGCTCGGTGGTGACCGCGAGGCCGATCGTCTCGGCCTTCAGCGCCACACCGGGACCGCTCGTGGTCGTCACGCCGAGCGCGCCGCCGAACGCGGCCCCGAGCGCCGCGCCGACACCCGCGATCTCGTCCTCCGCCTGGAACGTGCGGACGCCGAACCGCTTGTGCTTGGACAGCTCGTGCAGGATGTCGCTGGCCGGGGTGATCGGGTAGGAGCCGAGGAACAGCGGCAGCTTCGACTGCACGCTCGCGGCGATCAGGCCGTAGGCGAGCGCCTGGTTGCCGGAGATGTTGCGGTAGACGCCCGGCGCCAGCCGGGCAGGACGCACCTCGTACGAGACCGAGAACGACTCGGTCGTCTCGCCGTAGTTCCAGCCCGCCTGGAAGGCCGCGATGTTGGCCTTGGCGATCTCGGGCTTCTTCGCGAACTTCTGCTCGAGGAACTTGATGGTGTGCTCGGTCGGCCGGTGGTAGAGCCACGACAGCAGGCCGAGCGCGAACATGTTCTTCGACCGCTCGGCGTCCTTCTTCGACAGGTCGAAGTCTTCGAGGGCCTTGACCGTGAGCGAGGTCAGCGGCACCGCGTGCACCCGCCACTCGCTGAGCGAGTCGTCCTCAAGCGGGTTGGAGTCGTAGCCGACCTTCTGGAGGTTGCGCTTGGTGAACTCGTCGGTGTTGGCGATGATGTCCGCGCCCTTGGGCAGGTCGCCCAGGTTGGCCTTGAGCGCGGCCGGGTTCATGGCCACCAGCACGTTCGGCGCGTCGCCCGGCGTGAGGATGTCGTGGTCGGCGAAGTGCAGCTGGAAGCTCGACACGCCCGGCAAGGTGCCTGCGGGGGCGCGGATCTCGGCGGGGAAATTGGGCAGAGTCGACAAGTCGTTGCCGAACTCAGCCGTGCCCGCGGTGAAGCGGTCGCCGGTGAGCTGCATTCCGTCGCCGGAGTCGCCGGCGAATCTGATGATCACGCGGTCGAGTTGCTGGACCTGCTTCGTCACAGCTCAGTCCTCCTCGACGCGCCACTGCGCGGTTGCCTTAGGCGCGTTCTCTGTTTCCATGCTAGATCCTCGGAAGGTGACGCGTTTGCATGCCACCTGAAGCGGGTAAACGCGGTCGGAGTCAGTCAGGGCGAGGTGAGAGAGCGACGACACAGCCCGGCGGCCAGCCTGCAGAGGTCTACATGCAGGCGGGCGAACAGGACGGTTCGGGTCACGAGCGCCAACTATACGTCCCCCCAACAGATGCGCTACGTCAGGGGCTGCTTACCCGGCAGCTCGTTCCCTGACCTGTACATGCGGCCGGCCTGCATCCCCACAGGGCCGTACAGCTCTGGAACGGTGACGAAGGTGTAACCGTTCCCGCGCAACCTTTTGAGGATGTCCGGAACCGCATCCACGGTTTCCCGATGAATGTCGTGCATGAGAATGATCGCACCTGGATGGGCCGCGTGCACGACCCGGTCCGCTATTTCGGAGGCATCCCTTGTGGACTCGTCCTTGGAGTCCACGTCCCAGGTGACCACCGCGCACCCCATCTGACGTGCGACATCGCGCACCTGAGGGCTCACCGCCCCGTACGGCGGCCGCACCAGCGCCGGCCGCTGCCCGATCACCTCCGACACCGCGTCCGAGGTCTTCCCCAGCGAGTCGGCGACATTGCTGCTCGGCTGTTTCGACAGGTCCTTGTGCGACCAGCTGTGGTTGCCGACCAGATGGCCCTCCATGCTCATCCGCCGGATCAGCGCGGGCTCTGTGGACACGCTTCCGCCGAGCGTGAAGAACGTGGCCCGCGCCCGGTGCTCGGCCAGCGTGTTCAGCAGCAGGCCCGTGTACGGTCCCGGGCCGTCGTCGAAGGTCAGCGCCACGCATTTGCGCACGCGGCAGTCCACGCCGCTCGCCCGGGTGCTCACCGCGTCGGGGCTGCTCGTAGGCGTGAACGACGGAACCTCAGGGGCCGCCGACCGCCTGGCCGCATCACGTACCGCCTGCTGCGCATGCCGACCCAGCTCCGACAGCAGCGGCGCCACCTGCTGTGCCGGGATCGCCACCGCCACCCGGCCGAGCGAGCACCTGCCGACCTCGCAGTCGTCGAATTCGACCACCAGGTCGCCGTTCCTGTTGAACGCCATCGAGTCGAACAGATCGGGGTCGGCCGTCACCCGGTTGCGCTCCACCTGCGCGCCGCGGTCCGCGAGCGCCTCCTTGACCAGCGCCGCCAGCCGTTCCAGCGCGGGCCGTCCCGACAGCAGCCCGGTCGAGCCGGCGGCCTTGCCGGTGTGCGGGTCGAACCAGTACGTACGGGTGGAGTTGCCCCAGCTCGTACCCAGGAATTCGCCGGTCCGCAGCCGGACGCCCACCGCGTCGGGGGAGGCGGCGGCGAGCTGCCAGTCCACGTTCAGCTCCGGCTTCGGCAGGATGGGGGCGTCGCCGCCGGTCGCGCGCCTGAACTCCTTGAGCTGCCGCTCGGCGCGAGCCTTCAGCGTCCGGTTCAGCGCGGAGGCGCCGGCCAGCACCGGGTACTTGATGTGCACATACCTGCCGGCCGCCGAGTCGCCGTCGGTGACGGTAGCGGTGGACAGGCCGACGACGGTGGCGGGATCGACGAAGTCGATCATCGTCGGCTCTGCCGGGACCACGATGTCCTTGCCGTTGGAGGCGGCGGCGAGACCGCAACCCGAGGCGGAGAGTGCCAGCAGAGCGATTCCGGCGCAGAATCGCGATTTATGCATGGATGTCAGGGTATGGGCGCGATCTTACGATTTACCCTGATTTTGTGTGATCAGTCCGGACACTTTGACCGCGCTGGGTAACCGCCTCGAACGGCTTGAGGGACCTATGTCCAGGTCAGGACCCGTTTCCGCCACGCGTACAGAATGCCGAGGGCGATGAACCCCAGGAAGACGAACATCTCCACGAGCGTCGTCAGCCCGTAACCGGGGGCGTCGAACACCGTGGCCCACGGGAAGAGGAAGACGGCGTCCACGGCGAAGACCACGTACAGGTACGTGAAAACGTAGTAGCGGATCTGCGACTGCGCCCACCCCTCGCCCACGGGGTCCACGCCGCACTCGTAGGTGGTCAGCTTGTCCGGCGTCGGCCGGGACGGACGGAGCAGACGGTTGGCGAGCAGCGCGCCGGCGACGATCGCGACACCGATGACGAGCAACGCGGCCACGAGCACGTAGGAGCCGAAGTAGCCGTCCATGCCCGGATCGTAACCCGCCCCGCGATTCCCACAAGAGGGTTGGCCCCCACCCTCACCCGCACTTTGCCGCCCGCCTCCCCACCCGCGCTTCGCTCACCCCCTCTCACCGCTCCCACACCCCCACCCCACCCCACCCGCGCTGTGCGGTCTGCCCGCGTTACGCGCCCCGCCCGCGTGGTGCGCCTCGCCCGCGCTGTGTGTCCTGCCCGCGTTGCGCGCGCCCCGTCTGCGTTTCGCGCCCTGCTTGCGCTGCGCCACCCCCGCTTGCGCTGCGCACCGGCGTCCGACCCCCACCGCGCCTTATCAGGACCTCGCCCCAGGCATCCAGCGCACTCCCACAGCCCTGAGACCCTGCAAGAGGTCGCCCGCGCGCCACCCCAGCGCGCCCAAGCGCACCACGCCTGCGATCCGGGACGCCCGAGATGCCGCCAGAGTCCAAGTCGCACCACGCCTGCGACCGCGAGACCCCTGCGACGCTGAAACGCGAGACGCCAAGCGCCTGCGACGTTGCGACGCTGAGACTTCGGCGATGTCTGAGACGCTTGGGCCGCCGCCGGAACCCCGCGCACTTCGTGGAGAAAACTTGACCCCCACGAGACTCGGCCGCACCACCCCCCGCACACCTTTCTTTGCCTGCATCCTGATCCGCGCAAGAATGGCCGTATGGCAGCAACGGACCTCCCGATGCCCACAGTGGGCCCGGTCTCGCGATTGGCGCCCAAGCCGATGCGCTTCATCCTCAACTGGGGCCGCCGCTATTCGCTGTGGGTGTTCAACTTCGGGCTGGCCTGCTGCGCCATCGAGTTCATCGCGGCGTCCACCAGCCGCCACGACTTCATCCGGTTCGGCGTGATCCCGTTCGCGAACGGCCCGCGCCAGGCCGACCTGATGATCGTCTCGGGCACGGTCACCGACAAGATGGCCCCGGCGGTCAAGCGCCTCTACGAGCAGATGCCCGACCCCAAGTACGTCATCTCGTTCGGCGCCTGCTCCAACAGCGGCGGCCCGTACTGGGACTCCTACTGCGTCACGAACGGCGTCGACCAGATCATCCCCGTCGACGTCTACGTCCCCGGCTGCCCGCCGCGCCCCGAGGCCCTGCTGTACGGCATCACCAAGCTCCAGGAGAAGATCGCCGGCGAGAAGCTCACCGACCGCTACGTCTGGTCGCGCCCCCACGCGGACGAGCCGCCCGCGGGCCGGGAGCAGGCGTGAACGCCGACCACGCCGCCCGGCTGGCGGACCATTTCGGCGACCGCGCCCAGGTCACGGAGTCCTACGGCGACACCACGGTGGACGTGGAGCCGTCCGACTGGACGAATCTCCTCCGATTCGTCCGCGACACCCTCGACTACGCCTTCTTCGACTGGCTGACCGGCGTCGACGAGCCACCGGAGGCGTTCGCGGTCGTGGCCCACGTCTACAGCCCGAGCGCCGGCAGCAGGCTGCTCCTGCGCACCCGCGTACCGCGCGACAACCCGCACCTCCCCACCGCCGTGCCCATCTACCGGGGCGCGAACTGGCACGAGCGCGAGACGTACGAGATGTTCGGCGTGATCTTCGACGGGCATCCCAACCTCGTCCCGCTGCTGCTGCCCGACGGCTTCGAAGGCCACCCGCTGCGCAAGGATTTCATTCTCGCCGCCCGCGTGGCCAAGCCCTGGCCCGGCGCCAAGGAGCCCGGCGAATCAGGACACGGCGCCCCGAGCCGCCGCAAGACCCTTCCGCCCGGAGTTCCAGCCGACTGGGGGCCTCCTGATGCTTGACGTGGTGCTGAGCTTCGTCGTCATCCTCGTCGTGTTCCTGGTGCTGCCGTTGATCGTCGGTCAGACGGAGCACAAGGTCATGGCTCACATGCAGTCGAGGCTCGGCCCCATGTACGCGGGACGCTTCCACGGCTGGGCGCAGCTCATCGCCGACGGCGTGAAGTTCGCCCAGAAGGAGGATGTCATCCCGGCCGCGGCCGACCGCCGCATCTTCATGATCGCCCCAGGCGTGGCGCTCGTCCCGTACCTCGTCGTCCTGATCGCGATCCCGCTCGACCGCGGCCTCGTGGCCGTCGACCTCGACCTCGGCCTGTTCTTCGTCCTCGCCGTCATGGGCGTCGGCGTGCTCGGCTCGATCATGGCCGGCTGGGCGTCGGCCAACAAATACTCGGTGCTCGGCGGCATGCGTTCCGCCGCCCAGCTCATGTCGTACGAGCTGCCCCTCGTTCTTGCCGCCTCCTCGGTCGCCATGGCGGCGGGCACCCTGTCACTCCCCGGGATCGTCGAGGCCTGGCAGTGGTGGTGGCTGCCCTGGCAGGCGATCGGCGGCGTCGTCTTCTTCCTCGCGGGCCTGGCCGAGCTGCGCCGACCGCCGTTCGACATGCCGATCGCCGAGTCCGAGATCATCATGGGCCCGATGACCGAGTACACCGGCATGCGCTTCGCGCTCTTCATGCTCACCGAGTACGTCGGCATCGTCGTACTGTCGTTCCTGACCACCGTGCTGTTCCTCGGCGGCTGGCACGGCCCGTTCCTGCCCGGCTGGATCTGGACGCTGGCCAAGGTCTTCTTCCTGTCCTTCGTCGTCATCTGGCTCCGCGTCACCTTCCCCCGGTTCCGCGAAGACCAGCTCCAGAAGCTCGCCTGGGCCGTCCTCGTCCCCCTGGCCCTCGTCCAGCTCGCCCTCACCGGCCTCGTCAAGGTCCTCACCTGACGCCATCCGCGTGCTACCTGCGTCCCCCCGGCCACCGTGACCCGCGGCCATCGTGACCCGCGGCCATCGTGACCCCCGGCCACCGAGACCCCGGCCACCGTGACCCCCGGCCACCGAGACCCCGACGAACAACGACCGCCTGAGCTCCGGCGAGGGCCGCTGACCCCCGAAGCTCAGCGCACAATCGACAACATCACATCCGAAGCAGACGGACGATCCGCAGGCTGCTTACTGAGGCAGGCGCCAACGATGCCGCGTAAGGAGGGCGGCACCGCCGACAAATCGGGCTCGTGATTGAGCACCCGGTTGAACACGGCAGGCACCGTGTCCTCCCCGAACGCCGGCCGCCCGGTCGCCGCGAACACCATCGTCACCGCCCAGCTGAACACGTCGGACGGCGGCCCCACAGGCTCGCCCTTGAGCTGCTCGGGCGACATGTACGGCGGAGTGCCCACCATCTTCCCCGACGTCATCGTCACCTGGTCGAGCGCCCGCGAGATGCCGAAGTCGATCACCCGCGGCCCGTCGTTCCCGATCAGCACGTTGCTCGGCTTGAAGTCCCGGTGAACGACCCCGGCCTTGTGGATGGCCGCCAGCGCCCCGGCTGTGGATAAAGCCAGCCGCGTCAGGCTGTCCGCGTCCCGGGGACCGTGCGTCCTGACGAGCTGCTCCAGCGACGGTCCGTCCACGTACTCGCTGACGATGTACGCGTGCTGCCCCCCGATGTTCACGTCGAGTACCCGGGCTGTGGAAAACGTGGCCACCCGCCGCGCCGACTCGACCTCCCGCGCGAACCGCGCCCGCGCCACCTCGTCCACCAGATCGTGCAGCACCTTCACCGCGACCTGCGTCCCGTTGGGCGCCATGGCGAGGTAGACGGCCCCTTGACCGCCGCGCCCGAGCTGCCGCAGCACGCGGTAATGCCCGATCCACTCCGGCTGCTCAGGCGGCCGCCGCTGGGAGGGCGCGGTTATGCGTTGCCGCACGTCGGGAGGGGTGTGCCGCATGTCGGCGGGAGGGGTGTGCCGCAACTCGGCTGGAGGAGTGTGACGCATCTCGGCAGGGCGATGCCGTACGTCGGCGGGCGGCATCGGCGCATGGACCATCGGGGCGGGGCCCAGCCGCGCCTTGACCATGGACGGCACCAGGATCCCCGAGTGGATGGTCCCGCCGATCCAGCTGATCACCAGTCCGAGGGTGACGAGCATCGACAGCTCCGTAGGAGCGAGCTCGTACTCGTACGTGAGCGCGGTCAGAACGAACGACCCGATGCCGACCGCATAGACGCAGGCAGCGACCCCATGCCAGACGTTGCGCAGCCAGATGGCCGCGATCCCCATCGTGACCGGGGTCGCGACGCCGCAGGTGACCAACGGCAGGCAGGCCCACACAACGGCGGCCGCCCATCGCAGGCCACTCGGCCGGATCGGATCGCTGTGCTGCATGGCCGAGAGACTATCGCCCTGCGATCGGTTCATTCCGGGCATGCACACAGTCTGTGGATAACTAGCCCTCAGTCTGTGGATAGCTGTGGAAAACCTGGGGACAACCGACTCCCTCATTCACGTCCGCCCCCAAGTGCGCCATGATGTTGAACATGGGGCGGATGCCGGGAGTGGGACTGGTGAAGGGGTTGTCGATCACCCTTCGCCACATGCTGCGTAAGTCGGTTACGCAGCAATATCCCGAGGTCAAGCCCGCCCTGCCGCCCCGGAGCCGCGGGGTCATCGCACTGGTCGAGGAGAATTGCACCTCCTGCATGCTCTGTGCCCGAGAGTGCCCCGACTGGTGCATCTATATCGATTCGCACAAGGAGACGATCCCGGCCCCCGAGGGCGGCCGCCCCAGGCAGCGCAACGTCCTCGACCGCTTCGCGATCGACTTCTCGCTGTGCATGTACTGCGGCATCTGCATCGAGGTCTGCCCGTTCGACGCGCTCTTCTGGTCGCCGGAGTTCGAGTACGCGGAAGGCGACATCCGTGACCTCCTTCACGAGAAGGAGCAACTGGGCGCCTGGGTGCAGACCGTCCCTCCGCCGCCCGCCCACGATCCGGGCGCGGAACCGCCCAAGGAGCTGACGGCCGCCCGCCGCCCCGCTCGTACCCCTCGCCCCCGCCCCGCCGCCGACCAGCCCGCGGCCCGGCCACAGGGTGCTTCCGGTACGGGCCAGGCGGCCGCCTCGGCTCCTGCCACGGACCAGGGAACCAAGCCGCCGTCCGGCACGGTCCAGGCAGCCGAGGCAACTCCCGGCACAGGCCAGGGAGCCGAGGCGACGCCTGGAACCCAGCAGAGGGCTGTGTCGACGCCTGGCACCGAGAGTGGAGCGGTGCCACCGCCCGGCGCTGGCCGGAGGATCGCGCCGTCGTCATCCGTCGGCGGGGGGATGACGCCGCCGTCCGCTGCTGATCAAGGCGGGACACGGTCGTCCGGCGCCGCTGCGGACACCAGAGCACCGTCCGGCGCGGGCGGGGAAGCCACGTCGGCGTCCGGCGCGGGCGGAGAAGCCACGCCGGCGTCCGGCGTGAGTGGGGAAGCCACGTCGGCGTCCGGAACCGCCCAGGGCACTCCGTCCGCCGAGCCGGGCCCCACGACCAGGCCGTCCCGCCCGGGTGGCCGTGCTCGCCGCGTGATGACGAACGTACGGGGAATCCGCCCTCCGGGTTCCCTGCCGACCCCGGACACTCCTACCGTCACCCCGGCCACTCAGTCCCAAGCGCCCGCCGAAGAGGCGAAGGGAGGTCCCACCTACCCAGGGCAGGCCCTCCAGCCCGGCGACGCCCGCCCCGGTGACATGGGCTCTGGCGAGGTGCGTTCCGGCGACGCAGGTTCTGGCGACGCCCGCTCCGGTGATGCCGGGTCTGGCGACGTGCGTTCCGGCGACACCCGCCCTGGCAACGCGCGCTCCGGTGACGCGGGCTCCGGTGACGCGGGCTCCGGCAACGTGCGCTCAGATGGCGCTGAGGCCGGCGACGGTCGTTCGGACGAGGCACGAGAAGCACGAGACGAGGCACAACCCCGAGACAACGACACGGCCCGCGACAACTCCACAAGTCGCGACAACGACGCAGTTCCAGGCAACGACACAGCTCAAGGCGACAACCTCACAACCCAAGACAAGCCCGTAACGCAAGACCGAGACGGGGCTTCATCCACAGGCGACCCGCCTCCAGGCAAGTTGTCCACAGCCGAGGGCGAGCCGCCGCCGAAGCCCGATCAGCCAGGGCAGACTTCTGCCGCGAGCCGCCGCCGGCGCAGGATGGCCGATCCACGGTCCATCAGGCCCCCAGGGCGGCTCGGTCCTGACGAGCCGAGGGAGTCCGAGGAGGAGTCGTGACCGAGGCGGTGCCCTCCTACCTGTCACCCACCGGGCAAGAGATCGTCTTCTTGCTGCTGGGAGCGGTAGCGGTTGGATCGGCGCTGCTCGTCGTCATGACCAAGCAAATCGTCCACGCGGCCCTCTGGCTCGTGGTCTGCTTCGGTGCGCTCGCCGGAGGCTACCTCGTGCTCACGGCCGAGTTCGTGGCCTGGGTCCAGGTGCTCATCTACGTGGGCGCGATCATCGTGCTGCTGCTGTTCGGCCTCATGCTCACCCGGGCGCCCATCGGCCGCTCAGCCGACCTCGACAGCGGCAACAAAGTGGTCGCCGCCGTGGTGGCGGTGGCGACCGCGGCGATCCTCGTCACGGTCGTGATCGATGGTTTCCGTACGGCCTACACACCCCTCACCCCGGGCCCCGGCGCCGCAGGAGAGCTCGGCGCCAGCATCTTCGCCACGTGGGTCCTGCCCTTCGAGGCACTGTCAGTGTTGTTGCTGGCCGCCCTGATCGGCGCCATCGTCCTATCCCGCACCGACATCCGCGGCCCCGCACCCGCCTCGGGCGGCACACCGGGTGAGCAACCGGACGGCGGCGACTCCGGCACGGCGCGCCTCAACCCGCAGAGCACGCCGCCTCCAGGTGAGCCCGTAGCCGCCGCACCGCCTGATCAGACGGCGGAGCCGTCGTCGGACGACCGTACTGTCGGCGGCACCTCTCCCGACCAGACCGGGGGGCAGTAGTGCACATCGTCTATCCGGCCGTCGTCTCCGCGCTCCTGTTCTCCATCGGCGTCTACGGCGTGCTCGCGCGGCGCAACACGATCCTCGTGCTGATGTCGGTCGAGCTGATGCTGAACGCGGTCAACCTCAACCTGGTGGCGTTCGACGTGTGGCTGGGCGACCGTCTGCACAGCGGGCAGGTGCTCACCCTCTTCGTCATCGTCATCGCCGCCGCCGAGGTGGGGCTGGGCCTGGCGATCGTCCTGGCGCTCTACCGCAACCGCCAGACCATCGACATCGACCACCTCCGCGCCCTCACCGAACCCGCCCCCGACCCCACCGGCACGCCTACCGAGCCGGCGGCCCTCGACCCCACCGGCACGCCTACCGAGCCGGCGGCCCTCGACCTCGCAGGAACGCCCACCGAGCCGGCGGTCCTCGCCCCCGCAGAAACGCCCACTCAGTCGGTCGGCGGCCCTTCTGTGCGACCAGAGTTCGCGTCGGCTTCGGCGTCGGACGTCGCTTCTAGGCGACCCGATGCTGTGACGGGATCGGAGCCGGACTTTTCTTCGGCCCCCGAGGCGGCGCCCGCTCCGGAGGCCGACGTTGCCGCTGGGCAGCCGGAGACCGAACCTGCTTCTGAGCCGGGCGTTGCCGCTGCACGGCTTGGACCCGCCTCGGGCCCGCAACCGGATCATCCTGCGGAGCGCGCCCCGCAGCCGGATGGTCCTGCGGAGCGCGGCCTGCAGCCGGATGGTCCTGCTGAGTACGGCCTGCAGCCGGATGGTCCTGCGGAGCGCGGCCTGCAGGCGGATCAGCCTGCCGAGCACCTCCCGGAGGAGTCCGAGCACCGCGTCAACCGAGGCGGTGGTGATTGATGACGAACTTCCCGTTGCTGGCCGTGCTTCTGCCGTTCGTCGCCGCGGCGGCCGGTCTGCTGCTCTCCCGCTGGCGTCCCGGCAGGCCACCGGCGGGCACCACAGGCGCCGCTCGCGCGGCTGACGCAGCCGACACTGCCGGTACCGACGGCACAACCGCTGCCGGCACTGCCGGTACGGCTGGCTCCCGCGCCGGCATTGCTGGTGCCCCTGGCTCCCGCGCCGGCACTGCCGGTACCGCTGGCTCCCGCAGGGCGGCGTGGATCGCCGTCGTCCCCACCGCAGCCTCAGCCGTGCTGGCCGTCTGGCTGGCGTGGACGCCGGGCTTCTCCTACTTCACGGGGGCCCAGCACCCCCCACCCACAGGCCAGACCTACGGCACGATCATCACCGGCGGCGTCCCGATCTCCCTGACCCTCCAGGCCGACGCGCTCTCCGCCGTCCTAGGCGTCCTGGTGACGCTCGTGGCGCTGGCCGTACAGGTCTACTCGGTCGGCTACCTCAAAGACGACTCGCGCTACCCCTCCTACAGCGCCTTCGTCAGCCTGTTCACCAGCGCGATGCTCCTCGTCGTGTACGCGGGCGACCTCCTCGTCCTCTACGTGGGCTGGGAGATCATGGGCCTCTGCTCATACCTTCTCATCGGCCACTGGTGGGAGGATCGCGGCAATTCGCGCGCCGCGGTGAAGGCCTTCCTCGTGACCCGCCTGGGCGACGTCGGCTTCCTGTTCGGCATCTTCGTGCTGGGCATGGGGGCGGGCAGCTTCCGCATCGCGGACGTCCTGGCGAAGGTGCCCGAGATGTCCGCGGCGACGCTCGTGACGGCCACGATGCTGCTGCTGGCGGGCGTCGCGGGAAAGAGCGCCCAGGTGCCGCTGCACACGTGGCTGCCGGACGCCATGGCGGGCCCGACCCCGATCAGCGCGCTGATCCACGCCGCCACGATGGTCGCGGCCGGCATCTTCATCGTGGCCAGGCTGTTCCCGGCGTTCGTGGCCGCGCGGCCCACGCTCGACGTGCTCGCCGTCATCGCGGCGCTCGGCATGCTGGGGGCCGCGCTGGCCGCGCTCGCCCAGGACGACCTCAAGCGCGTCCTCGCCTACTCCACGGTCAGCCAGCTCGCCTACATGGCCGGCGGGCTCGCGGCAGGCTCCGACACCGCGGCCGTCTTCCACCTGCTGACGCACGGCGCGTTCAAGGCGCTGCTGTTCCTATGCGCGGGCGTGGTGATCCACCACGTCGGCTCCAACCTGATGACGCGGATGGGCGGCCTGCGCAGGGAGCTGCCGGTGACGTTCGTGGCGATGACAATCGGGTTCGCCGCCCTGATGGGCCTCCCGCCGGCCAGCGGCTTCTTCAGCAAGGACGGCCTGCTGTCCGCGATGGACGACGCTCTGTCCGGCCAGAGCCTCACCGACGCTGCGGCGCTTCTCCTGTACGGGTGCGCGCTCGCGACCGTGGCCGTCACCGGCGCGTACGCCACCAGAGCCTGGCTGCGCACGTTCTTCGGCGAACCGAGAGCCGTGGCGCTCAAGGAGCCGGAGCCCGGCACCGCCCATGTCGTGGACGCCCGAGAAGCCCCGCGCACGATGCTCGTCCCCGTCGCGGTCCTGGCCGTGCCCGCCCTGATGCTGGGGTTCGCGGGCGACCTGCACGTCGAGCTCGGCGTGGCCGCCGTCAGCGTGGTGCTCGCGGTGCTGGGCGCGGGCGTCGTCTACGCGTTCTGGCGCAGCGACCCCCTCGCCGACCCGGCCCGCCTCCTCGGGCCGCTGCAGGCGCCGTGCGAGCGCGCGTTCTACGTCGGCACCGCGTACGCGGCCCTGTTCGTCCGCCCGATCCTGGCCCTGTCCACAGGGGTGGTCAGGACGGACGACACGGTCGTGGACGGCGCGGTACGCGGCTCAGGCAGGGCCGCCCGCGGCCTGTCAGGGGTGCTGCGCCTGGCCCAGAACGGCAACGTCCAGCTCTACGTGAGCGGCCTCCTGGCCGGGGTCCTGTTGATCGCAGTGGGGGCGGTGGTGTTCACATGATGGCGTGGATCCCGGTCGTCCTCCTTGCCGTGCCCCTGCTGGGGGCCCTGATGCTCCTGATCGCGCCGCGCGCCCTGCACCCCGTGCTCCGCCCGTACGGACTGATCCTGTCGGCCGTCACGCTGGCCGCGAGCCTCGTGCTCGTGGCGGCCTTCGACTACGGACGCCCGGCCGCGATCCAGTACGAGCTGGACCTGCCGTGGGTGCCAGGGCTGGGGATGCGGTTCCACCTCGGCGTCGACGGCATCTCGCTGCCGCTGATCACGCTGACGGCGTTGCTGACGTTCCTGTGCTTCGTCTACCTGTGCTGGGGGCGCGGCACCGCACGCGAGTTCATGAACGCCAGGCCGCGGGCGCTGGTGTTCACGCTGCTCGTGCTCGAAGTCGGCATGATCGGCACGTTCCTGGCGCTCGACCTGCTGCTGTTCTTCGTCTTCTTCGAGATCGTCCTCATCCCGATGTACTTCCTGATCGGCATCTGGGGCGGGGACGGACGCAGGGCGGCGTCGGTCAAGTTCATCCTCTACACGCTGCTCGGCTCGGTCGTCATGCTGCTCGGCCTGCTGCTGGTGTGGGCGCAGGCGGGCACGCTGGACATCGTGGCGCTCAACGCCTCCCACGGGGCCGGGATGTCGAGGTCCGTACAGATCCTGGCGTTCGTGGCGATCGGGGCGGGCTTGGCGGTCAAGACGCCGATGTGGCCGCTGCACACGTGGCTGCCCGACGCACACACCGAGGCGCCCACCGTCGGGTCGGTGCTGCTCGCGGGCGTGCTGCTGAAGATGGGCACGTACGGTTTCGCCCGGATCGCCATCCCCGTCCTGCCCGAGGGCGCGGAGGCGGCGGCCCCGTGGCTGGGGGCATTCGCGGTGGTCGGCATCGTGTACGGCGCCCTCGCCTGCCTGGCCCAGCGCGACCTGAAACGCATGATCGCGTACTCGTCGATCGGCCACATGGGCTTCGTCCTGCTCGGCTTCGCCACGCTCACCCCGGTCGGCACCAACGGCGCGCTCTTCGCGAACGTCGCTCACGGCCTCATCACCGGCCTGCTGTTCTTCCTGGCAGGCGCGATCAAGGAACGCCACCACACCGCCGACATGCCTGCCCTGGGCGGCGGCCTGCTGGCGCGGCTGCCCAGGCTGGGCTCGCTGCTGACGTTCGCGGCGATCGCCTCGCTGGGACTGCCGGGGCTGGCCGGGTTCTGGGGCGAGATGCTGGCCCTGCTCGGGGCGTTCCAGCCCGCTGACGCGCTGCCGCGCGGGCTGTTCCTCACGTACATGGTGATCGGGGGACTGGGCGCGGTCCTGACGGCCGCGTACTTCCTGGTCATGCTGTCGCGCGTCACCCACGGACGGCCGCGTGCGGCGGACGAGGCGGAGACCGGCCCGGCGGCTGACACGGCGACTGACGCGGCGACTGACGCGGCGACTGACACGGGGCCGGCGCGGTGACCGGCTCGGGCGGCGGCGCGGCGATCGCGGTCGCGGAGCGTACGGATGCCGGGCTTTCGCCGGGTGCGACGACCGACGTGGCGGAGCGTGCGGATGCCGCGCTTTCGCCTGGTTCGACGACCGGCGTCGCGGAGCGTACGGACGCGCTTCCGCCTGATGCGACGACCGGCGTGGCGGGACGTACGGACGCCGCGCTTCCGCCCGGCGCGACGATCGACGTCAAGCCCAACGAGTGGCTGGCCTGGACCCCGCTGGTGGTCCTGACCCTGCTGTTCGGCCTCTGGCCGGGCCTGCTGCTCTCCCTGACCACACCCCCCGTGCAGGCGCTGCTGGGAGCACTGTCATGATCCAGCAGATCGACTACTTCGTGATCGCGCCCCCGCTGGTGCTCGCCCTGTCGGCGGCCCTGGTGCTGCTGCTCGACGCGTTCCTGCCGGCCCGCCCGGTGCTCAGCGGGGTGCTCGCGCTGGCGGGGATCGCGGTCGCGGCCGGGTTCGTGGTCGCTCAGGCGGCGGGAACGGGCTCGAGGTCGACGTTCTGCGTGCCGCAGCGGCTCGGTGGCACGGCGGCGACGTGCTCGTTCGTGGCCGACGGGTTCACGCTGGTCTTCGCCGGGCTGGTGCTGGTGGCCGCCGCGGTGGTCGTCCTGATGTCGATGACCGAGCTGGCCGGCGGCGGCATCCCCGTCGGCGAGTGGTACTTCCTCCTGCTGTGCACCATCGTCGGCGCCGTCACCCTGCCCGCCTCCCGCGACCTGATCATGCTCGTGGTCGCGCTCGAACTGGTCTCCCTCCCGGTCTTCGCCCTCACCGCGCTCAAACGCTACGACGGCCGCGCGTCGGAGGCGGCGGTGAAGCTGTTCGTGGTCTCGGTGGTCTCAACCGCGATCATGCTGTTCGGCGTGTCGCTCCTGTACGGCATCTCGGGCACGGTCTACCTGTCCCGCCTGTCCGGAGTGTTCAGTGGCCAGGTGGCGGCTCCTGGGGCCCCTGAGGGCCTGCCCGCGGTCGTCACGGTCGGCGTGGTGCTGGTGGTCGCCGGGTTCGCGTTCAAAATCGCCGCGGTGCCGTTCCACTCATGGGCGGCCGACGTCTACCAGGGCGCGCCCATCCCGGTCGCCGCGCTGCTCTCGGTCATCTCGAAGGCGTCCGGTTTCGCCGGTTTGATCCTGGTCCTGGTCGCCGCGCTCGGCGGGCAGGCGGCCACGTGGGCGCCGATCGTCGGCATCGTGGCCGCGCTCACCATGACCGCGGGCAACCTGCTCGCGATGCGCCAGCACTCCGTCGTACGACTGCTCGCGTGGTCCTCGGTCGCGCAGT
Organism: Nonomuraea fastidiosa; assembly: GCF_042751225.1. Classification (NCBI taxonomy): domain Bacteria; kingdom Bacillati; phylum Actinomycetota; class Actinomycetes; order Streptosporangiales; family Streptosporangiaceae; genus Nonomuraea; species Nonomuraea fastidiosa. Next base: position 3,517,751 of record NZ_CP170570.1, read on the forward strand.
CCGGCTACATCCTGGCGCCGCTCGCGGTCACGGGCACGGCCGCGGTGCGCTCGTCCATCGCGTACCTCGTCATCTACGCCGCCATGAACCTCGGCGCGTTCACCGTCGTCATGCTCGTCTCCAAAACCGAGCTCGACGACTACCGCGGCCTGGTGTTCCGGCGCCCCGCGGCCGGGCTGGCGCTGGCGTTCTGCCTGATCTGCCTGGCCGGCCTGCCGCCGGGGCTGGCCGGGCTGTTCGCGAAGGTGTTCGTCTTCCGCGAGATCGTCGCGGGCGGCGCCGGCTGGCTGGCGCTCGTCATGGCCGTCAACACCGTGATCGGCCTCTACTACTACGCCGTCTGGACCGCCCGCCTGTTCGCACCCGGCAGCCGGGCGCCGCTCTCGCCGCCCGCCACCGCCTGGTACGCCATGGGCGTGGCCGTGGTGGCGGCCGTGCTGTTCTCACTCGCGCCGCAGCTCGTCCTCGACATGGCCTCCCTGACCTGAGCCCTCGATCCTGGCTCGTGAAACCCGCCCCCGGCCTGAAACATCGGCCCTGGCCTGAGACCCCGGCGCGTCGCGCTGCGCCTCCACGTGAGCACATTGGGGAACGAAGAGCCGGGCCATCGACGTTGGACGTGGTGGAACCCGGACCACGAAGGGGGGGACCTTGCACCACAACGGTCTGCGCACCGCCGTGTTGCTCGGCGGTCTGTCGGCGCTGATTCTCGCGGTGGGCGCGTGGTTGGGCGGCGGCACCGGTGTGCGGATCGCGCTCGTGCTCGCCCTGGCGAGCAACGGCGTGGCGTACTTCTTCTCCGACCGCATCGCCCTGTCGGCGATGCGCGCCAGGCCGGTCAGCGAGGTCGAGCAGCCCACCCTCTACCGGATCGTCCGCGAGCTGTCCACGCAGGCCCGCCAGCCCATGCCGCGGCTGTACATCTCGCCGACGGTGCAGCCCAACGCGTTCGCGACCGGCAGAAATCCGCGCAAGGCGGCCGTGTGCGTCACGTACGGGCTGACCCAGCTGCTGAACGAAGACGAGCTGCGCGGCGTGATCGGACACGAGCTGTCCCACGTCTACAACCGCGACATCCTGATCTCCTCGGTGGCCGGCGCGCTCGCCACGATGATCACCTGGCTCAGCTACGTGTCGGTGTTCTTCGGCGGCTCGGACGACGACGAGGGGCCGGGCTTCGTCGGCGCGCTGCTGATGATGGTGCTGGGGCCGGTGGCGGCCACCATGGTGCAGATGGCGATCTCCCGTACGCGGGAGTACCAAGCGGACGAATCGGGCGCCCGGCTCACCGGCGACCCGCTCGCGCTGGCCTCGGCCCTCCGCAAGATCGAGATGGGCGCGCGCCGGCTTCCGCTTCCCGAGAACAGCCGCCTGACCTCGGCCTCGCACATGATGATCGCGAACCCGTTCAGCGGCTCCGGCTTCGGCCGCCTGTTCTCCACCCACCCGCCCACCTCCGAGCGGGTGGCCCGCCTCGAGCGGATGGCGGGCTACCGCCGCTGACGCCTCTACGGACCCGTGGTGATCTTCCGCAGGATCACCGCGAGGTCCTCGGGGTAGACGGTCTCGTCGGTGGCGTCCAGCTCCTCGGCGCTCCACCAGCGGTGCCCGAGCGTCGTGTCCTTCTCGATCTGCTCCATGTGATCGAACGACACCGCCGCCTGCCCGCCCAGCCGGATCGCGAAGAACGCCTGATCCTGGGTGAAGGCGTAATCGCCCCACTCGAACTCGACCAGCGCCTCGGCGTGCGGCCCCGTGAACTCCTCGGGCCGCGCCCTGACGCCGATCTCCTCGTACAGCTCGCGCGCCGCCGCCTCCTGGAGCGTCTCACCGTCCTCGCGCGCCCCGCCGATGGTGAACCAGAACCGCCTGTCCGGCTGGGCCGGATCGAGACCGTGCAGGAGGAGAACGCGGTCATTCTCGTCGATGGGCAGCACGCGGGCCGTGAACCGGCGCAGGGGAATTTTCGCCACGCCTATGGAGCATACGCACCGCTTACCGGATCGTTATGAGGCGGCTCGGGGCACACGGCGCGATGGGTCGCCGCATGCCCCGAATACGCTCTCCGCGATCGTACGAGCCGGCGCAGCATGCCCGCGGACCGGCTAGCGGTAGTTCACGAACTGCAGGGCGATGTCCAGGTCCTTGCCCTTGAGCATGGCGATGACCTGCTGCAGGTCGTCCTTCTTCTTGGAGCTGACCCGCAGCTCGTCGCCCTGGATCTGCGCCTTGACCCCCTTCGGACCCTCGTCACGGATCATCTTGGAGATCTTCTTGGCGTGCTCCTGGTCGATGCCCTCCTTGAGGCTCACCAGCAGGCGGTACTCCTTGCCGGACAGCTTCGGCTCACCCGCGTCCAGGATCTTCAGCGACAGCCCGCGCTTGATCACCTTCTCCTTGAACACGTCGTACGCCGCGTTGACGCGCTCTTCACTGTTGGCCTTGAGCTCGATGTTGTTCTGCCCGGACCAGCTGATGCTCGCCCCGGTCCCCTTGAAGTCGAAGCGGTGCCCCAGCTCCTTGACCGTCTGGTTGAGCGCGTTGTCGACCTCCTGCCGGTCGATCTTGCTAACGATGTCGAAAGATGAATCGGCCAAAGCACCCATCCTCTCAGCTGCGGTGAAACCGGCCCGGCCGTTCGAACGTACGGACCCAGCGCACGAGCCTAGCCAGCATCGGCCCGCCGTGCAGGTTCGCGCCCCCTTGGTCACGTCGTACGGCGACCCTTCCCGTACGCCCGAGACCTCCCCTTCGCGCCTCGTTGGCTCGGGGCCGCTGTCTGGGCTTCCCACATCGGGCCGGCCACCGTGCCGGCGCCAGGCTTTCCGCACCGGGCCGGCCGGGCTTCCTGGGCGTGGCCGCCCGGGGCTCCGCACGGGGCGTGTCCGGGCCTCCGGCTTGGGCGGCACCCGTGGCACCCCGCGCGGGGGCGTCCAGGAGTACCGCCTGGGCCGTTCGGGGCGCCGCGCGGGGCGTCCGGGGAGCGCTCGGTCGCAGTCCGGGGCGGCGTCAGGGCCGCCTAGATCAGATTAGATCCGGCTCCGGGACAAACCGGTGTCACGTACACCTCCGAAGTCCGCTATCCTTCTTTCTGTCGCCGCGAGAGCGGATGGCAAGGCAGGTTGCCCGAGTGGCCAAAGGGAGCGGTCTGTAAAACCGTCGGCTCAGCCTACGCAAGTTCGAACCTTGCACCTGCCACCAGCAGTAAGTGCAGCTCAGAGGCCCTACGGGGCCTCTTCTGCATTTCCGGGGTATGCAGCCAGAGGCAGCCCTGAGCGGCCCGTTGTCGGTGGTCGCGGGATATACGCGGGATGGAGCTGAGGGGCGTTCCCCCAGGTCGAGGCCCGTGTTGCGGGGGCTTCGCGGGATGGCGAGGCCCCGGGAACGGCGAAAGGCCCCGGGGGAGCCGGGGCCTTTCGAGTTCGGATCGTGATCTCATGCGGTGAGGACGTCCGCGATCCGCTGGTTCACGATCTCCTCCTGGCCGTCGATGCACTTGGCATAGACCCGCAGCAGCACGTCCACCCCGTGGCCGGCGCGGGCGGCGACTTCCGGGGCCGGGACACCGCCGTTGAGCCAGAGCGAGACGGCAGCGTGGCGAAGGTCATACGGTCGCCGGGCGAGCGGCGAGGCGACTTGGGCGGGTGTGAGGGCGAGGGTGCGGGCTTCCTGCCAGACCTCGGTGTAGGCCGTCGAGGCGACCACGCCGCCGCGTTCGCTGCGGAACAGCCGCCCGTCCGGGGCCACGCCGAATTCCTCGATGTGTTGCCGGAGGATCTTCACCAGTTCTGGAGGGATGGGGATGCGGCGGACGTCGTCTTGGCCCCGGTGTTTGAGGCCGCGTAGCTCGTGGGTGTCGCCGGTGTCGGTCCAGCGGCGGTTGACCTCGGGGCGGGAGCTGTCGAGCGTGATGTGACCCCAGCCCTCGGCTGGGAGGTGGCAGTCTTGCTCGCGGAGACCGACCGCTTCGGCGGGGCGGAGCGCGGCGAAGTACATGCAGGCGAACATGGCCATCAGCCGCCGGCCCCGGCCCTTGCCGTTGCGCTGGCGCTTGCCCACGTAGGTGAGCGCGATCAGGAGTTCCCGGGCTTGGCGGGGGTTGACCACGACCCGCGGATCCACGGTCTCGGTCGTCTTGGGGACCTTCCACTTGATGCGGTGCAGCGGGTTGGACGGCAGCTCTTCCAGCTCGACGGCGTACTCGAAGAGGTGGTGCAGGACGGCGCGCTTGCGCCGGATCGTGTTGGCGCCGGCCTGCTTGCCGTCGAGGCGGAGCGCGAGGGCGTCCAGGGCCGGGCGGACCGCCTTGGTGTCGTTGAGATCCTGCATGGTGAGCGATGCGGTCTCCAGCCAGCGGACGGCCCGTGCGATGTCGGCGGGCATATCCGGGCGTTTGGCCTCGGGGAGCAGGACGTAGTGGCGTAGGGCCTTGCGGAGGAGTGCTGGGTCCGGGCGTCCGGGCTTGTCTCTTGTCAGGGCCGGGAGGGCTGTTGCGAGGGCGTCGGACATACTGTCGCGGCTCTTTGCCGCCGCGTACGGCCTCTCGTCCAGGGTGAAGGCGCCGGGGGGCGGCCCAATCGAGGAACTTCTCGTAGATCCAGGCGGCCTGACCCGCCGGGGAGTCGGTCAGGGCGTAGCCGATGGTCTGCGGCCGGGTGCGCTGCAGCAGGTGGTAGCCGGAGTGGACATGGGCGCACGTCTCGCCCTGGGCCAGGGCCGCGGCCTCTTCCCGGGTCGGCTCGTCGCCGGCCGGCGGCAGGGCGAGGAACTCGGGGAAGTTGAGGTGGACGGCGCGCAGGCCGTCGGGGCGCTGCTTCCCCATGCGGGTGGCCACCACGCCGCCCCAGTCGCCGCCCTGCGCCAGGTAGGAGTCGTAGCCGAGGCGCCGCATCAGCACCGGTTGCGGGCCGAGCGCTTGACGCCGGGGACTACGCGTGGGCCCCACGAGAGGGCTCGTGAGATCCCCACGTGCGTGGGGAGCACTCGGCGGACGGGGCCTGATTGCCCTGCGGCGACGCTGTGCCCGTCGGTGCGCGGTGACGTGATGTCCGCCGGCCTTGATCCGTGGGTTCTGAGTTCGAGGCGCTTGGGGGTCCTACCGGCGGCCTTACTCTCCATGGCGCCGGCCGTCGATGTCGAGGGCGAAACCTTCGGCGGCCAGCTCGGTCAGGAAGGTGATCGGGTCCACCAGGTGCTCGATGTGGTGCACGCCGGCCTTCGCCTGCGGCAGGTGGCGGACGAGCAGGGCGGCGGCGCGGCCGGTCGCGCGGCTCTGTGAGCGCCCGCTGAAGGACGCCCGCGCGGTGCCGGCGGTGACCGTCACGGCGAAACCGTCGCTGCCGAGGTGGACCTTCTCCAGGGTCTTGAGCAGCAGGTGTCGTACGCGGGGGCGGCGCAGTAGCCCGGCGATCGCGGGGCGGCGGGCGGCGGCGAGCATCGTGGTGAAGAGGCGGGAGTCAAGGCACAGGCCCGTGCGGGCGGACGGCACGGCGATCGTCCGGGGCAGCGTGTACTGGTCGGAGAAGGGGAAGCGGTGGACGGTGCGCGCGCCGTACGGCTCGGGGAAGGTCATCGTCCAGGAGCCGTTGAGCGTGCCGAGCCCGTCCAGGGTCCAGGCGATCGCCGCCGAGCCGTGCCGCTCTCCCGAGCCGAGCAGCACGCCGATGTCGAGGCCGTTGCCGGGCGAGCGCTCGGCGACCACGCGGGCCAGCAGGTTGGAGACGCCGGGTACGAGCCCGACGCTCAGGGCGGCGGTCGCGCCGCGCGCCGTGGCGAGATCGTCCAGTTCCTCGATCGCGGCCAGCACGTCAGGCGAGGCCGATACGTCGACATAGCCGATGCCGCGTTCCAGGCAGGTGCGGGCGACCGACGCGTTGCCGGTCTCGGCGCACATGAGCACCGTCGTGACGCCATTCAGCGATGCGGCCAGATCGGCGGGGTCGGCGGCGTCCACGCGTACCGATGTCACACCGGGGATGGGCCGGGCCTGAGCCGGATTGCGTCCGGCGACGATCACCTTCGTGCCAGGGCGTTCCGCCAGGGCCAGGGCGGCCTCGCGGCCGACCGCGCCGTACCCGCCGAGGATGAGGACCGATCTTTTCGTAGTCACACTACAAGAATGTTTTTGTAGTGACGCTATAGTCAAGTCGTGAGCACGGCACCACGACACGACAGCGGCATCCGTACGGCGAGGAAAGGCGACGGCAGGGCCGCACGGGCCAGGGCGACGCGCGCCCGCATCCTGGCGGCGGCCACCGAACTGTTCACCACGACCGGCTACGCCGGCACGAGCATCAACGCCATCGCGGCCAAGGCAGGCGTGGGCGAGCAGACCGTCTACTACGCTTTCAGCACCAAGCGGGCCATTCTCACCGCGGCCCTGGATGTGGCTGTCGCGGGCGACGACGAGCCCGTGCCCACCCTCGAACGCTCTTGGGCGCGGGAGGCGATCGCCGATCCGGACCCGCTCGGGCAGCTCCGCCGCCAGGTGGCCGGCGCCGGGGACATCTACCTCCGTGCGGCCGCCCTCCTGGACGTCGTACGCAGTGCCGCCACCGCCGATCCCGACCTCGCCGCGGTCTGGTCCACGAACCTCCGGCAACGCCTCACCGTACTCCGGGTCTTCGCCGAAGCGCTCGCCCGCAAGACGCCCCTGCGCGACGGGCTCACCAGCGAGCTCGCGGCCGACGTCGCGCTGACCGTCCTGTCCCCCGAGACGTACAACCTGCTGGTCCGCGACCGCGGCTGGAGCCATGCGCGGTGGCGGGACTGGGCACTCGACGCCCTCGTCGGCATGCTCACCACGCTGCCCCGCCCCGTTCGGTCGCTCGACGACCGGGAGCGATGATCAGAGCCTGTGGATCGGCTCGGGGACGTACCCTGCCTGAGTGGTCGAATCGAAGGTCGCTGAGCGGGCCGACGCTGGCGCGCCGGCCGGGAAGGCTGGCGGCGCTGCCCTGCGATCTCGTCTGGGCCACCACCTGGGAAGAGGAGGCGAACGCCGAGATAGCACCCCGAATCGGACTGCCACGCCTGCCGGTCGTGACCTGGCCGGAGACATCCGGCGAGCACGAGCGCGAAGACCGATGGTTCGGGCTCTGCTGGAAGACCCGCACCCTGGTGACATGGGCGGCCGGACGCTCGTTCGCCTGGGTCGACGACGAGATCACCGACGCCGATCGCACCTGGGTCTCCACGCACCACAGCGGCCGGGCACTCCTTCACCACGTGGAGCCGTTTCGAGGACTCACCAACGAAGACATCGCAGTCCTCGATCGATGGCTTCGAGCCCCGTGCCCGCGATCCGCGAAATTGATGGCGGTCGCGAAGGCGTCGGTCGGGGTCAGTGCGTTCCGCTCAACTCACGCTGCCGTTCCTGAGCGGTGAGCGGGTCGTGCTGAGCCTTGCCTCGTACGCCGGCTTGCCGTGTGCCAGGGCCGGACCACCCCCAGGGCAGGCCTTCGAGCGCTCAGGCCGCCGAGCGGAGCCCGGCGGGGCGGCGGCGGAGGGTGGGGTCGAGCAGCGCCGGCGGCTTGTACTCCTGGTCGAGCGCGGTGACGTCGGTGCCCGGTGGGACGATCTTGTCGATCCGGTCGAGGATGTCGTCGGACAGCTCGACGTCGGCCCCGGCCAGCAGGTCGTCGAGGTGTTCCATGGTGCGCGGGCCGAGGAGCGCGGCGGTGACGCCCGGGTGGGCGATGGTGAACGCCATGGCCAGGTGGGTCATGGGCAGGCCGGCCTCCTCGGCGAGCGGGATGAGCTGTTCGACGACGTCGATGCGGCGTTCGTCGGACAGGTGGCGGGAGAACCGGACGCGTTTGAGGTCGTTCCCGCCGCCCTTGCGCACCCGGCCGGTGAGCAGGCCCTGGCCGAACGGACCCCACACCATGACGCCCATGCCGTACTCCTGCGCCAGCGGCAGGACCTCCCGCTCGATGCCGCGGTTCAGGAGCGAGTACGGCGGCTGCTCGGTGCGGAACCGCTGCAGCCCGGCGCGTCCGGCGGCCCACTGGGCCTGCACGATCATCGAGGCGGGCGTCGTCGAGGAGCCGATCACGCGTACCTTGCCTGCCCTGACGAGGTCGGTCAGAACGGAGAGCGTCTCCTCCAGGTCGGTGTCCGGGTCGGGCCGCTGGAGCTGGTAGACGTCGATGTGGTCGGTGCCGAGGCGGCGCAGGGAGTTCTCGACGGCGGCGGTGATCCAGCGGCGGGAGGCGCCCTGCTGGTTGACGCCCTCGCCCATGGGCAGGCCGACCTTGGTGGCCAGGACGACCTCGTCACGGCGGCCCTTGAGTGCCTTTCCGACGATGTCCTCGGAGTCGGCGTAGCGGTCGGCGGTGTCGATGAGGTTGATCCCGGCGTCGATCGCCTTGTGGATGATCCGGACCGACTCGTCCGGGTCGTTGCCCATCTGGCTGGCGAACATCAGCGTGCCCAGTCCGTACGGGCTGACCTTGATCCCGGTACGCCCGAGGTTGCGATACTTCATGAACGTGCTCCTTCGGTCCCGACCGGCGAGTGGGTCCCCGCCGGCCACCGCCCGTCGGCCGGTGCGTCCACCTTCCGCGGACCCGCGGGCATCAGCCAGTGCCCGCCACAGCCAGTGGACCCGCAGTACCACGACGGGACAGGGCCGAATGCCCATACTGGGGAGATGACCGGATCCACGGATCTCGGCAGGGCGTTGCACGCCTGGCGGGATCGTACGAAACCGGCCGAGGTCGGCCTGCCGGACGACGGAGGACGCCGCGCGCCCGGCCTGCGGCGTGAGGAGCTCGCCCAGCTCGCCGGCCTGTCCGTCGACTACATCGTGCGGCTCGAACAGGGCAGGTCGACGAACCCGTCCCCGCAGGTGCTGTCCGCGCTGGCTCGGGCGTTGCGGCTGACGATGGCGGAACGTGAGCACCTCTTCGTGCTCGCCGGTCAGGCGGTGCCGGGCCCCGGGCAGATCTCCGACCATGTGCCGGCAGGCGTCCAGCGCCTGCTGGATCGGCTGACCGGCACCCCGCTGAGCGTGTACGACGCCGCATGGAACCTCATCACGTGGAACCGGCTGTGGGCCGCGCTGTTCGGCAACCCGCCCGCGCAGCGCGGCTTCGGGAGGAACGCGGTGTGGTGGTCCTTCGTGGAGCCGCCCGCCGGATACCCCCAGGCGGTGAGCAGGGAGACGGGTCACCGCGCCGCGTTCGTATCCGACTTGAAGGCGGCGTCGGCTCGCTATCCGAAGGACGCCGGACTGGCCGCACTGATCGATGAGCTCCGTGCCCGGAGCGAGGACTTCGCGGCGCTGTGGGACTCCGGCGTGGTGGGTGTGCACGAGCCCTTGACCAAGACGGTCCGGCACGCGAGCGTCGGCGAACTCACCCTCGACTGCGACATCCTCGCGGCGCTCGGCACCGATCTGCGGATCATGGCCTTCACGGCGGCGGAGGGCAGTGAGACGGCCGAGCGGCTGCGCCTGCTGGAGGTCGTGGGCGCCCAGGTCTGACGGGCACCGGAACGGGCACACGATCGGGCAGCATCGCCACCGGAGGTTCGCCGGGGCCGATGCCTCTACACGGCCGGCAGCAAGCGAGCTGACGAGAGGTGATCGGTGGGGTGATCCCTCCGGGAGAGGAGCGCCGTCGCCAGAGCGTGAAGTGGGGCGACGGAGACGCATCATGCCGCTGCATGATCGAATCCACGTCGCGCGGATTGAGACGTGCCGAGTACGGTGAGCGCTGATCGGGGCGGAAGCGGTGCGGGGGCCGCCATGGCGTCGAGGTGGGTTGTGGCTCGTCGGAGACGGCGCGCTGCGGGTGCGGTGATCGGGACGCTGGTGGTGCTCACCGGTCAATGTGGTCAGTGATCATCTGCCCGACGGGGTTACGGCGTATCGGTGGGCGTTGATCGCCGGCCTTGTCGCGGTGACGTTACTGATCGTCTGGTCGGCGTGGCCGGCTGGGCGGCGGGTTCGTGGCGAGCTGTTCCAGGTGCCGGTCATGCCGTCGGGGTGGGTGGCCCGGGAAGAGCTGAACGTTGTGGTGCGGGCTTTGACGAGAGCTGCCACGGGGACGGTAGGGGTGACGACCGACGTGCTGGGCCGGGCCGGGCAGGCGGTCGAGTACGACTCCGGCGAGTTCGCGCCGCCGGACTACCGGGGGGCCACCAGGACCCGGCTGGTGATCGACCCGGCTTCCGGCAGGCCCCTTTCCCTCGAAGTCCGATCCGCCGCGGACAGCGGGCTCCTGACGTACACCGCGATCAGGGACAGCCGCTGGGCGGACACCAACCCGTTGAAGGAGCACCGATGAGATTCCCCCTCGCCGTCGCCGCCGGCCTGCTGGTCGCCGGTGCAGCCGCCGTCCCGGCGTCCGCCGAGGCTCCGGAGGGCGCGTGCGCCGCCGGGACCGCCGCCCGGACCGTGCCGCGACGTGCACCGTAGCGTCTTCGAGCTGCTGGAACGCCTGCCGCAGGCCGCCATGCTCGTGCTGTCGGCGACCTACGAGGTGATCGCCTGGAACGACCTTGCGGCGGCTCTGCTCATCGATTTCTCCGCGTTGTCGCGGCGTGATCGCAACCTCGTCCGGTACGCCTTTCTCGGTCCGCGCGAGGGTGAGACCCGGCTGCCTGTCCTGATGGAGGAGGATCGGGTGGCGTTCGGGCGGGAGGTGACCCGGCGGTTGCGGGCCGCCGCCGCGCGCTATCCAGGGGTCGCCGAGGTGGAGGAGCTGGTGGCGGAGCTGCTGGAGGGGAGTGCGGAGTTCGCCGAGCTGTGGGCCTCGCACGACGTCTCGCCTGAGCCGAGCATGGGCAAGACCCTGCGCCATCCGCTGGTGGGGCCGGTCACGCTCCACTGCAATGTGCTGGACATCTCCGATCGGGATCAGCAGGTCGTGATTTATACGGCTGAGCCTGGTTCTCCGGATGAGGAGGCGCTCAGGCTCGTCTCCGTCGTCGGTACGCAGCGACTCACCGTGCCCGCCTGATCGGGCGCGTCAGCGGCACATCGCGTCGATGACGTCCGGGAAGTGCGGGAACTCCGCGCGGGCGGCCTCCACGATCTCCGCCGGTGAGCGGCGGCCACCCGGCGCGTGGTGTTCGGCGATCGCGCGGAAGCCCTCGTTCGGCTCGGCGGCGCAGCCGGGGTCGCCGAAGGCTTCGGCGGGGCCCAGGCCGGCGGCGAAGAGCCAGAGCAGGTCCCCGAGGTCGCGGGCGATCACGCCGCGCTCGCCCTCGGAGCCGAGGTACACGACGGGCTGCTCGGAGACGGCCGCGCCCGGCCGGACGAGCCAGAAACCGGCGTAGCCGCCACCCCCGGTCGTGCCGAAGAAGCGGAACTCCCGGCCGTCCACCTCCGGGTTCCCGGTCCACAGGCGCAGCCACCACGCCGTACGCTCGGGCGCCTCGAACCGGTCGTACGGCTCGAAGTCGATGCCGCGGGCCTCGTCGGCCTCCTCGTCCCACTCCCACTCGAAGCCGATCCCGGCCACTTCGGCCAGGGCATCGGGCAGCGCCAGATCCGCCATCCTCGGAAGGGTAGACGATCATCAGGGCTCAGGCGTCCCTGGGGGGTCGCGGCTCGGGCAGGGCCCAGCGCTTGTTGGTGCGATCGACGGCGAGCTCGGCGGCGGTGAGGTCGATGTGGAGCGGGATGCCGGGCCGGCCGCCCACCTTGACCAGGAACTTCCCGCGGCCGGGCGGCTCGCCGTCGCGGTCGCGGGCGCTGTCCCAGCTCGGCGGGGTGGACCAGTCGACGATCATGCGTTGCTCGGCGGCGGACATGCGGACGACCTGGGTGAGCGCGGCCATCTCCGCCTCGGGCAGCCCACCACAGATGATCATGCCGGCGCGTTCGGCGAAGCCCCGGGCCTTGAGGCGGTCGGCCTCCTCCGACAGGGCCAGCAGGTCGCTCATCGTGTGGGTGATCATCGCCTGGCCGACGCCGCGCTGCCGGTTCAGGCGGGTGAGCGCGTCGACGCGGTCGACGAGGCCGCGCCCGGCCCGCAGCACCCGCCACAGCTCGTCGAGCACCACCCAGAAGCGCCGCTGCGGGGCGAGGCCGGCGTCGGCCAGGGCGTGCGCGGCCTCGATCGCGCCGAACCCCTCCGACCAGCAGGCCAGCAGCACGGCCGCCTGCAGCTCCTGATCGGCCTCGTCGATGCCGGAGATGTCGATGCAGGCACCGGCGGGGGTGTCCAGCCGGATCGGGGTGGTGGTGTCACGGGCGAACGCGTCGCCGAGCGGCCCGTCAAGCAGCCCGAGCAGGGACGCGTGCAGGGGATCGACGACCTGCCGGTAGCGTTCCTCGCTGCCGCGCGCCAGGGTGACCGCGCGCACCGGGTCGGGGCCGACGTCGATGACGTGGATCAGGTCGGGCAGGATGGGCACACCCGGGTGGCGCTCGTCCAGCACCCGCAGCGCCGCCGACAGGATGGTGCGTTCGGTGTCGGCGACGGGACGGCCGCGCACGATCGTGATGAGGGCCGAGACGGTGTTGAGCCGGCGGCCGTGCGCGTCGGCGAGCAGCCGTTCGCGGTCGAGGCCGGACAGCCGCGCGGCGGCGGCGCCGATCTCGCCGGGGTCCAGGACGTTGAGCGCGCCGAGCCCGCGCCCGAGCTTGATGATCTGCCCGCCCATCGCGGCGATGAGGTCGGTGTAGTCGGGCTTCAGGTCGCCGAGCACCAGGGGGATCACGCCGTAGCCGGCCAGGCCGACGATCTGGCGGCGTACCAAGGTGGACTTGCCCAGCCCCGGCTTGCCGAGCACCAGCTCCGACGGGTTGTGGATGAGCCCGGCGCGGGCGAACCAGGAGATCGGGTCGCAGCACAGCGTCGCGCCGCCGGTCAGCTCGCGCCCGAGCGGCACGCCGATCGCGGGCGTGCTGGACCCGACCCCGAACGGCCACAGCCCGCACACCTGCACGGTGGTGCCGCGCCACTCGGGCGGAGCCTCGACGTACGGCACGCGGCCGCCGCCGCGCCCTGCGTACCCGCGCGCGCCAGGACGCCGGACGGGCGGCGGTGACGCGGAAGTCCTCCGAGGCATGGTCAGCTCCCTCCCGGGACGGGGGCGGTCACATGGTCTCCCTGACGAACGCGGGAATCCGCAGGTGGTCGGGCAGTACCAGGCCGAGCGGCAGCGCGGCGGCGAACGCGGCGGCCTGGGCGCCGTACATGCGGCGCAGCCGGATCCGCGCGGATGGGGCGAGCGTGTCGATCGCGGCGACGGCCGCCGGCAGGTCCTCGAAACGCGGGACGGTGGCGGTGACGAGCATCGCGAAGCGCACCAGGCCCGCGCCCTTGGCCTCCTCGCGGGCGCTCTGGTCGGCGGCGGCCACGGCCACGGTGTCGCGGGCGGCCGCGTTGACGCCGCCGATACGGAAGCGGGCGTCCTTGCGGTCGCGCTCGACGAGGCGGGCGGCGCTACCCGGATCGTACGGCCGGTACAGCAGCGAGACCCGCTTGCGCGCGACGTCGCGGTGCGGGGCGAGCAGGTCGGTGAGCACCGGGGCGAGCACCTCGCCCCTGGGGGCCTCGCTCATCGCCCAGGTGACCGAGATGCCGGAGTCGTGCCGATAGTGGTCCCAGGACTCCTGGGCGGCGGCCGGGCCGATCTGGTCCCAGGGCTGGGCGACCGGCTCGCCTCCCGACCTGGCCGCCTCCAGCAGCCGGTGGCTCGCGGGGTCGTACGCGATCCTGATCGCCTCCGCGATCTCGGCGCTGGTCATGGGACGGCAGGCGCCCGCGCCCGCCATGCTGAGCCCGGCGGTCAGTCCGGGCAGGCGGGTGGCGATCTCGCGGGTCATGGCCTCGGTGGTACGGGGCCGGCCGCCGCCGCGCGGGTTGGCCGCGTACGTGACGGCGATCCGGGTGGAGACCTGCGCGGAACCGGCGGGATAGGTCCGTACGACGTCGTTCAGCACGGCCGCCGCCAGGTCGGGGGCGTCGGGCGAGAGGTTGTCGGCCACCTCTCGCCGCAGGCGGGTGCCGAGGTCGGGCGCGGTCTCGACGGTGACGGTGGCGGCCACGAGCGACGGCTCGTACGCCAGGCCCGCCAGCCACTGCCCCCAGTGCGCCACCCAGGTGTCCACCTGGTCGCCGTCGACCAGCGCGGCCCCCTCGACGGACGCCTCGAACACCGCCGTGTAATGCCCCGTCGCCGGCACCACGATCAGGCCGAAGTCCCGGCCGCGAGAGTCCTTGGCGTCCAGGACGTGCGAGGCCGCGGCCAGGCCGGGAAGCTGGAAGGCGCCACGGTGGGTGAGGCCGAGCGGCCCCGACCGGTACAGGTGCCGCCCGCTGCTGCGGCCGCGCAGCCACGACAGGCGGGCGACGGCGATCTGCAGCCCGGTACGCCCGTGCCGGTCGCGCAGCAGCAGCATCGGCGCCAGCACGAACGCGAGCACGGCCGCGAGGACCAGCGCGGCCCGCAACGAGACCATCATGGTGATGACGCAGGCCACCAGGCCGCCGAGCAGCAGCAGGGTGCCCAGCAGGCCGAGCTCGCCGATCCCCGGGCTGGCCGGGCGGCGCCAGTTGCCGTAGGTGCGCTCGGAGTCAGCGGTCGCCATCCGGTTCTCCTTCTCGTAGGGGTGTGCCGCCCGCGGTGGCGGCGGCCGCCTTCCTGATCGTCGGGGCGCTCGGGGCCTTGCCTCGGGAGTCGCGGGGGTCGGTCGTGGGCCGCGCGCCCGTCGGCCCCGCCGGGCGCACCGTCCTGCCCGCGTCCATCCCGGGGACGGCGGCGTGGTTCCTCCCGAGCGCGGGCAGGATGCGGGCGCCCGTGGCGACGCCCGCGTACGCCATGGCGGGAACGGTATCGCCGCCGCCTCGGCTGACCGCGCCGACCACCGGGGCGAGCAGCCGCATCAGCGCCGGCAGCGCCGCGACCGCCAGAATGATCACCACCAGGCCGGACATCTGCGCGAGCTCCGACGACGGGGTGCCCATCGCGAGGAAGGCGTAGCTGTAGACGGTTGCCGCGGCGGGCTTGTACAGCGCGAACGCGAGCGCCCAGACGGCGATGCGGGTCAGCCAGGCGCGCCCCGCCTCGGTGCCGCTCAGCGCCGCCGCCATCGGCAGCATCCCGACCAGCAGGCCGAGCAGCGCGACGCGCGCCAGCATGAGCATGATCTGCAGGATGCAGGAGACGATCGAGGCCAACGCCAGCACGATCATCAGCCCGGGAGGCAGTGTCACGCTCTGCAGACCGGCCAGCCGGGTGATCGCGGTGCCGAAGTCGTAGCCGAGGCCGGCGCTGTCCAGGGCCTGGCCGATGATCCAGCCGGAGTAGGCGTCACCGGCCTCGACCAGCAGCGACATCGCCGCCGTGCCGCAGCCGGTGACCACCGCGAGCGTGAGCAGGCCCGCCGTGGCCCGCATCGCCGGCTCGGCCCGCCGCCGCAGTGCCAGCCGCCCGGCGGCGATGACCAGGCCGAGCACCGCGAGCAGGCCGACGTACCAGTGCGTACGCTCCTGCAGCCAGGCCACGGGGCCGACGCTGTCGGACAGCACGGGCGCGGCGGCGCTGCTCCCCGAGAACTCGGCCATCATGCTCAGGACCTTGACCTGGGCCTCCTGCAGCGCATCGGCCAGCTCGTGGATCACCCCGCCGCCCGCCGCGCCGTCGGCGGCGCCGCCGGTGCCCGCGCAGACCACGTCGGATCCGGGCAGGTCGCACAGGCTCGTCCCGGGTTCTGGTGACAGCATTCGTACGGTCCTCATCACACCCCGCTCCACGGCACGAACCCCGCCAGCGAGGTCACCGCCTGCACGCTCGGGCTGACCGACCCGTCGGGCTGCAGCCGCAGCCGCCAGTC
This sequence comes from Nonomuraea fastidiosa, assembly GCF_042751225.1. Taxonomy (NCBI): domain Bacteria; kingdom Bacillati; phylum Actinomycetota; class Actinomycetes; order Streptosporangiales; family Streptosporangiaceae; genus Nonomuraea; species Nonomuraea fastidiosa. Next base: position 3,533,547 of record NZ_CP170570.1, read on the forward strand.
GCCGTCGCTCCACACCACGGTGACGGTGCTCACCTGGAGCCGCCCGGTGGCGGCGAAGCGGGAGACGAGCTGGACGGTGGCCACCTCGGGCGTGTACGAGGCGATCGCGTACGCGGCGAGCTGGCCCTTGCCGCCGGTGTCGAGCCCGGTGCGCACCTGCCGGCGCTGGGCCACGTAGGCGTCCCTGCCGGGACCCGGCAGCACCTGCGACTCGACGACGCCGCGCCAGTCGTCGGCGAGGACGAACCGGGTGGCGATCTGCCAGGCGGCGATCAGCGCGCCGGTCGGCGTGTGGGCGTAGCAGCGGTGCACGTCGGCCTCCTCGCGGTGCGGGCCGTGCTCGCGTGAGACGGGCTCGGCGACGCCGTGGAAGACCGTCCACGTGACGTCGGCGGGCGGCTGCGCGGGCAGCTCCTGGGAGGCCGTCCCGGGCGTGGCGGGGCACCGGCCAGGCCCTGCGGCGGACTGCGGCGAGGACGGGGTGGAGGACATCTGGGGTGTTGAGGGCGTTGAAGGCAGGGAGGGTGTCGGTGGTGCGGCCGCCGGAGCCGGCGGCGGTGACGGAACGGGCGCGCGGGGCGGCGGCCGGTCGGCGGCGGGATGCCGTTCAGTGCGTACGAGCACCGCCACGGCCAGCGCCGCCGTCAGCGCGACGAAGACGGCGGCCGCCCAGAACGCCGTGCCGCGCGAGGTCCGTGGCGCGGCCGGCTCGCTCGGAGGCGGCGGGGCGGACAGATCGGGCGGCTCGGCGGATCGCCGGCTGGTCGACGTCATGACAGCAGGGCGCTCACCAGGCCGGAGGCCGAACCGAGCAGCACGCAGGCGGCCATCACCCAGGCCAGCCCGATCGCGTGCCTGCCGCCCTCGCCACGGTGATGGATCAGCGCCATGCGGGCGGCCACGCCCATCACCCCGGCCACGCACAATCCCGTGACGATCCACGTCGCCCAGCCCAGCGCGGTCAGCAGCTTCTCCGAACCGGGCGGCGGCGTCCCCATGCCAGGGTCGGGGACGCCGGCGAGCACGAGCACATCAGCCAGCAAACGCGTCATGTGGGTCCTCCGGTGTGATCAGTCGCTGAGTAGATCGCCGGCCCCGTGACAATGCGCCGGGGCATCTTCCGGTAAAGGAAATGACAAGGACCGCCTTATTTCTCGGGAACAGATATTTGTGCGGCTGACGCCATCCGAATATCTCGCAGCATCGGCCGTTGACCAGGTAAAACCTTACTGTGCGGAATCGCGCGCGGCCACTAACGACACCTTTCTCGGTGCGGTTCCCGCAATGGCCGCGGGCGGCGAACGAGTATCGATGATCCCGGCTTCGACAAAGGTAAATGGCGGCGACAAGAGAGGCGTTGGGGCGCGTTCGTCATGAATAAGGGTGGAAAGCTGGTCATGGTGGCGACGGCCACATTTCTGGCTCTTGTGATCGGACTGGTGCTGCTGGTGAGCGGCCGGCCGCCTGGGGCGGGGCCGGTGATCTCCCTCCGTCCCGGCAGCGCCCCGGCCGCCTACCAGGCGTGGCTCAGCCGGGCGGGGCAGATGTGCCCGCACGTCAGCCCGCCGCTCATCGCCGCGCAGGTGGAGGCCGAGAGCGGCTGGCGGCCCAAGGCGCGCTCCAGCGTGGGGGCGCAGGGCATGGCCCAGTTCATGCCCGCCACCTGGGCGAGCTACGGCCGGGACGCCGACGGCGATGGCGTCACCAGCCCCGACGACCCCGAAGACGCGATCATGGCCATGGCGCGCTACGACTGTTCCCTGGCCCGCAGGCTCGCCCGGTTGCCCGGGGACACGACGTCCAACATGCTCGCCGCGTACAACGCCGGGCCCGGCGCGGTGGAGCGGCACAAGGGCGTCCCGCCGTACCCGGAGACTCAGGAGTACGTACGCCGTGTCCTCGCCCGTGTCGCCCACTACACCGACACGTCGGTCACGGCGTTCGGCGCCACCAGCTTCGGCGGCGCCGTGGTGGCCACCGCGCTGCGCTGGCTCGGCACCCCGTACGCCTGGGGCGGCGGCGGCCCCAGCGGCCCCACCCCCGGCATCGGCAGGGCGGCGGACGTCGTCGGCTTCGACTGCAGCGGCCTCGTGCTGCACGCCGTCTGGGCCGCCTCGGGCGGACGCGTCCAGCTCCCGCACCTCGCCGCCACCCAGGTGACGGAGTACGGCACCCCGGTGCCCCGCGACCGGCTGCTGCCCGGCGACGTCATCGGCATCGACCACCGCGACGGGCGCGGCATCAGCCACATCGTCATCTACATCGGACGCGGCCAGGTCGTCCACGCGCCACAGACCGGCGACGTCGTCCGCATCTCCCCGCTGACCCGCTTCTCCTCGGCCGCCTGGACCATCCGGAGGTACGCATGAGCCCACGACCCCCGGCGACCCTCGCCACCGCCCTCACGCTCGCGGGCTGCGCCGTCACCGTCGTCGCGCTCGCGGGGTGCTCCGCCATGGGCCCGTCGCCCGCCGAATCCGTGACATCCGGGACCCCGGCGCCAGATGGGGGTGCGGCGCCGACGGCGGGTGCGGGCGCGGCGCCGATGACGGATGGAGGTGCGGCGGCGACGGTTGGTGGGGGCGCGGTGCCGACCGCGGGTGGAGGCACGGCGGCGACGGCGGGTCAGGGCGCGGCATCTGGGGAGACCGGGACCGCCACGCCGGGACCGGCGGGTTCCGGCCGCCCACCGGCAGGGGCCGAACCGGTGGCGCCGGGGCAGCCGTCCGGCGGGGCCGTGATGTTCGGGCCCGCACCCTCCGCTCCTTCGACCGATGGGCCGGTACCGGACGGGACGCCCGCGCGGCCCTCGGCCACGCCTGCGACCACCGCCTCGCCCCTGCCCACCCCCAAGCCGGGATCCATCGACCAGCGCGACGCGGACGCCGTCGGCACCGCCGTACTGACGACCATGTGGACCGTCGACACCACCGTCGACCGGGACCAGCGGGACGCCGCGCTGCGCGCCGCCGGATGGCTGAGCCCGGAATACCTCGCCGAGCTCAGGGACGGCCCGCAGCCCGGTACGGACGCCGCCTGGACCACGTGGGCCGCCCACCGCGCGCGCACCCGCCCGACGCTGACCGAGGGCAGCGACACGCGCCCGCCCGACACCGCGACCCACGCCGACCGGCAGTGGCAGCTCACCGTCACCCCCATCGGCGCGGACGGCTGGCGCGGGCGGCCGCTCGTCATGACCGCGTTCGTCAGCCTGCAGCGGCGGGGGAGCGGCGCGCCCTGGCGCGTCACCTCCGTCACCCTGCGCTGACCCGGGCCACGGGGCTCCGCACTCGGAAAGAAGACGCCCCGGCCAAGAAGGGCGTCCAGACCGAGACGACGCCAGGGCCGCGAAGGCGCGCTCGGCAAAGGCGTCCAGGCCGAGACGACGTGAGGGCCGCAGAGCCGCCCTTGGCCGCGAAGGCGCGCTCGGTCGCGAAGGCGCGCAGGCCGTGGAAACGTACAGGCACAAAGCCGTGGAAACGTACCGGCATAAAAGTGCCGTGGCCGGCTCCTCGCGGAACCGGCCACGGCGTCGTCTGGCGTGCGGGCCCTAGCCCTTGCTCACCTCCTTGACCTCCAGCCGCTTGTCGGCCTTGGACGCCATCGGCCGGCGCGTCTCGACGGTGATGTTGTACTCACCGACCATCGCCACCTGCGCGACCGCCTGGTACGTCCCGCGCTGCCCCGGCACCTCGGTCATCACGATGGGACCCTGCCGATGCGACATCGGCATGGACACCATGTCGGTATAGGCGACGACCTCCGCTCTGGTGATCGGGTCGTAGCTGCCGGGCGCGCTCACCCGGGCCATGATCCGTACCTGGAGGTTGCCGACGTGCTCGGCGGTGATGTCGATCGCCGCCTGCGGATGCCCGCCGCTCGCCGGGCCGGGCGTCTGGTGAGACGGGTGAGCGCCGGCCGCATGACCGCCTGCTGCTGGAGCCGGGATGGTCGGCCGCGTGATGAGGAAGCCGATCACCCCGATGCTCAGGGCGAGCGTCATCCCGACGCATCCACCGATCACCAGGCCCTGCCGGAACGGCGTCAGCCCCTCGGGCTTACGCGCCTTCCCGGGCCGGCCCGGAGCCCGGCGCGGGCCGGGAACCTGCGGCACCCCGGCGGGCTGCCGGTCGGTCTGGGCCGGCCTGAGCTTGCTGAGCAGGCTCATCGCGACCGCCTTCCGTGGCTGGACCGCCCGCTCTGGCCGGCCGCGCCGAACCACGCGTACGGCACCGGCGACTCGATGGGACGCTCGTCCCCATCCCGGACGGGCTCGCGCTCGTCCAGTAGGGGCGTGCGCTCGTCCCGGACGGGCACACGCTCGTCCAGTACGGGCGCCCGCTCATCCTGTCCCGGCGCGCGGAACCTGTCGCCCATCGGCCCGTCGGGCAGCGGCATCAGGTCCGGCCGGAGCTTGCCGTGCACCCGGAAGATGCCCCACTGACCTTGGTTGAGATGGCGGACCAGCACGCCGGAGCGGTACAGGTAGTCGCCGGGACGGTGGCGGAACCCGCCGGCACCGCCGGTGCTGCTCGGGTCGACGTAGAAGTCGCCCACCACGCCGGGTACGACGTTGTAGACGCTGCCCGGGTTGAACTTCCCTTGCGAGGCCGTGATCTCCGACTCCGGATCGTTGGGCGACCGGCGCCAGACGTGGCCGTGCAGGGCGAAGCTCGTGGAGCGCGGGTCGCCCACGGCCTGTCCGACTCGGAAGACCGTCCGGTCACCGGCGTACGCCTCGAAGATCGGCGTCGCCGGGTCGCCGTGCACCCGCGAGCTGAAGATCTTCGTGATGTCCTGGTTCCTGAGGTAGCGCCAGACCCAGGGCTCGTTGGTGTAGTTGATCGAGAACTCTCCTTGATCCTCCGGGTCGTCGGCCTGCCTGCTCGGCTGGAGCACGAGGTCGAGGTTGTCCGGCACGGGCTGGCCGTTCCTGCGGAACAGCGAAAGGTCGCTGTTCATCAGCACGATGTTCTCCCGGAAGTCCGGCTTCTCGGGATGCGTGATCACGGCGCTGGTGCCGCTGGCGAGCGGCAGGCCGGTCTTCGGGTCGAGGTACTCGGATCCGGGCTCCTCGATGATCAGCGCACCGTAGAGGCCGTGGTGCAGGTGGTTCTGCACGTCGGCGAAGTCGCGCAGGATCGCCATGCCGGTCAGGTCCCTGGGCAGGTTCCAGTGGTACTGGATGGTCTTTCCTGGCCCCACCGATTTGGGCGGCTTCCCTGGGATGAGCTGCGCGCTGATCGATACCTTGGAGCTCACCGGGAACGGCCTGAAGCCGGGAACGTTCTGCTCGTTCCTGGGCGGGATCTGCAGGCACTGCGGGAAGCGCAGCACGTTCTCCCTGAAGCCGAGCTGTCCCGGCTCGATCGCCTCATGGCAATGCGGCCGCATCTTGCGTGGGTCGAGCTTGTTGGTGAGGTTCACCGTCACGCAGTCACCGGCGTTCGCCCTGATCACGAGGGGTTCTGGCTGTTTCCTCCCTTCGCGTATCGCCCGCTCGTCCTCCGCGAGCGCGTACATGAGGCCGTTCGGATCGTGATCGCCGTTCTTGTTGTAGACGATGTCCCTGTTCATGGCGATGACGTTGAACGTGCGGTTCTGGCCGGTCCGGCACGGCGTCACCGGGCGGCTCTGCAGCCTGCCGGCCCCCACGCCTGCACCGGCGCCCACGCCTGCACCGGCTCCCGCACTGGCGCCGGACCCGAACATTCCGGCGCGGGCCTCGTCCTCGTCGATCGCCAGCTCGGTGTGGCGATGGTGCTTGTCATGCGTACAGGTGTCGCGCGGGAAGTCCGGAAGTTCTGGAATCGGCGCCTTGCCGTTGCGCGGGTTGGAGCACGAGAACAGGCGGAACAGTCCCCAGTCGCCGAGGAACCAGTCGTCCGCGCCCGCGTAGGCGTAGACGTAGTCGTCCACCTCCAGATCGGGTGTCGGCGGTGGTGGCGGATCTTGCGACAGATCGAGATCGAAGTATTCGAGCATGCTGATGTGCTGGGCGCTGATGACGTTCGATCCGGGATCTTGTGGTTCGCGCCGCCATCGGAAATGGTCGAGGTTGAATCCGTGTGACTCCTCTTGCGAGAGCTGGAAGAGCCGGATCTTCACCGGATCGCCGCGGTACGCCTTGATCAGCGGTGTGAACGGATCACCGTGCACCTTGGAGTTGAACAGCAGTGACGGATCCCGGTTTCTGCGGGCCTCGAACGGTTCGAGCCGGTAGTTGATCCCCATGCCGCCTTGGTCGTCGTGGCTCGACGGGAACTTGGCAGGGAAGATCGGCACCCCGTCCGGGGTCTCGAACTTGTCGTCGTCCCGCCTGCGCGGGTCGTTCGGCTGGAACAGCGGGACGTGGTCCTCGATGAACAGCGCGACGTTGCGGTAGTCGACGCCGTCCGTCGGCATGCCGTTGTAGTCGACGGTCGGCTCGCAGTGCACGTCGAAGATCGTGCCCACGACCGCGCGGGTCCTGGCGCCCGGCACATCGGGCACGCAGCCCGCCGGGTGGATGGTCGAGCCGCCGAAGAGCCCGTTCTTCTGATGCACGTTCGGGAAGAAGTGATCGTGGAACGAGTTCGTCTTCGTGTTCTCCTGCACGAAGGTCCGGTAGATGATCGTGTCACCGGGGTCGGCGCCCTGGTCGTAGTTCCACCCGTTGGCGGTGCCGTCGGAGGTCAGCACGTCGAAGTGCACCATGTGCTGGTGAATGCCGACCTCGTTGGTCTCCTGCTTCCTGTCGAAGACGTTGCCGCCGAATATTCTGGGCAACTCGTTGGTCAGCCGGTATTCCACGCAGTCGCCCACGTTGAGGATGGGCGCGAACGGCTCGGGTTTCTTACCGTTCAGCACCGCCCGTTTGTCGCGATTCAGGACGTAGATCCGTGATTGTGGGATCGTCCATTTCAGCTTGGGGTTGTACACCTGCCTGAGCTGGATGGCCGAGAGCTTGTAGACCTTGTTCACCCCTATGCCCACAGGGCACGGGTCCTGGAAGAACGCGCCCGGCTTGAGCCCGCCCGGGTCGGCCGCCGCCCGCTCAAGCGGGGTCGGCGGGAAGACGCCGTCCTCCGTCCGCGAGGCGACTCCGAGCGGCGGCTTGGGCGCCTTGAAGCCGAAAACGCCGGGAATGAAGAACGGGAAGCCCGGCCGTTCCGGCGTCGGCTCCGGTGGCGGGTTCACGCCAGGGACATTGGGCTGGTAGTCGTGGTCGGGCAATGGGAACAGCCGCAGCGTGGGCGTGCCGTCCGGCTGCCTGCGCGTACCGTCCGACAGCGTCTCCAGCGTGCGGTTGAGCCCCCACATGCCGTCCGCGAAGTGCGGATACAGGTGGCAGTGGAAGATGATGTCGCCGAACGACGCCGGCTTGCCGGAGCTCGCCGACCCCGCGCCGCCCTGGATGATGAGCGGGTAGTGGGCGCCCGGCGAGACCGCCTGCACATCGAGGAGGTTGGTCTTCCTCGTCACGTTGGCGGGATCGCTGATGTTGTCGATGCCGCCCTCGTCGTTCGGGTCGAACATCCAGCGGTTGACGTGCCAGTGGAAGGTGTGGGTCTCCTCCTCGCCGGGTGCCAGCAGCCGGACCTGCGTCGGCTCGCCGCGGTAGTTGCCGATCACCAGGTCGCCGCCGCCGGGGTCGCCGAACGTCCACGAGGAGAGCGAGGTCTCCTCACCGATGCAGCGCTCGGCGTCGAACCCCTGCTCCTCGCGCCTGGCGGCCGGGCAGCCGACCTCCTCGCGGTTGAAGCCGGGCTCGGAGCGGTAGTTGAAGGCGAACCACTCGACCGTGACCGGGATCTTGCCCTGCACCAGCGCGTCGGCGTCGCCACCGCCGAGACCGGGCAGCGTGCCCGCGGTCAGCAGCCTGAGCTGCTGCCTGTTGGGCTCGATGCACGACCTGCCCTCGGACGGCTGCGTGTCACCCTCCTCCTCGTCGTCGCGGCAGAACCGCGTGAGGATGCCGGGCTCCGCCTGCACCTCGTCGTGCATGAACAGCACGTGCTCGCGGAAGTCCTTGCCCTGCCGCCGGATGATGACGGCCTGCGTGCCGGACTCCAGCGGCTCGCCGGTGCGCGAGTCCACCCAGGTCGCCCCAGGCTCCTCGATGATGAACGCGCCGAACGCGCCGAACGCGTGCGAGCCGATGAAGCGTACGTCGCCGTTGCGGTCGATCGGGCGGGTCGACACCGAGGTCCAGTCGGCGCCGTCCTTGAACTGGAACTCACCCTGGATGGCGGCGTGCAGCCGGTACGTGATCGTCTCGCCGGGACGCGCCGTGGAGTCCGGGTTGTTGCCCACCACGGTGCCGTCCGCGCGCTTGACGTCGTAGTCGAGGCCGTCGAAGTGCATCGAGGCGTTCGGGGCCTTGGCCGGGTCGAAGTCGATCTCCGGCACGCTCAGCGCCGGGGCGAACTCACGCGGCTTCGGCGTCACCGTGCCGGGAGGCAGCAGCCGCTCGCCCGGCAGCGTGAAGATCGCGTTGTTGCGGATCTCCTTGTTCAGCGGCGGCGCCGGCTCGTTGAGCCGGTTGGTGAAGTTCACCTTGATGCAGTCGCCCTGGTTCGCCCGCAGGACCAGCGGCTCGATGAGATCGCGCAGCCCGCCCTGCATCGGGTTCGCCGCCTGCGTGTACGTCCGGCGCACCTCGTCGATGTTCTTGTCGAGGACGTACATGCGTCCCTCGGGCACCACGTCGCCGAACCGGTTGAGGAACAGCGGCAGGTTGATCAGCGAGACGTCGAACGTCCTCCACTTCTTCCCCGCGCACGGATGCCGGGTCGGTTGCTGGACTTCGGGCAATCGCTGGGCGATGGCCTCGCTCATCATCCACATCGACCCGCCGGCCACGGCCATCCACAGCGCGGCCGCGGTGACCAGGAGCACCCTGATCGGCCAGGTCTTCTGGCGGGATTTGCGGGTGAGGAAGGCCGCCACGACGACGGCCAATACTAGGAGCGGTATGAAATCGGTGTACGGCGCGTTCAAGCATCCTCCAACCGAATGACCACTGAGTGGTCTGTCCCCCGGGGGATCGTGAAGAGGTCCGGCCAGGGGGAAATGACCGCGTGCACCGCCCGCTACGCGGCCGCCCCCGAGACCTTCCGGCCACACCCGGCGATGCTGCCTGGTCAGGGTATGGGGAGGGATCTTCGCACCCCACCCGACCCGCCGAAGATCGCAGTGCGTGACCCAGAAGTTCGCGTCGTGATACGCAGCTCTTACCTTGGCTGAGATACGCACCCGGGCTTGGTGCGCTCGTGACGTGCGCATGGACTACCATCGGGCTCCGATCGCGCAGGCGGCAGGAGAGGTCGATCGACATGTCCGGCTCTGGTGAGCGGAGGCGTCTGAGGTGACGGAGGCCGACCTGTCCGAGGCGGGCCGGGTCTTCGGTGAGCATCGCGGCCGGCTGTTCGCGATCGCCTACCGCATGCTGGGCCGGGTCGGCGACGCCGAGGACGTCGTACAGGACGCCTGGCTGCGCTGGTCGGCCGTGGACCCAGGCGAGGTGGCCGACCCCGAGGCGTACCTCGTGCGGGTGGTGACCCGCGTGGCGATCGACCGGCTGCGCAGCGCCCAGGCCAGGCGTGAGGAGTACGTCGGGCCCTGGCTGCCCGAGCCCGTGCTCACCACGCCCGACGTCTCCGAGAAGGTCGCCTTCGACGACACCGTCTCGACGGCCGTGCTGGTGCTGCTGGAATCGCTGTCGCCGCTGGAGCGGGCGGTGTTCGTGCTGCACGAGGCGTTCGGGTACCCGTACACGGAGATCGCCGAGATGGTCGGGCGCAGCGAGGCGTCCGTACGCCAGACCGCCCGCCGCGCCCGCGAGCACGTCGAGCAGCGGCGCGTCAAATACGACACCGACCGGGCCAGGATGGTCGAGGTGACCCAGCGGTTCATCGCCGCGGCGGCGGGCGGCGACCTGGCCGGGCTCATGGCCGTGCTCGCGCCCGAGGTGACGCTGGTCAGCGACGGCGGCGGCAAGGCGCCCGCGCCGCGCAAGGCCATCGTGGGCCTGGAGCTGGTGGCGCGTGCGCTGGTGACGTTCGCGGGCCGCATGCCGCCCGACCCGCGTTCGGAGATCGTGGACGTCAACGGCGGGCCCGGCATCGTCATCTACTCGGGCACGACCCCGGTCGCCGCGGTCACCCTCCACCTGGTCGGCGGGGCCGTGCACACGATCCACCTCATCAGCAACCCGGACAAGCTCGGCGGGCTGGTCCCTGGAAGCTGACAGGCGGCCAGACCGAGACCGTCATCCCTGCGATCTCCGCCCAACGACTTCTACGCCGGCGGCTGGTTCTGGCCGACGAGGCAGGTCAACTGGACGACCTTTCTGTTCTACGGGGCCGACGTCAGGGAGGGCCTGCTCTTTAAGGTCCGGGAGAAGGTCGAACAGCTCGCGGAACTGTCCTCGGCAGGGGAGCACCGGCCAATGGGCCTCTTCATGATCTCGAAGGAGCGGGGGCAGACGCTGAGCTGGGAGGTGCGCGACGGCGTGGTCGACGAAAAGCGGACACCTCAATACGACTGGATGGCGCTGTAGGCGCGAAGGGGCGGCAAGGCGCCCGCGCATGGTCGCCGGTGGGGCTGTGCGCGCCCTTCACGTTCGTCAGCGGCCCCGGTGCCCGACCGGCCGGTTGGCCCGCCCGCCCGTACGCGACATCGTCCGCGCCGGGATGGTGAGCCGGCGCGACAGGCGGTAGATCTTGGCGGGGCTGCTCGTCACCGCCTCCTTGTACGCCACCGCCAGCCGTCCCGTCAGGTACCACCGGCCCGGCGAGTCGTCCGGGCGGGTGAACTGGATGACCGCGTCGCGGCGGCCCAGGCTGGTGGGCTGATGAACGTACCCGAACCGGAACACCCCCGGCTTCCTGCCGCGCAGCCTGCGGGCGATGGCGTCGGCGGCGTGCACGGCCGTGGGGATGCCGCTCTGGCAGGTGCCGTGCAGCTCGCCCCACGACTGGCGGACCGCGGCGGCGTCGCCGACGGCGTACACCGACGGGTGCGAGACCGAGGCGAGGGTCGCGTCCACCACCACCCGGCCCCTGTCGTCCACCTCCAGGCCGGACTCGCGCGCCAGCGGCGCGCCCACCACACCGGCGGTCCACAGCAGCGCGTCCACCGGCAGCAGCTCGCCGCCGTCCAGCTCCACCGCCTCCGGCAGCGCCTTCGTCACCTTGACCCCGGTACGCACTTGCACGCCGAGCCGGTCCAGCGCCTGCCGCAGGTAGCCCCGCGCCTTCGGCCCCATCATGGAGCCCGGCTCGTCGCGTCCGAGCAGCACCACCTGGAGCTTCGGGTGGCTCTCCGCGATCTCGGCCGCCGACTCGACGCCGGTCAGCCCGGAGCCGGCGACCGCGACCGTGCCGCCGCCCCGTCGGTCCAGCTCGGCCAGCCGCTCGGCGAACCTGCTCGCCGTTTCGGCGGTGTCCAGCGTGTACGCGTGCCCGTCCACCCCCGGCACGCTGGTGTCGGTGACGCCGCCGATCGCGTACACCAGGTAGTGGTAGCCCAGCGTCCGCTCGCCTTCTCCGTCCGCTATGCGCACCTCGCGCTCGTCGGGAGCGATGTGGACCGCCCGGCCGCGTACGAACTCGACCTCGGTGCCGCGCAGCAGCGCCGGGATGCGATGGTCGGCCGGCTCCTGCCCGGTGGCGAGCTGATGCAACCGCAGCCGCTCGGTGAACCGATCCGTCGGATTGACCAGCACCACCCGGGCGCCGGTACGGCGAGTGCGCCTGGCCAGCCGTATCGCACACATGACGCCGGTGTATCCGCCACCGAGCACGACGATCGTCTGATTCGTGGATGCCATCTCGTCCTCCCTTGTGCGGGCGCTAACACCGTCACGGACGGGAGGCCCGGCGCCGAGCGTGAGCCCGGACGCGTGTGAGGTCGATCACACGGAGGAGCGCGGTGACAACGGCGGCTCAGGCGCTGCGGCGGTCAGGGAGTGGCAGGGCCTGGGGCGGGGAGGCCGGAGCCGCCCAGGAGGTCCAGCTCGATCATCTCGGCCGAGCGGACGAGCCGCATCGCCGCGGCGGCCTCCGGGCTGCCGGACACCTGCCGCAGCGAGGCCTTGAGGTCGGCCTCGCTGCGCCAGATCTCCGTCACCCAGATGACGTCGGGCGCGTCGGCCTGCCGGTTGATCAGGTACAGCTCGCATCCGGGGTCGGCGTCGAGCTTGGCGGCGGCGTCGAGCAGAATCTCGGCCAGTTCCTGGGCCCGCCCGTCGTGGGCGACGAACTTTCCGTATCGCGCGATTCTCGTCATGACCGCCGAGCCTACGTTTCGCGCGGCGATCACGCGCGGGCCAGGGCCTCCCGTACGCCGTGGGCGGCGGCTTGGCCCGCTCGTAGGCTCCACGTCCGCGACGAACCGCGCCCCCGCCCGCAACACGGCCCGCGCAGCCGGGCGCCGTTGGACAGCAGGTTGTCGCAGCTCACCACCGCGACCGGGCCAGCGCCGGCGGCCGCCCGGCGCGACAGTCCGGCGGCCAGCAGGCCGATCGGGCTCTCCGGCGCGGTGGACTCGTACGCCTTCTCGGTGATCGTCAGTGTGATCACCCGGACCTCGGGGTCGGCGACCTGCCGGAGGACCTCCTCGGGCTCGGTGAGCGCGTGCAGGGTGCGGCGGATGGACGACACCTCGGTGGCGGAGACGTCATCGCCGTCGCGTACGCCTTCGGGCAGCGGCACCCGTCCGCCGGTGAGGATCACCGTGGCAGGTCGATCCGCGGCAGGTCGATCCGCGGCAGGTCGATCGCGCCGGCGGAGTCCGTGTCGAGCAAGAGCGTGGCGTGCGGGGTGCGGCGCAGGATCGTGGCGGGGCAGGCGGGTGAGACCGGGTCGTTGAGCGTGGCGGCGATCGCCGCGGCCTTGCGCCGCTCGGGTACGCACACCTGCACCGCGCCGGCGGCCAGCAGCGCCGGGACGGTGAGCGAGATCGCGGTGGCGGGCACCTCATCGACGGTGGCGAAGTGGCCCTCGCCGACCTGCTGCTCGCGAGAACGCAGGTCCAGCGTGATCACCCGGGCCCAGCGGTCGTCGTCGAAGCGCGCCTGATGGGGCTCGTTGAAGGCGAGGTGGCCGTTCTCGCCGACGCCCATGCAGACCAGGTCGAGCGGGAGCGCGCGCAGCTCGGCCTCGTAGCGGGCGCACTCGGCCTCGGGGCCGGCGGCGTCGCCGTCGATGTAGTGGACGGCGGCGGGCGCGAACGGGGCCGCGATGCGCTCCTTGATCCAGCGCCGGAACGAGGCCGGGTGATCGGCGGCGATGCCGACGTACTCGTCCATGTGGAAGACCGTCACCCGGTCCCAGGGGATCTTCTGTTCGCGCAGCGCGTCGGTGAACGCGTACTGGGAGTTGCCCGTGGCGAAGACGACGCGGGCGGCGCCGCGCCGGTCCACCGCGTCCCGGATCGTCGCGGCGGCGCGCTCCGCTGCGGCGGCTCCGAGGTCCGCTTCGCCGGCGTACACCTCGACGGGCAGGCTCTCCGCCGTGAACCGGGCGACTGGCGTGGGCACGTGATCCTCCTCGAGAGGAGGGTACGCCCGGCTACATGCGGCGATCCAGTGGCGGCTGCTGCGCCACCTCGCGCTGCATCGCGCGCCGCTCGTGCCTGATCGCCATCCTGACCGTCCAGTAGACGAGGATGAGGCCGATCACCCCCGGAATGACCCACCACACCAGCATCATGATCAGCTCGGGGAGTCCGATGTTCATGATGTCCTCCTCTTAGGCGAATCGGCCGATCTTCGGCACTTGCACCCTACTCCGGGCGCGCCTAGCGGGTCTTGGGATCGCGGAGTGAGCTCATGGTGTCGATCAGCGTCTGGTGGATGTACTCCAGCTCCGGCGTGCTGAAGCTCGACCAGTCCTCCGCGCCGCCGCCGTCGCCGGGCTCCTCGGACCACGAGCCCTCCCCGCCGGACTCATCGGACCAGCCGGAGGAGGTGGCGGCGGCCGACGGGTCGTGGCGGTACACCCACCACAGGTTCCCCGAGGGGTCCTGGAAGCGGGAGAGCGTCTCGCCGAAGAAGCCGGTCGGGCGGGTCACGATGCGCGCTCCCCGCGCCTGCGCCCTGGCCAGGGTGGCCTCGACGTCGTCTGCGTACACGCGGGTGAACGCCGGCGTGAACGGCCAGCCGGGCTTGCGGTCGGCCACCATCAGCAGCGAGTCGCCCAGGCGGAGCTCGGAGTGCAGGATGAGCCCGTCCGTGTCGAGCGTGCGGGCCTCGGGTACGTCCTTCGCCCCGAACACGTCGACGATGAAGTCGATCACGGTGGCGGCGTCGTCGGTGATGATGAACGGGTTCACGGTGTTCGCGCAGGCAGGCACGTCGGGCATCGCGGTCATGGTGCGTCCTTTCCACGCGACGGGCCGGCCCTTCGACGGAAGGGCCGGCCCTGATGAAGGGATGCACGCATGCTCTCCAGGGGTGCGGCCACTTGATGGCCTCAATCGACCGCAAACTCGGATCGCTCGTGAACGCGCCCCGGTCTCAGATCGGGAAGCCGCCGGTGCGCCACTGCCAGTGGCGGCCGGCCTTGAGGTGGTCGATGACGGCGCGCTGCAGCGCCGTGCGGCGCGGCAACTGGTCGAGCGGCGTGCTCAGCGTGCGGAACACGAACCGCAGCACCTCCACGTCGGCGTCCAGCCCCTCGGGCTCCTTGTACGGCTCCAGCTCGAACATGCTCTGGAACCGCACGATGTTGGAGTCCTCGGGAAGGTACTCGCGTAGCTGCGGGTCGAGCAGCCACGAGCCGCAGGTGAAGGACGTGTAGTGCTCGTCCGGGAAGTGGCGCGGGAAGAACGCCCGGGCCTCGTCGAGCGAGGCGGCGACCGCCTCGGGCGTCAGCGGCCCCGACTCGGGGATGTGCAGGTTGATGGCGCCGTCGCCGCGGTGGAACTGCAACCGGCCGAGCTCGTAGATGCCGCCGCGTACGTGGAGGGTCAGCCATGCCTGCATGACCGGCCAGCCCTCGCGGTTCATGCGCCGGTCGATGGCGAGGTTGCGGCCCAGGTCGGCGAGTGTCGTCCAGGACACCTGCTCGGGGACGCCGTGGTCGCGGTGGTAGTCGAGGACGACGCCGACCAGGGCGAGGTAGGCGTAGACGTACAGGTGCCGCCAGGCGGGCCCGCGATCTCGGGGCAGCTCGGGGCCGGGCACGAGCCAGCCGTAGCCGCCGAGGTCGGCGCGCACCAGGGCGATCGAGCGGTCGAGCAGCCAGCGCAGCTCCGGGGTCCACAGCGGGGAGCCGGGGTCGGGCCAGCCCTCCATGATTTCGGCGGCGTCGTCGGGACGTACGGCGAGGCGTTCGAGGATCGCGGGCGCGTCTGCCTTGTCGGGCAGCGGCGCCGATGGGAGGTCGGCGGCGAGACGGTGCACGCGCTCGACGTCCGCGAGTGGGACCCCGAGCCGGGAGGCGGTGTCGTCAAGATCCACGTGGCCGACTCTACTCGGCCGCGCGGAGGCGGCCGCAGGGGGTTTGGATGCGACTGTATTCAAACCAAGGGGGTCGCGTGCCCGACCAGCCGTCCGCCTTCACCAGCGGCTCCGCCCGCGACAGGTACTACGCCATCGCGCCGCCGGCCCGCACCCGCCCGGTCCTCGCCGTGGACCCGATCGGCGAGCCGGGCCGCACGATCCAGCGCCGCCCGCTCACCAGCGGGGCCGACGTCGGCGCCTGGATCACCGCCGTGCCGGCCACGATCGTGCCGTCCGACGAGCAGAGCCGCCTCGACTCGCTGGCGTGGACCGCGTACTACACCGCCGCGCTCACCGACCCCGCGCTCGCCGCGGCCGGTCTCACCCTGCCCGGCGCGCTGGAGGACTTCCTCACCAAACGGCTGACCGCCGCCCTGCGGGCCGGGGAGATCGACCCCGACCAGCTCGACCGCCTATTCGGCCTGGCGCGGAGGTAAGCATCGTGACGGAAGGCCACCGGGACCGGCTGGCGCGGCAGCCCGCCCCGGACGGGCGGCTCCTGCTCGTCGATCACCGCAAGGCGCGGCTGTGGCTGCCGACGCCACCGACCGGCGGGAGCCCGGTGTCCGTGGTCGAGCAGGCCATGTCGGCACGGGACCGTCAAGTTGACGGTCGGCTGAGCGAGCAGGTGTTGACCACGTCGCCGGTGGTCTGGCGGGGGATGGTGGCGCTGCGCGGCGGCTGCCGGTGCCCGTCCACCCAGCGCTCCAGGGCCTCGAACGCGCTCCGCATGCACGGCAGCAGCGGCCGCATGCGGTCGGGGAACATGTCGTACTCCAGGTCGAGGTGGGAGGCGCCCTCGATGCGGTAGTAGCGGTGCAGAGCGCCACGACCCTGCCCCCGCACCGCGTCGGCGTACGCGTCGCCGTGCACCTCGATCGGCAGCAGCGTGTCGAGCGTGCCCTGCACGGTGAGCAGCGGCTTGCCGATGCGTCCTGAGTGCGAGGCCCGCGTCACCGCGTCGTGCACGCTCTTCGGCCTGGCGAAGTAGTCGTAGTCGGCGTCGCAGCCGGGGGTGCCGCTCGCGCAGTACGGGATGCCCGCGTCGAGGTCGCCGTCGAAGCCCGGGTCCACCTCCTCGCGGTAGCGGCGCTGGGTGCCGTCCCACAGGACGGTGTAGTTGAACTCCCACAGGAACTCCGAGCCGGGGGCGAAGCCCGCCTTCAGCATCGCCGCGTGGGCCCGCTCGTCGCCGCCTGCCCGGTACTTGGGGTACTCGCGCAGCGCCACCGGCAGGTACGTCAGCGCGTTGCGCCGCTTGCCCGGCGGCCAGTAGGTGCCCTCGGAGTCCACGCCGCCGTCGTACAGCTCGGGGTGGTTCTCCAGCGCCCAGCGGACGAGCTGGCCGCCGTTGGAGATGCCCATCGCGTACGTCCTGCGCGGCTGCCTGCCGTAGCGGCGGGCCACGGTGGCCTTGGCGGCGACGGTCACCTCGGTCATCCTGCGGTACCACTCCAGGATGGCGTCTCCCGGCCGCTTGCCGTCGTGGTAGAAGCCGGCGTCCACGTTGCCCTTGTCGGTGGAGGCGTAGGCGTAGCCCTTGGCCAGCACGTAGTCCGAGATCGTGAAGTCGTTGGCGTACTGGCGGCGGTTGCCCGGCGCGCCCGCGACGACCAGCCCGCCGTTCCACTTCTCGGGCAGCCGGATGACGAACTGGGCGTCGTGGTTCCAGCCGTGGGTGGGGTTGAAGGTGGAGGTGTCGTGGAAGTAGCCGTCGATCTGGATGCCGGGCACGCCGCTCGGGTTGCGGGTGGCCGCCGCGTGCAGGCCCTGCCAGTCGGCGGGGTTGGTGTGGCCTGAGGCGACCGTGCCCGCCGTGGTCAGGTCGTCCAGGCAGGCGGCGACCTGGTGCTGCGCGCCGGGCACGCGGAGCCGGTGCATCCCGGCGCAACGGGCGTCCGCGGCGGAGGCAGAGGCGGCGGAGGCGGCGGAGGCGGAGGAGGCGGCGGAGGCCGCCGGCGTCAGGGGGATCGCCACCACCGCCGCGAGGAGCGCCGAAAGCGCGGCGGATCTGCGGGAGATCAGGCGAAATGACGGACGCGGGGACGAAGGCATGTGCGGCTCCCATCGGTCGGACGGACGCCATGCTGATCCAGCGTTCCCGGCGCGGCGACGTACGTCGTCACCACTGTTCGGCGGCGACCTGTGGAGGTGATGTCCACCGGTGACCCCGATGAGAGCCGGATCGGACGCCCCGAAAGCCGCTTAAGGCCGTGGAAGCCGCGAAACGGTGTGGGTCACCGCAAGGCGGGCGGTCCGAATGTGTGGGTGTCTCACCTGGTCCGCCGTCGCGGGCGCGACCTAGCGTTCACGGTGTCCGCAGTCGCGTTGTGACGCGTGAGGAGGGCGCATGGAAGCAGGCCCCACGGGTTCCGCGGCGCAGGCGGAGAGCCCGCCCGCCGTCCCCGTCCTGCGGGCGCGCGGCCTGGTCAGGGAGTTCCGCGGCTTCCGCGCGGTGGACGGCGTGGACCTCGACGTGGCAGAGGGCAGCGTGCACGCCCTGGTGGGGCCCAACGGCGCCGGCAAGACCACCCTGTTCAACCTGCTCACCGGCTTCCTCAAGCCGACCGCGGGCAGCGTCGTCATCGACGGGCACAGGGAGCTGGTCGGCCGCAGCCCCGAGGCGATCAGCCGGCTCGGTGTGGCCCGCTCGTTCCAGATCACCAGCCTGTTCCCCGACCTCACCCCGCAGCAGCACGTGGAGCTGGCGCTGGCCGGCCCGACCGGGCTCGGCTGGCGGTTCTGGCGCTCGGACCGCGCGCTGGCCCGCTTCGCCGCTCCCGCCGCCGAGCTGCTGGACCGGGTCGGGCTCGCCGGTCACGCCGGCGTCCCGGCCGGCTCGCTGTCGTACGGCCGCAAAAGAGCCCTGGAGCTCGCGCTCGCGCTCGCCATGGACCCCAAGGTGCTGCTGCTCGACGAGCCCACCGCCGGCATGGGCGTCGAGGACGTGGACCGCACCATCGAGCTCATCCGCACGATCCGCGCCGGCCGCACCGTCGTCATGGTGGAGCACAACATGAACGTGGTCGCCAGCCTCGCCGACCGGGTGACCGTGCTGCAGCACGGCAAGGTGCTGGTCGAAGGGGCGTACGCCGAGATCCGCCACGACCCCCGCGTCATCACCGCCTACCTCGGAGACTCCGATGCTGCGCGTTGACGGGCTGTCCGCCTGGTACGGCGAGGCGCAGGCGCTGCGCGAGGCGTCGCTGCGCGTGGACGAGGGCGAGATCGTCACCCTGGTCGGCCGCAACGGCGCGGGCAAGACCACGCTGCTGCGCTGCCTGATGGGCCTGCACGGCACGTACGGCAGGACGTCCGGCACGATCACGCTGGACGGCGAGGACATCACCGCGCTGCCCGCGCACCTCAGGGCCCGGCGCGGCCTCGGCTACGTCCCCGACGACCGCGGCATCTACGCGACCCTGTCGGTGGAGGAGAACCTGCTGCTCGCCCCCTTGGTCAAGGGCAGTGCCAAGGTGAAAAGGGGCGGCCCCAGGCCCTGGCCGCTCGATCGGATCTACGAGACGTTCCCGCACCTGAAGGAGCGCCGCCGCGCGCCCGGCACCACGCTGTCGGGCGGCGAGCAGCAGATGCTCGTGCTCGCCAGGGTGCTGCGCACCGGCGCCAGGCTGCTGCTCTGCGACGAGCCGACCGAGGGCCTGTCGCCACTGTTCGTGCAGCGCATCGGCGAGATCCTGCGCGAGGTGCGGGCGGCGGGCACCACGGTGCTGCTGGTCGAGCAGAACGTGCACTTCGCCGCGTCCGTCGCCGACCGCCACTACCTGCTCGCGGAAGGGCGGATCGTCGAAGCGCTCGACCGCGACCAGGTACGCGAACGCGAGCACCAGCTCCTCGAATACCTCGGAATCTGACGACCCGCCACCCCTGAGCGAGACAGAACGGGAGATGCCGCACATGAAAATCACGGGCTGGAGCGGCGGGCTGGCCGCCGCGACGCTGGTGCTGGCCGGCTGCGGGGGCGGGCCCGGCGGTGGCGGCGGCGCGATCAGCGACGGCGGGGTGGTGCTCGCCGTGCTGAACGACCAGTCGGGCATCTACGCCGACACCTCGGGCCGCAGCACGGTCGAGGCCGTCAAGATGGCGGTGGACGACTACCGCGCCAAGTACGGCGACCAGGCCGTGGCCAAGAAGGTCGAGGTGGTGGCCGCCGACCACCAGAACAAGCCCGAGATCGCCAACTCCAAGGCACAGGAGCTCTACGACCGCGAGCACGCCGACGTCATCCTCGACGTGCCCACCTCGTCGGCCGCGCTCGCCGTCGCCACCGTCGCCAAGAACAAGCGGAAGGTCTTCATCGACGTCGGCGCCGCCAGCACCGAGCTGGAGGGCAAGGCGTGCAACAAGTACACCTTCCACTACGGCTACAACAGCTACATGCTGGCCCACGGCACCGGCAGCGAGGTGACCAAGGACGGCGGCGAGAACTGGTACATCGTCTACCCCGACTACGCCTTCGGGCAGGACATGAACAAGACGTTCGGCTCCGCCATCCAGGCCGCCGGCGGCACCGTCGTGCAGGCCGACCCGACGCCGTTCCCCAACGACAACTTCTCCACGTTCCTGCTCAAAGCCCCAGAACTCGACCCGAAGCCGCAGGTCCTCGGCACCATGCACGCCGGCGGCGATCTGATCAACCTCGTCAAGCAGTACAACGAGTACAAGCTGCGCGACAAGGGCGTGCGGCTCGCGCTCGGCCTGCTGTCCATGAGCGACATCCACTCGCTCGGCCCCGACGCCCTGGCCGGCACCCGCTACACCACCATGTGGACCTGGACCTACGACGACAAGACCCGCGCCTGGGCCGACAAGTTCCAGGCCAAGACCGGCAAGCGGCCCACCTCCAACATGGCCGCCAACTACTCGGCCGCCCTGCAGTACCTGGAGGCCGTGCAGCGCGCCGGCACCGACAACTCCGACAAGGTGGTCGCGCAGCTCGAAGGCCACTCCATGGAGGACGTGTTCGTCCGCAACGGCACCATCCGCGCCCAGGACCACCTGCTGCTGCACGACGCGTACCTGACCGAGGTCAAAGCGGCGAGCGAGGTCAAGGAGCCGTACGACTACGAGAAGGTGCTCAAGACCATCCCGGCCGCGGAGGCGTTCCAGCCGCAGCCCGACCCGGCCTGCAAGCTGTAAGGCGGCCGGCGTGCTCCAGCAGGCGTTCAACGGGCTGGTGGGCGGGTCGTTCTACGCCCTGCTCGCCCTCGGCCTCGCCGTCATCTTCGGCATGCTCGGCGTGGTCAACCTCGCGCACGGCGCGTTCTACATGCTCGGCGCGTTCGGCGCGTTCATCGCGCTCGACTCGTTCGGGCTGACCTTCTGGGTGGCGCTCGCGCTGGTGCCGCTGCTGCTCGGCGTGGCCGGCGCGGTGCTGGAACGGCTGTTCATCCGGCGGCTCGCGCCGCTCGACCCGCTCTACAACTTCCTGTTCACGTTCGGGCTCGCGCTCATCCTCCAGGACCTCGTACGCCGCGAGTACGGCGTCAACTCCCAGCCCTACCCCCGGCCGCCCGCCCTGGAGGGCACCGTCGACCTGGGGCTGTTCACCTACCCGGCCTACCAGGTGTTCGTGCTCGGCGTCTCGGTCCTGATGTGCCTCGTCGTGTGGGTGGTGCTCACCAGGACCCGCGTCGGGATGATCGTCAGGGCCGCGACCGAGCGGCCCGAGCTGACCAGGGCGCTCGGCATCGACGTCGGCCGCTGGGTGACGCCGGTCTTCGGCTTCGGCATCGCGCTGGCCGCGTTCGCCGGGGTGCTGGCCGCGCCCATGCGCGCCGTCAACCCGCTCATGGGCGCCGACCTCATCATCACGGTCTTCGCCGTCGTCGTGATCGGCGGGCTCGGCTCGGTGTTCGGCTCGGTCGCCGCCGGGTTCGCCGTGGGGCTGGTGTCGGCGCTGGGCAACCTGTACGTGCCCGCGCTCTCCCAGATCCTCGTCTTCATCCTCATGGCCGCCGTGCTGCTGTGGCGGCCCGCCGGGCTGTTCGGACGCGAGGAGGCGTACCGGTGATCATGTCCAGGCTGGCCCGCTCGGACCGGGGCGGGATCGTGCTCCTGGCGCTCGGGCTCGTCGCCGCGCTCGTCCTGCCGTGGCTGATCTACCCGCCGGTCGCGCTGGACATCGCCTGCTGGGCGCTGTTCGCCGCGGCCGTGGATCTGCTGCTCGGCTTCACCGGGCTGCTGTCGTTCGGGCACGCCGCGTTCTGGGGCGGGTCGGCGTACTGCACGGGGCTGCTCGTGCTGCACGGCGGGCTGCCCTTTCCGGTGGCGATCCTCGGCGGCGCGGCCTTCGCGGCGCTGCTCGCGCTCCCGATCGGCTATCTGTCGGTACGCCTGACCGGCATCTACTTCGCCATGGTCACCCTGGCCTTCGCCCAGATGCTGTACTTCCTGGCCAACCAGTGGCGCGACGTCACCGGCGGCGAGAACGGCCTGCAGGGCATCCCGCGCGAGCTGTTCGGCCTCGACCTGTACGACCCGTTCTCCTTCTACTACGCGGGCCTGCCGTTCGTGCTGGCCGGCCTCGCGGCCGCCTGGCGGATCGTACGCTCGCCGTTCGGCCGGGTGCTGGTCTCCATCAGGGACAACCCCTCGCGCGCCCGCGCGCTCGGCTACCCCGTCGAGCGCTACCGGCTGCTCGCGTTCGTGCTGTCGGCGGCGCTGTCCGGCGTGGCGGGCGGCGTCTTCGCCATCGGGCACGGCTTCGCCTCGCTCGACGGCCTCTACTGGACCACCTCAGGGCAGGTCGTGATGATGGTCATCCTCGGCGGCATCGGCACGCTGTGGGGCGGGGCCATCGGCGCGGCCATCGTCGTCCAGCTCCAGGACTTCCTCGCCACCTCCGGCTTCGAGGGCATCGGCATCGTCACCGGCACCATCTTCATCGTGATCGTGCTGCTGTTCCGGCGCGGCATCTGGGGGACCGCCCGCCACCTCATCGCCGCGCGGGTCAGCTCCGCAGCCGGTGCAGGCGGAGCGCGAGCTGGATCTCCAGAGCCCGCTCCGGCTCCTGCCAGTCCTCGCCCAGCAGGCGGCTCACCCGATGCAGCCGCTGGTGAACGGTGTTGATGTGGACGTGCAGCCGCTCGGCCGTCCGCGACAGCGCGCATCTGCAGCCGAAGTACGTCTCCAGCGTCCTGACCAGCGACGTGCCGCGCCGCGCGTCGTAGTCCAGCACCGGACCGAGCGTCGCCTCCAGGAAGCCGCGGGCGTCGCGGTGCGCGCCGATCAGCAGGCCGACGAAGCCCAGCTCACCGGCGTCGGCCCCGTCGTCCATGCGGTCGAGCGCGAGCAGCGTGTCCGCGCAGCGCCTGGCCTCCCGGTGCGCGGCGGGCACTCCGGACAGCTCGCGCACCGGGCCCGCGCCGCCGACCGTCACCGGAGCCGCCAGCGCCGCGCCCAGCTCCTTGGCGACCCGGCGCGCGATCTCGCCAGGCGCGTCGCCGGGCAGCAGCAGCACGACCTCCTCGCCGCGCGCCGCCGCCAGCCCGCGGGCCGCCGCCGCGTACGAGGCCGCCCAGAACGCGGCGCGTCCGCGAGACCGAGACGAGGCGCAGCGGGCCGACAGCACCACGTACGGCACGTTCCGCTCCAGGCCCGCGCGGCGCATCCGCGCCTCAAGCGCCGCCCTGTCACCGACGGCGCCTGCCGCCTTGCCGTCCAGCAGGTCGTCGAGCAGCTCGCCCTGTGCCCGCGCCTGCGCCTCCGCCGGGCTCCTGCGCAGCAGCATCAGCAGCGCGGTCACCAGCGCGGCGCGCTCCAGGATGCGCCGGTCGGCGTCGTCCAGCTCCGCCCCGCTGCGCAGCACCAGCGTGCCCAGCGCCTCGCCGGGCGTCGAGATCGGGGTGACCCACAGGTCGCCGTGCCGCGTCGTACCGCCCCTCGGCTGCGCCGCGCCGGTGACGGCGGCCAGCTCGTCCTCCGGCAGCGGCGCGCCGTCCGGATCGCCCGACGTCGCCAGGCAGCGGCCGGCCGGGTCCAGCACGTACAGGGTGCCGCCCAGCACCTCCGTGACCACCGCCGCCACGTCCGCCGCGTCACCGCCCTTGACGACCAGCGCTGTCATCCGGTCGTGCGCCTGCGCCGCCCGCTCGATCGCCGCGCCGCGCGCCTTGAGCCGGGCGTTGACCGCGTTCAGCTCCTCCACCGTGGCCCTGGTCTCCGCCAGCAGCCGCGCGTTGTCGATGGCCAGCGCCGCGTGCGCCGCCAGCGAGCCCAGCAGCACCGCCTGCTCGGGCGCGAACGGCCGCTCGGTGCGGTTGGCCGCGTACAGCACGCCGATCACCCGGCTGCCCACCCGCATCGGCACGCCCAGGATCGCCACCAGCGCCTCCTCGGCCACCGCCGCGTCGATGTGCGCGTGGTGCCGGAACTGCGGGTCGCGCAGATAGTGATCGGTGCTGTACGGCATCGCCGTCTGCGCCACCAGCCCGCCGAGCCCGTCGCCCAGCGGGATCCGCAGCCGGCGGAACGCCGCCGAGATCGAGCCGTCCGTCATGCGGATGCGGGTCTCGCCGCGCTGGTCGTCGTTCAGCGACACGTACGCGATGTCGGCGCTCAGCAGCCGCCTGGCGCGGCGCACGATCGCCTCCAGGATCGCGTCCAGGTCGCGCAGCCCGGCCAGGTCGCCGGCCAGGTCGAACAGCGCGGTCAGCTCGGCCTCGCGGCGCGCCTGCCTGCGCATGCCGGCGCTCACCCGCAGCGCCGTCAGCTTGGCCGCCTCCAGTTGCGCCAGCGTCTCGGGGTCCGCGCCCGCGGCGCGGGCCGAGGCCACCGGCTCCTCGAACTCGACCGGCGCGGCCTCCCTGGCCAGCAGGTCGAGGAAGACGTTGCACGATGCGAGGGGGGTGTGCACGGTCATCGGTGCGTCCGTCCAGGTGCGGTGGGTCGGCCCTGACGTGATCCGCGCCGCTGGTCGGGGTGCGGCTTGAGACGCGGACCGGGGCGGGGGCACGGCATGGTCACGCATGCCGGTCGGCGGTTCGTCTGCTCGAAGGGATGGTCAGGTCCTGCGACAGGGCATGCAATGGGGCCTCCAGAGCACGACGGGCAGGGGGTTGATCGGAGTCCGCCAGGTTACTAAGCGCATAGTCAGTCCGTGAACGGCCGCTTGTCAACCGGTGTCCGGACTATTCGCGATACGAGGTGATCCGGCCTCGGCGTCCGGCGGCCTCAGCGCCCTGGGACGGGGCGGCGTTCGGCGCTGGGCGGCTTCAGCCTTCGGGGGCGAGCAGCTTGAGCGCGAGGTCGGCATAGAACTCGCCGAGCTGCTCAGGCGAGTCGGGCCCGTCGAGCCGGTACCAGCGCACGAGGTCGATGGTCAGCGACAGCATCGCCCGCGTGACCCGCTTGACGTCCACCTTCGCGAACGATCCGTCCGCCACGCCGCGCGCCACCGCGCCCCTGAAGTAGCCGTTGGTCTGGTGGCGCAGCTCCACGATCTCGCCGTAGTGCTCGGGCGTCAGGTGGTTCAGCTCCATCTGGCACACCCGCGCCGTCACGTGGTGGCGGGCATGCCACACCGTGTACGCCGACACGATCGCCCGCAGCCGCTCGGCCGAACCCTCGATCTCCATGATCGCCGGGTCCCTGATGTGCTCCAGCACCCGCTCGTGCCCCGCCCTGATCACCTCGAAGAGCACCAGCTCCTTCGATGGGAAGTGCACGTAGAGCGCGGCCGGGCTGAGGCCCACGCACTCGGCGATGTCGCGGGTGGTCGTGGCGTGGAAGCCGTTGGCGGCGAAGCAGCGCACCGCCGACGACAGCAGGCCGCGCTGCACCTCCCCGAGGTCCGGCCGCCACAGCTCGGGAGAGTGGTCGCGCAGCCGGGGATCGTCGGCCAAGTCCTGCGCGGTGAATCGGGCCTGCCGTCGGGCCATCCGCGACCCTCGCCCCCCTCCGAGTGCGTGGTATCGATGCCGCCCGCGGTGCCCGCCGGCCACCTGGTCGGGTGGCCCTGCCGCGAGTGTTCTCGTACGAGCAGTCTACGAGGTGACTATGCGCTTAGTCACCACCCGCGCCCCCGGCACATGCACGACCACCGCGCACGAGCGCGGTGGTCGTGGTGACGGCGGTTCCGCCCCGGCCAGAGGTCAGCCCGCCGGCTCCGTCACGGTCACCGCGTGCGAGCCGATCGCGGCGGAGAAGGTCGCGTCTCCGCCCCATTTGAGCCGGTACGAGTACTGCCCGGCGATCTCGGGCGTGTCCGTGATGGCGAACGTCCCGTCGTCCGCCACCGTCACGGTCCCGAGCGAGGTCACCGGCAGGTCGTCGATGGCGCGGTACACCCACACCGTGGGGTTCGACGTGGGCACGTGGCCCGAGCCGTCCAGCCGTACGGAGATCTCGAACGGCTGCCCGGCGACGGCCTGGGCGGGGCCGGAGAAGACGAATCCCGATCGGCGGTGGTAGACCGGCACCTCGATCGTCCGCGCGCTACCGAAGAAGAGGTCGTCCCCGGCCCAGCGCGCGCTGTAGAAGAGGAAGCCGCCGACCGGCGGCGCGTCGGTGACGCTGAACGTGCCGTCGTCGGCGGTGGTGACTTCGGCGATCGGCGTCTGCTCGCCGCCGGGCAGCCCCCGCGAGATAACGATCTGGCGCGGGCCGGTCGTCTCCAGGCCCGGCAGGTTGAGGCGGCCGGTCAGCGTGAAGGCGTCGAGCGCGGTGGGGCTCGCGGGGAGCGTCCATCTGATCGTGGACTTGGCCTTCGCGGCCGCCGTGGCGGCCG
Source organism: Nonomuraea fastidiosa (assembly GCF_042751225.1). Taxonomy (NCBI): domain Bacteria; kingdom Bacillati; phylum Actinomycetota; class Actinomycetes; order Streptosporangiales; family Streptosporangiaceae; genus Nonomuraea; species Nonomuraea fastidiosa. The sequence goes on from NZ_CP170570.1 coordinate 3,559,784, forward strand.
GCGCGAGCAGCCCGAGCACGACGGCCGCGACCAGGCAGGGCAGGGCGGCGAGCCGGATTAATCGCGACGATGAGGAACGCATGGAATCCCTTCGCATGAATCGAACTTGTGTTCGAGTTGATCAAGCCATAAGAGGTGGACTCCTGTCAAGTGCCGTCCGCACGCGTGAGAACCTGGGGCTCTCGATGCTGTCGTTTCTGTACAAGACCGGGCAGGTCGGGAGCGCCTAGCCTCCTCGTACGTCGTGACCGACGGATTCCCATTGACCAGAAGTGAGGCGTAACCATGGGCAAGATCGTGTCGAGCTTCTTCATCTCGGTGGACGGCGTGGTCGAGTCGCCGGACCAGTGGCACTTCCCGTACTGGAGCGATGAGATGGGCGCGTTCGTACAGGCCGGGATGGAGAGTGCGGCCGGGTTCCTGATGGGCCGCAAGCTGTACGACGAGTGGTCGAGCTACTGGACGACCACCGACACCGACAAGGAGATCGCCGAGATCTTCAACTCGGCGCGCAAGTACGTCGTCTCCAACTCCCTGGAGAAGGCCGACTGGGCAGGCACGACGATCATCTCCGGCGACGTCGCCGCCCGGCTGCGCGAGCTCAAGGAGCAGACCGAGGGCGACCTGCAGATGTCGGGGTCGGCGACGACCGTGCGGTGGCTGCTCGCCAACGGCCTGCTGGACGAGCTGCATCTGCTCGTCCACCCGATCGTGGTCGGGCGGGGGCAGCGGCTGTTCGAGGACACGCCGACGCACCCGCTCAAGCTGATCAGGTCTGAGGTCTGGCCGTCGGGCGTCGTCCTCACCAGCTACGCCCCCGACACGGACACCGCCGCCTGAGAGCGCCGGACGGAAACCGGCCCGGCGAGCGGGGGCGGGTCCGGTGGAAGCGAGGGGGGACGTGCCGGCGGAAGCGGGCAGGGCCCGGCGGGAGCGGCGGGGCGGGGCGTCCGGGCGGGCCGAGGGTCAGCGAGAATCGTGGCCGTCGTTCAGGCCGAGGAGCTTCACCGCCTGCTCCCGCATCTCCACCTTGCGGATCTTCCCGGTGACGGTCATCGGGAAGGAGTCCACGAGGTGCACGTACCGGGGGATCTTGAAGTGCGCGAGCCGCCCGGCGCAGTACTCCCTGACCGCCTCGGCGGTGAGCGGCGGCGCGCCGGGGCGCAGCACGATCCAGGCCATCAGCTCCTCGCCGTACTTGTCGTCCGGCACCCCGATCACCTGGACGTCCTCGATGTCCGGATGCGTGTAGAGGTACTCCTCGACCTCGCGCGGGTAGATGTTCTCGCCGCCGCGGATCACCATGTCCTTGATGCGGCCGACGATGTTGACGTAGCCCTCCTCGTCCATGGTGGCGAGGTCGCCGGTGTGCATCCAGCGGGCGGAGTCGATGGCCTCGGTGGTCTTGTCCGGCTCGTCCCAGTAGCCGAGCATGACCGAGTAGCCGCGGGTGCACAGCTCGCCGGGCTCGCCCCGGGGCACCGCGAGGCCCGTCTCCGGATGCACGATCTTGACCTCCAGGTGTGGCATGACCTGCCCGACCGTCTCGGTACGCCGGGCCAGCCCGTCGTCCCGCCGGGTCATCGTGGACACCGGGGAGGTCTCGGTCATGCCGTAGCAGATCGCCACCTCGCTCATGTGCATCTCGCCGATCACCCGCTTCATCACCTCGACCGGGCACGGCGAGCCCGCCATGATGCCGGTGCGCAGCGACGACAGGTCGTACTCGGCGAAGCGCGGGTGGCCCAGCTCGGCGATGAACATGGTCGGCACGCCGTACAGGGAGGGTGCACCGCTCGTCCTGCACCGCCCGCAGCGTCGCCTCCGGGTCGAAGCCGGCGGAGGGCAGCACCACGCAGGCGCCGTGCGAGGTGGCGCCCAGGTTGCCCATGACCATGCCGAAGCAGTGGTAGAGCGGCACCGGCAGGCACACCCGGTCGGCCTCGGTGTAGCCGACGCCCTCGCCGACGAAGTAGCCGTTGTTGAGGATGTTGTGGTGCGACAGCGTCGCGCCCTTGGGGAAGCCGGTCGTGCCCGAGGTGTACTGGATGTTGATCGGGTCGTCGAACGACAGCGTGGCGGCGCGCTCGCGCAGGGCGGCCGGATCGGCGCGGCGGCCCGTCTCCACCAGCTCGTCCCAGCCGGGTTCGCCGATGAACACCACCGGCTCGAACCCGATCTCGGCCAGCATCGCCCGGTAGTCGCTGCTCTTGTGGGAAACGGCGCTGATCATCAGCCGCAGGCCGGACTGGCGGACCACGTAGTCCAGCTCGTGGCCGCGGTACGCCGGGTTGACGTTGACCAGGATGGCGCCGATCTTGGCGGTGGCGTACTGCGTGAGCACCCACTCGGCGCAGTTCGGCGCCCAGATGCCGACCCGGTCGCCCTTGGCGATGCCGCGCGCCAGCAGGCCGAGCGCCACCTCGTTCACGGCGGCGTCGAACTCCGCGTACGTCCACCGCCGCCCGGTGGCCATCTCCACCAGCGCCTCCCTATCGGGATGCCGGGCCACCGTGCGTTCCAGGTTCGCCCCGATCGTCTCGCCCAGCAGGGGCACGTCGGAGACGCCGGACGCGTACGAGAGCAGTGAGTCACCCATGCCCGAAGCATCCGTCAGCGGGGGCGGCCGCGCCAGCCCCTGACGGCGGCACGTCCTGCGGTTTTCCGCAGGGGAAGTGGACGGCGCACCGCATTCTGCCGCAAGCCGGCCGTCCCTAGCGTTGGGGCCCATGATGCAGACGCTGATGAACGTGCTGGTGGCGGCGACCGTGGCGACGGCGAGCCCGGGGGTGGGCGCCGACCTGGAGAAGATCGTCGAGGGCAAGGGCGCGACGGCCGCGCTGGCCCGCGTCACGGCCGGCGGCAAGACCTGGACGGGCGCCGCAGGCGTGCGCGACCTGCGGCGCGGCGGCAAGGTGTCGCCGAACGGCCATTTCCGGATCGGCAGCGTGACCAAGACCTTCGTGGCCACCGTGGTGCTCCAGCTCGTGGACGAGGGCAAAGTACGCCTGGACGACCCCATCGACGACCACCTGCCCGGCCTGGTGCCCGGCGGGAAGAAGATCACCGTCCGCGCGCTGCTCGACCACACGAGCCACCTGTACGACTACATGAGCGAGCCCGGCTACTCCACCAACCGGTGGCGCGGCGCGGCCAGGTTCCGCTCGTACAAGCCGAAGGAGCTGCTGAAGGTGGCCTTCGCGAAGAAGCTGCCGGACGACGGCACGTGGCACTACTCCAACACCAACTACGTAGTGCTCGGCCTGCTGGTGGAGAAGCTGACCGGACGCCCGTACGGCAAGGAGATCGAGCGCCGCATCCTGCGCCCGCTGGGCCTGCGGCACACGCTGGTGCCGGGTGACCGCGCGGGCCTGCCGTCGCCGCACGCCAAGGGGTACGAGCCGGTGAACGGCACGCTGGTGGACGCGACCCGCATGAACCCCTCGCTCGACTGGGCGGCCGGCGAGATGATCTCGACCGCGGCCGACCTGGAGCGGTTCCTGGCGGCGCTGCTCGGCGGCAAGCTGACCAGCGCCGAGTCGCTGCGCGCCATGCGCACGACCGTCGAGACGGGGGCCGGGTTCGGCTACGGGCTCGGGCTGCAGGCGTACCGGCTGCCGTGCGGCACCGTGTGGGGGCACAGCGGCGAGCTGATCGGCTACCTGACGTTCGCGTTCCGCTCGGACTCCGGCAAGTCGCTCACCATGGCGCTCAACCCCTCGACCCGCAACCCGACGACGGAGGAGGTCATGGGCATCGCCGTCAAGACGTTCTGCGGCTGACCCTCTGCGGCGGCTCCTGACGCGAGGTCCGATCGCCGCCAGCGCGTGGCGCGAGCACGTGCTCGGCCTGGGCAGGCGCGCCAAGACGGCGGAGAACCTGCTGCGGACCCGCGAGTGCCTGCTGAACCTGCCGTCGGACGCGCTCGCGGGCGCGGTGGACCGGCTGGCGCTCACCACCGGCTCCGACCCCGTGCCGGAGGGCAAGCGGCGGCGGGGCTACCGGACCGTCCGCGACAAGTTCGGCCGGGCCGGGCTCACGCCGGTCGAGTCGGAGACGGTGGCGCCGCCCCGCGCGGCCGAATGCCCGGTCGCCATGGAGGCCGTGCTGGAGCGCCACCACCCCGTCGATGACGGCGGCGTGCTCGCGTTCGAGGTGCGGGTGCAGCGCGTCTGGGTGCACGAGGACATCCGCATGACCGGCACCGCCGACCGCATCGACCCGGACGCCTGGCGGCCGCTCATCATGAGCTTCCAGCACCTGTACGGCCTCGGACCTCAGGTCCACCGTTCCACGCTGGCCACCATCCCCGAGCGTCTCTACCGGCCGGACGCCGACCTGGAGCGCGCGCGGACCGCCTGAAGCAACACCGCCTAGAGCAGCATCGACCAGGTCTGGGGCCCGCAGAGGCGGTCGATCTCGTCCTTGGTGAGCCACGCCGCCCGCGTGCTCTCCGACCCGGCGGGCGGGCTGGTGGACACGCCGGGCCCCGGCAGCGCGGCCCGGCACATCACCATGTACGCCAGCGCCGGATAGCGGTAGCCGGCGGGCGGCGGCTCCAGCAGCTCGATGCGCTGCCAGGCGAAGACCGACAGGGCGGACGGCGGCAGGCGCAGCCCGGTCTCCTCGTACAGCTCCCTGGCCGCCGCCTCGACGGGATCCTCGCCCGGCTCCAGGTGACCGCCGGGGATGTCCCAGCCGCGCCCCTCGCGGTCGACGCACGTCATGAGCGTGCGGCCGTCCGCGTCGGAGACGAACGCGAACGCCGACGTCACCCGCCCGTCGGGCGGCAGGCTCGCGGTCTCGATCACCTCGAGCCGATGCGCGACCGGGATCCATGGAACGGTCAAAGTGGCCAGCACGGAAGTCACCGGCTCACTGTGGTCCCGGCCGCGCGACGCTGTCAAAACGGCTCACAGCCCCTGGCGCATGGCACGGTTGCCCAGGTAGAGGCCGATCGCGGCGACGGCGCAGGCGGCGGCGGTGCCGTACAGCACGCTGGGCGCGGCCAGGTCGCCGGCGAAGAGCGCGCGCTGGGCGTCCACGATGTACGTGACCGGGTTGATCTGCCCCAGCGTCCGCAGCCAGCCCGGCGCGGTCTCCAGCGGCAGCAGCACCCCCGAGAGCAGCAGCAGCGGGAACAGCACCGACTGGGTGACGACGTAGAACAGCGTGCCGCTCGGCACCGACGTGATCGCCAGCACGAAGGACAGCGCACCCAGCCCCACCCCGAAGATCGCGAGCTGCGCCAGCCCGGCCGGCACCCCGGCCGCGTGCGGCTCGAACCCGAGCGGCAGCGCCAGCGCGACGATCAACACGGCCTGCACGGCCAGCGTGAGCACAGCCTTCGCGCTCTTGCCGACCAGCGGCGCGGTGCGGTTCAGCGGCGTCACCGTCATGCGTTCCATGGCGCCGCCGATCAGCTCGACCAGCAGCGTGTAACCGGCGCTCATCGGCCCGGTCAGGCACATCATCACCAGGATGCCCGGCACGAACCACTGCCACGACGACCCGACGGCCCCGCTCAGCAACGACCCGAAAAGGAACAAGAACAGCAGCGGCTGGCGCATGTCGAACAGCAGCCCGGCCGGTCTTCGGCAAGGACCCGATCAAGGAGGCGCTCGCCGACACGATCCCGCGCCCCGCCGGCGTGGAGCCGCGCGCGTGGAGCAGGCACCTGGGCATGGCCGCCGGCGAGAGCATGTGGACGCTGCTCGCCACCGCCGGGCCCGGCGCGGTGCTGGAGAGCCCCTGGCTCGCGCCGCTGCGGCCGGTCGTGCTCGCGGGGCTGCGGCGGGCGGGCGTCGAGCCGGGCCCGCGCGTGCGCGAGGTCTGGTGCGACGTGCCGCTCACGGTGGCCAGGCAGCGGTACGAGAGCCGCGTACGGCATCCCGTGCACCATGACGGCGAGGTCGGCGACGAGCGGTGGGCGGAGTGGGCGGCCGGTGCGCGGCCGCTGGGACTGGGGCCGGTCCGCCGCGTCGATACCACCCGAGAAGTTGATATTTCCGAGCTTGCGAAATGGTGTACGGCTCCGGAATGATCACCGGCGTGAAACGTCTCTTGTTATTCGCGGCGATCGCGTCGGTCGGCATGACCGGGGTCGCCCACGCGGCCGACGGCGTGCCCGGTGTGGACGTCAGTAACTGGACGGGCGAAATCGACTGGCCGGCCGTGGCCGCCGGTGGCGGAAAGTTCGCGTTCGTGCAGGCCACCGAGGGTACGAACTATCGAAATCCGCTTTTCGACTCCCAGTACGGCGGCGCCGCCGCTGCGGGTCTCATCCGCGGCGCATATCACTTCGCGCAACCGCACGAATCCGATGGGAGAGCGCAGGCCGACTATTTCCTGCAGAACGGCGGTAACTGGGTAAGCGATGGGCTGACGCTTCCGGGTGTTCTCGATTTGGAGGACAACCCGTACAAGGAGAGAAACGGCAAGAACACCTGTTACGGCCTGTCCGTGCAGGACATGGTCGCCTGGATCAAGGACTTCACGGCGAAGTACTACGAGGCCACCGGGCGGCGGGCGATCATCTACACGACTACGAGCTGGTGGCGTACGTGCACGGGCGACTCCAAGAAGTTCGCCGCCAACCCGCTCTGGCTGGCGCGCTGGGGGAGCGAGCCCGGCGAGCTGCCGAAGAGCTGGAAGAATTACACGTTCTGGCAGTCGGCGGAGAAGGGGCCGCTGGTGGGCGGCCAGAACGCGTTCAACGGCTCGGAGTCCGCGCTGAAGGAGCTGGCCAACCCGCCGGCCGAGGTGCGGGTGTCGGGCCGGGCCAAGGGGCGGACGTCGTACTCGGTCACGATCTCCAACACCGGGCCGCACCCGGTCACGAACGTGAAGCTGTCGGGGCGCGCCTTCGGCGGGCAGCGCGTGGTGAAGGCGCCGGGCTGCAAGTTCAGCGGGACCGCCGTGCGGTGCGTGGTCGGTGAGCTGCCGCGGGGGCGTAAGGCGACGTTCACGTTCACGACCAAGCCGCGGAAGGCGAAGGGCACGGTCGGGATGTACGTGACCGTGGGATCGGTGAAACTTACCCTTAAAGCCCGATAAATCGGCTTTTAGGGGGGCGGAATGAGGCGGCGGCGGGTGGCCGTGGCGGCTTCCCTGCTCCTGCTCACCGCCACGGCGTCGATGCCCCAGGGCCTGTCGCTGCCGCCGCTGACCGTGCGGATCGCGTACGAGATCGAGCAGCGCGGCATCCCCTACTCCTGGGGCGGCGGCCACGGACCCACCCCAGGGCCGTCCAAGGGGACCTGCCTGGGCTACCGGGGCGCGATCAAGCCCTGCCCGGCCGCCAGGACGCGCGGCCTCGACTGCTCGGGCTTCACCCGCTGGGTCTACGCGCTCGCGTACGGCCGCGACGTGCTGGGCCCCGGCAACACCGACGCGCACGTACGCAAGATGCGCCGCGTCAAGCAGCCCCGCCCCGGTGACCTGGTCTTCTTCGGCAAGATCGGTAAGAAGCGGATCAAGACCCACCACGTCGGCATCTATCTCGGTGGCGACCGGATGATGAACGCCCCGGAGACCGGGGCCGTCGTGCGCGTCGACTCCATCGCCGCCAAGAAGGACTTCGCCGGCTTCTACCGCTACTGAGCGCTTCCGTGCCGATCCGGTATGCCGGTAACGCGTGGTGCGCGACGAAAATTGAGAGACCCCACGGCTAATCTGAGCCGCTATGGACAGGCCTATGGCAAGGCGCTGGGTCGGGCTCGACGGCTGGGAGGTCGTCGGGGCCGTACGCGGGGGGCGCCAGGTGCTTCGCGTGCGCAGAAACGGGTGGGTGGTCGCCGACTGCACGTCCGTGGCCGAGGTCGCCGCGCTGGTCGATCTGGCCGATCTGTGCGAGGTCATCGAGTTCCCCGCCCGCCGTTCCGCGGCCGTCACCGGGGCTTCGGCGGCGGACTCCGGCGAGAGGACGCGAACGAGTTCGCATCATCGGTGAGTGCCGTGTATGGTTACACCTGTCCGCAGCGCCGGACAGGCCCCTATAGCTCAGTCGGCAGAGCGTCTCCATGGTAAGGAGAAGGTCAACGGTTCGATTCCGTTTGGGGGCTCCACTCGAAACCGAGTCAACGCCCGCTCCGGGTCCCGGAGCCGGGCGTTTTTCGTTTGCCCCGGGCCGTCCTTCGTCCCAGAAACGCGGCCTCAAGAAGCGAAGCTGAGGCCCGCACCGCCCGGCCGGGGTAGAGCCGGGGTGCAGGACGACCGACCGGGCCAGGGCGAACCCAAGCTTGATGCGATGCGCGGCGACGGCCGTGGCCGGGAACGGCCGTGGCCGGGGACCGGCCCGCAGCGGGGGACGGCCCGCAGCCGTGGCAGGGGTTCGCCGCAGCCTGGCGAGGCCGGGAGCGGGATCTCGGCCGCCGAGCCGGTCCGGCGCGACCCGGCGACGGCACGGACGGAGAGCCGGTACGGCACAGCCCGGCGACAGGCACGGACGACAGGCGGGCCGGGTTGGCCGGGTCGGTGACGCCCGGCGCGAAAGCCCGGCGGCTCACCGAAGCCGAGCACACGCACTCACGGCGGCCGAACGTGGTCCGGGCACGAGCTCGGGACGGTGCGGAGACGGCACGAGCCCAGGACGGCACGAGCTCGGGACGGTGCGGAGGCGGCACGAGCTCGGGACGGTGCGGAGGCGGCACGAGCTCGGGACGATGCAGAGGCGGCACGAGCCCGGGGTGGCACGAGCCCGCGACGGTGCGGGGCCGAGCACGAGCCAGGGACAGTGAGGGCGGGAGGGGTTGCCCCGGAGGACGCCTCACGACGGCGTGTGATCGACCGAGAGGGCGCGCTAGGAGCGGTCCTACGGCCCGGTGTACGGGCCGCGCGTAGAGCTACGGCGGTAGGCGAGACTGGGCGCGCTCACGGGACCTGCGTGCGACGTCGGGCGCGATCTACGGCGATGGGCGAGTGCGGGCGTGGGCTACGGCGGCCAAGCGGATCAGTTAAGTCCGGCGACAGGCACAGGCGAGCGGCGGGGCGGGTTCGCCGGCAGGCGCCGGAGCGGGTTCGCGGCGGCGCTGAGGTGGGCTGAGGAGCCGCGCTGCGGCGGGCTTACGGACGGGCGCTTGGGGCGGGCTTACGGGCAGCCGCCGGGTGGGTTCTACGGGTGGGGTGGCTGGTGGGGTTCGCTGTGAACGGGGGGCACTGCTACGCTGATCACCCTCGCGTGGAGCGGCCGGGGGATGCCGCTTAACGATTTTCGTTGACGGGGGTTCCTGAGGCATACTGGAAGCACCCCACCCGATCGGGTGAGTTACTCACGTGCTCGCCGCTTCGGGTATCCTCTACGGGCCGGGTTGTTCCGGCTCAAAGGCGGAGTAGCTCAGTCAGGCAGAGCAAACGGCTCATAATCGTTGTGTCGCCGGTTCAAGTCCGGCCTCCGCTACTGCTCAAGCCCAGGTCCACCGACCTGGGTATGGGCGTGTCCATGTCCCGAACGTAGAAAGGCACTCCCAAGTGGCTGCCACCGACGTTAGGCCGAAGATCACGCTGGCCTGCCAGGAGTGCAAGCACCGCAACTACATCACGCGGAAGAACCGGCGCAACGACCCGGATCGGCTTGAGCTGAAGAAGTACTGCCCCAACTGCCGCACCCACCGCGCGCACCGCGAGACCCGATAGGTTCTCCGGGCAGGGCTTCTGTCTCAATATCTCCAATAACGCACAGCCGGCGTCCCGCTGTAGGGCGCCGGTTTGTCGTGTCTTAGGCCATTTGTCATCCCGTGCTTCGGGTCGTCTCGTGTCTTGGGCTGTCCGTGGTCCCGTGCTTCGGGTCGTCTCGTGTCTTGGGTCGTCCGTGGTCCCGTGCTTCGGGCCGTCTCGTGTCTTGGGCTGTCCGTGGTCCCGTGCTTCGGGCCGTCTCGTGTCTTGGGTCGTCCGTGGTCCCGTGCTTCGGGTCGTCTCGTGTCTTGGGTCGTCCGTGGTCCCGTGCTTCGGGCCGTCTCGTGTTCTAGGCCGTCCGCCACCCCGTGTTCCGGGCTGTCCCGTGTTCTAGGTCATCTCGTGACTCAGGCCGTCCCGTGTGAACCATCGCGTTGCGGGTGGCGGTGCGTTGTGTTCTAACCGGTGTCCCATAGCGGGCGCCGGCTTGTTGCGTTTGGGCGGTTGTCCTGCCGCCGCTGTTCGCGGGTGTCCCGTCGCGGTCGGCGGGCGTCGTTCTCGGTCGGTGTCCTGTTGGCAGGGCGTTGGGCTGTTGTGCGTTGCCGGCGGTCCGTCGCCCCGCGCGCCGGTTCGGCCGGAGCGCCGGTGCGGGGCCCCAGGGCGTGGCGGGTGGGTTGTTGTGGGTTTGGTGCGGTGTGTCCGGGCGGTGGACCCTTCCCTGGACGATGGGTTCTTGTTGCTGCGGCCCTTGTGAACGAGGTCTCTGGCGTACGCTCAATCGGCCTGTGTCCCTGCGTTTCCGGGCCCTGCGCCGCGCGTCTCGGCCGCTCGGCAAAAAGGGTTTCATCGCAGGGACAGCAGAACGTTGTTCTGTTAGCGTCTCGCTCATCGACGCCGGTACGGAGACATCCGAGGGAGCAACGATGGCCTTGAATCGTGACTTCGTGGGCAGAACGTACCCGCCCAGTGCCCCGTACGAGGTCAGCCGGGTGAAGATCAAGGAGTTCGCGGCCGCCATCGGTGACCACAACCCGCTCTACCGCGACCGCGAGGCCGCCAGGGCCGCCGGCTATCCCGACGTCATCGCGCCGCCCACGTTCCCCATCGTCTTCAGCCTCCAGAGCGGCGGCGAGGCGCTGGTCGATCCCGACCTCGGGCTGAACCTCGCCATGGTCGTCCACGGCGAGCAGCGCTTCGAGTACGTACGCCCCATCCACGCCGGCGACGAGCTCGTCATGACCTCCACCATCACCGACATCCGCACCGCCGGGCGCAACGAGTTGCTGACCGTCAGGAGCGACGTGCGCACGGTGGACGGCGAGCCGGTCTGCGTCACCTACAACACGATCATCGAGCGCGGAGGGGCGGGCTGAGATGGGCGCGACGGTGAAGTACGACGAGGTCGAGGTCGGGCAGGAGATCCCGGCCGTGGACTACCGGGTGCGACGGCTGGACCTGGTGATGTACGCGGGCGCGTCCGGGGACTTCAACCAGATCCACTGGAACGAGCGCTTCGCCAAGAAGGTCGGGCTGCCCGACGTGATCGCGCACGGCATGTACACGATGGCGCAGGCCGGGCGGTTCGTCACCGACTGGGTGGGCGATCCCGGTGCGGTCGTGGACTTCGGGGTGCGGTTCTCGTCGATGGTGGTCGTGCCCGACGACGACAGGGGTGCGACGATCACTGTCAGTGGGGTCATCGAGGACAAGCTGGACGACAAGCGGGTGGTCATCGGGCTCACCGCCATGGCGGGCGGCACCAAGGTGCTGTCCAAGGCAAGGGCCGTCGTCCAGCTCTCCTGACCTCGTCCCCCACCCCTGACGTCCCCTCGCCAGGTGCGCTCCTGGCTGGAGAGCGTTTCCGGTCGGCCGGGTGTTCCGGTGGGCGTGATGGGGCGGGTGGGTGTCCGGTGGGCGTCATAGGGCGGCCGGGGGTTCGGTGGGCGTGATAGGGCGGGTGGGTCTTGGGTAGCGGGTTGGGTTATGACCACAGCAGCGCGACACGTCTGGCCCACCGTCCGATCGATCCCCGTCTCCGCCGTCACCGACGCAAAACCGCCGGGCCATCTCAGGGCCGCACGGATCGAGCAGGTCGCGGGCGTCAGCGGCACCGGGCGCGACACGGCGGGCGGTGAGCACACCGGCACCAGGGGAGCGTCCGGCATCGGTACGGCGGGAGCCCGCCCGCGCGGCGCCCACGCCCGCATGAACCCCGCCGCCGAGCTGGGCTTCTCCGGCGACCCCGGCCAGCACGGCGACCCGGGCGACGACATGCTGCACGCCCAGCGCACCTGGGACGCCACGCTGGCCACCAACAGGCTGGACGACCTCGGCGTGAACACCGAGCGGCAGCGCGTGGAGACGCGGGACGTGACGGCGTGCGTCGGGCTGCTGGTGGACGGCTGGCCGGAGGACGTCAGGCGGTGCGTGGAGTCGGTGATCGAGCACACCGGTGCCCGGGTGCTGGCCATCGACCTGGGCAACGTGAGCGGGGCCGGCGACGTGCTGGCGGAGCTGGCGGAGCGGCATCCGGAGCGGATCGCGGTCTGGCATGTAGGGGAGGCGCCGCACTGGCGGGGCGGCACGGCCACCTGGGGCGAGAGCCGCGCCAAGCTGCTGCACCTGGACGAGTCAGAGGTGCATGTCCTCATGGAGACCTGGTTGGAGCTGCGCGGCGACGCGCTGACCCCGCTCGTGGCGGCGGTCAACGAAGGTGCGGTCGCGGCCGGGTGGCGGGGCGCGGAGCCGTCCGCCGACGGGCGAACGTGGGTGGAGGCGGGCCCCGGCAAGGTGCGGGCGCTCACAGGCGGGATCATCGCCGTACGCAGGGCGCAGGCGCTGGCCGCGCTGCCCGCGGACGCCGCCTACGGCCGCCACGCCGACCTGCGGCTCTCCCTGGCACTGCCGGGCGACCTGGTCGTCCCCCATGGGCACGCGCCGGTGCTGCCGCTGCACCCGCATGACGTGCCCGGCGACTACGCGGATCGGGAGTCGCGCCGCAACTACGAGGAGGTGCTGCGCGGGCTGCACGCCTCATAAGCTTGTCGGTCATGGAGATGCTCGCGCCGTACACCACCCTGCGCCTGGGCGGTCCCGCCCGCGACTTCGCCGAGGCCACCACGGCGGAGCAGCTCGTGTCGTTGGTCGCGGAGGCGGACCGGACCTCGACCCCCACGCTGGTGCTCGGCGGAGGCAGCAACCTCGTGGTGGCCGACGAGGGCTTCGACGGCCTGGTCATCAAGGTGGCCACCGAGGGCGTGACGGTCTCGCGCGACGGCGAGCAGGTGGTCGTGACCGCCGAGGCGGGCGAGGACTGGGACGCGCTGGTGTCGCGCGCCGTGAGCGAGGGCTGGGCGGGCATCGAGTGCATGTCGGGCGTGCCGGGTCAGGTCGGCTCGACGCCGATCCAGAACGTGGGGGCGTACGGCCAGGAGGTCGCCCACACGATCCGGTGCGTGCGCGCCTACGACCGCCGCACCCGGCAGGTGGTGGACCTCGAGGCCCGGCAGTGCGGGTTCTCCTACCGCGACAGCGTCTTCAAGCGGGAGCCGGGGCGTTATGTGGTGCTCGCGGTGACGTACGCGCTCGACGTGTCCGCGCTGTCGGCGCCGCTCGCGTACGAGGAGCTGGCACGCAGGCTCGGCACCGAGGCGGGCGGCCGGGTGCCGCTGGGGCAGGCCCGTGAGGCCGTTCTGGCGCTGCGCAGGGGCAAGGGCATGGTGCTCGACCCCGACGACCCCGACACGCGCAGCGCGGGCTCGTTCTTCACCAACCCGATACTCACCGCCGAGCAGGCGCAGGAGCTGGAGGTCAGGGCTCCCGGGTATCCGCGCTGGGAGGTACCGGGCGGGCTGATCAAGGTGCCGGCGGCGTGGCTGATCGAGCAGGCGGGCTTCCCCAAGGGGTACGAGCGCGGCCCCGTACGCATCTCCACCAAGCACACACTCGCGCTCACCAACCCCGCCGCGGCCGCCACCACGCGCGACCTGCTGGAGCTGGCCAGGGAGGTGCGTGACGGCGTGCGCGAGAAGTTCGGGGTCACGCTGGTCAACGAGCCGGTGATGGTGGGCTGCGCCCTCGGGGAATAGCCACGCCTGGCCTGTTAAGGTGTCGGTGAGTTACCGAAGGGGAGTAGTCCCAATCGCGTGATCGACACACTGGCGTCCTGTGACGCCCGGTCACGCGGGCCACAAGCGGGCGGACGAGACCTTCGGCCTGGCAGCCATGTTCGACGAGGCGCTGCCGGGCCGAAGTCGTGCCCGAAATCCCCTGGGTGCCGCGCTTCCGGTCCGGTCGCGCGGAAGGGGACCCCCTTTGGAAGCGTTCTGGATCAGTCTCGGTGCGATCTTCATCGCCGAGCTGGGCGACAAGAGCCAGCTGATGGCCATGACGTTCGCCACCCGGTTCAAGATCTGGCCCGTGCTGGCCGGCATCACCATCGCCACCACCGCCGTCCACCTCGCCAGTGTCGCCCTGGGCGGGCTGATCGGCACCGCGCTGCCCACCACGGCCATCTCGATCGTGGCGGGGATCGCGTTCCTCGGCTTCGCGCTGTGGACGCTGCGCGGCGACGAGCTGACCGAGGAGGAGGCGAGCAAGGCCCGCCGCACCACCAGAAACGCCCTGATCGCGGTGACCGTGGCGTTCTTCCTCAGCGAGCTGGGTGACAAGACGATGCTGGCCACGATCACGCTCGCCACCAAGCACGACTGGCTGGGCACGTGGATCGGCTCGACGGTCGGCATGGTCGCCGCCGACGCCCTGGCCATCGTGGTCGGCCGGATGCTGGGCAAGCACCTGCCCGAGCGGATCATCAAGTACGGCGCCGCCGCCGCGTTCGCGATCTTCGGCCTGGTGATGATCGGCGAGGCACTCCTCTAGAACGGCTACGACAGCAGGGAGAGGCGGTGCGCAGCGGCGGCCGCCTCGCCCCTGGTGGTGACGCCGAGCTTGGCGAGGATGTTCGACACGTGCACGCTCACCGTCTTCGCCGAGATGAACAGCTCGGCGGCGATGTCCCGGTTCGTACGGCCCTGCGTGACCAGGCGCAGCACCTCCAGCTCGCGCGGCGTCAGCAGGTCCGACGGCTCCTGTGCCAGGTCGAGGCCGCCCACGCGGCGGCACAGCGTCTCGATCTCCTCCACCAGCGGGGTGGCGCGCAGCGCCTCGGCCAGCGGCAGCGCAGCCTTGAGCCGGGTCGCCGCACCCTCCCTGTCGCCGTCGCGCGCGGCCACCGCGGCGGCCTTGAGCAGGGCCTTGGCCTGGTTGTGCGGGCGGTGCAGCCGCTCCCACGCGTCCGCCGCGGCGTCGAAGTCCCCCAGGTACGACAGCCGGTACGCCTCCACGACCGGCCCGTCCACGGTCAGCTCCGCGGCCACCTCGGCGGCCTGCCGGCGCACGGCGGCCGTCCGCTCGGGCTCGGTCTCCTGGGCCGCGTCGCACACCGTGCGCAGCAGCGACAGCAGCCGCCAGCTCAGCATGGCCTTGCTCGACCGCTTGGGCTGGGTGAGGATCCGCTCGGCGGCGGCCAGCGCGGCGGCGGGTTCGCCCCGGGTGAGGTGCCAGCCGATGAGCAGGCGGGCGTTGCTGATGACGTCCTGGACGAACTCCTCCGTACGCGCCGAGAACAGCCCGATCTCCGACAGCAGGCTCTCGACGAGCTGCATCTCGCCCCTGGCCAGCGCGATGTCGGCGCGGACGCGCAGCAGGGCGTAGCGGGTGCGCAGCACCGGGCCGAGGCTGAGCGCCGTCTCGACGGTCTCGATGGCCTCGTCCCAGCGGCCCAGCGACTCCAGCGCCTCGGCGCGGTTGTTGAGGATGAACAGGCCGTTGCCGCGCGTCCGCCCGTACTTCTTGGTGAGGCGCCAGCCCTCTTCGCCCAGGCGCAGCGCCTCGTCGGCGCGGCCCATGTCGATGAGCGTGTCCATGTTGTTGCCGAGGGCGCGGGCGATGACGCGGACGTTGCCCGCCTCGTGCCCGATCGCCAGCGCCCGCTCGTTGAGTGCGAGCGTGGCCGCCAGGTGGCCGCGCAGCGAGTGGCCGAGCGCCTGGTTCATCAGCAGCTCGGCTTCGAGGCAGCGGTCGTCGTGCTCCCTGACCCAGCGCAGGCCCTCGGCGAGGAGCCGGTCGGCCTCCTCGATCTCGCCGCGCAGCATGAGCTGGCGGCTGAGCGGGGTGACGACCTCGGCCCATTCGGGGGTGTTCTCCGGGACGAGCCGCAGCGCGTGCCTGAGGTCGTCGATGACGCCGAGCTGGCCCTTGGAGTTCTTGAACGCCGCCCTGCGCACGATGAGCTGCGACACCCTGGCGGGCTCGCGGGTCTCGTCCAGCTCGGCGAGCGCGGCCTTGACGAACTTGACGCCCCTGTCCACGTCGCCGCCGGCGTTGGCGGCCTCAGAGGCGCGCTCCAGCACGGCGGTGTGGTCGGCGCCGATCAGCTCGGCCGCCTCCGGCACCCGGTCCCAGAGCATGAGCACGCGTTCGAGCAGCGGCACGGCCTCGGTGTAGGCGAAGGTCTTGAACGACTCCTGCGCCGCCTCCCAGGCCGACAGCAGTGCCCAGCGGTCGTCGCGGGCGCCGTACCAGTGGTGTGCCAGCTCGACCGCGGCCCTGCCGGGCGGCACCAGCGTGCGGTCCTTGGAGATCTCCTCGGCGTACCTGGCGTGCAGCCGCTGGTGCTCGCCGGGCAGCAGCTCGTCGTGCACGGCCTCGCGGATGAGCGAGTGGCGGAAGGCGTAGGCGCGGCCGTCGGCGATCTGCAGCACGTTGCGCGCGATGGCGGGGCGCAGCGCGGCCTCGAGCTCGACGTCCGACAGCCCGCTGACGGCGGCGAGCAGCGCGTGGCCGACCCGGTTGCCGCCGGCGGCGGCGACGCGCAGCACCCGCTGGGTCTCCTCAGGCAGGCGTTCGACGGAGGCGAGGATGAGGTCCTGCATGGAGTCGGGGAACGAGCACTCGCCGTTCTCCAGCAGGGCCTCGACGAACAGCGGGATGCCCTCGCTGCGCTCGTAGACGTTCTCGATCCTGGCGTAGTCGGGGGTGGCGCCGAGGATGGCGGTCATCTGCTGGGCGACCTCGTCCCTCGACAGGCGGGGCAGTTCCAGGCGGAGCACGCCCTGGACGCGGCCCAGCTCGGCCAGCACGGGCCTGAGCGGATGCTGGCGGTGCAGGTCGTCGGAGCGGTAGGTCATCACCATCAGCACCTGCGTGGTGTGCAGGTTGCGGCTGAGGAACGCGATGAGGTCGCGGCTGGACCGGTCGGCCCAGTGGATGTCCTCGATGACGAGGACCGTGGGGCGGTTCTCCGCGAGGCGTTCGAGGAGGGTGAGGAACTGCTCGAACAGCCGGGCCCGGCCGGTCTCGGTCTCGCCGTCGCCGCTGGGCTCGCCGAACTCGGGCAGCAGGCGGGCGAGGTCGCGTTCGGCGCCGTCGGGCAGCAGCCCGGTCACGGCGGCGGGCCCGTGCTCCCTGACGAGCTGGCGCAGCGCGGCGGTGAACGGCGCGTACGCAAGGCCCTCGGTCGACAGCTCGACGCAGCCGCCGAAGAGCACGTGGGCACCGTCGGCGGCGCACTGCTCGGCGAAGCGGTGCACGAGCCGGGTCTTGCCGACCCCGGCCTCGCCGCCGAGCAGGACGGCGGTCACCGTGCCTTTCCTTGCGTCGTCGAGGCTTTCAGAAAGAGTTGCCAGCTCCTCTTCCCGCCCGACGAAGACGGGACTGACCGATCGTCCCCGCATGTCGTCCAGCATGTCACGCCACATCCGGTGTTTTCGACGTCTTTAGTCGGGTATCGGGCATGTCCTCGGGAAGAGGACGGATGTCCTCAAATGGGGACGAAGGCCCGGCCGCGTGGGAGGGGGCGGCCGGGCTCTCGTGCGGCGGTCATGACGAGCGGCGGCGGCCGAAGACCGAGCGGCGCTCGGCCTTGTTGTGGCGCTCGGCCTCGCGTACCCACCGGTGGTCGTCGGCGGCCCTGCGCAGCTCGTTCGCGTGGCTCTTCATGAGCTCGAACTCGATCTCGGGATGCATGGAGAATCTCCTGAAAGTCGGGCTTTTCGCTGACATGTTCAAGACTCCTCCTAAGGCCCGGCCCCCCACATCGGGTGGATGCCTTATCTCCGGCGCTTAGCAGCGCCCGGGATACCTATGTCGCCCGCCCCGCCGCCTCAGGCATACCTAGGACCAGGCCCCGCGCGGCCTGAGGCGGCCCGGTTTGGAGGTGGCGGCCCTGGTCGGCGATGCTGTCTAGGTGTCAACTGTGACTACCTCGCTTGCCGACGTCGCCTCGTCCGACGCGGCGCTGCGAGCATTCCTGCACGGCCTGCCCGGCGTCGACCGGGTCGGCGCCGACCAGCGCGCGGCGATGCTCGGCACCCGATCGATCAAGACCACGGCCAAGGCGCAGGCCATCGACCTGGCCATCTCCATGGTCGACCTGACCACCCTCGAGGGGGCCGACACGGCCGGGAAGGTGCGCGCGCTGTGCACCAAGGCCGTCCGCCCCGGAGGCGACGCGCCCTCCGTCGCGGCCGTCTGCGTCTACCCCGACCTCGTCGGCGTCGCGGCCGAGGCGCTCAAGGGCACCGGCGTCAAGGTCGCCTCCGTCGCCACCGCGTTCCCCAGCGGGCGCTCCTCGCTGGAGGTGAAGGTGAGCGACACCAAGCTCGCCGTCGCCGCGGGGGCCGACGAGATCGACATGGTGATCGACCGCGGCGCGTTCCTGTCCGGGCAGTACATGAAGGTCTACGAGCAGATCGCCGCGGTGAAGGAGGCCTGCGGCACCGCCCACCTCAAGGTGATCCTGGAGACCGGCGAGCTGTCCACCTACGACAACGTGCGCCGGGCGTCCTGGCTGGCGATGCTGGCCGGCGCCGACTTCATCAAGACCTCCACGGGCAAGGTGTCGCCGGCCGCCACGCCGCCGGTGACGCTCATCATGCTGGAGGCCGTACGCGACTTCCGCGACGCGACCGGCCGCCAGGTGGGCGTGAAGCCGGCGGGCGGCATCCGTACGGCGAAGGACGCGATCAAAAACCTGGTGCTGGTCAACGAGACCGCCGGAGACGACTGGCTGACCCCCGACTGGTTCAGGATCGGCGCCTCCTCGCTGCTCAACGACCTGCTCATGCAGCGCGAGAAGCTGGCCACCGGCCGTTACGCGGGCCCCGACTACTTCACCCTGGACTAGACGATGTTCGAATACGCACCGGCACCCGAGTCGCGCGACATCGTTGACCTGAAGTCCTCCTACGGGCTGTTCATCAACGGTGAGTTCGTCGACGGCTCGGGCCCCTCGTTCAAGACCGTCAATCCCGCCACCGAGGAGACGCTCGCGGAGGTCGCCACCGCCACCTCCGACGACGTCGACCGCGCCGTGCAGGCGGCGCGCAAGGCGTTCGGCGTCTGGAGCGCACTGCCCGGCACCGAGCGGGCCAAATACCTCTTCCGCATCGCGCGGATCATCCAGGAGCGGGCCAGGGAGCTGGCCGTGCTGGAGACGCTCGACAACGGCAAGCCCATCCGCGAGTCGCGCGACGTGGACCTGCCGCTGGTCGCGGCGCACTTCTTCTACTACGCGGGCTGGGCCGACAAGCTGGAGTACGCCGGGTTCGGCCCCGCGCCCAAGCCGCTCGGCGTGGCCGGCCAGGTCATCCCCTGGAACTTCCCGCTGCTCATGCTGGCCTGGAAGATCGCCCCGGCGCTGGCCTGCGGCAACACGGTCGTGCTCAAGCCGGCCGAGACCACGCCGCTGACGGCGCTGGCGTTCGCCGACATCTGCCGCCAGGCCGACCTGCCGCCCGGTGTGGTGAACATCGTCACCGGCGCGGGCGAGACCGGCGCCGCCGTGGTCGCCCACCCCGACGTCGACAAGGTCGCCTTCACCGGCTCCACCGAGGTCGGCCGGATCATCGCGCGCACCGTCGCGGGCACCGGCAAGAAGCTCACGCTGGAGCTGGGCGGCAAGGCCGCCAACATCGTCTTCGACGACGCCGCCATCGACCAGGCCGTCGAGGGCATCGTCAACGGCATCTTCTTCAACCAGGGCCACGTCTGCTGCGCCGGGTCCCGGCTGCTGGTGCAGGAGTCGATCCAGGACGAGCTGCTGGCCGCGCTCAAGCGCCGGCTCGGCACGCTGCGGCTCGGCGACCCGCTCGACAAGAACACCGACATCGGCGCGATCAACTCCGCCGACCAGCTCGCCAAGATCCGCAGGCTCAGCGACCTGGGCGAGGCCGAGGGCGCCGAGCGCTGGTCGCCCGCCTGCGAGCTGCCCGACCGCGGCTACTGGTTCCCGCCCACGGTCTTCACCGGCGTCGCGCAGTCCCACAGCATCGCCAGGGAGGAGATCTTCGGCCCGGTGCTGTCCGTGCTGACCTTCCGCACCCCGGCCGAGGCGGTCGAGAAGGCCAACAACACCCCGTACGGGTTGTCGGCCGGCGTGTGGACCGAGAAGGGCTCGCGCATCCTCTGGCTGGCCGACCGGCTGCGCGCCGGCGTGGTGTGGGCCAACACGTTCAACAGGTTCGACCCCACCTCGCCCTTCGGCGGCTACAAGGAGTCGGGCTACGGCCGCGAGGGCGGGCGCCACGGGCTGGAGGCCTACCTTGACGTGTGAGCACCGCAGGTCCCGCCGCAGGAAGCTGCGCGCGCAGGCCACCAGGGGGCACGCCTACGCCAGGGCCGGGCGTCCCGTGCGCACCGGCTGGTACGCCCACCGCTGCGGCGTCAGCAGGTGCGGCCAGGTCTTCGTGCCCGTCCAGATGTCGCAGGAGTCCACGTGGAGGGGTCGCGGCGATGAGTAGGTTGTCCGTCAGAAAGACCTACAAGCTGTACATCGGCGGGGCCTTCCCGCGCTCCGAGAGTGGGAGGTCCTACCCGGTGACCTCGGCCAAGGGAGAGTTCCTCGCCAACGCGTCGCTGGCCTCGCGCAAGGACGCCCGCGACGCCGTCGTGGCCGCGCGCAAGGCGTTCCCCGGCTGGTCGGGGGCGACCGCGTACAACAGGGGGCAGATCCTTTACCGCGTCGCCGAGATGCTGGAGGGGCGGCGCGCGCAGTTCGCCGACGAGCTGGGCGGCGCGCGCAGGGGAGCGCTCGACCAGGTCGACGCCGCCATCGACCGGCTGGTCTGGTACGCGGGCTGGTCCGACAAGATCGCCTCCGTGCACGGCGGTGCCAACCCGGTCGCCGGGCCGTACTTCAACCTGTCCACGCCCGAGCCGACCGGTGTGGTCGCCGTGGTCGCGCCCGACGATCCGCTGCTCGGGCTGGTGTCGGTGATCGCGCCGGTGATCGTCACCGGCAACACCTGCGTCGTCGTGGCCTCCGAGCCGGCGCCGCTGCCCGCGATCACCCTGGCCGAGGTGCTGGCCACCTCCGACCTGCCCGGCGGCGTGGTCAACATCCTCACCGGGCGGCGCGCCGAGCTGGTCCCGCCGCTGGCGGCCCACATGGACGTCAACGGCATCGACCTCACCGGGGTCACCGACGCCGATCTGGCGCTGAGCGCCGAGCAGGCGGCGGCCGAAAACCTCAAGCGGGTCGCGCGGCCGGTGCAGGAGGACTGGACGGCCGACCCGGGGATCGGGCGGATGACCAGGTTCCTGGAGACCAAGACCGTCTGGCACCCCATCGGCATCTGAGGTGTCCTAAGCACCCGGTCAAAACGCCCGGTCAAAAGGCCCGGTCAAAACGCCCGGTCGAAATGCGCGGTCAGAACGCGTAGCCCGGCGGGCGCAGCGGCGGGTGCGCAGCCTGGAGCTGGGCGGCCAGCCCCAGCAGGTGTGGCTCGCCGCCCGGCGGGGCGACGATCTGCACGGCGACCGGCAGCCCGCTGGAGTGGGTGGCGAGCGGCACGGCGACGGCGGGCCAGCCGCACATGTTCCACGGCCCCGCCGCGGGCGCGTAGGTGACGTTGGTGACGGCGTTGCGCAGGAAGCCGCGCTCGCCCCAGCGGTCGGCCTTGGGCGGGATCGAGGCCAGCGCGGGTGTGATGAGCGCGTCCGCGCGGCCGAACCACTGGTCGGCGCCGTAGCCGCTCCAGCGCTCCCGCCCCTTGACGCCGTCCAGCTTGAGCGCGGCCAGCACCCGGCCCGCCCTGGCCAGCGCCCTCGTACGCGGTTCGAGCCGGTGCCGGTCCAGGCCCTCGGCCGACTCGGCGGCCCTGACCAGCCAGGTCGCGATCGTCGAAGGGCCCAGCCAGAACGGCAGCGACCGCTCGTGCTCGACCACCGTGTGCCCGGCCACCCGCAACGTCTCGGCGGCGGCGCGTACCGCGGCCTTGAACTCGCCGTCCACCCGCATCCCCGGCGGCAGCGGCTGCGGCGCGTACGCCACCCGCAGATCGAACGGCTCCGGGCTGTCCGGCGGCGGCTGCGGCTCCCACACCGCGTCGTCGTCCGCCCAGACCGAGCGCAGCATGCGCGGCGGCGGCTCGACGCGGCGGCCGGAGCGCCACGACTCGGCGAGCGCCGGGTCGCCGGCCAGCACGGACAGCGCGAGCGCCAGGTCGGCTGCGGTCCTGGCCAGCGGGCCGTTCTCGGTCAGGCCGTCCCAGTCGTTCGCGGGCGGCGGCACCAGGCCGTGGCCCGGCTTGATCGCCAGCACGCCGCAGCAGGCCGCGGGGATGCGTAAGGAGCCCATGCCGTCGTTGCCGAGCGCGATCGGCACCATGCCGGCCGACACCGCCGCCGCGCTGCCGGACGACGAGCCGCCCGCCGTGCGCGCGGGGTTCCAGGGGTTGCGGACGACGCCGTACGCGCTGTCGCCCAGCGCCACCAGCCCCAGCTCCGGCAGGTTCGTCAGCCCGACGATCAGCGCGCCCGCCGCGCGCAGCCGCGCCACCGTCTCGTGATCGTGCGGGGCGGGGGCGTCGGGCGTCGCCGTCGAGCCGTTTCGCGTGGCCTCGCCCGCCACCTCCAGGTTGTCCTTGACCGCCACCGGCACGCCCGCCAGCGGCAGCCCGGCCAGGTCCCGGCGCTTCTGCAGGGCGCGCGCCTCGTCCACGGCCTGCTCCCTGACCAGCCGGAACGCCCCGATGCCGGGGTCGCGCGCCGAAATGACGTGGAGGTGCTCCTCCACCACGGTCGTGGCCTTGACGTCACCGTTTCTGACGGCCGCCGCGATCTCGGTGGCGGACCTTCCTGCCCACACCATGACTAGAGTGTGCAGCTTTTCACTGATCGTTGCGAGGCTCGGTAGGGTCCTTGCCCGTGAACGGACCTTCGCTTGCCCTCCGCCAGCGCTCCCTGGGCGACCCCTCCGCCGAATTCCCGCTCTTCCCGCCGCTGACCCGCGGGTGCCCCAAGACCAGCACCGCCGAGCTGGCCTACCCGGTGGAGGTCGACTACGACTACGCGAAGGTGGACAGGACCCTCTTCGAACAGCAGCCGGGCCCGGACATCGCACGCTGGTCGCCGCTGCTGCCGCCGCTCGACGCGCCCACCCTGGGCGAGGGCGGCACGCCGCTGATCGAGTTCGGTGACGTCTACATCAAGGACGAATCACGCAACCCCACCTGGTCGCACAAAGACCGGCTCAACCGGGTCACCGTCAGCGCCGCCGTCGCCTGCGGCGCGCCCGGCGTGGTCGTCGCCTCCTCCGGCAACCACGGCGCGTCCGCCGCCGCCTACGCCGCCAGAGCCGGGCTGCCCGCCATCGTGCTGACCGGCGACGCGCCGCCCGCCGTGCAGGAGTTCGTGCGGTCGTACGGCGCCAAAGTCGTCTCCGTGCCCGTCGACAAGCGCTGGCCGCTGCTGCGGCAGGTGGTGGACGAGCTCGGCTACCACCCCGTCAGCAACCAGACCGTGACGCACACCGGGCACCCGTTCGGGCCCGAGGGCTACAAGACCATCGCGTACGAGCTGTTCCTGCAGCTCGGCACCGTGCCCGCGGCCGTCTTCTCGCCCACCGGCTACGCCGAGCTGCTGTACGGCGTGTGGAAGGGCTTCGCCGAGCTGCGGCTGCTCGGGGTGACGGACCGGACGCCGCGCATGTTCTCCTGCGAGACCGCCGCGGGCGGGCCGCACGCCAAGGCGCTGGCTGCCGGGCTGCCCGCCGCCATCGTCGAGATCGGGCCCACCGACGCGTACGGGGTGGCCTGTCCGGTCGGCGGGCACCGGGGCGTGGTGGCCGTACGCGACAGCGGCGGCGAGGCCGTGCTCGTCACCGACGAGGACCTGCGTAAGGCCCAGCGCGACCTGGCGCGGGCCGGGCTGTGGCAGGAGCTGTCCGGCGCCGCCGGGCTGGCCGGACGGCGGCGGCTGCGGCGCGACTTCGACGGGCCCGTGGTGTGCATCGCCACGTCCAGCGGGTTCAAGGACGTGGGGGTGGGCGGCGAACGGTACGACGTCCTCACCGACCCGACCCTCGACGACCTTCTGCCCTGAGCCGCCGCGCTACGCCGGCCCGCTGCCACGGGCGTGAGGCGGCCGGGTCGGCCGGTCGGCCTCAGGGCTTGAGGAGGATGCGGAGAGGGCCCGTCGTGGTGAAGCCGTGGGCGAGGGCGTCTGAGGGGTCGCTCTCGTAGCCGACCAGCGGGCGGCCGGGGAAGAGGCGGGCGGCCATGGCCGTCACGCCCGCCCAGGCCGAGGCGGGGCCGAACACGTTGGAGACGCCGACGACGTCGCCGGTCGAGGTGAGCACCGCGCCCTCGGTGATGGCGCCGCCGGTGCGGCCGTACACGATGGTGGTCGTCGTCCCGGAGCCGGTCGCAGCACCAGTCCCGGAGCCGGTCCCGGAGCCGGTCTCAGCGCCGGTCGCAGCGTCGGTCGCAGCGGGCGTCAGGAGGGCCGGAGGGAACAGGTCGGGCAGGCCGCAGGCGGCCGCCCAGGCGGCGAGCGTGGCGGCGTCCTCGACCACCTGCCAGGACGTTTCGGCCGGCTCGGGCGCGGCCCGATGGATCCACTGGGCCTCGAACAGCACCTCGAAGCCCGGCAGGTCGAGCGTGGCGAAGCTGTCCTTGACCGACGCGCCGGACCCGGCGTCGATGTGCGGCAGCACGTCGGCGGCCGTGGCGAGCGGGGAGAGCGTGACCGCGTCGGGGTAGTAGAGCGGCGTGCGCGCGGGGTTGGTCCACGCCCTTTCCGCGAACGTGCCGGGCCTGCCGTGCGCCCGGCACATCAGATCGCACCAGGCGGCGTTGTCGCGGACCGCCGCGATCACTTCGTACGGCGCGTCGGCTGGGCTGTGAGGGGGTCTTCCGGCCACGGGTGCTTAGGGTATCGGCCGCGCATTTCCGCACGTACGTGCCGATACCCCTCGCGCCAGAACGACGCCAGGTCCGCCGTCACCGCCAGCGGGCGACCCGCGGGGGAGAGCAGGTGCACGAGCACCGGCACGCCCGCGATCCGCGGCGTCTCCTGCCAGCCGAACAGCTCCTGCAGCTTCACCGCCAGCACCGGCTGCTCGCCCGAGTAGTCCACGCGGATCTTCGAACCGCTGGGCACCTCGATGCGTTCGGGGGCGACCTGGTCCAGGCGCTCGCTCCACGGGATCAGGCGTTCGAGCGCGCCGGCCACGTCGATGCGCTCCAGGTCGTCGCGGCGGCGGGCGCGGGACAGCTCCGGCTCCAGCCACTGGTCGGCCAGGTCGATGAGGTCCTGCATGGAGCCGGTCGGTGGCCAGGGGGCGCCGATCGCCCGGTGGCAGAAGGTCAGGCGGTCTCTGAGGTCTTTGGCGGCTTTTGTCCAGGTGAGAACGTCTTCGGTGCGCAGGCCGTACAGGATGGCCTCGCGTACGTCGGCGTCCTGGAGCGGAGCGGCGGACAGCTCGATCGCGCCCATCCGCTCCACCCGGCGGGCCGACACGTCGCCGCGCCGCTCGCCCGGCGGGACGCGCCAGGTGACCTCGTCCTCGACCGTCGTGCCCACGGCCAGGCGGGCGATGGTCTCGTCGATCGCCACGGCCTGCCTGATGCGCGCCGACGCCGAGCCGGTCGGGCGGTCGGCCACCGCGATCGCCAGCCACTCCGCGCTCTGCAGCCTTGAGCCTTCGGGGAGCTGCGCCTGCGTCCCCGACACCATGAGGTACCCGCCGCCCCTCCGCCGCGCCACCCGCTCAGGGAACGCCAGCGCCACCGCCAGCCCGGCCACCTCGTCCTCGGACCGGCCCTTGGCCTCGTGACCGGTCCGGTCGCCGGAGCCCCCGCCGGTCTGGGGGACAGCGTGCTGGGCCTCGGCGGCGGTGCGGTGGAGGCGGCGGGCCTCCTGACGCCAGCGGGCGGCGAAGCCGGTGCCGCCGCGCCGGGCCGCCCGCCAGACGTCCACCAGGTCGTCAGAGGCGTCGCGGGGAAGCTGCTCCGAGAGCAGGGCCACCACTTCGGCGGCGTCGGGGCCGAGATCGAGCAGAACGCGGGCCAGCCGAGGATGCACCCCGGCCAACGCCATCCGCCGCCCCCGCTCGGTCACCCGCAAAGCGGCCTTCCCAGACACTGCCCCGCCCGACCGCGGGGCTGGGGCTGTCCCCCTCGTCTGCGCGTCAGAGCCGGACGCGTCGGACTGCGCGTCAGAGCCGGACGCGTCGGACTGCGCGTCGGCGGCGGACCCGCCGGCCGGGGGCTCGCCGTTGCAGGAGCCGGTGGTGGGGGTTGCGGGTTCGAGGGCGCCGAGGGAGTGGAGGACCTGGGCGGCGGCGGACATCGCGGCGGGCGGTGGCGGGTCGAGGAGGGCGAGGCCCGAAGCGTCGGGGTCGCCCCAGCAGGCGGCCTGGAGCGCGAAGCCGGTGAGGTCGGCGAGGGCGATCTCGGGGCGCGGGTGGTCGGCGAGACGGGCGTGGTCGGCCTCGCTCCAGCAGCGGTAGACGGTGCCGGGGGCCTCGCGGCCGGCGCGTCCAGCTCGCTGGGTGGCCGCCGCCTTCGAGACCCTGACCGTGGTCAGCGAGCCGAGGCCGCGAGCATGGTCCGTACGGGGTTCGCGGGCCAGCCCGGAGTCCACTACCACGCGCACCCCGGGGACGGTCAGGCTCGACTCGGCCACCGACGTGGCCAGCACCACCCGGCGGCCGGTGCCCGGGGACAGGACGGCGTCCTGGACGTGGGCGGGCGCCTGGCCGTGCACCTGAAGCACCTGCTCCGCGTCGCCCGCCAGCATCCCGGCCACCTTGGCGATCTCGGCCACGCCGGGCAGGAAGCACAGCACGTCGCCGTCGCGTTCCGCAAGCGCCCTGCGGACCACGGAGGCCACGTGGGCGAGCAGCGCGGGATCGACGCGCAGGCCGTGCGGCGGGGCGACCGGGCGCGGCGGCGGGGCCCAGATCGTCTCCACGGGGTGGGCGGCGCCGGTGGCCGCGACGACGGGGCCGCCGATCAGCCGCGCCCACGGCTCGGCGTCGGCGGTCGCGGACGTCGCCAGCAGCCGCAGGTCGGGCCGGAGCGTGTCGCGTACGTCGAGGAGGAACGCGAGCGCGGTGTCGGCGTCGAGGTGGCGTTCGTGACACTCGTCGAGGACGACCGCGTCCACGCCGGCCAGCTCCTGGTCCCGCTGGAGGCGCTGGAGCAGGACACCGGTGGTGACGACCTCGACCATGGGGTTGGCGCCTTTGTGGCGTTCGCCCCTGATCGTGTAGCTCACGCCCATGCGGCGGGCGGCGGCGCGTACGGCGAGCCTGCGCGGCTCGGCCACCACGACCCGCAGGCCCGCTTCCGCCAGCGCCAGCGGCACCACCGTGGTCTTACCGGTGCCGGGCGGTGCGGTCAGCACCGCGCTGCCGTGCCGGTCGAGCACGCTCAGCAGCTCGGGCAGCACGCTGTTGATCGGCAGGTCCCTCATGGTCTCGCTGGAAGTGGGCGTGTGCGGGTTGTGCTCGGGCATGTGCGGTGGCTCGTCAGCGGGAGGCGGCGGGTTCGCGCAATCCGGACTGGGCGGAGGCGGCGGGTTCGCGCGGTCCCGAGTCGGCGGGTTCGCGCGGTCCCGAGTCGGCGGAGTTGGCGGAGTTGGCGGGTTCGCGAGGTCCGGAGTCGGCGGAGGCGGCGGCGCGGGTTTCCAGTGAGGCGGCGGTGAGGATGGCGGGGAGGAGGCCGGGGAAGCGGGCCTCCAGGTCGTCCCAGCGCAGGCTCATGACCTTCTGCCGACCGTCGCGCTCCGTGCTGATCACCCCGGCCTCGCGCAGCGTGCGGAAGTGGTGCGAGGCGGTCGACTTGTGCACCCCGAGGGACTCTCCGGCGACGGTGCAGCTCATGCGTCCGGCGACGGCCAGGCGGGCGGCGATCTCCAGACGTACGGGGTCGCTGAGCGCCCGCAGCACCTCGGTGAGCTGGATGTTCTCCGTGGCGGGCTGAGGAAGCAGGCGCATGGGAAAACCCTACCTCCGTCGCATGGTTTGACAACAATCCAACTATAGGTCAGTTTGATGGGCATCCAACTTTCGTACGGGGAGGCCCTATGCGTTCGCGGCTCTATGCACTGGCCGCCGGAAACTTCGCCATCGGGACCGGCATGTTCGTCACCGCCGGTCTGCTCGCGTCCATTTCCGCCGACCTCGGGGTGTCCCGATCGGCGGCAGGGCAGCTCATGACGGTCTTCGCCCTCGCGTACGCCGTGCTGTCCCCCGTGCTGGCCGCCCTCACCGCGAACATGTCGCGCCGGACGCTCCTGCTGCTGGCCATGGCGGTCTTCACGGCGGGCAGCGCGCTGGCCGCGCTGGCCCCGACGTACCCGCTGGTCCTGCTGACCAGGGTGGTGGCCGCGGCGGGCGCGGCGATGTTCACGCCGACCTCGTCGGCCGTCGCCAGCGCGCTCAGCTCCCCTGAGCGGCGCGGCCGCGCGCTTGCGCTGGTGATGGGCGGGCTGACCGTGTCGTCCGCCCTGGGCGTGCCGCTCGGCACGTGGCTGGGCGACGCGGTGAGCTGGCGGGCCACGCTGTGGGCGGTCGCCGGGCTCGGCGTGCTCGGCCTCATCGGCGTGGCGGCGCTGGTGCCCGACGTGCGGATCGCGGCGTCGAGACGGCTGAGCGAGCGGTTGCAGCCGCTGCGCGACCGGCGGGTCGTGGCGGTGCTGGTGACGCAGCTCCTGGTGTTCGCCACCGGGTTCACCGCCTACACCTACATCGGCTCGCTGCTCGACCTGCCGCTGCCCGCGGTGCTGTGGGCGTGGGGGCTGGGCGGCGTCGCGGGCAACATGCTCGGCGGGCGGCTCACCGACGCCTACGGCCCGCGCCGGATGGTCTTCACGGGCATGACCGCCGTCCTGGTGTTCATGGCCCTGATCCCCGTCGCGAACCTCGCACTGCCCGTCGCCCTCGTGTGGGGCTTCCTGTGGGGCGCGAGCGGCTGGATGGTGGCGCCCGCCCAGCAGTTCAGGACGGTCGCGGCGGTGCCGGGCAACGTCTCGATCGGCCTCGGCCTGCTGGCGTCGGCGCAGTACCTCGGGCTGGTGGTGGCGGGACTGGCCGGCGGCGTGGCGCTGGAGGCGTACGGGCGGATCGGCGTGGTCGTGCTGGCGGTCGCCATCGGCGTGGTCGCGCTGGTGTTCACGCTGGCCACCTACCGTCCGGCGCTCAGCCCTGAGCGGGAATCCATCCCAGCGTGACGGCCAGGATGACGAAGAAGCCGAGCACGATGCGGTAGATCACGAAGCCGGTGAAGCGGTGGGTGCTGATGTAGCGCAGGAACCAGGCGACCGCCGCGTAGCCGACGCCGAACGAGATGAGCGTGGCCAGGATGGTCGGCCCCCAGTCGGGGGCCGGGCCCTCGCCGATCTCGGTCAGCTCAAGCGCCCCCGAGGCCAGCACGGCGGGGATGGCCAGCAGGAACGAGTATTTCGCCGCGTCCTCGCGGCGGTAGTCGAGCAGCAGACCGGCGGTCACGGTGCCGCCGGAGCGCGAGACGCCGGGGACCAGGGCGAGCGACTGGGCGAAGCCGTAGATGACCGCGTGGGTGACGTTGAGGTGCTTCTCCAGCGTCAGCTTGTTGCGCGCGGTGTGGTCGGCGAACCACAGGATGATCGCGAAGACGATGAGCGTGGTGCCGACCAGCCGCAGGTCCCGGAACGTGGTCTCGATCTGGTCCTTGAGCGTCAGGCCGAGCACGGCGATGGGGATGGTGCCGGCGATGACGTACCAGCCCATGCGGGCCGCCCAGTGCCCGCGCAGGTCTTTGACGAACAGCGAACGCGTCCAGGTGGAGATGATCTCCCAGATCTCCTGGCGGAAGTAGATGAGCACGGCCGCCTCCGTGCCGAGCTGGATGACCGCCGTGAACGCCGCCCCCGGGTCAGGCCACTGGGCGAAAGCGGAGACCACGCGGACGTGGGCGCTGGAGGAGATCGGCAGGAACTCCGTGAGCCCCTGGACCAGCCCCAGAACCACCGCTTCTAGCCAGCCGATCACGACGACACCTTCCGTGGACGCTGCGAGTGTGAGGGTGAGGCTAGCGGAATCGGGGGCCGCGCGATCGCTCTCGCGAGGCCCTGACCTGCTGGGATCGCACGTCGCAGCGGGGGTGATACGCGCTGTTCACGAAGAATTGGCCATATGTTCGCCTCGGCCGGGCCCGGTCGTCGCCCCGCGTCTCGGGGCAGGCCCGGCCCCTCACCGTCTCGCGCTTCACCGGCGGCCCGGCTTCTCGCGGTCCCGCGCGTCATCAGCGGTCCGGCCCTCACAGCCCCGCCGAAAGCCGCGGGCAGGGCCGCCATGCCGACCGTCGTCCCCTTGGTTGAGCAGGCACAAACGCTTGTGCCATCGTCTGACTCATGGATCAGCTCGCGGCGCTGCTCGACGGCCCCAGAGCTCGCGGCGCCTTCCTCCTGCGCTCGATCCTCGACCCGCCGTGGTCGCTGCGCATCCAGGACGAGGCTCCGCTGTCGGTGGTCACGCAGGTGCGGGGCGAGTCGTGGATCACGTTCGACGACGCCGAGCCCGTACGCGTCCAGGCCGGGCAGGTGGCGGTCGTACGGGGGCCTGAGCCGTACACGGTGGCCGACGACCCGGCGACGGCGCCGCAGATCGTCATCCACCCCGGCCAGCGCTGCACCACCGTCGACGGTGAGTCCCTCTACCAGTCCATGGACCTCGGCGTGCGCACGTGGGGCAACGACCGCGACGGCGAGACCGTGCTGCTCACCGGCACCTACACGATGGAGGGCGAGGTCAGCAGGCGGCTGCTCGACGCGCTGCCCCGGCTGATCGTGCAGCCGGGCGGCCCGCTCACCACGCTGATGAGCGCTGAGATCGTCAAGGACGAGCCGGGCCAGGAGGCCGTCCTCGACCGGCTGCTCGACCTGCTGCTCATCGCGGTGCTGCGAGCCCACTTCGCCGCGAACGAGGCGCCGGGGTGGTACCGCGCGATGAGCGACCCCGTCGTCGGCAAGGCCATGCGCCTGCTGCACAACGACCCGGCCCGCCCGTGGACGGTCGCCTCGCTGGCCGCCGAGGTGGGGGTGTCGCGGGCCTCGCTGGCGCGGCGCTTCACCGAGCTGGTGGGCGAGCCGCCGATGGCGTTCCTCACCGACTGGCGGCTGGCGCTGGCCGCCGACCTGCTGCGCGAGCCCGGCGCGACGATCGGCTCGGTGGCCAGGAAGGTCGGGTACGGCAGCCCGTTCGCGCTCAGCGCGGCTTTCAAGCGCGTACGCGGGGTCAGCCCCCAGCAGCACAGGGCCGGAGCGGCGCCGTGAAGCCGCTGCTGCTGCTCGACGTGGACGGCGTGCTGAACCCCATGGGCCCGCCCGCCGCCGGTTACCGGCGCTACCGGTGCACGATCGGCGCCGAGGTCTACACCGTGCACCTCAACCCGGCCCACGGCCGCCGCCTGCTGGAGCTGGCCCTGAACACCGGGTCCGAGCTGGTCTGGGCCACCACGTGGGAGCACCACGCCAACGACTGGATCGCGCCGCGCATCGGGCTGCCCACGCTCCCGGTGATCCCGATGAGCCCCGGCGCGCCGAGCGAGCACGGGGAGATGTTCAAGACGCCGCATGTGGCGGGGTACGTCGGCCGGCGGCCGTTCGTCTGGTTCGACGATCAGGTGTGGGCGGAGGACGAGGAGTACCTCAGGGTCCATCAGGGTCTGGAGAATTTCCTCCTTGTTCATGTGGACCCGGCGGAGGGTCTGACCAGCCGTCATCTGGGCATGGCACAGAAGTGGCTGACCCTATCAGGGTTTTCTCAGGGTCCTGAGAGGATCTGATCCGCGTTGCCGTCCGTTTCTCACGTAGGACGACACACCACAACGAAGGAACACAGCATGTACCGCTCACGAGAGCACAGGATCCTGGCCGGCGTCTGCGGCGGCATCGCCGACAAGCTGGGCCTGCCGCCGACGCTCGTCCGCATTCTCTGGCTGTTGCTGTCGCTCATCCCCGGCCCGCTCTGGGTCGTCTACGTCGCCATGTGGATCCTCATCCCTGAGGAGCCGAAGGGTTACCGGGCGGCATAGCGCCGGCGCGCCCACGGTCCGCCGCGCGGAAGAGCGCGAGCGCGACCAGTTCCACGCAGACCGCGGCGGCCGGCAACCAGCCGCTGCCGTACGTCTCCAGCACGAGCCCGCCGAGCGCGGCACCGCACGACACGCCCACGTAGACGGCGCTGCTGTTGAGCGCGAGCGCCTGCGGCGCCGCCGGGCCGGCGAGGGCGATCATGCGGGCCTGCGCGGGCGGCGGGATCCACCACGACGCGCCCGCCCAGAGCAGCAGCAGCGGCAGCAGGGCGAGCAGCGGGACCGGCCGCAGGATCTGGCAGAAGGTGAGGGCGGCCATCACCGCCGCGAACGCGGCCACGCCCGCGGTCATCGCCCGGCTCGCGCCCCACCGGTCGGCCGCCCTGCCGCCGAGCTGGCCGCCGGCGAGCCCGGCGAGACCGGCGAGCACGAACACCCAGCCCAGCTCCACCGGCCCGGCGCCGGCCAGGTCGCGCAGAAACGGGGCGA
Organism: Nonomuraea fastidiosa; assembly: GCF_042751225.1. Lineage (NCBI taxonomy): Bacteria > Bacillati > Actinomycetota > Actinomycetes > Streptosporangiales > Streptosporangiaceae > Nonomuraea > Nonomuraea fastidiosa. Next base: position 3,592,249 of record NZ_CP170570.1, read on the forward strand.
GATAGCTCAGCACCATCATGCTGCCCAGCACGATCGCGACGATCCCGAGCAGACCGAGCAGCACCTGGGGCCGGGCCAGCGGGGCGAGACGCTCCCTGATCGGCATGGCGGGCTGCGGCGGCAGGCCGGGCAGCGTGACCATGACAGCCGCCAGCGCGACGAGCCCCAGCGCCGCGCCCAGCCCGAACGTGGCCTGCCAGCCGAAGGCGCCGCCCACCCACGTGCCGAGCGGCACGCCGAACGTCAGCGAACCGGTCAGCCCGCCCATCACCAGCGCCAGGTAGCTCCCCTGCCGCCCCTCGGGGGCCGCGGAGGTGGCGATGGCGTACGCGGCGGGGACGACGGCGGCGGCGGCCACGGCGGCCAGCACGCGCAGGCCGAGCAGCACCGCGTACGAACCGGTGAAGGCGGCGGCCGCGTTGGCCGCGACGAACAACCCCAGCGCGCACGCCAGCAGCGCCCGCCTCGACCAGGTGGCGGTCACCACCGAGGCCACGGGTGCGGCCAGCGCGAACGCCAGCGAGAAGGCCGTGACGAGCTGCCCGCCCATGGCCTCGCTGACTCCGAGGTCGGCGGAGAGCGCGGGCAGCACCCCGGCGATCACGTAGTCGTCGGTGGCGAACGTGAAGGTGGTGAAGGTCAGCGCGAGCAGCCAGGCGGGCAGGCGGGCACGCCGGCGTACGTCGATGGACATGGGTATCCCCTGAAATAAAGGTAACAGTCGTTTCCCCGGTAGGGTAACAGTCGTCACCTCAATGGCGTCAAAGGGAAAACAGCCATGGCCAGGACCGCCGATCCGCACCGCCGCGGCGAGCTGCTCGACCAGATCATCGACTACCTGGCCGACCACGGCCTCTCGACGCTGTCCATGCGCCCGCTGGCCCAGCACCTGGGCAAGTCCACCCGCGTGCTCACCCACCACTTCGCCGACAAGGAAGAGCTGCTGTCGGCCACCATGGAGCGCCTCGACGAGCGCCACCGCGCCTGGCTGCGCGGTCTGCCGGGCTGGTCGGGCTCCGAGAGCGTGGGCACGATCATCCGCCGTACGTGGGACTGGCAGTCCCGCGAGGAGAACGTGCCGATCGCCCGGCTCATCCACGAGATCGAAGGGCTCGCGGCGGCAGGCAAGCTGCGCGGGCACGTGCCGAGGCTGCTGGCCGACCGGTCGGAGTTCGTGGCCGGGCTGCTGCGCGATCGCGGCGTGCCGGAGCCGGAGGCGACGCGGATCTCGACGCTGGCGAACTCGGCGTACACCGGGCTGCAGATCGACTTCCTCACCACGGGCGAGCGCGAGCGGGTGGAAGAGGCGCTGGACCGGCTCTGCGAGCTGGTGGACGAGTGGGTGGCGGCCCACAGCGGGTAAAAGCGGGCCTACCTGCGGCGTCGCCAGTCAAGGGCCGGGCATATCCTCAGAAACATGAGGGCAAGGCCGCTGACGCTCATCCAGGATGAGCTCGTCGAATACGACCAGGCTATGGAGCGCATGACCGACCTCGTCGGGCAGCGCCAACGGGAGGAGCGGCCGGACACGCTCTGGCTGCTGAGCCATCCCTCCGTCTACACGATCGGGCGACGCACCCCGGCCGAGCACCTGCCCGACCCTTCCCACGGCATCCCCGTGGTCGAGACCGGTCGCGGCGGCCAGCTCACCTATCACGGGCCCGGCCAGCTCGTCGGCTACCTCATCGTCAAGCTGGACGAGGGCGAGGGCATCGTCGACTACGTTCGCGAGGTGGAGCTCCGGCTGGTGGAGGCGCTGGGCAAGCTGGGGCTGCCGGCCGAGCGCCGCGACACGCCGCCGGGCTCCGAGCTGCTGACCGGCGTGTGGACGGTGGAGACCGGACGCAAGATCATCTCGATCGGCATGCGCCAGAGCCGGGGCGTCACCAGCCACGGGTTCGCGCTCAACGTCGACGGCGACCTGACGCCGTGGAGCTGGGCGGTCGCGTGCGGGATGCCCGACGTCGACATGACCTCGCTCAAGCGCGAGATGGGCAGCGCGGACATGGACGAGGTCCGCAAGGTGGTGGCGGAGGCATTCGAAGCCTCTTGACGCGATAAGTCATTACGAAGTAGGGAACTTCGGTAATTTCGTCGCGCACATAACGCCAAATACGCGATGATCCATCTTCGTCGCACGCCCCAACGGGGGATCGATCGAAGATTGGAGCATCGTGCGAAGAAGGTTCACCCTGCTCGCCGCCGCCTTAGTGGCGGTGGCGACGCTGTCGCCCGTCCCGGCCGCCAGTGCCGAGGTGACGCAGCCGGCGCGCACCATCACCTGGGCTCCGTGCGAGGAGGAGCCGTCTGCCGAGTGCGGCACGCTGACCGTGCCCATCGACTGGTCGCAGCCGGACGGCCCGACCGTCGACATCGCGGTCGCCCGCCGCAAGGCCACCGACCCCGACGCCAGGATCGGCTCGCTGGTCATCAACCCCGGCGGCCCCGGCGGCTCGGGCGTCGAGGCCGTGTACGGCGCCCCCGGCTCCTACACCGAGGAGCTCCAGCGCCACTTCGACATCGTCGGCTTCGACCCCCGGGGCGTGGGCCGCAGCCACCCGGTGATCTGCTCGGCGTCGGTCTACAACCAGATGCCGCACACGGTCATCAAGAGCCAGGCCGAATTCGAGGCGTGGGACGCCTTCACCAAGCGCCTGCACCAGGACTGCCGTGAGCGCACCGGCCCGCTGTACGACCACGTCGACTCCACGGACGTCGCCCGCGACATGGACGCCCTGCGCGAGGCGCTCGGCGAGGAGAAGCTCACCTACTACGGCATCTCCTACGGCACGCTGATCGGCCAGATGTACGCCGAGCTGTTCCCTGACCGCGTCCGCGCGCTGGGGCTGGACAGCAACATGGACCACAGCCTCGACGTGGCGGGCTTCCTGGCGACGGAGGCCGTCGCCGTCGAGGACGCCTTCGACCAGTTCGTCGGCTGGTGCGAGCAGGAGCCGAGCTGCGTCCTGCACGGCCAGGACATCCGGGCGATCTGGAAGAACCTGCGGGAGAAGGCTCAGCGGGGCGAGCTGATCTACCCGAGCACCGGCACGAAGATGACGGAGCTGCAGGTCATCTACAACGCCGCGCTGGGCAACGAGGGGCCCGACTGGGTGACGCTCAGCCAGACCATCAACTGGCTGAACGGCGGGCCCGAGCCCGACTGGGTGCCGCCGCTGCCCGGCCGGGGGCCGGTGGAGGGCGACGTGGCCGAGCTGCCGACCACGATCCTGTGCCAGGACTACGACCTCCGGGTGCGCAACTACGCCGAGTACGCCGCGCTGATGAAGGTCTCCAACGCGCTGGCGCCCGACACGCGGTACCACCCGTACCCGATCGACGACCTGCCGATCTGCATGAACTACAAGACGACCAACCCGCCGCACGAGCTGCGGTACACGGGTGACGCGCCGCTGCTGCTCGGCAACTCGCTGCACGACCCCGCCACGCCGTGGATCTGGTCGGCCAACGCGGCCCGCCAGCTCGGCCCGAAGGCGGTGCTGCTCACGTACGAGGGGTGGGGCCACCGCATCTACGGCAAGGACAAGTGCCAGACGGACATCTTCGACGAGTACCTGATCTCGCTGAAGGTGCCGCCGCACGGCACCCGCTGCGCGGTGGGCACGCCTGAGGAGAACGTGCTCAAGCGCCAGGCGGACACGCGCCTGTGGCCGACGGATCGGCTGAGCTGGGCCGGCTGAGCTGGGCCGGCTGAGCCGCATCCGACAGCAACGCCCGGGGGACCCGCGAGGCCCCCGGGCGTTTCCGTGTCAGGACACGAGGTTCTCGTCCACCGTGCGGCGCGGCCCGGTGAACCAGTGCCGGGCCGACAGCGCCCACCACAGCGCGATCCCGATGAGCACGATGCCCACCGCGACGGGCGCGTAGTTGACCGAGGTCCAGGTGAACTCGGGGTTGCCAGGCACCCCTTCGGGCGAGAACGGCATGATGAAGTAGACCGACACGATCACGATCTCGACGCAGGCGATCCAGCACAGCGGCTTGTACGCGCGGCCCAGCGTCCACGGCCCCGGCTGGAACGCCTCACCCATGCGCAGCCGCAGCCAGATCGGGATGAGGAAGGCCAGGTAGAGGCCGATGACCGCGATCGAGACGACGGCGTAGAACGCGACGGGCGTGGTCAGCCCGGGAGGTGCGTAGAGCGCGGGCAGCGTGATGAGGGCGGCGACGGTGCAGCCGGCCACGATGGCGTTGACCGGGGTGCGGTTGCGGTCCACCTTCGACCACAGCCGCCAGCCGGGCACGGCGCCGTCGCGGGCGAACGCGTACGTCATGCGCGACATCGAGGTCACGCAGCTCATCCCGCAGAAGAACTGCCCGATGGTGGAGATCGCGAAGATCGCGGTGGCCAGCGGGGACGACAGCGCGGTCTCGAAGATGGCGCCGACGAACCCGGACTGGGCGTTCAGTTCGTCCACGTCGGTGGCGGCGAACAGGAACGCGAGCAGCAGGATCCAGCCGCCGATCGCCGAGTAGAAGATCGACTGCCACAGGCCGCGCGCGGCGGTCCTGGCCGCGCCCTGCGTCTCCTCCGACACGTGGGCGCAGGCGTCGAACCCGGTGATCGTGTACTGGGTGAGCAGGAAGCCGAGCGGCAGCACGTACAGCCAGAAGGTCAGGCCGTCGGAGCCGGAGCCGAAGCCCGAGGTGTTGTTGGTGCCGAAGAAGACGAAGCCCGCCGACTGGTGCTCGCTGGGCGCGAAGACGAGGATGGCGACGACGATCGCGGCGCCGGCCACGTGCCACCAGACGGAGATGTTCTGCAGCAGCGAGATCAGCTTGTGGCTGAAGATGTTGATCAGCGCGTGCAGCGCCAGGACGATCACGAACAGCAGGAACGCCTGGGGGAGAGTGCCCTCCCACGCGCCGCCGGTCAGCCGGTTGAGCGTGATGTTGAGGAACGTGGCGCAGCCGTAGTCCACCGACGCGGTGACCGCGATGAGGCCGATGAGGTTGAGCCAGCCGGTGAACCAGCCGTGGATCGGCCCGCCCAGCTTGGCGGCCCACCAGTAGATGCCGCCCGCCGTGGGGTACGCCGAGACCAGCTCCGACATGCACAAGCCGATGATGAGGATGAACAGGGAGATCAGCGGCCAGCCCCAGGAGATGGCGATGGGGCCGCCGTTGTTCCAGGCTTGTCCGAAGGTCGTGAAGCAGCCGGCCAGGATCGAGATGATTGAGAAGGAGATCGCGAAGTTCGAGAAACCGCTCCAGGTGCGTGCCAGCTCCTGCTTGTAGCCGAGCTCGGCCAGCCGCCTGGAATCCTCTTCTGTTGTCATTGAGGTCTCCCTGGGGGGCGGAGGACGCTCCTTATGGTCTACGTCTAGACCATTTCTCCCCAGGGGACAAGGCGTTACGAGCTCGTTTCGACCTCGCCCGGGGGTGGCCCTCTCGTACGGGAAAGGCCACCCCGGAAGGCGTCAGCCCTCGCCGAGCACGTCGGTGACGGTCTGGCAGAACGCTTTGAGGTCGTCCGGCTTGCGGCTGGTCACCAGCGGACCGGGGCCCTCGGTGTCGACCACGACCTCCTTGTCCACCCAGGTCGCCCCGGCGTTGCGCAGGTCGGTTCGCAGGCTCGGCCACGAGGTGAGCGTGCGCCCGCGTACGACGTCGGCCTCGATCAGCGTCCACGGCGCGTGACAGATGGCCGCCACCGGCTTGCCCGCCTCGAAGAAGGCCCGGACGAAGCCCACGGCGTCGGACGACATGCGCAGGAAGTCCGGGTTGGCGACGCCGCCGGGCAGCACCAGGCCGTCGTACGCGGCCGGGTCGGCGTCCGTGACGGTGTCGTCGACGGCGAAGTGGTCGGCCTTGTCCAGGTGGTTGAACGCCTGGATCCGGCCGGGGGAGGTGGAGACCAGCCTGGGCGTGCCGCCGGCCTGTTCGACCGCCTTCCACGGCTCGGTGAGCTCCACCTGCTCGACTCCCTCGGGTGCCACCAGAAAGGCGATGGTCTTGCCGTCCAGCATGAGAACCCCCTTGTGCGGCGTGTTTCCACCCCTCTTTCCGTGGGGGACCCATGTATGCGTCTTTACCCCTAGGGGGTATAGAGTGCCGTCATCGGAGCCGATGAGGAAGGAGTGTTCGCATGACCGTGGCCACGTACCAGGTCAAGGGCATGACCTGCGGTCATTGTGCCAGTGCCGTGACCGAGGAGGTGAGCGCCATCGCCGGGGTGAGCGCGGTCGAGGTCGACGTCGCCTCGGGCGCGGTGACCGTCACCAGCCAGGCCCCCGTCGACGACGCGCTGATCGGCGCCGCCGTGACGGAGGCCGGCTACGAGCTGGTGGGCAGGGCCGCGCCCGTCGAGCTGCTGCCGATGGCCGGCGGGTGCTGCGGTGGTGGCGCCTGCGCCTGCGGCTGACCCGAGGGTCACCAGGGCAGAGGGCCCTTGGCGCTGAAGTAGCCGCCGGTCGGGCCGTCGGGGCCCACCTGCGCCATCCGCACGATGATCTCGGCGCCCTCCTCGACGGTCTGGATGCCGGTGTTGTGGTTGAGGTCGGTCTTGGTGTAGCCGGGCTCGACCGCGTTGATCCGCATCTCGGGGAACGCCTTGGCGAACTGAACCGTGATCATGTTGACCGCGGCCTTCGACGCCGGGTACGCCACGCCGGGGTAGTCGTACACCGGCGTCCCCGGGGTGGTGACGGTGGTCAGCGAGGCCAGGCCGCTGCTGACGTTCACCACGACGGGGGCCTGCGAGCGGCGCAGCAGCGGCACGAAGTGGTGCAGCACGCGCACGACGCCGAAGACGTTGGTGTTGAACGTCTGGTACATCAGGTCGCCGGTCACCTCGGCCGCCGTGTAGATGCCGGCGTCCGGCTTGCGCTCCTCGACGCCCGCGTTGTTGACGAGCACGTCGAGCCCGCCGTCGGCCTCGATGGCGGCGGCGGCCTTGGCGACGGAGTCGTCGTCGGTCACGTCGATCTGCACGAACCGGGCGCCGAGCCGCTCGGCGGCCTGGCGGCCCCGCTCGGCGTTCCTGGCGCCGACGTAGACGGTGTGGCCGGCCTCGATGAGGCGGCGGGCGGTCTCGTAACCGAGACCCTTGTTGGCTCCTGTGATCAGTGTCGTTGTCATGTTCACAGTCTGCGTCCGCGGCTCCTGAGCAGCCAGAGCCCTCATTTTCCTGGGACTCGCGGTACCAGGAAGGGGCAGACTGGACACCATGGCGAAGGAGTTCGGGCAGGCGGTGCGCCGCTGGCGGGAGCGGATACGACCGGAGGCGGTGGGGCTGCCCGCGACAGGTCACCGCCGCACCGCGGGGTTGCGCCGCGAGGAGCTCGCGACGCTCGCGGGCATCTCCGTCGATTATGTCGTCCGCCTGGAGCAGGGCCACGCCACCAACCCCTCGCCGCAGATCGTCGAGGCGCTGGCGCGGGCGCTGCACCTGTCGGACGAGGAGCGCGCCTACCTGTACGAGTCCGCGGGCCTCGCCCCGCCCGGGCCCGACATGGTGCCCGTCAGGATCCCGCCCAACGTGCTGCGGATGATCGACCGGCTCGACGGCGCCGCTGTCGCCGTCCACGACGCGGCCTGGACGCTGCTGCTGGCCAACCCCCTGTACACCGCACTCGTCCCCGATGCGGCGCAGTGGCGCGGGCGCGAGCGCAACGCCGTGTGGCGCGTCTTCATGGGCACGGGCTCCACCCTGGTCAGGCGCTCGCCCGAAGAGCAGGCCGACTTCGAAGAGGCGCTGGCCGGCGACCTGCGCACCACGGCGGGCCGCTACCCCGCCGACCGCGCGCTGAAGGAGCTGATCGCCGAGCTGCGGGCGGGCAGCCCGCGCTTCGCCGAGTTGTGGGACTCGGGCACGGTCGACCGTCAGGTGGGCGGGCGCAAGACGTTCGACCATCCCGAGGTGGGGTCGATGACGCTCGACTGCGACATTCTCAGCGTGGCCGGCAGCGATCTCCGGATCATCGTCTACACCGCCGAGCCCGGCACTCCCGACGCCGAGCGGTTCGCCCGGCTCGCCCGGCGGTCGATGGCGCCCGCGGAGACGTGACGCCAGCTCACGGCGCTGCCAGGACCACTGAAAATTTACACCGCTGTTGGAAACGAAGATGAAACAATTTTCCGTCACTCGTTGACATGCGGTCTCCATATGGTGTGCCTTCTTCTACACAGAGAACCCCCCGCCTGAAGGTGAGGCACGTATGAGGAAATGGTTCGCACGCCTGGCAGCGCTGGGCGTCGCGCTATTAGTGGCCGGTCAGGGCACGACGGCTGCCCTCGCACAGGAGCCCGCGGCGGGGAAGAAGATCATACGCGTCGGCGCGACGCAGTCGATGGACTCGATGAACCCGTTCCTCGCGGTCCGTCTGATCTCGACGTCGATCCACCGCTGGATGTACGGGTTCCTCACGGTCCCCGACTCCAAGACGCTCGCGCCGAGCCCTGACCTGGCCGAGTCGTGGAGCACGTCCGAGGACGGGCTCACCTGGACGTTCAAGATCCGCCAGGCGAAGTGGTCCGACGGCCAGCCGATCACGGCCGAGGACGCCGCCTGGACGTTCAACAAGATGATGACCGACGACGCCGCCAAGACCGCCAACGGTCCGGCGGTGGAGAACTTCGAGAGCGTCACCGCCAACGGCCAGGACCTGATCATCAAGCTCAAGGCGCCGCAGGCCAGCATGCTGGACAACCCGGTCCCGATCATGCCCAAGCATGTCTGGGAGAAGGTCACCGACATGGCCAACTACGACGCCGAGGTGTACCCGACGGTCAGCAGCGGCCCGTACTTCGCGGTCGAGCACAAGAAGGACCAGTACGTCAAGCTGCAGGCCAACCCGAACTACTGGCGCGGCAAGCCCAAGATCGACGAGCTGCAGGTCATCTTCTACGACAACCCGCAGGCCGCCATCGCGGGCCTGAAGAACGGCGACATCGACCTGCTCGGCCGGATGTCCCCGCCGGAGTTCGAGGCCATCCAGAACGACCCGAACATCGTCGCCTGGAACCAGCAGGGCCGCCGCTCGGCGTACCTGCAGATCAACCACGGCGCCACCACCAGCGACGGCAAGCCCGTCGGTGACGGCCACCCGGCGCTGAAGGACCAGAAGGTCCGCCAGGCGCTCCACTACGCCATCGACAAGCAGAAGCTGGTCGACGAGGTGCAGAACGGCCTGGCCAAGCCCGCCGACGGCTCGATCGTCCCGCCGATGTACCAGGACTTCTTCTGGGAGGCCACCGGCGACACCAAGGTCACCTACGACCCGGCCAAGGCCAACCAGATCCTCGACGACGCGGGCTACAAGAAGGGCCCCGACGGCATCCGTACGATGCCCGACGGCAAGCGCAAGCTGGAGTTCCGCTTCAGCATCCACACCGACACCCCGATCGAGGACAAGCTCGCCGAGTACCTGACGGGCTTCTTCAAGGAGATCGGCATCTCGCTGACCACCAAGAAGCTCGACTCCAGCAAGTTCACCGAGGAGACCGGCGTCACCGGCCTGTTCGACATCGCGATCAGCAACTGGTCGGTCAACCCCGACCCCGAGGAGGTCCTCGCCACCCACCTGTGCAGCCGGCGGCCCAGCCCGACCGGTGAGGGCGGCGGCACCGAGTCCTTCTACTGCGACGAGACCTTCGAGAAGCTCTACAAGGAGCAGCAGAAGGAGCTCGACCGGGCCAAGCGCGCCGAGATCATCAAGAAGATGCAGGAGCGTCTCTACACCGACGCCCCGATCATCGCGATCTACTACACCAACGACCTTGAGGGTTACCGCAAGGACCGGATCGCCAGCATCACCCCGATCCCCGAGGACAACGGCATCCTCTACGGCGGCAGCAGCTACTGGCCGTTCTACACCGTGGAGGCCAAGGAGGCCGCGGCGTCCGGTTCGAGCGCCGAAGGCGGCTCCAACACCGGCGTCATCGTGGGAGTCGTGGGCGGTGTGGTGGTCATCGCCCTGGCGGGCTTCCTCCTGAGCAGGCGGCGCAAGAGCACCGCTGACGAACGCGAATGACGACACCGCTCGAAGCAGCAGAGCCCGCCGCCCAGGCGGCGGGCCCTGGTGACGAGCGCCCCACCCGCCGCGGCACGCTGCAGTACGCGCTGGCCAAGGCCGGTGGGGCGCTGTTCAGTATCGCCATGGTGATCGTCGGAACCTTCTTCGTGTTCCGGCTGCTCCCCGGCGACCCCGTACGCAACCTGGCCCAGGGCCGGAACATGACCCCGGCCCAGCTCGACCTCGAACGCCGCAGGCTCGGCCTCGACAAGCCGCTCATCGACCAGTTCTTCCAGTTCGTGGGCGACACGCTCAGGCTCGACCTCGGCACCTCCTACGAGTACAAGCGGCCGGTCATCGACCTCATCGGCGAGCGCATCGGCCCGACGCTGCTGCTCGCGGGGACCGGCCTGGTCATCGCGGTCAGCCTGGGCGTCTGGCAGGGCACCAGAGCGGGCTGGCGGCACGGCAGCGGCTTCGACCGCTTCTCCACCGGCCTGTCGCTGCTGCTGTGGTCGGTGCCGACGTTCTGGCTCGGGCTGCTGCTGATGATGGTCTTCGGCGTCGGCATCGGGCCGATCCCCGGGCTGTTCCCGTTCCGCGGCATCGAGAGCGTGGACGCGCCCGACGGGTTCGCGTACGTGCTGGACGTCGCCTCCCACATGGTGCTGCCCTGCCTGACGCTGGTCGCCGTGGTGTACGCCCAGTACCTGCTGATCATGCGCTCCTCGCTCCTTGAGGAGGTCGGCCAGGACTACGTCACCGTGGCCAGGGCCAAGGGCCTGCGCGACGACGACGTGCGCCGCAAGCACGCCGTGCCCAACGCGCTGCTGCCCACGGTCACGCTGGTGTTCATGCGCATCGGCTTCGTCGTCGGCGGCGCCGTCACCGTGGAGACCATCTACACCTGGCCGGGGCTCGGACAGCTGTTCTACGAGGCGGTCAGGGTGCCCGACTTCACGCTCATGCAGGGAACGTTCATGCTGATCACCGTCGCGGTCATCGTCATGAACACGCTGGCCGACGTGGTCTACCACGTGCTCGACCCGAGGGTGAGGTCCGCATGACGGCTGTCGCCACGGCCCGCAGGAAGCAGGCGCTGATCCGCTTCTGGGCCGGGTTCCGCACGCACCGCGGCGGCGTCGCCGGGCTGGCCGTCCTCGCGATCGCGGTCGTGCTCGCACTCATCGCGCCCTTGTTCATCGACGAGTCGGTCACCAGCGTCATCCAGAACACCGGGCAGCGGTGGGCCGCGCCGAGCCTGTCCGAGCCGTTCGGCACCGACGAGTCAGGCCGGTCCATCCTGCTCATGGTCTGGTGGGGCTCGCGCACCTCGCTGTTCATCGGGTTCCTCGCCGCGCTGCTCAGCATCGTGATCGGCCTGGTCGTCGGCATCACCGCGGGCCACTTCCGCGGCTGGGTCGGCGCCGCGCTCATGCGTGTCACCGACTGGTTCCTGGTGCTGCCCTCGCTGGTGACCGCGCTCGTCCTCGCCGCCATCCTCGGCGGCAGCACGTTCACGATCATCGCCGCGATCGGCATCACCACCTGGCCGTCCACCGCCCGGCTCATCCGGGCGCAGACGCTCGCCGTCGAGGCCAGGCCGTACATCGAGCGCTCCAAGGCGCTCGGCGCCGGACACTGGCACATCACCACCCGGCACGTGCTGCCGAACGTGGCGCCGCTGCTGCTGGCCAGCACCACCCTGGAGGTGGCCAGCGCCATCGTCACCGAGTCCACGCTGGCCTTCCTCGGCGTCAGCTCCAACCGCACCTCCTGGGGCACCATGCTCCGTGCCTCCTACGACTGGGGCGCCGCCACCCAGGGCGCCTGGTGGTACATCCTCATCCCCGGCCTCGCCATCCTCATCGTGGTCATGGCGTTCACGCTGGTCGGAAGGGCCCTGGAGGCCGTGCTCAACCCGAGGCTGAGGAGGGCCGCATGAGCCTGCTCGAACTCGACGACGTCTCCGTGACCTACCGCATCGCCTCGGGCGAGGTGCCCGCCGTACGCGGGGTGTCGCTGAAGCTCGAGGCCGGTGCGGCGCTCGGCGTCGCCGGCGAGTCGGGGTCCGGCAAGTCGACGCTGGCCATGGCGCTGCTGCGGCTGCTGCCCAAGGACGCGAAGATCGGCGGCCGCATCCTGCTCGACGGCGAGGACGTCCTCACCATGAAGTGGGGGCGCATGCGCGCCGTGCGCTGGGCGGAGGCGTCCATCGTCTTCCAGGGCGCGCAGCACGGGCTCAACCCCGTACGCAGGATCGGCGACCAGATCGCCGAGCCGCTGCTCGTGCACAACCTGGCCAAGCCCGACGCCGCCCGCGAACGCGTCGCCGAGCTGCTCGACGCGGTGGGCCTGCCCGCCTGGCGGGCCCGCAGCTACCCGCACGAGCTGTCGGGCGGCCAGCGGCAGCGCGTCATGATCGCGATGGCGCTGGCCTGCTCGCCGCGCCTGATCATCGCCGACGAGCCGACCACCGCGCTCGACGTGATGGTGCAGGCCCAGGTACTCAGCCTGATCAAGGACCTGGTGGCCGAGCGCGGCATCTCGCTGATCATGATCTCGCACGACCTGTCGGTGCTCGCCGACGTGTGCGACCAGCTCGCGGTCATGTACGCGGGCCGCGTCGTCGAACACGGCCCGTCCCATGAGGTGTTCCACGACGCCAAGCACCCCTACAGCCGGGCGCTGGCGGCGGCTTTCCCGACCGTCGGCGACCCGGTCTCGCGCATGGCGCCCAAGGGCCTGGGCGGCGACCCGCCCGACCCGATGGACCTGCCGAGCGGCTGCGCCTTCCACCCGCGCTGCCCGGTCGCGCGCGACACGTGCGCCGAGCTCGACGTGCGGTTGTGGCCGGCCGGTCCAGGACGTACGGCGGCGTGCGTGCACGCCCGGGCCGAGGAGGAGGTCGGCTCATGACCGAGACGAGCACCGCCACCGAACAGACCGGCACCACGGGCGCCACCCTGCTGGAGGCCCGTGACCTGCACGTGGAGTTCGCCTCCAGGGGCCGCAAGGCCCGCGCCGTGGACGGCGTGAACCTGGCCATCGGGCAGGGCGAGATCGTCGCGCTCGTCGGCGAGTCCGGCTGCGGCAAGACCACGCTCGCCCGCACCCTGCTCGGCCTCGAACGCCCCACCTCGGGCGAGGTCCGCTACGACGGCGCGAGCCTCGCCTACACCACCAAGGCGCTGCGCGCCTACCGCAGGCAGGTGCAGCTCGTCCTGCAGGACCCGACCGGCTCGCTCAACCCCCGCCACACCGTGTACGAGGCGGTCGCGGAGGGCCCGCGCATCCACGGCCTGCCCGACGAGCGCGACATCGTGGCCACCGCCCTGTCCAGGGCCGGGCTGCGGCCGCCCGAGCGCTTCTTCCAGCGCTACCCGCACGAGCTCTCCGGCGGCCAGCGGCAGCGCGTCGTCATCGCGGGCGCGCTGGCGCTGAACCCGAAGGTGCTCGTCGCCGACGAGCCGGTGGCCTCCCTGGACGCCTCCGTACGCGGCGAGATCCTCGCGCTGCTGCTCAGGCTGCGCGAGGAGCTGGGCCTGTCGGCCCTGGTCGTCACCCACGACCTCGGCCTGGCCTGGAACATCGCCGACCGGGTGGCCGTGATGTACCTCGGCAGGATCGTCGAGTCGGGGCCCGTCGAGCAGGTGCTGACCGCGCCGCGCCACCCGTACACGCAGGCGCTGCTGTCGGTGCTGCCCGAGTCGCCCGAGCGGATCGTGCTGACCGGCGAGCCGCCCGACCCGACCCGCATCCCCGCGGGCTGCCGCTTCCACGCCCGCTGCCATGTGCTGGCGTCGGGCAAGGCGGCCGAGGCCGGGGTGGCCGAGCGCTGCCGTACCCAGCTCCTGGACATCCTGCCCGCCGTGCCGGACGCCCAGGCGGCCTGCCACTACGCCGAGACGGTCACCTGATCCGCCCGGCCGGCCCGCCATCGGGCCGAAGACGGTCTTCCGACGCCGGCGCCGGACCTCACCTGAGGGCTCGGCGCCGGTCTTCATGTGAGGTCGGCGTCGTGCACCAGGATGGCGGCCTGCACGCGGTCGGCCAGGCCCAGCTTGGCCAGCACGCTGCGGACGTGCGCCTTCACCGTGGCCTCGCTCAGGCGCAGCTCGCGGCCGATCTCCGCGTCGGACAGGCCGCGGGCAGCGCCCTGATCACGTCCTCCTCCCGGCCGGTCAGCGCGGCGAGCCGCCTGCGGGCGATCTCGGCCCGGGAGGGGGTCCGGCGTGCGTAGGAGGCGATGAGGTGCTTGGTGACCGAGGGCGCGAGCATCGCCTGACCGGCCGCCACCGTGCGCACGGCGGCGGCCAGCTCGCGCGGCGGGGTGTCCTTCAGCAGGAACCCGACGGCGCCGAGGCGCAGCGCCTCGTGCACGTACTCGTCCAGATCGAACGTGGTCAGCATGATCAGCTTGGGCGGGTTCGGGGGGCGGCCCTTGCCGCCGTTCGCGCCTGACGTTCGGGGAGCCTCGTTGCGGACCTCCACGCGCAGCTCGTCCTCGCCGTAGCGGATCAGCACGTCGGCGCCGGCCCCGGCCGCGTGCTTGTGCACGTTGGTGAGCGCCTCCTGGATCACCCGGTACGCGGCGCGCTCGACCGTCTCGTGCACCGGCCTCGGCTCGCCCTCCTCGCGCCTGGTGACCGCGATGCCGAGGGCCCTGGACTGGTCGAGCAGCCGGTCGAGGCCGCCGAGCGTGGGCTGGGGCCGCAGGGCGTCGGCGTTCGTGGACTACGCGGTGCTCAGGAAGCCCCTGGGTCTTCCCGCACAACCGCTCGACGGCGCCCGGGCATGGGAGATCACCCGGGCGCACCTGACGGCGTTCGTGGACCGGCACCTGCTGGGCAGGCGTACCCCGGTCGAGGACTATCCGGAGGTCACCGACCACTCCCGTACGAAGCCGCAGAAGAGCCGGTGACGCCGTACCCGGGTCAGAAGGCGCTGATGGTGGCTGGAGCGCGCTCGGCGCGGCTCAGCGCGCGGATGACGGCCGTGGGGCCGTGGCGGTGGACGGCCAGCCTGGCCAGCAGCTCGACCACCGGGTCGATCACCGACGACGGCAGCGCGGGCGTGTCCACGCCGACGCTCGCGGCCAGGTCGTCGCAGTGGACGACCAGCTCCACGAGCCGGGTCAGCAGAAAATCGTCGAGCTTCAGCGACCAGCCGGCCGGGGTGATCACGACCCGGTCGGCCAGCTCGGAGGCCAGCGCGGCGCGCTGCATGTCGAGCAGCGCCTGGCTCCGTTCGAGCAGCAGGGCGGGCCCGGCGGCGGCCGCGGCCTCGCCGCCCCTGCGGATGCTCAGGTTGCTCTCGTGATCGAGCCCCGCCTGGACCCACGGCGAACGCATGTAGTGCTCGAGGAGCGAGATCGGCTCTTGGACGGGGCCGTTCGGTGACAGCGCCTCGCCGACCCTGACGAGCTGGTGCGCGAGGTGTCCTGCGAGCCCCGCGACGCTGAACTCCACCAGCGCGCTCGGCTTGTCCCATGACGCCGCCACGGCCGGGTGGCCGAGGAGCCTCACCGCCGACTCCGCCGCCAGCAGGTAGGACTGCCTGGTCTCGCCCATAGGTCGCTCTCTCCCGGATTCAGGTGGTTGCAGCGTTGACACACACCACTAACAACCGCCCGTCACGTTGCCATCCCGCCCGATGACATCCCCGGGTCAGGCCAGTGCGCGGCCGATGGCCGTCCTGACGAACGCGCGGGCCAGCCGGCCTCTCCTGTACCGGCTGAGCACCGGCCGCTCGGTGCCGTAGCGGCGGGCGCGGATGTCGGCGATCAGCACGCCGGGCGCACCCATCTCGTGCAGCACCTCAAGGGCCTCTCGCTTGGTGATGAGCCGGCCATCCCGCAGGGTGACCGTGGCCCGGGCGACCGTCACCATGCCGAGGTCCACCCATACGTCCTGCAGCCAGCGCCGCCGCCCCTGCGCCCTGACGAGCCAGAAGTCGCGCAGGTCGGAGCGGATGAAACGGGCCAGCTCCTCGTCCGACACCGGCGGCAGCACCTCGGCCGGCGGCGGGCCGTACAGGACCTTGCCGCCCTCGTGCAGCTCGCGCCGCGTCACCGCCGTCACCGGGCGGCGGAAGATGCGCTGGTGCGCCCACGTGATGTGCTCGGCGCTGAGGTCGTCGAGCTCCTGCCTGGCCATGTACGAGCAGTGCAGCCGCTCCGCAAGCGGCAGGCGTAACCGCCGATGCACCGCCTTGATCCGCCGCCAGTGATCCATGGTCGGGGTGGCGTCGAGGACCGCGACCAGGTCGAGGTCGCTGTGTCCCGGCTGGTAGTCGCCGGCCGCGAGCGAGCCGTGGGCCCAGAGCGCGACCAGGGGAACGGCCGGCTCGACACCCTCGAGAAAAACCTTTAGCAGGCGTTCCGTCGCTGCGTCCATGATGGCAACTATGATCGATACCCGGCTGTCTGGAAAGGTCGCGCTGATCACCGGCGCCAATCACGGCATCGGGGCGGCGATCGCCCGCGCGCTGGCGGCGGAGGGCGTCGCGGTCTTCCTGACGTACAAACGGCTGCCGCCGCTCAACGATCCGGTCTACCCCGCGGCCTACGACCAGGCACGCGCCGGCGACGCCTCCGGCGTGGTGGCCCGCATCCGTGAGGCGGGCGGCACGGCCGAGGCGCTGGAGGCCGACCTCGCCGACCCCGAGACGCCCAAGAGGCTGTTCGACGCGGCCGAGAAGGCGTTCGGCCCGGTGGAGATCCTGGTCAACAACGCCAGCGGCTGGCTCAGCGACACCTTCGCCGCCGCCGAGCGCGACTCCTTCGGCCGCTCGCTGCGCCGCGTGGACGCCGAGACCTACGAGCGGCTGTTCGCCATCGACGTACGCGCGCCCGCGCTGCTGATCTCGGAGTTCTCCCGCCGCCACCTGGAGCGCGGCGCGACCTGGGGCCGCATCATCGGCCTCACCTCGGGCGGCCCCGACGGCTTCCCCACCGAGGTCAGCTACGGCGCGGCGAAGGCCGCCCAGGAGAACTACACCATGTCGGCCGCGCGCGAGCTGGGCCGCCACGGCATCACGGCCAACATGGTCCACCCGCCCGTCACCGACACCGGCTGGATCAATGAGAAGGTCGCGATCGCCCAGGCCGCCAACGGCGTGCTGCCCGAGGTGGCGCAGCCGGACGACGTGGCCGAGGTGATCACGTTCCTGGCCTCGCACCAGGGGCGCAGAGTGACGGGGCAGGTCATCAAGATGTACTGAACGGCCGTTCGTTCATGCTTCGACGGCCGTCGAGACATCCGGAGCCTAGGTTCCCTTCCTGAGCCGTTGCCGGTCACCACCGGGTGGGGCCGGTGCACTGAACTGGAGGCTGTGGATGTCCCGTGAGACTCCGACCACCGACGACCGCGATCCGGCGCTGGTCGTCACGTCGATGATCGACCACGTACTCGACCTGGCGGCGACCTGGACACTGTGGGACGGTCGCCCGGTGCGCGTCGATGAGCGGGTCTACACCCCGCACAAGGCGATCCGCCGGGTCACCGACCACCTCATCGATCACCTCGCTGAGGTGGAGGCACGGCTGGCCGGCAACCCCACGATCCCTGATCGCTGGCATGCGTCGGCCAGCACGACTCCTGCTGATCTGGCGCCTTTCACCGACGAAGACCTGAACGAGGCCAGGTGCCGGCTCACCCGGCTCGGCCGGATCTGGGCCGACCGGCTGACCGCGCTCACTCCGGACCAGCTCGACCGCTCGCCCGGTGAGGGCTGGACGTTCCGGCAGATCGCGTTCCACGTGGCCGGCTCGGCCTACTACGCCGACTCCGTCGGAGACCTGTCGAAGGCCGGAGCCGACCGCTGACCTGTCATCGCCTCGCACCAGGGGCGCAGGGTGGCGGGGCAGGTCATCAGGATGTGCCGAAGAGTGCGCTGACCGACTCGCCGTCGTGGATGCGGCGCATGGCTTCGGCCAGTGCGGGTGCGATCGACAGGACGGTCAGCTTGTCGCCGGCCTTGGCGGGCGGGGGCACGGTGTTGGTGCAGACGATCTCCTCGACCTCGGGCAGCGCGCTGAGCCGCTCGATCGCGCCGTCGGCGAACAGGCCGTGGGTGCAGGCCACGCGTACGGATCTGACCTTCTGCTCGCGCAGCCGGTCGAGCAGCTCGATGACCGTGCTGCCCTTGGCGATCTCGTCGTCGAGAATGATCACGTCTTTGCCGGCCACGTCGCCGATCACCGAGCTGATCACCACGCGGTCGTCGGGGAAGCGCTGCTTGGCGCCCATGGCGACGCCGGTGCCGAGCAGACGCGCGAACTGCGCGGCCTCCTTGGCGTTGCCCAGGTCGGGGGAGACGACGACGGTGTCGGACAGGTCGTAGCGGCGGAAGTGCGCGGCCAGCTCGCGCAGCGCGTGAAGGTGGTCGACGGGCACGCTGAAGAAACCGTGAACCTGCGGCGAGTGCAGGGTCATCGCGAGCACCCTGCTCGCGCCCGCGGCCACCATCAGGTCCGCGACCAGGCGGGCGCCGATCGAGATGCGCGGCGCATCCTTCTTGTCACTGCGTGCGTACGCATAGTGAGGGAGCACCACGGTCGTCCGCGCGGCGGAGGCGCCACGGGCGGCGTCGAGCATGAGCAGCAGCTCCACGAGGTGCTCCTGCACCGGTGGGACGAGCGGCTGGATGAGGAACACGTCGCGCTCGCGGCAGTTGGCCTGGAGCTGGACTTCGAGGACGTCGTTGGCGAAGCGGTTGATCCGGACCGGGTGGAGCGGAGTGCCCAGGTGGGCGCATATCTCCTCGGCCAACTCGGGGTGAGCACTGCCACTGAAGACCGTGATGTCTCGCACGTTTCACAGATCGTAGCCACCGGCTGTGACATTCCCCGGCACCGCCCCCGCGCGGGGCGAGCCGTCGGCCCCGGTCAGGCGCTCCACACCTCGGCGTCGGCCAGGAACGCGGTGGCCGAGTCGGCGGCGACCGGCGTGCCGCCGATGGTCACGGTGCCGGTCTCGCACGGCATGAACACGTTGGTGAGCAGATGGGGACGGCCGCCGAGGTCGAACTCCGGCACCCGTACGGCCCGCCGCTCGCGGGGCGGCCCGGGGATCTCGACCGTCACGTCGGCGGCCGTGGCCCGCAGCCCCTTGTCCAGGTCGAGCTCCATGTCGACGGGCGCCTCGGTGAGCTCGGGCGCTGGCCAGGCCAGGCCGCGCACCTCGGGGAAGTGCCGGGTGAAGTCGCCCGCCAGCCACGCACCCAGCTCAAGGTCCTCCGCGACGACCCTGGTCGTGCCGCGGTGCCACAGCACCAGGGCGTTCCCCTTGCCGCGCTCTGACCAGTCGACCCGCCACACGGATGCGAAGGCGACCCGCTCGCCGCCGAGGGACAGGGTGAGGCCGGGGTTGGCCCCGATCAGCCGGACGACCATGCCGATCACCCTATCCGCCCCGCGTCGAGCGCGCGCACGGGTCAGCGCCGCAGCAGTTGAGGGGTGAGGGCGTTGGGCGCAGGCGTGGGTCCGGCGTAGCAGTTGGGGGGTGGGGTGTCGGGTGCAGGCGTGGGTCGGCGCAGTAGTGGGGGTGAGGGTGCCGAGCCACGCACGGGTCAGCGCAGCAGTTCGGGAGTGAGGGCGTCGAGGGAGGGGAGGACGCGCCAGGCGAGGGCGAGCGCGTCTGGGGCGGGCGGGTAGCGGGGGTGCGGGACGGCGATCACGTGCATGCCGGCCGCGTACGCCGAGCGCAGCCCGTTGCTGGAGTCCTCGACCGCCACGCAGCCACGCGGGTCGGCGCCCAGCCGCCGCGCCGCCTCCAGGTACCCGTCGGGGGCGGGCTTGCCCCGCTCGACCTCCTCCGTGGAGACGGTGGCCGCGAAGCACTCCTTCAGCCCGGCAGTGTCGAGCACGACGTCGATCAGCCGCCGCGGCGACGAGCTGGCCAGGCCCAGCGTGACCGTCTCCGACAGGCGGCGGACGGTCTCGACGGCCTTCGGCATGAGCGGCACGCCGTCGCGGTAGCGGGCGGCCATCTCGTCGATCACGCCGCGCGCGATCTCGTCGGGGGTCTGCTGGACGCCCAGCTCGTGCAGGTAGGCCGCCCACTCGCCGGTGCTCATGCCCATGAGCCTGGTCTGCGTGTCGGACTGCCAGGTGCCGCCGTGGCCTGCGACGTACGCCCGCCGCACCTCCTCCCACACCGGCTCGGAGTCCACCAGCACACCGTCGAGATCGAAAACACAGGCTTCCACGCGAACCAGCCAATCACATCCCGGCTTGCCGGAGGTTCATCCTCTTTAGTCCATCTATTGAGCTATATGTCTGATTCATTGGGCATTCGGCTTTCCATGGCAGACCTTCCATTTCACGACCGTGGTGACTTCGAGGATGCCGACCGGGGCTTCATCGCCGCACTCACCCCCGGCGTCATCAAATCCGTGGACGGCGACGTCGTGTGGGACAACGACTCCTACGGTTTCCTCCAGGGAGACTGCCCGAGCACCGCCCATCCCGGCCTGTGGCGGCAGGGCGAACTCTGCTCCCGCCAGGGCCTGTACGAGGTCACAGAAGGCATCTACCAGGTACGCGGTCTCGACCTGTCGAACATGACGCTGGCCGAGGGCGAGCGCGGCGTCGTCGTCATCGACCCGTTGCTGTCCACCGAGTGCGCCGCCGCCGCGCTCAAGCTGTACCGCGCCCACCGGGGCGATCGCCCGGTCACCGGCGTCGTCTACACCCACGCCCACGTGGACCACTTCGGCGGCGTGCGCGGGGTCACGAGCGGCGGCGTGCCGATCCTCGCCCCGGCGGGGTTCATGGAGCACGCGGTCACCGAGAACGTCTACGCGGGCCCCGCCATGGCCCGCCGCGCCGTCTACATGTACGGCCCCGCCCTGCCCCGCTCCCCGGAGGGTCAGATCGGCTCCGGCCTCGGCATGACGGTCTCGACCGGCACGATGTCGCTCATCCCGCCGACGCTGGAGATCACGCGTACCGGCCAGGAGGAGGTCGTGGACGGCGTACGAATGGTCTTCCAGCTCACGCCGGGCGCCGAGGCCCCCGCCGAGATGAACGTGCACTTCCCCGGCCACCGCGCGCTGTGCCTGGCCGAGAACGCCACCCACAACCAGCACAACATCCTGCCGCTGCGCGGCGCGATCGTCCGCGACGCGCGCGCCTGGGCCCGCTACCTCACCGAGGCCATCGCGCTCTTCCTCGACGACACCGACGTGGCCTTCGCCTCGCACCACTGGCCGACCTGGGGCCGCGAGCGCATCGAGCGCTTCCTCACCCAGCAGCGCGACATGTACGCCTACCTGCACGACCAGACCCTGCGCCTGATGAACAAGGGCCTGACGGCGGCCGAGATCGCCGAGGTCATGCAGCTGCCGCCCGAGCTGGAGCAGTCCTGGCACACGCACGGCTTCTACGGCAGCGTCAGCCACAACGTCAAAGCCGTCTACCAGCGCTATCTCGGCTGGTTCGACGGTAACCCGGCCCACCTGTGGGAGCACCCGCCGAAGGAGAGCGCGATCCGGTACGTCGAGTGCCTGGGCGGCGGCGCGGCCGTGGTCGCCTTCGCCCGCCGCTACATCGACGAGAACGACCTGCGCTTCGCCGCCCAGCTCCTCAACCACGCGGTCTTCGCCGACGAGGGCAACAAGGAGGCCCGCGACCTGCTCGCCGAGGTCTACACGCGGCTCGGCCACGGCGCGGAGAACGCCACCTGGCGCAACTGCTACCTCATGGGCGCGCTGGAGCTGGCCGACGGCATCGTCCCCGCCGGGCCGGACCGGCCGTCGCCCGACTTCTTCGCCGCGCTCACCTTGGAGCAGATCTTCGACTCGATCGCCATCAGGGTGGACGGTCCGCGCGCGTGGAACGAGCGGCTGACCATCGACTGGCACCTGACCGACCTGGGGCTGCGGCACCGTACGACGCTGTCGAACGGCGTGCTCGTCCAGCAGCCCGACCCGCGCGACGACGACGCGGCCGACCTGACCCTGCGGCTGACCCGCGCCCAGCTCATCGGCCTGCTGTCGGGCAAGGGCGTGGAGGGCGTCGAGCGTGAGGGCGACATCAACGCGCTGCGCCGGCTGGTCGCCGTGCTCGACCATCCGGTGCCGGACTTCGCCATCGTGACGGCCTGACGTTGCGGCCGGTCCCGCCATCGGCCTAACGCCCGTTCGGCCCAGCCATCGGCCTAACGCCCGTTCGGCCCAGCCATCGGCCTAACGCCCGTTCGGCCCAGCCATCGGCCTAACGCTCGCCGAGCCCGGCCTCGCGCTCGCTCAGCTCGGCGCGGAGCGCCTTGCAGGCGAGCGCGAGCAGCGTCACAAAGGCCGCCGCCACCCACGGCCCGACCAGCAGTGGCAGCGTCAGCTCGCCGGCGTGCCAGGCGGCGGCCAGGATCGCCGCGGAGGTCAGCACCGACACGCCGAACATGGCCGCCCACAGCGGCAGCGCGTGCAGGTACGCGAACAGCAGCGGAAACGCCAGCCACACGAACGCGGGCGCCGCCCAGGCGAGCGCCGCCCACCCCGCGGTCACCAGCCCCAGCCACGCCGCCCTGCCGGCGCCGGGGGCCGCGGGCGCGACGGCGTACAGCAGGCCGAGCAGCACCCCTCCGGACGCGACCGCCGGCCGGTCCTCCTGCCAGGTGCCGGCCACGGCGACCGCCAGCACGCCGAGCCCCGTCGCGTGCACCGCCCAGCTCAGCAGACGGTACGGAATGTCAACATTCACGCACTCAGCGTAACTCCTGGCTCAGTTCCGTACGTGAGTGCGCAGACGAGGCACCGAGGAGAGCGCGAAGTACAGGATCCCGGCCAGCACCAGCGCGATCACGACCCCGATGTTCGCCGAGCCGAACGTGCCGCCCTCCAGCTCGTCGCTCATGAGGAACCCGACGACGTTCGCGATGTACGGGTCCGCCGAGGTGATCAGCCCGATCCCCACGAAGGACGCGACGATCAGCGACAGCAGCCCCGCCCAGTTGAGCGCGGGCGCGCCGGCCCGCAGCAGCCGCTCGTCGTACGAACGGCCGCCGCCGCGCAGCCGCCACATGTCGACCAGGAAGATCGCCGCCCACGAGGCCATCACGACGCCCACGATGGCGAGGAACGCCTGGAAGGTGGCCAGGAAGCTGGTGGAGACGAACAGCAGGTAGTAGCCGCCGAGCACCATGAGCAGCCCGTCGATGAGCACCGCCCAGTGCCGCCTGATGGGCACGCCGAGCGCCAGCATCGACAGCCCGGACGAGTAGATGTCCATGATCGCGCCGGCGAGGAAGCCGCCGATCGCGGTCAGCAGGTACGGCAGCAGGAACCAGGTCGGCAGCGCCGCCGCGAGCGCCGCCACCGGGTTGGCCCCCGCCTCCTCGGCCAGCTTCGGGTCTCCGCCGGCCAGTAGCACGCCGAACACCAGCAGCACCATCGGCGGCAGCGCGCCGCCGAGCGTCGTCCACAGGGTCACCGCGCGCGCGGACGAGGTGGCGGGCAGGTAGCGGGAGTAGTCGGCGCCGCAGTTGACCCAGCCGAGGCCGAGCAGCGTCATGGCGAAGATGACGCCGCCGGCCCAGCCGCCTGGGCCCGCCGTGGTCTCCAGCGAGACGCCGAGGTTGGGGGCCATGAGCACCATGTAGACGACGGTGAGCACGACGAACACGTACGTGAGGTGGCGTTGCACCACCATGATCATCGCGTGGCCGTACACGCCGACCGCGATCACCGCGAGGGCGGCGACGGCGAAGCAGGCGGCGGTGGTGGTCGTGGTGGAGACGCCGGGCGCGAGGCGGCCGGTGATCTCCGCGCCGCTCTGCGCGGAGAGCGTGACCAGCACGATCTCCCAGCCGACGTTCGAGATGTAGGAGAACAGGGTGGGCAGCTTGTTGCCGTGGTAGCCGAACGGCGCCCGTCCGAGCGTCATCGTCGGCACGCCGGAGCGCGCCCCGCCCACCGCGACCAGCCCGACCAGCAGGAACGACAGCACGTACCCCACCGCGCCGGTGATGATCGCGGGCACCACGCCGAGCTGCAGCCCCACGATGTAGACGCCGAACGCCACTCCGAACAGCGACAGGTTCGAGCCCGCCCAGGGCCAGAACAGGTCGCGCGGCCGGCCGCGCCGCTCGTTCTCGGGAACGGCGTTGATGCCGTTCTGCTCGACCGCCATCGTGCTCATGATCGGACGGTACTCGTCGGGAGGTGGTATGGGCAAAGATAAATCCTGTTGAGCGATATCTCCCATTCTTCGGGGAATCATTCAGCTCGGTCCGGCGGAGGGGGTGATCGGCGCGTTCGGCTCCGACGTGCGACGGCGCGCCCTTGCCGTATGCCTGACCTCCGCGTTCATGACGGGGCTCGACGTGAGCATCGTCAACGTGGCGCTGCCGTCGATTCGCCAGGCCCTGCACGCCGGTGACGACGCGCTGCAGTGGACGGTCTCCGGCTACGCGCTCACCTTCGGCCTGCTCCTCATCCCGGCGGGACGGCTCGGTGACGCGAGGAGCCGCCGCACGGTCTTCCTGTGGGGCGTCGCGCTGTTCACGATCTCCAGCGCGTGTTGCGGGCTCGCCTGGCAGATGCCCGTGCTCATCGTGGCGAGGCTCGTCCAGGGCCTCGCGGCCGGTCTGCTGAACCCGCAGGTGTCCGGGCTGATCCAGCAGATGTTCCAGGGCGCGGGACGGGGCCGGGCCTTCGGCGCGCTCGGGGCCACCATCGGCGTCTCCACGGCCGCGGGACCGCTCATCGGCGGCGCGCTGGTGACGGCCTTCGGGCCCGAGCTGGGCTGGCGGTGGGTGTTCCTGGTCAACGTGCCGATCGGGATCGCGCTACTGCCGCTGGCCTGGCGGGTGCTGCCGCGCCCCGAGGTCGTCCGTCGCCGGCGCGAGAGCATGGACCCGGTCGGCGTGCTGCTGCTCGGGCTCGGCGTCGCGGGGCTGCTGGTGCCCGCCATCCAGCGGCACCGGTGGGAGGGGCCCACCACGTGGCTGCTCGTCGTTACCGCGCTGGCCCTGCTCGCCGCGTTCGTGGCCTGGGAACGCCGCTACCCCCGCGAGCCGCTGGTGGACCTGTCGCTCTTCCGCAAGCGGTCGTACCGGCTGGGCACGGCCATCGCGCTGTTCTACTTCGCCGGGTTCACCGGCATCTTCTTCATCTTCACCCTCTACCTCCAGGCGGGACACGGTTACAGCCCGCTGCTGGCCGGCCTTGCGATCACGCCGTTCGCGCTGGGCTCGGCATCGGCCGCCGTGCTCGGCGGTTACCTCGTCTCCCACAAGGGACGGCGGGTGGTGGCCGTCGGGCTGTGCATGGTGCTCGCCGGGCTGCTCGCCACGATGGTCGCCGTCACGCTCGTCCCCGGGCGGCACACCGGCCTCGCGACCGCGCTGCCGCTGCTGCTCGCCGGCCTGGGCAGCGGCCTGACCATCTCGCCCAACCAGGCCATCACGCTCTCGGAGGTGCCGGTGGCGGGCGGCGGCAGCGCCGCGGGAGTGCTGCAGACCGGGCAGCGGCTCGGCTCGGCCATCGGCATCGCGGCGGCGGGCTCCACCTTCTTCGGCTCGCTCGGCGACGGCTGGGCCATCGCGTTCCGCCACGGCCTGATCGTCGTGGCGTCGTCGGTCGGCATCGCGCTGCTCGCCGCGCTGCTCGACCTGATCGGCACCCACCGCGCTCACTGACGGTATTCGTCGGCGCTGCCCGGATCTCCTCATCCACGCAGATGAGACGCCAGGTTAGGGCTAACGTCAACGGAGGGTAAAGTCACTGACAGTGAACGTGGAGGGGTGGGATGGGATGGCGGTTCGGCTGGTTCCGCTGGTTCCGCGCTCGATCCGGATGGGCGCGTTCTCGGTGCGGCTGCTGCCGCGCTCGATCAGGGCGCGGCTGACCACGGTGGCGACGCTGGTCGCGGCCGCCGTCTTCGCCGCAGGGGCCATGCTGACGCTCGCCGCCGTTCCCGGCTCGCCTGCCGACGAGCGCCGGGCGCTGCTGTGGGCGGCCCTGGCCCTGCCGCTCGTGCTGCCCGCCGCCGGGTGGGTCACCTGGAGCGCCGCCAGGTCCGCGCTGCGCCCGATCGAACGCATCCGCGCCGAGCTGGCCGAGATCACCGGTCAGGACCTGAGCCGGCGGGTGACCGTACCGGACGGTCTTGATGAGATCGCCGGGCTGGCGATCACCACCAACCGCACGCTCGACCGGCTCGAACGCTCGGCCGAGACCCAGCGCCGCTTCGTCGCCGACGCCTCCCACGAGCTGCGCAGCCCCATCTCCGCGCTGCGCGCGCAACTGGAGGTGGCCTGCAGCTACCCCGCCGAGACCGACTGGGCGGTCACCTCCGCCCGTGCCCTGGCCGCCGCCGACCGGCTGACCTGCATCATCGACGAGCTGCTCATGCTGGCCAAGCTCGACGCGGGCGCGGTCACGCGGCGGCGCGTGGTGGACATGTGCGGGCTCGCCGAGGAGCAGGTACGCCGCCGCGAGGGCGCCAGGGTGCCCGTGCACCTGCGGCTCGACGGCCCCGCCCCGGTGTTCGGCTCGCCGGTGCAGCTCGACCGCCTGCTGACCAACCTGCTCGACAACGCCACCAGGCACGCCGCCACCCGCATCGACCTGACCGTGGCCGTACGCGGGAACGAGGTGGTGGTGACCGTGACCGACGACGGCGACGGCATCCCGCCGCAGGACAGGGAGCGGGTCTTCGAGCGGTTCACCCGGCTGGAGAGCGCGCGGGCCAAGGACAGCGGCGGCAGCGGGCTCGGCCTGCCGCTGTCCAGGGAGATCGCCGTGGCGCACGGCGGCTCGCTGACCGCCGCCGACCACCGTCCAGGGGCGCGGCTCGTCGCCGTCCTGCCCCTGCACGCGGGCCCGCCCCGCGAGGCGGGCCCGCGCTGAGGTGAGGCGGGCCCGCGCCGATTTGCGGACGGGCCCGTGCTGAGCGCCGCTAGGGCACCACCGTGATGCGGTCGGTGGCCGGAGGCGCGATCGGGTTGTTCTGGCCGAGGTAGTCGACGAAGGCGTCGATGTCCAGCGGCCCGCTCCACAGGTCCGTGCCCTCGGTGAAGCCGAGGAACGCGTCGCCGCCGCCCACGAGGAAGTTGTTCGCGGCGACCCGGATCGTCTGCGTGTCCGTCACCGGCTGGCCGTCGATCTTCA
The DNA here is from genome assembly GCF_042751225.1 of Nonomuraea fastidiosa. Lineage (NCBI taxonomy): Bacteria > Bacillati > Actinomycetota > Actinomycetes > Streptosporangiales > Streptosporangiaceae > Nonomuraea > Nonomuraea fastidiosa. Next base: position 3,619,344 of record NZ_CP170570.1, read on the forward strand.
TGTCCGACACCTTCGAGCCCCACGGGGCGCTCTGGCTGTAGGTGTAGGTGAAGTTCGACGACGGCTGCAGGATCTTGGTGAACGCCTGGTTGTTGGGCCCGCCGGTGAACTGCTGCTCAAGGATCGTCTTGAGCTGGGCGCCGGTCAGCGTGACGACCTGCATGAGGTTGTTGAACGGCTGCACGGTGAACGCCTCGCCGTACGTCACCACACCGTCGCCCTCGCCGGCCTCCGAGCTCGCGTACGACAGCGGCGCCCGCACACCGCCCGGATTCATCAGCGCGATCTGCGCGTTGCCGCCCTCCTTGGTGGCGGCGAGCTGGGCGTCGGCGATGAGGTTGCCGAGCGGCGTCTCACCGGACGGCGCGGCGGTGTTCGGGATGTCGGCGCTGATCGTGCCGACCGCGCGGTTCGCGACCGGGGCCACGCGGTCCTTCCACGTCTGCACGAACGCCGAGATCTCCGGGTCCGGCGTCACCGTACGCGTCACCACGTGGTTGTCGGCCACGACGGAGGCGCGGTCGATGTCGCGCGTCCGCACGTCCACCTTCATGTCCACCTGCGTGATGACCCGCCCGAACGAGCCGCCCTGCGAGAAGAGCCGGTCCCTGCCCGCCGGGTCCTTCACCTTGCACACGTACGCCTGGTGGGAGTGGCCGCTCAGCACGATGTCGATCTCGGGGTCCACCTGGGTGGCGATGCGGTTGCCCGCGCCGGGGACCGCGCTGCACGCGTCCGGCGACTGGTCCGCCTCCACCTGGTCGCCCTCGTGCACCAGCACGACCTGGGCCTTCACGCCGACCAGTTTGAGCAGCTTGGAGGCGACGTTCGCGGCCTTGACCTCGTCCACGAACTTGAGGTCCTTGATGCCCTCGGTGGTGACGATGTTCGGGGTGGTCTGCGTGACGAGGCCGATGAAGCCGATCGGCACGCCGTTCATGATCTTGATGCTGACCGGCGGCAGCGCGGGCACGCCCCAGTCGGACAGCAGCTTCTTGATCTTGGGGCTGTTCCCGCCGCCGAGCGCGGCCAGCGCGTCGGTCTTCTCGTTCCGGTTCTTGAACAGCACGTTCGCGCCGACGTAGTCGTACGAGGCGCCCTTCCACTTGCCCGCGGGCGAGCAGCCGTCCACCGGGTGGCAGCCGCCCTTCATGATGCGGCGCAGCTCCTGGTAGCCCTCGTCGAACTCGTGGTTGCCGACCGCGGCCACCTTGAGCCCGAGTTTGCCCATGAACTCGACCGACGGCTCGTCGTGGTAGGCCGCCGAGATCAGCGGCGTCGCCCCGATGAGGTCGCCCTGGGCGACGGCGATCGTGTTCTTGTCGCGCAGGGCCTTCATGTGGGTGGCGATGTAGGCCGCGCCGCCGGCCTCGACCGTGTTGCCCTGCTCGTCCACCATGCGCCCTGAGGAGCCGGACGGGGGTTCGAGGTTGCCGTGGAAGTCGTTCAGCGCCAGGAGGCGGACGGGGACCGTCCTGGGCGCCTTGCCGGCGTTCGCCGGGATCGCGGCGGTGAGCACCGCGCCCGAGGCGAGCGCTCCGGCGAGTGCCAGCCGGAGGAGAGAACCAGACGTCATGGCCCAAGACGTTACGGCGGTTGGCTATGCGACCAATGTCGCAAAGGTAACGATTTGCCGGGGTGGTGGATGGCGTTATTTGCCAGTCGGACGCCTAGAGTTCGTTCTGTGAACGTGCGCGTGGAAAACCGGCAACGGCTCTCTGACCAGGAAATCACCGACGTGCTCGGCGTAGTGGAGGCGGCGGCGGAGGCCGACGGCGTCCGCCCGCTCAACGAGCAGGCCATGCTCCAGCTCCGCTACGGCGGCGAACCCGGGGCCAGTCTCCTCCTGCTCTACGCCGGCGACGAGCTCGCCGGATACGCCCACGTCGATCCCGGCGACGAGGGCCCGAGCGCCGAGCTGGTCGTCCACCCCGCACACCGCCGCGAGGGCCACGGCGCCCGGCTGCTGCGCGCCGTCATCGACGCGGCCAGCAGCAGGCCCCGCCTGTGGGCGCACGGCGACCATGCCGGGGTGGCCGCGCTCGCCGCCCGCTTCGGGCTCGAACGCGTCCGCTCGCTCTGGCAGATGCGCCGCCCCCTGGCCGAGCCGCTGCCCGCCGTCCGGCTGCCCGAAGGGGTGAGCCTGCGTACGTTCGTCCCCGGGCAGGACGAGGAGGCGTGGCTCAAGGTCAACGCCGCCGCCTTCGCCCACCACCCCGAGCAGGGCGCGTGGACGATGGACGACCTGCTGCGGCGCGAGCAGGAGCCCTGGTTCGACCCTTCCGGCTTCTTCCTCGCCGTACGGGGTGACCGCGTCGTCGGCTTCCACTGGACGAAGGTGCACGGCGCCTCCGACGAGGCGCTGGGGGAGGTCTACGTCGTCGGCGTCGACCCCTCACAGCAGGGCACCGGTCTCGGCAAGGCGCTCACCCTCGCCGGGCTCGACCACCTGCGCTCGCGCGGCATCGGCCAGGCGATGCTGTACGTGGACGAGGCCAACACGGCGGCTGTCCGGCTGTATCAGGGGCTGGGATTCACCCGGTACGACGTGGACGTGATGTACGCGCCCCCGCAGTGACGTACGGGGGCGCTGCGGGGGATCAGCCTTCCACGACGGCGTGGAGGACGAGGTAGGACAGGGACGCCACGATGGCCGCGGCCGGGATGGTGAGGACCCACGCGGTCACGATGTTGCCCGCGACGCCCCACCGCACGGCGCTGAGCCGCTTGGTGGCGCCCACGCCCATGATCGCCGTAGTGATGGTGTGGGTGGTGGAGATGGGCGCGCCGAACCCGATGGCGGCCCCGTACAGGACGGTCGCCGCCGCCGACTCCGCCGCGAACCCCTGCGGCGGGTCCAGCGCGATGATGCGCCGTCCCAGCGTCCGCATGATGCGCCAGCCGCCCGCGTACGTGCCCAGCGAGATCGCCCCCGCGGCGGCGAGGATGACCCACTGCGGGATCGGATCCGTCGGCTGGGCGAACCCGCCGACCGTGAGCGCCAGGAAGATGACGCCCATGGTCTTCTGCGCGTCCTGCAGGCCGTGGCCCAGCGCCATCGCCGCGGCCGAGACGGTCTGCGCGTACCGGAAGCCCCGGTTGGTCTTCCCGGGCTGGCTGTTGCGGAAGATCCAGTAGATTGCGATCATGATCGCGGCGGCCAGGGTGAACCCGATCACCGGCGACAGCACCATCGGGATGACGACCTTCTCGACGACGCCGTCCCAGTGCACGACGCTGCTGGAGGCCAGCGCCGAGCCCACCAAACCGCCGATGAGGGCGTGACTGGAGGAGGACGGCAGGCCGAAATACCAGGTGATGAGGTTCCAGACGATCGCGCCTATCAGCGCGGCCGTCACGATGACCAGGCCGTGTGAGCCGTCGGGCGCGTCGATGATGCCCTTGCCGACGGTCTGGGCCACCTGAGTGCCGAGGTGGGCGCCGATGAAGTTCATCGCCGCCGCCATGAACAGCGCGGCCCTGGGGGTCAGGGCCCGGGTCGAGACGGAGGTCGCGATCGCGTTAGCCGCGTCGTGGAAGCCGTTGGTGTAGTCGAAGGCCAACGCGATGACGACCACGCCGATGACGAGGCCAAGCGTAAGGTCCACTGCCGGGCCTAGCTTTCCTTGACCGCGATCGACTCGACGGTGTTGGCCACGTGCTCGAAGGCGTCGGCGGCCTCCTCCAAGGCGTCGACGACCTCCTTCATCTTCATCACGGTCAGGGCGTCGTACTCGCCGCTGAACAGCTTGGCCAGCAACCTCCGGTAGACCTGGTCACCCTGGTTCTCCAGGCGGTTGACCTCGATCCAGTACTCGTTGAGGTTCTTCATCGAGCGCAGGCGCGGCATGGCCTCCGCCGTCAGCTCGGCCGCCCGCTCCAGCACCTCGACCTGGCGTACGACGTCCTTGGGGAGGTGGTCGAGCTGGTACAGCACGATGAGGTCGGAGGCCGCTTCCATGGCGTCCATCACGTCGTCGAGGTTCGAGGCCAGCCGGTAGATGTCCTCGCGGTCGAACGGAGTGATGAAGCTCTCGTTGAGCCGGTTCATGATCGCGTGGGTGCGTTCGTCACCGGCGTGCTCGCAGGCGCGCATCTTCTCGGCCAGGGCCTCCCTGTCCGAGCCATCGCTGATGATCTCCACCAGCAGACGGGATGCCGTGACCAGGTTGTTCGCCGAGTCGGCGAACAGGTCGTAGTAGCTGTCCTCACGTGGCGTGAGACGCAGGCGCACGTCGTTCTCCAGATGTGCGGGGATGGTCCGTGGAAGAGTATGGCTTACCAGGCGAAATGCGAACTTCATGTCCCCTTCGCCTAATGGCTACCCGCTGTTCGTATGCCGACACCGGCGAAGCCGCTGGTTGTGGGGGCATTCGTGCAGCTCGGACCGGCGTGGCAACCGCTCAGAACGCCTTCATGATGGCCGCTCGACCCGTCCCGTTCACCTACCTGTTCCTTAGATGTTCATCTGTTGTTCACCTAAGTTCAGATCTTGGTGCGGTGAAAGTTCTGGAATGACCGTGATGGGGTCGGGCCCCGCTGGCCCTGGTAGCGGGATCCGTACTTGCTCGATCCGTACGGATACTCCGCCGGCGAGCTCAGCCGGAACACGCACAACTGCCCGATCTTCATGCCCGGCCACAACTTGATCGGCAACGTCGCCACGTTCGACAGCTCCAGCGTCACATGCCCGCTGAACCCCGGATCGATGAACCCCGCCGTCGAATGCGTCAGCAACCCCAGCCGGCCCAGCGAACTCTTCCCCTCCAGCCGCGACGCCAGGTCGTCCGGCAGCGTGACAACCTCGTACGTGGAGGCGAGCACGAACTCCCCGGGATGGAGGATGAACGGCTCGTCCCCCTTGGGCTCCACCATCCGCGTCAGATCCGGCTGCTCGACCGAAGGATCGATGTGCGGATAGCGATGGTTCTCGAACACCCGGAAGAAACGGTCAAGCCGGACATCGATGCTCGACGGCTGTAGCATCTCCGGATCGAACGGATCCAGCGACAACCGCCCGGCCTCGATCTCCGCCAGGATGTCACGGTCAGATAGCAGCACGGTGAGCAACTTACCGGTCCAGGATGGAAGTCCGGGCTCGGGGATTGCTGTTGTGGCCCAAGTTTCCGCTAGAGTAGGGGCGCGACCTTCGGTCGTACGCGGGTGTAGTTCAATGGCAGAACATCAGCTTCCCAAGCTGACAGCGCGGGTTCGATTCCCGTCACCCGCTCTCAGCATGAAAGCCCAGGTGGGCCGGTGACTCCGGCACCTGGGCTTTCATCTTGTCCGGGCTTGTTGATCTCCGCGTGCCATTAGCGTGCCATTAGGGCTGGCGATCATCCGGTGGGGACGAGGACGCCAGGCGGGTCGTTCTCGCCGCCGTCCCGTGCCCGTTCGTGGCCCTTTAGGCGCTTGTCGATCGCCTCGGTGATCAGCTTGTCGGCTCCCCGTACGGCGTGCTGATAGATCATCGCGGCCCGGACGTTGTCGTGCCCCATCCGTGCCATGAGGTCCTTGAGGCCCGCGCCCGAGTCCGCCGCGATCATGTTCCCTGTGTGGCGAAGATCATGAGATGGAGACCGGGCAAGCCCATCTCCTTGACCACGTCCACCCAGCGCGTACGGGTGTTGAAGCCGCTGCGCCGCAGCGGGCCGCCCTTGGCGCCAGGAACAGGAGTGCCCCCGGATCGTCCTGCACGTGAGTAGCAAGGTGCTCGCGCAGCGTGGGGACGATCGTTTGCGGGAGGCCCACGGTCCGCCGCCGGTCCTGGACTGGGGCGGCCCGAGAAACAACCCCCCGGTGGAGCGTTCGACGTAAGCCGCCCGAACACGCACGGTCCCGGCGTCCAGGTCGAGGTCACTACGGCGAAGGGCGGTCACCTCACCCAACCGCAGATTGGCGACGGTCGCCGGCAGCATCAGCGATCGGAACCGCCGGTCATGCGAGATACGGCGTGATGTGCTTCTCGGGCAGCCGGCGGCAGAGATCGATCGGCCCGCGTCTCTTCGGGTGGGACGATGGCGGACTGATCGTCCTGTTATCAGAGGCTGGTGATCACTGGCGGGGACGAGCACGCCAGGCGGGTCGTTCTCGTAGCCGTACCATGCCTGTTCGCGCGCGACGAGGCGCTCGTCGATCGCCTCGGTGATCAACTTGTCGGCTTTCCGTACGGCATGGCTGACGGGAACTCGCGGTGGCGGCGGGGAACGCGAATGAGTGGAAGCTCTCTGAGCGGGAGCAGGTAACGGCAGGCAGCGCATCGAGGCGGAATCGGATACGGCCTGCTGAAACGCTGAGGTTGCCATCGCAGGTCACCCGTCAAGGGCCTGCGGAAAAGCCGGGAGGTTCTCCCCTCGGGAGCGGTGCGTAGGCCGCCAGCGGTGCCGGGTCGTGGTCCTGCCGTGCCCGGTGGTTGTTCCGTGCCACTTTCCGGCGCCTCGCCGCAGCGTTCACCAGCAGCGGGTGTCCCAGAAAGCGCCGCCGTGGCCGTTGTCCTGGATTTCGACGATGTGTGTCATGCGGTCGCCGTCGTCGTCCCAGGAGGATGATGACTGCGGCTGTGTCCACACTCGTATTTCGGTAGGTTCAAGGGTGTGCGGGGGCCGGGCCGGGTACGCCTTGCTTCCCGTACGGTCCGGTGCAGGGAGAGAGCGTGGACGACGAATCACCGCGGATGGCATTGTCGGCGACGGTGCTGGGTGCGCCGGACGCCCGCGCGCTGGCGGCCTTCTACCAGCGGCTGCTCGGCTGGACGGTGACGCACGACGAGCCCGACTGGGTGATGCTGCGCCCGCCCGGTGGAGGGGCCGGGCTGTCGTTCCAGACCGAACCGCATCATGTCAGGCCGGCCTGGCCCGCCGGGCCCGGGGATCAGCAGATGATGATGCACCTGGACATCGAGGTGGACGATCTGGACGCCGCCGGAGCGCATGCGGTCGCGGCAGGGGCGACGCTCGCGGGCCACCAGCCCCAGGAACATGTGCGGGTTTACTTCGATCCCGCCGGACACCCGTTCTGCCTTTTCATGCGCTGAGCCGGGGTTTTTCTCGCCGGTTCATGCGGGCGTGTCATCGGAGCCTTTCTGCCGGCGGCGATTCGACGAGCTCCATTCGCCCGTTTACGACGACAAGTGGGGCGCCGCCATCGACCCTACCCACCGCGCCTGCGTGGAAGAGCGTTTGAGCACCAGAACGGGTGAGGTTCTCGACGCGGCCTGCGGAACGGGGAAATACTGGTCGCTCATCATTCGAGCTTGACGCGGGCGTGCAGGTGCATGTCGTGCCGGCCGTCGTCGTGGACGGCGGCGCTCCGCTTCGTTCCCTCCAGAAGGTAGCCGCACTTCGTGGCGACCCTGCAGGATGCCGTGTTGCGCGTCGAGTGCTCCAGCTCCAGCCGGTGGAAGCCGATCTCGCCGAGAGCCCACGCGGTCAGCGCTGTGAGAGCGCGGGTGGCAACGCCGGCGTCCCGGGCTGAAGGAAGCACCCAGTACGAGACCTCCGCCACGCCGTCGTCGAAGTCGATGTCGCGCAGCGCGATCCGGCCGAGCACCTCGCCGCCGTCGCCGGTGATCGCCCAGGAGCCGCCCTGCTCTCGCAGCCACTCCTGGCGGTAGGTGTCGAACCACTCCAGGACCTGGTCGAGGGTCGATGGACGGCGTGTGTGCCAGCGCCTGATCTCCTCGTCCTGGTACGCGGCCAGGAACGCCGCCGCGTCCGTCCGTTCCCAGGGGCGCAGCAGCAGGCCCCCGGATGCGGCCAGCACGGGCTGCGGGGAGCGGGACAGAGTGCCGGGAGGAATGACGGGCGGTGTCGAGAGGACGCGAGGCACGTGCCATGATCGCCCAACGGCGCCCGCGCGCGTCAAGCGCTGGGTTTTATTCGATGGGCGGACGGTACCCGTCCGTGGTCCAATGCGATCTCGTGATGCAGCAGCTGTTGCGCTACCGCTCCGCCACAGCGGGTCCACGCCGTTCCTGCTGCTCGCGGTGGCCGCGCAGGTCGCGGCCGGTCTGGCGCTCACGCTGCTGATCGGTGAGCTGGTCGGCGCGGTCGCCCCGACGGTGGAGCAGGGGCCGTCCGGCGGGTTCCTCGTCCTGTGCGGGGCGCTCATCGCCGTCTTCGCCCTCGACCGGGCCATGCCGCTGGTCACAGAGCTGACGACGCGGCGGATCGTCTACGACCTCGAACCGCTGACGCATGGGCGTATCGCCGATGCTCTCCTCCGCCCGGTGCGGATCACCCACCTGGAGTCGGCCGCGTTCGCATCGCTTCTCCACCGTACGGATGGCGGATCTGATCGTGGTGATGTCCTCCGGCGGCATCGTCGAGGCCGGCACCCACGAAGAGCTGCTGGCCACGGGCGGTCTCTACCACGAGCTGTTCACCCTGCAGGCCAGGGCGTATCTCGCGTGACGGTTCGTACGCCGGTGAGACAGAGCAGGCCGGTGAGTACGAAGGCCGCCGCCGCACCGGTGAACAGCGCGGTCGCGTTCGCGATGAAGCCGGGCGCGGCCGCGGGCCCGGCGACGGCGGCGAACACCGCGATGCCGAGCGCCCCGCCGGTCTGCCGGGCGGTGTTGCTCGCGCCGGAGGCGAGGCCGGGCGCATCGGGGGTGGCCCGCAGCGCCGCCGCGACGACCGCCGGGGTGAGAACGCCGATGCCGGTGCCCCAGAGCAGGAGGGCCACGACGATGGGGCCGGCGGTGGTGAGGGTGGCGGCGATCCCGGCCATTCCCGCGGCGGCGATGAGCAGGCCGACGGCGGCCGTACGCCACACGCCGATGCGCGTCGCGAGCCGCCCCGCCGGCGCTCCGAGAAGCGGAAGCGGCAGCATCGCGGGCAGCGTCAGCATGCCCGCGGCCAGCGGATCCAGCCGGTGCACGGTCTGGAAGACCTGCGTCAGCACGAACAATCCGCCGAGCGCGCACAGGTTCATGAGCCCGGCCACCAGGCACGCCAGCCCCAGCGGGCGCCGGGCCTCGCGCGGCACCGGCAGCAGCGGCCGCGGCACCCGGCGTTCGACCACGAGGAAGCCGAGCAGCGCACAGACCGCGATCGCCCCGAACAGCACCGCCTCCCACGGCACGGCGGGAGCCTCGATGATCGCGGTGACGAAGCAGCCCAGCGCGGCCACGAGCAGCGCCGCGCCTACCCAGTTCACGTCGCGCGCGGATCGCTGCCGTGCCAGGGCTTGAGGCAGCCGTACGACCGGGACGAGCGCGAGCGCGACGACCGGAACGCTCAGCCAGAACACCGCCCGCCACCCGGCGACCTGAACCAGCAGCCCGCCGATGACGGGACCCGCCGGGAGCGCCGCCCCGCCGATCGCCGCCCACGCCCCGACGAGCCTGTTGCGGGCGGCATCGTCCGGGGTGCTGTCCACGAGAAGCGCGAGCGTGCCCGGCAGCACGAGAGCCGCCGCAACGCCCTGCACCGCACGGCCCGCCACGAGCACCCCGATGCCCGGCGCCGAAGCACACAGCACGGACGCCCCACCGAACCCGGCGAGACCGAACAGAACGACCCTGCGATGCCCGACGAGGTCACCGATCGCCCCGGAGGCCAGCAGCAGCGCCGCCATGGGCACCGCGTACGCGTCCACCGTCCACGCCAGCCCGCCGCTTCCCGCATGCAGCTCCACGCCGATCTGGGGGAGTGGGACGTTGACGACGGTCACGTCGAGCAGGACGAGGAAGTAGCCGCTGCACAGCGCCAGAGTCAGCGGCAGCCTGGAGGGACTCTGAGCCATGTCCCCGATCTTCGAGCCGGGACGTTTCAGCCCAGGTCGAAGCGTGACCTGGGAACCGCCACCCCGGACCGGGCGCGCGATGCCGCTTCGCCTACCGTGGCCGTCGAAGGAGAACACCGCACGTTCTCCACCATTGACCACAAAGCGGAGTGAGCCTGTATGACGATCGATGCCCAGACCCTTCTCCCCATCGCTGAGCGCGCCGTGTCGATCGCCGGTGAGATCGTCCGTACGAAGGCGCCCGGCGCCGTCACGGCCAAGGGCGACCGGGACATGGCGACGGAGGTCGACTACGCCGTCGAGCATGCCGTACGGGAGTTCCTGACCCGCGAGACGCCCGAGATCGGCTTTCTCGGTGAGGAGGAGGGCGGCACGCGCCTGGGCGACGGCCCGATGTGGGTGCTGGACCCTGTGGACGGGACGGCCAACTTCCTGCACGGCATCCCGCTCTGCGGCGTCTCCCTGGGCCTGGTCGAGCGGAACGTGCCCACGCTCGGCGTGATCGACTTCCCGTTCCTCGACCTCCGGTACGCGGCGGCGGAAGGGGGCGGCGCGGTCGCCAACGGGTCCGCGATCCGGGTGAGCGAGGCCGGCGGGCTGCAGGATGCGATCGTGGCGTTCGGCGACTACGCCGTGGGGGAGGACGCCGAGGAGCGCAACCGGCCGCGGCTCGCCCTGACCCGAGAGCTCGCCGCTCGTGTCCAGCGGGTACGGATGTTCGGCTCGGCCGCGATCGACCTCACCTGGGTGGCGCACGGCAGGGTCGATGCCATGATCATGCTGAGCAACAACCCGTGGGACACCGCGGCGGGCGTCATCATCGCCCGGGAGGCAGGGGCGACGGTGATCGACCTCGACGGCAGCCCGCACACCATGACCGCCCAGGCCACCATCGCCGCGGGCCCCAAGCTCATCCCCGACCTCATGGAGCTGATCGCCGCGGCCCACGCCCCGGAGGCGTAGGACCGTTCCCCGTGACCGAGCAGGCTGGAGGCCCTTATGAGCGACGCGATCACGCGGCTGGTCGAAGACCTTGACTCCGACCGCGAACGGGCTCGTCGCCCGCCGGACGAGGCCAGTCGGACGAGGGCCACGCCGTCGTGAGGGCGTCAAGATCTGGGCCGGTGCCTGTCGGCGGCGTCGGGCAGGTGTCCGGCACCCCGGATGAAGGGGGTGCGCGACCGGGCACCAGGGCGCTCGCCACGACAGTCCTGCACACCGAGGAGGCCGCGCCTGGCGAAAGCGTCGCCGGACTCCTGGGCGCGTGCCGCTGATCAGGCGGTCACCTTCGCCAGGAACGCCTCCAGGTTGGCCCGCACGCGGGCGATCTTCTCGTCCACGGTCAGCGACTCGTCCATGAGCGCGCCGTCGCCCGGCGCCTGCTTCCTGCCCCGGGTGTAGAGGGAGCAGGCGAGGTCCGTGCAGACGTACTGGCCGACGGTGTTGCCCTGGCGGCCGGCCTCGCCGGTGCGGCGGGCGGTCATCAGCGCGACGCCGCCGCTCGTGTGCGTGGTGAGGCAGAACGAGCACATGCTCCGGGAGGTGAACGTACGCGACGCCGACGCCCCCGACGTCACGCGCAGGGCGACGCCGGTGGGCGCGCCGTCGCGATCGACGACGAGGTACGCGCGGTCGGGCGCGCCCGGGTCGCGCCAGCCGAGGAAGTCGAGGTCGTCCCACGGAAGGTCGGCGAGATCCTTGGGGATGCCGAGCCGCTTGGCCTCACCCTTGGAGCAGTTGATGAAAGATGTACGGATGTCGTGTTCGGTGAGCGGTCGCATGGGCGGGGACGCTAGTCCTTCTTAAAGGTTGTAAGCAACTGATTAAATAGCGTAGCAAGAGGATGAAAGGCAGCGCATGGCACGTGCGGGAGTGACCGCGGAACGCCTCACCCAGGCGGCGGCGGAGCTGGCCGACGAGATCGGTTTTCAGAACGTCACCATCTCGGCGCTCGCGCGCGCGTTCGGCGTGAAGCCGGCGGCCCTGTACTCACACGTCAAGGACATCCAGGATCTTCGGATCAGGGTGGCCAAGCTGGCCCTGGCCGAGCTCGCAGAACGGGCCGCCACCGCCCTCGCCGGGCGGTCGGGCAAGGACGCGCTGGTGGCGTTCGCCAACGCGTACCGTGCCTACGCCAAGAAGCATCCGGGCCGGTACGCCGCCGCGCAGCTCGAACTCGACTACGAGACGGCCGTGGACAGCGCGGCCGCGCGGCACTCGGAGATGACGCGGGCGATCCTGCGCGGCTACGACCTGCCCGACCCGGCCCAGACCGACGCCGTACGGATGCTGCACAGCACCTTCCACGGGTACGTCAGCCTGGAGATGTCGGGCGGGTTCCGGCACACGCCGCGCTCGGTCGAGGAGTCATGGGAGCGGACGCTCGACGCGCTCGACGCCGTACTCCGCAACTGGCCCCACCAGTCCGGTGGCGCGTCCGACGGGTAGCTCTGCCGCAGAGGTTCGGCGGTTACGGCCCCGAGGCTGGGCGAGAGGTATCGGGCTCGCAGGCGTTCAGGTGGCCGCGGGGAGTTCGCCGATCGCGGCGACCCGGTGCGTGCCGGCGGCCGAGCAGAGCCAGACCGGTGTCTCGCCCAGGATCGCGGCTCGCAGCCCGCGGTCGTGCTCGGTGCAGACCGGCCAGGCCCGCCAGATCATCTCCACGATGACCTCCTGGGCGGCATCGGCGACGGCGGCGAGCGCACGGCCGGGGTCGCGGCCGGTCGAGGGAGGCATGCCGTTGCCCTGGAAGGCGCCGCGGAACTCCACCCACGCCTGCCCGCTCTCGTCCCACTCGGGGACGGCGAGCCGCAGCGGGCCGGTGACGCCGGTGGCGCGGGCGTCGCGTTCCACGATGGCGAGCGCGTCTTCCAGAGCCCGCCACCAGCCGGGTTCGAGCTCGAACGTCGGCTCGAACGACGTCTCGCGCAGGACCGCCTCCGCCACCCGGGTCAGGTCGGCGGGGTCGGACGTCAGGAGCTCCCGGACCGCGGGGGTGCTCACGCCGTGGTCGTCCAGGACGATCGCGAGGTCGAGCAGCGTCTCGTAGTCGAGGTCACCGCTGCGCAGACCCGCATAGACGCGGCTGCTCGCCTCGACGATCGCCCTGCTGAACAACACGGGCCCCTCCGTCATGGGCCAGGGCGGGGTCAGCCGCCGTTGCGGATCGCGTCGATCCTGCTCACAATGTACTGTTCGGCCGCCGCCCTCGTGACGCCGAGGCCGGAGAGCACGCCCACCGTGACGACGTCGTCCAGGGACAGGACGCCGAGCAGGAGGTGCTCGGCGCCGATCCAGTCGTGGCCGAGGCGCTGCGCCGTCTGGGCGGCCAGGTCGAGGGCCTTCGCGGTCTGAGGCGCGTACGCAAGGAATTGCTCGCTGCTGCCCGGACCCGTGCCGAGCGCCGCCGTGATGACGCGCCTGACCGTCTCGGCCGGCGCGCCGAGCGCGGCCATGGTGGTGGCGCCGAGCAGGTCGGGCTGGTGCAGCAGGCCCAGCACCAGGTGGCCGGGCTCGATCTGGCCGTGCCCCGTGGCACGAGCCTCCTCCTGCGACTTGACGACGACGATGCGGGCGCCTTTGGTGTAACGGGCGAACGTCCCCAGGTCCTGGGCCATCGGTCTGGTCTCGCTGCCTTCCTCGGATATGCGAACCGTTGTTCGGTGCCGCCCATGCTACGCCCGATCTTGACCCGCGACGTCCAAGGGAGATCGTGAGAGGGTGGGGCGGGCAGCGTCATAAAGGGGGCGGTCGTGAGGGGGCGTCGTGGGAGTTGCCGAGCTGGCGCACGTCCGGTGGATCGCGGGCGGGACCGGGGCCGGGAAGAGCACGGTCGCCCGGATCCTGGCCGAGCGCCACGGGCTGACCGTCTACGACGGCGACCGCGCCGAGGCCGGGTACGCGGCACGCTGCACGCCCGAGCGGCACCCGTACATGTGCGCCCTGCTGCGGACACCCGTCGAGGAGCGGTACGCCGGCCGCGCGCCGGAAGAGGTGTTCCGCGCGATGCCGAGCCTGCACGGCGAGACGTTCGGGTTCGTGGTCGAGGACCTGCTGGCGCTGCCGGCCGACCGGCCGGTGCTGGTGGACGACTTCCGCCCGCTGCCCCGCGAGCTGGCGCCGCTGCTGGTGCGGCCGGAGCAGGCGGTGTTCCTGCTGCCGGCGCCCGGGTTCCGGCGCAGGGTGCTCGAGGCCCGCTACGCCGACCCTGGCCGGGCCCGCGCCACCTGGGGGGACGTGGACCCGGCTGCGGCGCTGGCCGTGCGGGTGGCGCGGGACGAGCTGTGGGACGCCGAGGTTCGCCGCCAGGCCCGCGAGACCGGCCTGCCCGTCGTGGACGTGGACGGCTCGCGGGACGCCGAGGCGCTGGCCGCCGGCCTCGCGGCGGCCTTCGGCCTCATGCAGCGCAGCGGCCACCCGGTACGCGACGCCAGAGGCGGCTGCTCGCCCTGCTGATCGAAGCGGTCAGGACTGGCTGCGGATCGCGTCGATCGTCCGCAGGATGTGCTGCTCGGCCGGGTCCTTGGTGACGCCGAGGCCGGAGAGCACGCCCACCACCGGAGCGTCGTCCAGGGACAGGATGCCGAGCAGGAGGTGCTCGGTGCCGATCCAGTCGTGGCCGAGGCGCAGCGACTCGCGGGCGGCCAGGTCGAGGGCCTTCGTGCTCTGCGCCGCGAACGGCAGGACCGGCTCGCCGCTGCCGGGGCCGGTGCCGAGTGCCGCCGTCATCGCGTTCCTGACCGTCTCCACGGGCGCGCCGAGCGCGGCCATCGTGGTCGGGGCCAGGGTGTCGGGCTGGTGCAGGAGGCCCAGCACCAGGTGGCCGGGTTCGATCTGCGCGTGCCCCGTGGCACGGGCCTCTTCCTGCGACTTGACCACGACGACGCGGGCGCGGTCGGTGTAACGGGCGAACGTCCGCAGGTCCTGGGCCATCGACCTGGGGCTGCTGCCTTCCTTGGGGACGAACCGCTTCTGCGCGGCCTGTTTGGTGACGCCCATGCTGCGCCCGATCTCCGTCCACGACGCCCCGGAGCGTCGGGCCTGGTCGACGAAGTGGCCTATGAGGTGGTCTGCGACCTCGCCGATGTGCTCGGCGAGCGCGACGGCGTCGGAGAGCTGGCCCAGAGGGTCGCCGTCGGGGTGACGATTCTTGATCGTGGTGATGAGGTCGTCCAGGCGGACGGGGCTCGTGCTCATGCGTCAACCATAGGTTGACGCCTCTTCCTGGTCAACCGCCGGTTGACGAAAAGGCCGCCCCGAGTGCCGGGGCGGCCAAGGCGGGAGCGGATCCTCACTGCTCCTTCGTCAGGTGCTCGTTGAGCAGGTGGAAGAACACGTCACCCCGGACGATCTCGAACGGCTCGTCCAGCAGCTCGCCCAGCTCGGCGATGTCGGACGGCGTCCAGTTCCACGCGTTCACGGCGCCGGCGATGAACAGCGGCGTCGAGCCGTCCCACCCCTCGATGTGCCTGAGCAGCCCGTCGCGGTACTCCTGCGCCTTGCCCTGCGGGTAGAGGTTGCCGATGAGCGGCAGCCCGCCCACATGGGCCTGGAGGTCGCCGGTCTCCCACGACTGGATGATGCCGCGCACCGGGGTGTGTCTCCGGTACGAGGAGGCGATCCGCTCGTCGTAGGCGACCCAGCCATTGTCCTCGGCGTTGCGGTGGTTGTAGGCGTAGACCAGGTCCATGCCGGTGCGGCGCATGTAGCGGCCGGTGAGCTTGGTGTACGCGTCCAGGGCGTCCTCCGGCCAGGAGCCCGGGTAGGTGTATCCGGCGCCGGACGGGCCGGCGATGAGCAGGTCGTTGTCGGTGGCGGTGCGCTGGTAGTAGGACAGCAGCGCGGGCCCGATGTCGGCGAGCAGCGGGCTGACCGTCCAGTTGGTGGGGACGCGGCCGCGCGCCGGGTCGTCCCAGATCTGCCGCATGCGGCGCTGGCAGTACTGGATGTTGTCGCCCTCGCCGACGGTGAGCGTGAGGTAGACGCGGTTGCGGAGGGTGGCGCGGGGGCGCGGGCGTACGCGGTCGGAGACCTTGGCGGGCACGCTGGCGTGCACGGTGCCGTTCATGTAGTAGTCGGCGGGCACGACCTCCACCGCGTGCTGCGAGGCGCGGTCGACGCCGCCCCACTCGCCGGCCACGTCGTTGGAGAACCATCCCGCGTACGGCGTCGTCGGCTTGACCTTGCTGAAGATCTCGTCGAGCAGCTTGCCGGTCTCGCCGGCCGGCGGCAGCCAGAAGACCATGGCGCGGCTGGCCACGGTGTAGTCGCGGAAGTAGGGGAACGGCTCGACGCGGGTGGGGGCGGTGGTGGTGGCGGTGACCAGGTACTGGTTCCACAGGTCCACGTCGACGAGCAGCTCGCGGGTGCCGGCGGGTGGGGTGAAGCGGTAGATGAAGTAGCCGCCGCCGTCGGCGAAGCGGTTGGACTCGCCGCCGATGGCCGAGTTGACGCCGTCGAAGAGGAAGGGCGCCTCGGCGTCGGTGCCGGGGGTGAAGGAGGCGATCTGGACGCCGTCCGCCTTCACGACCACGGAGCCGACGGACGCGCCCCAGCCGTCGTCGCCGAGCGAGTCCTGGAAGCGCAGGAAGACGCCCTCCTCGCCGGACAGCTCCTGGCTGAGGTCGAACGTGCGCACCGCCCGGTTGGAGGTGTCCCTGATGCGCTCGGTCTCCCTGGCGATCTCCCGCCACTGGACGCCCTCGACGGAGACGGTCCTGGTCGGGGGCAGGCCGCTGAGCAGGGCCTTGGTGCAGCGGGGGAAGAGCTCGTCGAGCTGCCAGCGGTAGGTGGCGAGCACGTCGTCGGGGTCGAAGCGGCCGCGCAGGTCGGTGATGACCTTCAGCCGGTACTCCTCGGCCTGTTCGGCGGTGGCGGCGACGGCGTTCTCCAGGCCGGCCAGGGTGGTGGCGACGTTCACCGAGTCGGGGACGTCGGGGTCGATCAGGATGGCGCCGCGCACCTCGCCGCGGTAGCGGGCGACGAGGTCGAGGGGCCGTTCGTGGCGGGTGACGGCGGCGCCGGTGCTGGACAGCCAGCGCTCGTCGAAGCCCTCCTTGTTGTAGTTGAAGTACAGGCGCGGGCGGCGGCGGTTGACGACGCCCTGGAGCGTGGTCAGAAGCAGCTGGTCGTTGCCGTGCAGGGTGGCGATGTCGGCGTAGTCGAGACGGGTCGGGCGGCCGAAGCCGGGCAGGAGTGGGGCCGTAGCGGGCGCGGATGCGGAGGCGGGGGCGGCGGGAAAGCTGAGTCCCAGCGCGCCGGCCGCGAGCACCGTGCCGTTCGCCAGGAGGAATTCACGTCGGGACACCATCGGCGTTCACTGCTCCTCGTCGGGGGGAGACCAGGAATGACAGCGTTGTCATCGCGTCGGTAGGCAACGTAACAATGTGAAGGTTTGTTGTCTATGGTGTAAATGGGGCGAGATTTCCGGAACGGCGGCCGGCGGGCCGACCCGCCCTCGTTTTGTGCATGCACGAACGGGTTTCGCCGCTGAAACATCCGGGTAAGCCCGACGTTAATTTTGAGCTGCCTCCTTCCAGGAGCCACGGATGTCCCGTGTCACGCTCACCCCCGCCGCCCGAGACGCCCTGCGCGGCGACGAAGTGGTCTTCTTCGACTGGCACGTCACCGGCCTGTGCTGCGCCGACGCGGGCGAGTTCTCGGTCAGGCCGCTGCGCCGTTCGCGGCTGCCGCGCCGCGCCCGCCGGCTCGGCCCCACCGACCTGGTGTACGCCCACCCCACCGCCTGGGTGCATCTCGCCGAGCTGCCCGTCACCATCGACGTCCGCCCGCTGTGGCGGTGGCGGCGCTTCACCACCGATCTGCTTCCTGACGCCGGCCTGCGCTGCTGTCTGGGGCGCCCGGTTCACGACCAGTCCCCTCGCCAGAGACACATGGGAGGTAACCGGTGAAGCTGCGTTCCATCATCATCTGGACGGCGGTGGCCATCGTCGGTGCCGTGGGATGGGCGGTGCTCGCCCTGTCGAGGGGTGAGAACGTCAACGCGGTCTGGCTCCTGTGCGCCGCGCTCGGCTCGTACGCGATCGCCTACCGCTTCTACGCCCGCTTCATCGTCCGCAAGGTGCTGCGTGCCGACGACCGCAGGGCCACACCGGCGGAGCGGCTGGACAACGGCATCGACTACCACCCGACCGACCGGCGCATCCTGTTCGGCCACCACTTCGCCGCGATCGCCGGGGCCGGGCCGCTGGTCGGGCCGGTGCTGGCCGCGCAGATGGGCTACCTGCCCGGCACGATCTGGATCATCGCCGGCGTGATCTTCGCCGGGGCCGTGCAGGACATGGTGGTGCTCTTCTTCTCCATGCGGCGCAACGGCAGGAGCCTCGGGCAGATGGCCCGCGAGGAGATCGGCCCGATCGGCGGGGCGGCGGCGCTCATCGCGGTCTTCGCCATCATGATCATCTTGCTCGCGGTGCTGGCGCTGGTCGTGGTGAACGCGCTCGCGCAGTCGCCGTGGGGCGTCTTCTCCATCGCGATGACCATCCCGATCGCCCTGTTCATGGGCTTCTACCTGCGGGTGGTCCGGCCGGGCCGGGTCGTCGAGACCACCGCCATCGGGGTCGCGCTGCTGATCCTCGCCATCGTGGCCGGCGGCTGGGTGCAGGAGTCGAGCTGGGCGCCGTACTTCACGCTGAGCCCGTCGGCGCTGGCGCTGTGGCTCATCGCGTACGGGTTCATCGCGGCCGTGCTGCCCGTCTGGATGCTGCTCGCGCCGCGCGACTACCTGTCGACGTTCATGAAGATCGGCACCATCGTGCTGATCGCGGTGGGCATCGCGGTCACCATGCCGCCGCTGCGGACGACCGCGTTCACCGACTTCGCCTTCAACGGCGAGGGCCCGGTCTTCGCCGGGTCGCTGTTCCCGTTCGTGTTCATCATCATCGCCTGCGGCGCGCTGTCCGGCTTCCACGCGCTGATCTCGTCCGGCACCACGCCCAAGATGATCCAGAAGGAGACGCAGGTCAGGATGATCGGCTACGGCTCCATGCTCATGGAGTCGTTCGTGGCGGTCATGGCGATCACGGCGGCCTGCGTCCTCAGCCCCGGGCTCTACTTCGCGATGAACTCACCGGCCGGCGTCGTCGGCGCCACCGTGCAGAGCGCCGCAGAGGCCGTCTCGACCATGGGCTTCGTCATCACGCCCGAGCAGCTGCAGGCGGCGGCGGAGGCCGTGCAGGAGGAGACGCTGATCGCCAGGACGGGCGGCGCGCCCACCCTGGCCGTGGGCATCTCGCAGATCTTCTCCGGCTTCCTCGGCGGCGAGGGGTTCCAGGCGTTCTGGTACCACTTCGCGATCATGTTCGAGGCGCTGTTCATCCTCACCACCGTGGACGCCGGCACGCGTGTCGGGCGGTTCATGCTCCAGGACACGCTCGGCAACCTGTGGCAGCCGATCTCCCGGGTGAGCTGGTGGCCCGGCCTGGTCGCGACCAGCGCCGTCGTCGTCGCGGCCTGGGGCTACTTCCTCTACCAGGGCGTCAACGACCCGCTCGGCGGCATCAACCAGCTCTTCCCGCTGTTCGGCATCGCCAACCAGCTCCTCGCCGCCGTCGCGCTCACCGTCGCCACCACGCTGCTGATCAAGAGCGGGCGGCTCAAGTGGGCCTGGGTGACGGCCGTCCCGCTGGCCTGGGACGCGGCCGTCACGCTCACCGCGAGCTGGCAGAAGGTGTTCTCGTCCGACCCCACGCTCGGCTTCTTCGCCCAGCGCGACCGCTACCAGCAGGCCCTCGACCAGGGCCAGCTCCTCGCGCCCGCCAAGTCGATGGACGCGATGCGGCAGATCGTCGTCAACTCGACCGTGGACGGCGTACTGGCCGCGCTCTTCGCCGTGCTGATCATCGTGGTCATCCTGGACGCCGCGCGCATCTGGATCACCGCGATCCGCTCGCCCGAGCCGCTGCCCACCACGGAGGCGCCGTTCGAGGAGTCGAAGATCGTCGCGCCGTCGGGGCTCATCGCCACCCGCGAGGAGAAGGAGCTGATGGCGAAATCAGGCTAGGTGTCAGGGTGCCAGCCACTCGGCGGTGGGCCAGCCCTCGCGCCGCCACGCGCTGTCCCAGAACATCCACTCGTAGGCCGCCGCCCGCCCGTACGCCTGCGCCATCGCCTCGCGGGTGTCCGGGGACGCGGCGGCGGCCAGCCGGTCGGTGATCGCCTTGGCCCGCTCGACGGAGGCGGCGAACTCCGGGTCGGAGTAGGTGGAGATCCACTTCGCGTACGGGTGCGCGGGGTCGTCGCCGGCCTTGGCGAGCAGCGCCGTACCGACGTCCTGGTAGATCCAGAAGCACGGCAGCACCGCCGCCGCGATCACCGGATACGGCTCCGACAGCGCCGTGGCCTGCAGGAACGACGAGTACGCCAGGCACGTCGGCGACGTCGCGATGCCCTTGGCGGCATCGCCCAGCTCGTCGATGTAGCCGGAGTGCAGCTCGCGCTCGGCGACCAGCGCGGTGTGCGCGCTCTGCGCCCAGAAGGCCGCATCGGCGGAGTCGCCGGCGCGCACGGAGGCGGCGGCCAGCGCCTTCGCGAACGCCTCCAGGTAGCGGGCGTCCTGCACCATGTAGAAGACGAAGGTGTCGCGGTCGAGTGAGCCGTCGCCGAGTGCCGTGACGAAGGGGTGCTCGTGGATGGCGCGCATCAGGTCGGACGTGCGCTGCCAGATGTCATCGCAGAACATCGCGTCTCTTTCGGAGGGGTCTGCCCGGCGGGGGCCGTTACCAGATGTTGTGGAAGTGGTGCACGGGGCCGTGGCCGTGGCCGACGCCCAGCGAGTCGGCGGCGCGCAGCGCCTCCGTGAGGTAGTCCTTCGCCGCTCGCACCGCGCTCGGCCAGTCGTCGTGCCGGGGCCGCAGCGCGGCGATCGCCGAGGAGAGCGTGCAGCCCGTGCCGTGGGTGTTCTTGGTGTGCACGCGCGGGGCGGACAGCTCGATCGTGCCCTCGGGGGTGGCCAGCACGTCGACGCAGGTGTCGCCGTCGAGGTGGCCGCCCTTGAGCAGCACCTGGCGGGCGCCGAGCGCGCGCAGCCTGGCCGCCTGCTCGTGCATCTCGGCCAGGCCGCTCGCCTGCGGCTCCTCCAGCAGGTCGGCCGCCTCGGGCAGGTTGGGGGTGATGAGGTCGGCGCGCGGCAGCAGCGTGCGGCGCAGCTCGCTCACCGCGTCGGCGGGCAGCAGCCGGTCGCCGCTCTTGGCGACCATGACGGGGTCGAGCACGACGTACTTGGGGCGGTAGGTGTCGAGCGCCGCCGCCACCGCCTTGATCAGGTCGGCGTCGCCCAGCATGCCGATCTTCACGGCGTCGGCGGGCACGTCGGTGAGCAGCGTGTCGAGCTGCTGGGTCACGAACTCGGCGGGCACCTCGTGGATGCCGGTCACGCCCGTGGTCGTCTGCGCCACCAGCGCGGTGATGACCGTCATGCCGTACGCGCCGAGCGCGGAGAAGGCCTTGAGGTCGGCTTGGATGCCGGCGCCGCCGCTCGGATCGGTGCCCGCGATGGTCAGAACTTTGGGTACGGCGTCAGCGGCCATGACGTCCCTTCGCTAGTGCGAACTAGATCAGGTTCGACGGGTGTGATCTCAGCCCGGCATTTCGGGCACCCCGCGTCAAACGTTCACTCTAACAGGCCGGGTCGTTGACCACACGTTCGAGTATCGGCATCGTGGGACGGGTGGCCGCTGACGAGACGCGCGACGGCGTCTCCCTGACGAACCTCGACCAGCCGCTCTTCGACGGCGCGGGCGCAACCAAGCGCGACCTGGTCGACTACCTCGACGCCGTCTCCGGCCGCATCATCCCGGTGCTGCGCGGCCGCCCGCTCTCCGTCATGCGGGTACGCCCGGGGCAGCAGCCGTTCATGCAGAAGAACCTGCCCAAGTACGCCCCGGACTGGGTGCGCTCGGTGCGGGTGTGGGCGGACTCCTCGCAGCGGCAGGTCACGTACGCGCTGTGCGACGACCGCAGGACGCTGCTGTGGTTCGCCAACCAGCGGGCCGTCGAATACCACCCGGCTCTGTACGCCGGCGATCATCCCACGCACATGGTGCTCGACCTCGACCCGCCCGAGGACTCCTTCGCCCTGGCGGTGCGGGGCGCGCACCTGGTCAGGCAGGCGCTGGCCGACTCCGGGCTGGCCGGGGCGGTGAAGACGAGCGGGGCCAAGGGCGTGCACGTCTTCGTGCCCGTCGCGCCGGGCACCGCGATGGACGACCTGGCCGCCGCCACCCGCGCGCTGGCCGCCCGCGCCGAGCGGCTGGACCCGGCGCTCGCCACCACCGCGTTCATCAGGGAGGACCGCGCGGGCAAGGTGTTCATCGACTCCACGCGGGCGGGCGGCGCCACGGTGGCCGCCGCCTACAGCCCGCGCATCCGCCCCGGCGTGCCCGTCTCGTACCCGGTGGCGTGGGACGACCTCGACGGCGTACGTCCCGGCGACTTCACCGTCCACAGCGCGATCGAACGGCTGGGCGGGGCCGACCCATGGGCCGAGCACATGCCGCCGCCGCAGCCGCTGCCCGCCGACCTCGTCGAGGAGGGGCACACGATCCCGGTGGCGCGGGTCCAGGCGATGCACGAGGGCAAGCGGCGCGCTCGCGCCCGCCGCGGGGAGTGACGCGCGAGGGCAAGCGGTGCGCTCACGCCCTCCGCGGGGAGTAGCGCTCAGCCGGTGGGGAGTAGTGCTCAGCCGGTGGTGACGCCCTCCCTGAGCGCGGCCGCCGCGGCTTCGGGATGATGGGCGAAGAACCTGACCGAGGTGACCTCGGCGCGGCGGCCAAGCGGGCGTACCACGGTGACCGGCTCGGCCAGCTCGACCGTCACGTTCGTCTGCGAGGAGACCGCCACGGTCAACCGGCCCTCATCGACGGTGATCATGCCGCCCTGGTGGTATGTCCGCCCGGTCCGCACCGCCGTCACCAGCTCGCGGGGCACCCGCAGGTCAAGGTAGACGCCGTACCGGATACGCAGCTCGTCCGCGGTGACGACGTGCGGCCTGGTCGCGCAGGCGGCGACCACCATGAGGACGTACAGCAGGCCGTACAGGTCGGCGATCAGCACCCCGTAACGCAGCCAGCCGGGCACGTCGAGGGCGGCGAGCAGCAGGTCCACGACCACGGTCTCGACCGCCATGGCGAACGCCATCAGGCCCATCATGAACGACTGCTCCTTGCCGTACGCGAGCGTCGTCGCTCCGTCCGGCACCCCGTGCCGCCGCCGCACGATCCACGCCGCGATGGCGGCGAGGCCCTTGAGCTCGAATCCGACGATGCGCAGCGCGGCTCTGACCATGCGCGTTCCTTCCTCCCGGCGGCTTCACCGCTCATGGGACACGTTGACGTCGCGTCAAGGTCAAGACCCGATCGGTATGGGTTGAACGCGGCCCGCGACCCCGGCGTACCCCCTGTCGGACCTGCGGCACCGGGGCCGGACCACCGGCGGTGCCGCCCGCGCTGATCGGCCACTACGGGGACGGCGATGGACTTTCAGGCATGGAGCGGCGGCCTGGCTCTGCGGCCGCGCGATTACCTGGGGACGGGCGAGCCGCTGGCCGCCGTCGTCAGGACGACCGGCCCGCTCACCGGCGAACGGCTGCACCTGTTCGCCCTCGGCACCGCCGCCACGCTGGCCAGGCTGCACCTCGGCGGCATCGCGGGGCTGCGGCTCAGCCCGGCGAACGTGCTCATCTCGCCGCAAGGTCAGGCGCTCTTCGCGCCGGGACCTCGGGACTGTCTGTTCCCCGCGCATGACGTGGGCGACTGGGCGGACGTGGTGGTGTTCGCGGCGACGGGGATGATGCCGGACGCGGGCGCCGACCTCGACCGGCTGCTGCCCCAGCTGCGCGCGGTGATCGACGCGTGCCGCCGCCCCGACCTCGGCGCCCGTCCGACGGCGGTGGACCTGGTGCGCATCCTGCTCGGGCGCACCGGCCCTGGTCGCGGTGGGTCGGTGCACGAGCTGCTGATGGAGGCCGAGCGGCGGACGGCGCCGTACGAGCAGGACGGGCATGAGCCGCCATCGCCGCCCCCGCCACCGCTGTGGCGCAGGCACCCGTACGGGCCGGGCTGACGATCGGCGTGCTGGACGGCTCGCTGGCGGGGCGCGCTCTCGGAGCGGGCCCATGGCTGACCTGCCGTACGGGTTCGGCGTCCGCGTGCCCGAACTCCTGGCACGCGTTCGACGCCGGGCGCGCCGGGCGTACCGGCGACCTGGCCCGGGCTGGTGGACGCCAGGATCGCGGCCGCACCCGGTCGGAACCCGAAGGAGAGTGAACTCGCCATGGCGGCAGGCACCCGTCACCTCAGCTTCCCGCAGGTGGAGAGCGGCGCGAACCGCCTCAACAAGGAGAAGGAGGACATCCAGACCCGGCTGACCCACCTCAAGGCCATGATCGACCAGCTCGTGAGCAGCGACTTCGTCACCGATCGCGCCTCAGGGGAATTCCAGCAGGATTACGACCGAACAATGGCGCCCGTCAGGTCATGCGGGGCTTGGAGGGCATGATCGAGTTCTTCAAGACGGCCATCGCCACGCACCCCGAACTCGACGCTTCATTGAGCGGCGGAGCGAGCGTTGGAACCGCGCCGAATTTCGGTTTCGGACAAGGGGAGGGCGGCGAAAGAAAAGCGTCAGTTGCCCGATCACCAATGGTCACCCCGAAAAAGTTCCAGGCCGCAAATTCTGCGGCCTGGGTGATCAGTTGGAGTTGCCGTGGCTGGGGTACATGACCTGCGGGGTCTCGGCACTGGTCAGGCGGCGGACGGTGATCGTGCCGGCGGATTTCCGGTCCTGCTGAATCTGTGGGGCAGGGGCGTTGTTCATGGCACTCCTTACCGGGCGGATCGGGGAAACAGCGGGGGCGACGGTATGATTCCCTTCGCTTCCCCCTTGATAACAGAAAATCCCCCGACGTGACAGAATGCCGCGCAAAAATCTGCGTTTCCTGATTGTGTCGGGAAATAGCGCGTGACGGGTGCGGGAACGCGGCGAGCCGGACGGGGCCCACTCGGCGCAACGCCCGCGCGCCGTCGAGGATCACCACGACCTCCTCGGCGAAGCGGCGCCCCCTCGCCTTGAGCCGCTCGGTGACCAGGTCCCTCAGCTCTTCGACACGTTCCGTCCTGGTCTGCGGGGTGATGCCCGCCAGGCAGGACACGGGACCGTCCACGTTCAGGTACGGCAGCCGGCGCAGCAGCGCGTCCACCGGCTCGGGCGGGCCGATCACGCCGAGCACGCCGATCTCCCGCAGGTCCGCCGTCACCGGCACGCCGCGCAGCACCGGCGGGACGAAGTCCGGCCTCGAACGCGATCGTGGCGGGCTCCTCGGCCACCCCCACGCGCAGCGTCAGCCCGTCGGGGAGCCGGCGTTGCGCGGCCACAGCCCAGGGCCCTCGTGGGTGGCGGCGAACGTCAGCTCCACCTCGTCGGGGGCGACCTCATGACGCAGCCACTGCTTGCGTACGACGTGCCGCCTGATCAGCTCCATCGTGTGGCGTTTACGCTGGTCGAACTCGCGCTCTTTCTTTCTGCGCTGCTGCCCTCCACCCGCCGGGTGGCGAAGAACGTGATCGGCGGCAGAATTCCGAAGAGCCGAAAATACGGGCTCTGCAACAGGATGGCCATCGCGCCGGAAAACGGCAGTGGCAGTGGCAGCGGCAGCAGTGGCAGCAGCGAGGAATGCAGCGGCACCGCGATATTGCGCTCCGGCACCTTGTTGCTCGGCATCGTGATGCGCGCGGCCGGCACGGCGGGGCCGGGGAGACGGCCCGGTCGAAGTCGATGCGGCCGTCCCTGGCCCGGGTGGTGCGCAGCCGGGCGGGCGGCAGCGGCACCCAGCGCAGCCGGTCGTCACCCACCTGACCACCCCGTCGGGTCGCGACGCGATGGGGGCCGGGTACGCCTCCCTGTTGGGGTGCGACGTGGCCGGGCTGCGTACGTCACCTCGTCGGGGCGCAGCGTGACGGGGCCGTGTACGCCTCCCTGTTGGGGTGCGACGTGGCCGGGCTGCGTACGTCACCTCGTCGGGGCGCAGCGCGATGGGGCCGGGTACGCCTCCCCGTTGGGGCGCGGCACGACCGGGCCGGGTGCGCCTGCCTCGTCCGCCCGCGTGCCGTTGCGCGAGCCGAGATCGACGACGGTGGCCTCGCCGGTCCACGACACGTCGATGCAGGCGTGCCGCTTGGACACCTTGGCGTCGCACGGCAGGTTGATGTCGCTGTGCTCGCGGCCGACCAGGTGGCTGCCCGGGGTCGGCAAGACCTTCCGTTCCGCGTCGGGGCCGGCGAAGACGTGGATCGCGCCCGTCGCCGGCAGGGGCCGCCACGGCTGCGTACGCTCGGGCTCGCCCACGCTGATCGCGGCCTCCGGCACGAGCGGGCTGTCGGCGACGGCGGCGTCGGGGTCGAGCTCGCCGCTGCCCACGTAGCAGGGCCGGCGGTTGATCGGAAAGGGTCCCGCCCGCAGCAGTGATCAGATGGGGGTCTCGGGCTCCGCCGTCACCTCGACCTCGACCTCGACTCGCCGTCACCTCGACCTCGACTCGACGTCGACTCGACGTCGACTCGACCTTGACATCGACCTCGACGTCGGCGGCGGTGACGGCCGCCGGCTCGCGGCTCGCGGCTCGCGGATCCGGCTCGCGGCTCGCGGCTCGCGGCTCGCGGCTCGTCAACCGAATGATCGTAATCCCCTCCGCAGGGGACTGAAGCGCGATTTAGCGGATTAATCTAGTTAAGCAGCGAGGTTTGCAATTTACCTGACCCGGGCGCCACTCCGTCGCTAGAGTGATATTTCCCAATATCAGCGTACCGAGTGCGGTATTTCGTGATATCCGCAGCGCTAGGAGCCCGCCCGTGGTGAATCACCGCGTAACGGACGAGGCCATGGTCCGAGCCCTCTACCGCGAATACGGCGCCCCCCTCATGGCGTTCGCCATCAGGCTGACGGGCGGCGATCGCCGCTGGGCCGAGGACGTCGTCCAGGAGACGCTCGTACGGGCCTGGCGCAACCTCCACGATCTGCGTACGGAATCCGGTTCGCTGATGCCCTGGCTCGCGACCGTCGCACGGCGCGTCGTCATCGACGACCGGCGCCGCAACAACGCCCGCCCCCTCGACACCGTCGAGGACATCTCCGATCGCGCCCAGCCCGTGGCCGCCGAGGACGAGCAGCTGCTGAGAGAGATCGTGATCACCGACGCGATGATGTCGCTCTCCCCGGCGCACCGGCAGGTCCTCACCGAGACGTTCCTCCTGGACCGCTCGCTCCAGGAGGCGGCGGAGACGATCGGCGTGCCCGTCGGCACGGTGAAGTCCCGCGTGTACTACGCCATGCGCGCCTTACGGGTCGCGCTGGAGGAAAGGGGGGTGACGCTGCCGTGACCAAGGTGCGTCACGATGTCAGGGGGGTGGCGCCATGACTGAGGTACATCACGAGGATGTGGCCGCGTACGCGCTGGGCCTGCTCGAAGGGGAAGAGCGGGACGCCTTCGAACGCCATCTGCTCGGCTGCCGGATCTGTTCTGCCGAGGTGGACTCGTTCGCCGCCATGGGGGAGCTCATCAAGGGGGTACATCCGGACGACCTGCTGCCGCAACCGCCGGACCCGCAGGTCGAATCGCTCCTCGTCCGCCGCGCCGCCGCCGAGCGGCGCCGCCGGAGCCTGCACCGCACGTTCATGACCGCCGCCGCCTGCGTGCTCGTCGCGGCCGGCGTCTATCTCGGCTTCAACGCCACGGTGGGCAGCGGCCCCGATCCCGACAGCATCCACAGCCCGGCCCGCGCGCTGCTCATGACCGGCAAGACGTACTCCGTCACCGACCCGGCCACCGGCGTCTCCGGGGTCGTCGGCCTGGAGGACAAGGGCTGGGGCACCCACGTCGCGCTGGAGCTGAAGGGCGTCAAAGGACCGCTGCAGTGCCGGCTCATGGCGGTGGGCGACGACGGCCGCTCAGAGGTGGTGGCGAGCTGGGGCGTTCCGGATAAGGGGTACGGCGTGCCCGGCGCGCCCGACCCGCTGCTCCTGCACGGCGCCACCAGCCTGCCGCAGGACGACATCAACCACTTCACCATCCAGACCTTCGACGGCAGGACGCTGGCTACGGTGCCGGTCTGACGCTCATGCCCCGCGTCAGGCACACGATGGCGGGCATGGGGAAGAGCATGAGGTAGAGGTTCGGTATCCACCAGGCGAGCGAGAAGTCGCCCCGCAACGTCCAGAACGCGATGGCCATGAGCCCCGAGGCCATGGTCAGCGCCAGCGAGACCAGCATCAGCGGCGGACCGCTCGCCCGGCCGAGGCGCATGAGACGCAGGCCGGCCAGCCCGGTGGCGCTGGCCGGCAGGTCGATCCAGAGGAAGGACCAGTTCCAGTCCACCATCAGCGGGTTCGTGTAGTCGGCGAACGCCCACTCCAGCGGGATCAGCCCGAGACCGGCGACGGCGAAATAGACGACGAACCGACATCCGTGACGAGCATTAATCCCTTAGTCGCGCGCAGCACGGTCGATGGCCTCCAACAGGTGGCGACGGGTCTTCTCGTGCAGGTCGGGTCCGGGTGAGCCGAGCCCGAGCAGTCTGGCCGCCCGCCAGCCGTCCGCAGCCAGCCGTATGGCCGTCGCCACCGCCGGGTCGATACCGTCATCGGCGAGCCTGGCCTGCCAGGCGGCGAACCGCTCGCGCAACGGCTGAAGCTGCGCCGGGTCGACCAGCACGACGGCGAGCAGCGCGGCGGTGACGCGGTCGGCAGGGGCCGTGGCGGTGGTGTGCCGCTCGGGGATGGTCGCCTCGACGTAGGCGCGCAGAAAGTCGCCGGGCCGGTCGCCCGCCCGTGCGAGTGTGTCGTCGAAAGACTTGGTGAGCCGCTCGACCATGGCGGCGACCAGGGCCTGCTTCGTGGGGAAGTGGTAGAACAGCCCGCCCTTGGAGACCCCGGCCCGCTTGGCGACGGCTTCGAGGGTGAGCGACTCTGCCCCCTGCGACAGCAGCACGTCGGCGGCGGCGTCGAGGAGACGGTCCTTCGCGCTCGGTCGTGGCATGCCCGAAACTATACCGGTCAGCCGGTACAGTTTCAGTGGCAGGTGCGGGTACGGGGGGAGGACGGCACGGTCTGATGACCGGCTCGGGGCGGATAGGCAGAGGCTTGGTCAATCGGAGCGTGAGGTGATCACCAGGGAACCGGCTTGATCGGCAAGCGGAGGCGATCAGCCGGGGTTCGGTGCGATCGGAGGCCCGGGGCGAGCCGGCAGGCGGCCGGTCACGGGCTCTCCGCGGCCTCCCTGGCTTCGAGCAGCTCGCGCAGCACCTTGACCTGCTGGGGCTCCGCGGTCCCCTGCCAGGGCGCCAGGGCCTGCGCCCCCTTCTCGCGGTGTTCGCCGGCCTGCTCCGGCTGCAACCTGCTCAGGTGCAGGTGCGCCAGCGCCCTGCTCACCCCGGTCGGCGGCAGGTCCTTCAGCGCCTCGACGAGCAGCGCCGCCACCTCGGCCGGTTGGTGCTTCGGGTCCTCAAGCAGGAACCCGGCCCGGTGCACCTTGCAGCGCCCGAGCCCGGTCCTGTCCACCTTATGGTCCTGCTCCTCGGGGGTGGGTGCGGTCTTGTCGGGCTTCCTAGCCTCGGGCTTCCCGTAGAGCGTCTCGGCCTGCACCAGGTGCTGGTCGGCGTCGTGACGCTGGCCGAGGAAGTGGTGGGCCAGCCCGAGCAGTTCGTGGGCGTGCGCCTGCGTCGCCTTGTCGCGCGCCTGCTCCGCCAGGTCGAGCGCTTGGTACAGCACGATCCTGGCGTTGGTGTACAGGCGCCGCGCCTCGGCGGCGGCCTCCTCGCGGCTGGCCTGTCCGGTCTCGCGATCGACCGGCTCCGGGACGTCACCGTCGGCATGCGCGGCTTCGTCTCCTGCCTTCTCATCGCCCGGCATGAACAGCGCCTGGCCCTTCCGCATGAGCAGCGCCGCCACGTTGGTCAGCTGGACGGCCTGCCCCAGGACGTCGTTGCGGCCCAGAGCCTGGCCGTATTGGACGAGCTTTTGCTCGACGGTCTTGTAGTCGTCGCCTGCCGCCAGCAGCAGTGTCGCGTATGCCAGGTGCTGTTCGGCGGGCCCCTGTTCGACCCCGCCGTATAGTTGCGCCGCCTTGTTGAAGTGCTGATGCGCCTCGCGGACTTCGCTGACGGCGAGTAAGAGAGAGCACTGGCGGAGCTCTGCCGTCGCCTGCAACTGCTCGTCCTTGAGTGCCTCAGCGGCCTTGGCCAGGAGGGCCGCCGTGTTCAACCGGTCCTCGTCGCGTCCTTCGAACCGGTACCAGGTGTCCAGCGCGTCCCCGATCGCAGCCAGTGCGCGACCGGTTCTGGGGTCCGGTGCTGATTCCAGCACCTGCTGCAGCACCTGGTCCTCCATCGCGAACCAGTCTTCGGCCGCCTTCCCTTCTTCTTCGGCACCGGACAACCGCCGGGCGTGTTCGGCGGCCTGTGCCGCGAAGTGCTCCACCAGTCGACGCCATGCCGCCACTTGCCTCCGCGAGCGCCCCGCAGCCTCCGTCACGCCGCTGTCGCGAAACGTCTTCGGCACGCGTATGCGCTGGTTCCGCACCCGCTCGACAAGGCCCATGTCGATCAGTTCGTATATCGCGTCGTCGGCGGACGGCATGCCGAGCAGTGCGGCGGCGGCCTTTGAGTCCAGCTCGGCGATCGGGAGCTCGGCCAGCAAGGTGAACAACTTTCTGGCGGTCGGCTTGAGCTGGGCGAAGCTGCGTTCGAGCACGAATTGCAGAGTCTTCGCTGTGTCCGTCCCCTGCAAGTCATTCACCATGGTCTGTAGGGATATACGGGGGTTGCGGGCCAGCCAGGCGCCGACCCTGACCAGCTCGCGCGGGTTGCCCATGCAAGCGTCGGCGAGCTGTTTCAGCGCCTCCGGCTCGCTGCTGGCCCGTTCATCACCGATGTGCTGGGCCAGCAGGTCCTGCCGGGCCTGCTCGTCCAGCGATGCGAGCTCGATGTGCGCGACGCTGCCGTCGGACGGAATGCCCGTGAGCGTGCCCGCGATGATGACGTGCGCCTCCTGCACCCCGTCCGGCAGCCAGTCGACCTGGCTCCATGAGCTGACGTTGTCCAGCAGCAGCACGTAATGCTGCTCTTTGAGTGCTGCGCCCACTTTGTCGCCGGCGTCCTCGGCCCGTCGGATCTCGCTGATCTGGAGGCCCAGCGTGCGCAGCACCCGCTTGGCCACGCTCAACGCACTCTCGGGGTGGTCCTTGCTGGCACCGCGCACGTCGACGTAGAGCAACTGATCGGTGTTCTCTCCCACCAGGTCCGAGGCGACCTTGCGGGCGATGACGGACGTGCCCCTCCCAACGGGGCCACGTATGGCGAGGACACTTCTCCTCTTCAGTCTCCTTTTGATCCGCGCGATCTCCGCGTCCCTGCCCACCAGCTTCTCTGCTGGGTCCAGGTGCCGCGCCGAAATCTGGTGCTGTGCCGCCTTGGCGCGGGTACGGCGCATCACATGCTTGATCGCCCCGATGGCGACCGGCGGCACGACCACGGACACGACGATCAGCGCTATCAGCACCCAGATCGGCAGCCCGCCGAGGAGCTGTCTGAGCAACTCCTCCTGGAGGATCAGAATCGTGCCGCTCACCGTCAGCGCCCCGCCGACGCCCAGCTCGGCCCTGTGCGCGGTGGTCTGCACGCGGACCTCATCGATCCAGTTGCGAATGCGGCCCCTGCGCGAGAGCTCCGTCATCGCCGCACCCCTCCCGTCAGGCCCTGGTACAGCAGGCGCGCGGTCAACGCCACGACCAGCACCGGCACCACCATGGCCAGCACCGCCTGGGCCGCCAGCGGGCTTGCCGCGCTCATGAAGTGGCGGGCCTGCTCCAGCAGGATCAGCGGCAGGTGGTCCCCCGACGGCCAGTTGAGCAACAGTCCGACGACCGCGTCGTTCCAGACCAGGACGAACACCACGGCCCCGGCCAGCACCACGGCGGGGCGGGCCTCCCGGACGTAGTGGAACAGCTCGCGACGACCGCGCACCAGCATGGGCGCGGACACCCGGACGAACGCGTTGTGCAGCACCAGCACCGCCAGCGGCAGCACCAGCGCGGCGTGCACGATGATCAGCGCCGGGGCCGTGCCGATCGGGCTCAGCACCTGCTGAAGCGGCACGGCGAACGCCTGCGGCGGCAGCGCCGCCAGCGCCACCGCGACCAGCAGCACCATCTGCCAGGTGCGGCGGGGCAGCAGGTGCTCGTGCGCCAGCACGTACGCCGCCGGCACCGCCGCGAGCAGCACCACGGCGACCACTGTGACGGCCCGCAGGAACGTGGTGGCGAGCGCGCTGATGAAAGCACTGTCGGTCAGCGCCTCCGTGTACGAGCCGAAGGTCCACGGCTCGCCGTTCCACCACCCGGTCTGCGCGGCCGCGACCGGGTCGCGCAACGAGGTGATGAGCAGCGCCGCGAACGGCAGCAGCCACAGCACCGACACCGCCCCGCCGAGCGGCCACAGCCACCGGGCGCGGTCGGTGCGCGGCCGGGTGGACGGGGCGGAGCCGGCCCAGGTCACCCGCCCGTGCAGGCCGAGCAGGGCAGGCGCGGCGAGCGCGGCGACCAGCAGGGACATCAACACCGCCAACGCGGCGGCCCCGGCATAGCCCAGGTCGTCGTTGTGCCGCCACCAGTAGAGCCCGCCGCCTTCGACGAGCGCCTGCATCGACCCTGGTACGCCCATGAGCACCAGATCGAACACGCGAGCCGCGAAGACCAGCGCGAACAGGTACGCGAGCGCCGCCGGGCGCGCCAGCGCGGGCAGTATCACGCTCCACAGCCGTCCCCGCCGGTCCACGCCGAACGCCCTGGTCGTGCGCAGCAGGTCAGCGGGCAGCCTGGCCAGGGCCTCGTGGAAGACGAGGAAGGCGATCCCGGCGTACTGCCAGACGAAGGCCGAGCCGAGCACCAGCCAGATCCAGCCGGGCCCGAGGAAGGGGGTGTCGCGGCCGAGCAGAGCGGAGGCCATGCCGCGCTCTTGGCTGGTGTCGAACAGCAGGCGGAAAACGGCTCCCGTGGTGAGGGGCGAGACGACGGCGGGCAGCACCAGGATGATCCGCATGACCAGGCCGAGCGCGGGGCCCGCGTTCCTGACCAGCCAGGCCAGGCCGAGCCCCACCGCGCACACCACCACGACGAGCAGCCACCAGATCAGCATGTTGCCGATCGCCTGCCAGGCGCCCGCGTCGGTCAGCACCTCCTGCCACGCGCCGGGCTCTGAGAAGCTGATGATCACGGTCGCGAGGAGCGGGACCAATGTCACGCCCGCCGACAGCAGCACCGCAAGCAGCAGGTAGAACGCCGCACGCCAGCGGCTGATGCCTTGTGGCTTCACCGGTACCCCGGCGTCGGGGTGCGGGGCCACCTCGAACAGGAAGGTGTTCGGTCCGTAGTTGCCTCGGTCGCTACCACTCATCGCGCGCTCACCCCGGACGGAAAGGTGTTGCGTTCACTCATCACACGGGCACGTGGGAAACGCGGGCTCATCGGGCGGCGCCCTTCGCGAGGCTCGTCACGATCTTCTCGCGGGCGGCCAGAGCCGCGCTTCGCGGTGTGACGGTGCTCGCGGCGACGTCGCTGAACAGCTCGGTGAGCACCCGCCACAACCCGCGCCCGTCGCCGCCCTCCAGGCGGCCGATCAGCCGGTCGGACAGGTCGTAGCGCAGACCTTCGCTGCGCCGCAGCGCCAGCGCGGGCTCGCGCAGCAGCGGTTGTGTCGGGTCGCGGTACGGGGTCAGGAAGCCGCCCTCGTCCACCCATTCGGTCAGCGCGTCGTTCGTGTTACCGCGCGGCCTGGTCAGCCACTCCACGAAGTCGAGCGCGTCGCTACCGCCGCGCTTCATCGCCACCGCGACGTCGCCGCCGACCACCAGGGGCGGCGGCCCGCCCGCGTCGCCGGGGAAGCGGAAATGGCCGGCCACGTCGGCGCCGGCGTAGCGCTGGATGACGGGCAGCGCGAAGTCGGGCGCGGCCACGACGTCGGCCGTGCGGTAGCGGAAGACATCGAGTATCGAGTCGTGGAACTGCAGGGTCAGCGCGCGCCTGCCCTGCTCCGGGGTGAACGCGTCGCGCCAGAGCGAGGCCAGCCTTTCGAGCGCCTCGGACACCTCGCCCCTCGCCCACCACTCGGGGTCGCCGCGTGTCGCCGAGGCGAAGAGGCCGTCGTACGCCTCGGGGGCCATGGAGAGCAGGACGTTCTCGAACCAGTCGCTGAGCACCCACCCGTCGGCCGCGCCGATGGCCACCGATCCGGGCCGAGGCTGCCAGGCGGTCAGGCTCGCGGGGGCGTGCCGCTCGCCTTTGCGGTGCCACACGAGCGACTTGTAGGCGAGCTTGAACCAGGCGCCCAGCTCGGGCCCGCCCTCCTCGGGGGTCACCAGCCGCCGCCAGAATTCCGGCTGGACGTGCCCGCTCTCCCTGGGCTGGATGCGCTTACGTACGACGGGGTCGAAGAGCAGGCCGAGCCGGGGGATGACGGCCACGTCGGGGATGACGTTCTCGGCGGGGCCGCGCAGCAGCGCGCTGATGTTGTCGCCCGCCGAGTAGACGCTCACGGGCCGGCGGGAGTGCGCGACGTAGGCGTCCACCACGCGCAGGAAGCGCTGTAACTCCTCACCGCTCCACACCACCGCGACCCGCAGCGGCGGCTGTCCGGCGCAGCCCGCGGCGGCCACGGCCGGCACGGCCAGCAGGAACGCCCTACGACTTATCGACATCGGTGATCTCCAACAAGTCCGAGGACGAGGCGTAGTTGGCCACTGTGGTGTTGTCGTCGGTGACGATGAGCACGGTCAGTTTGTGGTCTTCGTCCATCGCCCGCTTCACCGCGCCGTCGCAGGACTCCCATCCCTTACGGTCCTCGACCACCACCGCTTTCGTCGTCACCGGCCGGCACAGAACCCGCGCGAGCGCGACCGTCAGCCGCTCTTCGTGACCGAGCTCGTGCGGCTTGTCGCCCATACGGCCCTCGATGTGCAGCCGCTTGGTGACGTGGCCGATGTAGCCGGGCGACACCGGCGCAAAGCCGTTGCTTGCGTGCGCGGCCAGCTCCAGGTTGCGCCTGACCGTCAGATGCGGTAAGAGACCGCCGCCTGCGGGCACCAGCCCGATCTCGCGCTCGGCCGTAGGCATGCCGGTGATGTCCTTGCCGTCGAGCAAGATCTGGCCGGCGACCGGCTGGGCCAGCCCGAGCAGGACGTCGGTGAACGCCTCGCCTACCGCGAAGTCGCGGGCCACCACGACCGCCACTTTGTTCTCGCCGAGCGTCAGCGGATCGGGTGACAGGCGTCGCCGGACTCCGTGGGCCTCCCAGATGAGACCGTTGATCTCCAGCAGCGGCACGTCTGTAACCGTTCGTCACGTCGGAAAGTGATCCGCACCTGACGTTCGCATAAACAACGATCTACTTCAACGAACGAACGCGGCTTCTGCGCGTGTTTGCTATTGAAGGCCGGAAATCTTTCATTTGTTGGCGGGCCGGAAAGCGCGAAAGTGCGTGCCGAACCACTCGCGAGCATGCTCGGCCACCGCATCCAGCGCGCCCGGCTCCTCGAACAGGTGGGTGGCCCCCGGCACCACCACGATCTTGCTGTCCGCGCGCAGCCGCCGCTGCGCCTCCTCGTTCAGCCCCACCACCACCGGGTCACGGCCGCCCACGATGAGCAGGGTCGGGGCGCGTACCGCGGCGAGGCGGTCGCCGGCCAGGTCAGGCCGCCCGCCGCGCGAGACGATCGCGGCGATCTCATTGTCCGGCTCGGCCGCCGCCCACAGCGCCGCCGCCGCTCCCGTGCTCGCGCCGAAGTAGCCGATCGGCAGTCCCGCCGTCTCCGGCTGCTCGCGCACCCACGCCGTACGCTCCAGCAGCCGCCCCGCCAGCAGCTCGATGTCGAACACGTTCGCCCGGTCGAACTCCTCCTCCGGAGTCAGCAGGTCGAACAGCAGCGTGCCGAGGCCGCCCTCGTTGAGCGCCCCGGCCACGTACCGGTTGCGCGGGCTGTGCCGGCTGCTACCGCTGCCGTGCACGAAGACCACCAGGCCAAGGGCGGCGCCAGGAACGACCAGATCCCCCGTCATCGCTCACACTCCCCTCACCGCGACCTGCCGCTACCCGGTGACGCCCTCCTCTATCCCACCCGGGCCGATCACCCTT
This sequence comes from Nonomuraea fastidiosa, assembly GCF_042751225.1. NCBI lineage: Bacteria > Bacillati > Actinomycetota > Actinomycetes > Streptosporangiales > Streptosporangiaceae > Nonomuraea > Nonomuraea fastidiosa. The sequence continues at coordinate 3,655,280 of NZ_CP170570.1, forward strand.
CAGGCGCGCATGTGCACTGGGATACTGCTCGGATGTCCGATTTCGCGGAGTTCCGGGAGCGGGGGAGGACCGCTCTGCTGGCCGGTGAGGCCACTCATGACGTGCCCATGACGGAAGGCCACCCGCGCTGGGGCGCGGCGGCCGTGCTGCGGCCCGCCGGCGAGGTCGTCCAGCGGCTGACGGAGCTGGCGGCCACCGTGCACGCCCCCGGTCACTGGGTGCACGGCGGCCCGGCCCTGCACGTCACGCTCAGGACGCTGGAGCCGTACCGCAGCGTGATCCCGCAGGACGACCCGCTGCGCCGCGCGTACGGCGAGGCGCTGGCCGAGGCCGCAGACGGGCTGCCGTCCGCCTGGGTCTACCTCGCGGGCGTCGCGCCGCACCGGGGCGGCGTCCTGGTGGGCGCGCACCCGGTGGACGAGACGCTGGAGACGCTGCGCAAGCGCTTCGCCGGGAACCTGCAGTCGAGGGGCGTACGCGACCTGGAGTACGGCCGGGTCCGCGACCGCTGGTACGTCAGCCTGGTCCACTTCGCCGCGCCCCTGACGAACGCCGAGGAGATCGTCGCCTGGTGCGACGCCCACGCGGACGCCGACTTCGGCCTCGTCGAGCTGCCGGCGGCGGAGATCGTCCAATACGTCCACACCGGCTCGGCGATCAGGGGCGATCGCCTGGAGCTCGCTCCTCTGTCCGCCTGACTCACCCCATCACCAGCTCGGTGACGAAGTGGAGCAGGTGCCAGGCCACGTACGCGCTGAGCGAGGCGAACGCCCACTCCTTGCCCAGCCTGATGCGCGCGACCCAGCGCAGCTCCTCGGCCGGCTCCCGGCGCGCCCGCAGGCTCCTCGTGACGAAGTACGCCGAGACGAGCCACGCACCCCCCGACCCCACGACGAGCGCGGCCGACAGCGCGAGCAGCAGCGGCGACGGCGACGCTCCCGGCCCGCCGGAGAGCTGGTGCGTCCAGGCCGCGAGCAGGCCGCCGAGTATCGCGACGGTGATCCGCCGGTCCTTACGTGCCTGTCGCTTGAGCCACTGAAGGTCTCGCCGCAGATGGTTCTTGAGCATCCGGATCACCTCCGTGTGTGAATCGGCCGGTGAGTCCAGGTAACGAAAAGCTCAGAGAAAGATCTGCGACCTCGATCCTGAGATTTCCCGACTTTTGTCGGCGTTTCGGGTTAAAGCCTGAGCAATTCCCGGCCGAAGCCGGACATTCCCGCGGCCGAAGCCCACCGACTTCTGCCCGCATCCCGAGCGGCCTCGGGTGAAGCCGGAGCCGTCACAGGCGCTGGGCCCTGAGGCTGCGGGGGCGCCGGGTCTGAGGTGGTGGAGGCGCAGAACCCGAGTCGCCGAACCCGAGTCGCCGGAGGCGCAGGGCACGAGGCGTGTCACGCGTACAGCCGGAGCTCCTCAGCGGCTTGCCGCGCCTCCACCAGGTCGCCCACCTCTTCGAGCGTGTGCACGGCCTCCTTCAGATGCCTGACCGCCTCCTCCCGCCGCCCCATCCGGGCGGCGATGAGGCCGAGCGCCCGCGCCGCGCAGCCCAGGTCGCGCCGCGTGCCGCACTCCTGGTGCACGTCCCTGGCCTGGCGGGCGTACGGCAGCGCCTCCTCCACCCGGTCGAGGTCGAGCAGGATCATGGCGAGCGTGGTCAGTGCCGCCGCCCAGCGGTCGCGCGTACCGCTCTCGTGCTGCAACTCGACGGCCTCCCGCGCCGGGCTGAGCGCAGCGGCGGGCCGCCCGGCCGCGTGCAGCGCCTGCGCCACCGACAGCAGCGCGCTCGCCCGGTTGTCGCGCAGCTCCTCCCTGATCGCCAGCGCCGACTTGGCCGCGCGCAGCGCGTACCGGTGCAGCCCCAGCGACAGATAGGTGTACGCGAGTGTCTCCTGCACGTCGGCCTCGGCCCGCCGGATGCCCTTGCCCTGCACGATGTCGAGGGCCTCCAGCGCGTACGTGAACGCCACCTGCGGCCTGCCCTGCCGCCGCCGCACCCGCGCGAGACGGTTGAGCATGCGCGCCTCGACCGGCTCGTCCCTGATCATCCTGCTGATGGCCAGCGCCTGGTTGAGGTAGTCGTCGGCGCGCCGGTAGTCGGCGAGCCGCCAGTGGACGAGCCCGATGTCGCCGAGCGTCTCGGCCCTGCCCTGCTCGTGGTGCAGCTCGATCTGCACGGCCAGGGCCTGCTCGTAGTAGGACAGCGCCTCGTCGTAGCGTGAGCCGTTGCGTGCGATGCGGCCGAGCGCGCACAGGGCGCGGCCGCAGCCGTACTGGTCGCCGGTCGCCGTGTAACCGGCCAGGGCGCGTTCGGCGTCGCGCCTGGCGTCGTGCGGCAGCCGCAGCAGGTCGTAGATCTCGGCCAGGCACAGCAGCGTCTCGGCTTCGGCGTGTTCGTCGCCCAAGTCGTGGCAGATCGACAGCGCCTCCAGGCCCTCAGACAGGGCGGCGTTCGGCTCGCCCAGGTTGCGCTGCACGGTCGCCAGGATGATCAGGCTCTGCGCGGTGCCGCGCCGGTCGCCCAGCTCCTCGCGTACGTCGAGGGCCTCCCCCGCGTACTGGAGCGCCGGCTCGTAGCGCTCCTGCGACAGGTGCAGCCGGGAGAGCGTGTGCAGGCACTTCGCCACCCCCGACCGGTCGCCGATCTCCTCGTACAGGGCGAGCGCTTCGGCGGCGTGGCGCAGCGCCTGCTCGCTGTTGCCGGCGATGCCGTGCACCTCGGCCAGCTCGTTGAGCGCCCGCGCCTGGCCCTCGCGGTCGCCGAGCGCGACGTGGTCGGCCAGCGCCTCCCCGATGAACCTGGCGGCCAGCGTGGACGGCCCGATGTCGCGGTGGATGGAGCCGAGGTTGCCGCGCATGAGCGCGATCGCCCGGCGGTTGCTCACCTGCATGGCCGAGGCCAGCCCGCCCTGCTGCACCTCCAGGTTGTTCTCGTAGTAGCGCAGCCGCCTGAACGGCTCGAACACCGCCGCCGCCAGCCGCCACGCCATGCCGTGCGCGCCGCTCTCCCCGGCCATCCGCACGGCCGAGACCAGCGAGCGCCGCTCGGCCTCGAACCACTCGCCGGGCGTCTCCGGGTCGGAGGCCACCGCCAGGTAGTGGTCGAGCAGCCGCGCCCTGGCCTCGCGTACGCCCGCCTCGGCGTGCCTGCCCAGCTCCCTCGCAAGCCGCTTGACCAGGTCGTGCACCCGGTAGCGCGACCCGGGCAGCGGCTCGACCAGGTACGCCCGGTGCAGCCCCGCCAGCGCGGCGACCGCCTCCTCCACCGGTACGCCGAGCGCCGCCGCCAGCACCTCGGGCGTGAAGTCGCGTCCTGGCAGCAGCCCCACGTGGCGGAAGGCGCGCCGCTGCGCCGGGCTCAGCGACTCGTACGCGAGGTCGAGCGCCGACCTGAACGCCTCCTCCGGGTCGCCCACCAGCAGCCGGTCGGGCCTGCGCAGCTCCTCGACCCGCCCGCGCACGCTCAGCCCGGGGTTCTCGGCGAGCTTGGCGGCCGAGATCCGCAGCGCGAACGGATGGTAGAAGCACACCCGCGCCAGCTCGGCCAGCGCGTCCCTGTCGGCCGCCTGGGGCGAGTCCTCGCCCAGCACCGCGACCAGCAGCGCCACCGCGTTGCCGGGGTCGAGCACCTGCAGGTCCAGCAGGTCGGCGTGGCCGGTGGCGCGCAGCGGCCCCATCCGCGTCCTGCTGGTCACCAGCACCACACAGTCCTTGCTGCCCGGCAGCAGCGCGCGCACCTGGGCGGCGTCGGCGGCGTTGTCGAGGACGAGCAGCAGCCGCCGCCCGGCGATCCTGCTGCGATACAGCAGCATCAGCTCTGCCTCGTCCGACGCCGGCATGTGCTCGCCGACGCCGAGCGAGCGCAGGATCTGCCCGAGCGCCTCGGCGACGGTCATCGGCGGCTGGCTCGGCGACTGACCGCGCAGGTCGATGAAGATCTGCCCGTCGGGGAACCGGTCGGCGTGCAGGTGCGCCCAGCGGGTCACCAGCGCGGTCTTGCCGACGCCCGGCAGGCCCTGCACGACCATCGTGTTGGGGCGCCGGGGCCGGTCGAGCCATTCGGTCAGCAGGTCGAGGCTCTGCTGGCGGCCGGTGAAGTCGGGCACGTCGGCGGGGAGCTGGCGCGGCTTGGGCATCTCGCGTACGGGGATCTGACTGCCCGGCTCCGGACCGCCCGGCCGGGTGAGGAACGGCGTCACCCGCCCCTGCCAGGACGCCGACAGGTGCTCCCAGCTGCCCGCGGCGGCCCGCAGCGCGACCGGGTCGGCGATGTGCAGACGCCGGTAGCCGGGCCTGACCAGCCAGCCCCGCTGCACCCACTGGGTGAGCTGGCGCTGCACCACGTCGGGCGAGCTGCCCACCAGGTCGGCGAGCGTCTCCATGGACAGCGGCGGCGCGGACTCCGATGCGAGCCCGTAGCGCTCGTCCAGGTGCAGCAGCCAGACGGCGAGCCGGGCGGCGACCGGCGCGCGGGCCAGCGCCTCGTGCCTGCGGGCGGCGAGATTCCGCGCGAACAGCTCCTCCACCAGCGCGGTCGCCACGGCAGGGGCCGCCGCGGCCTGATCGCGCAGCCGGCGCAGGTCGATGGGCCAGGCGCGGACCTCGGTGAGCGCATCCACCTTGACCCGGTCGGCGGGGCTCCAGAAGGCCAGCTCGCCGACGAGATCGCCGTCGCCGCGCAGGTCGTGGACGACCTCGCGCTCGCCGGCCGGGATGTACTCGCGGGCGTAGCCGTAATCGATCAGGTAAACGCAGTGGGCGGGCCGCAACGGCGAGCACATCGTCTCGTTACGGTGGAAGACATGCGGGCGGGCACCCTCGTCGACCAGCGCCTTGAACAGAACCACCGTGACACCACCCCGGGTGGGACGGCGGTGTCCCCGACATGACAGGCATCAACAGCCTGCGCGACGACCAGTCACATCAGTTGACGACAGCACGCTGCCGCTGTCAATCGGGTCGTCGGGGATCAGACGCTGGCGGATTCGGCCTTGTCGTTCTCGGCGCGGTCGGGCACGAAGCGGTAGCCGACGTTGCGGACCGTTCCGATGAGCGACTCGTACTCGGTGCCCAGCTTGGCACGCAGCCGCCGGACGTGGACGTCGACCGTCCTGGTGCCGCCGAAGTAGTCGTAGCCCCACACCTCCTGCAGCAGCTGGGCGCGGGTGAAGACCCTGCCGGGGTGCTGGGCGAGGTATTTCAGCAGCTCGAACTCCTTGAACGTGAGGTCGAGCACGCGCCCGCGCAGCCGCGCGGTGTAGGTGGCCTCGTCGATCGACAGGTCGCCGCTGCGGATCTCGTCGGGCACCTCCTCGGCCGCCTGCTGCGAGATGCGGCCGGTGGCCATGCGCAGCCGCGCCTCCACCTCGGCCGGGCCCGCGCTGTCGAGCAGCACGTCGTCAACGCCCCATTCGGCGGTCATCGCGGCCAGCCCGCCTTCGGTGACGACGACCAGGAGCGGGCAGTCGATGCCGGTGGTGCGGATCAGCCGGCACAGGCTCTTGGCCTGCACGAGCTCCTTGCGGGCGTCCACGAGAACGGCGTCCGCCGGCGGCGTGTCGATGAGCGCGGAGGCCTCGGCGGGCGCGACGCGAACCGAGTGGAGCAGCAACCCCAGCGCCGGAAGCACCTCGGAGGACGGCTCGAGGGCGTTGGTCAGCAGGAGCAGGTTGCTCATTACGGCCTCCTCAAACACACAAGGACCCGGGGGCTACGTCGCCCGAGTCCTGTAGGTGAGGATATCCCACGACTAAGTCGCGTCCATTGCGCGTCCAGCAGGTGAACAGCGCGTCTCCTGAAACAAGCTTGTTAAGGGTGACGCACAATAAGGCTGAAACGATTGTGAGGCAGGCATGGCCACAGGAAAGATACGTTATTGGGCGGCGGCCAAGGATGCCGCGGGCGTCGCGGAAGAGCCGTTCGACGCGGCCACTCTTGGTGAACTGATGACGAAAATCACACAGAATCGTGCCGAACTGGCGCGCGTGGTCCGCCGCTGCTCTTTCCTGGTGGACGGCTCTCCCGTGGGCAAGCGCGCCCACGATCAGGTGATACTCGCCGAGGGTGCGACCGTCGAGGTGCTGCCGCCCTTCGCCGGCGGCTGATCCGCAGGTGAACGCGTGCTCGTCCCGGGAATGAGTCAAACCGGATCGGTAGGCTCTTGACCCCCGCTCACGACAAGGAGCCCCATGCGCAAGCTGATCGTTTCACTGATCGTGCTCATCATTCTCCTTGTCGCAGCCGACAGGGTCGCGGTTGCCGGAGTCGAGCGCGACCTCGCCAACAGGATCGCCGCCTCCGCCGATCTGTCCGGCACCCCTACGGTGACCATTAAGGGCATCCCCTTTCTCACCCAGGCGTTCTCGGGCCACTATCCCGAAGTCGAGTTCGATCTCGGCACGTTCACCTACGGCGGGGTGCCGATCAGAAATCTGCACGGGGCGGCGTACGACGTGACGGCCCCGCTGGCCGAGATCCTGCAGAACCGCCCCGACATCAGGGCCGGGCGCGTCGCCGTCACCGGCACGATCAGCAGGGCGACCATCGACAAGTTCGCGCCCCAGGGCGTCAAGATCGGCGGCAACGGCGGCAGGCTCACCGCGTCGGGCGAGGTGACGGTGGGGGTCAACAAGGTGAAGTTCAACGCCGAGATGCGAGTCGAGCTGGCGGACGGAGGCATCAGGGTCCAGGCGGAGAAGATCGAGGGCGTGCCCGACGAGGTCGCCCGCATGGTCTCCTACACGATCCCGTTCAAAGGAAAGCTGCCCTTCGACGTGAAGGTGACCGAGGTCGAGAGCGTGCCGGGCGGGCTCAGGCTCTCGGCGGAAGCGACGAACGTGCCGATCCGTGGATGAGCGTGAACCGTCGCGTCCTCGCGTACGTGATGAGGACGTGACAGCAGCGGACACCGCCGACGAGGAACTCGTGAGGACCCTCTTCGACGAGCACGCTGGGCCGCTCTACGGGTACGTCCTGCGTTTGACCGGCGACTCCGGCAGGGCCGAGGACGTCGTCCAGGAGACCCTGCTACGGGCCTGGCGACATCCCGAGGCCATGTCCGGCCGGCCGATCAGGGCGTGGCTGTTCACGGTGGCCCGTAACCTCGTCGTGGACCAGCACCGCGCCAGGAAGGCCAGGCCGCCGGAGACCGGCGACGAGGCGCTTTCTGTCCTGCCGGCCGACGACGAGCTCGAGCGCGCGGTCGAGTCGTGGGCGGTGGCCGAGGCGCTCGCCGCGCTGCGGCCCGAGCACCGCGACGTGCTGCTGGAGGTCTACTACCGGGGGCGATCGGTGAAGGAGGCGTCGGCGACGCTGGGCATTCCGCCGGGCACGGTCAAGTCCCGTACGTACTACGCGTTGCGCGCCCTGAAGCTGGCGCTCGAAGAACGGGGGCTCGCACCGTGATGACCTGCGAGGAGGTCCGGATCGCGCTCGGCGCGCACGCCCTGGGCGCGCTCGATCCGGAGGAAGCGCTGGAGATCGACCACCACCTGGCCACCTGCGAGGCGTGCGGCGCCGAGCTGGAGGAGCTCGCGGGGGTGACGACGTTCCTCGGTAAGGTGTCCGAGCGCGACGTGGAGGTGGTGAGCAGCCCCCCGCGTCAAGTGCTCGACCGGCTGCTGAACGACCGCGCCAAGCGGTCGCGCCGCGGCCGGATCCTGACCGCGGTCGCGGCGTGCGCGGCGGTGCTGGTGGTGGGCGGCACGGTCTGGACGGCGATCCAGACCCGCCAGGCGGCCGAGACGACCGCCGCCCACCCGGTGGCGCAGTCCGAGCGGTCCGCCGGGCCCGATGACGCCGCGCCGCGGGTACTCGCCGACCAGGGCGCGCCCGAGTCAGGGGCCGCCGAACGCGACTCCCGCATGCCGAGTTCGGCCGAGCAGGCTCCCGTACGGCCCAGCCCTTCGCGCTCCCCCGAGCCCGCGCAGCCGTACGGGCAGGCCGCCACGCCGGCACCCGAGCGGGCCGAGGAGAGCGCGTCGTCACCGGCTGAGCAGCGCAAGGCCATGGAGGGCCGCGAGTTCAGCGGCTCCAACAGGGCCGGCGGCTACGGCGCCACGGTCCAGGCCCTGCCCGGCGACGGCGGCACCGAGCTGGGCGTGCGCGTCACCGGCATCCCGGTCGGCACCACCTGCTCCCTGGTCGCGGTCGGCGACGACGGGCGGCGCGAGGCCACAGAGAGCTGGACGATCGGCCCCGACACCTACCGTGACAAGACCGTCTTCCCGCGGCGGACGTCGATGACGATGGAGGAGATCGCCCGGTTCGAGATCGTGGACGAGGCGGGCACGGTGCTGGTCGAAGTCCCGGTGAGGAAGTGATCGCGCACGCCCGCGTCTTCGGGTGGGGAAGGAAACGCGGGCGTGCGCGGTTGCACCGGGGTGGACGACCGGATGGGCGGCGCCGGCGGGGCACCGGCGCCGGGCACGCTGAAACGAGGTGATCCACCTGCGCCGCGACGACCGCAGCCGCCACGCCGGCGCGGAGCACAGGTCTGAGCAGGAGCGGCTGTCGGCGGGGGAGCTGGGGGCGGAGAGCCTGGGCGAGCGGGCGACGCTGGTGCACTTCTCGACGGCGTTCTGCCAGCCGTGCCGGGCCACCAGGCGGGTCCTCGCCGACGTCAGCGCGCTGGTGCCGGGCGTGCGTCACATCGAGGTGGACGCCGAGTCGCGGCTCGATCTCGTACGCCGTCTTGAGATCACCGGCACCCCCACGGTGCTGGTGCTCGACCCGGAGGGAGCAGTGGTCAAAAGGGCGTCCGGCCTGCCGCGAAAGCACGAGGTGCTGGCCGCGCTCGCGCTGGCCGTACCCGACCCGGGAACGTGAGGCGTCTCACACGCTGTCTCACTAACCGGACGAGATGTGACAGATGACGAGACGCCGAGTAGTGTCTTGCTCATGAACCCATCGACAGAGCTGCTCACGAAGCGGCGCGCGGTCGACTTCTGCCGCGTCGCCACCGCGCTCTGTCGCGCTGCCTGAGGACGATCTCGCGCGGATCCACCATCCGCCCCAAATCGACCCTTCAGGGAGCATCCCGCGATGCGTGCCTATCCCAGAGCGCTGCGCCCCGGCGCGGCAACCACCCTGGTCGTCCCCCACCCGGTCACCGAGAGCCGCCGGCTGCTCGCCGTCCGGGTGCTCGACCGCATGCTGGGCGCGTTCTCGCGCAGGCCGTACGCGATGCTCGGCTCGGCGCTCGCCGCTAGTGCGCTGAAGGAGCGGAAAGACCGCAAGACGCAAGGCTCGCCCCGGCTCTCGCCGGAGATCGGGCCTGTCGTCGCGGTCGCGGGCGTGGCCGGATCCGCCTCCGGAATCATGCCGATGGCCCACACGGCCACGGCTGCGGCTCTCCTCGCCGCTTTCCTCATCGCAGCCTTCGGTATCTGCCTTGGCTGCGCGATGTACCTGCTCATTCGCCGACTACTGCCCGCCGCCAACATGGAGGTATCTCAATGAGCCGCTCCGCCGCCCTGGTGGACGCCGACTGGGTCGAAGCCAACCTCGACACGCCCGGGGTCGTCATCGTCGAGGTCGACGAAGACGTCAGCGCCTACGACAAGGGCCACATCCGTGGCGCGGTCAAGGTCGACTGGCGCAACGATCTGCAGGACCCGGTGCGCCGCGACTTCGTCGACAAGACGGGGTTCGAGGCGCTGCTGTCCGACCGGGGCATCTCCAACGACGACACCGTCGTCCTCTACGGCGGCAACAACAACTGGTTCGCCGCCTACGCCTACTGGTACTTCAAGCTCTACGGCCACGAGAACGTCAAGCTGCTCGACGGCGGCCGCAAGAAGTGGGAGCTCGACTCCCGCGAGCTGGTGACCGAGGTGCCGCAGCGGCCCAAGACGCAGTACGTCGCCAAGGAGCAGGACACCAACATCCGCGCCTTCCGCGACGACGTCGTGGCGGCGATCGGCAAGCTCAACCTCGTCGACGTGCGCTCGCCCGACGAGTTCACCGGCAAGCTGCTCGCCCCGGCCCACCTGCCGCAGGAGCAGGCGCAGCGCGCCGGCCACGTGCCGACCGCCCGCAACATCCCGTGGTCCAAGGCGGCCAACGACGACGGCACCTTCAAGTCCGACGAGGAGCTGCGCGCCCTCTACCAGGAGGCCGGGGTCGACTTCGGCAAGGACACCATCGCCTACTGCCGCATCGGCGAGCGGTCGGCGCACACCTGGTTCGTGCTGCACGAGCTGCTCGAGCAGCCCAACGTCAAGAACTACGACGGTTCGTGGACCGAGTACGGCTCGCTCGTGGGCGTGCCGATCGAGTTGGGGGAGGCCCGCTGATGACCGCACAGGGTTGCGGGGCGCCGGAGCAGACCGTGACGCTGCCCGCTGGTATCGATCTGTCCAACCAGGCCGTCATCCAGGGCGTCGTGACCGGCGCCGGCACCGCGTACGCGCGGCTGCTCGACCACACCGGTGAGTTCACCGGCGAGGTCGTGGTCTCCGACGACGGCATCTTCCGCTTCTTCGCCGCGCCGGGCGACTGGACCGTCCGCATCATCGCGGGCGGTGGCGTCACCCGCGACGTCAAGGTCCAGGCCAAGCTGGGCGAGGTCGCCCAGCTCGCCGTGGCCGTCTGACAGGCGACACGTCAGGGCCCGCGTCCGGCTCTCCGGACGCGGGCCCTTTCGCATGCCCTGGGTCCCTTCGCGGCAAAGTGGCCGTTCACCTGGTGCTTGATTGCGGAGCGCTTTCGAGGGTTGCGGCTGCGTCACAAGGGACAGAACGCTACGATTCCACAGATGTCCGGTTCGACAGGTGTGACGGCGCCCCCGCAACCAGGGCCCACGCCGGCTCAGGAGATGCCGTCGCCGTACTCACTGCCCCTGCACGCCCTTCGCCTGACGGGCAAGTGCGCGCTGCCGCTGATCCTCTGGTTCGCCGCGGGCGAGCTCCTCCGGTTCGTGCTGCTCTACGCGGCCAGCGAGGTCCCGTACGGAGACTTCAAGCAGCTGCGCTACGTCGGCGTCATGACCCTGCTCACGCTCATCGTGCTCGCCGCGATGACCGTCACGACCGGCATGCTGCACGCGCTGCGCGGCGCCCTGTGGGAGATGCGCGCCAGGGCCGACGAAGGCGTACGCGACGAACCGCTCTTCCGCACCCTCGACCGCGTCGCCCCCACCTTCGCGGTGCTCTACCTGGCCTGGGGCTTCCAGACCGAGGACGCCAGAGACGTCTACCAGATGGACATCTTCCATCACTACTTCGAGCAGACCGAGGCGTCCTGGTTCGGCGAGGAGAGCGACGTCGGGCGCGGGCTCGTCGACCTCGACTGGCGGGTCTCGCTCGGCGCCATGGCCGTCATGTTCGGGCTCAAGTGGCTCTTCGCCAAGTTCGTCGAACAGGGCCGAGGCAGGTTCTACGGCTTCCTCGCCGCCTTCTCCGAGTTCGCCTTCGTCTTCTACGGCCTGAACGCCACCGTCGCCTTCGGCGACGCCCGCTCGGAGTGGATCCAGCACCGCAGAGCCGTCGCCGGCACCGAGGAACTGCTCACCCAGGCCAAGGAGGGCGTGCCGCTGTGGGCGGACATCACCGATTGGTTCGGCGAGGTGTGGCCGCTCGTCCTCGAGGGCGTGGCCGTGCCGCTCGCCTGGCTCACCGTCGCCATGCTGGTCTTCGGCGTCTACTCCGACGAGACCCGCACCCTCCTGCGGGGCACCCGCCTGGAGCGCGGCCTCGACAAGCTGGAGAGCAGCCACGACCTCACACAGAAGTCGTTCGACCGGCTCACCGGCGGCTTCCGCGACCGCTGGGTGCCGCTCGCCAACTCCCTCCGGATGATCTTCAATGGTGGGCTGCCGCTCTTCGGCATGATGTGCCTGTGCTACTCGGTGCTCGCCGTCGGCGGCCAGTACGCCCAGCGCGGGATCATGATGCTCATCGGCACCCGTGACGAGTGGGTCGGCATCTACCAGGTCCAGCCGGTCGCGTTCGTGCGCGAGATGGTGGTGACCGTGCTCACCATGGCGCTGCTCGCGGCCACGTACGACATCGCCGCCACCCGGGCCCGCCGCGCCGGCCGCCCCCTCGACGAGATCTGACCGGCCGCCAGGCCGGCCTTGGGCTCGGCTCCCGCGCGGCCGGCGTGACTCCCGTATGAGCGGGCATGGGCTGCCGGCCGTATGGGCGGCGGCGTTCAGCGGCGCTTGAAGCGGAGCACGTCCACGTCCGGCACCAGCTTCGCGGCGCCCTCGCGGGTGAACAGGTCGTCGATCGGGGTGTCCGAGCGGTAGTTGCTCGGCCGGAACGACAGCTCCACCTCGTCCGCGACCGCCGTCGGCACGATCGCCAGGCCCTGGATCTTGTACTCCCTGCCGACCACCAGCTTGTCGGTCGGCCGGTCGCCCACCGGCTCGATCGGCACCGTCCAGATCCGGCCCGAGCGGTCCTGCACCTGGACGTCATGCGGCTCGGCCACCATCGTGGCGCTCTTCTCGTCCACGGCCTTCCTGGTGATGTCCACCTTCAGCCAGGTCACCTCGGGGCCGTGCGTGTTGCCGGCGGGCGGCTTCGTGCGCTCCATGGCGGCCCGCCACTCGATGCCGTTCACCTTGCCCGCCTGGCCCGCGGGGACGACCGTCTCCTTGGTCTCCTCCTCGGCGACCTTCTCATAGAAGAGGTGGCCGTCGTAGGTGTGCGCGGCCGTTGTCAGCAGGCACGCCAGCGCGGCCGCGGCGGCCACCAGCGCCGTACGACGCTTCGACCTGCCTCCGCCGCTGCCCGCCTCACCGGAGGGCGGCCCATCCTGGCCCCCGGACCTGCCCAGGGACTCACCCGGCCCGTCCGCGCGGAATTGCCCGTACTGTCCGGGCCCGGGCTCCTGCCCAGGGAGGCCGTACGGGCCGGGGCCGCCGTACGGCGCCGAGGGATCATGCGCGTGCGAGGCCGCGAAGCCGTGCGGGTTCGGGCCACCGGGCTGCGCCGAGAGATCGTACGCGCCTGGGCCACCGGGCTGCGCCGAGGGGCCGTGCGCGCCTGGGCCACCGGGCTGCGCCGAGGGGCCGTGCGCGCCTGGGCCACCGGGCTGCGCCGAGGGGCCGTGCGTGCCTGGGTCACCGGGCTGTGCCGGGTCACCGGGCCGCATCGGGTCGCCGCCCTGCCCCGCGCCACTTGGCCGGTAGGGAGGCGGCGGGCCACCCGCCCTGACGGCGGGCATGGGCTGCGTGGCACCACCGACCGGCTCCTTGGGTGCGGGCGGCCACACCTGCTGATCGGTAACGACCGGCCGCGCCCGCCCCTCGGCCCCATGCCGAGCACCACGGCCCTCACCGGCACCCTGCCCAGGGCCACGGCCTCCGCCGACCTGCCCGACAGCACCGCCTTCGCCAGGCTGCCCGAGAGCACCGCCTTCGCCAGGCTGCCCGAGAGCACCGCCTTCGCCAGGCTGTCCGAAAGCCCTGCCTTCGCCAGGCTGTCCGAAACCGCGGCCTACAGCGGGCTGTGGCCCAGCGCCGTAAGCGTCCGTACCTCGTCCGGGGCCGGCGTTTTCGTCGGCTTGTCCGGGGGTGGCGTCGACTCCCGGCCCAGGCTCGAAGCCTCCGCCGGGCTGCCCGTAACCGTGGGCGACGCCGGGCTGCGCGGGGCTGTAGCCGTCGCCGGCCCGTCCGAGGCCGGCGCGTTGGCCGCGCTGTCCGGAGGCATCGCCGGCTCCCGGCCCAGGGACGGACCCGAAGGCCGCCGTCGGAGCTTGCTCGTCGTAAGCGGGACCGCTCGAGTGCCTGCCGCCACGCGCGGCACCGAAGGCGGCCTCACCGCCCGCCAGGCTCCCACTGCCCGGCGTGGCACCGCCCGCTGACGTTGCACCACCTGAGAAGGCACCGCCGCCGGAGATGGCCTCGCCACCGAGAACATCGCCGCCGTCCGGCGCGGGACGCCCGCTGGGGACACCGCCTGTTTCTGGCACGGTGTGCCCGCCTGGGATACGGCCTGCGTCCGGCACGGTGTGCCCGTCTGGGATACGGCCTGCATCCGGCACGGTGTGCCCGTCTGGGATACGGCCTGCATCCGGCACGGTGTGCCCGCCCGGGACACCGCCTATGTCCGGCATAGCACGCTCGCCCGGAGCACTGCCGGGCTCCGGCATGGCACCGCCACGGGACACGCCGTCGGCGCCCAGCACCCGGCTGTGCCCCTGCTCACCGCTGTGAGCGGGCTCGTCCGAGTGCCTGCCCGAGCCGGCTCCGGCCCCGAGCGGGGACCCCTCAGCCTGCGCCTGCCCGCGCCTGTCAGCCTGCGCCTGCCCGCGCCTGTCAGCCTGCGCCTGCCCGTGCCCGGCTCCGGACCACCCCTCCGGAGCCTGCCTGCGTGCCGTCCCATCCCCGAACCGTGGGTCGCCGGCTTGCCCCGGACCGTGCTCAGGTCCGAAGGCATGATCGCCGGTGGTGGCGTGAGGGCCGCTGTGGCCGCCCTCAGAGCCGTAGCGGCTCATGACGCTGTGCGGGCCGCTGTGCCCTTGCTCGGGGGCGTAGCCAGGGCCACCGGCAACCTGCGGGCCGCTGCGGTCGCGCTCGGGCGCGTAGCTGTGGCCACCGGCGGTGCGTGGGCCGCTGTGGCTTTGCTCGGGGGTGTAGCTGTGGCCGCCCGTAGCTTGCGGGCCGTTGTGCTCGCGCTCGGGGGCGTAGCTGTGGCCACCGGTAGTTTGCGGGCCGCTGCGGTCGCGCTCAGGGGTGTAGCTGTGGCCACCGGCGGCGTGTGGGCCGCTGTTGCCTTGCTCAGGGCTGCGCGGGTAGTCGTAGGTGTCGCCGGCAGGCTCGTGGGCCCTGCCCCAGGCCGGAGGCGGACCGGGTTCGCGACCGGCACCCCAGCCCTGCTGCGGGTCGGCGTCTCGGCCCGGCTGGGAGCCTGCGTCCCAACCACGCTGCTGGGTGGGGTCGGTGGTGCGGCCGAGGCTTGGGCGGTAGGTGTCGGACGAGCCGTAAGGTGCGGCGTCCGGGGCCGGGGCCGGGGCCGCGTGGCGGCGCCGAGGCAGAGGCGAGGAGCCCTGCTCAGAGTGCCCGCCTGAGACGGCCGGCCAGGCGTGCGGCGTCTCCTCGCCCGGCTGCTCGCCAGCCCAGCCCGCCTCCATGCGGTGGCCCGCTTCTGTGTGGCGGCTCGCTTCTGTGCGGTGGTCTGTGTCCGTGCGGTGGCTCGCGTCCGTGCGGTGGCTCGCGTCCGTGCGGTGGCTCGCGTCCGTGTGGTGGCTTGCCTCCGCGGGGGCGCCCACCCCTGTCGGGACGCCGGGGTGTGCCGCGCCGCTCTGCGGGGCGGGGCCGCCGAAGCGGTGGCCGAAGTCGTCGGAAGGACGGCCGTGGTCAGAGCCCCGGCCGTGGTCTGAAGCCCGGCCATAGTCCGAGGCCCGGCCGTGGTCCGAGGTCCGCCCGCCCGGGGCCGAGGCCGCGTTCGGTCCTGAGGTCCGCCCCGGGGCCGAGGCCGCGTTCGGTCCCGAGGGTCGGCCAGGGGTCGAGGGTGTGCCTGGTCCCGAGGTGCGGCCGGTGGGCGACGTCATGCCCGATCCCGGGACGCGGCCGAGGCCCGGCGTGGGAGGCGGAGCGTCCGTGGGGGTCCAGTCGTGTTCGGACGGGGACCAGTCGTACTCGGAGGTGGCGCTGTGAGCGGGCGGGCGGCCGGGCAGGCCGCCGCGCATCCCGGGCCCCGGCGGGAGACCCTTGCCGGGCACTTGCTCGTGGGCGGACTGCGGCGGCGCCTCGATCTCGGCATCGGCATCGGCATCGACGCCGAACTCGGTCCTGGCCCTGGCATTCAGGCTGGCGCCGAACTCGGTACCGGCCCTGGCATTCACGCCGGGGCCGAACTCGGTACCGGCCCTGGCATTCACGCCGGGGCCGAACTCGGTACCGGCCCCGGCGCCGCCCCGGGCACCGGAGCCGGGCTCAGGCTCGGTCTCAGGACCAGGTGTCGGGTTGACGCGTGGCGAGAACCAGTCACGCTCGTTCGTGCTCATCCTGAGATCACTTCTTAACGATCGAGTAGACGTCCTGCGGCGAGTCGGCGAGCTTGCGCGCCCCCGCCTCGTCCAGGCCGAGATCGATCTCGACCTCAGGCCGGTACGGCTCCTGCGGCCCCGCCTGCGGCGGCAGCTTGAACACCACCCGCGCCCCGGGCAGCGCGCTGGGCGGGATCTCGAAAAAGGACAGGCCGCCGACCCAGATGTCGGGCTGTACCCATTTGTTGGCCAGGGTCTGCTGGCTGTCCACCCGGTCGGTGGCGGCGAAGCGCTTGCCGTCGTCGGTCAGCAGGACGGGCTGCCCCAGGTGGTACGGCTTCATGCTGGACTTGGCCGACGCCCTGACGATGAGGAAGAGGTTGCCGGTCTCGATGGTCTCGGTGTCGGAGGTCTGGATCTTCTTGGCCGTGGTGAAGGAGTCGAGACGTACGGTGAACCGGCGGGCGTCGACGGCCTCGCCTTTGGTCCCGGTGTAACTGAGCGGGTCGCTCATCGCCCCTTCGCCGAGCGCCTTGGTCTGCAGCAGAACGGCGGCGGCGAGCATGGCGAGCCCGGCGATGACGCCGGTGACGCCGGTCCCGGCGCTTCTGCGGCGGTTGCCCCGGCGCGGCCGGCGGGCGGGGGCGATCTCGGAGCGTTGTTCGGTGACGGTCATGACGTGCCGCCCTTCTTCACCGGCAGGGTGACACGAGCCTTGATGACGGGCAGGTACGATCGCTCGCCCGCCTCTTCGGCGACCATGCCCCATTCGAGTTCGGCGTTGTTGAAGCCTTCGGTCAGTTCGAAGGAGGCCACGTCGAGGGTGACCTTGTCAGGCGGCTGCTGGCCGTCCTTGAGCCGGTAGCGGAGGATGACCTGGCTGGGCACGCCGGGGTGGAGCTGCCGGGTCTCGTCGCCCTTGCTGAGGGCGAACGCGAACGGCCCCGAGTCCCTGTCGAACGCGGGCGTGATCTTGACCAGGGACCCGGCGAAGGTGGTCGAGGTGAAGGCGTGTTCGAGCTTTTCAGGCGGCAGGCCGACGGGCAGCGTCTCGTCGCCCTTGTTGGTGACGTCGAAGACGACTTCGAGGAAGCGCTTGTCCTCGTCGAAGTCGTTCTGGGCGCGCTCGACCCGTACGCGCGACTCGACGAACTTGGTGTCGTACAGCCCCTGGTCGAGCACGGCGCCCTGGCCGAGCGGCTCGACCTCGTCGGGAGCCTCGTTGAGGCCGCCGAGCAGGGCGGTGATGCCGATGACGGTGAGGGCCGTCAGGGCGATTGCGGGCACCACTACCGGGCGTCTCGGCTTGTTACTGCGGTCGCCGGAGGGTTCCGTCATGGGTAAGGATGGTAATAGCTATCGCTTGTCCCATCTGCCGCAATGCTCCCATCGGACTGGTCAAATTGCCGAGAACCCTGCCGCTACGGTGGTTCTAGCTCATACGCTGTCACGGAGCGGGAATGGGCTGAGCCCTACACCTAATGACATATCGGCGGCCGGAGGGTCACGTGGCGGACGTGCATCCCGAGCATGCCCAGCTCCAGGCGGACCGCATCTACCTGGGCTGGCAGTACATCCTGCTCCATCCCGACCCGGGACCGCCGCCCAAGCGTCCCTCGCCGGTCGAGGAGCCGTCCGCGCAGGAGCAGCCCGATCCCGCCACGTCCGATCTGCTGCGCCGGGAGCGCCAGCTCGAGGACATGCTCAACCGGCCGGTACGCCACGTCCGCATGGCCATGCTGGTGCTGTCGGTGCTGATCGTGGGCGCCGCGCTGACCGGCTACCTCGCCTGGTCGTTCGCGGTGCTGGGGCTGATCGCGGCCGGCGGCGTGGCGGGCATCTGCAGCTACGCGCTGTTCCAGGGCGACCGCGCGGTCAGGTACCGGGTGATGGAGCAGCAGGCCCGCGACGAGCGGCGACGGCAGGAACGTGACAAGGAGCTGTTCCGCGCGCAGGAGGAGCACGCGCAGCGCTACCGCGAGTGGCAGGAGTCGAAGGAGCGCCACGACAAGCAGCTCACCTGGTACGCGGTGTCGGTGCCCGACGAGATCGACCGCATCGACGTGGCGGGCGGCACCTTACCCGGCTGGTCGGCGCTGATCACGCTGATCGGGGCGACCCGGCTCTACAGTGGCGGCCATCTGACCGTGCTCGACCTGTCGGAGGGCGCGATCGCCAAGGACCTGATCGAGCTGGCGCGCAAGGGCGGCGACGACCCGCTGGTGTGGGTGCTGCCGGTCGATCTGCCCAGGCTGGACCTGGGCGCCACGCTCAAGCCCGAGGCGTTCGCCGACGTGCTGGCGCACGTGGTGAGCGTCAGCGAGGAGCACCGCACCACCCGGGACCTCAGCTTCGACAACGCGATCCTGGAGCGGGTGCTGGAGGTGCTCGGCGAGAACGCCACGATCAGGCAGGTGACCGCGGCGCTGCGGGCCCTGGCGCAGGTGGGCGACCCGCGCGACGACCTGCGGTTCGGCCTGATCACCGCCACCCAGCTCGAACGCATCGGCACGCTGTTCGGCCGCGGGGTCAGCGACCGGGTGGTGATCGAGCGGGCCTGGGCGCTGGAGTCGCAGCTGCGCAAGCTGGAGTCGCTGGGCACGGAGGCCGTGCGGCTGCCGCCCGCCAGGCTGCGGGTGGTGAGCATGGACCGGCAGGCGGGCGTGTTCGGCAACCGGGTGCTCGGCACGTACGTGGCCACCGCCCTGACCCACATCCTGCGGCAGTCGCCCGCATCCGACCGGCCCTGGTACCACACGATCATCGTGGCAGGCGCGGAGAAGCTGAGGGGCGACGTGCTCGACCGGCTGATGGACGCCTGCGAGACCTCGCGTACGGGACTCGTCCTCACCTACCGGTCGCTCACCCCCACGGTCAGGGAGCGGCTCGGCCGAGGGCACGCGGCGGTGGCGTTCATGCGGCTCGGCAACGCCGAGGACGCCAGGGTGGCGAGCGAGCACGTCGGCACCGAGCACCGCCTTGAGCTGGCCCAGCTCACCGAGACGATCAGCGAGTCGCTACCGGGCCTGGACGGCGGCTACACCTCGACGATCGCGCAGGTCGAGGACGGCGCGCAAGCCCACGACGAGCACTCGCCCGACCTGAAGGGCGACATCACCGAGTCCACGGAATGGGGGCGCACCGCCGACAAGATCTCCGAAAAGGAACGGGTGCTGCAGCGCTCGCGCGAGTTCCTCGTCGAGCCGCACCAGCTCCAGCAGCTTCCCACCACGTCCGTGATCGTCACGGACGCCACCGCGCAGGGGCGTCGGGTCCGCCTGGCGGACGCGAACCCGGCCATCCTCACCTTCCCCAAGACGACGCTCGGCGAGTTCGAGGAGGTCAAGGACGCGGTGCTGGCGCTCGACCCCAGAGCGGGCGGCGCAGACGGCGAGCCGCCGCCGAACCTCGGGCCGCCACCGCCGCGCCTGGACTGGCGCAAGGGCAGGCAATGACATGGTCAATGTCAAGGTGACGAGCTGACGGTTGGCGGAATTTAACAAAGAACCGTCTGTGGGGGATTGAAATGCAGCCGAGCGTCTCGTTGAGCGGGCCCTGGTATCGAATTCAGTCGATCGCAGCACCCTCGCGAAGCTCGTCGGCGGAATGGGATTTCGTCACCGTGCTTCCCGCGGTGTTGTCGGCGGCGCAGCGCGATCGGCCGTTCGTGATCGGCTGGTTGTCGCGCGGATCGGGAGCGCCTCTTGAACTGATCACCAATGCCGGGCCGTTGTCGCCGCCGCGCCAGCCGCGCAGGTCCACCGACCTGCCCGACCATCCGAGCGGCCCTCAGCCGCTGCTGTTCCCCGGGGAGCGCGTGGTGTGCGGCTGGATGAGGAGTATCTGGCCGACCTGGCCGACCTGGTGTGGACGCCGTGCCCGGGACGTCAGGCGCCGCCGCTGGGCAGCAAGGGGCGCGAGTTCGACCCCGACGAGCTCAAGCGGCCGACGCTCTTCGAGTCGACGCTGGTGACGCTCATGTCGCGGCCGTTCGGCTGGCTGGTGGTGGCCGAGCCGACCGACCTGCTCGACGCCGAGGTGGCGCACCTGCGTACTCAGCTCAATGTGCTGCGGCAGTACGGCGACGCCTCCGAGCGTTCCCGCTTCGACGCCGAGCGGGCCGAGCGCCGCATGCAGGAGCTGGACGCCTTCCGTGAGGCCGGTCTGTGGAACGTGCGCGTGCTGGCCGGCGGCGCCACCGCCGAGGAGCTGCGGCAGATCGCCCCCGTGCTCGTCGGGTCGGTCGAGATGAGCCATCACCCGTACCGGCTGCGCAGCTCGCACGGGGCCGCGTACGCGCTGACCGAGGCGCTGGCCATCACCATGCAGGACCCCGCCGACGGCGCCGCCGCGCCCTTCGCCGCCACGGCGGGGGCGCTCGCCGCGCTGGCCGGGCTGCCCCGCCGCGAGGTGCCCGGCGTACGGGTGCTCGACTCGGGCTTCTTCGACGTGACGTCCGAGTCCGACGGCGCGGGGAACGCCGCGGGCGAGGGCGGCGAGCTGCTGCTCGGCGAGATACTCGACGGCCAGGACCGCGGCGTCGGCTCGTTCCGCGTGCCGCTGGCCACGCTCAACAGGCACGCGTTCGTCACCGGCGCGACCGGCTCGGGCAAGTCGCAGACCGTGCGGCACATGCTGGAGCAGCTCAGCAGGGCCCGCATCCCGTGGCTCGCGATCGAGCCTGCGAAGTCCGAGTACGCCGCCATGGCCGGCCGCGTCACCGAGCCGGTCACCGTGATCAACCCGTCGGCCCCCGACGGCGTGCCGTTCAGCGTCAACCCGCTCGAACCCGAGCCCGGCTACCCCGTCCAGGCCCATATCGACATGGTCAGGGCGCTGTTCATGGCGGCGTTCGACGCCGAGGAGCCGTTCCCGCAGATCATGTCGCTGGCCCTGCAGCGCGTCTACGAGGCCACCGGCTGGGACGTCGTCACCGGCGGCGCCGTGCCCGGCTCCGACGTCCCGCCCAGCGTGCCCACGCTCGAACAGCTCCAGCAGCACGCCATGGACGTCATCAAGGAGATCGGCTACGGCCGCGAGGTGCAGGCCGACGTCGAGGGCTTCATCTCGCTGCGGCTGCGCTCGCTGCGCGTCGGCTCGGCCGGGCGCTTCTTCGAGGGCGGGCACCCCGCCGACATCGGCGGCCTGCTCGAACGCAACGTCGTGCTGGCCATCGAGGACGTCGCCAACGACGAGGACAAGGCGTTCCTCATGGGCACGCTGATCATCCGCATCGTCGAGCACCTGCGCATGCGCGCCCGCCGCGAGCGCTCGACCGGGCTGCGGCACGTCATCGTCATCGAGGAGGCGCACCGGCTGCTGCGCGACCGCGGACACGGCCGGGCCTCCACCCACGCCGTTGAGCTGCTGGCCGGGCTGCTCGCCGAGATCAGGGCGTACGGCGAGGGCATCGTGGTGGCCGAGCAGATCCCCACCAAGCTCGTCACCGACGTGGTCAAGAACACCGCGCTGAAGGTCGTGCACCGGCTGCCCGCCGAGGACGACAGGAGGCTCGTCGGCGCCGCCATGAACCTCAGCGACGAGCAGTCCCGCCACGTGGTCTCGCTCCAGCCGGGCGCGGCGGCGGTGTTCGCCGACGGCATGGACCGGCCGCTGCGGGTCCGCGTGCCGCTGGGGGAGTCGCGGGAGAAGGTGCTGCCCGGGCCGCCGCCGCCCATCAGGGGGCGCAGGTCGGCCGCGTGCGGGGCGCAGTGCCGTACCGGGCAGGCGTGCACGCTGGTCGAGCTGCGCGAGGCCGACGTGCTCGCAGGGGCGCAGGAGTGGGCCTGGCTGCGCATCTGGTGCGACACGGTCGTGCTCGCCTTCGTCACCAACCGTCCGCTGCCCGGCGTCCCGCGCGCGCTGTCGGCCGCGTGGAACGAGCTGCCGGCCCGGCGCAGGGAGTGCCTGCTCGCCACCCTCATCGAGCGCTGCGTGCAGCGGCGCGCGTGGTCGCTGCGCACGTGGTTCGACCCGTCGCTGCTGACCGAGAAGGCCGCGGAGACCGCCACCCGCCTGCTCGCCGGCCTCGACAGCGGTGGCGAGCGTCCGGGGGCGTCGTGGGTGATCCCGCAGGTGCGCTGGCTGCACGAGGTGGAAAGACTCTTCCCGTACGGTCACCCCGCCCCGAACCCGCGCAGCCCCGCCCCGCCCATGGAGTACGCCCTGTTCCGCCAGTCCCCGGGCACCACCGGCGACCTGGGGCACACCGAGCTGCTCGGCCACCGCGCCAAGGCGCTGCGCCACCACCCGCTGTCCATGGAGGTGGAGCACAACAGGGAGCTGGCCTGGCGGGTCATACTCGGCGACGACGAGAGCGAGAGCGTGCAGCGCGACATCCTCACCGTGGCCATCGGGGTCGAGGCGGCGGCCAGGATCCGGCACGTGGGGCAGACGATGGGGGCGGGCTGGCTGGAGGGCGTGCTGTCGTGGCCGCGCCGGTTCGTGCTGCCGTTCGAGCAGGGCGGAGCGCCGGAGATCGCGTTCGCCGAGCCGGCGGCGGCGCCCGTGAACGCCGCGCCCGTCTACAGCACCCCGGCCACGTAAGGGCGGCCTGGGCGATGCGGGCGGCCCGGCCGGGGCGCCGGGACGTGGCGGCTGGGCGTTCGCTCGTGGCACATCAGGGATCGGCCCACGTGAAGGTTCGCACCGGGTAGCAAACCGGACGGCGTTTCCGCGTGCTCCTCCGAAGCAGGCGGCAACCCCGACTAGGATCCATGCTCATGACCCAGCTTCCTTTGCGGGCCCAGCTCGCCAGCGCCCTGGGACGCAGCGCCGCCACGCTGTCCAGGATGACCGGGCGCGGTGACGGATCGGTGATCGGCGGGCGAATCGGTCTGCTGCTCGAACCGGACCTGCTGCGCCAGCTGGCCCGTGACCGCAAGCTGGCTCTGGTCAGTGCGACGAACGGCAAGACCACCACGACCCGGCTGATCACCTCGGCCCTCCTCGAGCTCGGCGAGGTCGCCACCAACGCCTTCGGCGCCAACATGCCGGCCGGCCACGTCTCGGCGCTCGCCCAGCACAAGCGCGCACCCTACGGCGTGCTGGAGGTGGACGAGAAATACCTGCCGCAGGTGCTCGACACGACGGGCGCGGGCGTCGTCTGCCTGATGAACCTCAGCCGCGACCAGATGGACCGCGCGGCCGAGATCTGGCTGCTCGCCCAGAAGTGGCGCAAGGCGCTGTCCGGCAGGCCCACCCACGTCATCGCCAACTGCGACGACCCGCTCGTCACCTGGGCCGCCTCCACCGCCGCCAAGGTCACCTGGGTGGCCGGCGGCCAGCGGTGGAAAGAGGACTCCTGGTGCTGCCCCGAGTGCGGCGGCCCGCTCGACCGCAAAGACGCCGACTGGGCCTGCCGCGAGTGCACCTTCCACCGCCCCGAGCCGCAGTGGGCGGTCGACGGCGACTCCGCGATCGACCCGCGGGGGCAGCGGTGGCTGCTCGACATCCAGCTTCCCGGCCAGGCCAACCGCTCCAACGCGGTGATGGCGCTGGCCGTGGCCGAGGCGTTCGGGGTGACGGTCGACCGGGCGCTGCCCCGCCTGCGCGAGGTCACCTCGGTGGCCGGCCGCTACACCACCGTCGAGCGCGACGGCCGCCACGCCCGCCTGCTGCTGGCGAAGAACCCCGCCGGCTGGCTCGAGGCGTTCGACGTCGCCGACCCGCAGCTTCCGGTCATCCTGTCGGTCAATGCCCAGGGCCCCGACGGCCGCGACACCTCGTGGCTGTGGGACGTCGACTACCGCATCCTGCGCGGGCGTCCGGTGTTCGTCACCGGCGAGCGCCGTCTCGACCTGGCGCTGCGGCTCGACGTCGCCGAGGTGGCGTTCACGCTGTGCGACACGTTCAACGAGGCCCTGGCGATGCAGCCGCCCGGCCGGGTCGATGTGATCGCCAACTACACCGCCTTCCAGCACATCCGATCGGAGTTCGGCCGTGCCGTCTGACAGCGCCCTTCGCATCGTCTGGATCTATCCCGACCTGCTGAGCACGTACGGCGATCAGGGCAACGTCCTGGTCCTCGAAGCGCGGGCGCGGCGGCGCGGCATCGAGACCGAGACGATCCACGTACGCTCGGCCGACCCGGTGCCCGAGACCGGCGACATTTACCTCATCGGCGGCGGCGAGGACCGCCCGCAGATCCTGGCCGCCGGGCGCCTGCGCAAGGACGGCGGCCTGCACCGCGCGGTCGCGCGCGGAGCGTCGGTGCTCGCGGTCTGCGCCGGCTACCAGATCATGGGCAGCACGTTCGGCGGCGAGGAAGGGCAGCCGGTCGAGGGCATCGGCCTGCTCGACATCACCAGCTCGCGCGGCCCCGCCCGCGCCGTGGGCGAGCTGGTCGCCGAGGTCGACGCCGCGCTCAACATCCCCACGCTGACCGGCTTCGAGAACCACATGGGCGTCACCCACCTGGGCCCCGGCGTCAAGCCGCTGTCGAAGACGGTCGTGGGCGTGGGCAACGGCGACGGCTTCGAAGGCTGCTACGCCGGCCACGTCGTCGGCACGTACCTGCACGGCCCCGCCCTGGCCCGCAACCCCGCGCTGGCCGACCTGCTGCTGTCGTGGCGGGTAGGGGACCTGCCCCCGCTCGACGACTCCCGCTACGAAGCCCTCCGCCAGGAGCGCCTCACCACGGTCCTCGAACAGCAGCGCTGACGTACGGCTCGCGCCCTGGCCGCCGCTCCCGGCCGGGCGGCTCGCGACGGCACCGCGCGCTCCAGTACGTCCGCCGAGGCGGCGCCGGGCGCTGCCAAGCAGGTGCCGCCCAGGAGGCGCCGGCCGGTCGCCTGAGGCGGCATCGGGCGCTTCCGTGCGGGCCGCGAGGTGCGTCCGCCCGGGCCCTTGCCCCGCCTTACAGGGCAGCTCCCCTTCCAGGCCGTGCCCTCGGGTGCCCATCGTTGACATGCAGCCGCACGGCTGCATATCGTGCGAAAGGCAGCCGGACGGCTGCATGTCAGGATGGCGAAAAATGGACGACGTCTTCAGAGCGCTGGCCGACCCCAGCCGCCGCAGGTTGCTCGACAGCCTCAACGCCCGTGACGGGCAGACGCTGCGCGAGCTGTGTGCGGGGCTCGACATGGCCAGGCAGTCGGTCAGCAAGCATCTCGCCGTGCTGGAGGAGGCCAACCTGGTCACCACGGTGCGGCGGGGGCGGGAGAAGCTGCACTTCCTCAACGCCGTACCGATCAACGCCATCGCCGACCGCTGGATCAACCGCTACGACCGCCACCGGGCAGCCGCCCTGGCGGACCTCAAGACGGCCTTGGAGGTACGTCCCATGGAGCAGGACGTCGTCTACACCACCTACATCCGCACCACCCCGGAACGCCTCTGGCAGGCGCTCACCGACCCCGCATGGACCCGGCGCTACTGGGGGGTGGAGCTGGAGTCGGACTGGCAGGTGGGCTCGGCGGTCACCTGGACGTACGAGGGCGTCAGGATGGCCGACCCCGAGCAGGTCGTGGTGGCGTCGGAGCCGTACCGGCGGCTGGCGTACACCTGGCACACGATCACGCCGGAGTTCGCCGAGATCGTCGGGCTGACCCCCGAGGGGCGGGAGGAGATGGCCAAGGAGCCGCGCTCGACGGTGACGTTCGAGATCGAGGAGGCCGGCGAGATGGTCAAGCTGACCGTCGTGCACGGCGGGTTCGAGCCGGGCAGCACGATCAGGGAAGGCGTCGGCCAGGGCTGGCCGGAGATCGTCTCCAGTCTCAAGACCCTGCTGGAGACCGGCCAGCCGCTGCCGTCGGGCGCCCAGTGAGACGGCCCAGTGAGACGGCTCAGTAGACGAGCGCCTGCACGCCCTCCGCGGTCACTTCCTCGACGAACGCCGGCGCGCCCGCGATGCGGATGCCGTCGATGACGTCGTCGGCCGTGATGTTCCTGCGGGCGGCGCACTGCGTGCAGAGCGTCACCCGCCCGCCCGCGAGGAGGGCGTCGAGCAGGTCGGTGAGCGGCGCGGCGTGCGGCAGGCTGAACTCCTTGGCCCGGCCGGGCAGCGCGAACCACGCCGACTCGCCGGTCAGCCAGAGCGAGACGTCCACGCCGCTCGCGAGCGCCGCCGTCGCGACCGTGAACGCCTGGTTGCAGCGCTCGGGGGCGTCGGCCCCGGCGGTCACCTTGATCACCAGTGATCGTGCCATGCTCGCCACCCTAACGCCCCGGTCCTCCACCGCCACTAGTCTTGGAAACCATGGAAGAACCTGAGGTGCACCCCGACCTGGAGCCGATCGCGTTCCTGCTGGGGCGGTGGGAAGGCGCGGGCGTCGGCGGCTACCCCACGATCGAGAGCTTCAACTTCGGCCAGGAGATCGAGTTCGGCCACAACGGCAAGCCGTTCCTGACCTACGTGAGCCGCACCTGGCTGCTCGACGACGCCGGCAACCGCGTCAAGCCGCTGGCCACGGAGTCGGGCTACTGGCGGCCCCAGCCCGACCGGCAGATCGAGGTGGTGCTCTCCCATCCGACGGGCATCGTCGAGATCTACATCGGCGAGGTCGTCTTCCACAAGATCGAGCTGCGCACCGACGTGGTCGCCCGTACGGTGTCCGCCAAGGAGTACACGGCGGGCCACCGTCTCTACGGCCTGGTCAACGGCAACCTCATGTGGGCGTACGAGATGGCGGCCATGGGCCAGCCGCTCAGCGACCACATGTCGGCCGAGCTGAAGAAGGTCGCCTGAGATGAGCTCGCCGTTCACCCCCGACGCGGTCGAGGCGATCAAACGCCACATGAACGACGACCACGCCGAGGACGGCCTGCTCATCGTGCGCGCGCTGGGGGGCAGGCCCGAGGCCGCCAGCGCCGTCACGACCGACGTGGACGCCGAGGCGATCACGTTCACGATCGACGGCGGGGAGCGGGTGCGGGTGCCGTGGGGGGAGACGCTGACCGAGCGCGCCCAGGTGCGCAAGGCCGTCGTACGTCTCTACCGCGAGGCGTGCGCCAAGCTCGGCCTCCCCGCCCGCGGCGAGCACTGAGCCGTCTTTCAGCCAAGCTCGGCGTTCGCGCCCGCGGCGAGCACTGAGCCGTCTCTCAGCCGGTGCGGGCATGAAAAAGGGCCCCGGGCAACTATCCGCCTGCCGTGCAGGCGGGCCGGCTGGGCTACGGACGGGAACGACGTCCCGCCCTCCGGCTGCCAGGGGCCCCGGTGATTGCCTCGTATTCGCTGACGTCACGAGACAACAGTCCGCGATGTCAGCGGACAACCACCTCGCTAGCCCGATTATGACTACTCATTATTCGGACCACCTCCTTTCCGCGTACCCCAGAAGCTATGCGGTCCTGCGCGAAAGGGGCAAGCGAATATCGTCGCGGCATAGACTCGGGTCATGACGGAGACGCAGTGGCACGAAGAACTCCGTGCCAAGGGCTACCGGGTCACCCCGCAGCGTCAGCTCGTCCTCGAGGCCATCAAGGCGCTGGAGCACGCCACACCGGAGGAGATCTGCGTCAAGGTGCGCGAGACCGCGCGCGGCGTGAACATCTCGACCGTCTACCGCACGCTGGAGCTGCTCGAAGAGCTCGGCCTGGTGACCCACACCCATCTCGGCCATGGCGCGCCCACCTACCACCTCGCGGCCGAGGCGGACCACGTCCACCTGGTGTGCCGGGGGTGTGAGCAGGTGTTCGAGGTACGTCCTGAGCTGGCCGACGGGCTGGTGGAGGGGCTCGACAAGGAGATGGGATTCGTGGCCGACGTCCGCCACCTGACGGTGTTCGGCCGCTGCCGCGACTGCCGCTGACCAAGCCGGCGCGTCGGCCCTCGCCGACGGGGCCGGCGCAGCGGCTTCCACTGATCCGGGCCGCCGCATGGACGACCCGGCCGGGGCGGCGACGGCACGATCTCCGGTGCGGATAGCCTGGAAGGCATGCGTAGCCCTCTGCTCGATCTCCCCGGCGCGGTCCCGGCGGACGCGCCGGACTCCGACGTAGCCGCCCACTACGGCGACCTGTTCGCCGAGCAGCGCGCGCTGGCCAAGGGGGAGGCGATCGTCGACCGCAGCAACCGCGAGGTGGTCCGCATCTCCGGCGCCGACCGGCTGAAATGGCTCAACGACCTGACCTCGCAAAAGCTCGACACGCTGCAGCCCGGCGAGTGGACGCAGACGCTCGACCTCGACCTGCAGGGCCGCGTGCAGCACCACTTGACGCTGGTGGACGACGGCGAGAGCGTGCTCGCCCACGTCGAGCCCGGCACCGCGCAGAGCCTGATCGACTACCTCGACCGCATGCGGTTCATGCTGCGGGTGGAGGTGTCGCGGGCCGACGACCTCGCGGTGCTCTCCACGGCGAATGAGGACTTCCTGGTGCCCAGGTCCGAGCTGGGTGAGCACATGGGGCGGCCGCTGGCCGGTCTGTGGGCGTACGAGGCGCTGCGGATCGAGGCGCACCGGCCGCGGCTCGGCTTCGAGACCGACCACAAGACGATCCCCCACGAGGTGGGCTGGATCGGCACGGCCGTCCACCTCAGCAAGGGCTGCTACCGCGGCCAGGAGACGGTGGCGCGGGTGCACAACCTCGGGCATCCGCCGCGCCGCCTGGTCTTCCTCCACCTCGACGGCAGCGTCGACACGCTGCCGCCGCACGGCGCTCCGGTGATCTTCGAGAGCCAGGAGGTCGGTGTGGTGGGCTCGTCGGCCCGCCACCACGAGCTGGGGCCGATCGCGCTGGCGGTGATCAAGCGTACGGTGCCGGTCGACGCGCAGCTCCTGGCCGGCGGGGTGGCCGCCGCCCAGGAGGTCGTGGTGCCGCCGGACGCAGGGCGCAACGTCAGCATCGACCCGGCGCTGCGCCGCCGCATCCGCTAGACCTCAACGCCCCATGAAGGGGTCACATCTCCAGGATGACCGTGATGGGGCCGTCATTGACCAGGGACACCTGCATGTCGGCCCCGAACTTGCCCGTCTCCACGTGGGCGCCCAGCGCCCGCAGCTCCTCCACCACGGCGTCGACCAGCGGCTCGGCGACCGGGCCGGGGGCCGCGGCCTGCCAGGTGGGCCTGCGGCCCTTGCGGGCGTCGCCGTACAGCGTGAACTGGCTGATCACCAGCAGCGGCGCCGACACGTCGGAGCAGGACTTCTCGCCGTGCAGGATGCGCAGCCCCCACAGCTTGGCGGCGAGCTTGGCGGCCTCGGCCCGCGTGTCGGTGTGCGTGACCCCGACCAGCACCAGCAGGCCGGGCTCCGTGATGGCTCCGACCGTGCGCCCCTCGACCTCGACCGAGGCCGACCTGACTCTCTGTACGACTGCTCGCATGGGCACCCATTCTGGACCAGGACAAACCCCTCCATACACTCGTGTCGAAAGGGGTTGTGAACATGTCGATGATTGTGGAAGTCGTCCGGTCCGGGTTCGTGGAGTCCACGCATCTGGCCCGCGTGCTGACCGTGGACGCCCAGGCGCGCCCGGTCGAGACCAGAGGTGCGGTGCACGTGCCGGCCTCGCCACGGTCGTCGATGAAGCCGCTTCAGGCGCTCGGCATGCTGCGTGCCGGGCTGCGCCTGGAGGACGAACTGCTGGCGCTGGCCTGCGCCTCCCACTCGGGCGAGCCCTTCCACGTGGAGGGCGTCAGGAAGATCCTGTCGGACGCGGGGCTCGACGAGTCGGCGCTGCAGTGCCCTGAGGACTACCCGTTCGACCGGGCGGTGACCGAGCGCGGGCGGGTCTACATGAACTGCTCGGGCAAGCACGCGGCCATGCTGGCCACCTGCGCCGTCAACGACTGGCCGCTGGAGACGTACCGGGAGCCCGCGCACCCGCTGCAGCGCGCGATCAGGGAGACCGTGGAGGAGCTGACCGGCGAGCGGGTCGCCGCGTCGGGTGTGGACGGGTGCGGGGCGCCGCTGTTCTTCGTCTCGATGCTCGGGGTGGTCAAGGCGTTCCGCGCGTTCCCGCTGTCGTCGCCCGACTCGTACGAGCGCAAGATCTTCGACGCCATGCGCACCTACCCGGAGTGGACCTCGGGCACCGACCGGCCCGAGGCCAAGCTCATGCGTGCCCTGCCCGGCCTGATGGTGAAGGCCGGGGCGGAGGCGTTCGAGGCGTTCGCGTTCGAGGACGGCCGGGCCGGCGCGATCAAGGTGGAGGACGGGTACGGGCGCGCCCGCACCCCGGTCACCGTGGCCGCGCTGCGCTCGGTGGGCCTGGACGCGCCCGAGCTGGCCGAGCTGGGCGCGCCCGCCGTGCTGGGCGGCGGCCGTCCCGTCGGCGAGCTGAGGGTGCGCTAGAGGCTGCGGAACTGGCGGGTGGCGGAGATGGCGCCCGACGTCGTCGTGGTGAACGTACGCATCGACCCGGCGAACTTCGACAGGTCCCACTCCGCCGGCCCGTGATACCAGTACAGGTTGTCCGCCTGCTGCCCGTTCCCGGTGACGGAGGCCACCACCCGCGACCAGTGCTCGACCCCGTCGAAGATCACGGCGTACGGCAGGTAGCGGGAGAACAGCTCCACCCGGTGCTGCTCGGGCACATTGCCCAGCTCACCGGAGAACAGGTACTCGCGGAAGCGCATGGTCTGCGCGAGCGCGGCCGAGCCCTTGGCGGTCTTGGCCGGCATGTACTGCCCGCCGACCGCCAGCGCGCCGCCCGCGATGATGACGGCCAGGCCGAGCAGCCCGTACGTGGTGAACCAGGCCAGCGCGGCGGTGGCCAGCAGCCCGACGACGATGAGCACCACGCCGATCGTGGTCCAGCGGGTGCGCTCGGTGTCGGGCCTGCGGGCGAACCAGCCCTGCTTGACCACGTCGGCGTAGAGCGCGTCGCGCACCTTGCCCAGATGGCTCGCGAACGTGCCGGAAAGCTGCGACAGCAGCACCGCGTCGCGGCCCTCGAAGATGGCGTCATAGAGCGCCCGCTCGTACGGCAGGAGCGCGTCGACCGGCGCGTGGTGCAGCTTGACGAGCATCCAGTCCGGCGCGTCGTACGTCTGCCGCGGCTGCTCGTCGATGCGCAAATAGCCGCGGACGGCGAGGTCCACGATGGTGGCGGTGACGTCGATGACGTCGGCCTGCTCGTCCACCAGCGTGCCGATCTGGCCGGGCCGCACCCCTTCGGGCGGGGTGAACTGGCCGTTCTGCACGGGGTTGACCGCGCCCTCGTGGCCCGCGGCCCTGGCATCGCGCCCGCGCGTCCAGTAGAGCAGCGCCACGCCGCCGAGCAGCAGCACCAGCAGGGCGGCCAGGGCGCCGCCGGTGACGGCGTTGAGCGTGAAGGCGGCCGACAGCGAGAACCGCCGGTCCAGGATGGGCTGGGCGCCGGTGGCGCCCTTGGGGTAGCCGACGACGACGGTCAGCGCCTCGCCGGGGGCGAGGTTCTCCTGCTCGAAGTCGGCCTGGATGGCCTCGTGGTCCATCGAGGCGGAGGTGCAGCCGATGGCCGAGGTCAGCGCACCGGCGAAGCACGACAGGTTCTGCACCTGGCCTGGGCCCTTGACGTGCACGGTGGCCTTGGTGACCGGCTGATTCCAGCCGCCGACCGCGAACCAGCGCAGCTCCTCGATGCCGCCCGTCGGCGTCACCGCGCCCTTGACGTCGTACTCGACGGTCTCGCCCGTCACGGTGAGCACGTCGCCCGACAGGGTGCCGCCCTTGACGTTCGAGATCTGGTAGAGGCGGTCGCTGGTGTCGTCGTAGCGCGTCCTGGTGATGAACGTGCGCTTGAGCTCTCCCGACGCCCCGCCGATCTTCTCGACCACGTGCAGGGTGCCGTTCTTGCCTAGGGTCAGCGTCACCTCATCCGTGATCCCTGCCTGAGCCGCCGCGGCGGCCGGGGCGGTGGTCAACGTCAGAGCGGTGGCCGTAAGGGCGGCCATCGTGAGTCTGAAACCCGTCATGGCGGGACATCGTATCGGTTCGTCTTAGTTTGTCACCGTCAGTTGTCCTCCGGCCACGTCGGCGGGTGCGCGCGGGGCTCCACGATGCTGAAAAGCTGCAGGATCGGCGCGAAGACGGTGGTGAGGAGCAGCGAGGACAGGCCGTCGCCGACCAGGTCGAGCCGGTGCCGGTAGCCGCCTTTGAGCGCCGTGGTGAGCGCCTGGTAGGCGAGCGGTATCGCGCGGAACATCGCCATGCGGCCCTGCAGCGCTGTCGAGGCCGCCAGCCGGCACTGGGTGACCAGGGTGTCGATGTGGTCGTCGCCGAGGATGCGGCGACGGCCTTCGAGCACGTCGGAGAAGACCGTGGCGGCCCTTTTGAACTGGTTGTCGGCGAGCAGGCCCTGGGCGTACCAGTGGCGGGCTTCGAGCAGGACGGGATGCTCGGCGCCCAGCCGCCGCTCCAGCCGGGCCGCCGTCTCCTTCAGGATCGCAAGGCCCGCGCTTTCGCGCTTGGCCCTGATCAGGGTGCGGCCGTACATCGCCGCCGCCGCGAGCGTGTGCGGGTTGTCGCGGCCGAGCTCGGCCTCGCGGACCCGGTGGACGTGCTCCATGAGCTCGATGGCCTTGGCCTCGTTCTGCGGCACCTCGCGTGACGGGTAGTCGAGGATGATCAGCGCCGTGGCCTGCACCATCATGGCGTCGAGGCACCCCGGGTGCAGCTCGTGGCCGAGTGCCCGGTAGTCCTCGACGATCTTCGCGGCCTCTTTCCTCGTCTCCAGGAAGTGGCCGAGCTTGTTGCGCGCCGACAGGCGTACGGTGCGGGCGGCCAGCACGTCGAGCGGGTCGGCCGCCGCCGTCCAGCGTTCCAGCGCCTCGTCCATGAGGGACTGCGCGGCCCGCAGCTCGCCCGCGTCGTGCAGGACGCGGGCCCGGTCGGTGGCGACGCGCAGCAGCACGCGCTCGTCGCCGTGCTCGCGGAAGTACTCCATGGTGCGCCGCGTCAGTTCCAGGGCCTGCGGGTAGTCGCCGAGGCGGGCCAGGACCATCGCGAAGCGGTGCAGGAGCAGCAGGTACTCGGCGCCGTACGCGGTCTCCGAGCCCTTGTAGCGGCGCAGCACCTCCTCGCACCGCTCCCTGGCCTCGTCGAACTTGCCCAGGGCCTCCAGACGCTCGGCCAGCTCGCTCTGGGCACGCAGGATGTCGGCCGTGTCGAGGTGTTCGCGGATCCACCGGCGAAGGTCGTCGCAGGCCGGCTCCGGGGTGAGCGTCTTGACCAGCTCGTACAGGAACCGGCGCAGCCGGTCCTCCCCGGGCAGCTCTTCGGCGACGTGCCGGATCGCGTCCCACACCGAGCGGAAGTCGGGGTGGGCGCCGCTGCCGGGGAAGACCCGTTGCACCAGCTCGCGCAGGTCCGTGCCGGCCCCGGCCGCCGCCACGATCCGGCGCAGCTCGCGCCGCTCGTCCTGCGACAGCCAGGGCAGGTCGA
The DNA here is from genome assembly GCF_042751225.1 of Nonomuraea fastidiosa. Taxonomy (NCBI): domain Bacteria; kingdom Bacillati; phylum Actinomycetota; class Actinomycetes; order Streptosporangiales; family Streptosporangiaceae; genus Nonomuraea; species Nonomuraea fastidiosa. Next base: position 3,688,519 of record NZ_CP170570.1, read on the forward strand.
GGACGTCGTCCAGCTCCTCCCAGTGGCGGCGGATGGACGAGACGGGCAGCATCCGGCCGGTGAGCCTCGTCGCGGACGTGGCCTTGTCGGTGAACATGCCGATCACGTCGCCGGTCTCGTGGTCGTAGACGGCCGCGCCGCTGAAGCCCTTGTCGGGGATCTCGGCGTGGGCGGTGGCGGCGCGGACGTGCTGCCACTCGCCGAACAGGTCGGTGGTGGTGAGCACGAGTTCCAGCGGGGCGCCGGTGTGATCGCCCGGCCGCAGGAAGCCGTGAGCCACGTAACCGCCCTGCGGACTCGCATGCGTCACCAGCTTGGCCGGGCCGATGTCCACGGCGCGTTCGAGCCTCAGCACGGCGACGTCGCCGAGGTCGTCCTGAGCCCGCCAGGGGCCCATCATGTGGACGGTCGCCCGCAGCCCGAGCAGGTCGCCCCTGCCCGCCTGGGGGAAGGACACCAACGGTGCGGTCTCTTCGAGCACCACGTGGGCGCAGGTGAGCACCAGGTCGGGTGCGACCAGGAATCCGGCGCCCAGGGTGCGGTCCGGCCCGTGGACGCGGGCGCGCCACGCCCCTTTCACGCTCAGCCGCTCTGGTCGGTACGGCCGGGGGCCTGCCGGTCGCTCCGGTCGGAGGCCGCCCCGTCGTTCCTGCCGGGGGCCTGCCAGCGGAGCCTGACGACGAGCTGGCCCTCCGCCTTGCCCTTGGCGACCACCGCCCCGACCTCGCCCTGGAGCTTCACCCCGAACTCCAGCTCGACCTCGTCGGGCCCGATCGGCAGCTCGCGGAACGTCCTCAGCGCCGCCGCCGCGGCGTCCCGCACGTCGGAGAGCGATTCCTCCAGCCGCAGCTTGGCCTGGCGGATGGTGCCTGCGCCGATGCCGGCGGACTCCCACCCTCCTCCCGGCTCTTCGTCGGAGCCGGTCTCGATCAGTACGGAGCCGCCGTCTTCGAGTTCCCACCGCACGAGCTCGGTCACGCCATGAATCTACCTCCGCATGACCGGATCGCGACGGGAACGGCTCAGCCGAGCGAGATCGCGTTCGCCGCCCGCTGCACGCTCTCCATCGGGGCGGGTCCGCCCGGGTTCTCCGTGGCGAGCGCCTGGTTCGCCGCCACGAACGGCCGCATGCGCCGCTCGTAACGCTCGCCCGCGCCCTCGGGTCCCGCCAGCAGCTCCTCGGCCAGCACGTACGCCCCCACCATGGCCAGGCTGGTGCCCTGCCCGGACAGCGGCGAGGCGCAGTAGCCGGCGTCGCCGACCAGCGCCACCCGGCCCGTGCTCCAGCGGTCCATCCTGACCTGGGCGATGGGGCCGAAGGAGAAGTCGTCGGCCTTCCACATCGCCTCGATCAGCCTGGGGGCCTCCCACAGCCGTCCGCAGCGCTCTTCGATCAGCCGCTTCTGCTGCTCGACGTCGCGGTGGTCGTAGGCGATGGGCGCGCTCTCGAAGCCCAGGTTGACGATCATCTTGGCGCGGTCGCGGTCGCTGAAGGCGACGCCGCCCGCGTCGCCCTCGTTGAACCAGGTCTGCCAGTGGTCGAGGCCGAGGAAGTTGTCGGTGGTGAAGACGGAGATGTACTGGCCGAGGTGGTGGATGTAGCGCGGCTCGGGGCCGAAGGCCAGCGCGCGCACCCGCGAGTGCAGGCCGTCGGCGCCGATGATGTAGTCGTAGCGGTCGCGCCCGCCGCCTTCGAAGGTCACTTCGCCGTCCTCTGTCAGGGTGGCGATCGAGTCGCCGTAGACCCGGCGGGCCGGGCTCGCGGTGGCGAGCACGGAGACCAGGTCGCCGCGCATGATCTCGATGTCGGGGCCGTCGATCCGGCCGCCGCTGATCGTCGCCTCGGTGTCGCGCATCAGCTCGTTGCCGTCGCGGTCCACCATGGACATGCCGCGCGGCGTCGTACGCAGCGCTCTGACCTCCTCCAGCACGCCCATGCTCTCCGCCACGGTGAGCGCCGCGCCCCTGATGTCGATGGGCTGCCCGCCCGTGCGCAGGCCCGGGGCCCGCTCGACGACCGTCACGTCGGCGCCCGCGCGCCCCAGGAAGTGCGCGAGCACCGCACCCGCCACGCCCGAGCCGGAAACCAGAATCTTCACCGTCACGCTCCTTGCTGTTGACGTTGTACGCAGAACTGAATGTACGAAGTACATACAGCAGGTAGCAAGCTATAGTGGGGAAGATCTGTACTAGTACAGGAGGTTAGATGGCGACAGGCTCAGGCGAGAGCGTCCCGCCGCACGCCCGCATCGCCGCCGACATCAAGCGGCGCATCGCCGACGGCAGGCTCCGACCCGGTGAGCGGGTGCCCTCGACCAGGCAGCTCGCCAGAGACTGGAACGTCGCGCTGGCCACCGCCGCGAAGGCGCTCACGCTGCTGGCCAGGGAGGGCGTCGTGGTCGCCGAGCCCCGGGTGGGCACGGTCGTGGCGGAGAGCCGCACCCGCAAGGTGCCGCGCGCGTTGTCGGATGACGACCTGACCCGCGAGCGCATCGTGCGCGCGGCCGTCGAGATCGCCGACGAGGAGGGTCTTGATGAGCTGACCATGCGGGGCCTGGCCACCCGGCTCGGCGTGGCCACCATGTCCCTCTACCGTCACGTGGGCGGCAAGGACGAGCTGGTCATGCTCATGGTCGGGGCGGTGATCGAGGACTTCCCGCTGCCCGGCGGGCGGCCGGAGAGCTGGCGCGCCGGGCTGGAGATCTCCGCGAGGACGCAGTGGGCCGCCTACCGCGCGCACCCCTGGCTGGCCCACACGACCTCGCTGACCCGGCCGATGCCCTCGCCGTCCCTGCTGGAGCACACCGAATGGGCCATGCGCGCCCTGGAAGGCACCGGCCTCGACCCGGTGACCAAGATGTACGTGCACACCCTGCTCTTCAGCTACGTGCAGGGCATCGCGGTCAACCTGGAGCGCGAACGCCGGGCCCGCGCCAGCACCGGCATGAGCGCAGACGAGTGGATGGACGCCCAGCAGCCGATCCTGCGCGGGTTCGCCGAGTCGGGCGACCATCCGGCCTTCGGCACGCTCATCCGTGAGCTCGGCGACGACTTCGACCTCGACCTCGACCGGCTCTTCGAGTTCGGCCTCCAGCCGTTGCTGGACGGCCTGGCCACAGTGATCGGCTCGCGGTGATCGGCTAGTCGGCGATGCGGATGCGCAGGCGGCGGAAGCCCTTCCCCTTGCTCTCGACCTTGGTCACCTCGATGCGGCCGATCTGCTTGGTGGAGGCCACGTGGGTGCCGCCGTCGGCCTGCGTGTCGAGGCCCACGATGTCGACGATGCGCACGTCCTGCACGCTCTCCGGCACGAGGTTGGTGGCGGTGCGGACGATGTCGGGGATGGCGAACGCCTCCGCCCGGGGCAGCACCCGCACGTCGATGCGCCGGTCGGCGGCGATCTCGGCGTTGCAGGCCGCCTCGACGGTCTCCTTGAAGCCGGGCGGCACCTCCGGCAGGTTGAAGTCCATGCGCGCGGTGAGCGGCTCCATGTTGCCGCCGGTGACCAGGCAGCCGTAGTCCCTGAACACCACGCCGCACAACACGTGGAGCCCGGAGTGCGTACGCATGAGGGCCGAGCGCCGCTCGTCGGCCACCGCGCCCTTGACGACCGTGCCGACCGGCGGGATCGGATCGCCCTCTGCCGGAATCAGGTAGAGATCGTCGCCTTTGCGAGCTCCCACGATGCGCGTCTCGACACCCTGCCAGATCAGAACGCCGTGATCCGCCGGCTGGCCGCCCCCACCTGGATAGAATGCCGACCTGCTCAGCACGATGCCCTCGGGTGTGGCGTCCAGGACGACGGCCTCGAAGTCACGCAGATTCTGGTCGGACAACTCCAGTCGTTGCGTACGTCCGTGGAGATCGGTGCTCATATCGGCAGCCTAGTCCCCTGGGGTGGTCATGCGGAGGCTTACGCGATACGCCGCGGTGCTCGCGCTGCTCGCCCTGCCGGCCTGCGGTGCCGGTCCGGCGCGCGGGGCCGGGCAGTCCGCGCCCGTGCTGATGTTCGTGGGCGACAGCTTCACCGTGGGCTCCGGGCCGGTGCCGCGCTGGGAGACCTACGCCGCGCACACCGGCAGGCTGATGGGCTGGCAGCCGATCATCGCGGGGGCCGGCGGCACCGGGTTCTGCAACGCCGGGCGGGCGGGGCGGACGTTCGAGCGCTCGTACGAGCTGGAGCTGTCCTGGCGGCCCGCCCCCGACCTGCTCGTCATCTCCGGCGGACACAACGACCGCCGCTGGAGCCCCGACGAGGTGCGCGGCGCCGCCGCCGCGCTGCTCACCAAAGTCCGCGCCCACTGGCCCGGCACCGAGACGGTCATGGTGGGGCCCATCTGGATGGAGGACCCGCCGCGCAAGGCGTACGGCGTGCGCGACGCGCTCGCCCAGGCCGCCGCCGCCCAGAAGGTGCCCTTCCTCGACCCCCTGCACATGACATGGCCGCCCGAAGCGGTGCTGCCCGACGGCATCCACCCGACGCGCGCCGGGCACGAGCGGCTCGCCGCCTGGCTGGCCGGCGAGCTCAAGGCCCGCCGCCAGGATCAGGGCCTTTACCAGGGGCCGTAGGGGCCGCTGTTGCCCCGGCCGCCCATGCCCTTGACGGCAGGCTTCACATCGACGATGTAGACGGTCGCCGCGATGACCGCGGCGATCGAGAAGATGCCGAGCCCGATGCCGATGAACGCGGCGCTGCCGACGGCCATGAAGGCCTGGAAGTAGCTCAGCGCGCTGCCGGCGGAGAACAGCGCGGCCAGGGCGAGGATCAGCAGCCACAGGTTCTTCTGCAGCTTGCCCGCCGCGATGAAGGCGTTGGCGGGCACCCTCATGGCGTGCACGAGCGCGTAGGCCGACATGCAGAAGATGGCAATGGCCAGCACCAGGAAGAGGAGGTTGAAGACCCCGTAGATCATGTTCATGTAGTCGTCTCCGCCCAACGCCTCGATGCAAACGGCTTCAGCCTAATAGGCGCCCTGCGCGCGCGGGCACCCCCGTAAGCGGAAAGTGGCCCGTCTCCGAAGGGAGACGGGCCGGGAACAGCGGGTCAGGCCTTCGCCTTGCCCGTCGTGCCCGCCGTGCTCGAAGAACGCGGCTTCCTGGCCGGCTTGACCGGCTCGGCGACCGGCGGCTCGGCGGCCACGGACACCTCTTCCAGCTCCAGCGCGGCCTCACCGGTGGTCTTGCTGACCACGCGGCGGCCACGGGTGGCGAACTCCTCGTAGACCTCGCTCGCCTTGTGGGTGAGCTGGTCGGCGTACGTGCGGGCCTTTCCGGGCAGCTCCCTGGCGATGCCCTCGGCCTTGTCGGCGTACTCGCGGGCCTTGACCGGCAGCTCCTTGGCCAGCTCGAAGCGGCGGGACTGGAGCTTCTGCAGGTGCTCGGGCAGCTCGCGCAGCTTCTCCACGGCGTAGTCGCCGACGCCGGCGACGGCGTAGAACGGCTTGGACTCGGTGAGCTTCTTGACTTCGGTGGCGAGCGTCATGGGTTAACCTTCCTTGGTTTCCTGGGTGACGTTGTCGTCGCGCGAGGGCGCCGCATAGGGCTCAAGAGCGGCGCGATACTCCTCGGGCAGCGGCTCGTCGTCCGACCGGGAGTCGCGCTGGGGACGGGCATTCTGGGAGGTCTGCTCGTCCCCGGCCTGCTGCTCCTTGCGGAACGACTCGTAGATGTCGATCAGCACCTGACGCTGGCGTTCGGTGAGATGCGGGTCGGCCCTGATCGCGGTGAGCACGTCGCTGGGCGGCTCACGGTCCTCGATGAGGCCCGCCTGCACGTAGAGCGCCTGCGAGGAGATCCGCAGACCTTTGGCGATCTGGTTGAGGATCTCCGCGCTCGGCTTGCGCAGGCCGCGCTCGATCTGGCTCAGGTAGGGGTTGGAGACCCCGGCCGCCGCGGCGAGCTGGCGCAGCGAGATCTTCGCCTGCTGCCGCTGCTCGCGGATGTATTCACCGATCGAGCCGACTTTGGGTAGTGCCATACCCACAGTCTGCCTCGCCGTGCTTGCAATTGCAAACACGGCGGTTAACACCTGCAAGCGTCAGAGCTGCAGGAACCAGAGAAGCGGGGCGCTGGTGACCAACGTCACAGACAGCGCGATGTACCCGTACCGTACGTGTGCCGCCAGCTCGGGAAGCGGCTTGACCAGGCGATCCACCCTGGCCATGACATGGCTCGCGTGGACGCCGAGCATGCCCTGCGGCGTCGGCATCGCGCCCGCCGTGCCGAAGCGCAGCAACGCCGTCGCCAGCCGGCGCGGCGAGCAGTAGCGGCGCGCCCGGTCGTCGGCGGCCATCTCGACCAGCAGCTCGACCTGGGCCTGCGCGTCGGCGACGACCTTCGACCAGGGCAGCGCCCTGCGCAGCGCGGCGAACGGCAGCAACACGAGGTCGTGGCGCTCGCGTACGTGGGCCGCCTCGTGAGCGAGCACGGCGGCCAGCTCGTCCTCCGACAGCAGCTTGAGCGCGCCCTCGCTCACCACGACCTGCGAGCGCAGGCCCGGCACGCAGTAGGCGGCGGCGCTGGGATGGGCGAGCACCCGCACGCCCGGCACGCCCGGGTCGTCGTGCGAGGTCAGCGCGAGCAGCATGCGGTGCCTGCGGCGGGCCCGCAGCGCCTGCACGCCCGCGGTGATCAGCACCGCGACCAGCACCGCGAGCGCGGTGAGCCCGGCGATCAGCGCGAGCACGTGGAGCGGGTCCCACGCCTGCGGAGGGGTCTCGCCCCGCGCGAACGCGGCGAGCCCCGGGATGACGCCGGTGCCATAGGGCTGGACCGCGAAGGCGAGCATGGCGCCCGTGGTGGCGAGCCCCCAGGCGAGGCCGAGTGACTGCCAGACGATGATGGCCAGCCTGGGGGCCCGGGAGGTCCATCGAGCCGTGGTGAAACGCCAGGAGCCGACCGCGCACGCCGTGGCGAGCGCCGCCAGCACCACTGCCGTGATCACTCTTCCTCCAGCTCCTCAAGGGCTTTGCGCAGGATCTCCGCCTCCGGGCCCGACACGGCCTGGGCGAAGCGGGTCAGGGCGGCCGATCGGTCGCCCGTCATGTCCAACGCCTCCAGCATAAGCTCGGCGATGTATGCGTCACGGCTTTCGGCCGGCTGATATCTCCACGCCCGCCCGTCGCGGGTGCGCTGGAGGAAGCCCTTGCGGGTGAGGCGGTCGAGAACGGTCATGACCGTCGTGGGTGCGAGGTCGCGATCGGCAATCAGCTTGCCGACCTCGCGGGCGGTCAGCGCCTTGCTCTCCGCCCAGAGGATGTCCATGATGCTGCGTTCAAGCTCGCCAAGACCCTTCACGTCTTTCAGATTAGCTCTACAACGTGTCGAGCTGGCATCCGGGGCTTGAGACTCCCTAACGTTGCTTCGGTGTCACCATCCGTAATCGACAAGAGAGTGCGCCGAGCGTGGACCTGGTAGACGAGCGGCGGCTCGACCAGCTCATGTGGCGGCTGCAGACGTGGGCGGTCTTCGCCCGCGAGCCGGGCGTCACCCCCTCCATGCAGGCCGCGCTCGAGCGGCACTGCCGGATCGACCACGCCGCGATCCTGCTGTTCCCCAGCACGATCGACGATTTGCGCGCGTCACTGCGGGCGCGCGGCTTCGAGATCCTGCGCACCTGCCCCAGCACCGTCGTGCGGCGGCGGCTGGCCGAGCGCTACGACCTCGACCTGCCCATCGCCATCGTCTACGCCGTCCGCGCCGCGGGCGGCCCCGCGCTGGAGGTGTTCGTCCCCGAACCCGGCCCGGGGCTCGCGCGCGTCGCGGCCCGCGAACGCGAGCGCAACGAGGAGACGCACCTCGCGCTCGAAGTGCTCGCACCCGACGAGATCGTGGTGCGCGGCCTCGGCAGGCTGCTCACCTCGGTGCTCGGGTTCGCACCCGACGGCGGCGGGTTCAACCCGTACGAGGACGAGGCCAGGGGCGGCCGCACCGTGCTGTACTTCAGCCGGCCGACCGCCTGGCCCGGCCGGGTCGAGCTGGCCTGCGCCGGCCACTATCCCCACGTCCTGCGCTCACACCTGGCGCGCACGCCTGAGCTGGTGGCCGATGGCTGACGACGGGGCGCAGCGCGCGGTGCTGAGCAGGCTCACCGGCGCCTGGCTCACCCAGGCGGTGGCCGCGATGGCCGAGCTGGGCGTGGCCGACCGCCTGTACGAGCGGCGGCTGACCTGCGGCGAGCTGGCCCGCGAGTGCGGCGTGCACGCGGGCGCGCTCTACCGGCTGCTGCGCCTGCTGGAGAGCCACGACCTGGTCGAGCAGGGCATGGGCGGCGCGTACGCGCTGACGCCCACCGGCGCGCTGCTGTCGCGCCGCCACCCCGAATCGCTGGCCGACCTCGCGCTGTTCTACGCGGGCCCGTTCTACGCCTCGTGGGGCGCGCTCGCGTACGCGGTGCGAACCGGCAGGCCGGGCTTCGAGCACGTCTACGGCAAGCCGTTCTTCGACCACACCGCCGAGCACCCCGACATGGGCGCGGCCTTCGACCGGGCCATGGCCTGCGGCACGTCGTTCTTCACGCAGGTGCCGCAGGTCTACGACTTCACCCGGCACCGCCACGTGGTGGACGTCGGCGGCGGCCGCGGCGCGCTGCTGGCCGCCGTCCTGTCCCAGGCCGAGGGGCTGCGCGGCACGCTGTTCGACAGCCAGGGGGCGGTCGAGCGCGGCCGCGCCGCCCTCACCGAGGCCGGCCTGGCCGAACGCTGCGACTTCGTGGCGGGCGACTTCTTCGAGCACGTGCCGCCCGGCGGCGACGTCTACCTGCTCTCGCGGATCCTGCACGACTGGGACGACGAGCCCGCCGCGCGCGTGCTGGCCGGCTGCCGCAGGGCCGTGCCCGACGGCGGGCGGCTGCTGGTGATCGAGCGGCTCGTCCCCGACCGGCCGCACGACGCGCCCGGCGCGCTCGCCATCGCGTGGGACGTGCACATGCTGGTGAACAACGGCGCGGGCCGCGAGCGTACCCGCGCCGAGTACGAGCACCTGCTCGCCGGCGCCGGGTTCACGCTGGAGGACGTGCGGGCGCTGCCGCTCGACGTCAACGTGCTCGTGGCGCGCGGCTGATTCGGCAGGCGCGGGTTCGGCAGGCGCGGATTTGGCAGGCTCGGTGCCATGGAACTCACGCTGATCCGAGGCGACATCACCGAGCAGCAGGTGGACGCGATCGTCAACGCCGCCAACTCCTCGCTCATGGGCGGCGGCGGCGTGGACGGCGCGATCCACCGCAGGGGCGGCCCCGAGATCCTCCAGGAGTGCAGGAGGCTCAGGGCCGGACAGTACGGCGGGGGCCTGCCGACCGGCCGGGCCGTGGCCACCACGGCCTGCCGGCTGCCCGCGCGCTGGGTCATCCACACCGTCGGGCCCGTCTACTCGCGCTCTGAGGACCGTTCCGAGCTGCTGGCCTCCTGCCACGTCGAGTCGCTGCGGGTGGCCGACGAGCTGGGGGCGGCGTCGGTGGCCTTCCCCGCGATCTCGACCGGCCTGTACGGCTGGCCGGTCGACGACGCCGCCCGCATCGCGCTCGACGCGGTGCGGGCGGCGGACACGTCGGTGCGCGAGGTGCGGTTCGTGCTGTTCGACGCCGCCGCGTACGCCGCCTTCGAGGCGTGCCTCTAGCGGGTCACGGCGCCCTGCGGGATCTTCCGTCGCCGCTCAGCGGGGGGCGACCGCTGACCACGGCAGGGTCAGCTCGCCGAGTCGCCAGCGGGCGACGCCGCCCAGCGGCGGGTGCGCGGGCACCGGCCAGGTGCGCGACAGCTCGCCGATGGCCGCGAGCCAGCGCTGCCGCCGCCCGTGCGCACCGTAGGGCGCGCTGACCGCCCACGCCCGGTCGAAGTCGCTGAGGAACGCGTGGATCCGCTCGCCGGGGACGTTGCGGTGGATGAGCGTCTTGGGCAGCCGGTCGGCCAGGTCGGACGGCCGTTCGAAGTCCGCGAAACGGGCGGAGAACGTGACGGTCTGCGGGCCCTGCGCGGTCAGTCCCACCCAGACCGCCCGCCGCCCGTTCTCCGACGAGGTGCCCTCCACGAGCACGCCGTCCGGCGCGAGACGACCGCGCAGCACGTCCCAGTAGTGCCACGCCTCGTCCTCGGCGTATTGCCGTAGCACGTTGAAGGCGCGTACGAGCGTGGGCGGGCGCGGCACCGGCAGCTCGAACCCGCCGAGCCGGAAGCTCAGGCCCTCCCGCTCGTACGGCCGGGCCAGCGCCACTCGCTCCGGGTCGATCTCGATGCCCATCACCTCGACGCCCGGCGCCACCCGGCGCAGCCGGGTGAACAGCTCGAGCGTCGTGGTGTGGGAGGCGCCGTAGCCGAGGTCCACCACCAGGGGCCGCTCGGCCGCCCGCAGCAGCCGGCCGTGCACGGCGGCGATCCAGCGGTCCCCGCGCCGCAGCCGGTTGTGGCCCGTCGTGCCCCGGGTGATCGTGCCGACCGGCTTGGCCGGTCTAGCCACTGACGCGGTGGACCTTGTGCTGCGCGGCCTGGGCGCGCGGGCGGATGACCAGGCGGTCGATGTTGACGTGGGCGGGGCGGGTGACGCACCAGGCGATGGCGTCGGCCACGTCGTCGGAGGTCAGCGGGTCGGGCACGCCTTCGTAGACGCGGGCGGCGGCCGCCTCGTCGCCGCGGAACCTGGTGACCGCGAAGCCCTCGGTCTTGACCATGCCGGGTGCGATCTCGACGATCCGCACCGGCTGACCGACCAGCTCAAGGCGCAGGGTCTCGGCCATGGTGCGCTGGGCGTGCTTGGCCGCGACGTAACCGCCGCCGCCCTCGTACGCGACGTGCCCGGCCGTCGAGGTGAGCAGCACCAGCACGCCGTCGCCGGATTCGATGAGTTTGGGGATCAGCGCCTGGGTCATGCGCAGGGTGCCGAGCACGTTCACGTCGTACATCCGCTGCCAGTCGTCGAGCCTGGCCTCGGCGACCGGCTCGAGTCCGAGCGCCCCGCCCGCGTTGTTGACGAGCACGTCGCAGCGCTCAAGCCCGGCGACCAGCTCGTCCACCGACTCCTGCGAGGTCACGTCCAGCGTCACCGGCCTGATCGCGGGCACGTCCGCGGCCAGCTTCTCCAGCCGGTCGCGGCGCCGTGCGCCCGCCACCACGTCGTAACCCTCGGCGGCGAGCCGGCGCGCGGTCGCCTCACCGATGCCGCTGCTCGCACCGGTCACCACAGCTGTTCTGCGCATGCCCTCCATCCTGCCAGGAGCCGGGAGGCACGACTTTGTACCCCCGCATATGACCATCTGTCGGGAATGTCAGAAATGTTGGGACAGTTGTATTTCGTCTGGAGGTGGTGTCGAGTGAGGCGACGACGGGTCAGGCGGGTCGCGACCATCAGCATGCACACGTCGCCGCTGGACCAGCCCGGCACGGGCGACGCCGGCGGGATGAACGTCTACATCGTCGAATCCGCCAAGCGCCTGGCCCGCCTCGGCGTCGAGGTCGAGATCTTCACCCGCGCCACCGCCCGCGACCTGCCTCCCGTCGCCGAGATCGCGCCCGGCGTCCTCGTCCGCCACCTCACCGCGGGCCCGTACGAGGAGATGGACCGCGCCGACCTGCCCGGCCAGCTCTGCGCCTTCCTGTCCGAGGTGCTGCGCACCGAGGCCATGTACGACGCCGGCCGCTACGACGTCATCCACTCCCACTACTGGCTGTCCGGCCAGGTCGGCTGGCTGGCCAAGGAGCGCTGGGGCGTGCCGCTCGTGCACACCATGCACACCATGGCCAAGGTCAAGAACCTCTTGCTCGCCCGCGGCGACAAGCCGGAGCCCGCCGCGCGCGTCATCGGCGAGCAGCAGGTCGTGGACGTCGCCGACCGCCTGGTGGCCAACACCGGCGACGAGGCCGACGAGCTGATCGGCCTGTACGGCGCCGACCCCGGCCGGGTCGCCGTCGTGAGCCCAGGCGTCAACCTCAGCGTCTTCAGGCCCGCCTCCCAGGGCGCCGCCCGCCGCCGGCTCGGCCTGCCGCAGGACGCCCACGTGCTGCTGTTCGTCGGCCGCATCCAGCCGCTCAAGGCCCCCGACGTGCTGCTGCGCGCCGCCTCCAGGATGCTCATCGACGAGCCCGCGCTGCGCGAGCGGCTGGTGGTCGCGTGCGTCGGCGGCCCGTCGGGCAACGGCCTGGCCCGTCCGTCGTTCCTCACCGACCTGGCCGCCGAGCTGGGCATCGCCGACGTCGTACGCCTCGTGCCGCCCGCTCCCCAGGAGGAGCTCGCCGACTGGTACCGGGCGGCCACGGTCACCGTCGTGCCGTCGTACAGCGAGTCGTTCGGGCTGGTCGCGCTGGAGTCGCAGGCGTGCGGCACCCCGGTGGCCGCCGCGGCCGTCGGCGGGCTGCGGACGGCCGTCCGCGACGGCGTCTCCGGCCTGCTCGTGAACGGCCACGACCCCGCCGACTGGGCCCTGGCGCTGCGCCGCCTGCTCGCCGCGCCGCGCCGCCGCGCCCGGCTCGCGGCGGGAGCCCGCGAGCACGCCGCCGCCTTCGGCTGGCAGGCCACCGCCGCCCGCCTCATGGAGGTCTACGCCGGCGCCGTCGCCCATCTGCACAAGGTGCCGGTCGCGCTGCCGAACGCCTGACCGTACGTTGTTCTAGTACCGTCCATGGTCCCTTCTAGGGTGGTAGGCATGCGCGAAGTCGTCGAAGCGGCGCTGAAGGCCGCGGAGGTCACCTACGAGGAGCCGCGGCCGGGGGCGTTCCTCGCCAAGCTGCCCGGACAGCACAAGCTCGCCACCATGACCTGGCTCATCGTCGGCGAGCAGGTGCTGCACGTCGAGGCGTTCTTCTGCCGCCGGCCGGACGAGAACCACGCCGAGTTCTACCGCTGGCTGCTCGGCAAGAACGGCTCCATGTACGGCGTGCACTTCTCCCTCGACCCCGTGGGCGACGTCTACCTGGTCGGCAGGATCCCGCTGGCCGCCGTCACGGAGGAGGAGGTGGACCGGTTGCTCGGCTGCGTGCTGACGTACTCGGACGAGTGGTTCGACCGGGCGCTGGAGCTGGGCTTCGCCTCCTCGATCAGGCGCGAGTGGGAGTGGCGGGCCAAGCGCGGCGAGTCACTGGCCAACCTGCGGGCGTTCGCGCGCTTCGCGGACCCCGAACGCCGCCCGGCGGGCGAACCATAGGATGGGCCGCATGGCGACTTTGGTGCTGCTGAGGCATGGCGAGAGTGACTGGAACGCGAAGGGCCTGTTCACCGGCTGGGTGGACGTCAGCCTGTCCGCCAAGGGCGAGGAGGAGGCCTGTCGCGGCGGCAAGCTGCTCCAGGAGGCCGGGCTGCGCCCGGACGTCGTCCACACGAGCCTTCTGACCAGGGCCATCCAGACGGCCCACCTCGCGCTGTCGAAGGCCGGCCTGCTGTGGCTGCCGGTCAAGCGGAGCTGGCGGCTCAACGAGCGCCACTACGGCGCGCTCCAGGGCAAGAACAAGGCGCAGACCCGCGAGGAGTTCGGCGACGAGCAGTTCATGCTGTGGCGGCGCTCCTACGACGTGCCCCCGCCGCCCATCGCGGACGACGACGAGTTCTCCCAGTCCGGCGACCCCCGCTACGCCCTGCTGCCGCCGGAGCTCATGCCCCGCACGGAGTGCCTGAAGGATGTCGTCGGCCGCATGCTGCCGTACTGGTACGACGAGATCGTCCCCGACCTCGCGGCCGGCCGCACCGTGCTGGTCGCCGCCCACGGCAACTCGCTGCGCGCGCTGGTCAAGCACCTCGACGGCATCGGCGACGACGAGATCGCCGGGCTCAACATCCCGACCGGCATCCCCCTGGTCTACGAGCTCGACGCCGACTTCCGCCCGACCGTCAAGGGCGGCCGCTACCTCGACCCCGAGGCCGCCAAGGCCGCCATCGAGGCCGTCGCCAACCAGGGCCGCTGACCTCACACGTGCGCAAGGGGTGCGGGAGTCCCGCACCCCTTGCGCGTCGTGCCGCCACTACCGTCAGTTCGGTCGCGAACCCGTGACCAGGTAGACGACGGCCTGCGCCACACGCACCGCGTGATCGGCGTACCGCTCGTAGTAGCGGCCCACCAGCGTGATGTCGATCGCCGGCTCCACCCCGTGCGCCCAGTCCTTGGCCAGGATGTCCCTGAACAGCTTGCGGTGCAGCCGGTCCATCGCGTCGTCGTCGGCGTCCAGCTCCATGGCCGATTCGGCATCGCGCGACGCCACGCAGCTGCCCGCCTTGGTGACCAGGTTCTCGGCGACCTGCCCCATCTCCAGGATCGTCGAGCGCAGCTCCGGCGGGATGGCCGACTCGGGGTGCCGCAGCCGCGCCACCTTGGCCACGTGCACGGCGAGGTCGCCCATGCGTTCGAGGTCGGTGCCCATGCGCAGCGCCGTGATGACCATGCGCAGGTCCACCGCGACCGGCTGCTGCCTGGCCATCAGCTCGAAGATCGACGCCTCCAGGTCCGCGAAGGTCGCGTTCACCTCCTCGTCACGGGAGATCACGCTCTCGGCGAGCTGCAGGTCGGCGTCGAGGAGGGCCGTCGTGGCGCGGGAGATGGCCGAGCGAGTCAGCCGGGTCATCTCCACCAGCTTGTCGGTCAGCGAGTCGAGTTCTTCGTGGTACGCGTCGCGCATGCCGTCACCGTACGTGCGGGTCGATGAACGAACTCCGACCGCAGAGTGAACTTTCCGGGAAAGGGGTGTTCATCCACGGATGAGGGGGTCTGTCCCTGGGGAAGCGCCACCTACCATCGGAGACATGAGTGAGATGGCCATGAGCTTCGCGGCCCTGGCCGGGTTCGTGGTGGGCGCGCTGGCGGTGCTGTTCTACCGCCATCAGATCGAGGCCCCCAGCCGCACGACCCCCGACGGCGTGGCGACCGGCACGGCGCTGCCGCAGGGCGTGGCGTCCGTGCTGGCCGTGCTGCCCTCGTCGGCCGTGGTGCTCGACGCCCACGACCGGGTGCTGCGGGCCAGCTCGGCGGCGCGCGCGTTCGGGCTGGTCAAGGGCGACCGGCTGATGGCCGCCGAGCTGCTCGCCCTGGCCCGCCAGGTACGCCGCGACGGCGAGATCCGCGAGAGCGAGATCGACGTCGCCGGGCACAAGTTCGGCCAGGAGACCACCAGCTTCGCCGTACGCGTGGCGCCGCTCGGCACCTACGGCCAGGTGCTGGTGCTGGCCGAGGACCAGACCGAGCGGCGCAGGGTCGAGGCCGTGCGCCGCGACTTCGTCGCCAACGTCAGCCACGAGCTGAAGACCCCGGTCGGGGCGCTGAGCCTGCTGGCCGAGACCATCCAGGACGCCGCCGACGACCCCGAGGCGGTCAGCCGCTTCGCCGGGCGCATGCAGCACGAGACCGCCCGGCTCAACTACCTCATCCAGGACCTGATCACGCTCAGCAGGATCCAGGGCGCCGAGCCCATCCCCACGCCCGGCCAGGTCTCCATCGACGAGGCCGTCAGCGACGCCATCGACCACTGCAACACCAAGGCCGTCGCCAAGGACATCACGCTGGTCTCCGGCGGCACCGAGGGCCTGCGCGTCTGGGGCGACGCCGAGCTGCTCGTCACCGCCCTGCGCAACCTGATCGACAACGCCATCGTCTACAGCCCCGAGCACACGCGGGTCGTGGTCAGCGTGCGGCCCGCGGGCGACTCCGTCGAGATCAGCGTCAGCGACCAGGGCATCGGCATCCCCGAAGACGCCTTGGAACGCATCTTCGAGCGCTTCTTCCGCGTCGACGCCGCCCGCTCGCGCGCCACCGGCGGCACCGGGCTCGGCCTGGCCATCGTCAAGCACGTCGCCGCCGCACACGCCGGCGAGGTGTCCGTCTGGAGCAAGGAAGGCTCCGGCTCCACCTTCACCCTCCGCCTGCCCGCCTTCGGCGGCCAGGCGGTGGCAGTACCACCTTCGATCCCCATGGAGGCAGCCTCGTGACCGAGCGAAGCGAAACCACCGTCGGACGCGCCGGCCGCGTCATGAGGCGTACAGGGGCATGCGCATGACCCGCGTACTCGTCGTGGAGGATGAGGAGTCGTTCTCCGACGCCCTGTCCTACATGCTGCGCAAGGAGGGCTTCGAGGTGTCGGTCGCCGCGACCGGCCCCGAGGCGCTCGACACCTTCGACCGCAACGGCGCCGATCTGGTGCTGCTCGACCTGATGCTGCCGGGGCTGCCCGGCACCGAGGTGTGCAGGTCGCTGCGGCAGCGTTCCAAGGTCCCCGTCATCATGCTGACCGCCAAGGACAGCGAGATCGACAAGGTCGTGGGCCTGGAGCTCGGCGCCGACGACTACGTCACCAAGCCGTTCTCGTCCCGCGAGCTGGTCGCCCGCATCCGCGCCGTGCTGCGCCGCCGGGGCGACACCTCCGACGAGATGGAGAGCGCCGTACTGGCCGTGGGGCCCGTGCGCATGGACGTGGACCGCCACGTCGTCGCCGTCCGGGGCGAGCCCGTGCAGCTGCCGCTGAAGGAGTTCGAGCTGCTCGAGGTGCTGCTGCGCAACGCCGGGCGGGTGCTCACCAGAGGCCAGCTCATCGATCGCGTCTGGGGCGCCGACTACGTGGGCGACACCAAGACGCTCGACGTCCACGTCAAGCGCCTGCGGGCCAAGATCGAGTCCGATCCGTCCAACCCGCGCTGCATCCTCACCGTGCGCGGGCTCGGCTACAAGTTCGACGCCGTGGAGGAATGACAGACCCCGGTACCCGTCCTCCGGTACCGGGGTCTTCTCATGCCCTCTGGGCGATCTCCGACGGTCTTCAGAGCCTTCTGGAGCCCTTCCAGCGGGCCTCCCTCCTTAGTGCTCCTCCTCGGCCTCACCGGTGGGGCTCGGCGTCGGCGTGGGCGTCGCCGCCGGGGTCGCGCCCGGCGCCGGCGGGTACGTCGCGAACTCGCGGCTACGCGTCACCACGGGGACGTTCAGGGAGATGGTGCCGGCGTTGGCGAACTGGAGGTCCAGCTTGACCGTCTCGCCGCCCCTGAGGCTCTTGGGGATCGCCTCGAGCATCAGCTGAGGGTTCGGCTTGCCGGTGTTGACGAGCTGGTTGCTCGGCAGCTGGATGGGGGTGGCGACCTTCACCTGACCCATGTCCCCGGCGTTGACCGCCTGGAGCGTGTCGGGGGTGCCCGACGTGTTCAGGATGTTCAGGTAGATCGGAGCGGAGCCGCGCCACGGGAGCTGGGCTCCCGAGTCGGGGCCGAGGATGAACGCCTGCGGGATGTGAATGCCGCTCTTCGAGCCGTAACGACCGTTCTCGATCAACACCTGTGCCTCGTTGGGCGCGTACGGCTTGTTGGTGGTGGCGTCGAATCCTGCCCCGCAGCCCGCCAGCACGGGGGCTGCCAAGAACGCGGCGGCTACGACAATCCAGCGACGGCTGGTCACGGGCGGGTTCTCCTTGGTTCAGCGCAGGTGTCGCGCGTGCGTGTTGTGCAGCGCCCACCATATCCACCCCAATGCAAGGTCATATCCACACCCCTGCAGGTCATTCGCTATGTCCGGAAATGCGATTCATAGAGTTGAGCGCTTGTCAAGCCCCAATATGCGGCCTTGACCTGCAGTTATGAGGATTTCACTGTTCCGGGAGGCTGTGGATGCGTGGTACCCTGGAGTACAGCGGAAGGGGTACTTGTCACATGACTTTCCAGGTCGGCGACACTGTCGTCTACCCCCACCATGGGGCTGCTCGGATCGAAGCAATCACGACGCGATCCATCAAGGGTGAGGAAAAGACCTACCTGGTGCTCAAGGTCGACAAGGGCGACCTTACCGTCCAGGTGCCAGCTGAAAACGCAGAACTCGTCGGTGTGCGCGATGTTGTCGGTCAGGAAGGCCTTGAACGGGTTTTCGATGTCCTTCGCATGCCGCACACTGAAGAGCCGACCAACTGGTCCCGTCGCTACAAGGCCAACCTTGAGAAGCTCGCTTCCGGCGATGTGAACAAGGTCGCCGAGGTGGTTCGGGACCTGTGGCGGAGAGACCGCGAGCGTGGTCTGTCCGCCGGCGAGAAGCGCATGCTCGCCAAGGCGCGCCAGATCCTGGTCAGTGAGCTGGCCCTGGCCGAGAAGACCAATGAGGACAAGGCAGAGGCCCTTCTCGACGAGGTACTCAACTCCTGAACACGAATCTTCCACGGGTGGGCGTCGGAGTCGACGTCCACCCGTTCGCATCACCTGACTCCGTGCGCGAGCTCAACCTCGCGGGCCTGCACTGGCCGGGCGAGCTCGGCCTCGAAGGCCACTCCGACGGCGACGCCGCCGCCCACGCGGCCTGCGACGCCCTGCTGTCGGCGGCCGGGCTCGGCGACCTCGGCGGGCTGTTCGGCACCGCCGACCCGCGCTGGTCGGGCGCCTCGGGCGCGGCTCTGCTGGAGGAGACCGCGCGCCAGGTGCGCGCCGCGGGCTTCGAGATCGGCAACGTGGCCGTCCAGGTGATCGGCAACCGGCCGAAGCTCGCGCCGCGCAGGGCCGAGGCCGAGAAGGCGCTCAGCGCCGCTCTGGGGGCGCCTGTGAGCGTCTCCGCCACCACCACCGACGGCCTCGGGCTGACGGGGCGTGGCGAGGGCGTGGCGGCCGTCGCGACCGCGCTGGTGGTCGCCGTTTCCGCGTGAGCCCGGCGCCGGCCGGCTTCTGAGCGCTGTCCTGGCAGGTGTGCGCACGATCGGGTGTGGTCCTGGCCGGCGCGTGCGGGGACGGCCTGTGGCGTCAACGGCGCGGTCGCCCCCAGCGGCCGACGCAGCCTGGCCGGTGTGCAGGGGGAGGGGCTATGGCCGCAGACGGCGTCGCGGCCTTCGTGTGGCTCGCCGGTGTGCCAGGGGGTGATGGCAGCCGCCGGAGTCGTCGCTGATGGGCGATTCCGAGACGTTTCGTGGTGGCTCGCCGTCAACCCATGCCGTGTCCCGTGCGTCCTTATTGCGGGATACGTGAGGGTGTCCTGGCGGGTCGTCGCCAGCCCGCCGAAAAAGCGGAGGCGGCGGTTCGTCACTGGCGCGGTACGGACCGCCGCCTTCCCCTCAGGGGGTAGTTCGCCTGTTCAGGGGGTATGTGTCCCGCCAAGACATGTGAACGTCTTCGGGGGAGCTCCACATGATCGGCGCGATAATCAGCGCAGTAGTCATCGGCGCCATCGTCGGTGCGCTGGCCAGACTGCTGGTGCCCGGCAGGCAGAACATGTCCATCGGCCTGACCCTCATCGTCGGCATCGTGGCCGCCCTGATCGGCACTCTGATCGCCCAGGCGTTCGGCTGGGCCGACACCAGAGGCATCGACTGGATCGAACACATCCTGCAGCTCGTCCTGGCCGTGGTCGGAGTTCTCCTCGTGACCAAGTTCGGCATGGGGCGTAGCGGTCGAAGTGGTCGAACAACCACCTGACCTGCACTTTCGTAAAGACGGCGCATAATCGCCGTAGATCGGGTAGCGACCAACCCGTGAGAGTGAACCGCTCACCCTCACGGGGAGGTTTCATACCATGACCATCGAATCCATCCTCGGCGCCATCGTCATCGGCGCTGTGATCGGCGCCATCGGTCGCCTCCTGCTTCCCGGCAGGCAGGCCATCGGGTGGATCCTCACCATCGTCGTCGGCATCGTCGCCGCCCTCGTGGGCACGCTGCTCGCGCAGGTGCTGGGCGTGGAGACCACACCGGGCATCGACTGGATCGAACTGGTGATGCAGGTCGTGCTCGCGATGGTCGGTGTGGGCCTGGTCGCCGGCCTGCGACGCGGCAGCGGCCGAAGCATCTGACCCTGCGCCGTGCGTACCGGCTCGCTCAGCGGCTGAGCCTTGCGTACCGGCGGGAGAAGGCGTGAGAAGGGCCCGCCAGGGATCGCTCCCGGGCGGGCCCTCTTCGCGCTCTCATCGATTCGGCCGGCTGGTCCCGCCGCGCTGTCAGTCCTCGGGCGGGCGTGGGGTGCTGCGGAGGCGTTCGGCTGGGGCGGGGGAGCCGTCGAGGACCACGCGGTGCGGGGCGGTGTCCTCCAGCTCCGCGCGGCGACGCTCCTCCTCGTCGGCCAGCTCGGGGCCGTGGTCGGGGTCCGGGCTCCGGCCGGGAGCGTCGTCCGCGACCACCGGGTGAGGCTGGGTGTCGGCGTCCCGGCCGGTCGACTCGCGCGAAGGGCGCGGGTGGACGAGGACGTCGGTCGGCCTGACACGGTCGCCCCAGCGGACCGGCCGGGTCCGCGGCTCCTCCGCGGGCTCGCTCCGCGCTTCTTCACGCGTCTGGCTTGGCACCGCACTCCGTGCTTCTTCTCGCGCCTCGCTCTGCACCGCCTCGCGTGCTTCGCTCCGGGCCTCCTCGCGCGCCTGGGCCGGCGTCGCCTCCCACGCTTCCTCGTGAGCCTCGGTCCGGGGCTCCTCGCGGGCTTCGCCGTGGGCGTCGTCGGGCGTGTCGCCGACGTCCTCGCGGGCCTGGCTCCACGTCTCCCGGCGGGGCTCGTCCCGTACGTCCTCACGAGTCGCGTCGGCGTCCTCGTGCGCCTGGCCGTGCGCGGCCTCGCGGGCCGCCGCGCGTACGTTGCGGGTCGGCTCGTCGTCCGCCTCGTGACCCGCGTTCTCGGCCACCTCGTGGCGCGTCTCTTCGCGCGCCGCCGCAGACGGCTGCGGTGCGGGCTCCGGGTCCGGGCTGGGCGCCCGTACGGGACGGGTCTCGGGCTCGGGCCGGGGCGCCGGGGCGCCGCCGTCCTGGGCCGGCCACTCGGTCACGCGTTCCGACACCGGCGGGGTCTTGGAGGGAGCGGTCGGGTCGGTCGCCGGCTCGGGGCGCGGCTCGGGCGCGGGTGCCTCGGCGGCGGGCTCAGGCGCGGACGGCTCGGTGTCCGGCGGAGACGTACGGGAGCCCTGGAAGGGCACCAGGTCCTGCTGCTCCTCGTCCCCCTTGTACGCCGTCGCCCGGTGCGCCCGCACGTGCTTGATCAGCAGCAGCCACAGCCACAGCGCCACCGCCAGCATCACCCACGGGGCCAGCGCCACGCCGATGGCGGTCTGCCGGATGTCGAAGGTGACGCGCACCGCCGTGGCCACGTCGGCCGCGGCGGCCGCCGCGATCAGCAGGATCAGCACGAACGCCGCCTGCACGCGTACCAGCATCCTGGCCGAGCGCAGCAGCAGGACGCCCACCAGCGCGACCACCAGCAGCGCGTCGAAGGCGGCCGGATAGAGGAAGGCGAGGTCCTGCCTGGCCTCACCGGTGACGGCGAGCGCGCGCAGATCGTCGAAGGAGAGCGCGCACGCGGCCCCGGTCAGTGCGGCGACGGCGAGCCCGGCCAGGGCGAGGCCCAGGCGGCGGAGCAGAGAGGGGGGAGTCACGTCCATGGCGTCTTCGAGACTACAGAAGAATGGCGATCACGACCGATCACGGGAGAACACATGGCAAAGATGTCGGAAGAAGCGCGCAAACTCCTGGACGCGCCGAATTATGCGACGGTGACCAGTCTGAACCCTGACGGGGGGCCGCACTCGTCCGTGGTCTGGGTGCGTACGGACGGCGACGACGTGCTCTTCTCGACCGTGAAGGGCCGCGTCAAGGCGCGCAACTTCGAGCGGGACCCGCGCGTCAGCCTCCTGGTCATCGACCCGGACAACCCCTACCGGTACGTCGAGGTGCGCGGCCGGGCGACGCTGACGCCGGACCCCGAGGGCGCGCTGATCCAGGAGCTGTCGCAGAAGTACCAAGGACGCCCATGGGAGGACAAGCCGGGCACCGAACGGCTCATCGTCCGAATTTCTCCTGACCGGGTGTACGTACGGGGCTGATTTCTCGGCGTGACGACGCCGCCGAGGCGTTAGCCTTGCCTTCGTGAGCCTGCACATCTACGACACCAGCACGCGCACCATCCGTGAATTCGTTCCGGTCGAAGCCGGCCGGGCGTCCATTTACCTGTGTGGGGCCACCGTGCAGGCTCCTCCGCATATCGGGCACATCCGCTCGGGCGTCAATTTCGACGTGCTGCGGCGGTGGCTGATGCGTTCGGGGTACGAGGTGACGTTCTGCCGCAACGTCACCGACATCGACGACAAGATCATCAGGGTGGCCGCCGAGGAGGGCGTGCCCTGGTTCGTCGTGGCCGAGCGCAACCATCGGGCCTTCACCTGGGCGTACGAGACGCTCGGGTGCCTGCCGCCGACCGTCGAGCCGCGCGCCACCGGCCACGTGCCGGAGATGATCCAGCTCATGGAGCGGCTCATCGAGCGCGGTCACGCCTACGCCTCCGGCGGCGACGTCTACTTCGACGTACGCTCCTACGCCGACCGCTACGGCTCGCTGTCCAACCAGAAGCTGGAGAACATGCGGGAGGCGGGCGACACCGACGACGACTCGTGCAAGCGCGACCCGCGCGACTTCGCGCTGTGGAAGGGCGCCAAGCCCGGCGAGCCCACCTGGCCCACCCCGTGGGGTCCCGGCCGGCCGGGCTGGCACCTGGAGTGCTCGGCGATGGCGACGAAGTACCTGGGGCCGACGTTCGACATCCACGGCGGCGGCATCGACCTGGTCTTCCCGCACCACGAGAACGAGATCGCGCAGTCCCAGGCGGCCGGCGACGGGTTCGCCCGCTACTGGATGCACAACGGCCTGCTCAAGATCGGCACCGAGAAGATGAGCAAGTCGCTCGGCAACTCGCTGCTGATCCCCGAGATGGTGCAGAAGGTGCGTCCGGTCGAGCTGCGCTACTACCTCGCGGCGCCGCACTACCGTTCCTCGATCGAATACTCCGAGGAGGCGCTGCTCGAGGCGGCGGCGGCGTACCAGCGGATCGAGGGGTTCGTGACACGGGCCGCCGAGGTGATCCACGACGTGGACGCCGACGCGCCGCTGCCGCAGGCGTTCGTCGACGCGCTCAACGACGACCTCGGCACGCCGCAGGCGCTCGCGGTCGTGCACGAGGTGGTGCGCGAGGGCAACGTGGCGCTGTCGCGCGGCGACAAGGAGGCCGTGGCGCGGCTGCTCGCCGAGACCCAGAACATGCTCGACGTGCTCGGCCTCGACCCGCGTTCGCCGCAGTGGCGGGGCACCGGCTCCGACCTGACGCCGGTCGTGGACGCGCTGGTCGCGGTGGCGCTGGAGCAGCGCCAGGCGGCGCGCAAGCGCAAGGACTACGAGGCGGCCGACGCGATCAGGGACAGTCTCGCGGCGGCGGGCATCACCGTCGAGGACACCCCGCACGGGCCGCGCTGGGAGCTGCGCCGGTAGTCATCGATGGTCAGGCCGCCTCGGTCGTGGCGTCCAGGGCGGCCGCCGGCCATGTGAACAGCGCGGGGCCCCTCTCGTGCGGGCCTCGTGTGGGCCTCGTGCGGGCCTCGTGTGGGCTGAGGAGGGCGGCGGCCCGAGTACCCTTGAACGCATGGCAGCAGGCGGTAGGGCATCGGGCAAGCCCGCGAAGAAGAAGGGCCCGGCCAAGGGCACCGGTGGGCAGGGCCGCCGTGCGCTTCGAGGCAAGGGCGCGACGCCGCCTGCCGAGATGCGGCACTGGTACAAGGAGAAGGCGCGCGCCGAGCGCATCGCGCGGGAGGAGCGCACGGGCGTCCGTCGCGCCACCCCGGCGCGGCCGCAGCGGCGTTCCGAGGACGCGCCCGAGTACATCGGCGGGCGCAACCCGGTCCTGGAGGCGCTGCAGGCCGGGGTGCCGTGCAGCGCGCTCTACGTGGCCCAGCGCATCGACAACGACGACCGCGTACGCGACTCCATCAAGATCGCGGCCGAGCGCGGCATCGCGCTGCTCGAGACCACCCGCGACAAGCTCGACCGCCTGACCGAAGGCGGCGTGCACCAGGGCATCGCCCTGCAGATCCCCGCCTACGACTACGCGCACCCGTCCGAGCTCATCGAGATCGCCCAAGACGCCGCCGAGGTGCCGCTGATCGTCGCCCTCGACTCCGTCACCGACCCGCGCAACCTGGGCGCCATCGCCCGTTCGGCCACCGCGTTCGGCTCCCACGGCCTGCTCATCCCGTCCCGCCGCTCCGCCGGCGTGACGAGCGGCGCGTGGAAGACGTCCGCGGGCACGCTCGCCAACCTGCGCGTCGCCCGCGCCTCCAACCTCACCGCCGCCCTGCGCGAATACCGCGAGGCCGGCCTCTTCATCGTTGGCCTCGACGGCAGCGGTTCGACGGACATCGAAGACGTCGAGCTGCTGACCGAGCCGCTGGT
Organism: Nonomuraea fastidiosa; assembly: GCF_042751225.1. Classification (NCBI taxonomy): domain Bacteria; kingdom Bacillati; phylum Actinomycetota; class Actinomycetes; order Streptosporangiales; family Streptosporangiaceae; genus Nonomuraea; species Nonomuraea fastidiosa. Next base: position 3,712,620 of record NZ_CP170570.1, read on the forward strand.
CATCGTCGTAGGCTCGGAGGGCAAGGGGCTGTCGCGGCTCGTCCGCGAGCAGTGCGACGTGCTCGCGCGCATCCCGATGCGCGCCGCCGCCGAATCCCTCAACGCGGGAGTGGCGGCGGGAGTGGCGCTGTACGAGGCCGCTCGTCACAGGCGGCGGTAGCGTCTACACTGGTAGGCCGTGCCGACGTAGCTCAATCGGCAGAGCATCTGTCTTGTAAACAGAAGGTTTGGGGTTCGATTCCCCACGTCGGCTCGCAACAGAAAAGGCCCCTGAGCAGGCGATACGCCGTCAGGGGCCTTTCGCTTGCCGGGCTTCAACCGGTGTCTTCAGCGCCCTCGGGAGCCACCTTGGGAGCCACCGGGAGCTGTTCCCCCAGAAGAGCGCTGGAGATGGCTTCGGTCGCCGCTCGCCGGTCGCCCTCCAGCAGATGGCCGTAGATGTCCTTCGTGATCGCGATGCTGGCGTGGCCGAGGACTTCGGACACGACGTGAAGGGGAGTGCCCTGGGCGAGCATGAGCGACGCCCCCGAGTGCCGAAGCTCGTGCGGATGCCAGTGGCCGAGCCCAGCCTTCTTGGCGAGGCGAGAGAAGCAGAAATGTTTGGGACAGACGCTTCCCTCCTGCTGTACAGCAGCGCGTACAGCAACGCTGTCTCACCGGACCGCATCTCGACCGTTGACGATCACCACTTGGGCAGGCCAGCAGCGCATCAACAGGGCTTCTGCCCTGCCCTTGGTTTGGGGTTCGATTCCCCACGTCGGCTCAGCTACAGAAGGCCCCTGAACTGGCGGTTCCGGTTCAGGGGCCTCGTCTTTGTCGTGACAAAGTCGCGATCTTGCTAACACCCTTGCTAACGGGACGCCACTGCCTGGGCGAAGACCTCGGCGGTGGTCGCGGCCTGTTCGCGGATCACGTGGGCGTACACGCGAAGGGTGATCGCCGGGTCGGCGTGGCCGGGGCGGGCCGCCATCACGTGCACGGGAGTGCCGGCCATGACGAGCGTTGTCGCGTGGATGTGGTGCGGGTCGTGGAGGCGGGTGTGGGGGAGCGGCGATCGTGAGTTGGGATCGCGTTCGGCGGTAGGGGCGCGCTGGCGGCGCTCGTGCGAGGGCCGTCAGACCTGCGTGGTGATCGGCATCGGTCAGGGGATGAGCACCACGCGCGGTGTGCGGTGCATTGCGTACATGTGTACGGTCCGCTGCCCGGGCGGGTGCGTACGCGAGATCAAAAACGAGCTCGAGGAAGCGGCGCGAGCTCGGTTCCGTGGTCGGGAGTGTCGCGGAGCTGTACGGGCTGCTGGAGGCTGGCCTTTCACTGGACGAGCGGCGCTGGGACGGGGGACGCGCGTGGTCGGGGGCCCTGATGTTGTGCGTGTAGTCGTTCCTTGCACGTCGGTTCGCGGTGCCGCACCCTCGGCTGGGCGTGCCCCCGTCGTACGTGCCCCGGCCCCGGCGGCCGTGTCGCCGGGCGTGACGCGGCCGCCGGATCGTCAGGACGTCATCCCGTGAAGCGGATGGTGGCGCCCTGGCTGGTGATGGCCAGCACGCGGAACGACAGCGCGTTCTTGCGGTTGATGCGGATTTCGCCCTCGGCGCCTTCGCCCAGGGACACCGTCGAGCCCGGCGCCCGCACCACGACCATGTCCTGGTCGAAGATGCCGCCGACGTACTCCTTGGAGACGTACACCCTGGAGAAGCCGTAGCGCTTCTTGGAGATGCGGAAGCTTACGGACTTCGTGAACGTGAACTTGCACTTGCCGTCGTAGCAGCTGCGGTAGCTGGGCTTGGCCGAGGCGGCGGCGGGGGTGGCGGCCACGGCGGGCGTCACGACCATGGCGCACGCGAGCGTTAAGGCGGAGAGGGTTTTCCTGTGCATGGGCCTACCTTTGATCCGTTCCACGGGCGAGATCCTTTTTAGCGCGTGCCGGTCGGGAGGGGTCCCGGGACGGCGGGGGGATAGTGGCGCTGGGCGGCCTACGAGCGAGCATGGGAGTGAAGATGTCGGCAATTCACAGCGGAAGGGCGGCTCTGCTGGTCACGGCGGCCGTGCTGCTCGCCGGATGCGGCTCCGCGCCGCAGGAGGCGGCCGCGCCGGAAAGCGCGCCGTCGTCCTCGGTCGCCTCCTCGCCGCCGCCCTCGGCTTCCCCCTCCTCACCGTCGCCCTCGTCTTCTCCCTCGGCGTCGCCGTCCCCTTCGCCGACGGCGACGCCGCTCCCCAAGGCCAGGAACGGCACCGACCTCCGGGCGTGCCGGGACGCGAAGTGCGAAGTGCTCGTCAAGGACGGGCAGAGGATCAGGTTGGCCGACAAGTGGGGGCTGCTGCCGATCGACGTGACCGTCGAGGACGGCTCGGTCACCTTCCACGCGTACACCCCGTCCGGCATGCGGCTCACCATGGCGAAGCAGACGCCGGATCAAGGAGGGCCCAGCACTGTCAACGAGGTCAGCTTCGAGGTGGTGGCCGTCAAGGGGAAGAAGGCCGTCATCAAGATCTCGCACTAGCCGTCAGGGCTCGGCAGGTCGTCCCGGTGGCCGAGCGTGGTCGCCATGGCGGCCGGTCCGGTCGCTTCTCGCGGACGTCGATCAGGCTTCCTGACCAACTCGATGTGTACGTGTACGGCAGCCGGGTCGCCGGCCTTCCCGTTCTGCATCTGCGCAGGGTGGCCGGTGGAAAGATGGTCGCACGTACGCTGAGGGTTTCGAAGGGGCCGTCCCCGTGGAGGCGTGATTCGTGGGCAGGCGCATCGATTACTACGACGATCCCGCTGCGCCTGAGCCCAACAGCCTCGTGCCGTCCGTGAACGTCATCGTCACCAACGCGGCCGGCCATCTACTGATGATCAGGCGCAGCGATAACGACAACTGGGCTGTGCCGGGCGGGGCCATCGACTTGGGGGAGTCCATCCCGGCCGCCGCTGTCCGGGAGACGCTGGAGGAGACCGGGGTCAGGTGCGAGATCACCGGGCTGGTCGGTACGTACAGCGATCCGCGCCACATAATTCTCTACACCTCTGACGGCGAGGCCCGGCAGGAATTCTCCATCGTCTTGACCGGCCGGGTTGTGGCGGGTGAGCCGACGCCGAGTGACGAGTCGCGTGAAGTTCGGTGGGTGCCCCGGGATGAGGTTCTGTCACTGCCGATGGACCGGTCGATGCGGATGCGGATCGAGCACTATTTGGCCGGTGCCGGTCTTCCGTACGTCGGCTAGCGCCGCCGGCCCCTACGGCCCTGCTCATTCTCAACCTCGGTGCGCCGTTTCGATGGGCGAGTACGCCGACGGGTGCGTGGTCACCATGCCCACCCGAGCCTGTGAGTTCGGGTATCCGCCGCAGACCCGGTCCGTCAAGGTTCACTTCAAGCCTTGGGGGCTGGGCCCGCGGTTGAGCTGTGTGACCGGCCGGTGGCGGTCGAGCAGGTCTGGGGCAGGTCGGTCGTTGACGGGTTGCGGGAGCGGCCGGCGGCGGGTGGGCCGTACCTATCGTTTCTCCTCCACCGTGTTCGCCATCGACCCCGCCGAGCCGATCGACGGGGTGCGGTCGCCGCTGACGCCGGCGGCTCACGACACGCCAACTTGGGGCGCCGCAAGGCAAAGTGGTCATGTACGGCGCGGTGTCGGTGGACGGCTTCATCGCGGACGAGAACGACGCGCCCGGGGGCGCCGTTCCACTTCGTCGGCGGCATCGAGGCGGCCGCGGCGAAGGCGCGGGAGCTCGCGGGTGGCCGCCTGGTGGAGGTGGCCGCCGGTGACATCGGTGGGCAGGTGCTCGCCGCGGGCCTGGCCGACGAGGTGCGTATGGACGTCGTGCCCGTCGTGTTCGGGTCGGGCAAGCGCTTCTTCGGGTCGGTCGACGCGCAGCACCTGCTCGAGGATCCCGACGTGGTTGTTCAGGGCGATCGGGTGCTTCACCTGCGCTGTCCCGTACGCCGGTGACTCCCCGTGCGCGGGATCGTCTCGTCTCGCGGCAGGATCGGCGGCAGCGCGGGCGGTGCCTCAGCTCGGGCAACCCCATCCGCGTGACGAGCACCCCCGCTTGAGCCCTCGCCAAGCGACGGAGGAACCACCCGATGCCGCTCTCCGTCGACGTCATCACGCTCTTCAGGCTCTGACCGCACTGCCGTTTCCGCGACGTAGGATCGTTGGCCGACGTACCGAGGGAGGTGTCGTTGGCCGGTCACCAGATCCTCGCCGTCGACGACGACCCGGCCATCCTGCGGGCGCTGCAGCGCGGGCTGCGGCTGGAAGGGTTCGGCGTCGACACCGCCGAGTCGGGGGAGCGCGCGCTTGAGCTCGTCACGGTCCGCAGGCCGGACGCGGTCGTGCTCGACGTTTCCATGCCCGGCATGTCCGGCATCGAGGTGTGCTCGCGGCTGCGCGCTGAGGGGACCGACGTGCCGCTGCTCATGCTGTCGGCCATGGACGAGGTGGCCGACCGGGTCGCCGGGCTCGCCGCCGGCGCCGACGATTACGTGGTCAAGCCGTTCGACCTGGGCGAGCTGGTGCTGCGGCTGCGTGCGCTGCTGCGCCGGGCCGGGCGCGTGCCCGGTGCCGCCGTACGGGTCGGGCCGCTGGTGGTGGAGCCGGAGGCGCGCCGGGCGACGATGCACGGGCGCGAGGTCGAGCTGACCCGGCGCGAATTCGACCTGCTTGAGGTGCTGGCGCTCAACGCCGGTCTGGTCCTGTCCCGTGAGGTGCTGCTCGAGCGGGTCTGGGGGTACGACTTCGACGTCACCGAGAACGCCGTCGACACGTTCGTCAGCTACCTGCGGCGCAAGCTCGGCGAGCCGCGCATGGTGCACACCGTACGCGGGGTCGGCTACGTGCTGCGCGAACCCCCGCCATGAAGCGGCGAACCCCGGCCGTGAAGCGGCCAACCTCCGCCGGGAACCCGATGGCCGGTGCCGCGAAGCTGAAGGCCGCCGCCGCGAAGGTGAGAGCCGCCGCCACCGAGCCGAGGGCCGGCGGCGTCAAGCTCTCGACCCGCTTCGCGCTCTGCATGGCCGCGCTGGTCGCGCTCATGGTGGCGCTGGCCGGGCTGCTCGTGCTCGCCCTGGTCTCCGCCGACCTGCGCGCCGAACGCGACGAGCGGCTGCTGGCGCGGTTGCGCGCGCTGCGACCGGCCGCCGCCTCGTACGCCTGGCGGGCGAGCTTCGTGCCCGCCGTTCCGGCGGACTTCATGGAACGGCGGCTGGCCGCGGCGGCGGGACCCGGCGTGTACGTGCACGTCGTGGGCGGCGAGCCGCTGTTGATCGGCGACGTGCCGGATCGCCCGCCCGCCGGTGACGGGCCGGCCGACCACGGCCGCTGGCGGTACGTGGCCACCGACCTGGGGCGCCGTGGCCACCGGCTGCTGCTGTTCGAGCCGAAGGAGCGGCTCGACGGGCAGCTCGCGCTGCTGCGCCGCCGGGTGCTCACGGTCACGCTGATCGGCGCGGTCGCGGGCGCTGTGGCGGGACCCGTTGTGGGCCGGTACGCGGTACGGCCGCTCACCCGGCTCAGCCGCCAGGCCACGGCCCCGGACGCCCGGCTCGACACCGACTCCCGCGTCACCGAGATCGACCACCTGGCCGGGGTGCTCAACGACCTGCTCGACCGGCGCGACGCCGCGCTGGAGACCGCCCGCGCGTTCGCCGCCACCGCCGCGCACGAGCTGCGCACCCCGCTCACCAGCATGGCCGCCAACCTCTCCCTGCTCGGCCACCCCGGCCTCACCCCGGACGACCGCGCCGAGATCGTCGCCGACCTGACCGCCGAGCAGGCCCGCGTCCAGCGGCTCGTCACCGTGCTCCGCCAGCTGTCCGCCGGTGAGCTGCTCGACCCCGCGACCGCCGCGCCCGCCGACCTGAGCGGCATCGTGCGCGAGGCCGTCGCCGCAGCCCGCCGCCGCCACCCCGGCCTGACGATCACCGAGGCGGTGGCAGACGGCGTGACCGTGCGCGGCTGGGCGGAAGGGCTCCGGCTCATCGCCGACAACCTGATCGACAACGCCGCCACACACGGCAAGCCGCCCATCACCGTGGCACTCGCCTTCGACGGGGAGCCCGCTTTCGATGGGGAGCCCTCCTTCGATGGGGTGGCCGTGTCGGGTGGGCGGGGTGCCTTCGGCGGGGCTGCCGTGTCGGGTGGGCGGGGCGCCTTCGGCGGGGAGACCGCTTCCGCCGAGGAGACCGCGTCCGGCGGGAGGAGCGCCCGCACCGGGCGAACCGCCGTCCTCACCGTCACCGACAGCGGCCCAGGCGTCCCGGACGGCGACCGGGAGACGGTGTTCACCCGGTTCCACCGCAGGCGGGACAGCCCCGGTTCGGGCCTCGGCCTGACCCTCGTACGCCAGCAGGCCGAGCTGCACGGCGGCACCGCCACCGTGACCGGCGCCCGCTTCGAGATCCGGCTGCCCACCGCCGGCGGTACCGGCAGGCCACGCTCGTGGCTGGAGTGAGCGGAGTGAACTGCCAGAGATTTGCCAGAAAAACGGTCCACGATCGCCCCCTGTCCGATTCAGTCGACTACAGGAGGCGACGTGCGCAGCATCCTCATCGCGCTCACCCTGGCCACCGCCCATACGGCACCGCCCGCCGACGTCATCAGGCCGTCGGCCGACCCGGTCCCGCTGGTCAACGCCAGCCGCCCGCTCTCGGTCACGTACACCTACAAGGGCGAGCAGCACACGCTCGACGACTTCCTCACCCGTACGAAGACCAACGGCTTCCTCGTCCTGCGCGGACAGAAGATCGTGCACGAGCGGTACACCGGCGCGAACCGGACGACCCGGTTCCAGTCGTGGTCCATGGCCAAGTCGTTCACCTCGGCGGCGATCGGCGTCGCGCTGAAGGAGGGGCACATCCGCTCGCTCGACGACCCGGTCACCCGGTACGTGCCCGAGCTGCGCGGCTCCGGCTACGACGGCGTGTCGATCAAGAACCTGCTGCGGATGTCGTCGGGCGTCGAATGGGACGAGGCCAAGGACGTCCCCAAGATGCAGGCCGCCGCCGCCAAGGGCCTGCCGCTCACGCCCATGGTCACCAAGCGGGGCTCCGACTGGGAGCCGGGGACGCAGTTCGAGTACAACAGCATGAACTCGTACGTCCTGGCCAGGGTCCTCACCGAGGCGACCGGCACCCCGTACCACCGCTACGTCGAGAAGAAGATCTGGCGTCCCGCGGGCATGGCGGGTACCGCCCGGATCGACGCCGACGGCGACGGTAACAGCCTCGGCTACTGCTGCTTCCACGCCACCGACCGCGACTACGCCCGCTTCGGCCTGCTCTTCCTGCGCCAGGGCAAGGCGAACGGCAAGCAGGTGGTGCCGGCGTCGTGGGTCAAGGCGTCCACCAGCCCGTCCGGGGTCAACCCGCGTTACGGGCTGCACTGGTGGCTCGGCGGCGGCAAGGACTTCATGGCGGCGGGCTTCGGCGGGCAGTACATCTACGTCTCTCCCGAGCACAACGTGGTGATCGTCAAGTCGACCACCTCGACCGGCGCGCACGACCAGGAGGAGGTGCTGGCCGCCTTCAAGGCTGTCGCCGCCGCCGTCTCCGGCTAGTGTGATCCTGATCACATCCCGTACCGCGAACTTTCGACGGCCGTACGGGCGAAAGCCGTCGAAAGCAACCGCGCAGGACGGGAGCAATGAGTGTGATCGCCGTAGAACCCGTCAGGGCCGATGACGCGGCCCTGATACGGCGCTCGGAACGCGAGCCGGAGGTCTTCGCCGACCTCTTCGACCGGCACGCGCCCGCGCTCCGCCGCTACGTCGCTCGGCGGCTGGGCCCGTCCCTGGCCGACGACGTGGTCTCCGACACCTTCCTGGCGGCCTTCCGGCGCCGCCACCGCTACGACTCGAGCCAGCCGGACGCCCGCCCGTGGCTGTACGGCATCGCCGCCCGGCTCATCAAACGGCACCGCCGGGTGGAGCTCCGGTTCTACCGCGCGCTGGTCCGCACCGGCGTCGACGAGGTCATCGAGCCGTACGCCGACCACGTCGACGCCAGGGTCGCGGCGCAGCAGGCCGGGCTGGCGCGGGCCCTGGCCGAGCTGTCGCCGGGCGACCGGGAGGTGCTGCTGCTCGTGGCCTGGGCCGACATGACGTACGAGGACGTGGCCCGCGCGCTGGACATCCCGATCGGCACGGTCAGATCCCGCCTGCACCGGGCTCGGGCCAGGACCCGGCAGGCGCTGGTGGCGACGCGAGAGGAGGCTTTCGATGGATGACCTGCGTACGCTGCGCGAGTGGCGCGCCGAGGTCCCGGAACCGGACGGGCAGTGGCTCGTCCCGCAGCGCCGCCGCCTGCTCGACCGGATGCGGCGCCGCCGGCGGAGCCTCGCACTCCGTCTGGTCGCCGTCGCGGCGGCGGGGGCGGCGGCCACCGCGATCGCCGTGGTCGTCCTGCCCGGCGGCCCCTCCGGGACCGAGCCCGTGGCCGTCCCTTCGACGACCGTGCCCCTGGACTCCGGGATGGTGCTCGCCAAGGCCGCCGAGGTGGCCGGCGGGCGCGGCGCCACCTCCGTGCCGGAGCCGACCCAGTGGCAGTACACCCGCGTTCTGGACAAGCAGCCCAACTCGGACGAGGCCGAGACCCGTGAGAGCTGGACCCGCTACGACGGCAAGCAGACCGCCGGCTACGACGAGAACGGCAGGCTGCGGGTCCAGGACGTGCCTCCGGATCCGGGCGACGACGACCTGTCGCCGCAGCAGTACGACGCCAAGCTCCGCGCGCTGCCGACCGACCCGAAGAAGCTGCTGGCCAAGGTCACCAAGGACCGCCACTGGATCGACTACCCGCGCGAGGAGGGCGTCCCGAAGAGCGCGGAACCGGACGCCGACCGGGCGTTTCGGGTGATCATGCTCTATCTGAGCAGGTACGGCAGGATGCCGCCGCGGCTGGAGTCGGCCATGTTCGAGGCCCTGGCGCTGATCCCCGGCGTACGGGTCGAATCGGGCGTGACCGATGCCGCGGGCCGCACCGGGCTGGGCGTCTACCGGGAGGGACGCGACGAGATCCACAGGAGGTACCACATCCTCGACCCGGACACCTATCGCTACCTGGGCGAACGGACCGTCTGGCTCCAGGACGAGCGCGTGGGCGGCAACCCGGAGCCCGCCTTCCGCAAGGGCTCGGTATGGGCCATCGCCCTGCTGGATTCGGTCATCGTCGACCGTCCGGGGGAGCGCGGCTAGGACGCGCTCACAGGCTCGGCGGGGTGGCTACGATCGCGCGAGGCGTTCGCCTTCGCGATCGTGGCCACGGGTTTCCTGGAGCGCAGCGGCTGCGTGGAGCCAGGACGGCGCGCCGGACATCGACGCGACGGGCTTCTACAAGCGCTTCTCCGGCCCCTGGTGCATCTGGACGGAGCCCCGCTGGGTTCAGGCCGGGCGGGCGGCCTTGAGGAAGAGGTCCACCAGGGCGTCGGCGTACTCGGGGGTCAGCGGGCCCGAGCGGTGCAGCCAGCGCTGGAAGAGCGGCGCGTACAGCAGCTCAAGGGCCAGGTCGAGGTCCAGGTCGGCGGCGATCTGCCCGGCCTGCTGCGCGCTGCGCAGCCGCGCCTTCTTGGCCTCGTCCACCGGCGCGGCCAGCCGCTCGCGGTACTGCGCCGCGAGGTCGGGGTCGTTGATGATCTCCGTGTTGAGCGCCCTGATCGGCTCCTCGAACGCCGGGTCGGCGAACTCCGCCACCGTCGCCCGCATCACGGTCTTCAGGTCGGCCTCGATGTCGCCGGTGTCGGGCAGCGCCATGCCGCCCTCCTCCGCCTCGCTCAGCGCGAGGAACGCGTCGAAGATCACCGCTCCCTTGGAACGCCACCACCGGTAGATCGTCTGCTTGCCCACGCCGGCCCGGGCGGCGATGGCCTCGATGGAGACCTTGCCGTACCCGATCTCGGAGACCAGCTCGCGGGCGGCGGCGAGGATGGCCTGGCGGGAGCGCTCGCTGCGGCGTGAGGGGTCTGGGTGCTTGGACATGCGCCGCAGCATAGCACCTTCGCGAGACGAGACGGTCCGTCTTGACAGTGGCGCCATGGATGCGTCACAGTGAAGGGGCCTTGAGGCGAGACGGACCGTCTCGTCTCACTCAATCGCTGAGGAGAGCAAATTGACCCGAGTATGGTTCATCACCGGTGCGTCCCGCGGCCTCGGACGGGCCTTCACCGAGGCGGCGCTGGCCGCCGGTGACCGCGTCGTCGCCGCCTCGCGGAACGTGGAGCCGCTGGCCGAGCTGGAGGGTCGCTACCCCGGCGCCCTCGTACGGCTGCCGCTCGACGTGTCCGACCGCAAGGCCGTCTTCGACGGCGTGGAGAAGGCCGTGGCCGCGTTCGGACGGCTCGACATCGTGCTCAACAACGCCTGGCTGCTGCTCGGCATGGTGGAGGAGGCCACGGAAGAGCAGCTCAGAGAGCAGTTCGACGTCAACTTCTTCGGCGCCGTCTGGGTCACCCAGGCCGTCGTGCCGCACCTGCGAGCCCAGGGCTCCGGCCACATCCTCCAGGTGACCTCGATGGGCGCGAGCGGCGGCTTCGCCTCGACCGGCATGTACGCGGCGAGCAAGTCGGCGTTGAACTCGGTGAGCGAGGCGCTGGCCATGGAGGTGGCGCCGTTCGGCATCAAGGTCACCATCCTGCAGATGGGCGGCTACGACACCGGCCTGTTCACGGTGGGCACCACCATGACCGAGCCCGACCCCTTGTACGGGGAGCTGCGCGCCCAGCTCGCCGAGATGTGGGGCGACGACGCCGGCCCCGACCCGAGCACCGCCGTGCCCGCCGTCATGGAGCTGATCGACCTGCCGGAGCCGCCGGTGCGGCTGATCGTCGGCGGCGCCTCGTACGACATGGTGCTCCAGATGGAGCAGGGGCGCATCGAGCAGTACAAGGCATGGGAGCGGCTCAGCCGGCTGGCTCCCGGGTGAGCGCCGGATCAGGTTGTGAAGAGCCGGAAGAAGACCGGGCGCGCTCAGGGCCGCTCTTCGCGCGCCGCGTCTTCCGGCCAGATCACGGTCACCTTCATGCCCCGTTTGCGGGCTTCGGCCACCACCTCGGCCGTGCCGCCTCTGCCCGTGCCGGGCTTGCCGTCCCACACGGCCGCCATCTCGTCCACAGACGAGTTCGCGGCCTCGTACGCTGCTTCGCCTGCATGGTCGAAGCCCGTGATCCGGACGGTGGCCGCGGCTGCGAGGAGCCGGTCGAACTGCTCGGCGTGATCCGGCTTCACGCCGGGTGAGGTTCGTGTGGCCGGTCACGCCGATACGCATCATCGAGCCCTTCCTCTCCGGGCGGGGTTCCAGCGTGTCGGTGTTTCGTGGATGTGCTGCCGTAATGGCACTGCGACCGGACGCTCCAGGTCTCAAACCCCTTCTGCGGTTGTGGGCGTCAGGCGGGGAGTGGTTGTGGGTGGCCGGTGGCGCGGAGGCCGTCGAGGGAGATGCACAGCAGGCGGTTCCACTGCCCCGGGCGGCATTCGTCGGTGATCTGGACGGCGTGGCCCAGCGAGACCAGCAGGAGCAGCAGGTCGTCGGTGGTCACGCCGGGGCGCAGCAGGCCCGCGGCGCAGGCGCGGTCGCACAGGTGCTCGATGACCAGGCGTAGCTGCCGGACGCCCTCCAGGTCGGGGCCGGCCCAGGTCAGTGCGAGGTTCTCCATGATGGCGCGGTGGCGGGCGTAACCGGTCAGGGCCTGCTGGAAGAAGGCGGTCAGCGCCGTCCACGGGTCCTCGGCGTCGCACGCCGTCGCGCGCGCCGCCCGCGCCCAGGTCGAGAAGTCCCTGAGCAGGACCGTGTGCACGAGGTCTTCCTTCTTCGGGAAGTGCCGGTAGAGGGTGCCCATGCCCACGCCGCTGCGGCGGGCGATCTCGCGTACGTCCACCGCCGTGCCCTGCTCGGCCAGCACCTCGGCGGCGGCCTGGATGATCGCTTCCCGGTTGCGGAGCGCGTCCGCGCGCGGTGCGCGGCGGCGCGTGGTGCCCTTGGGTTGGGGACGTGTGGCGCTCGCCGGGTCGGGACGTGTGGCGCTCGCCGGTTGCGGGTGTGTGGCGCTCGCCGGGTCGGGCACTGCCATGCGATCGAGCGTATCTCCCTTATCCGGAGCGCTTGCTCCGCTTCGTGCTACTTTGCGAATCACATGATCGGATGGTGTGAAGGGGGATGCCATGTCCGACGAGCCCATGACCGCCGTGACCGAGGCCGGGGGCGCCGACATCAACGACTGGAACGACCGCGTCATCGCCGAGTTCCGGGCCAACGGCGGATGGGTGCATTGGAGCAGTGACGAGGAGCTGGCGGCCGGGCGGCCCGTACCGCCGCCGCTGCCCGGGTTCGACGAGCGTGGCCTGCGGCTCATCCTGGTGCACCACATCGGCGCCAAGAGCGGGCGGGAGCGCATCAACCCGCTGTTCTTCCAGGAGGTCGACGGTGGCTGGGCGGTCTTCGCGACGTACGGCGGCAGCCCGCGCCACCCCGTCTGGTACCACAACCTGATGGCGAACCCGCGGACCGTCGTCGAGGTCGGGACGGAGCGGGTGCCGGTCGTGGCCCGGCTCGCGGAGGGGGAGGAACGCGAGCGGATCTGGTCGAGGCAGGTGGCCCTCGTCCCGAAGTTCGCCGAGTTCGAGGCGGCCGCGGGCCGGCAGATTCCCGTCGTGGTGCTGGAGCGGGCCGAAGGATCGCGTACGGCCTGACGCCGCGGCTCGTACGCCCGCCTGGCAGCGCTGGACAGGCCCTTCCGGCGTGCATGCTGCCACAATGGCGCCCTCACCGAGCTCATGACGGCCTGCCTGTGATGTGGGAGCAGCAGGACGGCCAGTGCTCCTGGTGGGCCAATCAGCCCCGGCATTCCCGCTTCTGCCCGTCGCGGGCCGATCTCGCCCGAGGCGGCGAAGCGGGTGAGGATGGCGGGGGCTGTCACCCCGCTGAAGCGTGGCCTCAGGACCCGTTCCAACCCGTGGGCAGCGTGTACGTCCAGCCGGGCCGCCAGTGGAACGGCGCAACCACCAGGTCTTCGAGAGGTACGCCGCCCAGGAGGTGCTGCAGGGCCCAGCGGTTGGCGGAGCGGGCGATGAGCAGCACCTTCGTGCCGTTCCACTTCTCGGCCGGCTCGCGCAGGAAGTCTATGGTCAGCTCCACCACGTCCCGGTAGCTCTGGCCGCCGGGCCACGGCCGGTCGATGTGCTCGGCGCGCCGGCCCGCCAGGCGGCTCAGCGGCGCGCCGTCCAGCTCGCCGTAATGGCACTCGCGCAGGCGGCGGTCCTGGATCAGCGGGATGCCGGCGTCGCCGAACGCGATCTCCGCGGTCTGTACGGCACGCCGCAGGTCGGAGCTGAACACCGCGTCCAGCCCGTCGTCGCGGCGGCGTTCGCCCAGCTCGGCGGCCAGAGCACGGCCCCGCTCCGACAGCTCGCCGGGCAGCCAGCCGCTGGCGATGCCCTCCTCGTTGTGGGTGCTGATCGAGTGGGTCTCGTAGATGAGCTCGACCGCCATCCGCCCTCCTGGATCGTCAGGCCCTCTCCCAGGCCGAGGCTATTCGCCGGGGCGCGGCCGCGAAAGGCGCGATGTCGAGCGGGGAGGCGCTGCGGCCGGAGGGCTTACGCTCGTCCGCATGACAGCACCTCCTGAGCTTCCCCGGACGTCGCGCGCGTTCACGACGTACACGACTTCGCCGCCTACCTGGAGACCATGGCGGACGACTTCGATGCGGACCGCGCCGACGTCGAACGGCAGATCCGCGAGGGGAAACGGTTCGCCGAGGGACGCTGAAGCAGCGTGTACGCCGGCGACTTCCTCAGGAGGTGGGCGGCCTGGCTCAAGGGGGTTGCGTCGGCGAAGGAGCCCCGTTCAAGGACGCCGTCGATCCGCCCACCTGGCAGTCACTCGCCTTGCAGGTGCACGCCGCCCACCTTTACGAGTAGCGCACCTCTTCCGGATGCCGCACCTCCTGCTCCGGCAGCGGGACGACGTCCCATAGGTGGGCGTGCCTGGCCAGTGCCTCGCCGAGTTCGGCCCAGGGGGATCGTCGATCGCATGGCGTCCTACCGCAGCTCGGTGCGGAGCCGGGTGAGCCATTCCGCGCCCAGGCGGCGGCCGTCGGGGAGCTGGTCGTCGCGGTCCCAGCGCCAGGTGGTGATCATGGCGAGGACGAGGAGGCGGCACTGGCGGAGCACCTTTTCGTCCGCTCCCGGATAGTGGCGGGCCACGTCTTCCGGGGCGTGGGCGAGGTCGAACTCCACCGGGCCCCTGCAGCACGTCTCGAAGTCGATGAACAGCGGGCCCTTCGACGTGGCCAGGACGTTGCCAGGGTGCGGCTCGCCGTGAAGCGGCTGGTCGGGGCGGGCGGCGGCGAGGATCGTACGGGTCGCGTCCTCCAGCGTGCGGGCCAGGAGGTCGCGGTCGGCGGCGGTCAGCTCGGGAGTGCGGTCAAGGTCCGCTACGAGGCGCTGCGCCTGCTGGACGCGGTGGGTGAAGTGCGGCACCGGTACGTCGAGGCCGCGCATGCCGATGTGCAGCCGATGCAGCGCGCCGGCGTAGGCGGCCGGCGTGACCTCCGCGGCCGCCGGCTCGTAGTGCGTCCACAGGGTGAGGACGAAGCCGTCGTACTCGTACGCGCGTGGCTCCACCCGGGGGTCCAGGGCGGCGAGAGGAGCGCTGCGTTCGGTGAGCCGGCGGGCGAGGTCCACTTCGAGGCCGGCGACCTGCGCGGCGGCGGGAGCCACGCGGGCGAGGACGTCGCAGGGCAGCAGGCGCAGGATGAGCTTGTTCGAGTTCTGCAGGACGATCGCGTCGTCGGCCGCCAGGCCGAGCGAGGAGGCGGTCGCCGCCGCGGCGGCCGTCGCGCGCCGTACCTCTGGTTCCAGCATCCCGCCCCTTCCCCCGTCCCTCCGCAGGCGGCCCCTCCGTAGGGACCGACCATACGGACTGAGCACCGTACCAGGGCGGCGAAAACAACTGGCGGGATTTTTCGGTCATGGGGACAATCGCCCGCATGTTCAGCCGAAACCATGCCATGGCCGCCGCGATGCTCGCGCTCGCCGTGGCAGGTTGCGGGATGCCGCCCCAGCGCGAGACCCCGCCGCCCCCGACCTCCGCAAGCTCCTCCCCGCCGCCGTCATCGGCGACTCCCACCGGCAGCGGGTCCCTGGCGCAGGATGTCGGGCCCGCGCTCGCCGAGGCCCGCAGCACGCTCACGGAAGACTTCAAACTGGAGGTCGTCGGGCTCAACCGCGTCAAGGGCAAGCACCTGGTCGTGCAGCTCCGCCTCTCCAACACCGGGAAGAAGGACCTTCCGTGGACCGGCGAGCTGGGCGACCACACCCGTCCGCTCGGCCAGATCAGGTGGGCGTCCGGCATCGGGGTGCTCGACGCGGCGGCCCACACCTGGCTGCTGCCGTATCGGCCGGACGGCTCACCGTGCCTGTGCAGCGACCAGGAGCGCGGCGACCTCCCGTACGCCATCCCGCCCGGAGAGTCGATCACCGTGTACGCGGTGGTCCCCGCACCCTCGGGCAACCCGGCCACGGCCACCGTCGTCACCCCGGTCGCCCCGCCCATGCCGGACGTGCCGATCAGCGACGAGCCCCCGGCCGGCGACTTCCCCGACCCCGACGCCCAGCACGTCATGCCCATCGTCCGGCGGATCGTGACGCCGTCGGAGTCGCTCGACAAGGCGGACGAGATCGCGGACAACGGCACCGACCTGCAGGTCAACCTCTCGTCGGACGTGCTGTTCGCCATCGACAAGGCCACGCTGACCGGCAAGGCCAGGGCGGTGCTCGCGCGTACGGCGAAGCTCATCGACGCGTCCCCGGCCGCCGTGGTGCGGGTGGAGGGCCACGCGGACGCCACCGGCAACCACGCCATCAACGACCCGCTCTCCGAGCGCCGCGCCCAGGCCGTGCAGCGGGAGCTGGAGAGCCTGGTGACCCGCGACGGCGTACGCTTCCAGGCCCGCGGCTACGGCTCGCGCCGCCCCCTCTACGACAACGGCACCGAGGAGGGCAGGCGCCGCAACCGGCGCGTGACGGTCACCTTCGCCAAGCCGCAGGAGCGGCAGGAACCGGCCGCCGACACCGCGCAGACGTCCGAGCCCGCCGCGGTCAAGGCGGGCGATGGGCAGCCGTTCTCGATGAAGGTCACCGGGCTGCGGCGGCTGCCGGGCGGGCTCGGGCTGCTGACGTACACGATCACGAACGAGGGCTCGGCCGAGACCTGGTACAACGACCTGCACCAGGCGCAGGACTGGGAGAGCTACATCTACCAGGCCGCGAGCAACGTCCGCCTGACGGACCCGGCCGGTCGGCGCCGCTACCTGCCGGGACGGCTCCAGGTGGGCAAGGACCTTTACTGCGCCTGCACCGACCTCTCCGGCGTGCGCAGCAGCACCGAGAAGTACGCTCCAGGCCAGACCCGTACGTTCTGGGACCTCTTCGCGCTGCCCGATGAGGCCGCCACCCTCCAGGTGGAGATCGCCACGTTCCCCCGTCTCGACCTCTCCGTCGGGTGATAGAGCGGCAGACTAGGCGTGTACTGACATATCCCGAAAAAGAGGATCAGTCATGCCCCTGTCCACGGCCCGCCTCACCACCGACCACCCCGACCGCCGCCTCGCAAGGCTGGTCGAGGAGCTGAAGCCGGACGCCCGGCTGACCGGCCCCGGCAGGGGCGCGGTGACCCTGCCGGGCGGCACCTGCACGGTGCTGTCGGCGGGGAAGGAACTGCTGCTGATCGCCGCCGCGGCCGACGCGGACGGCCTGGCCGGCGTTCAGGATGAGATCACGCGCCATCTCCAGGAGCCGGTGGTGTGGGACGAGCCCGTGAGCGGACATCAGGTCGAGCCGCTCTCCCCGATCATCGAGGACTACCTGCTCGCCCACTGCACCCCCGCCGACGACCTGCTGCGCGAACTCGCCGCCACGACGCGGGAGCTGACCGGGCGCTCGGCCGGGATGCAGATCTCGGCCGACGAGGGCGCGCTGCTCGGCATGCTGGTACGCCTGGCGGGCGCGCGGCAGGCGATCGAGGTCGGGGTGTTCACGGGGTACTCGTCGCTGTGCATCGCCCGCGCGCTGCCCGATGACGGTCGGCTCATCGCCTGCGACGTGAGCACCGAGTGGACCTCCATCGCCCGGCCGTTCTGGGAACGGGCGGGCGTGGCCGATCGCATCGACCTCAGGATCGGCCCCGCGATCGGCACGCTGCGTGCGCTGCCCGCCGAGCCCGCCTTCGACTTCGCCTTCGTGGACGCCGACAAGCCCGGCTACCCGGCCTACTACGAGGAGATCGTCCCCAGGCTGCGGCCGGGCGGGCTGCTGGTGCTCGACAACGTCTTCCTCGGCGGCCAGGTGTTCGACCCCGGCTGCCAGGGGGAGGGCGCCGTGGCGATGCGCCGGGTGAACGACGCGATAGCCCGCGACGACCGGCTCGACTGCGTGATGCTGCCCGTACGGGACGGCGTCACGATCGCACGTAAACGTTGATCGGTCACGATCGCACGTGAACGCTGATCACAGGTCGCCGAGCTCGCCGAGCGGGATGCTCCAAAAGCGCGTCACCGGCCGGCACCCTGGCGCCGTCAGCCCCGTACGGCGCACAGCAGCCGGTTGTTCCCACGCTGCCAGAGCGTGCCGATCTCCGTGAACCCGGCCTCGCGCAGCGCCTCCACGTGCTGCGACAGCAGGCGGGACTCCGAGCCGTGGTGGCCGGCCCCCGCGGTGGTGCGCTCGCGGTCGAGCTCGGCGAGGTCGGGGTCGGCGGCGACGGCGTCCCACCAGGAGCGCCAGTCCTCCGGGCGGTCGGCTCCGAAGACGCGCTCGGTGTGCAGCTCGTGGATCGCCAGTTCGAGGCGGGAGAGCGCGGGCGTGGCGTCGTCGGTGTCCATGTGGTCGCCGTTGAGCAGCAGCCCGCCGGGCCGCAGCACGCTCGCCAGTTCGGCGTACATGCCCTTGAGCTCGGGCTCGGAGATCCAGTGCAGCGCGGTGGTGCTGACCGCCGCGTCGGCCGGGCCGTCCAGGCCGAGCCGGTCGGTCCACCCGCTCGTACGCAGGTCCGCCGTCACGAACGTGAGCTGCGGGTACGCGGCCCGCCCCAGCCCGATGAGCAGCGGGTCGGCGTCCACGGAGATCACCTTGGCGTCGGGCAGCCGGTCGAGGAGCCGGGCGGACAGGGAGCCGGGGCCGCAGCCGAGGTCGATGACCACGGGGTCGGGCCGGCCGAGCGCCTGCACCGCGTCGATCAGCGCGGTGAAACGCTCCTCCCGATCGGGCAGATAACCCTCCTGCTGGCGGTCCCAGCGCGCGATCCACTGAAGTGCGGCATCGTGAGTCAGCACAGAAAGCCCCCTGTAACTGTCATCTAGACTTTAGGCAGTTACAACGTACGGCACGAAGGTGTAACGGGTCAATTGGATTTCAACAGTCACACAGACGCTGTGGTGAGGGTGGCGGTGGCCCTCGTCAACGCGCTGACCCCGGGAGAGCAGCGCGGCCGGGCCTTCCCCGAGCCCGCCGACCTGGGCGCGGCCGCCACGGCGGCCCTGCGCACGGTCTATCCGTCCTTCCGGGAGGTCAGCGCGGCGGAGGGCGCGGAGCTGGCCGAGGTCGCGCGCCGGCTGCGCGCGGTCTTCACCGCCGTCGCGGGCGACGACATCGACCGCGCGGCCGAACTGGTGAACGCGCTGCTGGCCGAGACCGGTGCGCGGCCCCACCTCGAACGCCACGACGGAGAGCCGTGGCACCTGCACTTCCACGGCCCCGGCGGCACCACGGCGGGCGAGTGGGCGGCCGGTTGCTCGACGGGCCTCGCGGTCGTGCTGGGCGGCGAGTTCCACGACCGGCTCGGCGTCTGCACGGCCCCGCACTGCGACCGCGTGTACGTGGACGTCTCCCGCAACGGCACCCGCCGCTTCTGCTCGACCGCCTGCCAGAATCGCGTGAAAACGGCCGCTTTCAGAGCACGGGCGAAGGGATGACATGCGAGTTCGCCGAGCGGTTGCCGCCGACGTCGAGCGCATCGCCGAGGTCCACGTTCTGACCTGGAAAGGGGCCTACCAGGGGCTGTTGCCGCAACCGCTGCTCGACCGGTTTCAACCGGCGCAACGCGTGCCGCAGTGGGAGCGGATCATCGAGCGGACCGCATGGCCACGCCAAGGCACACTGGTCGCCGAGGACGAGGGGGACCTGATCGGCTTCGCCGACCTCTGCCCCACCCGGGACGACGACCGCGACCCCGCGAAGGTGGGGGAACTCGCCGCGATCTACGTGCTGCCGGCCGCCTGGAAGCGCGGTGCCGGACGCGGGTTGATGACGGAGGCGATGCGGACGCTCAGAGAGGCGGGCTACTCGTCCGCCACCCTATGGGTGCTGGAGGGCAACGACCGGGCGATCCGCTTCTACGAGCGGATGGGCTGGCGGCCGGACGGCACCGTCAAGGACGCCGTGATAGGCGGGCGCGAGGTCCGCGAGCTGCGATATCGCTGCGAGCTCAGCTGAGCTGGCGGATGGGGTCGCCGTCGATGAAGGCGTCGATGTCCTCGACCGCCTCCCTGAAGAAGGTGCCGTAGTTGAGCTCGGTCACGTACCCCAGGTGCGGCGTGGCCAGCACGTTGGGCAGCGTACGGAACCGGTGCCCCTCCGGCAGCGGCTCCACGTCGTAGACGTCGAGGCCCGCGCCCGCGATGCGCCCCTCGCGGAGGGCGTCGGCCAGCGCGTCCTGGTCGACGATCGCCGCCCGCGAGGTGTTGACGAGGTAGGCGGTCGGCTTCATCAGGTCCAGCTCGCGCTCGCCGAGCAGGCCGCGGGTGCGGTCGGAGAGCACGAGGTGGATGGTGACGATGTCGGAGCTGGTGAGCAGCGCGTCGAGGTCGGGCGCCAGGCGGGCGCCGCACTCGGCGGCGCGCTCCTTGGTGAGGTTCTGGCTCCAGGCCACGACGTCCATGCCGAACGCCTTGCCGACGGCGGCCACCCGCGACCCGATGCGGCCGAGGCCGAGCACGCCGAGCGTGCGGCCGTGCAGGTCGGTGCCGAGGGTGTGCTGCCAGGGGCCGCCGGTGCGCAGGGCGGTGGCCTCGGGGAGCAGGTGGCGGGCGAGGCCGAGGATCAGCGCCCAGGTCAGCTCGACGGTGGGGGTGGAGCTGCTGCCGGTGCCGCAGACGGTGACGCCGTGCTCGCGGGCGGCGGCGAGGTCGATGGAGGCGTTGCGCCTGCCGGTGGTGACGAGCAGGCGCAGGTTGGGCAGCCGGGCGAACACCTCGGCGGTGAACGGCGTGCGCTCGCGCATCGCGACGATGATCTCGCAGTCGTGGACGGCGGTGACGAGGTCGTCGACCGTGGCGAAGTGGTCGCGATAGCTCCTGGCCTGCACCCGGGACCAGTCGGCCAGGCCGAGTGCGACGTCCTGGTAGTCATCGAGTACAGCGCAGCGCAACATGATCAGCCATGTTACGCCCCCTGCCCCAGCTCCCCGGGGACGGCCCCCCGGGGAGCTGGAGCCCGCTTCAGTTGCGCGCGGCGCCACGATCAGGAGCGGCTCCGGCCGCTGCCACTGCAGGCTGCTGCGCGACCGTGCAAGGCGTGCAATTCGGGCTTCCCTTGACTATGAGACGCCCCAAACGCCACAACGGTTCACCCCAATTTATCGCATTCTCGGCGGTTTCCCGGCTCGCTGCTGAAACACGCGCCCGGCGGGTCGCGCTCCGGTGGCGGCGGCGAGCGGTGGCCTTCGCCGAATGCCGAATATCGTTCAGGCGACGCCCGACAAACCCGAGAGCCGGTCACGTTCGAGGTGCACGCGCAGGATCTCCTGGCGTTCCTCGTTGATTCTGCGGCACAACACCAGGTACGCCTTCAGCACCTGGCGATATCGCGCGTGCGCCTGTTCGAGCTGGTCCTCCAGCAAGAGGGCGCGCTCGGTGTCGCCGTGCTGCCGCGCCTCGGCCACCAGGGCCCGTGCCTCGTCCACGATCTCCTCGGCGCGCAACCGTGTACGGCGTAGCAGGACGGCGCATTCGTACAGCTCCGTCAGCCGTGCCGAGGACACGATGAACTCCGCCGTGTGCACGGCCGATTCGTTCGCGGTGTCACCGCGCAGGTCCGATCCCATTCCCGCCACCTCCGAGTCAGGTCGCCTAACTGTAGACGCGTCAGGCTCTCGACGGGATCACCGTAGGCCCGCCGTGGTGGGGGAAAGCACCAGGCGGAGATGGATTCCTTCTCCCGGGTGGGAAATCACCATCCCTGAAACCCATTCGGCGCTGCGTGAATGAACTATTTGGCGGCCTTGCGGGGTCGTTTCGGCTTAATGCCGCGATTCTCCGGTCTTAGCAAAAGCATGGGGATGAAGACGAGCGATCGGCCTTCGCGCATGCCCGTACGCGTCACATACTGAATCGGGATGACGACGCGACGTGACTCTGGAGTGGTGGCGATGCCGGGGACAGGCAGCGATGACGACGCGGTCGACGTCAGCGTCGTCATCCCCGTGCACAACTGCCGGCCCTACATCGACCGGTGCCTCACCTCGGCGCTCGTGCAGCGGGTGAAGAAGGAGATCGTGGTGGTGGACGACGGCTCCACCGACGGCAGCGCCGAGCTGCTCGATTTGTACGCCTCCTACCACCCCGGCTGCGTCAAGGTTGTGCACATCGAAAGCAGCGGCGGCGCCGGCCGCCCGCGCAACGTCGGCATCGAGCACGCCACCGGCCGCTACGTCTTCTTCTGCGACGCCGACGACTACCTCGGCCCCGAGGCGCTGGAGCGCATGGTCTCCGTGGCCGACGCCAACTCCTCCGACATCGTGCTCGGCCGCATCGTCGGCCACGGCAGGCGCGCGCCGGTCTCGATGTTCCAGCGGAGCGCCGACCGGGTGAGCCTCGGCGACAGCCCCGTCTACAACAGCCTGAGCTGCTTCAAGCTCTTCAGGAGAGAGCTGCTCGAACGTCACCGCATCAGGTTCGGCGAGGGCATGCTCGTGGGGGAGGACATCCTCTTCAGCGTGCACGCCTACTGCCACGCCGGGCCGATCTCCATCGTGGCCGACTACGACTGCTACCACCTGGTGTCCAGGCCCGACGGCAGCAGCATCATGCAGCAGGCGGGCAGCAGGGACCCGCTGGCCTGGCTGGCGATGATCAAGGAGCCGATCCGGCTGATGGCCCGGCACGTCGAGCCGGGGCCGCTGCGCGACCACCTGCTGCGCCGGCACTTCAGGCTCGACGTCTTCACCCAGCTCGGCACCCCGTTCCTGGAGAGCGACGACGTGCGCAGGAAGGAGATCGCGCGCGAGGTCGCCACGCTCGTCGACGAGTGGTACACGCCGGGCGTGCACGAGCGGCTCAACACCATCGACAGGCAGCGGGCCGACGCGCTCGGCGACATCGACCGCCTGGTACGCCTGGCCCGCATCGAGAGCGCCACCGTGCGCCGCAGGCTGACCGGGCTGCGCTGGGAGGGCGACCGGCTGGTGGTGACGGGCGCGGCCCGCCTCGACGGCATCACCAGGGACGACGGCCTGACGGTGGTGCTGCGCGCCCGCCACGACCCCGGTACCGAGCTGGTGCTGCCGGTCGAGCGCAAGGGCGGCGAGTTCACCGTGCGGCTGGACGTCGGCGCGCTCGCGTCCGGTGTCTGGGACCTGCGGGTGGCGGTCGAGATCGAGGGCGTGATCCGGCTGGGGCGGCTCGGGGCCGACCGCGAGAGCGACCTCGGCAGGCCGCGCCCCCGGCTCATCGGCGGCGTCGTGGTGCTGCCCTACTTCACCAGGGACAACGGCAACCTCAGCATCGATGTGGGCGGCCACGTGGTGGCGGTGCCGGGCACGGCCAGGCTGACCAGGACGCGGTGGTCGCTCGGCCGGCGGCTGCTGATCGACGGCGAGGTCTCGGTGGCGGGCACCGCGCCGCAGGCGGCGGCCGTCAAGCGGCTGGTGTGGCGGGAGCGGCGCAGCGGCTGCGAGCGGGCCGAGAGGGTGGTGCCGCTGCCGGGCGGCGGGTTCACGGCGCGTCCCGCCGTGGGGCGGCTGGACCCGGGGACGTGGGATGCGTACCTGGAGCTCGATCTGGGCGGGCCGCCCGCGCGGTTCAGGATCGAGACGGGCGGCGGCACGGTGGCGGCTCCGAGCAGGTGGTGGACGGTGGCGCTGATGCGCAGCGTGCGGCCGTACGCGACGGCCGGCAAGGGGCGGTTGAGCGCGGTGGTCAAGCGGCTGACGGCCGAAAGTCTGGTGAAGAAACTGCTGCGCTAATTGCCACCTATGTGCAGGTGCAAGATGATGTCCTAAAGTTAGGACGGTTTGTCCTACCTGCTCACTGGAGGCAGCGGTGCACGTACCCGATGGCTTCTTCAACGCT
Source organism: Nonomuraea fastidiosa (assembly GCF_042751225.1). Lineage (NCBI taxonomy): Bacteria > Bacillati > Actinomycetota > Actinomycetes > Streptosporangiales > Streptosporangiaceae > Nonomuraea > Nonomuraea fastidiosa. The sequence goes on from NZ_CP170570.1 coordinate 3,735,930, forward strand.
GTGACCTCCGTCTCCGCCGGTGTCGTGGCCGCCGCCGGTGTCGCGGTGTGCCTGCGCGGCGCGCGGCGCGAGCTCGACGACCGGACCGCACCCATGGCCGGGCTGGTCGCGGCGTTCATCTTCGCCGTGCAGATGCTGAACTTCCCGGTCGCGGCGGGCACCAGCGGACACCTGATGGGCGGGGCGCTGGCGGCGATACTCGTGGGGCCGTACACGGGCGTGTTGTGCATGGCCGTGGTGCTGCTCGTGCAAGGCGTGTTCTTCGCCGACGGCGGGTTGACGGCGCTCGGCGTCAACGTCACGATCATGGGCCTGGTCACCGTGCTCGTCGGCTGGGGCGTCTTCAAGCTGGTCACGGGCCTGGCCAAGGGCAAGGTCGTGATCGCCGCGTTCCTGGGCGCGCTGGTCTCGGTGCCGGCCGCCGCGCTGGTGTTCACGCTGCTGTTCTGGATCGGCGGCACCGCCCCGATCGAGGTGGGCGCCGTCGCCGCCGCGATGGGCGGCGTGCACGTGCTGATCGGCATCGGCGAGGCGGTCATCACGGCCCTGACCGTCGGTGCCGTGCTGGCCGTGCGGCCCGACCTCGTGTACGGCGCCCGCGGCCTGGCCAAGCCGCTGGTCCTGCGCGGCGCGGACGGCGAGACCACGGTGGCCGGGCAGCAGCCCGTGGCCCCGGCGCGCGGCGGGCTCAAGCCGTTCCTGCTCGGCGGTATCGGCGTGACGCTGGTGCTGGCCGGTGTCGTGTCGTTCTTCGCCTCGCCCGACCCCGACGGCCTGGAGGCGGTGGCCGAGAACAAGGGCTTCAGCGACCAGGCCGCCGACCACCTGTTCGGGTCGTGGGCGCTGGCCGACTACGGTGATGTGGGCGGCATCCCCGTGGGTGTGGCCGGGATCATCGGCGTGGGGCTCGTGCTGCTGATCGCCGGGGTCGTCGCCTACGCGGCGCGCGGCCGCGGTGAGTCCGCTGACCAGAGCCGGGACGAGATCAAGGCGTGAGACGTTGAGCGCGGGGCACCACCACCAGCTGTACCTGCCGGGCGATTCCGTCGTGCATCGGCTGCCGCCGCAGTGCAAGCTGCTGGCGGTCTTCGCCTTCGCCCTCGTGGTGGTGGCCACCCCGCGCGAAAGCTTCTGGGCCTTCGCCGCGTACGCCGTGCTGCTGGCCGGCGTCGCGGCGGCGGCCAGGGTCCCGGCGCTCTATGTGCTGCGGCGGATGGCGATCGAGGTGCCCTTCGTGCTGTTCGCCTTCCTCATCCCGGTCATCGGGATGGGGGAGCGCACCACGGTGCTCGGGCTCTCGCTGAGCGTGCCCGGCCTGTGGGCGGCCTGGAACATCCTCGCCAAGGCCACGCTGGGCGTGGTGGCGTCCATCCTGCTCGCGGCCACGACCGAGCCGCGCGCGATCCTCATGGGGGCGCAGCGGCTGCGGCTGCCGAGCCTGCTGGTGCAGATCGCGATGTTCATGCTCAGGTACCTCGACGTGATCGTGGACGAGATGCGGCGCATGCGGGTGGCCAGGGAGTCGCGGGGGTTCGAGGCGCGGAACTTCCGCCAGATCCCGGTGCTCGCGCGGTCGGCGGGCGCGCTGTTCATCCGCTCGTACGAGCGGGGCGAGCGGGTGCATCTGGCGATGCTGAGCAGGGGATACGCGGGCAGTATGCCGATAATTCATGACATGACGGCATCCGTACGCCAATGGGGCCTCGCGCTGGCCCTGCCCGCCATCGCACTCGCAGTGTTGGGACTCACCTGGTGAACTCACTCGAAGTCCGGCAGCTCGCCTACGCCTACCCGGACGGCACGCAGGCGCTGTTCGGCGTGGACCTGACGATCGCCCGCGGCGAGCGTGTCGCCCTGCTCGGCCCCAACGGCGCCGGCAAGACCACGCTCGTCATGCACCTCAACGGCATCCTCACCCCGGGGCACGGCACGGTCACCGTGGCCGGCACCCCCGTCCGCAAGGACACGCTGAAAGAGATCAGGCAGCGCGTCGGCCTGGTCTTCCAGGATCCCGACGACCAGCTCTTCATGCCGACCGTACGCGACGACGTGGCCTTCGGCCCGGCCAACGCGGGCCTGCGGGGCGAGGAGCTGGACCGGGTGGTCAAAGACGCGCTGGAGCGCGTCGGCATGCTGGAGTTCGCCGACCGGCCGCCGCACCACCTGTCGTTCGGGCAGCGCCGCAGGGTGGCGGTGGCCACGGTGCTGGCGATGGCACCGGAGATCCTGGTGCTCGACGAGCCCTCATCCAACCTCGACCCGGCCGCGCGCAGGGAGCTGGCGGAGATCCTGCGCTCGCTCGACGTGACGGTGCTCATGGTCACCCACGACCTGCCGTACGCGCTGGAGCTGTGCGAGCGCTCGGTCATCCTGTCCGGGGGCGTGATCGCCGCCGACGGGCCCACGCGGGAGCTGCTGGCCGACGCCGAGCTGCTGGCGCGGCACCGGCTGGAGCTGCCGTACGGGTTCGCCATCCCGGCGGCCTGAGCCTTGAGCCGTGCCTGCGGCCTGAGGCGCGGCCTGAGCCTTGAGCCGTCCCGGCGGGCTGCGACGCCGCCTGAAGCCGTCCCTGCGGCCCGGAGACGTACCTGGAGCCCCCGCTGGCGCTCGGGTTGGAGCAACCGGCCCGAGATGGGTAAAAACCCTGAGCGTGGTTCTTGACGGGGCGTTTGGTGCGCGTTTAGGCCCGCCTTGTCCCCCAACATCCGACTTTTCGTAGTTTGTGCATGCCCGCTATCCGGGGATGTCGAAGTACAGTGGCTCATCGAGGAGGGGCCCAATGAAGCTGCGGCTTGCGCGACACGCCCTGGGTGACGCCGTGGTGGTGGCCGTCGAGGGAGAGCTTGACCTGTTCACCGCGCCGTTCCTGCGCGACGAGGTACGCGACGCCATCAAACAGGACGGCGCGCGGCTCGTGCTCGACCTGCAGCAGCTGTCGTTCATGGACTCGAGCGGCCTGTCCGTGCTCATCGAGGCATGGCGGCTGGCCACGGGCGAGGGCGGCGGCGTCTCCCTGGCCGCGCCCCAGGCCCCCGTCGCCCGCATCCTGCGCACGACCGGCCTCGACCGCCGGATCAAGGTCTACTCCGACGTCGACACCGCCGTGGGCGAGATTTAGCCGCCCCTGAGTAGAACTTCATTCGGTCTGCGGTTAAGGTCCCGGTTATGGACGTGAACGGATCTGCAGCAATCATCTCCGGCGGCGCCAGCGGCCTCGGCGAGGCGACCGCCCGCGAGCTCGCCCGTGCCGGCGCCACCGTGGTCATCGCCGACCTCAACGAGGAACGCGGCAAGGCCGTCGCCGACGAGATCGGCGGCGTCTTCGTCAAGACCGACGTCTCCGACACCGAGCAGGTGCAGGCGGCCGTGGACGCCGCCGTGGCCACCGGCAGGCCGCTGCGCGTGGTCGTCAACAGCGCCGGCATCGGCTGGGCGGAGCGCACGGTCAACCGCGAGGGCAACCCGCACAACCCGGCCTCCTACCGCAAGGTCATCGAGGTCAACCTGATCGGCACGTTCAACCTCATGAGCATCGCCGCGGCGGCCATCGCCAAGACCGAGCCGGCCGACGCCGACGGCCAGCGCGGCGTGGTCATCAACACCGCCTCGGTGGCGGCGCTCGAAGGGCAGACCGGGCAGCTCGCGTACTCGGCGTCCAAGGGCGGCATCGTGGGCATGACCGTGCCCGCGGCGCGCGACCTGTCGGCCATCGGCGTACGCGTGAACACGATCTGCCCCGGCATCATCGACACCCCGATCTACGGCTTCTCGCCGAACGCCGAGGAGTTCAAGGCCAAGCTGGTCGCGCCGGTGGTCTTCCCCAAGCGCATGGGCCGCGCCGACGAGTTCGCCCACCTGGTCAGGTCGCTCATCGAGAACGACTACATGAACGCCGAGGTCATCCGCTTCGACGGCGGCATCCGCTTCCAGCCCAAGTGAGGTCCCGTGTCTGACGAAGTGCTCGTCGAAGAGTCCGGCAATGTGGCCATCATCACCATCAACCGCCCCAAGTCGCGTAACGCGATCAACGGGGCGGTGGCCAGGGGCATGGCCGAGGCGCTGGACGCCCTGGACGCACGTCCTGACATCTCCGCGTACGTCCTGACCGGGGCGGGCGGCACCTTCTCCGCCGGTATGGACCTCAAGGGCTTCCTCAGCGGTGACATGCCCGTGGTCGAGGGCCGCGGCTTCGGCGGCATCACCGAGGCGCCGCCGAAGAAGCCGCTGGTGGCCGCCGTCGAGGGCTACGCCCTGGCGGGCGGGTTCGAGCTGGCGCTGTCGTGCGACCTCATCGTGGCGTCGTCGGAGGCCAAGTTCGGGCTGCCCGAGCCGAAGCGGGGGCTCGTGGCGGGCGCGGGCGGCATCATGCGGCTGCCCCGGCGCATCCCGTACCACGTGGCCATGGAGATCGCGCTGACCGGCGACCACTACCCGGCATCCCGCCTGTACGAGCTGGGCCTGGTCAACCGCGTCACCGAGCCGGGCGCGGCGCTGGACGGCGCGCTTGAGCTGGCGAAAAAGATCGCCGCGAACGCGCCGCTCTCGCTCATAGCGACCAAGCGGGTCGTCATCGAGTCGCAGGACTGGTCGCTTGACGAGATGTTCAAGAAGCAGGCCGCGATCGTGAATCCGGTCTTCGCCTCCAAGGACGCCATGGAGGGCGCGGCGGCCTTCGCCGAGAAGCGCGCGCCCCAGTGGAAGGGCGAATGACCGCGTCCGACCGCGTCTGATCACGTCGTCCCCTCCCGGTCGGCCACGAAACGGGAGGGGAACGCCTTAGCGCGCACATGGCTCTGCCTGGATACCGTAAAGAGAGAGGAGACGACCCACCGGGAGAGCGCATGAGCGACTATTCGGGTTCCAGGTTCGAGTCCGCCAAGCGCGGCGCCGGAGCCCTGCTGTCGGGTGCCCTGAGCGCGCTCATCGTCATGGTGTCCATGCTGGCCGTGATGTGGCTCGTGGAGGGTGTCGACTTCTTCCTCGGCGGCACCCTCGACTACGAGTACGGCATCAGGGGCTGGGACGCCGACGGCCTGCTCGGCATCCTCTTCGCGCCGTTCCTGCACGTCGGATTCGGCCATCTGATGGCCAACTCGCTGCCGCTGCTCGTGCTGGGCTTCCTGGCGGGCCTGCGCGACATCCGTAAGTTCCTCTGGGCCAGCGTGCTGATCATCTTCATCGGCGGCATCGGCACGTGGCTGCTGAGCGACCCGATGACCTACACCGTCGGGGCCAGCGGCCTGGTCTTCGGATACTTCGGGTTCATCGTGGCGCGCGGCGTCTTCGACCACCGGCTGCTCGACATCATGATCGCCATCGGCGTCGGTGTGGCCTACTGGGGCATCCTCGCGGGCGTGCTGCCCAACCAGCCGGGCATCTCCTGGCAGGGACACCTGTTCGGCCTCATCGGCGGCGTGGTGGCGGCCTGGGTGTTGCGCCGCAAGCGCGAGCTGCCGCCCGCCACGTCGTATCCGTACCTGGGCTAGATATGCGAGCGGGTGTGCTCTGCCGGCGATGACGACAGCAGACGGTCGATCCAGGCCAGGCCGAGCGCCGAGACCACGAACGCCAGGTGGATGAACGTCTGCCACATGATCTTGTCGTTGGGCATCTCGCCCGCCCTGATGAACGTCTGCAGCAGGTGCACCGACGAGATGCCGACGATGGCGGTGGCCAGCTTGACCTTCAGCACGTTCGCGTTGACGTGGGAGAGCCACTCGGGCTCGTCGGGGTGGCCGTCGAGGTTGATGCGGGAGACGAACGTCTCGTAGCCGCCGATGATCACCATGATGAGCAGGTTGGAGATCATCACGACGTCGATCAGCGCCAGCACGGTGAGCATGACGACGGCCTCCGGCGAAGTGCCGTCGGACGGCTGCGTGCCGTGCAGGAAGACGCCTTCGATGAGGTGCCACAGCTCGATCGCGAACTGCCAGACATAGACCGCCTGGGCCACGATGAGGCCGACGTAAAGGGGGACCTGGAGCCAGCGGCTGGCGAACATGAGGTAACCGAGGCTCTTCTGCCGTGCGGTCCCCTGGCCGAACGAGGGCTTGTCGGGCAAGGACGTTCCTAGTCGTGAAATGTCGAGGAGTGATGGACAGGGGTAGCAAGAGGCCAGCACCGAGGATTCGGTGCTGGCCTTGGATCGGGCGCTGAAACGCCGCTAGAGGCGCTCGACGACGTAGTCGATGCAGGTGGTCAGAGCCTCGATGTCGGCCGGGTCGATGGCCGGGAACATCGCGATGCGCAGCTGGTTGCGGCCCAGCTTGCGGTAGGGCTCGGTGTCGACGATGCCGTTGGCGCGCAGCACCTTTGCCACCGCCGCGGCGTCGACGTCGTCGTTGAAGTCGATCGTGCCGACCACCTGCGAGCGGAACTCGGGCGCCGCGAACGGGGTGGCGAAGGACGACTTCTCGGCCCACGTGTACAGGCGCGAGGCGGAGTCGGCCGTACGGGCGGTGGTCCAGGCCAGGCCGCCGTTGCCGTTCATCCAGTCGAGCTGGTCGGCCAGCAGGAACAGCGTGGCCACGGCCGGGGTGTTGTAGGTCTGGTCCTTCGCGCTGTTGTCGATGGCGACGGGCAGGCTGAAGAACTCGGGCACGTAACGGCCGGTCGCGGCGATCTCCTCGACCCTGGCCAGGGCGCGCGGCGACATGATCGCGATCCACAGACCGCCGTCGGAGGCGAAGCTCTTCTGCGGGGCGAAGTAGTAGACGTCGGCCTCGTTGAGGTCGACGGGCAGGCCGCCCGCGCCGGAGGTGGCGTCGACCAGCACCAGCGAGTCGTCGGAGCCGACCCGCTTGATCGGCATGGCCACGCCGGTCGAGGTCTCGTTGTGGGTCAGCGCGTAGGCGTCGACGCCGTCCTCGGCGACCGCCTCGGGGTGGGTGCCGACCTCGGACTTGATCACGCTCGGCTCGGCCAGCCAGGGCGCCTTCTTGGTGACCGCCGCGAACTTGGAGGAGAACTCGCCGAACGACAGGTGCTGCGACTTCTCGCGGATGAGCCCGAAGGCCGCGATCTCCCAGAACGCGGTGGTGCCGCCGTTGCCCAGCACGACCTGGTAGCCCTCGGGCAGCGAGAACAGGTCGGCGAGGCCCGACCGGACGCGGCCGACCAGGTTCTTGACCGGCTTCTGGCGGTGCGAGGTGCCCATGACGCTCGCGCCGGACTCGGCGAGCGCGGCCAGCTGCTCCGGGCGAACCTTCGAAGGCCCGCAGCCGAAGCGGCCGTCGGCGGGCTTGATGTCAGCGGGAATCACGATGTCAGCCACGTAACGGAGCCTACCGACCTGCGTGGACTGGCTCGTACGCGGTCCGGATTCTGAGACCCCCGGGCGCGTCACCGCCGCCCGGAGGCCGTTCGGAAGAGCCCTCAGAGCCGTCCAGGGCTTCAGGAAACGAGGAACGGCTACCGCAGGGCCGGAGAGCCGCGCGGTAGCCGTCAGCGGGGGATGTGCGAGTCAGAACTTGCCGACGACCTCGTCGGCCCCTGGGACGTCGGTCAGCGGGCGCGAGGCCGGGCCGACGTACTTGGCGCTGGGGCGGACCAGCCTGCCCGTGCGCTTCTGCTCCAGGATGTGCGCGGCCCAGCCGGCCGTGCGGGCGCAGGTGAACATGGAGGTGAACATGTGGGCGGGCACCTCGGCGAAGTCGAGGACCACGGCGGCCCAGTACTCCACGTTGGTGGCCAGCACCCGGTCGGGCTTGCGGGCGTGCAGCTCCTCCAGCGCGGCCTGCTCAAGGGCGGCGGCGACCTCGTAGCGGGGCGCGCCCAGCTCCTTGGCGGTGCGCCGCAGCACGCGGGCCCGCGGGTCCTCCGCGCGGTAGACGCGGTGGCCGAAGCCCATGAGGCGGTTGCCCTTGTCGAGCTCGCTCTGGACGTACTTCTTGGCGTCGCCGAGCTGCTCGACGCCTTCGATCATGTGCAGGACGCGCGCGGGGGCGCCGCCGTGCAGCGGGCCCGACATCGCGCCGACCGCGCCGGACAGCGCGGCCGCCACGTCGGCGCCGGTGGAGGCGATGACGCGGGCGGTGAACGTGGAGGCGTTCATGCCGTGCTCGGCGGCGGAGGTCCAGTAGGCGTCGATGGCCTTGACATGCTTGGGGTCGGGCTCACCGCGCCAGCGGATCATGAAACGCTCGACGATGGTCTTGGCCTCGTCCACGCGGCTCTGCGGCACCATCGGCAGGCCGAGGCCGCGCGCGGACTGCGCGACGAAGGACAGGGCCATCACCGACGCGCGCGCGAGCTGGTCGCGCGCCTCCTCGTCGCTGATGTCGAGCAGCGGCTTGAAGCCGTAGGCCGGAGCCAGCATCGCCAGCGCGCTCTGCACGTCGACGCGGATGTCTCCGGAGTGGACAGGGATGGGGTACGGCTCCGCCGGGGGCAGGCCCGGCTGGAACGCGTTGTCGACCAGAAGGCCCCAAACGTGCCCGAATGGGACACGGCCGACCAGCTCTTCGATGTCGACGCCCCGGTATCGAAGGGCGCCCCCTTCTTTGTCCGGTTCCGCGATCTCGGTCTCGAAAGCTACGACGCCTTCGAGGCCGGGTTTGAAGTCGGACATTCTCGGCCGCCTCCCTTTCTTGCCATGTTTCGGCAACGCGATGCTCTGCCATGTCGCGGCCGCCGCAGGGGTCTCACAGTCGTTCTCCCCTCGTGCTGGCCCGCTATGTTGATGTCGAGATACCGGCGGGTCAATTTAACCCCCTCCCAGGTCGTGGTCGGTCTCCGGACCCGCCGTTCGGGCAAAGCCCCTGGTCGAAGGCTGGGTCGGACTTTGGGGGACGACCCGCTGGCAAGCGGACCCATCATGTGATCCGCCGCATGAGCGCGCAAGAATACCGTCTCGTGGATGCCACCCCGCGCCCGCCCATGCTGGCGGGGCTTCGCCGTACGTACGAGGGCGAGCCGCTGCTCGAATCGGACCTCGCCGCCGACCCGATCACGCAGTTCACCGCCTGGTTCCAGGAGGCGCTCGACGCCGGGCTGCCCGAGCCCAACGCGATGGTGCTCGCCACCGCCTCCGCGGGCGGCCGGCCGAGCGCCAGGACGGTCCTGCTCAAGGGCTACGACGAACGCGGATTCGTCTTCTACACCAACTACGAGTCCCGCAAGGGCCGCGACCTGGCGGAGAACCCGCGCGCGTCCCTGCTCTTCCCCTGGCATCCGCTGCGCCGCCAGGTCCGCGTGGAGGGCACGGTGACGCGCATGTCGCAGGAGGAGTCCGCCGAATACTTCAACTCCCGCCCGTACGGCTCGCGCATCGGCGCGTGGGCCTCGCGGCAGTCGGCGGTGGTGCGGTCGAGGGAGGAGCTGGACGCCCGCTACGAGGAGCTGGCGGCCCGCTGGCCGGAGAACCCTCCGGTGCCCGACTTCTGGGGAGGCTTCCGCGTCTACCCCCTTGAGGTGGAGTTCTGGCAGGGGCAGCTCGACAGGATGCACGACCGGCTCCGGTACCGGCGGACACGACCCGGTTGGGTTCTGGAGAGACTTGCCCCTTAGTGTCTCTTAAGTGCAAATCGGGGATCTGGTCAAGCGTCATTTCGTCGATACGCGCCCGCTGGGCGTCCCGGCCTACCGGCGGATCTGGGCCGGCCAGACCGTCTCCAACATCGGAGTGCACGTCACCGTCATCGCGGTCGGCCAGCAGGTCTTCGAGCTGACTCAGTCCTCGTTCTACGTGGGGCTGATCGGCATGGCCAACCTGATCCCGCTGGTCGTCTTCGGTCTGTGGGGCGGAGCCATCGCCGACGCCGTCGACCGGCGCAAGCTGCTCATCACCGGCTCGCTCATCGCCTGGACGGCCACCCTGTTCATCTTCGTCCAGGCCCTGCTGGGCCTGGGCAACGTCTGGCTGATCCTCCTCGCGGTCGCGGTCAACTCCACCGGCTTCGCGATCACCGGGCCGACCAGGGGCGCGATCATCCCGCGCATCCTGGGCGCCGAGCTGGTGCCGGCCGCGAACGCGCTCAACTCGCTCGTCTACAGCATGGGCGCGGTCGTCGGCCCGATGATCGGGGCGATCGCGATGACCGGCGGCGGGTTCGCGGCGGCGTACGCACTCGACGCCGTGCTCTTCACCGCCAGCCTTTACGCGTCGCTCAAGCTGCCCCCGCTGCCCCCGCTGGGGAAGGTGACCAGGCCGGGGCTCAAGTCCGTGATCGACGGCTTCAGCTTCATCGCCAAGAGCCCCGTGCTGCTGATGTCGTTCGTCGTGGACATCATCGCGATGGTCCTCGCCATGCCCAGGGCGCTGTTCCCCGAGCTGACCGCCGAGCGCTTCGGCGGCTCGGAGCTGGCGCTCGGCTGGATGACCTCGGCCATGGGCATCGGCTCCGTGGCCGGCGCGCTGTTCTCCGGCTGGGTCGGCCGCGTCAAACGGCAGGGGGTGGCGCTGTCGATCATCATCGCCGTCTGGGGGCTCGCGGTCGCGGGCGCGGGGCTCGCGCACGACCTGTGGCTGGTGGTGCTGCTCATGGCCGTCGGCGGCGTCGCCGACGTCATCTCCTCGGTGTGGCGGCAGTCGATCCTGCAGCTCTACGCGCCCGACGAGATGCGGGGGCGGCTCCAGGGCGTCTTCCTCGTCGTGGTGGCCGGCGGGCCGCGCCTCGGCGAGCTGCGGGCCGGCGCGACGGCGACCGCGTTCGGGCTCACCGGGGCCTGGGTGGGCGGCGGGCTCGCCTGCGCCGTCACCGTGCTCATCGTCGGGTTGTCCGTACGCGGCTTCCGCGAATACCGCGCCCGCTAGCGCATTGCCGCCGTTTCCGTAATGAGCGGCGGCCGGGCGGCCGGGAACGAACCCGGCCGCTCAATTGTTTGCTTCCTTAACCGTCCCCGGCCGTTCTCCCCATAGGGTTCGTGTGACTTCTGCGCCCGAGTTCGACGGGCTCAGTCCCCACCTCGAACGGCGTACCATGCAGTTGGGAGGAGCCTTGACCGCACACGGCCTGATCGATACCACGGAGATGTATCTCCGCACGATTTACGAGCTCGAAGAAGAGGGCATCGTCCCCCTCCGGGCCCGCATCGCAGAGCGCCTTCAGCAAAGTGGCCCCACTGTCAGCCAGACCGTCGCCCGCATGGAGCGCGACGGGTTGGTCCGCGTCGAAGGTGACCGTCACCTCGCGATGACCGAGCTGGGGCGCACGCTCGCCACCCGCGTGATGCGCAAGCACCGCCTCGCGGAATGCCTGCTCACCCAGGTCATCGGCCTGCCCTGGGAAGAGGTGCACATCGAGGCGTGCCGCTGGGAGCACGTCATGTCCGAGTCCGTCGAGACGCGGCTCGTGACGCTGCTCGACAACCCGACCGTCTGCCCGCACGGCAACCCGATCCCCGGCCTGGCGGAGCTGGGTGCCCGCGAGCCCGCCGAGACCGGCGACGACGCGCTCGCCACGATGAGCGAGCTCGCCGCCAACGGCGATACGGCCGTCGTCGTGCGCCGAATCAGCGAACAAGTGCAAAGCGATCCCGCTGCGATGCTTAAACTCAAGCAAGTTGGGATACAACCCGGACGCGAGGTGACGCTCGCGGCGAGCGACGACGGTGTACGGGTGACAGGTGACGGTGACGCGAACGAAACTCCTGCGGAACTCCCCCGCGATATCGCCGCGCACGTTTTTGTCTCCAAGCGCTGACGCGCGCGCGGCTACTTGGTTGAATCCCTCTAGTACTCCAGCCGCATTTAGTGATCGATGATTCGTCGCTGTCGCTGGTAATGGCAGCGGCGGGCGCGGGCTTGATGCCGACGTCGCCACTGTGACCAGCGGATTCGATGACTGGCAGGGTGCCGGGGCTGGGCAAGATGAGCATGCAGACGCCGGATCTCGTTGACGGTAAGCGGGATCAGCTCGCCGGAATCGTCACCGTTCGCACCCTCAAGCTGTGATCGTCCCTGTCGGCAGGGCCCCCTGTGTGGCCAGGCCCGAGAAAGCCTCGCCCTGCTGAGCGCCCGTTGCGCCGGGTGGGCCGGCGGCGAGGAAAGCCAGGTGAGCGTGAGCGACCATGGCCAACGTGACGTGCCGATACCAGGCCAGGTGCTTGCGGACCTGGTAATGGTCCAGGCCGACCTCGTTCTTGGTGGCCTGGAAGCATTCCTCCACGCTCCACCGCGATCCCGCCACTCGCACCAGCTCCGGCAGCGCGACCGGGCCGGTGGCCCAGCAGGTGTAGAACGCCAGCTCGCCGGAATCAGTGATGGAGCGGCGGGCCAGCAGCCACTCGGCCGGGCCGAGCGGGATCCACGCCCAGTCGTAGTAGCGGTGGCCCTTGGCACCCTGGCCGCAGGAGTAACGCTGCCACGCCTGCTCCTCCAGCGCGGCGAAGACCTCATCGGCACGCATCTTCCGGCCGGCCAGCACGATCGGGTGGTCACAGGAGACAGCGAACACGTAGCTCAAACCCCGGCTGCGGCACCGCTCACGCAACACGGGGTTGTCGCCGTAGCCCTCATCCGCGGTGAGCCAGGCGAAGGTGAGCAGCGGATCGTCGGCGGCCCGCTCGATCATCCTCCAGGCCAGCTCCGGTTTGGTCGCGAACTCCACCTGCTCCGGGATGCCGGCGTCGGTGCGCCGCTCGGGTGCGGTGAACCAGGAAGCGGGCAGATACAGTTCCCGGTCGATCAGCACCCGTTGCCGGCCGGGGTGCAGGTAGGAGGCGAACACTCCGACCTGACAGTTGGTGATCTTTCCGGCCGTGCCGGTGTACTGGCGCTGCACCCCGGCCGAGCGGCGGCCCTTCTTCTCGAACCCGGTGTCGTCGACCACCAGCACCCCGTCCAGGCACCCGAGCCGCTCGGCGACCTGGGCCCGCAGTGCATCCCGGACCGCATCGACGTCCCAGCGGGCGTGGTTGAGCAGTCGTTGCATCCCGTCGGGTGTCGCGTCTCCGGCGAACTCGGCCAGGGACCAGCCGTTCTTGCGTTCCAGCGAACTCAGCAGGCCCAGCAGGTAACCACGCGCTCTGATCCGCGGCTCACGCCGGCCGAAGAACGGTGCCACTACCTGCGCGAACAGGTCATCGAACGCATCGGCCCATACACGCGGGTCGATTTCGGCTACCGTGGCTGCCACGGCCACCGCCGATCATCTGGATTCCACACACCCACATGATCACTGCGGTGGCCGTCTCACGTCTCAGCCTCGACCAGATCGAGATCTCGAAGTGCGGCTGGAGTACTAGGGAGGCCCTCCACTCTCCCCTGGCCAAGACTGTTGCAGGAGTGCCCGTGGTCCGTCGTGCAGACACGCCACCCCGAGGAGTGGTCTCCGGATGAAGCGTTGGGGGGATCTGTCACAAGAAGCGGCCGATCACCTGGCTGCCGGGGCCGTGCTCGACCAGGCCGAGATGGCGGTCATCGTCACCGACCGTTTCAGCAATCTCCTCTACTGGAACCCGTTCGCCGAAAAGCTCTTCGGCACGCAGGACAGGTCGCCGTCGCGTGACTCGTCGCTGTCCCTCGGGATCCTGGAGAAGGACCACCCGGTCGCCGTCGAGCTGGCCAAACACGTGCTCAACGGCGGCGTCTGGGAGGGCACGTTCGACGTGCGGCGCGCCGACGGCACGATCGTCTACGTCCGGGCGCAGGCGGTGCCGCTGCGCCACCCCTCGGGGCAGGTGACGGGCATCGTCCTGACGGCCAGGGAGGCGCTGCGCAGCAACGAGCGGGAGAAGGACCGCTTCGGTCTGCTGGAGCGCATCGGCGAGCGGCTGGCCGGCTCGCTGTACGTCGAGGAGACGCTCAAGCGGGTCGCCGAGATGCTGGTCCCCCAGTTCGCCGACCACTGCTTCATCGAGCTGATGGAGGGCGACCGGCTGGTCCGCCGGGTCTCCCAGCACGTACAGGGGTGGACGCCGCCGTCGGGCACATGGAAGCCGGTGGGGGCGGAGATCCGCTACCCCTCCGGCCACTACGCCGACACCGCGCTCCGCCGCCAGGAGACGATCCTGGTCGAAGACTTCTCCCGCAGCCGCTACCCCGCGCCCCACGAGGGCAGCGCGCGGCTGTGCGGCGAGATCGGCATGACCTCGGCCATCGTGGCGCCGCTGCTGGTGCGGGGCGAGACGCTCGGGCTGATGTACCTCGGGCTGTCCAACCTCACCGACCGCCGCAGCCCCCACTACGACGCCTTCGACCGCGACTTCGTGGGCGCCATCGCCACCCGGGTCGCGCTCGCGATCGACAACGCGCTGCTCTTCGAAGAGGAGCGCCACACCGCCGAGTCGTTCCAGAAATACCTGCTGCCGCGCGCGCTGCCGCAGCTCGACGGCCTGCAGATCGCGGTGCGCTACTACCCGGCCGCCCCGCTCGCCTCCCACGGCCAGGGCATCCAGACCCAGGTCGGCGGCGACTGGTACGACGTCATCCCGCTGTCGGCCGGCCGCGTCGGCATCGTGATCGGCGACGTCGAGGGCAGAGGCGCCAAGGCGGCGGCCATCATGGGCCAGCTCAGGGCCGCGCTGCGGGCGTTCGCCCAGGACGACAAGTCGCCGGCCGACATCCTGGCCAGGCTCGACGAGTGGACCCGCATCATCGCCACCCCCGAGCAGGACGACAAGGGCGGCGAGGTCAGCATCCCGCCGATCGTCACCTGCCAATACCTGGTCTACGACGCCTGGTCGCGGCAGCTGTCGTTCGCCAACGCCGGGCACGCGCCGCCGCTGCTGCTTGTCGACGGCGAGTGCCGCGAGCTGGAGATCGAGGAGGTCGGCCAGCCGCTCGGCGTGCGCGCCAAGGGCCTGCACGCCGACCTCGTCTACAAGGAGGAGACCCGCACGCTCCCGCCGGGCGCTGCGCTGCTGCTCTACACCGACGGCCTGGTCGATCGCCGGCCCAGCCGCGACGGCACCTCGCCGAGCGAGGAGGAGACGCTCGGCATCCTGTGCGAGAAGCTCTCCAAGCTGTCCGGCGCCGAGGTCGAGCGCATCGCCGACGCCGCCACGGTCGCGGTGCCCGGCGAGATCGACGACGACATGGCGATCCTCGTGGTCCGCTCCAGCGACGTCGATCTCGACGTCGAGTCCCGCACCTTCCCCGCCCAGCCGATCATGGTCGGCGAGGCGCGGCGCATGGCCGCGGAGGCCTTCGCGAGCTGGAACGTCCCTGAAGAGCGGGCCGAGCTGGCCTGCCTGCTGGTCTCCGAGGTCGTGACCAACGTGGTGCTGCACGCCGCCGCCGCGGGCGTGCCGCGCAGGGAGCTGGTCGTCGAGGGGCCGCCGCTGCCGTTCGAGGAGTCGTGGGACGTCCCCGGCCTCGAAGAGGAGGAGGTCGGCGACAAGGAGTTCACGCTGCGGCTGCGCAGGGGCGCGGAGTCGGTCTGGGTCGAGGTGTTCGACCAGGACCTGCGGCTGCCCCGCATCCGCAGCGCGGGGGAGAACGACGAGGGCGGGCGCGGCCTTTACCTGGTGGATCAGCTCGCCAGGCGTTGGGGCTCGCGTCCTACCAGGGAAGGCAAAGCCGTCTGGTTCGAGATTCCCACGCGCGGCAGGTGAGTGTTCTACTGGCGCAATGGACCTGGCCTTCGAACGACGGGGCTCCGGCGCGCCGCTGATCCTCATCCACGGCATCGGCCACCACTGGCAGGGCTGGCTGCCGGTGCTCGACCGGCTGGCCGCCGCCCGTACGGTGATCGCGCTCGACCTGCCCGGGTTCGGCGCGTCGCCCGGCCTGCCCGACGGCGTCCCCTACACCGCCGAGTCGCTGGCGGACGCGGTCGAGTCGTTCTGTGCGCGGCTCGGCGTACGCGAGCCGCACGTCGCGGGCAACTCGCTGGGCGGCTACATCGCGCTCGAGCTGGCCTCGCGCGGCGTCGTGAGCTCGGCCACCGCGCTGTCTCCCGCCGGGTTCTGGTCCCGCTCCGAGCTGCTCTACTGCCAGGCGGTGCTGCGCGCGCTGCGCGCCACGGCCCGCTCGCTGCCGGCGGAGCGGCTCGCCAGGACGGCGGAGAGCCGCTACCTGCGTACGGTGTCGGCCGGCGTCATGGTCGCCCGCCCCGGACGCCTCGACCCCGCCGCTCTGACCGCGGCCACCGAGGCGCTGGCGCGCTCGACCGGGTTCGACGAGACGCTGGAGTCGTTCGCCGGACTGATGCCGCCCGCCCCGCCCAAGTCGCCCGTCACGATCGCGTGGGGCGAGCACGACCGGCTGCTGCTGCGCCGCCAGGCCGTACGCGCGGCGCGCTGGTCGGGTCAGCGGGTGAAGCTGCTCAAGGGCTGCGGCCATGTGCCGATGAGCGACGACCCTGAACTGGTGGCCGGGGTCATCCTGGGGTCATCCTGCGGGGCTGGTGCGCGCTAGATCTTCGTCTGGCCCCAGAGCAGCAGCATGACCAGGATGAACACGATCATCACACCGGCGTAGCCGACGGGGCCGAGGCGGATCGCCCGGCGCACGCGATTGAGGCCCCAGGCGAACAGCAGTGCCAGGAAGATCAGGAGGATCAGGCCGCTGTCCATGCTGTCCAGTATGCGGCGGAATCGGGGTTGCCGCGCTGAAGGCGTCAGAATTGGAAGGATCGGCCGATGATCTCCTTCATGATCTCGGTGGTGCCGCCGTAGATCGTCTGCACGCGGCTGTCCAGCCACGCCTTGGCGACCGGGTACTCCAGCATGTAGCCGTACCCGCCGTGCAACTGCACGCAGCGGTCGACGACCTTGTTCTGTAGCTCGGTCGTCCACCACTTGGCCTTGGCGGCGTCCACGGCCGTCAGCTTGCCGTCGTTCAGCGCGAGGACGCACTTGTCCACGTAGTGGCGGGCGATCTCGGTCTCGGTGGCCAGCTCCGCCAGGACGAAGCGGGTGTTCTGGAACGAGCCGATGCTGCGGCCGAACGCCTGGCGGGTCCCGCAGTACTCGATCGTCTGCTCAAGCACCGCCTCCGCCGCGGCCACCGCCGCCACCGCGATCGACAGGCGCTCCTGCGGCAGGTTGTTCATGAGCTGGAAGAAGCCCTCGCCCTCCTTGGGGCCGAGGCGGTTGGCCACGGGGACGCGGACGTTCTCGAAGAACAGCTCGGCCGTGTCCTGGGCTTTCATGCCGACCTTGTCCAGGTTCCTGCCGCGTTCGAAGCCCTCCATGCCCCGCTCCACCACGAGCAGCGTGATGCCCCGCGCGCCCGCCTCCGGGTCCGTCTTGGCCACCACGACGACGAGGTCGGCGTTGATGCCGTTCGTGATGAACGTCTTCTGCCCGTTGAGCACGTAGTGGTCGCCGTCGCGGACCGCCGTGGTCCTGATGCCCTGAAGGTCGCTGCCCGCGCCCGGCTCGGTCATGGCGATCGCGGTGATCAGCTCGCCGCTCGCGAAGCCGGGCAGCCAGCGCTGTTTCTGCTCGTCATTCGTCAGATCGACGACGTACGGGGCCATGACGTCGTTGTGCAGCGAGAAGCCGAGGCCGGTCGCGCCGTGGCGCATGATCTCCTCGACGATGATCGCGTTGTACCGGAAGTCCTTGACGCCCGCGCCGCCGTACTCCACCGGCACCGAGAAGCCGAACATGCCCAGCTCCCCAGCCTTCTTCCAGACCTCGCGCGGCACGATGCCGTCCTTCTCCCATCGGGGGTGGTGCGGCACGACCTCGCGGGCCATGAACTCGCGGACGGTCTCGCGGAAGAGCAGGTGCTCCTCGTCGAAGAGGTCACGCTCCATCAACGCCTCCCGGGCCAGAACTCCATTCTGTTACCGCCACGTATACCCGCTTTCGCAGACTCGTGGGGGACCCGGACACGGGTTCATCACAAGTGCTGGAAGGAGGGGGAATCAGCATGTGTTGCGGTGTTTCCCGCCATAAGATCTACCCTCGGTCTATTTGTGGGTGATCGGAGTCTCCGTGAGTCGGTGGCGCAGGGTTTTGATCGCCGGATCGGTGAGCTTAGCGGCAACGGCGGCATTCGTCGCGACGTCCACGATTCCCGGCCAGGCCGAGTCCTCGCTGGTCATGAAGTACCACTGCACGGGCGGCATCGCCGGTGCGGGCGTCGATCTCGAAGCACGCATGACGCCGCAGATCGAGTCGGGCACCATGAACGTGCGCTGGGACATGAAGTACACGAGCGTGCAGCGGTTCGGCTCGCCCGGCTTCTTCCCCGAAGGGTCCTCGCTCGACCTGGAGGGCACCGTCGACGTCAGCGGCGCCTGGGTCGGCCAGCTCCGGCCGAGGGGCGGCCAGCCGCAGGGCGAGCTGGTGCCCGGTGACTTCCTTGACCTGCCGGAAGGTCTCTCCGACAACGCCTCGATCACCCGTGCGGGGAATATCCGCTTCAAGCCCGGCAAACTGACCGTCCGCTTCACGCCCGCCGAGGGCGAGGCCATGGTCAACAACTCGGAGTCCGAGGTCACCTACACCGGCACGTGGCGCTCGCGGTACACGGGCAACGAGTACGACGACTACAAGCACGACATCAACGTGACCAGGGAGAAGGACGCCACGGCGCGTCTGGACTTCGTCGGCACCCAGGTCGCCTACATCGGCCGGCGTGAGAAGGACCTGGGCCCGGTCAGGGTGCTCATCGACGGTCAGCACGTCACCGACGGATTGGTCGAGCCGGGCAAGGACCGCAGCGGCAACCCGATGACCGGCACCGAGACCCAGCAAGTGCTCTGGACCTCGCCGCCGCTCAAATACGGCCCCCACTGGATCGAGGTCATCAACACCGAGGACAAGCGCGCCTACGTGGACGCCTTCCAGGTGACCACCAGCGGCATCAGCGAGCCGCCCGAGTACGGGGAGGCCACCTGCGAGCTTCAGGGCGACCCCGGTGCCATCGACGTCAACGTCCCCGGCCCCACCACGGACCCCACGGACGACCCGACCGAGGACCCGACTGAGGACCCCACCGACGAGCCCACCGACCCCGGTGAGGACCCCAATGACCCGAACGACCCTGGCCAGGACGGTGACAACAACGACGTCGGGACCATCGGCGAGCACGTGAGGGTGGTGCCGCAGGCGTCGAGCAGCACCTCGTCCAGCCCGACGAGCACCGGCCCGACCGCGACCAAGTACTACCGCGCCCAGGTCGCCAAGACCCCCAGCGGTGGCGTGGAGACCGGCGTGGCCCCCGACGAGGACGACCGGCCGCCGTACGGACTGATGGCTACCGGAATGGTCGTCGTGGCGGGCAGCGCCGGCGGCGGGCTGCTGTTGCGGCGGCGGCGGGCCGCGCACGCGGGAGGTGCGTAAGCGATGACCGAGCAGAAGACCCCGATGCAGCGGGCGATGCCCGGCCTGCTCGTCGCCGGTTCGCTCGGCGGTGTCGGCCTGGTCATGGTGACCCTGCTGTCGCTCGCGCCGCCGGTGGACGACGGCTCCGAGCCGCGCGTGGTGGCGCAGGCGGAGCCGACGACGGTGGAGATGCAGAACGCGGGCGCGTTCGTGCTCCCGCCGACCGTCGGGCCCGGTGGCAAGAACGTGCCCCTGACCCCGGCCCGCCTGGACGCGCCGCCTCCGCCGGCGGCCGCGCCGATCGTCCCGGCCATCCCCAAGCCCAAGACCAAGACCACGCGGGTGCGGCCGACCCGCATCAAGATCCCCAAGATCAAGGTGAACGCCCCGATCGGCGCGGTCACGGTGGACAAGAAGGGCGCTCTCGGCACGCCGCCGCTCAATCGGCCCAACAGGACCGGCTGGTACAAGTACTCACCGGTCCCCGGCGAGGCCGGTCCTGCGATCATCAACGGCCACGTCACCACCCGCAGGGGCCCCGCCGTCTTCGACCGCCTGCGCGAACTGGCCAAGGGCGACCACATCTACGTGTACCGATCGGACGGGAAGGTCACCCGCTTCACGGTCAGCGGAATCGAGCAGGCCAGCAAGAACGCGTTCCCGACCAAGCGTGTCTACGGCAACACCAAGGACGCCCAGCTCAGGCTCATCACCTGCGGTGGGGTCTACAACAAGAAGACCCACCACTACACGGACAACATCGTGGTGTACGCGACGCTGTCCAAGAAGAAGGGGTGAGTGTGGGAAAGTTGGGGTGGATTCGCCGGTTTACGGGAAGTTGACCGAGACAGTTCGTAGGATCTCTACCTGACCGTGACCAACGGCTGGAATTCTGGCACGACTGTTGACACCGCTGTGAAACGGAGAAGGACCCGTGCTTATGTCCCAGGTGGGGCGCCGCCTCGCCCAGAAGACGTCCGCATTGGGATTGATGGGTACGCTCGTCGTCTTCGTTTGCTCCATCTTCTTCGTCGTCTCGACGCCCTCCACGGCATCGGCTGCGGTGCAGAAGCAGTTCGCTTTCACGTGCAACGGGTCGTTGCTGGCTCAGACCGCGCGGTCAATCACTGTCACACTAAGTGCGCCTGACTCTGTCACTGCAGGTCAGGCATTCGACCTCTCCGTGGGCATTCCGACCCTGACTCTTGCGCAGGCTCCTGCCGCCGCCACGAAGCTGCAGGTAGAGGCCACGCTGACGCCGACGCCACAGGACTCGGGCGCGAAGGAGGGGGCCGACGTCACGACGAGCACCACCGTTCCGGCGAAGGCGGTCGTGTACAAGATCCCCGTGGCCACGGGCACGACCGGCAAGGTCAGCGTCCGGCCCACGCAGCTTGAGCTGAGCCTCCTTTCCACGCCGAGCACCAGTGCGACCTGCACCCCGACGTCCTCCACCGAGGTCCTGGAAGTGCCGATCGGCAACAGCGATGACACCGGGACCGACGTCGTCAAGTACAGCTGTGACGTCCCCACCGGCTCCACCGACACCAGCTACGAGGCGCGCGAGGTCGACATCAAGGTCGTCCTGACCCCGCCCAGCTCCGCCACCGCCAACGCGGACGCCTCCATCACCTGGACCGGCACCATCCAGTCCACCGGCGACACCCTGACCCTGCCGACGGGCTTCCCCACCACGGGCGCGAAGATGTTCGCGACGATCAAGGCGAGCGGTGCGGGCGCTCCCTCGACGGCGACCGGCGAGGCGACCTTCACGCCGCCGACCACGGGTAACACGGTCACGACGCTCCCCACGGTCACGATCAAGGTGAAGCCCACCACCACGGGCACGGTCAAGCTGACGGCCGGTGACCTCGCGTTCGGCACCTCGTCCACGAGCCCGGCGCTCAAGTGCACGGCTCCCACGACGGGCCTTAAGGAGTACTCGTTCACGGTCAGCAACAGCACCACCAGTCCGACGCCGAGCCCGAGCCCGACCACGACCACCCCGCGTCCGACGCAGACGCACACCGCGACGGTGACGATCACGCCGAGCGCCACCCGTTCGACCAGCACCCCCACCAGGAACTCCCAGACCCCCAAGGCGGGCGCGGACACGGGTGCGGGCGGCATGGCGGGCCCTGACGGGCGGCTGTTCATCCTGACGGGCACCGCGCTGGTGGCGGCGGCCGCGATCGGCGGGCTGGTCCTGCGCCGGCGCTCGATCAGGAGCTGATCCGCGGTGTCCGGCTACTACCCGTACGGCGGCGCCCAGGCTCCGGTCCCTCCTCCTCCGGAGCACAAGGGCAGCGTGGCGCTGAGGGCGGTGCTGATCGTGGCGGCCATCGCCGGGGTCGCCACGGTCGTGGCCGGTTTGCTGATCGTGCTGCGCTCGCCGGCCGAGTACGGCCTGCAGAGCAGCCGCGACAGCCTCGACCTGCAGGCGCAGCCGAAGAGCACCGCCCAGCAGGAGCAGGCGTACTTCCAGGCGCCGGCGAACGTGCCGCCTCCGCTGCCGCAGATCAACCCGGCCCCGCCGATGCTGCCCTCGACTCCGGTGCGGATCGTGATCAAGCGGCTCGGCGTCAACGCGCCGATCAAATCCGTGGGCCTGCGGAAGAACGGCACGATCGAGGTGCCGCCGCCGGACAATCCCAACCTTGTGGGCTGGTATCGCAACATGTCCACGCCGGGTGAGGCGGGTCCCGCGGTGCTCCTCGGGCATGTGGACACGCGTACGCGCCCCGCGGTCTTCGCCAGGCTGAAGGAGATCAGGAACGGCGATACCATCGAGGTCAAGCGCCAGGACAAGACGACCGCGGTGTTCACCGTCGGTGGCGTGGAGCAGGCGAACAAGAAGACGTTCCCGACCCAGCGCGTCTATGGCGGCCAGCAGAACGCGCAGCTCCACCTGATCACCTGCAGTGGCACCTACGATCGCACCACTGGCCACTACACCGACAACCTGATCGTCTACGCGACGATGACGAGCTCCTATCGAAGCTGAGCGCGGAGGCTGGCATGGGCTGGATGGCGAAGCGGAGACTGCGAACTGGCCCGACGGCGGCCGTTCCCGCGAAACCGGCTCAGGCGGAGCTGCTGCGGCTGGTCCGGCTCGCCGACCCGAAGGCCCGGCTCGACGGCGACGACATCGTGGCCACCGACGTGCGCGTGCACGCGCCGGTCGAGGCCGAGCCCGAGCTGACGGGCGGGGTGCTGGAGAAGGTGTGGGCGGTGCGGGTGTCCGCCGAGGGGCCGCTGCCGCTCAACTACTTCGACCGCTATCTCGCCGAGGGCCTGGCGTTCCGGCTGGGCGGGCTGGCGATCTGCCGGGGCGAGGTGAGCGATCCCGCCGATGACGACCAGGGCGGTCCCGCGGTGATCCTCCCCGTACGCCCGGCGCCCCAGGAGCTGTCGCCGCACCTGGCGCAGGAGGAGGACGGCCCCGCGTTCACGGCGGGCGACATCAAGGCGGTGCTGGTGCCGCAGGCGGGGCAGCCGCCGGCCGCGGAGGAGCTGCTGCCGTTCGCCACCGAGCTGACGGCGATCGAGCTGCGCGGCGCCGAGCCGGTCAAGCTGGGCGCGCTGGCGCTGGAGCTGGCGGAGTCGCTCAACGGCATCGCGGTGGATCGGTGGCGGTTCAGGATCGACGCGGCGGAGGATCTCGTGGCCCCGGAGCGACCTGCGGCCGAATGAAATCCTGTTGTACGCTGCCTCTAGTAACCGAATAATGCTCGGTTCTCAGGAGGCACTGTGGCAGAGGCGTACATCGTCGGGGCGGTCCGCACCCCGGTCGGCAAGAAGAAGGGTGGCCTGTCCACCGTCCACCCCACTGACCTGGCCGCGCACACCCTCAAGGCGCTGATCGACCGCACCGGCGTCGACCCCGAGGCGGTCGAGGACGTCATCATGGGGTGCGTCATGCAGTTCGGCCCGCAGAGCATGGACATCGCGCGCAACGCGTGGCTCTCGGCCGGGCTCCCCGAGACGACTCCGGGCGTCACCATCGACCGGCAGTGCGGCTCCTCGCAGCAGGCCATCCACTTCGCCGCGCAGGGCGTGCTCTCCGGCACGCAGGACCTCGTCGTGGCGGGCGGCGTCGAGTCGATGAGCATCGTGCCCATGGGCTCCTCGATCAAGGCGGCGCTCGACATGGGCATGCCGTTCCCGTTCGGCGACAAGTGGGTCGAGCGTTACGGCAAGCAGGAGATCTCGCAGTTCCGCGGTGCCGAGCTGATGTGCGAGAAGTGGGGCTTCACCCGCGACGTCCTCGAACAGTACGCCCTCGAGTCCCACCAGCGGGCCGCCAAGGCCATCGCCAACGGCTACTTCAAGGACCAGATCGAGCCGATCAACGGCGTCGAGGACGACGAGGGCCCGCGGCCCGACACGACGCTGGAGAAGATGGCCGCGCTGAAGACCCTCAAGGAGGGCGGCCAGATCACCGCCGCCACCTCCTCGCAGATCTCCGACGGCTCCGGTGCCGTGCTCATCGCCTCCGAGCAGGCCGTACGCGACCATGGCCTGACCCCGAGGGCCCGCATCCACCAGCTCGCGCTCATGGGCGACGACCCGGTCTACATGCTGACCGCGCCGATCCCCGCGACGCGGCGGGCGCTGAAGAAGGCCGGCATGTCGATCGACGACATCGACGTGGTGGAGATCAACGAGGCGTTCGCCCCGGTGCCGCTGGCCTGGATGCGCGAGCTGGACGCCGACCCGGCCAAGGTCAACCCGAACGGCGGCGCCATCGCGCTCGGCCACCCGCTCGGCGGCACGGGCGCGATTCTCATGACCAAGCTGCTGCACGAGCTGGAGCGCACCGGCGGCCGCTACGGCCTGCAGACGATGTGCGAGGGCGGCGGCCAGGCCAACGTCACGATCATCGAACGGCTCTGACCGGTTTCCCGAAGCGGTGCGGGCGCCGCCTCCAGGCGTAACAAGGGGAGGCGGCGCCCGCTTCTAACTACCCATCCCGGTAGTTGGCTTCTATCGCCCCTTGGGCGGGATGCGGCGTGGCGGCATGATGGGCCGCTTCGGCATCTTGGGCATGGGTCGCACCACGGGCAGGTGCGGACGGTTGTGCTTGGTGGCGCGAGCGCGCATAAAAGGCTCCTTTACGTAATTCGGCGACGCGGCTCGACGATGTCGATCGAGAGCCGGCGGGCGACGTCAGCTACCGCGTCACTGAGTGGACGGGGGACGGACGGGTCGCGTCGGGCGCGAATCACAGGTAAAGGACCATGCGCATGAGGCTACGGGCGCGCTCGGAACCCGTGCAACCTATTTATCCGGCATGCCGGAAAGGCCGGCGCCCGATGTGCGGGCCGGGCACGACGGCGTCCGGTGCGCAGGAGGCGGGTGCCGCGTCAGCCGGCCCTTTCGCGCATCCCTGCGGAGATCACGCGGTCGAGGGCGTCGCGCGACTCGCGCAGGGCCTCCATCGCGCGGTCGATCCTGTCCCGCTCCGCGCGGAGCTGCCCCAGCACGTCCGGGCAGGTGGGCGCGAGGCGCTCGCCCTCGCTCTCCAGGCAGGGCAGCACGGTGGCTATCGCGGACGTGCCCAGCCCGGCGGCGAGCAGGCAGCGGATGCGGCGCACGGTCTCGACGTGGGCCTCGGTGTACTCCCGATAGCCGCTCGGCGAGCGCTCGGGCCGCAGCAGCCCCTGCTCCTCGTAGTAGCGCAGCAGCCGCTCGTGCACGCCGGTGCGCCGGACGAGCTCCCCGATCCGCATGTGATCTCCCTCACCGCGCCTTGACTCTCACATCCATGTGAGACTCTAGCGTTCCCGCATGAGAAGCAGTGTGCTGGTGCCGGCCGTGCTCATGGCGAGCGTGTTCGTGGTCGGCACGTCCGAGTATCTGATCGCGGGATTGCTCCCACAGATGGCCGCCGACCTGGAAGTCTCGGTGTCCACGGCGGGTCAGGCGGTGACGGCGTACGCGCTCGGTGTCGTGATCGGCGGGCCGCTGGTGACGATCGCGACCGTGCGCTTGCCGCGCAAGGGGCTGGCGCTGGGGTTGCTGGTGCTGTTCGCCGCGGGGAACGCGGTCTGCGCGGTGGCGGGGTCGTACGAGGTGCTGATCGCCGGGCGGGTGGTCGCCTCGCTCAGCCACGCCGCCTTCTTGACCGTGGCGCTGATGATGGTCACGCGGGTGGTCGCGCCGGACCGTGCGGGCAGCGCGATCGCCGCCGTCGCCGCCGGTTTCTCCGCCGCCACGCTGCTGGGCGTGCCGCTCGGCGTGCTGCTGGGGGAGGGCGCGGGGTGGCGCACGCCGTTCGCGGTGCTGGCCGCGCTGGCGCTCGCCGTCGCCGGGGCGCTGGCCGCCGCGCTGCCGCGCCAGGACGCGCCGGCCACGAGCGTGCGCGAGGAGATCGCCACGGTGCTCGGCCGCCGCGTGCTGGTCGTGATCGCCACCACGGCGGTCGGCCTGGCCGCGACCTCCACCGTCTTCACCTACCTTGCGCCGGCGCTGACCGGCATCACCGGCCTCGGGCCCGGCGCGGTCTCGACGCTGCTGCTCGTCTACGGGGCGGGCAGCCTGGCCGGCGGTCTGGTGGCCGGGCGGCTCGCGGACCGTTCACTCGCGGGCACGGTGCGCGGCACGTTCATCGGCCTGGCGGTGGTGCTGGCCGCGTTCCCGTTCGCCGTGCCGTGGGCGGGCACCGCCGTCGTGGTGGTGCTGGCGCTGGGCGTGCTGACCTCGGCCACCACGCCCGCGCTGCAGAGCCTGCTGCTCCGGCACGCCGGTCAGGCTCCGATGCTCGCGACGTCGGTGAACGTGTGCGCATTCAACATCGGCATCGCGGCCGGGTCGGCGCTGGGCGGCGGCCTGGTGGCGGCAGACGGGCTGCGCTGGCTCGGCCTGGCCGCCGCCGGGCTCAGCCTCGTCGCCCTCGCCATCAGCTACGCCGCCATCCCCCGCCGCCCCGCGCCCGCGAGCGTGTGAGCCGTCCGTGTCGGTATGCGGCGTCTGTGAGTGTGTGAGCCGTCCGTGCCGGTGCCCGGTGTCTGTGAGTGTGTGAGCCGTCCGTGCCGGTGCTCCGTATCCGTGCGCGAGCCGCCACGACAGTGGCGGCTCGCGCGGACGCTACTCCTCCAGCTGGCCGAGCCGCCACTCCGCCAACGTCTTGATCTGCTCGTCGCGTGACCGGGCGGCATGGCGCAGCAGCGCCGGGTCGTCCTCGGCCATGCGGGCCGCGATCGCCGCCGCGAACAGCCGGGCCACCGGGTCGTCGCTCGCCAGCCCGGCGACCACCTCGCCGGGGTCGGGCTCGCCGGTGTCGGCGGCGATCAGCGCCTCGGTGTGCCGCCGGAGCTCGGGATCGGTGAGCTGCGACAGCCCGGCCATGAGCTGCTCGGTCGAGGCCATCGCCAGGAAGTGCAGAACCTTCCACCGGACGGCGGTGTCGGGATCGCGGCTCAGGGTGATGGCCTGGGCGAGGACCGGAGCGTCCTCCGGCTCCTCGGCGGCGAACAGCACGAACGTGATGGCGAAGAACCGCACCTGGTTACGCGGGTGTGCGAGCAGCGCGGGGACCTCGTCCAGCAGCGACGCCGCGCGGCCTGCTCGGTGGCGCGGTCGATGTCCTCAGGACGGTTGTTCCTCTTGTCGATCTCGTAGCCGAATCTCACAGATCTCCCCCGTTCAGGTCACGCATCGCCGCGTCCACGCGCCGCCGGACGAAGGTCTCGTCCAGCGGCTCCGGCAGGGCCGCGACGTGCGGGGCGACGCCGTCCACGATCTCCTGCGAGCGCCGCGCCGCGTCGTCCTGTGCCTGCTGGATCGCCTTCGTCAGCTCGCGGCCGATGACCGCGGGGGACAGGCGGAGCAGACGCGGGTTCAGATCGATGCCGGTCAGGACGCCGCCCGCTCCGGCCGTGACCCGGATGAACCCGTCGGCGGCCTCGCCGGTGCCCCGCACCTGGCCGATGAGCTGCTTCGCGCCGGACATCTTTCTCGCGCCCAGGTGGCGTCGCAAAGCTCGCCGTTCCCGTGAAATCGGGCTATAACGGCGACAGGGTGCCATCACGGCGGGCAGTACCCATGAGCACAGAACGGCGCAACGTCCGGAGGTGCCATGACCGAGCACGCCAAGTACGCGGAGTCCCGGGAAGTCGGCGAGCAGGCACGCGAGAAGGAGTGGACCCGTCCCAGCTTCGCCAAGCAGCTCTTCCTCGGCGACTATCGGCTGGACCTGGTGCATCCGGCCCCCACGCCGCCCGGCGACGCGGCCAAGCGCGGCGAGGAGTTCGTCAGGTCGCTGCGCCGCTTCCTCGACGCCCACGTCGATCCCCAGCTCATCGAGCGCACCGCGCAGGTGCCCGACGACGTGGTCAAAGGGCTGGCGCGGCTCGGCGCGTTCGGGATCACGATCAAGGAGGAGTACGGCGGGCTCGGCCTGCCGTACCTGTACTACTGCCGCGCTCTCATGCTGGTCGGCTCCTACTGCCCGGCGCTGGCCACGCTGCTGTCGGCGCACCAGTCGATCGGCGTGCCGCAGCCGCTCAAGCTGTTCGGCACCGAGGAGCAGAAGCGCGAGTTCCTGCCCAGGTGCGCGGCGGGGGAGATCTCCGCGTTCCTGCTGACCGAGCCCGACGTCGGCTCCGACCCGGCGCGCCTGGCCACCACTGCCGTACGCGACGGCGACGAGTACGTGATCGACGGCGTCAAGCTGTGGACGACCAACGGCGTCATCGCCGATCTGCTGGTGGTCATGGCCAGGACCGGTAAGAAGATCAGCGCGTTCGTCGTCGAGGCCGACACGCCGGGCATCATGGTCAAGCGGCGCAACGAGTTCATGGGCCTGCGCGGCATCGAGAACGGCGTCACCGTGTTCGACCAGGTCAGGGTGCCCGCCAGGAATCTCATCGGCAAGGAGGGCGAAGGGCTCAAAATCGCGCTCACCACGCTCAACACCGGAAGGCTCTCCCTGCCCGCCACGTGCGCGGGCAACGCCAAGTGGGCGGTCAAGATCGCCCGCGAGTGGGGGAGCGCGCGCGTGCAGTGGGGCCGCCAGGTCGGGCGGCACGAGGCCGTCGCCACCAAGATCGCCTTCATCGCGGCCAGTGCGTATGCCCTGGAGGCCGTCTGCGAGCTGACCAGCAGGCTCGCCGACGACCGGCGCAACGACATCAGGATCGAGGCGGCGCTGGCCAAGCTGTACGCGTCGGAGCTGTCGTACCGGGTGCTCGACGAGCTGGTCCAGATTCGCGGCGGGCGCGGCTACGAGACGGCCGCGTCGCTGGCCGCACGGGGCGAGCGCGGCGTGCCCGCCGAGCAGATGCTGCGCGACTCCCGCATCAACCGCATCTTCGAGGGCTCGTCCGAGATCATGCGCCTGGCCATCACCAGGGAGGCGGTGGACGCGCACCTGACGGCCGCGGGCGAGCTGATCAACCCGGACGCCGGCCGCCACGAGCGCGCCCAGGCGCTGCGCCGGGCCGGCCGCTTCTACGCCACCTGGCTGCCCACCCTGGTCGCCGGTACGGGCAACCTGCCCACCTCGTACGCCGCGTTCGGCCCGCTCGCCGCCCACCTGCGCTTCGTGGAGCGGACCAGCAGGAAGCTGGCCAGGTCCACCTTCTACGGCATGTCCCGCTGGCAGGGCGGCCTGGAGCACAGGCAGTCCTTCCTGGGGCGCATCGTGGACATCGGGGCCGAGCTGTACGCCATGACCGCCGCCTGCCTCAAGGCCGAGGAGGACGCGCGGGACCTGGGGCGGCGGCCGTACGAGCTGGCCGACACCTTCTGCCACCAGGCCAGGCGCCGGGTGGACGCGCTGTTCGCCAGGCTCTGGGACAACACCGACAACCAGGACGTACGCCTTGCCGGGTACGTGCTGGACGGCCGCTACACGTTCCTGGAGGAGGGCATCCTCGACCCGTCGATCGAGGGCCCGTGGATCGGCACGCCGGAGGGCGGCGAGAGCGTCCGGAGGAAGATCTCCTGACATCCGGTCTAGACCGGTTGTGATCCCGCCTTTCGTCAGGTGTTGCAAAAACGAGACGGACCGGTATAGACCGGCCACTTATCTCAGGCTTACGCTGACGCAAAACGCGGGCAAGCCGTGACTCGCGTGCCACATCCCTCTGGGCTGGGTCGGCCTAACTGGTACGGACCAGCTCGACCCGTCCGGCGAGTAGGACGAGAAGGCGGTATCTGCAGTGAACATCAAGCTTGTGGGCGGCGCCGCTCTCGGCATCGCGACCATGCTGGTCCTGTCCAGTTGCGGTGGCGGCGCCGGCGGCGGCGCAGACGACTCCCAGGCGAGCGACGGCCAGGTCACGCTGAAGATGGTCGCCGCCGACTACGGCGACGGTCCCGGCAAGCCGAACTCGGGCGAGAACTTCTGGAAGGGCGTCGTGGACGAGTTCCAGGCGGCCAACCCGAACATCAAGGTCGACGTCCAGGTCATCAACTGGAACGACATCGACAAGCAGGTCGCCACCATGATCCAGAACGGTCAGGTGCCCGACATCCTGCAGACCGGCGACTACTCGGGCTTCGTCAAGGACGGCCTGCTCTACAAGGTGGACGAGGTCCTGTCGCCCGAGGTCTCCGGCGACCTGCTGGAGAAGTTCGCCGAGTTCGGCAAGGTGGACGGCACCGCGTACGGCATCCCGTTCGTCTCCTCCGCCCGCGCGCTGTTCTACAACAAGGACCTGTTCGACAAGGCCAAGATCGCCGAGCCGCCGAAAACCTGGGACGAGCTGAAGGCCGCCGCCGAGAAGCTCAAGGCCGTCGGCGTCACCCAGCCGTTCGGCCTGCCGCTCGGCCAGGAGGAGGCCCAGGCCGAGTCGTTCCTGTGGATGCTGGGCAACGGCGGCGGCTACAAGGACGCCTCCGGCAACTGGGCGATCGACTCCCCGCAGAACGTCGAGACGTTCACCTACATCAAGGGCCTGGTGGACGCCGGCCTGACCACCCCCAACCCGGGCACCAAGGACCGCAAGACGGTCTGGGAGGACTTCGGCGCGGGCAAAGTCGGCATGGTCAACGGCGGCCCCATGTCCATCCCGATCTTCGACGCGGCCGGGCTGAAGAACTACGGCGTCGCGCCCATCCCGGGCAAGAACGGCCCGCTCGACACCACGCTCGGCGTCATGGACTGGATCATGGCGTTCAACAAGAACGGCCACGCCGCCGAGATCAAGAAGTTCTTCGACTTCTTCTACACCGGCAACGCCGCCCAGAAGATCTCCGACACCTACAAGCTGCTGCCCGTCACCAAGAGCGGCATCGAGAAGCTGTCCGGCGACGAGAAGCTCAAGCCGTTCCTCGACGCCCTGCCCAACGCCAGCTTCTACCCCTTCCAGGACCCCAAGTGGGCCGAGGTGAACCCGGCCATCAAGCAGACCATCGGCGGCGCGGTCAAGGACGACCCCGCCAAGGTCCTCGGTGAGCTGCAGAAGACCGCCGAGTCGGCCGCCGGCTGATCCAGCAGGACCAAGGTACGGCCGGCGCGTCGCCGGCCGTACCGTCCTGGAAAGGTGACTGATGAGAAGGTTGCGCGCCCTCGAACCCCTCGTATGGGTCGGGCCCGCCATCGCGCTGATCGCCCTGGTCGTCCTCTGGCCCGTGATCGAGATGATCAGGTCGTCGTTCCTCGAGATCAGCCGTCTGGGCGTGGTACGCGGCTCCGCCGGGCTCGCGAACTACGACAAGCTCTTCGCCGAGAAGGACTTCGCGGACATCATGGTCCGCAGCGTCATCTGGGTGATCGCGGTCGTCGCGCTCACCGTGCTGGTCTCGCTCGCCCTGGCCCAGCTGTTCAACCAGCACTTCCCGCTGCGCAAGGTCGCCCGCTGGGCGCTCATCGCGCCGTGGGCCGCCTCGGTGCTGATGACCGCGATCATCTTCAAGTGGATGCTCGACCCCGAGGTCGGCGTGATCAACCAGATCCGGCTGAAACTCGGGCTGATCGACGCGATGGGCGGGGCCTCGGCCGACCAGCTCGGTGACGCCTCGACCGCCATGCCGTGGCTGATCTTCGTCGCGGTGTTCGTGTCGGTGCCGTTCACGACGTACGCGCTGCTCGCCGGCCTGGCCACCATCCCGGCCGACGTCTACGAGGCCGCCAAGATGGACGGAGCCGGGCGGCTGCGGACGTACTGGTCGATCACGCTGCCGCTGCTGCGTCCCGCGCTCACCGTGGCCACGCTGATCAACGTCATGAACGTCTTCAACAGCTTCCCGATCATCTGGGCCATGACGCACGGGCAGCCCGGCTACTCCACGGCCACCTCGACGATCTTCATGTACATCCTCAAGGGCTCCGACATCGGCGAATCCGCCGCCATGTCCGTGGTCAACTTCGGCATGGTCATCGTGCTCACCGTGATCTTCCTGCGGGTGTCGCGGTGGAACAGGGAGGTGGCGTGATGGCCGTCGAGACCGCGCCGGCCCCGGTCGAGCGGCGCTCCCAGCCCCGCACGGTACGCGGCCCGAACAGCACGCCGCGGCTCAAGACCGTCCTCATCGCGGCCACCGCGTACGTCATCGCGTTCATCTTCCTGTTCCCGTACGTGGTCATGCTGCTGACCTCGCTGCGTTCGCAGGAGTCGCTGCGCGACGTGACGTTCTGGCCAGAGGAATGGGTGTGGAGCAACCTCACCGAGTTCTGGGGCAGCGGCCTGGCCGGGAACCTGTGGGTGACGATCAAAGTGGCGGCCGGGGCGACGCTGCTCGTACTGCTGGTCGCGCTGCCCGCCGCGTACTACACGGCCCGCCACCGCTTCCGCGGCCGCACCGCGTTCCTGATCCTCGTGCTGATCACGCAGATGTTCCAGCCCACCGCCATGGTGGTCGGCATCTACCGCGAGTTCTTCCAGTTCGGGCTCGTGGACTCGATCTGGGCGCTGATCCTCGTCAACGGCGGGTTCAACCTCGCGTTCGCGGTGTGGATCCTGAACGCGTACTTCTCCTCGATCCCGCGTGAGCTGGAGGAGGCCGCGTTCATCGATGGCAACGGCCGTTTCGGCGCGCTGTTCAGGATCACGCTGCCGCTGGCCATGCCGGGCGTCATCACCGCGCTGATCTTCACGTTCATCGCCGCGTGGAACGAGTTCGTGGTCGCGCTCACGCTCACCACGACCCCCGAGAACCAGCCGCTGCCCGTGGCGCTCAACTCGTTCATCGGGCAGTACCAGGTGGACTGGCAGAACCTGTTCGCCGGTTCGGTGATCGCCACCATCCCGGTGATCATCCTGTTCGCTCTGATCGAGCGGAAGGTGGTCGGCGGCCTGACCGCCGGCTCCATCAAGTAGGCCCGATCACGTAGACCCGTCAGGCCGCCCCAGGGCACCCGAAGGGGGCGGCCTGACGCGTTTCCGCTCAGTTCTCGCTCAGCTCTTGGGCACGGGCACGCGCGCGACGCAGAACACCGTCTGGCCGAACGGCGGGCGCACGAACCGCTCGATCAGCCGCGTCATCGGCACCACCGTGCGGTCGTAGATCTTCACCAGCCGGGGGTCGGGGTAGCCGACGCCGCCCCGGCGGACCGCGACCCACCAGGCGATGCCGCCCAGGAAGTTGATCGGCTTGAGCACCTCGACGTCGAGCCCGGCCTTGGCGACCGTGGTGGCCAGCGTCTTCGGCGTGTAGCGCTGCACGTGTCCCACCTTGCGGTCGAAGTCGCCGTACAGCTGCATGTAGCCGGGCACCCAGATGACGATGCGCCCGCCCGGCAACGTGACGCGCGCCAGCGAGCGCAGCGCCTCGGCGTCGTCCTCGATGTGCTCCAAGACGTTCATCATGACGACCGTGTCGACCTTGTCCCGCAGCGGGATGTCGGTCGGCAGGCCGAACTGCAAAACCTCGACGTCGTCGCGGGCGGCGAAGCGCTTTTCGAGCTGCTCGACGCAGTAGGGGTCGAAGTCGCTGACCACGAGCCGGTCGAGCCGCGGCAGGAACTGCTCGGCGAAGTGCCCCAGGCCCGAGCCGATCTCCAGCATCGAACGCCCGACGTGCGGGGCGACCATGTCGAACTCGTACTGCCGGTAGTTCTTGGCCTCGTCCCCACCGAGGTGGTTCTCCAGGGCCTCGTCACCGGCCGCCGGTTGCACTACACGGTCATACCCAGAAGACATAATCCCGTTCCTTCAAGGGGCACATGGATTGCCAGAGTCTAATGCCCACGCCGGTCACCAGGATGACACGATCAGCGAAACTCCCTTCCCACCCCGCCCGTGATGCGGTGGAATCCGAGACGGCATGGACGACGACGAGGCGATCGCCCGTTCGCTCAAGGGAGACCTGGCCGCCTACGAGGTGCTGGTCGCCCGCTACAGCACGCTCGCCCACCGCACGGCCGCCATGCTCGGCGCGGGCGACGAGGCAGAGGACGTCGTGCAGGAGGCGTTCGTCAAGGCGTTTCGCCATCTGGCCGGCTTTCGCCCCGGCGCGCCGTTCAAACCCTGGCTGCTGCGCATCGTAGCCAATGAGACCCACAACCTCACCCGCGCCCGTGGACGCAGGAGCGACCTCGCGCTGCGGCTGACCGCCGGCGAAGATGTGCGCGCGCCCGACGACCCCGAAGGCGCCGCCGTCGCCACCGACCGCCGCACCCGGCTGCTCGCCGCCGTCCGCGCCCTGCCTGATCGGGAACGTCAGGCCGTGGTCTGCCGGTACTTCTTACAGCTGAGCGAGGCGGAGACCGCGCAGGTGCTCGACTGGCCCATCGGCACCGTCAAGTCCAGCACCCACCGGGGGCTGGCCCGGCTGAGGGAGGAGGTGGGCGATGAGCTCGCGTGACCCGCACGAGGGCGACGAGCCGTACGCACGGCCTGAGCGGCGCGAGGAGCAGGCGGAGTACGAGGCGATCGAGGCCGAGCTGCGCGCCCTCGGCGACCTCCTTGATCCCCCGGCCCCGGCGCCTGCCGACGTCGCCGCCGCCGTCCGCGCCCGCCTCACCACCCCGGCACCGGACACCTCACAAGCAGGCGGCACGGAAGACGTGCCGGAGAGGCGGCGGCGGATGAGACCGGCGCGGTGGAAAGTCGCGGCCGCCGTGGTCGTGGCGGTCGCCGCGCTGGTCGCGGCCACCCCGCAGGGGAGGGCGGCGGTGGAGCGCGTTCTGCGGTTCGCGGGGATCGAGCTGCGGGTGGGCGACGCCACGCCGCCGCCGGTCACCACGACGGCGCCGCTGCCGGGCGAGCACACGGTCGCACCCGCCGACGTGCCCCGCCTGGCGAGGACCCCGGCCGCGCTGGGCCCGCCGCGGCGGACCACGGTGAGCGACGGCGGCCGGGTCGTGTCGATGTTCTGGCCGGGCGGGATCAGGCTCGACCAGTTCGTCGGCACGATGGACCCGATCATGTTCAAGAAGCTCGGCCCGCCGTACCCGGACTTCGCCGAGGTCGGCGGGCGCACCGCGTGGTGGATCGAGGGCGAGCACCCGCTCGGCTACATCAAGCGGGATGACGGCACCGAGGTGCCGCTGCGCCAGGCCGGGCCCACCCTGATCTGGCAGCACGGCATGCTCACCCTCCGGCTTGAAGGGCTGGAGAGCAAGGAGGAGGCCGTCAGGATCGCGGAGTCACTCGGGTGAGCCGGCCAGCCAGTCGTCCACGCCCTTGAGCAGCTCCTTGCGCACCGACTCGGGTGCGGTCGAGGACCGTATGGACTGGCGGGCCAGCTCGGCCACCTCCGCGTCGGAGAACTCGTAGACCTCCCTGGCCAGCTCGTACTGGCGCAGCAGCCGCGTGCCGAACAGCAGCGGGTCGTCGGCGCCCAGCGCGATCGGCACCCCCGCGTCGAACAGCTTGCGCAGCGGCACGTCCTTGGGCTCCTCGGCGACGCCGAGCCCGACGTTCGACGTGGGGCAGATCTCGCAGCAGATCTGCCGGTCGGCGAGCCGCTGCATGAGCCGCTCGTCCTCGGCGGCGCGCACGCCGTGGCCAACCCGGTCGGCGCCCAGGTCGTCCACGCACTGCGCGACGCTGCGCGGCCCCATCAGCTCGCCGCCGTGGGGCACCGACAGCAGCCCGGCACGCTTGGCGATGCGGAAGGCCCGTTCGAACTCGCGCGCCTGGCCGCGCCGCTCGTCGTTGGACAGGCCGAAGCCGACGACGTTCTTGCCGGCGTACTGGGAGGCCAGGCGGGCCAGGGTGTTCGCGTCGAGCGGGTGCCGGGTGCGGTTGGCGGCCACGATCACCGCGATGCCGATGCCGGTGTGCGCGGCCGCCTGATCCACCGCGTCCAGCATCAGCTCGAGCGTGGCCGTCAGCCCGCCGAAGCGCTGCGCGTAGCCCGACGGGTCCACCTGGATCTCCAGCCACTGGCAGCCCGCCGCCACCTCGTCCTCGGCGGTCTCGCGCAGCAGCCGGTAGACGTGTTCCGGTTTGGTCAGCACGGATCTGGCGATGTCGTAGAGCCGCTGGAACCTGAACCAGCCCCGCTCGTCGGTGGCCCGCAGCTTGGGCGGCCAGTCCTGCTCCAGCGCGTCGGGGAGATGCATCCCTTGCTCCCTGGCCAGCTCGATGAGCGTGGCGTGCCGCATCGAACCGGTGAAGTGCAGGTGCAAGTGGGCCTTGGGAAGCGCGTGCAGAGGCCGTGGCATTGGCATATCTTGCCACCGGTGCGAGTGTGGGGGAGCAAAGAATCCAGGTCGAGCGGCCGGCCGGACGCGGTCTGTGACGCAGGTCGTTCCGTACGCCCGCCGTCGCGGCGCGAACTGCGACAAGCCGGGCGCGGAGCGCTGGCGCCCGTACGCTCGCCGTCGCGGCGCGACCTGGGACAAGCCGGGCGCGGAGCGCTGGCGGCGCTCTCCTTCGCGGCGGCCGCGCTGGCCATTTACGCGATCTTCTCGTCGGGGTTCGGACGCGTTCCGCGCGCCGCGATACGTGCCCCCGAGCCCCTGCCCGTCCCCGCGCCCCTCCCAGCCACGACTCCGCCCGCAGCGGGCTCCGTGGCGGTTCCAGGGCCCGCTGAGACGGTCGCGGTCGTCTCCGAGCGGCTGTGGCTCACGTACCTGCCCGGCGGCCTGGTACGGACCGGCGGCGACGGCGGCACCGCGCGGTTCGCCTCGGCGGCCGGCGGGTTCGTCGAGGCCCGCGTGACGCGGGGCGCGGCGGCTCTGGACTGGGCGCGGTTCCGCGGCGGGATCGCGGTACGTGACGCCCGCCCCACCGCCGTGCGCGGCAGGCCCGCGGTGGCCGGCAGGCACCCGCAGGGCGGCCGGATGATCGCCTGGCTGGAACGTCCGGATACGGGCGTGTCGATCCGGGTCAGCGAGTCGCTGGGCGGCGAGCTGCTCGCTCTTGCCGCCTCCATCAGGGCTGCTGTAGGAGACTAAAGACCTTTACCCCGGTTTACTCCGGTCATCGGTCATGTCAAGGGGGGTGTGGATGCGGCGGCCGGCTGCGGTGCTCGTCATGCTCGCGCTGGTGTCATGCGGCGTCGGCGGCGCTCCTCCCGTGGCGTCGCCGACCACCACTTCGCCCGCGCCCAAACCGGCGCTCACCGGCAAGTACGGCACCGTGCTCTCCTGCGACGGCCCCGGCATACGGCTGCCGGAGTCGCCGGCGGGGCTCAGCCCTGCGGGCACGTTCAGCCGCCTCGACTCGCTGCGCCGCCCGCTCAAGGTGCGCGGCCGCATCTGGAGCGACAACGACGAGCGGCTGTACGTCGGCGTGGTCTGCGGCCCGCGCACGGCCGAGCAGTTCGTCACGCTCGTCGCGAAGGCCACGCTCACCCTGTACGGCGGCAAGCCCGCCCTGCGCTGGACCACGCGGACGGGCGTGCGCTGCTTCATGTGGCTGGAGAGGCCGGGCACCGCCGTCTACATCGGCGCCACACCCGGCCTCAGCGGCGAGATCAAGCCCGTCGCCGCCGACATCACGGCGGGCTGACCCCTCGGCACGCGCTTTTCTGAGCGCGCCGCCCCCTGGAGGCTCTTCGGGGTGCGTCGCCTCCTGGAGGCTCTTCCGGGTGCGTCGCCTCTTGGAAGCTCTTCCGGGTGCGTGGCCCCTGGGGCTCGTCGGCCTCAGCGGGCCTCGGCGAGCAGCTTGCCGAGGCGGCTGACGCCCTCGACGAGGTCGGAGTCGCCCAGCGCGTACGACAGCCGGAAGTAGCCCGGCGTGCCGAACGCCTCACCCGGCACCACCGCCACCTCGGCCTCCTCCAGGATCACCTCGGCCAGCTCGCTCGACGACTGCGGCCGCCGCCCGCGCAGCTCCTTGCCGATCAGCTCCTTGACCGAGGGATATGCGTAGAACGCCCCCTTAGGTTCCGGGCACAACACGCCCGGGATCTCGTTGAGCATCTTGACCATCGTCTGCCGCCGCCGGTCGAAGGCCGCCCGCATCTCCGCCACCGCCGAAAGGTCGCCGGAGACCGCCGCGAGCGCCGCCATCTGGGCCACGTTGGAGACGTTCGAGGTGGCGTGCGACTGCAGGTTGGTGGCCGCCTTGACGACGTCGGACGGCCCGATCAGCCAGCCGACCCGCCAGCCCGTCATCGCGTACGTCTTGGCCACGCCGTTGAGGATCACGACCTGGTCGCCCAGCTCGGGCACGGCCGTGGCGATGCTGGTGAACTCGGCGTCGCCGTACACGAGGTGCTCGTAGATCTCGTCGGTGACCACCCACAGCCCGTGCTCGGCCGCCCAGCGCCCGATCTCCACCGTCTGCTCGCGCGAGTAGACCGCGCCCGTCGGGTTGGACGGCGAGACGAACAGCAGCACCTTCGTACGCTCGGTGCGCGCCGCCTCCAGCTGCTCGACGGTCGCGAGGTAGCCGGTGGACTCGTCGGTCACGACGTCGACCTGGACGCCGCCCGCCAGCTTGATCGCCTCGGGGTAGGTCGTCCAGTAGGGGGCGACGACCAGCACCTCGTCACCCGGGTCGAGCAGCGTCGCGAACGCCTCGTAGACCGCCTGCTTGCCGCCGTTGGTGACCAGCACCTGCGAGGGCTCGACGGAGTAGCCGGAGTCGCGGCGCGTCTTCTCGGCGATCGCCTTCTTCAGCTCCGGCAGGCCGCCGGCCGGCGTGTACTTGTGAAAGCGCGGATCGCGGGCCGCCTCCACCGCGGCCTCGACGATGTAGCCGGGCGTCGGGAAGTCGGGCTCGCCCGCGCCGAAGCCGATGACGGGCCGCCCGGCCGCCTTCATCGCCTTCGCCTTGGCGTCCACGGCGAGCGTGGCGGACTCGGAAATCGCGGAAATTCTCGCGGAGATGCGGGGTCGGGTGGACATGCGTCCATGGTCCCACGGGGCCGCCACACGCGCGTGACCTGGGGGATCAGGTTTTGGTTCGACGTGACGGGCAATGACCCGTATGCTTTCGCCTGGTCCTTCCGCCGCATGTCGGCGAGCGGTTCGGTCCAGGCAGTGAGTCGATCAGGGTAGTCTGGTCTACGACATAGGGCACTGGCGCAATTGGTAGCGCACCGGTCTCCAAAACCGGCGGTTGGGGGTTCGAGTCCCTCGTGCCCTGCGAGTGCGGTCCGCGCAATAATGGCGTGTAAGAGCGCGCCGCAAAACTGCGTTGGATACGACTGATCAGGTGAGGACTGTGGCGATCGACACGCGCGGCGAGACCGCAGACAAGCCGAGCGGCGAGAAGAAGACCCGCACCACCCCTGCCCTCTTCTACCGGCAGGTCGTCAACGAGCTTCGTAAGGTCATCTGGCCGACTCGTAAGGATCTCGTCACCTACACCACGGTCGTTCTGGTTTTCGTTCTGATCATGGTCGCGATCGTGTACGGGCTCGACAGCGCCCTAGGATGGGCGGTCCTCCGCGTTTTCGGCGGATCCTGACCGAAGACTTCGCCGGTGATCGCCTGACGGAGTCGCCATTCGAAACCACGAAAGAGGAAGAGTCACCGTGTCCGAGTCTTCAGTTCCGGCCGGCGAGTCCCGCGAAGAGTGGGACGGCGAGCTGGAAGAGGCCACCGAGGAGTCCGCTGCGGCGGCGTCCGAGGAGGCCGAGGTCGAGGAGAGCGACGAGGCGGCTGACGAAGAGGCCGCCGCCGTCGAGGACGGTTCGGTTCTTCCCGACGTCGACCCCGTTGAGGAGTTCAAGGAGTCGCTGCGCGGGCTGCCCGGCGAGTGGTACGTCATCCACTCCTACGCCGGCTACGAGAACCGCGTGAAGTCCAACATCGAGAGCCGCAACGTGTCGCTCAACATGGAGGACTACATCTACCAGGTCGAGGTGCCCACGCACACCGTCCAGGAGTTCAAGAGCGGCAAGAAGGTCCCGGTCAAGGAGCGCGTGCTGCCCGGCTACGTCCTGGTGCGCATGGAGCTCACCGACGAGTCCTGGGCCGCCGTCCGCAACACGCCCGGCGTGACCGGCTTCGTGGGCCTGTCCAACAAGCCGAGCCCGCTGAGCCTCGACGAGGTCGCCAAGTTGCTGGCGCCCGAGCCGACCGAGGAGACGAAGAAGGCCACCACCAAGGCCGCCGCCGGCCCGGCCGTCGAGTTCGAGATCGGCGAGTCCGTCACCGTCATGGACGGCCCGTTCGCCACGCTGCCCGCCTCGGTGAGCGAGATCAGCCCCGAGCAGCAGAAGCTCAAGGTGCTCGTGTCGATCTTCGGCCGCGAGACTCCTGTGGAGCTCTCGTTCAACCAGGTCTCGAAGATCTGAGACCATCACATACACTTAGACGTTCGGCCGGCCGCCTCTCGCGAAGGGCGGCCGCCGACATGTCAGGGGCGCAACCGCGACTCTGACGGCATCGCAATCAGGACCCGGAGAAGGACACATGCCTCCGAAGAAGAAAATCGCCGCACTGGTGAAGGTCCAGCTCCCCGCTGGCCAGGCCACCCCGGCGCCGCCGGTGGGTACCGCCCTCGGTCCTCACGGCGTCAACATCATGGACTTCGTCAAGCAGTACAACGCCGCGACGGAGTCCCAGCGGGGCAACAT
This sequence comes from Nonomuraea fastidiosa, assembly GCF_042751225.1. Classification (NCBI taxonomy): domain Bacteria; kingdom Bacillati; phylum Actinomycetota; class Actinomycetes; order Streptosporangiales; family Streptosporangiaceae; genus Nonomuraea; species Nonomuraea fastidiosa. The sequence continues at coordinate 3,775,971 of NZ_CP170570.1, forward strand.
CATCCCCGTTGAGATCACGATCTTCGAGGACCGCAGCTTCACCTTCATCACGAAGACGCCGCCGGCCTCGAGCTGATCAAGAAGGCCCTGGGCATCGACAAGGGCAGCTCCGTGCCGCACCGCGACAAGGTGGGCAAGCTCACCCGCGAGCAGCTGCGCAGCATCGCCGAGACCAAGATGCCCGACCTCAACGCCAACGACATCGAGGCGGCCGAGAAGATCATCGCCGGCACCGCCCGGTCGATGGGCATCACGATCGCCGAGTAAGACCTTCCCCAGACATCGTGGGAGGGCCGTTGAGACACGGCCCGCGCACCACTAGGAGTAAGAAATGAAGCGCAGCAAGGCGCACAAGGACGCGGCCGCCAAAATCGACCGCGACAAGCTCTACACGCCCGCCGAGGCCGCGAAGCTCGCCAAGGAGACGTCGACCACGAAGTTCGACGCCACCGTCGAGGTCGCGCTCCGGCTGGGTGTCGACCCTCGTAAGGCCGACCAGATCGTGCGCGGCACGGTCAACCTCCCGCACGGCACCGGTAAGACCGCCCGGGTCCTGGTCTTCGCGACCGGTGACCGTGCCGAGGCGGCCCGCGAGGCCGGCGCCGACATCGTCGGCGCCGACGAGCTGATCGACGAGATCTCCAAGGGCAACCGCCTCAACGAGTTCGACGCCGTCGTGGCCACGCCTGACCTCATGGGCAAGGTCGGCCGCCTCGGTCGCGTGCTCGGCCCGCGTGGTCTCATGCCCAACCCCAAGACCGGCACCGTGACGCCCGACGTCGCCAAGGCCGTGTCCGACATCAAGGGCGGCAAGATCGAGTTCCGCACCGACCGGCAGGCCAACCTGCACTTCATCATCGGCAAGACGTCGTTCGGCGAGCGCCAGCTCGTGGAGAACTACGCCGCCGCCCTCGATGAGGTGCTGCGTCTCAAGCCGTCGGCGGCCAAGGGCCGTTACCTGAAGAAGGTCACCTTCTCCACCACGATGGGGCCGGGCGTTCCCGTCGACCCCAACATCACGCGCGGCATCACGGCCGAGCTGGAGAGCTGAGCCTCCGCTTTTCCCTGCGCCCCCGTCCGAGCCTCTCGGGCGGGGGCGCTTGCGTTTCCGTACAGGTTCTCGCAGGCGGTCGCGGGGCATATGCCGTAGGTGAAGAGAGGCCCTGAGTCCGGCGTACCCGAGGACAAGGGCGCTGAGCTGCCTCTTCGGAGGATTGTGCGGAAAGTGTGCAGAGGATGTGAGGGATAACCCTGGGTTTTCCCCTATTTGCCGGGGGAAGCCGCCATATCGGGAAAGATAAACGTAGGGTCAAGAACATGCTGAAGCGCACGATGAGTATGACCGCGGCCGGGGCCGCACTGGTGATGGCCGCGGTCGCCGGTTGTGGATCGAACGCCCAGCCCATCCAGGTCAACCTGGCCGCGTCCGAGGTGCTCACCCTGGCCGCGCAGAAGACCGCGGAGGTCACGAGCTACACGGTCGACGCCGTGGTGAACCTGACGCACCCCCAGGAGGGCAGCGGCACGGTCCAGGGCCGCATGCTCTACCAGAGCAAGCCGCAGCTCGCCGCCGACGTCACCCTCGACACCGTGAACTTCGGGCAGCGCAGCGTGCCCGGCGGTGTCCGCGCCGTGCTGCAGGGCGACACCGTCTATGTGAAGGTCGAGGCGCTCAAGGAGCTCGTGGGCGCCACCAAGCCGTGGATCAAGGTCCCGCTCAAGGAGGCGGACGGCGGCTCCGGCGAGGTCAACGAGCTGCTCTCCCGTATCCAGCAGTTCGACCTCGGCAACATGACCCAGCTCGTCACGGCCTCGCAGGACGTCAAGGCCGCCGGCAACGAGACCGTCAACGGCGAGGACACCACCCACTACACCGGCACGTTCCCGGTGGACGCCGCCGTCCAGCAGCTTCCCGCCGACGAGCAGGAGCAGGCCCGCGACCACCTGGCCGAGCTGAAGGACGTCAAGTTCGACATCTGGGTGGCGGCCGACGGCCTGCCCCGCAAGCTCGCCATGAACGGCGCCAAGGACGGCGCGAGCCTCGATGCGACCCTGTTCTTCAAGGGCTTCAACGAGCCCGTGAGCATCCAGGCGCCGCCCGCCGACCAGATCGGCGAGCTGCCGAAGGACACCACCAACTGAGAGCGATTTGGAAACTCGGCGGCCAGCACGTACTCTGGTCGGTGCCGAAGACCGCCGGTCGTCGTCAGGTGCCTAAATCTGGCGACCGAAGGATCCACGTCATGTGGACGGCCCGCGCAGGTGTGTGATGCGAGTTTCCCACATGGTCGATCCGTGTGCGTGAGCCCCGTGCGCCCTGCGCCGGGGCTGTTCTCATGTCGGGGGCCTTCGCCGGTGGCACATCTGGAAGGAGGCCCATGGCGAGGGCGGATAAGGCGACAGCGGTTGCCGAGCTCAAGCGCGAGTTCGAGGGCAGCGCCGCCGCCGTTCTGACCGAGTACCGCGGTCTCACCGTCGCGCAGCTCAAGGAACTGCGCACCACTCTCGGTGAGAATGCGAAGTTCGCCGTGGCGAAGAACACCCTGACCAAGATTGCGGCCAACGAGGCCGGCGTGTCGGGCCTCGACAGCCTGCTCACCGGTCCGACCGCGATCGCTTTCGTCAACGGCGACGTTGTCGAGGCGGCCAAGGGTCTGCGTGACTTCGCCAAGGCCAATCCCCTCCTGGTGATCAAGGGTGGCGTTCTCGAGGGCAAGACGCTCGACGCCAACGAGATCACCAAGCTTGCCGATCTCGAATCCCGCGAGGTTCTCCTCGCGAAGCTTGCCGGTGCCTTGAAGGCCAAGCAGAGCGCCGCTGCCGCGATGTTCGCCGCTCTGCCCACGCAGATGGCTCAGCTGGCCGAGGCCCTGCGCGCCAAGCGCGAAGAGGCGGGCGAGTAGCACGGGGGTTGCCGCAGTACACCGCGGTCCCGTTACCAGTTTTCAAGCAGTTCCTAGCGTAAGGAAACCATCATGGCGAAGCTCAGCACCGACGAGCTGCTCGACGCTTTCAAGGAGATGACCCTCCTCGAGCTGTCCGAGTTCGTGAAGGTCTTCGAGGAGACCTTCGACGTCAAGGCCGCCGCCCCGGTCGCGGTCGCCGCTGCCGCTCCGGCTGCCGGCGCCGCCGGCGGTGAGGCCGCCGCCGCCGAGGAGCAGGACGAGTTCGAGGTCATCCTCGAGGCCGCCGGCGACAAGAAGATCCAGGTCATCAAGGAGATCCGCGCCCTGACGTCCCTGGGCCTCAAGGAGGCCAAGGACCTGGTCGACGGCGCTCCGAAGCCGGTCTTCGACGGCAAGGTCAACAAGGAGCAGGCGGAGAAGGCCAAGGCTGCCCTCGAGGGCGCCGGCGCCACCGTGACCGTGAAGTAACTTCCCCTTCGCTTCACGCACAGCTCAACGAGAAGAGGCGGACACACCCTGGTGCCGGGTGTGCCGCCTCTTTTCGCGTTTCCGGGGTGTTTCAGGTGTGGTCGGCCAGGCCGGGGCGGTTTTCCGCGTACCGGTGTGCGCCGGGCCAGGCCCCTGTCGTTTTCGGTGCGGTGGCGCGGGCGGATCAGGCCGCGGCTGCGCGTACCTGGGCGATGGCGGTGGCGTCCATGTAGTCCCTGGTGTGGACGATGCGGCCGTTCGTCCCACCTGCACGGCGTCGCCTGACCGGCCCGGCCGTGGCCTCGACGGCGCGGCTTCGCGTGATCGGCCCGGCCGTGGCCCTCACGGCGCGGCATCGCCTGGCCGGGGCTCACGGGATCGCCTGGCCTCCGGCCGCGCCTCCTGGCGCTCCTGGCGCCCCAGGCCAGCGAGGAGCCCTCAGGCCATCGCAAAGCCCGCAGGTCACCCCACAAGCCGCCCGAGGGCTCTGAGAGCCTCCTGGAGCCCTCTCAGGGCCTCCTGGTGGCATTTGCGGGGAATAGGCATGCCCTGACCGTTTCATCCCCGAGAGCGGGCTCTCCTTCATCTCCGAGAGCGGGGTCTCCGCGGTCACCAACCGCCTCTGTCGTTTGGAGGGATTCGGCGGCGGGTGTCGCGTTATGATCCGGCAGCGGCCGGCCGGGAGGGGAGTGAGCAGGTGGCAGGACTCGGTGCTCGGCCCGCCCGGATCCTCATCGCGGCGCTCAGCGGGGTGCTGGCGGTCCTGGTCGGCACGGGCGTGTGGATCGCGGCCCAGGCGCGCGACGAGCAGGGCAGGGCGGGCGACAGGCGGGCGGTGCTCATCGCGGCGGGCGAGCACGCCAAGAACCTCATGTCGCTCGATCACAAGAGCGTGGACGCCGACCTGCGCCGCATACTCGACACCTCCACGGGCGAGGCGCACGAGGAGTACGAGACCAACGCCGCCAAGCTCAAGACCACCACGGTCGAGAACAAGGTGGTCCAGCAGGGCGTGCTGCGCGCGACCGGCATGGTCTCGATGACCGCGACGACGGCGCGGGTGCTGGTGGTCGCCGACGTGGAGATCCGCTGGGAGGGCTCGCGCAGCAAGCCTCAGGAGCGCTATTACCGCTGGCAGATGGACCTGACGAAGACCGGCGGGCGGTGGCTGGTGTCGAAGGTGGTGCAGGTGCCGTGAGGATCTTCGCGATCGTGCTGCTCAGCCTGCTCGTGGCCGTGGGCGCGGTGCTCGTGCCGACGATGTGGTTCAACCTGCGCGACGTGCGCGACGCCGAGGCCTCCGCCGTCGCGGCCGTGGCCGCGGCCAAGAAGCTCGCGCCCGACCTGCTCTCGTACGACTACCGCACGGTCGAGGAGGACCTGGCGCGCGCCGGCACGTTCACCACGGGCGAGCTGACCGAGCACTACAAGGAACTGGCCAAGACCCTCGTCTCCCGGGCGAAAGAGCAGAAGATCGTCCAGAACGTCTCCGTGGCGGCGGCCGGTGTCGAGCGCGCCGAACCCGGCAGGGTAGAGGTTCTGCTGTTCGTGAACACTGGTACGGTCAAGGAGATCCCCGGCAAAGAAGGGCTCCAGCAAGAGTTCACCCAGAACCGGGCGAGGTTCGTCATGGTCCGGCAAGATTCGCGCTGGCTGGTGGCGGGCCTGTCCACGCTGCTGGGCACCGCCTGAGGTCGTGGAGATCACCGGCGCGCCGCTATCTTCAATTGTTACCAAAATTCAGGTTTAGCGCAGCCTTTGGCGGGGGTACCTCAGTCACAGCAACACCGGTTGTCGGCATGGGTTCGCCTCCCGGTGTGACGGAGCGTTAGCCGCCCCCGTTCGCGGGTATCGTCTTGGGCCTGGCGGTAGGCGATCAGTCACGCAGGGGAGAAAACCCAGCGTCCGGGCCCTGAGTCGGCTGAAAGTCGGGTTCGCGGGCTTGACGTTTCCGCCTGAACGGGCGATGCTGCGACCAACGTGGAGCATGCAGCGAGGGCGAAGTGGACAGGCGTGTGCCGTTCGGCTACACTGCCCCTTTGCGCTGCCCTTTGACGACCCGCGATGCTTGCTCACGTTGCGAGGTTGTCTGGCGTGCGTGTAGTCAGTCCGCCGCGAGCCCTCGGAAGGACATCTGTTGGCAGCCTCGCGCAACGCCTCCGCCGTACCCGCCGGTCCCCGTCGCGTCTCTTTCGCGCGCATCCAGGAGCCCCTCGAGGTTCCTGACCTCCTTGCTCTGCAGACCGAGTCCTTCGACTGGCTGCTCGGCAACGAGAAGTGGAAAGCCCGGGTAGAGGCGGCTCGTCAGGCCGGGCGCAAGGACGTCCCGACCCAGTCGGGTCTCGAAGAGATCTTCGAAGAGATCAGTCCTATCGAGGACTTCTCGGGGACCATGTCCTTGTCGTTCCGTGACCACCGGTTCGAGCCGCCGAAGTACTCCGTAGATGAGTGCAAAGAGAAGGACATGACCTTCTCCGCCCCGATGTTCGTCACGGCGGAGTTCATCAATAACACCACCGGTGAGATCAAGAGCCAGACGGTGTTCATGGGCGACTTCCCGCTCATGACGCCCAAGGGCACCTTCATCATCAACGGCACCGAGCGTGTCGTGGTGTCCCAGCTCGTCCGTTCGCCCGGTGTCTACTTCGAGCGGACCGTCGACAAGACGTCCGACAAGGACCTCTACGGCTGCAAGGTCATCCCGTCGCGGGGTGCGTGGCTGGAGTTCGAGATCGACAAGCGCGACAGCGTCGGTGTGCGCATCGACCGCAAGCGCAAGCAGGCCGTCACCGTGCTTCTCAAGGCTCTGGGATGGACCAACGAGCAGATCCTCGAGCGCTTCGGCCAGTACGAGTCGATGCGGGCCACCCTGGAGAAGGACCACACGGCCGGTCAGGACGACGCGCTGCTCGACATCTACCGCAAGCTGCGGCCGGGTGAGCCGCCGACCAAGGAGTCGGCGCAGACCCTGCTCGAAAACCTGTACTTCAACCCGAAGCGCTACGACCTGGCCAAGGTCGGCCGCTACAAGATCAACAAGAAGCTGGGCGTCGACGCCGACATCACCCAGGGCACGCTGACCGAGGACGACATCGTCGCCACGATCGAGTACATCGTGCGCCTGCACGCCGGCGAGGAGTCGATGCCGGGCGCCAACGGCGACGTTCTGGTCGAGATCGACGACATCGACCACTTCGGCAACCGCCGCCTGCGCAGCGTCGGCGAGCTGATCCAGAACCAGGTCCGCCTGGGTCTCGCCCGCATGGAGCGGGTCGTGCGCGAGCGCATGACCACCCAGGACGTCGAGGCGATCACGCCGCAGACCCTGATCAACATCCGCCCCGTGGTGGCCTCGATCAAGGAGTTCTTCGGCACCTCGCAGCTGTCGCAGTTCATGGACCAGACCAACCCGCTGGCCGGTCTGACGCACAAGCGGCGTCTGTCCGCGCTGGGCCCCGGTGGTCTGTCGCGTGAGCGGGCGGGCTTCGAGGTCCGTGACGTGCACCCGTCCCACTACGGCCGGATGTGCCCGATCGAGACCCCTGAAGGCCCCAACATCGGCCTCATCGGCTCGCTGGCCTCCTACGGCCGGATCAACGCCTTCGGTTTCGTCGAGACGCCGTATCGCAAGGTCGTCGACGGCAAGGTGACCGACCAGATCGACTACCTCACCGCCGACGAGGAGGACCGTTACGTCAAGGCGCAGGCCAACACGGCGCTCAACCCCGACGGCTCGTTCGCCGAGGCCCGCGTCCTGGTCCGCACCAAGGGCGGTGAGACCGAGCTGGCCCGCGCCGAGGAGGTCGACTACATCGACGTCTCGCCGCGCCAGATGGTGTCGGTGGCCACCGCGATGATCCCGTTCCTCGAGCACGACGACGCCAACCGCGCGCTCATGGGCTCCAACATGCAGCGCCAGTCGGTGCCGCTGCTCAAGAGCGAGGCGCCGCTGGTCGGCACCGGCATGGAATACCGTGCCGCGACCGACGCGGGCGACGTCATCAGCGCGGAGAAGGCCGGCGTGGTCGAGGAGGTCTCGGCCGACTACATCACGGTCATGAACGACGACGGCACGCGGACGACGTACCGCGTGGCGAAGTTCAAGCGCTCCAACCAGGGCACGAGCTTCAACCAGAAGCCGATCGTCTCCGAGGGCGACCGGGTCGAGGTCAACCAGGTCATCGCCGACGGTCCCTGCACCGACCAGGGCGAGATGGCGCTGGGCAAGAACCTCCTGGTGGCGTTCATGCCGTGGGAGGGCCACAACTACGAGGACGCGATCATCCTGTCCCAGCGGCTGGTGCAGGACGACGTGCTCTCCTCGATCCACATCGAGGAGCACGAGGTCGACGCCCGCGACACCAAGCTGGGCCCTGAGGAGATCACCCGCGACATCCCCAACGTCTCCGAGGAGGTGCTGGCCGACCTCGACGAGCGCGGCATCATCCGCATCGGCGCCGAGGTCGTGCCCGGTGACATCCTGGTCGGCAAGGTCACCCCGAAGGGTGAGACCGAGCTGACCCCGGAGGAGCGGCTGCTGCGCGCGATCTTCGGTGAGAAGGCCCGCGAGGTGCGCGACACCTCCCTGAAGGTGCCGCACGGCGAGCAGGGCAAGGTCATCGCAGTCCGCGTGTTCTCCCGCGAGGAGGGCGACGAGCTGCCGCCCGGTGTCAACGAGCTGGTGCGCGTCTACGTCGCGCAGAAGCGCAAGATCACCGACGGTGACAAGCTGGCCGGCCGTCACGGCAACAAGGGCGTCATCTCCAAGATCCTTCCGGTCGAGGACATGCCGTTCCTGGAGGACGGCACCCCGGTCGACATCATCCTCAACCCGCTGGGCGTTCCCGGCCGAATGAACGTCGGTCAGGTCCTGGAGACACATCTGGGCTGGATCGCCGCCAGAGGCTGGGACATCTCCGGAGTCCAGGAGGCGTGGGCCGAGCGCCTGCGCGAGAAGGGCTTCGAGAAGGTCGAGCCGCGCACCAACGTGGCCACGCCGGTGTTCGACGGCGCCCACGAGGAGGAGATCGTCGGCCTGCTCAAGAACACCATCCCCAACCGCGACGGCCAGCGCATGGTCGAGCCGACGGGTAAGGCGCAGCTGTTCGACGGGCGTTCCGGCGAGCCGTTCCCCTACCCGATCGCGGTGGGCTACATCTACATCCTGAAGCTGCTGCACCTGGTGGACGACAAGATCCACGCGCGGTCCACCGGCCCCTACTCGATGATCACGCAGCAGCCGCTGGGCGGTAAGGCCCAGTTCGGCGGCCAGCGGTTCGGAGAGATGGAGGTGTGGGCCCTTGAGGCCTACGGCGCCGCGTACGCTCTGCAGGAGCTGCTGACCATCAAGTCCGACGACGTTCTCGGCCGAGTCAAGGTCTACGAGGCCATCGTCAAGGGCGAGAACATCCCCGAGCCGGGCATCCCCGAGTCCTTCAAGGTCCTCATCAAGGAGATGCAGTCGCTGTGCCTGAATGTCGAGGTGCTCTCCAGCGACGGCATGTCCATCGAGATGCGCGACACCGACGAGGACGTCTTCCGCGCGGCGGAAGAGCTCGGTATCGATCTGTCCCGGCGTGAGCCGAGCAGCGTGGAAGAAGTCTGAGGGGGAGATCGCACAAATGCTGGACGTCAACTTCTTCGACGAGCTTCGGATCGGGCTGGCGACGGCCGACGATATCCGTCAGTGGTCGCACGGCGAGGTCAAGAAGCCGGAGACCATCAACTACCGCACCCTCAAGCCGGAGAAGGACGGGCTCTTCTGCGAGAAGATCTTCGGTCCGACCCGCGACTGGGAATGCTACTGCGGTAAGTACAAGCGGGTCCGGTTCAAGGGCATCATCTGTGAGCGCTGCGGTGTCGAGGTGACCCGAGCCAAGGTGCGTCGTGAGCGGATGGGCCACATCGAGCTGGCCGCCCCGGTCACGCACATCTGGTACTTCAAGGGTGTGCCGTCGCGCCTCGGTTACCTGCTCGACCTGGCTCCGAAGGACCTGGAGAAGGTCATCTACTTCGCGGCGTACATGATCACGCATGTCGACACCGAGATGCGTGAGCGTGACCTGCCCTCGCTGGAGGCGAAGATCTCCGTCGAGCGGCAGCACATCGAGCAGCGCCGCGACGCCGACATCGAGGCCAGGCAGAAGAAGCTCGAGGCCGACCTGGCCGAGCTCGAGGCCGCCGGCGCCAAGGGCGACCAGCGGCGCAAGGTCCGCGAGGGCGCCGAGCGCGAGATGCGCCAGATCCGCGACCGTGCCCAGCGCGAGCTGGACCGGCTCGAGGAGGTCTGGAACCGCTTCAAGAACCTCAAGGTCCAGGACCTCGAGGGCGACGAGCTGCTCTACCGCGAGATGCGCGACCGCTTCGGCCGCTACTTCAAGGGCGGCATGGGCGCGCAGGCGATCCAGGACCGCCTGATCAACTTCGACCTCGAGGCCGAGGCCGAGAGCCTGCGCGAGACCATCCGCAGCGGCAAGGGCCAGAAGAAGGCCCGCGCGCTCAAGCGGCTCAAGGTCGTGTCGGCGTTCCTCAACACGACCAACTCGCCGCGCGGCATGGTGCTCGACTGCATCCCGGTCATCCCGCCGGACCTGCGCCCGATGGTGCAGCTCGACGGTGGCCGGTTCGCGACCTCCGACCTCAACGACCTGTACCGCCGGGTCATCAACCGGAACAACCGCCTCAAGCGTCTGCTCGACCTCGGCGCGCCCGAGATCATCGTGAACAACGAGAAGCGGATGCTGCAGGAGGCCGTCGACGCGCTGTTCGACAACGGCCGCCGCGGTCGCCCGGTCACCGGTCCCGGCAACCGGCCGCTGAAGTCCCTCAGCGACATGCTGAAGGGTAAGCAGGGTCGCTTCCGCCAGAACCTCCTGGGCAAGCGAGTCGACTACTCCGGCCGTTCGGTCATCGTCGTCGGTCCGCAGCTCAAGCTGCACCAGTGCGGTCTGCCCAAGCAGATGGCGCTGGAGCTGTTCAAGCCGTTCGTGATGAAGAGGCTGGTCGACCTCAACCACGCCCAGAACATCAAGTCGGCCAAGCGGATGGTCGAGCGTGCCCGCCCCGTGGTGTGGGACGTGCTCGAAGAGGTCATCACCGAGCACCCGGTCCTGCTCAACCGCGCGCCCACGCTCCACCGTCTGGGCATCCAGGCGTTCGAGCCGCAGCTCGTCGAGGGTAAGGCCATCCAGATCCACCCGCTCGTCTGCACCGCGTTCAACGCGGACTTCGACGGCGACCAGATGGCGGTGCACCTGCCGCTGTCGGCTGAGGCCCAGGCCGAGGCGCGCATCCTGATGCTCTCGACCAACAACATCCTCAAGCCGGCCGACGGCAAGCCCGTCACCATGCCCACCCAGGACATGGTGATCGGCCTCTACTGGCTGACCACCATGAAGGAGGGCGCGAAGGGCGAGGGCCGCGTGTTCGGCTCGATCGCCGAGGCGCAGATGGCCTTCGACCGTCGTGAGCTGGACATCCAGGCGAAGATCCAGATTCGCCTCAAGGACGTCCTGCCGCCGCGCGACTGGGTGGCCCCCGAGGGCTGGGAGCCGGGCGACCCGATCCGGCTGGAGACCACGTTCGGGCGGTGCCTGTTCAACCAGACGCTGCCGGACAGCTACCCCTTCGTCGACTTCCAGGTCGGCAAGAAGCAGCTGTCGCAGATCGTGAACGAGCTGGCGGAGACCTACCCCAAGATCGAGGTGGCCGCTTCGCTCGACGCGCTCAAGGACGCCGGCTTCCGCTGGGCGACCCGCTCCGGTGTCACGATCTCGATCGAGGACGTCGTCGCGCCCCCGAACAAGACCGAGATCATGGAGAACTACGAGCGCCGGGCCGACAAGGTCCAGCGCGAGTACGAGCGTGGTCTGATCACCGACGAGGAGCGCCGCCAGGAGCTCATCGAGATCTGGACCCACGCCACGGCCGACGTCGAGACCGACATGGTCAACGCCTTCCCGGCGACCAACCCGGTCTGGATGATGGTCAACTCCGGCGCCCGTGGTAACAAGATGCAGGTCCGGCAGATCGCCGGTATCCGCGGCCTGGTGTCCAACACCAAGGGTGAGACGATCCCGCGGCCGATCAAGGCCTCGTTCCGCGAGGGCCTGTCGGTGCTGGAGTACTTCATCTCCACCCACGGTCAGCGGAAGGGTCTCGCCGACACCGCTCTGCGTACCGCCGACTCGGGTTACCTGACCCGTCGTCTGGTCGACGTCGCCCAGGACGTCATCGTGCGCGAGGTCGACTGCGGCACCGACCGCGCGGTCCCGCTCAACGTGGCCGAGCGCGACGCCGCGGGCAACCTGGTCAAGGCGGAGAACGCCGAGTCCAACGTGCACGGCCGCATCCTGGCCGAGGACGTCGTGGTCGACGGCAAGGTCATCGTCCCGGCGGGTGTCGACATCAACGACAGCCACGTGACGAAGCTGGTGGAGGCGGGCGTCGAGACCGTCCGCACCCGCAGCGCGCTCGTCTGCGAGGCCAAGATCGGTGTCTGCGCCAAGTGCTACGGCCGCTCGCTGGCCACCGGCAAGCTGGTGGACGTCGGTGAGGCCGTCGGCATCATCGCCGCCCAGTCCATCGGTGAGCCCGGTACGCAGCTGACGATGCGTACCTTCCACACCGGTGGTGTGGCCGGTGCCGACATCACCCACGGTCTGCCGCGTGTCACGGAGCTCTTCGAGGCCCGCATCCCCAAGGGTGTCGCCCCGATCTCCGAGGCCGAGGGCCGCGTCAGGATCGACGAGACCGACAAGACCAGGAAGGTCGTGATCATCCCCGACGACGGGTCGGAGGAGGTCGCCTACCCGGTGTCGATGCGCTCGCGCCTGCTCGTTCAGGAGGGCCAGCACGTCAAGGTCGGCCAGCAGCTGGTCGCCGGTGCGGTCAACCCGAACGAGGTGCTGCGCATCCTCGGTCCGCGCGCCGTGCAGCTGCACCTGGTGGCGGAGGTCCAGCAGGTCTACCGCTCGCAGGGTGTGTCGATCCACGACAAGCACATCGAGATCATCGTGCGGCAGATGCTCAAGCGCGTGAACGTGCTGGAGTCCGGTGACACCGACCTGCTGCCCGGCGAGCTCGTCGAGCGGCCGCGGTTCGAGCAGATCAACCGCGAGACCGTGGCCGAGGGCGGCCAGCCGGCCGCCGGTCGCCCGGTGCTCATGGGCATCACGAAGGCGTCGCTGGCCACCGAGTCCTGGCTGTCGGCGGCCTCCTTCCAGGAGACGACCAGGGTGCTGACGGACGCGGCGATCCACGCCAAGTCCGACTCGCTGCTGGGCCTGAAGGAGAACGTCATCATCGGTAAGCTCATCCCGGCCGGTACCGGCATGCCGCAGTACCGCAACATCCGGGTCGAGCCGACCGAGGAGGCCAAGGCCGCGATGTACACCGTCGGTGGCTACGACGGCTCGGCCGCCGACTACACCTTCGGCACCGGCAGCGGCGAGGCCGTGCCGCTGGAGGAGTACGACTTCGGTCAGTACAACCGGTAAGCGGCTGACATAGCCAAGAGCGACGCGCCCGGGTCCCCCGAAAGAGGGGCCCGGGCGCGCTGCTGTTTCAGCTTCGTGATGTCCGGCGTGTGTCGGGTCCGTGTGGTGATGCCCGGCCTGGGCTGAGTGCGTCGCGACGTGTGGCCGGGCCGGGCCCGGCGCCGCGCTGTGGCGGCGGCCGGGCGGTGCGGACGGCGGGCTCAGGCCCGGGTCGGCTCCAGGTGGATGACCTCGCCGGCCGTGGTGTCCGGGGTGTCGATCCAGTTGAGCGCGATGAAGACCCGGGCGAGGTCGTCGGGGTGGATGCGGATGCCGGTGCGGTCCACGATGACCCGGCCGTGGCTGTTCATGCGTTCCAGGTACGCCATGACCTCCGGCTGTTCGCAGGCGGTGCGCAGGGGGACGCCGGTGCGCTCCTGGTAGAGGCGGGCGTCCATGCCCTCCACCGTGGTCAGCGCCTGGGACAGGAAGTGCAGCGTGAGCTGCGGCGCGTCCGCGGGCGCGTTGACGTCGAAGGCCAGCGGGTTGGCGTTGTAATGGGCCAGCTTGCCCTTCTGGTAGCTGAGGTAGCGGCGGCCGATCAGGGAGTTGGCACCCGAGCCGAAGCCGATCCAGTCCATGCGGAGCTGGTAGTACGCCTCGTCCGACTGGCAGCGGGGCGCGCCGAAGTAGGACATGGCGTACTCGGGGAAGCCCGCGTCCTCCAGCAGCTCCTTGGTGATGGCGTACGCCTGGAGCTGCTGGTTGAGGTCGAGCTTGGCGCCCCTGTGGACCTGCTTGCGCAGCACCGTGCCAGGGCTCGCCCGGTACGGGTAGATCGAGAAGTGGTTGATGGGCAGGGCCAGGGCCCTGCGTACGGACTCGGCGACCTCGTCTCCGGTCTGGCCGGGGAAGCCGACGATCAGGTCGATGTTGATGTTGGTGAAGCCGGCGTCGCGGGCGTTCTCGACGGCGGCCACGGCCTGGGCGGCGGCGTGGGCGCGGCCCAGGCGGCGCAGGCGCGTGTCGTCGAACGACTGGACGCCGATGCTGATCCGGTTGAAGCCCAGCTCGCGGAGCAGGCGCAGCTTGCCGGGGTCGAGGGACTCCGGGCTGCCCTCGATCGTCGCCTCCTTGACCGTACTGAGGTCGAACTCCGCCGACAGCGTGCCGTACAGGGACTCGATCTCCTGAGGGCCGAGGATGCTCGCCGTACCGCCGCCCCAGTAGACGATCTCGGGGTGATAGTGCTCTCTCAGCGCGGGCGCCTGCACGCGGATCTGGGTCCTGATGGCCTCCAGGTACGCCACCCGCCCCGGGCTCTGCTCGTTCAGCCGCAGGTCGCGTACGGGGACCTGGACCACCCAGTCGCAGAAGTGGCACTTGGAGTTGCAGAACGGGACGTTGGCGTAGATGAGCAGGGGCTTGGTCATGAGGAACCTCTCACGTGCATCTCCCTGACGCCGAAGATCTGGCTTTCGTAGAAGGCGAGCTTGGCCGGTCGCAGCTCGGTGAAGCGCCCGAGCAGCCGCTCCAGCGCGATGCGGCCCTCCAGGCGGCCGAGCTGGGCGCCCAGGCAGAAGTGCACGCCGTGGCCGAAGGCGAGCTGGCCGGTGAGCCGCCGGTCCAGGTCGAACAGCTCGGGGTCGGTGAACTGGCGCTCGTCGTGGTTGGCCGACAGCAGCCAGGCCATGACGAACCTGTTGGCCGGGATCGTCTCGCCGGCCAGCTCCACGTCCTGCGTGGTCACCCGGCCCGCCTGCATGAACGGCGAGCGCAGGCGCATGCTCTCCTCCAGCGCCTTGGGTACGAGCGACGTGTCGGCCCTGACCCGGCGCTCGGCCTCGGGGGCCTCGGCCAGGCAGAGCACGGTGTTGCCGATCAGCACGGTGCTCGTGACGTGCCCGGCCAGGAGGAGCAGGCTCGCGGTGTTGACCACCTGCTCCTCCTCCAGCCGCTCGCCGTCCACCTCGGCGTGGACCAGGCGGCTCAGCAGGTCGTCCCGGGGGCGGGTGCGGCGCTCGGCGCAGTGCGCGCGCAGGTAGGCGTTCATCTCCGCCATGGCCTCGGCCACCCGCCGGGCGAGCGAGGGGTCGGTGAAGTCGGGCACCTGCAGCGACATGAGCCGGTCCGACCAGGTGCGGAACAGGTCGCGGTCACCCGGCGGGATGCCGAGCAGCTCGGCGATGACGATGACCGGCAGGGGGTAGGCCAGGTGCTCGACCAGGTCGAAGTCCGGGCCCGGGAGGGCGTCGAGCAGCTCGTCGGCGATCGCGGCGATGCGCGGCTCCAGCGCCGCGATGGAGGCGGGCGTGAAGGCGGCGGTGATCAGCCGGCGCTGGTGGCGGTGCTCAGGCGGGTCGATCATCGTGATGCCGCCCTGCCCGAACGGCTGCTGCCCCATGAGCCTGGTGCGGTCGGAGGAGAACCGCTCGTGGTCCGCCAGGACGGCACGGACGTCGTCGTAGCGGAACACGTGATACATCCCGTACGAGTCCCGCCAGACGGGATGTTCGTCCCGCATCGTGCGTAACCAAGCGAAGAGCGTGGTACCGCCGTCGGCGGACGAAGGCGGCCCGGCGGGGAGCCCTGCCTGGGGCCCCGCCAGGGCAGGCGCGGGCGGTCCGGCGGGTGGTCCGGCGGCCGGTCCTGCGGGCGGTCCGGCGGGTGGTCCGGCGGGTGGTCCGGCAGGGGGCCTCGCTGGAGCGGGCGAGGGCGGCATGGCGGGAAGATCCGCTGGAGCGGGCGAGGGCTGCCTGGCCGGGGGCTCTGCGGGGGAGTGGGCGGCGGCCGTCATCGCGCCGCCCGCTTGACGCGTACCGGAAGGCTCTTCACGCCGAACATCGGGTCCTCGTAGTACTCCAGCGTCGCGTCCGGCCGGATCTCGATGTGCTCGAACCGGTCGAACACCAGGTCGAGCGCGACCTTGCCCTCTACCCTGGCCAGCGGGGCGCCCAGGCAGAAGTGGATGCCGTGGCCGAAGGCGAACTGGCGGTTGGGCTGGCGGCTCGGGTCGAGCCGGTAGGGGTCGGGGAACTGGCGCTCGTCGTAGTTCGCCGACAGCAGCCAGTTGATGACCATGGACCCGGCCGGGATCGGCGTTCCCGCCACCTCGACGTCGGTCGTGCACAGCCGGGCCGCCTGAGTGAGCGGCGGACGCAGCCTGAGCACCTCTTCGAACGCCGCCCCGATCAGCTCCCTGTCGGCTCTGATGGCGCTCTCGACGCCGGGCGCGTCGCGGAAGCACAGGAACGCGTTGCCCAGCGCCATGGTGCTGGTGATCTGGCCGGCGAGCAGCAGCAGGCACGAGGAGTTGACGATTTCGGCGTCGGTGAGCCGGTCGCCGTCCACCTCGGCCGCGATGAGCCGGCTGACCAGGTCGTCCTGCGGCCGGGCGCGGCGCTCGTGCACGTGGGTGAGGACGTACTCGCCCATCTCGCGCATGGCCTGGCCGACCATGCGCCCGATCTCGATGTCCCTGGGGTCCTCGACGTGCAGGGCGACCAGCCGGTCGGCCCAGGTGCGGAACATCTCCCTGTCGTGGATCGGGATGCCGAGCAGCTCGGCGATCACCATCACGGGCAGCGGGTGCGCGATCTTCTCGACCAGGTCGAACTCGTCCTCGTCGATGTCGTCCAGCAGCGCTGTCGTCAGCTCCGCGATCCGGGGGACCATGTCGGCGGACATTTTCGGGGTGAACGCCTGGCTGATGAGTTTGCGGAGCTTGCGATGCTCCGGAGGGTCGGTGAGCATCAGGCTGCCCGCGCTGAACGGGTCGCCTCCGGGACGCAGCCGGTTGATGTCCGAAGAGAACGTCGCGTAGTCCGACATCACCCGCTGTACATCGGCATGCCGGAAAACGTGGAAGATGCCGAATACGTCGCGCCAGACGGGTTGTTCGTCCCGCATAGTGCCGAGCCACTTGAGCAGCGCACCGCCGCCGTCCTTGATTCGTGGCCGGGCGTCGGCGGGCATCGGCATGGTCGCGTCGGGTCGCACGTGGGTCTCGTTCACTTTCGGCTCCTTAGACGGAGGCGGCCATGGGCAGGCGGATCAGTTGCGCCCGGTAATTCGCCGCGGCCTCGTCGAAGATCTCGACGGTACGCCGGGCGGCCTCGCTCAGCTCCTCGGCGGGGAGCCGGACGGCGGGTTCGAACGAGCTCCTGACCACGCCGGCCAGGCAGTCGGCGCGGGCACCCGCGTCTAACGTCGCCCCCGCGATCTCGGCGTGCAGATGGAGCTTGATGAATCCGGAGAGAACGGCATCGAGCGCGAAGCCGTCACAGGGGTTCCACAATTCTTTGCCGTGCAGCATCCCGAGGTACTCACGGAATGGCGCGAACGTGGTGAAGCGGTAGCACTGGAAATCGAACCGCGGGTCGTCGCACGCCTTTCCGAGGATCTCTTTGTCGTGAGTGTAGAGCGCTCGGAAAAGTGGATATCTGAAGACCAGCGTGAAAAGTTCTCGGGTCAGTTCCGAGAGCCGCGCGACGGCGGGCCGCAGGAGCGCAATCCGGGAAATGTCCTGGCACACTCCGGCGATTTCCTGGATGACGAGTGTTCTTATCAGATCGTCCTTGGTGTCCCAGCTGAGATAAATTGTGCCCTTTCCGATGTCCGCTCGGCGGGCGATCTCGTCCATCGTGGTCCGCTTGTAGCCGGACCGCAGGAGCAGGCTCCTGGTGACGTCCATCGTCCTGCGTACGCGGTCGTCACTGGTCCTCCCGCCCGTGCTGCCGGTCGAGACGGTGCTCATGGCTGGGTGACTCCTCCCCGTAAGAGCTGGTGCGCCTGCCGGATTCCCGACAGTTCCGATCGCTAATTGGCCCCCTTTGTGCAATCGAGATAGCGGCATGTCAGAAGCCGACGCCGGCTCTGGCTCCTTATAGAGGGTAGCTTTCAAATAAGTTGAAATGTCCGGCTCCCAGCAGCCGGATGTCCCCCTTGTGTCCTCCCCCTGACCGTCTGACCAATCTTCGATTTCAGTCAGACAGTTCGCATTATTGACTCTTATCCATATGTACACCTAGCGTCGGCGATGTCGCAAGGGTGTTACATACCCGGCGATCACCCCCCAGCGATGCACATCTGTGCGTTTGCGTGGAAAGTCGATGGGGGTATCCACCCCCGGGAAGGAGAGTCCTAATGGACCTCAATGACCTGCCCATGGACGTCTTCGAACTCGCCGGAGACGACCTCGCCGTGGAGTCCCTTACCGCTGGTCACGGCATGACCGAGGTCGGCGCCTCGTGCAACTGCTTCTGCTACATCTGCTGCTCCTGCTCGAGCGCCTGACCCACGGGCGCGGACGCCGTGCCGCTGCGGCGTCCGCGCCCGTTTTCCTGCCGGTGAAGGAGCGAATGGGGCACAGGTGATGACGCTTACCGAACGGGAAGGTCCGCCGGTCGCGGTGCGCACGTGCGGGGTCGCGACGGAGAGGCTGGAATCGCTGCGCTGGGAGGAGTCCTACACACTGGCGACCCGGCTGCTCGCCGAGACCGCCGGTGTCGAGGCCGACGGGCGGCGGCTGGCCGTGGAGATCGGTGACGTCATCGGTGGCCTCGGCGCCTCCGGGCCTCGGCCCCTGCTCGTCGGGCTGCGCAGGGCGCTGCACGCGGGGCGGCTGCCCGCGGGGCGCGAGTGGGGGCCGGAGGTCGAGGCGGCGCTGCCGTACGAGCTGAAGGAAGAGGTGGCCGCGTGGGTGCGGCGGGCGCGCGAGTGCGCGGAGCTGCGGTCGCGGCTGCCCGAGGTGGTCGCCGAGGAGAGCCTGGAGCGGGAGGAACGCCTGCGCGCGGTGGCCGGTGACCCCGCCTTCCGCCGCGGGCTGTCGCTCGCCGGGCCGGAGCTCGCGGCCGAACTGGAGCGCTGGCTCGCCGATCCACGCCGCCGCCCCAAGCCGCAGAAGCTCCTCAGGCTGGCGAAATACCTGGCGCGGGCGGCGGTGAAGACCAGCCCGTACAGCACGTTCACCAGCACCGGGCCCGCGCTCTGGGGGAGCGCGGAGCGGCCGCTCGACGCTGGCGAGCCGGTGCCGGTGCTGGAGCTCGACGGCGTCAGGACGCATGCGGGCGAGTGGGTGCGGCTCAACCCGTCGGCCACGGTCGCGGGCGGCAAGGTGGAGTTCATCGGGCCGCCGCCGGGGGAGGCGCTGGTGTCGATCGGGACGACCGAGGCCGTCGCCGCGTGCCTGCGCGTCGTGGCGGGCGGGGACTGGGTGCACCGTGATCGGTTCGCCGAGGAGCTGCGTGCCGAGCCTGCCGCGGTCGCCGCGTTCGTCGGCAAGCTGATCGCGGCCGGGCTGCTCGAAGCCCGCCCGGCCGGCCTGCCCGCCGAGCTGCGGGAGGGGATCGCCCGTGCCGAGCGCGCCGCCGATCCGGCCGCCTACCGCCGTGAGCTCCGCCGGCTCACCGCCGCCGCGCGAGCGCACGCGGGCGGTGCGGAGGCTCACGCGCGCGGCGCGAGCAGCGCCGAGAAAGGCGCGGTCGGCGGGAGCGCGGGCGGCGCAGAGAAGAGCGCGGTCGGCGCGGAGAAGGGCGTCGAGGAGACGGCGGCGGTCCATGAGGTGACCGTCACCACGCGGCCCGTCGCGGAGCTCGACCTCGAGCGGTGGCGCGACGGATTGGCGGACCTCGACGTCGTACGCCGCTGGCTGGCCGTCTTCGATCCCAAGCACGCCATGCGCCTGGCCGTGGCCGACTACCTCACCACCCGTTACGGCCCTGACCCCGCGGTGCCGTTCCTCACCCTGCACCGCCACGTACAGCAAGAGCTCGCCGGCACCGGCGAGGCGGGCAAGGAACTGCGGGCCTTCCTCGGCCCGACGGCGGCTTGGACGCAGCCGCTCGCCGCGTCGGCCGTGCCCAGGATCCGCGAGCTGGAACGCCTGCGCGCCGGGGCGCGGGAGCTGGCGCTGCGCGTGGAGGACCCCGACGGCACCTGCCGTGTCGCGCCCGGGATGCTGGCCGAGCAGCTGGAGTCGTGGCCCTCCTGGCTTGCGATCCCCGAGTCCTCCGCCTGCTACGTGCAGGCAGCCGGCGGCTCGCTGGTGCTCAACGTGATCCACTGCGGCCACGGCCGGGCCCTGCGCAGGCTCGACCACCTCATCGAGCGCGCCGCCGGCAGCGTCGTGCGGGCCAGTACCGGCCACCCGGCCGAGCGCGCCACGCCGCACCGTGTCGAGGATCCGCCTGACGCGGTGTACGCCGAGATCTCCGGCGACCTGGGCTCCAGCCTCAACGCCCGCCCGCCGAGCACCCGCTACGAGATCGACTACCCGCACTCGCCCGGCACCCGCCCGCCCGAGCTGCGGCTGCCGCTCACGGACCTGCACGTGACGCTCGGCTCCGGGACCGGCCTGCCCGAGCTGCGCTCCAAGCGGCTCGGCCGCCGGGTGATCCCGCTGCACCTCGGCATGGCCGCCGAGTTCCAGCTCCCGCCGGCCGCGCGGTTCCTCGAACGCGTCTTCGGGCCCGGCTTCCTGCTCCATCCCAGCTCGCCGCCGCTGGTCCGGATGGGCAGGGTGCCGCCGGAGGTCACCCGCTATCCGCGGGTCGAGGCCGGGCGGGTGGTCGTGCAGCGCCGCCGCTGGCTGGCGCCCGCCGCGACGCTGCCGGTCCGGCCGAAGGGCGAGGACGACGCGGCGTACCTGGTGCGGCTGATCGCGTGGGCGGATCAGTACGGCGTGCCGCACCGCTCGTTCGTACGGGCCTGGCCGGAGCAGACAGGACAGGCCGGCCAGGACAAGGCGCGCAAGCCACTCTTCCTGGACCTGGCCGATCTGTTCCTGGTCAAGAACTTCGAGCGCCAGATACGCGGCTGCGCGTTCGCGCTCTTCGAGGAGGCGCTGCCCGATCCGGGGCCGGACCGGGTGACCGAATACCTGATCGAGATGGGGGGCCGATGAGCTGGGTGAGCGTGCACGTCTTCTCGCAGGGACCGCTCGACCAGATGATCATGGAGCTGGCCGGGCCGCTGCTCGGGGACGACGGCTTCTTCCTGCGCTACTGGGAGGGCGGCCCGCACCTGCGGATCAGGGTCAAGTCGCACCCGGCCGAGCACGTCGTGGCGCGGGCGGAGGCGTACCTGCGCGACCACCCGTCCGAGGCGGTGATCGACCCGGAGGAGTACGCCAGGCTCGCCGCCACCCTCGCCGCCCGCGAAGGGCTGTCCGGCCACACCGGCCGCCTCTATCCGAACGACTCCGTGCACCTCATCCCATACCGGCCGGAACACCACCGCTACGGCACCGGCCGTTCGCTCGACGCGGCGGAGCGGCACTTCCACGAGTCCAGCAGGATCGCCCTTGAGCTGATCAGATCCGGGCTTCCTCCCGCGCGCCGGGGCGCGGCCTGGCTGACCATGCTGCTGGTGGCCTGGCAGGTGGCGGGGGAAGGCCGGATGTTCGCGCCGCCGCCCGGCGCGCCGGTCGAAGCGCCGCACGACCGGGCGACCCGCGAGCGGCTGGCGGCGCTGGCGGCGCACGCTCGTACGGTGACGGCGCAGCCACCGCAGAGCGAGCCCGCCGGCGTGGTCGCGAGCTGGTACGCCTCGATCGCCCGGCTGGCCGATGAACTGGCGGCGGCCGGGTTCGACGCGCGGCGGACCGGCGAGACCGTCGATCTCGCCGCCCATCTGCTGGCCAACAGGCTCGGCATCCGCGTGCAGGAGGAGGCGCGCCTGCGCCACCTGGCGACGGGAGCCGTGCGGGAGCCGGAGGTGAGCGTCGGATGACGTGGACACGGCTGCGGGTCGACTATCACGACGGCCCGATGGACGACCTCATCCTGGACGCGCTGCGCCCGGCCTGGCGCGAGGGTACCCGCGGATACTTCGTCCGCCACTGGATACGCGGCCCCCACCTGCGGGTCTTCGTGGACGGCGACGCGAGGCGGACCGTCCGCGCGATCGAGCGGTACCTGGCGGCCCATCCGTCCGCGGGCACCACCGCGCCGGAGTCGCTGCTCCCTCTGCACGAGCGCCTGGCCGAGCTGGAAGGCGAGCAGAGGCCGCTGATGCCGTGGGAACCTGACAACACGGTCACCGCCGAGCCGCTCGGCATTGACACCGAGCTCGACCGGTTCCTGGCCGGCTTCTACGCCGACACCACCGAGGCCGCCTTCGAGGCGCTCGACCGGGTGCGCGGCGGCACGCCCCTGCCGGGGATCGCCTTCGACCTGGTGGTCTCCACCGTGCACCACCTGTCCGGTGGCGGCCTGCCCGCCGCCAGGACGTCGCTGCGCTCGCACGCCGAGGCGTACCTGGCGCGCACGCCCGGCCTGCGCGAGCGCTGGCAGGCGCACTACGAACGCAACAGGGCGGCGCTGACCGCCAGGATCGAGGCCCTGACCGCCACCGCCGAGCCCGCCGGCTGGCTGGACACGCTGCGCCGCACCCGTGACCGCGGCAGGGCGCTCATCGACGAGGGCCGCCTGCGCCTCGGCTACGACACCGGCGGCACCGCCACGCAGCCGCCGCTCGCCGAGGTCTCGGCGTTCCACCGCCGCCTGGAGACCGACGAGACCTGGCTGGCGGTCAAGGACACCCCTGCCTTCGCCGCGTACCGGCTGGTGCTGAACTGCACGTACCTCCACCTCACCCGGCTCGGGCTCTCGCCCGACCGGCGCTTCCTCGTCTGCTACCTCGCCGCGAACGCCGCCGACGACGTCTACCGGGCGGTGGCCTCATGAGTCTCCTTATAAGAGAGGAACGGTACGAGCTGCGGCCCGGCGTGCACCTCGCCAGGCTGGGCTCAGGAGCCCGCCTGTTCGCCTGGCCGCACGCCGAGACGCTCGGCGACCTGACCGAGGCCGAGCTGGACCTGCTCCGCGACCTGGCCAAGGGACCCCGCCCGGCCTCGGGGCCGCTCGTCGAACGGCTCCGCGCGGGCGGCTGGCTCAAGATCACGGTGACCGATGGGGACCGGCCGCTCTACACCCTGGACCCGCTCCGCCCGCCGCCGCCCCGGCCCCCGGTGCCGGAGGAGCCGGTCCTGTCCAGGTTCGCCGCGCTGCGGCGGGACGGGGAGACGCTGGTGGCGAGCTCCCCGCTCGCCTGGTGCGACCTGCGGATCCACGATCCGGCCCTGGTGGCGGAGGTGGTCAGCCCCGCAGGCGCACTGCTGGCCGACCTGGCGTGGGCGGGACTGGCCGTGGCCCGCGGCTCCGAGGAGGCCGAGCTGCGCGTCAGGCAGTGGGCGCCGCACGAGCTGGAGTTCCACGAACGCAGCCGCGTCGGCTACCGGGGCTACCTGGGCGACGGTTTCGGCGGGACGTTCTGGGCGCGCGGCCGGTTCGAGCCGCTGCGCGCCAGGCCGGAGCCGTACCCGGGTGAGGTGATCGGGCTGCGCGTCCCCGACCTGGAGGAGCTGCGGCAGAAGGACCCCACGCTCACCGACGTCCTGGAAGGCCGCAGATCGAGGCGGGAGCACGACGACACCCGCCCGATCACCCTGGACCTGCTCGGCGAGCTGCTCTACCGCACGTCCAGGGTGCGCGAGACCTGGGTCGCGGACGGCGTCGAGTACACCAGCAAGCCGTACCCCTCCGGCGGATCCGTCTACGAGCTGGAGATCTACCCCGTCGTGCGGAACGTGGCCGGCCTCGAACCCGGCATGTACCACTACGACGCGCACGAACACGTCCTGCGGCAGGTGCGCGAGGCCGCGCATCCCGCCGTGCGCAGGCTGCTGACCGTCGCCGGCCACGGCGCCGCCACCGGACAGCGCCCCCAGGTCCTGCTCGCGATCTCCAGCAGGGCGGGCCGGCTGCTCTGGAAGTACGAAGGCATGGGGTACGCGCTGACGCTCAAGCACGTGGGCGTGCTCTACCAGACGCTCTACTGCGTGGCCACGGCGATGGGCCTGGCCGCCTGCGGGCTCGGCAGCGGCGACTCGGTCGCGTTCGCCGAGGCGACCGGACGGGACCCGCTGGAGGAGTGCGCGGTGGGCGAATTCATGATCGGAACCGTGGAGGCACCGCGTTGATCGACTTCAAGCCCCGACTGCCGGCCGACGTCCGCTTCGCGCCCACCTCCGGCGGTGTCGCCTTCCTCACCAGGGAGGGCATCGTGCGGATGAACGGCGCCTCCGCCCACCTGTGGATGGAGCGGCTGGCCACGTACCTTGACGGGAGCAGGACCGTGGCCGAGCTGACCGCCGGGCTGCCCGATGAGCGGCGCGCGTTCGTGACGGGCCTGCTGACCAAGCTGCACGAGCGCGGCCTCGTCGAGGACGCGGCGCGGCCCGGCGGGCGCGCCCGGACCGGGGCGCTGGACCTGCCCGCGGGCCTGCGCTGCTCGTTACTGGGCGGCGGCGGCCGCTTCGGCGCGCTGCCCGCGGCTCTGGCCGACGCCCTGACCCGGCTCGGGCTGGAGGTCGTCAGAGCGGCCGGCAGCGCGGGGGACACAGCGGCCGGCAGCGCGTGGGGCACAGCGGCCGGCGGGGCGGCGGACGCGGCGGCCGGCAGGGCGGCGGGCCTGCCAGGGGCGTGCGACGCGGTGGTGCACCTGGCGGCGGCCGACGCGGACGGGCTGGCCGCCGCCGCGGAACTCGACCGGTTGAGCGCCGAGCACGGGGTGCCCGTCACGCACGTTCTGCTGCGCGCGGGCGAGGCGTGGTGGAGCGAGGCGGGGATCGCGGGCCGCGAGGTACCACCGCTGGCCGCGGGCTGGCGGCGGCTGGCCGCCATGGACGCCGGCCCGCCCGAGGCCGGGCCCGCCCGCGTGTCGTCCGTCGCCGCCGCCGTCGTCGCCGGGCAGGTCGCGGCGGACCTGGGCCGCCGCCTGTCGGGGACGCCGCGGGCGGACGGCGATCCCCGGCTGCACGTGGTGGACCTCGCCGGGCTGCACACCCGTACGCACACCTTCCTGCCGCATCCCGCGGTGGTGCGGCCGGCCGGGAGCGCGCAGGCGGGGCCCTTCATGGAGGAGCTGACGGAGGAGGAGTTCTCCCGGCGGGCCGCCAGGCTGATGGACTCGCGGACCGGCGTGTTCGCCGAGATCGACGAGGGGGAGTACGGCCAGCTCCCGCTGCACGTGTCGGTCACCACGGTGGCCGACCCCATGGGCGTGCTGGGCAAGGCCAGGCCACGGGTGATCGGCGTGGGGCACGACTTCGCCGTGGCGCGGTACCGGGCGGCGCTGAAGGCGCTCGCCGTTCACGGGCTGCTCGCCTGCGACCCGCGCCGCCTCGTCACGGCGGACGGCAAGCCGCTGCTCCCCGAGGCCGCCGCGCCGGACGGGCGCCTGCCGGGCGACAGCACGCCGCCGCTCTCAGAAGCCGCCGTGACGGGCGCGAGCCTGCTCGAAGCCGCCGTGACGGGCGCGAGCCTGCTCGAAGCCGCCGTGACGGGCGCGAGCCTGCTCGAAGCCGCCGTGATGGACGCGAGCCTGCTCGAAGACGTCGCGGCGGGGCGGGCCGAGGCGTTCGTCCGCGGCCGGGACCTCGTCAACGGCGACGAGGTCCTGCTGCCCGCGCGCGAGGTGTTCCTCGACCCGCACGCCACCGGGGCCGCCGCCGGCTATTCGGCCGAGGAGGCGCTGGTGGCGGCGCTGCTCCAGCACTGCGCAGCCGCCAGCGCCGGACGCGACGGGCCGCTGCCGCCCGTGGACGCGGCCGGCGCGCGGGCGGCGGACACCGAGACCGACCGCTCGCTCGCGCTCCTGGACGCGACCGGCCTCGACCACCAGGTGCTGGACGCCACCGGCCCCTCCGGCGTGCCCGTGTACGCGGGAACGCTGGACGGCAGGCTCGTGGCGCGGGCGGCGGGCGTCACACCCCTGGCCGCCCTGCGGGCCACGCTCGAAGGGATGCTCGCCGCGTACCAGGGCATTCCACCCGCCGCTCCGCTCCCCGACCTGCACCTGACCGCCGCCGACCGGCCACCGATCACGGTGGACGCGCACGCGGAGCCGCTCAGCGCCGCGCGGCTCGCCGCCGCGCTGGCCGGTGAGGGGCTGCGGGTCAGCGCCGTTCCGCTGGACCACGACATGGCGGTGCACGCGCTCGTGCCGCATGTCGTCCGCGTCGTCACGCACCCCCTCCAGGAGCCGCTTCATGGCTGAGGTCATCGGCACGGGCCTGCTGGCCGAGGAGATCGAGATCGCGCTGAAGCACCGCGACGACCGGGGAGAGTCCCAGGTGGTGATCAGCGCAGAAGACGGCTGGGCGTGCGACAGGACGCCGGAGACCGGCGCGGCGGCGTGGCTGCCGGTGCGGGTGGAGTACAACGTCGCCGTCGTCGGCCCGCTGCGCAGGCCCGGCGAGCCCGGCTGCCTCACCTGCTTCGAGACGCGGCGCGAGCGGATCAGGACCGACAGCGCAGACCGGGCCGCCATCCTCGCCGCGCACGGCGAGGAGCTGGCCGAGCGGCCGTCGCCGTACCTCGGACGGCTGGCGGCGGGCACCGTCGCGGCGCTGGCCGCGCACGCCGTGGACGGCCCCACGTGCACCGTCTGGTACGTCGACCTGCGCACGCTCACGGTCGAACGCCACCCGTTCCTGCCGGAGCCGCACTGCCCCGACTGCGGCGACCTGCCGGACGACGACCGCGCGTCCGCCGTGTTCGAGCCGGGAGACCTCCCGCAGCCGCCCGCCTACCGGGTCAGGGACGTGCTCGCCGAGCACGGCGAGCTGCTCGATACGTACGTGGACGGCGAATGCGGCCTGATCAGGCCGCTCGTCAGGGACACGCTCGGTGGCCTGGTGATCGCCGGGGCGATGCTGCCACTGCGCTTCGACGGCGGCTCCGAGCCCGGCGTCGGCAGGACGCGGGGATACCGCTCCAGCGAGGTCACCGCCATGCTGGAGGCGCTCGAACGGTGGGGCGGCGTCGAGCCGGGCGGCAAACGCACCCGCGTGCGGGCCTCGTACGCGGAGGTGGCCGAGGATGCGCTCGACCCGCGGACGCTGGGCGTGCACGACCCCTCGTCGTACGCCAGGGAGGGCTTCGGCTTCCGGCCGTTCACCGAGCACGCCGTCTGCGACTGGGTGTGGGGGTACTCCTTCGCCCGCCGCGCCCCCGTCCTGGTGCCGGAGAGCGTGGCGTATTACTACGTGCGCGGGAAGGACCGGCCGTTCCTGTTCGAGATCTCCAACGGGTGCGCGCTCGGCGGCAGCATGGCCGAGGCCCTGCTGTACGGGCTGCTGGAGACGGTCGAGCGGGACGCGTTCCTCATGACGTGGTACGCCCGCCTCGCCGTGCCGCGCATCGACCTCGCCACGGCCCGCGACCGCACCATCCCCCTCCAGGCGGCCGCCATCACGGCGGAGACCGGCTACCGGGTCGAGCTGTACGACACGACGATGGAGCACGGCATCCCCAGCGTGTGGGCGATGGGGGTACGGCAGGACGGCGATCAGCGCAGGCCGCGCATGGTGTGCGCGGCGGGCGCGCACCTCGATCCCGAGAAGGCCGTGCTGAGCGCGCTGAGCGAGCTCGGCCCGCTGCTGGCCGACCTCATCCGGCGCTACCCGGACGAGATGGACAGAGCGCGGGAGATGGTGGCGGACTCCGACCTCGTGACCACCATGCACGACCACTCCACCCTGTACGGCGCGGACGCCGCCTTCGAGCGGCTGTCCTTCCTGACAGGGGGCCTGACAGGGGGCCTGACAGGGGGCACGGACGTGAGGCGGCTGCCGGACATGGCGCGCGTACCGGGCCCGTTCGACACCGGGCGGCTGGTGGACCGCTTCCTCGCCGAGGGCATGGACGTGGTCGTCGTGGACCAGACGACGCCGGAGCACCGCGCGGGCGGCTTCCGCTGTGTCAAGGTGCTGGTGCCGGGGACGCTGCCGATGACCTTCGGCCATCGCAACCGCAGGGTCCATGGGCTGAGCCGGCCTCTTGAGGTGCCCTATCGGCTGGGCCACCGCGACGCGCCGCTGACGCCCGCCGACCTGAACCCCGATCCGCACCCCTTCCCATGACGGGCCTCCCATGACGGACGAGCTACGCGACCTGGCGATCTTCCGCGCCGACCTGCACGCGCACCCCGAGCTGTCCCATCAGGAGTCGCGCACGGCCGGCCGCCTGGCGGAGCGGCTGGCCAGCGCCGGCTGCGAGGTCACGACCGGGGTGGGCGGCCACGGCGTGGTCGGGCGGCTGTCGCGGGGCGACGGGCCCGTGGTCATGCTCAGGGCCGAGCTGGACGCGCTGCCCGTCAAGGAGGAGAGCGGCCTGTCGTACGCCAGCGCCGCCACCGCGACCTCGCCCGGCGGCAGGACGGTGCCCGTGTCGCATGCCTGCGGCCATGACCTGCACCTGGCCTGCCTCGCCGGCGTCGCGGGGCGGCTGGCGGCGTCGGACGGCTGGCGGGGGACCGTCCTGCTGGTCGGCCAGCCCGCCGAGGAGACGCTGGACGGCGCGGCGGCGATGCTCGCCGACGGCCTGTACGAGCGGTTCGGCACGCCGGACGTGGCGCTGGCCCAGCACGTCTCGCCCTTCCCCGCCGGCCTGATCGCCTACGCGGACCCGCCCACCGCGGCGGGGGCCGAGCTGCGCCTGGTCGTCAGGGGCGACGGCGGCCACGTCACCCGCCACGCCGCACGGGCCGCGCGTAACCCGGTGCCGGCGCTCGCCGCGCTCGTCCACCGGATCGACGGGACGGCCTTCGACGAGGCGACCGTCACCGTGGGGACGCTGCACGCGGGCGAGCGGCCGAACGTGGTGCCGTCCGTCGCCGAGGCGGGGTTGACGGTCAGGGCCGCCACGCTGGACGCGGTGGACCGCGCCGTCGCGCGGATCACGCGGCTGGCGGGGGAGTACGCGGGAGCCGAGGTCACCGTGGTCTCCCGGGTGCCGCAGGGCGCGAACGACCCGGTGGCCACCGCTACCGTACGCAAGGCGCACGAGGCGGCCCTGGGCACGGTCGTCACCGCCCCGGGCGGTGCCGCCTGCGAGGACTTCCCCCTGTACGGTGTTCCGTCCGTCTATTGGTACGTGGGCGCGGCCCCCCGTACCGGCCGGGTCGGACACCCCCATACCGGGACCTTCTGTCCCGACCCGGTGCCGACGTTGCGAGCGGGGGTCACCGCTTTGCACGCGGCGGCTCTGGCAGTACTCGCGAACCCGTCACAGATCACCTCGCCGTCCCGATATCATGGGCGCGGGGCTGTAGCCGAGCCCGGCTGAACAGGCTCGGCGTCCCGGAGTGGCAAGGCTTATCCGCTTTGCCGCGCCGCTTTGACGTGTCGCAGAGGCGTAGGTAGTCTTGTGCTTCGTGCCCGTCGTAAGCGGGCCCTCGACCGTGCGCTCATTGCGGCGCGGGACGGCTTCCTGGCTCGTAATCCTCGCGGACGTGTCTGTGCGAATAGCGCGACACGCCCGAGCGCGGGGGCACCGAGGCAAGAAAAATCAGCAGGTCATGACACCGGCAGTACCTGCGACAAGACACATGACGTAACACCGGCCAAGGCACGAAACGGAGTGGCAGTGCCCACTATTCAGCAGTTGGTCCGCAAGGGCCGGCAGGACAAGGTCGCGAAGACCAAGACTCCTGCCCTCAAGGGGAGTCCGCAGCGGCGCGGCGTGTGCCAGCGCGTTTACACCACCACCCCGAAGAAGCCCAATTCGGCACTGCGTAAGGTGGCCCGCGTTCGGCTCACGAACGGCATCGAGGTCACGGCCTACATCCCCGGTGTGGGCCACAACCTCCAGGAGCACTCCATCGTGCTCGTGCGCGGCGGTCGTGTGAAGGACCTGCCGGGTGTTCGCTACAAGATCATCCGTGGTTCGCTCGACACCCAGGGTGTGCGCAACCGCAAGCAGGCCCGTAGCCGCTACGGCGCGAAGAAGGAGAAGAGCTAACAATGCCGCGTAAGGGTTCTCCTGGCCGTCGTCAGCTCATGGCTGACCCGGTTTACAGCTCGCCGCTGGTGACCGCCCTGATCAACAAGGTGCTCCTGGACGGCAAGCGCTCCATCGCGCAGTCGATCGTCTACGGCGCGCTCGAGGGCTGCAGGGAGAAGACGGGCAACGACCCGGTCGTCACCCTGAAGCGCGCGCTTGACAACGTCAAGCCGACCCTTGAGGTTCGCAGCCGTCGCGTCGGTGGCGCGACCTACCAGGTGCCTGTCGAGGTGCGCGCGGCGCGCAGCACCACCCTGGCCCTGCGCTGGCTGGTGCAGTACGCCCGCGCCCGCCGCGAGAAGACCATGACCGAGCGCCTCATGAACGAGCTCCTCGACGCCAGCAACGGCCTCGGGGCGAGCGTGAAGAAGCGCGAGGACACCCACAAGATGGCCGAGTCCAACAAGGCCTTCGCCCACTACCGCTGGTAGTGGATCCGACGAGACGACGAGGACGCGAGAGAAGTGGCCACCACGACCGCTCTTGACCTGGCCAAGGTCCGCAACATCGGGATCATGGCCCACATCGACGCGGGCAAGACCACCACGACCGAGCGCATCCTGTTCTACACCGGTATCAACTACAAGATCGGTGAGGTCCACGAGGGCGCTGCCACGATGGACTGGATGGAGCAGGAGCAGGAGCGCGGCATCACCATCACGTCTGCCGCGACGACGTGCGAGTGGCTCGGTCACACCATCAACATCATCGACACTCCCGGCCACGTCGACTTCACGATCGAGGTGGAGCGCTCGCTCCGCGTCCTCGACGGGGCCGTCGCCGTCTTCGACGGCGTCGCGGGTGTCGAGCCCCAGTCGGAAATGGTGTGGCGGCAGGCTGACCGCTACAACGTTCCGCGCATCTGCTTCGTGAACAAGATGGACCGCGTCGGCGCCGAGTTCCACCGCTGCGTCGACATGATGGTCAGCCGTCTTGGCGCCACGCCGGCCGTCATCCAGCTTCCGCTGGGCGTCGAGGCCGACTTCAAGGGCGTCATCGACCTGGTGAAGATGAAGGGCCTCGTCTGGAGCGCCGAGGCGGCGAAGGGCGAGATGTACGACACCGTCGACATCCCCGCCGACCACGCCGAGGCCGCCCGCGAGTGGCGCGACCGCCTCATCGAGACCGTCGCCGAGAACGACGACGAGCTGATGGAGCTCTACCTCGAGGGCACCGAGCCCACCGAGGACCAGCTCGTGGCCGCGCTGCGCCGCGCGACGCTGGCCGGCAAGGTCAACCCCGTGCTGTGCGGCACCGCGTTCAAGAACAAGGGCGTGCAGCCCCTGCTCGACGCGATCGTCGCCTACCTCCCGGCCCCGACCGACATCCCGTCCTTCAAGGGCCACGCGGTCGGCAACGAGGAGAAGGTCGTCGAGCGTCACGCGGACGTGAACGAGCCGTTCTCCGCGCTGGCGTTCAAGATCGCGAGCGACCCGCACCTGGGTAAGATCACCTACATCCGCATCTACTCGGGCAAGCTCGAGGCCGGTTCACAGGTCATGAACTCTGTGAAGGGCAAGAAGGAGCGGATCGGCAAGATCTACCAGATGCACGCCAACAAGCGTGAGGAGCGCCCGTCGGCGATCGCCGGTCAGATCGTCGCGGTCATGGGTCTGAAGGACACCACGACCGGCGACACGCTGTGCGACCCGGCGAACCAGGTCGTGCTCGAGTCGATGACGTTCCCGGCTCCGGTCATCAACGTCGCCATCGAGCCCAAGACCAAGGGCGACCAGGAGAAGCTGTCGACCGCCATCCAGCGGCTGGCCGAGGAGGACCCGTCCTTCCAGGTCCGCCGTGACGAGGAGACCGGTCAGACGGTCATCTGGGGCATGGGCGAGCTTCACCTGGAGATCCTCGTCGACCGCATGCGCCGCGAGTTCAAGGTCGAGGCCAACGTCGGCCGCCCGCAGGTCGCCTACCGCGAGACCATCCGCCGCAAGGTGGAGAAGGTCGACTACACCCACAAGAAGCAGACCGGTGGTTCCGGTCAGTTCGCCCGGGTGATCATCGACCTGGAGCCGCTGGGCGAGGGCAACGACGGCTACGAGTTCGAGAACAAGGTCACCGGTGGCCGCGTCCCGAGGGAGTACATCCCGTCGGTCGACGCCGGCGCCCAGGAGGCCGCCGAGTTCGGCGTGCTGGCCGGTTACCCGATGGTCGGCGTCAAGGTGACGCTGGTCGACGGTCAGGCCCACGACGTCGACTCCTCGGAGATGGCGTTCAAGATCGCCGGTTCGATGGCCTTCAAGGAGGCCGCCCGTAAGGCCGAGCCGGTGCTCCTCGAGCCGATGATGGCCGTCGAGGTCACCACCCCCGAGGACTACATGGGTGATGTCATCGGTGACCTCAACGGTCGCCGGGGGCAGATCCAGGCGATGGACGAGCGGGCCGGCGCCGTGTCGTCCAGGCGCTCGTGCCGCTGTCTGAGATGTTCGGCTACGTGGGCGACCTGCGTAGCAAGACGCAGGGGCGGGCGAGCTACAGCATGATATTCGACTCCTACGCTGAGGTGCCTCCGGGCATCGCCAAGGAGATCGTCGCGAAGGCCCGGGGCGAGTAAGTTCCGATCCGGCCGCGCGAGCGGGCGGACCGGGCGTACGTCCTGGTCCCTAGGTGCGGTGGTCACAACGGCCGCCGCACCGCCAAGGGGTTCGGATCACCCGGGCCCGAGTGTGTAGACGAAAGTCAGTCAGATTCTCTAAGGAGAGAACCAGTGGGCAAGGCCAAGTTCGAGCGGACTAAGCCGCACATGAACATCGGCACCATTGGGCACATCGACCACGGCAAGACCACGCTGACCGCGGCGATCACCAAGGTGCTCCACGACCGTTACCCTGACCTCAACGCCGCCACGCCGTTCGACAAGATCGACAAGGCGCCGGAGGAGAAGGCTCGCGGCATCACCATCTCCATCGCGCACGTCGAGTACCAGACCGAGAAGCGCCACTACGCGCACGTCGACTGCCCTGGTCACGCCGACTACGTGAAGAACATGATCACCGGTGCCGCCCAGATGGACGGCGCCATCCTCGTGGTCGCCGCCACCGACGGCCCGATGCCGCAGACGAAGGAGCACGTCCTCCTGGCCCGCCAGGTCGGCGTCCCCTACATCGTCGTGGCCCTCAACAAGGCCGACATGGTCGACGACGAGGAGATCCTGGAGCTCGTCGAGCTCGAGGTCCGTGAGCTCCTCACCGCGCAGGAGTTCCCCGGCGACGACGTGCCGGTCGTCCGCGTCTCCGCCCTCAAGGCCCTTGAGGGTGACGAGAAGTGGGCCGACAGCATCATCGAGCTCATGAACGCCGTGGACGAGAACGTCCCCGAGCCGCCGCGTGAGACGGACAAGCCGTTCCTCATGCCGGTTGAGGACGTCTTCTCCATCACCGGTCGCGGTACGGTCGTCACCGGCCGTATCGAGCGCGGTGTCGTCAAGGTCAACGAGCAGGTCGACATCATCGGCATCAAGCCGGAGAAGATCTCGACCACCGTCACCAGCATCGAGATGTTCAACAAGATGCTGGACGAGGGTCACGCCGGTGACAACGCCGCCCTGCTGCTGCGCGGTATCAAGCGCGACGAGGTCGAGCGCGGCCAGTGTGTCATCAAGCCGGGCACGACCACCCCGCACACCGAGTTCGAGGGCCAGGTCTACATCCTGTCCAAGGACGAGGGCGGCCGCCACACGCCGTTCTTCAACAACTACCGCCCGCAGTTCTACTTCCGTACGACGGACGTGACCGGCGTGGTGCACCTGCCCGAGGGCACCGAGATGGTCATGCCGGGCGACAACACCGAGATGCGCGTTGAGCTGATCCAGCCCATCGCCATGGAGGAAGGCCTGAAGTTCGCGATCCGCGAGGGTGGCCGCACCGTCGGCGCCGGTCGGGTCACGAAGATCATCAAGTAGCCAGACCGTCGGGGCGGCGGCCGGCCCGGGCTCCGGGACCGGCCGCCGCACCACGTCCCAGCCGGAACCCGTACGCGAGAGCGGGCGGAGCCGGCGCGGGAAGCCCCACGCGGGACACCGTGATCCAGCAGTCGCTTCGGCCGGTACCACGTGACCGAAGTCACTGCCGGATCACGGAAGAAAAAGGCAGATCGACTACGTCTGCCACGTGGGGTTACGCGGGCTTTTACCTGCAAGAACAGCGGCAACAGGCCGCACGATACTTTTTCAGACGACAGCGAAGGACACCGAGGCCACTATGGCGGGACAGAAGATCCGCATCCGGCTTAAGGCCTATGACCACGAGGTCATCGACAGCTCGGCCAAGAAGATCGTCGAGACGGTGACGCGGACTGGCGCGAAGGTCGCGGGCCCGGTGCCGCTGCCGACCGAGAAGAACGTGTACTGCGTCATCCGCTCGCCGCACAAGTACAAGGACAGCCGCGAGCACTTTGAGATGCGCACGCACAAGCGGCTGATTGACATCATCGACCCGACCCCCAAGACGGTCGACTCGCTCATGCGACTCGACCTTCCCGCGGGTGTCGACATCTCGATCAAGCTCTGAGGGAACGCACTGACATGGCTAAGACGATCAAGGGCGTCCTGGGCAAGAAGCTCGGCATGACCCAGGTCTTCGACGCGGACAACCGGATCGTCCCGGTGACCGTGGTCGAGGCCGGTCCGTGCGTGGTGACCCGCGTCCGTACCCCCGAGAAGGACGGCTACTCCGCCATCCAGCTCGGCTTCGGGCAGGTCGACCCCCGGAAGGTCAACAAGCCGCTCGGCGACTACCTGCGTAAGCACGACATCACCCCGCGCCGTTACTTCGCGGAGATCCGCACCGACGACGCGAGCGACTACACCCTGGGCCAGGAGCTGCTGGCCGACACTTTCAAGGCCGGCCAGTACGTCGACGTGACTGGCAAGAGCAAGGGCAAGGGCTTCGCCGGTGTCATGAAGCGGCACGGCTTCGGTGGTCTGGGCGCGTCGCACGGTACGCAGCGCAAGCACCGCTCGCCGGGTTCCATCGGTGGCTGCGCCACCCCGGGCCGCGTTTTCAAGGGTCTGCGCATGGCTGGTCGGATGGGTAACGTCCGCACCACCGTGCAGAGCCTGAAGGTTCACGCCGTCGACGTCGAGAAGAATCTGCTCCTGATCAAGGGTGCGATTCCCGGCGCCAACGGCAGCCTGGTCCTCGTTCGCACCGCTGCCAAGAAGGGGGCTTCCAAGTGAGCACCACTATTGACGTCCTCGACGCCAGCGGCTCGAAGACCGGCACCGTAGACCTGCCCGAAGACGTCTTCGGCGCCAAGGTCAACGTACCGCTGATCCACCAGGTGGTCACGGCCCAGCTCGCCGCTCGCCGGCAGGGCACCCACAAGGCCAAGACCCGTGGTGAGGTCTCCGGCGGCGGCAAGAAGCCGTACCGCCAGAAGGGCACCGGTCGCGCCCGGCAGGGCTCGACCCGCGCGCCGCAGTTCACCGGCGGTGGCACCGTCCACGGCCCCGTGCCGCGCGACTACTCGCAGCGCACGCCCAAGAAGATGAAGGCCGCCGCGCTGCGCGGCGCCCTGTCCGACCGGGCCAGCGGCGGTCGCGTCCACGTGGTGAAGTCCCTGGTCACGGGTGACACGCCCAAGACCAAGGCCGCGCTGGAGGCCCTGCGCAAGGTCACCAAGGCTCCGCGCGTCCTCGTCGTCGTCGACGCCGACGACGAGCTGACCTGGCTGAGCCTGCGCAACGCCCCGGAGGTCCACCTGCTGGACGCCGGGCAGCTCAACACCTACGACGTGCTCGTCCACGACGACGTGGTCTTCACCCAGGAGGCGTACGACCAGGTCGTGGCGCGGCTGAGTGGCGGGAAGGAAGACGCCTGATGGAGAAGATCGCCGACCCGCGCGACGTCATCATCAAGCCGGTCGTCTCTGAGAAGAGCTACGGCTTGATCGATGAGCACAACAAGTACACGTTCCTGGTGAAGAAGACCGCGAACAAGACCCAGGTCAAGATCGCTGTTGAGCAGATCTTCGGGGTCAAGGTCACCAGCGTGAACACGATCAACCGGCAGGGCAAGCGCAAGCGGACCCGTACCGGCTACGGCAAGCGTCCCGACACCAAGCGCGCGATCGTGAGCCTGGTGGAGGGCGATCGGATCGACATTTTCGGTCAGGTCGGCTAGCAGCCTGAGAAATGAGCGCGGACCGCAGGTCACGCGCGGGGTGAGACCGTCGCACTCCGGTGCGGCGGGCTCACCCATGTAACCGACGAAGGATGAACGAAAAAGATGGGCATCCGTAAGTACAAGCCGACGACCCCAGGTCGCCGCGGGGCCAGCGTCTCGGACTTCTCCGAGATCACCCGCAGCACGCCTGAGAAGTCGCTGCTTGCGCCCCTTCACAGCAAGGGCGGCCGCAACGTACACGGCCGAGTCACCGCGCGCCACCAGGGCGGCGGTCACAAGCGCGCCTACCGGATCATCGACTTCCGTAGGCACGACAAGGACGGCATCCCGGCCAAGGTCGCTCACATCGAGTACGACCCCAACCGCACCGCCAACATCGCTCTGCTGCACTACGCCGACGGCGAGAAGCGCTACATCATCGCGCCGACCGGCCTCAAGCAGGGCGACCGCATCGAGAACGGCCCCAGCGCCGACATCAAGACGGGCAACTGCCTGCCGCTGCGCAACATCCCGACCGGTACCTTCATCCACGCGGTGGAGCTCCGTCCGGGCGGCGGCGCGAAGCTCGGCCGCTCCGCGGGCGCTCAGATCCAGCTGCTCGCCAAGGAAGGCCAGTACGCCACCCTGCGTATGCCGTCCGGTGAGATGCGCATGGTCGACGTGCGCTGCCGGGCGACCGTGGGCCAGGTCGGCAACGCCGAGCAGGCCAACATCAACTGGGGCAAGGCCGGCCGTATGCGCTGGAAGGGCAAGCGCCCGACCGTTCGCGGTGTCGCGATGAACCCCGTCGACCACCCGCACGGTGGTGGTGAGGGCAAGACCTCCGGTGGTCGCCACCCGGTGAACCCGAAGGGCAAGCCCGAGGGCCGCACCCGCCAGGCCAACAAGGCCAGCGACCGGCTGATCATCCGTCGTCGGAGCAAGAGGAAGAAGCGGTAGGAGCAGCCGAGATGCCACGTAGCCTTAAGAAGGGTCCCTTCGTGGACGAACACCTTCAGAAGAAGGTGGACGCTCAGAACGAGAAGGGCACCAAGAACGTCATCAAGACGTGGTCGCGGCGCTCCATGATCGTTCCCGACATGATCGGGCACACGATCGCCGTGCACGACGGCCGCAAGCACGTCCCGGTGTTCATCACCGAGGCCATGATCGGCCACAAACTCGGAGAGTTCGCCCCGACGCGGACGTTCCGCAGCCACGTCAAGGAAGACCGCCGCAGCCGGCGGTAAGCGTCCCGGAAGTAGGAGAAAGCGATGGAAGCCAGGGCTCAGGCGCGGTTCGTCCGTGTCACGCCCCTCAAGGCCCGCCGTGTGGTGGACCTTATTCGCGGGCTGCCCGCTTCGGAGGCGCAGGCCGTGCTGCAGTTCGCTCCTCAGTCGGCGAGCGAGCCTGTCTACAAGGTGCTCAGCAGCGCCATGGCGAATGCGGAGCACAACTTCAATCTCGACCCCAGCACGCTCTACGTGAGCCGCGCGTGGGTCGACGAGGGCCCGACGCTGAAGCGGTTCCGCCCGCGTGCACAGGGTCGTGCCTATCGGATCAACAAGCGGACCAGCCACATCACTGTGATCGTGGAGTCCCGCGAGCCGAAGGGAAGGACCCGATAGTGGGCCAGAAGGTTAACCCGCACGGGTTCCGCCTCGGCATCACGACCGACTTCAAGAGCCGGTGGTACGCCGACAAGCTGTACAAGTCGTACGTCGCTGAGGATGTCGCCATCCGCCGCATGCTGCAGAAGGGCATGGAGCGGGCCGGCATCTCCAAGGTAGAGATCGAGCGCACCACGGACCGCGTGCAGGTGGACATCCACACCGCACGTCCCGGCATCGTGATCGGCCGGCGCGGCGCCGAGGCGGACCGCATCCGCGGAGACCTGGAGAAGCTGACCAAGAAGCAGGTCCAGCTCAACATCCTCGAGGTCAAGAACCCGGAGATCGACGCGCAGCTCGTCGCGCAGGGCGTCGCCGAGCAGCTGTCCAGCCGTGTCTCGTTCCGCCGCGCCATGCGCAAGGCGATGCAGTCGGCCATGAAGTCCGGCGCCAAGGGCATCCGTGTCCAGTGCTCCGGTCGTCTGGGCGGCGCCGAGATGTCGAGGTCGGAGTTCTACCGCGAGGGCCGCGTGCCGCTGCACACGCTCCGCGCGGACATCGACTACGGCTTCTACGAGGCCCGTACGACCTTCGGCCGCATCGGCGTGAAGGTCTGGATCTACAAGGGCGAGGCTCCGACCAGCCGCGCCGAGCGCGAGGCGGCCGCCGCCGGCGCTCGTGCCGGTCAGCGTCGCGAGCGTGACGACCGCCGTGGCGGTGGCGACCGTCCGCGCCGTGGCGGCGACCGCTCCCGTCGTAGCCGCGCCCCCCGTACCGAGGCGGCCGCCCAGGCCGCCCCCGAGACCGGCCCGGCTGCTCAGCCGGGTGCTGAAGGGAGCTGACCATGCTGATCCCGCGCAGGGTCAAGCACCGCAAGCAGCACCGGCCTAACCGCAGCGGAGTCGCCAAGGGCGGCACCAGGGTCGTGTTCGGCGAGTTCGGCATTCAGGCGGTGGAGCACTCCTACGTGACCAACCGCCAGATCGAGTCGGCCCGTATCGCCATGACCCGTCACATCCGCCGTGGCGGCAAGGTGTGGATCAACATCTTCCCCGACCGCCCGCTGACGAAGAAGCCGGCCGAGACCCGTATGGGTTCCGGTAAGGGTTCTCCGGAATGGTGGGTCGCCAACGTCAAGCCCGGCCGCGTGCTCTTCGAGCTGTCGGGCGTGGCGGAGCCGGTCGCGCGCGAGGCGCTTCAGCGTGCGATCCACAAGCTGCCAATGAAGTGCAAGATCGTTAAGCGTGAAGTGGGTGAGGCGTGATGGCTAAGGGCCTGACCGCCGGCGAGCTGCGGCTCGAGGACGAGGAGACCCTCGTCCAGAAGCTGAAGGAGGCGAAGGAGGAGCTGTTCAACCTCCGCTTCCAGGCGGCGACCGGTCAGTTGGAAAGCCATGGGCGGCTGCGCGCCGTCCGCCGCGAGATCGCCCGTATCTACACCGTGATGCGCGAGCGCGAGCTCGGCATCGTCACGGTCGAGAAGGAGTCGAGCGATGGCTGAGACCGAGACCACCACTGAGACCACCGAGGGCGCGCGCCAGCGGAACTTCCGCAAGGTCCGCGAGGGC
This sequence comes from Nonomuraea fastidiosa, assembly GCF_042751225.1. Taxonomy (NCBI): domain Bacteria; kingdom Bacillati; phylum Actinomycetota; class Actinomycetes; order Streptosporangiales; family Streptosporangiaceae; genus Nonomuraea; species Nonomuraea fastidiosa. Next base: position 3,814,958 of record NZ_CP170570.1, read on the forward strand.
CTCGTCGTCAGCGACAAGATGGACAAGACCGTCGTCGTCGCCGTCGAGGACCGCGTCAAGCACCGCCTCTACGGCAAGGTCATCCGCCGTACGACCAAGTACAAGGCGCACGACGAGCAGAACGCCTGCGGCGTCGGCGACCGCGTGCTGCTGATGGAGACCCGCCCCCTCTCCGCCACCAAGCGGTGGAGGGTCGTGGAGATCCTCGAGAAGGCCAAGTAAGGCTCTCTCCGATAGACCGCGCCTCGTGGGGGCTCTCAGAGCCCCCATGACGGCGTCCAAGGACGCGGGGTCACTCGACCCCGCGTCGCCTGCGGTGCGGTGCCCTGAGGGGCGCTGTGGCCGTGGGAACAAGACAACGACGGGTTCCGCCAGGCTCAGCGATGAGAACCGGCGCGACTAACAGGAGTAGACGTGATCCAGCAGGAGTCGCGGCTCAAGGTCGCCGACAACACGGGTGCCAAGGAGATCCTCTGCATCCGCGTTCTCGGCGGCTCGGGCCGACGCTACGCGGGTATCGGCGACGTCATCGTCGCCACAGTCAAGGACGCGCTGCCCGGCAGCACAGGCGTCAAGAAGGGCGACGTGGTCAAGGCCGTCGTCGTCCGCACGACCAAGGAGCGCCGCCGGCCGACGGCTCCTACATCCGCTTCGACGAGAACGCCGCCGTCATCATCCGTGACAGCGGTGACCCTCGCGGCACTCGTATCTTCGGCCCGGTCGGCCGCGAGCTGCGTGACAAGAAGTTCATGCGCATCATCTCGCTCGCCCCGGAGGTGCTGTAATGCCGAAGCTCAAGGTGAAGAAGGGTGACCTGGTCCAGGTCATCGCCGGCAAGGACAAGGGTGCCAAGGGTCGGGTGATCGCCGCTCTTCCGCGCGAGGAGCGCGTGGTGGTCGAGGGCGTCAACCTGATCAAGAAGCACACCAAGGAGACCCACCAGGGCCCGCGCGGCGCCAAGCAGGGCGGCGTGCAGACCATGGAGGCTCCGATCCACGTGTCCAACGTGAAGAAGCTGAAGGACGACAAGCCCGCCGAGAAGAAGGCCGACGACAAGAAGGCCGATGAGACGGGTGAGGACAGCTGATGACTGCCACCACCACCGAGACCGAGCGCCCCACGCCGCGGCTCAAGACGAAGTACCGCGAAGAGATCGTTGACCAGCTCCGTGAGCAGTTCGGCATCAAGAACGTCATGGAGATCCCGGCGCTCACGAAGATCAAGGTCAACATGGGTGTCGGCGAGGCGGCTCGCGACTCCAAGCTGATCGAAGGCGCCGTCCGCGACCTCACCGCGATCACCGGCCAGAAGCCGGCCGTCGTGCGGGCCCGCAAGTCCATCGCGCAGTTCAAGCTGCGTGAGGGCATGCCGATCGGCGCGCACGTCACGCTGCGCGGCGACCGCATGTGGGAGTTCCTCGACCGGCTGCTGTCGCTGGCGCTCCCGCGCATCAGGGACTTCCGCGGCCTGTCGCCGAAGCAGTTCGACGGCAACGGCAACTACACCTTCGGTCTGACCGAGCAGGTCATGTTCCACGAGGTCGACCAGGACAAGGTGGACCGGCCGCGGGGCATGGACATCACGATCGTGACCACCGCGAAGAACGACGAACAGGGCCGGGCGCTGCTGAAGCTCCTCGGCTTCCCCTTCAAGGAGGCCTGATCATGGCGAAGAAGGCGTTGATCGCCAAGGCGGGGCGCAAGCAGAAGTTCCAGGTCCGTGCCTACACGCGTTGCTCGCGCTGCGGCCGGCCGCGCGCCGTCTACCGCAAGTTCGGGCTCTGCCGCGTGTGCTTCCGTGAGATGGCGCACCGGGGCGAGCTGCCCGGCATCACCAAGTCGAGCTGGTAGGTAACCTGAAGGGCGGCCTCGTGCCGCCCGTTCAGGCATTCATATTCCGGAAGAAGAGACAGGGCGTCCCGAAAGGGGCGTCCGCGACCACGCCGTAGGTCCACCGGCAGAGCAGGGAAGCCAAGCTCGTCCCTGACTTGGCCGACTGGAAACCCCGGCGAGGAAGGCCACTGGCCATGACGATGACCGACCCGATCGCAGACATGCTCACGCGTCTGCGCAACGCGAACGCGGCGTACCACGACAGCGTGTCGATGCCGTACTCGAAGATCAAGGCGCACATCGCCGAGATCCTCCAGCAGGAGGGCTACATCCAGTCTTGGAGCGTCGAGGACGCCAAGGTTGGCAAGAACCTCGTGGTGGAGCTCAAGTTCGGGCCCACCCGTGAGCGGTCGCTCTCGGGCCTGCGCCGGGTGTCGAAGCCCGGTCTGCGGGTTTATGCAAAGAAGGACAACCTGCCTCGAGTCCTGGGCGGGCTGGGCGTCGCGATCATCTCGACGTCCCACGGCCTCATGACGGACAAGCAGGCCAGCAAGCGTGGTGTGGGCGGGGAAGTCCTCGCCTACGTCTGGTAGAGGGGAGGAACACAGCATGTCGCGAATCGGACGGCTGCCCATCCCTGTGCCGAGTGGCGTAGACATCACGATCAACGGCCAGGAGGTCCAGGTCAAGGGGCCGAAGGGCACGCTCACCCACACGGTCGCCGAGCCCATCAAGGTCTCGCGCGACGAGGACGGCTCGATCGCCGTCACCCGTCCCAACGACGAGAACAAGGTCCGTGCGCTGCACGGTCTGTCCAGGACGCTGATCGCCAACATGGTGCAGGGCGTCACTCAGGGCTACTCCAAGAGCCTTGAGATCGTCGGCGTCGGTTACCGCGTCCAGGCCAAGGGCCCGACGCAGCTGGAGTTCTCGCTGGGCTTCAGCCACCCGGTCATCGTGGACGCCCCCGAGGGCGTCACCTTCCGCGTCGAGAAGCCGACCCTGTTCCACGTGGACGGCATCGACAAGCAGAAGGTCGGCGAGGTCGCCGCCAACATCCGCAAGTTGCGCAAGCCTGACCCGTACAAGGGCAAGGGCGTGCGTTACCAGGGCGAACAGATCCGCCGCAAGGTCGGAAAGGCTGGTAAGTAGGCATGGCTCCGAAGACTGCGTTCAGCAAGCACACGGCTGCCCGCACCGTCTCGCGGGCCCGCCGTCACCGCCGCGTCCGCAAGAAGGTCGTCGGCACGCCCGAGCGTCCGCGCCTGGTCGTCAACCGTTCGACCCGTCACATGTTCGTCCAGATCGTCGACGACACCGTCGGCCACACGCTGGTGAGCGCCTCCACCATGGACGCCTCGCTGCGCGCCCTTGAGGCGGACAAGACCGAGAAGGCCAAGAAGGTCGGCGAGCTCCTCGCTCAGCGGGCCAAGGAAGCCGGCATCACCAAGGTCGTGTTCGACCGCGGTGGCAACCGGTACGCGGGCCGGATCGCGGCGCTGGCTGACAGCGCGCGCGAGGGCGGGCTCGAATTCTAATGAGGGCCCGAGGATCGCAAATGATGGCAACTGAGAAGAGGAACCACTGATGGCTGCAGCTCCGCGTCGCGGTGGCGGCACCGGTGGCGAGCGGCGGGACCGTCGTGACGATCGCCGCGGTGGCGCCGCTGACAAGGGCGTCTCGTACATCGAGCGCGTAGTGAAGATCAACCGAGTGGCCAAGGTCGTGAAGGGTGGTCGGCGCTTCAGCTTCACCGCCCTCGTCGTCGTCGGCGACGGCAACGGCCTGGTCGGTGTCGGTTACGGCAAGGCCAAGGAAGTGCCCGCGGCCATCGCCAAGGGTGTCGAAGAGGCCAAGAAGCACTTCTTCAAGGTGCCTCGCATCCAGGGCACGATCCCGCACACCGTGCAGGGCGAGGAGGCGGCGGGCGTCGTGTTCCTGCGGCCCGCCTCGGCCGGTACCGGCGTCATCGCCGGTGGCCCGGTGCGCGCGGTGCTGGAGTGCGCCGGCATCCACGACGTTCTGTCCAAGTCGCTCGGCTCGGACAACCCGATCAACATCGTGCACGCCACCGTGGCGGCCCTCAAGGCGCTCTCGCGCCCCGAGGAGATCGCCGCCCGCCGTGGCCTGCCGATCGAGGACGTCGCCCCGGCGGCCATGCTCAAGGCTCGTGCCGAGGGCCTGGCCGAGGCCGCGGCGGCTAAGGCGGTGAGCTAGTCATGGCACGCCTGAAGATCACTCAGGTTCGCTCCAAGATCGGTGGCAAGCAGAACCAGCGTGACTCGCTGCGTTCGCTTGGCCTGAAGCGAATCGGCGACGTCGTCGTCAAGGAGGACCGGCCCGAGATTCGCGGGATGGTCTCCGTGGTGACGCACCTCGTCGAGGTGGAAGAGGTCGACTAGTCATGACTGAGAGCTCCAACAACGCGGCTCCGCTGAAGATCCACGACCTGCGTCCCGCCCCCGGCGCCAACAAGCCGAAGATCCGCAAGGGTCGCGGCGAGGCGTCGAAGGGCAAGACGGCCGGTCGCGGCACCAAGGGCAGCCGCGCCCGTACGACGGTCCCCCTCGGCTTCGAGGGTGGCCAGGTGCCGCTGCAGAGGCGTCTGCCGAAGCTCAAGGGCTTCTCCAACGCCCTGTTCAAGACGACCTACCAGGTCGTCAACCTCGACAGGATCGGCGAGCTGTTCCCCGAGGGTGGCGATGTCACCGTCGAGGCGCTGGTCGCCAAGGGTGCTGTCCGGAAGAACCAGCTCGTTAAGGTGCTCGGCTCCGGCGAGATCTCCGTCGCGGTGAACGTGCAGGCTCACGCCTTCTCGTCCAGCGCGAAGGAGAAGATCACCGCTGCCGGTGGTTCCGTTACCGAGCTGTAAAGACGCTATGACGAGGCGTGGGGGCTCTTACAATGGGCCCCCACGCCCGTAGTGCGTTAGAGTTCGCGAGACGGCAGGCTTCTGTCCGGCTCGTTTGACAATGAGACTTCAGATGGCAGATCCCCGCACCATCGCTTACTCACATCGCCGTATAGGCGCGCAGGAGGGACCGTGCTGACCGCGTTTACCCGGGCGTTCCGGACACCGGACCTGCGCAAGAAGTTGCTCTTCACCCTGGGCATCATCGCGCTATTCCGTCTCGGCTCGGTTCTTCCGACTCCGGGAGTCCACGTCCAGAACCTCGCCGCCTGTTTCGACCAGGCTCGCAGCGGCGAAACCGGCAATATCTACGGGATGGTCCAGCTCTTCAGCGGCGGCGCGCTGCTGAAACTTTCAGTGTTCGCGCTGGGCATCATGCCGTACATCACCGCGAGCATCATCCTGCAGCTGCTCGTGGTGGTCATCCCGCGCCTTGAGGCGCTGAAGAAGGAAGGCCAGGCCGGCCAGGCCAAGATCACGCAGTATACGCGTTATCTGACGATCGGCCTCGCCGTGCTGCAGTCGACGGCGTTCATCGCTCTTGCGCGTACGGGCCAGCTCTTCCCGAACTGCCAGCAGGACGTGCTGCTCGACCCGGACAACATCTTCGGCATCGTGACGATGGTGATCATCATGACCGCCGGTACTTCGGTGATCATGTGGCTCGGTGAGCTCATCACCGACCGGGGCGTCGGCAACGGCATGTCCATCCTGATCTTCACTCAGGTCATCGCGGTCTTCCCGTCCGAGCTGGCCAACATCTTCCAGGCGAACAAGTTCACCTTCGCGGTCGTCATGGTCGTCGGTGTGTTCATGATCGCCGCGGTCGTCTTCGTCGAGCAGGCGCAGCGCCGCATCCCGGTCCAGTACGCCAAGCGCATGGTGGGCCGCAGGATGTACGGCGGCACCTCGACCTACATCCCGCTGAAGGTCAACCAGGCCGGCATCATCCCGGTCATCTTCGCCTCGTCGCTGCTCTACCTGCCGCAGCTGCTCACGTCGCTCTTCTCGACCAGCGACAACGTGGTCATCACCTGGATCTCGCAGAACCTCGCCACGGGTGACACGCCGATCTACATGGCCACGTTCTTCGTGCTGATCATCTTCTTCACGTACTTCTACGTGTCGATTACCTTCAACCCCCCTGAAGTCGCCGACAACATGAAGAAGTACGGTGGATTCATTCCGGGCATCCGCCCCGGCCGTCCGACGGCTGAATACCTGAACTTCGTGCTCACCCGTCTGACCGCGCCAGGCGCGCTCTATCTGGGTCTGATCTCCATGGTCCCGATCGTCGCGCTGGCCGTGGCCGGTGCGAGCCAGAACTTCCCGTTCGGAGGGACGAGCATTCTGATCATGGTTGGTGTCGGCCTGGACACGGTGAAGCAGATCGAGAGCCAGCTCCAGCAGCGCAACTACGAAGGTTTCCTGCGGTAGTGCGTCTCGTTCTGGTCGGGCCCCCCGGAGCGGGCAAGGGGACGCAGGCCCAGTACATCGCATCGAACCTGTCCATCCCGAAGATCTCGACAGGTGACATCTTCCGTGCCAACGTGTCCGGCGGCACGGAGCTCGGCAAGCTGGCCAAGACGTACATGGACCGCGGTGACCTGGTGCCGGACGAGGTCACCATCGCCATGGTCCGTGACCGTCTGTCGCAGGACGACGCGCAGGACGGCTTCCTGCTCGACGGCTTCCCGCGGAATGTCGCACAGGCGGAGATCCTGCGCGACATGCTCAAGGAGTGGGGCCAGGAGCTGGACATCGTCCTGTCGCTGATCGTGGACGACGACGAGGTGGTGCGGCGGCTCGCCAGGCGCACCTGCAGCCAGTGCGGCCGCATCTGGCACGTCGAGTTCGACGACAAGAAGGACGACAAGTGCGACGCGTGCGGGGGCGCGTTGTTCCAGCGTGACGACGACAAGGAGGAGACCGTCAGGCACCGCCTGGAGGTCTACCAGGAGCAGACGGCGCCGATCATCTCCTACTACGCCGACGAGGGCATCCTGGTCGGTGTGGACGCCACAGGGCCGGTCGAGGAGGTCACCCAGCGGGCCATGGACGCGATCCGGCCTTTCATGGGCTGAGCGCCGAGTACGACTGATTCGCGGAGGTGGCACGGGTTTCCGTGCCACCTCGCGGTTATTGTGGGGGAATTGGGCCCCCAGCGTGGCCCGTTGAGACCCCAGGGGGCAGAACATGTTCAAACGCAACAGGCACGGCATCCAGATCAAGACGCCGGAGCAGCTCGAGAAGATGCGGGCGGCCGGCCTCGTGGTCGGGCGTACGCTCGACCTGCTCAAGCGCACGGTGGAGCCCGGCATGACGCCGCTCGACCTCGACGTCATCGCCGAGAAGGCGATCAGGGAAGAGGGCGCGATCCCGTCCTTCAAGGGCTACCAGGGCTTCCCCGCGACGATCTGCGCGTCCGTGAACAACGAGGTCGTCCACGGCATCCCGACCAACGCCCGTAAGCTGCGCGAGGGCGACATCATCTCGATCGACTGCGGCGCGATCCTGGACGGCTGGCACGGCGACTCGGCCGTCACGGTGCCGATCGGCGAGGTGGACCCGAAGCTGACCGAGCTGATCCGGGTGACGGAGGAGGCCATGTGGCGCGGTATCGCCGCGCTGCGGCCGGGGCGCCACCTGTCGGACATCGGCTACGAGGTCGAGCGGTACGTCAAGTCTCAGGGGCGCTACGGCATCCCTCCGGAGTACGGCGGCCACGGCATCGGCACCGAGATGCACATGGACCCGTGGATCGCCAACCACGGCAAGCCGGGCCGCGGCCCGCTGCTGGAGGCCGGCATGTGCCTGGCCATCGAGCCCATGGTCAACCTCGGCACCGAGCGCACCCGCGTACTGGCCGACGACTGGACCGTGGTCACTGTGGACGGCAAGCATTCGGCGCACTTCGAGCACAGCGTGGCCGTGACACATAATGGACCTTGGGTGCTCACCGCCCTCGATGGGGGCAAAGAGCGCCTCGCTCATCTGCAGCCCTAGCCCCCTGGAGTTGGTGGGATGGCGAACAGCCCCGAGATGCGAGCCTCCGACGCCGATCGCGACCGCGTCGCCGCCATCCTCCGCGAGCACACCGCGCAGGGCCGCCTCACGATGGACGAGTTCAACGAGCGGCTGGAGCAGGTCTACAAGAGCAAGACGTACGGCGAACTGGCCAAGCTGACCTCCGACCTGCCGGATGTGGACCTGCGCAACCTGCCCGCCAAGGTGGCGAGCTCGGCGCCGGAGAAGAAGGGCATGCACTCCGGCATGGCGGCGGCCTGGAGCGCCTGGGCCGCGGCCAGCGGCATCAACTGGGTGATCTGGCTGATCGTGAGCATCACGTCGGGCGAGATGATCTATCCATGGCCGCTGTGGGTGATGGGGCCGTGGGGCGTCATCCTTCTGGTCAGCACGATCTTCGGCGGCAATCAGCCGAAGGAGTCATGAGGGCGGTCATCAAGGCTCCGCGGCCGCCCTTGCGTCGTACGGTCTGATGAGGACGCGCCCGGTCCGATGAGGATGCGCCCGGCATCGTCGCGGCGGCCACTGCGTCGTACGGTCTGATGAGTTGCGGCGTAGGGTACACTTCTACATGGTTGTGTCAGGACACCTGGCACGCGTTTCGCGTTTTGGGCCCAGGTGTCGTACACTCCTTAGTCGGCTCACTATGACTTCTCACGCGTCGGCGGTCTTTGCCGGCCGTCGCTCTCTTCGAAGCGTGAAGGTCGCGGCTGCGTAGTGAACCGGAGCCTCAGACGACCGATCAGTGAAACGCGAGGAATTTTGGCCAAGAAAGACGGCGCCATCGAGATCGAGGGCACTGTGGTCGAATCGCTCCCGAACGCGATGTTCCGGGTGCAGCTCGACAACGGCCACAAAGTCCTTGCCCATATCAGCGGACGGATGCGGATGCACTACATCCGGATTCTTCCTGACGACCGGGTAGTCGTTGAGCTGAGCCCCTACGACCTGAGTCGCGGGCGGATCGTCTACCGATACAAGTAAGACGTCTGAGGAACACAAAGGACAATGAAGGTAAAGCCGAGCGTCAAGAAGATCTGCGACAAGTGCAAGGTGATCCGCCGGCACGGTCGCGTCATGGTGATCTGCGACAACCTGCGCCACAAGCAGCGCCAGGGCTAGTCGCCGCAAGGCTTCTCCGAGTCCGCCCCGCAAGGGAGCGGGCTCGACGCATGAGGAGCCTGAGTCAGTTAGCGCGTCTCACACCTGAGAAGGCGGCGTCAGCCGAACCACTCAGGAGACCCCCGGTCGGAGGCCGGGGCCCTCACCCCGGGCATTGGGGAGGGGTAGTGCGGCGCAAGACCTCCGCCACATAGAAGGAGAATGCCCGACCATGGCTCGCCTGGTTGGCGTCGACCTCCCCCGCGACAAGCGGCTGGAGATCGCTCTCACCTACATCTACGGAATCGGCCGCACCCGGGCTCAGGAGATCCTGAAGGCCACCGGCGTCAACGGCGACCTCCGCGTGCACCAGCTCACCGACAACGAGCTCGTCCCGATGCGTGACTACATCGAGGCGAACTTCAAGATCGAGGGTGACCTGCGCCGCGAGGTTCAGGCCGACATCCGTCGCAAGATCGAGATCGGTTGCTACCAGGGCATCCGGCACCGCAAGGGCCTGCCCGTGCACGGTCAGCGCACGCAGACCAACGCGCGTACCCGTAAGGGCAAGAAGAAGACCGTCGCCGGCAAGAAGAAGCCCGGTAAGAAGTAGTCCCGCATGGGGGTCGCCGACGCCCGGACCCGGTCGTTCACACGACCGGCGAGTGCCGGGCCGGCGCGATCGTCACACACAGCCGCGGACCGAAGACCTCAGGAGTAATGGCAAACAATGCCTCCTAAGAGCCGCCAGGGCGCGCCGAAGAAGGTGCGCCGCAAGGAGAAGAAGAACGTCGCTCACGGGCACGCCCACATCAAGAGCACGTTCAACAACACGATCGTCTCGATCACCGACCCGAACGGGAATGTGATCTCCTGGGCCAGCGCCGGCCACGTGGGTTTCAAGGGCTCCCGTAAGTCCACCCCGTTCGCCGCCCAGATGGCCGCCGAGAACGCCGCCCGCCGCGCCATGGAGCACGGCATGCGCAAGGTCGACGTCTTCGTCAAGGGTCCCGGCTCCGGCCGCGAGACCGCGATCCGCTCGCTGCAGGCCACCGGCCTGGAGGTGGGCTCGATCCAGGACGTCACCCCGGTTCCGCACAACGGTTGCCGGCTGCTGAAGCGCCGCCGCGTCTGACTTAGCCCAGGAGATACAGAGAAATGGCTCGTTACACGGGCGCCGACTGCAAGCTCTGCCGCCGGGAGAAGACCAAGCTCTTCCTCAAGGGCAGCAAGTGCGAGTCCGCCAAGTGCCCCATCGAGATCCGTCCTTACCCGCCGGGTGAGCACGGTCGCGGACGTCCCAAGGAGTCCGAGTACCAGCTTCAGCTTCGTGAGAAGCAGAAGACCCGCCGCATCTACGGCGTCCTCGAGAAGCAGTTCCACAACTACTACGAGGAGGCCGCGAGCCGGTCGGGCAAGTCGGGTGAGGTTCTGCTCCAGATCCTGGAGAGCCGCCTCGACAACGTCGTCTACCGCGCCGGGTTCGCGCAGTCGCGCGACGCCGCCCGCCAGCAGGTCCGTCACGGGCACTTCCTGGTGAACGGCAAGAAGGTCGACATCCCGTCCTACCGCGTTCGCGAGCACGACATCATCGAGGTCCGCGAGAGCAAGCGGAACCTGATGCCGTACGAGGTGGCCCGCGCCACCGCCGGCGAGCGCACCGTTCCCGCCTGGCTCGGCGTCGTGCCGGACAAGCTGCGCATCCTGGTCCACCAGCTTCCGGTACGCCAGCAGATCGACACGCAGGTGCAAGAGCAGCTCATCGTCGAGTACTACTCGAAGTGAGCCTCGGCCGGGGTGCGCACTGTCGCATCCCGGCTACGCTGTTCATCGGAGTGGCGTCATATAGCGGGCGTCACACGAAAAAGGGGAGAACCCGCTCATGCTGATCGCTCAGCGTCCGACTCTTCTGGAAGAGTCGATCGACGAGACCCGGTCCCGGTTCGTCATCGAGCCGCTGGAGCCCGGCTTCGGCTACACCATCGGAAACTCGCTGCGCCGCACGCTGCTGTCGTCCATCCCGGGCGCCGCCGTGACGAGCATCCGCATCGAGGGCGTGCTGCACGAGTTCTCGACCGTCCCCGGGGTCAAGGAAGACGTCACCGACATCATCCTCAACCTCAAGGAACTGGTCGTGTCCTCCGAGCACGACGAGCCGGTCGTGATGTACCTGCGCAAGCAGGGCCCGGGTGAGGTGACCGCGGCCGACATCGCGCCGCCCGCCGGCGTCGAGGTGCACAACCCCGAACTGCGCATCGCCACGCTCAACAGCAAGGCCAAGCTGGAGATGGAGCTGACCGTCGAGCGCGGTCGCGGCTACGTCTCCGCCGCCCAGAACAAGCAGCCGGGCCAGGAGATCGGCCGCATCCCGATCGACTCGATCTACTCCCCGGTCCTCAAGGTCACCTACAAGGTCGAGGCCACCCGAGTCGAGCAGCGTACCGACTTCGACCGTCTCATCCTCGACGTCGAGACCAAGCCCGCGATGAAGCCCCGCGACGCGGTGGCCTCCGCCGGCAAGACCCTCGTCGAGCTCTTCGGCCTGGCCCGCGAGCTCAACGTCGAGGCCGAGGGCATCGACATCGGCCCGTCGCCGACCGACGCGGCCCTGGCCGCCGACCTGGCGCTGCCGATCGAAGAGCTCAACCTCACCGTCCGCTCCTACAACTGCCTCAAGCGCGAGGGCATCCACACCGTGGGTGAGCTCGTCGCCCGCAGCGAGCAGGACCTGCTCGACATCCGTAACTTCGGCGCCAAGTCGATCGAAGAGGTCAAGCAGAAGCTGCACGAGATGTCGCTGGCGCTGAAGGACTCCCCGCCCGGGTTCGACCCGAGCGCGGTGGCCGGTGGCGGCTACGAGGACGACGACAGCGCGTACGTCGAGACCGAGCAGTACTGATTCCCAGTTAGCGCGGGCCCCCGATGGCGGGGGCCTGGCGGCCCGACTCCGGTACCTGGTACGGCCGGGGCGGGTGAACCTCAAGGAGAAATGACATGCCCAAGCCCACCAAGGGTGCACGTCTTGGCGGCAGCCCGGCGCACGAGCGGCTGATCCTGGCCAACCTGGCCACGGACCTGTTCCGCCACGGCAAGATCCGCACGACGGTCGCCAAGGCCAAGCGCCTGCGTCCGCTGGCCGAGCGCCTGATCACCAAGGCGAAGAAGGGCGACATCCACAACCGGCGTCAGGTCCTGACCGTCGTTCGGGACAAGGGCGTCGTGCACCACCTCTTCACCGAAATCGCGCCGACGTTCGCTGAGCGTCCCGGCGGCTACACCCGCATCACCAAGATCGGTGCGCGTAAGGGCGACAACGCCCCGATGGCGGTCATCGAGCTGGTGACCGAGCCGATGAACGCCGTCACCACCCGCCGCACCACCCCGGCCGCCGCTGCCGAGGCTCCCAAGGCCGAGGAGGCGAAGGCTGAGGAGACCAAGGCTGAGGCTCCGGCTGAGGAGAGCGCCGCCGAGGCCCCCAAGGCTGAGGAGGCCAAGGCTGAGGCTCCGGCTGAGGAGTCCGCTCCGGCCGAGGGCGAGGCGAAGAAGGACGAGGCCTGATCTATCAGGATTTCAGGCTTCTCAGGCTGAAGGAAGCGGGCCCGACCCCCTTTGCGGGGTTCGGGCCCGTTTTCGATTAAGGGAGGATCATCGTGGTACGGCTCCGCCTCGACCTCGCGTACGACGGGACCGACTTCTCGGGATGGGCCAGGCAGCCGGGACTGCGTACCGTCCAGGGGGAGATCGAGCAGGCGCTCGGGCGGATCCTGCGCCTCGATGCGCCGGCCATGCTGACCGTGGCCGGGCGTACCGACGCGGGGGTGCACGCGCGCGGCCAGGTCGCGCACGTGGACGTGCCCGAGGCGGCGCTGAAGGAGCTCGACGGGAACCGGGGGCCGCTGAGCGTCGATGAGCGGCTCTCTGTGCTCGTGCGGCGGCTCGGTGGTGTCCTGGACCCAGATGTACGGATTTATCGGGTCTCCGTGGCTCCTGAGGGCTTTGACGCCCGATTCTCGGCGCTCTTCCGGCGGTACGCGTACCGCGTGGGCGACGCGCCCGGCGGCGTGGACCCGCTGCGGCGGCGCGAGGTCGTCTGGCACAACCGGCCTCTCGACATCGACGCGCTCAACGCCGCCGCCCAGCGGCTGCTCGGCGAGCACGACTTCGCCGCCTTCTGCAAGAAGCGCGAAGGCGCCACCACGATCAGGGAGCTGCAGCGGCTCGACTGGACGCGCGAGCCGGACGGCGTGCTGGTCGCCACCGTCGTCGCCGATGCGTTCTGCCACTCGATGGTGCGGGCGCTCGTGGGGTCGCTGCTCGCCGTGGGGGACGGGCGGCGGCCCGTCGAGTGGCCGGGCGAGGTGCTGCGGCGGGGGGTGCGGGACTCCGGAGTGCATGTGGCCCCCGCACACGGGCTGTGCCTGGAGGAGGTCCGGTACCCGGACGATGCCGAGCTCGCCGCTCGGGCCGCTGCTACGCGGCGGGTTCGCACAGTGGCGGCGGACGCCGGCTGAGGCCGGGGCCGGGCGCGCGCGCCTGAGGTTGCCGGGTCGCGCATCGTCGCCTCTGTGGTCGCACGGGCGAGATGGGAACCGGGCGCGTCACGCGTCGTCGCCCTCGGGCTGAGCCGGTGAGACAGGGCGCTTGCCGCTCGTCGTGCCGGGCTCGTGCCGCTCGTCGTGCCGGGCTCGTGCCGGGCTCGTGCCGGGCTCGTGCCGGGCTCGTGCCGGGCTCGTGCCGGGGCGGGTGCGCGCACCGGGCGTCGGGCTGTTGCGGGGTGGCGCGGCGGTGCGTGGCCGCCCGGCTCGGTCGGCCTGCACGTGGTACGCGCCGGCGGCGTGGGGGGAAGGCGGGGCAGGGGGAAGGCGCTGCGAGGTGCACGGCCTCGCAGCCCGGTCGGGGTTGGGTGCCTTAGCGCCCCAGTGGGGGTGAGGTGCGCGGCCGAGGGGCGGCCGCGCTCGCCTCAGTTCCTGCCGGCGCGGCGTTCGAGGACGTCCGAGGTCAGGTCGCGGAACGCGGCGCTGACCTTCGGCAGCGTCTTCTCATCGGCCTTCGGCGTGTGGCCGTCGGCGTGGGTCGCGTAGCTGAAGACGATGTAGCGGCCCCACACCAGGCCGGCCGCGTAGCCGCCCGCGATGTGGACGCGTTCGCCGCCCGAGCCGTCCGGGCCGGGCAGCGGCCGGAACCAGACGTTGTGCGACAGGTCCTTCGCCTGGTCCACGGCGGCCGCGGCGTCCTTGTCGGGCAGCACGGCGATGCCCGTGGTGACCGCGTAGCGGCGCTTGCCGTCGACGTACGTCGCCCGCAGCACCCGGCTGCACTTCTGCTCCTTCAGCGCGTCGGCGAACGCGCCCGTCGCGGCCTTGTCGCAGGTCGTCTCCATGCCGGCCTTGACGCGCGTGAACGTCGTGCCCGCCGCGCTGACCTTCTTCTTCGGGAACGCCTCCGTCAGGGACAGCTTCTGCGGGTCGGTCTCCTCCGAGTCGAGTACGGACGTGGCCGTCGGGCTCTCGGGCGGCGGCGCGGTGGTCGCCTGGACCGTGGGCGGCGGCGCGGACGCCCGGGTGGCCGCCGTCGTCGGGGCCGGCGAGGTCACCGTCTGGTACGCGAAGAAACCACCCGTCGCCACGCCCGCCAGGGCCAGCGCGCCCAGCGTCACCAGCAGGGCCCGCTTGCTCTTGGCCGGTGGCGGAGGCGGCGGTGGCGTCTGGAACGGCGGCTGCTTGAACGCGCCCGGCGGGAAGGCCGGGCTGCCCTGCCTCTGGGCGGGGACGTTGAAGGCCGACGTCGGCTTCTGGCCCCACGTTTCCCTGGGGAACGGAAGTTCGGGCAGCTTGTCACCGGCCGCCGCAGCCGGAGCCTGGGTCGGCGGCCAGACGGGGACGTCGCCGGGCTCGGCGGGACGGGCGCCTTCCTGGCCGTGGGGCGGCGGCGTGGCCGTCCCGCCCGCTCCGGGCGCACCTTGCCGGCCAGGCGCAGTGCCGGGCGCGCCGGGTGCGGTGCCGGGTCCGCCTTGTCCAGCGCCAGGCTTGCCGGGCCCAGCACTCGGCGTGCCGGCGGCGCTGCCGTGCTCGCCTGAGCCGGCGCCAGGCCCACTGGGCACAGCGCCGGCCTCGGCGGACTCGGTCCCCGGCTCGCCGGAGCCCGCAACGGGCGCGCCTGGCCCGCCGGAGCCCGCAACGGGTGCGCCTGGCTCGCCGGGGGCTGCTTCGGGGGCGCCGGGTCCGGTGCTCGGGGTGCCGGGGCCGGTGGCGGGCTTGTCGGCTCCTGTTCCAGCGGCCTCTGAGCCGGCGGCTCCTGTTCCAGCGGCTCCCGTTGCAGCGGCTCCTGCGCCAGCCTCGCCGCCCGCTGCCGCAGCAGCAGCCGTCGGCTTGGCGGGCGCGGTTCCGGGCTCGCCTTGGCCGGCGGAGCCGGGCCGGGCGTTCGGTGCGGCGGAAGCGGACCCTGCGGCCGGGGCCTGCTCCGCGTTGTGCGGGGTGGTGGTGTGGCCCTGGCCCTGGCCCTGGCTCTGGTTCTGGTTCTGCAGGTTGGCGACGCGCTGGGTGCTGTTCGGGTCCGCGGCCGGGTCCGCCTGCACCGCAGAAATCGCCTGGGCGTCCCCCTGGGTGCCGGAGGGCGCGTGGGAGTCGCCTTGCGTGCCTGGGGTTGCGGGGGCGTGGGCCTGCGCGCCATGGGTCGCGTGGGAGTCGCCTTGCGTTCCGGGCGTTGCGGGGGCGTCCCCAGGGGCTGCTTGCGTGTCCCCGTGCGTGGCGGCGTTCGGGCGGGGGTGGGCGGCCGTGGGCTGGTCCGTGGTGTCCCCGGACGGGACCTGCTCCCCGCTGTCATGAGGCCGCGAGGCGTTGTCGGCAGGGCGCGTGGCGGCCTTGCGCGGGTGGACGGCCGTCGTCGAGGACTCGTCGCTCTCGTGAGCGGTCGTCGCGTCCGCGTTTGCGGCGTTCTGCGCTGTTGCGTCCGGGTGGCCGGTGCTCGCGGCGGTGGCCGTCTTGCGCGGCGGCTCGTTGGACGACAGGGACGGCGGCGAGACGGGCGCCGGTGCGTCGCCCGCGCGCGCCTGTTCGGCACCCTCGCGTTGCGCCATGTAGTCGGCCGCCGGGATGCCTTCAGGGTCGGTCGCGTACACGTCGGGGTCGGTCGCGTCGGCGGCGGCGTCCGGTGCGTTCGGGCTGGTGCCCGGGCCTGCCGCGTTCGGGTCCGTGGTGTCGGCGCGCACGCTTGCGCCGATGACGTTCGGGTCGGTGGCGGTCGCGTCCGCGCCCGTTCCGCCGTGGGGGTCCGTCGTGATGGCGTCAGGCTGGTAGTCGGTGTCGCCTGCGGCCACCTGGTTCAGGACGAACGGGGTGGGGTTCGGGTTGAAGGGCGGCGGCATGAACGGCTCGTCCGCGTCGGGCACGGCCTCCAGCTCGCCTGTGGCGGCCGGCCACGGGGGCATGGCGTGTGAGTCGGACTGCGGTGCGGGCCATGCGGGCATGCCGGCCGCTGCCGCCGTGAACGCCGGTGGCGGCTCCCACGGCGGCGTGCCCGAACCCGCCCCCTGCGCAGGCCAGGCGCCCTGGCCGCTCTGGGGCTGGGCGTTCGGGTGCCCGCCCGGCTGCGGGCCTGCGTGATGCTGCTGGCCCTGCTGAGGTCCGGCGTTGGAGTGGTCGTCCTGCTGGGGAGCGGGCTGCGGGTGGGCTGCTCCCGGCGCGTTCCATGGGTGTACGTCCTGGGGCCGGCCCGGTTGCCCCGGCTGGCCTGCCTGGCCCGGGTGGCTTGGGTGGCCCGCCTGGTCTGCCTGGCCCGGGTGGCCTGGTTGCCCTGCCTGGCCCGGCTGGGCCTGGTCGGTGTGCGGTGCCGCGAGCGGTCGGCCCGGGTGGGCGGGGCCAGCCGGGGGGTGCGGCTGTGACACGCCGAACGGCGCTGCGGGCGGCTGCTGGCCGAACGCGTGCGGGCCGCCAGGAGGCGCGCCGAAAGCCGGCGGGTTGTGGGCAGGGGCGGGGTGCCCGCCGTCCGGATGCTGTGCACCGGACGGCGGCGTGCCAGGCCCGCCCTGCCCGAAGGCATGAGGCCCGCTCTGACCTGGCCCGGCCTGACCCGGCCCGTCCGCCTGACCTGGCCCGCTCTGACCTGGCCCGGCCTGACCCGGCCCGTCCGCCTGACCCGGCCCGCCCTGAGCCGGGCCGTCCTGCCCGAATGCGTGCGGGCCGTTCGGTGCCTGGCCGAGGGGCGTGGCGGGGCCGCCCTGCTCGAACGCGTGCGGGGCGCCCTGAGCTGGGCTGCCCGGTGCCTGGCCGAACGGCGGCTGGCCGGGCTGGCCCTGCGTGTGGTCGAAGGGTGGCTGGCCCTGAGGGTGGTTGAAGGGTGGCTGGGCCTGCGGGGGGCCGAAGGCGTGTGGGCCGCCCTGCGCAGGCGGGAACGGGGGCGGGGCGCTTTGGGGGCCGGTGAAGGCCGGCTGGCCGAAGCGGGGCGGGAGGGAAGCCTGGTTGTGCCCGGGCGCGGGTGCGGCCCCGAAGGGCGGCTGCGGCGCGGGCTGGGCCTGCGTGGGGTCGGCGAGCCAGTCGTAGGGCGCGGCTTCGTCGCCGGGGATCTCCCACGGCTGGGCGTCCGCGGGCCGCCCCGGAGGCGGGACGTGGGCGTTCTGGGCGCCAGCGGCGGCGCCAGAGATGGCGGAGTCATGGGCGGTGCCAGGCGCCGACGAGTCCGGCCCGGACGCCGATGCGCCAGGCCCGGACGAGCCCGCGTGAGGTGCCGTTGTGCCCGGCCCGGACGTCGGAGAGCCCGGCTGGGATGCCGGTGCGCCCGGCTGGGATGCCGGTGTGCTGGGGTGGCCGCCGGCAGCCTGGGCGGCCGGCCCTGGCTGGGTGCGGGGGTAGGGCTCGCTGAGCTGGGGCGGGGACGGGTGCCCGGGGGCACCCGCCGCCGTGTCGCTCAGGGATGGGTGTGGGTGGGACGGCGCCCGCTCGCCGGAGGGAGCGAACGCCGGTGGAACGTCTCGCCCGTCGGTCTGGCCGAAGCTCGGCGGTGGCGTCGCTGGGGCGGCCGAACCGTCGGCCTCCCTCTGATCGTGCTCAGACCCGGGTTCCTGGCCACGCATAGCTGGGAGCCTAGCGAGCCGAACGAGATCGTTAAGCCGGTATGGGCGTTCCCAGGGGCATCACCAGCCCCTTTGCAGGGGGTTCGCCCCAAAAGAACACTCAGCTCAGTGCGCTGCCGGTCAAGGCGCGGTTGTCCAGGGCCTCGTACACGGTGGCCTTGGTGATGTCGACGATGGCCTGCGAGATCCGCTTCGACCCCTTCGAGTCGGGCTTGGTGCCGTCCTTGCGCTGGAACCAGACGAGGATCGCGTAGTGGCCGTACGTCGAGATCTTCGCGCCGCCCGCGCCGGAGCCGAGCTGCTTGGTGACCTCGTCCTTGCCGGGCAGCGGCTTGACGTAGTTGCTCGAGCTGCCGGCCTTGGCGACCTTGGCCGCCTGCTTTTCGGAGCTGAGGTTGGCCACGCCGATCGTGCCGATCACCACGCCTTCCTTGTCACGGAAGCTCGCGCGGACGAACTGGGTGCACTTGGCGGACTTGAGCGCCTTCTGCAGGGCGTCGCCCAGTGCGCCGTCCGTGCACTTCTTGTCCTTGCTGGTGATCGTCATCTGGTAGCCGCGCTTCGAGACGGTGAACTTCCGCCTCTTGCCGAACATCTCCTTGATCGTGATCGGGTCGGGGTCGGTCTTGCGGCTGGCGGCGAAGCCGTACTTGCCGGGCGGGACCGAGGGCAGCGGCGCCGAGGTCTGGCGGGACGCGGTGGTCTCGGCGGTGACGGGCTCGTCGGCGTTGTACATCATGACCAGGCCGCCGGTGAGCAGGCCGAGCACGACCAGGCCGCCGATGCCGGCGAGCAGCGGGCCGCGCGAGCGGCTGTTCTCGTCGTACGGGCTCCAGCCGATGCGGCTTTGCGCGGTGGTCTTGGCCGGGCGGCCGTCGCCGGCGCCGTCCTTGCCGTTGTCGGCGCCGGCCGGGGCACCGCGGTCCTTACGGCCACGGCGACCTGAGGACTTGTCGCCCTTGCCCTTCTTCTTGCCGTCCGCGCCCTTGCCGCCGTCGGGCTCAGGAGGGGTGCCGAAAGCGGAGGTGGGCTCGTTGGGGCCGGGAATGTTCGGTGCTCCTGCCGGGGCCGGCGTTCGGGGCCGCCCTGACCGGTGCCAGGGCCGCCGAAGGCGTCAGAACCGAAGCCGCCCTGCGGAGGAGGACCGGCAGGATCGCCGCCGAAACCGCCGCCGGGACCACCCGGGCCGCCGCCGTGGCGGCCACCGTCGCCCGGCCCGCCCGGACCGCCGGGCCCGCCGCCGTGCCGGCCCGAGCCGCTCATGAACAGGCTGCCGGGAGGCTCGGCACCGCCGGGGCCGTTCGCGAGGGGATCGTCGCCAGGCCCGCCTCTGCGGGCGCGGCCGCCGCCGGCCGGGCCGTCGGCGGCGGCGAACATGCCGCCCTGGGCGTCGGCGGCCCCGCCACCTGCGGGGACGTTGCTCGTGAAGAGGCTGCCCGCCGTCGCGTCCGACGGTGCGCCGCCGCCCCTGGGCCTGCCGCCCATGCCGTAGGGGGCGCTGCCGGTGCCGTGCTCACGTTCCCCACTGCCGTTGGAAACCATGCGGCGACATTACCGTGATGTTCGTCATTGGGTTCCGAAGTCTTGGGTCCACCATGGGCCTCCCGGCCCGGATGCGACCCCCACGCCGATGGCCTTCAGGCGGCAGTCGAGGATGTTCCTGCGGTGGTCACGGCTGGCCAGCCAGCCGTTCACGGCCTCGGCGGGGGTGCTGTCGCCGGCGCCGATGTTCTCGGCGGCGCCCCAGCGGTATCCGGCGCGCTCCATCCGGTCCCAGGGGGACGAGCCGTCGGGGGAGTTGTGCGCGAGCTCGCCGGATCGGGCCATCTCCAGCGAGTGCGTACGCGCCGACCTGGTGAGCCCCGCGTCGACCCTGAGCGGCCCGCATCCGCGCTTGACCCGCGCGGAGTTGGTCAGCGTGACGACCTCGGAGGCCATGTCGCTCAGCACCCGTACGTCCTCGCGCCCGTTGTCGAACGCCGCCGACGGGTCGTCGTGCGAGTTGAAGCCCTCGATGCGCCCGTCGGGGGTACGGCGCGGTGCGGACGTCGCGGTGGGCTCGCCGACCTCCTTCTTGATGGTGATGCCCCGCGGGATGCTCTCCACCTGCGGCTGCGCCTTCTTCTGCGCGGTCGGCTCCGGGGCGGCGGTGGCGGCTGCGGGCGGCGCGGTCTCGCTGAGGTAGATGTGGGGGGCAGGTTCCTCTTCGCTGCTCAGCCGGCCGATCAGCACACCCGTGAACAGGACCGCCAGGAGGCAGGTCAGCAGGCCCAGGTGGTTCCGGCGCCGGAGGCCGCGCTGGGTGTGCCGGGTGCGAGAGAACTGCCACATACCGCCGCCAACGATAGGGATGTCTGGTCCTGGGAAAGAAGAGGTCCCAGGGAAACGAAACCTAACCGTTCTGCGGTCAGGTAGACTCACACAGGGTTACCGGTCTTTTTGACCTGCACGCCTATTGGCGGGTAGCTTAGGTTCGTTGTGTGCATAGGTCCTGCGTGACCGATGCGCGGCGCGTCCGGCGTCATCTCCCATGTGATGGAGACGGAAGGTCCGGGCCGTCGTGTGCCCGCACCGACCGACCAATGTGTAGCTGTCGCATCCGACAGCGCCGAAGACGCGAGCATAAAGAAGGCTACGACCGTGCGCACGTACTCACCGAAGCCCGCCGACGTCCAGCGTCAGTGGTACGTCATCGACGCGACCGATGTCGTGCTGGGCCGGCTGGCCAGCCACGTCGCGACCCTGCTCCGCGGCAAGCACAAGCCGATCTATGCCCCCCACGTCGACACGGGTGACTTCGTCATCGTGATCAACGCGGACAAGGTCGCGCTGAGCGGCAACAAGCTTGAGCAGAAGAAGGCGTACCGCCACTCGGGCTACCCGGGCGGTCTGCGTTCCGTCACGTACGGCGAGCTCATGGAGAAGCGGCCGGAGAGGGCCGTCGAGAAGGCCGTCAAGGGCATGCTGCCGAAGAACTCCCTCGGCCGGAAGATGGCCAAGAAGCTGAAGGTCTACGCGGGCCCCGAGCACCCGCACAAGGCCCAGCAGCCCGTGCCGTTCCAGATCACCCAGATCGCCCAGTAGTAGTTCGAAAGAGTTAGAGGAGAACCGTGGCTGAGCCCACCGGTGTCGAGACGGCCGTAGAGGCCGAGCTGGAGGACTACTCCGGCGAGGACTTCCCGTCCGAGTACACCACCGAGTCCGCCGCCAGCGCTGACGCTCCCGTGCGCAAGCCCGTCACCACGGGCAACTCGTACGGCACCGGCCGCCGGAAGCAGGCGATCGCCCGCGTGCGCATCGTCCCCGGCACCGGCAAGTGGACGATCAACGGTCGTTCGCTGGACAACTACTTCCCGAACAAGGTCCACCAGCAGATCGTCAACGAGCCCTTCGTGGTGCTCGGCGCCGAGGAGGCGTTCGACGTCATCGCCCGCATCGACGGCGGTGGCGTGACCGGCCAGGCCGGTGCGCTGCGCATGGGCCTTTCCCGCGCGCTGGCGAGCCTCGACGTCGAGGTCAACCGCCCGCCGCTGAAGAAGGCCGGCTTCCTCACCCGTGACGCCCGCGCCACGGAGCGGAAGAAGTACGGCCTCAAGAAGGCCCGTAAGGCTCCGCAGTACAGCAAGCGCTGACGTTGGCGCGCCTCTTCGGCACCGACGGGGTACGCGGGGTCGCGGGCCGCGACCTCACGGCCGAGCTCGCCATGGACCTGTCCGTGGCGGCGGCCCATGTCCTCGGCGATGCAGGCGCGTTCGCCGCCACCGGACGCCGTCCGGTGGCGGTCGTAGGCCGGGACCCGCGTGCCTCGGGAGAGTTCCTCGAGGCCGCCGTGGTCGCCGGCCTCGCGGCGTCCGGTGTGGATGTGCTGCGCCTTGGCGTGCTGCCCACTCCGGCCGTCGCCCACCTCACCGCCGCGCTCGGCGCCGACCTCGGCGTCATGCTGTCGGCCTCGCACAATCCGGCGCCGGACAACGGCATCAAGTTCCTGGCCCGCGGCGGCTTCAAGCTGTCCGACGCGGTCGAGGACGAGATCGAGCGCCGGCTGGGCGAGGAGTGGAGCTTTCCCGTCGGCTCGGGCGTGGGGCGCGTGCGTGACGCGTACGGTGAGGCCGACCGCTACATCTCCCACGTGCTGACCACGATGAACGCCCGGCTCGACGGGCTGCACGTCGTGGTCGACTGCGCTCACGGAGCGGCCCACATGGTGGCCCCCGAGGCGCTGGTGCGCGCGGGAGCCCGGGTCGAGGCCATCGGCGCCAGGCCCGACGGCCTCAACATCAACGACGGTCACGGCTCGACCCACCTCGACAAGCTGCGTCAGGTGGTCGTCTCGCGCGCGGCCGACGTCGGCGTGGCCTACGACGGCGACGCCGACCGCTGCCTCGCGGTCGATCACACGGGCGCGGTCGTCGACGGCGACCACATCATGGCCGTCCTGGCCACCGCTCTGCACAGCGAGGGCCTGCTGGCCAAGGACACCGTGGTGGCGACCGTCATGTCCAATTTGGGCTTCAAGCTCGCGATGCGCGAGGCCGGCATCTCCGTGGTCGAGACCGCGGTGGGCGACCGCTACGTGCTGGAGCGGATGAAGGCAGACGGCTACAACCTGGGCGGCGAGCAGTCGGGCCACGTCATCATGCTCGACCACGCCACCACGGGTGACGGCTTGCTCACCTCGCTGCAGCTGCTGAGCGTGATGGCCAAGTCGGGCGTGCCGCTCAAGGAGCTGGCCTCGGTGATGACGCCGCTGCCGCAGGTCCTGATCAATGTCAAGGACGTCGACAAGGACAGGGCCTCGGCCCCCGAGCTGGCCGCCGCCGTCGCGGAGGCGGAGGCGGAGCTGGGCGAGACCGGGCGCGTGCTGATCAGGCCGAGCGGCACCGAGCCGATGATCCGGGTGATGGTCGAGGCGGCCTCGGAAGAGCACGCCACGATGGTGGCGGCCCGCCTGGCCGACGTGGTCCGCAAGGTCTGCGGCGTCTGACGTTTCCGGGATCGGCCTGGAAGCCGGCCCAGGAGCAGAGAGTCAGGCGAAGGCCCGCGGGGAGATCCCCGCGGGCCTTCATTCTTGGAAGGACTCGACGCGGTGAGTCCCAGAGGAGGGCTACTCCTCGCCGGTGAGTGAGAACGCGCGCAGCCGCTGCCCGGCCAGCGCCACGGCGACGACGGTGACGACGAGCATGGCCGGGATGGCGAAGCCGAGTGCGACGTCCGCCTTGAGGAACGGCGAGTCGCTGATCTGGTCGGCGATCGACTGGCCCCAGCGCTGGATGGAGAACCTCCGCGCTCCGGGCACGAAGTTGCCGATCAGGCTCTCCCAGACCAGGGCGTAGACGATGCCGATCGTCACCGCGTGCCGGGTGACGACGCCGAGCAGCAGGAACAGCGCGGCGTAGGCGATGCCGGCGGCCAGCGTGCCGAGGGCGAAGCCGGCCGCGACGCCGTCCTCGTTCCGCAGCAGCAGCCAGCCCGACACGTACGTCGGCACGGCCGCGAACAGCGCCAGCAGCGACGTGGCGACCACGAACTTGGTCGTGACGATGGTCGGGCGGGAGATCGGCTTCGACATCAGGTGGATGATCGTGCCGTCGTCGATCTCGGGGGCGATGACGCCCGTGCCGGCGATGAGGCCGAGCAGCGGCAGCATGGTGCCGATGGCGAAGTTCTGCAGCAGCAGCACGGCCGAGCGCTGGTCGGCGGCGCCGAAGACGCGGAAGAGCACGGCGAGGCCGATCAGGGCCAGCGGCAGCAGCAGGAGCAGGATGATCCGCCGGCGCCCCAGCAGGGCCCGGTACGTGATGCCCGCGACGACAGTGTTCATGGCTCAGGAGCTCCTGTTGATGAGGTAGGAGAAGACGCTCTCCAGGTCCTCGTCCGCGGGGGAGACCTGGTGCAGGCTGACGCCCTCGGCGCGGGCGACCTGGGGCAGGAGGCGGGCGAAGCGGCGGAACTCGGTGGCCTGCACCTCCAGGCCGTCGGGGCGCAGCGTGAGACCGCCGGTGGAGTCGTCGCGTACGAGTGCGGCGGCGAGCTTCCTGTCGTCGCTGGAGCGGATGTGGAACAGGTGGGGCCGGTCCGTCATCAGCCGCCTGATCTCGCGGAAGTTGCCGGACGCGGCGTGCCTGCCGGCGACCAGCACCTCGATGTGCTGGGCGACCCGCTCGACCTCCTCCAGGATGTGCGAGCTGAACAGGATGGTCTTGCCCGCCGCTCCCATGCTGCGGATCAGGTCCATCAGGTGCAGCCGCTGGCGCGGGTCCATGCCGTTGAACGGCTCGTCGAGCAGCAGCACGGGCGGGTCGTGGACGAGCGCGGCGGCGACCTTGACGCGCTGGCGCATGCCCTTGGAGTACGTCTCGACCCGCCGGTCCTTGGGCTCCTCCATCTCGACGGTGGCAAGGGCCTTGCGCGCGGCCTCGTCGGGGTCGGGCAGGCCGTGCAGGCGGGCGGCCGAGAGCACGAACTGCCAGCCGGTCAGGAAGCCGTACACGCCCTCCCGCTCGGGGACCAGGCCGATGTTCCGGTAGATGTGGTGATTTTTCCAGACGCGGGTGCCGTCCAGCGTGACCGTGCCGCTCGACGGCGCGAGGAAGCCCGCCATCATGTGCAGGAGCGTCGACTTGCCCGCCCCGTTGGGGCCGAGCAGGCCCGTGACGCCCGGCCCGATCGTCATCGTGACGTCGTTGACCGCCACCACGTTGCCGTACCAGCGGGAGACCTGCGAAAGCTCGATCTTCATTGCGCGGCCGCCTTCCTGTAGCGCAGTGCGAGAGCGGCCAGGCCGACGGCGAGCAGCACCAGCAGCGCGATGATCGACGTGGCGCCGCCCGGGTAGGCGGCGTCCTCGATCGCGTGGGACGGCGTGCCGAACAGCGCGTGCTGGACCGAGTCGACCAGCCAGAACGGGTTGACCAGCCAGGCGTAGGTGGCCGCGGCCTCGTTGCCGGTGGAGTAGAGGGTGCCGTAGATGATCGGGACCGCGGCCGACGACAGCAGGTAGACCGTGATCACGGAGGCCACGCCGAGCCCGCGCCTGGGCGTGAACGAGGCCAGCGCGAGCCCGTAGACCGACAGCAGCAGCGCGAGCACCAGAGCCATGAGCATGGAGCTGAGGTATTCGCCGGTGGCGGGCGGCCCCGGCATGTCGATGAGCAGCTCGCCCACGAAGACCGCCGTGATCGGCGCCGCGACGAGCCCGAACACCGCGATGGTCATCGCCGCGACCTTCGCGCCGACGTAATCGGCGATCGAGCCGGGGCGCGACAGGTAGAGCGGCAGGACGCGATGGCGCAGGTCGGGCGCGACCACGGTGGGCGCCTGCGAGGCCAGGAAGATCGCGACGACGGCCTGCATGACGACCGCGAAGCCGCTGTAGTCGATGCCGCGCTGCTGGGCCAGGGCCATCAGGGCGATGTTCACGATGGCCGGCATGAACATGATGGCGACCAGCGAGTACGGCACGATCTTGCTGCGCGCGGGACGGCCGAGACCGAAGACGCCGCGCAGGCTGTGCACGGCCAGCGCCCTGGTCGCGTAGCCGCGGCCGAGCCTCGGGCCCTCGTAGTGGCGGTAGCCGATGTCGTAGATCTCAGACATGCGCGACCTCATCCCTGAAGACGTCCTCGATGCGGTGACGTCCCTGTTCGAGGCGGATCAGGCACAGCCCCAGCTCGGCGGTGGCGTCGCGGATGGCGTCGTACGTGCCGGGCCCCGCGACCTTGACGACGAGCTGCCGGCCCTGGCGCGAGACCGTCTGCCCGTCGCCGGACAGCCTGGCGGCCAGCTCGTCGAGCCCCTCGTCCACTTCGACGGTCAGGGTCTGCGTGGCCTGGGTGAACTCGCCGATGTCCGAGGAGCGCAGCAGCCGGCCCGCGTCGATGACGATGACGTGGTCGCAGATGCGCTCCAGCTCGCCCAGCAGGTGGGAGGTCACCAGCACGGTGATGCCGAACTCGGTGCCGATGCGCCGGATCAGCGTCAGCATCTCGTCGCGCCCGCGCGGGTCGAGGCCGTTGGTCGGCTCGTCGAGGAAGATCAGCTTGGGGTCGTGGACGAGCGCCTGCGCCAGCTTCACCCGCTGCTTCATGCCGGTGGAGTAGGTGCCGATGGCGCGGTAGCGCTCTTCTGCGAGCCCCACGTGGCGCAGCACGTCGGCGGCGCGCTCGCGGGCCGCGGTGCGCGGCAGCCCGGACATGCGGGCGAGGTGGACGACTAATTCGGTCGCGGAGACGTCGGGGGGCAGGCATTCGTGCTCGGGCATGTAGCCGACGAGCCGGCGGATCTCGGCGCCCTGCGTGACGATGTCGAAGCCGAGCACGCGGGCGGTGCCCTCCGACGGCGCCAGCAGGCCGAGCATCATCTTGATCATCGTCGACTTGCCGGCGCCGTTCGCCCCGACCAGACCGGTGACCCCGGGCCCCACGGTGACCGTGAGGTGGTCGACCGCGGTGACGGTGGGGAAGCGCTTGGTCAGCCCCTCGGTGGCGAGGATGTGCATGTGCCGGACACTACCCGTACGCCCGATGCCGCCGCCTCGGTCATACGGATGAACGCCGTCCTCCTTGAGACCGGAATCCGGCCTGGACCGCGGGTGCGATCGCGGCCCGGACCGGTCATCCTCGCGACGGGCCGGCAATCGGATGTCAACGAGCTGATGACACCGGTACGCGAGATTTCCTCACATGATCCGGTTCTGGTGTCACGAGCACGGCGAGGAGTGCTGGTTCGCCGATATCGACGACCAGGGGTGTGCGGGCAGGTTCGGGCGTTACGTGTACGAGGAGGCGTTCAGGTCTGGCGAAGACGCACCCGTCGTACGGAGTGGTCTGGGCCCTTCTTGAGCACCAGGTCGGCGCGACCCCGGGTGGGGGCGATGTTCTCGATGAGGTTGCGCTCGTTGATGTCGCGCCAGACGTTGACCGCGAACTCCGTGGCCTCCTCGTACGACAGGTCCGCGATGTGCCGGAAGTACGACTTGGGGTCTTCGAACGCGGTGCGGCGCAGCTTGTGGAAGCGCTCGACGTACCAGGTGCGGATGTCCTCGACCTTGGCGTCGACGTAGATGGAGAAGTCGAAGTAGTCGTTGACGGCCAAAGACGTGGGCGGGGCGGGCTGGAGGACGTTGAGTCCTTCGATGATGAGGATGTCGGGGCTGCGCACGGTCTGAGTGGCGCCGGGGACGATGTCGTATTCGAGGTGGCTGTAGACCGGCGCCTTCACCTCGGCCGCGCCCGCCTTGACCTCGGCCACGAACCTGACCAGCGCCCGCCGGTCATAGCTTTCGGGAAAGCCCTTGCGGTGCATGATGCCCTTGGCCTCCAGCACCGCGTTGGGGTACAGGAAGCTGTCGGTGGTCACCAGCTCCACGTGCGGGTGCTCGGGCCAGCGCGCCAGGAGGGTGTGCAGCAGCCGGGCCGTGGTCGACTTGCCGACCGCGACGCTGCCCGCGATGCCCAGGATGTACGGGACCCGCTGCTCCTCGTGTCCCAGAAAAGCGCTCAACACGCTGCTGCGCGCCTTGGACCCGGTGAAGTGCAGGTTGAGCAGCCGGGTCAGGGGGAGATAGATGTCGGTGACTTCGGTCAGGTCGATGGGGTCGTCGACCCCGCGCAGCTCTTCCAGCTCGTCTGCGGTGAGAGTCAAGGGCGTGTTCTTGCGGAGCTCGCTCCACTGCTCCCTGCTCAGTTCCACGTAGCCGTTGTTCACCTAGGCAGAGTAACGATGTGCGACAAAGCGGATCATGGCCGGGGTTGTCCCAGGCAATCCACAGCCTGTGGATGAAAACGTGGGATTACCGAGAACGACTTCTGGGAAAGGATCAAGGTTTCGACGCGCGGACGCGAGAGGTACGGTGCGGATACCGTCCTGACGGAGGTCGCCATGGACCGTCGCCGCTTCATCTCCGCCGTGGCCGCCGGGGTCGCCGGGCCGTTCGCCGGTGTCGCGTGCGTGAGCAGGCGGGGGCGGGCCAGGCCGGTGCCGGGGTACGGGCCGCTGCGTCCCGCACGCGACCTGCGCGACGGCGAGGTGCGGCTGCACCTGCCCGAAGGCTTCCGCTACCGGTCGTTCAGCGCGGCGGGCGACAGGTTCGGCGACGGCTCGACGGTGCCGGGCAGGCACGACGGCATGGCCGCGTTCAACGGACCTGAGGGCAGCACGATCCTCATCCGCAACCACGAGGTCAACGGCCCGGTCGGCGCGTTCGGCGACAGGAAGCGGGCCTACGACCCGATGGCCGGCGGCGGCACCTCCACGCTGCGCGTCACCCGCCACGGCGAGGTGATCGAGAGCGCGCCCTCGCTCAGCGGCACCATGATGAACTGCTCGGGCGGCCCCATGGCCTGGCGCGCCTGGGTGACCTGCGAGGAGACGGTCAACGGCCCCGACGTGGGCGACGACTTCTCCGGCGGCGACAACTCCAAGCTCACCCGGAGGCACGGCTACATCTTCGAGGTGCCGGTCGGCCGGCCCGCGAGCGCCAGGCCCATCCGCGCGGCCGGCCGCTTCGCCCACGAGTCCGTCGCCTTCGACCCGGCCACCGGCGCCCTCTACCTCACCGAGGACAACTTCGGCTTCCCCTCCGGCTTCTACCGCTACCTGCCGCCCAAGCATCCGGTGCTGGCCGGGCGGCTGCTCGACGGCGGCCGGCTGCAGATGCTCGCCGTCAAGGGCGCGAAGAACAAGGACCTGTCGGCGGGGCAGGAGCCCGGCGCCACGTACGAGACCGCGTGGGTGGACATCGACGACCCCGACCCCGAGTTCCGCGGCAGGCCGTCCAACGACGAGGCCGTGCAGGCCGTGGGCCGGCAGGGCAGGGAGCAGGGCGCGGCCGTCTTCTCCCGCCTGGAGGGCGCCGTCTTCCACAACGGCACCGTCTACTTCGTCTCCACCCAGGGCGGGGCCACCGCGCCGGGCGACGAGCCGCCCGACGGCTTCGGCGACGGGCGCGGCCAGGTGTGGGGCTATGAGACGTGGAGCGGCAGGCTCAGGCTCGTCTACGAGTCGCCCCGCTCGGCGGTGCTCGACCTGCCCGACAACGTCACCGTCAGCCGCCGGGGCACGCTCGTGCTGTGCGAGGACGGCGACGGCGCCAACTACCTGCGCGGGCTCACCAGGTCGGGGGAGATCTTCGACTTCTGCCGCCTCGAACCCATCGAGGGCGACCCCGGCGCCGAGTTCGCCGGCTCCACGTTCGGTCCCGGCGGCCACACGCTCTTCGTCAACATCCAGGCCAGGCAGGGCAGATCGCTGGCCATCTGGGGGCCGTGGGAGCGCGGCCCGTTCTGAGGAGCCTCTACGCTGGGACGATGATCCTGGGTATCGGCGTCGACGTCGTCGACATCGCCCGCTTCGAAGCCGCGCTGCAGCGCACGCCCGGGCTCAAGGAGCGGCTGTTCACCGAGGTCGAACGCCCGCTGCCGGTGCGCTCGCTGGCCGCCAGGTTCGCCGCCAAGGAGGCCGTGGCCAAGGCGCTCGGCGCGCCGAAGGGCCTCGGCCACCTGGAGGCCGAGGTGCGCTGCGACGAGCTGGGCAAACCCGAGCTGCACGTCTACGGCAAGGTCGCCGAGGCCGCGTACGGGCTCGGCGTCAAGCGCTGGCACCTGTCGCTCAGCCATGACGCGGGGGTGGCCATCGCCTACGTGATCGCGGAGGGATAGCGTCGAATCATGAAGACCGCCTACACCGCCGACCAGATCAGGCAGGCCGAGCAGGCGCTCATGGCCCGGCTGCCCGAGGGCACGCTGATGCAGCGGGCCGCCTCCGGGCTCGCCTCCGTCTGCGCCGATCTTCTCGGCCGCGTCTACGCAAGCCGGGTGGTGCTGCTGGTGGGCAGCGGCGACAACGGCGGCGACGCGCTGTACGCCGGGCAGCGCCTGGCCAGGCGCGGTGCCAGGGTGGAGGCCGTCACGGCCGGTTCCAAGACGCACGAGGCCGGGCTGCGGGCGCTGCTCGACGCGGGCGGCAGGGTGCTCGACCCGTCCGCGGCCGGCGCGGCGATCGAGACGGCCGACCTGATCATCGACGGTCTCGTCGGCATCGGGGCATCCGGCGCGTTGCGCGAGCCGTACGCGGAGCTGGCCAAGGCGGTGGCCGCCGCGCGCGGGCACGTCGTGGCCGTGGACGTGCCGAGCGGGGTCGACGCCTCAACCGGGCGGGTCGAGGGCGCGGCGGTGCGGGCGCGGGTGACCGTGACCATGGGGGCGTACAAGACGGGGCTGCTCGTCGATCCCGGGGCCGCGTACGCGGGGCGGGTCGAGCTGGTGGACATCGGGCTGGGGGCGTACCTGCCGGACCCCGACGTGGCCGCGCTCACCGGCGCCGATCTCGACGTGCTGCTGCCGCGCCCCCGCAACGAGTCCGACAAATACCGCAGAGGCGTGGTGGGCGTCGCGGCGGGGAGCGACCTGTTCACCGGAGCGGCCGTGCTGGCCGTCGGCGGCGCATTGCGCGGCGGCGCCGGCATGGTGAGGTACGCGGGCCGCGCCGCTCCCGTCGCCCAGGTGCGCTCCCACTGGCCGGAGGCCGTGGTGACGCAGCTCGACGCGCCCTCGATCGACCGCGTCGGCCGGGTGCAGGCATGGGTGCTCGGGCCAGGGCTCGGCACCGACGACTGGGCCCACGAGCTGGCCGCCGCCGTGCTGGCGTCCGACGTGCCGGTGCTCATCGACGCCGACGGGCTCACGCTGGTCGCCAAGGACCGCACGCTGCTGCGGCGCGCCGCGCCCGTCCTCATCACGCCGCACGCCGGCGAGCTGTCCAGGCTCATCGGCGCCGGCCGCGACGCCATCGAGGCCGCCCGCCTCGACCACGCCCGCAGGGCGGCCGCGGAGCTGGGCGTCACGGTGCTGCTCAAGGGCTCGACCACGGTGGTGGCCGAGGACTCCCGCCCGGTGCGGGTCAACACCACCGGCACGTCCTGGCTGGCCACCGGCGGCACCGGAGACGTGCTCGCGGGTCTCGCGGGCGCGCTGCTCGCCCAGGGCCTGAGCTGCTACGACGCCGCGTCCTGCGCCGCCTACCTGCACGGCGTCGCCGGGCGGCTGGCCGCCGACGGCGCGCCGCTGGCCGCCGGTGACGTGGCCAGCGCGCTCCCCGCGGCGATCCGGGCCGTGACCAGCACCAATTCGTGACGTCCAGGCCGGGCGAAGCGTGCCCGGCCACGGGCGCGAGCTGCCAGACTGGAGAGATGGACCACCCGATGATCACCCCCGCCGAGGCACGGGTCGACCTGAGCGCCATCCGGCACAACGTCGCCCTGCTCAAGGAGCGGGCCGGGGGCGCCGAGCTGATGGGAGCGGTCAAGGCCGACGCCTACGGCCACGGCCTGGTGCCCACGTCCGAGGCCGTGCTGCAGGGCGGGGCGGGCCGGCTCGGCACCGCGTTCATCCAGGAGGCGCTGGCGCTGCGCGCGGGCGGGGTGACCGCGCCCATCCTGTCGTGGCTGATCACCCCGGGCGAGCCGATCGCCGAGGCGCTGGCCGCCGACGTGGAGCTGTCGGCCTCCCATCCCGGGCTGCTCGACGAGATCGCCGCCGCCGCGCGCCGCACCGGCCGCGCCGCGAAGCTCCACCTTGAGGCCGACACCGGCATGAGCAGGGGCGGGGCGCCGCTCGCCGCCTGGCCCGACCTGCTGGCCAAGGCGCTCGAGCTCAAGGCGGAGGGCGCCATCGAGATCGTCGGCATCTGGTCCCACTTCGCCTGCGCCGACATCCCCGGGCATCCGTCGATCGCGCGGCAGCTCGAGGCGTACGAGGCCGCGCTCAAGCTGGCCGAGCAGGCCGGCGCGGCGGGCTCCGAGGTCATCAGGCACATGTCCAACTCCGCCGCCATCGTCACGCTGCCCGAGGCCCGCTTCGACATGGTCAGGCCCGGCATCGCGATGTACGGCCTGAGCCCCATCCCCGAGCTCGGCGACTTCGGCCTGCGCCCGGCCATGACGCTGGTGGCCAGGATCGGGCTGGTCAAGCGGGTCGCCGAGGGCTGCGGCGTGTCGTACGGACACCTTTACACGACCTCGTGCGAGACCACGCTCGCCCTGGTGCCGCTCGGCTACGCCGACGGCGTGCTGCGCCACGCGACCGGGCGGGCCGAGGTGCTGGCGGGCGGGCGCCGCCGGACCATCGCCGGCCGGGTGTGCATGGACCAGTTCATGATCGATGTGGGCGACGATCCGGTGGCGGCGGGCGACGAGGTCGTGCTCTTCGGCCCCGGTGACGGGGGCGAGCCGACCGCTCAGGAGTGGGCCGATACCCTCGGCACGATCACGCATGAAATCGTGACGAGGATCGGTGCGCGAGTGCCCAGGGTCTACCACAAGTGACGAAGGGCGGATCGCGGCGGCCATGAGTGAAGAAGGATCGGGCACATGACGACGACGACCAAGCGGCGCAGGGTAGGGATCGCCGGCGCGCTCGTCGGCGCGGCCTCCGCAGGCGTCGCGGCGGCGGCGCTGGCCAAGCGTTACGCGGTCGGCCGCATCCGGCTGCGCCCCGACACCGAGGCCAGCGAGCCGTTCGGTGAGCTGCGCGGCCGAGAGCACACGCTCATCACCTCCGACGGCAAGGCGCTGCACGTCGAGATCGACGGCCCCGAGCGCAAGCACCCGGCGGAGGACGAGGACCCGCCGCTGACCGTCGTCTTCTGCCACGGCTACTGCCTCAGCATGGAGTCCTGGCACTACCAGCGCAAAGACCTGCGCGAGAGCCACCGCCTCGTCCTGTGGGACCAGCGCTCGCACGGGCGCTCCCAGCGCGCTTCGGCCGAGGAGTGCACGATCGACCGGCTCGGCGACGACCTCGCCGAGGTCATCGCCGCTTTCGTGCCCGGCCCGTGCGTGCTCGTCGGCCACTCCATGGGCGGCATGACGATCATGGCGCTGGCCGACCGCCACCCCCACCTGTTCGGCGACAAGATCCGCGCGGTGGCGCTCCTCGCGACCTCGGCGGGCAAGCTGGCCGAGCTGACGCTGGGCCTGCCCGCCGTGCTGTCGAAGGTCGTCCACAAGGTCGCCCCGGCGACGGTGTCGATGCTGGGCAAGCGCGGCTCGCTCATCGACAGGACCCGCAACGCCGGCAGCGACATCGCGTTCCTCATCACCCGCTACGTCGGCTTCGGCGACTCCAAGAACGTCAGCCCGACCGTGGTCGACTTCGCCGAGTCGATGATCAGGGCCACCCCCACCCAGGTGGTCGCCGACTTCTACCCGGCGCTGATGAACCACGACAAGCTTTCCGCGCTCCACGTGCTCGACGCCGTGCCCACCGCGATCCTGGTGGGCGACCGCGACTGGCTGACCCCGCCCGACCACAGCAAGGCCATCGCCGCCGCGCTGCCCAAGGCCCAGCTCACCGAGGTGCCCGACACCTCCCACCTGATCCAGCTCGAGCGGCCCGGCATCGTCAACGACGCGCTGCGCGACCTGCTGAAGAGAGTGGAGCTGTAGGTGCGCATCGCGACTCCCGAGGACATGCGGGCCTACGGCGCCCGCCTCGCCGCCCTGCTGCGCGCCGGCGACCTGGTCGTGCTGTCGGGCCCGCTCGGCGCCGGCAAGACCACGCTCGTGCAGGGCCTCGCCGAAGGGCTCAAGGTACGCGGGCCGATCACCTCGCCCACGTTCGTCATCGCCCGCGTGCACCCGTCGCTGCACCAGGGGCCGCCGCTGGTGCACGTGGACGCGTACCGGCTGGGCGGCGACCTGGAAGTGGACGACCTCGACCTGGACGCCTCGCTGGAGGAGTCTGTCACCGTCGTCGAGTGGGGCGAGGGGCTGGTCGAAGGGCTGGCCGACGATCGGCTGGAGATCCGCATCGACCGCGAGGCCGGTGACGAGGCCCGCGTCGTGACGCTGCGCGGCGTGGGCGCCCGATGGGCCGACACGCCGTCTGATCCGCCGGAAGGCTGAAACGCAGGTCAAAATCCGGTAAGGCTGGCACCCTTGACGTACGGGGCCGGCGGTCTGAAACATGATCGTTGGTCAGTGATTGGCCCAGATTTTCTGGGTATCAGGAGGGGCGACATCCATCGTTTCGGTGGATGCTGGGTAGCAGGACGGCAAAGTGGGGTGCGGCCGGTGCTCAGGGTCATACGAGTCGCGTACGCGGGAGCCATCGCCATGATCGGCCTGACCGGATGCACGGCCTCGGCCGACAGCGATCCGACCCCCACACCGAGCGGCAGCCCATCGGACACGGTGACGACGACGGCCAGTCCGACCACCGCGAGGCGCGACATCAACGTCCAGGTCAACCCCGACCGGGTCACCGCGGGGGAGACGTCCAAGGTGTGGGTCCTGGCCAACTGCCCGGTGCCGACCGGCGGGCCCGCCCACACCGGCACGGCCACGTCCAAGGCGTTCGTCAACGGCGTCACGCTCAACCCCGTGCCGCCGCCGTCGGCCTCGCCGACCGCCACCGCGACGCCCGCCTCTCCCTCGCCGTGGGTGCGCGGCGAGGCGCAGGTGTCGGGAACGGTCCGGCGCGGCTCGTACCGGGTGGACGTCAAGTGCGACGGCACCAACGACATGGGCCGCGCCACGCTGCGCGTCGTCGCCCCTGAGCCGGACGAGCCGGACTCCACCTCCACCACCGTCGTGCCCACCAAGGCCCCGCGGGCGGGTGGCGGCGGCACGTACGCGCAGGACGTCTCCGAGGATTCGTCGATCGGGCCCGCGGGCGTGCTCATCGCGCTCGCGGCGGCCGGCGGCATCGCCTTCGCGGTCAAGCGGCGCACCAGGGCATAACGTCATGGCCCGTCCAGGACGGGTGGTGCTCGCCGGCGCCGTGACCGGCCTGCTGCTGTACGCGTTCGGACACAACGCCGACATCGGCACCACCGCGAAACCCGCGCAGGCGTCCGTCGTGCCCAAGACCATCGACATCCCGTCGATCGACGTCGAGGCGCCGCTGATGAAGCTCAGGCTGCTGGAGAACGGCGAGGTCGAGCTGCCGCCGTACGAGAAGCCGAAGGTGGCCGGCTGGTACACCGGCAGCGCCGTGCCCGGCGAGAAGGGCGCCTCGGTGATCATCGGGCACGTCGACACCAAGACCGCCCCCGCCGTGTTCTACAAACTCAGGGAGTTACGCAAGGGCGAGACCGTGAAGGTCGAGCGCAGCGACGGCAAGGTCGTACGCTACAAGGTGGACCGCATCGAGCAGGTGCACAAGGACGAGTTCCCGGCGAAAAAGGTGTACCTGGAAGACGGGCTCAAACTGGTAACGTGCGGTGGCAAGTTCGACTACGCCAAGGGCGAGTACGTCGACAACATCATCGTCTACGCATCCCAGGTTTGAGGCCCATGACGGACACCGATTCGGCGACCGACACCAATCCGCCAGCGACGGGCGCGCGCGTGCCCTGGGCCGACGTGCCCGCCTCCGTACGGGCCGCCATCGAGGACTTCCTCGGCGACGCCGTGGCCGAGGCCGTCACCCAGCCCGGCGGCTTCTCCCCGGCCGCCGCCTGCCGCCTGCGCACCCGCGGCGGCGGCAAGCGCGCCTTCGTCAAGGCCGTCGGCCCCGAGCCCAACGCCGACGCCGTCCGCATCTACCGGTCGGAGCTGCGGGTCGCCAGGGCGCTGCCCGCATCGGTTCCCGCGCCCCGGCTGCTCACCGGCTTCGAGCTGGACGGCTGGGTCGTGCTCCTCTTCGAGGACGTCGAGGGCCGCCACCCCGCCATGCCCTGGCGGCGCGACGAGCTGGACCGGGTGCTGGCCGCCATCGAGGAGATGTCCGCCGCGCTCACCCCCGCGCCCATCGACGTGCCCCCGATCGGTGAGGTGTTCGGCAGCCAGTTCCAGGGCTGGCACCACCTTCTGGAGGAGGACACCACCGGGCTCGACCCCTGGGCGCTGCGCCACCTCGGCGAGCTGGCCGAGCTGGAGACCGGCTGGGACGCCGCGGCCGCCGGCGACACCCTCGTCCACGCCGACCTGCGGGCCGACAACGTCCTGCTCACCGACGACCGGGTCTACGTCGTGGACTGGCCGTGGGCCGCACGTGCCGCGCCCTGGTTCGACCTGGCCGCGATGCTGCCGTCGGTCGGCATGCAGGGCGGGCCGGCGCCGTGGGAGCTGGCCGAGCTGCCCGGCGACGACGTCACCAAGGCCGTGGCCGCCATGACCGGTTTCTTCGTCCGCATGTCCAGGCAGCCCCCGCCTCCCGGGCTGCCCACGCTCAGGGCGTTCCAGCGGGCGCAGGGCGTGGTGGCCCTCGATTGGCTGAAGCGGCGTACCGGCTGGGCGTGACCCGCCCGGCGGGTAGGCTAGACAGTCGTGCTGGTCCTGGCCTTTGACACCGCGACGCCCGCCGTCACCGCGGCGCTCCACGACGGCGAGCGCGTGCTCGCCGAACACACCACGATCGACGCCCGCCGCCATGGCGAGCTGCTCGTGCCCACCATCGAGCTGGTGCTGGGCGAGGCGCGGGTGACGCTGCGCGAGGTGACGGCCGTCGTGGCGGGCAGCGGTCCCGGCCCCTACACCGGTCTGCGCGTGGGGCTGATGACCGCACAGGGCCTTGCGACCACGCTGGGCGTGCCCGCGTACGGCATCTGCACGCTCGACGCCGTCGCCTACGCGAGCGGGCGCACAGAGCCGTTCATCGCCGCCACCGACGCGCGGCGCAAAGAGGTGTTCTGGGCGCGTTACGCAGATATGCGCACCCGGACCGACGGCCCCTTCGTCGACCGCCCCGCCGACGTCCCCGTCGAGGGGCTGCCGGTCGTCGGCGCGGGTGCCCAGCTCTATCCCGACCTGCTCGGCGACGGCGCTGGGGCGCCGCCCTACCCCTACGCGGGTGCGCTGGCCGCCCTGGCGGCCGAGCGGCTCGCCAAGGGCGTCCCGCTCGACCCGCCGCGCCCCATCTACCTGCGCAGGCCCGACGCCGTCGTGCCGGGCGCCCCCAAGAAGGTGACCGCGTGAAACTCAGGCCGATGACCGAGGCCGATCTGCCTGCGGTCATGGAGATCGAGCGGATCACGTTCCCGCTCGACGCATGGAGCGAGGGCATGATGCGCGGCGAGCTCGCCGACATGCCCCGCACCCGCCACTACGTCGTGGCCCTGGTCGATGACGAGATCGTCGGCTACGCCGGGCTCGCCGCCGCGGCCGACCAGGCCGACGTGCAGACCATCGCGGTGCTGGAGAAGCACCGGCGCTCCGGTATCGGCAGCGCCATGCTGAGCGAGCTGCTCGACGAGGCGCGCCGCAGGGGCGCGCGGGAGATCTTCCTGGAGGTACGCGCCGACAACCCGGCCGCCCAGAGCGTCTACCGGCGTTTCGGGTTCGAGGAGATCGGCACCCGCCGCCGCTACTACGACGACGGCACCGACGCGATCATGATGAGGAGGCGGCTGGGTGACTGACGCACCCGTGGTCCTGGGCATCGAGACGTCCTGCGACGAGACCGGCATCGGCATCGTCAGGGGCCACACGCTGCTCGCCAACACCGTCGCGTCCAGCATGGACGAGCACGCCAGGTTCGGCGGCGTCGTGCCCGAGGTCGCATCGCGCGCCCACCTGGAGGCCATGACGCCCACCGTGGAGGCCGCGCTGGCCGAGGCCGGGCTCGCCTTCTCCGACATCGACGCCATCGCGGTCACGGCCGGCCCGGGCTCGCCGGGGCGCTGCTGGTGGGCGTCGCCGCGGCCAAGTCCTACGCGCTCGGCCTCGGCGTGCCGCTCTACGGCGTCAACCACCTGGCCGCCCACGTCGCCGTCGACCAGCTCGAACACGGGCCGCTGCCCAAGCCGTGCATCGCGCTGCTGGTCTCCGGCGGCCACTCGTCGCTGCTGCTCGTGCCCGACGTCGCCGAGGAGGTCATCTCGCTCGGCGCCACCGTCGACGACGCGGCCGGTGAGGCGTTCGACAAGGTGGCGAGGGTGCTGGGGCTGCCGTTCCCCGGCGGGCCGCACATCGACAAGGCCGCCCGCGAGGGGTCCGGCAGCGCCATCGCGTTCCCGCGCGGCAAGATCGACGACGGCACGCTCGACTTCTCCTTCTCCGGGCTCAAGACGGCCGTGGCCCGCTGGATCGAGGCCCGTGAGGCCGCAGGAGAGCCCATCCACGTGCCCGACGTGGCCGCCTCCTTCCAGGAGGCGGTGGTCGACGTGCTGACCCGCAAGGCGCTGCAGGCGTGCCGCAAGTACGACGTGCACGATCTGCTCATCGGCGGTGGCGTGGCGGCCAACTCGCGGCTGCGGGCGCTGGCCCAGGAGCGGTGCGACGCGGCCGGCGTACGGCTGCGCGTGCCCCGGCCGGGGCTGTGCACCGACAACGGCGCCATGGTCGCCGCCCTGGGGTCCGACATGGTGGCGGCCGGTGTGGCGCCGTCGTCGCTGCAGATCCCGGCCGACTCGTCGCTGCCGATCACGACCGTCCACGTCTGAGCCGCCGGGCTCCCTTTCCAGCGGCGCCCGTTTCCGGGCTTTCCAGTGGCGCCCGTTTCTGCGGGACCCCTGCCCCCGCCCATGCCGCGCGGCGCGGGCACGGGCGGGCGGAGGCGGGGCCGGTCCGTGGGGCTGCGGGGGTCAGTCCTTAGGGCGGGTCGGGCGGAGCAGGGCCTCGGCGAGCGCCAGCATGGTCTCCTCCAGCGCACTCAGCCGCTTGGCCAGCTCCTCGGCCGCGGGCTGCACGGCCCCGGACACCGCGCCCGACATCGTGCCCGCCAGCTCGTCGCCGTCGGGCCGCGAGCGCACCAGCTCGCTGAGCGCCTCCGTGGCGGCGGCCAGGCGCTCGGCCTGCTCGCCGGCCTGCGCCTTGATCAGCTCGGCCTGCTCGCTCACGTGGGTCTTGATCAGCTCGCCGATCTGCCCGGTCACCTGCTCGGTGACCTGCTCGGTGACCTGCTTCGTGACCCGGTCGGTGTGGTCGAGCGCGGCGGGCAGCTCGTCCACGCGGCGGCCGACCGCCTCGATGCGGTCGTCGACCGACTCCAGATGCTCACCGACCGACTCAAGGTGCTCGCCGGTCTGCTCGGCGCGCGCGGCCAGGCCGTTGAGCTGGGTGTCGATGCCACGGAACCGGCCGTCGATGCCGCCGAGCTGCCCGTCGAGCGCGTCGAAGCGGCTGCTGATGTGCTCTTCGGCCTCGACCAGGCGCTCGTCGATGGCGTCGACCTGGCTGTCCAGCCGGTTGAAGCGGCCTTCGTTGCGGGTCGCGATCTCGGCGGCGCGCTGCTCGCCTGCCTGCAGGCGCTCGTCGAGCGAGGCGAAGCGGGTGTCCATGCGGACGTCGATCGCGTCGAAGCGGTCGTCGTGGCGGCCGAGGTGGGCGTCGAGCGAGCCCAGCCGCTTGTCGACGGCGCCGAGCTGGCCGTCCATGGACGACAGCCGCTTGTCCACGCCGCCGATGCGGTCGTCGAGCCCGTCGAGCCTGGTGTCGATCTCGGCCAGGCACTCGTCGGCGGATTCGAGCCGGCTGTCGAAGCCGGTGAGCCGGGAGTCGAGGCCGGAAAGGCAGCCCTCGACGCGTTCGAGCCTGGCGTCCACGCCGCTGAGCCGGGCGGTGAGGCGCTGCTCGCTCTCGCCGAGCTGCACGGCGAGGTGCTGGTCGGTCTCGTCGAGGCGGGTGGCCAGGCGCTGCTCGACGCCCGCCAGGCGGGCTCCGGCCAGCTCGTCGGCCTCCTTGAGCCGGGCGACGAGCCGTTCGTCGGCCTCCAGCAGGGCCGTGGCGAGCCGCTGGTCGGTCTCGTCGAGGCGGGTGCTCAGCCGCTGGTCGGTCTCGCCGAGCCGGGCGGTGAGCCGCTGGTCGGTCTCGTCGAGCCGGGACGTCAGCCGCTTGTCGGTCTCGTCCAGCCGGGCCGCGAGGCGCTGGGCGGTGTCGTCGATCCTGCTGGTGAGGTGTTCCGACAGGTCGGATACGGCGACCTCGACCCGGTCCGTACGGGAGGTCAGCTCCGCCATCGACCGGTCGAGCCGGGTGAAACGCCCGGCCGCGGCCTCCATGCTGGCGTTGAGCCCCTTCAGGGTGGCGGCGAAGTCGGCCATGCCCTTGGTGATGCCGTCGGTGGTGTCGAGCACCGACTGGAGGCGGTTGAGCGCCTCGTCCACGCTCTCACCGACGGTGCCGAGGTCGGCCCACAGGCTGGGCAGGTCGGTGATGGGGGACATCCTGGCGTCCACCGAGCCGACCCTGTCGCCCACGGCGTCCACGTGGTCGCGTACGGCCTCGACGTGCTGGGCCAGGCCCTCCGCCCACATCGGCGGCTTGACGGCGATCTCGTCGAGCCGCCCGTTCACCGCCTCAAGGGAGCCGCTCAGCCCGCCGAGCTCGCGTTCGCGCACCTCGCGCAGCAGCCATTCCATGCCCTCAAGACGCTGGCGGATCTCGTCGAGCACCGCGCCCTGGGTGCGCTGCTCGTAGACGTGGTCCTGTGCGGCACGCGCGAGCAGGTCTCGCATCCTCTTGGGGACGACGTCGGCGTTGTACGCGCCCGATTGGAGAAGGGTGGTGTGGTTGGAATGGTCCACCGAAAGCTCCTTCGCTCGCCGACGGACTGCCGCGCAGTGGTCGGGTAGGTCCGGTTCATATCTGAAAGAGCGAGAACGCGGTTAACCGCAATAGGGGGAGAACTCCCGCCCGGCTACCTTAGCCGCTGGAGCAAGGTCCGTCAGACGCGAGGAGAAAGATCGAGGAAAACGGTTCGATGGCCGAATTTGGAGATTCAGGCAGGTGAGGAGGGCTTGCAGAGGATTACCGAGGGTTTGTCGAGAATCCTGGTCAGGACGATGACCATGGCGTTGTCGCCGCTGAGTCGCAAATCGGCGCGAAGGCGTTCGATGTCGACGGCGGAGCCGCGCTTCTTGATGGTGACATTGCCGATTTGTCGCTCTCGGAGGGCGGCGCGTAGCTTTTTCAGATTGAAAGGGATGACGTCCTCTATTTCGTATCTGGCGGCCCATGGGGTGTCCGTCGCGGCGTCGCTCGTCACGTACGCGATCATCGGGTCGAGCAGCCGCCCGCCGACCAGCTCGGCCACCTCACCGACGAGGTGCGCGCGCACGGCGGCGCCGTCGGGCTCGTACAGGTAGCGGCCGGGCGGGCCCACCGGAGCCGTGACGCCGGTGGCGGCCAGCTCGTGGCCGCCGGGCAGCAGCGTCGCGCGCCTGCCGCCGGTCACGCCGGCTCCGCCCACAGCGTGGCCTCTTTGACCTCCCCCTTGTACGAGATCCACTCGGCCAGCGCGCCATCGGGGATGAACTCGTACGGGATGCCGGGAGCGACCTTGAGGCAGGCGAGACCGGCGCGCGAGACCAGGTCGAGCACCACCGGCCAGGGCGGCGAGTACGCCATGGGGTCGAACGTCCTGCCCTTGCCCGTGCGCCTGGCCGGGTCGGCGAACAGCACGTCGTACTCCTCGGGCCGCACCTCGGCCGCGTCGCCCACCCGCACCGTCACCCGGTCGCCCAGCCCGAACGCCTCCGCGTTCGCCCGCGCCACGGCCGCCGTCAGCGGGTCGGCGTCCACGGCCGTCACCGTGCACCCCGCCTTGGCCAGCGCGAGCAGGTCGCCGCCGATGCCGCAGCAGGCGTCGGCCACCCGCCCGCGCCCAGGGGTGATAAGGGTGAGCAGGCGGCGCGCGCGGTGCTCGGCGACCTCGGGGCGGGTGGCCTGTTCGAGGCCGTGCGGTGTGAAGAACATGCGGCCCGCGTCCGCGCCGAACTTGGCCCTGGCCCGCTGCCGCAGCCCCGCCTGGGTGAGCGCGGCGGAGGTCAGCGCCGCGTCGTACGTCTTGCGCAACGTCGTGGCCGCGGCCACCGGATCGGCCCCCACCAGCTCGCCCGCCTCGGCGAGTGCCCGCAGGCCGCGCGGGGTCAGCAGCTCGGTGAAGGCGTCGAGGTCCACGCCACCCGACGTTAGCGCCACGCGCGCCCTCCTCGGCACGAGGGCGCTTGCTCTTATGGGTAGAAAACGTGCGGGCGGGGTAGGGCAGGACACGCCGGGCGCTGTGCACGTACGGGCGGACGCGGTGCGGGGTGGGGCGGGACAGCCGGGCGCCGCACACGTAGAAGACGGACGGATGCAGTGCGACGGTGGAGCAGGACACGCCGGGCGCCGCACACGTACAGATGGACGGACGCGGTGCGGCGGTGGGGCGGGACATCTCGGGCACGTGGGACACTGAACGAGGTCACAGGGCCTTTCCACGAGCCCCGGTCGCTGTCGGCAGACGCGTTCGTGTTGACTGTCAAGCCCCTCTTGCATATGTTTCCTGTTGGCACTCTCCCCTTGAGAGTGCCAACGTGCGACGAGGCAGGTCTGACACCCGCGACGGCAGGCCCAGCTGGTCGCCTCTTCTAGATCATCGAAATCTGAAGGGGAGGTCCGATCGTGACGACCGCCACCAAGGTTCCCGTTAAGCCGCTCGGCGACCGCATCGTGGTTCAGCCGCTTGAGGCCGAGCAGACCACCGCGTCCGGCCTGGTCATTCCGGACACTGCCAAGGAGAAGCCGCAGGAGGGCAAGGTCCTGGCGGTGGGCCCCGGCAACTGGGACGAGGACGGCGAGAAGCGGATCCCGCTCGACGTCTCTGAGGGCGACATCGTCCTCTACAGCAAGTACGGCGGCACCGAGGTCAAGTACGGCGGCGAGGAGTACCTCGTGCTCTCCGCCCGCGACGTTCTCGCGATCATCGAGAAGTAAGCCGGATGTGTCGAGCCCCGGGCGCTCTTGAGGGCGGCCGGGGCTTTCGACGCTAGGAGAGGACTTTCAGCAATGGCGAAGATCCTGGAGTTCGACGAGGACGCCCGTCGCGCGCTCGAGCGCGGCGTCAACGCCCTCGCCGACGCCGTCAAGGTAACGCTCGGCCCGCGTGGCCGTAACGTCGTCATCGACAAGAAGTTCGGTGCGCCGACGATCACGAACGACGGTGTGACCATCGCTCGTGAGATCGAGCTGGAGGAGCGCTACGAGAACCTCGGCGCCCAGCTCGCCAAGGAAGTGGCCACCAAGACCAACGACATCGCGGGTGACGGCACCACCACCGCGACCGTCCTGGCCCAGGCCATGGTCCGTGAGGGCCTGCGCAACGTCGCCGCCGGCGCCTCGCCGCTGGCGCTCAAGCGCGGCATCGACAAGGCCGCCAAGGAGATCAGCGACCGCCTGCTGTCGAGCGCCCGCGAGGTCGCCGACAAGAACGAGATCGCCAACGTCGCGACGATCTCCGCGCAGGACGCGCAGATCGGCAACCTGATCGCCGAGGCCTTCGACAAGGTGGGCAAGGACGGTGTCCTCACCGTCGAAGAGTCCAATGCCATGGGCATGGAGCTCGAGTTCACCGAGGGCATGCAGTTCGACAAGGGCTACCTGTCGGCCTACATGGTGACCGACCCCGAGCGGATGGAGACCGTCCTCGAGGACGCCTACATCCTGCTCCACCAGGGCAAGATCTCCTCCATCGCGGACTTCCTGCCGCTGCTGGAGAAGGTCGCCCAGACCAAGAAGCCGCTGCTCGTGGTCGCCGAGGACGTCGAGGGCGAGGCCCTGGCCGTCCTGGTCACCAACAAGATCCGCGGCACCTTCACCTCCGTCGCCGTCAAGGCCCCGGGCTTCGGCGACCGCCGCAAGGCGATGCTGCAGGACATGGCCATCCTCACCGGCGGCCAGGTCGTCAGCGAGGAGGTCGGCCTCAAGCTGGAGCACGTCGGCATCGAGGTGCTCGGCACGGCCCGCCGCGTCGTCGTCACCAAGGACACCACGACCATCGTCGACGGCGCCGGTGACGCGCAGGCCATCGAGGACCGCATCAAGGAGATCAAGATTGCCATCGAGCAGTCCGACTCCGACTGGGACCGCGAGAAGCTGCAGGAGCGTCTGGCCAAGCTGGCCGGCGGTGTGTGCGTGCTGCGCGTCGGCGCCGCCACCGAGGTCGAGCTGAAGGAGAAGAAGCACCGCCTCGAGGACGCGATCTCCGCGACCCGCGCCGCCATCGAGGAGGGCATCGTCTCCGGCGGTGGCTCCGCGCTGATCCACGCCTCCAAGGACCTCGACGACCTCGGCCTGACCGGCGACGAGGCCACCGGCGTCAGCATCGTGCGCCGCTCGCTCGTCGAGCCCGCCCGCTGGATCGCCGAGAACGCCGGCCTCGAGGGCTACGTCGTGACCCACAAGGTCGCCGAGCTGGAGC
This sequence comes from Nonomuraea fastidiosa, assembly GCF_042751225.1. Classification (NCBI taxonomy): domain Bacteria; kingdom Bacillati; phylum Actinomycetota; class Actinomycetes; order Streptosporangiales; family Streptosporangiaceae; genus Nonomuraea; species Nonomuraea fastidiosa. The sequence continues at coordinate 3,859,016 of NZ_CP170570.1, forward strand.
CCGGCCACGGCCTCAACGCCGCGACCGGCGAATACGGCGACCTGATCGCCCAGGGCGTCATCGACCCCGTCAAGGTCACCCGCTCGGCCGTCCAGAACGCCGCTTCGATCGCGGGCATGCTGCTCACGACCGAGGCGCTCGTGGTGGACAAGCCCGAGGAGGAGGCTCCGGCCAACGGCCAGGGCCACGGTCACGGCCACGGCCACTGACCCTTCTCACTCCTTTCGCTGACCGTACGGCCCGCACCCTGCGTTGGGTGCGGGCCGTACGGCGTTTCCGGGACTTTCGGGTGTGCGGGTCTCGGGGTGTGCGGGTCTTGGGGTGTGCGGGAGATGGTCGGCGGGTGCCCCTCTGCGGAATCGCCCCTATAGCGGTATGCCGCAGGTCCTGCTGTGCGCGGAGGGCGAGGCGGGGGCTCCGCGCGGCGCTCGGCCGGGCTCCGCTCGGCTCGGCGACGAGCTGAGGCCGCGGCCTGCGGCGCGCTGGCATTGCGGCTTGCGGTCTGCGGCGTGTCGGCATTGCGGTCTGCGGCGTGCTGTTTCCGCGGTCTGTGGGGCGGGCCGACCCTGCGGTCTGCGGCGGCGTCCTGCGGTCCGGCGGCAGTGCCTCGGGGTGTGGCTTTCGGGGGGCGTGTTCTCAGGAGCGGGCCGCCGGGCTGGGGTGAGGGGGGCGGAGGCGAGCACGTACGCTGGGCGGCGGTTCCGGCGGTGTGCGGTCGGTTCGTGTGCGGGTCGTCGACGCGAGGAGGTGGCGGGGCGTGTTGTACGAGCGGGCGGTGGAGCGGTTGCGCAGGCTGGCGCGGGCGTGCGAGCAGACCCGGAAGGTGCGGGCGGACGAGCCGTTCCTGCGCGCTGCGTACGTGTTCGGCGACCTGCTGGACGGGGCCGATCCCGTCGAGTGCCTTGAGGTGGCGTTCGTGCTGAACCTGCCCGGCGAGGAGGTGGCGTGGGGCACGCAGCCGCCGGGGACCGCCTGGCTGGTGGACTTCCTGGAGCTGGACAAGGGCGGGGTGGCCTACGTCTGGCGGTCCCGCGAGGATCCGGTGGCCAACCATCACATCCGGGAACCGGTGCGCTTCTGGTCGCTGGACGGAGTCGAGGAGGGTGTGCTCGCGGCGCTGGCGGAGCGGAGGTTCGGCGAGGTACGTGCGGCGGCCTCGGCGAGCGGTGCCGCGGGCGGCGGGGTGGCCGACATCGAGGCGGAGTTGCGTACGGCGCTGGAGCACCTGAGGGCGGTGCACGAGGCGTACTGGGACCGCCGTTGGCGACGTGCGCACAGGGGAGTGGGCCGCTATCCCGAGCATCACCTGTGGGAGGCCGTCCAGGGCTATCTGGAGCTGCTGGACGCACGCCACGGCCCACGCCGCGACTGAGCCGTGGGGGAGCGGGGCGCTCATGCGGGCCCCGGCAGGGCCCACGCGCTGCTTGCGCTCGGCGGGCGGTGGGGTCGGGTGCGGGGCTGTGGTGATAGGCCAGGGCTGGCGGGGGTCGGAGCTGTGGGGGCTTATCGGGTGATGGGGGAAAATGGGCGGAAAGGTGGATTATTGGTCGTAAACCAAGAGCAGGTGATAAGCGTCGGGGGCTATGACAAATGTCTTGCATTCCGGGTAATCAGGTGAAATATTATGCCAGCATAAAGGCTTAGTGTGGCCATCCGATTACTGCTCGTTATCGTCGCTTCAATGTGACCAATCCGTAGCCATTCGCCATGACGACAGGCCGGATCAGTACGGGCATCATGCCTATCGTGAGCGAGGGAAGCGTCGCCGACGCCAAAATTGGGGTAAGGCTCGCGTCGAGACTTCCGGCACGGACGGATGACTCCGACCTTAGGGAACTGACGAGCCTCGCCGTACAGGGGGATCGCAGCGCGATCGAATCCCTGCTCGGCGAGTTGCGTCCGATGGTGGTGCGGTATTGCCGCGCCAGGCTGGGCAGGGTTTCAGGGCAATATCACATTGCCGATGACGTCGCCCAAGAGGTGTGCATCGCCGTGTTGTCCGCGCTGCCGCGATACCGCGACATGGGGCGGCCGTTCGCGTCGTTCGTGTTCGGGATCGCCTCGCACAAGGTGGCAGATGCGCTCCGCAGCTCGGTACGGTCGGCCGTGCCGACACAGGATCTGCCCGACGGCCCTGATGACGGTCCGGGGCCCGAGGAGACGGTGGTCCGCTACATCGAAGTGGAGCACGCCAGGCGCCTGCTCGCCCGGCTGCCCGAGAACCAGCGGGAGTTGCTGCTGCTGCGAGTGGTGTCGGGACTCTCGGCCGAGGAGACCGGTAATGTACTCGGCATGTCACCGGGTGCGGTACGCGTCGCCCAGCATCGAGCGCTGGCCAGGCTGCGGCAGATGGCCGAGCTGGAGTCGGCTTGACCCCAGAGGACGAGACCGACGCGCTGCTCGACGCGCTCGGTCGCGGAGAGATGCCCGATCCGTGTGATCCCGCGGTGCGGCTGCTGGCCGCGCTACGGGATGACGTGGCTCAGCGGCGCTCCTCCGTGTCGATGACACCGTCGACGTAGCCTCGGGCGTAGTCCCAGCTGACGTAGTCGGCGGGGTCGGGATGGAAGGCCGGCTCGTGCACCTGCGGCTGGCCTTTTTCGATCATTTGCTTCAGGTTGCCGCGCAGCAGCTCCCAGTCGAAGAAGTGCTGCTCGCCGCACTCCGGGCAGTCGAGTACGAGCCCCAGCACCCCCTGCGGTTCGAGCAGGGAACGGAAGACCTCGACGTCGGCGAGGTCGGTGATGGCCTCGTCGCGTTCGGCGGCCGTGAGCGGCTCGGCATCGTCGAGTGCGCCCATCGCTGCCGATGGGTCGTTCGGATCGTCCGCGAACGGATCGCGGGGAACGTCTTCCAGCACCTTCCCACCATATGACCGATGCGGCCCGCGCGGTGAGTATTAGCTCAGCCATCCGCGCCTGGCGGCCTCCACACCTGCGTGGAAGCGGGATTGCGCGCCCAGCTCGGTCATGGCGTCGGACCATCGGGCGCGTACGGTCCTGACGGAGACGCCGAGCCGGCGGGCGATGGAGTCGTCGCACAGGCCCTGGGCCGCCAGGCGCAGGACCTGCATGACGCCGTCGGTCCTGGGTGCCCACGGCAGCGGCTGAGCGCGGGCCCACAGCTCCTCGAACAGCGTGCTCAGCACGCCCACGACGACGGAGGTACGTACGAGATAGAAGGTGTAGGCGTGGTCGGGGAGGTTGCCACCCCAGTACGCGGGCAGCCCGGCCATCTCGGAGCCCACGGTCATGAACCAGCTCGGCACCCGGTCGAGCGTGCGCGCCTGGCCGCCCGCCTCGATGACGTTGGAGATCTGGTCGCGCACCTCGGGGATGGCGAGCGTGGACACCGGAATGATGGCACGTACGGTAAGAAGGTTTCGTTTCTGCGCGTCAATCCAAGGATCCGCGAATTTACGCGCAAAATCGGTCATGGTGCGCTCGTCGGGAATCGCGGTCAGTAATGGCATCGGCGGGGCGGGTGACTGCACCGCGATGCCGCTGACGCTTTCGTACAGGATGTCCGAACCGCTCGCCATCTCGACCGTGAAAGGGCCGTTGCGCAGGTCGCGCCCGGCGTCGTAATCCCGGATCAGGCTGCGGATCGAGCCGAGCGCGGAGTCGATCCTGCGGCTCTCCTCGGCGAGCCGGTCGAGGCGCTCGGCGATGACCCTGCCGAGCGCGGCCGCGGGATGTCTGGCCAGGTACTGGCCGGAACGCTCGTCGATGACGCCCATCTTCACCAGGTCGTCAAGCTGGCGGCCGACCTTCTCGATCGGGCCGTCCATCGCCTGGGCGAGGTCCGATCGGGTCGCCCTGTGCAGGCGCAGCACCGCGGTGTAAAGGGCGGTCTGGGCCGAGTCGAGACCCAGCGTCTCGAAGGGATCGGACACAGTGGGAGACTCGTCGGGCATTATGGGCGGCTCCGTAGGGGGGACACGGGCGTGCCGCGAGGATAACTCCGCCATCCACGCCTGTCCCGCCGTTTCGCGTACTCGATCCGGCTCGATGCGGCGGAGTTGCAGCTTCGTGCAGTTGCACGTTTGCACATTGCTAAACGCCGCTCTGTAACGCACGCTTTACCTAGCGTCGGCATTCAGCGATGGGCGCGGCGGCGCCGGCCATCAGGACGCGGAGGGGGGTTCGGTGGTGCGGAGCGCCGCCTGCCCGGATGCCGATGGCCCGGAGGCGGGACGGATCACCGACCGTCCCGTCCCCGGGCGCTTTCCGATGCCGGGAGTACGAAGGCCGTGGGGGCTTTCGTCCTCCCGGCATCCGTGCGTTCAGGTCCCGCAAGCCCCAGTACCAGGTCCCCGGAAGCCTCGGCACCTGTCCGTGCGCGCTCCACGTCCTCCTGCCCCGTCCCTCCTGTGCCGGGGCGTCCTCGTACGAAGCGGGCAGGCCGCCTCCCTGCATCAATGCGTTTGGAGGCAGGCCCTAGACTTAGCTCAATCACGCGTGCGAGGCAGGGAGGGGCCGCGGCATGTCCAAGTTCACCGAGATGGGTCTGACCTTCGATGACGTGCTGTTGGTGCCCGCATATTCAGATCTCCAGCCGGGCGAGGCCGACACCACGGCCCGCCTGTCGCGCAACATCACGCTGCGGATCCCGCTGATCTCGGCGGCCATGGACACCGTGACCGAGGCCCGCATGGCGGTCGCGATGGCCCGGCAGGGCGGCATCGGCATCCTGCACCGCAACCTGTCGGTCGACGAGCAGGCCCAGCAGGTCGACCTGGTGAAGCGGTCAGAGGCCGGCATGGTCACCAACCCGGTGACGTGCAGCCCCGACGACACGCTCGCCGACGTCGAGCGGCTGTGCGCGACGTACCGGATCTCCGGCGTGCCCGTCACCGACGAGTCGGGCACGCTCGTCGGCATCGTGACCAACCGCGACATGCGCTTCGAGACCGACCAGACGCGGCCCGTCCGCGAGGTCATGACGAAGATGCCGCTGGTCACCGCGCCGGTCGGGGTCTCGCGCGACGAGGCGTTCGCGCTGCTGCGACGCAACAAGGTCGAGAAGCTGCCGCTGGTCGATCCCGACGGCCGGCTGCGCGGCCTGATCACGGTCAAAGACTTCACCAAGAGCGAGCAGTACCCGCTGTCCACCAAAGACGCCGACGGCCGGCTGCTGGTCGGCGCCGCGGTGGGCGTCGGCGGTGACGCCGAGGTGCGGGCCAAGGCGCTGATCGAGGCCGGCGTCGACGTGATCGTCGTCGACGTGGCGCACGGCCACTCCAAGGGCCTGGCCGACATGATCGCCAAGATCAAGGCCAACAGCAGCGTCGACGTCATCGGCGGAAACGTCGCCACCAGGGCCGGCGCGCAGATGCTGGTCGACGCGGGCGCCGACGCCGTCAAGGTCGGCGTGGGCCCCGGCTCCATCTGCACCACCCGCGTCGTCGCCGGAGTCGGCGCGCCGCAGATCACGGCCATCTACGAAGCGTCCAAGGCGTGCGCGCCCGCCGGGGTGCCGGTCATCGGTGACGGCGGCCTGCAGTACTCCGGCGACATCGCCAAGGCCATCGCCGCCGGCGCCGACACCGTCATGCTGGGCTCGCTCCTCGCCGGCTGCGAGGAATCGCCCGGTGAGCTGATCTTCATCAACGGCAAGCAGTTCAAGTCGTACCGTGGCATGGGGTCGCTCGGCGCCGTACGCAACCGCGAGCGCGGCGGCACCTCCTTCAGCAAGGACCGCTACGCGCAGGCGGACGTCGGCGGCGAGGACAAGTACATCCCCGAGGGCATCGAGGGTCAGGTCCCCTACCGCGGGCCGGTCGCCGCCGTCGCCCACCAGCTCGTCGGCGGTCTGCGCCAGGGCATGTGGTACGCGGGCTGCCGCACCATCGAGCAGATGCACACCGACTGCGAGCTCATGCCGATCACCGCGGCGGGCCTCAAGGAGAGCCACCCCCACGACATCCAGATGACCGTGGAAGCTCCGAACTATCACAGAAGGTAAGTTCATGACTCAGCAGGTGGAGATCGGCCGGGGGAAGACCGGGCGGAGGGCGTACTCGCTCGACGAGATCGGTTTGGTGCCCTCGCGGCGCACCCGCGACCCGGAGGAGGTGTCGATCGCCTGGCAGATCGACGCCTACCGGTTCGAGCTGCCCGTGGTCGTCGCTCCCATGGACAGCGTGGTCTCGCCGGCCACCGCCATCGAGATCGGCCGGCTCGGCGGGCTCGCCCCGCTCGACCTCGAAGGGCTCTGGACGCGCTACGAGGACCCGCTGCCGCTGCTTGAGGAGTGCGCCGCCCTCGACCAGCAGGCGGCCACCAAGCGGCTCCAGGAGATCTACGCCGCGCCCATCCAGGAGGAGCTGATCGGCCGCAGGATCGAGGAGATCCGCGCGTCCGGGGTGACCACGGCCGTACGCCTGTCGCCGCAGCGCACCGTGCAGTACCACAAGGCCGTCATCGACGCGGGCGTCGACATCTTCGTCATCCGCGGCACCACGGTCTCGGCCGAGCACGTCTCGGGGCGGGCCGAGCCGCTCAACCTCAAGCAGTTCATCTACGAGCTCGACGTGCCGGTCATCGTGGGCGGCTGCGCGACCTACACCGCCGCGCTGCACCTGATGCGCACCGGTGCGGCCGGCGTGCTCGTCGGCTTCGGCGGCGGCGCCTCCCACACCACCCGCAACGTCCTGGGCGTGGCCGTGCCGATGGCGACCGCGATCTCCGACGTGGCGGCGGCTCGGCGCGACTACCTGGACGAGTCCGGCGGCCGCTACGTCCACGTGATCGCCGACGGCGGCATGGGCACCTCCGGCGACATCGCCAAGGCCATCGCCTGCGGGGCCGACGCCGTCATGGTGGGCTCGCCGCTGGCGCGCGCCGTCGAGGCCCCCGGCCACGGCTTCCACTGGGGCTCCGAGGCGCACCACCCCGACCTGCCGCGCGGCCGCCGCGTCCACTTCGGCACGGTCGGCACGCTGGAGCAGATCCTGCACGGGCCGTCCAGCGTGGCCGACGGGTCGATGAACCTCATGGGCGCGCTGAAGCGCACCATGGCCTCCACCGGCTACTCCGACATCAAGGAGTTCCAGCGGGTCGAGGTCGTCGTGGCGCCCATCCAGCGCTGAGTACGTCGAGCGCGAGGCGCCGGGGGTTCGGCGCTTCGCGCTGGTTCCGGCACCTTCCGCTTCTCTGGCACCGCAGGCCCACCGCCTGCGGTGCTTCTCTTCGGCCGGCGTCTTTGCTGTGCGCCGTGATTTGTGGTCTGGTCGTCGCCTCTTCCGGCCCTCTGGGGGTGATGGGAGGGCGCTGTCTGCGGTGCTCGCGTCTGGGCTGCTGTCTTCGCTGTGCGCCGTGGTTCGCGGTCTGGCCGTTGTCACTCCTGGTCGTGTGGGGGTGGTGGGGAGGGGCGCTGTCTGCGGTGCGTGCGTTCGAGCTGCCGCTTTCGCTGGGTGCCGTGGTTTGCGGCGCGTCGCCTTCCCGGAGTGGTGTTGGGCTTGGTGCGATGCTGGGGCCAAGGGTGGATATGCCGGGGTTTGGGGGCTGATGCCCGTGTGCGTGGAAGGGGGGCGCCGATAGAGTGCCTGTCCATGGATTCGGAATCACTCGAAGACAGGGTCAAGCGGCTCGAACAGCAGGTGGCCTCGCTCCAGCAGTACCTCGGCATCCGGCTCGACGACAGCGGTGAGCTGCGGCTGTCGCCGGAGTTTCATGCGGCGGTGCGCGACGGCAAGCTGGTCAAGGCCATCGCGATCTACCGTAAGGAGACCGGGGCCTCGCTGGTGAACGCCAAGAAGGCGGTGGAGGCGATGCAGCGCCGCCAGGACGCGATCGAACGCTGAGCGCGGATGGCCGACCTCACCCACACCCACGCACTGACGTACGAGGGCGGCCGGGTCGTCAAGCGCTACGTCGAGCCCAAGCCCGGCGCGGCCGAGCGGGAGTGGCGGGCGCTGACCGTCCTCGCCGAGCACACCCCCGGCCTCGCCCCCGAGCCGATCGCGTACGAGGACGGCGTGGTGACGATGTCGCGGCTGGACGGGGTGCCGCTGCGCGGCATGGGTGGGGCGCAGGTGCGCCGAGTGGCGGCCCAGGGGCGCTCAGGCGGACCTGGCCGTCAAGGAGGGCCTGCGCTGGCTGGAGAGCCGGACGCCCGGCGAGCAGGGCGTCACGCCCGCGTTCAGCACGGGTGACGGCAACCTCGCCAACTTCCTCTGGACGGCACGAGCGTCCGCATCGTCGACTTCGAGGACTCAGGCCGCAGCGACCTGGCGTACGAGGTGGCCGAGATGGCCGAGCACGTGTCGATGTGGGTGGACGGCGAGATCGACATCTTGGCGGACATCTTGGCGGACATCTTGGCGGACATCGTGGCGGGCATCGTGGCGGGCATCGCGGCGGGCATCGCGGCGCGCGACCCGCAATGACCCCCGTCTACGACGGGTTGAGGACGCCGAGCAGGTGGGTGACCTCGCGGGCGACCGCGTCGCGGCCCGCCTTGAGGTACTTGCGCGAGTCCACCACCCGCTCATCGTGGGCCAGGTAGTCGCGGACGGCCCCGGTGAACGCCTTGTTCAGGTGTGTGGCGATGTTGATCTTCTTCATGCCCCGCCGTACGGCCTCGCGCAGCACGTCATCAGGCACCCCCGAGGAGCCGTGCAGCACCAGCGGCACCGGCACGGCGGCCCGTAGCTCGGCGATGAGGTCGAGGTCGAGCACCGCGTCCTTGGTGGTCATGGCGTGGGAGGTGCCGACGGCCACGGCCAGCGCGTCGACGCCGGTCCGCGTCACGTAGTCGGCGGCCTCGTGCGGCTTAGTGCGCGCGCCGGGCGCGTGCACGCCGTCCTTGCCCCCGACCTCGCCCAGCTCGGCCTCCACCCACACGCCGCGCTCGTGGCACCAGGCGGCGACCTCGGCGGTGCTCGCGACGTTCTCCTCGTCGGGCAGGGCGGAGGCGTCGTACATGACCGAGCCGAGGCCGAGGCCGACGGCCTCTTCGACGAGCGCCCGGTCGGTGGCGTGGTCGAGATGCACGGCGACCGGCACCTCGGCGCGGCGGGCGACGGCGAGCGCGGCCAGCGCGATGGGTTCGAGCGCGCCGTGGTAGCGCACGCAGTTCTCGCTGATCTGCAGCACGACGGGCAGGCCGAGCGCCTCGGCACCGGCGACGATGGCGGTGGCGTGTTCGAGCTGGATGACGTTGAACGCGCCCACCCCTGCGGGTGACCGGGTCACGATGTCGCCGATGGGGGCGAGGGGCATGGCGGGCTCCTTCAGCTGATGGTGATCTGCGGGTGGATGTCGGCGTACACGTCGGGGGCGAACTCGCCGGCGACGGGCGTGGCGACGGCGGCGGCGCCGAGCGCGGCGGCGCGGCGCAGGCGTTCCGGCCAGGGCTCGCGTTCGACGAGGCCGAGGGCGAGACCGGCGACGAGCGAGTCGCCCGCTCCTGTGGGGTTGCCGTGCACGGCGTACGGCATGCGCGCGCGGAAGGTGCCCTCGCCGGTGACGGCCAGCAGCCCGCCCGCGCCCATGGACACGACCACCGCCTCGGCCCCCTGCCCGCGCAGGGCCTCCGCGCCCTCTGCTGGGCTGCCGGGCACGGCCCTGGCCAGCTCCTCGGCGTTGGGTTTCAGGATGGACGGCCGCCCCTTGGGCGCGTGGCGCAGCGGCTCGCCGTCGGCGTCCACGATGGCGGGCACGCCCAGGGAGGCGGCGACGGCGGCGAGCGTGGCGTAGGCGTCGGACGGCACGCCGCGCGGCAGGCTGCCGGAGAGCACGACCGCGTCGGCCCCGGCCAGCAGGGACTCGTAGTAGCGGGTGAACCCGGCCAGCTCGGCGGCGCTCACCTCGGGCCCCGGCTCGTTGAACAGCGCCGTGCGGCCCGCGTCGGGGTCGGTGACGGCGAGCGTGGTGCGGGAGTCGGCGGCGACCGCGTACAGGTCGTGGGGGATGCCGGCGGCCCGCAGGTCGGCTTCGATCGCCTGGCCGGTCGGACCACCGGCCAGGCCGGTGACCAGCACGTCGCGGCCGAGCGCGCGCAGCACCCTGGCGACGTTCACGCCCTTGCCCCCGGCCCGCCGGTGCACGCCGGCCACGCGGTTGACGCCGTCCCAGTCGGCGCCGGGCACCCGGTAGGTGGTGTCGAGGGCGAGGTTGAGGGTCACCGTGACGATCATCAGGGCTCCATGATCCAGACGCCGTCTTTCAGCACGCCGTCGACCTGCAGGGAGTCGGAGAGCACGACCAGGTCGGCGGCCTTGCCGACGGCGATCGAGCCGATGCGGTCGGCCAGGCCGAGCACGCGGGCGGGGGTCAGCGAGGTCACCTGTACGGCGTCCGGCAGCGACATGCCGAGCTCCTGGACCGCGCGGCGGAAGGCGACGTCCATGGTGAGCGTGGAGCCCGCGATGGAGCCGCCCTCGGCCAGCCTGGCCACGCCGTCGCGCACGTGGACCTGCATCGGGCCGAGCACGTAGTCGCCGTCGCCGAGCCCGGTGGCGGACATGGCGTCGGTGACGAGCATCGTGCGGCCCGGCCCGGCCACCTCGTACGCCAGCCGCAGCATGGCCGCGTGGACGTGGACCCCGTCGTTGATCAGCTCGACCGTCACCCGCTCGTCGTCGAGCAGCGCCGCTACCGGGCCGGGTGCGCGGTGGCCGAGCGGTGGCATCGCGTTGTAGAGGTGGGTGGCCACGGTGGCGCCCGCGTCGATGCCGGCGATGGTCTGCTCGTAGTCGGCGTCGCTGTGTCCGATGGCGGCGATGACGCCTTCGTCCGCGGCCATCCTGATCGTGTCGAGCGCGCCGGGCAGCTCGGGCGCGATCGTCACCATGCGGGCGTGCCCGCGCGCGGCCTTGACCAGCCCGGCGAACTCCTGCGGTGAGGGCTCGCGCAGCAGCGTGGGGTCGTGGGCGCCGCAGCGGGCCTTGGCGATGTACGGGCCCTCGAAGTGCACACCGGCCAGCAGGCCCTCGTCGCACAGCTCGGCCAGCGCGGCGGCCGCCCTGGTCAGGCCCTCGACGGTGTCGGTGACGAGGCTGGCCACGGTCGTGGTGGTGCCGTGGCGGCGGTGCAGCGCCACGGCGTCGCGCGCCTTGTCCTGCTCACCGGTGGGGAACGAGCCCCCGCGCCCCCGTGGTTGTGCACGTCCACGAACCCTGGGACCACGTGGCGCCCGCCCAGCCGCAGGCCGGGTCCGGGGGCGGCGCCGTGGCCGACATGCGTGATGCGGCCGTCTTCGATGGTCAGCCACCCCTCGTGAACTCCCTCGGGCGTCACGATCCTGGCGTCGGCAAGAGTAAGGCTCATGAAGAAAGGATCACAGATCGCGTGAGGTGCATGGGCTCGTCGGGGTCGAGCCCGCGCGCGAAGGCACGGGCCACGGCGACCCGCTGGACGCGGATCAGCTCGGCCATCGGGTCGAGCGCGCCCTCGATGAACGTGCCGCCGGTCGCCTCGACCTGGGCGCGCAGGCCCTCGGGCGCGGTGCCGAGCATCCACGTCACCCGGCCGGGGCCCGCGATGCTGATCGGGCCGTGACGGTACTCCATCGCCGGATACGCCTCCGTCCACGACCTGGACGCCTCGCGCATCTTCAGCGCCGCCTCCTGGGCGAGGCCGACCGACCAGCCGGTGCCGAGGAAGCTGAACTGCTCGGCGTTCACCAACTGGTCGGGCAGCGGCTCGGCGACGGCCCGCTCGGCGTCGGCGATGGCCTGGGTGAGGTCCTCGCCGAGGCTCGCGCGGAGCATGGCGAGCTGGGTGGTGGCGAACCTGGTCTGCACGACGGACTTCTCGTCGGCGTAGTCGAGCACGATCAGGTCCTGCGCGGCGTCCTTGATCGGCGTGTTGGGGTCGGCGGTGACGGCCGTGGTCCTGGTGTCGATCCTGCCGAGCAGGTCGAGCACCTCGGTCGTGGTGCCGGAACGGGTCAGCGCGAGCACCCGGTCGTAGCGGCGGCCCGCGGGGAACTCGGAGGCGGCGAACGCGTCGGTCTCGCCGTGCCCGGCCCGCTCGCGCAGCGCCGCGTACGCCATCGCGATGAACCACGACGTACCGCAGCCGACCACGGCGACCCGCTCACCCCGGGCGGGGAGCGCGTCGGCGGGGACGTTCGCCACGGCGCGCCGCCAGCACGACGGCTGGGACGCGATCTCGGCTTCGGTGTGGGTGGTCACCACTTACCTCCAAGCTTGATTGTTTCTGCGTTTTTTATAGCAGAAAACGGCAAAAATGAACATCGGTGGCTCTGGGGTCCCAGGTTGTGCCACGCTTGCTCCTGACCTCATCCCCTTAGGAGGCCGACGTGTCCCGCTACGACCGCTGGAACGCCATCCTCGAACTGCTGGCGCAGGAGGGCAGGCTGTCGGTGGAGGAGGCCGCGCAGGCGCTGGACGTCTCCACCGCCACGATCAGGCGGGACTTCGACCAGCTCGCCCAGCAGCAGATGCTCATGCGCACGCGCGGCGGCGCGGTGTCGCAGAGCGTCAGCTACGACCTGCCGCTGCGCTACAAGACCGCGCGGCACGCCGACGAGAAGCACCGCATCGCCGCGGCGGCGGCCGAGCTGGTCTCGCCCGGGGCGGTCGTCGGGCTGAACGGCGGCACCACCACCTCCGAGCTGGCCCGCACGCTCGCCACGCTGCCCGCGCTGGAGAGCGGCTTCACGATCGTCACGAACGCGCTCAACATCGCCTCCGAGCTCACCGTCCGCAAGCACGTCAAGATCGTGGTGACCGGCGGGGTGGCGCGGCCGCAGTCGTACGAGCTGATCGGCCCGCTCTCCACCGGCGTGCTGGAGCAGGTGACGCTCGACGTCGCCTTCCTCGGCGTGGACGCGCTCGACGTCGGGCTCGGCGCGTCCGCGCACCACGAGGGCGAGGCCAGCGTCAACAACCTGCTGATCAGCCGGGCCGCCCAGGTCGTGGTGGTGGCCGACTCCTCCAAGATCGGCAGGCGGGCGTTCTCCCGGATCTGCCCCATCGAGCGGATCGACACCCTCGTCACCGACGCCCGGCTCAGTGACGATCTCGCCGCCCGGCTCACCGAGGCGGGCGTGAAGGTCGTACGCGCCTGAAAGCGGCCTCCCCTCGGGCCTGAGCGCGGCTCCCGGCATAAAGCGTTACAGGTCGGACGCTGTGCGGGTAGGTACCAGGAACAGCGACAAAGCCGTTTCAGGGGGAAATATGGCGTCGGGAAAGTGCGCGGCCCGTCTCGGGCCCGCCGAACGGGCCGAGGCGCTGGAGCGCATGAGGGCCCAGGAACTCGACGTCGTCGTGGTAGGCGGCGGCGTCGTGGGTGCCGGCATCGCGCTCGACGCGGTGACCAGGGGCCTTGACGTGGGGCTCGTGGAGGCGCGGGACTTCGCCTCCGGCACGTCGTCACGTTCGTCCAAGCTCATCCACGGTGGCCTGCGCTACCTGGAGCAGCTCAACTTCGACCTGGTACGCGAGGCGCTGCAGGAACGCGCCCTGCTGCTCCAGCGCATCGCGCCCCACCTGGTCAGGCCCGTGCCGTTCCTGTTCCCGCTGACCCACTTCGGGTGGGAGCGCCCGTACGTGGGCGCCGGCGTCATGCTGTACGACACGCTCGGCTTCGCGACCGGCCTGACCCGCGGCGTGCCGGGGCACCGGCACCTGTCGAGGAAGCGGGCGCTGCGCCTTGCCCCCTCGCTGAAGAAGAGCGCATTCACCGGCGCCATCCAGTACTGGGACGCCCAGGTGGACGACGCCCGCTACGTCGTGACCACGCTGCGCACCGCCGCCACCTACGGCGCGCACATCGCGCAGCGGACCCAGGTCGTCGGATTCCTGCGCGAGGGCGAGCGGGTCACCGGCGTGCGGGTGCGCGACCTGGAGAGCGGCGACGAGTTCGACGTACGCGCCAGGCAGGTGGTCAACGCGACCGGCGTGTGGACCGACGACATCCAGGAGCTGGTGGGCGGCAGGGGGCAGATCCACGTACGCGCCTCCAAGGGCATCCACCTGGTCGTGCCGCGCGACCGCATCCAGTCGCTGACCGGCATCATCCTGCGTACGGAGAAGTCGGTGCTGTTCGTCATCCCGTGGGGCCGCCACTGGATCATCGGCACCACCGACACGGAATGGACGCTCGACAGGAGCCATCCGGCCGCCTCCCGCGCCGACATCGACTACCTGCTCGACCACGTCAACGCGATCCTGTCGGTGCCGCTGACCCGCGACGACGTCGAGGGCGTCTACGCGGGGCTGCGGCCGCTGCTGTCGGGCGAGTCCGACGAGACGTCCAAGCTGTCCAGGGAGCACGTGGTCGCCCACCCCGTGCCCGGCCTGGTGATGGTGGCCGGGGGCAAGTACACGACGTACCGGGTGATGGCGCGCGACGCGGTGGACGCGGTGGCGCACGGCCTCGACTACCGGGTGCCGCAATCGTGCACCGACCGCATCCCGCTGGTCGGCGCCGAGGGCTTCCAGGCGCTGTGGAACTCCCGGCACCGCCTCGCCCAGGAGTCGGGGCTGCACGTGGCCAGGATCGAGCACCTGCTGCACCGCTACGGCTCGCTCATCGACGACATCCTGGAGCTGGTCGAGCAGGACCCGTCGCTGGGCCGCCCGCTGGACGGGGCCGACGACTACCTGCGCGCCGAGATCGTCTACGCCGCCACCCACGAGGGGGCCAGGCACCTCAACGACGTGCTGACCCGGCGTACCCGCATCTCCATCGAGACCTTCCACCGCGGGGTCGGGGTGGCGCGCGAGGCGGCGGAGCTGCTGGCCGGGCCGCTCGGCTGGGACGGCGAGCAGGTCAAGCGCGAGGTCGAGTACTACACCAAGCGGGTGGAGGCGGAACGGCGCTCGCAGGAGCAGGACTCCGACCAGGAGGCCGACGCGATCAGGCTGGGCGCGCCGGAGATCGTCCCGGTGGTGGCGCCGGAGAACGCCTAGGGCAGGGCGGTCCGCGGCGCTGCGGTTGTCCGCGGACCGCCCTCATCCGAGGTGGTTCTGCGTCAGGCGCGCCCCGGCTCAGGCCGGGTTGTAGACGCCGGCGTCGTGCACGTCGAGCAGGGGCTCCTTGACGCCGTCACCGGAGTCGTCGGTCCAGTCGGAGTTGCCGGTCGAGATCAGCGTGCTGCGCACGGCCAGCGAGCCTGCCCGCGTGGTCGGCTTGGCCGACCCCGAGGTGAGCAGGGCCGCCGCGCCCGCGACGTGCGGGCTGGCCATCGAGGTGCCGCTGATCGTGTTGTAGCCGCCGCCGGGCCACGTCGAGTAGATGCAGGTGCCGGGCGCGGTGATCTCCACGGTGGAGCCGTAGTTGGAGTAGAAGGCGAGGGTGTCGTCCTGGTCGGACTCGCTGCGGCAGGACAGCGTGCTGCCGCCCTGGCCGCCGGCCTGCCCGTCGTTGTCGGTCAGCGCGGAGACGGTGACCACGTCGGGGTGGTTGGCCGGGAAGAACGAGGCGGTGTTGGCGCTGCTGTTGCCCGCGGCCACCACGACCACGATGCCGGCGTTGACCGCGTTCGTGATGGCGCTGCTGATCGCGCTGCTGGAGCAGCCGCTGCAACCGAGGCTGAGGTTGATGACCTCGATGGTGGAGCTGCGCGCCACCACCCAGTCGATGCCGGCCGCGATGCCCGCGAGCGAGCCTGAGCCGGAGGCGTTGAGCACCTTGACCGCGTGGATGCGCGCGCCGGGTGCGACGCCGACCGGGCCGATCGCGTTGTCGATCGCGCCGATGGTGCCGGCGACGTGGGTGCCGTGGCCGTTGTCGTCGGTGCCGGAGTTGTTGATGCAGAGGCCGATCACGCAGTTGGTCCTGGCGACCACGTTCAGGTCGGGGTGGCTCTGGTCGACGCCGCTGTCCACCACGGCGACGTCCACGTCCACGCGGCGGTCGTCGGTGCCGTCGATGTCGAGGTTGGGGTTGTCCGGGCCGAAGATCCGGCTCACGCCGGTCGGGATGGTCTGGGCGAAGTGGGTGACCACGGCGTCGGGCTCCACGCTGAGCACGCTCGGGTCCTTCTTGAGCTTCTCGGCGGCGGCGGCGCTCAGCTTCGCGGTGTAGCCCTTGAACGCGTGCTGGTAGACGCCGACCAGCTCGCCGCCGAGCTGCGACACCTGGGTCTCGGCCGCGCCGCGCGGCGCGCGCAGCGACGGGTTGAGCTGGACGATGTACGTGCCTTCCTGAGCGGCCTCAGGCGGCTCTGCCGCGGAGGCGGGCAGCGGCGCCGCGGCTAACGCGAGCGCGCTGAGCAGCGATGCGAGCAGGGGGGTGCGTGATCGCATGGCAGCGTGGGGCCCTTTCTCGTGAAGGCGGACCGGCGGTGGCTCGTGACGGGCGCGCCGTGTCCGACAAGACGGTGTAAGCGAATTTTTCACCGGTTGTCGGGATAAGTCCATAAAAAAGGTGCCGGTTCATTTGCGAACCGGCACCTTTTGGTTGCTCAACGAAGCGGGATCCACACTTGTGAATCGAGCGTCTCCATGTCGTTGACCTGGACGCCTTCATACGACACTGTCCAGATCGAGTCGCCGATGACCAGCGAGCGTTCGATACCCGGCCGGTATGGGTACTCGCCGCGCCGCTCCGGATGCTCGATCATGCCCAGCCGCCGTACCTCCTTGTCGTCGATCCTGAGCACCAGCGCGCCCGACTTGTCCGGCTGCACCAGCGGCACCACCGCGAGACCGGTCTTCGGCCAGTACAGGAACGCGTGCGGGTCCCACTCCGCGCCCGAGCCCGAGTCGCGCTGGAAGAACTGCGACAGCCGGCGCGGCGCCGCCGGGTCGCTCACGTCGAACAGCGACACCTGCGTGCCCAGCGTCCTGCCCTTCTCGCTGGCCTCCTGGCCGATGCCGATCAGCCGGCCGTCGGCGGCGGGATGCAGGTACGCCGAGTACCCGGTGATCTTCAGCTCGCCCGTCACCCGGGGATGTGCGGGGTCGCGCAGGTCGAGCGTGTAGAGCGGGTCCACCTGGCGGAACGTCACGCAGTAGCCGACCGGGCCGATGAAGCGCACCGAGTAGATGCGCTCGCCCTTGCCGAGGCCGCCGACCTCGCCCACCTTCTCCATGGTGTCGGCCTTGAGCACGTAGACCGCGCTGGAGCTGTCGCGGCCGTCGGACCGGTTGAGCGTGGTGGCCACGCGGAGGTGGCCGTCGTGCTCGGAGAGCGCGTACTGGTTGAGCAGCCGGCCGGGCACCTTGTCCGAGGCCACGTACGCGGGCGCGCCTGGCTTCGTGATGTCGAAGCGGTGCACCTCCGTCTCCTCGGGCGGCTGCGCGGGGGTGGGCTCCGGCGTGGGCGTTTCCGCGGGCACCGTCTCGGCTGGCACCGTCTCGGCTGGCACCGTCTCGGCCGGCACCGTCGCGGCCGGCGTGCTCCCTGTGGTGGTCGGCGCGATCGGCGGGTCGGTCACCGTCGGCTCCTCCGCCGGGGCCACGGCCGTCGGGCGAGGCGAGGGCGGCGGCGGAAGCCGTCGCACCACGGGGAACCACCAGCGCGGGTTGCTGGCCACGTACAGGCTCTGGCCGGTGCCGTAGACGATGTCGCCGTCGGCGGCCAGCGTGATCGGGTCGGTGCCCGCCGCCGTGATGCCCTGGGCCAGGTCGATCGTGTGCACGGTCAGCATCGAGGTGCCGGTGTAGTCGGCGGGGTGGCTGACCCGCTCGCACGGCACCCGGCTCTGCGTGGTCCTGCCGGACGCGTCGGTGATCTCGATCCTGGGCAGCCACGCCTCGGCTGGGGCGTTCGCGATGACGGCCCGGTTCGCCGCGATCAAGTCCGATTCGCTGCTGCCAGGGCGCCGCTCGTGGAAGACGACGTCGGGCCGGCTGCGGGTGACGAGGCGGACGGTGGAGCCGACCAGCCGCGCGTCCACGTACGATCCCTGCGGCTTGATCGTGCCCAGCACCTTCGGCTCGCCCGCGAGGTCCACCAGCACGTACCGGGTGTCGCCCACCGGACCCCCGGCGATCCGCTTGTACATGATGTCCCCGCCGGCCATCAGCACCAGCGCCCGGTCGCCCGACACCAGCAGGTCCGCGGGGAAGCCGGAGCCGCCCTCGCCCTCGGTCAGCCGGAGCGAGGCGGTGATCTTCCTGGTGGCCGTGTCGATGACGCGCAGGGTGCCGTCGGTGACGGTGATGAGCCGCTCGCCGTCGGTCTTGACCAGGTCGGGCTCGTCCACGCCCGCCTCGTGCACGTTCGTCGTCGAGTGCTCGGGCGACTGCGTGACCGCACGCGCTTTGGCCTCGCTGCGCACGCTGTCCTGCCCGACCATCATCGGCATCGCGTCGCCGAAGCCGTAGGGCCCGACGTTGGCCGCGCTGCGCTCGCGCAGCTCCTCCAGCAGGTCGTCGCACCCGTCGTACGCCACCAGGCGCACCGCGCCGAGGCTCGTCCTCACCGGCGGCGGGCCCTGGTCTCCACCCGGCGACGTGGTGCAGGCGGCCGTGACCGCGGCCAGCGCGGCGGCCGCCACGGTCGTGCGGATCAGCGTGTTCATGCCCCCCATCACGGCCGGATCCGCCGGATGGTTCACGAGCCGCGCGCCGGATTCCTGGTGAAGACGGGGTCGACGTCCAGCTCTTCCGGGGCCTCCAGGAGCTTGCGCACCAGCTTGCCCTTGAAGTCGACCACCTGCACCTCGGCGTTGGCGCCGTTGTCGTTCTCCCAGCAGTACAGGTGCTTGTCGTCGTAGAAGCCGAGCACCTCGTCGCAGTCGGAGTAGAACGTGTGCAGCCGCTTGCCGGTGGCGGCGTCCCAGATGCAGTGGTCGTTGTACGTGCCGTCAGGGCAGTTGGTGACGTACGCCTTGCCCGAAGGCGAGAAGATGTCCTCCGTCGTGCCGGCGGGGAGCGTGCCGATCTTCTCCTGCGAGCGCACCACCCGGCCTTGGGGGTCGAAGAAGCGCAGGTTCAGGTTGTCCTCGGGGCCGTAGACGTTGACCGTGCCGACGTTGTCGCCGTCGAAGGCGAACATGTTCCTCCTGACGGCGGTGTCGCTGACGCCCACCCGCCTGACGCGCTTGGTGGCCACGTCGACCAGCATGAACCCCGGGTAGGTCAGCTCGTCGCCGACCTCCCGCGCGATGCTGAGCAGGATCGTCCCGCCGTCCTTCGACCACCGCATGATGATGCCGTCCAGCGGGCTCTTGACGGTCTTGATCGTGTGGCGCTGCCCGGTCCGGCGGTCGGTGATGACGATGAAGTCGTGATCGTCGGGGGTGTACTGCCTGCCCCTCGACGCGAGGTAGCGTCCGTCGGGGGAGACCAGCGACTCCATGTTGCCCGCGTACTTGGTGAACTTGCCGCGCAGCGAGTCCCTGGCGTAGTCGATCCAGTCGTCCTTCTTCGCGTCCTTGACCTCGTACGAGGTGAGCACGATGGCGTCGGACGGGCTTTCGTACAGGGAGATGTCGCCGCCGGGCAGCTTCCGCTTGGTGCCCTCGCCGGGCACGTCCTCCGCCTGGTGCTCCGCCTGGTCCTCGGTCCGGCCCTCGGAGTCGTCTCCGGTGGCGTCCCCGGTGGGCTCCTCGCCGGAGCCGCTGGGCTGCCGCTCCGTGTCCGCCGACGGGGTCGTGGACTGGAGCGCGGCCGTGCTCGCCGTCCGGTACATCTGGACGCCCGCGAAGATGACGGCGGCCAGCAGCAGCGCGACCGCCGCGGTGACGCTCGCCACCACCTGCCCCCGCCTGCGGTCCGGCGGCTTGGCGGCGGGGTGCGTGGGCTGGAGGTGCTGCCACGCGTGGGGGTGGCCCGGCGGGATGTGCTGCTGGGAAGGCGGTCCTGCGGCGGGCGCGCCGGTGTGCGGGGGCGTGCTTGCGGCGGGTGCGCCTGTGACGGGCAGGCCCGCGGGCCGCGGGCCCGCCTGGGAGAGCGGCCCTGAGACGGGCGAACCTAAGGCGGGCGGGCCGGGGAAGGGCGCGGACGATGCCGCCGCCGCGCCCTCCGCCAGCATGCCCGAGCCGGACGCCGGGTGCCGCAGCAGCCGCACCATCACCTGCTCGGCCGTGGGCCGCTGCGCCGGATCTTTGGCCAGGCAGGCGGCCACGACCTCGCGCAGCGTGCCGTCGAGCGGGCCGAGGTCGGGCTGCCGGTTGAGCACGCGGTTGATCACCGCGGGCATCGTGTCGCTGCCGAACGGCGCCTGCCCCGTCGCCGCGAAAATGATCGTCCCGGCCCACGAGAACAGGTCGGCCGCCGGTCCCACCGCGTGGCCCATGAACTGCTCGGGCGCCATGTACGACGGGGTCCCCACCACCGACTGGCTGATCGTCGTGGCGTTCAGCGCCCGCGCGATGCCGAAGTCGATGACCCGGGGCCCGTCGGCGCCGATGATCACGTTGGCCGGCTTGAAGTCGCGGTGCACGATGCCCGCCTGATGGATCGCGGCGAGCGCGGTCGCGGTGCCGACGGCCAGCCGGTGCAGCGCCGTCCCCGTGCGCGGCCCCTGCTCCTGCACCACCCGATGCAGGGAGGGGCCCTCGATGTACTCGCTGACGATGTACGGCCGATCCTGCTCGATCCCTGTGCCCAGCACGGCGGCCGTGCAGAACGGCGCCACGTGCCTGGCCACCTCGACCTCGCGCAGGAAGCGCTGCACGCTCGACTCGTCGCCCGCCAGGTCGGCCCGCAGCCACTTGACCGCCGCCTTGCCGCCCTCGGCGTCCTCGCCCAGGTAGACGACGCCCTGGCCACCCTCGCCGAGCCTGCCGAGCAGACGCAGGCCCCCCAGCGAGCGCGGATCTGCCGGGCGGAGCGGAGCGAAGGAAGCCATGCCAGAATTCTGGCCCCATGCCGCCCGTCTCGTGGGACTCCGCCGAGAATAGGGGAAGTTACCGCTGTCCGGCATATTGCCGCGATTCACTACGTTCCTGGCGAAAGCACGGACCTCGCGGGGGCATGACTGAAAAAGTGGAGACGTGAGCTGGAACGCACGAGCCCTCGACGTGCTGGCCGCGGGGGAGCCGACCCCGCTGATCGAATTCCCGGTTCGGGTCCCCGGGATCACGTTGTTGCTGAAGGACGAGTCCCGGCATCCCACAGGCAGCCTCAGGCACCGCCACGCGCGCGCGTTATTCCGCCAGGCCGTGCTCGACGGCCTGGTCACCGAGGGCGCGACCGTGGTCGAGGCCACGGGCGGCAACGCGGCGGTGGCCCAGGCGTGGTTCGCCCGGCGGCTCGGCCTGCGGTACATCGTGGTGATGCCGGGCAAGGCGGGGCCCGAGCGGGCGCGGCCGGTGGAGGAGCTGGGCGGCGAGTGCAGGTTCGTCTCGCCGCCGCTGGCCATCTACGACGCGGCGCGGCGGATCGAAGGGCACTTCCTCGACCAGTTCGGCAGGGCGGCCGAGCACGACCTCGCCGAGGAGCTGTTCGCCCAGGTGAGCCCCGACTGGGTGGTGACGGGCGCGAGCACCGGCGCGACCTCGGCGACGCTCGGCAACTGGATCAAGAAGCATGACCTCGACTGCCGGGTCGCGGTGGCCGACCCGGAGAACTCCGCGTACTTTCCTGGCTGGACGCTCGACGTGCGCGACTACGCCACCGGCATGCCCTCGCGCATCGAGGGCATCGGCCGCCCGCGCATGGAGCCGGGCTTCCGTCCCGACCTGATCGACCTGGTGATCCCGGTGCCCGACGCGGCCACGGTGGCTGCGGCGCGGCACATCAGGGGGGTCACCGGGCTGCCCGTGGGCCCGTCGTCCGGCACCGTGCTCTGGGCGGCGCTCGAGCTGATCGAGCGCATGGTCATGCGGGGCGAGAGCGGCACGATCGTCTCGCTGATCGGCGACGCCTCCGAGCGCCACCTCGCCACCTGCCACGACGACGCCTGGGCCGCCGAGCGCGGCCTCGACGTCGCCCGCCACGCCGACCGCCTCCGTCTGGTCAGCCCGGCAGGCTGAGCGTCCTTGGGCTCGCTCCTGGCCGGTGCGGCGGGCCGGGCGCCTCGAAGGCCCGCTCCTGATCGGCCTGGAGGGCCGGGCGCCTCAAAGGCCCGCGCCCGGTCGGTCCGGCGCGGCCGGGCGCTCGCAAGGCCCGCTCAGGTCAGGGAGTGGGCCACCCAGACGTTCGGCTCCACGTAGACGGCGTGGTCGTGCTCCACATCGCAATGCACCGGCGTCAGCGCCCCCGGCACCTCCACCGGCCCCGACCGGTCGAACGGCAGGCCGGTCCAGGCCCGCCACTCCGCCAGCGTGCCCGGCACCACCATCGACCGGGGCGCCACCTTGACGATCTCGGCGCCCGCCCGTACGTGCACCCGCAGCCACGGGTCCTGGGGCAGGCCGTCGGGGCGGGTCCTGAAGGCGTACTCGCTCATGGGGGTGTGCGGTTCGAGGTGCTTGTGGTTGGGACGTACGGGGGCGACGAGCGTGCGGAAGCCGAGCCTGGCGGCATGCTCGCGCAGGGCGGCCACCATCAGCGCCGACAGGCCCCTGCCCTGCAGGTCGCGGCGGACGGTGATCTCCAGCGCGGAGACGGCGTCGGGCTCCTGGCCGCGCTCGCGGGCCAGCCAGCCCGCCCGGATCACGCCGTCCCAGCCGTCGTCGGGCAGGCCGTCGCCGCCGGACACGTACGGGATCAGGCACGCCCGCGCCACCGGCCGCCCGGGTTCCGCGTCGTCGTCGGCCACGAGCACGTGGTGCTGGTGGCGGGTGGTGACGAAGGGGTAGTAGAGATCCGCGATGGGGTCGTTCAGGACGAACTGCGCCCAGGTGTGCTCCATGTCCCACAGGGTCGCGGCGAACTCGGGACGCTCAGCGAGCGTGGTGATGCGGAGAGCCATGCTGATCATCTTGCACCGCGCAGCAGCCGAAAGTGCCCGAAATTTCAGCACTAAAGACCCCATACCAGGGGTGCGCTAGCGTCGGCGGCATGACAGAACTTGACGCCAGGCTACGAGCCATCACCGACCTGATCGTGGCCGAGGCGCGCGAGGGCGGCGGCAGGCACGAGTACGACGGCCGGATCCAGGACCTGTCGCCCGAGGGCGTACGGGCCGGGCTGGCGCGGCTCGGCGAGGGACCCGCGCCCGCTGACGCGCACGACGCCAGGCACCTACAGGTGTTCGAGGAGAGTCTGCGCACCCAGTTCGGCGAGCTGGAGCTGCACCGCAAGAACCCCCTGATCCACCTGTCCAACCTCGACCTCGCGTGCTACGACCGCGACTACGCGCCGGAGGAGGAGCGCGCGGCGGCCAAGGCGGCCCACCTCGCGCTCTGGCCCGAGGCCGTGGACCAGGCGCTCGCCTCGCTCGACCAGGTGCCGGCCCCGGTCGCGAAGTCCCTGATCGGCGCGGTCAAGGGCCTCGCCGCCGGCATCACCGACGAGGCCGCGCTGGCCGCGCACGCCAGGCTCGTCGCGCACGTCGAGCGGGCCGCGCAGGAGGGCGACCCCGACGCGGCGCTCGGCGGCGACGCGCTCGCCCGGCTCATGGGCACCGCCGAGGGCCTGCCGGTGGACCTGGGCAGGCTGGCCGAGCGGGCCGACGCCGAACGCGACCGGCTGCTCGGCCTGCTCGCCGAGTCGTGCGCGAAGCTCGGGGAGGCCGGCAGGCCCCCGCTCGACGTCGTACGCGAGCTGGTCAAGGACCACCCCGACGCCGACGGCGTCATCGAGGCCGCGCGGATCGGCACGGAGAAGGCCATCGCGTTCACCCGCGAGAAGGACCTCGTGCCCTACCACGACGGCGAGTGCCTGGTCGGCCTGGCGCCCGAGTCGCGCCGCTGGGCGATGGCCATGATGGCGTGGAACTCGCCCGGCGAGCCCGAGGGGCCGTCCTGGTACTACATCACGCCGCCCGAGCCCGACTGGCCCGAGCAGGAGCAGGAGGAGTGGCTGCAGGTCTTCAGCCGCACCACGCTGCCCGCCATCAACGTCCACGAGGTGGCGCCCGGGCACTTCTCGCACGCCAGGGCGCTGCGCCGGGCCCCGTCGGAGGTG
The DNA here is from genome assembly GCF_042751225.1 of Nonomuraea fastidiosa. Lineage (NCBI taxonomy): Bacteria > Bacillati > Actinomycetota > Actinomycetes > Streptosporangiales > Streptosporangiaceae > Nonomuraea > Nonomuraea fastidiosa. Next base: position 3,882,903 of record NZ_CP170570.1, read on the forward strand.
CGCAGGCTGCTGCAGTCGATGGCGTTCGTCGAGGGCTGGGCGCACTACGCCGAGGAGCTGTGCGTCGAGGAGGGCTTCGGCGACGGCGACCCGCGCTTCGAGATCGGCGTCTGGGTGGAGGCGCTCATCCGCGTCACCCGGCTGGCCTGCGCGATCGGCGTGCACACCGGCCAGATGACGGTCGAGGAGGGCGCGCGCCGCTTCGAGTCGGACACCCACCTGGCCGGTCCCGCCGCGCTGTCGGAGGCGCGCCGGGCCACGTTCGACCCGACCTACGGCCGCTACACCTGGGGCAAGCTGCTCATCCTCGACCTGCGCGAGCGGGCGCGCAAGGAGTGGGGAGCGGGCTTCACCCTCCAGCGCTTCCACAAGGCCCTGTTCGATCTCGGCTCGCCGCCTCTGGGCCTGATGGACGCGGTGCTGTAGCGTCGCTCGGACTGATCGGGGAACGACCTATGGCGTGTCCCTAGGGAGGTCTGTACGTGCGCGAGCTCTCCGGCAAGGTCGCGGTGGTGACGGGTGCGGCCAGTGGCATCGGGAGGGCGCTCGCCCTCCGGTTCGCGGCAGAGGGAATGACGTTGATGCTCGCCGACGTGGACCACGGCGGGCTGGCGGAGACGGCGGCCATGTGCGGCGGCACGAAGGTGCTGACACAGATCACCGACGTGTCCGATGCCTCGTCCGTACGTCACCTCGCCGACCGCTGCTTCGGTGAGCTGCGCGCCGTGCACGTGCTCTGCAACAACGCGGGCGTCTTCCAGGGCGGCCACATGTGGACGCGGGACGAGGAGGACTTCTCCTGGCTGCTCGGCGTGAACCTGTGGGGCGTGCTGCACGGCATCCACTGGTTCGTGCCGCGCATGATCGAGCAGGACACCGAGGGACACGTCGTCAACACCGTCTCCGTGGCGGGACTGCTGGTGTCGCCGGGGACCGGCGGGTACGCGATGGCCAAGCACGCCGCGCTCGCCGCGTCCCTGGCGCTCGCCCAGGACCTGGCCGCGACGGGGTCGAAGCTGCGCGTCAGCGCGCTGTGCCCCGGCGCGGTCAGGACTCGCATCGCCGACTCCGACCGGTCGCGCCCGCCCACTCTGGCCACCACGCCCGCCGCGGACGAGGTGGCCGTCAAGGAGCGGATCGGCAAGGCGGCCGAGCGCGGCATGGAGCCGTCCGAGGTGGCCGACCTGGTGATCCAGGGCATCCGCGAGGAGCGGTTCCTGCTGCTGACCGACTCCTCGTACGCGGCGAGCCTGCGCCTGTACGTCGAGTCGCTGCTGACCGGTGAGGTGCCCGGCTACCAGTGACGGTCGTGCGCCAGCACGCGCACCACCCAGCGGCGCGGCTTGACCAGCAGGCGTACGGAGTCGCCGGGCAGCACGTCGCGGTAGAGGCTCTCGCCGACCCGGAAGCTGATCGCCTTCTCCGAGTGGCCGTCGTGCAGCGCGATGTAGTACTCCACCGACCGGCCCTGGTCGTCGGTGGTCTCATGGACCCAGCGCTTGACGACGTGCCCGGCGATCTCCTGGCGGCCCGAGCGGAGCGGCAGGTTGGCCGGCTCGATCTCGACGCCCTTCCAGCCGCTGCCGGTGAAGATCCACTCCTGGTTGCGGTTCGCCGGCGGCGATCCGGATCCGGCCACCTCCCGCCCGCGCCGGGTCAGCAGGAAGCCCTTGCCGTCCGACAGCAGCGAGACGCCCGCGACCATCGCCCCCACCGTCGCGATCCCCGCGGGCCAGGAGAAGAGCGCCACCACCACGGTCATGAACCAGGGGATGAACAGGGCCATGGTCAGCAGCACGGGGACGCCCATGCTGCCCCAGCGGTGGCGGGCCAGGCCGATCTCGATGGCGTGCTCCCGGACGAGCGGGACGAAACCCCGCTCCAGGTCCTCGGACTCGGGCACGAGGGCGATCACGGGCGCCCTCGGCGCTCCCGCCATGCGGACGCGCACCCGTTCGAGCACCCAGACCTCGTACGGGCGCAACGGCTCCGGCGGACGAATCGGGTTCAGCGACAGGCGGTCGCCGTCGATCGTCACCCAGCCGCGTCCTGCCAGCTCGAAGAGCACGGTGTAGAACACGTCCTGGGGACGCATGCCACGTAAGAGCTCGGCCACCGCCGCGGGCACCGGGTACGGGGGCGCCTCCTCGCCCCTGTCACGGCCCGACACCTTGAAGGCGGTGACCGTCGCGATGACCCACAGGGCCCACGCGATGGCCGGCCAGACAAGATCCATCGTTCTGTGTTAGCACGCCGGACCCGGCCAGGCCAGGTGCTCGAGCCGGGGCCGATAGACTGGGGTCACCGCTCTTCGCCTTGTCAGGGGGTTCTCACGGTGTCTGAATTCGACACGGTCTTGGTGGTCGACTTCGGCGCTCAATACGCGCAGCTGATCGCCAGGCGGGTGCGTGAGTGCCACGTCTACTCCGAGATCGTTCCCTCGACCATGCCGGTCGAGGAGATGATGGCGAAGAACCCCAAGGCGATCATCCTGTCGGGCGGTCCTTCGTCGGTCTACGCCGAGGGCGCGCCGCCGGTGCCCCACGGGCTGTTCGACACCGGCGTGCCCACGTTCGGCATCTGCTACGGCTTCCAGGCCATGGCGCAGGCGCTGGGCGGTGAGGTCAAGCGCACCGGCGCCGCCGAATACGGCGGCACCCCGCTCACGGTGCTCGACGAGGGCGCCATCTTCGCCGGGCTGCCGTCTTCGCAGACCGTGTGGATGTCCCACGGCGACAGCGTGGTCAAGGCCCCCGAGGGCTTCGAGGTGACCGCGTCCACCGAGCAGACTCCGGTGGCCGCGTTCGAGAGCGCCGAGCGCGGGCTCTACGGCGTGCAGTTCCACCCCGAGGTGCTCCACTCCGAGCACGGCCAGACGGTGCTCAAGCACTTCCTGGAGGCCGCGGGCTGCCGTCCCACGTGGACGATGCTCAACATCGTCGAAGACTCCATCGAGGCCGTGCGCCGCCAGGTCGGCGACGGCCGCGCCATCTGCGCGCTGTCCGGCGGCGTCGACTCCGCGGTGGCCGCCGCGATCGTCCAGCGCGCCATCGGCGACCGGCTGACCTGCGTCTTCGTCGACCACGGCCTGCTGCGCAAGGGCGAGGCCGAGCAGGTCGAGCGCGACTTCGTGGCCGCCACCGGCGTCAAGCTGCGGGTGGTCGACGCCTCCGACCGGTTCCTCAAGGCGCTCGAAGGGGTCACCGACCCGGAGGAGAAGCGGAAGATCATCGGGCGTGAGTTCATCCGCGTCTTCGAGGACGAGCAGCGCGCCATCATGGCCGACGGTCCCGTCGACTTCCTCGTCCAGGGCACGCTCTACCCCGACGTCGTCGAGTCCGGCGGCGGCACCGGCACCGCCAACATCAAGTCACACCACAATGTCGGCGGCCTGCCGGAAGACCTGCGGTTCACGCTGGTCGAGCCGCTGCGCTCGCTGTTCAAGGACGAAGTCCGCAGGGCCGGCGAAGAGCTGGGCCTGCCGGCCGCGATGGTGTGGCGGCAGCCGTTCCCCGGGCCTGGGCTCGCGATCCGCATCGTCGGCGAGGTCACCGGCGAGCGGCTGGCCATCCTGCGCGAGGCCGACGCCATCGCCCGCGAGGAGCTGTCGCGGGCGGGTCTCGACCGGCAGATCTGGCAGTGCCCCGTCGTGCTGCTGGCCGACGTGCGGTCGGTGGGCGTGCAGGGCGACGGACGTACGTACGGCCACCCGATCGTGCTGCGCCCCGTCACCTCCGAGGACGCGATGACCGCCGACTGGGCGCGGGTGCCCTACGACGTGCTGTCGCGCATCTCCACCCGCATCACCAACGAGGTACGCGAGGTCAACCGCGTGGTGCTCGACGTGACGAGCAAGCCGCCGGGCACCATCGAGTGGGAGTGACCCGGCGCTGAGCCGGGCCCCGCGACCTCGCGTCCGGCGCCCGGCTCCGTTCCTGTGACCTCATGCCCGGTGCCTGGCGCGGTCCGTCTGGTTCGCCTGGTTCACGTGGCCCTGCCCTCGCGGGGTCAGGCGACGGGGGCCTTGCCCGCGCCCGGCTCGGGGGCCGGTGCCGGCTGGGCGGCGGCGGGCTTGATGTGCTTGGGCAGCAGGGTCAGTGCCGCCACCAGGGCGAGCAGGGCGAGGCCCGCCGATCCGGCGAACGCCGCGTGATAGCCCGACACCAGCGCCTGCGGCGTGGGCTCGTCGCCCGAGACGGCCGCGGCGACCGTGGCCAGAGCGGCGATGCCGACCGAGATGCCCACCTGCGTGGTCGTGTTGAACAGCCCGGAGGCCATGCCCGCCTCGTCGGGCGCCGCCTGCGATGTGGCGGCCACGGTGACCGCGCCGATGAGCAGGCCGAAGCCGAAGCCGCCGAGCAGCTCGGGCGCGAGCAGCGTGGTCAGGAAGTCGCCACGTACGTCGATGCGCTGGTAGAGCAGGCCGCCCGCGGTGATGGAGACGAGGCCGGCGACGGTCGTGGCGCGCACGCGGTACCGGGTGAGCACGCGGCCGCCGAGGAACGACGAGGTCAGCGCGATCGTCACCGAGATGGCGACCACCGACATGGCCGACCGGGTGGCGCTGTAGCCGAGCACGTCCTGCGTGTAGAGGGTGAGCAGGAAGAAGATCGGCTGCATGGAGGCGGCCACCAGCATAATGATCACGTTGCCGGCCGCCAGCGTACGGCGGCGGAAGACGTCCAGGGGCACCAGCGGGTTGGCCGAACGCCGCTCGACGAGCAGGAACGCGGCGATGAGCACGAGCGAAAGCGCACCGAGCCCGAGAGTCCTGGCCGACGCCCAGCCGGCCTCCGTGGCGTCCGTCAGCGTGTAGATGAGCAGGCCGAGCCCGGCGGTCGAGGTGAGCGCCCCGGCCACGTCGAAGCCGCGCCCGGCGCCCGCTCCGCGCACGGCCGGCAGCATCACCAGCGCGAGCCCGCCGACGGCGAGCCCGATCGGCGTGTTGACCAGGAACACCGCACGCCAGCCGAACCAGTCGGTGAGCAGCCCGCCGAGCACCACGCCCGCGGACGCGCCCATGCCGCCGACCGCTCCCCACAGCCCCATGGCCTTGTTCAGCGCCGGGTCACCCCGGAAGATCCCCATCACCAGCGACATGCCCGCCGGCGCCACGATCGCGCCCGTGAGACCCTGCACCGCGCGTACGGCGACCAGCACCCCGCCCGACGACGCCACGCCGCCGATCAGCGACACCAGCCCGAACGTGAGCATCCCGGCGACGAACATCCGCCGCCGCCCCAAGTAGTCGGCGAGCCGCCCGCCGAGCAGCAGCAGCCCGCCGAACACCAGCGAGTACGCCGTCGTCGTCCACGACAGGTCCTGCGCCGTCATCCCGAGCTCGCGGCCCATCGGCGGCAGCGCGATGCCCACGATCGTGGTGTCGAGGATGAGCACGAACTGGGTGGCGGCGAGCAACGAGAACGCCGCCCACTTGTTCTTCATGGCCGAACTCCCTAAGGGAACGATTTGTAACGGTGGCCATGATGTGTGACCATCGAGGTCACCCGGAAGAAGGCACTTTCATGTATCAGGGGAACATCGCTGTACCAGAGCAGCTCAGGACGATCGAGGACGCCGAATTCCTCATCGAGAGCGGAGAGTGTCCCGTCCCGCCCCGCGAGATCCTCGACAGGATCGCGGGCAAGTGGGCGATCTTCATCATCGTGGCGACCGCCCGCGCGCCCCGGCGCTTCACCGAGCTGGAGCGGCTCATCGAGGGCATCAGCCGCCGCATGCTCACCCTGACCCTGCGCAACCTGGAGCGCGACGGCCTGCTCGAACGCACGGTCTATCCGACGGTGCCGCCCAAGGTGGAGTACCGCGCCACCGACATGGCGCTGGAGCTGTACGAGGCGATGCTCACGCTGACCAACTGGTCGCGCAAGTACAGCTCCGCCGTGGCGGAGGCCAGGCGGCGCTACGACGAGCGCCAGGCCGCCGAATGCGACCGGCTCTGACCTCCGCGCGCGCCTGAAGCAGGCGCGGCGGCTCCTCGGCGGAGACCTGCCGCCTGAAACGGGGACGGCGGCTCCTCGGCGGAGACCCCCGCCTGAAGCAGGGGCGGCGGCTCCTCGGCGGAGACCTGCCGCCCGGTGCCGCGCCGCCGCGCCCGGCGGCGCGGCACCAGGCCGCCCAGCAGCAGCGGCACCAGCAGCGCCCCGGTGAGAATGGGCGCGGCCATGTAGCGGAAGTCCTGCGCCGAAATGTTGGCGAGGACCGCGAGCTGCTGGCCGGCGACCACGGCGGCGACGCCGAGCGCGTAGCGGTTGCGCCGCGTCAGCGCGGCCAGCGCCGCCGCCGCGTACGACAGGTACGCCCACGACGCCCCGCGCCACAGCACCCAGTCCCACTGCGGGGTGAGCGCGCCGGCCAGCCACGGCGACGCCACCTGGTACAGCTCCATGGACAGCGGGCGCAGCGAGAACACCCCGCGCCCGGGGAAGTCGGTGACCTTGCCGGGGCCGACGTAGGTGTCGGCGTTCGGCCGCAGCGACAGCCGGTAGGTGGCGCCGCCGGTCGCCGCCGCGTCGGCCACCGGCCGCCAGGCGATCGCGCCCCGGCACAGCCTGGCCCGCACCACCAGCTCGGGGTCGGTGACCAGCAGCCGCCGCCACAGGTCGAGCAGCTCGCCCGCGCGCATGTCGGCCTGCCGCCAGTCGAAGTCGCGCCGCCAGATCAGCGGGTTGATCGTGTAGCAGGTGCCGCCCTCCCACCAGCGGCGCAGCGGAGCGACCGAGCTCATCAGGCCGATGTCCCCCGGCGTGAACAACTCGGGGCGCTCCCGGTAGGCGACCGCGATGTCGCCGAAGGCGGTGTGGTAGACGTACGTCGGCGACGGGGCCACGATTCCGGCCCGCGGGTAGACGTGACCGGTGAGCGCCAGGGGGAGCGCGGCGGCGAGCAGCCCGGTCAGCAGCAGGAGCACGCGCCTGGTCGTGACGATCACCACCAGCGTCAGCACGGTGACGCCCGCGATGAGGAAGCCGTTCGCGCGAAAGAGCCCGAGCAGCGCGAACAGCACGCCGAGCCCGGCCAGCGCGGGCAGGGTGACGGCGCGCCTGGCCGCGATCCGCGCGCACGTGGCGGCGATCGCCACCGCGCAGATCGTGAACGGCACGTCCTTCCACAACGTCACCGTGAACGCGCCCACCGGCGGCGCGAGCGGCATCAGCATCGCCACCGCGGTCGTGAGCAGGCGCGGCGCGCCCAGCCGTTTCACCGACTGCGCCAGGTACGTCAGTGCCCCGGCCATGGCCGTCGTCTGGGCGAACGTCACGGCCCCGAGGTCGCCGGTCCCGGTGAAGCTCAGCCACAGCAGCGCGTCGTAGAGCACCGAGTGGTCGGCCACCCAGGGCCCGGCCACGGTGTGGCTGAGATAGAGCACCGAGTCGCGGCTGAACAGGCCGGGATAGAACGCCGCCCACCAGCAGCCGAGCACCGCCTGGACGATCAGGAAGGTCGCGAGCGCGACCCAGGGCCGGCCGGGCCGGGTGTCACTCCCCATGGTTCCCGTCTCGTGCTGCGGGAGCGCCTACTTCCTGAAGTAGCTCTCTCCGGCCACCGGACCCTTACCGCGCAGCAGCGTCGGCACGGTGACGAGGTGGTAGCCGCGCTTCTTGAGCTCCTTGAGGATCTCCGGCATCACCTGCACGGTCTGCGGCACCACGTCGTGCATGAGGATCACGCCGTCGCGCTTGGCCAGCTTCAGCACGGCAGCCTTGATCTTCTTCTTGTCGCGCAGGCTCCAGTCGAGCGTGCTGCCCGTCCAGAGGATCTGCGAGAGATCGTTCTGGTACGCGAAGTTCAGCACCCGGTCGTCGGTCTGGCCGTACGGCGGGCGGAACATCGTGGGCCGCTGACCGGTGACCTTCTGGATGGCCTGCTGGGCGAGCTTCAGCTCCTCGTTGATCTCGTCGTCGGAGCGGTGGGGCAGCGCGGCGTGCGAGTAGGAGTGGTTGCCGATCGCGTGTCCCTTGGCGAGGATCTGCCTGGCGATCTTGGGGTGTTTCTCGGCCCGCTTGCCCACGAGGAAGAACGTGGCCTTCGCGCCTGCCTTCTGCAGCGTCTTGAGCAGGGCGGGGGTGTAGGTGCCGGGCCCGTCATCGAACGTCAGGGCCAGACACTTGACCCGGGAGCAGTCGGTGGCGGCAGGCGCCTGCGCGGGCACGGAGGTCAAGGCCAGAGAGGCCGCGATAAGGGCATGAATCACCACATGCGCAAGCCTAGAGCCAACCAAGGGCCCCTCATGTGGCGGCAATGTCTCGTTCTGAACACCGATGAGCGCTGAGGCGGCGCGCGTGGCTTCCGGCGCGAGGCGCTGGGGCGTGCGGGTTCGTCGGCGCGAGGCGCGGGGCGGCGGAGTTCGTCGGTGCGAGGCGCTGGGGTGTGGGGGTTGGTCGGCGCGAGGCGTGGGGGCGCGGGGCGGGGACTCTTCGGCGCGGTGACGTGCCGCTGCCGGGGCGGCGGTGAGGTCCGTCAGCGGCGGAGGCGGGCGCGCAGGAACAGCGTGACGCCCTTCAGCGACCGCACCGGCAGCCACCGCTCGGCCTTGACGACCGCCGACAGCCCGGCGTTGACGGGGAACGGCAGCCTGCGCAGGTCGCTGCCCTCCGAGCGGCGCCGGTGCATGGCGACGAGTGGCCGCAGCAGCACGTTCCAGCTCCACACCCGCTCGACGGTCAGCCCGGCCTTCTCGACGACGACGGTGAGCGTGTCGCGGTCGTAGCGGCGTACGTGGCCGACGGCCTCGTCATGCGCCGACCACAGCGCCATGTCGCACGGCACCGCGATCAGCGCGTGCCCGCCGGGCGCGAGCACCCGCGCGATCTCGGCGGCGACCAGGTCGTCCTCGCGGATATGCTCGAGCACGTCGAACGCGGTCACCAGGTCCATGCTGCCCGCCAGGAACGGCAGCGCCCGCGCGTCGGCGCATACCGCGTCGAGCCCGCGCTCTCTGGCCGACTCCACCGCTTCGGGGGAGGTGTCGGCCGCCGTCGCGGCCCAGCCCGCCTCGGCCAGCACCCGCGTGTTGCCGCCGCCCGCCGCGCCGATGTCGAGCGCCCGGCCCGGCCGGCCCAGCCGGCGGAGCTGGGCGCGCAGGATGGCCCGCCGTTCGCGGTACCACCAGTGCGTGTCCTCCACCGCGACCAGCCGGCGGATCTCTGAGCGTTCCATCGGGTCAGTTCCTCGTGTCAATTCCTCGTGCGTGACAGGACGCAGCGGTCGAGTGCGGCGAAGCGGAGCAGGGTGAGCAGGCAGTACGTGGTGACGATCGCGCTCACCTCGGCCGCGAGCCCGGCCCACGGCGGCACGCTCAGCAGCGCGAGCGTGGTCAGCACGTACGTGGCGGCGACGAGCACGGGGCCGCGCAGCCGCATCGCGGCCCGCAGCCCGCAGGTCCAGCGCCGGTTGACCGCCAGCGTGCACAGCCCGGTGAGCACGAGCGCGCCCAGGTTGGCGGGCACCGGCGGCCAGAGGCCGCGCAGCGGCAGGTAGAGCAGCGCGTACAGGACGGCGGAGACGGTGCCGATGGCGGCGAAGGAGGTGATGGCGGCGCTGGTCACCACGCGCGGGGCGACCGGGGCCGGGCTCGGGTGCACGGGCGCCGGGTCGGGCCTGCGCACCTCGACGTCCGCGCGGCCGCGCGCCATCGACCAGGCGAGCCTGGCCAGCCCCTTGAGGTCGTCGAGCGCCGTCCTGAACACCTGGACGCGGGAGTCGGCGTCCTCGATCCAGTCCACCGGCACCTCGTGCACCCGCAGCCCGTTGTGCTCGGCGAGCAGCAGCAGCTCGGTGTCGAAGAACCAGGAGTCGTCCTTGACCCGGCTGAGCAGCGGCCTGACCACGTCGGCCCTGACCGCCTTGAACCCGCACTGGGCGTCGCTGAAGCGGGCGCCGAAGCCGTATCTGAGCAGGGCGTTGTAGCCGCGCGAGACGATCTCCCTGCGCAGCGAGCGCCGGGTCCGCGCGCCGTGTGCGAGCCGGGTGCCGATCGCGATGTCGGAGTGCCCGCTCGCCACCGCGGCGAGCAGCGGAAACAGCGCGTCGAGGTCGGTGGACAGATCCACGTCCATGTACGCGACGATGTCGGCGGGGCTGGACCGCCAGGCCGCCCGCAGCGCCGCGCCCCGCCCCCTGACCTCCAGCCGCCTGGCGTGCACCTCCGCGAACTCGCCGGCCAGCGCCGCCGCGATCCGCCACGTGCCGTCGGTGCTGCCATTGTCCACGATCGTGATGCGCCACGGCAGCGGGAAGCCGTCGAGGTAGTTGATCAGCGTGCGCACGCAGCCGGGCAGGGCGCGCTCCTCGTTGAGCACGGGGATGACGATGTCCACGCTCGCCGGGCGGCCGGCCTGCTGGTACGCCGGGCGGCGCACGGGGCGGACCGCCTTGCGGGGCACCGGGGCGTGGAGGCGGGGGCTCGGCTCCAGGGCGGCACGGGTCTCCATAGATCCCCCTGATGTTGCTCGTTGCCGTGAATCCACGACGATGGTGCTGGCGAAGTCAGGCGCGCCGGACGCGTTTCTCCGCGGCATTCCGCGGCGCGGTGCAAGCCTTTACCTTCGCCGCTCGCCTGAGCCGTCTACCTGAGCCGCCTGCTTGAGCCGTCTACCTGAGCCGCCTGCTTGAGCCGTCTACCTGGGCCGTCCGCCTGAGCCGGCGCTAGCGGAGCTGGTAGATCGAGGTGGTCGCGTTGCGGAAGCGCAGCCTGGCGTGCCCGTCCAGCTCGGGTCTGATCCCGGTGAACAGCCAGCGCACGCCGTAGGTCTCGGCGAGCCGCCGCACGTTCTCCGCCGTGGGGGTCAGGAACGCGGCGTCGTTGGCGGCCAGCCGCTGCCGGTCGGCGTACGGCACCGCGAGGTAGGACCGGTGGCCGGCCGCCCTGGACAGCGTGCTCTCCGCGTACGCCCAGCCTTCGACCAGCACCCGCCGCTCGCTGAACGCCGAGACGTGGAAATGCCTGCTGTCGCACACCCGCCAGCGGGGGTGGAGGCAGTGCAGGTCGGTGGCCACGACGTCGCCGGGCGATGAGTGGCCGCGCAGCCAGCGCCCGGCCTCCAGCGCGCCCTTGGGGATCAGCCGGGGCCGCCGCTCCTCGGGGGTGACGTGCGCGGCCATCACGCGTACGGAGGTGGGCAGCGCGTACCCGATGAGCAGCGCCACCACCGCGAGCAGGGGCCCGCGCCGCCGCAGCAGCCACCAGGCGACGACCGCCGCCACCACGAGCACCGCGTACGGCAGCACCACCCGCGCAAGCCGCCCGCCGCCGAACCCCGCGGCCGAGACCAGCAGCGCGCCCGCCGCCCCCAGACCGGCCAGGCAGGCAGCCCGCGCCCATGGCACCGGCCGTGCGGCGAGCATCCCGCACACCGCCGCGATCGACAGGTACGGCCGCGCGCCCTCCAGGAAGTAGAGCTGCGACTGCGCCGGATGCCCGAGCAGCACCACCGCGCCGATCCCGGCCGCCCCGACCCCCAGCATGAGCAGCAGCGGCGGCTCCAGCGCCCGCCGCCCCAGCCCGGCGGCCCCGCCCCACACGCAGACCAGGCAGAACAGGTGCACCACGGTCAGCACCGCCAGGACCGCGATCGGCGCCCGCGGTCCCCAGAGCGCGCGCATGGTGGCGAACGGGTCGAGCGCCGTGCCCTGGGCGGCGCCGCCGTACAGGACGACATGTGCGAACACCAGGAAACCCAGAGCCAGTCCCGCCGCGCTCAGCCATCGCCACGGCACCCGCCGCTGCACCGCCCACCGTACGGCCACGACCAGCGCCAGCCCGGCCAGCAGCAGCGGCAGGTACGTGGCCTTCGCCCCGCCCAGCACCGCGAGCAGCACCACCAGCGCCGCCCACCGCACCCGAGGCGCGAGGAGCACCGTCATCACGGCCGCGAACAGCAGCGCGCCGAACGTCTGCGTCGGGCTCGCCCAGACCGTGAACATCGACCGCGAGCTGAACACCACCCCAAGCACCAGCTCCGGGCTGAACAGGAAGTACGTCACCCCGGCCGCCGCCGCCCCCGCGCCCCAGCTCCCGCCTGCCCTGCGCCCCAGCACCGCCACCAGCACGACGGTCGCCGCCGCCATGGGCAGCGTGCCCAGCCCGTAGACCAGCGTCAGCGGCTCGATGCCGGTGACCCAGCTCGTGGCCGCCAGCTCGGCGTAGACGAACCAGTGGTAGGGCAGTGGCTCGCCCAGCACCACCGGCAGCGCGGGCGGCATGTGATGCCGCAGCTCGCCGACCAGCGCCAGGTGGTAGGGCATGTCCACGTACGCGGCCCGCACCGGCACCCCGTACAGGTGCACCGCGCTCCACACGATGAGGAACGCCACGATCCCGGCAAGCAGCCACGCGCACCACGGCGGCACCCGCTCGCTCAGCGCGGGCCCGCGCCAGTGCCGCCGCAGCCGGGGCACGCACGAAAACGCCGCCACCACGGCGACCGGCGCGACCAGCACCAGCAGCGGCCGTCCTGCGGCGCGGGCGGGGATGTAGGCGAGCACCTCGACCGCGTAGCCCATGGCCAGGCCCGCCGCGAGGTCCTCGGCCATCGACCGGCCGCCGCCCGCCAGCGCCCGCCACAGCAGCGTGCCCGGCAGCACCAGACCGAGTCCGGCGTACGCGGCGAAGATCGCCAGGTCGCGCCAGGACACCCCGCACCACAGGAACGCCGCTGCGGCGAGCGCGCACACCAGCGCCGCCGGAGCCCACCCGGAGCCGAGCCCGCGCCCCCTGGACATCGACAGGCGGACCAGCGCGCTCGCGGGCGGGGCCAGCGTCATCCGATGACGGTCACCAGACGCGTGAACTCGGCCGGCAGATCGACGCCGTCCCACACCCGGTGGAAGCTCAGCGCGCTGCCCACCGGCACCATGCGATCGACGCCCCGCCCGGCCAGGTCGCGCGCCAGCTCCTCCAGCTCGCCCCTGCCGAACCCGTAGTGGGTCATCGTCTGGTCCCGCCGCTCGACCAGCGCCACCAGCTCCGCCAGCGACTCCAGCCTGGCGTGCGCGAACGTGCCCGCGCCCAGCCAGCGCCGGGGCGCCGCCGCCGCGGCCGACAGGCGCACACAGGCCAGCGCGTTGCCGTGGAACTCCACGCTCTCCGCCAGCCCGTCGGCCGCCAGCCCGTACGTGGACACCCGCTTCTCCACCGCCATCGCCGCATCGACACCCCACCCGCGTACGGTCACCACCCGCGACACGTGCCCGGTGAAATCGGCCCGCGCCGCCTCGCAGTCGTCCTCGTCCCCGACCCAGAACACCGTGCGCGGCGACGAGCAGGCCGCCTGGTCGAACCAGTAGGTGTCGTTGACGAACCCCTCCGCGATCGACACCCGCGCCGCCCTCGGCGCGCACAGCCAGGCCGCCGCCCGCATCACCGCGAACGACGAGCGGTCGGGGAAGGTCAGGTCGCGGGCGTGCGGGGCCAGGGGGCGGCGGCGGATCTCGCGTACGGCTTCGTCGCCGCCCCACACCACCCGCAGGTCGCAGGCCGCCGACAGCGCGGCCGTGACCTCGTCGGAGCGGTGGTAGGAGATGATGCGCTGGGTCGCCGCCACCACCGGGTCGGCGGCGGCCAGCGTCTCGTGCAGCGTCTCCAGGATGGCCTGCGCCACCGTGCCCGAGCGGGGCGACAGGCGCACGACGTTGCGGTTGCCCATCAGCGCCGACAGCGCCCACGAGTAGACGAAGACCGTGTCGACGTTCGCGGGCGGCAGGTGGAAGATCAGGCCGCGCGGGACGCGTACGTGCTCGCCGCCCAGCTCCGCCACCGTACGGGCCAGCTCGCTCGGACGCAGGAAGAAGCCCAGCGAGCCCAGCTCGGGGTGGCGGCGGGCGAGCGCCGGCCGCAGCAGCCGCCTGCCGAACGCCGCCAGGAAGTCCCTGATCCGCTCGTCGCCCATTTGGAGCGGGTCGTCGGCGAGCTGCTTCAGCAACTCCTCGACCGGCACGGCCGCCCCCTTGGGGAACAGCACGTCAACGGTCTGGGGGCTTTGGTCGCGCCCGGGGCGGGCGTCGCGGGGGGAGAGGTCGTCGGACATCAGCCCCGCCCCATGGTGTCGCTACAGCCGCGCGCCTCGGCCCGCGGCAGCCGGCCCAGCACCTCGAAGCGCTTGCCCGGCCAGGGTCCGTCATCGACGCCGCGTACCACGCCGAGATCCTCGGTCAGCAGCACATGCCCCGGATACGACGTGGGCAACGTGCTGACCACCTCGACCAGCCCGGGGACGCCGGTGGGCGCCTCTTGCCAGGTCTCGGGGTCGCGGATCACGACGTCGGCGAAGTCAGGGCAGTAGAGCCCGTCACCCTCGGGTCCTTCCAAGAACACCGTCCCGATCTGCTCGACCATGCCGTAGAAGTTGTGCACCCTGCGCAGCCCGCACTCGGCCGCCAGCCGCCGCCGGAACTCGGCGTTGCCGACCGACTGCTCGGCCAGCCGCTTCCAGCCGCCCGAGTGGACGAGCACCCCCTGCGACAGGTCCTCGCCCAGGCCCAGCAGATGCAGCCAGACCATGAACGTGAACCCGAAGATCAGGAACGGCTCGCCGCCATGCCGGGCGAGGAAATCCTTGACCGCCCGCGCGTCCACCTCGCCCCGCTCGTCGAGCACGAAGGTGTGGTCGCGGCCGAAGTTCATCATCCCGAGCACGCCCGCGCCCCTGGCGCTCAGCATCGGGTCGCGCACCACCGAGCGCTGGTCCACCACCAGCATCGGCAGCCGCCGTTCGCCCAGCACCTGCCGCATCGTGGCGGCCAGCATGCGGGTCTGCGCCGCCGCGGCCGCCCGGTCGAGGAAGACGCGGCTCGGCGTCTGCCCGGTCGTGCCGCTCGACGTCAGCACCCTGAACACCTCGTGGGCGGGCACGCTGCGCAGCTCATGCGTCTTGAACAGGCGTACCGGCAGCCACGGCAGATCGGCGAGCCGCTCGTACGGCGGGTGCGCGCCGATCGCGTCGAGGATCCGGCGGTACGGCGGGCACGCGCGGCGGTGCCGCTCGGTCAGCGCGGCCAGCTCCGGCAGCAGCACGGCCTCCCGCTGAGCCGCTCCCAGCGTGAACACCGACCGCTCCGGCGGCGCCAGGACCGTGCCCGGCTGCGGGTGTGTCATGTCATCGACTCCAGCGCTCGATAGTCGACCTTGCCCGTCGCGAGCAGCGGCAGGCGGTCGATGTGGCGGACGTCGAAGCCGCTCCAGTGCAGCCTCAGCTGCGCCGCCAGCCGCCTGGCCAGCAGCGCCCGCGCGGGCTTGTCGAGGCTCTCCGTCCAGATCGTCACCCGGTCGTCGCCGCTGGTGGCGGCCACCGGGCCGGAGCCGCGCAGCAGGCGTTCGACGTCGTCGAGGTTGACGCGGGTGCCGAAGACCTTGGCGATGCGCTTGATCCGGCCCGTGACGTACAGGAAGCCCTCGTCGTCGAGCCTGCCGAGGTCGCCCGTGCGCAGCACGCCGCCCATGTCGTCGCCCCTCGCCAGGTCGGCGGCCGTCTCGGCGTAGCCCATCATCACGTTGGGCCCGAGGTAGACGACCTCGCCGTCGTCGATCTCCAGCCGCCCGCCGGGCACCGCCACGCCCACCGAGCCCGGCTTGTCGTCCAGCCGGTCGGGCGGCAGCACCGCGATGCGGGCGGTGGCCTCGGTCTGGCCGTACATCACGTAGAAGCGCTCCGCCTGCGCGGCGAACTCCTTCACCAGCTCCGGCGCCAGCCGCCCGCCCGCCTGGGTGAGCGTGGTGAGCGCGGGGTAGTCGGTGTGGTCGAAGCGCATCCGGCGCAGCATCGTGTACTGGTAGGGCACCGCGGCCAGCGAGGTGCAGGCGTGGGTGCGCAGATCGTTCCAGAACGAGCGCTCCAGCAGGCCCGCCTCGGTGAGCACCACCGTGCCGCCGGCCACCAGGTGGCTGTTGAGCACCGACAGGCCGTAGCTGTAGTGCAGCGGCAGGCTGGTGGGCGCGACCTCGCCAGGGCCGAGCGACAGGGCTGTGGCGATCGCGCGGGCGTTGGCGAGCACCGCGTGACGCGAGATGCGCACCAGTTTCGGGTTGCCCGTCGAACCCGAGGTGGCCAGCAGCAGGCCCAGGTCGGGATGCGGGTCCGGCGCGGTGCGGCGGCGCGGCGGCTCGGCCCCCGCCTGCGTGAACCCGATCAGCGCGCACGGCTCGAACCGCTCCGCCAGCTCCGCCAGCGTCGCGGCGGGCAGGTCGGGGTCGAGCAGCGCGATCGGCCGCCCGGCGTGCCACGCTCCGAGGTAGCAGAAGACGGACGCCAGCGTGTTGCGCATGCCGCAGAACACCGGCCCCGGCGGCAGCTTGTCGAGGTGCGCCGCCGCCCGCCTGATCGACCGCGCCAGATCCTCCCCGGACACGCCGTCCCGGTCACCTGCGGCGACCAGCCGGGCTTCCGGATGCGGGAACACCACGCTCTCGGGCGCCGCAACGGACCCGTCGGACTTTCCGGAACGCTGAGAACGCCAGACCGCGGTGGGACCGGCCTTGGCCCGCACCGAGACACCATCGGGTTCGCCGGCGTCCTGCGGACGCGAGAAGCCGGCGGGACCGGCGCCGGGCCCGCTGGACTCGTGGGCGGCCTGCAGAGGCGCGGCGGGCGCGGGATCGGCTTCGGACTTGCCGGATCCGGTGGCGGCTTGTAGAGGCGTGGTGGGCGCGGGATCGGCTTCGGGCTGCACCGGTGACCTCCCAGGCTCGTTGGCGACCTGCGGATGCGGAACGGCGTCGTGCCGTGCCTTCGTCCCGTCGGGGTCGCCGGCGGTTTGCTGCGGATGCGAGACATCGGAGGGAGGTGCGCCGGCGGGCCGCGCCGTCGGTTCGCCGAGTGCGCCGGCCGCCTGCGCGTGCGGCTGCGGGACGGCGGCGGGCACGGGTGGCGTGTCCTGGTCGCCGGTGTCATGGGAACGCGGGGTCGTCATGGGACCAGCCCGCCGTCCACGCCGAGCACCTGGCCGGTGATGAACCCGGCCTCGGGCGACAGCAGGAACGCCACCGCGTGCGCGACGTCGTCGGGCTCGCCGAGCCGGCCGAGCGGGGTCGCCGCGATCGTGGCGGCGCGCTCGTCGTCGCCGAGCGTGGCGAGCATGTCGGTACGGATGTAGCCGGGCGCGACGGCGTTGACCCTGATGCCGTGCGGGCCCAGCTCTTTGGCCGCCGCCATGGTGAGGCCGAGCACCGCCGCCTTCGTGGCGGAGTAGACGGTCTGCCCGGCGCCGCCCGCCCTGCCCATGATCGACGACACCAGCACCACGGCCGGATCGCCGCCCCTGCGCAGCAGCCTGAGCGCGGCCTGCAGGGTGTGGGTGGCACCGACGGCGTTGACGTCGAAGAGGCGGCCGATCGTCTCGCGGCTCGTCAGCCCGAGCAGACCCGCCGCGTGCACACCCGCGTTCACGACGAGCGCGTCCAGGCGGCCGTGCCGCTGATAGATGCGCCGCATCATCGTGTTGATCTGCGCGGGGTCGGCGACGTCGCCGTGCACGGAGTCGGTGACGCCGCCGCTCTGCGCGGCCACCTCGGCCGCCGCCTTCGCGGCCCGCTCCTCGTCCCGGCCGTGCACCACGACCACGTATCCGGACGCCGCCAGCCGCACCGCCACCGCCCGCCCTATCCCCATCGTCGACCCGGTGACCAACGCCACCCGCGGCTCCACCGCCACCGCCTCCCCCTCCAGCTCGGCTTCCGGCTCCCGCGCAGGCCCGGCCTCCGCCGCGATCCGCCCGCCGGACGGGTGGGGCACACGGCGCTGCGCGGCCTCCCGGCCTTCCGCAAAACGCCGCACCGCCGTGGATCCCTCGCGCGCCGTGACCTCCCGCCTCGCCGCAGCCTCCCGGCTCCCCGTGGAACACCGGCTCGTCGCGGACTCGCGGTTCGCGGAGGGCACCCGGCGCTCGGCGGGCTCTCGACTCACCCCCGGCTCCCGGCACGCGTCGGACGCTCGATTCGGTGCGGATTCCAGGTGCACGGCAGGCTCCCGGCTCGCCGAAGGTGGCTGAGGTGCGGCGGCTTCTCGGCTCACCGCCGTGTCGCGGCTCACGGCCGGATCCCGCTGTGTGGCGGCTCTTCGCCCGTCTGCCGACGCGCGGTGCGCTGCGGGCTGTCGGTGCGCTGCCTGCTCTTGGCGCGCTGTGGGTGGTCGGCCCACCGCCGTCGTGCGGCGCGTCGTGGGCTCCTCGCTTGCTTCGGGTGGCTGCGGTGCTGTGGGCTCTTGGACTGCCGCGGGCTCTTGGCCGGTCGGCGGCGGCTCTCGGTGAGTCAGCGAGATTTCGCTTGGCGCGCACGTTCGGCGTGTCGCGGGCTTGCGGACCGCCCTCGGCTCGGCGCGTGGCCTTCTCCCTCCGCGGAGGGACTGCTGGGCGGGCTCCCCGTGCGGAGGGCGTGGGTGGAGGAGCGTGCGCGGGTCGGGGCCCCGGACGGCACCGGGGGTGAGGAGGGCGGCTGGAGCGACCTCGCGCTCAGACGGCGGCGGCGCCGATGCCATGCTTCTCCAGCAGCTCGGCCGCCTTGGCGAACGAGCTCATGTCGATCATCTCATCGGTGTCGATCATGATGGAGAACTCGTCCTCCATCGCCGCGATGAGCGCCATGTGCGCGAGGGAGTCCCACTCCGGGATGGCGCGGTATTCGAGGTCGTCGACGCCGGCGTCGGGCGGAAGATTGAGCGCCATGCGGAACACGGCCCGCAGGCGGTCGAGATGACTCATGATCACTCACTCTCTGTCTTCGAGCCATGACGAAGTGTAGCCGTATCGGGAACGCCTTGAAAAACCAAGCCCCCGACCTGAGTAATGGAAGCGTATAACGATGCGTGACCCGTGATGGGTGCTGGGAATGTCGGGAAGGACACGCCAGCCGTACGGGGGGAATGATGGACGAATCTAATCACTGGTACGGGCACTCCCGCATTCTCGGCAGATACTGTGGCATGCCGGATGAGGCGCCAAAGCGCATTCAAGGTTTCCTCCAGCATGGATGGAACTATCTGCATGGATTTCCGCCGAACGACCACTGGTGCAGCCCGGGATATCCGCGTTTCATCTGGTCGGACGTGCTGCGCCGCAGGGGATGGTCGATGGGCCGGCGGGGGCACTATCTCATCGGCGCGCCGTGGATCTACCTTCTTTACCTGGAGCCCGACCTCGGCGTACGGCAGGATCGCGAGGGTACGATCTGGTATCCCTTTCATGGCTGGGAGAAGTATTCCGTCAGCGGAGACCATGCCAGGCTCGCCGATGAAATCCGAGATGTCGAGATTGGCCCGGTAACGGTCTGCCTTTATTGGTTGGAATTCGCAAATCCGGACATTCGGCGGGCGTACGAATCGAGGGGGTTCCGGGTCATCTGTCACGGTGAGCGCGGCTCCCGCTGGGACGCGAGAGGCCGCGACTTCCTGCGCAAGCAGCTCGTCGAGCTGCGGCGCCACCGCAGGGTGGCCTCCAACCGGCTCGGCAGCGCGCTGTTCTACGGCGCGTCCGTCGGCTGCGAGGTCGCCGTCTACGGAGACCCGATGCAGTACGAGGACGAGCGGCCCGAGTACGGCGGCACCGCCCGCCGCATGCGGCTCTGGCCCGAGTTGCACGGCACGCAGGTCGATACCGAGCTGGCGGCCGAGGTGGCGCGGCGCGAGCTGGGATTCGAGTATCAGGCGACACCGGAGGAGCTACGGCGAATGTTCGGATGGAAGCGGGCCCGCAACGCACCGTCGGCGGCGGTGACGAGACGCCGCCCCCGGCCCACCGCCGCGGCCACCCATCCCGGAGCGGGCGCGGCGGTCCGTGCCGACCTCCCGAAGGCGGCCGCACGTTCCGGGGCCGCCGCACGTTCCGAGGAGGGCGCACGTTCCGGGGCGGGCGCGGCGGTCCGTGCCGACCTGCCGAAGGCGGCGGCCGGACTCAAGGGGGCTGAAGCGGGCGAGCGGGGTGGAGTGCGGAGATGAGCGTGAACGAGGCGCCCGCGAACGTACGGCTGATCGGCGGCGAGATGCTGCTCTGGTCGGACATGTCAGGCATCGGGGGCGTCACCGAGTGGCGCGGCGCGGCACTGGAGCTGATCAGGCGGCTGGTGCCCCCGGACGGCAGGGTGCTGCTGGTGGGCCCGCACCCGGAGCAGGTGGTGGACGACGTGGTGGCCAGGGCGGGCTCGGCGGCGGCGCTGGTGCGCTCGTTCCCCGACGCCCGCGCCCTGGGGGAGCGGCACCCGGAGCTGGAGGTGTTCTGCGGGCGGCTTGAGGCGCTGGACGTCGCCGAGCCGTACGACCTGGTGCTGGCGCTCGACGGCCTGCTGCGTACGCACTCGGCGGAGGCGCCCGCGTCGGCGTGGAGCGAGTCGCTGGCCGCGCTGGCCGGGCTGACCAGACCGGGCGGCCGGCTGGTCCTCGTGGTGCGCAACGATCTCGGCATCGACCGGTTCATCGAGGCCAGGCCCGCCGACCGCGAGTGCGGTGACGACCAGTGGGCGCCGCACGGCTTCGACCCCAGCTACCCGGGCGGCCCGGCGGCGCTGGACCACGGGCTGGAGTCGGCGGGGCTGAGCCCGCAGCGCTGCTACGCCGCCTACCCCGACCGGGAGGCGCCGCGCTCGCTGCTGTCGCGCGAGGCGCTGGCGGGCGAGCTGCCCGAGGCGCTGACGTTCCCGCTGAGCGCCCGGGAGAGCGACCGCATGCTGGTGGCCGACCCGCTCAGCCTGACCAGGCTCGTCTTCAGGCACGGGCTCGGCGAGGAGCTGGCACCGCTGTGGCTGGCCGTCGCCACGCGCCCGCCGCTCACCGCCGACCAGGCGCATCCGGCGCCGTCGGGGCCGGTGTCCGCGGACAGCGGTGACCGGGTGCAGCCGGCGCCGGCGGAAAGCGGGCACCCGGCGCATCCGGTGGAGCTGCCGCTCGGCCTCATCGAGGAGGGGCGGTCCCTGTACGAGCTGACCGGACACGGCACCAGGCGCCTGCCCGACGGCGAGGAGCGCCCGGTCCCCGCAGGCCGCGTGGTCGAGGAGATCCTGGTCGAGGCGTGCGCCCGCGAGGACGTCAAGACCGTGCGCGAGCTGCTGTCGTCGCTGGCCGAGTGGCTGGAGCGAAGCGGTGAGGTGTCGGCGGCGACCGACAGCCTGGTCTACGACGGCGAGCGCTTCGCCGCGGTCAACCCGTCCGCCGCCCCGGTCACGCCGCGGGAGCCGCGCGTGGTGCTGTGCCGGATCCTGTGGCGGTTCGCGGTCCGGCTGCTCGCGGCCGGGCACCACCATCCGTGGCCGTGGCCGCTGCAGGCCGACCAGCTCGCGCTGACGCTGTGCGGCATGGCCGAGCGGCCCTGCGACCACGGTGACCTCGACCTGGCACGCAAGCTGGACGCCGAGCTGGGCCAGCCGGCCGAGCTGGGCGAGCACGCGCCGACGTACCGGGATCTGCTGGGCGCCCGCGACCGGCTCGCCGACCAGCTCACCGCCGCCCTCGCCAGGATCTCCCGCCTGGAGACCAAGCTGTCCTACCGCGAGCGCGAGCTGGTGCGGGCCAAGGCCAAGCTGCGCAGGACGCAGCGCAAGGCCACCGCCTACCGCAGAACGCTCGGATACCGCCTCTCCCGCCGACTGGCCCGCCCCCGCAAGGTCGCCCGCCGCGTCATGCGGCTGCTGTCCGGCTGACCACACGATGAGGAGCTCCTGTGCCGGTTCTTTCGGTGATCGTCCCGTTCCACAACGTCGAGAAGTACATCGGACCCTGCCTTGACTCCATCACCGCGCAGACGCTGGACGACCTGGAGGTGATCTGCGTGGACGACGGCAGCGGCGACGAGGGGGCCGCCGCCGTCGAGGCCAGAATGGCGCAGGACCCGCGCATCAAGCTGCTCAGCCAGGACAATCACGGGGTGGGCCACGCCCGCAACGTGGGCGTACGCCATGCGACGGGCACCTACCTGGCGTTCGTGGACGGCGACGACACCGTGCCGCGCGACGCGTTCAAGCGCATGGTGTCCTCGCTGGAGACGACGGGCTCCGATCTTGCCTGCGGCAACGTGATGCGGCTCTACCGCAACCTGCTCATCCCGTCGTGGGCGCACCGGCAGGCGTTCGCCAAACCGGCCAAGCGCACCCACATCACCCGGCATCCGCTGCTGGTCCGCGACCGCATGCTGTGGAACAAGGTCTACCGCCGCTCCTTCTGGGACCGCCTCGGCCTGAGCTTCCCCGAGCGCATGTACGAAGACCAGCCGGTCGCCATGGCCGCCCACGTCGGTGCCGAGTCGGTGGACGTGCTGGCCAGGGTCGTCTACCACTGGCGGCAGCGCGACGAGCAGAACGCCTCGATCACCCAGCGCCGCCTTGCGCCGGCCAACCTGCGCGACCGCCTGCTGTCGGTGACGCAGACGGCCGAGCTGCTGGCGCGCTGCGCCCCCGGGCTCAAGACCGACTTCGACCGCGACACGCTGGACATCGACATGACGGTCGCGGTGGAGGCGATGGCCGCCATGGGCGAGGACGCCGAACCCGACCTGGTGGACCTGGCCGCCCGCTATCTCGACGGCGTGTCGCGTGAGGCGTGGCTGAGCATCCCGTTCGAGCACCGCCTGATGGTGCACCTGCTGCACCGGCGCAGGCTCGGCGAGCTGTCGCGGGTCTACGCCGAGGCCAGGCAGGGCCGGCTGCTGCCGAAGGTCGGCTCGTCGGGGTGGCTGCGCAAGCGCTGGTACGGCCGCCACCCCGCCATGCCGGGACACCTGTCGGAGGTCTCGGAGGAGCTGGGCCTGCAGGCCAGGCTGGTCAGCCTCGACTGGCACGACGGCGTGCTGCACGGCGCGGGCCGGGTCGCGGTCGGCAGGTTCGACGTGGGCGACCTGCGGCGGGCGCGGGTGCGTACGTGGCTGCGCGAGCGCGGCACCGGCGACACCGTCGTGCTGTCGGAGAACGACAGCTTCCCCACCTGGGAGGATGTCGAGCAGGAGGACGGCGTCCGCGCGCCCGAGCACGCCTTCCCGTTCAGGTTCGCCTTCGACCCGGAGGTGATGTCGCGGGGGCAGCTCGCCCGGCACGGCCAGTGGGATCTGCACGTGCGGGTGAAAGGCGGCGGGCTGCGCCTTGAGTGCCGGGTGGCCGGGCCGCGCTGGCTGCCGCCGCTGATACCCGCGCCGCGCCGCACGTCGGGGGTGTGGCTGGTGCCGGTACGCAGCGCCAAGGGAGCCTGGGGCATCCGGGTGCGCACCGCACAGGCGGTCATCGGCGACTGCCGGGTGGACGGCGGCGACCTGCTGCTGTCGGGACGGCTCACCGACCTGGGCGACGGCGAGCCCGTGCTGCGCCTGCGGCGCAAGAGCGATGGCGAGGAGATGTACTTCCCGGTGGAGCTGGACGGCCAGAAGTTCAGCGCATGCGTCCCGCTGGCCGGCATCGACGAGTGCGTGGGCCACGAGTCGTGGTGGGAAGTGATGATCGACCAGGGCCGCCCGCTGCGCCCGATCGTACGCTCGCGGCAGCGCACGATCACGACCGTGGACGAGCGCCGCTTCCTCATCGACCGCAGTGAGGACGGCTGCCTGCTGCTGGCCGAGCGCTGACGACCGGGCTCAGCGCAGGATGCCCGCCAGCGTCTCGACGACGCGGTCCTGCTGGGCGTCGGTCATGCCGGGCCACAGCGGCAGCGACAGCTCCTCGGCGTAGTAGGACTCGGCGCCGGGGCACAGGCCGCGGCGGTAGCCGAGGTCTTCGAACACCGGATGCCAGTAGGCCGGTACGTAGTTGACCTGCACGCCGATGCCGGCCGCGCGCATGCGGTCGTAGACCTCGCGCCGCCGCCCGCCGCCGATCCTGACCGGATAGAGGTGCCGGCAGGGGCTGACGTAGGCGCGCTGCGCGGGCAGCGTCAGCCCCGGCACGTCGCGCAGCAGCGTGTCGTAACGGGCGACCAGCCGAGCCCGCCGCTCGCGGAAGCGCGCGAGCCTGCGGAGCTGGCTGATGCCGAGCGCGCACAGCACGTCGGGCAGCCGGTAGTTGAGCCCGAACGCGTGCACCTCCTGGTGCCAGCCGCCCTCGTCGGGGTGACGCTGCTCGGCCGGCTCCCTGACCAGGCCGTGGTTCCTGAAGCGGGCCGCGCGCCGCAGCATGGCGGGGTCGGCCGCCGCCACCGCGCCGCCCTCGGCCGTGGTGACGTTCTTGGTGGGAAAGAACGAGAACGTGGTCAGGTCGGCGAGCGACCCCACCGGCCGGTCCTTGTACGCCGACCCGAGCGAGTGCGCGGCGTCGGCCACCAGCGCCGCCCCGCAACGCCCGGCCACCTCGCGCAGCTCGTCGTAGTCGGCGGGATGGCCGGCGTAGTCGACGGCGGTGATCGCCCGAGTCCTGGAGGTGACGAGCGCGGCGGCGGCGTCGGGGTCGAGGTTGCCGGTGTCGGGCTGCACGTCGGCGAAGACCACCCGCGCGCCGAGCAGCGCCGCCGTCGAGGCCGTCGCGACGAACGTCAGCGGCGAGGTGATGACCTCGTCGCCCGCGCCCACCCCGGCCGCGACGTAGGCGACGTGGAGCGCGGCGGTGCCCGAGGTGACCGACACGCACGGCACGCCGCCCGTCCACCACGCCAGCTCCGCCTCGAACCTGCCGACCGCGGGCCCGGTGGTCAGCCAGTCGCCGCGCAGCACCTCGGCGACGGCCTCGACGTCGGACTCGTCGATCGACTGGCGGCCGTAGGGCAGCATCAGCCGTTCACCATGGCGCGCAGGTCGTCGACCGACAGCCACTGGTCGTTGGTGTCGGAGCGGTAGGAGAAGCCCTCCGGCAGGGTCTCGCCGCCCTCCGGCGGCTTGTAGCCCCAGGTGGCGATGGTCGGCTGGACGACGTAGCGGTCGGCCAGGCGCAGCGCCCTGCGGCTGTCGTCGGGGCCGATCATCTCCTCGTGGAGCTTCTCGCCCGGCCGCACGCCGATCTCGTAGATCGGGCTGCCCGGCGCCAGCGCCTCGGCGAGGTCGGTGATGCGCATGCTGGGGATGCGCGGAACGTACAGCTCGCCGCCCTGCATCAGGTCGAACGAGTCGACCACGAACCTGACGGCCTGCTCCAGCGTGATCCAGAACCTCGTCATGCGCTTGTCGGTGATCGGCAGGCTGCCGCCCTGCTCGGCCAGGCGCTGGAAGAGCGGCACCACCGAGCCCCTGCTGCCGACGACGTTGCCGTAGCGCACGACGGAGAAGCGGGTCTCGTGGGCGGCGGCGTAGTGGTTGGCCGAGACGAACAGCTTGTCGGCGACCAGCTTGGTGGCCCCATAGAGGTTGATGGGGCTGCTCGCCTTGTCGGTGGAGAGCGCCACGACCTTGCGCACGCCGCAGTCGATGGCGGCCTCCACGACGTTCTGCGACCCGGCGATGTTGGTGCGGACGTACTCGAACGGGTTGTACTCGGCGGTGTCGACCTGCTTGAGCGCGGCGGCGTGGACGACGTGGTCGACGCCGTGCATGGCGCGGGTGAGGCGGTCGCGATCGCGTACGTCGCCGATGAACCAGCGAAGGCGCTCGTCGTCGCCGAAGAGCTGCTTGCTCTCGTACTGCTTGAGCTCGTCGCGGGAGAAGACCACCAGGCGGCGGACCCCGAGCGAGTCGAGCGCGTGGCGGATGAAGGCCTTGCCGAAGGACCCCGTGCCTCCGGTGATCAGAATCGACGATCCACTGAGAATGCTCACGTGGCCCCCTGAGTGCGCCGGACGGCGCTGTAGTCGTCGTGGCAAGCCGGTAGCATAGCGCGACCACACGATGACGAAGAGTCACACGGGGGATTGGGGCTTCGGTGCGGATTGTGGGGATCATCCAGGCTCGGATGGGATCGACGCGGCTGCCCGGCAAGGTGCTGCGCGAGCTGGGCGGGCGCTCGGTGCTCGCCTGGGTCGTACGCGCGGCGCGCGAGGCGGGCGCGCTCGACGACCTGCTCGTCGCCACCACCACCGAGCAGGCCGACGACGCGGTGGCCCGCGAGTGCGACCGGCTCGGCGTGGCCTGCCACCGGGGGCCGGTCGACGACGTGCTGACCCGGTTCGTGCAGGCGCTGGACGGGCGCCGGTGCGACGCGGTCATGCGGTTCACCGCCGACTGCCCGCTGCTCGACCCGGCCGTGATCAGGGAGGCCGCGCTGGTCTTCCGCGCCGTTCCCGGGCTCGACTACCTGAGCACGAGCCTGGAGCGCACGCTGCCGCGCGGGCTCGACGTCGAGATCGCCGGGCGCTCCGCGCTGGCCAGGGCCGACCGTGAGGCCACCGGCTTCCACCGCACCCACGTCACCTCCTACCTGTACGAGCATCCCGGCGAGTCCCGGCTGCTCGGCCTCACCTACCGCCCGGCGGCCGGCGACCTGCGGGTGACGCTCGACACCGAGGACGACTGGCGGCTGATCTCCGCCGTCGTCGCCGCGCTCGGCGACCGGTGCGTCCCGGCGAGAACGCTGATCGGGTGGCTGCGCGAGCATCCCGAGGTGTGCGGTCTCAACGCCCACGTCCGGCAGAAGGCACTCCAGGACGCGTGAGCGCCGGGTCTCTGGGCGCGGCCGTGCCGGGCGGTTCGCCCGGCGGGTCTTCGGGCGAGGTGCCGGGCGGGGCGGTGCGCGTCGGGGTGCGCTGTGACGCGGGCGCGCGCAGCGGGGTCGGCCATCTCGTACGTTGCGTGGCGCTCGCGGAGGAGCTGGTCACCCGCGGCGTCGAGGTCGTCTTCCTGGGCGAGGTACGCGACTCGCCGTGGGCGCGGGCCCAGCTCGACGGGCGCGGGCTGCCGCTGGTCCCGGCCCCTGGCGAGCCCGCCGGCCTGGCGGCACTGGCCCGCGAGCTGGCCTTGGACGCGGTGGTACTCGACTCGTACGCGCTGCCGCAGGACACCGGGGCGACGCTGAGGGCGGCGGGCCTGCCGGTGCTGGCCATCATCGACGGCGACCCGCTCGGCCAGGAGGCCGACCTCTACCTCGACCAGAACCTCGGGGCCGAGCGACGGCCCTTCACGCTGCCGGGCCGGCGGCTTGCCGGCGCCCGTTACGTGCTGCTGCGCGACAGCGTGCGGGCGCGTACGCGGCCACCGCGCGAGCCGGGACCGCCGCGCGTGCTCTGCTTCTTCGGCGGCACCGACAGCGCGGGCGTCGCCCCTCGCTGGGCGGACGCGCTCAACGCCACCGGCCTGCCCTTCTCCGGTACGGTCGTCAGCCCGGCGCCGTTCGACGCCGGCTCGATCACCGTCATCCCGCCCACCGACCGGCTGCCCGAGCTGATGGCGGCGGCCGACCTGGTGGTGACGGCGGCGGGCTCGGCCGTCTGGGAGCTGCTGCACCTCGGCGTCCCGACGGCGCTGACCTGGGTGGCCGACAACCAGCTCATCGGCTACGAGGAACTGGTCGGCCTGGGCGCGGCCGCCCCGCTCGGCCCGTCCCCCTGTGGCGAGGCCACCGGCGTGCTGGCGCGGCTGCTCGCCGACCCCGCCGCCCGCGACGAGCTCGGCGGCCGAGGCCGGGGGCTGGTGGACGGCAAAGGCAGGGAGCGCGTCGCCGACGCCCTCCTCGCCCTCCTGCCGAAACGCCGGCTCCTGCGGAAGCCTCGGATCCAGCCGTGAGTGGCGCTAGATCAGATCCCAGCTCAGCGGCGTACCGAGCGGAACATCACGGACGAACCGCCGTCCCACGACCTGGTCGAAAGCGTCGGGATGCAGCCCACCGGCGGGCCGGATCGAGCGCACGTTCTCAGGGGTGACCGGCTCGCCCGCCCGCACATCGCGTACGACATGCAGAGAACGACGGAACCGCAGCCCCTCACGCTCCGACGGCCGCGGCCCGATCACCGGCTCGCCCAGCGCCTGCCAGGCCCGCTCGCTCTCGGCCACCAGCGCGGCCAGCTCGGCCGGCTCCAGCGAGAACGCGGCGTCCACGCCGCCGTCGGCCCGCGACAGCGTCACGTGCTTCTCGATCACGCACGCGCCCAGAGCGACCGCCGCCAGCGCGGCCCCGATGCCCGGCGTGTGATCCGACAGACCCACCACCGCGCCGGTGAGCGCGGACAGCAGCGGCAGCGAGCGCAGGTTGCTCTCGCCGGGCGGCGCGGGATAGGTGGCCGTGCAGGACAGCACGGCGAGCTGCGTGCACCCGGCGCCCCTGGCCGCCGCGACGGCGGCGTCGATCTCGGCGGCGGTGGCCATGCCGGTCGAGATGATGAGCGGCTTGCCGGTGCCGGCCGCGAGCCGGATCAGCGGCAGGTCCACGATCTCCGACGAGGCGATCTTGTACGCCGGCGTCTCCAGCTTCTCCAGCAGCTCGACCGCCGTGGGGTCGAAGGGCGCGGAGAACGCGACGAGCCCGCGCTCGCGGGCCCGCTCGAAGATCGGCCGGTGCCACTCCCACGGCGTGCTGGCGCGTTCGAAGAGCCGGTAGAGCGTCTCGCCGCCCCACAGCTCGTGCTCGTCGCCCACCCGGAACGCGGGCGCGTCGCAGTCGACGGTCAGCGTGTCGGGCGTGTACGTCTGCAGCTTCAGCGCGTGGGCCCCGGCGTCGGCCACCGCGTCCACGATGGCCAGCGCCCGCTCCAGGCTGCCGTTGTGGTTGCCGGACATCTCGGCGACGACGAACGGCGGATGCCCGGGCCCGATCGGCCGCCCCCCGATGGAGATCATGCGTGCTCCTTCCTGAGTTCGATGGTGACGACGTCGCGCGGCACGCCGTCGATCTCGCGCCGGTAGGAGCCCACCTCGGCGAAGCCGAACCGCCGGTGCAGCCGCAGCACCGGCTCGTTGCCGGCCAGCACCTCGCCGCGCAGCGTGGTCAGCCCGAGCGGGCCGAAGGCGTGCTGGATGGCCGCGCGCTCCAGGCCGATCCAGGCGGGCAGCAGCAGCCCCTGCCGCTCCAGGCCGTCGAGGTCGAGGTAGTAGCCCCAGTGGGCGGCGCCGCCCGCGATGCCGGTGTAGGTGACGACCCCGGCGGCGGCCCCCTCGTGGTGGTAGATCAGCACGCGTCTGCTCGTGTCGGCGCGGGTGGCCGCCCACCAGCGGGCGTGCTCGTCCGGCGTGATCTCGTGCGTGGTGAAGCTGGTGGCGCGGACCCGAGGGTGGTTGCGCCAGTGGCGCATGGCCGGCAGGTCGTCCTCGCGGGCTGCTCTCAACACGGCTCCCCCTACCGTTCGTGCTCGATCCTTTGCACAACGTAGCGGATTACGTGCTCGGTAAAGAGCTCATCAGGGACGGCCATCGCAGGCGTAGGCGGGGCGGGCGCCACGGCATGCTGCCCTCGAACGCACACCGAGTGCAAGGAGCAATAAGGCATGATCCCCCTGCTCAGCGTGGTCGTCCCCATTCACGACGTGGAGCCGTACCTGACCGAGTGCCTGAAGTCGTTGGCGGCGCAGACCCTTGAGGACATCGAGGTGATCGTCGTGGACGACGGCTCCACCGACGGCGGCGGGCGCGTCGCCGAGGACTTCGCCGCGCGCGACAGCCGCTTCGTCCTGGTCGTCCAGCACAACATGGGGCCGGGTCCTGCGCGCAACCGGGGCATCGCCAGGGCGCGCGGCACGTACCTGGCCTTCGCCGACGGCGACGACGTGGTGCCGCCCGAGGCGTACGAGCGGCTGGTCGGCACGCTCTCCGAGACCGGCTCCGACCTCGCCACCGGCGCCGTGCGGCGGCTCGTGGACGGCGAGCTCGAAGAGTCGGTCCTGCACGAGAAGGTGTTCAGGAGGCCGCACCTGTGCACGCACATCACCGACAAGCCGGTCCTGATCAGGGACCGCACGGTCTGGAACAAGGTGTACCGGCGCGCCTTCTGGGACCGCTGCGGCCTGCGCTTCCCCGCCGGCATCTACGAGGACGTGCCGGTCGCCATGCAGGCCCACGTGCTCGCGACCGGCGTGGACATGGTCGGCGACGTCGTCTACCACTGGCGCAAACGCGAGGAGGGCGGCACCTCGATCACCCAGCGCCGTTCCGAGCTGCCCAACCTCCAGGAGCGGCTGTCGGCCATCCGCTCGGTGCGCACGTTCCTCGACGACCGCGCGCCCGAGCTGCTCGACGGGTTCGACGCGCTCGTGCTGGAGAAGGACACGGTCTTCCTGTTCCAGGCCCTGGAGCGGTGCGCGGAGGGATCGCAGGACCCGGGGCCGCTGCTGGAGCTGGGCCGGGCCTGGCTGGCCGAGCTGGGGCCGCACGTGCTGGCGAGCGCGCCCTCGCTGCGCCGCCTTGAGCTGCACCTGCTGCGGCGCGGGCTGCTGCGGGAGCTGCGCACCGTGCGGGAGTTCCGTCGCGGACGCGAGGACAGCGCCCGCGTGGTGCCGCGCGGCTGGCGCACGACCGGCTGGTACGGCGACTACCCGTTCTTCCGCGACCGCCGCCTGCGCATCCCCGACGAGGTGTTCGACGCCCGCGACGAGCTCAAGCTGATCGCCAAGGTCGAGGAGTGGACCTGGACGGGCGGCGAGTACCGGCTGCGCGTCCACGTCGGCATCCACCGGGTGGACCGCAAGGTGCCCAAGGTGAACCTCTGGCTCAGCGACGGCCGCCGCAGGGTGCCGCTGGAGGTGCGGCGCAAGGGCCGCTACGGCGTCATCGCGACCGTGGACCCCGCCCGCCTGGCCGGCGCCGCCCGCCCCTGGAAGCTCGGCGTGCGGGCCGAGATGCGCGGCCTGGTCTTCAAGGGCTGGTGCCGCGACGGGGAGTCGGGGGGAACGTGGCGGTGGTCGTCGCTGGGGTCAGTGCCGGGATGGTCAAGAACAGGCATGGACATCCCCCAGTAGTTCCAGAGCGTAATCGCTTCGGCGCGTCGCGTGGTCATGCTGGGATCCATGAGGACCTATTCGCTGGATGACGTCTACGAGACACGCAAGCGGAGAGACTCCTGGTGGACCGTCTATTTCGTGGATCCGGTCGCCTGCCGGGTCGCCCTTCCCGTCGCCAACCACACCCGGCTCACGCCCAACGCCCTCACCGTGCTCTCGCTGGTCCTCGGCACGGTGTCGGCCGCATGTTTCGCGGCGAACCACCTCATAGCGGGCGCGGGCTTCTTCTATCTGAGCTTCATGATCGACTGCGTGGACGGCAAAATCGCCCGGCTGAAGGGCACGGGCACGCCGTTCGGCCTCTGGCTGGACTACGTGGGGGATCGCATCAGGGTCGTCCTGTGCGCCGGGGGGCTGGCGTACGGGCAGTACGCGCTGACAGGCGACGTGCGCTACGTCGTGCTCGGCGCGGCGGTGGCGGTCCTGGACCTGTTCAGATACGTCAACGCACCGCAGATGAAGCGCGTGCGCGAGGCCATCAGAGAGGAACGGCAGGAGGCCGAACCGCACCTCCTGGGCGGCCCGCAGCAGATCAGCGCCGATCCACTAGGGGCCGATCCACTCGGGGTGGACCCGGTCGGCCCGGATCCCTTCCTCACCGAGCACCCGGAGGGCGAGCCGCGGGGGCGTACGCCCCGGTCGCGGACCTTCCACCGGTTCTTCCGCAGGCTCAACAGGTTCCTGGCCCGTCATCGCGTGCGCTCGCACCTCGTGAGCGGCATCGAGTTTCACGCGGCGGTGTTCGTGATCGCGCCCATCGCGGGGGCGTGGGCGCTCATCCCGCTCGCCGCGACGTCGGGGGCGCTGCTGCTCGCCAACGAGGTCTTCCTTGTGTACCGGATGTGGCTCTTCACGCGCAGGCACGGCGTGGGCTCGCCTCAGCAGAGCCGAGAGCACGTTCTCGTCTAAGTTTTCGGGGGTTAGTACGACATGAACGACCGGCCAGTCTTCGTCATCGGATGCCCGCGGTCCGGCACCACGATGCTCCAGCTCATGCTCCACTCGCACCCGCGCATCGCGGTGCCGCCGGAGACGCGCTTCCTCGTTCCCGCTTATTACCGCCGCCGCAAGTGGGGCGACCTGCGGGTCCCCCAGCGGCGCCGCGCGCTGGCGCAGTGGATCGCGACCGACCGCAGCACGAAGTTCCGCGAGCTGAAGATCGACAAGGACGAGTTCGTCCAGCAGGTCGTCGAAGGCCCCGGCTCGCTCGGCTCGGTGTTCGGCACCGCCTTCCGCATGTACGCCGACCGCTTCGACAAGGTCCGCTGGGGTGACAAGCGGCCCAGCTACGTCAAGCAGGTCGACATGCTGCTCAGGCTCTTCCCCGACGCCCAGTTCATCCACCTCATCAGGGACGGCCGCGACTGCGTGGCCTCGCTGAAGGAGATGCCCTGGTACACCCTCGACTCCTTCCACGCCATCTCGACCTGGGCCGAGGCCATCGACGCCGGCGGCAAGCTGCGCCGTACGCTGCCCGACGACACCTACTACGAGCTGCGCTACGAAGACCTCACCGACGACCCGATGACCGAGCTGAAGAAGCTCTGCCACTTCCTCGACGAGGAATTCTCGCCCGCGATGATCTCGCCGCGCGAGGCGGCCAGCGTGGCCGTGCCGCAGCACAAGGTCTGGCACAGCAACACCCACCGCGAGGTCACCCGCAGCCGGGTCGGCAGCTGGGCCAACCGGCTGGAGCCCTGGGAGATCTCGCTGTGCGAGCACATGCTCGGCGACCGCCTGGAGTCGATGGGCTACGAGCTGAGCGGCGCGCCCAAGCCGTCCAAGGAGCACATCACCACGGCCCAGAAGACGATGCAGAAGCGCAAGGCGAGCAGGATGCGCAAGCACATGCGCGACCGGATCAACCGGCTGCGCGAGCCCAGCCCGGTCGCCGCCCTGCTCACCTCGCGGCAGCGGTCGCTGGCCGGCGTGCCGCAGCAGCGCAAGGAGCTCACCGAGCCGGTGTGACCGGCTCGGCCCGGGTCAGCGCTCGATGTGGGCGAAGACCCGTTCCCAGCCGTCCAGCACGTGGTCGAGGCGGAACGCCTCGGCCCGTGCGCGGGCGTCGGCGCCCAGCCTGCGCCGCTCCTCCTCGTCCGACACCAGCCGGGCCAGCTCCGCCGCGAACGCCGCCACGTCGCCGGGCGGCACCAGCACCGGCGCGGCGGAGCGCACACCGCCCGACACGTCGAACGCCACCGCGGGCACCCCGTGCGCGGCCGAATCGAGCAGCACGATCGGCAGGCCCTCGTGCTCGCTGGTCAGCCCCAGGATCGAGGCGTTGAGATACTCGCCCGGCATGCGCTCGGCGGGCACCACCCCGCGGAACACCACGCGATCGGCCACGCCCTCGCGCTCGGCGTGCGCGCGCAGCCGCTCCAGCTCGCCGCCGTCGCCGATGAGGTGCAGCTCCCACGGCGGCGGCGCCTGCGACCTGGCGAACGCGCTGATCAGCCGGTCGAAGCGCTTGACCCCCTCAAGCCGGCCCACTCCCAGCACCCGGGGCGCGTCCAGCCTGGACATCTCCTGCGGCCAGCGGGCCAGCGGGTTCGGCAGCGCGCCCGCGTTCGGCAGCAGCGCGTGCTCAGAAAAGCGCACGGCGTCGTCATCACTGAGGAAGAGCGCCTGGTCGAGCGGCGGGTAGTGGCGGCGGATCGAGGCCAGGTGCCAGCAGCCGCGGGCGTGGTCGTACGAGCCGTGATACTGGCCGATCGGCCGGAAGCCGCGCGGCAGCAGCCCCGACACGCGGGCCACCACGGACGGCGAGGTCAGCACCGCGTAGCCGGGCGGGATCTCCCGTAGCAGCTCCCTCAGCCGCCGGTCGGCCAGCCTGCGGGCGATCGGGCCGTCGGCGGGCCGCCGGCTGATCAGGTGCCGGTGGTAGCGGGGCGCGTCCACGTACCGGAACGGGCGGCCCGTGCGGTGCAGGCCGATGACGTGCACCTCGTGGCCGCGCTCGGCCAGCCCCTGCGCCAGGGTGTGGGTGACCTGCTGGATGCCGCCGAGCGTGTCGGCGTCCAGGCAGGTGAACACGACGCTGCTCACCGGGCCTCCTCGAAGAAGTCGGAGACGATCCGCGCCGCCGCGTCGCCCCGCTCCTCCGCGCACCACATGCGGCGGAAGGCGGCGTAGCGCTCGGCGTAGGATTCGTGCACGGCGGGCAGGCGGCGCAGCACCTCGGCCAGCTCCTCCGTGGTCGTCACGCATGGCCCTGGGGCGATGGACGGCAGGTCGTGGTAGACGCCGCGCTCCGACAGGCGGTACTCGTCCCAGTCGTCGATGAAGAACACCATCGGCTTGCCGGTCAGCGCGTAGTCGCACATGACGGAGGAGTAGTCCGTCAGCAGCGCGTCCGAGGCGAGCATGAGGTCGTTGATCTCCGGATAGGAGCCCGCGGGGCGGACGAAGTGCCGCAGGCGCTCGGGTGGCCGGTAGCGCTCGACCGGGTGCGTGCGCAGCAGCACCACCCACTCGTCGGCCAGCTCCTCGGCCAGCAGCTCCAGGTCCACCCGCACCGACCGGCCGCTGCCCTTGGCCCGGTCGCGGTACGTCGGCGCGTACAGCAGGACCCGCTTGCCCGGCGGCACTTCGAGCCGCCGCAGCACCTCAAGGGCGCCGTCGCTGCGGCCGCCCGCCTTGACCAGCGCGTCGCAGCGGGGCGTGCCGCACCGGTACACCTTGCCCGCGTAGCCGTTGGACGGCAGGAACAGCCGGGAGAACTCCGCGCTCGGCGCGACCAGCGCGTCCCACCTGGCCACTGCGGCCCGCCAGCGCGCCCGCGGCCCGTCGAAGTCGCCGCGCAGGTCGGGCGCGTCGAACCCGATCGACTTGATGCCCTGGCCGTGCCAGGTCTGCAGGTAGCGAGTGCCGCGCGGCTTGGGGTAGTCGAGCGGGAAGCCGTGACTGTCCACCCAGATCCCGGCCCTGGCCATGGTGTAGACGTAGCGCCAGCTTCCCCTTCGGACGAGCTTGGCGTCGGCGGGGAAGTTGCCGCGCCCCCTGGCCACCGACCAGACCGCCTCGATGGGCAGCCGCCTCCTGCGCATCTCCTCGTAGATGGCGCGCGGGCTGCCGCTGTAGTTCTTGCCGACGTCCGACTCGAACAGCGCCAGGTTCTTGCGCGGCGGCAGCACCCTGACCAGCAGCTTGTACGCCAGCAGCTTCGTCCGCGGCGTGCTGATCCGCTTGATGACCTTCTGCTTGACCCGCCGCAGCACCGCCCTGGTGATCGAGTCGGGGCGCACGCACAGGTAGGCCGCGTACCCCTCGACCCCGACCGTGCAGCCGCGCAGCTCGATCGGCTCGGTACGCGGGTCCACGATGAGCCGGTCGGTCGTGGTGAGCCCGTCGGAGAGCCGGATGAAGCCGATGCGCGGCTCGCACCTGGCGGCGGGCGGCGTGAACTCGACACGCGTGACGTACGCGCCCTCCGCCGACGGCTGCGGCTCGATCGGCACACGCAGCCGGCCGAGCTGGAGGAAGGCCATCCACTCCGGCGGCAGCGCGCCGAACGGATCGTACGTGCGCACGGTCATCCGCACCCGCCGCCCGTCGGAGGACAGGTCGATCACCTCGTGCCGCAGCCGGGAGGCGCTGAACGGCAGCTCGGCCAGCCGCAGCCGGGTGATGTCCATGCCGGGGGAGGGCGTGCTGCCCCAGTACGTGCGCCCGCCGCGCTGCACCGCCGTCCTGGGGGCGGCGCGCGGCCCGGTGAGCGAGCCCGCCGCCACCCGCAGATCCTCGATCCGATCGTCGAGGATGAGCTGGGAGCAGACCCGGTCCAGCGGGTCCAGCCGGTCGAGCACCTCGCCGGGGATCTCCTCCAGGTACGGCCGCACGATCGAGGCGAATTCCTTGACCCACACCAGGTCGCGGGCGGGCAGCGGGTTGAGATAGACCCGTAGGTCCTGGCGCAGGAACCGGTACTGCCGGTGCGGCACCAGGTCGGCGGCCCCGTGCTCGCGCAGGATGTCGTCGCTCAGCCGGGCCGCGATCACCCGCTGGCGCACGTTCTCCAGGTCGGCGATGCTGAGCGAGATGGAGTCGTTCGCGGTCGAGCGGTGCCAGTGGTAGACCGTCCACGGCACGATCGCGAACCTGCGGGTCACCGCGTACAGCTCGGCGGCGAAGACGTGGTCCTCGTAGTGGACGTCCTCGGGGAAGCGCAGCACGCGGTCGCGCAGCAGCCGCACGTCGTAGAGCTTGTTGGTGCTGAAGCTGTCGAGGAACAGCTCCGGCTCCTGCCTGATGCCCTCGACCACGCGCCGCCGGGCGAACAGCGACGGGTAGTAGGGGTACAGCCGGCCGTTCGACTCGTGCAGCCGGGAGATCTGGCCGGCGACGAACTCGGCCCCGGTCCGCTCGATCTCGGCGAGCAGGCTCTTGCACGCGTGCCTCGGCAGCTCGTCGTCGCTGTCGAGGAACATCACGTACGGGGAGCGCGCGGCGTCGATGCCGTCGTTGCGCGGCGCGCCGCAGCCGCCGCTGTTGACCTGCCTGCGCAGGTAGCGGACGCGGGGGTCGCTCGCGACCAGGCGCCGGGCCACCTCGGGCGTGCCGTCGGTGCTGGCGTCGTCGGCGATGATCACTTCCAGGTCGCGCAGCGACTGGCCGAGCACGGAACGTACGGCTCTGGGCAGGCGGGCCGCGTCGTTGTAGGTGATCACGACCACGGTGCAATCCGGCATCGCACATCCCCCCGTTTGACGAACCCGGCGGGAATGGCACTTCCCCCGGCCCGGGAGAAGTGACCGGACTTGATGGACTATTTGCCCAAAATCACCGCATTATCCGGCGAATCACCCAGATGATGACAAGGAGCGCGGCCGCCGCGCCCGCGATCGGCAGGACGCGCTTGAGCAGCGGCTGCCCGGCGATCTCCAGCAGGTCGAGCGCCTCCTCGTCGGGCGTGCGGGACGAGCGCAGCGAGTCGACCCGCCGTTCCCGTGCCGACTCCTCGGCCGCCCGCTGTGCAGCCTCCTGTGCCGCCTGCTGTGCCGCCTCCTGCGAGGTTTCGGGGACCGCGCTCAGGTGCCGCTCCTCCTCGTGCGGCCCGCCATCGGACGGCTGCGCCGGCTCCACCTGCTCCACGGTGGGCTCCGACAGCAGCTCGGCCAGATTGGCCGCGAACCGCTCGATGAGCTTGCCGCCCACCTCCGCCATCACGCCGCGCCCGAACTGCGCAGGCCTGCCCGTGACGTTGAACGAGGTCTCCACCGTCACCAGCGTGGACTCCTCGCGCGCCCGCATGCGGGCCTTGACCGTGGCCGAGGCGGTGCCCGTGCCCCTGGCCTCCTTGCCCGACGCCTGGATCGTGAGCGAGTAGGAGTCTTTGTCGACGTCCTCGAACCTGGCCGTGCCCCGGTAGGTCACCGTGATCGGGCCGACCTTGACCTTCATCCTGCCGGTGAACTCGTCACCCTCGAAGGTGTCCAGCGTCGCCCCCGGCAGGCACGGCGCGACCCGCTCGACATCGAGCAGCACGGCCCACGCCTGCTCGATCGGGACCGGAACAGTGAACTCGTGCTCGAACCGCATCGCCATCGATCCGCTCCTTCTGCCGATGCTGTGACACTACGTCGCGATGGAAACACCCTGGAAGACCGGGGTCGCCCGGCACGGCGGGGCGCCCCGGAGGATGGGGACGCCCCGGAAGAGGGCGCCCCCGTCACGTCGTCAGGGCGCTCCGGCCGCGGCGCGGACCGCGCGGTAGGTCAGCACCCTGGCCAGATGTCGCCGGTAGTCCGGCTGGGCGTGCAGGTCGGCCGGGGGCGAGGTGCCCTCCGCCGCCGCCTCGCACGCCTGGCGTACCCGGTCGCCCAGCTCCACGCCGCTCAGGGCGCTCTCCGCGGCGGTGGCCCGCAGCGGGGTGGTGCCCATGTTCGTCAGCCCGATCCTGGCCTCGGCGATCGAGCCGTTCGAGCGCTTGACCGCGGCCGCCACGCCGACGATCGCCCACGACTGCGCGGTGCGGTGGAACTTCTCGTAGTGGAAGCCCCACCCCTCCCCCAGCTTGGGGATCTTCACGCCGGCCAGGATCTCGCCCTGGGCCAGCGCCGGCTCCCAGTAGTCCACGAAGAACTCCGACGCCGCAATCTCCCGCTCGCCCTGCGCCGAGACCGCCACCATGACAGCGTCCAGCGCCAGCACCACGGCGGGCAGGTCACCGGCCGGGTCCGCGTGCGCCAGCGAGCCGCCGAACGTGCCCCGGTGCCGGATCGCCGGGTCCGCCACGTGCGCCGTCGCCTGCGCCACCAGCGGGCAGCCCGCCCGCACCACCGGAGAACGCATGACCTCGTCGTGCGTGGTCAGCGCGCCGATGTAGACGTGGTCGCCCCGGTCGTGCACGCCCTTGAGCTCGTCCAGCCGGCCCACGTCCACCAGCGTCGACGGGTACGCGAGCCGCAGCCGCAGCAGCGGCAGCAGCGACTGGCCGCCCGCCAGGACCTTGGCGTCCTCGTCACCGGCCAGCACCTCGCACGCCTCGGCGACCGAACCGGGACGCACGTAGTCGAACTGCGCGGGGATCATGGCCGCACTCCTTCCTGCGCGCGCTCCTGCAGGGCCCTCCAGATCCGCTCCGGCGTGCACGGCATCTGCACGTCGTTGATCCCGTACGGCCGCAGCGCGTCCACGACCGCGTTCACCACGGCCGGGGTCGAGGCGATCGTGCCCGCCTCGCCGACGCCCTTGACGCCCAGCGGGTTCGTGGTCGAGGGCGTCTCCGTCCTGTCCAGCGTGAAGCCGGGCAGGTCGGCGGCCGACGGCAGCAGGTAGTCGGCCATGGTCGTGGTCAGCAGGTTGCCCTCGGCGTCGTACACGGCCTCCTCGAACAGCGCCTGCGCGATGCCCTGCGCGATGCCGCCGTGCAACTGGCCGTTGACGATCAGCGGGTTGATCACCTTGCCGATGTCGTCCACCGCCACGTACGAGCGGATCCTCGTCTGGCCCGTCTCGGTGTCCACCTCCACGGCGCACAGGTGGGTGCCGTGCGGGAACGAGTACGTCTCCGGGTCGAAGGTGACCTCGGAGTCCAGCCGCGGCTCCACCCCGTCGGGCAGGTCGTGCGCGGTGAACGCGGCGTAGGCCAGCTCCTGGATCGTCTTGGCCGAGTCGGTGCCGCGCACCTTGAACGTCCCGGCCTCGAACTCCAGGTCGTCCGGCGAGCACTCCAGCAGGTGCGCCGCCAGCGTACGCGCCTTGTCCTTGACCTTCTCGCACGCCTTGAGCACCGCGATGCCGCCGACCACCAGCGAGCGCGAGCCGTAGGTGTCCATGCCCTTCGGCGCGATCGCCGTGTCGCCGTGCAGCACCGTGACGTCCTCGAACGGCACGCCCAGCGCGTCGGCCACGATCTGGCTCCACGACGTCACGTGGCCCTGACCGTGCGGCGAGCTGCCGGTGACGACCTCGACCTTGCCGGTGGGCAGCATGCGCACCGCGCCGTGCTCCCAGCCGCCCGCGCCGAACCTGGCCTCGGCCAGCAGCCGCGACGGCGCCAGCCCGCACATCTCCGTGTACGTGCTGACCCCGATGCCGAGCTGCACCGGGTCGCCCCTGTCACGCCGGTCGGCCTGCTCGGCGCGCAGCTTGTCGTAGCCGAAGAGCGAAAGCGCACGCTCGGTCGCCGCCTCGTAGTTGCCCGAGTCGTACGTCAGGCCCGAGATCGTGGTGTACGGGAACTCCTCGTGCTTGATCCAGTTGCGCCTGCGCACCTCCAGCGGGTCCAGGTTCAGCTCGGCGGCCAGCTCGTCCATCATCCGCTCGATGCCGAACGTGGCCTCAGGCCGGCCCGCGCCCCGGTAGGCGTCCGTGGGCATCTTCGTGGTGAACACGCCCGTGCAGGCGAACTCGTACGCGTCCATCTTGTAGATCGCGTTGAACATCGACGCGCCGAGCAGCGGCACGCCCGGCGTCAGCAGCAGCAGGTACGCACCCATGTCCGCGAGCAGCTCCACCTTCAGCCCGCGGATACGCCCGTCGGCGTCGGCCGCGAGGCGGAGGCGCTGGATCTGGTCGCGGCCGTGATGCACGGTCAGGTTGCCCTCGGAGCGCGACTCCGTCCACTTCACCGGCCTGCCGAGCTTGCGCGCCAGCACCAGGCAGAGCACTTCCTCCGCGGTGACCTGCAGCTTCGAGCCGAACCCGCCGCCCACGTCGGGCGCGATCACCCGCAGCTTGTGCTCGGGGATGCCGGTCACCACGGCCAGCATGACCCGCAGCACATGCGGGATCTGCGTGGACGAGTAGACGGTGAACGACTCGCCGTCGGTGTCGGCCAGCACCGCGCGCGGCTCCATCGCGGTCGGGATGAGCCGCTGCTGCCGGAACGTCCGCTCGATGACGACCGGCGCGTCCCTGAACGCCGTCTCGATGTCGCCCGAGACGGTCTTCATGCTGTACGCCTTGTTGCCCGCCTCGTGCACCTTCGGGCTGTCCGGCGCGAGCGCCTCCTCCATGTCGAGCACCGCCGGCAGTGGCTCGTAGTCGACCTCGATCGCGTCCAGCGCGTCGGCCGCGCGGTACCGGTCGGTCGCGATCACGCAGGCCACGGCCTCGCCGACGTACCGGACCTCCGACACCGCCATCGGCGGATGGTCCGGGATCACGATGTCCTCGGTCACCGGCCACGCGCACGGCAGGCTGCCCTGCTCATCCGCGAGGTCCTGGCCGCTGAACGCGGCCACCACTCCTGGCAGGTCGCGCGCCCCGGAAACGTCGACCCGCGTGATCCTCGCGTGCGCCATCGGGCTGCGCAGGAACATCACGTGCAGCATGCCGGGCCGGGAAAGGTTGTCCGTCCACTGCGTGCGCCCCGTCAGCAGCTTGGTGTCCTCTTTCCGCCTGCGCGGACGGCCGATCTCCTGGACGGTCATGACGTGCTCACCGCCTGCCCCATCTCCTGGGCGCCCTTGCGGACGGCCCGCACGATGTTGCAGTAGCCGGTGCAGCGGCAGAGGTTGCCCTCCAGGCCCTGCCTGATCGTCTCCTCCGACGGCTCGGGATCCTCCCTGAGCAGGTCGATCGCCGCCATGACCATGCCCGGCGTGCAGTAGCCGCACTGCAGCGCGTGCTCCTCGTGGAAGGCCCGCTGCATCGGATGCATCTGGCCGTTCGCGCCCAGGCCCTCGATGGTGACGACGTCGCAGCCGTCGGCCTGCACGGCCAGCACCGAACAGCTCTTGACGCTCTTGCCGTCGAGCATGACCGTGCAGGCCCCGCAGTTGCTCGTGTCGCAACCGACGGGCGTGCCGGTCTTGCCCAGCCGCTCTCGTAGCAGGTGAACGAGGAGAAGCCGCGGCTCGACGTCCTCCTCGTACTTGACCCCGTCGACGGTGACGGTGATTCGGGGCATACGTCCTCCCTCACTTAGCAGGGGGAAAAGCGGACACTCCGAACCTACGCCGGTGTCTTGCCCGGTCAAGGGTCACTTACCGCGGACGGCCTTCGAGATGATCGCCACCAGCCCCGCGAAGGCCAGTCCCAGCACCAGCACGCCCACCAGGACCAGCGGATCCGTGAGCGCGCGGGTCACCGTCAAAATTCCCAAAACTATGAACAGGACACCGCTCAGCAGCGCCATCCAGTCCGTTCTGTGCACGCGGCGCGGCCGCTCCTCGAGATCACGCCGCATGGCGCACCGTCATGTCGCCGAGGCCGCCCTTGAGGTTCAGCACGATCGTCGAGACCTTGCCCTCCGGATCGACCTCAGGCTCCAGCACCTTGTTCACCTTCAGGTCCACGCCGCCGCGCAGCGACTGGCCGATCACGATGTCGCCGACCTTGTTCGTCGCGTGCACCTCGACCCTGACCGTCGGCGGCACGATCACCTCCAGCTCGCCCGCCTGCACCGCCGCGTTGAACGTGACCTTCGACCCCGGTGGCAGCTCCAGCTCCGACAGGTCCAGCTTGCCGTCGCCCACTCCCACGTCGTACAGCCTGCCGGCCTCCGCCACGCTCGTCGGCACCCACTCCGCCGGGCCGATGTTCTTCGGCATGCCTCCGAGCACGAACCCCATGCCCACGACCAGCGCCACCGCCGTGCCGCCCGCCACCAGACCGGCGCCCCTGCCCCACCAGGCGGCCACGAGCAGGCCCGCGCCGATGGTGATGAGCATGGCGCCGCCGACGATGGTCGGGCTCACCCCGGCGGCCGACCGGGCTTGTGCGACCACGACGATCCCTCCAACGATGATGGCGAGCAGAATGGTTATCGCGCCGATGTAGGACTTCGGCTGCGGCGCGCGCTGCGGCCGATGCGGCGGCCGCGGGTGCGGTCCCGGCGCGGGCATCGGACGCCGGTAGAGCGCCGGATCGTACGGCGAGTAGGCGGCCGCCCGCCTGGCCGGATCCAGCGGGCGGTACGGGCCGTGCGGGGCGAACGGCTCGCCCTGCCCGTGATCCACCGCCGTCGGCGGGTCGGGGCGGTAGCCCTGCTGCGCGTACGAGCCCTCCTGCGCGTACGGCGGCACCGGGTGCTCGGCCGTCACCGCCTCCGGTGACGCCGGGCCCTCGAACTGCTCCCGCCAGTACTGCCGCTCCTCCCAGTCCCGGGAGGTGGGGCGTGGTGTTTCCGGCGCTGCGGCGGGGTCCGTGTCCTCCGCCTGCCCGCTCGCGTCCTGCGTCTGCGCGCCCGTGTCCTGGGCCTGCGCGCTCGCGTCCGGGGCGTGTGCTGCGTCCGTGTCCTGGGCGTGCGCGCTCGCGTCCTGGGCGTGTGCTGCGTCCGTGTCCTGGGCGTGCGCGCTCGCGTCCTGGGCGTGTGCTGCGTCCGTGTCCTGG
Organism: Nonomuraea fastidiosa; assembly: GCF_042751225.1. NCBI lineage: Bacteria > Bacillati > Actinomycetota > Actinomycetes > Streptosporangiales > Streptosporangiaceae > Nonomuraea > Nonomuraea fastidiosa. The sequence continues at coordinate 3,925,436 of NZ_CP170570.1, forward strand.
GCCTGTGCGCTCGCGTGGGAAGCCTGCGCGGCCGCGTCCTCAGACGTCGCGCCTGCGTGCGGTGGCTGCGCTCCTGCGTCGTCCTGTGCCGCCTGCCCGGCAGCGTAAGGAGTCTGCGCGTCCGGCGCGTTCACAGCCGGGGTCGCCGTGTCGCGGTCGCCCTGGCGGTGGCGGCTGGCTCGGTAGGCGGCGTCGCGTACGCCCGCCGCGGCCTGGCGCAGGCCCTCGATGGCCGTGGCCGGGCTGGTCTTGCCGGGCGGGTCGCTGACGGCCTCCTCGACGGGCACCGCTTCCTGGCGCATGGCCGCCGCACGTTCCTGAGGCGCGTCCGCCGCGCCGGGAGCCGTCGTCTCCGGCGTACTCGTACCGGATGTTTCCGGGACGCCCGCAGTGGGAGGCGGGCCGACGGGGGAGTCCGCCCGGTCGCGGCCCGGCTCGGTAACCGGGGACGGGCGGCGTACCGCAGTGGTGGGGGAGCCGCACCGGCGGGAGCGCCGAAGCCCGGCGCGGAGACCGGGAAGGCGGGGTTGTGGCCGGAGTCGAACGCGGCGGACCCGGCCGGGCGCCGGCGGCTCAGACGTTCCGGCATCGACCGGACCAGCGCCACCAGATCGACGCCGTGCGTGTGCGCCGCCAGCAGCGACACGGCCAGGAACACCCCGACCACCAGCGAGCCCATGTCCAGCCACACGGTGGCCAGATTGATCGCCAGCCCGAACGCCAGAACCGCCGTCAGCAGCGCCATCACGGTCTCGGCGTCGAAGTCGCGCCGCGTCCACTGCTCGATGATCCCCGGCCGCCCGTTCGGCTCCTTCATCAGCAAGTACGCCGCCAGATACAGAAACAGCCCGATACCGGACCCGAGCAGCAGCACCGCGAAGGCGACGCGGAAGACCACGGGATCGATGCGGGTGTACCGCCCGAGCCCGGCGCAGACTCCCATGAGGAAGCGTCCCTCGCTGCTGCGTCGCAGCTGGGAGGGGGGCGAGGCCGGTTGCCTTGGCGGTGCTTGCGTCATGTACCCCATCGTGGCGCGCGCGAGCCTTGCCCGCATCCGGGAGACCCCTGACCGGACCCTGGGGCCGTTCCCTGATGCCTCTTCACCCCAAGGCATGTGACCATGGCCATGTTATGGCTGACCAGAAGACACTCGCCGAGCAGAGCGGCGACACGCCTTATCGCCGGATGCTGCGCCCCATGGAGGGCCGCCTGCTCGGTGGTGTCGCCCAGGGGCTCGCGGCACAGCTCAAGCTCGATCCGGTCGTGATCAGGCTGATGTTCGTGCTGCTCTCCGTCGTGGGCGGGGTGGGCGCGGTGGCGTACGCGGTGCTGTGGATGGTGACGCCGCGCGAGCCGCATGAGGGGCAGATCCCGCCGCGCGACTGGAGCCAGCTCGCCGCGTTCTGCGCGATCGGGGTGGCGCTGCTGGCGTTCGGCTGGCTGACGGGGGCCTCGCAGGGCGGCATCGGCATGCTGCCGTTCGCGGTGGGCGGGATCGGCGCGCTGATCCTGTGGCAGCAGGCCGACCCGGAGCGGCGCCGGAGCTGGATGAGCGGCGCGACCAAGAGCATCAGGAAGAACCGCGTGCGCACGCTCCTCGGCGTCGCGCTGGTGGTGATCGGTGCGGCGGGCTTCCTGTACTCCCAGGGCGAGCTGGTGCAGGCCAGCCAGGGGCTGCTGTTCACGGTCGTGGTGGTGGGCGGCCTCGCGGTGATCGCCGCCCCCTGGCTGGCCGGCCTGTGGAAGGAGCTCCAGCTCGAACGGCGCGAGCGCATCCGCCAGGAGGAACGCGCCGAGGTCGCGGCCATGGTGCACGACTCCGTGCTGCACACCCTCACCCTGATCCAGCGGGTGGCGCACGACCCGCGCGAGGTCACGCGGCTGGCCCGCTCCCAGGAGCGCGAGCTGCGCAACTGGCTCTACCAGCCGGCGCAGGACGCCGACGCGACGGTGGCGGCGGCCGTACGCAGGATCGCCGCCGAGGAGGAGGACGCGCACGGCGTGCCCATCGAGGTGGTCTGCGTGGGCGACATCGACCTCGACCCGGGCGGCAAGCTCGCCGCCATGCTGAAGGCGTCCCGCCAGGCGATGGTCAACGCGGCGAAATACTCTGAAAGTCCGTCCATCTCGGTGTACGCGGAGGTCGAGGGTGAAGAAGTCACGATTTTCGTGAAGGATCGTGGCAAGGGGTTCGACCTCGACGCGATCCCGGTCGACCGGATGGGCATCAGGGAGTCCATCATCGGCAGAATGGAGCGGCACGGCGGCACCGCCCGCATCCGCACCGCGCCGGGTGAGGGCACGGAAGTGATGTTGACGATGAAGGTGGAGAAGGCATGACGCGCGTACTGATCGTCGATGACCACCGGTTGTTCCGATCGGGCGTGCGCGCCGAGCTGGGCGACTCGATCGAGGTGGTAGGCGAGGCCGAGGACGTCGAGTCGGCGGTCCAGGCGATCGCCGAGCACCAGCCCGACGTGGTCCTGCTTGACGTGCACATGCCGGGCGGCGGCGGCCAGGAGGTGCTGCGGCGGGTGCTCGGGTCCGGGTCGCAGGTGCGGTTCCTGGCATTGTCGGTGTCCGACGCGGCCGAGGACGTCATCGGCGTCATCCGGGGCGGGGCTCGCGGCTACGTCACCAAGAACATCAGCGGCAAGGAGCTGACCGACGCCATCAAGCGGGTCGCCGAGGGCGACGCGGTCTTCTCACCGCGGCTCGCCGGGTTCGTGCTCGACGCGTTCGCCTCCTCCGAGGCGCCGTCCATCGACCCCGAGCTCGACTCGCTCACCCAGCGGGAGCGCGAGGTGCTGCGGCTGATCGCGCGCGGGTACGCGTACAAGGAGATCGCGAAGGAGTTGTTCATCTCGGTCAAGACCGTCGAGACGCACGTGTCGTCGGTGCTGCGCAAGCTCCAGCTCTCGAACCGCCACGAACTCTCCCGCTGGGCCACCGCCCGCCGCCTCGTCTGACCCTCGCCTTCGAACGGCGGCTCGCCGTCCCGCTCTGATCGTCCGTTCAGAACGGCCGCCGGTGGGCTCGTCCGGCCGCTCCGCTGCACGGCGGCTCGCCGCGCCGCCCAGCCGTCTCGTGTGATCGGCGACCTGCCGTCTGTTGAACGGCGGCTCGCCGCGCCGCCCGGGCCGCGCGCCGCCCGGGCCCCGCGCGCCGGCCAGATTCCGCCGCGCCGGCACGATTCCGCCGCGCCCCCGGCAGTCCCGCTGAGCGGCCGCCCATCGGATCGCTCGGCAGCGCGGCTGGACGGCCGTCCGTGGGCTCGTCCGCTGCCTCGCTGGGCGTCAGCCCTGCGCCCCCCGCACGGTCCTCTTGTGCAAGCTGCCGCTCGCAGGCCCGCCTGCTCGTCACCCTGGCGACGGCGGCAGCCTGCCGCCACCTACGTGGCCCCGTGAGCGGCTCCGCCAGTGGGTGCCTGCTCACCTGCCTGAGCGCCCCGGTCGCTTCGGCCCTCCCTCACAGCCCCCAGCCGCCTGCTCCGGCAGCCCTCCGGGCGCGAGAACGGGCTTGCTCCCAGACCGCCTGGCCCGGCCCCGCCGGTCGCACGTCGGCCACCCGGCCCTTCCCGAGGGGTCGTGCGCACGGGCCACCGGGTTTGCTCCCGGCAGTTGCGCGCTGGCGACCGGGTCCTTCCCTGGAGGTCGCGCGCTGGCGACCGGGTCCTTCCCTGGAGGTCGCGCGCTGGCGACCGGGTCCTTCCCTGGAGGTCGCGCGCTGGCCATCGGGTCCTTCCCTGGAGGTCGCGCACCGGCCACCGGGTCCTTCCCCAGGAGGCCGCACACTGACCACCGGCCCCTGGCCGCTTTCCCCGGAGGTCGCGCACTGGCCGCGTGCTCGTCGTTCCGTGTGGCCACCTGCTGCCTACCTGCTGCCCACCTGGGCCGTTCCCCCGTGCGGTGGGGCACTGGCGCGTCTGACCTCCCTCTGAAGGCCACCCATCTTGCAGGTTTTTGTTCAGTTTTGGACGTTACGAGAAAGTTACCCGCATTAGGCAGTCGAATCGGTTGCCCAGTTTGTCAGATAAGGAGGTAGTCGAAAGCACTTAGTCCAGGAGTACCCCCTTGAAGCGCGTCACCCGGATGCTTCCGGCCCTGGTCGCGCTCGCCGCCGCGTCGGCCTGCGCGGCGCAGAGCGCCCCCGCCTTCCAAGCCCAGAGCGCGGTCGTCGTCCCGGCGGCCGTCACGACCAGCCCCACCGCCGCTCCGAAGGCCACTCCGACCTCCGGGTCCGGCGTGGCCCGTACGGCGAAGAAGGTCAAGCTGGGCATCGCCGACATCACCCCGATGGGGGAGAAGACGGAGAAGGTCGGGGTCGGGTTTCCGATCATCGTCACCTTCGACCGCGACGTGAAGAACAAGGCACAGGTCGAGGCGCTGCTCGACGTGCAGCCTGAAAAGCCGGTCGAGGGGGCCTGGCGCTGGGTGTCGAAGCGCAAGGTGATCTACCGGACGAAGACGTACTGGAAGCCGTATCAGAAGGTGCGCTTCACCGCGCGACTGTCCGAGCTGCCCGGCAACACCGGCGCCAAGGACGTCTCGCGCACGTTCGCGGTGGGCGCGAAGAACATCTCCGTCGTGAACACCCGGACGCACCAGATGAAGGTGTACCGCAACGGCAAGCTCGCGAAGAAGATCCCGATCAGCGCGGGCAAGGGCGGCCTCATCCGCAACGGCGTGGACGTCTACCTCACCACCAGCGGCGTTCACCTCACCATGGGCAAGAAGGCCGTGGAGACCATGACGTCCTCCTGGATGGGCGTCACCGACCCGAAGGATCCCCGCTACTACAAGGAGGAGATCCCGTGGGCGGTGCGGATCTCCGACAGCGGTGAGTACGTCCACCAGAGCGCCGGCTACTACCAGTACCTCGGCCGCTCCAACCAGAGCCACGGCTGCGTCCGCGCCACCCCGGCCGGCGCCAAGTGGTTCTACAAGATCACCCAGCGCGGCGACGTCGTGAAGATCACCGGCACCAAGCGCAAGCTCCAGTGGAACAACGGCTGGAGCTACTGGCAGCTCAACTGGACCCAGTGGAAGAAGGGCAGCGCGCTCAAGAGCAGCTGACCTGCCTCTGGAGTTCCGCCGCAGGGCCGCTCACCCCGCACCGGGGAGCGGCCCTGCGCCGTTGGTACGTGAACGCCCGAACCAGCGGAATCCCGGCGGTCGGCGCGGCTCTACCGTCGTACGGCCGGCCCTTCAGGAAAGGCGGGGCGACAGCCCTTCAGGAGCGGCGGCGCGGCGCAGCGCCGTACCGCCGGCCCGTACCGCCGGCTGCAGCAGAAGATCCGGCTCAGAGCTTCAGAAGAAGTGCGGCTCAGAGCTTCTCCAGCGGCGCGTACGCCAGCAACAGCGTCTTCTCCCCGCCACTACCGAAGTCGATCTTCACCTTGGTCTTCTCCGCGACCCCGTCCACGGACACCACCGTGCCCAGCCCGAACGCGTCGTGCGAGACCCGGTCGCCGGGCGCCAGCGACGGCACCGATCGGCCGCCCCCGCCCTTCTTGGCAGGGGCCGGGCGCGCGGCCGGCTCGCGCCGCGTGGCCGCGCTCCAGGCGGACTTCTCCGGGTCGGTACGCCACTCGATGAGCTTGGCCGGCACCTCGTTGACGAACCGGGACGCGGGGTTGAACGACGGTGCGCCCCACGAGCTGCGCACGGCCGCCCGGGTCAGGTAGAGCCGCTGCTGGGCCCTGGTGATGCCGACGTAGGCCAGCCGCCGCTCCTCCTCCAGCTCCTTGGGCTCGCCGAGCGACCGCACGTGGGGGAACACCCCGTCCTCCATGGCCGTCAGGAACACGACCGGGAACTCCAGGCCCTTGGCGGTGTGGAGGGTCATCAGCGTCACCACGCCCTGCCCGCCGTCGTTGTCGGGGATCTGGTCGGCGTCGGCCACCAGCGACACCTGCTCCAGGAACTCGACCAGCGTGCCCTCCGGGTTGGCCTCCTCGAACTCCTGGGCCACCGAGATCAGCTCGTTGAGGTTTTCCAGGCGGGACTCGTCCTGCGGGTCCTCCGAGGCCTCCAGCTCGGCGCGGTAGCCGGTGGCGACCAGCACCTCCTCGGCCAGCGCCGACGGCGGCATGCCCTCGGCCTTGCCGGTCAGCTCCTCGATGAGCGCCACGAACTCGCGTACGGCGTTGAGCGAGCGCGTGGCCATCCCGTGGGCCTCGTCGGCGCGGCGCAGCGCGTCCCAGAACGAGATGCGCTCGCGCGACGACAGCGCCTCGATCATCGCCTCGGCCCGCTCGCCGATGCCGCGCTTGGGCACGTTGAGTATCCGCCGCAGCGAGACCACGTCGTTGGGGTTGGCCAGCACCCGCAGGTAGGCCAGCAGGTCCTTGACCTCTTTGCGCTCGTAGAAGCGCACGCCGCCGACCACCTTGTAGGGCAGGCCGGTGCGGATGAAGATCTCTTCGAACACGCGGGAGGCCGCGTTGGTGCGGTAGAAGACCGCCACGTCGCCGGGCTTGACGCCCTCCTCGTCGCTGAGCCGGTCGACCTCCTGGGCGACGAACATGGCCTCGTCGTGCTCGTTGTCGGCGACGTACCCGACGATCTTGGGGCCGTCGCCCTGGTCGGACCAGAGGTTCTTCGGCTTGCGCGACTCGTTGCGGGAGATGACGGCGTTGGCGGCGGCCAGGATGTTCTGGGTCGAGCGGTAGTTCTGCTCCAGCAGGATCGTGCGGGCGTCGGGGTAGTCGCGCTCGAACTCCAGGATGTTGCGGATCGTCGCGCCGCGGAAGGCGTAGATCGACTGGTCGGCGTCGCCCACCACGCACAGCTCGGACATGTCACTGCCCGAACGCACCAGCTCGCCGTCGTCGGTGCGCAGCTCAGGATGCCCCACCAGCTCCCTGATCAGGACGTATTGGGCGTGGTTGGTGTCCTGGTACTCGTCGACCAGCACGTGCCTGAACCGCATCCGGTAGTGCTCGGCGACGTCGGGGAAGAGCTGGAACAACGTCACCGTGTTCATGATGATGTCGTCGAAGTCCATCGCGCCGGCCTCGGTCAGCTTGAGCTGATAGGCCTTGTACGCCTGCGCGAGCGTCTTCTCCAGATGCGAGCCCGCCCGGTCGAGCGCGGTCTCGTAGTCGACCAGCTCGTTCTTGAAGTTGCTCACCTGCGCGGAGAACGAGCGCGGCGGATAGCGCTTGGGGTCGAGATCCATCTCCCGGCACACCATGGCCATCAGCCGCTGCGAGTCGGCCTGGTCGTAGATGGAGAAGCTGGACGGGAACCCCAGCCGCTTCGCCTCACGCCGCAGGATCCGCATGCAGGCACTGTGGAACGTCATGATCCACATCGCCCGGGAACGCGGACCGACGAGCTTGTCGATGCGCTCCTTCATCTCCTTGGCGGCCTTGTTGGTGAAGGTGATGGCGAGGATCTCGCCGGGATGCACCTCGCGCTCGGCCAGCAGGTAGGCGATGCGGTGCGTGAGCACCCGCGTCTTCCCCGAGCCCGCCCCGGCCACGATGAGCAGGGGACTGCCATGATGGATCACGGCCTCGCGCTGCTGTGCGTTGAGGCCATCGAGCAAGGGGTGGTCAACAGAGACTTGGGTCGGCACCCACCCAGGGTAAGACGCTTCACCGACAAAAGACGCCCGGATGCCGGCGACGGGCGCTCCGGTCGGCCCCCGAGTGCGTCAGGAAAGAGGGATCATGCTGGCTGAAAGCGAGATCAACCGCGTGCTCGTGGTGACCGCACACCCCGACGACGTCGACTTCGGCGCGGCGGGGACGGTGGCGCTGTTCGTCGATCGGGGCGTACAGGTCACGTACCTGCTCGTCACCGACGGCGACGCGGGTGGCAACGAGCGCGCACTCGACAACTCCGGCATGGCCCAGCTCCGCCGCTCCGAACAGCTCGCCGCCGCCAAGGCCGTAGGCGTGACCGACGTACGCTTCCTCGGCTACTCCGACGGCCGGGTGACCCCCACGCTGGAGCTCCGCCGCGACATCGCCCGCGTCATCCGCCAGGTCAAACCCGACCTGGTCATCACCCACCACCCCGACCGCAACTACAAGTTCATCGCCCCCAGCCACCCCGACCACCGCGCCGTCGGCGGTGCCGCCCTCGACGCCGTCTATCCGGACGCGCGCAACCCGTACGCGTTCCCCGAGCTGCTCAAGGAGGAAGGCTTGGAGGCGTGGACCGTACGCGAGGTCTGGCTCACCGGCGGGCCCACCCCCGACCACTGGGTGGACATCACCGCCACCATGGAGCGCAAGCTCGCGGCCCTGCAGTCCCACGTGAGCCAGGTCTCCCACGTCGAAGGCTTCACCGACTTCGTCAGGAGCCGCTTCGCGGCGTGGGCCGAACAGGCCGGCTTCGGCCCAGACCACTACGCCGAAGGCTTCCAGGTAGTTCCCACTGCCTGACCCCCTCGCCCCGCTCCCCAGGTCCTTGATCCTCCGCTCACCGCCCCGCCCCTCCCGTAACCCCGGCGCACGTGTTCCTCTGCCGCTTACGTCTTACGTCGCCGACGAGAACTTCAGCCCGCCATCCGGCCTGACGCTGGAGAACGTTCTGGCACGGACCGACGGTCGAGGGTGGCAAGCGAGGCGGAGACGCGGGCGAAGAGGTAGCCGAGGGAGTTCGTGGCCAGGTGGAGCATGGCGGGGGTGAGGAGCCCACGGTGCCGGCGTAGCTCGCAGAAGAGCACCCCGGCGGCCGCCGTGGACACGACGCTGCCCACGACCACCCGGGCCGCGTCGAGCCGACCCGGCGACTCCCCGGCCGTCAGCGCGCCCAGCGCCGGGTTGGCCCTGGCCATGTCGATGGACGGCAGGATGTGCCACAGCCCGAACAGCCCGGAGGAAACGGCCGTGGCGGCGACCGTGCCGTGACGCTTGCGCAGCATGCCGTACAGCGCCCCTCGGAAACCCACCTCCTCCAGCAGCACCGTCCCGAGAGGAACCTGAAGCAGCGCCTCCTCGACGACCCGGGCGCGCGACAACGACAGCGCCCGCTCGTCGTGGAAGAGCGGCCTCGTACGCGGCGACGCGACGCCCACGGTGTACACCGCGGCCACCGCCGCCGCCAGCACACCCCCGGCGACCGCCCCCCGCCGCCCCTGCTCGAACCCGATCTCCTCCCACGTCAGCCCGGACCTGCGCGCCATGGCCACGAGCGCGCCGGTGGCGACCGTGGACGTCAGGGGCCCGAGGCGCGGAGCGACCTTGTTGTTGAGCACGTTGGCGGCGGCCAGCACGGCCATCGAGCGAAGCAGCACCCTTGCAGGCTACGTCCCTGCTTCCCGCCCCTTGCCCTGTACGGCCATCCGAGTCCCGCACGGCCATCCGAAGTCCCGCACGGCCATCCGAAGTCCCGCACGGCCATCCGAAGTCCCGCACGGCCATCCGAGTCCTGCACGGTCATCCGAGTCCCGCACGGCCATCCGAAGTCCCGCACGGCCATCCGAGTCCTGCACGGTCATCCGAGTCCTGCACGGCCATCCGAAGTCCCGCGCCGCACGGCTACGCGAGCCCAATGAGCCACGCGAGTGCCGCACGGCCACGCGAGCCTCGCGCAGCCCACCGATCCCTGGACGGCCACCCCGGCGCCTTGCGCTCCCGAGCCCTGGGTGGCTGCCCTGCGCCCCCGGCAGTGTCCCGTGTCATGGTCGACCGTCTCGTGCCTTCCGCGGTGCCCATGCGGTTCGCGCAGCCGTCCCATCGTCTTTGCACGGCCGTGGTTGCCCGTGCGGTTTGTGCAGCCGTCTGGTCGTCTCCACACGGCCGCGCGCGTCGTTTGCGCAGTCGCTCCGCGTCTCTCGGACAGCGTGCGCGTCCTCTGCTCACGTTGCGCGGCTCGCGGCTGCGCTCGGTCGTCCCGCGTCTCGCCTTGCTGCCCGCGCGACTCGCGTAGCCGTTCTGCGCGTCCGCACGGCTGGGCGGGCCTGCGCCGCCAGCCGCGCTTCGCGCGGCTTACTGAGCCCCGCGCGGCCGCCCTGCGTCTTACACGGCGAGCCGAGCCCCGCACGGCAACCCGCGTACCGCACGGGCATCCCGCGGATCGCACGGGCATCCTGTCCCGCACAGAGCCTGTCCCGCACGCGCCCCCAGGCCCACGACCTGACCTACTCCCACTGCCGCTTGGGCCGCGGGGTCGCTCGCCCCGGCGAAGTCCACGTGCTGGGGTGCCGGTCGTGGAGTTGTCGCCGTTGTGAGCTGCGGGCGTGGGCACGGCTTCACGTGCGCTGTTTGGTCGCCTGGGTCAGGAGGCGGTGGGGCGGGCTAGGCGGGTGCGGCGGCGTTCTGCGGGGGTGAGGCCGCCCCAGATGCCCTCCGCCTCTCCGGCGTCTAATGCGTATGCTCGGCACTCCTCCAGCACCTGGCAGCCGGCGCAGATCGCCTTGGCCTGGGCCTCCTGTATGGGGGTGGGGGCGAGGGGGAAGAAGAGGTCAGGGTCGCTGGTGCGGCACGCCCCCCTGCGCAACCAGCCGATCTCCTCCAGTGGCATGCAGCAACGGTAGGCCCAAAGGAAGATCGGCGGCATCATCCTGTGGGTTGAACTGTGGTGTACGACCAGGTGGTGATGCGTCCCAGATCCCGGGTGTCGCAGACCCGACGTTCCAGATCCTGGGTGTCCCAGATCCCGGGCGTTTCAGATCCCGGGTGTCCCAGATCCCGGGCGTTTCAGATCCCGGGTGTCCCATATCCCGGGCGTCCGAGACCGCGGGCATCCCAGACCGCGGGTGGTGCGACGTCCGCGCCCCAACGGTCCTCCGCAATGTCGTCGATGGTCATCAGGCCGATCGTCGATTCCTGCAGCCTGGGTCTGCTGCCGCGTCGCTTGTCCATGCGGGTCCGCTGCGCGTCGCTTGTGCGCTCGGGTCCGCTGCGCGTCGCTTGTACACCAGGGGCCGCTGGAGCGTCGCGTGTTACCAGGGCCTGGTGGCGTGTCCCTGTCGTCACGTTCGTCTCGCATGTCGCCTGGTCCTGACACACCGACGTGACGTTCGTCGCCGTGATGTCGGCCGACGCGACGCTCGCCATCTGAGCTCACTGCGCAAGGCCCAGCCCGACCGCGGGTCCGGCGACGCGACCCGCCCGATCAGCAGGCGCCCACGCCCTCCTGGTACCCGGTGGCGAACGACGCCTGCCGCTGCTCCGCCGTCCCATGGGCGGACGGGTCGAGCCAGTCGTCCGTGGGGTCGCCGGCCGCCGCGAGGCTGAGGAGCAGCTCCTCCTCGTCGCCCTCCTCGGCGGCCAGGGCGCCCGAGTTGACCAGGCCGGCCAGGGTGGCGCCCGCGTAGCAGTCGGCCTGCAGCTCCATCTGGACGTTCAGCTCGAAGCCGGTCCGGAGCTGCGCCTGAACGGCATGCCCGAACTCATGCGGAATGATGACATAGACGGATCCGTCCCCCATTTCGCTCCACAAGGACTCCAGCCAGTCCTGGTCGAACGCGATGAAGTGCCCGATCGGGCAGTAGAAGGCGTTGTTGGGCACGGCAGGCTCATCACCGCAACTCGGCCCGAACCGCCCCGAGTAGGGGATGAAGTCAGCGATAGGCCGATAGATCCGCCCGGACTCCTCGAACTGTGCCCGCCAGAACTGCTCGGTCAGCGTGCGCGCCGTCCGTACGTCCCCCTCGAACGTGTCGTCCCCCGCCCGATCCGTGGACGACCGGCGGACCGCCCCGCAACCGGAGACCGCGACCAGCACCAGCGTCAGGACGGCGGCGACCAGCGCGCGCGCCACGGGCGTCACGCGTCCCACGTGTGCACGGGTTCGTTGGTGTGCATGCGTTCGATGTACTCCAAGGTCATGGCCCGCAGCGCCGAGTGCCTGTCGCCGCCCCGCGCGCGCACCTGCTCCACCTGCCAGCTCGCCCCCGTACGCCCCGTCAGGCACCGCCCCTCGATGATCCCCAGCAACCGGTCCGCCACGACCCCGTCCACACCCCACTCGGCAAGCCCTTCACGCGCCAGCGGCAGCAGCCGCCGCAAGATCAGCTCGGCGGCCGGCACCTCGCCCACTCCCGGCCAGTACAGCCGCGCGTCAAGACCGTATCGTGCGGCAGCGGCCAGATTGTCCGCCGCCGCCTGGAACGACATCCGGCTCCACACCGGACGCTCGTCGTACGGCAGCACCTGCATCAACCCGTAGTAGAACGCCGCGTTGGCCGCGATGTCGGCCACGGAGGGCCCCGCTGGCAACACGCGGTTCTCCACGCGCAGATGCGGTACTCCGTCAACGACCGCGTACACCGGCCGGTTCCAGCGGTAGATGGTGCCGTTGTGCAGGGTCAGCTCGTGCAGCTCTGGGGTGCGGCCCCGTTCCAGCTCAGCGCGCGGGTCCTCGTCCGCGCACAGGGGCAGCAGCGCGGGGTAGTAGCTGACGTTCTCCTCGAACAGGTCGAAGACGCTGGTGATCCACCGTTCGCCGAACCACACCCGCGGCCGTACGCCCTGCGCCTTCAGCTCCGCCGGCCGCGTGTCCGTCGCCTGCTCGAACAGCGCGATCCTGGTCTCCCTGTGCAGTTCCTTGCCGAACAGGTACGGCGAGTTCGCCGCGACCGCCACCTGCGCGCCCGCGATGGCCTGGGCGGCGTTCCAGTGCGCGGCGAACATGTCGGGGCTGACCTGGAGGTGCAGCTGGACGCTCGTGCACGCCGCCTCGGGGGTGACGCTGTCGGCGTGGGTGTCGAGCCGTTCGACGCCCTCGATGAGCAGGTGCAGGTCCTCGCCCCTGGCGGCGAAGATCTGCTCGTTGAGCAGGCGGAAGCGGGGGTTCGCCGAGAGCGTGCCCTCGCCGATGTCCTGTTCGCGCAGCGTGGGCAGGATTCCGACCAGTACGAGGTGCGCGCCCACGGAACGCGCCCGGGACTCGGCGTGGTTGAGCCGGGCCCGTACGTCGTTCTCCAGACTCGGGACGCCGTCACCCGCCAGGTCCTGGGGCTCGATGTTGATCTCGACGTTGAACTGCCCCAGCTCGGTGGCCCAGTCCGGCTGCGCGATGGCGGCGAGCACCTCGGCGTTGCGCATGGCTGCCTCGCCCCGCGCGTCCACGATGTTCAGCTCGATCTCCAGGCCGGCGAGCGGGCGGTCGAACGCGAAACGGGACTCGCGCAGCATCGTGGCGAACACGTCGAGGCAGCGGTGCACCTTTTCCCGGTATTGCCGGCGGTCGTCCCTGCTGAACACGACGACCGGCACATCCCTGCCCATATCTCGAAATGTCGCACGTCGAAGCCCACTAGGCCATACCGCGAAGGCAAAGGAACGCCGGTTTTCCACAGGCTCGGCGGTGTTGTCCACAGGACGGCTCGCGGGGGTCGCGGGGCTGGCTAGGGTTCAGGCATGCGCGTACTGATCACCGGCGGCGCCGGTTACATCGGGAGCACGATCGCCTCGGCGTGCCTCGATGCGGGGATCGACCCCGTGATCCTCGACAGCCTCGTCAGGGGGCGGCGGGAGTTCACCGAGGGGCGGGTGTTCTACGAGGGGGATATCAGCGACGGGCCGCTCATCGACAAGATTTTCGCCGAACATCCCGACATATCAGCCGTCGTCCACTGCGCCGCGCTCATCGTCGTCCCCGACTCCGTGTCCGACCCCATCGGCTACTACCGCGCCAACGTCGCCAAGAGCCTCGACCTCGTCGAACACCTCATCCGCAACGGATGCACGCGCATGATCTTCAGCTCTTCGGCGTCGATCTACCAGGCGGGCGACGACCACACGGTGACCGAGGAGTCGCCGCTCGCCCCGCAGAGCCCGTACGCGCGGACGAAGGCGGTCTGCGAGGGCATGTTCGCCGACATCGCCGCGAGCCGGCCCATCAAGATCCTGTCGTTGCGCTACTTCAACCCCGTCGGGGCCGACCCGCGCATGCGCACCGGCCTGCAGCTCCGCCGGCCCAGTCACGCGCTGGGCAAGATGATCGAGGCGTACGAGGAGGGCGTGCCGTTCCAGATCACCGGCACCCGCTACCCCACCCGCGACGGCACCGGCATCCGCGACTACATCCACGTCTGGGACCTCGCCGAGGCCCACGTGGCGGCGCTGCGGCGGTTCGACTCGCTGGAGACCGGCGCGATCAACCTCGGCACCGGCGCCGGCACCACCGTCCGCGAGCTGGTGGAAGCCTTCAACCGGGTGGCGGACCGGCCGATCGAGACCGTCGATGCGCCCGCGCGCCCCGGCGACGTGGCCGGCGCCTACACCCGCAGCGACCGGGCTCGTGAGCTGCTGGGGTGGCAGGCCCGCTACTCGCTGGAGGACGGCATCCGCCACTCCCTCCAATGGGCCGCCCTCCGCCCCACCCGCCTCCCCGACCCTGCGGAGGCCGTGGCGGGGTGAGGGAACCTCCGGCCGGGGGCGGGGTCGCCGGTACGGGCCGGCTTGGTGAGGCTGCTTGGAAAGCACGGGGGTGCGGTCGCCCCGACGAGGCGGCTGGTGAGCTTTCCGGGGGGGGCAGGGCGCGGTCGCCTGTGCGGGTCGGGGTGAGGCCGTACGGACGGAGCGAAGCTGTACGGACGAGGGCGAAGCCATACGCACTGGGTGAGGCCGTGTGGGTGGGGGTCTGCCCCGGCAAGGGCGCCGGAGCAGGGCAGAACGGCCTCTCGGAGGCGGTCGGTTGGCCTGACGCCGGGCCCTCAAGGCGTAACGCGGGCCCCACAAGACGTAACGCCGGGCTCCGCGAAGAGCGGGACCCGGCGCAAGGGGGTCGTTACTCGACCGGGTTGAGCGCGTCCAGCGAACTGTCAGGGATCTCCTGCGGCACGCCGCTGTCCTCGCCGAGCTCGCTGTAGTCGATGACCTGGTCCGCCGGCGGGGCCTTGACCGTGACCTTGCTGCCCCAGCCGGTGTAGCGGGTGTTCACGGTGGACGTGGTCTTGCCGAGCAGGCCGAAGTCGAACGCGTACTGGCTGCGCAGCCGGCTGACCAGGCCCTTGGAGTTGACGTCGAGCACGTAGCTGATGGCGACCTTGCCGAGCCGCTTGTCGACCTTCTCGCCGTAGAGCTTGGCGAGCCGTCCGAAGGTGATGGCTCCCCGGTACGAGCCGCCCTTGACGCTCTTGGCCTCGCTCACGAGCTCCTTGAGCACCTTGGGCCGGAAGATGTCCAGCGGCTGGTTGCCGGTGCGCGGGATGCCGGTGTTCGGGTAGCGCACCCACTTCTTGCCGTCGGGAAGTTGCTGGCTGAACAACCCGCCTTGCGCGTACGTGTATTTACCGACCGTGATCGACCGCGGCGGCGCCGCACTGAGCAAGCTCGCGCCTTTCCCGCCGCTACGCAGGTCCGACGCCACGATTCCGGACTTGCCGAAAGCGAGGGTGCCGTTCGTGGTGACGGTTCCGTCGGTCTTCGTGCCCGAGACCTTGGTGACGGCGGACTCGGAGATCCGCACGCCCTTACCGGCGGCGTACTGCTTCTTCAGCGCCTTCACCGGGTCCGCGGGCGCGGCCTGCGCGGGCGTTGCGGTCACGAGCGTGGCCGCCGACGCCAGCGCCAGGCCCGCGAGAATTCGCTTCATAGAGTTTCCTTCAGCATTTAAGGCAAGAGCGGGGAGCAAGCCTGACATTGGAAGATCACGAAGATATATCGCGCGGCGGGTCTTATGTCGGCTAAATGATGCAATTGAGATCTGACGCCCGCCCTGAAGAAGTGAGATCACCGTCACATAGCGGAAGAACCGCGACCCGATGACCTGGGCAGGTCAAGCTTCGGGCTAGGCTTCACTGGCGGAAACGCCCGGCACGACCCCTGAGCGTAGGAGCTCGCCGTGACAGAGCAGAGCGAGGAACGAAGCCGCGCACGGCGAAGCGCACGCGACCATCAGCACAGATGCCCGGGCCGTCGAACATCAGTCGGATAAGCAAGGACGGACCCTCGTGGACCTGTTCGAACATCAGGCGAAGGAGCTCTTCGCTGACTACGGCATCCCGGTGCCACGCGGCATCGTCGCCCACAACGTGGAGGAGGTGCGGTCGGCGGCCGAGCAGCTGACCGGCCGCGTTGTCGTCAAGGCCCAGGTCAAGACCGGCGGCCGGGGCAAGGCCGGCGGTGTGAAGGTGGCCGACGACGCCGCCGACGCCGTGGCCAAGGCTCAGGCGATCCTGGGCATGGACATCAAGGGCCACACGGTCCACAAGGTACTGGTCGAAGAGGCCAGCGATATCGCCGAGGAATACTACTTCTCCTTCCTGCTCGACCGGGCCAACCGCACCTTCCTCGCCATCTGCTCGGCCTCGGGCGGCATGGACATCGAAGAGGTCGCGCACGCCACGCCGGAGAAGGTCGCCAAGGTCCCCGTCTCGGCGCTGACCGGCGTCGACCGCGCCAAGGCCCGCGAGATCGCGGTGGCCGGCGGTCTGCCGGAGAAGGCCCTCGACGGCGCCGCCGAGCTCATCGAGAAGCTCTGGTGCTGCTTCGTCGACGAGGACGCCACGCTGGTCGAGGTCAACCCGATGATCCTGTCGGCCGACGGCCAGGTGAAGGCGCTCGACGGCAAGGTCACGCTCGATGACAACGCCGCGTTCCGCCAGCCCGACCACGAGGCGCTCGCCGACAAGGCCGCCGAGGACCCGCTCGAGGCCAGGGCCAAGGAGAAGGACCTCAACTACGTCAAGCTCGACGGCAGCGTCGGCATCATCGGCAACGGCGCCGGCCTGGTCATGTCCACGCTCGACGTGGTGGCCTACGCCGGTGAGGAGTTCCCCGGCAAGCCGAGGCCCGCGAACTTCCTCGACATCGGCGGTGGCGCGTCCGCCGAGGTCATGGCGGCCGGCCTGGAGATCATCCTCTCCGACCCCGACGTGAAGTCGATTTTCGTGAACGTCTTCGGCGGCATCACCGCCTGCGACGCGGTCGCCAACGGCATCGTCGCGGCGTTCAAGCTGCTGGAGAGCCGCGGCGAGGCCGTGACCCGCCCGCTGGTGGTCCGGCTCGACGGCAACAACGCCCAGCTCGGGCGGCAGATCCTGGCCGACGCCGCGCTTCCCGGCGTCGAGCTGGTTGACACGATGGACGAGGCGGCCAAGCGCGCCGCCCAGCTCGCTGCGGTAGGTGCGTGACCCATGGCCATCTGGTTGACGGAGAACAGCAAGATCATCGTTCAGGGCATGACCGGTGGTGAGGGCACCAAGCACACCCGCCGCATGCTGGCCGCCGGCGCCAAGGTCGTGGGCGGCGTGAACGCCCGCAAGGCGGGCACCGTCCACGAGGGCCTGCCCGTGTTCGGCACGGTCAAGGAGGCCATCGAGAAGACCGGCGCGGACGTGTCGGTCGTGTTCGTGCCGCCGAAGTTCACCAAGGACGCGGTGAAGGAGGCCATCGACGCCGAGATCCCGCTCTGCGTGGTGATCACCGAGGGCGTGCCGGTGCACGACTCGACGGAGTTCTGGGCGTACGCGGTGGCCAAGGGCAACAAGACCCGCATCATCGGCCCCAACTGCCCGGGCATCGCCTCGCCCGGCGCCTCCAACGCCGGCATCATCCCCGCCGACATCACCACGGCCGGCCGCATCGGCCTGGTCTCGAAGTCCGGCACGCTGACCTACCAGCTCATGTACGAGCTGCGCGACTTCGGCTTCTCCACGGCCGTCGGCATCGGCGGTGACCCGGTCATCGGCACCACCCACATCGATGCGCTGCAGGCGTTCCAGGAGGATCCGGGCACCGACGCGATCGTGATGATCGGCGAGATCGGCGGCGACGCCGAGGAGCGGGCCGCCGCCTACATCGAGCAGCACGTCACCAAGCCGGTCGTCGCCTACGTCGCGGGCTTCACCGCCCCCGAGGGCAAGACGATGGGCCACGCGGGCGCCATCGTGTCCGGCTCGGCCGGCACCGCCCAGGCCAAGAAGGAGGCGCTGGAGAAGGTCGGCGTCCGCGTCGGCAAGACCCCCTCCGAGACGGCCCGCCTCATGCGCGAGATCATGCAGGCTCGCTGATCGTTTCCCACAGGGCTTCGCGTGGTATGCCGCCATGCGAAGCCCTGCGCGTGTCCGGGTGCCGGACGGGTGCCGCCTGTGCCGGAAGCGACGGCGGAACAGAACAAGGCGATGCCCGGCGCGTCAACCAAGCTTCGGTCGGGAAAGATTGAGAAAATCGCCTACTGTGACGGCGATCCTCGACCAGTTGCGTACTGCCCCCCGGTCAGTACTCGGCAAGCTCCCCGGAGCCCCGAGCGACGACGACGAGACGCGGCGGCCGCTGCCGGTGTCGGGAATGCTGGCCGCCGCCTGCACCCTCGGTGTCGGCCTCGCCGTGCTCACCACGCTCACGCTCGTCGGCTGGATAGCCGCGCCGCGCGGCACCCTGGGCGCCGGGCTGCCCGGAGTCTTCCGTACGGCGGCGCAGCTCTGGCTGGCCGCGCACCACGCGGGCTTCGCGATTCCCGGCGGCCGGGTCGGTCTGCTGCCGCTCGGCCTGGTGATCCTGCCCGCCATCCTGCTCTACCGCGCGGCGCGGTGGATGGCCCGCGACGCCGACCTGCGGCTGCGCCTGCCCGCCCGGCTGCCCAAGAACAGCCCCAAGGAGCAGGCCGGCGCGCGGCGGCGGGCCCAGCTCGTGCTCGTCGTGCAGGCGGGGGTGTCGCTGGCGGCCCCGTACGCGATGCTGGCCGGCCTGATCGCGCTCGTGGCCAGGAACGAGATCACCCAGCCGTTCATCGGCGAGGCGCTGCTCAGCCACTTCCTGCTGGCGTTCCTGGCCGGTTCGCTGGCCACGGCCAGGATGATCGGGCCGTGGCGGGTCATGCTGCGGCTGCTGCCCGAGCGCGTCCGCGCCCTCACCGTCGGCACGGCGGTGGCCACGGCGGTGCTGCTGGTGGCCGGGCTGGCGCTGGTGCTGCTCGCTGTCGTGCTCAACTTCGGCCAGGTCAGGCAGCTGTCGGAGGTGCTCTCGCCGGGGTTCGTCGGCGGGCTGCTGCTCATCCTGCTCCAGCTGCTCTACCTGCTGAACGCCGTCATCTGGGCGTTCTCCTACATCGCCGGGCCCGGGTTCGCGATCGGCGCGGACACCCTGGTCGCGCCCACGGGCGTGCAGCTCGGCACCGTGCCCAGCCTGCCGATGCTGGGCGCCCTGCCCGAGAGCGGTCCGGTGCCCGCGTGGATGATGGCCGTGATCGCGGTGCCGTTCGCGGCGGGCGCGGTGGCGGGCGTGATGGTGGCTCGCATCTCGCCGTCTCCGTCGTACGAGGCGGCGCCGCTGTGGGGGTTCCTGACCGGCATCACCAGCGGGCTGGTGGCCGGGGTGCTCGCGGCGCTGTCGGGCGGGCCGATCGGCGGCGCGCGGCTGGCCACGGTCGGGCCGTCGCCCTGGGAGGTGGCGCTGTCGGTGGCGCTGGAGGTCGGCGTGGCGGCCGGCATCTCCGCGGGTGTGACGAACCTGCTGCTGCTCAACAAGCGGGCCAGGAAGCCGCTGGACAAGGCCGCGGCTCCCGTACGGAAGGCCGGCGCCGCGCTGGCCAGGGCGGCGAGCAAGGTCGGGCTCGCCGAGAGCGACCCGCGCCCGCTGCCCGGTCACTGGCTCGACGCCACCGAGGCCGACACCCAGGAGATCCCCGTCATCAGGGACGACTGGCAGGACGAGCACGCGTCCGCGGAGGCCGAGACGCTGGCCCAGGCCAGGCCGCGGCCCGCGGGGCCGGACCCGTCGGTGCCCCGGCCGCCGCGCAAGGACATCGTGGACGAGTCGGACGACAAGGGAGGCCACGTGATCTACGTCGACCCGTACGCCTGGGACCGCGACTAACGCCCGTACGCATGGGACCGCGACTAACGCACGTACGGCTGGGACCGCGACTCGCGCACGTACGGCTGGGACCGCGACTCGCGCACGTACGGCTGGGACCGCGAACAGCGGCCGTCACGGCCAGCGGCCATCACGGCCGCATCGCCTGGAGCGCACGTTACGGCTGCATCGCCCCGAGCATCTGCAGGACGTCGGCGGGAAGCTTGCGCTGCGCCGCCTCCTTGAACTCGGCGAAGCACTCGCCCTGCGAGGCCACCGTGCCTGCGCCCTTCATGCACTCCTGGTAGGCGGCGTATTCGTCCGCGAGATAAAGCTGCATGGCCGTGGCCATGGCCGACAGCACCAGCGCGAGCGAGGAGACGGTGATGCCGCCGACCGCCACGCCCGTGGGCTTGCCCTCGCTCTTGAGCAACGGCAGCGCCCGGATCCCCGCCATCAGCGCGAACAACGCCATGACCAGGCCCGCAAGGGGCAGCATGAACGTCATGGCCAGCGCTGCGATGGCCAACCAGATCGCTCGGCGGCCCGCTGACTCCGCGGGCTGCTGGCCTGCCGGTGCCTTCACCGGTGTCGACACCTGACCTCCTCTGCGTCGCCGGACGATGAACAGATACCCTGTGACCCCCACCCTGTTTCCTCACTTGGAGTGTGCGTGTCTAAGGCTGGGCGGCTCGTCGTCCTCGTCTCCGGCTCTGGAACCAACCTACAGGCCCTGCTGGACGCCTCCGCCGATCCGTCGTACGGCGCCCGCGTGGTCGCGGTAGGTGCGGACAGGGATGGCATAGAAGGGCTGGTCAGGGCCGAACGGGCGCAGGTCCCGACTTTTGTCGAGAAATTGGGTGATTACGCGACCCGAGATGAATGGGATCGCGCGATCGCGGCGCGTATCGCCGCGTACGAGCCCGACCTCGTCGTGTCCGCGGGCTTCATGAAGATCTTGGGCGCGCCCACCCTCGACGCGTTCCCCGTGCTCAATACCCACCCGGCGCTGCTGCCGTCGTTCCCCGGGGCCCACGGCGTGCGCGACGCGCTCGCCTACGGCGTCAAGATCACCGGCTGCACGGTGATGCTCGCCGACGAGGGCGTCGACACCGGGCCCATCGTGGCGCAGGCGGCCGTGCCCGTGCTTCCCGGCGACGACGAGGCGGTCCTGCACGAGCGCATCAAGCAGGTCGAGCGGCGCCTGCTCGTCGAAACCGTCGGCCGGATGGCCCGCGAGGGCTGGACGGTCAGCGGACGTATGGTCCGCATCGGCAACAACACAGGAGGGGAAACCACGTGACTCGTATCGCCATCCGGCGCGCGTTGATCGCCGTATACGACAAGTCCGGGCTCGAAGAGCTGGCCAGAGCCCTCGACGCTGCCGGGGTGGAGATCGTCTCGACCGGCGGCACCGCCGCCGCGATCTCCTCCTACGGCATCCCGGTGACGAAGGTGGAGCAGCTCACCGGGTTCCCCGAGTGCCTCGACGGGCGGGTCAAGACGCTGCACCCGCGCGTACACGCCGGGCTGCTCGCCGACGTCACCAAGCCGAACCACGTCGCCCAGCTCGAAGAGCTGGAGATCGACCCGTTCCAGCTCGTCGTCGTCAACCTCTACCCGTTCCAGCAGACGGTGGCCTCCGGCGCGTCCGACGCCGAGTGCGTCGAACAGATCGACATCGGCGGGCCCGCGATGATCCGCGGCGCGGCCAAGAACCACAACACCTGCGCCGTCGTCGTCGATCCCTCCTTCTACGGCGATGTCCGCAACGCGCTCGACGCGGGCGGCTTCACGCTCACCGAGCGCCGCCGTCTCGCCGGCATCGCCTACGCCCACACCGCCTCCTACGACGTGGCCGTGGCCAACTGGTTCGCCGGCACGTACGCGGGCGAGGAGGAGTTCCCGAGCTTCACCGGGTCCGCGTACGAGCGCAAGGCCACCCTGCGCTACGGCGAGAACCCGCACCAGCGCGCCGCACTCTACACCGCGGGCGAGGGCGGGCTCGCAGGCGCCGAGCAGCTGCACGGCAAGGAGATGTCCTACAACAACTACCTCGACGCCGACGCCGCCTGGCGGGCCGCGTGGGACTTCTCCGACCCCTGCGTCGCCATCATCAAGCACCAGAACCCGTGCGGCATCGCCATCGGCGCCGACGTGGCCGACGCCCACCGCAAGGCGCACGCGTGCGACCCCGTCTCCGCGTACGGCGGCGTCATCGCCGTCAACCGGCCCGTCACCGAAGAGCTGGCCAGGCAGATCTTCGACGTCTTCACCGAAGTGGTCATCGCGCCAGACTTCGACGCCGAGGCCCTTGAGGTGCTGCGCGGCAAGAAGAACCTCCGCCTGCTGCGCTGCCCCGAAGGCCCCGCCAACGCCACCGAGTTCCGCAGGATCGACGGCGGCCTGCTCGTCCAGACCACCGACCGCGTCGACGCCTCCGGCGACTCCGCCGCCCAGTGGGAGCTCAAGACCGGCGCACCCGCCTCGCCCGAGGTGCTCGCCGACCTCGAGTTCGCCTGGCGGGCCTGCCGCTCGGTGAAGTCCAACGCCATCCTCCTCGCCAGCGGCGGCGCCACCGTGGGCGTCGGCATGGGCCAGGTCAACCGCGTCGACTCCTGCCGCCTCGCCGTCACCAGGGCCGGCGAGCGCGTCGCGGGCTCCGTCGCCGCCTCCGACGCGTTCTTCCCGTTCCCGGACGGGCTGGAGGTGCTGGCTGAGTCCGGCGTACGGGCGATCGTGGAGCCCGGTGGGTCGGTACGTGACGCGGAGGTCATCGAGGCGGCCGAGAAGGCCGGCGTCACCCTGTACTTCACCGGCACCCGCCACTTCTTCCACTGACGGCCGAACGCCGCTGGAGTATTGACCACGAGCGTTGTTGACAGTGGGGCTTGATCATCGAAGAAGCCTCCGATGTGGTGAAGGTGTCGAATCTGCACCGCTCGGAGGCGTCATGCCCCACCGTGACGCGCGTCTGACCGTCCACGCCCGCCGCGTGCCGGTCGAGCGGGTCCTGGCCGGGCGTCCGGGCATACGCATGACGCCCCGGGCCTGCGCGGGTCGCTTGGGCCTGTGCGGGCGTTCGGGCTTGCGTGGGTGGCTTGGGCGTGGCCGTGACGTCCGGGGGCTTGCGCCGTGGCGTGCAGGGATCCGCCCGGTGCGTGAGCGCCTCCACAGCAGCCTGGGCTACCGCAGCCCCGCCGACTACGAGACCATTGCCGCTACCTGACCACCACAACGACGGTGTCCGCCAAAACGGAGCAAGCTCAGGAGTGTCTAGCTTCTCTGCGGCGCGCAGGGCCGCGTGGCGTGAGGGCAGGTGGTTCGGGTGCCTTCCGGCGCGGTCAGATGCGTGGAGCGCCGTGGCGTGCGTGGGCGCCTGGTGCGTGAGCGCCTCCGGTGCGTGAGGCGCGTCCGGTGTGTGAGTGCCTCCGGTGCGTGCAGGCGCGGCTGGCCTTGTGCGGCGCGTGTATGGCTCGGGCGCTAAGGCGCGTTCTGGCGTATCGGAACGTCTCAGCGCTGAGGTGCGCGCGGCGCGTCGGGCGCATTCACCGAAGGGACGCCGAACGCTGGGTGCGTTCAGCGTCGAAACGCCGAACGTCGGGCGTGCACGGAACGGACGCCGAGCGTTGGGTGCGTTCAGCGTCGGAACGCCGAACGTCATGCGCGCACCGCGGGACGCCGAGCGTTGGGTGCGTCAGCGTTCGGGACGCCGAACGTCGGGCGCGCACCGTGGGGACGCCGAACGTCGGGACGTAACCCGAACGCGCGTCGGGCGCGTTCAGCGTTCGGGACGCCGAACGTGGGGTGCGTTGAGTGCCGGAGGAGTAGAGCAGGGCCGGGGGCGACGCGCGAACCCGGGAGAACCGCTCCACGAGCGCCAAGGAACTTTGCTCAATCTTGTCGCTTTTATCCGTTTAATTGGCGATCAGTCGCTAACGGCGGTTAGCCTGAACTCCTCCTCCCCACCCGTCCTTCGGAGTTCCTCTATGGCCCTCGACACGTTCCTGCAGGCATTCATCACCCTGAACGGCCTCGCCACGAACCCCGTGGTCCTCGTGGTGCTCGCCCTCATCGGTGCATACCTGGGCGGACGCGTCGTGGAACTCATCCCGTACACCCGCCGCATCATCGAGCGCCGCGAAGCCCAGCTCGCCGAACGCGAGTAGACGGCCCCGCGCAGACGCCCCGTCGACCTGCCCGAGCCCATCGACTCGCCCGAGCCCATCGACTCGCCCGAGTAGGCATCGAGCGGCACTCGAACCCCACCTCGGTGCGATCTCCGTAGACGGAGCACCCCTCTTCGTGCCCGCGGCCGTGATGCGCTGCGCTAGACGCACAACGACACCACCGAGGGGTGCGAACGCCCGTCCACCGGTCAGGTCGTTGACGCGAGTGCCTGCCAGGCCAGGTTCGCGGCCCCGGCCAGCCCGGCGCGGACCCCCAGCGTGCTCTGCTTCACCTGGACAGCCCGTACGAACGCGAGCCCGGCCACGTCATCGAGCGCCCGCTCCAGCGGATCGAACAGCACAGGGCCCGCCGCCGACACCCCGCCGCCGATCACCACCATCGTGACCTCGGCGGCGGCGGCCGTGGACGCGATCATGCCGGCCAGCGCCCTCGCACCCCGCTCGAACGCCTTGACCGCGATCTCGTCCCCGGCGGCGGCGTCCCGAGCCAGCGCCCGCGCGTCCGGCCGCTGCCCGTCGCCCTGAGCCTGGCCCTCTTCACCCTGGGCTTGCCTCCGTCCGCCCTGACCCCGGCTCTTCTCACCCTGGGCCTGCCCCTCTCCGCCTCGGGCCTGCCCCTCTCCGCCCTGGGCCTGCCCCTCTCCGCCCTGGGCCTGCCCCTCTCCGCCCTGGGCCTGCCGCTCTCCGCCATGATCGCGTGCCTCGGGGAGCCCTTCCCTTTGCACGCCTTCGTCGACGGGGGAGTCTGCGGAGCCGTTCAGGGAGGGGGACCAGCCGTTCTCCAGGGCCCAGCGCGTCATGTTCGGCCCGCTGGCATAACGCTCCACGCAGCCACGACCGCCGCACTCGCAGCGTTCGCCGTACGGGTCGATGCTCATATGCCCGACATGCCCGGCATTGCCTGTGGGGCCGAGGAGCGGGGCGCCGTCGATGACCAGACCGCCGCCGATGCCGGTCGACACCACGATGCCCAAGAGCGACGAACACCCGCGTCCGGCGCCCAGCCAGTGCTCCCCGAGCGCGAAGCACTGCGCGTCGCCCGCCAGCAGCGTCGGCAGCCCGGTGAGCTTGTGCACTTCGTCTCGCAGCGGGAACCCGCGCCAGCTCGGCATGTTGACAGGGCTCACGGTGCCGGTCGCCAGGTCCAGCGGGCCGGCACAGCCGATGCCGACCGCCTGCGGCTCGGGACCGCCGGCCGTCACCTCCGCGATGAGGGCGGCGAGGGCCGACATGACCTCCGTACGCGGGGTCGGCCGGGTCGCGGAGCGCAGGATGGCCCCCTGCTCGTCCACCAGCGCGGCGGCGAGCTTGGTCCCTCCGATGTCAATGGCAAGTACGCAGTTCATCAGTGTTTGTGGTGGTTGTCGGGCTGGCGAGGGTCGCCGGGATGCTCCAGGCCGGGTACGAGGGTGACCTTCCTGGCCCGCATGTCGTCGAGCCAGCGCGCGAACGCTTTCCGCCGAGCTGCGGCGAGCAGGTCGGCGTCGGGGCCGGTCGGCCGGGAGGTGTGTCGAGTCAGTGTCTGCACGGTTCCTTCCGGTACGTAGGGCTGCGCTGTGGCCTCGGCCGCCGGGGAGGGTGATGAGGCGACGGCTGCCGGAGGCTGTGCAGCGGTGTGGGCCGCCTGGATTGGTGGCGTGGCGGGGACCGTTCGGGTCGGTGACGAGGTGAGGACTGTCTGAGTCGGTGGTGCGGAGGGGGACATTGGGGTCGGCGGCGTAGTGGTGGCCGCTTGGGTGAAGGCCGTGGGTCCAGTCGTCCGCGCGGCGGGGCCGGTCGTCTCGGAGGCGGGGCTGTTCGTCTGAGGGGCGGGGCTGGTCGTCTCGGAGGCGGGGCTGGTCGCCTGAGGGGCAGGGTCGTTCGCCTGGGGTGGCGTGGGTGTGGCGGTTGCCACGTGCCAGCCGAGGGTGTCGCGGACGGGGCCGACCAGGGTGTCGTACGGGTGGCTCTGCAGGGCTTCGGCGATCGCGGTGGGCAGGGAGTCGAGCGTGATCGGGCCGAGGGGTTCGAGGTCGGACGGCGTCGCCGCCTGCGCCTCCGCGAGGGTGTCGAAGAGGCGGTGGCGTACGTAGTGACGGGCCGGTTGTTCGGGAGCCGGTGGACGACGCCATTCCTCAGGAACGGTCACCGTGGCCGTGACGTGCTCGAACACGGCCCGCACCCAGGGGCTGCCGTTGTAGGCAGCCGCGTTGATCGAACCAAGTTCTACTGCGGCCACCCGATCGAGGGTAAGGGCTTCCGTCCCGCCCCTTACGCCCGGGTCTCCCAAGGCAGCGCCCGGCGCCGACGGCGAGGCTGGCGGCGAGGCCGGGGCTGGAGCGGGTGCTGGCGGCGAGGCCGGGGCTGGAGCGGGTGCTGGCGGCGAGGCCAGGGCAGGGGCGGGTGCTGACGGGGAGGCCGAGGTCGGCAGTGGCGAGGAGGCGGAGGTCGGTTGCGGTCCTGGGGTCAGGCCGAGGTCGGCTGCCGTGGACTCGCACAGGATCTCGGTGAGGATGACCTGGGTGAGCCAGCGGGCGAGCTGACGGTCCTCCGAGGTGCCGGGCGTGGGAAGGGCAGCCTTGAGGGGGCCGTTCCGCAGAGCGGCGAGGCGAGCGTCGAGGCGCTCGCGGGGGACCGGGCGACCATCCACCCAGCCGATCACCGACGTCGTGCCGTCTTTGGTCGGCCCGTCGGCCGGTGTGGTGGTGTCGTCAGCGGCCCACCCGCTGTTCGGTGTGGTGGTGTCGTCTTCGGTCCGCCCGCTGTTCGGTGTGGTGGTGTCGTCTCCGGCCAGCCCGCCGGCCGGTGTCGTCGTGTCGTCTCCTGACGGCACGACGGCCGGCGGGGTTCGGGTGTCCGTGTCCAGGCGGTGTGGCGGGGTCATCGGGTCACCTCCAGCCGTACTGCCGGTGCGTACTGGCAGCGGCCGAACCACATGACCTTGGCCAGGGCCCACGCGTGGCCGGCCGCGTGGTCGCGGGGGACCTCCACCGGGAACGACAGCTCGGTGGTGGCCCCGGCCGCCACGGTGAAGCCCTGGATGACCTCAGGAAGCATGGCCCAGGTGCCCCACGGAGAGGCCAGCTGGGCCTCGCCGCGGATCTCGTCGGATGTGGTGTTGGCGAGCCGCAAGGTGAGCCGGGCCCGGTCGCCCGGCCGCAGCGTGAGGGCGCCGGTGACCGGGGTGACGGACAGGCCCGTGGGACGTGCCGTGTCAGAGGTGGTGCCCTTGGTGGCGACGGACTGCTCGGGCCACGCGCCGGAGACCGGCAGCTCGGGGGCCGGGCCGATGGCCACGGTGGTGATGTCTTCGATGAGCTGCCCGTTCGTACGGGTGCGCGCGGCGATGAAGTGCAGGCCGGGCGCGGGCTCGGCAGGCGGCGCCACCGTGACGGGGAAGCGGACGTGCCCGCCGGGGGCGAGACGGAACGGGCGGGCCGACGGGGTGGCCGTCCAGCCCTCCGGGACGCGGATGTCCACGATGCCCTCGTGGGGGGCGTCCGTGAGATGGGAGGCCAGGACGACCTCCACCTCGAACGGCCCTTCCGGCGACTCCACGAGGCCCGGCGAGACGGCGATGGAGACCGGCAGGTAGCCGAGCGGTGCCGGGCCCTTGTTGTGCAGCCAGTAGCGGCTGTAGACGGGCTGGGCCTGCTCCGTCGTACGGGCGAGCTCGGGTGCCGTGGGCGGGAGCGGGGCGGAGGCGAGGTACGTGGCCACCTCGAACCCGCCCAGCTCGATGCTCGCCCCCGAGGTGGTGACCGGAGCCCCGGGTGCCCCCAAGGTGGTGGCCGGAGCCCCGGGTGCCCCCGAGGCGGTGGCCGGAGCCCCGGGTGCCCCCAAGGTGGTGGCCGGAGCCCCGGGTGCCCCCAAGGTGGTGGCCGGAGCCCCGGGTGCCTCCAAGGTGGTGGCCGGAGCCCCGGGCAGCCCTGTCGGCGTGGACGCGGGGGAGATGGGGTCTTCGAGGAGGGTGGCGGGGGTGAGGGTGTCGAGGGGGAGCACGGGGGAGGTCAGCTCGGCGCGGGAGCCCAGGCCGGTGGACTCGATCAGGCGGATGGTCACCGAGGAACGGGCCGAGGAACGAGCGGAGTCGCGCTCGCCCGCCTGGCCGGTCTCGCGCCCGGCCCCGCCACCGGTCACCTGCCCGGCCCCGTCACCGGTCCGCTCGTCGAGCCCGCCCCGCTCCGCGATGGCGAGCCCGTCCTGCTCCGCGATGGCGAGCCCGTCCTGCTCCGCGGTGGACAGGCCGTGGGCGTGCGGGTTGCCGGTGGCCTTGAGGGTGCTCAGCAGGACGTCGCGCTCCGGAGAGACGGTGAGCAGGGAGTGGACGGGCGGCAGGGAGCCTGATTGGGGCGCGTCGAGGACGCGGGTGTGGAGCGGGGTGATGTGTTCCTGGGCGGCGGCGGGCAGGCGCAGGGCGCGCCAGTCGCCGGGCCCGGAGACCAGGGAGTAGGAGAACTCGTGCGTCCAGTGCTGGAGCTGGAAGGCGGAGCCGTCGGGGGTGGTGCGGCGGGGCGGGTCGAGCCAGATGCCGGACGGCCAGCCGGTGCAGGATCGCATGAGCGACAGGTGGAGGGCGCCGGACGGATCGACGGCGAACCCGGGCAGCCCGTACGCGATCAGCGCCACCGTACGGTCTTCGAGCCGCTCGGCCCCCAGCGGGCACACGGCCTCGATGGTCGCGTCGGCCAGGTCGGCCACGAGGTCGGCGATGGGGTCGGTGACGATGAGGGCCGGGAGGGCGCGCAGGTCGCGCAGGTCGGCGCTGGGCTGCCAGGTCTCGGCCAGCGGGCGCTCGGCGGGGATCCAGACGCGGGCGGCCCCTTCGCTCAGCGCTTTGGCGTACGCCTCGTCGGACCTGGCGAGCAGCTCGGCGGCCACCGGGTTGGTGTCGGGGCCGCCCAGCACGAGGCGTACGTCGGGCAGGTTGGAGTCGACGTCGAGCCAGCCGTAGCGGGTGCCGGCGGCCGATGACGTGGTCGCGGTGACGCCGGCCCTGGCCAGCGCCACCACCAGGTCGCGGGCCTGCGGGGCGTCCTCGAGGGCGGGCACCACGACCTCGGCCACGCCGAGCGCGCGTGCGCCCGCCGCGCCCAGATCGACCTTCGCGGTGGCGGAGAGGCCGAACCAGGTGTTGGCCGGGTTGTCGAGCGTCCACGGATGCTCGGCGGTGTCGACGTCGGGCAGCGCGAAGCCGCGCCCCACCACCGCGCCCGAGACGTCGGACACCGGCAGCGCCCCCTCCACGCGGGCCGGGAAGCGCACTCGCAGCAGCCGGTCGGCGCCGGTGTGGTCGATGACGCGGGTGGTGAAGTCGATGCGGTCGGAGCCGGCCGGCAGGGTGATGACCTGCTCGTACGTGATCTCGCCGACCTGCCCCGTGACGATCAGCCGCTGACCGACCGGGCTGGCCTCGGCGCGGACACCGGTGGACGCCGCCTCCGACGAGCCCACGACGTGGCCGGTCGGGATGAGGTGCCAGGGACCCTCGCCCATGTCGGGATGCTGGGGGTATTCGTCGTAGAGGCGCAGCTCGTTGCCGGGGCCGGTGAGGAGCTCCTGGCCGGTGGCGCGGTCGCGGATCGAGGCGAGCGTGCCGCCCTTGGCGGGATCGGCGGTGACCTGCCAGCGGTCGTTCTCGATGGTGACGCCGGGGACGGGTTGCCACGTCTCGGGGGTGCCGGGCACCACGTCGTACGTGCGCCAGCCCACCGAGGGCACGTCGCGGGCCAGGAACGTGAGCGTGCCGTTCTCCGCCACGGCCGGGAGCGGGGCGCCCGACGCGTCGGCGGGCACGTGACCCTCGGGCAGGACGGCCGAGGCCAGGCCGTCGCGGGTGAACGGCAGCGTGTTGGCGACCACCACTCCAGGCGCCTCGGTCGCGATCTGGCCGGACAGGGCCGACAGCGCGTTGTCGCGGGCCTCGGCGGCCAGGTCGTACGCCTCGCGCCAGCCGGTCAGCAGGTCGATGTAGACCTGGTCGGACTCGGAGCCGGTGATGGCGTCGTGGTGCGCGCCGTAGGCGAGCTGCCGCCACACCTTGTCGAGCGCCGTGTGCGGGTAGCCGCCCAGCCCCAGCAGGTGGGCGAACGTGGCCAGCCGCTCGGCGTCCAGCGCCGCCACCTCGGCCGCGCGCTGTGCCTGCTTGGTGTCGATGTAGGAGACGTCTTTGCCGGTGTAGATGGGGTTCATGTCCCGCGTCTGCGGGCTGAACGACGACAGCCCGGCGCGTACGGCGTCGAGGAAGTCGCGCGGCGTGGCGCAGACGAATCGGGGCCAGACGTAGCGGGCGGCCCACGTGCGGTGGATGTCGGTCACCCACTTGTTGGGCGGGGTGTAGTCGGTGCCGACGGGAAGCAGGATGTTCTTCGTCGCGGCGACCGGCTTGAGCGAGCGGTAGAGGTCGTAGACCGCCTTGCAGGCCTCGTCGAGCGAGGCCGAGGAGTCCATCCACCAGCCCGCGGAGTAGTGGGCCGGCATGTAGTGGGTCAGCACGCCCTGCCCGGACGGCGCGATCCACTCGAACTCGCTGGGGAACTGCATCAGCGCCGCGTCGTTCTTGGCCTCTTTGAAGTTCTTACTGATCGGGCCCCACTGGTGGAACGGCCCGCGCGCCCACGCGCTCGCGGTCAGCCCGGCCGCCGCGAGGTAGCCGGGGAACTGCGGGTCGTGGCCGAACACGTCGAGCTGCCACGCCGTGCGCGGATCGCCGCCGAGGATGTCGCGCTGGTAGCCGATGCCGTAGACGAGGTTGCGGATCGTGGTCTCGGCGCCGGTGAGGTTGGTGTTGGGCTCGTTGTACGTGCCGCCGACCAGCTCGACCCGGCCTTCGGCCAGGAGCGCGCGCAGGTCGGCCCTGCGCTCGGGATGGGTGTCGAAGAACGGCTTGAGATAGTCGACCTCGGCCAGCACGAAGCGGTAGTCGGGGTCGCGCAGCGCCAGGTCGATGTGGGCCTCGACCAGGGCGAACGCGTTGCCCTCCCAGAGCGGCCTGGTGGTGGCGTCGGCCGACAGCAGCTCCCACGGGCTGGTGTAGGCGGCCTGGGTGTTCCACCACACCGGGTCGTAGTGGAAGTGGGACACCATGAACATCGTCCAGCCCGGCTCCTCGGCCGTGACCTCCACTTCCAGCGACTCGCCGTCGAGGGTGAGCAGGCAGGGCACGGTCGTGCCCGGCGGGACCGACACCGCCAGCGGGACCTCGTGGACTCCCTCGGCGGCCGGGATCGTCACAGGACCGGCGAGGCGCACGCCGGCGCCGCGCAGCTCCAGCGAGGACTCGCGCTCGCCCGCCGCCACGGTGACGCGCAGGACTTGGTGCGGCTCCTCGGGCGAGCCGACGAACAGGTCGGTGGACTCGGCGGACAAGAGGCGGAACGACAAGGGGGACCTCCGGGCGCGCGTGATGCTGGCGCCGAAAACACTAAGCCTTCGCCGAATCTATGACAACGATGTCAGCCGTTGGCTGTGGATAACCGGGATCGGCTGCCTGCTGCCTGTGGATAACCGGCCGCCGATGATCGCAACCGATGCACCGCGTACGGACGACTCAACAGGGGTGCGGGGCGGTGCGGGAGAGGTCGGAGGGCATGACAGGATTGCCGCATGAGCGCTGTGAAACTCGATGGCAAGGCCACCGCCGCAAAGATCAAGGCAGATCTCACCAAGCGGGTGGCCGCGCTCAAGGAACGCGGGATCACGCCCGGCCTGGGCACCATTCTGGTGGGGGACGACCCCGGCAGCCAGATCTACGTCGCGGGCAAGCATCGCGACTGCGCGGAGGTGGGCATCGCCTCCATCCGCGTCGACCTGCCTGCCACCGCGACCCAGGCCGACGTCGAAGCGGCCATCGACGAGCTCAACGCCTCCCCGGAGTGCACCGGCTACATCGTCCAGCTTCCGCTGCCCAAGCACCTCGACACGATGGCGCTGCTTGAGCGCATCGACCCGGCCAAGGACGCCGACGGGCTGCACCCGGTCAACCTGGGGCGTCTCGTCCACATGGTCGACGCGCCGCTGCCCTGCACCCCGCACGGCATCGTGCTGCTTCTTCGCGAGTACGGCGTACCGATCAAGGGCGCCGAGGTCACCGTGGTCGGGCGCGGCATCACGGTGGGCCGCTCGCTCGGGCTGCTGCTCACCCGGCGCAGCGAGAACGCCACCGTGACCCTCTGCCACACCGGCACCCGCGACCTCGCCGCGCACGTGCGCCGCGCCGACATCGTGGTGGCGGCGGCCGGCGTGCCCGAGCTGATCACCCGCGACATGGTCAAGCCCGGCGCCGCCGTGCTCGACGTCGGGGTCTCCCGGGTGGACGGCAAGATCGCCGGGGACGTCGCCGCTGACGTCGAGGAGGTCGCCGGCTACCTCACGCCCAACCCGGGCGGCGTCGGCCCGATGACCCGCGCCCTGCTCCTGGCCAACGTCGTCGAAGCCGCCGAACGCCTCAACCCCTGACCTCCGCGCCGCCTCTGGCGGCTCCCGCCGAGCTCACGCCGGCGTCCCAACGCCTGTGGGCGCCGGCCGCGTCGGGAGCGGTGAGCGGGCGGTTCCAGCCGGCGCCCCGCCACACGTGAGGCGCCGGCTTCGTCATGCCCGCGGACGGCTCTCCGGCCCCGGCGCACGCGCCGGACGCCGGAGAAGCGGCGGGGGCACGCCGCCATGGCGGGACTGCTGGCAGAGCGCGAGGCGATGGCAGCGTCGTGTGCTGTGGAGAGATCGCGGCGAGCCCGCGGGTGAGCGACTGCACGTGGTCGGCCATGGGATGCCCCCTTGACAGCGGCCTGCAGGAGCGTAGCTTCCGCGATACGGGGGTGTTCGGCACGAGAACACCTGTGCGCAGAGCGAACGAAAGGGGAGCGGCCCGTGCGTCGCGCTCTCGCGATCCTCACCACCCGGTCGCTGCCGCGTTTCGGCGCGCTGCGCGGGCACGTCTACCGGCGGATCCAGCGGGCGAGGGGGAACCGATGACCACCGTCAAGGACGCCGTGTTCGACGTGCTGCGCCGCCACGGGCTGACCACGCTGTTCTGCAATCCGGGCTCGACCGAGGTGCCGCTGCTCACCGGGCTCCCCGACGACCTGCGCTTCGTGCTCGGTCTGCACGAGGGCTCGGTGGTCGGCATGGCGACGGGCTGGGCGATCGGCCGCGACGCGCCCGCGACGGCCGTCCTGCACACCACGGCGGGGCTGGGCAACGCCGTCGGCGCGCTCGCGACCGCGCGCGAGAACCGGGTGCCGCTGGTCGTCCTCGTCGGCCAGCAGGACCGGCGGCACCTCGCGCTTGAGCCGTTCCTGGCCGGGCGGCTCGCGGGGCTGGCCGGTGACTACCCGGTCCGGGTGGATCAGCCCGTACGTCCCCAGGACGTGCCGGGAGCGGTCGCCAGGGCCGTCCACGAGGCGCGCACCCACCGGGGGCCCGCGCTGGTCGTGGTGCCGATGGACGACTGGGCCGCGCCGTTCGACGGCGAGATCGTCGCGGCCCCGGCCCGGCTGGTGCGGCCCACCGCGGTCTCGGACGCCGAGCTGGCCCCGCTGCTGGAGCTGCTGTCCGGGGCGCGCAGGCCGGCGATCGTGGCGGGCGCGGGCGTCCGCGAGGGGTGGGACGCGCTCGTGGAGCTGGCCGAGCGGCTGGGCTGCCCGGTGCACCAGGAGCCGTTCGGCGGGCGGGCCGGGTTCCCCCAGGACCATCCCCAGTACGCCGGGGTGCTGCCCGCCGACAGGGCCAGGCTGCGCGAGGTGCTCGCGGCCTACGACGTGGTGCTCGCCGTGGGGGCGCCGGTGTTCCGCCAGTACCCGTACGTGCCGGGGCCGCTGGTGCCGCAGGGCACCGCCGTCGCGCTGGTCACCGACGACCCCGCAGAAGCCCACCGCAGCCCGGCCGGCCTCGCGGTCCTGGCCGCGCCGTCCGCCGTCTGCGCCCGCCTGGCCGCCCTGCTCCCGCAGCGCCCGCGCCTGGAGCGCAGGCCGTCAGAAGAGCCGCAGGTCGGTACGGCGGAAGGGCCCCTTCGGCCCGCCGACGTGCTGCGCGAGCTGGCGGCGCGGCTGCCCGCCGACGCCGCGCTGATCGAGGAGACCCCGTCCGCCCGCCCCGACCTGCACCGCCTCGTCCCCGCCAGGAGCTCGCTCGGCTTCCTGTCGGCGGCGATGGGCGGGCTCGGGTTCGCGCTGCCCGCCGCCGTGGGACTGAAGATGGCGCTGCCCGACCGGCCCGTGGTGGCCGTCACCGGCGACGGCTCCGCGCTCTACGGCCTGCACGCCCTGTGGAGCGCCGCGCACTACCGCGTCGGCGCGCTGTTCGTGGTGCTCGCCAACGGCAGGTACGCGATCATGGACCGGCTGGCCGAGCGGCACGGTGGCGGCAAGGCGCCGTGGCCCGCGTTCACCGAGATCGACATGGCCGCGCTGGCGGGGTCGCTCGGCTGCCCGGCCGTCAAGGTCGGCTCGCACGCCGAGCTGACCGCCGTACTCGACGACATCATGCCCGTGCTGCCGGACCGCGACAGCCCCTTGCTGCTCGACGTGGCCGTGGCGGTGGACGAGCGTTTCCAGCCCTGAAGCCCCTGAGGAGGCGCGACAATGACGTTCCTTGACCCGAAGACATGGACCGGGATGATCTTCGACGGGAGCTGGACCGCGTCACGGGCCGGCGAGGCGCCCGTCATCGAGCCCGCGACCGGCAACGAGCTCGGCCGGGCGGGCACGGCCGGCGCCGGCGACGTGGCGGCCGCCGCCGAGACGGCCGGGCGGGAGCAGCAAGCCTGGGCGGCGACCCCGTACGAGGAGCGTGCCGCGCTGCTGCGCCGCGCCGGGCGGCTGTTCGAAGAGCACGCCCAGGAGATCCAGGACTGGATCGTCAGGGAGTCGGGCGGGGTGCCGGGCAAGGCCGCGTTCGAGACGCACGTGGCCGCCCAGGAGTGCTACGAGGCGGCGGCGCTGGCCGGCCAGCCGGCCGGCGAGGTGCTGCCCACGGCGCGCAAGCGGCTCAGCTTCGCCCGCAGGGTGCCGGTCGGCGTGGTCGGGGTGATCGCGCCGTTCAACTTCCCGCTCATCCTCGGCATCAGGTCGGTCGCCCCTGCGCTGGCGCTGGGCAACGCGGTGGTGTTCAAGCCGGACCAGCGCACCGCCGTCTGCGGCGGATACGCCATCGCCCGCGTCTTCGAGGAGGCCGGCCTGCCGCCTGGGCTGCTGCATGTGCTGCCCGGAGGCCCCGAGGCCGGGCAGGCGCTGGTCGCCGACCCGAACGTCCCCGTCATCTCCTTCACCGGCTCGACGGCGGCCGGCCGCAAGGTCGGCGAGGCGGCCGCCCGCGCGCTCAAGCGGGTGCACCTGGAGCTGGGCGGCAACTCGGCGTTAGTGATCTTCGACGACGCCGACCTGGACGCGGCGGTCTCGGCGGGCGCGTGGGCCTCGTTCTTCCACCAGGGCCAGATCTGCATGACCTCAGGGCGGCACATCGTGCACGAGTCGGTGGCGCGCGAGTACGTCGAGCGCCTGGCCGCCAAGGCCGACGGCCTGCCGGTCGGCGACCCGGCCACCGGGCAGGTCGCGCTGGGCCCGCTCATCGACGCCGGGCAGCGCGACCGGGTGCACCGCCTGGTCACCGAGAGCGTGGAGGCCGGGGCCAGGCTCGCGGCGGGCGGCTCGTACGAGGGGCTGTTCTACCGTCCGACGGTGCTGGCCGAGGTGCCGAGACAGGCGCCCGCGTACGCCGAGGAGGTGTTCGGCCCGGTCGCGCCGGTCACCACGTTCTCCACCCTGGAGGAGGCGGCGGCGCTGGCGGCCGACTCCGAGTACGGCCTGTCGCTCGGCATCCTCACCAAGGACGTCATGAAGGGCCTCGCGCTGGCCGAGCAGGTGCCGACCGGCATCGTGCACATCAACGACCAGACCGTGGACGACGAGGCCGTGGCGCCGTTCGGCGGCGTGGGCGCCTCGGGCACCGGCAGCCGCTTCGGCGGTACGCGCGCGAACCTCGACGCCTTCACCGAGACCCAGTGGGTCACGATGCAGGGCGATATCGCGAAATATCCGTTCTAAGCGGTCAGCGGGACTGCCGGCTGCGATAGCGGTCGGTCGCCTCACGGGTGACGCGGATGGCGGCCTCCGCCGTCTCGTACCGCCGCTGCGCCAGCCCGACGAAGATGCAGTCCACGATGAGGAGCTGGCTGATCCGGCTGGCCAGCGCGGCCGGGCGGAAGGCCGTCTCGCGGCCCGCCGAGACCAGCGTGTGGTCGGCCAGCCCCGCCAGCGACGAGCGCGGGTTGTCGGTGATGGCCACCACCAGCGCGCCCGCCTCCGAGGCGGTGCGGGCCGGCACCAGCACGTCGGGCGTCTCGCCGCTGCAGCTCACCGCCACCACGACGTCGCCTTCGCGCAGCAGGGCCGCGCTGGTCAGCGCCAGGTGGGCGTCGCTGAACGGGTGGCTGGACAGCCCGATCCGCAGCAGCTTCTGCGACATGTCGGCGGCCACCAGGCCCGATGCGGCGACGCCGTACACGTCGATGCGCCGCGCCTCCGAGATGGCCTTGACGACCTCGCCGAGCCGGTCGGGGTCGAGCTGGGCGGCGGTGTCGGCGAGCGCCTCGGACTCGGCCCGCGCCACCTTGGCGATCACGTCGGTGAGCGGGTCGTCGGGCGCGAGGTCGCCGGGCACCAGGCGCTCCGGCTCCTTGGCGACGGCGGCGGCCAGCGCGAAGCGCATCTGCGAGTAGCCCGCGAAGCCGAGCGCCCGCGCGGTGCGCACGATCGTCGCCTCGCTCGTCCCCGACACGGCGCTGAACTCGGTGATGGTGCTGCGCACGACGAGGCCGGGGTCGTCCACGATGAGGCGGGCGATCGACTGCGCGGCAGGGGTGAGCGAGGGCAGGACGGCGCGTACGGCCGCCACGGGGTTCGCCGGTTCGACGCTCATCGGACCAGCCACTCGGCCGCGGCCTGCGCCGACACCCGGGAGACGCCGTGCGTGTGAACGTGCGTCCCGGATCCGGCAGGTGCGGGCACGCCCGTGTCCACCACGATCGCATCCGGCCGCGCGGCCTGGGCTCTGGCGACCGTCTCGCGCACCCAGGGGTGCCTGGCCGCGTCGTGCACCACCAGCACCACCGGCCGGTCGTCGAACGGCGGCAGCTCGCCGTCCTGCTCGAGCCGCATCCTCGCGGTGCCCGGCAGCAGGGCGGTCAGCGCTGCCGAGACGCCGGTCGGCGTGTCGGCGTCGATGGCCCTGTTGAGCCGGGTGTTGACCTCGACGACCAGCGGGGGGCGCTCCAGCCTGCCGGTGCCGGTCGTGGTGAGCGCGCGGCGGGCGGCGTCCAGGCCCACCTCATCGTCCACGTCGCCGTGGACCTTGGCGCGCAGCTCGGCCTGGCCCGCGTACCAGGAGGACAGCTCCCGCACTCGCGCGGCGGCCTGCGCCAGCCGGTCCTCGGCCAGCCGGCCCTCGCGCACGGCCGCGACGATCGCCTCGACGATCGCGCGCAGGCCGTCCTCGTCGATCAGCCCGGCGCAGATCGCGTCCACGCCGGCGTCGAGCGCGCGCACGGCGATCTCGCCCGGCGGGAACATGGCGGCCACCGCCCGCATCTCGATCGCGTCGGTGACCAGCATCCCGTCGAAACCGAGCTCGCCCCTCAGGAGCTCGGTCATCACGGTACGGCTGAGCGTCGCGGGCAGCGACGGATCGAGCGCGGGGACGAGCAGGTGGCCGGACATGATCGAGCGCACCCCGGCCTCGATCGCGGCGCGGAACGGCGGCAGGTCGCGCTCCTGGATCAGCTCCCGCGAGGCGTGCACGGTGGGCAGCGCCAGGTGGGAGTCGGTGACCGTGTCGCCGTGCCCGGGGAAGTGCTTGGCGCAGGCGGCCACCCCCGCGCCCTGCACGCCCCGCACGTACGCGGCGGTGTGGCGGGAGACCAGCTCGGCCGTGGGCCCGAACGAGCGAACGCCGATCACCGGGTTGGCCGGGTCGGCGTTCACATCCGCGGAGGGCGCGTAGTCGAGCGTGATGTCCAGGTCGGCGAGCATCCTGCCGATCTGGCGGCCCACCCGCTCGGTGAGCCGCACGTCGTCCACCACGCCGAGCGCCCGGTTGCCGGGGAAGGAGCTGCCGTCCTCCGCCTCCAGCCGGGTAACGGTGCCGCCCTCCTCGTCGATGGCGATGACGACGTCAGGGTTCTCGGCCCGGAGCTCGCGTATCAGGCCGGCGCCGATGGCGTTGCGGGCGAACAGCACCACGCCGCCCAGACCCTCGCCCAGCGCGCGGCGCAGCCAGTCGGGAGCAGAGGTCCCCTCGAACCCCGGATGCAGCACCGTCCTCGCCAGTCTGTACAGGTCACCGCTCATCGGCATTTTCCTTCACGGTTGTTGATCTGAAGGTAATTTTCTGTCATCGTCGCCTTCGATACAACCACTTCCGAGAGGCCCCCCCATGCCCAGCAGAAGGACTCTCCTGAAGGGTCTCGCCCTCGCCGCCGCCGCATCGGCCGTTCCCCTCCCGGCCTTCGCACAGCCCGGGTACGTGCCCCCGCTGCGCCAGATGCGCGGCATGTGGATCGCGTCGGTGGTCAACATCAACTGGCCGTCGAAGCCGGGGCTCAGCGCCGAGCAGCAGAAGGCGGAATACCTCGCCTGGCTGGACGTGGCCGTGCAGCGCAAGCTCAACTCGGTCTTCGTGCAGATCAGGCCCACCGCCGACGCGTTCTGGCCGTCACCGTACGAGCCGTGGTCGCAGTACCTCACCGGCGAGCAGGGCAAGGACCCCGGTTACGACCCGCTGAAGTTCGCCGTCGAGGAGACGCACAAGCGCGGCCTGGCCTTCCACGCGTGGTTCAACCCGTACCGCGTCTCGATGCAGGCCGACCCCGCGCAGCTGCACCCCGACCACCCCGGGCGCAAGCACCCGGACTGGATCGTGGCCTACGGCGGCAAGCTCTACTACAACCCCGGCATGCCCGAGGTCAGGAAGTTCTGCCAGGACGCGATGATGGACGCGGTGCTCCGCTACGACATCGACGGCCTGCACTTCGACGACTACTTCTACCCGACCAACACCACTGACTTCGACGACGCCGAGGAGTTCGCCAAGTACGGGGCCGGCTTCCCCGACCTCGCCGCCTGGCGGCGCAACAACGTGGACCTCATGGTCCAGGAGATGCAGCAGCGCGTGCTCGAGGCCAAGCCGGAGATCGCCTGGGGCATCAGCCCGTCGGGCATCTGGCGCAACAAGGCCAGCGACCCGCTCGGCTCCGACACCAACGGCGGCCAGTCGTACGACAACCTGCACGCCGACACCCGCGGCTGGGTCAAGAAGGGCTGGCTCGACTACATCGCGCCGCAGCTCTACTGGTACATCGGGCAGCCGCCGGCCGACTACTCCAAGCTCGTGCCGTGGTGGGCCGACGTCGCCGCGGGCACCGAGACGCTGCTGTGGATCGGGCAGGCGGCGTACAAGGCGGGCGATCCCGCGCAGGCGCCCGAGTGGCAGCAGCCGGACGAGCTGTCCAGGCACCTGACGCTCAACCGCGACCACCCCGAGATCAGCGGCGACATCTGGTACAACGCCAACGACGTCAAGGTGGACAGGATCGGCTCCATCTCCACCGCGGTCGCCGACCACTACCAGCGGCCCGCGCTCGCGCCCGTGCTGCCCAGGCTCGCGCGCGGCAAGGCGCCGTCGCGGCCGGTGGTGGCGTACGCGCTGCACCGCCACGGCGGGGTCGAGGTGCGGATGGTGGCGACCGGCAGGGAAGAGCCCTTCCTGTACGCCGTCTTCCGCTTCGACCGGCCCGCGGGCCCCGGCGCCTTCGACGACGCCCGCAACCTGGTCGCGATCGTGCCGGGCGACCGGCAGGTCCGCTGGGTAGACCCCGACGGCAGGCGCGGACACCACTACTACGCGCTCGCGGTGGACCGGGCCAACCGGACCAGCAAGCCGAGCAACGGCTTCCGGGTGATCTGACGCGGCGTCCGCCCTGTTTCAGGGCGCGCTGAGCCCGGCCACGTCGCCGGCCATGCCGGCGGCGGGCCGCGGCGTGCGCCCCCTGCCCGCAGGCGTACGCCGATGCCCGCGCCCGTGCCCCTTGGGAAAAGGGGCACGGTGTCGGATGTTCAGGTTCCGACGCTGCCGGAACCCCTCGCCGTGGCCCCGGTCGCGAAGGAAGGTCGCGATCCTGAGACTCCGAGACTACGAAGCCCTGCGCCCGGCGGCCGAAGCCTGCTCGGGGGCGGCTCCCGACGACCTCTGCGGTGGCACCACGGGGGTCGGGCGGACCAGACCGAGCGCCACGACCTCGTTGGCGAGGCGCGTGCGCCGGTTGGTGCCCTCGGGAATCCTGAACTTCTGGTAGAGCCGCAGCAGATGCTGCTTGACCGCGGCCTCGGTCACGACCAGGTCGTCGGCGATCTCGCGTGCCGTCGCCGGAGCGACGAACGCCTCGTCGGACAGCGCCGGCCTGCAGAGCGAGGTCAGCACATCGACCTCGCGCCTGGTCAGCTCGGGTGCCGCCGCCCTGCGCAGCTCGACCTCCGGGGTGAAGTCCTCACGGGGGACTCCACCGATCCGGCCACGCGCCGCGCCGAAGGACACGACGTCGCCGTCGTCGAGGACCCTCCGGGCGATCGGCCTGCCGTTCACCCGCGTGCCGTTCCTGGACAGCCCCAGGTCGACGACATACAGGTACGGTCCTCGTCTGACGAACTCGGCATGGAGTCGAGACACGCTGGGGTCGGTGAGCCGGATGTCGACACCCCGGCCCCTTCCGACCGTCGTGATCTCGGGGCGCAACGGGACCACCTCGCCAGTGTCCTCGATGCGTATGAACGGCCCCTCCACGGCAGTTCCTCCCCAGGTAGCCCGCCGTAACTATTACTACAGCTCCGGCTTACCCAACCGAGGGGATGCGGAATCGCCTTTGCCGTAAGGAGAATCCGTCGTGAAATTGGTCTGGACCTTTACAGCCGGTTTTGCCTGCTCACGGGTAGACTTCGGGCGGAGATAAGCGGAGGAAACACTCATGGCGGACAAGCCCACGAAAGGTCTGGCCGATGTCGTCGCCGCGTCCACCGCGCTGAGCGACATCGACGGAAAGGCCGGTCGCCTCTTCTACCGTGGATACGACATCCACGATCTGGCCGGCCGCGCGACGTTCGAGGAGACCGCACACCTGCTCCAACGTGGCAAGCTGCCCACCCGCTCAGAGCTCGACGCCTACCGCGAGGAGCTGGCGCGGGGCCGCGAGCTGGGCGCCCTGGTGTCCGCGAACATCGCCGAAATCGCCGAGAAACAGAAACCGATGGAGGCGCTGCGCTCCCTCGTCTCCCTCGCCGGCGCCGACGACCCCGACAAGGACTCCGTCGAACACGAGGCCAATCTGCGCAAGGCCGCCCGCCTGGTGGCGCAGCAGCCGCTGCTCGTGGCCCGCTACCACGCCGCACGCACCGGCGCCGAGCTCCCCGACCCCGACCCGTCACTGAGCATCGCCGCGAACTTCCTGCTCCAGGTCACCGGCCGCACCCCCGACCCGCGCGAGGTCGAGATCTTCGACGAGTGCCTGGTGCTGCACGCCGACCACACCATGAACGCCTCCACGTTCGCCGCCCGGGTGTGCGCCGCGACGCTGTCGGACATGCACTCCGCCATCGTCGCCGCCATCGGCACCCTCAAGGGCCCGCTGCACGGCGGGGCGAACGAGCAGGTCATGAAGACGCTGGAGTCGATCTCGCCCAGCGGCGTCGCCCAGGCCGTACGCGACAAGCTCGCCCGCGGCGAGAAGATCATGGGCTTCGGCCACCGCGTCTACAAGACCGAGGACCCCCGCGCCACGCACCTGCGCCGCATGTCCGCCGAGCTCGCCGAGGCCAGCGGAGACGACACCTACTACCGGATGTCGAAGGAGATGGAGGAGGTCGTCTTCGAGGCCAAGGGTCTTTATCCGAACGTCGATTTCTACGCCGCCTCCGTCTACCACTACCTTGGCATTCCGACAGACCTGTTCACGCCGGTCTTCTCCGTCAGCCGCATGTCCGGCTGGACGGCTCACGTGATCGAGCAGCACGCCGACAACCGGCTGATCCGCCCCGACAGTGAGTACATCGGTGAGACCGACCAGAAGTGGAAGCCGATAGAAGAGCGTTGAGCAACGGGACCGAACGCGAGACCTGGGGGCCGTACCCGCTGATCCTGGTGGGTGCGGCCGCCGGTGTGCTCACCATGTTCATGGCCGACCCGCGCTGGGGCGGGTTCGTGCTGGGGGCCGTCATCATGATCGCCGGCGCTCTGCGCTTCGCCGGATACGGCGGTCAGCTCGCGATCAGGAGCAAGAAGGTCGACGTCATAACCATGTCCGTATCCGGATTCGTACTCGTGCTGACCTCGCTCCTGCTCGGTAACAACGAGCTGAAAGCGATCATCCTGTCCCTTTTCGCCCCGTGACCTGACGGTCCGATAGCCTCAACGCATCCATTCATTGAAGGGGAACCATTCGCATGCCCAAGATCAAGGTGGAGGGCCCCGTCGTCGAGCTCGACGGCGACGAGATGACCCGGATCATCTGGCAGTTCATCAAGGACCAGCTGATCCTTCCCTACCTCGACATCGACCTGAAGTACTACGACCTCGGCATCGAGAACCGAGACGCGACTGACGACCAGGTCACCATCGACGCCGCGAACGCCATCAAGAAGTACGGCGTCGGTGTGAAGTGCGCCACCATCACCCCGGACGAGGCGCGGGTCGAGGAGTTCGGGCTCAAGAAGATGTGGAAGTCCCCCAACGGGACCATCCGCAACATCCTCGGCGGCGTGATCTTCCGTGAGCCGATCATCATGAGCAACGTGCCCCGGCTCGTGCCCGGCTGGAAGAAGCCCATCGTGGTCGGCCGTCACGCCTTCGGTGACCAGTACCGCGCCACCGACCTGAAGATCCCCGGCGAGGGCACGCTGACCCTGACGTACACGCCGAAGGACGGCTCCGAGCCGATCGAGCTCGACGTCTACGACTTCCCCGGCCCCGGCGTCGCGATGGCGATGTACAACCTGGACGAGTCGATCCGCGACTTCGCCCGCGCCTCCATGCGGTACGGCCTGGCCCGCAACTACCCGGTCTACCTCTCCACGAAGAACACGATCCTCAAGGCGTACGACGGCCGCTTCAAGGACATCTTCGCCGAGGTCTACGAGACCGAGTTCAAGGAGGAGTTCGAGAAGGCCGGCCTGACCTACGAGCACCGCCTCATCGACGACATGGTCGCCGCGGCGCTCAAGTGGGAGGGCGGCTACGTCTGGGCCGCGAAGAACTACGACGGCGACGTCCAGTCCGACACCGTCGCCCAGGGCTTCGGCTCCCTCGGCCTGATGACCTCGGTCCTGATGACCCCCGACGGCAAGACCGTCGAGGCCGAGGCCGCCCACGGCACCGTGACCCGCCACTACCGCCAGCACCAGCAGGGCAAGCCCACCTCCACCAACCCGATCGCCTCGATCTTCGCGTGGACCCGCGGCCTCGCCCACCGCGGCAAGCTCGACAACACCCCCGCGGTCACCGAGTTCGCCGAGAAGCTCGAGCAGGTCTGCATCGAGACCGTCGAGGGCGGCCAGATGACCAAGGACCTCGCGCTCCTCGTCGGCGGCGACGCCAAGTGGCTCACCACGCAGGAATTCCTCGCCGCTCTGGACGAGAACCTCAAGAAGAAGATGTCCGCCTGAACAGGACCTTCGTTCTCCGCGACGGCCTCTGCCCTCCGGCAGGGGCCGTTCTCTTGTCACCGGCCCTTCGCCATCGATGTCCCCGGGCGTGTCTTGGCGGCCTTGATCGCGGCGTTTTCCCAGGTCTTGACCGCCGCGACGGCGTGGCGTAGTTGATCACGTGGGTAAGAGCCAGCTCAGAACAGTCGTACGCGTTTCGGGGGGTTAGGATGCGACTGCGAATTCTGAGTGGGCTGGGGGCGCTCATCGCCGCCGCCATCCTGACGGGCTGCGGCTCACAGCCCGAGACCGCCAAGATGGCCGGCAACAAGGTGGACGCCGTCGCCAAGGCCAAGGCGGAGAGGGCGGCCAAGATCAAGCGCGCCGCCGCGGTCAAGGCCAACGAGCTCGGGCAGATCCCGGTGCTGATGTTCCACCGTATCGTGCCCAAGCCGCAGACCACCGACGACCGGACGCCCGCGCAGTTCAGGGCCGACCTGGAACGGCTGGTGAAAGAGGACTACGTGCCCATCTCGGCGGCCGAGCTGGTCACCGGCAAGATCGACATCCCCGCGGGCAAGCACCCCGTGGTGCTCACGTTCGACGACTCATCCCCCTCCCAGCTCACGCTGAACGCGCTCGGCGTGCCCCAGAAGGACACCGCGGTCGCGATACTCAAAGAGGTCGCCGCCAAGCACCCGGGCTGGAAGCCGAAGGCCACCTTCTACGTGACGCGCGACATGTTCGGCAGGACCGTCCGCGAGGAGCAGGCGCAGGCGCTGCTCTGGCTCAAGGACAACGGCTTCGACATCGGCAACCACACCCGCGACCACCTCAACCTGCGCGGCCGCTCGCAGAAGGAGGTCGAGGAGCAGATCGGCACCATCGGCAAGCAGATCCAGGAGCTGTCGTACATCAAGCCGGTCACCATCGCCCTGCCGTACGGCAACCAGCCGAACAAGAAGCAGTGGGCGCTGCGCGGCAAGTCGTACAAGCACGCCGGCGCGTTCCTGGCCGGCTACACCCCGGCGCAGTCGCCGTTCAGCAAGGCGTTCGACCCGGCAGGCATCCCGAGGATCAAGGTCATGGAGAAGAAGGGCGACTG
The DNA here is from genome assembly GCF_042751225.1 of Nonomuraea fastidiosa. Lineage (NCBI taxonomy): Bacteria > Bacillati > Actinomycetota > Actinomycetes > Streptosporangiales > Streptosporangiaceae > Nonomuraea > Nonomuraea fastidiosa. Next base: position 3,970,091 of record NZ_CP170570.1, read on the forward strand.
CGCGCAGTTCTGCTCCGAGGCGTGGCTCGACTGGCTGAAGAAGAACCCGGACATGCGCTACACCTCCGACGGTGACGTGAGCACGGTGGCGTATCCGAAGTTCAAGGCGCCCTCGCTGCGCAAGGCGTTCGCCGCCTGGAGCCTGCCCTACTGAACGGTCCCGTACGGCCCTTCCGCCGTCCGCCGCGGCCCGTGCCCGGGCCGCGGCGGACGGCTTTTCGCGGCTTCACCCGTCCCGGCTCCCGGCAGTGCGCGCCGGGGCCGGAAAGAGGCGAACCCGTGACGTGCCTAAGCCTCAACCGATCCCTGAGAAGTTGCCGAGCGTCGTAAAGTTTGCGTCGATGGGTTCAGTACACGTGGGGATGACGAATGCCGCAGATCTCGCCGCTGGTCGCCGGCGATCCCACCGAGCTGGGGTCCTTCCGGCTGTCAGGACGGATCGGTGAGGGCGGGCAGGGCATCGTCTACCTGGGGGTCAACGGCCAGGGCGAGCGGGCCGCGATCAAGCTGCTGCACGTCAAGTTCAGCGGTGACCAGATCGCGCGCTCGCGCTTTGCGAGGGAGCTGAAGGCGGCGCAGCGGGTCGCGTCGTTCTGCACGGCCCGGGTGATCGAGGCCGACCTCGACGGCGACACGCCGTACATCGCGAGCGAGTACATCGACGGCCGGCCGCTGCGCGAGATCGTCGAGACCGACGGGCCGCTCACCGGCACCGTGCTCGACCGGCTGGCCATCGGCACGGCCACCGCGCTGACCGCCATCCACCACGCCTCGATCATCCACCGCGACTTCAAGCCCGACAACGTGCTGATCGCCGCCGACGGGCCGCGCGTGGTCGACTTCGGCATCGCCCGGATCATCGACTCCACCGGCACGATCACCAGCCGCGCCATCGGCACGCCCGCCTACATGGCGCCCGAGCAGATCGCCGGCGACGACATCGGGCCGTACACCGACGTGTTCTCGTGGGGCGCGACCATCGCGTTCGCCGCCACCGGGAAGGTGGCCTTCGAGGGCAAGTCGATCGCGGTCGTGCTCAACCGCATACTCAACCACGAAGTCGACGTCACCATGATGGACGAGCCGCTGCGCAGCGTGGTGCGCTCGGCGCTGGCGAAGAACCCCGCCGACCGGCCGTCCGCCGACCAGATCCTGCTGCGGCTGCTCGGCCAGTCCTCCTCGGCCAAGGGTGCCTCGACGGCGGTGCTGACCAAGGGCGCCGAGGTGGCGAGCGACGACACCACGCCGTTCCTGCGGGTGTCGGCGAAGTCGATCACCGACCGTCCGGGCGCGACGGGCGCGACGGGCGCGACCGGGGCGACCGGGGCGACGGGGGCGCAGTCTTCGTCCGGCTCTTCCGTCGTGCCGGGCGCGCGCACCGGCTCCCAGGTCGCGCAGAGCGGCCGTACCGGTGGGCAGGCGGTGTCCGGCACCCATTCCGGCACGTCAGCGCCTCAGACCGGTGCCCAGGCCCCGCAGAGCGGCACGTCAGCGCCTCCGGCGGGTGCCCGGACACCTCAGACCGGGGTCCCCCATGGCGGCACGCCGGTGCCGCACAGCGGCCCGCACGCCGTCGCGCCCACGGGGCTTCCCACGGCTCCCACCGCGGCCTCCGGGATTCAGCATCCGCCGACCGGCCCCGGGCACACCGGTGGCGTGGCGCCGCCGGACGGAGGTGCGGTGCCGTACGGGCCGGTCGAGCCCGCCGCGCCCGCCCGGCGTCGGCGGGCCCGGCTGTGGATCGCGGTGGTCACGGTGCTCGTGCTGCTCGCCGCCGCGGCGCTCGCCCTGTTAGCGAACGGCTGGAACCCGCTGGCCTTCGGTGAGCAGACCGACCCGACGCCGCCGCGCAAGGGGTCAGGGGGAAGACCAGATACACCTCGGTCGTGGACAAGGTGGCCGAGACCGGGAAGATCGTGATCGGTGTCAAGGGCGACCTTCCCGGTATCGGGCTGCAGAACGGCGACTCCTTCCAGGGCTTCGACGTCGATGTCGCCAAGCGCATCGCGGCGGAGCTGGGCGCGAGGCAGACGACGTTCGTCAGGGTCGGCCGCTTCGACCGCGCGTCCGCGCTGGCCGAGGGGCGGGTCGATCTCGTCGTGGCCACGTACTCGATCGACGACAGCGACACGCAGTTCGCCGGGCCGTACTACCTTGCGCACCAGGACGTCCTGGTGCGCAAGGGCGACATCGACGACATCGGCGACCTGAAGGGCAAGGCCATCTGCGCGCCCAACACCCCGTCGGTCGGCGTCGTCCAGGACCGCGTGCCGGTCAAGCCGGTCGCGGCCAGCGACTACGCCGCCTGCATGGACATGCTGCGCACCGGCCAGGTGGACGCGGTGCCCGGCGAGGACCTCATCCTGGCCGGGTTCGCGGCCCGCGAGAACATCCGCTACAAGGTCCTCGGACTCAAGCTCAGCAACGAGCGCTACGCGGTCGGCATCAAGAAGGGCGACGTCAAGACCTGCAAGGCCGTGTCCGGCATCATCGCCGACATGTACGCCAAGGGCGTCATCAAGCAGCTCCTGACCAGCTATTTCAGCAAGGTCGACTTCAACGAGGAGCTGAAGGTGCCCGCGATGGAAACCTGCTGATGACGAGCGGGTAACATCCCGAACGTCAATGAACCACGCAGCGAGTTAGGGGAAGGCCATGGCGTCGTCAGCCACTGAGCCCGTCAAGGTGACCGTTACCGGAGCCGCCGGCCAGATCGGCTACGCATTGCTGTTTCGCATCGCGTCCGGGCAGCTGCTCGGTGCCGACACGCCGGTGAAGCTGAGCCTGCTGGAGATCCCGGCGGCGGTGAAGGCTGCCGAGGGCACCGCGATGGAGCTGGACGACTGCGCGTTCCCGCTGCTGTCCGGCATCGAGATCACCGATGACCCCAATGTCGCCTTCGACGGTGCCAACATCGCGCTGCTTGTCGGTGCCATGCCGCGTAAGGCCGGCATGGAGCGCGGCGACCTGCTCGGCGCCAACGGCGGCATCTTCGGCCCGCAGGGCAAGGCGATCAACGACCACGCCGCCGACGACATCAAGGTCCTGGTCGTGGGCAACCCGGCCAACACCAACGCGCTCATCGCCCAGCAGCACGCTCCCGACGTGCCGGCCGAGCGCTTCACCGCGATGACCCGCCTCGACCACAACCGCGCGATCTCGCAGCTCGCGGCCAAGCTCCAGGTGCCGGTCACCGAGATCAAGCACATGACGATCTGGGGCAACCACTCCGCGACGCAGTACCCCGACCTGTTCCACGCCGAGGTCGGCGGCAAGACCGCGGCCGAGCTGGTCGAGGAGGAGTGGCTGCGCGACACGTTCATCCCGACCGTGGCCAAGCGCGGCGCGGCCATCATCGAGGCGCGCGGCGCGTCCTCTGCCGCCTCCGCCGCCAACGCCGCGATCGACCACGTCTACGACTGGGTCCACGGCACCGAGTGGACCTCGGCCGCCGTGGTGTCCGACGGCTCCTACGGCGTGCCGGAGGGCCTCATCTCGTCCTTCCCGGTGCGCGCGGTGGACGGCCGTTACGAGATCATCCAGGGCCTGGAGATCGACGCCTTCTCCCGCGAGCGCATCGACGCCAGCGTGCGCGAGCTGGAGGAGGAGCGCCGGGCGGTCAAGGAGCTCGGCCTCATCTGAGCAGCGTCCGGTTTCATCTGCGGCACGCGCGCCTTCCGCCTCGGCGGGGGCGCGCGTTCGCGTTCGAGCCGGTCGCGTGCGTGCCGGTCATGAAGGGCCGGTCATGAAGGGCCGGTCATGTAGGGCTCGCCTCGACGCACGGCACCGTGCCGGCGGCCGGTACGGGCTCCGGCGTGGCGATGACCACGCCGGCGGCGGTCAGGAGGCTGCCCACCACGACGAGGGCGACGAAGAGCACCCTCGTGACCCTTGGTGAAAAGCTCCTCACATTTCGGTATCACAGCACAGATCGCCCCCGCGAGGGGTCATTTCCGAGAAAGCGCTCCCCAGGCGTCGGCGACGATGTCGCGCAGCGCCGCCCGCTCGGCCTTCCACCCCAGCTCACGCTGGATTTTCGCGGACGATGCCACCAGCACGGCCGGGTCGCCGGGCCGCCGCTCGCCCACCACCGCGGGGATCTCGTGGCCGGTGACCTCGCGGCAGACGTCGATGACCTCCTGCACGGAGAAGCCGGTGCCGTTGCCCAGGTTGTAGATCTCGTGCCGGCCGGGCGTGACCGCGTCAAGCGCCAGCAGGTGGGCCCTGGCCAGGTCGGCGACGTGGATGTAGTCGCGGATGCAGGTGCCGTCGGGCGTGGGGTAGTCGGTGCCGAACACGCTCACCGACTCCCGCTCGCCGGTCGCGACCTTGAGCACGTTGGGGATGAGGTGGGTCTCGACCGCGTGCCGCTCGCGGTAGCGGCCGTAGGCGCCGGCCACGTTGAAGTAGCGCAGGCTCACCGCGCCCAGGCCGCGCTGCTCGGCGTACGCGGTGAGCGCGCTGTCCACGGCGAGCTTCGTCGCGCCGTACGGGTTGGTGGGCCGCGTGGGATCGGTCTCCTCGATGGGCGTGCGCTCGGGCTCGCCGTACGTGGCCGCCGTCGAGGAGAACACGATCCGGTGCACGTCGTGCTCCCGCATGGCGTCGAGCAGCGCCAGCGTGCCGCCCAGGTTGTTGGCCCAGTAGCGCTCGGGCTGCTGCACCGACTCGCCGACCAGCGACTTGGCGGCGAAGTGCAGCACCGCGTCAACGCCGTCGAGCGCCTGCCCGGCCTCGGCGATGTCGGCGCGGACGAACCGGGCGCCCTCGGGCACCGCGTCCTCGTGCCCGGTGGACAGGTCGTCGAGCACGGTCACCTCGTGCCCGGCCTCGATGAGCTGGGCCGCGACGACGCTGCCGATGTATCCGGCCCCTCCGGTGACCAGTAGCCTCATGTGTACCCCTGTGGAAATATGTTTGATTTTGTAAGGCTCGCGGTTCAGCATACGCCGGAAAGGCGGCGAGTACGCTGCCAACCACCATGTTTGACACCGTCGCGGCCAACATCGCCCTGGTCCTGCTCTTCATCCTGATCGGGGGCTTCTTCGCCGCCGCCGAGATCGCCATGGTGTCCCTGCGCGACAGCCAGGTCCGCAAGCTCTCCCAGCAGGGCAAGCGCGGTGAGCGGGTGGCCAAGCTGGCGCAGGACCCCAACAGGTTCCTGTCGGCCGTGCAGATCGGGGTGACCGTGGCCACCATGCTGTCGGCCGCGTTCGGTGCCGACCGGCTCGCCGCGCAGTTCGCGCCCGTCCTGGTGGGCTGGGGGGTGCCGGAGGCCGTGGCGGAGGTGCTTGCGCTGGTGCTGGTGACGCTGGCGATCTCGTACGTCTCCCTGGTCCTCGGCGAGCTGGCCCCCAAGCGCCTCGCGCTGCAGCGCACCGAGGGGCTCTCGCTCTTCGTCGCCCCGTTCCTCGACCGCATCGCCTCGCTGTCGCGCCCGGTCATCTGGATGCTGTCGAAGTCCACCGACCTCGTGGTCCGGCTGCTCGGCGGCAACCCGGCGGCCGACAGGGAGGAGGTCACCACCGAGGAGCTGCGCGACATGGTGGTGGGACACACCGACCTCACCGCCGACGAGCGCAAGCTCATCGTCGAGGTCTTCGCCGCCGGCAAACGGCAGCTCAGGGAGGTGATGCTGCCGCGTACGGAGGTGGAGTTCATGGACGCCGACACGCCGCTGAACGAGGCCGCCCGCCTGGCCGCGACGCTGCCGCACTCCCGGTTCCCCGTCTACCGCGAGTCGTACGACGAGGTGGTGGGCTTCGTCCACGTACGCGATCTGCTGGATCCCGGGCTGATCGGGCGCACCGAGCCGATCAGCGCCGTGGTGCCGATCAGGCCGGTCAAGTTCGTGCCCGCGTCCAAGCGCCTGCTCACCACGCTCAACGAGATGCGCGACGAGGGCCAGCACCTCGCGATCGTGGTGGACGAGTACGGCGGCACGGCCGGCATCGTCACCATGGAGGACCTGGTCGAGGAGCTGATCGGCGACATCAGGGACGAGTACGACATCGAGGAGGAGGTCGTCGTCCTGCCCGCCGGTGAGATCGAGATCGACGGCCTGACGAACCTCAACGACTTCGCCACCGAGACCGGCATCCGCCTGCCGGACGGCCCGTACGAGACGCTGGCCGGCTTCGTCATGGCCATGCTCGGCCACATGCCGGAGATTGGGGAGCGCGTGGAGTTCTCCGGCTTCGAGCTGATCGTGACCGAGCTCGACGGCCGCAGGATCGCTCGCGTCAGAGTGAAACGCCGACCGCCCGCCGAGTCGGCACCCGAGCAGGATTCCTGACACAATTGCCTGCTATGGCCAGACCTCGTGTACTCTCCGGCATCCAGCCCACAGCGGACTCATTCCACCTGGGCAACTACCTGGGTGCTCTCCGTCAGTGGGTCACGTTGCAGGAGACCCACGACGCGTTCTACTGCGTGGTCGATCTCCACGCGATCACGGTGCCGACCGAGCCCGCCGCGCTGCGCCGCCGCACCCGCGTGGCCGCCGCCCAGCTCTTCGCCGCCGGTCTCGACCCCGAGCAGTCCACGGTTTTCGTGCAGTCGCACGTACGCGAGCACACCGAGCTGGCGTGGATCCTGATCTGCCTCACCGGCATGGGCGAGGCCGGCAGGATGACGCAGTTCAAGGACAAGGCGGCCAAGTTCGGCGAGAGCGCGGCCAGCGTGGGTCTGTTCACCTACCCGATCCTGCAGGCCGCCGACATCCTGCTCTACCAGGCCGACCGGGTGCCGGTGGGCGCCGACCAGAAGCAGCACCTCGAGCTGACCCGCGACCTCGCGCAGCGCTTCAACCACCGCTTCGGCGAGACGTTCACGCTGCCCGAGCCGCACATCCTGAAGGAGGTCGAGAAGATCACCGACCTCCAGGACCCGACCTCGAAGATGTCGAAGTCGTCCTCCAGCCCCGCGGGCATCCTCGACGTGCTGGAGCAGCCGGGACCGCTGCGCAAGAAGGTCATGCGCGCGGTCACCGACACCGGCTCCGAGGTGCTCTTCGACGAGGAGAACAAGCCGGGCATCTCCAACCTGCTGCGCATCCAGTCCGCGCTGACCGGCACGCCCATCCCCGAGCTGGTGGCCCGCTACGAGGGCCAGGGCTACGGCACGTTCAAGAAGGACGTCGCCGAGGCGGTGGTCGAGACGTTCACGCCGATCAGGGAGCGCACGGAGAAGCTGCTCGCCGACGAGAAGGAGCTCGACCGGCTGCTCGCGATCGGCGCCGAGCGCGCGTCGGCGGTGGCCAAGCAGACCATGGAGCAGGTGCGCGACCGCGTCGGCTTCCTGGTCTGACAGTCCTGCCCTGACAGACTGCTCTGCGGTTTCGATGGCCCGGCCCGCTTGAGACGCGGCCGGGCCCTCGGTCAAACGCGCGGGCGCTCGCTGTCGCGGCGGGCCCCTTCGAGACGGGCCCCTTCGAGACGGGCGCCGTCATGGCGGGTGCTGTCATGGCGGGTGCTGTCAGGACGGGTGCTGTCGTGCCGGACGGCCCGGTGCAGGCGCAGGATGGCGCGCAGGGCGGCCAGGCTGGGCCTGCGCAGGCGGGTCTGGTCGCGAGTGGCGGTCCAGCCCGAGCGGTCGCGTTCGAACGACCATCCAGGAAACTCCCGCGCGGCCTCCTGGAGCAGGTGGTCCATGACGAAATCGGCACTCGGCGCTCTGGTCATGGGACGCAGCGTGGCATCTCGGCGGCTGACGGTGACGAACTCGGGGTAAAGATCTCCGCGTTCGCAGGGACCGAACTGAGAGTTCGGGCCGGCTGGTCGATCCGGCGGGGTTCGCGGGGGTTCAGACGGTGATGTCGTGCCGCTCGGCCAGGTGGCGCACCTCGGGAGCCCATGACGGGCGGGCCCGCCGCGCCAGCGACCTGACCATCTCCCGCAGCAACAGCTTGTGATCGAGCTCCTCGGGGCTCTCCCGCTCGATGCGCAGCAGGTGGAGCAGGCTGGCCGCGTCGTCGCCGAGGTCCTCGCAGGCGCGCGCGACCTGGGCGAGGTGGGCGGTGCGCCGCTCGATGGACGGCGTGCGGCGCAGGTCGATGTCGTCGGCGATGCGCAGCACGTTCTCGGGGCGGCCGACGTCGTTCTCGATGCTGGCCATGTGGATGGCGACGTTCGTGGGGCCGAAGAAGGCGAGGTCGTAGCAGTCGGAGGAGTCGTCCACGCGCTCGGCCAGCCGGGCGGCGGTGCCGCGCAGGCGCTCCTTGGCGGCCTCGTCGTCGCCCCTGCGGGCCTCGCCGATGGCGGCGAGCAGGTGGAGCGCGCCCAGCGCCTTCAGGTGCCGCTCGTCGCCGTCGGGGACGTGCGGTTCGAGGAGTTCGAGCCCGCGCCTGGCCACGTCGTAGGCGATCTGGTGCATGTCGTCCGACAGCATCGACTGGCCGAGGCTCCAGTACGCCCACGCGGTCATCAGCGGGTCCTCCGACTCCTCGGCGAAGCGCATGGCCCGGTCGGCGGCGAGGTGCGCGAGATCCACCCTGCGCAGGTGCTTGAGCACGCCCCTGGCCAGCAGGTACGCGTCCGTCGCCGCCGCGCAGGCCCGCGGCGTGCGCTCCAGCGCCACGCTCTCGGCGTCGGTGACCAGCGACGGCAGCGCGGACATGAGGATCGAGTAGCGGCGCGTGGAGGTGAACCAGGCGTTGCGCGCGGCGGCCACCCGTTCTGAGAGCTGCTCGGCGTCGGGCGGCTCGATGTCGGGCCGCTGCGAGCGGCTGGTGAACAGGGCCCGCTCGATGTCGCCGATCTGCGGCCTGCTGGGCTCGTGCGAGTCGCGCGGCGCCTCGCCGAGCAGCACCGCCGTACGGACGCCGAGCACCTTGGCGATCTCTCTGAGCAGGGGGAGCGACGGGGTGCGCTTGCCGTGCTCGATCAGCTCGATGTGCCTGGGAGTGCAGCCGGACTGCGTCGCCAGCGCGGTGGTGCTCATTCCCCTTCGCTCGCGCTGGAGCCTGACCATGTGCCCGGTGCTGATTTCGGCCATGGGCGTGACGCCTCCTGGGTCGGTCGGAACACAGCACAGGCTAGGGCGCGCGAAGTCCGCACGTCCTGGTTTCCGCCCTGCTCAGAGCACATATGACGGGCGCGGAAACGTGTGAAACGCTCGCGTTCTCCGGTCGGCGGTGGCGGTCGCGGGGCGTGCCGTGCAGCCTGCTGGGCAGGTGCTTCACCACGAGGTGGCGGCGGCCGTCGCCGCCCTGGCGGACAGCGCCCGCGCGGTGGTCGGATGATCACCGCCCCGGGCCCGGGGTAAGAGGGTGTGATGGCGAGTCTGGCGGAGCGCGTGGCGGCGGCGAAGGCGTGGGGACGCGGCAGGCTGACCGACTGGCGGGTGCGCAGGCCCGCGCTCGACCACCTCATCAGGGCCGTGCAGCGCTACCAGCTCCAGTCGGGCGACCGGCTGGCGGGCGCGGTGACGTACTTCGCGTTCCTGTCGTTCTTCCCGCTGGTGGCGCTCTCGTACGCGGTGCTCGGCTACGTGGTGGCGGCCAGCGAGACCGCCAAGGCGGCCCTGACCAAGGCCATCGAGGAGCGCCTTCCCGGCATCTCCAGCCAGCTCGACCTGGCCGCCATCGCCACGGCCAAGGAGACCGCCGGCATCATCGGCCTGCTCGGCCTGCTCTACGCCGGACTCGGCGCCATGGACGCGCTGCGCGGCGCACTGCGCGAGATGTACATGACCACCGTGCCGCCGCTCGGCTTCTTCCTCGGCAAGCTGCGCGACCTGGCCTCGCTGCTGCTGATCGGGGTGACGGCGATCTCGTCCGTGCTGGTCGCCGGGTTCGCCACCACGGCCACGACCAACGTCATACGCCTGCTGTTCGGCTCCGAGTCCGAGCTCGCCGCCTTCGGCCTCCGCACGGCGGCGGTGGGGCCGGCGTGGGCGCCGACTGGCTGCTGTTCGTGATCCTGCTGGGCTGGGTGGCGCGTACGGACCAGCCGTTCCGCGTGATCGCCAAGGGGGCGCTGCTCGGCGCTATCGGGTTCGGGGTGCTCAAGCAGATCGCGACGCTGCTGCTCGCGAACACGCTGGGCAACTCCGCGCTGTACGGCGTCTTCGCCGTCATCGTGGGCCTGCTGGTCTGGATCAACTTCTCGGCCAGGCTCGTGCTGTTCGTGGCCGCGTGGACGGCCACGGCGGGTTTCGGCCCGCCACCCGCCCCCTCCCCGATCCCCGCCGCCGAGCAGACGAGCCGGGCCAGGGAGGAGGCGCGGGAAGCCGAGCAGGCGGCCCTGGGGAGGGTGGAGCGGGAGCGCGCGTCAGAGACCTGAACGTGAGCGCTTGCGGCGGATGCCGAAGCCCAGCCAGAGCAGCCCGAACAGCAGCCCGCCGCCGATCACGATCGAGCCGACCAATCTGGTGGAGTCGGTCTGCTTGGAGGCGGCGGTGTCGAGCAGCGGCGGCTGCGCGGCCGGCGTGACGGACGCGGCGCCCGACGGTGCCGCCGACGGCGTGGCCTTGGCGGCCTGCGGCCCGGCGAGCGCGTTCGCGGGCAGCGGGTCCACCAGCTTGCCGACCGGGGTGGCCTTACCGCGTACGGCGAAGCCCCAGTCCAGCAGCTTGGCCACCTCGTCCCAGAAGAAGCCCTCGTGCCGCATGATGCTCACCACGATCGTGTGGCCGCCCCGGGTGGCCGCGCCGACGAAGCTCGCCCGTGCCTTCGACGTCCAGCCGTTCTTGACGCCGATCATGCCGTCGTAGCGCCACAGCAGCTTGTTGTGGTTGCTGATCTCGTAATAACCCTTGGGCGCCGGGAACTTGGCGGTCTTGGTGCTGATGTAGCGGCGGAAGTCGGGGTTGGCCAGGCCCGCGCGGGCGATCAGCGCGAGGTCGTAGGCCGAGCTGCTCTGCCCCTTCTCGTCCAGCCCGCTGGGCGTCTTGGCCACCGTGTCGTACGCCTGCAGGCGCTTGGCCTCGGCGTTCATGTCGGCCATGGTCTTGGCCACGCCGCCGTTCGTCTCCGCCAGCGCCATGGCGGCGTCGTTGCCCGACGCCATCATCAGCGCCCTGAACAGGTCCTCGACCTTGTACGTCGCCTTCGGCGACAGGCCGACCGCGCTGCCCTCCTGGTTGCAGGCGTTCCTGCTGGGCCGGATCTTGCGGTTCTTGTCCAGCTTGGGGATCAGCGTGAGCGCGGTCAGCGTCTTGAGCGTGCTGGCCGGCAGGTAGCGCCCGTGGGCGTCCTTGGCCGCGAGCACGTCGCCCGTGTCGGCGTCCGCGATGACGTACGAAGTAGCCTTGCTTTTGGGCGGCTTCTTGACGCCTGCGGGGGCGACCAGGCCGCGGCTGCCCAGCGCCTCGCCGCCGATCGGCGTCGTCGGTTCCGCGTGCGCGGTCCCGCCGGTGAGCGCGACCGAGGCGATGAGTGCCGTGACCGGCACGAGTTTCGTCCACATGGCGGGTCTCAGCGTAGCTCCGTGTTAGTGCACATGTGGCGACACATCCCCCGAAGATCCACGTTCGATGCTAGAGAGGCACATGTGTCACGAAAGATCGCCGGATTCCTCATCATCCTAGGCGCATTCATGATCTTCGAGTGGGTGAACCTCGGGTTTAACTTGGCCGACGGCCACCCCACCGCCTTCTACGTGGTGCACGGGGTACTGATCGTGGTGAACGTCGTGCTCGGCGTCGTCCTCGGGGTGATCGGCTGGCGCGCGTGGCGCGGCTCGGGAGAGGTCAGAGGCCGCACAGGAGACGGCGGGTGAGCGCGTGCAGCTCGTCGGCCTCCTCGCGGGAGTCGCCGATCGAGGTGAAGCCCAGCTTGCCGTGCTCGGGCAGCGCCCCGAGCAGATGGAACACATTTCCGGTACGCCGCTGGGCGTCGAAGCCGATGCCCAGCCGTTCGGCGGTCCGCATCACCTCACCCGGCGTGCGGCCGCGCAGGCAGACCGACGAGCAGTTGTCGGTCGCGGTGTAGTACTTGGGCTGGTCACCGGCCATGAGGTGGCCGGTGTCCGGGTCGTACGTGGCGCCGGTCGTCAGCACGGCGGCCCCGTACGGGTGCGTGGTGCCGCCGATGCGCAGGTTGATCTCGCACAGCAGCGCCGCGTACCCGGCGTCGCCCTTGAGCGCGAAGAAGTCCATGCCGAACAGCCCCACCACGCCGCGCTCGGCGAGCACCTGCGCGATGCGGGAGGCGGACGCGCCCACCTCGGCGCGGTACTCCGGCGCGGCGGGGAACGTGCAGCCCTGGTAGACGTGCCCGTTGGGGCCGCCGAGCACCTGGTCGTGGGTGGCCAGCACCCGGGCCTGACCGCCGGGCGTGATGCCGGCCAGCGCGCTGGGGTAGTACATCGGCCGGTGCTCGATGAACTCCTCCACCACCGCGCCCCGCTCCCGGATCTTCGCGGTGAAGCTCTCCCAGTCCTCGCCGTCGGCCGAGAAGCTGATCAGCGACCGGTCGGACCTCGTGACGATGGCGTTGCCCAGCCCCGAGTAGCCGTCGTTGAGCTTGACGATCACCCGCTCGCCCGGCAGGGCCTCGATCGCCTCCTCGATCTGCGAGACCGTCCGCACGTCGCCGAAGCCGCGGGCCATCGGCACCCCCGCCTCGTGGCCCACCTCTCTGGCGCCGCTCTTGGAGCCGTAGTAGGAGAGCGCCGTGGCGGGTCCGTAAAGGGGCACGCCGAGCAGCGAGGCCAGCTCCTCCTCCAGCTCGCTCAGCACGAACGGCACCAGCCAAGCGTCCCCGTCGATCGCCGCGCGCAGCTGCTCGATCACGTCGGGACGGTCGAGCACGCCCCTGGTCAACGGCTGGGACCAGGGATCGTCGAGGGTGATCAGCGTCAGACGCTTGGCCGCGTCATCCGGATCGGGCAGGAAGCCGAAGTAGTAGTCGATGATGTCGGGATCGACGGGTGCGGAGGACAGATAGACCACTTTGACCCCGGGCTCCCGGAGCGTCAGCAGCAGGAACAGCAGGCGCTCCTCGTAGGACCTGGCCGCCGTGATCCGGCGGAGCTCGTCCTGCGGAAGGGAGAGCGAGGGTACGACCACCAGGGTCCCCTCGCCCGGCTCGAAGATGCTCAACCCGGCATACTTCTCCCCGAACGGGATTTTAGTGATCATATAGCGAGTGAAACACGCAATCCTCCCAAAAGCAGCAACCGCCGAAGACTGATGACCATGACGGAAGGTGACAGGATTCGTAATCGCTGACCACGTTTGAACTGGCAGCATCGGGTCACGATCTACTGATCCCTTGTGACTATTTCAGGATCAGTCGCCTCCGTACGGAACGTGACAACCTGCGATTTCGGACGTGCTCCAAGCCAACTTTTGGGGAGTCTGTCGGTCCGGAGTCGCGTGAGGGCGATAAAGTCGAAGCTATCGCCATCAGGCTTCACGGCCGACCGCCGTGTTCCTGGCTGCGGCTACGGCTGCTCGCGAACATGCAACGCGGGGCCGTGCGCCTGACGATGTGACGCCGACTTTTGGGCGGGGCGATCTTGTGACCGCCGCACCCGGCCGCTGTTCAACCAGGTGGTGGCCGCCGCGGCGATGGAGAGGTTCTTTTGGAGCGCATGAAGCCATGCATCGCCTAGCACTTTCCGGGCAGTGCATGGCATAGGACGGGACGGTGACATATGCGGGGACGTGAGCTTCGAGGAGAGCTCGACGCGTTCCTGGCGGAGACCGAGCAGGATCTCGTGGCATTCCGCCGCGACCTCCACATGCACCCGGAGCTGGCCTTCGCCGAATATCGCACGACGCAGCGGATCGCCGAGCGGCTCACCGCCGCCGGGCTCAAGCCCTCCGTACTTCCCAAGGGCAGCGGGCTGATCTGCGACGTCGGCAGCGGCGACGGTCCCACCATCGCCCTGCGCGCCGATATCGACGCCCTGCCCCTGCAGGACGAGAAGGACGTGCCCTACCGCTCCACCGTGGCCGGCGCCTGCCACGCCTGCGGCCACGACGTGCACACCACCGTCCTGCTCGGCACCTCGCTCTTCCTGGCCCAGCAGGCCGCCGCCGGGTTGCTGCCCGGCCGCGTACGCCTGATCTTCCAGCCCGCCGAGGAGCTGCCCGGCGGCGCGCTCGAAGTCATGGCCCACGGCGGCATCAGCGGCGTCGACCGCATCTTCGGTCTCCACTGCGACCCGCGCGTCGACGCCGGTCAGCTCGGCATCAGGACCGGCCCCATCACCTCCGCCTGCGACAAGATCGCCGTGCGCGTGTCCGGGCCCGGCGGCCACACCGCCCGCCCGCACCTGACCGCCGACCTCGTCTTCGCGCTGGCCAAGATCCTCACCGAGCTGCCCGCCGCGCTGTCGCGTCGCGTCGACCCGCGCTCCTCGCTCAGCCTCGTCTGGGGCAAGGTCGTCGCCGGGTCCGCGGCCAACGCCATCCCCGACGACGGCGTGGCCGAGGGCACCGTACGCTGCCTCGACGAGGACGCCTGGCACGCCGCGCCCGACCTGATCAAGTCGCTGCTGGAGTCCGTCGCCGGGGCCTACGGCGTTGAGGCCACGCTCGACTACACCCGCGGTGTGCCGCCCGTGGTCAACGACGAGCTCAGCGTCGAGATGATGTCCGCCGCGGCCGAGCAGGCCCTGGGCTCCGGCGCCGTCGTCCCGACCCAGCAGTCGCTCGGCGGCGAGGACTTCGGCTGGTACCTCGAGTCGATCCCCGGCGCCTTCGCCCGCCTCGGCACCCGCTCGCCCGGCGGGGTGACGTACGACATCCACCAGGGGACCTTCGACGTGGACGAGAAGGCGATCGCCGCCGGGGTGCGCGTGATGGCCACCACGGCGCTGACCTCGCTGTGGGAGGTCGGCCCGATCGACTCCATCACCAACGCCATGGCCTGACCCGGGCTCGGCCTTGTGCACGGGGGCGCTGACCTCCCGCCGTCTTGAGGACCCTCGCCGCATTTCGGCGAGGGTCCTTTCGCTTGCAGGGGGACGTCGCACTCCGGGACGCGCCGAGCCCTCGCCGGGGTCCCCGCCCGGCCTCTGACCTCGAAGGGGGCTTCGCCGCACTTCTGCGAGGTCCCCGGCTCAACCCTCAAAAAGGGCCTCGCCGTGGTGCGGCGGGGTCCGTGCTTCGACTTCCGAAGGGCGTTGCCGTGGTGCGGCGGGGTCCGTGCTTCGACTTCCGAAGGGCGTTGCCGTGGTGCGGCGGGGTCCGTGCCCCGACCTCCGAAGGGCCTCGCCGGAGTTGTGGCGGGGTTTGCGGTCCGACCTCCGAGTGACCTTGCCGTGGTGCGGCGGGGTCTTTGGTGCGGAGGGAGGGTGTCGCGCTCGCGCCGTGTGCGAGGGGCTTCGGCGCACGTCGGCGCGGGGCCTTCTGGCGCGGGGCCGTCTGGCGCGGGGCGCGCTGCGGCGCCCGTTCGGCTGCGCAGGTTCCCGCTGTGCTGCGGGCCTCGCCCGGCATCGTTGCACGCCGCCGGAGGGCCCCTCTCCAACCCCCAGAAGGGACCTCGCCGTAGTTCGGTGAGGTCCCTTCGGTGCGGAGGGAGAGGGCTACGGGAGGCGGCCGAGGGTTACGGGGAGGTTGAGGGTGGAGCGGGACGGGGAGACGGTGATCTTGGTGCCCGGCGGATAGCGGAGGGTGTAGTCGTAGTCGGTCGAGATGATGACCAGGCCCAGGCGGTGACCCTTCTTGAAGAGGTAGTCCGTGGGCTGGAAGTCCCAGGTGAAGTCGTACTCCTTGCCGGGCCGCAGCGGCTCGGTACGGTCGGCGCGGTGGCGGTTGCGGACGTCGAGCCAGCCCCGCGTCACGATCTTGTACGGCGTGCTCGCCGTCCCGAGGTTCCGCAGCACGGTGCAGCCGGTGTCACCGGGCACCCCCTGGCCGTAGCAGTACTGCTCGCCCGTCGAGACGAGGGTGCCGTTCGGGCGGACGTCGGTGCCGTAGTCCACGAGCAGCGCCGTCAGGTACGGCGAGGCACCGTCCCTGAAGGACGCGCGCACCTTCACGGTCGGCGTACCGGAGATCCGGACGTCGGTCGGCAGCGCGGGGGTGGTGTAGGCGAGCCGGTTCGGGTCGCGGCCGGTGGCCTCGACGAGCTGCTCGGCTGTCCTGACCTTCTGATCCACGAACGTCTCCTTGCGCGCACCGGGCCGGGGCAGCAGCCCGAGGGAGGAGCCGGGCCCGGGGCGCAGGGGCACGGTGACGGTGCCGGGCAGCGGCCACGAGCGGTGCCGCTCCCACTGGCCGGCCGCGATCTCGACGTCGGCCTGCGGCTCGCGCATGATGCCGGAGTCGATGCCGTGCAGCCAGTGGTCGAACCAGCCGTGGAGCTGGCGCAGCCATTCGGCGGTGCGGAAGTTGAACGGGCTCATGTGGGTGCCCTGGTGCAGCCAGATCTTGCGCGGCACCCGCTGCTTGGCCAGCGCGTACCACCACTGGGCGAACTGCTTGGTCTTGACGTTCCAGTCGTTGAGCCCGTGCACGACGAAGACGCTGGCCTTCACCTTGCGCACGTCGTTGAGGTAGTTGCGGGCGTCCCAGAAGGGGCTGTAGTCGCCGGTGATCCGGTCCTGCTTGGCGGCGATCTCGTCGATGACGGCGCCGCACGCCTCCTGACCGTTCTCCCTGGTCAGTACGTACTTGGCGAGCACGTCGAGGTCCTCGCCCTGGAAGCCGCCGGGTGCGAGGACGCCGCCGTTGGCGCGGTAGTAGTCGTACCAGCTGGAGATGGCGGCGATCGGGACGATCGTCTCGAGCCCTTCGACGCCGGTGGCGGCGACGGCGTTGGGCAGGGTGCCGTTGTACGAGACGCCGATCATGCCGACCTTGCCGGTGGACCAGGTGGCGTGGACGGGGTCGCCGTCGGCGTCGAACCCCTTGGCGCGGCCGTTGAGCCAGTCGATGGCGGCCTTGGGGCCCGCGGTCTCGTTGCGGTCGCCGGAGGTGGGGCAGCCGGTGGCGCGGGCGCTGCCGACGTTCTCGACGAGGGCGATGGCGTAGCCGCGGGGCAGGAAGTAGTTGTCGTAGTAGCCGTCGAAGGGCCCGGCGTCCTGGCGGGACTTGAGCGTCATCAGCGCGGGCAGCGGGTTGCCGTGCTCGTCGACGTCCACGGGGTGGTTGGCGACGTCGTTGCCGGGCGCGTAGTACGGGCTCGCCTCCATGATGACCGGGACCTTGAGTCCCTGCTCGGTCTCCTTGGGGCGCAGGATGTCGACGGCGACCCGGTCAGGCTTGCCGTCGTTGTCGCTGTCGGTGCCCTCGACCTCGACGAACACCGTCTGCCTGACGGCGTCCGCCCGGGAGAAGACGGGCTGCGTCGCGTTGTTCTCGACCTTGATGGCGGGGGTGTCGGCCGAGGCGGGCGCGGTGCCGGTGAGATTGGTCACGAGTAACGCGGCCAGCGGCACGGCGAGCCTCCAGCGGGCCTTGCGAGGATGCATGCGGGCTCCGATGAGAGTGTTCGACCTTCGCTGGGAATCTCCGTCACGATGAGCCCTTGGGGCAAGGGGGAAACGAGGGGCGAAGTTGGGAGAAAGTTTCCGGATGTCGTACCGTGTGCCTGCTTCGTGCCTGATTCAGGTGCCAGGTCACGGACGCGAGTGATGTCGATAACGGAGCGGTTGCGACCCTGTGCGACGGTTTGGTGGTCCCTGGTCAAGCAACTATCTTCCGTGCAGGTGCCGCGCGTTTCTTCGCGCCTGCGATGAGATCCGGCGGCGGGGAAATGGAAGGAGTCGCCTTGCTCGGCAAGCGATTCAGCAAGCTGATGCTCGGTTCGGTGGCGGGCGTCATGCTCATGGCAGCCGCCGCGTGTGGCGGCGGCGGTGGTGACACCACGGCCGGTCAGGAGCCGACGGGGGCCGCGAGCTCGGAGGCGGGCGGTGGCTCGCTGAAGGTGGGTCTCGCGTTCGACGTCGGTGGGCGTGGTGACAAGTCCTTCAACGACGCGGCATACGCCGGTCTGGAGAAGGCCAAGGCGGAGCTGGGTGCGGAGATCAAGGAGCTGAGCCCGTCCGCCGACGGTTCCAACCGCGGTGACCTGCTGCGCCAGCTCGCGGACGCGGGCTACAACCCCATCATCGGTGTCGGCTTCGCCTACGCCGAGGACGTCAAGAAGGCGGCCGAGGAGTACCCCGACATCCAGTTCGCGATCGTCGACTCGGCCTCGAACGCCCCCAACGTGACCGGCCTGCTGTTCGCCGAGGAGCAGGGCTCCTACCTGGCGGGCGTCGCCGCGGCGACCAAGTCGGAGACCGGCCACGTCGGCTTCGTCGGCGGTGTCGAGTCCGACCTGATCAAGAAGTTCGAGGCTGGCTTCGTGGCCGGCGTGAAGTCGGTCAAGTCGGACGCCAAGATCGACATTCGTTACCTCACCCCCGACGGTGACTTCAGCGGCTTCAAGGCCCCCGACAAGGGCAAGGTCGCGGCCGAGAAGATGTACCAGGACGGCGCGGACATCGTCTACCACGCCGCCGGCGACTCCGGTCTCGGCGTGTTCCAGGCGGCCGCCGCGGCCGGCAAGAAGGCCATCGGCGTCGACTCCGACCAGCGCGAGACGGTCAAGGAGCCGGAGCTGCAGTCGGTGATCATGACCTCGATGCTCAAGCGCGTCGATGTCAGCGTGTTCGAGTTCATCAAGGCCTTCCAGGGCGGCGCCAAGGGCGGCACGAACGTGACGTACGACCTCAAGGTCGACGGCGTCGGCCTGTCCACCACGGGCGGCGAGATCGACGACATCAAGGACAAGCTCGACGCTGCCAAGAAGGACATCGTCGACGGCAAGATCACGGTTCCTGCCAAGCCGTAATCGGGGTTGGACGTGAACAACTGAGGGCCCGGAGTCCGTACACTTCGGGCCTTCTGTCTATGCGCCCCACCCGCTTCTAGGAGAGGCGAAATGAGTGCTGACACCCTGGCCACGGCGCGACCCGCCGTAGAGCTGGAGGGCATCACCAAGCGTTTCCCCGGTGTCGTCGCGAACCACGACATCTGCATCACCGTCCAGCCCGGTACGGTGCACGCCATCGTCGGGGAGAACGGCGCGGGCAAATCCACCCTGATGAAGATCCTCTACGGCATGCAGAAGCCGGACGAGGGCACGATCAAGATCAACGGCACGGAGGTCAGCTTCCGCACGCCGAGTGACGCGATCGAGGTCGGGATCGGCATGGTGCACCAGCACTTCATGCTCGCCGACAACTTCACGGTGCTGGAGAACATCGTCCTCGGCGCCGAGCCGAAGCGGGCGGGACGGCTCGACACCGCATCGGCCCGCAGGCGCATCATCGAGCTGGCCGAAACCCACGGCCTGCGGGTGGACCCCGACAAGCTGGTGGAGGACCTCGGCGTCGGCGACCGCCAGCGCGTCGAGATCCTCAAAGTGCTCTACCGCGGAGCCCGCATCCTCATCCTCGACGAGCCGACCGCCGTGCTCGTGCCGCAGGAGGTGGACGAGCTCTTCCAGAACCTGCGCGAGCTGAAGGCCGAGGGCCTGACGGTCATCTTCATCTCGCACAAGCTCGACGAGGTGCTCGGCATCGCCGACGCCATCACCGTCATCCGGCGCGGCACCACCGTGGCCAGCGTCGATCCCCGCGAGGTCACCGCGCGGCAGCTCGCCGAGCTGATGGTGGGCAGCGAGCTGCCCACGGCCGAGACCCGCGACTCCACCGTCACCGACACCGTCGCGCTCCAGGTCTCCCACCTGACCGTGGAGGCCGACGGGCACCACCCGCCGCCCAAGGGCGTCGGCTTCGCCGGTTACGCCGCCAGGCTGCGCGAGGAGGGCAAGCGGCTGCTGCTGGACGACGTCACGTTCCAGGTGCGCAAGGGCGAGATCCTGGGCATCGCCGGCGTCGAGGGCAACGGCCAGTCCGAGCTGATCGAGGCCATCATGGGCATCCGCCCGGCGCACGGCCTGGTGGAGCTTGACGGCCGCGACATCAGCCACTGGTCCACGCTCAAGCGGCGCGAGGCCGGCATCGGCTACATCCCCGAGGACCGCCACCGCCAGGGCCTGCTCCTGGAGGCGTCGCTGTGGGAGAACCGCGTGCTCGGCCACCAGACCAGGAAGCCCGCCAGGCGCGGCATCTGGGTGGACAGGAAGGCGTCCAAGGCCGACACCCAGCGCATCATCGAGGCGTACGACGTGCGCACCCCGAGCGTGGAGACCCTGGCCCTGGCCCTGTCCGGCGGCAACCAGCAGAAGCTGATCGTGGGCCGTGAGATGAGCGGCGACCCCGCCTTCCTCATCGCCGCACACCCCACGCGCGGCGTCGACGTCGGCGCGCAGGCCGCGATCTGGGACCACCTGCGCAACGCCCGCGCCAACGGGCTCGCCGTGCTGCTCATCTCCGCCGACCTCGACGAGCTGATCGGCCTGTCCGACTGCATCCAGGTCATCTACCGCGGCCGGCTCGTGGCCGCGCTCGACCCCTGCGAGATCACGCCCGAACAGCTGGGCGGTTACATGACCGGCGCCATCGCCGGAAACGAGGAGAAGTGATGCCCGCCGGGCTCAACCGGGCACTGCTCACCGTCGTCGGCGCCGCCGTGGCCGTCGTCCTGGCGATCGCCGTCTGCAGCGTGGCCATCGTCGTCGCGGGCGGCAGCCCGATCGACGCGCTGGCCGCCTTCTTCGACTTCGGAGAGAGCGCGCGTGCCCAGTCCAACTCCGTCGCCACTCTCCTGAACCGGGCCGTGCCGCTGTTCATCGCCGGTCTCGCGGTCGCCGTCGGCTTCCGCATGAACCTGTTCAACATCGGCGTCGAGGGCCAGTACCGCATCGCCGCCATCTGCGCGGCGTTCGTGGGCTCCACGTTCACCGCGCCCGCCCCCATCCAGATCACGGTCATCATCCTGGTGGCGGCCGCGGTCGGCGGCCTGTACGCGCTGATCCCCGCCGTCATGAAGGTGACCAGGGGCGTGAACGAGGTCATCTCCACGATCATGCTCAACTACATCGCGATCGCGCTGTCGGCGTACCTGCTGCGCGAGCCGTTCGCGGGCGAGCGGGCGGAGGGCCAGCTCAACACGACCACGCCGCCGCTGCCGGAGTCCGGCATGTTCCCCGATCTGAACTTCGTCTTCGAGTGGTTCGGCATGCTGCCGCCCACCCGCAACGGCGGTCTGTGGGGCTTCCTGCTGGTCGCCGTCGTGCTCGGCGTGGTGATCTGGGTGGTGCTCGAACGCACCAGGTTCGGCTTCAACATCAAGGCCAGCGGCCTGAACGGCCCGGCCGCGCTCGCCTCCGGCGTCAACCCCAAGACGATGATCATCGCCGCCATGATGCTGTCCGGCGGCATCGCGGGTCTCATCGGCCTGCCCGAGATCCTCGGCGACCGCGGCGCCTACACCAACAACTTCACCGCCGGGCTGGGCTTCCTCGGCATCGCGGTGGCGCTGCTCGGCCGCAACAAGCCCGTCGGCATCGCGTTCGCCGCCCTGCTGTTCGCCTTCCTCGACCGGGCGCAGGGCGCGCTCCAGTTCGCCGACATCCCCGCCTCCGTCGTCACCATCATCCAGGGCGCGATCGTGCTGCTGGTCGTCGTGGCCAACGAGGTGACGAACCGGATCGCGCTCAGAATCGAAGAACGGCGAGCCGCCCAGCAGCTCGGCAGGAACACCCCCGTTGAGGTGGCAGCATGACCAAGGTCCGCAAGTACCACCTCGCGCTGATCGCCGTCGCCGGGCTCATCCTGGTGGTGTCGCTGGTCCGCGTGCTGACGGGCTTCGACGACCTCACCTCGTCCGGCACCGTCGGCGCCGCGCTGATCCTCGCCGTGCCGATCGCCCTGGCCGGTCTCGGCGGCCTGTGGGCCGAGCGGGCCGGCGTGGTCAACATCGGCCTCGAAGGCATGATGGTGCTCGGCACCTGGTTCGCCGGCTGGGCCGGATACCAGTGGGGCCCGTGGGCGGCGCTGGTCGCCGGGCTGATCGGCGGCGCGCTCGGCGGTCTGCTGCACGCCGTCGCGACCGTGACGTTCGGCGTCGACCACATCATCAGCGGCGTCGCCATCAACCTGCTCGGCCCCGGCATCACCCGCTTCCTGTCGGAGGTGCTTTACAAGGAGGGCACACCGGCCGCCGAGGCGGGCGCGGGCATCACCAGCTCGCCCGCGGTCAGCGGGGACACGCCCACGATCAGCCTGCCGCTGCTGTCCTCGGGGCCCGACCTGCTCGGCAAGCTGGAGAGCACCCACTGGTTCCTGGTCGCCGACATCGCCGGCGTGCTGCGCGGGCTCACCCACGAGATGAACCTGCTCGTGGTGCTGGCCGTGCTGCTGCTGCCGCTGACGTTCTTCGTGCTCTGGCACACCGCGTTCGGCCTGCGGCTGCGCTCGGCCGGTGAGAACCCGTGGGCGGCCGAGTCGCTCGGCGTCAACGTCTACCGGATCAAGTACATCGCCGTGGTGATCTCCGGCGCCTTCGCCGGGCTCGGCGGCGTGTTCCTGGTCTTCGTCTCCGACAAGTACGTCGAGGGCCAGACCCAGGGCCGCGGCTTCATCGGCCTCGCCGCCATGATTTTCGGCAACTGGCGGCCGGGCGGCCTGGCCGCGGGCTCGGCCCTGTTCGGCTACGCCAACGGCCTGCAGCTGCGCAGCGCGCAGACCGTCAACACGTTCTTCCTGTTCGGCGCGGTGCTGCTGCTGGTCTACATCGCCCTGCAGATCCGCCGCATGACCGCGCCCGACCGGCCCGCCGAGCTGGCCGCGCCGGGGGTCAGGCAGTATGTGCTGATGGCTCTGGCCGTCGTGGGCGCAGCCGTGCTGTTCTGGCTCTGGCTGGTCATCGACCAGCTGCCGAACGACTTCGTCTTCATCACGCCACACGTGCTCACGCTGCTCGTGCTCCTGGTCGCCTCGCAGCGGCTGCGGATGCCCAAGGCGGACGGCGTGAGCTATCGCCGGGGGGAACAACATTGAGCATCGACTGGGACCGCCTGCGCGAGGAGGCCGCCGAAGCCATGCGGCACGCCTACGCGCCGTACTCGAAATTCCCTGTGGGAGCGGCGGCGCTGGTGGACGACGGCCGCGTCGTCACCGGGTGCAACGTCGAGAACGCCTCCTACGGGGTCGGCCTGTGCGCCGAATGCGGCCTGGTGTCGGAGCTGCAGCGCTCGGGCAGCGGCAGGCTGGTCGCCTTCACCTGCGTGGACGGCCACGGCGAGCTGCTGATGCCGTGCGGGCGCTGCCGCCAGCTGCTGTACGAGTTCGGCGGTGATGACCTGCTGGTCGAGACCGAGGACGGGCCCAAGCGCATGGCCGAGATCCTGCCGTACGCGTTCGGGCCCCAGGACCTCAGCAGGAGCTCATGATGGACGCCATCGAGGTCATCCGCGCCAAGCGGGACCGGCGCGAGCTGACCACGGCGCAGATCGACTGGGTCATCGACGCGTACACGCGCGGCGAGGTGGCAGACGAGCAGATGTCGGCCCTGGCCATGGCGATCCTGCTGAACGGCATGGACCGGCGCGAGATCGCCGACTGGACCCTGGCCATGATCCGCTCGGGCGAGCGCATGGACTGGTCCTCGCTCGACCGGCCGACCGCCGACAAGCACTCGACCGGCGGGGTCGGCGACAAGATCACGCTGCCGCTCGCGCCGCTGGTCGCGGCCTGCGGGGCGTACGTGCCGCAGCTCTCCGGGCGCGGGCTCGGGCACACCGGCGGCACCCTCGACAAGCTGGAGTCGATCCCCGGCTGGCGGGCCTCGCTGTCCAACGCCGAGATGCTGGACGTGCTGCGCACGGCCGGCGCGGTCGTGTGCGCCGCCGGGTCCGGTCTCGCGCCCGCCGACAAGAAGCTGTACGCGCTGCGCGACGTCACCGGCACCGTCGAGTCGATCCCGCTCATCGCCTCGTCGATCATGTCGAAGAAGATCGCCGAGGGGACCGGGTCGCTCGTCCTCGACGTCAAGGTCGGCTCGGGGGCGTTCATGAAGACCGTGCCCGACGCCAGGGAGCTGGCCGAGACCATGGTCGCGCTCGGCACCGACGCGGGCGTGCGCACGGTGGCCCTGCTCACCGCCATGGACCGGCCGCTCGGGCTGGCCGTGGGCAACGCCCTGGAGGTCGCCGAGTCCATCGAGGTGCTGTCGGGCGGCGGTCCCGCGGACGTGGTCGAGCTCACCGTACGGCTGGCCCGCGAGATGCTGGAGGCCGCCGGCATCACCGGGGCCAAGGACCCGGCCAAGGCGCTGGCGGACGGCTCGGCCATGGACGTCTGGCGGCGGATGATCTCCGCTCAGGGCGGCGACCCCGACGCGCCGCTGCCCAGGGCGGCCGAGACCATGACGGTCGAGGCGCCCGGCTCCGGCGTGCTGACCAGGCTCGACGCCTATGCGGTCGGCCTGGCCGCCTGGCGGCTCGGCGCGGGCCGGGCGCGCAAGGAGGACCCGGTGTCGGCGGGCGCGGGCGTCGTGCTGCACGCCAAGCCCGGTGACGAGGTGCGGGCCGGGCAGCCGCTCATGACGCTGCACGCCGACGAGGCTCAGCGCTTCGAGCGCGCGCTGGAAGCCTTGGAGGGCGCGTACGAGGTGGGTGAGGCCGCCGAGGAGCGGCTGCCGCTCATCATCGACCGCATCACCCCCTGACGCGCGCAAAGGCAGCCGCCGCACGGCCGGACGGGGGTCGTGCGGCGTTCGTCATCGCGCCGCCGGTTCGCCGCTGAAGATCTCGTTGAGCACGGCGCGCTGCGTGGGCAGCGCCTCGGCGTGCCGCGCGCGGCCCTCCTCGGTGATGCTGACGAACACCCCGCGCCGGTCGGCGTCGCAGACCCCGCGCGAGACGAGCGCGGCCTTCTCCAGCCGCCCCACCACCCGTGAGAGCGCGCTCTGGCTGAGGTGGACCTCGTCGCACAGCTCCTGGATGCGGAGCTTGCGATCGTGATGGACGATCCGGTCGAGCACCTCGAACTCGCTGGGCCCGAGGCCGTGACGCTCGCCCAGCTCCCGCTCCAGCGCGCACATCGCCTGGGAGTGCTTGGCCAGGACGTAACGCCAGGTCTCGACCACGTGCTCCGCGTCCATGTCGCGGAGATTACCACCACGTCAAACGAGCATGCAACGACATTAAATGCATTTGCATTAGATGCGCGTGCATGTATTGTGTCGCGTCATGACCTCCTCTTCCTCGCGCTGGGCGGCACTGGCCGTCCTCTGTGCAGTGATCTTTCTTGACGCGCTTGACGTCTCGATGGTGGGTGTCGCGCTGCCCGCCATCCAGCACGATCTCGGTTTGACGACCTCATCGCTGCAGTGGGTGGTGAGCGGCTACGTGCTCGGCTACGGCGGCCTGCTGCTGCTCGGCGGCAGGACCGCCGACCTGCTCGGGCGGCGCAGGGTGTTCCTGGTCGCCTTGGGCGTGTTCGCCGTGGCGTCGTTGCTCGGCGGTGTGGTGGACGACGGCGGGTTGCTGATCGCGGCGCGCTTCGTGAAGGGCGTGGCCGCCGCGTTCACCGCCCCGGCCGCCTTGTCGATCATCACGACCACCTTCCCCGAGGGGCCGCAGCGCAACAGGGCGCTCAGCATCTTCACCGCCTGCGGTGCGAGCGGCTACTCCCTCGGTCTGGTGCTGTCGGGACTGCTGACCGAGCTGGGCTGGCGGTGGACGTTGCTGATGCCGGTGCCGGTCGCGATCGTCGCGCTGCTCGCCGCGCTGAAGGTGCTGCCGCGCGGCCGTGAGGAGCGGGCCGAGGGCGGCCACGACCTCCTCGGCGCAGTGACGATCACCGCGTCGATGCTGCTGCTGGTGTTCACGGTCGTGCAGGCGCCGGAGGCAGGGTGGGCGTCGCTCCGCACGATCGGCTCGCTGGCCGGAGTGGCCGCGCTGCTCGGCCTGTTCGTGTTCGCCGAGCTGAAGGTGCGCCACCCGCTGGTGCGGCTCGGCATCCTGCGCTCAGGTCACATCGTGCGGGCCAACCTCGGGCTGGTCATCCTCATGGGTTCGTACGTGGCCTTCCAGTTCGTGGCCATGCAGTACTTCCAGAACCTGCTGGGCTGGTCGGCGCTCGGCACCGCGCTCGCGTTCCTGCCCGCCGGCCTGCTCGTCGCGCTCACCTCGACCAAGATGGGCGACTTCGCCGACAGGTTCGGCACCGGCAGGCTCATCGTCATCGGCGCGGCGGCGCTGGCCGGCGGGTACGCGATCTTCCTCGGCATCGACCGCACCCCCAGCCTGGGCGGCATGGTGATCCCCGGCATGATCCTGCTCGGCATCGCGTTCGCGCTGTCGTTCCCGTCGCTCAACATCCAGGCCACCAGCGGCGTGGACGACGACGAGCAGGGCCTTGCCTCCGGCCTGCTGAACACCTCCGGGCAGGTGGGCGGCGCGATCGTGCTGGCCGTGGTGACCGCCGTGCTCACCTCGGGCGGCGGCGGTGAGACGCTCTCGATCGGCTCGCTGCGCGCGGCGATCGTGGTGTCGCTGGTGCTGGCGCTGGTCGGGCTGGCGATCTCGGCGACCGGGCTGCGGGCCCGCAAGGCGGTTCCGGCGCAGGCCGAGTCCGTACGGGCGTACGAAACGGTGTGATCATCGCAGAGCCCCTGCATTCGCTCAGTGCGGGGGCTCAGTGACAAAAGGGTTAATTCTCCCCCAATGCTGCGAGATCTGATCATCCGTTGACGGCCGGCGACTCTACAATCCCGGAGGACGAATGGGAGGATGCCGGGTGGCCGACGCGTTCGAGGCGACGATCGAGGAGATGGCGCGCGAGATCGACCAAGAGGTCGCTCGGGTCCGGGAGACGTACGCGGAGTACAACGCCATCGAGCACACCGCGCGCTCCAAGGACGGGCTGGTCGCCGTCACCGTCGGCACCGGCGGCCGGCTGCGCGGGATCGAGCTGCACCCGCGCGTCTACCGCAGCCTGTCGCCGTCCGAGCTGGCCGAGGCCATCATGCGCCAGGCCGACATGGCCACCGCCGAGGTCGCCGAGCGGGGCAGGGCGCTCATGGCGCCGCTCATGCCCGACACCGAGCACCTCGACGCGCTCTTCGGCGAGAACCCCGGCATCGACCCCTTCCTGCCCGGCCCTGCCTCGCCGGCCGCGCAAGAGGACGCCCGGCGGCAGGAGGCGAGGTGAAGGACGGCTTCTCCGTACGGCCGGAGTCGCTGCGCCGCCACGGCAACCGCTACCAGGACCTGAAGACCAACGTGGAGGAGGCGAGGACCGCTCTGCGGGCCGCCTTCGACCGCGACAGGAAGACGCTCGGCAACGACGAGTACGGCGCCGAGCTGGCCAGGAAGCTGCCCGGCATCGAGCAGGGCATCGAGGACGCCTTCAAGGCCTACCTCGGCGAGCTCGACGACCTCACCTCCGGCCTCAACGTGGCGAGCCGTAACTACGAGGCGGCGGACCGGCCGCCGGAGCGGCGCGGCTGATCGCCCATGGGGTTCGACGGGTTCCTTGTGCCCGACTGGGCCAAGCCGTACGTCGGCTGGGTCGTCGGCATGGACTGGCCGGAAGGCGACGAGAGCGGCTGCTTCCGCATGGCCGACGCCTGCATCACCGCCGCGTACCAGGTCGTCGAGGGCACCGACGCGTACCTGCCGCAGAGCGCCCGCCTGATCGGCGCCGACTGGGACGGCGACGCGCACCTCGCCTTCGCCGCGCACGTCAAGAAGACGGCGGACGCGAAGGTCGCCACCCTGGTCGAGCGGCTGGTGAACGCCGCTCTTTCGCTCAACGGCGTGGGCGTGCAGATCCAATGGGCCAAATACATGATCGAGGCCACGGTCTGGCTGCTGATCGCCCAGCTCGCCATGCTGATCAAGGCGGCCATCGTCAACAAGGCGGTGCTGCTGCTCATCCCCGCGCGCCTGCAGATCGCGCGCATGACGGTCATGCAGATCGCCAAGATCTGCCTGCGCAACATCGCCATCTACGCCGCCGTCGTGGGCGGCATGGAGGCCGGCGTCCAGGCGCTGCAGATCCAGCAGGGCCGCAGGGACGAGTTCGACCTCAAGACGATCGCGATCTCCGCGGCGAGCGGCGGCGCGATGGGCATGCTGATGGGCCTGCTGACGGGCGGGCTGTCCCGGCTGGCCACGCCCGGCCTGCGCGCCGGGCTGACCAAGGCCGAGATGTCCACGGCGGAGAAGCTGATCGCGGCGGCCCACTCCTCGCTGTACGGCCAGGCGGCGCAGTACGCCGTGACCGGCGGCCTCACCACCGCCGGGACCATGCTGGCGCAGGGGAACTTCAGCTGGGAGATGCTGGCCAAGGGCATCACGTCCAGCGCGCTCGGCGCGGACGGGCAGCACCTGGTGACGTCCCTGCACGGCGGCGGGCCCGGCGGCCAGGGCGGGCCCATGCCCGGCACCTCGCTCGCCTCGGCACCGGACCCCCAGCCCGGCGGTCCCCGTGAGCCGGGCTCCCCGCAGTCCGGGCCCCAGGGCGGCTCTCCGCAGGCGGGCGCACAGCAGCCGGTCGGCGGCCCTGTGGTGACACCTGCCGTGCCCAGGGGAGAGGCCGCCTTGCAGACGGCCCACCCGGACGGCGGCGGGCAGGCGGCGCGGTCCGAAGGGGCCGGGCAGACGGCTCGGGCGGGTGAGGGCGCGGGGCAGTCGCGTGGGCCGCTGCGCCCGCCGCGTACCGTCGAGATCGGCTCGCTCGGCGAGACGGCCGTGCACGACGTCAAGGTCCCGCGCGACGCGAAGGCCGCCGCGCAGACGATGACCGACGGCATGCCCGGCCTCACCAAGCGGGAGCGCGCGGCGGTCCGCGACTGGCTGGAGCGGGTGCTCGCCGACGGCGACCGCGACGCCTGGACCGAGCGCCTGGCGAAGGGCCACGCGCTGAGCGTCGGGGACAAGGCGCTCTACCTCAAGCTGCGCCCCGAACACTTCAGGCACGTCGAGAACCCGGACGTGGCCCCGGAGAAGCCGGTCGCGTTCGGCGGTGACGGCGTGGAGGGCAAGTCCGTACGCTCCTCCTCACGCGAGGTCAACGGCGGCCTGGTCCGCAACCTGTCCGAGTCGCCGGACGCGGCGGAGGAGTCGACCGCGCTGCCCCGTACGGGCCTGGTGGACTCCACGCGGACCACGCACATGAGCACCCTTGAGGTGATGAGCGGCCACAAGGTCATCTCGCCCACGCACGACTACTTCGTCGCGGACATCGCCATCGACGTCTACCGCGACGGCGCGAAGCTCACGGGAGCGGGCAAGGTCCCCGATCTGTCGGTGACCCTCCCGTTCCCCGAGCAGTTCACCCGCGAGGGACCGGCGCGGCCCTCCGACCACCCGCCGGCCCGGCCGCGCCACGAGGTGCCGCAGGGGGCGGCGGGCAAGTTCCGCGACCACGGGATCACGGTCAGCGGGCTGGACATGACGCCGCTCGTCCTGGAGGTGCAGCGCCGCGCGCTCGCCCAGGGGGTGCCCGCGGGCGAGGTCGTCAAGATCATCGACCACCTCACCTCGACCATCCTGCAGGAGCAGGGCATCAAGAACCGCAGCCAGGCGCTGCTGTCGAGCGGGGCGGTCTCCGAGGCGGTCACGTTCAAGACGTCGATGCTGCGCTCGGCCGAGGAGTCCATCAGGATCACCGGCGAGGTGGCGCGGATCGAGCCGGTACGCGTGGACGGTCCCCCTGTCGAAGGCATGCTCAGGGACGACCTCGGGCGCCGCAACGGCGAGAACACGGCGTACCGGCAGGGCAGGGACCTCAACCTGCACGTGGGCGGCAAGATCGGCGTGCGCGTCGGGCGCTTCGCCGAGGCCATCGGGCGCGGCGTCTTCGGCTTCGGCTTCGGCTCCGACCACATCGCGACCTCGAACCGGGCGCTCGGCAACCACACCGTGGTCACCGAGAAGGCCGACCTCACCATGTACGACGCCCACCTGCGCCTGCGGGTCGAGACCGAGACGATGGGCACGTTCACCGTGGAGGTGCCCGCCGAGCTGGCCCTGCCGGCCCGGGACGCGCCGGGACTCGAACGCGACGTCTTCGGCCATGAGCTGACCCCGCCGAGCGAGTTCGGCCGCATCCAGGAGGAGCTGGCCGACCTGCACAGAGAGCTGAACCGCATACGCCGGGACTTCGCCCCCGACAGGACGGTCTACGACCCGCACCCGCTCGAACCGCGCACGCTCGCGGCGGGACGCGGGCCCGGCCTGGGCAGCGCCATCAGGGTGCACGCGGACACGCGGCTGTTCACCGAGCTGCGCCAGGCCGTCGGGCAGGCGCTGCCCGACATGCCGCAGAACATCAGGCGGCAGATCGTCCGCGACCTGGAGCTCCGCTTCGGCGGCGCCGCCCTGGAGGCGGACCTGACGTACGCGCTGAACGGCATCAGGTACGAGCGCGCGATCGCCGGGCACACGATCGAGGTGGTGGCGCGCGGCGAGCTCGGCGCCAGGCAGGAGGTCGGCGCGGCCAACCAGGTGCTGAACGAGCGCCGCATCACCTCCTGGAACGGCACCAGCCAGCGCGAGGTCTCGGCGGGCCTGCGCGGCGAGCTGGCCGCCGTGGCACGGGTGGACATCGGCGGGGCGCTCAACACCGGCGTGCCCGGGGGCCTGCTGAAGGTGGACGCCCCCAACATCGCGGGCATCCTGAGCGGCACGAAGGCCGACACGGTCGCGGTCACGTCGGGACACACGCGCTACGACCGTACCGAGGCGGGCGGCGGCTTCACCTTCACCAGGGACCTCTCGTTCGACGTCAGCATGCGGATCTCGCGGGACGGCGAGGTGGTCGCGGACACCTCATGGCGGGTGGACGGCAGCCGGGCGGAGATCGTCGTGCCCGAGCCGCACCTGCAGGAGACGCCGCTGCTGGCGGAAGACGTCGCCGGCGTCGGCCGCATCGAGCCGCTGTCCGAGCCGCCCCGCGACGTGTGGGCCCACGACGACCGCCTGCACGCGATCGTCCGCCTGGGCGCGATGCCGGACCTCGCGCGGGCGGTAGGCGAGGTCTACGCCGCCTGGGCCGATCTGCCGGCGCCCGCGCGGCGGCTCGACGTGCCGTACACGATCGAGAACGTCGTGGACGTGATCGGCCTGGAGACCATGATCACGTCGCATCCCGGCGGGCTGCCCCACCTGGTGGCCGAGCACGGCGGCTGGCGGCACGAGCTGCACGTGCGTGCCGACGTGGCGGGCATGACGTACGTGAAGTCGGAGACCGGGGTCGAGCACGAGGCGTACGCCAGCAGCAACTCGCGCGTGGCGGAGGGCGAGCGCGGCGCGCGCAGCGTCGGCGGGCACGCGCGGGCCGGCGTGCGGCTCACGCTCGGCGGCGACGGCGAGGGCGGCCACCCGGCCACCGGGACCGAGCACAAGCTGCTGGCGCGGGCCGGCGGGCACGCCGCCGCGAAGAGCATGTCGCTGGAGACGTCCTACCGTGGTGGCGGCGACGTCAGCCGGGTCACCTACAACGACGGCGGCACCTCGCACTGGTACCGGGGCGACCTGGTGCTGACCGTGACGCCGAGCAGGACCGACGGGCGGGTCGTCGAGCAAGGGGAGCCGGTCTACCTTCGCGTGTCCGACATCATGGACATCGTGCTGCCCGACGAGGTGGCCCGCCGCCACGCCCTGGACGTCCCCGAGGCGTCCGGTGCGGAGGCGGGGCGTACCCCCGAGCAGGCCGCGGAGGGGGCCGAGACGGCCGGGGACGTGGCGCGTGCCTACGTGGCCCCCGAGGCGGCGATGAGCACCGCCTCCGTGCACCATCTCGATGCGCGCGGCGTCCTGCCCGCGATCGTCGAGACGCTGCGCGGCGAGGGCCTGCTCCTGCCCGGCCAGGAGTTCACCACGCACCCGGTGGCCGAGCACCTGCGCGGCCACTTCGGCCAGGAGGCGCTCGCCACCAAGCTGGGCGACCTGCGCGGGAACGGCGTGTCCTCGTGGCTGTTCGTCACCGACGCGGCCGGGCGGGTCACCGAACGCGTCGGCATCAGGGTCACCGCCGAACTCGGCGACGGCGTACACGTCGGCGAACGCCCCGACACGGGCCTGATGCTGCGCAGCGAGCGGCTCAGCGGCGGCCTGACGCTCAACGAGCGGGGCACCGATCACGGCGCCGAGCTGCTCGGCCGCTACATCGGGACCTCGGACGGCGACATCGTCGGCGGCGAGGCCGGAACCGCGACCTACCACGACACCCACGGCGTGGACACCCGCGGCACGAACGTCAAGGACATCAACCGCTTCCAGACCAGGGAGGCCCCGCAGGAGTTCCGGCACCCGGTCACGTACGACATCACGCTCGAACGCACCAAGGTCGGCCCCGTCATGGAGCCGGTGCAGGGCGCGGCGCGCGGCCTGCTGCTCAGGGCGGGCGAGCTGACCGGCCACGACGGCGCCGTACGCTTCTTCGACCGGCACGTCGGGGTCACCGCGACGACCGGCGCGAAGGCACACGGCGAGGTCGGACTGCTGGTGGCGGGCCACCTGACCACGGAGGTGCCGCACGGCACGCCGGTCGCGGCGCGCACCGAGGTCGTCGCGGCCCGGCCGCGCTGGGCGGAGCCGGGCGGGCCGGGCCCGCTGACCGCCATGCTCGGCCACGGGGTGCCCAAGGGAGACGTCAACCAGGTCGCCTTCCCCGCCGCCAGGGTGGTGGAGGAGTGGGCGCCGCTCGCGGCGGTGGCGCCCAAGCTGCGCGCCGAGGTGCCCGCGACGGCCGACAGGCCCGCCGGGTTCGAGCTCTCCCGCCCCGAGGGCATCGCGCTGAACGAGGCCACCAAGGAACGTACGATGCGGGCCCACCTCGGCGACCTGCTGACGCACGCGTACGAGCTGCCCGGCGTCGGCACGGTCGGCATCGAGGTCACCGGGGTCCGCGAGATCGCCGAGGCCCGGGTCAAGCAGCGCGTGTACGCGCAGGCCATGGACACGACCGGGCACGGCCGGGCACAGGGCCGGGGCCGGTCCGGGCGCGGCGGCCTTTCCGGCAGCGTGGGCGACCCGGCGCTCGGTGGCGAAGGCGGTCACGGCTCGGGGCCGGAGGGCGGCCACCATGAGAGGCCGCCGACCGTGGCGTACGGCGGCGTCGGCGGCGGCTCGAAGGCCCGGGAGGAGGCCGGGTCGCGCAACGCCGACGTGCTCGAACGCAACTTCCTGGAGAAGGAGCACGAGAACACGTACCTGGAGTGCGACATCTCGGTCGTGGTCCGCGGCAAGGGCACGCCGCTCGTGCTGGACGTGGAGCGGGGCCTCTACCTGAGGCTCACGCCGGAGGGGCTCGCCGCGCTGGAGGACGCCCATCCCGGAGTGCTCGAACGATAGGCGCTTGCGGGCCCGCGCGCTGGGAATCTACCGGGCATGCGCACGTCATCACCGCCGCCGAGCCGGCCGTCGCGCGCCCGCCTGGCGCAGCCGGAAAGGCCGTCGCGCGCCCGCCTGCTGCCGCCGAGGCAGCGGTCGCGTGCCCGGACGCTCCCGCTCGCCCGCCTCGCCGCGCTGACCGTGCTCGTCGTGCCGGCCGTGCTGGCGGGGTGCGGCGACGTGCGGCAGGCGACGCTGTCGCAGACCCCGCCCACGGCATCTTCCTCGCCAGGGAAGAGCGCGGCGGCGGAGCCGGCGCCGACGCGCACGGCCGAGGTGGAGGTCGAGCGCGGCGGCATGGAGCCGGCGATCGTGACGGGCGTGCGGTACGCGGCGCACGACACGTACGACCGGCTCGTGGTGGACCTGCGTGGCGGCATACCCGGATATGACGTGAAATGGGTGGACGAGTTCGTCCAGGACGGCTCGGGCAAGCCCATCGACGTGCCCGGCGGCGCGTACCTGCTGCTCACGCTCTTCCCCGCGCACGC
This sequence comes from Nonomuraea fastidiosa, assembly GCF_042751225.1. Taxonomy (NCBI): domain Bacteria; kingdom Bacillati; phylum Actinomycetota; class Actinomycetes; order Streptosporangiales; family Streptosporangiaceae; genus Nonomuraea; species Nonomuraea fastidiosa. Next base: position 4,003,784 of record NZ_CP170570.1, read on the forward strand.
GCACAACGAGGACGGCAAGCCCACCTGGCGCGGCGGCCCCGTCTACACCGCCGGGCTCGGCAACATCACCAAGGTCGTCAGGACCGGCGACTTCGAGGGCCGCGTCGGCATCGGGCTCGCGCTGAACAGGCGGGCCGGGTTCCGGGTCACCGAGCAGGGGTCGCCGGACCGGCTCGTGCTCGACGTGGCACACTGACCTGTCGTGGTGAGAAAGATCGAGGGGGCGTCCCGCATCCCCGTACCCGGTGGCAAGGTGATCGACGAGCACGTGGGCCGCGTCAACAGCGGCGACGAGGCGGTGTCCATCGCCCACATGATCGCGCCGCCCGGCTGGGAGGAGCCCCCGCAGACGCCGTCGTTCACCGAGTACACCGTGGTGCTGCGCGGCACCGTGCTGGTCGAGCACGACGGCGGCACCACCAGGGTCGACGCGGGGCAGTCGGTGGTGACCTCGCCGGGGGAGAAGGTCCGCTACAGCGTCGGACCCGAGGGCGCCGAGTACATCGCGGTCTGCCTGCCCGCGTTCTCCCCCGAGGCCGCCGGCCGCGAGTGACGGGCGGGGGCGACCGGGGGCCGGGCCGTCCTCATATCATGGGCGGATGAGCCCCACGCTTGACGAGATCCGGCGGGCTCCCAAGGTGTTGCTGCACGATCACCTCGACGGCGGGCTCCGCGCCGAGACGATCGTCGAGCTGGCCCGGGAGACCGACTACGGCCGGCTGCCCACCCACGATCCCGACCACCTGCGCCAGTGGTTCGAAGAGGCGGCCGACTCCGGCTCGCTCGAACGCTACCTGGAGACGTTCGAGCACACCGTCGCCGTCATGCAGACCCGCGAGTCGCTGATCCGGGTCGCCCAGGAGTGCGCGGAGGACCTGGCGGCCGACGGGGTGGTCTACGCCGAGGTGCGCTTCGCGCCCGAGCAGCACACCACCCTGGGGCTGAGCCTCGACCAGGTGGTGGAGGCCGTGCTCGAGGGCTTCCAGCGCGGCTCGCAGGGGCGGAACATCCGGGTCGGCACGCTGCTGACCGCCATGCGCCACCAGGCCCGCTCCCGCGAGATCGCCGAGCTGGCGGTGCGCTACCGCGACGTCGGCGTGGTCGGGTTCGACATCGCGGGCGCCGAGGCCGGCTACCCTCCCACCCGCCACCTCGACGCGTTCGAATACCTGCAGCGGGAGAACGCCCACTTCACCATCCATGCCGGTGAGGCGTTCGGGCTGCCGTCGATCTGGCAGGCCATCCAGTGGTGCGGCGCCGACCGGCTCGGCCACGGCGTGCGGATCATCGACGACATCTCGGTGTCGAGCGACGGCACCGCCAAGCTGGGGCGGCTGGCGGCGTACGTACGCGACAAGCGCATTCCGCTGGAGATGTGCCCCACGTCCAACCTGCAGACCGGCGCCGCCGAGTCGATCGCCGAGCACCCCATCGGGCTGCTGCGGCGGCTGTACTTCCGTGTCACCGTCAACACCGACAACCGCCTGATGAGCTCCACCAGCGTGTCGCAGGAGTTCCACAAGCTGGTCGAGGCGTTCGGCTACGGCTGGGACGACCTGCAGTGGTTCACGGTCAACGCGATGAAGTCGGCGTTCCTGCCGTTCGACGAGCGGCTCGCGCTCATCAACGGCGTCATCAAGCCCGGGTTCGCACAGCTCAAGTGGCAGCCGTGAAGCAGGTCTACCGCAGTAAGGCCGCCTACGTCATGGCGTGGGTCTGGCTGGTGTTCGTCGCGCTCAACGTCGTCGATTTGATCGTCCGCTTCAGCGGCAAGTCGTCGCTGGTGGCGCTGGCCGTGCTCGCCGCGCTGACGGCGCTGGTCTACGCGGTCGCGCTGCGCCCCGCCACCGTGCTCACCGAGGAAGGGCTGGTGGGGCGCAACCCGTTCCGCACCACGTTCCTGCCGTGGGCCTCCATCGAGGACGTCAGCGTCTCCCACTCGATCAACGTCCGCCACGGCGACGATCAGGTGCTCCGGCTGTGGACGCCGATGAGCAGCGCCCGCGAGCGCGCCAAGGCGCAGCGGCGCGGCACGCCCGCCAAGCAGCGAGGACGCTTCGCCACCGAGCCGGTCCTGTCGAAGGGCGAGCAGGCGGCGGCCGAGGCGTTCGCGGGCAAGACGCACGCCGACTGGGTCGGCGACCAGATCCGCGACCGCGCCGAGTCCGCCAAGCGTCGTGACGAGCAGGCAGGGCCCGCCCGGGTGACGTGGTCGTACGACTCGATCGCGGTGCTGGCGGTCGCGCTGGTGCTGGTGATCGTGGCGATCGTCGCGTAGGGACGGGACCGGGACCGGCGTCGCGCGGGGTGGCGGCTGGCGCCGCGCGGGGGCCGGGATCGGCGTCGCACGGGGTGTGGCGGCTGGCGTCGCGTCGCCTGGGCGATGAGTTTCGCGGCCGCGGCCGGTCTGATGGGGGAGAAGGAGGCTTCATCATGCCTGAGATCGTGGAACTGCCCGACCGGCCCTACGTCGGGGTGCGCGGCACCGTCACCATGAGCACCATCCCCGCCATCGCCGACCGGATCGGCGAGATCGTCGGCTGGCTGGCCGGACGCGGCCTCGCCCCTGCCGGGGCACCGTTCCTGCGCTACGAGAGCTTCGAGCCCGACGGCGACGGGATGGTGCTGCAGGCCGGCGTGCCGGTCGCCGAGCCGGTGGACGTGGAGGGCGACTACTTCGCCGGCGTGCTGCCCGCCGGCCGCTACGCCACCGCCACCCACCGCGGCCCCTTCGACGGCCTCGCGGGGGCCACGGGCGCGCTGCTCGCGTGGGGCGCGGAGCAAGGCGTGACGTGGGACGTGACCGAACGAGACGGCGCCGAGCACTGGGGCTGCCGCCTGGAGCTGTACAACACGGACCCGCGCACCGAACCCGACCCCGCCGGCTGGCTCACGGACCTCCAGATCCGCCTGGCCTAACCGCTCCCTGGCCCGGGTCCCGCCTGCCAGGCGGTCTCGTCCACCGGGCCGGATGCGCCTGCCGGGGCAGACACGCGCCGCTCGGGCCTGCGGCGGCGTCGGTCCTCTTGCGCGGGGTGGGACGTCGGCATCGGTCGTCCTGTGCGGACCCTGCTCGTCGCGGCGGGTCAGCTTCCGGTGCGGCACGTGCAGCGGCATGCCCGCCGTACGCATGCGATGGCGCTGGCGGGCGGCGTGTTCGTGCTGGCCTGCGCCCTGTACGGGGTCGCCGCCCTGGCCCCGTCAGGGGTGCCCAGGGTGGCGGTGCTGGTCGTGGCGACCCTGGTCTTCACGCTGGCCGAGCTGCTGCACACGGCGCCCGCCGCGTCGCTGGCCGCCGGGGCGGCGCCCGCCGGGCTGCGGGGGCGCTACCTGGCCGTGCACCAGATGACGTGGGCGGTCGGGCAGGTGGTGGCGCCGGCCGGGTTCTCGGCGCTGGTGAGCTTCTCGCCGCCGCTGCTCTGGGCGGCGCTCGGCACGCTGCTTGCCCTCGCCGCCGCCGGCCTGCTCCGCCTGGCCGAGCGCCTTCCGGCCGAAGCCGTCAGCGCCCCTGCCGGCTGAAGCCCTGCTCTTCCAAGCCGTCAGCGCGCCTGCCGGCCCGAGCGGTCAGCGCACCCGCGGGAACGCGAGGTCGTGCCCGCACGAGTCGTGCCCCTCGGGGTCCGGCAGGACGTGGCCGAGGAAGCGCTCGTACGCCGTCACCCGAGGCCGAGCCGGGCGGCGAGGTCGGACTTGATCGCCTCGAGACGCTCGGCGGCCACCGCGCGGGCCACGGCGGGGGTGGTGGCGACCGGGACGACGACCTCCAGGTAGCACTTCAGCTTGGGCTCGGTGCCGGACGGGCGGACGACTACGCGGGCGCCGTCCGCCAGCCGGTAGCGCAGCCCGTCGGTCGGCGGCAGGCCGCCGTCGCCGCGCGTGAGGTCGTCGGCGGCGGTCACCGCGAGGCCGCCGAGGCCGGTGGGCGGCTCGGCGCGCAGCCGCGCCATGGCCCCGGCGATCAGCGACAGGTCGGCGACGCGGAAGGAGAGCTGGGTGGTGGCGTGCAGGCCGTAGCGGCGGGCCTGGTCGTCGAGCAGGTCCAGCAGCGTACGCCCGTCGCGCTTGGCAGCGGCGGCGATGGCGGCGACGGTGAGCGCGGCGCCGATGCCGTCCTTGTCGCGGACCGGCAGGCCGGTGTCGGAGCCGACGCTGTAGCCGATGGCCTCCTCGTAGCCGAACACCAGCCCGGGACCCGCCTTGATGATCCACTTGAAGCCGGTCAGCGTCTCGCCGTAGCGCACGCCGTGCGCCTGAGCGATCTTGGCGAGCAGGCTGGAGGAGACGATGGTGGTGGCCACCATGCGGTCGCCGGTGGTGTGCGCGATGACGTGCTCGGCGAGCAGGCCGCCGACCTCGTCGCCGGTCAGCATGCGTACGCCGCCGTCCGGCAGCGGCACGCCCACCGCGCACCTGTCGGCGTCGGGGTCGTTGGCCAGCACCAGGTCCGCGCCGGTCTTGGCGGCCAGCGCGACGGCGAGGTCCATCGCGCCCGGCTCTTCCGGGTTGGGGAAGGCGACGGTGGGGAAGTCAGGGTCGGGGTTGCGCTGCTCCTCGACGGCCATCGGGCTCTCGAACCCGGCGGCGAGGAACGCGCCGGTCAGCGTGGCAGCGCCGACGCCGTGCAGCGGCGTGTACGCCACCCGCAGCTCGCGCGCGTCACCGAGGGGGAGCGTGGTCAGTGCGGCGATGTAGTCGTCGACGATGTCGTCGCCCAGCTCGGTCAGCGTGCCGGGGCCGCCGAGCGGCAGCTCGTCCACCCGCCCGACCGCGTCGATGGCGGCCGAGATCCGGGCGTCGATGGGCGGCACGATCTGGGAGCCGTCGCCCCAGTAGACCTTGTAGCCGTTGTCGCGGGGCGGGTTGTGGCTGGCCGTGACCGTCACCCCGGCGTCGGCGCCCAGGTGGCGTACGGCGAAGGCCAGCACGGGCGTGGGCAGCGGGCGCGGCAGCAGCGAGGCGTTCACCCCGGCGCCGGTGAGCACGGCGGCGGTGTCGCGGGCGAAGACGTCGGACTTGTGCCGGGCGTCGTAGCCGATGACGACGTGCTTGCCGGGCCCGAGCACCGCGGCCAGGCCGGCGGCGGCGCGCATCACGGTCACCCGGTTCATCCGGTTCGGCCCGGCGCCCAGCTCGCCGCGCAGGCCCGCGGTGCCGAACTCCAGCCGGGATCCGAAGCGTTCCCGCAGCGCGGGCAGGTCCTCGGTCTCGATCAGGGCCGACAGCTCGGCCCTGGTGTCGGGGTCGGGGTCCTGAGCCAGCCAGGCGCGGGCCTCCTCCAGGAGGCTCACAGCCGGTCCACCACCTTGGCCAGCAGCACGCCCATGCGGGCGGCGGTCGCCCGGCCGACCTGAAGGACCTCCTCGTGGTCGAGCGGCTCGCCCGACAGCCCGGCGCCCGGGTTGGTGACGAGGGAGATGCCGAGCACCTCCAGGTTCGCCTCGCGGGCGGCGATGGCCTCGAGGACGGTGGACATGCCGACCATGTCGCCGCCGAGCGTGCGCAGCATGCGGATCTCGGCGGGCGTCTCGTACGTCGGGCCCCTGAAGGCCACGTACACGCCCTCGGCCAGGGTCGGGTCGACCTCGCGCACGAGCGCGCGCAGCCGCCGCGAGTAGACCTCGGTGAGGTCGATGAACGTGGTGCCGGTGATCGGGTTGGCCCCGGTCAGGTTGATGTGGTCGCTGATCAGGACCGGGTCGCCGACGTTCTGGGTCTCGGGGCGCAGGCCGCCCGCCGCGTTGGTGAGCACCAGCGTGCGCACGCCTGCCGCGGCGGCCGTGCGCACGCCGTGGACCACCGCGTCCACCCCGAGCCCTTCGTACAGGTGGGTGCGGCCGAGGTAGATCAGCGCGTACCGGCCGCCGGGGGTGCGGACGACGCGGATCTTGCCGCCGTGCCCGGCGACGGCGGGGGCGCGGAAGCCCGGCAGGTCGGTGAAGGGGATCTCGCTCACCGTCTCGCCGAGCGCGTCGGCGGCGGGCACCCACCCCGACCCCATGACGAGCGCCACGTCCAGCGGCGCGTCGAGCTTGTCGAGGCCCGCGGCGCTGCGCAGCGCCGCGGCGGCCTCACTGGCCAGGGTGTATGCGTCTTTCGTCACCTTCAGTAGTTTAGAAGCAGCCTGTCCAGCACCCGCACGCCGAACTGCAGCGCGTCCACCGGCACCCGCTCGTCCACGCCGTGGAACATCGAGGCGAAGTCCATGTCGGCGGGCAGCCGCAGCGGCACGAAACCGAAGCCGCGCACGCCGAGGTCGGCGAAGAACGTCTTGTTGTCGGTGCCGCCCGACATGCAGTACGGGATGGCCCGCGCGGACGGGTCCTCGGCCTTCAGCGCCGCGATCATCGACTCGACCAGCGCGCCGTCGAACGAGGTCTCCAGCGCGATGTCGTGGTGCACGAACTCGCGCCGCACCTTCGGCCCGATGAGCTCGTCGATGGTCTTGAAGAACTCCTCCTCGTGGCCGGGCAGGAAGCGCCCGTCCACGACGGCCGTGGCCTGGCCGGGGATGACGTTCGACTTGTAGCCGGCGCCGAGCTGCGTCGGGTTGGTGGTGTTGCGCAGCGTCGCGCCGACGAAGCGCACCAGCGGCCCGATCTTGTCGAGGATCGGCTGCGGGTCGTTCTCGTCGAACGGGATGCCGAAGGCGTCGGCGACCTCGGTGAGGAAGCGGCGCACGGTCTCGGTGTAGGTCAGCGGCCAGTCGTGGGCGCCGATCCTGGCCACCGCCTTGGCGATCTCGGTGACGGCGTTGTCGTCGTTGAGCATGGAGCCGTGGCCGGCCGTGCCGTCGGCGATGAGCTTCATCCAGGCCAGGCCCTTCTGGGCGGTCTCGATGAGGTAGAGCCGCAGCGACGGGTCCACTTCGAGCGAGTAGCCGCCGACCTCGCTGATCGACTCGGTGACGCCCTCGAACAGCTCGGGGTGGTTCGCGGTGAGGTACTTGGCGCCGTAGACGCCGCCGGCCTCCTCGTCGGCCACCCAGGCGAAGACGATGTCGCGGCGCGGCCTGACGCCCTCGCGCTTGAAGCGGCGCAGCACGGCCAGCATCATCGCGTCCATGTCCTTCATGTCCACGGCGCCGCGGCCCCAGATGTAGCCGTCGCGCACCTCGCCCGCGAACGGGTCCACCGACCAGTCGGCGGCGTTGGCCGGCACGACGTCCAGGTGGCCGTGCACGAGCAGGGCGGGCAGCGAGGAGTCGGTGCCCTCGATGCGGGTGATGACGTTCCCGCGGCCCGGCTCGCTCTCGATGTAGGCCGGCTCGATGCCGACCTCGGCCAGCCTGGCCATGACGACCTCGGCGGCGGCCCGCTCACCGGGGCCGCTGCCGTCGCCGTAGTTGCTGCTGTCCACGCGGATGAGCTCCGCGCACAGGTCGGCGACTTCCCTCTCGGCAGGGGTCATGGTGTGTTCTCCCAACGGTGATCGAGCGTGAGCAATCCGGACTTATGGAGGTGACCGCGCTTGTAGGCGCGGGTGATCAGGGTGAGGTCGACGTCGGTGATCTCGTCGTACTTGCCGACGACGCCGGTCATGAACCGGTAGAGCGCCGCTTCGTGCGCGGCCACGACCTGCACGATGAGGGAGTGAGTGCCCGTGGTGGCGGCGCAGTAACGGACGTCGGGGTGCGCGGCGAGCTGCTGGCCGACGCTGTCGAGGCCGTGAGGGCGGACCTTGAGCCAGAGCATGGCCTCGACCTCCAGGCCGAGCAGCGCGGGCTCCACCTCGGCGCGCGGCAGCAGCAGCCGCCGCTCGATGAGCGAGGTGAGCCGCCTGCGCGCGGTCGGCACGGAGACGTCCAGGCGCTCGGCGACGGTGGTGAACGCGATGCGCCCGTCGGCGGCGAGCAGTTCGGCGATCTCCTTCTCCAGCGGCGTCAGGCCCTCCTCGTCGAGCAGCGGCTCCGGGGGAGGGGGCGGCCGCAGCTCGGCGACCTCGCGCTCGGTCAGGTAGGGCGCGTGCCACTCGGCGACGGTCCTGAACGTGTGCAGCACGACCTGGGTCTGCGTCTGCAGCACGCCGTCGATGCCGGTCACCTCGGCCGACAGGATGTGGTGCAGGTCCTCCCTGGTGGGGGCGACCAGCTCGCAGCCGATGTCGGCGGCCCCGGTCAGCGCGTAGACCGAGCGGGTGTCGTTGCGGGCGGCCAGCGCCCTGGCCACCTCGGGCACCGAGCCGGGACGTACCTGGACGTGCAGGTGCACGGGACGGCCGTGGCCGGTGCGCAGGTCATCGTAGATGGCGGTGACGCGGACGACGCCGTCGGCCATCAGCCGCTGCAAGCGCCGCGCGACCGTGCGTTCGTGCTCGCCGACGGCCCTGCCGATCTCGCCCCACGACGCGCGGGGGCTCACTTGCAGGGCGGCGACGAGTCGCCGGTCGAGAACATCCACCTGATGCCGTTTCTATGTCTGGTTTGTAAAAGTTTGCATCGACATTTGACTGTTTCGGTCGTCCGATTGCACAGTAGGCCATCACTGAAGTTGTCAGCAAAGGAGCCCACGTGGCGACTTCCCCGGTGGCGCCATCACCCCTCGGCATCCCCAAGAGCCGCACCCGCCAGCTCATGGCGGCCAGCATCGGCAACGTCGTCGAGTGGTACGACTGGTACGCCTACAGCTTTCTCGCCCCCATCTTCTCCGGCCTGATCTTCGCCGAGAACTCCGACAACGACCTGGTGCCGCTGATCAGCTCGTTCGCCGTGTTCGCAGTGGGCTTCTTCATGCGCCCGCTCGGCGGCCTGGTGGTGGGCGCGTTCGCCGACCGCTACGGGCGCAAGGCAGCGATGACGTTCACCATCGTGCTGATGGGCGTCGGCTCGCTGATCGTCGGCCTGACCCCCACCTACGCGGCCGTCGGCCTGCTCGCCCCCGTCATCCTGACGCTGGCCAGGCTCATCCAGGGCCTGTCGGTCGGCGGCGAGTTCGCCGCCGCGACCACGTTCCTTGTGGAGTCGGCCCCGACCGGCCGCCGCGGCCTCTACTCGAGCTTCCAGTACGTCAGCACCACCATCGGCCAGCTCCTGGCCTCCGGCCTGGCCGCGCTGCTGACCACGGTGCTGCTCGAACCCGACATGAAGTCGTGGGGCTGGCGCATCCCGTTCTTCGTGGGCGCCCTGCTCAGCCTCGTCGGCCTGTGGATCCGCAAGGGCGCCGACGAGACCTCCGCGCTCGCCGAGGAGGTCAAGAGCGGCAAGGCCGAGCGGCCCAAGATGTTCGAGTTCCTCAAGAACTACCCGAAGGCCGCGGCCACCATCGTGGGCATCACGATCGCCGGTACCGTCGCCTACTACACGTGGACCACGTTCCTGCCCACGTACGCGCAGATCACCGTCGGCTTCGACGAGGCGGACTCGCTGCAGATCGGCACGATCTCGCTGGTCTTCTTCATGATCCTGCAGCCGCTGCTCGGCATGCTGTCCGACAAGATCGGTCGCAAGCCCATGCTGATCACGTTCGGCGTCGGGTTCCTCGTGCTGCCGGTGCCGCTGCTCGGGCTGCTCACCGACTCGTACGCGAGCCTGCTGATCGTGCAGCTCATCGGCATGGTCTTCCTCGGCTGCTTCACCTCGATCTCGGCGGCGGTGAACTCCGAGCTCTTCCCCACCCGGGTGCGGGCGGCGGGCGCCGGGTTCCCGTACTCGCTGACCGTGGCGGTCTTCGGCGGCACCGCCCCGCTGATCGGCACGGCGCTGAAGGACGCGGGCAACCCCGGTGCCTTCCCGTGGTACATGTCGGCGCTGGCGCTGATCTCGACCCTGGTCTACCTCTTCGTGCTCAAGGAGACCAAGGACAAGCCGCTCAGCTAACCGCCGTAGGACGTGCAGGGGCGCTCGCGCAGCTCTTTGACGTAGTCGTCGGGGGCGCCCGCACGCTCGGCCGCCTCGGCCAGGCTGCACAGGTAGCGGGCCGAGGGCAGGCCGCCCTCGTAGCCGTCGAGCACGTAGAACCAGGCCACGACCTCGCCTTCGAGCGTCTGCACCCGCAGCCGCACCTTGTGGTACGCGCCGCGCACGGCGCCCTCCCACTGATCGAGCGAGGTCTCCTCCCACTCGGGCACGTCGTAGAGCACCACGAAGACGTGCTCGTTGGGATCTTCGACGATCGTGGCGACCGCGCCCTCCCAGGCGATGTCGTGACCCCCGAACGTCAGGCGCCATCCCGGCAGCCATCCGACGCCCCGGATCGGAGAGTGCGGGGCGCGCATGGCCATCTGCTCGGGGTCCATGTTGCTGCCGTAGGCGGCGTAGACAGGCACAGCGAACAAGATTAGCGCGTGAGGGCGCGCCCCGTTTCGCTCTCAGCAAGGGGCATGCGGGACAATGGTGACGTGACGAGGATCGTGATCATCGGCGGCGGACCAGGCGGCTACGAGGCGGCGCTGGTGGCCGCTCAGCTAGGCGCGCAAGTCACGATGGTCGAGCAGGACGGACCCGGCGGCGCGTGCGTGCTGACCGACTGCGTGCCGTCCAAGACGCTGATCGCGACCTCCGTGCGCAAGCAGGCATTGCTCGACGCCCCTTCGCTCGGCGTGTCGTTCTCCGGCGGGGCCGACGGCGACGCGGGCTCGGTCGGGGTCGATCTGCCGCTGGTCAACAAGCGGGTCAAGGAGCTCGCGCAGGCGCAGTCGGCCGACATCGCGACGCGGGTCGAGGCCGAGGGCGTCGAGATCATCAGGGCGCGGGGCCGGCTGGTCGATCCGCAGGTGGTGCGGGCGGGTAACCGTACGATCAGGGCCGACGTGGTGCTGGTGGCCACGGGGGCGACCCCGCGGGTGCTGCCCGGCGCCGAGCCCGACGGCGAGCGCATTCTCAACTGGCGGCAGCTCTACGACCTCAAGGAGCTGCCCGAGCACCTGATCGTCATCGGGTCGGGCGTCACCGGCGCCGAGTTCGCCGGCGCCTACCGGTCGCTGGGGTCGGAGGTCACCCTGGTCTCCAGCCGCGACCGCATGATGCCCAACGAGGACGCCGACGGCGCCGAGGTGCTGGAAGAGGTCTACCGGCGGCGCGGCATGAACGTCATGGGCCGCTCGCGGGCGGCCTCGGTCAAGCGCACCGCCGACGGCGTGGTGGTGACGCTGGAGGACGGCCGCACCGCCGAGGGCTCCCACGCGCTGATGACGGTCGGCATGGTGCCCAACACCTCCGGCATCGGCCTGGAGGAGGCCGGGGTGCAGCTCGACCGCAACGGCTTCATCAAGGTCGACAAGGTCTCGCGCACGTCCGCGCCCAACGTCTACGCCGCCGGCGACTGCACCGGCGTGCTGATGCTCGCCTCCGTCGCGGCCATGCAGGGGCGCATCGCGGTCTGGCACGCGCTGGGCGAGGCCGTCCAGCCGCTGCGGCTGGCCACCGTCGCCTCCAACATCTTCACCGACCCCGAGATCGCCGCCGTCGGCGTGGCGCAGCGGGCCATCGAGGCGGGCGAGATCGACGCGAACGTGGTCAAGCTGCCGCTCGCCACCAACGCCCGCGCGAAGATGCAGGGCTTCAACGACGGTTTCGTGAAGCTGTTCTGCCGCCCGCACACGGGCATCGTGCTGGGCGGCGTGGTGGTCGCGCCGCGGGCGTCGGAGCTGATCCTGGCCGTGTCGGTGGCGGTGCAGCAGCGGCTGACCGTCGACCAGCTCGCCCACACGTTCGCGGTCTACCCGTCGCTGTCGGGCTCGATCACCGAGGCGGCGCGCCGGCTGATGCAGCCGGGCGTGTCCATCTGAGACCGGACCATCCCGCCGCCGCCCTTCCTGCGACGGCGCGACGATTCAGGGCCGAGGCATCCGCCTCGGCCCTTCTCTTTTGCCGCGCGGTACGCGGAGGGTCCTCCGACCGTTGACCTTTGTTGGTATGGACAGCAAACTAATTCAGAGTCTTGCGCCCGCGTTGAAGGAGCCTCCATGCCCTATCGCCCGCCCTTGGTCGCGCACGAATACTTCGTCGCGGACCCGCCCGAGCTGCCGGTACGCGAGCGGGGTGAGGGCGGCCTGTCGGCGCTCGCCTCCGCCGAGCTGCTGGCGGCCGACGGCGCCGAGGTGCTGCTCAAGGCGGTGACCACGGCGCAGGAAACGCTGGTCGTGCAGGTCGGTGCGGCCGGCGAGGGCGTGATCAGGGTCAGGTTGTCGGAGGACGCGACCGCGCGGCCGCGTTCGGAGCAGGCGATCGCGTTGGTGACGCCCGGCACGTACGAGGGCGCCCGCGCGGTGGCCGAGCCCGGCGAGCCGATCGTGATCGACGCCGGCTCGCTGCGCGCCGAGATCGGCCTGTCGCCCTTTCACCTGCGCTTCACCGACGCCTCCGGCGCGACGCTGGTCGAGCAGGACCGGGGGCACACCGACATCAGCGGCCGGCTGCGCACGCTGCCCTTCGGCCGCTCCCGCGTCTCGGGCACGCCGGTGGCCTACCACGAGAGCTTCGCCGCCGCGCCCGACGAGGCGTTCTCCGGGTTCGGCGAGTCGTTCACCCGGCTGGACAAGCGCGGCCAGCGGCCGGTGATGTGGAACTTCGACGCCTTCGGTGCCGAGTCGCAGCGCGCGTACAAGAACGTGCCGCTCTACCTGTCGAGCCGGGGCTACGGCGTGCTCGTGGACAGCGGCGCGCCGGTGGAGTTCGACATGTGCCAGTCCACGCACAGCGTCGTGCAGATCGTGGTGCCCGACGACGTGCTCGACTACTACGTGATCGCCGGGCCGACGCCGCCTGAGGTGCTGGAGCGATACGACCGGCTGACCTGCCGGCCCTCGCTGCCGCCGAAGTGGGCGTTCGGCACTTGGATCTCGTCCGGGTTCTGCGTGGACAGCCAGGAGCGGGTGCTGGCCAGGGCGCGCACGATCAGGGAGCGCGGCATCCCGTGCGACGTGCTGCACCTGGATACGTACTGGCAGACCGACGGGCACTGGTCGGACCTGGAGTGGGACGCCAAGAACTTCCCCGACCCTGACGCGATGCTGGCGGAGCTGGACGCGATGGGGTTCAAGGTCTGCCTGTGGATGAACCCGTACGTCTCCCACCTCAGCCCGCTCTTCCGCGAGGCCGCTGAAGCCGGATATTTCCTGAAAAATCAGGCGGGGCTCGTGTACGTCGCCGACTGCTGGCACGGTTCCTTCCCCGCCTGCGGCATCGTCGACTTCACCAACCCGGCGGCCGTCGAGTGGTTCAAGGGCCTGCTCCGCCCGCTGCTGCGCCAGGGCGTGGCGCTGTTCAAGACCGACTTCGCCGAGGGCGTGCCGGCCGACTCGGTCGCCTACAACGGCATGTCCGGCACCGACCTGCACAACGTCTACACGCTGCTGTTCAACGACGTCGTCGCCGAGGTCACCCGCGAGGTCAACGGGCACGGCCTGGTGTGGGCGCGCTCGTCGTACCTGGGCGGGCAGCGCCACAGCGCCCAGTGGGGCGGCGACACCTACACCAGCTACGCCGCCATGGGCAGCACGATCAGGGGCGGGCTCGCGCACGGCCTGTCGGGCGTGCCCTTCTGGAGCCACGACGCCGGCGGCTTCACCGGCCGCCCCACCGACGACCTGTACGTGCGCTGGACCCAGTTCGGCGCGCTGTCGCCGCTGCTGCGCCTGCACGGCACCACCACCCGCGAGCCGTGGGAGTTCCCCGCCGTCGAGGCCGAGGCGGTGGCCGCGCTGAGGCTGCGCTACCGGCTGATGCCCTACATCTACTCGGCCGCCGTCGAGGCCGCGCGTACGGGGGCGCCGATGATGCGGGCGCTGTGCGTCGATTACCCGGACGACCCGGTGGCCTGGCAGGCCGACCTGCAGTACCTGCTCGGCCGGGACCTGCTCGTGGCCCCCATGACCGCGCCCGAAGGCGTCCGGCAGGTCTACCTGCCCGCGGGCCGGTGGGTCGACTACTGGACGGGCGAGGTGCTCGACGGCTCCCGCTACGTCAGGGTCGCCAAGCCGCTCGACCAGATCCCGCTCTTCGTCCGCTACGGCGCGCTCATTCCGGTCCAGGAGGAAGGGGACACGGTGGACGTGCCGGAGCAGATCACGCTCGTCGCCTTCGGGGGTGGCGACGCCACGGTCCACATCCACGACGCCGACGGCCTGACGGTCGCGGTCGCCACCAGGGACGGCGACGAGCTGCGCGTCGCCGTCACCGGCCCGAAGCGCGTCACCGGCGTGGACATCGTCCCGGTGACCGGAGCTCCCGTGCGGGCCGTCCTCTCGTAACACCCCCTGGAGGGATCATGCTCAGATCACGAGGCGCGGCGATGCTGGCCGCCGCCGTGCTCGCCCTGTCGGCCTGCGGCTCAGGAGGCTCGGGCAGCCCCGACCCGAGCGGCACCGAGCCGCGCGTGTTCCAGCTCTGGCACTACGAGAGCGCCGAGAGCGCCATGGGCAAGGCGTGGGCGGAGGCGATCAAGAAGTTCGAGGCGTCGCACCCGAACGTCAAGGTCGAGTTCGAGGAGAAGAGCTTCGAGCAGATCCAGAAGACGGCGAGCATGGTGCTCAACTCGGACGAGGCGCCCGACCTCATGGAGTACAACAAGGGCAACGCCACGTCGGGTCTGCTGTCGAAGCAGGGCCTGCTGACCGACCTCACCGAGGAGGCCACCAAGCGCGGCTGGGACAAGCTGCTGCCCGGCGGCCTGCAGACCACCGCCAAGTACGACGAACGCGGCGTGATGGGCTCCGGCAAGTGGTACGGCGTGCCCAATTACGGCGAGTTCGTGATGGTCTATTACAACAAGGACCTCTTCGCCAAGCACAAGGTCGAGGTCCCGACCACGTACGAGGAGTTCACCGCCGCGCTGGACACCTTCGTCAAGGCCGGGGTGACCCCGATCGCGAACGCCGGCGCCGAGTACCCGGCCCAGCAGATCGTCTACCAGCTCGCGCTGAGCAAGGCGCAGAAGCCGTGGATGGAGGCGTACCAGCTCTACAAGGGCAAGGTCGACTTCCACGGGCCCGAGTTCACCTACGGTGCGGAGACGTTCGCCGACTGGGTGAAGAAGGGCTACATCGCCCAGAACTCGGCCGGCCTGAAGGCCGAGGACATGGGCGTGGCGTTCATGAAGGGCGAGTTCCCGATGGTCATCAGCGGAAGCTGGTGGTACGGCCGCTTCGCCTCCGAGATCAAGGACTTCGAGTGGGGGCACTTCCTGTTCCCCGGCTCGACCATGGCGCCAGGATCGAGCGGCAACCTCTGGGTGGTGCCCGAGAACTCCGAGAACAAGGACCTGGCCTACGACTTCATCGACATCACGATGAGCAAGGAGATCCAGAACCTGCTCGGCAACTCCGGCGGCGTGCCCGTGGCCGCCGACCCGGCCGCCATCACCGACGAGAAGAGCAAGGAGCTGATCGAGACCTTTAACAAGCTGACCGCCGCCGACGGGCTGGCCTTCTACCCCGACTGGCCCGCGCCCGGCTACTACGACGTGCTGGTGGCCGGCGTCCAGAACCTCATCAACGGCAGCAAGACCCCTGCCCAGGTGCTGGACGAGATCGCCGGGCCGTACGAGGACAATCTCGCCGACCTGGGCAACTAGATGAGCGCACGCACACGCGGCAGGCGGGGTTACTGGCTCTACCTGGTGCCCAGCCTGCTGCTGTTCACCGCCGTCATCGTCGTGCCGTTCGCGATGAACGTGGCGGCGAGCTTCACCCGCTGGTCGGGGGTGGGCACGCCGCGCTGGATCGGCTTCGACAACTACATCCGGCTGCTGTCCGACGAGCGGTTCTGGGAGTCGTTCCAGCACAACGTGGCCCTGATCGTGGCGATGGCGATCGTGCCGACCGCGATCGGGCTCGTGCTGGCCGCCGCCCTGTTCGACTACATCGGCAAGCGGTTCGGCACCCGCACGGCCGCCGCGCTGCGCGCGATGTACTACCTGCCGCAGGTGCTGCCGGTCGCGGTGGCGGGCGTGGTGTGGGGCTGGATGCTGCACCCGTCGTACGGCGCCGTCAACCAGATCTTCGGCCTCGACCTCGACTGGCTCGGCGACCCCGACCTCGCGCTCGCGACCGTGATGGGGGTCATGGTCTGGTTCCAGCTCGGCTATCCGGTGGTCATCTTCATGGCCGGGCTGCAGCGGGTGGACCCGTCCTACTACGAGGCCGCCGAGATCGACGGGGCCTCGTGGTGGCGCAGGTTCTGGCACATCACGCTGCCGCAGATCCGGCCGGAGATCTTCGTGGTGCTGCTGACCTGCACGATCGCGGCGCTGAAGGTGTTCGGGCCGATCTTCGTGCTGACCCGCGGCGGGCCCGGCAACGCGACGATGGTGCCGTCGTACTTCTCGTATCTGAACTTCTTCCAGAAGAGCAACGTCGGCTACGGCTCGGCGATCGCCACGGTGCTCGCGCTGATCATCGTCGTGGTGACGTTCCTCTTCCTGCGGGTGCAGGAGCGTGAGTCATGAGGGGCCCGGGACGCTGGGCGGTGCTGGCCGCGCTCGCCGTGCTGGCCGTAGTGATGATCTTCCCGTTCGTCATCGTGGCCATGAACGCGATCAAGTCGCCGGCCGAGTACAGCTCCCAGGGACCGCTGAGCCTGCCCGACGGGCTCTACCTCCAGGGCATCGTGGACTTCTGGAACCGGGTGGAGTTCGGCACCAAGCTCTGGAACAGCTTCCTGATCAGCGCGTCCGTGGCGGTGCTCGCGGTCGCGCTGTCGGTGCTCAACGCGTACGCGCTGGGCATCGGCAGGGTGAAGGGCCGGCTGTGGATCCTCGTGCTGTTCCTGGTGGCCAACACGCTGCCGCAGGAGTCGCTGGCCTACCCGCTGTACTACCTGGCCAAGGTGGCCGGCCTGTACGACACGCAGCTCTCGGTGATCATCGTGATGACCGCGATCCAGGCGGCGTTCGGCACGTACCTGCTGAGCGCGGTGCTCGGCCAGTTCCCGAAGGAGATCCTGGAGGCGGCGGCGATCGACGGCGCGGGGCGGCTGCGCGCGCTGGTCAGGATCGTGGTGCCGATCAGCCTGCCCACGATCAACGTGCTGCTGATCTTCTTCTTCATCTGGACCTGGAACGAGTTCTTCCTCCCGCTCATCCTGCTCATCTCGAACGACACCCAGACCGTGCCGGTGGCGCTCGGCGTCCTGCAGGGCGAGCGGTACATGGACGCCACCATGTCCAGCGCGTCGGCGCTGCTCGGGGTGCTGCCCGCGGTCGTGTTCTTCCTGATCTTCCAGCGCACGCTGACCCGAGGTGTGACGGTCGGCGCCATCAAGTGATGGAGACCCCGTAATGCGAAAAGTCCCGTTATCGGCCGCGCTCACGCTGGCCGCGTCGCTGCTCATCGCGCCCGCAGCGTCCCCAGCGCCCGCTCAGGCCGCCGAGACCTTCCCCTTCCAGAACCCGGCGCTCCCGCTGGAACAGCGCGTGTCCGACCTGCTCGGCCGGCTCACGCTGGACGAAAAGCTGAGCCTGCTGCACCAGTCGCAGCCCGCGATCCCCCGGCTCGGCATCGGCTACCACAAGAACGGCACCGAGGCCCTGCACGGCGTCGCCTGGTCCAACCACCGCGACGACGGCTGGAGCCAGAAGTTCGCAAGCGGCACGGTCTTCCCGCAGGCCGTCGGCCTGGCCAGCACCTGGGACCCGGAGCTGGTCAAGCGGATCGGCTCGGCCGTCGGCGACGAGGCGCGCGGCTACAACGCCACCGACCCCGTGCTGTGGGGCCTTCAGGTGTGGGCGCCCGTGGTGGACCTGCTGCGCGACCCGCGGGCGGGACGCAACGAGGAGGGCTACTCCGAGGACCCGCTGCTGACCGGGGCCATGGCCACCGCGTACGGCAAGGGCCTGCAGGGCGACGACCCCTTCTACCTCAAGACCGCGCCCGTGCTGAAGCACTACCTGGCCTACAACAACGAGACCGACCGCAGCCTCACCTCCTCCAACCTGACGCCCAAGCTCAAGCACGAGTACTACGAGCCCGCGTTCAAGGCGCCGATCGCGGCCGACGCGGCGACCGGGGTGATGGCGTCGTACAACCTGGTCAACGGGCGGCCCAACCACGTCAACCCCGACCTGGACACGGTCGTGCGGTCGTGGACCGGCAAGACGCTCTACAACGTCAGCGACGCCTGGGGGCCGCACGCGCTCACCGACCTGGAGCGCTACTACGACGACAAGCCCGAGGCGTTCGCGGCGGTGCTCAAGGCCGGGCTGGACGGCTTCACCATCGACGACGGCGACGGCGGGCCGCTGGCCACCCACCTGAAGGCGGCGCTCGACCAGGGCCGCATCACCGAGGCCGATGTGGACAGGGCCGTGTCGCGGGTGCTGTCGATCAGGACCAGGCTCGGGCACTTCGACCCGGACGGCGGGCCGTACAAGAAGATCGGCGCCGAGGTGATCAACAGCGCCGCGCACAAGCGGCTGAACCGCGAGGCCGCGGGGAAGGCGGCGGTGCTGCTGAAGAACTCCGGCGTGCTGCCGCTGTCGGCGCCGAAGTCCGCGGCCGTGGTCGGCCCGCTGGCGGGCAAGCTCTACCGCGACTGGTACTCGGGGCGGCTTCCTTACCAGGTGACACCGCTCGACGGGATCAAGGAGCGGGTGCCCGAGGTGACGACCGCTGAGGGACTCGAACGGATCGCGCTCAAGCACGTGGAGTCCGGCAAGTACCTCACCGCCACCGGCACCGGGCCCGACGACAATGCCGCGCTCATCGACACCGCGCCCACGGCGGCCTCCCAGTGGGACCTGACCGACTGGACCGGCGGCGTCTCCACGCTGCGCAACGCGGGCAACGGCCGGCTGCTCGGCGGCGACTGGCGCTCGCTCGACACCGACGACGCCGAGCCCGACGGCTGGTACGTCTCCCAGCAGTTCGCCCTGGAGAAGCAGCAGGACGGCTCCTACCTCATCCGATACGCGGGTTACGAGACCGTCGAGAGCTGGTTCGGCCTGCCCGACGCGTACGTGGGCGTCACCCCCGAGGGCGCGCTCGGCCTGGTGCCCAAGGCGCAGGCCGCGACGTTCGCCAAGGAGGTCGTCTCCGACGGCATCGCGCAGGCCGCGGCGCAGGCGAAGCAGGCGCAGGTCGCGGTGGTCGTGGTCGGCAGCCACCCGTTCGTGGCCGGGCGCGAGTTCCACGACCGCGACACGCTGCGGCTCGGCGAGGGCCAGCTCCGGCTGATCGAGGCCGTGCGCAAGGCCAACCCGAAGACCGTGGTCGTGCTGGAAACGAGCTACCCGGTCATCGTGGACGCGCCGACGCTGCTGTGGACCACGCACGCGGGCGCCGAGACCGGGCACGCGCTCGCCGACGTGCTCTTCGGCGACGTCAACCCGGGCGGCCGGCTCACCCAGACCTGGCCGGCCCGCGACGACCTGCCGGATCTGCTGGACTACGACCTGGTCAAGACCGGCATGACGTACCTGTACGGCAAAGAGAAGCCGCTGTACGCCTTCGGGCACGGCCTCAGCTACACCACCTTCGGCTACCAGGGCCTGCGCGTGCAGGGGGAGCAGGTGAGCGTCCGGGTCACCAACACCGGCAAGGTCACCGGCGACGAGGTCGTCCAGCTCTACACCCACCAGCGCGACTCCCGCTTCGCGCAGCCGGTCAAGCAGTTGCGCGGCTTCCAGCGGGTGACGCTGAAGCCGGGCGAGAGCCGCACGGTGACGTTCCGGCTGAAGAAGTCCGACCTCGCGGTCTGGGACCACACCAGGAACACGTGGGTCGTCGAGAACGCCACCCATGACGTGCTCGTCGGCTCCGCATCCGACCGGATCCGCCAGTCCACGACGCTGCGGGTCTCCGGCGAGACCGTCCCCGTGCGCGACCTGACGACGACCACCAGGGCGATGGACTTCGACGACTACCGGGGCGTCGTGTTCGCCGACGAGAGCAAGGTGAGCGGCGAGGTCGTCGAGGGCTCGGCGGGCGACTGGCTGGCCTTCACCCGCGCCTCGTGGGGCGGGCGGCTGACGGCGTCGGTGGCCTCGGCGGGCGGCGGCTCGTTCGAGGTGCGGCGCGGCTCGCCGAAGGGTGCGCTGCTGGCGACCGTCGAGGTGCCGGCGACGGGCGGCATCTACGCCTACGGCACCGCGACCGCGACCGTGCGGCCCGGTAAGGGCGATCTCTATCTGGTGTTCAAGGGAGACCTGCGGATCAAGGACTTCGCCGTCGCACGCTGAGAAAAGATGTGACGCCATTGGATAGTCGTGGTATCTATTATGAGTAGATAGCACGACTATCCAAGGAGTTCTCATGACCGTGATCGTTCTCGTGGTCGCCACGCTCGTGTTCCGGGCGCTCGGCGCGCTGGGCGTGCGCAGGTTCGGTACGTGGCGGGAGAGCGCGGCGCACGGCCTCGCGGTCATGCTCGTCATGACGGCGAGCGCGCACTTCGTCCCGGAGAGCGTGACCTTCATGCCGAACTACGGGGACATGGTGGCGATGGTGCCGCCGTTCGTACCGTTCCCGGGGTTCATGGTGTACCTGACCGGGGTGCTGGAGCTGGCCGGGGCCGCCGGGCTGGTGCTCGCGCGCTTCCGCAAGCCCGCGGGGATCTGCCTGGCGCTGCTCTTCGTCGTCCTGCTGCCCGCCAACATCTACGCCGCCATCGCCGGCACCTCGATCGCCTCGCCGCTGATCGAGCGGATCCCCGAGCAGGCGCTCTACATCGCCATCGCGCTGTGGGCGGCGCTCGGTGCGCGCTCGGAACGCCCTGAGGCCAGCGTTTCTGTTACTCGTTAATTCGTCGTACATCCAAACTATTGACCGCCGCCACGCCCGTGTGTGAGCCTTCTTGTGAAGCTCATGCGCGAAGGCGCGGCGACGGTCAGGGTCTCGCATTCTGCTCGTGCATGGCGGTCATCCACGCTCTTGGGGCGCTTCTGGCGTGCCCGGAAAGGAAGCCGCGCATGCGAAACAGGCTGCTTGTCATGCTCACGGCCGCCGCCGTCCTGCTCGTGGCGGCCATCGTGCGGATGACGCCGGTCGCGGCCGTCGCCTCCGACCCGTACGAGTTCAAGAACGTGCGGATCGACGGCGGCGGCTTCGTCCCCGGCATCATCTTCAACCCGTCGGAACGCAACCTCATCTACGCCCGCACCGACATCGGCGGCGCGTACCGGTGGAACCAGACCACCAAGTCCTGGACCCCGCTGCTCGACTGGGTCGGCTGGGACACGTGGGGCTACAACGGCGTGATCAGCCTGGCCACCGACCCCGTGCAGACCAACCGCGTGTACGCCGCCGTCGGCATGTACACCAACGACTGGGACCCGGGCAACGGGGCCATCCTGCGCTCCACCGACAAGGGCGACACCTGGCAGGTCACGCCGCTGCCGTTCAAGCTGGGCGGCAACATGCCCGGCCGCGGCATGGGCGAGGCGCTGGCCGTCGACCCCAACGACGACCGCGTGCTGTACCTCGGCGCGCCCAACGGCAACGGCCTGTGGCGCAGCACCGACTACGGCGCCACCTGGTCGAAGGTGACCAGCTTCCCCAACCCCGGCGACTACGCCCAGGACCCGAGCGACCCCAACGGCTACCTCAGCCACCGCCCCGGCGTCGTCTGGGTCACCTACGACCCCCGCTCGTCCAGCGAGGGCAGCCCCACCAAGACCATTTATGTGGGCGTCGCCGACAAGGACGACACCGTCTACCGCACCACCGACGGCGGCGCCACCTGGTCGCGCCTGGCCGGTCAGCCCACCGGCTACATCGCGCACAAGGGCGTGCTCGACACCGAGAACGGCTACCTCTACATCGCCACCAGCGACACCGGCGGGCCGTACGACGGTGGCAAGGGCGACGTGTGGCGCTACGACACCGGCACCGGCGCCTGGACCCAGATCAGCCCCGTGCCGTCGTCCAGCTCCGACGCCTACTTCGGCTACAGCGGCCTGACCATCGACAGGCAGAACCCCGAGACGATCATGGTGGCCACGCAGATCTCCTGGTGGCCGGACGTCATCTTCTTCCGCTCCACCGACTCCGGCGAGACCTGGACCCGGGTGTGGGACTGGACCTCCTACCCCGACCGCTCGTTCCGCTACACCATGGACATCAGCGAGAACCCGTGGCTGACCTTCGGCACCGACCCGCAGCCGCCCGAGGTCACGCCCAAACTCGGCTGGATGACCGAGTCGCTGGAGATCGACCCGTTCGACTCCGACCGGATGATGTACGGCACCGGCGCCACCATCTACGGCACCGAGAACCTCACCGCGTGGGACTCCGGCGGCAAGTTCACGATCAAACCCATGGCCCGCGGCCTTGAAGAGACCGCCGTGCTCGACCTGATCAGCCCGCCCAGCGGCGCGCCGCTGATCAGCGGCCTCGGCGACATCGCCGGCTTCCGTCACACCGACCTGGACGCCGTGCCGTCCATGATGTTCACCCAGCCCAACTTCACCTCCACGACCAGCCTCGACTACGCCGAGAAGGCACCGTCGATCATGGTCAGGGCCGGAAACTTCACCGACTCCGACCGCCCGGACGACAGCCACGTGGCCTTCTCCACCGACGGCGGCGCCAACTGGTTCCAGGGCACCGAGCCGGGCGGCGTCAACGAGGGCGGCACGGTCGCCGCGGCGGCCGACGGCTCCCGCTTCGTCTGGGCGCCCAAGGGCGTGACGCCCGTCTACTCCGTCGGGTTCGGCAACTCCTGGCAGACCGCCTCCGGCCTGCCCACCGGCGCGATCGTGGAGTCCGACCGGGTCAACGCGATGACGTTCTACGGCCTCAGCGGCGGCCGCTTCTACCGCAGCACGAACGGCGGGGCCACCTTCGCCGCCACCGCCGCCACGGGGCTGCCCGCCAGCGGCAAGTTCAAGGCCGTGCCCGGCATCGAAGGCGACGTGTGGGTGGCCGGCGACGGCGGCATCTGGCACTCCACCGACGGCGGCTCCTCGTTCACCAAGCTGTCCGGCATCACGAACGCCGTGAACGTCGGCTTCGGCAAGGCCGCGCCCGGCGCCGACTACCCGGCCGTCTTCGCCGTCGCCACCATCGACGGCGTCACCGGCCTGTACCGCTCGGACGACGGCGGGTCGAGCTGGCTGCGCATCAACGACGACGAGCACCAGTGGGGCAACATGGGCGAGGCGCTGACCGGCGACCCGCGCGTGTACGGCCGCGTCTACCTCGGCACCAACGGGCGCGGGATCATCTACGGCGACCGTACGAGGCCGCCGATCACCGTGACCCCGACCGTCACGCCGACCGGCGACCCGACCGAGGAGCCGACCGAGACGCCCGCCCCCGGCGACGACGGGTGCACGGCCACGTACGAGGCGGGCAACTCCTGGCCCGGCGGCTTCCAGGCCGGCGTCACCGTCGAGAACACCGGCGACGCCGCGATCAGCGGCTGGAAGGTGACCTGGACCTGGCCGGGCGACCAGCAGATCACCAACCTCTGGGGCGGCGCCCACACCCAGACAGGCAAGGAGGTCACGGTCACGAACGCCGGCTACAACGGCACGGTGGCGGCCGGGGCGAGCACCTCGTTCGGCTTCAACGCCACCGGAAGCGCCACCCCACCGGCCACCCTGACCTGCACCCCCTCGTAACAGCCCCCGGAACCCGAGCCGTCCCACCCCGCATCCGCCAGGCGGGACGGCTCGGCCTCACCCACCCCGCAAAGGCACACGGACTCCCAAAAGCACCTCAGCCTGGCAGGAGGGGCGCCTGCTGCCGGGCGGCCCGCCGGCTACGGACTTCCTTTCGAGGAGGGGAAGGGGCACCCTCTCCTCGAAAGGATCCTTCGCCCCCACCACGAAGGACCTCTCCTGGGAAGGACCTCTCCTGGGAAAGAGAGGCGGGAGGGTGGGTAGCTGCGGGGGCATGCACACACTCGTCAAAGGACTGATCGCCGGCGCGGCCGGCACCTGCGCGCTCAACCTCGCCACGTACCTCGACATGCTCATCAGGGCGAGGCCCGCGAGCGGCACACCGAAGGAGACCGCGCGCAGGCTGACCGAGGTGGCGGGCGTGAGCCTGGGCGACGAGGAGCGGGCGGGCAACCGCCAGGAGGCGATCGGCGCGCTCCTCGGGTACGCCACCGGCGCGGGCGCGGCCGTCTGCTACGGGCTGCTGGACGGGAGGCGGCGCCTGCCGTGCCCGGTCGGGGTGGCGGCGCTGACGGTGCTGGCCATGGCCGGCTCCAACGGCCCGATGACCGCCTTGGGCGTCACCGACCCGCGCGAGTGGTCGGCGACCTCCTGGATCTCCGACATCGTGCCGCACATGGCGTACGGGGTCGTCGCGTACGCCGCGTACGAGCTGATGCGGTGATCAGAGGTCTTCCAGGAGCCCGGCGGGCACCGGTTCGTCCGGCGGCGGTTCGTCGTGGTCGTCGGCGAGACCGGTGAGGATGACGGCCAGCTCGGCACGGGTGTGGATGCCCAGCTTGCGGTAGATCCGCGCCAGGTGGGTGTCGACGGTGCGCTTGCTGATCGACAGGGTGGCCGCCACCTCCATGTTGCTCATTCCGCGCAGGACCAGGTCGGTGACCCGGCGCTCGCCCACGGTCAGCGGGTGGCCGTTGCGCCCGTGGCGGCCGGCGGCGGGGGAGCCGGATCGGCGCGGCGCGGTGGCCGCCCGGTGCTTGTCGGCGAGCGCGGCCAGGCGCAGCGCGCCGCAGTCGGTGGCCAGCCGCAGCGCCATGGCGAGCGTCTCGTGCGCCTTGCCGGAGTCGCCCGCCTGGCGCTGGGCGATGCCGAGGCGGACCATCGCCCTGGCCTGTTCGAGCCGGGCGCCCCGGTCGGCCAGCAGGTCCACCGCCTCGTGCAGCATGTCGAGCCGGGTGCTGCCCTCGTGGGCGACGCTGCCCGCGCTCAGCGCGCGGGCGATCGTGGTGGGCGCGCCCCAAGCCCGCGCCAGCTCCAGCTCCCGTTCGGCCATCATGCGGGCGGCCGACCGCTCGCCGGACAGGGCGTAGGCGAGGATCGCGTGCGGGCCCCAGGGCACGCAGGCCGGGTTCGTGATGCCGGCGGCGGTCAGGCGGCGCCCGCACTCCAGCAGGGTCAGCAGCCCGTCGCGGGGCCGGCCGTGCGACAGGTGCACGCGCCCGAGCGTGTCCAGGACGTGGCCGGAGATGAGCGGATGCCAGTCGCCGTACGTCCTGACCGAGCGCAGCGCGGACTCGGCGGCCTCCAGCTCGCCCCGCTCGACCATGATGCGGGCCGCACAGGCGGTGGCGACGGCGTGAAAGCCCTCCGCCTCGACCTCGCGGGCGCTGGCGATCGCGTCGTTGGCGTCGCGCAGCGCCGCGTCCAGGCGGCCGAGCTGGTAGCGCACCTCGGCCCTGGCCGACAGCGTCAGGGCCAGGCGGGTGGCCGAGCCGGTGTCCCTGGTCTCGGCGACCAGCCGTTCCGCCCAATAGGAGGCCTCGTCGAGGCGATCGCCCCACACGAGCGGCAGCACGACGGTGACCGGCACCGCGCCCTGGCCGTCCAGGCAGCGGCGGGTCTGGGCGAGCATGCGCGGCAGGTTGCGGCCGCGTACGCCGGTGGCCAGCGCGAGGATGCTGAGGAACTCCCTGGCGGCGGGGGTGAGCAGGGTGCCGAACGAGCGGCTCAGCCGCCGCACCCCGATCCGCCCCGCGGAGCGGCCCCACACCAGCGCCTGGGCGGCGAACAGCAGGGCCAGGTCGGCGCCCGCGAGGTGCGGCGTGGCCGCCGCCGTGGCCGCGGCCTCGGCCATCACCTCGCCCGCCTCGACGGAGTTGGCGCTGACCAGGATGTCGGCGAACGGCGTCATCGACATCAGCGCCTGCGGCGCCCGCTTGACCCGGCCGTAGACGGTGCGCAGGTGGCGCAGGCAGGCGGGCAGGTTGCGGTGCATCTCGACCGCGCCCAGCTCGGCGGTGACCTCCAGCACCGTCTCGCGGTCGTCGGTCTCGGCCAGCGCGCGGTGCAGGTAGCCGGTGGCGTCCTGCCAGGAGTGCTCGTTGCCGGCCTCGCCGGCGGCCTCGCGCAGCACGGTCACGGTCTGCGGGTCGCCGGTCGGGCCCGCCGACATCAGGTGCCGGGCCGAGCAGCGCAGCGGCCGGCCGAGCCGGTGCAGCAGCGCAGCGGTACGGCGGTGCAGCTCGTCGCGCTCGGCCGGGTCCATGCCGGCCAGCACGGTCTGCTGGATGCCGGGGTGTGCGAATCTGTCGGGCGGCGCGCCGGTGACCAGCCCGAGCCGCCGTAACCGTGCCGCAGCCACCCGCGCGGCGTCCTGGCCCTGGCCGGCCAGCATGGCGGCGATCTCCAGGCCGTCGTCGGGCGCCACGACGGCGAGGCTGCGTAACAGGGCGACGCAGTCGGCGTCGGCGCCGGAGTCGCTGTCGGTCAGCCAGCCGAGCACGGTCTGCGTCATCGCCGCCGCGCCCGCGTCCAGCACCTGGGGCAGCTCGTCGCGGGTGGCCGGCACGCCGGTCCTGGCCAGCCTGGCGGCGAGCTCGTGCAGCAGCGCGGGGTTGCCCTGGGTGAGCTGGTGGCAGGCGTGCGCGACCTCGGCCTCCACCTGCTGCTCGGCGGTGCCGAGCTGGCCGGCGAGCAGCCGCCGCGCGGCCAGGTGGGTCAGCGGGGCGGGCCGCAGCAGCCGCATGTACGGCAGCGCCGCCAGGTCTCTGGCCAGGTCGTTCCCGCCGGGCTCGCCGGGCTCGTCGCTGGTCAGGATCATCGCGATGGGCAGGCCGTCGAGCCGCCTGGCGATGTAGGAGCACCACTCGGCGGACTGCTGGTCGGCGTGGTGCACGTCGTCGATGGCGATGATCAGCGGCTGGTCGCCGGTGAAGTCACGGGTGGCGCGGTAGAGCCCGTGCAGCACGTCGGGGGTGACGGGGTCGTCCGCGCGGTCCTGGTCCAGTCGCAGGCCGGTGGGCGGCGCGCGGCCCGGCGACATGAGCGGCTCGAAGAGCTGGCGTACGACGCCGAGGTGGTGCTCGCGTTCGGCCGGGTGGCCGCGGGCCATGAGCAGCAGCGCGCCGGTCTCCGACAGGGCGGACAGCGCCGCGTTGAGCAGCGTGGTCTTGCCGATCCCGCGTGCCCCCTGGATCAGCAGCACCGCCGGGTTGCCGGATCGGATCCTGGACAGCGCTTCGCGCACTGCGGCGAGTTCGGTGTCACGGTGTAGCAGCGTCTGTCCGGAAGACATTGCTACTCCCCAAGCCTTGGCCCCCTGGACTGTCATAGGGATCATCCCGCCAAAGGCAGGTCGGCTGTCAATAGTTGACCGACAAATCGGACAATTGTGACAAGGCATGGTCAGTCCTGGTGCCCTCCTCTGCGCCGGCCCGGATGCGCATTCTCGGCGGCTCACATACGTATTTCACCGCATTGTGCAGCCAAATGCGTACGCCGGAATTACGTCTTTACATGGCGGCGAGCCCGATGCGACTCTGCGATCAACCGCCGGCACCGGGACGGCGGCACCGACGAGGACCCAAAACGGGGAGGGCCATGGACCGCCCACGTCTCAAAGCGCATTTCACTTCGCAGTTACTCGACGGGTCGACGGTCTTTCTCCTGGCCGA
Source organism: Nonomuraea fastidiosa (assembly GCF_042751225.1). Classification (NCBI taxonomy): domain Bacteria; kingdom Bacillati; phylum Actinomycetota; class Actinomycetes; order Streptosporangiales; family Streptosporangiaceae; genus Nonomuraea; species Nonomuraea fastidiosa. The sequence goes on from NZ_CP170570.1 coordinate 4,031,229, forward strand.
GGGCCAGCATTATCGGGTGACCGCCGCCGGGGCCGGAAAAGTCCTGCCTTACCTGGACGGACGGCATACTGTCGCGGAGATCGCCGCCGCCTTGAGCGACGAGCTGCCGCTCATGCAGACGCTCATGGCCATTCGCAAGTTCGCCGCCTACGGCGTGCTCGCCGACGGGCGGGCCGAATGGCCCGAGCACACCCTCGCCTTTTGGGACGCGCAGGGAATCGACCCGGTGCGCGCACGGTCGGCGCTGGAAAGCACCGAATTCGTCGTCGTCGCCGTCGAGGGCGCCGACCCCGGGCCGATCGGTGCCATGCTGCGCGAGCACGGGCTGCGCATGCGTACGCGGACCGTCGAGGAGGAGGCCGCGGGCCCCGCGGGCGCGATGGCGGTCGTCGTCACCGGCGACTACCTCGACCCCGCGCTCGACCGGCTCAACGCCGCCTACCTCGCCGCCGGGCACCCGTGGGCGCTGATCAAGCCGGACGGCGTCACCCTGTGGATCGGTCCGGTGCTGCGGCCTGGGCAGACCGCCTGCTGGGCCTGCCTGGCGCAGCGGCTGGCCGGCAACCGGCAGGTCGAGCGCTATCTGGCGGGCAAGCGCGGCGGCGGCATGCCGTACCACCCGGTGCGCGAGTCGGTGCCAGGCCCCTCGGTGGCGGGCGGGCTGCTGGCGGTGGAGCTCGCCAAGATCGCCGCCCGCCGTGACGACCCCTCGGCCGCCGCATCCCGGCTCGACGGCAAGATGACCACCATCGACCTGCGCACCCTGGGCGTGACCGAGCACACCGTCATCCGGCTGCCGCAGTGCCCGGCCTGCGGCGACCCCACGCTGATCAGCGAGCGCAGCCCCAAGGTGACGCTCTCGGCCCGCGACGCCAGGCACGTCACCGACGGCGGCTACCGGATCGAGCCGCCCGCGCGTACGTACGCACGGCTCGAAAAGCACATCAGCCCGCTCATCGGCGCGGTGACCAGGTTGCACACGTTCGCCGACGAGGACAACGGCGTCACCTACAGCTTCACCGCGGGACACAACTTCGCCATGATCGGCGACAACATGGACCTGCTGCGCCGCAACCTGCGCGGGCAGAGCGGCGGCAAGGGCCGTACCGAGGTCCAGGCCAAGGTGAGCGCCCTGTGCGAGGCCATCGAGCGCTACTCGGGCGTGTGGCGCGGCGAGGAGCCGGTGACCGAGGCCGCCTACGCCGACCTCGACCCGGCCGTGGCCGTGCACCCGGAGAGCCTGCTGCACTTCTCCGACCGCCAGTACGCCATCCGCGAGGAGTGGAACAAGGACCCCGCGCACCGCCTGCACCTGGTGCCCGAGCGCTTCCGCACCGACCTGCCGGTGGACTGGTCGTCGGCCTGGTCGCTGACCGAGGAGCGGGAGCGGCTGGTGCCCTCGGGCTACGCCTGGTACGGCCACCCCGACCTGGAGCGGCACTTCTACTGCGTGGGCGACTCCAACGGCAACGCGTCGGGCAACTCCGTCGAGGAGGCCATCCTGCAGGGCTTCTGCGAGCTGGTGGAGCGGGACGCGGTGGCGCTGTGGTGGTACAACCGGGCCCGGCGGCCGGCCTTCCACCTCGACTCGCTGCACGACCCGTACGTCGACACCGTGCGCGAGTTCTACCAGGGCATGGACCGCGACATCTGGCTGCTCGACATCACCACCGACCTCGGCATCCCGGCGTTCGTGGGGGTGTCGTACCGCAGGAACCACCCGGTCGAGGACGTCATCGTCGGCTTCGGCGCGCACCTCGACCCGCGCATCGCCGCCATCAGGACGCTGACCGAGGTCAACCAGTTCCTGCCCTCGGTGGAGCGGCGCGACGAGCAGGGCAACACGCTCTACCTGGACGACGACGTCGCCACGCTCGCCTGGTGGAAGGAGACGAAGCTGGCCGAGCAGCAATGGCTGGTGCCCGATCCCGCGCAGGGGGCGCGCACGCTCGCCGACTACCCCCCGTCGGGCGGCGAGGACCTGGCGGCCGACGTCGAGACCTGCGTGGAGCGGGCCGCCGCGGCCGGCCTGGAGGTCATCGTGCTCGACCAGAGCCGGCCCGACCTGGAGCTGAGCGTCGTCCGCGTGATCGCGCCCGGCATGCGGCACTTCTGGCGGCGGCTCGGCCCCGGCCGCCTGTACGACGTGCCGGTCGCGCTCGGCTGGATCCCGAGGCCCCTCGCGGAGGACGAGCTCAACCCCGTCAGCGTCTTCTTCTGACGGACCCGGGCCCCGAGACACCGCAGTGAACGAGAGAGGAACCCGGCGTGAGTGAGACGAGACGGCGATTGCGCCGCGACGCGACGCTGGCCGAGTCGGACGGCGAGGTGCGCATCTCCTCGCCGGCCGGCTCGCTGGGACTGCGGAACCTGCCCGAGCAGACGGTGGCCGCGCTCCGCGTGCTCGCGGCGGGCGAGGCGACGGAGACGGCGCTCGCGGCCACCGTGGGGGAGGCCGGGCTGTTGCGCTGGAACCTGCTGCTGCGCCGCCTGGCGATGGGCGGCATGCTGGAGTACGGCACGCCGCGCGCCAGGCTGCGGCCCGTGGGCGCCGGCCCCGTCGAGCCCGCCGCCGCGCCCGGCCCCGGCAGCAGGATCAAGCTGTCCCGCTTCGCCGTGATCACGGCGGAGGACGGCGTCCTGTGCGTGCGGAGCCCGCGCAGCCCCGCCGTGGTCGAGCTGGAGCCCGCCGCCGCCGGTCTGCTGGGCGCGCTGTCCGGCTGGACCACCCCGGCCGAGGTGGGCGACCGCGAGCTGCTGCGCTTCCTCGCCGCCGCCGACGCGCTGACCACCGAGGCCGAGGACGGCGACCTGGAGCTGGCCCAGTGGCAGCCGCGCGACCTGTGGCTGCACGCCCACAGCAGAGGGCCGCGGCTCACCGACAGGTACGGCGGCACGTACCCGTTCAAGGACCGCTTCGAGCCCCTGCCCGCCAGCCCCGCCCCCTTCGGCGGCAAGCGGGTCGAGCTGGCCGCCCCCGACATGGACGAGCCGGGCCGGGGCCTGTACGAGACGCTGGAGCGCCGCCGCTCGATACGCGAGCACGACCATGACGCGCCCATCACCCTCGACCAGCTCGGCGAGCTGCTCTACCGGTCGATGCGGCGCCGCGCGGCCTTCGCCTCGCCCGACGGCCAGGAGCTGGCCGACCGTCCCTATCCCTCCGGTGGATCGGTGCACGAGCTGGAGGTCTATCCGCTCGTCGTCTCCTGCCGCGGCCTCGACCCGGGTCTGTGGCACTACGACACCGCGGGGCACGCCCTGGAACTGGTGGCCGAGCCGGGGCCGGCGGTGCGGGTGCTGGTGGAGCGGGCCAGGGCGGCGGCCCAGCTCGAACAGGACCCGCAGGTGCTGCTCATCGTCACCGCCCGCTTCGGCCGGGTCATGTGGAAGTACGAGGCCATCGCCTACCCGCTGGTGCTCAAACACGTGGGCGTGCTCTACCAGACGATCTACCTGGTCGGCACCGCGATGAACCTGGCCGTGTGCGGGCTCGGCGGCGGCGACGCCGGCGACTTCGCGCGCGCCAGCGGTCTCGGCTACCTGAGCGAGGGCAGCGTCGGCGAGCTGGTGATCGGCAGCAGGCGGGGATAGAGCGATGAAGTTCCGGTTCAAGGCGCTGCAGCGGATGCGCGAGCCCGACGAGCTCGACTCGCCGACGCTGCTGGCCTCGCCGCGCGGATGGATCGCCACGTTCGTGGTGCTCATCATCGTGGCGGCGGCGGCCGTCTGGTTCTTCGTGGGGCGGCTGCCGGTGACGGTGTCCGCTGCGGGCGTGCTCACCCATCCCGCGGGCACCGCGCGGCTGCAGAGCCCGTACGGCGGCACGGTCCGCTCGATGCTGGTCCGCCCCGACGACGCGGTGCGGCGCGGCCAGGAGGTCGCGGTGATCGCCGTCGACGGCGGGACGGGCCGGGTGAGCGAGCGGATCGTGCGCAGCCCGTTCACCGGGCGGGTGGTCGCCTTCAACGCGGTGGACGGCCACGTGGTCGCGCCGGGCGAGGAGCTGCTGCTCATCGAGCGCACGGACGCCCCCGACGACCGGCTGGTGGCGATGCTGTTCGTGCCGGTGGACCGCGCGATGGGCGTGGTGCCGGGCCGGCCCGTCGACCTGTCGGTGTCGTCGGCGCCGCCGGGCGCGTTCGGGCTGCTGCGCGGGCGGGTTCACTCCGTCAGCGCGTACCCGGTGATGCTGGAGCAGGCGGCCGACCTGGTGGGCGGTGTGGAGGCGGCCCGCGGCTACCTCAAGGGCGCGCCCGCCCGGCTCGTCATCGTCGATCTGGAGCGCGACCCGACCACGCCGTCCGGCTACGCCTGGTCCACCAAGGACGGGCCGCCGGTGCCCCTGCAGTCGCAGGTATCGGTGGCCGGAGCGATCGTCCTGGGCAGCCAGACCCTGTTCGACCTGCTGCTCGGGCGCTGAGGGGGAGATGTGACGACCACGAGCGCTCCCGCGCAGGCCAGGCAGCCGGCCGCCCCGCGCACGCCGCGGCCCCGGCCGGCCAGGCGGTGGCGGTGGCGGCGGCGCACGCCGACCGTGATCCAGATGGAGGCGGTGGAGTGCGGGGCCGCCTCGCTGGCGATGATCCTCGGCTACTACGGCAAGTTCGTCCCGCTGGAGGAGCTCCGTGCGGCCTGCGGCGTCTCCCGCGACGGCGCCAAGGCCTCCAGCGTGATCGCCGCCGCCCGCCGGTACGGGCTCATCGCCAGGGGCTTTCAGATGGAGGCGGAGGACCTGCGGACGCTGACCGGTCCGGCCATCGTGTTCTGGGCGTTCCAGCACTTCATGGTGCTGGAGGGCGTGCGCAGCCGGTTCGGCAGGAAGGCCGTGGCGGTCAACGACCCGGCCAACGGCCCCCGCATGATCGACTGGGACGACTTCGACTCGGGCTTCACCGGCGTCGTGCTCACCTTCGAGCCCGGCCCCGACTTCCGGCCGGGCGGCCGGCCCACCAGGGTCGGGCAGGCGCTGCTGGCCCGCCGCATGCCGTCGGGGCGGGCCCTGCCGCTGGTGCTGCTGGCCAGCCTGCTGCTGGTCGTACCCGGCATCATCGGGCCCGCCTTCAGCCGGGTCTTCATCGATCGGGTGCTGAGCGGGCGCGACCCCGGCTACCTGGTGCCGCTGCTGTTCGGCGTGGGGGTCACGGCGGTCGCGGTGTTCGTGCTGACCTCGGTGCAGCGGCACTATCTGCTGCGCATGGAGATCCGGCTCGGGCTGGTCAGCTCGGCCCGCTTCTTCCGGCACCTGCTGCGGCTGCCCGTGCAGTTCTACCTCCAGCGCCGCCCCGCCGAGGTCGCCAAGCGCGTGCAGGCCAACGACACCGTCGCCGAGATCCTCTCCCGCGACCTCGCCATCACCCTCGTCAACCTGGTCCTGGTGCTCTTCTACGGCATCGTGCTGATCCGCTACGACCTGCTGCTCGGCCTGGTCGGGGTGGGCATGGCGATGGTCAACATCCTGGTGCTGCGCCAGGTGTCCAGGGCGCGCACGGACGCGGTGGCCGCGCTCCGCGCCGACCTCGGCAACCTGACCTCCACCACGTTCAACACCCTGCAGCTCATCGAGACCGTCAAGGCGACCGGCGCCGAGCCCGCCGCCTTCCAGCGCTGGTCGGGCTTCCTGGCCAAGGCGGTCACCGCCAAGCAGCGGCTGGGCGTCACCACCGCCATGCTCACCGTCGTGCCGCCGCTGCTCGCCGGCGTCAACAGCGGGCTCATCCTGCTGATCGGCGGGCTGCGCGTGGTCGACGGCGTGATCAGCGTCGGCATGCTGGTGGCCTTCCAGACGCTGCTCAGCTCGCTGTCCAGGCCCGTCACGCAGCTCACCAACCTGGGCGGGCAGCTCCAGGACATCTCCGCCGACGTCTGCCGGCTCTACGACGTCGAGAAGTACCCGGTGGCCAGGGTCTTCGAGCGGCACGCGCCCGTACGGCAGCGCGCCGAGGGCCGGCTTGACGGGCGGCTGGAGTTCGACCGGGTCACCTTCAGCTACAGCGCGACGGCCGACCCCGTCATCAAGGACCTGTCGTTCACGCTGGTGCCGGGGCGCAGGCTCGCGATCGTCGGCAACTCCGGCAGCGGCAAGTCGACGGCGGGCAAGCTCGCCGCCGGCCTGTACGTGCCCACGTCGGGGCGGGTGCTGCTCGACGGGCTGCCCAGGGAGGAGCTGCCCAGGGAGGTGGTGGCCGCGTCGGTCGCGTACGTGGACCAGGACATCACGCTGTTCGAGGGCACCGTGCGCGACAACCTCACGCTGTGGAGCGAGGACCTGCCCGACGAGGTGGTGGTCTCCGCGCTGCGCGACGCCGCGCTGTTCGACCTCATCGCCACCAGGCCGGGCGGACTCAACAGCGGCGTGCTGGAGGGCGGGCGCAACTTCAGCGGCGGCCAGCGGCAGCGCCTGGAGCTGGCCAGGGCGCTGTCCATCAGGCCGACCCTGCTGATACTCGACGAGGCGACCAGCGCGCTCGACCCGGAGACCGAGCGGGTCATCGCCGACAACCTGCGCAGACGCGGCTGTGGCTGCCTGATCATCGCCCACCGGCTGTCCACGGTGCGCGACGCCGACGAGATCATCGTGCTCGACCGCGGCGAGGTGGTCGAGCGCGGCCGGCACGCCGAGCTGCTGGCGCTGGACGGTCACTACGCCGAGCTGCTGAGAAGCTCGCGCAGGAACGGGGAGGGAACGTGACGACCCCGATGCTCTCGGCGTTCTCGCCGTTCTTCACCGACGCGGCTACGCCGGTGGACTACTCCGCCGACAACCTGTTCGTCATGTCGGGCGTGCGCGAGGTGCTGCTGGTCGAGCGGGGCGAGGTGGACCTGTTCGCGGTACGCCTGGACAACGGCCGCCCCGTCGGCCGCTGGAACTACCTGTGCCGGGTCCGCGAGGGCACGCTGCTGCCGGGCGCCCCGCGCGGGCCCCGGCACGGCATCGTCGGGCGTCCCGTGCTCGGCTCGCGCGTCTCCCGCGTGCCGCTGGCCAGGCTGCGCGAGCTGGCCGGCGCCGGGCGCTCGGCCACCATGTCCACCACCGGCTACGGGCTGGCCGTCAAGCAGCTCGTCCGCGGCGTGGAGGCCGGCATGGTGTCGCTGGCCACGGCGCTGCGCGACGGGCTGCCGCCGCGCGAGTTCGTCCCGCTGGCCTCCGACGCGGTCACCGAGCTGGACCGCGGCCGCGCCGCCAGGTCCGTGGACGGCGTGCAGTGGCTCACCGTCGAGGAGGGCGCGGTCGAGATGCCCGACGGCGTCGCCGGCGTGCTGACGGCGGGGGCCGAACTCGCGGTGACCGAGCGGGACTGGGTGGTCGCCACCGCGCAGGCCCGGCTGCGCGCCCGCTCGACCTGGCAGCTGCTGGCGGACGAGACGCTGTGGAGCCGCTGGGTCGAGCACGCCATCCGCTTCCTCTACACCGTGGACCGCCGCGTCGAGCGGCAGCGCGCCCACGAGCTGCGCTCGCTCGAACGCAGGAAGGAGCGCGAGTCGGGCGTCGCCGTGGCGGCGCGGCGCGGCTTCGACACGCTCGTCCGCGACACCGAGGCCCGGGTACGCCTGGCCGACGTCACCGCGGACCCGCCGATGCTGGCCGCCGCCAGGCTGGTGGCCTCGCACGGCGGCTTCAGCGTGGTCGCGCCGCCGCCCGGCGGAGGCAGGGACGTCGACTCGCTCCAGGCGATCGCCCTGGCCTCCGGGGTGCGCACGCGCTCCGTCCGGCTGGACGACGGCTGGTGGAAGCGGGACATCGGCCCCATGGTCGGCTATCTGCGCGAGGATGACACCCCCGTGGCGCTGCTGCCGATCGGCTCGCGCTATGTGCTCGCCCAGCCGGGGCAGAGCCGGGTCACGCCCGTCACCAGGGCGGTGGCGGCCACCCTGGCCAACAAGGCCGACGTGCTGTACGAGCCGCTGCCGCCCGACGTCCGCACGGTCGCCGGGCTGCTGCGCTTCGGGCTCGCGCGCAACGGCCGCGACCTGTTCGTGCTCGCCTCGCTCGGCACGCTCGTGGCCGTCATCGGGCTGCTCGTGCCCGCGATGACCGGGCTGGTGCTGGGCACGTTCGTGGCGCGCGCCGAGCGCGACCTCATCGTGCAGGGTGCGGCGCTGGTGATCGGCGGCGCCTTCGTGGCGGCCGCGCTGTCGATCGTGCAGAACGTGGCCGCGCTGCGCATCGAGGGCCGCGCCTCCGCGCGCGTGCAGGCGGGCGCGTGGACGCGGCTGCTGTCGTTGCCCGTCACGTTCTTCGGCCGCTACTCCACCGGCGAGCTGGGCACGACCGTGCTCGGCGTGAGCGCGGCGCAGGAGATGCTCTCCGGCGTGATGACGACGGCCACGCTGGGGCTGTTCGGCGGCCTGGCCAACCTCGTCCTCGTCTACGTCTACGACGTCCGGCTGGCCCTGCTCGCGACCCTGCTGGTGCTGATCGGCATCCTGGTGTGCGCGGTCGCCGGATTCTTCGAGGTACGCCTCCAGCGCCGCCTGTACGAGCAGGAGCAGCGGCTGTCGTCGCGGGTGTTCCAGCTGCTGTCGGCGGTGCCCAAGCTGCGCGTGGCCGCCGCCGAGGACCAGGCGTTCTCGGTGTGGAACCGCGACTTCATGAAGGCCAGGGCCACCTCGGCCAAGGCCAGGCGGCTGCAGAACCTGGTGACCACCTTCAACGCGGGCTTCCCGCTCGTCTGCTCGTTCGTGATCTTCGCGGTGGCGGCGGGGCCGCTGCGCGGGGAGCTGCCGATCGCCGCGTTCCTCGCCTTCTTCACCGCCTTCAACCTGCTCATCGCCTCGGTGCTGCAGTTCACCGGCGCGGCCATCACCGCCATGAGCATCGTGCCGATGATGGAGAAACTGGCACCCGTGCTGGAGGTCGAGCCCGAGGACCACGCGGGCAAGGCCGACCCCGGCGAGCTGTCGGGCCGCATCACGATGTCCAAGGTCTCCTTCCGCTACGGGGCCGACGGCCCGAGGGCGCTCATCGACGTGGACCTGTCGATCGAGCCCGGCGAGTTCGTCGCGATCGTCGGCCCGACGGGCAGCGGCAAGTCCACGATCCTGCGCCTGCTGCTCGGCTTCGAGCAGCCGGACTCGGGCAGCGTCATGTACGACGGCCAGGACCTGGCCGAGCTGGACCTCGGCGCGGTGCGCCGGCAGTGCGGAGTGGTGCTGCAGAACGGCGCGCTGCTCGCCGGCGACATCAGGCAGAACATCGTCGGCAGCACCGGCCACACCATCGACGACGCCTGGGAGGCCGCCGCGATGGCCGGCATCGACGCCGACATCTCGGCCATGCCGATGGGCATGCACACCGTGCTGTCGGAGGGCACCCACACGCTCTCGGGCGGGCAGCGGCAGCGCATCATGATCGCCAGGGCGCTGGTCTCACGTCCGCGCATCGTCTTCTTCGACGAGGCCACCAGCGCGCTCGACAACCCGGCACAGAACGTCATCGCCGAGAGCACCCGCAGGCTCAACGCCACCCGCGTGGTCATCGCCCACCGGCTGTCCACGATCAGGGACGCCGACAAGATCCTCGTGCTCGACGGCGGCCGCGTGGTCCAGCAGGGCACCTACGACGAGCTGCTGGCCGATGAGCAGGGACTGTTCGCGCGCCTGGCACGGCGGCAGATCTGAGCGCGGCGACGGCGCTCCCGGCCGACGCTCCTCCCGGCCGGCGGCGCTCCCGGGACGCGAGGCGACGGTGCTCCCGGGATACGAGGCGACGGCGCTCCCGGGACACGCGGCGACGGTGCTCCCGGGACGCGAGGCGACGGCGCTCCCGGGACCTGAGGCGACGGTGCTCCCGGGGCATGCCCCGACGGCGCTCCAGGGCGTGGGGCGGGGCGCTTCCGGCTGCGCGGCAGGGGCGGGCCCCGGGCGCGCGGCAGGGGTGCCTTCCGCCGCGCGAAGGGGGCGCTGGGGGCAGACGAGCAGCGCTGCGACGTGGCAGGATGTCACGATAGTGCCGACCGGGGCCGCTGCCCGCCTCTCGCCGATCCCGTGGGCGGATGTCCGAGGAAGGTGGACGACTGATGGACTTCGTGCTGCTGATCCACGGCGACGAGATGCTCTGGGACGCCTTCAGCGAGAGCGAGCGCAGGCGCATGGCCGAGGCCCACCGCCGGTTCGGCAGGGAGATGGTGGAGGCGGGGGTCAACGTCAAGTACGGTGCGGGGCTCACCAGGTCCCGCGAGGGCAGGCTGGTGCGGCCGGACGGCCCGGCCGTCCAGGGGCCCTACGCGGTCGGGCGCGAGCAGATCGGCGGTATCTGGATCATCGACGTCGCCTCCGCCGAGGAGGCCGAGTCGTGGGCGCGCAAGATGCCGTACGCACCGGGCGACATCGTCGAGGTCAGGCCCTGCGATCCCACGGCCTGAGGCGCGACCTCACGGCTTGAGGCGGGACTCTACGGCTTGAGGCGAAACCCCGGCGCCCCGGCGGCCGCGGGGACGGTCACCGGGGCCGGGCGAGCGCCTCAGTAACAGCGCGTCGGTAACAGCGCCTCAGTAACTGGGGCGGCGGCTGAGCACGATGCCCGCGGCCAGGAAGAGCAGGCCGGCGGCGCCGTACACGATGGCCGGGGTGGTGGCGGGCGGCTGCTGGCTGGCGTTCACCACGGCCAGGCCGAGGCCGACGATCCCGCTGATGTAGCAGAAGATCGCCACGAAGATCTTCCAGAACGGACTCATTGTGCATTCCTCCCGAACCTTGCGGGTTTCTCCGGATCCTTCTCCGGTACTGAGGGGGCCGGGCCTGGCGGCGCGGTCCCTGCGGCGGCGAAGCCGAGCAGCATGACCCAGGCGTCCGGGTCGGCCAGGAAACGCCGCCAGCGGTCGGCCGCCAGGGCCAGCTCGGCCATCGACAGCACGCCTGCGGCCACGAGCGGCGCCAGGCGCTCGGGGCCGAGATGCGGGGCGAAGGCGGCGGTCGGGTGGGTGTCGTTGGTGGTCGCGAACGTGCGCAGCAGCACGTCCGCGAAGCCCGCGCGGCGCAGCAGCCGGGTGAGCCGCCTGCCGATCTGACGGTCCCCGCCCGCCTCGCGCTGCGCCCGCGCCATCGCGGCGTGCACGTGGGCCAGCTCGGGGTACATCGGGTCCGCCAGGCCCCACAGCATGCTGTCGACCTCGACGACGACCACGGTGCCGCCGGGCCGCAGCACGCGCAGCACCTCGGCCAGCATCGGCGCGGGGTCGGCGAGGTGCTGCAGTACGTATCGCAGCAGTACGCCTCCCACGCTCCCCGTACGCAGGGGCAGCCGGGCGCCGTCGGCGGCCACGAGCGGGGCGCCGCAGCCGCCCGCGTGACGCAGCAGTCCCGCGTCCACGTCGAGCGCGATGACCGGCAGGCCGGGCTCGGCGTCGCGCAGCCTGCGGGTGACCGCGCCCGAGCCGGCGCCCAGTTCGAGCAGCGGCCCCGCGCGGGTCAGCCCGAGGTCGCGCATGATGCGCAGCTCCTCGTCGAAGGAGAGCGCCGCCTGCGCCTCAAGACGGGCCAGCTCGCCGGGCACGCCGCCCAAGGTGGTGCCGGCGACGTCGTACGAGCCCGCCAGGCCCGCGCTCACCGCGGCCTCGGCGTCATCGTCATGCCGTGCCTCGGCCGCAACGTGACCAGCGCCTCGGGCTCGACGGGGAACCCCTCGGCCAGCTCCATGCGCAGGTCGCGCAGCAGCACGGCGAGCACGAGCGTGGCCTCCACCATCGCGAAGTGCCGCCCCAGGCAGATGCGCGGGCCGCCGCCGAAGGGCAGGTACTGGTGGCTGAGGTGGCGCGCCACCGCCTCCGGGTCGAACCGCTCGGGACGGTAGGCCTCGGGCTCGTCCCAGAAGCGCGGGTCGCGGTGCAGCACCCACGGGCTGATGCAGACCAGCGACCCGGCGGGGATGTCGTAGCCGTCGATGACGTCGGCCGCCACGCTGCGCCGCGAGATGAGCCAGACCGGCGGATAGAGCCGCATCGCCTCCTGGACGGCCTGCCGGCACCTGCGCAGCGCGGGCAGGTCGGCGGCGCTCGGAGCCCGGCCGCGCAGCACCTCGTCGATCTCCGCGCGGACCGCCGCGGCGGCCTCCGGGTGGCGGTCGAGCAGGTAGAGCGTCCAGGTCAGGGACTTGGCCGTGGTCTCATGCCCGGCCATGATGATCGTCAGCACCTGGTCGCGCAGCTCGGCGTCCGTCATCGCGGGTGCGCCGTGGCCGGTCCCGCCCGGGTGCGCCTCCGCGAGCAGCGCGCTCAGCAGGTCGTCGCCCGCGCCGCCCGTGCGGCGGGCCGCGATGATGACCCGGGTCACCCGGTCGAGGAAGGCCCGCGCCCGCTGGAATCCGGCGTAGCGCGCCGCGGTGTCGGCCGGATCGGGGTCGTCCGTCGGTACGTAGTGCCCGATGAACCGGTTGACCGCGTCCACGGCCCGGCCGAACCCCTCGCCCGCGCCGCCGATGTCGGTGCCGAGCATGGCCTTGACGATCACCGTCAGGGTGAGCGCGGTCAGGTCGTGGTCCACGCGTACGGACGCGGCGCCCCGCCACTGCCGCGCCAGGTGCTCGGCGGCCTCCACGATGACCTGGTCGAAGCGGGTGACCTCGGAGGGCCGGAAGGCGGGCGCGCACATGCGGCGCTGCGCCGCCCACTCGGCGCCGTTGCTGGTCAGCAGGCCGTTGCCGAGCAGCGGGCGCAGCATGTCGTCGTCCGGCGTACGGTCCTTGGTGTAGTTCGTACCGTTCTCTTTGAGTACGTACCTGGCCAGGTCCGGCCGGTTCAGCATGTAGACCGGCTCTCCGTCGGCGTCATGGCGGGTCACGTCCCCGAGTGCCGCCATCGCGGTCACGAACGCGAGCGGCGCGTCCCGCATGGCGCGCAGGCTCTGGGTCCCCGCCGGTCCAGGCGGCACCCGGGGGGATACGTACGTCCCGGACATGAGCACTCCCGATGGCTTACGTAAATGGAATTCGGAATACGCATTTCCGGCCGCTGAATACGTATAAGTATTTCGTACGGTTCCGGCCCGCGCATTTGCAGAGTACCTTTTGACGGGAGGGGCCTCAATACTTAATCGAGTGCCCCGGAAATTAAGTCTGGGCAACCTGGAAATAGGCGTGCAAGACTCCATTCCGAGACGGCGCACCGGCGCCGATGGGGAAAGCTCCCAGGAGGAAGCAATGGCTCTGAATCCCAGAGAGCGGACGGAATTCGTCAACGCCTACACCCGGGTTCTCATCACGGCGTGGTCGAGCGAGGAGTTCTCGGCCAAGCTCGACAACAATCCGCGCGAGGCGCTGGCGGAATCCGGTCTCGAGGTTCCCGCGGACGCTCAGATCAACGTGGTGCGCAACATCCCCGACAACGCCCACGACTCCAACATCGACGTTCAGGTCGCCCTCTGGGAGCGCGGCCTGGAGACGGGGGTGTACGAGTTCCACATCCCCGAGACGCCGCAGATCGACATGGCCGAGCTGAGCGAGGGCGACCTCGACTCCATCGCGGCCGGCATCGACATCAACTGCTGCTGCTGCCCGTGCTGCTGCTGCACCTGACCTGAGCCGCCGCCAAGGTCTCGCACGCCCGAGAGGAATGAGGAGATCATGTCCGACGATCAGGCCGACCCGATCCGCGTACGGGGACTGCGCAAGCAGTACGGCGCCAGCCACACCCTGCGGGGTGTGGACCTGGACGTCCGGCAAGGAGAGGTCTTCGCCTTACTCGGCCCCAACGGCGCCGGCAAGACGACGACGGTCGAGATCCTCGAGGGCGTGCGCAGGCGCTCGGGCGGCGAGGTCCGGGTGCTCGGCCGCGACCCGGCCGAGGACGCGCCGAGCTGGCGCGCCAGGATCGGCATCGTGCCGCAGACCACCGGCGCGTACACCGACCTGACCGTGCGCGAGGTGGTCGAGCACTTCGCCTCCTTCTACCCGGCGCCGCTGCCCGTCGATCAGGTGATCGGCATGGTGGGGCTGGGCAAGCAGGAGCGCAAGCAGGCCCAGACGCTGTCGGGCGGCCAGCTGCGCCGCCTCGACGTCGCCGTCGGCATCGTGGGCGACCCCGACCTGATCTTCCTGGACGAGCCCACCACCGGGCTCGACCCGGAGGCCAGGGCGGAGGCGTGGGACCTGGTGCGCTTCTTCGCCGACCAGGGCAAGACGACCGTGCTGACCACCCACTACCTGGACGAGGTGGAGGCGCTGGCGCAGCGGGCCGCCGTCATCGTCGCGGGCGCGGTCGTGGAGACCGGGGCGGTCAGCGAGCTGGGCGGGCGGCGCGAGGTGCCCGCCACGGTCAGCTTCACCGCCACCGGCGGCCTGAGCGCCGCGACCCTGCCGGATCTGCCTCACGGCACCACCGTGACCCCCTCCGACGGGGACGCGATCGTGCTGCACACCCACCGGCCCACGCAGGTCCTGGCCGCGCTGCTGCCGTGGGCGGCCGCCGCCGGCGTCGGCGAGCTGCCCGACCTGCGCGTCCACCGGCCGACGCTGGAGGACGTCTATCTCAAGTTGATCCGCGAGAACCAGGGGAAGCGTCATGAGCTCGAACGCCATGGTCGCCGAACAGAGCCGCGCGGTCGCGTACGGCGGGGGCTCGGGATTATGGCGGGCGTCGGTGGCCCGCTCCTCGGTCGAGCTGAAGTCGTTCTTCCGCAACCGGCAGTCGCTGTTCTTCACGCTGCTGCTGCCGATCGTGCTGCTGCTGGTGCTCGGCTCGATCTTCTCCGGCACGGTCCCCGGCACCCACACCGACTTCAAGCAGATGTTCGTGGCCGGAATCATCGCCTGCGGCATCATGAGCGTCAGCTTCAACGGCCTGGCGATCAACATCGCGATCGAGCGCGACAACGGCATGATCCGCCGCCTGGCTTCCTCGCCGATGCCGAAGACCGCGTACTTCATCGGCAAGATCGTCCGCGTGGTGGTGACCGGCGTCCTGGAGGCGGCGATCCTGCTGCTGGTCGGGGTGACGCTGTTCCACCTGCCGCTGCCGTCCGACACCGGCCACTGGCTGACGTTCGCGTGGGTGCTGCTGCTCGGCGCCGCCGCCTGCTCGCTGCTCGCGGTCGCGTTCAGCGCGGTCATCCCCAACGCCAGATCGGCATCGGCCATCGTGACGCTGCCGTTCCTGGTGCTGCAGTTCATCTCGGGGGTGTTCTTCCCCTACAGCGAGCTGCCGCACTGGATGCAGACGATCGCGGCGTTCTTTCCGCTCAAGTGGATGACGCAAGGGCTGCGCTCGGTCTTCCTGCCCGCCGACTTCGCTGTGGTGGAGCCGGCGCACACGTGGGAGCTCGGCAGGACCGCCGTCGTGCTCGGCTCCTGGTGCGCGGCGGCGCTGCTGCTGACCCTGCTGACGTTCCGCTGGCGCGGCGCGAACGTCAGGTAGCGAGGGTGAAGCCGGTCAGCCGCCTGGGCACCAGGCTCGGGGCCCACGAGGGCGGCTCCCCGACGGGACGCAGCCCCGGATACCTGCTCAGCAGGCCGCGCAGCAGCAGCGCGCCGGCCTGCCTGACCAGCGGGGCGCCGAGACAGAGATGGGTGCCGGCGCCGAAGGCGAGGTGGGGGTTGGGCGAGCGCGTCACCACCAGCTCGTCGGGATCGGCGAACACCGCCGGGTCGCGGTTGGCGGCCCCCACCAGGGCCAGCACCCTGGCGCCCGCCGGGATCACCCCGCCGTCCAGGCGTACTTCCTCGGTGGTCACCCTGGCCGTGAACGGGATCGGCGACTCCAGGCGCAGCAGCTCGTCCACGGCGGACACCGCCGTGTCGTGGCCGCCGCGCACCTGCTCGGCGGCCTCCTCGCGGGGCAGCAGCCAGTGCAGCGCGTTGCCCACCATCTCGGCCAGCGGCTTCCACCCGCCGACGACGGTCAGCGACGCTATGCCCAGCATCTCCGCCCTGGTCAGCCGGTCGTCCGCGGCCAGCCGTCCGAAGGGCGTCGCCTCGCCGCCGGCTCTCACGGCCGCGGCCGCCGCGTCGGCGCGCTCGCCCAGGAAGCGGGTCAGCTCGCCCATCGCGGCCCGCCCGGCCGCCGCGGCCTGCGGCCCGGCCAGCGGGTCGAGGTTGACCGCGACCCGCGCGGCCAGCTCGGCGAACGCGGCCCGGTCGGCGGACGGCAGCCCGAACAGCCTGGCCAGCACGCCCGTGGCGAGCGGCTCACCGATGTCGGCCGTGGCCTCGATGCGCTCACGCCCGGCCAGGCCGTCGAGCACCCGGCCGATCTCCGCCTCGATGCCGCCGGAGATGCCGCGGATCGCGGCGGGCCCCATGAGCAGCGCTCCGGGCGAGCGTAACCGCTGGTGCTCAGGCGGGTCGGTGGTGAGCATCGACGGCGGCAGCTCGTCGTCCCTGACCCGCTCCCGCTGCCCCAGCGCCGCCGAGAAGCGCGGGTCGCGCAGCGCGAGCGCGCAGTCGGCGTGCGCGGTCAGCAGCCACATGCGCGAGGTGACGTCGAAGTGGACGGGGTCGTTCTCCCGCAGCCACCGGTACGCCGGATACGGATCCGGCCGTCCGCGAGGAGAGAACGGATGGGCCAGGTGGGCGGGCAGCGTGCGGGGTGCCGTCATCGCATCTCCTCGTGATCAAGGCGACGACAACCTACTACAGAGGACGGGCCGGTGACAGAGCTGGACGTGGTCGTGATCGGCGCGGGCGTGAGCGGGCTCGCCGCCGCCAGGGCGCTGGCGGACGCGGGCCTCCAGGTCGCGGTGCTGGAGGCCAGGAAGCGCATCGGCGGCAGGATCCACACCGACGAGCGCTCGGGACTGGAGCTCGGGGCGCAGGTCGTGCACGGCGACCGCAACCCGATCGGCGCGCTGCCCGGCCTGCCCGCCCCGGTGCCGCTGCCCCGCCACGCCGCCAGGGTGCTGCTGGACGGCGCGCCCCGCCCGCTGTCGGCGCTGCGCCCGCCGCCGCCGCTGCTGGAGGCGCGGCTGGCGGCGAGCGCGGCCGGGGACGTGCCGGTGGCGCGATGGCTGAAGGAGGCGACCGCGCGCGTTCCCGACGCCCTGGAGCCCGCCGCCGAGTGGTTCAGGCAGAACTGGGCGGGCGAGCCTGAGGCGCTGAGCGCGCTCGGCCTGGCCGCCGCCCGCCGCGCCGACGCCGTGGGGCGGGGCGAGTTCGTGCTGCCCGGCGGCTTCGGCACGCTGACGGAGCGGCTGGCGCAAGGGCTGCACCTCCGGCTCGGCGACCCGGTCGTCCGCCTGAGCTGGTCGCCTGGACGCGTCCGCGCCGTGACCGAGGCGGGCCGTCGCGCCGACGCCGCCGCGGCCGTCGTCACGGTGCCGCCGCAGGTCGTCGCCGACCGGCGGCTGGTCATCGACGACCTCCCCGTACGCAAGCAGGCGGCGGCCCGCGAGCTGCGCCCCGGCGACGCCTGGTGCGCCGTGGTCACCTATCCCGTGCCCGCTCCCGAGTCGGCCGTGATCTTCGACCCGGGCGGCCGGCTGGGCTTCGTGACCGTCACGGCCGGGCGTCCCGAGGCGGTGGTCGTGGCCAAGGCGGGCGCGGCGGGCCGGGCCAGGGCCGCCTGGCAGGCGGGAACCCTGCCCGCGCTGCTGGCCGATGCGCTGCCGTGGACCGGCGGCCGGGCGCCGGAGCGTACGCGGGTGGCCGACTGGGGCGCCGATCCGTGGGCGGGCGGCGCGTACACCTACCCGGCGGTGGGGGCGCTGTGGGCGCCCGCCGCCTGGGCCGAACCGATGGACGGGACCCTCTTCTTCGCCGGCGAGGCCACGACCGGCCCGGCGGGCCCGCCCATGGCGCACATGGCGATGGCCGGCGGCGAGCGCGCGGCCACTGAGGTGATCGGAGCACTGAGGTGATCGAACAGACGACGTCACGTTCCGCCCCCGATCAGCTGCACGGCGGATGGTTCCTGCTCGCGCTCGACGACGAGCTGGGCCCCGGCATCACCCCGCTCAAACTCGGCGCGCGGAACCTGATCGCGGTGCGCGACGACGACCGCGTCCGCGTGTTCGCGGCGACCTGCCCGCACCGGGGCGCCCACCTGGGCTACGGCGGCACGCTGGACGGCCAGTGCGTCATCTGCCCCTTCCACGGCAAGCGCATCGCGCTCGGCGACACCGCCCGCCGCTGGTCGGTGCCCGAGGTGCGGACGCTGCACGCCGGGTCGGCGCTGTTCGCCCGGCTGTCCGACGATCCGGGCGACGACCGGGGCTTCGAGCAGGCGATCAAGCAGGCCGCCGGGGAGCTGACGTTCGTGCCCGCCGTGCACCAGGAGGTCGCGGTGCCCGCCGAGTACGTGGTGGAGAACGCCTTCGACGCCGAGCACTTCAGCACCGTCCACCTGGTGCCCGCGGTCAAGGGCATGCGCGTCAGCATGGGGGAGCACGACGAGCTGGTCATCGAGGGCGAGTTCCGGACCAAGGCGCCGCCGTGGGAGCGGCCGGGGGAGAAGGACAGGCAGCTCAACTTCGCCTCCCGCTTCGTGGCCCGCGCCTACAGCCCGCACCTCGTGCTGACCGAGCTGGGCACGGCGGAGGCGCCGTACACGATCATCACGGGAGCGGTGCCGGACGGGACGGGCTGCGTCGGCCGGGTGGTCATCGGCGTGCGGCCCGACAGGACAGCCTCGCTTCCCGCGCTCGTGCACGGCGCGAAGTACGCCTTCCAGCAGGACCGGGTGGTCTGGGACCACCTGGACGTGCACGCGCCGCAGCGCTACGACGCGGCCGACACCTCCGTGATCGCCTTCCGCCGCTTCTGCGACGGTTTCGCCCCCGCGGGGGCGCTGTCATGACCCTGTACGTGCGGACCCGCGGCGAGGGTCCCTCGGTGCTGTGGATCCACGGCTACACGATGGACGGCTCGGTCTGGGAGTCGCTGTGGCGGCTGCTGCCCGGCTGGCGGCACGTCGGCGTGGACCTGCCGGGGCACGGCCGCTCGCACCCGCTGCGCCCCGGCACGTCGCTGCCCGCGCTGGCGGCGGAACTCGCCGAGCTGGCCCGCGCCGAGCGGGCCGCGCTGGTGGTGGCCGAGTCGATCGGCTCGATGGTCGCCCTGCAGCTCGCCATCGACCACCCGGACGACGTGCGCGGGCTCATCGTCGGCTCACCGACGATCGCCGGCGCCCCGGCCGAGCCGGGCACCGCCGAGCGCTACCGCACGCTCGCCGGGCTGGCCAGGATGGGCGTGAACGGCGAGCGGCTGGCCGATGTGTGGATGGCGGCGCCGCCCGACATCTTCCGCGGCACCGAGGCCCATCCCGAGCTGCGGGCCAGGCTGCGCGCGATCGTGGCCGGGCACTCGTGGCGGGAGCTGCGCGACGGCGCCATGGCCGGCCTGAGCGGCCACGTGCACACCGCGGACGACCTGCGCGGCATAGCGGCGCGCACGCTGGTCCTGGTAGGCGAGCAGGACATGCCGGCCTTCCGCGCCGCCTCCGTACGGCTGCGCGTCACCGTGCCGCGCTGCCGGGTGGTCACCGTCCCCGACGCCGGGCACCTGTGCATGATCGAACGTCCCGGTGCCGTGGCGCCCGCCATCGCCGCCCACCTGAGCACGGCGGCGCCGGAGGTGCAGCATGCCGGTTCATGAGCACTACACGCCCGGCACCCCCTGCTGGGTGGACTACGGGGCGCTGGACCCCGCGGGCGCGCGCGCCTTCTACGGCGAGCTGTTCGGCTGGACGTTCCGCGACGCGGGCGGCTACGCCTTCATCGAACTGGACGGCCGCGTCGTGGGCGGCTTCGGCCGGGTGCCCGCCGGGCTGCCCGCGTCCTGGAACACGTACCTGGCGACCGAGGACGCGCAGGCGGCGGCCGCGCGGGTGAAGGAGCGCGGGGGAAGCGTGCTGTTCGGGCCGGTGCCCGCGGGGGACGACGGGCGGCTGCTGCTCGCGCTCGACTCCTCGGGCGCGGTCTTCGGGCTGTGGGAGGGCCACCGGCCGTCCGGGATCGTGCTGGTGGACGAGCCGGGTACGTGGTGCCGGCACGAGCTGTGGACCGGCGACGCCGCCTGCTATCCCGACTTGCACGGGGTCGAGGTCGTGCCGCCGCCGGAGGGGATGGGCCCGCGCTGGGTGACGTTCTTCGCCACCGCCGACCGGGCCGAGACGGCCGCGCGGGCCGTCGAGCTGGGCGCCACGATCGTCCCCGGCGCCCCGGACGGCGGCCGCGCGACGATCGTGTACGACCCCTGGGGCGCGTTACTGGCGCTGGCGTGACCTGGCCATGAAGAGGAAGTACGCCGCCACGAGAAGCGCCCCGACGATGGTGACCACCGTGCCCACCGTTTGGCCGATCAGGAAGGCCACGATGACCGCCGCCGCGTAGACCAGGGGGACGACGAGCCGGAGGTTCACTCCCATGAGCGCTCCTTAACGAGATTGCGGACTTCATCCGCATCATCGGTGCGCCGTTCCCCGCGGTCCAGGAGAGCGGCCGCTTTTACGCATCAAATTACGCATCAGGGCCCTGGCATACGTACGCCGCGGGCGCGGTGCGCGCCGGCGTACGCGTCACTCGAAACCCCGCACGACCGTGGAGGACGTCTCCCATGAAGTCACGCCTGTTACTCTCGCTGGCCTGCCTCCTGCTGCTGGTCTCCTCGGCCCCCGCCATGGCCGCCGCCCGTGAGCCGCTCACCCAGGCCGAGGCGATGCGGCGGCTGTCGTTCATGGTCGGCGCGTGGGCGGGGACGGGCTGGACCATCCTGCCGTCGGGCGCCCGCCAGGAGTTCCTGCAGACGGAGTGGATCCGCTACCAGGCGGGCGACCTGGTCATCTCGGTCGAGGGGCAGGGGCGGGACAAGGCCGACCCGCGCACGATCGTGGACAGCGCGCTCGCCGTGATCAACTACAACGACGTGACGGGGGAGTACCGCTGGGAGGCGTTCTCCCGTGGACACGTCACCACCGTCACCCCGGTCGTCGGCGACCACCGGTTCGAGTGGAGCCTGCAGACGCCCGCCTTCACCACCCGCTACACGCTGACCTTCACCGACACGACCTGGCACGAGATCGGCGAGACCACTACGGACGGCGGCGCGACCTGGCGGCAGAACTTCCAGATGGATCTGCGCCGCCTCTACTGACCGCGTGCCGGAGGCGGGGGCGGGGCCGGGTACCTTTGTCGGAGAAAGCCTGAAGATTTCGCCCCGCCCCTGAAGGGACGTCGCCGTGTTCTACCGCAAGCCGATCGAGGAGCGCATCGCCGAGCGTCAGGCCAAGCTGCGCCCCCTGAAGGAGGGCAAGCACTTCGAGCACGGCCCGGCGAAGTTCGTGTTCATCTCGCTGATCACGATCGTGGTGCTCGTGCACTTCGTCGGCCTGGCCATCGTCATGCACTTCTATTCGTGAGTGCTCACCCCTTGACCGCGCCCACGATCACCCCCTTGGTGAAGTGGCGCTGCACCAGCGGATAGAGGATCAGCGCGGGGATGACGGCGATCACCACGATGGCCATCTTGATGGCGAGGGTGGGCGGCGCGTCCCCGGTCACGCCGGCGGTGGCGGCCGGCAGCGGGTTGGAGTCGACCACGTACTGCCGCAGGATCAGCGCGAGCGGCCACTTGCGCGTGTCGTCGATGTAGAGCATCGCGTTGAACCACGCGTTCCAGTAGCCGACCGCGTAGAACATCGCCACGACCGCCGTGACCGCCTTCGACATGGGCAGCACGATGCGGAAGAGGATGCGGAACTCGCCCGCCCCGTCGATGCGGGCGCTGTCCAGGATCTCCTTCGGGATGTTCATGAAGAACGAGCGCAGCACCACCACGTTGAACGCCGACACCGCCGTCGGCAGGATCAGCGACCAGTAGCTGTCCTTCAGCCCCAGCCCGCTGACCATCAGGTAGACGGGGATGATGCCGGGGAAGAAGACGAACATCAGCAGGATGCTGAACAGCAGCGGCCGGTGCAGGAACGAGCCGGGCCGCGACAGCGAGTACGCCCCCAGCACGCTCACCCCGGCGCTGATGAGCGTCCCGACGATGGTCACGCCGGTGCTGACCAGGATCGCCCGGCTGACCACCGTGTCGGAGAAGATCTGCCGGTACGCCTCGAACGTGATGCCGTCGGGCACCAGCACGAGCCCGCCGGCCTCGGTCACCGTCTTCGCCGAGCTGAGGCTGGTGAGCACGATCGTGTAGAGGGGGCCGAGCACGGCCACCAGGATCAGCGTGATCAGCGTGCCCTTGCCGAGCCGCCCGGCCGCCGACGGGGGCTCCTCCCAGGGCGCCAGCCGGGACGGGCGCCGCCCGCCGCGCCGGCGCGAGAGCGTCGAAGCCGTCATGATCGCGAATACACTCCTCGTTCACCCATGGCGTGCGCCACCCGGTTGGCCGCGAGAATCAGCAGCAGCCCCACCAGGCCCTTGAACAGCCCGGCCGCGGCGCCGTACCCCAGGTCGCCGGTACGCAGGCCGGACCAGTACACGAACGTGTCGAACACCTCGGACGCCTCGCTGCCGACCGCGCTGCGCTGCAGCATGAACTGCTCGAAGCCGACGTTGAGCGCGTCGCCGAGCCGCAGGATCAGCAGCAGCACGATCACCGGGCGCAGGCCGGGCAGCGTGATGTGCCACATCCGGCGCCAGCGGCGGGCGCCGTCCACGGCGGCGGCCTCGTACAGGTGCGGGTCGATGGTGCTGAGCGCGGCCAGGAAGATGATCGCGCCCCAGCCGGCGTCCTTCCAGATCGTCTGCGAGGTGATGAGCAGGATGAACGTGTCGGAGTTCGTCATCCAGTCCACGCCCTCGTACCCGTGCTCGCGCAGGATCTGCGCGAGCAGGCCGGCGCCGCCGAACATCTGCTGGAAGATGGCGATGACCAGCACCCAGGAGAAGAAGAACGGCATGTAGACGACGCCCTGCACGAACGCCCGCAGCCGGGCCGAGACGATGCTGTTCAGCAGCAGCGCGAGCAGGATCGGCACGGGGAAGTAGAAGACGAGCTGGAACGCCGTGATCGACAGGGTGTTGGCGATCGCGCGCAGGAACTGCGGATCCTCGAAGAGCAGCGCGAAGTTCGTGAAGCCGATGACGGGGCTGCCGAGGATGCCGTCGGTGTACGGGTTGTAGTCCTGGAAGGCGATGACGTTGCCGAGCGCCGGGATCCACCAGAAGGCGACCACGATGAGCAGCATCGGCAGGTTCATCACCAGGAGCGGCCAGTCCCTGCGCAGCTTGGCCCGCCAGGTCAGCCCCGGTGCCTCGTGGGCGGGCGCGCGGCGGCGCCGTGGCTTCTTGATCGTCGCCGTGCCGCCGCCCGCGCCCGCGGCCCCGCCCGTGCTCGTGCCCGTAGCCGCGCCTGTGCTCGTGTCCGTGCTCATGCCCGCGTTCGTGCTCTCGCCGGTCCCTGTGCCGATCTCTGTGCCTGTCTCTGGACCCGTTCGTGGCGCCGTCACAGCCGCCCGTTCTCGCGCGCGACCTTCATGTAGAACTCGCGCGCCTCGTTACCGCCCTGCTCCTGCCACTCCTTGAGGATCTTCGGCCACTCGGAGACCGGCCGCTTGCCGCGGAAGATCTCCTGCATCTTGTCCTCGGTGGGCGTGGCCATGCCGGCCATCTTCGACGGCGTCTCCACGCGGATGCCGACGAACGGGTCGTTCTCCAGGATCTTGGACGCCTTGGTCTGCCAGTCCCACAGGGACTGCACGAGCCCGTCGTACTGGCTCATCGCGTTGGCGTTGGGGCGGCCGGACAGGAACAGGTAGGTCGGTGCGACCTCCTTGCGGCCGAGCGCGGTCTGCTTGACCTGGCCGTTCACGACGTTGTAGTGCTTGCCCTCGACGCCGTTGTAGCACAGCTCGTACTCCTGGGTGCCGAACGGCCCGGAGGCCCAGTTCGACAGCGCGAGCAGCTCGCGGGTGCGGGCGTCGCCGAGGCCCTTTTTGATGAAGACGAACATGCTGGCGGGCTCGTTGCGCCACATGATGAGCCGCCCGCCGGGCTTCGCCGGGTACGGGTCGACGATCTGCATGTCGAAGTCGGGGTTGTCGGCCTGGAAGCGGCCGAGCGCCTCGTGCCAGGCGCCGAGGCCGTCGCGGTAGATGACGATCTCGCCGCTGCCGAAGATCGCCTTGTTGTCGGCGTCCTTGTTGGCCACGACGTCCGGGTGAACGTAACCGGCCTCGAACAGCTTGGTGACGAACTCGATGTGGGCGGCGAACTCCTCGGTCTCGTACTTGTACTCCAGCGTGCCGTCGCTCTTCTTGCGCCACTCGCGCGGCACGCCGAACGCCCGCTGGACCTCCTGCTCCATGCCGCCGCCGAACGCCCAGCGCTTGTCCTTCGGCGAGGTGATGGCCTTGCCGAGCGTGACCAGGTCGTCGGCGCTCTTGGGGTGTTCGAGGCCGAGCTTCTTCATGATGTCCTCGCGGACGAACGTGGCGAACGGGTACGGGTCGTTCTGCCACGGGATGCCCTGCAGCACGCCGCCGAAGACGCCGTACTGCCAGGCGGCGGTGTCGTAGTTGGCCAGCAGCGGGAACTCCTTGGCCTTGTCGCCGGCCAGGTACGGGGACAGGTCGGCGAACAGCTTGTTGGCCGCCTCGGTGAAGTGGCCGATCTTGGTCAGCTCCCACTGCGGGATCATCACCATCTCCGGCACGTCGCCGCTGGCCAGGACGGTGCTGAGCTTGTCACCGTAGGTGTTGCCGTCGGAGATGTTGAAGCGGACGACGCCGCCGAGGCGCTTGTTGACCTCGTCGTAGTAGGAGTTGCTGCCGAGCCCTGGCGGCACCGTGCCCCACAGCGGCGTCATCGCCGTCACCTCCTTGCCGCTGGTGAGCGGCGGGGTGGTGACGGCCTGCACCATCTCGGCCGGTCGCTTGAGGAAGCCAGGCTGCACGAACTCGGACCCGGGCAGGTCCGGCTTCAGCCCGGGGATCTCGTACGGCACCCGCGTCGGCACGAGGCTCGACAGCTTGTCGGCGGCGACGGCCGTGCCCTTGGGCGCCTGCCTCTTCTCGGCGCAGCCCGCCACCAGGACGCTTGCGCCGACCAGGCCGAGGAAACCGCGGCGGGTCGGGTTGGGTGTCGGCATGACTGGGTCCCTCCTCGGGGTGGGATGGGCCTCAGGGCGCGGAACGCCGCTGCCCGCGGTGGACCGCAGGCCGCGCCCCACCTACAATTAGTTGGTATTTCGACCAAACAAATTAGTAGAGTGTGACTGCAGCCACAAGGGATCGCGACGGTCACAGGTTGGTGCCGATGAGCAACCCGCATGACGAAGCGCCGGAGCCGCCGCTCTCCGGTTGGTGGAGAAAGCCGGCGATGCGGCATGCTGGGATCACTTCTTGGCGGGAACGGGGCTGATATTGATCACTTCCACGACCGGCCCTCAGCCGGCCGACTTCGCCGACGTACGGGCCACCAACCTGGCGGTCGTGCTGCGCTTCGTCCGTGAGCACGCGCCGTGCTCGCGCGCCGACATCGCGGCCTCCACCGGGCTGAACAAGGCGACCGTCTCCAGCCTGGTCGCCGACCTCATCGACCGCCGGCTGGTCCGCGAGACCGGGCTGACGGAGAACCGTGTCGGCCGGCCGGCCACGATGCTCGTGCTCGACGGCTCACCCTACGCGGCCATCGGGGTCGAGATCGGCGTCGACACCGTCTCGGCCATCGCCACCGACCTCGCGGGCGGGCGGCTGCTGACCTGGCGGCGGGCGTTCTCGGGCGGCGACTCGGTCAGCCAGAGCGTGGCCGGCGTCGGCGCGATCATCCGGCGCGTGGTCAACCGCATGGCCAAGGAGGAGCGCCAGGTGCTCGGCCTGGCCGTGGCCGTGCCGGGCCTGGTCGACGTGCAGGGCACCGTACGCCTGGCGCCCAGCCTCGGCTGGCACGACGCCGACATCGGCGGCGACCTGGCCAAGGCGCTGCGCGATCCGGGCTTCCCCATCCAGGTGGACAACGAGGCCAACCTCGCGGCCCTGGCCGAGCAGCGCTTCGGCTCCCATGCGGGCGCCGCCGACCTGGTCTATCTCAGCGGCGGGCTCGGCGTGGGCGCCGGCATCATCCTCGACGGGCGGCTGCGCAGAGGCGGCCACGGCTACAGCGGCGAGATCGGCCACGTGCAGCTCGACCCCGACGGGCCCGCCTGCCACTGCGGCCGCCGCGGCTGCCTGGAGGCGGTGGCCGGCATCGGCGCCGTGCTGCGCAAGGACCTGTCACCGGCCGAGACTCAGGCCGAGATCGAGGAGGTCGTCCGCCAGGCGCGGGCCGGCGACCCCGGCACGCTCGCCCGGCTCGCCGCGGTCGGCGCGGGCCTGGGCCAGGGCGTGGCCATCCTGGCCAACCTGCTCGATCCCGCCGTGGTGATCCTCGGCGGCTACTACGTCCCGCTGGCGCCGTGGGTGCTGCCCGCCGTGCACGAGGAGCTGGGCCGGCGCGTGGTGGCGCCAGGCGGCCCGGAGGTGGTGGCCTCGACGCTCGGGCACGACGCGGCCGCGCTCGGGGGCGCGGCACGGGTGCTCGACTCGCTCGATTCCGGAAGATTGCCGGGAGGATTGTCGCAGACCTCTTGACCTCGGTCACGGGGACGTGCACCCTTCAGTCAATCCACCGAAATGTCCGCGTAACTTCCCCAGGCCGGTCGTCGAAGCGCTTCGACACTCTCAGAGGGATGATCATGCAAGAACCCCCCTTCCGCGACCCAGCGGTCCCCCTTCACGACCGGATCGACGACGTGCTGAGCAGGCTGACCATCGAAGAGAAGCTGGGCCTGCTGCACCAGTACCAGGCGCCGGTGGAGCGGCTGGGCATCGGCCCCTTCCGTACGGGCACCGAGGCGCTGCACGGGCTGGCCTGGCTCGGTCCCGCCACCGTCTTCCCGCAGGCCATCGGCCTGGCCTCGTCCTGGGACCCCGACCTGCTGCACCGGGTGGGCGCGGCGACCGGCGACGAGGTGCTGGCCTTCCACCACAAGGACCCGGCGGGCGCCGGGCGCAACGTGTGGGCGCCGGTGGTCAACCCGCTGCGCGACCCGAGGTGGGGGCGGAACGAGGAGGGCTACTCCGAGGATCCGTGGCTGACCTCTCTGCTGGCCACGGCGTACGCCCGCGGCTTGAATGGGAGCGCTCCCGACGCTGATGGGCCCCCGGCCGTGCTCAAGACCGCGCCCACGCTCAAGCACTTTCTCGCCTACAACAACGAGACCGACCGCTGCACCACCTCCAGCAACCTGCCGCCCAGGGTGCTGCACGAGTACGAGCTGCCGGCCTTCCGCGGGCCCATCGAGTCGGGCGCGGCGGTGGCGGTCATGCCGTCGTACAACCTGGTCAACGGGCGGCCCGCGCACCTCAGCCCGCTCATCGGGCAGGTGCTGCGCGCCTGGGCGCCGGGCGATCTGCTGGTGGTCAGCGACGCGTACGCGCCGGGCAACCTCACCGGCCTGC
Source organism: Nonomuraea fastidiosa (assembly GCF_042751225.1). NCBI lineage: Bacteria > Bacillati > Actinomycetota > Actinomycetes > Streptosporangiales > Streptosporangiaceae > Nonomuraea > Nonomuraea fastidiosa. The sequence goes on from NZ_CP170570.1 coordinate 4,058,546, forward strand.
AGGGCTACTACGACGCGCTGCCCGAGGCGTACGCGCACGCGGTCAAGGCGGGGCTGGACAGCTTCACCCAGGACGACGACCGCGCGCAGGCCACGCTCGGCCACCTGCGCGCCGCGCTCGACCAGGGGCTGCTCACCGAGCGGGACATCGACGAGGCCGCCAGGCACGCCCTGGCCATCAGGTTCAGGCTCGGCGAGTTCGACCCGGCCACGCCGTACGACGACATCACCGACAGCGTGGTGAACTGCCCCGAGCACCGGGCGCTGGCCAGGGAGGCGGCGCGGCGCTCGTTCGTGCTGCTGGAGAACGACGGGCTGCTGCCGTTGCGCGACGTCCGCAAGATCGCGGTGCTCGGGCAGCTCGGCGACACGCTGATGGAGGACTGGTACAGCGGCACGCTGCCGTACGCCGTCACCGCCCGCGCCGGGCTGGCCGAGCGGTGCGAGACCGTGTTCTGCGAGGCGGTGGACCGGGTGACGCTGACCGCCGAGGCGGGTCCCGTCGCCGCCGACCCGGCGGGCGGGCCGCTCACCGTGGGCGCGTCCGAAGCGGGACTGTTCGACGTCTTCGACTGGGGCGGCGGCTCGTACGCGCTGCGCGCCGTGGTCACCGGCAGGTTCGTCTCCGTGGACGGCACCACCCTGGTCAACGACCAGCCGGGGCCGAACGGGTGGGAGGTGCGCCAGACGTTCCGCATGGAGGAGCGGCCGCGCGGCATGCTCGCCCTGCGCCACATCGCGACCGGCAGCTACGTCGGCGCGGGCGACGACGGCGTGCTGCGCCTGGTGGACGACGCCGACCAGGCGCTCTGGCTGACCATGGACGTGGTCAGGAGCGGCGCCGCCGAGGCCGCGAAGCTGGCCGCGGAGGCCGACGTCGCGGTCGTGGTGGCCGGTGACCACCCGCTGGTCAACGGCCGCGAGACCGAGGACCGCAGCACGCTGGCGCTGGCCCCCGCACAGGACGCCGTCGTACGCGCGGTGCGCGCGGCCAACCCGCGCACCGTCCTCGTCCTCACCAGCGGCTACCCGCTCACCTGGACCGCCCGCGACCTGCCCGCCGTGCTCTGGTCGGCGCACGGCGGCCAGGAGTACGGCCACGCGCTGGCCGAGGTGCTGTTCGGCGACGCCGACCCCGAGGGCCGGCTGACCCAGACCTGGTACCGCTCGGAACACGAGCTGCCCGACCTGCTCGACTACGACATCGTCACCTCCGACGCCACCTACCAGTACTTCCGCGGCGTCCCCCTGCACCCGTTCGGCCACGGGCTGAGCTACACCACGTTCGGCTACAGCGGGCTGCGCGTCCGCCTCGACGGCGACGAGCTGCGGGCCGAGGTGACGGTCACCAACACCGGGTCGCGGCCCGGCGTCGAGGTCGTGCAGTTCTACACCCACCAGCAGCGCTCCCGGGTCAAGCAGCCGCTGCGCCGGTTGCGCGGGTTCGAGAAGGTACGCCTGGAGCCGGGCGAGAGCCGGACCGTGGAGCTGCGGCTGCCGGTCTCCGAGCTGGCGTTCTGGGACGTGACCAGGGGCAGGTTCGTCGTCGAGCGCGCGCCGCACCGGCTCATGGTCGGCCGCAGCGCCACCGACCTGCGGCTGAGCGCGGGCTTCGAGGTCGAGGGCGAGGACATCCCGCCGCAGCGCGGGCCCCTGCGCGCGGCCTGCCACGACGCCTACGACGCGATCACGTTCGTGGACGAGAGCCGGCTGGACGGCGACGCCGTGCGCTCCGAGGCCGAGGGCGCCTGGATCCTGTTCCGCGAGGTCGATCTGACCGGTGCCACCACGTGTGTGGTCACGGCGGGCAGCACGGAGGGCGGCGTGATCACCGTACGGCTCGGCGACCCGCTGCACGGCCGGGAGCTGGCCGCCTTCCCCGTGCCCCGCACCGGCCGGTACGAGCATCACGCCATTCCGGCCTCCCTCGAAGCCGTGGACGGGGTGCACGATCTGTATGTGGTGTTCGAGAACGAAGGCGTGACGCTGACAGTGATCGACTTAGGAGCCGAGGCTTGAGCGGGCGCACGGTCACCATCGCGGAGGTGGCCAAGCACGCGGGCGTGGCCGTGAGCACGGTGTCGTACGTGCTGAGCGGCAAGCGCACGATCTCGGCCGACACCCGCAAGCGGGTGCTCGACAGCGTCCGCGCCCTGGGCTACCACCCCAACGCCGGCGCCCGCGCGCTGGCCAGCAAGCGCTCCAACGTGATCGCGCTCGTGCTGCCGCTGCGTGCCGGCATGCACGTGCCGGTGGCGATGCGGTTCGCCGGCGCGGTCGTGACCGCGGCCCGTCGCTACGACCATGACGTGCTGCTGCTGACCGCCGACGAGGGCACCGCGGGCATCCGCAGGGTGGCCGCGAGCGCGCTGGTGGACGCCTTGATCCTGATGGACGTCGAGCTGGACGACACGCGGGTGCCGCTGCTGCGCGAGCTGCCCGAGCCGAGCGTGCTCATCGGCTTCCCCGCCGAGCCGGCCGGGCTGACCTGCGTCGACCTCGACTTCGCGGCGGCCGGCGCGCGCTGCGTCGAGCACCTGGCCGAGCGCGGGCACGAGGAGATCGCGCTGCTCGGCGCCCCCTCCGTCGTGTACGACCGGGGCACCGGCTTCGCCACCCGTACCCGCGAGGGCTTCGTGGAGGCGCTGGAGACGCACGGCGTCCAGGGCGTCGCGCTGCCCTGCGAGGAGACGTTCGACGAGGTGTACGAGACGGTCCGCGACCTGCTGCTCGACCACCCCGGCCTGTCGGGTCTCGTCGTGCACAACGAGTCGGCGGTGGGTCACGTGCTGGCCGCGCTGCGCCAGCTCGGCCGCCGGGTGCCGGACGACGTGGCGGTGGTGGCGATCTGCCCCGACGACGTCGCCGAGCGGGCCAGCCCGCCGTTGAGCTCGGTGCTGATCCCGGCCGAGGAGGTGGGCAGGGAGGCGGTGCGGCTGCTGATGGACAAGCTGGAGGGCCGTGGCGTGCCCGACTCGACGCTGCTCGCGCCGCAGCTCGTCGTACGCGCGAGCACCTGAGCTCTCAGGTGCCGGCGTCTGTGAGATAAACACCCTCCGGGCTCAAGAATCGCGGTGCGTCACCGCTCGTAAGCGAGGCGCACCCCAAATCTGTCCGGTTTTCAGTCATATGTGGTTCCGTGTCGGTTTCATCGGGCAGGCCGGGTGAGGCGGAGGGAGAACCACACAATGACTACGTCTGTGCAACCGGCGTCGGCCGGGCAGGGCGGCGGGCGGGGACCCACCGGCCTCGCCGACGTCATCGACACGATCCTCGACCGAGGGCTCGTGATCGATGCCTACGTCCGGGTGTCCCTCGTCGGCATCGAGATCCTGACCATCGACGCGCGCGTCGTCGTGGCGAGCGTGGACACGTATCTGCGCTTCGCCGAGGCCGCCAACCGGCTCGACCTGTCGCAGACCGAGCAGAGCCTGCCCGAGGCCGTCGGCACGGTCACCGGCGCGGTCGGCCAGGACAAGTCCAAGGACGTCATCCAGGGCATGGTCGAGGGCGGCGACGAGGAGCCGCGCGAGCTCGGCGGCTCGGACGAGGAACACCAGCGCAAGCAACCCCGGAGCGCCCCCACCAAGATGCGTTTCAAGTGAGAGGACAAGCAGCGCCATGGGACGCTCGACCAACGTCTCCGGGGCAGGCCAGGCCACCCAGGAGGCCCAGAACCTCGCGACCTACGTCTACGGCATCGTCCCCGCCGAGACCGAGGTGAGCCGCGACCAGAAGGGGCTGGGCGAGCCTCCGAGCGAGGTGCGGCTCATCACGCACCGCGACATCGCCGCCGTCGTCAGCGACGTGAACGTGGACCGGCCGCTCGGCAGGCCCGCCGACCTGCTCGCGCACGAGGAGCTGCTGGACGGCATGGCCGCCAAGGGGCCGGTGCTGCCGTTCCGGTTCGGCGCGGTGCTCTCCGGCACCGGCGCCGTCGTGGACGAGCTGCTCGGGCCGCACCACGACGACTTCCGCGCCGCGCTCGACGAGCTCACCGGCACCACCCAGTACGTCGTCAAGGGCCGCTACCAGGAGCGGGCCGTGCTCGCCGAGATCCTCGCCGAGAGCCCGGAGGCCGCCTCGCTGCGCGAGGCCATCCGCGGCACCTCCGAGGACGCCACCCGCAACGAGCGGATCAGGCTCGGCGAGATCATCACCGCCTCCGTCGAGGCCAAGCGCGACATGGACACCCGCCTGCTGCTCGACGGCCTGACCGGCCACTACCTGCAGGCGTCGCTGCGGGAGCCGTCGCACGAATGGGACGCCGCGCACGTCGCCCTGCTCGTCAAGGCCGATAAGAGCAAGGAGCTCGAGCAGGCGCTGAAGGAGTTCGGCGAGCGCTGGACCGACCGGGTCGATCTGCGGCTGCTCGGCCCGATGGCTCCGTACGACTTCGTCATCGCGCAGGCGTGAGGGGGTGCGCCGCGTGGGCCTGATCTCCCTGATCTTCACCTGGCCGCTGGCGCCGATGCGCGGCCTGGTCCGGCTGGCCGAGATGATTCAGGACCAGGCCGAGCGCGAGCTGCGCGACCCCGCGGCCGTGCGCAGGCGGCTTGAGGCGATCGAGGCGGCCAGGCAGGCCGGCCAGATCTCGGAGGAAGAGGAACGCCGGGCCGTCGAAGAGGTCCTGCGCCTGGCGACGGGGAGGTGAGCCGGGGTGAGCGCCAAGCGGCCCGCCTCAGGCAGGTACGTAGTGGAGACCGAGGAGCAGGACTTCGAATCGGAGGAGCCCGAGGTGGGGGAGCTGGACGCCGCCGCGGCGGGCGGCGCGGGCCTGCGCCTCATCTCCGAGCTGACCAGGAAAGAGCCCGAGGGCATCACCTCGGTCATGCCCGCCGACGACGGCTGGCTGGTCGAGGTCGAGATCGTCGAGGACCGCCGCATCCCGTCGTCGGGCGACATGCTCGCCGTCTACCGGGTGGAGATGGATAAGGGGGGCAGCTTGCTGTCATATCGGAGAATCCGCCGCTACCGGCGGTCGAACGCCGACTTCGGGGAGGCGTGACATGGTGGCCTCATCCGGTCCGGTCGTCCGCCCCTCGTACGGTGCTGGACCCAGCAACCGCGAGCCCGCCAACCTCGGCGACATCCTGGAGCGCGTGCTCGACCGGGGCATCGTCATCGCCGGGGACATCCGGGTCAACCTGCTGGACATCGAGCTGCTCACGATCAAGCTGCGGCTGCTGATCGCGTCCGTGGACACCGCCAGGGAGCTGGGCATCGACTGGTGGGCGCACGACCCCTGGCTCTCCGGCCGGGACCGCGAGCTGGTCGAGGAGAACCGCAGGCTGCGCCGCCGCCTGGCCATCGCCGAGGGACGGGAGGCGGACCATGGCTGACGGCACGTACCTGTACGCGGTGGCCCGCGAGCCGCTGCCGGTCGGCGAGATCCTTTCCGGCGTGTCGGGGGCGCCGGTGCGGACCATCGTCCACGACGGGCTCGTGGCGTACGTGAGCACGGTGCCGCTCGACAGCTTCGGCGAGGAGCCGCTGCGGCGCTCCCTGGAGGATCTGGACTGGCTGGCCGAGACCGCCCGCGCCCACCACCGCGTGGTCGACGCGGTCGCCGCCGTCACCACCACCGCGCCGGTCCGGCTCGTCACCGTCTACGCGGGCGACGACCAGGTGGTGGACCTGCTGGAACGGCGCGGGGATGCGTTCCAGCGGGTGCTGTCCCACGTGACGGGCCGCCAGGAATGGGGCGTCAAGGTCTACACCGCCGCGCCCGAACCCGCCGTGCCCGAACCCGCCGCGGCCGAGCTCACCGCGGTCGGCCGCCCGGCGACGGGCCCGACTGCGCGCGCCGCCGCCGCGACGGACGCCTCCGAACGGGCAGGCTCCGGCGCCGCCGTGTCGTCCGGCGGGGCGGCCGTGGAGGAGGACCGGCGCGACCGGGACGGTGAGGCGCGTGCGGCGCGGTGCCGGAACGGCGATGAACGGGAATCGCGGCCGGGGCGGGCGTACCTGGAGCGGCGGCGGGCGAGCCTGCGCGGTCGTGAGCAGCTCCGTGCGCAGGCGCTGCGCCGCGCCGACCACATCCACCGCACGCTGTCGGCCCTGGCCGCCGACGGCTGCCGCCACCGCCCCCAGGACCCGCGCCTGTCCGGCCGTAACGACTGGATGCTGCTGAACGGCGCGTACCTGGTGGACGAGGCGCGCGCCGCGGAGTTCACCGAGCTGGCGGGCACGCTGGGCGGCGACGGCGTCGAGGTCAGGCTGACCGGCCCGTGGGCGCCGTACTCGTTCACGGTCATGGAGACGGCGTGATCCGCGACAGCGCGGCTGGGGAGGCGTGATGCGGGACGTGGTGGCGCTGGAGCAGCTCCCCCCTGAGCGGATCGCGCTGGTGGACCTGCTGGACCGGCTGCTCGCCGGCGGCGTGGTGCTGACCGGCGACCTCGTGCTGTCCATCGCCGACATCGACCTCGTCCGCATCTCGCTGAACGCCGTCATCGCCTCGGTCGACGAGCTGGAAGGGAGCCTGTGACGGTCACCATGGAGGCACCATGCCGGCGCATCACCGCCGACCCTGAGACGGTCGAGCGCGACCTGTCCCGCCTCGTCCTCACCATCATCGAGCTGGTCCGCCAGCTCGTGGAGCGCCAGTGCGTACGCCGCATGGAGGAGGGCAGCCTGACGGACGAGCAGATCGAGACGCTCGGCGTCACGCTGATGCGCTTGGAGGAGGCCATGGCCGACCTGTGCGAGCGCTTCGACCTCACGCCCGAGGACCTCAACCTCGACCTCGGCCCCCTGGGCACCCTCCTTCCCACGACCTGACGATCCGCAGGCGGGCGATGCGGCGTCCCAGCAGCGAGGCGAGCCCGGGTGGCGCCCTTCGCGCGTCCAGCCGCGCTCGCTCACCGCCACCCGTGGTCGAGCAGCAGCACCCGGGCCGGCTCTCTCATGTCATCTCCACCGTGAGGGCCCAGCGCTCATGGTCGCGCCAGGCGCCGTCGATGAACTGGAATCTCGGCGAGAAGCCCTCCCGCTGGAACCCGACCCGCTTGATCAGGTTGATCGAGGCGGTGTTGCGCGGCTGGATGTTCGCCTCCAGCCGGTGCAGCTCCATCTCGCCGAACGCGTGCCTCACCAGCAGCCGCAGGCCCTCCGTCATGTAGCCGCGGCCGGTCGTCGAGGCGAACGCGCAGTAGCCGATGGTGCCGCTCTGGTGCGTGCCCCTGATGATGTCGTTGACGTTGACCCGGCCGACGATCGCGCCCGTGTCGCGCCGGCAGATCAGGAAACCCTCGTTCGCCGGCCCGTCGAACCTGGACAGGTAGCTCACGAAAGCCTCGTACGTGACGATGGGCGGGCCCGGCATCCAGCGGGCGAGCATCTCGGCGCTCTCCCTGTGCAGGGCCGTCAGCTCCTCGTAGTCCTGCAGGCACAGGTAGCGCAGCGCCACCCGCTCACCCTCGGCAAGATAGATCACATCCGCCATTCTGCAGGCCACCCCCGACAGCGCCAGGCCGTTTTGTCCCGTACGACCGGAAACGGCGCCGCGAACGGCAGCGGCGCGCCGGCACGGTGATCGTGAAGCGGTCAGCTTTGAAGAAGCCTCCCGGGGCGGCGCCTCCTAGCGTGGCGGCATGACTCTCGCACTTCAGTACTGTCACATCACCGTGGACGACATGGACGAGGCGATCGCCTTCTACCGCGACGCGCTCGGCTTCAAGGTCACCGGCGACAACGGGCCCGGGCAGCAGCGCTGGGTGAGCCTGTCCGACCCGGTGCACGGCGGGCCCGAGCTGGTGCTCTCCAGCCCGTACGCGGGCCGCTCCCAGGAGGACGGCGACGCGCTGCGCGAACTGCTCGTCAAGGGCGTCCTGCCGATGATCGTCTTCAGTAGTGACGACCTCGACGCCGACTTCGAGCGCGTCCGCGCCACCGGCGCCGAAGTCCTCCAGGAGCCCATCGACCGCCCCTACGGCGTCCGCGACGCCGCCTTCCGCGACCCCGCCGGCAACACGGTCCGCTTCCACCAGCCACTCAAGCGGTAACTGAGGCCGGGGCCAGGCCGAGGACGTCTGAGTGCGATCCGCCGGCCGACCTGTCACGCACGACATCCCGGCCTTCCGCAACCCTGCCGGCAAGACGGTGCGCTCCACCGGCGATTCGTGCGGCGTCTACGGTTCGACCCGCCGCCCGAAGTGTCGGCTCGCCGCCTGGAGCGTCGGTCCGCCGCAGCCCGAAGTGTGCCGGCACGGGGAAGCCCCGGCTCAGGCGAACCTGAACCGGGGCTTCTCTGTCGTGCTCTAGGACCCGGGCGGATTACCAGTCGCCGCCGCCGAAGTCTCCGCCGCCGAAGTCGCCTCCGCCGCCGAAGTCACCCCAGCCGCCGCCGCCGAAGTCGCCGCCACCGCCGAAGTCACCGCCGGCGTCGGCGTAACCCTCGGCGTAACCGGCGCCGTAGCCGCCCATGCCCCAGCCGCCGCTCAGCATGCTGCCCATCATGGTGCCGATGAACATGCCGGTCATGATGTCGCCGAAGCCGCCGTAGTAGCCGTAGGCGTAGGGCTGGTAGGCCGGGCCCGCGTCGTAGTAGGGCCGGCGCTGGCCGTCGACCATGACCTCGCGCATCTGCGGGTCGAAGCCGCGCTCGACCGCCTCGGCGTCCATCTTGCAGGCGGGCACGTCGCGGACGGTGCCACCGGGCGGAGCCCAGCGGACGTCGCGGACGGACGGGCCGTGCTGCGGGTTGAAGAAGCAGGGCGCCCGGCGCTCGGGCACCGGCTCGTTGTTGACCTTGGCCTTGACCACCGCGAGCGCGTAACGGCCGTCTTCGAGCGTCTGGGTGACCTCACGGATCTGCTCGGCCCGCTGCACGCCGGCGAGCTGGGTCTTCGACTTCTCGTACGCGTCGAGCGCCGTCTGCCACTCGTCGATGTGCTTGCCGCCCTCACCGGCCAGCTTGACGTCGGTGTCGAGGGCGGTGATCTCCTCGCCGAGCTTGGTGACGTCCTCCTCGACGGTCTGCTTGACCGCCTCCAGCTCCTTGGCCTCCTGGATGGCCCGCTTCTTCTTCTGCTTGCTGGAGTAGAGGAAGTAGCCGCCACCGCCGACGAGGACCAGCGCGCCGAGTGCGATCAGCGCTCCGGTGCCGCCGGAGCCGGGGTCGGCCTGGCTGCCGCTGTCGAGCGCCGAACGGTCGCCCTTGGCGGCCATGTCGACGCGGTTGGCGAAGTCCTTCATGCCGGCCACGACGTCGCCCGAGTTGGCGTTGACGGCGAGGTTGGCCAGCTCACCGGCGACACCGGTGCGCAGGGCGCTCGAACCGGCGAAAAGGGTCGTGCCGTCGAGGACGGCGATGGTCGCACGAGGACGTCCCGCCTTGCTCAACGCGGAGCTGAGCTGGCTCATGTAAGTCCTGACATTGGACTGGTCAATCGTGCCATCGGGCAGCGCCACAGCGTAGATCTTGGTGTCAGCGTCCTTGAGCGCGTCGTTGATCTCACTCTCCTGGCCGGACGACAAGGATGAGCCGGCCACCACATAAAGCGGCGCCTTCTTCCAGTTGGACACGACGGTGTCGGCATCCGGGGGAGCCGCCGCGTTGGCGGCAGGGGAAAGCGCAAGAACGACGATAAGACCGGCGATCAGAGCCGCGAACGCGGCCCCTGCTCGGCGCAGCGAATGGGTCATGGGCAGCAAGCCTCCTTCGCCCTTGAGGACGAATGGGCGGTCGGCAAAGTTCCTCAAGAGGCACGCTACCCGTCCGGAGCCGCGCAGGAGCGCTCCGTGGCGCAACAGCCTGGCACCGGTTGGGTCCGGGCAGGGTCGATCCCCGGCCAAACCCTCCGCCGGGGGACGCTCTCCGTGGAAGCCGTGGAGTCCCGTACGTACGGTCAGGAGTCCTTGATCTCGCAGATCGTCTCGCCCGAGCTGACCGTCTGCCCGACCGCCGCCGTCAGCCCGGTGACCGTGCCGGACTTGTGGGCGGCCAGCGGCTGCTCCATCTTCATGGCCTCCAGGACCACGACGGTGTCGCCCTCGTTCACCGTGTCACCGTCGTTCGCCACGACCTTGACGATCGTGCCCTGCATGGGGCTGACCAGCGCGTCGCCGCCGGCCGCGGGCTTCTTCGCGCCTCCGCCGGCGCGCCTCGGCGCCTTGGCGCGGGCGGCCGGCGCGGGTGCGGACGCGCCGAGCCCGGCGGGCAGCACGACCTCCAGCCGCTTGCCGCCCACCTCGACCGTCACGGTCTCCTTGGGGGTCTCCTCGGCGGTCGCGACGTCCCCTTCGTACGGGGCCACCGTGTTCTCCCACTCCGTCTCGATCCACCGCGTGTGCACCGAGAACGGCTCGGAGGTGAACGCCGGGTCGGTGACCACGGCCCGGTGGAACGGCAGCACGGTCGGCATGCCGGTGATCTCGAACTCGGCGAGGGCCCTGCGGGCGCGTTCGAGCGCCTCCTGCCGCGTACGGCCGGTGACGATCAGCTTGGCCACCAGCGAGTCGAACGTCCCCGGCACCGTCATGCCCGCCTCGTAACCGGAGTCGAGCCGCACCCCGGGCCCGGACGGCGCGCGCAGCGTGGTCAGCGTGCCGGGGGAGGGCAGGAAGCCGCGGCCGGCGTCCTCGGCGTTGATGCGGAACTCGATGGAGTGGCCGCGCAGCGCCGGGTCGTCGTAGCCGAGCGGCTCGCCGTCGGCGATGCGGAACATCTCGCGTACGAGGTCGATGCCCGCGACCTCCTCGGTGACGGGGTGCTCGACCTGGAGCCGGGTGTTGACCTCCAGGAAGGAGATGGTGCCGTCCTGGCCGACGAGGAACTCGCAGGTGCCGGCCCCGACGTAGCCCGCCTCCTTCAGGATGGCCTTGGAGCTGGAGTAGAGGACGTCGAGCTGGGCGTCGGTGAGGAACGGCGCGGGCGCCTCCTCCACCAGCTTCTGGTGGCGGCGCTGCAGCGAGCAGTCGCGGGTGCTCACCACGACGACGTTGCCGTGGGCGTCGGCCAGGCACTGGGTCTCGACGTGGCGGGGCCGGTCGAGGTAGCGCTCGACGAAGCACTCGCCGCGCCCGAACGCGGCCACCGCCTCGCGGACGGCCGACTCGTACAGCTCGGCGACCTCCTCCATCCTGCGGGCGACCTTGATGCCGCGCCCGCCGCCGCCGTACGCGGCCTTGATGGCGATCGGCAGGCCGTGCTCCTCGGCGAACGCCAGCACCTCGGCGACCCCGCTCACCGGGTCCTTGGTGCCCGCGACCAGCGGCGCGCCGACCTTCTGCGCGATGTGCCTGGCCTGCACCTTGTCGCCGAGCGCGGCGATCGCGGCGGGCGGCGGGCCGATCCAGATGAGACCGGCGTCGATGACGGCCTGGGCGAAGCCGGCGTTCTCGGCGAGGAATCCGTAGCCGGGGTGGACGGCGTCGGCACCGCTGCGGCGTGCGATGTCGAGGAGCTTGCCCGCGTCGAGGTAGGTCTCGGCAGGGGTGCGCCCGCCGAGGGCGTACGCCTCGTCGGCGACTTTGGCGTGCAGGGCGTCGAGGTCCTGGTCGGCGTAGACGGCCACGCTGGTGATGCCTGCGTCCTTGCACGCGCGTGCCACCCGCACGGCGATCTCGCCGCGATTGGCGATCAGAACCTTCCGCACCGGCTCTCGTCCTTCCTGCTAGGTTCGGCGGCCCCTGCGTGCGCGCCGTCGTTCGCGTCGAGCATCCTGCCCCGGGACGCGCCCGGCTCAGGCGTCCGGGAGCAGACCCTGTCGCCGCTGGTCATCCCGGCTTCCTGAAGGTGCGGGCGGTATCCCATGAGATCCGAGCATTCCTCGGGTAGACCATAGCCGCTTGGCATATCTCCGGCGACGGGCGGTGGCCTTTCCTTAGGGTGAGGGCGCTTTCACAGGTTCCCCAGGAGGGTATGCATGAGCCAGAGCATGTTCGGCGGCGACCTCGCGGAAATGCAGCAGATGTCCAGCCAGTTCACGCAGCAGTCGGAGGCGGTCCGCACCACCATGACCGCGCTCGACCGTGAGGCCGCGAAGGTCGGCACCGCGTGGACGGGCCCCGGGGCGCAGCGCTTCCAGCAGGCATGGCAGAACTACCGCACGGCATTCCAGCGGATGACGGAGGAGCTGCAGGAGGCGGCTCGGGTCATCGGGACCTACCGGCAGAACATCGAGTCCGCCACGAAATGATCAACGCAAGAGGCCCTGGCGAAGTGGCCGGGGCTTCTTGCCGTTCGCGGAACCGGATCTGAATTCGGCTTGATCGTTTTGTGCCGATCGGATACCGGCTGAACGTAGCTTTGCGGCGAATCGGGCGGGCTACCCTTTTTCTCCATGATTGGTCGCGCCCTCCTGGCCAGCATGCTCGCCCTGCAGGCTCCGCTCGTTCCCGCCGTCGCGGCCCCCGACCGGTGCAACCCGCCCAGGGGCACGGTCGAGGTCGGCGAGTCCTGGGCACAGAAGCGGCTCGACCCCAAACGCGTCTGGTCGCTGTCCACCGGTGCGAACGTCACCGTCGCGGTCATCGACACCGGCGTCGATCTCACCCATCCGCAGCTCCGCCTGGCCGGCAAGGCCGACCTCGTCGGCTCCGGCTACAACGACTGCGTCGGCCACGGCACCGCCGTCGCGGGCATCATCGGCGCCCAGTACGTCAGGGGCGTGCTGTTCCACGGCATGGCCCCCGGAGTGCGGCTGCTGTCGTACAAGTTCACCGACTCCGAGACCGACGGCAAGACCGAGCTCCTGATCAAGGGCATCAAGGCCGCCGCCGACCAGGGCGCCAAGGTCATCAACGTGTCGAGCAAGACCCTCGACCACCCCGCGCTCGAAGCGGCCGTACGGTACGCGCTCGCCAAGGACGCGGTCATCGTCGCCGCGGCCGGCAACGTATCCCGCAGGGACGGCACGCCCTCGCCCGCCTATCCGGCCAGCTACGACGGCGTGCTCGCGGTGGGCGCGGCGGGGCCGGACGGCGCCCTGAGCGAGTTCTCCAACAAAGAGACGCCCGTGTCGGTGCTCGGGCCGGGCCAGAACCTCGTCTCGACCTGGCCCGGCCGTTCCTACTTCAAGGGGCTCGACGGTACGAGCTACGCGGCGCCGTACGTGGCGGGCGTCGTCGCGCTCGTCAGGGCCCGCTATCCCACGCTCGACCAGGCGCAGGTACGCCGGCGCATCATCGCCACCGCCGACGGCGCCACCGGCGCGGGCAAGGGGGCCGGCATGGTCAACCCGATGCAGGCGGTGAGCGCGGTCCTGCCGTTCGAGCCAGAGAACGCGCCCGTCGTCGCGCCGCCACCGCCGAGCCCGCTCCCGAGCAGCGCCGTCACCAAGGCCGCGCCCGTCGACCACAAGGCGATCGAGCTGGCCGTGGTCATCGCGGTCTGCGCGGTGGGGCTGGCGCTGCTGGTGCTGGCGTTGCGGGTGGTGGTTCCGATGGGGCGCAGGAGGGGATGGCGTCCCGGACGTTCGACGTGATCGCGAGTGGGGCGTACGGCTGAGGCGCGATCGGCGCGCTGGGCGAGGTGCCGTCAGGGCGCTGTTGCGGCCGCGATCCTCCGCATTACCGCGCTGAAGTTGTCGGCCTGATGACTGCGATTGCAAGAAAACGGCACTGCGTTTTGTTGACCAGCGTCCGAAACGCCTGATGCTGATGTGACGGATCTGGTTCAATGTGATCAATCATGCTTTGCTGGTGAAAGGTTCGGGCATGCACCCTTTGCGCCCTGGGGATCCAGAGCGGATCGGCGCTTTCAGCATTGTCGGGCTGCTGGGAGAGGGGCCGAGAGGGGAGGTCTTCCTCGGGCATGAGTCCGAGGACGCGCCCAAGGTCGCCATCAAGCTGCTCCCCGCCGAGCCTGACTCCGAGCGCGAGCTCGACCGGTACCTCGGGGTCAAGCGGGTCTCCAGCTCGTACGTGGCGAGAGTGCTCGACGCCGGTTACCTCGGCGACCGGCCGTACATCGTGCGCGAGTACGTCGAAGGCAAGAGCCTGGCCGAGACCGTCGCCGGCGGCGAGCCGCTGAAGGGCGACGCGCTCGAACGCGTGGCCGTCGGCGTACTGACTGCGCTGTCCGCCGTGCACCTCGCCGGCCTGGCGCACCGCGCCCTCACCCCGCACAACGTGATCCTCAGCCCCGACGGGCCGCGCGTCACCGACGCCGCCATCGGCGACCCCGCCGGCGACCCCGCCTACCAGGCTCCCGAGCAGCTCAAGGGCCTCGAGTACGGCCCCTACGCCGACGTCTTCGCCTGGGCCGCCACCATCGTGTACGCCGGCACCGGGCGCCCGCCGTTCGCCGACGAGGAAGCGACGCTGAACGGCGAGCCCGACGTGGCCATCGAGGCCGAGCCGCTGCGCCGGGTCCTGCTGTCGGCCCTGACCAAGGAGGTCGGGGACCGGCCGACCACGTACAGCGCGCTCATGCAGGTACTCGGCGACGCCCCCGCCCCGAACGGCTCGAAGCCGGCCTCGGCCGCCAAGCCCAAGTCCGCGTCTGCGGCGGCCGCCGGAGTCGCCGCGGATGCGACCAAGGCGGCCACCGCCAAGTCCCCCGAGTCCGCACCGAACGAGAAGCCGCCTGCGGCGAACGGGCCGGGGTCGCCTTCGGCGGGTCAGCCGGGGACGCCTGCGGCGAGTGGGGCGGAGGAGCCTGCGGCAAGCAAGCCGGGGACGCCTCCGGTCAGCGGGGCGCAGCAGCCTGCGGCCGCCAAGCCGGACGCGCCTGCGGCGAGTGGGGCGGAGGCGCCTGCGGCGGGTGGGCCGCAGCAGCCGCCTGCAGCCGGCAAGGGCAAGCCCGGCGCGGAGGCGCCCCAGCCGCCCGCGCCCCGGCCGGCCCCCGACGGCCCGCCGCTTGAGGGCGTGCCGATCGCCCGCCCCCCGATGCAGGGCATGCCTGCGCAGGGCCGGTACCAGGGTCCGCCGCACGGTCAGGGCGGCCCGATGCCGGTGCCGCCGCAGGGCCACCCGCAGGGTCCGCCGATGCCGCCGCACGTGCCCGCCCAGGCCGGTCCCCTTCAGGGGCCGCCGATGCAGGGCCCGCCGCCCCAGGGAGCGCAGCAGGGCCCGCCCATGCCGCCGATGCACGGCTCGCCCATGCAGGGCCCGCCGAACGTGCCGCCGCAGGCCGGGCCGGGCATGCCCGGCCCAGGCGGGCTGGAGCCGCACGTGCACGCCCAGGGCCACCAGGGCCATCCCGCCACGCCCGAGGCCACCATGTGGGGGCCGCCGGAGTCCGACCCGCCGCAGCCGCCCGCCCAGATCAGGATCGAAAAGCCCGCGTCGCCCGCTCCGCGCAGGGGGCTGCCGCTGGGGCTGATCGCGGGTGTCGCCACGGTGGCGCTGGTCTCCGCCGTGGGCCTGTGGGGCGCCAACCGGTACGTACGCCTCCAGCAGGTCGACCCGTCCCTGGTGGCGCAGCAGGCGAACAGCGACGCCATCCCCACGCCCACCGCCACCACGACGCCCCCTGCGCCGCAGAGCACCGGCGGCCCCGGGAACCCGCAGGCGACCGCCGAGGCCACCGTCCCGTGGGCGGCCAGCGGCGATCCCAACGACGTGGGCCCGCTCGTGCTGCCCACCGAGTGGTCGTCGGCCACGCCTGACGTGCCCGAGCTGACCTCGGCGCCGACCACCCCGGCCCCGCTGCCGTCGCAGCCGGTCACGATTCCGACGCAGCCGCCGGTGACGGTGACGCAGCGGGCACAGCCGACGAAGAAGCGTACGGCCACGCAGACGGCCAAGCCGCGGGCGACCGTCACCAAGACGGTGCAGCCGACGCCGACCAAGACCGTCACCCAGACGCCGACCAAGACGCCGACCAGGAAGCCGGTCCAGCCGACGCGGCAGCCTGAGCCCGAGCCGGAGCCGACCAGGACGACGGCCAAGCCGGCGCCGACGAAGACCACGGCGAAGCCGTCCACGCCGGTCAAGAACCCGTACACGGCCACGCAGGTGTGCGGCTCCGGGTTCTCGGTGCAGCGGTCGATCTCGTTCTCCGGCGGTGTGACGTACCAGCTCTGGAACAACAGCACCGGCCAGAACTGCGCGGTCACCATCAAGACGGCGGACGTCGGCAAGAGCACCCCGACCGGCGTCACGCTCGAGGCGCAGGGCGGCGGCACCCAGTCCGACAACGGCAACTTCGAGTACTACGCGGGGCCGGTGAAGGTGAGCGCCAAGGGCAAGTGCGTGCGCATCTCCGGTTACGTCGGCTCGGGCAGGTCGAGCAGCGACTGGGCCAACTGCAACTGACGCCACTCCTGACGGTGACGCCCCCTGGGCCGGTGAGCGACCGGCCAGGGGGCGTCATGGTGTCCAGGGCGCGTCCCGTCGCCAGGAACACGCAGGGGTCAGTAGCCCACGTAGCCCAGGCCGTTCTTGGTGTTCACCACACCGGGCACGTTCGAGACGGACCCGTACCTGGCGATCGCGTACCGCACGCCCGCGATGATGTTGTCCACCGGGTCGTAGATGTTGCGATGCCCGTCCAGCGCGTACGCGTTGAACGTCGGGTCGATCGTCTGCATCAGCCCCTTGGACGGCGTGCCCCTGGCCGCGTTGGAGTCCCAGTTGTTGATGGCGTGCGGGTTCCCGCCGGACTCGTGCTGGATGATCAGCCAGATGTCGTTGACGTTCATCTTGGACGTCGGCACGCCCCTGGCGGCGAGGATCCTGACCGCCTCCTCGATCCACTCCCTGACCCGCTCGGGCGGCGCGGCGCCGCCGCCGGGAGGTGGCGGGCCGCTGGGCCCGTAACCGGAGAAGCCACCCGAGTGCCCAGCGGTGGTGACCGGCGCGCCCCGGCCGCCCTGCACGGAGACGCCGCCGTCGGGCCGGTAGTCGGGGTCGGCGACCCAGTCGAGGTTCGGGCCCTTCTCGGCGACGAACTCCTGCTTGGTGACGTCGGGGATGGCGCGGAAGGTCAGCTTGCGGTCGCGCAGGTGGCGATCGATGTCCTGCTTGGCCTTGGAGACGGCCGCCTCGGCCGAGTCCACCCACGGCTTGGCGTCCTTCTTGGCCCGCTCGACCAGCGCCGACAGCCCGCTGCGCATGTCCGCCTCGGTCGCGTCCGGATGATCGGCCAGGTAGCGGGTGCGGTAATTCGCGGCGTTCGTGTTGAGGTCGCGGCAGATGGAGGAGATCTCGGTGTGCGACTCGCGCAACGCGGAGGCGGCCTCGCCGAGTGAGGCGGCGCAGTCGCTCAGCGCCGACTTCAGGCTCTCCGCGGCCGTGCCGTACTCGCGCATGTACGAGTCGAACGCCTCCGCCGAGCGGCCGTTCCAGGCGTCCGCCACGTTCTGGACCGCCGACGCCAGCGCGCCTCCGAACTCCTGGACGTCGCCCGACGAGGTCCGCCACTGCGAGGCGATCGTGTCGATCGACCCCGGCGAGCCGGTCACCTTGCGCAGCATCTCGTCGAGCGCGGCGCCGCCGGGCAGGTGCCCGACGCTCACGGAATCACCCACGGCGTTCCCGCTCACGAGGTGGCCCGGTGGGCGCGGCGGATGTTCTCCTCCACCTCGCTCAGGCCTCGCTCGGTGGCCGCGAGCTTCTTGCGCGCCTCGTCCATCTCGCTGATGAGCGCGCTCCAGACGGCGTTGGCGGACGACGCGAGCCCCGCCGAGCTGGGCAGGTGCCCGAAGGTGTCGGCGCTGATGGGCGTGCGGTTGTTGCGGATCTCGCCCTTCGCGTCGTACGTCAGCTCGCCGGGATTACGCTCGACCAGCGTGTCCTGGTACTGGCCTGCCGCCTTCTTGATGGCGGTGCGGCACCGGTCCAGCACGGAGAAGTGGATCTCAAGGTCGGCCATGGTCGGCCCCCCTTTCTGCGTCCAGGAACGCCGTCTGCATCAGACGCGAGCCGAAGCGGCGGTCCACCAGGAAGCCGCGGCCCGGCGGGAGCGGCTGCGGGCGTACGTTGCCGAACAGGTAACCCTCGTCCTTGCTGCCCGACATGAGCAGCGCGGGCGTCGCCATGTCCTTCAGCCGCTGGATGACCGGGTCGAACATGGCCCGGCTCGCGCCGCCCATCTGGCGCGACAGCACCAGGTGCAGGCCGATGTCGCGGGCCTGCGGCAGCAGGTCGACCAGCGGTCCCAGCGGGTTCGCCGACGTCGCGACGAGGTCGTAGTCGTCCACGACGACGTACAGGTCGGAGCCCTGCCACCAGCTCCGGTCGCGCAGCTGCTCGGGCGTCAGGTCGGCCGGGGGCAGGCGGCTGAGCAGCGCGTCCTTGGCGTCGTTGATCAGGCTGGAGGCGGCGGCGCTCGAGGCGGCGTAGCCGATGCGGTGGGGCGTGGCGGCCGAGTCGAGCAGCGAGCGCCGGTAGTCGATGACGATCAGCATCGCCTCGCTGGGCTGCTTCCTGCTGACGAGCTGCTCGGAGATGAGCCGCAGCAGGTTGGACTTGCCGCTCTCGTTCTCGCCGAACACCACGAAGTGCGGGTCGGCGTCGAAGTCGAGCAGCACCGGCGACAGCGAGTTCTCGTCGATGCCGATGGGGATGCGGTCGGGGTCGTTCGGCAGCGCCGAGACCGGCAGCACGGCGGGCAGCAGCCGCACGGGCGGCGCGGACGGGCCCTGCCAGGACTCGCGTACGGCCTGCACCAGCGCCCGCACGCCGGCGGCCAGGTCGGAGGAGTTCTGCACCCCGTCGATCCTGGGCAGCGCCGACAGGAAGTGGAAGCCGTCCTTGGTCAGGCCGCGGCCCGGCGTGCCCTCGGGCACCGCCATCGCCTGCTTCCTGCTGACCTCCGACTCGTACGCGTCGCCCAGCTTCAGCTCGATCTTGGTGCCGAACAGGTCGCGGATGCTGGGCCGGAACTCCGACCACTTGTTCGTCGCGGCCACCAGGTGGATGCCGTAGCCGAGGCCCCGGGCGGCGAGGTCGGTGATGGTCGGCTCCAGCGACTCGAACTCCTGCCTGAGCGTCAGCCAGCCGTCCACGACCAGGAACACATCGCCCCAGCCGTCGCCCTCGATCTTGCCCTCCTGGCGCATGCGGCGGTAGGCGGCCATCGACTCGATGCCCTGCTCGCCGAACTCGCGCTCGCGCCGCTCCAGCAAAGAGGCGATCTCGGCCACCGTACGGCGGACCCGCTCGGCGTCGAGCCGGTTGGCCACGCTGCCGACGTGCGGCAGGCCCTCCAGCGACGCGAGCGCGCCGCCGCCGAAGTCGAGGCAGTAGAACTGCACCTCGCGCGGGGTGTGCATGAGCGCCATGCCGGTGATCAGCGTGCGGATCACCGTGCTCTTGCCGCTCTGCGTGCCGCCGGCCACGCCGATGTGCCCGGCCGCGCCGGAGATGTCCAGCCAGTACGGGTCGCGCCGCTGCTCGAACGGCTTGTCGATGATGCCGATGACGGCGTGCAGCCTGCCCCGGCCCTGCCAGCCGGTCGTGGTCAGGCCGTAATCGGGGGTGACCGACAGCGGTGGCAGCAGGTGCGCCAGGGTGGGCGGCTCGGCGAGCGGCGGCAGCCAGATGCGATGCGCGGGCGGCCCGTGCCCGGTCAGGCGGGAGACGACGACGTCGAGCAGGCTGCGCTGGCCCGCGGCGGCCGGTTCCGGCGTCTCGTCCTCGTCGTCGGGCTCCTCCGGCTCGGGGACCTCGGGCAGCGGCATGTAGGCGGGGCTGTACTCGACGATCTCGCGGATCGGCGCCTGGTCGCCCGATGCGCTGGACCGGCCGGGCTCGGCCTGGTGGGGGCCGGACACGTACGCGGCCTTGAACCGCGTCATGCCGGTCGTGTCGTACTTGAGGTAGCCGTTGCCGGGCGCGGGCGGCAGCTCGTACGCGTCGGCCACGCCCAGCACGACCCGGCTCTCCATGGCCGAGAACGTGCGCAGACCGATCCGGTACGACAGGTGCGTGTCCAGGCCGCGCAGCCGGCCCTCCTCCAGCCGCTGCGAGGCCAGCAGCAGGTGCACGCCCAGCGAACGACCGAGCCGGCCGATCATCACGAACAGGTCGATGAACTCGGGCTTGGCCGCGAGCAGCTCGCTGAACTCGTCGAGCACGATGAAGAGCGTCGGCAGCGGCTGCAGGTCGGCGCCCTGCTCCCGGGCGCGTTCGTAGTCGCGCAGCGAGGCGAAGTTGCCGGCCGCGCGCAGCAGCTCCTGGCGCCGCACCATCTCGCCGTGCAGCGCGTCGTGCATGCGGTCGACCAGCGGCAGCTCGTCCTCAAGGTTCGTGATGACCGCCGAGACGTGCGAGAGCCCCTCGAGGCCGAGGAACGTCGCACCACCCTTGAAGTCGACGAGGACGAAGTTGAGGATCTCGGACGAGTGCGTGATGGCCAGGCCCAGCACCAGCGTGCGCAGCAGCTCCGACTTTCCTGAACCGGTGGCCCCGATGACCAGCCCGTGCGGGCCCATGCCGCCCTGCGCCGACTCCTTGATGTCCAGCTCGACCACGCGGCCGTCGGAGCCGATGCCGATCGGCACCCGCAGCCGGTTGCGCCCTGCCCTGGGCTGCCAGGTGACGGCCGGCTGGATCTGCGCCGGGTCGCCCACGCCGAGCAGGTCGGTGAGGTTCATGCTGGTGCCCAGCAGGTCCTGGGTCTCGCCGTCGGAGCCGACCGAGATCCGCAGCGGCGCGAGCTGCCTGGCCAGCCCCTCGGCCCTGGCGTAGTCGAGGCGGTCGGGGTCGCCGAGCCGGGTCGATGTGCGCTTGCCGGTGTGGTCGATCTTCACCATGTGGAAGCCGTCGGGCTGGATGTCCAGCCGCAGCGTGGCGGCCTCCTCGACCGGTCCCGTCGCGTCCGACAGGTCGATGACGGTGACGCCCTGGATGGCGTCCGTGCCGAGCTGCGAGTCGTGCGGCACGTGCCCGCCGTCCACGATCACCACGTGGTACGGCAGCGCGTCGGCCCCCGCGTTCGGCCGGAACCTGGGCCGCTCCTTCAGCTCGTCGCCCACGAGCTTGTCGAGGTGGCTCATGTTCTCGGCCATGAGCCGCACCTTGCCCGCCGCGTCCACCTCGTCGGGGTGCAGCGCGTGCGGCAGCCACTTCACCCAGTCCCAGTGCGGCATCCACTCGCCGCTCGCGCACACCATGACCCGCATGTCGTCGGGGGAGTGGAAGGTGACGAGCTGCGCGATCATGGCCCTGACCAGGGCGCGCATCGCCCGCGGCTCGCCGGTGAGCCGGATCCTGGCGAACGAGTTGAGCGCCACCGCGACCGGCAGCCCGGCCACCGTGGAGTGCGCCCTGACGAAGCGGCGCAGCGCGCCCGCGGTCAGCGCGTCGAGGTCTTCGACCGGCTTGGTGTCGGGCGGCACGAGCTGCACGGCCAGCTTCTGCACGCCGGTGCCCAGGCGTACGGTGGCGAAGTCGTCGTCGCGCGGCCTGCGCTCCCACAGGCGCGGCCCCATGGCCACCCACCACAGCGTGTCCGGTGCCGGGCCGCTCCACTCCAGTGCCTCGCGCTGCTGGAGCGCGGCCTTGCGGACCCGCTTGCGGATCTGCGACAGGTAGCGGAAGTAGTCGCGGCGCAGGCCGTTGAGCCGGTTCTTGCGCTCTCCCGAGTTGCGGCCGAGCTGGCCGATCGTCATGCCCACCATGGAGACGGCGAACAGGCCGCTGGCCACGTACATGATGGGGTTCGCATTGCCGCCGGCGGTGAACATCAGTCCCATGGCGGCGGCGCCGGCCAGCATGGGCACGTACATCAGGACGCCGGTGAAGCCGCAGGCTGCACCTCGGGGATCTCGGGCGGCGACTCCAGAAGGATCTCTCCGCGCGGTGGCTGAGGACTCGGGCGGCGTTCTGGCCGCCGTACGACAACGATGCTCACTGGCGGGACAACCCTCCTGTCACCTGAGACACTTTCTTACCAGAGACGCCGTCCCTATATGTTCGCCATGTCGGATTTAGCCAGCCAGCCTCTGGAGTGGTCGTGACCTCGCTCGCCCACCAGCCGATGCAGCCGATGCGACCTGTGCCGCCCATGCCGCCCATGCCACCGGCAGGACCGGGCGGGCAGGTCGGGCAGGGCGGGCAGCCCCGGCCGCACGCGCCGCTGGCCCCGCTGTGCCACGTCACGATCGTCGCGCCGCGCCGCAGGGTGGACCTGGCGCTGCCCGCCGACGTGCCGCTGCCGCACGTGCTGCCCGGCCTGCTGCGCGCGGTCGGCGAGGCGGACGGCGAAGCGGCCGCCGCACCGGGCTGGGTGCTGCAGCGGCTCGGCGGCGCGCCGTTCGACCTCGGGCAGACGCTGAGCGCGCTGGGCGTGCTGGACGGCGAGATCCTCTACCTGCGCCCGCGCGAGGCGGCGCTGCCGCCCGCGCTCTACGACGACGTGGCCGACGTGGTCGCGACCGGCGTCTCGGAGAGCACCGGCAAGTGGGAGGGCCGCCACACCAGGCTGCTGGGCGCCGGGGCCGCGACCGTGCTGCTCGTGCTCGGCGTGCCCGCGCTGATGCTGTCGGCCAGCGAGCCGCTGGGCGTGACCGTGGTGGCCGGCATGCTCGCGCTGCTGCTGATCGGCGTCAGCGCGGCGCTGTCGCGGGCCGTGGGCGACTCATCGGCCGGCGCGCTCATCGGGTACGCGGCGCTGCCGTACGCCTTCGTGGCGGGCCTGTACGGCCTCATGAGCGGCGCCACGCTGTCCGGGGTGGGCGCGCCGCACCTGCTGGCCGCGATGGCCTGTACGGCGCTGGTGGCCACGATCGGCGGCACGGTCGTCGCCGACGGCGTGGCGGGCTTCCTCGGCACGGCCATCGCCGCCCTGGCGGGAGCGATCGCCGCCGCCATGGTGATGGTGTTCGGCGTGCCCGCCGCGGGCACCGCCGCCATGACCGTGACCGTGCTGATCTCGCTCAGCCCGCTCATCCCGACCCTGTCGTTCAAGATCGCCAGGGTGCCGCTGCCGCCGCTGCCCACCAACGCCGAGGAGCTGCGCTCCGACAACCAGCGCATCGACAGCGAGGGCATCCTGGCCCGCACCGCCCAGGCCAGCCGGTACGCCACCGGCATGGTGGCCGGCATCGCCATGACCGCGATCGGCGCGCTGATCTTCCTGGTCACCGAGCCCGGCTGGATGTCCGGCTCGATGGCCGTCGTGCTCTGCCTGGTGCTGCTGCTGCGCGCCCGCGTGTTCGGCGGCCTCGGGCAGCGGCTCTGGCTGCTGTGCACCGGGCTCGCCGGGCTTGGCGCGATGGCGGTCGCGCTCAGCGCGGGCGCGGGCACCGTCGGCGCGGCGGCCGTGGTGATGGCGCTGCTCTGGCTGTCGATGCTGGTCGTCGGGCTCGGGCTGTGGCTGCCGTCCGGGCGGCTGTCGCCGTTCTGGGGCCGGGCGGGCGAGATCGTGGACGTCATCCTGCTCATCGCGCTGTTCCCGCTCGCGCTCGGCGTGCTCGACGTCTACACCTGGATCCGCGGCCTGTCCGGCTGATCCCGTATACGAGAGGGTTGAACGACCGCATGATCGAGAGTGACTTCGGCGGCATCGACATCGACCAGCTGGTGAAGGACTCCGAGTCCCGGATGGCCCGCGTCGCGGCGCTGCAGGAGACGCTGGGCGGCCTCGTGGGCCGCGCGCAGGACGAGGACGGCCTGGTGACCGTGGAGATGGGCCAGACGGGGCTGAAGGATCTGATCCTGCACCCCAAGGCCATGCGCCTGACCTCAGGCGAGCTGGCCGAGCGCATCAAGCGGGCCTTCGAGGAGGCCGCCGCCGACCTGCAGCGGCAGCTGTCGGAGGTGATGGAGGAGGAGTTCGGCGAGAACAACCCGATGCGCTTCGCCACCGACCCCGAGAGCCAGATGGAGCTCGTACGGCGGGCGGAGTCGGTCGCCAACCGCATGTTCGAGGACGCGATGGGCGAGCTCGACCGCATCCGCAACCGCATGGAGGGCTGACCGGGCGGCGGCCGGGCCTCACGCGAGCCGGACGCCGGACCTCACGCGAGCCGGACGGCCGGGCCCCTTGCGAGGCCCGGCCGTCCGCTTTCAGCCCTTCGCGAGGCCGGCTCTCCAAGCCCTTCGCAGGGCCGGCTCTCCAAGCCCTTCGCAGGGCCGGCTCTCCAAGCCCTTCGCAGGGCCGGCTCTCCAAGCCCTTCGCAGGGCCGGCTCTCCAAGCCCTTCGCAGGGCCGGCTCTCCAAGCCCTTCGCAGGGCCCGGCCGAGCGCTCAGCCGAGCTTGTCCGGGCTGGTCTCCACCGGGGGCGACCAGATGTCGGCCTCGGAGTCGTAGTACTCCCTGGTGTGCTCGTCGCTGTTGTTCTGCCCGCCGGCCCCCATCGCGCCGGGCGGGAAGGCCATGAAACCGTTCCCGTTGCCCGGGGTGCTGCGCAGCACCGACGGGCTGGTGGCGGGAGCGCCGCCCCCGCCGTACCAGGGGCCCACGCCCGTGCCGCCGTACGGCGTGCTTCCCGGCGGCTGGGTGTTCGGGAAGATGGTGGGCGGCGTCGAGACGTAGGGGTTCGGCGTCGAGGTGTACGGGTTCGGTGTGGTCGTCGTGGGCGGCGGCTGGGTCGCCGTGGGGGTCTGCGCCAGCTCCGTGCGCTGGTTGTCGGGGCCGCCGATGACCGCGGGAGCCTCCTCCTGCCCCGGTTGCTGCTGCTGGTCCTGGCCGGGCTGTTGCTGCTGCTGGTCGCCCGTGCCCGGCTGCTGGGTGGTGGGGTCGCCGCCGTTGGACGGGTCGTCCTGGCCCTGCTGACCCGGGTCCTGCGGCTTGGTGGTGCCGTCGCCGGTGCCGCCGTTGCCGTCAGAGCCGGTGCCCGTGCCGTTCGAGCCGTCGCCGGTGCCGCCGGAGCCCGTGCCGCCGTTGCCGGAGCCGCCCGTGTGGCCGGAGCCGCCGGTGCCGTACGAGCCCTCCGACCCGGACCCGCCGGTCCACCGGCCGTCGCCGCCGCTGCCCGAGGTGTCGGTGACCCCGGGAACGTGCAGTTTCTTGGCCGGCTGGGTGTCCACCGTCAGCGGCGTGATCTCCGGGAGCTGGAAGGCCAGTCCCTCGGCGATCTGCAGGTTGATGTCGACGATCTCGATGTTGAGGTTCTCCAGATGCCGCCTGGCCTGCTCGTCGGCCAGCGGTGCCAGCGGCGTGTACGAGCCGCCGTTCAGGCCGCTGCCCGTGATCAGCGGCGGCGCGGTGCCGTCCGTACCGATGCCGCCGCCGGACTGCCCACCTGTCACGCCCCTGTTGACAAGGCCGGGAGCCACCGCCGGGGCGGGGACGGTCGAGCGGTAGTGCCTGACCCGCTCGGCGTACTTCTTCATCGGCTCGCCGGTCTTCTGCATGGCATCGCCGAGCGCGCCCGCGCTGGCGTGCAGCAGCCGCAGCGCCTTCATCGCCTGCCGGGCACTCGGGCCGCGCCACACCTCGGACAGGTCCTTGGCCGCCTTCATCAGCGCGCCCTGCACGCCGCCCTCGCCCTTGATCAGCTTGGCCGCTTCGACGTAGCTCTTACCGGCGGCCTCGATTCTGTCGGGGTCGGTGCCGTTCAGGTAGCTGACCACGCGCTCCCGGGTGACACTGATGTCGGGTTTGGTGGCACCCAGGTAGCTGTAGATCCTGATGGGCTCCCACTGATCGGCCATTTCTCATCCCTGCCGCTTCTCACGCACTGCTGTCGGCGTGACCCTTCTCGTAGTTCGCGATGGCCCGCTCCACCGCGTCGGCCCACTTCTCGACGTAGTCGATGAGCTGCCCGTAGCTGCCGCCGAACACCTTGTACGCCTGCTCGGTGTTGTAGCCGAAGCTGCTGGCCACCTCCCACGACCCGGTCTCGGCGGGGCCGACGTTGCCCAGCCCTGACACCTCGCCGATCGTGCCGGGGCCGCTCCAGGTGGCGCTCATGTTCGCGGGCGCGTTGCCGCGCAGCGCGCCGAGCTGCTCACGCAGCCGCGAGACGACCTTCCTGACCTCGGTGTGGTCGACGTACGGGCCCCGCCCGTCGTCCTCGATGCCCGGGAAATCCTTGGCCAGTTCCAGCTCGGGAACGGGGGATCCGCCGTCGTCAACCGGTCTCATGCCCTGCCTTTCGATTCACCGGTGATGTGCGCCTCGGTGGTCGGCACATCGCTGGTGAAGTAGTCCTCGTCATCCCATACGTACGCGGCCCGCTCCATCTCGTTCTTCCGCTCCTCCCGCTTCTGGCCGCCCGCGGGGAGGAACGGCATCATCGGCATGCCGCCGCCCAGGCCGCGCATGCCGGCCGTGGCCGCCGCACCGCCGGGGGCGCCGACGCCGCCGAAGGCGCCGCCGTAGCCGCCACCGCCTCCCGTGCCGGGCCCGGTGACGTAGCCGCTGCCGATCCCGTTGGTGGTGGGGGTGCCGCCGAGATTGGGGTTGGGGTAGGCGCCGAGCTGTGACGGGTCCGGCAGGCCCGCGAGCGAGGTGCTCGGCGGGTCGGGCAGGCCGGTGGTGCCGTCGAGCCCGCTGGTGTCGGGGACGTTCACGCCGTTGAGCGCGTTCGTCCCGTCGAGCCCGGAGCCGTTCTGGCCGGTGCCGTCCGCCCCTGTCCCGTCGAGGCCCGTGCCGTCGGGGACGTTCACGTCGCGGAGCCCGGTCCTGTCCAGGCCGGTGCCGTCCTGCCCGTTGCCGGGGTCGCCGATCCCGTAGGAACCGGGAATCCGGTGCCGGCTGGGGTCGAAGAGGCCGTCCTGACCAGGGGCTTCGAAGCCGTCCATGCCCGGCCCCGTCCGTTTGTGGTCGCCGAACCTGACGTTGCTGACGTCGTACGGGAGGTCCGGCAGAGGGGTCGGCAGGCCGTCGAAGATCGGGATATCGGTCCGCAGCTCCGCGGGGAACACCTGGTTGTTGGCCGCGGTGGCCTCGCTGAGCAGCCGGAGGTGCTCCTTGGCGAGCTTCCTGTCCTTCTCCTCCTTGGACTCTCCGACGATGTTGACGAAGGGGCCGTCGGTGAAGAAGGACGTGACGCCGCCCGCGACCGTGCCGAAGATGGCGCCGACCACCGCGCCCGGCCCGGCGCCGAAACCCCCCGCGAGCGCGCCCACGGCCGCGCCCACGCCCGCTCCCGTCATTCCTCCCTGGAAGGCGGCCTCAAGGAAGTCGACGTCGCGGTCGGGCGTCTGCGGCAGGTTCTTCCCGCTGTAGGCGGCAAGCGTGTGCGCCTGTAGCAGGAGCGCGGGGGCGACGCCCTTGGGGTGCGCGGGGCACTGCTGGGCGTTCACGGGCTGGTCGCTGATCGTGGTGGACACGTCGGCGGCCGCGTCGCGCAGCTTGCGCAGCGCCTTCTTGACCGTCTTGGCGTCCTTGCCCACGGTCCAGCGCTCGTTCAGCACGCGCAGGTGGTGGTCGATCACCTCGACGAGGTCGTCGAGGCGCCGCTTGGCGGTGATCATCTCACCGGCCGCCTCGCGGATCAGGTCCGGCTTGTTCGCGGTCAGCGCATCACGCACCATCTGCGTGGTGGCACCGTCGAACTCCGTCTGATCGATCTGCGCCCTGATGGGTGACTGCTGCTCGGCCATCAGACCTGCATGGACTTGGAGCGCTGGGAGCTGTCCAGCTCGGCGCCGTCGTAGTTCTTCACGGCCTGATCGAGCAGCTCGATGGCGGCTTCCAGCTGGGTGACGATGCCGGCGTACGCGCTGGTGACCGCTGTGATGCCGTTGTAGGCGCTCCTCTGGAAGCCCATTGCGGCAGGCCAGAAGCCGGACATGGCATGAGTGTCCGCGCTCAGCCGGCCGACCGGTCCGGTGTTCGTGAAGACCGGCGACAGTTTGCCGCCGGTCTTCTCCGGGGCCAGTTTGCCGCCGGTCTTCTCCGGGGCCAGCTTTTCGAGGGCTTCCTGCAGGTCCGTCTTCGCCGCCTTGATCGCTCGCCTGCTGAGGTCCACTCCACGATCGGTGCCCATGCTCCCCCTTCGTCAGGGCCCCGGCACGTACGCCTGGGTCTTACCTGTGGTCGAAGATCCGGGTGTTGATCATCTCGACCTGCTGCATGTTCATGTTCGTGACGTTGATGTTCGTCTTGAGCGCGTCAACGAACTGCGACATGTCGCGGGCCTCGGCCTGCCAGAGCCGGCGGACCTCGTCGAAGACGGTCTTGGTCTGGCCCTGCCAGATCGCGCTCTTGGCCAGCAGGTCGCGCTCGAGGTCTTCGAGGCAGGTGACCATGTCGTTGAAGGCCTTGGCGAAGGCTTCCTCGCCCTTGCCCAGGCCAGAGAAGTTGACCTTTGTGATATCGAAGATGTCATCTGCAGGCATGTTGTCCTCCGGAGTGCGTCAGAGACGGCTGTTGAAACCAGCGTTGATCGCGGCGGCGATCTTGTTGGTCGCCTCCTCGCGCTCCTGGTTGAACTGGACGTAGTTCTTGTTGCTGGTCGTGATGTTCTCAGCCAGCCGCTGCAGGCTCTCCATCACCTTGTCGAAGCGCTCGTGCCAGATCCTGTGCACGGCGGCGAAGGCCGCCTCCGACTGGCCGACCCAGCTGTGCTTGAGCTCGATGCCGGCGTTGTCGAGGTTGCGCTGGATGGCGCGCAGACGGATCGCCGCGTCCTCGATGCGCTGCACCGCCGCGATGAGATCGGATTGGCTTACTTGAGTCTGCGGTTCAGCGCCCACAGGCTCTCCCTTCCTTGCTGGTCGGCTTACTACCGCCGACCGCGCGCTGTCGGCACGGTCGTCACAGTAGTGAAGATCGGTCACTAGGGTCGCACGTGATCACGTTAATTTTCCATATCAATGGGGTGGAAGGTGCTGTTTTGCCAGATAACGTGTCTTGGGCGCGATGTGACTAAGGGGGCGTATGTCGAACTCATCGTCCGGAAGTGACCCGTTCTCCACCGCTCTAGGGAATGCGGGGGGCGCGCTCGGCTCGTTCGGTCCCGCCGCTCAGGACCCCGAGTTCCACATGAAGTACTCCAGCGTGCGGAAGCTGGGGAAGAGCGTCGGCGACTACGCCCCGAGCATGCAGTCCCTGAGCGACAAGACTCGGGCGATCGACATGCACACGTTCACCTTCGGCCTGATCGGCGGGGGTCTGAACGTGGCGCACCGGTCCGTGCGCGACGCCGCCGCCGACGCGTTCCAGCAGGGCAAGGAGGTGCTGGAGTCATGGCGGCAGGCGATCAACGACATCGCCACCAACGGTGAGACCGCCGAGGAGGCCAGCAAGATCAAGAAAAACGTCGGCGGCGGGCTGAACACCGGCGGGATCAAGACGCCCTTGTCTCCGAAGATGCCCGATTCGTTCGACACCGGGATGCCCGAGGGGTTCGACACGCCGACGCCCGACCCCAATGCTCTCGATCCGCAGGGCGGGCGCGACCTCGACGACATCGGCACCGACATCCCCGACCCGAACGACCCCCGCCTGCAAACCCCCGACCCGAACGACCCGAACCTGCAAAATCCCGGATTGAACGATCCGAACCTGCAGAACCCCGGTCTCAACGACCCGAACCTGCAGACCCCGGGGCTGAACGATCCCAATCTTCAGAATCCCGCGCTCAACACCCCCAACCTCAACAGCCCCGATCTCAAGGGGCTCAACCAGCCGTCGCCCACCGACCTGGCCGGCATCGACCGCAACCTCGCCAACCAGATCCCCCAGGCGCGCATGCCCGACGCCACCGCCTTCGACCCGCGCACGACGAACGGCATGCCGCGGACGAGCCTCTATCCCGAGAGCGGCATGGGGTTCGGCGGCTCCGGCGGTGGCGCGGCGGGCGGCGCGCCACCGCCGGGCAGCATCTCCAGGGCGCTGAACTCCGGCATGCCCATCTATCCGCCGCCCATGGGCGGCGCCGCGGCCGGGAACCGGGAGGAGAAGACCGGTGAGAGCGGCCCGTACCTGAGCGAGGACGAGAGCACCTGGGGCTTCGACGAAGAGGCCGGTCCCGCCGTCATCCGCAGCGAGGAGGAGTAAGGGCATGGCCTACGAGTCGGAGCTCTCCACGTTCAAGTGGGCTCTGTACACCGCCACGGCGGCCACGCTCGTCATGCCGTACGCGGCGCCGGTGGTCGCCATCATGCACCTGTTCAACATGGACCCGCCCGAGCAGCAGCGGGCCGCGGACCAGTGGCTCGACAAGACCCCGGTCGGCGTGGAGCCGGCCGACGGCAAGGCGCCGGCCGCGGGCGGCGGCGGCGACATCGCGACCCTGCGGGCCGAGCTCAAGAAGCTGGTCCAGGAGGTCGGCAAGGAGGACTGGAAGGGCCAGTCCTACGCCACCTTCAAAGAGAAGGCCGAGGTGCTCGACAAGCACCTGGAGCAGCTCGACAGGAACCGGCAGGCGGCCGGCAACACGCTGGAGACCTCGGCCAAGTGGAGCACGACCATCCTCCAGGTCCTCACGTCCTTCGCCCTCGCTCTTGATGCCATGGCCGCCGCTGTGCTGATCTCGCGGGTCAACCCCATCGCTCTCGCCTCCGTCACGAATTACACGCTCCTCGGAGTGCGGATGCTGCACAAAAGCGCGATGGAGCTGCTCAAGAACCACGGCAAGTTCATGCTCAAGGGCTCGCTCCTGCTGACCGCGGCGAGCGTGGCCTACAGCCAGTTCACGCACGACCTTCCGGGCCTGAAGGCCGTCAAGGGAGAGACCCCGAACCTGCTGGAGGCCGGTGCCATGTACAACCCGTCATCGGGGAACTTCGACACCATGCCGGGCGCCGAGCTGGACCAGAGCGAGCTCAAGAAGTCGCCGATCCCCGAGTTCGGCTTCTGAGCCGGAGCCCCGGAGCGCGCGGCGGGCAGCCCCGCCCGCCGCGCCGCTTCATTCAGCCGCCCGTCTCATTCACCGCCCGCGCCCGTCTCATTCACCGCCCGGCATCAGCCGCTCGCCTTGTTTCGCCGCCCGGCCTACTTGCTGCCCGGCGTCAGGGGCGTCCAGGCCGCGGCAGGGTCGAGCGCCGGTCCCTCAGGAATCGCGTGCATGATGCTCGCCGGCACCGGCGCGACGTCGCCCGCGTCGTAGCCCAGCTTGCCCAGCACGTCGCCCGATGGCAGCGGGTAGCGCACGCCCTGGTCGGTGATCAGCGACATCGAGCTGGTCACCGCGTCGAGCTGGCCCTCACCGGGCAGCAGACCGGCTACGACCGCGCTGCCGGGCGGCAGCAGGATCTGGTCGAACTTGCCCTGCACGGCCGAGGACGCCGGGGTGGGGATCGGGATCTTGCTGCCCGCCGTCACCTTCGTGGCCAGCGAGCCCGACTCCGTGCCGCCGTACACGATGCACAGAGGCACCGAGCCGGAGACGCCGATCACCTTCGGCATGGTCTGCGGCAGCGAGGTGTCCATGACGTTCGTACGGGAGGGCGAGGCGTTGGCGGAGGCGGCGTCGATGGTGATGACCTTGACGGCGGACCTGCCGTACGCCTTCTTGCTCTCGGGGTTCTCCAGCAGGAGCGTGGCCTGTGCTTGGGAGATCGGCGCGAGCCCGTCGGGGAGCAGCACGTAGTAGCGGGCCGGCGTGCCCTGCGCGGCCGGCACCATGAACACCTGGCCGACCGTCGCCGCCACCTTGCCGCCGCTGCGGATCTTCTTGCCGCGCTGCGGCACCTTCGGGCCGTCGAAGTCGTGGCCGACGGGCAGCGCGTTGAGCCAGGCCGTCGGCACCTTCCTGGGCTGCGCGTTCAGCGCCCGCACGCCGTGCGCGGGCACGCGCATGCGGCGCTCGCCCCAGATGAGCCAGTTCTGCTTCCCGTCGGTGACCAGCATCGCGTCCGTGCCGACCGGCCTGCTGCTGACGTCCTGTCCGCCCACCAGGGTCGTGTACGACTTCGTCCCGGTGAGCTTGTCAGGCCCCTCCACCACGCACACCGACCAGGGCGCCTTGACCAGCTTCTCCTTGACCGGCAGCGAGTCGGGCGCGCCGGAGATGCCGATGAGCGGCCCGCGTGCGAAGCCGGCCAGCGAGGCCGCGGTCACCGTCCTGGTCGTGATCTCCGGCGAGTCGAGCACCAGCCGCGCCGAGACGTAGTTGGCCACCGGCAGGATGCGGCGCTGCTGCTCGCTGTAGATGTACTTGGCGCCGCTCTCCTCCTCGACCAGCAGCTGCCCGGGATCGGTGAGCTTGGTGGCGTTGCCCGGCTTGATCATGCCCCAGATCCCGAACACGGCCGTGATCAGCACCCCGACGAGGATGCCGCCGAAGGTCGCGACGTTCTGCCGCCGGGTGGGCGGCTCGGCCACGTCAGGCTCGCCCTGCAACAGGGCCATGCCGAGTCGCTGCTGCTGCAGCCGGTGGGCCTGATACAGGTCCTTCTTGGTCTGCACGGCACCTCCCTGCGACAATCCCGCGCTTCAGCATAAAGGCCCTGCTGTCCCAGCAGCCCCATCGGCACCGCTGAGACGGCAGGGCCACGTCCGCGAGCGTCAGCCGCAGTGCTCGAACGGGCTGTCGTACTTGGCGGTGCCGATCGAGCCGCCCCACTTGACGCAGGTGCGCAGCGCCTTGGCGCGGACCGGGCCCGCGTAGTACTGGAAGCTGCCCTTGTCGGCCAGCCGCTTCTTGCCCTTGACCTCCAGGTAGGCGCTCATGGTGGCCTTGCCTGAGCTGCTCTTGCGCAGCGTGACCACGCAGTTCTGGCCGGTGGAGGCGGAGTAGAGCAGCGCGACGCGGCCCTGGTTGCCCAGCGAGGCCGAGTCGATCTCCTTGAAGCCCGCGCCGCAGACCTGGGTGGAGGTGTACTTGTTGCCGCCGATGCTCGGGTTCTGGCCGGTCGTGCCGCCGCCACCGCAGTTCTTCGAGGTCAGCGTCTGGTTCGGGTAGCCGAACCGGGTGCCGTTGAAGGTGGCCGGGATGATTTTGCCGGCGGAGGTGCGCAGCTCGTAGTGCAGGTGTGCGGCCATCTTGTACTTGGCCGACGTCTTGCCCACCGTGCCGATCTTCTGGCCCTGCTTGACGGTCGCGCCCTTGGCGACCGAGCGGCTGTTGAGGTGGGCGTACAGGGTGACCGTGCCGTCGGAGTGCTGGATCTTCACCACGTTGCCGAAGCCGTCGGTGGTGCGGTACTCCGACATCACGACCTTGCCGGCCGCCGCGGCGACCACGGTGCGGCCGAGGTCGCCGTCACCGTCCGTCGCGCTGCCGTTGAAGTCGATCTCGTAGCCGGCGGTGTGAGCCGAGCTCTTGCTGCTGCCCACCCACTTCTCGCCACAGGGGAAGGGCAGCTGGTACTTGACGCCGGCGCTCGCGGTGGACGCGGTCGCGGGGGACGCCCAGAGGAGGGGGAGCACGGCGGTGGCACACGCGCTCGCCAAGAGGATCTTGTTACGCACGGCAATGAAGCCTGCCATTCCCGATCACTGCCCGGCTAGCGGTTTCGCGGGATGTTCACCGGAATGAGTCGATTTTTCGGGATATGTGTGGGGAAAGCCGGGCGGCTTAGGGGAGCGGGCCGGTCAGTCGTCCGGTAGGGCCGCCTGGATCGGCGTGATCGTCCCCGCCGTCACCAGCAGGCCGCGCCCCTGCGGCCCGCCCGTCGCGCCGCGCGGCAGCCTGATCGAGAACAGGTCGCCGTCGGTCTGCCCCTGCACCGAGAGCAGCACCCCGGTGCGCGCCTTGCGCGTCTCGGCCACGAACCCCCGGTACGCCACCGCGAGATCCCCGGTCGTCCCCGCGATCAGCAGGCCGTGGTCGCCGTCCCTGCCCGTCCGCAGCACCTCCTCCAGCGCTGTGCCCAGCGGCCCGTCCGGGTTGACCAGCTCGGCGTCGTCCACCAGCACCACGTAGTCGTGCAGGTCGGCCACCAGCTCGGGCAGCCCGGTCGCCTCGCCGTCCAGCACCGCCACGGCCCCCTCCAGGTCCCGCAGCGGGCTGCGCCTGGGCGCGACGGCGATGACCGGCGTGCCCCGCGCGATCAGCGACCGGGCCGCGGTCATCAGCACCGACGAGCGTCCCGAGCGCGACGGCCCGGCGATCACCGCGCCGGGCCCCTGGGCCAGCAGGTCCAGGCCCATCGGCGCGAGCGCGTCGCCGCCCGCGCCGATCAGCGCCCACAGCGGCGACGGCGGGCCGAACTGGGGGTCCAGCTCCATCGCCTGCGCGGCGGTGATGCGCAGCGGCAGCGCGTCCACCCGCAGCGGCGGCCCGCCCGGCCAGCGCCGCCCGGTCGCGGGACCCGCCTTGCGCGCCAGCGCCTGCAGCGCCCCGACCTGCGCGGGGCCGGCGGGGTCGGCGGCGAGCAGCGCGATCTGGTGCTCGACGATGCCGTGCTCGGCCATCGACAGCGCGCGGCCCGGCGGCAGCACCGACGGCAGGCCCTTGAGCGGGAAGCCCGCGAGCCCGTAGTCGGCGGCGTCGGACAGCCGCAGCAGCAGCCGGTCGTCGAAGACCGTGGACACCTGGCCGAGCAGCCCCGAGCGGTCGCTGGTGACCACCGCGCGCAGCCCCACGGCCGGGCCCTCGCGCAGCAGCTGCAGCAGCGCCTCGATGAGCCGGCCGTAGTCGTAGCCCTCGAAGGCGGCCACGAAGCCCTCCCACCGGTCGAGCATGAACACCAGCCACGGCAGCCGGTGCCCGGCCTGCCGGTACTCGGCGAGCGAGGCGTGCCCGGCCTCGGCGAGGAGCTGCTGGCGGCGGCCGACCTCGTCGCGCAGCCGGTTGAGCAGCCGTTCCACCCGGTCGAGCTGGTCGCGGGTGATCACCGCGCCGCAGTGCGGCATGGCCACCAGCGGCAGCAGCGCGCCCGAGCCGCAGTCCACGGCGTGCACGTGCACGTCCTCGGGCGCGGCGTACGCGGCGATCGAGCCCGCGATCGTGCGCAGCGCCGTCGAGCGCCCGCTGCGCGCCGAGCCGGCGATGAGCAGGTGGCCGCCGTGCGCGAGGTCGAGCGCCAGCGGCTGCCGGTCCTGCATCCACGGCCGGTCGCTGACCCCGAACGGCAGCGGCCGCACCTCTTCGAACTCCTCGTCAGGCCCGTACGCCGGCCCGTCCTCTGGAAGGTCGAGCACGAACCGCTCGGGCAGCGGCTCCAGCCACGGGCTCGGCTGCCTGGGCACGCCCGCCAGCTCGGCGGCCTCGATGAGCGCGTCGGCGACCAGCGAGAGGTCCGTGACCGCGTTGTCCTCCTCCTCTTGCCGGGGTGGCGGCGGCAGCGGCT
This sequence comes from Nonomuraea fastidiosa, assembly GCF_042751225.1. Taxonomy (NCBI): domain Bacteria; kingdom Bacillati; phylum Actinomycetota; class Actinomycetes; order Streptosporangiales; family Streptosporangiaceae; genus Nonomuraea; species Nonomuraea fastidiosa. The sequence goes on from NZ_CP170570.1 coordinate 4,093,515, forward strand.
TGCCGAGCGCGCGCCAGCCCACGTCGAGCACCCGTACGCGGGCCGCACCCTCGTCCGCGCCCGCCACGGGGCCGCGCCCGCCGACCCTGGCGGTCTGCACGGCCACCGCCGCGTCCACCCCCGAGCGTACGTAGCACCGGCCGGGCGTGGACTTGGAGATGTGCGCCGCGTCGGGCACGTCGATGACGTCGGCCGACTCGGCGGGCTCGGTCACCCGCAGCGCGATGCGCAGCGACGTGTTGGCCTGGATGTCGGCCGTCACCACGCCCGCGGGCCGCTGGGTGGCCAGGATCAGGTGGATGCCGAGCGAGCGGCCTCTGCGGGCGATGTCCACCAGGCCGTTCACGAAGTCGGGCAGCTCGGCCACCAGCGCCGCGAACTCGTCGATGATGAGCACCAGCCGGGGCATGCCGGGCCCCTCGTAGTCCTCGATGTCCTTGGCGCCGGCCGAGTTCAGCAGCCGCTCCCTGCGCCGCAGCTCGGCGGCCAGCGAGTCGAGCGCCCGCTGGGTCAGGTGGCCGTCCAGGTCGGTGACCATGCCGACCGTGTGCGGCAGGCGTACGCACTCCTTGAAGGCCGCGCCGCCCTTGTAGTCGATGAGCACGAACGTGAGCTGGTCGGGCCGGTTGGCCACCGCCAGCGAGCAGATCAGCGTCTGCAGCAGCTCCGACTTACCCGCGCCGGTGGTGCCGGCGATCAGGCCGTGCGGGCCGTCGAGCTTGAGGTCCACCGAGAACGGCCCGTCAGGGCCCACCCCGATCAGCGCCTTCGTGGTGCCGCGCGGGCCCCACCGGGCGGCCAGCTCGGCCGCCGAGGGGACCTGCATGCCCATCAGGTCGAGCAGGCGGGCCGCGCCCGGCAGGTTGCCGCCGGGGTCGTCCCTGCTCACGTCGCGGATGGGGGCGAGCGCCCTGGCCAGCCGGTCGCACCAGGCGGGCGAGACCTGGTCGGCCAGCACGGGACCGATCACGTCGAGGCCGCCGCCGCGCAGATGGACGAACCCGTCGTCGCCGCAGGCGGCCACCGTCTGGCACTCCTCGGGCAGCAGCCGCTGGTCCTCGTCGATGGCGAGGGTGAACACGCCGGAGCGCGGCCCCTGGCGCAGCACCTGCGGCATGTTCGGCAGGCCGCGCAGCACCTGCGCGCCGTCGAGGATCACCAGCACGTCGTACGGGCGCACGTCGTAGGAGGAGAAGGCGGGCTTCTCCGGCCCGCCGAGGTCGTCCCAGCCGGTCGGCACCTTGCCCAGCTCGGGGATCGTGGTGTTCTGCCGCTCGTCGATGAGCGCGGCCAGCTCCGAGACCCGGCGGGCGGCCGACTCGGGGTCGGTGCCGACCAGCGCCACGCACTCCTGGCCCGCCTGCGGCGCGCAGTGCGGCAGCCAGCGCAGCCAGCCCCAGCGCCGCTCGGCGTCGGCGTGCGCCGACACCACCACGATGGCCAGGTCGCGGGGGCTGTGCAGGGTCGCCGCCTGCGCGATCAGCCAGGAGGCCAGGCCGGTCGCCGCCGTACGCGGCCCCGTCACGCCCGCCACGCCGAGCCGCCGCATCGGCAGCGCCACCGGCACCGCCCGGCAGATCGGCGGGTCGATGGCCCCGCCCTGCTCCTCCTTCAGCTCCAGGTCGGCGGGCAGGTCGGCGAGCCCGACCCGCAGCCGCAGCGCGTCGGAGTCGTGGATGCGGCGCTCCCACAGCCGCCGGCGCGGCCCCGTCGCGGTCAGCAGCACCTGCGCGGGGTCGGGCGCGTCGGCCCGGCGCGCGGCCTCGTCGGCGGCGCGGGCCCGCTCCACGGCCTCCTCGTACGCCCGCACCTCCTCCTGGTGCTCCTTGAGTGCCTTCTTGTACTGCTTCTTGCCGTGCCGCCGATCGCTCCACCACTGGCCGATCATGATGATCGGCGTCATGAACGCGACGAGCAGGTAGTACCACTGCTGGAGCGCGATCGCGAGCGTCAGGCCGAGCACGGCGGGCAGGAACGCGGCGAGGAGCTGCAGCCGCATGCCCTCGTTCCTGGTGGGCGGCTTCGGTTTGACGAACGTGCGCTGCGGCTCCGGCCTGCGCAGCCTGGGCGGCCGGTTGTAGGCGACGCCGCCCTCGTCGCGCGGCGCCAGGTGCGCGTCGGCGGGTTCGATCGAGGTGAGCACGAACACCGAGGAGCCGCAGGTCAGCACGGCCTGGTCGGGCCATTCGACGGGCTCGGTGAGCGGCCGGCCGTCCAGCTCGGGGACCTCGCCGTATCCGGCCGACCGCGCGGCCGCCTCGCGCTCGGCGGTCCGCGCGGTCAGCTCCGCGACCTCCTCGGCCCAGCGGCCCTTGAGCTTGAGCCTGGGCGCCTCGCCCGGCGGCCGCCAGGCGGGCTCGACGGTGATCGACTCCGGCCGCACCCGCACGGTGACCGCCTCGGGCGCGAGCGCCGGGTCGTCCACCGCCATCGCGCACATGGGATCGGAGCCGATGACGTGCACGCCCAGCCCCAGCCGGTGCACGGTGCCGGCGGCCGGACCGCCGACCACGCGCACCTCGGCGACGCCGTCCGGCTCCTCGATCAGCGTGGCGCGGGCGAGCCTGGCGTCGAGCGTGACCTTGTCGCCGTCGCGCAGCACGGCGGTGACCCGGGCGGCCGGGTCGAGCGGGCGGGCGTCGCGCCACAGGACGTGCGGCCCCATGTCGGAGCGTTCTGGCCGGCGCGGCCTGGGCACGCGGGCGCCCGCCGTGACCGGCGCGTACGGTGCCCGCGCATGGGCGGCCCGTGCCTGCGGCAGCCGTACGACGTCGGCCAGCGGCTTCTCGTCGCCGAGCGCCGCGCTGAGCGCGGCCACCGTGAGCCCGTCGTCGGCGTCGATCACGACGTCGCGATCGCCCTGCCCGCCGACCACGGTGAGCATGATCCGCATGGTGCCGTCTCCTCGGTCGACTCAGGCCGCCCAAAGTAGCGTCCGGAACGTCGCCGGGTGCGCCTGTTGACGGGAATGGCATGGCGGGCGGGAAAGCGCCGCGGCGCATTCTCGAAATAGCTGTGCATGATGTGACGCGTGTGACTACCGAGGCCGCTTGCCGGAAATTTCGAGATTCGTCAACTCGATAGAAACAAGTGGCATCGATGAATTCGGCTTGACACCGAGTAACCTGCGAAAGAAGCATGGGTCACCGAATTCCGCCACCTCCGCCGGAGGGTTCCCCACATAATGGCGTGAATTCCGCAGATCACTCCGGGAGCCCCCCACCCATGAGGACCAGTGAAAAGCCTGCCGCGAACGCGGCGGGGTTGTCCGGCCCGGCCTCGCGCAAGCTCCCCGTACCACCCAGGGAACGCAAGCCGGCGCTCGCCGCGCTGGCCGTCCTGCTCATCCTGGGCGGGGCGCTGGCCACGACCATGCTCGTGCTCAACAGCGGAAACCGGGTGTCCGCCATCCGCGTCACGCAGCAGATAGGCGCGGGCCAGAAATTCACCAGGGACGCGTTGGAAGAAGTGAAGATCGCCGACACCGGCATCGACTTCGTCGCGTGGTCGCAGCGCGAGCAGGTGCTCGACAGCTTCGCCACCGTGACGATCCTGCCGGGCACGCTGCTGACCAATCAGATGGGCGTACGTACGAGCAGCGAGCTCGGTGAAGGAAAAGCGACCGTCGGATTGTCGCTCAAGGCCGGACAAATGCCGGCCGGCGTAAAGGAAGGCGATCGCGTGCAGGTCATTTTCGTACCGAGCCGGTCGAGCCAGGGAGAAAGCCGCGTGCTCGCCGCGAACGCCCTCGTCTTCGAAGCCGGCGAGCGGGCGAAGAACTCGGGCTCAGGCCAGATCACCGTGGTCGTCGACGCCGCGGCAGCGCCGGAGATCGTGGCGGCCGCCTCCGCGGGCGAGGTCGCGGTGGCCGAGCTTCCGGGAGCGCGCTGACGTGGGGCTGATCGTACTGGCCGCCGACAAGGGCGCGCCGGGGGTGACCACCGCCGCCACGGCACTGGCGGCGGTGTGGCCGCGCCCGGTGCTGCTGGCCGAATGCGACCCCGCGGGCGGCGACCTCGCCTACCGGCTGCCCGCCGCCGACGGCGGCGTGCTCAACCCTGCCAAGGGGCTGCTCAGCCTGGGCGCCACCGCACGGCGCGGGCTCGAGGCGGCGCAGATCCAGCAGCACACCCAGAAGATCGTCGGCGGTCTCGACGTGCTGGTCGGGCTCGGCCACGGCGAGCAGGCGGCCGGGCTCACCTGGCTGTGGGGACCGCTCGGCAGGGCGCTGGCCGCCATACCCGGCGCCGACGTCATCGCCGACTGCGGCCGCCTGGGCGCGCACCCGCAGATCGGCGACCTCATGGCCGAGGCCGAGCAGGTCGTGCTGTTCACCAGGGCCACCCTCGACCACGTCGCCCACCTGCGCGAGCGGCTGCAGATCACCAAGGCGCACGGCGTCGTCGTGATCGCCGACCCGCGCAACTACCGCGGCTCGATCGAGGACGTCCGCAGGATCGTCGGCCCCACCGTCCAGTTCGTGCACGGCCTCGCCCACGACCCCAAGGGCGCCGAGCTGCTGCGCGGCCAGTGGGGCGGGCGCCTCGACCGCTCGCTCCTCATCCGTACGGCCCGCGACCTCGCAGCGAGGCTGGTGAGCCACCGATGATCGATCACTCGCTCGTCAAGCGCTTCCGCCAGGAGGTCGGCGACCGCCTGGCACACCAGCGCCGGCTCGACCAGGCCAACGGGCTGCCCCCGATGACCGGCGAGGACGAGCGCCAGTTCGCCAGGGCGCTCATCTCGCAGGTGCTGGAGGAGCACGCCCGCAACGAGATCGGGTCCGGCCGCACCCCGCCCACCGTGGAGGAGGAAGAGGCGCTCGCGGCCGGCATCCACGCCGCGCTGTTCGGCGTGGGCAGGCTCCAGCCGCTGCTCGACGACCCCCAGGTCGAGAACATCGACATCAACGGCTGCGACAAGGTCTTCGTCAGCTACGCCGACGGCCAGGAGCTGATGCACGACCCGGTCGCCGACTCCGACGAGGAGCTCATCGAGCTGATCCAGATCCTGGCGGCGTACTCGGGGCTGTCGAGCCGGCCGTTCGACACCGCCAACCCCCAGCTCGACCTGCGGCTGCCCGACGGCTCCCGGCTCAGCGCGGTCATGGACGTCACGGTCAGGCCCGCGATCTCGATCCGCCGCGCCCGCCTCGGCAAGGTCTTCCTGTCCGACCTCGTCGGCAACGGCACCTTGAGCCCGGACGTGGGGCGGTTCCTCTCGGCGGCCGTCGCCGCCCGCAAGAACATCATGATCGCCGGCTCCACGAACGCCGGAAAGACCACGCTGCTGCGCGCCCTGGCCAACGAGATCCCGCCGAACGAGCGCCTCATCACCGTCGAGCGCGCCCTGGAGCTCGGCCTCGACCAGTTCCCCGAGCTGCATCCCAACGTCGTCGCCTTCGAGCAGCGCCTGCCCAACTCCGAGGGCCAGGGCGAGATCTCCATGGCCGAGCTGGTACGCCGTTCGCTGCGCATGAACCCCAGCCGCGTCATCGTCGGCGAGGTGCTCGGCGACGAGATCGTCACCATGCTCAACGCGATGACCCAGGGCAACGACGGCTCCCTGTCGACCATCCACGCGAACTCCAGCATGGAGGTCTTCAACCGCATCGCCACGTACGCGCTGCAGGCATCGGAGCGCCTGCCGATCGACGCGACCCACATGCTCATCGCGGGAGCCATCGACTTCGTGGTCTTCATCGAAAAGCGCAACGACTACCACCGCGGCGGCAAGCTGCGCCGCTACGTCTCCAGCATCCGCGAGGTCAACGGCTGCGACGGGCGCGTGCTGTCCAGCGAGGTCTTCGTGCCGGGACCGGACGGCAGCGCCGTCCCGCACGCCCCGGTGTCCTGCCTGGAGGAGCTGATGGCGCACGGCTACCACCCGGGGGGCTGGTGAGCATGCCCTTCACGATCGACCCGCTGGCGCTGCTCGCCGGCGCCGTGGTGGGCGGCGGTGTGTTCCTGTTCATCGTCGCCCTGTACGGGATGCGCCCGCGCCCGTCCCAGCCCAAGCGCCACGTGGTCAAGATGCTGACCACCCGCGCCGCCGTGGCCGCCGTCGCCGCCGCGCTCGTCCTGGTCGTCACCCAGTGGCCGGTCGCCGCCGTCGGCACGGTGCTGCTCGTCTTCGCCTGGCGCGGCCTGGCCGGCGGCGCCGCCGAGGAGCGCGCCGCCATGCGCCGCCTCGAAGGGCTGGCCGCCTGGACCGAGTCGCTGCGCGACACCATCGCCGGCGCCGCCGGACTCGAACAGGCCATCCCGTCGTCCATCAGGGCCGCCGCGCCCTCGCTCAGGGCGCCGCTGCGCGCCCTGATCGACCGGCTGCACACGAGGATGGCGCTGCCTGAGGCGCTCGCCCGCTTCGCCGACGACCTCGACGACCCCTCGGCCGACCTCGTCGTGGCCGCACTCATCCTCAACTCCAAGCTGCGCGGCCCCGGCCTGCGCGACGTGCTCAGCGCGCTGGCCGTCTCGGCCCGCGAGGAGCTCGACATGCGCCGCCGCGTCGAGGCCGAGCGCCGCTCCACCCGGCGCAGCGTGCAGATCGTGGTGATCACCGCGCTCGTCTTCGCCGGGCTGCTCGTGCTGTTCAACCCCGACTACGTCGCCGAGTACCGGAGCTTCCTCGGCCAGGCCGTCCTGGTGGTCGTGGCCCTGCTGTTCGGCGCCGGGTTCGCGTGGATGCGGCGGCTGGCCAGGTTCGACAAGCCCACCCGCCTGCTGATGGGCGGCGCGCAGGCGGGCCGGCAGAACGGCGCCCCGGCGGCCCCCTCAGCGGCGGCGCCGGCCGGAGCCCCAGGAGGAGGAGGTGGCCGTGGTTGAGGGCGCGCTCGCCGGAGCGGTGCTCGGGCTTGGCCTGTTCGTGCTGTTCAGGGCGCTCTTCCCGGCCCGGCCCGGCCTGGTGGCGCGGCTGCTCGCGCTGGACGCCGTACGCGAGGAGTCCGGCGGCCCGCGCATCCAGCTCGTGCTGCCCGATGAGCAGGTCAGCGCGTTCCGGCGCGGGCTCGGCGCCCGGCTGGCCGCCCTGTACGCCGCGCGCGGCTGGGAGGTCAGGTCGGTCAAGGCCGACCTGGCGCTGCTCGGCCGCTCGTGGGAGGCGTTCCTCGCCACCAAGGCGCTGCTCGCGGCCAGTGGCCTGCTCGCGTTCCCGCTGCTGCTGGCCTGGCTCGTGCTGATGGAGTGGGGCACCTCGCTCGCCATCCCGTTCTGGGCCGCGCTGCTGGTGGCCGCGGTCTTCTTCTTCCTGCCGGACCTACAGGTCAAGCGGGACGCGGCGGCCAAGCGGCGCGACTTCCGCCACGTCGTCGGAGCGTTCCTCGACCTCGTCTCCATGAACCTGGCCGGCGGCCGGGGCGTTCCCGAGGCGCTGATGATGGCCGTCTCGGTCAGCGGCGAGCAGCCCAACTGGGCGATGGCCCGCATCCGCGACGCCCTCAGCGGCGCGCGCATCGTCGGCATCACCCCGTGGCAGGCGCTCGGCCAGCTCGGCGAGGAGATCAACGTCGACGAGCTGCGCGACCTGTCGGCGGCGCTCGGCCTGGTCGCCGACGACGGCGCCAAGGTGCGCGCCTCGCTCACGGCCAGGGCCGCCACGCTGCGCCGCCGCGAGCTGGCCGAGATCGAGGGCCGGGCGGGCGAGCGCTCGCAATCGATGCTCGTGGCCCAGCTCCTGCTCTGCGCAGGTTTCGTGATCTTTCTCAGTTTTCCCGCCGCTATGAAGATGTTGGGGGTCTGATGCGCCACCATCCGTGGATCGTCTATCTCACCGCGTACCTCGGCGTACGCGTCCATCGCGCCCGTACCGCGCCCACCCGCGGCGCGTCCGCCGTCGAATGGGTGATCATCACAGCCATCATCGCCGGCGTCGCGCTCGGCCTGGCCACCTTGATCAAGACGCTGGTCGAGAACCAGCAGGCCCAGATCGAGCAGAGCTTCGGCGGTGGTGGCGGCAACGGAGGTGACAACGCCCCGTGAGAGCCCGGCCGCGACGCGATGAGCGCGGCGCGACGGTGATCGAGCTGGCCATGCTCATGCCGATCATCCTCGCGACCGTGCTGCTCATCGTGCAGGTCGCCCTCTGGTTCCACGCCCGGCAGGTGGCCGAGGCGGCGGCCAGGGAGGGAGCCCGCGTGGCCAGGTCCGCGCCGTTCGACTCCGGCGGCTGGGAGGGCGCGGCCACCGGCAAGGCCACCGAGATCGTCCGTACGGTCGGGCCCAGCCTGCTGCGCGAGGCCACGGCCACGGCGTCCGAGAAGGAGCCCGACGAGCGGTTCGTCACCGTGACCGGCAGCGCCGTCCAGGTGATCCCGCTGCTGCCGGAGCTGGCCTTCACGATCACCGCCACCTCGGGGGGTCCCGTGGAGTGCTTCCGTCCCGACAACGGCGGCGAGGACTGCCAATGACCGCCGTCCGGGCCGGGAACGCGGAGCGCGGCTCGATGGCGGTGGAGACCGTCATGCTGGCCCCGGTCTTCTTGCTGTTCCTCATGTTCCTGGCCGGCGCCGGAGTGCTGGTCGAGGCGCAGGGCCGGGTCAACGGGGCGGCGCGCGACGCCGCCAGGGCCGCGTCCGTGCAGCGCACGTTCGACGACGCGGAATCCGCCGCCGAGGCGATCCTCGCCGGCGTGCTCGACGACCGCTGCCGATCCTCCGCCGTCTCGCTCGACGGCTCGCAGTGGGAGCAGGGCGGGCACGTCCAGGCCGAGGTGACGTGCGAGCTGGATCTCGCCTTTCTCGGCTTCGGCGGCACCAAGCAGCTCACGGGCACGGCCGTGGTGCCCCTGGAGCAGTTCAGGAGGATCGAGTGAAGCGGGGAGAGCGCGGCTCGATGTCGGTGTTCACCGTGCTGTTCTCCGTCGTCGTGTTCCTGCTGGCCGGGCTGCTGGTGGACGGCGGCTCGGCGATCAACGCCCGGCTGCGCGCCGCCGACGTGGCCGAGCAGGCCGCGCGGGCCGCCGCCGACCAGCTCGACGTCGATCACCTCAGGCAGACCGGCGAGACCCGGCTGCTCGGCGAGGACCAGGTGTGCGCGCGGGCCGAGGAGATCACCGCGGCGCAGGGCGGCGGCGACGTCCGCTTCGGCGAGTGCACGGTCGATGGCCAGGCACAGGTGACGGTCACCGTGTCGGTCCGGTGGGAGGCGTTCTTCCTCGGCGCGATCGGCTTCTCCGGCGCCGAGATGACCGGCGAGGCCAGCGCCGCACCCGAAGCGAGATAGCCGAAGCGAGATAGACCGAAACCCGCCGGTCGATGGATGCGGGGACGGCACAGGCACGACCCTGAACCCGGGGAAAGGAGAGGCGATGCCGACGCGAGAGCCTGCGCGTCACCACGGACGGCGTGTCCCGGCCCGCGCAACCGCGCGCGCCAGGGGCAGGCGCAGCGCCGGTGACGTGCTGACCGGCCTCGCCGCGCTGGTCGTGCTGGTGGGGCTGGTGGGCGGCGTGCCGTACGCGCTGCTCACCTTCGTCGGGCCGCCGATCAGGCCCGAGCTGCTCGACCTCGAGGTGCTGACCGGCAGCGTCGGCCCGAGCACGATCATCGCGGTGCTGGTGCTGCTGGTCTGGCTGGCCTGGTTCCAGCTCTTCGTGTGCGTGATCGTCGAGGTGTACGCCGGGGTCCGCAGGGTCGGCATGCCCGCCAGGGTCCCGCTCTCCGGCGGCACCCAGTTCATCGCCAACAAGCTCGTCTCCGCCGCGCTGCTGCTGTTCACGGCGGGCGCGATGGTGGCGCCGCTGGCCAAGCTGGCGCCCACGCCGGCCGCGCCGCCGGTGACGGCGGTCGCGTACTCGGCGCCGCTGGTCGAGCAGACGCTGGAGGCCCCCAAGACCAAGAAGGTGTACGTGGTGCAGCCCCCGCACGGCCGCCACCACGAGAGCCTGTGGGAGATCGCCGAGAAGTGCCTGGGCGACGGCCGCCGCTACCACGAGATCTACCGGCTCAATGAGTCGAAGGTGCAGCCCGACGGCTCCCGGCTGAAGATCGCCGATCTGATCAGGCCGGGCTGGGTGCTGGACATGCCGGATGACGCGCGCAACGTGCACATCGTCCCCGCCGACCAGCCGCGCGAGCAGACGCTGCGCGAGCATCCCGGCCGCGCGGAGGTGCCGAGGGGCAAGCACGTCAAGCCCGACGCCCAGGAGCAGCGCCAGGACCGGCAGGATCGGCAGGGCCGCCAGGACCAGCGCGGAGAGCAGCGTCAGGAGCGTCAGGAGCGGCAGGAGCGCCCCGACCCGCAGGAGCAGCAGCCGGTCATCCAGGAGCGCCAGGACGGCGAGCTGATCGACTACCTCGCCGCCGCGTCCCTGGCCGCCGCGGGCCTGCTGTTCGTGCTCGCGGGCAAGCGCCGCCGGCAGCTCTGGCGGCGGGTGTTCGGCCGCCGCATCGCCCGCCCGCGCGACGACGCCGCGCAGGCCGAGGTCGCGCTCAGGATCGGCAGCGACGCGCCCGGCGCCCGTGTCCTGGACGTCGGGCTGCGCATGCTGGGCGCCGAGCTGGCCGCGCGCCGCCGCACCCCGCCCACCGTGTACGGCGCCCACCTGTCGCCCCGCAACCTCGACCTGTGGATCCACCCGCCGGACCCCGACCCGCCCGCGCCGTGGACGGCCGTGGACGGCGGCCAGGTCTGGCGGCTGCCCGCGCACGAGGGCCGCCTGCTGCCCGATCCGGTGGACAGGGCGCAGGCGGGCGGAGCGCCGTACCCGGGCCTGGTGTCGATCGGCACCGACGGCGGCGGGCGCGTGCTCATCGACCTGGAGGCCGCGCAGGGCCTGATCAACGTGCGCGGCGCGCAGACCACCGCCGCGCTCGCCGCCATCGCCGTCGAGCTGGCCACCAACCGCTGGTCCGACCGCATGCGCATCACGCTCGTCGGCTTCGGCGAGGAGCTGACCGCGATCGCGCCCGACCGGATCAGGGCGGTCGGCGGCCTCGCCGAGGTGCTGCCCGAGCTGGAGGCCGGCGCCGCACCGCGCAGGGAGGTGCTCACCGGGCGCATCACCGGCAGCCCGCGCCGCGCCCACTACCTGCTGTCCGCGGTGGCGCCCACCCACGAGGAGGCGCGCAGGCTGGCGCTGCTGGCCCGCCGCGACACCGCGGGCTACGTGGTGGCGGGCGACGTGCCGCACGCCACCTGGACGCTGGAGATCGGCGACGACGGCCGGGCGAGGATCGCCGAGCTGGGCTTCGAGGTGGACGCCCAGCTCCTGCCGCGCCGCCACTACCGCGCCCTGATCGACCTGTTCCGCACCGCCGACCGGCTCGACGGCGAGCCCGTCAGTGAGCCTGAGCCGCTGGACGCGCTCCAGCAGCCCGAGATCGAGGTGCGGATACTCGGCCCCATCGAGGTCGTCGGCCTGCCTCCGCTGGAGGAGGGCCGCATGGGGCTGGCCGCCGAACTGCTGGTCTATCTGGCCACGCACGTCGGCGGCGTGCATCCGGTGGTGCTCGGCGGTGTGCTGTGGCCGCGCGGCGTGCAGGACATCGTCAGGGACGCCACCATCGCCAGGGTCGCGGAATGGCTCGGCCCCGAGCATCTGCACACCGACGCCGCCGGGCGGCTCAGCCTGGGGCCCGGGGTGCGTACGGACTGGGCGTTGTTCCGCGAGCTGGTACGCCGCGCGCAAGGCGACCCCACGACCGGCGCCGTGCTGCTGGAGAAGGCGCTCGGCCTGGTCAGAGGCCCGCTGCTGGCCGGCCGCCGCCCCGGCGGCTACGCCTGGCTCGCCGCGGACGACCTGGAGTACGACGTCACGGCCGCCGTCGCCGACGCCGCGCACCAGCTATGTGAGATCCGGCTCGCCCAGGGCCGGCCGGACGCGGCGGTGTCCGCCGTACGCGCGGCGCTGCTGCTCGCGCCCGACGACGAGAGCCTCTGGCGCGACCTGCTGCGGGCCACGCACGCCACCGAGGACATCGTGCGCCTGCGCGCCGTCGTCGAGGGCCTGACGCGCCGGGCGGCATCCCACCCCTACGGCGGCGGGATGGCGCCCGAGACAGAGGCATTGATCGAAGAGCTGCTGCCCACGTGGCGCATGCATGTGGTGAGGGAGTCATCTGCATGAGACGTACGGCGATTGTGCTCGCCTTAACGCTTGCGGCCGGGTGCGGTACGGCGGATCCCCCGTACCGGCCTCAGGAGGCCGCACCGCCCGCTCCTGAGCGGAGTCCCGCGGCCACGGAGCCGGAGTCCGATCCGCCGCGATCCGAGCCGGCGGGATCAGCGGAGACGGAGGAACCTGAGAGCGCGGCGACCCCGGAGTCCGTCCCGACCGGGACGCAGACGATCAAAGTGGGGGACGGCCTGCGGATCAGGGTCGACTGGCCGCGGAAGCCGGATCCGCTGCACAAGGTCATGGTCGACTACTACGTCGGCGTCCGCAGGGCCATCGCGGAGGGCAAATCGGGCTACGGCGAGAACATGGAGTTCGAGGCGCAGGCGAGCACCAGCCAGTGGATCCGCGGCTTCACCGATCAGGGCGAGACGATCCGCGGCACCGCACGCCTCTACGACGTGGAGGTCGCCGCCGTCTTCGACGGCAAGGGCGCCCAGGTCAACGCGTGCGTCGACGAGTCGGACGTCACGGTGGTCTCCGCCAGTACCGGCAAGCCCATCGCGCGTCAGCCCGACTGGATGCGCAAGCCGTACTTCCAGACCGTGCTCGCGCACCGCGCCGACGACGGGGTGTGGCGCATCAGGACCTCCCAAACGGAGCAAGGGCGGTGCACGTGATGAAGAGCCTGATCTCCGCGCTGATGGCGGGCGTCCTCGTGACCGGCTTGCAGTCGCCGTCCCCGGCCCCGTCGCCCAAGCCCGACGTGGACGTCCGGGGCGGCGGCCAGGGGCGCACCCGGTTCGTCGACCTCTCCACGGACACCATCAAGATCTCCGGATCCAAGGGCGGCGATGGCGACGGCTTCCGGATCAAGCGGCCCTGCTGGTACGAGCCGGCCGCGAACGCCGAGGACATGTTCCGGCAGATCTCCGACCCGCGCGGCAACAGGACGCGGGCGGACACGGACGGCTTCCGCGAGTTCATCCAGCCGTTCAAGGACAAGCTGGGCCAGGAGGGGCTGTGGTGGGTGCCCGCCTACAACAAGGCCGACCCCAACGGCGCGGCCTGCTGGGCGAGCCTCGAACGCTTCATCTTCGTCCCGCCGAACACCACCCCGCCGTCGGGCATCACGGTCGAGCAGCTCGCCGAGATCGCGCGGGCCGCGCTGACCGTCCCCAAGGGCACGATCAAGCTGAGCCCCGACGCCAAGAGCTACGTCAACCTGCCCACCTGGGTGTGGCTCGAAGGCATCGGCGAGCCGCGCCGCACCGTCACGGCGTCCATCCCCGGCATCATGAGCGTGACCCTCGTCGCCACGCTGAAGGAGATCAAGATCGACCCCGGCACGTCGGACGACCGCGCCGAGGTGACCGAGACGGGCTGCGGAGCCTCGGGCAAGCCGTTCACCCAGGGCGGCGAGTTCTCGTGCGGCGTGCGCTACCTGCGCTCGTCGATCGATCAGCCGGGCGAGAAGTACACGCTGACGGTCTCCACCGTGTGGCCGGTCGAGGTGGAGGGCAACACGGTGCCGGTGCAGTTCGACCCCGTCGAGGTCAGCACCAGCCGGGACGTCCCGGTCGGCGAGATCCAGAGCAACGTCAAGCCCTGATCACCGCGACGAGCGGGGCCAGCTCGGGCAGCTCCGCGGCCTCGTCGAGCACCTCCTTCAGCACCGCGTCGTGCGTGGGGCGTGCCTGGCCGAGCAGGTCGAAGCCGGCCTGCGTCACCTCGGAGTAGATGCCGCGCCGGTCGTCCTCGCACAGGTAGCGCCGCAGCAGCTCGCGCTTCTCCAAGCGTGTCACCAGCCGGGTCGTGGCGCTCTGGCTGAGCACCACGGCCCTGGCGAGCTGCTGCATGCGCATGTGCCAGCCGTCCTGCCTGGCCAGGACGTCCAGCACGGTGTATTCGCTCACGCTCAGCCCGTGGTTCTTCTGGAGCGCCTTCTCCAGCCGCTCTTCGATTTTGGCGTGCAGCGCCGCGAGCGTGCGCCAGCCGTGGGCGCGCGCCTCCACGGCGTCATCGGCGAGGGCCACGTGACAGTCTCCTCGACATGCTTGTATTGTCAGTTAGTCGGCGTGTGCAAATAATGCTCACGCTCACTAACGTCTTCTGAGGAGTATTGTATGCCTCTCGCCCTGTTCGCCCTTGCGATCAGCGCCTTTGGCATCGGCACCACCGAGTTCATCATCAACGGACTGCTGCCCGATGTGGCGTCCGACTTCGGGGTGACGATCCCGGCCGCCGGGCTGCTCGTGTCCGGATACGCGCTGGGCGTCGCCGTCGGCGGGCCGCCGCTGACCATGCTCGGCGCGCGGCTGTCGCGTAAGACGATGCTGCTGTCGTTGATGGTGCTGTTCATCGTCGGGAACGCGCTGTCGGCCCTGGCGCCCACGTACGCGGTGCTCATGGTCGGCCGGTTCCTGTCGGCCTTCGCGCACGGGGCGTACTTCGGCGTCGGCTCGGTGGTGGCCGCCGACCTGGTGGAGCCGCGCAAGCGGGCCAGCGCCATCGCCCTGATGTTCACCGGCCTCACGCTCGCGAACGTCCTGGGCGTGCCGCTCGGCACGTGGATCGGTCAGTCGTACGGCTGGCGGGCCACGTTCTGGGTCGTGGTGGTGATCGGTGTGGCCGGGCTGGCCGGCGTGCTCGCGCTCGTGCCGCGCCGCCCGCGCCCCGACGGGGGAGTGCTGCGCGAGCTGGCGACGTTCCGCTCCGGCGGGGTCTGGCTGGCGCTGGCGATGACCGTCTTCGGCTTCGCCCCGGTCTTCGCCGTCATCACCTTCATCGCCCCGATGATGACGGGCGTGGGCGGCTTCTCGCCCGGCGCAGTGCCGCTGGTAATGGCGCTGTTCGGCGTGGGCCTGGTGGCCGGCAACCTGATCGGCGGCAGGATGGCCGACCGCGCCGTCATGCCCAGCATCTACGGCTCTGTCGGCCTGCTCACGGTCCTCGCCGTGGCGGTCGCGCTCGTGGCGGCCGACCAGGTGACGTTCATCATCGCCATCACGCTGTTTGGGGTGGCCGCGTTCGCGACCGTCCCGCCGCTGCAGACCCGGGTGCTGGACGCCGCCGCGGGCGCGCCGACGCTCGCCTCGGCGGCCAACATCGGCGCCTTCAACCTGGGGAACGCGATCGGCTCCTTCGCCGCCGGCCTGAGCATCGACGCCGGCCTCGGCTACACGGCCCCCGCGTGGACGGCCGCCCTGCTCGGCCTCGTGGGCCTCACGGTGGCGGGCGCCGCCGGCCTCCAGTCCCGCCGCCTCGCCTCCGCATGACGGCCACCGGGCCCGCCGCAGAGGTCGGGCCGAATGCCGGCCCCGCCGACCCATCGGGCTCCCGCCATTGTCGGCCTCGCCTTCAGCTTTGCCCATGGTTTTGCCTAGTTCCACCCATTCGCGGACATAGGGGTGGTCGATAACGTCCTTGGCGGATACCACCACGCCGGCCTCTCTGAGAGTTGTAGTACTTGACTGCGCCAGGGGATGGCCGGATTGCACACCGGCCGGCCCCTGGCGTTGTTAGTCGAAGAGTTCGTTGGCGTTGTGGATTTTTAGTGCTTTGTTGAGCCAGTTGTCGAGGGTGTCCTGGTTGGTGCAGGAGCGGATGCGTTGTTGGGCTTCGTGGGGGAGGTCGATTCCGCGTTGGTGGAGTACGCTGAGGAGGGCTTCGGCCTTGCCGACGGCCTCGCCTTCAGCTTTGCCCATGGTTTTGCCTAGTTCTACCCATTCGCGGACATAGGGGTGGTCTATAACGTCCTTGGCGGATACCACCACGCCGGCCTCCTTGAATAGTTGGGCGAAGTCGAACTCGGGGAGCAGCATGAATACCAGCTCAGCATAGCTCGGCTGGTCTTTCGGGCGCCTGGCTGTGGCATGGGCGAAGGTTCTGAGTACCTCCATCCCGTCGGGCGTGTCGGGGTTGCCGTACACGATGGTCGAGAGCGCGGTGAGTTCTGGGTCGGTGAGCGCTCGGTCGATATCCGTGATCTTGGGGATGTTCGACGGGCCTGCGACGACGGGTTTCAGGATCCAGCCGGGGTGGCCCATGTCGATGGGGAGTGCGCAGTCCTGGGCGGTCGCGCGGTCCTCGCAGAACACGAGGAGTACGACAGGGCATTTCCGTATTGCCCGTAGTGTCGATATGTAGACCGGCCAGGACCACTTCTTACGTTTGTCGGGTTTTCGTTGAACTTCCAGGATGACCGCGCGTACCGGTTTTCCCTTCGCCTTGAGGATGACGACCGCGTCGGCCCGATATTCCGTGGGCCGGCGATCGCTGAGGTCGCACGTGCCCAGCGTGGCCTCGTCGAAAGCGGGTACGTGAACGCCGACCTCGGCCATCAGCGTGGTGACCAGAGAAGGGCGGGAGCGCACTAATTCGAGGAGGTACTCATGTTCGAATGACACCATGCCGGTGACATTACTGAAAGTGACCTCGCGTTTACGCTCGATCGACGATAGCTCCACGTTCGTGAGCAAGAAGCCATTCTTTTACCGAAACGCCGTAGAGATATCCGCCATATCCTCCGGTGCTGGGCAAAATCCGATGGCACGGTACGAACGGCGCGATCAGGTTCTGGGCGCAGGCCGAGCCCGCCGCGCGGGCGGCGGTGCGCGGCAGGCCCGCGCGTTCGGCCAGTTCGGCGTACGTGACGGTGGTCCCGGCCTTGACCTCCCGCAGTGCCGCGTGCAGCCGCTTGCGGGTGGGCGTGCCGGGCTGCCAGACCTGTACGCCGTCCAGCGCGTCCAGCTCCCCGGCGAGGTACGCCCGGGCGGCCTCCGCGGGTGCCCCGAGGTCGTCCACGATCTCCAGGCCCTCCGCCTGCAGAGCGGGCGTGAGCCGGGCGAACATGTCCTTGGGCTCGGCGGTGAATCCGGCCGCGACCAGCACGCCTTCGCGGGCGAGCAGCGCCAGCGGGCCCACCGGAGAGGGTACGAGCTGTGCAGCGATCATGATGAACTCCAGAGATGCAGCGCGGCGTACGCCCGCCACGGGCGCCACCGCTCGATGTGATCGTTCGGAATGCCCAGGGCGGCCATGCGCTTGACCAGCACCAGGTCGCCCGTGGGCCACGCGTCGGGGTCGCGCAGCGCGCGCAGCGCGATGTAGCCGGCGGTCCACGGCCCGATGCCGCGCACCTCCAGCAACTCCGCCACGGCCTGTGCGGGATCCTGCCCGCCGTCCAGGTCGAGCCGCCCGTCGACGAGCCGGGCGGCCAGGTCCTTAAGGGTGTCGATGCGGCGGCCCGTCAGGCCGAGCCCGCTCAGGTCGGCCTCCAGGAGCCGGGCGGGGGTGGGGAAGAGGCCGCCGGGCGCGCCGGCCCTGGCCACGATGCGGCCGAGCAGCGTACGCGCCCCCGCCACCGAGATCTGCTGCCCCACGACCGCGCGCACGGCCAGCTCGAACCCGTCGAACGTGCCCGGCACCCGCAGCCCAGGCCGCGCCGCGACCAGCGGGGCGAGCGAGGTGCCGCTGAGGACGTCCGCGATGGCCTGCGGGTCGGCGTCGAGGTCGAGCAGGCGGCGGCAGCGGGCGACGATCCTGGCGAGCTGCCGGGTGTCCTCGACGGCCACGTCCAGCGCGATGTGGTCGGGGCGCGGGGTGAGGGTGATCGTCCCGCCCGGTACGGCTCTGCGGTACGACGTCCGATCCGCCACCTCAAGCCCCGGTATGGCGCGTGCGGCGAGGAATGAGAAGACGCCGTCCGCGTCGTACGGATGCCGCCGGTGCAGCCGCAACCTGAGCGTGGCGCCGGTCTGGGCGGCGGGCGCGGAGGCGATGGCGGCGGCGCGCGGCCCGGCCGTGGCGCGGAGCTCGCTGGGCGTGAACCCGTACGTCTCCCGCATGGTCGCGTTGAACTGCCGCACGCTGCCGAACCCGGCCGCGAACGCCACCTCCGTGATCGGCAGCGACGTCTCCGTCAGCAACTGCTTGGCCAGCAGAAGCCGCTTGGTGCGCGCCACCGCGAGCGGCCCGACGCCGAGCTCGGCGACGAAGAGCCGGTGCAGGTGGCGTTCGGTGATGTGCAGCCGCCTGGCGAGCCCGGCCACGCCCTGCTCGTCGGCGGCGCCGTCGTCGATGAGCCGCAGCGCGCGCCCGACCAGGTCGCCGCGCAGGTCCCAGCCGGGGTCGCCGGGCGACAGCTCGGGCCGGCAGCGCTTGCACGGCCGGAACCCGGCCGCCTCGGCCGAGGCCGCGTGACGGTAGAAGCGCACGTTCCGCCACGACGGCGTACGAGCCGGGCAGATCGGGCGGCAGTAGATGCGCGTGGTCGTCACCGCCGTGTAGAAACGGCCGTCGAACCGGGGGTCCCTGGCGGAGACGGCCCGGTAGCAGGAGTCGAAGTCGAGCTCTTGAAGGGCCATGTCTCCGACCGTACGCCCTGCTCAAGGGAGACGACTGGCGGAAATCGGACCAGGCCGTGACACCCCAGGTCACAGCCGCCGTCACAGGGCCCGGGCTTCGCTCCTCATGCCGCTACTTCGACGAGACGCCCACCCCCAGGTCGAACTCGCGGTACACCCGAGCCCAGAACCCGTCACGCAGCCACACCCGCGCCTCCGGGTACGGCCGCAGCGAGTGGCCCAGCTCCTTCTCCGCCTCGATCAGCAACTCGGTGTCGATCACGGTCGGCAGGATCGGCCCGGGCAGCAGGTCGCGGATGTTGTCGCGGCCACGCGTCAAAATCCACTTCTGTGCGACGTGCTCGCCCACATCCTCCACGCGCGGCCGGCTGGGGCCGAGCTTGGCCACCTGGCCGGGCTTGGCGTGCGGCTTGACGGGCGTGCGCCCGGCGAAGACCTGCGCGGGCGAAGGCGCGGTGCTGGGTGGTGTGACGGGCACGGGCTGCGGAGCACGGCTGAAAAAGGGCCTCAGGAAATCTGCACTGATCACTTCGACGGTGTCGGACTCCCACACCAGGCGCTCCGCCTGGTTGGTGCCGTACGGCGGTTCGACGCCCCACAGGTGGATGCGCACGCCGTACGCCTGTGCCGCCTCGACCGCCGGAACCATGTCCTCATCGCCCGCCAGCAGGATCGTGTCGGTGACCGCATGATGCCTGGCCAGCGCCTCCAGATCGCTCCGGATCTGCGCGTCAACGCCTTTCTGCTGGCCACGGGCGTTCAGGTTGCCGAGGCGCACCTTGACCCACGGAAGCTGGGCGATCACACGTTGGTCGACGGTGGGCACGCGATCACGAGCTGCGTCATACCAATAGATCCGCAGAAGTTCGCCAGAAATACGTTCCTCTGCATGTTTCTGTAGACTTTGGATGAGCTCATCGGCGGCCACCCGATATTCCTTGCGCTCCTTCGCGCCGAGCAGCACTTCACCCGCCGCCGCGTACAGATAACCGACATCCACTAGGACGGCGTACTTGGCTGCCACAGGATGCGGCATGAGGTCTGGGATGGCCATGTCGTCCTCCAGGCCGCGGTGTTAGTTGATCGGCTGACTATATACGCCTACTTTCTCTAGATAGTCCCAACTCCCGGGGAACTTGACACCCGATTCGCAGGATCTATCTAGGGTAGTGCGCTCATCCGCCATGCCGACTTCCCTGGGACGACAGGCTTACGCATAGCTCTGGCGGGGTTTCGCCAGGTTTGGCGAGGCGAAGATGGAGCGCGCTCCGTTTCGGCTGCGGGGCGTCGCCGCGCCGCGAGCGCGGTCACGAGCGCGGCCACCTCCTCGGGCGTGGCGTCGCCCCGGACAATACGCAGATGTGGCGTCATAGCGGGATGTTCCCATGCTTCTTGGGCGGGAGCGTGGCCCGCTTGTTCCGCAGCGCGCGCAGCGCCTTGACGACCTGCGGCCGGGTCTCGGACGGCCGGATCACCGCGTCCACATAGCCCCTTTCGGCCGCGATGTACGGGTTCGCCAGCGTGTCCTCGTACTCGGTGACGAGCTTGGCCCGGTGCGCGTCGGGGTCGTCGGCGGCGGCCAGCTCGCGCCGGTAGAGGATGTTGACCGCGCCCTGGGCGCCCATGACCGCGATCTGTGCGGTGGGCCAGGCCAGGTTGATGTCCGCGCCGAGGTGCTTGGAGCCCATGACGTCGTACGCGCCGCCGTACGCCTTGCGCGTGATCACGGTGATCAGCGGGACCGTCGCCTCGGCGTAGGCGTACAGGAGCTTGGCGCCGTGGCGGATGATTCCGTTCCATTCCTGATCGGTGCCGGGGAGGAAACCCGGGACATCAACAAAAGTCAAGATTGGGATATTGAAGGCATCACATGTTCGAATAAATCTTGCAGCCTTCTCAGATGCCTTGATATCCAGGCATCCGGCGAAATGCATGGGCTGGTTGGCCACCACGCCCACCGGCTGACCGTCCACCCGGCCGTACCCGACCACGATGTTCGGTGCGAACTGCGCGTGGACCTCAAGGAACTCACCGTCGTCCAGCACGTGCTCGATCACCCGGTGCATGTCGTACGGCTGGTTCGCCGAGTCGGGGATCAGCTCGTCCAGCTCGGGGTCCGGGTCGAGGTCCTCGGCCGCGGCGTAGACGGGCGGCTCGTCGAGGTTGTTGGACGGCAGGTACGACAGCAGCGCCCTGACGTAGTCGAACGCGTCCTGCTCGTCGGCGGCCTGGTAGTGGGCCACGCCCGACTTCGTGTTGTGCGTGTGCGCCCCGCCCAGCTCCTCAAACGTGACCTCCTCGCCGGTCACCGTCTTGATCACGTCGGGACCCGTGATGAACATGTGCGAGGTCTGGTCCACCATCACCACGAAGTCGGTGAGCGCGGGGGAGTAGACGTGACCGCCGGCCGCGGCGCCCATGATGAGCGAGATCTGCGGGATCACGCCGGAGGCGTGCACGTTGCGCTTGAAGATCTCGGCGTACAGGCCGAGCGCGACTACGCCCTCCTGGATGCGGGCGCCGCCGCCCTCGTTGATGCCGATGATCGGGCAGCCGGTCTTGAGCGCCAGGTCGAGCACCTTGACGATCTTCTCGCCGTACACCTCGCCGAGCGAGCCGCCGAAGACCGTCACGTCCTGCGAGAACACGCACACCTGGCGGCCGTCGATGGTGCCGTGCCCGGTGATCACGCCGTCGCCGTACGGACGCCGCTTGTCCAGCCCGAACATGGTCGAGCGGTGCCTGGCGAACGCGTCGAACTCGACGAACGAGCCCTCGTCGAGCAGCGCCAGCACCCGCTCCCTGGCCGTCATCTTGCCCTTGGCGTGCTGCTTCTCCACCGCCGCGGCGGACCCCGCGTGCACGGCCTCCGCGCGACGAAACTCCAGATCAGCGATCTTTCCGGCGGTGGTGTGAATATCCGGTTCTTCCGGCATCGGCTCGGCAGTGGTCATGCGCGCAAGGCTAGCCCCTCCTCCTAGAGTGGAGCCATGACGGACGCCGTACGCACGCACGCCCTGCTCAAGCGCTACGGGCAGCAGATCGCCGTCGCCGGTGTGAACCTGACCATCCCCCGAGGCAGTTTCGCCGGCCTCGTCGGCCCCAACGGAGCCGGCAAGACGACCACGCTCAGCATGATCACCGGGCTGCTGCGCCCCGACGGCGGCGTCGCGGAGATCGACGGCTACTCCGTCTGGCACGACCCCGTCGCGGTCAAGGCCCGCATCGGCGTGCTGCCCGAAGGGCTGCGGCTGTTCGAGCGGCTCTCCGGCCGCGAGCTGCTGATCTACAACGGCCGCCTGCGCGGCATCCCCAAGGCCGACGTCGAACAGCGCGCCGCCGAACTGCTCGACGTGATGGACCTCACCTCCAGCGCCGACAAGCTCGTCGTCGACTACTCCACCGGCATGCGCAAGAAGATCGGCCTGGCCGCCGCGCTGCTGCACAACCCGTCGGTGCTCTTCCTCGACGAGCCGTTCGAAGGCGTCGATCCGGTCAGCGCCAACACGCTCACCGAGGTGCTGCGCCGCTACACCGCCTCCGGCTCCACCGTCGTCTTCTCCAGCCACGTGATGGACCTGGTCGAGCGGCTGTGCGACTGGGTGTCGGTGATGAGCGCGGGGCAGATCGTGGCGCAGGGCCCGTTAGCGGACGTACGCGGCGGGCGCAGTCTCAACGAGGCCTTCCTCGACCTCGTCGGCGGCGCGCCCGGCGCCGGCGGCGCGAAGCTGAGCTGGCTCGGCTCCCGCCCGGTGCCGCCCGGCCCGCCACAGCCCGGTCCTCCGCAGCCGGGTCCCGCGCCATACGGTCCTCCGCAGTTCGGCCCGCCGCCGCCCGGCCGGCCACAGCCGGGTCCCCCGCACCCCGGCCCTCCGCAGCCTCATCCCCGGCAGCAGGGCCCGGCAGGGGGAGCCTGACCCATGGCGACGGTCGCGCTCTTCGCGCAGCTCAAGCTGCGCCTGATGGCCGGAAACCTGCGCGGCGACCCGCAGCGCAAGATCGGCTTCGTGTTCACGCTGCTCCTCGCGGCAGGCGTGGCCGCGCTCGGCTTCTTCCTCATGAGCCTGCTGCGGCTGGCCACCCAGGACGTCGCCGCCGACCTCGTCACCCTCGCCTTCGCCGCGCTGCTCGCGGGCTGGATGATCGTGCCGCTGCTCGCGTTCGGCGTGGACGACACGGTCGACCCGGCCAAGCTCGCACTGCTGCCGCTGCGCACCCCGCGCCTCGCGGTCGGCATGTTCACCGCGTCCGTGATCGGCGTCTGGCCCGCCGCGCTGCTGATCGTCACGCTCGGCGCGCTCGTCGGGCTCGCGTCGACCGCGGGCGGCTGGCTGATCGGGCTGCTCGCGGTGCTGGTGCAGTTCGCGCTCTGCGTGGTGGCGTCCCGGCTGATCACCACGGCACTGTCCAGCGCGCTGCGCACCAGACGCGGGCGCGACGTGCTGGCCGTGGCCGCGCTGCTCGTCGTCCTGCTCGCGCAGCTTCCCAATCTGCTGCTGAACAGCGGCTTCGCCGACCCGGCGGCGCTGCTGCACCGCCTGGCCGGCGCGCTCAGGTGGACGCCGCCCGGCATGCTGGCCCACGCCATCACCGACGGCGGGCTACTCGCGCTCGCCGAGGTGGTGCTGGTCGCGCTGCTCACCGTGGTGCTGGCCGTGCTCTGGATCAAGGCGCTCAGCCGGGCCCTGGTCACGCCCGGCGCCTCCGCCAAAGCGGCCACCGTACGCAGGGAGAGCGGGCTCATCGACCGCTTCCTGCCCGACGGGCCGCTGGCCGCCGTGGTGACCAAGGAGCTGAAGTACATCAGGCGCGAGCCCCGCTACCGCGTCGGCTGGTTCAGCGCGATGGCGATCACCGTCGTCCTGGCGTTCTCGCTGACCAGAGGGGGAACCGGCGGCCCCGGCACGGCGATCGCGCTGGCCTCGATCGCCGCCGGCATGATCGCCCTGCAGTCGGTCAACGCCTTCGGCATCGACGGCCGCTCGATCTGGATGAACGCCGTCGCGTCCGGCGGCGAGCGCGGCCTGGCCACCGACCTCGCCGGGCGGCACCTCGCGAGCGCGCTCATCGCCGTGCCGCTGATCGCGGTGATCGCCACCGGCGCCGCCCTGTTCACCGGCCACCCGTCCGCCATCGCGCCCGCCCTGCTCACCGGGTGGGGCGTGCTCGGCACCGGGCTCGGGGTCGGCTCGGTGACCAGCGTGGTGCTGCCGTACACGGTGCCGGAACGCATGAACGCCTTCACCGGCGCCGCCCCCGGACAGGGCGGGCTCGCGTTCGCCTCGGGGGCGGGCGCCATGGTGGCGATCAGCGTGCTGTCGCTGCCGTTCGTCGTGCCGATGGCGTTCGGGCTCACCTGGGCGGCCGTGCTCGCGCCCTGCTACGGGCTGCTGCTGGAGACGCTCGGGCGGCGGCTGGCCGCCAGGGTCGGCTTCCGCCGTACGCCAGAACTCCTCGCGGCGGTGTCGCGACCCACCTGACCAGTGGTCTAGTCCAATACCTGAGACCGGTCTACGGCGCCGAAAACCGACTCGCTACCCTTCGAAACATGATTGACCAGGGGCTCGAGCGTCGCAGTGCCGCCGTTACCGAGATGCCGGACGAGCTACGCCACGACGTGCGTCTGCTCGGCAAACTGCTCGGCCAGGTGCTGGCCGAGCAGGGCGGCGAAGACCTGCTGGCCGACGTCGAACGCCTGCGCAAAGCCGTCATCGCGGCGCGCAGGGGCGAGGTCTCGGCCGACGCCATCACCGAAATGGTCGCCGGATGGGAGATCGAGCGGGCCGTGGCGGTGGCCCGCGCGTTCACCTGCTACTTCCACCTCGCCAACCTGGCCGAGGAGCACTACCGCATCCGCACGCTGCGCGAGCGCGATGCCGAGGGCAAGGTGCAGCGCGAATCGCTCGCGCAGGCCGTGCAGCAGCTCGGCCAGGACCGCGTCGTCGAGCTGCTGGAGGGCCTTGAGCTGCACCCGGTGCTCACCGCGCACCCCACGGAGGCCCGCAGGCGGGCCGTGGTCACCGCCATCCAGCGCATCAGCGGCCAGCTCACCGAGTACAACGCCCCAGGCCGCGGGGCCTCCGAGCGCGCCGAGAGCAAGCGGCGCCTGCTGGAGGAGATCGACCTGCTGTGGCGCACGGCCCAGCTCCGCTCCACCAAGCTCGACCCGCTCGACGAGGTGCGCACCGCCATGGCCGCCTTCGACGAGACGCTGTTCCGTACGGTGCCGCAGGTCTACCGCTCGCTCGACGCGGCGCTCGACGAGCGCACCGGCACCCGCCCGCCCCTGGCCAAGCCGTTCATCAGGTACGGAAGCTGGATCGGCGGCGACCGCGACGGCAACCCCAACGTGACCGCCAAGGTCACCCGCGAGACCATCCAGATCCAGTCGGAGCACGTCCTCGCGGCACTGGAGACGGCCTGCTCCCGCATCGCCCGCACGCTGACCGCCTCCGCCCAGTTCGCGCCGCCCTCGGCCGAGCTGCGCACCCGGCTGGCGGCGGCCGTGGCCGCCCACCCCGACGTGGTGTCGGAGCTGGCCACCCGCTCGCCGCGCGAGCCGCACCGGCAGTGGCTGCTGTTCGTGGCCGCCCGCATCGCCGCCACCCACCGCCGCGACCTCGACCTGGCCTACCGCTCGCCCGACGAGCTGCTCGCCGACCTGCGCCTCGCCCAGGAGTCGCTGGCCGCCTCCGCGCCGCGGCAGGCGTACGGCGAGCTGCAGCACCTCATCTGGCAGGTGGAGACGTTCGGCTTCCACCTGGCCGAGCTGGAGGTGCGCCAGCACTCCCAGGTGCACGCCGCCGCACTGGAGGAGCTGCGCTCGGGTGCCGAGCCGTCGGAGCGCACCGAGGAGGTGCTGGCCACCATCCGGGTGATCGGCTGGATCCAGGAGCGCTACGGCGTCCGTGCCTGCTCGCGCTACGTGGTCTCCTTCACCCGCTCGGCCGACGACATCGCCGCCGTCTACGAGCTGGCCCGCTACGCGCTCGGCGATCGCGCGCCGGTGCTCGACGTGGTGCCGCTGTTCGAGTCGGGCCAGGACCTCGCCAACTCGGCCGACGTGCTGACCGGCATGCTGGAGATCCCCGAAGTGCAGCAGCGGCTGGCCGACACCGGCCGGCGCATGGAGATCATGCTCGGCTACTCCGACTCGGCCAAGGAGCTCGGCCCCGCCGCCGCCACGCTGCGGCTGTACGAGGCGCAGGAGGCGCTGACCGCCTGGGCCGCCAAGCACGACGTCAAGCTCCGCATGTTCCACGGCAGGGGTGGCGCGCTCGGCCGCGGCGGCGGCCCGGCCAACCGCGCGGTGCTGGCGCAGGCGCCCGGCTCGGTGGCGGGCCGGTTCAAGGTCACCGAGCAGGGTGAGGTCATCTTCGCCCGCTACGGCCACATCGCGATCGCCCGCCGCCATCTGGAGCAGGTGGCCAACGCGGTGCTGCTGGCCTCGTCGCCCACGGTGAGCGAGCGCACGGCGGCCGCCGCCGAGCGCTTCCGCGGGCTGGCCGAGCAGGTGGCCAGGGCGTCCGAGCAGGCGTACCGCGCGCTGACCGAGGCGCCGGGCTTCCCCGAGTGGTTCGGCCTGGTCAGCCCGCTGGAGGAGATCGGCACGCTGCGGCTCGGCTCCCGCCCGGCCCGGCGCGGCCTGGGCGCGCCCCGCTCGCTCGACGACCTGCGGGCCATCCCGTGGGTGTTCGCCTGGGCGCAGACCCGCGTCAACCTGCCCGGCTGGTACGGCCTCGGCACCGGACTCGCCGCCGTCGGCGACATCGACGAGCTGCGCGCCGCCTACCGGGAATGGCCGCTGTTCAACTCGCTGCTGGACAACGCCGAGATGTCGCTGGCCAAGACCGACCGCTCGATCGCCGAGCGCTACCTCGCGCTCGGCGGCCGCGAGGACTTCAGCAGGCAGGTCCTGGAGGAGTACGACCGCACCCGCGAGCTGGTGCTGCGCGTCACCGGGCACACCCGGCTGCTGGAGAACCGCAAGGTGCTCAGCAGGGCCGTGCAGCTGCGCGACCCGTACGTGGACGCGCTGTCGCACCTCCAGCTCCGCGCCCTGCGCGCGCTGCGCACCGGCAACCCGTCGGAGCAGGAGCGCGACCGGCTGTCCACGCTGCTGCTGCTGTCGGTCAACGGCGTCGCGGCCGGCCTGCAGAACACCGGCTGACCGCACGTGGAGCCCGTGCCGGGACGCCCCGGCACGGGCATCCGCCGTGAAGCGGACCGCTCACGACAGGACGCGTTCGGCGCCCGCGTACACGTTGCAGCGCTCCCCGCGCAGGAAGCCCACCAGCGTCAGCCCGAACTCCCTGGCCAGCTCCACCGCCAGCGACGACGGGGCCGACACCGCGCACACCACGGGCACCCCGGCCGCCAGCGCCTTCTGCATGATCTCGTAGCTGGCGCGGCCGCTGACCATGAGCACGTGCTCGGCCAGCGGCAGCCGCCCGTTCAGCGCCGCCCACCCCACGAGCTTGTCGACCGCGTTGTGCCGGCCGACGTCCTCGCGCACCGCCACCGGCGTGCCGTCGGCCGCGAACAGGCCCGCGGCGTGCAGGCCGCCCGTCTTGCCGAACACGCCCTGGGCCAGCCGCAGCGCCTCGGGCAGCCCGTACAGCAGGTCGGGGGAGAGCGTGAGCTCGCCGCGCGGCACCGAGCGGCAGCGGTCGCGCAGCGCGTCGAGGCTCGCAGAGCCGCACACGCCGCAGGCGCTGGAGGTCAGGAAGTGCCGGTCGAGCGCGGGCAGCTCGGGGATGGGGCCGTGCAGCCGTACCGTCACCGTGTTGTAGCGCGCCTCGGGCGGCAGGTCCTCGTCGGTGCAGTACGCGATCGCCGCGATGTCGCCGGGCCCCACGAGGCCCTCGCCGTGCAGGAACCCGGCGGCCAGCTCGAAGTCGTGTCCCGGCGTGCGCATGGTGATGGCGACCGTCCTGCGCGTGCCGTCGGGAGCGGTGAGCCGGATCTCCAGCGGCTCCTCGGTCGCGAGGTCGTCGCGCCGGTCGCGGCCCGACGCGCCGGTCAGCTCCCTGACGCGGACGCGGGTGATCGGCCCAGGGCGCGCCTGCGCGTCCCGGCCGCTCGCCGCCGGGGGAGTCGTACGCATGCTCATCCCTCCCTCCTACCCCCTGCGAAGATAGGGGGATGCCCGACTCACGCTACTCCGACCTCGAGCGTCCGCCACTGTCCGAGGCGGCGCTCACCCGTGCCCTGGTGCGTCCCGGCTCGCTGTGGACCGCGCTCACCGTCGTCGGCAGCACCGGTTCCACCAACGCCGACCTGGCCGCGGCCGCCCGCGCCGGCGCGCCCGAGGGCACGGTGCTGATCGCGGAGGCGCAGCGGGCGGGCCGCGGGCGGCTGGGCCGCACATGGTCGGCGCCGCCCCGTTCAGGACTGACGTTCTCCATCCTGCTCAGGCCGCAGATGCCGATCGCGGCCCAGAGCTGGCTGTCGCTGCTGTACGGCGTCGCCGCCGCCTCGGCCGTACGCCGCATCGCCGAGGTGGACGTCCGGCTCAAGTGGCCCAACGACCTGCTGATCGGCGAGCGCAAGCTGGCCGGCGTGCTGGCCGAGCGCTCGGGCGACGCCGTCGTCATCGGCATGGGGCTCAACGTCTCGCTGCGCGATGACGAGCTGCCCGTCGAGACCGCCACGTCGCTGGCCGTCGAGAAGGCGGCCTGCACCGACCGCGACCCGCTCCTGCGCGCCGTGCTGCGCGAGGTCGAGACCCACTACCGCGACTGGACGCGGGCGGGCGGCGACGCGGAGGCGGCCGGCCTGCGCTCGGCCTACCTGGCGGCCAGCGCCACCGTGGGACAGCGGGTCAGGGTCGAGCTGCCCGGCGACCGCACGCTCACCGGCCTGGCCACCGGCATCGACAAGGACGGCCACCTACAGGTGGAGGCGGACGGCGAGCGTCACACGCTGAGCGCGGGCGACGTCGTGCACGTCAGGCCGGCGGGGTGAGCGAGCCGGTTTCCTCCGGTGGCATGGCAGGCACGCAGCGTTGATGGCACGTTTTGGGCCATGATTGGGCCATGACCATTCCCGACCACCATCTGACGCAGGGTGAGCGGCGCGTCCGATCCTTCCACCCCCACTGGAAGCGGCTCGTCGGTCCCTTCATCGCGCTGGTCCTCATAGCCCTCGCCTCGGGCGCGGCGATCTACTTCATCCCCGGCGACTTCGAGTACGCCGCCTACGCCAGGATCGCGGTCGCGGTCATCGGGCTCATCCTGCTGACGATCTGGTCGTTCGTGCCGTACCTGCAGTGGAAGAACACCGGCTACGTGCTCACCACCCACCGCTTCACGATCAGCACCGGCGTGCTCAACAAGTCGACCGACGAGATTCCCATCGCCAAGGTCAACACGGTGAGCTCCGACCAGACCTTCGCCGAGCGCCTGCTCGGCTGCGGCACGCTGACGGTCGAGTCGGCGGGCGAGCGCGGCGAGATCGTGCTGCGCGACATCCCGAAGATCCAGGACGTCCGCACCGACCTGTTCCGGCTCGTGGAGGACGCCTCCGACGGGGAGATCGACGGCCGCTGACGCGGGCGGGGACGCGGTCCGCAAAGGTCTCGGCGTGCTCACGCCCGGTCCCTTGCGGAGATCAACCTCCTGACACAAGATGGCTGGCATGCCGTACGAAGTGCAGGGCGTCGTCGCCCGGGGCAAGGGCCAGGAAGTTTCCCTCGAGACGGTGATCGTGCCGGACCCAGGTCCGGGCGAAGCGGTGGTGAACGTGCAGGCCTGCGGCGTGTGCCACACCGACCTGCACTATCGGGAGGGCGGGATCAGCGATGACTACCCGTTCCTGCTCGGACACGAGGCGGCGGGCGTCGTCGAGGCGGTCGGCCCCGGTGTCACCGAGGTCGCGCCCGGCGACTTCGTGATCCTCAACTGGCGCGCGGTGTGCGGCCAGTGCCGGGCCTGCCTGCGCGGGCGGCCGTGGTACTGCTTCAACACCCACAACGCCAAGCAGAAGATGACGCTCAAGGACGGCACCGAGCTGTCGCCCGCGCTCGGCATCGGGGCGTTCCTCGACAAGACGCTCGTCGCGGCGGGCCAGTGCACGAAGGTCTCCGCCGACGCGCCCGCGCAGGTCGCGGGCCTGCTGGGCTGCGGCGTGATGGCCGGCATCGGCGCGGCGATCAACACCGGCGGCGTCACCCGCGGCGACAGCGTGGCGGTCATCGGCTGCGGCGGCGTCGGCGACGCGGCCATCCTCGGCTCCTCGCTGGCCGGCGCGGCGAAGATCATCGCGGTCGACGTGGACGACCGCAAGCTGGAGTGGGCCCGCCAGTTCGGCGCCACCCACACGGTCAACTCCCGCGAGAACGACCCGGTCGAGGCGATCCGCGAGCTGACCGGCGGCTTCGGCGCGGACGTGGTGGTCGAGGCGGTGGGCAGGCCCGAGACGTACGAGCAGGCGTTCTACGCCCGCGACCTGGCCGGCACGGTGGTGCTCGTCGGCGTGCCGACCCCGGAGATGCGCATCGACCTGCCGCTGCTCGACGTGTTCGGCCGCGGCGGCGCGCTGAAGTCCTCCTGGTACGGCGACTGCCTGCCGTCGCGCGACTTCCCCATGCTCATCGACCTGTTCCTGCAAAACCGCCTGCCGCTCGACAAGTTCGTCTCCGAGACGATCGGGGTCGAGCAGGTCGAGGAGGCGTTCGCGAAGATGCACAGGGGCGAGGTGCTGCGTTCGGTGGTGGTCTTCTGATGATCGACAGGGTCATCACCTCGGGCACGTTCTCGCTGGACGGCGGCACGTGGGACGTCGACAACAACGTCTGGCTGGTCGGCGACGCCCGCGAGGTCGTGGTCATCGACGCCGCCCACGACGCGACGGCGATCGCCGAGCGTGCGGGCGGGCGCAGCGTGCGGGCCATCGTCTGCACCCACGCGCACAACGACCACATCAACGCCGCCCGCGAGCTGGCCGAGCGCACGGGCGCGCCGATCCGGCTGCACCCGGCCGACCAGGTGCTGTGGGAGCAGGTGTACGGGCCCGAGGTGTCGTACGAGCCGCTCGGCGACGGCGACAAGCTCACCGTGGGCGGCATCGCGCTGCAGATTCTGCACACGCCGGGCCACTCGCCGGGCGCGGTCTGCCTGTTCGCGCCCGACCTGGGGGCGCTGTTCAGCGGTGACACGCTGTTCAAGGGCGGGCCGGGTGCGACCGGGCGGTCCTACAGCTCGTTCGAGACGATCATCGACTCGATCAGGGACCGGCTGCTGACGCTGCCGCCGGAGACGGTCGTCCACACCGGGCACGGCGACTCCACCACCATCGGCGCCGAGGCGCCGCACCTGGAGGAGTGGATCGCCCGCGGCCACTGAGCCGGGGCCTTCCGACGCTGAGCCGGGGCCTCGTGATGCCGAGCCGGGGCCTCGTGATGCCGAGCCGGGCCTCCTGACGCTGAGCCAGGGGCCTTGTGATGCTGAGCCGGGGCCCTTCTGACGCGCGAAAGGCCTTTCACCTGCGAGGATCCGGCGCGTGTGACCGACCCGACGTAGGCAAGCCTAACCTCAGTGGGTTATCTTTAGGTGTGCCTTACCTAAGGCGGTCTCCCTCATCCCTGCGTGTGAAAGGCATGCCCCCAGCAATGTACGTGTGCATCTGTCGTGCCGTGACCGAGAACGAAGTGCACGACTGCATCGCCGCCGGGGCGACCAGCGCCAAGCAGATCCGCGACACCACTGGTGCCGGTGGTGACTGTGCCCGTTGTGTTCGGAAGATCTGTGCGATCCTGAAAAGGTCTCAGGAACTGACGACCGCATGACCGGATCGACGATGAGGGGCCCGTTATGCAGGGCGATAGGCAGATCATCGAGTTGCTCAACGAACAGCTCACCGCCGAGCTGACCGCGATCAACCAGTACTTCCTGCACGCCAAGATGCAGGAGAACTGGGGATACACCAAGCTCGCCAAGCGCACCCGCGACGAGTCCATCGAGGAGATGCGCCACGCCGAGCGGCTCACCGACCGCATCCTCTTCCTCGAGGGCCTGCCCAACTATCAGCGGCTTGGAACGCTCCACATTGGGCAGACCGTGCCCGAGCAGATCCAGGCCGACTTGGAGGTGGAGATGGCGGTGGTGCAGCGGCTGCGGCCGGCCATCCAGCTCATGCGCGAGAAGGGCGACATCACCTCGGCGAACATCTTCGAGGACATCCTCAAGGACGAGGAAGAGCACATCGACTACCTCGAAACCGAGCTGGAGCTGATCCAGACCCTGGGCGAGCAGCTCTACCTGGCGCGTTACGCCGAGCCTCGCTCGTTCGACAACGACTACAACTGACCGGTCCCGCCGTCGCCGTCGCCGTCGCCGGCGCTCGAAGCCCCTCGACGGACGCCGGGACGCCCGGGTGCTCCGCGCCGGCCCGTACGCACTCATCCGTGGCCCCTCCCGGGGTGCGCCGCGGCTCCTCAGCCGCGCGCCCCGGCCTCCCGGATCGATCAGGCCCGTTTCCCCTCGGCCGGAAGGCTCGCACTGTACCGCTCGGGCCCGCCGAACGGCGCTCGCCTGAAAACAGCGACATTTCCGCTTGATCGATTTTCGGCGACTTATGCGAGAAACGCCGATCATTAGCCGGTCGTGGTGATTGCGGCGTTCCCGAACGGGCATGACCACCCCGTTGACCCGCGCAACGCAAGCGGTGGTGTTTTAATCACCCCCTAACGTATTTTAGCTGTGTTTGCCCAGGTCAATGGATAGGTCAACGACGAGTCAAACCGCGCGCTCAACCCGGGAAACGATCGCCTAAGGTCCTACGATCGCTTTATGACCTGCGTTCTTCTCGCCGAGGATGACACCTCGATTTCCGAGCCGCTTGCGCGCGCACTGCGCCGCGAGGGCTATCAGGTCGAGGTGAGCCCCGACGGCCCTCAAGCCTTGGAGAGGGCCCTTTCGGGCGGCATCGATCTCATTGTTCTCGACCTTGGGCTGCCAGAGATGGACGGCCTGGAGGTCGCCCGCCGGATCCGCGCCGAGGGGCACGGCACTCCGGTTCTGATTCTCACGGCACGCGTCGACGAGGTCGACACCGTCGTCGGTCTCGACGCGGGCGCCGATGACTACGTGACGAAACCGTTCCGCCTCGCGGAGCTGCTCGCCAGAGTGCGGGCGCTGCTGCGGCGTGGCACCTCCGAGACCCCGGTCGTCCAGGGCGTGCGGATCGACGCCGATTCGCGCCGCGCCTGGATGGGGGACAAGGAGCTGCACCTGACGACCAAGGAGTTCGACCTGCTTCGCGTGCTCGTACGCGACGCGGGCAAGGTCGTCACCCGTGAGCAGATCATGCGCGAGGTGTGGGACACCAACTGGTGGGGGTCCACGAAAACGCTCGACATGCACATCTCCTGGTTGCGTCGGAAGCTGGGCGACGACGCCGCCAAGCCGCGTTACATCACCACGGTCCGGGGGGTCGGCTTCAGGTTCGAGCGCGAGTAGGAGATGCGCCGCCGACTGCTCTCCTCCACGCTGCTCGTCGCGGTCATCGCGGTCCTGCTGCTGGGGGTCCCCCTGGGCGTCGTCGTCAGCCGCCTGATCGTCGATGAGGCGGCTAAGGAGCTCGGGGCGGAGGCCAAGCGTCTCGTGGGCGAGGTGGAGTACGCCCGCATCCAGGAGACGCCGCTCGACCCCCAGCAACTGGAACAGAAGTATCCGGGCAGATTCATACAGATCTGGGAACGCGGAACCCCCCTGAGGGTGACCGTCGTCGGCGACCCCCCGCCGTCGGGTCACCTGATGACCGAGGACGCCCAGACCAATACCGGCATCTATGTGCGCATCAGTCGCGACCGCGACCAGGTCGAGCAGGACGTACGGGCTCGGCTGCTGCTCATCGTCGCGTTGGCCGGCGCCGCCCTGGCGGTCGCCGTGAGCCTGGCCGTCGTGCAGTCGCGGCGGCTCACGCTGCCGTTGCAGGACCTGGCGAAGATCGCCGACCGGCTGGGGTCAGGTGACGCGCGGCCGAGCAAGCACCGCTACGGCATCCCCGAGCTGGATCGCGTGGCGCAGGTGCTCGACCGCAGCGCCACCCGCATCTCCGACCTGCTCACCCGCGAGCGCGAGTTCGCCACCGACGCCTCGCATCAGCTCCGCACCCCCTTGACGGGGCTGACGATGCGCCTGGAGGAGATCGTGGCCTCGGCCCACGAGCCCGATGTGGTCCGCGAGGAGGGCGAGGCGGCGATCGTGCAGGCCGAACGGCTCACCGCGGTCATCGACGAGCTGCTCGCCGCGGCCCGCCGGCAGCGGCACGCCCAGGCCGAGCCGGTGGCCGTGGACGAGGTGCTGTCACAGCAGATGACCGAGTGGGAGCCGGTGTTCAAGGACGCCGGGCGCGAGCTGCGGCTCGAAGGCACACGCGGGCTGAAAGCGATGGCCACCACCGGCGGCTTCGGCCAGGTCATCGCCTCGCTGCTGGAGAACTCCCTGCGGCACGGCGGCGGCACGGTCACCGTCTCCACCACCTGCGGCGACAACTACGTGGTGATCGAGGTGTCCGACGAGGGACCCGGCATCGCCGACGACATCGCCCCCAAGATCTTCGACAGGAACGTCAGCGGCGGCGGAGGCACCGGACTCGGCCTGACGCTGGCCCGTGCGCTGGCCGCCGCCGACGGCGGCCGGCTCGAGCTGGTGCGGCGCAGGCCGGCGACGTTCGCCATCTTCCTGCGCCCGGCCGACGACGACGGCCGTAACAGGGTGGTCAGCGGTCCTGCCTGACGCCGCCCTCCGGCAGCTCCACCGGGATGGGCTCGGTGGCCTCCAGGAACACCCACTTCTTGTACGACCAGTAACGGAACAGGGTGCCGAGCCCAACGCCCACGATGTTGGCGATGTTGAAGCTGAGCGTGTCGTGCAGGCCCAGCGTGTACGTGGTGAAGCCGATCGTCAGCATGCCGAACAGCAGGGCGATGCCGTTGAGCAGGAAGAACAGGAAGTATTCGCGGCCAAGACCGCTCTGCTCGCGGTGGCGGAAGGTCCAGTAGCGGTTGCCGAGATAGGCGAAGGTCGTGGAGATCGTGGTGGCGACGACCTTGGAGGTCAGCGGGCCGAGGCCGATGACGACGTTGCAGAGGTTGAGCAGGCTCGTGTCGAGGACGAACGCGACCGCCCCGATGCTGCCGAACTTGGCCAGCTCGTGCACGAGAGAGGCGAACCGCTGGTAGAGCCGCTTGGCGAAAGTCACGTCTCTGCTCGGTCCCTTCCCTCATCGAGCCTCGCCTCGCCGGGCGTGGTCCACGTCGAGCGTGACCCACGTCGAGCGTGGTCCACTCAGCGTACCGGCCGCGACGTAGGCCGGGCGTCAGGCGTACGAACATACCCCGCAAAGATGGTCTGCAGAAAAATCGCCCTATGTGCGGCATGCCCGTTAAGTAGGCATTACGCTTCCCTGCAGTTCGAGGGCACGCGAATCGCTGGGCGGTCGTGCCAGTCAGGCGAACCCGGAACGGCCGTCCAGCTCCCACGCCCTGATCGGCCCGCTGACGAGCCGTAACGATCACCCGGAAGGTCCGGGGCCGGGCGGGGTAAGTGGTTGCGTCCCGGTAAGCTCACCTGGCGTGAGTGCCATCAGCCCCATCGGACCGGTCGTCGGCATCGTCGGCGCGGGCCAGCTCGCCAGGATGTCGCAGCCGCCCGCCATCGCGCTCGGCGTCGAGTTGCGGGTGCTGGCCAACACTCCGGACGAGAGCGCGGCCAGGGTCATCGTCGACACGCGCCTCGGAGACTATCGCGATCTTGATGTGCTCCGCGAGTTCGCCCAGGGGTGCGACGTCGTCACGTTCGACCACGAGCACGTGCCCACCGAGCACATCAAGGCCCTGATCGCCGCCGGCCACACCGTCCGCCCCGGCGCCGACGCCCTCGTCCACGCCCAGGACAAGGCGGTCATGCGCGAACGGCTGAGCGCCATCGGCGTGCCCTGCCCGGCCTGGCGGCGCGTCGCCTCGCTCGACGACGTCACCGACTTCGCCGGCGCCCACGGCTGGCCCGTCGTGCTCAAGGCCGTGCGCGGTGGCTACGACGGGCGCGGCGTGTGGGTCTGCCACACGCCGGAAGAGGCCGCCGAGGCGTTCGCGACCGGCGTCGAGCTGATGGCCGAGGCGTTCGTGCCGTTCGAGCGCGAGCTGGCCGTGCTGGTCGCCCGCTCGCCCCACGGCCAGGGCGTCAGCTACCCCGTCGTCGAGACCGTCCAGCGCGACGGCATCTGCGTCGAGGTCATCGCGCCCGCCCCCGACCTCGACCCCGAGGCCGCCGCGCGCGCCCAGCACATCGGCCTGCAGATCGCCAACGAGCTGGGCGTCACCGGGCTGCTCGCCGTCGAGATGTTCGAGACCGCGCGCGGCATCGTGGTCAACGAGCTGGCCATGCGCCCCCACAACAGCGGCCACTGGACCATCGAGGGCGCCACCACCTCGCAGTTCGAGCAGCACCTGCGCGCCGTGCTCGACCTGCCGCTCGGCTCGCCCCGCATGACCGCCCAGCATGTCGTCATGGCCAACCTGCTCGGCGGCGACGACCCCGACCTGTTCAAGCGCTACGAGCACGTGCTCGCCCACGACCCCGGCATCAAGCTGCACTTCTACGGCAAGGAGGTGCGGCCCGGCCGCAAGATCGGCCACGTCACCGCGCTCGGCTCCAACCTCGAGAAGGTGCGCGCCCGCGCCCGCCACGCCGCCGTCTACCTCATGACAGGGGAGTACACATGACCGTCGCCATCGTCATGGGCAGCGACTCCGACTGGCCGGTCATGAAGGCCGCCGCCGAGGCGGTCGCCGAGTTCGGCGTGCCGTTCGAGGCCGACGTGGTCTCGGCGCACCGCATGCCGCTCGAGATGATCGAGTACGGCCGCCAGGCCGCCTCCCGGGGCATCAAGGTCATCATCGCCGGCGCCGGCGGCGCCGCCCACCTCCCCGGCATGCTCGCCTCCGTCACCCCGCTGCCCGTCATCGGGGTCCCGGTGCCGCTGAAGTACCTCGACGGCATGGACTCGCTGCTGTCGATCGTGCAGATGCCGGCCGGAGTGCCCGTCGCCACCGTCGCCGTCGGCGGCGCCCGCAACGCCGGCCTCCTCGCCGTCCGCATCCTCGCCGCTTCTGACGAGGGGCTGCGGGCGCGGATGGAGGAGTTCCAGGGGAAGCTGAAGGAGCAGGCGTACGCGAAGGGCGAGCGCCTCCGCGCCGAGGCCGCCGACCTGTAGGCCGTCCCTTGCTCGGGCCGTCCGGCTCCGCGGCGGCGACTCAGCGCTCACCCTCGCCCGGCTCACCCGCCGATGTGGCGTCTCCGCGCCCGCGTGCGGCCTCCCCGCCCGCGTGCCGTCGCTACGTGGGCTCTGTGCGGCCCCCGAGACGGCTGCCTGCTCTGGCCGCCGGACGGGGCGTTTCGGCGGTGCCAGGGCGGAGGCGTGGGGCGTTGCCGGCCGGTCGGCGGCGGTGCGACCCCCGGCTGTCCTAAAGGGGCGCATGCCTTTTATCCTGGGGTTTTCCGTGGATAGGGTGCCTAGCCATGGACGACGACCCGATCAAGGGCCACGAGGCCCGCGTACGCGCTGTTGACCCGCTCGTGGCCGACCAGGGCGCGCTGGTCGTCAGGGAGCACGACGTGCCGCTTGAGGTGCCTGGCGGCGTCGGCCTGGTCAACGTGGACCGGCTCGACCCCGGCAGCCTCCAGGCCGCGTGGTCACCGCTCATCGTCCACCGGCTGCGCGCCCGGGTGTCCGGCCCCGATCCGCAGAAAGCGCTCGGGGCGCTGCTCGACCGCTGGCTGGAGATGCCGCGCGGTGACGAGCCCGAGCAGGCGCTGAGCGTGGTCTGGCCGAGCCGCGACACCGTCCCGGTCAGAGCGCTGGCCGTACGCGGCTTCGCCCCCACCGTGGCGGTCTCCGTCCACCGCCTGCGCCCGCACGACGCGCCCGCCCCGCCCGCCTCACCGGTGAAGATCCGCGCGGCGGGCCAGGGCGACGTTGACACGGTCTCGGCGATGTACGAACGCCTGGCCGCCTTCGACGCCCAGTTCGGCTGGGTGACGCCCAGGCCGTCCACCCCCGACCGGATCAGGGAGTCGGTGGCGGGCGAGGTGCTGCCGCTGGAGTGGTGCTGGCTGGCCGAGGTGGACGGCGAGCCGGTGGGTTGCGTCATCGTCGAGCCGCCCGTACGCGCCCGATGGATCTCGGGGTGGGTGAACGACGCGCCGGTGGCGTACCTCGGGGTGATGTACGTCGAGCCGCCGGCGCGGGGGCGCGGCGTCGGGGCGGCGCTGACCGAGGTCGCACACGCGCACGCGGCGGCCGAGGGCGTGTCGTCCGTGCTGCTCCACCACGCCCTGCCGAACCCGCTCTCCACCCCGTTCTGGGCACGACGGGGCTACCGCCCGCTGCTCACGCAGTGGGTGCGCCACCTGACCTGAACGGCTGCCCGGAGGGCGCGCATCGGCCCTCCACCAGCGGCTCAACGAGCCGTACCGGCTCGCGACCAGCGGAGCCCCGAATGCCGGAACGGCCGCTCAGGGGCGGCCGAGGGCGTGGTAGTGCCAGCCGGCCGGTCAGGGGCGGCCGAGGGCGCGGTAGTGCCAGCCGGCCGAGCGCCAGGCCTCGGCGTTGAGCGCGTTGCGCCCGTCCACGATGCGCCGGGCGGCGACGACGGCACCCAGCTCGTCGGGATCGAGCCGGACGAACTCCTGCCACTCGGTGAGCAGCAGCACCACATGCGCCCCGCGTACCGCCTCGATGGCCGAATCGCCGTAGTTCAGCTCGGGGTGCGCCTTGCGGGCGTTGTCGAGGGCGATGGGGTCGTACACGGTGACCGTCCCGCCCTGGTCGCCGATCGTGACGGCCACATCGAGCGCGGGGGAGTCGCGGATGTCGTCGGAGTCCGGCTTGAACGCCGCCCCGAGCACGCCGACCGTGCAGCCGTGAAAGGAGCCTCCGGCCAGCTCGCGGGCCAGGTCGACCATGCGGGCCCGGCGGCGCATGTTGATGGCGTCCACCTCGCGCAGGAACGTCAGCGCCTGGTCGGCGCCCAGCTCGCCGGCCCGCGCCATGAAGGCCCTGATGTCCTTGGGCAGGCAGCCGCCGCCGAAGCCGAGCCCGGCGTTGAGATAGCGCCCGCCGATGCGGTCGTCGTACGACAAAGCCTCGGACAGCAGCGTCACGTCGGCGTGAGCGGCCTCGCAGACCTCGGCCATGGCGTTGATGAAGGAGATCTTGGTGGCGAGGAAGGCGTTCGCGGCCGTCTTGACCAGCTCGGCCGTCGCGTAGTCGGCCACCACGATCGGAACGTCGCCGATCGGCTCGTACACCTCGCGCAGGATCTTCTCGGCGCGCTCGCTGCGCACGCCCAGCACGATGCGGTTGGGGTGGAGGGTGTCCTCGACGGCGAAGCCCTCGCGCAGGAACTCGGGGTTCCAAGCCAGCTCGGCCTGGGCGCCGGCGGGGGCGAGCCGGGCGAGCTTGTCGGCCAGGCGCTCGGCGGTGCCGACGGGGACCGTCGACTTGCCCACGACCAGGCACTCGCGGTCGAGCAGCGGGGCGAGGGATTCGACGGCGCTGTCCATGTACGAGACGTCCGCGGCGTACTCGCCGCGTTTCTGCGGCGTGCCGACGCAGATGAAGTGCACGTCGCCGAACGCGGCGGCCTCCTCGTACGAGGTGGTGAAGCGGAGCCGTCCTGATTCGAGGCCACGGCGCAGCACGGGTTCGAGACCGGGTTCGTGAATGGGGAGATCACCGGCGTTGAGACGTCGGATCTTGTCGGCGTCGACGTCGAGGCCGAGGACCTCGAACCCGAGATCAGCCATGCACGCCGCATGGGTGATTCCGAGGTAGCCGGTCCCGATCACCGTGAGGCGGTATGGCACGAGTGGGCTCCTTTCGATCGCGCAGGCAGGCATGCTACCGGGGCCTCGCTACCTCGTACGTGCCACCTGCGCATCTTCGCAAACCGTACTAGCTGGTAACAAGATGGTCGGACGTCCTAGTATCTGAAGCATGAGCTTCCCTCTTTACGCGCCCGCCGAAGAGCACGACATGCTCAGGGAGACCGTACGGGCCCTGGCCGACGAGAAGATCGCGCCGCACGCCGCCGAGATCGACGAGACCGAGGAGTTCTCCTGGGACGTCTATAAGGCGCTCGTGGCGGCGGAGCTGCACGCGGTGCACGTGCCGGAGCAGTACGGCGGCGCCGGGGCCGACGCGCTCGCCACGGTGATCGTCATCGAGGAGGTGGCCCGCGCCTGCGCGTCGTCGTCCCTGATCCCGGCCGTCAACAAGCTCGGCACCGTGCCGCTGCTGCTGTCGGCCTCCGAGGAGCTCAAGTCCCGCTACCTGCCGCCGGTGGCGCGCGGGGAGGCGATGTTCTCGTACGCGCTGTCGGAACCTGAGGCGGGCTCCGACGCGGCGTCCATGAAGACGCGGGCCGTCCGCGACGGGGACTCGTACGTGCTCAACGGCACCAAGATGTGGATCACCAACGCCGGCGTGAGCGAGTACTACACCGTCATGGCCGTCACCGACCCGTCGGCCGGCGCGCGCGGCATCTCCGCCTTCGTCGTGGAGAAGTCGGACGAAGGCGTGTCCTTCGGGCCCAAGGAGAAGAAGCTCGGCATCAAGGGCTCGCCCACCCGCCAGGTCATCCTGGACAACGTCCGCATCCCGGCCGACCGCATGATCGGCGAGCCGGGCACCGGCTTCAAGACCGCCCTCGCCACCCTCGACCACACCCGCATCACCATCGCCGCCCAGGCCATCGGCATCGCCCAGGGCGCGCTCGACTTCGCGATCGGGTACGTCAAGGAGCGCAAGCAGTTCGGCCGGCCCATCGCCGACTTCCAGGGGCTCCAGTTCATGATCGCCGACATGGGCATGAAACTGGAGGCGGCCCGGCAGCTCACGTACCACGCGGCGGCCAAGTCCGAACGCGCCATGAACGGCGAGCCGCAGAAGGACCTCACGTACCTGTCGAGCGCCGCCAAGTGCCTCGCCTCGGACGCCGCCATGGAGATCACCACCGACGCGGTCCAGCTCCTGGGTGGATACGGGTACACGAAGGACTTCCCGGTCGAGCGCATGATGCGCGACGCCAAGATCACGCAAATCTACGAGGGCACCAACCAGATCCAGCGCATGGTGATGGCCCGCCAGCTCCTCAAGTAGGGCTCTGAGCAGCGGAAACCCCGGTTCTTGACAGCGGAGAGCCGGGGTCCGCCGGCACCCGAGTCCGGCGCTCAACGGGCGCTGTTCCGTGGCTGTTCCGTGAGACACGGAGCAGAGCGCACGGAGACGCCTCGCGTCCATACGATCGGGTCATGCAGCGCCTCGCCCTCTTCGATCTCGACAACACGCTCGTGAACCTGGACGAGGCGTTCCAGGTGTGGGCGGAGGAGTTCGCCGCAGACCATGGGCTCGGCAACGGAGCGGTGGACTGGCTATCCGTGAGGCCCAGATCAGCGCCCATGAATACCTCGATCTGCTGACGGCCCATCCCGCGCACATGTACGCCGCCTCCCCGGAGGCCGAGGACGCCGAACGCACCATCGCCCGGCTCTGGCACGTACATCTGGAGACCATTGGCGAACGCAACCCTTACGCGGTGCGTCTGCTGCGGATACTGGCCTGTTATGCCCCAGACGACATCCCCCGCGACATCCTGGGCGCCGACGGCGCTCGGCTCCAGGTGCTAGACGCGCTACGGCTTCTGAACTCCTACAGCCTCGTCACTCTGACCGAGGACACCGTCTCCGTGCACCGGCTCATCCAGGATGTCGTCGCTGCCAAGGATGAGACGAGGACCGATGAGGGAGACTCCGCGCCGGAGCTTGCGCTGACCTGGCTGGCCGACGCCTGGGCTGCTTCGGCGGACCTTCCTGTGGCTGAGCGTCGAATGCGGCGGCGAATGCTGAGCCCACATGTGGAAACCCTGGCGTTCCTGCTGTTTGGCTTGGGACGGTTGGACGAGGCGGAAACTGAGCTTCGAGCGGTGCTGGAAGTACGGCGCCCAGTGTTCGGTGAGGAGCACCCGGACACACTGACCAGCCGGGGCAATCTGGCGAGCGTGCTGGGAAACCTAGGGCGCTTGGAAGAAGCAGAGGCCGGGCATCGGGCGGTGCTTGAAGCGCGGCGTCGAGTGCTGGGGTGAGGAGCATCCTGACACGCTGGCCAGCCGAAGCAGACTGGCGAGCGTGCTGAATGATTTGGGCCGGTGGGAAGAGGCTGAGGCATTGAGGTGAGTCACCACTCGTGCAGCAGCCCGCGCTCGGCCGCCCAGCCCGAGAACCGCGGGTGGGCCTCGACGTCTCAGTCGGCGCCGGACAGGAGAACGGACGACAGCCATGACAGCCGGGCCCGCCACTTCCACTCGCCCGCAATGGGAGCCATGGTGATGATCCACCCGATATCTGGAATCCGCTTCAGCGCGCGGTGCCGCGGCCGGTGAGCCAGGACGGCGGCAGGAGGGCGGCGGCCAGGGCGGTGAGCACAGGGAGCCCCGCAAGGAGCGCGGTCACGGCAGGCCACGGGGAGAAGGAGGGTAGCGGGGCGGGCTCCAAGGAGTAGGCGTTCTTCGCCCGGAGCACGCACAGACCGACACCGATGCCTATAAGGCCGCCGAGCGCGGTAGAGCAGAGCGAGGCGGTCAAGGCGCGGGCGGCGGTGAGGAGGCGCAGGGTCAGCGACGAGCCCGCGCTGAGCCTACGCAGGACGCGGTAGGCGCGAACGACCGGGATGCCCGCACCACGGCGGCCACGGCGAGCAAGGGCAGGGCCGCGACCACGTACCAGGCGGTCGTGGGCTGGAACCCGCGTTCGACGTGCACGAACCCGAATACGAGCAGGCGCCGCGCGAGGCGTTCCTCCTCGGCGATCGAGACCTGGTGATGGGCGGGGTCGATGATGAACCGGTTGGGTGTCACCGTGACACCGAGCGTGCGCGCCGCTTCCTCCGGCACGAACAGCGCCTCCCAATCGGGCTCGGGCGGCGGTACGGAGATGACGGGGAGGTATGTGACCGAGTCGATGCCGGACAGTGTGTAGTGGATCGGGATGTAGCCCTGCTGTTCGATGTCGGCCGACACCAGGACGGCGGTGGCGGGGTCGTAGGGGATGTCCGGGTTTCCGGTGAGGTGGCGGAGCAGGGCTTGGCCCCCGACGTACGTCTCGCCCACGAGTTCCGTTCCGTCGAAGGCGTTGAAGGAGGGGGAGAGGGTGCGGATGCCGGCGGTCAGGAGCGGTACGCCGGGTAGCTCCTGGTCGATGATCGACCGTACGGTGGCCGGCTCCGTTGCGGTGTCGGCCCCGATGACCGCGGCGCCGGCGCGGGCCAGCGGCCGATAGCGCCCCTCATTCTGGGCCTGCATGGTGGGGCCGAGGATCAGCAGGGGCGTGGTGGTGGCGATGACGATCATGCCGGACGCCGCGCCCGCCGACGTACGGGCGAGCCCTCCGCCCAGTCTGCGGGTCGCCAGGCGGAGGGCTCGCGGAAAGCGGGTGCTGCGGCGGTCGAGGGCCGCGAGCATCCAAGGGACGAAGTGGGCCGCTCCCCATAAGAGCAGCACGCCGCCGAAGAGAGACACCAGGAACCACATCGCGGAGCTGCCGTCGTCGTGGTAGACGCCCCACCGCGTGGCCCACACGCTGCGCGCCAGGACAGCCAGCCCGGCCGCCGTGATGATCGTCCCGCGCAGCACACGCGCTCTACGCAGCCGGTACGGCCGGCGCGCCGGAGCCGATCGGGCCGCGAACGGAACCGCGGCCAGCACCAGGGTCGCCGGCGGAGCGACCAAGATCAATAGCCCTAACATGCGCACATGCTACGCAGGTGCGGCGATCTTGTCGGTCGGGCGGCGTAGGGTCGGCGGCATGGCCGATGAGGGCGTTGCCGGTGCGGTGCATCACATCGAGATCTGGGTTCCCGACCTGGGGCGGGCCGTCAAGAGCTGGGGGTGGTTGCTCGAAGCGCTCGGGTACGCGACCTTCCAGGACTGGCCCGACGGGCGGAGCTGGCGGCGGGGGGAGACGTACGTGGTGGTCGAGCAGTCGCCGGCGCTGACGTCCGACCGGCACGAGCGGCTGCGGCCGGGGCTCAACCACCTGGCCTTCCACGCCGGGAGCCGCGAGCGGGTGGACGAGCTGGTGAAGGAGGCGGTCGCGTACGGGTGGACGCTGATGTTCCCCGACCGGCATCCGTACGCGGGCGGTGACACCCACTACGCGGCGTACTTGGAGAACGAGGACGGGTTCGAGGTGGAGCTGGTCGCCGCCTCCTGAGGAGCCGGGCAATGTCCTGTTTCAGGGTGTGCGTGCGGTTTGTAAGGGTTTTGCCCTGCGTTCAGTTCGCGGTCAAACGGTGTCACCTGGGCGGCATACGGTCATATCCGCCTTGATCCACGATCAATGAAGCGAGTACCGCACCATGCGCAAAGCCCTCACGCTCACCCTCGCCACGACCTCCGCTCTCACCCTTCTGGCGGCCCCGGCCCCCGCACTCGCCGCCCCCGGCGCCGAGACGTCCGGCGTCGACGCGGCCGCCCGCCGCCCGCAGCGCCTCCCGCTGGAGATCTCCGGCGGCGCATGGACGGAGGGGCACGTTCAGGGCATGGCGATCGACGAGCGGAAGGGGTACATGTACTTCTCTTTCACGAACGTGCTCGTCAAGACCGACCTGGACGGCAACCTCGTCGGCTCCGTCACCGGCTTCACCGGCCACCTGGGCGACCTCGACTTCAACACCCAGGACGGCCGCGTGTACGGCTCGCTCGAATACAAGGAGCAGGAGTCGTTCTACATCGCGATCTTCGACGTCGACCGCATCAACCGCCCCGGCATGGACGCCCAGACCGACGACGTGGTCAGCACGGTCTACCTCAAGGAGGTCGTGAAGGACTACACCGCCGACATGAACGGTGACGGCGTCTTCGACGGCAACGTGGCCGACACGCCCGATCACCGCTACGGCTGCAGCGGCATCGACGGCGTCGCCTTCGGCCCCGCGTTCGGCAAGAAGGGCGGCCCGCGGCGGCTCACCGTCGCGTACGGCGTGTACGCCAACACCGGCCGCCAGGACAACGACCACCAGGTCCTGCTTCAGTACGACATCCGCCACTGGAAGAAGTACGAGCGCCCGCTCACTGAGAGCGCCCCGCACAAGAGCGGCCCCGAGCGTGTGGACGGTAAGTACTTCGCCTACACCGGCAACACCAGGTACGGCGTCCAGAACCTCGAATACGACGAGCACACCGGCGACTGGATGCTCGCCGTCTACCAGGGCTCGAAGCCGCAGTTCCCCAACTACCCGTTCTTCATCGTGGACGGCCGCGCCCGGCCGAGGACGGGCGAGATCGCCGGCCA
This sequence comes from Nonomuraea fastidiosa, assembly GCF_042751225.1. Lineage (NCBI taxonomy): Bacteria > Bacillati > Actinomycetota > Actinomycetes > Streptosporangiales > Streptosporangiaceae > Nonomuraea > Nonomuraea fastidiosa. Next base: position 4,138,291 of record NZ_CP170570.1, read on the forward strand.
GCCGCAGCCGGAGCGCGGCAAGCTGCTCACGCTGGCCAAGGGCGGCCTCCAGGACCCGGCCACGGGGGTGCGGGGCTGGCGGTTCAACGGTGAGTACGGGCTGATCTCGCTCGGGCGCGGGCTGTTCTACGCGGCCGAGGCGGGCACGAGCACCGAGGACGGCGTCTCCAAGCACACCGGCATCGCCCGCCTCTACCGCTGGACCGGCCAGTCCCCGACCCCCTTCGAGCGCGTCGGCTGAGGGCGTTCCGCGGGTGGTCGCTTTCCGAAGGTGCAGGGGGTTCTGTGGGCGGTCGCCTTCCGCAAGGCGCAGGGCCTTCTGCAGGTGACCGCGCTCCCAAGGCAGGCCGCGCAGGTGACCGCATTCCCGTGGACGCGGTCACTTCTTCAGGATGCGGACGTCGCCCGTGTCGCTGCGGGCCACGATCCTGGCGTCGGCCTTGCGGTCGTGCTCGACCTCCGTCCGCCGCCGCCCGGTCTCGGTGACGGCGGTGACGGCGTACGTGCCCGATGGCACCCGCGCCGTCACCGGCCCGTCGTTCGACTCCAGGTCGAGCTTGCCGGGCCGCGCGGTGAAGGCGAGGTCGATGCCGCCGTAGTCGGTGCGGACGCGTACGTCCCGCGACGTGAGGTTGATGCCCTGCACGGGGCCGTCGGCGCGCAGCCGCAGCCGCCCGGAGGCGCGGGTGACCTGGATGCGTTCGCGGCTGACCGCGTCGATGTCCTGGGTAAGGCCGTTGAGTATGACGCCGTCGTCCGCTTCGACAGAGAGCCGGACGCCGGGCGGGACCTTGACGTGGTAGCGGGCGCCGCAGTCGCCGAAGACCATGGTGCAGTCGGCGCTGAGCCGCAGGGTGCCGTCGCGCAGGGACCACGAGGGGTCGTCGGTGGCCGCCTTGCCGCGCAGCCACCGTTCGACCTGGACGGTGCCGTACGAGCCGGGGAGCACGCGGACGCCGCCCATGGACACGTCGATCTTCAGGCTGTCGCCCGTGTGGGGGAACGCCTGGGAGGCGTGGACCTCCTGGGCGTTCAGGCTGCAACCGGCGGTGGCCGCCGCGAGGAGCGTCGTACATGCCGCAAGTGCCGCGATCTTCCTCATGCTCCACGATGCTGGCCGAGCGGGGCGGCCCGGCCATCGGCCGTCCGGACGAACGCACCGCCCAAGGCATCGGTCTTTCGGCCGGTCCCGTGGCGGGTCCCGGCTCGGGGTGCCGCCGACGATCCCACGAACCCCCAAAGGCGGACCATCCGGGCGAGCCAGGCAGGGGTGGACAGGGCCGACAGGAAAGGGCCGGGCGAGCCGCCCCCTGCTCAGAGCGCCGTTAGCAGCGCCTTCACCTGCCCCAACGGATCAGCCCCAAGCGGCCGGACCGCCACCGTGGCGGCACCGGCGGCCCACAACTGCTTGACGTGCGCCGCCGCCTCCGCAGGTGTGCCCCCGGCGACCGCCACCTGCTCAGGCGCCACCCCCAGGAACCCGGCCTGCCCCGCCACGGCCGCGCGGGTCGCCTCGGTCTCGCCGCCGAGCCCCAGGTAAGCGAACACGACCAGCTCGTGTCCGGGACCGCCGCCGATGCGCGAGACGTACTCGGGCAGGTCGGCGGGCGCGATGCCCTCGGGCAGGATCGTGCCGTCGGCCACCCGTCCCGACAGGGCGAGCGAGCGCGGTCCCTTCACGCCGGCGAGCACGGGCGGCACGACGATCGGCGGGTGCACCAGCGACACCCCGTCCAGGTGCACCTCCTTGCCGTCGAGGGTGACGCGCTCGCCGCGCAGCAGCGCGCGTACGGACGTGATGGTCTCATCAAGGAGGGAGAGCGGCGACGGGACGGCCGCGCCCACCTGGCGCATCCAGTCGCCCACGCCGTGGCCGATGCCCGCGGCCAGCCGCCCGGGGTGCAGCCGGGCGAGGTTGCCCAGCTCCATGGCCAGCAGCGCCGGATTGCGCAGCGGCGCGGGCGTGATGCCGATGCCGACGCGCAGCCGGGAGGTGGCGGCGAGCGCGGTGGCCGCCGCCGAGATGCCGCCGGTCCAGCCGAGGTCCTCGACGACCCACAGGTCGTGCACGGACGTCTCGTCGAGCGCTCGCGCGAACGGGACGAGCTGCTCGGGCGGAAGGTCCCTGTCGTACATGACCCCGAGTCTCACGATGTCCTCCAGTAGTAGCGGAACAGCCGGCCGACCTCCGAGTATCCAGCACGGCGGAACGCGGCGGCGGTCGGGGCGTTCGCGACGTCGGTGGCGGCGACGATGCGGCGCAGCCCTTCGGCGGCGAGCGTGCGGGTGCCGTGGGCGAGCAGGTCGTTGACGTAGCCGTGGCCGCGATGCTCGGGGACGACGCCGATGTAGGCGATGGAGTGGTCGTCGGGGGCCACGAGACCGACGGGGGAGTCGCCGAGGTACCCGATGACGAACCAGTCGGGCTTGGCCTTGCGGGCCATCAGGTCGTCGTACATCCAGCGGGCCTCGGCCTCCGCGCCGGACGTGGCCACCTCGACCCGGGTGTCGTGGTCGAGCGAGCCCTCGGAGATGCGGACGAGCAGGCGGATCACCTCGCCGGGGTCCATGCGCCGCGCGGCCCGGTACGTCAGCCGCCCCGGCTCGTCCGGCAGGTCGCTGCCCGCCGCCCACTCCAGCAGCAGCCGCTCCACCTCCATCACGAACCCGGCCGCGAGCAGCGCCTCGTGCTCGACCGCGCGATCGACGACGGGCGTGAGGCCGGGCGGGAGCGTGATGTCGTGGATGGCCTTGCGCAGGCCCAGCTCGCGCAGGCTGTGGCGGAGCAGCTCGGCGGCGGTGCCGGGGTCGGGGCCCGGCTCGAACTGCCAGACGATCATCGGCTCGGAGCCGGGGATGGGCGTCCAGTACGCAAGCCGCGCCCGTTCCCGCGCGAAACACCACTCAGGCCGCGTCCGCCCCTCGTCGAAGGCGGCTGCGAGCTGGGATCGCGCGGGCTCGGGGAACTGCTCGAACAACGTGACGGCCTCCACACGTGACAGTGCATTCGCGCGGCGGCGTACGCCTCCCGCGGCAGGGAAGGCGTACGGCGGAGAAACGATCAGGCGGCGCTGCCGAGCGTGGCGCGTGCCGCGTTGAGGGATTCGCTCGTCTCGAAATGGCGGTCCAAATGAGTGATCGTCAGCAGATGGCGGATCATTCCCGGCCCGACGACGAGGATCATCCGGCCGTGCACATTCTGGATCATGTTGTACGCGGCCACGAGCACGCCGAGCCCGACCGAATCGCAGAAAGGCACCTCGGTCAGATCGACCACCACTCTGGGCGGATCGGCGGCGGACCCGTCGGCCGACCCATCGGAGGACCCAGGGGAGGACCCAGGGGAGGACAGTGCCTGCTCGAGTTCGGAGCGGAGCCGGGGCGCTCCGGCGACGTCGAGATCGCCTACGACGTGGAGAACCGTGCAGTGGTCCTCTCGCCAGCACTCGACCACCATGGGGCTCACCTGCCCGTCACCCGGATTGTTATACCTATTTCTTACATATGTTCTGCATTGCCGTTTTGGTGCTTGGTGTAACGCTCGGCTTCGCACTTGGCGTGGCGCTGGACTTGCGTTGCTGCACTTTCGGCTGATCGGTGCCCAGAATCAGCTCGATGCCGTCGATATCCGCCTCGCGCAGCTCGGCCCCGGGAATGGCCTGAGCGACCACTTTCGCCGACTCCTCCAAGCCCGCGCCGTACCGGATGAAGGTCTGCTTGTAGTCCTTCTTATTGGTGTTGCCGGGCTGGCCGGGCACCTTGAACCCGTACGCGACCAGCGCCTCCTTCGTACGGGCCGCGAGCCCCGTGATGAGCGTGCCGTTCTTGACCTTGAGCGAGATCTCGCCGGGCGCGGGCGCGGACGGCTTGGCCGACGGCTTCGGCGAGGCCGACGTGGTGGGCTTGCCGGGATCCTCGTCCCTGTCGATCTTCGCGAACAGCTCGCGCGCCGCCGCCTTGTCCCACAGCACCGCCGACTCGCCCGTGGGCGTCTTGAAGTCGACGTCGGCCAGCGGCACCTCAGCGAACTTCACGTCGTTCAGCGACACGTCGCGCAGCTGCGTGGCCAGGCCGAGCAGCCCGTCGTCGGGATCGACCTTCACCGTGCTCAGCGTGGAGTTGACGAACGAGGCCAGCTTCGCGGGATTGGCCAGCGTGTCGGCGCTGAGCGCCCGGTTGAGCAGCGCCGAGATGACCTGCTGCTGGCGGTCGATGCGGTCGAGGTCGGAACGCGCGGTCGCGCGGGTGCGGGCGTAGCCGAGCGCCCGCACGCCGTCGAGCTGGTGCGTGCCGGCCGGCAGGTTGAGGTCGATCTTGGTGTCGTTGATCGGGATCGGCGTGCACACCGTGACGCCGCCGAGCGAGTCGACGACGTCGATGAAGCCCAGGATGTTGACCTCGATGTAGCGGTTGATCTCCAGCCCGGTCGCCGCCTCGACGGTCTGCTTGGCCAGCTTCGGCCCGCCGAACTGATACGCCGAGTTGATCTTGTGCTCGCCCTTGCCGGGGATCGTCACCCAGGTGTCGCGCGGCAGGCTCACCACGGTCACCTTCTTGTGGTCCTCCGACAGGTGGATGACCATCATCGTGTCGGTGCGCTGGCCGGACTCGCGGCCCAGCTTGAGGCGGTTCTGCTGCCGGCGGGGGAGATCGTCGCGCTTGTCCACGCCGACCAGCAGGATGTTCTCCGCCCCGCTCGACGAAGGCGCGGTCACCCCCGCGTCGACCGTGCCGATCTGCCGCGGCGTCGCCCACACCACGCCCGTCGTGACCAGCACGCAGGAGGACAGGAAACCGGCGAGTATCAGGTTTCTGCGGCGGGCCTTCGCGCTTCTGCGCGGCCTCCGGGTGCGGACTGGCGCGAGCCTGACGCCGCCGTAGGCGTCGCCGCCCACGAGCACACCGCCGTCCTCCTCGCCCGGGTCGCCCATCCCGTCCCCCTTTTCACGCCGGAGTATCGGGCGTTGGATTGCCCTCCTCCCTCGGTCGTACAGTAGCGTGAGCCCCGCCATGAAGCAGTTCCCCGACTCGCCGCACGCGCCCGCGGAGACGCGCGGCTGGCCCCCCATCTCCGTCATCATGCCGGTACTCAACGAGGAACGGCACCTCCGCGAGGCCGTCGAACAGGTGCTCGCCCAGGACTACCCCGGCGAGATCGAGGTCGTCCTCGCCGTGGGGCCGTCCCAAGACCGCACCCAGGAGGTCGCCGACGCCATCGCCGCGTCCGACCGCCGCGTGACGGTCGTTCCCAACCCGACAGGACGCACGCCCAACGCGCTCAACGCGGCCATCGCCGCCTCGCGCAACGGCATCGTCGCCAGAGTCGACGGGCACGCCATGCTGCCCCGCGACTACCTGCGCGTCGCCGTCGAGACGCTGGCCGAGACCGGCGCGGACAACGTCGGCGGCATCATGGCCGCCGAGGGCATCACCCCCTTCGAGAAGGCCGTCGCCTGCGCCATGACCTCGAAGATCGGGGTGGGCGCCGCGGCCTTCCACGTGGGCGGCACCGCCGGTCCCGCCGACACCGTCTACCTCGGCGTCTTCCGCCGCTCGGCGCTCGACCGGGTGGGCGGCTACGACGAGCACTTCCTGCGCGCCCAGGACTGGGAGATGAACCACCGCATCCGCCAGACCGGCGGGCTCGTGTGGTTCCAGCCGCGCATGCGGGTCTCGTACCGGCCGCGGCCCAACGTCAAGGCGCTCGCCAAGCAGTACTTCCACTACGGGCGCTGGCGTCGCGTGGTGGCCCGTACGCACGAGGGCACGATCAACCTGCGCTACCTCGCGCCGCCCGCCGCCGTGCTGGCGATGCTGCTCGGGCTGGTCGTCTCGCCGTTCTTCCCCCTCGGGCTCGTCATCCCCGGCGGCTACGTGGTCGCGATCGTGGCCGGGTCGGTGCTGACCGGCGGCGGGCTGCCGCTGAGCTCCCGGCTGTGGCTGCCGGTCGTGTACGCCACCATGCACTGCTCGTGGGGCTGGGGCTTCCTCACCAGCCCGAAGAAACTCTCCCGCCCCCAGCGCTGACCGTTCCCGACCGTAACGGCCCCCGCCGGTGGTTCGGCGGGGGCCGTCAAGGGACGTGCCGGCGTGGCCGGGCGGCGGTCAGGACTCGTTGAAGACTCGTTCGATGGCGGCGTCGAAGCGGGTCATCGCGTCCGGGTACTCAGGACCGAACAGGTAGCTGCGGAGCTTGATGCGGGCCCTGGCGAGGGTGTCCTCGCCGTCCAGGAACTCGGCGAGCCCCGACAGGTCCGAGTTGATCAGCACCCCCGCCTCCGTGCTCGGATACCGCTCGTGGAAGGCGGCCTCGGGCAGCCCGGCCACGTTGGTGACGGCGTACGGCTTCTCACTGGCCAGGAAATCGGCGACGACGCTGGAGATGTCGCTGATCAGCATGTCGCACTCGTTGAAGCAGTCGTAGAGGTGCGGTTCCGGCCCGGTGACGATGAGGTGGCGGATGTGCGGCTGTTCTGCGGCGGCGCGGGAGGGGTGGCGGGCCTTGGACTTGGCGAGCTCGGCGGCCTCGATCATGGCGACGATCTTGCGGTGCGCCCGGGTGGCGGCCTTGTCGCGGTGCCCGGTGAGCGGATGCGGCTTGTAGATGATGCGCAGCGGCGGCTGGTGGTCGAGCAGCGCGCGCACGATGCGCGGGCCCATGGTGATGAGCGAGGTGTGGAAGAGGTCGTCGTTCCAGCCCTCCCAGGTGGGGGCGTACAGGACCGTCCGGTACGGCAGGTCGGGCCCCTTGGTCGAGATGCCTTCGAGCTGCGGCCTGCCGACCTCGTGGATGTTCTCGTCCCTGACGCCCACCTTGGCCCGCCGGTAGCGGTCGCAGGCCAGGCCCGGCCACCCACACCTCGTCGTACACGCGCGAGAACGGGTTGAACGACGCCTCCTTGTCGCTGTCGCCGTGGTTGAGGAACACGCTGCGCAGGGTGGGGATGCGCAGCATGTGGACGTTCCTGCCGACGTTGGAGACGTACAGGCAGAGCTTCGCGCCGGTCAGGGCGCGGAAGCTCATCAGGTCGGCGGACGAGGGGATGCACACCATGGGCAGGCTGGTGTCCTCCAGGTGGGCGGCCATGCCGCGCTCGCGCAGGACGACGATGGCGCGGCGGCGGATGCGTTCGAGCACGGGCAGCCACATCCTCGCCTGGTAGGCGGCGGCGGTGGCGCCGGAGAAGTACAGGATGACCTCGGGGGCGTACCGCTCGACCTGCGCGCCGACGACCTCCAGGACGCGGGCGCGGTCGATGAGCGGGGCGGCGCGGCGGACGTACGGGATGAGCGCGAGCGCCCCGGCGAGCCCGGCGGCGAGCGCCGCAGCGGCCCCCAGCGTGGCGGTGGCGGCCCCCAGGACGGCGCCGAGCACCGGCAGGGCGTCCAGGTAGAGGAAGGGCAGGCTGCGGCCGTCACGCAGCGGCTTGGGCGGCAGCTTGGGGATGCGCAGCGCGGAGACGTCGAGGTTGCGGGTGGTGACCGGCATCCTGCTGAGCATCTGCCGCAGCCGCAGGGCGAGGCCGCTGTGCAGGGCGCGTACGCCGTGGATCGCGAGCATCCCGGCCGCCAGCGCCACGAACCACGGCGCTTCGGCGCCCGCCACGCGTGCGACCAGCAGCAGCGCCAGCGTCTCCCGCACCGCGAAGCGCAGCGTGATGCCGAGGTGCACCTTGCCCAGCGCGTCGGTGAGCGGGCGGGCGGCGCGCGGGGCGGCGTACTCGACGGCGTACGACGCCGCGGCGGCCAGCCCGAACAGCACGGGCGCCGGCAACAGAGCCGCGACCAGCAGGACGGGGTAGCAGCCGAGCAGCGCCGCGCTCACGATGAGTCTCCTCATGCGAACGCACGGTAACAAGGTGCGGGTCAAGCGCCGTCAACGCGCACGTCTATGACTTGCCCTGATAGGTCGGAGATGAGAATGTCCAGCGAGGTCTGCGCGGCCAGGGCAGGAGAGGCCCCGGTATTGACGCAGTTGACCCGGATGCCATCGGCGGCCCATTCGAGGGCGAGTGCCCGGGTCAGCGCGGCCACCGCCGCCGCGCAGGACGCGTGCAGCGCCCCCGAGCCGGGCGGCACCTGGAACAGCAGGCTGCGGCGCACGTGCGGCCGGGCGGCACGGGCCACGTTGAGCGCGCCCAAGTGACCGGCCGCGACCGCGTCGGCGACGGTCTCGCCGCGCGCCGACGCGAGCCCGCCACGGTGGCCCCGGCCCGCCGCGAACACCACGTGGTCCACCGGCCCCACGTCGCCGAGCGCCTTGGCGACCGAGTCGTAGTCCTCGGCACGCACTCCGTCGGCCCTGGTCAGCATGCGTACGACGGCGCCGCCCCACGTCTTCGCGGGCACCGCGCCGCCACCCGTCGCGCCGCCGTCCGCCACGAGGCCGCCCATCACCGTGTCGCCCACCACCGCCACCACCTGGCCCGCCAGCGCGTCGTCGCCGCCGCGCGGCACCGGCGCGGGCAGCTCGAACAGCAGCTCCGCGATGTGCAGGTCGGCGGGATGGGTGACCTTGATGTTGCGCTCGCTGCCCGCGACCAGGTGGATCGGCACCTCCGGCAGGTAGCGCAGCACCACGCCGCAGTCGTCGGTGCCGCCGGCGAAGCCGGGATCGGCCATCGCCAGCTCGTACGCCCGCCTGATCACCGACAGCCGGAAGCACTGCGGGGTCTGGCTGCGCCGCAGCCGCGACCGGTCGAGCACCTCGCCGATCACTTCTCCGTCGTCGCGAGCGACGGCCGTGAAGATGGTGTCGGAGCTCGGGATCGCCACGTTGACGGCCTCGTGGGTCTCCAGCGCACGGACACACTCCGTGATGATCCGGGGCTCCAGGAGGGGGCGTACGGCGTCGTGCAGCAACACGTTGCACTCGGTGTCGCCGAGCGCCTGCAGGGCCCGCCACGTGCTCTCCGTACGGGTGGCCCCGCCGTCCACGACCTTGCTCACCTTGCGGTAGCCGCCGGCCGCCACGATCTCCCGCACCCGGCCCGCGTATCCGGGCGTCATCAGCACCACGACCTCGTCGATCTCGGGCGCCCGCTCGAAGACGGCCAGCGAATGCTCGATGATCGTCCGCCCGGCGACCTCGATGAGCTGCTTGGGCCTGCCCGCCCCGACCCGCTGCCCCACGCCGCCCGCGAGTAGCACTCCAACCGATCGCAGCCGTGAATTCATAGGGGCAGCGTAACGGTGCTGCTCCGTGATCTGACGTTGACCTGTCGCTACGCTGTGTCTACGCACCCCCCAGTCCACCGCACTCCACCCCGACCGGGAGGAGACCTGCGCTTTGCCCGACTCATTGACCCGCGACGGCACGACGACATCCGTCGTGCTGCTCGCCACGACACCTGCAGGCAGGCTGCACAGCGGCGACGGCACCCTGCTCGACCGGCTCAACGACCAGCTCTCCAGGCTGCCCGTGCGCGAGGTGCAGGTGATGAGCGCGGGCGGCGGGCTCGCGGCCGACCTGCGCGGCATCGCCAAGATCATACGCACCTCCACGGGCGCGGTGGCCGTGCTGCCCGCCGACCTGGTGGCCCACACCGAGGCGCTGGCGCTGCTCCTGGAACATCCCGCCCGCTGCACCGGCGCCCTGATCTCCCGCGATCCCACCGCCGGTCCTTTGCGCCCGCCCGTACGCGTCGAGAACGGCAAGGTCGTCGCCGCGGGCAGCTCGTTCCACCTCGTCCCCGAGTCCAACGCCACCTTCCGCGGCATGCTGATGGCCGGCGAGTCCGACCTGGGCACGCTGGCGGAGGTCGCCGAAGAGCTGGCCGAGCTGGCCGAGGAGGGCAGGCTGGGCCCGGTCACCCCGGTCGAGGCGGTCGATCTGCTGCTCGTGGGGCTGGTCAGGTCGGGCGTGAGCGTACGCGCCGCCGCGATCGGGTCGCTGCACGCCGACCGCGTCACCGGCCAGAACGCCGCCGACGCCGCCGTACGCCGCCTGGCCGAGGTCGACGAGGCCAAGGTCAGGCTCGACAGCTCGGTCAAGGCCGACGACGGCTTCTTCGCCACGTTCTTCGTCTCCACCTGGACCCGCCACCTCATCAGGCCCGCCGTACGCCTCAAGGTCACCCCCAACACCGTCACCGGCGTCTCGGCCGGCCTCGCGCTGCTGGCCGCCGTGTGGTTCTCCGGCGGCACCAGGGGCGCGCTGGTGCTGGGCGCGGTGCTGCTCTACCTGTCGTTCGCGCTCGACTGCCTCGACGGCCAGCTCGCCCGCTACACGCGCGCCTTCACCCCGCTCGGCGCGTGGGCCGACGGCATGTCCGACCGGCTCAAGGAGTACGCCGTCTACGTCGGACTCGCCGCCGGGTCCGCCGATCCCGGCATCTGGTACCTCGCCGTCGCCGCGATGGTCCTCCAGGTGGTCAGGCACGCCATCGACGCCACGTACGCGGGGGCGATCGAGGACGGCGCCCGCGTCGGCGCGATGTGGGGCAGGCCCACCCGCTCCCTGCTGGAGTCGCGCGACCTGCGCCGCGCGCCGGGAGGGGTGCTCAAGCTCGCCCACCGCCTGGAACGCGACACGATCGCCCGCTGGCTGAAGAAGATCATCGTGCTGCCCATCGGCGAGCGCATGGCGCTGATCGCCGTCACGGCCGCGCTCTGGGACGCCCGCGTGACGTTCCTGTCGCTGCTGTGCTGGGGCGGCGTGGCCGCCCTCTACCAGCTCGCCGGACGGATCGCGAGGTCGGCCAGATGATTTCGGTGCAGATGACCCCCGTACCCAAGAGCACGGTCGTGGCCTACCGCGACGACGGCCCGCTGTCGCGCGCCATGGGCCTGCTCGTCGCCGGGCAGCTCCCGCCGCTGCCGCCGGTGCTCGCCGGCACGTTCGTGACGGGCGTGCTGCTGCTCATCGGCGTGGCGGGGGCCGACGGGCTCGCGGTGTTCGCGCCCGCCGTGACGCTGCTGCTCGCCGGGCCCGGCAGCACGCACCCCCACGACGGCAGGTTCGACTGGCTGGTGCCGCCGATCCTGCGCCTCATCGAGTACGCCTTCATCGCCGCCTGCGGCTTCGCGCACCAGGTGCACCCCGCGCTGATCTTCGCGCTGCTCGGCGCCCTCGCCTTCCATCATTACGATCTGCTCTACCGGCTGCGCCAGCGCGTCTACCCGCCGGCCTGGCTGCCCGCGGCCGGGCTCGGCTGGGACGGCAGGATGATGGCGATCTCACTGGTCGCCCTGTCGGGCTGGCTGAGCGGCGGTTATGCGCTCCTCGCGCTCTATCTGTGGGGACTGTTCGGCTGGGAGAGTCTCACGTGCTGGCTCGCCGCCCCGCGAACCGGGGTGGAAGCCGCAGATGCGGGAACGCAAGACTAACGCCGGATTACCCGCACGGGGGCCAAAGACGAATACTCTTTGGGCCACGGAGTCACGCTGACTGAGGAGTGCACGTTGCTGGGAATGGTGCTGGCCGCTGGGGCCGGACGACGCCTGCGGCCGTACACCGACACGCTGCCCAAGGCGCTCGTGCCGGTCGACGGCGAAACCACGATCATGGACATCTCGCTGCGCAACCTCGCCGAGGTGGGCCTGCGCGAGGTCGTGGTCGTCGTCGGTTACGCGGCGCAGGCCGTACACGAGCGTAAGGACGAGCTGGAGCAGCGCCACGGCGTCAAGCTCACCCTCGTGCACAACGACAAGGCCGAGGAGTGGAACAACGCCTACTCCCTGTGGTGCGCGCGCGACTACTTCTCCCAGGGCGTGCTGCTGGTCAACGGCGACACCGTGCACCCGGTGTCGGTCGAGAAGACCCTGCTGTCGGCCCCCGAGACCAGCGACGTGCTGCTCGCCGTCGACAACGTCAAGAAGCTGGCCGACGAGGAGATGAAGGTGACGCTGTCGCCCGAGGGGGCGCTGCGCCGCATCACCAAGCTGATGGACCCCGCCGACGCCTACGGCGAGTACATCGGCGCCACCCTCATCCGTCCCGGCGCGGCCGACCGCCTGGCCGACGCGCTGAAGACCACGTTCGAGCGCGACCCCCAGCTCTACTACGAGGACGGCTACCAGGAGATGGTCGATCGCGGTGAGGTCATCCACGCCGCGCCCATCGGCGAGGTCGACTGGGTCGAGGTGGACAACCACGACGACCTAGCCAAGGCCCGCGCCATAGCCGTCCACTACTGAGGGAGGCGCGGATGCCGCTTCTCGCGAGGATGTTGCCCGCGCCGCTGACCATGGACGTCAGGCGGGGCGCGGTGGCCGAGCTCGGCGCCCTGCTGGCCGACAGCCGCGTGGCCACCTCCGGACGGGTCGCCGTGGCCGTCGGCCCCGGCCAGGGTGACCACATCGAGAGCCTCATCGCCCCCACGCTGGGCGAGGCCGAGGTGTTCAGGGTGGCCGACGGCACGGTCGACGCGGCCGTCTCGCTCGGGGCCGACCTGCGCAAGGGCGCCTACGAGGTGGTGGTGGGCGTCGGCGGCGGCAAGACGATCGACGCCACCAAGTACGCCGCGTCGCTGGCCGGCATCCCCATGGTCGCCGTGGCCACCAACCTGTCGCACGACGGCATCTGCTCGCCGACCGCCTCGCTGGTCTACGAGGGCGGCAAGGGTACGTTCGGGGTGCCGATGCCGCTGGCCATCCTGGTCGACCTCGACTTCGTGCACAACGCGCCGAAGTCGCTGGTGCGTGCGGGCATCGGCGACGTCATCAGCAACCTGTCGGCGATCGAGGACTGGCAGCTCGGCAACGTCGAGCGCGGAGAGCCCATCGACGGACTCGCCTGCTCGATGTCGCGCACCGCCGCCGAGGCGCTCATCGGGCGCACCGACTCGATCGAGTCCGACGCGTTCCTGACCGTGCTCGCCGAATCGCTGATCCTGTCGGGCATGTCCATGGTGGTCGCGGGCTCATCCCGGCCCGCGAGCGGTGGAGATCATGAGATCCTTCATGCCGTGGATCAGCTCTTCCCCGGCACCTCCAACCACGGCGAGCTCGCCGGCATCGGTGCCGCCTTCTGCTTCTTCCTGCGTGAGGACCACGCCCGCGTGCAGCAGGTGGTCGGCTGCCTGCGCCGCCACGAGCTGCCCGTCGTGCCCGGCGACATCGGGCTGACGGAAGAGCAGTTCGCCGAGGTCGTCGCGCTGGCCCCGGCCACTCGCCCCGGCCGTTACACGATCCTGGAACACCTGCGCATGCAGGAATCGGAGATCCGCGATCGGGTGGGGGACTATGTCCGGGCCTTCGGTAGCTGAGTTCAGGCAGGTGGCCCAGCCCCCGGGCCACCTGGAGCGCCGCAACGGCGAGCACTGGGCGGGCGTGCTCTACATGCGCCGGCTGTCCATCTACGTCACCTGGGCGCTGGCCAAGACCCCGGTCACGCCCAACCAGCTCACCTGGGTGATGACGGTGGCCGGGGTGGCGGCCGGGTTCGTGCTCGCCCTGCCTGGGCTGTGGGCGGCCGTGGGCGCCGCCCTGCTCATCCAGGTCTACCTGCTGCTCGACTGCTCCGACGGCGAGCTGGCCCGCTGGACGGGCAAGACCTCGCTGGCCGGGGTCTACCTCGACCGGGTGGGCGCCTACTTCGCCGAGGCCGCCGTACTGGCCGGGCTGGGCTGGCGGGCCTCGGCGGTGCTGCCCGACTGGTACACCGTGCTCGGCTTCGCCGGGGCGCTCGGCGCCATCCTCATCAAGGCCGAAAGCGACCTGGTGGAGGTGGCCAGGGCCAAGGGCGGGCTTGGCGCGTCGAGCGAGGCGGCGGCCGTGCAGTTCCGCTCGGGGCTGCTGGGGCTGGGCAGGCGGGTGCTCGCGGCCACCAGGTTCCACCGCATCATGCAGCCCATCGAGCTGTCACTGCTCGCGGTGGTGGCCGCGGTGATCGACGCGGTGGCCGGCGTGCCGACGGCGACGCGGGTGCTGGTCGTGGCCTGCGCGGTGGCGGCGGCGTTGCAGGTCGTGCTGCATCTGATCAGCATCATGGCATCGAGGCGACTTGCTTGATCTCGCCCGGAACCGCTCGGGCGTCTTGTCCGTCGTATTGATCGGACGTCCGCGGTTCGGTGGGGGTTCACTGTCGGTTCCGATACGCTTAGCTTCACCATCCAGACCATGCAGACCAGCAGACTCGGTGATCATGAAAGAATGCTCCGCTCGTGTTCTCAACGCGTCAGGACAGTGATTCGTTGAAGATCTCGTGCGTCATCCTCACCATGGGCAACCGGGTCGCGGAGCTGAACCGGGCGGTCGAGTCCGCGCTCAACCAGGTCGACGGAGACGTCGAGGTGGTGATCGTAGGCAACGGAGCCGACGTGCCGGAGTTGTCGGCGACGCCACCCGAGGGTTCGGCCGCGGTCGTGAAGTCCATCCGGCTCGAACACAACACCGGCATTCCCGCCGGCCGCAACCGGGGCGTCGAGGAGTGCTCCGGTGACGTCGTGCTGTTCCTCGACGACGACGGCTGGTACGCCGACCAGAAGGTCGTCTCCCACGTGCGCGACCGCTTCGCCACCGAGCCCGACCTGGCCGTCATCAGCTTCCGGGTGATGGACCCCGACGGCGGCATCGGCCAGCGCCGCCACGTGCCGCGCCTGCGCGCGGGCGACCCGCAGCGCTCGTCCCCGGTCACCACGTTCCTGGGCGGCGCGTCCGCGGTCAGGCGCTCGGCCTTCCTCCAGGTCGGCGGGCTGCCCGAGCGGTTCTTCTACGCCCACGAGGAGACCGACCTGGCCTGGCGGCTGCTGGGCGAGGGCTACCGCATCGAATACGACGCCGAGACGGTGATGTACCACCCGCAGGTGCCGCCCACCAGGCACGCGGAGTTCTACCGCCTCAACGCCCGCAACCGCGTCTGGCTGGCCCGGCGCAACCTGCCGTGGCCGCTCGCGGTCATCTACCTCCTCAACTGGGTGGTGCTCACGCTGGTGCGCGAGCGCGGCTCGTCGGGCGCGCTCAAGGCGTGGTTCGGCGGCTTCATCGAGGGGCTGCGCACTCCGGCGGGCGAGCGGCGTCCCATGGCGTGGCGCACCGCGTGGCGGATGGTCAAGCTCGGCCGCCCGCCGATCGTCTGACCGCCGCCGACCCGCAGCTGATCGGGCAGGCCCGCTGCGGGCCTGCCGCACGGCTCGCCCGGCCGGCCCGCCGCACAGCTCGGGGCCTGCCCGCACAGCTTGCGGGCCTGCCTCATAGCTTGCGGGCCCGCCTCAGAGTTCGCGGGCCTCGCCGAAGCACATCGCGGCGTGCGCGACCGTCGTGCTGAACATCGCCCGCTTGGGCAGCCCCAGCTCGCTCAGCTCCTTGGCGACGGGATGGTTGCCGAGGCGAATCAGCGCGCCGCTGGGCCGCATCCTGGCGCCGCGCACCCGTACGGTCCACGGCACCACCCGCGTCACCCCGTCACAGTGCGTGTACGCGTCGAGCGGCGCCATCACGCCCGCCCCCGGCACCGGCACACCCGGCTTGATCAGCATGTCGAGCACCAGCCGCCCGTCCTTGCGCAGAACGCACCGCTTGTACGGCGACGCCAGCCGCAGCTCGATGTCGGCCAGCTCCTTCGGGAACCCCCACAGCGACCGCCCGGCCTCCAGCGTGAACCCCTGGTCCACCGGCAGCCAGTGCACGAACACCCCCGCGTGCCGCAGCTCACCCGGCCCCACGGACGCGGGCGCGCCGGGCCTGCGCACCAGGAAGGCCATGCCGAACTCGTGGTAGGTGTCGAGGTCGCCGTCGCGGTAGTCGACGAACACCAGCAGGCAGGCGGCCTTGCCGGGCAGCACCTCGGTGACGTCGAGCCCGGAGTAGGCGATCACCGCTCGCGCGGCGTCGGCACGCACAGGGTAGAGGGCACTGCACACCTCGGCGTCCCTCACCCGCACGGGCATGTCCACCGTCCGGCCCTGGATCAGATGCGATGCCATGAGTCCAGTACATCAACCGCCCCGCTCCGTGGCCATTCCCACCGCCGCTGGTTGCGGCTGTGTCGGGGGAAAGGGGGCCGACCTGCCGGGGTCAGGTGATGGCGGCCGTGTCGGAGGGAAGGGGGGCGACCTGCCGGCCAGGTGGTGGTGGCCGTGTCGGGGAGGGAGGCGGACCGGTCAGGGGCGGGTGGCGTCCGGCTTGCGCCGGAGCCGCGTGAGCGTCGGCCGTGCCGGGGCGGGGGCGGGCTGGACGGCCGGGGCGTGGGTGGTGGCGCCGGCCCACGACTCGGCGCGGCGGACGAAGGCGGGCGCGTGATCGGGCCAGTGGTGGTTCAGCCGGGCCTGCGCGTGCCCCTCTTTGCCCAGCCGCACCCGCAGCTCCGGGTCCTCTTTCAGATCCAGTACGGCGTTCAGCACCGCGTCCACGTCCAGCGGCACCACCATCCCGCACCCGGCCGCCTCGACCGGCCCCGCGCCCTGCGGTGTGGTGACCACGGGCAGCCCACGACCCATGTAGTCGAGGATCTTGGTGGGTACGGCGGTCACCGACGAGTCGGCCAGGGACAGGCCCGCCAGCGCGCCCTCGGACATGCGCAGGGCGTGCCGGAGCGGCACGTAGCCGTACCAGTCGAGCAGGCCGACCCGTTGCGCGTCGCGCAGCAGCGGCCGCACGCCGGGTGCGGCGGCCCCGATGAGATCGACCCGGATGCCGTGCGGCACCAGGCGCTCGGCCAGCCCGATCAGCTCCATCACGCCGCGCTCGACCGACAGGCGGCCGATGTGCACGACCCTGGTGTCGCCTGGCGGGAGCGGCGCGGGGGACACCAGTGTCGCCTCCGGCACCTCGGCCGGCGTGATCACCTGATGGCGCCGCCGCGCGCGGTCCAGCCGCTTGGGCGCGACCTGCTCGCGGACGTCCCAGACGACCGGAGGACGCCGGTGCGGCAGCGCGCGCAGTAGCCGGTGCTCGTGCACGATCAGCAGGTCGGCGCCGCGCAGGGCGCGCCTGAGCGCGGCCCTGACCCGGCCCGGGGAGGCGAGGTGCGCCACGTCCACCGCGCTCAGCTCGACGGCGGGCGTCACGTTGAAGTGAGTGAACGGTGCCACATAGGTCACCTCGTGGCCCGCGTCGAGCAACGCCCGGATCTGGCGGTGCATGATCCGGGCGTCCTCGGGATGGTGGACGGTCGTGGCGACACATGCACGCATGGATCGATGCTCCGCGCCCGTCCGGTCAACGGCGTTAATGCGAAAGGAACGGTCGCTTAACTTCGCGAAGGCCGGCGATAGAGCCAGGTGAGGCGCGGCTCCAGCATCCACTTGAAGAGCGTGCGGGTCTGCGGCAGGCACAGAATGATCGCCAGCAGGAAGCCGCACGACGAGATGGCCAGCACGCCCAGCGGACCGTACAGCCACGGCACCGACAGCCAGCCCATCTCCTTGGCGATCAGCACCGGGACGCCGTGGAGGAGGTAGCAGTAGAGCGTGCGGGTGCCGAGGTCGGTGTACCAGGTCTCCTTCCTGGGCACCAGCGCCAGGATCGCGAAGCACATCGCCAGCGCGCAGATCAGCAGGCCCGTGCGCACGCCCAGGCCCATCCACCAGGACACGTGGAGGTCCTGGTAGCTGTTCTTGTAGTAGAACGGGCCGAGCGGCGCCTTGGGCGCGATGAGGATCGCCACCGCCGCCGCGCCCAGGATGGTGAAGACCGCGACCACCTTGATCCACGTGCGGTTGAGCATGTCGAAGTGCTCGGGCTGCAGGACCAAACCGATGACGAAGAACGGCAGCAGGCCGAAGAAGCGGTCCATGCTGAAGTCGCCCGAGATCTGCGAGAACCCGGCGAACAGGTAGATCGCGATCGCCACCGGCACCGGGTACCTCATCCGCTTCCACACCGGTGTGGACAGCCGCCAGAACAGCAGCGCCAGCAGGTACCAGTTGAGCCAGGCCGGGTCGATGATCGTCAGGCTCCACTTCTGGCCCAGCGCGAAGCGCAGCGCGGCGTAGCCGACCTCGACGATCACGTACGGGATGAGGAACGTGTCGACGAGCTTGTTGGTCTTCGCGTTGGAGTTCCAGAAGTTCCTGGACAGGAAGCCGCTGATCACTACGAACAGCGGCATGTGGAAGGTGTAGATGAAGATGTAGGCCGCGCGCGCCGAGTCCGCCGACAGCGTCGGCACCAGCGAGTGGCCGATCGGCACCAGCGCGATCAGGAGGAACTTGACGTTGTCGAGGAACGGGTCGCGCTTGCGCTTCGGCCGCTCGGGCTGCTGCTGCGGCTCGGGCCGCTCCTGCGTACGCGTGCCCGTGCCCGCCGCCGCTGCGTCCTGCGATCCCCTGCGCCGCTGACCGCCGGTCGCGGCCTGGCCGGCCTGTCGTGCCGCCGGCTGCCCGGCCTCCTGAGCCGCCGCCGGGGCCGTCGCTCGTGCGACGGGCTCCTCGGCCGCCCTCCTGGCCCGCCTGCCCTCGGGGGCGGCGGCACGGGCCTGCGCCCGCGCGTCACCCGCCTCCGGAGCCCGGCCACGGCCCTGGCGGGCGTCACTGACCTCCGGAGCCCGGCCACGGCCCTGAGGACGTGCCTCGCCGGCCTCCGGGCTCCGGCCGTGAGCCGGGGAACGCTGCGCGCCGCCCTCAGCACGCCGGTCACGGGAGACCGGCTGCCCGGCATCGCCACGGCGACCGCCGGCGACAAGCCGCCCCGGCTCGCCGCCACGCCCGTTGGCCACGGACCGTCCGGTCTCAGCGCTGCGGCCGTCAGCGGCCGGCTGCCCGGCCTCGGCACCGCGGCCGCCGGCCACAGGCCGTCCAGTCTCGGCGGCGCGCCCGTTGGCGGCCTGCTGCCCGGTCTCACCGCCGCGCCCGTTGGCGGCCTGCTGCCCGGCGGCCTCCGGAGAGCGGCTCTGGAAGTGCGAGCGTCCCGCGTCCCGGCCGTCGCCGAACGGCTGACCGTCCTCGGCGTGGCGGCCACGCGAGAACGCGTGTCCGGCGTCGGAGCGGCGCCCGTTGGAGAGTGCGGCGTCCGGCGCCGCGCCGCCGAAGTACGGGTGCACGGCCTCGGAGCCGCGGTCGCCGGAGCGGGTGCTACCGGCGGCCGAGCCGCGGTCACCAGCGCCGGAGTGGCGGCCGTCGGCGTGCGGGTGTCCGGCGTCGGAGCCGGGGCCGTCGGCGTGCGGGTGGCCGGCGTCGGAGTGGCGGCCGTCGGTGTACGGGTGCCCGGCCTCCGCGTGCCGGCCGTTGGAGCGCGATCGTCCTGACTCCGCGTCGCGGGCGCGCGAGCGCCCGGCCTCGGGGCTGGTGCCGCGAGGCCGGGGCTCGGGAGCCGGGTCCTCCGGTGTGACGGCCGGCTGGGGCTGCGTCAGCTCGCCTGGCGCCACACCGTGCGGGTCGGTGGACTCGCTCCAGAAGGTCTCTTCCGGCATCGGCCAACGGGCTCCCGTGTTGGCAGGTCCCTCCTCATCGGGACGCCGGGGGGTCGTGGCCGGTCGGGAGGATCTGGTGTCAGACACAGAAGGAAGTCGCTCAGCTTCGCTCGGGGCCGGGGAACACGACGGCAGCGCGGTCATGGACCGTACACGGCCCGTTTCGCGCTGCGTCGCCGACCCGCAACAGCCTAGCCCGCCTCAGGAGTCCTGTCTCTCGTAGAGGGCCGGAACGAGACGTTACACAGCGAACTTGGAGCCTCAGGTGCACACGTTCTTCTGCTCTGACGCGGTGATGGTGCTGTTCTTGACGCTGTCGGGCAGCTTGGTGACCTTGACCGACTCGAAGTCCTCGCCCACCACGAGCTGCATCACCGGGGTGCCCTTGGCGGGCGCTCCGGCGGTGGTCGTGGTGGCCGCCGAGGTGTACGGCTGCGCCCCGGCCGCCTTCACCTTGCCGGCGGCGGTCTGCGGCTTGGGCAGGACGGCTCCGGCGAGCGTGTCGGCGTAGTCGGACCCGGTGGCGGCCGTCTTGGCGTAGTGGATCTCGGTCTTGGCCAGGCTCGCGCCGCCGGGGGCCTCGTAGTTGCCCAGGCCCACGACGTTGAAGCCCTGCTTGGCCAGCATGTCGGCGACCTCGCGGGCCTTGCCGACGGTCTTGGTGCCGTTGAGCACCTGGACGCGCACCTGCTCCGGCTTGATCTTCGCCTTCGGCTTGGCGGCCGTCTGGGTGCCCGTCTCGGCCGGCTTGGTGACCTCGGTGTCGGTCTTGATCGCGGTGAACAGCTCGTTGGCGTCGGGCTGTTTCCAGACCACCCGGTTCGGGTCGTCGGGGTCGGGCAGCCAGGGCACCGTGGTGAACTGCACACCGTTGGCCGTCATCTTCTTGGCGCTCATCGCGATCTCGATGAGCCGTTCGGTGTCGTTGGCCAGCTCGGGGTCCATGGTGACGGAGCTGGCGGCGGCGGCGATGAAGTCGCGCAGCCGGCCCACGTCGGTCAGCAGCTCGCTGCTGGTGGCCTTGGCGACGACCTTGCTGAGGAAGATCTGCTGGCGCTTGATGCGCTGGATGTCGCTGCCGTCGCCGTACTTGCGCAGGCGTACGTAGCCGAGCGCCTTCTCACCGTCGAGCAGGCTCTTGCCGGGCGGCAGCACCAGCTTGGACGCCTTGTCGTTGACGCCGGACTTCAGGCAGATCTCGATGCCGCCGAGCGCGTCGACGATGTTCTTGAAGCCGCTGAAGTCGACCTCGACGAAGTGGTTGATGCGGATGCCGGTGAGCGTTTCGAGTGTGGAGATCGTGCAGGCGATGCCGCCCGTGTTGTACGCCGAATTGATCATGTCGCGGCGCGGCGGCATCTCCTGCTTGGTGGTCTCGTTCTTGCACTTGGGGATCTGCACCATGGAGTCGCGCGGGAAGCTGATCAGCCGCGCCTTGTCCCGGTCGGGGGACAGGTGCAGGAGAATGATCGTGTCGGTGCGCTTGCCGCCCGCGTCGGAGGTGCGGGCCATCTTCTGTCCGTATTTCGCGTTGCCGGCCCCAGCCCGCGTGTCGGAGCCGACGAGCAGCACGTTGAGCGCGCCGGTGTCGGGCGGTCGCGGGTTGATGATGTCTTCTTTGACGCTCTTTTCGTTGATGTTGCCGAAGGCGTCGCGGTAGGCGGTGTACGCGGTGAGCGCGCCCGCCACCATGGCCGTGGTGACGCCGACGCTGACCCACGCCAGCACGCGCATCTTGGTCTGGCCGCCGCCCGAGCCGCCGGAACGGTGGCCGCGCGGGGGACGGTCGTCGGGCGGTGGCGGCGGTGCGGCCGCCGCTCTGCGCGCCATCCGGCTGCCCGGCTGCGTGGGGGCGGATCGTCGGCCGTGTGCGGAATCGACTACCGGCACGCTCCTGTAGTCAGTCATACGCCCCCCGACCTCACTCCTTGCGCCGCCGGTTCGGCCGCTTCGCGCCACGAGACTAGGTCACGTACGGCGTGCCACGGGCCATGAACGTGGGGAACGGCCGTGACCCGGGCGTGATGTTTCCGCGGCACAGCATACTCAGAGCCGGACATTTGGTGGAATATCATCGCCAAACTCTTTCTCCGCGACCAGGTCGTCCTCGCTCGTCGCGTCGTCGTTCGCGTCGTCTCACCTCCGCGGGCCCGATGGCGAGGGCCGCCGCCAGGCAGGCCACCGGTACGGCCGGCAGCACGTACCGGTAGTCGAACTCGGCGGCCGCGGCCGGTGTGATCAGCAGCACGACGGCCACCGACCAGGGCACCAGCCAGGCCGGAGGCGCCGCGAGGTGCCTGCCCGCGCGCCTGCGGGCGATCACCGCCACCGGTGGCACGAGCAGGATCGCCAGCAGCAGCGATCCGGGCAGGCGTGCCACGCTCTGGTAGGCCCGAAGCCAACCGGCATACGGCTCGACGATCTCCGTACCGATCGCACCCTGCTCGTAGAGCTTGGCATACTCGGCGCCCACCTGTGCGGGATAGCGGCCAGGCGGGCCCGGCCGCTCGGCAGGGAACTGGTAGTAGCCGTAGATCTCGGCGTCGGGGTAGATCGGCCGGTCCCAGCGGAACGTACGGGCCAGCTCCGCCAGCATCGACTTCGCGTAATCGAGCGGCTGCGAGGTGATCGCGAGCATCGCGAACCTCGCCGCGAGGTCGTCGGTCTCCTTCGTGAACGTGATGCCGGGACGCCGCACCAGCGGGGAGTCCTGGGCCCAGATGTACTCCTGCGACGGCGGCCGCTGGTCAGGCGGGCGCGGGTCGCACAGCTCCCTGAGGTCGGGCGGCGGGTCCATCTCGGCGCAGTCGGCGAACGACATCGTGCGGGCGTACAGGAACACTCCGTTCGCACCTATCAGGCCCACCCGCTGGTAGGTGGCGTAGAACCAGGCGCCGTACGCGATGACCGGCACCAGCGCCGCGGCCAGCAGCACCCCGGCGGGCTTGATCCGCCCGCGCAGCAGGAACCAGGCCGCCAGTACCACGATGAGCGGCTGCCCGACGGTCCTCGTCAGCGTGGCGGCGGCGAGCAGCAGCCCGATGCCCGCAAGCGTGAGCGCCGCCGGCCGCGTCCGCACGGCCAGCACCACCGCGCTCGCCACGAGGAACATGAACAGCGTGTCCGAGACGAGCAGGTGCTCCAGCTCGATCTGGTACGCGTCCAGCAGCACCGGTACCGTCGCCAGCGTCGCCACCCACCTGGGTGCGCGGCGGGCCGCCCGGTAGATCAGCACGCCCGTCGCGAGGCCCAGCAGGTGCTGCGCCGCCGTCACCGCGCCGAACGCGTGCAGCGGCTCCAGCAGCTTGAGGAACATCGAGTAGCCGGCCGGGCGCACCAGGTCGGGGCGGGGCCTGAAGACGGTGACGATGTAGGTGTAGGAGTCGGGGAACCACAGGGCGGGGCGGTAGCCGAGCATCGCGAGCGCCCGAAGCACCGCACCGAGCCCCAGCACCAGCAGGAACCATCGGTGCCGCCGCACCCGGTCACGCACCCCGGCCGCCCGCCGCCTCCTGCCCCGGCCGGGGCTTTCGGCCTCGGCGGGCTTTCCGGCCTCGGCGTGCTCTCCGGCCTCGGCGGGCTCTCCGGACCGCCTGAGCCGTCCCGGAGTCGCGGGTTTTGCGGCGTCTCCGAGATCCGCTGCGTCGGCGGGCTCCCCGGGCCTTCCGGCGTGCGCTTCCGCCATCACCCGCTGGTCCTCCCCATTTCCGGCACGTCGCGTACGCTACCGGCGTTCTCGACCTGCCCGAGCCTCCGGCCCGTCCCGAGCGCCCCTACGGCCGCCCGCGGCCACGGCAGGTCCGCGGGGTTGGATACGCTCGGTCTCCGATGGAACACGATCATCGTCCCGGCCGGTGGCTCGCCACGCTGTCGGTGCTGCCCGCGCTGGCCGTGGCGGGCTGGCTGCTCGCCGGGTTCCCGCTGCTGCTGCTCGGCTGGTTCACGCCGGTCCCCGTCACGATCCTCGGCGTGGCCGCGGCGGCGCTGCTGTGCTGGGCGGGCACCCGCGGCCTGCGGGCCGGGGCGGCCGGGGTTCCGGTCCGGGACGGCGGACCCGAGAGCCCGGTTCAGGAGAGCGAACCCAACGGCCCGGTCCGGGACGGCGAGCCCGAGAGCCCGGCACGGGACCGCGCACCGAAGAGCCTCGTCCAGGACGAGCCCGACGGCTGGGGGCTGCGGGCGGCCTGGTGGCAGCTCTTCGGAGTCGTGGGCGTGGCGCTGGCCTCCGGGATCTTCAACGCGCTCCTGCACTCGGAGCAGCTCGCCGTCAGGCGAGACCCGGCCACCTACGCCCAGTACGCCGCCTGGATCGCCGGCCACGGCTCGCTGCCGATCCCGGTGCACCCCGAGGCGTTCGGCGGCCCGGACCCTGGCCTGGAGTTCGACAGCGTCGGGTTCTACGCCGTGGACGGCGGGGTGCTGCCGCAGTTCATGCCGGGCCCGCCGATGCTGTTCGCGATCGGCGACTGGCTGGGCGCGCCGTTCATGATGCCCGTGGTGCTCGGCGCGCTCGCGGTGCTCACGCTGGGCGGCGTGGTGGCGCGGCTGGCCGGGGCGCGCTGGGCCGTGGTCGCGGCCACGGCGTTCGCGATCTGCATGCCGGTCCTGTACACCTCGCGGACCACGTTCAGCGAGATCCCGTCGATGATCCTGCTGTTCGGCGGGCTGGCGCTGGCCTATGACGCGCTGGCGGGCACCGCGCTCACGGGAGCCGGCGACGGCCGGCCGAACCGGCTGAAGGCGCTGCTCGCCGGGCTGGTGTTCGGGCTCGCGGTGCTGGTCAGGATCGACGGGCTGCGCGACGCGCTGCCGGTGCTCGCCTTCGCCGGGCTGCTGATCGCGCTGCGCAGGCTGGGCCGCCCGGTGGGCCGCCTCGGGCCGCCGCTGCTCGCGGGGCTGGTGGCCGGCGCCGGTGTCGGGCTCGCGGCGGCGTACCTGCTGGCCAGGCCGTACCTGGAGTATCTGTCGGGCTCGGTGCGGCCGCTGCTGCTCATCAGCGCCGCCGTCCTCGTGCTGACCGCCGCGGGCACGGCCGCCGCCCCCGTGCTTGCCCGCCTCCGCATGCCCCGGTGGGTGCCGAGGACCGGCGCGGTGCTGACCGTGCTGCTCATGGTGGCCCTGTACGCCCGCCCGTGGTACCAGACGGTCACCAGGCAGCCGTCGAACCCGGACGACTGGCGCACGTACGAGATGATCCGGCAGATCCAGCGCGCCAACGGCCTGCCGGAGGACGGCACCCGCCTGTACTTCGAGAACTCCCTGCACTGGGTCACCTGGTACCTCGGCCCCGCCACGCTGGCGCTGGCCACGATCGCCGCCGCGCTCCTCGTGCGCCGCCTGCTGCGCGACGGCTCGTCGTTCGCCTGGCTGCTGCCGCTCGCGGTGGTGGGCTGGACGACGGTCACCACGCTGCTGCGGCCGGAGATCACCCCCGACCACCCGTGGGCCGCCCGCCGCCTGGTGCCGGTGGTGATCCCGGGAGTGATCCTGCTGGCCGCGTACGGGCTGACCCGGCTGCGGCGGCTGATGGACCGGCACGGCCCGCTGGTGCTCAAGTGGGGCACGGTGATGGCGGTGCTGCTGGTGCTCGCGCCGCCCGCGGTGACGTCGATCGGCACCGCGTTCACGCCGGTCGAGCGCGGCGAGGCGGCGGCGATCGAGGCGATGTGCGCGCGCCTCCCCGAGCGGGCGTCGGTGCTGTTCGTCGAGCGGGTGACCGGTGACAGGTTCGTTCAGGTCGTACGGGGGATGTGCGACCGGCCGGCGGCGAGGGTGAAGCGGCGGGGCGGCGACGTCGCGCCGCAGAGCGAGGTGCGCCGCCAGATCGAGCGGGTGCGCGCGGCGGGCCGGGTGCCGGTGCTGATGGGGGCCGAGGAGCCGCAGGTCTCGCCGTACGGACCGGCCACGCAGGTGATGCGGCTGGTCACGCGGCAGGACGAGCGGTCGCTCACTGAAGCTCCCAATGCCACTTGGTCGCTGAGAATCAACGTCTGGATGACCGTGGCCTGACCGAGATGAGTCACACTGGGAGGAGAAGTCCCGCAAGCCGGGGTCCCCGCTGGGGCGATGTGCACTCGCCTTCCAGCCGGGCAGAGTAACCTCGACCCCCGTGAGCACGCCAGAGACCCCCAAGAGTGGAACCGCCGTGGAAGAAGCGCCGTACGTCACGATCGTCCTGCCCTGCTACAACGAGCAGGACCACGTCATCGACGAGGTGGAGCGCATCACCAAGGCGATGGACTCGAGCGGCTACACGTACGAGCTCGTCGCCATCGACGACTGCTCCACCGACGAGACTCTGGCGCGGCTGAAGGAGGCCGCACCCGACTATCCGCACCTGCGCGTGCGCGCCTTCCACCGCAACGGCGGCTCCGGCACCGTGCGGCGCATCGGCACGCAGGAGGCCAGGGGCGAGATCGTGGTGTGGACCGACGCCGACATGTCCTACGCCAACGAGCGCATCCCCGAGCTGGTGCAGATTTTGGAGAAGGACCCGTCGATCGACCAGGTGGTCGGGGCGCGCACCAGCGAGGAGGGCTCACACAAGCTGCTGCGCGTGCCGGCCAAGTGGGTGATCCGCAAGATCGCGGAGATGCTGGCGGGCCAGAAGATCCCCGACCTCAACTCCGGCCTGCGGGCCTTCCGCAAAGAGGTGGCGCGGCCCTACCTGCGGCTGCTGCCCCCCGGGTTCTCGTGCGTCACGACGATCACGCTGTCGTTCCTGATGAACCAGCACGACATCTACTACCTGCCGACCGAATACTCCAAGCGGGCCGGCAAGTCGAAGTTCAGCTTCGTCTCCGACGCCTACCGCTACATCCTCCAGGTGCTGCGGATGATCATGTACTTCAACCCGCTCAAGGTGCTCATGCCGCCGGCGCTGTGGCTGGTCGGCATCGGGTTCGTCAAGGGCGTCTGGGACATGATCCAGCACCCGTTCTACTTCCCCGCCAACACCGTCATGATCTTCCTTTCGGGCATGCTGATCGGGTCCGTGGCGCTGCTCGCCGACCTGATCGTGCGCTCGCGGGGCGAGTGACCGTGCGCATCGCGATCATCGGGCCGACCTACCCGTACAAGGGCGGCGGGGCCCAGCACACCACGGAGCTGGCGCACCGGCTGTCGGCGCTCGGCCACGACGTGGTGATCGAGTCCTGGCGCGCCCAATACCCGTCGTTCCTCTACCCGGGGCAGCAGACGATCTCCGAGCCCGAGGGCACCCCGTACGACAGGACGCTGCGCAGGCTCGACTGGCGGCGGCCCGACGGATGGGTGGCCGCCGGGCGGCGGCTGCGCTCGGCGGACCTGGTCGTGCTCGCCGTGCTCAGCCCGGTGCAGGTGCCCGCCTACCTGGGCATCCTGTACGGCCTCAAGCGCCGCGCCCGCACGGTCGCGCTCTGCCACAACGTGCTGCCGCACGAGCGCAAGTTCTACGACGAGCCGCTGATGAAGGCGCTGCTCGGCCGGGTCGACGGCGTGCTCGCCCACTCCGATCAGCAGGCGGAGCTGGCGCGCGTGCTCGCCGCCACGCCGGTCAGCGTGGCCGGGCTGCCGCCGCACCTGCCGTCCACGACGGCGGAGCGCTCGCAGGAGGTGCACCGCAGGCTGCTGTTCTTCGGCATCGTGCGCCCGTACAAGGGGCTCGACCTGCTGCTGCGGGCGCTGCCCGAGGGCATCTCGCTCACCGTGGCGGGGGAGTTCTGGGGCGGGCTCGACGAGACGAAGGCGCTGATCGCCGAGCTGGGCATCGGCGACCGGGTGGACCTGCGGCCCGGCTACGTCGCGGCGAGCGAGGTGCCGAAGCTGTTCGCCACCGCCGACGCGCTCGTGCTGCCCTACCGCAGCGCCACGGCCAGCCAGAACGTCTGGCTCGGCCACGAGCACGGCGTGCCGGTGATCGCCACCCGGGTGGGCGCGCTGGCCGAGCACATCACCGACGGCGTGGACGGCCTGCTGGTCGAGCCCAACGACGTGGGCGCGCTGCGCGAGGCGATCGAGCGGTTCTACGCCTCGGGCGAGCCCGAGAGGTTGCGGTCGGGGGTCAAGGCGGTCGATCCCGAGCCGTTCTGGTCGGCGTACGCGGGGGCCTTGCTCGCCGCCTGACGGCCGAGGAGCACGAACAGCCCCGCCAGCGCGGCGTCGGCCAGCGTGAACGCCACCCGCGACACGATCGCCACCGCGAGCGCCGCGGGCGTGCCGATGAGCGGCCCCAGCACCAGCACCAGGGCGCCCTCCCTGATGCCGACCCCGGCCGGGATCACGACGGCCAGGATGCCGGTTGCCCAGGCGAACGCGTAGGCGCCGGTGGCGATCACGTAGAGGTCGGTGCGGCCCGCGACGAGCCAGATGTGCAGGCCGTAGACGATCCAGCCGAGCGCCGTCCAGCCCACCGCCACCAGCACCGTACGGCCGGGCAGTGCGTTCTCCAGCGGCTCCCTGCGCGCGACCCGCAGCGCCAGGTTGAGGCCCCAGGTCAGCACCTTCGGGTGCAGGCAGACGATGATGACCGGCACCAGCAGCACGAGGTACCACGCCTGCCGCACCGCCTCCTGCGTGCCGAGCGTGGCCGCCGCGATCGAGATCGCCACCCCGAGGTTGATCACCAGGCCGAGCGAGATCGTGGCGAACGTGCGGCGCGGCGGGCTGCCGTGGTCGCGGCCGAGGTCCATCATCGCCGCGTACGCCCACACCGCGCCCGGGATGTACTTCCCGAGCTGGCCCACGAACATGATCCGCCCGGCGATCGGCAGCGGCAGCCGCGTGCCCAGCCCCGCGAGGATCTCCCGCCAGGCCACCAGCATGAAGAACTGACCGAGCAGCACGGAGCCGAACGCGCCGGCCACGGCCCACGGCGACATGCGCGACAGTGCGGCGCTGGTCTCCTGCCAGTTGGAGGCGATCCCGTAGCCGAGGAAAGCGAGCGCGACCAGAGCGAGATAGATGCGCAGCAGTCGGCGGAGCATCAGGCCAGGTTACGCGCGGTACGTCTGGTAAAGCCAGACGACGCAGGCGACGAGCGCCAGCGCGGCCGTCACCGCCGCGACGATCTTCACCACGCTGTACGGCCGCTCGCCCTGCACCTCCCCGCTCACGCCGTTGATGAGCACCTGGTACGTCTTGCCGCCGAACAGGTAGTTGCCCACCCACACCGGCAGCAGCACCAGCTTGAACGTGACGTCCGAATAGTGCGTGTCCACCCGGTGCACCTGCTGGACGTCGCCGCCGATGTCGCGCCGGCAGTCCGCCTCGATGACCTTGGCCATGATCCCCTTCGCCTGCTCCATGCCCGTCTGCGGCTCGACGTCGTAGCGCAGGCTGTGGTGCCCGGCCACGTACGCGGGCTCGTACGGCAGCGCCTGCTTCAGCGGCCACGGCTGCAGCTTGCCGAGGCGGTCGGCGGGGAGCCTCCGGGTGGCGGGGACCAGCACGTCGTCGAAGTCCCGGGCCACCCGGCCGCGCGCCGGATACCAGCGGGTGCGCCGCTCGCGGCGGGTGGTCGTGCGGCCGTTGGAGTCGGTGTGGGTGGTGGTGACGTAGTAGTGCTCGCCGCGCCGGCCGGTGTAGTCGGAGACCGTGCGGGCGTCGTACGTCCAGTGCGGCAGGTACGTGCTCTTCATGGTCTCCGCCTCGGAGACCTTCTTCAGCCGGCTGGGGCGAACCAGCGGCTGCGCACCCACGTACGCAGGGCCTGCCTGGCGCCGTTCCTGTCGAGCGCGAACGGCAGCACCGCCTCGGGCGCGATCTGGTCGCCGCCCGCCGTGTCCGCCACCAGGGGAGTGCCGCAGAACTGGCAGGCCCGCGACAGCGCGTCGCTCTCGGTGCGCGCGCCGCAGCCGGGACAGGTGAACCTGTTGGGCGCGAGCGCGCGGACGCGCGGCTTGGCCAGGAAGGCGTCGTAGGAGAACTCGCGGACTGGCCGCGCGGGCGGCGCGATCCGCTGCTCGAAGCCGCAGTACGGGCAGCGCAGCGCGAGAGTCCCTGGGGTGTACTCCACGCTCGCGCCGCACCCCTGGCACGGATGGGCGGGCGTCTGGGTGGGCGAGGACATTGCTGTGCTCCTGGTCTGGGCTCCTGGTCTGGGCTCCTGGTCGGGGCTCCTGGTCGGGCTCTGGTCTGCGGGTCCGCGGCCGGGCGCCGGTCTGCGGGTCCGCGGCCGGGCGCCGCGCTCCTGATCGGCTCCCGGCCGCCTGCGCGGGTCTGCGGAGTCCTGGTCAGGCGGGCGGGGTGTCGCGCAGGAGCGCGGCCAGCTCGGGCACGTCGCGGGCGGGCAGCCACTGGGGCATGCCGGACGTCCACACGAGCGTGTCGGCGGTCAGCCCGGCCGCCCTCAGGTCCTTCTCCGCGTACGGGCCGCGCTGCTCGCCGCCCACCCCGAGGTACCAGGTCCGCGGCAGCGGCGGCGGGACGTCCTGAGGCGGGTGAGGCGGGACGGGCTGCGCCGCCTGCGGCGGGGCAGCCTGAGGTGCCTGCGGCGGCGCGGGCTGAGGCGCTTGCCGGCCGTGCGGGGCTTGGGGCTGGAGTGCGGCGGCGAGGTGCTGACCGGCGGCCGCCCCCATGCCCATGCCGATCCCGAGCCCCACGCCCTCGCCGGTACCGGCCGCGCCGTCCAGCGCGCCGGCCGCCTGGAAGCGGGCGTACTCGCCGAGATCCCCCACGATGCCCATCTGGGAGCGCTTGTCGAGCGCCTGCTCCACCTCGGGCGGCAGCGAGATGTTCTCGATGGTGAAGGCGGGGATCGACAGGCCCACCCCGGCGAGGTCCTCGGTCAGCGCCCGCGCGATCCGCCGGCTGATCTCGTGCTGCCCGGCGGCGAGGTCGAGCAGCGGCACGCCGGCGGTGGCGAGCGCGTGAGCGAGCCGGCCGACGACCATCTGCCGCAGGTAGCCCTCCACCTCCTCGGTGCGGAACTGCGGGTCGGTCCCGGCCAGCTCGCGCAGCAGCGCGCGGGCGTCGGTCACCCTGGCCGAGTACGCGCCGAACGCCCGCAGCCGCACCGGCCCGAACTCGGGGTCGCGCACGATGATCGGGTTGCGCGTGCCCCACTTGAAGTCGGCGAACTGCCGGGTGCTGACGAAGTACACCTCGGCCTTGAAGGGGGAGTGGAAGCCGTGCTTCCAGCCCTTCAGCGTGGACAGCACCGGCAGGTTCCGCGTCTCCAGCGTGTACGTGCCGGGCGCGAACGCGTCCGCGATGCGGCCCTCGTTGACGAAGACGGCGACCTGCGACTCGCGCACGATGAGCCGGGCGCCCATCTTGATCTCGTTGTCGTACCGGGGGAAGCGCCAGACGAGGGTGTCGCGGCTGTCGTCCAGCCATTCGACGATGTCGATGAACTCGCCGCGGATCTTGTCGAAAAGCGCCACTGTGCCCCCATTCGTCAGCGTTCCGCTGGGTCGGCCACCGTACCAAAGCCGTTTGACGTCGAAGGGGCGCGGAGGTCGGTACGGTTGGGAGTCGTGGTCAGACAACGGGTGAAGCAACGGGTCGCGCAGCTCGAATACTCCGAGTTCCAGTCCGCCATGCTCGACGAGGCGAAGCGGCGGCGGAAGGCGGCGAAGATCATCGCCGTCCTGGAGCATTTCTACGGGCCGCTCCACGGGCGCACCGTGGGCGACGTCGGCTGCTCGGCCGGCTTCATCGCCGACGAGCTGGCTCAGGCGGGCGCGAAGCACACCCTGGGCATCGACATCGACGTGCCGGGGCTGCGCAAGGCGGCCGACCGGTTCGGCGACCGGGTGGCGTTCGTCTGCGGCGACGGCACGGCGCTGCCGTTCCCCGACAACTCGATCGACGTGCTGGTGTTCAACCACATCTACGAGCACGTCGTCGACCCCGACGCGGTGGTGGCCGAGATGCACCGGGTGCTGTCCGACGACGGCGTGCTCTACCTCGGGCTCGGCAACCGGCTCGGCATCATGGAGCCGCACTACAAGCTGCCGTTCCTGTCCTACCTGCCGCCCGCGCTCGCCGACCGCTACGTGCGCGCCTTCGGCCGGGCCGACCACTACTACGAGCGGTTCAGGACCCGGCGCGGGCTGCGGAAGATGCTGCGCGCCTTCCACGTGTGGGACTACACGATCCCGGTGCTGGCCACGCCGGAGAGGTTCGCGGGCGGCGAGCTGTTCCCCGGCCTGCTCGGCAAGGTGGTCAGGGCCGTGCTCGCGCACACGCCGCGCGGGGTGCTCAGGCTGCTGCTGCCCCTCGTGCCGACATACCTGTGGGTGGCCACCAAGCGGGCGCGCAAGCCGATCGGCGCGCACCTGCCGCAGCCGCCCGAGCGAGTGCGGCCGCTGTGACCACCGACGAGGCCGCTTCCGAGGCCGTGCCCCGCCGCTCGCCGGCTCGCCGTCTGGTGAGATACGGCTTCCTGGCGATCGCGCTCGGCTTCGGCGCCTGGGCGGTGATCAGGGAGTGGGACGCCGTCGTCGCCGGCTTCGCCAGGATGTCGCCCCCGGCGCTCGGCGGCTCGCTGGTCGCGGTCGTCGCCGCCCTGCTCGGAGCCATGCTGACCTGGCGCACGCTGCTGTCCGACCTCGGCTCGCCGCTGCCGGTACGCCCGGCCGCGAAGGTGTTCTTCGTCGGCCAGCTCGGCAAGTACATCCCCGGCACGGTCTGGCCGGTGCTCGCCCAGATGGAGATGGGCCGCGACCTCGGCGTGCCGCGCACCCGCAGCGCCGCGGCGTTCTTCCTGATGATGCCCATCCAGCTCGCCACCGGCCTGCTGGTCACGCTCGTCACGCTCGGCTGGGACAGGTTCGGCTGGCTGCTGCTGTTCATCCCCGTGCTGCTCGTGGCGCTGGAGCCCAAGGTCGTCAACGCGGTGATCGGCTTCGCCCTGCGCAAGCTGCGCCGCGAGCCGCTCGAACGCCCGCTGACCAGGCGCGGCATGCTCACCGCGCTCGGCTGGGCGCTGGCCGGCTGGGTGGCCTACGGCGTCCATCTCTACTTCGTCGTCCCGCAGGGCGGCCTGATCTTCGCCATCGGCGCGTTCGCGCTGTCGTGGTGCCTCGGCATCCTCACCTTCGTGATCCCCGCGGGCGCGGGCGTCAGGGAGGTCGCCATGGTCGCGGTGCTCGCTCCCCAGCTCGACCGCGGCTCGGCGATCGCGGTGGCCCTCGCCTCCCGCGTCGTGATCATCGCCGGCGACCTCATCTGCGCGGGCACCGCGGGAATCGCGGCGCGTCGCGACTCAGTGTGATTTAGCCCACGATTTAGGGGAGGCTGGTCATAAGCTGAAATTTCAGAGGGGGACGCCCGGTCCCGCGTTGATCTTGAGGGGAGAAGATCTTCGTATGCCTCGTGTGCTCGTCGATGCGGCCGCGGTACCCGCGGACCGCGGAGCGCTGATCAGGTACGTGGACGGGCTCGTGGCCGCGCTCGATCGGGCCGGTGCGCAGCTGTCCGTCGTCTGCCAGCGCACGGAGGCCGAGCGCTACCGCCGCCTGGCTCCGTCCGCTGAAGTCATCCCCGGGCCCGTCGCCATCGCCAACAGGGCCGCCAGGCTCGCGTGGGAGCAGACCGGCCTGCCGCTGCTCGCCCGCAAGGCCGGCGCCGACGTCATCCACGCCCCCTACTACTCCATCCCGCTCGGCTCGGGCGTGCCGACCGTGGTGACCGTGCACGACGTCACCTGGTTCACCGAGCCCGACCAGCACAGCCCGCGCGCGTCCTTCTTCCGCTCCGCCACCCGCACCGCCGTACGCCACGCCCGGCGCATCATCGTGCCGTCCAAGGCCACCAGGGACGAGCTGATCCGGGTGCTGGACGCCGACCCCACCCGCATCGACGTCGCCTACCACGGCGTGGACATGACGCAGTTCCACCCGCCGACCGAGGAGGAGATCAAGCGGGCCGCCACGCGCTGCGGGCTGCACGGCCAGCCGTACGTGGCGTTCCTGGGCGCGCTCGACCCCCGCAAGAACGTCCCCAACCTCATCCGCGGTTTCGCCGCCGCCGTCAAGCGGCTGGACAAGCCGCCGGCGCTGGTGATCGGCGGTGGCGTGCACGAGGACGACGTGGACGCCGCCTGCCGCGAGGTGGAGGCCACGGTCAGAGTGGTCAGGCCCGGCTACCTCAGCGCGCCCGAGCTGCCCGGCTTCCTCGGCGGCGCGCTCGTCGTCGCCTTCCCCTCGCGCGGCGAGGGGTTCGGGCTGCCGGTGCTCGAAGCGATGGCCTGCGGCGCGCCGGTGCTGACGACGCACCGCACGTCATTGCCCGAGGTCGGCGGCGACGCGGTGGCCTACACCGAGCCGGACGCCGACAGCATCGCCGACGCGCTCGGCCAGCTCCTGTCGTCCCCCGAACGCAGGCGGCAGCTCAGCGAAGCCGGCCTGGCGCGGGCCCGCGAGTTCACCTGGGACGCCTCGGCGGAAGCGCATCTCAGCTCTTATCAACGCGCGATCGAATAGTTCGGTAACCTCACGGAGTGATGGAGAGCTCTTTGCCAGACCTCGAGGCGATCCTCCTGGTCGGGGGGCAGGGCACGCGCCTGCGTCCGCTGACACTGGGCACGCCGAAGCCGCTGCTGCCGACCGCGGGGGTGCCGTTCCTGGCCCACCAGCTGGCGCGCGCACGATCGTTCGGCGTGCGCCGCATCGTGTTCGCGACCTCGTACAAGGCGTCCATGTTCGAGCCGGCCTTCGGCGACGGGTCGGCTTTCGGGCTCTCGCTCGAGTACATAACGGAGGAGACGCCGCTCGGCACCGGCGGGGCGATCCGCAACGCCGCCGAGGCGCTCACCTCCGGTCCCGATGATCCGGTGCTCGTACTCAACGGCGACATCCTGTCCGGGCACGACATCGGCGAGCAGGTCCGCCTTCACCGCGCGCGCGAGGCCGCTGTAACGCTCCATTTGACAGAAGTGGTCGACCCCAGCCGGTTCGGCTGCGTGCCGACCGACGACGAGGGCCGGGTCACGGCGTTCCTGGAGAAGACGCCCAACCCCGTCACCAACCGCATCAACGCCGGCTGCTACGTCTTCACCCGGTCGGTGATCGACTCCATACCGCGCGGCGAGGTCGTGTCGGTCGAGCGCGAGACGTTCCCCGGCCTCATCGAGTCGGGGCGGCTCGTGCTCGGCTACGCCACCCGCACCTACTGGCTCGACGTCGGCACACCCGCCGCCTTCGTGCAGGGCTCGCGCGACCTGGTGCTCGGGCGGCTGTCCTCGCCCGCGCTGCCCGGCCCGCCTGGCCAATACCTGGCGCTCGACGGCGCGCGGGTCTCGCCCGACGCCAAGGTGCTCGGCGGCACGGCCGTCGGCGCCCGCGCGGTGGTGGAGGCGGGGGCCACGGTGATGGGCTCGGTGCTGAGCGACGACTGCGTCATCGAGGCGGGCGCATCCGTCATCGACTCCGTGGTCGGCCAGGGCGCGCGCGTCTGCGCCGGCACGGTGGTGCGCGACGCGGTCATCGGCGACGGCGCCATCGTGGGTCCCGGCAACGAACTGCAGCACGGCGTGCGCATCTGGCCCGGCGTCGAGCTGCCCGAGCGCGCGCTGCGCTACTCCAGCGACGTCTGAACGCAGTCCCTGGAGGCGGCAGACTGTACGCGTGAAAGAGCGCAGGTGGGTGCCGGACGGGCCGCTCGACGTCCAGCTCGCCCTTGAGCCCCATCGCAGGGGCGGCGGCGATCCCACCTGGCGCAGGGGCCGCGACGGCGCGGTGTGGCGTACGTCCAGGACGCCCGACGGGCCCTGCACGCTGCGGGTGAGCGTGCAGGGCGGCGCCGTGCTCGGGCAGGCGTGGGGCCCCGGAGCCGGATGGGCGCTGGAGACGCTGCCCGCGCTGCTCGGCGCCGACGACGACCTCTCGGGCTTCAGCGTCCGGCACGAGGTGCTGGCCGAGGCGGCCAGGAAGCATCCGGGGCTGCGCATCGGGCGTACCGGGCGGGTCATGGAGGCGCTGGTGCCCGCCGTGCTGGAGCAGAAGGTCGTCGGCAGGGAGGCGTGGCGGTCCTGGCGCTGGCTGCTCGCCCGCTACGGCGAGCCCGCGCCGGGACCGGCCCCCGAGGGCATGCGGGTCGTGCCCGAGCCCGCCGTGTGGCGGCAGATCCCGAGCTGGCACTGGCACCGGGCGGGCGCCGAGGCCGTACGCGCGCGGACCATCGCCACCGCCGCCTGGCACGCCGGCAAGCTGGAGGCCGCGGCCACCTCGCAGGAGCTCGACCGGCTGCTGCGGGCGCTGCCCGGCGTCGGGGTGTGGACCTCGGCCGAGGTGCGGCAGCGGGCGTTCGGCGACCCCGACGCGGTCAGCGTGGGCGACTACCACCTGGCCAAGCTCGTCGGCTACGCGCTGACCGGGGAGAAGACCGACGACCAGGGGATGCTGCGGCTGCTTGAGCCGTACGCGGGGCATCGGCACCGGGCGACCGTGCTGGTCTGGCTCACCGGGCTGCGCCCGCCCGCGCGCGGTCCGCGCATGCCGGTGCGGGACTACCGGTCGTTCTGAGCCACCCCTGGGTGCGTACGGCGAACTCAGCCCGTCGTACTGTGCCCTTTATGAGTTCTGACTCCGCGCTCCGCCGCGCCCTCGCCCGCGCCAGGGACGGCAAGACGCTCGACGTGACCGAGGCGACCGTCCTGCTGCACGCCCGTGACGAGCATCTCGACACGCTCCTCGACCACGCCTCCCGGGTGCGCGACGCCGGGCTGCGCGCCGCCGGCCGCGAGGGGATCATCACCTACAGCAAGAAGGTGTTCATCCCGTTGACCCGGCTCTGCCGGGACCGTTGTGGCTACTGTACGTTCGCGACCGCGCCGCACAAGCTGCCGGCGGCGTTCCTGAGCCCTGACGAGGTGCTGGAGATCGCCCGGCAGGGGGCGGCGATGGGGTGCAAGGAGGCGCTGTTCACGCTGGGCGACCGCCCGGAGGACCGCTGGCGCCAGGCTCGGGAGTGGCTCGACGCGCACGGCTATGACGACACGCTGTCCTACGTGCGCGCCATGGCGATCAGGGTGCTCGAGGAGACCGGATTGCTGCCGCACCTCAACCCGGGGGTGCTGACCTGGCGTGACTTCCAGCGGCTCAAGCCGGTGGCGCCCTCGATGGGGATGATGCTGGAGACCACCTCGCGCCGCCTGTACGAGGAGAAGGGGCAGCCGCACTACGGCTCGCCCGACAAGGACCCGGCGGTGCGGCTGCGGGTGCTGGAGGACGCCGGGCGCACGAACGTGCCGTTCACCACGGGCATCCTCATCGGCATCGGCGAGACCGTGCAGGACCGCGCGGAGTCGATCTTCGCGATCAGGAAGGTGGCCAGGGAGTACGGCGGTGTCCAGGAGGTCATCGTGCAGAACTTCCGCGCCAAGCCCGACACCGCGATGCGCGGCCTGCCGGACGCCGACCTGCAGGAGCTGGCCGCCACGATCGCGG
This sequence comes from Nonomuraea fastidiosa, assembly GCF_042751225.1. NCBI lineage: Bacteria > Bacillati > Actinomycetota > Actinomycetes > Streptosporangiales > Streptosporangiaceae > Nonomuraea > Nonomuraea fastidiosa. The sequence continues at coordinate 4,174,954 of NZ_CP170570.1, forward strand.
TGGCCCGGCTCGTGCTCGGCCCCCGTATCCGCATCCAGGCCCCGCCCAACCTGGTGGACTCCGAGTACGAGCTGATGATCAGGGCCGGCATCGACGACTGGGGCGGCGTGTCCCCGCTGACCCCCGACCACGTCAACCCGGAGCGGCCGTGGCCGCAGATCGACGAGCTGACGGCGCGTACCAGGGAGGCCGGGTTCACGCTCAAGGAGCGCCTGACCATCTACCCCGAGTACGTGCGGGCCGGCGAGCCCTGGCTCGACCCCCGCCTGATCGGCCACGTCAGCGCGCTGGCCGACCCCGAGACCGGCCTGGCCCGCGAGGACGCCGTGCCGGAGGGCCGCCCGTGGCAGGAGCCCGACGGCGGCTTCGCCGCCTCCGGCCGGGTGGACCTGCACGTCGAGGTGGACACCGTCGGCCGCACCAGCGACCGCCGCGACGACTTCGACCACGTCTACGGCGACTGGGACGCCCTGCGCGAGCGCCTCGGCACCGTCGCCGCCGCCACGCCGAGCGACGTGCGTCAGGCCCTGCGCAAGGCCGAGTCCGACCCGGCCGGGCTGACCGACGCCGAGGCCGTGGCGCTGCTCGGGGCCGAGGGCGGGGCGCTGGACGAGCTGGCCGCCATCGCCGACGCGCTGCGCCGCGAGGCGGTGGGCGACGACGTCACCTACGTCGTCAACCGCAACATCAACTTCACCAACGTCTGCTACACCGGCTGCCGCTTCTGCGCCTTCGCCCAGCGCAGGACCGACGCCGACGCCTACACGCTCAGCCTCGACCAGGTCGCCGACCGGGCCGAGGAGGCGTGGGCGGCCGGGGCCACCGAGGTGTGCATGCAGGGCGGCATCCACCCCGACCTGCCCGGCACCGCGTACTTCGACATCGCCAGGGCGGTCAAGGAGCGCACGCCGGACATGCACGTGCACGCGTTCTCCCCGATGGAGGTCATCAACGGCGCGAGCCGGACGAACATGTCCATCCGCGACTGGCTGGAGGCCGCCAAGGAGGCCGGCGTTGACTCGCTGCCCGGCACCGCGGCCGAGATCCTCGACGACGACGTGCGCTGGGTGCTCACCAAGGGCAAGCTGCCGGCCAAGGAGTGGATCGAGGTCATCACCACCGCGCACAAGGTGGGCATCCCCACCACCTCGACCATGATGTACGGGCACGTCGACAACCACCTGCACTGGGTGAAGCACATCAAGCTCATCCGGAGCATCCAGGAGGAGACCGGCGGGTTCTCGGAGTTCGTGCTGCTGCCGTTCGTGCACACCAGCGCGCCCATCTACCTGGCGGGCGTGGCGCGGCCCGGGCCCACCGCGCAGGAGAACCGCGCCGTGCACGCTCTCGCGAGGATCCTGCTGCACGGCGCCATCGACAACATCCAGTGCTCGTGGGTCAAGCTCCGCGACGACCTGTGCCGCCAGGTGCTGCAGGGCGGGGTCAACGACCTCGGCGGCACGCTGATGGAGGAGACGATCAGCCGGATGGCCGGGTCGGAGAACGGGTCGTACAAGACGATCAGCGAGCTGCGCGCGATGGTCGAGGTCACCGGGCGGCCGGTGCGGCAGCGCACCACCGACTACGGCGTGCCGAGCGAGGAGCGGCTGGCGGCCGCGGCGGCCAGCGACGGCGTCTGCACGAGCGTCAGAAGGGTCCTGCCGCTGGCCTAGCTGTAACATGTTCTACCAATGTCTCGCGGGCGCCCCCGACGGGGCGCAGCGCGAGGCGCGGAAAGGGCGTCGCGGGCGTCCGAGGGGACGTCCGGCGAGGCGCGGGAAGGGGCTCGCGGGAGAGGTTCATGGTGCGGTTAGGTCGGCACCGCGCCGCGCTGTCCCCCGAGCAGCGCCGCAGGAGAGCGTTCCGGCGCGGCATGCTGGCGGGGCTGACGGCCGTGGCGATGGTCGCGGCCGGCCTCGTCGTCGTCTTCGGCGGCGGCGGTCTGCTGTGCCGTACGCGAGAGCCTGTTCTCGTCGATGTCGCGGCCGCCGTGGACATCGCGCCCGCCGTCATGGAGGCGGCCGACCGGTTCAACGCGACCAAGACGGTCGCGGGCGGCCGGTGCGTGCTCGTCCAGGTGACCGAGCAGCCGCCGGCCACGGTCCTGCGCACGCTCATCGGCGACCGGGCGGGCGTGCTGCGCGAGCGGCCGGACGGCTGGATCGCCGACTCGTCGGCCTGGATCCGCCTCGCCCGCCGGCAGGGGCGAGCGCGCTGCCCGCGCAGGAGAGCGTGGTGGCCACCTCGCCGCTGGTGTTCGCCACGCGGGCCTCGCTGGCCAGGCGCTTCTCCGTAGGCGGCACGCAGATGAACTGGCGGATGGTCTTCCCCTCGACCGTGCGCGGGCGGCTGACGCCCAACGACGACGAGCCCGACGTCGTACGCGTGCCCGACCCCTCGCTGGCCGGGGCGGGCATCGCGACCGTGGCCGCCGCCAGGGACGTCGTCGGCACCGGGCCCGACGCCGACAAGGCGCTGACCGCGTTCGTCCGGTGGGCGCAGGCCGGCTCGGCCCCCGACTACCGCAGCATGCTGGCCGCCGTGGACGACCACACGTTCTGGCGGCGGCCGGTCGTCATCGTGCCCGAGCAGAGCGTGTGGCAGCACAACCTGCGGCCGTCGGATGACCCGGTGGTGGCGCTGCACCCGCGCGAGGGCACGATCAACCTCGACTACCCGTACGTCGTGACCGCGGGCGACCCGGCCGTGGCCGAGGCGTCGAGCGCGTTCGCCGAGTGGCTGCGCGGCCCTGAGGCGCAGGAGATCGTGCGCAAGGCCGGGTTCAGGTCGGGCGACGGCCGGTCGGGGCCGATCTCGCCGGGCCCGCACATCCCTGCCGCGGCGCCGCTCACCAGAGAGTCGGTGACGCCCGAGGACATCGACGAGGCCCTGCGTGCCTGGAGCCGCCTCGCGCCCGCGACGAACATCCTCGTGCTGACCGACACCTCCAAGCACATGGCCGAGCGGCTGAACGGCCGCACCCGGCTGGACGTCGCGCTCGACGCGGCGAAGATCGGGCTGCGGCTCTTCCCCGACTCCACGCACATGGGGCTGTGGGAGTTCGCCGACGGGATCGGCGGCATCAAGGGCTACCGGCGGCTCGTCGGCCTGGGTGCGATCAACGAGCCCGAGGAGGGCCAGGTCGTCCGCAGAGGCAGGCTCGACGAGCTGACCGGCACGATCAAGGCGCATCCGCGCCGCGACAGCTCCCTGTACGACGCGGTGCTCAGCGGTTTCCGCAAGGTGACCAGCGACTACCGGGAGGAGATGAACAACTCGCTGCTGGTCATCACCGCGGGCCGGGACGACGGCACCGGCATCAAGCTGCCCGAGCTGCTCGACCGGCTCCAGCGCGAATGGGACCCCGACCGGCCGGTGCAGATCATCGTCATCGCCTTCGGCAAGGGCGTGGACCGCGACGGGCTGGCGAAGATCGTCGCGGCCACGAACGGCTCGCTGCACGAGGCGCAGGAGCCGGGCGAGATCATCGACGTGTTCCTCTCCGCGCTCGCCCGCCGCCTGTGCCACCCCACCTGCGAACCCGCGGTCAGCGAGTGAGGATGAAGTCGTCCGGGTCGCGCGGCGCGCGGTCGCGGGGCGGCGCGGCGGCATGGCCGACGGCCACGCAGCCCATCGGGTCCCACGAGGCGGGCAGGTCGAGCACCTCGCGCACCACAGGACGGCAGAACATCGTGGACGACACCCACGCCGAGCCCAGCCCCTCGACGGCGAGCTGGATGAGGAAGTTCTGCACCCCGGCGCCCGTCGCCACCACGAACATCTCCCGCTCGGAGGCGTTGCGCCGGTCGTCGCGGTAGGTGTGGGAGCCGTCCATGACCAGGCAGGGCACGACCAGGTAGGGCGCGTTGCGCAGCACGTCGCCGCGCTTGATCCGCTTGGCGATCGACTCCTCGGAGAAGCCGTCGCCGCGCAGGTCGGCGATCCACGCCTCGCGCATGGCGTCCAGCAGCTTCGTCCGGGTCTCCGGCGACTCCAGCAGCACGAACCGCCACGGCGTCGTGTGGTGCGGCGCGGGCGCCGCGATGCCCGCCGCGACCGCCCTGCGCACCGCCGCGGGATCGACGGGCTCGTCGGAGAACTCCCTGATCGTCCTGCGGGCGAACACGACGTCGCGCGAGCCGTAGCGGAACAGGTCCTCGTCGGCCGGGCGCACCAGCGGCTTCGCCCCGGGGCCGTCGTCGTCGGTCACCAGGTGGGCGAGCCCGCGCACGATCGCCACGGGGACGCCGTCGAGCTTGCCCTTGACCAGCTCGGCGGCGCTCGCGATCTCGTCGGCCAGCGCCGTGACCGTGGCGCTCAACTGGTTGCCGTACGCGTCGGAGCGGCCGCGGTAGTCGTCGAGCGGGCGCAGCCCGGCCACCCCGATCGCCACGTCGGTCAGCCCGTTGCGCCACGGTCGCCCGAACGTGTCGGAGACGATCACCCCGACCCGGCGGCCGAGCCCCGCCCTGATGCGCCTGGCCGAGGCGTCGGGGTCTTCGGGCAGCAGCAGCACCGTCCCGGGTTCGGTGTTGGAGGCGTCGACCCCGGCCGCGGCCATCACGAAGCCGTGGCGGGTCTGCGTGATCACGGTGTCGCCGCGCCGCGCGACCACGCGCGCGGTCTCCTCGGCGATCGCCTGGGTGCGGTCGGGCGCGTGCCGTACCCGGCCCTCCGCCTTGCTCACGATCTTCGACGTGACCACGACGATGTCACCGTCGCGTACGCCGGCGCCGGCGAGCAGCGCCGCCACGTCGTCGCCGGGACGCACCTCGCCGAGGCCGGTCACGGCGATCACTTCGACGTGCTGGGGAGTCGTGGTCATCGGGCGGCCTCCTGGGTCGGGTGCCGGGCGGTCTTCTGGCGGGCCGTCGCAGGGCGGGACGTCATCGGGCCAGCTCCTTGGCGAGGTCGAGGGCGGAACGCGCGATGTCGGCGGCGGCGCCGGCGTCGTGCATGAGGATCGGCCTGGCGACGACCTTGACGCCGTCGAGCGCGACCCCGGCGTCCTCCTCGGCGACCAGCCAGCCGTCGATCAGCTCGGAGCCGTACAGCTCCAGCACGGCCTGCGCGGTCGTCTCGACGCCGATGGCGGTCAGGCACGCATCGGCCATGCCGCGCACCGGCGCGCCGCCGATGATCGGCGAGACGCCGACGACGGTCTTGGGCAGCAGCGCCTCGCGGATGCCGGGGATCTGGAGGATCGTGCCGATGCTCACCACCGGGTTGGACGGCGGCAGCACCACCACGTCGGCCTCCTCGATGGCCTCGAGCACGCCCGGCGCGGGCTTGGCGGTGTCGACCCCGACCAGCGCGAACGACTTGGCGGGCACCGAGGCGCGCAGGCGTACCCACCACTCCTGGAAGTGGATCGCGCGCCTGCCGCGCTCGTCCTCGATCACGACATGCGTCTCGCAGCGGTCGTCGGTCATCGGCAGCAGCCGCACGCCGGGTTGCCAGCGGGCGCAGAGCGCCTCGGTGATCTGCGAGAGCGGGTCAGCCGGCCTCCAGCATCTGCGAGCGCACGATGTGGGTGGCGAAGTCGCGGTCGCCGAGGCCGAACCACTGCGGCTCGACGCCGTACGCGGCCAGCTCCTCCTTGACGACGTGGGTCTCCTTGGCCCGGCCCCAGCCCTGCTCTTCGTCGATGCCGCCGCCCAGCGTGTACATGACGGTGTCGAGATCGGGGCAGACCCGCAGGCCGAACAGGGTGATGTCGTCACCCGTGTTACCGATGACGGTGATCGAGGCGTCGGGCGCGGCGGCGCGCAGGCCGCGCAGGAACCGGGCGCCGCCGATGCCGCCGGCGAGGGACACGATGTGCATGCGCACCAGTCTTCCATCGGCCGCTGACGAGGCTGCTCCGGGACCGGATTTGCGGGCGCGGTTAACCGTATATATCGAGGTATTGGCCGATTTGATAGAGAAGTGCTTTCTGTGACTCCCGGCATACGAGTCAGTGATGTGGCAAACTCCCTTCGGACCAATGGGTCCGTTGGGGGTACTTGTGAGCAAACTTGATGTAGCCCGGCTGAGGGAGCCGGCCGCCTGGATCATGCTCGTAGGCGGATTGATCAGGGTGTTGCTGGCGATCGGCCACATCCTGGTCGGCACCTCGGCGCTGTCGTCGTTCGCCGACCGCGCCGCCGCCTTCCAGTCGAGCCTGACCAACCCGGTGGTGACGGCGCTGCTGCTCGGGTCCGTGCTCCTGGTGACCAAGATCGGCGGCGAGCCGTCGCCCAAGGCCAAGCCCATCACGTACGGCGCGGTGGCCGGTCTGGGCCTCGCGGCGCTGTTCGGTCTGGTGGCGTTCGTCGGCGGGCTGTTCGCCGACGCCAGCGGGCGCGAGGCCATCGAGTTCCTGCTCAGCGGTCTTACGAGCCTCGCTCTGACCGTCATCGCGCTGGTCTACCTCCTGCCGCAGGTGCTTCCCCAGCGTCCGGCCGCGCAGGTCTACCACGGCCAGTTCGGCGGCCCGCAGCCCGGGTTCTTCGACCAGCAGCCGTACGGCCAGCCCGGCCAGGCTCAGGGTCCTGCGGGTCCCGGCCAGGCAGGCTTCCCCCAGCAGCCCGGCTTCGGCGGCCCCCAGGACCCCGGCTACGGCCAGCAGCCGATGAGCGGCCAGCAGCCCGGTCACGGCGGGCCGCAGGACCAGGGGCAGGCCGCCGCGTACGATCAGCAGCCCCCGTCGGGCCAGCAGCCCGGCTACGGCCAGCAGCCGATGAGCGGCCAGCAGACGGACCAGCCCGCACAGCCCGGCCAGCCCTCCCAGCCGGGCCAGCCCGCCCAGCCGGTCCCCGGCCCCCAGTCCGGCTATGGCCAGCAGCCTCCTTCCACCCCCGGCTACGGCCAGCAGCCTCCTTCCACCCCCGGCTACGGCCAGCAGCCTCCTTCCACCCCGGGCTACAGCCCGCAGCCTCCTTCCACCCCGGGCTACAGCCCGCAGCCCCCGAGCTCCGCCGGGCAGCCTGAGCAGCAGGCGGCCCCGCAGATCAGAGGCGCCCTGCCCGCCGCGCCGTCGGACCAGCAGCAGCCTGAGCCCTTCGCCTCCCAGGGCTTCGAGCAGCAGTCCTACGCTCCGGCGGACACGGCACCGGCGAACCCGCCGGCCGGTGAGTACACCCCCGCCCCGTACGTCCCGGCCGACAGCCAGCCGAACGTCTACAACCAGCCGGGCCAGAGCCCGTATGCTCCGCAGCCCGAGCAGCCGAGCCCGTACGCGCCCGCCGCGAACGACCAGGCCTACGCCCCGGCCGACACCGCGCCCGGCGGCTCGTACCAGGAGCAGCAGCCGTTCGGCCAGCAGCAGTACCAGGGACAGAACGCCTTCGACCAGGCCCAGCAGGCGCAGCAGGCTGGTCAGCCGTTCACCGGCTACTCGGGCGCCGAGTTCGTCCAGCCCGCCTACCAGGAGCCCGTGGACCCGCGCTCCCAGCAGCTCATGGACGCCTACCAGCAGGCGGAGACCTACCAGTCGAACGCCGGCAACCAGCCCGTCCCCGACTTCGGCGGCCAGCAGGCCCGCCCGTACGACGACCCCTTCGGCCACCCCCAGCAGCCGCAGCACGGGTACGAGCCGCAGCAGGGCCAGTACCACGCCACCCACCAGGCCCCGCAGCAGCCCGCCCCCGGCCCCCAGCAGTGGGGGAGCGCGCCCGCGGACTCGACGATGCGCCTCGACGGGTTCCAGCAGGCCGGCGGCTTCGGCGCCCAGCGCATGCCGGGGACGACCCGATCGACCCGACCGCCATATACACCCCCAACGAGCCACGCAGGTAACGGACCGGCAATGAACGACTAGAGAGAAGGTGGGCCGCAGGCGGGCGTCTATCCCGCCCTGGTACGGTTCCGACCGCTGAGAGTGTTGCACGAGCCAGGACGACGCCATGCACAGGCTGTCAGGCCGGGCTCGAACATGACATGCCGAGCACACCGGGGCGAGATCTGGTCTTTCCCCGGATACCTGCATGCCGCTTGACGCCGCGTAGCGCACACGCGTGTAATTACAACCATGTTGTTACGCCTTCCCGTGGGTGGGTAATAAGGAAGGCGTCCATGGGGGGCTCCATTGCGGGCGGGCGGCAGGGAGGTGTGCAGTGACCGATCCGGTCATCGCACAGGAACAGCTTGACGCTGAAGAACTCGGCTGGCAGGAGCGCGCCTTGTGCGCGCAGACGGATCCGGAGGCGTTCTTCCCGGAGAAGGGCGGCTCCACCAGAGAGGCCAAGAAGGTCTGCCGATCGTGCGAGGTCCGTGCCGAGTGCCTGGAGTACGCACTCGAGCATGATGAGCGCTTCGGCATCTGGGGCGGGCTGTCCGAGCGGGAGCGCCGCCGGATCAAGCGCCAGGCCGTGTGACAGGCCGTAGCAGAGAGACACAAGGGGGAGAGGGTCACGCGGAGAGCCGTGTGACCCTTTTCGCATCTCTTGAACCGCTTGTCACTGTATGGTGGGCGCGCCTGATCATCCCCCCAGGAGCTCACCGATGTCACGTCCCTACGTCACCGTGATCGTCGTCGCACACGACGGCGCGCGCTGGCTGGGGGAGACACTGCGTGCGCTGATCAACCAGAGCCGCAGGCCGGACCGCGTGGTCGGCGTCGACAACGGCAGCAGGGACGGCTCGGCCGACCTGCTCGCCCAGGCGCTCGGCCCCGGCAACGTGCTCTCCCTGCCGCGTTCGACGAGTTTCGGCGAGTCGGTCGCCGAGGTGCTGGAGAAGCTGCCGCCCGCAGGGCGCGAGGAGTGGATCTGGCTGCTCCACGACGACTGCGCACCCGACAGGCGCGCGCTGGAGGAGCTGCTCACCGCCGCCGCGCAGGATCCGAAGGCCGCCGTGCTCGGCCCCAAGCTGCGCGACTGGCTGCACCGCCGCCGGCTGCTGGAGCTCGGCGTCACCGTGGGCCGCACCGGGCGCAGGGACACCGGTCTCGAACCGCTGGAGTTCGACCAGGGACAGCACGACGGCACGCGCGAGACGCTGTCGGTCTCCACGGCGGGCATGCTCATCAAGCGCGAGGTCTGGGAGCGCGTGGGCGGGCTCGACCCGTTCCTGCCGATCTTCCGCGACGACCTCGACCTGTGCTGGCGGGTCCGCAACGCCGGGCACAAGGTGCTCGTCGTCACCTCCGCAGTGGCCTGGCACGCCGAGGCGGCGGCCCGCAGGCGGCGGCGCATCACGGTCAGCGGCGACCACCCGCGCCGCCTCGACCGGCGCAACGCGATCTTCGTGGTGATGGCGAACCTGCCGTTCCGCGCGATGCTCTGGGCGCTGCTGCGGAACGTGCTCGGCTCGGCCGTGCGCACGCTGCTGTTCATCGTCAGCAAGCAGCCCGCGAACGCCCTCGACGAGGTGCTCGCGCTCGGATCGGTGCTGGGCCATCCCGGACGCCTGCTGCGGGCGCGGCGGGCACGCCGCCAGGGCCGCAGGAAGGGGTACCGGCGCATCAAGTGGTTCCTGACGCCGCCGGGCGCCGCCTACCGCCGGCTCGTCGACATGGTGCAGAGCTTCCTCGCCGGGCAGGCCCCCGTCGACGCGGCAGGACGCCACCACATCGCCACCGACCCCGACGCCGAGCAGGAGCTCGCGCCGCCGCCCGACACCGGCGCCTTCCAGCGCTTCATCGGCCGTCCCGGCGTCATCCTCATGATCGGACTCACCCTGGTCACGCTGGCGGCCGAGCGCTCCCTGCTCGGCGGCGAACGGCTCGGCGGCGGCGCGCTGGTCCCCGTCATCGGCGGTGCCCGCGACCTGTGGGACTTCTACACCGAGGGGTTCCACGACATCGGGCTCGGCTCGACCGACCCCGCGCCGCCGTACGTGGCCGTGATCGCCGCCCTGTCCACGCTGTTCTTCGGCAAGACCTGGCTGGCGGTGTCGGTGCTGCTGCTCGGCTCGGTGCCACTGGCCGGGGCGACCGCGTACCTGGCCACCCGCCATGTCATCCCCGGTGTGCCCGCTCGGGCGTGGGCGGCGGCCACGTACGCGCTGCTGCCCGTCGCCACCGGCGCGATAGCGGCGGGACGGCTGGGCACGGCCGTGGTGTTCGTGCTCGTCCCCCTGTACGCGTGGCTGCTCGGCGTCGTCCTGCTCGCCGCCGACCGGCGCAGGGCGCGGCGGGCCGCATGGGCGCTCGGGTTATGGCTGGCGGTCGGCACCGCGTTCGTCCCCCTGGTGTACCCGCTGTTCGCGGTGCTCGGCGTGCTCGGCGCGGTGGCCTTCGGGGGTGCCGTACGGACGCGCGGCCCGCGCAAGGGAGGCGGCGCGGGAGTCTCGATGATCATCGCTCTCGCCGTACCGCCCGCCCTGCTGCTGCCCTGGCTGGCGAGCCTGGTGACCGACCCCGGCAGGCTGCTGCTGGAGGCCGGGCTGCACGATCCCGCGCTGGTCGATCAGACGCTCGCCCCCGAGTCGCTGCTGGCGCTCAGCCCAGGAGGCCCCGGGCTGCCGCCGTTCTGGGTGACGGCCGGGCTCGTCGTCACCGCGCTGGCCGCGCTGCTCATGCGCCGCCAGCGGATGATCGTCGCCATCGGCTGGGGCGTCGCCCTGTACGGGGTGCTCGCCGCCATCCTGGTCAGCCGGATCACCGTCGAGGGGGCGCGGGTGTGGCCCGGGGTGCCGCTGGCGTTCGCGGGGACCGGTCTCGTCGTGCTCGTCGGGCTGACCGCGCACCGGCTGCCCGAGCTGCGCGCCTCGGGCGGGCTGCGGCGGCTCGGCGCGGTCGCGATCGCGGCCGTGGCGTTCAGCACGCCGCTGCTCGCCGCCGGGTTCTGGGTCGCCACCGGCGTACGCGGGCCGCTCGTCGGCGACGCCCCCGACGTCATGCCCGCCCTGGCGGCCGCCCGTACCGCGAACGGCGAGCGCACCGTCGTGCTCAAGGGCTCGTCGTTCACCGTGCTGCACGGGCGCGGGCCGCTGCTCGGCGAGTCCGAGCTGCCCACCGCCTCGCAGGAGCGCGCCCGCCTGGCGAACGCCGTACGCGGACTGGTCGGTGGCCGGGGCGGCGATGCGGCCACGCTCGGCCAGCTCGGCGTCGGCATGGTCGCCGTCGCGCCGCCCGTACCCGCCGAACTCGCCGCGACGCTCGACTCGCAGCCGTCACTCGAGCGCATGAGCCTGTCGAAGGACGGCGGCGGTCTATGGCGGCTGGCCGAGCCGGTGACCCGGGTGCCCGTCCAGCCCGTCGGCGTCTGGCACACCATGTGGCTGTACGCGCAGGGCGCGATGGTGCTGGTCGTGGCCCTCCTCGCGGCCCCCGGCCGGCGGCAGGAGGAAAGCGCCGAGCCCGGCGCCGTGGCCTTGGCGGGGGCGTGATGAAGGCGTTCATCGAGAACCGGTTCGGCCTGCTCACGCTCGTCGTGGTCGCTCTGGCCGCCATGTACGGCATCGCGTACGTCACCAGGCCCGCCCCGCTGCCGCCCCCGCCCACAGGACCCACGAAGGTCGCCGTCGAGTCCGTCACCACCGTGTGCCCCGGCGACAAGGGCCGCCGCGTGGACGTCTACCTGCCCGGCTCGCTCAGCAGCGAGACCATGGAGAAGGACGCCCCGTACGTCACCAAAGGCCCCGGCGGGCTGGAGGCCGGCGACGTCACCCGCGCCACCAGCGGATCGGCCCGCGGCCTGGCCGGCGTCCGCTGCACCGAGCCCGCCCCCGCCACCTGGCTGCTCGGCCCCGGCCCCGCCGACGCCGACGTGCGCCTGCACCTCATCAACGCCGACAAGGCGCCTGCCATGGTGGACGTGCAGGTGTACGCCGCCGAAGGGCTCGTCTCCGGAGACGCCGGGATCGGCCTGGAGATCGCCCCCGGCAAGCACCGCGAGATCGACCTCAAGACGCTCGCACCGTCGGCCGACGTGATGGCGGTCAGCGTCACCACCTCCTTCGGACGGGTGGCCGTCGCCGCCAGGACCGTTCTGGAGAGCGGCGGCGTGGACTGGCTGCCCGCGGCCGGCGCCCCCGCCACCCGCGTCGTCGTCCCCGGCATCCCCAAGGGCGGCGGCCTGCGCAGGCTCCTCGTCGCCGCACCCGGCGAGACCGACGCCACCGTGCAGATCAAGGCCGTCAGCGAGGACGCCGAGTACGCGATGAAAGGCCGCGAGACCCTCAACGTGCCCGCCGGCACCGTCACCGCGCTCGACATCACCACCGGCGTCGCCGGCTCGTCCGCCGCGCTCGTCCTCACCTCGCCGGTCCCCATCGTCGCCGGAGCCGTCTCCATCGGCACCGGCTCCAAGCCCGACGTCGCCTACACGGCCGGCACCCCCTCGCTCGCCCTCGGCAGCGCCGTCGCCCGCAACACCACCGGCGCCCGCCTGCTCCTCACCGCGCTCGGCGGGCCCGGCAAGGTGCGCGTCCAGGTCGTGCCCGACAAGGGGGCGGCGGGGGAGCCGTACGAGGTGGCGGTGCCCGCCAGGCGTACGCGGGACGTGCGCGTCAAGGCCAAGGGCGACTTCGCGGTGGTGGTCACACCCGTGTCAGGCGAGGTCTACGGTGCCCGCCTGCTGGAGGAACGCCGCAGGGACGGCGTCATGCTGACCACCCAACCCCTCGCCCCCGCCCGCACGTGGACCCTCCTCCCGCCGTTGCAGGACACCCCGCGCGTGGTCCTTCCGTAGCGGGCGACACGCGTATCGGCCCGGCGGAACGCAGGTCACCTGAAGAGGCGGACGGGCCGCCTCGGTGCGAGCAGGACACGTGCAGCTTCGGGTGGCAGGGGACGACGCCGCAGGCCCAGTAGCCGGCCGCGGTGTAGTCGCCGCGAGGGATGTTGCGCGTGCTGTAGGTGGGCGGGGTGGTCAGGGGGTCGGCGTCGCCGGGCCACACGCCCCAGCCGTCGCCCCACCACGCGACCCGCCACAGCTTCTCCTCGGGGTCGAACAGCGGGCCCGCCGGGAAGTCCTCCGTCTCGGCCCTGTGCCACCGGCGGCGAGAGCTGGGCTTGTAGTAGAAGCGATGTTCGCCGCGCCTGACTCGCCTGCGCAAGTGACGGAACATGCACCCAGCATCGCACACCGTGACGAACCGCGACACCCGGTTACGCGAAGACCGTCTGCGGGGGTCAGCGGCGGTCGTCGTAGCCCGGGTCCACGGTCTCGGGGGCGAGGCCGAGGAGCGAGGCGACCTGTTCGACCACGGTGTCGTGGACCATCGCGCCCAGCGTGTCGCGGTCGCGCGCCCTGGCCTCCAGGGGCCGCCGGTAGACCACGATGGACGCCGGCGAGTGGCCGGTGGCCGCGTCGGCCCGGCCGAAGGGTACGGGGTCGGAGTCGAGCCCTGGGCCGTCGCCGAGCTCGCTCAGCGGGGGCACCTCCTCCACCGCGAACTCCACCGCCGACAGCTGCCGCTCCCACCGGGGCCGCAGCCGGTCGACGGCGTCGAGCACGAGGTCGTCGAAGCGCTCGCTGCGGGATTTGGCCATGGGAATGTGGGAGGGGGCGAGCGGGCCGCGGAGCCCGCGACCGTGGCGATCGCGCCGTCTGGGACCGCGCTTGTGAGTCACGTGTGTCAGTGTACGGGGACGTCACGCGGATGCCCGGACAGCGGTCACCGGGTGTCCGAAAGGCGGGGTGTGAAGTGGCAGAAATGTGATCTTCCACGAAGATCGGAACGGTAGGATTGAGCCGGTGACCTCGCGGGGAAAGGCGGGAATGGAAGCGCGGTCAAAGGGACGGAGGTCTCGGGGCATGTGGGTGGAAACGCTGCGACAGGTGTCCGAATTGTGGCGACACGCTCGTTAAGAGCGCTCAGGTAGTGGCGCCGCGCACTCTTACCGGATACGGTCCCTCCGTGAGCCCCGTCCGCCGCTGTTCCCGCACCGCTTGCAGTCAGCCTGCCGTCTTCACGCTCACGTACGTATACGCCGACTCGACCGCTGTCCTCGGCCCCCTGGCGACGTACGCGGAGCCACACTGTTATGACCTGTGCGCCGAACACGCCGAGCGACTGACCGCCCCCCGCGGCTGGGAGGTGGTGCGGTTGCCCACCGACGGCGCCTCGCCCAGCTCCGACGATCTCGAAGCGCTGGCCAACGCGGTCAGGGAGGCCGCGCGCCCGACGTCGTCCGGCAGCGGTGAGCCGGTCGGCCAGGGCGTCGAGGTCGGCCGCCGCGGGCACCTGCGCGTTCTGAGATCGGCCCAGCAGCACCGTGACCGGTAGGCTCCTTCTGTAAGGCGGAAACCGACCTAGGGCGGAGCTGGAGAGTGGGCGACCTCGCCAAGATCTTCAAAGCGTACGACGTTCGCGGGGTGGTGCCCGACGAGCTTGACGAGCCGACCGCCGAGGCCGTGGGGGCGGCTTTCGTCGAGGTCACCGAAGCCGAGTCGATCGTGGTCGCGCACGACATGCGCGAGTCGTCGCCCGCGCTGGCCGAGGCGTTCATCCGCGGCGCCCGCGCGCGCCGGGCCGACGTCGTGCACGCCGGCCTGGGCTCCACCGACCTGCTCTACTACGCCAGCGGCAGCCTCGGCCTGCCCGGCGTGATGTTCACCGCCAGCCACAACCCGGCCCGCTACAACGGCATGAAGATGTGCCGTTCCGGCGCGGTGCCGATCGGCGGCGACACCGGCCTGACCCGCATCCGCGACAGGGCGGCCGAGCTGCTGCGCGAGCAGACCCCGGTCGGGGCGCCGGCCGGTTCCGTGATCGAGAAGGACCTGCTCTCCGGCTACGCCCACCACCTGCGCACGCTCGTCGACCTGAGCGGCATCCGGCCGCTGAAGGTGGTCGTCGACGCGGGCAACGGCATGGGCGGCCACACGGTGCCCGCGGTCTTCGACGGGCTGCCGATCGACCTGGTACCGCTCTACTTCGAGCTCGACGGCACCTTCCCCAACCACGAGGCCAACCCGCTCGAGCCGCAGAACCTCGTCGATCTGCAGCGCGCCGTGGTCGAGACCGGCGCCGACATCGGGCTCGCCTTCGACGGCGACGCCGACCGGTGCTGGGTGATCGACGAGCGCGGCGAGTCGGTCTCGCCGTCGGCGATCACGGCGCTGGTGGCCGTACGCGAGCTGGCCAAGCACCCCGGCGCGACGATCATCCACAACCTGATCACTTCGAAGGGCGTGCCGGAGATCGTCGGTGAGCACGGCGGCGTGCCGGTGCGCACCCGGGTCGGCCACTCCTTCATCAAGGCGGAGATGGCCCGCACCGGGGCCGTGTTCGGCGGCGAGCACTCCGCCCACTACTACTTCAGGGACTTCTGGTTCGCCGACTCCGGCATGCTGGCGGCCATGCACGTGCTGGCGGCGCTCGGCGAGCAGGAGCGTGCGCTGTCCGAAGTGGCCGGCGCCTACTCCCGCTACCACGCGTCGGGCGAGGTCAACAGCACGGTGTCCGACCAGGCGGAGGCGCTGCGGCGGGTGCGCGCGGCGTTCGCGGGCCGGGGCGAGTTCGACGAGATCGACGGGCTGACCGTCACCGGATCCGGCTGGTGGTTCAATCTGCGTCCCTCCAACACCGAGCCGCTGCTCAGGCTGAACGCCGAGGCGGCCGACGAGAGCACAATGACGGCGATCAGGGACGAGGTCCTCGCCATCGTGGGAAAGGTGTCAGAGTGAAGATCGACGACTGGCTGCTGGAGATCCTGGCCTGCCCGGCGTGCAAGGCTCCGCTGCGGGCCGAGCAGGAGGCCGATGAGCTGGCCTGCACCGGCTGCGGCCTGATCTACCCGGTCCGAGACGACATTCCGGTCCTGCTCGTCGACGAGGCCAGGAAGCCGTGACCTGGGAGCCGGAGCGGCTCGACGACCAGGGACACCTCACCGAGGCCGACCCGGGCGGCATGCTTCCGGCGGTGGCCGCGTCAGCGGCCCACATACGCACCGGCCACCGCAGTGCGGTCGAGGCCGGCGTGGAGCGGCTGGCCGCCGACGGGCGCCCGCGGGCCATCGTGGTGGTGGGCATGGGCGTCGCCGGTCTCGCCGGCGACATCCTGGCGGCCGTCCTGGGCAACGGCGCCCCGCTGCCCATCGTGACCGTGCGCTCCTACCAGCTCCCCGGCTGGGTGGGGGCCACTGACCTGGTCATCGCCGTCTCCGGCTCGGGCGACACCGAGGAGACGCTGGCCCTGGCCGCGCAGGCGGTGCGCCGGGGCTGCTCGCTGCTCGCCGTCGGCCCGGCGGGCTCCCCGCTGGAGGCGGTGGCCGTGCAGGCGTCGGCCGTCTACGTGCCGGTGCCGGTCACCGGTCCCGCGCGGGCCAACCTGTGGCTGCTGAGCGTCCCGCCGATCGTGGCGGCCGCCGCGCTGCGGCTGGTGCAGGCGGACGCCGACCTGTTCGAGCGGGTGGCGCGGCTGCTCGAGGACATCGCGCACCGGTGCCGGCCGTCGAGCGAGTCGTTCATCAACCCGGGCAAGTCGCTGGCGCTCGACCTGGCCGAGACCGTGCCGATGATCTGGGGGACGTCGCCGGTGTCGGCGGTGGCGGCGTACCGGCTGGCCTGCCAGCTCGCGGCGAGCGCCAAATACCCCGCGCTGCACGGCACGCTGCCGGAGGCCGGTCATCATCAGGTGGCGGCGTTCGACGGGCCGCTGGCCGAGCGCGACATCTTCGCCGACACCTCCGGCCGTTCGCTCAGGCTCGTCGTCCTGCGCGACACCGAGGAGCACCCGCAGGTGACCCGGCGGCGCGAGGCGGCGCTGCGGCTGGCGGGCGAGCGCGACGTGCCGGTGACCGAGCTGGCCGCCGAGGGCGTTCATCCGCTGGAGCGCATCGCGAGCCTGATGGCGCTCGGTGACTACGCGAGCACCTATCTGGCCTTGGGATACGGCGTCGACCCGGCCGCCGAGTCGGCGATTGCTGAGGTCACTGCGACAATTTCCCCATAGGATCCTCTTTCAAGACTTTTGACGTGATCTTATGAGTGGAGAAGATCGGTGAGCGCGAGCGGCGGAACGAAAGCAATCATTGCGGCATTGTCCGCGAACTTGGCGATCGCCGTGTCCAAGTTCGTGGCCGCGTTCTTCACCGGTTCCTCATCGATGCTCGCCGAGGGCATCCACTCGGTCGCCGACTCCGGCAACCAGGTCCTGCTGCTGATCGGCGGCAAGCGGGCGGCCAGGGCGAGCACCCGCCAGCATCCCTTCGGATACGGCCGCGAGCGTTACTTCTACGCGTTCGTGGTGGCCGTCGTGCTGTTCACGATCGGTGCGGCGTTCTCGCTTTACGAGGGCGTTCACAAGATCGCCGATCCGCACGAGGTGGAGTCGCCGATCTGGGCGTTCGCGGTGCTGATCTTCGCGATCATCGCCGAAGGGCTCTCCTTCCGTACGGCGGTCAAGGAATCGAACCCGCTGCGCGGCGATCAGTCGTGGTTCGCCTTCATCCGGCGTTCCAAGTCGCCTGAGCTGCCCGTCATCCTGCTGGAGGACCTGGGCGCGCTGCTCGGCCTGATCTTCGCGCTGTTCGGCGTGACGATGGCCGTGCTGACCGGCAACGGCGTC
Source organism: Nonomuraea fastidiosa (assembly GCF_042751225.1). Taxonomy (NCBI): domain Bacteria; kingdom Bacillati; phylum Actinomycetota; class Actinomycetes; order Streptosporangiales; family Streptosporangiaceae; genus Nonomuraea; species Nonomuraea fastidiosa. The sequence continues at coordinate 4,192,396 of NZ_CP170570.1, forward strand.
TGGGACGGCATCGGCACCCTCATGATCGGCGTGCTGCTCGCCGTCATCGCGATCGTGCTGGCCATCGAGACCAAGTCGCTGCTCGTCGGCGAGGGCGCGTCCCCCGAGATGGAGGAGCAGATCAGGGCCGCGCTGGAGAGCGCGCCCGAGGTGGACAGGATCATCCACATGCGCACCCTGCACCTCGGCCCCGAGGAGCTGCTGGTGGCCGCGAAGATCGCGGTCGAGCACAACGACACGGCGGCCGAAGTGGCGCACGGCATCGACGAGGCAGAGCGGCGCATCCGCGAGGCGGTGCCGATCGCCCGGGTCATCTACCTGGAGCCCGACCTCGACCGCAGCCGCAGCACCAGCGCCTCGGCAGGCTGACCCACGGCTCCGGTTCGGCGGGGTGATCCCCGGATATCCAGAACAGCGGCGGTGCCGCCCCTCCATCGGGGCGGCACCGTCAGGTGTGCCGGTCAGTCTCCCTGACGGGGCTGGGCGGGGCGGAGCAGACGCAGGGCCTTCTCCTTCTCGAAGTCGAGGGCCCGGCGCGGCGCCTGGATGCGCCCGATGCGCACCCCGAGGTCGCGTACGGCCGCCGCCACCGCCGGCTCGCTCAGCACCCGCAGCGCGAACGCCAGCTCGGCCGGCGAGACGTCGAACCGCTTCTCCAGCTCCACCCCCTGGGCCACGGCGGCCAGCTCGTCAGGGCCGAACCGCCGGTGGGCCCCCTGCTCCCTGACCGGCGGCAGCAGGCCGAGGGCTTCCCGGTATCGGAGCATTCGCGGCGACATGCCGAGCCGCTTGGCCGCTTCCGTGATGCGCATTCTTACATTCTTACGTCAGATTCGCCGTCCGTGAGGTGCGCCGGTGCGGTGGCGCCGCCTAAACTCGTCGCGACAACCATCCGTGACGCGAGGGGACATCCGATGGACTTCAAGGTCGCCGACCTTTCACTTGCCGAGTTCGGCCGGAAGGAGATCCGGCTCGCCGAGCACGAGATGCCCGGCCTGATGGCGGTACGCAAGGAGTACGCGGCCTCCCAGCCCCTTCGCGGCGCGAGGATCATGGGCTCGCTGCACATGACGGTCCAGACCGCCGTCCTCATCGAGACTTTGGTGGCCCTCGGCGCCGAGGTGCGCTGGGTGAGCTGCAACATCTTCTCCACGCAGGACCACGCCGCCGCCGCGGTGGTCGTGGGCCCCGACGGCACCCCCGACGACCCGAAGGGCGTGCCGGTGTTCGCGTGGAAGGGCGAGACGCTGCAGGAGTACTGGTGGTGCACCGAGCAGGCGCTCACCTGGCCCGACGGCGGCGCCCCCAACATGATCCTCGACGACGGCGGCGACGCCACGCTGCTGGTCCACAAGGGCGCCGAGTACGAGAAGGCCGGCGCCGTGCCCCCGGCGACCGCTGACGACCCGGAGGAGTGGCACGTCATCATCGACCTGCTCACCCGCACGGTCGGTCCCGAGAAGAAGTGGACGAAGATCGCCGAGAGCATCAAGGGCGTCACCGAGGAGACCACGACCGGCGTGCACCGCCTCTACGAGATGCACAAGAACGGCCAGCTCCTCTTCCCGGCCATCAACGTCAACGACTCGGTCACCAAGTCGAAGTTCGACAACAAGTACGGCTGCCGCCACTCCGTCATCGACGGCCTCAACCGCGCCACCGACGTGCTCATCGGCGGCAAGGTGGCCGTGGTCTGCGGCTACGGCGACGTCGGCAAGGGCTGCGCCGACGCGCTGCGCGGCCAGGGCGCCCGCGTCATCGTCACCGAGATCGACCCGATCTGCGCGCTTCAGGCCGCCATGGACGGCTTCCAGGTCACCACGCTGGACGAGGTCGTCGGCATCGCCGACATCTTCGTCACCGCGACCGGCAACTTCAACATCATCACCGCCGAGCACATGTCGCGGATGAAGCACCAGGCGATCGTGTCCAACATCGGCCACTTCGACAACGAGATCGACATGGCCGGCCTGGCCAAGTGGCCCGGCGTCGAGAAGCGCAACATCAAGCCGCAGGTCGACGAGTGGGTCTTCCCCGACGGCCACTCGATCATCGTGCTCGCCGAGGGCCGGCTGATGAACCTGGGCTGCGCCACCGGCCACCCCAGCTTCGTGATGTCCAACTCGTTCACCAACCAGGTGATCGCGCAGATCGAGCTGTTCACCAAGACCGAGGACTACCCGATCGGCGTCTACACGCTGCCCAAGCACCTCGACGAGAAGGTGGCCAGGCTGCACCTCGACGCGCTCGGCGTCAAGCTCACCACGCTGACCAAGGAGCAGGCCGCCTACATCGGCGTCCACGTTGAGGGCCCGTACAAGCCGGACCACTACCGCTACTGAGCACCGTCTCTCGCTGAGCTCCGGGAGGTCTCCGCGCCTCCCGGAGCTCACCCATACGCTCCCCGGGCCCGTCCCGGGCTCTTCTTTCTGTACCTGTACGGCGGGGCGAAGCCGTCCCGCACGCGCCGACGTCAAGGCTGGCCATGGATCTCAGTGAAAGCGGCGAGCGGCAGATCTCCTGGGCCGCTCGGTCGATGCCGGTGCTGACCGCGATCGGCGAGCGGTTCGCGCTCGAACGGCCGCTCGACGGGCTGAAGATCGCGGCCTGCCTGCACGTCACCGCCGAGACGGCCGTGCTCCTCGGCGCGCTCAAGGCGGGCGGCGCGGAGATCTCGCTGGCCGCGTCCAACCCGCTGTCCACGCAGGACGACGTGGCCGAGGCGCTGCGCTCGTACGGGATCGGGGTGCACGCCAGGGCCGGGGTGGACCGCGCGACGTACTACCGGCACATCCACGAGGCCCTCGACATCGCGCCCGACCTCGTGCTCGACGACGGCTGCGACCTCGTCAACACCCTGCACACCGAGCGGCGCGACCTGCTCGACGGGGTGAGCGGCGGCTGCGAGGAGACCACGACGGGGATCATCAGGCTGCGCCAGATGGCGGCCGAGGACGCGCTGCGCTTCCCCGTGGTGGCCGTGAACGACACCCGCACCAAGCGGATGTTCGACAACCGGTACGGCACCGGCCAATCCACCTTCGACGGCATCATGCGCGCCACCAACACGATGCTGGCGGGGCGCACGGTGGTGGTGGCCGGGTTCGGATACTGCGGGCGCGGCGTCGCCGAGCGGGCCAAGGGGCTCGGCGCGCGGGTGATCGTCACCGAGATCGACGCGGTGAAGGCGCTCGACGCGACGCTCCAGGGCTACGAGGTACGCCCGATGGCGCAGGCGGCTCCGGCCGGCGACCTGTTCATCACCGTGACCGGCAACCGCGACGTCATCAGGGCCGAGCACCTGTCGGTCATGAAGGACGGTGCGATCCTGGCCAACGCGGGGCACTTCGACGTCGAGATCGACGTACGGGCGCTGGACGAGCTGGCCATCGACGTGCGTCGCGGCGTGCGGCCCAACACCGACGAGTACCTCATGCCCGACGGGCGGCGCCTGCTGCTGCTCGCCGAGGGCCGCCTGGTCAACCTGACCGCCGCCGAGGGGCATCCCGCGGCCGTCATGGACATGTCGTTCTCCGCGCAGGCGCTCGCCGTGGCCTGGCTGGCGGGTGAGCGGGCCTCACTCTCGCCCGGCGTGTACGACGTGCCCGAGGAGATCGACCACGAGGTGGCCAGGCTCAAGCTGGCCGCCGCCGGCATCGACATCGACCGGCTCACGTCCGACCAGGAGGACTACCTCCACAGCTGGCGCGTCGGCTCCTGACGTCCCGCAGGGGCGGCTGCGGGACCGTCCGCACCCGCCGCGAGCGTGCGGCGCGCCCCGTTCCTGTGCGCCGCGTACCGGCGTCCATAGGGTCCCGGCCCGCGCGCCGAAGCGCCGGCGGCTACAGCTCCGCCTGCATCTGCTGCATGCGGCGGATCTCCGCGGCCTGGGTGACACTGACGTCGCCGGCCAGCTCCTCGATCCTGATGTGCGAGCCGTCGGTCAGGACCTGCTTCGACATCTGGATCGCGCCGAGGTGGTGGTTGATCATGAGCTGGAGGAACATCCGGTCGAAGTCCTTGCCCTTGGCCGCCTTCAGCGCCTCGAGCTGTTCGGGCGTCGCCATCCCCGGCATGCCCTCGTGGGCCGCGTGATGGTCGGGCACTTTCTGCTCCTGCTCCCGCAGCCACCTGCTCATGAACTGGATCTCGGGCTCCTGCGCGACCTTGATGCGGTCGGCGAGGGTCTTGAGCTTGCCCGACTCGGCGCGGCTGGGCGCGAGCAGGGCCATGTCCACGGCCTGGCGGTGGTGGACGATCATGTTCTGGACGTACTGCACGTCCGCCGCGTTGGGAGTGGCGGACGGCACGGCGGTGACGGCCTCGTCCGGTGAGAGCGTCCTGGCCTGCTCTCCGGGACGTCCTGGGGCGATGACGGGCGCCGTCGAGCCGGCTCTGGGGGCCTGCGGTGCGGAGCCGGATGTGCACCCGGTGAGGGCGACGATCAAGCCCACGATGACGACGAGCGCGGCGCGCACTCACCCTCCTGACTGACTTAGTCCAGATTGCGAACTATAGGGGAAAAGTCCAAACCTGAGAAGAGGGCGAAGCGCAATAAAATTTGACATCTTGGACGCTGGTCATCGGCACGAAGAAAGGTGAGGATGGCGTAGATTTACGCTCCCTTTACCGGAGGTTCCTTCGTGTCCCCCCTCCGCAGAGCCCTCGTCCTGGGCGCCGCGCCGACCGCGCAGGTCCGGACGGCGCACGTCCCGGCTCCGGCGGCCGACCGCGTCACGATGGACCGGCTGAACGCTCGGACGGCCACGCCTCACATCGAGCGGGGGCACGGCCACGGCTTTTGACTCCGGATGCGCGGCGGGGCATCCGGCACGGCCACCGCCGCCGTCCCGTTCTTTTCACCGACCCGGCCAGAAACCCTGTCAAGGAGGCTTCCGAGTGTCCCTATCGCGCCGTTCCATCGTCACGGCGGCGGCGGCCACGGTCTTAGCGCTGGCGGCCATGCCCGCCGCCGCGGCGGACATCCCACCCGCCGACACCGTGGTGCACAGCCCCAACGTGACCCACGTTCTCAACATCCCCAAGCCGGACCCGATCGCCGGAACGATCAACACCGACATCGCGTTCCAGGACGGCTACGCGTACGTCGGCAACTACGGCGGCTTCTCCATCTACGACATCAGGAAGCCGGAGAAGGCGAAGGTCGTCAGCTCCGTCGTCTGCCCCGGCGCCCAGATGGACGTCAGCGTCTACGGCAACCTGCTGTTCACCGCCGTCGACTCCTCCCGCAGCGACGACTCCTGCAACAGCGAGTCACAGAGCGCGACGATCAAGGAGTCGTGGGAGGGCGTCCGCATCTTCGACATCTCCGACAAGACCAATCCGAAGTACATCAAGTCGGTCGAGACGAACTGCGGTTCGCACACGCTGACCCTGGTGCCGGGCAAGGGCCCCGACAAGAACAAGAACGTCTACATCTACGTCTCGTCCTACCAGCCGGCGGACAACTTCCCCGACTGCGCGCCCCCGCACGACAAGATCTCGATCATCAAGGTGCCGCTGCGCAACCCGGCCGCGGCCGAGGTCGCGGCCACGCCCGTCGTCTTCCCCGACGGTGGCAACGAGACGCAGCCCGGTCTGCTGCTGCCCACCAGCGGCTGCCACGACATCACCGCCTACGCCGAGAAGGACATCGCGGCCGGCGCCTGCATGGGTGACGGCGTGCTGTTCGACATCCGCGACCGGCTCAACCCGAAGGTCACCGCCAGGGTCACCGACCCGAACTTCGCGTTCTGGCACTCGGCCACGTTCAGCAACGACGCCAAGAAGGTCGTCTTCACCGACGAGCTGGGCGGCGGCGGCGCGGCCACCTGCAACGAGGCCACCGGGCCGAACCGGGGCGCCGACGCCATCTACGAGATCGTCCGCGGCAAGCTCGTGTTCCAGAGCTACTTCAAGATCTCCCGCTACCAGGACGACAGCGAGAACTGCGTCGCGCACAACGGCTCGCTCATCCCCGTCAAGGGCCGCGACATCATGGTCCAGGCGTGGTACATGGGCGGCCTGTCGATCTGGGACTTCACCGACTCCAAGCGGCCCAGGGAGATCGGCTACTTCGAGCGCGGGCCGCGCTCGGACGGCAGCGGCGGCGGCATCTGGTCCGCGTACTACTACAACGGCTACATCTACGGCGCCGACTTCCACGAGGGACTCGACATCATCAAGATCGACGACCGCCTCACCGACAGCGCCAAGCACGTTCGTACCAACCGGTTGAACGTGCAGACGCAGGAGTCGTACCGGGGCGGCGGACCGGGGCACGGCTGGTGACGGCCCTGCTCTGAGACCCTGCCCAGAGAATCCCGCTCGCCGGCGCGCTCGCTGATCGCGCTCACTGAGGTGGCGCGAACCCGCCCGGAGTCGCCTGAGGCGGCTCCGGGGCGGGTGCGGGCCCCGCCGGCGGCACCGGCCCCTGCTGTCCAGGCCCGTGCTGCCCAGTCTCATGCTGAGCGGGCGGCGGCGCGTACGGCGACGCGGCCGGGGCTGGACCGGGAACCGGTCCGGAACCCGGGACCGGGGCCGGGGCCGGGGGAGCGTAAGGCGGCGCGGCCTGATCAGGTGCCGGAGCGTACGGCTGCGGCGGCTGAGCGAGCCCCATGCGCTGCGCGAAACGTTCCTGCTCCCGCCGATGACGCTCGGCCAGGACGGCGCTCAGGTACGCGTGCGGCGGCACGCCCGCCGGAGCGGCGGGCGAGACGAAGGCCGCCACCTGCGTGGCGATGCGCACCCCCATCTCGTGCTGGACCTGCGGCGACAGGTCGTGCCATCGCGCGAGGTACTGCCTGGCGGCCTGCGCCACCTCCTCGGGAAGCTGAGAGAGCTCCAGCGTGGCCGCCCAGCCCGCGAGCTGCGGCGGCATCAGGATCGGCCGGGCCCGGTCGCGCGGTGCCCGGTCGGAGATCACGATGGTGCCCGCGAAGATGTCACCCAACCGCTTGCCCTTCTGCGAGATCAGTGACGAGATCAGCGCCGGAGCCCCCGACAGCATCCAGAACTCCAGCACTCCCGCCAGGCCGCGGAACAGCGCCTGGCGGAACCGCTCGGGGCTGCCGTCGTCGCCGACGACCCGCAGGCCGAGTGCGAGCTTGCCGAGGCTGCGGCCCCTGGTGAGCGACTCGAAGATCACCGGATAGCCGACGAGCACCAGCACCAGCAGGACGATCATCGTGGCGCCGAACGCCGCCACGTCGGTCATCCCGGCGAACATGCCCAGGAGCATGTAGGCGCCGATGAGCAGGGAGATCTGCACCGCCATATCGATGAGGAGCGCCAGGGCGCGCGAGGGCATCTGGGCCACGCGCACCTCGACGACGACGGCGTCACCGGTCACAACCTCGGACATACGTGGAGCCTAACGGCTCGGATGCGGTGATCGAGCGGCCAGAATGGTCACGTGGACATCGATGCGTTCGTCACGGCACACCGCCCGGTCTGGGACCGGCTCGACCACCTGGTCAAGCACCGCTCCTCACTGACCGGCACCGAGATCGACGAGCTCGTCGAGCTCTACCAGCGGGTGTCCACGCATCTGTCCATCGTGCGCTCGTCGTCCACCGACGCGCTGCTGATCGGGCGGCTGTCGGCGCTGGTGGCGAGGGCCAGGTCCGCGGTGACCGGGGCCCACACGCCGGCCTGGCGCGAGCTGATCCGCTTCGTCACGGTCTCGTTCCCCGTCGTGGCCTATCGGGCGCGATGGTGGTGGCTGGCGAGCACGGCGGCGTTCCTGGTCGTCTCGTGGGTGATCGCCGCGTGGGTGGCGGCCAATCCCGACGTGCAGGCCACGATCGGCAGCCCCGACGAGATCGCCCGGCTCGTCAACGAGGACTTCGCCGACTACTACTCCGAGCACCCCGCCGCCTCCTTCGCGAGCCGGGTGTGGACCAACAACGCGTGGATCAGCGCCCAGATGATCATGTACGCGGTGGTGCTCGGCCTGCCCATCCCGTACGTGCTCTACCTCAACGCCGAGAACGTCGCCGTCTCCGCGGGCCTCATGGCCTCCCGCGACAAGCTCGACATCTTCTTCGGCCTGATCCTGCCGCACGGCCTGCTGGAGCTGACCGCGGTCTTCCTGGCCGCGGCCGTGGGCATGCGCCTCGGCTGGACGGTCATCGACCCGGGCCCGCGCCGCCGGCTCGACGCGCTGGCCGAGCAGGGCAGGGCCGTGATGAGCGTGGCGCTGGGGCTGGTCGTGGTGCTGTTCGTGTCGGGGCTGATCGAGGCGTTCGTGACGCCGTCGGGGCTGCCCACCTGGGCGCGGATCGGCATCGGGGCGCTGGCCGAGGTGGCGTTCCTCGCGTACGTGATCGGCTTCGGCCGCCGCGCCGAGCGGCTCGGCGAGTCCGGCGACATCGAGCGCGCCCCCGACGTCGCCCCGTCCGCATAGACCCCGTCCGCATAGACCCCGTCCGCATAGACCCCGTCCGCGCTTAGACGCCGGCCGCCTGATAGCCGCACGTCTGCGAGACGCACGCCTGAGAGACGCCCGCCTGAGGGACGCCCGTCTGAAGGAGCCTTCTCAGAGACGGCCGGCGGCCTTCAACGCCAGATACGCGTCCGCCAGCGCGGGCGCGATGTCGTCCGGCGGCGCGTCCACCACCTCGACGCCGTGCCTGCGCAGCCGGGCCGTGATGCGTCTGCGGCCGAGCCTGGCCTGTTCGGCGGCCGCCGCGTCATAGACCTCCTCGGCCGACTCCCGGCGCTCGGCCATGGCCGCCACGCTCGGGTCGGACACACCGGCGACCAGCACCAGGTGCCGGGAGGCGAGCTGCGGCAGCACCGGCATGAGCCCTTCGTCCATCGCCGCCGGGTTGAGGTCGGTCAGCAGCACGACCAGGCAGCGCCGCTTGGCGCGGGCGAGCACGGCGGCGACCATGCCCTGCGCGTCGGCCTCGACCAGCTCGGCCTCGATCGGCGCCATCGCGTTGACCAGCGACGGCAGCAGCTCGGTGCGGGACGCCCCGCTCACCCAGGCGCGTACGGCACGGTCGTAGGCCAGGAAGTCGACCCGGTCACCGGCCCTGGCGGCGAGCGCGGCGAGCAGCAGCGCGGCGTCCATCGACCAGTCGAGGCGCGGCCAGCCGGCCGCCGGTCGCACGTCGGGCCTGGCCGGCAGCCCGTCGCCGCTCGGCTGCTCCCCGGCCAGCGGTACGGGGGCGATACCCACCCGGCCCGCCGAGGTGCGGCCGGTGTCGAGCACGATCAGCACGCGGCGGTCGCGCTCGGGCCGCCAGGTGCGTACGACGACGTCGTGGCGGCGCGCGGTGGCCCGCCAGTCGATGGAGCGCACGTCGTCGCCCACGACGTATTCGCGCAGGGAGTCGAACTCGGTGCCCTGGCCGCGTACCAGGGCGGGGTGCCGGCCTTCCAGCTCGCGCAGCCGGGCCAGCCTGGACGGCAGGTGCTTGCGCGACAGGAACGGCGGCAGCACGCGCACGGTCCAGGGGGAGCTGTGGCCGCCCTGGCGGGCGGCCAGCCCCAGCGGCCCGACCGAGCGCACGGTCACCGCCACGGACGAGCGGTCGCCGCGCCTGGTGGGGGAGAGTGTGATCGTGACCTTGCGGCGCTCCCCGGCCTGCACGTCAAGGGGGACCGCCCTGGGAGCCGCGCCCGCCGACGGCGGCCAGGCGTCCCTGAGCACGCCGCGTACCCGGCGTCCGCCCGGGTTCTCCACCACCAGCTCCACGGTTCCCTGCTGGCCCAGCCGCAGCAGCGTGTCGCCGGAACGGTGGAAGCGCAGCGGGCGCACGGCCCCCGCGAACGTCAGGTCCACCACGATGCCGGCGGCCAGCAGCAGGCACACCCCGGCGAGCGCGGCCCCCGGCTGGGGCGCGAACAGCACCACCACGATGCCGATCGCCGCGAGCAGCCCGGCACGTCCGGTCAGCGCCATCGGCACCCCCGCCCTGCGAATGCGGTGCCCGCCATCAGCGCGGGACCGGGACGGAGGCGAGGATGCCGTCGAGCAGGCCGTCGGCGGTCGCGCCCTCAAGCTCCGCCTCGGGGCGCAGCTGCACGCGGTGGCGCAGCGCGGGCCTGGCCAGGGCCTTGACGTCGTCCGGCGTGACGTACGTGCGGCCCGACAGCCACGCCCACGCCCGCGAGGCCGCGAGCAGCGCCGTGGCACCGCGCGGGGAGACGCCGAGCTGCAGCGACGGGGAGTTCCGCGTCGCGCGGGCCACGTCCACGATGTAGCCGAGCACCTCGGGCGCCACGTGCACCGCGGCCACCGCCTCGCGCCCGGCCGCCAGGTCGGCGGCCGACGCGACGGCCTTGACCTGCGACAGGTCGCGCGGGTCGAAGCCGCGCGCGTGGCGTTCGAGCACCGCGATCTCCTGCTCGCGCGGCGGCAGCGGCACGGTCAGCTTCAGCAGGAACCGGTCGAGCTGGGCCTCAGGGAGCTGGTAGGTGCCCTCGTACTCGACGGGGTTCTGGGTCGCGCAGACCACGAACGGGTCGGGCAGCTCGCGCGCCGTGCCCTCCACGCTGACCTGCCGCTCCTCCATCGACTCCAGCAGCGCCGCCTGCGTCTTCGGCGGCGTGCGGTTGATCTCGTCGGCGAGCAGCAGGTTGGTGAAGACCGGGCCCTCGCGGAACTCGAACTCCGCGGTCTTGGTGTCGTAGACCAGCGAGCCGGTCACGTCGCCCGGCATCAGGTCGGGGGTGAACTGCACCCGCTTGAAGTCCAGCGCCAGCGCGGCGGCGAGCGTGCGGACCATCAGCGTCTTGGCCACGCCGGGCACGCCTTCGAGCAGGACGTGGCCCCGGCACAGCAGCGCGATGACCAGCCCCGTCACCACCGAGTCCTGGCCGACCACGGCCTTGGACACCTCGGCGCGCAGCGCGCTCAGCGCTTCCCTGGCCGCATCGGCCTGCTGCGGTGCGCGGTAAGTCTCGTCAAAGCTCACTGACGGTCCTTTCGATGGAGTCCAGATATCGGGCGAGCGCCACCAGCCCCGCGTCGTCCGGCGGGGGCGGGCCGTAGAGCGCGTCGCCGACCAGGTGGGGGTCCTCGCCCGTACGGGCCGCGAGCGCGGTCACCACCTCGTGCCGGGCCGCGCCCGTGCCGAGCCCCAGCCTGGGCGTGAGCCGGTCGATCGTAGCGGCGCGCAGCGCGTCGGCCGCGCGTTCCCGCGCGCGCCTGGCGCGGTAGAGCCGGCCCCGGCCCTCCACGGTCTCGGCGGCCCTGACCACGACCGGCAGCTTCTCCACGACCACCGGGCCCAGGCGGCGGCCCCGCCAGAACGCGGTGACGGCCACCGCGATGATCGCCATGTAGACGCCCCAGCGGATGCTGCCGGGCATCAGGTCGTACAGCGAGGCGCCGCTCTCGCCGGGCAGCCTCGCCGGAGGCGGCGTCTGCGGGCGTACGACCCAGATGACCGGCTTGCCGGTGCCGATGAGGTTGAGCGCCAGCGCCGCGTTGCCGTCCTCGGCCAGACGCTGGTTGGTCATGAACGAGCCGTCGCCGACGACCGTGATCGTGCCGCCGCCGTACTGGTAGCGCACCAGCGCGTACCCGCCCTCGACCGGGTAGCAGCCGGTCGAGCCCGCGGGGCCGCGCAGCCGCGCGCCGCCGAGATAGGCGCTGCCCGCCGCCGTGGCCGCCGGCAGGTCGCACTCGGGCTCGCGCGAGCGGGTGCGGGCCAGGCCGTCGGGCGCGGAGGTCACGCCGGGGGCGAGCGCGGGCAGGCCGGGCAGGTCGCCGACGAGCACCCGGTCGCCGGGGACCCTGGCCAGGCTGTAGTGGTCGAGGTAGGTGGTGTCGGTGATCAGCAGCAGCCGGTCGCCGCCCGCGCCCTTGGCGGCCGCCGCCTCGACGGAGTCGACCTTCTCGACGGTGACGCCCCGGCCGCGCAGCAGCTCGGCCAGCGCCTTGGAGCCGGCGAGCGAGGTGTCGTCGGGGTCGAGATGGCGGGCGGGTGCGGGGTCGCGGCCCAGCAGCACCGACAGCACGGCGGCCAGCACGATGGCGGCGCCCAGCAGCACGATCGTCCGGCTGGAGCGCCAGGCGGAGCGCACGGTGGGCGAGGTGGGAGTGGAGGCCGCCGGGGGGACGGTGGTGAGGCTCACGGGCCGCTCCCCGTGGCGGAGCCGGCGGTGGGGCCGGCGGCGGTGGCCTCCGCGCCGGTGGGCTTCGCGCCGGTGGGTTCCGCGGCCGTGGCCATGGGGGCGGGGCGGGCCTGGCGCAGGCGCTCGTCGAGGCTCGCCATCGCCGCGTACGCCTCCCTGGTGCCCGCCACCCCGCCATAGGTCACGTCGTCGAACGAGCGGGCCGCCGCCGCGAGTTCCCCGGCGAAGGCGGGCAGCGCCTGGGCCGCTTCGGCGGCGAGCTCGTCGGCCGTGCGTCCGGGCATGCCGACGACCAGCGCGCGCTCCTCCAGGTCGCGGGCGATGGCGCGCAGGCGTTCCTGCAGCGCCTCCGTCCAGCGCTCCTGGGCGGCGAACTCTTCCGCGGCCTGGCGGTGCTGGGCCGCCGTCATGGCCTGCTCGCCGAACAGCCCGGCCGACGGGGCCGCGTCGCGGCGGGACGCCTTGCTCAGCCGCCAGCCGATGAGCGCGATGAAGCCCAGGATGATCGCCGTGATGATCACGGCCGCGATGACCCCGCCCGCCGTGCCGCCGCCGATGACGCCGTCGACGAGGTCGCCGATGAACTGGAGGATGTACCGGCGGATGCGGTCGAGCAGCGGCTCCTTCTCGTAGTCGGGGCGCAGGAGCTCTTCCGCGGCCCTGCGGGCGGCCTCCTCCCGGTCGATCGGGCTCACGACCGCGCGGAGTTGTCCGAGTGCCACAGCTCGTCGGCGGAGGCGTGCACCCAGCCCTGGCGCTGCTGCTCGATGGCCGCCGTCTGCAGGACGAGGTCGAACGCCTCGCTGCGCATGCGACGGTCGGCGTACAGCAGGCCGGCCATGCCCGCCTCGAACGGATAGACCACCATCAGGCCGACCGTCGAGCCGACGGCCAGCAGGACGGCGGTCACCACGGTCGTCGCCGCCGAGCCCGCACCGAACGTGCCGAGGGCGGTGCCGACAACCGTGAACGGAAAGGTCAGGACGCTTCCGACGAACTGCACCAGCAGCATGGTGAGCAGCAGGATGCCGAACATCCGCCAGAAGTCGCCGGTGACGAGCCGCCACGAGCGGCGCATGGCGGCGATGGGGCCAAGGCCCTCCAGCACGACGGCGGGGGATGCGAGGGCGAAGCGGGTTCTGAAGAACAGGTAGTAGCCGATGTAGAAGAGCAGGAACAGCAGCGTCGCTCCGAGCATCCCGCCGCCGCTCGCCCCGGAGACGCTGAGCCCGATGACGAGCACGGCGAACACCACCACCGGTATGATCATGATGAGGGTCATCAGCCCCACCACGCCGAACAGCGCAGGAACGCGCGACTTGGACAGCTGCCACGCCTCGCCCGCGGTGATGTTGCCGCCGAAGACGGCCCGGCCGAGAATGCGGGTCAGCACACCGGTCAGCAGCGTGACGGCGATGAACTGCACGGCGTACGAGACCAGCGTGGCGCCGAACGTGCCGACCATGGCCTCGAACTCGGCGTTGGAGGCGCGTACCGGATCCTCGATCGCGGCACGGCTGGAGTCCATGATGAGCGCCTGCCCCACGCCCAGCGGGACGGAGGTGAGCAGCGCGGCGACGGCCGACAGGCCGAGCACGGCCTTGGGGTTGGACCTGATGAGCTTGATCGTGCCGTCGAGGATGTCGCCGAGACCGAGCGGCCGGAGCGGGATGATGCCGGGCCTGAGCGCCGGCGGATGGAGCATGCTCTGGTACGGCCGCTGCGGGGGATGGGGCGGTTGATGCCCGTCATGGGGTGCCTGCGGCCCGGTGGGCGCCTGCTGATAAGGGGGGCCGCCGTAGGGCACCTGCTGCTGAGAGCCAGGCGCGGTCCAAGGGGAGGCCGGCGGGGCGCTGTAGGGCGGGGGCTGTTCGGCCGACCAGCCTGATGGCGTCTCGGGCGTGGGACCGTGACCGTCTGACATATCCCAATCCTGGCATGCTGGGCCGGACGATGGTGTCACGGAGAGGATTCACCGGTGCATCTTGCCCCCATAGGTTGATGATTCGGGGCAAGGTTCGCGTCCAGGGATGGCCGAAAGTCACCTTGTTCCCGCAGACTGAGATAGCGGTCGCGGGGGCGGACCTAAAATTCGCCTTTTGTAGGGCTCAGGTCACACTCATGGGCCGACCAAGGGTAACCTTCAGCGATCGTGCGGGTATGTCCCACAATGCGTAGAACGAATGAGGGGCCATGAAAGGTCGCGTGCTGGTCGTTGACGACGACGCCGCTCTCGCCGAGATGCTGGGGATCGTGCTGCGAGGGGAAGGCTTCGAGCCGTCTTTTGTCTCCGATGGCGACAAGGCCCTCGACGCGTTCCGGGATACACGCCCGGACCTGGTCCTGCTCGACCTGATGCTGCCGGGAGCCGACGGCATCGATGTCGCGCGCAGGATCAGGGCTGAGTCGGGGGTCCCGATCGTCATGCTCACGGCGAAGAGCGACACGATCGACGTCGTGCTCGGCCTCGAGTCGGGTGCCGACGACTACATCGTCAAGCCGTTCAAGCCGAAGGAACTGGTCGCCAGGGTGCGGGCGCGGCTGCGCCGTACGGACGAGCCCACCCCCGAGATCCTGCAGATCGGCGACATCACCATCGACGTCGCCGGCCACTCGGTCAAGCGAGGCGACGAGACCATCAACCTCACGCCGCTGGAGTTCGACCTGCTGGTGGCCCTGGCCCGCAAGCCGCGCCAGGTCTTCACCCGTGAGGTGCTGCTCGAGCAGGTGTGGGGCTACCGCCACGCCGCCGACACGCGGCTGGTGAACGTCCACGTGCAGCGGCTCAGGGCCAAGATCGAAAAGGACCCCGAGCACCCCGAGATCGTCGTGACGGTACGCGGCGTCGGCTACAAGGCCGGCCCGGCCTGATCCTCGTTCCACCCCGCCATGCCCCCGACGACGAGACGTAAGACCCGCCGACGGACGCTCCGCCAGATTCTTGGCGGCGTCCGCCGGAGGGTCCGTCGTGCGGCGGGCAGGACGCGGAGCATCTGGCGGCGCTCGCTCCAGCTCCAGGTGGTCACCAGCACGCTGGTGATCTCGATGATCGTCGTGGTGGTGCTCGGCACCTTCCTGTACGGCCAGATCTACCAGTCGGTCATCAACAGCAGCACCCAGTCGGCCACCAACGAGGCGTTCACCGACCGCCTGCAGATCGCCGACGCGCTGGCCCCGGAGACCGACGACGAGACGCAGACCGCCGACTCCGGCAAACAGGGCGTGGTCAACCGGCTCGACGAGGTCATGAACACCGTCGCAGGCACCGGCGAAGACGGCTCGGGCAAGCGCTACGACGTGCTGATACTCAACCTGACGACCCCCGGCGAGTCGCGGGCGTCCGGCAACGTCGTGCCCGCGAACGTGCCCGAGCAGCTCAAGCAGAGCCTGCGGCGCAACATCAAGAACGGCCGCTTCGACAAGACCGTCGCGTCGATCCAGACGATCAAGTTCTCCGGCGAGAGCCAGCCGCGGCTCACGTTCGTCGTGGTCGGCGCCGTGCACCAGCCCGACGGGCGCAACTACGAGGTCTATCACTTCTTCCCGATGACCGAGGAAGAAGAGATGCTCTCCAACGTCCGGCTGGCCATCGTCGTGGTGGGGCTCGGGCTGGTGCTGCTGCTCGCCGCCATCGCGTACCTGGTGGCCAGGCAGGTCGTCACCCCCGTACGGCTGGCCCGCCAGGCCGCCGAGCGCCTCGCCGCGGGCAAGCTGGACGAGCGGCTCAAGGTGCGCGGCGAGGACGACCTCGCCCGGCTCGCGAACTCGTTCAACGAGATGGCCGCCAACCTCGCGCTCAAGATCCACCAGCTCGAAGAGCTGTCCCAGGTGCAGCGGCAGTTCGTCTCCGACGTCTCCCACGAGCTGCGCACCCCGCTCACCACCGTCCGCATGGCGGCCGACCTGCTCTACGACGCCCGCGAGGACTTCGACCCCATGGTCGCGCGCTCGGCCGAGCTGATGCAGGCCCAGCTCGAACGCTTCGAGTCGATGCTGGCCGACCTGCTGGAGATCAGCCGCTACGACGCCGGCGCCGCCACACTCGACCTCGACTCCGTCGACATCCGCGACGTCGTGCTGCGCGCCATCGGCGACTCCGAGGCGCTGGCCGAGCGCCACTCCACCCGCTTCGAGCTGCGGCTGCCCAACGAACCCTGCATGGCCGAGATCGACAACCGACGGGTCGAGCGCATCCTGCGCAACCTGCTGTTCAACGCCATCGAGCACGGCGAGGGCCGCGACATCGTGGTCACCGTCGGCGCCGACCGCGACGCCGTCGCCGTCGCCGTACGCGACCACGGCATCGGACTCAAGCCAGGCGAGGAGACGCTGGTGTTCGACCGGTTCTGGCGGGCCGACCCCTCGCGGGCGCGCACCATCGGCGGCACCGGGCTCGGCCTGGCCATCTCCCGCGAGGACGCCACCCTGCACGGCGGCTGGCTCCAGGCGTGGGGCCAGCCCGGCGAGGGCTCGCAGTTCCGGCTCACGCTGCCGCGCGTCGCGGGCGCCGACCTCAAGGGCTCGCCGCTGTCGCTGGTGCCGCCCGAGATCGAGATGCGGCGCACGTGGCGCACCTCCATGACGCCCGTCCTCCTCCCCGCCACGGCAGACGGGGGCGCCCATGAGGAGGACTAGCCGGCTCGTCGTGACGGCCCTGATCGCGATCCTCGCGATGCTCGCGGGCTCCGGGTGCACGGTCATCCCGCCGAGCGCGCCGTACACGGTGAACGACGAAGGCGCGGGCGACCCGCTGACCAAGCCGTTCCAGCGCATGATCGCCATCGGGCCGCAGCGGTCCTGGGGGCCCATCGAGACGTTCAGGGGGCTGCAGGCCGCCATGGCGGCCTACCCCGAGGACCCGGCCGTGCTCCAGCAGTACCTGACGCCCCAGGCGCGGCAGAAGTGGAGCGCGTCCGGGCCGGTGACCGTGATCGAGGACCTGTACGAGGTCATACCGCCCGCATCCATGGACGGCACCGAGCCCTCCATGAAGATCACGGTCAAGGGCCGGTGGGTCGCGCAGATCAGCGAGGACGACTCGTACAAGCCGACCGCCGGGCCGTGGTCGCAGGACTTCGAGCTGGTCAGAGAGCCGGGCGGCGGCTACCGCGTCAACAGCCTGCCGCAGGGGCTGCTGCTGACCGCCGCCGACGTGGCCCGCTCGTACCGGCCGACCAACCTCTACTACCTGGCACTCGACGGCCAGTCGCGGCTCGTCGTCGACCGAGTGCGGCTGCGGCTCAAGACCACCGAGACGTACGCCGAGACCGTGCTCAAGCGCCTGCTCGAGCCGCCGACGGAGGCGCTGCGCGGCGCCGTCACCACGGGCTTCCCGGCCGGCAGCGCCATCGAGTCCATCCGCTCCGGCGAGGAACGCGTCGTCATCAACCTCCGGGGCGACTTCGACGTGCTCGACCTCAGCGCCGAGGACGCCCTGCGCGCCCAGATCCGCCACAGCCTCAACAACAACGAGATCGCCAAGGGCCGCATCATCGAGGTCCAGGTGGACGGCGAGCCGTACATCACCGACCGGCCGGGCACCGAGGACAGCTGGCTCGGCGACGGCGGCGAACGCGCCTACTACGTGGACAACGGCGCCCTGCACTACCTCGGCCAGGACGGCGCGGCCGGCGCCGTCGCCGGCGCGGCGGGCGAGCAGCGCGACGGCTACGACCACTTCGCCGTCTCCAAGGACAACGGCAACGGCATCTACGTCGCCGCCCGCACCTCCACCGGCGTCTCCATCGCCAAGATCGGCCAGGACGGGGGCTGGCAGGAGGTCATCCAGGGCAAGCACCTCACCCCGCCGACCTGGCGGCGCGACGGCACGCTATGGACGTACGACCGCGACAACCAGGCCCTGCTGCGCTACGACCCCAACGGCAGCGGCGGCCCCCAGCGCGTCGCCACGCCCAAGCAGTTCGTCGGCCTGAACATCACCGGCCTGCGCATCGCCAGGGACGGCGTGCGCGTCGTCGTCACCATCGACAACGAGACCGTGCAGATCGGGGCGCTGATCGGCGAGGGCCGCGGCGTCCGGCTCGGCAACCTGCAGTCGCTGACCACCACGGAGGGCAGCGACGAGATCATCGACGTGGCCTGGGCAGATGACCTGCGGCTGCTCGTGCTCGTGAAGAGCAAGGCCGGGCAGATACTGAACGAGATCAACGTGGGGGACGGGCAGACCAGCGGCGTGCCCTTGAAGGACCGCGTGTCCTCGCTTGCCGCCCTGAACGACCGCATCCTGGCCGGGGTGGGGAGCGGCGGCGACGGCAAGATCCTGGAGCTCAACCAGGACCGCCAGACCTGGACCGCCAAACTGGAGTCGGCCGCCGGCGATCCCCTCTTCCCCCTGGGCTGAGCGATCCGCCGGCGCCCGGCCCGGCCGCGGCCCAAGGCAAGGACCACGACCGCCACCGCCCAAGCCTCGGCCCGGCACCATGCGAGAGCACGAAGGGCCGAGCCCGTCGCTGTCCAGGTCACTGGGGAGCAAGTTCGGCACCGCTGAGGACGTTGAGAGCCGAGCCTGTCACCGCTGTGGGCGTTGAGGACCATGCCCGTCACGGCCGAGGAGGTTGAGGACCACGCCTGGCACCGCTGAGGAGGTTGAGGACCACGCCTGGCACCGCTGAGGAGGCTGAGGGCCGAGTCGGCACCGCTGAGGGGTTGAGGACCATGCCCGCCATCGCCTGGGGACGGTGAGGGCCATGCCCGTCACCGCCGAAGACGTGAAGGACCGAGCCCGGCACCGCGGGCAGGTAGAGGACACAAAGGGCATTTGCCCGGGGCCCTCGGCCGTGGGGCGGAATTGTCGGTGGCGGGCGGCATGCTGGGGCGCGTGCTGACCGCCGTACTCGATCTGGTGTTGCCCGCCGCCTGTGTGGGGTGCGGGGCGAAGGGGGCGTCGTGTTGCGCCGGCTGCCACGCAGCGCTCACCGCCGCGCCTGCGCGGCGCATGCCCGACCCGGCCCCGCCCGGCCTGCCCGACTGCTGGTCGGCGGCGCCGTACACCGGCTCGGTGCGCCGCCTCATCCTGGCCTACAAGGAGCGGGGCGCGGTGGCGGTGGCCGGGGCGCTGACGGAGGCGGTCACGCTGGCGGCGTTGACGGCGTTCGGGTGGTGGCCGCCTCCGGAGAGGCACGCGGCGGCGTTCGGGCGGTGGTCTCCGGAGAGGCGCGCGGCGGCCTTCGGGTGGCCTCTGCCGGAGAGGCGTGCAGCGGCGGCGGCGTTCGGGCGGTGGCGGCCGCCGGAGAGGTTCGCGGTGGTGCCCGTGCCCAGCTCACGCAGGATGCGCAGGGGGAGGGGGCACGACCCCGTGGGGCGGCTGGCGGCGCTGGTCGCGGACCGGCTGCGGGGGCTCGGGCTGGGCGCGGAGCTGTGGCTGGGGCTCGAGCAGGCACGCATGGTGACCGACCAGGCGGGCCTGAGCGGCACTGAGAGAGCCGAAAATCTCGCAGGCTCACTCCAGGTGCCCCAAGCCGTGAAAACGCCTCCAGGGCCCTGTGCGCTGCTCGTGGACGACATCGTCACGACCGGCGCGACGCTCGCGGAGGCCGCGAGGGCGCTGCGGGCGGCCGGCGTGAGGGCGCCACTCGCGGTGACCGTGGCCGCGACACGCCTGACTTACCGAAGATCTTGACCTTTATTACGGTCACCGTCCGTTAGAAAGATCATTTTCATCAATATGCCCAGGAGGCCACATGTCTCTGTCCTGTCACCACTGTGCCCCGGGTCGGGCGTACGGGAGTCACGTCCCCATAAGGGTTGCGGACCGGTTGAAGCGGACATCGGCGAGCGCTTACCCACCCAGGGGAAATCACGGAAAGTGATCCTTCGGCCAACCCTCCGGCTGACATTCGTGCTGGATGCGGATAGCGTTCTGACATGGCACCCGTTCGGGTCCGTGGTTGCGCAGGGTCGGGGTCCCCGGCTCTGCTAGCCGATGCCAGCCGCAGGCAAAACGGTCCACGTAAGGCGACTCTTTGTCGACCGATCACGGTGCGGCTTAGGGGTAAGTCCTGCCTTCCCGGGGGTCCAGATGTCCCCCGTCAGAAGAGAAGGGCAGTAGTGGCGACAGCGCTGCGAGACCCTCAGCAGGCGGATGTGGGGTCGAAGACCAGGTCGGCCGGGCGGGTGCCCTCCGAGATCCCGGTGACGCTCCGTCGGAAGAGGGGAACGGTGAGAGAAAGGCAGACAGTGCACCCGGTCCGGCGCACCTGTCGTCGGGCGCTCTTGCTCAGTCGTTAGACGAAGGGGGGCTGTTGCATGGACATCATCGTCAAGGGCCGGCACACAGGAGTGAGTGATCGGTTCCGCGACCACGTGACGACCAAGCTGGCCAGGATCGAACGTCTGGACAACAAACTCATCCGGGTCGATGTGGAGGTGTCGAAGGAACGCAACCCGCGTCTCGCCGGCCAGCGAGAGCGCGTCGAGCTCACCATCCACTCGCGAGGACCCACAATCCGTGCAGAAGCCTCGGCCGACGACCGGTTCGCCGCCCTCGACCTCGCCCTCGACAAGCTGGAAGGCCGCCTGAGGAGGCTCGCCGACCGGCGCAAGGTCCATCACGGCAACCACTGCCCGCCCTCCGTGGCGGAGATCACCAGAACGCTGCCCGGCGCCCTTGAGCCGGAGCCGAGCACCCAGACCGCCGTCCCCCGGCAGGCCGAAGCCGCAGAGGACGAGCGGCGGCAGGAGAACGACCAGCAGTACGACGACATCGTCCCGATCGAGATGGACGGCGAGGGGCCGCTCATCGTCCGGGAGAAGTTCCACAAAGCCGAACCCATGACCATCGACCAGGCCCTACTCGAAATGGAGCTGGTCGGCCACGACTTCTACCTGTTCCGTGACAAGGAGAGCGGGCTGCCGTCGGTCGTCTACAACAGACGTGGGTACAACTACGGCGTGCTGCGGCTCGTAGAGCCCTGATCACACGCTAAAAGATCTTCTCGACCACCCGAGAACCGCGGGTTACGTGCCATCATGGCGGTTCAACGGCTCTGGCCCCCCGACGAGGAGGAGACGTGAGCGAGCTCAGTCAGGCGCAGGTGAGCGAGCGAAACGAGGGAAAGTCAGGCACGAGGCGGATCAGGGAGGCCTCGTGACCGAGTCTGGCGAGACCCGCACACAGTCGAGCGAACCCATCCGCGTGCTGATCGTGGACGACCACGAGCTGATCAGGCGGAGCCTGGCACTGGCGTTGGCCGCGGAGCCCGACATCGAGGTGGTCGGCGAGGCGAGCGACGGGCAGGAGGCGGTCGAACTGGCCGATCGCCTCATGCCCGACGTCGCGCTCATGGACGTGCGCATGCCCAAGCAGGACGGGATCGAGGCGACGAAAGGCATCAAGGCCTCCGTCCCGAGCACCCGCATCATCATGCTGACGGTGAGCGACGAGGAAGAGGATCTCTTCGAGGCCATCAAGGCGGGAGCCACCGGTTACCTGCTCAAAGACGTGCAGATCAACGACGTCCCCGCCGCGGTGCGGGGCGTGCACGAAGGCCAGTCGTTAATCAACCCGGCGATGGCGGCCAAGCTGATCAGCGAGTTCGCCAACATGAGCCGCAAGGAGGCAGAACGTCCGCCCCAGCTGCCCGTCCCCCGCCTGACCGACCGGGAGATGGAGGTGCTGCGGCTCGTCGCCAAAGGCATGAACAACCGGGAGATCGCCAAGCAACTGTTCATCTCCGAGAACACGGTGAAGAACCACGTCCGCAACATCCTCGACAAGCTGCAGCTGCACTCGCGGATGGAGGCCGTGGTCTACGCGGTACGGGAGCGCATGCTCGAAATCACCTGACCCCCGAACAGCGTCACGGATGGTCGCGCGCGCCGCCGATCCCGGGATCCCCCAGCCAACACCCCCACCCCGCCCAGCCAACACCCCCACCCCCCACCCGGGCCGACACCCCCCGCCCCGCCCGGGCCGACACTCCCGCCCCGCCTGGCGCAGCAGGTCGGTGATCCCAGCGGCTCGCAGGTGCTGCCCGTGCTCGGCCGGCATCCCCCGCCTTGCCTGGGGTTGTAGGTCGGTGATTCCAGTGGCTCGCGGGTGCTGCCCGTGCTGGGCCGGCATCGCCCGCCTTGTCTGGGGTTGTAGGTCGGTGATTTCGGTGGTTCGCGGGTGTTGCTCGTGCTGGGCCGGCATCGCCCGCCTTGTCTGGGGTTGTAGGTCGGTGATTTCGGTGGTTCGCGGGTGTTGCTCGTGCTGGGCCGGCACTCCCGCCCCGCCCCGGCTCACCCTGCTGCCCGCCCTGTCAGTCGCCAGTCGTGTGGGCTGGCCCGCTTGGTGCGGACTATGGTCTTGCTGCGCGCTGTGGCGCTGTGAGGTTCGGCGAACCGGTCTGCCTGCGTGATGGACCCGCAGGTATTCGCCCTTCGCGTTGGACTGGTCTCCTGATGCCTGGGCTTGGTGAGTGGGCAGGTCTTGCGACGGCACCGTCCTGCGCGACGGGCAGCCCCGCCCCGGCGAACCGGTGGGCGGCCGTGGGCAGTGGTGTTGGCTCCAGCGGTTCTCGGGTCTTGCGGTCGGGTGTGATGCGTGGTGTGTGGTGTGGTTTTCGCGGTCAGTCTGTGGTGCGCGGCCGGTCTCGTGAGCCGTCGGTCTTGTGAGCTGGCGGGTGCGTGAGCTCCCTGCGCGCGGCGGTTCGTACTGCCGGCCCACGGCCCCGCTCACATGCTGGGCGGGGCCATGGGGCTCAAGCGCGTTCGTCCCCAGCGCGCGTGCTGAGGACGAACCCAGGGGAGCCGAGTTCGCTGCGGGTTACGCCCCGTCGGGCCGTGTGTTGAGGATGGGCAGGAGCTCCGGAGGGTTGGCGCGTTCGACGCGTACGTTGTCGCAGCCGACCCACGAGGCCGCGGACCACAGGGCCTCGCGCATGGCGTCGGCCCACTTGGCGGCCGAGAGGCCGGGCTCCAGGCTGAGCTGCCGGGCCACCAGGGTCGAGCCCTCGCGGGCCGGGTCGACCCGCCCGATCAGGCGGCCGCCCGCCAGCACGGGCATCGTGAAGTAGCCGTGGACGCGCTTGTGCTTGGGGACGTACAGCTCGAGCGTGTACGTGAAGCCGAACACCCGCTCGGTGCGCCCCCGATGCCAGATGAGGGAGTCGAACGGCGACACCAGCGTGGTGCGGTGGCGCCCGCGCGGCTCGGCGGCCAGGGCGGCCGGGTCGGCCCAGGCGTTGGGGCGTCCACGCTTGCCCGGCCAGCCGGTGACCGTCACCGGCACCAGGCCGGCCGCGCCGCTGAGCAGGGCCTCGTCGAGGATTTCGGCGTAGCGGCCCTTGAGGCGCAGGAAGTCGGTGAGGTCGGTACGGTTGGCCACGCCGAGACTGCGACCGGCGATGCCGGCCAGGCGGGTGATGCACTCCTCGTCGGTCGGCTCCTCGGCCAGCAGCTCCGGCGGAACAGCGCGCTCGGCCAGGTCGTAGACGCGGCGCCAGCCGACGCGGCGGGTGCAGACCAGCTCGCCGATGTCGAGCAGCCACTCCAGGCCGATCTTGGAGTCGGACCAGTCCCACCAGGGGCCGCCGTTCTTGGCGCCGCCCACGTCGGACGTGGTCAGCGGGCCGGACTCGCGGGCCTGGTCGAGCAGCTTCTCGACGCCGTCGGGGACCTCGTGCCAGCGATAACGTCGCTCGCGGAAGGCCCGGCGCCGGAACGAGTAGAGCGGCCAGTGCTCGATGGGCAGCAGGCAGGCGGCGTGGCACCAGTATTCGAAGCTGAGCGCCGGGTCGTGCCAGTAGGCGCGCTCGACCGCGGCCCTGCCGATCGCGCCGAGCCGGGCGTAGGCGACCAGCTCGTGGGAGCGGGCGAGGACCGAGATGGTGTCGAGCTGCACGGCGCCGAGCCTGCGGAGCATGGCGTGCACCCCGCCTTTGCGGGCATCGGCGCCGATGAGGCCCTGCGCGCGGAGGATGATGCGGCGGGCCTCGTCGGGGGTGAGGTCGGTGACGTCGCTCATATCTGCGAGTCCGTACGGCGATGCATGCGAGCAATCTAGCGACGTCCACCGACAAAACCGCCGGCCGAGCAAACCGGCCAGACGAACCGAATGAAGGACATCGACGGTGATCACGTGATGGCCGGTCGTCGGCGTCGGGCGGTTTGGTGTGGCGAGGTGCTCGTCGGGCGGTTCGGTGTGGCGGAGTGGCCGTCGGTGCGGCTGGGTTCGCCTTACCGGGCAGTGTCCGGGTGAGGGTGGGTGGTTTCGGGTTGCTGGGCAGTGTCCGGGTGAGGGTGGGTGGTATCGGCTTGCCGGGCAACGTCCGCGTCGGGGCGGGCCGGGTGACGATCGGACTCGTCCGACGCGCGGCATGTGTGCCCGGCTCAAGGGCGCAGGTGCCGCCCTGTCCTGTGCAGCCGGTGGTTCCGAGCACGAAGGCTGCGCGTGCTCATTTGGTGAGCGTTTTCGTGGGTCGCCTGGCCGGTGTGGCCGGTTCGCTCACAAGGCGTGCCGTCCCCATCGACGGCCTGGTGCGGGTCCGTTGAGTGCTGCCGGCGTGTGATCCGGCGACGGATTTCATGCCTGGCCCGCGGAGCGCGTCGAAGATCTTCTGATGGACGTTCGGTGAGCGCTACAAGACGGGGCGGAATGTGGGTGTTCGAGGGGGAATGTGGGGGTGGGACACGCCCGGGCGTAGTCGCAAAGATCTGGATATGAAACGGCGGGCGGCCCGGTGTTCGGGCGCCCGCCGTGCGAAGCCTGGGGTCAGCGATGATCCTCGGCGCGCATCCCCACCCGGGGCGCGTCGATCACGACGTCGGTGAAGATGTCGAAGACGAGGGCGAGGATTCCGCCGACGACGAACACACCGGCGCCGATCCACACGATCGTCCAGTTCGAGGCCGTGAGTCCGAAGCCGGCCACGACCGTTCCCACCAGCATCACGACCACCGCGAGCCACGAAGACGCGCGCCCGGCGTGGCTGCCGAGATGCTCGGTTTGCTCCGACTTCTTCCCCTCAACCATGACTAATCCTTCCTTTGCCGGAAATCCCGCAATTGGTGCGAGCCGGCTCTCCACCGGCATACCCTCTGCCTTCCCTTCATTCTCCCAGACCGGTTCGGTGCCCTCGTCGGCACGGTGGCTGTGTCTGGTTGCGAGACCGCCTACGATGGCAGGCGGGGAAGTTTGTCTCGGCCTCTCCTCCTGGCGGCGCCGCCGGGGTAGACCTGCGAGGAGCTTTACATAAAGTGGCAGCCATTCTCGACAAGATCCTACGTGCCGGCGAAGGCAAGATCCTGCGCAAGCTCAAGCGGATCGCAGACCAGGTCAACTCCATCGAGGACGACTTCACGAGCCTGTCCGACGCGGAGTTGCGTGCGCTGACGGACGAGTTCCGCCAGCGTCACGCTGACGGCGAAAGCCTCGATGACCTCCTGCCTGAGGCTTTCGCTACCGTGCGCGAGGCGGCTCGCCGCGTGCTCGGGCAGCGGCCCTATGACGTTCAGATCATGGGCGGCGCCAACCTTCACATGGGCAACATCTCCGAGATGAAGACCGGTGAGGGCAAGACGCTGACCTGTACGCTGCCGTCTTACCTCAATGCGATCGCAGGCAAGGGCGTCCACGTCGTCACCGTCAACGACTATCTGGCCAAGCGCGACGCCGAGACGATGGGCCGTGTCCACCGCTTCCTCGGCCTCGAGGTGGGCTGCATCGTCGCGGGCCAGCAGCCCGATGAGCGGCGCAAGCAGTACCAGGCCGACATCACGTACGGCACCAACAACGAGTTCGGCTTCGACTACCTGCGCGACAACATGGCCTGGTCGCTGGACGAGTGCGTGCAGCGCGGCCACTTCTTCGCCATCGTCGACGAGGTCGACTCGATCCTCATCGACGAGGCCCGCACCCCGCTGATCATCTCGGGTCCGGGCGAGCAGTCGGGCAAGTGGTACCAGGAGTTCGCCAAGATCGTGCCCCGCCTGCGCAGGGGCGTCGAGGCGAAGAACCCCGGCGAGGAGAGCACCGGCGACTACATCGTCGACGAGAAGAAGCGCACGGTCGGCATCCTGGAGTCGGGCGTCGCGAAGGTCGAGGACTGGCTCGGCATCGACAACCTCTACAAGCCGGAGCACACCCACCTGGTCGGCTTCCTGAACAACGCGCTCAAGGCGAAAGAGCTGTTCAAGAAGGACAAGGACTACATCGTCGCCGACGGCGAGGTGCTGATCGTCGACGAGTTCACCGGCCGCATCCTGCACGGCCGCCGCTACAACGAGGGCATGCACCAGGCCATCGAGGCCAAAGAGGGCGTGAAGATCAAGGACGAGAACCAGACTCTCGCCACGGTCACCCTCCAGAACTACTTCCGCCTCTACGAGAAGCTGGCCGGCATGACCGGTACGGCGACCACCGAGGCCAACGAGTTCCACCAGACGTACAAGCTGGGCGTCGTCCCGATCCCGACCAACCGGCCGATGATCCGCAAGGACCAGCCGGACGTCGTCTACAAGACCGAGGACGCCAAGTTCGCCGCGGTGGTCGAGGACATCGCCGAGCGCCACAAGAAGGGCCAGCCGGTGCTGGTCGGCACCACCTCGGTCGAGAAGTCCGAGCGGCTGTCGCGGGCGCTCAAGCGGCGCGGCGTGCCGCACGAGGTGCTCAACGCGAAGAACCACGCGCGTGAGGCCGCGATCATCGCCGAGGCGGGCCGCAAGGGCGCCGTGACCGTCGCCACCAACATGGCCGGTCGAGGCACCGACATCATGCTCGGCGGCAACTCCGAGTTCCGCGCCGACCAGGAGCTGCGCCAGCGCGGGCTCGACCCGGTCGAGACGCCGGAGGAGTACGAGAAGGCCTACCCCGAGGCGCTGGAGAAGGCGCGTGCGGCGGTCAAGGCCGAGCACGACGAGGTGGTCGCGCTCGGCGGCCTCTACGTCCTCGGCACCGAGCGCCACGAGTCGCGCCGCATCGACAACCAGCTGCGCGGTCGGTCCGGCCGTCAGGGCGACCCGGGCGAGTCGCGCTTCTACCTGTCGCTGGGCGACGACCTCATGCGTCTGTTCAACTCGGCCAGGGTCGAGATGATCATGACGCGGCTCAATATCCCCGACGACCAGCCGATCGAGTCCGGCATCGTCTCCAAGGCCATCGCCTCCGCTCAGCACCAGGTCGAGCAGCAGAACTTCGAGATCCGCAAGGACGTTCTCAAGTACGACGAGGTCATGGACCGCCAGCGCAAGGTGATCTACGCCGAGCGCCGTCGCGTGCTTGAGGGCGCCGACCTGCAGCAGCAGGTGCGGGGCTTCATCGAAGAGGTCATCGACGGCTACGTCCAGGGCGCCACCTCCGAGGGCTTCGCCGAGGAGTGGGACCTCGACAAGCTGTGGAAGGCGTTCGGCGAGCTCTACCCGATCACGGTCCGCATCGAGGACCTCGTCGAGGAGGCCGGCGGCCGCGAGGAGCTGACCCCCGAGCTGATCAGCGAGCGGGTCAAGGCCGACGCGCTGGCCGCCTACGACCGGCGTGAGCAGGAGTTCGGCGCCGAGACCATGCGCGACCTCGAGCGCCGGGTCATCCTGTCCGTCCTCGACCGCAAGTGGCGCGAGCACCTCTACGAGATGGACTACCTGCGCGAGGGCATCGGCATGCGGGCCTACGCGCAGAAGGACCCGAAGATCGAGTACGCCCGCGAGGGCTACGAGATGTTCACCGCGATGCTCGAGGGCATCAAGGAGGACTCTGTCGGCTTCCTGTTCAACCTCGAGGTCGAGGTGCAGGAAAACCCGATCGTCGAGGAAGAGGACGCCGCCATCGCGGAGACCCGCTCGATCATCGCGCGCGGGCCGCAGCGTCCGGCGGAGCTCGAATACACCGCGCCCGGCGAGCAGGGCGACGTGGAGCACGTCAAGGTGCGCACCACTGCGGCCGAGCGCGCGGCGTACGGCAACGTCGAGCGCAACGCGCCCTGCCCCTGCGGCTCGGGCAAGAAGTACAAGCGCTGCCACGGCGACCCGAAGAACGCCGCCTGAGGCAGGCAGAGACTGCGGTCCCGGCCGTGGCGGTCTTCTGGTCGCCACGGCCGTAGCCGCATCGTTCTCGCTGGGCCCCCGCTCTCGTGTGAGGGCGGGGGTTCGTGCTGTTCCCACCGGTGTTCGTGGTGGTCTCACCGGTGTTCGTGGTGGTCTCACCGGAGTTCGTCTTGTCCTTGCCGGTGTTCGTGGTGTCTCACCGGAGTTCGTCCTGTCCTTGCTGGCGTTCGTGGCGGTCTCGCTGTGGTTCGTGCTGTTCTCGCCGGAGTTCGTCCTGTCGTGCCGGTTCAGGCGGTTTCGACGGCGGTGCAGAGCCAGTGGGCGCCGCGTCGTTCCAGGCGCAGGGCGAGGACGTGGTCGCGGTCGCAGCAGTGGATGAGCGTGCACATCTCGATGGCGCCGTCGCACGGCTCGGTCAGGTGGACGCGGCCCGCGAACGGCGGGCGGTTGCCGTGGTACATGCGGCCCATGCGCACCAGGTCGCGGTAGGCGCGGGCGATGAGCCGGTCGGCCACGGTCGTGGCCGGGCGGCGGCCGGCCAGCACCTCGGCCAGGGCCTGGGCGAGGTGGCGCAGCCTGCGTTCGTCGGGCGGAGCTCCGGCGGGGCCCCACACCATCGGAGGGCGGTCGAGCGCCAGGGATCCGTGGGTGCGGTGGCCCTCGTCGTACGAGGCTGCGGCGGTGGAGTCGAGGGCCATGGCGAACCTCCGTTTCATGGGGGAGAGAAGGAAACGCTTCTAGGAGTTTTCGGTCCGGCCGAGCAATACAACCGCCACCAACTTCGGCGGGTGGGGTGGCGGTATGTCCGCTGATGCGGCGGAAGTCGGTCCCGAGTTGGAGTGGTCCCGGGGTCGTCATGAGCGGTTTTGGGCAGGGCGAAGCGGTGATTTCGGGTGTCTTGAATTGATTAGGAGGGGGCTTTCGTGTCCTTCTGTGAGTCAGTGTCTGGTTCTCGGCCCGGGGTCGGCAGGTTGAGGCGGCGGATCAGGACGGTGAAGACGACGTAGTAGAGCACGAAGTACGCGGCCCCGAACGCCAGGATCAGCGGCAGGCCGTGGGTGTTGGACTTGGTGGCGTTCAGCGCCATGTCGATGGCACCGCCCGAGAACGTGAAGCCGAGCCGCGCGCCCAGCTCGGCCATCAGCGCCATCGACAGGCCCGTGAGCAGCGCGTGCAGGACGAACAGCACGGGCGCGACGAAGATGAAGGCGAACTCCAGCGGCTCGGTGATGCCGGTGACGAACGCCGTCAGCCCGGCCGAGAGCATGATGCCGCCGACCGCCTTGCGCCGGGGCGGCGGTGCGGCCCGCCACATCGCGATGGCCGCGCCCAGCAGGCCGAACATCATGACGGGGAAGAAGCCCGTCATGAAGATCCCGGCGCCCTGCTCACCGGCGAAGTAGCAGTTGAGATCGCCGGAGGCGTCCCTGGTGGCGCCGTTCACGCCCGCCCGGCACTCGGGGAGGGTGAACCAGACGATGGTGTTGAGGAAGTGGTGCAGGCCGACGGGGATGAGCAGGCGGTTCGCGACGCCGTAGATGCCGGTGCCGGCCGTTCCGTGGGCCGACAGCCAGTCGCCGACGTTCGAAAGCCAGTCGCCGATCGGCCGCCACAGCAGGCCGAACGCGACGCCGATGAGCAGCGCGGCGACGGCGGTGATGATCGGAACGGCCCGCCGCCCGCCGAAGAAGGCCAGCCAGGGCGGCGGCTTGACGCGGTAGAAGCGCTGCCAGAGCAGCGCGGCCGTGATGCCGATGACGATGCCGCCCAGCACGCCGGTCGGGTTCTGGGCGCCCAGGTCGAGCGTGGGGGAGCCGTCGCGCAGGGTCACGGCGACCTTGGTGTAGACGGCGCCGTGCCCGGCCTCGAAGAACAGGGTCTTGGTCACCCGGTCGAACACCAGGTAGCCGACCAGCGCCGCCAGCGCGGTGGAGCCGTCGGACTTGCGGGCGAACCCGATGGCCACGCCGACGGCGAACAGCAGCGGCAGGTTCTCGAACAGTGCGCCTCCGGCCGCCGCGAGCACCCCGGCCACCGGCAGGAGCCAGGGGAGCGTGCCGCCGAGCCCGTCCACGCCGAGCAGGTCGTCCTGGCCGAAGCGGAACAGCAGCCCCGCGGCCGGCAGGACCGCGATGGGCATCATGAGCGAGCGGCCGATGCGCTGCAGCACGGCGAACGCCGCGGACGACCAGGCGGGCGGCACGGCCGTCGATCACCCCTCTTCCCGAGCCGGCCGCCGCGCGCCCGGCTCGTGTCACGGGGGATCGCCGATTTCCTGCCCTGGTGGCGGGTGCGGGAAACCGTCCCCAGGCACGGGTGACGGTGATGGGTGCGGGAAACCGTCCCCAAGGCGTGGGTGGCGGCGATGGGCGTGGGAGACGGTGTCAGGCGACGGTGACCGTGTCAGGCGCGGGTGACCGTGTCAGGTGTGAGGGAGCGCCGGTCAGCTTTCGCCCGCGTCCACGTCGGGCTCGGGCTCACGGCCCGGCGTCTGGATGTTCAGCCGGCGGATGAGGAACGTGAACACGACGTAGTACAGCACGCCGTAGACCGCACCGATCGCCAGGATGCCCGGTAAGTTCTCGGTGTTCGACTTGCTGGCGTTCAGCAGCAGATCGAGCAGCCCGGCGGAGAAGCCGAAGCCGAGCTGCCCGCCGATCAGCGTGGTCACCGCCATCGCCACGCCGGTGAGCACCGCGTGCACGACCAGCAGCAGCGGCGCGACGAAGATGAACGCGAACTCGATCGGCTCGGTGATGCCGGTCACGAACGAGGCGAGCGCCGCCGTCAGCATGATGCCGCCCACGCGGGCGCGCCGGTGCTCGGGCGCGGCCCGCCACATGGCGAGCGCGGCGGCCGGCAGGGCGAACATCATGATGGGGAAGAAACCGGCCATGAACTCGCCGGAGTGCGGGTCGCCGCCGAAGTAGCAGTTCCAGTCGCCGCCGAGCACGCGGCCGTTCACCTCGCACTGCGGCACGACGTACCAGACGACGGAGTTGGCGAAGTGGTGCAGGCCGAGGGGGATGAGCAGGCGGTTGATCAGGCCGTAGAAGCCGGTGCCAAGAGGGCCGACGGAGGCCAGCGCCTCGCCGGCGTGCCGGATCCACTCGCCGATGACCGGCCACAGCCAGCCGAAGAGCACGCCGATGAGCAGCGCCGCGATGGAGGTGATGATCGGTACGAAGCGCCGCCCGCCGAAGAACGCGAGCCACGCGGGCAGCTTGACGCGGTGGAAGCGCTGCCACAGCAGGGCCGCGAGCAGGCCGATGACGATGCCGCCGAGCACCCTGGTGGGGTTCTGCAGCCCGTAGTTGATCATCTCTTTGATGCCGTCGGGCTGGACCTCGCGGATGAGCACGGTCTCCCTGATGTCCGAGCCGGCGAACATCACCTTCGTCACCCGGTCGAAGACGAGGTAGCCGACGACGGCGGCGAGCGCGGTGGAGCCGTCGGACTTGCGGGCGAACCCGATGGCGACGCCCACGGCGAACAGCAGCGGCAGGTTCTCGAACAGCGCGGCGCCCGCGGCCTCCAGCACCTCGGCCACCCGGCTCACCCAGGCCAGCCCCGCCACGTCGGCCAGGCCGCCGGGCGCGGGGCCGTTGGAGCCGAGCATGTCGGGCTGGCCGAAGCGCTGCAGCAGAGCGGAGGCGGGCAGGGCGGCGATGGGCAGCATCAGCGAGCGGCCCAGGCGCTGGAGCACGCTCATCGTGCGGGCGAACGGCGAGGGCCGGGCGGCGGTGGTCTCGTTCACCGGTCGTTCCTCCGGAGGCGTCTCTGCCGGGGCTGGGGGGTCGTACGAACGCGGCGAACCCGGTCTCGGAGGCTCGCGCGGGGCGGGCTCGGGTCAGCCCCGGCGGGCCGGCATCTCCAGGGAGGTGCGCAGCTGGTAGCGGTCGGCGCGGTAGGTGGACACGCCCAGCTCGGCGCAGACCCCGCCGGAGAACGACCGGCGCTGCAGCAGCAGGACGGCGCCGCCCCTGGGCAGCTTCAGCAGGTCGGCGTCGCTGGGATCGGCCAGGCCGCCGTCGATGGTCAGCTCTCCGGCGTCCATGACGAGTCCGTAGCGGCGCTCCAGCAGCTCGTAGAGTGATTTATCTGACAGGTCGTAGTCTGCCAGGTCCGGTGCGAGCTTGACCGGGATGTGGGCGCGTTCGATGGACAGCGGCTCCCCGTCGGCCGTCCGCAGCCGCTCGATGAAGTGCACCTCTTCGCCCGGCTGGATGCCCAGCTCCTTGGCCAGGTGGGCGCTGGCGCGCACCACGCGGCGGTCGAGGTCGCGCGAGCCTGGGACCATGCCGCGCGCCCGCATGTCCTCGGTGAACGAGGTGAGCTGCAGGGCCAGCTCGATCTTCGGCCGGGCCACGAACGTGCCCTTGCCGGGCACCCGGTGCAGCCTGCCCTCGGAGACGAGGTGGTCGACGGCCTGGCGTACGGTCATCCTGGACAGCCCGAACCGCTGGCAGAGCTCGCGCTCGGACGGGATGGCCGCACCGATGCTGAGCTCATCGCTGTCGATGAGGTCCAGCAGGATCTCGCGAAGCTGGAAGTATTTGGGCACCGGGCTGTCCGGATCGATGCGCGCCACGGATCCTCCCCTCGTCTCCGCCAAGGCCATGGGCTATGGTTCGTACTGGTCTAGTCCGGACTAGACCACCATAAGTCGCGTATGACGGCAAGTCTGAACACCGCATGAGTTGAGGGATGAGCGCGAGATGACCACGAGAATGCGCAGCGAGATCGCCGAGCAGCCGACGGCGCTGCGGGACACACTGGACTCCCTGCTCCCCAAGGCCGGCGAGATCGGCGCACTCGGCGAGCAGACCCGCCAGTTGCTCTTCATCGCGCGCGGCACCTCTGACAACGCCGCAGTGTACGGGCGCTACCTCATCGAGGCGCACGCGGGCCGCCTCGCGGCGCTGGCCGCCCCGTCGATCGCGACCACGTACAAGCGCAAGCTCGACCTCGATGGCGTGCTGGCCGTCGCGATCTCGCAGTCGGGACGTACCGAGGAGATCGTCGAGACACTGGCGTGGGCCAAGGACTGCGGCGCCAAGACCGTGGCCGTGACCAACGGCGGCGAGCAGAGCCCGCTCGCGCAGGCCGCCGACGTGGCCCTGTGCACGGTGGCCGGCGAGGAGAAGGCGGTGCCGGCGACGAAGACGTACACGACGCAGCTCGCCGCGCTGGCCGTGCTGGCGATCGGGCTGGGCGCGGACGTGGACGTGGACGACCTGCGGCGGGTGCCCGAGGCGGTGGAGAAGCTCATCGCGGAGCCCGGCGACCTGGAGGCCGTGGTCGAGGGGCTGCTGGACAAGCAGGGCGTGGTCGTCTCGGGGCGCGGGATGGCGTTCTCCACGGCGCTGGAGACCGCGCTGAAGCTCAAGGAGGCCTGCTACCTGCACGCCATGGGCCTGTCGTACGCCGACCTGCTGCACGGCCCGATCGCGGTCGTGGACGCCGACACTCCGGCGCTGCTGGTGGCCTCCGAGAACAGCCCGACGCTTCAGGGCACGGTGGCGCTGGCCGAGCGGGTGGTCGCGGCGGGGGCGGCCGCGTACACGATCGGCGGCGGCGACGCGCTGTCGCGGGCGGGCACGGCCAGCCTGAACGGCCCCGACCTGCCCGAGTGGGTGGCCCCGATGGGCCTGATCGTGCCGGGGCAGCTGCTCACCGAGGCGCTGGCCCGCCGGCTCGGCATCGACCCCGACGCGCCGCGCGGCCTGAACAAGGTCACCCAGACCGACTGATCTAGCCTGGTCAGAGAGCCGACCCTAGGGAGGACCTGATGGCGGCGGACGTGAACGCGATCATCGCCGCGCTGGGCGGCGCCGGCAACATCATCGACATCGAGCCGTGCATCACCCGCCTGCGCACGGAGGTGCACGACGCCTCGAAGGTCGATCAGGCGGCGCTGAAGGCCGCAGGCGCGCACGGCGTCATGGCCACGGGCAACGTGGTGCAGGTCGTCGTCGGGCCGGAGGCGGACACGATAGCCAGCGACATCGAGGACGCCATCGGCTAAGGGCGAGATCATGACGACTGTTCTCGCCCCGGTCGAGGGGGAGGCCGTGGGGCTGGCAGCCGTGCCCGACCCGGTGTTCTCGGCGGGCATGGTCGGCCCGGGGGCGGCGATCGACCCGCTCAGGGGGCCGGGCGAGGCCGTGGCCCCTATCGCCGGAAAAATCATGAAACTTCATCCGCACGCGTACGTCATCGTCGGCGATGACGGGAAGGGCGTGCTCGTGCACCTGGGCATCGACACCGTACAGCTCAAGGGGGAGGGCTTCGAGCTGCTGGCGTCGGAGGGCGACCGGGTCGCGGCCGGTCAGCCCGTGGTGGCCTGGGACCCCTCGGTCATCGAGGCGGGCGGCCGTTCCCCGGTCTGCCCGGTCGTCGCGCTCGACGCGCTGTCCGGCGCCGTCACGGAGGTCACGCAGGGAGCGGTGCACGCGGGGGACCAGCTCTTCGAGTGGGATTGAGCGTGGTTTGCGCCCTAGTGGGCAGTTTCGCGGCTATCGGGGAATAAGAGGTGTCCAGGGTGGCATCAACGGTAGTCGGGTGGGCTCGTGTGAGCCGTCACAATATTGTCGGTCGTCCGTTTTGGTGGCGATCGTACGAAGGTCCGGCTGGTCTGGACCGGCACAGAAGGAGGAGCACGAAAATGGGGCAACGCAAGGTCACCGTGGCGGCTGAGGTAGGGCTGCACGCCCGTCCCGCGGCGACGTTCGTGCAGCGGGCCAAGCAGGCCCCGATGGACATCACGGTCGAGAAGGCGCACGGTGGCGGGCCGGTCAACGGCAAGAGCATCCTCGCCATCATGGCGCTCGACGTCCGTCAGGGCGAGACCGTGGTGATCTCCGCGGAGGGCGAGGGCTCGGAAGAGGTCCTCGACGAGCTGGCCGCGATCGCCGGCACGCCATGAACCTGCGGGGGGTGGGGGTCAGCCCGGGCATCGGGCACGGACCCTCTTTCGTGCTGACCGTCTCTGTGCCCGAACCCCCCGAGGGCGCCACCTACACCGGTGAGGCGGAGCAGGAGAAGGAGCGTGCCATGGTCGCGCTCCAGCAGGTCGCGGGCGAGCTCGAAGCCCGCGGCAACCAGGCGGGCGGCGAGGCAGGGGAGATACTCAAGGCCCAGGCGCTGATGGCCGAGGACCCCGGGTTGGTCGTCAAGGTGCGCTCGCTCATCGACCGCGGACTCGCCGCCCCCAGAGCGGTCTTCGAGGCGTTCTCGAAGTACCAGGACGTGCTCGCCGGATCCGGCGGATACCTGGGCGAGCGCGCCGCCGACGTGCGCGACATCAGGGATCGCGTGATCGCGCTGCTCTACGGGCAGGCGCTGCCGGGGCTGCCGGTCGCACCCGAGGAGCCGTACGTGCTGGTCGCCAAGGACCTCGCACCCGCCGACACCGCGCTGCTTTCCAGGGACGACGTGGTCGCGTTCGTCACCGAGGAGGGCGGCCCCACCAGCCACACCGCCATCATGGCCAGGTCGATCGGCGTGCCCGCGGTCGTGGCCTGCCAGGGCGCCACCCGCATCCAGCCGGGCGTCCAGGTCATGGTGGACGGCACCTCCGGCGAGGTCCGCGTCTCGCCCGCCGACGCCGACGTGGCCGACGCGGTCGGTGCCGCGACCGCCCGGCAGGCCGCGCTCGCGTCGTGGACCGGTCCGGGAGCGACCGCCGACGGCCATCCCGTGCCGCTGCTCGCCAACATCGGCGGCCCCGCCGAGATCGACGCCGCGCTCGCCGCGGGCGCCGAGGGCATCGGCCTGTACCGCACCGAGTTCCTCTTCCTCGACCGCGCCGAGCCCCCTTCGCTTGACGAGCAGGTACGCGCCTACCGCGCGGCGCTCGACGCCTTCCCCGGCGGCAAGGTGGTGGTGCGCATGCTCGACGGCGGCGCGGACAAGCCGCTGCCGTTCCTGACCGTGCCGCCCGAGCAGAACCCGGCGCTGGGCGAGCGCGGGCTGCGCCTGTTCAAGCGCGCGCCCGAGGTGATGGATGTCCAGCTCAGCGCCCTGGCCGCGGTGGCCGCGCCGGAGCTGCAGGTGATGGCCCCGATGGTGGCCACGGCCGAGGAGGCCACCTGGTTCGCCAGGGAGTGCGCCGACAAGGGGCTGCTGGAGGTCGGCGTGATGATCGAGATCCCGTCGGCCGCGCTGCGCGCCGCTGACGTGCTCTCCCAGGTCGACTTCGTCTCCATCGGCACCAACGACCTCAGCCAGTACGCCTTCGCCGCCGACCGCAGGCTCGGCGCCGTCAGCGACCTGCACGACCCCTGGCAGCCGGCGCTGCTCGATCTGGTCGCCATGGTCGCCGGCGCGGCCGGGCGCGCGGACAAGCCCTGCGGCGTGTGCGGGGAGGCCGCCGCCGACGCCGCGCTGGCCTGCGTGCTGGCCGGGCTCGGGGTGTCGTCGCTGTCGATGGCGCCGTCGGCGCTGGCCGGCGTACGCGCCGGGCTGGCCGCGCACACGCTGGAGCAGTGCCGTGCGGCGGCCGAGGCGGCCAGGGCGCAGCCCACGGCGGCCGACGCCCGCGCGGCGGCCCGCGTGCACCTGCCCGGCCTCGCCAGGCTCGGCCTGTAGCCGTCATGCAGAGGTCCGTACTTATGAGCTGAGGCCCGGCTTTGTGGGGGCTTGGCTCTTGGACTGAGGCTCGGTTGTTATGGGGCCTGCTCTTGGGCCGAGGCTCGGCTGTTGCGGGGCCCTGCTCTTGGGCCGAGGCTCGGCTCTTGTGAGGCCGGGTTCTTGCGCTGAGGGCGAGCGCGGGCCCGGGCGCGTCGTCGTGTGGATACCTTTGGAGTCATGCTTCGACGGATCGGTACGACAGGACTCCTGGTGATCGCGCTCGTCGCGTGCGGCGGTGGCGGCGGACCCGCGGGGGCCGAGCCGACCGGAGGCAAGGCCGCGCCGCCCGCGCGCAGCAGCGCGCCCGCGACGCCTTCGGCCGCGACCACGCTCGCGCAGAGCGAGGTCCAGCGGGTCCTGTCGCGCCTGACCACCGAGGAGAAGGTCGGCCAGCTCTTCATGCCCGTCCTCTACGGCACCACGGCCGGCTCCGCCTCGGGTGAGAACCAAGCGCGTTACGGCGCGCAGACCCCGGCCAAGGTGATCGCGAAATACCACCTGGGCGGCGTCATCCTCTTCCCCCACAACGTCAAGAGCACCACGCAGGTCGTCGGGCTCACCAACGGCCTGCAGCGCGCCTCGGGGAAGGTGCCGCTGATCATCGGCACCGACCAGGAGAACGGCCTGGTCTCGCGCATGTCGGCGCTGATGACGAAGTTCCCTGGCCAGGGCACCATCGGCGACACCAAGGACACCGCCCTGGCCCGCGAGGTGGCCAAGGCGACCGGCGAGGAGCTGCGCGCGCTCGGGGTCAACCTCGACTTCGCGCCCGTCGCCGACGTCAACGTCAACCCGCGCAACCCCGTCATCGGCCGGCGCGCGTACGGCGACGACCCCAAGCGGGTGGCGAAGATGGTGGCGGCGGCGGTCAAGGGCTTCGGTGACGCGAAGATCGCGGCGACCGCCAAACACTTCCCCGGCCACGGCGACACCAGCGTCGACAGCCACACCGGGCTGCCGGTCATCAAGCACACCAAGGCGCAGTGGGAGCGCATCGACGCGCCGCCGTTCAAGGCCGCCATCGACGCGGGCGTCGACGCGGTGATGAGCGCCCACATCGTCTTCCCCAAGCTCGACCCGTCGGGCGACCCCGCCACGCTGTCCAAGCCGATCCTGACCGGCCTGCTGCGCGAGAAGCTCGGCTTCAAGGGCGTCATCTCCACCGACGCGCTCAACATGGCGGGGGCGCGCAAGAAGTACGACGACGGCGAGGTCGCGGTACGGGCCGTGCTGGCCGGCGCCGACCTGCTGCTCATGCCCAACGACCTGCCCAAGGCGTACAAGGCGGTGCTGAAGGCGGTGAAGTCGGGCCGCATCTCCGAGCAGCGGCTCGACCAGTCGGTCACCCGGCTGCTGACGCTCAAGCAGAAGCGCGGCTTCCTGACCGAGGCGCCCGTGGCCTCGGCGGCGAAGGCGGCCGGGGTGCTGCGCTCGTCCGCGCACCGCAAGCTCGCCGCCCGCGCCGGACGCTGATACCCCTCGATCCACCTGGATCGGGGAGTAAACCGGCGTTTCGTGACGCTCTACCCTAGAACGATGGTTACGGGTGTGCTCATCGACTGGGGCGGGGTGCTGACGACCAGCCTGTCCGACTCCATCGCGCGCTGGATCGCCGCCGACAGGATCGACGCCGACCACTACTACAAGGTGATGCGCGAGCTCATCGACCACGCCTACCGCGGCGGCGACGGCGACAACGTCGTCCACGCGCTCGAAAGGGGCGAGATCGACGGCGCCGCCTTCGAACGCGACCTGGCCGCCCGGCTGCTCACCGTCGACGGCGTGCCGCCGGTCGCCGAAGGGCTCCTCGAGCGCATGTTCGCGGGCTTCGAACGCGTCGAGGCCATGTACGACATGCTGCGCGACGTCCGCGGCAACGGCGTGAAGACCTGCCTGCTGTCCAACTCGTGGTCCAACACCTACCCCCGCGACGACTGGGACGAGCTGTTCGACGCGGTCGTCATCTCCGGCGAGGTCGGCATGCGCAAGCCCGAGGAGCGCATCTTCCGCCACGCGCTCGATCTCATCGGCCTGTCCGGCGAGGACTGCGTGTTCATCGACGACATCGAGGCCAACATCGTCGCCGCCCGAGCCCTCGGTATCAACGGCATA
This sequence comes from Nonomuraea fastidiosa, assembly GCF_042751225.1. Lineage (NCBI taxonomy): Bacteria > Bacillati > Actinomycetota > Actinomycetes > Streptosporangiales > Streptosporangiaceae > Nonomuraea > Nonomuraea fastidiosa. Next base: position 4,231,216 of record NZ_CP170570.1, read on the forward strand.
CACCACCGCGACCCCGTCACCACGATCACGCGGCTGGAGGGCCTGCTGCGCCTCACCTTGCGGAAGTAGTCCATCACCACGGTCGTGACCAGGGACCGGCAGTAAGGTTGCGATCGGGCTCCCGCCTGGTCGAGCCCCGCACGTTTGGAAAGGTTCGTCATGCGCGTCTATCTGCCGTGTACTCTCCCGGCTCTTGCTGCTGCGGTGAAGGCCGGAGAGGTGGGCCCGGCCCCGCTGACCGGCTACGCGGTGACCCCCGCGCTGATCGAGTGGTACGCCTCGGGCGACACCGAGGAGCTCGAATACGTCGCGCTCACCGAGGCCGCCCGCGCCTCGCTGCGGATGCTGGCCGCCGACCGCGCCGACGGCGTCGACGCCCCGGCTCGGCGCGTCGTGATCGCCGCCGAGGTGCCCGAGAAGGGCGTCACCGTAGGCGCGGCCCTGGAGGAGCGCGGCCGGGTCCGCCTGTCGCGGGCGGTGCCGATGACCAAGGTCGCCGCCGTGCACATCGACGACCACGACGCGGTGACCGACATCGAGGCCGCCATCGCCGCGCTGCCCGCCGCCGACGCGGGCGACGACGACGCCCGCTTCACCGTGGACGGAGCCGAGGCCCACGAGCTGATGTGGTACGCGACGCAGGAGATTCCCGACCTCCTCAGTTGATAACGGTGAGGTCACGGGGCGGGCGGGTCACGTTCAATGATCGTCACATCCCGCTAATGTCCCGACACGGCAGAGTAATCAACTTAAGGAGTCGGTTCTACGTGATGCGTCGAGTCCTGGCGGTCGCCATCGGGGCGGCGGCCATTCTGGCCAGCTCGCCCGCCAACGCTCAGGCCGCCCTCAAGCCGGGGGACCACAAGGATCCGTACAAGTCGGGCTGCGGCAACTCGGCCCGCGCCGTGCGTACGGCGAACATCTCCAGCCGGGTTCACGGGACGGTGGGGACGATCAAGCTCATGTGGTCGGGCAAGTGCCAGACCAACTGGACCGAGATCAAGGTCGGCTCCTCCATGGTCGGCACCATCCACGTCTACACCGCCGACGGCCGCCACAACTCCTTCCGCTTCAAGGCCGGCAACGGCGGACGGCACTGGGGCGACATGCTCTGGGGCAAGGACATGTGCGCCTGGGGCAGCGCGTTCGTCCAGTGGGGCGGCGGGCGCGGCGGCCAGAACGCCCAGGGCACGACCAGCAAGGCCTGCGGCTGACGCCGCTCAGGACCTCAGCTTGGACGAGGGTAAGGCCCTCGTCCGACGGGAATAGGGCCCCTCGCCTGACGGGGTTAGGGGCCCTCGCCTGACGGGTTGGGGCCCGTGTGACGGGGTCAGTGCGCCTGACCGCTTGCGTGCCGCCCGACGGCAGGGAATCCGCCGTCGGCCTGCAGCTCCGCCCGGCCGGGCCCGCGTCGCCTCTCAGCAGTGAGGCCCGCCCGGCGGGCGGCTTCGGTCGCGAAGCCGGTGGATTCGCGCTGGGGGCCGGCTCGCCGCCGCCCGGCCCGGGGCGTCGCAGCGGGAGTCCGGCGGTCGTTGCCCAGTGCCGAGGGGCGGTGGCGGAAGTCTGGCCGTCGTTGCCCCGCTCCGAGAGGCGGTGGCGGGGGGTGGGGGTGGGCCGGTCGCCCCCCAGGGTTCTCAGGTCGGGGTGCTGGAGTTCGAGGCGTGGTGGCTGGGACGGCTATCAGTCGCCCGGGCCACGGAGGCTGGTCCTGGGGCGGCGGAGGGGCCGTCATCGAAATGTCATGTCGGGCATTTAGTCTTGTGCCCGACATGACACAGCACATCATCTGGGACTGGAACGGCACCCTCTTCCATGACATCGAGGCCGTCGTAGGGGCCACCAACGAGGTCTTCAAGCCGTACGAGCTTCCCCCACTGACCGCCGACGGCTTCCGGGCGGTCTACACGCGCCCCATCTGGGTGGCGTACGAGCGCCTGCTCGGCCGCCCGCTCGTCGAAGGCGAGTGGAAGCGCCTCGACGACGGCTTCCACGAGCACTACTTCCGGCTGGCCGAGGTGTGCGAGCTGGCCACCGGTGCCGAGATGGTGCTGGCGAGCTGGACGGGCACGCAGTCGCTCTGCTCGATGGCCCCGCACGCCCACCTGGTGCCCAAGGTGGAGTCGTTCGGCATCACCCGGCACTTCACCAGGATCGACGGCATCAACGGCGCCACCGGCGGCGAGAAGGCCGCGCACATGGCCGAGCACATCAAGGCGCTCGGCATCGACCCCGCCCAGATCCTGGTGATCGGCGACAGCGTGGACGACGGGCTGGCCGCACGCCACGTGGGCGCGAGGGCCGTGCTCTACACCGGCGGCATGACGACCAGGCAGGAGCTGGAGAGCACCGGCTTCCCCGTGGTCGATCACCTCGCCGACGCGCTGAACCACATCTGATCTGCTGGTCACCGCCGGCCCTCCTGCGCGGCCGTCCGGTCATGCCGGATTTCCCGTGGTGAGGGTCCCGGCGGCTCGTGATGGCCTAACCTTTGCAGTGATCCTTCAGGAGGCCGCCATCAACCGCCTTGTGCTGTGGAACGTCGACCTGACGCTGGTCGACGTCTCCATCGTGACCAGAGACGCCTACGCAGAGGCGTTCCGCGTCGTGACCGGGCGCCCGCTCGTCAAGCTCGTCCCTCCGCTGGGCCGCCCCGACTCCGAGGTCGTCTTCGAGACGCTCGCCGTGAACGGCATCGTGGCCGAGGACGACCACCTGCCCGCCTTCCTCTCGGCGCTGGCCTCGGCCTTCGCCGACCGGCGCGGGCGGCTGTCCAAGGAGGGCCGCATGATGGCCGGGGCGAAAGACGCGCTCAAGGCCGTCTCCAGGCTCGACGGCGTCGTCCAGACGGTGCTGACGGGCACGATCAAGAGCAACGCCGTGCTCAAGCTCAAGGCGTTCGGGCTCGACAAGTACATCGACTTCGAGCTCGGCGGCTACGGTGAGGAGGTCTACCCCAAGGCGACACTGCTGCAGGTCGCCCAGTCGCGGGCCAGGCAGCGGCTCGGCACGCCGTTCACCAAGGCCAACACCGTGGTCATCGGCGACTCCACCCGTGACGTGCAGGCCGCCAAGATCGGCGGGGCCGGGATGATCGGGGTCGCCTCGGGGCGGTCGATGGCCTCCGAGCTGCGCGAGGCCGGGGCCGACATCGTGCTGCCCGACCTGTCCGACGCCTCCGAGGTGGTGAAGGCGGTCGCGGCCCTGACCGCGCCGGTGGACAGCAAGGCCGTCTGACCGCGCCGGTGGGCAAGAAGGTGGTCTGCGCCGGTGGACAGCAGGGCGGTCTGACCGCGCCGGGGCGTCAGGAGAGGGCGTTGAGAAAGCGGGCGGCGATCGGCGCGGCCACCGCGGAGCCCGCGCCGCCGCCCTCCACGATGACGGAGAACGCCAGGTCGCCCCGGTAGCCGATGAACCACGAGTGTGCGGGCGGCTCCTTGCCCGAGCCGTACTCGGCGGTCCCGGTCTTGCCGGCGGTGCCCGGCGGGAAGCTGACGCCGTGCGCGGTGCCGTCCGTCACCACGGCGGGCATGAGGGCGCGCAGCGCGTTCACGACGCCCTTCTCCAGCGGACGCGGCGTGCCGGGCTGCTGATCGGGGATGCGCTCGCCGACGACCAGCCGGGGCGGGGTCCACGCGCCCGAGGCGATGGCGGCGGCCACGGAGGCCATGTTGAGCGGGCTGGCCAGCACCCGGCCCTGCCCGATGGCGGCGGAGGCGAGGTCGGTGTCGTCCTTGGGGTCGGGGAACTCGGCCCGTACGGCGGGCACGCCCGGCGTGATCGGCGTGCCGAAGCCGAAGCTCTTGGCCACCTCACCGAGCCGGCCGCCGTTCAGCCGGTCGACGCTCATCTGCCCGAACGTGGTGTTGCACGAGTGCGCGAACGCGTCCCGGAACGACAGCGTGCCGAAGTCCTCGTAGCCGGCGTTGTGGAAGGGGAAGCCGCCGATGTTCTGCTCGGCCGGGCAGGCGACCTGCTGCCCGGGCTGGATGCCGTCGGCGACGAGCGCGGAGGCGGTGACGACCTTGAACGTCGAGCCGGGCGGGTACTTGCCCATGAGCGCCCGGTTGAACCCGCCCGGCGCGTTGACCACGGCCAGGATCTCCCCGGTCGAGGCCCGCAGGGCCACCAGCGAGACCGGTTTGTCCACGCCCTTCAGCGCCTTCGCGCCCGCCCGGTGCACCTTGAGGTCGAGCGTGGTCTGGATGGGCCGCTCGCCGCCCTTCTCCTCGGTCAGGATCTTCACCGGCTCGTTCCCCCGGTAGAGGCCGATGACGGTACGGCGGCGCGCCGAGAACCGTTCGGGGAGCGTCGTCTTCATGCCCTCGATGAGCTGCTGCACGGAGCCGGGCGCCGAGGGGTCGTTGACCTGGGTGCCGTCGGCGGCGAGCACGCGTACCGGCTCGGCCTCGCGCGTCACGGCCCGCAGCGACAGTCCTTGCTTCAGCTCCGGGTGGATGGTGGCGGGCGTCCAGGCCACCTTCCATGAACGGTCGCGCTCGACCAGGCGCAGCCGCCCGGTGTAGGTGAAGTCGCGCGGGCCCTGCAGGGCGGCGCGGAAGGCGATGACGCCGTCACGCGCGGCGGAGTCGCGGCGCCGGAAGGTCGCGCCGGTCAGCTTGAGCCCGGTACGGAAGTCGCGATGGGCGCGCTCGAAGCCGGCGGGCGGGTCGGCGACCAGGGACCGCATGGTGGCGTAGTCCTGGGCGCTCCACGCCGCCAGGTAGCGGTCGGCGGTCTCCTCGGGAGAGCCCTGCGTACGCATCACCCAGACGACGCCGCCCGCCGCGACGGCCGGGACCAGCAGCCCCGCCACGATGAAGGGCCATCGCCTGCGACGACGCCGCCCGTAGATTCTCCCCGTTCGCTGTGCCATGCCGCAGAGGACACCAGAGTGGGAGCAATAGTGTCCAATATTGATATGAGGGACATCTAGATATAAATCTGGATATATTTGCTGGTCATGGACCTCGTCCGGCACCTCCGCTACTTCATTGTGGTGGCGGAGGAACTGCACTTCGGCAACGCGGCCATCCGGCTCGGCATGGCCCAGCCGCCGCTCAGCCAGCGCATCAAACGGCTGGAGGAGGAGCTGGGCGTACGGCTGTTCGACCGTTCCGCCCGCCAGGTGCGCCTCACCGAGCAGGGCCGGCTGCTGCTGGGCGAGGCCCGCGAGATCGTCTCCCGCGTCGACCGGCTGCATGAGCTGGCCAGGCAGGGCGGCGGCGCGGTGCTCAAGGTCGGCGTGCCGCCCGACCTGGCCGCCTCCGTGCTGGCGGCCCTGGTGGCGAACTTCCGCGCGGCCAACCCGGACGTACGCGTCGCGCCCGCCGAGATCTGGACCGCCGACCAGGTGACGGCCCTGGCGGAGGGCGCGATCGACGTCGGGCTCGTCCGGCATCCCGTCACCGCGCCCGGCCTGCGCTTCGGTCGGATGCTGGTGCAGACGCAGGGCGTGCTGCTGGCCGAGAGCGATCCGCTGACCGCGGTCGGCGAGGTGCACCTGGCCGACCTGGCGGGCCGTGAGCTGCTGTTGCCGCCCCAGGAGGGCGAGCCGGGCTGGCGGGCGGAGGTGCTGTCCGAGTGCCGCCGCCACGGGTTCGTCCCCGCGCAGGTGCACGACGGCGCCGGGCTCGGCCTGGTGCTCGCGGGGGCGGCGGTGGCGTTCGGTCCGAGGGTGGAGCTGCCGGGACTGGCCTGGCGGCCGCTGCTAGGCTCGCCGATCGCGAGCCGGGTCTCCACGGCCTGGCGTACGGAGACGGCCGCGACCGCCGACTTCTCGGCCGTGGCCGTACGGACGTTGAAGGAGAGCGCCGGGATGACCGAGCAGGGCCTCGCGCCTCAGCGGCGGGTCAGCCGAAGGCCCGGGATGCTGGCATGAACCCGCCCGACTTCGACGCCCTGTTCACCCGCGCCGGCGTGACCGGCTGGCTGTACGCGGCCGACATCGACACCGGCCACGACGTCGGCCACGGGCCGGACGAGCCGCTGCCGACGGCCTCGATGTTCAAGGTGCCGCTGCTGGTGGAGCTCTGCCGGCAGGCCGACGCCGGGCGGCTCGGCATGACCGACCGGGTCACGGTGCCCGCCGAGGGCCGCGTGCCGGGGCCCACCGGGATCGCCGCGATGCTCGACGACGTGACGATGTCGCTGCGCGACCTCGCGTATCTGATGATCGCGGTCAGCGACAACACCTCGGCCGACACGCTGCTGGAGCTGATCGGCTGCGAGGCGGTCAACGCCATGCTGGACGGGTTCGGGCTGACGCGTACGCGGGTCGTGCAGGGCGCGGGGGAGGCCAACGCGCGCATGCGGGAGGACGCCGGGCACGGCTGGCCGTACCTCGACCCCGAGGACATCGCCCGGCTCAGCGTGCTCGACCCGCAGCGCACCAACCGCAGCACGCCGCGCGAGATGGTCCGGCTGTTCGAGCTGATCTGGCGCGACGAGGCCGCCTCCGCCGAGTCGTGCGCGTGGATGCGCAGTGTGCTCAACATGCAGGTCTGGCCGCACCGGCTGGCCTCCGGCTTCCCGTACGACGACGTGGCCGTCAGCGGCAAGACCGGCACCTTCCCGACGCTGCGCTGCGAGTCGGGCGTCGTGGAGTATCCCGACGGCCGCAGGTACGCGGTGTCGGTCTTCACCCGGTCGTTCAGCACCGCGCTCAACCAGCCGCGCGCCGACGCGGTGATCGGCACGGCCGCGCGTATGGCGGTGGACCACCTACGGAGGTAGCAAGTTATGGGGAGCGCCGGGTATGACATTCCTCCGTACGGGCGACAGGATGAGTGACATGGTTGCTGAGGGCGAGCTTCTCTGGGAGCCGGACGACGAGGTGGTCGCATCGGCCAGGCTGACCCACTACCTGAAGTGGCTGGGCCGGTCGGAGGACTATGAGGACGTGTGGCGGTGGTCCGTCGACGATCCCGCCGCGTTCTGGACGTCGATCTGGGACTACTTCGAGGTGATCGGCGAGCGCGGCGACGGGCCCGTGCTGTCGGGCACGATGCCCGGCGCCAAGTGGTTCGCCGGCGCCACGCTCAACTACGCCGAGAACGCCTTGCGCCACGACGAGGGCCCAGGGCTGATCTTCCTGAGCGAGGACGGCGGGCGGCAGGAGATGAGCAGGGCCGAGCTGCGCGAGGAGGTCGCGCGGGTACGGGCCGGGCTCATCAGGCTCGGCGTCGGCCGCGGCGACCGGGTGGCGGCCTACCTGCCCAACATCCCGCAGGCGCTGATCGCGTTCCTGGCCACCGCGTCGCTGGGCGCGATCTGGTCGGCCGGTTCGCCCGACTTCGGCGTGCCGTCCATCGTCGACCGGTTCAAGCAGATCGAGCCGAAGGTGCTCATCGCCGTCGACGGCTACCACTACAACGGCAAGAGCTTCGACCGCTCGGCCGCCGTCCACGAGATCGCCGCGTCGCTGCCCTCGCTGCGCGCCACCGTGTGGATCCCCTACCTGGCCGCCGCCGACGAGGGCCGCGCGCCGCAGCAGGCCGAGCCGGTCGCCGCCCACACCGCCGACGTGCCGCACGGCGAGGTCATCGGCTGGGAGGGGCTGCGGGCCGAGGAGGGGCCGCTGGAGTTCGAGCGGGTACCGTTCGACCACCCGCTGTGGATCCTCTACTCCAGTGGCACGACCGGACTGCCCAAGCCGATCGTGCACGGCCACGGCGGCGTGGTGCTCGAACACCTCAAGGCGCTCACCTTCCACCAGGACCTCGGCCGCGGCGATGTGTTCTTCTGGTACACCACCACGGGCTGGATGATGTGGAATTACCTCATCGGCGCCTTGCTGGTGGGGGCCACGCCCGTCCTCTACGACGGCTCGGCCACGCATCCGTCGCCGGCCGCGCTGTGGCGCATCGCCGCCTCCGAGGAGGTGACGTACTTCGGGGTGGGGGCGCCGTACATCATGGCCTCGCTCAAGGCCGGGCTGCACCTTGAAGGGCTGGAGAAGCTGCGCGGGGTCGGCTCGACCGGCTCGCCGCTGCCGCCCGAGGGCTTCGCCTGGCTCGCGGGTCAGCTTCCCGACACGCCGCTGGGGTCGTTCTCCGGCGGCACCGACGTGTGCACCGGGTTCGTCGGCGCCACCCCGCTCCATCCCATCAGGGCCGGGATCATCCCGTGCCGGTCGCTGGGGGCGAAGGTGGAGTCGTACGACCCGGCGGGCAAGCCGGTGATCGGCGAGGTGGGCGAGCTGGTGGTGACCCAGCCGATGCCGTCGATGCCGGTCTGCTTCTGGAACGACCCCGACGGCCGCCGCTACGCCGAGAGCTACTTCGACGTCTACCCCGGCGTCTGGCGGCACGGCGACTGGATCAAGATCAACGAGGACGGCGGCTGCGTCATCTACGGGCGCTCCGACTCCACGCTCAACCGGGGCGGCGTCCGCATGGGCACCAGCGAGTTCTACCGGGTGGTCGAGCGCTTCGACGAGATCGCCGACAGCCTCGTCATCGACACCGGCCAGCTCGGGCAGGAGGGCAGGCTGCTGCTCTTCGTCACGCTCGCCGAGCAGGCCGAGCTGACCGAGGACCTCGAACGCAGGCTGCGCGCCGCCCTGCGCACGGAGCTGTCGCCGCGCCACGTGCCCGACGAGATCCGGGTGGTGCCGGGCATCCCCCGGACCCTGTCGGGCAAGAAGCTCGAGGTCCCCGTACGCAAGATCCTGCTCGGCACGCCCGTCGAGCAGGCCGCCAACCCCGACGCCATGGCCAACCCGGAAGTGCTGCGCCACTTCACCCGGGACTGACGCGGGGTCGCCTGAGGTCGGCGCGGGCTCGCCTGGGTGGGCGCGGGTCCGCCGGGGGATCCGCGCGGGTTCACCCGGGGCGGCGCGGGTCAGTCCTTCAGGCCGAACAGGGGCAGGCACGCCTCCAGGCCGTGGATCTCGAACCCGGGCTGCTCCTTCCAGTCCTCCCTGGGCAGGCGGAAGCGGCGGCTGACCACCGGCTCGCCGCCGCGCTTGAACAGGTTGAAGCCGTCGTCGTGGTAGCCGAGCTTCCGCGTGACGCCCAGGGAGGCGGGGTTGTCGTCGAACGCCTCGGTCAGCGCGTACCGGGCACCGAGGCCGGCGAACGCGAAGTGCAGCACCGCCTGGCGCATCTCGGTGCCCACGCCCTGCCCCTGGAAGCGCCTGCCCAGCCAGGAGCCCGTCTGGACCTCCTTCAGGACGGGGAAGCCGCTCGCCGTCACGCCCTGGGTGCCGACGACCTGGCCGTCGCGTACGACGACGAACTCGATCGCCCACTCGTCCGCGTTGAAGCGGCCCCAAGTGGTGAAGTGGTACTGGATCGTGCGCTGCGCGCGCTCGGCCGGCGTGCCCTCGGTCCACGGGACGACGAACGGCATCTGCCCCTCCTCGTGGACGCCCTCGGCGGCGCGGTCGGCCAGCTCGTCGAGCTCCTCCAGGGAGGGGACGCGCAGGCTGAGGTTGGGTGTGGTGATCTGTAGCTCGAAGAGCGGCCAGTTACGCATGGCACGGGATGCTGCCAGACGCGGTGGCGGCCGCGCGAGTCATTTTTCCGACAAAAGCGCATTTTCCTGAATCTCGATATTAGCCGCGTCTTTTCCTCGACAAAACCATGAATTCTCTGGTGTCTGGGTAGGCGTCGATTTATGACGATAAAGCTTCAGACATTCACCGTGTTCGCTCTGTCCGCCGCCGCCGTCGTTCCGTTCACCGAGACCCCGCTGCCCGCCTCCGCCGCGTCTGCCGCAACGCCGGCCACCACGTCCGCCGCAGGGGCGGTCCGCCTCCTCAGCCCGCCTCCCCCCGCCGAGAGCACGACGACCGAGGAGGAGGCGGAGAGCAAGCCGGTGCTGCTCCGCCCGGGTGACAAGGGCGCGGCCGTCCGTACCCTCCAGCGCAAGCTCCACCGGGGCCGCTACTACTTCGGACCCATCAACGGCAAGTACGACGAGCAGACCAAGTTCGCCGTCTGGGCGTTCCAGAAGCACAAGCGGATGATGCTGAGCAACCAGGTCGGGCCGAAGATGCTGTCAGCGCTGGACAAGCCCGTCAGGCACAAGGTGCTGGTGCCGCAAGGCGCGGCCAACCGGGTGGAGATCAACCTCACCAAGCAGCTGCTCGTCGTCTACCGCAGCCGCAGGCCCGTGCTGATCTCGCACATCTCCACCGGCGCCGAAGTGCGCTACTGCGAGAACGGGCGCTGCGGCAACGCCATCACGCCGGTCGGCGACTTCCGCGTGCTGCGCCGCGCTCCCGGCTGGACGACCGGGCCGCTCGGGTCGATGTACAACTCGCTCTACTTCACCGGGGCCATCGCCATGCACGGCTCGACGAAGGTCCCGCTGCGCCCGGCGTCGCACGGGTGCGTGCGGCTGCCGCTCGAGACGTCCAAGCGGCTCTACCAGATGGTGAAGATCGGGGAGCCGGTGCATGTGCGCGGGAAGTTTTCGGTGCGCGCCTTCCGATGAGATTTCTCGAAATTTCGGACCATAGTGACATTTCTGGCGCGCGCTGCTGGCGCGGCTGCGGGACGCCATTCTTGCCTGCGCCGTTCCGCCGAGGGGCCCGGCTCGGCCATTCCGGCAATACGCCCGAATTCGCCCACTCCGGCTCGGCCGCAGTCCCGACCACGGGTACTCCGGGCCCGCTCCGGCTGCGCGGGGGCGGTCGGCCGGTCCGGCTGCGCGGGGGCGGTTGGTCCGGCCGGGGACGGTCCCACCCTGACCGCTCTGGGGGGACGGGCGCCGGGGAAAGAACGGCGGGCGTAACGCTCCTGCGGCGGGCGCGCTGTGGCGTGGGTGGCGTGGGCCTTTCGGGGCGATGGGGTAGCGGTGCGTGAGCGTGCCGGACGGCGGCGCAGCGCTCCGGGCGGTGGCGCAGCGCTCCGGGCCGGGGTCGGGGATGAGTGGCGGGTGTCGCGAAGGGTGGCGAGCGTAACGGTTCGGGCGCGAGAGCCGCGGTGCTGGGCGGCGCTGTTCGGCGCTGGGCGTCGGGAAGAAGCGGTGGGTGCAGCACTTCGGCGGCGGGCAGCGTGGCGCGGGCGGTAAGTGGCGTGGCGCGGGTGGCGTGGCGTGAGGGGCGGGTGGCGTGGCCCGGGCGGTAAGTGGCGGGTGCGTGAGTGGTGGGTGGCGTGGTGCGGCGATAGGCGGAGCTCTTCGCGCGGGAGGGTGCGGTGGGTGGTGGGGCGTCTGGGCGGGTGGGAAGGCTGGTGGGTGTCTGTTCGGTGGGCGGGAGGGCCGGTGGGCGTCTGTTCGGCGGGTGGGGGCCCGGCGGGTGGTGCGCGTCTGCTCGGCGGGTGTTGCGAGGACGGGCGTTCACGGCGCCGGGCCCCTCGGGTCAGGCGGGGCCGCCTACCCGGGAGAAGCGGGGGAGGCCGCCCACGCGGGCCAGGCGGGGCACGCCGTCCCCGGCCTTCTTCAGCACGCCGCCCTTGACCAGCCGTAGCGGGGAGCCGGCCGGTTTGGGGCTGTCGCCGGTGGTCTGGGCCAGGCGCAGGGCGAGCGCGGGGCACATGTCGACGGCCCGGCGCGCCTCCTTGAGCATGAACCCGGGAATCGTCCTGAACGACGGGAACCCGTAGTCGTCGAGGTCCACGAACTCGGGCAGCAGGTGCGCGCACAGGCCGTGCCCGGCGCAGCGGGACCAGTCGACCTCCAGCCGGTACTCGGGTTCAGGCTCGCGCTCCGGCATGGGCAGTACGCCGCGTACCGGACGGCCGCACGAGCCGTGCTCCAGGTGGATGGCGATCTCGTCCTCGAACGCGTCCAGAGCCGACAGTACGAACTTGGCCGTGCCGTCCGGGTGGAAGCAGGCACCGCGGCGCTCGACGACGCGTACGGCGCGGCGCACCGCGTCCACGGAGCCGGTGCCCTCGGCGAGCGCGCAGAGGGCCCTGGCGACGTCGGGCAGCCCGAGCCGGCACGGCCCGCACTGCCCGGCGGACTCCGACGCCAGGTAGGAGGCGACCCTGGCCGCCTCGCCGAGCGGGCACGTGTACTCGCCGAGCGGCACGATGATGCCCGCGCCGAGGGTGGCCCCTGCCGCCTTCATGCCCTCGCGCGAGATGACCGCCGTCTCGACGGCCTCGGCCGACAGCCACGCGCCGTGGTAGCCGCCGACCAGCACCCCGTCGCCGGCGTCCGCCTCGCACAGCGCGAGCACGTCGGCCAGCAGGGTGCCGGTGGGCGTCTCGATCACCGCGCCGTTGGCGGCGCCGCCGCTGACGGTGAGCAGGATCGTGCCGGGCTCCTTGGCGGTGCCCACTTCCGCGTACTTATCGGGGCCGTACTCGGCCAGCAGCGCGAGCTGCGCGTACGTCTCGGTGTTGGACAGCAGGGTCGGCAGCCCGTCCACGCCGCTGTGCGCGGCGCGCTTCTTCCTGCCCGGCGGGATGCCCTCCTCCCCGTTGACCGCCCGGACGAGGGCGCCGCCCTCACCGGAGATGAACCGTTCCTTGATCCCGACCACCCTGATCGGGACGCGGCTCTCGGCACCGCCGGAGACGTTGGCCGCGCGGCGCTCGGCCACGGCGGCGGCGACGGACGCCTCGGCGACCTCGCCGCCCGCCGTGGCGACGACGACCTCGCGGGCGCCGAGCGCCTCGGCGGCCAGCACCGCGCCGTCGAGTACGAGGTGCGGGTTGCGGGTGAGCAGCATGGCGTCCTTCGAGCTGGCCGGCTCGCCTTCGGCGCCGTTGACCAGCACGACGCTCTCGCCGGTGCCCGCGGCGTCCGCCACCGCGCGCAGCTTCCTGGCGAAGGGGAACGCCGCGCCGCCGCGGCCCCGCATGTCCACCTCGTTGGCGTACGAGATGAGCTCGGTCAGCTCGCGCGGCTCCACGAGGCCGTGCAGGGTGCGGTGGGCGGGCAGGTCGAGACGGCGGCAGTGGTCCAGTCCGGCGGTGAGCCGGGCCGGACCCATGCGCAGCACCCGTGGGACGCGGGCGGGTATCACGAAGCCTCCTGTTCGCGTGCGGGCGGGGTCATCCCGCCTCCCTGTACCTGCGGCGCGCCTCGGCGAGGCTGACGGGCGCGTCGGCCCGTGCCGTCGCCGCGGCGGCGGCCTGCCTGCTGCTGTCCTGCGCCCTGTTCCGGGCGGCGGCGGGGCGCTCGGCGGGCACGCCCACCGGAGCGGCGGACGTGACCGCGGGCCCCGGCACCCTCTCGGGTACGACCGGCGGCCGCCGGACCGTGGCCAGCACGCGGACGATCAGCGCGCTGCCGACCGCCGCCATGCTGGCCACGTACGACCAGGCCACCCAACCGGCCGGCGGGCGGCCGGCCGTCAATCCGTGCATGATGCCGATGGGCCAGGCGAGGTACGCGGCGGAGTGGAGGATCCGCCACATCCACGGCCTGTTCCGTACGGCGAAGCGTCCTCGGATCATGCCCGTCACCACGGCCACGACCATGAGGTCGAAGGCCAGGGTGCCGAATCCCACCCAGATCCCGGCGATCGGCACGACCGCGGCCCCCGGCGGCACGTGCCCCAGGCTGATCATGAGCGTGATGTGCGTCAGCAGGAACGCCAGCCCGATGAGCGCGGTCGCCCGGTGCGCGAGCTGGGCCCTGACCCGGTTGGCCGGGGACAGGAAGACGCGTTCTGTGGTGATCAGGCCGAGCGCGACGGTCGCGGTCAGCAGTACCAGGGCGAACACGCCCGCGTAGAACTCGAGGAAGCCGACCCCTCGGCCCAGCAGCGCGATGCCTTGCTCCGTCCTGGTCAGCGCGAACGCCGAGAGCAGGACGGCCGCGATCAGCGCGCTCGCCCCCAGCCGGACGTTCCTGGTGTCCAGCAGGGTGGGGGCGTGCCTGGGGTGTCGTCTGTGGAGCATGTATTTCCCTCCAAGGTCGAGTGAGGGTGCGACTCGGAAGGCTGGGTGCCCTGGTCGGGCGGCCGATCAGATCAGCAACGGCGGCCCCGGTTGATGCAGTTGACGACGTTCTGCATCAGCCTGTCGGGCATCACGTTGACGAAGTCGCCGTGGTCGGTGACCGGGTTGTGCTTCTGCTCGGGGAAGGCGTCCAGGGCGTACGAGGGTCCTTGCGGTACTGCGTACGTGAGGGTCATGCGGAGCTGGGGGATCGCCCTGGTCCCCTGGGGGCAGGCACCGTTCTGGTCGGGGAAGACCACGTGCGTGCGGTGATTGGCGCTGTCGGTGTTCTGGCCGTCCCAGCAGCTGGGGAAGTCCAGGATACGAACCACCAGGCTCCCGCGCGGGCAAAGCGGATATTTGTCGGTTGTTATGCGATTTTGGAATCCCGTGCACGTCCAGGCGGCGCGTGCGTTAGCGGTGCCGTTGGTGGCCGCCTTGGCGTCGCCGGTGATGATCCTCATGAACCTCGGCATGGCGACGACCCTGGAGGTCGGGTTGCCGCGGAACTGCAGCTGCACCGAGCGGGGCCGCAGCACCTGGCCGACGTTGCCGTCCGGGTCGCCGGCGTTCGTGTCGGACCTGCGATCCCTGATCACCGGCCAGAAGTACGTGGACTGGTCGCCGAGCCGGCAGGTCGTGTCCGCCGCCGCCAGGCTCTCGTCGGTCGAGAACGCGTCGGTCGAGAGGTTGCCCACGTAGTCGTGCAGGTGGTGCGCGCCGTTCTGCACGCCGGGGGCGACGATGAAGTTGTCCGGGTTGTTGTGGCCCTCGCGGTTGGTGCCGCAGCGCGAGACGAACGAGCCGCGCGAGCCGTTCCTGCTGAACCGCGCGTCGAGGCGGGTCGGCTGGACCCGGCGGATGTCCACGAAGTCCTGGAGGAACGGGCCGAGGTCGGCGCAGGGGTCACCGGCGGTCGGAGAGGGCGAGGGGCTCTGCGAGGGGTCGGCGTTGCCGTTGTCCCCGCCGTTGTCGCCGCCATTGCCATTGTCGCCGTTGTTGTTGCCGTTATCCCCGTTGTTTCCGTTGTTGCCGCCGTTGTCGCCTGTATTCCCGTCGTTCCCGTTGTTCCCGTTGTTGTCGCCTACGTTCCCGTTGTCGCCGTTGTTGCTCCCGTCGTTGGTTCCGTTCCCGTTATTGTCGTTGTTATTTCCGTTGTCCGGATTGCCCTGATTATCGGTCGGGCTGGGGGTCGGGCTGGGGGAATTGATCGGGTTGCCGCCGCGGCGGCGCGAGAAAAGCGAGGGGCTGTCATCGGGCTCGTCGCCGGGGGAGCGCGGGTCCACGGCCACGCTGCCGCCCTGCGGCGCCTGCCGGTCGAAACCCTGCCCGTCCTGATCCTGCTGCCGGCCGCCCTGACGGTTGCGGCTCTGCTGGTCCTGGTCCTGGTCCTGCTGTCCCCGGCCGCGCCGGTCGAAGTCCCGGTCGAAGTCCCGGTCGAAGTCTCGGTCGAAGTCACGGTCGAAGTCACGGCCGAAGTCGCGGTCGTTCCTGCCCTGCTGGTTTCTGCCCTGCTGGTTCCTGCCGGGCTGCTGTGTCTGCCGCCCCTGAGGTGACTGGCCGGTCTGTCCGGGGATGCAGGGGGCGGCCATCGCCGGGCCTACGCCGATGACGGCCGCGGACACCAGGCCGGTCGCCGTCACGGCCAGCGCGGACACGGCCGCGGCCATGCGTCTGGATCTCGTCATGTGTGTCTCCTCTTTTCAACCGCCGTTGACGACGGGTGGAGCGGGTGAGGGCGTCGGCGCTTCCGGGAGCCGGCGATGGTCGACCAGGCCCGTGGACTCCAGGTACGCCATGTGGCGCATCACGTAATTGATGCCTTCCTGGGCGAACTTCCGGATCTCGGAGTTCCTGGTCCCGGACCGCACGCCCGCCACGACGGGGAAGACCTTCCCGTGCGCGGCACGCAACAGGTTGGCGAAGTCCTTGTCGAAGGCCGGGCCGCTCTCCGACGCCAGCTGGGCCATCCAGCGCTGCTGGTCGGGGTTCGGCTCGTCGGGCAGGGCCACGCCGAGCTTCTTGGCCGTCTGGCGGGTGAGCAGGTCGAGCTCCTTGTGCTCGTCCCGCAGAAGCTTCCCGACTTCCTTCACGCGTTGGGACTCGGCGCGGGTCTGGGCGTACTCACCGACGGGCATCTCCCAAAGGCCCGCCTGGCGTACCTTGATGAGCAGATCGACGTCGGCGGCCGTCAGCGGCCCCGACGACCGCGGCGCCCACTGAGCGGACGCGGGGCCGATCGCCGAGGGCATGACCAGCGCGATCGTCGCGGCGGCGGCTACCACGAAGCCGCCGAGCATGAACAACTCGCCGCGCAAAAGCCTGTGCATGGTCGGAGGTACGCGGCCGTAGCAGGCGAGGTTCACGTATGGCCGGAGATAGTTAGAAATGACTGGAGTTATCGGAGTGGCTACCGCTTGGATAACGAAGGTGTAAAGATGTGCCCCGTGCTAGGTCACCTCGACGGCAGGTTCGAGAGTGCGGATGCCGAGGCGGAGCACCGCATCGCGGTGCTCTACCAGGAGTTCGGCGGCCCTCTGCTGCGCCACGTACGCAAATCAACAGGTAACGACCTTCAGTGGGCTGAAGACGTCGTGCAGGAGACGATCGTCAGAGCCTGGCGAAACTCGGCAAGACTGCAATGGGAACCGAGCCTGATATGGGCGTGGCTGCTCACCGTGGCCCGCCGCATAGTCATTGATGGTCGTCGGCGGAAGAGCGTCCGGCCGCAGGAGGTCGAGCCGCCTGAAGTCGACATGATGTCGGTCCCGGACGGATCGGAACGCGCGTTATCGGCGATGGTCGTCGCTGACGCGCTGCGGTCCCTGTCTCCGGAACACCGCGAAGTCATTGAGCAGACCTACCTCCGAGACCGTACGATAAGTGAAGCGGCGGAGATTCTGGGGATCCCGCCGGGCACGGTGAAGTCCCGGCTCTACTACGGGATCCGGGCTCTCCGCGAGCTGCTGCGGGACAAGGGGGTAGCCGGCTGATGCACGACGGGGTGGCCGCCTACGTCCTCGGCGTCCTCGATGAGGAAGAGCACGAGGCGTTCGAACGCCACCTCGAAACGTGTGAGCGATGCCAGGCTGAGCTGGTCGAGCTCGCCGAGGTGCCCCTGCAGCTCGACGAGCTCAAACACGACCCCTCCTCGACCACGGGCGACGACCCGCCGATGTCCTCCATGTCACGTTGACGTTCGTCCCCTTTTCGGGTGGTATCGGTAGGGCAAGGCGTCACGCCCGGTCTGACCTGGCCGGGTGGTCAGGGGGAGGTGTTCGGTGGGCATCGATGGTGATGCGCCCGATCCCCCACGCCGGCGGTTCGGTGAGGAAGGCGGTCTGCTCTCCTACGGCGACTACCTCCGCCTGCCCGAGCTCCTCGACCAGCAGCGGCCGCAGTCCGCGGCCCCTGACGAGCTGCTGTTCATCACCACGCACCAGGTCTACGAGCTGTGGTTCAAGCTGCTGCTCCACGAGCTGGAGTCGGCGCGCGCCGCGATGTTCGCGGGCGAGCTGTGGCGGGCCAGGCACCTGTTCCGGCGGGTGCACGCGGTCGAGCGGGTGATGATCCAGCAGGTCGAGGTCCTGGAGACGATGACCCCGCAGGACTTCCTGGCCTTCCGCGCCGGTCTGGCGCCCGCGAGCGGGTTCCAGTCGGTGCAGTTCAGGGAGCTGGAGTTCCTGCCGGGGCTGAAGGACGAGCGCTATCTCGGCTCCTTCAGGCACGCGGGCGAGGACGAGCTCGCCCGGCTGCGCCGCAGGCTCGCGGAGCCCACCCTGTGGGATGCTTACCTGACCGCCCTTTCCCAGCGTGGCCTGCCGGTCTCCGACAGCGAGATCATGGACTCGCTGCTGGCCGTGGCGAGGGACCGCGGGTCTCACGACGACCTGTGGCAACTGGCCGAAGACCTGCTGACGCACGACGAGACCGCCGCGCTGTGGCGGATGCGCCACGTCCAGATGGTCGAACGCCAGATCGGCACCAAGTCGGGCACAGGCGGCTCGACCGGTGCTCCCTATCTGCGCGGCAGGACGCGCCTGCACTACTTCCCGCTGCTGTGGGAACTAAGGGCCTGGCTATGAACAGCCATGGCGAACCCTCACAAAGGAGTGAGAGCGAGATGCCGCTCGACGAGGCCAAGGATGAGCTGCTCCAGCGAGCCGCGGAAAGCTGCGCGGCCGGCAGTGAGCATATGAGCGCCGAGGAGGCGCTGTCCTTCCTGCGGCTCTATTACCGACATGTCGCGCCGGAGGACCTGCTCGACCGCAACCCCGTTGACGTGTACGGCCCCGCGATGTCCCAGAGGCAGCTCGCGGAGGTCCGCCCTCAGGGCAGGGCGGTGGTCCGTGCCTACACCCCCACGATCGAGGAGAACGGCTGGGACCCCGGCCACTCCGTGGTCGAGGTGGTGACCGACGACATGCCGTTCCTGGTCGACTCCGTCACGATGGAGCTCGACCGCCACGGCCTCGGCACCCACCTGGTGGTCCACCCGCAGATGCGGGTACGCCGCGACATGACCGGCAGGATGCTCGGCCGCGGCCAGGAGGACATCACCGGCCAGATGCTGGCCGAGTCGTGGATCCACATCGAGATCGACCGGCAGTCCGACCCCCTGGTGCTCAAGAGGCTCGAGGCCGACCTGCTGAAGGTGCTCGCCGACGTGCGCCACACGGTCGAGGACTACGCGAAGATGCGCGCCCTCGCCGTACAGACGGCAGAAGACCTGGGCATGAACCCGCCGCCGCTTGAGCCCGCCGAGGTCGAGGACAGCATCGACCTGCTGCGCTGGCTCGCCGACGGGCACTTCACCTTCCTCGGCTACCGCGAGTACCGCCTTGAGCACACCGACGACGGCGAGGCGCTGCGCGCGGTGCCCGGAGCGGCGCTCGGCATCCTCCGCGACGACAAGGCCGGCTCGGAGAGCTTCGCCGCGCTGCCGCCCGAGGTGCGGGCCAAGGCGCGCGAGAAGCAGCTCATGATCATCACGAAGGCCAACTCCAAGGCCACCGTGCACCGGGCCTCCTACCTCGACTACATCGGGGTGAAGCTGTTCTCACCCGAGGGCGAGGTGATCGGCGAGCGGCGCTTCCTCGGCCTGTTCACCCACGTGGCCTACAACGAGTCGATCTCGCGGATCCCCGTGCTGCGCCGCAAGCTGGCCGACGTGCTCGATAAGGCCGGGCTCGCCCCCGACAGCCACGACGGCAAGGACCTCATCGAGATCCTGGAGACCTTCCCCCGCGACGAGCTGTTCCAGACCTCGCTCGACCAGCTCCTGCCGATCGCGCTCGGCGTGCTGCGGCTGCGCGAGCGCAAGCAGGTCAAGCTCTTCCTGCGCCGCGACGACTACGGCCGCTACATCTCCTGCCTGATCTACCTGCCGCGTGACCGCTACACCACCAAGGTCCGGCTGAAGATGCAGGAGGTGCTGCTCAAGGCGCTCGGCGGCACGTCCATCGACTACAGCGCCATGATCGGCGAGTCGACGCTGGCCCGGCTGCACGTCGTCGTACGCGGCGAGCGCGGCAAGCAACTCCCGCCGCCCAGCGTGGACGTCGAAGAGCTGGAGTCCCGGCTTGCGGCCCTCACCCGCTCCTGGGAGGACGACCTGGCCGCCGCGCTGACCGAGCTGACCTCCGAGGAGGAGGCGCCCCAGCTCATCAAGCGCTACGCCTCCGCCTTCCCCGAGGGCTACAAGGCGGACTTCCCGCCCAAGGTGGCCGTGGCCGACCTCCAGCGGCTCGAACAGCTCGTCGCGGCCGGCGACGGCGACAAGGTCGGCATCAACCTGTACGAGCCGTACGACGCGGCCGAGGGGGAGCGGCGGCTGAAGATCTACAAGATCGGCTCGCCCATCTCGCTGTCGCAGGCGCTGCCGCTGATCCAGCGGCTCGGGGTCGAGGTCGTGGACGAGCGGCCGTACGAGATCGACCGCGACAACGACCCGCGCACCAAGAACGCCTGGATCTACGACTTCGGCCTGCGCTACACCCCGGCCGAGGGCGTCGACAGGAAGGACTTCAAGAAGCTCTTCCAGGACGGTCTGAACGCCCTGTGGACGGGCCGGGTGGAGGCGGACGACTTCAACGCGCTCATCCTCAGCGCCGGGCTCACCTGGGAGCAGGTCGAGATCCTGCGGGCCTACGCCAAGTACCTGCGCCAGGCGGGCAGCACGTTCTCCCAGCCGTACATGGAGGCCGTGCTCAACGGCAACGTCAGGATCGCGCGGCTGCTGGTGCATCTGTTCGAGGCCAAGCTCGACCCGAAGCGCGGCGAGGACGTGCGGACCGACCTCGTCGAGGCGCTCAACGAGGAGATACTCGGGGCGCTTGACGAGGTGGCCTCGCTGGACGAGGACCGCATCCTGCGGGCCTACCTGGAGATGATCCACGCGACGCTGCGGACCAACTACTTCCAGACGGTGAACGGGGCGCGCAAGCCGTACATCTCGCTGAAGTTCGACCCGCAGGCCATCAGCGTGCTGCCGCTGCCCCGGCCGAAGTACGAGATCTTCGTGTACTCGCCGCGCGTCGAAGGTGTGCACCTGCGCTTCGGCAAGGTCGCGCGGGGCGGTTTGCGGTGGTCGGACCGGATGGAGGACTTCCGTACGGAGATCCTCGGCCTGGTCAAGGCGCAGATGGTGAAGAACACCGTGATCGTGCCGACCGGCTCTAAGGGCGGATTCGTCGTCAAGAAGCCGCCGAAATCCGGCAAGCGGGAGGATCTGCTCGCCGAGGGCGTGGCCTGCTACCGGATGTTCATCTCCGGCCTGCTCGACGTCACCGACAACCTCGTGGCCGGCAAGGTCGTGCCGCCGCCCGACGTCGTCAGGCACGACGGCGACGACACCTACCTCGTCGTCGCCGCCGACAAGGGCACCGCGACGTTCTCCGACATCGCCAACGAGGTCGCCAAGGAGTACGGCTTCTGGCTGGGCGACGCCTTCGCCTCCGGCGGCTCCATCGGCTACGACCACAAGGGCATGGGCATCACCGCCCGCGGCGCGTGGGAGTCGGTCAAGTACCACTTCCGCACGATGGGCGTGGACGTCCAGACGACCGACTTCACCGTGGTCGGCATCGGCGACATGTCGGGCGACGTGTTCGGCAACGGCATGCTGCTCTCGCAGCACATCAGGCTGGTCGCCGCCTTCGACCACCGGCACATCTTCGTCGACCCCTCGCCCGACGCCGCCCGCTCGTACGCCGAGCGGCGCCGCCTGTTCGAGCTGCCGCGCAGCTCGTGGGAGGACTACAACCCCGAGCTGATCTCCCCGGGCGGCGGCGTCTTCCCGCGCACCGCCAAGTCGATCCAGATCACCCCGCAGATGCGCGAGGCGCTCGGCATCCCGGCCGGAGTCGCGTCCATGGCGCCCCACGAGCTGATCAGCGCCATCCTGAAGGCCCCGGTAGACCTGCTGTGGAACGGCGGCATCGGCACGTACGTCAAGGCCACCTCCGAGTCCCACACCGACGTGGGCGACAAGGCCAACGACGGGCTTCGCGTCAACGCCTCCGAGCTGCGCTGCAAGGTCGTCGGCGAGGGCGGCAACCTCGGCTTCACCCAGCTCGCCCGCATCGAGTTCGCGCTCAACGGCGGGCTGATCAACACCGACTTCATCGACAACTCGGCCGGCGTCGACACCTCCGACCACGAGGTGAACATCAAGATCCTGCTCGACCAGGTCGTCCGCGACGGCGAGCTGACCGACAAGCAGCGCAACCAGCTCTTCACCTCGATGACCGACGAGGTCGCCGAGCTGGTGCTGCGCGACAACTACGCGCAGAACGTCGTGCTCGCCGCGGCCCGCGCGCAGGCGGTCTCGATGCTGCACATCCACTCTCGCTACCTGCGCAAGCTCGAACGCGACGGGCTGGTCAACCGGGAGCTGGAGTTCCTGCCGTCGGACAAGACGCTCGCCGAGCGGCGCCAGGCCAGGCTCGGGCTCACCGCGCCCGAGTTCTCCGTGCTGCTCGCCTACACCAAGCTGGTGGCCGACGCCGAGCTGCTCGGCTCCGACCTGCCGGACGACCCCTACCTGGCGTCGTGGCTGGTCGAGTACTTCCCGTCCGCGCTGCGCGAGCGGTTCAGGACGTACATGGACGCGCACCCGCTGCGCCGCGAGATCATCACCACCCGCGTGGTGAACGAGCTGGTCAACTCCGCGGGCACCACGTTCCTGTACCGCTTCGGCGAGGAGACCGGCGCGTCCACGCCCGACATCGTGCGGGCGTACCTGGTGGCGCGTGAGGTCTTCGACCTGCCCGGCTTCTACCGCGCGGTCGAGTCGCTGGACAACCAGGTCGACACCGCCACGCAGATCAAGATGCTGCTCGAAGCCCGCAAGCTGGCCGAGCGCGGCGCGCGCTGGCTGCTGGTCAACCGGCGGCCGCCGCTCGACCTCGCCGCCTCGATCGCGTTCTTCGACAAGGGCGTCAACGGGCTCATCGCGCACCTGCCGAAGCTGCTCACCGGGCCCGACCTCGCCGCGTACGAGGAGCGCCGCGACTCGTTCGTGGCCCGCGGGGTGCCCGAGGAGATGGCCGAGCGGGTGGCCGCGATGGTGCCCGCGTACTCGACGCTGGACCTGGTGGAGATCGCGTCGCTGACCGGACGTCCGGTCAACGAGGTCGGCGAGGTCTACTTCGACCTGGCCGACCGGCTGCAGCTCGCCCGGCTGCGCGAGCGCATCATCGCGCTGCCCCGCGACAACCGGTGGAACTCGATGGCGCGCTCGGCGCTGCGCGACGACCTGTACGCCGCGCACGCCTCGCTGACCCGCGACGTGCTGGCGCACAGCAAGCCGGGCCTGTCGCCCGAGGAGCGGCTGGCGAGCTGGACCGAGGCCAACTCGGCGGCCGTCGCCAGGGCCAGGCAGACGCTGTCGGAGATCTGGGAGAGCGACAACTTCGACCTGGCCACGCTGTCGGTCGCGCTGCGCGCCATCCGCACGCTGGTGGCCTCGAGCAACCTGCCTCACACGGAGGCGTGAGAGCGGCCGGGGCGGGCTTTCCCGCCCGCCCCGGCACTCTGGGCAGGCATCGGGCACGGGCGGCCGCTCACAGGGCTCTCGCGCGCGTCTGAGCCCGCCTGGGCCGCCGCTCAAAGGGCTCTCGCGCCGCCTTCACCGCTGCTCAGCGGGCTCTCGGCGTCCTCCGGGCGCCCTACCGGCTACTGGCCGGAGGCGCGGGTGAGCGCGCCGTCGTGGGCGATCACGGGCGCGGGCGCCGGGGCGGACAGCGG
Source organism: Nonomuraea fastidiosa (assembly GCF_042751225.1). Taxonomy (NCBI): domain Bacteria; kingdom Bacillati; phylum Actinomycetota; class Actinomycetes; order Streptosporangiales; family Streptosporangiaceae; genus Nonomuraea; species Nonomuraea fastidiosa. The sequence goes on from NZ_CP170570.1 coordinate 4,254,309, forward strand.
CGGCACGGCGGTCGCGTACTGGTGCGTCTCGGTGAGCTTGAGCGAGCGGCGCAGCACCGGCGAGCTGATCGCCCAGCGCGCCGAGTCGGGCACCGGGATGTAGTCGTCCTCGGCCGTCTTGGTCTGCGTGGACGTGGTGCGCGACAGCGAGTACTGGATGAGCGCGCCGCCGTCCTCGGTGCGCAGTGCGTACACGGGGAAGTTGTCGGCGCTGAAGATCGAGTCGTAGCTGAAGCCGTCGCTCTTGGCGCTCTCGCGGCGCTCGGCGATCTGCTCGGCCACCTCGGTGGTGTAGGGCCCGGCGGCGAGCAGGCCGTCGGTGACGCCCGCCTTGCCCGTCTCGGCCACGCTCGCGTGGACGGGGCCGATGAACTGCGGGCTGATCGTGATGGTCTTGTCGTCGGCGGGCACGGCCGTGGCGTAGCCCTCGGCGTCGAGCTTGATCGGCGGCAGCTTCTGGCCGGGCAGCAGCTCGGCGGCCGAGCTGAGCCGCCAGCGGTCGAACTTCACGAACGTCAGCAGCGTGGGCCGGTCGTCACGCGTCACCAGCACGCTGAACCAGGGCGCGCCGTCGCCCTTGGCGAACCTCGGCACGTAGAACGTCGGCGTGCCCCACCGGTGGCGCGGCGGGTCGTAGCCGGTGGACAGGTAGGCGGCCTGGGTGAGCTGCCACTGCCCGCCGGTCGTGATGTCCTGCACCTGCAGCAGCCGGCCCTGGAAGTCGCTCGGCACGCGGCGCAGCAGGTCGTCGGTACGGGTGTAGGCGGCGAACTCCTCGGCCGCCTCCTGCTTGGTGACGACCGGCGGCTCAGGAGATGGCGAGGGTGTCGAGGTGGCCGCCGCCGGTGTCGAAGGGGCCGGGCGGGCATCGCCGGAGCAGGCGGTCACCGCGGCGAGAAGACCGGCGGCGAGCGCCAGCGTCCTCCGCCGACCGTATGCACGCACCTCGCCATGTTATTCGGGCCCGCGCGGGTCGCGTACCCTTGGGAGACGTGGCAGGCATCGATCCGGCAGAAGAGATCAACGAGCTTCGGGGCACGCTCCGCAGCATCCAGGACGTGCTCGACCTCGACGCGATGCGCAAGCAGATCGAGGAGCTGGAGCAGCAGGTTGCCGCGCCCGACCTGTGGGACGACCCCGAGCAGGCCCAGAAGGTGACCAGCAGGCTCTCCCACCTCCAGGGCGAGCTCAACCGGGTCGAGGGCATCGCCAGGCGGCTCGACGACCTGACGGTCCTCTACGAGCTGGCGGCCGAGGAGGGCGACGACGACACGCGGGCCGAGGCCGACAAGGAGCTGCAGTCGCTGCGCTCCGACATCGGCGCGCTGGAGGTCCGCACGCTGCTGTCGGGCGAATACGACGCCCGCGAGGCGCTCATCACGATCAACTCCCAGGCCGGCGGCGTCGACGCGGCCGACTGGGCGGAGATGCTGCTGCGCATGTACCTCCGCTGGGCCGAGCGCAAGGGCTACCCGACCGAGGTCTACGAGACCTCCTACGCCGAAGAGGCCGGCATCAAGTCGGCCACCTTCGCCATCAAGGCGCCCTACGCCTACGGCACGCTGCGCGGCGAGCACGGCACCCACCGTCTGGTGCGCATCAGCCCGTTCGACAACCAGGGGCGGCGGCAGACCTCGTTCGCGGGCGTCGACGTCGTGCCCGTCGTCGAGCAGACCGACCACATCGACATCAACGAGGACGAGATCCGCGTCGACGTCTACCGGTCGAGCGGCCCCGGCGGCCAGGGCGTCAACACCACCGACTCCGCGGTGCGCATCACCCACCTGCCGACCGGCATCGTGGTCTCCTGCCAGAACGAGCGTTCGCAGCTGCAGAACCGCGCCACGGCGATGGCCGTCCTGCAGGCCAAGCTGCTGGAGCTCAAGCGGCAGGAAGAGGCCGAGAAGATGTCGGAGCTGCGGGGCGCGACGACCACCTCGTGGGGCACGCAGATCCGTAACTACGTGCTGCACCCTTATCAGATCGTCAAGGACCTGCGCACCGGCACCGAGGCCGGCAACCCGTCAGCGGTGCTCGACGGCGACCTCGACGAGTTCATCGAGTCGGAGATCCGATGGATGCGGCGGCAGGAGTCAGGCGCCGCCGACTAGGTGCTCGGCGGCCAGCGTCAGCAGGAGCAGGGCGACGAGCAGCAGCGCGACGAGCGCGGGTGACAGCCCGGCGAAGCCGTGGTTGTGCATCCGCTCTCGGCTCGCCCGGCACATGGGGCAGCGTCCCTCGATCACGGGGTGGGCGCACTGCGCGCATACGAGGTGTTCGCAACTCATGACAGCCCCAAGTCTAGCCGCACAATCGTTTTGTTTCCGTTATGGACGTTCCATGCCAGTCTTCCCCCTAGACTGTCGTCTGGCCAATCGGAACGTCGATCATCAGTAAAGAAGACGTAACCGATGGTCGCCCGGCGGGAAGTGGGCATATGCCACCCTCGCTTCCGTCCTGACCCCTAGACTGGCATGCCGTGATGCTCTCGTGATCCATTTCGATAATGTCACCAAGGTCTACGCGAACCAGAACCGGCCCGCCCTCGACCACGTATCCGTTGACGTGGACAAGGGTGAGTTCGTGTTCCTCGTCGGTCCCTCGGGATCAGGCAAGTCCACGTTCCTGCGTCTGATCCTGAAGGAGGAGCGGCCCAACTCCGGCGCGATCCACGTCGCCGGCAAAGACCTGAGCCGCCTCTCCAACTTCAAGGTGCCGCACCTGCGCCGCCGCATCGGCTGCGTCTTCCAGGACTTCAGGCTGCTCCCGAACAAGAACGTCTACGAGAACGTGGCGTTCGCGCTCGAGGTCATCGGAAAGCCGCGGCGCTTCATCCGCAAGGTGGTGCCCGAGGTCATCGAGCTGGTCGGCCTCGAAGGCAAGGCGCACCGCATGCCCGACGAGCTGTCCGGCGGCGAGCAGCAGCGCGTCGCCATGGCCCGCGCCTTCGTCAACCGGCCCATGATCCTGCTGGCCGACGAGCCCACGGGCAACATCGACCCTGCGACGAGCATCGGCATCATGAAGGTGCTCGACCGCATCAACAGGACTGGCACCACGGTCGTCATGGCCACGCACGACGCGGCCATCGTCGACTCCATGCGTAAGCGTGTCGTGGAGCTGGAGGACGGCAAGATCGTCCGTGACCAGTCGCGTGGCGTGTACGGCCAGGCGTACTGACAGGGAGCTGCAGACAAGACATGCGGGCGAATTTCATCTTCTCCGAGGTCTGGATCGGCCTCCGTCGTAACCTGACGATGACGATCGCCGTGATCATCACGGTGGCGGTCGGTATGGCGATGCTCGGCGTCGGCCTGATGATCAACACCCAGGTCGGGCTGATGAAGGGCTACTGGGACGACAAGGTCGAGATCTCCGTCTTCCTGTGCAAGAAGGGGACGGCCATACCGGACTGCAAAGGCAAGGCGATCACGCCCGCGCAGATCAAGGCGCTCGAGCAGCACATCAAGGGCACCAAGGGCGTCAAGGAGGTGTTCTTCGAGACCGAGGCCGACGCGTACCGGAACTTCAAGCAGTCGTTCTCGTCCTCGAACCCGGCCCTGGTCGACGCGACCAAGGTCGAGGACCTGCCGCAGTCGTTCCGCATCAAGCTCGAGGATCCCGACAACTACCAGCCGGTGATCCAGGCCGTGACCGGGCAGCCGGGCGTGGCCCAGGTGATGGACCAGAAACAGCTCATCGCCCCGTTCTTCGACATGCTCGACAAGCTCGCGCTCGCCGCGCTGACCGTGGCCATCATCCTGGTGCTCGCGGCGGCGCTGCTGATCGGCAACACGGTGCGGTTGTCGGCGTTCAACCGGCGCCGCGAGACGGGCATCATGCGGCTGGTCGGCGCCTCCAACCTCTACATCCAGCTCCCCTTCGTCATGGAGGGCGTCATCGCCGGTCTCGTCGGCGGCGTCTTCGCGGCGATCATTCTGATCTGCGCGAAGGTGTTCCTCTTCGAGGAGATCGTCGGCTTCTTCGGCGGTGCCACGGCTCAGCTCAGCTGGAACGACCTGGCCCAGACGATCACCATCACCATGATTATCGGTGTCGTGATCTGTATCCTGGCCTCGTTCGTGACGCTACGTCGCTATCTGCGGGTGTAGCGGTGCGCATGGGCTGCGAGCGTCCCTGTCGCCGGTAAAGTCGAAGCATGCCACGTGAGACCGGGCGGAAGGTCATCGCCCAGAACAAGCGCGCTCGGCACGACTACCACATCGAGGACACTTTCGAGGCGGGTCTCGTGCTGCAGGGCACCGAGGTGAAGTCGCTACGCGAGGGCCGCGCCTCGCTCGTCGACGGCTACGCCACGATCGACGGCAACGAAGCGTGGCTGCTCAACGTGCACATCCCCGAATACGCGCAGGGCACCTGGACCAACCACGCGGCCCGGCGCAAGCGCAAGCTGCTGCTGCACCGCAAAGAGATCGACAAGCTCGCCGCCAAGATCAAGGAGGGCGGGCTGACGATCGTGCCGCTGTCCCTCTACTTCAAGGACGGCAGGGCGAAGGTCGAGATCGCCGTCGCCCGGGGCAAGAAGGACTGGGACAAGCGGCAGGCGCTGGCGGAGCAGCAGGCCAAGCGGGAGATGGCCCGGGCGCTGCGCTACCGCAACAGATGAGACGGCGGCACTGCGACCGATGAGACGCGGACCTTTCAGGCGTACGGCGATGCACCGCGCCCGCCGCCTGCTGGCGGCGACCGCCACGCTGGCGGTCGCCAGCACGACGCTGACCGGCTGCTTCGAGGAGTCGTCACCCCACGACGCGGTGCGCGACTTCCTCGTGGGCTGGCAGTCGGAGGACTACGAGCTGGCCGCCCGCCGCACCGACGGCGACCCGGCGAAGGTGCGCAAGGCGCTGGAGGACGCCAAGCTGGAGCTCGACGCCGCCTCCTTCCGCTTCAAGATCACGGCCATCAGCGTCGACGGCGACGAGTCGGAGGCCGACTTCCACGCCGAGGTCGACCTCGGGGAGAACAACCCGCTGTGGCAGTACGACAGCAAGCTGCCGCTCCACCTCGTCGACGGCGCGTGGAAGGTCCGCTGGTCGCCCTCCGTGCTGCACCCGCAGCTCAAGGAGGGCCAGCGCTTCGCGGTCGACACCGAGCCCAAGCCGCGCCAGCCCGTGCTCGACCGCGACAACGACCCGCTGCAGAGCGACACCATCCTCTACGTCGCCGGCGTCGTCCCCGACGAGCTGGGCGACCGGGCCGAGGAAGTGGTCGCCAAGCTGTCCGACGTCACCGGCTACGCCCAAGACCGCCTGCTCAGCCGGGTCAGGTCGTCGCCGCCCGACAAGTTCGTGCCGCTGGTGACGTTCGGACGCTCGCGCTACCAGTCGATGCAGACCAAGCTGGCGATCGACGGCATCAAGATCGTGTCGCAGAAGCAGCCGGTCAACCCCGACGCGCCGCGCCAGATCGTCGGCACCGTCAGCGCGCTCACACCCGAGACCGAGCAGAAGCTCGGCGGTCCGCAGCGGGCCGGCGACTCGGTGGGCAAGAGCGGGCTGCAGCAGGCGTACCAGGACTATCTGACCGGCTCCACCGAGACGAAGGTGATCACCCTCGATCTCAAGACCGGCCGGCAGGTCGCGCTGCTGGAGGAGTGGCCAGGACGGCAGAACGTCTCGGTCAAGACCACCATCGACAGGAAGGTGCAGGCCGCGGCCGAGCAGGCGGTGGCCGAGACCCAGACCAGCGCCCTGGTGGCGGTGCAGCCCGACACCGGCGAGATCCTCGCGGTCGGCAGCAAGGGGCTCCACCAGGAGCGGCATGGGCTGGCCGGGAAGTTCCCCGCCGGCACCGCGTTCTCGATCATCGCCGCCGACGCGCTGCTGAAGGCCGGGGTGAGCCCCAAGCAGCGGCTGGCCTGCCCGCAGGAGCGCACGGTCGGCGGCGCCAAGTTCGTCCAGGCGGCCCACAACGCCCCACTGCCGGCGTCGGCCTCGTTCCAGGACAACTTCGCCAAGGGGTGCGTGACCGCGCTGGCCTCGCTGGCCCGCCGCGTCTCGGGTGACGATCTGCTCAGGAGCGCGCAGGCGCTGGGCTTGGAGCAGCCGTGGCGGCTGCCGCTGAAGTCGTTCAGCGGCAAGCTGCCGAGGCTGTCCAGCGACGCCGACAAGGCCAAGGCCATCGCGGGCCAGAGCGTCCAGGTGAGCCCGCTCAGCATGGCTCTGGTGGCCGCTGCGGTGGCGTCCGGGACGTGGCGGCCTCCCGTACTCGTGACCGAGCCCAAGACGCCCAGCGCGACCGCCACGGCGCCGCCCGCGACCCAGCCCGCGCCCCAGCAGATGGACCCGAAGGTGCGCGCGACGCTGACGACGATGATGCGCGCCGGTGCGGTCGGCTCGCCCGCGCAGGCCGGTAAGGCCAAGGTCTACGGCATCACCGCCACCGCGGAGGGCGGCCTCACCTGGTGGGTCGGCTGGCAGGGCGACGTCGCCGTCGCCGTCCTGGCGAAGAACCACGACGCCGGAGCCGTGGCGGGAGACTTCTTCGCGGGGCTCGCGGACTGACATCGCGGCCGAAGGTGAAAAAGTCGTGACGCTGAGCAACCATCCGGACTTCCCCCGGCGTCTTACTGAGTGACTGGGCCCGCTCGGGGGGTTGCGGTCCCAGTCGCCGTGATGAGATCAGGACTTCATCTCGGGGAAGTCCTGCCGTCCGGACCGGCTCGACCCTGCCGGTCGGCCCCCGGGAGCACGTGCCTCAGCGCCGGGCTCCCGGGGGTTTCGGCGTTGCCGCGAGGTCCCGCGCCGGCGCGGAATTAAGTTGGCATCGGGGGCGTTGTCCGATGTACATTCCTGTTGCGCCGACCCTCGCGCGGGCCGGCGGTGACGGTTGACAACTGCACAGGGGGTGACTGGCTTCGACTTTGACCTTGCAAGCCAGGTGAAGCGGGCCGAGGACTGCGGACATAACCTCGTTAATCCTGTGACCGCAAACAATAAGTGCCAATTCTAAGAGCACTGTGGCCGCCAGGGACTCCCTGGCCCTCGCTGCCTGATCAGCGAAGCCACTGTCAGCCCGGGAGCGCCTTCGGCCCGGTGTCTGGCATCGCTAGAAGGCTCAACCGATCAACCCGGCCACGGGGGAGATCGGGAAATCTAACAGTGGCTGAGCCCGTCGGCGACTTGCCTGCGTGATCGCCGGGGCCGAGAAAAGCACAGCAGGCTGCGCCCGGAGAAGCCCTGACTTGGGGTTGAAGGACGCGGGTTCGATTCCCGCCACCTCCACCAGCTTTTCGCGACCGCCTCTTCGCCGCGGGCTTCCGCAGGCGAGGGGCGGTTTCGCGTGTCTGCGGTCCTTGCCTGCGTGCCCCCGCTCCCAGGCCGAGGTGCGCCTGCCCTCGCTCACCCATGCTCACGCGCGCCACGCGTGTCCGCGGCGCCGGGCCGCGGTGCCCTCTGCCTCTCTGCGGCCGCGCCGTGAGCGAGCGCCTGCGTGGAGATTCCGTACTGCTCGCCCGCGCTGTAAGGTGATCCGGGGTTTCGTGCGTTTCAGGACCGGTCTGGTCACAGATCTGCCACTCCGTCACTACCCACTGCTGCCGGTGTGCTTAGGTGTTGCTCTGACAATTCCTGTGCTGGAGTGGGGTTCAAGCGTGTCAAGGTTCGACTGGCGCCATTCGGGGTTCGCGCCGCTGGTGGGGCTTCTGGTGTCCGCGGTGCTGCTGATGACCGGGATGGTGCGCCAGTTACTGCAATTCGTGGGGGCGACCACGGCGCCGGGGGCGGCTGAGCTGGTGGTCACGTTGATCATCGCGGTGTTCCTCACCACGGTGTTGCGGATCGTACGGGCGGTGCCCGACATCAGGAAGGAGAGCGTCGCGACGGCCCGGGCCTCGGCCAGCGTGCAGGCCGTGCGGCCCAGCGATGACACGCTGGTCGGGCGGCGGCTGCGGCTGTTCAAGGAGGCGGCCGAGGCCGGCGGCGACGCCGAGGCGGTGCTGAGCGCGCGCTCCGCGCTCGACGACACCGAGATGGTCAACAAGCACCACATCGATCACGCCCTGATCTGGGCGCTGCCGGTCTTCGGCTTCATCGGTACGGCGCTCACCATGGCCACGATGGTCGGCTCGTTCGGCAACGCGCTCGACAACCGGGGCGACCCCGGCGTGCTCATCACGGCGCTCAAGCAGCACGTACTGCCCGAGCTGGCCTCCGCGTTCGGCGTCACCATGATCGCGCTGTTCCTGAGCGTGCTCGCGTTCGGCGCGATGGCGCTGATCGAGCGGGCCGAGCGGGCCAGCGTGGCGGCGGCCGACGAAGTGTTCCTCGTCTACCTGGCCCGGCTGCCCGGCGCCTCGAAGGGCGGCTCATCCGCGCCCGCCGGCCCGAGCTGCGCGGGCTGACGCAGGAGCTGGCGCAGTCCAGGGACAGGACCGAGGAGCTGATCAAGGGCATCGACGCGCTGCGCACGGCGGTCGAGCGGCTGAGCGCCGTCGAGAGCAAGCCGCAGAAGTACACGCTGGTGAGGGAGCAGTGAGAAAGCAGGCCACGCGGTCGTTCGCGCCACCGCTCGACCTGCGGTTCATCGACCTGTTCATGGCGATCGTGCTCGCCCTGTCGTTCGTGGCGATCATGCTCACGGTCGTGGCGCGGATGCTGCCCACCGAAGAGACCACGCAGCCGCCGCGCAGGCAGACGGTGGCGCAGCTGGAGCGGAAGCTCCAGGAGGCCGAGCAGGCGCGGCAGGCGGCGGAGGCGGAGCTGCGCGCGACCAAGGAGCAGATCTCCGAGCAGACCGCGTTCGCGCTGCCGTGGTGGCTGATCGGGTTCTGCGCGCTGCTGGGCGTCCTGGCCGTGTTCATGAACTGGCGGGTGCGGCTGTGGAACAAGGGCAGCCTGCCGCGCTGGTGGACATGGGCGCTGGTCACCGTCGTGGTCGCGGTCGTCACCGTGGTGATCAGAGAGCTGAGCGACGGGCAGGGCTACCTGCTGCTCGCCGAGATCCCGTGGTGGGCGGCAGACGTGCTCTGCCTGGGGCTGCTGCTGGTGGCGTACGTGCTGATCACCGACATTCGCGACAGGCAGCGCGAGCTGCGCGATATCACGGCGAAGTACGTACCTGATCGGTAGTAGGGTTCCGGACGGACTGGCCGCGGGACTCCGGTGCGGCTTCCGGAAACCGCCTTTGCCGCGACCTTTCGCAGTTCGCGCCCCCATTCCCCGGCCAGTCCGAGACCACGTCCGGGGAGCCATGGAGACCTACGCCGATCTGATCGAGTGCGAGGACGTGCTGCTCTTCGCCAACGCCGCGATCACCTCGACCGGCCAGCGCGAGTTCCACAGCGACGCCGGGCGGCAGCGCCTCTCCCTGCGCTTCTTGCACGACTACATCCACACCAACTATCCCGGCCTGTACGCCGCCACGCTCGCCCTCGACATCAACGACCACAACGCGGCCCTCATCATCGCCGGGCTGCTGGGACGCAAGGGCGGCGTGGACGCGGGCGAGGCGCGGCTGATCTCCTGGCGGCTGGGCAGGATGAGCCCGCCCCGCGCGTACCGGCTCTTCGGCGAGCTGCGGCGGGCCGGCGTCAACAACCGGCGCACCCGCGCGATCGTCCGCGACTGGCTGGCCGCGCGGCCCGACCTGGCCTTCGACGCGGTGAAGTACCGGGCGGGGGTCAAGGCCGCGGTCCGGCACGCCCACCTGAGGCCGCCGGGCGAGCTGGGCGACTTCCTGTTCGCGCCGTTTCGCCGATCCCATTACGACACGCCGCTGCTGTAGGCGTGGCGGCGGGCGCACTACGACAAGAACGCCCTGTACGAGCTGCCGTACACGGTGGCCGAGGGCTTCGCCGCCCGCCACGGCATCCCCAGGGACCACTTCCTCGAGCACATCGCGCCCCGGCTGACCCGGCTCGAACGGCTGCGCCTGAGCGGTGCCGCCGAGCGCGACGGCCTCGGCACCGACGCGGATCTGGCCGCGCTGCCGCTGGTCAGGGTGGCCTCGTACGTGCTCTCGCTGGCGGCGGACGTACGCGAGCGGCGGCGCGACGAGCTGGTGTCCGCGCTGCGCGCGGCCGCGTCGCGGGCGGCGGGCACCCGGGTCGGCACCTGGGGGCACGTGGTGGCGGTGCTCGACGACAGCTTCTCCTCCTTCGCCTCCCCGCAGAAGCGCCGCCGGCCGCTCGCGGTCGCGCTGGCCTGCCACTACCTGCTGGAGGCGCTGGCAGGTGACTACCACGGCCTGTGGCTGTCGCGGCGCGACGACCCGCTCCAGGCCCGCCCGACCGGCCCGACCCCGCTCGGGCGGCGCGTCATCGACGCCCTGGAACGGCGGCCCGGCCTGCTCGTCATCGTCTCCGACGGCTGGGACAACGCGCCCCCCGGCCTGGCCTGCGAAGTGCTGCGGGTGTGGCGGCGCAGGCTCGACCCGGCGCGCGAGGTGGGCATCGTGCACCTCAACCCCGTCTACGACGCCGAGCGGTTCGAGGTGCGGCGGCTGTCCCCTGTCGTGCCGGCGGCTGGCATCAGGGACGCCGAGGACCTGCCCGCGCTGGTCGAGCTGGCCAGGTTCGCCGAGGGCCGCAGCGGGGCGGCCGAGCTGCGGGCGTACCTCGCCGAGCGGGCGGCGCGGGCGCTGGAGGCACGATGATCGACCTCACCGGGCTGGAGACGCGGCCCGCCCAGACCTGGGGCGCGCTGCGGCTGGTGCCGCTCGTCCGCCGCGCCCCCATCGAGGACCTGCGGCTGCACGCCAAGGTGTACGGCGACGAGCTCTCCGTGGTGACGCTGCCCGACAGGTCGCTCTACACCGCGTACGTGCCGCACGCGTGCGTCGCGTCGTGGACCGCCGACGGCACCCCGGCGGCGGCGTACGGCACCCAGCTCGGGCAGCCGCTGCGCCACGTGCCGATCAGGATCCGCCGCAGGATGGCCCGCAGGGCCGACAAGCACCGCCTGCGCTTCCTGCCCCTGCACCTGGCCGTCGAAGGCTTCCTCGCGCTCCACTTCGGCGGCCCTGAGACGGCCTGGGACGAGTGGTCGCGGCAGGCGCTCGCGCACGGCCTGTCACCGCGCATCGAGGAGGCGTACAGCGGGGCCGAGGTACGCGGCCTGGAGGACGCGCTGAAGGTCTTCGAGATCCACCCCGGCCAGTGCGGGCTGCTGCTCTACGCGGGTGACACGCTGGCCACGGCCTTCGTGGTGCCGCACCCCGAGGACTACCGCGCGCTGCACCCGACGCTCGTCCGCGACATGTACGGCGACCTGATCCACGAGTACGCGCTGTACTACCCGGCGCGGGATTTCACCGCCGAGCTCGACGCCGACGCCATCGGCTCGCTCGCCGACCTGCGGGAGGCGGCCGCCCGCGTCGAGCGGGAGTGGGCGGAGTTCCACGACTCGGTGATGGCGGCCGGGCCGCTCGGCGCACCCGACCGGGTGACACCGCCGCCGCGCTCGGCGTCACCGAGGCCGAGCTGGGGATGCGGCTCGCGCGGGCCGGGTTCGGGCACCTGCTGCGGCAGGACGTCCTGGACGGCTACCGCAAGGCGGTCAGTGACGGCAGCCGGCGTACTCGTCGAGGCGGCGCAGCATCGCCGCCAGCATGAGCGGGAACATCCCGACGTGCGCGACGAGCATGAGCACGCCGCCGTCGATGGCGCCCGCCCACAGCAGCGGGAACAACGGCACGGCCGGGGCGAACATGATCGCGCACATCTCCAGGGTCGGCGCCCAGCGGTGCCCGCGCACTCGCATCCACGCGGCCATGCCGATGGACATGTCGAGCGCCATCGCCAGATACCACAGCTCGGGCTGCTCGGCGTGCGAGAGGCCGAGGCCGGCGGCGGAGCGGAGCATGCCGATGAGGAGCATCCCGGCGAACATCGCGATGATCATTTCGACGTAGTGGAGGGCGAACCTGCCCCAGTTGCGGCCGGTACGGGCGGCGGTGGTGGTCGTCGTCATGTCCCGACTGTCGCCGCCGGGGTCCGCCGGGGCCAAGGAAGGCGGCCGGACATGTCCGGAAACTTGGGTTCTCGGTCCGCCGGACCTACAGTCGAGCCATGGACCGACGACGGTTCGTCGTGGTGGCGTACGAGGCGGCCGAGCTGCTCGACATCGCCTGCGTGACCTCGACGCTGGAGAGCGCCAACTGGCACGGCGCGTTGCCGTACTACGAGTACCGCGTCGCCACCCCCGGGGACGCCCCGTCACCACCGGCACCGCGCTGCGCATCGACGCGCAGCTCGCGCTCGAACGCGTCAAGGGTCCGCTCGACACGCTGCTGATCTCCGGCGGCATCGGCTACGCGGACGCCGCGGCCGACCCGCTCGTCGTCGGCCACATCAGGCGGCTGGCCCGCGAGAGCCGCAGGGTGGCGTCGGTCTGCACCGGCGCGTACGTGCTGGCCGCCACCGGGCTGCTCGACGGCCGTCGCGCCACCACCCACTGGAAGCAGGCGCACGAACTGGCCGGGCGCTTCCCCGGCGTGACCGTCGACCCCGACCCGATCTTCATCCGCGACGGCAACGTCTCGACCTCCGCCGGCATCACCGCCGCGCTCGACCTCACACTCGCCTTCGTCGAGGAGGACAACGGCACCGAGCTGGCCAGGACCGTCGCCAGGAACATGGTCACCTACCTGCAGCGGCCCGGGAACCAGGGCCAGATGAGCATGTTCGTCGAGCCGCCGTCGCCCGCCGACGGCCTGGTCAGGCGGATCGTCGAGCACATCGCCACCCACCTGCGCGACGACCTCGGCACCGCCGCGCTCGCCGCCGAGGCGGGCGTCAGCGAACGCCACCTCACCCGCCTCTTCATCAAGCATCTCGGTCTGACCCCCGGCCGCTACGTCCGCAGGGTCCGCACCGAGGCCGCCGCCCAGCTGCTCGCCACGACGTCGCTGCCGTTGGCCGCGGTCGCCGCGCGCTGCGGGTTCAAGACGGCGGAGACGTTGCGGCAGGCGTTCATCGACCGGTACGGCATCCCGCCCTCCCGCTACCGGATGACCCAGGCCGCAGGCTGAGCCCGATACCGGAGACCTTGATGGCGCGGTTGAGACCGTTGTGCGAACTCTGGCAGAGTTTGACCCCACTTGGCGATGGCGCCAGGGCAGGGCGAGGCCGAAGGGCTCGCGCACAAGACGCGAACGCGGCGTGACCAGCGCGTGTGACCCGATCATCCGGACATCGAACGCCGCCCGCCTGTGGTGAGGCCGAACATCCCCGACGACGAAGGTGGACCACACATGCGAAAGTTGTTCGCACCGGCCGTCGCGGCTCTCGCGCTGGCGGGTTGCGGCGTGATCCCCGGCCCGCCGGGCACCGGTGACGGCGAGTCGCCCACGACCGGCGCCGCCGCCGCTCAGCCCACCCAGGAGACCTCCACTCCGGCGCAGCAGCCGCCCGCCCAAGAAGCCACCGTGATCGCCACCCGCACCGCCAAGGTCAGCGCCGGCGACATGACCGGCGCCGCCAGGGTGGACATCACCTCCCTGCGCCGCCAGGGCAAGACCGCCAGCCTCACCTGGACCATCACCGCCACAGAGGGCAAGGTCAACGTGCACAACGGCCTGGGCAAGGGGCCGCTCGACCTGACCGTCTCGAAGGTCTCCCTCATCGACCCCGTCAACGCCAAGCGCTACCGGGTGGCCCGCAACGGCACGACCGAGGACGCCGAGTGCGTGTGCTCCGGCACCCAGGGGCAGTTCCTGGAGCCGGGCGAGTCCTCCACGCTGTACGCGGTCTTCGCCGCGCCGCCGCCGGAGGTCACCAAGGTCGACATTGAGATGCCGATGTTCGGCGTGCTCGACGATGTTCCGATCTCTTAGCGTCGCGCTCGTCCTGGCCGCCGCGTCCGGCCTGATGCCCGTGTCCGCCGCGGCGGGGTTGTCGTCGGCCGCTGCGGTGGGGTCGCCGCCGGTCGCCGGGGCCGCGTCACCGCTGGTCGCCTCGTGGGGGGCGTCGCCGGTCGCCGGGGCCGGGTTGCCGCCGCTCGCCTCGTCGGGGGCGTCGCCGACGCCCGCCCCCACCGTGCCGGACGGCGCCGCCGGCCCCGTCGAGGACCTGGTACTGCCCGTCGAGGACATCATCGGCGAGGTCGAGTCGATGGACGGCACCGAGAGCGAGATCACCCAGGGCAAGCAGGTGACGGTCGCGGTGACCAGCGACGTGCTGTTCGCGCTCGACAAGTGGCAGCTCACCGCCAAGGCCCGCGACCGCCTCGCCAAGGTGGCGCGCAAGGTCCAGGACGAGGTTGACGGCGGAGTCGTCAAGATCGAGGGCCACACCGACGACCAGGGCACCGACGCCTACAACCGCACGCTGTCGATCCGCCGCGCCCAGGCGGTCGAAAAGGTCATGCGCGGCCTGCTCGCCGGCTCCGGCGTCACCCTCCAGGCCCGGGGCTTCGGCGAGAGCCGTCCCAAGTTGCCGAACGTGGTCAAGGGCAAGCCGGTGGAGGAGAACCGCGCCAAGAACCGCCGCGTCGAGATCATCTTCACCGCCAAGCAGTAGGACGCGCGGTCGCCCGGGAGCGGACCTCGGGGAGCCGCCCCGGAGCGGCGGCTTCGCGGCCGTCCAGGAGCGGTGACTGGGGGAGTGGGGCTGGCGCGGCGGCCGCGGGAGTCGTCCGGCAGAGGAGGCTCCGCCCGGTCACCCCAGGAGGAGTAACCGGCTGAAGCAGCGGCCTGGCTCTGGTCGCTCAGTCGGCTTGGAGTTCTCCAAGGGTGACGGTGACGGTCTCCTCTGTGCCGTCGGCGCGGATCAGGCCGACCTTGACACGAGCGCCGGGCTTGAGCGTGGTGATGGTCTCGGCCAGGGCCGCCATGGTGGGCGTCTCCTTGCCGTTGATCGAGGTGATGACGTCGCCGGGCCGGATGCCGGCCTTCTCGGCGCCGCCGCCGCTCTCGACACCGGCGACCCCGACGCCGCTCGGCTGGCCGTCCGCGTCGATGACCGTGCTGCCCCTGATGCCCAGGGCGGCGCGGTGGCTGTTGGTGACCTTGCCGTCCCTCACGATCTGGCGGGCGATGTCGGTGGCCGTGTTGCTCGGGATGGCGAAGCCGATGCCGGGCGCGGCCCCGCCGCCGAGCTGCGGGTCGGTCGCGGCGAGCGTCGGGATGCCGATCACGTTCCCCGACAGGTCCACGAGCGCGCCGCCGCTGTTGCCGGGGTTGATGGCTGCGGAGGTCTGGATGGCGCCCGCGATGGTCGCGCCGGGCGAGCCGGGGTCCTGGGGTTCGGTGACCGTACGGCCGAGCGCGGAGACGATGCCGTCCGTCACGCTGCCGGACAATCCGAGCGGGTTGCCCATGGCCAGCACGATCTGCCCCACCCGCACCTTGGACGAGTCGCCGAACCTGGCCGGGCGCAGCCCGTCCGCCTTGTCCACCTTGATGACCGCGAGGTCTCCGGCCGGGAACGCCTTGACCAGCCGGGCCGTCCTGGGCGCGCCGCCCGTGGCGATGGTGACGCTCATCCGCGTGGCCTGCCCGACCACGTGGGCGTTCGTGATGATGTGCCCGCTGCGGTCGAACACCACGCCAGAGCCCAGCCCGACCTTCGTGTTGATCTGCACGATGGACGGCAGCACGTCCGTGATCACCTTCTCGTACGCCGCCTCCAGCGCCTGAGGCGTGGACGCGGGAGAGGGCGTGGCGGTGGACGGGGGCGTCGCCGTGGAGGCGGGAGCCGAGGTGGTGGGCGTCGTGGCGGCGGGAGTGTCCGTACCCGTGGTCGTAGGGGGAGGACCGCAGCCTGCGAGCAGCACTCCGGCGGCGGCGAGTCCTGCGGCCATTCCCCTCATGGGGATGTGAACTGCCCAGCCGACTCAGAAAGATACGCTTCCCGGACGTTTCTCCTGCTCAGCTTGCCGGTCGGCGTGCGGGGCAGCGACTTCCGGTACTCGATCACCCGGGGGTGCTTGAGCCTGGCCAGGCGCGGCGCGCAGTGGCGCAGCAGCTCGGCGGTCAGCTCGTCATCGCCCCTCACCCCGTCGGCCGGCTGGATCAGCGCCACCACCTTCTGCCCCCACTCCGGGTCGGGCACGCCGATCACCGCGACGTCGGCCACGGAGGGGTGTTCGAGCAGCGCCGCCTCGACCTCCGCCGGGTAGATGTTGACGCCGCCGGAGATGATCAGGTCGGTACGCCGGTCCAGCAGGAACAGGTAGCCGTCCTCGTCGAGGTAGCCGATGTCGCCCGGCGTGTAGTCGCGCCCGCGCATCGACGCGGCCGTCTTGTCGGGGTCGCCGTGGTACTCGAACCGGTTGATGCCGCCGATGTAGACCAGGCCGGGCGTGCCCGGCGGCACCTCCTTGCCGTCCTCGTCGACGATCGTGAACGACATGCCGTCCAGCGCCTTGCCCACCGTGCCCGGCTTGGCCAGCCACTCCTCCGACGACACCATGGTGGCCACCGCCGCCTCCGTGGAGCCGTAGTACTCCCACAGCACCGGGCCCAGCCAGTCGATCATCGCCTTCTTCGTGGCCGGCGGGCAGGGGGCGGCCCCGTGGTAGAGGTGCGTCAGCGAGGACAGGTCGTACTTCTCCTTGTCCGGTACGTCCAGCAGGCGGTGGAACATCGTGGGCACCATGAACGCGTTCGTCACCCGGTACCGCTCGATCAGCTCCAGCGTGGCCACCGCGTCGAACCGCTCGGGCGCCACGATCGAGTGCCCGAACTGCAGCGCCATCATCGCCTGGCCGTACGGGGCCGAGTGGTAGAGCTGCGAGCACACCAGGTGCACGCCGTCCATCGGCAGCCCGAAGTGCCGCCAGCTCTTGCGCATGAGGATCGGGTACAGCTCCTCCGGCGTCAGGTCCAGCAGGCGGCGGCGCACGCCCTTGGGGCGGCCGGTCGTACCCGAGGTGTAGAGCATCATCGAGCCGGCCTTGCGCAGAGCCGGCGGGGTGGCGGGCCGGCCGTCGATCAGCTCCGCCACCGTGAGGGCGTCCGGCGAGATCACCGCCTTGGCCTGACAGTCGGCCACGATGTAGTCGATCTCCTCGGTGGTGAAGTGCCAGTTTACGGGGACGAGGTAGACGCCGATCTGGTACGTCGCCAGCATCATCGTCAGGGCGTCGAGCCCGTTCTTCAGCACGGTCACCACGCAGTCGCCTTGGCCGGCTCCGAGCGAGGTCAGGCCGTTCGATGCGCGGTTGACGCGATCGAGCAGCTCTCCGTAGGTCGTGCCCTCGTCGCCGAGGAGGGCGGGGCGTTCTGGGTCGTGGGCCGCGATCTCGTAGAAACCCCTCATGCTCCGTGAGATTACAGAATCATCTTCTGGTGGGGGAATAGCGGAAATATCGTGCTCCTGGGTGCCGTAACCTCATGGCCATGGCGGACGACGGCGACCAGACACCTACGAATGACCCACCCACCACTCCGTTCCGCAAGATCGTCCTGCCCGCGGAGGAGACGGTCAAGATCTCCCTTCCGTCGGCGTCCGACCCGTCCGCCCCAGTGAAGCCCGGCACGTCTGACCACGCCGCCGAGGGGTCGGGCAAGAGCACCGCTGCAGGAAAGGGCGCCGGGCCGGGCAAGGGCTCGGCCGCGGCCGCGGGCGCGGCTGCGGCCGGTGTCGCTTCGTCAGGCAAGGCGGCAGGCGCCGGCGGCGGCCAGGCGACCGGCTCCAAGCCGAGCGCCGCTCCCACCAAGAGCGCCGCTCCGGACAAGAGCGCTGCTCCGGACGCCGATCCGGATAAGAGCACTGCGGCGAAGCCGGGAGCCGCTTCCGGAGCAGGCGGTACAGCCCAGCAGGGCGCTGCTTCTGGGCCGGGTGGTGCGGCCAGAGAGAGCGCCGGCGCTGGATCGGGTGGTGCCGCCCAGCGGGGCGTTGCGGCCGGGCAAGACGGTGCGGCGAAGCAGGGTGCTGGGGTCGGGGTAGGCGGTGCCGCTCAGCAGGGCGCCGGTGCCGGGCCGGGTAGCGCTGCCCAGCAAGGTGCTGCTTCGGGGCCGGGTGGTGCGGCGGAGCAGGGTGCTGCTGGGCAGGGCACCGGTGCCGGGAAGGGCGCCGGTTCGGGAGCGGGCGCTGCCTCAGGAGCGGGTGCTGGTGGTGCGGCTGCCGGGAAGGGTGCCGGTGCTAGGGCGAAAGCCAGGCAGGGGCATGTCCCGCCCGTGGGCACCGAGACGGAGCTGGGGCGGCTGGTTGCGCCGCTCCCGCCGGCCGGGCAGGACACCGGGCGGAAGGGCGCGCCTGGACCGGCTACCGGTGGCAACGCGGCTCAGGGCGCACCGCCTTATGGCGCGCCGGGGCCGGTCTCGGGACCGCATCCGGTGCCGCCGGGCACCGCTCCCAATGTCGGTGCCGGTCCTAACACCGGGCCGAACGCCGCGCCCAACGCGGGGCCGAATGCCGCCCGTAACGCGGGGCCTGGGCCGTATCCGGGTGGGCCTGTGCCGCCGCCGGGTGCGGGGCCGATTGCCGGTGCTTGGCCGAACTCGGGCGGGCACGCCGTCCCGGGGCCTCATGCGGGGCCGGGCGGTCACGGGTCTGGGCCTCAGGCGGGGCCGGGCCCGCAGGGTTCAGGGCCTCATGCGGGGCCGGGCGGTCACGGGCCTGGGGCTCAGGCAGGGCTGGGCGCTCAGGGGTCAGGGCCTCAGGGGCCGGGCATGGGTCCGGGGCCGTATTTCGGGCCTGGCCCGAACTCCGGGGCGAACCCTGTGCTGCCAGGTGTCGGCCCCCACGGGCCTGGGCCGCAGACCGGCCAGCCGATGCCGCCGGGCAGCGGTCCCAACGTCGCACCCAATGCGGGGCCGGATGCCGCCCCTAACGCGGGGCCTGGGCCGTATCCGGGTGGGCCTGTGCCGCCGCCGGGTGCGGGGCCGATTGCCGGTGCTTGGCCGAACTCGGGCGGGCACCCCATCCCAGGGCCTCAGGCAGGGCTGACCGGTCACGGGCCGGGGGCTCAGGCGGGGTCAGGTGGTCACGGGCTTGGGCCTCAGACGGGGCCGGGTGCTTACGGGCCGGGGTCTCAGGGGCCGATGCCGGGCTCCGGACTCAACCCGATGCCGGGCTCCGGGCCCAACCCGATGTCGGGTTCGGGGCCCAATCCGGTGCCGCCCCATGGGCCGGGCATGCCCCCGGCCGGGCACCCCATGGGACCGGGCCCGCAATCCGGCCCCAACCCAGTCCCGGGCACCGGTCCGCAGGCAGTGCCTGGCACCGGTCCGCAGGCGGTGCCTGGCACCGGTCCGCAGGCGGTGCCTGGCGCCGGTCCGCAGGCAGTGCCCGGCACCGGCGCGCAAGCAGTGCCTGGCACCGGCTCGCACGCAACGCCTGGCACCGGCTCGCAGGCAGCGCCCGGCGCCGGCTCGCACGCAACGCCTGGCATCGGCCCGGCCGCACCGGGACAGGCCGCAGAGCCGGCGGCCGGGGTGGCTCAGGCTCCGGGGCAAGGACCCACTCAAGGGCCAGGGCAGGGGCCCGCCCAAGGGGCGAATGTCGGTCCGGGGCAGGGGGCCGTCCAGGGGGCGAATGTCGGTCCGGGGCAGGGGGCCGTCCAGGGGGCGAATGTCGGTCCGGGGCAGGGGGCCGTCCAGGGGGCGGATGCTGGTCCGGGGCAGGGGCCCGTCCAGGGGGCGGATGCCGGGGTCGCTGGTGTGCCTGACGCCGGAGCGGCCGGTGGGCCTGACGCCGGGGCTGCGGGTGGGCCTGATGCCGGAGCGGCCGGGGGGTCAAGCGCCGGAGCCTCCGGCGGGTCTGACACCCCGGCGGCCAATGGGCTCAACGCCGGGCCGGGGCAGCAGCAACCTGAAGAGCAGCGGTTCGGGCAGCCGGGGGTGCGGCCGTTGGTGCCGCCGCCGAAGCGGCGCGGTATCGGCGACATCCCGATCAGGGTCGTCTACCTGTTCGGTGCCATTGTGGCGACCGTGCTGGCCGTTCTGCTGGTGTTCGTCGTCTTCTCCGGTGACGTGCCGAAGAACGAGCCGGAGGAGGTGGTGCAGGTGGCTCCGGTGCCGACGACGCCGACGCCGACGCCGACGGCGTCTGCGACGGCGAGCCCGTCGCCGACGCAGAGTCCTATCGTGCTGCCACCGGCCCCGGCGAGCAAGAAGTTCGCGACGTTCTCCGGCAAGGCGTCCGCGGTCACGGGCACGATCACCGACAGGAAGGCCGGTATCACGTATCCGCGGCTGGCTTCGCCGTGGAAGGCGAGGTCGTATTCGCCGTTCTCGGTGGCGCAGCGCATCGGCAAGGTGGAGGCGCCGTACACGGTGATCGCCTCGGCGATGCTGCCGGGCGAGGCGCCGGAGAAGAAGCCGTCGTCGAACGCCGACTACCGGGAGATCGCCACGCAGGCGGCCCGGTGGACGATCCGCACCCAGTTCCCGGAGGGCGCGACGCTGGAGGAGTGGACGGCATCGATGAAGAACCCGGTGGGCAAGGGCTGGACGCTGGGCTTCAAGGTGACGTACACCTCGGGCGGCAAGAAGCAGACGGCGCAGGCGATGGTCTCGGTGGTCGAGGTGGGCAAGACGAAGCCGGCGATGCTCATGGCCTCGATCCCCGAGGCGAATAAGGCACGCTGGCGAGATCTGAACACGCTCGCGCAGCAGGTTCGCCCGATCTGACGGGCAGCCTAGGCCAGAAGCATCCTCTAGAATATGGTTCTGCGCATGACTCGGACCTGGCTGGAGGATGAGTAATGGCGATCGGGTTGAGCGAGGAGCACGAGGCGCTCCACGAGTCGGTGAGCGGCTGGGCCGAGCGGAACATCCCCTCGGAGCTGGTGCGCGCGGGCTCGCAGGGGCGCCCGCCGTTCTGGACGGGCCTGGCCGAGCAGGGGCTGCTCGGCCTGCACGTGCCCGAGGAGCACGGCGGCTCCGGCTACGGCCTGCTGGAGGCGGCCGTGGCCATCGAGGCGCTGGCCGAGCGCATGGCGCCCGGCCCGTACGTGCCGACGGTGCTGGCCAGCGCGGTCATCAACGCCTCGAAGCGCCCGGAGCACCTGGAGCGGTACGCCGACGGCACGCTGACCGCCGCGCTCGCGCTGACGGGGAACCTGACCGGCACGCGTACGGAGGACGGCTCGCTGGTCGTCTCCGGCACCGCCGAGCCCGTGCTGGGCGGTTCGCTCGCCGACTCGCTGGTGCTGCCGGTCACCACGGACGACGGCGAGGAGTGGGTGCTGATCGAGGCGGCCTCGGCCACGGTCACCGAGCTGAAGTCGCTCGACATCACCAGGCCGGTCGCCAAGGTCGAGCTGGACGGCGTGACCGTGCCCGCCTCCGGCATCCTGGGCGGCGTGCAGCGCTCCGACGTGCGCGCGATCGCGGCGATCCTGCTCGGCGCGGAGGCCACGGGCCTGGCGTCGTGGTGCGTGACGGCCGCCGCCGAGTACGCCAAGGTGCGCGTGCAGTTCGGCCGCCCGATCGGCCAGTTCCAGGGCATCAAGCACAAGCTGTCGCGCATGCTGGTGGCGCTGGAGCAGGCCCGCGCCACGGTCTGGGACGCCACCCGCGCCGAGGGCAAGGAGCTGGAGTTCGCCGCCGCCGTGGCCGGGGTGATGGCCCCCGACGCGGCCGTGCGGTGCGCGAAGGACGCCATCCAGACGTTCGGCGGCATCGGCTACACGTTCGAGCACGACGTTCACCTCTACTACCGCCGCGCGCTCACCCTGCGCGCGCTGCTCGGCTCGTCGGCCGACTGGGCGGCCGAGGTGGCCGAGCTGGCCCTCTCGGGCGTGTCGCGGGAGATGGAGATCGACCTGCCGGAGGGCGCCGAGGAGCTGCGCGAGTCGATCCGCGCCGAGATCGCGGAGATCGCGCGGCTTGAGGGCAAGGAGCAGAAGCGGGCGCTGGCCGATCGCGGCTTCGTCATGCCGCACCTGCCCAAGCCGTGGGGCCGCGGCGCCAAGCCGCTCGAGCAGGTGCTGATCGCGCAGGAGCTCAAGGCCGCGAAGGTACGCGTGCCCAACATGATCATCGGCGCCTGGGTGGTGCCGTCGATCGTCGCGTACGGAACGCCGGAGCAGCAGCAGCGCTTCCTGCCCAAGACGCTCAGCGGCGAGATGATCTGGTGCCAGCTCTTCTCCGAGCCCGGCGCCGGCTCCGACCTGGCCTCGCTGCAGATGAAGGCGGAGAAGGTCGAGGGCGGCTGGAAGCTCAACGGCCAGAAGATCTGGACGTCGGTCGCTCACGTGGCCGAGTGGGGCATCTGCATCGCCCGTAACTCCAACGAGGGCTCCAAGCACGAGGGCATCACGTACTTCCTCGTGGACATGAAGGCCCCGGGCGTGACGGTCAGGCCGCTGACGGAGATGACCGGCGAGAACCTGTTCAACGAGGTGTTCCTGGACGACGTGTTCGTGCCGGACGACCTGGTCGTGGGCGAGGTGGGCCAGGGCTGGAAGGTGGCGCGCAACACGCTGTCCAACGAGCGCGTGTCGCTGTCGTCCGGCTCGGGCGGCACGGGCGCGTCGGTGCCCGACCTGCTGGGCCTCGCCGGTCGCCTCGGCAGGGAGCTGACGCCGGTCGAGAAGCAGCGGCTGGCCGAGGTGGTCTGCGAGGGCCACTCGATCAACGCGCTGTCGCTGCGGGTGACGCTCAAGCAGCTCGCGGGCAGCGAGCCCGGCGCGGACGCCTCCGTACGCAAGCTGCTGTCCACCTCGCACGCCCAGCACGTGTCGGAGACGGCGGTCGAGCTGCTCGGCGCCTCCGCCGTGATCGCCGCCGACATGAAGCTGGGCGACGCCGGCTACTGGAACAGGGCGGTGCTCGCGACCCGCGCCATGACGATCTACGGCGGCACCACCGAAGTGCAGCTCAACATCATCGGTGAGCGCATGCTCGGCCTGCCGAGGGACCCCGAGCCGGGCAAGTAGTCCGGAGGCGGCCCGGTCGTTCCAGGAGGCCCGGTCGTTCCAGGAGGCCCGGTCGTTCCAGGAGGCCCGGTCGTTCCAGGGGGCCGGTCGTTCCAGAGGGCTCGGTCATTCCAGGGGGATGGCCGGGCCGTCCTCGTCGGGGACCGGGTGGCCGATCCTGATCTCGCCGACGCAGGCGGCGGGACCTTCCGGCACGCGCAGGAACAGGTCCGTGCCCTGGCCGTGGACCTGCACGAACGTCCTGCCCAGGTCCTTCCCGGCGGGCACGCGGGCCTCGCCGGGGCCGCCCAGCCGGACGGCGAGGGTGGTGGGGGCGGCGTTCAGGTAGGAGATCTGCGCGGTGTAGGCCCCGCCGGGCAGCGGCGCGGGCAGACGGAAGCGCACCTCGCCCGGCCCGACGGGCACGCACGCGCGCTGCGGCACCCGCAGCCCGCGCACGGTCACCGGCCGCAGCCGGCCGCGCGCATCGAACGTCAGCGGGTCGCGCACCGGCCCGGACAGCTCCCGCGTCCACGTCACCGGCCACGGGCGCGGCACGCCGAGGAGCCTGGAGTGCCGGGCGTACTCGTGGAAGAAGGCCGGGGAGGCGACCTCGGGCGGCACGTACGTGTCCAGCACCACCGCACCCGCCGGAACCTGCGCCAGCGCCCGCGAAGCCGTCCTGACGTAGTCGCGCACGGGACCGCCGAGCGGCCGGTCGGCGTACGCGGCCACGGACCACACCGAGCCCGCGGCGACGGCGGCGGCCAAAGGCGCCCACGCCCACCGCCACCGGGGGAGCGGCCGCCGCCACGGGTGCTCCTCGCCGTCGAGCGGGATGAAGGCGAGAGCGGCCGCCAGCGACACGACGGTGGCGGTCGCGGCGAGGTAGCGCAGCTCGTGGCCGAGCACGCCGGGCCCGAGCAGCTCGATGCGGCCGAGCAGCACCGGCACCACGTCCGCGAGCAGGAAGTAGCCGAGCAGCGTCAGCCAGGCCGCCCAGGCGCGCCGCCGGTGCCGCAGCGACACCGCCACCGCGACCGCCGCCACGGCCAGCGCGGCCCAGGCGAGCGGCGCGGGCGTGGCCGACATCGCGTAGTCGTCGCCGATCGGCCGCCACTGCCAGGGCCCGCCGAGCGCCGACGGCACCAGCGCGCGGAAGCCGAGCACCCACGCGAACTCGGCCGCCGTGCCCGCGCCGGGCAGCTCGGGCGTCTGCGTTCTGTCGTTGAGCTGCACGGACCCGTAGAGGCCGGTGAAGAACACCGCCGCGTACGCCGCCAGGATCACCGCGTACGGCACCCAGGCCCGCCAGAGCCGCCACCACCCGCGCGGCCGCAGCCAGACGGCGGTCACCACCAGCAGGAGCACGGGGATGAACGCGGCCTTGACGAAGAACAGCAGCCCGAACACCGTCCACGCGCACGCCGCCACCAGGTGCCGCGCCCGCCCGCGACGCACGTACAGGGTGTGCGAGGCGAGCGCCATCGGCAGCGCGAGCTGCAGCGGCAGCGTCTCCAGCACCGCCGCCCACCACGACAGCGACGGCACGGTCATGGGCGTCACCAGGTAGAGCCCGAGCGGCACGAGGATCGCGGGCCTGGGGCCGAACAGCACCCACAGCAGCCGCAGCATGGCCAGGCTCGCCCCGGCCTGCAGCGTCATCGTGGTGGCGTGGGCGAGCGGCTCGTTGTAGCCGCCGAGCCTGGCCATCGCCCAGGAGATGCCGAAGCCGCCGGGCAGCAGGTGCCCGACGTCCACCCACATGAGGTAGTCCCAGGTGAGGCCGCTCTCCTGGCCGCGGATGATGTAGTGGAAGTCGTCCTGGCGGAAGTACGTCCGCCTGACCAGCTCGTACTTCCACACGAGCTGCACGACGACCATCACGAGACCCGCCGCCAGCACGGCGTCGCGCCCGCGCAGGCGCTGTAAGACGCCTTCGTCCATGATCACCCCGTTCTCCCCCGCGCGCAGCGTAACCAGGGATGGTCCTCAGGGGAACGGCCGTGTCCCGGTTGTGATGTCATAGCGGGATGTCCCAGTCCGCCCGCGCCGGGCTCGCCGCCGCCCTGCTCGGGCTCGTGCTCGGCTGCCTGGCGCTCGGCCCGGCCCTGGGCTGGGGATTCGTGCTGATCCAGGACATGGTGTTCGTGCCCGAGCCGGAGTTCTCCCGGTTCACGTTCGGGCTGGCGGGCGGGGCGCCGAGGGTGGTGCCGAGCGACGCCGTGGTGACCGCGCTCGCCCAGGTGCTGCCCGCCGAGCTGGTGCAGAAGGCGATCCTGCTCGGCATCTTCGTGCTCGGCTGCTCGGGCACGGCGCTGCTGGTGCCGTCGGCGTCGCTCGGGCCGCGCCTGGTCGCGGGCGCCTTCTACGTGTGGAACCCGTACGTCGCCGAGCGGCTGCTCATCGGCCAGTGGGCGCTGCTGCTCGGCTACGCCGGGCTGCCCTGGGTGGTGCGCGCGGTCTGGTCGCGGCAGCGGATCGCCCTGGCGATGCTGCCGGCCGCCGTGGGCGGGTTCGCGGCGATGACGGTGACCGCGATCACCGCGCTGCCGGCCGCCCTGTCCACTGCCCTGTCTTCTACCGAGAGGTCCGCCGCTGGGCCGCGCTGGAGGACGGTGGCGCGGGTGGCGGCGCTGCTCGCGCTGTTCAGCCTGCCGTGGCTGGTGCCGGCGGCGCTGCGGCCGTACGGGATCGAGGGCGACCCGGTGGGCGTGGCCGCCTTCGCCTCCAGGGCCGACACGCCGTTCGGCGCGGTGGGCAGCCTGCTGACGCTGGGCGGGATCTGGAACGCGTACGCGGTGCCGCCCGGCTACGGCAACCCGGTCGGCGCGGCGGCCAGGCTGGTGCTGACACTGGCGGGCGCGGTCGCGTTCCTGCGCGGCGGCATGCCGGGCAGGTGGGGACTCGCCGGGGCCGCCGCCATCGGGCTCGCGGTGGCGTCGGTGGGGGTGACCGGGCCCGGCAGGGCGGCGTTCGCGTGGGCGGTGGAGCTGTGGGGCGGCTTCGGGGTCTTCAGGGACGCCCAGCAGTACGTGGCGCCGCTCGCGCTGATGGCGGCGCTCGGTCTCGGCCTGCTGGCCGAGCACGTGGCGGCGAGGAAGGCGTGGGTGGCCGCGCTGGTGCTGGTGCCGGTCGCGGTGCTGCCCACCCTGGCGTGGGGCGCGCTGGGGCGGCTGGAGGCGGTGCGCTACCCGGAGGGCTGGACGGCGGCGCGCGAGATCATCGAGCGGGACCCCGAGCCGGGGGAGGTGCTGGTGCTGCCGTTCGAGTCGTACCGGCGCTTCCCCTGGAACGGGCACCGGGCGGTGCTCGATCCGGCCCAGCGCTTCTTCGCGGTGCGGGGGCGGCGGGTGGTGACCAACGACGCCGTACGCGTCGGCGACATGGTCGTGCGCAGCGAGGACCCGCGCGCCCAGGAGGTAGAACGCGTACTAGTCGGGCCCGCGCCGGATCTCCGCGCCGCCGGATTCCGCTACGTGATAGTGGACGCCGGGACAGTTGCGGAACGTGAGCGCTTCGCGCAGTGGCTACGCAGCGCAAGGGTCCTGGTCGATGCCGGTGACCTGCGGTTGTACCGGTTCGGCGGCCGGGTGGCGGCCCCCTGACGCCGATCGGTACGCTCGTCAGCGGTTTTGTTAGAGTTTGGCCTAGCTACTTCCCAGTAGCAAGAATTGGTTCTAAGTTGAGGGACGCCCGCACTACCCGCCCGCTTCAGGAGGAACCCCGTTGATCAAAGTCCTCTTAGCAGCGATCATCGGCGTAGCCGTGGCGGCACTCGTGGCCACGGTCACGACCGTGTCCTTCACCGGCGCCACGGCCACGCCGGTCAACCAGCCGCTCTACAACTACGGCGACCGGTAACCAGAAGCGCCATGCCACCCTCTCCGCAAGGGGACGAGGGCACGAGCCGGCGACCACTGCTTGAGATCGTCATTCCCGCCTACAACGAGGAAGGACGACTACCCGGGGGGCTCCTGCAGCTGTGCGCGAAGCTCGCCCGCATGCCGTTCCCCGCTTCCGTCATCGTCGTGGACAACGCCAGCACGGACCGTACGGCCGAGATCGTCGAGAACTGGCCGCGCGGCGACGTCCCCGTCCGGCTCATCCGGTGCGCGAAGCCCGGCAAGGGAGCCGCCGTACGTGCCGGCCTGCTCGGCACCAGCGCGCCCTTCGTCGGCTTCTGCGACGCCGACATGGCCACCGACCTCGACGCCATCGACCTGGCGCTCGGGCTGCTGCTGTCCGGTGAGCGCGTGGTGATCGGGTCGCGGGCACACCGGGACTCCCACGTGGAGAACCGGCACAGCCGGATCCGCGAGCTGGGCGCGTACGGGTTCCGCGCGCTGGCCGGCGCGCTCGTCCGCGGTGTCGGCGACACCCAGTGCGGCTTCAAGTTCTTCGACGGCCCGCTCGCCCGCGAGTGCGCCGAGCTGCTGCGCACGCCCGGCTTCGCCTTCGACATCGAGCTGCTCGCCCGCTGCGCCGAGCGGGGCGGCCGGATCACGGAGATCCCCGTGCGATGGCGCGACATGCCGGGCTCGCGCTTCTCCCCGGCCCGGCACACCGCCGGCATCGTGCTGGAGCTGGGCAGGATCTGGCTGCGGCTGCGCACGAGGCCGGCGTCCGCCGCGCGGCCGGCGTGGGAGCCGCCGCTCGACCCCGTCGGATTTCCGTGAAGATCGCTGTCGTCAACTGGCGCGACCCCTGGCACCCCCAGGCGGGCGGCGCCGAGACCTTCGCCTGGGAGTCGGCCCGCCGTTTCGCGCGGGCCGGCCACCAGGTCACGTACGTCACCGCGCGCGCTCCCGGGCAGCGCAGGAGCGAGCTCGTGGAAGGGGTGCGCTTCGTGCGGATGGGTGGTGTCTTCACCGTCTATCCGCTGGTGCTGGCCTGGCTGCTGCTGCGCAGGGGCCGCTTCGACGCGGTGCTCGACTGCCAGAACGGCATCCCGTTCTTCACGCCGTGGGTGGTGCGGCGGCGCACGCGGGTGGTCTGTGTGGTGCACCACGTGCACGACCGGCAGTTCGGCGTGCACATGCCGGGGTGGCTCGCGGCCTTCGGGCGCTTCCTCGAAGGGCCGGTCTCGCGGTGGAGCTACCGGCGGCACGCGAGCGTGGCCGTCTCGCCGTCCACCGAGCTCGCCATGCGCGAGCGGCTCGGGTGGCGCGGTCCCGTCCACGTCATCCCGAACGGGGTCAGCGTCGTTCAGCCGGGCCCCGTCGAAAAGAGCCGCGAGCCGCGCCTGGTCTGCCTCGGGCGGCTGGTCGCGCACAAGCGGTTGCACCTGCTGCTGGACGCCGTCGCCGAGCTGCGCGAGCACCACCCGGATCTGACGGTGGACATCATCGGCCGCGGCCCTGAGGAGGCGGCGCTGCGGGCCCGGCTGCCCGAGGGCGTCACGCTCCACGGCTACCTGCCTGAGGAGGAGAAGGCGCGGGTGGTCGCGCGGGCCTGGCTGCACATCAGCGCCTCCCAGGGCGAGGGCTGGGGGCTGAGCGTGCTGGAGGCCGCCGCGCTGGGCGTGCCGACGGTGGCCTTCGACGTGGACGGGCTGCGCGACGCCGTACGGCCGGGGGAGACCGGCTGGCTGCTGCTGGAAGACGGCGAGCCTGTTCAGGGGCTGGCCAAGGGGATCGCCGCCGCACTCGACGAGCTGGACGAAACTTATAGCGTGAAATGTCGGGCATGGGCTGACCGCTTCTCCTGGGACCACAGCGCCGAACGCCTCCTCGCACTCCTGCGCGGCGACGACCCAGGCGCCGACCCGGCCTTCGGGCTCTCCGAGGGCCTCGCCGACGGCCTGAGCGAGGCGCGCGCCGGCGACCCGGGCGAGGTCCGCAGCGGCGGTTGCGCCGGCGACCCGGGCGAGGTCCGCAGCGGCGGTTGCGCCGGCGACCCGGCCCTCGGGTGGGAGCGCCCATGACACCGCCCGAGAGGCCGCCCGCGACCGGGCGGGTCAGGACCCTGCTGCCCGCGCCCACGCTGCTGCCCACCGACAAGCTGGTGGCCGGGCGGCGCATCGGCGCGGGCCGCCCGGTCGGCGAGGCGACCAGGCGGCGGTTCTGGCTGCTGCTGTGCTGCTTCGGCTTCGCGCTGCTCGCCTTCACCACCCGGCCGGGCCACCTCATCTCCGACACCAAGATGGACCTCGCGCTCAACCCGGTCGGCTGGCTCGAGCGCGCCGCCCACCTGTGGGACCTGCAGCACTTCGGCCAGCTCCAGAACCAGGTGGCCGGCTACATCTTCCCGATGGGCCCGTTCTTCGCGCTGGGCGACCTGGCGGGGATCCCGCCGTGGGTGACGCAGCGGCTCTGGCTGACGCTGCTGATGTGCGTGGCCTTCCTCGGCGTCGAACGCCTGGCGGGACGGCTCGGCATCGGCTCGCCGGGCACCAGGATCGCGGGGGCACTGGCGTACGCGCTGGCCCCGCGCACGCTGTCGATCATCGGCGAGATCTCCGTCGAATGGCTGCCCGCCGCGATGCTGCCGTGGATCCTGCTGCCGCTGCTCACCGCGTCGGAGACCGGCCAGCGGGCGCGCGGCGCGATCAGGTCGGCGCTGGCGGTGGCGCTGTGCGGCGGCGTGAACGCGGTCGCCGTGCTGGCCGTGCTGGTCGCGCCCGTGCTCTACATCCTCACCAGGCCGCGCCCGGTGCCGCGCTGGCGGCTGCTCGGCTGGTGGTCGGGCGCGGTCGCGGTGGCCACCCTGTTCTGGTCGCTGCCGCTGCTGCTGATCGGCCGGTACGCGTTCTCGTTCCTGCCGTACACCGAGACCGCCGAGACCACCACGGCCGTCACCTCGCTCACGAACGTGCTGCGCGGCGCCTCCGACTGGGTGCGCTACCTGCCGCTGAACGGCGTCCTGGAGCAGCCGCCGGGGTTCAGGATCGCGACCGCGGCCTCGATGGTCGTGGTCACGGGCGTGATCGCGGCGCTCGGCCTGGCCGGTCTCGCCCGCCGCGACCTGCCCGCCAGGGGCTTCCTGGTGACGCTCTTCCTGGTCGGCGTGGTCGCGCTGGTCGCCGGGCACGCGAGCGCGCTGGAGCCGGTCACCGCGGAGGCGGTGCGCTGGCTGCTCGACGGGCCGCTCGCGCCGCTGCGCAACCTGCGCAAGTTCGACCCGCTCGTCCGGCTCGCGCTCGCCTTCGGCTTCGCGCACCTGCTGGCGCGTCACGCCAGGCTGCCGGTCCGTACGATCGCCGTCGCCGCCTGCACCGCGCTCGTGCTGCCGGTCTTCAACCAGGGCCTGGCCGCGCCCGGCGACTTCAAGGAGGTGCCCGCCCACTGGCGCGAGGCCGCCGCCTGGCTCGACCGCAACGCGGGCGACGACGGCGTGCTGGTCGTGCCGGGCGCGAAGTTCGCCGAGTACGTCTGGGGCCGTCCCGTGGACGAGCCGCTCCAGGCGCTGACCACCGCCCGCTGGACCACCAGGAAGATCGAGCCGCCCGGCTCGGTCGGCCTGACCCGGCTGCTCGACGCCATCGACCTGCGCCTGGCATCTGGGCGCGGCTCGGCGGGGGTGACCGAGGTGCTGCGCAGGCTGGGCGTGCGCTACCTGCTCGTCAGGAACGACCTCATCCGGCCGAACCTCCAGGGCGCCTGGCCGTCGCGCGTCTACGAGGCGCTGCGCGAGTCGCCCGGTATCACCAAGGTGCGCTCGTTCGGCGAGCCGGTCGGCGACCGGGAGGCCGACGACGCGGTGAACGCGCTGGACCCGGCCTTCCCCGCGCTGGAGCTGTACGAGGTGACGGGCGCCTCCGACCTGGTCTCCGTGCGCCCCGCGGCCGACGCGCTGGCCGTGCGCGGCGCGCCGGAGTCGCTGCTCGCGATGGGCGACCTCGGCCTGCTCGACGACGAGCCGGTGCTGGTCAACGGCGACGCGGGCACCCGCGAGGCGCCCACCGTGGTGAGCGACGCGCTGCGGCTGAAGGAGCGCTCGTTCGGCGAGCTGCGCACGAACCGGTCGCCGACCCTCACCGCCGACCACAAGAGCGACTTCGACGGGGTCAGGGCGCTGGACCTGCTGGAGAAGGGCTGGCTCGACGAGGCCGCGGTGGCCGAGTACGACGGCATCGCCCGCATCAGCGCCTCCTCGTCGGTCGCCGACCCGTACGCGCCGGCCGGGATCAGCAGCACCGGGCGCGGCCCGTACGCCGCCATGGACGGCAACGCGAAGACCGGCTGGGAGAGCGACGGCACGAAGGACCCGCGCGGCGAGTGGCTGCGGGTGGACCTGCGCGGCCGGATGCGAATCCCGTACGTGAACGTCATGTTCGCGCCCGACCTGCTGCTCGGCCAGTCCGTCTCCCGCGTGGCGGTGGAGACCGAGGCGGGCAGCCTGGTGCAGGACGTCGCCCGTACGACGGACCCGCAGCGGCTGCGCGTGCCCGACGGGCCGACGAGCTGGGTGCGGATCAAGGTGGCCGCCACGGCGTCCGGCACCTGGAGCTACGGCCAGCGCGTCGGCGTGGTCGAGCTGTCGATCCCCGGCGTCACGGCCGGGCGTACGATCCGGCTGCCCGGCGAGGGCGGCGACGTGTACGTCATGGACCGCGGCCTCGACGGCCGGCCCGCCTGCATGCGTAACCCGCAGCGCTGGGTGTGCAACGAGGTCGCGCTGGCCGAGCAGAGCGAGGAGACCGGTTTCGACCGCACCTTCCGCGCCGGCGACGCGGCGAGCGTGACCGTACGGGGGACGGCCGTGCTGCGCGACCCCGAGCTGATCGACCGCTACACCCGCATCCGTGCGGACCTGACCAGCGTGACCGGCTCGTCCCAGCTCAGCGAGGACGCCGTGGTCTCGCCCAGGTCGGCCTTCGACGGCGACGACAGCACCACCTGGATCCCCGACGCCGACGACAAGGAGCCCGTGCTCACCGTCGCGTGGAAGAAGCCGATCACGGTCTCCCGCGTCCAGATCGGCCGCCCTGGCGGCGACCAGGCCACGCTGGACGTGATCGTCAGCGGGGACGGCGGCCAGGTGCGCGGCGGACGCGTGGACGAGCACGGCATCGTGACGTTCACGCCGATGAAGACCCGCACGCTCAAGCTCCGCTTCACGCCGTTCTCGCAGCGGTTGCAGGTGACCGAGCTGGTCATCCCCGGCGTCGATCCGGTGGGGCGGCCCGCCGACGTGCCGCTGCGGCTGGCGTGCGGCTTCGGCCCGACCATCGAGGTGAACGGCCGCACGATCCCGACCAGCGTCACCGGCACCCACGCCGACCTGCTCGAACAGCGGCCGGTGCGGATCACGGGCTGCGCGAAGGCGGCACTCGCCGCCGGCGACAACCGGGTGCGGGTGGCGGGCTGGGATCCGTACGCGATCGACGCGCTGGTGGTCGGGGCGCTGCCCGAGCGGACGCCCGGCGTGGAGGGCGGCGTGGTGCAGCGCACCTGGACGCCCTCCAAGCGCGAGGTCGCCGTCAGCGCGCCGAAGGACTCCTTCCTCGTCGTCAACGAGAACTTCAACGCCGGCTGGCGGGCGAGCATCGGCGGCGAGACGCTCAAACCGGTCAGGATCGACGGCTGGAAGCAGGCGTGGGAGCTGCCCGCCGGGACCACGGGCACCGTGACGATGGAGTACCTGCCCGACCGGCTCTACCGGCTCGCGCTCGTGCTTGGCCTCGCCGGGATCGCGCTGCTCGCGCTGGTCGCCGTGGTGCTGCGGGGGCCGCGTCCCGAGCACGTGCGCGAGACCGCCGCCGCATCCGCCGCCCGGCTGTCGCGGCCGCGGGCGCCGTACGTGGTGGTGGCGGCGCTGGCGTTCGGCGGCTGGACGGCGAGCTGGCCCGGCATGCTGGCGGTGCTCGGCGCGCTGCTGGTGACCCTGCTGCTGCGGGCCAGGCGGTGGCCCGCGCACTGGGCGGCGGCGGGCGCGTTCTGCGCGGCCGCGCTGTCCCTGGCCGCCGCGATGACGCTGCGGAACTACGGCATCGACGTCGAGCTGCTCATGGATCAGGTGCCGCAGCTCGCCTCCTGCGCGGCGGTCGGCGTGCTGTTCGGCCAGCTCGTCAGCGAGCCGGCGCGGCGGGAAGAGCGGCGCGAGCTGCCGGCGGCGAGGCAGGTGCTGACCGGTGTCGGCTGAGCTTGAGCGCGCTCACCTCGATCAGGTGGTAGCTGCCGACGCTCAGCAGCATGGTCACCACGAACGAGACCACCGCGACGCTGGTGAAGTCGGCCTGGAACGGCTGCGCGCCGGTCAGCTTGAGCTGCAGCGTGATCACCGGCGCGTGCCAGAGGAAGAAGCTGTAGGAGATGCGGCCCAGGTAGGCCGCGACGGGGTTGCCGAGCACCCGGTTGCGCAGCGACTCCGGCCTGGACGCCAGCGCGAACGGCGCCACCAGCAGCACCGACACCGCGGTCTCCAAAGCCAGCCGCCACAGCGACTGCGACAGCGTGGGCAGCACGAGCGTGCGCGGGCCGGCCAGCTCGGTGCTCAGCAGCACGTACAGCAGGCCAGCGAGCACCAGGAGCTGCGGGGCCAGCGACTCGATGACCCGGCTGTGCCCGATCCACACCGACAGCACCGCCATCGCCATGCCGCAGCCGAAGAACACCAGGTGGTACGGCAGCAGCAGGGCGAGGTCCGGCAGCTCCGCCAGCCGGGCGACGACCACGGTGACCACCGAGATCAGCGGCAGCACCGAGATGCCCGCGAGCAGCCGCACCGGGCGGTTGCCGCCGCGCGCCCACCGGTGCAGCGCCCAGGCCAGCACCGGCAGCAGCACGTAGAAGGACATCTCGATGGGCAGCGTCCACATTTGGTAGAGACCGTCGGGCGTCGGGTCGTCGGGGAAGAAGTTCTGTGCGAGCAGCATCCACTTCAGCCAGCCGGTCCAGTCGTACGAGGTCCACGCCCACAGGGCGAGCGCGCTCACCAGCCAGTAGACGGGCATGACGCGCAGCACCCGGCGCCACAGGTAGCCGAGCGGCCGCGGCCGTGGCGTATCCTCGATCACCGCGCGCGCCCACGGGCGGTAGAGCAGCAGGCCCGACAGGAGGAAGAAGATGGGGACGGCGATGCCCAGGCGGCTCATCAGCCAGTTGAGCATGCCGTCGCGGTACATGACGCCGGTGTTGCTCCCGACGTGCAGCAGCCAGACGCCGAGCGCGGCCACCGCGCGGATGCCGTCGAGTGCGGCGTCCCTGCCCTTCATCCACGCTCCAGATGTCCGCTGCCGGTCTCCGAAACTACGATAGAACTTGTTTCTATCAATTTGGTTGCGGTGGTTCCGCCGCCGCTGACCGGCTGCACCCCCTGTCATACTTTGATGCTCGACGAACGCACCGAACGACAACATGTTCTACAATGCGGAGGCCTCGATGGGTCGCATCTCCACGCTCGTCCTCATCGGGTTCGGGGCTTTCTTCATCGCGTTGGCGCCGCTGCTGAGATTCTGGGCGGCCGACAAGATCATCTCCGCGCCCGCCGACCAGTTCGGCATCTCGCGGCTCGAGGCCAAGAACGCCCGGTACTTCTCGCTGCAGGACCTCAAGGTGCTGACCGGTGATCTCGACATCATCGTCACCACCCGCGGCGACGTGAAGGAGGCCACCAGCGAGCGGGTGGTCTGGGACGAGGCCATGGTCGTCAACGACGTGACCAACAAGCGGCCCCTGATCGAGCTGTCCGAGCGGCGCAGCGCCTTCGACCGCTACACCGGCGAGGCCCTGAATTGCTGCGGCGCGAGCGTCGAGAAGACGCCGGTGCAGATGGAGGGGCAGGTCTACAAGTTCCCGTTCAACGTGGAGAAGAAGACGTACAAGGTGTTCAACGCCACCGCGCAGAAGGCGTTCGACGCCACGTTCGTCCGCGAGGACACGGTCAACGGCCTGCCGGTCTACGTCTTCGAGCAGCAGGTGCCGCCGACCAAGACCGAGACCCGCACCGCGCCCGCCAACGTGCTCGGCATCAAGGACGCCACCGGCGACGTGCAGGTCGACCGCTGGTACGACGGCAAGACCACCTACTGGGTCGAGCCGGTCACCGGGTCTCCGGTGCGGCAGGAGGTGCAGCGTCACGAGGTGCTGAAGACGCAGGACGGCGTCGAGCGCTCGGAGGCCTTCGTCGCGACCGCGAAGATGACCGACAAGACCGTGGACGAGCTGGTCAAGAACGCCGAGCAGTCCAAGAACGCCATCAACCTGCTGAAGAACGTCATCCCGCTGGTGCTGCTGATCGTCGGCGTCGTGCTCGTCGTGGCCGGCGTCATCCTGGGGTTGCGCCGCCCGGCCGCGGCCGCCTGAGTACCGCAACGCTTTGAGGGCCCGTTTCGAACGGGCCCTTTTTCATTGACGCGAAGCTTGACTAGAACGGGTTACAAAAGCTTGTTACCCGCCAGTAGTAGTTCAAAGATTCTAGGCTAGAACACGTTGCAGTTCGCTGTATCGCGGACGTATCGTCAGGCCATGCGGACACGCGTCACGGACATGTTCGGAATCGAGCTACCGATCTTCGCGTTCAGCCACTGCCGGGATGTGGTCGCCGCCGTCAGCAAGGCCGGCGGCATGGGCGTGCTCGGCGCGCTCTACTTCACCCCGGAAGAGCTCGAAGTCGAGCTCACGTGGATCGACGACCACGTGGACGGCCGGCCGTACGGGGTGGACGTCGTCATGCCGGCCTCGTACGAGGGCGCCGACTTCGCGCCCGACGAGCTGGTCGGCCGCCTCCAGGCGATGATCCCCGACGGTCACCGGGCGTTCGTCGAGAACCTGCTGGCCAGGCATGGCGTGCCGCCGCTGTCCGCGGGCGCCGACCCCGGCAAGGTGCTGCTCGGCTGGACGGACGCCACCGCGCGCCCGCAGGTCGAGGTCGCCCTGCGCCACCCCATCGCGCTGCTCGCCAACGCGCTCGGCCCGCCGCCCGCCGACGTGGTCACGCTCGCCCACGCCCACGGCGTCAAGGTGGCCGCGCTCGCCTCCACCCCGCGCCACGCGCTCAAGCAGGTCGAGGTCGGGGTGGACGTCGTGGTCGCCCAGGGCACCGAGGCCGGCGGGCACACCGGCGAGATCTCCACCATGGTGCTCATCCCGCAGGTCGTGGACGCGGTGGACGTACCGGTGCTGGCGGCGGGCGGCATCGGCAACGGTCGCCAGATGGCCGCCGCGATGGCCCTCGGCGCCGAGGGCGTGTGGACGGGCTCGATCTGGCTCACCGTCGAGGAGGCCGACACCCCCGAGATGGCCAGGCGCCGCATCCTCGACGCCACATCCCGCGACACCGTCCGCTCGCGGAGCTGGACCGGCAAGCCCGCCCGGCTGCTGAAGAACGCGTGGACCGAGGCGTGGGAGTCGGAGGAGTCGCCGGGCACGCTGCCGATGCCGCTGCAGTTCATGCTGGTCTCCGACGCCCTGCGCCGCATCGGCCGCTCCGGTGCCGCCGAGCTCGCCACGTTCCCCGCCGGCCAGATCATCGGCATCATGAACCAGGTCAAACCCGCCAAGGACGTCGTCTACTCCCTGGTCGAGGAGTACGCCGAAGCCTGCGCCCGCCTCCAGCGCCTCACCACCGACTGACCCGCACGCTTGGCACGACACCGTCACCCGCCGCGGCCGCACCTGTACGACAGCGTCGCGCCACGGCAGGGCCCCGGCGCGACTCGCCGTGCCGCGATCAGCGACGGTGTCGTCCGGTGGAAGCCGGCGCGCTCGCCGGACGTCGGCTCCCGGTGTCACCGGCCCTCGTAGCGGGCGGGGCGGTTTTCGCGCCAGGCGCGGGTGCCCTCCTTGGCGTCCTCCGAGCCGATCACCGGCCAGCCCAGCTCGTCCGACACCTTCAAAGCCTCAGGCTCGGGCAGGCCGAGCGTGTCGCGGTAGGTGCGCAGGATCGCCTGAACGGCGAGCGGGCCGGAGGCGGCGACGTCGTCGGCCAGCTCGCGGGCCACCGCCAGCGCCTGGCCGTCGGGGACGACGCGGTTGACCAGCCCCATCGACAGCGCCTCCGCCGCCGTGATCGCGCGCCCGGTCAGCAGGAGGTCCATGGCGTGGCAGTACGGGATCTGGCGCGGCAGCCGTACGGCGCTGCCGCCCATCGGGAACAGCGCCCGCTTGGCCTCGAAGAGCCCGAGCGTCGCCGACTCGGCCGCCACCCGCAGGTCGGTGCCCACCAGCAGCTCGGTGCCGCCGGCCACCGCGTAGCCCTCGACCGCGCTGATGACCGGCTTCGTCGGCAGGTCCTCGCGCAGCAGGCCCTTCCAGTGGAAGTCCGGGATCTCGGCGGCGCGGGCCTGCACCTCGGGGTCGCTCGATGGCTGCCCCATCGCCTTGAGGTCGGCCCCGGCGCAGAACGTGCCCTCTGCGCCGGTCAGGATCGCCACCCGTACGCAGGGCTCCTCCGAGGCGTACGCCCACGCCGAGGCCAGGCCGATCAGCATGTCCGCGGAGAGCGCGTTGCGGGCCTCGGGCCGGTTCATGGTGACGATGAGAACGTGGCCGTCGCGTTCGATCCGGCAGTGCGGCGTGCTGATCGGCAAGAGCTCCACGATGCCTCCGTAAGTCGCTAGATCAAGCGCTTGCTACGGACTTTGGCCCAGGATACGCTCCCACCAGAAACGAGAACAGGTTCCTGTTTTGCCCGCCCAACGCTGAGGAGATCAGATGGGCACGCTCGGTTTCTGGAGGCTCGCGCAGGCGGATCCCGAGTGGATCGCGGCCGTGGACCCCGATGGCAGGCAGCACCGCGCGGGCGATCTCCTGGCCCGCTCCAACCGGCTCGTGCACGGGCTGCGCGCACTCGGCCTCCGGCCCGGCGACGGCATCTGCGGCCTGGTGCCCAACGGCGCCGACGGCCTCGTCCTCTACCTGGCGGCCCTGCAGGCGGGCTGGTACTACACGCCGGTCAACTGGCATCTCACCGGCCCGGAGATCGCGTACATCGTCGCCGACAGCGAGGCCGAGGCGTTCTTCGTGCACCCGCGCTTCCTCACCGAGGGCACGCGCGGCGCCGAGGCCATCGCGCCCGACCGGCGCTTCTCGATCGGCGGCGACGCTCCCGGGTTCCGCCCGGAGAGCGACCTGACCGGCGGCCGGCCGGACACCGCGCCAGGCGACCGCACCGCCGGCGCCACCATGCACTACACCTCCGGCACCACCGGCAAGCCCAAAGGCGTCAAGCGGCCGCTCAGCGGCCTCGACCCGGACGACGGGGCCGAGCTGATGGCGTTCCTGCTCACGCTGTTCGGCATCACGCCCGGCCGCCCCAACGTCCACCTCGTCACCTCGCCGAGCTACCACACGGCGGTCACCCAGTTCGGCGGCACCGCCCTGCACATGGGCCACACGCTCGTCTACATGGACCGCTTCGACGCCGAGGAGATGCTGCGCCTGTGCGAGCGGCACCGCGTCACCAGCTCCCACCTGGTGCCGACGCACTTCAAGCGGCTGCTCGCGCTGCCGGAGAAGACCCGCACCGCCTACGACCTGTCCTCGCTGCGCTGGATGATCCACGCCGCCGCGCCCTGCCCCGTCCCCGTCAAGCGGGCGATGCTCGACTGGTGGGGCGACTGCGTGTACGAGTACTACGCCGCAACCGAGGGCGGCGGCACCCTCGCAACGCCCGGGGACTGGAAGGCGCACCCCGGCACGGTCGGCAAGCCCTGGCCCATCAGCGAGCTGCTGATCGTCGACGAGCAGGGCGAACCGGTGCCCAACGGCACGCCCGGCACGATCTACATGAAGATGATGGGCGCCACGTTCGAGTACAAAGGCGACCCCGGCAAGACCGCCGCGAACCGCCTCAAGGACTTCTTCACCGTCGGCGACATCGGCTACCTCGACGAGGACGGCTTCCTTTACCTCTGCGACCGCAAAGCCGACATGATCATCTCCGGCGGCGCGAACATCTACCCGGCCGAGATCGAGAACGAGCTCATGGTCCACCCCAAGGTGGCGGACGTCGCCGTGTTCGGCATTCCCGACGAGGAGTGGGGCGAGCAGATCAAGGCCGTCGTCGAACCCGCCCCCGACGCCGTGCCCGGCCCGGAGCTGGCCGCCGAGCTGCTGGCCTCGCTGGAGGGCCGCCTGTCCAGGATGAAGTGGCCCAAGAGCATCGACTTCATCGCCGAGATGCCCCGCGAGCCCAACGGCAAGCTGCTCAAACGCAAGCTCCGCGCCCCGTACTGGGAGGGACACGACCGTGCCATCTGAGCCCCTGGCTGATCCCCCGGCCGATCCGCTGGTCGCGCAGCACGTCCTGGAGTTCCCCGGCGGCTACACCCGTACCACGGGGCCGGTGATCGGCCGGTTCCTCAGCGAGTTACGCGCCCGCCGCCTCGTCGGCGTGCGCACGACGGAGGGCCGCGTGCTGGTGCCGCCCCTGGAGTACGACCCCGCCACCGGCGATCCGGTCACCGGCGAGTACGTCGAGGTCGGCCCCGCCGGCACGGTCACCACCTGGGCCTGGGTGGCCGAGCCGCTGCCCGGCCACCCCCTCGACCGCCCCTTCGCCTGGGCGTTCATCCGCCTCGACGGCGCCGACACCGACCTCGTGCACGCCGTGGACCCCGGCCACCCCAAGGCGCTGCGGCAGGGCCTGCGCGTCTGGCCGGTCTGGCGCGAGAAGCCCACCGGCCACATCACCGACATCTCGCACTTCGTCCCCGAGGTCTCCCAGATCCGCGCCGACGTCCGCACCGAATACCGCATCAAGGCGGGCGGCGCGCTGCGCGTCTTCCTCGAAGGCATCGCACGCGGCGTCCTCCTCGGCGGGCGCTGCGAGCGCTGCGCAAAGGTGTACGTGCCGTACCGGTCGGCCTGCCCCGAATGCGGCACCGCCATCCCGGACACCGTCGAGGTGCCCGACACCGGGACCGTCACCACGTTCGCCATCAACAACCTGCCCGACCCGAGGGCGCCGCAGGTGCCGTTCGTGTCGGCGTACATCCTGCTCGACGGCACCGACATCCCCATGATCGCGCTCGTCGGCGACGTGCCCGCCCACGAGGTACGGCAGGGCATGCGCGTCAAGGCCGTCTGGGTCCCCGAGAGCGAGCGCACGGCGTCCATGGCGAACATCCGCTGGTTCGCCCCCACCGGCGAGCCCGACGTGGAGCTGTCATGAGAGAAGTGGCGATCGTCGCGTTCGCCCAGACGCGGCACACCGATCACGACACCGGCCTCAGCGAACCCGAGATGATCACCCCGGTCATCAACGAGGTCAGAGAACGCACCGGGCTCACCCGGTTCGGTTTCACCTGCTCGGGAAGCTGCGACTACCTGGCGGGGGCGCCGTTCTCGTTCGTCTCCGCGCTCGACGCGCTGGCCGCCTGGCCGCCCATCTCCGAAAGCCACGTCGAGATGGACGGCGCCTGGGCCCTGTACGAGGCGTGGGTCCGCCTCCAGCACGGCGACGTCGACACCGCCCTCGTCTACGGCTTCGGCAAGTCGTCGCTCGGCGACCTGCGCACGATCATGACGCTCCAGCTCGACCCCTACTACCTGGCCCCGCTCGGCCTCGACCTGCTCTCCTACGCGGCGCTCCAAGCCGCCGCCGTCGGCGCGGAGCCCAAGGAGCTCGACGAGATCGTCCGCCGCAGCCGGGCCGACGGGCGCGCCAACCCGTACGCGCTGGACCTGCCGGAGCCCGAGGCCCACGGAGAGGAGGATTACGAGGACTACGAGGACTACGCGGTACGGCCGCTCAGGAGGATCGACGTGCCGCCCGTCACCGACGGCGCCGCCGCCGTCGTGCTCGCCGCCGGAGAGCGCGCCGGAGAGCTGTGCGACAGCCCCGCCTACATCACCGGCATCGCACACCGCGTCGAACCCCACTACCTCGGCCTGCGCGACCTCGCCAGATCCGGCTCGGCCGCCGACGCTGCCCGCGCCGCGGGCGTCGCCAAGGGCCCCGTCGAGGTGGCCGAGCTGCACGCCCAGTTCCCGCACGAGGAGCTCATCCTGCGCGAGGCCCTGGAACTCGGCGGCGACACCGTCATCAACCCCTCGGGCGGCCCGCTCGCCGCCAACCCCGTCATGGCCACCGGCCTCATCCGCATCGGTGAGGCCGCCCGCCGCATCCACGACGGCACCGCGCGCCGCACCGTCGCGCACGCCGCCGCTGGACCCTGCCTGCAACAGAACCTCGTCACCGTCCTGGAGGCCCGATGAACAGGTGCGCGGTCATCGGCGTCGGCCAGACCCGCTACACCACCAAGCGGCGCGACGTCTCCATCGCCGGGCTCGTCCGCGAGGCGGCGCTGCGGGCACTCGACGACGCCGGGCTGACGTTCACGGACATCGACGCGGTGGTCGTCGGCAAGGCGCCCGACCTGTTCGAAGGCGTGATGACGCCCGAGCTGTACCTCGCCGACGCGCTCGGCGCGGCGGGCAAGCCGCTGATGCGCGTGCACACCGCGGGCAGCGTCGGCGGCTCCACCGCCATCGTCGGCGCCTCGCTCGTGCAGGGCGGCGTGCACGACCGGGTCCTCGTCGTCGCCTTCGAAAAGCAGTCGGAGTCGAACGCCACCTGGGCCCTGTCCACCCACTTGCCGTTCAGCTCCTCGCTCG
The DNA here is from genome assembly GCF_042751225.1 of Nonomuraea fastidiosa. Lineage (NCBI taxonomy): Bacteria > Bacillati > Actinomycetota > Actinomycetes > Streptosporangiales > Streptosporangiaceae > Nonomuraea > Nonomuraea fastidiosa. Next base: position 4,295,581 of record NZ_CP170570.1, read on the forward strand.
TCGTCGGCGCGGGCGGCTACTTCGCCCCGCACATCCGCGAATACATGCGCAGAACCGGCGCGCCCGGCCACATCGGCACGCTCGTCGCGGTCAAGGACCGGCTGAACGCGCTGAAGAACCCGTACGCGCACCTCAAGATCCCCGGCATCGACCAGAAGATGGTCGAATCCACGCCCATGCTCTGGGAGCCCATCCGCTACCTGGAGACCTGCCCCTCCAGCGACGGCGCCTGCGCGCTCGTCCTCGCCTCGGAACGGGCCGTCACCGGCACGCCCGCGTGGGTGCACGCCACCGCCATGCGCTCCGAGCCGATCTTCCGCGCCGGACGCGACACCGTGAACCCGCAGGCCGGCAAGGACTGCGCCGCCGACGTCTACCGCCAGGCCGGCATCACCGACCCGCGCCGCCAGATCGACGTGGCCGAGGTGTACGTGCCGTTCTCCTGGTACGAGCCGATGTGGCTGGAGAACCTCGGCTTCGCCGCCGAGGGCGAGGGCTGGAAGCTCACCGAGTCGGGCGCCACCGCGCTCGGCGGCGACATCCCGTGGAACGCCTCCGGCGGCGTGCTCTCCAGCAACCCGATCGGGGCGTCCGGACTGATCAGGTTCGCCGAGGCCGCGCTCCAGGTGCGCGGCATGGCCGGTGAACACCAGGTGGACGGCGCCCGCCTGGCGCTCGGCCACGCCTACGGCGGGGGAGCCCAGTTCTTCGCGATGTGGATCGTCGGACGGGAGATGCCCTGATGGAGTTCAACCACGCCGACCTGTTCGAGGGGCTCGCGGACGCGATCGGGGAACGCACGGCCATCGTCTGCGGCGACCAGCGGCGCACGTACGCCGAGCTCGACGCCGAATCCAACCGGCTCGCCCACTACCTCATGGACCTCGGCGTCCAGCCGAACCAGCACGTCGGGCTGCACCTGTGCAACGGCGTCGAGTACGTCGCCGGGCTGCTCGCCGCGCTGAAGATCCGCGCCGTGCCGATCAACGTCAACTACCGCTACGTCGAGGCCGAGCTGCTCTACCTCTACCGCGACGCCGACCTGCGGGCGCTGGTCTACGACGTGGAGTTCGAGCCGCGCGTGGCCGCCGTCGCCGGGCAGGCGCCGCTGCTCGACCACCTCATCGCCGTGGGCGGGCCACCGGCGATCGGCGGAGCCGTGCCGTACGCGGACGCCCTGGAACGCGGCAGGGCAGAGCGCGGCTTCCCCGCCCGCTCCGGCCAGGACATCTACATCATCTACACCGGCGGCACCACCGGCTTGCCCAAGGGCGCTATGTGGCACGTCGAGGACCTGTTCATGGGCTTCGGCGGCGGCAATCCGTACGGCGAGCCGCGCGCCACCCCGCAGGAGGTCATCGACGAGGCGGTCAAGGCCAGCCCGATGGTGATGATGGCCGCGCCGCCGCTCATGCACGGCGCCGCGCAGATGGCCACGTGGATCGCGTTCTGGATGGGCTCGGCCATGGTGTACGTGCGCAAGTTCGACGCCGCCGAGGTGTTACGCACCATCGGGCGCGAGCGCGTGACCACGATCAACATCACCGGCGACGCCATGGCCAGGCCGATCGCCGACGAGCTGGAGTCCGGCTCGTACGACGTGTCCTCGCTCTTCGTGATCAGCTCGACCGGCGCGATCCTGTCGGGCGCCGTCCGCGACCGGCTTCAGGAGCTGCTGCCGAATGTGATGATCCTCGACAACTTCGGCTCCACCGAGTCCGGCTACACCGCCTCCGCCGTGGCCGGGTCATCGCCTGAGAAGGGCCTGCGCTACCAGCCCAACGCCGTCGTCCGGCTGGCCGTGCTCGACGAGCGTGGCCGGCCCGTCGAGCCGGGCTCCGGGCGGATCGGCACCGTGGCGCGGTCGGGGCGGGTGGCGTTCGGCTACTACAACGACCCCGAGAAGACCGCACGCACGTTCGTCACCGACGAGGACGGCACCCGCTGGCTGCTCACCGGCGACCTCGCCACCGTCGAGAAGGACGGCACGGTGAACGTGTTCGGGCGCGGCTCCCAGTGCATCAACACCGGCGGCGAGAAGGTGTTCCCCGAGGAGGTCGAGGCGGTGCTCAAAGGGCATCCGGCCGTGTCCGACGCGGTGGTGACCGGGGTGCCGGACGAGCGGTGGGGGAGCCGGGTCGCCGCCGTCATCGAGCTGCGGCCCGGCGTGGAGGTGACGCGGGAGGAGCTGGACGCGCACTGCAGGACGCGGCTGTCCGGGTACAAGGTGCCTCGGACGTACGCGTTCGTGGACGAGATGGTGCGCTCGCCGGCCGGGAAGGCCGACTACCGGTGGGCCAGGGAGACCGCCCAGAACGCCTAGCAGGGCTCCCCTTCCGTGCCGGTTCCGGCTTCGATCGGTCAAGGGGCCAGGGGTGCTTCCGGCTTGGATCGGTCAAGGTCAGGGGCCGCTTCCGGCTTCGACCGGTCAGGGGGCCAGGCGGGCCAGCTCGTCCTGGATCGCCTGCGCCTCGGCCGACCGTCCCGCCTTCTCCAGCAGCGCGAGCCTGCGCCGCAGCACGTCCTGGAGCAGATCCGAGGTGGCCTCGCGGGGCAGGCCGCGCAGCAGGTCGGCGGAGACGCGCAGCGCGGCGTCGGCGGCGTCGTCGCGCCACAGGTCCTGCTGGCACGCGCCGAACCGGGCGTGCGCCACCGCTCTCGCCAGCGGGTCGCGCGTGACCTGCGTACCGCGATGGAACACCAGCCCCGCCTCCAGCGCCCGGCCCGCCTCCATCAGCGCGTCGCCCAGCATGAGCATCGCCCTGGACAGCAGCCCTGCCTGCATCGGGTTGCCGGGCGAGAAACGTTCGAGCGCCGCCACCGCCTCCCGCAGCGGCTGCACCGCCTCCGCCGGCCGCCCCCGCATTCTGAGCGCCCCGGCCAGCGTCAGGCACGCGCCCGCCCGGCTGATGTGCAGGGCCTGCGCGTTCGTGCCCGCGGCCAGCAACTGGTCGTAGACGGTGATCGCCTCGCGCGCCCTCGCCTCCGCCTCGCCGCCGTCGTCCAGCCCGAGCAGGGGCAGTAGCTCGGAGCTCTGCGCCAGCGAGTCCGCCAGGATCGCCCGGAACGTCAGGTCGCCCGGCGTCCGCCTGGCCACCGGGATCAGGGCCTCCACCAGCGTGTTGGCCTCGGCCAGGCGGCCCAGCATCATGTGGCACCTGATCAGCCGCTGGGTGGCGAGGACCCGCTGGACGGTGCCCTGTTCGTGGGTGTTCGCGGCGATCTCGGCGTACTTGATGGCCTGCTCTGGGCGGCCCTCCGCCAGCAGGTCGTCGGCGATCAGCGCGGCCGTCTCGGCGGCGGCCTGCGGCTCGGGCAGCCTCCTGAACAGCCGCAACGCCTCCACCAGGTGCGCCAGCGCCTCCTGCCCGCGCCCGGACATCCGCAGCACCCTGCCGCGCACCTGGATCGCCCGCGCCCGCACGAGCGGCAGCTCCACGTCCTCCTCGGCGGCCCTGTCCACCTCGGCCAGCGACCACGCGATCGCCTCAAGCGCCGCTTGCGGCCGGTCGAGCGCGGCCAGCGCGGAACCGAGCCGCGCGAACACCGCCGCCGCCACGGCCGGATCGTCCAGCTCGTCGCACAGGTCCGCGGCCCGCTCGCAGTGCGCCAGCGCCTCCACCGCCCGGCCCTGGTCGAGCAGCGCCCCGGCGTAGTCGTGCAGGATCTCCGCCAGCAGGCGCGGGTCGCGGTCGTCCAGCAGCGCGACGGCCTGTTCCAGTACGGGCAGCGCGGGACGGGCGGCGGCGAGTGCGGCGAGCGCCCGGCCGAGAGATGCGCGGCAGGCGGGGGAGACGGCGGCGAGCCCCGGTACACGCGCACGGCCAGCTCCGCCACCTGGGCGGCGCTCCGGTCCGCGGTGGCCACGAGGATCATCAGGCAGCGGCCGTAGCGGTCATGCACGTCCTTGCCGCCCTCGCCGCTGAGCGGCACCTCGCGCTCCAGTGCCTCGGTGAACGCGGCCAGCGGCTCGACGAGCCCGCCGATGTCCACGAGGGCACCGGCGTCGGGTTCACACCCGTCAGGGTCGCCGGGCTGGGCCGCCCGCACATCACGGGCGTACTCCTCTATCGCCGTGATGAGGGCGTCGAGCGCGTCCGCCTCCGGCAGCGGACGGATGCTGAGGATCCGCGCGTACAGCTCGATCCCGGCGGACGGCCCCTCCTGCTCCACCCGCAGCCGCGCGAGCCGGACCAGCGCCAGCACGTGAACGCTCATGAAGTCGTCAGGTACCCGCCCGGCCCGCGCCGCCAGCTTCGCCGTGCCGTCGGCCAGTCGCGCCTCGGCCGCCTCCGGCTCGTGCAGCTCCGCCAGGCACAGCCCGGCCAGCTCGTGGCATCCGGCGGCGAGCAGCAGCTCGTCGTCGTCCGCGGGCAGCGGGAGCAGGGCGAGCGCCCGGTCGGCGGAGGCCAGCGCGCCCGTGATGTCCTGCCGGGCGAAGCGGATCCCGGCCTGCAGCCGCAGCGCGCCGGCCAGCGCGATCGGACGGGCCGCGCCCTCGTTCACCAGCGACGTGTACAGCTCGACCAGCCGCCCGGCCGCAGCATCCGCGTCCGACGGGCAGTCGGCGCGCGACAGCGCGAAAGTCTCCAGGATCAGCAGCTCGGCCAGCTCAGCGCGGGCGCCCGCCTGCGGCCGGCTCGCCTCGATCGCGGTCAGCAGGTGCGGGATCGCCTCCTTGTACCGTCCGAGCCCGACCAGCGAACGGCCGAGCGCCGCCGCCACCATGCCCACGGCGATGGCGTGCGGCCGGTCGGGCGCGGCATGCCGTTCGAGCAGCTCGGCCGCCTGCATGGCGAGCGCGAACCCCTCACCGGCCCGTCCCGTGTCCGCCCACACCCGGGCGAGGTCCGCCTGAGCCGACAGGTACGCATGAATACGCTCGATCTCCGGCGTACCGGCGCTTTCCACCGCCTCCCTGCGCTCGGCGAGCCGCCGTTCCGCCCTGGCCACCGCCTCCTCCGGCCGGTCGAGCACCATCCGCAGCAGCCACGGCTCGTCGGCGGGCCGGTCCTGCTCACCGCCCCTGCGCAGCCGCGCCCGCACCTCGGGGCCGTACCGGCGGTAGGAGGGATCCTCGACGCTCAGCACGTCGTACAGCTCGGCCGCCATCTCCAGCTGCGCGAGGCCGTCGGACGTGCGGCCCAGGCCGTCCAGGCACAGGCCGAGCAGCCGGCGGCCCCTGGCCTGCGTCGCCCGGTGCCCCTCGACCGCCTCCACCGGCACGGCCATCGCCTCCTGCAACGGCTCAAGCGCCTCATCAGGGCGGTCGTCGGCCAGCAGCAGCTCGCCCAGGTCGAGCAGCCGGCCGGCCAGGGCGTTCCGGTGCTCGGCGGGGTCGAGCGTCACGAGGGATCGCAGGTTCCGTACGGCCTCCGCCGCCGCCCTGATCGCCGCGTCCAGGTCGTCGAGCCCCGCGTGCAGCCTCGACACCACGCTCGCCGCCGACGCCAGCATCGCCCGCAGCTCCGGCTCCTCGGCCGCCAGCCCCCGCAGCCGCGCCACCGCCTCCCCGGCCGGGGCCAGCGCCTCGGACCGCCTGCCGTTCGTCTCCAGCCAGGCGGCGACGAGGTGCAGCCCGTGCGCGACATCGCGGTTCGCCGGCGCGACGCCCCTGAGCGCGGACGTGACCGCGACCGCCAGGCACCCCGCCAGTTCGGGCAGCACCTCCGCCGTACCGACCTGGTCGAACGGCGCCAACGGCTCCGGCCCCGCCACCACCTCCTGCGCCCCGGCGAGCAGCAGCCCGCTGGGGGTCACCGCCGCGCCTTCACTCGCCACCGCCGCCGCAGCCCCGCCCGCGCCGGTGAGCCCGCTCGCGCTGGTGGGCCTGCCCGTGCCGGTGAGCCCGCTCGCGCTGGTAGGCCTGCCCGTGCCGGTGAGCCCGGTCGTGCCCCACGCGGCGAGGCCATCCGTGGCGTGGCCGCCGGGGCCGGGTGCGGGCGCGCTTGTGCGGTCCCCGCTTCCTGCCGCGAGGTTTCCTGCTGCGAGGCCGGTTGCGTCGGGGCCGGGGCCGGAGGAGGGCAGGACGGCGAGGAGAGCCGTCAGGTAGGACGCGAAGCCGGGGTGCCCGCCCGCCGCCTCGAACGCCGCCACCGCCTCATCAAGCCGCCCGCTCTCCAGCAGCGCACACGCCACGTTGTACTGGGCACGCGCCGCCGGCCAGGCGTAGCGGGGGTCGTCCTCGGCGAGCACGCTGAACCGGGCCGCCGCTTCTCGGGCGGGCTTGAGCGCCCCGGCGGCCTCGCCACCGAGCAGCAGGTACGCCCCGAGCCCGAACAGCGCCTCCGCATGCCCCGCCGCGTCCTCGTACGGGGGAGCGCCCGCGTACACCTCCACGGCCTCACCCGCCGCCGCGACCGCCTCGCCCACCCTGCCGACGGCCGCCAGCCCGCGCGACCACCACGCCAGCGCCCCGGCCAGCGCGGCCCGCTCGCCGGTGGTGCGCCGATGCCGCACGGTCAGCTCGGCGAGCGTCACGTCCAGCGCCCGCAGGCCGAGCCCGCCGTTGCGGAGGCCGGGACCGGCGTTGCCCGGCTGCGCCACGGGCAGCGCGGCCACCGCCTCGGCGAGCTGCCGATCATCGGCGAACAGGGCCAGCGCGGCGTTGAGCACGTCGCCGAGCCTGCTCGCGGGATCGGCGACGGCCGCCGCGACCAGCCGGCCGATGCGGCTGGCGATCAGCGACCACAGCGCCGCCCGCACCCGCTCGCGACCGGCCGCGAGGCGCAGGACGTCCAGCATCCGTACGAGGTGCGCCGTCGTCCGTGCCTCGTGGTCGTGTACGGCGAGAACGAGCGCGTCCAGGTCCTCGGTCTCGTCCAGCAGGAGCTCGGCCACCACATCGAACCCTTGGGCCGGCACCCCGAGCCGCCCCAGCCACCGGGCCACCTCCCCGGCGACACCCCCCGTGCCGGTGCGGATGCCAGGGACGGCCGTGAGCAGCGCGGGCAGCTCGTCGGCGCGGGGCTCGGTGAGCACCAGCACGGCCACCGCCTGCCACGCCGCCAGCTCCCCTAGCCGCCTCAGCCCCTCCGGCCGGCGCTCGGCCCGGCTCTCGAACCACTCGAACGCGCCGGGTTCTGGAGCGAGCACATCACCGGAACGGTCGTCTCGCTGAGGGCCGTGGCCGGGCGCGACGCCGGGCCGCTCGTGCTCCTCGGGCAGGTGAACGGCCGCCTCGCCGGGCCGTTCGTGTGCGCCGGGCTGATGAGCGATTGCGTCGCTGGAGCGTTCGTGAGCCCCGGGCTGATGAGCGGTCGCGTCGTCGGGCCGGTTCGGATCGTCCGGCCAGAGCCGGAGCCAGCGGGCCCACTCCCGGGTGAGGAACCGGCCGATCAGCTCCTCGCCACTCACGTGAGGCGCGCCGTCCAGCCGCAGCAGCGCGGCCAGATGGACGTGGAGGGGGAGGCCGTACTCCGGGTCGTCGAGCCGAGGCGGTCCGAGCAGCGCGGCCTCGGCCCCGGGCCCTGTGGGATCAGGCCCGGTGGGATTAGGCCCGGTGGGATCAGGCCCTGTGGGATCAGGTCCTGTGAGATCAGGCAGCGTGAGACCGGGCTCAGACGGGCCGGAGGCCGTGGCACTGAGGGAGGTGAAGGCTCGCATCGCCGCCAGCGCGTGCTGCCGGCGTTCGGGGAGCGTCAGCGGGTGGGCGTTGAGCTGGACCGTCGTGGTGTTGAGACGCCTGAGCCTGCCGCCGGCCGCCGTGTCCAGGCGGCGCCACCAGTCGCCGTCGCCGGGTTCGCGGGCGACCAGCAGCAGCCGTACGCGGGGGTTGCGGCCGTGCCGGGCCAGCCGCCGTACCAGCTCGCCCACCAGCGGCGGCGACGCCTCGGGCCCGTCGAGCACGATCAGCGTCGGGCGTACGGCCTCCAACCTGACGCCTTGCCCCGCCGTGCCGTTCTCCCTGAGGTCGCCGGTGTGCGGCGCGGACAGTACGGCGGCGAGCGTGTCCAGCGGCAGGAAACCCGCGTCCCAGCCCAGCGCCTCCAGCTCCGCGCACAGCTCACCGGCCAGCCGCGTCTTTCCTGTCCCGCCTCGTCCGGTCAGTACGGCGATCGACAGCGATGACGCCTCACCGGCCCACGCCCGCAACTCGCCGAGCGGCCGTTCCCGCCCCAGGAACGGCACCACAGCACGCCCCGCCGCCAGCTCGGCCCACCCCGCCGCGCCTGGCACGCCCGGCGAGCCCTCCGGGCGCGGGAAGACCAGCGGGTCCGGCGAGGGCGGGTGAACCTGCGCGTCCGGCGGGCCCGGCGGAGCGGCCGAGCCGGGGTAGGCCGGGGCGGCCAGTGGGTCCGGCGAGGGCGGATGAACCTCCTGCGTGTCCGGCGCGCCTGGCGGGGTGGCCGAGCCGGGGTAGGCCGGGGCGGCCAGGAGCGGTGCCCCTGTGGGCGTGGCCGGAGCGTGGGGCTGAGCGACCGATAACGGGCCGGTGGGGGTGCGGGCGGGGACGAGGAGGTGGCGCAGGGCGATGGCGGGGGCGGCGGAGACGGCTTCGACGCGCCACGGCGCGACGCCCGTCAGCTCACGGAACCGCTCGTCCGAGACCAGCGCGCTCACGGGCACGACGTCGAACCGGCGCGGCGCGTACGCGGCGACGACGCCGACGATCTGCCCGGCCGGTTCGGCGAGCAGCGCGGCACCAGGGAGCCCGTGCCACAGCGCGACGGGCCGTGTCTCGAAGTCGGGGCTCACCACGCGGGCCGTCAACGCCCGCGACACCAAGCCGGTGGGCGGATCCACCAGCCCGGTCACCGTCTCGGGCGGGCGCGCCGGGCCCCGTTCCCCGGCCTGCCCGAACCCCGACGCCACGCACCGCGCCGTCGTGCCCGCGACCCGGCCCCACCGGGTGTGCTCGATGCCCGCCACGGACGCCCAGGCCGGCTCGGAGACCCGCAGCAGCACCGCGTCCGCGCCGCCCCGGCCCCGCCACACCTGCACGGCCGGCAGCCACCGGTCCGACCACGCGGGCCGAACATGGCAGGGCCCGCCGGAGTCCACGACCTGCCCCGAGGTCAGGACGAGATCGGGACCGATCGCGTACGCGGAGCCGGTCACGCCGACGACGTCGTCATGACCGGAGAAGACCTCTGCGACCCTTTCGAGCCCGAGGCTGTGCGGTGGCGTGTGCATGGGTCCGCCTATCAGCTACGTCCCGCCGTGCCGTCCCCTGATCTGCGGCTGATCTAACTCACTATCGCACTACAGCCGGGAAATTTCCTGGCTTGTCATGCCTTCTCGGTCGTGAGCCAGGCGGCCAGCCCCAGGTACACGAGCCCGCTGCCCACGTCCAGCCGCCGCCGGGCGCGGGCCGACCCGCGCAGGCGGCCGGCCAGCGCGGAGGACAGCAGCGCGTACGCGCCGTCCGACGCCACCCCGAGCACCACCCACAGCAGCCCGAACAGCAGGATCTGCGCCCAGACGGGCCCTACCTCCGGGTGCACGAACTGCGGCAGGAACGCCAGGAAGAACACGGCTGTCTTGGGGTTGAGCACGTTCACCACGAACCCCTCCCAGAACAGCCGCCGCCTGGTCTGCACCGGCAGCTCGATCGGCTGCTCGTCACCGCCCCTGCGCAGCAGCTTGCTCAGGCCGAGATAGAGCAGGTACGCCACGCCGACGTACTTGACGATGGTGAACGCGGTCGCCGATGCGGCGAGCAGGGCGCTGACGCCGAGCGCCGCGGCGGCGATGTGGACGAGCGAGCCGGTGTGCACGCCCAGCACCGACACCAGCCCCGCGCCGCGGCCTTGGGCGACGCTCCTCGTGACGATGTAGAACACCGCGGGCCCAGGGACGATCAGCAGTCCGAGTGTGGCGGCGCAGAAGAGGGCGAGCGTCGTGACGTCCGGCATGTGGCCATCGTAGGAACGGCGTCAAAGACTTTTCCGCCGCCGCCCGACCACGTCCCCGATCGCCTTCAGCAGGGCCTCCGTGGCGGGTGGGTGGGGCGGCTCGCCGTACACGGCGGCGTACACGTGCCGGAAAGACCCCGGCACCTCCCGCACCCGCACGCCGGGGTGGCGGTGGGCGGAGAGCGCGAGGCCCGGCAGCAGCGTCACCCCGAGCCCGGCCGCGACGAGCGCCTGCACGGCCACGATGTCGTCGCTGGTGAACCCGACGCGCGGCTCGAACCCGGCCTTCGCGCACACGTCGAGCAGATGGCTGCGGCACCGGTCGCAGCCGCCGATCCACGGCGAGTCGGCGTGGTCGGCGACCTCGCCAGGCTCGTCGGGGGCCAGTAGGTAGCTGGGGTCGTCGAGGAGGTGGATGAGCTGGAGCCCGGTGTCCTCGGGGGCGGTGTCGTCGTAGCGGAAGATGACCGCGACGTCGGCGCGCCCGGCGCGCAGCAGTCGCAGCGCCTCCGGCGGCTCGACCTCGGTGAGCTGGAGCCGCAGCCCGGGATGCGCGTCGGCGAGCAGCGTGGCGGCCTCGGGAATGAACGTGCCGAGCGCCGAGGGGAAGGCCGCCAGCCGCACCCGCCCGGAGCGCAGCCCCACGTGGGCGGCCAGCTCCTCGGCGGTGGCGTCGAGGCGTTCGATGATCTCGGCGGCGCGTTCGGCGAGCAGCCGGCCCGCCTCGGTGAGCCGGATGCCGCGCCCGGCCCGCTGGATGAGCTTGGCGCCGGTCTCGGCCTCCAGCCTGGCCAGGTGGTGGCTGACCGACGGCTGGGAGTAGTGCAGCTCCTTGGCGGCCTCGGTCAGCGACCCCTTGCGGGCGACCGCGAGGAGGACGCGCAGGCGGGCCACATCCAGCATTCATCAAGCATATCTATCGATCAGCCACAAGACATCTGTTGGACCTATCAGTCGTGGTGAGGGACCGTGGAGATGAAGGCAGCCGACGGACCTCGGCAGGGAGTTCACCATGAACACGGCCACCACCGTTGCAAGGCCAGGGCTCGACGTCCTCGTGGCGGGCGTGTCGCGCATCGTGGCCCGCGGGCTCGGCGCCCGGCGTACCGCGTTCGCCGTCGCCGACCTGCTGCGCGACCATCTGCCCGGCATCGACGTGCTCACGCCGCGCGAGCGCGAGGGCTCGCCCGACGGGTACGTCTCCCACATCCTGCACGCCGAGGACGCCTTCTCGATCTGCGGCGTCGTCTGGCGTCCCGGCCAGGAGACCGCGGTGCACGATCACGTGTCGTGGTGCACGTTCGGCATCATCAGCGGCATCGAGTACGAGATCCTCTACCGCGACATGGGCGACCACCTGGTGGAGATCGGGCGGGCCGCCAACCATCCGGGCGAGGTCAGCGGGTTCGCCCCGCCCGGGGACATCCACCGGGTGCGCAACACCAGCTCGGAGCTGGGGGTGTCGCTGCACGTGTACGGGGCGGACGTGGCCAGGCTCGGCGGCAGCGTCCGCCGCGTCTACGACCTCCCCGTACGCTGACCGCTAGACGCCGTGCGCGGAGGGCCCGCTCAGCTCGTGCAGGAAGAGCGCCTCGGTCGTGGCGATGCGGCGCAGCTCCTCCAGGTCCACCCGCTCGTTGGGCGCGTGGATGGACGCCTCCTCGTCCTCCGCGCCGAACAGCAGGATCTCGGCCGCGGGGAACTGCTTGAGCAGGGCGCTGACCAGCGGGATCGAGCCGCCGGCGCCGACGTCCCTGGGCGGGCGGCCGAACGCGCGCTCCATGGCGCGGTTGAGCGCGGCGCGGGCCGTGCCGCCGGAGTCGGCCTGGAAGCCGGCGCCGATCGTGAAGTCGCCGAACGACACCTGCACACCCCACGGCGCCACCTGGCGCAGGAAGTCGGCCACGGCGTCGACCGTGGTCTTCGGGTCGCCCGCCGGAGGCACGCGGACCGTCACCCTGGCGCGCGCCACGGGCTGGACGGCGTTGATGGCGCCGGAGACGCTGGGCACGTCGAGGCCGGTGACGGTGATCGCGTACGACGCCCAGAGCCGGTCGGCCAGCGAGCCGGAGCCGACGAGCGAGACGCCGTCGAGCACCCCCGCGGTCTTCCTGAACTCCTCCTCCGACGGCCCCTGGCCGAGGAACGTCCCGCGGGGCAGGCCGGGCACGCGGATGTCGCCGTTCTCGTCGTGCAGCGCGGTCAGCATGCGCATGAGCGCGGCCAGCGCGTCGGGGGCCGCGCCGCCGAAGGAGCCGCTGTGCACGGGCTCGCGCAGCGTGCGCACCTCGATGGTGAAGGCGGCCATGCCGCGCAGCGACGTGGTGACGGAGGGGTCGCCGACGCGCGGGTTTCCGGTGTCGGCCACCACGATGGCGTCGGCGCGCAGCAGGTCGGGGTTGCGCTCGACGAACGCCTCCAGACGGTCGCCCGCGTACTCCTCCTGGCCCTCGATGATGACCTTGATGCCGACGGGGAAGTTCCCCTGGAACGCCCGCAGAGCCGTCACGTGGGAGATGACGCCCGACTTGTCGTCGGCGCAGCCGCGCCCGTAGAGGCGGCCGTCGATCAGCGTCGGCTCGAACGGCGGGGTGCGCCAGGCGGCCGGGTCGCCGGCGGGCTGCACGTCGTAGTGGGCGTACAGCAGCACGGTCGGCATGCCGGGCGGCGCGGGGGCCTCACCGAAGACGGCCGGGAAGCTGCCCTCGACGGGCACCTGCTGCACGCGCGGCAGGCCGGTGGAGCGCAGCAGCTCCTCCACCATCCCGGCGGCGGCGAACACGGGCTCTTCCGGGTGCCCGGGGAAGGCCACGGAGGGGATGGCGGCCAGTCTCTTGAGCTCCTCGATGGCCTGCGGCATCGCGGCGGAGACAGCGTTCTCGATCTGTTCAGGAGTCACGGGACGGTCCCCCGGGGTCGTTCTCGTCAGTCGCGCCCGTCTACGGGCGCTCACGGCAGTTCGGGTCTCATTGGACCACAACCGCTCCTGTGCTGCGGAAACGGCACGGGCGCGGCTGCGGGCCCGCGGGCTAATGTACCTGCGGATTTCGTCGCCGTTACATATGGGTTCTGCGGATCCCGATTTTCTTGCATATTGCTGCGACCGATTCGCTTGGCAACTCCGCAGGTGAACGTGCAGACTGTGGGGAGTTGAGACACGAGGGACGATAACCATGACGCAGCCGGAACTCGACGTCCTGAAAGCCGCTCAGGACCACCTGTGGTTGCACTTCACCCGACACAGCGCCTACGAGCAGTCCGAGATCCCGACCATCGTGCGTGGCGAGGGGTCCTACGTCTACGACATCCACGGCAAGCGTTACCTCGACGGCCTGGCGGGGCTGTTCGTGGTCCAGGTGGGTCACGGCCGGCAGGAGCTGGCCGAGGCCGCCGCCAAGCAGGCTCAGGAGCTCGCGTTCTTCCCGCTGTGGTCCTACGCGCACCCCAAGGCCGCCGAGCTGGCCCAGCGCCTGGCCGCCCTCACCCCCGGCGAGCTGAACCGGGTCTTCTTCACCACCGGCGGCGGCGAGGCGGTCGAGACCGCCTGGAAGCTCGCCAAACAGTACTTCAAACTCATCGGCAAGCCGCTCAAGCACAAAGTCATCAGCCGGCAGATCGCCTACCACGGCACCCCGCAGGGCGCGCTGTCCATCACCGGCATCCCGGCGTTCAAGCAGATGTTCGAGCCGCTGGTGCCGGGCTCGATCCGGGTGCCCAACACCAACCACTACCGCGCCGACGAGATCACCGGCGTCCCCGGCATGACCCCCGAACAGTACGGACAGTGGGCCGCCGACCGGGTGGCCCGCGCCATCGAGATGGAGGGCCCCGACACGGTGGCCGCCGTCTTCGCCGAGCCCGTGCAGAACGCCGGCGGCTGCTTCCCGCCCCCGCCCGGCTACTTCCAGCGGCTGCGCGAGATCTGCGACGAGTACGACGTGCTGCTCGTCTCCGACGAGGTCATCTGCGCCTTCGGCCGGCTCGGGACCATGTTCGGCGGCCAGAAGTTCGACTACGTGCCCGACATCATCACCTGCGCCAAGGGCTTGACCAGCGGCTACTCCCCGATCGGGGCCATGATCGCGCACGAGCGGCTGTTCGAGCCGTTCAAGAACGGCGACACCATGTTCCCCCACGGCTACACCTTCGGCGGGCACCCCGTCTCCGCCGCCGTCGCGCTGGCCAACCTCGACATCTTCGAACGCGAAGACCTGCTCGGCCACGTCAGCGCCAACGAGCCGCTCTTCCGCCAGACCCTCGACGACCTGCGCGACCTGCCGATCGTCGGAGACGTGCGCGGCTCCGGCTACTTCTGGGGCATCGAGCTGGTCAAGGACAAGGCCACGAAGCAGACGTTCGACGCCGCCGAATCCGAGCGGCTGCTGCGCGGCTTTCTGTCCAAGGCGTTGTTCGACGCCGGCCTTTACTGCCGGGCCGACGACCGCGGCGACCCCGTCATCCAGCTCGCGCCGCCCCTGATCGCCGGGCCGAAGGAGTTCGCCGAGATCGGCGAGATCCTGCGCGGCGTGCTCACCGAGGCGTGGGCACGGCTTTGACACCCTCCAACCCGGCACGACGGCGTGCCGGTTCCCGAAAGGACCCACCGCAATGAAGATCGGCGTCCCAGCCGAGGTCAAAAACCACGAATACCGTGTCGCCGCCACCCCGTCAGGCGTACACGAGCTGGTGCGCAACGGGCACGACGTCACCGTACAGCGAGGCGCCGGCCTGGGCTCGCAGATCACCGACGAGGAGTACCTGGCCGCGGGCGCCAAGATCGTCGACTCCGCGGACGCCGTGTGGGCCGAGGCGGACATGGTGCTCAAGGTGAAGGAGCCCATCGAGGAGGAGTACCACCGGCTGCGCGAGGGCCTGGTCCTGTTCACCTACCTGCACCTGGCCGCCTCCAAGCCGTGCACCGACGCGCTGCTCGCCGCGCGCACGACCGGCATCGCGTACGAGACCGTGCAGGTGGGCAACTCGCTGCCGCTGCTCGCGCCCATGTCCGAGGTCGCCGGGCGGCTCGCGCCGCAGGTGGGCGCGTACAACCTGATGCGCTTCAACGGCGGCAGGGGCATCCTGCCCGGCGGCGTGCCCGGCGTGGCCCCCGCGAAGGTCGTCATCATCGGCGGCGGTGTCTCCGGCCTGAACGCCGCGCAGGTCGCCGTCGGCATGGGCGCCGACGTCACCGTGCTCGACACCAACATCGACCGGCTGCGCCAGATCGACGCGATCTACCAGGGCAGGCTCAAGACGCTGGTGTCCACCTCGTACGCGATCGAGCAGGAGGTCCTGCAGGCCGACCTCGTCATCGGGGCGGTGCTCATCCCCGGCGCCAAGGCCCCGACGCTGGTCTCCAACGACCTGGTCTCCCGCATGAAGCCCGGCTCCGTGCTGGTGGACATCGCCATCGACCAGGGCGGCTGCTTCGAGGACTCCCGGCCCACCACGCACGCCGACCCGACGTACAAGGTGCACGAGTCGATCTTCTACTGCGTGGCCAACATGCCCGGTTCCGTGGCCAACACCTCGACGTACGCGCTGACCAACGCGACGCTGCCGTACGCGGTCAAGCTGGCCAACCTGGGCTGGCGCGACGCGCTCAAGAGCGACCCCGCGCTGGCCGGCGGCCTCAACACCTACGGCGGGCTGCTCACGAACGAGCCCGTGGCGCAGGCGCTCGGCCTGCCGTACACGCCGGTCTCCGAAGTCCTCTAGAGCGTCACCGGACGCCGAGGCGGCGGCGCAGGTCGCGGGCCGTGGTCAGGACGTGCTGCAGCTCGCCCTGACCCGGCCACGGCGCGCTGCCCGGACGCAGCAGCGTGCCGCGCACCGACGCCAGGTGCTCGACCGCGCTGAGATGCACGCCGCTGCGCGCCACCAGCCAGGCCACCACGTCGGAGTGGTCGTGCAGCGGCCGGGTGACGACGTCCCACGTGCTCAGCACCTCGACCATGTCGGCCACCGACGGCGGCACACCGCCCCCGCGCGCGATCGCCGCGGCGGCCAGCTCCGCCCTGGCCGTCAGCTCCGGCTCGGCCGGGCGCGCCCACGCGGGCGGCGGCGGGTCGGACAGCCAGATCTGCGCCTCGCCGTGCTCGCCCGCCGCCGACAGCAGGCCGCCCAGCTCGACGGCGGCCTCGTGATGTCCCGCCTGCGCGGCCTGGCGGAAGAAGTGGCGGCCGCCCGCGAAGTCGCCGAACTCGGCGATCAGCAGCAGCCCGTAGTTGTAGGCGGCCTCCGGGTCGCCGCTCGCCGCCGCCCGGCCGAACCAGTGGCTGGCCGCCGCCGTGTCGCCGAGCTCCACGCAGACGAACCCGGCCATCCGCTGGTCGCAGGCCCGCCCGGCGGCCGCCGCCTGCTCGAACCAGCCACGCGCCGTACGCAGGTCGCCCCGCGACAGCGCCACCCCGCCCAGCCGCGACGCCGCGCCCGGATGCTCGCTCTTGGCGGCCAGCCGGTAGTACGCCTCGGCGCCCTCGGGGTCGCGGGTCGCGTCGAGGAAGAGGCCCAGGCAGTACGCCGACTCGGCGTGGCCGCCCCTGGCCGCGCACTCCCACCAGTGCAGGGTCTCGGCGTCGTCGCCCGCGCAGTAGGCCAGGAACCCCAGGTCATGGGCCGAGGCCACGTCGCCGTCCGCCGCCGCCCTGCGATGCCACTCGCGGGCCGTGCCCAGCTCGCCCGACTCCTCGCACATCAGCGCCAGCCGCCTGGCCGCCGCCCGCGACCCGGCCGCCGCCGCGATCTCGAACCACTTCCTGGCCGCCTCGGGGTCGCCCCGCTGCTCCAGCAGCAGCGTCGCCAGGTTGGTCGCCGCCTCGGCGTCGCCGGTGCTCGCCGCCGCCTCGTACCAGGTGACGGCCTCCTCCAGGCTGCCGTGCTTCTCGTGCCAGATACCCAGGTTGTACGCGCTGTCGACGTTGCCGCCCGCGGCGGCGCGCTCCCACCAGTGCTTGGCCGCCGCCCGCTCGCCGTGCTGGGCGTAGAGCTTGCCCAGCCGGTGCGCGGCGCGCGCGTCACCCGCCTGCGCGGCGGCCAGCAGCTCGGGTTCGTCTCCTGCACGCGGCGCCGGCACCGCAACCTCTCCTCGCCAGGCCATGGCGACAGAGTGGCACGTGATCACCCGATCGCGAACCGTAATCGCCACATGCTTCACGAGAAGTTGATGAAGCCCGCGTACATGCCCATCCCGCAGACGTAGCGCAGCGTGCCGGCAGGGCGGGGCGGCAGGCGTACGGTGGCGGGCAGCGCCACGTCACGCCCGTCGATCACGACCGTGTCCGTGCAGCCGCGATCCAGCACCTCGAAGACCACCTCGACCTCGGTGTTCGCACGGAGGTCGACCATGGCGGGCCGGTAACCGTCGCGGGTGGCCCACACGGTCACCGACGTCGGCGCGGGGCCGTGCGGCCTGGCCTCGGCGGGCGCCGGGGCGGCCAGCCAGCCGCCGAGGCTGATGCCCGACCCGGCCGTCCACAGCCCGGCGGCGAGCGCCACCACCCCGGCCGCCCTCGCCAGGCGGGTCCTGGAGATGCGCCGCAGCACGTACCCGAGCAGCGCGAACGCCGGCGCGGTGCCCGCCACGAACCCCGCCATCACCGCGGCCCCCGCCAGCGGCGAGCCGCTGGAGATCGCGACCATCTCCATGCCGAGCGTGACCCCGCAGGGCACGAGAATGGTGGCCGCGCCCAGCAACGGGGCTCGCCACCGGGAGATGGCCTGCCTTTGACCTTCGCCGGGCTGCCGGCTCTCGGCGTGGGCCGCGCATGCCGCCGGATCCGCGCAGGCCGTGTGCTCCGCCCTCGCCTCGGAGCGGCCCGCGGAATCCGTTCCCGCCGCGTGGTCCTCACAGGTCGCGCGCCCCCGCCTGATCAGCCGTACGGCGAAGACCACGACGGTGACGCCCGCCGCGACGAGCAGCACCGCTCTCGCCTGAGGCGGCAGGCTGACGGCCGAACCGAGCAGCCCGAGCAGTGCCCCCGCCGCGGTGTGTGAGGCCAGCCGTCCGGCGAGGAACCAGCCCACCAGCGCGGGATCACGCCCGCGGCGGCCGTCGGCGAGCCCGATGAGCAGCCCGCCCTGCGCCGCCGTACAGGTGGCGGTACCCGCGAGCAGACCGGCGGCGGCCCCGCCGGCCAGCAGGGTGAGGGCCTGCGCGCTCAGGGTACGAGCGCCAGGCTGTCCAGAGACCCGCTCTTGGCGGCCTCGACGATCGAACTGAACTGGTCGAGGCTCATCTCCACGCGCTGCCCGAAGTCGTCGACGATGATCACCTGGCGTTCCTCGGGCGCCGTGTGATCGACGAACAGCTCGGGGCAACCGCAGCTGCACTGGCCGCAGAACTTGGCGATGGACTGCATTCTTGTCCCCACTTTCGATGTAGCCGTATACGAAACGTAACGCGACTCCATGAATGCGGCCAGTGACAGTTGTTGCACCCAAAGTGATGTTTATGAGGCGCCGCCGCGGAGAACGGACATCTTTTCGAAGTACTCGTCGTCCGTCATCTCACCGCGAGCGTACCTCTCGGCGAGGATCCGCTCCGCGGCCGCCGTCGGCGGCTCGGCCGGCGCGAACGGTGGCCTGCCTCCCGCGCGTCGCGGCCCCCACCAGCCCTTGCGGAACCCGACGACGGCCAGCGCGATGAGCGCCACCCAGAGCAGGCCCCAGGCGATGGGGAAGATCGGCCAGAAACCCGCGGCGGGGCCCCAGTGCGGTGCCCACATGGCGATGGTGTGCATGTTCTCCTCCTTCGAACGTCGTGACTCAAGCGTCCTGCGAAGGAGGCTCCGGCGAATCGGACGCCGGGCTCTGTCCGGGCTGCGCCCGGGGGAGTGCGCGGGCGCGGCCCGCGTACGACGAGAGGGGTAGGCCGCGGGCCGATATCGGCTATTCGGCCGGCGAGATGGGCTTGCGAGCCTCGATGAGGAACCGCGTCGAATGCGCCACGAACGGCGCCGAGCGGCACCGCAGCGGCCGGGTGTTCCTGGCGGGCGACGCGGCTCACCTGTTCCCTGCCGGCGGGTCGGCGCTCAACGTCGGCATGACCGACGCCGCCAACCTCGCCTGGAAGCTCGCGGGCAGGCTGCGCGGGCGGGTGAGCGAGGAGGTGCTGGACACCTACGAGAGCGAGCGGCAGCACGCCACCTGGCCGCCCTGCTGCACGACGCGGGCGTCCGCTATCCGGCCGTCCCAGGCGCGGACGCGCATCCGCTGGCGGGGCGGTTCGTGCCCGACCTGGCGCTGCACGGCGGGCGGCGGGTGGCCGAGCTGATGCACGAGGCCCGGCCCGTGCTGCTCGACCTGGGCGGCGGCGGAGCACTGGT
Organism: Nonomuraea fastidiosa; assembly: GCF_042751225.1. Lineage (NCBI taxonomy): Bacteria > Bacillati > Actinomycetota > Actinomycetes > Streptosporangiales > Streptosporangiaceae > Nonomuraea > Nonomuraea fastidiosa. Next base: position 4,314,764 of record NZ_CP170570.1, read on the forward strand.
TCGGCCGCACCTCCGCTGTCCAGCCCGCCTGAATCGTCACGCCTGAATCGTCACGCCTGAATCGTCACAGCCAGCCCGGCTTGACCAGGCCCGACTCGTATGCGATCACCACGAGCTGGGCCCTGTCGCGGGCGTGCAGCTTCATCATGGCCCGGCTCACGTGGGTCTTGGCCGTCGCGGGCGACATGAACAGCTTGGCCGCGATCTCGTCGTTCGTCATCCCGGTGCCGACGAGGGCGAGCACCTCGCGTTCGCGCTCGGTGAGCTGGTCGAGACCGGCGGCGGCGACGGGTTCCTTGGCGCGCGATGCGTACTCGGCGATGAGCCTGCGCGTCACGCTCGGCGACAGCAGCGCGTCTCCGGCCGCCACCACCCTGACGGCCTGGATCAGCTCGGCGGGCTCGGTGTCCTTGACCAGGAAGCCGCTGGCGCCGCCGCGCAGCGCCTCGAAGACGTACTCGTCCAGCTCGAACGTGGTGAGGATGATGATGCGCGGGCCCTCGGGCATCTGCCGGGTGGCGGTGAGCCCGTCCATGCCGGGCATGCGGATGTCCATGAGCACGACGTCCGGCCGGTGCTGTGCCGCCAGCCGGACGGCCTCCGCGCCGTCGGACGCCTCGGCCACCACGGTCATGTCCGGCTGCGCGTCGAGCAGCGCCTTGAAACCCGCGCGGACCAGTGCCTGGTCGTCCGCGAGCAGCACCTTGATCATGAACTCTCCTTGGGTAGGGGCAGCCTGGCCTCGACCTGGAATCCGTCGCCGTGCGGGCCTGCGACGAGGGTGCCGCCGAGCGCGGAGGCGCGTTCGCGCATGCCGGGGATGCCGTTGCCGCTGCCCTCGTCGGCCAGCGGGGCGGGCCCGGTCGCGCCGGTGTCGGTGACCCGGATGAGCAGTTCGTCCTCGCCGAAGTCGAGGAGGACGCGCACGTCGCCGCCGGGCGCATATCTGCCGGCGTTGGTGAGCGACTCCTGCACGATCCGGTACGCCGCCCGCTCCACCTGCGGCGGCAGCGGCCGGGAGCCGTTGCGTTCGAGCGTCACCCGCTGCCCGGAGCGCTCGATCAGCTCGTCCAGCCGGTCGAGGTGGGCGGTGGGGGAGCGGGGCGCGCCTTCGCGCAGCACGTTCAGCACCGAGCGCATCTCGCCCAGCACCTCCTTGGAGGCGGTCTTGATGGTGGCGAGCGCGGTGCGGGCCTGCTCGGGGTTGTCGTCGATGAGGTGGAGCGCGGTGCTGGCCTGGACGTGGATGAGCGAGATGTTGTGCGCGAGCACGTCGTGCAGCTCCTGCGCCATCGTCAGGCGTTCCTCGCTGGCCTGCCGCCTGGCCTCCTCCTCGGCGGTGCGCTCGCGTTCGCGCCGGCGCTCGCTTGCGATCCTGACCAGCTCGGCCACGACCATCAGCAGCGTGTTCGAGGTGAGCACCCACACGCTGTGGAAGAAGTCGACGTTGCCGATCGACCAGGCGTAGCCGAGGTACGACAGCACCGCCACCCCGGCCATCGCCCAGCCGAGCGCCCGCCGCCCCCGTACGACCAGGAGGAACAGCAGCACGGCCGGGCTGATGAAGGCGGGCCCGTAGGCGTAGCCGAAGTGGAGGAACAGGTTGCTCGCGGCCAGCGCGCCGACGGTGGTGAGCAGCGGGAAGCGGCGGTGCAGCAGCACCATCACCGGCCCGACCGCGAGTAGCGCGAAGGCGCGGACGTCGAGCGGCTCCCGCCAGCCGGCCTGCCCCAGGAGGCGCCCCGGGCGATCACCGTCTGGGCCACGGCCACGATCAGCGCGAGATAGGGGTCGAAGCCGGACTTGCTACGCACGGAACCACGCTAAGTCAAGCTTCTGACCAGCGCATCACCCTGATGTGTGACCGGCCTCTACCACAACGGGCGTAGCTGGGTCATCGTGGGAAACATGCGCCGTGCGATCATTTCCGCAGCAGCAGTCCTCGTGTCGCTCGCGTCCGCGCCCGCGGCGGCGGCACAATCCACCCCCCAAGAACCCCGGCCACAGGCCGCCCAGCAGCGGCACGACCAGCGCAAGATGCCCGTGGCCGAGGGATACGGCGGCGCCGTGGCGACCGTCGACCACGACGCCACCAAGGCCGCGATCTCCGTGCTCAAAAAGGGCGGCAACGCGATGGACGCGGCCGTGGTGGCGGGCGCCGTGCTGGGCGTCACCGAGCCGTACTCGGCCGGCCTGGCCGGCGGCGGCTTCATGGTCTACTACGACGCCAGGAAGCGTAAGGTCTTCACCATCGATGGCCGGGAGACCGCGCCGCGCAAGATGACCAGCACGTCGCTGGAGGGCATCCCGTTCGACGAGGCCGTCACCAGCGGCCTGTCGGCGGGCGTGCCGGGCACGGTGGCGAACTGGGATCTGGCGCTGCGCAAGTTCGGCACGCTCTCGCTCAAGCAGGCGCTCCAGCCGGCCATCGAGGTGGCCACCAAGGGCTTCGTGGTCGATCAGACCTTCCACGACCAGACGGCGGCCAACGCCGACCGCTTCAAGGACTTCACCTCCACCGCCCGCCTCTACCTGCCGAACGGCGCCCCGCCGCCGGTCGGCTCGGTGTTCAGAAACCCCGAGCTGGCCAACACCTACCGGGAGCTGGGCAAGCGCGGCCCCGGCTGGCTCTACGGCGGCGGACTCGGCAAGGAGATCGTGGCCACGGTCAAGCGGCCCCCGGTCACGCCGGGCAGCACGCGCAACGTCAGGCCGGGCCTGATGGAGCTGTCCGACCTGCGCGCCTACCGCGCCCTGCTGCGCGAGCCGACCAAGGTCTCGTACAAGGGCCTGGAGGTGTACGGCATGGCGCCGCCGTCGTCGGGCGGCTCCACGGTCGGCGAGGCGCTCAACATCCTGGAGGCGCTGCCGCAGGTCGGCCTGCACGAATACCTGGAGGCGTCCCGGCTGGCCTTCGCCGACCGCGGCGCGTACGTCGGCGACATCCCGCGCGTCCCGCTCAAGGAGCTGCTGTCGGACGGCTTCGCCAAGGAGCGCGCCTGCCTGATCGGGCAGACCGCGATGCCGCACCCGGCCGCGCCCGGCGACCCCGACGGCCGCTACGGCGGCTGCGACCGGCCGACCGGCACCGCGACCCCGGTCGCCAAGGAGGGCCCGGAGACGACCCACCTGGTGGTGGCCGACCGCTGGGGCAACGTGGTCGCCTACAACCTGACCATCGAGTCCACCGGCGGCAACGGCATCGTGGTGCCCGGCCGCGGCGTGCTGCTCAACAACGAGCTGACCGACTTCACCTTCGGCCCCGCGCCGGGTGATCCGAACCTGCCGGGCCCCGGCAAGCGGCCGCGCTCGTCGATGGCGCCGACGCTGGTGTTCGACGACGGCAGGCCGGTGCTCGCGGTCGGCTCGCCGGGCGGCTCCACGATCATCACGACCGTGCTGCAGATCCTGCTCAACCGCTACGACTGGGGCATGACGCTGCCCGAGGCGCTGGCCGCGCCGCGCGCCACGCAGCGCAACACCGAGAAGACCCAGGCGGAGCCCGCGTTCCTGGCCGAACATCAGGCCGAGCTGGAGTCGATGGGGCACGCGTTCGAGCCGAACCCGGAGATCGGGGCCGCCACGGCGCTGGAGTTCCTGGGGCGGGACCGCATCCAGGCGGTGGCCGAGCCGGCCAGGCGCGGCGGCGGCAGCGCGATGGTGGTCTCCGCGCGCCGCTGACTCAGCGGATGAGCTGGAAGGCGCCGGGTTTCACCCTCCTCGTACGCGCCCAGTACGCGAAGGTGAAGCCCGGCCAGATCGTCCGGTTCACGCCGTGAAGGCGACCGAGTCGTGCCCGAGCCCGGTGTTGAGGCCGAGCAGGAAGAACAGGTTGGGGAACCCGGCGGTGACGATGCCGAGGTAGGTCTGCACGCCGTCCTTCCACGCCTCCTGGCGCGGGTGGCGCAGCGCCGGCTCCTGTGCGCCTTCATCAGGCGCGGATGCACGGCGAAGCCGGGCGCCCTGGCCGGCAGGCGCAGGAGGCGGCGTACGGCGGGCGGGAACGCGACCGGGGTGACGCCGTTCTTCGCGGCGCATTCGCGCAGATGGCGGTGGATCTCCTCCTGCGGCGAGAACAACCGCGTCCAGGAGGGGTTGAGCGCGAACGAGTACGAGTACACGTGCGACGGCACGCCGCACGCGCGGCCGGGGTAGGTGTTGTCCCGCCAGGTGCCGCCCAGCTCGCCGGCCTTCTCCAGGATGACGACGTCGTGGTAGCCGGCTTGCTTGAGCTTGATGGCCATGCAGATCCCGGCGAAGCCGGATCCGGCGATGACGATGCCCGGTCCGCTCACTGGCCCTTCTCGGAGGTCCGTTATTGGACTGCGCATCCAACATAGGTCCGGATGCCCTCGGCGGGTCCAGCGTACGGGAACGACGAATCCCCGCCACGGCCTCCGCGGCGGGTGATGCAGTCGGCTGCCTACTGCAGCAGCAGGAACGCGACGACGCCGATGACGACGATGGCGGCGACGACTGCGATGATGGGGACGAGCGGCGACTTCTTCGGCTCGGCGGCGGCCTCCTGCTCGCGCGCGTTCGCGAACGCGCGGAAGGCCTGGGTGTTGCCCGCAGGATCGATGTGCTGGTCAGACATGGGCAGCAGCCTAGCGTGATCCCCTGCGTCGTTTGCGGCTTTTGGTGGGATCGATTGGGCCATCCTGATTACGAGACCTCCCTGCCCGGCAGATAGCTTGGAAGCATGCTGCGGACCCTGCTGTCGCCCCGTCTCCTGGGGCTGCACCTGCTCACCATCGGGGTCCTCGTCGCGTTCATCCTGCTCGGGCGCTGGCAGCTCGGCGTGTTCCAGGACTCCGGCAAGCCGCGCGCCACCGCCGACCCCGCGGCCGTGCCGGTCGCCACGCTCGCCCAGGTGGGCGGGCAGATGAACGGCGAGTACGTCGGCCGCAGGGTCACCGCGGAAGGCGTCTACGAGGCGGCCAGACAGCTCCTGGTCGCCGACCGGCGGGCCGACGTCGACGCGCCCGGCGGCAACGTCTCGCGCGACCACGGCTACTGGGTGCTCACGCCGCTCAGGCTCGACGACGGCACGCTGATGCCCGTCGTACGCGGCTGGACGGCCAAGGCCGACGACCCGGCGATCAAGTCCGTACCCGAGGGCAAGGTCACGGTGACGGGGCGGCTGCGTCCCCAGCAGGGCACCGACAGCGTGCAGCGGCGCGCCGAAGGGCTGCCGCCCGGTCAGGTGCAGACCGTCTCCACCGGAGAGCTGATCAACCTGTGGCAGGGGCAGAAGATCCGCACCGGCTTCGTCGTCGCGCAGCCGCCTTCGGGCTCGCTCACCCAGGTCAAGGTGAGTCCGCCCGTGGTCGGAGGAGAGCTGACCTGGCGTAACCTGGCGTATGCCGCCAACTGGTGGATCTTCGCGGTATTCGCCGTCTTCATGTGGTTCCACTTCGTCCGCGACGCGGTGCGAAGCGATCGGGACCGCCGCACGTCGTCCCCTGAAATGGTTCTGGAAGGTTAACGGTGGAATCGGCTCTCAAGCCCTTCCGGGCGCTCGCCTACGTCGTGGGCGTCATGCTGCTCGTGCTCTGCGTCGGCATGGTCCTGCGGTACGGCTTCGGCCAGGAGGCGATGTCGAAGATCGTCGCCCCGATCCACGGCGGCCTCTACATGATCTATCTCGTCGCGGCCATGAACCTGGGCATGAAGGCGCGCTGGTCGTGGCCGTACCTGCTGGGCGTCATGCTCGGCGGCACGGTGCCGTTCCTGTCGTTCTACGTCGAGCGCAGGGTGACCAGGCGCGTGGAGAACGAGCTGGCCGCGGCGGAGGCGAGCTGAGCCCTTAAGCGAGCCTCCGCCGTACGGCGATGCTCGCCGGCTCTAGCGGCCGATGCCCCGCCTGCGGGCCCTCTTGAGGCGCTCGCGCTGCGACGGGTCGAGCATCAAGTAGCCCACCACCGGGGCGGCGACCACGCCGAGGAGGACCAGCAGGGTGACCCATCCCGGCAGGAGCCACCACGAGAGCAGGACCGCGGCGCCCGCGCCGATCAGATACTTCTGGATTGGCGACATCCTCGAAACCCTCCGAACGCGGAGCGCGCGCTCCGCCTCTTTCCACATTCTGCGTCGCCTGTCCAACGTGTGAACCAGGCGGCTTGGTTCCGTCTCGCGATGTATCTCAATCGTTGCGCAACGGGCATCACGGGCGGGCACCGGCGATCTTCTGCAGGTCGTGGCGGAGCTCGTCCACAGTGGGACGTTCCAACGGGTTGCCCTTGAGCAGCCGGTACAGCACCGGAGCCAGGGGCCCCGCGTGTTTCAGCGGCGCACCGGGCGAGGGCGGCGTGCCCTCGACGGCGGCGAAGAGCGTGGCGCCGAGCGACCACAGATCCGCCGCCTGCGTCGCCGCGCCCTCGGGCGCCGAGTACGCCGGGAGCGTTCCCGCCCGCGGCAACGGCATCAGCCGTGCCCTGCCGGAGTCGTCGATGAGCACGTTGCCCGGCTGCACCCCGCCGTGGAACTCGTCCAACGACGCCAGCCGCTCCAGCACGTCGAGCCCGATCGCCGCCACCTGGGCGGGCGGCAGCGGCCCCGCCGCCTCGATCACGACGTCCAGCGGTCGATCGACCGCCAGCCGTTCCAGGGTCTCGCGCACCACCTCCATCGGCGGTGGCCCCGACGGGTGCAGCATGGCCCGCAGCAGCGACCTGAACGGGTCGGCGCCCTCCGCGGGCACCTGGCCGGGCGGGCGGCCCTCCACCGCGAAGTGCAGCGTGGCCGCCAGCGACCACAGGTCGGCCGACGGCAGCATGCTCAGGCTGGGATAGCCGAACCCGCTCAGCACCGCCCGGCCCGTCGCGGTGAGCAGCACGTTGCCGGGATCCACGCGGCCGTGCACGATGCCGGCCGCGTGGGCGGCGCTCAGCGCCGACAGCAGGCACACGCCCACCCTGGCCGCCTGGGCGATGGGCAGCGGACGGTGCGAGCGCACGACCTGTTCGAGCGACGTACCCGAGACGAACTCCATGACCAGCCACGGCACGCCGTCCTCGATCAGCACGTCGAGCACCCGCACCACGAAAGGGTGGTGCAGCCCGCTCGCCCTGCGCGCCTCGAACAGGGCGGCCTCCCGCAACTCCGGCGGCACCCGCAACTGCCTGACGGCGACGTCGCGGTGCTCCGCCTCGTCGAAGGCAAGGCGCAGGGAGCCCGAGCCAAGCGGATTGAGCAGGCGGTAGCGACCGTTGAGTTTCCTGGTCTCACCCATGTCTACGTGCACCATAGCGCCATCGACAGGGCTCGGCCATCACGAGGCCCTGGCCGCCAGCCAGGCTTCCTGCGCCGCGTGCACCTTGCTCCACAGCGCGTCCTTCTCCTGCGCGCTCACGTCGTCGAGCGGCAGCCCGAAGACGTCGTTGAGCGCCGCGAAGTAGTCGCGCGCCGAGTCGAGCGTCACCGACAGCGACGTGTTGCCGTAGCGGGTCAGGCTCAGCCCGCGCAGGCAGTCCACCCCGTACGCGTCGCGCCGCTGCACCACCGCGACCCGGACGAACCCCGACTCCGGAGACGTCGTCAAATGCTCGTGCATATCCGCGAAAGCCGACATCTCCGCAGGGTCAAGGGCGAAGTCCATGCCCAGGAACGAACCGCTCGGGTCGTGGTCCAGCCGCCAGCCGCCGGGCGCCACCTCCGAGCGGCGCAGCCCGTACGTGAAAGGCCCCTGCCGATAGGTGCCCTCGACCAGCGGCAGCGGCTCGTGCAACGCGTCGCCCAGCCCCACGTCCACCATCCACTCGCCGCCGGGATTGTCGTCCGACGGCAGGCCGCGCGCGGTCAGCACCAGGTGGTTCCCGGTGATCCCCGGCTCGCTGTGACGCATCTGCACCCCGCCGACGTGCCGGGTCACGTCGTAGCCCAGCGATCGCAGCAGCGCGGAGAACGCGCCGTTGAGGTGGTAGCAGTAGCCGCCGCGCCCCTTGAGTATCCGCGCGGCCGACTCCTCGGGATCGACGGTCGTGCGCCGTCCGAGCCAGATCTCCAGCGCCTCGTACGGCACCCGCTCGACGTGCGCGGTGTGCAGCGCCCGCAGATTCTCGGCGCTCGGAGGAGCGCCGAGCAAGGAGGGCAGGCCAAGACGAGTGAGATACGCAGTGGTGTCCATTCGGCAATTCTGCACGGAATGTGCACGACTTCGGCAGTGTCGTCTGCACAGCCCGCTTCTAGGCTTTCGTACGTGGCAGAGCAGCGACGCATCCTCGTGGTCGAGGACGACGTGACGATCGCGCTGGCCGTGCGCAACCGGCTGGCCGCCGAGGGATTCGACGTCAGGGTGGCCGCCGACGGGCAGGACGCCCTCGTCCAGTTCGCCAAGGCCGAACCCGATCTGGTGATCCTCGACCGGCTGCTGCCCGGCCTCGACGGTCTGGAGGTGTGCCGCCGCATGCAGGCCGCCAGGCCCGTCCCCGTGCTCATGCTCACCGCGCTCGGCGAGGAGACCGACGTGCTCGTCGGCCTCGGCGTCGGCGCCGACGACTACCTTGCCAAGCCGTTCAGCATGCGCGAGCTCGTCGCCAGGATCCACGCCCTGCTGCGCCGCGTCGAGCGCGCCGCCCAGCTCGCCGCCGAGGACACCGTGATCAGGGCCGGCGAGGTCGAGATCGACACCGCCGCCCGCCGCGTCTTCGTGCGCGGCGTCGAGGCCCAGCTCACCAGGACCGAGTTCGACCTGCTGCGCCGCCTCGCCGAACGCCCCGGTCACGTCTTCGAGCGCGACCGGCTGCTGTCGGACGTGTGGGGCTTCTCCGAGGCGGCCGCCACCAGGACCGTCGACAGCCACGTGCGCGCGCTGCGCCGCAAGCTCGGCTCCGACGTCGTACGCACCGTGCACGGCGTCGGCTACGCCCTGGTCACCCGATGAACCCCCTCGACTTCCTCGGCCGCATCAAGGTCAAGCTCGGCATCGTGATCGTGCTGGCCGTCGGCACCGCGTTCGTCGTCAACGAGGTCGGCATCAACTCCGGGCTCTCCCGCGAAGTGCGCATCGCCGTCGCCGTCGTCCTCGCCCTGATCATGGTGCAGGTCCTCGCCATGGGCATGACCAAGCCGCTGCGCCAGATGGCCCGCGCCGCCCAGACCATCGCCAAGGGCAACTACAACCTGCGCGTCGCCGCCACATCGCGGGACGAGGTCGGCGAGCTGGCCAGGGCGTTCAACGCGATGGCCGCCGACCTCGGCGAGGTCGATCGGCAGCGGCGTGAGCTCGTCGCCAACGTCAGCCACGAGCTGCGCACCCCCATCACCGGGCTGCGCGCCGTGCTCGAGAACGTCGTCGACGGCGTCTCCGCCGCCGACCCCGTCACCATGCGCACCGCGCTCGCCCAGACCGAACGGCTCGGCCGGCTCGTCGCCCAGCTCCTCGACCTGTCGCGGCTCGACTCCGGCGTCCGCCTCATCGAGGCCGAGGCCGTCGCGCTCGCCCCGCTCGCCGAGCAGGCCGTCCGCGAGGCCGCGCTGGCCCGCGAGGACGTCTCCATCCGGCCGTCCATGCCGGACGACCTCGTCCTGCGGGCCGACCCCGACCTGCTCGCCCAGGTTCTCGCCAACCTCCTCGACAACGCCGTACGGCACAGCCCGCCCGGCGGGACCGTCACCGTGAACGCGGCCGCCTCCGAGCCCGGCGTCCGGCTCACCGTCGCCGACCAGGGCCCCGGCATCCCCGCCTCCGCCCGGGCCCGCGTCTTCGAACGCTTCTCCCGCCTCGACGCCGGCCGCGCCGCCGACGCCGGAGGCGCCGGGCTGGGGCTGGCCATCGTGAAGGAGATCGTCGAACTGCACGGCGGCTCCGTCCGGATCGACGACGGCCCCGGCTGCCGCATGGTCGTCGACCTCCCCAACCGCATCACGCTCCCCGGCACCCCGCTGCCCGCGTCTTCCGCCGTGCGCGCCCCGGACCCGACCACGCCGCCCATCGGCACCGCATCCGGACCGGATGGCGCGAGGGCTGCGTCCGGGCCGTCGGGTGGTGCGGAGGGCACGCCCAGGCTTTCGTACGGTGAGTGCGCGCCCTCTGGGGCGGTGGGCGCGGACGGCGCGGCCGCACAGCCCGGGAGCGCCGCGTCCGGTGCTCCGGCCGTGATCGGGTCGCCGGTCGCCACGGCCGGCGGCTCCGGCGCTGAGGGCGTGGGCAGCCCGCCGTACGCCGCCGCTCCGGACAGCGCAGCCGGACTGCCAGACGCGCCCGCCACTGACCTGGCCGCCCACACCCGCAACGCGGACGCGCGCACCGGGGGTGTGGACGCGCCCGCCAGGGGCCTGGGCACGTGGAGCAGCGGTTCGGAGGATGCGGCCAGCGGCACGAGCGCGGGCGCCTGCAACCTGGACGCGCACGCCTGCGACCTGGACGTGCGCGCCGGCGGACCGGCCGCTGAGACCGGCGGCGAGGACTCTGGCGCCGCCGGCGAGGACGTTCGCGCGGGCAGCGCGGAGGCCGGCGGCGGTGGCGCGGCGGGTGCTCTGGCGGCGGTGGCGTATGCGGGTGGGCCCAGCGGGTTGGTGCGGCTGATCGTGGGCGGGCTGATCGGAGTCGTGGCCGGGTTCCCGGTGGGGCTCTTCGCCGCTGTGCCGGCCGCCGCGGTCGTGAGCGATGCGGGGGCGTTCCTCACGCTGGCCGGCTGCGTCGGGGCGTGCGGGGCCGCCGGTGCCGCCCTGGGGGTCAGGTCGGCTCGGCGTGCGGCCGCGGCCGAGTACCACCGGCGCCAGATCGCCTACCAGCAGGGCTCCGCGCATCACCTGGTCCCGGCGAGCCGGCTGGGTGAGGTGGCCGCAGGCGGCGCAGGGGTCGTAGGCGGTGCGGGGGCCGGAAGCGGCGCGGGAGCCGTAGGGAGCGCAGGCCAGACGGCGCCGGCCGGGGCGCCGGCATGGGCGGTGGGGGATATCGGGGGGCGGCTTATGTGCCGCCGCCGCTCTTCCCCAGGCCGGAGGTGCCTGAGGCGCCGAAGTGGGTGTTGCCTGCGGCGGCCGGGGCCGGGGCGTTCGCGGCGGTGGCGCTGCCGGAGGCGCAGGCAGGGCTGGGCCTGGTGCTGGTCGCGGTGGTGCTGGGAGGGGCGGCGCTGTCGGCGGTGCTGCGGCGGGTGACGCCGTGGACGGTGGCGTTCGGCGCGACAGCGTACTGGCTGGTCGCGATGGCGGCGGTGCGCGACGCGGACTGGCTGGTCGCGATCCTGCTGCCGGCGGGGGCGGGGCTGGGCGCGCTGGCCGTGTCGGGCGCGGGCAAGGGCTGGATGGGCGTGATCAGGGGCGGCCTGTCGGTGCTGCTGGCGCTGGGCCCGGTGCCGTGGTTCCTGGCCGGGCCGATGAAGCGGCTGACGGCGCGGCGGCGGGTGCTGCCGACGCTGGCCGCGCTGGGCATCACGGCGGTGCTGCTGCTGGTGTTCGGGGTGCTGTTCGCGTCGGCGGACGCGGTGTTCGCCACGTACGTGGAGCGCCTGACGGCGGCACCCGCCTGGGTGGAGCAGGTGCCGGTGCGGATCTTCCTGTTCGGGGTGTTCGGGGTGCTGCCGGCGGCGGTGGTGCTGGTGGCGCTGCGGCCGGTGGTGGATCCCGCGGGGCCGGCGACCAGGTTCGAGGTCAGCAGGAGCGTCTGGCTGGTGCCGCTGACGGCGGTGAACCTGCTCTTCGCGGCGTTCGTGGCGGTGCAGATCACGGCGCTGTTCGGCGGTGACGCGCTGGTGCTGGAGACGGCGGGGCTGACCTACGCCGAGTACGCCAGGCAGGGGTTCTTCCAGCTCGTGGTGGTCAGCGTGTTCGTGCTGGGCATCGTGGCGGTGGCGGCGGGCCTGCTGAAGGTGGGGCGCCGGGAGCGCTGGGTGCTGGCGGCGCTGCTGGGCGTGCTGTGCGGGCTGACCATGGTGGTGCTGGCCTCGGCGCTGCACCGCATGAACCTCTACACCGACGCCTACGGCCTGTCGCGGCTGCGGCTGTCGGTGCAGGCGACGGTGTGGTGGCTGGGTGCGCTGTTCGCGCTGGTGCTGGTGGCCGGCGCGGTACGGCTGGCGGGCCGCGGCATCGGCTGGCTCCCCCGTACGATCGTGCTGGTCACGGGCCTGAGCCTGGGCGCGTTCGCGCTCGCCAACCCCGATCTGCAGGTCGCGCGGACGCAGGTGGAGATCCGCGGCGTCACCAACCTCGACTCCGGCTACCTGGGCGACCTGGGCGCGGAGGCGGTGCCGGCGCTCGACCGGCTGCCGGAGCCGCAGCGCAGTTGCGTGCTGCGCGACGTCGTACGCGCCAACGGCCTGGCCGAGCCCGACCCGTGGAACGGCTGGAACCTGGCCCGGGCCCAGGCCCGCGCCCTGCTCGCCGAGCGCCCGTTGCTGCCCCAGACCTCATGTCCGGCGCGGCGGCTCTGATTGAATCCTGGAGTGACCTTCGACGTAGTGATCAGCGGCGGCCGGGTGCTCGACGGCACGGGCGCCCCGCCGTTCCGCGCGGACGTGGCGATCACGGGTGATCGCATCGCGGCGATCGGCAGGATCGACCCGGCAGGGGCGGGCACGGTGATCGACGCGACCGGGCGGTTCGTCGCGCCGGGGTTCGTCGACTGCCACGCCCACGGCGACGCCGCCGTGTTCGACAAGGCGGTGCAGCGGGCGGCGCTGCGGCAGGGTGTGACGACGTTCGTGCTGGGCCAGGACGGGCTGTCGTTCGCGCCCGGCTCGGCGGCGACGGTGGCCTACGCCGCGCGCTACTTCGCCGCCGTCAACGGCGCGCTGACCGACGGTCCGCTGAGCGTGCGCGAGCTGCTCGACGGCTACGACCGGGCGGTGGCGCTGAACACCGCGTACCTGCTGCCGCACGGCACGATCCGCTACGACGTCATGGGCCCGTCGCCCGACCGCGCCGCGCCCGGCGACCTCGACGAGATGGTGCGCCGCGTCGAGCGCGGCCTGTCGGAGGGCGCGGTGGGTCTGTCGAGCGGCCTCGAATACCTGCCAGGACGCTACGCCGACGCGGCGGAGCTGGCCGCGCTGTGCGCCCCGCTGGGCGGGCTGCCGTACGTCACCCACATGCGCGCCTACGGCGAGCGCGCCGAGATCGGGATGACGGAGGTGATGGAGATCGCCGAGCGGTCGGGGGCCGCCGTGCACGTCTCCCACCTGCACGGCCCTGCCGACGTGCTGCTGCCGCTGGTCGAGCGGGCGCTCGCCGAGGGCGTGGACCTGACCTTCGACACCTACCCCTACCTGCGCGGCAACACGATACTCGCGATGGTCGTGCTGCCGCCCCAGGTGCCGGGCGCCGAGCCGGACGCGGCGATCGAGATGATCGGCTCGGGCGTGCTCGACGACTGGTGGCCGACGCTGGACGCCGTCTGGCCGCGCCTGACCGTCTCGCACGCGCCCGGCCTGGAGTGGGCCGAGGGCCTGACCATGGTCGCGGCGGCCGAGCGTGCCGAGGTGACGCCTGCTGAGTTCTGCCGCCGGCTGCTGGTGGAGACGCGGCTGGAGGCGGGCGTGGTCTCGGCCCGTCCCGACGAGGGCCCGAAGGGGGAGGAGTCCGTACGCAGGATGCTGCGCCACCCCTCGCAGACCGGCGGCTCCGACGGCATCTACGTGGGCGGCCACCCCCATCCGCGCGGCTACGGCGCGTTCGCGAGGTTCCTCGGCCGGCACGTCAGGGAGCTGGGCGACTGGACGTGGGAGCAGGCGGTGACGCACCTGTCGGCCCACCCGGCGCGCCGCTTCGGCCTGCTCGACCGCGGGCTGCTGCGGCAGGGCTGCGCCGCCGACGTGGTGATCTTCGACCCGGACACGGTGACCGACCTCGCGACCTACCCGGCGCCGCGCACGCTCGCCGAGGGCGTGGACGACGTGCTGGTGTCGGGCGTGCCCGTGCTGGCGCGCGGCGAGCTGACCGGCGCCACCCCGGGCCGGGCGCTGCGCCCGTGAGCGCGCGGCCGGAGCGTACGGCGACCGGACGGCAGGTGAGCGCGCGGCCGGAGCGCCCGGTTGGGATAGGGTCGGACGCGGACGAAGGGGGTGTGGTGCCGGCGATCCTCGGTCAGTCGGTCTTCGACGGCGGCCTGGAGTTTCCCGCGATGCTGGTGCACCGCGACGCGCTGGAGCACAACGTCGCCACGATGGCCGCGTTCGTCCGCGATCACGGCATGGAGCTGGCGCCGCACGCCAAGACGCACATGTCGGCGGAGATCGCCGCGATGCAGCTCGCCGCGGGGGCGTGGGGGCTCACGGTGGCGACGCTGAAGCAGGCCAGGACCGTCAGGGGTTTCGGCGTCGGCCGCGTCATGGTGGCCAACCAGGTGGTCGATCCGGCGGGGCTGGCCTGGGCGGCGGCCGAGCTGGACCGCGACCCCGCGTTCGAGCTGCTGAGCTTCGCCGACTCCGAGGCCGCCATCGACATCCTCGCCCGCCATGCGGGCGCGCGGCCGTTCCCGGTGCTGGTGGAGCTGGGCCACGAGGGCGGGCGGGCCGGCTGCCGCTCGCTGGAGCGGCTGCTGGAGGTGGCCGCGTACGCGCAGCGCACGCCCGGCGTCGAGCTGGCCGGGGTGGCGGGCTACGAGGGCGGCCTGAAGAGCGCCGAAGAAGTCCGGAAATATCTGGCCGCGCTGCAGGAGGCCGTCGAGTACGTCCGGCTCAAACGTCCCATCCTGACCGTCGGCGGCAGCCAGTGGTTCGACGTGATCGGCCGCGAGCTGGTCGCCACCCAGGCCCGCATCCTGCTGCGCAGCGGCGCGTACGTCACCCACGACGACGGCTTCTACCGCGAGCGCACGCCGTTCAACCGCATCGACGGCGAGCTGCGCCCGGCGCTGGAGGTGTGGGCGCACGTGCTGTCCACGCCCGAGCCGGACCTCGCGATCGTCGGCATGGGCAAGCGCGACGCCCCCTACGACGAGGGCCTGCCGATCCCGCGCAGGGGCGGCGTGACGATCCTGAAGATGCAGGACCAGCACACCGTGGTACGCGCCGCCGGGCTCAAGCCCGGCGACCTGCTGGCCTTCGGCATCTCCCATCCCTGCACGGCCTTCGACAAGTGGCGCGTGCTGCCGCTGGTGGACCGGGATTACCGTGTCGTTGGCACGATACGCACCAACTTCTAGGGAGATCTCGTGAAAAAGGAGCTCAGGACCACGGAGGGCGCAGCCCCGGTCGGCGCCTACTCCCAAGGGCTCGTGGTCGGGGACTTCGTCTTCACCTCCGGCATGGGCCCGCTCGACCCCCACACCGGCGAAATCGTCGGCGACGACGTCGCCACCCAGACCCACCAGGTGATGCGCAACCTCGGCGCCATCCTCGCCGCCCACGGCCTCGGCTACGACGACGTCATCAAGGCCACCGTGCACCTCCAGCACGTCAAGCGCGACTTCGCCGCCTACAACGAGGTCTACAAGTCCTACTTCACCCCGCCCTACCCGGTGCGCACCACCGTGGGCTCCGAGCTGATGGACATCCTCGTCGAGATCGACTTCGTCGCGCACAAGAGCGCCTGAGGTGCGGCTGTGGACAGTTCGGTGTACGTCTTCGTCGAGGACCTGCGCGGCGAGGGCGTCGAGCGGGTGCTCGACAGGATCAGCGGCTACGGCGTGTCCGGCGTCACCGTCGGCGCCGTCCACCACGCCTCCCGCGACGTCACCCCCCACGGGCTGTCCCGGCTGACCCTGCGCCACGACGGCGCCCACTTCACGCCGCCGCCCGAGCTGTTCGACGGGCTGCGGCTGCGGCCCGTCCCCGGCTACACCGACGCGCTCGACGGGCTCGCCGAGGCGTGCGCGAAACGGTCGCTGAAGCTGCACGCCTGGACGGTCTTCCTGCGCAACGCCACGCTCGGCACCGAACACCCCGACGTGACCGTGCGCGACTGCTTCGGCGACCGCGGCTCGCTCACCGACCTGTGCCCGGCCCACCCCGACGTGCGCGCGTACGCGGTCGCGCTGGCCAGGGCGGTGGCCAGGCTCGGCGCCGACAGCGTGGTGGCCGAGTCGCTGCACTTCAGGCCGCTGAAGCCGCAGCGCTCCTTCGTGCCGCTCGGGCCCATGGACGCCTACCTGTTCGGGCTCTGCTTCTGCGACTACTGCATGCGCCGGGCCACCGACCTCGGCGTCGACGCCGAGGTGGCGCGCGAGGAGTGCGCGCGCATCGTGGGCGGCGTCTTCGACGGCGACCCGCCCGCGCAGGGCGAGGTGACGAGGGCGGCGCTGACCGCGTACGCGGGGCCCGACGTGGTGGCCTACGCCCGCGCCCGCTCCGAGACCGTCACCACGCTGGTGTCCGAGGTGGCATCGGCGGTGGCCGATGAGGGCTCGAAGCTGGTGTTCATCGACTCCACGGGTGCGGTCAAGGGGTACGCCGACGGCCTGCCCACCCCCGGCCTGGCCGCCCACGACGCCTGGCAGTTCGGCGTCGACCTGGTGGCGCTCGGCGACCTCGTGCCCGCGTTCGGCGTGCTCGCGTACGCGCGCGACGCGGCGCGGGTGGCCGACGACGTCGCCGCCTACCTGCGTTCGGTGGGCAAGGACCGCGAGGTGCGCGCGGTGCTGCGGCCGGGCCATCCCGACAGCGACTCCACCGACCGGCTGGTGGCCAAGGCGCGGGGCGCGAAGGCGGCCGGCGCGATGGCGATCGACTTCTACGCGTACGGGCTGGTGCCGTACCCGGTGCTCGACCGCATCCCGGCCGCGCTGTCCGAGACCCCCTGACGCTCGGCTCGCCGGGGCGGCCTGGGCGCCGAACATGGCCGCCGAACATGGCCGCCGAACATGGCCGCCGCCTCCCGGCGCCGAGGTGGTCAGCGAGCTACGGGCGCTCCGCGACCTGTGACGCGCCGTCGAGGACCAGGGCGACGGCCTCGGCGGCGAAGTCGTCGCCGACCTTCATGCCGCGCAGCACCGCCCGCATCCACACCGCCCCGGCGAGCAGGTCCATGATCAGCAGCGGGTCGGCGGACGCGGCGGGCTCGCCCCTGCGGGCGGCGCGCTCGAAGATCTCCCGCTCCTTGGCGAACCGGTCGGCGAAGAACCGCCGCCCGTCCAGCTCGGGGTGCCGGACGGCGGCGGCGAGCGCGGCCACCGCGATGTCGCTGCCCGGCGGCTCGGTCAGCAGCCGCCGTACGCCCTCCACCAGGGCGATCAGGTCACCGCGCAGGCTCCCCGTGTCGGGCACGGCGAAGCCGAGCACGTCGGACTCCACCAGCGCCGCACCCAGCAGCGCCGCCTTCGACGGCCACCAGCGGTAGATCGTGGTCTTGTTGACGCCGGAGCGCTCGGCGACCCCCTCGACGGTCAGCCCGTCATAGCCCCGCTCGGCCACCAGCCGCAGGGTCGCGTCGAAGATCTCCCGCTGCTTCCTGGGCGCCATGGAGGCTATTCTCGCGCGGCGAACGCCGTGAGCACGCCCAAGGCGAGGTAGACGCCGCCGCTGGCGTACCGCATGGGCTTGGCCGCTCGGGTGAGGCGGCGGCCGATCGCACCGGCGGTGACGGCGTACGCGACATCAGAGATCAGGCCGACCAGCAGCAGCGTGAGGCCGAGCACCACCACCTGCAGCGCGGGCGAGCCCGCGCGGGGGTCCACGAACTGCGGAAGGAACGCCAGGAAGAACAGCGCCACCTTGGGATTCAGCACGTTGACCAGCAGTCCTTCGAGGAACACCTTGCGCAGCGGCTGCGGCTCGGGCGCGCCGGCCTGCTGCTCCTTGCCGGTGAACGCGCGCACGCCCAGGTAGACGAGGTAGGCGACGCCCGCCCACTTGATGATCGAGAACAGCGTGGCGGACTGCGCGATCGCGTACGACAGGCCCGCGGCGGCGGCCGCGATGTGCAGGAGCGTGCCAGTCTCCACGCCGAACGCGCTGGCCAGACCGGCCGCCCGGCCCTGGGAGAGCCCGCGTGCGGTGATGTAGAGGTGGTTGGGCCCGGGGATCAGGACCACGGTGATGCTGACCGTCAGGAAGACGGCGAACGTCGTCGGATCAATCACGGGGAGCAATCTAGGCCCGGTTTGGTCCGGCCAGGAGGGCCAATCGCCGGGCGGTCCCGTGGACCAATCGGCTGTCGGTGGAAAATGGCATAGTTTGCAGGCGTGACAGGTCTTTTCGTCGGGCGAGCCGCTGAGCTGGCCGGACTGCTGCGAGCGCTCAGCTCGGCCGCCGACGGCGTGGCGGGTGTGGCGCTCGTCGGCGGCGACGCCGGCATCGGCAAGACCCGGCTGGCCGCCGAGCTGGTCGCCGAGGCCCGCTCGCGCGGCTTCCACGTCCTGGTCGGCCAGTGCGCCGAGCTGGGCGACGCGCTGCCCTACCTGCCGCTGGCCGACGCGCTGCGCAGCGCCGAGCCGGCCGTGCGCGAGGCCGCCGCCGCCCACCCCATGCTGGGCCAGCTACTGCCCGGCACGGAGAGCGCGCCCGCCACCGGGCTCACCCAGCAGCGGCTGTTCGGCTCACTGCTCGGGCTGCTCGCCGACGTGCAGCCGGTGCTGTTCGTCATCGAAGACCTGCACTGGGCCGACCGGTCCACCCGCGACCTGCTGGTCTTCCTCAGCCGCATGCTGCAGAGCGAGCGGGTGTGCGTGGTCGGCACCTACCGCACCGACGACCTGCACCGCCGCCACCCGCTCAGGCCCGTTCTGGCCGAGCTCAAGCGCCTGCCCACGGTGACGAGCGTGGAGCTCGGGCCGCTGGGCGACGGCGAGATGGCCGACTACGTCGCCACGCTGGGCGACATCGACGCCCAGAGCCTCGGGCTCATCGTCTCCCGCGCCGACGGCAACCCGTTCTATGCCGAAGAGCTTTATGCCGCCATGGCCGAGGGCGACGACCTGCCCGACGAGCTGGCCGGTCTGCTGCTGTCCAGGGTCGAGGTGCTGTCGGAGGCCGGTCAGCGGGTGCTGCGCGCCGCCGCCGTGGCCGGGCGCAGGGTGGAGGACGAGCTGCTGCGCGAGGTGTCGGGGCTGCCGCTCGCCGAGTTCGAGGAGGCGGTCAGGGAGATCGTCTCGCGCGGCCTGCTCAAGGTGCGCGGCCACGGCTACGCCTTCCGCCACGCGCTGCTCCAGGAGGCCGTCTACAACGACCTGCTGCCGGGCGAGCGCACCCGCCTCCACGCCGCCTTCGCCCGCCTGCTCACCTCGCCCGCCGAGCTGGCGCACCACCATCTGGCCGGCCATGACCTGCCGGGCGCGCTCGCGGCCTCCGTCGAGGCGGGCAGGGAGGCCGAGCGGGTCGGCGCGCCCGCCGAGGCCCACCGCCACTACGACCGCGCGCTGTCGCTGTGGGAGCGGGTCGACGACGCCGAGCGGCTGGCCGGGGAGAGCCGCGTGAAGCTGGCGTTCCGCAGCGCGGTCATGGCGGCCGACAGCGGCGACAAGCACCGCGCGGTGACGCAGCTCCGCGTGCTGCCGCAGACGTCCGAGGTGTGCGAGCGGCTCGCCTATTACCTCTACGAGATGAACGACGAGGACGCGGCGGTTGAGGTGGCCGAGCGCGCCGTCGAGAGCGCGGGCGAGCCCGCGACGCTCGCCCGCGCCATGGCCACCTACGCCCGCACCCTGCTGTGGAGCCCGCGCCATCACGAGGCCGAGGAGCTGGCCACCCGGGCGCTGGAGCTCGCCCGCGCGGCCGGGGCCAGAGACGCCGAGGTCGGCGCTCTGCTCACGCTGGCCGTCTACGCCGAGGTGGCCGGCGACATGCACCGGGCTCACGACCTGGTCGACCGGGCCATGGCGGGGCCCACCGGCGATCTCGCCATGGACCTGCGGGCCCGCTTCCACCACGCCCGCATCCACTACGAGCAGGGGGTGCTCGAACACGCCGCCGAGGTGGCCGACGACGGCATCCGCCTGGCGTCCGAGACCGGGCTCATGTGGAGCACGTACGGCACTGACCTGCGCTTCCTGCGCTTCCTCATCCACTACGTCGCCGGCGAGTGGGACGCGGCCGAGACCATGGCGGCCGGGTTCGGGGCCAGGGTCGGCACGGTCCCCGAGGCCATCCTGTCGTCGTTCGCGCTGTTCATCGAGGTGGCGCGCGGCCTGCCCGCGGTCGAGTCGCGGCTGAGCTGGCTGCGGCCGTTCTGGTCCGACGCGCTCGCCTCCTACATGTCGCGCGGGCTGGCCGCCGAGCACGCGCTGTGGCACGGCGACCCCGCCACCGCGCTCGACCACGTACGCGCGGTGCTCGCGGCGCAGCAGCCCGGCGACGCCGGCAACGTCCGCATCGCCGCCATCGGGCTGTGGGCGCTGGCCGAGCTGGGCACCACCGAGGGCGCCGACGAGCTGCGCGCCCAGGCCAGGCTCTCCGCCGAGCACGGCCCCACCGGCGGTGGCGGGCACCTCGGCCCCGAGGGGCGGGCGTGGACGCTGCGCGTCGAGGCCGAGTGGCACCGCGTGCACGGGCGGCTCGACGTCGAGCTGTGCCGCAAGGTCGTCGAGGCGTTCGACTACGGCTTCGTGTACGAGGCCGCGCGCGCCCGCTGGCGGCTCGCCGAGGCGCTGCTCGCGGCGGGCGACCGCGAGGCGGCCCAGGCGGAGTGGGAGGCGGCCAGGGAGGTCGCGGGCAAGCTGCGGGCCGTGCCGCTGGAGAACGCGCTGCTCGACTTCGGGCGTCGCGCCCGCTTCGGCATCGCCGCCGGCGGCGGCTCCCGTGCGGGCGAGCCCCGGGCGGGGGCGGCCGTTGAGCCGGCCGAGGGGCGGCTGACCGCGCGGGAGATCGAGGTGCTGCGGCTGGTGGCCGAGGGGCTGACCAACAGGGAGATCGCCGAGCGGCTGTTCATCGCACAGAAGACGGTGAGCGTCCACGTGTCCAACATCCTCGGCAAGCTCGGCGTCTCAACCCGCACCCAGGCCGCCGCCACCGCCCGCCGTCTGGGCCTGCTGCCCTGACACGGCGCACGCCCGGTCAGCCGGCCGGCTCCGCGGTCAGGAGCATCTCCTGTTCCGCGGAGCCGGGACCATGGAGCCAGAGCGACGATCACGTGCGCGGATCGGCGAGAGCTTCACGCTGCTCCGGGGTGAGCGGGCGGGTGGGCAGGCCGCGCAGGAGGAGGAAGAGCTTGGCCGTCTCCTCCAGCTCCTCCACGGCGTCCATGGCCGCGCCGAGCGTCTTGCCCGCGACGATCGGGCCGTGGTTGCTCAGCAGCAGCGCCCGGTGCGTGCGCGCCTTCTCCTCGGCTGCCGGGCCCAGCGCCGGATCGCCCGGCGCGTAGTAGGGCAGCAGCGGCAGCCGCCCGACCCGCATCGCGAAGTACGCGGTCAGCGGCGGCAGCGCGTCGTCGGGGTCCAGCCCGTCCATGCACGACACGGCGGCGGCGTACGTGGAGTGCGTGTGCACCACCGCGCCCGCGTCCGGCCTGGCCCGCAGGAGCGCGGCGTGCAGGAACGCCTCCTTCGACGGTTTGGGCCCGGCCACGTGCGCGCCGGTCAGGTCGATCAGCGACAGGTCGGCGGCCTCGACCGTGCCCAGGCTGGAGCCGGTCGGGGTGACGAGCACGCGGTCGCCGACCCGTACGGACAGATTGCCGGTACTGCCGTGGGTGAGGCCGCGCGCGAACAGGGAGCGGGCGGCGGCGATGATCTCCCGGCGCTGCCCGTCGAATTCCGGTGATGTCATCGGGACGCCTCCACCAGCAGGTCGGGTTCGCCGAAGTTGCCGGACTTGAGCAGCAGCGACAGGCCGTCCGGGGTGTGGATCCACGGCACGCCGCGCGCCGCCTCCGCGCCGATCATGCCGCCCGGCACGCCGAGCGCGCTCACGATCGCGCCCGAAGTCTCGCCGCCCGCCGAGATCACCCGCGTGACGCCCCGCTCCACCAGGCCGCGCGCGATGTCGCCGAGCGCGTGCTCCAGGATCGTGGCCGAGCGTTCGGTGCCGAGGATCTGCTGGACGCGGCGCAGCGCCGCCGGTTCGAGCGAGGAGTAGATGAGGGGCGCCCCCGAGCCGGGCGGCAGGTGGTCGTACCAGGCCAGGGCGCCGCGGGCCAGCGAGACCGGGTCGCGGTCGGTCAGCGCGTCCAGCCGGTACGCCGGCCTGCCCGCCTCGATCATGGCCGCGACCTGCTCCAACGTACGGGCCGAGCAGCTCCCTGCGAGCACCGCGGCCACCCCGGAGGGCGCGGGCGCGGGCGGCTCGCCGCCACCGGTGCGCGCGTGCGCCGCCGCCAGCCCGCCGGCCAGCCCCGCCGCGCCCGCCACCAGCCGCGCTCCCGCCAGCGCCCGCCCCGACACCTCCAGGTCGGAGTCGTCCAGCGCGTCCACGAACGCGTACCGCACGCCGTGCTCGCGCAGCTCGGCCAGCCGCTGTTCGACCACGTGCCCGCGGACCTGGTCGAGCGTCACGACACCCGCCCGGTAGGCGCTCTGCGCCTCGAGCAGCCGCGGCAGGTACGAGTCGGTCATCGGCGTGAGCGGATGGTGCCGCATGTGCGACTCGCCGAGCAGCACGTCGCCGACGAACAGGTAGCCGTTGTACTGCGTGCGGCCGTGCTCGGGAGAGCTCGGCGTCATCGCGACCAGCGGCACCTCCATGGCGTCGGCCAGCGCGTCGAGCACCGGGCCGATGTTGCCGTCGCGGGTGGAGTCGAACGTCGAGCAGTACTTGAAGTAGACCTGCCGCGCCGCGCCGTGCGCCCGCAGCCAGCGCAGCGCGCGCAGCGTCCGCGCCACCGCGTCGGCTTTGGGGATCGTACGGGTCTTGAGCGCGATCACGACGACGTCGTGCTCGGGCGGCTCGGTGCCCTGTGGCGGCAGCCCGAAGTACAGGACGGTACGCAGGCCGCGGCGGCGCATGGCCACGGCCACGTCGGTGGCGCCGGTGAAGTCGTCGGCGATGGCACCGATCATGGACGCCTCTCGGTGCGGGGGAGGTGGTCGAACATAAAGCCGACGTTATCGGCGCAAAAGTGGATCAGTGACGATGGGGCGGAACTCCTTCGGATATGTCAGCTCGTGATGGTCTAGTCGCGGAACAGGAAGGCGGCCTCGTGATCGGCCTGCAGGTACCCGTGGAAGCTCCGGGCCTTCTTCTCGGCCGTCCTGTCGGCGGTCACGATGGTCACGACCACGTACTTCTTCGAGGCACCCGAGAGGATCTTGCCGTAGACGTACTCGGAGTGCGCCTTGTCATGGCGCCACCTGATCGCGTTCGACGAGAGCTTGGCCAGGCGGTCGGCCGTGGTCTTGGCGGCCTGGTCGGTGGGGAACTGCATGAGGAGCGTGACCGCCTTGAGGTGGCCTTTGTAGGCCGAGTACGCGAGCTGCACCGCGCGCTCGCACCTGTTCGCGCGCAGCACGCGCTCCTTGCCGTCCACCGGGGTGCAGGAGTCGTAGGTCCAGCCGGCCACCTTGTCCGCCCGGAACTTGGCCGTCCCCATCATGAAGTTCCAGTCGCCGAACTCGTCGGCCGTGATGGGGGAGCCGGGCTCCGGCACGGTCGTCGACGGGGACGGCGTCTGCGACGGCTGCGGCGTCCGCGCGCTGGGCGTGGAGACGGGCAGGGCGATCTCGTCGATCTTGTCGTCCATGGACGTGAAGAGGTAGACGAGGATGCCGATGATGCCCGCCACGGTGAGCCCCATCAGGGTGAACACCACCGCCGCGATCTTGTTGCCGGTGCCGGAGCCGCTCGGATACGCGGGCGGGGGCCCGTAGGCAGGGCCGCCCTGGCCGTACGGTGAGCCTTCGTAGGCCGGCTGGGTGGCGGGCCCGTACGGGGAGTGGAGCTGCTGGGTCGGCTGCTGAGGGCCGGAGGGTGACTGCTGCGGGCCGTACCCTTGCGGCGCACCCTGGCCTGGTGCGCCGCCCCATGGGCCGGGCTGCTGGGGCTGCGGCTGTGGAGGGTATGCCATTCCCCCATTCTGGTGCAGGCCATTACCATCCGCCCCAAAGACCCCACCAATCGTCATCGTGCGGCGATGCTTCGGCCGGTGCCGGCGGCGGGGGCCAGGGCGTGGCGGCGGCGGAACCGGCCGGGCGCGAGGCCGTACTCGCGCTTGAACGCGTTGCCGAAGGCGAACTCCGAGCCGTAACCCACGCGCGCGGCGATCTCCGACACCGGCGCGTCCGACTCGACCAGCAGCCGCGCCGCCGTGGCGAGCCGCCACCACGTCAGGTACGCCAGCGGCGGCTGTCCCACCAGCTCGCTGAAGCGGCGGGCGAACCCGGCCCGCGACAGGCCCGCCTGGGAGGCGAGCGACTCGACGGTCCAGCGGCGCTCGGGGGCGCGGTGCATGGCGTCGAGCGCCCGCCCGACGGCCGGGTCGGCGAGCGCGGCGGCCCAGCCCCCGTGCGTGCAGACCTCGCCGGAGGTGAACCAGGCGCGCAGCACGTAGAGCTGCACCGCGTCGAGCAGGGACGTCACGATGGTGTCCGCGCCGAGGCGCGGGTTGTCGATCTCCCCGGCCAGCAGCTCGACGGCCGCCCGCAGCTCGGGGTGGCAGCCGAGCGTCGCGGTCAGATGGATCACCGGGGGCAGCGAGCGCAGGATCGGGTGCGCCAGGCGGGGGTCGAGCCGGTAGCCGCAGACGAGGGTGACGGTCTCGGCCCCGCTGCCGCCGACTCCGGCCGAGGTGAACAGCTCGGGGTCGTCGTGGCGGCAGCCGGTGGGCGGCGGCAGCGGCCGTTCGGGGTCGTCGGTGAGCCCGTACGAGTCGCCGTGCGGGAGGAACACCACGTCGCCGACGCTGAGCGGGATGGGCTCCCCTTCGCTGGGGACGAACCAGCAGGAACCGCGCAGCACGATCTGGAAGCTCGCCGAGCCGGGCGCGGAGGGGAACGTCTGTCCCCAGGGGGCGCGCCAGGAGACGCGCGCGGAGACCGGCCGTCCGGTCCGCATCAGGGCGACCACGTCGCTCAGGACATCCATGCGAGCAGTCTAAGTCTGTGGACGATGACGTATAAATCCTGGACGACAGCGCATTCACCATCTCACCATCGCCCGCCTACGGTGGTCGGCGTACCGACACCTTGCTGAGAGGAACGTTGACATGCCGAAGGTGGGCATCATCGTGGGCAGCACCCGTCCAGGCCGCAACGGCGAGGCGGTGGCGCGCTGGGTGCACGAGCTTGCGACCAAGCGTGGCGACGCCGAGTACCGGCTGCTCGACTTGCGGGACTTCGACCTGCGCCACCTGGACGAGCAGACTCCGGCGGCCGCCGGCGTCTACCAGCACGAGCACACCAAGCGCTGGTCGGCGGCCATCGCGCCGCTCGACGCGTACGTGTTCGTGACGCCCGAGTACAACCACTCGATCCCGGGCGCGCTCAAGGACGCGATCGACTTCCTGTACAACGAGTGGGCCGACAAGGCGGCCGGCTTCGTCAGCTACGGGGTCGATGGAGGCGTGCGCTCCGTCGGGCACCTGCGCGACATCCTGTCCACGGTGCAGGTGGCGACCGTGCAGGCGTACGTCGCGCTCTCCGTCGCCACCGACTTCGAGAACTTCACCGACTTCCGGCCCGCCCCGCAGCACGAGGAGCGGCTGAACCTCATGCTCGACCAGCTGCTGGCATGGGGGTCCGCGCTGCAGTCGCTGAGAGGATGACCGCAAAGACGTATCTATGTATCTATCCGGACAGTTGCCCCCTATACGGAAACGATCCTGATGACAGGACCGGGCCCGGAAGAGCCGGGGCAGACCGTGCCCGTGCCGGTGACCAGGATCACCGTGGCCCCCGCCGGGCCGGGCGCGGTCGGGCTGCGGGACGGTGTCCGGCCCGGCGGGCAGGGGGAGGTGCGCCCTGCCGCAGGGAGGAGGGGGCAGGGCGCACCGGCTCAGGGCCGGCGTGCGCGGGGACGCGGGGCGCCGTGGTACGGCTGGGCCGGTCAGCGGCGGCGACCCACGCCGGCCAGCACGTTGTAGCGGGTCACGTCCTGGCGGATGAGGTCTTCAGGTTCGGAACGCCAGTCCGCCAGCGGCACCAGGCCGGGCTCGATCAGCTCCATGTCGCCGAAGTACCCGGCGATCTCCGTGCGGGTGCGCCAGCGGCCGGTGCCGAGGTTGCGGTTGAAGTCCCGCTCGGCCTCGATGGCGATCTCGGACGCCTCGGGGTGCTCGTCGCCCGGGTTGTGGAAGTGCACGATGGCCAGGTGGCTGCCCGGCGCGAGCACCGAGCGGAACCGCTTCATGATCCCCTCGGGGTCCTCGTCGTCGTTGACGTGGTGCAGCACCGACACCAGCAGCATCCCGACCGGCTTGCTGAAGTCGATGAACTCCAGCACCTCGGGGTTCTCCAGGATCTCGGCGGGCCTGCGGATGTCGCCGTCGACGACGGTGGTGACGTCGTTCGTGGTCAGCAGCGCCCGGCCGTGGGCCAGCACGACCGGGTCGTTGTCGACGTACACCACGCGCGCCTCGGGGGCGATGGCCTGCGCGATCTCGTGGACGTTGCCCTGCGTCGGCAGCCCGGAGCCGAGGTCGAGGAACTGGCAGATGCCGGCCTCGGCCGTCATGTACTCGACGGCGCGGCGCAGGAACGTACGGTTGGCCCGGCCCGCCTCGCGCGCGTCCGGCGCGATCTTCAGCGCCTCCTCGGCCACCTTGCGGTCCACCGCGTAGTTGTCCTTGCCGCCGAGGAAGTAGTCATAGACGCGGGCGATGCTGGGGACGGTCGGGTCGATCCCGGGTGGCACCGGCGGGTCGCCGGCGTCGCTCGGCTCCGTGATCTTTCCGTTCTCACCCATGGCACCTCACGTCGGCCGACTCATGGTGGTTGACTCGGAGATCAACGGCATCGTAACGCGGGGCGTCGAACGGCAGAAGTGGATGATTGTGGAAGATCACCTTGACGTCGGCCAGAACCCGGACGTACGGCTCTTCGTGACCAGGACCGGTCCCGGGCCGGGGCGTTCGCCGCTGCTGGTGATCCATGGCGGGCCTGATTGGGATCACAGCTATCTGCGGGAGCCGCTGGTGCGGCTCGCCGACCACCACGACGTGATATTTCCGGATCTACGGGGCTGCGGGCGCTCCACCCAGGGCCTGGCCGTTCACCACTACACGCCCGCCGCGGCCACCGGCGACCTCGTCGCGCTGCTCGACGCCCTCGGCCTGGCGCAGGCCGACGTGCTCGGGTTCTCGTACGGCGGCCTGCTCGCGCAGCGGCTCGCCGTGCTCGCTCCCGGCCGCGTACGCCGCCTGGTGATCGCGTCGAGCAGCGTGCCGCCGGTGCCGAAGGACGCCTACGACGGCTGGGCGGAGCGCGAGCGCCGGACGGCCGCCGAGCGCCGCGTGTGGTCGGAGTCCACGCTGACCGGGCCCGAGCTGACCAGGGCGGCGGCGTACGCCGGGGCCGAGGCCGACGTGTGGCGGGCGGAGATGCTGGACGGCTATCGCGAGCGCCTGGCCGCCGTACGCTTCTCGGGCGAGTGGCTGCGCGCCTGGCAGGCGGGGTCTTTGCCGTCCGCGCGGATCGACGACGCCGCCCGGCGGCTGGCCGAGCTGGGCGTGCCCATCCTGCTGCTGCACGGCCGGCAGGACATGACGTTCCCCGTCGCGCTGGCCGAGGAGGCGAGCGTGCTCATCCCGTCGGCCCGCGCGGTGATCCTGGAGGAGGCCGGCCACATGGCCCACGTGGACCAGCCGGAACGCTGGCTGGCCGCCGTCACGTCCTTCCTGCGCGAGGACCTTCCCGCCTGAGCCCTCTGGGCGAGGACCTTCTGGTCCGAGCTCCGTGGACGAGCCCTTTCTCGGCCTGCACGGCCTCAGCGTCCTGCTGGCGGTGGTCGCCGTCCTGTTGCTGTCCCTGACCCTCGCCGACCGCTCCCTGACCCGCGTCGGCACCTGACCGCCGGGGTCCGCCCACACACTGCGCGCAGCCTCGGTGAGGTCACCGTCGACAGGTGTCCGGAGCCCCGCAGGGCTTCGTAAGCCACATATGCCACAACTGTCCTCACCTGTGACAGCAAACACGGCGAATCATGCTGAGTCGTTATAACTCAAACTTTCCTGACTTACTTGCATCCTCCTGGTGGTTGATGCATGTACCGTGAGTGACTACCGCGCCGATGCACTCATAGCTGCATCACTATGACTTAGACTGAATCACAGTGAATCAGCCGAACCGGATGTGGAGGCATGTTCCCTGTGGTGCTGGACGACGGCGCGGATCCCCAGGTCAAGCGTCAGGTGCTTGGAGCAGAGTTGAGACGGTTGCGCGACATGGCCGGCATCTCCGGGCGTGAGCTTGCGGATCGGATCGGGATCAGCCAGTCGAAGGTGTCGCGCATCGAGTCCGGCGCGACCATGCCGTCAGCCGTCCAGGTGGCTGATTGGGCAGAAGCGGTCAACGCGCCGCCCGATGCGCGTCAGGTGCTCGACTCGCTGGTGCAGACCGCGTTTACTGAGGTGCGTACGTGGCGGATGGCCACGCGTACCCGGCCCCACATACAGGGCGAGATCCAACTCCTGGAGCAGCAGGCTGGTCGAGTGCGCGTGTTCCAGCACTCGCTCGTCCCAGGATTGCTGCAGACGGCCGAATACGCCAAGCGAGTGTTGAGTCTGTTCCAGCCTGGATATGCGGAAAGCGCCCTGGCGGAGGTGCTGGCCGCTCGCCTCGACCGCCAACTCGTCCTGTACGACGAGAGCAAGCGGTTCGAGTTCCTGATCACGGAGGCGGCGCTGCGCTGGCGGCCGGGACCTCCTCGGCTGCTGCTGGCCCAGCTTGACCGCATTGCCTCGCTGAGCACGTTGGAGAACGTCTCGATCGGCCTCATCCCACAGGGCGTCGAGGCCGTGACCAGCATGGCGCACTCGTTCGTGATGTACGAGCCGGATGCGGACCAGGCCGCCGAGGAGGAGGGGGGCGACGAGGGCGGCGGCACCGACGGCGGTGACGGCGGTTCCCATGAGGACACTGTCGTCACAGTCGAGACGGTGCACGCCAACCTCGTCGTCAAAGGTGCGGAGAGCGTCGGCCTATACAACACGCGCTGGTCGCTGCTACGCCGCATGGCCGTCTTCGATGACGCGGCCCGGGCATTCCTGTCCGAGGTCGCCGCCACCGTCAGGGCGGGAGGCTGAGCCATGTCCGCACGCTCTCGTGAACGTGTGGGGGGTGCCGGGGCGGCATTGCCCCGGCACCCCGTCTGGATCAGCTGGTCACGAACCAGTCGGCCTCCTCGTCGTACCTGCCGGCCTTCACGGCCTCGACGTGCGCACGCCACTCGGCTTCGGTGAAGACCAGCACCGGCCCGTTCGGGTCCTTCGAGTCGCGGATGAGACGCACCCTGGCGACCTCGACGCAGGAGCCGCCGTCGCACGCGCTGATGAAGTCGACCTGTCCGTTCAGCTTGATCTGGGCCATTGTTTTCGTTCCTTTCTTGCCCGAAGACTTGTTGGGACTGCAACTACCTTCGCGCATGCTCATGGACAGAAACCCGGACGTTTGCAGTGTGAATGCTGGACGTTCTCTGGGGGCCTTTCCAAGTCGCGTGGAGATTTCACGGAGAAAACGCGGAAGGAGAGAGATGACGGTGGAGGCAGCGGGCCCGGACAGCCTTTTGCGGCTGTTCGGCTCCGTGGAGGTCTGGGAGGGTGAACGACCCAGGTCGCTTGGGCGGCCACAGGCGAAGCGCCTGATCGCTGCGTTGGCATATGCGAAAGGCAATGCGGTCGATCTGGCCGAGCTCATCGACTGGATCTGGGACGACGGCGGTGATGACGACCACACCGAGCAGGTACAAAAGCTCATTAGCGATGTCCGGCGCAGTTTGCGCGAGGCTGGGATGCCCGTGCAGTTGCCATGCGAGGGAAAGGCGTATCGGCTCGATTTGGATGACGATCGCGTCGACGCCTGGCTGCTCAGCAAGACCGTCGCGCAGGCGGAGGAACTGGCGGCCGATGGTTGCGAAAGACAGGCGGGC
Organism: Nonomuraea fastidiosa; assembly: GCF_042751225.1. NCBI lineage: Bacteria > Bacillati > Actinomycetota > Actinomycetes > Streptosporangiales > Streptosporangiaceae > Nonomuraea > Nonomuraea fastidiosa. The sequence goes on from NZ_CP170570.1 coordinate 4,344,589, forward strand.
ATACTGCTGGACCCCGTTCTGGATTTCTGCCGGGGTACGCCGCTGACCGGCCTTCCCGGCACGCGAATCGAGACCTATCGCAGGGCGCTGACCCAAGAGGTACGCCGCGCGCGGCTGCTGCTGTCGGCCATCGATATCCGGGCGGGTCGACACGTCCGGCAGATCGGCCCCCTCACAACGCTGCACGAGGAAGATCGGGGTAACGCTGCGGTGGCGGAGCTGCTGATGCACGCCCTCTACCGCGATGGCCGACTCGAGCTGGTGCAGGAGGTGCAGCAAAGGGTCCAGGCCTACCTGAACGATGTCTCCGGGACGACTAGCCCGCGACTGCGGGAGCTCGGGCTGCGGATGTTCGAGGGAGACGCTGATCTGATGAGACCGGAGGCGGTCGAGCTGCCGGGCGTCCCGAGAAGAGCGAAGACCACGGTCATCCGCGCGGAGCGGGTGGACGAATCTGTCGGCCAGGCCGGTGCCAAGGAGACGGTTGCCGAAGAGGAGGCGGTGGGTTCGCGGAAGCAGGAAGCGCAGGACCGACCGGACTCGAATGAGGAGCACGCGGGGAAGGAACGAGGCGCGACCCGCGCCGGCACGATGCGTGACAAGGTCACGAACTTCGGCCAGCACATCCAGAGCATCCACGCCGAAACCATCACCATGAACTTCGGAGAGCGGCCGTGACTGTCCACGAGATGCAGCCTGTTCGGGGCGACCCGGAGCGCGACGGCGGCAGTGAAGTCGAACTGTGGTCTGATCCCGCGGCGGATGCGAAGGCTTTCGAATCGGAGCAGAAAGAAGGTCCGGTCCCGTCCGCTCATCGGCTGGAGGAAGAGCCCGGCAGCGAGGAAGAGCAGAGCCGAGCGGACGCCGACCGCGACCGGCGGGCACGCGGGTTACGGTATTTCCTCGGCCCCGCCTACTACGCGGGCTCTGGAGGAGCCCGCGACAGCACGACATCGTGGGCGGGGCGGGATGCACACAGCTACCACGGCGACGACATACGCATCAACCAGACGTACAACTACTACATCGACTCCAGCTTCGGCACTCCGCCTCACTTCGGTGGCCTGACGAGAGAGCGGCTCGAGCAGCGGCAGGAACTGCACGTGTGGACCGGATCCGACCAGACGCTGCGGAGCCGTCTGCGGGCGGAGCGAGCCGTGATTCTCTGCGGCGACGACGGCACCGGCAGGCGTGATAGCGCGCTCTGGGCTCTGGCGGAGTTCGTTCCGATCACTAACAAGGAAGGTGCGGCGCACGAGTTCCCGGTGGAGATCGCCGAGGTGGACACCATCGACGCGCTCTTTCCCCGGGCTGAGGGCTGGCAGGCGGAGCAGGGGCGCGGCTACGTGCTGGACGCCTCCGGGCTGCGGGGCAGGATCACCCGCTCACAGCTGGACAAGCTGCGCCGGGCCGTGAGCGCTGACGCATGGGCGGTCGTTCTGGCGGCGGACTTCGCGCTGGCGGACGATCTGCGCAGCGAGCCGGATGTGATCTCGCATGTGGCGCCGCCCGTGCTCGACGTCTTCGAGCGGCACTTGTGGACACGCCTTCGACGCGCACCGTCGGCCGTCGTGCGCGAGGCAGAGAGGCTGCTCAGTGCGACCGCTCTGGAGGACGAACTGGTCAGGGTTCGGCACCCGGCGCAGGCTGTCCGGCTGGCAGGAGATCTCGCGCTGCAGCTCCTCGACGGTGTGACCGCATCACAGCTCCTTTCCTGGTTGCCGGGCAGGCGCAGGGAGGACCTGCGTGAGGAGATCCGGAAAGTCGATCCCCCGCACCGGGTGCTGCCGCTGGTCGCCGCTGCGGTGTTCCAGGGGCAGCCGGTCGGCAAGGTGGTGCGCGCCAGCGAACGGCTGTTGTGGCTGGCGCCGCCCAAGCGGGTTCGCCTCGACCCGTTCGCGGACGTGTTGCCGAAGGAACTGCACGGTTTCGTCAAAGGTTTCAAAGGTCTGGACGAGCCGGAGGCGCAGCAGGGCGTCGATCCACCGGTGATCCTCCAGCCCGAGTCACTGGGGCGTGACGTCCTGACCGTGGCCTGGCGTGACATGCCAGGCCTGCGGCGGGCGCTGCTCGCGTGGCTGGAGGACATGGTCGAGGACAAAGACCCGGCGCTCCGCGTCCAGGCCGCGCAGGCAGTCGGCATGTTCGCGGTGCTCGACTTCGACCACATCGCCCACACGACGCTGGATCGCTGGCAGAAGTCCGGCAAGCGTCTGCACAAGCAGGCGTTCCGGTGGGCGCTGGAGGCCGCGGCGGGCGCCGACGAACGCACCGCCGAGCGAGTCCGCCGCCTGCTCAGGACCGGTGGACCGCTCGCGACCCTGGTCGACGCATACGGCACTCGCATCGGCGCCTTGTTCCCTGGCGACGCCCTACGCGCCATCGACAAGCTGCTGCGCGAAGCCGCTCGGCAGGTCGACGTCGGGGACGGCTCCGCACTGAGCGTGGACACCGCGAAAGTACGGATCGGCGGCCTCCGTTTCTCGGACATGCTCCACCGCATAGCCGCCATCGTCACGGAGATCTTCGCCGAGGGTGCCAGCCGTCAAGTCCTCAACAAGCTGCACGACTGGGCCAGTGGTCCGCCGCGCAATAGGGAATCGGCCGAGGCCCGGGTCAAACGCACGGTGGCGGCTATGACCATGGCCCGCGTGGCGAGGCTGACGGCTCTCGATCCCGGCGGTCCGCACCCGCCGACGCTCCTGCTCATGCTCGCTCAAGGCGAGGTGAGCGCGGAACGCCTGCACCCCATCTGGCGGGTTGCGCTCGCCGACCGCGAAGCGGGCAAGCGGGCCTGGAACGTTCTGCGCCTCTGGCTGGAGGCGGCCGACGGCAACGAGACGCTGATCGAGCCCGTACGCAGCATCGTGCATCCCATGGCCACCGCCCACGGCGGCCTGGAGCTGCGCCGTTTCTACCACCAGATCCAGCAGTGGAAGCGACGCCGTGGAGGCGCCCCCTTCCGCGCTTTCCCCCTCATCTGACCTTCTCGATTGGAGATCGAGCACCCATGAGCGCAACAGCGACCGTGGCCGGTCCCGCGCGTCCGGGTATCGGGTCGCGTCTGCTCCGGTTGTTCCGGCGCAGGCACTATCCGGAGGTGCCGCCGGTGAACGTCATCGACGGCTTCAGATTCCTCACCCCCGCCCGCGACGACGCCTTCCCCTTCACCGTGACCGTGAGCTGCTGCTGGTGTGCGAGCGGCGGATACGACAGCACGTCTCTCAGGCAGCTCATCGATGAGCGCCGTGCGCTGGACGAACGTGTCATCCGCCGTGTCATCCGCAGCGCCACCCGCCTGTACGAGCCGTACGACGCCAAGGGAGCCGAGGAAGCCGCGAACAAAGCGCTTCAGGAGGAGAGCGACCGGGCACTCGGCAGCGTCTCCAGGGACGGCCGGACAGCGACCTGTTCCGCATGGGCGGAGGTCGATCTGGTCGACCCCGTGCGGACATACCAGCAACGCGAGTGGCGGGCCAGACTACGCCTGGAAGCGCACCGTTCGGCATCCCGGCGCACCATCCAGACCCTCGCCGAACTGCGAGACCACTGGCTGGTGTTCCTCGGCGCCGATCCGAATGATCTCAAGAACGACTGGCGGGTACCGTTCGCCATCAGGCTGGCGGAGCGCGGTCAGCAGGTGACCGAGACGGTGGCCAGCATGCACTGGCGGCGCAGGCGTGACGTGACGTTCGCCGCCGGGTTCTACAACGACGTGATCAAGCAGTACCGCGATGCCGGACAGTACGACTTCGCCAGCGCGGTCGAGGACATGCTGAACAAGCTGGTCAAGGCGTACAACCTGCCCCGGTACGACCTCGTGGGGGAGATGCTCCAGAAGGAGCTCATGCCGTACACCGAGAGCGACCCCATGGCCCACGTCTTCGGCCTGCGGCCCGACCAGGAGCCCGCAATGTCGGACCCCCAGCCGGAGATGTTCGGCGCTCGCCTCAGCGACGGCGGCGGATACGACGGCGTCTATGACGGGGTGGGACGGTTCGCCGAGGAGCCGGAGGACTTCTGGCCGGAGGAGGATCCGCACGAGCAGGACGCCGACGAGCGTGGCGGGCCGGAACCGGACGGCCATGACGAGCCTGCCAGCGATCAGCGGGGGCAGGACGCCGCCGACGGCGGTTCCTCCACCGGCCCGCCACATACCTCCCCCAACGGGCATGCGGGCAACGGAAGCGGGCCGCAGCCCCGGCCGGACGACGAGAGTCTGTGAGGGAACGATGATCGTACAGAAGCGAGGCCCGGCCGTCCTGGCGGCTGTGGCCGCCGTGACCGCGGCGCTCTCCCTCAGCGGCTGCCTGAGCACTGTAGACCCCACTGCCGGTGGCGACCCGTGCTGGGCAATGGCCCAGCCGTCCTCTGCAGCAGCCGGAGAATCTACGGGAACCACGCACGCCATCCTGATCGACCGCTCCGGTTCGACCGTGGCCGAGGATAGCGCTGAATTCGTCCCGGACTGGGCAAAACGCTTGGGTAAGGACGTGCCGGTGAACGGCGGTGACCGGTACCTCATCGTCCCCTTCGCCGGTGAGCGCTTCCTGTCCTGGCCGGACCAGCCGTTGGTGGCGCCGCCCATCAGGGGGACCGCCAAGAAGCAGGGCGAGCTGCGACGGGCCGTGATCGACTGCATCGAGCACAGCGTGCGGCAGACGGCGCTCAAGAAAGGTGTCTCGCGGCGTACCGACGTGCTGGGGGCGCTGCACGCGGCGGGTGAGCAGCTCGCCGTCGAGCGAGGCGGGGCCAAGGACATCTACGTCGCCACGGACGGATACGCGAGCAAGGGCTGCGCCCGCCTGAAGATCGGCAAGGTGCTGAGCGACGACGACATCGCCCGCATAGTGGAGGGCTGCCACGCAGAGCTGCCGCGAAACCTGAGCGGTGTTCCCGTGCACATCGTCGGCATCGGCACGTCCTCCAGCAAGATGCGCGAGGCCTCGCCGGTCGCGATCGCCTCGGTCGGACGGCTCTGGGAGGCCCTGTGCCGCCAGATAACGGAGACCTGCTCCGTAAGGACCGGCGCGCCGAGCGGTGACGCGGCCGACCCATCGCCTCAGGCCACCCGGCCGGAACGGGAGGGGGACACCTGATGGTCATGACCGATGAGCAGCCGCGGAATGGCTCCCTGTGGAGGCGGCCAAGCCGCGCGGCTCCCGTCTACTGCGCCGAGAGCTGCCGCTGCGCCTTGTGGGAACTGCCTCGTGAGGAGCCGTTCTCGGGCACCGAGACACCCGCCGAGCCGCGCGAGTATCACCCCGATCCGGCCGTGCTCAGCTACGCCGAGACGTGTGCCCTCCTCGGCGGCACCCAGACCGGCCTGCGCCGCTTGCTGGAGGTGGCCGATGCGATGCGAGAGGGCAGGAACAACCTCATCGCAGCCCACCACGACGCCGTCGCTGCGCTGGACTCTTACGAGATGTTCGTGACGGAGGGCAGGCACGCCCATCTCGTGGGCCGAGCCTGCCGCGCCGAACGGGCCCGCACCGAACAGGCCTCAGCCGCCCCGCCCCTGTGGCTGCGGGTTCTGCGCTGGCCGGCGATCATCATGATCGGCGCGTTCGACGTATGGTTCTTCCAGCAGTACTTCCTCGACATCGGCTACACCGGCACCGACGAGGACCCGAGCTGGGTGCACTATGCGATCGCGCTGGTACCCGGCATCGCGGTGGTGTTCATGATTCTCTTGGGCGCCACTCTGGTCGGCGGGCTGGTGCGCAGATGGTCACGCCGGGCTGATGGCGGCGGCCGTGCGCTTAAGGCGGTACGGGCCGTCGTCGCTGTGGGGTACCTGGCTCTCGTCATGAGCATGGTGGGGTACTTCGCCTATCTCAGGGCGTACGAGTCGTTCGCCGAGCTTCGCCGCTCGATTGCGCCCGAGCAGCAGGTCCTGCTGGTCGCCGGGCTGATCGGGCTGCTCACGCTGACCTCCATCCTGATGAAGGTGAAGGGGGACGACCCGGAGGCTGACGCGGTGTTCGTGGCCCGGCTGCGGCGCCGGCGCAGTGATCGGGCGTGCGCCAGGATTCAGGGCCAGGTCAGGGCGGCGCTGGCGCGACTCGGCCAGGCGTACTCGGATCTGCGGGCCGTTCGGGATGAAGGCCTGAGCAGATTCAGGGACGCGATGCTGGAGGCGTACCGGCGGGGGATTCTTGAGCCACGAGCGCAGTACAGGCCCGGCACCGAGGTGCCACCTGCGCTCACCCTGCCGCCCAGCCTGCAGAACGGTGTGCGGGAGATCCATCGCGAGGGTGTACAGGAGGACGGGGCCGTCAACGGGTCGGCTCCGGCGAAGGGGGCCGCAGCCCGCGAGTACGCCAGACTTCTGGACGACTCCCTGGTCGACGGGGCAGGGCCGCTTCTTCCCGAGTTCGAGGACATCCGGCAGCCTCGGCCTTCGCTTGGACCGCTTCCGGAGATCTGCCGTGTGCTGGCCACCTCCGACCCTGGCCCCCTGCACCAGCGGTGGCGGGAACTCGACGAGCGGCTCAACGCCGACGTGACCCGGCTCTCGGGGTGAGCGGCATGGCCGAGTGGGCACGATTCATCGATTCTCTGGCCGGGCTTGTGACGGCCGTCGCCTGGCCGGTGGCGGCCGTCGTGGCAGTGCGCTTCCTGGCCAGCCGGCATCGGGCGGCGTTCGAGCGGCTGCTCGATCGGGTCACCGCAGTGTCGTATCCAGGAGGGCAGATCGACCTCGCCGTCTCCGAACAGGAAAAGCAGGTGGAGGAACTGGCCGAGCGGCTGGCCGGCTCCGAGGCCGACCCGGAGGAGCGGCTACAACTGGTGCGGCGGGTGGTCGAGCGGGCCGAAGACCTGGGGCGGCTGCGCGAGGCGACCTGGTGGAGGGCGCGGTACCCGGAGGAAAACGGGGTGGCGCGGCGGGTCCGCCAGGCCGTCCGCTCCGACCTCCGCGACCGTTCACCATGACCTCGCTACCTCGACGCCGGCCACGCTGTCCTCGCCTACCTGGCGCAAGCTCTGGCCGAGATTATTTTTCCACCGTAGGTGTACGAGGACCGCCCGCGCCGTCCCCGTGGAGGACGGCGCGGGCGGTCGCGCGGTCAGAGCGAGATGGACTCGGGGCCCAGGAGGGCCTTGATGTCGGCGGCGAAGCTGGGGGCCGCGTTGACCGGCCAATCCGGCAGCGCCAGCACCATCGTCTTGCCCGCCTGCTGCTGCAGGTTGATCTGCAGCGGCACCTGCCCTTGGTGGGTCTTGAGCACCTGGCGCAGCTCGTCGAGCAGGCCGGGCGTGATGCGCTCCTCCCGCATCTGCAGCGTGATCGGCGCGCCGTTCTCGCTGTTGACGCCGGAGACGTCGATGAGCGTCATGTCCTGGGCGAAGACGCTGATGGCGCCGTCGCGGTTGTTGATCTGCCCGCGTACGGACACCACGATGTCGGGCCGCAGCTCGGGTCCGTACAGCTCGTAGTTGCGCGGGAAGAACAGGCACTCGATGGCGGCGTCCATGTCCTCGACGGTGATGATCGCCCAGGTGTTGCCCGCCTTGTTGACCCGCCGGTCGACCTTGGTGACGAGGCCGGCGACCTGCACGTCGCCGCGGTCCTCGCGGCCGCTGTCGAGCAGGTCGGCGATGGTGGTGTCGCGGTTGCGGGCGAGCAGGCGTTCGGTGCCGGCCAGGGGGTGGTCGGACACGTACAGGCCGAGCATCTCGCGTTCGAAGTCGAGCTTGGTCTTCTTGTCCCACTCGCCGTCGGGGACGGCGATGGTGAAGATCTCGTCGTCGCCGTCGTCGGCGAGGCCGCCGAAGAGCGAGTCCTGGCCGTGGGCCTCGTTCTTCTTGATGTCGATGACGGACTCCACGGCCTGCTCGTGGATCATCATCAGGCCCTTGCGCGGGTGGCCGAGCGAGTCGAACCCGCCCGCCTTGATGAGCGATTCGATGACCCTCTTGTTGCAGGCGGTCAGCGGCACCTTGGCGAGGAAGTCGTTGAAGTCGGTGAAGCGGCCCTTGTCGGTGCGGGCCTTGATGATGCCGTCCACGACGTTCTCGCCGACGTTGCGCACGGCGCCCATGCCGAAGCGGACCTGGGTGTCACCGACGGCGACGAAGTCGAGCTGGGAGTCGTTGACGTCGGGCGGCAGCACCTGGATGCCCATCTTGCGGCACTCGGCGAGGTAGACGGCCGCCTTGTCCTTGTCGTCGCCGACGGAGGTGAGCAGGGCCGCCATGTACTCGGCGGGGTAGTTGGCCTTGAGGTAGGCGGTCCAGTACGCGACGAGGCCGTAGCCGGCGGTGTGGGACTTGTTGAACGCGTAGCCGGAGAACGGCAGCATGACGTCCCACAGCGCCTGGATGGCCTCGTCGGAGTAGCCGTTGCCGCGCATGCCCGCCTGAAAGTTCTCGAACTCCTTGGCCAGGATCTCCGGCTTCTTCTTGCCCATGGCGCGGCGCAGCAGGTCGGCGCCGCCGAGGGAGTAGCCGGCCAGCTCCCGCGCCACCGCCATGATCTGCTCCTGGTAGACGAGCAGGTGGAAGGTGGGGCCGAGGATCGGGTCGAGCGCCTCCTTCAGCTCGGGGTGGATCGGCTCGATGTCCTGGCGGCCGTTCTTGCGGTGGGCGTAGTTGGTGTGGGCGTTGGCCGCCATCGGGCCGGGCCGGTAGAGGGCGAGCACGGCCGCGATGTCCTCGAACCGGGTCGGCTCCATCAGCTTCAGCAGCGAGCGCATGGGCCCGCCGTCCAGCTGGAACACGCCCAGCGTGTCGCCCCTCGCCATGAGCTGGTACGTCTTGGCGTCGTCGAGCGGGATGGTGAGCGTGTCGAGCTCGATGCCGCGGTTCTGCTTGATGATCTGGATGGCGTGGTCGATGATGCCCAGGTTCCGCAGGCCCAGGAAGTCCATCTTGACCAGGCCCATGTCCTCGCAGGACGGGTAGTCGAACCCGGTGATGACCACGCCGTCCTTGTCCCGCATGTGCATCGGGATCAGGTCGAGCAGCGGCGTCGACGACAGGATGACCGCCGCCGCGTGCACGCCGGTGCCGCGGATCAGGCCCTCGATGCCGCGCCCGGTGTCGATGACCTTGCGCACGTCGGGGTCGGACTCGTACAGGGCGCGGATCTCGGTGCCCTCGACGTAGCGGGGGTGGTCTTCGTTGAACAGGTCGGCGAGCGGCACGCCCTTGCCCATGACGTCGGGCGGCATCGCCTTGGTGATCTTGTCGCCCATGGCGAACGGGTAGCCGAGGATGCGGCTCGCGTCCTTCACGGCGGCCTTCGCCTTGATGGTGCCGAACGTGTTGACCTGGGCGGTGTACTCGCTGCCGTACTTCTGGGTGACGTAGGCCACCATGCGGTCGCGCTGGCGGTCGTCGAAGTCGAGGTCGATGTCGGGCGGGTTGATGCGCTCGGGGTTGAGGAAGCGCTCGAACAGCAGGCCGTGCTCCAGCGGGTCCAGCTCGGTGATGCGGGTGGCGTACGCGACGATCGAGCCGGTGGCGCTGCCTCGGCCGGGGCCGACCGGGATGCCGTTGTCGCGCGCGTACCTGCAGATGTCGGCCACCACGAGGAAGTACGAGGAGAAGCCCATCGGGCCGATGACCTTCATCTCCGTCTCGTAGCGCTCCATCACCTCGGCCGGGATGGGGGAGCCGTAGCGCATCTCCAGGCCGCGCTCGACCTCCTTGCGCAGCCACGACTCCTGCGTCTCGCCCTCGGGCACGTCGGGGTAGTCGGGCATCCGGTCGACGTGCGCGAACACCTCGCCGTAGTCGCCGATCATCTCCGCGACCAGCAGCGTGTTCTCGCACGCCTCCGGCAGCTCGGGGAAGAGGCGGTACATCTCCTCGGCCGACTTGAGGTAGTAGCCGGAGCCGTTGAAGCGGAAGCGGTTGGGGTCGTCCTTGTTCTTGCCGACGCCCACGCACAGGAGGCTGTCGTGCGCGTCGGCCTGGTCCTCGGTGACGTAGTGGGAGTCGTTGGTGACCAGCAGCGGGATGTCGAGCTGCTTGGCCAGCTTCAGCAGGTCCTGGCGGACCTCGCGCTCGATGTCGATGCCGTGGTCCATCAGCTCCAGGAAGTAGTTCTCCTTGCCGAAGATCTCCTGGTATTCGGCGGCCACCTTGACGGCCTCGTCGTACTGGCCGAGGCGGATCCTGGTCTGCACCGCGCCGGACGGGCAGCCGGTGGTGGCGATGATGCCGGAGGCGTACTGGGAGATGAGGTCCTTGTCCATGCGGGGCTTGGAGTAGTAGCCCTCGAAGCTGGCCAGCGACGACAGCCGGAACAGATTACGCAGGCCGCCCGCGTCCTTCGCCCACATGGTCATGTGGGTGAACCGGCCGCCGCCCGAGACGTCCTTGCCGCCCTCGGCGTCGGCCACGCCGGTCTCCGCGCGCTGGCCCCAGAAGACCGGCTTCTTGACGAAGCGGTTCTCCGGCGCGACGTACGCCTCGATGCCGATGATCGGCTTGACCGGGGAGCCCGAGGCGACCTTCTGGAACTCGTACGCGCCGAACATGTTGCCGTGGTCGCTCATCGCGATGGCCGGCATCTCCAGCCGCTCGGCCTCTTTGAACAGCGGTTTCAGCTTCGCCGCGCCGTCGAGCATGCTGTATTCGGTGTGCACGTGGAGGTGCACGAAGGACTTGCTCACCCGGTCCCCTAAACCTCGCCCCGCCAGATCTACCCCACGACCCTATGCCGTCTCAGGCGCCACTCGAAGCCCCCGGATGGGGCCTCACGGGGTGCTCTCCGGCGGTCTGCGGAGGTCAGCCGCGGTGTGCCGGCGCGGAAAATCTCGCGGCCAGGATGGCAGCGGCCGGGGAGCATCCCGAGGTGCGCTTCGCCGGGGCCATCACCGGCCGTACGAAGCCGGCCGTCTCGGTCACTCCGTCAGCAGCCCCGCCAGGTCGTCGGCCAGGTCGAGCAGCGGGGCGAGCTCGACCTCGCCCGCCCTCGACGCCGCGAAGCCGCACCGGCGCCCGTGGAGCGCCCCCTGCACCGCGTGCAGCTGCGCCCACCGCCCCACCCGCGCGCGGTCCAGCCCGGCCGACTCGGCGAACACATCCAGCGCGCGCTGTAGCGCCTTGGCCAGGTCGCCGGCCGCCATGAGCTGCAGCACCAGCGCCTTGACCAGCGAACCCACGTCATAGGCGGGGTCACCGGCGACGCCCTTGGGATCGACGGCCAGCCACGGCTCCCGCTCGCCGCGCAGGATGTTGCCCGCGTGCAGGTCGCCGTGGACGAGGACGTCGGGCTGGTCGGCCGCCATCTCGCGTACGGTCGCCACGGCGGCGTCGATCACCCGCGGCGGCATGGTGTGCGGCAGCTCCGCCGCGTCCTTGAGCAGCTCCGCCTCCCAGGTCCCGGCCCGCTCCCGCAGGTGGGGCAGGCCGGGCGGCGCGGGGACGGCCAGGCGGCGGCTCAGCTCGCCCGCCACCGTCACGATCTCGTCCACGTCGTCGAGCTCGGCGAGGGCCTGGGGCCGGGCCCGTTCGAGCAGCATGGCGTAGCGGTCGTCGGCCCGCTCGTACAGCAGCACCGCGCCGCGCCCGCCCCACGCCGCGAACGCGTCCGGCTCGTGCACGTTGCCGGGGTGCGGGAACGACACCTTCATCACCGCGGGCCTGCTGCTGGAGCGGCGTACGGGGACGATGACGCCCACCTCCCCGTGCAGCACGTCGCCGTCCGGCGCGCACCGCCACCGCTCCAGCAGCTCGGCCACGATCGCGGGCAGCTCGGCGATCCACGCCGCGCCCGGCTCTCCCTCACGCGCGATGGTGCCCCGCGCGAACGCCTCCGGGATTCGGATCATCCCGGCACAGTACCGCCCTGAGGGCGGGTCAGCCGGTGTAGTTCTGCCCGATAGGTCGCCCCGGCACCGGCTTGGCGATGAGCGCCACGGGGATGAAGAAGCACATCTGGCCGATCGCCACGATGAGCGTCCACAGCGCCTTCCCGTCGTAGTGCGCGGCCGCCCTGGCGAACAACTCGTCGGGGACGCGTTCCCCCGACGGGTTCGGGGTCAGCACCGCCTCCACCAGCTCGAGCGCCACCTTCTCCGCGTCGGTGAAATAGGGGGCGTCCCGCCACGACGCCACCGCCGTGATCCGCTCCTCCGTCTCACCGGCCGCGCGCAACTCCTCTGTCTGCCGCACCGTGTGGTACGTGTTGCCGACGAGCTGCCCGGCACGCAACTGCACCAGGTGCACGGTCGTCTTGGGGATCGTGCCGTTCATGAGGGCCCTCGCCATCGCCCCGGCGATCTCCCCCACCTCGGGGATGAACGTGGCGGGATCGGGCAGCCGCGACCGCCCCTGCTCGACTGCAGACATCAGGCTTCCTTCCTCGGATATGTGAACGTACGGGACTCCGACGACGCAGCCGAGGGAGATGTGAGCCTCACATCCCCGGCCCCTGTGTCGTCATCCTGGTGAAGGACCGCCGTACCGAGGGACCATGCGATGACCAGCCCGTCCGACCCGAGCCTCGCCGCCGTCGTCAGCGAGCGGCGCCACCTCATCAGCCTCGCCTACCGCCTGCTCGGCTCCCTGTCCGACGCCGAGGACGTCGTCCAGGAGACCTACGCCCGCTGGTACGCCATGTCGCGCGAGGAACAGGAGGCCATCGAGGTGCCGGCCGCGTGGCTGACCAAGGTCGCCGGACGCATCTGCCTCGACCTGCTCGGCTCGGCCAGGGTCCGCCGCGAGCGCTACGTGGGGGAGTGGATCCCCGAGCCGGTGCCCGAACGTACCGACTGGATCACCGTCGGCGACGGCACCGCCGACCCCGCCGACCGCGTCACCCTCGACGAGTCGCTCAGCATGGCCTTCCTCGTCGTCTTCGAGTCGATGACCCCCGCCGAGCGGGTGGCGTTCATCCTGCACGACGTCTTCCGCTACCCCTTCACCGAGGTCGCGGAGATCGTCGGCCGCACGCCCGCCGCCTGCCGCCAGCTCGCCACCTCCGCCCGGCGCCGCATCAACGCCGCCCAGCGCCCCGCCACCTCCAACGCGCAGCGCGCCGGCGTGGTCAGGAACTTCAAACAGGCGTGGGAAACCCAGGACATCGCCGCCCTGATCGGCCTCCTCGACCCCGCCGCCACCCTCACCGCCGACAGCGGCGGCCGCGTCCCGGCCAGGCTGGAGCCGATCAGGGGCGCCAACGCGATCGCCCGCCACGCGCTGGAGATCATGGAGATGACGCCGGGGCTGGCGTTCAGCGAGCGGATGGTCAACGGCCGGCCGGGGCTGGTGGCCGAGCAGGACGGCAAGATGCTGGCGGTGCTGGCCTTCGAGGTGGCGGGGGACCGCATCACGGACATCTGGGCCGTACGCAACCCCGACAAGCTGAGGGCGTGGACCGCGTAGCCCTGCGTCGTGGTGTCATCCCGGCGGTGCGACGGCCCGGCAGGGCGGAGCACACCGCCGGGCCGAAGATCGCTGGCGTGCCGGTCCGGCGGGATTTCGGTGATGTGCCGGACCGGCTGGTTTCGATGGTGTGCCGGACCGGCTGGAGATCACTTCTTGACCGCCCCGGCCGCCAGATCCCGTACCACCTGGATCAGTTCGGCCGGATCGAACGGCTTCGTCAGATACGCGTCCACCCCGATGCCCTTGCCGCGCAGCTTGTCATCGTCCTGCGCCCGGGCCGTGATGAGCACCACCTTGATATGCCGGGTGGCCTCGTCCGTCCGCAGCCTCTGCGCCGTCGTCCACCCGTCCAGGTGCGGCATCATCACATCGAGCGTGATGACGTCGGGCATCACGTCCAGCACCCGATCCAGGCAATCCTGCCCGTCGGTGGCGGTGACGACCTCGAACCCCTCCAGGTTGAGGTTCACCGCGATGAGCTGACGGATGACCTCGTCATCGTCTACGACCAGTACTTTTCCAAGAGCCTCGCCCACGGCCGCAAAGCTAACCGGTAGCTGGCCGGTCACGCGTGGTTTTCGCGTGATGCGTTCATGGAGTGTTATCTGGTGCGTAGTGGTCCTCGGATGCTGGTAGCCTTATCACCTGTTGAGCCCCCTTAGCTCAGGGGATAGAGCACCGGCCTCCGGAGCCGGGTGCGCAGGTTCGAATCCTGCAGGGGGCACCGCTCGACAGCCAGGCCAGACATCCTCTGACCTGGCTTTTTCTATGGGGGCCGCGGTATGCGGTTCCGCCAGCCTGCGCCACGATGCGACCCCAAATGACGGGTTCCACGGGCACATGGCGGGCAAAGATCTTGCTCCTCAGCTCACGGCCCCACGCCGGGAGCCGGCGTGAGCGCTGTGGTGACCGCCCGCAAGATCACAGAGGGTGGCGGCCGGGCGTTCACCCCTGCGGTGGCGACGTCGAAGGCGCTCATCCTCGCCTCCGTGCCACGCGGCATGCGCCAAGCCCCCGACCAGCAGACGTTCCTGCGCACCCTGCGCGAAGACCCCGACGTACTGGAGCTCCGCTACGACGGATACGGCAACCTGCTGCGCGTCGCCCAGGTGATCGCCTGGGCGGCCGACTGGACCACCATGTGCTCCCGGCCGACGATCGCGAAGATCGTCCAGGAGACCGGCCTGTCCAAGGCGACCGTGAAGCGCTGGGTCAGATGGCTCAGGGAGCACGGCTGGCTCGGCGTCGTCGAACAGGGCAGCACCGTCCAGTACCGCAAGGGCACCGCGGCGGGACTGATCGACGACGGCCTGGGCAACCGCGCCGCCGTCTGGGTGCTGTGCATCCGACGCGACACCACCCCTGCTCGAACCGATCACAGCACCTCTGACCAGTCTGAACGTGTAAGTGAACCCCCCCTCTGTCTCTCTCCCTGAGAGAGACAAGAAAGATCCCACGCGCACGCGCGAGGCACCTCACCGCGCCCGCCGTAAGACCCGCATCTCGCCGAAGTGGGCATTGCACGAATCGCCGAGGACCAAACGCGACAGATTGGCCATGTGCGAACGGCTCCGCCACGAGTCGCTTGTGCTCCGGCACATGACGCCGTGGTACCTGCGGTGGCTGCTCAAGCCGTACCTGCTTGCCGGCTGGACAGCGGCCGACGTGCTGCACGCACTCGACGTGCGCCCGGACGGCAGCCCGTGGACATACACGTGGAAAAGCGTGAACGAACTGCGGCACATCCCCGGCTGGGTGCGGCATCGCCTCGCTGCCTGGCTGGACGAGGACGGTCGGGTGTTGCCGTCACGGTCGCAGCGCGCGTTGGCGGCTGTCGCCCGCCAGCGCGCGGAGCAGAGGGCACGCAGAGACCAGTGGGAGGCGTGGGCGGTCGCGTCCGGGATCGAACTTACGCCGCGCGTGAGCCGTGCAGAGGCGTTGGCACCGCCGCCTCCGCTTGTTGTTGGCGAACGGTCTGGTCCGAACGAAGCGTTCCGCAGAGCCCGCCTGGAGCTCGAACGACGACTCTGCGAGCTAGAGACCAGCAGTGGTCACCGCATCGCTATGGTCTCGTCGATGAGCTCGATTCTGTGACGATGCGCCCATTCTTCGAGAGCAGACCACCATTCAGAACCTTGCCAATAGCACTGCCGGATTTGGCCGCCTTGGGTGATGTGTGGAACTTCGGGGAGTCCGAAGCCCTGGAAAATCTCACCGCCCAGGACAGCGGATGCGGCTACGAGGCCAGGCCCGTCCACCAACTCGTCGAGTGGGGTTGCAGCTTCTGCAGTTTCGAAGTCAGCCTGGTCCGCCTCGTTTCCCAAGGTTTCTCGCCGACCCCTGGTGTAGTACAGCTGCCAGCGTTTGCGAACTTGACCGGGAACGATCGTAAGACGAAGCAGGGCTACGCCAGCGGCATGAGCCCGCTCGCGCGCGTGTTCTCCGAGGAATCGCAGACCTGACATGATTACGTTGACGAGTGCCTCGTCATTGAACAGGTGGACTTTGGCGTTCTCGTCGTACGGGTACGCGCTGGGGCTCGCGAAGGTGCCGCTGCCGTCCTCATAAAGCTCGGAGAGCATATAGTTAGCAGTCCGTGCGCTGTTGTCGTATTGGTCATCCAAGATGAGACGGCGCTGCCCGAGCCGTACCCGTTTCCAAGTCCAGCTCCGACCCAGAACCGTTGGGCATGAAGACAGGTAGGATGCCCGCGCTTTGCTATACGAAGCAGCATCTAGGCGCGCATCGCCAGGTCGGTCAGGCACTAGCGACACGATGACCCACGGCCTGTCTACGGGCAGACGTCGGGTAGTGGCCTCCTCAATCTCGCGGGCCCTTGTGCTTTGGTGACGGCGTGCAGCATCGCGACGGCGATAAGCAGTCTCTATTTCGGGCTCGGTCAAGTATCCGATGGTCATCCCCACACGGCGCGGATAGCGGTAACCGTCGTTCACTGCTACGGCGTACGGCTGACGCGGGCCGGCGGCGACAGCAATGACGTAGCAGCCCTTGCCTGGATTGGCTGGATTCTCGACAGGGATGATTTCGAAACTTGGTAGTGGATGGACCCCGGAGCCAATTACCTGGTGCATCCGAGTTGCCTCGGTGTCGGAGAGCTCTACGTCAGACATCCTGATGGCTCGCCCCTGGTGGTCTTCCTCGATGCCAAGGATGAGAAGCCCTCCACGGGCGCTGGCTAATGCGGCCACGTCGGTGCACAAGTCACGCCGCTTGCTATCGCCATTGCCGTACAGCTCGCGCTTGTAGTCCAGGTCCTCGGCCTCGCCGACCTGGGCGTCCACGAGACGTTGGAGGTGGTGATACTCGAGGGACCCCGCAGTCGGGACGGTACCTCCGAGAAGGGCTTCCAGCTGAGGGGAGCGGAACACTGTCATGGCTGTGCACGGTAGACGAAGAACGACGGATCGTGCGGGCGGTTGGAACGTAGATGTGTGCGCTAGGCCTGTCGTAGTCCACGCAGGCGCGCTATCGGAGTCGGTCAGGTGGTTATTGTCTCAGACGCCTCTTGGAGCGCTCAGGGACGACGAGAGCAGGTGTCTGACGTGCTGCTCCGTCGAGCACCGGTGAGTATGTCCCCTATAGGTATACATACGTGCGACGACTTGCTATGATCGGAGCGGACCGGAAGATCAAAACCACGTCCTGACCAGCACAAGCAGCCAAAAGGTGCATCAAAAATAGACAGCGGCATCGCTGTCGCACCTGCTATCACAAGGAGAGCCCGCACATGATCGCCGTAAGAATCGACGACCCCCGGCCGCCCATCGACTACTACTTCACCCCCGACGAAGTCGCCGCACACGCCGCTGGAGCCAACGCCGAAAAGCAGGACGTCATCACCGCCGTCGCCTGGATGACCACTACGGACCTCCTCGCCGGCCACCACCCGCTCATCCCCTTCGAGCAGGTCGTCGACGACATCGCGACCCACCTCCGGCTGGCCCGTGCCAGCTCCCTCGTCGGCGACGAGGAATGGGACTGGGAAACCCCTGCCTACCAGGCGCTCTACGCCGCTGACGATCGTCTGTTCCAAGGCGTTCTGGCCGAGCGCGCCCGGCTTCACGGTGTGGCAGGCGCGCGGGTGCAGGTCGGCGCGCTCATCACTGAGCGCGCAGCGCGCCGCATCTGGCCGCACGCCGAGCCGGCCGACCGTCGCGACCCGAACGTGCTGACCCGCGTCGAGGCGCTGCGCGCCGAGCTGGAGGTGATCGTGCCGGAGGCTCTCGCCTGGGTCAGAGAGAACACCGGCCACAACCCTGCCGCCTGGGACATCAACATGCTCGACCGGCTCACCAACGCCGAATCAGCGCGCCTGATGGCCCACCTCGGCGCGGTGTTTCCCCCCGTCAGCGATTCGCATGACTAATTGCGACAGCGGAACCGCAGCCGCTTCGCCTCGCCCGGAACTGGGCGAGGCGTTGCTGTCTTCGGCCTGAACCGCCGATGGCCGGACCCGTTCCCAGGTCCGGCCATCTCACTAACCCCCGCGCCACCACACGCGGAAGATCGCCACCGCTTCCGAGCCGTGACTGCTGATCACCCTAACCCACCATCCACCCACCACCGAAGAGAGCAACTGGAGTTCCTGTGGCGTACGTGTACCAGATCACCGAGCCGTGTCCCCGATGCGGCGCCGCCGCCTATGAGGACTGCCTGCCCGACTGCGAACTTATGCACGACCCGTACGAGCAGTACGAGGACGACGGCATCTCCGACGCAGACCCGGGCCTGTGACCAGACCGGGCCGCCGACATCCCCTGACCGAATCGCCTCACCCGAACGGAGAACACCGCATGCGTGACCAGCTCGTCGCCACTGGCGACGGCACGGTGGACGCCTACCTGGCGATGGCGCGGGACATGCGCCACTTCCAGCGCGTGCTGGAGGACGCCGAGCAGGCGCTCGTCGAGGCGAAGCAGCGGGAGTTGCGCCACAACGGCCTGCGCGGCACTTCGGCGGCCCGCCTGGGCGCCGAGGAGGCATACCGCGACGCCAAGCAGATGCTCGACCTCGCCTGCCGCGACGAGGACCTGGCCGAGGCCGCCGCCCTGGCCGCCGCGCCGCACCTGGCTCAGCGGGTGACGGCCGAGGTCGAGGCGCTGTGGAGCGACTTCTACGGTCCCCGCGACACGCGGGACTGGCGTGAGGAGCCCATGCCGGACGACCCCACGACGTGGGACGAGTTGGAGACGGGCGCTGAGGTGCACATTCGCTACGAGACGAAAGACAGCACGCTGGTGTGGAAGTTTGCCGGGCTCGGCGAACCCCACCCCGAAAACCCCGACCTGCGCATCGCGCGCTGCATCGAGCACAGCCCGCTGCGCCCCCACGGGGGCCTGGTCGAACTCGCCGTCCACCCGAACGACCGGGTCGGCACGCACGCCCGGTCCCCCCACATGAAGATCATCCGAAAGGAGCAGCAGGTATGAACCCGCACACGTTACAGGCCCGCGCCGAGCTGGCGGGCTGGGAGATCAGCATCGAGCCGTACGACGGCGGCCGCGCCGTGGTGCTGGCCCGCGACGACT
This sequence comes from Nonomuraea fastidiosa, assembly GCF_042751225.1. NCBI lineage: Bacteria > Bacillati > Actinomycetota > Actinomycetes > Streptosporangiales > Streptosporangiaceae > Nonomuraea > Nonomuraea fastidiosa. Next base: position 4,363,482 of record NZ_CP170570.1, read on the forward strand.
GGGGAATCAAGGTCGCGTTCGTCGGCTCCGCCCCCGTACAAGCTGCCATCCGCAAGCCCGGCCAGCAGGGCTGGCGGCACCTCGACCGCCGCAGCATCACCACACACGTACGCGGCCACCGCGAGCAGATGTCCGCGCACCGGATCGGTGACACCGTGCAGGTCGGTACCCGCGCCGGAACCGTCACTGACATGTACGTCGAAACGCCGACCGCCACCACAAGCCGGGCCTGCCCGGTCCGGCTCGTCGTCACCTACGACGACGGCGGTCAGGGCGCTCCGTACGTCACATCCGCACTACCCCTCCGGGAGGCGCTGGCATGACTGAGCAGGACGTCGAGCTGCGCGATTGCCCCTCGTGCGGCACCAGGTCGCGCATCATCACCCGCGGCGACGCGCGAGGAACGGTCGTGTCGGCGTGCTGTGAGGCCGAACTCCCCGAGTCGCCGGGCACCGAGGACGTGCCGGTCGTGCTCGTCGAAAGAGGCAGGCTCGTTTGCCCCTACCCGGACTGCGGCGCGCCCGACCAGCTCATCGAGCTGGATGTCGCCACCCGCGCCAACCAGCTTTCGCTCGGCGAGAACGGGCAGATCGTCGCCTACACAGGCGACTCCCAGTGGGAGAGCGACGGCTACCAGTGCGGCAGATGCAGCCGTCCCGTGTCCCTCCCCAACGGCGCCACCGTGACGCACATCTGACTCATAGCGACAGCGCTACCGCTGCCGCTGCCCCTTCGCTGGCCGCTCGCAGGCACGGCCAGCTCCACCACCACGCAACGAGAGGCACCCACTCCTAATGCCCACAACGAAGACCCGCCGCCGGCGGCGCCCCACCGAAGCGCAGAAGGCGCGCTCGGCCGCCAGCAAGGCGGTCGCGAACGAGGCCCTGCACGCCTACGCCGTGACGTGTCTGTCCGACCCGGCCGAGATGGAGTACTTCCGCGAGATGGCGGCCAGCGTCGGTTGGAAAGCAGACCCCGCCGAGCCCGGCCCCGGCTATTCCCTGCTGAACGTCATGCTGCTGGCCGCCCAGCGCCGCCCCATTGTCCACTGCGGCGGCTACGAGTATTGGCTGACGCAAGGCAGCGTCGTCGCCAGGGGAGAGAAGGCCCTGGCCACGTTCCGCGCCCTCAAGCGCGCCGGGGATGTCGAGGAGATCGCCGACGACGAGCAGGCCCCCGGCAAGCGGAGGCCGCGCTACTTCGTCAAACGCGGCACGTTCGACGTCACCCAGACCGCCCCGCGCGAGAAGTGCCCGCACTGCGGCACCGCGCCGACCGGCTGCGACGACACCACCACCCGATGCCCGGACACGTGCGCGGTGTTCGCGCTCCGTCCCGGCCTCAAGCCTCCTCTGGCGCTGGTCAATGCGCTCATGGCCGACCAGCTGATGGACGACGCCGACGAGGACGACGCCGATGCCTAAGCGCCGCCCGAAGACCGGGTACACGCACGTCCAGCTCGACCTGTTCGCCCAGCCCGTCGAACCTGCGCCGCCGTCGCCCATGAAGGCCGCAGTCGCCACGCCGCCCCCTCCCGCCGGCCCCGCGCCTGACCCGGCCGCGCCGCCGGCTCGGCGGCCACACCTCGTGCGCACCACGCCCACCGAACTGGCCGAGAAGATCGCCTCCACCTGGTACGCCCACACCGCCAGCGGCAGCATCGCGATCCCGCTCGGCGTGACGGCCGCGCTGGCCCTGCTCGGCCACGAGCACGTCAAAGACCGCCGCGACACGGCCACGCACGTCCTGGGCCTGGACCCCGCAGGGCTGATCAAATGCCTGCGCGAGATATGGGCGTACGCCTGGCTGCACGACCCATACCTCGTCCACTGCGCCGCCGAGCTGGCGCGGTGGCTGGACGAGGACCCGCCCTCCAAGGTCGTGACCGCCGTGCATGCCGTCGCCCGCACGGCCATCACCAGCGGCCTGCTGAGCCTCACCGGCGACCCCGACCCGGCCTGGCGGTGCGAACACGACGTGCTCGGCGCTCTGCTGACCCAGCTGCGGTCACGCGGCGCCAGGAACGCGCTGGCGGAGTTCCACACCCCGCCTGAGCTGGCCAACCTCATCGCTCGCATGACCATGCTGGAGATCCCCGAGCCGGGCGGGGCGTTCGACGACCCCGCCGCCGGGACGGGCGGGCTCATGCGTGCGCTGGCGCTCACCCTCCGCCTGCAGGGCGCTGACCCACACCAGTACGTGTGGTCGATGGCGGACATCGACCCCATCGCGGCGGCCTGCTGCGCGGTCAACGCCATGGTGTGGTCGCTCGGCCCCAACGTGCTGATCTACTGCGGCGACACCATCGCCACCGGCGACGGGGCGGCCCAGGCGGCCGAACAGCGCCGCCAGATCCTCGACAACTACGAGCGCCTCATGTACGGCGTCGCAGGGATTCAGGCGTTCATCGAGGCCGATCGTCTGGTGGACCGGCTGATGTCCGGCGTGGCGTAGCACACCCTTCCTGATTCGTACGGCCCCGCCTCAGGGCGTGAGGCGGGGCCATTTCCCTCACTCGGAGAACACGTGAAGCACCCCGATACGCCGCTGCCCGAAGAGGTGGCGGACCACCACGCAGGGCCGATCAAGACCACGGCCGCGCAGCTGATGAAGGAGGACTTGTGGCAGCGACTCTGATCCGGCATAAGGGCATCGACACCATCACCGTCGCCGAGATGTTCGCCGGGGGCGGCGGCTCCGGCGAGGGCATCGCACGAGTCCCCGGCACAGAGCTGATCTTTGGCGCGAACCATTTCGAGCCTGCGGCGTGGACGTACATGGATCGAACGTGTCCGCGCTGGCGTGCTCAAGCACTGGATCATGCCGTTCCTGTCGCCCGCCGGCGGCACGTGGAACGACGCCCCGACCAGCGTCGCCGACCCGGCCCGGACGGTGACCACGCGGGAGTCGACGGCGCTCGTCGTCCCGTGCGAGGGCCGCGACGGCAAGATGCCGCGCACGGCCGCCGAGCCGAAGCGCACCAGCACGACCCGGCTGGAAGACGCCGTGGCGTTCCCCCCGGACTCCTTCCTGGCCCTGTTCCGGTCCAATAGGGTGCGCACGTTCGACCCGTCCAAGGACCCCACGGCGACGCTCGTCGCGGACGGCTCCAACCACGCGCTCGTGTCGAAGCCGGACGCGGCGCCGCCGCTGGTCTTCCCGATGCGGGGCGGCGACAGCCTGAAGGCCCGGCCGGCGTTCGAAAAGCCCGCGCACTGCGTCACGGCTAGTGGTTTCTACCACGGGCTCGGCGTGCACCCCGACTGGCGGCCGCCCTCGTTCGTCATGCGGAACAACGGGTCCATGGGTGAAGGGCGCGAGCACTGCACCAGCATCGACGAGCCGGTGCGGTCGATCACCACGACCGGGCACCAGTCGCTCGTCAGCGCCCCCGAGGGCCTGCGTTCGCTCCTCATGGCCTACTACGGCACCGGCAACACCGCCGACACCAGCGAGCCGATCGGCACCCTGACTACGCGGGACCGGTGGGCGCTGCTCGCCTCCAAGGGCGGGGACATCACGCCCGACATGATCGACGTGTCGCCGATCCTGTTTCGGATGCTCAAGCTGGAAGAACTGCGCCGAGCCCAGTCGTTCCCCGACGGCTACCGGTTCGTGGCTAACTCCCAGCGGCACAAGGTCAAGCTGATCGGCAACGCTGTGCCTCCGCCCATGGCGGAGATCTTGGCGTGTGCCGTGATCGAGGCGATCCTCGGAACCGAGTTCGACCGGTTCGCCTACGACCAAGCGGCCTTCGCATAGCTCGGAGCGACAGCGGTACCGCTGTCTGAGCATCCCGGCCGGAGGGCCGGGACAGCCACCGCAACTAGCGCCGACGGGTTTCAGGTGTGAGGCCGCTCGGCCGCACATCTCCCTCACCGTTCCAGGAGATGATCATGAGCCACCTCGACACTACGATCTGCCCGCCGTGCGGGCGCTCGGCCACCGTGTGCCGTCACAGCTACCTCGGCCACCTCGCGGCCGAAGCAGAGCGCGAAACCTGCTTCCACTCGCTCGCCGAGCCGCTCGGCGTGCACGAGATCACCATCCGCGCCGCCGAGCTGGCAGCGACCGCGTGGCATCGGCTCATCGGCGCGCTGGTCGAGGCCGAGGGCCTGATGTGGAAGGAGGCGTACGCCAAAGCCGCAGAGATGATCCGGGAGGTCGCGCCGTGACGCAGACCCGCGGCTTGCCCGCGATGCGGTCGCACAAGCGGGCCCGGTTCGAGGAGTTCCATGCCCTGTACCAGCAGGGCATGGACCCGTACCAGATCGCTGACCGCCTGCACGTCAGCGACCGGACGATCTGGCGGTACCTGCGTGACCTGGAAGGCCGCCCGCGCCGCAAGGACCGCTACCCGCGCCTTAAGCCCCGCATCATGAGGCACCTGATGTGCTACCCGCAGTCGTGGTTCACCTGCGTCGAACTGGTGCGCGTTCTCAACCTCGACTACTACGAGCGGGGTGACGGCAGCAGCTTGAAGCCGACGCTGCGCAGGATGGAAAAGGAAGGGCTGATCGTGTCCGAGAAACGGCCCTACAACTCGCGCGGCTACCACGTGACCAGGCTCGTGACCTGGTACCGGCTCGCCCCGGGACGCCAGCCGTGATGTGCACGTGCTGCAGACAGAAACCCATCCACGTCCACAAGCGCGGCTGGTGCCGCGCCTGCGATCTGCGATGGAAGCGCGCGCGGGCCTGCCCGACACCGGGCCGCCGCCGCCCAGCAAGGGCGGCCGACCTCGAGACCGCGCCACCGATGAGCGCGCGGCCGAGACCAAGCAGGCGCTGGCCGCCGGGGCAACGCTGAAAGAGCTGGCCGAACGGTTCGGCGTGACGCACCAGACCGTCATGTACTACCGGGACCGGGAGGAACCATGAGCGAAGTCCGCGGCGCCGTGGCCCGGCACCGGCTGTGGCAGCAACAGGGTCGGCCCGCAGGCGGGTGGTGCATCATGCTCAACCAGCCCGGCCACCGCAACGGGGCGCACGCCCCCGTCGAGGCGACCGAGACCTGCCAGGTAACCGTGCTGTTCGGCAGCTCGGGAGGCCGATCGGTGAAGCGAGGCGCGTGCCTCGGCTGCGACTGGGAAGGCCCGGACCGGGCCTCGCTCAACCAGGCGATCGAGGACGGCCACGATCACGCGTTCCCTGGCTGGCGGACCCTGCCCGCTGTGGTGCGCAAGCCCAGCGCAGACTGGCTGGAGCAGGTTACCCGCGCCTACCCGCCCGGCTGGTTCTCCTCGGGCGGACCGATCATCACGGTACGCGGGATGGACCGGCTGCACTGGCCGTGCCAGGCGCCAGGCGGCGGCTACGACCTGGCATTCCCGTACGACTGGAAGATCGGGAGATGGAGGCGCCAGCAGGGGACGTTTCAGCCGCCGCTCCTCGACGCCACTATCTAACTCCGACAGCGCTTCCGCTGTCACACTGAGATAAGCTTTCGCCCCCAGAACGCATGGAAACGACGGGAGAGCCATGGCGACAAGGACAAAAGCCGACGTGGCCCAGGCCACGGGCGTGCCGATGAAGACGCTGAACACGCTGCTCGACTACATCCAGGCCGAGGTCGCCGCTGGCCACGAGGTGCAGCTGACGAGCTTCGGAACCTTTAGGTCTGTCGTGTCGGCTGAGCGCGAGGTGCGCGTGCCTTCGACCGGCCAGGTGACGACGACGGAGGCTCGGTTCCGTCCGAAGTTCACAGCCGGGGCTGGCTTCAAGACCCAGGTGGCGGCGGCTCGGAAGCCGTAACAGCCGGGCACAGCAGGCGAAGGGGCGTGGGTGCGCGGGGGCGCTCGCGCCCCTTCGGTTGGTCGGAACCAGCCAGTGGAGCCGACCGTCCGCTCGTGGACGACTGCCACCTGCACAGCTGTGGCAGGCTCAGCGGTACTCGTCCTCTTCTTTCGGCATCTTCCACCGCTTCACTGTCAAGGCCCAGCGGGAGCGTAGCCACTCGACACCCTGGTAGAACCCGAACCGCCGGAAACGCGATGCTTGCGAGCACCGGAGCGCCGATACCTACAGCGCTAGTACCCAGTGCCCGCGTCCAGGTACGTGCCAACTACGCCATGCCCTACCTGCCTCTCGGTCTTTGACCGCTATAGGCGGAGGACGACATTGGCCCTGCTGCATATCGTGGGTAGAGGTTCCCTCACCCTGCCGGAGTGGCGCCCGCCGCGTCCGCATCGGGCACATTGGGCGCACGTCCCGACATCCGAACTCCCGAACCTCGGACATCGGGCGCGCAACTCGCTGTACTCCGCGCGTCTGATCGGCCCGATAAACACCGGAGGGGTTCCAAAGATCACACGGTTTGATCATCCGGACGCGAGATGCCAAGCTGATCGAAGTAGGCGTTCAGCGCATCCGCGATGACCTCGCTGCCCGTGCGGGACTGCCGGAGGCACAGCGCGACCAACCGGGCTCTGGTGTTCTCCTCCAGCCGTGTCTGAACCGGCTTCAGATCGCCCTTACTGGGGTGGTTGCTCGGGGTGGGCAGCGTCAGCTCCGCCCCCTCCGGCATCTTCGCCGGCACACGATGACGGTCCGCGTAGGCGTTGATCGCCGCCTCCCACACGCCCCGCGCCGAGGTACCGGTCTTCTTGGCCGCGGCCTTGACGCGTGCGCGCGTCGCCTCGTCGAGGCGGGCGCTGGTCATGTAGACCTTAGGCCTGGCGTACATACGCTGCGGGTCGTAACTGCCGGGGATGCCGATCTCGTCGAAGTAGGTGTTGAGAGCCAGCTCGACGGTCTCGCTGCCGCTCAGGTTGAGGCGGGAAGCGGTGGCGACGAGCCGGGCGCGCGTGTTGGTCGTGAGCCGGACCGCGCTCTTCACCCAGTCCTGGCCGGCCGGGCGGTACTCAGACGGGATTGGCATGCGCAGCTCGGCGTTGGGCGGCATCTCCTCTTGGATGCCGTTCTGGGTCGCCAGGAAGTTGATGGCCTCTTCCCAGATCTGCTGCGGGTTCTGGCCCGTGGCTTCGTTCGCTGCGGTGAGTCGGTTATTGGTACCGGGGTCCAGGCGCGCCGTCGTGACGTGGAGGTTGACCCACTGTGCCTCGCGGAGGCGGCGACGTACTGGTTCCGGCTGCGTTTCCGCTGCCGGTGCGACGGACGCTGGCTGGCGCGGGTCCGGCCTCTTGACGGGCATCTGATTACTGCTCCGGGTGGTGGCGGGGCGGGTTAACTGCTGTGTCTCACAGTATTGGCCGGGCTCGGGTTTGTCGTGTCTCCAATGTCCGTTTCGTTCTATCAGGCAGATGCTCTGAGCTGCCTCTAGACATGGAGAGACAGCTCTAAGCCCTTATGCGTCGGAGAGGTACTAGAAGCCTCCCTGCCTGCACCTAGCAGGTAGCGAGCATCTCAGCGAGCGCGTCACGCTCAGACAACTGCATGCTGAGACCCCAGTCGTACTTGACGTCTATCCAGCTCTTGGCGTACTCGCAGTAGAAGCTTTCCAGCGGTGGCTTCCACGCAGCCGGGTCCTTATCGCCCTTGCTTTGATTGACGTTGTCGGTGACCGCCCAGAGCTGTGAGTCGTCGAGGCTGTTGGCGAACGCCTTCCGCTTGGCGGAGTCCCACGCCCAGGCGCCGCTCACCCATGCTTGCTTCAAGGGCACCATGTGATCGATGTCCAGGTCCTGCGGATCGGTCCATACGCCACCGTCGTAGGGGCTCACCCACGTACCCGAAACCGCTCTGCAAAGAGAATCGGTTTCGACGTTCTGGCCGTCCCGAATAAGCACCATCTCGCGGGCGTCGCACTCGCCGGCCACCCGCGCCCAGTGGATGAACGCTCTCCGGTCATAGGTGTCCGCGTATGACTCCTCGGCGATTGGGATGGCGGCCAGCTCGTCGAGCGCGACCTGGACGGTGGGGATGCCGGGTGGGCCGGCGTGGGCGGCGCTGGAGGTGAGGAGAAGAAGCGCGGTGGCGGTGATAGAGCTGAGGATGGGCAGCACGGTTCGGCGCATGGGCGGACCCTTCTGCCCACTGCCTCGGCCAGGCGTTTGCCCAGGTCGGGGGCGAGGCAGGTGGGCAGAAGTCAAGATCTCAACCAGATAACGGTTGCGCCATGCGGTCCACCCACAGGCTGTGGCCTGAGAATTTGAGCGTGTCGGTTGTAACGCTGGCCGAAGGGCTCCGAGAAACGTGACAGAAGCCCCCGTATGGGATTGGCCTCATGCGGCGGCGGCGGTGTGCTCTGCGATCAGTCTCCGGGCTTCCATCAAGGCGCGTCCCCTCGCGACGACTTTCCAGAACTGCCAGCGACGGGGCGAAGACAGCGTGATCGCCATGGCCCCCGCAAGCTGCTGGATCACCGCTGCCTGCTCGGTGCGCGACCGCGCTGACAACAGCACTCCCTGCAGCGTTGTCACGTAGCCGTTGACGAGCGCAAGCAGAGGGCTTGGAAAGGTGCTGGCGTAACGGCCGACATCGTCTGCCAGACGTTGTACTTCCTCCTGTAGCCGCTCATACTGACGGTCCTGCTCGACATACACGTTGCCGCGTACGGTCGGATCAACGCCGTCCGGCATGTCGCCGCATACGAAGGCCGCTGCATAGGTGATGCGGATGGTCGTGGCGAGCAGTTCACGGCGCGAGCGATGCGCCTCAAGGATCTCTTCCTTGCGGGCTTCCAGCCTGGGCTTGGCGAAGTAGTCCAGCGCCAGGTTGAAGATGATGCCGGACATGGCGCCGGTGACGACGACATCCCAGTTGATGGCGGGCGTCATCAGCAGATCCTGTAGTCATAGCGCGTTGAGTCGTACGAGCAGAAGTCGACCAGCTTGCCTGAGGGACTGCGCAGGTGAGCCTTGTCCTCGTCGTTGTTCCACACGTACTGGCGGCGCCCCCAGTACAGGTGAGCTGCCGTGTCATGGCCGCGGCCGGTGTGGATGGTGATCGTCTGGCGCGGTTTGATCCTCACCCGGTCGAAGGTGTACCGGTAGCCGGTCCGGTCGTGAAGCGTCCAACCGGCCAAGTTGATCGTTCGGCCAGCGCGGTTGTGAATCTGCACGTACTCCGCGTTCAGTGACTTGTTCGACCGCCGGTCGCTTCCGGGGCTGTCGTAGTAGATCTTCCGGATTTCGACCCGGGCAGCGGCGGCCTGCGCCGGCGGAGCAACCGTCATCGCGGTGGCGGCCGCAGCGAAGGTGGCCAGGAAGCGTCGCATCGTCGATCCTTTCTCAGGGAAGCGAACCGAACGTACGACAACGTTCCGTGAGGGAAAGTTCGCACAGAGTGGCGTTCTGTTGGAGTGCCAGGTGCCGACCGCCGAGAAGAAGCCTCCCTGTTGTCGCCCGAAGGCCATTGACGTGCCCGGCCATCACCTGAACGATCGGATGCCGTAGGCGCAATAGCGCGCAATCGATCGTCGAGGAGTTGACCATGCGGCTCACGTATCTCGGCAAGACCGGCGGCAGCAACGAGGGCTCCTGCCCAGCCCTCTACCGGACCGACCGCGGCACGTACGTCGTTCAGGGCAAGCGGGTGACTGACCCGCAGGCCCTCGCTGACGTGCGTGACCTCGGCCCGGACGAGACCGTCGTCGAGATCCCGGCCGACGTGCTGGAGCTGCACCGGTGACCGGAGACGATTTCCTCGCTCAGTTCCGCCAGATGAGGCAGGGCGCGTTCCGGCTGGAGCTGCGCGACCGCTACAACGTGCCCGGCGAGAAGGACAGGTGGGATGCCTTCCGGGCCCGCGACTGGCCGCGTCTGGACAAGCTCAACGAGGTCGAGCGGGCCGCCTGGCTGGACCTCATGAGGGAAGTCACCAGCGCAGGCAGGCGGGTCGAACGTGTCCGCGTGATCACCGAACCGCCATCCGACTACATCCAGTTCGAGCTCTACCAGAACGCCGGTAACGCCGCGGCGGGCGAGGACATCCGTTACCTGCCTCGCGGCCAGGCCGCAGGGCTGGACCTCCCGGATGTTGACTACTGGCTGTTCGACGGCTCGGCCGCGGTGGTGCTGCGGTTCGACGATGACGATATGCTCACCGGCATGGAGCTGGTCGACGAACCGGCCACCGTCGCTGAGCTGTGCGCCGGCCGGGACACCGCGTGGTCCCACGCCGTGCCCTATCCCGAGTACGCCAAGAAGTGGGCGCACCTTGCCGAATCCCCGCCAAGCGCGTGAGGCTCTAGGAGCACGCCTGCGCGAGCTGCGCAAGGACGCCGGGTACAACGGCAAACAGCTCGCGCAGGAACTCGGTTGGCAACCTACGAAGATCTCCCGGATCGAGCTAGGCAAGCAAACCCCCACCGAAGACGACGTGCGCGCGTGGACGAGAGCGTGCGCAGCCGACGATCAGCTGGCGTCGATCATCAGCCAGCTTCGCGGGCTCGAACTCGCCTACGCGGCCTGGCAGCGGCAACTCCGCTCCGGGACCCAGCATCGGCAGCGCCAGATCGCTGAGATAGAGGCAGAGACCGACCTGATCCACGTGTTCGAGCCGGCCACCGTTCCGGGCCTGCTGCAAACCCGCGAGTACGCCCGCCACATCATGGCCATGTCGATCGCCGTTCACAACACCCCGGACGACCTCGAGGACGGGCTTCAGGCCCGAATGGACCGGCAGGAAATTCTCTACAAGCCGGGTCATCGCTTCCACTTTTTGATCACGGAAGCGGTCCTGCGGAACCTACTGTGCCCGCCCGAGGTGCTGATGGGGCAAATCGATCGGCTGATCGCGGTGTCTACGTTGCCGAATGTCGCGCTCGGTGTCATCCCGTTCGCAGCCCGCCTGCCTAAGAGCCCCGTGCACGGGTTCTGGATGTACCGGAGGCTGGTGACGGTCGAGACATTCGCCGCCGAGCTGTCGTTGACGCAGCCGGAGGAGATCGAGCTGTACGGCAAGATCTTCGGCCTCATGCAGGAGGCCGCCGTGTACGGCAGGCAGGCACGCGCCCTCATGACGCGCGTGCTCGAAGACCTCGCGGCCGAGCACTTCCCGAGCGATGCCGAGCCATCGTGAGCTATTTCTAGCTCCTGTCGCGCTATCGCTCGCTATTTCATTGCTGTACGCAAGAGCCACCTCTTAGCGTCAGCGACATGGACAGTCACGGGTCCCACTCCCCAGTAGCGCCCGGCCAGGGCGCAACGCACAGGCCCGCTGGCGTCGTCGTGCCACTGCGCCAACAGGCCGCCCAACCACTCCTCTACTCGTGGCAGGCCAGCGATGGCCGCCGCGGGTCGTGCGGCATCACCAGCGATCCCAACCGCGCTGGCGAGTTACTGGCCGACGCGATGCTCCGTCTTGCTCCTGGCGGAACCGGCACGTTTCGCATGGTGCGTTTGGATGCAGTCGCGCCTCAGCCGTCGTATGTGTATGGCCGCGTGCTGGCGCGGTACCGCCGATCCATGACCGAGGTCGTGGAGGAGACAGGACCATGACATCGCCAGCGGCCCCGGCCATCCAGATCCCGAACCTCCGAGTCCCCTACATCACGTCCTGGTCCGTCGAACGCATCAGCGGCGATGTGCTGTTCAAGCCGCACGCCGAAGTCGCCGGCCTGCGGCTCACCTACCCCGACCCGGTCTCCACCGACTGGATGTTCGGCGTGCTGTGGGTGAGGCAGGCCTTGGCACCCCAGCTGGGCCGGCCGGAGTGGAATGCGGTGCACGCCTTGCGTCAGCGGCGGGTGATGCTGCGCAAGCTCTGCCAGGTGTGCAACCAGACCGCCGTTGACGAGGAGACTGATCGCATCTGGTGGGTGCTGGCCGAGGAACTGTCCGAGTTCGGCACGAACGCGCCTCCGACCTGTCGGGCGTGTATTCCGGATGCGCTCGTCTCCTGCCCTCGTCTACGCCGGTCCGCCGCCGTCTATACGGTGGGGGACTACGAGCCGTCCGCCGTGCTCGCCAACCTTTACCGGCCCGGCCCGCTCGGGCCGGTGCTCAAGCAAGAATCCGTCGAAGTCCCGCTGGACGCGTTCCTGGACCTGGAATGGGCGCTGGCCACGCAGCTGATCGTCACCCTGCACGATGTGCGGCAGGAGGAAATCCCGGACCTCGATCCAGTGCAGCGGCCTGGAGCTCAGCGGTCCTAGCGTCTGTTTGAGACCTCCGGCTCCCGTTGGCCCAGCCGCGCCCAGCGGGAGCCGGACCCCGTCTTGGCCCCATAGGTGTATGGTCGTCATGTACGGTAGTCGGGTGAACAGCTCCCTCGACGATCAGGCGGATCTCACGCCCAGCCAGCGAGTCGCCGCTGGTGTGCTGGCCGACATCGAGGCGGGGCACCTGAAGCCGGGCGATCGACTGCCGTCCGAACCCGCTCTCCAGGCCGCCTTCGGCGTCGGACGGGCCGCAGTGCGCGCGGGCATCGAGCGCCTTCGCGAGCAGGGCAAGGTCGTCACCGTGCAAGGCTCCGGGTCGTACGTGAGCGGCCCCACGCGGCAGTCCCTGTCCCTGAGTGCCCGCCTCGTGCAGGACATCCGGGACGGCATTACCTCGGGTCGGCTCAAGCCCGGAGACCAGCTCCCCAAGGAGCCTGAGCTGATGGAGACCTATGGGCTGTCGTCGCCTGCGGTCCGTGTGGCGTTGCGCCAGCTGCGCGAGGAGGGGCTGATCCACTCGCGCGGACGTCACGGGCGGTTCGTCGGGCCGGAGGGCACGCCGGTGCGGCGGGAGCCGACGAAGGGTGAGCAGATCGCCGAGGAGATCGCCTCACGGATCAGCGTGGGTCACTACGAGCCGGGGGAGTGCCTGCCCGGTGAGGTGGCGCTGTCGAGCGAGTTCTGCGTGACCCGCAAGGTGGTGCGGGCCGCGTTGGCGCTGCTGCGTGAACGGGGGCTGGTCGAGACGGTGGCGCCGAAGGGGACTTTCGTCCGTCAGCGTTAGGTGTTGCTGCCGTCTCGGTATCCCCGCTGGTAGGCACGGTCGGCCAGGTTGCGGCTGCGAGAGAGTGCCACGCTGGCGGTGACGCTGATGACGGCGATGATGGCCAGCGCTATGAGGACGAGGGGCGAGATGTCCTGGATGCCGAGGGCGATGAGGGTGATGGCGCAGGTAATGGCTAAGGCAAGCGCTGCGATGCGGGTCATGTATGTCCTTTAGGTCAACCTCGATAAGGCCGAGCGTCAACCTAGCCAGTCATGGCCAGGAGCGAAACGTCTGGACGCTCCTGGTTTACGCCCGATGCCACATCGTTACAGAGAGTGTTGCTGGCGCGTTACCGACCCTGACACTTTTGGCACATGACAGGAAAGTGTCAGGGCTTCCATCTGGACAAACGTGTTAGACCCGCATTTACATGGGACGCTCCGATACACACGATGTGTAACACCCGAAAGCGGGAAACCGCTCTCCGGAAGGGCGCATCGTGTCATTCCACACAACTGGTACTTCACGGAAAGCGTCTTGACAATGCACACGCGCATTCGCGCCGCCCTCGCCGCTGCCGCCGCCGTTCTGGTCGTCACGGTCAGCTCCGCCGCCGCCGCATCGGCGTCCCCCGACCCCGAAGTGACGCCGAGCTCCACCGCGACTCCCACGCCGAGCAGCACCTCCACCCCCACGTCGAGCCCGACCGAACCGTGCGATGCGGGCGAGGTGTGCGACGCTGAGCCCCCCTCGGCGACTCCGACCAGCACGCCGCAGCCGGGCACCACCCGCACCCGCACCGAGACCATCCACACCGTCTTCAATCCGGACGGCAGCAAGACGATCACCCGCACCGTCGTGGAGTCCACCACCACGGTGACCACGACCAAGATCCCAGCCTCAGGCAACAGTGACACCGGCGGGTGGTGACAGTGTCCAGTCTGTCTGCATACATCGCGGCAGCGGTCATCTCGGTCACCGCCGCGGTGACCTTCGCGGCCTCGGTCACCGCCATTTCCGGGTTAACGGGGACGGTAGTTCTCCTGTGGGCCAGTGTGGCGATGCTCACCGCTACGCTCGCCGCTTCGGTCTACCGCGCAGCGAGGGCCTGGCGGCGCGGCTATTGGCTCGGCTTCTACCACGGGCGCAGCCAGCGCATCCTCTCCCGCCGCATGGAGATGGTACGCGCGAGATAGAGAACATCACGGGGAAGGAGTTCGGTCGTCGTGCTCAGGCTCGGCACCTTAGGGGCCTCGATCTACGTGCACCTGATCGAGGCGGGCTCCACTCCGACAGCGGAGTTAGTGGAGCATTTCGGGGGAGAAGCCGCTGAGACAGCCATCGAGCGGCTACGCGACGCCGGTCTGATCGTCGGCGAGCCGGCCACCGCTCGCCATCCTGACTACGCTCTGCAGCCCATGCTGGCCCAGGCTGAGGCGACGGTAACGCGGCTCCGTGCGCAGGCCGACGAGTTGCGCGACCTGTTCGAGTCGCGCAACTGGCGTGGCCCGCACGCACCCGTCGAAGTGCTGACCTCGCGCCAGCACATCGCGGCCGCCCTCGACGATCTCGCGCTCGGCGCGTACCGCGAGGTGTTGCAGTTCGTCACCTACCCGTTCATCCCGTTGAACAAGGTCCACGCGCCTGGAGACCCAGCGCGCCGCAACCCTGACGGGACAGTGCGACGGCCACAGCGCCGCCTCGTCTATGAGCAGGCGGTGCTCAAGGACGAACAGGCGATGGTGGGCCTGCGCAACGTGATCGCGCTCGGCGCCGACGTGCGGGTGGCGAAGTCGCTGCCGTTCAAGCTGGTGATCTCGGACCGTGAGGTGGCGATGGTGCCGCGGTGGCCTCGCGGCTATGCAGATCAGAGGTCCACGCTGCTCATCCGTAGCGGCACGCTGCTGGAGAGCATGCTGGCAGTGTTCGAGCACTACTGGGCTGAGTCGGTGCCGCTGTCGGACCGGCATGTCGAGGGCGCGGGCCAGCCGCCTGAGCTGGAACCGATCGACCTGTCGATCTTGCGGTACATCGTCGCCGGGCAAACCGATGATCAAATGGCCCGGCTACTGGACGTGTCGAAGTCCACCATCCTGCGGCGCATCAAGAGGATGCGCGAACTGGCGGCGGTGGATTCGCGGCCTGCGCTGATCTTCCATGCTGCGCGGCACAACTGGGTGAACTGAGCCGGGTCAGCGTGCGCGCAGCATCTCGATCTGTCTGCCGACCGACTGCAGGAGCAGTTCCATCTGGGCGGTCAGGAACTCCTCCATACTGGCCCGCTCCTCCGCAGTGAAGCCGGGTGTGGTCCGGATCTCCTCGATGCGCTGCCGGAAGTGCGACATCACCGCATCAGGGGTGACGTCTGAGGATAGCACGGACGTGACGTCCTTGGCCGAGTGCTTATCGATGATGTCTCGCAGCAGCCGAGCGGCCTCGGGCAGGCCGACCTCTTCGACCTGACTGACGGAAGCTCCGACAGCCCAGGCAGCCCAGGCGTAGTCGAGGTCGCTGGCCCGAGTGGCGCCGCTTTCGATGCGGCGGAGCTTGTTGGGGTAGAAGTTGTAGCCCGCCGTTCGTGCGATCTTGTCGGCGATGGCCTTGAGCGGTATCTCCGGCAGGAGTTCGTCCTGCCGGGTGCGGAGCCGGTATAGCAGCTCCGCGTCGGCGGGTCTCTGTGACGTGGGCATGGTGGCGTCCTTGAGGGTCATGGCGTAATTGTCGCAACAGTACCAACGGGCGCGCCATGCCGCCCAGGGTTGGACAAATTTGAATCACTAATCGTGACCGCTTTGTCACGCCTCCGTGCGTCCTGTCTGTCTCATCTGTACGTACAAACTAGACACGCGCGACACGAAGCGATAAGGTCAAGAGGTCCGGATCACCTTGTCCGAATCAAGATCAACAAGGTGATCAAAAGGACACTGACCAGCCGAAACGGTACGAAGAAAGCAGGGCCACCACCACATAAAACACCTTGCATGTACCGACAGCGGAACCGCTTCCGAAGATAGGAACCCGATGACCATCACAAGCCCCGAACGCCGGGTCACCTCCAAGCGCATCGACACGCTCATCGCCGCCGCCGCCCACAACCGCCTCACCGACATCGGCGTGGCCGCCCGCCAGCGGCTCGTCGACCTCCTCGGCGACGAGCGCGACGCCGACCGTCGCATCAACCGGCACGTGCGCGAGGTCGAAAACGACCCGGTCTACAAGGTCGAGTGCGACCGCCTGGCGAACCCGATCGTGCTCGCGGCGACCAACGCCATGCACCTGGCCAACCAGCTCGCCCAGTACCTCGCCCTGTACGCGGACCTGCCCTGCCGGGTCGTCATCAACCTGATCCAGGGCGACGGCCAGGTCATCCCGGACGAGGGCGCCACCAGCCCCGTCTTCATCACCCCGATGGAGCCCCTGTACGACGTGACCTGGCAGACCCCGCAGGGCGAGCGTCAGATGCTCCGCATCACCAGCAAGACGCTCAAGGCCCGGCTCGGCAAGGTCCTCACGTGCCGCGCCAAGCTCCCGCCCTCCCACCTCAGCCGGGTATGGGACATCACCGTCCGGGACAAGACCGGCCGCGACGTGACCACCGAAGTCCTCGACATCGACAGCGACGGCGCAGTCCCCTTCGCGCAGGCGTACGTGCCGCTCGACGCCACCCCGGTTCGGGTCGCCGCGCACCTGGAGCGGCTGACCCAGCGCTACCCCCACCTCTGGGAGGGCGGCTTCGCTGATGGGCTCGGCATCTTCCACTACCGGCAGAGCCCGTACCTGGTGGAGGTGCAGACCACGCCAGACGCCGCCCTGGCGAGCATCCCACTGGCGACGGCCATCCACCGGATCAACTGCGCCGCGCTCGGCCTCCCCATGACCACTCCTGAGGAGGCGGTCGCCCGCCTGGTCCGCATCGCCGAACAGTCCGGAGCGGGGGACCGCCTCGCCCTGTACCAGATCGCCACCGGCGAGGTGACCGAATGAGCCTCACGAAGCCGTCCGAGCAGGAGATCACGGACATGCTCCGCGCCATCGCCGCCCCGCCCCCCAGCGACCCGGTAATTCGGCCCGCACGCCGGCCGGTGTGGCGCGACCCCGACAACCCGGCCGAGAAGGCCATGACCACCTACGACGAGTGGGCCTACCGCTGGGAGAAAGAGCAGTGAGCAACAACATCCGGCCGGGTGACCGGCTGCGCATCACCCTCACCTGCGAAGCCGACGAGCTCAAGCACGGCAACCGTCTCTACATCCTCCTCCCACAGCCCAACGGCATCACCAGGTACATCGGCGACATTCCCGTGGACGCCCAAGGCGTGGATGTCGAGGTGCTGACGCCCCAGCAGTGGCCGCCGCTGTTGGGCGACGTCTGGATCGACGGCAAGAACGTCGAGTGGTTCGCCGTGCGCCGCTACGGGAGCAGCAGAGAGATCGCCTTCGTCAGCACTGACGGTCACTTCGCCCCCGAATCCCCCGACGACATGCTCACCATCCGGGGCCCGTGGCGTCTGTCCAGCCCCGGCGCCGAGCGGAAATGGCGGGACCAGGAGGGGGAGCCGCCGTTCTGATGACCACCCTCGTCACGCCCACCGGCCGCTTCCTCGGCCGGTGGCCCTCCGGAAGCCCCGAGTGGCATGAGGCGCGTCGGCACCGCATCGGCGGTTCCGACGTCGCCGCGATCATCGGCCTGTCGAAGTGGCAATCGCGCTACTCCCTGTGGTGCGAGAAGGCCGGGCTGATCGAACCCGACCAGCAGACTGCCGAGCAGTCACGCGGCCACTTCCTTGAAAGCGGCGTCGCCGAATGGTTCTCGCACGAGCACCCCGAGTACAAGCTCGTCGAGGCCGGAACGTGGGTGCACGCCGACGAGGACTGGATGCTCGCCAACCCCGACCGGCTGCTGCTGCAGGACGGCCGCGTGGTCGGCGGGCTGGAGATCAAAACCGATGAGAGCGGCCGCGAGTGGGGCGAGCCCGGCACAGCCGAGATCCCCGTCCACTACACCGCCCAGGTCCAGTGGTACATGGCCACGCTCGGCCTGGACTGGTGGAAGGTCGCCGTCCTCGTCGGCCGCGGCCTCGAGTTCCGGGAGTACCACATCACCTTCGACCCGGACGACGCCGAGTGGATGCGCGAGCAGGCCGAGGCGTTCCTGCTCAGCATCGCCTGGGACGAGATGCCGCCGGTGGACGGCCATAAGGCGACCGTCCGTGCGCTCCGCAAGCGGCACCCCGCCATCGACGACGACCTCGTCTACGACATCCCCGACGACCTGGCCGCCGCCTGGCTTCCCCTCCTGGCCGAGGAGAAGGCGGCGGCCGCCCAGCTGAAGGAGGCCAAGGAGCGCGCCGCGCAGGCCCGCGCCGAACTCCTCGACGCGATGGGCCTGGCCGGCCGCGCCCGCTATGGCGCGGCCATCGTCGCCCGCCGCCAGGCCAAGGGCGGCGGCATCCCCTACCTGGTCGTCGAATCCGATCTTCCTACCCCTGACCTGCAAGGAGCCGCAGCATGACCGCAGCTACCGCCAACCTGCCCGCCATCGCGTCCTGGTCGGTCCCTGACCGGCTCCGGTACGCCGAGGAACTGGCCAACTCGGGCCTGCTGCCCGACTCGTTCCGCAAGCAACCCGCCAACATGTTCTGGGCCGTCGAGTTCGGCATCTCGGTCGGTATCGACCCGATCGTGGCCGCCACCGAAGTCCACGTCATCAAAGGGAAGGTCGCCCCGTCGTCGGCACTGATGTCCGCACTCGTCCGCAAGGCTGGTCACCGCCTACGGGTGTGGGTCGAGCGGGACGAGACCGGAAACCCCATCAAGGCCGTCGCCACGATCGTGCGGCACGACGACCCCGAATTCGAGTTCCGCTCCGAGTGGACGGTGGCCCGCGCCCAGCGCTCCGGGCTGCTCAGGCAGAACGAAAACTACGGCAAGTTCACCGAGCAGATGCTCAAGGCCCGCGCCATCGGAGAGGTCGCGCGTGACGCCTGCAAGGAGGCACTGCTCGGCATGGGATATCTGCCCGAGGAGCTGGGCGCCGTGGTGAACGAGGACGGGTCGGTGGTGGTCACCGATGCCACGGTGGAGGCCGGCACCTCGGTGCGTGCGGCCGCGGCCGCCGCCAAGGAAGCGACCGGCGTCGTCATGGCCAGCAACAAGAAGCTGAAGGACCTGGCCGCGCTGATGGACGCCAACGGCATCACGGACAAGCTCGGATACATCCGGGACCTGTTCCCGGACCACGAGTTCAACTCGGCGGCCGACCTCACCGCCGCGCAGGCCGACCAGGTGGCCAACGCGATCAACCGGCGCGTCAACCTGCCCCGGCAGGACCAGGACGCGGACGAGGCACACGCCCAGACCGCGCCGGCGGCGGCACCCGCCGAGCCCGAAGCAGACGACGCGCCCACCCAGCCCGCAGACGGCGACAACCAGCCCGTCGAGGGCGACGTCGTCGAGGACGAGCCCGCCACCAAGGACCAGCTCCGCGAGCTCGGCATCCTCATGACGGAGACGGGCATCACCCCGCACACCGGGCGCGGATCTACCAAAGCGAACGATCAGGCCCGGTTCGCGTGGCTGAGCAACTTCCTCGGAGTCCCGGTCGGGGGATCGACGAAGAACCTCAACCGCGGCCAGGCCCAGGCCGCCATCGAGGAGCTGAAGCGGGTCAAGGTCGAGCGGGCCAAGCGGCGCGCCGCTCTCTACCGGAGCATCGACGAGTCGTTCACCCGGCTCGGCATCACCGCCGCGGAGGACAGGCTCCGTGACCTGAGCGACCTGATCGGTCGACCGATCATGAACCCCGGCGACCTCACCTACGACGAAGTGGAGCAGACGGCCGAGCTGCTGGAGCAGGCCCTCGAAACCGAGCAGCCCGTCGCCACCTGGGACACCATGCTCCAGGCCGCCAAGCAGGCCAACCAGGCCGCCGCGGCGGAGCAACAGAACGGCGGCGCCTGATGACGTCCACGTCCAAGGAAGTCGCGCTCCGGCACGTGGTCCGGTTCAACCGTCCGACTATGCGCAGCCCGCGCGCCGAGATCGCGCTGATCGTGCCGCTGCCGAAGAACACCCTCGACCCTCGCTGGCGGGCCTGCCGCAACCACCACACGGCATGTGACTGCCGTGAGGCCGAGCTGGCCGAGGAGATAGCGGAACTCCGCTCGGAGCGAGACCTACTGATCCGCGTGCTGCGCGAAGAGCTCGCCGAGCACGCGACCTGGGCCTACACCACCGGCAACGAGCGTGACCCGGTTGCCGAGTGCAAATGCACCGGCTGCGTGATCGCCCGCCGCCTGGACCTCTACTCCATCGGCGGGTCGATCGGCACCCAGTGGAGCGAGCGCGGCCCCTCCCGATGAGCACCGTCCGGGCGCCCGCGCACAGGCCAGGGCGCCCGGACGGCACCAACCTCCCCCTTTTGAAAGGACCACCATGACCACGACCGAGGAGCAGTTCGGCATCGACCCGAACGACCCGCTCGGGATGCAGTTCACCGACGATGTGATCCAAATGCTGGTCGGCCAGCGCAACTCCCTGCTCGGGCAGGCCGATCAGGTCAGGCAGCAGGCCGACAAGGAGATCTCCGCGCTTAGGGCCCGTGCCCGCCAGCTCGACGCGCTGATCCAGTACGCGCGGAGCAACCGGGGCACCAGCGGCGGCCCTCTGCCCGACAGCATCGAGTGCAGGTGCGGCCGCATCGCCCGCTGGGCGACCGGCTACGGCTGGTACCACGACGTTAACGGCAAGTCGGAGCCAGCGGGCGACCAGTGCAAAAGCGAGCCCCTGCCCTCCCAGGCCGAGCCGGCCCGGCTCCCCGAGCCGAGCCGCCCATGACCACCGCAACCGCGACCGGCCCGTACTGGCTGGTCTTCGTCAACAACACTGCGGTCGATCCGGACCACCCTCTGACCTGGGAGAAAGCCGCCGCCGAATGGGAGCGGGCCGCCCGCCGCGCACTCCAAACCGGCGAGCGCGTCGAACTCGTCCAGGTCACCCTCGACGAACTCGACCTGGTGCCCCCCGACGCAGGTGGTGGCCGATGAGCCGCCGCCGTCGTGACCGGCCGGACCTGTGGGCGCTCGGGACGCTGCTGCTGCTCGTCCTGCTCACAGCCGCCATCGTCCTCATGTCCGTATCGCCGACGTTCCTGGAGATCCAATGACCACCACCCTCACCGTGCCCAGCGTGACCCAGATCCGCGCCGGAGCCGCCGCCATGCTCAAGCGGGGCGGCTGGATCAAGGGCGACTACTACTCCAACACCGGCAAGGACACCGGCGTCTGCCTCGTCGCCGCGATCGGCCTGGCCGCGGGCCTGCCCGCCACGGCGCTCGCGAGCCTCAAGCCCGGCACCCAGGACGCCGACTACCTCGCCCGCTGGAACGTAGCTCAGCAGGTCTGCGCCGAGATCGCCGAGAAGCTCGGCCGTCCTGCGCACGAGATGGCGGCGACGCGGTGGCTGTCGTTCTGGAACGACCGCCCGGCCACCACGTTCGGCGAGGTGCTCGCCGCGCTTGAGGGGAAGGCCGCCTGATGGAGGAGTGGTGGTACCGGCTCACCCGCCGTCAGCGGTGGGTGATCGCCGCGGCCGTGGCGGCGTACTTCGTGCTGAGCTTCATCAGCGCGGGCGTCTGGGCTTTCGTCACCGTCTTGCTGGTCGTCGTCGTGTGCTGTCCCCTCAGCTGGGCCTTCGGCGAGCAGGCGGCGCGGCGTGAGCTGGAGCGCCGCATCGAGCTGACCAACCAGCAGTACGCCAACACCGTCGAGGCCGCCACGCGAGCCATCCAGGCGCACGCCGACCTCACCCGCGAACTGGCGCAGGCGCGGGAGGACCTGAGCGCCGCCACCAGGCGGCAGCTCGACCTCGCGGCTCGCCTCGCCAAGGCCGGGCTCAGCACGGGCGACGACACCGAAGAGATCGCCTCCGTCGCGGAGGCCAGCCCAAGCGCGTGATCCCCCTCCTCTACCTCCTGGCCGCGGTCGGCGCCATCACGGTGTCGGCCGCGGTCGCGCTGGTCTTGTACGGGTGGCACCTGCACCGGCAGCACCAGCGGGCCAGCCGCAAGCGGCGCGACCAGCGCGCCCTCGCGCTGAAGCCGGAGGACGTGGTCGGCCAGGCGGGCTTAGCCGCCTGGCTGGACTACGTGGTGGACCACGACCTGCACACGATCGACATCCCAAAGGAATGGAAATGACACTGCCGAAGGTCGCCGGATGCGACATCTCCCTGACCAGCACCGGCCTGGCGTTCAGCAGCGGCTGGTGCGGCACGGCCGGCCGAGCGGGCATCACTTCGCTCCCCATCGAGACCCGCACCAAGGCGATCCGTGAGCAGGCCGACACCCTGCTCACCCACCTGGCCACCGCCGACCTCGTGCTCATCGAGAAGTTCGTGCTCGCCCGCGGCAGGGCCGGCGCGGGCGGTGCAGGGGAGCGGGCCTACCTGTACTACCTGGTGGTGGACGCCCTCATCCACCAGATCGGCGTCCCGGTGGCCGAAGTGCCGCAGGCCAGCTTGAAGATCTACGCCACCGGGCGCGGCAACGCCCCCAAGGACGAGGTCAAAGACGCAGTCGCCAAGCGGCTGCCCATGTACGAGACCAAGGGCAACGACGACATGTGCGACGCCGCCGTGCTCGCCGCGATGGGTGCCGACCACCTCGGCCATCCGCTCGCGGTAATGCCGAAGACGCACCGCCGCGCACTCGACTCGGTGCGGTGGCCGCAGGCGGTGGCCGCATGATCGTCGTCCGCCTGATCGCGTTCCTCACCATGCTCGGCGTCACCTGCGGCGCGTCCTGGCTCATCTACCAGGACAACAAGCCAGCCGGGATGGCCGTGTTCCTCGTCTGCATGGCGGCGTTCGTCGTCGCCCCGTACTTCTGGCTCATGGGCCTGACCAAAGCCGACGATGACGACGAGACGAGCAGCTGATGCCGAGACCCAAGGAGCAGGGCGAGCCTGTCGTCGTGGAGGGCAAGGTTGTCGGCTACCAGCTCCCGCTGCCCGACACCGAGAAGCCCCAACGCACCCACAGGCAACGCAGAGCGACAGCGGAACCGCTGCCGAAAAAGCCATAACGCAAGTAGGAGAACCCCATGTCGAGCACAACCGCTGAGCAGGCCATCACCCGAGCACTGCGGCGGAAGGCCAAGCCAACCGCCGAGACGATCATCCGGGAGCTGCACGACGCCGGATACGTCATCACCGGGCCGGACAGCGGTGACGCACCGGCCTGGCTGCCCAAGAGCCAGCTCGCCTGGCAGGCCGTGAGACAGGTCGCCGACCTGGTCAACCAGGGCCTGACCATCGACGAAATCATGGCCGAGACGGGCAAGTGCCGCCGCATGATCGACCGGTACGTGGCCGCCGCCTTCCACTACGGGTGGGCCACGCGCCGGCCGCAACGCAAGGCACGGTCATGACCTCGCCATCGACCAAGGCCCTGCAGCGCGACATCGAGGCGGCCGCCCGGGCGCTCGCGCACCGTGTGCGCAAGCGTGACCAGCTCCCGGAGGACGAGCGGCCCGACCCCTACGCCTTCGCCCTGTCGTACGTGACCGCGCAGGTCGGTCACGGCTGGCGGCCGACCAAGGCGAAGAAGAACACCTGGTCGCCCTGGCCGCGCATCGACAACACCGACACCACCCGGCGAGGCGCCGCGCTGGCCCGCCGCTGGCTCAACCGCACCACCGACCCCGACAAGGAAGATCAAGATGCTGGTCCCGCTTGACCACGACGGCAGCCTCATCCGCCACCCCCACCGCTACCCCAACCCGGACGAGATCGTGTGGGAGGAGGCCAAGCCCTTCCGGGCGTTCCTGGTCCTCCAGGACACCACCACCGCCCAGGGCTACGGCAAGTACGTCACCTGGCGCGAGCTGCACGGCGTCCGCCGCTGGCCGATGGACACCGAACCCGCGTTCGCCGCCATCAAGCATCTCCTGATCGACCACGGCGTGATCGTCGCGGACCAGCCGCCGCTGTGGACCTTTACCAAGTCGCCCGCCCGCGGCGGCGAAGCGTACGGGATCAAGCTCGTCCGCCGCCGCTTCCTCGAACAGGAAGGCGACGACACCACCCCCACCACCACTGAGGAGAACCGATGATGTCCCTCCAGCCGCTCAAGCGCGCCGCAGTCGCTCTGCTCGAGCAGATCGCCGCCCACGACCGAGGCGACGGCGTGCTGTTCCAGCCCGCCCCTCGGGGATGCCGCCGGCTCGACGGCGGCGCGTTCGCCACGCGCGACGAGACGTTCCGCGTCCCGTCGATGCTGGGCTTCATCACGGTCGAGCACCCCCGCCTCGGCGTCTGGCGGGTCAGGATCACGCAGGCCGGCCGCGACTACCTGACCCAGGTGGAGGCCCGCCGCGCCAAGCACGGCCGGAAGGCGCGAGACGACGAGGCGGCCCGATGAACGGCGCGCAGCCCGAGCCCCCAGGCGACGGGTTCATGCTCGTGGAGGACGCGAGCACCCCGTACCGGCACCGCAGCGTCTGGGCGCGCGCCTGGCGCGACGGCGACGACACCACGTGCGCTTTCAACCGAGAGACGCGCGGCGGCATGCGGTGTGACCCGCCCGTCGCGGTCGTCCTCGTCCGCTACACCTACCGCAGCTCGCGCCGCTTCGGTTGGGACGTCACCGGCCGGCGGCGCGCGCTGTGCCCGCTGCACCTGCCGCACGGCGGCGGCGTGGCGGCGATCGCCAAGGCCGCGTACGAGGCCGCGCACGACCGGCTCGTCCGGGCCCACCCGGAGGAGTTCAAGCGCTACCTCGACGAGGAGACGCGGCGGCGCCGCGCGGCCGCGAGCGGCAAGGCGATGAGCATGCTGGCCGGAATCCTCGACGGCGACACGGGAGGCCCGCGATGACCGCGCCCCGGCCGTCATCCGGCCTGCGGATCGTCCCGGTCACCTTCCGTCAGGCGTGTGACTTCGTACGGATGTGGCACCGCCACCACGAGCCCCCGCAGGATTACAAGTTCTCCATCGGAGTGGCCGACGCCGCCAGCGTGCTGCGCGGAGTCGCGATCATCGGCAGGCCGGTCGCCCGCCATCTGCAGAACGGGTTCACCCTCGAGGTGACCAGGCTGGCCACGGACGGCACGTTCAACGCCGCGTCCATGCTGGCCCGCGCGGCATGGCGGGCGGCGCGCGAGCTGGGCTACACCCGCGTGATCACGTACACGCAGGCCGGGGAAAGCGGGGCGAGCCTGCGCGGTGCGCAGTGGCGCGTCGTCGGGGAGCGTCCGGCGCAGCCGGGCTGGGACCGGCCGTCGCGTCCCCGCGCGGACCGGGGCACGGAAAGGGTTGCCCGCACCCTGTGGGAGGTGACCGCCGATGCATAGCCGCAGCCGCAGCAGGCGCAGCGGGGGAGACGCCGAAGGGGGCGGCGCTTTCGTGCTCGGCGCGGTCGCGGTGCTGTCCGTCCTCGTCGCGGCCGCCCTGTTCGGCGGCGACGAGGACGACGAGGCGCCGCAAGTCGTGGCCGACTGCGTGATCGCACGCCAGGAACCGGACGGCACCTACCAGGTGGTGGACGACAGGTTCTGCGCCGACGGCGGCTCCCACGCCGCCTACTACTACTGGCTGTACGGCTCGTCCACCACCGACCGGCCCGGCTACGTACGCGGCGGCACCACCAAAAAACCCGCAGCCCACGCGCAGATCACAACCCGCAGCGGCAAGGTCATCCAGCGCGGCGGGTTCGGCAGCAGCAGAGGAGGGAAAGGAGGTGGCGGCTGATGTCCGCGAATCCGCTGCATGACCAGATCGAGGCCGCGGCCGCACACATGGAGCGCATCGCCGCCAACCTGTTCGCCGGCGGCAAGGTAGAAGAACCGGGCGGCTGGGTGCAGCAGGTGGCCGACGAGTTCATGGCCGCGTTCCGGAAGAATCACGACCAGTGCGACCACCTGGGGTCCCCGCAGCCGGTGTTCGGCACCGTGGCGCAGCCCGGCGTGCTGCGGTGCGTGAGGTGCTTCACCGACTGGTTCGAGGCCAAGGCGTGGTCGCGGTGCGACCGGTGCGGCCGAGAGTGCGATCCGTCAGCGAACGCCATCACCGTGGGCGCACTCATGATCGTGGTGTGCTTGTGCCAGGCCTGCCACGACGCGCTGGCTGCTGGCCAAGCGGAGGTGTAGCCCAACGTGTTCAGCCGAGCCGACGTCGCCCGCTGTCCGATGCTGGGGTGCGGGCAGATGATCCGGTGGACCCGGACCGAGGCGGGCAAGAAGCTGGCCGTCAACCTCGCCCCCGACCCCGCAGGGAACACCGCCGTCTGGCGCGACGTGCACGGCGTGCTCAGGTCGCGTCGCGTCACGAAGGCCCGGCCGGTCGCCCCGTTCGAGCGGCTGATGATGCCGCACGCGGCGACCTGCCCTGGGCTGTCGCGGAGCCGCCGCCGGCGGACCCCCGGAGGAGGCGACCAGCCACCGCCGCCGCGTCCGCCTAGGCCCGGCCCGGGCGGTGGGGAGCTGTACGCACGGCTCGGTGTGACCAAGACCGCCACCGCGCAGGACATCAAGAAGGCATACCGGCGGCTGGCCCGGCAGCTCCACCCCGACCTGCACCCGGGCGACACCGCGGCGGGCGAGAAGTTCAAGCAGGTGACCGAGGCGTACCACGTGCTGTCCGCCCCAGACAGGCGCGCCACGTACGACCTGACCGGGCGCCCGCCACGGCCCCGGTGACGATCACCAGCGGAACCACTTACGGTGGGGGCCGTCCACTTCCCTCGGTGGCGGCCCCCGCTTCGCATATATAGGGAAGGAAGGCGGCGCACGGATGCCGTGGTTCAAAGTCGATGACGGGTTCCACTCCCACCGCAAGACCCTCATGTCGCGGCCGGCCGCGCTCGGGCTGTGGGTGGTGGCCGGGTCCTGGTCGTCGGCCAACTTGACCGAGGGATTCATCCCAGACCGGGTGCTTGGGCGCCTCATGCCGGGCGCGAAGAAGCTCGCTCGTGAACTCGTCGAGGTGGGGCTGTGGGAACGCGTTGACGAGCCTGACAAGGGCTTTACTTTTCACGATTGGGGTCATTACAACCCCACCGCTGATGAGGTGCGCAGCGAACGCGAACGAGCGCGTGAACGCATGCGGAACCTGCGCGCCGCACGCAGGCGACAGGCTGGTCTAGCTGGGGAAATAGAGGCAGGCACGACCACAGCAACCCCTGACCGACACGAATATGTTCGCGCGAACACCACGCGAACGTTCGCGAGAAGTTCTAAAGAAGTTCGTAACCCCGTCCCGTCCCGTCCCATCCCGACCCATGACTACATCTCTAGTCAGTCAGTCACCCCGCCGTACCCCGCGCACGACGACCAGACCGACGACGGACAGGACTTTTCAGCAGTAGACGAGATGGTCAAGCGCGAGCTCGCTCCGCTCGCCGCGCAACCCATCACCGACCAGCAAGCCGCACACATCAGGCAAGCCATCCTCGCCCGCGCACGCAGCCGCGTGAAAAACCCCGCCCGCTACGTGCAGCGTGCACTCCGCGCCAACCCCCACGAACACCTCCCCACACCCCCACCCACAGCACACCGCCGCAACAGACCCACCTGCCCCATCCACACGTACATGGACCAGCCCTGCAGGGCCTGCGCCGCCGACCGCAAAGCCATCAACTGACCAGCCCCAGCACCCCCAAGGCTGGTCAGCCCCACAACCCCAGCCACACCACCTCGTCGCCGCCCCTCACAGAACTGACACAAAGAGCAAGCAACACCACAGGCAGAACACCATCGAAACACCTGACAACGTCCACACAGGCGCGCGAACACACGCACACCAGTACAACGAGACCACACACACCAAAAAGACGCTCACAAGCGACAACAGCACGTCCACCCACACCACCCCAAACCGAGATCGGGTGGACGTTGCCGGCGGCTGGGCTGAACCGTTGTGGATCTTGGTGTGGGGCCACCTAGAAGTCATAACGGATTGATAACGATGTCTTGACATCCTCTTGATCGTGTAGGTGGTGCAACTGTGGACTCTGAGGCATGCGAAACACACGAACGGCCAGGGCAGCGACGGCGGCGCTCGCATGCGTCGCCGCCATCGCTGCCGCGCTGGTCTTAACCTCAAGTGGTGCGGCAAGCACCACAGCGACGGCCGAACCGCCGATCGTCATCACGCACTCACCCACGTGCCTCCCGGTCACGGCGACCCCCGACATAGGGGGCGGGTCGATCACCTTCGACCTGTGCGGCGTGCCCGTCGTGTCCATCCAGGGACCAACCGGGCCGCAGGGACCGCAAGGCCCGCAGGGTCCGGCAGGTCCGCAAGGGCCACAGGGCGAACGCGGCGAGAAGGGCGATCAAGGCGACCCCGGTCCGACCGGCCCGCAGGGCCCCAAAGGTGAGCAAGGTCCGCCCGGCCCGCAGGGGCCGAAGGGTGACCAGGGCGACCCCGGACCCAAGGGGGAGAAGGGCGACCCCGGCCTGACCGGGCCGCCCGGTAGCCCCGGCCCGCAGGGAGAGAAGGGCAGCCCTGGCATGCCCGGCAGGGACGGCACGGACGGCAAGCCCGGCCCCACCGCCACCACCACGGCGACGGCGACGCCCACGGGCACCGGGCGCGCGTCCAGCACCACACGGCCGACACTGGCCCCCGCTCCCGCCCCCACGGCAAGCGGTAGCCAGTCGATGGACCTGTGGCTGCTGACCACGGGCGTGGCCATGATCGGCACCGCCATTGTGGTCTACACCGCTTACCGAAAAAGACAGCGGAACCGCTTCCCGACGCAGTAACTAACCCCCGCGCCTGCCCCACACCGGGGCAGGCAACCATCACACGAAAGGGATCGCAGATGGCTACCAAGCCGACCACCCCGACCACCGACGACACCAAGGCCGCTCTGTCCACCGTTCTGGCGTGGTTCACCGTCATGGCGGACGGCACCGCCCGGCCCGTGGTGACCACCCCCACCGGGCGCGTGGACAGCGAGGACAGCGCCAACAGCCCCGCCCGTCTGGCGTGGCGCTGCAACGGCGCGCGTCTCCCGCTCGCGGGCATGCTCGCCGCACTGCGGCACGGTTGGACCGCCGAGCCGAAGACGTGGCCGGTACTGCGCGACGTGACCCCCGCCGCCCTGGTTGACGAGGGCAGCACGCTCTACGGACTCGACAGCGACCACCCCGCCGCATCGTGGGATGCCGTCTCGGACCAGTCGGACCGCGCCCTGATCGCCGCTCTGTTCCTCGCGGTGCGCGCCGGAGACGCCGCACCGTTCGACGTGATCGCGGATGTCCTCACCCCGGCCGAGTCGGAGAAGTCCACCAAGCTGCCCGAGGAACAGCGCGAGCTGGTCAACGCCGTCATGGCGTTGAGCGAGGACAACCCGGCCCGCGCACACCTCATGACCGGACTCACAGACGCTGGTAAGGCCGAGGTGGAGCGCCGGACCAAGGTCAAGCGCGAAAAGGCCGAGCGCCGTAAGGCCGCCGAGGCGGAGACCGCGCCCGAGGCCAAGCCCGCCGCCAAGCCCGCCAAGAAGTAGCCCCCATGCCGCGCCCCACGCCGTGTGGGGCGCGGCACCCCCGACCACCACAGGGAGATCAACATGGACCAGGACAGGAAGGCCGCCGCGCGCACAGCGGCAGAGGCCACCGAGAAGGCGCGCAAGGCGATGGACAACCACCACGCCGAATGCCCCACGTGCATAGCGCGGAAGCCGTGCAGCCGCCGCACCGACCTGCAGCGCGCCGTCTACAACGCGAGCCAGGCGAGCCACCGCGCGCTGCTCGCGTACGCCCCGACGGGCAGCACCGTGGAGTACCACGGCCCGGCCGTACACCAGCACGGTGTATGGACCGTGCAGGAGGCCACGCGCTCAAGCCTCTACACCCGGCTCCTGCTTAGCCGGGCCGACGGGGCGATCATCGACGATGTCCCCCTGTCGGACATCCGGCGGCCGATCGAGCCGGAGCCGACCGGCACCCTGGCAGCCGTCCGCACCGCTACCTCACAGCTCACGCGCCTGCTGTCGTCGTGCGGGTTCCTGCTGCACGTCCGCGTGGCCGAAGTGGACGGGCGCGTGATGGTGCAGTACGACGGGCCGCAGTTCAGCCGGTACGAGCGCCAGGCGCACTACGCACGCCAGCACGCCACCGGACAGGCGGCTGAGGATGCCGCCTATGTCGTGCGCGCGCTGGACTCGCTCCGCAACATGAGCGCCCTCGCTCGCACCGGCATGTTGGACGAGATCCGCGCCGTAGAGCGGACGGCAGCGGTCACACAGCGCCTACGCGAGGCGCGGCCGACGCGCCGACCGACCGCCTGACGCGCTGACGCCAGCCAGCCCCCGCGCGGCCCCATCGCGCGGGGGCTTTCGCATGCCCCCAGGGGGCCGGTCGGCGGAGCCGGCGGACCGAAGTTGGTTTGGTGTGTGGCGAAAGTTTTTGATCTTGTACTGTGGTGGGTCGTCTGGTTTGGGGGTGTGTGGTGGCTGGTCAGGTGTGTGTTGGGCCGTGTAATGGGGCTGCGCGGCGGGTGTGGTCGGGGTTTTTGCGTGCTCGGGATGAGCATGCGGATGCGGTGGATCGGTGGGTTGCGGAGGGGGGTTGTGGGGTGCCGCCTGAGGAGCCGGTGGTGCCTGAGGTGCGGTGGCGTGTGGGGGAGCCGTTGGTGTGTGGGCGGTGTCGGGCGACGTGCCGGCGGGCGTTGTTGGAGGTGGATGGGTTGGCGGCGGTGGTGGCTGCTCGTGGTGATGGGTTGAGGCCGGCGTCGAGGTGGTCGAGGGTGTCGGGGTCGCGGCCGCGGCCGGTGGTGTCGCCTGATGCTGAGTTGTTGGATGTGTTGGTGGGGGAGTTGCTGGGGTTCGAGGATGCTGCGCGGGAGCGGTTGGGGTGTGCGGCGCGGGTGAGGGGTGTCCGGTCGGGGGTTGCTCGGTCGCGTGCGGTGGCGTGGTTGGTGGAGCAGTTGCCGCAGGTGCTGGCGTTGGAAGGTTTGGGGGTGGTGTCGGAGTTGCGGCCGGCTGGCGCTGGCCCGATGAACCTGGTGGAGTGGGCGCTGGGTTGGGAGGGCCGGTTGCGCGCGGCGGTGGGGGAGGCGCCGGTGGAGTCGTTTGCGCGGTGTTCGGGGTGTGGTGAGCGGTCGCTGCGGTGGGATGGCAAGGTCGGGGTGTTTGTGTGCGGGACGTGCGGTGTGCAGGTGTCGGAGGTGGAGGAGCGGGGCTTGGTCGTCGATGAGGTGGGGGTGTGAGCGGGGTCGCCGTTACGTCTGCTGTGGGGTGGAACGTTTCGCAGCTTGATCGCGATTACCTGTCGTGAATTCGAGTGACTTCTACGCGACGGCCGCGCAGGTCTTGCCGACGATCATGATTGCCCTGGCGGTCGAGTACGGGTTCTTGCTTCAGCGCGACGCGCAGGAGCGTGAATGGGAGAGGCGCAAGCGCCGTGAGTTGGAGTCGGCCAAGGGTGTGGAGGAGGCCGTGGCGGGGATGGAGAGAGCTTTCGTCCGGGTGGGTAAGTATGCGGAGACCTGGCACCGCGTGGCCTACGCGACCAGCATCGTGTTCCTGGTGGGCGAAGTGCTGGCGGTCTTGTCCCTCGCGTTTGGCTGGTCCAACGTGGCGACCGGAGCGATCATCCTGACGTGCATGGTGGTCTTGACCGTCGCCACTGCTTACGTGCCGCTCGCTCGGATACGAAGCGCGTCGAGGCTCTGACGGGCCCGGTTGCCAGGGGCGGGGTGTGTCGGTGTTGCGACTGGTGGGCGGGTGTGTAACACTTTGCGCCGACGGGCGTGGTGTGCCTGCCGCGCAGCGTTGAGGTTTTGACCTGCGGAAACGCATCTAGAAGCGCTGAGGTCGCCTCAAACAAGATCGCTAGCGTTCCTATCCCTTCCTATGCGTGACCTTCTGTTTGCGCGTCTCCGTTGACTACAGCGCGTCTTTCTCGCGTGATCTGCGTCCGGAAACGCACCACACGTCACGAACGCACCCTTCGCCCCCCGAACCCCAGGAGGACGGCGTGCGCCCAGCAACAGCTAACCAGGCCGCCGAGCGCCTCGACCGCTCCCCAGCCACCATCCGCCAATGGGCGCGCCGCTACCACGCCCGCACCCTCGGCCGCGCCGGCCGCGAAGTCGTCTACGACCTCGACGACCTCACCACCATCGAAGGCTGCATCTGGCGCGGCGACCCCGTGCCCGACACCCCAGAAGACCGCGACGAGCTCCGCCACCACCTGGCCGCAGCCCGCGCGGCATGACCACCTCATCTCGGAGGCCCCTCATGCAGATCCGGCCCAACGCCCGCATCGTCGGCGAGGAACGCGTCCAGCTCGCCCAGCACGTCGCCGCCCGCTACCAGGCGGGCGAACCCATCCGCGCCATCGCCGCGGCCATCGGCCGCTCCTACGGATTCGTCCACCAGCTCCTCGAAGAGTTCGGCGTCGAGCTGCGCGCCCGCGGCGGCGACAACCGGCCCGCCAAGACGACGGAGACCGCGAAGTGACGCCCTGCAGGCCGCGGCGAAGGCGGCCGAACTCCTCGACGACGCCAAGGACCACCTTCTGCACCCCGAGTACGTGAAAGCGTGCGTCGCCGTCGCCGTCGCCGACGCCTGGCGGCGCCTGCACGACTCGCTCGCCTCGGCGGAGGCCGCCCGCACCGCCCAGGCCTGGTTCGATGAGGACCGCTGATGAGGTTCGTGACGGAACGCGTCGTGGAGGCGCACCAGTGGTGGCGAAACGGCGACCACCCCGACGACGGGCCGCCCGATCGTGAAGGCCAGGTGGTGCGCTACTTCCGCCGCCCGGACGTGCCGGGTACCCGCCGATGTGCACGGTGGCCCGCGCCATGCGCAAGCACGGCTGGATCGACGCTCCAGAAGGCGGCCACATCGTGTGCCCCGGCAACTGGATCATCACCGGCGTCGCAGGTGAGCGATACCCGTGCAAGCCGGAGATCTTCACCGCCGAGCCCGTCACGGATGGTGAAACGCCTGGTGGGGACCGGTCTGGCGGACCGGCCCCGCACCGCTAGGTGACGTGGAACAGTGCGTCAAAGACGCGGCGCGAACGGTGCGAGCACCGTGGGATCGAGCCCGTTCACGGCGAGGAACACCGCCGCGCCCAGGAGCGCCAGGAACGCGATGAGCTTGACGAGCGTTCGCAGGGCCTCGTTGGGGAGCACAATCTGCGTGCTGTCGTTCTTCTTCTCCGGCTGCCCGGACGGCGTGTCTTGCGGCACGAGAGAACTCTCCTTTGAGTCCAGTCTCCGATGTGGAAGCTGGCTCGGGAGAAGACCGGGCACGTGCAAACTTCGACGGATCACGTCAGCCGTATTGCATGTGCACACACGCACTCAGTAGGTTGGCAGTAGAAGCTGTACGTACTTAGCGCTGGTTCTTCTCCTGAGTTCCAGCGACGTGCAACAGGTATGGGCCGTCGCGGCAACGACGGCCCATATTCGTACCTGGCGGTGAAGCATGGGCATCCCGTGGTCTCAGGCAACCCAGCCAAGGAGGCCCGCCGCGCTCGTGACCGGATCGGTACCAACTTGACCATCGCTTGGGACATAAGCCTAGCTGGGCGCCCCGATGAACGCGACTCGACCGCAAGCAGTTAAGCGCTTTCCCTGGTGCCAAAATCGAATGTCCGAATTAGGCCACGCGGCGCCCACCGCCTGAACTGCAGAAATATGCTTTCGGCCCGACCCCAAGCCAAAAAATGTAGCCACCAAGTAACGTCCGAAAGAGCCCCAAATGCACCAGTGCCCGGCGCACTGGCAGCCGAGCCGGCAGGGGGCACCGCCCCCAAACGAGAGTGTCGCCGCCGGCCGTGAGGTCTAGTTTCCAGGCACAAACAAATTGATCATAATGCCGATGGGGATGGACCCGAGCAGGCCGAGGGCGAAGAACCACCACTGCTTGCGCCCCTCGGCGCGAAGAGCGGCCTTAGTCTCGCCGACGAGGAGCTGTCTCATCTTCTCGGCTTCATCCTTGTTGATCTCCAGCCATCGCGCCCGCTCCTCGCCCTCGGCGATGGTGGCTTCGGCGACGGCTTTCTGTGATTCGAGTTCGCGTACGAGCCGGTCCATCGCGTCGGCGGTGTTCGCCATGGAGGCCGCGACCTCGTCATTGAGCTCTCGTAGCCGCTCAGCTGGAGGCCGCTCTGCTTCCTTCAGGGCGGCCTCGTGGCGGTCGAGTTCCTTGGATATCTGCTTGTAGAGGGACACCGCTGACGTCGCCGCGACGGCCCCGGCCGTGAGAAGTGTTGCGGTCTGAGAGGGTAAGCCCATTGCGAGCGTGAGCGCCGCGGCGGCGAGAAACGCCGACGTGGTCGACACACCGGTGATGAGCAACACCTTCAGTGCGGTTCGGAACACTCGGGGTGGTGGTAGAGGGGTTGGCATGACGTCATTGTGGCCTAGGTCACTCACCTTCGTTCGGCCCACTCAAGATCTCTAAGAGCTGGTCATAATCGCAGTTATGTCCATAGATCGTTTAGGTAGACTGATCACGTAACCTCTCCTCGCGACAGAGAGCAAGTGATCATGGACCACACGGAAGGCGGCCCGCCGCAGCCGCTCGTACCCGAGTTCACCTTCCAGCACACCGTCCACGTCATCGGCTTCAACCCGGACGAACTCCGACGCCGCGCACTCCACGAAGCCGCGCGCTTCTTCGGCCCCGACGCGCAGCTGCACGTCGTATCGGCCGAGTCCGAGCCCGACGCCGAGTACGACGGCCGCTACAAGGCCGCCGTCGTGTTCCGGCAGGTGGAGCTGTGAACGCGACACCCTTCGCATCGGTCGGTGGTGGCGTCTGATGAAGCGCACGATCTCGACGGACAACCAGGCCGACATCATCGCGCGGTTCGCCGCGCGCGGGCGGAACGACCCGACGATCGCCGGAGTGCTTGGCGTCAGCGTCACCACGGTGCGGCGCCTCCGCAAGGAGTACAACATCCCGCCCGGTGAGATGCGGTGGCTGCCTGCCCACAGCCCGCACCACACCCGGTTCGCCGACGTGGAGCAGCAGGCGTGACCGCTGAGCTTGCT
Source organism: Nonomuraea fastidiosa (assembly GCF_042751225.1). Taxonomy (NCBI): domain Bacteria; kingdom Bacillati; phylum Actinomycetota; class Actinomycetes; order Streptosporangiales; family Streptosporangiaceae; genus Nonomuraea; species Nonomuraea fastidiosa. Next base: position 4,398,329 of record NZ_CP170570.1, read on the forward strand.
CGTGAGCCGATCGGGGCCGGCGGGATCATCTACCCACCGTCCCTGCTGGGCTTCGCCCAGGACGCGACGATGGCGTGGCTACTCAGCTACGACTCGCCGAACACCCGCGACGCCTACCGGCGCGACCTGGCGATGTGGTTCGACTTCTGCCGGGAGACGGGCCTCGACCCCTTGCAGGCGCGCAAGTCGCACGGCGACGTCTACAAGCGGTGGCTTGACCTTCGCGCCACGGCGGCGACCGGCAAGACGGTGCCCCCGGCCACCATGAAGCGGCGCCTGTCGGCGGTGTCGGCCTGGTACGACTACCTCGTCGACGAGGAGGTCATCGACGCGAACCGGTTCAAGCGGACGCGGCGGCCGAAGGTGTCGCGTAGCCACTCCGAGACGACGGCGCTGACGCGTGATGAGGCCCGCGCCCTGATGGCCGCGGCCGACGCCGACCACGGGCCGGCCCGTCTGCGGACGTCGGCGTTCGTCCGGCTGCTGCTCGGGACGGGCATCCGGGTCGAGGAGGCGGTGTCGGCGGAGCTGAGCGCGCTCGGGTACGAGCGGGGTCTGCGGACGCTGAAGATCTTCGCCAAGGGGTCCAAGACGAAGGTCCGGCGCCTGCCGGTGGAGGCCGCGTACGCGATTGACCGGTACCTGGAGGATCGGGCTCGCCGTGCCGACGTCGAGGTGTCGCAGCTGACGGGACGGATCTTCGTGACGGACACGGGTGGCCGGTACTACCGGTCGTCGGCGTCGGAGCTGCTGGCGCGGCTCGGCCGTCAGGCGGGGATCGCCGCGAAGGTGACTCCGCACGTCCTTCGGCATACGTGGGCGTCGATCGCGGCGGAGCTCGGCGTGGGCGTGCACGAGATCAAGGCCGCGTTCGATCATGAGTCGTTGGACACGACCATGATCTATGTCCACTCCGGCCGCGACTTGGAGCGGGATCCGTCGCAGCTGGTGGCGTCGGCGCTGGAGTAGGGGAGGCTGCGTGCCCAGGTCATCGAGCGTGCTGGACAAGTCGGCGTGGGTCCACCACTGCGGCGCGATCAACCTGGGCACGTGGGCCAAGATGGTGGCGTGCGGCGGGTGCCGGGTGCCGGTGGAGAGCTCGGCGGATGTCGAGCAGTATCGGCTGGTCCGTACCTGGTGACGCTGTACGCGGTGCGCTGATCGGACCGGATCACGCGAAACAGACGCGCTGTAGTCAACGCTGCGCGCCTATCTCGCGTGTCCGAATGCTATGACATAAGTCCGAGAGGGGACGTCTCAGAATCGACTAGAGCGCGTTTGTGCTGGTCAGAGTGTCGCGCAAACCATGATCGCATGTTGTGCTGTGGTGCGTTTCCGCAGTCAGCTCACACCGTCTGGCCGCTGGTTGGCCGGGTGGGAGTGATAGGCGGCCAGCCCGCGCTCCAAGTCCAGGCTGAAATCAACCGCGTCGTCCGGCGGGTCCGGGTAGGGGTTGTACGCGTCAGGAGGCGTCCACGAGGCGGGTTCGCGGGCGGGCTTGTCCGCGCTGGTGACGTGAGCGAGCACGGCGGCCGCCACGTCTTCGGGCAGGGCGAGGTAGGCGCACGGCAGGTCTTTGGCGAAGTCGCTCAGCGTCTGGTCGGTGCTGCTGTAGGGCACCCAGTACCAGCCACGGTCATCGCGCCAGCACACGTACGCAGCCTCGTACCCCTCGAGTGGGTGCGCGAGCTGGATGCTGAGGTCCCGCGGCTCGTCCGGGTTGGCCCAATAGTCGGCGATGCTGACGCCGGCGCGGTCGAGGGCGTCGGCGACCGCGGCCGCGTACAACTCGTGCACAGTGTGGTAAGAGCTGGCGACCGCCTTGTGCAGGTCCACGACCTGGTCCTCGATCTGGCCGCGCGTGTTGCGCCACAGAGGCAGGACGGTCGCCGTGTCGGGCTGGTCCGGCCACGGGCCCTCGTGGACCCATCCATCCATGTCGAGGTCGTTGATCAGCGTGTCCGCCCACCTGGACGAGGATGCCGACACCCACCTAGGGGCGAGACTGGATCCCCAGGTGTCGCCGCCGACCGGCCGCACCTGCATCGTCCACCACAGGTCGTCAGTGCGCTCGTGGGTAGAGGGCACGAACCGCGCCCACCCTTGGGGCGGGTCGGCACGGTGCTGGGCAGCCTGGTCGAGCAGCCGCACAGCAGCGGCTGTCTTGAGACCGATGGTCTTGAGATCGCGGACGAGCCGCTTACGCACATCCACCACGAAAGGCTCTGTTTCTGGCCTGGCGCCCACGTCACCGGCCAGCCATCGGATCAGGTGGTTCTGGCGTGCGGTGATGCGTCACGTGAGGCGACAGCCTCTTGTCCTCGGATGCCATCCTGCGGCGACGTGGGCGCCCTCGATGGCGTCGGAGTGGGGCCTGCCGTGACCGGCCCGAGGCCCATTCTGTCACGACGCCGGCTGGCAGTGCAGCCCCGCTGCGCAACGCGCACGCCGCTCGTCCTCGGCGATCTCCTTCCCCAGGACCGCCACCAGATCATCCATGCCTCGCACCCCAAGGGAGGACCCGTGGCGCTGCGCCCTCCGTTCCAGTACTACGGCGCCAAGGGCAGGCTCGGCCCTTTCCTGGCCAGTCTCCTTCCCCCGCATGAGGTGTACGTCGAACCCTTCGCCGGGTCGGCCGCGGTGTTCTTCGCCAAGCAGCCCGCCCAGATCGAGACGATCAACGACATCAACGGCGACCTCGTCGCCTTCATGCGGACGCTGCGCGACCGGCCCCGCGCCCTGATCCGCGCCATCGAACTCACACCGTACGCCCGCGCCGAGCACCAGGCCGCCAAGCTCGGCGACACCACCGCCAGCGACCTGGAGCGCGCCCGCCGCTGGTGGATCCAATGCACCCAGTCCCGCAGCGGAGAAGCCGGAGCCTCCTGGCGTCGGCCGACCTCGAGGACCCGGGTCAACAACCCGGCCGGCTCCAAGCGAGCCGCCGCGGCGCTGCGCTGGCACGCGGCGCGGCTGCGGGAGGCGTTCATCGAGAACTGCGACGCGTTCGAGCTGATCGAGCGGATGGACTCGCCGCAGACCGCGATATATGTGGACCCGCCGTACTTGCGCTCCACGCGCAACGAGTTCGGCTCAGGCCACTACGTCGCGGAGATGGACCGCGAGCCCGAGCACCGCCGCCTCCTGGAAGTGCTCGTCGAGTGCAAGTCCGCGATCGTGCTGTCCGGCTACCGCTCGCCGCTGTACGACGAGCTGCTGTCCAACTGGCGCCGCATCGACTACCGCGTACGCGCTAGCTCATCGGACGAGCGACGTCACGCGGTCGAGTCCGTGTGGATGAACTGCTAGGCCACGTCTATTCAGCGGAACTGCGTCGTCAGCATCAGTCTGTCACGCATGAACATCCTGGGACGTGGGCTGCCACAGCATTGCGATAATCCACCAGGACGGTGAACCCCCCATCTACAATTGGGGTAAGCGATGCATCGTTGAGGGCCGCCATCGATCTCTGCTGACTGCCGGAGAAGACCTGTTTGTTTCTTGTGGGCAAGCGCTTGACTATTTTCCTGAGGGTGCTCTCCACAAGAGTGAACTGATGGCCGAAGTTCAGCTTGGCCTGCATGTTCGCCCACAGCAAGATCAGTAGGCGGGATGTCCACATTGCTCCAGCTTGCAGACTGAATCCTAGAGCTGTGGCGAGCTTGAACAGCTTTCCGGGCCGGTGGGCGATGACTGCTTCCCATTCCTCGGCGCGGATTTCGGCTCGTGTCGTCTTCCCATACTTGACGCGGGCTGACCAGGCGACAATCCTGCGGGCTGCCCAGGGGGAGATGTCGCAGAACTCGTTCACCAGCAAGCCCCCGCCGATGGCAAGGATGATCTCCTGAGCGCTCACCAGCTACCCCCGGCAAGCGCGACGCGTAGCCAGTTCAGGCGGAGGAAGCCGAAGGCTGGCCTCGCCCGGAGTGCGGCGGGACGTCGCTCTGCGAGCAGAGCGCGAACTGCTGGGACGGCCGTGCCGTGCAGCTTGTAGAGGCGGCGGCGGGGGCGGTTGGCGTCAGGCTCGGGTTGCTCCCATTCACCAGTGATCCAGCCGGCGTCTTCGAGTCGGTCGAGGACGTTGTAGACGGTCGGGCCTGAGCGTTTGACCTGTTTCATGATCGCCCACCCGTGGACCTTCTCGTCCTGCTCGTAGGCGCGTAGCAGCACCTCCAGCACGTCCAGCGTTGGCTGGGTGATGCGTTGCAGACCTGTCATGCCCTTATCTTACCTACTCAAATTAAGCGCTGCGCGTCGAAGGAGATGCCGATTATGGACGTAAGGCTGTACCAGCACGCGCCGGAGATCGTCGAGGCCGTGCAGGTCGTGGGCGGCCAGGTCCCCGAGGTCGTGGCCTGGATCAACGAGCGCTCGAACCTACGGGGGATCGTCGGCCGGACCGCGCTTCGCGGCCGATCCGGAGAGTACGTGGACATCAAGACGCCGGAGGGGGTACGGCGCGCGGGCCTGGGCGACTACGTCGTTCACAACGGCGCGGGCGAGTTTTGGCCCGTCCCGAAGTCGATCTTCGAACGTCGGTTCGCAGAGCCGACTCCAGATGATGAGGAGCCCGGCGGGGATGACGAGCCTGGTGGGGGCGACGAGCCGGGCGGGGATGACGAGGCTGGCGGAGGCGAGTAGTGCGCATCCAGGTGCTCCGGTTGCCGCTCATCGAGATGGGCGGCATCCACGAAGAGCCGTTCGCGCTGATCGTGGACCAGGCCCAGCCTGGCGAGGACCTGGCGACGCTCACCGAGTTCTCCGAGAAGATCGGCGCCCGCGCGATGTGGGTCACCGAGCAGACCGTCGAGGTCGTCGAGCCCGCCACATCACAGTGGGTGGAGGCCGTGGCCACCGATGACGACCACCCCGATTACTGACCCGCTGCGGGAGGGCTGATGGCGAGAATCGCGCCGCAGGAGTACCTGATGGTCGCCGTCGGCGACCTGAAGCCGCACCCGGACAACCCGCACCGCGGCGACGTGGACGTGATCGTCGAGTCGATCCGCAAGCACGGCTTCTACGGGTCCGTCGTCGCGCAGAAGTCCCGGATGAGGATCATCGCCGGTGAGCACCGCTGGCGCGGCGCGGTCAAGGCCGGTCTGAAGCACGTGCCCACGGTCATCATCGACGTGGACGACGACACCGCGAAGCGGATCATGCTCGCCGACAACCGGCTCGCCGAGTACGGCGAGTACGACGACGCCAAACTCGCCGAGCTGCTCCAGTCGCTCCCCAGCCTGGACGGCACCGGATGGCGGGACGAAGACCTCGAGGACCTGCTCGACGACCTCAGCGGCGAAATCGAGATCGTACACGACCAGCCCGCCGCGGCCGCCGCGCCCGCAGCGAGGCCGGCGGCGCCAGCTCCGGTCGAGAGCGCCGACGACGACCCCGACGACGAGGTCGAGGACGACCAGGTCGAGCAGGGCGACGACGAGGACGAGTTCGGCCCCGCCTCGCCGCCTCCTCCTCGGCCGAAGGCCGGTGCCACGGTCGAGCTGATCGTGCCGCTGACGGCGGCGCAGCACGACGAGGTGACGGGACTGATCGCGGACATCCGCGCGCGGGACGGCGACATGCCGCTCGCAGAGGTGGTGATGACGGCGCTTCGCGCCTACGCGGAGCGCCAGCGGTAGCGCTGCTGAAGGGAGGCGGCTCTCGTGGCGGAAAGCCCGCAGGTCAAGCTCGAACGGCATGAGCGCCGCTACCAGGCGCTGCAGATGCGCATCGCTGGGGTCAGCCATGCGGTGATCGCTCAGCGGCTCGGCTACTCGTCGCCGGCGGTCGTCGGCAAGGACATCACCGCAGCGCTGAAGAAGGCGGCCAAGGCGGAGGCGATGGCCGCCGAGGAGCTGCTGCACCTGGAGATCAACAGGTTGGACCGCATGATGGCCTCGATCTGGCCGAAGGTCCTCAAGGGCGAGGTCAACGCCGTCGAGGCCGCGCTGAAGATCGTGAACAAGCGGGCGAACCTGCTCGGCCTGGACTTGATCAATCGCAACGGCGCGGCCGACACCGACATGGCGTCTCTGCTGGGCAACATGCTGCTCCAGCTCCAGCGGCGTCACAACGTGCCCGACGACCCGGACACGGAAGCGATCATCCAGGCCGACGTGATCGGCGAGATCGAGTACGACGACGCCGGAGGTGAGGCATGAGCCTCGCGATGGCGGTCAAGCTGTCGCCTAAGCAGGAGAAGTCCATCGCCGAGTCGACGGCGCGGCTGAACATCTGGCAGGGCGCGATCCGCAGCGGCAAGACGATCGCTTCGCTCATCCGCTGGTTGATCTTCGTAGCGAACGCCCCCCGCGGCGGCTCGCTGGTGATCGTCGGCAAGACCGCCGACACCATCGCCAGAAACGTGTTCGAGCCGTTGACAGACCCCGCGATCACCGGCCCGATCGCCAAGCGCATCGCCTACACGCGAGGCTCCCCTACCGCGACGATCCTCGGCCGCCGCGTCGAGATCATCAGCTCCAACGACGCCCGCGCTGAGAACCGATTGCGAGGCATGACGGCGGCCGGCGCGTACGTGGACGAGATCACTCTGATCGAGCGGCCGTTCTGGGACATGCTGCTCAGCCGCTTGTCGGTGAAGGGCGCCAAGCTGTTCGGCTCGACGAACCCGGACGCGCCCAGCCACTGGCTGAAGAAGGACTTCCTCGACCGGGCGGGCGAGCTCGATCTCCGGTCGTGGCACTTCCGGCTGGACGACAACCACTCCTTGGACCCGGCCTACGTCAAGGCCCTCAAGGCGGAATACTCGGGCCTCTGGTACAAGCGGTTCATCGAGGGCCGCTGGGTCATGGCTGAGGGCGCCATCTACGACATGTTCGACGAGGACAAGCACGTCGTCGCCGAGCTGCCGCCGATGGAGAAGTGGCTGGCCTGCGGAGTGGACTACGGCACCACGAACCCGTTCGCCGCGCTCCTGATCGGCGTGTCCGTCCCCGACCAGGAAGGGCAGCGCCGCATCTACGTCACCTCCGAGTTCCGGTACGACTCGCGCGCCGAGCGGCGTCAGCTGACCGACGCGGAGTACAGCGCGCGGCTGACCGACTGGCTCGACCGCATCCCGGACACGTACGGGCCGGGCACCCACGGTGTCAGGCCGGAGTGGCTGGTGGTGGACCCGAGCGCTGCATCTTTCATCCAGCAGCTCTACCGGGACGGCTACCGGCCCATGCAGGCCGACAACTCGGTCCTGGACGGCATCCGCACCGTCAGCAACGTGATCTCGGCCGACCACCTTCGGGTGCACGCGAGCTGCCGCCACCTCCTCGACGAGATGGCCGGCTACGCCTGGGACGAGCGCAAGGCCGAGAAGGGCGAGGATATGCCGGTCAAGGCCGACGACCACAGCGTGGACGCCCTGCGGTACGCCATCCACAGCACGCAGGCAGCGTGGCTGCGGCTCCTCGAACCAGTCCCAGCTCTCTAGACGCGCACCTCCGGGGGAGGGTTGTGGCGGCCTGCCGCCCGGAGGTGTGTCGCGTGCTCCGCGCGGCTTCCCCGTACGCGCGTTGAGCACGCCGGCGTGTCCCCGGCCCCTGCTGTTGAGGGGCGGTGTGGGGCCGGGGCACGCCCCACTACCAGCTACGTCAGGGCCACCCGCTCGGGTGGCCCTTCTGCATGTCCGGGAGGGCACCATGGAGATCGCGCGACTGACCGAGGGCGGCCACGTGGGGGCGGGCGTGGCCCGTCACGATCCTGTCCAGTGGCGCTGCCGTTGGAAGGTGGAGAAGTACTACGGCGACGACCTGAGCGCCGCGCCGTACGAGGTGATCGAGCGCGAGGGCAACCTCCTCATGTACGGCGGCGCTGCCGCCTTGTGGCACCGCCTGATCGGCGGAAGCTCGGTGACCGCATACGACTCGTCCAACGCCCGGATCGGCGTCGGCGACGGCGACACCGCGGCAGACCCGCTGCAGACCGACCTCCAGGGCAGCAACACCCTCCGCAAGGGCATGGACGCGACGTATCCCCAGCACACGGACGGCGTGGACGCAGGCGCCGTGACGGCTACGTTCCGCAGCACGTTCTCCACCGCCGAAGCCAACTTCGTGTGGAACGAGTGGGGCATCTTCAACGCCGCGACCGGCGGGCGGATGCTCAACCGCAAGGTGGAGTCGCTGGGTGAGAAGACTTCCGCCGCGAGCTGGGTGTTCACGGTGCAGCTATCCCTCGCCTGACGACCACGCGACCGCCTGAGGGGGGAAGCCCGTGGCGATCATCCTGGAGGACTTCGAGGACGAGACCCTCGCCTTCACGATCACGGGGACCTGGACGCGTGTGCAGGAAACCGCTGCTTCCGGCAGCTGGTCGCTGCGGAGCGCCGTCATCAGCGACAACGGTACGACGGACGCCACGGTCACCATCCCCGACCAGGCGACCCTGGTGTCGTTCCGCTACAAGGTGTCGTCGGAGGAAGGCTATGACAAGCTCACCGTCCTGATCGACGGCACAGCCGTGCTTGAGGCGTCAGGCGAAGTCGACTGGACTGAGGCGTCGGCCGACGTCACCGGCAAGTCCCAGGTGGTCTTCCGGTACGCCAAGGACGGGTCCTTCCCGGAAGGACAGGACGCTGCGTGGATCGATGACCTTGCGTTCGACATCCCCGGCGTCGAGGTGGACGGCTCGGATGGCGGCACGCTGGCCGAGAACGTCGTCAGCGTCGTCCAGGCACCCGAGGTGGCCCTGTCCGGCAGCGACAGCGCGACCCTGGCCGAGGCGCGCTGGGTGGCTGAGCCGCAGAGCACGCTCGTGCCGCCATCTGTACGGTCCACATCCACGGGGTTTAACGGCACCTCCACCTACACGGTCAACGCGCCGTCCGGTATCGCCAGCGGTGACACGATCATCGCGATTCAGGCCGCTGACCGGGGCACCACGGCGGAGATGACCACCCCGACCGGCGGCAGCGAGTGGCTGCCGCTCGACACCCTGGGGGACACGGTCAGCGGTGTCGCCCGGGTGGTCAGCGTCTGGTGGAAGCGCGCCGGCAGCGCCGAGCCGAGCACCTACACCTTCAAGCAGTTCTCGGCTTCGGATGGTGTGTGCCTGATCATCGCGATCCGGGACGCGTCACTCACCGTGGACCCAGTGCTGGCACGGTCAACGGCCGGTGGCGGCGCGGTCGTGACGACACCCGGCATCACTCCCACATCCGTCAGCGACCTAGAGCTGCGGCTGGCCGCAGTACGGCCGACCAGCGTCGCGATGACCTTGGCGCCGCCGCCGGGTCTCTCCCCACTGACCAGCATCCAGTCGCGGCAGTACACGGCGGTGGCGGCTGCCGTCCGGCTGCTGGTGTCGCCTGAGGACACCAGCCCCGCCGACTGGACCGCGTCGGTGTCCCAGATCACCTGGCGGGCCGGGTACACGGTGGCCATCGCCCCAACCGTCGTCGGTCCTCCGCAGGAGGAGCTGGCCGCCGCCGACACGGTCACGGTCGGCGAGGCGGCGTCTGTCTTTGTCGTTCCTGCCGGTGAGCCTGTCGCGGCGGACGACGCCGCTGCCCTGGGCGAGACGGCGGCGGCCGCGGGCGACCTCGCAACGTCGGATGCGGCCACGCTGGTCGAGGTCCTGACGGTGGAGGCCGGGCTGGCCGGGGCCGACCAGGCGGCGCTGGCGGAGGCAGCCGACCTGCGTCTCGTGCTGGAGGGCCGGGAGCAGGCGGTCCTGGCCGACGTCGGCCAGCTGCATGCGCAGGCTGCGGCCGCCGACGCGGGCGCGCTGGCCGAGCTGGTGAGCATCGCGGAGACGATCGGGCCGGTCGCCGCCGACACCGGGACGCTGACCGAAGCCTCGGCCGTGGCAGCCGCGCCGGTGGCGGCCGACGTGGCCGCGCTGGCCGAGACGGCCTTCACGATGCTGGCCAAGCACGCCAGCGACGCTGGTCAGGTCTCCGACATGGCGTTGGTCGGCATGACCGGGGCCGACGCGGCCGCGTTGTCCGAGCAGATCGCCGTGGATGCTGTCGCCTCCGCCGTTGACGGCGTGCTCCTGGCCGAGGCGGCGCGGCTGGAGGCGCCCAAGACCGGTGCCGATGCCGTGGTGCTGTCCGAGCAGGCCGTGGTGGTCGAGACGCGCGAGATCGGCGGGGCCGGGCTGGTACGTCGCGCCTGGTCGGTGCGGTCTCCGCTCCGCCGTTGGGCGGCCGGGAAGCCACGCCGAGCCTGGCGGGCTCACTCACCCCGTACGTAGCTGGGAGGTGCGCGATGGAACCGATGTCCTCCCTCAGCAGGGAGTACCTGTACGCCTGGGTCGAAGGCGCGACCGGCACGGAAGCCGTGAAGATCGCGTTCACGCAGCCCGGCGTCGAGCCCACGGAACAGGACTGGCGCCCAGCCGGCTGGGCGGGCGTGACGCCGGCGGGCGCGGACGCGCGCATCCTCGTCGGCCCTGGCAGCGATGTGGTCCTGGCCGAAGGCACCTACCAGATGTGGGTGTCGGTCAACGCGCCGCCTGAGGGGCCGGTGCTGCCGTCCGGGCTGGTCGTCATCACCTAAGGAGCCGTCATGGAGCGTCCGACCACGGGACGGATCGTCCGCTACCGCGGCAAGCAGGGCCTGCACGCGGTGCGTGCGGCGATCGTGACCGCTGATGTGGACACCCTCGACCCCGCGGGGGTGCGGGTGGGCGCGATTCCGCCGCTCGACAGCCCCTTCCACGTGCACCTGTGGGTGTTCACCCCAGGCGCGGCCGGTGGCAGGCACGAGTACAACGTCCCCCCTGGAGACGAGCCGGGCACCTGGCATTGGCCGCTCTCCTGATCGGCGTGCGTGGCGATGGACAACAGAAGAGAGGCGTAGAGCGATGCCGCTGCCGGTGCAGGATCAGGTGTGGCCGCCGCCGCACATGAAGCGTGAACTGCGGCTCTATGAGGTGTGGGAGGCGTGGTACGCCGGAGATCCAGATCATCTGGCGAGCGTGTACGGCGGGAACCAGACCCACGCCATCGGGCTTGACCCGAAGGGCTGGGACCGGCCCCAGCCTGGCGTCACCGGGATCATGAACCGCGTCAGCCGCTGGTTCTGGGGGACGCCCACGCCAGCCGGGCAGGTCAAATCCACGAAGCTGCACGTCCCGATCGCCGGCGACATCAGCAGCACGAGCGCTGACCTGCTGTTTTCGGAGCCTCCGACTCTCCGGGTGAAGGGCAAAAACGGGCAGGAGCGTCTCGACTCGCTGATGCACGAGGCGGGGATCTACGGGTCGCTGCTGGAGGCCGCGGAGGTCGCGTCGGCGTACGGCGGGGTGTTCTTGCGGGTCGGGTGGGACCAGGAGATGTACGACCACCCGGTGCTGTCGGTGTTCCCGCCCGACAGCGCGGTTCCGGAGTTCCGGTACGGGGCGCTTGCGGCGGTGACCTTCTGGCGGGTGCTCGACGACGAGGACGATAAGTGCGTGCGGCGGCACCTGGAGCGGCATGAGCGCGGCCGGGTCTACCACGGCCTCTACCAGGGCACCAAGGACAAGCTGGGCAAGCAGATCCCGCTGACTGAGCACCCTGAGACGGAGATCTACGCCGACCGGGTGGACGAGTCGGGCGGGTTCGACAACTACTTCAAGCGGGGCCTGCTCGTCAGCTACGTGCCGAACATGCGCCCCCACAGATTGATCCGGGGGACGGCGCTCGGCCGTAGCGACTATCAGGGCGTTGAGCACCTGATGGACGCCCTCGACGAGGTATGGACGAGCCTGATGCGCGACATCCGGCTCGGCAAGGGCCGGATCGTCGTGCCGGACATCTTCCTCGACAACCTCGGCCGAGGGAAGGGCGCGACGTTCGACCCGGACCGGGAGATCTTCGCAGGGCTCGGGATGCTGCCGCCGCCCGGTACGGTACCGAACGCGATGCTCACCGTCTCGCAGTTCGCCATCCGCGTGCAGGAGCACGTGGACAGCGCCAAGGCCCTGGTCGCGCAGATCCTGCGCGGCGCCGGCTACAGCGCGCAGTCCTTCGGTGAGGCGGACGGGTCGGGCCGGAGCTTGACCGCGACGGAGATCCACTCGCGCGAGAGGAAGTCGTTCTCGACCCGGGGCCGGAAGATCGGCTACTGGACGCCGCCGCTGCAGTGGCTCGCGGAGGCGCTGCTGTCGGTGGATCTGGGCGTGTTCGGCACGAAGGTGACGCCGGAGCGTGCCGAGGTGCACTGGCAGGACGGCGTCCTGCCGGACCCGGAGTCTCTGGGCCGTACGGTGGAGCTGCTGAACCGGGCGCAGGCCATCAGCCTGGAGTCCAAGGTGCGCATGGTGCACCCCGAGTGGGACGATCACCAGGTTGTCGCCGAGGTCAAGCGGCTGCGCGACGAGCTCGGGCTGACCGTCCCGGACCCGGACAGGCTGGACGAGGTCCTGGTCCCCGAGCTGGGCGACGAGGACTGACGTGAGCATCGCGGCGGCCGAAGACGCCGCTCAGCGGGAGTTGCAGGAGTTCGAGACCAGCCTCGACTTCGCCCGTGCCGTGGCGGCGATCTATTACGACGCCGAGCGGGAGCTGCTGCGGGTGGTGTCGGAGTCTCTGGCGGCGCGGCTCGGCGAGCCCGAATGGGAAGGGGTTCGGTTCGCGGAGCTGCGCGAGTTGCGCCGCGAGGCCGACCGGGTGGTGCGGCGCCTGGAGAGGCTGTCGGACAAGCTCGTCACTACGGGCGTGAACGCGGCGTGGCGGCGCGGGGTGCGGAAGGCGATGGCCGACCTGACGCATCTGGGCAACGCCAAGCGGATCGGCCAGGGCCAGGGTGTGATCGAGCTGGCCAGGCAGACGGTGCAGCGCGTGCATAGCGTCCACACCGGGGCGCTGCGCACCACGGAGGACGTGTACGCGCAGGTCGTGGCGCAGGTGGCCGGACGGGCGCTCACGGGCGCGGAGACGCGTGAGCAGGCGACGCAGCGAGCGCTGGAGATGTTCGCCCGCAAGGGCATCACGGGGTTCACTGACTCCAAGGGCCGGTCGTGGTCGATGAGCGCGTACGCGGAGATGGCGGTGCGTACCGCGATGGCCCGCGCCGCCGTGGACGGGCACCTGTCCACGCTGCGGGAGAACGGCGTGGACCTGGTCGTCGTGTCCCGGTTGCCGTTCACCTGCTCTCGGTGCGCGTTTTGGGAGGGGAAGATCCTCACCCAGTCGGGCCGGATCGGGTGGCGGCAGGAGCAGTCGGTCGTCTCCGACGAGATGGTGGATGTGCTGGTGGAGGGCACTGTTGAGCAGGCCCGTACCGCTGGACTGCTTCATCCGGGGTGTGGCCACAACCTGCGGGCCTACCTGCCCGGAGCGACGAAACGACCTCGAGTGCAGCGTCACCCGGCCAGCTACCGCGACAGCCAGCAGATGCGCCGCCTGGAGCGGGACCTGCGGGCTGCGCGGCGTGAGGCGTCGGTGGCGCTGGACAAGAGGGACCGAGAGCGGGCTGAGAACCGCGCCGCGGCGCTGAAGAACAAGATTCACGATCTGGCGGAGGAGAAGCGCCTCCCGGTCCGCACCGAACGGCAGCGCGCCAAGACGCTGCCGCCCAACCTGGAGAAGCTGTCGGACGAGGAGCTGGCCGGGCTGCTCGGGCAGCACGCTGACGACGGGCGGGCCGTCGAGCGGATCATGCAGGCGTTGCAGGAACGCGACGATGAGCGGGAGCGGCAGCGTGACGAGCAGGTGGCGGCCGCCATCCGGGAGCTTCCCGAGGACATCACGCAGGCCAGCGACGAGCAGGTGCTCGACCTGGTGCAGCGGTTCTCGGCATCCGGGGACGACGTGGCGCTGGAGCGGCTGCTGGCCGAGCTGGACCGCCGCGAGCAGGACCCGAACTGGCGCTGGGACCTGGAGGAGACGGACCAGGACCGCGCGCTGTCCGAGCTGATCGACTCCGGCATGGACGAGCTGCAGGCGTACGCCGCTGTGTACGGGCTGGACCCGGACGTGATGCGCCGCGAGGACGCCCGCGCCCAGGTCGAGGCGCAGCGTCTGCCCGGCGAGACGCTGGATCAGGTGGTGCGGCGCCTGTACGACGAGTGGATCGAGGCCCAGTACGTGGCGGCCGACCGGTACACCCGCGGCGTCATGGTCAACGCCGAGGGCCGCCGCCAGGGCATCGACGGCCGGTCGCTGCTGTCCGGGCCGGCCGCGCGCGCGATGAAGTGGGCCAGCGACGAGTTGAAGACCTGGTGGGAGCAGCACCCGCGCATGACCTTGACGGAGTTCCGGGCGCAGGTGCTTGGCCGCGCCTCCGACCAGAAGGCGGCGCGCCGGATCAGGGAGGACCGCAGGTGACGCTCTCGCAACTGGACCGCCGGGCGGCCGTGACGACGGCGCGGTGGGCGGCGACCAACCGCCGCCCGATCACGGACTGCCCGTACGACCCCGCGGGGGACGCGCGCCAGCGCGCGCTGGCCCTGCTGTGGGTGCGTGTGTACCGCAGGAACCGGCCAGCCGGGAGCTGACCGGTTCCTGATCGTTCCGAAGGCCCGCCTGGCGCGGGCCGTTTCCATGTCCGGCTCCGGGAGGGCCAATGTTCGATCACTCGCTGCCGACGACGCCTGGCGCGATCATCGGCTACCGCCGCGACGGACGCCCGATCAGGCTGATCGCCGGGGGCTCCGAGGGAGATGCGGGAGGAGGCGAAGGCCAGCCGCAGGGCGAGCCGCAGAGCGGTGGCGACGCTCCTGAGGCCGAGGTCACGCCGCCTCAGCAGTCGGGGACCATGCCTGACCCGCTGCACGCGCTGCGTCAGCAGGAGGAGCAGGTGAATCCGGATGCGCTCAGGGTGGACCAGCTCCCCCAGTGGGCGCAGAAGCTGATCCGCGAAACCCGCGCCGAAGCGGCGGAGTTCCGCTCCCAACTCCGGGAGGCACAGAAGGCCGCCGAGCAGGCGAAGGGCCCGTCCGCTGAGGAGATCACTCAGCAGGTGCAGGCTGACTTCGCGCAGCGGCTCGGCAAGGCTCTCGGCCTGATCGGCGAGGAGCAGGTCGAGCTGACGCCGGAGCAGATCATCGAGCAGCTCACCGCCGAGCGGGACATGACCGCCAAGGAGCGGGACGAGGAGCGGGCGCGCCATCGCCGTGCGCTGCTGGAGCTGGTGGTGCATCGCACCGGCCTGGCGCTCGGCGCGGACCCGGACGCCCTGCTCGACAGCCGCAGCTTCCTGAAGAAGGTGCGGGACCTGGACGTTGACGCCGACGACTTCGTGCAGCAGCTGCGCGAGGCCATCGAACTCGCCGTCAACGAGAACCCCAAGTTCAAGGCCGGCTCCTGGCGGGGCCGCCGCCTCGCTCGGGAGGGGAGTTCGCCGGCGGGCCTGGCGGGCGCAGCCCTTCGTCCGAGCCGTCCATCGACGACTTCCGCAAGCAGCGTGCTGCACGGAGGCCGCAGTGACCGCCAGCGGTACCGCTGGCGATGTGAGAAAGGCGAAGGCCCGATATGGCTAACAACTTCCTGACGCCGTCCGTGATCGCTCGGCAGGCGCTCGCGAACCTGTACGAGACGACTGTGATGTCCCAGCTCGTCTACCGCGACTACGAGGAAGAATTCGTGTCCAGGATCGGTGACACAATCACCATCCGCAAGCCCGCCGTCTTCGACGCGAAGGACTTCGACAGGAGCGCGGGCATCGAGATCCAGAACGCGGTCGAGGGCAGCATCCCGATCACCCTTGATCGGTTTGCGGACGTGAGCTTCGCTGTCACCGCCGAAGAGCTCACGCTGGACATCGTCGACTTCAATGCGCAGCTTCTCGCGCCCGCGTGCGAGGCGATCGCCCAGAAGATCGACCGGGACCTGCTGAGCCTGCGTTCCGACATCACCCAGCAGGTCGGCCTCGACGAGGAGACGAACGAGGCGTTCAGGTACGCCAACCCGCGCGTGGCGATCGCGGCGCGGAGGGTCCTGAACCAGCGCAACGTGCCCGCGACGGACCGCTACATCGTGGTCGGTCCCGAGCAGGAGGCGCTGTGGCTGTCGGACGACCTGTTCAACCGCGCCGATGCGCGTGGCGACACTGAGGGTCTGCGTGAGGCGAACCTGGGCAGGCGGGTGTTCGGGTTCGATAGCTATCAGACCCAGAACATCAAGGAGCCGGAGTTCCAGGCGTCGGACCCGGCCGGGACGCAGCTGCCGGACCACGAGATCGGCGTCGCGTTCCACCGGACCGCGTTTGCCCTGGTCACGCGCCCGTTGGTGTTGCCGCAGGGCGCGGCCAACGCGCACGTGGAGAGCTACCGCGGCTTCGGGATCAGGGTGGTGATGGACTACGACATCACCCACAAGCAGGACATCGTCTCCATCGACACCCTGTACGGCGTCAAGACGCTGGACCCGCAGCGCGCCGTGCTGATCACGACCGGCAACACCAAGACCAAGGCGTAAAGGGGTCCGGATGCCCGGCATGTGGGTGTATCACAACCGGAACACCGGGGAGACGGTGGAGCTGCCGAAGCGTAACCAAATCATCGAGTGCTGGCCGCAGTGGACGATCGTCTCGCGGCCCGATGAACCGGACGCTGCGGCGGCCACACCCGCGCCGGAGCCCGCCGCAGCGCAGGCTCCGGTCGGCCCGACGCCCGATGTTCCTTCCGGTCCTCCGCCCGAGAGCGCGAGCAAGGCGGTGTGGGTCGCGTACGCGGTCTCGCGCGGCATGGCGGAGAGGGACGCCAACGCCCTGCGCAAGGCGGCCTTGATCGAGGAGTTCGGCCGAGAGGACGACGACGATGGCTAGGGAGAACCTTACCGTCACCGACATGAGCCGCGCCGGCGTCGATCTGACGGCCACGCTCACGGCCGCCGTGGCGGACGGGCACGCCTACGGCTACTCGTCGCGGCGTCAGGTACGGCTGGTCAACGCCGCATCCGAGGCGCGGACGGTGACGGTGGTCATGCCCGGCAGGGTGGACGACCAGGAGTTGCCCGACCGACCGTACGTGCTGGCGCCTGGCGCTGATCTGCTGGTCCCTCCGTGCCCGCCGATCTACCGGCAGAGCGACGGCATGGTGTGGATCAACTACGACAACCCGGACGGTGTGTCGGTGGCGGTGTACGAACTGCCCGCCTAGGGCGGAGAGGAGGCCCGCGATGGCTGTGGTGTACGCGACCTCGGACGACTACGCGGCCTTCACGGGCCAACCGGCCCCCGAGGGCATCGACGCGGCGCTCGCTCGTGCGTCGGAGCGGATCGACGAGCTGCTGATCGGCGCGGTGTACGACGTCGATGAGCAGGAGATGCCGACCGACCCGGTCAAGCGGGAGGCGATCACGCGCGCGACGTGCGCTCAGGCCGCGTGGTCGCTGGCGCTGGGCGATCCGTACGGGGTGGCCGCGGCGTTCAAGGACATCTCGATCGGGTCGGTGCGGCTGGGCGGACGGAACACCGAGGGCGGGTCGCCGAGGCACGCGCCGGACGCTGCCCGGATTCTGCACGTCGCCGGTCTGCTGCCAGGGTACGCGTTCGACACGGCGGCGTGGTGATCGCATGCTTCCTGACTGGCTGCTCAGGCATGTCGCGGTGATCGAGCCGTTCCAGGGTGAGGGCGCCTACGGCGTCATCTACGGTCCTCCCGTGACGGAGCGGTGTCTCGTCGATGATGAGCGGCGACTCGTCCGCGACGCTCAGGGCGCCGAAACAGTGTCCGATACGACGATCTTCTTCCGGCCTGGCGTGCACTGCCCGGAGGGCAGCCGCGTCACGGTCAACGGCCGCGTCACCACGGTGATCGCGTCGTTCTCGCGCAACGGCGGCGGACTGCCGACGCCCGACCATGTAGAGGTGGTGTGCCGCTGATGGCTAAGGCCAGCGTGACGTTCGACGTGGACGTGCGGCTCGACCTGAAGCTCGGGCCGGACATCATCGAGACCGAGCTGAACGAGGCCGCCTCGCGCGGCCTGTACCTGGCCGCCGAGCATGTCCTGACCGAGGCGGGGCCGCGTACGCCGTGGCGTACGGGCGACCTGGAACGGTCGGGCGACCCGGCTGAGCGGCCGGGCGCGGTTGCCGTGGACAGCGGGAAGCTCCGCGCCGCTCTCGGCTACGACATCGTGTACGCCGCGAGGCAGCACGAAGAGCTGGAGTGGCAGCACCGCATCCGAGGCGAGCCCAAGTGGCTGGAGAAGACGCTGCACGCCGAGGCCGACACGATCCACAAGATCATCGGCACGCAGATCGAAAGGGCGCTACGCGGATGAGCGACACGTTCTCCCGTGACCTGCTCACCGGCCTGGCGGTGCTGCTCGCCGACGCCGGCGTCGGCGATTGGGACCCTGTCGGAGCGTACGGGCCTACCCAGCGGGCCATCACGCTCGGAGGCCTGCCCACCAAACCCGATGAAGCGATCTCGTTGTCGATCTACGGCACCGGTGCCGGCGGCGACGACCCGGAGCAGTCGGACTCGACGGTGCTGGTGCAGGCCCGGATGCGCACTGCATCAGACCCCCGAGTCGTCGGCGACTACGCCGATCAGGTATTCGCGGCCTTGCACGGCCGGTCGAACCTCACCTTGTCCACGGGCGTGGTGGTGCTGCTAATCCAGCGGACCATCGTGGCCGCGCTGTCGCGTGACTCATCCGGCCGATGGGAGCGGCCGGACAGCTATGAGCTGATGGTGGTCTGGCCGACGCCGTACCGCGACTAGCTCCCACACCTGGTTTCCTTCGCGCCGTCCCGCAGCAGCGGGGCGGCGCTTTCGCATGCACTGAAGGAGTAACGATCATGCGAAGCCTGCTGGCGCGTGACTGGAAGCTGGACGTGGACACGTCCACGCCGGGGGCCACCGAGCCGATCTGGACCCCTGTCAAGGGACTGACGAAGTTCGAGCGCAGCTCGGACGACAACACGGAAGAGGACGGCGACTTCGACGACGAGGTGGGCTACGGCTCCTCGGTCGTCACCGGCCGGACCTGGCAGATCGAGGTGGAGGGCCGCCGCAAGCGGACCGACGACCCGGTGTTCACGCCGGACCCTGGCCAGGAGGCGATCCGGCGGGCCGCGCAGATCGTCGGGTTCGCCGCCACCATCAGGGTGCGCTGGTACCGGCGTGACGGCGCGCCCGACGCCTACGAGGGCGTCTGCAACGTGATCGACTACACCGAGGGTGGCGAGACCACGGACCTGGAGCCGTTCTCGTTCACGCTGATCGGCCAGGGCGCCCCGACTGCGATCACTAACCCGGTGGCGGGTCCCTGATGCCGTTCAAGGATCTCGACGAGTTCTTCGACCCCACCCTGAAGCTGCCGGTCGGCGGAAAGACGTATGTCATTCCGCCGCCCTCGGCCGAGGTGGGTCTGCTGTGCCAGCGGCTCATGCACGCCAGCCTGACCGCCCAGTCCGGGCAGCAGGTAGACGAGGAGGGCCTGAACCAGCTCGCCGAGCTCGTGTTCGACGACGAGCAGGAGAAGGACCTGTACCGCACGATCCTCGGCCCGGTCTGGGACGAGCTGCTCGCCGATGGTGTGGTGTGGCCGAAGATCCAGCACATCGGGCAGACCGCGCTGGTCTGGGTCGCGGCAGGTATGGAGGCCGCAGCTCAGCACTGGGAGGCCGGCCCGGTGGGGGAAGCGGCGGCCCCGACTCGGACGGCAGCCGCGGCGGCGAAATCGACCCGAGCACGGGGCTCCGCGAGTGGTACGACCCGGACGACGGCCTCTCGACGACAGGCCGCCGCGTCACCTGGCAAGACCTCCTGACCAGGTGGGGGCTCGTCGAGGCTGATCTGCACAGCGAGTACGGGATCGACCTGGACGAGCCCGGCCTGCTGCGCGCCAGGTCGTGGCGGTGGTTGCAGGCCCGCGTCGTGGGCCTGCTGACCGCTGACACCAGGATCGCGCGGGCGCTCGACCCGGGCGACGATACCGTGAGCCGCCGCAAGCGGCACTAGCGACAGCGCTACCGCTGTCTTTTTTAGCCACTCCTCCCCTCGCCCCCCTTGTTGATTTTCGAGAGGTGGCGACCCCATGGCGCTCAATGTCGGTGATCTGTTCGCCACCATCCGCGTGCGCAACCAGTCGCGGGGACCGATCCGGCAGTTCAACAACGACCTCGAAGAGGCGTCCAAGCAGTCCCGGATCAGCCTGGGATCGATCGCCTCGAACGCGGCGTCGATGGCCACGCGCCTGACCACCATGGCGGCGGCCGGGTCGATCGCCGCCGGCGGGCTCGCGACCGCCGCACAGGGCGGTGTCGCGCTGGTGGCCGCGCTCGCGCCCGCGGCGGGCATCCTCGCAGCGCTGCCGGGCGCGATGGTGATGGCCAGGACGGCCACGGCCACGCTCCGAGTCGCGCTGCTCGGGGTGTCCGAGGCGTTCTCGGCCGCGCTGGATGACGACCCGAAGAAGTTCGCTGAGGCGATCGCAGAGCTGTCGCCTGCGGCGCGGTCGGCCGCGATGGAACTCCGGGCGGCCAAGCCCGCCATCGACTCGCTGAAGTCGTCGGTTCAGGACGCCTTCTTCCAGCCGCTCGCCGGCCACATCACCGCCGCGGCGTCGGCGCTGTCCGGGCCGCTGACGGCTGGTATGTCCGGCGTCGCGCGCGAGTTCGGTCTGGCCGGTGCGGCCGTGGCGCGGTTCGCGGCGTCGTCGGCCACCGCGTCGGCCGTCTCGTCGATCTTCGGGTCGTTGCGGCAGACGATCGCAGCGCTGCGGCCGGCCGTTGAGCCGCTGCTGGCCGGGTTCCGTGACCTGTCGGCCGTGGGCGCCCGGTTCGCGTCTGGGTTGGCGCCGGGGATCGCGGCCGCGGCCGCCCGCTTCGGCGAGTTCCTGTCGCAGGCGGCCTCCAGCGGCCGGGCGCTCAGCTGGATGGAGGGCGCGCTGGAGGTCTTCCGGCAGCTCGGCACGATCGCCGGGAGCGTGGTCGGGATCTTCCGGTCGGTCTTCCAGGCGATGAAGACCGGCGGGTCGTCCGCGCTCGGCGTGATCGGGCAGCTTGCCGCCCAGCTGAACGCGTTCCTCGCGTCGGCCGAGGGCCAGCGGATCTTGGTCACGATCTTCCAGAGTCTGTCGCAGGTCGGCTCGGCGCTCCAGCCGATTTTCCAGGCGTTGGGTGGCGCGTTGGCGCAGGTCGCGCCGCATATCGCCAACATCGCGACCGCCTTGGGGCCGGGGCTCGCCGCTGCGGTCTCGGCGCTCGGCCCGGCTCTGGCGGCGCTCGGGCCTGGGCTGACCACGGTCGCGCAGATGCTGACGCGGGCCTTCTCCAACCCCGAGCTGCAGGCCGGGCTGCTCGCGCTCGGTCAGGGGCTGTCGGCGGCGCTCGCGGCTGTGGCGCCTCTGCTGCCGGTTGTGGCGCAGCTGGCGGGGATCTTGGGTCAGGTCCTCGGCGTCGCGCTGACGAACCTCTCAGCCGCCCTAGGGCCGCTGATCAGCACCCTGGCCAGCGCCCTGGACCCCGCCCTTCAGTCCATCTCGGCCGCGTTCGCCCAGCTAGGACCGGCCATGCAGCCCGTCTACGCCGCGTTCGGGCAGATCTTGGGCGCGATCGTGCAGCAGCTGCTTCCGCCGGTGCTTCAGCTCATCCCGTCCCTGCTCAACGGGCTGGTGCCTGCCTTCGCCGAGCTGCTCCGGGCCACTCAGCCGGTCATTCCGATCATGACCGATTTGGCGGTGATGACCGTTCAGCAGGTGCTGCCTGCCCTGCTGCCCCTGCTGCCCATGCTGACGAAGCTGGGTGTCGGGTTCGCGCAGTTCGGAGCCAAGGTGGCGGAGATCGTCGCCCAGCTGCGTCCCGCGATCGAGAAGGGTGTCGCGGTCTTCCAGTGGCTCTACAACGTGCTGATCGGCCACAGCATCATCCCTGACCTGGTGCAGGGAATCGGCACGTGGATCGGCACCAAGCTGATCGGCTTCTTCCGCGAGATGCCGAGCAACATCCAGCGGGCCGTGGCGAACCTTGGCCCGGTCATGGAGAGCATCGGGGCGAACCTGATCAACTCGTTCTGGAACAAGATCCAGTCGCTGAGGAACTACCTCTACAACAACATCCGGAACTTCTTCGCCAACATCGTCAACTCGGCCAAGAGCGCCCTCGGCATCCACTCGCCGTCCAAGGTCTTCGCGTGGATCGGCCGCATGGTGCCCGCAGGCATGGCCAAGGGCATCATGGCGGGCTCGGGCATGGTGGTGTCGTCGCTGCGGAAGGTCGCCGCGATGGCGGCCTCCACGACGATGCCGACGCTGTCGCCGGGGATCGACGTGCCGTCCGGAGTCGGAAGCGGCGCGGTCGGGCGGACGGTGATCAACCAGACCAACTACTACCCGCAGGCCGAACCCACGAGCGTGAGCGTCAACCGTGGGTTGCAGCTGGCGGGTGCCCTGGGGGTGATCTGACGTGCCGTCGTACACGCTGGACGGTGTTCCGCTGGATCATCCTGCGGGCTGCTGGCGGCTGAAGAAGGGCACTCAGCGCAGGCCCCTTCCTGGAGCCCGCGCGGTGCGCGTGTCGGTCACGGGCCGGCCAGGCGAGCTTCCGATCGTCGGCCTCGACCACGAAGCGACATCGTTCTCGCTGACGTTCGTGGTGACCGGCGCGACCCCGGCAGGGACGGACGGCGGGTTCCAGCAGATGGAGGCCAACCTGGAGGCCCTGTCGGCGCTGCTCGGCACCCGCAACCGACTGATGAGCCTGCGCTACCAGGCCGGGAGCATCGTCCGGATCGCGGACGTGACGATCACAGCCGCGTCGGAGCCGGAAATTTGGGTCGGCGCGGCCCGCGCCCGCTTCAGCGTTGTCGTCGAGGTGCCCGGAGTGTACTGGAGAGACGAGGCGGAAGCCACCTGGCAGGGGTCGGTGACCGCCCCCGACCAGGTGGTGACCACGCTCGCCGGAAGCACCGCGCCTATCACCGACGCGCTGATCCGCGTTACCGGGCCGGCCACCAACTTCACCCTGACCGACATGGCCTCCGGCGGCTCGATCGGGATGACCGTGTTCTTGGCGAACGTCATCCCCGAGGGGCAGCGGCTTCTCATCGACGCCGCAGCGCAGCGGGCCGCGCTCGTTGGCACCGACACGTGGGATCTGGACGGAGGCACGGACCGGACGGGCGCGATGGTGGTGTCCGGGCCGGGTTCGGCCACCCGGTGGATCCACCTAACGCCCGCGATCGCGCTCGGTGACCCCTTCTCGCGGGCGGTGATCGTGTCGTGCTCGGCGACCGCCACAACCTCGGAGTCCGCCGTGGAGATCCGGGCTCGCCGTGCCTACCTATAGGGATCGCCTACCTGTAGGGATACGGAGCAGCCGTTACTGCTGAGCTTGAAAGCTTGCAGGTCACGCGGCATCTCACTACTGATCTGGTTCTGACGGATTTGGATCGTGTTTAGCCTCGTCGTCAATCCTCGTGCTGTGACGTTCCAGCACGGCGATCCAGACTGTCGAACACGTTGGTTAGTTGAGGTCTATGAACCCAGGGGCAAGGGCTTCAGGAGGGACCAACGACTCGCGAGCCTGATGCAGGTTGCTACGGCCTAACATCGGTCGTGCAGGGGCGTCGTAGGTCGCCCAGGAAAGCCCGCTACCTTTTTCTGACCAGCGGTTACGCTGAACTCTGGTGTCCCCGCTAGACCGGGATTTCGATCCCCTGATGCTCCGGCTAACTAGTCTAGAGGGAAGCTGATCACGACGATTTTTGATGTCGCAGCGGGGTGCACATAGTACGGGTGCTGGACGGAGCTCGCAATTTTCTCCTGCCAGATATGGCTGAAGCCTAGTGGTGCGGTTCACAAGAAACGTCGTCGTAAATATTGACGGGGTTTCCGCGATGATTGCTACAACGAACTTGCAGACTTGCTAGACTCTTCGACGAAGCCTCAGCCGGGACATGTCGGTATTAATCGGACACTCCGGCGGGCAACGAAAGACCCCGCCGCTGGCTCCGAACCGTGAGCGGGGTCCTCGTGATCGGGCTCAGCTAGGCGTCTGGCGCTTAGCTGAGCCCCCTCAGGGTCAGGACCAGCTCCAGCGAGAGGATCGCTAGCTGCAGGAGCTGCAAGAGCAGCTCGTTGTCCGGACCCATGGAGCCCATGGCATGCATGGTTCCCCTTCCCCGGATCGTTCCCATTGGGAGATCCGCTAGATAGTTTCGTCAAAGCGTCCAAATGGGACTTTTTGTCCCGATTTGGACGCTTCGCAAGAAACTGTCGTGCGGCAGGGGCTTGCGTTGCCGCGAGTTCCGGTGAGTCAGTCTAGCGCTTCCTGTGCGATCGCAAGCCATTCTCGGCATGCGTAATTTTCATTGCGAAATACATCACCGTCACGCACGGTAATCACTGCGTAATTACGTCGCAGCGACGTGTGGACTTATTCACTTGTCGAGGTGGCGCAATGCCTTTCGACCTGCGGCTCATGGTCTACAACCCCAATGGGGGTCGGCGCGGCATGCTCGCCCACCCGCTCCAGATCCAGGCCGCGTTCCCGCTGAACGACCTGCCGTCGCTGCGGTTCTCGTACAGCATGCGTGCGCCCGGCGCCGATCTGATCGCGACTCCGTGCGAGATCGGGCTGCAGTGGTCGGCGGACTGCGAGGTGTGGACGGACTACCCGGAGGGGCAGTTCCTGCTCATCCGGCGCGAGGGAGAGCAGCTCGATCAGTCGGAGGTGTGGACGTTCGACTGCCCGTCCTACCTGTGGACGCTGCAGAAGGCGGTCACGTACGCGGCGTCGGGTGTGGAGCCGACCAACGGCAACCGTATGTTCAACTTCACCAGCCAGGCGGGCGTGATCTTGCACACGCTCCTGACCGAAGCTCAGGCGAGGGGAGCGCTGACCGGGCTCGGGTGGACGTTCACCGCCTCGGCCGACTCGTCGGCGGCGGCGTGGCAGAACCCGATGGCGCTCGGTATCCCGCTCGGCACGGACCTGCTCGCGGTGCTGCTGCGGCTCGTCTCGTACGGGATGTGCGACTTCCGCATGACCGGGCCCAGACAACTGTCGGCGTACGTGCCCGACACGACGCTGATGCGGGACCTGGCGTCGGGCACAGCGCCGGTCGAACTGCGGGCCGGCCGCGACGTGACCGCCGCTCCGGACGTGGCCACCCTGGAAGACCTCGCCAACGCGGCGTACGTCGTCGGCGACAACAACATCCGCCAGGAGGTCGTCAACGTCAACGCCAGCCTGCCGTGGGGGCGGTGGGAAACCAGCGCACGGGAGGTCGGAATCACCGCCACGGCGTCGGCCAACACCATCGGCACGGCCCTCGTGCTGCGCGGTGCTCAGCCGAGCACGCAGCGGACCCGCGAGATCACCATGTACCAGGCGCGGTGGCTGCCCCTGCGCGACTACGTGCCCGGTGACGTGATCCTCGCGCCGGGCGCTGGCGGGGCGCTGGAACGGATGCGGGTCCGGCAGATCACGCTCACCCGGTCACAGGGCGGTGTCGTCGCCGGGAACCTCGTGCTGGCCGATCGGCGCGAGGACTACCAGGTGCGGGTAGCGCGGCAGCTCGCCGCGCTCGCCGCGCGCCCTTAGGGGACATCGAGGAGGACTCGTGCAGGTCATCCGGCCAGGCCGGGCGGAGCGGTTCGCGCTGCGGCTGGCGGTATACGAGCCGAACGGCGATCGCCTCGGCTCCCTGCCTCATCACCTCGGGTTCGAGGTCGGTATGCCGCTCAACGACACCTCATCGCTGAAGCTCACCTACCCAGCCGCAGGCGTCGGCGCCGGCCTGCTGGCGCAGCCGTGCGAGATCGCGGTCGAGTACGCGGTGGACGGCGGCCAGTGGGTGGAGCCGGATGGAGGGCGGTTCCTACGGATCAAGCGCGGCAGCGACAACATGGATCTGTCGCGCACGATGACGTTCGAGTGCCCCGGCTGGTCGTGGCAGCTCCGCAAGCTGATCATGTACGCGGGGCCGGTCATGGCCGACGGCAAGCGCCCGTTCTCGGCCGTGTCGGCGGGGGCGATCCTGCGGACCCTCATTGATGAGGCGCAGGCGCGTGGCACCTGCCCCGGCCTGGACACCGACTTCTCGACGACGCGCGACAGCGCAGGCCAGCCCTGGGACAAGACACTGACCTTGGAGCTGGAGCCCGGCGTTGATCTGCTGACGCTGCTGATCAACCTGTCCGAGCAGGGCGTGCTCGACTGGACGATGCGCGGCCGCACGCTGCGCGTGTTCAACGAGGGCACCGAGCTGGGCCGGGATCTGGCCGGTGGTGTAGCGCCGGTGGACCTGCGGTTGACGCGCGACATCGACGAGGCCCCGGACTCTGCGACGCTGGAGGACTTGGCCACCGCGATCCTGGTCCGGGGCGAGGCGGGCCTGAGCGTGGTGGTCACCAACCCTTCGGCGGTCGCGCCGTGGGGCCGCTGGGAGACATCGCAGTCTCAGGGAGGCGTGTCGGATGAGGGCACGGCGATCCTGCTCGGGACCAACGCGCTGGAGCGGGCCGGCCGGGAGCGGGCGCAGCTGACGCGCGGTATCCGGTTCGAGGCGGCGCGGTGGTTGCCGTTCGAGCACTACCGGCCGGGCGACGTCGTGCTCGCGCCGGGCGACCAGGGCGAGATGGAGCCGTTGCGGTTGCGGCAGATCACGCTCACCGTGTCGGGTGAGGGCGAGCTGTCCGGCAACTTGGTGTTGAATGATCGTTTCCTGGAGTGGGAGATCCGGTTGGCCCGGCAGGCTGCGGGCATCCTCGCTGGCGGCGTCTCTTCCGGTGGTACCGGTGGTGAGCCCGCGCCGGAGCTGCCTGGCGGCCGGGTCGCAGCGCCGCCGCAAGGACTCATCGTGGAGCCGGCCGCGTACGTCGACGAGTACGGGTGGGCGCGTGGTCAGATCACCGCGACGTGGTCGCCGGTCACCGCCGACGTGAACGGTGTGGCCATCGAGCCGGACCGGTACGAGCTGCACGCCCGCGTCAACGAGGTCGAGGAGGAGTGGCGGCTGATCGCCACCTCCGACACCACCACTGCCACCTACAGCCCGCTCGTGATCAACCAGACGTACGGGTTCAAGGTGCGCGCGATCTGCCAGGGCACCCCCGGCGAGTTCTCGGACGCGGTCGTCGCGCTGATCCCCGACGACGTGCCGCCGCCGCCGGCGCCGTCCGCGCCGACGCTGTCCACGCGGCTCGGCGTGATCGAGGCGGCCTGGGACGGGCTCGCGCACACCGGAGCCGAGATGCCTTCGGACTTCGATCTGCTGCGCGTCTACATGGCGGCCGCCGAGGACGGCCCGTACGAGGTCGTGGATCACCTGAGAGCTGCCGGGCACGTGCTCATCACGGGCCAGCCGTACAACACGCCGCGCTGGATCAGGTTCACCGCCGTGGACCGGCGCGGGAACGAGTCCGAGCCATCCGCGTCCGCGTCGATCTCCACGGTGCCGCTGGTGGACACCGACATCATCGGCCAGGTGATCTCCGGTGCCAACATCCAGCCCGGCACGCTGAACGCCGCTGATGCGGTGATCGCGAACACGATCACCGGTGCCCTGATCCAGGCAGGCGCGATCGACACGGGGCACCTGCGCGCCAACAGCGTGACAGCGGACCAGATCGCGGCCGGATCGGTGACCGCCGCGGCGCTCACCGCCGATGCGGTCAACGGTAAGACGATCACCGGTTCCGTCGTGCGAAGCTCGGCGACCGGCCGCAGGTTCGTCCTCGACAGCTCCACCCTTGACCTGCGGTTTTACCCGGCCAACAACAGCAACTACACCAGGCTCTACGCCGAGGACGGCTGGTATCCGGGCGAGACGACGACTTTCATCACGTCGGGACAGAACCAGTTCGGCTCGGCCCGCGCTGAGCTTCAGGTCGCGGCCGGGCTGATCCGGCTCGGTATCCGTAACCCGAACAACCATACGCGGATCGGCGGCGGCCTGGACGTGGCCGAGGACTACGCCCTGTTCGGGTATGACGACGGCTCGGTCAACTTCCAGTCGTACATCTATCTCAACGCCACCGGCCGCTTCTACATCCGAGGCCGGGTGTGGGACAGCGGAGAGGTCAGCCCGTACGACGCGTTCGCGGCGGGCTCGTTCAGCATCGGGGGTGCGTCGTCGCCGAACTGGGTGATCTACCGGTACGGGCCGCCGGGCTCGACCACCCCGATGGCCACCAACATGGGGCCGGTCGTCACGTTGCGGGACGGCGGCTCCGGTGGCCCCACCGCCTGGAACAACAACTACGTGCCGAAGGCGTGGGCCATCACCGCCTCCAGTACTGAGGGCTTCCAGGTCAACTTGGCCAACGGCACCAGCTTCGCCGTCTACTTCTGGGCTCACCGTCACTAACGAGGAGGACGTGCATGTCGTCCGTGATGCAGGTGTGGGACGCCGAGCTCGGCTACTCCCGCGCCGCGATCGAGCGCCGACCGGACGGCGGCCCGATCACGATCGATCCGGCCACGCCGGGCGGGGAGCCGATGTGGGGCGTCTGGATGACCAACCCGGCTGGCGGCACCGGCGTGATGATCATGCCGCACTCGATCTTCGAGTGGCGCAGCGCCGCGTACGGTATCGACCCCGAGGACCACGAAACCCTGCTCGACGTGGTGCTGCACGAAATCGGCATCCCCGATCCGGCCAACCCGCCGCTGGAACCCGACCCGGCCCACACGGCGATCATGGAGGCGACTCGGGACCTACCGACTTGCTGGACGCCCGGTGTGCCGGATCGTGATCGGCTGGCCGCGCACCTGGAGCGTATTCGGCTGGTCAAGGAGCACCTGTTCCGCATGGGGCCTGCGCCCAGGGCCGACCGGCAGGGCGCCCTCGAGTTCGTGGGGTCTTCGCGTGTGGCTCCGCCCGATCCGTTGGAGCCGATCCGATCGACCATGCGGCTCGATCCGGTGCGGGTGGAGGCCAAGCGGATGGCTCTGGACTGGGGGCGCGAGACCTCCCACCGGTCGGTGATGCCGACCTTCGCGCGTAAGCCGCCGTCCACCTTCCTGTCCGCCGCCCAGCACGAGGAGGGGGCTGTCGCGTGACCGGGATCGTCTGGGTGGATGTGTTCGCGATCGTGACGATCGTCGGCGGCGGTGTCGCGCTGATCTGGAAGGGGATCTCGCTGCTGCTGCGCAAGCTGCGCCGCCTGACGCATCTGGTGGATGACTGCCTGGGTGAGCCTGCCCGGCCGGGCGTGCCTGCGCGGCCGGGGATCTTCGAGCGGATCGCCCTGATCGAGGCCGAGCTCAGGCCCAACCACGGCAGCAGCCTTCGGGATGTGGCCGACCGACTGGAGCGCGGCCTGATGCGCGTGGAGGACGGCCTGGCCGCGCACCTGGAGCAGCACCGCGCCGACCAGCGGCGGAACGACGGCTGATCGCGTGAACGTGTTCCCCGTCGCAGATGGCGGGGCGCTCGTCGTGCCCGCTGTCCTGCCTTTCCGCCTGACCGAGGCGGACCTGAAGTTGACCGTGGCCGACTGGCTGGCACTCAACCGCAAGGAGGAGATCGTGACCGTGCCTGAGGACGACGAGCCGCGGCCGGTGGCGCCGTGGATGGACGCGGATGTGACCGAGGACGACCCGGATCAGTCGTGGCTGCCGCAGACGCCGGGGTCGGTCGTCGAGGACGAAGATCCGGAGGTGGATGGTGGCGAAGTCGCCTGAGGATCGTCTGCTGGACGTGATGCGGAGCCAGCTCGGCTACACGGAGGGCCCGTCTGGGTGGACGGTGTTCGGGTCGTGGTGGGCGAAGCGCCACAAGAAGCCGGACTGGTGGGCGAGCGAGCCGTGGTGCGACATGTTCGTGTCGTGGGCGGCGAATAAGGCGGGCCTGCTGGCGGTGGTGGGGGACTCGGCGTGGACGCCGGGGCACGCGCAGTGGTTCAAGGACCGAGGCCAGTGGGGGCACAAGCCCCGCAAGGGGGCCGTGGTCTTCTTCGACTGGGCGGGCTCGCGGGACATCCCCGCGATCGACCACGTCGGCGTGGTGGAGTCCGTCCGCAAGGACGGCACGGTGGTGACGATCGAGGGCAACACCGGCAACCAGGTCAAGCGCCGTGTCCGGTCGATGAACGTGATCGCCGGCTTCGGCTACCCCGCCTACGGAGGCAAGAGCACAACACCCACCGCGGCGACGTCCTGGACGGAGGAGATGGTGAAGACGCTCCCGCTGCTCAAGCGCGGCAGCAAGGGCTATGACGTCAAGACGCTGTTCTACCTGCTCCACGCGAGGGGCTACGGCGTCAACAGCGCGATCATCGACGACACGGTGTTCGACGCGCCCCTGGAGGACGCGCTGAAGGCGTTCCAAAAGGCGGCCGGGCTGACGGCGGATGGCCAGTGCGGCCCGAAGACCTGGCCGAAGCTGCTGCGCGTGGGCTGACCGCCCCCGACCGGATCGTGAAGGCTGGCCCGTCCGGGTCGGCCCTTTTTCATGCCCTGAGGAGGATCATGATGCACGCCGAGCCCGTGACCTACGGCAGAGCGCCCGTGGAGGCGAAGGTGAAGGCCGCGACGGCCGGCTCGTACCTGGGCCTGGTCGCGGTGCTGGCCGTCCTTCAGGCGGTCAACGCCGACCTCGACCTGATCAGCTTCTTGCCGGACTGGCTGGAGTCGCTGGCGGTGCCGCTGCTGCCGGGCTTGATCACGTGGGTGTCCGGCTACAAGGCGAAGCACACTGCGCGGCCGGACCTGCCGATGGATCAGCGGTAGCCCCGCCCGGACTCGCTTCGACCTGCCTGGAGGGGCAATGACGACGACAATCACCATCACGAGCGACGACGCGACCGTGAACTGCTGTTGTTCCAGTCCGCCGCCTCCGGCCGCTGCCGTGCTGCGGCCGGAGGACATGTACGGGCTGTCGTGCGCGACCGTGCTGCCGGAGCACGGCAACGGTGCGGATCCGCTGTATCGGCAGCTGGCGTGCGCGAAGGCTGTTCTGCCTGCGGGCAGGGCGATCACCCACCTGGGGGTGCTGCTGTCCAGCCCGGCGCGAGGCAACCGGGAGGGTGGTGAGTCGCGGCTGGCGGTCTACAGCGACGCGGGTGACCTCGTCGCCGCGACGGCCAACGACCCCACCCTGTTCACTACGGCGGAAGGGTGGGTGTACGCGCCTCTGGATTCTCCGGTGGCGGCTGCGGCGGAGGACCGGATGATCTGGCTGGCCGTTCTCGTGCCGTCGTTCGCCACCTCGCAGCCCGGCTTCATCATGGTGGAGAACCCCATCTATGACGAACCGGACATCTACAACCCGAACGGCGCTCGCGCTATCACCCAGCCCGACGCTCTGCAGCTGCCCGCCAGCATCGCTGGTGAGCAGCTGAACATGACCGTGCTGGTGCCCATCGTTGGTGTCGATCGGTCGGAAGACGGCACTTGATCCGAGCGGGCCTGCCGCTGGATATAAGAGAGAGCCCCGCCCGCCTCTTCTGAGGCGGGCGGGGGCTCTCGCCGTGTTCAGGTGAAGGCGAGCGTGCAGAAGGCGTTGCGGACGGTCGCGATGGGCTCGCGGGCGCGGCTGAAGAAGAGCTTGTTCGTGAGCAGGACGGCCCACCGGGCCTGCTTGGGGGAGATCCACAACGCGGTGCCGGTGAAGCCGTAGTGGACGTAGACGTCGTCGCTGGCGGGGTGCCAGAACAGGCCGCGCCTGGGCGCGAGGTCACCGGTCTGGATCTGCAGCGACTCCGTGACCCAGGCGTCCCCGAAGCCGGCCCAGGGACGGGATGCAGGAGATGCTGCTGGAATCGCGCCAGGTCGTTCAGGGTGGAGAAGACACCGGCGATACCGCAGACGCCGCCGAGCAGGCGGGCCGAGAAATCGTGCGCCACACCCCGCAGGTGGGTGTCGGTATCGGGGTCGAGCTCAGTCGGAGCGCACCGCGCCCGCTCGGTCTCCGGCAGCGGCCCGAACCTCGTGCCGGTCATGCCCAGCGGCCGCCAGATCAGGCTCGCGGCGAGCCGGTCGAGCGGGGCGCCGGCGAGGTATTCGGCGAGGTAGCCGAGGATGAGGGCGGCGCGGTCGGTGTACTCGACGGCCTCGCCGGGCGGCCGGTGGAGTGCTTCACGGAGCACTCCCTCCCTGACGGCGCGGGGGTCGGTGCCGTACGACGCCTTGAGCCTGGCCCGCAGTGGCACGCCCGCGGTGTGGGTGAGCAGGTGGCGCGCGGTGACGAGGCCGAGCGGACGGCCCGATACCTCGGGCCAGAATGTGGCCAGCGGCTCATCCAGCGGCAGCCGCTGGTCCTCCCACAGGCTGCCGATGACGGACCACACAGCGACGATCTTCGTCAGGCTGGCGAGGTCGAAGATCGTGTCGGGTTGCATCGCTGAGCCGGGGTCGCGAGGGTCGGCCAGCCCGTACGCTCCGCAGTCCAGTATGCCTGCGGCGTTGCCGATCGCCCAGACCGCGCCTGGGAACACCTGCTTGCGCACTCCCTGCTCAAGCAACTGGGTGATTGACGCGTAGGTGTCGTCCATGATGGGTCCTTGTGCGGAGGCGGGTGTTCACTGGCCAGCGTAGTGATCGGTCTGTGCTTGCGCGGCGATCGTCACATGTCGCGGCCGAGCTTTTGCAGCTCGGCCGCGGTGGCCGACAGCGGGTAGCGGGCGGCGTTGCGTCGGCCGGCTTCGCGCAGCTCATGCAGGATCGTTGGGTCGGCTTGTAAGCCGCGCAACACCCTGGTCAGCGCAGGGATGTTGGTCATGTTGACGCCCAGCGCGGAGTCGCCGAGCACTTCCTTCAGGCCGGGCGCGGGGTGATAGAGCACGGGCAGGCCGCACGCCTGCGCCTCCACAGGGGTCAGGCCGAAGGCTTCCAGGGTGGTGGACGGCACGATCAGCACGTCGTGGTCGGGGAAGATCTTCCACAGCCAGCGCCGGGGCAGCCAGCCGAGGTAGGTGTGCGGGCATCGGGATCGGTGCTCTCTGATGGGGTGAGCGGCGTACTGGTCGTGTGGCGCCGCGATGGACAGATGCACCCCGTCGATGGCGGTGACGGCACGGTAGATGACGTTGAATCCCTTCTCGGCGCTGAGACGGCCTGCGTAGAGGACACGGAGCGTGCCGTCTGGAGGCCTGGTGGGGAGCGGCGGCGTGTGGATCAGTTTGTCGGGGATGCCCCACGGGATGTGTTCGATCCGGGCTCGCCGGGCTTCGTTATGGAGCGCGATGAGGCGGTCGGCCATGGCCGACGTTGGCACTACGACCGCTCGGCTGGCGCTGACGGTTTCGGCGAGCACGTGCCGCTGTGTCGGGTGAGCGGCGGCGGTGAGAAGGTCAGTGCCGTGGACCAGCGCGATAGCCGGGTGGCGGGGGAGTAACCGGATGAGAGCGGGCGTCGCGCCGAAAGTCAGGTGCTGGAGGTGGACGACGTCGATCACGTCAGGGCGGACCGATTCCGCGAGCGTGGCGCGGAGCCGATCCACATACTCCCAGAACTGCGCGCCGTCGAGGCATTTACCGTGGGCGTTGACCAGTCGAACGCCAGCGGGCACGTGAGCGCGCGGGTCTCCGGGCAGCATGTAGACCGTGGCGTCGATCAGCGGCATGAGCCCGGTGTACAGGTCATAGAGCAGTTCGATACTGCCTCCGGGGCTGGCCACGGGCATGTCGAGCGCGGTCAGTACAGGGCCGCCGAGCAGCTCGTCGGTCATGGGTGTCGTCCGATCTCTTCGTACAGGCGGGAGACGTCGATCCCGCAGGATCGTGTGTATTTGCGGCCGAGGGCCTGGTAGCTGGCGGAGGCGCCGAAGGTCTGGAGGAAGATGACCTTTCCGCAGGTCATTCCGGGGTAGACCCGCACGGGGCGGGCGACCCGGATTTCCAGCGTCCACTGGATGGCATGACCGGCGTGACCGAGTGGCGCGGACACGTGGACCCAGATGCCGAGACCGCCGATGGTGCGATCGCCGTTGAGGAACTGGGCGTACCGCTCGGAGGCGGTTCGCTCTAGGGTGTGGCCGAGGTATAGCACTCCGGGTTTGAGCACGAATCCCTGCGGTGGCATGACGATTTCAGGGAAGTCCGCTGGTTGCGCGGCGTCGAGGTCGTGGTCGCACACGCGTAGACGTTCGCCGAGCCGCCAGTCGTAGGCGTTCGGCGAGAGGCGATTCTCGTCGTATGGGGTGATGGTGATTTCGCCTGCCGCCACGGCGGCTGCGATGGCCCGGCCGGTGAGGATCACGCTGGCACTCCTGCTGTCCGCGCGTCGCGCCACAGCCGCGACGGCTGCGGCCCAGAGGAGGCTTGGTATTTACCGTGGTAGGGGTCGATGTGGCCGACCG
Organism: Nonomuraea fastidiosa; assembly: GCF_042751225.1. NCBI lineage: Bacteria > Bacillati > Actinomycetota > Actinomycetes > Streptosporangiales > Streptosporangiaceae > Nonomuraea > Nonomuraea fastidiosa. Next base: position 4,432,472 of record NZ_CP170570.1, read on the forward strand.
ACACGAAGAACATGATCTGGCCGATCCGCATCCCCGGATAGACACGTAGTGGCCGGACGGGTGACAGCATCAGGGTCCATTGGCCGTGGAAGCCCACGTCTCCGATCGGGGCGGTGATCTCGACGAACAGGCCGAGGCGCCCGACCGAGGAGCGTCCGAACAGCAGCGGCACGAACACGTCGCTGCCGACTTCTTCCTGGGTGTGGCCGAGGTACAGCTCGCCGGGCTGCAGGACGAAGCCGGTCGAGTCGATGTAGTGCGTGCAGGTCGGGTTGACGCGGTAAGCGTCGATGATGGGCGTGGCGTAGGTGACCAGTGTCTCGCCGAGCCGGACGTTGTAGCTGTTCGGGTTGACCTGGTCGGGGCTGTAGGGGGTGATGCGGATTCTGCCGTCTGCGACTGCGGCATTGATCTCCGGGCCGGTGAGAATCATGTTCTCCTCTCATCAGGGGCGGTTGGTTCGGAGCACATGGCGGATAACGTCGGCGAATGGCTGGCCGTGGGTGAGGACCGGAGTGTCGAAGAACGACGAGGCCACGTAACGGGTCGTCACGACCTGACGCAGGTGCCCAGGCAGAGGATCGGGGGCGGTGATGATCGGCCCCATCCATCGGGTCAGATCGGTTAGAAGGTCATGAGGGCGGCCGGCGAAGGTGCCGGGCAGCGGTGTGGTGACGAGCTGGTTGTCGAAAGGTTCGATGCCCAGCAGCGTGCCCACGGTCAGGTATTCGCGAAGGTAGATGGTGCGCAGACTGGTCTCGTTCAGCAGCACCGCCTCTGTCCCGCTGCGCAGCAGGTAGTCGGCTACCTCGCGCAGCAGGCATGACCTGTCCAGCTGCCGGTGGCGATAGCGGGGTGCCAGCACGCCGAGCGGCGCGCGGAGGCGGCCGCGGATGCGGTCGATGCCGTTTGCGATGTCCTGCAGCGTCTCAGGGACGCCGGAGGACGGCGCGAAGGTGTGGACGCTAGCACGCCAGCCTGCCCCGTCCGGGGCGGCCACAGCGTAGCCTTCGGCCAGCTCGCGCCCTTTGACCACCACGGTGGTGCCGACTGTCGTGGGCCCGTACTGGTCGCTGTGGCAGTGACCGGAGAAGATGACGTCTAGATGCGGGCACGCCGCCGCGAGCTTCAGATCGTGTTCGTAGCCGGCGTGGCTTAGCACAACCCAGGAGTCTGCCCGATGGCGGTTCGCTAGGGTGTGCAGCGCCTGGTCAGGCGGGATGAAGGTGAGGTCGGAGCGGCAGTCGGCTGGCAGGCAGGCGAACGCCTGCTCGCCGAGGACTGCGGTGACAGCGACGCATTGGCCGTCGATATCTACGGCGCGGAAGGGATGAAAGACCGGCAGCCCAGCCTGGTTAATGTTCGCACACACGGTCAGCGCACGCAGGTCTGGTGCGAGGTGGTGGCGCCAGCCGTGATTGCCTGGGGCCAGCACGTCGTACAGGCGCATGAGCGTCTGTCGCTCCAGCGCGCCGCCGCCGAGCAGGTAGTAGCCGCTGCCCTCGAAAAAGTCGCCGCAGTCCACGATGAGCGTCGTCGGTCGTGCGTGATGCAGGTGGCTGAGCAGCGGCTCAGCGTTGTCCAGTGCGGAGTGCACGTCGGTGGTGGCGAGGATGGCTTGCACAGATCGAGCCGGGAGCCGACCTGCGGCCGCGGTCGTTACCATGGCTCAGCCCTCGGGGGGACCGTCGATGATGTCGGCTCCCAAGAGGCGGAGCTTGCCGGGCAGGTCGGCGTGCCCTCGACGCAGTTGATCCACCCTGGTCACGACCGTGGTTCCTTCAGCGGCCAGGGCGGCGACCATGAGCGCGGCTCCGGTGCGGATGTCAAGGGCCTCCACGCGCGCGCCGGTCAGCGTCTGAGGGCCGGTAAGCCGGCAGGCGGTGGGGGAATCCTCGACTATGACCGCGCCGAGGCGGCGCAGCTGGCTCAGCAGGTTGGCGTGCCGGCCAGGATTGATCTCGTCGGCGAACGCGTGCTCGCCTGTGCGGGTTAGAGCCAACGCCATCAACGGCGGCTCGAAGTCGGCGTCGAGGTCGGACAGAGACTCAAGGGACGCGATCGCTTTGATGGGTCTGATGGGCTTCTGCGTAGGGCTGACACCTCTGGCGAGTTCGACACCACCGTTGACGATGGCGATGGGGAAGCCGGCCGTGGTCAAAAGAGTGGTGAGCGGTGTGAGGTGCCGGGAATCGACACCGAGGACACGGCCGTGACCGCCGGTTGCAGCCATCGCACACAGCAGCGTCCCGGCCTCGATCTTGTCACCGGGGACCTTCCAGCGGACGGGGCAGGCTGCACCAGGCTCGACGTACAGGGCGCCATCAGGCAGGTAGGCCGCGTAATGGTCGGCCAGGCCCAGGGCCTCGACGAGACCGGTCACCTCAGGGGACAGGGACGGCGAATGAAGTAGCAGCGGACGTTGAGCGACCAGCGCCCGCAGCAGCGCGACCACGGTTGTGCCGCGAGACCGGAACGGCAATTTGATCTCGACGAGCGAGCGTTCCCGAGCTCGGCCGAGGATGATCCGGTAGCCGTTGCTGTCGGTGTGGACGGTGTCGCCGAAAGCCTCATAGACGGTGAAGTGCAGATCCATACCACGCTCCCCGACATTGCAGCCGCCCGGCCAGGGCAGGTCGGCGACCCCGTGTGCCAGGAGAGCTGGCACTAAGTAGTACGAGGCGCGGATGCGCGCGGCCAGGGCCCGGTCGATGCGGCCGACACGGCCGTTGGGGGTGAAGTGCACGGTGTGGGGGCCAGATGTATTCGCCAGGACGCCGGTTGAAGCGATCAGAGTGGTGAGCGCGACCACGTCTGATGAAGCGGGCAAGTTGGTGACGGTGACCGGCTTGCCAAGTACGGCTGCGGCGGCAAGCAGCGGCAGAGCTGCGTTCTTGGACCCGTCCACCATCACTGTGCCTGACAGGGTGCGGCCGCCGCGCACGGTCAGAGCGGTGGCAGGGATTTTGAGCTGAGCCATGTGCGCACTGTGCGCCAGGGCGTGCTGACGCACCAGGTGGCAAGTGGAGTCAGGGGTGGGACGGCTGGTGTCCGGGGTGCGGACACCAGATGACCTCTTGCTCAGTCCGGGAAGCCGGGGAAGGCTGGGGGTAGAGGACTGCCCGATTCCGGGAGGGGGCGCGTGCCCACGTCTCACCAGGACCATGCCGCCCAGTTCCGCAGACAGGCGCTGGCTGTGCATGGCGAGTCATTGCCGGCGGCAGCGCTGGAGGAGATCGCTCAGGCGATACACGACTGCTGCGGGCACAGTCTCTTGAAAGGCCACCGGCTGGCTCGCGGGTGGAGTGTGGCGCAGGCCGTCGCTCGGCTTGCTGCGGCTGCGGAGGCGGCGGGGTTGCCTCCGCGGGGCGCTTCGGAGCGTGGTTGGCGGCGGTGGGAGAACGGAGGGCATTGCGACTCGGACTACCAAGATCGTTTATGTCGGTTGTTCGAGACCGGGCCGGTCCAGCTCGGGTTCGGCGTGGACTACAGCCCGCGATCGGGGGGTGATCGTACGAACCGTCGTGACGCGCTGCGTCTGGGAATCGCCGCCTTTGCCGCGCCGGAGGTGCTGCGAGGCAGCGAGGACGAGGCACGTGAGCTGACGCGCCGCAGCGAGGAGACCGAGATCGGATCGAGCACGCTGGACCAGGTGCGCCAGGCCATCGACTACTACGGCTACCACTACGCGCGTTACGACGCGGACGAGGTGTGGGAGAGAGCCGGCGGTGATCGGCGTCATGTCGCGCGGCTGCTTGAGCATCGGATGACGCTCAAGCAGCGTCGGGAGCTGTATATCGATGCCGCGTGGCTGTCGCTGGTGCTGGCGTGGGCGGCTCATGACCGCGGGGAGGTGCGGCCGGCGCTGGCGTACGCCGCGGATGCGCGCCATCACGCCGATCAGGCCGACCATCCGGAGGCGCAGGCGTGGTCGTGGGACGTAGAGGCGACTATCTACTTCTATGACGATCGGCCGGATCGGTCGCTGCACGCCGTACAGCGGGGTCTGGCTCTGGCGCCGGTCGGCAGCCCCGCCTATGTGCGCCTGCTCGGGCAGCTGGCACGGGCTCATGCCAGGCTCGGTCAGGTCGAGCCGGCGAGTACGGCCCTGGCGGATCTGCGTCGTGAGGCGGACCAGCAGCCGGTGCATGTGCGCGGGTTGTGGACTGCGGATGCTGCGCGGGCCTGGTCGATCGCCGCGTCGTCGAATCTGTGGACGGGGCAGCACCAGCAGGCGCAGGCGTGCGCGCAGGAGGCGTTGGCGATCTATGAGGAGGACCCCAGCATCTCGCCGACGCGGCTGGCGATCGCCGCTTTGGACTGTGGGATGGCGTGGCTGAAGCTGGGTGACCCTGAGCGCGCTGTTGAGCACGGCATGATCGCGTTGTCTACGCCTCGGTTGTCGTCGGCGATCGCCGCGCGCTCCAGCTCGCTCTGCCTGGCGCTGGAGCGCTCGTTTCCGGATGCTGAAGCTGTTGCCCAGCTCCGCCACGCCCTGAAGGAGTTGTCCGGCCGCATGAAGCGGCAGGCCGCCATCGCACCGCCCAAGCCCGAATTGTGAGCTTGGGTCCTATTTATGTAGCTTTTGGCTCGTGGCGGTATGGAGCGGCCCCGGCGGCATCACGGTGGAGGTCATCCAACTGGACTCCCGCGCGCTCATGAAAGTGACCCAGACCGTCAACGGCCGGAAGTACCTGCTCGGCTACTGCGCCACCATCGCCGAGCTGACCAAGCACGTCGATCTGGCTGACCTCGTCGAAGTTGTCGCATTCCCCGGCCGCGGCCGCGAAGCGTGGGCGTAAAGAGGGCATCGCCCCACCTCCAAGTCGGACGATGCCCTCGGACCTAAGATCTCCGTTCTTGCCTATGCGGCGGGTGGGCGGTCTCAGCGCTGCGAAAACATCGCCCGCACCTGCTCTCTCAGTTCCTCAGGCGGCTGCTCCACCGCCTCGATGTGCTCCTCCAGCATTTCTTATAGCCGCCGCTCAGCCTTGGCCTGGTCATCCTCGTGTGCCTTCATGGGGCACATCGTCGCCCCTCACAAGATCGCCTGCAGCCGGTGTCCGGAAGATCCGTCCTGCACCAACAAGGGGAGGCAAGCGTGGCGGACATCGAGATCACGGAGACGGCCATCGAGGCGCAACGCGCCTACGACGCGGCCGACGAGCGGGTGCGGAAGCTCGTGAGCCAGTTGCCGCCGAGCACGGCGCTCGCCTCCGGAGAAGCGGAGGTCACCGAGGAGCAGCGGGAAGCCTTTGCACAGGCTCGCGACGATCGTCTCGCTGCCCTGTCCACGCTGCGGAACGAGCGGGCCCGAATCGACGGCGAACCTATCCGGGTCGAGAAGGTCCTTAGGGAAGCCGCGCGCACGTCGGCCCAATAGCTGACGTCGCCGCCATTCAGTGGGACCTACAGCGGCATCTCCTCATCGACGAACCTGACGCGGGCAGGGTTGGCGGCAAAGCGCAGCAGCTCGATCCGCCGCCCTTCCCGGTCAATGATCACCTGGTCGTAGGTGAGAAGCATCGACCGCTTCACGAGCTTCATCGTCTTGGCCTCGGCGTCGGTCGCCAGCCGTGTGGAGATGATCCGCCGCGCGATGGCGTACGGTTCCATGTCCGCGTCGGCGAGAGCGCGGTATACGCCGCCTTGGACCTGGCCCTGCTGGGTGAGGGGAGTGTCGCGGACGAGCTCAAGCGGGTAGATCGCCTGATCGACCCGTACAACGCTTAGGCCGGCGATGGCTCGGCGGTTGCGGATGACCACCTCGTCGCCCTCGTTGATGCCGAGGAGCTCGGCGACGTCGGGGGAGGCGGTGCTGGTGGTGACCTTGCCTGTGACCATCGCGCCGTCAACGCCGGAGCGTTCGCAGCACTTGGCCCAGGGGAGCGGGCCGTGCCCGTGGTCGCCGTGCAGGATGAGGTCCACGACGGTGGGCGGCGGCAGGACTTCCATGCCTTCGCCGACGCTGAGGCGGATGAGCTGTTCTGCCTTGAGGTTCTGGATGGCGTTGTAAATCGTGCCGGAGGCTGCGCCGTAGATGAGCTGGAGGTCGCGGTTGCCGGGGAGGATTGATCCGACGGGGTAGGTGCCGTCGAGGATCTTGGCTTTGATGTCGTCGGCGATCTTATGGTGACGAGCCATGCCGTCACCATACAGCTTTTCCTAGTAAATGGGTGATGTTGTTATTGGGGATCGGGCAGCTCGGGCGACATCATCCACGCCTGCTCCGGCCGCCTGCGCGGCCACGATGCAGGCGCGAGCACGTACATCTCCTCATCGCCCGCGGGGGTCCGCCGCAGCCTGCTCACCAGGCGCAGCAACTCCTCCCGTGCCCACAGCGCGTCACGGCCGGGGCAGGTGGCCGCGCACATCGTGACGCCGGCCGAGCTGCCGACCATCACCTGGACCTCCTCGGCGCGCTGCAGGCGCTTGGACGGATGCAGGCGAGGGTCGGACTCGCCGGGCACGACGACCTGCACCGTCGCGATGTCCGCGACTCGGACGAGCGTCAGCCTGTCCTGCGATGCCAGCCATGACGTCATACCGGCCAGGGTGAGGCAGCGCTGCGGTGATCCGCAAGCGATCTGGGAATCAGGGTCTGCTTGGGCCGGCCGGGGCGCCGGTGGGGCAGCGGGGTCGCAGACCCGTGTGCCTTGCCGGGGAACGCGCTCGGCGAGGCCCTGGTTGACGAGCTGGGCGATGGCATTTCGGATGGTGGACCGGTCAGCCTCGTGCGCCCGGGAGAGGTCGCGTTCGGAGGGCAGCCAGCTGCCTGGCGGGTAGTCGCCGCGCCGGATGGCGGCGGCGAGCTCATCCGCTATGGCCTGGGCCTTCGCAGGCGGCATCGGCATGCGATCTCTCCATGTGCTCCGTGGTCGGGTCCCACCTTAGAGGTCATGATCCGGTCCCCCGAGTGTGCCGTAGCATCAACGGCTTGCACTACCACGGTGGTAGCCCTACCATGAACCTACCAGCAGGCGGCTGCCGCGCCTGCCCCCTTCTGAAAATCCCTCCAGCCACAACCAGCGCGCCCAAGAGCGCTCAGGCGGAAACCGGGTGACCAATGACCGCTTCCAAGACGCCGACATCCCCGCTCGAGCATCGGCTCCAAGCCGAGGTCCGCAGCCTCAACGCGACGGTCGCCGAGCATGGCATCTGCCCCCGCGCCAACCCTGCGGCCTGGTTCGCCGCGGGACTGACCCGACGTCGGGCACGGCTGCTGTGTCAGCCCTGCCCGGTGCGCACGGCTTGCCTGCGCGCTGCCGTCATCGAAGAGGCCCTGGTCATCCGCACCGTTGGCGGGTCGGTCCACAGCCTGCACGGCGCCCGCGGCGGCCTCACCGGGCCGGCCCGCGCGCCCCTGGTGAAGGAAGTCCTCGACGCGATCGCCGACGATGAGGCCAGTCGGACGGCCGAGGCCGCCCGGGGCGCAGCTTGACACCTTACTCAAAGCGACAGCGGTACCGCTTGTCTTTAAGGAGACCCCTTTCATGGACATCTTCCGCGTGATCGCGTGGGCCGAGGCACACCCGGTCCTCGCGATGGTGATCGCGGGGACCGGTGTGGTCGTATTCGTCCTGGCGATCCGGGTGCTCAGGCTGGTCTGGCGCGTCGTCTCTTGGCTGTGGGCCAGGTACGTCGCCCCGCGCCCCGTCGAGGACGTGCTGACCATCGTGGCGGCCTCCATCGCCACTGGCGTGTCCGCCCAGGGCATGTGGCGCTTCTCCGGTGACGTGCTGGGGCTCGACGGTCCGCTGCGGTTGCTACTGTTCGCGTTCATCGAGGTTGCGATCATCACCAGCGCCGTGCGCGCCCGCCGCAACATGCGCGAGAACTACTCCGCCGGCCTCGACGGCATCGCCGTGTGGGCCCTGACCTGCCTGACCGCCGTGCTGTCGTCCATGGACGCGCGTACCCTGCCCGAGGCTGTGTTCCGGTTGGCTGCGCCGCTGGTCGCCGCCTGGTTGTGGGAGCGCGGCATGGCCATCGAGCGTCACCGCATTCGCGGTACCGGCCGTATTAACTGGCGCATCACCCCCGAGCGGATGCTGGTCAGGCTCGGCCTGGCCGAGACGAGGGACCGCACCGCGCAGGAGGTGGACGCCCACCGCCGTCTGACCAGGGTCGCGCTGGCCGCCAAGAAGGCCAAGATGCTGCGTGAGGGCGGCGCGTCCGAGCGCAAGATCCGCGCCGCGCTCGCCAAGCTCGATAAGGCGATGGACCAGGCGGTCGAGCACACCGGCCTGGCCGTCGATCAGTCCCGGCAGGAGGCCCTGCTGGCCCAGATCGCCGCGCTCTACAACACCTCGGCGCTCATCGATGCCAAGCCCGCCTCGCCGTGGGAGCCAGCGAAGGAGACGCCCGTCCCCCGATCGTCCCGCCGCAGCAGAGGACGAAGGACCTGCCGGCGGCCACATCCGTCCCCTCTCCGTTCCCGGGGACGACGCCGGTCCCGTCCCCTCGGTCGGGCGGGGACGACACGGGGACGGAACAGGTTCCGTCCCCGCCGAAGACCGAGGACCGTCCCCGGCCGCGGGCGGGGACGAGGCGGAGGGCGACAGACAGGACCGTCCCCCGTCCCCGAGGAGGACGGACCAGGGGACGAGCAGGCAGCCGTCCCCCCGAGTGGGACAGCGTTGACGAGCTGATGCCGCTCGGGTGGCGCATCGTCGCCGACCTGAAGAAGGCGGGGACGAACCTCACCCGCGACACGCTCCGGGACGCCGTCCGCGCTTCGGGGACACCGATCTCCACGCAGCGCGCCACGGTCCTCCTGCAGAGGCTGCGCGCCGAGGCCCCTGCCGAGCCGCCGTTGAAGACGACGCCCGAGGACCGTCCCCAGGGGACGAACGGGGGACCGTCCTCCGCCCCGGCCGGGGACGAGCCGGGGACGAACGGCCGCCCGTCCTCGGAGGACGACAAGGACGAGGAGGGGACGAAAGCTCGTCCCGTCCTCACCGACAACACCACTACCGACGAGCCTCACGGAGACACCCCATGACCACCGCCGTCCGCTACATGCTGATCCCCGCCTGGGACCATCTCGCCGATGATGACACCGTCGTCATGGTCGAACTGGAGCACCGCGCCGACGACCCGTACCTCGTCCGCCTCAGCGTCGAAGGCGGCGCCGGCGTGGACGTGCCGCTGGACGTGCTCACCGCGGGCCTGGACGGTCGCGCGGACTGCGCGGCGCTGTCGGCGTTTCCGCTGGATGAGGAGTACGCCCGCTGGGATGTGCGCGTGCCCGATGGTGAGCCGATCGCGCTGCGGGTTTCGCGGCCTCTGCTGGCCTGGCATCTGGAGTCGCTGCCAGACGTCGATCTCGATTGGGACGCGTTCGTGCGGTCGTGCGCCGAGGACTCGCTGTGACTGTCTGTGACCGCATTGGCGGGCTCGTAACACCGCAGGCCCGGTCGGGGCCGGTCGTACGGGGCTTCCAACGCGTGGGCGCGCGGCGCGCCGCGCGCGGCGCGCGCGAGGCCCACCGTAACACCCTCACGCACAGTGATCAAGGAGGAGTTGTGTCAGCGTCCAATCGGCTGGCCTACGCCGAGCGCAGGATCGCCGATGCCCGCCACCCGTGGACGGAGTTCCTCCGCGCCGCCGAGTGGTTGGCGAGCGAGATCAAGCAGCTCGCCGAGCACGACCCGTCCAGGGCTGCGAGCATCGCTGCTGATCTGCGCGAACAGGCCAAGAAGATGGCCGAGAAGCTGAACGTCGAGGACGCGGAGAGGCCGCAGCAATGACGTTCCAGTTCGTGCCGCCGGAAGGCCTCGCCGATCGGCCGCGCGAGGAGCCGGAACGGCCAGCCCCCGAGCCCGAGCCGGCTCCGACGCCTGCCCGGCCGTCGTGGATCGAACTGTTGGAGGAGCGGGCGCGCATGCCGGGCCTGCGCACGGCGCGGCTGCCCTCGGTGGCCACGGTGCGCGCCTACCACCGGGCACGCGAGTACGTGCCGTGGGAGGCCGGTCTGCTCGACGTGTTCGCCCGCGTCCACGGCTGGTTCGCCGTGACCTGGTGCTTCACCTGCACGGCGATCGCGTTCCTCGGTGCCGGTGACTACCGGCGCCGCTGGCGGAAGTTCCGCGAGGAGGGCCTGCCAGGGCTGGCCCGCGCGCAGCTGCCGAGGCTCAAGTCGCTGTCGGGGTTCCCGCGCGTGTGGGTCGCCTTCTGGTCCGCCGTGTGCTGGCCCGGCCTGAAGTTTTGGGGGCCGATCACGGTCTCCGCCTACCTGCTGATGATCGCCCTTCCCCTCTTGTTCCTCGCCTGAAAGGACATCCCCTCATGATCACTCTGGTTCTCGGCGGCGGGTTCTCGTTCGGCCTGGGCTGGGTCTTCGCGGGCATCCGCAAGAAGGACAAGCTGCCGGGCAAGCCGCTCGGCGTGCTGGCCGTCTGCCTCCTGCTCATGTTCTCGGCCAGCATGTTTCTGCTGCCGGTCGGACGCCTGTGCGTCAACCTCGGCGCGTGGTTGGTCGAGATGGCCACGCGCGGCGCGATCTCGACGCTCATCGGGTCGGTGGTGCTGTTTCTGCTCGCCTCGGCGTTCGCGTTCATGGCCGGCGCGGTGGTCAAGGACATCGCCAAGGACAGCAAGCCGGACATGCCGACCTTCGTGGCCTGCTCGATCCTGTGGATCTTCGGCGGGATCGCGTTCGGGTCGGTCTGGGGCCCGCTGGAGTACGACGCGTTCACCGCTGAGGTGATGCGCCAGACCGTGGAGAGCTGGTCGTGAGCGACGCCGTGGGGGCGGTGCTCGCCGTGATCGTGGCGTTCGCGCTGTTCGTCGTCGGCGGCTGGTTCTACTTCCGCAAGCCGGATGCCGACCAGCCCGCCCAGGTCGATCTCACCGTCGAACGGACATGGACGGCCACGACCACGAACGTCGCCATCGCGTTCATCAAGCAGGCGCTCGCACCCGGGCGGCGGCGCGACCAGGACGACCGCCGCGGCGGTCAGCAGTCGCAGCCGACCGAGCCTGAGCCTGACGAGCAGGTGCGCATCGAGCGGACGCGCCCCCAAACGCCGCCACCCCCGCCGCGGCGTGACACCCCGGTCGTCGATTCGGCGAGCACGACGCAGGTCGAGGTCGTCGTCGAGCGGTCCGCACCGCCTGCCATCGCAGCTCCACCGTCCGCCATCGCGGCGCCGCCGGCCGACGAGCAGCCCATCGCACCCGCCCCTCCGCTCGAACTCGAAGGGATCGACATGTCGCAGGCTCCCCTCGCGCCTGCCGGTGACGGCACCACCATGCGCCTGCCCACCGTGCCCCAGCTCCAGGAGGCGCTGGCCACGGGCGGCTTTGAAAGGTTCATGGCCTGGCTGCGGGCCTTCTTCCGGTCCAGCGGCTACCTCGAAGCCGACGCCCGCAACGTGCACGAGGACGCGATGGACGTGGCCAAGCGCGCCCGCAACAAGTACAACCTCGCCCTGCAGGCGTTCCACGCGGTACAGGCGGACGGGCTGGACAACCGGACGGTGACCCGCATGTGGGAGGCGCTGGCCACCGCTGAGCAGGAAGCCAACGCGGCCGCGCTGGTCACCCACGCCACCGCGCGGCTGGTGGTCGCGTGCGGCGGTGGCCAGCCCACGGTGGCCGCCGTCATCAGCGCGCTCGACTACGGACACGGCGACATCGCCCGCGCGGTGCGGTCCGCGCCCGTCCGGGTCGTGCGCCGGATCACCTTCTACGAGAACTGAGGGAGCACCAGGTGGCCCGCCACACCACCACTGATCAGCAGCCCGACAACCAGTCCGACCACGACCGGAACGACGACGAGCAGGCCGCGGCCCTCGCCGCGGCCGCCCGCTCCTTCGCCCGCAAGACTGTGCATCGCTACGGTCGTGCGATCGCTCCGCACGCCACCGCCGCCGGCGTGTGGGGCGCGGGCGCGCTCCTCCACCTGGCCGACACGCCTGCCTGGCAGGTGCTCGTCGGTGAGGCGGGCATCGCCGCCGCTGCCGCGACGGTGCGTGCCCTGTTCCCGACCACGCGCACGGTGCTGACGGGCCGCTGGTGGCAGGTCGGCGCGGGTCTGTGGCTGCCGGTCGCGGCCGAGGTCGGTGCGACCGGGCTGATGCAGAGCGTGTACTTCGCGGCGGCCGGTCTGTGGACGGTCCCGGCCGTGTGGCGCAACCGCAACTACATCACGCGGCCGGTGCGCAAGCGGCACGCGCTGGAGGCCGCGAAGGCCAAGGAGCTGGAGGCCGACCCGATCGTGACCAGGTGGGCCCAGAAGACAGCCGGTACGAGGGGAGCGCTGCCCGGGTCCACGCTGGTCGGCCGCGAGGAGTTCGCGCGCGGCGGTGCTGAAGGCGTGCGCTACCGGGTGGTGCTGGACGGGCAGACGACCGAGGAGGCCATGCAGTCGCGCAAGCGGATCTGCAGCGACTTCGGCGTCGCCATCAACTTTGTGCACATCGAGGAGCCGGACGACGGCGCGCAGAACGCCGCAGTGGTCACGTTCCTGAAGAAGTTGGCCGTGGTCGAGCCGGAGCTGTGGACTGAGCCGCTGCTCGACATGGACACCGGGGTCCTGCCGATCGGGCCGTTCGAGGACGGCTGGGGTGACTCCGCGTTGCAGGTGTGGGAGCCCGGCTCCGGCCCGCTGCCGGTCGGCATCTTCGGCGCGATGCGCACCGGCAAGAGCTCGATCCTGAAGATCGCCGCCGCCGAGTTCGCCCGTACGGGCGGCCGGATCGTGCTGGACTACCTCGACCCGCAGGACGGGCAGAGCTGCCCGTCGCTGCTGCCGCACGTGCCGCACGCGCTCGGCATCGACACGATCCGGGAGAGGCTGTACGCCTACCAGGCCGAGATGCAACGCCGCCGCGCGCTGCTGGCGCAGATCGAGTGGACCGACGAGGACGGCGTCACGCATCGGGGCGTGCAGTCCTACGACCACCCGGGCGCGCACGGCATGCCCATGCTCGTAATCGCCATCGACGAGTTCCACCTGGTGGCCAGGCACGAGGACCTGGCCACGATCGTGCACGACATCCTCGCCGAAGGGTCGAAGTGCGGCATGACGGTATGGACGCTGGACCAGAACGTCTACGTGGCCGGGATGGGCGGCGGCGACATCCTGTCCCTGGTCACGTCGGGCAACGTCGTGGTCTTGCGGGTGTCGGACCGCAGGATCGCCTCGGCCACGTTCGGGGAGCGGATGAGCGCCTACCCGCACCTCATCAAGATCCATTTCCCGGGCACGCAGGCCGTGACCAAGGGATGCGGCTACCTGTTGGGAGCCACCGACCGGCCGGTCATGATGCGGGCCCGCCACATCCCGAGGATGGGCGCGGTCATGCGCGGCGTGCCGGTGATGACGGTGAAGCTGCCCAAGGTCGTGGTCGAGGGCGAGGACGAGGCCGCGCCGGCGACGCGGCGGAAGAGGGGCAAGGGGCGGCGCGCGCCGGCGGTCGAGGTCGTCGACTTTGATGTGCCTGCGCAGATGCCGCCCCTGGAGAAGGAGGATGTCGCCGCGGCGCGCAGGGCGACGCTGTCGCTGTTGGCGGATGCCGGTGAGGAGGGTCTGGCGGGGCCGGAGCTGACGGTGCGGTCGGGTTTGCCGTTGCCGGTGGTGTTCCGGGTGGCGCAGGCCCTGGCGCAGGAGGGCCGGGTGCGGGTGGACGGTGACCGGTATGTGATCGCGGACAAGGAGAGGGTGGCGTGATGGGCGTTGTGGTGCGGTCTCTGCTAGTGGCGGGGTGGGTGCTGTCGTGGAAGGCGGGGGCGGCCCTGATGGGGGTGAGTGCTGATCTGGCGTGGGTGGTGCCGGTGGCGGTGCTGCTGGCGTCGGCGCTGGTGCTGGTGCTCGATGTCGGCGGACGGGTGGTGCCTGTGGTGTTGACGGTGTCGTCGGCGTGGTTGCTTGCGGTGTTGACCTGGGGCGTGGGGTGGGCGTCGGCCCTCGTGGCGTCGTCTGCGTCGATGGTCGTGTGGCTTACGCGAGAGGACCGGCGTTAGACAGGATCAGAAGTCCGAGACAAATGCGACATGTGGCCTACTTGTTCGCGAACACATTCTGACGTGAATTGACTTCTCATGCTGGACAAAAGTGCGCACTGCGCTAAAGTGTCCCTGTCTCTGCTGTAACGAATGTTGCGACAGTCAAGACAATTGAGACATGCATACGGCAATACGTGTGCACCACCGGGGTTCGGTTCGAACCCCCGATAAGGCTGGTCCCGGGCCTTACGCCTGGCAGCACAACGCCCGGGACCGCACTCCAGCAGCCGAATGACTCGAAGGAGCGCCTTCATCATGACGCATCGGTCCACCCCCCGGTCCACTCGCCATCAGTGGCTCACCGTCGAGGAGGTCTGCGAGGAACTGCGTATCTCGCGTCGTTCCTGGGACCGCTGGCGATCCAGAGGCACCGGTCCTCGGGCCAAGCGGCTCGCAGGCAACGGCCCTATCAGGATCAGGCGTGACTGGCTCGACGAGTGGGTCGAAGCCCAGGAGGACGCGTGAAAAGCTACGACGTCCGGATCTGGAAGATCCAGCAGCGTAAGGGCCGAGCAAGGCCGTACCTCGTCCGATGGGTTGTTGCTGGCTCCGAGTTCAACCGGTCCTTCGCGACCTCAGGCCTGGCCGACTCTTACCGCTCCGAACTCATGACGGCGGCGCGTAAGGGGATGCCCTTCGACACTGAAACGGGCTTGCCGGAGGCGATGCACCGGGAACACCAGGGCATCACCTGGTTTCAACACGCGCTTGACTACGTCGCCAACAAGTGGCCGAAAGCGTCCGCTCACTCTCGCCGGTCCATCGTCGAAAGCATGATCGCTTTAACGCCGGTGCTGGTCCGTGACCGTCGCAATGCGCCTGACGACAAGCTCCTGCGCGACGCGCTGCGCTGGGTATTCATCCCGTCTAGGCCCGAAGAGGAAAGACCGGACGATGTGCGGGAGGCGCTGCGATGGCTGCAAAAGGCATCTCTGCCACTTGGCGCTCTGACTGAGCGAAAGGTCATCGTCAAGGCACTAAACGCTTGCGCCACGCAACTCGACGGCAGAGAGGCCTCGCCGGAGTACTACCGGCGGCGCCGCCGCGTTTTCTACAACGCACTGCGGTATGCGGTCTTCGAGGAACGGCTGGGCGCTAACCCGCTGGACGATAAGGCGCTCAAGAGTGATTGGGCTCAGCCCAACGTTGATGACGCGGTAGACCCTCGCGCGGTCGCCAACCCGCGCCAGGTCGCTGAAGCGCTCACAGCGTGTAGCTATGTCGGCCGCCGCCAGGGGCAACGTTTCGTCGCCTTCTTCGGCTGCATGTACTACGCCATGATGCGGCCGGCCGAGGTGAGCCGGTTGCGGCTGGCCAACTGCCATCTGCCTGAGTCGGGGTGGGGGAAGCTCATCCTGGAGGCGTCAACGCCCGAGGTCGGCAAGGACTACACCAACAGCGGTGAGCTGCACGACGACCGCTCATTAAAGGGGCGCTCAAGGAAGACCGTTCGAGTGGTACCCATCCCACCCGAGCTGGTGACGCTGCTGCGCTACCACGTCGCGACCTATGGCGTTGCCAATGACGGCAGGCTGTTCCGATCAGAGAGCGGTCGTCCAGTCCCGAAGTCCACCTACTCCCGGTTGTGGAAGAAGGTGCGAGCTCTCACGCTCTCCACCGAGCAGTTGGGCACGCCGCTGATGGCGAGACCGTATGACCTCCGGCACGCCGGTATCACGTGGCGGCTGTCAGCGGGTGTACCGGCTGCCCAGGTCGCGGAGTGGGCGGGGCACAGCGTGGAGGTGCTTCAGCGCATTTACCACCGGTGCATGGCCGGTTATGACGACGTTTGGATCGAGCGGATGAATCGTGCCCGAGGTGAGGACCAGTCGTGAAGCATGGTGGGTTGCCATGTTCAATAGCTGTCTGCCCGATGCGGGCAGCGCACGGGCAGACAGCTAGCGCTGATGGGAGAAAGTCCAGGCAGGCGCATGATCGTGGCGGGGCCTCCGGAGCCGGGTGCGCAGGTTCGAATCCTGCAGGGGGCACTCACGATCTGTGGTTCAAGACCTGCGGAAAGGCAGGTCTTTCTGCTGTCTGAGGTGTGTCACCCGATGGGGCGCAGGTGCTGGTCCGGCACCGGGGCGGCCCGTTCCAGCCGGCCTGCCTCCGCTGTCGCCGCCGGTCGTGGCGGTAGTCTCGGCTTCTTCCCTCCCGCCCGTTGGATATGCCTGGAGGAGCGCGTACTCCGGAAAGAGGAGGCGAGACGGGCGTATGACGGTTGGCCGGTGCACACACAGCCTCGACATCCGAGACCACGTCGTCGTCAAACGCTACGTCTCGTGGAGCCGGGGCGAACCCGGCCGGGAGTGGGCGGCTCTGAAGCTGCTCGCCGAGCACGCGCCTGGCCTTGCGCCCGTACCGCTGGAAGCCGCGCTCGACGCTCATCCTCCCGCGATCACGATGAGCAGGCTGCCCGGTACGGTCCTGCGGGGCCGGAGCGCCACCGACGAGCAGATCAAGGCGGTGGCCGCCGCGCTCACCCGGTTGCACCGGATCCCGGTCAGCGCGGTGGAAGCCGCCGCCCCCGCGCCTTGGGGTCCCGCCGTCGCGGTGAACAAGACCAGGGCATTGGCCGGCAGGCGACCCGGCCTCGGCGACGACCCCGTGGTGCTGGAGGCGTTCCGAGCAGGGGCCGCATGGCTGGCCTCCGCGGACCCCGACAAGCTGACCGCGAACCCGTTCCCGCCCGTGCTCGGGCTGGCGGACGGCAATCGGGCGAACTCCATGTGGGACGAGCGCGAACGCTGCGTGCGGCTGATCGACTGGGAAGACTCCGGACGCAGTGACCGTGCCTTCGAGCTCGGGGAGCTTTGCGAGCACATCTCCCGCGTCGACGGTGGCGACGATGGTCAGCGGTCCGTACGCGAGCGCGAACGCCAGCCCCAGGATGATCATCGTGGGGAACGTCGCGAGGTAGACGGTGTCCATCGCGATGGGCAGGAACAGCACGTGACGGGCATCGGATCCGGCGGGGAGGATTGTCTCGGCTGACGAGGAAAAGCCGAATCACGGACTGTCCGCTCAGCCGACGGTGAAGCCGTTCGTCGCCGCGCGGCAGAAGTCGCGGAAGGTCCGTAGCCAGTCGGCCGTCGCGGAGTAGTTGCGGCTGAGGTCGTCGCGGTGCAGTTCGTACGTGTCGGGCTCCGTGGTGGTCGAGCCGTCCAGCATGACCCGGCCGTCGCCGGGAAGGCCCGCGAGGTACGTGTCCAGGAATTCGGCGATGCGCCTGGCCTGCTCGCCGGACAATTCCACGTCGATGTTGCAGCCCAGCAAACCGGCCGTCTCGGCGTCGATGATGCCGGCCCGCTCAAGCAGTTCCACGGTCGGCCGCCAGTTCCACGCGTTGACGCCGAGCGAGGCGCCGTCCGGCGTTTCGAGTGTCCACGACATCGGCTCCACCCTAGCCGGGGCGGCGAAAGCCTCACCCTAGCCGGGCGGCGAAAAAACGAGGCGACGTTCGCGCCCTTCGTCGCGTTCAATGGGCGACGTGGATGAGGTTCAGGTCGTCGTCGCCCATAAGGAGCGTACGACCCTCCGGGTCGGGGACGTGTTCCTGAAGGTCGACGCCGATCAGGCCAGGATCGATGCCGAGGTCGAGGCGATGGCCATGGCGCCGATCCCCACTCCCGAGATCCTGTGGCGCAAGCCGCCCGTGCTGGCGCTGGCCGCCCTGCCGGGTAAGGCGCTCGGCCGCCTGGAGGCGCCGTCGGCGGCGTCGCGGGCGGCGTGGGCCGCGGCGGGCGCGGCCGTACGGAAACTGCACGACGCGCCGCTGCCCGAGCGGGTCGGCATGAGCCTCGACGAGATCCTGCCGAAGCTGGAGGCCGCCTGCGAGTGGCTGGTCGCGAACGAAGTGCTGGGCGCGGACGTGGTGACGCGCAACCGGCGGATCGCCGAGGCGGCGCTGCGGCCGTGGACGCCGGTGTTCGTGCACGGAGACCTGCAGATCACCCACGTGTTCGTGGACGGCGACGAGGTGACGGGAGTGATCGACTGGTCGGAGGGCGGCCAGGGCGATGCGATGTTCGACCTCGCCACCCTGACCCTGTGTCACGAGGAACGGCTGCCCGACGTCATCGCGGGCTATGGCGGTGAGGTCGATCTCGACGTGATCCGCGGGTGGTGGGCGGTGCGCTGCCTGCAGGCCACGCCGTGGCTGATCGAGCACGGCTTCGACCCCTGGCCTGAGCTCTCGGTGCTGCGCGCTCAACGGTGACGGTGGCCCTCAGGCGGGCCGGTACGCGCGCAGGAAAGCGCGTATGCCCTCCACGATCAGCGGACGGACGCGGGTGTCCTCGGCGGCGTTCGCCGAGCCGAGCCTGCTGATCGCGACGCCGAACGTCAGCGCGATGAAGTGGTCGGCGGCGAGCCGGGGGTCGGGGACGTCGAGGAGCCCGGCGCGGCCGAGCTCGGCCAGGCGTTCGGCCAGGGCCTCTTCGGGCACGTGGGACATGGGCTGCTCGACGGGGGCGGGCAGGTTGGCGGATTCGGCCGCGACCAGGCGCTGCAACGTCGCGTACTCGGCCGAGTCGAGCATGTCGGTCGCTATCCGCATGGCGAACGTGACCAGGGCGTCCTCCAGGTCGGAGTGCCGGGTGACGTCGATGAGGGTGTCGTCGAGCGTCTCCTTGATGGCGGTGATCAGCGACTGGCCGATCGCCTCGACGACCGCGCGCAGCAAGGTCCGCTTGTCGCCGAAGTAGTCGTAGACCGTGCGCGTGGACACGCCTGCCTTGGCGGCGATCGCGCCGATGCTGGAACGGTCGAAGCCGTCGGTGAGGAACAGCTCCCTGGCCGCCGAGAGGATGGCGGCCCGCTTGTGCGGCGAGCCCTCACGCAGGGTCTTCGTGGTCTGCATGGAACCGATCGTAGCGGAATTACACTGACCATTGTAGTGTTAACTACACTGCACGTTGTAGTGCAGTGAGCGCCGCGGACCCGCGGATCGGGCTTCGTCCACGGGGCCGTCACCGCCCAACCCCTGCTCGCCACGACCAACAGAAAGGGAAGATCAGTCATGACAGCGAAGCGCGAGATCCTGGTCTCCGGCGGCGGCATCTCCGGCCCGGCGGTGGCGTACTGGCTCAACCGGTACGGCTTCTCCGTCACCGTCGTGGAGCGGGCCGGCGGGCTGCGCGGCGGCGGCTATCCGATCGACGTGCGCGGCACCGCGCTCGAAGCGGTCCGACGCATGGGGATCGAGCCCCGGCTGCGCGAGGTGAACGTGGACATGCGCCGCTTCACGTTCCTCGGCGCCGAGGGGGACGAGGTCGCCGTGCTCAACCCGCGCCTCATCGACGGCGGCGTGGAGGGCCGGGACCTGGAGGTGCGCCGGGGCGACCTGGCCGACGCCCTGTTCGCGGCCACCGGCGGCGAGGTGCGGTTCGTGTTCAACGACTCCATCAAGACCATGACCGAGACGAAGGACGGGGTGGAGGTCACCTTCGCAAGCGGTGCGCGGCACACGTACTGGGTGGTGATCGGCGCGGACGGGCTGCACTCGCGCACCCGGGAGGCGCTGTTCGGCCCGGAGGAGCAGTTCCACCACTACCTCGGCTACGTTTTCGCCGGCTTCACCATGCCGAACGTCCTCGGGCTCTCCCACGAGGCGGTGCTGTGGAGCACGCCCGGCAGGGCCGCGGTCCTCTACGCGCCCGGCGACGAGAGCGAGGAGGTGCACGGGTTCCTCAACTTCGCGCGCAAGGACCCGCCGTTCCACGCCTTCCGCAACCCCGAGGCGCAGCGGGACCTGGTGGCCGAGACCTTCGCCGACGCGGGATGGAAGGTGCAGGACCTGGTGGCCGCCATGCGCGAGGCGGACGACCTGTTCTTCGACACGGTCAGCCAGATCCGCATGCCGCGCTGGTGGAAGGGGCGGGTGGCGCTGGTCGGCGACGCGGCGTACGCGCCGTCGTTCCTGACCGGGCAGGGCACCAGCCTCGCGCTCGTCGGGGCGTACATGCTGGCCGGGTCGCTGGCCGCGTACCCGGACCCCGAGGCCGCCTTCGCCGCGTACGAGCGGGAGACCCGCGAATTCGTCACCCTGAACCAGGCGTTCGTGGACGACGGCGGCAGCCACATCTTCCCGGCGACCGCCGAGGACATGGAGCGGCGCGACGCCATGCTGCGCGAGCTGGTGGAGGCGCCCGCCGCGCAGGAACGTCCCGCGCACTCGGCGCTCATCCTGCCCGACTTCACGCCCGGCGCGCACCTGCTCGACGGCGCCGCGGGAAGCTGAGCCGCACCGAAGGGAACGGCGGGAGGCCCGCGGCCGTTGATCCCTTACGTACGCCGCCCGACGAAGGAAGGTTCACACCAGGTGCGCGGTTCGGTTTTCGGCAACCTCGACCCCCGGCAGCTCCCTCCCGGGTTCGCGCTGGAGAACGCCAAGATGCTGCGCGTCCAGCTACCCGACGACGTGCTGGCCAAGCAGGGCTCGATGGTCGCCTTCCAAGGCGAGATGGACTTCGACTACGAAGGCGGCGGGCTCGGCAAGCTGCTCAAGAAGGCCGTCACGGGCGAGGGCGCCTCGCTGATGCGCGTACGCGGCCAGGGCCTGCTCTACCTCGCCGACAACGCCGACGACATCCACCTGTTCTACCTGGAGAACGAGGGCATCACGGTCAACGGCCGCAACCTGCTCGCCTTCCAGCCGCAGCTGTCGTGGGACATCAAGCGGGTGCAGGGCGCGGGGGTGGCGGCCGGCGGGCTGTTCAACACCACGGTCACCGGCACGGGGTGGGTGGCGGTGACCACCCACGGCACGCCGGTGCTGCTCGACGCGTCGCGCATGCCGACGTACGCCGACGGGCAGTCGGCGGTGTGCTGGAGCACCTCGCTGCAGGTCGGCATCAACCGGACGGTGAAGATGGGCGCGCTGATCGGCCGGGGGAGCGGTGAGGCCATGCAGCTCGCGTTCAGGGGGCAGGGGTTCGTGCTGGTGCAGGCCAGCGAGGGGCCGCCGGTGGTGAAGGCGTCCGCCTAGCTCGAACAGGCGGGCGTGGGGGCGGTGTTGGCGCCCTCGTACGAGCCGAGGAAGCCGAACGTCGTGGACGCCCCCGGCGCGAGCGAGCCGTTCCACGCCGCGTTCCGCACGGTCACCGACGAGCCGTCCGCGCTCAGCGTGCCGCCCCAGAGCTGGGTGAGGTGCTGGCCATCGGCGTACGTCCAGGTCACCGTCCAGCCGGTCATCGGCTCGGCGCCGGTGTTGGTGACGGTGACCTCGCCCTGGAAGCCGCCCTGCCACTGACCTGTCGTCTTGTACGTGGCCGTGCAGTCACCGTCGGGCACGGTGGGCGTGTCGGTGGGGGTCGGGGTGCCGGACAGCGCCTCGACCAGGGCCGGATACCACTTGTCGGCCATCTTCTGGTCGCCGGCGGCGTTCGGGTGCACCCCGTCGTAGGTGTCGGTGGCGGTGTCGAAGCCCGTCCACTGGTCGACCACGGTGATCGGCGACTGGTCGGTGGTCGTCGCGGCGGCCCAGGCGGGGATGGCGTCGTTGAGCGCCACGGCGCGCTGGGCGCAGTCGGGGCAGGTGGCCGGGTTCATCGGAATGATCTTGGCGACGAGGATCCGCATGTTGGGGTTGCTCGCCCGCATCTGGTTCACCAGCGTGGTGAACGCGCTGATGATCGTCGCGGGCGGGATGTTGCTCCACACGTCGTTGGTGCCGAAGTGCATGAGCACGATGTCGGGGCGCGTGGCCGAGAGCCAGCCGGGCAGCAGGTTCTGGTTCGCCACGTTGGTGGCGAGGTAGCCGCCGTGTCCCTCGTTGTCGCCGTCGTGCTCGACCCCGCAGCCCTGCGGCGGCAGCGTGCCGACGAAGTCGATGTTGGTGTGGCCGGTGCTCAGCAGCCGGTTCCACAGCAGGGCGCGCCAGCAGCCGGGGGAGCCGGTGATCGAGTCGCCGAGCGGCATGATCCGTACGGCCGCGGCGTCGGCCGGCGTCGTCGCGAACAGCACGGCCGCGATCACGGCCACCATCCCGGCCAGCACGGCACCGATCTTGCGCATGGTCCGCTCTCCCGTCGTCAACCTGCGCGCAGATCGTAAATTTCGCCTATGGGTGCGGAAAAGGGAATGATCGGCTCACCCGGGGCGACCTGGGGAGACGCATGTAACTTTCACGTTTGCGTGCGCGGGCCGGGCCCGCTCGGGGCGGGGGCCGCGCGGGGTAAGGCGTCAGACCGGTGCTCCGGGCTGCGACGCCGTGTCGGGGGCGCGGACCACCGCGAGCGGGCAGGGCGCATGGTGCAGCATGGCCTGGCTGATCGACCCGAGCAGCATGCCCGCGAGCTGCCCCCGCCCGCGCGAGCCCACCACCAGCAGCTCGGCGCCGGCCGCCGCCTCCTTCAGCACCTCGACAGGATGCCCGTGCACCACCTCGGCGGTCACCTCCACGCCGGGATGTTCGGCGCGCAACGGGACGAGCGCGCTCTGCAACGCCAGCAGGTGACCCTGTTCGCTGTCGTCGTCGGCGGGTTCGAAGCCGCCCGGCTGGGGCCAGGCCCACGCCTGCACGACCCGCAGCCGCGCCCCGCGCAGCTCGGCCTCGGCGAAGGCGAACTCCAGCGCCTTGCCCGCGCGGGCGGACAGGTCGGTGCCCACCACCACCTCGCCGGGCGTGGCGGCGCGGTCGCGGATGAGGACGACGTTCGTCTCGGCGTGCGCGACGACCCCGTACGCGACGGAGCCCACGAGCAGCCCGCGCACGCCGCCGAGGCCGCGGCTGCCGACGACCAGCAGCTCGGCTTCGGCGGACGCCTTGACCAGCGCCGCGCGGGGATCGCCGGGGAGCAGGACGGTCTCCACGCGGACCTGGGGCCGCTCGCGCAGCGCGCGGTCCTTGGCGGAGGTCAGCACGGACTGCGCGTTCTCGCGCATCCACCGCGCGACCTCGGCGTACCGGACGGAGGTGCCCTCCTCACACACCCACGCGGGCACGACGTGGGCGACGGTCAGCGGCACCTGGCGCAGCGCGGCCTCGGTGGCGGCCCAGCCGGCCGCCTCAAGGCCGGGGCGGGAGCCGTCCACACCAACGATGATCACGCTCGGCTCCTCAGGACTGGACGTAGCATTCCACCTCGGCGCGCCGGAACGACAGCCCCTTGGCTTCGGAGTCGCGGACGCAGGCCCGCTCGGCGGCGCTGAGCTTGAGCGTGCCGCAGACGGTCACGCCGGCGTAGGTGCGGCAGTCGAGGGTGGGGTCGGTACGGCCGACGCGGTAAAGCTCTCTGACGTTCGCGCGGCACTTGGCCTTGCCGGTATCGGAGTAGCGGCACTGGGCCATCAGGATGTCGTACTGCTCCTGGCTGACCTCGTGCTGTTGCATGCCGTCCCCGGCGGCGGCGGTGGCGCCGGATGCGGCCATCACGACGAGTAGTCCTGCGACAGCGGCGATTCTCATCATGTTTCCCCTGATGGGGTCCGTACCGCTGAGAAGTGCCCCCAAACCTTTTCGGGTGGGTTTGGGACCTTGGCGGGGGTGGGTACGATCAGCGCCGTCCGAACGCGGGAGCCCGGTGGAGACCGGGCTGAGAGGACGGCTGCGAGCCGCCGACCGCCAGAACCTGCTCCGGGTAATGCCGGCGAAGGGAGTTTGCGCGATGAGCGACGCGCGCTTTTCCAAGATCTACTGCGGTGAACTCCGGGTCCCGATGCGCCAGGTGCGCCTGTCGAACGACAAGACGGTCACCCTGTACGACACCTCGGGCCCGTACACCGACCCCTCCTACGAGCCCGATTTGCGCCGGGGCCTGCCGCGCCGCCGGGCGGAGTGGATCGAGGAGCGGCGGGCGGCCGGCCATCCGGTCACCCAGGTCGCCTGCGCCCGCCGGGGCCTGGTGACCAAGGAGATGGAGTTCGTGGCGGTACGCGAGGGCGTCTCGCCGGAGTTCGTCCGCGAGGAGGTGGCCGCGGGCCGGGCCATCATCCCCGCGAACGTCAACCACCCCGAGTCCGAACCCATGATCATCGGGCGTAACTTCCTCGTGAAGATCAACGCCAACATCGGCAACTCGGCGGTCACCTCCTCCATCGAGGAGGAGGTGGAGAAGATGACGTGGGCCACCCGCTGGGGCGCCGACACGATCATGGACCTGTCCACCGGCGCGGACATCCACGAGACCCGCGAGTGGATCCTGCGCAACTCCCCGGTCCCGGTCGGCACCGTGCCGATCTACCAGGCGCTGGAGAAGGTCAAGGGCCGCCCTGAGGAGCTGTCGTGGGAGGTCTTCCGCGACACCCTGATCGAGCAGTGCGAGCAGGGCGTGGACTACGTGACCGTGCACGCGGGCGTGCGGCTCGCGCACGTGCCGCTCACCGTGGGCCGCAAGACCGGCATCGTCTCGCGCGGGGGCTCGATCATGGCCGCCTGGTGCCTGGCGCACCACCGCGAGAGCTTCCTGTACGAGAACTTCGCCGAGATGTGCGAGATCCTGGCCCGCTACGACGTGTCGTTCTCGCTCGGCGACGGCCTGCGGCCCGGCTCGATCGCCGACGCCAACGACGAGGCCCAGTTCGCCGAACTGCGCACGCTGGGCGAGCTGACCAAGATCGCGCGCGAGCACGACGTCCAGGTGATGATCGAGGGCCCGGGCCACGTGCCCATGCACAAGATCAAGGAGAACGTCGACCTCCAGCGCGAGCTGTGCGACGACGCGCCGTTCTACACGCTCGGCCCGCTCGTCACCGACATCGCGCCCGGCTACGACCACATCACCTCGGGCATCGGCGCCGCCATGATCGGCTGGTACGGCACGGCCATGCTCTGTTACGTCACCCCCAAGGAGCACCTCGGCCTGCCGGACAAGGACGACGTGAAGACCGGCGTCATCACGTATAAGATCGCCGCCCATGCCGCCGACCTGGCCAAGGGCCATCCGAAGGCGCAGGAGTGGGACGACGCGCTGTCGGACGCGCGCTTCGAGTTCCGCTGGGAGGACCAGTTCGACCTGTCGCTCGACCCCGACACGGCCCGCTCGTTCCACGACGAGACGCTGCCCGCCGCCCCCGCCAAGACCGCGCACTTCTGCTCGATGTGCGGGCCGAAGTTCTGCTCGATGCGGATCAGCCACGACATCAGGCAGGCCGGTTACGCGGCGAAGGCGGCCGAGTTCCGCCGCCTCGGAGGCACGATCTACGTGGAGTGACACATTGTCCAATTGTCCAGAGCCTGTCCAAAACCGCAGGTCTGGACAAAGTTCGCGGGATATCCGGCCCATTCGATGGCACGGTGAGGAGCGAGCCCGGCAGCGGGGTGCCGCCGGGCGTTCCTCACACCACCGGAAAAAGGGGGATTTCCTGTGTCCATCACTGCTCGTATGGCCGGCCTGCGCAAGCGCGCGGCGGTCGTCGCCGCCGCGTCCGCCGTCGCCGTGGGGCTCGGCGCCGGGCTCGGCGCCACGCCGGCCTCGGCGGGCGTCCACCGGGGGGTGGCCGGGTGCTTCGCCTGGTCATGGGGAGACGGGAACACGTCGGTGACCGTTTACTGGCACAACCGGTGCAAGACCAAGCACAAGATCACCATCAAGTACAGCCTGGGCTGGACGACCAAGACCTACTCGGCGAACGTCGCCGGGGACGGCAAGGGTCACAAGAAGTTCCAGACCGCCTCGATCGTGTCCATCAAGGACTCGGGCCGCGTCTAACCGGGGAGCGTCTCGCCGCCGATCGGGGCCAGCACCTCGCCCGTGTAGTACGAGGACAGCCGGTCGGAGGCGAAGAACACGTACGAGGGGGCGATCTCGTCCGGATGGGCGGGTCGCCCCATCGGCACCTGCTCGCCGAACTTCTCCACTTTCTCCTCCGGCATCGTGGCCGGGATGAGCGGCGTCCACACCGGTCCTGGAGCCACCGCGTTGACCCGGATGCCGCGCTCGACCAGGTTCTGGGCCATGGAGTAGGTGAACGCGTTGATCGCGCCCTTCGTGGCGGCGTAGTCGATGAGCGACTTGTTGCCGCGCAGGCCGTTGATCGACGAGGTGTTGATGATGGCCGCGCCCTCGCGCATGTGCGGGAGCGCGGCCTTCATCACGCGGTAGTAGCTGTGGATGTTGACGGCGAACGTGTGCTCCCACTGCTCGTCGTCCAGCTCCTCCAGGCCGCTCACCGGCTGCTGGTAGGCCACGTTGTTCACCAGCACGTCCAGGCCGCCCAGCTCGGAGACGGTCTGCTCGACGACCGAGACGCAGTGCGCGCGGTCGGCGAGGTCTCCGGGCAGCAGCACGCAGCGCCGCCCGGTCTCCTCGACCAGCTTGCGGGTGTGCGCGGCGTCCTCGTGCTCGCTCAGGTATGCGATCGCGACGTCCGCGCCCTCCTTGGCGAACGCCACGGCGACCGCCCTGCCGATGCCCGAGTCGCCGCCGGTGATGAGCGCCTTCTTGCCGGCGAGCAGGTCACGGCCGACGTAGTCGCGCATCTCGTCGCGCGGCTCCGGCGCCATCTCGCCGGTGCTGCCCGGGTAGGGCTGGTTCTGGGGTGGTGGTGTCTGTGACATGACCTGCGGGCTGCCCGCGGTCAGGTATGGCTAACGCCTCTCATCGGACGAATCCCTGTGACCTGAGCCAGTCGCGGGCCACCAGCACGGGCATGTCGCCGTCCACGTCCACCTGCGCGTTCAGGTCGCGCATGACGTCGTCGGTCAGCTTCGCGCTGATGGGCGCGAAGATCTTCGCGATCTCCGGGTGCGCGTCGAAGAGCTGCCGCCGCATCGTCACCGCCGCGTTGTACTGCGGGAAGAAGTGCCGGTCGTCCTCCAGGAGCACCAGGCCGAGCGCCTTCACCCGGCCGTCCGTGGTGGTGACCATGCCGAACGTGCACTGCCCGGTGGCCACCGATCGGTAAAGCACGCCGACCGACAACCTGCGCACGTTGGCCCTCGGCACGTCCTTGCCGTACTGCAGGCCGTAGCCCCGCAGCATGCCGAGGAAGCCGTCGTCGCGGCCGAAGGTCTCGTGGTCCACGCAGAACGTGCGCTGCGGCAGCGGCACCTTGGTGATGTCGGAGATCTTCGACAGGCCCCACTTCTCGGCCGACGCCTTGGTGACGCCGAGCGCGTAGCTGTTGTTCAGCGGGGCGGGCGGCAGCCACACGATGCCGTTCTCGCGCAGGTCCAGGTCGCGTACGGCCTCGTACTGCGCCTGCGCGCCCTCCACCGGCTTCTGCTGCCCCAGGTAGGTGATCCAGCCGGTGCCCGTGTACTCCCACATCAGGTCGGCGTCGCCGCGGATCAGCGAGGCGCGGGCGTTCACGCTGCCCTGCACGTTCGTCTGGTCCACCACGTCCGCCCCGGCCGCGGTGAGGGCGACCACGGCGATCTTGCCGAGCACGAGCTGCTCGGTGAACTCCTTGGAGGTCACCCGCACCCGCTTGCCCTCCAGATCGGGGATCGGGCGGATGCTGCCCGGCTCGATCGGCGGCACGAACGACGACGCCGGCCGCAGCCCGCACCCGGCGGCACAGAGCAGGACCGCGAGGGCGGCGGCGAGAGCCCTCATGTGAGGCCCTTCGGGGACAGCAGGCGCTGCGCCAGCCCGGCCCCCCAGTCGATGAGCAGCGCCAGCACCGCGATCAGCACGCATCCGGTGACCAGGATCAGGTTGCGCTGCGTGCTCACCCCGGTGGTGATCAGGTCGCCGAGCCCGCCCGAGCCGATGAACGCCGCGATGCCCGCCGTGCCCACGTTCAGCACCAGCGTGGTACGAATGCCCGACAGGATGACCGGCACCGCCATCGGCAGCTCCACCTTGAACAGCACCCCCGACGCCGACATGCCGATGCCGCGCCCGGCGTCCACCAGGCGCGGATCCACCTGCTCCAGGCCCACCATCGTGTTGCGCAGCGTGGGCAGCAGGCTGTAGGCGAACAGCGCGGCGACCGCCGTCCAGAACCCGATCTGGAACAGCACCGCGAGCAGCACCACCAGGCCCACCGCCGGGGTGGCCTGGCCCAAGTTCACCAGCGACAGCACCACCGGCGTGGCCTTGCGCAGCGCGCCCCGCGTCAGCAGCACGCCCAGCGGCAGCGCCACCGCGAGCACCAGCACGGTCGAGAAGAACACCAGCTGGATGTGCTCCCACGTGCGGCGCATCAGGAACGGCAGGCTCAGCGAACCCCGCTCGATGCCGTCGAGCGGCACGATCTGCGTGTAGCCGACCATCGCGGCGGCCACCGCCAGGTAGCACAGCGGGGGCAGGAACGCGCGCCACGACCGCCCGATGCGCGGCTCCGGAGTGGTCGCCTGCCTCTCGGCGGCGCTGTCGACCGTCATCCGGCACCGCTCCTCTTCAGCCGCCGCTCCCGCTCGCGGGCCTTGATCGACTGGACCGCGTTCTGCACCGTGCTCAGCGACAGCGCGCCCGCGTACGTACGCCGCCTGCCCTCCACCGGCAGGATGTCGGTGTCGGCGTTGAGCAGCGCCTCCAGCGCGTCCTGCAAGGTGCTGCGGTGACTGATCGTGCCGGTCACGGGGGCGCCCGCCGAGCCGGCAGGACCCGTACGGCCCTCGAGGTCGGCCGTGCTCACCCAGCGCAGCGGGCGGCGCATCCCGTCGGTGATCAGCGCGTAGCCCCGGCCGTCGCGCTCGACCTCGCGCAGCACGTCGGCGCAGTCGCGGTCCTCCGGGAAGAACGGCACCTGGTCCAGCTCGATGTCGCCCACCTTGGTCAGGCGCAGCAGCCGCATCGATGAGCCGCTGCCGAGGAACTGCTCGACGTACTCGCTGGCCGGGTTCGTGAGGATCTCGGCGGGACGGGCGTACTGCACGATGTGCCCGGGGCGCTGCATGATCGCGATGCGGTCGCCGATCTTGAGCGCCTCGTCCACGTCGTGCGTGACGAAGACGATCGTCTTGGCCAGGTCGTCCTGAAGACGGAGCAGCTCGTCCTGCAGCCGCTCGCGGGTGATGGGGTCGAGCGCGCCGAACGGCTCGTCCATGAGCAGCACCGGAGGGTCGGCGGCCAGCGCCCTGGCCACGCCCACCCGCTGCTGCTGGCCGCCCGACAGGCGGCGCGGATAGGTGTCGCGGAACTGCTCGGGCTCCAGACCCACCAGCGTGAGCAGCTCGTCCACCCGCTCGGCGATGCGCTCGCGGTCCCAGCCGAGCATCTTGGGCACCTGGGCGATGTTCGCCGCCACCGTCATGTGGGGAACAGCGCAGGCCTGCTGGATGACGTACCCGATGTGGCGGCGCAGCCGGTCGGGGTCGATGTCGCGGGAGTTCTGGCCGTTGATGATGATGTCGCCCGACGTCGGCTCGATCAGGCGGTTGATCATCCGCATCGTGGTGGTCTTGCCGCAGCCCGACGGGCCGAGCAGGACCACGATCTCGCCCGCCGCGATGTCCAGGTCCAGCTCCTGTACGGCCGGCTCGCCGCCGCCGGGGAACGCCTTGGTCACCTTGCGCAGCTCGATCGGCACGCCGTGAGTCGTCGCGGCCGGCCGCTGGTCAGGCACGTGCACCTCCCGAGGCGGGCCGCCGGCTCGGCGTGGTGAGCCGGCCGATCAGCACGAAGACACCGTCGAAGACGAGCGCCAGGATCGCCACGCCGATCGTGCCGGTCAGCGTGGCGTTGAGCGCGTTCGCGCCGCCGAGCCTGGCCAGCCCGGAGAAGATCTGCTCGCCGAGCCCCGGGCCCGAGACGTACGCGGCGACCGCGCCGATGCCCATCGAGAGCTGCGTGGCCACGCGGATGCCCGTCAGGATCACCGGCCAGGCGAGCGGCAGCTCCACCTTGAGCAGCGACCTGCGGCGGCTCATTCCGATGCCGCGCGCGGCGTCCACCAGCAGGGGATCGACGTCGCGCAGGCCGACGATCGTGTTGCGGACGATGGGCAGCAGGGCGTACAGCACGATCGCCGTCACCGCAGGGGCCACGCCCAGGCCGAGCGGCGGGATCAGCAAGCCCAGCATGGCCAGCGACGGCACCGTGAACAGCACCCCGGCCGCCGCCGTGGCCAGTGCCGAGGGCCTGGGGCGGCGGTAGGTGGCCACGCCGATGAGCACGCCGAGCACGGCCGCCACCAGCACGCATTGGGCGACCATGCTGGCGTGCTGCCACGTCTCGAAGACGATGAGATCCCACCTGTCCTCGATGTACTCCCACAGTGTCATCGCCTGACCTCTAACCGTGACACCCAGCATCAAACGCCCCATCTGTCACTTCTTGCACAAAGATGGAGCGGGGAGGGTTGCCTGCTGCGGTGCTCTTGACCTGCGGCAGAAGGCATCGGCCAGTCCGGCGGCGCCCGCCTCCTGCGCGGCCGGCCCGCCAACCGCCGGCGCCCGATCCTTGACCGCTACCTGATCCCCGCCATGGCCTGCTGATGCGGCGGTTGTCCCCCTTGAGAGCTACCGGAGGTTGTCCACCGAGCGGTGACGACCGGCAGGGGGCCGAAACCATACCGTTCTCTGTGTCGGCGGCGATCAACGAAATCGCCCGCCGGCACCGCCGGCCGGACCAGCCCGGCGGCCTGACATCTCGCTTGGGAGGACGACATGAAGCGCACGTTCAAGGCAGCCGCCGTGATCACTCTGTGCACCGCCGTCGGGATGGGCATCGCCGCCGGACCGGCCGCCGCCGCTCCGCAGACGTGGGACCCGCTGGCCGGCACCGGCCTGTCGAACTTCGACCCGTTCGGTGGCAAGCGCAAGGCCGACCCGTTCGTCGGCACCAAGAAGATCAAGGTTGCCGGCAAGTCGGTGAACGTGTCGTGCTCCGGTCGTCCCGCCACGGGCCGCAAGCCGGTGATCGTGCTGCTGGCCGGCATGGGTGACGGGCTGGACAAGCTGGCCTCCCTGCAGAAGACGCTGAGCAAGAAGAACCGCGTCTGCTCCTACGACCGGCTCGGCGAGGGCAAGAGCGACAAGCCGACCCGCAAGCAGACCTTCGCCGACACCGGGCGCATCCTCACCGGTGTGCTCGACCGGGTCGCCGGCCGCCAGCCCGTCGTCCTCGCCGGGCACTCGCTGGGCGGGCTCATCGCCGCCAGGTACGCACCCGAGCACCGCGACCGCGTCAAGGGCCTGGTGCTGCTCGACGCCACCCCCTCCACCATGCAGCGCGACGTCAAGACGGCCATCCCCAAGTCGGCCACCGGCCCCGCCGCCGAGCTGCGGGCCCAGAACCTCGCGGTCTTCCAGGGGCAGAACCCTGAGATGCTGGTCGTCCCCGACGGCAGGGTGCGTTCGGCCGGGCGCATCCCGGTCGAGGTGATCCGGCACGGCAAGCCGTACCTCGCGGCGATCCCGACGTACGGGCCGAAGCTGGAGAAGGCGTGGGCCGCCGGCCAGCGCAAGTGGCTCGCCCTCTCCCGCAACAGCCGCCTGACCGTGGCGAAGAAGAGCGAGCACTACATCTACGTCGACCAGCCCGAGCTCGCCGTCAAGGCCATCCAGACCGTCGCCGCCAAGGCCCCCCGCTACGCCCGCTGACCCCGCCCTCGTTGCCGGGGATCCGGTCGGCGCGGCCGGCGGGGCAACCTGGCGCAGGGCGCTGAGGCTTTCGGCGCGGACGCTGAGAGGGCGGGCGCAGGCGCCGAGGCGTCGGTGCGTGGGTGGCGGGAGGGCCGGCGTAGGGGCCGGGCGTCGACACGGGTGCTGGGTGTCGGCGTAGGGCTGGGTGTCGGCGCTGGTGCTGAGCGGCCGACAGGGGTGGAGGTGGGGTGAGGGAAGCCGGCGCGGCCTTCAGCGGAACGGCGAGGGTGCTGAGGGCCGCGCCGGCGCTGGGAGAACCGGCGTTCGGCCGGTTGGGTGAACTCGGGCCGGGGCTGCCGAGCGGCACGGCCGCCGTACGGGAAGTGGTCCTGCCCGTGCGGCGGCCGGTTCGCGCCAAAGGGGAGGCATCGGCGCCCCGGCCCGTGGGGCGGCCGGTCCCCGTTGAGCGGGGGCATCGGCGCCCGGCACTGTGCGGCGGGTCGGCGTTGCCGGCTGTTCGTGCCGTTCCTGCCTTTCGTGCCTTTCTGTTTTCGCGGCTGAGTCGCAGGCGGGTTGCGTGCTCAACACTCCGGCCACAACGCCGGAATTATTCGATTCGTGGGGGTTTGTGCGGGCGCAGGGAGGGTTTTTCGGGTTTTTGCCGGGGTTGGGTGGGGGATGCTCGACAAGCGGCGCTTCGTGGTGATAGTCAGGGACTTGACCTGCGAAATCAAGCTTGTGCCGTCGAGTGCGGCGACCGGTCCTGGCGTGATGTCCGGTCGTTCGGCGTGCGGGCTGCTTGCGTGAACAAGGGATACTCTCATGCTTGAGCGCATTCATGAGATACCGGGCGTCAGGCTGAGTGCGGACGAATATCTGGACGATTTCTGGCCTAATTTCCGGAAAATAGATGACGTGTTCTGGAAGCTGGAGCGCATCCAGAGTTTCCAGGAGACGGGCGAGCCGAGCTGGGTCGCGATGATGGAAGGCGACTGGGACCGGTCGCTGAAGCTCATCGACGACAAGCCGATCGGGTGGTTCGACAGCCGGGGCGGGCTGATGCGGGAGTACGACCGCCCGGCCGAGAGCTTCCTGCGCAGGCGCATCAGGATCGTGGAGCAGCCCGTCACGCCGTACCTGCAGTGGGAGATGCACGTGCTGGCGCTGCGGGTGGCGACCGTCGAGCAGGTGCGGGTGCTCGACGCGGGCGAGGTGGCCGAGCTGGAGGGCGGGCGGCGGCTGCCGGAGCTGGTGGTGCTCGGCACGGTGGTGATGTACGAGGTGACGTACGACGAGACCGGTACGCACAGCGGGGCACGGCGGATCGACGACCGGGAGGTGATCGAGGCCTGCCACGGTGAGCTGGACAAGTTGTTCGCCGCGGGTGAGGACTTCCGCTCCTACTACGACCGGGAGATCGTGCCGCTTCCCGCGCCCCGGGTGAGCGTCTGACTTCCCCCCGCCGGATGAGCGTCTGACGCAGCCCCCGAGCGCCCGGCGAGGCCTACAGTGGCAGGCCGCCGGTGGCCGCGGAGGTGGAGCCGGTGGCCTGGTATGCGGCGATGGTGCGTTCGGCGATGCGCATCTGGTGGATCTCGTCGGCTCCGTCGGCGAAGCGGGCCCACCGGGCGTGCTGGAACATCTGGGCCAGCGGCGTGTCGGTGGAGTAGCCGAGCGCGCCGTGCACCTGGATGGCGCGGTCGACGATGCGGTTGAGGCTGCCGGCCACGAAGTGCTTGGCCATGGAGACCTCCGTACGGAAGTCCTCACCCTTGTCGATCTTGGACGCGGCGTGCAGGACCATGAGCTTGCACTGGTAGAGCTCCATCGCCGAGTCGGCGATCATCCACTGGATGCCCTGCTTCTCGGCCAGCAGCGAGCCGTGGCTGTAGCGGTTGAGCGCGCGGTCCACCATCATGTCCAGGGCGGTCTCGGCCTGCGAGATCCAGCGCATGCAGTGTGCGAGGCGAGCCGGGCCGAGGCGGTACTGGCCCAGCCGGTGCCCGTTGCCCCGGCCGCCGAGTACGGCGCTGGAGGGCACCCGCAGGTCCTTGATGACGATCTCGCTGTGCCCGGTGGAGCCGTGCATGGTCTCGATCTCGCGGACGTCCTGCCAGCCGGGGTTGGGCAGGTCGATGATGAACGCGGTGTTGGCGCCCCGCGACCCCTCGGGCACGTCCTTCTCCGTACGGGCGATGAGGATCGCGAAGTTCGCCCGGCGCGCGTTGGAGATGAACCACTTGTGGCCATTGATGACCCACTCGTCCCCGTCCTGGACGGCCTCCGTACGGATCAGGGTGGGGTCGGAACCGGCCACCTCCGGCTCCGTCATGGCGAAGCAGGACATCACCCGCCCTTCCAGAAGCGGACGGAGGTACTTCTCCTTCTGCTCGTCGTTTCCCCAGTGCAGCAGCGTGTGCATGTTGCCCTCGTCGGGGGCCTGGCAGTTGAGCACCCACGGGCCGATGCGGGTCTTGGCCGCCTCCGACTGCACCATGGCCAGCTCGACGTGCCCGAGCCCCATGCCGCCCCACTCCTTCGGCATGTGCGGCAGCCACAGCCCCTGCTCCTTGGCGAGGGAGCGGAGGTGGAAGATCGTGCGCAGGTACGCCTCGCGGTCTCCTTCGGGCACCTCGTCCATGGCGGGGATGACCGTGCCCTGGATGAACGCGCGGACCCGCTTGCGGATCTCCTCGTGCTCGGGGGCGAGGGTGAAGTCGATGGCCATGCGGTCGTACCTCCCAATGCGCGGGACGGCTGATCCCCAAGGGCGATTTCACCGATAGTACTATCGGTGAAATTCCGCACAAGACCCGCGGGAGAATCGACCGATGACGAGCACGCCGCTCACCAGGAGCGAGGCCAAAGACCTGACCAGGCGCAGGCTCCTGCGCGCCGCCCTGACCATCCTCGACGAGGAGGGCGAGGCCGGGCTCACCACGGTCAAGGTCGCCAAGGCCGCCGGCATCGCGCAGTCCAGCTTCTACGTGCACTTCAAGGACATGCAGGAGCTGCTGCGGGTGCTCGCCCAGGAGGGCGGCGAGCGGCTGCGCGCCTCCATGCGCGAGGCGCGCCGCAAGGCCCGCGAGGCTCCGGGCGACATCGACCTCCATCGCGAGACGTTCCGCATCCCGCTGGAGGCCATCTGCCGCCATCCCGAGCTGTTGCGCATCCAGCTCAGGGCGCGCCACGACCCCTCGTCCTCGCTGCGCGACTTCGCCAGGGAGACGGCGGACGCCTACCGCGACCATCACGCCGCCGACCTGGCCGCGCTCGGCTATACCGCCGACGACGAGCGCGACAGGCGGCGGCTGGAGATGATCGCCGAGGGCATCAACGCCGCCACCAACGCGCTGGCCATGGGCCACCTCGAAGGGCGCTACCCCGATCTCGACGAGGCGGCCGACATCCTGACCGCCCTGTCCCGCGGCGCCCTGCGCCTCCTCAGATCGACGGCCGGCAAGTCCGCGTCGCCGGGAGGCCCGCCGCAGGAGCCGGAGGGCTCCCCGGCTTCGCGCGCGGAAGCGGGCTCGCGCGCTGATGCGGGCTCGCGCGCTGATGCGGGCTCGTGTGCCGAGGCGGGCTCGTGTGCCGAGGCGGGCGGGCCCGTTTCAGACGGCTCGGATCCCGAGATGAGCGAGCCCGCCCCGCACGGCTCGCGCCCGGCACGAAGCGCCCCCGCCTCAGCCGGGGAGTCCGGCTGAGGCGGGGGCGGCGGGTGGGGGCTCCGGTGAGGCGTGGACCGGAGCCCTGAGGCGGTCGTCAGAACGTGACGGCGGACGCCAGCGCCCCAGCCTCGTCCGCCGTCAGCCGGCCGTCCGCCACGACCGTGACCACCCGCCGCGACAGCGTGTGCTCGAAGGTCAGCGGCGTGTCCCACGCCAGCGCCTGCCCCACCCCCGGATATTCCGCCACCCGCACGAACCACGGGTCGCCGTCGGCCTGCACGAAGACGAGCGTCCAGTCGCGCCCCTCGGGCGTGGTGCCCGACATCGCGATCCACGGCTCCCTGCTGCCGTGTACGGCCTGCTCGTCCCCGGGCAGCGTGACCCGGTCGACGGAGGTGCCGGGCGCCCGCCAGAAGAAGCCGCCGTACCCGGCGCCGGCCCGGCCCTTGGTGGCCGAGCTCTCGATCTTCAACGGCTCCCCGGTGAGGTTGGTCAGCGTGAACGCGAAGTCCAGCGCCCACGCCTCGCCCAGCGGCCGCGCGGCCACCGTGCGCTCTTCGCGGACCAGCGGCCCGCCGGGGCCGACCCACTCCAGCAGCTCGGTGAAGCCGTCGTCGTCCAGCCGGGTGAAGGCCAGGTGCCGCTGCGTGCCGTGGTTGTCCAGCCAGGTCGGCCCCTGGTCCTTGACGTACGTGCGCCCGCCCCAGAAGTTGGCGCCGCCGAGGTCGGAGATCGCCACCCCGGCGCCCAGGTGGTGCACGTGGTCCTCGGGGCGCACCTGGGTGACCTCCACGCCGCCCAGCGTGCGCACGCCGTGCAGGTACGGGCGCGGCGAGTCGGTGGCGGGCAGGTCGGGACGGAAGTCGTAGGCGGCCACCTCGGTGCCCGACACCAGCAGCGACACCCGCGTCCACGGCGCGTCCAGCTCGGAGTAGAGCGCCAGCTCGGCCGCGCTGCGCCGGGTCAGCTCGACCACGCCGGGCAGGACCCGCCCGGAGACCTCGCCGCCTGTGTCCCTGAGCACGATCTGGTGCCGCTCGGGGATCGGGACCGGCTCGGGCGACAGCCGGATGGCGTCCACCACCTGGGTGAACCGCTCGGTCGCGGCCAGCGGCGCCAGCAGCTCCGCGCCGGTGCGCACGTGGTCAATGAGGTTCTCCAGCAGCCCGGTACGCTCGTGCACGGTCGTGACGACCGACCCGTCGGTCAGCTCCACCACGAGCCGGTCGTTGGTGTAGGTCAGCGTGGCCTGGCCGCGCTCGCCGTGCACCACCAGGTACGGCTCGTGCCGGGGCACCGACTCGGGCGCGCACAGCGTCACCGCGATGGTGATGACCAGCCCGTCCTCCAGCCGGATCCGTACGCAGGAGGTGTCGTCGGACTCGATGGGGTGTGCGTGGTACAGCTCGGTCTCGATCCCGGCGATGGGGGCGTCCACGAGGGCCAGCGCGGTGGCGATCGCGTGCGCGAACGGGTTGGTCAGCGCGCCGTCCATCACGTCCACGCCGTTCAGCCGGCGGCGACCGGCCCAGGGGGCGCGGGTGAAGTACGCCGAAGGACGCTCCCAGGCCCCGGCCCCGCCGATGCCGCGGATCCGGCCGAGCGAGCCGCCCGCGATGATCCGCCGCAGATGGGGGATGGCGGCCGAGCCGAGCGACTGGAAGCCGACCTGGCAGGCGAGGCCGGTCTCGGCGACGACCTCGGCGATTCTGCGCTGCTCGTCGAGGCTGGGCGCGGGCGGCTTCTCCAGCAGCACGTGCGTGCCCGCGCGCAGCGCGGTGATCGCGAGGTCGGCGTGGGTGTTGATCGGCGTGCAGATGATGGTGAACTCCGCGCCGGTCTTGGCGATCAGCTCGCCCAGGTCGGACGACTGCGGCGGGTCGCAGAAGTCCACCTCGACCGGCCGCAGGTCGCAGATGCCGACCAGCTCGACGATGCCGCGCTCGGACAGCTCGCGCAGGATGCCGAGGTGGTGGCGGCCGTGTCCCTGCGCCCCTGTGAGGATCACCTTGGCCGGCGCCATCACGACCACCTCAGCCCGAGCCCGGCGTGGTCGCCCGCGCGCAGCACGCCGTCCGACACCCGCACCGGGTACGGCTCGGCGAGCAGCCCCAGCCGGGCGAAGGAGGCGTCCTCGACGTCCTCCACCATGAGCGGCTGCGGCAGCGCCAGCGCGAGCTGCCCCGACACCTCGCTCAGCAGGTGCGGGTAGACCGGCACATCGTAGGTGCGGGCCAGCTCGGCGATGCGCAGGAACGGCGTGATGCCGCCGACCCGCACCACGTTCGGCTGCACCACGTCGCACGCACCGGCGGCCAGCAGGTCGCGGAAGCCGTAGGTGGTGTAGACGTTCTCGCCGACGGCGATCGGCACGTCGATGGAGCGGCGCAGCTCGACGTGGGCGGCCACGTCGTCGGCGGGCAGCGGCTCCTCGATCCAGTACAGGCCGAACTCGCGCAGCGCGGCCAGCGCGCGCCGGGCCCTGTGCAGGTCCCAGCGCTGGTTGGCGTCGATCATCAGCAGCCGGTCGGGGCCGATCACCTCGCGGACCGCCGCCACCCTCTCGACGTCCTCGGCCAGGTCGGGGCGGCCCACCTTGATCTTGACGCCGCGGTAGCCGGCCGCCACCCAGCGCCTGGCCTGCTCGACCAGCTCCTCCAGCGGGTAGTGCAGGTTGACGCCGCTGCCGTAGACCGGCACCTCGTCGCGCCGCCGCCCCAGCACGTCGGGCAGCGCCTGCTCGCCGCAGCGCAGGTCCCACAGCGCGAGGTCCACGCCGGCCAGCGCGACCGTGGTGACGCCGCCGGGGCCGGCCTCGCGCAGGTGCCGCCAGAGCCGGTCCCAGACCACCTCGGGGTGCGCGGGCGCGCCGATCAGCGCCTTGCGGATGTCGTGGTCGAGCAGCGCCTTGACGGCGTGCGCGCCGATCTGCGGCGTCCACGAGAACCCGGTGCCGGTGCGCCCGTCCTTCAGCGTCACGTGGGTGACGATCACGTGGTTGTACGGCACGTCCGCGCCCCACGGGCGGGGCAGCGGGACCGTGCGCAGCTCGGTACGCAGCTCCGCGATCGTCATGACGCCACCCGGTCAAGACCGACCTTGATCAGCTCCTGCAGCTCGGCCAGGTGCTCCTCGGACACCTCGACCAGCGGCGGCCGCACGCCGCCGACGTCCAGGCCGCGCAGCCGCACCCCGGCCTTGATCAGCGACACCGCGTACCCCGGCACCTTGCCGCGCAGCCGGACGAGCGGGGCGTAGAACTCGGTGAGCAGCCGCTCGTCGCCGTTCAGGTAAGCGAGCGCGATCTCCGGTGCGAACGCGAACACCGCGCTGGAGTACAGGTGCACGCCGATGCCCCGGTAGGCGGGCATGGTCAGCTCGGCGGTCGGCAGCCCGTTGAAGAACTGGAAGTCGGGGTGGTTCTCGCGCACGGCGAGCACGGTCCGCTGCATGCGGTCGATGTCGCCGACGCCGTCCTTGAGCCCGATCACGCCCGGGATCTCGGCCAGGCGGACCACGGCGTCGGGTTCGAGCACGACCGAGCCGCGCTGGTAGATGACCACCGGCAGCACCTCGGCCACGGCCCGCACGTACGCCTCGAAGCCGTGCCCTGGGCCCTGCGCGAGGTAGGGCGGCATGAGCAGCAGCCCGTCGGCGCCCGCGTCCTTGGCGGCGCGCGCCTGCTTCAGCGCCGCGCCGATCGGCCCGCCCGCCCCCGCGAACACCGGCGCTCGCCCGGCCACGACCTCGGTGGCCACCCGCACCACGCGGGCGTGCTCGTCCTCCGACAGCGCGGAGAACTCGCCGGTGCCGCAGGCCGCGAACACGCCGCCGGGGCCGTGCTCCATGCCCCTGCGCACGTGCTCGGCCAGCACGTCCTCGGCCAGCGCGCCGCCGGCGTCGAAGGGGGTCACGGGGAAGAACAGCACACCGCTGAGTTTCATTCGGTCTCATCCTTGAGTTCGGTACGCCAGCTGCGCTTGGGCCGCCAGCCGAGCAGCCGCTCTGCCTTGGCGGTCGAGAAGGCGGGGGTGGTGCCGGTGAGCCCGTCGGCGAACCCCTCGGTGCCGGGCACGACCTGGGGGAGCAGGTCGGCCAGCGGCTTCCTGGCCAGCGCGTCGGCGGCGCCGGCGAAGAACACCTCGCCGTTGGGCAGCTCGGGCAGCGCCTCGGCGAGCACGGCGATCATCTCGGCGGCGTCGCGGGAGTCGATGTAGTTGAACAGCGACACCCCGCCCAGCTCGGGCCGGTCGAGCCGCTCGCGTACGGTGTGGCCGGACTGCGTGGGCGCGCCCGCCCACTCCTCGGGCGGGATGACGAAGCACGGGCGCACGGCGGCCATCTTGGTCGTGCCGGCCTCCGCGAACGCCTTCATCGTGTGCTCGGCGGTCACCTTGGACAGGTTGTAGGCGTTCCAGGGCTTGACCGGGTGCTCCTCGTCGATGGGCAGGTAACGGGGAGCCCAGCCGCCGGGGGCGCCGTACCCGATGACGGTGGGGCTGCTGGCCAGCACCAGGTTCGCCACGCCGAGCGCCACCGACGCCTCGCACACGTTGAAGGCGAGCTGCGTGTTGACCTTGAAGATCACCGACTCGGGCCGGCTGAACGGCGTCGCGATGGCGGCCAGGTGGATCACCGTCTCGGGACGGAATCTGGCCATCACCTCGAACGTCTCTCCCGCGTCGGTGAGGTCGGCCGGTAAGGTGACCGCTGCCTCCGCGGGCGTACCGGGGGCCCGGTCGACCCCGATGACCTCGTGCCCGGCCGCCGCGAGCGTGGTGACCACGCTGCGGCCGAGGCGTCCTGCGCTTCCGGTGACGAGGACTCTGCTCACCGTGTGGGGCTCCTTCAAGACTGCAAACAGTTGCACTAAACCTTTGTGTCAGGAAGGGTGAAGCGTCAAGAGGTGATTTCGTCACCGCACGCCTAGCTGCGGCTTCCTGAAGGGCTCGACTGACTGGCCGTGTGGCAAGCGCTTTCATCGCCCTAGTGGCTCCTGCAAGCGGTTGCGTTAGGGTGAGCGACTGTGACAGTGACGATTCGCGATGTGGCCCGGGCGTCCGGGGTGCACGTGTCGACGGTCTCCCGGACCTTCTCCGCGCCGCACATGGTGAACGCGGCCACCCGCAACCGGGTGCTGAGCGTGGCGGAGGAGCTGGGCTACCGGCCCAACCGGGCGGCACGGGCGCTGACGACCGGGCGTACGCACAATCTCGGGCTGATCGTGGCGGACATCGCCAACCCCTTCTTCCCTCCGCTGATCAAGGCCGCCCACGCGGCCGCCAGGCAGCGCGACTACCACCTGTTCGTGGCCGACACCGACGAGGAGCCGGCCGTGGAGGAGGAGCTGATCCAGGCATTCTCCAAGCAGGTGGACGGCGTGGTGCTGTGCAGTCCCCGCTCCTCCAACAAGGCGCTGGAACGGCTGGCCGAGCGGGTGCCGTGCGTGGTCATCAACCGCCGGCTGCGCGGCGCGGCCACCGTGCTCATGGACGTCGGACACGGCGCGAAGCTGGCCGTGGAGCACCTGGCGGGGCTCGGGCATCGCCGGGTCGCGCTGGTGTCGGGCCCCGCGGGGTCGTGGACGAGCGCGGAGATCCGTACGGCGGCCGAACAGGTGCCGGACGTCGAGCTGGTCGTCATCGGCCCCAACGCGCCCACCGAGCGGGGCGGCTTCGCGGCGGCGCCGCGCGTGCGCGACTCGGGCGCGACCGGCGTGCTCGCCTACAACGACCTGGTGGCCATCGGCCTCATCGAGGGCCTCGGCGACCTCGGGCTGTCCGTGCCAGAGGACATCAGCGTGGTGGGGATTGACGATATCGTTCCCGGGCGGCTGAACCGCCCGAAGCTCACCACCGTCGCCATGCCGACGGCCGCGGCGGGACGGCTCGCGGTCGATCTGCTCATCCAAGAGGTGAGCGCCACGACCTCGCTGGAGACCCGGCTCGTGATCAGGGACTCCACCGCGGCTCCGCGATGACGCGGCTGCTGCAAACGGTTGTACTAATCCGAAACGAAATTCATCAGACTTCTGCGGCGATCAAGCTCGCTAGCTGGGAAAACGCCGTAAAGATATATCGGTAACAGCCAGGTAACGCCTGCAAAGGGTTGACGTAACTTTCCCGCCAGCTATAGGAAAGCGCTATCCGTTCACCTACTCGCCGGAAGGTCCGTGATGACTGAAGTTTCGGCGGCGGTGAAACCCCGGCGGGCGGCGCCTGACGCCCCGCGCGGCGGCCACCGCTCCACGAAACGGTCCCGTCGGGAGGCACGGGCCGCCTATCTCTTCCTGGCCCCCTGGTTCGCCGGCCTGCTCGTCATCACGGTCGGCCCGATCCTCGCCTCCCTGTATCTGTCGTTCACCGACTACAACCTCCTGGAGGAGGCCAAGTGGGTCGGGTTCGACAACTACGTCAAGATGTTCACGCAGGACCCGAGGTTCCTGAACTCGCTGAAGGTGACCACGATCTACGTGGTCGTCTCGGTCCCGCTGCAACTGGCCTTCGCCCTCGCGCTCGCCCTGGTGCTCGACCGCGGCCTGCGCGGCCTGGCGATCTACCGCTCGATCTTCTACCTGCCCTCGCTGCTCGGCGGCAGCGTCGCGATCGCGATCCTGTGGCGCAAGGTCTTCGGCGCCGACGGCCTGGTGAACGCGGTGCTGGCGCTCTTCGGCATCGAGGGGCCCGGCTGGATCGGCGACCCCGACACCGCGCTGTCGACGCTGATCCTCCTGCACGTGTGGACGTTCGGCGCCCCGATGATCATCTTCCTGGCCGGTCTGCGCCAGATCCCGAGCAGCTACTACGAGGCCGCCGCGGTGGACAGCGCCGGCCCGCTGCGGCAGTTCAGGTCGATCACGGTGCCGCTGCTGACGCCCATCATCTTCTTCAACCTGGTGCTGGAGCTCATCAAGTCGTTCCAGTCGTTCACGCAGGCGTTCATCGTCAGCGGCGGCAGGGGCGGCCCGGCCGACTCCACCCTGTTCTACACGCTCTACCTCTACCTGAACGGCTTCAAGAACTACGACATGGGCTACGCCGCCGCGATGGCCTGGGTCCTGCTGCTGATCATCGCCGGGCTGACCGGGGTGAACTTCCTCGCTTCCAAGTATTGGGTCTTCTATGGCGACACCAAGTAGGCCGACTCCGGTGCTGTTCCGCCCCTTCCGCGGCGGGCCGGTGGTCAAGCACATCCTGCTGATCGGCTTCGGCCTGATCATGCTCTATCCGCTGCTGTGGATGATCTCCAGCTCGCTCAAGCCGGAGGAGCTGATCTTCCGTGAACCCGGCCTGTGGCCGAGCACCTTCACGCTGGAGAACTACACCGAGGGCTGGTACGCGCTGAAGCACCCCTTCGGCTACTACCTGTGGAACTCCGCGGTGATCACCGTGCTGTCGGTGCTTGCGAACCTGGTGGCGTGTTCGCTGGCCGCCTACGCGTTCGCCCGGCTGAACTTCCCGCTGAAGAAGCTGTGGTTCGCGCTCATGCTGGGCACGATCATGCTGCCCGCGCACGTCACGATCGTGCCGCAGTACATCATGTTCTCGAAGCTCGACCTGATCAACACGATCTGGCCGCTCATCATGCCGAAGGTGCTGGCCACGGACGCCTTCTTCATCTTCCTCATGGTGCAGTTCATCCGCACCCTGCCGAGGGAGCTGGACGAGGCGGCCGAGATCGACGGTGCCGGCTACTGGCGCATCTACATCAGGGTCGTGATGCCCCTGTGCATGCCCGCGCTGGCCACGACCGCGATCTTCACCTTTATCTGGACATGGAACGATTTTCTCAGTCAACTCTTGTATCTCAACAACCCCGACAACTTCACCGTACCGGTAGCGTTGCGCACGTTCCTGGACGCCAGTAGCGACTCGTCGTGGGGCCCGATGTTCGCCATGTCGATCATCGCTTTGGGACCCATCTTCGGGTTCTTTCTGGCGGGCCAGAAATACCTGATCCGTGGTGTCGCCACCACGGGACTGAAGTAGTTCCTCCTCCACCCCCCTCAACAGCGAACACCCATAGGAGGTAGAGCCGTGAGCTCTGGCAAGAAGATGTGGTCGGCGGCGCTGCTCGCCACCGCTGTGCTGGCGGTCACCGCGGCCTGCGGCGGCGGAAGCGGCGGTGGCGAGTCCGCCGATGGCAAGGTCAAGCTGCGCTTCTCCTACTGGGGCAGTGACGCGCGGCAGAAGATGACCGAAGAGGCGATCAAGAGGTTCGAGGCCAAGAACCCGAACATCGACGTCGAAGGCGAGTTCTCCGACTGGGCCTCCTACTACGAGACGCTGTCCACCAAGGTCGCCGGCAGCGACGCCCCCGACGTCATCAGCCTGGAGATCCGCGGCCTGCGCGAGTACGCCGACCGCGGCACCCTCGCCGACCTCTCCAGCAAGGTCAACACGGCCGACATCGACGCCAAGGTGCTGGCCACGGGTGCCATCGACGGAAAGCAGTTCGCCATCCCCACGGGCGTCAACGCCTTCTCCCTGCTGGTCAACCCGGCCCTGGTCAAGCAGGCCAAGGCCGAGATGCCCGACGACACCAAGTGGACCTGGCAGGACTTCATCGACCTGTCCGCCAAGATCACCGAGGGCAGCGACGGCAAGATCATCGGTACGCAGCTGAGCTGGAACCCCGCGTACCTGCAGATCTACGCCGCGCAGAAGGGTGAGGAGTTCTACCAGGGCAACAAGCTCGGCCTGTCTCCCCAGACCATCAAGGACTGGTGGAAGATCATGCAGGACCTGATCTCGACCAAGGGCGCCCCCGAGCCCGCCAAGAGCTCCGAGATCGGCGCCACCAGCATCGACCAGTCGCTGCTCGGCACCAACACCGGCGCGATGGGCATGTGGTGGAGCAACCAGCTCGGCGCGGCGACCAAGGCGTCCGGCCAGGAGCTGGAGCTGCTGCGGATGCCGAAGCTGGAGGGCGCCCCGACCGGCGGCATGTTCCTGCAGCCCGCCATGTTCTACGCGGCCTCGTCGAAGTCCGAGCACCCCGAAGAGGCGGCCAAGTTCATCGACTTCATGATCAACGACCCGGAGGCGGGCGAGATCATCCTCAGCGACCGTGGCCTGC
The DNA here is from genome assembly GCF_042751225.1 of Nonomuraea fastidiosa. Taxonomy (NCBI): domain Bacteria; kingdom Bacillati; phylum Actinomycetota; class Actinomycetes; order Streptosporangiales; family Streptosporangiaceae; genus Nonomuraea; species Nonomuraea fastidiosa. The sequence continues at coordinate 4,476,647 of NZ_CP170570.1, forward strand.
CGGCCAGCTCGAAGGTGCTGGCCGCGGTCAAGGACAAGCTGCCCGAGGCGGACAAGAAGACGCTCGCCTTCCTCGACGAGGCCAAGGGCGAGCTGACCGACCCGCCGGCCGCTCCGCCGAAGGGCGCGAGCGCCATGGAGGACATCCTGACGCGCTACTCGGAGGAGGTCATGTTCGGTCGCATGACCCCCGATGACGCTGCGCAGAAGTTCATCACGGAGGCCAACGCCTCCATCGCAGGCTAAGGAGAGTCATGAAGTACGCGTTCGTCGGGCTCGGGCACCGCGCGCAGATGTACGTCGACGCGCTGCTCGGAGATTGGCGCGACGCCGGCACCATCGTCGCCCTGTGCGACACCAACCGGACCCGCATGGACTACTACGTCGAGCGGATCGGCCAGAAGGTGCCGTGCTTCGCCCCCGATGAGTTCGACAAGGTGCTCGAGCTCGCCGACGCGGTCATCGTCACCACCGTCGACGCCACGCACGCGACGTACGTGTGCGCGGCGCTCGACGCGGGCCGCGACGTCATCGTGGAGAAGCCGCTCACGATCGACGCCGACGGCTGCGCGGCCATCGCCGCGGCGGCGGAGCGCAGCAGCGGCAAGCTGATCGTCACCTTCAACTACCGGTACTCGCCGCGCAACTCCGCGGTGCGCCGCCTGCTGAAGGAGGGCGCGATCGGCGAGGTGACGTCGGTGCACTTCGAGTGGACGCTCGACACCATCCACGGCGCCGACTACTTCCGCCGCTGGCACCGCGACAGGGCCAATTCCGGCGGCCTGCTCGTGCACAAGTCCACCCACCACTTCGACCTGGTCAACTGGTGGCTGGACGCGGCGCCCGAGATGGTCTTCGCGCAGACCGGCCTGCGCTTCTACGGTGCCGAGAACGCCAGGAAGCGCGGGCTCGGCGAGCGGCCCGAGCGCGCGCACGGCGCGCCGGGTCTCGGCAGCGACCCGTGGCTGCTCGACATCTCCGCCGACGAGCGGCTCAAGCGGCTCTACCTGGACGCCGAGCACGAGGACGGCTACCTGCGCGACCAGGACGTCTTCGGCGAGGGCATCACGATCGACGACAACATGTCGGTCATGGTCCGCTACACCAACCAGGCCGTGATGACGTACTCGCTGCACGCCCACGCTCCGTGGGAGGGCTACCGGGTCGCCTTCAACGGCACGGCCTGCCGGCTGGAGCTGGACGTGGTGGAGCGGGAGTGGACGCCCGTCCACGCCGCCATCGACCCGAGCGCCGCCTCCAAGGAACACGCCACCGGGTCCTCCGAGCGGCTGCTGCTGCGCCGCCACTGGAGCCCGCCGGAGGAGATCCCGATCGAGCAGGGCGCGGGCGGGCACGGCGGCGGCGACCGCCTGCTGCTGAACGACGTCTTCCGCGGTCCCGGCGACGACCCGCTGGCCCGCCAGGCGGGTTACCGCGACGGCATCCGCAGCGTGCTCACCGGTCACGCCGCCAACGTCTCCGCCAGGACCGGCGCCCCGGTCCTGCTCGGCGACGACGGGACCCGTGTTCTCTGAGCTCGCCCCCATCGCCGCCGCGCAGCTCGGGCTCTATCCCACCCTGCCGGGGCCCGAGCTGCGCGCGCGGGCCCGCGACGCCATCGGCGTGCTCGACCTGAGCGCGGACGACGTCCGGGTGGAGCGCTCCTGGACCGACGGCGACCTGTACGGCGAGGAGCTGTCCTGGTCGGTGGGCTTCGGGCCGCGCACGCGGGCGTACCTGCTGCGCCCGCGCGCGGCGGGCGGCCCGCTGCCCGGTGTCGTGGCGCTGCACTGCCACGCCGGCATGAAGTGGGCGGGCAAGGAGAAGATCGCCGACGGCCCCGGGGAGCCCAGCCCCGAGGTGCGCCGGCTGCGCGACGAGCTCTACGGCGGCCGGGCCTTCGCCAACGAGCTCGCCAGGCGCGGCTTCGTGGTGCTCGCGCACGACGTGTTCGTGTGGGGCAGCCGCCGCTTCCCGCTGGAGCTCCCCGAGCGGGAGGGGCTGAGCGAGGCCGACAGGTACGACCTGGCCGCCCGCGACCACGAGCACGTCGTGGCCAAGCACTGCGCCGCGCTCGGCACCTCGTTCGCGGGCGTCGTCGCGGGTGAGGACCTCGCGGCGGCGGCCTACCTGCGCTCGCGCCCCGACGTGGCCGAGGTCGGCTGCGTGGGGCTGTCGGGCGGCGGGCTGCGGGCCGCGCTGCTCGGCGCGTTCGACCCGGAGATGCGCGCGGTCGTGGTGGCCGCCATGGCCTCCTCCTACCGCGACATGCTCGGCGGGCACGTCGAGCTGCACACCTGGATGCTGTGGCCGCCCGGCCTGCCGCGCCTGGGCGACTACCCCGACCTGGTGGCCGCCCGCGCACCCGCGCCGCTCATGGTCCAGTACGCCACCCGCGACCGCCTCTTCCCCGATGAGGGCATCCGGCGGGCGCACGCCATCATCGGCGAGCGCTACCGCGAGGCGCCCGGCGCGTACGAGGCCGTCTTCGCCGACGTGCCGCACTGCTTCGACGTGCCCATGCAGGAGCGGGCCTTCGCCTGGCTGGCCGCGAACCTCGCTAGTTCCCCTGCTTCCACGTCGCGATGAGCTTGTCGTAGTCCACCGTCTGCGGCTTGCCCCGTTCGTCGGCCAGCTTCGGCACGGGCGCGCCCGGCTGGTCGAGCCAGTACTGGGCGGGCCGCTCGGGGTTCAGCTTGGGCGCGCACTGGCCGCCGTAGCCCTGCCGCTCGCGCGAGAGCCGCTCAAGCCGGGACAGGATCTCGTCCTGCTGCCTGGCCAGGTTGTCCATCGACTGCTGCGGCGTGGTCTCGCCGGTCACCGCGGTGGCGACGTTCTGCCACCACAGCTGGGCCAGCTTGGGGTAGTCGGGCACGTTCGTGCCGGTCGGCGTCCACTGCACGCGGGCCGGCGAGCCGTAGAACTCGATGAGGCCGCCGTACTTCTTCGCGTTCTCGGCGAAGTAGTCGCTCTTGATGTCGGACTCGCGGATGAACGTCAGGCCGACGATCGACTTCTTCAGCGACACCGTCTTCGACGTGACGAACTGCGCGTACAGCCAGGCGGCGGCGCGGCGGTCCTGCGGGGTGCTCTTCAGCAGCGTCCAGGAGCCGGCGTCCTGGTAGCCCAGCTTGTGCCCTTCCTTCCAGTACGCGCCGTGCGGGCTGGGCGCGATCCGCCACTTGGGCGTGCCGTCCTCGTTGACCACCGGCAGGCCCGGCTTGGTCATGTCGGCGGTGAACGAGGTGTACCAGAAGATCTGCTGGGCGATGTGGCCCTGGGCCGGCACCGGGCCCGCCTCGCTGAAGTTCATGCCGGCGGCCTCGGGCGGGGCGTACTTCTTCAGCCAGTCCACGTACTTGGTGAGCGCGTAGACGGCGGCGGGGCCGTTGGTGTCGCCGCCCCGGGTGACCGAGGAGCCGACCGGGCGGCAGTTCTCCACCCGGATGCCCCACTCGTCCACCGGCAGGCCGTTGGGGATGCCGGGGTCGCCGTTGCCCGCCATCGACAGCCAGGCGTCGGTGAAGCGCCAGCCCAGCGACGGGTCCTTGCGGCCGTAGTCCATGTGGCCGTAGACCTTCTTGCCGTCGATGGTGCCGTTGCCGTTGACCTTGTTGGTGAAGAAGTCGGCGATGTCCTCGTACGCCGCCCAGTTGACCGGCACGCCGAGGTCGTAGCCGTAGGCGTCCTTGAACTGCTTCTTGATCTCCGGGTCGGTGAACCAGTCGTAGCGGAACCAGTAGAGGTTGGCGAACTGCTGGTCGGGAAGCTGGTAGATCTTCTTGTCCGGGCCGGTCGTGAAGCTGATGCCGATGAAGTCGTCGAGGTCGAGCGTGGGGGAGGTGACGGCTCTGCCCTCGCCGGCCATGTAGTCCGACAGCGGCACCACGTAGTCGCCGCGCGAGTGGGTGCCGATCAGGTCGGAGTCGTTGACGTAGGCGTCGTAGATGTTCTGCTCGCCCTGGATCTGGGTCTGCAGCTTCTCGACGACGTCGCCCTCCTGGATCAGGTCGTGCTTGATCCGGATGCCGGTGATCTCGGTGAACGCCTTGGCCAGCGTGCGCGACTCGTACTCGTGGGTGGTGATGGTCTCGGAGACCACGTTGATCTGCATCCCCCGGTACGGCGCCGCCGCCTTGATGAACCAGTCCATCTCGGCGAGCTGCTGCTCCTTGGTCAGCGTGCTCGGGGTGAACTCCTGCGACACCCAGCGCTCGGCCGCCGCCCTGCCCTCCGCCTCCGTGTAGTCGGTCGCCGGCCGCTCGGCGCTCTGCGTGCAGCCGGCCGCCATCACCACCATCGCGGTGAGGGCCGCGACCGCGGATCTGCCTGCCCGATGCCTCATCGTTCGGCTCCTCTTCTGTCATCCCCATATGCCGATCACGACCGCCACGAGCAGCGCGCAGCCGAGCGCGAGCCACATGGACAGGTCGGTGATCGCGATCCAGCCGGCCAGCACGACGGCGGCGCTGATCAGGCCGATGTAGAGCCGGTCACCGCGATCGGTCTCGATGCGCAGGAAGCCCCGCCGTGCCACGGGAGGGGAGATGCGCGCCCAGATCGCCATGATCACCAGCAGCAGGGCGAGCCCGGCGAAGACCAGGGCGGTCGGGACGGTCCAGACCATCCACTCGAACATCTAGACCCTCCCCAGCGCGAAGCCCTTGGCGATGTAGTTGCGCACGAACCAGATGACGACCGCGCCGGGGACGATGGTGAGCACGCCGGCCGTCGCCAGCAGTGCCCAGTCCACGCCGGCCGCGCTCACCGTGCGCGTCATCGTCGCCGCGATGGGCTTGGCGTCGACCGAGGTGATCGTCCTGGCGATCAGCAGCTCGACCCAGCTGAACATGAAGCAGAAGAACAGCGTGACGCCGATGGCCGACCGGATCATCGGCAGGAAGATCTTGATGAAGAAGCGCGGCAGCGAATAGCCGTCCACGGCCGCGGTCTCGTCGATTTCCCGCGGAATCGCGGACATGAATCCCTCCAGGATCCACACCGCGAGCGGGACGTTGAACAGCATGTGCGCGATGGCCACGCCGAGATGCGTGTCGAACAGGCCGACGCTCTGATAGATCTGGAAGAACGGCAGCAGGAACACCGCCGGCGGCGCCATGCGATTGGTCAGCAGCCAGAAGAACAGATGTCTGTCGCCGGCGAACCGGAAACGCGAGAAAGCGTACGCCGCGGGCAGCGCGATCACCAGCGACAGCACCGCGTTCATCGAGGTGTAGATGATGGAATTGAGATAACTCGAATACCACGCGGGGTCGCTGAAGAAAGCCGCGTAATTGTCGAACGTCACCCGCTGCGGAATGAGCGAGAAACTGCCGAGGATGTCCTCGTTGGGCCTGATCGACATGCCGAACATCCACAGCAGCGGCAGCATCAGCGTGGCCACGTACAGCCAGAAGACCGTGCGCGCCCAGGGGAGCCGCCGGCCGGTGGTGCGAGCCATCACCCTCACCTCCCCGACCTGGTGAGCACGGAGAAGAAGACGTAGCAGAACACCTGCACGATGAGGAAATAGAGCAGCGAGAACGCGCCCGCCGGCCCAGGTCGAACTGGCCGACCGCGATCTTCGACAGCAGGATGCTGAGGAACGAGGTGGCGTTGCCGGGGCCGCCGCCGGTCACCACGAACGGCTCGGTGTAGATCATGAAGCTGTCCATGAACCTGAGCAGGATCGCGATCGTCAGCACCCCGCGCAGGCGGGGGAGCTGCACGTGACGGAACGTGGCCCACGGCGAGGCGGCGTCGATCTGCGCGGCCTGGAAGTACGGCTCGGGGATCGAGCGCAGCCCCGCGTACGCGAGCAGCGCCACCAGCGGCGTCCAGTGCCACACGTCCATGACCAGCACCGTGATCCAGGCGTCGGTGGCGTCGAGCGTGTAGTTGAAGTCGGCGCCCAGCACGTTGTTGACCGCCCAGCCGCCCAGGCCGATGTCGCCGCGGGCGAAGATCTGCCAGATCGTGCCCACCACGTTCCAGGGGATGAGCAGCGGCAGCGCGACCAGCACCAGCGCCACCGAGACCCACACGCCCCTGCGCGGCATCACCACGGCCAGCGCCACGCCGAGCGGGATCTCCAGCAGCAGCACCTGCGCGGAGAACAGCAGCGTGCGCAGCAGCGCCCCGCGCACCTCCGGGTCGCGCGAGATCGACCGGAACCACTCCAGGCCGACGAACACCCGCTCGTGCGGGCCGAAGACGTCCTGGACGGAGTAGTTGACCACGGTCATCAGCGGGATCACCGCCGTGAACGCCACCGACACCACCACCGGCAGCACCAGCCACCAGGCCCGGTTGTCGCGGCGCTTGGGGGTGACGCGGGGCTCGTCGGCTGCGTCCGTGGCGTCCGTGGCGTCCGTGGCGTCCGTGGTGTCAGTCGCGGGTTGCTCGATCACGCGCGGCCCCTTCCGTTCATGGGCGCGAGCGAGCCGCAACGCACCTCGTCCCTGAACAGGAACGTGCGCTCGGCCGGGAAGTGCAGGTACGCGCCGTCGCCCGGCCGGTAGGGCGCGCCGGCCTCGGTCTTGGCGATCACCTTGTGCCCGCCGGCCTCGGTGTGGACCAGGTCGTAGGCGCCCATGCGGTCCACCCCGGTCACCCGGGCGGGCAGGCCGGGGAAGACGCGGAACTCGCCGGCCTTGGCGATCTCGACGAACTCCGGCCGCACCCCGATCCGCACCGGCCCGGGAGGCAGGCCGCCGCCCGCCCTGCCCACGTCGGTGCCGCCGACGCGGACGACGCCGCTGACGACCTCGCCGGGCACCACGTTCATGCCGGGGGAGCCGATGAAGTGGCCGACGAACTCGTGCGCGGGCGACAGGAACAGCTCGGCGGGCTCGCCGGCCTGCACGATCTCGCCGTCCTTGACCACCACGACCTCATCGGCGAACGTCAGCGCCTCGGTCTGGTCGTGGGTGACGTAGATGAGCGTGTGTCCGGTGTCGCGGTGGATCTCCTTCAGCTTGCTGCGCAGCGTCCACTTCAGCGCCGGGTCCACCACGGTCAGCGGCTCGTCCAGCAGGACGGCGGCCACCTGGGAGCGTACGAGACCCCTGCCCAGGCTGACGATCTGCTGGCGGCCCGGATCGAGCCGGCGCGACCTGCGGCCGAGCACCTGGTCGAGACCGAGCAGGTGGGAGACCTGCCGGACCCTGCGGTCGACCTCCTGCTTCGGCACCTTGCGGTTGCGCAGCGGGAAGGCCAGGTTGTCGTAGACCGACATCTCCTCGTACAGGACGGGGAACTGGAAGACCTGCGCGATGTCGCGGCCCGCCGTGGGCACGCCGGTGACGTCTCGGTCGTCGAAGTAGACGCGGCCCACGGTGGGCGTGATCAGGCCGGAGATGATGTTCAGCAGCGTCGTCTTGCCGCAGCCGCTCGGGCCGAGCAGCGCGTACGCCCGCGAGCTGCGCCACGTCCAGGTCATCGGCTTGACCGCCCACGTCCTGCCGCCGTCGTAGCTGTGGCCCACGCCCTCAAGGCGGATGTCAGCCATGCGGGCCCACCTCCGCCGCCCCGGTGCCGAGCAGCCGCCCGCCGTCCGCGTCGAAGACGAGCACGTGGGCAGGATCGACGTAGGCGAGCGCGGGCTCGCCCGGCGTGTACTGCCGGGTGCCCGGCAGGTGGGCGACCAGGTGACGGCCGTCCTGGAGGCGCAGGTGCAGGAACGTCGCGCTGCCCGTCACCTCGGCGAGCCTGATCTCGGCGGGCAGTTCGAGCGCGCCGGGACGGCCGTGGCCGATCGTCACCTGGTGGGGGCGTACGCCGAGCACGACCTCCTGCGCTGTGGCGTGGGCTCCCGGCGCGGGGATCGACCTGCCGAGCACCTCGATCCTGCCCTCCCTGACGAGGCCGGGCAGCAGGTTGAGCGGCGGGTCGCTGAGCGTGGTCGCCACGGCCAGCGTGGGCGGGCGGGCGTACATGCCGGCGACGTCGCCGACGTGCCGCACCCGGCCCTCGCCGAGCACCACGGTCGGCGCGGCGAACATCAGCGCCTCGGCCGGGTCGGAGGTGGCGTAGAGCACGACGCCGGGTGAGCCGGCGAACATGCTCTTCAGGTCGGCTCGTAATTGCTCGCGCAGCTTGAAGTCGAGGTTGGCGAGCGGCTCGTCGAGCAGCAGCAGATCGACGGGCCTGGCCAGCGCGCGGGCGATGGCGGTGCGCTGCTGCTGGCCGCCCGACAGCTCGGCGGGGCGGCGGCCGAGCAGGCCGGCGATGCCCATGAGCTCGGCCACCTCGCGTACGCGGCGGTCCACGCCGTCGCGGCGGAAACGGGGGTCGAGGCGGAGCGGGGATGCGATGTTCTCGTAGACGGTCAGCGACGGATAATTGATGAATTGCTGATAGACGAAGGCGACCGAACGTTTTCGCACCGACATTCCGGTGACGTCTTGTCCGTTCACCAGCACACGGCCTGAATCGGGGGTCTGCAATCCGGCGGCGACCCGCATCAACGTCGTTTTCCCCGCCGTCATCGGGCCGATCAGGGTCGTCATTCCAGGGGATAATTCGAGATTGACGTCGTCGAGCCAGATCTCCCCGCGCGAACGCACGGAGACGCCGTCGAGAATCACCGTCACGGTGCCCGGTCCTCTCTGCTTCCCTCCCTTCATACATGATCTGGTTCGGCCTGCAAAGGTCGCTGTAGTGGCATTTGTTGCGGGTGTTACTCAGGTTTTCTCTTCATTGTCAAGGTCGAGGAAGCGGTGAACGGCGGGGGCTATCGCGGCGACGATTTCCTCCCTGGTCATCGTGGTCAACGGGGGAAATTTCAGGATGTATCGGCATAGGGCCATGCCGAGGAGCTGGGCCGAGATCAGCCCCGCCCGCCGGGGATCAGGGGTCAGCGCCGCCACCGCCGGCATGACCTGGGCGGCGAAGACCTCGCGCAGCCGCTCCTCCGCCTGGGCGTTCGTCACTCCCGCGCGCAGCAGGACCGGCAGGCTCTCGCCCGGCTCCCAGTGCGACAGGAAGTGGCGCACGAGCGCGGCCGCGACCTCATCGCGCGGCGCGCCGCGCAGGTCGGGCAGGCCGAGGTCCACCTCGCAGGCGGCCGCGAACAGCCGTTCCTTGCTGCCGAAGTAGCGCATGACCATGGCCGGGTCGATGCCGGCGTCGGCCGCGACGGCCCTGATCGTGGCCCGTTCGTAGCCGTCTTCTGCGAAGCGGGCCCGCGCGGCCTCCAGGATGCCCGCCTTGGTCGCGGCTCCGGATCTTCTCGTCATGCCAACAACTGTAGGCCAACATGTGTTGACGTCCATGGGGTGCCGGGCTTAATGTCAACGTGTGTTGGTCAACGGATGTTGGCCAACAGTTGAGGAGGAGACATGAACGCCACGGACGTCATCGTCGTCGGAGCCGGCCCGTCGGGCTGACCACCGCCCTGGTCCTGATCCGGCGCGGTCACCGCGTCGTCATCGTGGACGGCCAGGCCGAAGGCGCGAACACCTCGCGCGCCGCCGTCGTGCACTCGCGCACCCTGGAACTGCTCGAGCCGTACGGGGTCACCGGCGACCTGGTCGCCCGCGGGGTGCACACGCCGCGCTTCACCATCCGCGACCGCGACAGGGTGCTGGTGCCGGTGCCCTTCGACGGGCTGCCCACGCGGTACCCGTACACGCTGATGATCTCCCAGGCCGACACCGAGGCTTACCTGCTGGCCCGGCTGGAGGAGCTGGGCGGCCGGGTGCTGCGGCCGGCCCGCGTCACCGCCGTCGCCCAGGACGCCACCGGCGTCACCGCCACCCTCGCCGACGGGACCGTGCTGCGCGCCGCCTACCTGGTGGGCGCCGACGGGATGCACAGCCTCGTCCGCGAGCAGGCCGGGATCGGCTTCACCGGCGGCACGTACGAGGAGTCGTTCGTCCTCGCCGACGTGCGGCTGCGCGGCGGAGTGCCGAAGGGCGAGGTCATCCTCTACTTCTCGCCCGACGGCCTGGTGGTCGTCGCGCCGCTGCCCGACGGCATGTACCGGATCGTCGCCACCGTGGACGAGGCGCCGCGCGAGCCGGACGTCGCGTTCGTGCAGCGGCTGCTCGACACGCGCGGGCCCGAGGCCGAGCCCGCCGTGGTCGAAGAGGTGATCTGGGGCTCGCGCTTCCGCGTGCACCACCGCATCGCCGACAGCTACAGGCACGGCCGGGTGCTGCTCGCCGGTGACGCCGCCCACGTGCACTCGCCCGCCGGAGGCCAGGGCATGAACCTGGGCATCGAGGACGCCGTCCGCCTGGGCGAGACGCTCTCCGACGTGCTCAAGGGCGGCCCCGACGCGCTGCTCGACGCGTACGCCGCCGGTCGGCGGCCGGTCGCCGAGAAGGTCGTGCGGCTCGCGTCCCGGCTCACCGCGCTGGCCACGGCCCGCGCGGCGGCCCGCCCGCTGCGCAACGCGGTGCTCGCGCTCGCCGGCCGCGTCCCCGCCGTCCGCCGCCGCCTGGCCTGGCAGCTCAGCGGCCTGGACCGACGCTGACTCGGTGGACCTGCGGCCGCCCGTCGTGTTCGGGCCCCATGACGCCTTGGCCGTCCGCCGTTTCAGTCCGTGCGGCGCTTCGGCGCGCCGGGCGTGCACTCCGCGTCAGCGGGTGAAGACCTTGGTGACCAGCTCGTGCAGGAGCTCCCGCTCCTCGGCCGTGAGCGGAGCCAGGGTCTCGCGTTCCACCTCCGCCACCAGCGCTCGGGCCCGGGTCAGCGCCTCCTGCCCGTCGGGGGTGAGCGAGATGCGGTAGCGGCGCCGATCGGCGGGGTCGCGGTCACGTACCGCAAGCCCTGCCGCGATCAGCCCGTCCATCAGCCGCACCATGTCACTCGGGTCGAGCCCCAGCCGATCGCCGACCTCGCGCTGCGCCGCAGCACCGAAATCGGCCAGCGCCGCCAGCACCGCGAACTCCCACAGGCTCAGCCCCACCTCCTCCGACAGCCGCCCGGCCAGCGCCCGCCGGCTGCCCGTGCCGACCTTGTGCAGCACGAAGGTCGGGAACGCGAGGAGGGTGGGCGGAAGATCCATACGACCAAGTGTATGGTGCTTACCAATAATTGGTTATTACCAACTATTTGGCTTGGAGGCTTTCCATGGACGCTCTCTACCCCCGGCTCCTCGTGCGCGACTTCCCGAAGAGCCTCGCCTTCTACCAGGGCGTGCTGCGCGACCTGCTCGGCGTCGAGCCGGTCAAGGTGCTGCCCGGCTACGCCAACTGGGACATCGCCGGAGAGGCCGGCCTGGTCCTGTTCGACCACGCCCAGCTCGGCATCCCTCCGGCGTCGCCGTCCCAGGAGGGCGGCGCGGACCGGGCGATGCTGGTCATGAAGGTGGACGACGTGGAGAAGGCGGCCGCGATCCTGGAACGGCACGGCGCCACCATGGCCGCCCCGCCCCAGGACCGTCCCGCGTGGGGGCCCACGCTGCGCACCGCGCACCTGCGCGACCCGGAGGGCACCCTCATCGAGCTCCAGTCGTACTGACCCGAGCCCGTCACGGGGACGCAGCCGCTTACGGGCGGGCGGAGTCTCTTACGGGAGGATCGAGTCCACGTAGCCGCCGTCCACCCGCACCGCCGCGCCCGTCGTGGCCGAGGCGAGCGGCGAACTGAGATAGACCACCAGGTTCGCGATCTCCTCAGGCTCGATCAGGCGCTGCAGCAGCGACTGCGGCCGGTGCAGCCGCATGAACTCGCGCTGCGCCTCCTCCCACGGCAGGTCGCGGTCCACGAGCTGGTAGACGAAGTCCGCCACACCGCCGGTGTGCGTCGGGCCCGCGATGACCGAGTTGACCGTGACGCCGCTGCCCGCCGCCTCCTTGGCGAAGCCGCGGGAGACGGCCAGCAGCGCCGTCTTCGACATGCCGTAATGGATCATCTCGGCCGGGATGACGATGGCGGAGTCGCTGGCGATGTACTGGATGCGGCCCCAGCCCCGCCCCTTCATGGCGGGCAGATAGGCCCGGGTGAGCCGGACCGCGGCCAGCACGTTGACCTCGAAGTACCGCCGCCACTCGGCGTCGTCGATCTCCAGCGGCGGCTTGGCGCCGAAGATGCCGAGGTTGTTGATGAGGATGTCGACGTCCGGCAGTGTCCGTACGACCTGCTCGCTGCCCTCCTCCGTGGCGACGTCGCCGGGCGCGGCGACCAGGTCGTACTGCTGTCCCCCGTTGATGCGTTCGATGGCCGCCGTGACCGAGCCCTCGCTGCGGCCGTTGATCCCCACCCGGGCCCCGGCCCGCGCGAGCCCGGTGGCGATGGCGGCGCCGATGCCCTGGGTCGAGCCGGTCACGAGGGCGGTCTTGCCTGTGAGATCGATGCGCACGATGTTCTCACCCCCTGCCCGCCATTGTCGATGATCGCCCGGGACTGCCCGCATCCGGGGGCCGCTGCGTAGTCTGGAGTGGGCGTGAGGGGGTGTGGGTGCACCGGATCCTGTGGCTGGTGGTGGCGGCCGCCTTCGTGGCGAGCCTGGTGGTGCCCGAGACCGAATCACCGGCGACGGACGACGGATGCCCGCCGCGCGACCTGCGGGTCCCCGCCCTCTACGCGGTGACCGGCTACTGGGTGATCCCGCGCGCCGACCCGTGCGTCACCCGCCGCATGGTCGAGGCCGTCCACTCCATCGGCGGCGACACCCTGATCACGTTCGGGCCCCGGTTCGCGGCCGGCCGTCCCGGCCCCGACTTCGCCGCCTGCCAGGTGGACGGGCGGCCGTGCGCCGAGCCGCCCGGCGCGCGGGTGCGGCGCGTCTACACGTACGTCACCAGCGAGGAGTTCGGCGACGGCATGCTGCGCTGCCCCGGGATCGACCGGCGCGTCGAGGTCGAGGGGCGCGTCTTCTACCGCCTGTCGCTGGCCGAGTCGTGTGCCGCCCGCGAGCACGACCTGGTGCTGGTCTCGACTGACGGTGACGGGATCGGTCATCTGATCCGGGAGGCGACCGCGTACGGGATGACCGTCTTCCCCGGACTGCCCGCCGCGCCCCAGCGCCCCGGCAAGCCGTGGGAGCCCGACCTCGCCCACACCGCCGCGCTCAACGCCTTCACCGCGCGGGTGCTCGCCGACTACCGGGCGCGGTTCGGCTCGCTGGCGGCGTTCGGTGGGGTGTACCAGTCGTTCGAGCTGGCCGCGCGGGCCCGGTCCGCGCGCGATCCGATCATCTCCCTGTACGCCGCCCAGCACGCCGTGGTCGCCGACGCCCTGCCGGGCAAGAAGATCGTCGTCAGCCCGTACATCGACGCGCGACGGGGGCGCGGGTTCCCGCCGTCGCAGGTGCCTGCGGGCATCGCGGACATCGCGGGCACCCGGGCCGGGCTGCCCATGGCCATCGCCGTCCAGGACGGGCGCGGCACCGGCAAGGTGCCCGTCCACGGCCCGCACGAGGCCGGCGCCGCCGTTGCCGCCCGGCTCGAGCCGGTCGTCGGCGCGGTGACCAACTCGGAGGCGTACTACGGGTCCACCGCCGACTACGTCGAGGCCGCCGCCCGGCGGGTGCCCGACGGGGTCGAGCTGTGGGTGAACATCGAAGGCTTCGAACCCACGCCCGTCCCGGGGGAGTGCGGCCGGGTGGACCCGCTGCCGCTGCGCGGGCGCACCACCAAGGCCCGGCTCGACCAGCAGATCATGGCGGCGGGCCCGCATCCTTCGAAGATCATTTCGTACGGTTGGGACCCGTTCTTCACCTGCCAAGCTCGCCATGACACGCCCTCCCTGGCCGACGACATCGCGGCAGGGTGGCGGCAGCCGATCATCGTGGCGGCGTACAGGAAGGAGCTGAACGGGCGGGCCGGCGTACAGGTCGAGGGCTACAACCTGCGCGGCGGCACTCTGGATTTCGGTGGGACGCGGGTGAAGCAGGAGTGGTACGGCCGCACTTCCCGCCTGGAGTCCGCCTGGGCGCCGTTCGTCCCCACGTCCCCTTGGGTCCCGATCACCGCCACGAACGAGGCGGGGGAGTCGAGCACGAGCCCGTACGTGATGCGCTGACCTCTCAACGGGGTGCACTGGTTCTCGGAGGCCGTCGGCCGGGGTTGCGGCGTGTATCGGCTCTCGGAGGCTGCGAGCCGCCGCTGCGGCCTGCGCTGTTCCCGCGCCGTGCGCTGTTCCCGCGCCGTGCGCTGTTCCCGCGCCGTGCGCTGCTCCTGCGCCGCGCGTTGGCAGGAGGGGTTGCCCCGCCCCACGCCGTGGGTTCCACGCTGAGCGCTGCCCCTGCGTCGTGCGCTACCCCCGGCCACCGATCCTTCCGCCGTCCTGAGCCTTCGCGCAAGCCCTGGTCCGGTGCCCTTGCCCGCACCCGAGCTTTCGGGCCCCGGATTTGTCGGTGGCGGTCGCTAGCTTTCGATCATCCCCCGATCGATGGAGGTTGGTCGATGTACCGACAGGGCGACATTCTGCTCGTGCCCGTTCCCGAGGAGTCCGCGCCCACCACGTTGCGTCCCGAGCCGCGTGACGCGCGCGGGCGGATGGTGCTGGCGTACGGCGAGGCCACCGGACACGCGCACGCCATCGCAGGGCCCGGCACGCTGTCTCAGGGTTTCCTCCACCTGCCGGAGGGCGGGCGGCTCGTCCACGAGGAGCACGCGGCGATCGTGCTGCCCAAGGGCTGGTACCGCGTCGTCAGGCAGCGCGAATACGTGCCGGGCTCCTACCAGGTGGTGGCCGACTGATGGCCACGCCGACATGGGAGCAGGTCGCGCTGGCCACCGGGCCCGGCGAGGGGGCCGAGGCGGCGGTGCGCCAGGCGTACAAGGAGGCGGGCCTGCCCGAGCCCGAGCTGGTCCTGATGTTGCCGTCTCCGGCGGCGGGAGCGGTTGTGGCGGCCTGGCTGACGGGTGACGAGCAGGCGCGCGCGGCACTGGCCGAGGCGGGGCTCGCGCCGGAAAGTCCTGCGGGGGCCTTTCCGGCGCCGGAGCTGCCCGGCCTGCTCGGGGACGCCGGTCCCGGGCGTTCGGTGCGCGATGACCTTCGCACCAAGCCGTGGGAGCGCGCCAGGGCGGCGGCGTACGCCGAGCTCGGGCCCGTCGGCTGGGCCGAGCACTGGGCCGAGACGGGCGGCAGGCTCTGGCCGCAGGCCGAACGCCTGATCAGCGACCTCCGGCGAGCGATCGGCCGGCTGGGTGACGACCCGTCCAGCTCGGTGGGGGAGCGGGGCGCCCCGCAGGAGACGCCGAGCGACCGGTCCAGGGGCGGCCGCGACGTCGGCGCGGTGCTCCGCGAGGCCACCCTCGACGCCGTACTCGGCCAGCACGACGCCCCGTGGCTGTTCACCTTCGACGCCCTCGACGCCATTCGTTACGGCCTCGCCGCACCTGACGGAAGCGCCGGTAAGGGGAGCCGCGACGGCCTCGCCGGCCTCGCCGGGCTCGCTCGTCCCGGCGATCCGAGTGAGGGTGACGGGTTCGGCGGGCCGGGCGCCCGCGACAGCCGGGATGGTGGTGAGGGGCTCGCTGGCCGCGACGGGCTCAGCAGGCTCGGTGGCCGGGATGAGCGTGGCGGACCTAGCGAGCCGGGGCCGGGCGCCGGAGAGGGCCGGGATGGCTCTGACGGGCTCGACGAGCGTGGCGGTCCTGCGGGCCTTGACGACATCCCGGATCTTGACGGGCTCATGCGGGTGGCCGAGCAGGCGGGGTGGTGGTGGCCGTACGAGCGGGTGGCCATCGTCACCGAGCGTCCCGTTGAGCTGCACCTCGACGACCTCGGCCGGCTGCACCGCGCCGACGGGCCCGCCATGGCCTACGCCGACGGGTTCGCCCTGCACGCCTGGCACGGCATGCCCGTACCGGCCGGCTTCGGCGCCGTGATGAGCGATCTCACCGTCGAGCGCATCCGCGCCGAGCGCAACGCCGAGCTGCGCCGCGTCATGCTGGAACACTTCGGCTTCGAGCGCTATCTCGCCGAGTCCGACGCCAAGCGGATCCACTCCGACGAGACCGGCACGCTGTGGCGAGTCGATCTGCCGGGCGACGAGCCGCTGACCATGGTGGAGGTGGTCAACTCCACGCCCGAGCCCGACGGCACCCGCCGCACCTACTTCCTGCGCGTGCCCCCGTGGATTCAGCGTGCCAAGCAGGGCGTGGCCTGGACCTTCGGCCTGGCCGAAAACGAGTACGACCCCCAACGCGAAACCTGAGCCGTTGCCGCGGCTGCCGCGAGACCGGCCCACACGCCGTCCCTGCTACGCGGCCCTGGCCCGGCCCACGCCGCCGGCCCGGCCAGGCTGACGCCGCTGTCTCGGTTCGCCCTCCGCCGCCCCGGCCGGGCTTGCGCTGTCCTGGCCAGGCCCGGCTCGCGCTGCCTCCTCTCGGCCCACGCCGCTGCTTCGGTCCGGCCGCGCTGGTCTCGGTGGTGGCAGTCCTGCTCGCGCCGGTCCGCGCGTGGGTCCGTCCGTGCGGGTCCAGCCCGCGACGGATCACTCGCAGATGCGCAGCGCGTGGCGGTCCTACCTGCCCCGGGTTCGCATGCGGCGGTCCTGCCCGCCCCGGGCCCGCATGTGGTGGCCCGCCCGAGCCGGCCTTGCCTCCATCGGTCGTGCCTGTGGAGGTGCTGCGCGTGGTGGCTTTGCCTGCGCCGGCCACGGGCTCAGGTCCTGGGGTGCGGGTGCACATCGGGAACGGGGTGCTGGAACCGCTACGAGTGCCTTGGCGCGCGTGGTGATGAGCGTCTGCCGGACGGGAGTCCTGGCCTGGCGGGCGTCCGGGTCTTGGGGAGGCGGGGTGTGGGGCCGGATCGTTGAGCGGGACGTCGCCGGCGGCGAGCGTCCATGCCCGAGTCGCGGGCGAGGGGCGGTTCGCGGTCAGCGGAGGGGTCCTGGGGCAGGTTCACCGCTGCTGGAGCAGGGGTGTTGCGGTGCAGGGGTGGCGGTGGGGTGACTCCGTGCGGCCGGTGGTGTGCCCCAGGCGTGGGGGATGCGTTCCAAGATGCCGCCGGCGAAGACGTCGTACAGGCCCAAAGACTCAAGGTGGACGTAGCCGATGTGGCAGTCGCACGCGGTGGCGGGGCAGGGGCGGGGGCGGCGGGCGGCGCGGTACGAGCCGTCGTACAGGTTCCCCAAGACCTCCGGGATGAAGTGGCAGCGGCGCACGGTCCCGTCGCCGTAAACCGAGATCACGGTGTCGCCGGTGCGGCAGGGCAGGCCGGCGCTGGCGTGCGGGAAGCGGCTGTAGGGGAAGAGGGGGTCGATGGCCGTCCACTCGGCGGCCTCGTCGTCGGTGTAGAGGCGGCCTTCCTCGGCGTTGACCCACAGGTACGTCTCGGGCGGCAGGTCGGCGCGCAGCCGCCGGGCGTGCGGCAGGTGGGCCGGGTCGCCGACGATGCCCACGCTGTGGCGGACCGGCAGGGAGCGTACCTTGGCCAGGAACCGCTCATAGGGAACCTGGGTCGGGTGGTACGTCACCCACAGCGCGGCCCGCTCGGACGCCTCGGCCAGCCACTCGGTACGGCAGCTCAGATTCGTCTGAATGGCCACCTTGGCGACATGAGGCAGCCAGGACAGCTCGACGAGGGCCCGCCGGTACCACGACCTGACGAGCCCCTCGCCCCACGGCGTGAACAGGATCGACAGCTCCTCGTCCTGCGCGGCGGCCCAGGCGGTGAAGCGTTCGAGCGCGGCCCGGTCGGCGCGCAGCTGCTCGGGCGTGTCGCGGCGCTTGGCGAACGGGCAGTAGGCGCAGTCGTAGTCGCAGCTCGCGAGCGGGCCGCGATAGAGGATGGTCAGCATGGCCGGTAGGACTCCATGAGGGCCCGCACGCGGGGCGAGAACAGGGCGGGTCCGATGGCGTCGGAGCGGGCGAGCCCTTCTGGGGTGAGCGTGATGGTCTCGTCGGTGATCGTCAGGTAAGGGGCGAACGCGTCGAGCGGGAAGTCGTCGAGCACGTCGGTGCCGAAGCGGGAGGCGTACAGGGAACGCGACATGCCCTCGGCGCGCAGCAGCGACTGGATGAGGTGGCGCCGCTTGCGCTCGTCGTCGTCGAGGACGAAGCCGACGTTGGCGACGTCGAAGTCGTCCCTGGCGATGTAGTCGTCGATGATCGCGCGGACGTGCCGGGCCTCGACGGCGTACTCGAAGGAGTAGTGCAGGCCGCTGGTGTACGAGCGGGCGCCGCAGCCGAGGCCGACCATGCCGTCGGTCTGGCAGCAGTAGCCGGTGCCTGACTCGATGCCAGGCAGGCGGAACATACGCATCGAGACCTGCTCGTATCCGGCGGCCAGCAGGTGGTCGCGGCCCGCCCGGTACAGCTCGAGCCGCTGGTCGTCCCAGGCCCGCCCCTGCTTGCCGAGCCCGGTCAGCGGCCGGACGTAGAGCGGGTAGAGGTAGATCTCCTCGGGCCGCCAGCCGAGCGCCGTGTCGAGCGAATAGCGCCACGAGCGCGGCGTCTGCCCGTCGATGCCGTAGATGAGGTCGATGTTCAGCACCGGCACTCCGGAGGCCCTGATGGCGTCGAGCGCGGCGTCCACCTCGGCGCGTTTCTGCGGCCGTACGGCCGAGCGCGCCTCCTCCGGCACGAAGCTCTGCACGCCGATCGAGATGCGCGAGGCGCCGCGTTCGGTCAGCACCGACAGGCGGTCGGGGGTGGCGGTGGCGGGCGAGGTCTCGACGGACAGCGGGATGCGCGTGAGATCGACGCCCATCGTCTGCTCGGTGATGTCGAACAGGCGGGTCAGCTCGCGGGCGCTGAGGTAGGTGGGGGTGCCGCCGCCGAAGGCCGCCGTGGTGAACGCCGTCTCCTCCAGGGCGTCGCGGACCTGCCCGGCCTGGCGTTCGAGCGCGTCGAGGTAGGCGGTGACCAGCTCCTCGGGGGCGCCGGTGCGGGTGAACAGGTTGCAGAAGCCGCAGCGCATCTCGCAGAACGGGATGTGCACGTAGAGGGCGCCAGGCCGCTCACCGGCCCAGACCTCCTCAAGGTGCGGGCGCGGATCGAGAGGGCGGTAGGCGGTCTTGTGGGGATAGGCGTAGACGTAGCCCTGATAAGGGCCCTCATACGGCCGCATGGTTCTCCAGGACAAAGTGGGTGTAGGGGACGGCCCAGACCACCTCGTGGCCGATCCGGTGGCCGGTGTGGCCGTCCTCGCCGTACGCGGTGCCGTGGTCGGAGCACACGATGGCCAGGCACGGACGGCGACGGCGGCGCATGAGGTCATAGAGGCGGCCGATGTGCCGGTCGACGTAGCGCAGGGCGGCGGCGTGGCTGTCGATGGAGTCCTCGCGGGCGCCCGGCAGGTAGAAGTGGTTGGGCTGGTGCAGCGCCGAGACGTTGAGGAAGAGCATGACCAGGCCGGGCACGCGCTCGAGCACCTCGGCGGCGCGGTCGATCTGGCGCTCCAGCGAGGCGGGGTTGGTGACGCCGAACTCCGGCTCCCAGTGGCTCTCGCGGAACAGGCCGGGCAGCGCCGACCCTAGCGGGGTCAGCTTGTTGAAGAAGCCCACGCCGCCGATGCAGACGGTGTGGTAGCCGGCCCGTGCCAAGCCGGTGGGCAGGTCGGGCGCGTCGAACACCCACGTGCCGGGCGCGGTCGTCTCGCTGCCGGGGAACGTGGCCGCGAACAGCCGGGGATGAGGCCCGGGAGTGACCGGGGTGGGCAGGAACCCGGCGAACATGGCGGCGTGGGCGGCGTAGGTGAAGCTGCCGGGGCTGTGCCGGCGCTCCCAGCGCACGCCGGGCGGCAGCAGATTGGGCAGCAGCCCGGCCTCGGCCTGCGCGGCGGCGACGTCGTAGCGCAGGGTGTCAAGGGTGATCATGAGCAGGTCGTGGGTGCCCACGATGGTGTTCATGTCGAGGCTCGTGTCGAGGTCAGAACCGGCCACTCAGCACCGCCTCGACCTGTTCGGCATAGGTGTCACGCCCATGTCCTGAAAAGTCTCCCAGTCTCGGGAGGAGGTCGCCGAAGGCGTTGACCTCCGCCACCGCCACCGACCGCCAGTCGGCCCCCACCATCACGTCGACGCCCGTGGTCAGGCTGCCAGGGAAGCACCGGGCCACCGCGGTGCACACCTCCAGCACCCGCTCCCACAGCCCGGCCCGGCGGCGTACGACGTCGAGGTCGCCGCGCGCGCCCCCGAGATGCAGGTTGGTCATGGGGACGCGGCTGGTCCGCACGACGGCGTGGGTGGGAGTGCCCGCCACCGTCACCACCCGCAGGTCGAACGCCCGCCCGCCGGTCATCGCCTTGGGAAACCACCGCTCGACGTGCAGCCCGTCAGGAGCCAGCACGTCGACCAGCCGGCGCACCTCCGCCTCCTCGGTGATGGTCCTGACCCGCAGCGAGTTGCACAGCACGCCGCCGATCCAGACGGCCGAGGTGACCGCGCGGACCTGGCCCGCGTGGGTCTGGAAGGCGATCACGCCGGACGCCGACGAGCCGTGGGCGGGCTTGACGAACACCCTGGCCCAGCCCCGCCGCGCCATCTCCGCGCGCAGCTCGTCGTACGAGCGGGTCTCGAACGCCTCGGGCACCGGCACCCCGGCCGCCGCCAGCACCGCGTGGCAGCGCCGCTTGTCGAACATCACCTTGATCTCTTCGACGTCGCCGAGCAGCCGCACGCCCGGGATCGCCGCCACCCGGTCGAGCCCGGCGCTGAACGTCTTGTGCCAGGTCGCGCCGCCCCCGACCCGCGCCGGGTCACCGGGGCCGCGCAGCAGCTCGTCGGCCCGCGCGTCCTCGCCGGGAGAGTCGATGCGCAGCAGCGCGCCATCGGGCGCGCCGATCTCCCGCCCGGCGAGCACGTCGTGCCAGGGCACGACGCAGGGCTCGGCGAGCCCGCGCGCCACTACGGCGTCGCGGAACAGCGTGACCCGCCGGTCTCCCGGCGTGCCGACCACGGCGAAGCGCACCGTCACTCCCACTCCGCGATGTAGGGGGTGCCGTCGCCGGGCAGGTCGGGCGCCCGGGTCAGCTCGACGGTCACGCCGGGCAGCGCCTTGCGCACCCGTTCGGCCATGGGCTCGCTGAGGAAGTGATGGTGCAGGTCGAGCACCCGCAGGTGGGTCAGCGGCTGCCCGGCGAGCAGCGCCTCCATGCCGCGGTCGGTGAGCGTGCCCCGGCCGAGGCTGAGCTCCTCCAGCCCGGCCACCACGGGCGCGGTGGCCATGGCGGCGGCGATGTCGTCCTGGTATTCGCTGTTGCGCAGGCCGAGCCGCTTGAGCGCGGGCAGGCGCGAGCCGGACAGCACCCCGTCGAGGTCGGCGAGGGTGTTGTCGCCGTGGTAGGCCGCGGTGCCGAGCCACAGCTCCAGGTGCTCAAGCGCGGGGAACGAGCTCGCGCCCACGGCCCTGACCACGACGCCGGGCAGGCCGCCGGTCTCGAACCGCAGCACCTTGAGATGGTCGTGGACGACGGGCTGCATCACCAGCCCCTCCGAGCCGCGCACCTCCAGCCGCTCCAGCAGCGGATACGCCTCCAGGACCGGCGTGATGTCGCCGTGCCCGATCCACGACAGCTCCCACATCTCGGTGGGCATGAACCCGAGGAAGACCGCGCGCAGCGCGGGCAGCCGGTCGGCGTAGCGGGCCAGCCCCTCAGGCGCCTGGGCCACGCTGTAGCCGGAGACCGCCAGGGCCCGCACGCGCTCGGGCCCGACGTGGCCGAGCAGCTCGTCGAGCCCGTTGGGCAGGACGCTCCCGCTCCCGTGGAGGTCGTCGAAGTCGGTGACCTCCCAGGCGACCCGCTCGGGAGGCTCGCAGAGCGCCGCGTCGAACGGCTTGACCGGCAGGCCGGCGAAGTGTTCGCCGCCGTAGATGTCGGGGTCGGCGAGGAAGGTGGCCCCCGGGTCGGTGACGGCCGGCTCGTGGGTCATGCCGGCCTCACTCGCTCACCGCGACGTACTGCCAGTAGTCCTCGGGGTCGGCGGGCTCGCCGAGCAGGACCTCGACGCCCGGCAGCGCCGCCGTCACGCGGGCGGCCATGGCCTCGCCGAGGTAGTGGTGGCGCAGGTCGAGCCGGCGCAGGTGGGTGAGCGGCTGGCCGCTGAGCAGGGCCGCCGCGCCGTCGTCGCCGAGCGAGCCCATCGACAGGCTCAGCGTCTCCAGCCGGGCCACGACCGGGGCGGCCGCCACCGCACCGGCCAGCTCATCGGCGTACGGGCAGTTCTGCAGGCCGAGGTAGCGCAGCGCGGGCAGCCGCGCGCCGGAGAGTATGCCGGCGACGTCGTCGACCGTGGAGTCGCCGCCGTAATCGTCGATGCCGAACCAGAGCTCCAGGTGTTCCAGAGCGGGCAGGTCGGAGTCGCCGACCCCGCGGACGACCGTGGCGGGCAGGCCGCCGGTCTCGAACCTGAGCACGCGCAGCGACTCGTGGCGCACCGGGGGGAAGCGCAGCTCCGACCCGCCGCGCACCTCCAGCCGCTCCAGCCGGGGGAAGGCCGTCAGCAGCGGCGTGACGTCGGACTGCTGGATCCAGGAGATCTCCGACTGCTCGGGCGAGATCGCACCGAGGAAGATCGAGCGCAGCTCGGGCAGCCGGCCCGCGTTGTCGGCGAGCAGCTTGACGATCTGCTCGGAGCTCTGGTCGGCGTTCTCCTCCCACTCGCCGATCACGATCGCCTTGACCTTCGCCGTGTCGGCGTGGTCGAAGAATCAGCCGAGGACCTCCATGATGTCGTCGGGGACCTCTTCGCTCCACTCGCTCGCCTGGAGCTTCCAGGCGACCGCCCCCGGATCCGGGGGTGGCGACTTCACCAGGCTCTCCTCGGACAGCACGGAGTACACGGGGAGCCCGGCGTAGAAGTCGTCATAAGTGTCGTCGTGGCTGGGTTGGTCGTCGAAGAGCACGGATGATCCTCGGATGTCGGGGGTTACAGCGGCTCCTGTTCTACTAGATCCGCCCGACAAATCCGGGGTCTCAGCCCTGGAGGTTCGCCGACAGCAATTCCAGCAGGGGCTCGCGGCGTACGCAGTGCTCCAGCAGGAACGAGTCGGCCAGCTCGATCAGCTCGTCGTCGCCGAGCCCGCGGAAGCGCTCGGCGTACTCCGGCAGCATCGCCTGGGCCAGCAGGATGTGCCTGATCAGGTCGTCGGTCTGGTAGCGGGCGCCCCACGGGTAGGGATCCCAGTCGGGGAACTCGGTCTCGACCAGCGCGTGCAGCGGGGCGAGCGCGTCCGCGCACTCCTCCATCGTGGAGCCCCAGCGGTCCACGCCGAGCCGCCGCTTCTTGGCGATGACCTCGCCGAACCGGTCCAGGTACGCCCCCGTCGCGTGTACCAGGCCCTGCAGGCCGACGTCCTTGTACGTCCACAGCGACCAGCCCGCGTCCTGCTCGTCGTAGATCGAAAGCTGGTCGCGCAGGATCTGGTAGCGCTGCTCGTCCACGGCGGGGTCGCCGGTGTAGACGGGCCCGAACTCGCCCACCCACAGCGGCGTGCCGGTCTCCCGCTGGAAGCTTGAGCGCTTGGCGAACGTGCGCTCCAGCTCGTCGCGGTCGCACCACTCGCCGCGCGTGTAGCCGGGGTACGGGCCTCCATGGGCGAACCCGGCCAGCGCGTAGTCGTGCATGACGAAGACCGTGTTCTCGTACACCTCCCGAAATATCGAGAAGTCGGTGGAGTAGCGGTTGCCGTCCAGGAACAGCACATGGTGCGGATCCGTCGCCCTGATCGCCTTCACCAGCCGGTCGTAGAACGGCCCGATCGCCTTCCCCGACACGTCGGCCGGCTCGTTGGCCGGGTTGTATCCGGCGACCCACGGATGGTCGCGGTAGTGGTCGGCGATCACCTCCCACAGGTGCACCGCCCGGTCCTGGAAGTGCCGGTGCTGCCAGAACGCGGCGACGTGGGTGGGATTGTCGCTGTGCCAGTGCTGGTTCTGCGCGCCGGGCAGCGCGTGCAGGTCGATCACGCTGTAGATGCCGCGTTCGCCCAGCATGTCGATGACCCGGTCGAGGTGCCGGAAGCCGCGCGGGTCGATCTCCATCGGCCGGTCGTCGGACTCCCAGTGGCGGTAGTTGACCGGGATGCGCACGCAGTTCATGCCCAGCCCGGCCAGCAGGTCGGCGTCCTTCTCGGTGAAGAACGAGGTCAGCAGCCGTTCGAAGAACAGCTCCGCCCGCTCGTCGCCCAGCACGGCGCGCACGGCCTCGCGCATGGCGGACTCGTTGGCCGGATAGCCGGTGATGAAGTTCTCCATGTTCATCCAGCCGCCGAGGCCGACCCCGCGCAGCCGTACCGGCGTGCCGTCCTCGGTGACCAGACGGGTCCCTGACACGTGCAGCATGGACTCACTCACCCCTTCGTCGCGCCGGCGGTGAGCCCACCGACAAGGTGTCGTTCCGCGATGGCGTAGAAAGCGAGCGCGGGCACCATGGCCAGGATCAGGTAGGCCAGGATGCGCGCGGTGTCGGAGGCGTACTGTCCCTGGAACTGCTGGATGCCGAGCGGCAGCGTCCAGCTCGTCTCGTCGCTGAACACCACCAGCGGGAGCATGAAGTTGTTCCAGCTCCCCACGATGGCCAGCACGGAGACGGTGGCGATGGCGGGCTTGGCCATCGGCAGCAGGATGCGCCAGAAGAACCCGAACGGCGAGCACCCGTCGAGCGTGGCGGCCTCCTCGATCTCGCCGGGGATGCTGCGGAAGAAGCCGCGCAGGATGATGATCGTCAGCGGCAGCCCGAAGGCCGCCTGCGTGAGGATCACACCCATGGGGTTGTCCAGCAGCCCCAGCGTGCGCAGCAGCACGAAGATCGGCAGGATCGCCACCGCGAACGGGAACATCAGCCCGGCCGTGAAGAGCGTGAAGAACAGCTCCCTGCCGCGGAAGGCGAACCGGGCGAAGACGAACGCGGCCAGCGCTGACAGCGCCACCGTCAGCACGGTCGTGGCGACCGCGATGAACGTGCTGTTCCACATCTGCCGCCAGAAGGACAGCGAGCCGAGCACGTCGGTGTAGTTGGCGGTGATCCACGTCGCGGGCAGCCCGAACGGGTTCTCCGACAGCTCGCTGTTGTCCTTGAAGCCGCCGAGCAGCGCGTACACGACCGGGGCGACCATGAAGGCGCCCACGATCACCGCGATCACGTGCAGCGGCAGCGTGTTGCGCCGCCTCTTGAGCGGCTTTGTCCTGCTGCTCATCGCCTGTCTCCCATCGAGGTGGTCGCGCCCTCAAGGTCGCGGCGCATCACGAAACGCTGGTAGAGGAGGGCGAAGACGAGGCTGAGCGCGAACATCACGACGCTGATCGCGCTGGCGTAGCCGACCTGGGAGCGCTTGAAGCCCCACTCCATCATGGTGACCGCCATCGTCTCCGACGAGTGCGAGGGCCCGCCGCCCGTCAGGATCCAGACCAGGTCGAAGAGCTGGATCGTGTAGATGACCGACAGGAAGACGCTGATCCGGATCGTCGGGCCGAGCAGCGGCAGCGTCACGTACCTGAACGTTTTCCAGCCCGTCGCCCCGTCGATCTGGGCGGCCTCGATCAGCTCGTTCGGGATGTTCTGCCGCCCCGCCAGGTAGATCATCATGTGGAAGCCGAAGTACTTCCAGGTCATGACCAGGAACAGCGACGGCATCACGGTGTCGGGGTCGGCCAGCCACTCCGACTCCAGGCCGACCAGCGAGAGGATCTGGTTCGCCATGCCGGAGCCGGGCGAGAGGATCAGCGAGAACAGCACGCCCGTGATGACCTCGCTGAGCACGTACGGGGCGAAGAACACCACCCGGTAGAGCGTCCTGCCGCGGATGCGCTGGTTCAGCAGCATGGCGATGGCCAGCGAGAACGGCAGCTGGATGCAGATCGAGAACAGCACCAGGACCAGCAGGTGCCACAGGTCCTGGGCGAAGATCTCGCTGGTGAAGAGACGGGTGAAGTTGTCCAGGC
This sequence comes from Nonomuraea fastidiosa, assembly GCF_042751225.1. Lineage (NCBI taxonomy): Bacteria > Bacillati > Actinomycetota > Actinomycetes > Streptosporangiales > Streptosporangiaceae > Nonomuraea > Nonomuraea fastidiosa. The sequence continues at coordinate 4,502,433 of NZ_CP170570.1, forward strand.
CGATGAAGTCGGTCGGCAGGCCGCCGAAGCCGTTCCACTTGAAGGCGCTGGAGTAGACGGCCACCAGCATGGGGGCCACGACCAGCAGCAGGAACAGCACCAGCGCGGGGAGCAGGAACAGCACGATGCTGATCCACCGGCCACGTCGCTTCGTCGCAGGGGCGGGGGCCGGAAGCTTGACCGCCTCCGGCCCTCTCGTGAGCGTCGTCATCCTTCGCTCTTGGCCACTTCGGTGATTTCGGCGCCGACCTGTTCCGGTGTCTTCGTCCCGGCGAACAGCTCGGCGACGCTGTCGTTCACCTGCGCGCCGACCGCGGGCGGGTAGGCCTGGTCCAGGTAGAGCTGGTAGCCGCTGGCGCTCGCCAGCGACTCCGCGACCTCCTTGAGGTTCGGGTCCTTGACCGCGCTCTCCTCGCCCTTGAGCACCGGCAGCACGCCGCCGGCCTCCACGGCCTCGGAGTGCTTGTCCATCTGGGTCATGAACTTGACGAACTCGACGGCCTCCTTCGGCGCGTCCGCGCCCACGGCCAGCCCGCCGCCGCCGCCGAACGCGTCGTCGATCGAGCCCTTGCCGCCCTCGACCGCGGGGAACTTGAAGAAGCCGAGGTCGTCGCCGAGGCCCTTGCCCGCGTCGTTCTGCGTGGCGGGCGCCCACTGGCCCATCAGCTCCATGGCGGCCTTGCCGTTGCTGACCAGCGCGGCCTGGCCGTCGGGCGACGAGTACGCCGCGTTGAGGAAGCCCTTCTGGAACGGCTGCAGGTCGGCCAGCGCCTTCACCTGCCGGCCCGCCTCGATGAAGTCGGGCTTGGTGAAGTCGTGGTCGGTCTCGGCCTGCTTGAGCGCCTCCAGGCCGCCGATGCGCAGCGCGAGGTAGGCCCAGTAGTAGTGGCCCGGCCACTTCTCCTTGCCCGCCAGGGCGATCGGGATGGTCCCGGACGCCTTGAGCTTCTTGACGTCCTCAAGGAACGCCGACCAGGTCGTGGGCGGCTCGTCGATGCCCGCCTGCTTGAAGAGTTTCTTGTTGTACCAGAAGCCCACCAGGCCGATGTCGGTCGGCAGACCGTACGTCTTGCCGTCCACCTGGTACGCGCTCAGCGAGGCGGGCGTGAAGTTCGGCAGCACGTCGGCGACGTCCTGCGAGATGTCCTTGACCAGGCCGGCGTCGATCTGCTGCTTGAGCACGCCGCCGCCCCAGGTGGCGAAGATGTCGGGCGCCTTGCCCGACTGCGTGATCGTGGTGAGCTTGGCCTTGTAGGCCTCGTTCTCCAGGACCGTCGCCTTGATCGTGACATGCGGGTTCGCGGCCATGAACTCCTTGGCGCGCTTGTCCCACAGCGTCTTGAGCGGATCCGCCGTCGACAGGTGCCACCACTCGAGCGTCACCTTCTGGGGAGCGCCGCCTTCTTCTTGAGGAGCGGACTCCCCACCACCACCGCCACTGCAACCGGCCACGAGCACGGCGGTTGCGAGTATCACCAGACTGCGTTTCATGGGGTTCCTTCCTCAGCTGGCGTATTGAAACTTTCGTGAACCCCCCGATAGTTTCGTTGCCGTGATCGTAGGTAAACGCCACGTAAAGCGTCAACACCTGCCGTGGGAGCGATCCCAAACCGAAACTTTCGGATACACTCCCGATTTGTGTCAGCAGCGAAGAGGCGGGTCACGATCGCACTGATCGCCCAAGAGGCCGGCGTATCCATCCCCACGGTCTCAAAGGTCATCAACGGGCGTCCGGAGGTCGCTCCGGCGACCCGCCACCGCGTCGAACGCCTGCTCCAAGAGCACGGCTACCAGCGGCGCATCAGCCAGGACGACACCCCGGCCGGCCTGGTCGACCTCGTCTTCGCCGAGATCGAGTCGCCCTGGGCCATGGAGATCGTGCGCGGAGCCGAGAGCGCCGCACACGACGCCGGTGCCAGCGTCGTCATCTCCGTCCTGCACACCCATGCGGGCCCCGGCCGCGACTGGCTCGAACGCCTGGCCGCGCGGCGGACCGACGGCGTCGTCATCGTCGCCTCCCGCCTGTCCACCGGCATCCAGGCCCAGCTCAGTGCCCGCTCGCTGCCGTTCGCGGTGGTCGATCCCGAAGGCGAGCCCGCGCCCGGTGTCGTCTCCGTCGGCGCCACCAACTGGAACGGCGGCCTCGCCGCCACCCGCCACCTCATCGAGCTCGGCCACCGCCGCATCGGCATGATCAGCGGCCCGGCCGACATGCTGTGCAGCCAGGCCCGCATCGACGGCTACCGCGCCGCGCTGGAAACCGCCGGGCTGCCCGTCGTGCCCGAGCTCATCCGGCGCGGCACCTTCCTCGTCGAGTCCGGCCACGACGAGGGCCACGCCCTGCTGTCCCTGCCCGAGCCGCCCACCGCCATCTTCGCCGCCAGCGATTTGATGGCCTTCGGCGTCTTCGAGGCCGCCCGCCAGCGCGGCCTGCGCGTTCCCGAAGACCTCAGCGTCGTCGGCTTCGACGACCTGCCCCTGGCCAAGTCCGCCTGGCCGCCGCTCACCACCGTCCGCCAGCCGCTCCAGGAGATGGCCGCGCTGGCCACCAAGACGGTGCTGGCGATGGGGCACGGGGAGGTGCCGGAGACCAAGCGGGTGGAGCTCGCCACGGAGCTGATCGTTCGCGAGAGCACGGCCCGCTACGAAGGCTGATCCGCGGGGGCGGCGGCCGGCCGCGCCTGTTCACGGGCGCGAGCCGGCGGTGCTGAGCCGTGGCCTGCTGTGAGGCGTACGGCGGCGAGCCGCGGTTCACACGAACCCGCACTGACATGGCGAGGCGTGGTTGGCACGGGCTCGCCTGACGTGGCGAGGCGCGGTTCACGCGAACCTGCTCAGAGGGCGAGGCGCGGTTCAGGCGAGCGTGCCCGAAGTGGCGAACCGCAAAAAATTCGGCATGTGGTGGCGCGCCAATCGAATGCGTGTTTGAATCACGAGATGGAATTCACCCGCTACCTTCAGCTGCTCGACGCCGACTGCGACCGCCTGCGGGCGGCCGCCGTGCGCGACCTCGCCGCCCCCGTGCCGTCCTGTCCAGGCTGGACGGCGTCCGACCTGCTCTTCCACGTGGGGGAGGTGTTCCTGCACAAGGTCGAGGCGATGCGGCTGAACGGCTGGCCCGACCCTTGGCCTCCGGAGCCCGACCCCGACGAGCCCGCCGGCTACTTCGACCGCGGCCTGCGAGAGCTGCGGGCCGAGTTCGCCGCGCGCAAGCCCGAGGACGCGAGCTTCACCTGGTACGCGCCGGACCGGACGGTCGGCTTCTGGATCCGCAGGATGGCGCTGGAGACCGTCGTCCATCGGGTGGACGCCGAGCTGGCGGCGGGAGTGCCGATCACGCCGATCCCCGACGACCTGGCGCTCGACGGCATCGACGAGGTGCTGGTGGCGTTCCTGGCCTATGTCGCCGCCACCTGGCCCGACGAGCTGGGCGAAGCGCTCACGGCCGCCGACGGCAGGGCGGTGGCGATCGAGGCGGGCGGCCGGCGCTGGACGGTCCGCATGGCGCCGTCGGGCATCGACATCTCCGACGACGCCGAGGCGCACGCCGTGGTGTCGGGGCCCGCGCAGGAGACGCTGCTGTGGCTGTGGGGCCGCGGGGACGACGCGGCGCTGAAAGTTTCAGGCGACGAGGAGGCCGTGAGGCGGCTGCGCGTGCTGCTGAAGGCCGCGACGCAGTAGGGCTGCGGGCCGGGCCGGGCGGCCCGGGCGACGGCGGCGGAAACGGTTCTTCGCGGCAGGCCCGTACGCGGTGATCTCGCTCACGGCCGCGTCCGGACGGGTGCGCAGGCCGCTTATCGTGCCGCCGTTCACGCCTCGGCGACGCGCAGGTGCGGCTCGGTAGGGTCCTGAGACGTGACGAGCGAGTTGGAGTGCCTGGCCGCGCGGCTGCGCGAGTTCGCGCGGGTCAGAGACTGGGAGCAGTTCCACACGCCGAAGAACCTGGCGATGGCGCTGGCCGGCGAGGTGGGGGAGCTGGTGGCGGAGTTCCAGTGGCTGACCGCCGAGGAGTCCGCGCGGCCCGACCCCGAGACGCTGGCCCGCATCCGCAAGGAGCTGGGGGACGTCACGCTCTACCTGGTGCGGCTCGCCGACGTCCTGGGAGTCGATCTGATGGCGGCGGCGCACGCCAAGCTGGAGGACAACGATCGCCGGTACGACGCCGAGCGTTACCGGGGTTCGGCGAAAAAGGCCCCGCCGAGCGAAAAGTGATCTTTCGAGGCGATCAACAAACCCTACCAAACTGGACAAGCGTTCCAAGTATCTGAAAACGGCATAAAATTCATAAATATACGACTTAATCTCATAAGTGAACGCTTGTGGACAAGCCTCAGAGTTGATTGCCGGTTTTTGTCCATGTGGCAGCGCGATCCGAGTACCCTCTGCTGCACCGAGTCGTGCAGGCGGGCATCAATGGGGAGGATTGATCACGCATGCCGAGTACCTCTGCATACCAGTTGATAATCAACACTGCGCGACGTCCCTCCATATTCGCGAGAGAGGGGGGTAGGCCGATCTTGGTGTTCACCGGGCCGGCAGCTGATAAGGCGATTGATGATGTGAAGCTGCTCAACCGGTGGGCGCAGTGCACTGTCATAGAGGTCAACCTGGACGCCGACAAGAAGCCGGACGTGAAGGCAATCATCGACGGCCTGAGCTCTAGCCTGGCGCGATGGGTCCCCGGCACGCTGCTTCCGCCTCCTCGTTTCCCGCGAACCGACTTCATCCTCTGGGCCTTGCGGGACGAAAAATCGGCAGACGGCGGCCGGCAACGGTTCTTTGCCTGGCGAAGGAAAAAGAAGTCCAAGGGCCAGGAGCTGCAACGCTGGGCTGATTATATCGGCAGGACCGTGACGACCTGGCTGCCGGCCTCAGGGCTTGCGGCTTTCGGGCTGCAACAGTTCATGGACGGTGTCAATTTGGTCCTCTGGTCGGTCAGCCCGATTGTCGCCGTCAGCGTCGCGTTGCTGCATGCGGTGCTCTTGATTCGTGGCAAAATCTCTTGCCGCTGGTTCTATCATGCGCCATATTTGCAGCGTGCTGAAGGAGATAGACTCGCCGACTATGCAGGTTTTCTCAGGATGGCGGCCGAGCCGCAGCTTGAGCGGCTGCTCGTCGCCGCATTCCTAGAGGACCTTCGCCAAGCTTACCGGCGGCACCCCTTCGGGTGGTCGTGGCCTGGCTGGGGGCGGCACACCTATCCCGTGGTGGGCATCAAGAACGCCGAGCCCGGCACGCCGGAGCGCCGGTTCATGGAACTGGTCGAGGAGGTCAGGGTCGATACCGGGCAGCGCAGTCCGCTACTGCTGGTCGTCTCCACGTCGACGGCACCGAATCCACGTCGCCCTCTTGTCAGAGCCGATAACGGCAAGAATGATTCCAGTAAAGGTAAGACGAAAAAGTCGGGGGATCCCTACGGCAAGTGGCAAGAGGCCATGCGCCGACTTCAGCCGAGCCCGTATCTCATATACACCCCGAGAACGCTCGGCGACAGCGGCGGCGGCAACGCGCTGGTGAAGCTACGTCCGCTAAGGGCGATGGGCTTCTGGGCGTTCGTGTTCGCGCTGGTGGCCGCTCCGGTGACGGCGGTCACGGTGGAAACCTTCGGATGCGGTTCTGAACTGCGTCAAGTCGATGAACAGTGCGTCGGTCTCGGCTCGCTGGACCAGATAGAGCCGCATGAGATGGTGCAACCGGTGGCGCACAAGATCGAGCAGCAGAACGCCGCGATCCCCTTCGGCTCGAAGATCATCAAGATCGCGTATTTCGGTCCACTGACCACGAAGCCCAATGCCCAGTTCAAAGACGGTCAGATGGCGGCGGTCGCCGGCGAACTGGCCGGCGTCGGCGCCTATCAAGCGGACTTCAACAAAGGCAAATCCGACTGGAAGATCAAGGTGCTGTTCGCCAATACCGGTCAGGATTTCGTCGGTGCGAAGGAAGCGGCCACCGGGATCGCGAGATTCGCCAGAGACGATCAGTCGTTGGCGGCCGTCGTCGGATTCGCCTGGAGTCGCGATGAGGTGAAGAGTGCGGTGGCGGAGCTGACGAAGGCGGACATTCCGATGGTCAGCACGGTGACCACCGTCGACCAGATCGCGGGTGAGGGGAAGAAGCGATCGCCGTACTTCTATCGCCTCGCGGTTGTGGACAGCATGCAGGTGAAAGCCACCGTGCACTGGCTCGAGCGGATCGGGCTCGACCCGAAGGTGGGCAAGAAGCCCGAGGTGGCCGTCATCTGGCAACGAGAGGACAACGAGCTCTACAGCCAGGATCTGCGAAACCTGTTCCTCAGTGAGTATCGGGGGAAGAAGACGGCCTTCGAGTTCTCCGATGACGCCTCGCTCGATGACGCGATCCGGACCGCGTGCCGGTCCAATGCCAAGGTGCTTTACTACACCGGCAGAGCCGACTTCCTGGACACCGTCAAGCGCTCATGGGGCGCCTCGTGCGAGAGCCGGGGCGTCCGGTTGCTGGCGTCCGACGACGTCACCGGGCGCATCGCCAACGAGGTGCACCGCGACGGCGCGAAGCACAGCGTCACCATGTCGTTCGTGTCCCTCACCGACGCCAGGGGCTCCTCGGCCAATCAGAACCAGGTGCAGCTGCGGCAGTGGGCGGACAAGGTCACACGCAACTACTCGTTCGTACACGCCGCGTTCGGCTGGGATGCCGTCGAGGCCGTCATGACGGCGTTCAACACCTACCGCAACCAAAGTCCTGACGCCCTCGACATACGCAGCGGTGTGCACTACAACCTGCGTGGCCTGGATTTCGACGGGGCCTCGGGCAAGGTGACCTTCTCCTCTCACCTCACCGAGCACGACGCCCAGGGGCGCACCGTATGGCTCATGAGCGTTGAGGCGGGCCAGCCGATCCGGGCGGTGCGCGAATGCCGCGTCACCAGCACGAGCCCCTCCTGCGGCTAGCCACGGGACACCGCGGGCTCTCTGCGACGTTCAATGCCCGGGGCAGAAGGCTTCGGACTCGGCGTGCCCGGCTACGGTGCGGCCGGAGGCCGGAGCGGTCAGTGGAATGGCCGGTGGGTCGTTGGCGACGGTCCGGGAGAGCGCGGCAGGATTGGTCCTCCGGGATGACGATGCCTCCAGAGGGCGAGCACTGCGAACCTTCTCGCCGCCTTCAGGGCCGTGGCACGCTGGGACGTATGAGGATCATTCGCGCGTCCAGGGTGCTCACCGGACGTCCCGGAGAAATGATCGCCGACGGCGAGGTCCTCATCGACGGGTCGCGCATCGTCTCCGTGGGGCCGCGCGGCAGCGCCGGAGAGGCGGCCGCGGCGGCGGAGGTGATCGACCTGCCCGGCCACACGGTGCTGCCCGGCCTGGTCGACGCGCACGTTCACCTGGGCTTCGACGACAAGGTCCATCCGGTGACGCGGCGCAGCCCCGAAAGCGACGCCCACCTGCTGCTGCGGATGGCCGAGAACGCCCGCAAGCTCGTCTCCGCCGGCGTCACCACCGCCCGCGATCTGGGCGCGCGTGACTTCCTCGATCTGGAGCTGCGCGACGCCATCGAGGAGGGCCTGGCCGTCGGGCCGCACATCGTGGCCGCCACCAGGCCGATCACCATCACCGGCGGCCACTGCTGGTACATGGGCGGCGAGGCCGACGACGAGGCCGCCATCCGCAGGGTGGCCAGGGAGAACCTGCGCGCCGGGGCCGACTGCCTCAAGGTGATGGCCTCAGGTGGTCAGATGACGCCGGGCGCGCCGCCGAGCTGGGTCCCGCAGTACGGCACCGAGCAGCTTCGCGCCGTGGTCGAGGAGGCCGCGTCGCGCGGCAAGGGCGTCGCCGCCCACGCGCATGCGCACGCCGCCATCCGCGGCAGCGTCGAGGCGGGCGTCACCACGATCGAGCACTGCACGTTCTTCACCCCGTCGGGCCACCGCTACGACCCGGAGCTGGTCGAGCTGGTCGCGGCGAGCGGCACGTACGTCTGCCCGACCGTGCACGGCGCGTTCCACCGCGTGAGGAAGGTGCACGGGCAGGAGATGCTCGACGCCTGGCTGGCGGGTGTGGCGAGCATGCGGGAGGCCGGGGTGCGGCAGATCGCGGGCACGGACGCCGGGTTCGCGGTGGGCGACGTGGCCAACAGGACCGACGGGTACGTGGGCGGGCTCGAGGTGTTCGCGATGGCCGGTTACGGCAACGCCGAGATCATCGAGCTGGCCACCGTACTGGCCGCCGACGCCTGCGGGGTGGGCGAGGTGGCCGGCAGCCTCGACCCCGGCAAGCGGGCCGACATCATCGCGGTCGCGGGGAACCCCCTTGAGCGTCTCTCCGACCTGCGCAACCTCGCGCTCGTACTGGTCTCGGGCCGGTCGGTGGGCCAGGCGGGCGTGGAGACCGTGACCTCCTCGGTCGGCTGAACGGGACGGCCCGGCTGTGCGGGGTGGGCCGCATGGTGACCGGACCTGGCGGGCGCGGGCACCGCGGCTTCTGCCGCCGCTCGGCCTGAGCCGGGCGGGCCACCGGCGTTCGGCCCGGTTTTCGTCGGTGGCGTGCGGCATCATGCTGCCGTACGTTTCCGCCGCCCGGCCGAGTCCGCACGCTCCCCGAGGAGATCCCGCATGCTGCCCTGGTCCGCCGACCTCGCAGGACGCCTCGACCACCACGTCGTCGACAGCGCGCTGCTGCGCGGCAACCCCCTCGGCGACCCGCACGAGCGGCCGCTCGTCGTCTACGTGCCGCCCGGCTACGACGACGCGCCCGATCGCCGCTATCCCACCATCTACGTGCTGCTCGGCTACACCGGCCACGTCGCCATGTGGTTCAACAGGACGCCGTTCCGCCAGCCGTACCCCGAGCTGGCCGACGCCCTGTTCGCCGAGGGCGACGTGCCGCCCGCCATCGTCGTCTACGTCGACGCCTGGACCTCGCTCGGCGGCAGCCAATACCTCGACTCGCCGGCCACCGGCCGCTACCACTCGTACCTGCGCGACGAGATCGTCCCGTACGTCGACGCGCACTATCGCACGATCGCCGACCGCGACCACCGCGCGGTCACCGGCAAGTCCAGCGGCGGCTACGGCGCGATGGTGACCGCGATGCTGGCGCCCGACGTGTTCGGCGCGCTGGCCACCCACGCCGGTGACGCGCTGTTCGAGGTGAGCATGCGGCGCACGTTCCCGGCGCTGGCGCGGCGGCTGCGCGACATGTACGACGGCTCCTACGACGCCTTCCTCGCCGACTTCCGCAGCCGGCTCGCCGGCACCAAGGAGGGCGACCTGGAGCTGCTGGAGATGTACGCCTACGCGGCCGCCTACTCCGCCGACGACGACGGCACCGTACGGCTGCCGTTCGACGACACGGGCGCGGTCGTGCCCGAGGTGTGGCAGCGCTGGCTCGCCCACGACCCGGTGGTGATGGCCGGCGAGCCGCGACGCGCCGATGCGCTGCGTTCCATGCGGGCGATCTGGATCGACGCCGGCCGCCGCGACGAATACTTTCTCGACTTCGGCGCCGTGGCGTTCCGGCGCGCCGTGGAGGCGGCGGGCGTGCCGGACGACCGGGTGCACTTCGAGCTCTTCGACGCAGGTCATGGCGGCATCGAATACCGCTATCCGCTTGCCCTAGCCTGGCTCGCCCGCCGCCTCACCTCAGGCCCGGTCCAGTAGGCTGCCGCAATGGAACTGAAGGACCAGGTACGCGAGCTGCGCGAGCAGGGCATGTCGCCCAAGCAGATCGCCCGAGCGCTCAAGGTCTCGCCGTCCGTCGTGGCGCCGCTGGTGCGCGCCATCGCCGAGGAGACCGCCCAGGCCGCCGGCCCCGGTGAGGCCGAGGTGGTCGGCTGCTGGATCAACGTCGGCTGGAGCGAAGGGCTCGGCGTCGATCCGGCGCGCGGCTGGGTCGACGAGGCCCCCGACTCCGGCGGTGGCGGCAACCTCAGCGTGCTGATCGCGCGGCGGTACAACTGGGACCGGCTGACGGTCTGCGGCTACCTCGCCGACGTCTGGTGCCTGGGCGTCAAGGCCGTCATCGGCCCCGACGTGCTCGACGACCGCGACCTCGTGCGCTTTCGCGAGTACTTCTTCGGCGAGTACCCCGGCTGGCAGGAGGCCCCGATCGAGCTCGCCAGGCACCTGGTGTTCGGCTCGATCGACTACGCCCGCACGCTCGGGTTCGAGCCGCACGACCTGTTCTCGCTCGGCGCCGACGTCCTCGGCAAGTGGGAGGAGGAGGCGGCGATCACGTTCGGCCGTCACGGCAAGCCCTGCTACGTCGAGGGGCCCGACGACGACCCCGGGCGGGTGCTGCGCACGCTCCGGCGCAGCTTCTCGGACGACGAGTTCGGGTACGTCCCCGCAAGCCCATGACCCCGCCCCCGTAGGCCCGTCACCTGGGGTGATCCGTGCTTGCGGGCCTGTCACCCGGGGCGACCTCTGTGCCTGCGCGCGCATCGCCTGCGGTGAGCCGTGCCTGCGGGTTCGCCGCTTGCCGTGGGCTGCGCGCGTGGACGCTTCACCGCAGGGCGGCCACGTTCCCGCGGTCGCCTCACTGCAGGCCGGTGACGCGCATCGTGATGTTGAGCCGGCCGGAGGCCAGGCCCGTGGCGGGGTCTCCGGTGCCCGGATAGACCTTCGGCACCCCGTGGTAGGCGAACCGCGACGGCCCGCCGAACACGAACAGGTCACCCGATTCGAGCCGGATGTCGGTGTACGGCTTGCCGCGCGTCTCGGTGTTGCCGAACCGGAACAGGCAGGCGTCGCCGATGCTCAGCGACACCACGGGGGAGTCGGAACGTTCATCCTTGTCCTGGTGCATGCCCATCTTGGCCTGGCCGTCGTAGAAGTTGATGAGTGCGGTGTCGGGTTCGTACGGGACGTCCGTGCCGTAGGCGTCGGCGAGCGCGCGCCGGCCCAGCTCGGCCAGCCACGCGGGAAACTCCGCCACCCGCCGGCCGTTCACGTCGTGGGCCAGGCGGGTGTAGCGATACGGCTGCCAGTGCCAGCCCACGCAGACCGTCTGCACCGACATGACGCCGCCGCCCGGCAGCACGGTGTGACGCATCGGCACGGGACCCTTCGCCCATTCCCGGCAGGCTTGGACGAGATGGCGCTGCTGGTCGAGGCTGAGCCAGCCGGGCACGTGCACCGCACCCGGGGCGATCTCCCTGAACGGCAGCGGGATCACGGCAGCTCCCGTTCTGGTGTCGTACGCCGCATCCCCCTATTCTCCCCGCCTGCCCGCCTCACCAGCGCGACTCTTTCGACGCCACGGGAGCGAGCGGAACCCGGGTGCGGTTCCCGGACCTCGCGCCCGCCTATTTGATCGCGAGTGCCGGACGGCGTACGCTCACCGCACTTCGGACCCAGAAGTGAGCATCCAGGAGCGGGCATGGCCACCTCACGCGAGTACACGTTCACCGGCAGCCGAGTCACCAACCACGTCCGCGAATGGCCCAACGACCGGCCGCGCTACGTCGCCATCCTCGTCCACGGGTACGGGGAGCACATCGGCCGGTACGAGTACGTGGCCGACCGGCTCGTCCGCCACGGGGCCGCCGTCTACGGGCTCGACCACATGGGGCACGGCAAGTCCGAGGGCGACCGGGTCCTCATCGCCGACTACGAGGACGTGGTCACCGACGTGCACACCGTCGAGGAGCAGGCCAGGGCCGCGCATCCGGACGTACCGGTCGTGATGATCGGCCACTCGATGGGCGGCCTGATCGCGGCCCGGTACGCCCAGCGCTACGGCACCGGCCTGGCCGCGCTCGTCCTGTCGGGCCCGGTGCTCGGCGAGTGGGCGGTCGTGCCGGAGCTGCTCGCCTACCCCGAGCCGCCCGACACGCCCATCGACCCGTCCACCCTGTCCCGCGACCCGGCGGTGGGGGAGGCGTACGCGGCCGACCCGCTGGTCTGGCACGGGCCGTTCAAGCGGACCACGCTGGAGGCGCTCGCGACCACCCTGGACGTCATCAGCAAGACCGGCAGCCTCGGCCCCCTGCCCACGCTCTGGGCGCACGGCGAGGACGATCAGCTCGTTCCCATCACCGGCACCCGCGCCGGCATCGACGCCATCCGCGGGACGGACCTGACCGAGCGCATCTACCCGGGGGCGCGGCACGAGATCTTCAACGAGACGAACAAGGACGAGGTCCTGGACGACGTCACCGCCTTCATCGACCGCGCCCTGAGCGGACGCACGTCGTAACGCGCTTGCGGGTTGGCGTCGGCCGGCACTTCCGGCGGAAGGGGCGATCGGTCGGGAACGACGCGAGTCGCACGTCCGGCATCTGTGCGTGCTGATCCCGTTCGGCATGCACGGGCTCGCCCGCTGTTGGCGCGCTGTCTTCGTCCGCGTCGGTCCCGTCAGTACAGACGGGGTCCGCCTGCCGAACGTCCGCCGCCGCCTTCACCCGCGCGGATCCCGTTCCGGCGCGGACGGAGGCGGCGGGCGCAGATCAAGCGGCCGATGCGCGACGGCGGACGAGCTCCGCGCGGTGGGCTGCGCTGTCCGCCGTACCTCACCCCGGCTCCCCGCTCCTGCACCTGCGCCCGCTCCGCGCCGTCACCCGGCACCCCGTCCACCCGACGTCGTCCGCCCGCACCCGAGCTGTGGCGCGAGCGAACGGGGCCCGCCGTTCGTACCGTCCGAACCGAAGCCGTGGTGTGCCTCCAGACGATTCAGGAGCCCTGGTAGACCTGGGTGTTCTGGGCGGCCGTGATCTTCCAGACACCCTCTTCCTTGGCGAGGATGTAGAAGGGGCGTCCTTCGGGGGTGTCGGCGGGGGTGCCGTCAGGGTTGAAGGGCACCTGGTGGACGTTGACGGCGGCCACGTCCGGGCGGATGAAGAGGATGCGCACGGGGGTGTAGGCGGCGATGCCGTGCTTGGTGGCGCCGGGAAGGGCCTGGGCGGTGAAGTCGTGGATGGTCTGCCAGCCGGACAGCCGCTTGCCGTGTGCGGTCGTCCACACCGGGTCCGCCTTGCGGAACAGGCTCATAAAGGCTTCGACCTGCTCCTTCTTCCAGCGCCCCTCGCCGCACCGAGGCCCGGTAACCCGTGCTGTCCTCGTCGGCCGGGGTGAGCCGGCCATGGGCAGGGCCGTCAATGCACCGGCAGCCAGACGTGGCCCGAGCCGCGCGTACGGGTGAGCTCGATCTTCCAGCAGCCCGCCTTCGGGAACACGAAGCCCGTACCCCACTCCTGGCCGGGCCTGCGCCAACTGGACCCGCCGTGTTCCTCGGGCCCCCAGATCAGCTTGGCGCGGGTGCCGTCGGGCAGGCTTGCCCGGACCTTGAGCGGCCCCTCGCCGGTCATCCGCCACACGATCTTCACCTCGTCCCCGCGCTTCAGCGGAGTCGCCCGTACGAACAGCAACCCCCAAAGCTCGGCCCCCTCGGCCGTCCCCCGCACCTCCGGGAACCCTTCGCCGAGGAACACCGGCGTCCCCTTGCACCCTGCCCCGGCTCGTGTGGGCCTCGCCGTCGCCTGTGCGTCAGTGTCGCTCCCCGTCGCCGTCGGGCCCTCCGTCGCGGTCGCCGTGGCCGTGGCCGTTGTCGTTGGCATGGTCGTTGGCGTGGCCGTTGGCGTGATTGTTGGCATGGTCGGTGGCGTCGCGGTCGGCGTCACGGGCGCGTCAGTAGCCGCTTGCACACCATCAGCCGAGTTCGGACCGTCACCCGCCTCCGGGCCGCCGCTCGACTTCGCGCCGGTGCCGGCTTCCACGCCGGTACTTGCCTCCGGGCCGCCATTCGACTTCGCGCCGGTGCCGGCTTCCACGCCGGTACTTGCCTCCGGGCCGCCGCTCGACTTCGCATCGGTGCCGGCTTCGATGCCGGCACCCGCCTTACCGCCGGGGGCCGAACTCGGACCCGCACACCCACCCACCGCCGCCACCATCGCCGCGACAGCGGCCGCGACACGCCACCACGCTTTCACCGGTCCTCCTTCGCCTCGCCCGTCCTCACCCCCACTACTCCGGATCCCGGCAGAAGGTTCCACGGCCATCGCACGAGCGGGATGAGGCACCGGCAGCGCGTGATCGGCAACGCGTGCCCGGAACCGTGTATCACCATGAAGTGCGTGCCCCGGGTCCAGGCCGCCTGCCCGGCCGGCTCCTCCCGTCGGTGACGACCCGCGAGAAGAGGGTGAGCCCCTACCGGCCCGATGAGTTCTCGCCTCCCCACGGGTCTCCATCTATGAGGAGGCGATATGAGTGAGCACGAGAAGGCCCTGAAAGCAGGGGTGGCACTGCTGGAACGAGCCACCACGTACGCCCTCGGCAGCCTGCGCCTGGTCACCCCGGCCATCCTTCGCCGTCCGACTCCCTGCACCGGCTGGACGCTGCACGACCTGCTGCTCCACCTGAGCGACTCCCTCCAGACCCTCGCCGAAGCCGCCACCCCTGTCTGCACAAACGCGGGCGGTACGGCGAGCGCCGCCGAGAGGGCCGTCGTCTCGCTCGCGTCTCCGATGGACGGCGCCGAGGGGAGCGGTATGCAACGGCAGGTGACCAAGAGAGCCAAGCCGACCGTGATCGCCGCACCCCGGGCGGCCCCACAGCATGACCTCCGCAGCTCCGCCCCGCAACGCGAGTCCCGCGATGCAGCCGCGCAGCAGGACCGACCCACCCCGGCCCCGCAGGATGGGCTCCGCACCCGGGCTCCGCAGGATGGGCTTGGCACCTCGGCCCCGCAGCGCGAGTCTCGCGATGCAGCCGCGCAGCAGGACCGACCCACCCCGACCCTGCAAGACGGGCTCCGTGACCCGGCCGCGCAGGACAGGCTCCGTGACCCGGCTTTGCGGCACGAGCTCCACAACCTGCCACCGCAGCATGAGCAGTGCAACCCGACCCCGCAGGATGAGTTGTGCACCCCGGCTCCGCAGGATGGGCCGGGCAACTCGACCGGGCACCCCGGGCTTCGCAACCCGGCCCTCCTCCTCAGGGACAGCGCCACAGAGGTGCTCGGTCGGTGGGTGGCTCTCGCAGGGGACGATCTCGTCGCCGTCGGCGACCGGCACCTGACCCGTCCGATGGTGGCCGCGGTGGGGGCGATCGAAGTGGCCGTCCACGGCTGGGACGTCGCCATGGCGTGCGGTGAACGCCGACCATTGCCACCGCTTCTGGCCGAGGAACTGCTCGACCTGGCCCGCCTCTTCGTCACCGCCGAGGAGCGTTTCGTCCGCTTTGCCCCACCCCTCGCCGTCCCGCCGCACGCCCCCGCCCACGATCATCTCCTGGCCTACCTCGGCCGCGACCCCGCATGGACCCCTTTCCGCTGATAGCCGACAGGCCACGGCCCGCCCTGTCGGCGAGCCCTCCGGCCGTTGAGGGGAAGCTCTGAAGATCGTCAAGTGTCCGAGTGGCGGGACCCGGCTGCACATTGACCGCCGGCACGTCGTACGATCACTTCGTACGGAAATGTCAACCGCACACCTTGACGCGGCTCTTGGTAGAACCCGGCGGCGTTCCGACCGATACGGTGAGAAGATCGGTTAGGGTCACTCGGCTGCGGCTGGAATGCCACGTGAGCCACGCCATGCCGAGGAGCCGGTAAGACGTCCGGTCAAGTCCGCGAGACGACCCTTCGTCCAGCGCGGACGGGCCGGCCAACGTGGTGGCGACGACCGTTCTTCGTGCGGCCGTCGCCACCACCATCGTTCAGCACGGCCGGCGCCCCACACCCCATGCTCCTTACGCAGCCGTTCCCACGCCCTTTCGTGATCGCCCCACGCCGCGTTCGCCGTACGTTCCACGCGCGCGGGGGTTACGTCCCGTCAAGTGGTGTAGAACCGGCCCTCATCGGCGCGTCGCCTTCGACGAAAGGGGGCCATCGCGTGAGTCTCTGGGTGAAACCGCCAAGTCACACACCAAGGGAGAACCAACGCGATGGCCCTGGACCAGTCTGCCCTGTGAGAAGTCCTTTCGCTGGTCCACGCCCGTCAGCGGCTCCTCCCGCCGGCCCGTGATCGTCGCGTGCTGCTCCACGGAGGGTCGGGACTGTCCGTGCCTCTGTGATCGTCGTCGCCGCGTCTCTCTCACGAAGGCGCTCTGGTGGTCTCTACGTGAGGGCGCTCTCGTGGTTTCTTCGTGAGGGCGTTCTCACGGTCTCTTCGCGAGGGCGCTCTCGCGAGTGTGCGCTCGTCGTCGGCGACCTGTGCGCGCTTAGGCGGGTCGGTCTGTGTCCATACGTAGTCGTCGTCCGTACGTAGTAGTCGGCGTGCGCTTCGCGGACCGCTTGCGTGGCCGCGCGCTCGTTGTCCGCTCTCCCGTCCCTTCGCGAGCGGTCCGCGAGAGGCACGGACCGCTCGCGGACCGCGAGAGGCGCGGGCCCGTTGCGCGCGACCCGGGGGAGGTGGGAGGCAGCGTGCGGCGAGGTGCGGAAGGACGCGGGAGGGATGCTGGGGCCGACCGCGCGATGCGAGGTCGTGCCCAGCCCAGGGTGTGCGGCGGTGTGAGACCGCAAGAGGCCGGGCCGACGCTCCCCACGGTGCACCCACCCCGATACGTTTGGCCCCGGAGCGGCGCGCCCTGGGCGATTCGCCCGGTGCGCCCGGCATGGCCGGTCCGCTGCGCTTCGCCCTGGTTACACCTCCGGCGCGTCTTCGCTCAGCAGCTCCAGGACCTGTTCGCCGTACTTCGCCAGCTTGTTCTCCCCCACGCCGTTCACCCGGCTCAGCTCCTGCAAGGTCGCAGGCCGCGCGGTGGCGATCTCGCGGAGGGTCACGTCGTGGAAGATGACGTAGGCGGGCACCCCCTGCTCCTTCGCGACCGCGGCGCGCCACGCACGCAGGCGTTCGAAGATCGGGGCGGCCTCGGCGGGTAGCTCGGCGGCGGCCTTGGCGGCCTTCGCGGCGGGGGAGGACGTCTTGGCGCGGGCCGGGCGGAGGACGTCGCGGCGCAGCCGCACCTCGCGCTGCCCGCGCAGCACGTCGGCGCTGGCGTCGGTGAGGACGAGGGCGCCGTAGTCGGACTCGACCGCCAGCAGCCCCTGGGCGAGGAGCTGGCGGACGACGCTGTGCCACTCGGCGGTGCCCAGGTCGGCCCCCACGCCGAAGACCTTCAGCGTGTCGTGGTTGTGCTGCAGCACCTTGGCGGTCTTCTTGCCGAGCAGGATGTCGACGATCTGCCCCACCCCGAACTTCTGCCGCCGCTCCCGCGCCAGCCGCAGCACGGTGGACAGCACCTTCTGGGCGGGGATGGTGCCGTCCCACGACTCGGGCGGCGTCTGGCAGGTGTCGCAGTTTCCGCAGGGCTGGGAGCCCTTCTGCCCGAAGTAGTCGAGCAGCATCATGCGGCGGCAGCCGACCGTCTCGCACAGCGCGAGCATCGCGTCGAGGTGGAGCACCTGGCGGCGGCGGTGGGCTTCGTCGCCCTCCATGGCCATGCGCCGGTGCTGGACGACGTCTTGCAGCCCGTACGCCATCCACGCCGTGGCTGGCAGCCCGTCGCGCCCCGCCCGCCCGGTCTCCTGGTAGTAGCCCTCCACCGACTTCGGCAGGTCGAGGTGGGCCACGAAGCGCACGTCGGGCTTGTCGATGCCCATGCCGAACGCGATCGTGGCGACCACCACGAGCCCCTCCTCGCGCAGGAACCGGGCCTGGTGGTGGGCGCGGGTGCGGGCGTCGAGCCCCGCGTGGTAGGGGACGGCGGGGATGCCGTTGCCGACCAGGAACTCGGCGATCTTCTCGACGGACGAGCGGGACAGGCAGTAGACGATGCCGGAGTCGCCGTCGTGCTCGGTGCGCAGGAACTCCAGGAGCTGCCGCTTGGGGTCGCTCTTGGGCGTGATGCGGTAGTGGATGTTGGGACGGTCGAAACTGGCCACGAAGTGGCGGGCCTGCTCGAGGCCGAGCCTGGATGAGATCTCGGCGTGGGTGGCCGGCGTGGCGGTGGCGGTGAGCGCGATGCGCGGAACGTCGGGCCACAGCTCGTGAAGCCGGGACAGCTCGAGGTAGTCGGGGCGGAAGTCGTGACCCCACTGCGACACGCAGTGCGCCTCGTCGATGGCGAACACCGAGATCTCGCCCTTGGACAGCAGCCGCTGCGTCGCCTCGAGCCGCAGCCGCTCGGGGGCGAGATAGAGCAGGTCGAGCTCGCCGGCCAGGAACTCCGCCTCGACGAGCTGGCGTTCGTCGAAGTCCTGCGTGGAGTTGAGGAACCCGGCGCGTACGCCCAGCGCCCTGAGCGCGTCGACCTGGTCCTGCATCAGGGCGATCAGAGGGGAGATGACCACGCCGGCGCCGGGACGCACCAACGCGGGGATCTGGTAGCAGAGCGACTTGCCGCCGCCGGTGGGCATCAGGACGAGCGCGTCACCCCCGGCCACGACGTGTTCGATGATCTCCTGCTGGCCCTCGCGGAAGGAGTCGTAGCCGAACACGCGGTGCAGGACGTCGGTGGGGGTATCCATGCGGCTACCTTACGTGTTCGGCGGCGGGCTGGTGTCCGGTTCCGCCCTGGGCTGACCATGCATTCGGCGGAGGATCGCGGTTGCGGCTCCACCGTACTCAAGTGCTCGAGCCGCCGCCTCGTCCGCGTGCGTGCGGAGCCCGGTCGTCGATGGGGATACGGCGCGAAAAAGCGCGATAAATGGCGCTCTATCCGGCTGTCCAGGTGATCGCCAATGCGCACATGAAATGCCGGTTCTGCAATCGTGTGATTACGATCTGTCCATTCTCGGGAGAATATGGTGACGCAAGTCACTTTAGCGTCAACAATGGCGCTAAAGATCGATTAGCATCGAGAATATGCCTATTTCCTACGTGGTTACTGGTGGTGGACGAGGCATCGGCAGAGCGGTGGTGGAGCGGCTGCTACGCGACGATCGGGTCACCGTGGTCGCCCTTGAACGCGACAAGGAGGCTCTGTCCTGGGCGGACGGCCACCGGGTGGTGCCGTTCGTCGGGGACGCCTCCGACGAGGGGGTCGCCGACAGGGCCGCCCGCCTGGCCGGGGAGTCGGGCCGGCTGGCGGGCTGGGTGAACAACGCGGCCGTCTTCCGTGACGCCTCCGTGCACTCCTCGCCGATCGGCGAGGTCAGGGAGCTGATCGCGGCCAACCTCGACCTCGCGCTGGTGGGCTGCGCCACCGCCGTACGTCACTTCCTGGCCGCCGGAAACCCCGGCGCCATCGTGAACGTCACCTCGCACCAGGCCGCGAGACCCGTGCCCGGCAGCCTGCCGTACGCGACGGCCAAGGCTGCCACGGAGGGTCTGACCAGGGCGTTGGCCGTGGAGTACGGCAAGCGCGGCATCCGGGTCAACGCGGTGGCGCCCGGCTCGGTGGCGACCGAACGGTACGAGCGGTTCCTGGCCGAGCAGAGCCCCGAGGGCGCGGCGGCCGTCGAGGCCGAGCTGGCCAAGCTGCATCCCCTGGGCCGCGTGGCCACGCCGGCGGAGGTGGCGTCCGTCGTGGCGTATCTCCTCTCGGATGAGGCGTCCTTCGTCAACGGGGTCACGGTGCCGGTGGACGGGGGCCGTGCGGTGCTGGGGCTCGACCCCGAAGCGCCGGCGTAAAGGCTCCCGAAAGCTCGGGAATGAAAACCGTTGTCATCCGGTTGCAGGGGGCATGAAGAAGAACCTGCACCCCGCCTACCGTCCCGTCGTCTTCCGCGACCCGAGCGTCGGCTACGCCTTCCTCACCCGCTCCACGCTGACCAGCGACAAGACCGTCGAGTGGGAGGACGGCAAGACGTACCCGGTCATCGATGTGGACGTGTCGTCCGCGAGCCACCCGTTCTACACCGGCAAGGGCCGCATCCTCGACACGGCCGGCCGCGTCGAGCGCTTCATGGAGCGCTACGGCCGCACCGCCTCCTGACGCCCGCCGCCGGTGTCGCCCTAGGCGTCTGACGGACGCGCCGCGTGTTCCAAGGAGGCGGTACGCGTCCGGCAAGCGGTAAGCGGTGCACGCCCGACGAGCAGTGCGCGCCCGGCAATCGGCGTGCGCCCGGCAAGCGGACGGTGCGCCCAGCACGACAACGCAGCGTCCACGCGTTCAGCGTCGCCGCCGGCCCTCCACCTCGCCAGAGGCCCGGCGGTGCCGCAGCACCAGCAGATCGACGGCGGCGACGACGGCCACCACCGCCGCGATCACCGCCTCCCAGATCCACACCTGCTCGCCGGTGTTCATGGCCTGGACGACGAAGAACACCGCCGCCGCCACGGCGAGCACCAGCGCGATGATCGACAGCACCCGCCGCACGCTGAGCGCGCTGCGGGCGGTGACCGGCTCGGTGCCCGAGCGGTCGCGCAACCACATGGAGTCCTCCTCAGGCCAGGCAGCGCAGAGCCGCCGCCAGGCGCGTATCGAGGTCGTACGAGGCGGGCAGCCGCCCCACGGTGGCCGTCACGAAGTCGGGGGCGGGCAGCGTCGCGCTGACCCCGTCCACTGAGGCGAAGATCTGCTCGCCCATCGGCTCGACCTGCACCTTCGCGCCCTGCTCGGCCAGCACGAACCGGCCGACGGCCACCCGCCACGCGGTCCTGCCCTCGGCCTCCTCGTCGGAGACCGGTGCGCCCACGTCGTCGGCATGGGTGGCGTACTCGGAGTCGTAGTGGAACGTCTGCTGCCCCACCGGGTAGGGCCCGGCCAGGGTCTGGAGCGCGGCGTCGTAGCCGAGCGCCCGCATGCGCGCCCTGGTCTCGCCGTTCTTGGTGCGCCACTCGTCGAGCACCTGGCCGATCGGCAGGTCCCTGCGCTGCCGCACGCACAGCTCGTTGAAGTCGTTGTAGTCGCTCACGCCCTCGGCGGCCAGCCGCGCCATGAGGTCGGGGACGGTCTCGTCGAGGCAGGCGTGGTTGTAGATCTCCTCGCCCGCGAGGTGCGCGAGCACGTCGCGGACCGACCAGCCCGCGCACCGGGACGGCCGCTGCCAGCCGGCCTCGTCGAGCCCGGAGAAGAACCGGTCGAGCCGCGCGGCCTCGGCGTCGAAGATGTCGAACGGGTTGAAGTCTTTGAGCAGGTCCTCGGCCATACCGGGGACGCTACCCGTCAGGTCCGACGAATCACGGCCCGGTGCGCACGGCTCCGCCGATCATCGACTTGACCCGCGCGTACTCGGCGGGGCAGGAGGGCGCCCGCTCCGGCGGCACCCAGCCGCCCTTGGCGATGCGGGCGTACTTGCCGGGGTCGGAGCCGTACAGCAGGCAGGCGAAGGAGGCCGACTCCTTCATGCCGTCCAGGTGGTCGGGGCCGTCGTGGCCGGCGAGCAGGTGGCGGGCCTCGGCGGCGGCCACGACGTGCTCGGGGTCGTCGGCGAGCAGCGTCAGGGCCGCGAACTGGTCGGCCTGCACGGGGCTGTCGGGCATGCCGTTGAGCCTGGTCAGCGCATGGCCGAGCTGGCGGTGGAAGAGCACGGCGAGCGCGCCGTCGGTGCGGGCGCCGGTGGTCTTCTCGTCGGCCTCCTCGGTCTGCGAGATGCCTTTGATCGTGCGGTGCACCTGATCGACGAGCGAGTAGCAGATCGTGATGCGCCGCTTGCCGTCGTTCCAGGTCGCCTTGGGGGAGTCGCAGTCGCGTGCGACGACCTCGACGGGCCGCGGCGTGCGGATGTCGGTCTTCAGCGCGCCGCTCTTCTTCAGCAGTTTCTCCGCCTGCTCGGCGCGCGCGGAGGAGGGCTGCTCGTAGCGTACGGACACCTCGGATGAGGGGGCCGCTCCCAACGTGCTCGTGATGCTCAGGACGAGGGCGATCACGGGGTGCGGCATCCGGAAGCTCCTTCACGGGGGTCGGTTTTCGCGATGGGGGTTCCCATGCGACGATCCCAAGATCACTAAACCTGTCCGAGCTGAAAAAGCCGGAAGCCCGGCCCCGAGGAGGGACCGGGCCGCCGGACTATGGCCTCACATGTGCGGGACCCTCACCGGGCCCTGCTCACGTGTTCAGTGACGGTGGTGCCAGGAGTAGACCCGCACGTAGTCGGTACGGCTCTTGGTGTCCTCGAGCCGCCGGTCACCGTCGAAGACGGCGCGGAAGGTGCCGCTCTTGTAGGCACGGGTCTTGGCGTAGAACACGCCGCTCCGCGACGTGCGGTCGGAGGCGACCCGCTTCCAGACGCTGGAGCCGGTGGCCCGGTAGTAGATGTCCACCCGCTCGTTGCGGACGCCCTCCCAGTGGCGGCCGTCGCGGGCCTCGAGACGACCGGTGAAGGTGATCGTCTTGCCCTTGCGGACCTTGGACGGGCCGGCGTTGAACCGCGTGATGCGGGTGTCGTCCTTGCCCTTGATCTGCTTCACGTAGAAGAACGCCGAGTCGGTGGCGAGCTTCCGGCCGTGACGGTCGAAGGCCACGGCGGTGGCCTTCCACTTGCCCGCGGGGTCGTTCTCGTTGAAAGCGACGGCGAAGCGCCAGCTCTCGAGGCCCTTGACGCTCTTGGCGGCCAGCGTGCGGACGCCCTCGGGCGCTACGCTCAGCTCGACGCGCTGCACGTTGCGGCTGGCGCCGACGTTGAAGTACGTCGTGGTCTCAGCGCCCCGCTTGACCAGGACCGGGTTCGGGCTGATGTCGCGGATGTAAAGCTTGGTGCCGGGCTTGTGAGGGGTGGTCGCGGTGGCCGCCGAAGCGACGCCCGCGCCCGACACCAGCATGGTGCCGCCGACCATGGCGGTCAGAATGCCTACTGCGATCTTTCTCATGAGGGTGCTGATTCCTCTCCCCGTATTGACTTCAGAGCTCGGCCTCGGGGGTGCCGGCTCCCTCTACTACTTTGAGGCACCGGATCGGGAAAAGGTTGTGTCAAAGTTCTGAAAAAAATTTGATCATGCTTCGACCAGGACTTATGTCGCAAAAATGCGATTTAGGACACGTGATCCACTACGCTCTGGGCCCATGACGGACGTCTACACCCTCGGCGAGCCGCTGGGCGTCGTCTCCAGCGGCAGGGTCCGCCACGAGAGCGAGGCCAGGCTGGACGTCTGCGGCCCCGAGTTCACCCTCGCCGTCGCGCTCGCCAGGCTCGGGCACCGCTGTGCGTACCTGGGCAAGGTCGGCGACGACGAGCTGGGCGCCAGAGCGCTCACCGTGCTGCGCGGTGAGGGCGTGGACGTCACCGACATCCGGGTGGTGGACGGCGTGCAGACCGGCCTGCTCCTTCGCGACACCCGGGTGGCCAGGCAGGTCCGCGTCTCGCACTACCGGACCTGCTCGGCGGGCTCGCTGCTCTCGCCGGGCAACGTGCCGATCGACCGGATCGGCGCCGCCAAGATGCTGCACGTGACCGGCATCACGGCGGGACTCAGCAGGGACGCGCGCGAAGCCGTCCGCGTCGCCGTCAACGCGGCGAGGAACGCCGACGTGATGATCTCGTTCGCCGTCGAGTACGTCCCCGAGCTGTGGTCCTCCGTACGCGAGGCCGAAGAGGTGCTGGGCGAGCTGGCCCGCGCCGCCCACCTGCTCTTCCTCCGCCAGGACGAGCTGGACCTGGTCAAGCCCGCCCTCACCCCGGAGCGCGAGGTCATCGTGGACAGGGGCGCGAAAGGCGCGAGCGTGCGCGCCGACCGGATGCGTTACGACGTCCAGGGCTGGCAGGTGCCGATCGTGGACACCTGCGGCGCGTTCGAGGCGTTCGCCGCCGGCTACATCAGCGCCGCGCTCGACGGCCTCACCCCGCAGGAACGCCTGCACCGCGGGGCGCTGCTGAGCGCCGCCGCGGTGACCAGCGTGAGCGACTGGCAGGGGCTCCCCACCAGGGCCGAGATCTAGTCGGCGGGATCTAGTTGATGGTCAGCGTGAACGTCGAGGTCGTGTTCCTGATGTCCTCGTGGTTGCCGCTGAAGCGCAGGTTGGTGAACGTGGCCGACCCGACGGCCGGTCCCTGACCGGGCTCGGGCAGCTCGTTCACCCAGATCCCGAAGCCGGACTTGGCGTCGAAGGCGTCACCGCTCTTCTCGGCCCCGCTGATCGACACGTTCGTGAAGACCGTGTCCGTGATCGGGTTCAGCGGCGTGCTCGGGTTCTGGTAGCCGGTCTGGAACATGATCCCGCTGTACGTCGGGTCCACGATGTCCAGATCGCTGATCCTGATGCCCTGGAACACCTTCGATGAGGAGAACAACCACATCGCCGGGAACGTCTGCTGCCCCCAGAAGTGCCCGCCCGCTCTGACCAGCGAGATGTCGTCGAAGGTGGTGGGCGGGTCGGCGCCGAAGCCGTGCATCGGGTAGCCGAAGTCCAGCGAGGAGATCGTGACGCCCGAGTACACCAGCGTGTCCGCCACGTAGATGTTGCGGAAGGTGTTGCCGTAGCCGCCGTAAACCGCAAGGCCGGCGGCCCGCCAGGTCAGCAGCGAGGTCAGGTTCTCGTAGACGTTGCCGAACTGCTGGCCGGAGTTCTTGTCGGTGGCCGAGAACAGCGCGAAGCTGTCGTCGCCCGTGGACCTGGTCTCGATGTCGGTCACGCGGTTGCCGGTGCTGCCGTTGGTGAGGTTGAGCCCGTCGGCGAACACGTTCCTGATCCGCGCGTTCCTGATGGTGGAGTCGTCCACGTTCGTGCCCCACAGCATGCAGACCTGGTGCTCGACCCACACGTCGTCGATGGTGAGGTTCGCCACGTCGGTGAGGTCGAACACCTTGCCGGGGCCGTCGATGCGTTCGACGTAGTTGCCGAAGTAGGCGAAGCCGGAGAACGACGAGCCGCCCGCGGTGCCGTCCACGCGGAAGCCGACGTCGGTGTTGCGCCGGTCGGCGGGCGCGTGGAAGCGGGTGAACCAGGGGCCCGCGCCGACCACCTTGATCGCCTTGCCGTAGACCTGGAACTTGCCGTCGGTCTGATAGTCGCCCGCCGGCAGGTAGACGCCGGTCAGCGCGGGGTCCATGCGGGCCTTATCGAGCGCGTTCTGCACGTCCTGGTGGGTGGATCCGGCCGGTACGGCGTACGCCGCCGGGTCCGGGTTCTCCTTCGGAGCGACCTGCTCGAAGTCCACGAAGTCGATCGCGTACGTCGAGGTGTTGGCCGCGTCCTTCTGCAGCCGGATCTTGCCGCCCGCCGGGACGGTCTCACCGAGCAGCACGTGCGCCTCGTCGTAGATGTGCCGGGGCGGTCCCGCGTTCGGGTCGTTGACCGGGCTCGACTCGGGGCCGTACAGCCAGGCGTAGCGCGAGGTCAGCTCGATCGCCTTGCGGAACGTGCCGTTCACGTAGACGTTGAGCGTCGCGTCGATGCCGCCGCCGCCCGGCGCGTCGGGGATCGAGAACCGGGTGACCAGGGTGTTGGTCGGCGCCTTCGCGGTGAACTCGACGTACGCGCCGGTCTGGTTCAGCGTCACCGCGCGCCGGCCCGACGCCTCGCCGGCGATCGTGCCGATCTCCCTGCTGGGGCCGACGCGGGTCGCGCCGCCGCCGATGACGGCGTCCTCGGCCTCGTACGTGTCGTACGGCATGTTCGCGCCCCTGCCGACGAACAGCGGCAGCGTGCTGGTGTTGTTCTCGCGCTTGACCGGCAGCTCGTTGTCGTCGGCGGCGAGCACGGTCCTCACTGTGTACTTGCCGTTCGCGGCCGTCCACGTGCCGAGCGTGACCGGGCTCGTGGTGGCGCCGGGGGCGATCGAGCCGCTCACCGCGCCGGTCAGCGTCCTGACCACGTCGCCCGACGCGTCGGTGACGGTGAGCGTGATGCCGTGGGAGCCGCCGGCGGAGGCCACCGTGCCCTGGTTCTTGACGGCGACGGTGAACGTCACCGTCTCGCCCGCGGCCGGGTTGCCGGGCGTCCAGGAGACGGGGGAGGCGACCAGGTCGGCCGTCTCTGCGGGCCTGACGGTCAGGGTCGCGGTCGCGGTGTTGTCGGACTCGTCCTGCTCGGGGATCTCGCCGTCCTCGTCCACCGTGGCCGAGAGCCGGTACGTCCCCGCCTCGCGCGCGCCGATGTCCGCCGACACAGTCGTGCTCGCGCCCGCGGCCAGCGCGCCGACGGCGGCGGTGCCGAGCCTGTCGTCGCCCGCGTAGAAGGTCACGGACGTCGCGGGCGCGCCTTCGCTGCCCGCGTTCTTGACCGTCGCCGACAGCGTGACCTCGTCGGTCTCGGTGGGTGAGGCAGGGGAGTAGGTCAGGTCCGTGATGGTGAGGTCGGGGTTGGGGGCTGGGGTGCCGAA
This sequence comes from Nonomuraea fastidiosa, assembly GCF_042751225.1. Classification (NCBI taxonomy): domain Bacteria; kingdom Bacillati; phylum Actinomycetota; class Actinomycetes; order Streptosporangiales; family Streptosporangiaceae; genus Nonomuraea; species Nonomuraea fastidiosa. Next base: position 4,528,487 of record NZ_CP170570.1, read on the forward strand.
GACCTGGAACTCGGCGACCTGCCCGCCGGGCGCGCCGGTGTTGGCGGTGAAGCGGAGCCGCACGTCCGCCGCCCGGCCGGTGACGGGGATCGTCACGCTGTTGCCGGTGGCGGGGTCGAAGGTGTACGTGGCCTCGGGGACGAGCGTCGTGTAGCCGCCGCCGTCCCCGCCGTCCTGGGTGCGGCCCTGCACGGCGAGCGTCTGGGTGCGGCGGCCCCAGATGGGGTCGGGGTTGAGCCTGAGCGTGATGGAACTGAGCGTGACGTCCGCGCCGAGCTCGGCGGTGAGCGTGGCGGGATATCCGGCGCTCTCCCAGTACGTGGCGACGTCGCCGTCGTTGGCGTTGGCGGCGACGTAGACGTGGGTGTGCGAGGACGCGGTGATCGGCTTGCCGAGCGCGAGGTTCTCCTCGGCGGCGGCAAGGGCGGCCTGATGCGGTACGGCGAGGAGTGGGACGAGTAACGAGAGGGCGGCTAACAGAGCTCTCATGGGGGTGGCCCTTCGAGGGTGAAGCGGATGGCCGCACCATAAGATGTCGAGCAGATGGCCGCAATATTTCGACGAGATTTCGCAAACGGTGAACTGACTCCTGTTGTCGGAGTTCGCCCAACCCTGCTGGTCAGTGCGGGCACGACGAGCCCGAACCCCGTGAGCCCCGCGCAAGGCGCGACGTCAGGTCAGCGTAAGCCGTTGCAAGCGCTTGCGCTGAAGGCCGTATAGTTTGCGCATGACACGACGACTCGCAGAGGTGGCCAAGAAAGTCGGAGTGAGCGAGGCGACCGTGAGCCGCGTGCTCAACGGCAAGCCCGGGGTGTCCGACGCGACCCGCGAGGCGGTGCTGACGGCGCTCGACGTGCTCGGCTACGAACGCCCCACCCAGTTGCGCGGCGACCGGGCCAGGCTCGTCGGCCTGGTGCTCCCCGAGCTGCAGAACCCGATATTCCCCGCCTTCGCCGAGGTCGTCGGCGGCGCGCTGGCCCAGCAGGGCTTCACCTCGGTGCTGTGCACCCGCACCGTCGGCGGCGTCTCCGAGGCCGACTACGTCGATCTCCTGCTCCAGCAGCAGGTCAGCGGGGTGGTCTTCGCCGGCGGCCTGTACGCCCAGGCCGACGCCTCCCACGGGCACTACGAGCTGCTGCACGAGCGCAAGCTGCCCACCGTCCTGGTCAACGCCGCCGTCCAGCACCTCGACTTCCCTCAGGTGTCCTGCGACGACGCGGTGGCCGCCGAGATCGCCATCGCCCACCTGCGGGCGCTCGGCCACGAGCGCATCGGCATGGTGCTCGGACCCAAGGACCACATGCCGTCGCGGCGCAAGCTGGAGACCTTCCTGGCCTCAGGCGGCGACCCCGAGCTGGTCGAGCACACGATGTTCTCGCTCGAAGGCGGCCACGCCGCCGCCACCCGCCTGGTCAGGCGCGGCGTCACCGGCGTCGTCTGCGCCAGCGACCTGCTCGCGCTCGGCACCGTGCGGGCCGCCCGCCGCGCCGGGCTCGCCGTCCCCGCCGACGTCTCGGTCATCGGCTTCGACGACTCCGCGCTGATGAACTGCACCGAGCCCCCGCTCACCACCGTGCGCCAGCCCATCGACGCCATGGGACGCGCGGCCGTGGACCTGCTGGTGGCCCAGATCGATAAGGCCGTCGTCCCCGCCGACGAGCTGCTGTTCGAGCCCGAGCTCGTCGTCCGCGCCTCCACGGCCCGCGCCAAGGTCTGAGAGCCCGCGTGACGGAGTCTCCTCCGCCCCTCCACAAAGCGTGCCAAGCTCGGAGAGCCTGCGTGATGCAGTCGTTATCTTGCAATATGAAGTCGAAATCTTGCGCCCTTCCGTCGAGGAACCTATGGTGTGGGCACCTCGCATCAAGAAGGGTCCAACCATGCAGAGATCCACCGGACTCCTGCTCGTAACCGCGTTGAGCCTCACGGCCACCGCATGCGGCTCGGGTGACGAGCCCGCCTCGTCCGCCGGCGGCGCCTCGGCCGTGTCGATCACGGTGGCCTGCCAGCCGGCCAAGTCCGCGCCCAAGGAACGCAAGGCGTGGGACGACGACGTGGCCACGTTCATGAAGGAACACCCTGGCGTGACGGTCAAGAGCACGGACCAGCAGCCGTGCTTCGACCCCAAGACCTTCGGTCCCAAGCTCGCGGGCGGCCAGATGGAGACCGCGTTCGTCGTGCCGATGACCAACTACGACGACGTGATCTCCAAGGGTCAGGCGCTGGACATCACGCCGTACACGAACCTCATCAAGAACTGGGACGACCTGCGCGCCGACCACAAGGAGCTGCTCACCAAGGACGGCAAGGTCTACGGTGTCCCCAACGTGCACTACAGCGTCGGCCTGGTCTACAACCGCGCGCTCTTCCAGAAGGCCGGGCTCAACCCCGACGCCCCGCCGAAGACCTGGGCCGAGGTGCGCGAGGCCGCGAAGAAGATCGCCGGGCTGGGCCCCGGCTACGTCGGCTACGGCGAGTACTCCGGCGGCAACACCGGCGGCTGGCACTTCACCCAGGCGCTCTACGGCCGCGGCGGCGACGTGCTGACCCCCGACGGCAAGCAGGCCGCCTTCAACTCCCCCGAGGGCAAGGCCGTGCTCCAGACCCTGCACGACATGCGCTGGGTGGACAACAGCATGGGCACCAAGCTCCTGGTCGGCTGGGAGTCGCTGATGATGGCCATGGGCAGCGGCAAGGTCGGCATGATGCTCGGCGCGCCCGACGTGATCACCGACGTGGTCACCAAGTTCAAGGGCGACGTCGACGACTACGGCATCACCGGCTTCCCCGAGGCCAAGGCGTCGCTGAGCGGCGGCGAGGCGTTCATGATCAACCCGAAGGCGACGCCCGAGCAGGCCAAGGCCGCGCTGCAGTGGCTCGACTTCCGCTACAACACCGTCGGCAAGGGCCGCTTCGACTTCGCCCGCGGCAAGGCCATCGGCAACCCGGTCGGCGTGCCGGACAACGCGGTGTACGGCGACTCGCTCACCGGCAAGGCCATCCAGGCCGAGCGGGAGAAGAACGCGACGCTGCCGGTCGCCAACTACGCGTCCTACGTGGAGGCCGCGGGCAACGTCCCGCCCAAGGCCGAGCCGCTGCATGCCCAAGAGCTGTACGCCATCCTCGACGTGCCGATGTCCGGCGTGCTGAGCCGCAAGGACGCGAACATCGACCAGTTGCTCGCCGACGCGGAGAAGAAGGCGAACGCGCTGCTGGCCTCCAAGGGCTGACCTTTCATGCGGATTCTCCGGCGCAACCTGACGGCCTACGGGTTCCTGTGCGCGGCGCTGTTCTGCTTCACGGTGTTCGCCTGGTATCCGATGGTCAGGGAGTTCATCCTGAGCTTCCAGAAGACCGACCTGATCAACGAGCCGGTCTGGGTCGGGTTCGACAACTTCAAGACGGCGATCTCCGACCCGGCCTTCGGTGAGGCCTGGCTCAACACCCTGGAGTTCACGCTCCTCGCGCTGCTGTGCGGCTACGCCGTGCCGTTCGTCGTCGCGCTCGTGCTGAACGAGCTGCGCCACGCCCGGGCCTACCTGCGGTTCGTGGTCTACCTGCCGGTCATGTTGCCGCCGATCGTCTCGGTGTTGCTGTTCCGGTGGTTCTACGACCCGGGGCCCGGGCTGTTCAACCAGGTGCTCGACGTCTTCGGCCTGCCGCCGCTCGCCTGGCTCGACAGCTCGTCCACCGCGCTGATCAGCCTGGTCATCGTCTCGACGTGGATGAACATGGGCAGCGCGACGCTGATCTACCTCGCCGCGCTGCAGAACATCCCGCCCGAGCTGTACGAAGCGGCCGAGCTCGACGGGGCCGGCATCGTCAAGCGGATCAGGCACGTCACGATTCCGCAGACCAGGATGATCCTGCTGCTCATGCTGATGCTCCAGATCGTGGCGACCATGCAGGTGTTCATCGAGCCGTACATGCTGACCGGCGGCGGGCCAGAGAACGCCACGATCACGGTGGCGTACCTGATGTTCCAGAACGCGTTCACGCTGCAGGACTACGGCTCGGCCGGGGCGCTCGGCATGATGCTCATGATCGTGCTGCTCGTCTTCGCCGCCTTCCAGCTCAGACTCACCAGGGAGGACAAGGCGTGATCTCCATCGGAGCCCGGGCGGCCGCCCGGCGCGACCGGGGCGGGAACAAGCGCGCGCCGAAGCCGATCGAGGTGCAGTTCCGCACCATCGTCTCGCCGCACCAGCTCAACAGCAGGTGGGGCCGGCGCATCTACTGGCTCGTGCTGGTCTCGGTGCTCGTGCTGTTCACGCTGGCGTTCGTCTTCCCGCTGTACTGGATGGCGACCGGCGCGCTGAAGACACCGGAGGAGCTGGCGCAGATGCCGCCCACGCTCTTTCCCGCCGACCCGTCGCCGGAGGCGTTCTTCGAGGCGTGGGACCTGTTCGACATCGGGACGCTGCTGTTCAACACCGCCTACTACTCGCTGGGCGGCTGGGTGGTCTGCATGGCCGTGGACGTGTCGGCGGCGTACGCGCTGTCGAAGCTGCGGCCGATGTTCGGCGGCGTCATCCTCGGCATGATGCTGGCCACGCTGATGATCCCGGCGATGGTGGTGCTGATCCCGCTGTACGTCACGGTCGTCGACCTCGGCCTGCTCAACAACCCGTGGGCGCTGTGGCTGCCGGCCGCGGCCAACGGCTTCAACATCTTCCTGCTCAAGCGCTTCTTCGACTCGATCCCCAGGGAGCTGATCGAGGCGGCGCAGATCGACGGGGCGGGGGCGGTACGGACCCTGCTGTCGGTGGTCCTACCGGTCTCCCGGCCCATCCTGGGTGTGGTCTCCATCTTCACAATCGTCACCTCGTTCAAGGACTTCGTCTGGCCGCTGCTGGTCATGACGGACAGCGAGAAGATGACGATCAGCGTGGGCCTGTCGCAGACGGCCGGGGCCGTCACCCAGAACCAGGTCATGGGCGGGCTGCTGATCACCAGCATCCCCATGATCATCGTTTTCTTCATCTTCCAACGGCACATCATGGCGGGCCTGACCGCCGGAAGCATCAAGGGATGAGCGCATGTCGCAAACGTGGTGGCGGGGGGCCGCGATCTACCAGGTCTACCTGCGGAGTTTCGCCGACGGGAACGGCGACGGCGTCGGCGATCTCGCCGGCCTGCGCTCCCGCCTGCCGTACCTGAAGGACCTCGGCATCGACGCCATATGGCTCAACCCGTGGTACCCGTCGCCGATGGCCGACGGCGGCTACGACGTGGCCGACTACCGCGACATCGAGCCGGTCTTCGGGACGCTGGCCGAGGCCGAGCAGTTCATCGACGAGGCGCACGGGCTCGGCATCAAGGTCATCATCGACGTGGTGCCGAACCACAGCTCGGTCGAGAGCGCCTGGTTCAAGGAGGCCCTGGCGAACCCGGCGGCCCGCGACCGGTTCTGGTTCGCCGACGAGCCGCTCAACGACTGGCAGTCGATCTTCGGCGGCCCGGCGTGGACGCAGGTCCCCGACGGCCAGTGGTACCTGCACCTGTTCGCCCCGGAACAGCCCGACTTCAACTGGACGAACCCCGAGGTGCACCGGGAGTTCGAGGACGTGCTGCGGTTCTGGTTCGAGCGCGGCGTGGACGGCTTCCGCATCGACTCGGCCGCCCTGCTGATCAAGTCGGACACCGCGTACGAGGATCTCGACGAGGTGCACGACGTCTACCGCAGGTGGCGCAAGATCGCCGACGAGTACGGCGGCCGCGTCCTCATCGGCGAGGTCTGGCTGCCGGACCAGGAGCGCTTCGCCCGCTACCTGCGCCCCGACGAGCTGCACACCGCGTTCAACTTCGACTTCCTGTCCTGCGCGTGGGACCCGCGCGACCTGCGCAGGTCGATCGAGCTGACGCTGGCCACGCACACCCCGATCGGCGCCCCGCCCACGTGGGTGCTGTCCAACCACGACGTGACCAGGCCGGTCACCAGGTACGGCCGCGCCGACACCTCCTTCGCCCACGGCGGCGCCCTGCACGGCAGCCCGACGGACCTGGAGATCGGCTACCGCCGCGCCCGCGCCGCCGCGCTGCTCGCGATGGCGCTGCCCGGCTCGGTCTACGTCTACCAGGGCGAGGAGCTTGGCCTGCCCGAGGTGGAGGACCTGCCGGACGAGGTGCGCCAGGACCCGATGTATCGCCGCTCGGGCGGCAAGAACCCGGGCCGCGACGGCTGCCGCATCCCGCTGCCGTGGTCGGGTGACGAGCCGCCGTTCGGCTTCGGCACCGGCACGCCGTGGCTGCCGCAGCCGGAGAGCTGGCGCAAGCTGACCGCCGAGGCGCAGCGTACGGACCTGGGTTCCATGCTCAACCTCTACCGGTCGGCGCTCGCCATCCGCAGGGAGCTGCTCGGCGACGGGACGCTGACCTGGCTGCCGATGGGGGAGGAGGTGCTGGCCTTCACCCGCGACTCGGGCCTGACCAGCGTCACGAACCTGGGCGCCGCACCGGTCGCGCTGCCGGAGGGCCGGGTGGTGCTGGCCAGCGGCCCGCTGGAGGACGGCCTGCTGTCCACCGACACCACGGCCTGGCTGACCGCCTGAGCAGCCGGCGTCGCGGTCCGGCTCGACCGCCTGAGCCGGCCGTTTCAAGCGGCTGCCTGACCGCCGCCGCGCCCATGCTCCCGTTACGATCGGCGGCATGGCACGGCTGCGTCGGACACCACCGCAGGACCTGGACCCCGAGGCCCGGGCGCTCTACGACTCGATCACCTCGGGGCCGCGCGGCCGGTTCATGGTGGACGAGCATGGCGGGCTCACCGGGCCGTTCAACGCCATGCTGCTCAGCCCGCCGGTCGGCGACCCGCTGCAGCGGCTCGGCGCGGCCATCCGCTACCGCTCCACGCTGCCCGACCGGGCCAGGGAGCTGGCGATCCTCGTGGTGGCCGGGCACCAGGACAGCGCGTTCGAGCAGGCCGCGCACGAGCCGATCGCGCGCGAGCTGGGCTTCACCGACGAGCAGCTCGCCGCCCTGCGCGCCGGCGACGCGCTCCGGCTCGACGACCCGGTGGAGGCGGCGGTGCTGCGCGTCGCCCGCGCCCTGGTCACCAAGGGCGACCTGGACGACGAGGAGTACGCGCTGCTGGGAGAGCGCGAGCTGTTCGAGCTGACCACGCTGGTCGGCTACTACACCACGCTCGCGCTCCAGCTCCGCGTCTTCCGCGTCTGACCGCGATACGGCCCGGCGATAGCCGGGTTTCCGGCGCATGGCGGGGCAGGGGAGAAGATCCCAGCGGTCCGGCGGTGGGGCGGTCCGCGGCGGTCCGGCGGTGGGGTGGTTCGGCGGTGAGGCGGTCAGCGGGTTTCGCCGGTCGGGTCGCGGAGCCAGGCGTCCAGCGCCGCGCGGGCCTCACCGGCCCGCTCGGGGAACCGCAGCGCCCAGAGCAGCACCCACAGCGTGCCCTGCAGGCCGCGCGCCGCCAGGCACGCCCGCAGCAGCGGATCCTCCGGGTCGGCGCCGTACGCGCGCACGGCCGCCCGCCCGTCCAGCCGCCTGGTGCGCAGCAGGCAGGCGAGGTCCCACGCCACGGGCGCGGCCATGCACTCCTCGAAGTCGTTCCACCGCAGGCCACCCGGCGTCGCCAGCAGGTTGCCCGGGTGCGCGTCGCCGTGCACGACCTGCGCCTGCGCCGCCGCGCCGGAGAACCGCTCCGCCAGCTCGGCGTGCGCCTCGCGCAGCCGCGCCAGCGTTCCGGGGTCGAGGGTCGCCGAGAGCAGGTCGAGCAGCCGCAGCGGCTCGTCCAGCACGGGCCCGAGCAGCGGCAGCCCGCCGGGGTGGCCGCGCAGCGCGGTGTGCAGCTCGGCCAGCATGCTCCCGAACGTCGCGGGCGTCACCTCGCGCTCCGGGTCGTGCTCGGCGTACGCCCAGAAGGAGAGCGTCACCCCGTCGCGTACGTGCGGCCCAGGCGGCAGCAGGTCGCTGGGCGGGACCACCGGCGCGCCCGCCTCGGCCAGGAACGACACGACGGAGAGCTCGCGCGCCAGCGCGTCCTGCGGGCGGGCCCGGCCGAGCGCGGTGACGGTGGGCACCCGGGCCACCACGGGCGCGGGCCGCAGGTGGACGCGGACGTTGAACGAGTCGTTGAGCACCACGGGCTCCCGCACCCGCACCCCGTGCTCCTCGGCCACCGCGACCGCCGCCGCCACCGCCGCCTCGGTGGACACCGGAACGGCGGCCACGGCCGCATCGGCGGCCCCGGGCACAGCGGCTTCCGGCACGGCCGCACCGCCTCCTGGCACGGCGGCACCGCCTCCTGGCACGGCGGCACCGTTGTCCCGCACGGTCACCTCGGACATCTCGCCGTTCAGGCCGACTCCCTGATCACCAGCTCGGTCGGCAGGATGACCGGGTCGGTCGGCCCGCCCTCGAACAGGTTGAGCAGCAGGCGCACCATGGCCGCCGCCTGCTCCGCGATCGGGTGGCGGAGCGTGGTCAGCGGCGGCTCGGTGTATTTGGCCGCCTCGATGTCGTCGAACCCGACCACCGCCACGTCGTCCGGCACCCGCCGCCCGGCCTGCCGCAGCGACTGCAGCGCCCCCACCGCCATGAGGTCGTTGGCCACGAACACCGCGTCGAGCTCGGGGTCGTCGCGCAGCAGCTGCCGCATCGCGACGGCCCCCGACTCGCGGGTGAAGTCGCCGACGGCCACGATGGAGCGCCGGTCGGAATCGCGCAGCACGTTGCGGTAGCCGGCCAGGCGGTCCTGACCGGCGATCATGTCCTGCGGCCCGGCGATGGTGGCGATCCTGCGCCGCCCGCTCTCCACCAGGTGGCGTACGCCCGCCTCGGCCCCGCCGACGTTGTCGTTGTCGACGTACGGGATGTCGACCGGCACCGCGGGCCGCCCGTAGGAGACCACCGGCACCCGCAGCCGCGACAGGGCCGACGGCAGCGGGTCGGCGCCGTGCATGGACAGCAGCATCACGCCGTCGACGTGGCCGCCGGCGATGTAACGCTCCACCCTGGCGTGGCTCTTGGGCGAGGACACCAGCATGAGCACGACCTGCTTGTTGACGGCCTCCAGCTCCACCGACGCCGACCTGATCGCGGTGGAGAACATCGGGTCCTCGGAGAAGACCCGGTTGCCCGGCTCGCTGACGACCAGGGCGATCGAGTCGGTGCGCTGGGTGACGAGGCTGCGCGCGGCGGAGTTGGGGACGTAGCCCAGCTCGTCGATCGCACGCAGCACGGCGTCGCGGATGTCGGGCGCGACCGTCGTCTGCCCATTGACGACGCGGGAGGCCGTGGCGCGCGAGACACCCGCCCGGGCGGCGACCGCCTCCAGGGTCGGGCGTCTCATGACTGCACCGATAGGAAGACCACGGTAAAAATCTACAGGCCGTTCCTGACGATCACGTCCCTGTACCAGAACGCGCTGTCCTTGGGCAGCCGCTCCTGGGTGGCGTAGTCGACGTGCACGATGCCGAAGCGCCGCCGGTAACCCTCGGCCCACTCGAAGTTGTCGAGCAGCGACCAGACCAGATATCCGCGCAGGTCGACGCCCGCCTCGATGGCCCGGTGCACCTCGCGCAGGTGCCCGTCCAGGTACGCCACCCGGTCGTCGTCGTGCACCCTGCCGTTCTCGACGACGTCGTCGAAGGCCGCGCCGTTCTCAGTGACCATGAGGCCGACCTGCTTATAGTCCTGCGAGAGCCGGATGAGCAGGCGGGACAGGCCGTCGGGGACGATCGGCCAGCCCATCGCGGTGGTGGGCGCGTCGGCCTCGGCGAACCTGACGCCCTCCGAGCCCGGCCACGCGGGGTCGGCGGGCAGCCCGGGACCGGCCTCGACCACGCACGGGTTGTAGTAGTTGATGCCGATCAGGTCGAGCGGTGCGTTGATGAGCGCGAGGTCGCCGTCCCGGATGTGCGCGGTGCCGCCGTTGCGCTCGGCCGCCGCGACGACCTCGTCCGGGTACCTGCCGTACACGGCGGGGTCGAGGAACTGCCGGGTCAGCAGCGCGTGGACGCGGTCCACCGCGGCCGCGTCCTCCTCGCTCGCCACCGCCGACGGGTCGTTGACCTGTGCGGGGGTGAGCACGGGCGCGGAGTTGACGACGAGCATCACGGCCCCCGCACCAGAATCGCGCAGCCGCCTGGCCGCGAGCCCGTGGCCGAGCAGCAGGTGATGGGCCGAGCGCAGGGCCTCGGCGGGGTCGCGGCGGCCCGGCGCGTGCACGCCGTTGCCGTAGCCGAGGAACGCCGACACCCACGGCTCGTTGAGCGTGGCCCAGTTGCGGACACGGTCGCCGAGCCGGTCGTGCACGACCTGGGCGTAATCGGCGAATCGGTACGCGGTGTCGCGATCGGTCCACCCGCCCCGGTCCTCGAGCGCCTGGGGGAGATCCCAGTGGTAGAGGGTGATGTACGGCGTGATGCCCGCGGCCAGCAGCTCGTCCACGAGCCGGTCGTAGAAGGCCAGGCCGCGAGGGTTGATCGCTCCATGGCCGTCCGGCTGGATGCGCGGCCAGGCCACCGAGAACCGGTAGGCGCCCAGCCGCAGCTCCCGCATCAGGGCGACGTCATCGCGGAAGCGGTGATAGTGATCGCAGGCGACGTCGCCGGTGTCGCCGTCGGCCACGTTCCCGGGGGTGTGGGAGAAGGTGTCCCAGATCGACTGGCCCCGCCCGTCCTCCTTGACCGCCCCCTCGATCTGATAGGAGGCCGTGGCGGCTCCCCAGACGAAGTCCTCGGGAAAGATCATCCCTTAACAGCTCCTTGCATGATTCCGCCGATGATTTGCTTGCCGAACAGCGCGAAGACGGCCACGAGCGGCAGCGTGCCGATCGCGGTGCCCGCCAGGCCGAGCACGTAGTCGTTGACGTAGCCGCTGGCCAGCGTCGACAGCGCCACCTGCACGGTCGGGTTGTCCGGGGTGAGCACGACCAGGGGCCAGAAGTAGTCGTTCCACGCCGACATGAACGTCAGCATGCCCAGCACCGCCGCCGCGGGCCGCGCGGCGGGCAGCACGACGTGCCAGAACAACCCCCAGGTCGTGCAGCCGTCCACCCGGCCGGCCTCCAGCAGCTCGGTGGGCAGCGCGCGCTGGAGGTACTGCGTCATGAAGAACACGCCGAACGCGTTGACCAGCGCGGGCACGATGAGCGCGTAGTTGGTGCCGGTCCACTCCAGCTTCACCATGAGCATGTAGAGCGGGATGATGCCGAGCTGTGCGGGGACCATCATGGTCGCGACCGTGATCACCAGCATGATGTTCTTGCCCCTGAAGCTCAGCTTGGCGAAGGCGAACCCGGCCAGCGTCGAGAAGAACATCACCGCGATCGAGATCGAGCCGGCCACGATGACGGAGTTCAGCAGCGCCAGCCCGAACGGCACGGTGTCGAAGACGCGGGCGACGTTGGCGAAGAAGTTCCCGCCGGGCAGCAGCGGCGGCGGCACCTGGGCCAGCGCGGAGTTGTGCCTGGAGGCCACCACCACGCTGTAGTACAGCGGGAAGGCCGAGAAGAACGCCACCGCGATGAGGGTCAGGTAGCGCAGCCTCATACCAGACCGCCCTTCATGCGACGGGTGATGAGGAAGTTGATGCCGGCGACGATCACCACGGCGACGAACATCAGCCAGGAGGCCGCGGAGGCGTAGCCGAAGTCGAACGTCGAGTTCGCGAAGCCCTGCTCGTAGACGAACAGCGCCAGCGTCTGGAACTGCCGGTCGGGCCCGCCCGTCGCGATGCCGCCGCCGCTGCCGCTGCTCTGGCCGAACAGCATCGGCTCGGCGATGATCTGCATCGCGCCGATCGTCGAGACGATGACCACGAAGATGATCGTGGGCCTGATCATGGGGATGGTGATGCGGCGGAGCTGGGTGAAGCTGCTCGCGCCGTCGAGGGTGGCGGCCTCGTACAGGTCGCGCGGCACGGCCTGCATGGCCGCGAGGAAGATCAGCGCGTTGTACCCGGTCCAGCGCCACATGATCATCACTGAGAGCGCGACGTGCGAGGTGGCGGTGCCCGCCGCCCAGTCGATGTGGCCGACGCCGAACCAGGACAGGATCCAGTTGATCAGGCCGAAGTCCCGGCCGAAGAGCTGACTGAAGATCACGACCACCGCGACGACGCTGGTGACGTTCGGCAGCAGCAGCGCCACGCGGAACAGCGTCTGGAACCGCAGCCGCCTGTTGAGCAGGTGCGCCAGCCAGATGGCCAGCGCGAGCTGCGGCACGGTGGACAGGATCCCGATGGACAGGGTGTTGAACGTGGCGTTCCAGAAGTAGGAGTCGCCCAGCAACGTCGTGTAGTTGCCGAGGCCGATGAACTCCTGCGTCTCCGACAGCAACGTCCACTCGTGCAGGCTCACCCAGGCCGTGTAGACCAGCGGGAAGAGCCCGAAGGCGCAGAACAGCAGGAAGAAAGGGGCCACGTAGGCGTACGGCGACACCCTCATGTCGAGGGTGTGCCGCACGCTGCGCCTACGCCTCTGCGTGACCGCGAGAGGAAGAGAGCTCATTTGATCTTCTTGACGTCCTGGAGCACCTGGGCCCACGCCTCGTCGGGCGTCTGCTTGCCCTGCTCGACCCGGCCGAGGCCGTTGCCGATGACGGTCCGTACGTCGGCCTCCTTCGGGCCGAGGTGCTGCGGCTTGAGCGCCTTGGCGGCGTCGGAGTAGATCTTGCCGATGGGGGCGTCACCGAAGAACGGCTTGGTGAAGTTCTGGATCGACGGGTCGTCGTACAGCGACGGGATCGACGGGAACGTGCCCTCCTCCTTGAAAACCTTGGCCTGGTTCTCCTTGGAGGTGAGGAAGTCGATCAGCTCGGCCGCCTCCTTGGGGTGCTTGCTCTGCTTGGGCACCATGAGGTGCGAACCGCCGCTGTTGCCCGAGCCGCCGGGGACGGCCGCGATGTCCCACTTGCCGGCCGAGTCCTTGGCCTGCTCCTGGATGAAGCCGGTCATCCAGGCGGGGCAGATGATCGTGGCGAACGAGCCCTTGGCGAAGCCGGTGTTCCACGGCGGGGAGAAGGCGGCCAGCTTGGCGGTCAGGCCCTCCTGGGTGAGCCGGTTGGACAGGTCCCAGGCCTTCTTCACCTCGGGGTTGGTCTCGACGATGATGTTGTCCTGCTCGTCGTACAGGCCGACCGGGGCCTGGTTGACCATGGCGCGGAAGATCTCACCGGGGGAGTCCACGAACTTCGCGCCGGGCACGTTCGCCGCGGCGAACTTCTTGCCGGTCTCGATGTAGTCCTCCCAGGTCGGCCAGAGCGCCGAGACCTTGTCGCGGTCGTCGGGCAGCCCGGCCTTCTTGAACAGGTCCTTGCGGTAGCACATGGCCAGGCCGCCGACGTCGGTGCCGAGGCCGAGCACCTGCTGCCCGTCCTTGCTGAGGCCCTGCTGCCACTTCCAGTCGAGGTACTCGGACTGGCGCTTGTCGAGGCCGTACTGCTTGAGGTCGACGAACTTGCCGGGCTGGGCGGTGAAGGTGCTGATGTAGCCGACCTCGACCGCGACGACGTCCCCCGCACCCGCGTTGGTGGCCAGTCGCTTGACCAGGTTGCTGTGGTGGTCGTTGAACTGGGTGACGTTCTCGACGATCTCGATGTTCGGATGCGTCTTCTTGTATTCCTCGTAGAGAGGCTGGAAGCCGAAGTCGCCGAACAGGTCGACGGTCAGCTTGATCTTCTCGCCGGGCTTGGCGCTCGACTCGGCCGCGGTGCCTTCGCCTCCGCCGCCGCAGGCCGTCGCCAGTGCGAGGACGGACGCGGTGAGCAGGGGCAGGCCGAGCCGCCGGATGCGAGGGGCCATCGAAACCCTCCTGGGTCTCCGTGCAAAATGGTGACTGAGAGAGCGCTCTCTCAAGAGATTCGCGGCGCTCACATGGCTCTGTCAACGGAGGTTACATAACGATGGTGTTATTCGAGAGAGCGCGATCTCGCGAGGTCAGCGGGGTTTCGCAGCTCGCGTGCGACGGAACCGGTTCAGCCGGTGAGGGCGCGGCCGGCCATCCTGGCGTACATGCGGCCGGGGCTCGGGTCGGTGGTGAGGAAGCCGGGCAGCATGGGCAGCCCGACCGCGAACGGGTCGAGCCGCTCGTACAGCTCGTCGGCGTCGGCGGGGCGGTCGTCGGGCTTCTTCTCCAGCAGTTGCGCGAGCAGCTCGCTCAGTGGCTCGGGCAGCCCGGGAATGGTCGGAGGGCGCTCCTTGACCTGCTTTTCGAAGACCACGTAGTCGGTCGGCCCGGTGAAGAGCTGCTCGCCGGAGAGCATCTCGTGCAGCACGCAGCCCAGCGAGTACAGGTCGCTGCGCGGCTCGGTGATGCCGTGCTGGATCTGCTCGGGCGCCATGTACGCCGGCGTGCCGAGGATCTGCCCGATCCTGGTGAAGGTGGTGACGTCGGGCTCCCTGAGCATCGCCAGGCCGAAGTCCAGCACCTTCACGCTGCCGTCGGGGCAGAGCATGAGGTTGGTCGGCTTGAGGTCGCGGTGGCAGATCGACAGGGCATGCGCCGCCGACAGCACCGCGCACGCCTGCGCCGCGATCGCCGCCGCCCACGGCACCGGCAGCGGCCCGTGCTCGTGCACCACGTCGGCCACGGTGACACCCTCGATGAACTGCATCACCTGGTAGAGCCGCTGCTCGTGGGTGCCGAAGTCGTAGAGCACGGGGGCGCCGGGATGCTCCAGCCTGGCCAGGATCCTGGCCTCCCTGATGAACCGGCGCTCCAGCTCGTTGTCGGGCCCGCTGGGCAGGCGCAGCAGCTTCACCGCCACCCTGCGGTCGAGGTGGCGGTCATGGCCCGCGTAGACGGCGCCCATGCCGCCCTGACCGAGAGGAAGGTCGTCGAGCTCGTAGCGGTCACCGATGACCATAAACCCCCTCTCCCGCAGCCTTCCGGAGAAAACTACACCGTCAGGACTGCGGGTGCAGGTGGCCGTCGGCGAGGCCGTCGAGACCCAGCCGGATCAGCGTGTGCCCCAGCGTGGAGGTCTCGCGGATGGCGTCCTCCAGCACGGCCAGTTGCCGGAACGCCGCGCCGTACGCCTTCTGCTCGCGCAGCGACAGCCGGGGCAGCTTGGTGCGGCGTACGTCGAACCTGCTGGAGCCGGTCGTCACCCGCCCGCCGGCGGCCCGCAGGAACCCGGCGAGGAAGTCGGGGTCGAGCCTGCGTCCGTCCACGCGGTAGAGCGTCAGATGGGGACCTAGCACCGCGCCGCCGTCGGCCATCACGCGTACGGCGGAGTAGGAGGCCACGACGTCGCCCGGCTTGATCGGGACCAGGCCCTGCTGCATCGTCGTCGAGCCGGACGGCGCGCCGCCGTTGAGCAGGTCGTCGGAGGTCAGCACCGGGATGTCACCGCCGTCGGCGGCCATCTTGGGCGGCGCCTGCGAGGCCGTGACCAGGCCCTCCTTGATGAGGTCGCCGAGCGTGGTGGCGGGCTGGTCGAGCGGCTGGTCGAGCACCTTGAGGTCGGGCGGCGGCACCGCCGTGGCGGCGAGGAAGCGGTCGCGCGCCTCGGCGAAGGCCCGGCCCACGTCGTCGCGCCGCTGGTGGCGGGCCGGGGTCATGTCGACCTCGTCGGCCAGCAGGTCGATGATCCGCACGGTCTGGTCGCAGCGGTCCTCCATGTACGCCTGCCAGGCCGGCTCGACCGCCGACAGGTCGGCCGTGGCGTCGAGGATCAGCACCTCAGACGGCGGGCGCTCACCTGCCGCCGGGCGGCGCAGCAGCCACAGGTCGCTGCCCGGCAGCGCCACGACGGCCCGCAGCGCGCCCGCGCGCAGCAGGTTGGCGCGGATGCGGCGGCCCGCCTTGCGGCTGGCGGCGGCCGGCGGCATCAAGATGGCCACAAGGCCGCCCGGCTTGACGTGGGTGAGGCAGTGCTGGACCCAGGCCAGCTCGGGCTCGCCCCTGGGCGGCAGGCCGTACTCCCAGCGCGGGTCGCCGGTCAGCTCCTCATAACCCCAGGCCCGCTCGCCGAACGGCGGGTCGCACACCACCGCGTCGGCCCGCTCGCCGGCGAAGCCGTCGCGCCGCATGGAATCGCCCGGCACGATCGTGGCCTCGACGCCGCGCAGGCGCAGCCGGGAGGCGGCGATGGCGGCCGAGGTCTCGCTGAGCTCCTGGCCGAGGATGCGCGAGGCGCGGCTGGAGGCCAGCAGCAGCGTGCCCACGCCGCACGCGGGGTCGAGCACGGTCGCGCCCTCGGTGCCGACCAGCCGGACCATCAGCCCGGCGATGTCGTCGCGGGTGACCGAGAGCCGGCGCGAGTGCGCTTCGAGATAACGCTCACACAGGAACTCGTACGCGCGCAGCGGCCCGAGCTCCCTGCCCAGTTCGAGTATGAGGTCGGTCAGCTCGGGATCGAGCGTTACGGGGCCGTCGTGACCTGCGCTTTCACCGCCGGGACCGGCGTCGGGCGACGGGCTCTCGCCGTCGCCCGCGACCTGGGCCGCCCTGGTCAGCAGCGCTCCGGCCTGGGCCACCAGCTCGCCCAGATGCAAATCTCCCGCCGCTTTCAGGCGTTGCCAGGCACGATCTCCCAGGGAGACCTGGTAGGACTTCCCATAGCGACGTAGCCATGACTCGACCTGCCGCAGCGAGAACAGCGGCTGATTGGCGGTGCCGCCGATGGGCTGGGGGAAGTCGTCGTGGCGACGGCGCCAGTTGCTCACCGCGGCCCGCCCGACGCCGGCGAGCCGGGCGATGTCCCCGGCGTTGACGGTCGGGTCGTGGCTCATGGAGCCCACAGTAGTTCACAGGAGTCTTCAGCGCATCTGCTTGTGAAGTCTTTCAACCAATGATTTACTGCAGGGTATGAAGCACAACATCCGCTATGCCGCCGGATCAGACGTGGGCCGCCGCCGGGAGCAGAACGAGGACTCCGGCTACGCGAGCGGCCGGTTGCTCGTGGTGGCTGACGGGATGGGTGGACACGCGGCCGGCGAGCTGGCGAGCTCGGCGGTGATCGCCGTCATGCGCGAGCTGGATGCCACGCTTCCCGAGACGGGCTCCGACCTTGAGGCGGCCCTTGAGGGCGCCGTGCACGAAGCGGGGCGCAGGCTGGTCGAGCTGGCCGACATCGACCCGGCGCGCAGAGGGATGGGCACCACGGTGACCGCCATGCTCTGGGACGGCTACCGCTTCGCTCTGGCTCATCTCGGTGACTCCCGCGGATATCTGCTTCGCGACGGTGCTCTCTACCAGATGACCAAGGATCACACACTCGTGCAGTCGATGGTGGACGAAGGGCGGATCACGGAGGACCAGGCCGCCGTCCACCCCCGCCGGTCGATGGTGCTGCGCGTCCTGGGCAGCGAGGGCAGGGCGGAGCCGGACATGGCGCTGCGCGAGGCCGAGCCTGATGACCGCTACCTCCTTTGTTCCGACGGGCTCACGACGGTGCTCGGGCCCGAGGTTCTGCACGAGGTCCTGACCACGGTGGCAGAACCTGCGGCGGCCGTCCAGCGGCTCATCGATCTCGCCAACGAGGGCGGCTCGCCCGACAACGTGACCGTGATCGTGGCCGACGTGGTCGCGCCGGGCGCGGGCGATGTGAACGTCTACCGCGTGGGCGCCGGCTCCTAAAAGACGTAGTAGGCCGTCACATCCGTCCCGGGAGCAACACAACCGAAATTTCGGCTCATAGGACGACACTTTCCAGGTGACCCGCGCGCTTCCGCGATGGCGCTACTACAGTCCATCGTGATTCGCCTGTCTTCTGGGAGGAGTCACTCTGGACCCGATCGCGGACAAGCTGCTGAAGACGGTTCGGCAGGAACTCGGATACAAGGAGAAGAAGGGCCAGTACACCAAGTTCGGCCAGTGGTACGCCGATCGCGTCCAGGACAGCCAATACCGCGACGCGCCGTGGTGCGACATGTTCCTCGCCTGGGCCGCGAACAAGGCCGGCGTCTCCGAGTACGTCGGGGAGTTCGCCTGGACGCCCTCCCACGCCGCCTGGTTCATCCAGAAGGGCGCGTGGAGCAAGAAGCCGGAGCCCGGCGCGCTCGTCTTCTTCGACTGGCGCGGCGGCAAGAGCTACAAGGGCATCGACCACGTCGGCATCGTCGAACGGGTGGCCGGCAAGAAGATCCACACCATCGAGGCGAACGTCGACCGCGTCTGGCTCAAACGCAAGGTCAGAGAGACCGACAAGGTCGTCGGCTACGGCATTCCGCGCTTGGTCAAGGCCAACGCCGATCTGAACGAGATCCGCTCGACCGAGCAGCCCTTCATCTCGCCGCCCAGATCGCAGACGGGGCAGGGCTCGCCGCTCGACTTCTTAGGCACGCCGGTCGCGTTACTGGCCGCGATGGTGCTCACCACGATCGTCCTCTCCCTGCGGCTGACCCGCCGCCGCGGCGCACACCGCCGGCTCTCCTGGCCGTGGTTCGCGCGTTCCCGCTCCTCCTCCGCTCAAGACGTACGGCGCGTCCCGACTCCCAGGAATCCCTTCGCGGGCGAAAGTCCCCCGAGCGCAGGCCCGCCGGCTCCCGGCCCAGGACCGCGGCGCCGCCCCAGACCTTCCAGACGTCCCAGATCGTCCGGCCCGCCCAGGCCGCCCGTCCCAAGCCGCAGAGCGCCCCGCAGGCCGCCCGTCCCGCGCGTACGCGGGTCGCCGCCGGATCCGTGCCCGAGCCCGCCTCCAGGCGGCGCAGGCCGTACGAGCGGAGCTGAGGCCCGGTCTGAAGGCCCCGCGTCAGGCCGTCAGATCGATCACCGCCTTGACGTCCTCGGCCGGCTCGAACGCCTCCAGCGCCCGCGTCAGCGGCACCCGCCGGGTGATGAGCCGTCCCAGCCACTCCCTGTCGGCCTCCGCCAGAGCCGCCGCCGCGGCCCGGAAGTGCCGCAGGTTCGCGTTCACCGTCCCGAAGACCACGTCGTTCTCCAGCACGATCTCCCGGTTCATCACGCCCGCGTCCACCCGGTGCGCCCGCCCGCCGGGAGCCAGGCCGCACAGGCACACGATGCCGGCCGCCGCCGTGGTCGTGAGCGAGTCGATGACGAGCTGCCCGGCCCCGGTGCACTCGATGATGATGTCCGGCTTGGCCTCTCGGAAGTCCTCCAGCGTCGAGGACGAGTGGTAGATCGCGCCCAGCTCCTCTGCCAGGCTCGACTTGAGCCCGTGCGGTGAACGGTCGAGCACGTGCACCTCAAGGCCGCGCTGCCGCCCGAGCAGCGCCGCCAGCAGCCCGATCGGCCCGGCCCCCGTCACCAGCAGCGTGCGCGGCTCGAACCAGGCCCGCGAGCCGATCCGCTCGATCTGCTCCCACGCCTTGGCCACCACGGAGGCGGGCTCCACCAGCACGCCGAGCTCGCCCAGGGCGGGATCGACGCGGACGGCGTAGGCGGCCTCGATGGTCCACAGCTCGCTGCCGAAGCCGTCGAGCTCCTTGATGCCCCGCTCGGTGTAGCGGCCGTTACGGCACATGTCGAACTCGCCGCGCCGGCACGCGCCGCACGGCTCGGGGTCGGGGCGGCGTACGACGCCCACCACCAGGTCGCCGGGCGAGAACGCCGAGCCGTCCGGCGCGCGCAGCACCCGGCCGAGCGACTCGTGCCCGATGACCATCCGCTCTTCGCCGGGCGGCGGCCAGCCGTAGTCGCCCTCTGCCAGCTCCCTGTCGGTCCCGCAGATGCCCAGGGCGAGACCCTGGACGAGCAGCTCGCCCTGGCCGGGCTCGGGGTCGGGCACCTCCCGCACCTCCAGCGTGCCCTTGCTCCCCGGCACGAACGTCAGCGCGCGCATCGCGTCACCTCCTGCCAGCCCCTTACCCCGGACACTGTCGGGAAATAGTAGGACGTCCTAGTATCAAGAAAGTAGGACGTCCAATTATCTGGGGGAGAAGCCTCCACGAAGGAGTGATCAGGCGTGCACGTCCCGGTACACCCCGTCCGCTTCGTGACCGCCGCGGCCCTGTTCGACGGGCACGACGCGGCGATCAACATCATGCGGCGCATCCTCCAGGCCCAGGGGGCCGAGGTCATCCACCTCGGGCACAACCGCTCGGTCGACGAGATCGTCACGGCCGCCATCCAGGAGGACGTCCAGGGCGTGGCGATCAGCTCCTACCAGGGCGGGCACGTCGAGTTCTTCACCTACCTGGTCGAGCTGCTGCGCGAGCGCGGCGCGGGC
Organism: Nonomuraea fastidiosa; assembly: GCF_042751225.1. NCBI lineage: Bacteria > Bacillati > Actinomycetota > Actinomycetes > Streptosporangiales > Streptosporangiaceae > Nonomuraea > Nonomuraea fastidiosa. Next base: position 4,548,577 of record NZ_CP170570.1, read on the forward strand.
CACATCAAGGTGTACGGCGGCGGCGGTGGCGTCATCGTCCCCGAGGAGATCGAGCTGCTGCACTCGCGCGGCGTCGCGCGTATCTTCTCGCCCGAGGACGGTCAGCGCTACGGCCTGCCCGGCATGATCAACCAGCTCATCCAGGAGTGCGACGTCGAGCTGGGCGACCCGCCGCAGGCCGAAGCCGTGATGGCGGGCGACCAGGCGGCGCTGGCCCGCGCCATCACCCTCATCGAGAGCGGCAGGGCCCCCGCAGAGCTGCTGGAGGGCATCAGGAACGCCACCGACCGCCGCGCGCCCGTCCTCGGCATCACCGGTACGGGCGGCTCCGGCAAGTCCTCGCTCACCGACGAGCTGGTCCGCCGCTTCCGCATCGACCACGACGACAAGCTGCGCATCGCGATCATCGCCATCGACCCCACCCGCAGGCGCGGCGGCGGCGCGCTGCTCGGCGACCGCATCAGGATGAACAGCCTGGGCCCGCAGACCTACTTCCGCTCGCTGGCCACCAGGGGCGCCGCCAACGAGGTGCCCGCCTGCATCGACGACGTCATCGCCGCCTGCCGGGCCGCCGGCTATGACCTGGTGATCGTCGAGACGCCCGGCATCGGCCAGGGCGACGCGGGCATCGTGCCGCACGTGGACGTGCCGATCTACGTCATGACGCCCGAGTTCGGGGCGGCCTCGCAGCTCGAGAAGATCGACATGCTCGACTTCGCCGAGGCCGTGGTGATCAACAAGTTCGAGCGGCGCGGCGCCGAGGACGCCCTGCGCGACGTGCGCCGCCAGCTCGTACGCAACCGCGAGGCGTTCGGCGTCTCGCCCGAGGACATGCCGGTCTTCGGCACCATCGCCGCCCGCTACAACGACACCGGCGTCACCGCCCTCTACCACCACCTCAAGCCGCTGCTGCCGACCGGCGCCTCCGGCCCCGGGCTGCTGCCCAAGGTCGAGGGGCGCACCTCGAAGGTCGCCGAGGCCATCGTGCCGCCGTCCAGGAGCCGCTACCTGGCCGAGATCGCCGAGACCGTGCGCGCGTACCACGCGGAGACGCGGGCGCAGGCCGAGGTGGCTAGGCGCAGGCAGCAGCTCGCCGCCGTACGCGAACTGCTGGGCGAGGACGCCCCCGAGTCGGGCCGGCTCGCCGAGCTGGCCGAGCAGGCCGAGCGCGAGCTGAGCGACGAGAGCCGCGCGCTGCTCGACGCCTGGCCGGGCATCAAGGAGCGCTACTCCAACGACGAGCTGGTGGTGAAGATCCGCGACCGGGAGATCCGCACGCCGCTGTGGCGCGAGACGCTCTCCGGCAACCGCATCCCCCGGGTCGCCCTGCCGCGCTACACCGACCACGGCGAGCTGCTGCGGTTCCTGCGCGGCGAGAACCTTCCGGGCATGTTCCCGTTCACCGCCGGCGTGTTCCCGTTCAAGCGCGACGACGAGGATCCGACCAGGATGTTCGCCGGCGAGGGCGACCCGTTCCGCACCAACAGGCGCTTCAAGCTGCTCTCGGAGGGCCAGCCCGCGACCCGGCTGTCCACCGCGTTCGACTCCGTCACCCTGTACGGCCACGACCCCGACCCGCGGCCCGACATCTACGGCAAGGTCGGCACCTCCGGCGTCTCCATCGCCACCCTCGACGACATGAAGGTGCTCTACGACGGGTTCGACCTGTCCGCGCCCAACACGTCGGTGTCGATGACGATCAACGGCCCCGCGCCGACCATCCTCGCCTTCTTCCTCAACACCGCCATCGACCAGGCCAGAGACCGCTTCCGCGCCGAGCACGGCCGCGAGCCCGACGAGCGCGAGGACCGTGAGCTGCGCGCCCGCACCCTCGCCACCGTCAGGGGCACCGTGCAGGCCGACATCCTCAAGGAGGACCAGGGGCAGAACACCTGCATCTTCTCCACCGAGTTCTCGCTGCGGATGATGGCCGACATCCAGGAGTGGTTCATCCGCAACAGCGTCAGGAACTTCTACTCGGTCTCCATCTCCGGCTACCACATCGCCGAGGCGGGGGCCAACCCGATCAGCCAGCTCGCGTTCACGCTGGCCAACGGGTTCACGTACGTGGAGGCGTACCTGGCCAGGGGCATGAAGGTGGACGACTTCGCGCCCAACCTGTCGTTCTTCTTCTCCAACGGCATGGACCCCGAGTACAGCGTGCTCGGCCGGGTGGCCCGCCGCATCTGGGCCATCGCCATGCGCGAGCGGTACGGCGCGGGCGAGCGCTCGCAGAAGCTGAAGTACCACATCCAGACCTCCGGGCGGTCCCTGCACGCCCAGGAGATGAACTTCAACGACATCCGCACCACGCTGCAGGCGCTCATCGCCATCTACGACAACTGCAACAGCCTGCACACCAACGCCTACGACGAGGCCGTCACCACGCCGTCGGCCGAGTCCGTGCGCCGCGCCATGGCCATCCAGCTCATCATCAACCGCGAATGGGGCCTGGCCAAGAACGAGAACCCGCTGCAGGGCTCGTACATCATCGACGAGCTGACCGACCTGGTCGAGGAGGCGGTGCTGGCCGAGTTCGAGCGGCTGTCCGACCGCGGCGGCGTGCTCGGCGCCATGGAGACCGGCTACCAGCGCGGCCGCATCCAGGACGAGTCCATGCTGTACGAGACCCGCAAGCACGACGGCTCGCTGCCCATCATCGGCGTCAACACCTTCCGCAACCCCGCCGGCTCCGACGACTCCGATCCGCACAAGCTGGAGCTGGCGCGCGGCACCGAGGAGGAGAAGCGCTCCCAGCTCGAACGGCTGCGCGCCTTCCACGAGCGGCACCGCTCCGAGGCGCCCGCCCACCTCGCCCGGCTGCGCGAGGCCGCCATGTCGGACGGCAACGTCTTCGAGGTGCTGATGGAGGCGGTCAGGCACTGCTCGCTCGGCCAGATCACCGACGCCCTCTTCGAAGCCGGCGGCCAGTACCGCCGCAACGTCTGACCGCACCCACCCCGGCCCGGCCCGGCCCACCCCTGCCCGGCTTGCGCCGCCCGGCTTGCGCCGCCAGGTCCGCCCGCCCCTGTCAGCGCCGCCCGCGCCGACCGGGGCGGTGCGCGGGCTCTGATCAGGGGCGTTCGCGTGGACCGGTTTGCGGCGTTGGCGCGGGCCGGAAAGGGTGGTGCGCGTAGGGTCGAATTCGCGGCGTTCGCGGTGGCCCCGCCGGGCGGCGCGAGGGGCGGCGGCGCAATCATCGGCGGGCGGTGGCGGGCTGCGGCGGGATCACCGACGACGGGCGCCGATAGGATCGCGCTGCTGGGCACGATCTCGGCACCATCGCTAACAGGAGGTTTTCATGTCCGACGTCACGTTCAAGGGCACCCCGATCACGGTCGGCGGCACCTTCCCGCAGGCCGGCGACACCGCGCCCGCGTTCCGCCTGGTGGGCAAGGACCTGTCCGAGCGCACGCTCGACGACTTCGGCCAGAAGACCAAGGTGCTCAACATCTTCCCGAGCATCGACACGGGCGTCTGCGCGGCCTCCGTGCGCCGCTTCAACGAGATCGCCGCCGAGCACCCCGACGTGGCCGTGCTGTGCATCTCGGCCGACCTGCCGTTCGCCCAGGGCCGCTTCTGCGGCGCCGAGGGGCTGGAGAACGTCACCACGCTCTCGCTGATGCGCGGCCGTGAGTTCCTCACCGACTACGGCGTGGCGCAGGAGTCCGGCCCGCTGGCCGGTCTCGCCGCCCGCGCGGTGATCGTGCTCGACGGCGACAACAAGGTCGTCTACTCCCAGCTCGTGCCGGAGATCACTCAGGAGCCTGACTACGACGGCGCCCTCGCCGCCCTCAAGTGACCCCGTCGCGGTAACCACCCGAGCCCGCCTGCCCGTTTGAGAGAAGCAGGCGGGCTTTCCACACCCCAGCCTTCCCGCCGGGCCTTCCGGCCCCTCACCGTCCGGTCTTCGCCTCTTCTATCCAGCCTCCGGTACCTTCTGCCCGGCTCCTTCCCCGGCCCTTCCGGCAGGAGAGGGCGAGCGCGGAGCTCGGCCGATGCACGGGTCGGCCGACGCAATCGTGTGGGGCGGCTGGGAGGCCGAGCGCGGCGGGTCAGCTCATGCGCGCGAGGCAGCCGGGGCGGCCGCGCGGGGCCGGCAGGGGCGAGCGCGCGCGGGGTCAGCCGAGGCGGGCGGTGAGTTCGTCCTGGAAGGACTTGGCGAGGTCGAGCATGTGCCGGTCGTCGGTGGCGGTGTGCTGGAGGTCGATGATCAGCTCGTGCGCCCCCGCCTCCACGGCCTCGGCGAGGTAGGCGCTGATCTCGGCCACCGTGCCGCTCCGGGGCGGCCTGCCGTCGTCGGTGATGATCGGGTTGGCGCGCAGGATCATGCGCAGCGCGCCGGGGTCGCGCCCGGCCTCCTCGGCGGCCTGGCACACGGTCTGCCACATCGAGGTCAGCACGGGGATGGGCAGCGTGGCGGTCAGCCAGCCGTCGCCGCGCCTGCCGATGCGGCGCAGCGCGGGCCCGGCGAAGCCCGCGAGGTAGAGCGGCGGGCGGCGGGCCGGCTTGGGCTCGATGTGGCTGGGCGGGATAGACCACAGGTCGTGGTCGAACGACACCGGGTCGGTGGTCCAGATGGCCTCGAGCGCGTCGAGGGTGGCCTCGTAGCGGCGGGCGCGGTCCTTCCACGGCACGCCGGCGGCGGCGTACTCGTCGGAGGACCAGCCGAGCCCGAGCCCCGCGTCGAGCCGGCCGCCGCTCAGGTGGTCGATGGTGGTGAGGGAGCGGGCCAGCACCGCGGGGGCGTACCAGCAGGCGTTCAGAGCGCTGGTGCCGAGGCGTACGGACGTGGTGACGGACGCGGCGACCGACAGCACCGAGAACGGGTCGAGGAAGGTCCGGTGCGCCTCGGGGATGGAGCCGTCGCCGCCGGGATAGCGGTCCTTCGGCTGGACGGGGGTGAGCAGCCGGTCGCCTGCCCACAGGCTGTGGAAGCCCATCGCCTCGGCCGCCCGCGCCACCTCCAGCACGCTGGAGAGCGAGGCGAACCTGCCGTACTGCGGGACGGCCAGCCCGACGCGCATGTTCTCAGCCCTTCCTGCCGACGCCGCACAGGATGAGCGACGAGGCGGGGTTGTCCATGAAGTCGATGACGTCGGCCTGCTCGGGCCGCCACTCGGGCAGCCACACCAGGCCGGGGTCGATGAGCGTGAACCCGGAGAACAGCTCGCGGATGCGCTCCCTGTCGCGCAGCACGAGCGGGGCGCTGGCGCTCTGGTAGACCTCGGTGCCGCGATCGACGGCCTCGGCTCTGGCCTCGCTCGTGCCGTGGGACATCACGAGGTAGCTGCCGGGCGCGAGCGCCTCGCGCAGCGTCGCCATGATCTCGTCGGGCCGCTCCTCCTCCTTGATGAAGTGCATGATCGCCACCAGCAGCAGGCCGACGGGCTTGCTGAAGTCGATGGTGGCGCGCACCTCGGGGTGGGAGAGGATGGCCGCGGGCTCGCGCAGGTCGCCCTCGATGACCGTGGTGTCGCCCTGGCCCGCGAGCAGCGCCCTGGCGTGCACGAGCACCACCGGGTCGCGATCGACGTAGACCACCTTGGCGTCGGGCACGACCTTCTTCGCCACCTCGTGGACGTTGCCCTGGGTGGGCAGGCCGGTGCCGATGTCGAGGAACTGCGTGATGCCGGCCTCGGCGAGATGGCGCACGGCGCGGCCGAGGAAAGCGCGATTGGCCCTGGCGGCGGCCCGCAGCTCGGGGGCGACCTTGAGGATGCGCTCGGCAGCCTCGCGATCGGCGGGGAAGTTGTCCTTGCCGCCGAGGTAGTAGTCATAGAGCCGGGCCACGCTTGGCGTGTTGGGGTCGAAACCGAGCGACTCGTGCTCCAACCGTCGTCCCCCCGATCATCGAGTGGAAGATCTTCAGCTTGAGTCTACGGCCCACAGCCGACAAATTGATCACGAAGCCATGGATCTAGGCTGTCAATGTGGATGACACCGGCACGGTCGTCAAGATTCCCGGCGAAGTACGGCGAATCGTCTCGCTGGTGCCGTCGCTGACCGAGTCGGTGGCGGCCACGGTGCCGCACGCTCTGGTCGGGGCCACGAAGTGGTGCACGCACCCGGCGGATCTCGACGTGGCGAGGGTGCGCGGCACCAAGAACCCCGACCTCGACGCGATCAGGCGGCTGCGGCCCGACGTGGTGCTCGCCAACGCCGAGGAGAACCGCCCGTCCGACATCGAGGCGCTGCGGGAGTCGGGCATCGCGGTCTGGGTGACGAAGATCGCGACGCTGGAGGAGGCGTTCGCGTCGCTTGAGCGGATGTTCGTGCACGCCTGCCGTACAGACCCGCCGGACTGGCTGGCTCAAGCGCGCGAGGCGTGGCGGGAGCCCTGGGACGGCCCGAGGCGTACGGCGATCGTCCCCATCTGGCGGCGGCCCTGGATGGTGGTGGGCCGCGACACGTTCACCGGCGACGTGCTCAGGCACCTCGGCGTGGACAACCTGTACGCCGGCCACTCCGAGCGCTACCCCAAGATCCCGCTCGACGAGCTGAACGCCCGCCGCCCCGACCTCGTGGTGCTGCCCGATGAGCCCTACGCCTTCAGCGAGACCGACGGCCCGGAGTCGTTCCCCGGCCTGAGGTGCGTGCCGGTGAGCGGCCGGCTGCTCACGTGGTACGGCCCGTCGCTGGTGGAGGCCGCGGGGGAGCTGCGCCGCACCCTTGCGGCCGCCTGACGCCCCGGCGGCCGCCGATCTCAAGGGCGACGCGCCTCGGCGGCTGACCGGCCTCGGTGGCTGACCGATCTCGGCGGGCCTAACCGGCCGCGGCGGCCAGCGCGGTGTCCACGGCGGCCGCCGACAGGACGTGCTCCATGACGAGCACCGCCATGCCCACGATGCCGGCCCGCTCGCCCAGCGAGCCGGTGACGATCGGCAGGTTGCGGGTCGTGTACGGCAGGCTGCGCCGGTAGACGCTCTCGCGGATGCCGGTCAGGTAGTGCTCGCCGGTGCGCGCCATGTCGCCGGACAGCACGAGCACGGCGGGGTTGAGCAGGCTGACCGCCGTGGCGAGGACGACGCCGAGCGTGCGCCCGGCCTCCTGCACGCGGGCGATGGCGGCCGGGTCGCCCGCCTGCACGAGCTTGACCACCTCGCGGCTGGAGCCCACGCCGAGGTCGGCGGCCAGGGCGCGGCCGCTGGCCAGTGAGGCCACGCAGCCGCGCGAGCCGCAGGTGCAGACCCGGTCGTCGGTCTCGCTGAGGCGCACGTGGCCGATGTTGCCCGCCGCGTCCTCGACGCCTCGGTGGATCCGGCCGTCGAGGACGATGCCGGCGCCGATGCCGGTGGAGACCTTGACCAGGACGAGCGCCGCGGTGTCGCGCCATGACGACCACCATTCGCCGAGCGCCATCGCGTTGGCGTCGTTCTCGACCAGGATGGGCACGTCGTACGACTCCTTGATGGCCTCGCGCACCGGATGGTCGTCCCAGCCGGGCATGAGGAACGACCTGATGACGTGCCCGGTGGCGTGGTCGACCGAGCCGGGCACGTCGAGCCCGATGCCGCATACGTCGCGGGCGGGCCGCCCGGCCCTGTCGAGCATGCGCTGGAACGCCTCGCGCACCCATGACAGCACCGCGTCGGGCCCCAGCTCGATGCGCATCTCGGCGTGCTCTTCCGCCATGGGGCGGGCGGCCAGGTCGGTGAGCGCCACCGTGGCGTGGGCGGCGCCCAGGTCGGCCACCAGGATCAGCCGCCTGGCGGCGTGCACCTCGAGCACCGACGGTGGCCGCCCGCCGCCGGAGGCGCCGACGCCCGACTCGTGGATGTATCCGGCGGCGATCAGCCGGTCGACCCGCTCGGTGATGGTCGAGCGTGACAGGCCGGTGTGCTCGATGAGCTCTTTGCGGGTGCGGCAGGAGCCATGGCGGATGAGCTGGAGGATCTGCCCTGCCGTCAGCATGGTCTATCCCTTCTCCGCTCCTGCGGTGAGGCCCTCCGTCAGCAGCCGCTCACTGGCGAAGAACACGATCACGATGGGCAGCGTGAGCACCACCGACCCTGCCATCAAGACCGTGGTGGGGATCTCGATGCTCCCGGCGAGCTGCGAAAGCCCCAGGGACACCGTCCAGCTCTCCCTATGGTCCACGAGGAAGAGCAGGGCGAACAGGAACTCGTTCCACGCGATCATGAACGCGTAGAGGCCGGTGGCCATCAGGGCGGGCTTGGACAGGGGCAGCACCACCCGCCAGATGGTCGACAGCCTCGAACATCCGTCGATCGCGGCCGCTTCCTCCACGCTCTGCGGCACGGTCTCGAAGTAGTTGCGGAGCATGTATACCGTGACCGGCACCGTCTGCGCGATATAGACGAGGATCAAGCCCACGAGGGATCCGCGCAGGCCGATCATGGTGAAGAACACGAACAGCGGGATGGCCAGCACGATCGCGGGAAACAGGTAGACCGCGAGGAAGAGGAAGTGCACCTGGCGGCGGCCGAAGAAGCGCAGCCGCGCCACCGCGTACGCGCCGGGTATCGAGACCAGCAGCGTGACCGCCACCGAGACGACCGCGACGATCGTGCTGTTCTTGAGGAACGTCAGGAAGCCCTGCCGGGTGAGCACGTCCACGTACGCGTCGAGGGTGAAGGCGGACGGCCAGAGCGAGCCGGGCTCCAGGATCAGCTCCTGGATGTCGCGTACCGAGAGCATCACCATGTAGAGGAACGGGAACGCGGTGATCAGGAAGAGGAACGCGATCACCAGCGGCCTGAGCGCCCGCAGCAGCGCCCGTTCGAACCTATCCCTGCTCACGCTCGCCTCCCGCGAAGAACCTGAGGTAGATCGCCAGGAAGACGACCAGGAACACGGCCAGCACGATCGCCTGCGCGGCGGCGGCGCCGATGTCGTCGCGCGAGGTGAGGAAGTTGTAGACACGCACGCTGACCACCTCGGTGCCGGCGCCGCCGCCGGTCAGCAGGTAGACGTCGTCGAACTTGGTGAAGGTGAAGACGAACCGCAGCACCGACAGCAGCGCGATGATGCGCCACAGTTGCGGCATGATCACGTAGCGGAAGCGCTGGGTGGGGGTCGCGCCGTCCACGATGGCGGCCTCGTCCAGCTCCTTCGGCAGCGCCTGCAGGCGGGCCAGGATGAACAGGAACGCGAACGGGAAGTACCGCCACGCCTCGAAGGCGATGACGGTGAGCAGCGCGACCGGCACCCGCACGCCGAGGAACTCGCCCCTGGCCTGGGTGAGGAACGCGATCGGCTCGGCCAGCCAGGTGTTGACGATGCCGTACTGCGGGTTGAGCATCGTCTCCCACAGGAACGTGACGGCCACCACCGGGGCCACGTACGGGATGAGGATCGCGGCCCTGACCAGCGTGCGGCCCCTGAACCTGTCGCGCAGCGCCAGCGCCGTGACCAGCCCGATGGCGATCGACAGCGCCGTGCCCGCGACGGTGTAGACGAGCGTGTTGACCAGCGACGACCAGAAGCCCGGCTCGGAGACCACGTACGCGAAGTTCTCCAGCGTGTAGTTCCCGAACAGGCCCGCCTGCCTGATGTTGATCAGCCGCACGTCCTGGAACGCCAGCATGATCGCCCACAGCAGCGGCAGCACCACCACGACCAGCGTGATGATCAGCGTCGGCGAGATGAGCGCGGCCCCGGCGCGGCCCTCCTGCTGCCGCAGCGTGCGCCCGCGGGGCCGGGGAGCGGGGGAGCCGGGCGGCTCCTCGACGCGGGCGGCGGTCACTCGCGGATCCCGCGCTTGATGCTCTCGACCTCGCGCTTGGCCTGCGCGGCGGCCTGCTGCGGGGTCAGCGACCCGTCGACGAGCATGCTGAGCGCCTTGGGCACGGGCAGCTCTCCCATGGTGGCGCCGACCAGCTTGCCCTGGCCCTGCGAGATGCCCCAGCGGGCGATGGTGTCGGGGCTCTTGCGCAGGGCGTCGAGCACGTCGTCGGGGTAGACGTCGGAGAGCGGCTTTTTGGTGTCGACGCCGGCGGGCAGCGCGTCCCACTTCTCCTCGAAGCCCTTGCGGGTGGGGACCTTGCCCTCGGGTGCCATGCCGATCCAGCGCTCGTAGCCCTCGTTCATCATGTACGTCACGAACGCGCTCGCCGGTTCCTTGGCGGCGTCGCGGGTGATGGCCCAGGAGACGATCTCGCCGTACTGGGCGGGGGCACTGCCGTCGGGACCCTTGAGCGCGGTGACCACGCCGGTGTTCTCGGCCAGCCACTGGGGGTTCTCACGGCACTGTGGGCAGCTCGGCAGCGCGTCCTTACGCAGGCCCGCGAGCTCGTCGAGGATGAACGACGACCAGATCGTCATGGCCGCCTTGCCGGAGAAGTACGTGGCCCTGGTGGAGTCGACGTCCTGCTTGCCCTTGACCGACAGGTTCCTCGCCAGGCCGGCGTAGAACGCGAACGCCCTGGTGCACTGCGGCGAGTCGAGCGTGACGTTGCCGGAGCCGTCCACGAGCTCGCAGCCGTTGGCCTGGGCGATGTGCTCGAAGCTCTGCGCGGTGAAGGTGTCCTTGGGCGCGATGGCGAGCGTGATGCCGGCGACCCCGCCGGTGTTGAGCTTGGTGGCGGCCTCCTGCAGCGTCTCGTAGGTGTCGGGCGGCTTCAGCCCGGCCGCCTCGAAGAGGTCCTTGCGGTAGAGGATGAGCTGCGCCCAGCCGTCGCTGGGCACCGCGAGCAGCGTCCGTCCCGAGCTGTCCAGCTCCAGTGCGCGCGGTGAGAACGCATCGCGGCCCAGCCGGTCGACGATCTTCCCCGGGGTCTCGGTGTCGAGCAGGTCGTTGGCCTCCAGCTCGCGTACGGAAGCCAGAGGCAGCGCCCCGATCACGTCCGGCAGGTCGCCCGCCGCGGCGGCAGCCGTGATGGTCTGGCTGAACTGGTCCTCGGCCACGCCGACCAGCTTCACCTTGATCCCGGTCTTCCTGGTGAACTCGGTGGCGATGGCGTTCTGCACGGCCATCCGGTCCTCGAGGTTCTCCTCGGTCCAGACCGTGATCTCGTCGCCCGCCGATCGCCCACCGTCGTCGCCGCAGGCCGCGAGCGAGACGGCGGCCAGCAGGGCGACGGAGAGGACGGCGGTCACCTTCGTCGGCATGGCACGCTCCTCTGATCGGGGATAAGCCGCACTTACCCCTGCACGAGATGACGCAACGTGCGGTAAGCGATACAGAGCCCGGCCTGCACTTTTTCCGGGCTTCCGCTCCACACCGGATCCTCGTGCTCGACGGAGACCACGCCGTCGTAGCCGCCCTCGTACAGCGCGTCGATCACGCGCGTCCAGTCCACCTGGCCGAGTCCGGGCACGCGGAAGCGGTACCAGCCCTTCTCGCCGCTGATCGGGCCGTGGTAGCCGTACCTGTCGATCGCGCCGGGCAGGATCTGGGTGTCCTTGGCCTGTACGTGCGCGATATGCGGGATGTACGGGGTCAGCGCGGCCACCGGGTCGATGCCCAGCGCCACCAGGTGGGAGGGGTCGTAGTTGAGCTTCAGCCCGAGCCCGAACATCCACTCCCACAGCTCGGGGGAGTAGGCCAGGTTGCCCGGATAGCCGTCTGGGTGCCAGCTCTTCATCACGCAGTTCTCGATGACCAGCTCGACGCCGCGGGCGGTGGCGTATTCGACGAGCGGGCCGAAGACGTCCTCGGCGCGCTTGAGGTTGTCGCGGACCGTCAGCCCGGGGTCGCGGCCGATGAACGTGCCGACCGTGGGGCAGCCCAGCGCGGCGGCGGCGTCCACGCAGCGCCGTACATGCGCGTTCACCTCCGGCCCTCGCTCGGGGTGGAGATTGTTCTCGTAGTACGCGATCGAGGAAAGCGTCAGTCCGGTCTCCGCGAAGATTCTTCGCACGCGCTCGTTCTCGGCTTCGTCAAAAGAATCTACCTTGATGTGATTGCGATCATCGGATGCCCGGCCAACCCGCTACTTCCAGGGCTTCGTAGCCCTGCCGGGCCGCCCAGCGGGCTATGTCGGTAAGACCGCTTTCCGGAAGACACGCAGTCAGAAACCCCAATTTCATCAGTAACCCCCGATGGAAGTCGTAGACTTAAGCGTGTTTCCGGCGCAACTAGTGCTTGCAAACAATCACTAAATCTTTGTCTTTTGTTTGATCATTAAGCGTAAGTGTTGGGGAATGCGCGTCATCACCTTCGAAGAGCCAGGCCGTGTCCGCGTCAGCCTGGAGGAGCCCGCCGATCTCGTCCCGGGCACCGTGCGGGTACGCACGCTCTATTCGGGAGTCTCCGCGGGCACCGAGCTCACCGCCTACCGCGGCACCAACCCCTACCTCACTCGCAAGTGGGACACCGAGCGCCGGCTCTTCGTCGAGGGACAGACGTTCGCCTACCCGCTGGCCGGATGGGGCTACCAGGAGGTCGGCGAGGTCGTCGAGGCCGCACCCGATGTGGCCGGCCCGCCCATCGGCAGCATGGTCTGGGGCATCTGGGGCCACCGCGCCGAGGCCGTCGTCCCCGCCGCCAAGCTCGAAGGTCACCTGCTGCCGCCCGGCGCTGACCCGCTGACCGGCGTCTTCGCCCGCGTCGGCGCCATCGCGCTCAACGCCGTGCACGCCGCCGACCTGCACCTCGGCGACCAGATCGCGATCTTCGGGCAGGGTGTCATCGGGCTGCTCGCCACCCGGCTCGCCGTGCTCAGCGGCGCCCGCGTGGTCGCCGCCGACGCCATCCCCGGCCGCCTTGAGCTGGCCAGGCGGTTCGGCGCCGCCGAGACCTTCGACATCGCCTCGGGCTCGGTGGCCGAGTTCATGCGCAAGCGGGTCGAGGGCGCCGACAGCGTCATCGAGCTGAGCGGCAGCAACGCCGGCCTGCACGAGGCGATCAGGACCGTGCGCAGGGGCGGCAGGGTGGTCGCCGCCGGGTTCTACCAGGGCGACGGCGTCGGCCTGCGGCTCGGCGAGGAGTTCCACCACAACCAGGTCCAGCTCGTCTCCGCGCAGATCGGCGGCGTCGCCTCGTGGCTGGCGCACCGGTGGGACGTCGAGCGGCTGCAGCGCACGTTCATGGAGCTCGTTCACCGCGGCGAGGTGGACGCGCGGGCCCTGGTCAGCCACGTCGTGCCCGTCGACGCGGCGCCCGCGGCCTTCGACCTGCTCGACAAGCACCAGTCCGAGGTGCTTCAGCTCGTCTTCGAATTCAAGGAGTGACCGTGAAGCTCGCCGTACAGGAGCAGCTGCTGCCCGGCCGCAGCCTGCAGGAGAAGTTCGCCTTCGCCCTCGACGCCGGCTTCGACGCGATCGAACTGCGCGGCAAGGGCGATTTCCACTTCGCCGGCAGGCTCACCGAGCTCAAGCGCGCGCGGGCCGACGGCGTCGTCATGCCGACGGTCTGCGTGGACATGCCCCACTTCATCGGCGACTTCGACCCGGCCAAGCGCAAGGACGCCATCCAGCAGCTCAGATCGCAGCTCACGGTCATCGCCGAGCTGGGCGGCATCGGCGTCATGACCCCGGCCTCCTGGGGGCAGTTCTCCCGCAGGCTGCCGCCGTTCGAGCCGCCGCGCAGCCCCGATGAGGACCGCGAGGTGCTGGCCGAGGCGCTCGGCATCCTCGGCGAGCACGCGCACCGCAACGGCGTGCTGATCATGCTGGAGCCGCTCAACCGGTACGAGAACCACATGGTCAACACCCTGGCCGAGGCCGTCTCGTACTGCTCGATGGACTCGATCAGGATCGTCGGCGACACGTACCACATGAACATCGAAGAGGACGACCCCTGCCGGGCCCTCATCGACGCCGCGCCCTATCTCGCGCACATGCAGATCAGCGAGTCCAACAGGAACCAGCCGGGCACCGGCCACCTCGACTGGGGCGCCCAGCTCGCGACCCTCGACGCCGTGGGCTACGACGGTTATCTCGCGCTCGAATGCCGCCTGCGCGGCGAACCCGAGATCGTCCTGCCCCAGACCGCCGCCTTCATCAGGAAATACCTATGATCCTCCGCGACGCCGTGCGCGTCCTGGTCAGCAACTGGGACGGCAGCTACACGGTCCCTTCCCGTCGCCTCTACCCCCACCAGTGGAGCTGGGACTCCGCGTTCGTGGCGATCGGCAACGCCCGCCTGTCGCCGCGCAGGGCCAGGGCGGAGCTGCTGACCCTGTTCGGTGCGCAGTGGAGCGACGGCCGGGTGCCGCACATCGTGTTCAACCCCGAGGTGCCCGAAGGCGCCTACTTCCCCGGTCCCGCCTTCTGGGCCGCGCGGGCGCCGTCCGGCGTGCGCACCTCGGGCATCGTGCAGCCTCCCGTGCACGCGCTGGCCGCGTGGAAGACGTATCTCGCCGAGCCCGACCACGCCTTCCTGCGGCGCATCTACCCGCGGCTGGTGGCCCAGCAGGAGTTTCTGCGGGCCCAGCGGCGCTCGGCTGACGGGCTGATCGCGATCGTGCACCCCTGGGAGTCGGGCATGGACAACAGCCCGGCCTGGGACGTGCCGCTGGCCGCGGTGGACGCGCCGTCCGGCGGCTTCGTGCGCAGAGACCTGGAGGCGGTCAGCGCCGACGAGCGGCCGACCGACCGCGACTACGCCCGCTACATCGCGCTGGCCGAGTCCTACCGCGAGTCCGGCTACACCGACCCCGGGGCGTTCCAGGTCGAGGATCCGCTGTTCAACGCCGCGTACGGGCTGGCCGAGTCGGCGCTCGCCGACATCGCGCGGGTGCTCGGGCTCGATCCCGGGCCGCACGAGCGCGAGGCCGCCGCCGTCACCTCCGCCATGGTCGAGCACCTGTGGGACGGCGGGCTCTTCCAGGCCCGCGACGTGCGCACCGGCAAGCGGGTCGAGTCCGCGAGCGCGGCCGGGCTGACCCCGCTCGTGCTGCCAGATCTGCCCGGCGAGGTGGCCGACGCGCTGATCACGACCGCGCTCGACCGGTTCCGGCTGAAGGACATGCCGCTGCCCAGCTACGCCCTCGACGCGACCGAGTTCGACCCCGCCCGCTACTGGCGCGGCCCGAGCTGGATCAACCTGAGCTGGCTCGTCTGGCACGGGCTCAAGGACCGCCGCCCCGACCTCGCCGCCTCGCTCGCCGACGCGATGCGGCGCACGGTGTGCCGGTCGGGCTTTCGCGAGTACTTCGACCCGTTCACCCTGCGCGGCCACGGCTCCCGCGACTTCAGCTGGTCAGCCGCCCTCATCCTCGACCTCGTCGCAGAGCACAGCCTGCACGCAGCCGAGCCGGCCGGCCGCGAGCTCTGTGAACAGGCCTGGAGCTTCGCCGAACGCGACGAGGTGGGTCACCAGGTGCCGGCGTAGCGCCGTACCGCGCTGCCTGAGCAGCTCGATCGTCTCGTGCGAGAGCCGCTCCCTGTCCCAGGCGTGCGCCAGGCCGCGCGGCACCCGCCCGATCTGGGCGCAGCGCACGCTCAGCCCGTTGTGGTGGAACTCCTCGCCGAGCCGCACCTCCTCCGCGCCGCCGGTGTAGAAGGCCAGGTCGATCAGCGTGCCCTGGGGGCGCAGCAGGCGCAGGCCGAGCGCCAGCGCCCTGGCCTGGCCACGGCACTGGAAGACCACGTCGGCGCCGCGATCGTTCGGGCCGTGCCGCCAGCGGCGCTTCAGAACCACGGCCGGGTCCTCGCCCGCGTGCAGCGTCTCCGCGCCGAGCGCGGCGGCGATCTCCAGCCGCGACGGGGTCTCGTCCACCACCACGACCTCGGCCGCGCCCGCCGACATGGCGAAGCAGGCCGTCAGCAGCCCGACCACCCCCGCGCCGGCCACCGCCACGCGCCGGCCGCGCACGCCGTCGCCCAGCTCGCGCACCGCCGGGCCGTGCAGGTCGTGTGCGGCGTGCAGCAGGCCGTTGGCGCAGATCGGGCCCATGTGGGCGACGTAGATGCCGAGCAGCGGGTCGAGGTCGTCGGGCAGCTCCACGAACCTGTCGGTCATCGGGTCGGCCACGTACGCGGTGCGGTGGCCGTACGCCATCGCGAGCAGCGCGCCTTCGCGCACCGCCCGCGTACGTGTCTCGACCACCAGCCCCACCTGCATGTAGCCGATGCCGCGCACCGGGTACGTCACCGACGGCGCGCCGTCGCGGAACAGCCCGAGCGCCGGGTCCCAGCTCGCGCCGAGGTAGGGGTTGGTGCCCTT
Source organism: Nonomuraea fastidiosa (assembly GCF_042751225.1). NCBI lineage: Bacteria > Bacillati > Actinomycetota > Actinomycetes > Streptosporangiales > Streptosporangiaceae > Nonomuraea > Nonomuraea fastidiosa. Next base: position 4,564,652 of record NZ_CP170570.1, read on the forward strand.
GACGTAGGTCAGCTCGGTGCCGGCCGAGACGCCGCTGTGGGTGGTCGCGACCATGAAGCCGCCCTCCGGCAGGTCGGGCAGCTTCTCCTCGACCAGGCACACCTCGCCGGGCGCCTCGATGCTGAGCGTCTCACTGGTCATCGAGCGTCACCGGCCTCTGCTCGGCTGCGGATCGGGCGAGTGCCAGCGCCAGGCGGTGGGTGCGCAGCGCCTCCTCGTACGGTACGCGCACGTCGGCCGCCTTGCCCTGCACCGCGTTGATGAACTCGCGGTCCACCCGGACCTTGGCCCGCCCGTCGTCCTCGATGGCGCGGTGGCCGTCCACCAGCAGCCTGGTCTCGCTCAGCTCCAGCGCGATGCCGTCCGCGCACACCTCGAGGCCGACCCGGTGCTTGCGGGTGAGCAGGCAGGACGTGGCGAGCAGCCCGGCCGCGCCCCCGGCGAAGCGCATGACGGCGGAGGTGGCCCGGTCGATCTCGCCGTCCTCGCGGGCGCCGCCCGGCACCGCGTGCACCATCGACACCTCGCCGACCAGCGCCCGAGCGAGGTCGAGCACGTGCACGGCCTGCTCGATGATCTGGCCGCCCGATCGGACGGGGTCGAGCCACCAGGAGACGGGCGGCACCTTGTCCAGCCAATGGCCGAGCGCCAGGTGTACGGGACGTCCGGCGAGCAGGTCATGCGCTTGCCCGACTATGTCTAGATATCTCCAATGATGTCCTACGGCGGAGGGCAGAGATCTCCGCTGTATTTCTGCTGCGATGTTTTCGGCGGTCCGCAGGTCAAGAGATAGTGGCTTTTCCACGAAAACCGGGATATTGCACGACAAAACATCGAGTTCTGGGTCGCCGTGCGCGAAAGGCGGCACGCAGACGTACACGGCGTCGAGACCGCCCGCGTCGAGCAGGTCGGCATGGCCGCCATAAGCGGGGGAGCCGTGCTTGGCGGCGAGGGCCCCGGCCCTGCGGGAATCGGTGTCGGCGATTCCGGCGATCGTGACATCGGGGAGGCCGGACAGGACATCGGCATGGCGAGCGGCGACATTTCCGGCACCGATGATGCCGACACGCGTTTTCGGGGACACGATCCGGCATATGCCACCTGTGGCCCGAATCAAACGGACATGTTCGAGGGCCTGGGGCTCGGGCAGAGGCTTGGACCTCTTTGAGATTCGGGGCTGATGCATGGAGAAGATCCGCGCGCCTTCGCCAGGGTCCGTGAATGGTACGGGCCGCATTCGAGCACGGCCGCGAAATGGCCGGTCGACGGCCGGCCTGCGGCGACCGGCACGCTCGTGCCGGGGTTTCCTCGGAGGTTTCGATGAAAGTCCTGGTGAACGCCGGACCGTGGCTGGAGGTCCCGCCCGCGGGCTACGGCGGCATCGAGAACGTCGTGGCCACGCTGGTGCCCGCGCTGCGCGAGCGCGGGGTCGGCGTCGTGCTCGCCTCCGTCGGCTCAAGCACCCTGGAGGCGGACGAGCTGATCCACGCCTACGACGAGGGTCAGTTCGGTGAGCTGCAGAAGCCGTACAACCAGGTCATGGGCATCACGCACGCCCATCTCGCCAGGGTCGTGTCCGAGCTGCGCGGGCGCGACGACATCGACCTCGTGCACGACCACGTGGAGGTGGTCGGCCCCGCGGTGCTGTCGGCGTGCGGCGGGCCGCCCGTCCTGCACACCCTGCACTGGGACCTGTGCAAGCACCCGGCCTTCTACGGCGCGTTCCCCTCCTCGATCGCCGTCAACGGCGTGTCGCGGTCGCAGCTCGCCCGCGCCCCCGAGGCCCTGCGCGCCGCCTCACTGGGCGCGATCCACCTCGCCACCCCGCTCGCCGGCCGCGACGTCCGCGTCCCGCGTGGCGAGCACCTGGTCGTGATGGGCCGCATCTGCCCCTTGAAGGGCCAGCACGTGGCCGCCAGGATCTGCCAGAAGCTGGGCCTGCCGCTGGTGCTCGCCGGCCCCGTGAGCGCCCGCGACTCGCAGGCCGAGCTGGACGACGTCGCCCAGAACCCCTACCAGCCGCTGCACGGCCACCCCGACGTCCGCTACCACCTCGACCAGGTCGCCCCCTACCTCGACGGCGAGGTCGTCCGCTGGGCCGGCGCGGTGGGCGGGCAGGAGCGCGACGAGCTGTACGGCTCCGCCCGCGCCGCGCTCTTCCCCATCCAGTGGGACGAGCCCGGCGGCACCGCCGTCGTCGAGGCCCTGGCACTCGGCGTGCCGCCGATCGGGCTGCGCCGCGGCTGCCTGCCGGAGCTCATCGACCACGGGCGTACCGGCTTCCTCGCCGGCACCGAGGAGGAGCTGGCGGAGTGGATCCTGCGGGCCGACGAGATCGACCCTGAGGAGTGCCGCCGCGAGGCCCGCCGCCGCTTCTCGCCGTCCGTCATGGCCGACCGGTACCTGGAGCTGTACGAGCAGGTGATCGGACGCCGTTAGCCGAACCCGCGCGGCAGGACGGCGACCGGGCGCGGGGAGGCGCGCAGCACCTTCATCGCCAGCTCGCCCAGGAACACCCGGTGCGGCTGGGCGTCCTCGCTCGCCGCGCATACCAGCAGCTCGCCGTCCAGCCACTCCACGCCGGCGAGCGCGGCGGCGACGTCGTGGCCCTCGGCCACCTCGGCCTCCGCCTCGATGCCGGTGCTCTCCCAGGCCAGCCGTACGGCCAGCGCGAGATCGTCGCGGAGCCTGCCCTGGTCGTCGGTACGCAGGTCGAGCGTGATCAGCCGCAGCCGCACGCCGAGCCGCAGCGCGGCCTGCGCCACCTGCTCGACCGCCGCGTCGCACTGCGGCCGATGAACGTAGGCCAGCGTGAGCCTGGCCGGCTCCTCGGGCGGCAGGTAACCCGCGGGCGCCAGCATCACCGCCTCGGGCGACATGTGCAGCAGGTGGTCGGCGGTCGAACCGATCGAGATGCGGCCGTGCTGCCCGCCGTCCGCCGACCCGACCACGATCAAGTCGGCCCTGATCCTGCTGGCCAGCACCGCGAGCCCGCGTCCCGTGCCCCGGCTCTCGAACGTGATGAACTCGGCCGGCACCGGCCCCAGCTCCTCGGCCGCGTGCGCCAGGTTGGCCTGCGCCTCGACCGCCAGGCCCGGGCTGTTCGGCGGGTAGATCGTGGCGACCGTCAGCTCGCCACCGGTGACACGGGTGATCGCGGCGGACAGGGCGAGCGCGTCCCGCCCGCCCGGGTCGTTCGCATATCCGACGATCACGTGCGCTCCGATCACGAAGGCCCTCTTACCCGCTCTCACCTGGGAATACGCGACCTTGATCCGAATGTTTCACACATTCGGAGGCGTAAAGAACGTGAAGATCACTCTTGATACCCGTTTCAACGGGTCTCTTGGCCCCGTGACCCTTCGTGAAGCGGTTCAGCAGCTCAGGGAACGGGATCTGGCCTGCACGGTCGCCGCCGACGAGGTCGACAAGAAGGCCACCGTCTTCGCCGACTGTGTCGAGCGCGGCTTCACCCCGCTGCGCAGCGAGATCATGGCCGCCTACTACGTCGCCGAGCGCGACGCCGCCACCGAGGCGTTCGACCGCGGGCTGATCACCCGCGCCGAGCTGGAGGCGAAACAGGAGGCTCTGGCGCGTCAGCTCCTCACTTGACGACATTCACCCTTATGGTGGAGGCGTCGGCGGCTTCCTGTTCGTAAGGTGCTGTCCATCGGATATTCATCGATTGGACAGGCGTGTACCAGGACATCGTCGACTTCGCTCTCAGCACCCCCGCATGGCTGCACACCGTCGCCGAGATAGGCACGGACGCGGGACTCTTCGTGTTCGCGTTGCTCTTCGTCGTGGCCGCGGTGCGGGCCTGGCGCGGGCCCGCGCGTGACCTGGCGCTCGTCGTCGCCGGGCCGGCCGGGATCGTGCTCGCGTACGTGCTGAGCGAGGTCATCAAGGTGTTCGTGAAGGAGGACCGGCCGTGCCGGGGCGGGATCGCGACGATCGCCGCCTGCCCGCCGCCGGACGACTGGTCCTTCCCCAGCAACCACTCCGTGATCGCCGCCGGCGCCGCGGCCACCCTGATGCTGTGCTGGCGCGCCCTGGCCTGGGTGGTGTTCCCGCTGGCCGCCGTCATGGCGTTCTCGCGGGTCTTCGTGGGCGTGCACTACCCGCACGACGTGGCCGCCGGCTTCCTGCTCGGCGTGACCTTGGCGCCGCTGTTCGCGCTGCTCGTGGTGGGGGCGGTCACCCCCGCCGTACGGCTGTTGCGCGCCCGGCTGCCCCGCTACTTCCCCGAGTCCGCGAACCCGTCCGTGGCGGCGATCAACCGGTCGAGGATGCCCGGCTCCGAATAGGCGTGCCCGGCCCCGGCCACCAGGTGGAACTCCGCCTCGGGCCACGCCTTGTGCAGGTCCCAGGCCGTGGCCACGGGCGTGCACATGTCCTGGCGGCCCTGGACGATCACCGCGGGGATGTGGCGGATCTTGTGCACGTCGCGGATGAGCTGCTCGGGCTCGAACCAGCCGCCGTGGGTGAAGTAGTGGTTCTCGATCCTCGCGAAGGCGACGGCCTTGCGCGCCTCGCCGAAGTCGTCCACCAGCTCAGGATCGGGCAGCAGCGTGACCGTGCCGCCCTCCCACTGTGACCACGCCCTGGCCGCGGCCAGCCGGGCCGCGTCGTCGTCGCCCTCCAGCCGCCTGCGGTAGGCGGCCATGAGGTCGCCCCGCTCGTCCTCGGGAATCGGCTCCAGGAATCGCTCCCACAGGTCGGGGAAGACGTACGAGGCGCCTTCCTGGTAGAACCAGTGCAGCTCCTGCGGGCGCAGCGTGAAGATGCCGCGCAGGATCAGCTCGGTCACCCTGCCGGGGTGCGTCTGGGCGTAGGCCAGGGCCAGCGCGCTGCCCCACGACCCGCCGAACACCTGCCACCGCTCGATGCCCAGGTGCTCGCGCAGCCGCTCCATGTCGGCCACCAGGTGCCAGGTCGTGTTCGTGCTCAGGTCGGTGGCGGGGTCGGAGGCGTGCGGCAGACTGCGTCCGCAGTTGCGCTGGTCGAACAGGACGATGCGGTAACGCTCAGGGTCCCACTGGCGCCGGTGGCTCGCGCTGCACCCGCCGCCGGGACCGCCGTGCAGCATGACCGCGGGCTTGCCTTCGGGGTTGCCGCAGACCTCGTAGTAGATCTGGTTGCCGTCGCCCACGTCGAGCAGGCCGGAGTCGTACGGGTCGATGGGCGGGTACAGAGTTCTCATAAGCCCAGATCCTGCCGCATCGGTCACTGAGACCACGTGTGCCGGTTGAGGAAGCCCCGTTCGCCGGTCGCGTACTCGTGGAACGCCTGCCGCACCTCCGCCAGCTCCTCCACCGTCGTGCGCACCAGCGTCCCCTCCTTGTACTCCAGCTCGTACCCCGGTGACACCTGGATGAAGTGCCAGGCCGAAGTTGACCAGCGCCACGAACGGGTTCTGCGCCGACATCGTGCCCAGCACGTCGTGCACGAGCCCGAGGTCCGGATCGTGCACGATCATGCCGTCTCCGGTGTGGAGCTGCATGCCCTCGTAGACGCCGAGCGGCGCGACGTTGTGCACCAGGTCGCGCTGCGGGTCGTAGCAGACCATGCCGTGCGCGCGGGCCACGGTGAAGACCTGCGCGGAGACCTCGTCCATCGTGTCGAGGTCCATCGTCACCAGCACGTGCCCGGGGTAGAGCGTGATCTCCCCCGGGAGCTCCTTGGCGACGTCGGGTACGGGGCCGCCGCCGGGTTCGGTCCGCTTGACCGCCAGGTACGTCGCGCGCGCCTGGTCCCTGCTGATCGGCACCGGTTCGTCCCAGACCATCAACTCAACGCTCATCGGTCCATCTTGACGGACCCGCACCCGTGCCGTGTGTCACTACCTGGGTTTTTCCTAATCCGGCACCAGGTGGGCCGTGCATTGGCGCGCCTCGGGGCAGGCACTCGGGGCCGATCGGCGGCTTTCGCGCCGTCGGGGACGGCCCACCCCGTTGACCTGGGGCCCGGCGGAGTGATCACGGGCGTGGCGTGGGAAGGAACAGGGTCGTCCGGGGGGCGGGCTTGTCGCGTGGAGCGGGGGAACGGAACATGGGGAAAGACCGCAAGGGAGCCTCGATGATCGAGATCTGGCCGGGAGACCCCTATCCGCTCGGGGCCACGTACGACGGGGCCGGCACGAACTTCTCGCTTTACACCGAGGTCGCGGACAAGGTCGAGCTGTGCCTGTTCGACGACGACAACGTCGAGTCGCGGGTGCCGCTGACCGAGGTGGACGGCTTCATCTGGCACGGCTACCTGCCGGGCATCGGGCCCGGCCAGCGTTACGGCTACCGCGTGCACGGGCCGTACGACCCGGCGCGCGGGCTGCGCTGCAACCCGGCCAAGCTGCTGCTGGACCCGTACGCGATGGCCATCGAGGGCGGCGTGCAGTGGCACGAGGCGGTCTACGGTTACCGCTTCGGCCAGCCCGACTCCAGGAACGATCTCGACTCGGCGCCGTACGTGCCGCGCTCGATCGTCATCAACCCGTTCTTCGGGTGGGGTCATGATCGGCCGCCGGCGACGCCGTACCACGACACGGTGATCTACGAGGCCCACGTGCGGGGGCTGACGATCAGCCACCCCAAGATCCCGAAGCATCTGCGCGGCACGTACGCGGCGCTCGGCCACCCGGAGATCCTCGACCACCTCACCAAGCTGGGCGTGACGGCGATCGAGCTGATGCCGGTGCACCAGTTCGTCACCGATCACATCCTGGAGCAGCGCGGCCTGTCCAACTACTGGGGCTACAACTCGATCGGGTTCTTCGCCCCGCACAACCGCTACTCCAGCCAGGGGCAGCGCGGCGGGCAGGTGCTGGAGTTCAAGGCGATGGTGCGCTCGCTGCACGAGGCGGGCATCGAGGTGATCCTCGACGTCGTCTACAACCACACCGCCGAGGGCAACCATCTCGGGCCGACGCTGAGCTTCCGCGGCATCGACAACATCAACTACTACCGGCTGGTCGAGGACGACCCGCGCTATTACGTCGACACCACGGGCACCGGCAACAGCCTGCTCATGCGCTCGCCCCACGTGCTGCAGATGATCATGGACTCGCTCCGCTACTGGGTCATCGAGATGCATGTCGACGGGTTCCGCTTCGACCTGGCCTCGACGCTGGCCAGGGAGCTGCACGAGGTGGACCGGCTGAGCGCGTTCTTCGACCTGGTGCAGCAGGACCCGGTGCTGTCGCAGGTCAAGCTCATCGCCGAGCCGTGGGACGTCGGCCCCGGCGGCTACCAGGTCGGCAACTTCCCCTCGCGCTGGACGGAGTGGAACGGCCGCTACCGCGACACCATCCGCGACCTGTGGCGCGGCCAGCCGGCCACGCTGCCGGAGTTCGGCTCCCGCTTCACCGGCTCCAGCGACCTCTACAAGGACGACAGCCGCCGCCCCGCCGCCTCGATCAACTTCGTCACCTGCCACGACGGGTTCACGCTTCAGGACCTGGTGTCGTACAACCACAAGCACAACGAGGCGAACAAGGAGGGCAACCGCGACGGCACCGACGACAACCGGTCGTGGAACTGCGGCGAGGAGGGCCCGGCGGGCATCGCCGTCGAGTCGCTGCGCGAGCAGCAGAAGCGCAACTTCCTCACCACGCTGTTCCTGTCGCAGGGCGTGCCGATGCTCTCCCACGGCGACGAGCTGGGCCGCACCCAGAAAGGCAACAACAACGGCTACTGCCAGGACAACGAGCTGACCTGGGTGGACTGGTCCGACGTCAGGGAGAACTGGCTGCTGCTGGAGTTCACCCAGAGCCTGGCGGCGCTGCGCAAGAAGCATCCGGTCTTCCGCCGCCGCCGCTTCTTCTACGGCAAGCCCGTACGCGGCCTGAGCGACATCGCCTGGCTCACCCCGGCAGGGGAGGAGATGACCGACAGCGACTGGAACGTCGGCTACGCCAAGTCGCTGGCCGTCTTCCTCAACGGCGACGCCATCACCGAGCCCGACCGGCGCGGCCGGCCGATCAGGGACGACTCGTTCCTGCTGCTGTTCAACGCGCACCACGACACGATCACGTTCACGATCCCCAAGGACTATGGCGAGATGTGGCACACCGAGATCGACACGGCCATGCCGATCAGGCTCGACGCTCGCATGGTGAAGGCGGGGGACGCCATCGACGTGCCGGGCCGCAGCGTACGGGTGCTGCGCCGTGCCTGAGCCCGCCGTGGTGAAGCCCACGTCCACGTACCGGGTGCAGCTCACCCCCGACTTCGGTTTCGCGGAGGTGGCCGAGATCGCCGGCCAGCTGCGCGACCTCGGCGTCAGCCACGTCTACCTGTCGCCGATCCTGCAGGCCACGCCCGAGTCGCGGCACGGCTACGACGTGACCGACCACTCCCGCATCAGGGAGGAGTTCGGCGGCGCGACCGGCTTCAGAGAGATGGCGCAGCAGCTCGCCGCGCACGATCTCGGCATCGTGCTGGACATCGTGCCCAACCACATGAACACGATGAACGCCGCGTTCTGGTCGGTGCTGAAGGACGGGCCGGAGTCGCCGTACGCGAACTGGTTCGACATCGACTGGGTGGACGGGAAGGTCGCGCTGCCCGTGCTCGGCGACGACGTGGAGCCCGTCGTGGACGGCGACGTGCTGCGCTACCACGAGCACGCGTTCCCGTACCCGGGCCACTACCGGCTGGTCGACTGGCGCGAGGGCCCCGGCTACCGGCGCTTCTTCGACGTGTCGTCGCTGATCGGGCTGCGCGTCGAGGACCCGGCGGTGATGTTCGCGACCCACGAGGTGATCTTCTGGCTGCTGGACGAGGGGCTGGTGGACGGGCTGCGCGTCGATCACCCCGACGGCCTCGCCGACCCGCGCGGCTACCTCGAACGCCTGCGCGCCCGCGCGGGCAACGCATGGACGGTGGTCGAGAAGATCCTCATCGGACCCGAGCGGCTGCCCGCCGACTGGGCGTGCGACGGCACCACCGGCTACGACGTGCTCAACCGGGTGGGCGGCCTGTTCGTCGATCCCGAGGGCAAGGAGCCGCTGATCGAGCTGTTCACCCGGCTGACCGGCCAGCCGGCCGACTACCGGCAGGTGATGGCGCAGGCCAAGCGCGAGGTGATCGACCTGTTCTTCGGTGCCGAGGTGGAGCGGCTGGCCAGGGTCACCTCGTGCGCGCCCGAGGCCGTGCGGGAGCTGCTCGCCGCGATGCCGGTCTACCGCGCGTACGTGGTGCCGGGCGAGCCGCCGCCGCCCGAGTCCGTCGAAATCGTCGAGCGGGCCGCCGCGACCTGCTCGCCCGCCGTCCGCCCGCTCGTCCAGGAGGTCCTGTACGGCTCCGCCGAGTCGATCGTGCGCTTCCAGCAGGCGTGCGGCCCCGTCATGGCCAAGGGGGTCGAGGACACCGCGCTCTACCGGTGGTTTCCGCTGGCCTGCCTCAACGAGGTGGGCGGCGAGCCGGACGTCTTCGGAATCCCGGTGGAGGAGTTCCACGAGTTCTGCGCGCGGATGCCGCCGTACGCGATGACCACGCTGTCCACTCACGACACCAAGCGCTCGGAGGACGTACGGGCGCGGCTCGCCGTGCTGTCGGAGATGCCGGGGGAGTGGGCGGCGGCCGTGGCCGAGTGGTCGGCGCAGGTCAGCTTCGACCCGCACCTCGACTACCTGGCCTGGCAGAACCTCATGGCGGCCTGGCCGATCTCCGTCGAGCGCTTCACCGACTACCTGCTCAAGGCGGCGCGCGAGGCCAAGACCGCGATCTCCTGGGTCAGCCCCGACCCCGCCTACGAGCGGCGGCTGCGGGCCTTCGCCGAGGCCGCCGTGCGCCTGCCGGTCGGCGGGTTCACCGAGCGCATCGACCCGTACGCGATGTCCAACTCGCTCGGGGCCAAGCTGGTGCAGCTCATGATGCCCGGCGTCCCCGACGTCTACCAGGGCAACGAGACCACCGACTTCTCGCTGGTCGATCCCGACAACCGGCGGCCGGTGACGTACCCGCGCAAGCCCGAGACCGCATGGGACTCCGCCAAGCTGCTCGTCACCACCCAGGCGCTGCGGCTGCGGCGGCGGCTCGGCGGCGAGGCCGCGTACCTGCCGCTGCGGGCCGAGGGCGAACGCGCCGGGCACGTGATCGCCTTCGCCAGGGGCGACCGGCCGCGCGCCGTCGCGGTGGCGACGCGGCTCCCCGTACGCCTGGCCGCCGCCGGCGGATGGGGGGCCACCACGCTGACGCTGCCCTCCGGCACCTGGAGGGACCTGCTCACCGGCTGCCTGCACACCGGTCGCATCCCGCTCGCTCACCTGCTCGGTCAGTACCCGGTCGCACTCCTGGAGAGACATGATCTTTGAGGTCTGGGCACCGAAGGCGACGGCGGTGGAAGTCGAGACCCTGGGCTCCCGCCGGGCGATGGAACGCGGCGAAGGAGGGTGGTGGTCGCTGGAGGTCGCGGAGGCCGGCCACGGCACCCGGTACGCGTACCTGGTGGACGGCGACGGCCCCTTCCCCGACCCGCGCTCCCGCCGCCAGCCCGAGGGCGTCTTCGGGCCGAGCGCCGTCTACGAGCACGACCGCTTCACCTGGTCCGACCACGACTGGAAGGGCCGCGACCTGCGCGGCGGCGTGATCTACGAGCTGCACATCGGCACGTTCACTCAGGAGGGGACGTTCGCCGCCGCCATCGAGAAGCTGCCGCACCTCGTCGAGCTGGCCGTGGACTTCGTCGAGATCATGCCGGTCGCGCCCGTGCCCGGCACGCGCAACTGGGGCTACGACGGGGTCGATCTGTACGCGGTGAACGAGACGTACGGCGGGCCCGACGGGCTCAAGATGTTCGTGGACGCCTGCCACCGGGCCGGGATCGGCGTCATCCTCGACGTCGTCTACAACCACCTCGGGCCGTCCGGCAACTTCCTGCGGCCGTTCGGGCCGTACTTCGCCGGGTTCGAGGGCAGCTACTGGGGCGAGGCGGTCAACCTCGACGGGCCCGGCTCCGACGAGGTGCGCCGCTACTTCATCGGCAACGCCCTGCAGTGGCTGCGCGACTACCACATCGACGGGCTGCGCCTCGACGCCGTGCACGCGCTCCACGACCGGCGCGCCACCCATCTGCTGGCCGAGCTGTCCGCCGAGGTGGACGCGCTGGCCTGCGCCGTCGGGCGTCCCCTGGCGCTGATCGCCGAGTCCGACCTCAACGACCCCCGCATGGTCCGCTCGCTCGACGCGGGCGGCCTCGGCATGACAGCGCAGTGGAACGACGACGTCCACCACGCCCTGCACTGCGCGGTCTCCGGCGAGAGCCACGGCTACTACCAGGACTTCGCCGATCTCTCCGCGCTCGCCAAGGTGCTCACGCAGGGGGTCGTGCACGACGGTACGTACTCCAGCTTCCGCGCCCGCTCCCACGGCGCCTCCTTCGCCGGCGTCCCCGGTCATCGGCTCGTCGCCTGCCTGCAGAACCACGACCAGATCGGCAACCGCCCGCTCGGCGACCGGCTCTCGTTGACGGCGCTCAAACTCGGCGCCGGGCTGCTGCTCACCTCGCCGTTCACGCCGATGCTGTTCATGGGGGAGGAGTGGGGCGCGCGCTCGCCGTTCCTGTTCTTCTCCGACCACGTGGACCCCGAGCTGCGGGAGAGCGAGGGGACGCGGCGCGAGCGGGAGTTCGTCGGCTTCGGCTACCGGTGGGACGCGCCCGATCCGTCCGACGAGGAGACGTTCCTGCGCTCCAAGCTCGACTGGAGCGAGGTGAAGGAGGAGGCGCACTGGTCGCTGCTGTGCTGGTACCGCGACCTGATCGCGTTGCGCAAGGCCATGCCCGAGCTGTCCGACCCGCGGCTCGACCGGGTGCGGGTGGAGATCGATCCTTTGTCGCGGTGGCTGCTCATGTGGCGGGGGACGCTGGCGGTGGCGGTGAACTTCGCGGACGAGACGGTGACGGTGCCGGTGGGGAGAGGGCCGGTGGGGAGAGGGCCGGTGGGGAGAGGGCCGGTGGGGAGAGGGCCGGTGGGGAGAGGGCCGGTGGGGAGGGGACCGGTGGGGAAGGGGACGGTGCTGCTCGCGTCGGACGAGCCGGTGAAGTACGACGAGAACGGCCTGCGCCTCCCCGGCCAGTCACTAGCGATCACCCGCCCCGCCTGACCCTCGTACGCACGGGCCAGAGGACTGTCCACAGACCGCGCCGCCCCGCAAGTACCTGTCCACAGAATGGGGTTCGGATCCTCGGGCCCCACCCGCCTTCGCCGATCCTGGGTGCCTCCTGATCCGGAGCTCGGCTCCCTTGGCCGGATCGTCGCAGCCCGTTCACCCACGTTTCCGCGAAGGCACGACCAATGAAGATCACTCTCCCTCTGCCTGCGACGACGACCTGCCGCTTCGTCGTCGCCATGGAGCGCCTGCCGTTCGATCCCACGTCCTTCATCCCGTGGCGAATAGGCGCCCCCTACCGGCGTGCGGCGATCACCGCCGCGTCCACCGGCATGCTCACGGTGACCCACCACCCCACGCCGTGGAGACCGGCGGGCACCGGCCTCACCGATGACGACAGACGCCGCCTGCGCCGTACCAAGCAGCACCTCGTGGTCACCTCGACGGCACCACCGCACCGGCTGCCCACCGCCGCGCAGGTGGCGAGAGCGGCGGCCAGAGCCCTGGCCAAGGAGTGCGACGGCATCCTGATCGACCCGCTGACCGCTACGACCATCCTCACCTGCGGCCGCTGCTCGGGCGAGCCCACCCACTTCCGCCTCACCGACGACTGGCTGTCCTGGGACGTCCAGGTCCACGACGCCGCCACCTGCCCGCCCTGGGACCCCGCCGACCCGGGCGCCTGCGACTGCCTGCGGGTCACGTCGAGGGGCCTGCGCCGCTTCGCCCTCCCCGAGATCACGCTCGACGGCGCCTCCTGCGCCCACAGCCTCTGCGCGACCAACCTCCTGCGCACGGTCGCCAGCCGCCTGGTGACCGACCACCTGTCCTACCTCAACGCCCACCCGGGAGCCGCCGCCCGCAAGATCGACGACTTTCTCCGCATCCACCCCTCTGACCTGCCGGACGGCGGCCTGCCCTTCGGCGTTCAGCTCACGCCGTACGACGCCGACGCGGGCGAGCTGGGCCGCACTGGCAGCATCCGCCGCCTCAAGATCGGCCCGGCCCCCGGCGCCGGCCGGATCACCTGCCTCAAGGTCGGCCCGCCCTCGGGCTTCAGCGGCTCACTCAACTCCTGGCTCTGCGCCACCCAAGCTGGCCGCCACGCCCCCGTGGCTCGCTCTCAGGCCACCATCACCACCCCCGCCCCCGACCCCCGCACAGCCGCGACCGCAGAGACCTCAGGCACCCCGGCCCCTGCCGCCGCAACGGCAACCGTCGCCTCGCTCACGCCCGCCACCGGTACGGCTGCTGCCACGGGAGATTCCGGCGCTCCGGCCTCGGCCCCCTCCGTCACACCCGAAAGCCACAGCGCCGTTGCTGCCGAGGGCTCTTTCACCTCGGCCCCCGTGACAGTGCTCGCTTCCGATGCCCGCACCACCGTTCCTGCGGAGGAGGATCCTGCCGACTCGGCCACCGTCACCTCGCTCACCCCCGCTACCCGAGCTGCGCGCAGAACAACTGGTCCAGGCGAGCACGCCGCAGAGATCGCATGCGACCTGAGCAGGCTGGATCCTGGCGACTTCGACGCCGCCATGGCCGCATGACCCCCTTGGTGAGGGCCCGAACCTGCCGGTCGGCACCCGCCCGCGCAGGACCCCGCAGAGTCTCCTCGATCAGAGGCCGGGCGAGTCCGGACTCAGCGGCTGAGGATGCGGCGGAGGACGCGTTCCAGAGTGCCCATCGGGTCGGGGCCGGCCTCGGGGGAGCGCCAGGCCACGTACCCGTCCGGCCGGACGAGGACGGCCCCGCTCTCGGTCACGCCGTACCGCTCGGTGAAGCGCCCTTCCACGTCGATCAGCTCGTCACCCACGAGCAGCCGGGTGAGGCGGATCCCGAGCCGCTCCTTGACCAGCCGCCCAGCGTCCATCCACGCCTGACCGCCGGGCTTGGCGGCCAGCAGGACGAACCCGGAGCCGAACAGGTCGATGGTGGAGATCCGCTGGCCGGCCCAGTCGAGCACGACGTGCGGGGCGCGGCTGCCGGGCCGCCCGGTCGGGACGCGCGGGTCCTCAAGAAGCGAGCCGTCGTCGCCGGGCTCGTCGATGATGGCCGTGGAGTGGTAGCGGCGGCCGAGGAGCACGCCGACCGGGTCCTTCAAGGGCTCGGGGTAGCCGACGCGGGCCTCGGGCGGCATGCGGACGCCGAGGTTGGCGAGCTGCGCGTCGGCCATCAGCTCGCCGATGGGACGGCGCTCGGCGTCGTAGGTGTCCAGGAAGTCCGGTCCCGCCTGCCCGGTGAGCACGAGCCAGAGCCGCCAGGCCAGGTCGCAGCCGTCCTCGAGGGCGGTGCTGCCGCCCTGCCCGCCGGTGGGCGGCATGGTGTGGGCGGCGTCGCCGGCGAAGAACACCCGCCCGACGCGATAGGTGTCGGCCAGCACGTGGGAGATGCTGAACACGGGCCGGTCGAGGACGCGTACGTCGAGGTCCGGCCGCCCGGTGGCCAGGCGTACCAGCTCGACGCAGCGTTCGTCGGTGAAGTCGGCCTCGGTCTCGCCCTCCTTGAGGTTGACGCCGAGCACGTGGCACCCGGTCCCGGTGCCGGTGACGATCACGCCGGTGAAGACGTCGTTCTGCAGGTACCAGAGGGTGACCTCGCGGTCCCTGACCAGGCCGGACAGGTCGGCGTCGAACATGATCGAGCACAGCCGGCTCGAGCGGGCCCTTGCCGGAGGTCGGGACGTTCAGCGCCTTGCGGAGCGGGCTGCGGGAGCCGTCGGCGGCCACCACGTAGTCGGCCCGTACGAGGCGGTCGCCGTCCTTGTCCCTGATCCGCGCGGTCACGCCGGTGCCGTCCTGCTCGAGGGAGATCAGCTCGGTGGAGAAGCGCAGGTCGGCGCCGAGGTCTTCGGCCTTCCTGCGCAGGATGCGCTCGACCTCCGCCTGCGGCGCGCCCACCCTGGGGGCGGGGCTGAGGTCGGACAGGAAGGCGAGATCCTCATCCTCGTGGATGATCATGTGGGGCTGCGGGTCGGCCAGGCTCGAGGCGATCGCGATGAGCATGTCGTCCCCGATGCCCGCCCAGACGGCGTTCAGCTCCTCCTTGATGCCCGGTACGATGCGCAGGAGTTCGAGCGCCTGCGGCCCCACCCCGAACGCCTTGGGCTGCACGGACGTGCTCGCGTGCCGCTCGACCAGCATGACGGGGATCTCGCGCCAGGCCAGGAGCGTCGCCGCGCTCAAGCCCGCGTACCCGCCGCCGACCACCAGGACCGGCACTCGCTCTTGCTCCATTGCCCGCTACCTCCGAGTCGCGTACTATCGCGTTTACGCGAGTCACGATATGTCGCGTGCATCGCGACAGTCAAGATATATCTCGACTTCGGTCTCTGCGATCTTTGGGGACTGCTCGGTGTCGTACGTGCCGTACGGCCCTGGCGTTCTAGCCAGTCCCTGGGCGGAGCGAGCGGCGCACAGCGTTCCCGAGCCGAGCGGAGGAGGTGGCGGTCGGCCCTCCCGTTCGAGACGGGAGCCCACCGGCGGCTTCACCTCGAAAGTCGCGGCTGCCCTGTTCGCGTCAGGGGCTCACCGACGGTTCCGCCTCGGAGGTCGCAGGGTGCCCGGTTCGCAGCAGTTGACCCATCGACGGCTTCCATCTCGGAGGTCGCGGGGTGCCTGGTGCGGGGCATGACCCATCGACGGCTTCCATCTCGAAGGTCGGTCGCAGCGGTCGCGGAGGGGTGCCCGGCGGCGCGAGTCACCGCAGCGCGTCCGGGCGGTACAACGGGAGGCGACGGCGGTGAAGAACGCCATCCGATTGCGGAACGGCAGCGTCCGGTCGAACCTCACGCCGGCAGGCTCGACGTTCCGGTCTTCGTACAAGGGACCTTGGCCGCCTCCTCCTTCGACGCCCGCGGCACGACGACGCGGTCAGCCGACTGCGGCGGCGCGGCGGTGCGGTCAGCCGACTGGGGCGTGGCGGTGCGTTTAGTCCACCGCGGTGTGGTGTCGGTGCGTTTAGTCCACGGGGGTGTGGTGGCGGGGTCAGCCGACGACGGCATGGCGGCGCGGCCGGCCGATCGTGGCGTGATGGTGAGGTCAGCCGACGGTGACGCGATGGTGGGGCCGGCCGATCGCGGTGTGTCGGTGCGGCCGGCCGATCGTGGCGTGATGGTGAGGTCAGCCGACGGTGACGCGATGGTGGGGCCGGCCGATCGCGGTGTGTCGGTGCGGCAGGCCCACCGTGACGCGAGGGCATGGCCAGCCGGCTCTGGCGTGACGGCGCGCCATCATGATCGGGACGCCACGATCACCACCACAGAGCGGGTCTGCTCAACGGCGTGTGTGCGCCCCTGCTTGTCCTGCGCCGTCGGCCTTGCGATCAGGTCGGTGGTCCGGTCTGAGCGCTCAGGCTACGACCGGTCCGAGCGGTCGGGCTGAACGGCCGGTCCGAGCGCTCGGAGGGAACGCTGGGCGGTTGAGGTGGGCTGAGGGGGCAGACGGCGGGCGCGAGCCCCGGCCACGTATGCGTTCGGCGCGGAGGCCGGCGCGAGGATGGCGAGCCCTTAGATGGCGGCGGTGCAGGTCAGCGCAGTCCCGGTGCTCAGGGGCCAGCCGGCCGAGGAAGGCGGCGATGGCCGTACCGAGCAGGGCTGAGTGCGAGGCCGGAGATCAGGAGAGGTGGCGTTCGAGGGATTCAAGCTTGGACGTCATGCCGTCCGTGACGCCTTCCCTGATGTCGGCCTTCAGTACGAGGCTGACCCGCGGCGCCACCTCGGCCACCGCGTCCACGGCGCGCTTGACGACGTCCATGACCTCGTCCCACTCGCCTTCGATGGTGGTGAACATCGCGTCCGTACGGTTGGGCAGCCCGCTGTCGCGGACGACCTTGACGGCGCGGGCGACGTGCTCGGCGACTCCCTCGCCGACGCCCAGCGGGGTGATGGAGAATGCGACGATCATGGGAGCTTCCTCTCGGCGATCTCAGAAGCAGATCCTAACCAGCGAGCGCCCATGCCCTTCCTGGGGCCGAGTCCTTCTTGCGGGCCGAGGTGCCTCTGTGGGCCGAGGTGCCTCTGTGGGGTGAGGTGCTTCTATGGGCTGAGGCGTTCCTGTGGGCGACGTGGGAAGGCCGTTGCGTCGCCGCAGACCCTCTTTCCGCCAACCCGTCTTCCGATACCGCCTCCTCCGCACTCCCCTTGCTAACGCCTCCTTCGCAGACCACGCTCCCTCGAATTGCGCTCCTGTAGGCCGTCTCGGGTGGGTCGCCGCGGGCCTGGGCCGTGCTCCTGTGGGCTGTGTTCGCGTGGATGGCGTTAGTGCGGTCGTGCTCGCGTGGATCGCGCTGGTGCGGGTCGTGCTCGCGTGGGTGGTGCTGGACGGGCTGTGCTCGCCTGGGTCGTGCTTGTGTGGACCGCGGGCCGTGGCCGGCGCTCCCGTGAATCTTGAGCTCGGCTGGAGAAGCGCACCAAGGTCAGACGGGTGAAGCCGACACCTGTCCTCAGCCGGCCGTCTTGCCTATGCCGGGGGCGTTCGAGTCGGGAAGGGGGGAGTGGGGGGAGGGTGATCGAGCGAAGAGCCACGACGCTCGGAAAACGCCGTGGCCGCCGCCGTACGGTCACGCGTGGTCGTGCTCTTCCTCGTCCTCTTCCTCGCTCGGCCCCTCGGACGGCTCGACGCCGAGGACGGCTTCGCGAGGTTCGATCTCGTCGATGTGGTCGACGAGCTGCAGCACGTGATCGGGTTCGATCAGCCACTGCAGGGCGGAGGCGCCGCTGTCGTCGGATGCGACCAGTTCGGCCTGCTCCGTGCGCTCCTCCTCGGTCAGGTCGGCGTCGGGGTGCCTGATCTCACGCAGCGCCGCCGCCTGAAGCGCGTCCATGTCGAGCACTTCGACGGTCAGCTCGACCGTGAGGCGCAGGAACTTCGGTTCTTCATCACTCATGGCGACGATGCTAGGGCAGCTTCCACTCGACAGGCGCGGCGCCTTGCTGGATGAGGAGCTCATTGGCACGGCTGAAGGGCCGCGAGCCGAAGAAGCCGCTGCGTGCGGAGAGCGGGGAGGGGTGGGCGGACTCGATGCGCGGGACGTCGCCGAGCATGGGGGCCAGGTTGCGGGCGTCGCGGCCCCACAGGATGGCGACCAGGGGCTTGCCCCGGGCGACGAGGGCGCGGATGGCCTGCTCGGTGACCTCTTCCCAGCCCTTGCCGCGGTGGGAGGCGGGCTTGCCCGGCATGACGGTGAGCACCCTGTTGAGCAGCAGCACACCCTGCTCGGCCCACGGGGTGAGGTCGCCGTTGGAGGGGCGGGGCAGGCCGAGGTCGCTCTCCATCTCCTTGAAGATGTTGACCAGGCTGCCCGGCAGCGGCCTGACGTCGGGGGCGACGGAGAACGACAGCCCGACGGGGTGTCCTGGCGTGGGGTAGGGGTCCTGCCCCACGATCAGCACCTTGACGTCATCGAAGGGCTGGTTGAAGGCGCGCAGGACGTTCGCGCCGGCGGGCAGGTACTGCCTGCCTTCGGCGAGCTCCTTGCGGAGGAAGTCGCCCATCTGGGCGATCCGATCTGCGACGGGCTCCAGCGCGCGGGCCCATCCGGCTTCGACGACTTCGTGCAGTGGACGACCGGCCATGAAGGTTGAGCTTAGTCAGGTCTGGTACGGCTTGCCGCCGAAACGTCTGCCCTGGCCGTACCAGAATGATCACAAGGGAGCCCTGCACCGTCCTGGGCGCCGGCCCATCCTCGCAGGCGGCACATCCCGTGCTGGGGGCGAAGACGAGGGTGGAGGAGGTCCTGCGAGGGGCGCGGGCGGCGGGTGCCGGTGACGTACTGACGTCCCAGCGGTGGGTGCCGGTGACGTGCCGACGTCCCGAGACGAGCGAGCGTCCGTATGCGAACGCGCCAAGACGCACCAAGACGCGCCGAACGCGCCAAGAGGCGCCCACGCGCCCGAGGCGCACGAACGCCCACTTGCCGAACGTGCCTAAGACGCGTCCACGCGTCGAGCGCGCCCAAGTCGCGCGCCCACAGCCCTCGAAACGTGCGAGCGCCCGCCCACCCCGAGCGGGTGGGCGGGCGCCTCCGTCAGCCGGCGTGGCCCGTCACTTCACGGAGCCGGCCATCATGCCCTGGACGAAGTACCGCTGGAACGCGAAGAACAAGATCAGCGGAATGATCAGCGACATGAACGCGCCCGACGACAGGATGTCGACGTTCGATCCGAACTGCCGCATCTGAGACTGCAGATACTTGGTCATCGGCTGGTTGCCGGTGTTGGCGAAGACCAGCGCGATGAGCATGTCATTCCACACCCACAGGAACTGGAAGATGCCCAGCGAGGCGATGGCGGGCTTGCCCAGCGGGAAGACGACCGAGCGGAAGATCTTCCACTCGGAGGCGCCGTCCATGCGGGCGGCCTCCAGCAGCGAGGCGGGGATGCCGACGAAGAAGTTCCGCAGCAGGAAGATCGCGAACGGCAGGCCGAACGCGACGTGGAACAGCACCACGCCGGGGATCGAGCCGAAGATCCCGGTGGCGCCGTAGAAGGACGCGATGGGGATCAGCGCGATCTGGATCGGCACGATGAGCAGGCCGACCACGACGAGGAAGGCGAGGTCGCGGCCGGGGAAGTCGACCCAGGCGAAGGCGTACGCCGCCATGGCCGCGATGCCGATCACCAGGATCGTGCTGGGCACCGTGATGAGGACGGTGTTCCAGAACGAGGCGGTGAACCCGCTGCCGAGCAGGTTGGCGTAGTTCTGCAGGGTCAGCTCGGCCGGCTTGGTGAAGATCGTCCACCAGCCTTCGGCGTTGTTGACCTGCGTCGTACGCAGCGAGACGACGAGCAGGCCGAGGGTCGGCACCAGCCAGAACAGGCCGAGCAGGATCATGACGACCTGGACGACTCCGCCGCCCACGCGATCGACGATCTTGCCCAGCGTGCCCCGCTGCGGCGCGCCCGAGGCCACCCCCGACGGCGCGCCGGAGGATGCGGTGGCGGTCGCGGTGGTCATGACTCTCCCCTCCGGAACCGTCGGATGTTCATGATCATGAAGGGAAGGACCAGGATGAGCAGGAAGACGGCCAGTGCGCTGCCCAGCCCCTGGTTGTTACCGCCGCCGAACGACACGCGCCACATCTCGAGCGCGACCACGTTCGCCTGCGGCTGCACCGAGGACGGGGCGATGATGAACACCAGGTCGAACACCTTCAGGGTATTGATGATCATCGTCACGAAGACGACGAGCAGGACCGGCGACAGCAGCGGCACGGTGATCTTGCGGAACACCTGCCACTCCGTGGCGCCGTCGATGCGGGCGGCCTCCAGCGCGTCACGCGGGATGCCCGCGAGGCCGGCGGCGATGAGCACCATGGCGAAGCCGGCCCAGACCCAGACGAACGCGCCGATGATCGCCGGGGTGATGAGCGTCGGGCCGAGCCAGGTCAGGCCGTTGTAGGCGGCCTCGAAGTTGTCCTTCGGCAGCCGTACGGTGTAGGCGCCGTCGGCCAGGCCCTCGAAGCGGAAGGTGCCGTCGGCGGCGGTCGTGGCGGTGGCCTTGACCTCGCCGTTCTGCACGGCCTCGACGGTCATGCCGGGCAGGCCCTTCTCGGTGCCGTCCACGACGTTGGTCTGGCCGCCGCCGCCCGGCGTGAAGTCGAACCACACCGTTCCGGACAATCCCGGTCCGGCCGTGGCGGCCTTGGCGGGCTCGGCGTCGGCGGGCAGCACGTCCGGCTTGACGCCGACGATCGGGATCAGCACCGGCTGCCCGGTCTGGACGGGCTGCTTGGTGACGACCGCGCCGTTGTCGGCGGCGACGGGCGACTGGTCGCCCTCGCGCGGACGGGCCTCGGGGTAGCCCTGCGAGGAGGAGAACGTGTCGTGGACGGTGGTGAGGATGGCGTTGGCCAGGCCCTTGTCGGGGTTCTCCTCGTAGACGAGGCGGAAGATGACGCCCGCGGCCATCAGGGAGACGGCCATGGGCATGAACACGATCAGCTTGAACGCGGTGGCCCACTTGATCCGCTCGGTCAGCACCGCGAAGATCAGTCCCAGCGTGGTGACGATGATCGGTGCGACGACGACCCAGATGAGGTTGTTGCGGATCGTGGTGAGCATGCCCGAATCGGTGAAGATCGTGGCGTAGTTGCCCAGGCCCACGAATCCGGTGCCCGCGGCGTCGAAGAGGCTCCGGAAGATGGAGTAGACGATCGGATAGACCACCCAGATGCCCAGTAGCAGCGCCGCTGGGAGGAGGAAGGCGATGGCGACCGCCGGGGAGGGGCCGAGGCGTTGTCTCGTGCGGGGGGTTTCAGCCGGTCCGGTGGGAGGCTCGCCCGCGGTGGCCACGGGCGAGTCCTGCCGGCCGTCCAACCGTTCGGTCACGGCCTTACCTCTTTACTTCCAGGCCTTCTTGGCCTCGGCTTCGAGCGCCTCCTGGGTGCCCTTGACATCGCTGGGGTTGCGCAGGAAGTCCTGCAGGACCTTCCACTCGCCCTTGCCGTCCGTGCCACCGAACGCGCTGGGGGCGAGGTCGGACATGTCGTAGCGGACCGCGTCACCGGCGGAGACGATGGTCTGGCCGAGCTGCTTGGTCAGCGGGTCGGGGTAGTTGTCGGGGGAGACGTTCTTGTTGGGCGACAGGTAGCCGGGGAGCTTGGCCCAGACCTCGCCGCCCTCCTTGGAGGCGAGGAACTGCACCAGCGCCATCGCGCCGGGGCTGTCCTTCATCGCCACGGCGACGTCGCCGCCGAGCACGACCGGGGTGGTGTCACCGGCCTTGGGGAACGGGAAGTACTTCGCCTCCTCGCCGACCTTGGCGCCCGACTGGTCGGCCTCGACGGCCACGAAGTCGGCCTCGATGACCATGGCGGCCTTGTCGGTGCCGTACACCTTGCTGACGCAGGTGGGGAAGTCGGTCTGCATGGTGCCGGAGGTGCCGTCGACCAGGAACTCGCTCTTGGAGACGATCTGCTGGATCTTCTCCAGGGCGGTCTTGACGGAGTCGTCGGTCCACGGGATCTCGTGCTTGGAGAGCTTGTCGTAGTTCTCCGGCCGGCGGTGGACAGGTAGACGTTCTCGAAGAGGTCGGTGAGCGTCCAGCCGGAGGCGCCGCAGAACGAGAACGGCGGGGTGCCGGAGTCGGCCAGCGTCTGCGCGGCCTTGACCATCTCGTCCCAGTTGGTGGGCGGCTGCACGCCGGCGTCCTCGAACGCCTGCGAGCGGTACCAGACCAGCGACTTGTGCGCGGCCTTGACCAGCACGCCGTACACCTTGCCGTCGACGGAGCCGAGCTCCTTCCAGTACGGCGTGTAGTTGGCGTCGATCTCCTTGATGACGTCGTCGGTGAGCGGCTTGAGCGCGCCCTGCTCGGCGTACTGCTGGACCAGGCCCGGCTGCGGCAGGATGGCCACGTCGGGCGGGCTGCCGCCCTGGATGCGCGGGCCGAGGTAGGCGCCGGTGTCCTCACCGGTGGAGGCGTAGGTGACCTCGGCGCCGGTCTTGTCGGAGAAGGCCTTGAGCACCTGCTCGAAGTTCTTCTGCTCCGCCCCGGTCCACTTGGCGGCGACTTCGAGCTTCACGCCCTGGAGCGGCTTGGCGCCGCCGTCGGACGCGGAGGCCGACTCCGACGCCGTGGGCTCCGTGGTGGTCGGCGCGTTGCCGCAGGCGGCGACGGCTACCGCGAGCCCGGCCAGGATCGCTGCTGCTCTGCCTTTTCGCATGGCTGCCTCACTGGGTTCTGATGATCTCTTCGAGTTCGGATTTCATGGAGGCCGCCACGTCGTCTGCGGCCCCGGGGGAGGGATTGCTGAGCGCTTCGGCGACCGAACTGGCGATCACGAGGCTCAGCTGGTTGTAGTTGGCGCTCACCGGCCGTGGCCGGGCGGCGAGAATGCTCTCTTTGAGCACGGGCAGGTAGGGGAAGCGCTTGATCAGCGCGGGGTCGTCGTAGAGCTCGGCCCACACGGGCGGGAACGAGCCCTCGGTGAGGACCCGGCGCTCGTTCTCCAGGCTCGTGAAGTAGCGGATGAACTCCTGCGCGGTCTGCTGGTGCTTGGAGAAGGCGCTGACCGCCAGGTTCGCGCCGCCCAGCGTGCTGGAGCCGGGGCCGTTCAGCCCGGGCAGCCGGGTCACGCCCAGCTTGTCGCCCAGCTTGGCCCTGGCCGGTCCGTACGCGTGCGGCCAGTTGCGGGCGAAGGCCAGCCGTCCCTCCTGGAACGCCAGGCGGGACTCCTCTTCCTTGTAGCTCAGCGACTCCCGGGGGATCCATCCCTCGCGCAGGCCCTGGAGCAGGAACTCGATCGCGGTCGCGCCCTTGGCCGGATCGAGGGTCACCTCGGTGCCGTCGCGGTTGACGATCTCGCCGCCGGCCGACTGGACGGCTTCGGAGAAGTTGACCGTGAGCCCCTCGTAGGCCAGGAACTGCCCGGCATAGCCTCCTATGTTGTGCTTTTTCGTGATTTGGCGGGCCTGGTCGCGTAGCTCGGCCCATGTCCTGGGCGGCTTCTTGACCAGGTCCTTCCGGTAATAGAGCAGCCCCGCGTTACTGGTGAACGGGACGGCCCACAGCTTGTCCTTATAGATCGCCGTCTCCACGACGGGCGGCAGGAACCTGTCGAGCGGGAACAACCCGCGCTCCAGGGGGATGATCCAGCCGTTCTCCGCGAATTCGGCGGTCCAGAAGACGTCAAGCCCGAGCACGTCGTACCGGCTGCTCTGGGCCTGGAGGTTCGCCGCCATCTGAGCGCGTTGCTCGTCGGCGGCTTCGGGCAGCTCCAGCAGCGTCACCTTCTCGGCCGGGTGGGCCTGGTTCCAGCGATCCAGCAGGGGTTGCAGGTACGCCGTGGTGTCGCGTCCGGTGGCGAAGGTGATCGGGCCTGTTCCGCTCGTTCCCTTTTCGCCGCCGCCCGCATCGCCCGTCGCCGCGCAGCCGGCCGCCAGGAGCACGGCCAGGAGCAGCGGCAGCGGACGAAGCACCCTGTTTCCTCCGTGTTCAGAGTGTTTTACATACGTGTTAGGTAGATGGATTCATGTTATGCACACCTGTAATCTGTAGGTCAACGGATTGCTTCGTAACGCCTACGTAACAGGACGCGGGGAGGTGGCGGTGCGGCTTCACCTGCTGGCGCTCCTGGCCAAAGAGCCGGCTCACGGCTACGAGCTCAAACAGGCACTGGAGCAGACCTTCGGCAGTGCCTATCCCTCCCCCAACATCGGCCAGATCTACGTCACCCTCGGCAGGCTGGAGAAGGACGGCCTGGTCCGGTCGGTCGACGTCGAGCAGTCCAACCGGCCCAACAAAAAGGTCTACTATCTGACCGCCAAGGGCCGGGAGGTGCTGGAGGCCTGGGTCGACGAGCCGACCGAGGGTCCCCGGGTGCGCGACGAGTTCTTCATGAAGCTCGTGCTCGCCCCCCTCACCGGCATCGCCGACCGGATGGTCCTGATCAACCGCCAGCGCCGCCACTATCTGTCACTCATGAGCGATCTCAACGACCTCCTGGCCGCCACCTCGCCGACGGACCGCGTGGCGATGCTGCTCATCGAAGGAGCCATGCTGCATCTGCAGGCGGATCTTGACTGGCTCGAGAGGTGCCAGGAGGATCTGGCATGAGCTCGGTTGTGAAAACGGTCAATCTGGTCAAAATCTACCAGGATGGCGCGGTGCCGGTTCCCGCGGTGCGCGGGGTGGACCTCCAGGTCGAGCCGGGCGAGTTCGTCGCCATCATGGGGCCGTCGGGCTCGGGGAAGTCCACGCTCGTCCACATGCTGGGCGGGCTCGACGCGCGTACGAGCGGGGAGATCTGGCTCGACGGCAAGCGCGTCGACACGCTGTCGGAGAGCGCCTGGGCGCTGCTGCGCCGCAAGAAGATCGGCTTCGTCTTCCAGTTCTTCAACCTGGTCGCCAACATGACCGTCGGCGACAACGTCGAGCTGCCCGCGCTGCTGGCCGGGGCCTCGCCCAAGGTCGCGCGCGAGCGCCGCGAGACCCTGCTGACCGCGCTCAACCTCAGCGACAAGGCCGACGCCGCGCCCGCCCAGCTCTCCGGCGGCGAGCAGCAGCGGGTGGCCCTCGCCAGAGCGCTGGCCAACCAGCCCAGCCTGCTGCTGGCCGACGAGCCCACGGGCAACCTCGACAGCCGCAACACCCGTGACGTGCTCAACCTGCTCAGCAAGGTCCACAAGGAGGGACAGACCATCGTCATGGTCACCCACGACGCCCGCGTGGCGAGCCTCGCCGACCGGGTGGTGTCGCTGTTCGACGGCGAGATCGTCGACGACGGCCGCATCGCCCGCCGCCGTACCCGCACCGCGGGCGAGGTGATCGACCTCCGATGAGCGCGTCACTGGCCGGAAGCCGGTGGATCAGGGCCGATCTACGGGCGAGGAAGGGCCAGGCCGCGCTGACCGTGCTGGTCGTGGCCGGCATCGTCGCCGCGCTGATCACCGCGGCGACCCTGCTCGAAGAGGGCACGAACCCGTGGCGCAGCCTGTTCGCCCAGACCGACGGCGCGCACGTGTGGCTCTACACCAAGGACAGCCCCCAGGTCGCCCTGGGCGGCATCGACGGCGTCACCCAGATCGCGGGCCCCTACCGGTCGGCTCCCGTCACCGTGGCGCAGAACGGCAAGAAGGAGCCGGCCGCGCTGCGCGCCATGCCGGCCACCCCGCCCGCTGTCGCGCATCCCGTGGTCTCCGAGGGCAGGTGGCTCGATCCGTCCCAGCCCGACGGGGTGGTGGTCGAGCGCTCCTTCGCCGAGTCGCTGGGGTTGCGCATCGGCGCCCCGTTCACGATCATCGCGCTCAGCGGCGAGCGGCACACCCTGTACGTACGCGGCATCGCCGACTCCGCCGAGCAGGGCTTCTACCCCGAGTGGACGCCGGGCCTGGCGTACGTGCTGCCGCTCATGCTGGACCGCATCGAGCCCATGCTGGGCCGCAGCGAATGGGTGACCGGGCTGCGCCTGGACGACCCTGAAGCCTCCCAGGTGGTCTCCCAGCGCGTCGTGGTCATGCTGGAGGACCGCCTCCAGCGCGTCTACACCTGGCGCGAGGTACGCGCCGCCATGGAGCTGGACAACCGCCTGCTGGGCACGCTGCTCGCGCTCTTCGGCGTGGTGGGCATCGTGGCCGCCGCGCTCGCGCTGGCCAACGCCGCCGGCGGCCGGGTGCTCGGGCAGCTCCGCGACCTCGCCACGCTCAAGTCCATGGGCTTCACCAGGGGCCAGATCGCGCTGCTGCTCATGGTCGAGCACGGCGCGCTCGGCCTGCTCGGCGTGGCCGTCGGCACGGTGGCGGGCTGGGCGCTGATGGTCGCCCTGCTCGGCCCCACCTCCGTCGCGCCCGTCCCCGTGCTGGCCATCGTGGCGGGCACGGCCCTGCTCGTGCTGGCCGCCGTCGGCGTGCCCGCCTGGCGGGGCGGCCGTACGCCGCCGATCCCCGCCGCGCCCGCGGCACCGCCCCAGGGCCACCTGTCCAGGCTGGCCCGCCTGGCCCTCCTCGTACGCCTCCCGCCCGCCCTCGTGCTCGGCACCCGTGACGCCTTCACCCGCAGGGTGCCCGCGTTCCTGACGGCGTTCGGGCTCGCCGTGCCGATGATGATGATCACCATCGGGCTGGGCGTGTGGGCCACGCTGGACAACTTCCTCGCGCACCCCGAGCAGGTGGGCCAGCACGCCGCGCTCTACGTACGCCCCGGGAAGATGGAGCCCGCCGCGGCCGAGCGGCTGGCGCAGCAGGACCGCGACGTCAGCGCCGTCTACGCGGGCACCGACGTCAACGCGCTCGCCCCCGGAGAGGCCCGCTCGGTCAGGGTGCGGGCGATCGGCAGCTCCACCGACCCCTACCCGTTCCCGGTGGTCGAGGGCCGCATGTACGACCGCCAGGGCGAGGCCGTGGCCGGTCAGGGCCTGCTCGACCTGCTGGGGGTCAAGATCGGCGACCGGGTGCGGCTCACGGTGGGCGGCACCCCGCTGATCGTCAGGATCGTCGGCAGGACCGTCGAGCCCGAACAGGACGGCGAGGTGCTCTCCGTCGGCATCGACAGCCTGGCGGCCAAGGACTCCGTGCCGCCCGAGTACTACGCGCTGGCGCTCAAGCCCGGCGCCGACCCCGGCGAGGTGCGGGGGAGGCTGCTCGCGGAGTCGGGGGAGAGCCTCGACGTGCAGGTGGCCGTCAACCCGGCGGACCGGCTGTCGATCATCCGCGTGGTGATCGTGGCGATGATCGCCGTGCTGGCCCTCATCGGCCTGGCCAACCTCCTCACCGCCAGCGCGCTCGGCCTGCGCGACCACGCCTTCGACCTGGCCGTGCTCAAGGCCATGGGGCTGACCCCGCGCCAGGTCATGGCCACGCTCGTGACCGGCACGGGCCTGCTGGTCGTGCTCGGCGTGGGCGTGGGCGCGGCGGCGGGGGTCAGCGTCGTCACCGGTCTGATCGACCTTCAGGGCCACAACAGCGGCGTCGGCGCGGGCATCGGCCGCGCGCCGTCGCCGCTGACGCTGGCGGTCACCGTACTGGTGGCCGTGGGCACGGCCCTTGCGGTCGCGCTGATCCCTGCGCGCCGCGCGGCCCGTGCCCAGGTGCCGGTCACTTCCCGCTGACCGTCTCCAGCTCGCCCTCACGCGCCTCAGACGCGGACTGCCCTGACTGCGCCGTCTGCTCGTCCTTCTTGAGCGCGAACCAGTAGAAGCCGTGCCCCGGCAGCGTGAGCAGGTAGGGCAGCTCCCCGATGCGCGGGAACTGCACGCCGCCGCGCGCCTCGACCGGGATCCAGCCCTCGAAGCGGCGCAGGTCCAGCTCCACCGGCTGCGGGAACTTCGACAGGTTGTTGACGCACAGCATCACGTCGTCGCCGTCCTCGCGCACGTACGTCAGCACGCACGGGTTGGACGACCACATCTCCGTATACGCCCCCACGCCGAACACCGGGTGCTGCCGCCTGATGGCCAGCATCCTGCGGGTGAAGTGCAGCAGCGACCCCTCGTGCCGCTGCTGGGCCTCCACGTTGACCGCCTGGTACCCGTAGATCGGGTCCATGACCGCGGGCAGGTAGAGGCGGCCAGGGTCGGCCGTGGAGAAGCCGGCGTTGCGGTCGGGGCTCCACTGCATCGGCGTGCGGACCGAGTCGCGGTCCTCCAGCCAGATGTTGTCGCCCATGCCGATCTCGTCGCCGTAGTAGATGATCGGCGAGCCGGGCAGCGACAGCAGCAGCGCCGTGAACAGCTCGATCCGGTCCCGGTCGTTGTCGAGCAACGGGGCGAGACGCCGCCGGATGCCGAGGTAGGCCCGCATGCGCGGGTCCTTGGCGTACTCCTTGTGCATGTAGTCGCGCTCTTCCTCGGTCACCGTCTCGAGCGTCAGCTCGTCGTGGTTGCGCAGGAAGATGCCCCACTGGCCGTTCTCGGGCAGCTTGGGGGTGCGGGACATGATCTCGGAGATCGGCTCGCGGGTCTCCTTCTTCACCGCCATGTAGATACGCGGCATCAACGGGAAGTGGAACGCCATGTGGCACTCGTCGCCGCCCGTCGTCGGGTCGCCGAAGTACTCCACAACGTCCTCAGGCCAGCCGTTGGCCTCGGCCAGCAGCACGCGGTCGGGGTAGAGGCGGTCGACCTCGGCCCGGATCTTCTTCAGGTACGCGTGCGTCTCCGGCAGCCCGGCGCAGGCCGTGCCCTCACGCTCGAACAGGTACGGCACCGCGTCCAGGCGGAACCCGTCGATGCCCAGGTCCAGCCAGAACCGCAAGACCTCGAGCATGGCCTCCTGCACCGCCGGGTTGTCATAGTTCAGGTCCGGCTGGTGGTGGAAGAAACGGTGCCAGTAGTACTGCTTACGCACCGGGTCGTACGTCCAGTTGGACTCCTCGGCGCCGACGAAGATGATCGGCGCGTCAGGGTAGCCGCCGGGGTGGTCGGCCCACACGTAGAAGTCGCCGTACGGCCCTTCGGGGTCATGCCGGGATGCCTGGAACCAGGGATGCCGGTCGCTGGTGTGATTCATCACGAGGTCCGTGATGATCCGCAGGCCGCGGCTGTGGGCGGCCTCGACCAGCTGTACGAAGTCCCCCAGGTCCCCGAAGTCCGGAAGGATCTTCATGTAGTCCGAGATGTCATAACCGCCGTCGCGCAGCGGCGACTCGTACAACGGCAGCAACCACAGGCAGTCGACACCGAGCCACTTGAGGTAGTCAAGCTTCTCGATGAGACCGCGAAGGTCACCGGTCCCGTCGCCGTTGGAGTCCTTGAACCCCCGGACGAGAACCTCGTAAAACACCGCCCGCTTGTACCAGAGCGGATCCTCCGAGATGAAGTCCTCGGAGACCGGCTCCGGCGTTGGGGATGCGTTGATCATGATGTCGCTCACAGGAAGAGATGTGGGCAGGACGAAGTCACCGGTTACCCCGGCGTTGTTGATTGGTGACCGCGCCGCGTGGGGTCGTCATCCCTGCGAACCCCACTGCCCTGGACGGGACCGGATTTGTGATCTGGTGCCCGTTTGTTGCGGCGCTTACGGGCCGAACACTACCAGCCCGTTGGCTTTCCGGAACCCGCTTCTGCTGTGCGACCGTTAATACCCGAGAGATCCGTATGTAATCGCCCTGTTACCCAGAGTTCACTAAAAAGGTGGCGCGAGGTCCGAGAGGTCGTTCTCGAAGTCGCTCAGCCACAGGCCGAACAGCACAAGACCGCGCACCCAGAACCGGTCGTTCCAGCCGTTGAACCTGGTCAGAGCGTCGGGACCACCGGCGATCACCTCGTGCATCTCGTCCGACAGCAGGGCCGGTATCCGGTCGGCCAGAATCTCCAGCATCCGATGCGAGTAGCTCCGGGCGGGAGCCGCCGTCGATCGCAGCGGCACCCTCCTGAGCGGCTGCTTGATCACGTTCGTCGAGGGCAGAGCGGCCACCCTCGGGTTGGCGGCGTGCAGCACCTCGCGGTAGAACTTGCCCTGGTGCTTGCGGGCCACCCCCACCGACAGCGCCGCGTCGAAGAACTCCGGGTGGATGAACGGCGCCAGGAACGACGCCTCGGGCCCCACGAGGTTCACCGCCGAGCGCGCGATGCCCCGCACGGTCCTGGTGTGCAGCACCGACAGCGGCAGCTCCGCCCGGTGGCCGTGGAACATGGAGGTCGTCGCGAGGAACTGCTCGCGTACGGTCTCCTCCATCCACTCCGCCGCCGACTTCGACAGGAACGGCTGCGACGGCCGTCCGAGCGAGAGCGAGCCCAGCACCGCCGCCGACCGCTCGGCCTGCGTCCTCGCCTCCAGCGCGGCCCCGCTGACCATGAAGTTCTTCAGCAGCGGCCCGCCCGCCAGGCCGTCCACCAGGATCCGGCCCGCGCCGTGCACCTCCTTGGCGAAGGGGGCGTACCAGGCGTGGTGCGGCGTCAGGTACTCCAGCCTGCGCGCCACCTCCATCGCGTCGGACGGATAGGAGGCGGGGTCCTGCGGGATCACCCGGTGCGGGATGCCCAGCTCCCTGGTGATCGCCCTGGCGAAGTCGATGTCGGTGTCGGTGCCGTCGTCGGGGCTGGTCGTCCACGACTCGACGTCCGCGCCCCTGGCCTTGGCCACGCTGGCCAGCAGCCGCGAGTCGTAGCCGCCGCTGACCGGCACCAGCAGCGGCAGGCCGTCGTACTCGGAGTAGACGTGGTCGAGCAGGTCGACGATCTCCTGCGGGCTGATCCACCGCTCGTACGGCTCCGTGCGCAGCCAGCGCGGCAGCCTCCGCTCGGTGGTGAGCCTGCCGTGCTCCCACACCAGCGCGCTCGCCCCCGGCAGCCGTTTGACCTCGGTGTACGGCGTCGCCTCGCCCAGCGGGAACGTCACCTGCAGGATCGAGGCCCACGCCGACCAGTCGATCTCGATGGGCACCAGGGTGAGCAGCGGCTGGATGAGCGACGAGAAGTAGACCGCGTCGTCCAGGCGCACGTAGTAGACGTCCACCAGGCCGAGCCCGCCCGTGTGCAGCGCCACCCGGCGGCCGTCGCCGATCAGTCCGGGCGTCTCGTACGTCTCGGCGACCGTGATCCAGTCCTCCTCGGCCGTCTTCGGCAGGCGCTCGCCCCAGGCGAACGCGTACGCGTCACCGGACCTGTGGTACGGCGGCAGCGGGGTGGAGCTGAACAGCGCGGCCTCGTCCGACTGCAACGCCGGCCAGACCTTCGGCCCCGCGGCGGTCAGCTTGCCGAGCAGGGCGGTATCGATCCGGCCGAGAGCGCCGCAGACGTAGGGCCGTACGTTGAACTGCACCGGATCTCATCCCTTCGAGACGCTTCCCGCAAAAGAGTATCCTTTGCCGGGCTGAGAGAGTGGAGGTCCGGTTTGTCGACTGAGCTGGAGAGTACGCGCCGGGCGTTGCGCGACGCGATCGCGCATGCCGAGCGTGCCGCCGAGCTGGCCAGGCTGCTGGACGA
This sequence comes from Nonomuraea fastidiosa, assembly GCF_042751225.1. NCBI lineage: Bacteria > Bacillati > Actinomycetota > Actinomycetes > Streptosporangiales > Streptosporangiaceae > Nonomuraea > Nonomuraea fastidiosa. The sequence continues at coordinate 4,596,118 of NZ_CP170570.1, forward strand.
CGCCCAGGCCAAGCTGGCCGCGGCCGAGGAGCGCGCCGCGCAGGCCGACGCGCTGGCCGAGAAGCTCAGCGAGACGGAGGAACGGCTGGCGGCCGAGCAGGCCGCCGCCGACAAGCTCCGCAAGGAGCTGGCCGAGCAGCGCTTCCAGGCCGAGGTGGCCAACTGGAAGCTCTCGTCGATCAAGGTCGCCCGCTGGAACCGGCTGGGCGACGCCATCAAGAGCGGCAAGAGCAACCCGGTGCGCCTGGCCAAGGGCATCAAGGGCGCGGCCAAGCCGGTCAAGCGCCCGACGGCGCCCAAGCGCAAGCCGGTGGCCACCACCGCGAACAAGCCCAAGGAGGAGCGTCCCGGCGCCGCCTACCAGGCGACCACGTCGACCAGGACGCTCGAAGGCACCTCGTTCAAGCTCAAGCCGTTCCGCGTCCCGACCGGCCCCAACACCCGGCCGCACCTGACCGCCGCGGTGATCGCCGACCCGCACGCCGAGGCGCTGCTGCGCTACGAGTGGCGGCAGACCACCGGCTTCACGCCCCGCGACTTCGCCAGGGTGCTCCCGCTGGAGGTGCCGCACCTGCTGGTCGTGGAGTCGGTCACGCAGGGCCCGTGGGCCGAGGAGATCATCGGCGAGCCCGGCGAAGGGCTCAAGGCGTTGCTCGCCTGGTGCGCCGAGCGCGGCATCCGCACGGTCTTCTGGCACACCAAGGGCGACGTGTCGGCGTACGCGGCGGCGGCCGACCTGTTCGAGCACCGCTTCACCGCCGACCTGACCGTGGCCTGGCCGCGCCTGCAGTTCGGTGTGCAGCCCAGGGTGCACAACCCGCTGCCGCTGTCCGGCGGCCGCATCGACCGGGTGCTCACGCTCGACCAGCTCCTGCCCGAGCACCTGTCGTACCCGGACGTGCTGACCTCCTACCGCTGGCCTGCCGCCGCCGACTGCCCGCCGGGCACCCCGCAGTGGCGGCTCGCCGAGATCGCCGCCTGCGGCACGCCCATCGGCACCGAGCCGGACTCGCGGCGGGCGCACGTGGCGCTGCGGCGGGCGTACTCGATGGGCACGATGAGCGAGCGCATCGACGAGATGCTGGACGCGATCGGCCTGCCCAGCGCGCGGCCCACGCTCAACACCTCGGTGCTGCTGCCGATCCGCGACCCGTACTCGATGGAGCACGCGCTCGCGCAGGTCGCCCGGCAGTCGGGCGTCGACCAGCTCATCATCATCGGGCCGCCGGAGGCCGAGCTGCGGGCCCGCGACGTGCTGCCGGACGTGGAGGTCGTCTACCGCCGCCCGTCGCCGTCCATGACCGAGGGCGCGATGCTCAACGCCGGGCTCGACCTGTGCGAGGCCGATCTCGTCGCGGTCATGGACCCGCGCGACGTCTACGGCCCCCACTACCTGTCCGACCTGCGCAGGGCGTTCCTGTTCACCACCGCCGACATCGTCGGCAAGGCCGCCTTCTACGCCCACCTGCGCAAGCCGCAGGCCACGCTGCTCAAGCAGCCGGAGGCCGAGTACACCTACCTGCCCGAGATCGCCGGCGGCACCCTGCTCGCCCGCCGCAACGCGATGCGCGAGCTGGGCTTCGCCGACCTGACCGAGGGCTGGGACGAGGTGCTCATGCGGCAGTGCCGCGCCGACGGCGTCAAGGTCTTCTCCGCCGACAGGTTCGGGTACGTGCGGGTGCGCGACGAGGACCGCTGGCTGCTCGGCGCGGCCCAGCTCGTCGAGTACGGCTCCGCCGAGCCGCACGCCCTCATCTGAGCCGCACTCAGCCGAGCCAGAGCACCAGCGCCAGGGCCGTCAACGCGAAGCCGCCGACCACTCCGGCCCCGGTCCTGGCCGCCGTGCCGAGGCGGAACCTCGCCTGGGCGAGGGCTTCGGCGACGACGGCGAGCGCGAGCCACGGACTCCACGCGATGAGCAGCCACGCCCAGATCGATCTCGGCCGCCAAGCCGTCCCCCTTTACCCCGCTTTCCCCTGCAGAGGGAGACGATCCGCCCGCATGCCGCAGTTCCCTCGCGTAAGGTCGTCGCGATGACGCTCGATGAGCTGGCCGCCGCGCTGGGCGAGCCGCCCGTGCCCGACGGCACGTGGGAGCGCGAGTTCGGCTACGTCTCCGCGGCCGCGCTGCGCCGCCGGATGCCGCCCGAGGACCTGGCCGGCAGGGTGCGCGGGATCGACGGCGTGGTCTCCGTCGAGGTGCGGCGGAACGGGTTCCTGCGCATCGTCGTGGACGACCCGTTCGAGCTGGTCGAGGCCGCGCCCGTGCCGTACGAGCCGTCCTGGCCCGACTTTCCCCGCACCTGGGACAACCCGGGCTTCGTCGTGCGCTACGCACGTGCGCGCGCCTGCGCCGTGCTGCGGTGGGCCGCCGATCTCGGGGTGCCGAGGAGCCAGGCGGGCGTGCCAGGCGATCCGGCGCATCGGCAGGTGCTCAGGGTGCTGGCCGAGCTGCCGGGGCGGCGGGGAAGCAGGGATCCGGGGTGGGAGGCGTACCTGCCGCGGCTGGCGCTGGCCTACCACGACGCGCATGAGCGCGCGCCGGCGGTGCCCGTGGGGGACGAGGCGCCCGGGCCCGAGCACGCCGCGAGGGTGCGGGTCGCGGATGTGGTACGGATCGTGCTTCCCGGCCCCGACCGCCTCTGAGCAGAAGATATCCGGTAAAACGGCGAAAAAGAGTAAAAATTACCCTGCCAGAGCTTGATCGCGTCTCGATACGTGGTCACAGGGTCATGGCTTACTTGCGCTTCCGATAGCCTCGATCGGGTGAGTCGATTCGCCCATCCCGCAGGGGACCGGCACGCCGAGATGCTGCCCCAGGAGCGCCCGCCGCAGGCGCCCGCCGACCTCAACCGGATCAACCCCGCGATCTGGCCCCGAACGTCGAGCCGGACCGACGGGGCGCTGACCGTTGGCGGGGTGGACGTACGCGACCTGGCCCGCGAGCACGGCACCCCGCTCTACGTCATCGACGAGGACGACGTGCGCTCGCGCATGCGCGACTACGCCACGGCCTTCGCCGGCTCCGAGGTCCACTACGCAGGCAAGGCGTTCCTGTGCAAGGAGATCGTGCGCTGGCTGATCGACGAGGGCCTCGGCCTCGACGTCGCCAGCAACGGCGAGTTGGCCGTCGCGCTCAGCGTCGGCTTCCCGCCCGAGCGCATCACCATGCACGGCAACAACAAGTCCACCGCCGAGCTGACCAGGGCGCTTGAGGCCGGCGTCGGCATCATCGTCGTCGACTCCTTCGATGAGATCGCCCGCCTCGGCTACCTCGCCGAGCAGCACGGCAAGCGGCCCAAGGTCATGGTCAGGGTCACCACCGGCGTCGAGGCCCACACCCACGAGTTCATCGCCACGGCACACGACGACCAGAAGTTCGGGCTGTCGCTCAGCTCGGGGGCGGCGGCCGAGGCCGTACGCAGGATCCTCGCCCTGCCCCAGCTCCAGCTCGTCGGCCTGCACTCCCACATCGGCTCCCAGATCGTCGACACGGCCGGGTTCGAGGTCGCCGCGCGGCGGCTGGCCGGCCTGCTCGTGCAGATCAAGGAGGAGCACGGCGTCGTGCTGCCCGAGCTCGACCTCGGCGGCGGCTACGGCATCGCGTACGTCGACGACGACGCCGCCCCCGACATCAAGGAGCTGGCCGACGGGCTGCGCGAGATCGTCACCAAGGTCTGCGCCGACGCCGGCCTGCCCGTGCCGCGCCTCACCGTCGAGCCGGGCCGCACCATCGTCGGCCCCGGCGGCATCACGCTCTACGAGGTCGGCACCATCAAGGACGTCGAGGGCCTGCGCACGTACGTGAGCATCGACGGCGGCATGAGCGACAACGTCCGCACCGCGCTCTACGGCGCCGAGTACACCGCCGTGCTGGCCAGCCGCGCAAGCGACGCCCCGCCCATGCTGAGCCGCCTGGTCGGCAAGCACTGCGAGAGCGGCGACATCATCGTGCGCGACTTCCACCTGCCGTCCGACCTCGCGCCGGGCGACCTCATCGCGGTGGCCGCCACCGGCGCCTACTGCCGCTCGCTTGCCAGCAACTACAACTACCTGCCCAGACCCGCCGTGGTGGCCGTCTCGGGCGGCACCTCGCGCGTGATCGTGCGAGGCGAGACCGAAGAAGACCTGTTGAGGGGGCAGCTGTGAAACCGCTGAAGGTGGCTCTGCTGGGCTGCGGCGTCGTCGGCTCCCAGGTCATCAGGCTCATGCACGAGCAGGCCGCCGACCTGGCCGCCCGCGTCGGGGCGCCGCTCGAGCTCGCCGGGGTGGCCGTGCGCAGGCTGGGCCGCAAGCGCGACGTCGAGATCGACCCCGCGCTGCTCACCACCGACGCCGAGTCACTGGTCACCCGCGACGACATCGACATCGTGGTGGAGGTCATCGGCGGCATCGAACCGGCCCGTTCGCTCATCGTCTCCGCCCTGTCCAAGGGCAAGAGCGTGGTCACCGCCAACAAGGCGCTGCTCGCCGAGGACGGCGCCACCCTCCACGAGGCGGCCAGGGCCGGCAACGGCGACCTCTACTTCGAGGCCAGCGTCGCCGGCGCCATCCCGCTGCTGCGCCCGCTGCGCGAGTCGCTGGCCGGCGACCACGTCAAGCGGGTGCTCGGCATCGTCAACGGCACCACCAACTACATCCTCGACAAGATGGACTCCACCGGCGCCTCCTTCACCGACGCGCTGGAGGAGGCCCAGACGCTCGGCTACGCGGAGGCCGACCCGACCGCCGACGTCGAGGGCTTCGACGCCGCCGCCAAGGCCGCCATCCTCGCCTCGCTCGCCTTCCACAGCCGGGTGCGGGCCGAGCAGGTGCACCGCGAGGGCATCACCGAGATCACCGCCACCGACGTCGCCTCCGCCAAGGCCATGGGCTACGTCATCAAGCTGCTGGCCATCTGCGCGCGCTCCGACGACGGCCGCTCGTTCGGCGTGCGGGTGCACCCGGCGATGATCCCGCGGACCCACCCGCTGGCCGGGGTGCGCGAGGCGTACAACGCGGTCTTCGTCGAGGCCGAGTCGGCGGGCCAGCTCATGTTCTACGGCAAGGGCGCGGGCGGCGCCCCCACCGCATCGGCCGTGCTCGGCGACCTGGTGGCCGTGGGCCGCAACCGCCTGGCCGGCACCCGCGGCCCCGAGGAGTCCACCTACGCCGAGCTGACCGTCCACCCCATGGGCGAGACCGTCACGCGCTGCCATGTGGCGCTCGACGTCGCCGACAAGCCGGGCGTGCTGGCCCGGGTGGCCGAGCTGTTCGCCAAGCACGACGTGTCCATCCAGACCGTCCGCCAGGAGGGCCGCGGCGACGACGCCCAGCTCGTCATCGTCACCCACCGCGCCACCGACGCCGCGCTCTCGGCGACCATGGAGGAGCTGCGCGAGCTCGACATCGTCCGCGCGGTGGCCAGTGTGATGCGCGTGGAGGGCGACGACCCGAGCTGAGCCTCCGGAGGGGGAGTAAGCGTCAGATCGCCGTCGAAACGGGCGTAAGGTAGGCGCCGTTCCGTACCCGCGCCCGAGGAGCACCCAGCGATGTCCGAGACCCCCTGTGGCTTCGCGCGTACGCCGGAGAAGGGGCTGGCCCGCCTCCATTGGGCCGCCGGTGACGGCGGCGCGAGCGGCGAGTGGGCGGTCGACGGCGGGCCGCCCGACGTGCCCGCCCTGCGCCCGCTGCGCGGCCTGGAGGTCGAGTGGCCGGACGAGCAGGTGCCGCTCGACGGGCTGATGCGGCTGGCCGCCGCCGGTGTGCCGCTGACCGCCGCGTCCGCGCCCGCGTGGGTGCCCGCCGACCTGGCCGCGCTGCTCACCGACCGCGACTGGCTCGCACACCCGGCCGACGGCACCGCGCGCTCGCTGGCCGACCTGCGGCGCGAGGAGCACAGCGTACGCCTGCGCCGTCTGGCGCACCCGACGCCCGCTCCCCACGTCAGCATCGTCATGGCGACCAAGCGGCCCGCGCTGGTGGGCGCCGCGCTGGCGCAGATGGAGCGGCAGCGCGACGTCACCGCGGAGGTGGTGCTCGGCCTGCACGGGGTGGCCTTCGACGAGGTGCGCGAGGCGGTCGAGTCCTGCTCGCTGCCCGTGCGCTGGGTGGAGGTGGACGCCTCGGTGCCGTTCGGTGAAGTGCTCAACCGGGCGGCGGCCAAGGCCGAGGGCGACCATCTGGCGAAGTGGGACGACGACGACTGGTACGGCCCCCGCCACCTGGCCGATCTGTTCATGGCGATGACGTACGCGAAGGCCGACGTGGTGGGCACCACGGCCGAGTTCTTCTACCTTGAGCCGCTGGAGGCGACCATCAGGCGCACGACGTTCGCGAGCGGGGCGAGCTATCCGAGCGAGGTCTACTCCGATCACGTGGCGGGCGGCACGATCATGGTGTCTCGGTCGAAATTTCATGACATAGGCGGATTCCCTGCGTTGCCACGGGCCGTCGATCTCGAATTTCTCAAGAAGGCCAAGAGCGCGGACGCCACCATCTACCGCACCCACGGCCTCGGCTACATGCTGCGCCGCGGGCTCAGCCGCGACCACACCTGGCAGCTCCCGCTGGCCCACTTCGTCAAGGTGGCCGCCAACCAGTGGCGGGGCTTCCGCCCGAGCCTGCTGATGGAAGCCGCGTGATCCCCCGCGTACGCGGCAACGACTACCGCGTCCTCACCCTCGACGAACCGCTCGACCCGCGGCTCACGGTCAGCGTCGTCGTGCCCGCCTACGGCGGCCAGGACAAGCTCGACCTGGTGCTCGCCGCCCTCGCCAGGCAGACCTACCCGGGCACGCTCACCGAGGTCATCGTCGTCGACAACGGCAGCGAGCCGCCGCTGCGCCTGCCCGGTGAGCGGCCCGAGCTGACCAGGATCGTGCGCTGCGAACGCCCCGGACGCGCCGCCGCCCGCAACGCCGGCCTCGCCGCCGCCACCGGCGAGGTGATCCACTGGCTCGACTCCGATGTGCTGCTCACCCCCGGCGCGCTCGAGGCGCACATGCGCTGGCACCACGCCGCTCCCTACCTCTCCGTCACCGGCTACCTGCGCTTCACCGAGGCCCCCGTGCCCGCCGAGCTGCCCGACGACCTCGAAGCGGCCTTCGAACCCGCCGAGCCGCACTCCTGGCTGGTCGACCTCGTCGAGCGCACCGACGGGCTCACCGACAACCCGCAGCGCCCGTTCAGCCTCCACGTGGGCGGCGCGACCTCGGTCAACGCCGCGCTCATCAAGGCCGCCGGGCCGATGGACGACGACCTGGTGCTCGGCCAGGACACCGAGATGGGCTACCGGCTGTGGCAGGCGGGCGCGGTCTTCGTGCCCGAGCCGGCCGCCCGTGCCTACCACATCGGGCCGACCATGCGGATGCGCGACAAGGCGCCCATCGACCGGGTGAGCCACGCGTTCGTCGCCGACCGCATCCCCGCCTACCGGTGGCTGCGCGGGCATCCCGGACGGCAGTGGAAGGTGCCGTACGTCACCGCCGTCGTCGAGGCCGCGCCCGGCTACGACGAGGTGCGCGCCACCGTGGACGCGCTGCTCGCCGGCACGGTGCCCGACGTGTCCGTGCTGCTCGTCGGCCCCTGGGACACTCTCGAACGCGACCGCCGCGCGCCGCTCAAGGATCCGTCGCTCGACCTGGTGCTCATCGAGGGCCACTACCGGCACGAGGGCCGGGTACGCCTGGTCACCGCCGCCGAGGCCGACCCCGCCGTGCCGTACACGCTGCGCCTGCCCGCCGGGTGGATCCCCGGCGACGACACCCTCGCCCGGCTGCTCGACCTCGCCCGCGCGCAGGGGCTCGGGCTGGTGAACGTGCTGCTCGACGAGTCCGCCGACGGCGTCGTCGCGGCCCGGCTCGAACGCACCTCCGCCTTCGCCAGGGCCCGCATCGTCGCCGAGGCGGGCGAGAACCTCGACGACGTGGTGGACGACGTCGCGGGCGTGCTCTGGGTCGACGGGGCCGCCTACGGCTTCGCCGCCGAGGCCGAGCCGCCGCAGGGGCGGCGCGGCGCGTACAAGGAACGCAAGGCCGCGCTGGACGAGGCGGCCAGGCTGCGCAAGGAGACCGAGCGGCTGCGGACGCAGGTGGCCAAGTGGCGCGACGAGGCCGGTAACTGGCGCAAGTCGGCCGTGGAGCTGCGGCGCGAGGTCGGCACGCTGCGGCGGGAGATCGGCACGTTGCGCCGCCGCATCGCCGCCGCCGACCGCGCCCAGAAGAACCTGCGCTCGATCGTCTCGACGACGTTCCGACGCGCGCTGCGCCGCAAACGCTGACCGCCGTCACCCGGGACGGGCCGAGGTCGTGGCTTCGGCCCCGTCCGGCGGCTTCGTTCGCCCCGCTAACCACGGCCCCGCTAACCACGGCCCTGCTGTCCACGGCCCTGCTGTCTACGGCCCTGCCCGTCGCGGTGCCGCCGACGACCTCACCCGCCCAGCGGCACCTTCGGCCCCTGAAGGCGGCCACCCGCCGGCGCGCGCACGCAGCGATGTCCGCGCGGCGCGCTCCCCACACCTGGCGGGTCGGTGCCCTTCCAGCGGGCGGAGTCAGTTGTTGCGGAGGGCCGACTTGATGCGGCGCAGCAGGCGCTTCTGCGGCGGCGCGCTCGGAGTCTGCGCGGCGGCCTTCGGCGCGGCAGACGGGGCTGCGGCACCCTGACCGGGCCGCTTCGGCTGCCCGGACTGCTGCGCCTGGCCGGTTTGCTTCTGCTGCTCGGGCTGTTTCGGCTGGTCGGGCTGTTTGGGAGCGGGCCAGAAGCGGTCGGGCGGCTCGTGCCGTACGCCGTGCGTGACGTCGATGATCTTGTCGACGTCGTCCACGCCGCTCAGGTCGGTCACGCCGTCCGCACCGTCCACGACCGCGCCCGCGCCGGTGAGCAGCAGCGCGCGGCCGAGCGCGGAGGTGCGTTCCAGCCGGGCCGTACGCCCGTCGGGCAGGTCCACGACCAGCACCCCGGTCAGGTCCTTCTGCACCGACTCGATCATCCGCTCCAGCGTCACCCGGTGCAGCGGCACGTCCACCGGCCCCCGGTAGCGGAACGGGATCGGCGCGGGCGAAGGCGCGGCCTCGTCGATGAGCCTGATGCGTTCGTCGTGCGCGAACAGATCCCGCAGCAGCCGCAGGTCGAAGTCCGGGTCCGACAGCGAGTGACGCCCGCCGGCCAGCCGCGACCACGGCCCGACCAGCGTCACCACGACGTCCTGCAGCTTGCCGTCCAGCGCGGCGGACACCGCCTGCCGCACCTCCTGCTCTGACGCGCCCGCGATGTCGTACACGATCTCCACGTACGGCACCAGCCACCGCCGCCCGGGCTCCTTGCGCAGGTCGCGGCGGAGCGGGATGCGGTGCGCCAGGTACGGCTCCACCGCCCGCACCGCGCGCTCCCTGTCGCGGTGCTGCGACGGCAGCCCCAGATGCACGGCCTGGGCGTCCATGTCGGGGATGAAGACCACGCCGTGCATGGCCAGCCGGTAGGAGAACTCGGTGTCCTCGCCCCTGGCGACCGTCGGATCGAGACCGCCCACGGCGTGGAAGACCTCCCTGGGAAGGGCGAAGGTCGGCCCGGTGCACACGTGGTACGGATTGCGGCTCTTGCGCAGACCGTCGGTCTTGGCGATCGTGGCCTCCGTTGAGCTGGCCACCGCCGTCTCCAGGTCGAACAGCTCTCCCAGGTGTCCCGCCCGGAAGACCTGCTCAGGGGTGACGGGAGGCGCGTCCACGAACTTCTTCATGCCGATCGTGACCAGGTAGTCGGTCACGTGATGCCAGCGCGCCAGCGCCTCGATGTGCTCCTTGCAGGCCACCATGTCGGAGTCGAGCCGCTGGATGATCTCGCCGTCGGCGGCCTTGACCCCGGTGTTGACCGCGTTGGAGATGCCCCAGCCGTCGCGCACCCGTACCAGGCGGGTGTTGAACGGGCGGATCTCGGGCAGGCGGATGGGCGGGTCGCTGCCGTCGTCGACGACCAGCACCTCCATGAGGTGCTCCGGATACGTCTGGGCCGCCAGCGCCGCCAGCGTCAGGTCGAGCTTGTCCTGCCCTCCGCGCGCGGGAACGACCACGCTGACGGAAAGGGCGGGTGACCAGGCGCCGAGCCGCGGTGCGGACACCGGTGAATAGTCGTTCTGCCTCAGAGCAGGACGCGCGTTCATGGTCGTTGACCCCCTGGCCGAGACCTTATCGGGAGATGCTGAGTATTTCCTGAATAGTGCGACTGTCCAATGCAGAAGTGCGGCGGGTGTCCGACCCGTGGACGCCGCTCCGCGACCGTCCCCGGCACCCCGTACACTCTGTGCCCAACAGCGCAGGTAGGGAGTCACTATGAGCAGGTCATGGCGTGGCCTCATCGAGGAGTACCGCGAGCGTCTTCCGGTCACCGCGAAGACCCCCGTCATCACGCTGCTCGAAGGCGGCACGCCGCTGGTGCCCGCACATCGCGTCTCCGCGCTCACCGGGTGCGAGGTCTACCTGAAGGTCGAGGGGGCCAACCCGACGGGCAGCTTCAAGGACCGCGGCATGACGATGGCCATCAGCAAGGCCGTCGAAGAGGGGGCCAAGGCCGTCATCTGCGCCTCCACCGGCAACACCTCCGCCTCGGCCGCCGCCTACGCCGTGCGCGCCGGGCTGACCTGCGCCGTGCTGGTGCCGCGGGGGAAGATCGCCATGGGCAAGCTGGCCCAGGCGCTCGTGCACGGCGCCACGCTGCTGCAGGTCGAGGGGTCGTTCGACGACTGCCTTGAGATGACGCGCAAGCTGTCGTCCGAATATCCGATCGCGCTGGTCAACTCCGTCAACCCGTTCCGGCTCCAGGGCCAGAAGACCGCCGCGTTCGAGATCGTCGACGCGCTCGGCGACGCCCCCGACATCCACTGCATCCCCGTCGGCAACGCCGGCAACATCTCGGCCTACTGGATGGGCTACTGCGAATACGCCGAGGACGGGGTGGCCACCAAGCGTCCGCGCATGTTCGGCTTCCAGGCCAGCGGCGCCGCGCCGATCGTGCACGGCGCGCCCGTGTCCCACCCCCACACCATCGCCACCGCCATCCGCATCGGCAACCCGGCGTCCTGGTCGCTGGCCACGGCGGCCCGCGACGAGTCGGGCGGCGTCATCCAGGCGGTGACCGACCGGCAGATCGCGGCGGCGTACAAGCTGCTGGCGCAGGAAGAGGGCGTGTTCGTCGAGCTCGCTTCCGCCGCGAGCGTAGCGGGGTTGCTGCACGCCCACGCGCAGGGCATGGTGGAGGCGGGGCAGCGCATCGTCTGCACGGTTACCGGTAACGGGCTCAAAGACCCGGACTGGGCGATCTCGGGGGCGCCCGCGCCGGTGGTCATCCCCATCGACGTCCACGCCGCCGCGGCGGCGCTCAACCTCGCCTGACGGGGGAGTACGAGGAAAAGTGAACGAATGAGGACCGTTGACATCCGCGTGCCCGCGACGTCGGCCAACCTGGGGCCGGGTTACGACGCGCTCGGGCTCGCGCTGAGCCTCCACGACGAGGTCACGGCCACGCTCACCGGGGAGCGCGGCGTCCACGTCGTCGTGGAGGGCGAGGGGGCGGGGGAGGTCGACACCGGCGAGGGGCATCTGGTCGTCAAGGCCATGCGGGTGGCGTTCGACCGCATGGGAGTGCCTCAGCCGGAGGGCATACGCCTGCACTGCCGTAACCGCATCCCGCACGCACGGGGGCTCGGGTCGTCGTCGGCGGCGGTGTGCGCCGGCATTCTCGCCGCGCGCGCCCTGGCAGGTCCCGACCTGCCGCAGACCGCATTGAGCGACGACGACGTCTACGCGCTGGCCACGGAGATGGAAGGGCATCCCGACAATGTGGCGCCCTGTCTTTCCGGTGGGCTGACCGTCGCGTGGTCCGACCACACCGGGCGGCCGCATAGGCTGAAATTGGTCCCCGACCAGCGCATCCGTCCGGTGGTCTGCGTCCCTTCGACGCGGCTGTCCACGGAGGCCGCACGGGGGCTGCTGCCGAAGGACGTGCCCCACGAGGACGCCTCCTTCAACGCCGGCCGGGCCGCGCTGCTGATCGCCGCGCTGACCCAGCGGCCAGAGCGCGGGCTGTTGCTCGCCGCCACAGAAGATCGGCTCCATCAGCAATACCGCGCGCCTGCCATGCGGCAGAGCGCGGATCTGGTAGAACGTCTCCGTGCAGTGGGCGTGCCTGCGGTCGTTTCGGGAGCGGGTCCCACGGTCCTTGCGTTTTCGTCATCGGATTCGCAGGATTTGATCGCGCCAGAAGTGGGTAATGACTGGCACATCCAGCAAATGGACGTCGACCCGGTCGGTGCGAACGTTCAGTTCCCCGAGACACGCTGAAACCTCTTTAGACCTTCAGGGAATAGCCGTGTGCGCTGGTGATGTTAGGCTGATAGCCGCACCAGATGCCCCCTTGGTGGGTGCGTGCTTGTCAGCCATACATCGCTGCATCATGCTTCACGTCGCGAGGCGTGGGCAGCGCGGCTGTCTCCCCGGAATCCGTTGCCTCCGGTTGGCCCACACCCGGTTGGCGCAACGCGAGGTGGCGACGACGGGGACCTGCGCGTTCGAATCATCTCGACATCTGGTTGGCGACAGCAATCTGGGGGGTGTCAGTCACGCGCCAAGGGCCATCGGCGGCGTTGACGAACCCCTCCCCAAGAGTGGCGGCCGTCTCAAGCGACAGCCGAAGATCGCAGAGTGCACCCCGACCCGGTCTGTCCCGCCGGATCGCAAGCACCTCCGGGACGCCCGGAAGAACAAATCCGGCGCCCGACCCCTGGGAAGGACCTTTTAGTTGAGCGACACCACCGAACTCCTCTCCGACGCATCAGGCGCTGAGCCGGCGTCCGGCGACACCCCCACCCGCGCAGCGGCCAAGCCGCGTGCGCGTCGCTCCGGCACCGGCCTGTCCGCCAAGGTGCTGCCCGAGCTGCAGAAGATCGCAGCGGAGCTGGGCATCAGCGGGACCGGGCGCATGCGGAAGAGCCAGCTCATCGCGGCCATCCAGGAGAAGCAGGGTGGCGGTTCCGGAGAAGGCGCAGCGCAGGCCGCGACGGTGGCCGAGGCCCCCGCGGCCGCTCCTGCGGAGGCGCCCGCGGCCGAGCGACCCACCCGTACGCGCAGGGAACGTTCCCGCGCCAAGACCACCACGGAAGAACCCGCGCAGCAGCCCGCCGCAGCCGCGCCCGAGCCCGCGGCCAGCGCGCCGGAGCCGGTCGCCGCGGCCCCGGCGGAGCCCGTCGTGGAGCAGCAGTCGCAGCCCACCGAGGCCGGCCAGGGCGAGTCGCGCTCCGAGCGCGGCGAGAGCCGTCGCGAGCGCCGCAGCCGCGGTGAGCGCCGCGAGCGGGGCGGCGACCGTAACGGTGAGCGCAGCAGCGAGGGAGGCCGCGATGGGGGTCGCGGCGACCAGCGCGAGCGCGCCGCCGCGGCCGAGTCCGGCAGCCGTTCCGAGCAGCGCACCGAGCAGCGCGGCGAGGAGGAAGAGCGCAGCGGGCGCAGCCGCAGGGGACGTTTCAGGGAGCGCAACCGCGGACGCGGCCGCGACCGCTACGACAGCGGCGAGCCCGTCATCAACGAGGACGACGTCCTCATCCCGATCGCCGGCATCCTCGACATCCTCGACAACTACGCGTTCGTCAGGACGAGCGGCTACCTGCCCGGCAGCAACGACGTCTACGTCTCGCTCTCCCAGATCCGCCGCCACGGCCTGCGCAAGGGCGACGTCATCACCGGCGCCGTGCGCCAGCCGCGCGAGGGCGAGCGCCGCGAGAAGTTCAACGCCCTGGTCCGCCTCGACACCGTCAACGGCATGGACCCGGAGCAGGCCCGCAACCGGCCCGACTTCAACAAGCTGACGCCGCTCTACCCGCAGGAGCGCCTGCGCCTGGAGACCGAGCCCAACGTCCTCACCACGAGGATCATCGACCTGGTCTCGCCCATCGGCAAGGGCCAGCGCGGCCTCATCGTCTCGCCGCCCAAGGCCGGTAAGACGATGGTGCTGCAGGCGATCGCCAACGCGATCACCCGCAACAACCCCGAGTGCCACCTCATGGTCGTGCTCGTGGACGAGCGGCCTGAAGAGGTCACCGACATGCAGCGGTCGGTCAAGGGCGAGGTCATCCACTCGACCTTCGACCGTCCCGCCGAAGACCACACCACGGTCGCCGAGCTCGCCATCGAGCGGGCCAAGCGCCTGGTGGAGCTGGGCCACGACGTCGTCGTCCTGCTCGACTCGATCACCCGGCTCGGCCGCGCCTACAACCTCGCGGCCCCCGCGTCCGGGCGCATCCTGTCGGGTGGTGTCGACTCCACGGCGCTCTACCCGCCCAAGCGCTTCTTCGGCGCCGCCCGCAACATCGAGAACGGCGGCTCGCTGACGATCCTCGCCACGGCCCTGGTCGAGACCGGGTCGAAGATGGACGAGGTCATCTTCGAAGAGTTCAAGGGCACCGGCAACATGGAGCTCAAGCTCAACCGGTCCCTGGCCGACAAGCGCATCTTCCCCGCGGTCGACGTCGACGCGTCCGGCACGCGTAAGGAAGAGATCCTCATGGCCAAGGAGGAGCTGCAGATCGTCTGGAAGCTGCGCAGGGTGCTGCACGCGCTCGACATGCAGCAGGCGCTGGAGCTGCTCCTGGAGAAGATGAAGGAGACCAAGTCCAACGCGGAGTTCCTCCTGCAGGTCCAGACGACCACGGTGAGCAACGACCGCGGCTAGCGCGCGCGTCGTGAGGGGTGGCGGGCCATCCGCCACCCCTCACGCGTGTCCGAGATCGGCCCGCACGTGATCTCGCTTGCGGCCCGCACGGTCGGTCCGCAGGTGATCCCGCTTCCGGCCCCGCACGGCCGGGGTCGCACGTGCTTCCGCAGCCGGTTTCCGTACGTTCCCGCTGCCGGCCCGAGCGTGGCGCCGCGCCCGGACCTCGTGCGCTTCCCGCGCGGCCCCTTGATCAGGGGAGCGGGGAATGCGCGATGGCCTGGGATGGTTTCACGATCTGGCACACTGGTAGCTGACCATTTCGCGGCTCCGGTTCACGCCATGCGTGAAGGCGACCCGGCGGCCGCACCCCGAAAGGACAGCAATGAAGCCCGACATCCACCCTGACTACCACGTGACGCAGGTCTCCTGCTCCTGCGGCAACACCTTCGTCACCCGCAGCACGGCGAAGAACGGCGTGATCCACGCCGACGTGTGCTCGGCCTGCCACCCGTTCTACACGGGCAAGCAGAAGATCCTCGACACCGGCGGCCGGGTGGCCCGTTTCGAGCAGCGCTTCGGCAAGAAGTCCACGGGCAAGTAGCTCCACGTACGCCGGCCCGGACGCACACGCGTGCGCCGGGTCGGCGTTGTTGGTGAAGAGCCCGAACCTCGAAACACAAAGGACCCGCGGTGAACCTCGACGAGTTGCTCAAGGAGTATTCCGAGCTGGAGTCGCAGCTCGCCGACCCCGCCGTGCACGCCGATCAGCAGAAGGCCCGCACGCTTGGCAAGCGCTACTCCCAGCTCACTCCCATCATCGCCACCTACCGCGAGCTCGAGTCGGTCCGCGAAGACCTGACGGCCGCCAAGGAGCTGGCCGGCGAGGACGAAGCGTTCGCGGCCGAGGCCGCCGAGCTCGAAGCGCGCATCCCGCAGCTCGAAGAGCGGCTGCGCCACCTGCTCATCCCGCGCGATCCCAACGATGACAAGGACATCATCATGGAGATCAAGGCGGGCGAGGGCGGCGAGGAGTCCGCGCTGTTCGCCGGCGACCTGCTGCGGATGTACCTCCGCTACGCCGAGCGGCTCGGCTGGAAGACCGAGATCATCGACGCCCAGCCGTCCGACCTCGGCGGCTACAAAGACGTCACGGTCGGCATCCGCGCCAAGGGCGAAGAGGGCGTGTGGTCCCGGCTGAAGTACGAAGGCGGCGTCCACCGCGTGCAGAGGGTGCCCGTCACCGAGTCACAGGGCCGCATCCACACCAGCGCGGCGGGCGTGCTCGTCTACCCGGAGGCGGAGGAGGTCGACGTCCAGATCGACCCCAACGATCTGCGCATCGACGTCTATCGCTCCAGCGGTCCCGGCGGCCAGAGCGTCAACACCACCGACTCCGCGGTCCGCATCACCCACATCCCCACCGGCGTCGTCGTCTCCTGCCAGAACGAGAAGAGCCAGCTCCAGAACAAGGAGTCGGCCATGCGCATCCTGCGCGCCCGGCTGCTCGCCATGGCGCAGGAGGAAGCGGAGGCCGCCGCCCAGGCGGAGCGCAAGTCGCAGGTCCGCACCGTCGACCGCTCCGAGCGTGTCCGCACGTACAACTTCCCGGAAAACCGCATCTCCGACCACCGCGTCGGCTTCAAGGCGTATAACCTCGACCAGGTTCTCGACGGCGAGCTCCACGCCGTCACCCAGGCCCTCATCGACGCCGAGATGGCGGAGAAGCTCGCACAACACTCATGACACTGCTGCTGGACGAGATCGCGCTCGCCACCGCCCGGCTCGCCGAGGCAGGCGTTCCTTCGCCGCGCACCGACGCAGAGGAGATCGCGGCATTCGTCCACGGTGTGCGCAGAAGCGAGCTGCACACCGTCAAAGACTCCGACTTCGACGCGCTGTTCTGGGAGGGCATCGCCAGGCGCGAGGCCCGCGAGCCCCTGCAGCACATCACCGGCCACGCCTACTTCCGCTACCTGGAGCTGGCCGTCGGCCCCGGTGTGTTCGTGCCGCGGCCGGAGACCGAGGTGATGGTCGGCTGGGCCATCGAGACGCTGCGCGCCATGGACGTCACCGCGCCCCTCGTCGTCGACCTCGGCACCGGATCCGGCGCCATCGCGCTGTCCATCGCCCAGGAGGTGGCGCTGGCCGAGGTGCACGCCGTGGAGGTCGACCCCGAGGCGTACACGTGGGCCAAGCGCAACATCTCCGAGCTCGGCCAGGGGCGCACCCACCTGCACCCCGAAGACCTCGCCGAGGCGCTGCCCGAGCTCAACGGCAAGGTGGACCTCGTCATCTCCAACCCGCCCTACATCCCGCCGGGCTCCATCCCGCGCGACCCCGAGGTGCGCGACTACGACCCCTCCAGAGCCCTCTACGGCTCAGGTGAGGACGGGCTCGGCGAGGTGCGCGCCGTCGAGCGCACCGCGCGCCTGCTGCTGCGGCCCGGCGGCTGGGTCGCCGTCGAGCACGCCGACGAGCAGGGCAGGGCCGTCTACCTGACGTTCCCCGAGGATCACGGCTGGCGCGACGTCCGCCTGCGGCAGGACCTCACCAGACGAGACCGCTTCGTCACGGCCAGGCTGGGCCAGGACTAGGATGCAGGCGAAACGGCGCTGCCTGCTCCTGACCGCCGGGGTGCCGCGGCGACCGTACGTGGAGGAAGGAGGGCGCCTCGTCAGCGCCGTTCACCGCTGAGCGGAGCGAGGCTTACCAACCGTGGGACGACGTTTTGACTGCTCCGACCCCGACCAGCGGCAGATCGGGCTGATGGAGGCCGCGGCCGCCGTACGCCGTGGCGACCTGCTGGTGCTGCCCACCGACACCGTCTACGGCATCGGCGCCGACGCCTTCACGCCGGAGGCGGTCGCCAAGCTGCTCGAGGCCAAGGGGCGCGGGCGTGACATGCCGCCGCCGGTGCTGGTCGGCACCGTGCGCGCCGCCACCGCACTCGTCGATGACCTGGGGCCGTACGGGCAGGACCTCATCGACGCCTTCTGGCCGGGGCCGCTGACGCTCATCTGCAAGGCCAACAGGGCGCTGTCGTGGGACCTGGGCGACACGAAGGGGACGGTCGCCGTACGCATGCCGCTCCACCCCGTCGCGCTCGACCTGCTCAAGGAGACCGGGCCCATGGCCGTCTCCAGCGCCAACCGGTCGGGCTCGCCCGCCGCCACCACCGTCGCCGAGGCCGAAGAGCAGCTCGGCGACGCCGTCGAGGTCTATCTCGACGGCGGCAAGAGCACCGACAACACCCCGTCCACCATCCTCGACCTCACCACCGCCGTCCCCCGCCTGTTGCGGCGCGGGGCCATCCCGGTGGAGAAGCTGCGCGGCATCATCGGTTACGTCGCCACCGACGATTAGGTCGTATACCCGCTGCTTATTCCGGCTGCCAAGCCGCTCTCGCCGTGGTTACGTGAGGCGCGGAGCGGCTAGACGTCGGGGAGTGGCGCATGGGCAAGTACGACGGCATGGACCCCAAGCTGGTCCGTGACCTGCTGGCCGAGGTGCAGCGGGCGGCGACGCGGATGCGTACCACCGAACAGCGGGTCCGCAACGCCATGCACCAGGCCGGACTGCCCACGCAGACCACGCACCGTCCCGTGCAGGTCGCCGACGCGATCGACGTGATGGTGCGCGACGTCAACAAGCGGCTGGCCACGCTGGAGAAGCGGGTGGACCCGCCGAAGACGGGCTCGGGCACCGCCGGCGACGACTCCGCGAAACCCGCCAAGCCCGGCGTCCCCGACGAGAAGCCCAGTGACAAGCCCGCGAGGCCCGGCGCCTCCGACGAGAAGCCCGACGACAAGCCTGCGAGGTCCGGCGCCTCCGACGAGAAGCCCGACGACAAGCCTGCGAGGTCCGGCGCGCCTGACGACAAGCCCGACGACAAGCCCGCGAAGCCCGACGCCCCTGCGGACAAGCCGGACGCGAAGCCTGCCAAGCCCGGCGTCCCCGACGAGAAGCCCGATGCGAGCGGCAAGCCCGAGGGCAGTGGCAAGCCCGACGCCGGGGAGCGTCATGACTCCAACGGGAAGCCGGACTCCAACGGGCGGTCGGACTCGGGTGAGAAACCGGGCACCGGTGACAAGCCGGGTGTCGGGAACAAGCCTGACGTCGGCGACAAGCCGGGCACGGACGGGAAGCCGGGCACGGACGGGAAACCGGGCACGGGCGACAAGCCGGATGCCGGCGGTGAGCGTTGCGAGAACGACCAGAACCGGCGCCCGGACCAAGGCACCCGCCCCGACCAGGGCGGCAACACCGGCCGTGACACCGGAACCGGCCAGGACGGTTCGACGGGCCGGGACGGTTCGACCGGCCGGGACACGGGGACCGGCGGCGACGGCAGGACCGGCGACCAAGCCGCTGATCAGCCCAAGGACGACGGTCTGGACAGCCGCCGCGACCGGGGCACCGACGCCGGCACCCGGGACACGGGCACCGGCACAAGCGGCGACGGAACCACGGGCAGCGGCGGCTCGGACAACGGCACTTCCAGCGACGGGACGTCCAGCGATGGGACGGCGACCGGTCAGCCCGTCGGCGACGGTCAGGACGCGAGCAAGCCGCAGGTCGTGGTGGTCGACGGCGTCAAGGTGCTGCAGGTGCCGCTCGACCCGCCGTCCGCCGCGGTCATCGAGGACATGCTGCGCAACCCCGACAAGGTCCAACCGGCGGAGATGCCGAAGGTCGGCGCCGAGAACGTCACCCTTCCGCCGAACGACGGCTCGTCCACCTCGAACGGCACCGGGAACACCTCGACCGGCACCGCGAACGCCAACGGCTACGCGAACGACGGCAGCGACGTCGTCTCGGCCGAGGCCCGCCGCCCGGACGTGGACGCGTACCAGACGATCGTCGACGACCACCGGAACATCGCACCCCAGGACATGCCCGGCGTGCAGGCCCCGGCGGGCGAGTACGGCAGGGGCGAGTGGGCCGAACGCGCCATCCGTCCCGACGGCCCAGCGGGCTCGATCGACCCCGGCAACCCGGCCGGCGGGGCGGATCCCGTGCGTACGCTCCCGCCCGTCGAAGCGACCTCAGGCGGTTTTGCGGGGGACGGCCACGTGACGTCGGTGGCAGGTGCGGCAGGAAGCGCGTCTCCAGGAGCGGTGACGGGCGGCTATCCACCCACGGACATGCCCACCGCCGACACCGCGAACGGCACCCAATCCGACGGAACGTGCCCGCCCGCCAAGGACGCCACCCCACCCGCAGGCAACCAGCCCGGCACCGACCAAGCCCCAGGCGACCGCGGCACGGGCACCGGGGACCGAGGTGGTCAGGGTTCCGGTAGTGCGGGTGCCGGCGATCAGGGGACCGGCGACCGGCCGAGCGGCGGCCAGGGTTCTGGCGGCGCAGGGGCCGGAGAGCAGGGCGCCGGCCGGGGTGGCGAGCAGGGCGTTGGTGGTGGGAGTGGAGATCGGGGTGCGGGTGGCGAGGGTCAGGGTGCCGATGGGGGCGGGGGACGAGGCGAGCCGGGTGGTCAGGGTGTCGGTGCCGGGGCTGACGGCCAGAGTGCGGATGGCCGGGGCAGGCCCGTCACGATCCCGCCGACCAACCCGTCCGTCGAACCCCCCAACGGCACCGCCACCGACCCTCCGGGCACAACGTCCGACCGAGGGACCGGTGGCGCACCGCAGGGAAGCGGCCAGAACGGGACAGGACAGGGCTCCAACGCGGGCTCCGCAACGGCACCGGACTCGAACGCGGGGTCCGGCACGGCGTCGGGAGCGGGCGCAGGGGCCGGGGCGGTACCGGGCTCGGACCCGGTACCGGGCTCTGGTGCAGGGGCCGGGGCCGCGACGGGCACCGGGTACGGCTCCGTGGTGGCCCAGGAGGCGAATTACGGCCTCGGCGCAGGTCAAGGGGTCGGTCACGGGGCGGAGGCGGTCTACGACGCTCTGGGACGGGACAGCGAGGGTGCCGGCCAACACCGCGGGGCCGGTGCGTACGACGTGCTGATCGCGTACGACGTCGAACCCGGCCAGGACACCACGGCCGGCCGGCACGGCGGCGGACGGGCGGGTGACGGGGACGAGGTCGTGTCGATCGACGTACGTCCGCCGGACCTGGAGGCCATCGGGACCGTGATCGACCACCACCGCGACATCCGGCCCCAGGAGATGCCGTCCGTGCAGGTCCCGCCCGGCGAGTACGGCAAGGGAGCCTGGGCCCCCGAGGACATCAGGCCGGACGGCCCGCCCGGTGCGGTGGCCCCGGAGAGGAGAGCGTGATGTACGTCGACCCGCCGGCACCCAAGCCGAAGGGGCCTCACGAGACGCCCCCGATCAACACCACCGGCCCGCTCGAGGACCCGCAGCGCGCCTGGCGCTTCAACCCCGACTACGAACGCCTGGTCGTCGCCTGGCAGACGGTCAAGCCGCAGCTCGATGAGCTCAGGACCGTGCTGGACAAGGCGTACCAGCTGGCGACGAGCCCCCAGACGTGGGACGCGCCGGTGGGGAAGCGCTACGTCGAGGACATCAGGGAGTGGCGCAACCGCCTGGCCCTCTACCGGCACGCCGTGCTGACCACGATCAGCGACGAGGCCGCCGACACCCCGCGCTGGCTCCCGACCACCGCCAACGCCCCCCACGCCTACCCGTCCTGACCCGCAGGCAACCGGCTCGGACAGGCACGCGGGGGCACACCCACCACCAGGCGGGGGACACCCACCACACCGCTGGCGGGCCCACCGCCTTCGAGCCTTCGCCGATGGCCGCGCCTTCGGCGGGTACGCCTCTCGCGCCTTCGACGAACGGCCGTACATCCCGCGCCTCCAACGGAAGCCGCGTCCCCTGCATCTTCCGCGTGCCCCCTGCGCGGGCAGGAGTTCAGCGCGGTGCGAAGGATCCGGACGCCCGTCACGTGCGGGGCGGCCGGAGGGCGCAGCGGTCGTGAGCCCGGTGGCCGGTCTGAGCTGCCGATAGGCGTGTTGCGGGTGGGGGACTGCCGGTGGTCGGGTGGCGGCAGGTGGGACAGCACCGGGGCAGGGCAACGCCGGGTGAGGCGGTGCCGGACGAGGCAAGCGGGGCCGGGGCAGCGCCGAGTGGGCGGTGCCGGACGAGGCGAGCGGGGGTGGGGTGGGTTGTCATGAGGGCGGTTTTCGGGGCAGCCATCGTGTATGGGAAAAACGGACATCCGGTCGTACAGTGGGGAAATGGGTGCGGAGCCCTACTACGGCCCGGACTTCGGGCTGCTGCGGGAGCGCGATCCCGAGATCGCGCAGGTGCTGCTCGACGAGCTGGACCGGGTGCGCGGCGGCATCCAGCTCATCGCCAGTGAGAATTTCACCTCGCCCGCGGTGCTGGCGGCCCTGGGCTCCACGTTGACCAACAAGTACGCCGAGGGCTATCCGGGCCGGCGCTATTACGGCGGTTGCGAGGTCGTGGACCGGGCGGAGCACCTGGCGGTGGAGCGGGCCAGGAGGTTGTTCGGGGCGGAGCACGCGAACGTGCAGCCTCATTCGGGGGCGTCGGCGAACCTTGCCGCGTACGCGGCGCTGCTGCAGCCGGGCGACACGATGCTGGCGATGGCGCTGCCGCACGGCGGCCATCTGACGCACGGCTCGAAGGTGAATTTCTCGGGACGCTGGTTCGACGTGGTGTCGTACGGCGTGCGTCGCGACACCGAACTGATCGACTATGACGAGGTGCGCGATCTGGCGTTGCGACACCGGCCGAAGCTGATCGTGTGCGGGGCGACGGCGTACCCGAGGTTGATCGACTACTCGATTTTCCGCTGCATCGCCGACGAGGTGGGGGCGTGGCTGCTGGCCGATGTGGCGCATCCTGCCGGGTTGATGGCGGGCGGCGCGATCCCGTCGGCGGTGCCGCACGCGGACGTCGTCACGTTCACCACGCACAAGACGCTGAGGGGCCCGCGCGGCGGCGCGATCTTGTGCACGTCGGAGCTGGCCAGGCGGATCGACCGGGCGGTGTTCCCGTTCGTGCAGGGCGGGCCGCTGATGCACGTGGTGGCGGCCAAGGCGGTGGCGTTCGGCGAGGCGATGCGGCCGGAGTTCGCGCGTTACGCGGAGAAGGTGGTGGCGAACGCGCGGGCGCTGGCGGCGTCGCTCGCGGCGGAGGGGCTGCGGCCGGTGTCCGGCGGCACGGACACGCACCTGGCGCTCATCGACCTGCGCGAGGCGGGCGTGACGGGGGCAGAGGCGGAGCGCAGGTGCGCGGCCGCGGGGATCACGCTGAACAGGAACGCGGTCCCGTACGATCCCGAACCCCCGGCGGTGACGTCGGGCATCAGGGTGGGGACGCCGTGCGTGACCACGCAGGGCATGGGCGAGGACGAGCTGGCCGAGGTGGGCAGGCTGGTGGCGTCGGCGGTGCGCAGGCCGAGCACGGCGGGGGAGGTCAGGGAAAGAGTTGCGGCACTTCTGGCCATACATCGCCCATATCTCGGCGAATATTAAGCTGGTCTGTGTCGTTTTCCGGTCACAGCTGGCCGGTGGATCCGGGAAACTAGGGTCGTGCGCGAATACCTGTTCATGGCGCTCATCTCAGCGGCGGTGACCTACCTGCTGGTGCCGTTGGTACGCCGCTTCGCCATCCGCATCGGCGCCATGCCCGAGGTTCGCGAGCGAGATGTGCACACCACGCCGACGCCCAGGCTCGGCGGCTTGGCGATGTACGGCGGCCTGGTGGTGGGCCTGCTGGTCGCGAGCCGGCTGCCGCACAGCGGCGCGGCGCTGTCGGAGTACGACGCGAACGTGGTCACGGCGCTCATCGTGGCCGGCGCCCTCATCACGGTCACGGGCTTCCTCGACGACTGGTGGGGCATGGACGCCTTCATCAAGCTCGGCGGGCAGATCGCGGCGGCCGGCGTGCTCGTTGCCTACAACCTGCGTTTGCTGTACATCCCGCTGCCGAAGGACTGGGGCGGCTCGACCAGCCTCGACTACACGCTCAGCACGATCATCACCATCCTGGTGGTGGTGGTGACCATCAACGCGGTCAACTTCGTCGACGGGCTCGACGGTCTCGCGGCCGGCATCGTCGGCATCGCGGCCCTGGCGACCTGGGCCTACTCGATCTTCCTCGCGCAGAGCATGAGCGTGGGCAACATCACCACGACCGCCGCCATCGCGGCCGTGCTCATCGGCACCTGCGTGGGCTTCCTGCCGCACAACTTCCACCCGGCGAAGATCTTCATGGGCGACACGGGCGCCATGCTGATCGGCCTGGTGCTGGCCTCGTCGATCGTCACGGTGACCCCGCTCGACCCGGCGGCCATCGAGAACATGAACAAGTTCGGCGTGCTGCTGCCGCTGATCCTGCCGGCCGCGATCCTGGTGCTGCCGCTGGTCGACCTGATCACCGCGGTGGTGCGGCGCACGTCGCAGGGCCTGTCGCCGTTCGCGCCCGACCGCGGTCACCTGCACCACCGGCTGCTCGACATCGGTCACTCGCAGCGCCGCTCGGTCCTGATCATGTACGCGTGGGCGTTCCTGTTCGCCTTCGTCGTGGTGCTGATGTCCCGCCAGGGTGTGCCGGTGCTGCTGTTCCCGGTCTTCATCGTGCTGGCGCTGGCCGTTCTGGTGCTGATGGCGGCCCCGCGCTGGCGCGGCAGGGGCGGCTCCCGGCCGGCGCCGCGAGGCGACGAGCCGGACGGCGACGACGGCCCGCCCACCGGCCCGATGCCGCCGATCCTTCCAGATCCGCAGGTCAGGCGGCAGATGCCGCCGCCGGGCGGCGCCGCTCAGGAAAAAACGACAGAAGACGGCAATGCGGTCATCACCGCATTTCCGCATCGTTCATGATCGTGAACTAGAAACGGCAGGTAAAAGCGGTCTTCCGTGAGCTTGTGATATCTTTCACGAGCAGGGGCCTCCAGATGCACCGGTTCTGGAGGTAGCAAACGCTCGCTTGATAACTTGCCGATGGAGCATTGATGCAGGCCAACGACGTGCGCGTACTCAAGAGCGCCGCGCTTCCGACTCTCGCGGTCGGGGTGGTCGCCGTGCTCGTGTCCCTCGTGGTGGCAGGTGGCAAGGGAGCGCTCGGCGCAGCCCTCGGCACTGCGCTCGTCGGGGTCTTCTTCAGCATCAGCGTGGTGGTGGTGTCGTACGCCGCCCGCATCTCTCCCCAGATGATGGCGATCGCCGCGATGCTGAGTTACCTCGTCAAGGTCGTCGTCATCATGGTCGTGCTCAACGCGTTCCGTGACACCACGGCGTGGAACACGCTCGCTTTCGCATGGTCGGTGGTGATCTGCACTCTCGTGTGGACCGGCTTCGAGGCCCGCGCCTTCATGAAGACCAAGATGCTGTACGTCGACCCCGAGGCCCGGGTGCCTGGTAGGGGCGACTCATGAACCCTGTTGACCGGGCGGGGTCCGATATGACTAGCCCTCCGTCCGCCTGCTATCGTCGGGGCCGCGATGAGCGCACAGGAACGCCGACCGGAAGAAGACGGTCGCGACTTCGCCGACGCCATGTGGTCAGTCCCCAGCTATCTGCTCGCGGGGATGGCCGTCTACGGCGGTCTCGGGTGGTTGCTGGACCGGTGGTTGGACATGTCCGCGTTCTTCCCCATAGGCGTGGTTCTGGGGGTTGTGCTCGCCGGCTATCTGGCCTACCGCAAGTTCAGTCGCTAACCCGGCGCAGCGATCACTTCGCCGAGGTAACTCTTGTGATCCACTACGACGTTGAAGGGAACGCCGCGTGAGTGCGCTGACGGTCCTCGCTCCACATGGCGATCAGTTCGGGGCGCCTACGCCTGAAGAGCTGTTCGACCTGCCCCCCATCATCGCGGGTGTCGACTGGTTCACCAAGCCGGTCCTGCTCGCGATCCTCACGTCGATCGTCGTGATCGCCGTGTGCTGGGGCGCCTTCGGCAACCCGAAGGTCGTGCCCAGGGGCCTGCAGAACGTCGTCGAGTACGGCTACATGTTCGTCCGCGACCAGGTCGCCCGGCCCTTCCTGGGCAAGGACGCCGACCAGTGGATGGGGCTGCTCGTCTCGATCTTCTTCGTGGTCCTGCTGTGGAACCTCATGGGCGTCATCCCCATCCTGCAGTTCCCGGTGGCCTCGCACATCGCCTTCCCGGCCGTCCTCGCCGGTCTGATCTACATCCTCAAGATCTACCTCGGCATGAAGCACCAGGGTGCGGTCGGCTACTTCAAGAACATGATGTTCCCTCCGGGGCTGCCGAAGTTCATCTACGTCCTGCTTGCCCCGATCGAGTTCCTGTCGAACCTCATCATCGCCCCCTTCACGCACGCTGTCCGACTCTTCGCGAACATGTTCGCCGGCCACATGCTGCTGGCCTTCTTCAGCATGGTCGGCTTCTGGTTCCTGTTCGAGAAGCTGACGCCGCTGGGCGCCCCCGTCGGCGTGATCGGCGTGGTGATGACGATCATCCTGACCGGCTTCGAGATGTTCATCCAGTTCCTGCAGGCCTTCCTGTTCGCGATGCTGGCGGCGATGTACATCGGCAACTCGCTCCACCCGGAGCACTGAGAACCACCGCACGACTCACGGAATGTCCATGACCGGTGATACCCAATCCACCGGCCGTTAAGTAAAGGAATACGAACAATGAGCGTTCTCGCTGAGGTCTCCGGCAACGTCACCGCCATCGGTTACGGTCTCGCCGCCATCGGCCCCGGCATCGGCGTCGGCATCATCTTCGGTCAGGGCGTGCAGGCCATCGCCCGCCAGCCGGAGGCTTACGGCCTGATCCGCCAGAACATGCTCCTCGGCTTCGTCCTCACCGAGGCCCTCGCCCTGATCGGCCTGGTGGCGCCGTTCATCTTCCAGGGCATCTGATCGCCCCTAACTGACGGAAGGCTGCAACATGGTCATCAAGGCAGCTACGCTCCTTGCGGCGGAGTCGAGTCCGCTCATGCCGCACAAGTACGAGCTCGTCGTCGGTATCTTCGCGTTCCTCGTCGTCTTCCTCGTCGTCGGCAAGCTGCTCGTCCCGCGCATCCAGAAGACGCTGGCCGAGCGCACCGACGCCATCGAGGGTGGCATCAAGCGGGCGGAGGAGGCGCAGGCCGAGGCACAGGCCCTGCAGAAGCGCTACCAGGAGCAGCTCGAGGAGGCCCGTCGCGAGGCCGCCAGGCTGCGCGAGGAGGCGCGTGAGCAGGCCGCGCAGATCAAGGCCGAGCTCCGCGAGGAGGCGCAGGCCGAGGCCCGCCGTCTCGTGGAGGCCGCGCACGCCCAGATCGAGGCCGACCGCCAGGCGGCCTTCGCCCAGCTCCGCGCCGAGATCGGCCGTCTGTCGACCGAGCTGGCCGGCCGCATCGTCGGCGAGTCCCTGGAGGACGAGGTCCGCCAGAGCCGCATCGTGGACCGGTTCCTCGACGAGCTGGAGAACAGCAACGCGCAGGCGGTGCGCTGATGCTGGAGCGAACCCCCCGCGGTGAGCGGAGCGGACACGCGCGCGGCGTGCGCGTCCGCGCGGCGAACGAGGAGCGGGTGAGCGATCGATGAGGGGTTTGAGCAGGGCCTCGCTTGTCGAGGTCGAAGAGCGGTTCAACTCGGTCGCGGGCAGCGCCGACCTCGGCGCGCTCTCTGACGAGCTGTTCGCGATCGCGGACCTGCTCGACCGCGAGCACGGCCTGCGCCGTGCCCTGTCCGACCCGGCCAGGCCGGCCGAGCAGAAGGCGGGCGTGCTGCGCTCGCTGCTGCAGGGCAAGGTCGGCGAGGCCGCCCTGGCCACGGCCGAGGCCGCGGTCTCGGCGCGCTGGTCGCGTACGGGCGACCTGGCCGACGTGCTCGAGCGGCTCGGTGTCGTGGCCGCGGCGGCGGAGGCGGAGAGCCAGCGCAGGCTCGACGATGTGGAGGACGAGATCTTCCGCTTCGGCCGCATCGTCGCCGCCAACCCCGACCTGCGCAGGGCGCTCGCCGACGCGTCCGCTCCCGAGGAGGGCAAGCGCGCGCTGCTGCGCAGCCTCCTTGAGGGCAAGGTCGCGCCGACCAGCCTGCGCCTGATCACGCAGCTCGTTGTGCATCCGCGAGGACGTAGTCTGGAAGCCGGCCTGGAAGAAGTCGGCCGACTGGTCGCCCAGCAGCGCCAGCGCCTGGTGGCGGTGGTGCGCAGCGCGGTCGAGCTGACCGACGCGCAGAAGCAGCGCCTGACGGCGTGGCTGCGCGCCTCGTACGGGCGGGACGTGCACCTGAACGTCGAGGTGGACAAGCGAGTGCTCGGTGGGTTCTCGGTCCGCATCGGCGACGAGATCATCGACACCACCATTGTGGGACGAATCGAAGAAGTCCGCCGCCGGTTGGCCGGCTAGGCGAATAGGGAGACAGAGTAGAGATGGCGGAGCTTACGATCCGGCCGGACGAGATCCGGGACGCGCTTGAGCGCTTCGTCCAGGCGTACGAACCGGAAGGCGCCGCGCGCGAGGAGATCGGGACCGTCGTCGACGCCGGCGACGGCATTGCCCATGTCTCCGGCCTTCCCTCGGCGATGGCGAACGAGCTGCTGGAGTTCGAGAACGGCACGCGCGGCCTGGCACTGAACCTCGACACCCGCGAGATCGGTGCCGTTATCCTGGGCGAGTTCGCCGGCATCGAGGAGGGCCAGACGGTCCGCAGGACGGGCGAGGTCCTGTCCGTGCCCGTCGGCGACAACTTCCTCGGCCGCGTGGTCGACCCCCTGGGCAACCCGCTCGACGGCAAGGGTGCCATCGAGGCCGAGGGCATCCGCGCCCTCGAGCTGCAGGCCCCCTCCGTCGTGCAGCGGCAGCCGGTGAAGCAGCCGCTGCAGACCGGCATCAAGGCGATCGACGCCATGACGCCGATCGGCCGCGGCCAGCGCCAGCTGATCATCGGTGACCGTGGCACCGGCAAGACCGCGATCGCCGTGGACACCATCCTCAACCAGCGCGAGGGCTGGCTCTCGGGCGACCCCGAGCAGCAGGTCCGCTGCGTCTACGTCGCCGTCGGCCAGAAGGGCTCGACGATCGCGCAGGTGAGGGCCCGCCTCGAGGAGGCAGGCGCGATGGAGTACACCACCATCGTCGCCGCCCCGGCCTCCGACCCGGCCGGCTTCAAGTACCTCGCCCCGTACACCGGTTCGGCCATCGGCCAGCACTGGATGTACCAGGGCAAGCACGTTCTGATCGTCTTCGACGACCTGACCAAGCAGGCCGACGCCTACCGCGCCGTGTCCCTGCTGCTGCGTCGCCCGCCGGGCCGTGAGGCCTTCCCCGGCGACGTCTTCTACCTCCACTCCCGGCTGCTGGAGCGCTGCGCGAAGCTCTCCGACGACATGGGCGGTGGCTCGATGACGGGTCTGCCGGTCATCGAGACCAAGGGCAACGACGTGTCAGCGTTCATCCCGACCAACGTCATCTCCATCACCGACGGCCAGTGCTTCCTGGAGACCGACCTGTTCAACGCCGGTGTCCGCCCGGCGATCAACGTCGGTATCTCGGTCTCCCGCGTCGGTGGCTCGGCGCAGGTCAAGGCCATGCGCAAGGTCGCCGGTACGCTGAAGCTGTCGCTGTCGCAGTACCGCGACCTGGAGGCGTTCGCCGCGTTCGCCTCCGACCTCGACGCCGCCTCGCTCGCCCAGCTGGAGCGCGGTCAGCGACTGGTCGAGCTGCTCAAGCAGCCCCAGTACAAGCCGTTCCCCGTCGAGCACCAGGTCGTGTCGGTGTGGTCCGGCACCACCGGTGAGCTCGACGAGGTGCCGGTCGAGGACATCCGCCGGTTCGAGGCCGAGTTCCTCGACTACCTGCAGTCCTCGCACAAGGGCATCCTCGACACCATCCGCGAGACGGGCGAGCTGTCCGACGACACGGTGACCGCTCTGAAGGACGCCATCACGGAGTTCAAGAAGGGCTTCACCACCTCCTCGGGTGAGCTGCTGGTCAAGGACGAGCCGGTCGCTCCGCTGGCCTCCGACGAGGTCGGCCAGGAGAAGATCAAGAAGGTCGTCCGTCCGGCGGAGAAGAAGTAGCAGATGGGTGCCCAGCTAAGGCAGCTGCGGCGGCGGATCAACTCGGTGAAGTCCACCGCGAAGATCACGCGCGCGCAGGAGCTCATCGCCTCTTCACGGATCGTCCGGGCGCAGCAGCGGATGCAGGCGGCGCTGCCGTACGAGCGCGAGATCACGCGCGCCGTCACGGGCGTCGTCAGCAACGCGGCCAGCATCGACCATCCGCTGATCGTGGCGAAGGAGAACCCCGCCAAGGCGGGCGTGCTCATCGTCACCAGCGACAGCGGATTCTGCGGCGGCTTCAACGCCAACGTGCTGCGCGAGGCCGAGGCCCTGCGCGGGCTGCTGGAGGGCCGCGGCATCGAGGCCGTGCCGTTCGTGACCGGTCAGAAGGGCGTCACCTGGCACACCTTCCGCAACAGGGAGATGGGCGGCAGCTGGACCGGCTTCACCCGTAAGCCGTCCTACGCCGACGCCAAGGAGGTCGCCGGCACGCTGATCGAGTCGTTCAAGGACGACAACGGCATCGACGAGATCCACATCGTCTCGACCGAGTTCGTCTCGATGCTGTCGCAGAACGTCGTGGTCAAGCGCATCCTCCCGCTGGAGATCGAGGAGACCGAGGCGACGGAGTCCACCGTGATCCCGCCGTACTTCGAGTTCGAACCGACCGCCGGCGATGTGCTGGAGTCGCTGCTGCCGCGCTACGTGGAGTCGCGCATCTTCACGGCGCTGCTGCAGTCCGCCGCCTCGGAGGAGGCCGCGCGGCGGCGTGCGATGAAGTCGGCGACCGACAACGCCAACGAGCTGATGCGGGTGCTCACCCAGCAGATGAACCAGGCTCGCCAGGCCGAGATCACCCAGGAAATCAGCGAGATCGTCGGTGGCGCCAACGCGCTCGCTGACGCCGCAGCGGGGAAAGAGTGAAATGACTGCAGAGG
Organism: Nonomuraea fastidiosa; assembly: GCF_042751225.1. Lineage (NCBI taxonomy): Bacteria > Bacillati > Actinomycetota > Actinomycetes > Streptosporangiales > Streptosporangiaceae > Nonomuraea > Nonomuraea fastidiosa. The sequence continues at coordinate 4,626,649 of NZ_CP170570.1, forward strand.
CTGTAGAAACTACCGAAGCCCCCGCGGCCGGCACTGGCCGCGTGGCACGTGTCACCGGCGCCGTCGTCGACGTGGAGTTCCCCGTCGATGCGATGCCCGACATCTACAACGCGCTCAAAGTCGAGGTGACCCTCGGTGGCGAGACCAAGACCCTGACGCTCGAGGTCGCCCAGCACCTGGGTGACAACCTCGTCCGCGCCATCTCCATGCAGCCCACCGACGGCCTGGTCCGCGGCCAGGCGGTCGTCGACACCGGCGCCCCGATCTCGGTGCCGGTGGGCGACGTCGTCAAGGGCCACGTGTGGAACGCGCTCGGCGAGACGCTCGACGTCCCGACCTCCACGCTGAAGGTCGAGGAGCGCTGGCCGATCCACCGGCCGTCGCCCTCCTTCGACCAGCTGGAGTCCCGCACGGAGCTGCTGGTCACCGGCATCAAGGTCATCGACCTGCTCACCCCGTACGTGCAGGGTGGCAAGATCGGCCTGTTCGGTGGCGCCGGCGTGGGCAAGACGGTGCTCATCCAGGAGATGATCCGCCGCGTCGCCCGTAACTTCGGTGGTACGTCCTGCTTCGCCGGCGTGGGCGAGCGCACCCGTGAGGGCAACGACCTCTGGCTGGAGATGGCCGAGGCCGGCGTTCTCAAGGACACCGCGCTCGTCTTCGGTCAGATGGACGAGCCGCCGGGCACCCGTCTGCGCGTGGCGCTGTCGGCGCTGACGATGGCGGAGTACTTCCGCGATGTGCAGAAGCAGGACGTGCTGCTGTTCATCGACAACATCTTCCGCTTCACGCAGGCCGGTTCCGAGGTCTCGACGCTGCTCGGCCGTATGCCGTCCGCCGTGGGTTACCAGCCCACGCTGGCCGACGAGATGGGTGTGCTCCAGGAGCGCATCACCTCGACCCGCGGTCACTCGATCACCTCCATGCAGGCGATCTACGTCCCCGCGGACGACATCACCGACCCGGCGCCGCACAACGCGTTCGCGCACCTCGACGCGCAGACCGTGCTCTCGCGGCCCATCTCCGAGAAGGGCATCTACCCCGCGGTGGACCCGCTCGACTCCTCCTCCCGGATCCTCGACCCGCAGATCGTGGGCGAGGAGCACTACCAGGTGGCCCAGGAGACCAAGCGGATCCTGCAGAAGTACCGCGAGCTCCAGGACATCATCGCGATCCTCGGTATCGACGAGCTGTCCGAGGAGGACAAGGTCATCGTTCAGCGCGCCCGCCGCATCGAGCGCTTCCTGTCGCACCCGATGTACGCGGCCGAGGCCTTCACCGGCCAGCCCGGCGAGACCGTGCCGCTGGACGAGACCATCGCCTCCTTCAAGGGTCTGTGCGCCGGTGAGTACGACCACCTGCCCGAGCAGGCGTTCTTCATGGTCGGTGGCATCGATCAGGCCATCGCCAAGGCCAAGGAACTCGAGCGTCGCTAATCGCCCCACGGTGGTGGCGCGGCATGCGTGTCGTGCCACCACCTGATCGGAAAGGAACCTACACAAGTGGCGAAGCTACGCGTAGGGGTTGTCTCACCCGAGCGTGAGATCTGGTCGGGCGAGGCCGACATGGTGATTGCCAAGACCGTGGACGGCGAGATCGGTATTATGCCGCAACACGCACCTGTGCTCGGCGTTCTCGTCGAGGGCGGGGTGCTGCGCGTGAAGCGGGAAGGCGAGCCGGAGCTGGTCGCCGCGGTGCACGGGGGCTTCATCTCCGTCGCCGACGACGAGGTCTCCGTGCTGGCCGAGGTGGCCGAGCTCGGCTCCGAGGTCGACGTCGCCGCGGCTCGTGACGCTCTCGACCGGGCCCAGGCCTCGATCGAGGCCAACCAGGAGGACGCCGACGCGGCCCTCGAGGCCAAGCGTGCCAGGGCCCGCCTGCGCGCGGCGGGCGAAGAGGTTTAATAGCACCTATCAAGCGGGCTCAGGGGGGCGGCATGGTGGCGACGGTTGTGATTCTCGTAGTGCTACTTGCCGCCCTCATCGTCGTTCGTGGCGTCATGCTCTCCCGTGCCCGCGGGAGCGTACCCTGTCGGCTGCGCGTGGGGGAGCGCGGCTGGCAGAGCGGGGTGGCCCGCTACGCCGACGGTGAGCTCCACTGGATTCCGCTGCTGGGCGTCCGACTCAGGCCGCGTCACGCTATTGCGAGGCGCGGCCTTGTCGTATCCGCTCGCAGGGAGATCGACGGCGGGCTGTACGCCGTCGACTGCTCCGGCAGCACGCAGAACATCTCGCTGGCGATGAGCGCCGACGCGATGACCGGCTTTCTGGCCTGGCTGGAGTCGGCACCGCCGAGCGCCTATCTGGACGTCGCCTGAGCCCTGGAAACCCCGCTCGGACGGTGAGCCCGGAAGCGTCTGCCCGGACGGCTCTTGAGCCCTGGAAGCGCCTGGACGGACGGCTCTTCAGCCCCGGCAGTGCCTGGACGGCGCCTTGGCGCTGAAAGGCGCCCGGACGGCCAGGAAAGGGGTCCTGTCAGCGCGTGCCGCCGGGCTTCCAGAGGATCTCCTTGCCGGCGTGCGCGACCCGGCAGGCGATGAAGAGCAGGTCCGACAGGCGGTTGAGGTATTTCGCGGTCAGCGGGTTGGTGTCGTCGTGCGCCTCGATGGCCGCCCACGCTGAGCGTTCGGCCCGGCGTACGGTGACGCGGGCCACGTGCAGCGCGGCCGTGGCGGGATCGCCGCCCGGCAGGATGAAGCTCCGCAGCGGCTTGAGCCCCGCGTTGAAGCGATCGCACTGCTCCTCGAGCCAGGTGATGTACGACGCCTCCACGCGCAGGGGCGGGAACTCGGGGTTCTCCACGACCGGCGTCGCCAGGTCGGCCCCCACGTCGAACAGCTCGTTCTGCACCCTGCCCAGCACCTCGGCCAGCTCGGCCGGCAGCGTGCCGTACGACAGCGCGAGGCCCAGGTGGGCGTTGGCCTCCTCGACGTCGGCGTAGGCGACGAGCCTGGGGTCGGTCTTCGCGGTACGGCTCCCGTCGACCAGCGCGGTGGTGCCGTCGTCACCGGTGCGGGTGTAGATGCGAGAGAGAACGACCGGTTTGTCCTTATCGGCGCGCGTCATGGGCTCAGCGTAATGACAAATGTCATCGGGAACGGACGCGGGATTCATATCGAGCCGGTGATTTCTCCGACTACAAGGACCAATGGGGCGAAGGCCACCATGGACGCATGACGAAGGAGATGACCTGATGCTCGAGATCAGCGAGCTGCGCAAGCGCTTCTCGGGCGGTGCCGGCGCCCCTGACGGCAAGCTCGCCCTGGACGGCATCAGCTTCACCGTGCGGCCCGGCGAGATGTACGGCTTCGTCGGCGCGAACGGCGCCGGCAAGACCACGACGATGCGCATCGTGATGGGCGTGCTCCAGGCGGACTCGGGCACGGTGAGCTGGCAGGGCAAGCCGCTCACCTACGACGCCCGCCAGCGCTTCGGCTACATGCCGGAGGAGCGCGGGCTGTACCAGAAGATGCGGGTGGGCGAGCAGATCGAGTACTTCGGCCGGCTGCACGGCCTGAGCGCCCCGGCCGCCAGGAAGGCCACCGACGACCTGCTCGAACGCCTCGGCCTGACCGAGCGCAGGAACGACGCCGTGCAGGCACTGTCGCTGGGCAACCAGCAGCGCGTGCAGCTCGCGGTGGCACTGGTGCACGACCCCGAGGTGCTGATCCTCGACGAGCCGTTCTCCGGGCTCGACCCGATCGCGGTGGACGCGCTCGCCGCGGCGCTGCAGGAGCGGTGCAGGAGCGGCGTACCGGTGATCTTCTCCAGTCACCAGCTCGAACTGGTGGAGCGGCTGTGCGACTCGGTGGGCATCGTCTCGGGCGGCCGCATGGTGGCCACGGGGACGGTGGAGGAGCTGCGCGCCGCCGAGGGCGGAACGCTGGTGGTGGTCGTCCGCGATCCGGCCCCCGGCTGGGCCGACGGCATCCCCGGCACGGTCACCGTGGACGGCGACCGGCACACCCTGCGTACGAGCGGCGTGGACGGCCAGGAGATCCTGCGCCGGGCCATGAAGGCGGGCGAGGTCGAGCGCTTCGGCGCCGAGCAGCCGTCGCTCACCGAGATCTTCAAGGAGGCCGTGGCGTGAACGGACTGATGCTGGTCGCCGGGCGCGAGATCAGCACCCAGGTCAAGAGCAAGGCGTTCGTGATCGGCCTGCTGATCACGGTGGTGCTGGTGGGGGCGCTGTCGTTCGCGCCGAAGGTGTTCGGCGGCGGCGACTCGTACGCGCTGGGCACCGTCAACTCCCAGCGGCTCCCGCTGGATCAGGCGGCGCCGGACATCGAGTTCGAGTGGCGCGAGTTCCCCGACGAGGCGGCGGCCAAGAAGGCCGTGCTGGACGGCGACGTGGACGCGGTGCTGGTGAACGGCACCAAGGTGCTCACGGACGGCGAGATCGACCAGCAGCTCGGCGTGCTCATGCAGAGCGTGAACCGGGAGGTCAAGCTCGGCGCGGCCGGCGTGCACATCGAGCCGCTCCAGATGCAGTCGGTGGGCGCGGACACGCGCTATCAGGCGGCCAGGACGGCCATCGCGACGATCCTCGTCTTCGTGCTCTTCTTCATGATCTTCGGTCAGGTCGTGATGGTGGCCATGGGCGTGGTCGAGGAGAAGGGCAGCCGCATCGTCGAGATCCTGCTGGCCTCGGTGCGGCCGTGGCAGCTGCTCGGCGGCAAGATCGTCGGTCTGGGTGTGGTCGGCCTGATCAACCTCGGGGCGATCCTCGTCGTCGGGCTGGGCGCGGCGGCGGCCTCGGGCCTGTCGGCCGACTTCCCGCCCGGCATGGCCGGGCTCGTCGTGGCGGTCGTGGTCTGGTTCGTGCTCGGCTACGCCTTCTTCGCCACGCTGGCGGCGGCCTCGGGCTCGCTGGTCTCGCGCCAGGAAGAGGTCAACACCGTGATGACGCCGCTCACCATGGTCATCATGGGCACGTACTTCGTGGCCTTCTACGCCGGCAACGAGCCCACGGGCACGCTGGCCACGGTCGGGTCGTTCCTCCCGCCGTTCTCCTCCATGATCATGCCGGTACGGATGGCCGCGACCGAGGTGCCGCTGTGGCAGGTGCTCGTGTCGATGGGGCTCATGGCGGCGGGCGTGGTGGCCGTGCTGGCCTTCGGGGCGACGGTGTACCGGCGGGCGGTGCTGCGGACGGGGGCGCGGCTCAAGCTCATGGAAGTCCTCCGCTCGCGCTGATGGACACGGTAGAACGCGCGCGGTCGGCCGCCAGGAAGGTGCTCGGGTTCGGGCTCCTCGCCGGCTGGGCCCTCATCGCGCTGAGCGTGGTCGCAGACCCCGCCGACGGCCGGATCGCCCTGTGGCGGGCGCTGCTCGGGGCGGTCACCGCGGCCGGCTCCACCTGGATGGCCTGGCAGGTCGTGGACGAGCTGCTGGACCGCCGCCGCTACCCCGCCTGGCGGGTGGTGGCGGCTGCGGTCCTCGTCGTGGCCACGGCGCTCGCGGGCGGGACGGATCCCCTGGGATGGGGCGTGCTGCTCCTGTGCCTGCTGGGGGCGGCCGCGCTGCTGCGCAGGCTCGCCGTGGAGGCGCACCGGGCCGGCGAGGCGGGCACGCGGCTGGCGCTGGCCGAGGAGCGGCTGCGTTCCTCCCGCGAGGTGCACGACCTCGTGGGACACCAGCTCTCGGCCATCGCGGTCAAGACCGAGCTCGCGGTACGGCTGTCGGATAAGGACACCGAGGCGGCCAGGGCCGAGATGGCCGAGGTGAACGCGCTGACCAGGAAGGCGCTCAAGGAGGTGCGGCAGGCCGTACGCGGGCTGCGCGAGCTTGACTTGGCCGCCGAGCTGAATAGCGTGAAGAGTGTGCTCGAAGCGGCGGGGGTCCGCTGCGAGGTGGGCCTGCCCCACCGCGAGATGCCGGACGGCGTGGCGCCGGTGTTCGCCTTCGCGGTGCGCGAGGCGGTGACGAACGTGCTCAAGCACAGCACGGCGACATTCTGCGACATCTCCTTCCGGTTCACCGCGGACGAGGCCGAGCTGACCGTGCGCAACGACGGGGTGGCGCGCAGGAAGGCGGCCGATCTGGGCAGCGGTCTGGCAGGGCTGAGCGAGCGGCTGGCGGCCGTCGGGGGCTCGATGACGGCCCAGCCGACCGAAGACGGACATTTCCTGCTCCGCGCGGTCGTGTCACTCCCGATGGCTGGGTAGGGGAAGGTCAGAGGTTTTACCTCGTCAAGCGCTGTCCGCAGCGCTGTGACCACGCCGAGTGCGTGACTGAGGAGGTGGCATGCGCGTCCGGGGCAATCCGGGGTCCCAGGTGGCGATGATCGGCGCCCGGCTCGACGCCGGCACGTCGGCAGGGGTGCGCGAGCGCCTGCACGAGGCGCTCGACTCCGGCGAAGGGGATCTGATTCTCGATCTTTCGAAGCTGGAGATGATCGACGCGACCGGGCTCGGTGTGCTCGTGGGCGCTCATCGGCGCGCGATCAGCGTGCGACGCCGCCTCGTTCTTCGGGGGGTGCCCCCGCGGATCATGCGGATCCTGGCGGTGACCCGGCTGAATCGGGTGCTGAACGTGGAGGTTCCGGCGGCCGCGGTGGCCTGAGGTGTCATATCGGAGAGCGGGCGACGATCAGCCGTCGCCCGCTCTTTTTGCTTTCACGAAATCGAGTTTTCGGCCGGGCCGCTCTCCAGCGAAATGTGCATGGTATTGAGGCGATCAGGCGGGGCCGAGCGCGCGGTTGAAGATGTGCACCGCGACGTCCACGAGTTCGTCGATGTCCGGCTTATCGTCGCCCAGCAGCCATTCGATGAGCAGCTCTTGTAAGGCCCCTATGGCGCCCAGCGCCACCAGCCGGCGATTGAGGCCCGTGGCGAGCGGGAAATCGGCTGAGGCGTCCTCCACGATCCGGGCGAAGGCGTCGATGGCGCGCTGCCGCGACATCGCCAGAACGTCGCCGGATCGGCGTACCTCGACATGCATGATCCGCGCCCGCCGCCAGTCGGCCGTGGCGAACTCGATATATGCGCGAATGCCGGCCTTGATCCTGCCGTCGAGCGTCGCAGGGGCCTCCTGCACGGCCTTCGCGACGACGGCCAGGCTCTCGTCCACGCAGCGCTCATGCAGCGCCTGCAGCAGCTCTTCGCGGCCGCCGAAACATTCGTAGAAGGCCCGGTTGGAGATCCTGGCCTCCGAACACAGCCTTTCGATCGTCGTCGACGCGAATCCGGGCTTCGCGTATAGCGTGTACGCGGCCGTCATCAGCCGCTCTCGTCTGTCTGCCAGCCTTTGCTCAGCCGACATTCCCCGGTAAGACCGGTTCACATTCCACCCGTCCAACATGATCGTGGCCCCCAGAGCACACAATTATGGGCGGATGATCGCCTAAGGAAAAGGGCAAGAAGATTACCTTTTGCGTCTTCCGTGCAAGAACGTGATAAGTCTGACCAGCCGCTCAAGTTCTTCGGGCCCCCGATTGAACGACGTGAGGTTCATCCCGGGCATCGCGAAGCGCTGCCGCGAGATGGCCTTCGGCCTGGCGAACTCCCGCAATCCGTCGGCCCCGTGGATGCGGCCGAACCCCGAATCGCCGACCCCGCCGAACGGCAGCGCGGGCACCCCGGCGAAGGAGATGACCGAGTTGATCGCCGTCATGCCGCTGCGCATCAGCCGGGCCAGCTCGGTGGCGCGGCGGGCGTTGCGGCTGAAGATCGTGCCGCCCAGCCCGTACGCCGAGGCGTTGGCCAGCTCGAGCGCCTCCTGCGCGTCGCGGGTGCGGCGCACGGTGATGGTCGGGCCGAACGTCTCCTCACGCACCGCCGGCGAGTCCTCGGGCACGTCTTCGACGATCACAGGATCGACGTAGGGCGGCCGGACCGCGTCGGGGCCGCCGGTGACCGCCTTGCCCGCCTTGGTGGCGTCGTCGATGTGCCGCTTGATGATCTCCACCTGGCCCGGCATGGTGATCGGGCCGTAGTCCTCGCCGGCCTTGAGCCTGGCCGCCCGCTCGGTCAGCTCGCGCATGAAGCCGTCGTAGACGGCGTCCACCACGTAGACCCGCTCCACGCCCACGCAGGTCTGCCCGGCGTTCGACATCGCGCCCCACAGGCAGGCGTCCGCGGCGGCGGCGAGGTCGGCGTCGGCGTCCACGATGAAGGCGTCCTTGCCGCCGCACTCGGCCACGATCGGGGTGAGGTTCTCGGCGCAGGCGGCCATCACCCGCTTGGCCGTGGCGGTCGAGCCGGTGAAGGCCACCTTCTTCACCCGGGGGTCGCCGGCCAGTGCCGCGCCCGTCTCGCCCAGGCCGGTGATGGTCTGGAACACCTCGTGCTCGGGGACCGACTCCTTGAACAGCTCGGCCAGCCGCACGCCGATGCCGGGGGTCAGCTCGCTCGGCTTGAACACCACGGCGTTGCCGGCCGCCAGCGCGTACGCGATGGAGCCCATGGGGGTGAAGACGGGGTAGTTCCACGGCCCGATGACGCCGACGACGCCGAGCGGCAGGTATTCGAGGGTGGCGGCCAGGTTGAGGCCGATCATGCCGGTGTTGACGCGGCGGCGGCCGAGCACCTTGGCGGCGTTGCGCGCCGCCCAGTCGAGGTGGGTGATCGCGAGGACCAGCTCCAGCGTGGCGTCGCCCACCGGCTTGCCGTTCTCCTCGTGCACGAGCGCGGCCAGCTCCCTGATGTGCTGGGTGAGCACCGCCTTGTAGTCGAGCAGCCGGCGCTTGCGCTCGGCGTGGCCCAGCGCGCCCCACCACGCGGCGGCCGTCTCCGCCCGGCCCACCGCCTCGTGAACGGCCTCAGGGCTCGCCTTGGGGTGGGTGCCGACGACCGCGCCGGTCGCCGGGTTGAGTGAGTCGAACGTCACGGTGCTCATGGCGTCACGATAGACCGGTAAGGCACCGCTTACCAGACTTGTCCGAGGCGTCCCTAGAGGAGCCGGCGCGGCCGCCGCGACCATCAAGGCCCCAAGGAGGCCGTTCGGGCCGCAGCGCGGCATGCAGCGCCGCGCAGCGGGTTCAGAACAGGGTCGGGTTCTCCGGCTCGATGCCGCGCAGCGCGTCGTAGTCGAGCGTGACGCAGTCGATGCCGCGATCGGCGGCCAGCACCCGGGCCTGCGGCTTGATCTCCTGGGCCGCGAAGATCCCGCGTACGGGGGCCAGGATCGGATCGCGGTTGAGCAGCTCCAGGTAGCGGGTGAGCTGCTCGACCCCGTCGATCTCGCCTCGGCGCTTGATCTCCACCGCCACCGTCGCGCCCGAGGCGTCGCGGCACAGGATGTCGACCGGGCCGATGGCCGTCATGTACTCGCGGCGGATCAGCGTGTAGCCGGGGCCCAGCGTCGTGATGTGCTCGGCCAGCAGCTCCTGGAGGTGCGCCTCGACGCCGTCCTTGATCAGGCCGGGGTCGACGCCCAGCTCGTGGGAGGAGTCGTGGAGGATCTCGGCCATCGTCAGCACCAGCTTCTCGCCGGTCTTGCCGTGGGTGACCGTCCAGGTGTCGCCGTCCTCTTTGAGCTTGCACGGCGGGTTCATCCAGTTGAGCGGCTTGTACGCGCGGTCGTCGGCGTGAATGCTCACGCTGCCGTCGGCCTTGATGAGCACCAGCCTGGGCGCCATGGGCAGATGTGCCGTGAGCCGTCCGATGTAATCCACGCTGCATCGCGCGATGACCAGCCGCATGACCGTCCACCTTAATGCCTCTGGAAAACTGGACGCATGGCGTTCGAACGGGTGGGTGTCGTCGGCCTCGGCACGATGGGGGCCGGCATCGCGGAGGTGTTCGCACGAGCCGGGCTGCGCGTGCTCGGCGTCGAGGCCGACGCCGAGGCCCTGGCGAGAGGCCGTTCCCTGCTGGAGAAGTCCACGGCGCGGGCGCTCGACAAGGGCAGGCTCACCGCGCAGGAGCGCGAGGCCATCCTCGGCCGCGTCACGCTGACCACCTCCAGGGAGGACCTGCGCGAGGCGGACCTCGTCGTCGAGGCCATCCCCGAGCACCTGGAGCTCAAGCTCAGGCTGTTCGCCGACCTCGACCGCATCTGCAAGCCCGAGACCGTGCTCGCCACCAACACCTCGTCGCTGCCGGTCACCGCGATCGCCGCCGCCACCGGGCGGCCTGGCCGGGTGGTCGGCCTGCACTTCTTCAACCCCGCGCCGGTCATGCGGCTGGTCGAGGTGGTGCGCACCGTGCTGAGCGACCCCGGCGTCGTCGGCGCGGTCGAGGGGCTCGCCGAACGGCTCGGCAAGACCGCGGTGACCGTGGGCGACCGGGCCGGGTTCGTGGCCAACCGGCTGCTGCTGCCCTATCTCAACCACGCCGCCGTGCTGCTGGAGCTGGGCGTGGCCACGCGTGACGGCATCGACGCCGTGATGCGCCAGGGCGCCGGGCTGCCGATGGGGCCGTTCGAGCTGCTCGACCTCATCGGGCTCGACACCGCGTACGAGATCATGGAAGTCCTCTACGACGAGACCCGCGACCGGCGGCACGCGCCGTCGCCCCTGCTGCGCGAGCTGGTCACGGCCGGGCGGCTGGGCCGCAAGTCGCAAGGCGGCTTCTACACCGGAGAGCCGCCGCAACCGCAGGACGCGCGGAGCTCGGGGGTGAGGACGTTCGACGTGGCCGGGCCGGGGGCCGACGAGCTGGCCGGGCGGCTCGATGCGGCCGGGTTCAAGCGCTCGGGCGAGGCCGCCGACGTCGTGCTGCGGCTGGGCGACCGGCCGGTGGTCGAGCACGCCGTACGCCTGCGCGACCCGGCGAAGCTGGTCGGGGTGCGGCTGCACGGCGACCGGGTGGCCGAGCTGGCCGTCACCGCGCTCACCTCGCAGGAGGCCGTGGCCGCCGCGTCCGACCTGATGAAGGTGCTGGGCATCACGCCCGTGCCGTGTAAGGACCGCGCCGGGTTCGTCGCCGACGCGCTGCTGCTGCCGTACCTCAACGACGCCGTCCGCATGTACGACGCCGGCTACGCCTCCGTCGCCGACATCGACACCGCGATGCGGCTGGGCTGCGGCTACCCCGCCGGGCCCTTCGAGACGCTGGAGGCCATGGGGCTGGAGCGCGTACGCGACGGGCTGCGCGCGCTCTACGCCGAATACCGCGAGCCCGCCTTCGCCCCCGCCCCCCTGCTCGACCAGCTCGTCGTCGCCGGCGCGAGCGCGTTCCCCCGCTCATGAGCCCCCGCCGCGCCCGCCGCAGGGAGTCCACCCGTCCGTTCTCCTTCCCGACCGGGATCGACAAGGTGGAGGAGTGGCCCGACGGAGAGTGGAAGGTCCGCATGCTCACCGGCGCCACCTCCACGAAGAACTACCGCTGCCCCGGCTGCGACCAGGAGATCCGCAGCGGGCAGCCCCACCTGGTGGCCTGGCCCAACTGGCCGGGCGGCGACGAGGAGCGCCGCCACTGGCACCAGGCCTGCTGGCGTAAGAGACTCGACCGCGGCCCGGGCCGCACGCGTTACTGAAGGGATCGATGGTGGAGATTCGCGCGGCGACCGTGCTGCCCGCCCGGCGCGAGCCGATCGAGCTGCACACGGCCGACGGCCTGACCCTGGTCGGCGAGCTGGCCCAGCCCCTCGACAAGCCGCCGGTGGCCACGCTGGTCACCCTGCACCCGCTGCCCACCCACGGCGGGTTCATGGACAGCCACGTCTACAAGAAGGCGGCCAACCGGCTGCCCGCCCTGGCCGACCTGGCCGTGCTGCGCTTCAACACGCGCGGCACCTCCTCAGAGCGCGGCACCTCTGAGGGCGCGTTCGACGGCGGCGAGGGGGAGCGGTTCGACGTGGCCGCGGCCCTGGAGTACGCCGAGTTCCACGACCTGCCCAGGGTGTGGGTGGTCGGCTGGTCGTTCGGGACCGAGCTGGCGCTGAAGTGGGCGCACGACCCGCTGGTGGAAGGCGCGATCCTGCTGTCGCCCCCGCTGCACAGGGCCACCGACGCCGACCTCGACGCGTGGGCGGAGTTCGGCAGGCCGCTGGTGGTGCTGGTGCCGGAGTTCGACGACTACCTGCGGCCCGACGAGGCCAAGGCCAGGTTCGCCCGGGTGCCGCAGGCCGAGGTCATCGGCGTCGACGGGGCCAAGCATCTGTGGGTGGGCGAGCCGTACGTACGGATCGTGCTCAACGAGATCGTCAAGCGCGTCAACCCGGCCGCGGCGCCGCTCCCCACCGAGATCTGACGAGCCTCGCCGCCGTGCCCGGCCGCGGGCGCCCTGCTCAGCGGGGTCTGGTGAGTCTCGCTGTCGTGTCCGGCTGCGGGCGCCCTGCTCAGCGGGGTCTGGTGAGTCTCGCTGTCGTGTCCGGCTGCGGGCGCCCTGCTCACCGGGGTCTGGCGAATCTCTCCGTCGCGCCCGCCTGCGCTGAAGAATTTCTTGAGCATTATGAGCAGAACTCTGGCCTTCGCGATCGTCGCGGGCGAGAATCCGATCGTCAATTGAAGATCGCGGAGACGCCGGGCGACGTTCATCGTCCGCGCGTAATCCCTGCTCAGCGTGGGCGAGGCGCGAATGCGAGTAGTGCACGGGCTGGTGGCGGCGGCGTTATCGATCACGACTTTGGCGGCAGCGCCTCCATCGGAGGCCGAACAGGTGCCGCGTCCAGGCCCGGCGGCCCGGCGGAGCCGGCGCCCGTCGCAGGGCCGGAGAACTCCGAACGCGCGGCGCTCGCCAAGGCCCGTGACACCGGGCAGCCGGTCGAGGTGGAGACGCTGCGCAGCGAGATCCGTACGGTCTTCGCCCAGCCGAACGGCACCATGAAGATGGAGCTGAACGTGCGCCCGGTCCGCGTCCGCAAGGACGACCGCTGGGTGCCCGTGGACACCACGCTGCGCCTGCGTCCCGACGGTGCGGTGGAGCCGGTCGCCGCCGCCGTCGATCTGACGTTCTCCGGCGGCGGAGACGCCCCGCTCGCCCGCCTCTCGCGCGGCGCCAAGTCGATGGAGCTGGGCTGGACGGGCCCGCTCCCCAAACCCACGCTGAACGGCGACACCGCCACCTACGCCGACGTCATGCCCGGCGTGGACCTCCAGGTCACCGCCGACGTGGACGGCTTCTCCCACCTGCTGGTCGTCAAGTCGCGGCAGGCCGCCGAAAAGCTGACCGAGCTGTCCTACCCGCTCTCCGCCAAGGGCCTGAACCTGGAGATCGACAAGGCGGGCAATCTGGAGGCCACCGACAAGGGCGGCGGCACGCTGTTCATCGCGCCCACGCCGAAGATGTGGGACTCCAAGGGCGTCACCAGTCAGCAGGCGCTCAAGGAAGGCCGCTCGCCCGAGGCCCGCGAGGCCACCATGGGCGTGGAGCTGGCGGGCAAGAAGCTGCGGCTGCGGCCGGACCGCGAGATGCTGACCGACCCCGGCACGAAGTTCCCCGTCTACCTCGACCCGTACTTCTCGGCCGCGCGCAACGCCTGGACGGCCGTGTGGAGCAACTGGCCCAACTCCAACTACCTCAACTCCAGCGACGTCGCCAGGGTGGGGCACGTCGAGTCGCAGACGAACCGCTCGTTCTTCCAGATGAACACCGGCTCGGCCATCCACGGCAAGCAGATCATGAAGGCGACGCTGCGCACGTACGAGACGTGGTCGTACTCCTGCAGCGCCCGCAAGGTCGAGGCGTGGGCCACCGGCAAGATCAGCAAGTCCACCACCTGGAAGAACCAGCCCGACTGGGTCACCCTGCTGGACACCAAGAACGTCGCCAAGGGCTGGGGTTCGAGCTGCCTGCCCGGCGGCGTGGAGTTCGACGTCACCCCACAGGTCATCCAGGCCGCCGCGCTGAACTGGCCGAACGTCACCATCGGCCTGCGTGCCACCAGCGAGTCCGACGTCTACGCGTGGAAGAAGTTCAAGAACAACCCGAGCCTGGTCATCGAGTACAACTCCTTCCCCGACGACCCGTCCGCGGCCGACGTCTGGTCCGACCCGGGCGGCCCCTGCGTCTCCGGTGACGACCGGCCCGTCATCAGCACCCCCGCACCCAGGCTGTGGGCCAGGCTGAAGGACGTCGACAACACGCTCAAGGCTCGCTTCCAGTGGTTCGACGGGGACGGCAACAAGATCGGCGACTACACCACTCCGGAGGGGTCGTCGGGCACCGCGTTCAGCGTCTCGATCCCGCAGGCCTACTACGCCGACGGCGCGCTGCTGCGCTGGCGGGCACGGGCCGAGGACGGCACCGCCAACAGCGAGTGGAGCCCGTGGTGCGAGGCCACCGTGGACGCCAGCGCCCCCGGTAAGGAACCGGTCGTGAGCTCGCCCGAGTTCGAGGAGAACGCCTGGAGCGACGGCGTCGGCCTGGCGGGCACCTTCACTTTCGACCCCAACGGCGTCACCGATGTCGTCTCCTACCTCTACGGCCTGGACACCACGCCGACGACCGAGGTGTCGGCCGGCGCCGACGGCACGGCCACGATCCGGATCACGCCGTCGCACGACGGGCCCAACGTGCTCTCCGTACGCAGCAAGGACCGCGCCGGCCAGCTCGGGCCCATCCGCACCTACGTCTTCAACGTCAACGCGGGACGCGCTCCCGCCGCGCACTGGAAGATGGACGAAGGCCAGGGCGGCACGGCCGCCGACGTGAGCGGCGCCCACCCGGCCACGCTGCACGGCGCCACCTGGACCTCCGGCCGTACGGGCGGCGCGATCAGGCTGGCCGACGCCTACGCGCAGACGTCAGGGCCGATCGTCGACACCAGGCGCAACTTCACCGTCGCCGCATGGGCCCGGCTGACCGCCACCGACGGCGACGCCACCCTCATCACCCAGGAGGGCTCCGCCACCGGCGCGTTCGCCCTGCAGTACGTCAAGGCAGACGACCGCTGGGCGCTGACCATGACCGAAGCCGACGCCGACTCCGCCCCGGCCGTGCGGGCCCTGTCGTCCGCCGCGCCGCGCGTCGGCGAATGGACCCACCTGGTCGGCGTCTACGACGCGGCGGCAGGCCGGATCACCCTCTACGTGAACGGCAGGCGCGAAGGCACCGCTGCCGTCACCACCACATGGAACGCCACAGGCCCCCTGACGATCGGCCGCGGAAAGGTCGCCGGGGCGGCTTCGGGCAACTGGCCAGGAGACGTCGACGAGGTGCGCGTGTACGACCGCGCGCTGTTCGCCGACGAGGTCGCCGATCTGGTCCACAGCGCTGCCACGCTGGTCGGACACTGGAAGCTGGACGAGGAGTCCGGCACCACGGCGGCCGACTCCTCGGGCCGGGCGACCGCCGCGACGCTGTCCGGAGCCGCCTCGTGGACGTACGGATGGCTGGACGGAGCGCTCGCCCTCGACGGTGTGGACGGCCACGCCCAGACCGGCGGCCCCGTGGCCGACACCAGGAACAGCTTCACCGTCACCGCCTGGACCCAGCTCGACCACCTGCCCACCGCCGACACCACCGCCGTCGCCCAGGCCGGTGACCGGGCCGCCGGGTTCCAGCTCGGCTTCGACCAGGAGCAGGGCAGGTGGGTGTTCGGCATGGCCACCGCCGACACCGACGCGGCATCGGTCGTACGGACGAGGTCCGACGCCATCCCCACCCCGCTGGAATGGACGCACCTGGCCGGCGTGTACGACGCACTCGCCGGGCAGCTCCGCATCTACGTCAACGGCCGGCTCGCATCCAGCACCGTCGTGGACCACGTGAGCACCTGGAACGCCACGGGGCCGCTGCAGCTCGGCCGGACGAAGGCGGAGGGCGCGTTCACCGGGTACTGGCCCGGGGCCGTGGACGACGTCCGCGTCTACGACTCCGCGCTGAGCGCCGAGCAGATCGCTCAGCTCGCCGCGCAGTGACCGCTGGGGCGCGAGCGGTGACCGCGGTCGCGGCCCGCCCGCCCCGGCAGCGGCCGTGAACGACGGCGACGCCCGGCACCGAAGTACCTCCCGGTGCCGGGCGTCGCCGTCTCCGGCCCTGTCGCCGTCGGCGGCCCCGGGAAGGGGACGCTCCCGCACCGGGGAGTCCCCCGGGAGCCGGAAGCCGCAAGCCGCAAGCCGCAAGCCCGCGAGCCGGAAGCTGGAACCCTGGACGTCGGGAACCGGGAGGGGGAGGCCCCTGGACGTGGGAAACCGGGAGCGGGAGGCGCCGGCCGTCGGGAACCGGGAGGGGGAGGCCCCGGCCGTCGGAAACCGGGAGCGGGAGGCCCCGGCCATCGAGAACCGGAAGCGGGAGGCCCGGGACCGAGCACCGAATATCGGCATCGAGCACTGGGAACCCGAAAACCGGGGGCGGTCGGAGTGGGATGGTGCGGGTGATTTAATCGCCGAGCAATGCCAGTTTTAGGGCGGACATTAGCCGTGTGCGACATTTAGCGCGATATTCAGCTTGGGCCATTGAGTGAATGTCGCCGTGAACCGCGTTACCGTGAGGTCCGTGCAGCTCTACACGAGATCGGCCGGGACCGGGATCCCGCTTGTGCTGCTTCACGCATTCCCGCTCTCGTCGGCCATGTGGCTGGCCCAGCGGGAAGGACTGGCCAGGGTCTGCCACGTCATCACGCCCGACCTGCGCGGCTTCGGCGGGTCGCGGCTGGGCGACGATGAGCCGTCACTCGACCTGATGGCCGACGACGTCGCCGCGCTGCTCGACGACGAGGGCATCGACAAGGCCGTGATCGGCGGGCTGTCGATGGGCGGCTACGTGACCATGGCGTTCTGCAGGCGGCACCCCGACCGGGTGCTCGGCGTCATCCTGGCCGACACCAAGGCCAGCCCGGACCCGCCACAGGCGAGGGAGAACAGAGAACGCATCGCCCAGGCCGTGCTCGCCTCCGGCAGCGAGGTGCTGGTGCGCGAGGTCCTGCCCGGGCTCATCGGGCCGACGACCAAGGAACGCAGGGCCATGGTGTTCGGCCGGGTCAAGGGGCTCGTGCAGTCGGCGCCTCCCGGCGCGGCCGCCTGGGCGCAGCGCGCGATGGCGGCCCGGCCCGACTCCTCCGACACGCTGGCCGCGCTCAAGGTGCCGCTGCTGGTCATCGTGGGGGAGGAGGACGAGCTCTCGCCGCCCTCCGACGCCGCCGCCATGGCCAAGGCCGCGCCCGACGGCCGGTTGGAGGTCATCCCCAAGGCGGGGCACCTTACGGCGGTCGAGCAGCCGGAGGCGTTCAACGCGGCGGTCACGGAGTTCCTCCGCACGGAGCTGCGCAACCACCGGCCCTGAGGTCAGGTACGTCGCACGCGCGCATCTGCGCGGCGACCGGCCTTGCCATGTGTAAGGGCTCGCGCGGCGACCGGCTCTCAGGCGCGTGCGGGCTCGCGAGGGGACCGGCCCTCAGGCGCGTGCGGGCTCGCGAGGGGACCGGCCCTCAGGTGCGTGCGGGCTCGCGAGGGGACCGGCCCTCAGGCGCGTGCGGGCTCGCGAGGGGACCGGCTCTCAGGTGCGTGCGGGCTCGCGAGGGGACCGGCTCTCAGGCGCGTGCGGGCTCGCGAGGGGACCGGCTCTCAGGTGCGTGCGGGCTCGCGAGGGGACCGGCTCTCAGGCGCGTGCGGGCTCGCGCGACGACCGGCCTGACGTGCGTGAAGCCGTGCGGTGACCGGGCCGGCCGAGTGCGAGGCGGAGCGCTGCCCGGCCGTGCCGATCCAGGTGGACAGTGGCGCAGCGGGTGACCGGGTGTGCGTGCAGAAGGGTGCGCCGCCGCCGTGACCAGGCGAGTGAAGGGCGGGGCGTGCGTGGCTGAGCCGGGGGCGGGGGATTGTCGGTGGGGTGTGCCATGCTGGGGACGTGACGCTTGAGGACCTGGTCAGGCTGCGGCGAGCACGCGATGTGATCAATCGCGACTATGCCGAGCCGCTCGACGTGCCCGCGCTGGCTCGCGTCGCCCTCATGTCGCCCGGGCACTTCTCGCGCAGCTTCCGTGCGGCGTTCGGGGAGACGCCCTACAGCTACCTCATGACGCGCCGCATCGAGCGGGCCAAGGCGCTGCTGCGGCGCGGCGACATGACGGTGACCGAGGTGTGCTTCGCGGTCGGCTGTACGTCGCTGGGCTCGTTCAGCTCCCGCTTCACCGAGCTGGTCGGCGAGAGCCCGAGCGCCTACCGCGCCCGTGACCACCACGAGGCGGCCGCCATCCCGTCCTGTTACGCGAAGAAGTATTCCCGGCCGGTGCGGCGTCAGGCGGCGAAGACAGCGTCCCGACACGTAACGTGACCGGCATGGACATCCGACTCAACACCTGCTTCATCGCGGTCGACGACCACGACAAGGCGCTCGCCTTCTACCGCGACTGCCTCGGCCTGGAGGTGCGCCAGGACGTCGGTTTCGAGGGCATGCGCTGGATCACGCTCGGCTCGCCCTCGCAGCCCGACGTCAACATCGTCCTGGAGCCGCCGCTCGCCGACCCCGACGCCTCGCCCGCCGACCGGCAGGCCATGGCGGAGCTGCTCGCCAAGGGGCTGCTGCGCGCGGTCATCTTCGAGACCGACGACTGCGATGCGACGTTCGAGCGCATCAGGGACGCCGGCTACGAGGTGCTGGAAGAGCCGACCGACCAGCCTTATGGCGTACGCGACTTCGCCGTCCGCGACCCGGCGGGCAACATGCTGCGCATCAACCAGGCGGCCAAGTGACCCTCCGGGCACTCCGGTAGCCGATGGTCCGATGGGGCGGCCCGCTGGGTCTCGGTCAGACGCGCCGGTGACGGCGCCGCTTGCCGTGACCGGCCCTCTGCTGCGTATCAGCCGGTGACGGCGCTGCTTGCTGAGGTTCGGCCATCTGCTGCGCATCAACAGGTTGCGCGGATCACCACGCTGCTCCGGGCAGGCCCGGCCGGGGGCAGGTGCCCCGGTGGTGCGGGGCGGGGGTCAGATGCGGTCTTGGTGGGGTACGACGACCTCGCGGATGATCAGGGCGATCGCCGCCGCCACCGGGATCGCGAGCAGGGCGCCGACGATGCCGAGGAGGGCGCCGCCGAACAGGGCGGCGATCACGGTCACCGCGGGCGTGACGTCCACCGAGCGCTTCATCACCCTGGGGTAGACGAAGTAGTTCTCGATCTGCTGGTAGACCACGAAGAAGATCGCGCAGGCGATGCCCGCGGGCAGGGAGTCGAGCAGCGCCACGCCGGTGACGATGACCGCGCCGATGGTGGCGCCCACGAGCGGGATGAGGTCGGTCAGCGCCACGACGAGGGCGAGCGCGAGCGCGTACTGGACGCCGATGATCGACAGGAAGATCCAGGTCAGCACGCCCGCGATGGCGGAGATGAGCACGTTGCCGGCGACGTACCCGCCGATGCCGGTGAGGATCTCCTCGGCCATCGCCCGCGTCCGCGCCCGCCGCGAGGCCGGGACGAGCTTGAGCAGATACTCCTTGATCGTGTGCAGTGAGCCGAGGAAGTACAGCATGAGCACCACGAGCGTCACCGTGGTGAACACGCCGTTGAGCACCACCAGGCCCGCGCCCATGATGCCGCTGGCCAGCGCCGGGCCGAGCGTGGTGGTGACGAACGTACGGACCTGGGGGAGTATCTGGTACTCGGCGTCGAGCTTGCGCAGCGTGGGATGGTTGCTCAGCTCGGTGATGTAGCCCGGCAGGGCGTCGATGAACTCGGTGAGCTGCTTGCTGACCGGCGGCACGATCGCCAGCCCGAACAGCACGAACGCCACGATGACGCCGATGAACACGATCGCGATGGCGCCCCGCCTGGCCAGGCCGCGGCGCTGGAGCGCCTCGACGATCGGGTTGAGTCCGACGGCCAGGAACATCGCGACGACGACCAGGATGATCGTGCTCAGCGAGGCCACGATCATCTGGGCGAGCGCGATCGCCGTCAGCACGCCCAGGCCGCCGACCAGGCCGAACAGGAAGGGGCCGCGAGCCAGCGGCTTGCCGGGCGCCCCATAGGCCCGCCCGCCCACGCTGCCGGTGGCCTCCTCGCGTTCGGAGGGGCGTCCCGGCTCTCCGTCGCCGGCTGGCTCGCGTGATGCGGAAGGCCGCTCCGCCTGTTCGTGTTCCGGGGGTACTCCTGGCTCGCCGTCCGGTGACTGCTCGCGTACGGGAGGGTGGTCGGCCGGAGGCGGCGGGGGTGGTGCTTCGTCCCGCTTGGTCGCGGGCCCGACGTCTGCGGACAACAGAGAACTCCAGGAGGGGTCGGTGACGACGGTGCATGACGGGCTCGTACCGGTTCGTACACGCCCATCGGCAAAGAGAGAGCCTAGCGACCGTGCGGTCGCCAGGCTCTCCCCAGCCGTCGTTCAGCCCCCGTGAGCGGTCGCTACTCCTGCCACCACTCAGCGTCGTCCTCGGCCTTGGCCTCGGCCTTCGAAGCGGGCGTCGTCGCCGGGGCGGACGACTCCGAGGCCGACGTCGAGGCGGCGGCAAGTGCGGGCTTCGCCGGAGCCGCGGTGACGGGCTCGGGGGCGGGGGAGTCCATGCCCGGCAGCGGGGCGCCGCCGAGGAGCTGGCGGAGCTGCGCGAGGTGGCTGGTGATGCTGTCGCGCTGGCGGGTCAGCTCGTCGACCTGGCGCTGCATCGCGGTGCGGGTGCGCTCGGCCTCGTTCTTCGCCTCGGTGACGATGGTCTCGGCGCTGGCCTTGGCCTCGGCGACGATGCTCTCGGCGCTCTTGCGGGCGTTGGCGACGAGCTGCTTGGCGTGCAGGTCGGCCTCGCGGCGGGTCTGCTCGGCCTGCTGCGTGGCCTTAGTGGCCCGCGACTCGGCGGTGGCGGCGCGCTGCTCGGCCTCGGCGACCAGCTTCTGCGTGGCGGCCTGGGCGGTGGCGTGGCGCTCGGCCTCCTGGCGCTCGGCCTCCTCGCGGCGGGCGGCGAGCTGGATCTCGAACTCGGCTTCGTCCTGGGCCCGCTTGGCCTCGGACTCCTCCAGCACCCGCTGCGCCTGGGCGCGCATCTCGTCGGCCTGCCGCTTGGCGGCGGTGAGGATCTCGTCGCGCTCGCGCTTGGTCGAGGCCCGCAGCTGGGCGACCTCGCGCTCGGTGGTGGTGCGGAGCTTGGCGATCTCGCGCTCGGCGTCGGCGCGCTTCTCGGCGACCTCGTGGTCGGCGGTGGCGCGGAGCTTGGCGGCCTCGCGCTCGGTGGTGTTGGTCAGCTCCTCGGCCTCGCGGCGGGCGGTCGAGCGGATGTCCTCGGCATCGCGCTCGGCGCTGGTGCGCATCTCGTCGGCCTCGCGGGTGGCCTGGGCGCGCTTTTCGGCGGCCTCGGCCTCGGCGGCGGCGCGCATCTCGGCGGCCTCTACCTTCGCGGCGGCCTTGATCTCGTTGGCCTCGGACCTCGCGGCCTGGACGAGCTCGGTCGCCTGCTCCTCGGCCAGGCGGAGCAGCTGCTCGATGCGGGCGCCGAGACCGGAGTAGGTGGGGCGTTCCTGCTCCTGCAGCTGGCGCTGGGAGTCGGACAGGTCGCGCTGGAGCGCGGCGATCTGCTCCTTGGCCTGGCGGAGCTCCCCGTCGAGCTGCTTGAGATGGTCGTGGACCTGGTGCCGGTCGTAGCCGCGCAGCACGACGTCGAACTCGCGTGCTGGGGCGTCCTCGAAGAAGTTGTTGAGCTGGGCGTCGATGTCGGACTGCATGGAGGCTCGATCCTGGGTTGTCGAGACGGCTACACGGGCCGGACGGGGGGTTCGGGGCATCCGTACCAGGAGCCTGTGCCTCTCGGCAGGCCCCATGTCCGGTGGAAGGTCAAGCGTACTCCGCTGGTGCCGCGTGCGAAGCCCCGTCCAACTTTCTGCGTGACTAGTTACATATGAGCGGTTTTTACGTTTTGTGGCGGTCTGCTATCGCTTGGCGGCTTGGACCAGCTCTGTCAGCATTCCACCCACGTCTTTGGGGTGCAGGAACGCGATTTGCGAGCCCATGGACCCGTGCCTGGGACGCTCGTCCAGCAATCTCACACCCTTCTCCCCGATTTTCGACATGGCGTCAGCGACGTCGGGCACCCCAAATGCCACGTGATGGACGCCCTCGCCCCGCTTCGCCAGGAATTTTCCCACAGGTGAGTCGTCGGAGAGCGGTTCAAGGAGCTGAATGTAGGAACCCCCGCCCTCGCCGTCGGCGATGTGCAGCATGGCCTCCTTCACCCCCTGCTCCTCGTTGACCTCCCTGGCGACGACCTCAAGATCGAACAGCCGGGAGAACAGCTCGATCTTCTCTTCCAGATCTCGACAGGCGATCCCGATGTGGTCGATGCGCATGAACATGTGTGGTCCACCTCCATGGCGAGCGGCGCCTTACTCGTGGGTATGGTGTCAAAGACCCGACGCGCGAGCACAGGAGGCCGTTGTCATGTCCAGTTCCGTCATCGTCGCCGGAGCTCGCACCCCCATCGGCAAGCTGCTCGGTTCCCTGTCCGGACTGCAGGCCGTGGAGCTGGGCGGCATCGCGATCAAGGCGGCGCTCGAAAGGGCCGGAGTCGCCCCCGACGCCGTCGAGTACGTGATCATGGGCCAGGTGCTCCAGGCCGGCGCCGGGCAGATCCCCTCCCGCCAGGCCGCCGTGAAGGCCGGCATCCCGATGACCGTCCCGTCGATCACCATCAACAAGGTCTGCCTGTCGGGCCTCGACGCCATCGCGCTCGCCGACCAGCTCATCAGGGCGGGCGAGTTCGAGATCGTGGTGGCGGGCGGCATGGAGTCCATGACCAACGCGCCCCACCTGCTGCCGGGACTGCGCAAGGGCGTCAAGTACGGTGGCTCGCAGGTGATCGACTCGATGGCGCACGACGGCCTGTTCTGCGCGTTCGACCAGTGCGCGATGGGCGAGTCCACCGAGCGCCACAACGCCAGGCTCGGCATCGGCCGCGAGGAGCAGGACCGCCTGGCGGCCCGCTCGCACCAGCTCGCCGCCGCGGCCATCAAGAACGGCGTGTTCGACGACGAGATCGTCCCCGTCGAGATCCCGCAGCGCCGGGGGGAGCCGGTCATCGTCAAGGAGGACGAGGGCGTACGCGGCGACACCACCGTCGAGACGCTGGCCAAGCTCCGCCCGGCCTTCGCGCCCGACGGCACGATCACCGCGGGCTCGGCCTCCCAGATCTCCGACGGCGCCTGCGCGGTCGTCGTGATGTCCAAGGCCAAGGCCGAGGAACTGGGACTGCCCTGGCTGGCCGAGATCGGCCGCCACGGCAACGTCGCGGGCCCCGACGCCTCGCTGCAGTCGCAGCCCGCCAACGCCATCAAGCACGCCATGAAGCGGCAGGGCGTCACGGCCGACGACCTCGACCTGGTGGAGATCAACGAGGCGTTCGCCAGCGTGGTGCTCCAGTCGGTCAAGGAGCTGGGCGTGCCGCTCGACAAGGTCAACGTCAACGGCGGCGGCATCGCGCTCGGCCACCCGATCGGCGCCTCGGGCGCGCGCATCGTGCTCACGCTGGCGCACGAGCTGCGCCGCAGGGGCGGCGGCCTGGGCGCGGCCGGTCTGTGCGGCGGCGGCGGCCAGGGCGACGCGCTGCTGATCAGCGTTCCGAAGTCCTGACGCCCGCTCAGGAGGGGCCGTCCTCCGGCGGCGGCTCGGTGGTCATGCTGCCGTCCTCACGGGGTGGCTGAGCGGTCATGCGTACGTCGGCCGCGTCCCCGGTCGCGATGACGCCCGAGTTGTCGCCGTTGACCACCACGGAACCTGCTCCTGCATTCCGGGGCGGGTCGCCGCGGATCAACCCGTACACGGAGACCCCCAGCCCGGCGAGCCCCACGAACGCCCCGACCACCCCGGTCAGGGTGTCGGTCTCGTCCAGCCCCGTGCCCGCGGCGTGGACGCAGAGCGCCGCCAGGGCGACGACAGCGACCACGGAGCCGCTCCACACCAGTGCGCGCCTGCTCATACGAGCATCATCATCCGCCCGCGCGCGATGACACAACGTGACGAACGCCGGGCATGACGAAGCCCCGGTCCGCGCTGAAGGACCGGGGCCTCGTCGATGCCGCCTCCCGCACCGGCCAGGACTCCGGCACGGAAGTTCGCGGCCGCCCCTACGGGGGCGCTTCAGCCCGGCCGCGAGGGAGGATGCGGCCGGGCCGTCTGTGGGCGGTCATGAGGACAGCAGCCGGGCGAAGACCGAGCGGTGCCGGCGCTGCGGCCGGCCGCTCGCGTCCCGCCTGCCGCGCGCGGCGCTCCTCGGCGGCGGCGCGGCGCAGCTCGGATGCCTGGTACTGCATGACCGCGTAGTCGAATTCGGCGTTCATCCCGATGCCCCTTCAGTTCGTTCCCCTGCACTCTTAAGACTCCGCCTAAGGCCCCCTCCCGCACATCGGGCGGATGCCCTATCTCTCGGCGCCGGCCCGGATGAGGAGTACTTAGACGGGCGCACGAAGCGCCTAAGGCGCAGGTGAGGAGCGTCTAGGGCTCGTCGGTGAACTTGACCGTGACCTTGGTGAAGCCCAGGGATCTGAGCAGTCCCGACAGCATCGCCTTGGTGTTGGCGTCGGCCCTGGCCCGCAGGTCGCCGGCCACGGCCGCCTCGGTGATCTTCTTCTCGGCCAGGAGGTACAGCTCCCGCTGGTCGCCGGGCGAGCCGGACAGGAAGTCGCTCACCCGGTCGATCAGGCCGCGCTGCTGGGCGAAGACATAGGAGCGCCGGTTGTCCAGGTTGGGCTTCTCAAGCTGCGCCCTGGGCACGCGGACGGTGGCCTCGGTGCGGTCCTGCGAGACCGTCACGCCGTCCGCCGCCAGCGTGGAGAAGTCGACGTAGGCGTCCACCCCGCCCGCCCCGACGAACAACGTGCGGGTGCCCTTGATGGCGTCGGGCAGGAAGGCGGCGTCCTTCTCCAGGTCGACGACCACCTGGAAGTTCCCCGTCGCGGCCTCGAACCTGGCCAGGTCCTTGATGGACTGCAGCACCACCGGCTGGCTGCGGTCGATGGTCCGCTCGCCCAGCGGGTCGAGCCACGACCAGGCCAGCCGCCCGCCCACCACCAGCAGCACGGCCAGCACCAGCAGGCCCGCCGCGTATCGCCACCACCGGCTCCGCCCGGGACTCACCGCGGGCGGCGACGTCTGGGAAGTCGTCATGCGGCATGAGTACCCGCTGAGCGATCATCAGTGCCCGCTTCCCGGTGACAACTTGGCTCCCTTTAGGAGACGGACCCGCTTCAGGAAACGGACCCGCCGCCGGACGCGGACCCGCCTCAGGACGCGGACCCGCCTCAGGACGCGGACCCGCGTCAGGAGACGGAGCCGCCCGCCGCCTCGGGCCGGCCAGCCGACGGGGTCTGCGACGTGGTGCCGGGCGCCGCGTCCACCGTGGTCCCGGGGCCCGGGTAGACGGGGTAGACGTGGCTCGACTCCGGCGTCGGACGCACCTGCGGCGCCATGCGCGCGTGGCCCGGGCCGCCGCCGAAGTGGGTGCTCGACAGGCGGCAGCCCTGGAAGTCGGTGTAGAACATGCGCAGCCACTCGCGGCGCTGCGGCTCGCTCAGCGAGGAGAACCACTGCGTGGCGAACTGGTGCTCGGGCAGCGGAGTGCCCGGCAGCGGCTCGCCGCGCAGCCAGGCCGTCACGATCTGCCGGTAGCCCTCCGCCACCGTGGTCTGGCAGCGGGGCGCCAGCGACTCGACGTACTCGTACGCCGCCTCCTCGGCGAACCCGGCCGACAGGTCGGGCACGTGCACCGGCGCGAGCCCGTTGGCCGGCTTCAGCTCGTCGTCCAGCGGGCGCTGCTCGACCCGCGTGAACGCGGCGGGCGTGCCCGCCAGCCTGGAGGCGATCTGCGTGAACGTCGCCCCAAGCTCGGTCAGCCCCGCCCGCATGCCGGGATGCACGCACACGGTGATCGGCCACTCCTGGCAGCTGTAGGCGATGTCGACCGCCGCGGCCGGCTTGGCCTGGGTCAGCACCCGCGACACTCCCATGCCGGCCGCGAGCACGGCGAGCAGCGCGCACGCCAGCACCATGGCCTGCCTGGTCACCAGCGCCGCCCAGCCGAGCAGCAGCGCGGCCGTGATGCCGAGCAGCCAGATCGTCTGGTCGAGGAACGTCGTGCCGCTGAGGCCCTGGAACAGGTCGTACGGCTCGCCGGTGCCGGGCGCGAGCTTGTCGGCCCAGCCCCGGTCGTCGGCCAGCCAGGAGAACAGCCCGTAGCAGGCGAGCCCGGCGATCGGCGGCGTGTACGGCCGCGGCGCGACCCAGCCGGCCACCCACCCGATCACCGAGTAGAGCGCCAGCCCGGCCATGCCCATGCCGAGGCCCGAGAAGCTGAGCCGGCCCGCCTGGTCGGTGAGCACCGTCTTGACGGCCAGCACCAGCACCGTGGCGCCGAACGAGCCCAGCACCACCACCACGATCGCGAGCGGCGCCTTGAGCGCCCGCCACGTCGTGAGCGAGCGCCCGCGCAGCGCGCGGCGCTTGCGCAGCGCCACCCAGGCGGCGAAGGCCGCGGCCACGGGCCCGGTCAGCCGGAGCGAGCCGATGACCGCGGCCACGATGTTCTCCCACGCGTCTACGCCCGGGATCAGGACGTTCCACGCCGCGATCAGGCCGACAGCAAGCAGGACGGCGACGGTGACGGCCGCGCTGTGCTTCAGCTCCTCCCGTGAAACGCCCGCGTGCTCACGCACCCTTATCCCCGTTGAAGTTCATCAAGCACCCCCCGTGCCCCGAGGCGAAGCGGAGCCGGACAGTCACGGCCGGTCCCCACAGGCCGTGAACTTGGCGTCCGCGTCACCATACGTACGAGAACCATAACTGAGCGTGATGATTGACGTCCGGATTCTTGGTCAAGCAAAGAGAGCTGTCGCTGACAGTAATCAGACGAACCGGGACGAGCGGCGCGCTACCGTAGCGCTGTGTCGCAGCCCAAGCCGCTCAACCTGCCGTTCGATCCCATCGACCGCGCCGCGGAGAGCTGGCGCGCTCACTTCGGGCCTTCCGCCGCCATGGCCGCCGTCACCTCGATCATGAGAGCGCATCAGATCCTGCTGTCGCAACTTGACTCGCTCCTGAAGCCCTATGACTTGACCTTCGCCAGATATGAGGCGCTTGTCCTGTTGACCTTCAGCAGAACGGGTGCGCTGCCGCTGTCCAAGATCGGGGAACGTCTCATGGTTCATCCCACGAGCGTCACGAACACGGTGGACAGGCTGGAGAAGTCCGGTTTCGTGTGCCGCATGCCCAACCCGCGCGACGGCCGCGGCGTGCTCGCCGAGATCACCGACAAGGGCAGGGACGTCGTGCGCCGCGCCACCGCCGACCTCATGGAGGCCGAGTTCGGTCTCGGCATGTACGCCGAGGACGAACTCCACCGGATGTTCGACCAGTTGCGCACGTTGCGGGTGGCGGCGGGTGACTTCCCGGCTTCGTCCATACGGCAAGATGAAGAGCATGGCGGACTTCTCTAGGCCCGGGTCACTCTACGGAGCGATAGACCTGGGCGCGCGCAAGCAGGCTCTTGAGGCGCAGGCCCGGCGGGAGGCGGCAGGTCCCCAGGCGGCGTCGGCCTCGGTCGTCGACGTGACCGAGGAGACGTTCTCTGCGGAGGTGATCGAGCGGTCGATGACCGTGCCGGTCGTCATCGACCTGTGGTCGCCGAGGGCGCCGGGCAGCGCACAGCTCAGTCCCGTCCTGGAGAAGGTGGTCGGCGACCTGGGCGGCAAGGTCGTCCTGGCCAAGGTCAACGTCGACGCCAGCCCGCAGATCGCGCAGGCGCTGCGGGTGCAGGCGGTGCCGACCGTGCTGGCGATCTTCCAGGGCCAGGCCGTGACCGGATTCCAGCAGGTGCTGCCCGAGCAGGAGGTGCGGCGCTGGCTCGACGAGCTGATGAAGGCCGTCGAGCAGTTCTACCAGGCCAATCCGGGCGCCAGGCCGCCGGCGCAGGGCGAGGGCCAGGCGCAGGCCGCCCCGCCCGCCGACCCCGACCTGGTCGCCGCCGAGCAGGCCATCGAGGCGGGCGACTACGACGCGGCGATCGCGGCCTACGAGCGGCTGCTGGCCCGCGCGCCCGGCAACGAGGACGCCAAGATGGGGCTGGCGGGGGTCAGCCTGATCAAGCGCACGTCTCAGCTCGACCCCGCCGACGTGCAGCGGCGCCAGGAAAACCCCGACGACATCGACGCCCAGCTCGACGCCGCCGACCTGGAGATGCTGGCCGGCAAGGTCGACGAGGCGTTCAACCGCATCATCGCGGTGGTCAAGCGCACCTCAGGCGACGAGCGCGACCGGGCGAGGAAGCATTTGCTCGGCCTTTTCGACACCCTGCCCGCCGATGACCCATCTTTGGGGAAAGCGCGCAGAGCGTTGGCGAGCGCCCTGTTCTAGCCTGGGGGTATGCGGGTCGTCACCATATCGGCGACATACGGCACGGCCGGTAGCCAGATAGGCCCGGCCGTGGCCGAGCGGCTCGGCGTGCCCTTCGTCGACCGCGCGATCCCCAGCGCGGTGGCCGAGGAGCTGGGCTGCACGCTCGAGGAGGCGCTCGCCCACGACGACCGCGCCGAGCACGGCCTGGGGCGGCTGTTCTCCGGGGCGATGCGGCTGCCGACGGTGACGTTCGGGGGCGTCGACATGTACGTCCCCGGCGCGATGCCGCTCGCCCCCGAGGAGTTCGTCCGCCACACCGAGCGCCTGCTCAAGGAGATGGCCCGCGACCAGGGCGGCGTCTTCCTCGGCCGGGCGGGCGCGGTGGTGCTCGCCGGCCATCCCGGCGCGCTGCACGTGCGGCTCGACGCGCCGCTGCGGCGCCGCGTTCACCAGACGGCCACGCTCGGCTCGATGAGCGAGCGTGAGGCACGCGACATCATCGAGGACAACGACCGCGCGAGGACCGCGTACGTACGCCACTTCTACCGCGTCGATCCGTCCGATCCGTGCCTGTATCACATGGTTCTCGACAGCACCACGATTCCCATTCCCGCGTGCGTGGAGCTGATCGTCATGGCGGCCGAGGCGCGGGGTTGACCGAAAGCCCCCTAACATGGGAGGCATTCTTGGTCAGTCCCGAAGGAGCGATCGACGTGACGACCGTCCCAAGTGTGTCGTACTCCATCACCGTGCGGCTTGAGGTGCCGGCCGGCGGCAGTGCCGTAAGCCAGCTCACCCACGCCGTCGAGTCGGCCGGGGGGGTCGTCACCGCCCTCGACGTCACCAATGCGGGGCATGAGAAGCTCCGCATCGACGTGACCTGCGCGGCGAGGGACACCGACCACGCCCAGGCGATCGTCGACAGCCTTGAGGCCATCGAGGGCGTCGTCATCCACAAGGTGTCCGACCGCACGTTCCTCATGCATCTCGGCGGCAAGATCGAGATGAAGTCGAAGGTGCCGCTGCGCAACCGCGACGAGCTGTCCATGGCCTACACGCCCGGCGTGGCGCGCGTGTCGATGGCGATCGCGCGCAACAAGGAGGACGCGCGGCGCCTGACCATCAAGCGCAACACCGTGGCGGTCGTCACCGACGGTTCGGCCGTGCTGGGGCTGGGCAACATCGGTCCCGAGGCCGCGCTGCCCGTCATGGAGGGCAAGGCGGCGCTGTTCAAACGCTTCGCCGGCATCGACGCCTGGCCGATCTGCCTCGACACCCAGGACGTCGACGAGATCGTCCGCACCGTGCAGGTGATCGCTCCCGGGTTCGGCGGCATCAACCTCGAGGACATCGGCGCGCCGCGCTGCTTCGAGGTCGAGCGGCGGCTGCGCGAGCTGCTCGACATCCCCGTCTTCCACGACGACCAGCACGGCACCGCCATCTGCGTGCTCGCGGCGCTCACCAACGCGCTGCGGGTGGTCAACAAGAACATCGAAGACGTCAAGATCACCATGGCGGGCGCGGGCGCGGCCGGCAACGCCGTGCTGCGGCTGCTGCTGGCGGCCGGGGCCCGCAACGTCATCGTCTGCGACTACCTCGGCGCCGTCCACAAGGGGCGCGACGACCTCGACGACTCGCTGCGCTGGATCGCCGACCACACCAACGCCGAGGGCTACTCCGGCGACCTGCGCGGCGCGGTCAAGGGCGCCGACGTGTTCGTGGGCGTGTCCGCGCCCGGCATCCTCACCGGTGACGACATCGCCTCGATGGCGCCCGATCCGGTCGTGTTCGCGCTGGCCAACCCCGAACCCGAGGTGTCGCCCGACGAGGCGCGCCAGCACGCCGCCGTGGTCGCCACCGGCCGCTCCGACTACCCCAACCAGATCAACAACGTGCTGGCCTTCCCCGGCGTGTTCCGCGGGCTGCTCGACGCGCAGGCCGCCGGGGTGACGCAGGAGATGCTGCTGGCCGCCGCCGGTGCCCTGGCCGCCGTCGTCACGCCCGAGGAGCTGGGGCCCAACTACATCATCCCCAGCGTCTTCCACCCCGACGTCGCCACCGCGGTTGCCGCCGCCGTCCGCGAGTCCGCGGGCGGTCGTGCCCGGGGCTTCACCGAGGCCTGATCTCCCGCGAGGCCGCGCGCCCCGGCCTCCGCGCTGGAGCCCGTCGCCGGTCCGTCCGCCTTCGAGCTTCGCGCCGAGGCCGGTCCATCCCGGTTCGGCTGCCGAGCCGGGCGCCCAGATTCCCGCGCTGAGGCTCGGCCCGTTGGAGTTCGGCCGCCGCACTGAGGCTTTGTCCGCCCCGTCCCCTTCACTCAGGGGGCGGGGCGGTCGCATGTGCGCGGCCGGTCATGAGGCGGGGACGGCGCTGGTCGCGGCGGGCATCAGGCGGTGGCTCTCCTGGAAGACCAGGTTGTGGGCGTCGGCGGCGGCGATGGCGCGGAGCGTGTCGAGCTGCCCGGCCGCGTCGGACTCGTCGAAGACGTTCAGCGGCCAGTCGCCGACCGTGTTGCCGCGCAGGTGCGGGTGGAGGAAATCGCAGCCGAAGTGGGCGACGAGCGCGATCGGCTGCACGCGGGCGGCGCGCTGCTCCGGCCAGGTGAGCGACCACATCGCGTTCAGCCCGCCCTCCCGCGACCGGGTGACGCCGCTGGCGACGACCTCCCCGGTGCCGAGCAGCAGGTCGGCATTGGCCTCGTCGAGCACCCGGCACGCCACCGGGTCGAGCAGCTCGACGGCACGGGCGAAGAGGCGTTCCTTGTCATCGCGCGTGACGGCCCCGCCGTGCACGCCGTCGCGCAGATCCGTGAAGTGCCTGATCAGGGCTTCGTTCATCGGTGTACGCATGCCCACCACCTGCCCCGCCATAGGCGCACGCCACCTCACCTTGGGTACAACTCCCGCTACAGAAAAGCTCTACTCACATGTTGCGAAAACTTGCTTATGGAGTTATAAGTTTTTCAGATGCGGGCGAAGTGTCACACCGCCCTGAGTGCTGTTCCTCTGTCACCGCGGGTCCAGTCCATTTCCTGGGGGGACATGTCTGTGCTGGATTTCCTCGGCCGTGACATGGCAGTAGACCTCGGCACGGCCAACACGCTCGTCTACGTCCGCAACAAGGGCATCGTCCTCGATGAGCCCTCGGTCGTGGCGCTCAACACCAGGACCGAGAAGATCGTCGCGGTCGGCGCCGAGGCCAAACAGATGATCGGCAGGACGCCCGGTCACATCGTGGCCATCCGCCCGCTCGCCGACGGCGTCATCACCGACCTGGAGGTGGCGGAGCGCATGCTGCGCTACTTCATCCAGAAGGTGCACCGCCGCCGCCACTTCACCCAGCCGCGCCTGGTGGTGGCCGTGCCGAGCGGGACGACCGGGGTGGAGCAGCGCGCGGTCAAGGAGGCGGGCTACCAGGCGGGCGCCCGCAAGGTGTACATCATCGAGGAGCCCATGGCGGCCGCCATCGGAGCCGGGCTGCCGGTGCACGAGGCGGTCGGCAGCATGGTGGTCGACATCGGCGGCGGCACGACCGAGGTGGCGGTGATCTCGCTGGGCGGCATCGTGACCGCCCGTTCGCTGCGGGTCGGCGGTGACGAGCTGGACGAGGCGATCATCTCGTACGTCAAGAAGGAGCACTCGCTGCTGCTGGGCGAGCGCACCGCCGAGCAGATCAAGATCGAGCTGGGCTTCGCCTGGCCGCAGGAGGAGGAGCCGAAGGCCGACATCAGAGGCCGCGACCTGGTCAGCGGGCTGCCGAGGACGGTCACGATCTCGGCGGGGGAAGTCCGTGAGGCCATCGAGGAGCCGGTGCACATGATCATCGACGCCGTCCAGACGGCGCTCGACCAGTGCCCGCCCGAGCTGGCCGGCGACCTGGTCAGGACCGGCATCGTGCTGACCGGCGGCGGCGCGCTGCTGCGCGGCCTGGACAAGCGGATGAGCCAGGCGACCGGCATGCCGATCAGGACCGTGGACAACCCGCTGCACTCGGTGGCGCTGGGGTCGGGACGGTGCGTGGAGGAGTTCGACCGGCTCCACGGCGTGCTGATCCCCGAACCCAGACGGTAGGGCCGTACACCCGACCGGCCTGCCTCAGGCGGGCCCTTTTCGAGAACGGGTGTGCCCGGCCGATCCGGTTCCCCCGATGGCCCGCCAGGGAGGGTGGCGTAAGCGCCCTCCCCGAAGTCGTTCCGGCACGTTCTGCTTTCGAGAGGTGGTGAGCGATGCGTGGGCGTCCGTTGCGGCGTCACCGGGTACTGGCGATCCTGCTGGTCGCCGGTGCCGTGCTGGTCACGCTGGACCTGCGCGGGCACGCGTCGGTGATGCGTGCCGCGTCCGCCGCCGTGGTGGGGCCGGCCGAGGAGTTGCTCGGCGAGGCCACCAGGCCGCTCGGCTCGCTCGCGGGCGGCGGTGACGCGGTCCGCCGCGCCGAGGAGGCCGAGCGGCGCGCCAACCGGCTGGCCGCCGAGCTGTGGGCCGAGCGGGCGGCCCGCGCCCGCGATGCCCAGCGCCACCGCATCGAGGCGGCGCATCCGAGCGTGTCGCTGGTCGACGCCCGGGTGGTCGCGGTACGCGGCGACAGCGTCACCATCGACGCGGGCACCCGGCAGGGAGTGGCCGCCGACATGGCCGTCGTCACCGCGGACGGCCTGGCGGGACGGGTCGTCGAGGCCGGTCCCGACGTCGCCACCGTACTGTCGATCACCGCGCCGTCGGCCGCCGTCGGAGTCAGGGTGGCCGGTTCCGGCGTGATCGGCACGGTCGAGGGCCGCCGCGACGGGCTGCTCGCGCTGCGGCTGCTCGACGCCGACACCGAGCTTCGGCCGGGCCGGCGGGTGGAGACGCTGGGGTCGAGCGGGGGCAGGCCATACCCGCCAGGCGTGCCCGTGGGCACCGTCGAGCGCGTGGACCCCGCCCGCGACCAGCTCACCCGCACCGCACTGGTGCGCCCGGCCGTCACCTTCAGCACCCTCGACGTGGTGGGCGTGATCAAGGATGCGGATTAGGCTCGCCGCGGCGGTGGCGCTGGCCCCGCTGCTCGATGTGACCCTGCTCGGGCGGCTGCCGTTCCCCGCGCCCGATCTGTCGCTGGCCGTGGCGGTGGCGGCCGGCGTGCTGACGGGGCCGGTCTCCGGAGCGGTGACCGGCTTCGCGGCCGGGCTGGTCGCCGACCTGGTGCCGCCCGCGCTGCCGCCCGCCGGGCGCAGCGCGCTGCTGTTCTGCCTGGCCGGATACGCCGCGGGATGGCTCGCCCGCAGGCTGCCGGGCACCGCCGGGGTGTTCGCCGCGAGCGCGGCCGGCGGCCTGCTCCCGGTGCTCGCCGCGCTGCTCCTGGGTGTCTGGCCGGGCGCGCCCGCGCCGGAGCCCGGCCACGTGGCGGACGCCACGGCGGCCATCGCCCTGCCGGACGCCGGAGCGGCGCTCGCCGCGTTCCCGTGCAACCTGATCGCCGGCCCGCTGATGTGGCGCCTGCTGATCCGGCGCCGCCGGGCTTCACGGAGACTTCCCGATGCGACACTCACGCTTCCGGCTGCCACTGGTGCACCTGCTGGTGGCGGTGCTCTTCATCACCTTGCTCGGACGGCTGTGGCAGGTGCAGATCGTGGACGGCGAGCGCTACACCCGAGCCGCCGTCGCCGACCACGTACGCCGCATCGCCATCCCGCCCGTGCGCGGGCGCATCCTCGATGACCGGGGCCGCCCGCTGGCCCGCAACCGCGCCGAGATGACGGTCTCGGTGGACCGCGTGGCGCTGCGCCGCCAGCCCGACGGCGGCCGCGCCACGCTGCGGGCGCTGGCCGAGCTGCTCGACCGGCCCTACAAGGAGCTGGCCAGGCGGATCCGGCTGTGCGGGCCGAAGGTGGGCAAGCCGTGCTGGGCGGGCTCGCCGTACCAGCCGATCCCGGTCGCCGAGGGGGTGGCCGAGCGCAAGGCGATGCAGATCGTCGAGCGTCCCGAGCGCTTCCCCGGCGTGAGCGCGGCGCCCGCCCCCGTACGCGACCACCCGCGCGGCGAGCTGGCCGCGCACGTGCTCGGCTACCTGTCGCCCGGCGAGGGCAAGGGCGCCGACGGCCTGGAGGCCGCCTACGAGGCCGACCTGAAGGGCCGCCCCGGCAGCAGGGAGGTGGTGGTGGACAGCGCGGGCCAGGTGCTGCGCACGGTGCGCGAGCAGCCGCCGGTGCCCGGTTCGACGCTGGTCACCAGCATCGACGCGGACGTGCAGCGGGTTGTGGAGCGCGCGCTGAGCAAGGCGGTACGCGGCGCGCGCGGCGCTGACTCGGGCGCGGCCGTGGTGATGGAGGCGCGCACCGGCAGGATCGTCGCGATGGCCTCCGCCCCCGGCTATGACCCCCGCGTGTGGACGGGCGGCATCGACCAGGCCGACTACCGGAAGCTGACCAGGGACGACCGGCTGCTGTCGCGGGCCGTTCAAGGTCAGTGGCCGCCCGCGTCCACCTGGAAGATCGTCTCCACGGCCGCCGCCGCGGCCTCCGGCTACCCGCTCGACGGCCGCTACGACTGCCCCGGCTCGTACCAGGTGGGTGACCGTGCGTTCCGCAACGCGGGCGGCGCGGACCTCGGCACCATGAACCTGCACCGCGCGCTCGTCGTGTCGTGCGACACGATCTACTACCGCTTCGCCGAGCAGCTCTGGGGCAAGGGCGACGACGAGGCCATGCAGCGCATGGCGCGGGCGTTCGGCTTCGGCGCGAAGACCGGCGTGGACCTGCCCGGCGAGGCCGCGGGACGGGTGCCCGACCGGGCGTGGAAGAAGGCGTTCTGGGAGGCGACCAGGGACGAGACGTGCGAGGCGGCACGCAAGGGCTACCCGGAGGTCGCCAAGAAGGACCCCCGCAGGGCCGCCTACCTGAAGGCGGTGGCCGCCGAGAACTGCGCGGGCGGCTACGCCTGGAGCGCCGGAGACGCCGCGAACTTCTCCATCGGCCAGGGCGACGTGCTGGTCACGCCGCTGCAGCTGGCCCGCGCGTACGCGGCGCTGGCCAACGGCGGCACGCTGTTCAGCCCGCGCGTCGGCAAGGAGGTGCGCGGCCCCGACGGCGCCCTCGTACGGAAGATCACCCCGCCCGTCGCGGGACGCCTGCCGGTGCCCGCCAAGACCCTGCGCTACCTGCGCGACGCCCTGGCCGAGGTGCCGAGGTCGGGCACGGCGGCGCAGGCGTTCGACGGGTTCCCGTTCGGCAGGCTGGCGGTGGCCGGCAAGACCGGCACGGCCGAGGCGTACGGGACCACCGACACGTCCTGGTTCGCCTCCTTCGCCCCCGCGAAGAAGCCGAAGTACGTGGTGGTGGCCGTGGTCTCCAAGGGCGGCGCGGGCGGCGAGGCCGCGGCGCCCGCCGTCAGGGAGATCTGGTCCGGCATGTACGGCCTGGAGGGCCGCAAGGCCGCGCTGCCCGAGCGGAGCCGCCGATGACCGCCACCCAGGATCCCCAGGTCCTGCGCCGCCTGCGCGCGGACGGCGCGCTGCCGGGCCCGCGCCGCCGCGGGCTGCTGCGGCTGCTCAAGGCCGTGGACTGGCCGCTGCTGCTGCCCGCCCTGGCGCTCTCGCTGGCCGGCGTGCTGCTGGTCTGGTCGGCGACCCGGCCGAGGATGGCCGCGGCCGGTGACGACCCGCAGACGTACCTCGTCAGGCAGTCCGTGAACGTGCTGGTCGGCCTGGCCGTCATGGCGGTGGTCGCGCTGCCCGGCCGTGGCGCGCTGCGCGCCTGGGCGCTGCCCGCCTACCTGGTGAGCGTGCTCGGCCTGGCCGCCGTGCTGACCCCGCTGGGCAGGACCGCCAACGGCGCGCAGTCGTGGCTGAGCATCGGCGGGCTTGAGCTGCAGCCGTCGGAGCCGGCCAAGGTCACGCTGGTGCTCATGCTGGCCGTGCTGCTCGCCGAGCGCTCGCGCAGGCGGGTGCCGCTCGCGCTGGCGGCGGCCGGGCTGCCGCTCGGCCTCATCATGCTCCAGCCCGACCTCGGCACCGCGATGATCATGGTGATGACCACCGGCGGCATGCTCGTGGTGGCCGGTGTGCGCTGGCGGTGGCTGGCGCTGCTGGCCGGGGCGGGGCCGGCGCGGCGGTCGCGGCCTGGTTCCTCGGGCTGCTCCGCCCGCACCAGGTGCAGCGGCTGCTCACGTTCGCCGACCCGATGGCCGACCCGCAGGGCGCCGGCTACAACGCGGCGCAGGCGCTGGTGACGGTCGGCTCCGGCGGGCTGTTCGGGCGCGGGCTGTTCCACGGCGACCAGACCGGCGGCAGGTTCGTCCCCGAGCAGCACACCGACTTCATCTTCACGGTCGCGGGGGAGGAGCTGGGCTTCGCCGGCGCGGCGCTGCTGCTCGTGCTGCTCTGGCTGGTGCTGCACAGGGCGCTGGCGATCGCGGCGGCGGCCGCCACCCCGTACGGCAGGCTGGCCGCCGCCGGCATCGTGTGCTGGCTGGCCGCGCAGACGTTCATCAACGTCGGCATGGTGGTGGGGCTGACCCCGATCGTGGGCGTGCCGCTGCCGTTCGTCTCGTACGGCGGCTCGTCGATCGTGGCCTGCCTGGCGGCGGTGGGCGTGCTGATGTCCGTACGCCGCCAGGCGAGCCGGTGACTTCAGGCCAGCAGTTCGGCGATCTTCGCCCGGACCTCGGGCGTGTCCAGGCCGCGTACGGTGAGCGTGGTGCGGCGGCGGACGATGTCGTCCACCGTGGCCGCCCACTCGTGGTCGCGGGCGTAGACCGCCTGCGCCCAGATGTCGGGCCCGTCGGGGTGGATGCGCTCGCCGAGCGACGGGTCCTCGCGGATCATCCTGGCCAGGTCGAACGCGATCGACCCGTAGTGGGTGGCGAGGTGCCTGGCGACCAGCGGGTCCATGCGGGCATCGCGCTCGCGGTCGGTCCACAGCCGCATGGCCACCGCGTCGGGGCTGGCCAGGCCCGGCAGCGGCACCGCGGGCAGCGGGGTGACCAGGTCGTCGCCGAGCGGCCGGTCCGGCAGGTGGGCGAGGATGTCGAACACGTGCTTGCCGATGTGCCGGTACGTCGTCCACTTGCCGCCCGCCACCGACAGCATGCCGCCTGAGCCCATGGTCAGCACGGTCTCCCGCTTGGCCGCCGTCACATCCTCGGGCCCGCCGGGCAGCACCCGCAGGCCGGCGAAGGCGTAGGTGATGTCCTCGTGCCTGAGCTGGGTGTCGCGTACGGAGTGCCCGGCCTCGTCGAGGATCTGCGCGATGTCGGCCTCGGTCGGGCGGACGTCGGCCGGGTCGCCCACGTACTCCTCGTCGGTGGTGCCGAGCAGCAGGTGGTCCTCCCACGGGATGGCGAACGACACCCGATACTTGTCGATCGGCGTGGTCAGCGCCGCCTTCCACGGCTCGTGACGGCGCAGCACCAGGTGCGCGCCCTTGGACAGGCGGATGCTCGGCGCGGCGTCCGGGTCCTCCATGCGCCGCAGGTGGTCCACCCACGGCCCGGTGGCGTTGAGCACGAGCCTGGCCGAGACGCCGAACTCGGTGCCGTCGAGCCGGTCGCGCAGCTCGGCGCCGCACACGGTGCCGTTCGTCTTGCGCAGGTCGACGACCTCGGCGTGGTTGAGCACGGTGGCGCCCGCGTCCACGGCGGCCCGCACGGTCATGACGGCTACGCGGGAGTCGTTCATCTGGTGGTCGCCGTAGACGGCCGCGCCGCGCAGCCCCTCGGTGCGCAGCGCCGGCACCTTGGCCACGGCCTGGTTCGGCGTGATCACCTTGCCCATGCCGTCGCCGAACACCGACAGCGCCGAGTACAGGAACACGCCCGCGCCCAGCTTGGCCGCGCCGTGCGGCCCGCCCTTGTAGATGGGCACCAGGAACGTCAGCGGCTTGACCAGGTGGGGGGCGATGTCGGCGGCCAGCGCCCGGCGCTCGCGGTGGTTCTCCGCCACCAGCTTGACGTTGCCCGTCTGCAGGTAGCGCAGGCCGCCGTGGACGAGCTTGGACGAGGCGCTGGAGGTGGCGCCGGCGAAGTCGCCCGCGTCCACCATCGCCACCCGCAGCCCTGCCTGGGCGGCCATCCAGGTGACCGAGGTGCCGAGGATGCCGCCGCCGATCACCAGCAGGTCGAAAGTGGTGGTGGAGAGCTCCTCGCGGACCTGTGCCCGGTCGGTGCCGATCGTGGTCGTCATGCACACTCCTCCTGCTCGACCCAGTCGAGGGTCCTGGCCACGGCCTTCTTCCAGTTGCGGTATTCGCGCTCGCGGACCTGCTCGTCGATGGCCGGCCGCCACTCGGCGGCCTTGTGCCAGTTGGCGCGCAGGCTGTCGAGATCGGGCCAGTAGCCGGTGGCGAGGCCCGCGGCGTACGCGGCGCCGAGCGCGGTCGTCTCCGACACCATCGGCCTGATCACCGGCACGGCCAGCACGTCGGCGAGCGTCTGCATGAGCAGGTTGTCGGCCGTCATGCCGCCGTCGGCGCGCAGCGTCGTCAGGTCGAGGCCGGAGTCGGCGTTCATGGCGTCGACGACCTCGCGGGTCTGCCACGCGGTCGCCTCCAGCACGGCCCGCGCGATGTGTCCCTTGGTCACGAACCCGGTCAGCCCCGCGATCACGCCCCGCGCGTCGGAGCGCCAGTGCGGAGCGAACAGCCCCGAGAAGGCGGGGACGAAGTAGCAGCCGCCGTTGTCGTCGACGGTCCGCGCCAGCGTCTCGATCTCGGCCGCGCTGGAGATCAGGCCGAGGTTGTCGCGCAGCCACTGCACCAGCGAGCCGGTGACCGCGATGGCGCCCTCCAGCGCGTACGTGGCCGGTCCCGCGCCGATCTGGTAGCCCACGGTGGTCAGCAGGCCGTGCTTGGAGACCACCGGCTCGTGCCCGGTGTTCATCAGCAGGAAGCTGCCCGACCCGTACGTGCTCTTCACCTCGCCGGGGGAGAAGCAGGTCTGGCCGAACAGCGCCGCCTGCTGGTCGCCGAGCGCCGACGCCACCGGGACGCCGTCCTGCGTGCGCCCGTAGACCTCGGCCGACGGCCGGATCTCCGGCAGCATGGCGCGCGGCACCCCGAGCGCGGCCAGCAGCTCGTCGTCCCACTCCAGCGTGTGGATGTTCATCAGCATCGTGCGGCTGGCGTTGGTCACGTCGGTGATGTGGCGGCCGGTGAGGTTCCACAGCAGCCAGCTGTCCATCGTGCCGAACAGCACCTCGCCGCGCTCGGCCCGCTCGCGCAGGTCGTGCTCGTCGAGCAGCCAGCGGATCTTGGGCCCGGAGAAGTAGGT
Organism: Nonomuraea fastidiosa; assembly: GCF_042751225.1. Lineage (NCBI taxonomy): Bacteria > Bacillati > Actinomycetota > Actinomycetes > Streptosporangiales > Streptosporangiaceae > Nonomuraea > Nonomuraea fastidiosa. The sequence continues at coordinate 4,666,005 of NZ_CP170570.1, forward strand.
GTGCAGCGGCAGCCCGGCCCGCTCCCTGAACAGCGGCTCCCGGTCGGCCAGCGACCTGGTCAGCGCGTCGGTGCGGGTGTCCTGCCAGACCACCGCCGGGCAGACGGGACGGCCGGTGTCGCGCTCCCACAGCACCGTGGTCTCGCGCTGGTTGGTGATGCCCAGCGCGGCGATCTGGCCGTTGTCGATGCCGGCCCCGCTCACCGCCTCGGCCAGCACGCCGCGTACGCATTGCCAGATCTCGCCGGCGTCGTGCTCGACCCAGCCCGGCCTGGGGAAGATCTGCCGGTGCTCGCGCTGGGCGACGGAGATGATGTGGCCGCCTTCGTCGAAGACGATGCACCGGCTGGACGTGGTGCCCTGGTCGATGGCTGCGATGTAGTGCGGTCGAGGCACTGGGTTCCTCGCTAGTGCTCCGGGTTCGACAATGCCGAACGAATGCTATGTGGTGGGTGGTAGGTGTTCAAGTGTCATCTGGCCAGGTCACGAGTGATCGCCCGGGCGGCGTCCCGTACGTAGGAGACGTACTCCATGTGCAGCTCGCCGCCGGGCGCGAGCCGCTCGACGGCGCCGCGGATGCCGATCGCGCCCACCACCAGGCCGCGCGGGTCCTTGATCGGCGCGGCGATGGCCACCTCGCCCTCCGTCAGCTCCTCCATCTCCGCCGCCCAGCCGCGCGATCTCACCAGATCGAGCTCCCGCTCCAGCGCGGCCGGATCGGCCAGCGTGTTCTTGGTGTACGGCTCAAGGGGGCCTGGCGGCTCGTCGTAGGGGTCGTAGGCGAGCAGCACCTTGCCCAGGGCGCTCGCGTGCGTCGGCAGATACGTGCCCACCTGCAGCGTCTGCATGCTGTTGTCGGGGCGGAAGACGTGGTGGATGACCAGCACGTGGCCCTCGTGCAGGGTGCCGATCCAGGCGCTCTCCCTGCTGCGGCCGGCCAGCGCGTCGGCCCAGTTGATGGAGCGGGCGCGAAGCTCGTTGACGTCGAGGTAGCTGCTGCCGAGGTGGAGCAGGGTGGCGCCCAGGCGGTACTTGCCCGTCTCCTGGTCCTGCTCGACGAAGCCCACCCGCACGAGTGTCCGCAGGATGCCGTGTAGCGTCCCCTTCGGCAGGCCGAGCGCCCTGGCCAGCTCGGCGACCCCGAGCTGGCGCGGGCCGGAGGCGAGCAGCCGCAGGATCGCGGCGGCTCGTTCGACGGACTGAATCGTCTCTCCCACGTGAGGGACACTAGCGCACTTTCGTTCGGCAATGCCGAACGCGAACCTAATGGAACGCCAGTTTCGATAAGCTGTCGGCAGACGGCGAGGAGACTCGATGGACCGACCTTCCCGTTCGGCGGGAACCGTGCGGCCGGGCGGCCGCACCGCGCGGGTGCGCGCCGCCGTGCTCGAGGCCACGCAGGACGCGCTGGTCGAGCATGGCTTCCACGCGCTGAGCATGGATCAGATCGCGGCCAGGGCGGGCGTCGGCAAGACGACCGTCTACCGGCGCTGGGGCACCCCCGCGGGTCTGGTGACCGATCTGATGAACGAGCTCGCGAACCAGTCCGCGCCGCACTCCGACACCGGCGGCATCGAGGGCGACCTGCGCGCGAACGCGCTGATGGTGCTGGAGGCGATCAACGACCCCCGGCTCGGCGCCACGTTCCAGGCCGTCATCGCCGCCGCCACCGGCGACGAGGAGGCGGCCCGCGCGCTGCGCACCTTCTACCGGCGCCGCATCGACGAGTGGGCGGCCGTCGTGGACCTCGCCGTCGCCAGGGGCGAGCTGCCCCCGGGCACCGATGGGAAAGAGCTGATCAAAGCCGTCTCCGCGCCGCTGTACTACCGGCTGGTCGTCACGCGCGAGCCGGTCACGCGGGAGGCCGCGCTGGCCTCCGTGGACCGCGCGCTCGCCGCCGCCAGGGCGGGCGCGTTCGTGGCGGAAACCGTGTGACAAGGCGTCCGTGACAGCGGGTTCGGCCTGGAAGGCGCGTGAACCCGTGTCACGATGAGCGTGGCCAGATCGAGCCGTACCACCAGAGGATCCCGCCCATCACGACCATGCCGCCCGCGGTGGCGAGCTTGCCCAGCAGGTCGGTGGGCGGGCCGGTGAACGGAAGCTGCCGGCGGTGGTGGCCCCACGGGCAGTCGTTCTCCACCCGGGTCGAGTCGATCAGCGTCTCCGGCGTGCTGTCGCTCACCGAGAACGCCTCAATCTCGGCGCTGCTGCCCCTGCGCACCTTCACGTGCCGGACGATCGACTTGCGGGCCGGGATCGACCCGCTGGCCACGCTCTCGCCGTCGGCCTTCAGGTCGAACCTGACCATCTGACGGGTCTGGTTGTGCAGCCGTACGGTCGCCCGGCCCGTACGGCAGGCCACGTCGTCCACCGTCATCGTGAACGGGTCACCGGTGTCCGACCCCGGCCAGGCGTGGGCGGGCGACGGCAGCAGCAGGGGAAGGAGCACGAGAGCCGCCAGTGGCAGGCAGGCCAGGACGAGACGAGTACCGATGCGCATGGCTCCCCCCGAACGTGATCTTCGCTACCTAAAGTTCCCAAGCGTGCACGAAAAGTAACATGGGGGGATCGGGGGAGCGCGCACCCCCGGTGAGCCTTCATGATGGATGTATGGCGGAAGCGATCTACGTCGGCGGGTTGTTGGTGGCGACGCCGCTTCTCGACGACCCCAACTTCCGGCGTAGTGTCGTGCTGATCCTGGAACACGACCACGACGGCGGAACGTTGGGCGTCGTGCTCAACAGGCCGAGCGACATCTCGGTGACCCAGGTGCTCCCGGTCTGGGATCCTCTCGTCACCGGGCCGCCGGTGCTGTTCGAGGGCGGGCCCGTGCAAACCGACAGCGCGCTCGCATTGGCCGCGGTCCCGAGCGGCGAGGAGCCCCTGGGCTGGCGGCGGCTGCACGCCGGCACCGACTCGGTGGCCAGGCTGGGCACGGTCGACCTCGACGCGCCCCCCGAGATCCTTCAGGGCGAGATCGCGCAGATGCGCATCTTCGCCGGGTATGCGGGGTGGTCGGCGGGCCAGCTCGAAAGCGAGATAGCCGAAGGCGCCTGGTACGTCGTCGACTCCGAGGTCGGCGACACCTTCCACGCCGACCCCGCGTCCCTGTGGCGGCAGGTGCTGCGCCGCCAGCGCGGGGAGCTGGCGTTCGTGGCGACCTGCCCCGACGACCCGACCATGAACTGACCGTTCTCCCCGCGAGTTTTCCCGCAAGCGCTCGCCTGCGGCCTTCGGGGGCGCGCGCTCGCGGCGGGCCTTGTACGGCCTCCGCCCGCGGCGGGCCCTGTGCGGCCTCGGCTCGCGGCGGGTGCGGGCGCGCTGCCGGGAGGGCGCGCCCGGGGACGCGGTCGGCGGCTCGTGCGGCGCCGCCGCGAGTCAGGGCTGCTGGTCCCACCCGGGGCGCAGGCAGCGCTCGGTCATCTCCAGCGTCTGCGCCATGCGCTCCTTGATCTCCGCCATCGACGTGGTGTTGCGCGGGCACTCCATGCCGACGCGCATGGCGGACAGCGCGAACGCCACGATCAGGTGGGCGAACTGGTCCTCGTCCGGGTCGGTGCCGCGGCGGGCGGCGATCTCCGCGGCCAGGCGGCGCTGGGTCTCCGCGCTTCTGGCCGCCGAAAGCCCGACCAGGTGCGGGTAACGCTCGAAAAGTCTGCGGAGCTTGAGGAACCTCTCCACGTCCTCCGGCGTTGACTCCTCCAGGTCGGCGAGCACGGCGCGCAGCCCGCTCATCAGCGAGGCGAACGGCGGCTCGTCGTGCGGGCGTTCGGCCAGGGCGTCGAGCATGATCGCTTCACCGTGGTCGTGGAACCACAGCACCAGGTGGTCCTTGCTGGTGAAGTAGCGGAAGAAGGTGCGAGGGGAGATCTCGACCGCCCCCGCGATCTGCTCGACGGTGGTCGACTCGTACCCTTGTTCGAGGAAGAGGTCGAGCGCGGCGTCGAGGATGGCGGCGCGCGTCTTCTCCTTCTTGCGTTCCCGCAGACCCACTGTCGTCACTCCCTCGACATCGAACTGTCACAGTGTGCCATAAGTCATAGCCCGCCATAAAAAAGTCAGTTGTGAAGTGTCATACTGTGTCATTAGATTACCTGAGGCTTGACATACATGTGCCCTGATCTTGGGCGACACGTGGGAAATAGGGGGATTTATGGCTCACGCGAAGGCGGTCGACGCACCGTCATCGCCCGGCCCGGCCGAGACGGGGACCGGGGGCAACCCGTGGCTTGTTCTGCTGGCGGTCAGCCTGGGCGTCATCATGGTGATGCTCGACGGCACGGTCGTCGGCATCGCGAATCCGGTCATCCAGGCCGACCTGAAGGCGTCGCTGTCCGACCTGCAGTGGGTGACCAGCGGCTACCTGCTGGCGCTCGCGGTCTTCCTCATCACCGCCGGCAAGCTCGGTGACCTCTTCGGGCACAAGCGGGTCTTTCTCATCGGTGTGGCGGGCTTCGCCTTGTCGTCGGTGGGCATCGGCTTCAGCGCCGAGCTCGCCGACATCATTCCCGGTGTCACCCCCATCGGCGCGCTGATCGGCCTGCGGGTGGCCCAGGGTCTGTTCGGCGCGCTGTTGCAGCCCGCCGCGCTGGCGCTGCTGCGCGGCGCGTTCCCCGGCCCCAAGCTGAACCAGGCGATGGGCGCGTGGGGCGCCATCATCGGTCTGTCCAGCGCCGCCGGGCCGATCGTGGGCGGCCTGCTCGTCGACAGCGTCAGCTGGGAGTCGGTCTTCTTCATCAACGCCCCCGTCGGCGTCATCGCGCTGATCATGGGCATCATCCTGATCAAGGAGAACCGCGCGCAGACCCTCGCCAGGATCGACTGGCTGGGCGTGGTGCTGCTGTCGGGCGCGATGTTCTCGCTGGTCTGGATGATCATCAAGGCCCCCGACTGGGGCTGGGGCGACAGCACGACCCTGACGTTCCTCGCCGTGTTCGTGGTGCTCATCGGCCTGTTCATCTTCTGGCAGAGCCGCGCGAAGCAGCCGCTGGTGCCGCTGTCGCTGTTCGCCAACCCGTCCATCTCCATCGGCACCTTCCTGATGATGATGGTCGCCTTCGCCATGTTCGGCGCGATGTTCTTCCTGGGCTTCTTCTTCCAGGGCGTGCACGGCCTGGCGCCGCTGGAGGCGGGCCTGCGCATGCTGCCGATGAGCGCGGGCATGATCTTCGCCTCGCCGCTGGCCGGCATGATGCTGAGCAGGTTCGGCCCGAAGCTCACCATGGCCGGCGGCCTGCTGATCACCGCGTTCGCGATGTTCCTCATGTCGCGGCTCGGCATCGACGCCACGTTCATCGAGAGCGCCATCCCGTTCGTGCTGCTGGCCTTCGGCCTCTCGCCGGTCTTCGTCGGCGCCACCGAGATCATCGTGGGCAACGCGCCGGTCGAGCTGAGCGGCGTCGCGGGCGGCGTGCAGCAGTCGGCCATGCAGGTCGGCGGCGCGCTCGGCACCGCCATCCTGGGCGCGGTGATGGCGTCGGAGATCTCCAGCAAGATGCCCGGCTACCTCGGCCCGATCGCCCAGCAGATCCCGCCGGAGCAGATGGCCGCGCTGGAGAAGGCCGCCGCGTTCGGCGCGGCGCCTCCCGGGCTGCCCGAGCCGATCGTCAACGCCGTGCACAACTCCTTCATGGACGGCATGCACCTCGCCTTCGTCGTGAGCACCTGCATCGCGGTGATCACCGCCGCCCTGACGATGTTCGTCAAGGCCGGCAGGAAGACCGAGGGCGCACCGGTCCACATGGGCTGAGCCCCGGCGCGCGTACGCACGGCCTCCGTCCTTCCGGGGCGGGGGTCATTGCGCACGCTGGGCCCCGGCGCGCGTACGCACGGCCTCCGTCCTTCCGGGGCGGGGGCCGTCGCGCTCTGCGGGGTCCTGGACGGGCATAAACTCGATGGGGTGAGCACGAAGATCCTCCCAGAGCAGGAGACCACTCCGCGGACGTCGCACGGCGACGGCGATCACGAGCGGTTCGCCCACTACGCGGACAAGCACAAGATCACCGAGAGCATGGTGACCGGCACGCCCATCCGCGCCCTGTGCGGCAAGGTCTGGGTGCCCAGCCGTGACCCCAAGAAGTACCCGGTCTGCCCGGAGTGCAAGGAGATCTACGAGAGCCTGCCGCCCGGCGGTGGCGAGGGCGACGACAAGCAGTGAGTGTTGCTGAGCGGTAATCCCCGTACGGAGCGTTACGGTCTGTAGCCAGATCGTCTCGCAACCGTGGGGGATTGCATGGTCCGGCGCGCGACCGCCGTCTCGTTGGCATGCCTGTTCGCGGCCGGGCTCGTCCCGCCGCTGCGGCCGGGCGCGGCGCTCCCGCACGGATCGGCGTCCAGGTCGAAGGCCGAGCCGGAGGAGCGGTGCGACGACGGGCGGCCGGAGACGGCCGCTCCTGCCCGCGCTCCCGGCCCGCGATCGCCCAAGCCCGAAGACGTCGCCAAGGTCATCGCCGAGCTCGGCCGCCGCCTGGCCGGGGTCACCCCGCCGACGCGGATCACCGTGCCCACCCGGGTCCACGTGATCGCCGGCGCCGCCGGCCGCCCGGTCTCCGACGAGGCGGTCAAAGCCCAGATCGACGTGCTCAATTCCGCGTACGCCGGCAAGTTCGGCGGCGTCGACACCGGCGTGCGCTTCCGCCTCGACGGTATCGCGGTCCGGCACAGCGAAGCCTGGTTCACCGACCCCGTCGGCAACGAGAAGGTCATGAAGAGGGCCCTGCACGAGGGCGGGCCCGGCACGCTCAACCTCTACATCGCCCAGCTCAGCGAGCTGATGCTGGGCTTCGCCAGCTACCCGTACTGGTACGAGGGCGCGCCCGCGCTCGACGGCGTCGTGATCGACTGGCGCAGCCTGCCCGGCGGCACGATGACCAACTACAACCAGGGCTTCACCGGTGTCCACGAGATCGGCCATTGGCTGGGCCTGTTCCACACGTTCGAAAACGGCTGCCGCGAGCCCGGCGACGGCATCGACGACACCCCGGCCGAGGCCCGGCCCACCGAGGCGTGCCCGCAGGACAAGGACACCTGCGCCGACCGGCCGGGCAAGGACCCCGCGCACAACTTCATGGACTACTCGCACGACCGCTGCATGTGGGAGTTCACCGCAGGTCAGGCCCGACGCATGCACGAGATGTGGGCGGCGTTCCGTGCCCCGGCGAGGGGCAGGTCGGAGGTCTGAACCGGGCGAACTACGATGTGCGGGTGACAGCACCAAAAGCACTCGACACTCCCATGAAGCCGCCAGGCATCTTCAACCCCGCATACCGGGCGGCCACCTTAGGGATCCTGCTGGTGGTCACGCTGATCGCCTTCGAGGGCATGTCGGTCGGGGTGGTCATGCCGTCCATCGCCGACGAGCTGAACGCCCTCGACCTGTACGGCATCAGCTTCTCCGCCTTCCTGATCGCCAGCCTGTTCATGAACGTCGTGGCCGGGCTCTGGTCGGACCGGCGCGGCTACCCGGCGCCGTTCCTGGCCGGCGTGGTGCTGTTCGCCGCCGGCATGGCGCTGGCCGGGGCCGCGTCCAACGCCGGGATGTTCCTTCTCGCGCGGGTCGTGCAGGGGCTCGGCGGCGGCGCCGCCATCGTCGCCCTGTACGTGATGATCGCCCGCGTCTACCCCATGGACATCCGGCCCAAGGCGTTCGCCGCGATCTCCGCCGCCTGGGTGGTGCCCGCCATGGTGGGGCCGTCCGTGGCCGGGTTCGTCGGCGACACGTGGGGATGGCGTTACGTCTTCTACGGCATCGTCCCGCTGGTCGTGCCCGCGCTGGTGATGCTCGTACCGGCGCTGCGCATGGGCTCCGAGCACGAGGCCGAGCCCGCCACGGGCCCGCGCTCCAGGCCCGTGGCGATGACGCTCGCCGCCACCGCGACCGCGGGCGGCGCAGGGCTGCTGCTGTACGGCGTGGACGGGCTGCACCGCGACGCCATGCCCGCCGCCTTGGAGAGCGCGGCCGGGCTCGCGCTGGTCGTCTTCGGCCTGTACCGGCTGCTGCCGCCGGGCGCGCTGCTGCTGCGGCGCGGGCTGCCCACGACCGTCCTCATGCGCGGCTTCTTCTCCGCCTCCTTCTTCGGCGTCAACAGCTTCATCCCGCTCGCCTTGCAGGAGGTGAAGGAGTTCGACACCACCTCGGCGGGCATCGCGCTGACCACCGGCGCGCTGGGCTGGTCGGCGGGGGCGTACCTGCAGGCCAGGCACTCCGCCGAGGCGCACAAGCGGATCAGGCTGGGCGCGGGCTGCGTCACCGCCGGCATCCTCGTCAGCCTGCTGTCGGTGCTGCCGGGCGTCACGGGGTGGGTCGCCGTGCCCGCGTGGATCATCGCCGGCCTCGGCATGGGCTACGGCATCACCACCGTCAACGTCACCGCGCTCAAGCAGTCGCCGCTGAACGAGCAGGGCGCGAACTCGGCCGCGCTGTCGGTGTCCGACCAGTTCGGCTCGGCGCTGTCGGTCGGGATCGGCGGCGCGCTGGTGAACGTGATCGGCCATGCCCCGTCCCAGATCGCCACCGGATTCCTCGTCATCTCCGGCCTCATGGCCGCCATCGCGTTCAGCGGGACCCTGCTCGCCGGGCGCACCCGCTGAAATTTCCGTCCCTCCCGTCACAGTCGTCACAGTTCGCCTGCCGGCGATCGCAAGGAGTGATAGGACAGCGGGCAGGGAGGTGACATGGAAGGTGATCACCGGGTCTGGCCCCCGCTGCCGGGGCCCAGGCACCGCCGTCCTTCGGCTCCTTCGCCGTCGCCTTCCCCCGACCGGCCCCAGCTCGATCAGCCACCGCCCGATCAGCCACCGCCCGATCGGACACAACCCGATCGGACACAACCCGACCGGCTTCCGTCCGACCGGCCCCCGTCCGACCAGCCACTGTCCGTCCGGCGACCGTACGGCCAGCCACCGCCCCGGGCCGACCAGCCACCGCCCCGGGGCGCGCAGTCCCCGCCCGGCCTGACCGCGGTTCCGTCCGAGGACGCCGAGCCTCCGGCCGGTCGAACCCGGCCGCCGGGGGATGGTGCCGCGCCTTCCGGTCCGGCGCCGGGGGGTGATGCCGCGCCCCCCGCCGGTCTCGCGCCGGAGGGCCGTGCTGCGACCTCCGCCGGTTCCGTGCCGGGGGTGGTGCCGCGCCCCCCGCCGGTCTCGCGCCGGAGGGCCGTGCTGCGACCTCCGCCGGTCCCGCGTCGGCGGGCGGCGACCCGCTGACCGCCGTACCGTCCCCGCGCCCCAGGACCATCCGGCCGCCGTACCAGGACGACCGCCGCCGGGCCGAGCAGCACTGGGCGGAGAGCCGCGGGACCGCCTCGGACCCCAGCCGGCAGCCGCCGCCCGCCTGGGGACGCAGGCGGGCGCAGGACCGCGCCGCCGAGCCCGCCTGGGGCGCGGAACCCGCCGGGCCCGCAGGCCCCGTCAGCGGGGAGGGGAGCCGCCGCAGGCGGCCGCACGACGACGGGCCGGACCGGCAGCGGTCCGGCGACCCCGGCTGGGGCGGCTCCGACGGCTCGGGCTGGGCGCGTACCGAGGCCCAGGGCTCCGGGAGGGACGGCGACGACGGCTGGGGACACGACCCCGCCTGGGCGCGTGACGAGGACGCGGGGCGGAGGCGGCGGCATCCGCTCGATCTGGAGCCGGACAAGGAGTTCTGGGGCGAGGACGACCTGGACGACGACGCGGACGACGACGAGCCGTCCTGGAACCCGCGCATCCGCGGCGCCGTCCGCCAGAGCGGCGCCGCCGACGACGACCTGCCTCCCTCGGCCCGGCTCTACCGCTCGCCCACGGCGCCCAAGCAGCACGCCACGCGCGCCCAGAGCGGCGCGGGGACGGCCAAGAAGGTCGCGGCCGTGCTGGCGGCGCTGGCGGCCGGTACGGCGCTCGTAGCGGCGGCCACGAGCGCCGCCCTGCGGTTCGTCGCCCCGCAGCCGGAGGCGGACCGCCTGAGCGACTCGCTGGCCGGGGTGGCGGCGCCGTTGCCCGAAGGCTGGCGTACGAGCCCGGTGCCGCCGGTGACGGGCTTCACCTCGGTCGCCCGCGACGGCGACGGCGCGGTGGTGATGGCCCGCCCGGTGCCGGGGCCGATCGAGGACGCGAAGAAGACCGCGGCGCAGGCCGCCCAGCTCTACTCCAGGCTGCTGCTCAAGGGCGACCGCGTGACGGTGGTGGACGACCGCGGCACCCGGGACGGCTACACGCGGGCGCTGCGCGCCGAGTACCGCGATGTGGTCAACCGCCCGGCGTTCCTGCGCGTGATGCTCGTCACTCGTGAAGACCAGCCGGTGCTGCTCGTCGGGCTGCTGCAACCCGAGGACCAGGCCCGCAGGCAGGCGCTCGAGGCGGTCATGACGAGCCTCCGATAAGCCGCATAGCACGTGAGGAGAACCTTGGCCAGAATCCTCGTCTCACGGCACGTCTTGTCGGTGGCCCCGATTACCCTTGGATCACTGTGAGAGAGCGAAGCACACCAACCCCAGAGGTGATGCGGTGAGCACCTTCGCCGCGTCCCACCTATCGCCTTCCTATCCAGATCGGGCCGCCTGGGGCACCGCTCCCAAGCTGCGCGCCTGGCAGCAGCAGGCGTTCGACCTCTACTTCAGCCGCGAGCCGCGTGACTTCCTCACCGTGGCGACGCCGGGCGCGGGCAAGACGACCTACGCCCTGCGCATCGCCAGCGAGCTGCTCGCGAGGGGCGTGGTCAAGGCGGTCACGATCGTGACGCCCACCGAGCACCTCAAGCGCCAGTGGGCCGACGCCGCAGGGCGGGTGGGCATCGCCGTCGATCCCGAGTTCAAAAACAGCCAGGGCACCACCTCGCGCGACTACATCGGGGTGGCGGTGACCTACGCGCAGGTCGCCATGCATCCGGCGCTCCACAGGGCTCGCACCGAGGCCCGCAAGACGCTCGTCATCTTCGACGAGATCCACCACGCGGGCGACGCCAAGTCGTGGGGCGACGGCGTCCGCGAGGCGTTCGAGCCCGCCACCAGGCGGCTGCAGCTCACCGGCACGCCGTTCAGGTCCGACGACAACCCGATCCCGTTCGTCACCTACGAGGAGGACGCCGAGGGGGTCAAGCGCAGCGTCTCCGACTACTCCTACGGCTACGGTCCCGCGCTCGCCGACGGGGTCGTCCGTCCGGTGATCTTCCTGGCGTACTCCGGCGAGATGAAGTGGCGCACCCGTGCGGGCGACGAGATCGCCGCCTCGCTCGGCACCCCGCTCACCAAGGATCAGCTCTCCCAGGCGTGGCGGGCCGCGCTCGACCCCAAGGGCGACTGGATCCGCCAGGTCATGCACGCGGCCGACCGCCGGCTCACCGAGGTGCGCAGGGGCGTGCCCGACGCGGGCGGCCTGGTCATCGCCACCGACCACGAGACCGCCCGCGCGTACGCCCGCCACCTGCGCAACATCACCGGCGAGACCGCCACGGTGGTGCTCTCCGACGACCCCGGCGCGTCGAAGAAGATCAAGCAGTTCTCGGCCTCGCAGGACCGCTGGCTGGTGGCCGTGCGCATGGTGTCGGAGGGCGTCGACATCCCCCGCCTGTGCGTGGGCGTCTACGCCACCTCCACCTCCACGCCGCTCTTCTTCGCCCAGGCCGTGGGCCGCTTCGTGCGCGCACGCAAGCGCGGCGAGACCGCGTCCGTCTTCCTCCCCTCGGTGCCGACCCTCCTGGGCCTGGCCAACGAGATGGAGGCCGAGCGCGACCACGTGCTCAACAAGCGGCCGCCCGAGGACGGCCTCGACGACACGCTGCTCGAACAGGCCAACCGCCAGAAGGACAACCCCGACGTCCTGGGCGACGAGCTGCCGTTCGAGACGATGGAGGCGACCGCGACGTTCGACCGCGTGCTCTTCGACGGCGGCGAGTTCGGCACCGGCGGCGCTGTGGGCTCCGCCGAAGAGGAGGACTTCCTCGGCCTGCCCGGCCTGCTCGAGCCCGACCAGGTGGCCACGCTGCTGCGCAAGCGGCAGTCCGAGCAGCAGGCGGCGCGGCGCAGGCAGCAGGCGGCCCAGCCCAAGCAGGAGCTGGCTCCGCACGAGCAGATCGCCGAGCTGCGCCGCGAGCTCAACGGCCTCGTCGGCGCGTGGAACCACCGCACGGGCCAGCCCCACGGCGTGATCCACAACGAGCTGCGGCGGGCCTGCGGCGGGCCGCCGATCGCGCAGGCGACGCTGGAGCAGATCCAGGAGCGCATCGCCATGATCCGCCGCTGGGCCACCCAGCGCCGCTGACCGTCCCGGCCGGCGGCGCTTGGCTCCCCGCCCGGGACGGGCTCTGTACCCGGGACAAGCCCTGCGCCCGGGTCGGGCTCTTCGCCCTGGACGGGGGGAGGTCCCTGGTTATCCCAGGTCAAGGGATATGAGGCTGGCCGTCACGTTACGTGACTATGCGCATTTGGTCACAGAGCGCTGGCCATCTGTTAGAAGCTCGACGGAACCGGCAACAACACTCTTGGCTGTCTTGGGATACGCAGAAGGACTTTGCCCATGTCGTCTGAGGCCACCGGAAAGCCGACGCTCACCGTCACCTCTGGCCTCTCTCGAAACGCGATCATCATCAAGCTCGAAGGCGAACTCGACGTCAACGCGTTGCCGATCTTTCAGGAGCACATCCAGCGCATCTGGGAGCTGCCTCCCAAGCCCTTTCTCATCCTCGACCTCGGCGAGGTCTCGTTCTGCGACTCCATGGGCATGAACGAGCTCGTCCACCTCATGCAGCGCTGCGAGGCACAGGGCACCCGGCTGCTGCTCGGCGGGGTGCAGGGGGTCATGGCGCGGGTGTTGTCGATCACCGGGCTGCGGCACGCGTTCGAGGTGTTCGCCCGGTTCGACGACGCGATGCGGCTGGCCGTCACCCACGCCTGACCGGCAGGGCGCCGGCTTGCTCGACCCTGGCCACGCGTGAGCGGCAGGGCGCCGGCTCACTCGGCCCCGGCCGCGTGCCGCCGGCCGTGACGCCCCCGGCTCATGTGGCGGGGATCGGGCGGCCGCTGTGGCCGTCGACCGGGGTCACGCCGGGCTTGAAGTGCAGCGGCACCGCCAGCGACGCCGTGCCGCCGCGCACGTGCACCGGCCGCGTGTAGGCGTGGCGCGACGGGTGGCGGCAGGCGCGCGGGGGCGCGTACACCCAGATCATGAGCTGCTTGCCGCGGGGGAGCAGGACCACCTCGGCACTGCCGCACTCGCCGGAGACCGCCGGCCAGGTCAGCACCAGATGCCGGCCCACCTCGGCGGAGGCGGGAACGGGCTCGTGCGCCCGGCAGGGCGGAGTGGCGGGCGGCCGGGCGGCGACGGCGCCGGTCGCGGGCGCCGTGCCCGCGTGCGCCGGGGCGGGCGGCGGGCGCAGCGCGCTCATCGCGATGGTGCCGGCCTCAAGCAGAGCCAGCGTCACGACGGCCGCCGTGCGGTCGGCCCAGGTGCCCCTGAGCAGTAACCACAGGGCGAGCGGCCCGAGAACGAGCCAGGCCACGCCGAGTGACACAGGCAGCATGGAGAACCTCCCACCGCTAGGAAGAGTGATCACTCTCCGTGGTACTCCTGCTTCGGAGCGTGGTCCGTTCTCCTCGATATCACATGACCGCAGCGTTGCAAACCGTATACGTTGGGTGAACGTGTACGGCCGCGCGCCTGAGCGGCCCGGTGCCGGTGCCGGGGCCGGGGCTCAGCGCACGACGGGGGTGCCCTCGAGGGTGACGCCGGCCTGCTTCATCTCCGCCAGCGCCGCCTCGGTCGTCTCGGGCGCCACGCCGGCCGTCAGGTCCAGCAGCACCCGCACGGTAAGGCCGTGCTCGGCCGCGTCGAGCGCGGTGGCGCGGACGCAGTGGTCGGTGGCGATGCCCACCACGTCCACCTCCGTCACGCCGCGGTCGGTCAGCCACCGCACCAGCGGCACGCCGTCCTCGGAGAGACCCTCGAAGCCGCTGTAGGCGGCCTCATAGGCCCCCTTGCTGAAGACCTCCTCCACCCGGGAGGCGTCGAACGCGGGATGGAACTCGGCGCCCGGCGTGCCGGCCACGCAGTGGGCGGGCCAGCTCGCGGCGTAGTCGGGGGTCTCGGCGAAGTGGTCGCCGGGGTCGATGTGGTGGTCGCGGGTGGCCACAACGTGGTCGTAGGGGTTCTCGGCCACGTGGCGGGAGATCGCCGCGGCCACCTCCGACCCGCCGGCCACGGCCAGGCTGCCGCCTTCGCAGAAGTCGTTCTGCACATCGACGACGATCAACGCGGTGCCCATAGATAGCACGATACGTCAGGCGAATTCGGTGGGAATCGCCGCATACCCCCGGCCGAGCTGGAGTGCCTCCTGGGGGAGCGTGGCGACGGCCGCGGCGTGGCGCTCGCGGGCGGCGGACAGGGGTTCGCGCCCGACGATCTCGCCGTCGCGCACCAGCTCGTGCAGCAGCGGCACGCCGCCCTCGGGGACGAGCCCGCCGGTGGTGATCAGCTCGGTCTCGGCGTGGCCGGACTCGTTGAGCAGCCGGTACGCGTTCTTGCGCCCGCCGCGCGACGGCTTGCCCACCGACCGCTTGGCCACGGCCTCCAGCTTGCCCGTCGCCGTCTCCCTGGCCACCAGCTTGTAGACCAGGGCCGCCGTGGGCACGCCGGAGCCGGTCACCAGCGAGGTGCCGACGCCGTAGCCGTCCACGGGGGCGGCGGCGAGCGCGGCGATGGCGTACTCGTCGAGGTCGGAGGTGACGATGATGCGGGTGTCGAACGCGCCCAGCGAGTCGAGCAGCTCGCGCACCTCCTGGGCGGCCGCGGCCAGGTCGCCCGAGTCGATGCGGACCGCGCCCAGCTTGTTTCCGGCGACCTCGACGGCCGTGCGCACGGCCTCGGCCACGTCGTAGGTGTCCACCAGCAGCGTCGTCTCGGGCCCGAGCGAGGCGATCTGGGCCTCGAACGCCGCCTGCTCCGAGTCGTGCAGCAGCGTGAACGCGTGGGCCGCCGTGCCCGCCGTGGGCACGCCGTACATCTTCCCCGCCATCAGGTTGGATGTGGAGGCGAACCCGGCGATGTAGGCGGCCCGCGCGGCGGCCACCGCGGAGTGCTCGTGCGTACGCCGCGAGCCCATCTCGATGATCGGCCGCTTGCCCGCCGCGTTGGTCATGCGCGAGGCGGCGGAGGCGATGGCGCAGTCGTGGTTGAGTATCGACAGCGTGAGCGTCTCCAGCAGCACGGCCTCGGCGAACGTGCCCTCCACGACCATGATCGGGGAGGCGGGGAAGTAGAGATCGCCCTCCCGATAGCCGTAGATGTTGCCGGAAAACCGGTAATCGGCGAGAAACGCCAGGGTCTCCTCGTTGACGATGTTGTGCTCACGCAGAAAGGTGAGTTCATTGTCACCGAAACGGAAGTTCTCCAGCTCGTCGAGGACGCGCCCCGTTCCGGCGACGACCCCGTATCGCCGCCCACCGGGGAGATGGCGGGCGAACACCTCGAAAACCGCCCGCCGGTGCGCGGCACCGCTGCGCAGGGCGGCCTGCAACATTGTCAGCTCATAGTGATCTGTGAGCAACGCAGTGCTCATGGTCATTCTCACGACTCGAAGACTACGGCCCAGATAGGGCAGACTCATGGATGTGGGTAGCACCGCTCCAATCGCCGTTGAGCGTCCGTCATCGGACGTCCGGCCCGATCTGCCTTGGGTGACCATCGTCTGGAACGACCCCGTCAACCTCATGTCCTACGTGACCTATGTCTTCCAAACGGTCTTCGGCTACACCCGCGAAAAGGCCGAGAAGCTGATGCTCGACGTGCACCACAAGGGCAAGGCCGTCGTGTCCAGCGGCACGCGCGAGGAGATGGAAAGAGATGTGCAGATTCTCCACTCCTACGGCCTGTGGGCGACGCTCCAGCCGGACTCGGTCAAGTGAGACCCGGCCAAGTGAGACGCGGCCAAGTGAGACCCGGCCAAGTCAGACCCGGTCGAGTGGGACGCGCGGGTCGCGGCACTACCAGGAAGAGGCACAGGTGAGTTCGGGGTTCTCGCGGGGGAAGGACGGCGGGGTCGTCGCCGAGTTCGAGGCGGCGGAGGTCTCGCTGCTGCGCTCGCTGGTCTCCATGATGCTCGGCATCGTCTCGCCGGGGCAGACCAGCGACGACCCGCTGGAGCGCGCGCTCGGCATCGGCGACAGCACGGCGCCGTCCGACCCCGTGCTCGCCCGGCTGTTCCCGTCGGCGTACGAGGACGAGAAGGACGCCGCCGAGTTCCGCCGCTACACCGAGGCGACGCTGCGCGACGGCAAGCGGGCCGACGCCCAGACCGTGCACGACACCGCGCGGCCGGGCCGCGCCGAGCTGTCGGCCGAGGAGGCGCAGGCGTGGCTGCGCTCGCTCAACGACCTGCGCCTGACGCTCGGCACCAAGCTCGACGTGACCGAGGAGGTCCACGACGAGATCGCCGTGATGTCGGAGGACGACCCCCGCTACCCGGCGTACGTCACCTACGACTGGCTGACCTACCTCCAGGACAGCCTGGTCCGGGCGCTCTGGTAACTTCCGGGCATGCTGTCGATCTCGCAGGAACTGGCTGACAAGATCGTCGCGCATGCCCGCGCCGATCACCCGGACGAGGCGTGCGGCGTCATCGCGGGCCGTAACGGCGTGCCCGAGCGCTTCATCCCGATGCAGAACGCCGAACGCTCGCCCACCTTCTACCGCTTCGACTCGATGGAGCAGTTCCGGGTGTGGAAGGAGATGGACGAGCGCGACGAGGAGCCGGTCGTCATCTACCACTCCCACACGGCCACCGAGGCGTACCCGTCGCGCACCGACGTCTCCTACGCCTCCGAGCCGAACGCCCACTACGTCCTGGTCTCCACGCGGGACGAGAACGAGGTGGAGTTCCGCTCCTTCCGGATCCTCGATGGGGAGATCACCGAGGAAGAGGTAAGGTTTCTCCCATGATGGTCAGGCCGGTGCAGAGCTTCCTGTTCGCACACACTCCTGCCGTCGTCGTCTACGACTGTCCGGCCGGAGACCCGCTGGTCTCGCGCCCGTAGGACGTCTCTGTCCGGCGAGCGGCGCAGCCGGCGTACGAGCCCATGGAATCCGCACCACTCCATCGGCGTTGCTGCCGATGGGACGACGACTGACCTGAGGAGACTGACCGCGATGGCCATCGAGGTTCGCATCCCGACCATCCTGCGTAACTACACCGACGGCGCGAAGGCCGTGAGCGCCGAGGGCGCCACGCTCGAAGAGCTGATCAGTGATCTCGAGTCCCGCCACCCCGGCATCAAGGAGCGGCTGGTCGACGACGGCAGCCTGCGCCGCTTCGTCAACGTCTACCTGAACGACGAGGACGTCCGCTTCCTCGGCGGCCTCGGCACCCCGCTGTCCGACGGCGACACGGTGACCGTCCTGCCTGCCGTGGCCGGCGGGTGACATGCGTTTCGACTCGCTGATCGACTCGGTCGGCCGCACCCCGCTGGTCGGCCTGCCCAGGCTGTCGCCCTCGGGTGAGGTGCGCATCTGGGCCAAGCTGGAGGATCGCAACCCGACCGGGTCGATCAAGGACAGACCGGCCCTGTGGATGATCCAGCAGGCCGAGAAGGACGGGCTGCTCACGCCGGGCTGCACCATCCTTGAGCCGACCAGCGGCAACACCGGCATCTCGCTGGCCATGTCGGCCAAGCTCAAGGGCTACAGGCTGATCTGCGTGATGCCGGAGAACACCTCCGAGGAGCGCCGCCAGCTCCTGCGCATGTGGGGCGCGGAGATCATCTCCTCGCCCGCCGCCGGCGGCTCCAACGAGGCCGTGCGGGTGGCCAAGGAGCTGGCCGCGAAGAACCCGTCGTGGGTGATGCTCTACCAGTACGGCAACCCGGCCAACTGGCGCTCACACTACGAGACCACCGGCCCGGAGATCCTTGCGGACCTGCCGACGGTCACCCACTTCGTGGCGGGTCTCGGCACCACCGGCACCCTCATGGGCGTCGGGCGCTACCTGCGCGAACACGTGCCCGGCGTGCAGATCGTGGCCGCCGAGCCGCGCTACGGCGAGCTGGTCTACGGCCTGCGCAACGTCGACGAGGGCTTCATCCCCGAGCTCTACGACGAGTCCGTGCTGACCACCCGCTTCTCGGTCGGCTCGGCCGACGCGCTGCGGCGCACGCGCGAGCTGCTGGCCTCCGAGGGCATCTTCGCCGGCGTCTCCACCGGGGCCGCGCTGCACGCGGCGCTGGGGGTGGCCAAGAAGGCGGTCAAGGCGGGGAGCGGGCCGACATCGTGTTCGTGGTGGCCGACGGCGGGTGGAAGTACCTGTCGACGGGCGCGTACGAGGGGACGCTCGAAGAGGCCGAAGAACGCCTCGAAGGCCAGCTCTGGGCCTGACCCGCGGGCTTCGAGTCCCAGGCGGGCTCCGGGTCCCAGGCGGGCTCCGGGTCCCAGGCGGGCTCCTGGGCGTGGTGTGACCGGCGGGCCCCGCGCGGCCCTCGCTCACCGGTGGGTCATGAGAACGGCAGGCGGCCGGCCCCTGTGCAAGGGCCGGCCGCCTTTCGCGTGTTCGGAAAGCCGTCAGTTGAACAGCAGCCGCATCGAGAAGTTCGCCTCGGTGTCGGTCTGGCTGCCGCTCACGCCGACGGCCCGCAGCACCTCGGCGTTGGCCTTGTCGTCACCCTGCATCGACTGGAGGTAGAGGTTCTCGATCTTGTCGAGGTCGACGAAGATGGCGAAGTTGGCGTCGTCGGCGTTCGGGATGGCCGTCTGGAACGTCTCCGACTCGCCCAGCGTTCCCTCGGTGGCCAGCTTCTTGGCGTAGTCGTCGGTGGTCGCGACGGTGAAGACGCCGTCCCCGGCGACCTTGGCGATCTGCGGGGCGGGCTGGCCGTTCTGCGCGAACGCGTTCAGCACCTTGTCCACGATCGCTTGCGCCTTGGCCGCGTCGGTGGTGACGCGCACGCCGCCCTTGATCTGGTCGGTGTTCAGGCCCTCGCTGTCGACGGCGACGGTGAAGTTCTGGCCGAGCACGGTGGCGAGGTCGGCGGGCAGGTTCAGGCCGAACCGGGTCTTGAACTGCTGCAGCATCTGCGAGACCTGGGCGTTGCCCGCGGCCGTGGCCTGCTTTTCGATCTCGGCCCACTGCTTGGTGACCATCTGGTCGAGGCCGGAGATCGAGATGGCGCCCGCCGTGGTGTCGGGGAGCGTGCCGATGTTCGCCTTGGGCAGGTCGCCGTCCGGGGCCATGCCCTTGGCGCCGCGTACGACGCCGGCGAGCTCGACGTAGGCGCTGTCGAAGCGCAGGGCGCCGGCGAACCTGGCGTTCTTGATCGCTTCGATCGACGCGACCTGATCGGCGGGGATCTCCTTCTTGGCGAGGTCGATGATGCCGCTCATGGAGGCCCAGAACGACAGCACGCCCTGCTCGCCGACCGCGCCCATGTCCTCGCTGAACTCGGCGTTGTCCGTCAGGCTGCCCTCGGCCTCGGCGTACTTGGTGGCGAGGTCCTGGGACTCGGTGATCAGCGCGTAGTCGTCACGGAAGGCGATGCCGTACTTGTCGTCCTCCATGAGCTTGGCGATGCCGGCCTTGGCGGCCTCCTGGTCCGTGACCTGGACGGCCACCGCGATGTCGGGCTCGTCCTTGCCGGACGGGACGGCGGCGACGCCGATGCGGCTGCCCAGCCAGGGGTCCACGTCCTTGGCGAAGTCGGCCTTGGCGCTGCCGTCCTCGTTGAGGAGGTCGAACAGGGCCTTGCGCGGGTCTTCGCCGGAGAAGGCGTCCTTGGTCGCGGAGAACTTCCTGGCGATCTGGAAGAGCGCCACCTTCTGGTTCGCGGCCGGGTCGAGGTCGAAGCGGGCGTAGGCGATGGAGTTCGCGGGCAGGACGTCGCTCGGCTGGGCGCCACCGCCGCCGAGCGCGCCGACGGCCCACACCGCGCCGCCGCCGAGGAGGACGACGGCCACCGCCGCCGCCACCGCGATGATCCAGCTCTTGCGGCCCTTCTTCGCGGGCTCGGCCGGGCCGAAGCCCTCAGGGCCCTGCTGTTGCCAGCCGCCTTGCTGCCAGCCCTGCTGCTCCTGCTGCCAGCCGCCCTGCTGGTACTGCTGCTGGGGTTGCTGCTGCCAGCCCTGCTGCGCGGGCTGCTGCTGCCAACCTTGCTGCTGCTGCCAGCCGCCCTGCGCCTGCTGGCCGCCGTACGGCTGCTGCGGGCCCTGCGGGGGCTGCGGCTGGCCGTACTGGGGGTTGTAGGGGGGCTGCTGCTGGCCGTAGGCCCCCTGATGCCCGTAAGCACCCTGCCCCTGTGCGGACTGCTGGCCGTAAGGCTGCTGGGGAGGGTAGGGCTGCCCCGGATACTGCGCCGTCGGCTGGTTCTCCGGCTGCTGCCCCTGGTTCCAGTTGTACGCCGTGGTCCGGTCAGGATCCTGGCCATAGGGGGGATTGTTAGCAGACATCACTCAACTCACAATGTGGACTTTTGACCACAGAGAAGGTAGCTGATGTTGCTAGACGTGCGCTTGCAATGTACTGAAGTCGGATTAGACCCGATTCAGCTCATTTCGCAGGACGCCGATGTGCACCTCCCCGCCTCCGTAGTCGACGACGTTCTCCCACGGCACGAAGGTGCAGCCGGCGTAGACGATGCGGGCCAGCAGGCGGGACAGCCAGGACGACCTGCCCTGGCGTTCGCGGGTGAGGCCGAGCAGGAACGGCGCGCGCACGCTGGAGACCACCAGACCGTAGACGGTGTGGCTCTTCTGGAGCTCGCCCTTGTGCTTGACCACGCGGATGTCCACCACGAAACCGACCCACACCCCGTTGGAGTCCCAAACGGACTGTCCGATGAGTTCGGTGACACTAGCCATGATCAAACGGTGTCAGCCGAATCACATTTTCGCAGGTAGGCGCGCTGATGGGCGAATGCTCTAGCATGTCTAGAACATAGTTCGGACGTGAGGCGGGAGCGGATGACGAAGTTCGACGAGGCCACGCAGGCGATCAAGGTCGATGATCACACCTATGACGTCTGTCTCGATCCCGGATATGCGATCGGCGGGCCGCTCAACGGCGGCTACCTGATGGCGACGATCCTGCGGGCGGCGGTGGACGCCTCGCCGTTCGAGCATCCGGTGAGCACGACGGCGCAGTTCCACAGGGCGCCCGTGGCGGGTCCCGCCCAGGTGATCGTGGAGCCGCTGAAGGCGGGCAAGACGGTCGCGTTCGCCCGCGCGAGCCTGGTGCAGGACGGCGTGACGCAGATCGAGGGCCTGATCACCACGGCCACACTGCACGACGTCGAGCCGATTTATGCCGATAAACCGGCTTACGAGATGCCGCCGATCGAGGAGTGCGTCAAGCTCCCCGACCCCAAGCCCGAGTCGAACATGACCTTCAACGCCCAGATCGAGCTGGTCTTCGACCCGCCCACGATCGGCTGGCTGCACGGCAGGCCCACCGGCCGCCCCGAGTCCCGCGCGTACTTCAGGATGGCCGAGCCGCAGGACCCCGACCCGTACGTGCTGGCGCTGGCCGTGGACGCGCTGCCGCCCGTCGTCTTCTCCTCCGGAGCCCGCGGCTGGGCCCCCACCGTGGACCTCACCTGGCACCTGCGCGCCCTGCCCGCCCCCGGCTGGCTCACGCTGCTCGGCAGCGGCCGGCTGGTCGCCGACGGCTGGTTCGACGAGGAGGTCGAGGTGCGCGACTCCACCGGCCGCCTGGTCGCCCAGTCACGCCAGCTCGCCCGCGTCGGCCGGGGCTGACGGACGCGGCTCAAGGCGGAGCCGATCGCATGTTCACAGGACCGATGGTCGCACTGTGACCAAGGCAACACCGCGACATGCTCATGGGTCACCGGTGTGAGGATTCTTACGCAGTGCTGATCGGCGCAGGTCGCCTACCCTCGAGAACGTGCCGGACGCGAGTATTGGGATCTTCGATAGCGGGGTGGGCGGCCTGACGGTCGCGCGAGCGATCATCGATCAGCTCCCCCACGAGTCCATCACCTACGTGGCCGACACGGCGCGGCAGCCGTACGGGCCGAAGCCCATCGCGGAGCTTCGGGCGTACGCGCTGGAGGTCATGGACCACCTGGTCGAGCAGCACGTCAAGATGCTCGTGATCGCGTGCAACAGCGCGAGCGCCGCCGTGCTGCGCGACGCGCGCGAGCGTTATGACGTCCCCGTCGTCGAAGTGATCATGCCGGCCACCCGCCGCGCGGTGCGCGCCACCCGCAACGGCAAGGTCGGCGTGATCGCCACCAGGGCGACGATCGAGTCCATGGCCTACCACGACGCCTTCACCGCCGCCCCTGATGTGGAGCTCACCGGCGTGGCCGCCCCGCGCCTCGTGGAGTACGTCGAGCGCGGCGAGACGATGAGCGACGAGCTGATCGAGGTCGTGCGCGAGTACCTGCAGCCCATCAGGGCCGCCGGATGCGACACGCTCATCCTCGGCTGCACCCACTACCCGCTGCTCACCGGCGCCATCTCCTACGTCGCCGGCGAGGGCGTCACGCTCATCTCCAGCGCCGACGAGACGGCCAAGGACGTCTACCGGATCCTGCACGACCGCGGTCTGGCGGCAGGAAGCGACGCCACCCCCCGGCACCGTTTCCGCGCCACTGGCGACTCCCTGCTCTTCGCCCGGCTCGGGCGGCGTTTCCTGGGGCCGGAGATCGATGCGGTCGAAGTCGCACCAGTGGGGGGTACGACCTTCAACGGGAGGCCCACATGAAGGTGACCATCGTCGGATGCTCGGGCAGCTACCCCGGGCCCGACAGTCCCGCGTCCTGCTACCTCCTCGAGGCCGACGGGTTCAGGATGGTGCTCGACCTCGGCAGCGGCTCGCTGGGCGCGCTGCAGCGCCACATCGGCCTGTACGACGTGGACGCGATCTGCCTGTCCCACCTGCACGCCGACCACTGCCTCGACATCTGCGGCTACCACGTGGCCAGGACGTACGGGCCGAACGCGCCGTACCCCATCGTCCCCGTCTACGCCCCGGCCGACGCGCCCAGGCGGCTGGCGGGCGCGTACGGCATGCCTGACGAGCCCGCGCTGGAGACGGCCTTCGAGTTCGTCCCGCTGCGCCCCGGCTCGTTCGAGATCGGGCCGTTCACGCTGACCGCCGGCCTGGTCAACCACCCGGTCGAGGCGTACGGCTTCCGCGTCACCGACGGCCGCAGGAGCATCGCCTACTCCGGCGACACCGGCGAGTCGCAGGAGCTGGTCAAGCTGGCGGCGGGCACCGACCTGCTGCTGTGCGAGGCGTCGTTCGTCGAGCGCCCCAACCTGCCTCCCGGCCTGCACCTGACCGGACGTCAGGCGGCCGAGCACGCGGCCAAGGCGGGCGTGGGCCGGCTCGTGCTGACGCATCTCGTGCCGTGGAACGACCAGGCGACCGTGCTGGAGGAGGCGTCCACCGGCGGTTACGCGGGGCCGGTCGAGCTCGCCCGCAGCGGCGCCGTCTACGACCTGTCCTGACCGCCGCCGCGGCGCCTTTCACGGCGTCCGCCACAGCATCTGACACAGCGTCCGGCCCAGTGTCCGGCACAGCATCTGACACAGCGTCCGGCCCAGCGTCTGACACAGCGTCCGGCCCAGCGTCTGACACAGAATCTGACACAGAATCTGACACTGGGCCGCCCGCCATGGCCGCCTCCGCGCGCGTCACTGGCGGGGCTGCGCCTCGGCGAAATCGCGCATGCGCGGCAGCGGTGAGAACAGCAACGGCACGAACGCCACCGCCCGGCCCAGCATGAGCAGCCACAGCGCCTCCCGCACCCCGATCTGCTGCGCCACCAGGCCGCCGAGCAGCGCGCCGAGCGGCATCACGCCCCAGGTCACGAACCGCACCGACGCGTTCACCCGGCCGAGCAGGTGGTCGGGCGTGACGGTCTGGCGGTAGGTGCTCTGGCCGACGTTCGACATGGTGGCGGCCCACGAGATCATCATCGACGCGAGCGCGAAGCAGATCACCCGCCAGTCGGCCTGCGTCATCGGCAGCAGCAGCCCGAACGGCGCCCCGATGGCGGTGGCCAGCATGGTCGCCCTGGCGGTGCCGAGGCGCCGCATCAGCCACCCGCCGGTCAGCCCGCCGAGCACCCCGCCGATGCCGCCGGACATGAGTAATGCCCCGATAGCGCCCGGGGCCAGCTTGACCGTCTCGGCGAGGAACAGCACCGACAGGCCCAGCACGCCGCTCACGCACAGATTCCCGAGCGCGGACGAGGCACTGAAGGCCCGCATCAGGCGGTCCTGCCACACGTACGCCACGCCTTCCTTGATGTCCCGCCGCATCGGGCCGCGTTCCGCCTTCTCGATCGGCGGCTTGTCCGGCACCTTCACCGTGGACAGGAAGAGCACTGACGCGAGCGCCCCGAGAGCGGTGGTCAGGACCGTCCGGGGCGCGCCGAGTAACTGCACCAGCGCGCCGCCGACGCCCGGGCCCGCGAGGAACGCGCCCGACCGCACCGTCTCGAGCTTCGCGTTGCCGTCACCGAGCTGCGTGGTGCTGACCAGGTTGGGCAGGTACGTCGAATCCGCCACGTCGTTGAACACCTGGGCCACGCCCGCCAACAGGGCCACCACCAACAGCATCTCGATGCTGAGCAGCTCGAGGCCGGCCGCCAGCGGGATGCTGCCGAGCAGCACGAATCGTGCGAGGTCGGAGGCCATCATCACCCGACGTTTGCGCATCCTGTCGACCCACACCCCCGCGGGCAGGCCGAGCAGGAGGAACGCCACCGTCTGCAGCGACGACAGCAGACCGACCTGCGCCGGACCGGCGTGCAGCGTCACCACCGCCACGAGCGGCAGCGCCACACGCGAAATATTCGCTCCGAGTTCGTTCGCGGCGTGCGAACCGAGGAACCGGAGAAAGTCAGGGTTTCGCAACACCCCCGTTGTCATTGCGTCAGGATCTATGTGATGGACACATTTGGTCAAGCGTGTGGTGGCACGGAGATAGGGTGATCTGTATGTCCCGACAGGATGGCCGCAACCCTGACCAGCTCCGTCCCATTACCATCACCAGGCAATGGCTCGCCCATGCCGAAGGATCAGTGCTGGTCGAATTCGGCGGCACCAGGGTGTTGTGCGCGGCGTCCGTGCAGGACAGCGTGCCTCGCTGGCGCCGGGGGAGCGGCCAGGGCTGGGTTACGGCCGAATACGCGATGCTGCCCAGAGCGACCAATACACGTAACGATCGTGAATCGGTTCGGGGAAAAATCGGTGGACGTACTCACGAGATTTCCCGGCTGATCGGCCGATCGCTGCGTGCCTGCGTCGATTACAAAGCGTTGGGGGAGAACTCCGTACTGCTCGACTGCGACGTGCTCCAGGCCGACGGCGGCACGCGAACGGCCGCCATCACCGGTGCCTACGTCGCGCTCGCCGACGCGGTCGAGTGGATGCGCCAGCGCGGCATGTGCCCCGGCGAGCCGCTCATCAACTCCGTCTCGGCCGTCTCCGTCGGCGTGGTCGGCACCGTCCCCATGCTCGACCTCTGCTACACCGAGGACGTCGCCGCCGAGACCGACATGAACGTCGTGATGACCGGCGACGGCCGCTTCGTCGAGGTGCAGGGCACCGCCGAGGGCACGCCGTTCGACCGCGACGTGCTCAACAAGCTTCTCGACCTCGCCGTGACCGGCTGCGCGGAGCTGACGCGGCTGCAGCAGGAGGCACTCGCTTCATGAAGATCGTGCTGGCGACCCGCAACAAGGGCAAGATCGCGGAGCTCCGGCGCATCCTCGACGGATTCGACATCGTCGGGCTCGAAGAGTTCCCCTCGATCGGCGAGGTCGCCGAGACCGGGGTCACGTTCGAGGAGAACGCCCTCATCAAGGCGCACGCCGTGGCCAAGGCGTCCGGGCTGCCCGCCGTCGCCGACGACTCGGGGCTCTGCGTCGACGTGCTCAACGGCATGCCCGGCGTCTTCTCCGCCCGCTGGGCCGGCCGCCACGGCGACGACCGCGCCAACCTGGAGCTGCTGCTCGCCCAGGTCGCCGACGTGCCCGCCGACAAGCTGACCGCCCACTTCGCCTGCGCCGCCGCGCTGGCCCTCCCGTCCGGCGAGGAACGCGTCGCCACCGGCACGCTGCCCGGGCGGCTGGTCAAGACGCCGAGGGGGACCAACGGGTTCGGCTACGACCCGATCCTCGTGCCCGACGGCGAAGAGCGCACCACCGCCGAGATGGCGCCCGAGGAGAAGGACGCGATCAGCCACCGCGGGCGCGCCTTCCGCGCCCTCGCCCCGATCGTCCGCGACTTGCTCACCCCCTGACCGTCTGAGGGCTTCACGCCTCCCCGGGCCGCGGCGTCAGTGGCCGGCATCCGCTCAGTGCGCATGTGAGGGCGTTCACGGCCCGGCCGGGGTCCCGGTGTACGCGCCTGGTGCGCAATGGCTTCAGCGGGGCGTGTGGTGCCTCCTGGGCGGTCTCCAGGGCGGCTCCGGCGGCAGAGATGCGGGGCATACGTAACCATCGCGTAAGAAACCTGCGGGGTCGGCGGGCGTAGCGTCGGAGCGTGAGCAAATCGAGCGTTCCCGCCTGGGCGGGCGGGCTTGCGGGGCTGGTGTCAGGAGGCGTGGCCCTCGGGGTCGCGCGGCTCGTGGCCGGGGTCGTCGGGCCTTCGTCGTTCCCCGTGGTGGCGGTGGGGGACACCGCCATCGACGCCGCGCCGGCGCCGCTGAAGGACTTCGCCATCCGGACCTTCGGTGAGAACGACAAGGCCGTGCTGGTCGGTGGCGTGCTGGTGGTGCTGGCCGTGGTCGCGGCGGTCATCGGGGTGTCGGCCAGACGCAGGCCGAGCCTGGGGATCGCGGGGTTCGCGGTGTTCGGGGTGCTCGGGGCGCTGGCCGTGCTCACCCGGCCCGGCACCGGGGCCGTGGATCTGCTGCCCACCGTCCTCGGCACGCTGGCCGGTGCGTGGACCCTGCGGTGGTTGCTGGGCCGTGCCACCACCCTCGTCCCTGCGTGGGCTCCCGAGCGTGCGCCCCAGCCCGCTGCGGTGCACGGCGGAGCCGCGGACGACCGGCACGAAGTGCCCGCTGACGAGCCTGAGCGGCCGGCGGTGATGCGGCCGGGCGGGGCGGTGGCCGAGTTCGATCGGCGGCGGCTGCTGACCGGCGTCGCCGGGGGCGTGGTCGTGGCGGGCGCCGCGACGGTCCTGGGTCAGCAGCTCGGCGGGCGGCAGGCGGTGGACGCCGCCAGGGCCGACGTGGCGCTGCCCAGGCCCACGACCCCGGCCAGGCCGCTTCCCGCGGGCGTGGACTTCAAGATCCCGGGCCTGTCGCCGTTCGTCACGCCCAACAGGGACTTCTACCGCGTGGACACCGCCATCGTCGTCCCCCAGGTGAACCCGAACGAGTGGACGCTGCGCATCCACGGCCTGGTGGACCGCCCGATCGAGCTGACCTACGCCGACCTGCTGGGGCGCCCGCTCACCGAGGCGGACGTCACCCTGACCTGCGTCTCCAACGAGGTGGGCGGCCCGTACGTCGGCAACGCCCGCTGGCTCGGCGTGCGCATGGCCGACGTGCTGCGCGAGGCGGGCCTGCGTTCGGACGCCGACATGCTGCTGTCCACCTCCGTCGACGGCTTCACCTGCGGCACCCCGGTGGACGTCGTCATGGACGGCCGCGACGCGCTGTTCGCGATCGCGATGAACGGCGAGCCGCTCCCGGTCGATCACGGTTTCCCGGTACGGCAGGTGGTACCCGGCCTGTACGGCTACGTCTCGGCGACCAAGTGGGTCGTGGACATCAAGGTGACGAGGTTCGACGCCGACGTGGCGTACTGGACGCCGCGCGGCTGGGCGGAGAAGGGCCCGATCAAGACCCAGTCGCGCATCGACGTGCCCGGCTCAGGCGACAAGGTGAAGGCGGGCCGCACCACGATCGCCGGGGTGGCCTGGGCGCAGCACACCGGCATCGACGCGGTCGAGGTGCGGGTGGACGGCGGCCAGTGGCGGGTGGCGAAGCTCGCCGAGGTGCCGGGACCGGACACCTGGCGGCAGTGGTCGATCGACTGGGACGCGACTCCGGGCGAGCACACCATCCAGGTACGCGCGACCGACGCGGCCGGGCGTACGCAGACCGAGCAGCCCGCCCCTCCGGCCCCCGACGGCGCCACCGGCTATCACACGATCACCGTGCGCGTGAGCTGACGTATGCGGCGTTTGCCCAGGTAGATGCCCTGGCTCTTGCGGGGAATCTCGCCGACTTCGCCCCCTTGTCACCGCGCCGCCTCTACGATCGTCGTCGAAGCATGACAGGAGGCAGGCCGTGTTCCGCGAGCACAAGCCGAGTGTCCGGTGGGTCCTTCCAGATGGCCGATACAACCCCGTCGTCGCCGACGGGATGCGGTGGCTCGACTACGAGCACGCCGCCGAGACCGATGCCGACTCCGCATCCGCCGCCGCGCCATCGGACGAGCTTCTGCCCGCGACGGCCGCGCAGCCCTCTGGCGGCGGCGACTGGTTCGACGGCCCGCACCGGCCGCCCAGGCTGGCCGACAGCCGCCCCTACGGCGTGCCCGGCGGGCTCGCGCACCCCGACCCGCAGGTGGAGCGGGACCTCGCGGAGGCGGTGCGCGGCTGCGTACGCTTCCCCGACCCGCGCGGCACGTGGGTGCGCCTGGTCAACGGCGGCGGCCCGGCCGACGACCCCTTCAGGGCGTCCAACGCCGCCGACTGCGCGCTGGCGGTGCTGTCCACCTGGCACGGCGAGCCCGCGGCGGCCGCGCCCCGGCTGCCCGAGTACGACCGGATAGGCCGCCCGGTGCTGACCGGCGAGCAGGGCAGCGTGGCGCGGATCGAGCGCTGGGTCGGCCACCGCCTGCAGTACGCCGGGCAGGGCAGGCACGCCTACCCGATGATCGCCCACCGGCTCGCCGAGGCCGGTCACGGGGCGAGCGCCGTGATCGTGGTGCGCTGGCCGGGCGGCGGCAGCCACGCGTGGAACGCGGTCAACTTCGAGGGTGAGGTGATCTGGATCGACGCGCAGCGGGGCCACATGTCGGTCGAGCCGCCGTACCGGACGGTGACCGGGGTGTTCTGCGTGATCCTCGACAGGCAGGGACGGCCGCGATGAACCTGGAGCAGGCCAGAGCGCTGGCGGAGGAGTACTTCAACGGGGTCCGCCCGCCGGAGGAGGCGGTGCCCGTGGGCGTCTACGGCTTCGAGGGCGGTTACGTCGGGTGGGTGCGCGACCTGGAGCCCGACGACCCGGTCTGTCTGCCGGATACGGCCGGTGCGGGGTGCATCGTGATCGATCGGGCGACGGGCGAGGTGGTGGTGCGGCCGCTGCTCGACGTGGAGACGGTGGCCGAGCTCTGGCCCGGCCCGACCCCGCGCTGAACGCTCCCGTACGCGCGAAGCCGGGCGCCGCCCCCATGAGGCGCCCGACCTGCGCGTTCCCTCCTATCCGCTTTTTCTGGATTTATTCACAGATGTCGGATTCAGTCGGCCGCCAGCGATCCCACGATGGACGCCCGGGCCGCCCGCCGCGCCGGAAGGACGGCCGCCAGCACCCCCGCCACCCCGGACAGCGCCACGAACACCACGACCTGCGCGACGGGCACCACATAGCGCGAGTCCGGCAGCAGCGCCCGCATCGCCACCCACCCGTAGACGAGCCCGAGCGCGACGCCCACCAGCGCCCCGATCAGCCCGAGCAGCAGCGCCTCCACCGACAGCATCCGGCGTAGTTGCGCCCGGGTCAGGCCGAGGGCACGCAGCAGGGCGGACTCACGGGTACGTTCGTGCACCGACAGCGACAGGGTGTTCGCGATGCCGAGCAGCGAGATGAGGATGGCCAGCCCGAGCAGCCCCATCATGATCATCACGAGCATGTCGAGCGTCTCGTCGAACTGCCCGCGCACCTCCGTCGCGCTGTTGACGTGCACGTTCGGGTAGGGCGCGGCGGCGGCGTCCACTACCGCGCGGGCCCGCTCCGCGGGCACGCCGTCCTTGATCGAGACCAGCACCTGCGCATCGGGCACCGCGCCGAAGTAGGCGTCGAACGCCCGCTCGGGCACCGTGACCGCGGGCAGCACGGTCTGGTCGCCGTCGACCAGCGCGACCACCGTCAAAGAGACCGTGCCCGCCCGCTCGGTCGCCAGCTCAGCGGTGCCGCCGAGCCGCAGCCCGAGCCGGGCCGCCGTGCGCTCGTCCACGGCCACCTGACCGGCCGCGAACCCGTCCAGCGACCCGGCCGTCACATACGGCTCCACGCGCCCGCTGAAGGTCCCCACCTGCTGCGTCCTGCCGCCGAAGACGGCCGTGACCCGGCGGACCTGCGCCACCGAGTCAAGCTCGGGCCGCCCGCGCAGCTCCTCGCCGACCGAGCGCGGGATGACCGACTCGTGCTCCTGGTCGACCAGCACGTAGTCGATGGGGAACTGCTCGTCCAGCTTGGCCGTCATGGTCAGCCGGGTCGAGGCGCTGACCACGGAGATGAGCGTCATCAGCGTCACCCCGATCGTCAGCGCGACCGTGGTGGTGGCCGCCCGCCTGGGGTTGCGGGCCGCGTTGTCCACCGCGAGCCGCCCCGGCACCCCGAACAGCCGGCGCGGCAGCAGGCCCACGACCGCGCTCAGCGGCCCGACCAGCACGGGCCCGAGTATCAGCACCGCGAGGAACGTCAGCGCGCCCCCTGCCATGACGACGACCAGCGCGGCGTCTCCTGGTGGCATCCGGAACGCGCCCACGCCGCTCGTGCCGGCCCCGCCAGCAGGAAGAGCGCCGCGAACAGGACGCGCACCTTCCCGGTGCGGAACGCCTGCTCCTCGGGCTCGCTGCGCAGCGCGGCGATCGGCGCCACGCGGGTCGCCGCCCTGGCGGGCAGCACGGCCGCGCACACCGTGACCGTCACGCCCACGCCGAGCGCGACGCCGACGGTGACAGGGGAGAGCGAGACGGCCGCGTCGGTGGGCAGCGGGACGTCGAACGCGCCGAGCACGGTCAGCGTGAGCGTGGCCAGGCCGTACCCGGCGGCGAGGCCGGCGAGCGAGGCGAGCAGGCCCACGACGGCCGACTCCAGCAGCACCTGGCCGAACACCTGCCGGCGCGTCGCCCCGATGCAGCGCAGCAGCGCCATCTCGCGGGTGCGCTGGGCGACGAGGATGGTGAAGGTGTTGTAGATGACGAGCGCGGCCACCAGCATCGCGACGACGCCGAACAGCAGCAGGCCCACCGTGACCACCCGCCGCTCCACGCCCGCCTGCTCAGCGAGCCGGTCGGCCAGCTCCGCGCCGGTCATGACCTGGTAGGAGCCCCCGGCCGCCGCCGCGACGGCCTGCTCGAGCCCGGGGCCCGAGCCCTTGACGTCGATCTCGGCGTACCCCTTGGCGCCGGTCATGCGCCGCGCCATCTCCGGGGTGAAGCCGACCGCGCCGGTGAAGGCGAGCTGCTGGTCGAGTCCCACGTCGATGAGGCCGACGAGGCGGAAGTCGTGCCGCCGCTTGCGGGAGTCGAGCACAGTGATCATGTCGCCGAGCCGCAGGCCCTGGGCCTTGGCGGTGTTCTCGTCCAGCACGGCCGCGCTGTCATCGGTGCCGGGGCCGGTGCCCGCGACCACGTCGGTGCGATCGAGCGGGCCGGTGACGACCGAGACGGCGGTGGTGGGCGCGTTGCCGGCGGTCTTGCCGTTCTTGCCGAGCACGGGCGCGCTGCCGCGGATGAGCCCCTGTGCCTCGGTGACGCCGGGCAGCCTCCTGATCCGGTCGAGGAGGTCGGCGGGCAGCGGCTCGTCCTGGCTCTTGGCGAGCACGGCGACGTCCACCTTGCCGGCGTTGGCGGTCACCCGCTGGGCGAAGCCCGCCTCGATGGTGTCGTTCAGCACGAACGTGCCCGCGATGAAGCCCACTCCCAGCAGGATCGCGAGCGACGTGAGCATGAGTCTCAGCCGGTGCGCGCGCAGCCCGGCCAGCGTGGTCTTCAGCACCTCACGCCTCCAGCCGGACGAGCGTGTCCAGCACGGACTGCGGCGTCGGGGCGGTGACCTCGGTCACCAGCTCGCCGTCGCGCAGGAACACCACGCGGTCGGCGTACGAGGCCGCCACGGGGTCGTGGGTGACCATGACGATCGTCTGGCCCAGCTCGCGTACGGACGAGCGCAGGAACGCCAGCACCTCCGCGCCGCTGCGCGAGTCCAGGTTCCCGGTCGGCTCGTCCGCGAAGATCACCTGGGGCTTGCTCATCAACGCCCTGGCCACCGCCACCCGCTGCTGCTGCCCGCCGGACAGTTGCGCGGGCCGGTGCGAGAGCCGCTCGCGCAGCCCGACGGTGTCGATGACCCGCTCGAACAGCGCCTCGTCGGCCTGGCGGCTCGCGATGTCCAGCGGCAGCCGGATGTTCTGCTCGGCGGTCAGCGTGGGCAGCAGGTTGAACGCCTGGAAGATGAAGCCGATCCGCTCGCGGCGCAGCAGCGTGAGCTGCCGGTCGCTCAGCCCCGTCAGCTCGACGTCGCCGATGTGCACGGTGCCGGACGTGGCCGCGTCGAGCCCGGCCAGGCAGTGCATCAGCGTCGACTTGCCGGACCCCGACGGGCCCATGATCGCGGTGAACGCCCCCGTTTCGAAGGACACGGTGACCCCGCGCAGGGCGTGGACCCGGGCGTCGCCCTCGCCGTACACCTTGGTCAGTTCGGTTGCCACCACGGCGGCGGGCGCGCGCCGCCGGGTCTCGGTGAGCGTCACGTTCACTCCTCGATCGCAGGTCACGGATGCCGAACGCGACCAACGCTAGGAGCGGAAAAGTCCCGTCTCGTGGGCCTTGAGGAGGGATTTCACCTGCGCCGCCAGATGACCCCGGTCAGACTTATGGCCGATGTGACGGCGGCTGCGGGGCGTTCTGACCGGACCCGTGGGCGGGCACGACCAGGCCGGCCTCGTACGCGTACACGACGGCCTGCGCCCGGTCCCGCAGCCCCAGCTTGGCCAGCACCCGGCCCAGATGCGTCTTGACCGTCGCCTCGGCCACCTCCAGGCGGGCCGCGATCTCCGCGTTGGACAGGCCGCGCGCCACCATGAGCAGCACCTCGCGCTCGCGCGGCGTCAGGGAGGCGGCCTCCGGCGGCGCCTGACCGTCGGGCAGGTGCTCGGCGAAGCGGTCCAGCATGCGGCGCAGCGTGCTCGGCGACATCACGGACTCGCCCGCGTGCACCACCCGGATCGCGCTGACCAGGTCGGCAGGGGGCACGTCCTTGAGCAGGAACCCGGCCGCGCCCGCCTTGACCGCCGCGAAGGCGTACTCGTCGAGGTCGAACGTGGTGAGGATGAGCACCTTCGGCCCCCTGATCAGCCGGGTGGCCTCGACGCCGTCCATGCCCGGCATGCGGACGTCCATGAGCACCACGTCCACCTCGACCCGCTGGAGCAGCTCCAGGGCCGCCGCGCCGTCTCCGGCCTCCGCCACCACCTCGATGTCCGGCTGCGCCCCGAGCACCATCTTGAAGCCCGCGCGCAGCAGCTCCTGGTCGTCGACCAGCATCACCCTGATCACGCCGCCTCCCTCGCCAGCGGCAGCCTGGCCACCACCTCGAAGCCGCCGCCCCGCCGCGGGCCCGCCGAGACCGCGCCGCCGTACATGCCGGCCCGCTCGCGCATGCCGATCAGCCCGTGGCCGCCGCCGGCGTGCGACGCGGCGGCGCCCCTGCCGTCGTCGGTCACCCGGACCTGCACGTCGCCGCCGCTCACGTCGATCTCGACGGTGGCGCTCGCACCCGGCCCGCCGTGCTTGAGCACGTTCGTCAGGGCCTCCTGGACGATGCGGTAGACGGCGAGCTGCTGCCCCTCGGGCAGCCGCGCGGGATCACCGGAGACCCGCAGCGTGGCAGGCACCGCGAACGTCGCCACCAGCTCGTCGAGCTGGGCCAGGCCGGGTTGCGGGTAGTAGTCGGCGGCCCCTGCTCTTTCCGACGCTGCCTTTCCCGGCTCTGCCTCCTGCGAGTCGTCCTCGGTCTTGCGCAGCACGCCGAGCAGCCTGCGCATCTCGGCCAGCGCGGCCCTGCCGGTGGCGGAGATGGCCTTGACGGCCGTACGGGCCTGCTCGACGTCGGTGTCGAGGGCGTAGCCCGCGCCGTCGGCCTGCACCACCATCACGCTGACGTTGTGGGCCACGACGTCGTGCAGCTCCCTGGCGATCCTGGCCCGCTCGGCCGCCGCGGCCATCCGCGCCTGCTGGTCACGCTCGCGCTCGGCGCGTTCCGCGCGCTCCTCCAGGCTCTCCAGGTAGCGGCGGCGGGTGCTCGCGTACAGGCCGCTCAGCCAGATCGTCACCACGAAGATCGAGCTGCTGAAGAACAGGCCGAGACCCGGATCGTCCCAGTTGATCATGACCATCGCGACGCCCAGCTCGGCCACCAGGCAGGCCGCCATCGCCCAGCGGAAGCGGCACCGGTAGGCCACCGCGTAAAGCGCGACGAGCACGGCCAGATTGGCGGGCATCGGGGCCAGGCCGGCCAGCCACTGACCGAAGCTGACCAGCGCGATCGCCGCGAACGACAGCACCGGCCGGTGCCGCCACAGCAGCGGCAGCAGCAGGAGCGCCGTCAGGCCCAGGTAACCGCCCAGGCCGGGCACCGCGCCGCCGTCCGAGGTGCCCGCACCGCGGCTGGCGAACGCGCTCAGAACGCAGAACAGCGCCAGAGGGCTCGCCCAGAGGGCGTTGGCCAGCTTCTCGTGGTGTCGCGACCACTCCCGCACCCTGCCGAACACAACATCACGATATGCAGGCGTTTTCTGGCTTCTGTCCGCCTCAAGGGTGAAGTGCGGGTACGACCCAGGTCTGACATGATCGGGCGGCTTACGGGCGGCTTACGGGGGCTTTGGCATCCTCCCTATCGGGAGCGCCCCTGCGGGGCGAGTAAAGGGAGATCGTGATGGCGGATCATGATCGCTACGCCGGGCCGCGCGGTGATGAGGAAGCGCCGCGCGGCCCGAACCCTGAGTGGCAGGACTGGCAGCTGAAATACGGCGAACGTGCGGATCAGCCGTACGCCGACATCCCGCCCACGCAGCCGATGGCGGCCTGGGAGACGCCTGACGAGAGCGGCCGTGCCAGGCGCCGGCGGATCGTCGGCGTCGGCCTCGCCGGCCTGCTCGCGGGGGTCCTGATCGGCGGCTTCACCGTCGCCGCGGTCACTGACGCGATGCCTCCCGGCAGGTTCGGCGTCTGGTACGGCACGCCGCACTGGCTCGGGAACGGGAGCCTGGTGATCCCCAAGCCGCCGAAGCCGACCTGCTGGGAGAGCGGCGAAGAGGTGCGCTGCACCGTGCCGCAGCCGCCGCGCCTGCCGCGGCTGCCGTCGGCCCCTGACGCGGATGAGCCCCGGCAGACCTTCACCGGTTGACCGGCGATGTGACGGGGGCCGCGGCCGGTCGGGGCGTGGAAAACCCAATCGTTTGTAGGGCCGGTGGGATTCGAACCCACACTAACAGCCACCTAAAGACTGCGCCTCTGCCATTGGGCTACGACCCCTTTGCCATTGCCATGCCCCGCGAGTTTCGGTCGGGAAATGACAATTCGGGCACGGGAAGTGCCGCGTGCCGCCAATCTTACCGCCTGCGCCCGTGTCCGGCGCCCTGCTCGTGCCCGGCTTTATAGCGCGAATTACGTCGCTCCAAGCCTCGCCTCCGCGCGCCTGAGAGCGCGCGGGACCGTTCCGGGGCCGCCGCGGGGGCGGGGTGTCAGGCCAGGCCGAGCTTCTTCTTGAGCGAGGCCACGTGGCCCGTGGCCTTCACGTTGTAGAGCGCCT
This sequence comes from Nonomuraea fastidiosa, assembly GCF_042751225.1. Lineage (NCBI taxonomy): Bacteria > Bacillati > Actinomycetota > Actinomycetes > Streptosporangiales > Streptosporangiaceae > Nonomuraea > Nonomuraea fastidiosa. The sequence continues at coordinate 4,701,700 of NZ_CP170570.1, forward strand.
GCTCGATCTTCCCGTCGCCGTCGATGACGAACGTCGAGCGGATCACGCCCACGACCTCCTTGCCGTACAGCTTCTTCGTGCCGTAGGCGCCGTAGGCCTTATGGACGGCCAGCTCGGGGTCGGACAGCAGGGGGAAGGTCAGCGCGTCGCGCTCGGCGAATTTGGCCAGCTTCTCCGGCTTGTCCTTCGACACGCCGAGAACGACGAAACCCTCGGCGGTGAGCTGGTCGAGGTTGTCGCGGAAATCGCACGCCTGCTTGGTGCAGCCGGGGGTCATCGCGGCGGGGTAGAAATAGAGGATCACGCGCTTGCCGCGGTAGTCGCCGAGCGAGACGGTGGCGCCGTCGGCGGTGGGGAGCGTGAACTCGGGTGCGGCGTCGCCGGGCGCGAGCTTGGTTTCGGTCACTTGGCCCTCCTGAATTCCTGCCGCCAACTTACCGGCTCAACCTACCGGCCCCGCCGCGTCGCCCGGCTCACCGTACGCTACGGTCGCCGTGCCGTCCGGTGCGCCGACCTGACAGACTGATCACGACCAGAACGGACGGGCCCGCCGCGAGGGCACGCGTACGGTCGAAAGGAGAGCCATGGCCGACACCGATCCCGACGAGCTGGAGCGGCAGATCGCGCGGACGCGCGCGGAGTTGGCGCGGACGGTCGACGCCATCGCCGACCGGGTGAGCCCCAAGAGGGTCGCCGAGCGCACGGTCGCCGACGTCAAGAGCAGGGCAGGTCACTTCGTCGCCGCGGTCGGCGACGCGCTGGGGGTGACGGCACGGCCGGCGCAGCCCGGCGACGACGCCGGCCAGATGTGGGAGGACGAGCAGCCCGACCTGGGACCGGTGCTGATCGGGATCGGCGCGGTGCTGGTCGTCGGGGCCGCCATCGTCCTCATGCGCCGCCGCAAGCGCCGCTGACCCGGCACGCGGGCGGTCAGAGGGTGGTCAGAGGGTGCTCTGGGGACGGTCAGAGGAAGGTGCGGCCCTCGCCCCGGTACGTCGGCACCGACTCCACCAGCGTGTCACCCTCGACCAGGTGCAGCGCGTCGAACCGTTCGCACAGCTCGCCCGCCTTGGCGTGCCTGAAGTACACCCGGTCGCCGATCCGCAGCTCCTCGGCCGCCTGGCCGAGCAGCGGGGTCTGCACCTCGCCCGCGCCCTCGTCGGGCGCGTAGCGCAGCCCGGCGGGCAGATACGGCTGCGGCGCCCGGCTGGGCCCGGTGGGGCCTGAGGCGATGTAACCGCCGCCGAGCACGGTGACGACGTCCCTGGCGGGGCGGCGGACCACGGGGAGCGCGAAGAGCGCGGCGGGCCGCCCGGTGAAGCCCCGGTAGAAGTCGAACAGCCGGGGATGGAAGAGCCCGGAGCCCGCGGCCACCTCGGTGACCGCCTTCTCGCGTACGGTCCGCTCGACGGAGCCGGTGCCGCCGCCGTTGACGAATTCGAGGTCGGCGACCTGGCGTACGGCGTTGACGATCCTGCCCCTGCGCAGCACCAGCTCCCTGGCGGACAGCGCCTGCATGAGCCTGATGAGCCGGGCGTAGACGGCGCTGCCCGGCGGGTCGTCGCCGACCCCGGCGATCTGCGCCTCGTACGCCAGCAACCCGGCCAGCCGGAAGCCAGGACGCTTGGCGATGCGCGCGGCGAGCTCGGCGGCCTGCTCGGCCTCGCGGATGGGGGAGCGCAGCGCGCCGGCCCTGAACCTGCCGCCGAGGGCGACGTAGGAGGCGTCGATGTCGAGGCAGAGCTTGATCTCGGCGCGCGGCCGGACACCGGAGACGGCGGCCTCGATGTAGTCGAGGTGGGCGGCCGAGTCGATGGTGACGGCGATGCTCGCGGCGGCCTTGGGATCCGCCGCCAGGGCGGCCAGGGCCTGCCGGTCGGCGGTGGGGTAGGCGAGGAGGATGTCGGTGTGGCCGTGCCCGGCCAGCCAGAGCGCCTCGGGCAGCGTGTAGGCCATCAGCCCTTGGAAGCCGTCCATGGCGAGCACGCGGTCGAGGACCGCCCTGCACCGTACGGACTTGCTGGCCACCCTGACGGGCTTGCCCGCGGCACGGCGTACGAGGTCGGCGGCGTTGGCCCGCAGGGCGTCGAGGTCGAGGAGCGCGAACGGCGGTTCGAGGCCGGCGGTGGCCCGGTCGTAACGCTGCCGGTGATCCATAACGGCAGCGTAACCGCATATCGGGCAAAAGAATATGAGGCTTGTTCGCGTTGATCTTCGTCCCCGTAATGATCGGGCAAACCGGCGGCGAGGGCGCGGTGTGGGCCGGGCGCCCTCCATGTACGTCTGTCGGTGTGATGACCACGCTTCAGCAGCTCCTGCCCGGTACCGTCGTCGCCCCGCGGAACACCGGGCTGCGCAGGGCGACCAGGGCACTGCGGCCGGCGCGTACCGTCCCGGGCGCCCTGGTGGCGCTCGCGCTGGCGACCGGGCTCGGGGCGACCACGGCCGAGGTGGTCGCGGCGCTGCTCGGCGCGCCGCTCGGCTGGGTGCCGGTCAACGAGCTGATCGAGCTGGCCGGCCGGAGCACCTGGCCGGAGCTGGAGACACTCGCGCTGGCCCTGGCGGGGGCGGGCGCGCTCCTGCTGGTGCTCGCGATCGTGCCAGGCCGTCCACGGCTGGTGCCGGTGGAGACGAACGACCCGCTCATCGTCATCGGCATCACCCGCTCGGGGCTGCGCCGCACCCTGCGCGCGGCGGCCCAGCAGGTGAACGGCGTGGAGCGGGCGAGCGTCCGGCTGCGCCGCCGCACGATCGAGGTGACGGTCATGACGAGCGGGGAGAGCTCGGGCCAGATGCTCAGGCAGGTCGGCGCCGTCGTGGGCGACCGCCTGGCCGGCGTCGGCACGCTGACCACCTGCGAGGTCGTGGTCCGCCTGCGCAGGAGGGCCGCGTGATGGGCCGGTTCGCAGGCGGCGGTCGGTTCGCAGGCGGCGGCCGGTACGTAGGCAGCGGTCGGTACGCAGGCAGCGGGAGGGCCGTCTGATGCGCCAATACGCAGGCAACCGTGTGGGACTCGCCGTCGTCGGGGCGATCCTGCTGGCACTCGGCGCGTACGCGTGGCTGCGCGGCCAGGACCGCTTCTTCGACCTGCCGCCGGGCGCGAAGGTGCTGCCCACCGGCGTGCGCAAGTCGCTCGCCGAGAGCCCGTGGCCGCTGTGGTTCGTCGCGTTCGGCCTGCTGCTGCTGACCCTGCTCGCGCTGCGCTGGCTGCTGCTCAGCCTCGGCTGGGGCCGCCGCGGCAGCCACAACGGCACGGGCACCGCGATGCTGTTCGTCGGGCTCAAGGGCGTGGACGGGCTGGGCAGGGCCGGCGTCCGGGTCGCCGCCGACGGCCTGCGCATCGGCCTGACCTGCCCGGCCGCCGCCGACGTCGGCGCGATCGTGAGCAAGCTCGACCAGGACATCGTGGGCCGGATCCGGCGCGAGGTCCGCGACGACGAGTGCCCGGCCGTGGTCCGGCTCCACGTACGGCGTCAGGTCAGCACTCGATCACGTTGACCGCGAGGCCGCCGCGCGAGGTCTCCTTGTACTTGTCGAGCATGTCGCGGCCGGTGTCGCGCATCGTCTTGATCGCCCGGTCGAGCGAGACGAAGTGGCGGCCGTCGCCGCGCAGCGCGATCCGCGCCGCGGTGATGGCCTTGTTGGAGGCCACCGCGTTGCGCTCGATGCACGGGATCTGCACCAGGCCGCCGATCGGGTCGCAGGTCAGCCCCAGGTTGTGCTCGATGCCGATCTCGGCGGCGTTCTCCACCTGCTCGGGCGTGCCGCCCAGGGCCTCGGTGAGCCCGGCGGCGGCCATCGAGCAGGCCGAGCCGACCTCGCCCTGGCAGCCCACCTCGGCGCCGGAGATCGAGGCGTTCTGCTTGAACAGCACCCCGATCGCGCCCGCCGTCAGCAGGAAACGGATGACGCCGTCGTCGTCGGCGTGGGGGACGAAGCGGGTGTAGTAGGTGAGCACGGCCGGGATGATGCCGGCGGCGCCGTTGGTGGGGGCAGTGACGATCCTGCCGCCGGCCGCGTTCTCCTCGTTGACGGCCAGCGCGAACAGCGTCACCCAGTCCATCGCCTGCAACGGGTCCTTCTCCGGCGGCTCTGACTGCAGGCGGCGGTGGAGCTGGTTGGCCCGGCGCTTGACCTTCAGCCCGCCGGGCAGCACGCCCTCCTTGGAGATGCCGCGCGCGACGCACTCCGACATGACCCGCCAGAGGTTCATCAGGCCGCTTCTGATCTCGTCCTCGGTGCGGCCGAACGCCTTCTCGTTCTCCAGCATCAGCGCGGAGATCGACAGGCCGGTGGCCGAGCAGTGCTTGAGCAGCTCCTCGGCGGTGCTGAACGGGTACGGCAGCACGGTGTCGTCCGGCTTGATGCGGTCGGCGCCGGTGGCCTGCTCGTCCACCACGAAGCCGCCGCCGACGGAGAAGTAGACCTTCTCCCGCAGCCGCTCGCCCGACTCCGACCAGGCGGTGAAGCGCATGCCGTTGGGGTGCTCGGGCAGCGTGATCTTGCGTTCGAAGACGAGGTGCTCGCCGACGACGAAGGGGATCTCGCGGACGCCGAAGAGCGTGACGGTGCCCGACTCGCGCATGGCGGCGATGCGGGCGTCCACGGTGTCCACGTCGACCAGCTCGGGCTTGTCGCCCGACAGGCCGAGCAGGACGGCCTTGTCGCTGCCGTGGCCCTTGCCGGTCAGGCCCAGCGAGCCGTACAGGATGACCTCCACGCGGGCCACCTGGTCGAGCAGGCCGTCCTGGTGCAGGCCGCGGGCGAACTTGTGCGCGGCGGCCATCGGGCCGCCGGTGTGCGAGCTCGACGGGCCGATGCCGATCTTGAACAGGTCGAAGACGCTGATCGCCATTGATGTGCGCCTTTCATGAAGGGCCGGGGCCCGGCCGCGCGGGCCCCGGCGGGTGGGTCAGGAGTCGCCCGCGGTGAGCGCGGCGTACTCCTCAGGCGAGAGCAGGTCCTCGGGGTCGCCCTCCACGCGGACCTTGAACATCCAGCCCTCGCCGTACGGGTCGCTGTTGACCAGGCTCGGGTCGTCCACGACCGCCTGGTTCACCTCGACGATCTCGCCGCCGACCGGCGTGTAGACCTCGTTCACGGATTTGGTCGACTCCACCTCGCCGACGGAGTCACCCGGCTCGACGTTGCTGCCGACCTCCGGGAGCTGCACATAGACGACGTCACCAAGGGATTCGGCGGCGAAGTCCGTGATGCCGACGGTCACGGTGACGCTGTCCTCGACGCCGCGCACCCACTCGTGCTCCTTGGTGTAGCTCAGGTCGTCAGGGATGTTGCTCACTTGTTCCTCCTGTAAAAGGGCAGCTCGACCAGGTCCACAGGTTCATGGCTGCCCCGGATGTCCACAGCCAGGCCAGAATCGGCGCCGCTGTCCACGTAGGCCATCGCGATGGGCTTGCCCAGAGTCTGGGAAGGCGCACCGCTGGTGACCTCGCCGACGACCGCGCCGTCTCGGGTCACCGGGTAACCGTGGCGCGGCACCCGGCGGCCCCGCGCGACCAGGCCGACGAGCCTGCGCCTGGGCTGGTCGTCCTTGACCGCCTCCAGCGCGGACCGGCCGACGAAGTCACCGGGCTTGTCGAATTTCACCACCCTGCCGAGCCCCGCGTCGAACGGGGTCAGCTCCGCGGTCAGCTCGTTGCCGTACAGCGGCATGCCGGCCTCCAGGCGGAGAGTGTCACGGGCGGACAGGCCCGCCGGCTTGAGCCCGTGCGGCTCGCCCGCGGCCGTGAGCGCGTGCCAGAGCGGGACGGCGTCCGCGTTGTGGATGAACAGCTCGAAGCCGTCCTCGCCGGTGTAGCCGGTGCGGGCGATGAGGGCCTTGCGGCCGTCCACGGTGCCGGGCAGGCCGGCGTAGTACTTGAGCCCGTCCAGGTCGGCGTCGGTGAGCGTGGCCAGGATCTCCTGCGAGCGCGGGCCCTGGACGGCGATCAGCGCGTACTGGTCGGAGCGGTCCTCGACGACCGCGTCGTACGCCTTGGCACGCCCGGTCAGCTCGGCGGCGACCTTCTCGTAGTTGGAGGCGTTGGCGACGACCATGAACTCCTCGTCGCCGAGGCGGTAGACGATGAGGTCGTCGAGCACCCCGCCGCGCTCGTTGACGATCATGGTGTAGCGGGCCCGGCCGACGGCCAGCGCCGACAGGTGGCCGACGAGCGCGTAGTCGAGGGCCTCGGCGGCCTGCGGGCCGGTGACGAAGATCTCGCCCATGTGCGACAGGTCGAACAGCCCGGCCGCCTCGCGGACGGCGCGGTGCTCGGCGGACTCGCTGCCGTACCGGAGCGGCATGAGCCAGCCGGCGAAGTCGGTCAGGGTGGCGCCGAGGCTCTCGTGAACGTCTCGGAGCGGTGTCGGTCGGGACATTGGTCGCACCTCAGGACAGGAGTGGATGCCAGCATCCTCCCCCTCTGTCATCGGTGCCTGAGAGCTTCGCCCGACTTTTGCCGGACTTTCACCTTCGGCGAGGCCCCGAGGGCCTGCTTTCCAGAGACACCGTAGCCGTGCGGTCCTTTGCCTTGAGAGGTTCGCGGGGAGGGCTTGCTCCTTCAGGGGCCCTGACCGGCTGTCAGGGCACTCTCCCGCACGGTTTCATCGGTGATGCCCGCCAGCCTAGTGGTGTTATGGGGGTCTTGTCGCGTTCGCCGTCCGGCGAGGGTTCAGCAGGCCGCCACCAGCGCCTCGAAGAGCTTCGGGTCGGCCGCCACCTCCGGGTGCCACTGCACGGCCATCGTGAGGGCGTCCCGGTCCAGCTCCACCGCCTCGATCGTGCCGTCCGCCGCCGTCGCGGTGACCGCCAGGCCGGGCGCGAGACGGTCCACGGCCTGGTGGTGGTAGTGGGGGACCGGCAGCGGCTCCGCACCCAGGGCCTTGGCCAGCCGCGAGCCGGGCACGGGCGTGACCGGCAGGTCGCCGAAACGGCCGGGACCCGGGCAGTGGCCGGTGTGGCCCACGACGTCCGGAAGGTGCTGGTGCAGGCTGCCGCCGAGCAGCACGTTCAGCACCTGGAGACCCCGGCAGATGCCCAGGTAGGGCAGGCCGGCGTCGAGCGCGGCGCGCAGCAGCGCGAACTCGGCCGCGTCGCGGAACTCCCGCACGTAGCCGGTGCGCTCGTGCGGCGTCGCGGCGTACCTGGCCGGGTCGATGTCGCCGCCGCCCGCCAGGATGAGCCCGTCGAGCCGGTCCACGAGCGCGGCGGGCTCACCGGCCGGCGGCAGCACGACCGGCTGCCCGCCCGCCGCCGCCACCTTCTCCACGTACGCATGCGGCAGCAGCGCGGCGGGCGTGTCCCGCCACACCGTGAACGTGGCCTGCTCGACGTAACAGGTGATGCCGATGACCGGACGCCGCATGGCGTGTCCCCTTAGACCCGCGCCCCCTCTTACAGCGGTGTGACGTACGCGCCGGAGATGCCGCCGTCCACCAGGAATTCGCTGGCCGTGATGAACGACGCGTCGTCGCTGGCCAGGAACGCCACCGCCGCCGCGATCTCCGACGCCTCGGCGAAGCGGCCGATCGGCACGTGCACCAGCCGCCGCTGCGCCCGCTCCGGGTCCTTGGCGAACAGCTCCTGCAGCAGCGGCGTGTTCACCGGGCCGGGGCACAGCGCGTTCACCCTGATGCCCTCCCTGGCGAACTGCACGCCCAGCTCCCGCGACAGCGCCAGCACGCCGCCCTTGGAGGCGGTGTAGGAGATCTGCGAGGTCGCCGACCCCATGACCGCGACGAACGAGGCCGTGTTGATGATCGAGCCCTTGCCCTGCCGCCGCATGTACGGGATGACGTGCTTGCAGCACAGGTAGACGCTGGTCAGGTTCACCTCCTGGACCCGCCGCCAGGCCTCCAGGCCGGTCTCCAGGATCGAGTCGTCGTCGGGCGGCGAGATGCCGGCGTTGTTGAAGGCGATGTCCACGCTGCCGTATGTCTCGTGCGCGGTGGCGAACATGCGGATCACGTCGTCCTCGCGGGTCACGTCGGCCCGTACGAACAGGCCGCCGACCTCGCTCGCGGCCTTGGCGCCGGCGTCCTCGTCGATGTCCGCGCAGACCACCCTGGCGCCCTCCTCGGCGAAGCGCCGGGCCGTGGCCAGCCCGATCCCGCTCGCCGCCCCCGTGATGACCGCCACCCGATCCTGCAAGCGCTGCATCCGCGTCACTCCGTTGCGATGAAGACGTTCTTGACCTCGGTGAACGCCGCCAGGGCGTCAGGGCCGAGCTCCCTGCCGAGTCCGGACTGCTTGAAGCCGCCGAACGGGGTCCAGTAGCGGACCGACGAGTGTGAGTTGACCGACAGCGCGCCCGACTCGACCGCCCTGGCCACGCGCAGCGCCCGCCCCACGTCGCGGGTCCAGATGGAGCCGCTCAGCCCGTACGGGGTGTCGTTGGCGATGCGCACGGCGTCGGCCTCGTCGTCGAACCTGGCCACCGACACCACGGGCCCGAAGATCTCCTCGGTGAACGCCCGGTCGGTGACCTCGGGGGTCAGCACGGTGGGCGGGAACCAGAAGCCCTTGCCCTCGGGGCAGGAGCCCTGCAGGTAGGGGGTGCCCTCGACGAAGCCCGCCACGCGGGCCAGGTGCTCGGCGCTGATGAGCGGGCCCATCTCAGTGGCCTCGTCGCGCGGGTCGCCGACCTTGACGCCGAGCACGGCGGGGGCGAGCAGGGCCATGAACTCGTCGTACACGCTCGCCTGGACGAGCAGGCGGGAGCGGGCGCAGCAGTCCTGCCCGGCGTTGTCGAACACCGCGTACGGCGCCGTCGCCGCGGCCTTCTCCAGGTCCGCGTCCGCGAACACGATGTTGGCCGACTTGCCACCCAGCTCCAGCGTGACCCGCTTGACGTGGCGCGCGGCCTTGGCCGCGATCTCCTTGCCCACCTCGGTCGAGCCGGTGAAGACGATCTTGGGTACGCCGGGGTGCTCGACCAGGCGGGCGCCCGCGACCTCCCCTGCCCCGGGCAGCACCTGGAGCACCCCCTCGGGGAGGCCCGCCTCCAGGGCCAGCTCGGCCAGCCTCAGGGCGGTCAGCGGGGTCCACTCGGCCGGCTTGACGATCACCGTGTTGCCCGCCGCCAGCGCGGGCGCCACGCCCCACGACATGATCAGCATCGGGAAGTTCCACGGCACGATCACCCCGACCACGCCCAGCGGCTCGTGGAAGGTGATGTCCACGCCGCCCGGCACCGGGATCTGCTTGCCGTGCAGGCGCTCGGGGGCGGCCGCGTAGAAGTGCAGCACGTCGCGTACCGCGCCCGCCTCCCAGCGGGCGCCGCCGATCGGATGACCGGCGTTGGCCAGCTCCAGCTCGGCCAGCTCCGCGCCGTGCGCGTCCACCACCTCGGCGAACCTGCGCAGCAGCCGCGCCCGGTCGCCCGGCGCCACCGCGCGCCAGCCCGCGTACGCCTTCGTGGCACGCTCCACGGCCCGGTCGACCTCGGCGGCGTCGGCGAGCTCGACGTCGGCCAGGACCTCCTCCGTGGCCGGATTGATGATCTTCATGCGCCCCCGTCACATGCGCTCGAAACCACGGAACATCTCCCAGTCCGTCACCGCCGCGTCGAACGCGGCCAGCTCCACGCGCGCGTTGTTCGCGTAGTGCTCGACCACGTCCTCGCCGAACCAGTCCTTGGCCAGCTTCGACCCCTCGAACGCGGCCAGCGCGTCGCGCAGCGTCAGCGGCACGGTCTCCGCGCCCGAGGTGTAGGCGTTGCCCGCGTACGGCTCCTCCAGCGGCAGCTCCTCGTCGATGCCGTGCAGGCCCGCCGCGATCAGCGCCGCCACCGCCAGGTACGGGTTCACATCGCCGCCCGGCACGCGGTTCTCCACCCGCAGCGACAGGCCGTGGCCCACCAGGCGCAGCGAGCAGGTGCGGTTGTCCACGCCCCACTTGAGCGCCGTGGGGGCGAAGCTGCCGGGCACGAAACGCTTGTAGGAGTTGATGTTGGGCGCGTACAGCAGGGTCAGCTCACGCATGCAGGCGAGCTGCCCGGCCACGAAGCGGGCGCCGAGCTGGGAGAGCCCGTGCGGACCTTCGCCCGCCATCACCGGCTCGCCGTCCAGACCGCGCAGCGAGATGTGGATGTGGCAGGAGTTGCCCTCACGCTGGTTCGGCTTGGCCATGAACGTGATCGACCGGCCCTCCTGGGCGGCGATCTCCTTGGCCCCCGTCTTGTAGATGACGTGGTTGTCGCAGGTCGCCAGCGCCTCGGCGTAGCGGAAGGCGATCTCGTGCTGGCCGAGGTTGCACTCGCCCTTGGCGGACTCGACGTACAGGCCCGCGCCCTCCATCTCGCGCCGGATCCTGCGCAGCAGCGGCTCCACGCGGGCGGTGCCGAGCAGCGAGTAGTCGACGTTGTAGAGGTTGGCGGGGGTCAGGTCGCGGTACGCGCGCTTCCAGGCGTCCTCGTAGCTGTTGTCGTAGATCACGAACTCCAGCTCCGTGCCCACGTACGCGGCCAGTCCGCGCTCGGCCAGCCGGGCGAGCTGGCGGCGCAGGATCTGGCGCGGCGAGGCGGTCACCTCCGAGCCGTCCTCCCAGGCCAGGTCGGCCATCAGCAGGGCGGTGCCCTCGTGCCACGGGATGCGGCGCAGCGTGCTCAGGTCGGGCTTCATGACGAAGTCGCCGTAGCCCCTGTCCCAGGACGACATGGCGTAGCCGGGGACGGTGTTCATGTCGACGTCGACGGCCAGCAGGTAGTTGCAGCCCTCGGAGCCGTGCTTTAGCACCTCGTCGAGGAAGTAGCGCGCCGACAGCCGCTTGCCCTGCAGCCTGCCCTGCATGTCGGCGATCGCGAGGAGCACGGTGTCGATCCGGCCGGCGGCGACCTCGTCGCGCAGCTCGGCCACGGACAGGAACCCGCTGCTCGCTCCATCGCTCACGCTATGCCGCTCCTCACTGGGCTCTGACCTGGCCTGACGCGCTCATTCGCCGATTGGGCTAGTCTCAGACCATTGAGGTGCATCGTGGGATCGCTTGTCAAGGCCTGAGGACACGTTGGACGAGTCGGCGCGTTTGATGACGGTGTTGCGGCCGGTCAGGGCGGGCAACGCCTTCGAGGAGACGGTCGAGCGGCTGCTCCAGGCGATCAAGCTCGGCGTCGTCCCGCCGGGCGGCAAGCTGCCGCCGGAGCGCGAGCTGGCCGTTCGGCTCGGCATCAGCAGGGTGACGCTGCGCGAGGCGATCAGGGCGCTGTCCGACGCCGGCTACCTCGACGTCCGCAGGGGCCGGTACGGCGGGGCGTTCGTCACGTACCGGCCGCCCGAGCCCGACGCCGGCACCGCCCGCCAGGCCGTCAACGCGATGGGGCCCGGCGAGCTGGCCGACGCGCTCACCTTCCGGCTCGCGGTCGAGAGCGGCGCCGCGCAGGTACTCGCCGCCTCCGAGCTCGACGCCGCCAAGCGCGAGCTGCTGCTGCGCAGGCTCGACGAGCTGAACGCGGCCGGGCTCGACGACTACCGCCGCCTCGACACCGCGTTCCACCTGTCCATCGCCGAGCTGACCGGCTCCGGCCTGCTCGCCGCCGCCTGCGCCGACGCCCGCTCCCGGGTCAGCGACCTGCTCAACGCCATCCCCATGCTCCAGGTCAACCTCGACCACGCCGCCGTCCAGCACCGGGCCATCGTGGACGCCATACTCGCCGGCGACCCGGAAGCCGCCGGACGGGCCGTCGCCGAGCACCTGGAGGGCACGGCCGCGCTGCTGCGCGGTTTCCTGGCGTGAGGTCCTGGCCTGCTCCCCTGTGCGGGTACGGCCGGTGTGTGCGGGTACGGCGGGCTTTCCGGCGTGAGAGCAGGGCGGGCGCGACGGTCCCGCACGGCTCGTACCATCGATGGCGAGAGCCATGGGGAACTGGTTTCAACACAGCATCGTCGCCACAGGACGGCTTCCGCTGTTCTGCTACTTCGTCATGCTCATCGTGGCGTTCATCGCCACCCGCATCAACGTCCGCCTGATCAGGGCGAAGGTCGGCTGGTTCCGCAACTTCACCGTGGGCGAGATGCACATCCACCACGTGGTGTTCGGCGTCATCCTCATGCTGATCGGCGGCGTCACGCTCATCGTCTCGCCCGGCTCCCAGGTCGGCACCGCGGTCGCCGCCTCCATCTTCGGCGTCGGCTCCGCCCTCGTGCTCGACGAGTTCGCGCTCATCCTGCACCTGCACGACGTCTACTGGGAGGAAGAGGGCCGCACCTCGGTCGACGCCGTCTTCATCGCGATCGCCGTCAGCGGCCTGCTGCTCATCGGCCTGCGCCCCCTCACCTGGGACTACGGCCCGCCCGTCATCAACCCCGCCGCGCTCATCGTGGCCAACCTGGTGCTCGCCGTCATCACCCTGCTCAAGGGCAAGATCTGGACGGGGATGGCGGGCTTGTTCGTGCCGCCCATGCTGCTCGTCGGCGCCATCAGGCTGGCGCGGCCGGGGTCGCCGTGGGCGCGCTGGTTCATCGTCGAACGCTCGCCGCGCAAGCTCGCCAAGGCCGTGCACCGGGAAGAGCGGTGGCGGCGGCCGGTCATCCGGGCGAAAATCGCGTTCCAGGAGTTTCTGTCCGGCCGCCACGACCTTCCCTCCAGCCGCCGCACCCGCCGCTCGGCCCTCTGAGCTCTCGCTGGAACGTGTTCTAGGGCCGCACCCCACGAGCACCCCGTATCCCGCCTCGCTCTGGACGCTTCAGCCGCTGCCTCGCGGGCGTTGAGGCTGCGGCGGGTGGGCGTCTTCGGCGGGGGCGCCTGCGTGTCTCCGCTGAAGACGCCTCTGGCGGTGGAGGCTGGGCGCTTGGGCGCCGTTCGTGGCGCGGCGGAGGAGACAGGGCGTCTGGGGCGGTTCATAGGACGACGGTGATCTCGGGATCTCGGGAAGGCCGCAGGAATCGTCCGCCGCCTCCTCCTCAAGGAGGAGTGTCAACCAAAGTTGACATACTCAGGTCGTCAATTTAAGTTGACTGCTGTGCCCGGGTGCGGATCGCGCGGTCCCGTTCGTTGGGCGAGTCGAGAAATGTCGTGAAAGGAGCTGCGGTGGTCAAGGAGTTGCTCGCCTACCTCCGTCCGCACCGGAAGATCCTCGTCGTCGGCGGGCTGCTCGGCCTGATCGGCTCGGCGGCGGGCCTCGCCATGCCGCTGCTGGCCAAGTACGTCGTGGACGCCTTCGGCAGGAACGCCTCCATGGCGGGGCCGTTACTCGGGCTGACCATCGCGGTGGTGATCGGAGCCGCCGTCTCGGCCGGCGGCAGCTACCTGATGGAGCGCACCGGCGAGGGCATCGTGCTCGGCGCCCGGCGCAGGCTCGTGGACCGCATGCTGCGGCTCAGGGTGGCCGACGTGGACCGGCTCAAGCCCGGCGACCTGCTGTCGCGGGTGACCGGTGACACGACGCTGCTGCGCTCGGTGCTGACCAACGGCGTGGTGGACTCGATCGGCTCGGCGTTCATGCTGGTCGGCGCGATCGTGCTGATGGCCGCGATGGACGGCGTGCTGCTGCTGGTCACGCTGCTCGTCGTGGTGCTGATCGGCGGGCTGGTCGCGCTCATCATGCCGCGCATCCAGCGGGCGCAGGCGCAGGCGCAGGAGGCCGTGGGCGAGATGGGCGCCGTGCTGGACCGGGCGCTGCAGGCGTACCGGACGGTCAAGGCCAGCGGCGCGGAGGAGCGGGAGATCGCCGAGGTCGCAGGGGCGGCCGCGCGCGCCCGCGACCGCGGGCTGCAGGTCGCCGGCTGGACGTCGCTCGCAGGGGTGGCGACGTGGATGACCGTGCAGATCGCGTTCCTCGCCGTGCTGGCCGTCGGCGGCGCGCGGGTCGCGTCGGGCGCGCTCGAGGTCTCGTCGCTGATCGCGTTCCTGCTCTACCTGTTCTACCTGGTGGCGCCGATCGGGCAGCTCGTCAACGGCGGGGTCGAGCTACAGCAGGGCCTGGCCGCGCTCAAGCGCATCAAGGAGATCGAAGACCTGCCGGCCGAGCCCGCCGGAGTCGTCCCGCACGAGGAGAGCACGCCGATCGGCGTGGAGTTCCGCGACGTCGTCTTCCGCTACGGCGACGACCGGCCGATCGTGCACAACGGCGTCACCTTCGAGGTGCCCGCGGGCGGGCTGACCGCGCTCGTCGGCCCGTCGGGAGCGGGCAAGTCCACGGTGTTCGCGCTGCTCGAACGCTTCTACGACCACCAAGACGGGCGGATCCTGGTGGGCGGCCGCGACATCCGCGACTGGCCGCTCGGCGAGCTGCGCGCCGCGCTCGGCTACGTCGAGCAGGACGCCCCCGTCCTGGCCGGCACGCTGCGCGAGAACCTGCTGTTCGCCGCCCAGGACGCCACCGAGGACGAGCTGCGCTCCGTCATCGCGCGCACCCGCCTCGACGACCTCGTGGCGCGGCTGCCCGACGGGCTGGAGACCCCGGTCGGCCACCGCGGCGTGCTGCTGTCGGGCGGCGAACGGCAGCGCGTGGCCATCGCCAGGGCGCTGCTGCGCAAGCCCAGGCTGCTGCTGCTCGACGAGGCCACCTCGCAGCTCGACGCGGTCAACGAGCTGCGGCTGCGCGAGGTCATCGCCGAGGTCGCGGCGGAGACCACCGTGCTGGTCATCGCGCACCGCCTCTCCACGGTGACGGGCGCCGACCGGATCGTGGTGATGGAGGGCGGCACCGTACGCGCGGTCGGCCGCCACGACGAGCTGGTGGGCGAGGACGAGCTCTACCGGGAGCTGGCCGCCACCCAGTTCCTGGCCAGTTGAAAGCCGCTGAGCAGCACAAACGTGACCTGCGACGCCTTTTGTCACTGGTGGGCGGGATGAGAACGGCGGGTCTCGTGCGTTGCACGTTGCGTGGCGGACGGATTTCGCGGTGGGCTTGACATGCTGCTGGACGGCCGGAGGCTGTCCCCCGTTCAGCACAGGATCGCCGACTACCTCAGCGAGCACCTGGATGAGGCGATCTTCCTGTCCAGCGTCGAGCTGGCCGAGCGGGCCGGGGTCAGCCAGCCCTCGGTGACCCGCTTCGCCATGGTGCTGGGCTTCGCCGGATACCCCGAGCTGCGCCAGGCGCTGCGCCCCCTCGTGCTCGGCGGGGGCCCGGAGACGCCGCACGAGAGCCTGCTGCGCGGGGCCATCGACTGCGAGATCCGCAACCTCGTCACGGTCAGGGAACGCCTGTCCGCCTTCCCGATCAAGGAGCTGGGCGAGCACCTCGCCGCCACCGAGCCGCTGCCCGTGCTGGGCCTGCACGCCTCGTGCGGGCTCGCCACCACGTTCGCCTACTACGCCCGCCGCATACACCCCGACGTGCGGCTGCTCGTCCACGGCGGCTCCGAGCTGGCGGAAGGGCTGCACGCGGCCCAGCGGGCGGGGGCCGAGTGGGTGGTGGCCGTGGTGCTGCCGCGCTACCCGGCCGAGACGCTGGACGCGCTCGAGTACGCCGCCAAGCTCGGCCTGCGGGTCGCCGCCATCACCGACAGGGCCGGCCTGCCCGCCGAGGTCGTGCTCGACGCGCCCGTGGGCGACGGGCTGGTCTTCAACTCGCACGCCGCGCCGCTCGCGCTCGCCATGGCGCTGGTGGAGGCCATGGCCGAGGCGGTGCCGCTGCGGACGCGGGCCAGGCTTGAGGAGTACGACCGGATGGCCGAGGAGACCGGCACCTTCCGCACCCCCGACCCGGCCTGAGCCGTCCTCGTACAGGCGGGGCGGCCAAGGTCAATAAGCTGCCGCTATGACTGAACGACCGAAGGCGCTGGTCACCGGCGCTTCCCGAGGGGTCGGCGCGGCCGTCGCGCGGGCCCTCGCCCCCACCCACGACGTCCTGCTCGGCGGCCGTGACGAGCGGGCGCTGGCCGCGCTCGCCGCCGAGCTGCCCGGGGCACGGCCGTGGCCGGTGGAGCTGACGAAGGTGACGGCCGCCGACGTCGCGGGCATCGACCGGCTCGACGTGCTCGTGCACAGCGCGGGCGTCGCCACCCTCGGCCGCATCGCCGACCAGAGCGCCGACGCGTGGCGGCGCACGTACGAGGTGAACGTCGTCGCCGTCGCCGAGCTGACCAGGCTGCTGCTGCCCGCGCTCAGGCAGGCCGAGGGGCACGTGGTGTGCGTCAACTCCGGCTCGGGGCAGCGGGCCAACCCTCACTGGGCGTCGTATGCGGCCAGCAAGTTCGCGCTCAAGGCGTTCGCCGACGCGCTGCGGCTGGAGGAGCCCCTGCTCAGGGTCACCACCGTCTACCCGGGCAGGACCGCGACCGACATGCAGCGCGGCGTGCGGGAGTACGAGGGCGGCGAGTTCGAGCCGGAGCGCTACCTCACGCCGGAGACCGTGGCGCGGGCCATCGTGGCCGCCATCACCGCAGGGCCCGACGCCCACCTCACCGAGCTGACCGTGCGGCCCAGGGGCGGTCCGGTCAACTGACCGGGGCGCGCCCGTCCTCCCCCGTGTTCACCAGGCGTTTCACCGCGGTCTCCTCCTTGAGGAGGACATGCAGAACCCTCCCGCAGGCGTAGTGCTTTAGGGAATCTTTGCACGTGGCCGGACGTTGCCCGGGTATAGAACGCAGCTGCGGAACGAGGTGCCTGGGGATGGCAAGGCCTACGGGGAGTCGCACGCAGGAGCAGCACATCGCCGAGCGCGATCTGCTGGGGACCTACCTGGCCGAGATCGGCCGGGTCCCGCTGCTCACGGCGGAGGAAGAGGTTGAGCTCGCCAAGAGGATCGAGGCGGGCCTGTTCGCCGAGCAGCTGCTCGACAGCGGGGGCACGGAGCCGCGCATCGGAGACGCGGCCGACGAGGAGCTCGAACGGCTGGCGATATCCGGCCGGCGGGCGAAGGAGGAGTTCATTCAGGCCAACCTGCGCCTGGTGGTGGCGGTGGCCAGGAAATACTCAGGCCGTGGGATGCCGCTGATCGACCTGGTCCAGGAGGGGAACCTGGGCCTGGTGCGGGCGGTGGAGAAGTTCGACTACCGGCGGGGCTACAAGTTCTCGACCTACGCCACGTGGTGGATCAGGCAGGCCGTCGGGCGTGCCATCCATGAGCAGGCGCGGCCGGTGCGGCTGCCGACCCACGCGGGCGAGCAGATGACCCGGCTGATGCGGGTCAGGCGCGACATGCTGGCCGAGTTCGACATGGAGCCGACCGACGACGACCTCGCCGGCATTCTCGACCTGCCGATCGAGCGGGTGCGCGAGCTGCGGCGCTGGGCGTCCGACCCGGTGTCGTTGCAGCTCGGCGTGGGTGACGAGGACGAGACCGAGCTCGGCGACATGATCGCCGACGAGACGTGGGCCGATCCCGAGCAGCAGGCGATCGACATCCTGGAGCGCGAGCGGCTCGACCAGTGGCTCACCGGGCTCGAGGGGCCGACCAGCGAGATGCTGCGCTGGCGTTACGGCCTGGTCGACGGGCGCGAGCACACGCTCACCGAGGTGGGCGAGCGCTACGGCATCGGCCGCGACCGCGCCCGCCGCATCGAGCGCGACGCGCTGGCGCGGCTGCGCAAGATGGCCACGGCAGCCGCCTGACGGCCGCCCGCCGCAGAGGGCCGTCCGTCAGGCTCAGCCGACGGTGGCCCGCCAGGGAGGACGGCCGCCCGGCATCAGGGACTCAGGGCCCGCCAGGCGCCCCTGAGGGGAGGGCGCCGGCGGGCCCTAGGCTTTTCGCCATGCATGTCGAGACCCTGCGGCGCTATCCGGTGAAGTCGATGCTGGGCGAGGAGCTCGCCGAGACCGAGGTGACCGAGCGCGGGCTGGCCGGCGACCGGGCGCGAGCGGTGCTCGACGTGGCCACCGGCAAGATCGCCAGCGCGAAGAACCCGCGGCTGTGGCGGCGGCTGCTCACCCTCGAAGGCGCGCGGGCGCCCGGCGACGCGGAGCTGTCGGAGCTGCTCGGGCGCGAGGTGCGGCTGATCGACGTGCCGCCCGAGGGTGCCGAGATGCTGCGATCTGTGCCCGAGCAGGTGCTGGCCGAGGGCATCGAGGCGGAGGTGCCGTACACGGTGAGCCCGGTCGGGGCGGGCGCTCCCGAGGGCACGTTCTTCGACTTCGCCCCCGTGCACCTGATCACCACCTCCGCGCTCGCCAGGATCGGCGCGCTCGGGCCGCGCGGGCACGTCGAGGCCGAGCGCTACCGGCCCAACCTGGTGATCGCCACCGAAGATGACGGGGACGAGGGGTTCGTCGAGAACGGCTGGGTGGAGCGGCGGCTGCGCGTCGGCGACGAGGTGGAGCTGCACGTCATCGTGGCCACCCCGCGCTGCGCGGTGCCGACGCTCGCGCACGGCGCGCTGGAGCGCGACACCGACGCGCTGCGCACCGTGGCCAGGCACAACAGGGTGCCGGTGTTCGGCATGGAGCCGCAGCCGTGCGCGGGCGTGTACGCCCGGGTGACCCGCCCCGGCCGCATCAGGGTGGGCGACCCGGTCACCGTGGTGTGAGCCGGGTCCTCGGCGCGCGCCCGGCCGCTCACGCACGAGCGGCCGGGGCCTTCCGAGCGGCCGGGCCTTGTCACGGGCCGGGTGCCCGAAGTGGCCGGGGCTGGGAGGTCAGGCCAGCGGGGCGAGGTACTTGTCGAGGTCGTCGAGGATCTTGCCGGCCGCGGTGACGCCGATGCCCGTCATCCAGATCTCGTCGTCCACGTTGTGGGCGTTGCCCGACTTGACCGCCTTGAGGTTCTTCCACAGCGGCCCGCCGGTGACCTCGGCCTGCGCCTTGGCGGCGTTCTCGCCGTACGCGGTGTAGAAGATCGCGTCGCCGTCGGCCTTGGCGATGTTCTCCTGGCTCAGCTTGCCGAAGCGCCGGTCCTCCTGGTCCTTGAGCTGCTGGACCTCGGGCCTGGGGATGCCGGCGTCCTCGAGGACGATGCCGCTGAACGACTGCGGCCCGTACATGCGGATCTCGGTCGGCATGAACCGCACGATGCTGACCTGCAGCTCGGAGTACTTGGCTCCGATCTCCTTGGCCCTGGCCTCGTACGCCGACAGGAGCTGCTGCGCCTGCTCCTTCTTGCCCAGCGCCTCGGCGTCGAGCAGGAAGTTCTCCTTCCAGGTGATGCCGACCCGCTCGGTGAACACGGTCGGGGCGATCTTGGAGAGCTTGTCGTAGAAGGCGGCCTGGCGGAACTTCGAGCCGAGGATCAGGTCGGGCTTCAGCGCCATGATGGCCTCGATGTTGGGCTGCTGAAGGGTGCCGACGGGCTTGGTGTTCGCCAGGGCGGAGCCGAGGTAATCGGGCCACGTCTGGTTCTCCTGGGCCTGGGCGGCCCCCACGGGGGCGAGGCCGAGCGAGACCATCGAGTCGAGCTTGTCGGTGTCGAGCACGACGACCCGCTTCGGCGCCATGGGGACCTTCGTCTCACCCATGGCGTGTTCGACGGTACGGGTGGGGCCCGCATCCTGCGACGCGGTGGAGGTGCCGCAGGCGGCGAGGGCCAGAACGGGCAGCATGGCGGCGATGGCCAAGCGGAGGCGCATGGGCGTTCCTTGATCGTTAGGTAAGGCTAGCCTAAGTATCTCACGATCGATATCGCCATGCGGAAACCCGGCCTGTGAGGCATCCGAAACGCAGGCGAAACACCTGTGCGGCGAGATTCACGAATGTGAAACACACCTGGTCGAGCCACGAAACCCCGGGCGAACACGCTGTGGCCACACGTCACATGTAAGGAGGGTCGCGTCGTGAAGATCGACAGCGGCACGACTGCCTGGATGCTCACGGCCACCGCGTTGGTGCTGTTGATGACTCCGGGCCTCGCGCTTTTCTACGGGGGCATGACCAGGGCCAAGAGTGTCCTGAACATGATGATGATGTCGTTCGGCGCCATCGTCGTCGTGAGCGTCGCGTGGATGCTCTACGGTCACTCACTGGCCTTCACAGAAAGCCCCATCTCAGCGCTCAACTCTTTCGTCGGCGGCTTCGACGCCCTGGGCCTGCAGAGCCTGGTGGAGACCGCGACCAGTGACGACGGCACGGGCATGCCGAGCCTCGTCTTCTCCGCCTTCCAGATGACGTTCGCCATCATCACCGTCGCACTGATCAGCGGTGCCATCGCGGACCGCGCGAAGTTCGGCGCGTGGATGCTGTTCGCCGTCATCTGGGCCACGGTCGTCTACTTCCCGGTCGCCCACTGGGTGTGGGGCGGCGGCTGGCTCAACTCCATGGGCATCGAGGACTTCGCGGGCGGCACGGTCGTCCACATCAACGCCGGCGCCGCGGCCCTCGCCCTGGCGCTCGTGCTGGGCAAGCGGCAGGGCTGGCGCAAGGAGCCGATGCGGCCGCACAACCTCCCGCTGGTGCTGCTCGGCGCGGCGCTGCTGTGGTTCGGCTGGTTCGGCTTCAACGCCGGCTCCGAGCTGGTGGTCGACGGCATCGCCGGCCTCGCCTTCATGAACACGCAGGTCGCCACCGCGGTCGCGGTCGGTGCCTGGCTCACCGTGGAGAAGCTGCGTGACGGCCACGCCACCAGCCTCGGCGCGGCCTCCGGCGCGGTCGCCGGTCTGGTCGCCATCACCCCCGCCTGTGGTTTCGTCGACCCTTGGGCCGCGATGGTCATCGGCCTGCTCGCCGGCGCGATCTGCGCCTACGCCGTGGGCCTGAAGTACAAGCTCGGCTACGACGACTCGCTCGACGTGGTCGGCGTCCACATGGTCGGCGGTGTGATCGGCGCCGTCGCCCTCGGCTTCGTGGCCGCCTACCCCGCCACCGACGAGCAGAGCGAGGGCCTGTTCTACGGCGGCGGCTTCGGCCAGCTCGGCCTGCAGGTGCTCGGCCCGGTGGCCGTGGGCCTGTACTCCTTCGTCATCACCTGGATCATCGGCAAGATCATCGACAAGACGATGGGCTTCCGGATCAAGGCCGAGGACGAGATCACCGGTATCGACATCACCACGCACGCCGAGACCGGTTACGACCTCGGCACCGTTCACGCCTCCGGCGTGAGCTCCCCGAACGGTCCCGTCACCACGGCTCCGGCCACGAAGAAGGTGGACGCATGAGGCTCATCACGGCGATCATCAAGCCGTTCAAGCTCGATGACGTGAAGGCCGCGCTCGAACAGTTCGGCATCAAGGGCATGACGGTCAGCGAGGCCAGCGGCTACGGTCGGCAGCGCGGCCACACCGAGGTCTACCGGGGCGCCGAGTACCAGGTGGACCTGGTGCCCAAGGTGCGCCTTGAGGTCCTCACCGAGGAGGACGACGCCGAGGACGTGATCGACGTCATCACCAAGGCGGCGCACACCGGAAAGATCGGCGACGGAAAGGTCTGGTCGGTGCCGGTCGACACCGTCGTCCGCGTACGGACCGGCGAACGGGGTCCGGAAGCCCTGTGAAGATTCCGCGGCGAAGCGCGGGCACCCCTTGGCGGGCGTCCGCGCGGAGCGAGCCCCGCACGGCCGACGATGTCCGGCGGGGGATTCACAGGGGAGAGATGGACCCGAGGCGAAGCCTGGACAACGGCGTCCGGGCGGAGCTCGGCAAGGGGGCGCAGTAGTGAGGGGAGAGGCCCGTTCGTTCGCCGCGGCCCGCAAGGAGCGGACCGCGGACACCGATCGCTGGCTCAAGGATCTCTTCCGCACGGCGACCGACGGCGACCACGTCTCACTGGTCGCCGTCGGGAGTTTGGGAAGGGGTGAGCCGGCACCGGGCAGCGACCTCGACCTGGTGCTGCTCCACAACGGCCGGGCCGACGTGGCCAGGATCGCCGACCGGATCTGGTACCCGATCTGGGACGCGGCGATCGGCCTCGACCACTCCGTACGCACGGTGGAAGAGGCGGTCTCGGTGGCCCGGCAGGATCTCAAGGCCGTGCTCGGCCTGATCCAGGCCAGGCACGTGGCAGGCGACCCCGACCTGACCAGGAAGGCCAGGGAGGCGGTGCTGGCCGAATGGCGGGCCGACTCGCGGCGCCGGCTGGGCGAGCTGCGGGAGGCCGCCGATCAGCGGGCTCAGGTGAGCGGGGAGCTGGCGTTCCTGCTGGAGCCCGATCTCAAGGACGGACGCGGCGGGCTGCGCGACGTCCAGGCCATGCAGGCGGTGGCCGCCGCCTGGGTCGCCTCGGCGCCGGGGCCGCGGGCCCGCGAGGCGTACGAGTTCATCCTCGACGTGCGGCACGCGCTGCACGTCGTCACCGGACGCGGCACCGACCGGCTGGTCCTCCAGGAGCAGGACGCGGTGGCCGGGGTGCTCGGCCTCCTCGACGCCGAGGCGCTGATGCGCCGGCTGGCCGAGGCGGGCCGCACGATCTCACATGCTTTCGACGCCACCTGGCGCACGGTCGACAGGCTCGTGTCGGGGCCCGCTCCACGCGGGCGCCGCCCGCTGGCGGACGGCGTGGTGGAGCACGGGGGCGAGGTGGTGCTCGCCAGGGGTGTCGATCCGCGCAAGGACCCGGTGCTGGTGCTGCGTGCCGCGGCGGCCGCGGCGGACTCCGGGCTGCCGCTCGCACCGGCCACGGTGTCCGTGCTCGCGGCTCAGTCGCCGCCGATGCCGGTGCCCTGGCCCGAGGAGGCCCGTGACGCCCTGGTGTCGATTCTCGGCGCGGGCCGCGCCGCCGTACCCGTCTGGGAGGAGCTGGACCAGGCGGGAATTCTCGTCAAACTTCTTCCCGACTGGGAACGGGTGCGCCACCGCCCCCAGCGCAACCCGATCCACCGGTTCACGGTCGACCGCCACCTGATCGAGGCCGCCGCCAACGCCGCCAGCCACACCCGCGAGGTCTCGCGGCCCGACCTGCTGCTGATCGCCGCGCTCCTGCACGACGTGGGCAAGGGCTGGCCGGGCGACCACTCGGCGACCGGCGAGGTGGTGGTCCGCGACATCGGCACCCGCATCGGGCTGCCGCCGGCCGACGTCGAGACGCTCGCCACCGTCGTACGCCACCACTTGCTGCTGCCCGAGACGGCCACCCGCAGGGACCTCGACGACCCCGTCACGATCGAGAAGGTCGCGGCCACGGTCGGCTCGCGCGAGGTGCTCGACCTGCTGGCCGCGCTGGCGGTGGCCGACGGCATCGCGACGGGCCCGGCCGCATGGAACTCGTGGAAGGCCGGCCTGGTGGCCGACCTGGTGCGCCGGGTCCGCTCGGTGCTGGCCGGCTCGCCCCGCCCAAGCCGCCGACGCTCTCGCCCGAGCAGGCCGCGCTGGCCCGCCACGGCGGTGGAGCGGTCCGCGTGGTCGGGGGAGCGGTCACGGTCGTCGCGCCCGACCGGGTGGGGCTGCTGTGGAGCGCCGCGGGCGTGCTGTCGGCCCACCGGCTCGTGGTGCGCTCGGCCTCGTCCGCGTCCGCCGGCTCCACGGCGGTGATCGAGTTCTCCGTCGTCCCCGAGTACGGCTCC
Source organism: Nonomuraea fastidiosa (assembly GCF_042751225.1). Lineage (NCBI taxonomy): Bacteria > Bacillati > Actinomycetota > Actinomycetes > Streptosporangiales > Streptosporangiaceae > Nonomuraea > Nonomuraea fastidiosa. The sequence continues at coordinate 4,725,006 of NZ_CP170570.1, forward strand.
CCGCCGGACCCCGCGGCGCTGGAGTCCGACCTCCGTCTCGTCCTTGCTGGACGTCTTGACATCGAGCAACGTCTGGCCCGCCGCGCGAGGGGTGTCAGGCCGCCTCGCGTGCCGGTCGCTCCACCCCGTGTGACCTTGGTCGATGATGCCTCCGCCACCGCCACCGTGGTCGAAGTCAGGGCCCATGACAGGCCGGGGCTCCTGTGGCGTATTGGACGTGCGTTCGGCGAGTGCGGTCTTGACGTGAGGGCCGCTCGCGTGGAGACTCTCGGCGCGGAGGCGGTGGACGTCTTCTACGTTGTGGACCGCGCCGGTCGCCCCCTCAGCGACGAGGCGCAACGGGCCCAAGTCCGCGATCAAGTCCTTGCCGCACTGCGATGACCAGGAGCACACGACAACCGGCTACGTTTGTAACGATTGTGTCCGATATGCCTGTTAAGTCAGATGCTGCGGATACCTTGTGGACGGTCTGAAGACCCGTTGCGGACGGGACGATTGAGGGGTAGCGGGAGCGGTGACTACGGGGAATTCGGGCAACGGCACCACCGTGCGGCCGAGCCGTGCCGGCTGGCTACGGCGCTTCGGCCTGCGAAACTGGCGGGTGAGATGGCGGCTCACCGCCCTCATCCTGGTGCCGACCATCGCCGCCGTCGTGCTCGGGGGAGCACGCGTGGTCAGCTCGATCCAGAGCATCGCCGCCTATGACCGCACCGCCACCGCGGCCGAGCAGGCGGGACGCATCCGCGACCTGGTGCAGGCGCTCGGCCTGGAGCGCGACACAGGCGGCTGGATCGGCGCCAGCAGGGCCATGCGCAAGAAGCTCGCCAAACCGCTCGCGCAGCGCAAGGCGGCCGTGGACACGCTGGTCAAGGCCGTGCGCGCCGACCTCGACACCATGGACGCGTCCTATGGTCCCCGTGTGGTCAAGGCAGCGGAGCAGGCGAGGTACGACCTCAGCCGGCTCCCCAAGATCAGGACCGAAGGACAGACTAACACGATCCGTTACGACTTCCTCACCGATACTCTGATCAAGCTGCACGACGAGCTGGCCCTGATGTCGGACGACTCGCAGATCGTCGGCCAGTTCCGCGGCCTGAGCGCGCTCGTCGCGGCCAAGGAGGAGATCTCCCGCCAGCGCGTCCAGCTCCTGCAGGCGTCCTACGACGCCGACAGCGTGGACGCCAAGGAGGTCGAGCAGTTCATCGCCTCCAACGCCCGGCTGCAGAGCGACATCGCCACCGTGGGCGCCGAGGCCGGCGTCGACGTCGGCCTGGAGCTGTCCAAGACGCTGGCGTCCCAGCCCGAGTACGTGAACATCCAGCTCACCAAGTCCCGGGCGATCGCCCTGGTCAGCGGCAAGGAGCCGGGCGCCCGCATCGTCGACAACCTGATCTCGGCCAGGGCCGAGCGCGAGGACTGGTTCAACAACAACACCGTCGCCGTCGACCTGCTGCACAACGTCGAGAAGGGCCTGGCGGAGCGGGTGAACCTGCGCAGCCAGGAGCTGCGCTCGACCGAGATCCGCAACGCGATCACCGGCGGGATCCTCGTGCTCGCGCTGCTGCTGGTCGTGCTGCTGCTCACGGTGGCCATCGCCCGCTCGATGGTCGTCCCGCTGCGGCGGCTGCGCACCGAGGCGCTGGAGGTGGCCGGCTTCCGGCTGCCCGACGTGGTGCGCCAGCTCCGCGTCAGCGGCGACCCGGCGTCCGTGCGCGAGGTGCAGCCCATCGCGGTCGACGGCAACGACGAGATCGGCGAGGTGGCCAGGGCCTTCGACCAGGTGCACCGGCAGGCCGTGCGCCTGGCGGGCGAGGAGGCCGAGCTGCGCAGCAACATCAGCGCGATGTTCGTCAACCTCTCCCGCCGCACGCAGACGCTGGTCGAGCGGCAGATCTCGCTCATCGACGGCCTGGAGAAGGGCGAGCAGGACGGCGGCCGGCTGGCCGACCTGTTCAAGCTCGACCACCTGGCCACCCGCATGCGCCGCAACTCCGAGAACCTCCTGGTCCTCGCCGGCCACGAGGCCACCCGCCGGCGCAGCCAGCCGGCCAAGCTGATCGACGTCGTACGCGCCGCCCTGTCGGAGGTCGAGGGCTACGAGCGCGTCCAGGTGCGGGTGCACCGCGGCACGTCCGTGCTCGGCAGCTGCGCCAACGACCTCGTCCACCTGGTGGCCGAGCTGGTCGAGAACGCCATCCAGTTCTCCCCGAGCAACTCCCAGGTCACCGTCACCAGCAGCCTCATCGAGGGCGGCGGCGCGCTGCTGTCGGTCACCGACAACGGCATCAGCATGACCGACGAGGAGCTGGCCGAGGCCAACCACCGCCTGGCCGAGCCGCCGGTCGTGGACGTGTCGGTCTCCCGGCGCATGGGCCTGTTCGTGGTCGGCCGCCTGGCGCTGCGCCACGGCATCCGGGTGCAGCTGCGCAAGGGCGAGGAGGGCGGCCTGATCGCCATGGTGCTGCTGCCGCCGACGCTGATCGCCGACGGCTCCCAGCAGCCGCTGCCGCAGCGGCCCGCGTTCGGCGGCGGCACGGTGCCGTCGCAGGCGGGCGCGCTCTCGCCGAACGGCGCGTTCCGGTCGTTCGGCAGCTTCGACTCCTTCGACGCCGCGCCGCCCAGGGCGGGCGCGCTGGACAACGGCTTCGGTCCCGGGCACCCGTCCTTCGACACGGGTCCGGCCAGGCCGGGCGGCCCGTCGACCTTCGACAGCGTCGGGCGGGGTCCTTCCACGTTCGACAGCGGTCCCGTCAGGCAGGGGCCGCCGTCCTTCGACACCCCCGCGCGCCAGGGCCCGGCCTCGCTCGACGGCGGTCCGGTCCGGCCGGTGCAGGGGCCGGTCAACGGCGGCGCCCGTCCCGGGCCCGGCGGCCTGCCGCGGCGGACGCCCGGTTCGTTCGAGGGCGCGCCGGGTCAGGGGCCGAGGTCGCTCGACGGCGCGCCGCAGGGCCAGGGCAACGGAGCCCAGGCGGGGCCCCAGCACACCGGGCAGCAGCACGCGGGGCCGCGCGCGTTCGACGGCGGGCCCGAGACGCCCAGGCCGTCGTACGGATCGTTCCCCTCGGACCCGGGCCGCGCCGGGGTCAACGGCTTCACCGCCGACACCGACGGCGGCACCTTCCGCGGGCGGCCGGGGACGTACGACTCCGGTTCCTACCCCTCCTACCCCAGCGCCCCCGCCGGCGCATCTGGTAATGGCGCGTTCCAGAATCCGCCTGCGGGCTCCTACTCGACCAACGACGTGCGCACGCCGGACCCGGCCCCGTCGGCGGACACCCCCGCTGAGCAGGAACAAGAGGACTATCTGCCGATTTTCGCGGCGGTGGAGTCCGCCTGGTTCCGCCGGCCGCCCGCAGAAGCGGCGCAGGGCCAGGGAGAGTCCACGGGCGCGCACGCCGTACCCTCAGGGGAGGAAGCGTGGCGGACGGCCGCGGACGCCGGCTGGCAAGCGGCGAAAGCGGCCGCCGAGCCGAGCCTCGGCGGCATCACCGCCGCCGGGCTCCCCAAGCGCACCCCGAAGGCCAACCTGGTGCCGGGCACCGCGAGCCAGCCCGCGCAGGCGCAGCAGCGGCAGGCACCACCGCCGCCGCCGGTCTCCGCGGACCGGATGCGCAGCAGGATGGCCAGCTTCCAGCAGGGTGTGCGCAGGGGGCGCCAGGAGATTCGTGGACAGGAGAACAAGAGTGAGTAAGCGTCCCGCCGGGGAGGATGCGTGACAACCCTTAGTCATGAGGCCAACAAGTTCGACTGGCTGATCACTGACTTCGTCCGTAACACGCCCGGAGTCGCCCACGCCGTCGTCGTCTCGGCCGACGGGCTCTGCCTGGCCGCGTCCGAGGGGTTCCCGCCGGACCGCGCCGACCAGCTCGCCGCGGTGGCCGCCGGTCTGCTGAGCCTGACGGTGGGCGCCTCGCGGGTGTTCGAGGGCGGGGCGGTCACGCAGACCGTGGTCGAGATGCAGCGCGGTCTGCTGCTGGTCATGGCCATCAGCGACGGGTCCGTGCTCACGGTCCTGGCGGGTCCGGATTGTGACATGGGACTCGTGGCGTACCAGATGACGTTGCTGGTAGACAGGGCAGGACAGGTGCTGACTCCGGCCCTGCGCGCGGAGCTTCAGGCCGCCAGGACCCGGTGATGTGATGGAACTGATGGGAGCGGGCCGTGTACGGCACTGACGGGATCGGGGAAGAGGAGCCCCTGTTCCGTCCTTACGCGGTGACGGGTGGCAGGGCTGAGCCGCGCTACCACCTCGCGATGGAGACGTTGATCTCGTCGATGCCGATTCCGGACGAAGAGATGGCGCTGCTCACCCCCGAGCAGGAGGCCATCATGCAGCTGTGCAGGACGTTCCGGTCGGTAGCCGAGATCTCGGCCCTGCTCCGCGTCCCGCTGGGCGTGGCCAGGGTGCTCGTGGCGGACATGTCCGACGAAGGGCTTGTCCGCCTGCACCAGCCACGCCTCAGCGAGGGCCAGCCGGACCTCAACATGCTCGAAAGGGTGCTCAGTGGACTACGCAGGCTCTAGCCCCGGCCTCACGTCGACGAAGATCGTCGTCGCCGGGGGTTTCGGCGTCGGTAAGACGACTTTCGTGGGGGCGGTGTCCGAGATCCTCCCGCTCACCACGGAAGCGGTGATGACCGACGCGTCCGCGGGCATCGACGACCTCGGGCTGACCCCTCACAAGCAGACCACGACCGTGGCGATGGACTTCGGCCGTCTGTCGCTCGACCGTGACCTGATCCTCTATCTGTTCGGCACGCCCGGACAGCACCGGTTCTGGTTCATGTGGGACGACCTGGTGCGCGGCGCGATCGGCGCCGTGGTGCTGCTCGACACGCGCCGCCTGGCCGACAGCTTCCCCGCCATCGACTACTTCGAAGAGGCCAAGCTGCCGTTCATCATCGGCATCAACGGCTGGGACGGCCAGTTCCCGCACTCCGACGAGGAGGTCAGGGAGGCGCTGGCGCTGTCGCCGCAGGTGCCGATCGTGCGCACCGACGCGCGTAACCGCGAGTCGGTCAAGGCGACGCTGATCTCGCTGGTCGAGCACGTCGTACGCCTGCGCGCCGCCCCCGCCGCCTACTGAGACGCCCTACCCGGCCGCTTCACCGGCGGCCCGCCGCCGCACCAGCGCCTCGATGCCGTCGAGCACGCGCTGCAGGCCGAACTCGAAGGCGTGGTCGGGGCTGTAGGCCGCGTTCTGCGCCTCGCCCGCCGCCTGCCCGACCCGGGCGGCGATGGGGAAGCGCTCGGGGTCGGCGATGCGGCTGAAGAACGGCGCGTGCGCGGCCCACCACTGCTCGTCGGTCAGCCCCGTCTTGCTCTCGGCCTGCGCGGCCTCCACGGCGCCCCTGGCGGTGCCGTGCACGAACCCGGTGATCAGCGTGAGCACCGCGTCCATCTCGACGTCGGTCAGGCCGATGCCCTCGATGGCGCTCAGCTCGTAGTCGTACTTGGCCGTGACGTTGGGGCCCAGCACCGGCCTGCTGACCGCCACCTGCAGCAGCCAGGGGTGGCGGAGGTACAGGGCCCAGTTCTCCCTGGCGATCTGCTCCAGCCTGCCCCGCCAGCCGCCCGGCACGTCGGCCGGTCTGGCGGTCTCGCCGTAGACCGTGTCGAGCATGAGGTCGAACAGCTCCGGCTTGCCCGGCACGTACGTGTAGAGGGACATCGTCCCGACGCCCAGCCGCTCGGCCACGCGCCGCATCGACAGCGCCTGGAGCCCTTCGGCGTCGGCCACTTCGATGGCGGCGCGCACGATCCTGCCGACGCTCAGCTCCGGCTTGCCCTTGCGGCCGGTGGGCTCGCTGGTGCGCCACAGCAGCGCGAGGCTGCGCGCGGGGTCGCCCTTGCCCGAGTACTCAACGCTCACCCTCCGAACGGTACACCGTACGGTTGCCCGCCTCTACCGTATTGTGTACGGTACAGCGTACGACAAGGAGGCGGTTCTGTGGCAGCGATATCGGTACGAGGGCTGCGCAAGACGTACGGCGGGAAAACGGCCCTGGACGGCATCGACCTCGACGTCGCCCCCGGCACGGTCTACGGCCTGCTGGGCCCCAACGGCGCGGGCAAGAGCACCACCGTGCGCATCCTCACCACGCTCCTGCGCCCCAGCGGCGGGCGCGCGGAGGTGGCGGGCTTCGACGTGCGCACCCAGCCCCGCCAGGTGCGCGGCAGGATCGGACTGGTCGGCCAGCACGCCGCGGTGGACGAGCTGCTCACCGGCCGGCAGAACCTGGAGATGTTCGGCCGCCTGCACCACCTCGGCGCGGCGGCGGCCCGCGCCAGAGCGGACGAGCTGCTCGAACGCTTCGGCATCGAGCACCCAGGACCGGCCGGGGAGTACTCCGGCGGTATGCGCAGGCGGCTCGACCTGGCCGCGAGCATGATCCTGTCACCGCCCGTGCTCTTCCTCGACGAGCCGACCACGGGGCTCGACCCGCGCAGCCGCACGGAGATCTGGCAGGCGGTGCGCGACCTGGTGGCGGGCGGCACGACCGTGCTGCTGACCACCCAATACCTGGAGGAGGCCGACCAGCTCGCCGACCGCATCGCGGTGATCGACACCGGCCGGGTCGTCGCAGAGGGCACCCCGGAGGCGCTGAAAGCGCGGCTGGGCGGCGATCGGCTCGACGTGGTCGTCCATGACCGGGAGCGGCTGCTCGAGGCGGCAGAGATCATCGAGCGGGTCGCCGGCGAACCCGCCGAGACCGACCCCGGCACCCGCCGCGTGAGCGCGCCCGTCGCCGAGCGGGTGCGCACGCTCGCCGAGGCGCTGAACGCGCTGTCCGCGGCCGGCATCGAGGCCGAGGACGTCGCCCTGCGCCGCCCCACGCTCGACGAGGTCTTCCTGCACATCACCGGAGGTGACCGCCGATGACGGCCACGACCCTGCGCTGGGCGATCGCGGACGGCTGGACGGTCGCCCGCCGCGACCTGATGCACTGGGCCAACCAGCCGATGACGATCGCGGCCGGCGTGATCTTCCCCATCGTCATCACGCTCGCCTTCGGCTACCTGTTCGGCGGCGCGGTCAAGGTGCCGGAAGGCGTGGACTACTTCGCCTTCCTCATGCCCGGCATGTACGGCATGACGATGCTCTTCGGTCTCAGCTCGACCATGATCGCGGTCTCCACGGACGCGGCCAAGGGCGTGACGGACCGGTTCCGTTCGCTGCCGATGGCGCCGTCCGCCGTGCTCACCGGCCGGGCCGTCGCCGACCTGCTGCACTCGGTGCTGATCCTGGCCGGGCTGCTGCTGTGCGGGCTGGCCGTCGGCTGGCGCCCCGCCACGCTCTCCGGCGCCGCGGCCGCGATCGGCCTGCTGCTGCTCCTGCGCTTCTCGCTGCTGTGGGCCGGCGTGTACGCAGGGCTGCGCACCAGGAACCCGGGCGCGGCGGTGACGATCCAGGCCATGGAGTTCCCCATCGGCTTCCTGTCCAACGCCTTCGTCGCCCCCGCCACCATGCCCGGCTGGCTCGGGGCCGTCGCCGAGTGGAACCCGCTGTCGGCGACGGTGGCGGCGGCCAGGGAGCTGTTCGGCGACCAGGGCTGGGGCGGCGACTCCTGGGTCGCCCAGCACGCCGTTCTGATGGCCGTCGCCTGGCCGGCCGCCATCACCGTCGTCTTCTTCGTCCTGTCCGTACGGCTCTTCCAGCGCCTCGACAGGTGAGGTCCCGCTCAGGAGGCGCGGTAGAACTCGACCGGCTCCGGCGGCAGCGGGGTGTTGCCCAGGATGAGGTCGGCGGACTTCTCGGCCAGCATCATCACGGGGGCGTAGATGTTGCCGTTGGTGACGTACGGCATGGCCGATGCGTCCACCACGCGCAGCCCGTCGAGGCCGTGCACGCGCATGGTGTCGGGGTCCACCACCGACATCTCGCCGGTGCCCATCTTGCAGGTGCACGACGGGTGCAGGGCCGTCTCGCCGTCCTTGGCGACCCAGTCGAGGATCTCCTCGTCGGTCTGCACCTGCGGGCCGGGGGAGATCTCGCCGCCGTCCAGGTCGGCCCAGGCGGGCTGCGACAGGATGTGCCTGGCGTGCCTGATCGCCTCCACCCACTCCCTGCGGTCCTGCTCGGTCGACAGGTAGTTGAAGCGCAGCGCGGGCTTGCGCCGGGGGTCGCCGGAGGTGATGCGGACCGAGCCGCGGGCGTCGGAGTACATCGGCCCGATGTGCACCTGGTAGCCGTGCCCGCTCGCCGGGGCCGAGCCATCGTAGCGGACGGCGATGGGCAGGAAGTGGAACATCAGGTTGGGGTAGGCCACGTCGTCGTTGGAGCGGATGAAGCCCCCGGCCTCGAAGTGGTTGGTGGCGCCGGGGCCGCCGCGCAGGAAGAGCCAGCTCGCGCCGATGAACGGCCGCCGCCACAGCGCCAGCGAGGGCTGCTGGGAGACCGGCTTGGTGCAGGCGTGCTGGACGTAGACCTCCAGGTGGTCCTGGAGGTTCTCGCCGACGCCCGGCAGGTCGTGCACGACCTTGACGCCGAGCGGTTCGAGCAGCGAGCGCGGCCCCACCCCGGACACCTGGAGGAGCTGCGGGGTGTTGATGGCGCCGCCGCAGAGGATGACCTCCCCGGCCTCGATGCGCTCGCCGTTGCACATGACGCCGGTCGCGCGCGTGCCGTCGAAGAGCACCTTCTCCACGAAGGCGCGGGTCCTGACGGTCAGGTTCCTGCGCTTGCGCACGGGGTGCAGGTACGCGCGGGCGGCGCTGAGCCTCCGGCCGCGGTGGATGGTGCGGTCGAAGGCGGCGAAGCCCTCCTGGCGGTAGCCGTTGACGTCGTCGGTCAGCCGGTGCCCCGCCTGCTGCACGGCCTCGAAGAACGCCTCGAACAGCGGGCCGCGCGCCGGTCCGCGTTCGAGCTTGAGCGGCCCGCTGTCGCCGCGGAAGTCGCTGCCCGGGTCGGCCAGGCAGTTCTCCATGCGCTTGAAGTACGGCAGGCAGTGAGCGTAGTCCCAGCTCTTCATGCCGGGATCGGAGGCCCAGCGCTCGTAGTCGAGCGGGTTGCCGCGCTGGAAGATCATGCCGTTGATGCTGCTGGAGCCGCCCAGCACCTTGCCGCGGGCGTGGTAGATGCGCCGGCCGTTCATGTACGGCTCCGGCTCGGACTCGTACTGCCAGTCGTAGAAGCGGTTGCCGATGGGGAACATCAGGGCGGCCGGCATGTGGATGAAGACGTCCCACAGGTAGTCGGGCCGCCCGGCCTCCAGCACCAGTACCGAGGTCGAGGGGTCGGCGCTGAGCCGGTTGGCCAGGGCGCATCCGGCCGAGCCGCCGCCCACGATGACGAAGTCGAACCTCAACGGGGGATCCAGTCCTTCCACACGATCTTGTTCTCTCGCACCCACCGCTCGGCGGCCTCTTCTGCGGACATCCGCTCGTTGATCATGTAGCTCGCCACGGCGTTCTGGTCGTCGTTGGTCCAGGTGAAGTTGCGGACCAGCTCATACGCCTGCCCGCCCGTCTCGGCGAACCGCCGGCTGACGATCTTGTCGAGCAGGTACGGCGGGTAGTCGCAGGCGACCTTCGCCGGGTCGCTGTCACAGCCCACCGCGTACGGCGGCAGCGCGACCTTGACGAGTTTGATCTTGCTGAAGAGCCATTGCGGTTCGTAGAAATACATCAGCAGCGGCGTCCGATTCTTCGTCGCCGCTTGGGCCGCTTTGATGAGCGCGGCCTCGCTGCCGGAGTAGACGACCTTGTAATTGAGCCCGAGGTTCTTGACGAGAGCCTCGTCGTTGGTGACGAATGTCGGATCCCCGTCAAGCACCTGTCCGGCATTTCCGGTTTTTTCGGTCCGGAAGAGATGTGCGTACTTATTGAGGTTTCGGTAGTCCGTAATGTCGGGATACTTCTTGGCCATCCACTCGGGCACGTACCACCCGATGACGCCTTTGTTGCCCGTCAGCCCCGCCGACAGCGCGACCTTCTTCTCCTCGATGTACTCCTTCTTCAGGTCGTTGTGACCCCAGCTTTCCACGATCACATCGACCTTGCCCGACTCGAAATCCCGCCAGGACTGGTCCTCTTTCGCGGGCCGCTTGTTCACCTGGTAGCCCAGCTCGTGTTCGAGCAGGTACGCCAGCACGGCGGCCTGGGCCTCGTACCCCACCCAGCCGTGGATGTCGATGTTCACGGTCCCCTTGGCCTTCGCCGTGGTCTCGGGCTCGCCGCCGGAGCAGGCGGCGAGCAGCAGGAGCGCGGCGAGCGGGCCGGCCAGCGTCTTCATTCGGATCATGAGAGGTCTCCGGTGACCGCGCACCCGCCGGAGGACGGGCGCGCGGTCATGGGGGTTCAGGACGGGGTCACTGGGGGATCCAGGCCTGCCACTTGTCCGGGTTGGCCTCGATCCACTTCTTGGCGGCCTCCTCCCCGGTCATGCCGCCGTTGGTCATGTCGTCGGCCACGGCGTTCTGGTCCTCGTTGGTCCAGTGGAAGTTCTTGATCAGCTCGTACGCCTTGCCGCCGGTCTGCGCGAACTTCGTGCTGACGATCTTGTCGAGGTCCATCTCCGGGTAGTCGCAGGCCACCTTCTTCGGGTCGGCGTCGCAGCCCTCGGTGTACGGAGGCAGCTTCACGCGCACCAGCTCGGTCTTGCTGAACAGCCAGTGCGGGTCCCAGAAGTAGAACAGCAGCGGCTTCTTCTGCTCCTGCGCCTGCTGGGCGCTCTTGATCAGGGCCGCCTCGCTGCCGCCGACCACGACCTTGTAGTTGAGCTTGAGGTTCTTGATCAGGGCCTCCTCGTTGCTGACGTACGAGGGGTCGCCGAACAGCAGCTGGCCCTTGCCGCCCGACTCGGAGGTCTTGAACAGGTCGGCGTACTTGTTGAGGTTCTTGTAGTCGGTGATGTCGGGGTACTTGTCGGCCATCCACTTGGGGATGTACCAGCCGATGACGCCCTTGTTGCCGGTGGAGCCGGCCTCCTGGGCGACCTTCTTCTCCTCGATGAACTGTTTCTTCAGGTCGGGGTGGCCCCAGTTCTCGATGATGACGTCCACATCGCCGGTCTCGAAGCCCTCCCAGGCGAGCTGCTCCTTGATCTCCGGCAGCTCCACGTCGTAGTTGAGCTCGTGCTTGAGCAGGTACGCCACGACGTTGGCGCTGGCCTCGTACCCGACCCAGGGATTGATGGCGATCTTCACGGTCCCGGCGGACCCGGCGGAGGAACCGGACGCGGGCGCCGAGGAGCTGGGTGAGGTCTCCACGGTCGCCCCGCCGCAACCGGCGACGAGCCCTAAGGTGAGCAGGCCTGCGAGCAGGCGAATCTTCATGTGAACTTCCTCTTTCGGGGGGACGGGCGCCTGGTGTCGGCGCCCTGCGTGATGCGGTCGAGCATGACGCCGAGGAGCACGGTGGCGACGCCGGCCACGAAGCCCATGCCGAAGTCGGGCCGCTGGGAGAATCCGGCGACCACGTCGTAGCCGAGGGCTCCGGCCCCGACCAGGCCGCCCACGACGACCATGGCGAGGGTCAGCACGATGCCCTGGTTGGCGGCGAGCAGGATGGCCCGCCTGGCCATCGGGAGCTGCACCTTCCACAGCAGCTGCCCCGAGGTGGAGCCGGCCGAGGTGGCGGCCTCGACGGCGGTGGCGGGCACGTTCTTGATGCCGTCTTCGACCAGGCGCACCACCGGCGGCACCGCGTAGATGATGGAAGCGAAGATCGCGGTGAACCTGGTGGTGCCGAAGAGCGCGAGCGCCGGCAGCAGGTACACGAACGCGGGCATGGTCTGCGCGGCGTCGAGCAGCGGGCGCTGGACGGCCGAATAACGCGGCGAGCGGGCCGCCGCCACGCCCAGCACCAGGCCGATGAGCAGCGTCACCAGCACCGCGACGGCGACCGTGGTCATCGTCTGCATGGCGTGCTCCCACACGCCGAGCAGCGCGATGCCGAGCAGGCAGGCCAGCGCCACCAGCGCGGGACGCGGGCCGCTCACCCGCCAGGCCAGGCCCAGCACCGCGAGCGCGACCAGCCACCACGGGGCGCTGGTCAGCAGTGACTCCAGCGGGTTGAGCAGCGCGTGCGAGGTGACGTCCTTGATGAACGTGGTGACCGGGTACCAGCTCGTCTCGGCCCAGCGCACGGCCGCGTTGACCTCGGCGACGACGTCGATCGTGAGGCTCTCCGGCCAGACGGGCGGCAGCACGGGGATGAGCGCGAGCCCGGCGGCGCCCAGCACCCCCGCGCCGATGAGGCCGGTCCTGCCGATCCTGGCGTGGGCGTCGCGGCGGGCGACCGCCATCATCATCCGGTCCAGCACCACCGCCATGACCACGATGGCCACGCCGGCCGGGAGCATGATGCCGACCTGCGCCCGCGACAGGCCGCGGATGATGTCGCCGCCCAGGCCGGGGGCCGAGATCAGGTTGGCGATGACCACCATTGACAGCGCCATCATGATGGTCTGGTTGACGCCCAGTGCCATCGTCGACCTGGCCAGCGGCAGGTAGACCTTGAACAGCGTCTGCCACCTGGTCGCGCCCAGCGAGGTGGACGCCTCCACCGCCGTGGGGGAGACCGACGAGATCGCCAGTGCGGTGATGCGGATGGCGGGCGGGATCGCGTAGATCATGGTGGCGATGGCCCCGGCAGGCGCGCCGATGTGGAAGAACAGCGCAAGCGGCGCGAGATAGGCGAACGTCGGCATGATCTGCATGACGTCGAGCACGGGCGTGATCGCCCGCCGCGTGCGCGCCGACAGCCCCGCCCACACGCCCACCGGCACGCCGATCGCCAGCGACAGCAGCACCGCCACCCCGACCAGGGCCAGCGTGTCCACGCTCGACTCCCACAGGCCCAGCACCCCGAACGCGCTCACGCCGCCGACCGCGAGCAGCGCGATCCGCCAGCCGCCCGCCAGCCAGGCCAGCGCGCCCATGACGCCGGTGATGCCGGGCCAGCCGAGCGCGTACAGGACGGTCTGGAAGAGCGTGTAGAGCTGGCCGACGAAGAGCCGGATGTAGTTGAGGAAGTACAGAAAGAGCGGGTTCTCGTTGCGGTGGTCGTCGATCCACTCGCGCAGCTCGGTGACGGCGAGGAACTGCGGCGCCTCCTTGTCGTGCGGCAGCGTCCCCGTGCCGCGGAAGACCAGGTACGCCGCCACGAACAGCACCGCCGCCCCCGTGGGGGCCGCCCACCTCGGCAGCCCGGGCCTGGAGGGCGTGGCGACGGCCGTGCTGCTCATGCCGTCGCCTTCACGGCCGTCTCCTGGCCGGCCAGGAAGGCCAGTATGTCGTCCCGGTCCACCACGCCTGCGAGCTCGTCGCCGTCCACGACCCTGATCGGCAGCGACGAGCCGGAGGCGACGGCGATGGCGTCCTTGATGACGGTGGTGACGGGCAGCTCGGGACCGTCCAGCGGGTCGCCGGGCGCGGGGTCGCGGCAGATCCAGCGCAGCGTCAGCACGTGGCTGCGCGGCACGTCGCGGACGAAGTCGGCCACGTAGTCGTCGGCCGGCGCGCCCACGAGCTCCTCGGCCGTGCCGAGCTGCACGATCGAGCCCGCCCGCATGATCGCGATGCGCTCGCCCAGCTTCAGCGCCTCCGACAGGTCGTGCGTGATGAAGACCATCGTCTTGCCGACCTCGCGGTGCAGCCTGATCACCTCGGCCTGCATGTCGCGCCTGATCAGCGGGTCGAGCGCGCTGAACGGCTCGTCGAACAGCATCACCTGGGGCTCGACGGCCAGCGCCCTGGCCAGCCCGACGCGCTGCTGCATGCCGCCGGAGAGCTGGTCGGGGTAGGAGTCGGCGTAGCCGTCGAGGCCGACGAGCGAGAGGATCTCGGCCGCTCGCTGGTGCCTGGCCGCCTTGGGCGTGCCCTGGATCTCCAGCCCGTACGCCACGTTGTCGATGACCCTGCGGTGCGGCAGCAGGCCGAAATGCTGGAAGACCATGCTCACCTGGTGGCGGCGGATCTCGCGCAATCGGGCGGGGGAGGCGGCACCGATGTCCTCGCCGGCGATCGTCACCTGGCCGGCGGTGGGTTCGATGAGCCTGGTCAGGCAGCGTACGAGGGTGGATTTCCCGCTGCCCGACAGGCCCATGACGACGAACACCTCGCCGGGGCGCACCTCGAAGCTCACATCGCGTACGGCGGCGGTGCAGCCGGTCTTCTCCCTCAGCGCGGACGGTTCCAAATGCCGATCATCGCTGTTCAGCACCTTGTGCGCCTTCGGTCCGAAGATCTTCCAAAGGCCTGCAACGGTGATTGCCGCGTTGCCGGGAGAATCTCCCACCTGCGCCTCCTCGATTGACGTCGATCAACATATGTGGTGAATAGCCCGTTTCTCAATGGCGTGACCTTCCGGAGATCGGGGTGCGCCGGTGGTGTTACGCGATTGGAACGAGCGAATCGCCCATATGTGGACATTGTCATTGTTAAAGGTTAATTTCGTGCTGCGGCAGCTTCGCGCATGGAGCACCAGGTTCTAACCTCATATGTCACGTGAACCAACATTTGTCGCGTTATGTTTGCTTGGCCACAAGCCATGTGATGTGTTCCAATAACCCGGCACTTGCTGATTTCCTCCGGGCACACGGCCCGATATAGGCCGATTCGGACGAGGTGCGTTCGGTGACAACACAGGTGGGCGTCAAGCAGGCCACTGAGGGCTGGCGGCTGCGCAACTGGCGGGTCCGCGCCCGGCTCGTGGCGCTCATTTTGGTGCCCACCGCGGCCGCCGTTCTGCTCGGCGGCATCCAGGTGCTCAACTCGGCCGCCGCCGCCTCCGACTACGCGCGGACGAACCAGTTCGCCCGGCTCTCGGCCGAGCTCGGCGAGTTCACCCACCTCGTCTCCGCCGAGCGCGCCAGAACCGCCTGGTACATCGCCCGCAACCGGCCCGCCGACGCCTTCGCCGAGGTGCAGTCCCACATGGCGCAGGTGGACCTGTCCGCCAAGCAGGTGCGCGCCATCGCCCAGGAGCTGCTGCCCGACTCCACCGGACGCACCGCCGACCAGCTGGAGAACCTGCTCAACCGGCTCAACGACCTCACCTCGCTGCGCCGCCAGGCCCTGGACGCCAACCTGCTGCCCGGCCCGGCCGTCGAGCTCTACACGGTGATCGTGGGCGGCCTGCTGTCGGTGCACAACGAGCTGGTCAAGGGCAGCGTGGACGACGAGCTGTTCCGCCAGACCCGCATGCTCGACGGGCTGGCCAGGGCCAAGGAGAGCGTGTCGTACCAGCAGGCCCTCATCATCGTGGCGCTGGTCGAGGGCTCGTTCGAGCCCGAGCCGCTCAAGCGGCTGCTCGGCGAGCAGTCCAGGGAGGCGGGCGAGCGCAAGGACTTCGCCGCCGAGGCCACCGCGGAGGAGCGCCGCTTCTTCGACGAGACCGTCAACGGCCGCTCCGCCGACCGCATGCTCTTCCTGCGCGAGCTGGTACTCATCAGGGCCACCACCGGGCTGCCGCTGCGCGGGCTCGACCTGACCAAGAAGGACGACGCCAGGGAGTGGTTCGAGGCGTCGAGCGTGGTACTCGACTCCATGCGCAAGGTCGAGCAGCGCCAGGCCCAGGGCATCGTGCAGCGCAGCGAGGCACTCAGCGCCGACGAGCGGCAGCGCGCCGTCGTGACCGCGATCGCCGTGCTCGCCCTGCTCGTGGCCGTGCTGCTGATCACGACCGGCGTGGCGAGATCCCTCGTACGCCCCCTGCGCCGGCTGCGCGGCGAGGCCCTGGAGATCGCCTGGCCGGCTGCCCGAGTTCGTCCAGCACCTGCGCGAGTCCCGCGACGGCGCGGTCAACGTCGAGGTGCCGCCCATCGGCATCTTCACCAAGGACGAGGTGGGCGAGGTCGCGCGGGCCTTCGACGAGGTGCATCGCGAGGCCGTACGCCTGGCCGGCGACGAGGCCAAGCTGCGCTCGAACGTCAACGCCATGTTCGTCAACCTCTCCAGGCGCAGCCAGACCCTGGTCGAGCGGCAGCTCACGCTCATCGAGAAGCTGGAGCGCGGCGAGCGCGACGACGCCAGGCTCGGCGACCTGTTCAAGCTCGACCACCTCGCCACCCGCATGCGGCGCAACAGCGAGAACCTGCTGGTCCTCGCCGGTCAGGAGGCCGCGCGCAAGTGGAGCGAGCCGGTCGAGCTGATGGACATCGTCCGGGCCGCGCTGGGCGAGGTCGAAAGCTACGACCGGGTCAGCATCCAGGTCCAGTCGGACGTCGCCATCGCCGGACAGGCCGTCACCGACGTCGTGCACCTGCTCGCCGAGCTGGTCGAGAACGCCGTGTCCTTCTCGCCCGGTGACACCAAGGTCATCATCTCCAGCAGCCGCATCGACGGCGGCAGCCTGCTGCTGTCGGTCACCGACCACGGCATCGGCATGACGCAGGAGGAGCTGGCCGAGGCCAACTGGCGGCTGGCCAACCCGCCCGTCGTGGAAGTGTCCGTCTCGCGGCGCATGGGCCTGTTCGTGGTCGGCCGGCTGGCCCTGCGGCACAACATCAAGGTGCAGCTCCGGCTGCAGGACACCGGCGGGCTGACCGCCATGGTGCTGGTCCCGCCCGTGCTCCTCACCGGAGTGCCGGGGCCGGTGCCCGGCGCGGGTCAGCGGCAGCGGGCGTCCCGGCAGCCGCACACGCCGGCGCACGCGGCCGCCCCGGCCCCCGCGTACCCGTCCCCGCCGTCCCCGCCGTCCCCGCCGTCCCTGACGTCGCTGCCGTCGCTCACCGGGGGACACCCGTCCTTCGACACCTCGTCAGACACAGGGGCGGCGCCGTCGTACGACGGGCTCGCGCTCCGCAACGGCGCGGCGGGCCAGGGCGCGGCCGAGCCGTCGTGGTTCGACGTCACCCCCACCCCGGCGCACGCGATGGAGCAGGCGGCCCCCGAGCCGCCGCCCGCACGGCCCGACCCGCTGACCGCGCCCAGCTCCGAGCTGGGCATCTCCCACAGGCCCGAGCCCGCCGCGCAGGACCACGCGCCCGAGCCCGTGACCGAGGTGAGCAGCTGGTTCAGCCGCTCAGCCCCCACCGCGGACCACCGAGACCAGTCCTGGCCGTCCGCGGCCGACCAGGGCCGGCAGGCCGCCGGCGCCGCCGAGCCGGTCAAGAGCGGGACCACGAACTCCGGCTTGCCGAAGCGAACCCCGCGCGCGAACCTGGTACCGGGGACCGCGAACCCGAACCCTCCGCCCGTTCCCGCTCCTCCGGTCTCCCCCGACCGGCTGCGCAGCCGGCTGGCCAGCTACCAGCAGGGTGTACGCAAAGGACGCGCCGAGCTTGAGGAGGACTCATGAAGGAGCTGAGCCAGGCCGCCAAAGACGTCAACTGGCTCGTCACCGGCTTCGTCGAAGAGGTCCCGGGCGTGGCGCACGCGGTGGTGGTCTCCGCCGACGGGCTGCCGATGGCCTACTCCCGCGGCTTCCCCCAGGAGCGCGCCGACCAGCTCGCCGCCATCGCGGCCGGCCTGGTGAGCCTGACGCAGGGCTCGGCACGGGTGTTCGGCGGTGGCGAGGTCACCCAGACCCTCGTGGAGATGCAGCGCGGGCTGCTGCTGGTGATGGCGATCAGCGACGGATCCTGCCTCGCGGTGCTGGCCGCGCCCGACTGCGACATGGGCCTGGTCGCCTACCAGATGACGATCCTGGTCGAGCGCGCGGGGCAGGTGCTCACTCCTGCCGTGCGAGCGGAGTTGTCCTCCGTGCGCCCCTGGTGATGGGAGTGAACCTTGGCATCGTGGCACGACCAGGAAGAGGAGCCGGAGCGCAGCTCGCTCGTCCGCATGTACGCCGTCACCGGCGGACGTACGGCGCCGCGGACGAACCTCGCCATGGAGGCCCTGGTGTCATCGGCCACCTCGGCTCAGCTCGGCACGACGTACACACGCGAGTACCGGGCGATCAGCGAGCTGTGCCGCCAGGTACGCTCGGTGGCGGAGATCTCGGCGCTGCTCAGCGTGCCGCTCGGCGTGGCACGGGTGCTGGTCGCCGACATGGAGGCGGACGGGCTGGTCAGGGTGTACCAGCCGCAGCTTGAGGCGGGCCTGCCCGACAGAGGCCTGCTCGAAAGGGTTCTCAGTGGACTTCGCAGGCTCTAACCCCGGGCTCACCTCGACGAAGATCGTTGTCGCCGGCGGCTTCGGCGTGGGCAAGACCACCTTCGTCGGCGCGGTGTCGGAGATCATGCCCCTCACCACCGAGGCGGTGATGACCGACGCCTCGACCGGCATCGACGACCTCCGCCACACGCCGGGCAAGAGCACCACCACCGTGGCGCTGGACTTCGGCCGGCTCTCGCTCTCCGACGACCTGATCCTCTACCTGTTCGGCACGCCGGGCCAGCACCGGTTCTGGTTCATGTGGGACGACCTGGTGCGCGGCGCGATCGGGGCGGTGGTGCTGGTCGACTCGCGGCGGCTGGCCGACAGCTTCCCCGCCGTCGATTACTTCGAGAACTCCGGCATCCCGTTCATCATCGGGCTGAACGGCTGGGACGGCCAGTTCCCGCACAACGAGCACGAGGTGCGGGAGGCGCTGACGATCTCCGCCCACGTGCCGATCGTGCGCACGGACGCGCGGGCCAGGGAGGCGGTCAAGAACACCCTGATCGCGCTGGTCGAGCACGCGCTCGCCGTACGCGCGCACTGATCAGCCGTCCTCCTGGGCCGACCACCAGTAGGCCGCCACCAGCTCGGCCACCAGCGTCTCGGTGAGCAGGGCCACGTCGGGGTCGTCGTCGTGCACGTAGCGGACCGCCGCGGCGGCGTCCTTCACCTCGCCGCCCACGGTCACCACCGTGGAGCCGCGCTGCCGTACCCAGTCCATGGCCTGCTCGTCGTAGCGGGAGCCGGGGAAGAGCAGCGCGCGGTAGTCGAGGGTCTTGGTGAGGTAGACGTCCACGTGCGACCAGTCGCCGCTCTCGCAGGCGTCGGCCGGGCGGCGCGGGCCCTCCCGCAGCATCAGCGCCGACTGCTCCGCCGACGACAGGCGCTCGGCGGGGGCGATCGTGTAGACGCCGTGCGGGCCGTCCAGCAGCTCCAATGTCAGCGGCAGCCACTCGTCCCTGCGCTCCAGCAGGTCGGCGGTGGCCTCTGCGGCCCGCTCGACGAGCGCGGGCAGGTCCCGGGTGCGGCCGGTCAGCCGGCTCTCCAGGGCGAGCAGCAGGGCCAGCGTGTGCTGGAACGTCCGGCAGGCGACACCGCCGCGTTCCTCGCCCGCCCGCATCTCCACCACCAGGTCGGCGGCCTTCGCGAGCGCGGCGTCCGGGCGGTTGGTGAGCGCAGCCACGAACGAGGGCCCGCCCTGGTACGCCTCCACCGCGTCGAGCGTCTCGCGGCTGCCGCCGGTCGCCGAGATCGGCACCACCAGGGTGCCCGGGGCGGGCGGGAACGCGGCGGCGGCCGAGGCGTACTCGGCGACGGCGGCGACCCCGGCGGCGCGCAGCCTGCGGGCCGCCACCCCCGCCGCGTAGCGGGAGCTGCCCATGCCGAGGAACAGCACCCGGTCGACGTCCTCCGGCAGCCCGTCGAAGGGGTCGCCCGCCCGCAGCGCGGCGGCCAGGCCGGCGAGCGCCTCCGGCTTGCTCTCCAGGTCGGACAGGTAAAGCTCGGATTTCACGCGATGTTCTCCTCAGGTTTCTCCGCGCAGTGCCGCGAAGGGTCGTCTGCGGCCCGCGGCGCGGGCTCCTCCCCAGGGGTCTCCGTGGGGAACGGGGCGACATCCCCCGCAGGGGCGCCGGTGAGGTGCGGTGCGGGGGTGTCCGTGGGGTGCGGGGCGCCGTCTCCCGCAGGGGTGCCGGCGGGGTGCGGTGCGGGGGTGTCCGTAGGGTGCGGGGCGGCGTCTGCCGGCGGAGCGCCGGCGTCCGGCGCAGGGGTTTCCTCGGGGTACCAGGTGCGCAGGACGCCCATCGGGGCGTAGCGCCAGCGGGGCAGGTGGCGGGCGGCGTAGATCAGCTCGCGGCACTCCTGCTCCACCTCGAACGGGCGGATCAGCCGCTCATCCAGCAGATCGCTCCGGTGCCGCTCGGCCAGGCGGGCGCGGTAGGCGGCGAGCAGGGCGGCGCGGGCCTCGCGCACCCAGGCGGCGGCCCGGTCCGGCGGGGTGCCGCGCCGCTTGATCGCCACCTGGGCCACGTGTTCGAGGCTGGTGGTGAGCTGGGCCACGTCACGGGCGGCCGGCTGGCGTGGGTCGGCGTCGGTGACCGTGGGGTTGCCGTCGAAGTCGATCACCGCGTAGCCGTCGCGCCACTTGAGTATCTGGCCGACGTGCAGGTCACCGTGGATCCTGATCAGCGGCGTGGTCATGGGCGCGGCCAGCGAGGCCAGCTCCCTGCGCATGGCGTCGGCCCGTCCGGCGAGCCACGCGCCGTCCTCGCCCTCGGTCACCGCCAGCGCCTCACCCAGCGCTTCCTCCGCCCGCTCCGCGAACGCCTGATCCGGGCGCGTGTCCTCGGCTCGTTCCGCGGGCGCCGTCGTGGCGGCCGCCGCGTCTCCTGCCGCGCGCGCCTCTGCGGGCGTCCGCCCCGAGTCCGAGGAGGTGGGGGAGGCGGCGGGGCCGCCCGGGAGCGCGGGGCCTGCGGACGGCGGGGGCGCGGATGGCGCAGGGTGGGGGAGGGTGGACAGCGCGAGGTGGAGGTCGGCGGCGAGGCGGCCGAGTTCGGTCGCGAACGCCGTGGAGCCGGCGACGGCGTCGTCCACGCACCACTCCCAGCCGTCCCTGGCATCCGGAAGGTAACCGGTGACCAGCGCTAGGAGGTGTTCCCTGCCGTCTACCACGCCGGTCAGGACGGCGTAAGGAGGAGCGGTGTCCTTGAATCCAGCCTCAACGAGGTGGGCGAGGATGTCAGGGGTGGGATGGGGGAGGGGCGCGGGCGGGGTGAGCCACTTCACGACGACCCGCTCGTCCACCACCACCGAGTAGTTCGTCTGGTCCACGTGAGCTCCGAAGTCACGCTCACCTGGGACCCCAGTGTGGAGATCTCCAAGCCCGTACGAGAAGGTGGGCAACGGCAGAAATCGCCGTACGGACAGAGGTGCCGGTGCCTCCTCCCCGAGGCACGCCACGAGCGCGGCGCTGAGCCCGCGATCTCGCGGGGTGAGCGGTCTCTCACCCAGAGAGAGCACCCGGCGGCGTATTGAATCCCAATTCAACTCGTGGACCAAACTTCCAGGTAGCAATGTCATCAAAAGTCTTGCTCATGTTGATTTCTGCTGCAACACTCCTGCTCTGGTCTGCTGTGTCCGGTAAGGTCGCGCGACCCCTCTTACATCTCAATTTCAGAAGGAGTAGCGGCCGTGTCCCGTTCCCGGTTCACCCGTCGTTTCCCGGCCACCATCGCGGTGGTCGGCCTCGCGCTTGCCGTCGCGGCGTGCGGCGGTGGGGCCTCGTCAAGTTCACAGGACACGACGGGGGCGGCGGCCGAGCTCAAGCCCAACGCGGACCTGACGAAGCAGTCGTTGCAGGTCACGGTGTGGGATGGCTACCTGCCTAAGGAGCTGGCCGACAAGGTCAAAGCGACCCTCAAGGTCAAGGACATGACCATCACCTTGCACGACACCAATGAGATCGCGATGACCAAGCTCACCGCCCCCGGCGACAGTGGCATCGACGTGGCGTTCGTCTCCGGTCAGTACGCCCAGGCGCTCAACGCCATGGGCCTGCTGGAGCCGATCCACCCCGAGCTGATCCCCAACTTGGCCAACCTCTACCCCGAGGCCACGCAGCTGTCCTATGACAAGGGCAACAAGTACTCCGTGCCCTACACCTGGGGCACGACCGGCATCTGCTACCGCAAGGACCTCGTGAAGAAGGTCCCGGACAGCTGGAACGATCTCCTCAAGCCGCCGGCCTGGGCCGACAAGAAGGTCACGATGATGACCACCGAGCGCTGGCTCGCCCTGCCCGCGCTCAAGGTGCTCGGCTTCTCGGTCAACACCGACAAGGACGAGGAGATCGAGCAGGCCCGCAAGCTGCTGCTCGAGCAGAAGCCCCACCTGCTCACCTACGACGACACCACGTTCGGTGAGCGCCTGCAGAGCGGCGAGGCCGTGATGGTGGAGGCGTGGGACGGCTGGTGCCCGACCACCGACCCCAAGGGCAACATCGGGTTCGCGAACCCCAAGGAGGGCAGCGACCTCTGGGTGGACACCATGGTGATCATGAAGTCCTCCAAGAACAAGGAGGCCGCGCACGCCCTGATCAACTACATCCTGAGCCCCGAGATCCACAGCTGGGCGGCCGAGAACATCAACTACAAGGTCCCCAACAAGGCGGCCATGGAGCGGGTGAAGATCCCGAAGGGTTCGCTGCTCGGCATCACGCCGGACAAGCTGCTCGACGGTGAGTCGATCATCGACCTCGGTCCGGCGTCCACCAAGTACACCCGTCTGTCCGCCGACATCCAGGCGGCGAAGTAGTTGTCGTTGTAGTGGAATCAAAGGTCAAGGCCCTGCCGGCGTCCCGCTCCCGAGGGCGCCGGCTGGGCGCGTTCGTGTTCCTGACGCCGGGGCTCACCTACCTGCTGGTGCTGCTGCTGGTGCCGCTCGCGCTGGTGCTCAGCTACACGGTCTTCCAGCGGGGGCGCTTCGGCGGGGTCGTCTACGAGTTCACCACCGAGAACTTCAGCCGCCTGCTCGACCCGCTCTACTTCGACGTGGTCGTCCAGTCGCTGAAGATCGCGGTGCTGACGACCGTGATCGCGCTGCTGATCGGCTATCCGACGGCGTACCTGATCGCGCAGCTTCCGCGTAAGTGGAAGACGATCGCGCTGGTCGCCGTCGTGCTGCCGTTCTGGACGAACTTCATCATCCGCGTCTACGCGTGGATCATCCTGCTGAGCGGTCCCGGTCTGATCAACAGCGCGCTGAACGTCTTCGGCATCGAGCCGCTGGAGCTGCTCTACAACGACGGCGCGATCGTGACCGGACTGTTGTACTCGTACCTGCCGCTCATGGTGCTGCCGCTGTACGCCGCCATCGAGCGTCTCGACCCGCAGCTCCGCGAGGCGTCGGCCAACCTGGGCGCCTCGGCGTTCACCACGTTCAGGAAGGTCACGCTGCCGCTGACCCTGCCGGGCGTGCTGACCGGGAGCATGTTCGTGTTCGTGCCGAGCCTCGGCAACTTCGTCATCCCCGAGCTGCTCGGCGGCAGCAAGTCGATCATGGTGGGCAACCTCATCAGGCAGCAGTTCCTGACGGCGCGCGACTGGCCATTCGGCTCGACGCTGGCGCTGGCGGTCATCGCGGTGCTGATCGTGCTGCTCATGATCCAGGCATGGGTGACGCGCCGTGCGTAGGTCGAAGTTCCTGTACGTCCCGTTCTGGGCCACGTACGTCTTCCTGTACCTGCCGATCGTCGTCCTGGTCGTGATGTCGTTCAACGCGGGCGACTCGGCCTACAGCTTCGACGGCTTCAGCCTCAAGTGGTACGGCGAGCTGGTCCGCGACGACCGGGTGCTCTCGGGCGTGGTGAACACGCTGATCGTGGCCGCCGGGTCCACGGTGATCGCCACCGTGCTCGGCACGCTGCTGGCGGTCGGCCTGGTCAGGCACACCAGATCCAAGGTGCTCGAAGCGATCTCGCTGATGCCCGCCGTGCTGCCCGACCTGGTGATCGCCATCGGGCTGCTGCTGTTCTACGGGGCGATCCAGCTCACGCTCGGCCTGTACTCGGCGGTGCTGGCGCACGGCGTGTTCTCGATGGCGTTCGTGGCGGCGGTGGTGCGCACCCGGCTGACGGGGGCCGACACCTCGCTGGAGGAGGCCTCGCGCGACCTCGGCGCGGGCCCGGTCACGACGTTCATGAAGATCACGCTGCCGCAGCTGATGCCGGGCATCGTGGCCGGCGCGCTGCTCGCGTTCACGCTGTCGCTGGACGAGTTCGTGATCGCGTACTTCACGATCGGCAACAGCGAGCAGACGCTGCCGATCGTCATCTATTCCATGATCAGATTCGGGGTCACTCCGAAGATCAACGCGCTGGCCGCGATCCTGCTCCTGGTGAGCTTCACCGCCGTGATCGCCGGACAGCGCCTGACCAAGATCGGGGAATCGCGTGCTCAAGATTGACGGGATCACCCGGAGATTCGGCAGTGTCACCGCGCTGGACGACGTCTCGCTGGAGATCCGCCAGGGGGAGTTCTTCGCCCTGCTCGGCCCCTCCGGGTGCGGCAAGACCACGCTGCTGCGCATCATCGCGGGCTTCGAGACGCCCGACGCGGGCGGCGTCACGCTCGACGGCGAGGACCTGCTCGCCAAGCCGCCGAACAAGCGGCCGATCAGCATGATGTTCCAGTCGTACGCGCTGTTCCCGCACATGACCGTGGCCAAGAACGTCGCGTACGGGCTGGAGCGCGAGCGCCTGCCCCGCGCCGAGATCAAGCAGCGGGTCGGCGAGGTGCTGGAGACGGTCGGCCTGTCGGCGCACGCCTCGCGCAAGCCCGCCCAGCTCTCCGGCGGCCAGCGGCAGCGGGTCGCCCTCGCCCGCTCGATCGTCAAGCGGCCCCGGCTGCTGCTGCTCGACGAGCCGCTGTCGGCCCTGGACAAGAAGGTCCGCGCCGACATGCAGCTCGAACTCAAGCGGCTGCAGAACGAGGTGGGCATCACGTTCGTGGTCGTGACGCACGACCAGGAGGAGGCCATGTCGCTGGCCGACCGCATCGCGGTCTTCGACAGCGGCAAGGTCTGCCAGGTGGACGAGCCGATCGAGCTCTACGAGCGGCCCCGCACGCCGTTCGTGGCCGACTTCGTCGGCGCCAACAACCTCTTCGAGGGCACCGTGAACGGTTCGGACGGCATCAAGAGCGAGGCGTTCGGCACGCTCGAGGGCACGCTGATCGAGGAGCTGGATGAGGGCACCGGCGCGCTGCTCGCGGTCCGGCCCGAGAAGATCGAGCTGGCCGGCGAGGACGACACCAGGGGCCTGCCGGGCACCGTGCTCGACGTCAGCTTCTTCGGCGGCGTCTCGCACCTGTCGATCGAGGTGAAGGACCGCGACAAGCCGGTGCTGGCCGCCGTCCAGGGCGCCAGCACGATCAAGGCCGGCGCCAAGGTCAAGGTGTGCTGGAAGGCCGAGGACGCGGTCATCATGGCGGCGGGTCAGTGAATCAGGTCGTTGCCCGTGGCCGCGCGGGCGTAGGAGAGGATCAGCTCGGCCGCCTCGTCCGGGCCGATCAGGGGGTGCCTGGCGGTGATGCGGTAGCCGTAGGCGTCCTCCAGGGCCACCAGGTTGCGGGCGATCGTCAGCGAGTCGGCGCTCAGCCGGAACACGCCGATCGCCGCCCCGGTGTCCAGGATCGCCTGGTACATCGAGACCTGGCGGTCGTAGAGGGAGGTGAGCAGCACGCCGTAGACGCGGTTGCGGCCCGCGGCTCCGCCCAGCTCGTTGAGCAGGCGCACGTCGGGGTCGAGCGGCCCGGTGGGCAGCCCCGACCTGATCGTGACGACCAGCTTCTCGACCGGGTCGGTGAGGGTGGCGAGCTGGCGCAGGCGCTGCTCGTAGAAGCGCTCCATGCCCGCCTGCTGCGCCTCGACCAGCAGCTCGCTGAGGTCGGGGTAGTGGTACAGCACGGCCCCGGAGGTCAGCCCGGCCTCCTCGGCGACGTGCGAGAGCTGTACGCCGTCGATGCCGTGGCGGATGATGGCCCTGCGCGCGGCCTCGATCAAGTCGATGCGCCGATCACTGCGGCTCTTACGCTGAGCCACCCTCACCACCTTCACTCGTTGGGCCACTTTTCAGTTAGCCGTGACCATAGTGCCCTTAACTTGACCTTCACGCTAGATCCGTTTTTGAATTCACCTTCAAAATAACGAGTGTCCCCAGGAGTCTCGATGTCTCTCACGTTCCTGTTCATGCCGGAAAGCGCGTACGGACCGACCAACAACTGCATCGGCATCGGCGACATCCTGCGCAAGCGCGGTCACCGCGTCGTCTTCGCCGCCGAGGCGTCATGGAAGGGCAAGCTCGAGGCCCTCGGCTTCGAGGAGGACCTGGTCGACCTGGCCCCGCCGTCCGACGAGGAGCAGGACCCGGGCCAGTTCTGGAAGGACTTCATCCGCGACACGGCGCCGGAGTACCGCAAGAGCACGAGGGAGCAGCTCGAGACCGTCATCAAGCCCATCTGGGCCGAGCTGATCGACGGCGCGAAGTACTGCGAGCCGCAGCTCAAGGCCATCATCGAGCGGGTGAACCCCGACGTGATCATCGAGGACAACGTGCTCACGTTCCCCGCTCTGATCACCGCGGGCAAGAAGTTCGTCCGGATCGTCTCCTGCCAGCCGCTGGAGGTGCGCGGCCCGAACATCCCGCCGGTCTTCTCCGGCCTGCCCGCCGGCGACCGCTCGGAGTGGGACGCCTTCCGCGCCGAGTACGAGCGCACCCACCGCGAGCTGTGGACCGCCTGGAACGAGTGGTGCGTCGAGCAGGGCACCCCGCCGCTGCCCGACCTCGACTTCATCCACGAGGGCGACCTGAACCTCTACGTCTACCCGGAGATCCTCGACTACGTCGCCGACCGCCCCCTGGGCCCGACGTGGCACCGCCTGGACTCCTCGGTACGCGAGACAGACGAGGACTTCACGCTGCCCTTCGAGCGCAACGAGCACGCGCTGATCTACTTCTCGCTCGGCTCGCTCGGCTCCGCCGACGTGGAGCTCATGCAGCGCGTGATCGACGTGCTGGGCACCACCCCGCACCAGTACATCGTCTCCAAGGGCCCGCTGCACGAGGAGATCAAGCTCCACGACAACATGTGGGGCGAGGAGTTCCTTCCGCAGACTAAGATCATCCCACTGTGTGACTTGGTCATCACCCATGGCGGCAACAACACGACCACCGAGGCACTGCACTTCGGCAAGCCGATGATCTTGCTGCCGCTCTTCTGGGACCAGTACGACAACGCCCAGAGGGTCGATGAGCTCGGCTACGGTGTGAGGCTCTCCACCTACACCTTCGCCGACGAGGAACTCACAGGGGCGATCGCGAAGCTGCTCGGCGACACCGAGCTGCGGGCGCGCATCGCCGCCGCGGGCGAGGAGATCCGGCGCCGTGACGGCCTGCGCAAGGCCGCCGACCTGATCGAGCAGCTCGCTCGTTAGCACGACCTGAAAGTTGAAGTCTTCCTGATGCGCACACTGATCAACCCCGCCACCGGCCTCGCCTTCGCCGAGGTTCCCGACACGCCCGTGGAGGAGGTCGCCAAGGCCGTCGCCGCCGCGCGGGCCGCGTACGAGGAGTGGTCGCAGGCCACGCCCGCCGAGCGCGCCCGGGTGCTGCTGAAGGTGGCCGACCTGGTGGAGGCCGAGGCCGAGGAGCTGACCAGGCTGGAGGTCGAGGAGACGGGCAAGCCGGCGGCGGTCTTCCGCGACGGCGAGCTGCCCTTCGCCGTCGACAACCTGCGCTTCTTCGCCGGGGCCGCCCGTTCCCTGGAGGGCACGGGTGCCGGGGTGTTCAGCGCCGGCTACACCTCGGTCCTGCTGCGCAGGCCCGTCGGTGTGGTGGGGTCGATCGCGCCGTGGAACTTCCCGTTCGTGATGGCGGTCTGGAAGGTCGGGCCGGCGGTGGCCGCGGGCAACGCCGTGGTGATCAAGCCGGCCCCCAGACTCCCCGCACGACGCTGCGTCTGGCCGAGCTGTTCGCCGCGGCCGGCGCTCCCGAGGGCCTGGTACGCGCCGTCACCGGCGACGCCGAGGTGGGCCAGGCCCTCGTCACCGACCCCGGCGTGGACATGGTCAGCGTCACCGGCTCCACCGAGACTGGTCGCGCGGTCATGACCGGCGCCGCGGCCACGCTCAAGCGGGTCCACCTCGAACTCGGCGGTAAAGCGCCGGCGCTGGTGTTCGAGGACGCCGACCTGGCGGAGATGGCCCGTGGGGTGGCCATGGGGGCCACGTACAACACCGGCCAGGACTGCACCGCCGCCACCCGCGTCTACGTCGCCCGAGAGATCTTCGGCGACGCGGTGGAGGCGCTCAGGGAGACCCTGGCCGGCATCACCGTCGGCGATCCCTGGGATCCCTCGACGGACATCGGCCCGCTGATCTCCGCCGCGCACCGCGACCGGGTGCACGGCTTCGTCTCGCGGGCCGGCGGGCGCGTCCTGCACGGCGGCTCCCCGAGTGGGGGCTCCGGCTTTTTCTACCCGCCCACGCTTGTGACCGATATCGCACAGACCAGCGAGATCGTCCAGGATGAGCTGTTTGGACCGGTCCTGGTGGCGCTCCCCTTCGATGGAGAGGACGAAGCGGTCCGGCTGGCCAACGACACTAGATACGGCCTCGCCTCGTCGGTGTGGTCGCGTGACGTGGCTCGCGCGATGCGCGTGTCCCACCGGCTGGACGTGGGCGTGACCTGGGTCAACGATCATCTGCCGATCGCCAGCGAGGCTCCGCACGGCGGGGTCAAGGGCAGCGGGTTCGGCAAGGACATGAGCCAGGAGGCGGTGCAGGAGTACTCGGTGACGCGGCACCTGATGGTGAAGCACGCGGCACCGGCCGAGCGGGATTCGTTCCGGCCCGCCTGAAAACGTGGTGGCGTCAGTGCCCAAAGTGCCTCTTTGGGCGCCTGTGATGGGATATGTTCAGTTGGCCGATCTGGTACGGGTTGTGTTCCAATTACCCGGCCGGACAGAATCCCATGCGCCACACGCGTGTCTGATTTTCTTCGAGCACGTACCGGCGAGAGGTTGCGAGACTCAGTGAGGACGAAAGACCCCAGGCACACCAGGCCAGGGGAGTACACAGGCGGACGGTTCCGGCTGGCGAACTGGCGTGTGCGCTCAAGGCTGGTCGCTCTGATCCTCATCCCCACCGTCGTGGGCGTGCTGCTCGCCGGCATCCAGCTGGCCGACGCCATCGGCACCAGCGCCGAGTACAAGCGGCTCACCCAGGTGGCCGAGCTGGTCCAGCGCGTCGGCGGGCTGAACCACGAGCTGGCCAGGGAGCGTACGCTCACCGCCTGGTACGTCGCCGACCGCCGCAGGGGCGGCCGCCTGGTGCAGCTCAAGACGCAGCGCCAGGCCACCGACAAGGCCAAGCAGCAGGTGCTGTCGGCCGCATCCGCCATCGACGCCTCCCACTCCGCGCGCGTGCGCGAGGGCGTCAGGAACATGCGCCGCTGGCTGGAGGGCCTCGACAGCCTGCGCGAGTCGATGACGGGCAACATCCCGCCCCGAGCCGTCGTCGGCACGTACAGCACGATGATCGAGACGTTCTCCAGCCTGCAGGGCGACCTCGGTGACGGCGTCGCCGACGACCGCCTGCAAGGTGACGTGGCCGCGCTCGGCTCGCTGCAGCGGATGAAGGAGGAGACGGCGCGCCAGCAGATCATCCTGATCAACACGATGATCCAGCGCGCGCTCAAGGTCGACAGCACCGACTGGTCGGACTTCCTCGGCTCCTGGGACAAGCAGCAGACCGAGCTGGCCTCCTTCGAGCAGGAGGCCGCTCCGGAGGACCTCAAGACCTACCGCGACACGGTCAAGGGCCCCGACGTCGACCTCGCCGACGCGATGCGGCAGCGCGCGCTCGCCCAGGTGAGCGCCGGCAACCGCATCCGCGACCTCGACGTCACCACCAACCGCGACCTCAACGAGTGGTACGAGGTCACCACGACCGTCTCCAACGCGATGCGCAAGGTCGAGGACGGCCTGGCCACCAAGATCGTGACGACCACCCGCGACCTGAGCGAGGCCGAGCAGCGCAACGCCATCATCTCCGGTGCGCTGATCCTCGTCCTGCTGCTCCTGGTCCTGATCATCACCACCCGCGTGGCCGGTTCGCTGGTCCGCCCGCTGCGCCGGCTGCGGGCCGAGGCGCTGCAGGTCGCCACGACCCGGCTGCCCGAGACCGTCCGCATGCTGCGTGAGCAGGGTGAGGGCGCCCAGGTGCCCGAGGCGCCGTCGGTCGGCATCAACACCCGTGACGAGATCGGTGAGGTGGCGCGGGCGTTCGACGAGGTCCACCGCGAGGCGATCCGCCTGGCGGGCGACGAGGCCAAGCTGCGCGCCAACGTCAACGCCATGTTCGTCAACCTCTCCCGCCGCAGCCAGACGCTGGTCGAGCGGCAGCTGCAGCTCATCGAGGGCCTGGAGCAGGGTGAGGAGGACGAGCAGCGACTCGCCAACCTCTTCCGCCTCGACCACCTGGCCACCCGCATGCGGCGCAACAGCGAGAACCTCCTGGTTCTCGCCGGCCAGGAGGCCGCGCGCAAGTGGAGCGAGCCGGTTCCGCTGGTCGACATCGCCCGCGCCTCGCTGTCGGAGGTCGAGGGCTACGAACGGGTCCAGATCCAGATCCCGTCCGGCACCATGATCGTCGGCGCCGCCGTCACCGACGCCGTCCACCTGCTCGCCGAGCTGATCGAGAACGCGATCTCCTTCTCTCCGCGCGAGAGCAAGGTCACCGTGACCAGCACGCCCACCGAGGGCGGCGTCCTGGTCACGATCAACGACCAGGGCATCGGCATGAGCCAGGAGGAGCTGGCCGAGGCCAACTGGCGCCTGGCCAACCCGCCCGTCGTGGACGTGTCCGTCTCCCGCCGCATGGGCCTGTTCGTGGTCGGCCGCCTGGCCCTGCGCCACGGCATCCGCGTCCAGCTCAGCCAGCGCGAGCACGGCGGCCTGAGCGCCCTGGTGATGATGCCCGACGTGCTCATCAGCACCGGCACCGGCAAGCAGCAGGGCGGCCAGTACGAGGCGTTCACCTCGTTCGACCCGAGCTCGTTCGGCCAGCCGTCGCGCAACGGCCACCCGTCGTTCGACGACGTGCCCGGCCAGGTCATGGACACCCAGTGGCCGGGTTCTGTGCCCCCGCCTGGCTCCGGCGGCAACTGGCCGTCGTTCGGCGAGCAGTCGCCGTCCTTCCCCGACCCGGCGCCGTCCGCGTTCGGTGACCAGCCGTCGGTCTTCGGCGGCGAGCAGCCGTCGGGCGCCGGCGAGCCGCAGCGGGCCGACGAGCCCCGCTGGCCGTCGTTCGCCGAAGAGCCTCCGGCCGTGCCGCAGCAGTCCGCCGGCGAGCCCCGCTGGCCCTCCTTCGCCGAGGAGACGCCGCAGCCCGCCGCGGAGCAGCAGTCGTTCGCGGAGAACCGGTGGCCCTCGTTCGCCGAGCAGCCACCGCCGCCGCAGAACGACGAGCCGCAGTGGCCGTCCTTCGCGACCGAGCCGCCGCAGCAGCAGGAGGAGGAGTCGAGCTGGTCGTCCTTCGCCGACCCGCTGCCGCGCAGGTCGCTGTTCGACGCGGGCGACCGGCCCAAGCCCCAGTTCGGCGAGGGCTACCGCTCGCCGTTCGCGGAGGAGCCCAAGCCGGCCGACCAGTTCGAGCAGAACGGCCACTCTTCCTACAACCCGTTCGGTCCCGGCGAGTACTCCTCGCAGGACATGACCGGTCCGCTCCCCGCGGTGCGCAACTCGCCGATGGACGAGCAGAACGAGGAGTACCTGCCGATCTTCTCGTCGGTCGGGTCCGACTGGTTCCGGCGTCCCGACCCGGAGGTGCTCAAGCAGCGCTCCGAGCCGGAGCCCGAGTCCGATCCGGAGAGCACCGCGGTCCATCCGCCGGTGAGCGCCGACGGTCCGCCGCCGCAGGGGGCGGCTCAGGGCGGCACGAGCCGGTCCGGGCTGCCGCAGCGCAAGCCGGGCGCGTCGGGCCTCAGCTCGTCGTGGTCGTCGCCCGCGGACTCCGGCTTCCAGGCCGCGCAGGCCGCCATCAAGCCGCAGATGGGCGGTGTGACGGCGTCGGGCCTGCCGCGGCGTGTCCCCAAGGCCAACCTGGTGCCCGGTACGGCTAGCCTGGCCGAGCCCCAGGCGACGTCACCGGCACCGCAGATCTCACCCGAGCGGTTGCGCAGCCGGCTCTCCAGCTTCCAGCAGGGTGTCCGGCAAGGCCGGGCGGTCACCCGCGGAGAAGTACACGAGGAGGACAAATGAGAGAAATGAGCCAGGGAGCGCGCGGCATTAGCTGGCTGATCACGGACTTCGTGAACAACGTGCCAGGCGTCGCCCACACGGTCGTGGTGTCGTCTGACGGGTTGCCGCTGGCCTTCTCCGAGGGGTTCCCCAAGGACCGGGCCGACCAGCTGGCCGCGGTGGCCTCCGGCGTGATCAGCTTGACCCAGGGCGCCGCGCGGGTGTTCGAGGGCGGTATGGTGACCCAGACCGTTATCGAAATGCAGCGTGGGCTCTTGATGATCATGTCGATCAGTGACGGATCCTGCTTGGCCGTGCTGGCCGCTCCCGACTGTGACATGGGTCTGGTCGCGTACCAGATGACGTTGCTGGTCGAGCGGGCCGGTCAGGTGCTGACTCCGGCCGTACGCGCTGAGCTGCAAGCGGCCCGCCCCCGCTGAAAACGGGCGGTGACAGGAGAACATGGTGTCAGGTCAGCAGGGTTGGGCTGGTGATAGTACTCCGCCGCATCCGGCGGCTCCCCGTCCGCAGAAGCCGAGCTCCCTGGTACGGCCCTATGCCGTGACCGGGGGGCGTACGGCCCCGCGGATGAAGTTCGCCATGGAGGCCCTCGTGTCCTCCGTGACGTCGGAATACCAAGACATTTCCCTACTAAGTCCGGAGTATCAGGCGATCATTCAGCTGACTCGGAACGTCCGGTCGGTTGCCGAGATCTCCGCCCTTTTACGCCAGCCTCTTGGCGTGGTCCGGGTGCTGATCGCCGACATGGCGTCGGAAGGCCTGATCCGCGTGCACCAGCCTGCGCTGGACGCGGGAAAGCCGGACCTCAACTTGCTCGAAAGGGTGCTCAGTGGACTTCGCAGGCTCTAGCCCCGGCCTAACCTCGACGAAGATCGTCGTGGCCGGAGGCTTCGGCGTGGGGAAGACGACGTTCGTGGGTGCGGTTTCGGAGATCCTGCCGCTCACCACGGAGGCGGTCATGACGGACGCCTCGGCGCACGTCGACGACGTCTCGCTCACGCCGAACAAGACGACCACGACCGTCGCGATGGACTTCGGCCGGGTCTCACTCGATCGTGATCTGATTCTCTACCTGTTCGGCACGCCCGGACAGCACCGGTTCTGGTTCATGTGGGACGACCTCGTACGCGGTGCCATCGGCGCCGTCGTCCTCGTGGACACCCGCCGGCTCGCCGACAGCTTCCCGGCCATCGACTACTTCGAAGAGGCCAAGCTGCCGTTCGTGATCGGCGTCAACGGCTGGGACGGGCACTTCGCGCACGCCGAGGAGGAGATCAGAGAGGCGCTGTCGATCGGTGAGCACATCCCGATCGTGCGTCTCGACGCCCGGCAGCGCGAATCGGTCAAGGCCACCTTGATCACTTTGGTGGAGCACGCCCTGACCCGCCACATGCACTCGCCGGTCTGACACACGTGTGACGAGGCGCCGCCCGGGAGGCCGGGCGGCGCCTCGTCGTGCGTACGGAGCCGGACACAGGGCCGGCTTTCGCAGGCGCCGTCAGACGGTGGCGTGGCCGCGCACCAGACGGCCGACCTCGGCGCGCAGGTGCACGAAGTCGGGGTGCTCGCGCGTGGTGATCTGGTCGCGCGGGGCGGGCAGGTCCACCTTCAGGTCGCCCACGACGTGCGCCGGCGCCTTGGACAGCACGACCACCCGGTCGCCCACGTAGACGCTCTCGTCGATGTCGTGGGTGATGAGCACGATCGTCATCTGGTGGTGGCCGCGCACCTTGAGCACCAGGTCCTCAAGGTCCTCCCTGGTCTGGGCGTCCACCGAGCCGAACGGCTCGTCCATGAGCAGCAGCGAGGGCCGGTAGGCCAGCGCGCGGGCGATCGCCACCCGCTGCTGCATGCCGCCGGAGAGCTGGAACGGGTATTTGCGCGCGGCGCCTTCGAGCCCCACCGACTCCAGGGCCTCCTGGGCGGCCTCGCGGCGCTGGCGCTTGTCCATGTTCTTGCGGCGCAGCGGCAGCGCCACGTTGTCGGCGACCGACATCCAGGGGAACAGCGAGCGGCTGTAGTCCTGGAAGACCACGGCGAGGTTGTCGGGCGTCCGGCGGACCAGCTCGCCCTCGACCTTGACCTGCCCGCCGGTGGGGGTGATCAGGCCGGCGATGGAGCGCAGCAGCGTGGACTTCCCGCAGCCCGACGGGCCGACGATGCAGAGCAGTTCGCCCGCGGCGACGCTCAGGTTGAGTCCTTCGATGGCGTGGTGCGCGTTGGGAGTACCGCTGCCGTACACATGGGAAAGGTTCTCTATCTCGAGCAATGGATTTCCTTGGGGGGCGAGACCGCGGGCAGTGCGGCGACTCTTTCAGAGCCGGAAATGACTCTAGCGGAGCGGTAAATGCATGACATGTCAGTCAGGTAACCCTATTCGGGGCGTGATCTTACTCTTGCGGGAACGTCACGGCCATGGAGGCCCGCGGTTCATACACTCCAGGACTCCCTTTCGTTCAGCGCGCGCACGTCGGCGTCCGAGATACTTCGCTGCGCGTCCGCCATGGCGGCCAGCTCCTCCTCGCTCAGCACCTCGCGGATGCCACCGAACCCGTTGGGGGCGCGCTCGGTCACCAGCGTGATCGTCTCTTCGATGGGCAGCGCCCGATGCGCAAGCACCAGCGCCGACGTGGGCGGGCGCCGCTCCTCCTCGTACGCCGCCAGCCCGCGCTCGGCGTCGTCGTGCGTGGCCAGGCAGCGCGCCAGCACCCGCGCGTCGAGCACCGCCTGCGACCCGCCGTTCGACCCGATGGGGTACATCGGATGGGCGGCGTCGCCGAGCAGCGTCACCCGCCCTTGCCGCCATTGCGGCAGCGGATCGCGATCGACCATCGGATATTCGAGTATCCGGTCGGTGGCGGAGAGCAAAGCGCCGATGTCGGCGAGGCGAAACTTCCAGGACGCGAAATGCGCCGACACCTCCGCCGAACTTCCCCGGCGGTACCAGTCGGCGGCGGAAACGACGCCCGGTTCGTCCACCTTCACCTCCGCGACCCAGTTGATCAGCCGCGGATTACGCGCAGAGATGTGATAAGTAACAAATTTTCCGGCGCGGTTGGAGCCGCCCACGAGCACGGTCGCGCCGTCCATGATCTGCTCGCCCTCGGCCACCCCCCGCCACATCCTGATGCCCGACCACAGCAGTGGCCCGCCGGACGGCCACAGCCGCTCGCGCACCGCCGACTGCACGCCGTCGGCGCCGACCAGCACGTCGGCCCGCTCCCGCACCAGCTCATCGCCCTCGCGCAGCGTGACGAGCACGCCGTCGCCGTCCTGCGCGACGTCCTCGAACCTGACGCCCGTGCGCACCGGCACGCCCCGCTCCCGCACCGCGGCGAGCAGCGCGAGCTGCAGCTCGCCGCGGTGAATGCTGTACTGGGGCCACCGGTCAGCCGGCCTTCCGGCCGCGCGGCAGGGACAGGATGACGTTGCCGTGCCGATCGGCGAAGGTCATGAACGTCGTCTCCACGCCCAGCCCGGCCAGCGCATCGCCGAGGCCGAGCTCGGTCAGCTCGCGCACGGCGTGGGGCTGGAGGTTGATGCCCACGCCGAGCGGCCGCAGCGTACGGGCCGCCTCCACCACCACGCAGTCAAGTCCGGCGGCATGCAGGCTGAGCGCCGTGCTGAGGCCCCCGATGCCGCCGCCCACGATCATCGTCCGCACGGCAGGGACTCTAACCGACGAGGTTCCTGGCGGCGCGGTGCCAGGCGAGCACCCGCCGCTCGACGACCAGGAACAGCTCGTTGAGCAGGTAGCCCAGCACGCCGAGCAGCACGATACCGGCCCACATGGCGGGCAGGTCGAAGCTCTGGTAGGCGCCGGTGAGCTGGAAGCCGATGCCGTTGGACGTGCCGGGCAGCAGCTCGGAGAAGACCATGACGATCAGGGAGAGCGACACGGCCAGCCGCAGCCCGGCGAACATCTTGGGCAGCGTCGAGGGCAGGATCACCCGCCACAGCCGCTCGGCCCACGAGAGCCGGAACGCCTGGCAGGTCTGCAGATGCAGTGGCTCCACCGAACGGGCGCCGTCGGCGGTGTTGAGCAGCACCGGCCACACGATGCTGAAGATCATGAACGCCAGCTGCATCTTCATCCCGAACCCGAACAGCACCACGAAGACCGTGGCCAGCGCGGGCGGCGGGACCGCGCGCAGGAACTGCAGCACGCCGTCGAGGTAGTCGTACACCCGGGCCGACAGGCCCACCGCGAGGCCGAGCAGCACCCCGATCAGCGCGCCGGCGGCGAAGCCGATCGCCATCCGGCCCAGGCTGGGCAGGATGTTGCGGATGGCCTCGTCGGTCAGGAACAGCGTGGCCGGCGAGCCGGAGAACCACAGGGAGTGCATCCTGGTCACGATCGTGCTCGGCGGCGGGAAGAACGTGCTGCCCGCAAGCCGCGTGCCCAGCTCCCACAGCGCGACGAGCACGGCCAGCACGAGGACGCGGAAGACGGCCGTACGCCTGCCGCGCCCCCTCGCGAAGCCTCTCCTCATGACGGCCTCCCGAGCTGCTCGTGGTGCCAGCGGAAGGTGTGGCGCTCGACCCAGACCAGCAGCGCGTTGACCAGCACGCCGAACACCCCGACCCAGAACACCCCGGCCAGGATGTCGGTCATGCGGGCGGGCACCGCGATGCCGGCGAAGAAGATGAACACGCCGATGCCCTCGCCGCGGCCGGCCACGATCTCGGTGCTCACGGTCAGGATGAGCGCCACCCCGGACGCCAGGCGGACGCCCGTGAGGATGAAGGGCGCCGAGGCGGGGAGGCTGACGCGCATCAGGACCGACAGCGGGCCGAAGCCGTAGGAGCGCAGCGACTCCTTGGCCACGGGGTCGACGCCGCGCAGGCCGTACATGGTGTTGTAGAGGACGGGCCAGAGCGAGGCGTAGAAGACGAGCGCGACGCGCTGCTGCAGGCCGGTGCCGATGATCAGCGCCACCAGCGGGATCAGCGCCACCGACGG
Organism: Nonomuraea fastidiosa; assembly: GCF_042751225.1. NCBI lineage: Bacteria > Bacillati > Actinomycetota > Actinomycetes > Streptosporangiales > Streptosporangiaceae > Nonomuraea > Nonomuraea fastidiosa. The sequence continues at coordinate 4,761,833 of NZ_CP170570.1, forward strand.
GATCGGCCGCAGGAACTCCACCACCGAGCGGGTGGCGGCGTCGATGATCGGCACGCTGCCCAGCAGCACGCCCAGCGGCACGGCGACCACGGCCGCCAGGCACAGCCCGATCGCCCAGGCGAGCGCGCTGGCCAGCGCGTGGGCATGGAAGGCGGGGTCGGCCACGAGCCCGGCCGCCCTGACGAGGATCTCGCTGGCGGGCGGCAGGAACTCGGGGTCGGCGAGACCCGTCCTGCTGAGCAGCTCGATCAGCGCGGCGAAGGCGAGCGCCCCCGCCGCCCGGCGCGACCACCGCGTGGCCGGTGACGCCGGGCGGGCGGGTGACAGGGTCTGCGCGCTCACCCGGACGTGGTGGGCGACATGAGCGTCTTGACGTCGATGGCCTTCGACAGCCACTTCGCCTCCAGCATCCAGTCGGCCACCCGCTGGAGGCGGACCGGGTTGTCGTTGCTGGAGAAGTAGGGGAAGGTCACCGTGGCCGCGGTGGCGGCGTCGATCTGCGTGAACGTGGGCAGCACCTTGGCCACCACCTCACGGTTGTTGGCCATGAGCTTGCCCGCGTTGTGTATGGCCCGCTGGAAGGCCGCGGCGGTCTTCGGGTGCTCGTCGTACCACTCCTGGGTGCTGACGTACCCGGAGATGGGGAACTCGGCCGCGGGGCCGGAGGCCGGGTCGAGGATCTTGCGGGCGCCCATGGTGGCCGTGGCGGCCGTGACCATGGGCTCGCCGAGATAGGCGGCGTCGATCTGGCCGCCCTTCCACGACGGCATGATGTTCTGGAACGTCACCTGCACATAGTTGATCTTGGTGGGGTCGACGTTGTTGGCCTTGAGCACCTGGGTGAGCGCCAGCTCCTGGAAGTTGTGCAGGACGTTGACGTTGATCGTCTTGCCCTCCAGGTCCTTGGGCGTTTTGATCGGTGAGTCCGGCAGGGCCATGATGCTGAGCGAGTCGGGGGCCGCGCGAGAGCCCTCGGCCAGGATGCGCAGTTTCAGCGCCTGCTTGTCGTGCGCGGCGAACATCGACACGTAGTTGCCGAACATCGCGTCGATCTCGCCCTTGACCAGCATGGGTATGGCCTCTGGAGCGGCCTGGACGACTTGCGGGGTCACCTCCAGGCCCTCCTTCTCGAAGAGCCCTTGGTCGATGGCCACGTAGATGGCGGCGCTGTCGATCGCCGGCAGCGTGGCGACCTTGAGCTGGGTCTTCTCCAGCCCTCCCGCCGCGGCGGCGGACGGAGGGGCGCTGGTGTTCGGGTCGCCGCCCGAGCTGCACGCCACGGCACCGAGCGTCAAAGCGAACCCGATGATGGCGGCCCTGGCGGAACGGCCAAGCCTCATGTCAGGGACTCCTCTCGGATGGAGCCAAGGGGGGAACCGGGCGGCTTCTGCTCCCGGGGACTGTGTGCCTGACGCACAACAGAGATCGACGGTAGCACCAAAAAGCCGTTCATTATCGGAAAGCTGACACTTGTGGTTGCAATGTCTGTTTATCGCTCTATCGTGAAATTTTGGCGGACGTGTGCGATCTTGAAAAATGTCTGTTTTGGGAAGGGTGGTGCTACCGGGAACCTACGTTACTTCTGATTCTTGTCAAGCGTCTTCTGCGAGTCGGGAGGTGGCTCGCGGGGCGACCCCTCCTTGCCTGTTTTGCCTGGTAGAAGGCCGTTTATCGATTCTGTCATATTTTCTGGACATTCGGGGACAAACACCTCATCGGGGCACTAGTAGTGGTTGGCCCTTCCCCACCCGTGTGCTCAAATGACGCTTATCTCGATATGTCGTCGTACAAAACTGCCCCACCCTGCAATACCGCTGGTCCACCCGAGAATTCCCCTCCTCAAAGGGCGAGAGGTTGCGAAGGCAAGTGAGAACGCAGAACGCTGAAGCTTCCGCTGACCGCGAGCCGCACGGCCATCAGAAGCGACGGCTGTCCAAACCTTCATCGCGCAGGTTCGGACTGGGCAACTGGCATGTCCGATCGCGCCTCATCGCGCTGATCGTGGTGCCCACCGCCGTCGCCGTCGGCCTGGGCGGGCTGAACGTCATCACCTCGCTCAGCGATGCCCGCACCTACCAGACCCTCAGAGAGGTCGCCGAGCTCAGCCAGCAGCTTGGGGCCGTCACTCATGAGCTCGGCTACGAACGCGACGAGACCGCCCTCTACATCGCCGAGGGCCGGCCGGACAGCCGCGAGGCGCAGCTGCGCACCACCTACAGCCAGGTCAACGGCCTCATCGACGAGGCCAAGCAGCAGGCCAACGCACTCGGCGAAACCCACGGCGAGGCCGTGCGCCCCGTGCTGCGCCGGCTTGAGGAGATCCCGACGCTGCGGGAGACCGCGGTCAACGGCAAGATCCAGCCACTGCCGATGATCAGGAAGTACTCGGAGATCATCTCGGCGCTGCTGCAGTTCCACGACCAGGTGGGCCAGGTCGCGGTGGACGACGAGGTGGCCGACTCCGCCAGCGCGATGGCGGCCATCTCCAGGGCCAAGGAGCAGGCGTCCAGGCAGCGCGGCATCCTCGCCAGCGCGCTGGACAAGAGGGCGTTCGACAGCGGCGAGCTGGACGCGCTCACCGACGCCAAGTCGCGCGAGGAGAGCGAGGAGACGCTCTTCGCCACCCTCGCCACCCTCGACCAGCTCGAGCTCTACCGCAACACCGTCGTCGGCAGGGACGTCGACCAGACCGACCTGTTCCGGCTGCGCGCGATGGCGCAGGCGGCGGAGGGCAAGCAGCTGAGCATCGGCGGCGGCGCCGACCGGGACGTGGCCACCTGGTTCGACGTCAGCACCGGCAAGATCGACGCGCTGCGCAGCGTGGAACGCGAGCTGTCGTCCTCGGTGATCCTGCGGGCCAGGAGCCTGGAGGAGGGCGCCTACCGCGCGGCGATGATCTCCGGCGGGCTCATTCTGCTGCTGCTGATCGCGGTCATCGCGATCATCTCGCTCATCGCGCGCTCGCTCATCAGGCCGCTGCGCCGCCTGCGCCGCGAGGCGCTCGACATCGCAGGGCAGCGCCTGCCGGAGACCGTACGGCAGCTGCGCGAGAACGGTGAAGGCGCGATCGGCCCCGTCGAGCCCATCGGGGTGGACACGCTCGACGAGATCGGCGAGGTCGCGCGGGCCTTCGACGAGGTGCACCGCGAGGCGGTCCGGCTGGCGGGCGAGGAGTCGAAGCTGCGCAGCAACGTCAACGCGATGTTCGTGAACCTGTCGCGGCGCAGCCAGACCCTGGTGGAGCGGCAGATCACCCTCATCGACAGCCTGGAGCAGGGCGAGCAGGACGAGCAGCGGCTCGGCAACCTGTTCAAGCTCGACCACCTGGCCACCCGCATGCGGCGCAACAGCGAGAACCTGCTGGTGCTCGCCGGTCAGGACCCGCCGCGCCGCTGGAGCCAGCCGGTGAAGATCGTGGACGTGGCCCGCGCCTCGCTGTCGGAGGTGGAGAACTACGAGCGGGTCGTGCTCCAGGTGCCCGACGGGGTGTCGGTGGCCGGCCAGGCCGTCAATGACGTCATCCACCTGCTCGCCGAGCTGGTCGAGAACGCGCTGTCGTTCTCGCCACGCGAGACCAGGGTGACGGTGTCGGGCAGCAGGATCGACGGCGGCGGCGTGATGCTGTCGATCACCGACTCCGGCATCGGCATGACCCAGGAGGAGCTGGCCGCCGCCAATGAGCGGCTGACCGAGGCGCCCAGCGTGGACGTCTCCGTCTCCCGCCGCATGGGCCTGTTCGTGGTCGCCAGGCTGGCGCACCGCCACGGCATCCGCGTCCAGCTCCGCCCGCACAGCTCGGGTGGGCTGACCGCCATGGTGCTCATCCCCGAGAACATGCTGGGCTCCCAGACGCCCGGCTTCTCCGGCATGCCGTCCTTCTCCGGCAACCAGCCGCCCGCATTGGCGGGCGCGGCGAGCGGCGGGCCGCGAGGGGACGAGCCCTACGCGGGGCCGCACCCCGCGCCGCCCGCCACAGACTGGCCCCAGCCGCCGGCCATGCAGTACGGCCCCGGCCATCCGTCCTTCCCGTCGAACCCAGAGCTCGGGTCCGGCTGGCCCGCGCCCAACCCGGAGGGCGCGGCGAGCTGGAGCCCGCCTCCACAGGGCCAGGACGGTGGCTGGAGCGGCACCGGGCAGGACGCCGGCGCGGGATGGGGCGCGTCCCCATCGGGGGCGTCCGGCCAGGAGCCCGGCGGCTGGGGCGCCACCCCGCCAGGTCACGACAGCGCGGGCGCGTGGGGCGCGCCGGGCTCGCTCGGCTCCTCCGGCTCATCCGGGCCGGAGGCGAGCAGCGCGTTCGGCAAGCCCTGGCAGCCCGACCCCGCGGCCTGGCCGCCGGAGCCGTACGCGAGCGACGTGTGGACCCCGGCGCGCAACTCGTCGTGGAACGGCGAGAACGGCCTGCCCAGGCGGCCGGAGTCCGAGTCGTCCGGCGGCGGCTGGAACCAGGACGGCACGTCGTCCCAGCGGCCCGGCTTCGACCGGCCGGAGCCGGGGAGCGCGAGCGAGCCGCCGTCGCGCACCGACGACCACCTGCCGATCTACTCGGCGGTCGAGTCCGCCTGGTTCGGCGCGAACGGCGCGAGCTGGGGATCGTCGAAGGCGGACGAGGGCTGGAGCGCGGCCGAGGCGGTACGCGAGCCGACCCGCGACGGCGTCACCGCCAGCGGCCTGCCCAAGCGGGTGCCCAAGGCGAACCTGGTGCCCGGCTCGGCCGACACCTCCGCCTCGCCCAAGGGCGTGTCGCCGATGCCGACGATCTCGCCCGACCGGGTGCGCAGCCGGCTGTCCAGCTTCCAGCAGGGCTTCAGAGCAGCACGTGACGACATCAGCGAGGGCAGGGCGTTTTCCTCTGGACCCTCAGGCCCTAAGGAGAACGAAAGGGAGGAGGACGCGTGAACGATCTCAGCCACGCGGCGCGTGGAGTCGACTGGCTGATCACCGACTTCGTCAACACGGTCCCCGGCGTCGCGCACGCGGTGGTGGTCTCGTCTGACGGTCTGCCGTTGGCGGCGTCGGCGGGTTTTCCTGCTGATCGTGCGGATCAGCTGGCTGCGATCGCGTCGGGGTTGGTGTCTTTGACGCAGGGTGCGGCGCGGGTGTTCGAGGGGGGTGCGGTCAATCAGACGATCGTGGAGATGCAGCGCGGGCTGATGCTGATCATGTCGATCAGTGATGGTTCGTGTCTTGCGGTGCTGGCGGCGCCGGACTGTGACATGGGTCTGGTGGCGTATCAGATGACGTTGATGGTCGATCGCGCCGGTCAGGTGCTGACTCCGGCTGTGCGTGCCGAGCTGCGCGCCAGTCAGTCAAGGTGATGTACGTGTCGGACCCCAGATGGAACAGCGGCGGTTGGGCCCCTCCACCTCAGCAGCCTCAGCCCCAGTCGCAGCTGAATCCCGACCCCGCATCGCCCGTCCGCCCGTACGCGGTGACGGGAGGGCGGACGGCTCCGCGGGTCAAGCTGGCGATGGAGGCCCTGGTGTCATCGGCGACCGCCGAGCAGCGGGAGTTCTCGCATATCACGCCGGAGTACCAGGCGATCAGCCAACTGTGCCGGCAGGTCAGGTCCGTCGCGGAGGTGTCGGCCCTGCTGCGGATCCCGCTCGGCGTGGTGCGCGTGCTGATCGCTGACATGGCGGCCGAAGGCCTGGTCCGCGTGCATCAGCCACAGCTGGACGCCGGCCGGCCGGACGTAAATCTGCTGGAAAGGGTTCTAAGTGGACTTCGCAGGCTCTAACCCCGGGCTCACCTCGACGAAGATCGTGGTCGCCGGTGGCTTCGGGGTGGGCAAGACGACGTTCGTCGGCGCGGTGTCGGAGATCATGCCGCTCACCACGGAGGCCGTCATGACCGACGCCTCCGCGGGAATCGACGACCTCGGCATGACGCCGCTGAAGTCGACCACGACCGTCGCCATGGACTTCGGCCGGGTCTCCCTGGACCGGGACCTCATCCTGTACCTGTTCGGCACGCCCGGACAGCACCGGTTCTGGTTCATGTGGGACGACCTGGTACGCGGCGCCATCGGCGCGGTCGTGCTGGTCGACACGCGGCGGCTCGCCGACAGCTTCCCCGCCATCGACTACTTCGAAGAGGCCCAGTTGCCGTTCGTCGTGGGCGTGAACGGCTGGGACGGGCAATATCCGCACAGCGACGCCGAGGTGCGCGACGCGCTCACCCTGGCGCCGCACATCCCCATGGTGCGGCTCGACGCCCGCTCCAAGGACTCGGTGAAGAACGCGCTGATCCAGCTCGTCGAGCACGCGCTGTCGGTGCGCATGGCCGTACCGGGCTGGGGCGGCTGACCCGGGCTCAGGTGCCGCGCCGGCCCGGGAGCCGCGCCCTCCCGCTCGCCGGACGACGCGGCACCCAGGGCTCAGCGCGGCAGCGCCTCGATGAGGCTCGCGCCCGCGCCCAGCTCGATGACGTCGCCCATCGCCAGGCCGGCGCGGTCGAGCAGCGCCGCGTACTCGTCGCGGCTGCGCTCGGTGCCGCCGTTGAAGATCGCCAGCATCCGCAGATCGACGTCCATGCCCAGGTGCGGCTCCTCGGTGTCGGGCAGCACCACTTCCAGGATGAGCACGCGCCCGCCGGGGTTCATCGCCTCGCGGACGTTGCGGAGGATCTTGAGCGCGTCCTCGTCGTCCCAGTTGTGCAGGACGCTGGCCAGCAGGTAGACGTCGCCGCCCGAGGGGACCGAGACGAAGAAGTCGCCCGCGACCACCTCGGTGCGCTCGGTCAGGCCCTCGTCGGCGAGCGTGCGCCTGGCGTGGTCCACCACGTGCTCCAGGTCCAGCAGGATGCCGCGCATCTGCGGGTTGGCATGGAGCACCGTGGCCAGGATGTGGCCCTTGCCGCCGGCCACGTCCACCATGGTCCCGGTGGGCGGGAAGGCGTACCGCTTGACCAGGCCCTCGGTGAACGCGGCGGCCCTGGCCGTCATGTAGTCGTCGAACAGCTCGCTCGACTGCGGGTTGCGCGCCAGGTAGTCGTAGAGGTGGCCGTGGCGCTCGACGAAGGCCGAGCGGCCGGTGCGCACCGTCTCGGGCAGCGTGCCCATGGCGTACCAGAAGCCCTCCTCACCGAGCATGCGGATCGAGGAGCGCAGAAAGCCCGGTGCGTCCGAGCGCAGCGCCGCGCCCCGCTCGGTCAGGTCGTAGGCGTCGTCGCCCGCCCTGGTGACCAGGCCGAGGCCTGCCAGCGCGCGCAGCACCCTGCGCAGCGACGGGGCGTGCGCCCCCGCGCGCTCGGCCAGCTCGGCCGTGGTCAGCGGGCCCTTGGCGAGGTGGTCGGCCAGGCCGAGCTCGGCCATGGTGAGGAGGGCGGCGAAACGGGAGATGTCACCGTAGGCGCCCCACAGGAGGTCGTCGGAGTGTGGCATGAGTCCTTCCAGAAAGTCACGGGTTGCGCGTGGCCTGCCGGTGCCACACCAGCACCCGGCGCTCGGCCAGTACGAACAGGGAGTTGACGACGTAACCGAGGATGCCGAGCAGCGTGATCGCGGCCCACACCGCGGCGCCGTCGAAGCTGCGCTGGGCCTGCAGGAGCTGGTAGCCGATGCCGTCGCTGCCGCCGATCAGCTCGGTGATCACCATGAGGATCAGCGCGAGCGACAGGCTCAGCCGCAGCCCGGCGAAGATCTTCGGCGAGGCGGCCGGCAGCACGACCACGCGCAGCCGCTGCATCCTGGTGAGGTTGAAGACGGTCGCCGTCTCCATATAGGTCTTGTCGATCGCTCTGACGCCGTCGATCGAGTTGAGCAGCACCGGCCAGATCACCCCGAACACGATCGTGATGAGCTGGGTGATCAGCACGCCGTGCGGAGACTGGAAGCCGGCCTGCAGCACCAGGAACGCGGGGATCAGCAGCGGCGGCGGCAGCGCGCGGCCGAACTCGATGAGCGGATCCACGAAATCGGTGGCCGTGCGCGAGCGGCCGAGCAGCATGCCCGCCACGATCCCGACCACCGCCGCCAGGATCCAGCCGCCGAACATGCGGCCCAGGCTGGGCAGGATGTTGTCGATCGCGTCGTCGGTCAGGAAGGCGCGGCTCCCCGGGCCGGAGAACCACAGCTCGTACATCTTGCCCACGATCATCGTGGGCGGCGGGAAATCGCCGTCGCCTATCGCCCGGGTGCCGAACTCCCAGACGACGAGCACCACCGGGATGAGCCAGAGCTTGGTGAGCGCTTTCATCGCTCCGCCGCCCCCGTCCGCATCGTGTGCCAGCGGAACAGGCGGCGCTCGCCGGCCCGCAGCAGCACGTTCGCGAGCGCGCCGAGGATCCCGGCCCAGACCGTCGCCGCCCACATGAGGTCGGTCCTGTTGCCGCTGCCGGCCAGGTTGACGAAGACGCCGATCCCGGCGACGCCGCCGGCCAGCAGCTCGGCGCTGACCGCGAGCACGAGGGCGATGCCACAGGCGATCCTGATGCCGGTCGCCATGAAGGGCGCCGCGCTCGGCAGGCTCACCCTGACCAGGACGGCCAGGGGGCCGAAGCCGAAGCTGCGCAGCGACTCCTTGGCCACGGGGTCGACGTCGTGCATGCCGTACAGGGTGTTGATGAGGATCGGCCAGACCGCCGCGTAGACGATGACCGAGACCTTCATCAGCTCGTCCACCGGGATCAGCAGGATCGCCAGCGGGATGATCGCCACACTCGGGATCGGGCGCAGGAACTCCAGCACGGGCCTGATCGTCCGCTCCACCGGCGGCAGCGCGCCGAGCAGCACGCCCACCGGCACGGCGATGGCGGTGGCGATGAGCAGGCCGAGCACCCAGTTGATCAGGGTCGCGCCGAGCCCGGACAGGAAGTCGGAGTCGGCGGGCAGGCCGAAGGCCTCCTGCAGGACGGTGGAAGGCGGGGGAACTGCAGCTCCCCGTTGACGACGAAGCGGATGAACAGTTCCCCGAGAACAAGGAACCCCGCGACGCCGATGGCGCCGCGGAGCAGTCGTGCACGCGTCATCCGTTCGCCGCGGGGGCCGCGATGATCGACTTCACGTCGATCGGGCTCTTCAGGTAGCCGTACTCGAGCATGAGGTCGGCGACCTTCTGCAGGCGGTTGGCGTTCAGCTCACTGGGGAAGGTCCCGAGCGTGATCACCGAAGCCGTCTTGGCGTCGATCTTCGTGTACTTCGGCAGCATGGCCTCGATCTCCTTGCGGTCGCTGGAGACGAGCTGCTGCGCCTTGGCGATCGCGCGCTGGAAGGCGGCGAGCGTCTTGGGGTACTTCTGCGCCCAGTCCTCGGTGGCCATCCAGCCGGCGATGGGCAGGTCGGCCGTTTGACCCGTCATGGTGTCCGCCAGCTTGCGGAAGCCGTGCTGGCTCTGGTTGGCGGTGATGAACGGCTCGGTGATCCAGCAGGCGTCGGCCTGGCCGCTGAGCAGCGCGTTGCCCATGTCGGGGAACGGCTTTTCCACGAACTTGACGTCGTCCTCGGTGAGACCGGCCACCTTGAGCTGCGTGAGCGTGGCGAGGGTGGCGACGTTGTTGAGGTTGTTGACCAGAATGGTCTTGCCCTTCAGGTCCGCCACCGTCTGAATAGGCGAATCCTTCGGAACCATCAGGTTGAAGGTGTTCGGGCCCGCCTGGTACATGTCGGCGACCAGCTTGATCTTCTTGCCCTGGCTGACCGCGGCGAACGTGGAAACGTAATTGGTCTGGGAGATGTCGAGCGCGCCGCTTTCGATCTGCGGCAATGCCGCCGCGCCACCGGTGATCGTGACCGGCTGAACGGTCAGGCCCTCTTCCTTGAAGTAGCCCTTCTCGTTCGCGACATACAGAGCCACCGGGTCGGGAATGGGCAGCGCCCCGACCTTGATGGTGGTCTTCTCAAGGCCGCTGCCACCGGCCGACGCACTGCTGGGCTCGTCGGAACCGCCGCAACCGGCAAGAGTCAGAGCGACTGCGACGCCGAGAGCAATGGCGCTACAGCGCAGTTTGCGTGTCATTGGGGGGTTCTCCTACCAGGGGGAAGCTTCTGGAGATCGGCACTGCATGCCGGGCGTGAAGCGTACCGGAGGGGAGATCGAAACGGCAGCCACTATGCCTCGTTTATGCACTTTATCGGCTAAAGATGACCGTCCACGGATATAGATGTATATATATGCATAAAGTGGGTTTCTGAGCTATATGTCCGGATCGAGACTTTGGTTGCGCTCTGTGGTCAAGAGCTTGCCACGTGAACAGGGTGTCATTTGGAACGGTTGAAAACAGCCGAGACGTTGGCCTAAGTATGGGGTTTGTGCTCAAATTGGGCCTCGAACTTGCCTGCGATCACTCGTCCCTTGCGACGAAGCCGCTGAAACCCCCCAAGCAGGCCATGGCGAGAGGTTGCCACCAGTGAGGACAACAACGGCCGACTCCGGTCGTGGCAGGGCCCCGGACATTCCGGAACAGTCTGCGGGCGGAGAGGTTCCGCAGGTACAGCAGCCCGTTTCGGGCAGCCCGTTCGCGCTGCGCAATTGGCGTGTGCGCACCCGCCTCATCGCCCTCATCGCCATTCCCACGATCGTGGGCGTCATTTTCGGCGGGCTGCGGGTCACCGACTCGATCAGCAGCGCCCAGCAGTACCAGCTCATCAGCGACGTGGGACGGCTGGTCAGCCAGCTCGGCGAGCTGGCCCGCGACCTCGGGCTCGAACGAGGCCTGGCCGGCCGCTACGTCGCCGCCAACAAGCGGGCGAGCGAAGGACAGCGGCTCAAGAGCCAGCAGGAGATCGTGGACGCCAGCGCCGCCAGGACGAAGGCGGCCATCGCCGAGGCCCGCGACTCGGTGTCCGACATCGGCCGCAGGACCCTGGACCGCATCGAGGTCCGGCTCTCCCAGCTCGGCTCGCTGCGGGCGGCGTACACCAAGGACCAGATGCCGCCGCTGCCGACGGTCGAGAAGTACTCCGAGATCATCGCCGACCTGCTCCAGGTCTACGACGAGCTCGGCCAGGGCTCGACCGACGAGCAGCTCACCTCCACCGCCGCCGCGCTGCGCAGCGTCGCCCGCGCGGAGGAGGAGGCGTCCAAGCAGCGGGCGCTGCTGATGATCGCCCTGGTGCGCGGCAGGTTCGAGGAGCCGGAGTTCAAGGGCTTCCTCGACGCGGGCTCCCGCCGTGAGAGCGAGCGCTCCTCGTTCCTCGCGGTCGCCACGCCCGCCCAGCGGCAGAACTTCGACAACACCGTGGCCAGCCAGAAGATCGGCCGCGCCGAGTTCTACATCAGCCGCGCCGTGCTGCTGCACAACAGCGGCACCCCGCTGCGCCGGCTCGACAACTCCAGCACCAAGGACGTCGACCTCTGGTTCGACTCCATCTCCGAGACCGTCGACCGGCTGCACCAGGTGCAGAAGTCGCTGTCGGAGGAGGTCGCCACCCGCAGCGCCGACGTGGCGAGCGCCGACAGGCAGCTGGCCGCGATCAACATCGGCATCGTGGTCGTGCTGCTCGTGCTGGTCCTCGCGATCACCGCTCTCATGGCGGGCTCGCTGGTCCGCCCGCTCAGGCGGCTGCGCAGCGACGCGCTCAGGATCGCCGGCCACACGCTGCCCGACCTGGTCCGCCAGCTCCGCGAGAACGACATCGACCCCGACAAGATCAGGGTCCCGCCCATCGAGATCAACTCGAAGGACGAGATCGGCGAGGTCGCGCGGGCCTTCGACGAGGTGCACCGCGAGGCGGTCCGCCTGGCGGGCGAGGAGTCCAGGCTCCGCAGCAACGTCAACGCGATGTTCGTGAACCTGTCGCGGCGCAGCCAGACCCTGGTGGAGCGGCAGATCACCCTCATCGACAGCCTGGAGCAGGGCGAGCAGGACGAGCAGCGGCTCGGCAACCTGTTCAAGCTCGACCACCTGGCCACCCGCATGCGGCGCAACAGCGAGAACCTGCTGGTCCTCGCCGGCCAGGAGCCGCCGCGCCGCTGGAGCCAGCCGGTCCAGCTCGTCGACGTCGCCCGCGCCTCGCTGTCGGAGGTGGAGAACTACGAGCGCGTCGTGCTGGAGGTGCCGGAAGGCGTCTCCATCGCCGGCCAGGCCGTCAACGACGTCATCCACCTGCTCGCCGAGCTGATCGAGAACGCGCTGTCGTTCTCGCCCCGCGAGACCCGCGTCCCGGTCTCCGGCAGCCGGATCGACGGCGGCGGCATCATGCTCTCCATCAGCGACTCCGGCATCGGCATGACCGCCGAGGAGCTGGCCCAGGCCAACGAGCGGCTGAGCGAGGCGCCCACCGTGGACGTCTCCGTCTCCCGCCGCATGGGCCTGTTCGTGGTCGCCAGGCTGGCGCACCGCCACGGCATCCGCGTCCAGCTCCGCCCGCACGGCTCCGGCGGCCTGACCGCCATGGTGCTCATCCCCGAGTCGCTGCTCGGCCCGTCGGCCCCCTCGTACGCGGGGGCCGCGCCGGCCGCCTCCAGGGAAGAGCAGTTCCCGTCCGTGCCCCAGCCGGGACCGCAGGGCGGGTCGTGGCCCGCCGCGTCGTACCAGCTCGGACCCGGGCACCCGTCCTATCCCTCCTATCCCTCTGCAGAGGCGTTCCCGTCGGCCGGGTCGTGGCCGTCGAGCCCCGCACTGCCCGCCGAGGCGGCGGGGTGGATGTCCCAGGACTCCTCCAACGACGTCTGGGTCGCCTCGCGCGGCGCCCCCGCGGGCGAGAGCCGGTCCCGCAGCGGGAGAACGGGCTGCCCCGGCGCGAGGGCTCGCTGCCCCAGCGCGGCGCCGGCGCCCTGTCCGACGACACCCGTCCGTGGACGCGCGAGCCCGCGTCCGGCGGCGACTTCGCCGACAGCGAGTCCGCGGCCACCGGCCCCCTGCCCGCCATCTCGTCCGGTCAGCCCGGTCAGTCAGGCCAGTCCGGCAACGGCAACGGCGAGTACCTGCCGATCTTCGCCTCGGTGGAGTCGGCGTGGTTCGACCACTCCGCGGCGTCCGACGACGCCAAGTGGAGCTCGCCGAAGGCGGACGAGGGCTGGAGCGCGGCCGAGGTGGTACGCGAGCCGGTGCGCGACGGCGCGACCGCGGCCGGCCTGCCCAAGCGGGTGCCCAAGGCGAACCTGGTGCCCGGCTCCGCCGAGACCGCCACGGCGCCCAAGGGCGTCGCCCCGATGCCGGCGATCTCGCCGGAACGGGTGCGCAGCCGGCTGTCCAGCTTCCAGCAGGGCTTCAGAGCCGCACGCGACGACATCAGCGAGGGCAGGACGTACGGGTCCGGGCCCAGGGATAACAGCAGTAGGAATGAGGGCGCATGAGCGAGCGTAACGAGCGGCCAGTACGACACGGCCGACTACCGTCGTCGCTCGAGCGACCGGCGAAGGAGAAGGTATGAACGACCTGAGCCACGCGGCACGCGGGGTGGACTGGTTAATCACCGACTTCGTCAACACGGTCCCCGGCGTCGCGCACGCGGTGGTGGTCTCGTCTGACGGTCTGCCGTTGGCGGCGTCGGCGGGTTTTCCTGCTGATCGTGCGGATCAGCTGGCTGCGATCGCGTCGGGGTTGGTGTCTTTGACGCAGGGTGCGGCGCGGGTGTTCGAGGGGGGTGCGGTCAATCAGACGATCGTGGAGATGCAGCGCGGGCTGATGCTGATCATGTCGATCAGTGATGGTTCGTGTCTTGCGGTGCTGGCGGCGCCGGACTGTGACATGGGTCTGGTGGCGTATCAGATGACGTTGATGGTCGATCGCGCCGGTCAGGTGCTGACTCCGGCTGTGCGTGCCGAGCTGCGCGCCAGTCAGTCAAGGTGATGTAGGTGAGCAATTCGTGGAACAGCGGCGGCTGGGAGCCCCCACCACCGCCCCCAAGATCCGAACCGCCATCGCCGGTGCGCCCCTACGCCGTCACGGGCGGGCGGACCGCGCCCAAGCTCAAGCTGGCGATGGAGGCCCTGGTGTCGTCGGCGACCGCCGAGCACCGGGAGTTCTCCCACATCACGCCGGAGTACAAGGCGATCAGCCAGCTCTGCCTGCAGGTCAGGTCGGTGGCCGAGGTGTCGGCGCTGCTGCGGATCCCGCTCGGCGTCGCGCGTGTTCTGATCGCGGACATGGCGGCGGAAGGCCTCGTACGAGTGCACCAGCCGCAGCTCGAGGCGGGTCGACCGGACGTCAACCTGCTGGAAAGGGTGCTCAGTGGACTTCGCAGGCTCTAGCCCCGGTCTGACCTCGACGAAGATCGTCGTGGCCGGTGGCTTCGGGGTGGGCAAGACGACGTTCGTCGGCGCGGTGTCGGAGATCATGCCGCTCACCACGGAGGCCGTCATGACCGACGCCTCCGCCGGGATCGACGACCTCGGCATGACGCCGCTGAAGTCGACCACGACCGTCGCCATGGACTTCGGCCGCGTGTCCCTCGACCGCGACCTGATCCTCTATCTGTTCGGCACGCCCGGACAGCACCGGTTCTGGTTCATGTGGGACGACCTCGTGCGCGGCGCCATCGGGGCCGTCGTGCTCGTGGACACGCGGCGGCTCGCCGACAGCTTCCCCGCCATCGACTACTTCGAAGAGGCGCAGCTTCCGTTCGTGGTCGGCATCAACGGCTGGGACGGCCAGTACCCGCACAGCGACGCCGAGGTGCGCGACGCCCTGACCCTGGCGCCGCACATCCCCATGGTGCGGCTCGACGCCCGCTCCAAGGAGTCGGTCAAGAACACGCTGATCCAGCTCGTCGAACACGCATTGACGGTCAGGATGGCCGTGCCAGGTTGGAGCGGCTAGCGGAGCGGCTAGGCTGGAGTCTTAGACGTACATTCGCTTCGAGGACTGGCCAACCACGTGTTCGAGACGCTATCCGACCGGCTGACATCGGTCTTCTCCTCCCTCCGATCCAAAGGGCGGCTGTCCGATGCCGACATCGACGCCACCACCCGCGAGATCCGCATCGCCCTGCTCGAGGCCGATGTCGCGCTGCCGGTGGTCAAGGCGTTCGTCGCCCAGGTCAAGGAGCGTGCCCGCGGTTCCGAGGTCTCCCAGGCGCTGAACCCGGCGCAGCAGGTCGTCAAGATCGTCAATGACGAGCTGATCGAGATCCTCGGTGGCGAGACCCGCAGGCTGCGCTTCGCCAAGACGCCTCCGACCGTCATCATGCTGGCGGGTCTGCAGGGTGCAGGTAAGACGACGCTGGCGGGCAAGCTGGCCAGGTGGCTGCGCGAGCAGGGCCACGCGCCCATGCTCGTCGCCGCCGACCTGCAGCGGCCCAACGCCGTCCAGCAGCTGCAGGTCGTGGGCGAGCGCGCGCAGGTCGCGGTCTACGCGCCGGAGCCCGGCAACGGCGTGGGCGACCCGATCGAGGTGGCCCGCAGTTCGGTCGACGAGGCCAGGCGGCTCAACCACGACATCGTCATCATCGACACCGCCGGCCGCCTGGGCATCGACCAGGAGATGATGAAGCAGGCCGCCGACATCCGCGACGCGGTTTCGCCCGACGAGGTCCTGTTCGTGGTCGACGCCATGATCGGCCAGGACGCCGTGGTCACGGCGCAGGCGTTCATGGAGGGCGTCGGCTTCGACGGCGTGGTGCTGACCAAGCTCGACGGCGACGCGCGCGGCGGCGCGGCCCTGTCGGTGCGCCACATCACCGGCAAGCCGATCATGTTCGCCTCGACGGGTGAGAAGCTCGAGGACTTCGACGCCTTCCACCCCGACCGGATGGCCTCGCGCATCCTCGACATGGGTGACATCCTCACCCTGATCGAGCAGGCCCAGAAGACGTTCGACGAGGAGCAGGCCGCCAAGATGGCGGGCAAGCTCACCTCGGGCGAGAACTTCACCCTCGACGACTTCCTCGAGCAGATGCAGATGGTCCAGAAGATGGGGCCCATCAAGAACCTGCTCGGGATGATGCCCGGCATGGGGCAGATGCGCGATCAGATCAACTCCATCGACGATCGCGACCTCGACCGCATCGCGGCGATCATCCGCTCCATGACGCCGGCCGAGCGCCAGGACCCGAAGATCATCAACGGGTCGCGCCGGGCTCGCATCGCCGCCGGTTCCGGCGTCAGCGTCAGCGCCGTGAGCAACCTCGTCACCCGCTTCTTCGAGGCACAGAAGATGATGAAGCGGATGGCGGGCGGCATGGGCATCCCCGGCATGCCGGGCGGCCGGAGCAAGGCGGCCAAGTCGCAGAAGAAGAACAAGAAGGGGCGGCGCGTCAGCGGCGACCCGCGCAAGGCGGCGCTCGGCAAGGCCGGGTCGTCGTCCGGCGACGGCGCCAAGAAGAGCGGCGGCGTGCTGGGCAACCTCGGCGGGAAGCTGCCGCCCGGGGTCGAGCTGCCGCCGGGCTTCGACCCCTCCAAGCTCCGCCTTCCCGGCCAGAAGTAGGCTGCTTCGGGTTCGCGCCGCCCCGAGGTTCGGGGCGGCGCCGCCGTGTCTTGGCGAGCTTCGCGACGACCGTCGGCTTTCCGGGTGAGCCTGCGACGACACGCCCGGCTGCTCGATGGGCTTCACGGCGACGCGCCCGGGGTTGCCTGGCGGCCGGCCGGTGTGCGGCGGGGGCTCTGGCCTGGTGGCGGGGTGGGAGCCGCCACGCCCGGCCGGAGCTCTCGCCAGGCCGTGCCCGGCGCTCCTCGCGGCGGGCACGGCGATTCCCCGGGGATTGTCGGATCTTTGCGCCGAGCTGTGGTGACAGGTCGTGAGCAGTGCCGGGGATCTGGCAGAATGACATGTTGGAACACCGTGACCAGGCGGGTGCCCTCTCATCTCCCGCCGGACGCGTTTGTCCCTGGAGCGTCGTCGCGTCGTGCCCCACTCGGCGAGGCGCCGTTCACCCACGTGCGAATGCAGGAGAGACCACACCCGTGGCAGTCAAGATCAAGCTCAAGCGGCTCGGCATGATCCGCAACGCTCAGTACCGCATCGTCGTCGCCGACAGCCGCACCAAGCGTGACGGCCGGGCGATCGAGGAGATCGGTCTGTACCACCCGAAGGAGAACCCTTCGCGCATCGAGGTCAACGCCGAGCGTGCGGCCTACTGGCTGGGTGTCGGCGCGCAGCCGACCGAGCCGGTGCTCAAGCTGCTCAAGCTCACCGGTGACTGGCAGAAGTTCAAGGGCGAGCCCGCTCCGCCGCCGCTGAAGGTCGCGGAGCCCGCGCCTGACCGTCACGCCATCTACGAGGCCGCGGCCAAGGAGGCGCTGTCCGGTGGCGACACCGGCACGGCCGCCACCACGCCGAAGAAGTCCAAGAAGAAGGACGAGGCCGAGGCCCCCGCCGAGACCAAGACCGAGGGCGAGGCCTGACGTGCTCGAGGAGGCTCTCGAGCACCTCGTGAAGGGCATCGTCGAACATCCAGACGATGTCCGGGTCCGCGCACGCCGCATTCGCAGCGGGCGCGTCCTGGAGGTCCGGGTGCATCCCGAGGACCTGGGCAAGGTCATCGGACGCGGCGGGCGCACCGCCAAGGCGCTGCGCACGGTCGTGAACGCCCTGGCCGACGGGAAGTACGTACGGGTCGATCTGCTCGATCTGCACGAAGCAGTCCGTTAGCGTCAGGTTTCTGCGCCCTCATCGGCTTCGTACCGATGGGGGCGCTTGCGTTGATAAGAGAAGGCAGGTTCACGTGCAGCTGGTCGTCGGCCGGATAGGCCGCCCGCACGGGGTGCGCGGTGAGGTGACCGTGGAGGTGCGCACCGACGATCCCGAGCTGCGCTTCGCCCCCGGCACCGCCATCGCCACCGACCCCGCCGACCGGGGGCCGCTCGTCGTCGCCGGCCGCCGGTGGCACAAGGGCGTGCTGCTGGTGGCGTTCGAGGAGGTCCCCGACCGCAACGCCGCCGAGGAGCTGCGGGGCACCATGCTGGTCATCGACTCGGCCGACGTGGAGCCCTCCGACGACCCCGACGAGTTCCACGACCACCAGCTCATCGGCCTGACCGTGGTGACCGTCGCGGGCGAGCACGTGGGCGAGGTGGAGGACGTGCTCCATCACGGCCAGGACCTCCTCGTCGTCAAGAGGAAGGGCCAGGACGAGGCTCTCATCCCGTTCGTCAAGGCGCTGGTGCCCGAGGTCGATCCGGAGGCGGGGCGGCTGGTCGTCGATCCCCCGGAGGGCCTGCTGTGATGCGCCTCGACATCATCTCCATCTTTCCCGAGTACTTCGCGCCGCTCGACGTCTCGCTGATCGGCAAGGCGCGCGAGCGCGGCATCCTCGACATCCGGGTCCACCAGCTCCGCGACTGGACCCACGACGTCCACAAGACCGTGGACGACACGCCGTACGGCGGCGGCCCCGGCATGGTGATGAAGCCCGAGGTGTGGGGCGAGGCCATCGACGACGTGATCGGCGACGGCTCGCCGCGCATGATCGTGCCGACGCCGAGCGGGCGGCCGTTCACCCAGGAGCTGGCGCAGGAGCTGGCGGGGGAGTCGTGGCTGCTGTTCGCCTGCGGGCGCTACGAGGGCATCGACGCGCGCGTCATGGAGGAGTACTCCACGCGGCTGCGCGTCGACGAGGTCAGCATCGGCGACTACGTGCTGGCCGGCGGCGAGGTGGCGGTGCTGGTCATGATCGAGGCCGTCGGCAGGCTGCTGCCCGGCGTGCTGGGCAACGCCCAGTCGGCCGTGGACGACTCGTTCGCGCCGGGGGCGATGCGCAACCTGGTCGAGGGGCCGGTCTACACCAAGCCGCCGGTGTGGCGGGGACACGAGGTGCCCCCGGTGCTGCTGTCCGGACACCACGGAAAAGTCGCCAGATGGCGGCGTGACGAGGCGATCCGGCGTACCGTACGGAACAGGCCGGAACTGGCGGCGGCGCTCGACCCGGCGACGCTCGACAAGCATGATCGCAAACTGCTCGAAGAGCTGTCGTTTCGCCTCCAGCCGGAAGATATGGCAAACTGAATCGCTGCCGACCAACAGCGGTCGGTGCTGCGTGCCCGGGAAGAGCGACCCCGGACCCCAAGAGACAGCAAGCGCGTCCACTTCGCCGCCGTGCTCATGCCGAGTTCGGACGGGTGGACCTCCGCGTGCCCGCGAACTTTGAGGAATAGACTCTCATGCACACGAAGATCCAGGAGCTCGAGAAGGCGACCCTGCGCGATGACGTGCCGGACTTCCGCCCCGGTGACACGCTCGAGGTTCACGTCCGAGTCGTCGAAGGCAACCGTTCCCGAATCCAGGTCTTCAAGGGCTTCGTCCTGCGCAGGCAGGGCAGCGGCGCCCGCGAGACCTTCACGGTCCGCAAGGTGAGCTATGGTGTCGGCGTCGAGCGCACCTTCCCGGTGCACAGCCCGGTCATCGAGAAGATCGTCCTCGTGACCCGTGGTGACGTCCGCCGCGCCAAGCTCTACTACATGCGCGACCTTCGCGGTAAGGCCGCCCGCATCCGCGAGAAGCGCGAGACGACGGCCGCCAAGTAAAGCCTCGTTTTCCGATGGCCCGCGCGTAAGCGCGGGCCTTTCGGCTTTACAGCGGCGTTTCCTTTATGTGGAGCGACTCGTGCGTGGGTGTAACGTCGGTCGAGGGTTGTCGGGCCTAGTCATCATCTAGGCTCGTCAGCGATGACTAGCGAAAGCCAGGAGCACGGCGCTGCGCGCCGCCCTGTCGAGGACGAGGTGGACGTGGTCGCCGAAGAGACTCACAAGCCTGCCAAGGGCGAGAAAAAGGAGAAGAAGGGGTCATTCTGGAAAGAGCTCCCCGTTCTCATCGTGGTCGCCCTGGTACTGGCCCTGATCATCAAGACGTTTGTGGTCCAGGCCTTCTACATTCCGTCGGAGTCGATGGAGAACACCCTGCTCAAGAACGACAGGGTCCTGGTCAACAAGCTCGTTTACCACGTCAGGGACATCGAGCGTGGTGACGTGGTGGTCTTCTCCGGTGTCGACTCCTGGGACGGCGAGTTCCAGATGGAGGAGCCGTCCAACGCGGTCGCGGCGTTCTTCCGGTGGGTGGGCACCGCCTTCGGCGTGGTGCCCGGCGAGAAGGACTACATCAAGCGCGTCATCGGCGTCGGCGGCGATCACGTGAAGTGCTGCGACTCCCAAGGCCGCATCACGGTCAACGGCACACCGATCAACGAGGAGAGCTACCTCTATCCGGGCAACGTGCCCTCCGACACCTTCTTCGACATCACCGTGCCGGAGGGGCGGCTGTGGGTGATGGGCGACCATCGCTCGGTCTCGCTCGACTCGCGCTCCCACACCGGTGATCCGGGCGGCGGCTCGATCCCCGTCAGCCAGGTCATCGGACGGGCCTTCGTGATCGTGTGGCCGTTCGACCGGTTCGGCTCCATCGACATACCCGAGACCTTCGCTCAACCCGCGCTGCAGGCGCTCGGCGGGTCGGTCCCGCTGGTGGCCGGGTTCGGGCTGGCCGTACCCTTGGTCCTGGTTCGTCGGCGTCTGAGGAGGCGCTGATGGCCTTCTTCAAGAAGGCGGAGGGTGTGGCAAAAGAGAAGAAGAAGGGCGGTTTCCGGGAGACCGTCCTGCTGATCGTCATGGGGGTCGGCATAGCGCTGCTGCTCCAGGCGTTCGTGGTCGGGTCGTTCTACATCCCGTCGGAGTCCATGGAGAACACCCTGCTGGTCAACGACCGGGTGTTCGTCAACAAGCTCGCGGGCAAGCCGGAGCGCGGCGACATCGTGGTGTTCAAGGGCTGGAACGGCGAGGACACGATCAAGCGGGTCATCGGCGTCGGCGGCGACCATGTGAAGTGCTGCGACAAGCAGCGGCGCATCACGGTCAACGGCACCCCGCTCGACGAGGAGTCGTACCTCTATCCCGACGACTACCCTTCCGGCGACGAGTTCGACGTCACGGTGCCGGAGGGGAAGCTGTGGCTGATGGGCGACCACCGCAGCGCCTCGGCCGACTCCCGGGCCCACATGGAGGAGCCCGGAGGCGGTTTCATCTCGGAAGAGGACGTCATCGGCAAGGCCGTGGTGCGCTACTGGCCGCTGTCGCGGGGCTACCTGTTCTCCCGTCCCGAGACCTTCGACAAGGTCAAGTAGGCGTCCGCTTCAGGTCGCGGTTTGCGGCGAATGGGGCGTACGCTGCCTGTGTCATGACAGTAGCGTTCCGCCCTCGACCGAGCGTCGTCCGGCGCGATTCCGGACTCTACGCCTATGAGCGGGCGCTCGCCCGCCGCGGCCTCGCCCCCATCGCGGGCGTCGACGAGGCCGGCCGCGGCGCGTGCGCGGGCCCGCTGGTGGTGGCGGCCGTCATCCTGCGCAAGCAGGTCCCCGGGCTCGGCGACTCCAAGCTGCTGAGCCCGGTGGTGCGCGAACGCCTCTACGAGCAGATCATGCGCGTCTCCCACGTCGGCATAGTGGTCATCCCGCCTGGGGAGATCGACGCAAAAGGTCTGCACAAATGCAACGTCGCAGGAATGCGGCGAGCCGTCGCACAGTTGCCATGTGACCCGGAGTACATCCTGACGGACGGTTTCCCGGTTCCGGGGCTGCCGGCACCGTCACTGGCCGTGTGGAAGGGGGACCAGGTGGCCGCGTGCGTGGCGGCCGCGTCGATCGTGGCCAAGGTGACCCGAGACCGCATCATGGTCGCGCTCGACGAGCGCTACCCGCACTACGGCTTCGCCGAGCACAAGGGGTACGTCACACCGGGACATCGGCTGGCGCTGGAGACGCACGGCCCGTGTCCCGATCACCGTTACTCCTTCGTCACGGTGGCGAGGGGGATGGGTGAGAATGAATTGGGGGCCGGGGTTGCCTGAGCAGGCACACCGGGGGACCGGTACGACAGGAGGACCGCGATGAGCGCAGAGGATCTCGAAAAGTACGAAACCGAGATGGAGCTGCAGCTTTACCGCGAATACCGGGATGTCGTCGGTTTGTTCACATACGTGGTGGAGACTGAGCGGCGGTTCTATCTGACCAACTCGGTCGATCTCGACGTCCGTACCGCGGAGAACGGCGACGTCTTCTTCGATGTGAAGATGCAGGACGCCTGGGTGTGGGACATGTACCGGCCTGCGCGGTTCGTCAAGAACGTGCGCGTGGTGACGTTCAAGGACGTCAACGTGGAAGAGCTCGCCAAGGCGGACCTCGAGATGCCCAAGGAGGGGTTCGCGGGATAGCGCTCGCTCGCCGGGAGGAGCGCCTTCGCCGCTACGTGAGCCCCGCGCCGTGTTCTACGTGAGGCCCACGTCCTGGTCTACGTGGAGCACGCGCCGTTCTGCGTGAGCCCCGCGTCTCTACGTGAGCCCCGCGTCGTGGGCCAGGAGCGCGATCTGGGTGCGGTTGTCCAGGTCGAGCTTGGCCAGGATGCTGGAGACGTGGGCCTTCACGGTCGTGACGCCCATCGAGAGGTCTTCGGCGATGTCGGCGTTCGTACGTCCCCGCGCGATGGCCAGCGCCACCTCGTGCTCGCGCGGCGTCAGCACCGCCAGCGCGGCCCTGGCCCGCTCGTAGGCGCCCGCCTGGGCGATCGTCCGCTCCATCAGACGCCTGGTGACGCGTGGCGACAGGATGGGATCGCCCGCCGCCACCCTCGTGACCGCCTCCACGATCTGCGGACCTCGACCGGCTGGCCGGGGGCGTGTTTGCGGGCGTAGGTGAGGCCCTCCTGGATCACCCGGAGGCGGTCTTGTCCACCGGGGTGGTGGGGTGCCGGTCACCTCGTCGCGCAGCCGTACCGGCTGTCCTGCCTCCCGCGCCTCCCCGATCAGGCCGGGCAGGTCGGCCAGGCCGGGAGGCGGCTCGAACTCGTCCCGCTCGTCGTCCTGCTCGCGCAGCAGGCTGATCACCTGCCGCAGCTCCTCCAGCGCCTGCCGCACCCCCGTACGGACCACCCCCGCCGCTCGTGCGAGCTGCTCGGGGGAGGCCTCGGGACGGTACTCCAGCGCGCCCGCGTGCGTGGCCACCAGGGACAGGCGGTGGGCCAGAACGTCGTGCATCTCCCTGGCCAGCAGACGACGCTCGGCCGCACGGGCCTCCGCCACCCGGCGGCCCTGCTCGGCCTCGGCCCGGCGGGCGCGTTCGTGCAGCGAGGCGAGCAGGGCGCGGCGCGAGCGGGCCAGCGCGCCCCAGCCGAGGAGGGCACCGTACGCGGCGCAGATCAGCAGCAGCCACCACGGCAGCGAGATGCCGGAGCTGGGCCGCCACAGGCCCTGCACCAGGTGGGCCGCCATGCCCGCGGCCGCCACCCCCGCCGCCACCGGGAACCGCCTGCGCTGCGCCACCTGCAACGCGCCCAACGTCGCCGCCGGCGTCGCCACCGGGGACAGCGTGGCCAGGAGCGTCGCGGCCAGCGCGCCGCGTACCGGCCACCATAGCTGGGCCAGGGCCGCCGCCAGGCTCGCCACCGCGACCGCCACGTCCAGCGCCCAGCTCGCCTGGTCGGCCACGGCCCACAACGTGACGCCGGTGAGCGTGCCCGTCGCCAGGATGATGATGGCGATGGCGAGAGGGTACGAGGGGCGGAACGGGTACATCGGGCCAGGCTGGCCCGCGCGCCGGACAGGGCATCACCTACCAAAGTCGGAGACGTCCCCCACCGGGGGAGGGGGCGTCGCGACCTCGCGCCCGATGCGGTGGGTAGGGGCGCTCGGTCATGGTTGGCGGCATGAACGCTCCTACCCCAAGCTCACGTGCCTCCGTCCGAACGTCCACACGAGGGCCGCTCGGCTCCGTCAGAAGACCGCTCGCCGTGCTCGTCGCCGCCGCGATCGCCCTGGCCGTCTGGGCTCTGGCGGTGCCCCTCGCCGGGATCGTGCTGTCCGTGCGGATGGGGGCCTCTCGGCGGTGCCGTGGGCGGTGCGGCGATGTCGGTGCTGGTCGTGATGCATCTCGTCGTGGGTGCCGTCCTCGTAGGCGGGCTGGTACGGCGGTGAGCCCGGTCGCTTCCCGGTCGCGTACAGACAGGAGAACCCCATGACGGTCCTCGCCCGAGCGATCGACGTCACGCGCCGCTACGGCGAGGTGCGCGCGCTCGACGGCGTCTCGCTCGACATCCGGGCGGGCGAGCTGGTCGGGCTGCTCGGCCCGAACGGCGCCGGCAAATCCACCCTCATCAACCTCTTCACCGGTCTGCGCAGGCCGACGTCGGGCACGGTCGAGCTGCTCGGCGGTGCGCCGGGCGACCCCGTGCTGCGGCGCGGTATCGGCGTGACTCCGCAGGAGACCGGGCTGCCGGAATCGCAGCGGGTGGGCGAGATCGTCTCGTTCGTCGCCGCGCACTTCCCCGATCACGCTGACACGGCTGAGCTGCTCGCCCGCTTCGGCCTGGATGGCCTCGCCGGGCGGCAGGTCGGCGGGCTGTCCGGCGGGCAGCGGCGGCGGCTGGGGGTGGCGCCGGCGTTCGTGGGGAGACCGTGGAAGGTGTTCCTGGACGAGCCCACGACCGGGCTGGACGTCGAGGGCCGGCGGGCGCTCTGGGACGGCATCAGGGCGTTCCATGAGGAAGGCGGCACCGTCCTGCTCACCAGCCACTACCTGGAGGAGGTCGAGGCGCTGGCCCAGCGGGTCGTGGTCGTCGGGCATGGCCGTGTGCTGGCCGACGGCACCATGCGGGCCGTGCGGGGCATGGTCGGCACCCGGCGGGTCTCGTTCGCCTGTGATCGGCTGCCCGAGCTGCCCGGTGTCCTCGCTGCCGAACGCGTGGACGGTCGTGCCGACCTGGTCGTCAGCGATCCCGACCGGTTGGTGGTGGAGCTGGTGCGGAGTGGAGTGGCGTTCTCCGGGCTGGAGATCAGGCCGGCCACGCTCGAAGAAGCCTTCCTCGCGCTCACCGCCTCCAAGGAGACTGTTGATGCCTAGTCTCGTGCTCGCGCACACCCGTTTCCTGCTCATCGAGCAGATCAGGACCCCGATCGGGCTGCTGGCCGCCGCGTTCTTTCCGGCCGTGGCGATGGTGGCGTTCGTGGTGCCGTACGCGGGCCAGGACGCCGCGGCGGCGACCACGGCGACAAGCTCGCTGATGCTGTTCGGGGCCATGTCGTCCGCGCTGATCGGGCTCGGCACCGCCGTCGCGCAGGACCGGGAGCAGCCGTGGAGCCCGTACCTGCGCACCCTGCCGGCGGGGCCGCTGCCGCGCTTCGCCGGGCGCATCCTGTCCACGCTGGCCGTCATGCTGCTCTCGGTGATCCCTGTGCTGGTGATGGGGGCGCTGTTCACGGAGGCGGCGGTCACACCGGGCAGACTGCTGCTTGGGGTGGGGGGCGCTGGTGGTGGCCGTGGTGCCGTTCATGCTGATGGGGCTGGTCGTCGGGTACGTGCTGGCGTTCAAGGCCGCCATGGCGGTGGCGCAGCTGCTGTTCTTCCCCATGGCGGTGCTCGGCGGGTTGCTGCTGCCGCCGCAGGTTCTGCCCGGGTTCGTGCAGGTCGTCTCGCCGTACGTGCCGGCCAGGGGTGCGGCCGAGCTGATCTGGTGGGCCGTGGCCGGGACCCTGCCTGAGGTCGTGCCGCTTGTCATGCTCGCGGTGTGGACGGTGGGGATGGCGGTCGCGGCGGTGTGGGCGTACCGGCGGGACGAGGGCAGACGCTTCTCCTGAACGCGCCCGCAACGACGTACACGAAGGGGTGCCCCACCGCTACGAGGGGCCCGCCGATACGAGGGGTCCCACCGCTACGAGGGGGCCCGCCGATACGAGGGGCCCCGCCGATACGGGGGCCTACCGCTACGAGGGGGCCCGCCGATACGAGAGGGCCCGCCGATACGAGGGGGTGCCTCCACCGACAGCGCCGGCCACCGTCACTACCCGCCCCGATATTCCGCTACTGTCACCGCCCGACACGGGCAACCCAGTGCTTCCCAGGGCCTCCCGCGGGAGGGCATGCCACCGTCGCCACCCAACAGCACCCCGACACCGCAACCGGCACCGCCCTGCCACCATCGCAGTGATCGTCACCGCTCCACCACAGTGACCGTCACCGTCACGGGCGGAGCGTTCATGCACCGCCGTCACCACTCCCAGGGCGCTGGTCCACCGCCGTCACCACTCCCAGGGCGCTCGTCCACCGCCGTCACCACTCCCAGGTTCCTCATCCACAGCCGTCACCACTCCCGGGGACACACGGACACACATCCACAGGCGTCGCCACTCTTGGACCCCTCATCCACAGAATCCCGTTCGGCCCCTTCTCGCTGGGCCCGCATCCGCGATGGTCGTGCCACACCCCGCACCCACCGACAGGACGGAGTTCGGCAATGGCCACGGAGAGCAAACAAGAGCTGGGCAAACGCGGCGAGCACCTGGCGGCCGCCTACCTCAAGTCGCAGGGCATGCTTGTGCTCGAACGCAACTGGCGCTGCCGCCACGGCGAGATCGACATCATCGCCGAAGAGGGCCGCACCCTGGTCGTGGCCGAGGTCAAGACCAGATCGAGCAGGTCACACGGCTCGGCGCTGGAGTCGGTGAGCCGGGTCAAGCTGGCCAGGCTGCGGATGCTGGCCGCCATGTGGCTGGCCGGCCAGTCACGTTCGTACGAGTCGGTGCGGGTGGACGTGATCGCCGTCGAGCGCTTCGCGGGCGACTTCTCGCTGCGTCACGTACGCGGGGCGATCTAGATGGCCGTCGCCCGTACGCGAAGTGTGGCGCTGGTGGGGGTCGCGGGCCGCACGGTCGAGGTGGAGGCCGACGTGGGCAACGGCCTGGCCGGCATCCACCTCATCGGCCTGCCCGACACGGCGTTGAGCGAGGCCCGCGACCGAGTCAGGTCGGCCATGGTCAACAGCCACTACCCGTGGCCCGACGCGCGCATCATCGTCAGCCTCTTCCCGGCCAGCCTGCCCAAGCGCGGTTCGCAATTCGATCTTGCCATCGCCGTGGCGATACTCGGGGCGGCGGGCGTGGTCCCCGCCGAGCGCATCGCGGAGCCGTTCTTCCTCGGTGAGCTCGGGCTAGACGGCCGCATCAGAGGCGTGCGCGGCGTGCTCCCCTCCGTCTTGGGGGCGGCCGGCCACGGCGACGTCACAGTCGTGGTCCCGGCGGCGAACACGGCGGAGGCCGTGCTCGTGCCCGACGTAAAGGTGGTCCCCGTCAGCGATCTGCGCCAGCTCGTGGAGTGGCTGCGCAAGGGCGACGACGCGCCGAGCCCCGTCATCGAGGAGCGCGAAGAGCCCGCCACAGAACACGTCGAGCCGCTGCAGACCACCGCCGCACCCGACGTGGACCTGGCCGACGTCGTGGGCCAGCCGGTCGCCCGCAGAGCCCTTGAGGTGTGCGCGGCGGGCGGCCACAACCTGTGGATGCTCGGCCCGCCCGGCACCGGCAAGACCATGCTCGCCGAGCGCCTTCCCACGCTCCTGCCCGACCTGAAGCTCGACCACGCCCTCGAGGTCACGGCCATCCACTCCGTAGCCGGCACCCTGCCGTCCGACTCTCCGATGATGTCGCGCCCGCCCTTCGTCAGCCCGCATCACACGGCCACGGCGGCGGCGATCATCGGTGGCGGCAGCACGACCGTACGCCCTGGGGCCGTCTCGCTGGCGCACCGGGGCGTGCTGTTCCTGGACGAGGCGCCCGAGTTTCAGCGCAGCGTGCTCGACGCCCTGCGGCAGCCCCTGGAGTCCGGGCAGGTGACGGTGTCGCGATCGGTAGGGTCGGTGACGTTCCCCGCCAGGTTCATGCTCGTCCTGGCCGCGAACCCGTGCCCCTGCGCCCAGGCGGACGACCAGAAGGACACCTGCCGGTGTACGCCGACGGTCAAGCGCCGCTACATCGGCAGGCTCTCCGGGCCGCTGCTCGACCGGATCGACATGAAGGTCATGGTCGCCCGGTCGTCACGGCGGGAACTGCTGGCCGATCGCCAGTTCGTGGAGAGCAGCAAGGTCGTGGCGGAGCGCGTACTCGCCGCCCGCGAACGCGCCGCCGCCCGCCTGGCCGGCACCCCGTGGCGCTCCAACGCCGAGATCCCGTCCTCTGTCCTGCACGCGGAGTTCCGCCCTTCCGCCGACGCCATGCGTCCCATGACGGCCTGCCTTGACGCCGGCACCCTCACCGCGCGCGGCCTCGACCGCGTGGTCCGCGTGGCCTGGACCCTCGCCGACCTGGCCGACAAGGACGCCCCCGGTCAAGACGAGACCAACACCGCCCTGGGCTTCTGGCTCGGCACCCACTCCTGACCCGACAGATTCGCTGCCTCAAGGAGCACCCATGCCCATCACCCCCACCCCACCCGCGCCCCGCCAACCCCTACGCGGCACCTCACGCACGGCACGGACCCTGCTGCCCACGCCGCCCGCGCCGTACCCGCAGGTGACCGAGACGCCAAGCCTCGAACGCCTCGGCACCCCTTTCCCGACGCCATACCCGAACGGCCTGCCGCCTTTCCCATCAGGCGCGGGCGTTGCGGCGAACATCCCACCCGGCATGGGCGTTCCAAGCGTCCCACCCGAGAGCAACGTTCCGGCGAACACCGCTACAGACGGCAGGGCAACGTTCACGCCTGGGGATGCCGGTCCGGGGCGCGTACCCGAAGCAGGCGGTGCAGCCTTCGCACAAGAGACCGACGTCTCGACGCTTACGTCGCCCGTCGGCGAGGCTACCTACTGCCCACCCCAGCACTCCACGACCCCCTTCGAGACGTCGCACCGAACTTGCCGAGACAGCTTCTCCGCTGCCGGGGATGCCGACTCCCTAGCCCCGCCACTCCACGTGACACCCCTTGCCGCTCGCCACGAGGCACCGCTGACGCCCACGCCAACCGGGTCGACCTCCGGATACCCAGGCGATCACTGGACCACCGACCACTTGAGGAACACGGAGACACCGGCCGCCCAAGCCGGCACGACCGAGTCGCGGACCGGAGCCCGTACATACGAGAAGTCGAGCGCCACACCACTTCCGAGCGTCGAGGCTCGTGCGACCGGCCACCCGAGCGCCGTAAAAGCACAAAGCGCCGAGGCGCGCACCGAAGTCGCGACCAGCACACACGCCAGCGCAGAACCCCACCCCGTGGCCGAGACCGATGGTTTCACCGCCGCCAAGACCAACACGTCCACCGCAACAGCCCCGAGGAGCGGCATCACCCCCGGCACCCGAACCCCAGCCATGGGCGGGGCCGAGGGCGGGCCGGGAACCGAAGTCGGACCCTGGTCCGAAGCTGCGCCGGACACGTCCCCCGGGATGAGCGCTGGCACCCAGCCTGGTTTGGAAGCCGGCGTATGCACGGACGGCGGGACGGCCACCGGCTTCAAGCCGGAGCCCGTCACCGAGGCGCAGACCGATATCGGACCGGAGACCGAAGCTGCGCCGGGGAAAGTCGAACCGCGGACCGAAGTCGGACCGCGGACCGATGGTGGGCCGCGGACCGATGGTGGGCCGCGGACCGATGGTGGGCCGCTAACCGAAGTCGCGCCAGCGAACATGCGAACGCGGACGGAAGCCAGACCGGAGACCGAGCCTGGATCGGGCACCGAAGCCGCGCCGGACACCAACCCCGGCACCACCAGCACTGGTAGCGGGCCGGAGACCGCAGCAGGTGCTGGGCACCAAACCGGCACAAAAACTGGCATGGAGGCGGCGAGGACCGAAACCCCAGCAGAAGCCCGAGTCCGAGCCAGAGCCAGAGCCAGAACCAGAACCTGGACAGGGCGCGAAACTTCCGGACCCGGCAGTCAGGGGATGAGCAGCGAGGCGGAGGCCAGGGCTGCGCTCATGCGCGCCTGCGACGTAGGCGACGTCATCATGGGCCGCCTCGTCGCCCGGTACGGTGCCCGCCAAGCCGTCGAGGCGATCCGTTCCCGAGCCTTGCCGCCGGAGTTCGTGGCGGAGGAAGCCCAGCAGGAGCGCCCGCCGGACCTGACGGCTCGCCTGCACACCTGGTACGTCCGTCTCGCCGCCGCCAACCCGGCGGCCGACCTCGAGGCAGGCACGAAGTCCGGAGCCCGCCTGATCTTGCCCGGCGACCCGGAGTGGCCCACCCAACTGGACCAGCTCGGCCCAAGCCGGCCCTGGCCCTCTGGGCGCACGGCGACGCGGACCTTCGCTTCTCCTGCCTGAAGTCCGTGGCCGTGGTCGGAGCGAGAGCCGCCACCCCATACGGTTCGCAGGCGGCGGCCGAGTTCGGGGTGGGCCTCGGTGAGTCGGGGTGGACGGTGGTGTCGGGCGGAGCGTACGGCGTGGACGCGGCCGCGCATAAAGGCGCCCTGGCGTCCGGCTCACCGACGGTCGCGGTCCTGGCCTGCGGCGTGGACGTCTGCTACCCCAGCAGCCACGAGACGTTGTTCGCCGCCATCAGGGAACAGGGAGTCGTGATCAGCGAGTGCCCGCCCGGCGTCCACCCGACCCGCGCGCGTTTCCTCATCAGAAACCGTCTCATAGCGGCCCTGTCGCGAGGAACGGTGGTGGTGGAGGCCGCCATTCGCAGCGGCGCCCTCAACACCGCCGCCCACGCCCTGTCCCTCAACCGGCACCTGGGAGCGGTCCCAGGCCCGATCACCTCGTCCATGTCCGCCGGGTGTCACAGGCTCTTGCGCGAACGCAAGGCCGTCTGCATCACTTCGCCCGAGGACATGATCGACCTGGTCGGCCTGATGGGCGACGACGCGGCCCCGCAGGTGCGTGCACCCGTCGTCCCCAGAGACCGGCTCAACGAACCCACGAAGAAGGTGCTCGACGCCGTCCCCACGCGCGGCGGCGCCGGCCCGGCCTCGATAGCTGTGGCGGCAGGCGTGACGCTGGACGTGGCCCTGAGCGCCCTGGGCGGCCTGGCCGCCGCCGGGTACATCGAACGCACCCCTCGCGGCTGGCGCCTCCGCAAGCAGACCACCTCCTACCGCAAAGCCCCCGACTCCGCCGCCCTCCAACCCCCGCTGTCCCCGGAGCCCGACCCAGCCGACATCCCACCCCCACCAGACGACCACTTCGATTGACGAAGTGTGCGGCGGCGCGCCGGCTCAGGCCGGTCGCGCAGCGTACGAGGAGCACGAAGGGCGACACATCGCCGCCATCGATGGTCGAGATCAGTGGCCAGAGGCGTGCGGCTCATGCTCGCGTCCCTGCCATGGCCGCCACGTCGCGCGCCGAGACCGGCGAGGTGGATCACGCTCGACGTGGGCGGGCCAGCCCCCGCTGACCTTCGACGACGTGGCCGACGCGGTCGCTTTGTGCGTCACCCGTCCTGCCATGATGGCGTTGGTGAACGCACCGGTGAGGGTGGAGGCATGCTCCTGGCCGGGCGCGATAGCTGCACGTTGATGGCACCTGGGCGGCCGCCATGCTGCTGGAAGGGCGAGGCGCTGCGGGGAGAGGGGACCGTGGCGGCGGGCGCGCGAGGCGATGCTGGAAGAGGACCTTGTCGGCGGGGCGAGGATGTCGGCGGAGGGGACTGTGGTGGCGGGTGGGTGTGGCGATGCTGGAAGAGGACCTGGTTGTGGGGGCGAGGCGATGCTGGCGGAGAGGATTGGTGGCGGGAAAGCCCGTTGCACGCCGCAGGGGCTGGTGCACACTCCCGAGTGTTCACTGGGTTCAGTGAGCGATGAACCGAGGTCGGGGATGCCGACTCACCAGCTCCGCCAGTGCACGTGATGCTCCTTGCCATTCGCCACGAGGTGCCACTGGCTCGGCGGATGAGCGAGGGGAGCTGAGCGAGGCGTATGGCTCTGACGGCTCCCAGACTGATGTGTGCACGATTCCCGGACGGGCCCTGTGCGTAGTCCCCGGATAGTCCTGTGCGCGATCTCCGGACGAGCTTGTGCGTGGCTCCTGGGTTCGTCCACAGGGGTGGTGTACGAGTGGCCTGGTCACAGGCGTGGCGTCGTGAAATGAAGACGGCCATCACGTGATCCCCGGCGACTCGGGCCCGCCGGGGATGACTGACTGGGGGGCCTCGCACACCCACCCAGAACCCGCTCCCACAGACACTTACCGCTTAACCCGCAGAAACAGGATCACGCCAAGATCGAGTCATACACCACGTCCGTGGACGTGAACCTCCTGGATGGACTGTCCGTGGTTCCCCCGGATGTGTGGCGTGCGAGGCCGTCTTCGGCCCTCGCTCCAGTTCCTCCCTAGCGCGTTCAGGTGGCCTTCGCCCGGGTGTCTGTGTGTTGGGGTTGGTGCGGGCTAGGGCTTGGGGCAGATTTGGGGGATGTGGAGGGAGATGGGTGTGGATCGGGATGAGGTTGTGGCGGAGTTCGGGCGGTATTTGCGGCTGGAGCGGGATCTTTCGCCTCATACCGTTCGGGCGTACCTGGGGGATGTGAACTCGCTGCTCGATCACCTGGGTGGGCGGCTGGAGGCGCTTGATATCGGGACTCTGAGAGAGTGGCTGGCTGAGCAGCATGCGGCGGGGAAGGCTCGGGCCACGCTGGCTCGGCGCACGGCCTGCGCCCGTACGTTCACCGCCTACTGCCATCGGCGGGGGTGGCTGGAGAACGATCCGGGGTTGTTGCTGGGGAGTGCCAAGGCAGGGCGTGAGCTGCCTGCGGTGCTTGATCAGCGGCAGGCGGAGGCCGTGTTGAATGTGGCCTCCACCGCTGACCCGAAGGAGCTGCGGGACCAGGCGATGCTCGAGTTGCTGTACGCGACCGGGGTGCGGGTGAGCGAGCTGTGTGCGCTCGATGTCGATGACGTGGATCGGGAGCGGAACGTCATCAAGGTACTGGGCAAGGGGCGTAAAGAGCGGGTGGTGCCGTTCGGGGCGCCGGCGTTGCGGGCGTTGGATCGGTGGTGCATCCACGGGCGGCCTAGGTGGGTACGGGCCGGGTCGGGGCCGGCGCTGTTCTTGGGCGTACGTGGTGGTCGTATCGACGCGGGGACCGTGCGGCGGGTCGTGCATGCGAGGTTGGCGCAGGTGGAGGGGGCGCCCGACATGGGGCCGCATGGGTTGCGGCACAGTGCGGCCACGCACCTGCTCGAAGGGGGTGCGGATCTGCGTAGCGTTCAGGAACTGCTGGGGCATGCGTCGCTGAACTCCACGCAGATCTATACGCATGTGTCGATTGAGCGGTTGCGGGCGGCCTATCGGCAGGCGCATCCAAGGGCTTGATCCTCCATCCTTCGAGTGCTCAGCACTTAGCGATTAGCGTTCAGCGCTCAGGGCTCAGGGCGCGGGTTTCAGGGTCAGGGCTGGGCTGATCAGGGCGGTTCTGTGATTGAGGGCTGCTCGGTGGTCAAGGCGGCTTGAGTTAGTGGGCGGTCCCGAGGGTTTAGTTCGGAGGCTCGAGCGGGCTCGGGTGTTGGGGCCAGTGATCGGGCGGGTGGGCTCGGGTGTTTGGGGTTGGTGATCGGGCGGGTGGGCTCGGGTGTTTGAGGTTGATGATCGGGGGGTGGGTTTGAGTGTTTGGGATCAGTGATCGAGCAGGTCGGCTCGGGTATTTGGGTCGGTGATCAGGCGGGCGGGCTTGATGCTTGGGGTCATTGATTTTGGCGGGCTAATTGCTGGGTTTGGTGCTGATTGAGTGGCTTGGGCGACTTGTGCTTGCTGGGTGAGGTCGGGGGCCGGCGGGGGGGCTAGAGTCTCGGGTCTTGCGGCAGCGGCCAGTGTTTGCGGTGGGTGGTCTGGTTTGGGGGCAACCGTGCTCCCGGCTAGCGGGCGCGATTAGGGCCGTTGGGGTGTGGCTTCTGTCCCGTCCCGTCCCCGCCCCGTCGTGGTTGCGTCGTGTCGTCATCGTGGGGGGTCGGCGGGGGTTAGGGCTGGTGTGGGTACGGGGAAGGCAGGCGGGGCGCGGGTGGGGCGTGGGTCAAGAATGATGGTGGTTTCTCGGTCTTGATCTTTGGCGGCGGGGGCGGTGAGGGCGGCGCTTGCGGTGTTGGCCTTTGGTAGCAGTTCGGCGGCGGGGTGTGGTTCGGTGGCCTCGGTGTTTGTGGCATCGGAGCGCTATGAGGAGCAGTGATGCCAAGAGGGCTGTTACGGCCAGGGCCGTAGTGAGTGGGTAGGACGCGGCTCGTATGAGGGTGGGGATCGGGTCCGGGCTGTCCGTGGTGGTTCGTGGGTGGCGGCGCGTGCTTTTCGAGGCTTTCGTTGTGAGTTCCTGAGGCTCGGTGGCGGCCCGCGTCTCTGCCGTGCCATTGGTGGGTGCGTCAAGTGCTGTTTCGGTCCCCTGGATGTCTCCGGCGGTGGTCTGTGTGTTGGGACTGCTTCTGACGCTCCTGACGTCTGCCAAGGGGGCGGATGCCGTGTCGCCTGCGCTGTCGGCCAATCTGATGACCTCAGCTTCCGGCCATCTTTCTCCCGTGGTGGCCAGGGTGTTGGCTGGGGGTTGGGTTGTGGCTGTCGCTGATGCGTTGGGTGCGGTGGCGGGTGGTGTGATCGCGATCGTTTGCTTGGTGGTGCTTGTGGACGGGGTTGGGAGTGCACGGGGATCCAGGGCTGGGAGTGCGCCGGCGACCGGTGAGTGGTGTGCGAGTGCGGTGAACGAGGGGTGGCTGTCGGCGGGCTTGGTGGCTCGGTGTAGGTCTGCGTCGGAGGGTTCGGTGATCTGGCGCGGGACTGCGTCGAAGGGGTCGGTGATCTGGCGTGGGATTGCGTCGAAGGGCCGAGTGTTGCCGATCGGTGCGTGTTGAGGCACAGCGGAAGGCATTGCGGTGGGGTGTGGGGTGACGGTGGTGCTGCGGTCGTGCGTGAAGCGGTTGCCAGCCTGGGGCCAGAAGGGGAGGAGGCGGGTGGGGGCGTGGCCGAGCAGGTGGAGGGGGTTGAGGTAGTGGGCGTCTCGGATGAGGCCCCAGTGCAGGCAGGACTCCGGGCAGTGCGGTTTTGAGCCGTCGATGACACCTATCTCGGTGCCTGGGGTCACCTGGTGGCCTCGGGACACGGAGGGCTTCACGGGGAGGTACGTGGTGCGCAGGCCGTTCGGGTGATCGATGGTCACCACGCCCTTCCCCGCTACCGGGCCTGCGAAGCGGATGGTGCCGGGGCCTGCTGCCAGGACCGGGGTGGCTACCGGGGCGGCCAGGTCGATGCCGCGGTGGCCGGCCAGCCAGGGCTTGGGCGGCGGAGCGAAGCGGCGCAGGATCCTGGGCTGTCCGTGCAGGGGCCAGCGCCAGGTGAGGGCTTCGGTCGGGGGCGAGGCCCTTGCTGGGATCGCTGGGAGGGGGAGGAGCGTGAATGCGGTTATGAGGGTTGTGAAGAGGGCGATCTTGATGCGGGCAGGCTGGGTGCAGGGTCTGGTCAGTGTGTACCGGGCAGGTTGAGTGCGGGCTCTCTTCGGTGAGTACTGGGCAGGTTGGGTGCGGGCTCTCTTCGGTGTGTATCGGGCTGGTTGGGTGCGGGCCTGGCTCAGTGGATAACGGGTGCGGGCCTCGCTCAGTGGATGGAGGGTGCGGGCTCTGGTCGGACAGCAAGACTGGCCTTGAGTGGCGCTGGGGTGGCCTGGAGGCAGGGGTGTGGGGTGTCTGCTGGCAGGTGTCGCTTCGAGGGGTTCGAGGGCGTTGAGGGTCGGTGGTTGGTGAGGGGGTGCGACGTTCATGCGCGGGAGTCTGGCCGGTGCGGTGGGTTCGGCGGGGCGGTGAACGTCGTTCTGTGGATGGGAGGAGATCAGCAGGGTTGGGCTGTGGAGGAGTTGCTGAGGCGGGGCGGCAATGGCAACTGATCGTGACGGTGGTTCAGGGCGACGCTGTGGTGGTGGGGCGCGATGGTGGTCTGGCGACCGGGGTGTGGCGAGTCGGCTATCGCACAGGGCCGAGCCGAAGCCGGGTGATGGCGGGGCCGGCAGGGGCCGAGGGCAGCGGGCGCGGGTGGGGTGGTGGTCAGGGGGCGGAGTGGCGTTTCGTGGTGATGAAGGGTTCCGTGCTGGGAGGCGGTGACGGGGTGATCGGGCGGGTGGGGCGGCGGTGGCCGGGGCGGATGGGGGAGAACCAGATCCAGAACGTGGCCAGGGCTATGCCGCCGGCGCAGACGATGATCACGGGGCGTAGGCCGATGATCTCCGCCAGGAAGCCGCCCACCAGGCCGCCGAGCGACAGCACGCCCTGAATGGCGAACGTCATCGTGGCGTTCACCCGGCCCCGCAGCTGCGGGTCGGTCTCCTGCAGGACGATGGCGTTCATGCAGGTGGCGAAGGAGACCACGATGACGCCGACGGCCGTACCAGTCAGTGCCAGAACACCGAACTTCCACCACAGCGGGCCGGAGATCAGGCCGACGGTGAGGATCTCCAGGGGGAAGAAGAGCACGACCACGAGGAGTATCCGGTTCTCGCCGTACCTCTTGGAGAGGCGGGCGGTCAGCCACGCGCCCAGGAGGCCGCCGGCACCGCTGAAAGCGATCAGTACGCCGATCAGGCCCTTGGGGATGTTCAGCGTGTTGACCATGTAGAGCATGTAGACCGCCGTGTACGCCATGGCGAAGAAGTTGATCGTCACGCCGGCGAACAGCAGCGCGCGGAGCACCGGGTGCGTGATGTTCACCTTCAGGCCCTCCAGGATGTCGCGCCACATGCCTTTGGAGACGGCGGGCGTGTTCCGCTCAGGCGTACGTATGGCGCGCAGCAACAGGGCCGAGGCGAGGAAGGACAGCGCCTCCGCCAGTACGGCCAGCGGCGCCGTCAGAAGCTGCACCAGCAGACCGCCGAGGCTGGGACCGGCGACCGAGGCCACCGAGTACGTCGTCTGAAGCCCCGCCATCGCCTCCGTCCGCTGCTCGGGCCCTGTGATGGAGGCGACGTGGGGGAAGTTGGCCGCCCTGAACAGCACTCCCGCCGTCCCGATGACGAGCGCCACGATGATCAGCCAGGTCACGTTCAGCACGCCGAGCAGCCACGCCAGAGGCACCGTGACCGCGGCGGCGCAGGAGACCAGCTCGCACGCGATCATCAGCGGCCGATGGCGGGTGAGGCGGTCGGCGATGGCTCCCGATTGAAGGCCGAACAGCAGCGCCGGTACGGACGCCGCCGCCGTCAACATCCCCATCTGCGCCGGGGACGCGGCCAGCAGTGCCACGGCGGTCAACGGGATGGCCAGCTTGGAGACCTCAGAACCGGTGACCGAGATCGTACGGGCTGTCCACAGCAGCCGGTAGTCGCGCTGCTTGCGCAGGGGCACCGGGGCGGCCTTCGCGGGCTCCGGTGAATCGTGAAGGGAATGCTTCATAGATGTGAAGATAACCCTTCATAAATTGTGAAAGCAACCTTTCATAGTCTGAGGATGGGTACCGTTGCCTCATGACCGGCGACACTTCGACGCTCAGCGACCCCAAGGCGATGAGGGCGCTGGCGCACCCTGCGAGACTGGCGATCCTGAATCGGCTGGGCGTGGAGGGGAGCGCCACCGCCACCGAGGTCGCGGAGATCGCGGGCATCACCCCCAGCGCCGCCAGCTATCACCTGCGCATGCTCGCCAAGTACGGCTTCGTCGAGGACGCGCCCCCGCGCGGCGACGGCAGGGAACGGGTGTGGCGGGCCGTCGACCGCAGGCTCGCCGTCGGCATCCAGCCCGAGGACCAGCCCGAGGTGCGGACCGCCAAGCGGCATCTGATCGCCGCGTTGCGGCGTTCTGCGCATGAGGAGGCCGAACGCGCGCTGCAGGAGGTCGAGAAGGAGACCCAGGAGTGGCGCGACGCGGTCAGATTCGCCCGGCATCGCATCAGGGTGAACGCGCGTGAGCTGGCGTGCCTGAACCAGGAGATCGAGAAGCTGATCGAGCCGTACTTGGTGCGGAATCGGGATGCTGAGACGGCGCCTGAGGGGGCCAGGGTCTCCGAGGTGCAGCTCAACCTGTTCCCGGTCCCGCGCAGGCCGCGGCCCGGCCTGCCGACGGAGGATCACGGGTTCCCGCGGGGAGGGGGGAACGGGCGTCTGGGGGACGTGCCGGTCGGCTCGGAAGGTGCGGCGGCCTCTTCTGAAGGCGCGTCGGCCTCCTCTGGGGATGTGCCGTCCCCTTCGGAGGGTGTGCCGTCCCCTTCGGAGGGTGTGCCGTCCCCTTCGGAGGGTGCGTCGGCCCCCTCTGCGGGAGACGAGTGAGAGGTTCCGGTGGTCGGGCTGCATGGGCGTCGCGGCCCATGTGCCGTCCACGGGCGTGGACTGTCGCAGGGTGGCGCACGACGGCTCGCGTCGGCGGAGGGTGACACGCGCGCATCGAGCCGGCGGAGGTGACGTGGGGGCGAGCAAGCCGGCGGCTTGGGTGGTACCCGGGCGGGTCGGGGTGCTTGCGCTGTACGTGGCTGAGGTCGGGGCGGCTTGGATGGTGTCCTGGCGGGTCGCGGGTGTTGGCGCTGTGCGCCGCGGCTGCGGTTGGGGCGTCTTGTGCGCGTGGGTTCGTGGTGCGGTGTAGTGCGAGTGGAGTTGCGGAGTGTGGACGGTGATGGCGCGGGGGTGGGTGAAGCAGGCCGTTGAGTACGGCGGGTCGTT